>NZ_CM197955.1:0-4800000 GCF_059511905.2 Chitinophaga sp. 9-1-y | reverse complement strand
TTTAACTGCGGATGCTGATCCCAGTCACTTATATTGTCTACCTGTATCATATGTGAGGAACCATCGTTTTCCATGACATGGGCCAGGCAGGGATAGTTAAATTGTGCAATATGCGTATGATCACTTTGTACTACCTCATAACTCATTCTACCCAGGTCCAGGAAATCGATGAGGGAAACAAGGGAGGGATAGTCAGGATGGGAGTGCATTTCCTGGGTAATGAACTGCTGACTTACTGTAATGCCAATCTTGCGCAGCCAATTATAAGCGATTTGTTCAAACGCCGCAATCTGTTGATTCGTTTTCATGGTAATATGCTAAAGAATTATTTCCCCGGACATGACTACAGATAGCCCGGTTTTAAGAATGGGTGATAACTTATTTGTTTAAAATGAGTGCATGGATATTTTGAATACTTGTAACATACATGATGGTTGTTTATCAAACAATCATGCGGGGATAATCATAAGATGGCAATTTTAAATATGATGTATTCACATTCATCGTGATACCTGAAAAATAATTATTTTGAGTAGATGCTTTTCCGGATGTAAAATTAGCACTTCACGCCATGTGCCCCTAGTCTGATATTGACTACTTGTTTGCAGAAATTCACCCTGGCATTTTCTGTCATTATATAATCGTTAACAAGGTTGCAAAATTGGGAAATTCCCTTCGCGTAATATATGGGAGTGCTCACAATAACTGGCGTAAAATGCAATACCGTATTGCACTTTACGCCAGTGTCTTTGGTGTGCTGTATTTGCCTTTATTGTTTGATGATCTTCGTCATATTCACTTCCGTTGCCCCATTCTTAATCTTCATTATATAAACACCTGGACGTAGTGCGGAAATATCAAGCAGCGTGTTAACCGCGCTCACTTCACGATGCAATACCACGTGGCCGTTTACATCAAACATACTCAAATCTGATTTCCCTTTGAGCCCTGGAATTTTAATGGTTACTACATTATTGGCAGGATTGGGGTATACAACCACTTTCTGCTTATCCTTTTGCACTTCGCTGGTAATAAGTTCATTTGCGCGACTGGCAGTACCTAGTTGTACCCGTAATGTATAACAAGAGGTACTGCTATTGGCTCCATTGTAACCATACACCTGTGCATAATAGGTACCCGGACTAACAGTTCTGCTGATACTTTCGCTGGTGGTACCACCTGCCTGCGAAATAGAGAGCTGTGTACCTGCGCTGTTCAGTAATTTCAGGTCATAATCACCAGGTAATGTGCCCAATGTAATAGTAATGGTACCGCGGGTAGTAATCACAAACTTATAATTATCTATATCTCCACTCGGGTTGATGAGACCAGTGACGTCTGTATTAAATGGAATAGTTGCGGCACCGGAAATTGTTCCGTTGGTCGAATTATCCAATGGATTTGAACAACCTGTTGTAGTTAAAGTGGTGAACTGTGCAGTAGTATATGTACTGCTGCCGCTGCCTGAACAATTTGTTCTCACTCTCCAATCATACAATGTGGCGGATGTTAATCCGCTTACATTAGCAGAGATGGAAGTGGTTCCGGTTACGGCATTGATCCATGTACCTGACGAATTAGCTTTATAATCTATGTCATAGTTCAGGGCGCCACTTACGGCGGTCCAGCTAAGTGTAGCCCCGGTGCTGGTTACAGATGAACTGGTTAAGCCAGTGGGCGCACTACAAGTGCCTGTGGTAGTAAATTGCGCAACTGAATAAGCGCTGCTGTCACTGGCACAATTGGTTCTTATCCTGTAATCATAGGTAGTTCCTGATGTAAGCCCTGTTAAGCCTGAAGAAATGGCTGTTGTTCCTGTTGCAGCATTGATCCAGGTAGGAGATGAGGAGGGTTTATAATCCACATTGTATGATACAGCGCTGCTAACTGCGGTCCATCCTAGGGTAGCCGATGTAGTGGTAATAGCTGTAGCCGTTAAACCTGCCGGAGAGGCACAGGATGAACTGGATGTAATAGTGAAGTTGGTGTTGGAAATATCAAAGAAAATATTTCCTACCGCTTCTACTTTTATTCTTGCTGTTGTAGTGGGTGTATTGGGAATAGTGACCACCTCGCTGCCGTCATTAGGTGTGCTGGCTACTAATGTGCTGAATGTAGTGCCTCCATCTGTAGAGATGGATATTTTTACGTTGGCGCAACTAACAGGTGCCGCAGTGGTATTGGCAACGCTCCAGGTTATCGTTTGGGCTGAATTGCCGGCCCATGATACAGCCGTATTAGGAGCTGTCACAGCAAACGGTCCTGATGAACTGGTGACGGTTACTGTCATATCCGCAAAATTGGTCTGCCCGATCGTTACCGGTGGGGTAGAACTATAAGGAGCATTATCTCTTACGGTTAATCGGAAGCCCAAGGTTCTTGAAACGGAACTTAATGCTTCCGTATTAGCTCCTGCATCACCACCCGGCAACGGACCAGACACTAATCCGCCCGCAAGAATGGTCGCCATTTTGGGGAAGTATCTTGTTGCCGTTGTGGTAGGGGCAAATGATATCCAGTTTGGGCCAGATGCTTTGGTAGGGCTGGCCACGCTACTAGCTCCTGTTTGTGATGATGAAGCATTATCATTTTGTTCCCAGCAATAAGTCAGGACGTCGCCGGCATTGGCATCAGTAGCTGAACCGGTAAGTACGAACGGGGTGCTGATAGGAATAGTAAAATTACCACCGGCATTGGCAACAGGTGTTGCGTTATTGCCGGATATACTCGTAGTTATTGGGCAAGTTTTGCTGGAAAGATTAGACTGGATTTGTGCAATGGAGGCGGCGTGATAAATATCAATGGAATGTGGCGCAATGTCCTGGCTGGTAATACCGGCATACCCCATAATAGTAATTCCAGAACCAGGTTCCACATTAACGCCTGTGCCTTCATTGCTCATGGAGAAAGTATGGTTAGCCCCCAATTGGTGCCCTACTTCATGTACTACATAGTCGATATCGAAATTATCTCCCTGTGGAATATTATCTGCAGGGGAAGTAAAACCACTTCCTTTTTGATTGTCGACACAAATACAACCTATACAACCGGCGTTACCGCCACCTCCGGATGCACCGAAGAGGTGACCAATATCATAATTAGCTGCACCAATCACAGAAGTCAGGGTACTTTGTAACTCACCGTTCCACGCTCCGCCTGCGCCCGAGCTGGCGTCGGAGTATGGATCTGTTGTAGGATTATAATAAAATACATTGGTAGCTGCCGCGATCAGGTTAAGATGAATGGCCAGGTCCTTTTCATAAACGCCATTGCAACGGGTAAGCGTCGCATTGACCGCCGCCAGCACCAGTGAAACCTGTGAAGCGCCTGTGGCCCCAAAATAATTGGAGTATTCGGCAGTAACTGATTGAGCCAGCCGCAATGTTTTCATATCACCGGTTGATCTTGCCGTACTGTTAGGTAGCTGGTTACCTATACTGGTTGCTAATCGTTGCTCCGGAGTAGTGCACTTCCATGGCAAAGTTTTCGGTTGTTTTTTGAATACAGTGTATACCGTGTGGTCTGCGGAATAGGGTTCAATAAATTCATTTTCCTTTCCTGTACGGAAGACCATCGTTTGTATCCCCTGTGGGGAAATGCTCAGCTTCAATGTGGCATATTTATCGGTAATGCCTTTTCCCGAGAATGCCCTTATCTCTGGAAATTGGGCCTGCAATGCAGGTTCGAAATTGGAAGCTTCTATAATTTCGAACTGCTCAATTTGCCCGTCTGCATTGGGCAAAGAGATAATTATTGAATGCGCCGACTTATTACCTACCGATTTGAATATTTCGTTCCGCAAAAGCGTCAAATTCAGGTCAAATAATTTGAAGTTGATCGGAAATGCAAGCCGGGCTACGCTTTTGTCGGTGGTAATCCTGGCGCCATTTGTGTGTGACGTCCAGTAATCCTGTGCAAATGCTACAGTACTGCACAGCAATGCTGTTGCGAAGAGTAAGACTTTTCTCATGGATAGTTTAGATTTTAGTTGTCAAAATGGTTAACGCTATAAATGTAGTTGAACTCCCTGCGATTTTAATTGCACTGGTTTGCAATACCAGGCAACGGGAATGCCGGCAGCATCCAATGTTTCAGTTTTATGAGAATGGAACAACGGGACTTGTATCATGTCAGTCAGCAATAATTCCGGAAAATCACTCAGCATCCGTGAAATTGTCCTATTCGATTTTCAACATGAGCTGCCCGGTGATACTGATATTTATGAAGAGGTATTTCAAAACTATCCCAAGTGGGTGGAGCGCTCGGAAAGCCGCCGGATCTGGGAACCTACGGACAGGAATTACTACAAAATTCCGGAGCCTGAGAATATGCGGGCCGCCTATGGCATGCTTACCCTGCAATTACCGCATGGATTGCCAGCCACCTGCCGGAACTCAGGTATATCCAGGATATATGTCCATTATTACTCCTGACTACGATGGTTGCAAGTCATCAGGCCAGCATAACGGTTAGCAATAAACGCTTATCATTACCAAACGCCCATTCTGCAATACATTACGAAGATACGTGCTACTTCCAGGGAGGATCACCGGAATGTTTCAAAGCACGCACCAGTCGCGGTTTTTTTTGCGCTATTTATTAGTCTGTTAACAGGCAAACTTGCAGATCATCTACCAAGTAGCTATCCGGATTTTCCCTAATGATGAAGTAGGAATTATCATTATGGAAAATCCGGTGCTACCGAAATATTATTACGAATGCCATTTGAAATGGGCTATAAAGTATTTACAACCACTTTCCCGGTCAATATTTTTCCTGTCTTCGTCCTTACCTGAATGATATAAACACCATTTAGCACAGATGATGGTAGCTGAACATAGTTAGTTTTTAACACACCCTGGTAAACAGAATGGCCCTGAAGATCATTGATATGGATGATACCACCTTCGAGACGCTCTTTATGACGTATATGAAACAAGCCCCTGGTTGGGTTGGGGTAACATTCGAGTAATGCAGGCGAAGTGCTGGTAATTTTCTGAATGGACAGGCATTGACCCACAATTACCTTTACTTGTTTTCTTACAGGATATTCACATTCGTAGCCGGCACTTGCATAATAAATCCTGGTGATTGATGGACTGACTTTGTAATAGTTCCCTGTAAATAGTAAATTTCCCCCGGTTGGTGCATCGTACCACCTGATAATCGACAATGTAAATACAGGAACAAAGGCGTGCAGAGTAGCACTGTCATTAATACATATATTAATGCTATCTGCATCAACACTTGGACGCTGGGAGGAGCCGCCCATATTATATGAATTATAAATAGTATCAGATCTGCACCCGGAAACAGGATCAACTGCCTGCACGGAAACATTGACCTGGGCAGGAACCGGAGGTAAGAATGCAGGAGTCGTGATACTACTACTATTGGTTATCAGATAGGCAGTGTCAAGAAATAGACCTGAAAAATTTTTGTACAATAGATGTACACGATAGTTAAAGCCCGCCTGGTGATTTTGGACCGTTAATGTCTGACTACCGCAAACCAATCCCTGTGGAACGGTATATACGGGATCAGGTAATTTACTGACAACGGCTGTTGCCGGAACCCGAACCGGATATTCACATTGATATGCTGCAGTGACATAATAGGTGGTGGTTGTAGTAGGCCCCACTTTGAAATATTTCCCGGTACCAACTAAATTACCTCCCACAGGCGCATCGTACCAACGAATAATGGCGATATTATCCCCTGGATCATTATGAATAAATGCATGAAAGGTAGCACTATCTCCTTTACAGATGTGGATGCTGTCGGCATCCAGGGCAACATAGGTAGAATGACCTCCTATATTAAATACCTGATGTACACTATCTGATTGGCAGCCGGTAAGTGCGTTGACCGCCTGTAAATAGATGTCAACAGTAGCGTTGAAGAAATAAGCAATGTCCGCAATATTCACGATACCACTATTGATTACCGTATAGGAGGTATCTTTTAGGAGACCAAAAAGTCCGGCATACTTTAAACGGACATTATAATTAATACCGGATTGATAGTTTGATACAGATATGGCAGTATTACCACAGGTGATAGACTGGGGTACGGAATATACCGGATCAGCAGGCCGGGGATTTATAAACACCTTTACGGGCGTGCGCTGGCTGATACATCCGCCGCTTTCTGCTTCCACGTAGTAGGTGGTAGTACCTGAAGGACTTACAGTAAGGGAATAATCGCCAGGATCAGATGATATCAGATTTCCACCTGTTACCCCATCATACCAACGGTATATGGTATTAGCATTACGTACAGGACGTATTTTTACCGTATTTCCCTGACATACCGTGGTATCTTTAACAGGTACCGTTAAAGGAGCGGGTAACGACTGTTTACGCAGCGCATAATAGATCCTGAAGTTTCCTAATAAGCCGGCCAAACCTACATTGTAGGTTACTACCACCCGATCAAAAAGTTGACCCGGTTTCAGCAATAATTCTGCCTGCGTATTATCCGGCAGAATATGTATTTGTGCGGCGGAAGGCGAGAGCGAATCATTATTGGCGGTGCTGCCGTTGTAGGTGCGTAAAGTAATATTACCAAAAGCGCTGGCATTTAATGGATAGCTGCTAGCCACTTTTATGATAAGTGAATCGCAGGCGGCATTTCCTGCGGAGGGGAAAATCAGTGTCTGAGATAATTTTACACCTAGTAATTCTACTGGAACTACAAATTCAGAATAGTTGGAGTGATCTGTATCAACTGCATTATTAGGGTTATTGATACTGCATAGCAAGCATAAACCGGTAATAGAATTTGATTGGCTGTTTGCATACACTGTTTGACCGTAAATTCGGGGTGAGAATAGTAATAGCAGTAACAGTAAGAACATGGAGTTAAGCAAATGTAAAAATGCTTTCATGGGATAGAATTTAGTTGAGAGATAATTAAGAATATAGTAAGTTTAAGCTTTCAGTAAAGAATCGGGTTAATAGATCAAAATTCATCAATAACACTGCTTCTGATTTGCATTGCAGCATTTAAGACTCATTAACCGGGTTTGAGTTAAAGATAATATGATGGTGGGCTGCAAACGTGACCGTGCTTAATACTGGTTAACTGGTGCTTGTTAAGATACACGCTATTTATATAAAACATGTGCTACTTACCAACTTTATTCATATTTATTAAGAATAGAATTGGTGGGTAAAAGTGTTTAGCAAATACTAATCAAAAAAGCTGATCTGAAAACATTTTTTGTTTTTAGATCAGCTTCCGGTAATTATTTTGGGGCGCTTAACTTTATCTGTACCTACCACTAAGATATACCCGGTTATTATTTCTCGCGGGTATAGCTAAGTTCTACGCCGTTATTTCCAGTTAAGATAAGCGTGGAGTCAGTCACCTGCTTTATAATAGTGGTGTCAATACCAGGGCCTGCTGCTTTTACGCCTGTAGTATGATTCCACAAGATCAGTGTATCGCCTTTTAACTCCCATTTTTCATAGAGGAGTGTGTGCATATTAATTGAACTGGCAGTTCCATCCGGGTTTAATTGAATTCCTTGTTTATTGGGTTCCTGGCCTGGGATGGGTTGAACCCATTTTCCTGCCAGTTTGCTGCTTGTTGCTGGCTTCTCTTCTGTTGTTGAGGTGGAGATGGCCGGGTTTGTTGTCGTTGAATCCTCAGGTTGTTTTTGCCCATTATTATTGTTACACGCTACCAAGGATGAGGCAAATACAATTGTTGCCAGAATGGATGTTTGTGATTTCATATTTTTTTATTTTAATTATACCTGAATTTGTATTTACCACATTTAGTTCCTGGGTATAAGATCAGCAGCTCCATAAAGCAAAATTAAAACCGGCTACTAATTGAGGACCATGTGCGGATAGGCACCATGTTGTGACCTGATGGTCAGTGTTTCACTATTATCATGCCATTTTATGGCTATGGTTGCATCTCTCACTTTTCCCATCAAGCGGGATCTTCAATTCTCTGTATTCGTCTGGCGCCGGGATGCCGTATTACTCTTGCAAACGGAGGAGCGTAAAAGGTAATTTCAACTGGCCTGATAAAAAATGCATAATAAGTAATAGTACAGCCAAAGCAAGAAATGTTTTGTTAAATAAGCATGTATTACCTGATTTTAAATTAGGTTTTACACTCAGGCCTTGTGGTTTTCTCCTTCAAAGGTAGATTCGGGCATTGGTAAGAACTACAATATTTTTGATATTAACTGATGCAATATTGCCCACAAGGGAAATAGTATTGAAACGCACCTTTGCGGTTGCTTAACTGGCACTATGCCAGAAACGATTGTTAATTATAGGAAGATAATGACCCCGTAAATTTTTCTTTTGGAATCAGCTGTGCCTGATCTCATGTTCTACATGCCAATAATTCCTCTATATATTTATTTAACGGCTTCAGTGATATTGGAAGCCCACTGAAAATACAATTTTCCACGAATAATATGCATAGACAGCTGCGTGGATGCCATCCTTCTAACTTCCTCTTTAGCACTTTCATTCAAAGGCTTTAATGCATGTATGATTGCGGAACTCACGGTCGTTACATAATCCCAAAATTCCTCAAAGGAATCAAATGACACAACCCCGGTAGTCTCCTGTTCCCTGATGTTCCTGAATCCCGTTAAATCAAGCCATTCTGAGGTGAAACCAGGTTGCATACAGTATAGCATTCCGGGAGTATAGGTACGATAGGACTTTGTGTGCGTGAGAGCCGAAACCTGGGACAAGATTATGTCCAGCCATAAGTTCTTGGATAGTTGTCCCCATGTTGAGATGTGTATACTGCCACCAGGTTTCAGCAATCGATGCATTTCCTGCAGCGGCTTAGCCAAATCTGAGAAAAACATGATACCATTTCGGCAAATAATAGCATCAAATTTTTCATTATCAAATGGAATTTCACTGGCATCGCAATGATAGGTAGAGTAGTTGGATATGTTTCGCTTTTGTGCATTTTTATTGGCCATTTTGAGCATTTCCATGGAGTTGTCGATTCCAATTACCTGTAGGGCCGGATTAATTTCAGCCAGCGTTATGCCTGGTTCTCCAGTGCCTGTTGCAATATCCAGAATGGTGCCGCCGGGTAATTTTTCTAATGGGCTAATCAGTTTGTTGGAAATAGGGGTGAGAAAATTATTAATAAGCTTTTCAAGGCGATTCCTGTCATCGGACATAGAATCCCACGGGTTAATTTTGGGTTGCATGGGAGATAGGTTTCGTTAAATGAATATAGTGCCAGCAAAATAGTTCAATTCAATATTTAAAGGGTTTTCATGTTCATTGTTTTATCTGGTTCGGACTTCAAACTTGTTTTACGAAAATAAATGAGTCAGCTTGAAGTATGAGTTCAGTAGTCCTGCCTAACTTCAATTTTGTAGCTTAAAAAGATGATAACCTTATGAAAAAAATTGTTCTGTGCTTTGGGATAACCCTCTTGTGTTTGCCATCATGTAAACATTGTCCGGAAAATTCCAATATCTCCAAAACCAGTTTTATTATTGATTATCGTGATCTGTCGGGTGTTTCTGACGGTATCGCTATAGTAGAACTAGATCCTGGATCTCCAGAGTTTGGAAAGATTATCTCCAAAATTGAATTGGGAAAAAACGTGTTACCACATCATATTTACTTTGACAAGCGCCAGAAAAGAGTATATAATACGGCGTTGGGGTTCCCATATCTCTATGAGTTGAAATTGAAACACGGTGCTGATGGCAGACCTGTCATTGACAAGGCGGAACCCATCAATACAGATGGGAATCTGGTAGGGGAGGATATTTTCTTCACAGGAGATGATCGTTTTTTTGTGACGTTTATGGGTGGAAAAGGTAATGAACACGGAGGCACGGTAGGCGTTTTTCGGGCATCAGACAATAAACTGATTCACACAATTGAAGCGGACATGGAGCAGGATAGCACTAAGTTCATTATGCATCCTCATGGGATTTCAATGAATGAGTCCACCAAAATGTTGATGGTAACATCCACTATTCATCCCGGACTAACATCTGGTTTCGGTAATACTGTTACGCAGATAAATGCAGATAATTATGCGCTTATAAAAACCTACAAAGTAGCAGATCTTCAAACCCCTGCTTCCAGTCCGGTGGAAGTGTTATTGTTGCGCAATGAATTTCCACCATATGCGCTGGTGACTACCATGTTGGGCGGAGATGTATGGATCGCTGATCTGGATCCTAAAACCAATAACTATGGTGAGTTCAGAAAATTCTTCGATGGCAGTGACAATGGGTTAGGTTGGGCATTGGAATTCTATATTAGCCCGGAGAAATTATTGTATGTGAGTTTTGCCAAGCCTGGCATTGTGAAGGTCTTTGATCTTAATGCCTTGCCAGCAGCGAGGGTAGTACAAACATTGCAGTCTGATCCAGGCGCCCACCATATGGCTTTCTTCAAAACTAAATCAGGAAGGGAGGTTGTTGCTGTACAGAATAACATGTTAAACCTTCCGGACATAAATGCAGGCACTATTGCCGTATTTGATGTTAAAACCGGACAGCGGTTGGCCACTGCAAATATCAAAAAGGATTACAATATCCAGCCGGAGTCAATTGAGTGGGCAAATGGGAATGGCCATTATATGCATCATTAATATCAGGAAAATGATACAGATGGCAACAGCAATGTTATACCGTGACGTCTATGCTAAAGCGGAAAGAAGAGTATTTGTACTCTGAGCATTGAATTTTTGGTACCCCGAAAGTTGATCTTTTGCCCCTGGAGGGTAACAGTAGGTTTGATGCCGCCGCAAGGGAGTGCAAAGGTATCAAATTCCATAGAGCCTGTGTTGGGGTGGTCAATATTGCATAGGTATTAGTCAATATAATTGTATGGACTGATATAGATGCGTTAAATTTTTGGGTCTGACTGGATACTCGGCAAGACGCTCTCCTCGGCGAATATTGTAGTGGGTTTTGATAATATAAGATCAGATTATTAAATGGAATATGTCAATATTTGACACCACCCGTAATTAATGAGGTCGTCTCTAATGATAAGGATCTTTTTAAATCCCGGTTATGAATAAAATAACGCCATAAATCAAATGCTCCTGGTAGGCGCTAGCTCAATAGATAGTCACGGTATGAAAAATATTCTATCCGCAATGCTGACTTTGTTGGCCTATTAGTCTATGCCTCTTGTTGTTGGGGGCGGGGGCTTATTTTATTTCGGGTTTATAAAAAAATACTTATTTTAACAGCACCATCTCTTCAATTTTCAACACTAAACAAGCGTATCTTGTACCTGATGCAGGAATATATTAAAAATATCATGGATGATGATCCGACGGCTTTTGAAATGGTATTTAAACTAAGTCACAAAAAAATATACGCCTACTATATAAAGAAAACTGCTTCTACAGAATTAGCAGATGAGCTGACACAACTGGCTTTTATAAAACTATGGCGCTTCCGGCATAAGCTGGCAGCGGATATTAGTCTGGATATACAATTGTTCCGGATAGCCAAAACCACGCTGCTGGACCACTTCAAAAAAATAGCGACAGAAGAAAGGAACTTAAGATCGTATTACCGGGATTATTCCCCGGATATTGCCGTTTTGCCGGCTACTTACGAAACAAATGAGCAACTGGCTGCCATATTAGACCGCTTACCACCCACCCGCAGGCAAGTGTTCATCCTGAGCAGGATAGAAGGATACAGCTATGCCGAAATAGCCGCCCGCCTCTCGATTTCTCCCCGGACCGTGGAAAAACACATATCGCTGGCATTAAAACAGTTAGGTGGTTATGCGGGTGCCACCATTGTCATCTGCCTCGCGCACCATATTTCTTAATTTTTTTTTATTGATTACGGGTATCTGTTAAGTACGATCGTATTAGAAGATGAGATATGAATATAACCGATCAACTGCTGGATAAATATTTTAAGGGCCAATGCACGCCGGAAGAGCAAGACCTGATAAATTCGTTTTTATGCGAAATAGATCTGCTGCCGGATCACCTCCTTACAAAAGAGGAGTGGGATGCTGTGGAGGATGCACCGTTATCAGCAAAAAAGACTGATCAACTTTTTGCGAAGATAACAGCAGATATTTTCCCCAAAGTGCGGCGGCTGCAATGGATCAAATATGCGGCGGCAGCGGCGGTTATTATTGCAATGGTATCTGTAGGTACTTTCATGTTTATGAAAACACAACCAAATCCGAAAATCGCACAAAATGAAAAAGATCAAAAAGAAGAAGCCCACGTAGCATCGTGGAAATCTACCTATAACTATGGTAATAAAGATGTGGCAGTCGTATTGCCGGACAGTTCAGAAATAAAAGTACATCCGGGAGCTGAAATCAGCTATACGCGGGATTTTGTCAAAACAAAGAGAGAGGTTTACTTAAAAGGGAGCGCCTATTTCAATGTATCAGTTGATAAGCAGCGTCCTTTTATTGTATATGCCGGAGGGGTTTCCACCACGGTACTGGGAACTTCCTTTACTATTACAGCTATAGAAGGAGGTGGTATTGTCAGTATAAAACTCCATACCGGGAAAGTGTTGGTGAAAAACATTTCTGCAGAAACAACAGTGCCTTCTTTTAATAAGGTGCTGACAGCAGGAGAGACGCTGGTGTTGAATAAAGCAACCGGAGAAGTGAAGGTGGTAGTAAAACAGGCAGCTATTCCACTTATGGATTCCCTATCCATCAATTTTATCCAGACGCCTTTGCCGGACGTCTTCTATAAGCTGGAGCAACATTATAAAGTGAGGATAAGTTGCGACGAAGCAGTACTAAAAACAATGTTTTTTACAGGAACTATAGACTTACAAATTCCACTGGACCAAATATTGAAAGATGTAACAGGTGTGAATAAATTAACACTTGTCAAGACCAACGAAGGTTTCCTGGTTAAAAAATAATTCGCGCCAATTGAAATTTGCATTTTACCCGTTTACCGGGAGGGGCTTCTATTGCCCGAAAACCAAAATAATTTAAACACTATGCAAAAAAGAATTACAAAGAAATTGTTTTTCAGTTTGTTTTTTATACTGGTCTGTACCGCGATGTTACAGGCGCAAACGCCCGAAATTACAGGCGTTGTCAAGGATGAAGCAGGCGCACCATTAGTATCTGCCACCGTTACGGTGACTCCCAAAAATGATACACAAAAGAAAAAATCAACATTAACCAATACAGACGGAAAGTTTACTATTTCAGACCTGGTTGCGGGATCTCCTTACCAGATCAGCGTATCTTATATTGGTTATAAAACCTGGATGATCGACAATTTTATGTTGAAACCAGCGGAGCAGTCTTCACTAATCATCAGTCTTAAAACAAATGCCGAGCTGGGTGAAGTAGTGGTAGTAGGTTATGGTAAGAGCAGCAAGCGGAATTTGTTGCAGAGTGTGAGTTCTATGAAAGGAAAAGATGTGGTGGAGGTACCGGCAGCCACGTTGGCGCAAACCCTGGCAGGACGGGTGCCCGGTCTTGTTATAACCCAGTCCGGTGGAAAACCCGGTAAAGCATCCAGCATACGTGTACGCGCCTACGATGGGTTTGGTGCCGCAAAACCACCTTTATTCGTGATTGACGGCGTTATTTCAGATCAATTTGCCTTTGATGGACTGGATGCTTCTGAGGTAGACAATATCTCCGTGCTGAAGGATGGTGCCTCCGCATCGGCTTATGGTGTGCGGGGCGCTAATGGGGTGATCGTGGTAACCACAAAGAAAGGGATTACCGGACCTCCCCAGATAAATGTGATCTCCAGCTATAGCATCAATGAGCCTACTGTACAACCCAAAACGCTCAGTGCATTTGACCAGGCAGTATTTACAAATGATGTTTTGCAGCAGATAAATCCAACCGGTTATCTCACCGATTCCCGGTATTATACCAAAGATGAATTGGATTACTGGAAAACACATGACGTTGATCTGCTGAAGAAGTATTACAAGCGCCCCACAGAATACCGCACTACAGCTAACATATCCGGCGCCAGTGATAAGATCAATTATTTTGTAAGTGGATCTTTTTATAAAGGAACCGGCTCCTTTGATAATGTGAACTATCAGAAATATAACATCAGGGCCAAAGTAGATGCAAAAATCACCAGGGATCTGAATATAGGACTCAATCTGACCACAGATATCCGGAACGATCAGAAGCCCTACTGGGAATATGATTATGATAACGATGATATGCCCGATTTATACAAAGGGCTACTGCTCAGAAGTAAAATGTCTCCGGACTATGTTACCTATAATGGCAAAAGCTATCCCGTGGGTACACTGATAGCCTGGCATCCGGGAGAGGTGATCAATGGAAACACGGGATACAACCGCAAAAAATGGAGTAACTACCAGGCGTTGGTGGATGTAAACTATAACCTGTCCTCCCTGGTAGATGGATTAAAACTGAGGGCCACCTTTGCTAACTATACCCGGCATGATTTCCGTAAGACACTTAATTTGCCTTATAATCTTTATATCACTAACCGATTCGGCACTAATAACCACCTGGTGGGGGATGAGATCGATTTTTCACGTACAAAGCAACGGAACGATGGAAATGCGATCAGTGAAACCTATAATGCCGGCTCTTTTTATCAGTTGAACTTCTATATCAACTATGATAAATCGTTTGGCAAACATAATATTTCCGCCACTGCCATGTACGAGCAGAGTGAAATCAACAATGATGCCTTTAATGCACGGAATCAGTTTGTGCTTTCCCGGCAACTGGATCAGTTGAGCCTGGCCAGTAGCGATCCTTCGAACTATAGCCTTGGTGGCAGCGAATTTGATGACGGCCGCCTGGCCGCGTTCGGCCGTCTGAGTTATAATTATGCCGGGAAGTACCTGGTGGAAGGATCGTTCAGATACGAAGGGTCAAGATACTTTATTCCAAGTAACCGCTATGCCATCTTCCCGGCAATATCATTGGGATGGCGTATTAGCGATGAATCCTTTTTTAAAGATAATATCCCGTTTATCAATGACTTTAAGTTCCGTGCCACATTTGGTATGACCGGTGAAGAACCGAATTTGAATGGAGACGGCTCGCAGAATACCACGCTGCAATGGGAGCAATATTACCGGAAAAGCGCAGGGGCCATCTTTGGTAACATCTCCAATGGTGTCTCTCTGGGAGCATACCCAAATGCCGATATCACCTGGGCCAAAAAACAATCTATTGATATCGGCTTTGATGCCAGCCTTTTCAATAACAGCGTGAATATTTCCGCCACACGCTTTACTACCAAAAGAACGGATATCCTTGGCGATATTGGGGCCAGCGTGCCTACTACCTGGGGAGCCAGCTATCCGCTGGTAAACTTCGGTGCAATGAACTCCAAAGGATACGAAGTAAGCGTTGATTACCGGAAGTCTGTCAATAAGAACTTGTCATTCAATGTAGGTGTTAATTACAGCTATGCCGTGAGCAGACAGGTACGTATTAACCAGGCCCAGAATATCAGGGATTATCAAAATCAGCTTGGCAGGTCTCCGGGAGGTATCATGGGATACGTCGCAACAGACATTATTCGTACACAGGCAGACCTGGATGCATTGCCGGCCGGGTATACTATTAATGGCGCAATGCCGAAAATAGGGATGCTTAATTTCAAAGACATACGCGGTGCTACTTCTGATAAACCAGATGGTAAAATTGACGGAAACGACCAGGAATTTATAGCCAATTATACAACGCCTCCTTCTACTTACAATCTGTCCCTGGGCGCTACCTGGAAATCATTTAGTATAGATCTGCTTATTCAGGGTACCGGTAACTATTATAAAGTACGGTCGCCATTACTGAACAGTGGGCAATGGTTCACCCAGGAAGAAGCCAGTGCCGCATTTTGGAAAGACCACTGGACCCCAGAAAATCCAAATGGAAAATACCCGATCTACCTGGATGAAGGAGGAGGAGGTAGTGCATCTACGTTCTGGCTGGATAATGCTTCTTTCATCCGGCTGAAAAACCTGAACCTGGGATGGTCCGTGCCTCTGCGCAAAAACAAGTCGGCTTTTAAAAGTGTCAGGCTGTTTTTCAATAGTTCGAACCTGTTTCTCCTGAAAGATCACATCAAAGTATACGATCCTGAAGCTAAGAGCCTGGTAACTTACCCGCTGAACCGCAATTATACTTTTGGTGTAAATGTTACCTTATAAAAATCACAATTCTTTCTTACTATGAAGCGTTTTTTTAGCTATAAAAATTCCATCCCTGCTGTTGCCATAGGTATTGTAATGGCAGTTTCCGGATTGATGAGTTGCACCAAAGTGCTGGATAAGCCTGATCTGGGAGCTATTCCAAGCGGGGAAGTATGGACAGACCTGAACCTGAGTACAGCCTTTCTGAATAATATATATCTGAATGTATTGCCCAACTGGCCAGATGCCACTTATCATGTATCTGATGAAGGTGCCGGCGGAGGTGACATCCTGTTTGGTCAGCTCACCGTGAATTCAATTAATTATTGGCCTTATGCAGATATCAGGAGCATAAACCTCCTGTTGCAGCAGGTGCCGGCTGCACCGTTTGCAGAAAACGATAAAAATGCATTAATCGGGCAGGCCTTGTTTCTTCGCGCCTGGTTGTATTTCCAGATGGTCAGCAGGTACGGAGGGGTCCCCATTATTCTTACCCCGCAGAACCTGGAAGATAACCTGAATGTATCCCGTAACAAAACTTCGGAGTGTATTACACAGATTGTAAAAGATCTCGACAACGCAGTGGCTTTATTGCCAACCAGCTGGAACACGGATAATGTTGGCAGAATTACACGCGGCGCGGCTTTAGCATTTAAAGGAAGAGTGTTGTTACACTATGCCTCCGAACAATTTAATCCGACCCAGGACCCCGCAAGATGGCAGACTGCTTACAATGTAAACAAAGCCGCGATGGATTCACTGACCAAATATGGCAATGCCCTGATGCCCGATTTCAGAAACCTCTGGTTTGTAGAAGGCGCCGGCAATACAGAAGCTATCATGGTGACACGATTCATTTATCCCGGTCGCGCGCAAACCCATGATGCCAGTGTCCGGCCACTGGAGGAATCGCAGAATTATGCGGGTGGAGATCAGCCATCATTGCAACTGGTGAATGCGTTTCCGATGAAGAATGGATTACCCATTACAGCACCGGGTTCGGGCTACAATAGCCAGACTTACTGGCTCAATCGTGATCCGCGTTTTGCTACTACAGTAGTGCACAATGGGGATGCCTGGGCGCTTTCCGGGAAAGCAGGACGCATCCAATGGACATTCAGCGGAGGAGAAGCCATCGGGGGAACCTTCTCCGGTTTTTACACCAGGAAAACAGTTTTTGAAGGATATAAGCCATTTGATGCGGAGCATAGCGGCACCGATTGGATAGAAATAAGATTGGCAGAAGTAATGCTGAACTATGCCGAAGCTGCCAACGAAACAGGTAAAGTACAAGCAGGGTATGATATGATAACCGCTATCAGGAAAAGAGCCGGTATCGACGCAGGGCCCGATGGCAACTACGGCCTGAAAGCAGGAATGTCGAAAGAGGAAATGAGAGCGGCTATTCTCCTGGAAAGAAGGCTGGAGCTGGCGTTTGAAGGTAAACGTGATCAGGACCTGAGAAGACGTAGACTATATGCCGCTGTATTAAATGGCAAAAAACGAACAGGTTTGGATATCAGGTTAATCAAGTTTGGTGGTAAAGCGGGAGATTTCTTTGCTGCGTACGCCACGGGTACCATCAACCTGAATACCGATTACTTCAGCTACTTCAGTGAAACACCTAAGCTGCTGGACCCCAACAATGAAATTAATTATAAAGACGAGTATTATTTCTATGCTATTCCCCTGGATCATCTCCAGAAAAATCCCAGGCTACAGCAAACAAATGGCTGGGACGGTGGAACCTTTGATCCGCTGCAGTAATCGCAGAGGAGCAGCCAGTCAGGTCCTGAACAACGGACTTGACTGGTTTCATTTTAATTTACTTTCTACACATGAAAAGATATCTATTAGGTTTGACGGTATGCATGCTGGGCTACAGCATGTTTTCGATGGGACAACAGCCGCAAGCCCTTTCTGCATTTAAATCATCGGTCGCAGTTACAGATTGGTTGATCCAAAAGCCGGCACAGAAAGCTACGGTTTCGCGGATAGGGAATCAACAAGTGGTCATGAGCAATGGCCTGATCAGCAGAACTTTTTATGTGGGTGCAAATATGGCTACCACAAGTATCAGGAACCTGGTAACCGGTGAAGAATATCTGCGCGCAATAAAGCCGGAAGCCGAGGTAATGATCGATAGTGTAAATTATCCGGTAGGAGGCTTAACCGGCCAAATTGATCAGGCTTATTTGTTGCCGGACTGGCTGGATAAAATGGATGTTTTCCCTCACTCTTTTTTATTCAAAACATTTATAGTAAGTGAGCTCAAACAAAAAATCCCCTGGACGAACAAGCGATGGCATGCCAGTTCGCAGTGGCAGGCTAGCGGTAAAGAACTGACCTGCTATTATGAACATCCAGCTCTTAAAGGTATTTCGGTGGAAGTCCATTATGAAATTTATGATGGCATACCGCTTATTTCAAAATGGCTGGAAATAAATAATAAAGGAGATAAACAGATACAGGTGAATCATTTTACCTCCGAAATGATCGCCTTCAGTGAACCCTCAAATTCACCTTCCGGGAAGCAGGAATGGTTGAAACCTAATTTTCACCTGGAGAATGATTACGCGTTTGATGGCTTTACGTATGAAAGCTCTGACCAATCGATTTTCTGGCAAACAGATAAAAGCTATACCTCCCAGGCAGATTATAATTTAATGACACCCTGTGTAGTGAAAAGCATGCCGGCAAAGGGCCCCGATCAAATATTGGAACAGGGGCAACGTATGGCAACATTCAATACTCATTTTTTGGCTTTAGATGGAACCGACAGAGAGCGGAATGGTCTCAGCCAACGAAAGATGTATCGTACGTTGGCACCCTGGGTTACAGAGAACCCTATTTTCTTACATCTGACTTCCAGTAAAACGGAGGTAGTGAAACAAGCCGTTGATCAATGCAAGGCCACAGGTTATGAAATGATTATCCTGAGTTTTGGAAGTGGGTTGAATATGGAGGACACCAGCGCTGAAAATATAGAAAAATTCAGGTCGCTCGCCAACTATGCCCATTCCCGGGGGATAGAAATCGGTGGATATTCTTTGTTTTCCAGCCGTAGTATTGATTCGGGAAATGACGTGATAAATGTTACTACAGGAAAGCCAGGAGGCACCAGGTTTGGAAATGCACCTTGCCTTGGCAGTAAATGGGGCATCGCTTACCTGGAAAAAATAAGCAGGTTTATTGCTGAAACCGGGTTTGATGTGCTGGAACATGATGGGCCGTATCCCGGCGACTTCTGCGCATCAAAAGATCATCCCGGACATCGTGGATATGGTGATTCCCAATGGAATCAGTGGGAAGAAAGCATTAAATTTTATGCCGCTTTAAGAAAGAAAGATATTTACCTGAACCTCCCGGATTTTTATTTTTTATCGGGCAGCAACAAAGTGTCCGTTGGTTATAAGGAAGTGAACTGGTCTTTACCACGTGCGCAACAACTGGTATTAGGCAGACAAAATAACTATGATGGTACCTGGACCAGAACGCCAGGCATGAACTGGACTTTCGTGCCTTTGGTAGAATATCATGGAGGTGGAGCCGCCGCTACACTGGAGCCATTAGCTGAACATTTGGATGCTTACGAAGCGCACATGAAACAAAATTATGGTGCCGGTATACAGGCCTGTTATCGGGGTAATCGCCTCTATGATACAGAAGCCACAAAAGCATTGGTAATAAAAGAGGTGGCGCACTATAAAAAGTACCGCAACATCCTCAATGCGGATATCATTCATTTGCAACGACCTACCGGCCGGGATTGGGATGGATTTATGCATGTAGATCCGCAATTAAAAGAAAAGGCCTTCGCCATGTTTTTTAACCCACTTAATCAATCCATTACCCGGACTATTAAATTACCGTTGTACTATGCAGGGTTGAACAACCGTGCGAAGATCAGCATAGCAGGCGCACCGGCCATTCAATTTGCATTAAACCCAAATAAAGAAGCATTGGTAAGTATTACTATCCCAGCCAATAGCAGCACCTGGCTAGTGGTGGAATGATAAACCATCGGACGTAATCAATGAAGAAGCAGCCTGAAGTTAGTATTACTATTCATAACCCTTATAAATCCAATAGTAATGAAAAAACACCCTCTTCTAAAATGCGCAGCGATGAGTTGCCTGTCAATCGCCGTATTATTTTCGGCAGCATGCCGGAAAGACGGCGTAAGGAAATCGTCTATGCAATCATTGGCAACAACACGTAAAAGTGGAAACGCAAAATTATTATCTGTTCCTAATGGTAAAAGGGTTTTTGCCTATTTTGCGCAAGGGGATCATGATTATGGAAAATGGATCGATTCAATACAAACAGACCTTATCACCGATGTGTGTATAATAGGGGAACAATACGATAGCCAGGGAGTGCTACCCACCACTGCAAGCATTACTCAATTTAATACAAAGGCGCATCTGCAGGGCCTCCGTACTTTTATCTCTATTGGTGGGGCATATAGTTATAGCGCTACTTTGCTCCAACCCGCCAACAGGCCCGCTTATATTCACAACCTGGTTACTTACCTGGTGAGCAATAATTTTGATGGGATAGACCTTGACTATGAAGGGAATCAGATTACTTCAAACTATAATGACTTCGTGGTACAACTCTCTGATTCATTGCAGGCCCACGCAAAGCTGCTCGCTATGGCAATTGCAGCATACCAGGGTAATGTGATTTCTGCAGCAGCCTATGGCAGGCTTGATTTCCTGAACCCGATGATTTATGATTATGTTCATCCCGGAAGTCCTCAATCTCACGCCACTTTTAGGGACTATAAAAGGGATGTGGATTTCTTCCTTACAAAAGTACCTGCTGCAAAAATTAATGCAGGAATTCCTGCTTATGCATGGACCTATGTAAATGGGCAGCCTGCTTCACAGGTAGGCTTTAATACGGTGGTAGCCCGGGATGTAAATCTGGCCTTCGTTAACCATGCCACTATTTCGGCAACGGAACAATGGTTTTATGATGGTCATCCTGTTATCCGGCAGAAGGTGGCCTATGCCGTATCGAAAAACCTTGGTGGAGTGATGTTTTTTCATCTTAATTGTGATACGAAGGATAACCGTACTTCTTTGCTTAAACTGATTAACTTTTGTTTTGCAAATCCAAATGGTTTTAATTCGTCCGACAAATATGTACTCGCCAATACTAACAGTGGCAAAGTTATATTTGTTTCCGGAGGGGCTTTAACAAACGGTGCTGCGGTAGTACAGGGTACCACTATCCCGGCCAATGCACATTTCTGGAATATTAACTTTGTGAGTGGAGCCAATTTTGGTATATTGAATGTAAACAGTGGCAAGGCGCTCGATGTTACCGGAGCTTCCATTGCGAACAACGCGCCGCTGATACAATGGATATGGTCGGGTACCGCCTTGAATCAATTGTATACCCTGGTGCCAAACGATTTGGGTAACTACGTTATTACTAGTGTAAATAGTAATAAAGCCATTGAAATAGCGGGTAGCGCTGTGGCAGATGGTGCGGCTGTTGTTCAGAATCCGGCAAACGGCAGCTACAATCAACAGTGGGTGCTTCTCAAACAATAGTGGCTATGATTTGCTAATTATCAACATCCCCGTCCATTGGATGCGGGCGGGGAAAAATTAAAATATGCATAAGACGAAAATAATTTTACTATTTGCATGCCTGGTCGCTATTACGCGGAGTTGGGCATTCAGTACAGACGTACCACAGTCAACAAGCCAGGCTTTTATAACTAAACTGCAACGGTCGTCCGCCAAAGTGATATTGGCAACCGGAATGCCTGCAGCATCCAATGTTTCGGTTTTACGAAAATGGAACAACGGGACTTGCATCATGTCAGTCAGCAATAATTCCGGAAAACCTCTCAGCATCCGGGAAATTGTCCTATTCGATTTTCAACATGAGCTGCCCGGTAATACTGGCATCTATGGGGAAGGATTTCAAAAACTAGCCCAGGTGGGCGGAACGCTGGGAAAGCCGCTGGATCTCGGAACCTATACGGATAGGAATCACTACAAAATTCCGGAGCCTGAAAATATGCGTACTGCGTATGGCATGCTTACCCTGCAACTACCGCATGACCGGGTGTTATTGGCTACCACCTCCTGCAACAGATTCATATCGAGGTTTTCTTTTGATGAGAAACGCATACGGATCTCCCTGGATTGCGAAAACCTGGTATTACAACCGGGAGAGACCTGGCATCTCGAAGAATTTATGGCAATATCAGGACCAGACCGGGAAAAACTGTACGACAGGTTAACAGCAGCTATCGCTAAACATCACCCACGTTTAAAACATGAACCAGTACCAATGGGCTGGTGTTCCTGGTACTGCTTTGGTCCACAGGTAACGGCAAAGAATGTGGCCGATAACACCGCATGGATTGCCGGCCACCTGCCGGAACTCAGGTATATCCAGATTGATGATGGCTACCAGCCATGGATGGGCGATTGGATGGACAGGGGAAAAGCATTTGGTGGCGATGTGGAAAGCGTATTGAAGGAAATAAAGCAGAAGGGATTGGAGCCGGCTATATGGGTGGCCCCATTTGTAGCCAGTCCGGAATCACAGTTGTTTAAGAACCATCCCGACTGGTTTGTTAAGGATGAAAGTGGCGCGCCATTGCGCTCCGATAAAATTGGTTTTGGTGGTTGGCGCCTGGGACCCTGGTATGTGCTTGATGGTACTCATCCACAAGTACAAACCTTCCTGACGGAACTTTTCACAAGAATGAGGAAGGAATGGGGTTGTTCCTATTTCAAGCTGGACGCTAACTACTGGGGAGCTATCCATGGAGGTGTTCACTATGATAAAAAAGCTACCAGGATTGAAGCCTACCGCCGTGGTATGGAAGCTATTCTGAAGGGAACCGGTGATGCGTTTGTGTTGGGCTGTAACCATCCTATCTGGGCGTCCCTGGGATTAATCCATGGCTCCCGCAGTTCTATGGACACCTGGAGGAAATGGGAATCTTTCAGGGATATTGGCCGGGAAAACCTGCTCAGAGGGTGGCAGAATGGAAGACTATGGTGGAATGATCCGGATTGTATCTTACTGACAGATGGAGGGGCAACTGATATTATGGATCAAGCAGGGAACAACGTAAATACACAAAAAAAAGAGACAGGGCCTACTGAAAACGAATACTTGTTTCATGCAACCACTGTATACGCTTCCGGTGGAATGCTACTCAGTGGTGATGATCTGACAAAGATTACACCGGAGCGGCTTAATATCTTAAAGAAGCTGATTCCCCCAACAGGAAAAGCTGCAAGATTTGAGAATGAGAAATTCGAGGTGGGGAGAATTGTTTTACGGGATCGGTTAGTATTCACTGTTTTTAATTGGGGAGAACAAGCCGTAGAGCGCCGTATAAAATTGCCCAAAGGGACTTATCGGCTAGTGAATAAATGGACAGGTCAGGAGTTGGGTAATTTTAAAGATGAATACATTATCCGGTCATTGCCACTGCATAGTGCGTTATTAATAGAAGCACATAAGGTTGACTGATCATCGATAGCCGGTTGTTTAAAAAAGGCTATTAATTTTAGTTTGTCAAAGGGTAAAAGGCGTTAAGTATTTGCTGGTAAATAGGGTTGGCAAATCCTGACTTATGTTGGGTTGTCAACCTTAGAAATAATCCCGGTGATGCAACATTTCAAAGCGATTACTGACATTGTCTCCATGAGAGAGCGCGTTTATATGCCAAATTAGGAACAGGCATACATTTAATACCGTTTATATTCAAGTCTTACTTTACCAATCCTTGTAGTTGTAAAATCAGGGAAAGAAATTCCTACACCTTTATTATTATCAGATACCGTTTGAAGGTTTGCTGCGTCGCTTATGCTTACGCGGTTTGTTCAGCTATTCGTCTTGCCCGCAATAAAAGCGTAGTTATATGGTATGCTGCGGAATGAAAGTTATAACTTTCATTCCGCCTTATTTTATATTTGAGCAACCTGGTATCACTGAGATGCAAAAAAACATAAGAAATAGTCAAAATAAGATTAGGAAGTGATGTGATTTATTGGGAGCTTTAAAATTATTTGCCAAAATCAAGAACAAAGGGACTAGGTATAACAGGAAAAGTACACGTTATATTATCTAGGGGAGCCGGAACAAACGTTTCTCTATATCAGATATTTCTTATTAAATGTATTCAAGCTACACAGATGATCAGTTATCGCGGTTGCTAGCCAGTGGCGATGAGAAAGCGTTTAATGAAATCTACACCAGGTACTGGAAATGGCTTCTTTTTATTGCGCACAAGCGCCTGCGTGACACAGAAAAAGCGAGAGAGGTTATCCAGCGTGTATTTCTGAATCTTTGGAAAAAGCGGGAAGGGCTTACCATAGCATCTTTGCCAGGCTACTTGGCAGCTATGACAAGACACGCAGTATACCGTTATCTGGCTGAAGAGCATCGGAGGCATGCCCTGCACGAAGTACATGCTGGTATCGCAGGTCAGGAGGGAAAAGTACTTGCGTTTGATTTGGAAAACAAGCAACTCCTTGATATACTTGTGAAATATGCCGGTGATCTACCGGAGAAATTCAGCATCATATTTATCGATCATAAATTATTGGGCAAGCCGCTTGAAGAGGTAGCGCAACGGTTGGGGGTATCCTCACGTACCGCTGAGCGCTATATAAGTCAGGTCATGAACATTATGCGTAATAAGCTAAAGGCATTGCGCACAGCGGTCTTTGTATTGTCTGCTTTGTATGCTGCATGGGAATGGTTCTCCTGAATGTTGATATCCGGAACCTTTGTTTGCGTTACTTTTTTACCCTCCTTTTTTTATTTCAAAAAAAAATGCCGTTTGCTGCGTATAAACTTCCCGCACAGGTATCTATTCTAATTATTACCCTGTATAAATAAAAAAGCCAGGACTTATGCATCTTAGTAAAGAAGCAATAAAGCTGATTGCCCGTAAGTATTTTGACGGTACGGCAAGCGAAGCCGAAATCAATCAGCTGCATGCCTGGTATGACGAAATAAATGCCGGAGAGGAAGAGGCGATCCTGATATCCGGTAGTGAAGAAGAATTTGAGGCAGAAACATGGCAGCATTTACGTGCCCAAATTGCCGCTGAGAAAACATCTGCAGTTGTCATGCCGCGTCATGGGTTTCGCTGGAGAGTTGCTGCTGCGGCGGCATTGCTGTTGACCGCGGGGCTCACGCTTGTTTTCCTGAACAATAGGCGGCCAATGAAAAGTATAGCCACTGTGGAAAAGCGGGCGAAAGATATTCCCGCTCCATCTGCTACGCATGCCGTGCTAACATTAGCTAACGGCAAACGAATACTGCTTGATAGCGCCGGAAATGGCCTGCTTGCCAGCCAGGCAGCCACTAATATCTTAAAGAATGACAGCGGACAAATTGTGTATGTTCCTGATGGACACAATTTGGAGACGCAGTACAACACCCTTACTATTCCTGCGGGCAGCAGGCCAATGTCTTTAGTGCTGGCTGACGGTACCAAAGTATGGCTGAATGCTGCTTCGTCGCTTACTTATCCCACCACGTTTTCAGGTAAGGAAAGAAGAGTGCTTATCAATGGGGAAGGTTATTTCGAAGTAGCGTCCAATCCGGCACTTCCCTTTGTAGTGGCCCGTCCAGACAAGGATCTCTCAGTACAGGTATTAGGCACACATTTTAACATCAATGCTTATGATGATGAACCGGAAATGCGTGTCACGCTGATATCCGGCGCAGTAAGGGTTTCCGGAGGACAATCGAAACAATCTGTGGTGATCTCACCAGGGCAGCAGGTGCGTGTCGCCAGTTCACTGACGGTTTTGAAGCATGTGGAATTGGATGATGTACTGGCATGGAAAGAAGGGTTGTTTGTATTTGATGCAACAGATATTCAGACAATGATGAGACAGGCTGCACGCTGGTATAATATCACGGTACAATATCCCAATGGTGTACCTAACGAACGTTTTACGGGCTCCATTTCCATCAGTGCAAGTTTGTCGGAATTCCTGAAGATACTTGATTATAGTGGGGTTACCGCTACTGTAAAAGGGAAAATAGTATTAGTAAATCCTTAGAAAACGGACTGAATAAACAGAAACCGACAGTGGTGGAACACTGTCGGCGGATAGTTCAGGCAGTATAGTTCACAATAGACCAATTGTTTTTTATCAACCTAAACCACATGAAGTTATGAAATTAAAATTTCATAGGCAATTCCTCGTTGGCAGATGGAAGGCGAATTGCTTCCGAAAGTCAGCCGGCGTCCTGTCAGTTATGAAAGTAACAGGGTTCCTTTTGTTATTAGCCTGTTTACAAGCCTCCGCCAAGGGATTTGGCCAAAATATCACCTTGCATTTAAAAGATGCATCCTTCGCAAAAGTTTTCCGGGAAATTAGTCGCCAGAGCGGTTACCAGGTTTTTAGCAACGATCGCCTGCTAAAAAGCAGGGGGAAGATAACAGTCGATATACAAGATGCATCCCTGAGCGCAGCACTGAATGCATGTTTTAAGAATCAGGCGCTTAGTTATGTTATTGTTGGCAAAACAGTAGTGATCAAGGAAAAAGCTGAAGTATCACAAGAGACGTCTCCGGCAATTGCGCCGATCGTGGTCAATGGTATTATTACAGATGAAAAAGGAAACCCTTTGCCCGGGGCGTTTATCCGTGTGAAAGGGAAGAATAAAATGGTGGCTACCGATAACCAGGGCGCCTTTACACTCACTGTAGATGCTGCTGATCAGCTGATCGTTTCCTTTGTAGGATATGAGGAACAAGTCATCGCAGTAGGCGGCCGCAAAGAGATCAATGTCTCCATGAAATTTTCTGCCAGTAAAGTAGATGAAATCATTGTAGTGGGTTATGGTAAACAGTCTAAACAAACACTAACCAGCTCCATCACCACGGTTAAAACAGATAATTTCAAAGATGCACCTTATACAGACATTCAATCTGCATTGGCGGGCCGTGCAGCGGGCGTCGTAGTCAACTTCAGCGGTGGAGAACCAGGTAGCGTACCTTCTATGACGATAAGGGGTGGAGAACCGCTAATCGGGCAAAGTACACCGTTGTATGTAATTGATGGAATTATTCGTGACCAGAACGCTTTTGTAGCGTTGAACATGAATGATATCGAAAGTATCAGCTTCCTGAAAGATGCTGCTGCTACAGCTGTTTATGGTGCCAAGTCTTCTGCTGGTATCGTACAGGTGACTACCAAAAGCGGACAAACCGGTAAACCAAGATTTTCTTATTCCAATAACACCGCCTGGAACACCCCCAATCTGTTCCCCAAACTAATCAACAGCACCGATAAAGCACTGGTGGCTAACGCTATTGGTGAAGCGGCAGGTAACGGCAAATACTCCGTATACACCCCGGAGCAACTAGACAAAATAAAGACCGGTACGGATCCGGATACCTACCCCAATACGGACTGGTATGGACTGGTTTTCCGCAAATACGCACGTCAGCAGAATCATAACCTGTCTGTAAACGGAGGTACAAAAGATACCAAATATTACGCAGGATTGGGTTACTTCGATCAGGGAAGTAACTATGTAAATAACTCTTTCCGGGTACAACGATTTTCGTATAATACCAAACTCAGTACTACTTTCGATGCTACCGGCCTTACTATCGCGCTTGGGCTCAATGGATATTATACCTATAGCACGCAACCTCCGGCAGGTTCCGGTAGTATTTTTAGTCATATTGTTGCCAAAAGCCCACTGGAAAAGGCATTTAATAAAGATGGCAGCCTGGCTGCATTGGTGGATCATCCAGTGGCGGAAATGAGGTCACCCGGTTACAGCAGGTCTGAAACATTTTTTAATGATGGTAACCTCACCTTCACGTGGAATGTTCCCTGGGTAAAGGGCCTGACATTAAAAGCGCTGGGCGATTACGTTTTCAGTTCCAATCCAAGCAAAACATTTGATGTACTGGCAACGCAGTACAATGCAGACGGAACTATCTACCCCACGCCAAACCCTACATTGACACAGTCCAACAGCAATTCCCGTTCTTACAACGTGGAGCTACAGGCCGATTACAATACCAGCTTCGGTGAGCATACATTGGGGGCTACACTGGTATCAGTTACCAGGGGAGGAAACAACAAATGGTTTAGTGCCCAGAGAAAAAATTACGTTTCCACCGCTATCGACCAGATGTTTGCAGGTGATGCAGCTACACAAGTGAATGATGGTTCCGCGAGTGAGTGGGGAGAAGTAGGTTATGTAGGAAGGATCAAATATGATTATGCGAAGAAATATTTGCTGGAATTATCCGGTCGTTATGATGGTTCTGATTATTTCCCACCCTCCAAGCGTTTCGGATTTTTTCCGTCTGTGAGTGCAGGATGGGTCATATCGAAAGAGCAATTCTATGAAAACGCCCACCTGGATAACGTATTTTCCTATTTCAAATTTAGAGGTTCGTACGGAAAGGTAGGCTCCATAGGGGGAACAAAGTATGCCTATCTGCCACAATATGGTGTGCATACACAAACCTATGTAGCCAATGGCAACCTGCAGAATGGTTATTATGAAGGAGGGCTCACCGTCAGCAACCAGAATATCACCTGGTTTTCCACCAGCTCACGTGACTTCGGTATTGAGTTTGAAAGTCTGAAGAAAAAGCTTAGCGGTAACATTGATTATTTCTTTACACGTACTACCAACATCCTGGGGAGCCCGGCCTATCGTTATACTGATCCGCTGGGACAGGGATTACCGCAGGTATTAACAGATGCCGCTACCCGTAAAGAGGGGATTGATGCTGTTTTCAATTATAATTTCAACGTTAACAAAAACCTGAAAGGCTATGTGGGCGTCAATGTTACCTATTTCAATTATCTATGGGAAAGAACAAATGAAGACAGTGCTTCTTTGACCAACCCTTATACCCGTAACCAGGGTGTAAACCAGGATTATTACGGCGCCATGTACAGTTCCAATGGGTTGTATCAGAATTTTGATGATATCCTTAATAACCCCAGCCGTATTACATCTTCTGCATTGGGCCTGGGAGATGTGTGGCTGGAAGATACCAACGGCGATGGTAAAATAGATGCGCAGGATTTCCGCCGCATAGGAAAATCTTCTTCTCCCCGGTTCTCCTTTGGTATTCCGTTCGGACTGGAATACAAAGGGCTTCGGTTCGATGCACTCATCCAGGGTTCCGGAACACGTAATGTATATCTCGGTGGCTATCTGCAAGGAGGAGAGGGGTTAAACAGGATCAACTTCGACTTCCAGAAGAACTACTGGCTGGCTGATAACAAAAGTGCTGATTTCCCCAGAGCAGGAAACAATTCCATGAACTCCGGCAATAATTATACAACCAGCACTTTCTGGTTAAAAGACGCACGCTTTGTAAGATTAAAAAGTGTGACGTTGTCATACAATTTCAGACAGTTTTTGAAGAAAACCAGCCCATTTACTGAATTGTCGGCTTTCGCAAGTGGTAACAACCTGCTGACCTTTTCACCGGTAAAGAAATATTTTGATCCGGAACTGGCAGACAACAACAACTTCTTTTACCCCGTAAACAAAACTTATTCAGTGGGCATCCGGATAGGGTTCTAAGTATTTTAAAGCATTAAATAAGTCTGAAAATGAGATACTATATCATATTAACCATAGCGTGTTTCCTGACCTTTACCTCCTGTTCGAGGGTAATGGATACCAAGCCGCTGAATACATATACCGGCAGTGATGTATGGAATAATTATGGCCTGGCGCAGGGCTATATATATGAATGTTATTCCAATTGCATGGGATATATTTTTTCCTGGGACTTTGACGCCAATACAAAAAGTATCCGAAACCATCCATGGGGAGGGGGATACACATCCGAAAAAACAGAGCAGATAGACCGGAACAATGATGAGGGCTGGAGCGCATTCGGCAACATACGCCGCGTGAACATGGTATTGAAAAATATACCAGCTTCTCCTTTCACTGCTGTACAAAGAAATACGTTTCTCGGCGAAGCCCACTTCCTGCGTGCGGCTATCTACTCCAACCTGGCTTTCCGTTTCGGTGGTGTACAGCTGGTAAAAGATGTACTGACCGTAGAAAGTGATTTCAACATAGGCCGCTCTTCCCTGAAAGAAACCTATGATTTCATTTTGACAGACCTGGATGCCGCTGCTGATTTGTTGCCGCAGACTAATGACAGGGGACGTGCAACGAAGGGGGCTGCCTATGCGCTGAAGATGAGAGTGGCTTTACAGGCTGGCGCCTACCTCAATGACAACAGTTATTATACTGCTGTAAGAGCGACAGGTGATAAGTTATTTGCACTGGGGCAGTACAGCCTGGACAGCTACACCAATCTTTTCAATGCCTACAGCACTGCAATTGCCTCTCCGGAAAACATCCTGGTATTTGAGATGAAAAACACCAATACTAGTTTTTCCAGCACACCAATGCAGGCGTTGGTATGCAACAGCGACATGCTGGCCTCCAAACTTACTGCAACCGCCATGCAGAAATTTCCTTTGAAAGAATCCATAGAGGGATGGATGAATTATGCCCCTACGCAGGATCTGGTAGACGATTACCTGGTAACAGATGTTGATGGGAAAGAAAGGAAGTGGGACCAAACCATTTATAATCAAACAGGCGGAAGTGCTTACGAGAAAATGTATAAAAACAGGGATAGCCGATTCTATGCTTCTATCGTATGCGACAGTTCCAAATACTTTGGTAACTGGGCCTACCTCAGAGCAGATGGCAACGCATCTTCCAATGTGCAGCCACTGAACGGAGGCAACATCAATGGTGGTGCATCCGTGACGGGTTACCTGTTTGCAAAGTATGTGTACCAGGCCAAAAAGCTCTGGTATTCTGATCCTACCGATTTTTGTTATAGTGTACTCCGTTTGGGAGAAGCCTATCTGAACTACGCAGAGGCGTGTATACGTTTGGGTGATGAAGGCGCTGCGCGCATATATCTCACCAAAACCTACCAGGTACACGGTGGATTTAAAAATAATATTACTTCTTCCAATGAAGACCTGTGGAATGATTATAGAAGAGAACGGCATATTGATATGATCCTCGAAACAGGTGACCGTTACTGGTCATTACTGAGATGGGGCATGCAGCTGACCGGTGGCCTGAAACAAGGTTATGAAAATACCGGGGTGGCCATACCGGAACTGAATGGCAAAGAACATGGTATAGCGATCAGTTCAGATGGAAAAAGCTACCAGGTGTATGAGATGAATGAGCAAAACGGACAGCCGCTGAAATTTACACCTAAGCGTTACCTGTTCCCGGTACCGCAATCTAAGATAGTGGCGCTTCCCATCCTCACCCAGAATGCTGGTTGGTAGGTATTTTAATCAATTCAATTCCGTTTAATATGAAAAGCAGATATCTCAATTTTATTATCATAGTACTTGGTTCACTGGTGATGACTTCCTGTTTAAAAAAGGACCTGCCTGGCATGAATAATTCCTCATTAAACAATATCAGCGATTTTAACCTCTACTACAAATACATTGATACCGTTGTTGATAACAAAGGCACACCACAGGAAAATACGCGTATCCTGGCGAAGACAGTGCAATTAAGCCGTGTAGTAAAGATCTCCCAGGACACCGTATATGTAAATCCATCTTTTCCTGCCGGTTTTCCGCGGACTGAAAAGCCTAAGGTAACACTAAGTAAAATTTGGGGTTATGCGAATATTCCTGAAGCAGCTATTATAAGCCCGATTGGGTCTTCACCAGCCCTGGGAAAGCCCGGTGATTTTACACAGCCCGCGCAATATGAGGTGATGGCGGCAAATGGCGATAAGAAAAACTGGGTAGTATCGATTTCACCTCTTCCAGTTGTGAACAAGTGGGAGGGTAGTTATGTCGAAACCGGTACACTCAATCATGCGTCTGCAGGATTACAGACTTGTCCGGCTAATTATGTGCAGGATTTGATTACTGTAGGGCCAAACAAATTGAAGGCTACCGCCGGATATTGGTATTTCAGTAATGCCGGGATCACTTACTTTATCACCGTGAATAATGATAACACAGTGACCATTTCCAGCGACCCTGATGCTGTCGTGTCTATTCAACAAGAGGGGACACCGGCATCCACTTATGATCCGGTGAACAAACGTTTTACATTGAATTATTATTACTATAGCGGCGGTAACCCTGCAAACTGGAGAAGGTTCAATACTGTCCTGACTTTAAAACCATAATCATTTCTTCTTTTGGATGATGAAGTAAAGTTTATTAGAATATAGGTGGTGCGCAGGCTATTGAATGCAGGAAAATGCCCCTGGAATTAACGTCCAGGGGCATTTTTCTGCATATTCATTCTAGTGTCACGGTTCTACCTTCATCAACTCCTCCGCTTCCGCATCTTCATACTTTTTAATTAATACTAACAACTGCTTTTTCAATTGTGCAGTAATGGCTTCATAGCCCTTTTGGCCATAGATGTTATTTGTCTCAGATTTATCTTTATCAAGATCAAATAACTCCCACGCCGCTACGCGCTTGTAATAACGAATTAGCTTATAGCGTGCGGTTCTGATACCAAATTGAGGCGATACTGAATGTTCACCATTTTCATAGTAATGATAATACATGGCTTCTCTTCCTTTTTGCTTCGCATTTTTCAGCAATGGGAGGAACGATTCTCCTTGCATGTCGGCAGGTATTTTAATACCGGCAGCATCCAGCAGGGTAGGTGCTATATCTACATTCATTACAAAATTACGGTTAACGGTGCCTGGTTTTAACACGCCGGGATAACGCATCACCATTGGTGTTCGGAACGACTCTTCATACATCCAGCGCTTGTCGAACCAGCCATGTTCTCCCAGGTAGAAGCCCTGGTCTGACAGGTAAATTATGATAGTATTTTCTGTTAACCGGTGCTTATCAAGATAACCCAACGTGCGGCCAATATTACGATCCAGCGATGCTGCCGTACTCAGGTAGTCACGCATATAGCGCTGATACTTCCATTCTGTCAGCGCATTGCCGGAAAGATGTTGCGCGTTCAGGCTGGCATGGATGGCCTTATAGTAGCTATCAAAACGTGCGCGTTGCGCAGGATTCATGCGATTGATATTACCATCTTTGTTTGCTGCCTGATCAGTATCAAACATTTTTAGATCGTACCCCATCGTCAGGGTTTTGGCAATCGACATATCCTGTATTGCAGCAGCTTTTCTGGTATTATAATCGTCGTAGAAATTAGCAGGCAGCGGAAACATGATGTGATCGTACATACCCATATCGCAGGTGTCTGGCAGCCACACGCGGTGCGTTGCCTTATGGCCAATTACCAGGCAAAATGGTTTGGATGTATCACGTTGATCGAGCCAGTTTTCAGCGAGATCTTCTATGATATTGGTAGCATAACCCTGTATCCTTGTTTTGGAGCTATCCATTTGAATAAAATCAGGGTTGTAATATTGCCCCTGCCCGGGTAGTATCTCCCAAAAAGTAAAGCCCTGCGGCTTAGTTTCAAGATGCCATTTACCAATCCAGGCTGTCTGATAACCATTGTTTGCAAGTTCTTTGATGAACGAGTTCTGAGCACCATCAAAACGGGAATGTTCGTTGTCGGTGAACCCGTTTTTGTTGGAGTATTTCCCTGTCAGAATTACTGCTCTGCTCGGGCCACAAATTGAATTGGTGACATATGCCCGGTCAAATCTTGCTCCTTCATGGGCGATTCTGTCAATGTTGGGTGTTTTTATCAATTTGTTGCCGTAAGCACTTATGGCCTGATACGCGTGGTCATCAGATACGATAATGATTACATTGGGCCTTTTCTGCGCTAAGGCGCTTGCAGAAACTGTTAGTGAGCATAACAGGGCCATCCAGTTTCGAAGTCTCATACTTAGTATTTATTAGCTTAATTCCTGTTTTTGACATTGAAAACCTAGTACGACTGATTTAGTGTTATAGCTACCCTGGGCAAATTATAGCTGGGGTTTAGCGTAATAACTACCTGCCTGGGGGCGCCGGTTGTATTGGCGCCTATCGTAACGGGCAACAGGAAGTTTCCCGATCCATATTTTTGTGAGACAGCACACCATGATGAGTTGCTGTCTGGGATGGTAACCCACCAGCCATCAGTTCCGGCGGTGATGACAATCGTATCTTTACCTCCGCTTGCGGGGAAGTTGGTGTTTTGCTTCATGGTGGCAGTAAACGCTGACGGCACAGGCTTTACCGGCTGGTTATCTTTTTTGCAGGCTGTAGCCACGCAGAGCAGTAATCCGGCTACAACTGCGGCGTTTAAATATCTTTTTGAGTTACACATAAATATTTTTTTTTGGAAGTGTAGAAATTACCAACCGGGATTTTGTACCCACTTAAAACCGGTCAGCTGCAACTGCCGCTGCTGAATTGGCAGGAGGTAGTCTCTTTTGAGATTAAATCCAAAACCATTTGGTGCCGATGCCTTGTATGGATCAATGTATCGTAACGCATCACCCGGATTTCCTGAAAGGTATAGATTTACTTTTTTGCCCGCAGGCGGGGTATCATAAATCAACAAAGAAGAACCGTAGAACCCGGTAGGCGTATTTTGCTGAGCAAGGTCACTTCCTGTAAACAATGCGCCCAAAGGCCTTTTGCCCTTTACGAGTACGTCGGCGGCACACCAACGCATAATGTCGTCCAGGCGGAATCCCTCGCATGCCAGCTCTACTCTTCTCTCTCTTCTAATAGCCTGTAGCAGGGGGCTTAAGTCGTGGAATGGATAGTTTACATCTCCATTAAATTCATTCACAACATTCATAACGGGCATGCCTACTCTATCACGCAGGGGTTTTAAAACAGTGGTAATGGATGTTGCATCATCTCCCAGCTCTGCAGCTGCTTCTGCATAGTTCAGCAATACCTCTGCATACCTGAAGGCAATGGCAGGCGTCTGATCTTTGTTGTCATCTGTATAGGCCACCGGATCATTGTAGGCTAAAAACTTTGCCAGCGCGTAACCAGTGGTATTCATATTAAAGCTCGTACCATTCAACGCGGGATACGCCGGGGCTATTGTACCTGGTTTTAATTGCTGCACACCAGGTACTACCACGGTTTGAGATAAACGTGGGTCCCCCAGCAGCCGCTCACTATATAATTCATATATTTTTTCAAAAGCAGCCTGCTGGCCGGCCCGGAGCAGGGCCACCATTGCCTTCTCATCAAGATGATTAGTATCTGTCAATGCAAGCTGTTTTACAGGGATTACATAACAAGGTAAACAAGAATTTATAAAGGTGCAAACACAATCGTTTGTGTGAAATGCGAAAGAGACCTGGCATCGTACACATAAAGCACAATGCAAGGGGCATTCATGGTACACATTAGAGATTACCAACTGTACGTTAATGAAAAAACAGTAATTCCATTAGCTTTTCATAAAGCTTGCAAAAATAACATAAGGAGTTGATAATTTCGATGAACTTTCTTTTGCTGAAGGTGTCTATTTTGTGGCTTAGTAAGCTGGATGTACGTGATATCCGGCCGGGAGTAATAATTGCATCGTTAACGAAAGGGGAAAGCTGAAAATAGTATCACACATGCTATCTAAAACATTGTTTATGTTGTATCTTGCCTGCCAGTCTGTGTTTATTAAATGTCTTTATAACACTTAATTTTAATTCACATTTTAACAATAGCTATGAGCAGTTTTAGAAAATGGGCCATTTGTATACTGGCTGTTACTGCCTGGTCATCGGACAGCAACGCCCAAACGGTCAGCAATAACTGGGTGACCGTTCCCTTAAACAACTGGCAATCCTTCAGGGATCCCGGAGGCAACTGGCATATCGCAGGCGATGCCAGTACAGACCTGACAAAGCCGGGCGACATGAAGTTGGCTTCAGGGGAAGGCGTGGCCGTGAACATTACAGGCAAGAATAATAATAGTCAGTTGGTAACAAAGGAAGAGTGGGGGGATGTTGAACTGGAACTTGACTTCATGATGGCAAAAGATGCCAATTCAGGGGTATACCTGCAAGGAAGATATGAAGTGAAGCTGGTCGATAGCTGGACAAAGACAGCCCCTTCCTTTGCAGATTGTGGAGGTATTTATCAACGCTTTAATAACGCGCAACAAAAAGGATACGAGGGTGTTGCCCCGTTAATGAATGTGTCCAAAGCACCGGGATTATGGCAACACCTGTCTGTGAAATTCCGTGCGCCCAGGTTCAACCAGGCGGGTGAAAAAACTGCTGACGCAAGGTTTGAGGAAGTATACCTAAACGGCTCCCTGGTACAACAACAGGCTACCGTAACAGGGCCTACCCGTTCGGCTATGTTTGAAGATGAGAAAACAACCGGGCCTTTAATGTTACAGGGTGACCAGGGCAACATTGCATTCCGTAATATCCGTTATCGTCCGTTGAACGCGCTGGCAGACGGCACCGGCCAACAGCGCCATTTCGATAACCCCATTATCATCACCCCGCAAAGCCGTCCATATCTGCTCAGGAGCTTCTTTAATTATGAAGGGAAAAAACGCACGCATATCATTTCGGTGGGCTATCCTTCGCAGGTAAACTATGCGTATGACCTGAAACAGGGTGCCTTGCTGGAAATGTGGAGAGGGAATTTCCTGGATGTAACGGAAATGTGGCACGACAGAGGTGAGCCGCAACTCGCCGTTCCACTGGGAAGTGTGACTAAATTATCCGGCGCTCCTTCGTTGGCGGTGTTAGCGAATGTAAACACCCCCTGGCCTGCCGATGTGTCTTTTGATGACCTGCAAAACAAAGGCTATGTATTGGATAAAGCCCGTAATCCTACCTTCAATTATGTGATAAACGGCACCTCCGTAACAGACAAGGTAGCTGCAAATCCGGATGGCACCTCGCTGGTCAGGGATATTACTGTGATCAATGCGCCGGCAGGTCTTTACTGCAGAGTGGCGGCGGCGCCGCGTATTGATGCCCTGGAAGACGGACTATATGCTATTGACGGAAAATCATATTATATCCGCATAGATAAACGTTTCAAACCGCTCGTCAGGCAGTTGGGCAATCAACAGGAAATACTTGTTCCTGTTTCCGGGTCTAAAGATCCCATTACTTATTCCATCATCTGGTAATTCTTTTTACATGAACACTTTTTTTCAGAAGAATATATCACTCTCGCTAAAATACTGGCTATGCTGCGCCATTGGTATGTCGGGGATAACGATAGCAACGGCACAGCAAAAAAAGGATTCCGTGAAATCGCAGAAAGAGGAGGACTTCTATACCATCAATACGGTTCCTATACCTCAAAACGTTGCCCTGGAAGTGGGTGGTATGGCATTGCTTCCCAACGACGCATTAGCGATATCTACCCGTCACGGCGAAGTATGGATCATCACCAACCCCTACGGAAAAAATGGTCAGCTGCCACAGTACCGCCTGTTTGCGCAGGGGCTACATGAAGCACTGGGCCTGAACTATATCAAAGGAGATCTTTATCTCACGCAACGCAGTGAACTGACGCGGCTGCACGATGAAGACGGTGATGGAGAAGCAGACGTATACGAAACCGTATATAGCTGGCCGTTAGAAGGCAACTATCATGAGTATGCTTATGGGCCTGTGCTGGATAAAAACGGCAATATGATGGTCAACCTGAACCTCGCCTGGGTGGGAGATCATGGTGAAAGCCTTTCCAAATGGCATGGCTGGATGGTACAGATATCCGATGACGGGAAGCTAACACCGTTTGCCGCAGGAATGCGGTCGCCGGCAGGCTTTGGCCTGAACGACAAAGGCGATATGTTTTATGCTGAAAACCAGGGCGATTGGGTAGGATCCGGCAGTATCACCCATGTAGAGAAAGGTGATTTTTTAGGTAATCCCGCCAGCCTGGTATGGTCCACGTTACCAGGATCTACTGTTTCCCTGCGTAAAGAAGATATACCAGATACCAATGAACCGAAATACGAGGTAGCGAAACGGGTACCTCATCTTAAAACCCCTTCTGTATGGTTTCCACACACCATCCTCGGTGTATCTACTTCAGGTATACTCAGTGATGAAAATGATTCCAACATGGGGCCCTTCAACGGACAACTGTTTGTTGGCGACCAGGGACAGAGTAAGATCATGCGCGTGTTTCTCGAAAAAGTAAAAGGCACATACCAGGGGATTGTATTCCCTTTCAGAGAAGGTTTCTCTTCCGGGATACTCCGGATGTGCTGGGGTACAGACGGCAGTATGTTTGTAGGCATGACCGCCCGCGGCTGGGGCGCTACCGGCGGTGGACTGTTTGGCCTGCAACGCCTGGTATGGAATAAAAAGATTCCTTTTGAAATGAAAACCGTCACCGCGCAACCAGATGGATTTGAAATTACGTTTACCCGGCCTGTTGATGAAAAAACGGCAAAGGATGCAGCTTCTTACAAAGTAAGTACATTCACCTATCAATATCATCACAATTATGGTAGCCCCGTTATTAACCAGGGTAATTGCCCTTTGAAAGCCATAGAAGTGTCGCCAGATCATATGCGTGTAAGACTGGTAATGGATAGTCTGAGAGAAGGATATATCCATGAAATAAGAGCGGAAGGCGTTGTATCGGAAGATAACAACACCTTATTGCATAACTATGGTTACTATACGCTTAACCACATACCGGAGGGGCAGCCCCTGCTGATCACCGCCGCCAATAAAGTAAGCCCGGAAATGAGCCACATGCATATGCACATGCCGGCTGCCGGCACCGCTGCTCCTGTTGCAGTCAGCAATGTGAAACACCTGACCAAACAACCGGCAAGCTGGAAGGGCACTGCTATAACGGCCATCAACCTTACTACCAAACCAGGTTTGCAATTCAGCATTACCGCATTGACCGTGAAAGCTGGCGCCCGGGTAAAACTCACCTTTCAGAACAGTGATGACATGCTACACAATTTTGTACTCACCGCTCCGGGAGCCGGTAATGAAGTAGGAGTGCTGGCGTCTAAAATGGGACTGAACGGACAACAGGCCAGTTATATTCCTGCCAGTTCAAAGGTGCTTTTCCATACGTTATTGTTGCAGCCAAAAACATCAGATGTGATCTACTTTACCGCCCCGGAAAAACCAGGGGATTATCCGTATATCTGTACTTATCCAGGTCATTTTATGGTAATGAAAGGTGTACTGAAGGTGACGCCGTAAAGCTGCGCTTAAAAAATAAACGAAAGAAGGCTGTCTCCTGTTGATGTATACTTCAACAAGAGACAGCCTTCTTAGTAACCTTGTAGTCTATTAGAGAAGCCTGACCACCAAAACAGATCGTCCGTTTTCTCTTTTTTCTTCCGCTGCTGTGTTTCTTTTGAACGTGCGGAAATATTAATATGTGAATAGATAGGAATGCAAATTATATTTAAAGTAGAAAGGCAAGTAGATAATGCTGTTATGTAGTTAAATGGGGGAGAGATGCCTCCTTTCGCGTTACTTGCTTTTTAAATTAAACCTTTCTCTTTTTTTGCTGTTAATTTTAGCAGGAGCTGATATATTATTACCCCAATTATACCCCTCTTTCTATTCACTTAAGCTCAACTATTGGCTATGATTAAGCACATTAGAAGCATTTTACTACTGGGAAGCATTTTTATTGCCGTCACTGCCCGGTCTCAGGTAGTGGTGCAGGTAAATGCTGGTTCACGCGCACCGTGGGGAACCAATCAAAATCTGTTTATCGACCATCAGGGACATTGTGTATTCTATCTGAAGGATGTACAGGGACCCGTAAAAGATTCTTCGTCATTCGACATCCCGGTATCTCAGCTATCATCTTTTTTAGATAAGGCGAAGCAGGTTGGTTTCTTTAGCCTCAGAGAGAAATATAACGGCGACCTGGCAGATGGCGCCGGTATCTTTTTATCATTGAACAGCGCTGGCCAGAAGCATAGTGTAACGTTACTGAATACAGATATTCCAGCTGTTCATGAGCTGGTAGCGCAGCTCAATACCATGCTGGCACCGCGTGGCATAAGGATTAATTATGGTCAATAACCTTTCCTCAAAATAATTCATCATGAAATACATTCTTTTCCTGGCGTTGACATTCGCCGGGTTTTTGCTGGTACAGAGTTGTGCTGTTCAAAATCATGCTACCACGGTAGAACGTGATAAAGAAAATGGATGCACGGTACATGTTATCTTGCAGATTGGCATAGATGGAACAGATGCGGATGTAATTGCTGTACGTGATCAACTGGAGGAATGTTATTCCAAAAAATGTGTCATACCCTGTGAAAATGATGCATCAAATGGATGCCAGGTACTTAGCCACGTTATCGTAAAAAAATGGTCTTCGCTTAGTGAGGATGATAAAAAATCATTTCATCATATTACGATGATTGACAATGACGGACTACCCTCCAATGCACATATAGGAACACCAAATGGAGGCCCCAAAACGGGTACCTGGAGAAGGAATGAGCCGCCAAGAACCTACTGCCATGAAGTATTGCACCTGGCAGGGCTGAAGGATCAATACTGCTCCCGGGTGTATGATACCATCACGCAAACTTCCAAAGTAGAGGTCAGTTGCCAGCCGCCTCCTGATCCGGATGGAGGTAACTGCTGTACCGCTACTGCCGCACAGATACGTTGTGGCCAACCCTGCTCAGGTCACGAGAATGACCTCATGGCAACGCTGGCACCTGAACTTTCCTGTGACAATATCCTGGATGTAGTTAAAAAAGCGGGCCTGAATAGTTGTCCGGAGGCTTGTTGTCCTCCTCATCGTAATAATTATCATTTAAATTATTTTCCAAAGAACCTGATCTTTTTAGGACCCAGTTATGTACACTTTGGAGATAAAGATCTTCACTATGGCAGCTTTGGGGGGACAGGGGAGTATACCCGTTTTTTTACACCAAAGATTGGAGCTACGCTGGACGTGGGCATTTATTTTCATAACGATAAACAAAGTGAATTTACAACGCACTATCAGCAATGGAATATAACAGCAGGTATTACGTATCTGCCGATTGCTACGCCAGCGCCTCGTGTCATTTTCTCGACTCATGCGTTATTCGGTATTTCAACGTATTCCTATAAATTCACTGCCAATGGTATCAACAGCGATCGTACCACAGAACATTCCTTCACCCCGAATGTTGGAGTAGCACTGGATTTACCATTGAATAAAGCATTTGGCATCCGTTTGCTTCAGGCAGATTACATGCCTACTTTTTTCTCGGGGTCTACTCAAAATAATTTCAGGCTCAGTATAGGAGCCACCTGGCGGTTCTAAGCTGGTAAACAATAAAACAAAAGGAGTCAACCAGGGAGGTACACAATAAAAAAGTTTCCTGAGGATTTTATGGTTGAAAATGTTGGCATGCTCAACCCTATTCGTATCACATTAATGTCACTTAGATAAATGCCTATTAAGGTCACTGGAAAGCCCGTCCTGGTAGCGACTAATCCTGAGCGGCATCATGCAGATTACTGTACTTAGATTTCCCATATTTCAATTTTTGGGTTATCTTTATAGTATTGTTAATCTTAAAGTTGTCATGATGAAATAACGTTCATGGCACACCTCAATTTTCAAACTATGAAAAAAATCTCCCTTTTTTTTGTTGTTGCGTCCATTCTTTATATCAGCTGTAAGAAGGATAACAGCCCAAAGGATACTCCCGAAGTTAAAAAGAATAACCCGGTAACATTTAGTGTTTCAGGGTTTAGTCAAAGTGTGGAAGGATTTGGCAGAATAGCTTCAGGCGCTGTAGCAAGGACTGCTAACCAGGATACATTAAGGAATTACACTAATTACCTTTCTCTTTTTATTTTCAATTACTCGGATGGGCATTTAGTCAAGGTAATTCGTCAAACTTCTGCTGATACGAGTTTTGGTATCATCAATGATTCTTTGCCAACTGGTAAATATGTGGCTACCATGGTTGCATCAAGAGATGCAGATTCTCTCTTTTATCTATACTTTCCTTTCAATAGACCGGTTTATCTTTACCCGGGGTATCCCGGAACGGATATATTCCTTAAAAGGATGATATTGGATGTAAGTGGCCCCATAAATCAGAATATGGTATTGGATAGGGTAGTTTCTAAATTTAAGTTTACAATTAAAGATAAGATTCCCAATGGGGCAAAGCAGCTAGTAGTTAAATTGAATAAATACCCTATGGGGGATCCCATAATTGGTATAAACGATTTGCCAGGTATGATTAATCTGGTAGCAGGAGCCATGGTCATACCTGATAGGGAGTTGTCCGGGTACCGTCCATTTGTCCAACAGGTAAATGACTCCATGATAGGAACGATTAACTACACCAAGGAGTTTTATTTGTTAACAGTTGATACCGCGATTGCAACAATAAGTTTTACTTGTTATGGTGATAATAATAAAGTGATATCAAGTAAAACAATTGCTCCTGTCTATTTTTATACCAGCAAGAGAACTGTTTTGTCAGGCAACCTGTTTGACTCAGTGGGAGCTGGTAACGGAGTAAATGTGGGGTTGGGAAATACTTCATGGAAAGATAATGGACCTGTAATAGAGTTTTAGCGGATTTTGTAGCACTGGATTTGCCATTGAGTAAAGCATTTGGTATCCGGTTGCTTTAGGCAGATTTTTTTTCAGGGTCTACTCACAATAATTTCAGGATCAGTAGCAGGTAGTGAAACTAGCGCCCGATCTTTCGGGCGCTAGTTTTACTTTATTGCGGTGCCCCAGGTATAAATTCGTTTGATGCCGGTATTTTTTTTCAGGTTGATCACGGTCGTCTCCGTTATTTTAGTTTCGTTTAAATTGACAGCCTCCAGGTGCTTAAGAGATGCAAGATCCTTGTACACATCGTCGGTAACCGGGTTCTTTTCTATCCGTAATTTTTCAAGATTAATAAATGAGCTTAAAATCTGTAGATCACTATCTGTAAAGTTATTGGCGGATAGGTTCAGCCAAACAATATTTTTGGCCAGGGAGATCAGGTCGTCCCTGATCTCCGACATTTTTACACCGGAATTGGCGGGTAGTGTAACATCCAGCATCACAGGCTTTTTTAGCATCCATCTCACCATCAATCCTTTTGTTCGTAGACGCGCCATGGGTAAAGTGTCTGCATGTATGGGAATGTCAGGATTAATAGTCTGAGTAATTTCATTCCCGTCAGCATTGCCCGTAGATGTTTTATTAAAGCCCAGGTAGGTGCTTACCTGCATTTGTATGGAATCTGCTCCCTTTAACTGTGCTAATGTTTTACCTTCTACCGCACCGGCCTTCGCTATCCACCATTTAAGTATCAGTAGCTCATTTCCTGAAAGCGGTGGCTTGCCATCCGCAGGCATATAATCGCTATGGCTGGGATCGAGTGTAACCCGCTTATATAATTCGCTTTCGGCTAATTTCCCCGGTACTATTGCCGGGCCACTCTTGCCTCCCTTTAATAACGTTTGCAGGTTTTCGACTGAAAAGTTTCCTTTCTGTTTACTCCCCTGATGGCATTGAGCACATTTATTTTGTAAAATAGGTGCAACAACATCTTCGAATATCATCGCACTTTGGACGCTTTCCGGTTTGTTGCGCACCTGCTGCATCAGTGTGTGCACACTCAGGTATTCGTTCCCGTGCGTAAGACTGGCCCCTTGATGCCCGCTATAGCTCATGAGTGCTATAACACCGAGAAGTAAAACGGAGAATAGCTTTTTCGGAATGCGTATTTCCCGCATCACTTTTTCTGTAGAGATATAATATACGACACCAGAAATAACGGTAAGGGTAATACCGGATAACTTATGATGGATCAATATGCTCTTTTCATAATCGCCGGATAAGGACAATATATAGCCGAACAAACAGGCCAGAATTGCCGATATAAACCCAATTAGTAAGGTTACTGATACGGCCGGTTTTAAATTCTCGTACTTTTTTGTGTATGATAAGATATTAAAAATTGCTGCCAGTAAAATAAAGCCAATCGGGAGATGCACAATAAGCGGATGCAAATGGCCTGAAAACGTACTAATGTTACCTAATATCATATACGCGTTAATTTCACCGGGGCTGTGTGATAGGCATTCCACTGACACACATACATATTTTTATCCTCATCAATACAAACATCATGGCCATGCTGGAAAACAGGGTTTGTTGCCTGCAATGTTGGCTGTAAAATACCGTTTTTATATACCGGTGCAGCTCCTCCCGGGTTTGATACCACTTCATCATTTGCATTCAGCACAGTTACAAAGCCCGAATAATCAAAGCGTTTACCATTGGCATCTTTTGACCAGCACACGCCGGCATAAATATTCTGTTCATTGATTACTGCCCTGCATACGTACATACCGGGCATGTCTATACGCTTGATGAATTTACCATCGAGCGTAAATACTTTAAAGCAGTTCTCCTCCCGCGAGGTACAAATCAAAGTAGGATTATTTTTATCGCGGGTATCAACGGTTACGCCATGTGCATTAATCAGATTATGGTCTTTGTTGGTGTTATGATGTCCACCAAAGTGGCGTATATATTGTCCTTTACTATTGTATTGTATAATATAATCAGAGCCGTAACCATCGGCAACATAAATATCGCCATTGGGAGCAACGGCAGTTTCTGTTGGTTTAAAGGGCTCATCGTCCTTGTAAATACCAATCGTTCGTGGGTGGCCTATTGCAAATATTAGTTTACCGTCCAGCGTAGTTTTCAGTACCTGTCCTGACTGGCCATAGCCGTTTCCTGTTCTGTCCTGGGCCCAGCCGCAATCGGTCAATAACAGAAAATCTTCGTCACCTTCTTTGCTGATGCTTAAACCATGCCCGCCGGGAAGGGCAGTGCCCCAGTAATCCAGCAACTTACCCGATTTGTCGAATATAAGGATATTGTTATGGGTATGGTCGCCCAACATAATGAGACGGCCTTTACTATCCTGCACCATTTCGTGACAGTTAGCGAGCGGGTTGGTGTTTACGCTGATTTTTGCCCAACTTTTATCTGCTTTGTAGGTAAATGCGCCCTGGCCAATGATATGATCATCAGGCTGCACATCCTTGTGCAAGATGGCAAAACTTTTTGCAGGAGTGGCCGCAATCAAAGCAGACGCCATAGTGGCATTTTTGATGAAATTTCTTCTTGAGTTTTCCATGAATCTATGTTATAGTATCAAGCTAATATATTTTTTACAACATTTCCTTCTACATCTGTAAGTCTGAATCGTCTTCCCTGAAATTTATAGGTAAGCCGTTCATGGTCTATCCCCATAAGATGCAGCAGCGTGGCCTGGAAATCATGTACGTGTACTGGATCTTTTACAATATTATAGCTAAAGTCATCTGTTTCTCCATAAGTGATACCGGGTTTAACACCTGCACCTGCCATCCACATGGTAAAGCAACGCGGGTGGTGGTCACGGCCATAATCATTTGCCGTCAGCTTGCCCTGAGAATACACGGTACGGCCAAATTCGCCGCCCCAAATGACTAATGTATCTTCCAATAAGCCCCGCTGTTTTAAATCTTTAATTAATGCGGCAGTAGCCTGGTCTGTTGCTTTACATTGTGTGGCTATGCCCGATGGCAGATTGCTGTGCTGATCCCAACCCTGGTGGTATAGTTGTATAAATTTTACATCTTTTTCCAGCAGCTTACGCGCGAGTAAGCAGTTGGCGGCATAGGTACCGGAATCCCTGCTATCAGGTCCATACATTTCAAATATCTCGTTGGGTTCGTCTGCAGTGCTCATTACCTCTGGTACGGAGGTTTGCATGCGATAGGCCATTTCATACTGTGCGATACGGGCGTCTACTTCCGGGTCGCCGTAGGCAGCATTTTGCATCTGATTTAGTTTTGACAGATACTCCAGCATTTCTTTACGGTCTTTGCCATCGTACCCATCAGGGTTGTTTAGAAACAGCACCGGGTCTTTGCCTGCCCTAAACTGCACACCCTGGTGCTTAGATGGGAGAAAACCGTTACCCCATAACCGGGCATATAGCGGTTGATCTTTTTGTCCGTTTTTGGAAACCAGCACAATAAAAGTTGGCAGGTTATTATTGTCTGACCCCAGGCCATAGCTTATCCACGACCCAATAGAGGGTCTGCCGGGTAATTGATTACCGGTTTGAAAAAAAGTAATAGCCGGGTCATGATTGATCGCTTCTGAATGCATTGATTTTACTATACAAAGTTCATCCACTACTGCTGCGGTAAAAGGCATCAACTCGCTCATCCAGGTTCCGCTTTGGCCATGCTGGTTAAATTTGTAATAGGATGGCACCATGGGCAATGCGCTTTGGTTGGCACTCATGCCGGTAAGCCGTTGTCCGTTGCGTACCGAATCGGGCAGGTTCTGGCCCATCAATTTGGCCAGCACGGGCTTGTAATCAAATGTTTCGAATTGAGACGGGCCGCCGCTTTGAAACAAATATACCACCCTTTTTGCCTTTGGTGCAAAGTGGGGGAGTGCCCTTAAAATATCGGCCTCCAGGTCGCCCGTCGATACAGGTGCTGCCTGGGGCGAACTGCTAAACAGTTTATTACCGAATAATGAACCCAGTGCCAGTGCTCCGATCCCTAAGGATGTTTTAGTTAAAAAATTACGGCGGTCAAGCTTTTTATTGAGCTCATTAAATTCCGGTGTATGGAGTCTGAACTCCGCATCATGATGAAAATCAGACATATAAATTTATCTTTTGGTTAATGATGCATCAGCGTTAATGATGGTGCTGGCAACAACTGAATTGGCAGCAATCATTGAACTGTCCAGCGTTTTATCGATTTTATATTGTCCCGTATTAAGCCAGCCCGTTTGTTTTTCAGGATGCTGTCTGAATTTTTTTAACTCGGCCTGTTGTAGTGTGAACAGCAGGTTTACCTCGTCAGGGGTAGGCCTGTGTCCGGTGAGTTTACGGTAAGTTGTAATGATGGCTTCACGGCTGTCATGCATTCGGGTCATTTGTTCGCCCATTACCCTGGCCACTTCTACAAAGGTTGGATCGTTCAGGGTCACCAATGCTTGCAGTGGCGTATTGGTTTTTTGCCTGCGCATGGTGCAGTAATTACGCGCGGTGGCGTCAAAAGTTGCCAGTGTTGGATTAGGTACCGAGCGCTTGATGATCACATACAGGCTGCGCCGGTAAACGGATTTGCCGGTATCAGGTTTGTAGGTGGTATTGTTAATCTCCCAAAGTCCTTCGGGCTGGTAGGGTTTCACGCTTTTACCACCTATTTCTTCATTCAGCAATCCACTTGCCAGCAGCGCGTTATCGCGGATCATTTCGGCCTGCATACGATAAGCCGGGCCATGCGACAGGAAACGATTCTCCGGGTCTTTTTCTACTGTGGCTTTGCTTGCCCGGGAATCCTGTCTGTACGTGGCTGACATCACAATCATTTTATTGAGCTGCTTTACATTCCAGCCGGATTCAATAAAAGTGGTAGCGAGCCAGTCCAGTAATTCGGGGTGACTAGGCATTTCGCCCTGGTTGCCAAAATCCTCCGAAGTTTTTACGATGCCAGTTCCAAAAAAGTTCTGCCAGAAACGGTTTACTGCCACCCTTGCAGCCAGTGGATTATCAGGGCTGGTTACCCATTGTGCCAGGCCATACCTGTTCTTTGGCAGATGCTTATCAAAGGGTAAAATAGCGTCCGGTGTGTTGGGATAAACCTGCTCTCCCGGCATATCATAATTGCCACGTTTCAGGAGAAATGTTTTTTTAGGTTTGGTCATTTCCCGCATCACCATTATTTCATCAATGTTCTCTGTAGAATCTGATAATTCAGTTCTTAATGCAGTTAATTTTTGTTCCTCGGATTGTACATCCGGATCTACTGCTGAAAGATAATATGCCCTTAAGTTATTTAACTCCTCCGGAGTAAACCCGGTTTTATCTTTAGTTGTAATTTGCGACCAGCTTGCCTTTTGCGCTAAGATTTTAACTTCGAAGGGTGTTAAAGTACGATCATAAACAGTGATATCATCCACCTTACCATCCTTAAAACCACGGCCACGCCACCAGGCGCCTATTTGCAGGCCAGGGCCTCCGCCATTAAAAAGAATATCTTTGGTTAATTCGTCCATCGTGGTTTCCATGGGTAATTCCGATCCATCCAGATATAATTTCAAGCCGGCTGCCTTTGATGAACCATCGTAAGTGGCTGTAAGTTGTATCCATTTATCACGCGGTACATCAGGAATGCTCACTTTTGTAATAGCATTTGAAGGACCCGTATGGGTTATATTCAGCTCCAGCTTGTTATGATTCAGGTAAAGATGATATCCCTTGAAATTATACAAACGCTCGGAGCTGCTTTTGTGAAAGATAACGCCCTCGGTTAGTTGCCTGGGAATATTAACCCACATGCCTATGGTAAATGGCTGCGATTTCCTGAAAATACCGGTTTTATTAAGATCCAGCCAACTGTCACCATTGAGTACAATGGCTTTTCCATTACCGTTATTTTCAAATACCGCCTTTTCGCCAGCTTGCCCGGTTTCGCGTTTCATGGTGGCAATATCTTTAGGGTTTATCTTATTGGCCAGGCTCCCTTTATCAAAAGTATAGTAGGCCTGTATACCATTACCAGGAATTTTGTCCGCAGATAGTTTTTTATAGCCACCGTCATTTATCCATTTCTCAAAGGCAGCAGCAGCTTTGCTTTCCGTTTGAGCAAGGGTTTCCTGCTCTTTTTTGATGTTGTTATTGATGAACTGGATTATTTTTTCTTTTTGTTCAGTAGGTAATAGCAACGTTGGTGTAGGCAGTGCATCATCAAAGGATATCTGGCCAGCTTCTTTTACGTTGTTAAAGAAACTGAACAACTCATAATAATTCTTTTGAGATATGGGGTCGAATTTATGATCATGGCATTTGGCGCAGCCTACAGACATGGCCAGCATAGCATTGCCAAAAGTATTGGTTCTATCAATCACATATTCTGTCTGGAATTCTTCTTCAATAATTCCACCCTCCATATTTTGTTGATGATTGCGGTTAAAAGCGGTGGCAATGATCATGTCGCGGGTGGGATGTGGCATTAAATCGCCGGCCAGCTGCCATTGTATAAATTTATCGTATGCAAAATTGGTATTAAAAGCTTTGATCACCCAATCGCGATAAGGCGACATGTCCCGGATCCTGTCAACCGTATATCCATGTGAATCGGCATAACGGGCAACGTCCAGCCAGTCAACCGCCATTTTTTCTCCATAATGCGGGGAAGACAGTAGCCGGTCAACCTGCTTTTCATAGGCATTAGGACTACCATCTCTGAGGAAAGCATCTATTTCTGCCAGGGTAGGTGGAAGTCCTGTAAGGTCAAGTGTAACGCGGCGCAGCAGTAATTCTTTATCTGCCTCCTTTGATGGTGACAACTTTTGCTGCTTTAGTTTAGCCAGTACAAAATTATCGATAGGGTTGTTTATAATACCATCTGCCGACGGTACATGAGGTTTTACCGGTTTAACAAAAGCCCAATGAGGTTTGTAAATTGCACCTTTGTCAATCCATTTGATCAGAATGGCTTTTTCCTGGGCCGTAAGGGTGTGGTGCGATTCGGGTGAAGGCATCATGTACTTTGGATCATCTGACAGGATGCGGTGAAATAATTCGCTGCCGTCTAAATTTCCGGGAGCTATAGCCACTTTACCTTTATTGTCGGGAAGTTCGGCGTAGGCAGCTTCAGCGATATCCAACCGGAGGCCCGCTTTTTGCTTGGCTTTATCGGGCCCATGGCAGGCGAAACATTTGTCAGACAGGATCGGTTTTACGTCTGCGTTATAGTCCGGTGAACCAGGTAAGGCATTATAAGCTTCCCTGACATCAGGCGGCAACTCAACGGCCGTTGAATAGTGGAAGATGACAGCAAGTAACAATGCAGCACTAAACAATATAAATATGAGCCTTCTCATAACGTAAATATTCCGCGTTTATAATCAATATATTATCCGTAGCACAAACGCCCTTGGTTCAGTGGATGGTTGTTCTAAGTATATTTCATCGCCAGGAAAGCGGAACATCTATACTAAATGTAAGAAATCCAGCCTTAAAAGCCTTTATCGGAAACCTTGGCGGATAACCCGGAAATCATGCGCATTGCTGATTTCGTTTGTATCCATGGTAGTTTCAAAAGGATCTAAAGATATATCGATTAACATCAGCATTATTGCAGTATTTTAATCGAAACTTAAAGTATTTTATCGAAATAGTGTAGCGCAGTATTTCGATAAATCCTGCTTTCAACCACTTGTTCATAATTAGCTTGTCGGGGCAAATATTATCATCCATCCACAGATCTCTCATATGATCGAAGGTTCCTTTGATATCTCCTTTCCCTAATCATTGTGGAACCGCTTTTTCGATCGTGCGTTAGCGCGATCACTTTTGTTTACAACAAGAAAAAGTTGGTTTTCAAAAATCGGCAGATAATAGTATAAAGAGAGTAATATACTTTAAGTATCCATTAAACCAATTGTAGATGAAGCCACAGCCTATATTTATTTTTGGATAACGTTATCATTATATCCTTGCCACGTTAATAGTTATTACACAATTAAACTAATTCCCATTATGAATCGGCTCCTGAATGCACTTCAACTTAAACAACTATTTTCATGTTGTTGTCTAACTTTTTTTCTTTCATTTACGGCTGCATATGGCCAAACTCAACCAAAAGAAATATCCGGGACAGTATTGGACGAAAACAAGACCCCCCTGGTCGGAGTTAGTATTGTTGTGAAAGGTACTCGTAGCGCTGTTACTACCAACGAGAAAGGATCTTTCACTATCCACGTACCACCACACGCTGTGCTGATCATGAGTTACATCGGGTATCAATCTATGGAAATACCCGTTGGAGACCAAACCGTTCTTAATGTACAAATGAAACTCAGTAGCAAATCGCTCGGGGATGTTGTTGTGATTGGTTATGGTACGCAACGAAAAGTGGATGTGACAGGATCCGTTGCTTCCATCAACACCGCCGTGATCAGGGAGCGTCCGTCTCCCAATGCCCTGGGCGCGTTGGCAGGCCAGGTACCCGGGCTGAATATTACGACCAATTCCGGCAGGCCCGGCGACTACCGCATTAATATCCGTGGATTCAACTCCATTAATGCGTCCAATAATCCTTTGTTCGTAGTGGACGGTGTTATCGGTGTCGACTATACGACGATCAACCCGAATGATATCGCAACCATCGATGTATTGAAAGATGCTTCTTCGACTTCCATTTACGGTGCGAGGGGATCCGGTGGTGTTATTATCATCACAACAAAGCATGGATTCAACGCCAAACCTATGGTAAACTACAGTTTCGTGGGTGGTTATAACGTATTGCCACGGGAAATTCCAGTCCTCAATTCCACGGAGTACCAGGCTGTCGAAAAGGCCGCTTATGCCTTTGTACCGGGCCGGGCTTACCCGGATTTCGCCACACTGGAACCTGCGTTATATAATCCCGATGGAACACCCAGGTATAACACGAACTGGCAGAAGGAAGTGTATAAGCCTACCTTCTCTCAAAACCACAACTTGTCTGTAACAGGAGGAAATGAGGACCTCCGGTACAGCATGAATTATGGTTACCAGGACGATGAAGCGTTGTTACTAAAGACCTATAACAAAAAATATTCAATGCGGATCAACGTTGATGGCAAGGTCAATGACTGGTTAAGCACGGGATTGAACTTGTCCGGTACTTATTTCCAGGAAAGGATACAGGACGATGGGGTTGGCGGTCTTACAGCCACCCGTGAAGTATTGGAAGCGCTGCCGATGATCCCTGTAAAAATGCCCGATGGAAGCTGGGGAGGCAATTGGATGCATCTCGCTTCGGAAGGCGCCGATAATCCGGTAAATATTCTGCAGACAAAATATAATATCAATAACCGGACGGTGGTTCTCGGCAGTACGTTCTTCAATATTCGACTGAGCCATGACCTTGACTTCCGGACCAGTTTTTCCGGTCAGATCAATACCAATAAGAACAATAATGCAGCCAGTGGGGCGGCCATTCAGCGGGGCCTTTATCAGCGGATCAGCGCAGGCGTTAATGCGGACAAAGCAGTATACTGGCAGAGTTCCAGCTATTTTACTTACAAAAAAGCGTTCAATAGTGATAATAACCTCAATGTGATATTAGGCGCCGAATGGGCGAAGAATAACTATGAAATTGTAAGTGCATCGGCCTCTAACTTTGATGGTGATTTTTATTTGTGGAATAATCTTGGCGCCGCTGCTGTCCCCAATCCGCCTACGTCGAGTGCCTATGATTGGCAGATCAATTCTTACTTCAGCCGGGCAATTTATTCACTGAAAGACAAATACCTTTTTACTGCCACGGGCAGGTATGACGGCTCTTCGAAGTTTGGCGCCAATCACAAATATGCCTTCTTCCCGTCGGCAGCTTTTGCATGGCGCGTTTCGGAGGAGAAGTTCCTAAAGAGTAGTCAGGTGATCAACAACCTTAAATTAAGAATCAGTTACGGTAGCACCGGTAATTCCGAGATCGGACAATATCAGTCCATTAGTTCGCTGACTTCGAATACCGCCATCTTTAATGGTGCAAGGGCTGCCGGCGTGGTGCAGGGTACCATACCTAACCAGGACCTGCAATGGGAGAAGACCAACCAGTTTGACTTTGGCGTGGATCTGGGGTTGTTCGGCAACCGCATCAACATTGTGGCGGACATATACGACAAGGAAACGAAAAATCTGCTGCTCTCAGCCCCCGTTCCATTGACTTCCGGTTATGATAATATCCTGAAGAATATCGGCTCGGTACGCAACAGGGGGATCGAGTTAGGACTGATGACCAATAACCTGACAGGCCCACTCCAATGGAACACGACCATTAATTTTACCATGAACAGGAATAAGATCCTGGCCCTCGGCACGCATAATGAAGACATATTCCCTGGTCCGGGTTTCCTTGACCAGACTAATATCCTGCGGGTAGGCCAGCAGGTGGGCACTTTCTTCGGCCTGGTAAGAGAAGGCGTATGGGGTACGGAGGAAGCGGCAAAGGCGGCTGGCTACAACGCAAAGCCGGGCGACCTGAAGGAAAAAGACATCAACGGAGATGGCAAGATCGATGGCAACGACCGGACGATCCTGGGGTATGCATATCCGACTTATACGATGGAGTTAATAAATAAATTCTCCTATAAGAACCTTGATCTGCTGATCGACCTGCAGGTGAGCCAGGGCAATAAAGTACTGAATCTCGCTTATGCAACTTCAGAAGACCGGCAAACCCTGGCCAACAGCTATACGACTGTGCTCAACGCATGGACTCCGACGAATCAGCAAACTAATATCGCCAAGGTGCGCCTCAACTCTGATGGTCCATCTTTGCGACAGGATAATCACTACCTGGAAGATGGGTCGTTCATAAGAGGAAAGAATATTTCGCTGGGTTATAACTTTTCCAACAGGTTGCTGGAAAGGGCCCACCTGCACAGTCTGCGTGTATATGCCGGTGTTCAGAATGCTTTCCTCATCACGAAATATAAGTATGGTTATGATCCGGAAGTGTCCACCTATCCGCAGGCTTTTGCCTATGGCATTGAGTTTTACGCCTTGCCTAAGGCCCGGACTTTTAATTTCGGTGTAAACGTTGGTTTTTAACTATCAAATCTATTTTATGCGAAGAATAAAGATATTTCAGGGCATATTACTCATCTCTCTTTCGATGAATTTCTCCTGTACAAAGTTTTTGCAGGAAGATCCCAAAAGCTTTTATACCCCTGATAACTATTATACCAGCCTTGTACAGGCGCAGAATGCTATCAACGGCATCTATGCCTTCACGCGGGATTTTTATGCCAGTATTGGCCTGTACAGTGAAGATGCTATGTTTATGCTGGAAATGCCAACGGGCCAGGCCCGGACGGAGATCAACCAGTCTAACAACAACGCCAATCTGTTGAACCTGACCATGACGCCGACTGACCTCTATTTCACGCAATGGTGGCGAAGCTCCTATAAAGGTATCGACGCAGCGAATCTGGCAATAAAAAATATCCAACAGATGCCGGCTGCTATTGTACCCGATGCGCAAAAGGCGCAATTGATTGGTCAGGCGCAGTTCTTACGGGCCTGGTTTTATTTCAACCTGACACGTATTTTTGGAGACGTGCCACTTGTTACTGAGCCAACCGTTACAGCAGACAACCTCCAGGTGAGCAGAACGGCAGCCAAAGATATTTATGAGAAGGAGATCGTCCCTGATCTGCTGGCTGCCGAGAAAAGTGGTCTTCCATTTGCCGACAATACCGGAAGAGTATCTATCGGTGCCGTAAAATCGTTGCTGGCTAAGGTGTATGAAACTATGGCCGGTTACCCTTTGCAACAAACCGATAAATATGCATTGGCGAAACAAAAAGCGCTGGAGGTGATTACCTCCAATAAGTATACGCTGTACCAGAACTATGACCAATTCCGTGATCCGGCCAACGATAATAAAATGGAGAATATCTTCATGGTGCAGTTTTCTTCCGCTATCGCCGCCAGTCCTATCTTCTCCTTCACACTACCCAGCTTTAGTTATATTTCTAACGGGCAGGGAGAGATAGGTGCACTATTACCAGATACTACCTTTTATAAGTCATATGAACCAGGAGATAAAAGGGTAGAAGAGAAACAGTTTTTTTATTCGCATTATCCTAATTTCGCAACAGGGGCGAATGTCGTATTCACAAATGGACAGCATATCTTCAAATATTTTGACGACGTTGTTCAGCAAACCGGTCTCCCTTCAAGTAAGTGTTTTCCTGTTATCCGGCTTTCCGATATTTATTTGCTATACGCGGAAGCTCAGAATGAGGCCGACGGAACACCGGGCACAGATGCATATACATATCTAAACGCCATCCGCACCCGTGCTAATCTGGCGCCTCTGTCGGGACTCACACACGACCAGTTCCGGAAAGCAGTTTGGAGGGAACGTAATCATGAGCTATGCTTTGAGAACCAAACCTGGTTCGATATGGTGCGGACAAGGATGGTCTATGACACGAAGAATGATCAATTTGTACCGATGGTGGGATATAGCTTCCCTGGTAGTGGCGGAACCCGGACTTTCCAGTCCAAACACCTGTTGTTCCCCATTCCCCAGTCGGAGATGGATGTCAACCCAAAGTTGGCGCCGAATAATACTGGTTATTAAATCCAAAAGCCATTTTTTTCTAAACGTTTTCTCATGCCATTTTTCAAAAAGATCTTTTTATTCCTGGTGTTGGCATTTTCATGCCACACCAGTTTTCTGTCGGCACAGATAAATTACCGGCCGCACGGATCAAAAAATACCAATACATCTTATTTTAAAAATGGAACGGTTAGTTTGATCAATTCAAGCCACCAGGACATTGCCTGGATGGACTCCATCGGCGCCTGTGAGATATGGAGAGCGGATAATATGATCACACCCGTGCTGGCGTTGATGAAAAGCAATCCTGATTATTGTTTTAGCGTGGAAGACGCCCTGAGTTTACGCGAATACCTCGCCCGTCATCCGGACCGGTATGATGAAATCCTGAAATACACAAAAGAAGGTCGGTTAGAATGGGGGGCCACTTATAATATGCCTTACGAATCGATGTATGACGGAGAGGCGCTCATCCGCCAAACCTATCTGGGAAAAAAATGGTTGAAGAAAATCCTGCCTGGTTGCGATTTTCTCACCGACTGGAACGAAGACGTGCCCGGTAAGGCATTGCAGATGTCTCAGATTTTGTCCAAGGCGGGTATAAAATATCTTTACATCTCCCGGCATGAGGCAGGTATTTACCGCTGGTATAGCCCGGACGGCAGCAATGTCCTCATGTTCACGCCCGGGCATTATGACGCCTCCTCTCACAATTTCCGCGCTGCAAAAAGTGATACTGCGAAAGAACGGGAGGTGCTCGATAATATCAAGGCATGGAGTGTTTACTACAAGACCAACAAATTCCGGCCGGTGCTGCCGATGCTGATCGATGGAGACTGGAATAAGCCGAACGACTATTATACACTTTTCCAGGACTGGAATAAGAAGGCTGGTAGCCTGGGTCTGCCTTCCCTGAAGTATGGGATCGCGGCTAACGTATTCAAAGCGCTGGATGCGCCTCACGCCATCTACGAAACGTTGAAAGGAGAACGCCCTAACGTTTGGTTGTATATACATGGCCCAACGCATGAGCGTGCACTGGCCGCATCACGCAAAGCCAGCCGGACACTCATTGCTGCAGAGATCTTTTCGGCAGTGGATGCAACCCTGCAAAAAGACTTTACCCATTATCCCCAATCGGAGCTGACTACTGCCTGGGAAAAGGCCATCTACGCCGATCATGGCTGGGGCGGAAAGCATGGGGATATGACGGATCTGACATTCAGGACGAAGTTCGAAGAGGCTTGTGCACTGTCCGATAAAGTATTGCAACACAGCCTGGAGGATATCGTCCGGCAGGTTGGTTTCGATAAAAAAGGCAGGTCGCTGGTTATATTCAATCCTTTGTCCAAAGAACGGACAGATAGGGTGGAAGTCAGCATCAAAGTGTATGGACAAGATACGTTGTCTTACAAAATAGTCGATGCGGCTTCAGGGAAAGAGGTACCCAGCCAGCGCATAGAAAGTAGCCCGGCCGGCGGCTCTGACGAGACCATCACCCTTAGTTTTGTGGCAGAAAAAGTTCCTTCCCTGGGTTATAAGACCTATACCCTGGAACCTTATGTGGCAGGCTTCAGGAATGGGGTCCCCATAGCGCCTACACAGCCTTCCCTGATAACGGCAGCGGCGGGAGCTGCGGTGTATGAAAATAAATTCTATAAAATCGAACTGGCCCCGGGAGGCGTGAAAAGTATCTTTGATAAGGAACTGAATACGGAATTGCTAAAAACAGATAAACTATTGGGGGGAGAGATCTTTCAGCTACAATCAGTGGGTAATGGCGCCGGCGAATTTACGGATGTACAGCCGGTGACCATGCAGGGGTTTGAAAAAGTAAGTCAGTATGGATCCAAATGGAATTGTACTGAATTCGGGCCTGTCCGGAAAACCTGGGAACTGGTGCAGCAAACACAGTTTGCTACCATCAGGGAAACAGTCACTTTATATGAATCGCTGAAGCAGATAGATTTCAAGGCGGACATTCTTGGATTTTCAGGGGAGCGCTACCGCGAATACAGGATGGCTTTTCCGCTGAATCAAACGGATTCCAGGGTCGCTTACGAAGTCCCCATGGGGGTAGTGGAGGTGGGCAAGGATGAGATAAAGGGTGCGGCTGGTTTTTCGTATGGCATCCAGGACTATTCATCACCATGTAGTAAAGTGCATCCCAGGGAAGTGCAGGACTGGTTTAATGCCAGCAAAGACAATGTTTCGGTTACAATCAGCAGTTCCGTAGCTGTATTCGATTGGGTGGATGCTACGGATAGCAATAACCGGCAAACCGTTTTGCAACCTATTTTATTGGCCAGCAGGAAAAGCTGTCATGGAGAGGGCAACTATTATCTCCAGCCCGGTAATCATCATTTTGAGTTTAGTCTGACCTCTTCGCCAGGGGATTGGAAAGCTACTGCCAACACTGGTAAACAGCAAAACCAACCCTTACGTGCCCTGGTGGTAGATGTACCACAGGCACGTAACGGACTTCCATTAACGTATAGCTTCGCCGGTACTAATTCCGATAATGTGCTTATTACAACGATAAAAAAATCCGAAGACGAAAACAGCGTTGTTATGCGGTTGGTAGATATGCAAGGGAAAAGTACAGAGGCAAAGATCGATTGGTTTGGCGCCATCAACGGTGTTACAAAGACGAATATTATTGAAGAAGAAGATCAGCCAATGAAAAAGACAGCGCCTGGCATTATGCTGACAGTACCACCGTATTCTATTGAAACAATACGGATAAGATAAACATGAATTAAGACAGACAGATTTCAGGAGAAAACCATATCCGGCGATTACTCACAGGCTCTTTATGTAAGAGCCTGTGCTGTTTGCTCTATAGACATAAGTTCTTTTCTATATTCAGAGGGCGTTTTCGCGGTTATCTTTTTAAAGAAATCATTAAAATGAGTGAAGTTTCGATATCCCGAATTAAAGCAAATGTCTGCTATCGTTAAATCCAAATCTCCCAATAATTTGCAGGCATGTCCTATTCTTAATTCATTTAGAAATCCGGTAAAAGACTTTCCTGTTCGTTTCTTGAAAAAACCGCAAAAGGCCGGTGGAGTCATATTCGCTACTTTGGCAATGGTGGCCAAATCAATCGGCTCTCTAAAATTTTCCAATGCATACCGGTAAACATTATTCATTCTTTCCGCATCCTTTTCATTTAACGAAAACCTGAATGCAAAAGAAGAGAGTTGCTCATACTTTTTTGTGCTTATCAGGACATTCATTATTTCCAGAAACAGGATTATTTTTGTGATGCCTGTAGCATTCAGTATTTCGTCTAATAAAACAGCAATTTTTTGTTTTGTTTTTGACGAAAAATTGATGCCCGCTTTTGATTTTTCAATGAGGTTTTCCACTTTCTGTATAAAAGGTTCCTCAAGGCCCAACATCTTCATATAATTTGCGGGGAAATAAATAACAATTGCTTTTCCGGTTTGCTTATCGCCTGAATTGCTTTCAGAAGGATCGCCATACCAGATATGCGGAAGATTAGGACCCAGTAAAACCAGGTCTCCGGCTGAGTAATTCCTGATGCAGTCACCAACAATACTTTTTCCGGTACCTTCCACTATATAATTCAACTCGCACACTTCATGGAAATGAAAAAGGGAGTTGAAATTACTCTTGTTGACATGTTTTACAAAAATAGCCTGCATATTCAGGGCTCCTACCTCAATTAAATTTGCCTTCATTGCAATTCATTTTGTATACTGAAAGTTAGTATTTATAAAAGAATTTTACTATTTTTATTATTCCACTGCCCATAATTTGATTAATAAAGTTGCAATAATGATTAATAGAGTTTTACCAAATCATCTGGATATGGGCGTTTTTTCACTCTCCTGGCGTATGAGCTGCTGCCTTTTTTATCTACATTAATCATATTTGTATATTTAATCGGGAATCTATTAAAATAGTTTAAGTAACGATTTATAGACTTGTAGGAATGTTGTTCGATTGAAATTAGTTTTGACCTCACACTGAAATCAGCCATGAAAAGACGAAATTTTGTAAAAACGGCGGGAGGTTATGTCTTGTTATTTCCTTTAATTAAGCCCCTTGCCAATATCGGTTTCGATAAAGATATGCAGGATGATGCCGAACTTAAAGCGAAGTGCATCGCGGCTTTTGGCAGGTTTGAGGAAGTTTGGGATTTTAATGATTTCTGGAGAAGGGGGAATACTTTCGATGCCTGCCTGAATTTTGCAGATGCGCTGCACCAAAGATGGGCTGATGATGGAGAGGTAAAATCCATACAACAAAGGGTGAATACGATGTTGGAAAAAGATTTTGCCTATTTCAAAAGCACGGATCCCGGTGGCCTATGGACGGATGATTTTGGATGGTGGGGACTAATGGGACTTAACGCAAGACGACATTTATTGCGCACAGGTAATAAGGAATTGGCAGATAAATATCTGCAGCTCTCCACCGATTTGTGCTGGAAACAGGCAAATGATCATGCCTATGACTTTTTATCAACGGCCAACCCGGTTCCGCATGGCTTCAGGAATGGAGATGCCAAAGGCAATGATAAGGGCGCAAAAAATACGGTAACCAATGTGTTGTTTTTCTTACTGTCTACCCGTATTTATCGTTTAACACTGGCAGAGAACATTGGTGATAATGAAAAATACCTGGACATGGCTTACCGCCAATGGATATGGTTTGACAGTTGGTTTCAACTGGATAAATATGAATATCTGAAGAAGACTACTTCCGGTGGTGCACTGGTACAGGAACGGCCCACCGCTTTCTTTAATGGATCTGATTATACGGAAATTACCCATCCAACCTGGCATAAAGGATGGGTGTGGACAGGCGATCAGGGCATGTTACTGGCCGCGCTTTCGGACTTGCTGGCAATTAAAACCCAGCTTGCCGCATGGGTATCAGCGCATAAAAAGGAAGTGAACTTCGATATCAACACCTTTACGGAGAAGGTACATCGCTACCTGTCACTAATAAGCAAGGGCATAAAAACGACGCTGATTAGCGACAAAGATCACATTATTCGTGAAGCGCCCCTTATCGCAAATATGGGCCCCGAATTTGGCAGCGATTATCTCGCCGGCCGGGGGATCATGATGCGTTATCTCGGAAAACTAGACAGCAGCATTATAGGAGTTGATTTCAAGCATAATATTCAGGCAACTGCAAACGCACTATGGAAAACCCGGGATGCATCTAATAACCAGTTTCAGCCTGAATATACCAGTATTGAAAATGATAAATTATATATTCAGCAATTCCGGAGTCAATGGGGGCTTGCAGATAATATCTTAAAATGGGATATAGCAAAAGCAAATCTGCAGCAAAGGATCGGTGTTTGTCAATCTATTGGACTTGATGCATTGGGGGCAACGATCAGGCTTACGTAGACTAATCAATATTTATAACGACTAAAGTGGCTATATGAAATTGCATGGATATGCTTATGTCATATTAATTTGTTTTACGGCCGGTTTTGGCGGCTTCTTATTTGGCTTTGATACAGCGGTGATATCAGGTGCCATCAACTTTTTAAGGATACAGTTTCACTTATCGCCCGTCATGGAAGGCTGGCTCATGAGTTCTGCATTGCTCGGTTGTGTCATTGGGGCTGCTGTTGCGGGGTACTTATCCGATAAATATGGCCGTAGAAAAATACTGCTGTTGTCGGCCATTTTATTTATCATATCGGCCATCGGGTGTGCCATCGCGCAAACGCCATCCTTTCTTGTTGCAGCGCGGATTATTGGAGGTGTAGGCGTTGGTTTTGCGGCAATGGTTGCGCCCATGTTTATTTCTGAATTGTCGCCTGCCGGGCTGAGAGGGAGGTTGGTTTCATTTTATCAGTTAGCTATAACGCTGGGCATTTTGTGTTCGTACCTCTCCAACGCTTTTCTTTTGAAGTATGCTGATCATCACATAACCGGCAACTCAGCGGGGCTCCTGCATTATTACCTGGTCGCTGAAGTATGGCGTGGTATGCTTGGCTCTAATATGATTCCGGCATTATTCTTTTTCATCTTCCTGCTTTTTGTGCCGGAAAGCCCAAGATGGTTGGTGAAAGAAGGCCATATAAAGGAAGCCGAAAGGGTGCTGGAACGCGTGAATGGCAAAGAAATGGCAATGATTGAATTAAGTGCAATTGAAATGAGTATTGCGGAAGAGTCGGGAAGTTTCAAACAGTTGCTTGCCCCGGGCATTCGCCTGGCCCTGATCATCGGCATTTCTCTTCCTTTTTTAAGTCAACTCTCCGGAATTACCACCGTCATGTATTACGCACCTGCAATTTTTGAACAGGCAGGAGGACAAGCCGGATCAGCTATGGGGAGCGCTACTGTCATAGGTTTTTTCAATATGATATTTACGTTTGTTGCCATCTGGAAAATTGATAAATGGGGAAGAAAGCCGGTGTTGATCTGGGGCTTCGCCGGTCTGAGTCTTGCATTATTTCTCATTGGCATCGCATTCCTGAAAGGATATACTACGGGCAACTTTTTACTGGGCTCATTTATCTACTATATAGCCGTGTTTGCATCAACACTTGGGCCTGGGGTATGGGTGGTGATCTCCGAAATTTATCCAACAAAGATAAGAGGGAGGGCGATGTCAGTAGCGACGCTTTCTTTATTCCTGGGATCCACATTTGTAACACAAACGTATCCGATACTACGTGAAACTATCGGAATAGGATATGTGTTTTTACTATATGCATGTGTCATGTTGCCGGCAGCTTATTTTGTCAGCAAGCTGGTGCCGGAAACAAAGGGCAAATCATTAGAAGCAATTGAACATTTTTGGAAAAAGTAAAATAGGGCATGAATTTACAACGGGAACAAATGCTTAAAAATATTATCCGGCAGCGTAACCTGGGTGCGCTGGTTTTCTGGCGGCCGGATGAATTGGTGATTACCTGTGGCTATTTCCCTTTATGGGGACTTTCGTTGCTGGTTTATACGGACGATGATGCACCCGTTTTGTTCGTGCCTGAGCTGGAACCGGAAGATAATTTGCCAAAGCATATTAAAGTAGAAAAGTTCCCCTGGGGGGTAATGGACTGCACAGATCCATGGGGGATTTTAATCAACATGATAAAAGGGCAGTTGGTAGAAAAAAAGATACAGCATCTTCCGGTTGCATTTATAAAAAATATTGGGGGAACGGCGCCTTGTATGATGTCGGGAGAGCAGCCTCCGCTGCCTCCTGACCTGGTCGACAGGCTTTCTACTTTGACGGAAGGCGGGTTTAAAGATGTAACGCAGGATCTCGTTAATCTGTACGCTTACAAAACGGATGCAGACGTTCGGTGTCTCAGGCGTACACACAAGATCGCTGCCTTTGCAGTAGCCACATTTTATGAAAATTTAAAGCCCGGCATTACTGAGGCAGAGTTGGCCGGTAAAATTGAATATGCCGTGCAGAGAATGACCGGTAGTGAGGGGGTATATTTTTCAAAGGCATGGCCAATGGTGATGTCAGGCAGAAATGCGATGGCCGGTGGAAAATATAACAGGTCAACCGGGAAAAAGTTACAGCCGGGGGAAATGGTCATGTTGGAAATGGCCATTTGTGTAAACGGTTATTGGGCTGATATTACACGTACGGGTCAAACAAGCGAATTGTCAGCACTACAAAGCAAGGTTTTTAATACCGTGCTGGAGGCGCAGCAGAAAGCTATCGCTATGATAAAGCCCGGAGCATTGATGGCTGATATTGATGCCGCCGCGCGAAAATATATCGAAGATGCCGGATTTGGGCCCTATTTTAACCATGTATTGGGTCATCATGTGGGGTTCAGGTATCACGATATGGGACCAACGCTTTCGCCGGGGTCACCAGGGCTGCTGAAAGAAGGGATGCTGTTAACTGTTGAACCTGGGATTTATGGAGAAGAAATTGGCTGTGGTGCCAGGATTGAAGATAATATATTGATAACGGAGGATGGATTTGAAATACTATCAGACTATCCCAGGTTATTGACCAGTAAAGAAATTTAAATTAACACCTATGGACAATTCCATTGACCTGAAAAATAAAAATGTATTGGTTACCGGCGGAAGCCAGGGGATTGGCGCGGCAATATGCCGGGCGATGGCTTCCTGTGGAGCCAATGTAGTAGTTAATTATCTTGATAATAAGCAACAAGTAGAAGTATTAGCAACTGATCTCCAACGGGAATACGGTGCCCAGGTACTTATATTTCAGGCTGATATTGCTGACCAGAAGGCAGTAATAGAGATGTTTGAATTCATAGATAACCGTTTTGGCAAAATAGACATATTAGTAAACAATGCAGGTTGCGAGACCATTGGACACGCCATTAGTCTGAACTTAGACGAATGGGATTTGATCTTTAATGTAAACCTGAAAGGTGCTTTTATTTGCGCGCAGGAGGCGGGGAAAAGAATGGTAAAACAAAACAGTGGGGTCATCATTAACATTTCCTCTATTCATGATAAGGTACCCCGAAAAGGATTGGTGCATTATTGCGCCTCCAAAGCCGGGATGAATATGATGACCAAATGCCTGGCACTTGAACTTGCTGAAAACAATATCCGCGTAGTTACTGTTTCTCCCGGCGCCATTCAAACGGAAATGAATAAATCAGAAATTGAAAAATTTGGCGTCGAAAAATTCAATAAATGGATCCCTTTGGGAAGAATTGGGGTTGTTGATGACGTGGCCTGGACCTGTGCATTCCTTGCCAGCGATAAGGCGGCCTATTATACTGCAACAGAAATATATATTGATGGAGGCTATAAGGAGAATACAATTCCTTATGATCCCCGTCCTTAACCATAAAACAGATGAATCCAACATTAATAGAAACTTATAGGCATTCAGGGGAAGGTTATAACCCGTTCTTTATAAAAGATAACTGGCAGGTGGCGCAATTGAACTACATGCCTGATCAGGATGTTTTTGGCATTCAAAAAATGGATCGACACGAGCAAACAGACGAAGTGTTTATCCTGCTGAAAGGCACCGCCGTGCTTATTGCTGCAGAGGAACATCCAACGGGTTTTATATTTGAATGTATTCATATGAAACCGGGTATTACATACAATATCCCCGTAAATGTGTGGCATAATATTGCCATGGAGAAAGATGCGGAACTGATTATCATAGAGAAAAGTAACACCCATCTTGGCGATTTTGTATACCAGCCATTATCTCAGCAGGAAAAATCTGAATTGAACAAACAAATACGGGATACTTTACATCAAAGAATATAAAAAATATTTTATGAAATCCTGGGCGAACGACATCGAGCTTTTTGACCTTTTTAGAAAGGAATTATATACCCCCGTTGTGGGAGATATATTAGATGGATTTGGCTGTTATCATCAATTTCTTCCGTATTCTATCCAGCCGATACATACATCGGATATTGTAATCGGAAGAGCGATGCCGGTATTAATGATAGATGTATATGGGCCGCAGAAAAAACCGTTTGGCTTATTAACAGAAGCACTGGACCAATTGCAGGACGGTGAAGTATACATCGCGAGTGGCGGCGACATGCGCTGTGCTTATTGGGGGGAACTGCTTACGGCCACGGCAAGAATGAGAGGAGCTACAGGCGCCGTAATCAACGGATTTCACAGGGATACCCACCAGGTTGTGGCACAGAACTGGCCGGTATTCAGCCGGGGACGGTATGGGCAGGATTCATCGGTGCGTACGCAGGTAGCCGACTTTCGTTGCGACATAGAAGTGGGTGATGTCTGGGTAAAACCCGGAGATTTGATATTCGGTGATTTGGATGGCGTGTTGGTGATTCCAAAAAAGTATGAAGAGGAAGTGATCATTAAGGCGCTTGAAAAAGCCAGAGGAGAAAAAGTAGTTCGTACGGAAATTGAAAATGGTATGAGCAGCACGGATGCGTTTAAAAAATATGGTATCCTCTGAAAAAGTTAAATTTAATATAGATGAAATTAGGTTTGGGGCTTTATCGTCACATGCTCAACAGGCAGCATTATGATTTTGCAAGGCAATGTGGCTGCACACATGTTGTGGTGCACCTGGTAGATTATTTCAACCAGGGGAACCAGGAGAATAAAAACGATCAGCCTATTGGAGATGGTTCCGGTTGGGGATTTGCTGGAGATCCTGCGAAAATATGGACGGTGGAGGAATTAGTGCAATTGAAGAAGGAGATTAATGAAGCTGGTTTGGAACTGGAGGCTATTGAAAACTTTGATCCTGCGCACTGGCATGATATATTATTGGATGGCCCCCAAAAAAAGATGCAAATCGAAAAACTGAAACAAATCATCCGCAATGTTGGGGCAGCAGGGATTCCGGTATTTGGATACAATTTCAGCCTTGCCGGGGTAAGCAGTCGTATTACGGGGAATTTTGCCCGCGGTGGCGCACGTTCCGTTGGTATGAATGACGCCGACCAAAGGCCAATCCCGAATGGGATGGTTTGGAACATGGTGTATGACAAAAATGCGCCGCCGGGGTTTATTCCTGAAATTACTCACGAACAGTTATGGGAAAGACTTGCATGGTTTTTAAATGAGTTAATTCCTGTTGCCGAACAAGCCGGTGTAAAACTCGCGGCTCATCCCGATGATCCGCCAATGCCATTTATCAGGAAAACGCCCCGGTTGGTTTATCAGCCGCAGTTGTACCAGAAATTACTGGATATTAAACCCAGCAGCAGTAATATGCTGGAGTTCTGCCTGGGCTCTATTGCCGAAATGACTGAAGGAGATGTTTATCAGGCTACTGAACAATACGCTTCAAATGTTGCTTATGTGCATTTCAGAAATGTGAAAGGGAAAGTCCCTCATTATAAAGAGGTGTTTGTTGATGAAGGGGATATTGATTTGATAAGGATCTTGAAAATATTTAAAGAGAAGAAATTTGATGGCGTGTTTATCCCCGACCACACTCCTCAAATGAGTTGTGATGCTCCATGGTACGCAGGCATGGCTTATACATTGGGTTATATGAAGGCAGCTTTGAACTTGATTTAGCAACATCTTAAAGGGATTCGCGGCAGGCCGCATTTATAAAGGAATGCCAGGCCCAATACCAGTATCTTTGCGAGGAAGATGCTGGTGTAACGCCACTCAAAATTTTACTTCTAGTATATCAATTAACGGATGATAATGAAAATATTAGGTACTGGCCTGTTATGCTGTTTAACATTTATCCTGATGGGTTTTAATAGTGTAGCGCAGCAACCAACGTTCAGGATAGCTCAGGATATCAGGGCAAGTGAGATCAGGGTATCTGCATCGAGCTACTTTAGCCCCCAACAAAGTGTTAACCATTTAACGGATGGTTCGGGTATTCATGATAACAAACATGATAATGATGCCGGCGCACTTACCATGTGGCATACCGTTTTGAACCCGGTGCCGGGTATTCCGGTAAGAGGATTGCCGGCATTTCCAGCCTGGGTTAGATTTGATTTTTCAACGCCGAAACCTATTGGTGCTGTGCAGATCTGGAATCATAACCAGGAGAACTTGTCTAATCGCGGATTTCGATTAACAAAAGTATATGGAACAACCGACGGGAATAATTGGTTCCTGTTAAAGGAATTTGAATTGCCGGACGCTAAAGCCATGAATGATACCGCAAGTCAAATTGTGATTAATAAAGTAAGGCCTTTAACCTCCGTAATTATTGCCGCTGCATCTAATTGGGGCGGAAATGTTTATGGACTCAGTGAAGTGAAATTTAGTACTGAACTTGAATTGAAAGCGTTAGATCTTCCATCCCCCATTGGTTTTGAATGTACATCTACCAGTATATACCGTTATTGTAAAGATGGCAAACCAGGAAGGGAAGTGGTACTGACATTTCAGGGAGGCAATTTATACCAGTCTGCAGCAATCGAAGTTACTGTTGACGGACAGACGGAAACCACTTCATTGCCTTTTAACAAATACGGTTATGAAACAGTAAAAGTATTACTGCCATCCGGGGTTGGTATAGACAAGGAAATACAGACGTTTATAAAATTAAAATCGGGCAATAAGGTCATTCGGAAATCATTTGTTTTGCCCAAACAAAGACAATGGACTGTTTACATATATCCACACTCACATGTCGATATTGGATATACCAATACCCAGGCAAATGTGGAGATTATTCATAAACGGAATCTTGTTAACGGGATGAAGCTTGCAAAGGAAACGTCCAACTATCCGGAGGGAGCAAGGTATGTTTGGAACCCGGAAGTTATCTGGCCGGTTGAACGGTATTTAAAAAATGCAACATCAGCCGAAAAAAGTGACTTATTGGATGCTATCCGGCATGGGTATATACATGTAGATGCCGGATATATAAACGATAATACCAGTATTACCGCCGACGAAGAGTTTCCCAGGTATTTTGGAGATGCAAAGAACATAGAGAAAATGACAGGTGTTCCGGTAAATACAATTGTTCAGGTGGATGTTCCTGGTATGACCTGGGGAATTGTTCCTATAGCCGCGCAATTTGGGATAAAGTATATTTTTGCACCTTTCAATGGATCGGATCGAATTGGATTAGCTGATAAATTTAATTTCAAGCCATTCTGGTGGATTGGACAGGATGGAACTTCAAAGGTATTGTTTCTTCAGCCCGGAGATTATACTCCAGGAGCAAGAGCAAAGGGGTATAAATATTGGCCATTAATGGCTGGTCAGCGAGATCCTGATAAGCTTTTCCAGATTGTCAAAACGGATCACCCCCGCGAAAACTTCATTGACGGCTATTTATGGTCAAAGCTGAAAGAACTTGAAGCAGATAAGGATTATCCTTATGATTTATTTCCAATGACATGGGCAATGGCCGATAATACGCCTATAGACGCCGATCTGCCTGAAGCCGTAAAAAGCTGGAATGAAGAATATGCATTTCCCCGCCTGGTGATTTCAAGTTCAACAGGTATTATGTCAGCATTCGAAAAAAAATACGGAGCGGTCATTCCTTCATACAGGGGAGATTTTACGGAATATTGGACAGACGGAGCGGGTACAGCTGCAAAAGAAACGGGTATGAACCGTAACTCCAAGGAGCGGTTAATTCAAGCCGATATACTTTGGTCGATGCTGCATCATGGCGAAAAAGCCCCCCGAACGGAGCTTAATGAAGCCTGGCGTAATGTGCTGATGGGTTCAGAGCATACCTGGTGTTATATGAACCCTAACCAGGCTGATATGCAGGATGAAATATGGAAAGTAAAGCAACTTTTTTTTAAGAATGCGGAAGACAGTAGCGTATACCTACTTTCAAATTCACTGAAGCCATTAGCAACAGACACATCAAATATTGTAGCTGTATTTAATACGCTTTCCTGGCAACGAAGTGGATTAGTGACACTTACAAAAGACCAAAGTAAAGGGATATTCTCCGTGATGGATGAGCATAATAAAACGATTGTCTCCCAACGATTAAGTACGGGTGAATTGGTGTTCATGGCTACTGATATTCCTGCATTAAGTGCAAAGAACTACCTGTTAAGCACCAAAAAGACGGTGAATCCTAAGGCGAAAATGGCCAACGGAAATACCCTGGAGAATGATTTGTTTAAAGTTGTGATTGATTCCGTAACCGGAGATATTATTAGTATAAAAGATAAAACAGGCGATGATTTTGTCAGTAAGAATGATGCCAGTAAGGTTAACAGTTACAGATATTTGATGGGAAGCGGAAAGTCGGTATCCAATGGCCCCCAATACGCCGTCAATAATAGTGCATCCTTAAATAACTCAGTGAAAGATACCCTGAAAGCTACCGGGCCTACCATGGTGAAAACACTGATTAAAGAGAATGGGCCACTGGTGGCATCGGTGCTGATAGAATCAAAAGCAGCAGGCTGTAATATATTAATCCGGGAAGTGCGCGTTATTGCTGGTAAACCTGAAATTGAAGTAAATAATTTAGTAGATAAAATAGCAACAACGCAAAAAGAAGGCGTTCATTTTGGATTTGCTTTTGATATTCCGGACGGACGTACACGGATAGACATTCCCTGGGGTGTAGTAGAAGTTGACGCAGATCAGCTTCCTGCTGCAAACCGTAATTGGATTGGTTTTCAACGTTGGCTGGATATATCAAATGCAGATAGGGGAGTAACCTGGTGCTCACTGGATGCTCCTACCTTTGAAAGTGGGAATATGACAGCCAATATTATCGGAGGCGCTTTTCACTCCCCGGAATGGATTGAACATTTACCTTTAAGTTCAACCATATATTCCTGGGCGCTTAATAATCATTGGCACACAAATTTTCCACTTTTCCAGGAAGGTAAATTGAGGTTTCGTTACCGGATACTGCCACACCAGCATGGGTATGATGCTGTTAAAGCTAATCGCTTTGGACTTGAACAGTCACAACCGCTCGTAGCTACTCCTGTTAAAGAAAGAGTCAACATTAAGCCCTTAGTTAACATCAACAATGATAAGATATTTATATCGGTAGTTAAAACATCTGCGGATGGTACTTCCATGATTATCCGGCTTCGGTCATTATCCGAAAAGCCGGAAAAAGTACATCTTACCTTTCCTTCATTTAAGCCAAAATCTATACGGACTTGTGTGGCAGATGAAGTGCCAGGTGGAGAAGTGGGAGATGATGTTGATATGTTACCATATGGAATAGCAACATTAATGATAGAATAAGTATTTAAGGGAATCCTGAATTGCGGGCGAATATTGACTGAGAACACGCGAATATTAAACGGAAGCCTGGATTTTACTATAACTCATCTATTTTTGGTATGAAAATGTTAATATGAAAAGTAGCGCTATTATTGGGCTGTGAAGTGATTAGCGCCGTTAAAAACCAAAATTATGTTGAAGTTTAACAAAATGAGTAAAAAGCCACTTGATTTCCTGTATGCAATAATTTGGATAGGCATCTTCGGGGCAATGGCAGCTTATGTATATTCGGGCAAGGTATTCGAACCCATTAATGGGAAGATTCATATTGTTGCCATTTTGATAGGGTGGGTGGCACAATATATTGGGTTGTTCCTTACAGCACTGCTCTTGTTTGCCATAGGATTATATAAGGCATTTATGATATTGTTCAGTAATAAATACGAGGAGTAGCAATTATACAAAAGTCAATATCCTTGTACCACAGGGATCGTTGCAAATAACAAAGCCTGCACTACATTAGTGCGGGCTTTGTTGTTTGCAACGGAAGAGCGCATGGCGTGTCGTCATGAAATAGTTATCGTGATAAAATAAATACCTGGTATGGATTGTATAAGCTGATTTGATAACTTATATTTGATTAGCGACAGAGCATAATAGCAGTTTGTGTTTGCAATGAAAAATAAAGAATAAGACAGGTTAACCAAAGTGATATCAGGTATCCCATAACATGATAGTAATTAAAATAAAAGAGGGACTTGGCAATCAAATGTTTCAATTTGCATTTGCTTTAAAATATATCCTGGATAAAAAGCAGGTGAAATTCGATACTTCATTTTATGTACAAAACCAATCCCGTAATGGGTTTGAACTATTCAGGGTATTTGAGAATATCGATATACCCATAGCGGGGTTGAGAGACTTCTTCTTCTTTGCTAAGAAAGTAAAGAAGGAGAACGGGCGGTCTTACTATGCCATCCGGGAGAACCGGCATATATACCAGGAGTCAAAAGAAAATGAATTTACCTACAACCAGGACTTATCTTTATTGGACGACGCTTTCTTTAACGGATATTGGCAAAATGTCAACTACTTTTCTGAGTGGAGAGATGAAATTTCCTACTACTTTAGATTTCCACCAATACCTGAAAGTGACCCCGAAAATAGGCACATCGCGGGAGCCATAGTGTCTTCTAATGCAGTAAGCATACATATTAGACGAGGAGATTATTTAACATCTACCTTTCATAAAAATCTGGGGGTAGATTACTACATGCGGGCAATCAGCGTGATTAAATCGCAGGTGAAAAACCCGCAGTTCTTTGTTTTCTCTGATGATCCTGAATGGGCGCTGAGAGAAATAAAGCAGGAAAATATGGTGTGTGTGAACCATAACATTGGTAGCCATAGTTACAGAGATATGCAACTGATGAGCCTCTGTAAGCATAACATTATAGCAAACAGTACTTTTAGCTGGTGGGGAGCCTGGCTGAATAATAATGAGGAGAAAATAGTTATTTCACCTAAGATGTGGTTTAATGAACCTATTGCAATGGACTTCTTACTATTGAAAGACTGGATTAGGATTTGATTTATAGAAATCAGAAAAGTTATTTCCTATTTCTCCCGCTGGGAAAGTGCGTCAAGCACTGCTTTGTCTTTTGTTATATCAAATTTCCTGGCAAATAATTTCGGTGAATCCAATAATCCATCTATGTCCATTATTCCAAATGTTTTTGGATACTCTGGACCGGATGCCCAATCTATTAGCCGTAAATTGTCGTTGACAATATTCTCCCTGTAAGGTGAATTTTGAAGTAATGTCTGAAAGAAGGTTTCATCTGCCACAAATACATGTCGAAAAAAATCAACGAATGAAGGAGTGCTTTCACAGTAATGAAGTATATAGCTGGCACAATCCCTGTTTATGCTCCACCACTGTGAACCTCCATAATATTCAATATTTAATTGCTTTCTGGTCATGCCAACAATTTTTTGTGCCATGTAAAGCCTGGTAGCTTCTTCATGTCCAAGATCGTCCAGGAACCAGTAAAACCGCAGGCGGTCAAGTCCGCCGTCCATCGCCCACCCACTATAAGGGATGGTGAAATTATCGATGAAGATCTTATGTCGATGCTGCAGAAAATGACGGTGTATCGTTAAATTGTCTTTCAGCGGAAAATCTTGTGCACTCAACAAAATCAGGTAGTCATTGTCTTCGCCTTTCATGTCTATAGCCGATTTTATCAATGACAGCGAGGCTGTAATAAGACTAAAGCCTCCCCATTTTATATCTACCCGGTCTTTCAGTACGGTAACCGAACACCTGTCTTCCAGCTGTTCCCGCTCACCTGGGAGTATTTCATATTTTATGTCTATATGCACAAAGAAATGAGCATGCTCAAAAGATAATTTGTCAATTAATAATATTAGCTGATCGAAATTTTTATGGAATAATATCAGGTAGTTTAACTTCATTTGAGTATAAAGGCTTATGTCAGCCGGAAGGCGGCTGCGTGTTTTCATTTATAATTTAATCCAGTTTTTTGGCAGCAGGTCTTTTGTATTAAGCGTGTCGGTCGCAAACCACTTTTTGGGTGCAATGACTATTTTACGCTTATTTTTCGCCATCCAGGCTGCCCACCAGGCGAATGAACTGTTGGGGATAATGAAATGTTTGCACAGACTCATTAACTGCAAATAGTATTCAAAACTTGGATCATAGTAAGATTCATCTACAAAAAAGACATGCTTATCTTTAATATGCTCTTTACACCAATGTATGTCGTCAGAGAATATATAGAAAAACGGACGGGAGAGGCGCTGTCTGATTGTTTTCATGGCTTTGTTGATGTAATCCATCTCAACAACCCCATGATAATCCAGTTTGTCAAGAAAATCCCCTCGTCTGACATTTAGCATCACTGACTGTTTTTGCATGATTTGTTCACCCAATGCTTTCCATTTCCCGTACAGGGGATGACGGAAAGTAAAATCGTTAGATAATGCCTCCTCAATACCCTGAAAGTATTTACACGACTGCCAGAATCCCGTAATCATCAAATGAAACTCCTCTTTTTTAGGGATGTTTGTTGCATATTTTTTTAATGGATTAATTAAAGTAGCATCATAATGAAAATGTCTTTCATTCAAATGTATAATAGGAGCTGAGAGGTCCTTCATTTTTTCATAGACCATCTCTTTAGAGCGAAGTTGATGGACAGATAAATTGAAGATGTCAAGATTGTAATTCCTGTTGCTGGCTCCTTTTACATATACGTCAGTGTTTACAAATAGCTCCTGTTTGAGAAGATCGGACAGGTATTTTCCGAATGAATATTGGAACATCTGGTTACCGATGCCGCCATTTAAATTTACTACTATCATTTTGTCAAGACAGTTGCGACTTTTTCAGATGATACTTTTTTTTGCTGGTCATTATGCGACGTAAAAATTTCGTTCATTTTTGTCAGGCGATCTTCGCTCACGGCGAACATAAACTGTACAATACCCTCTATTGAATTATGTAAAGCAGTAATATCTGAATAGCCGAATTCTTTTTGGTTAGAGATATAAGGGAAGATGATCATCTTATTACCCGTTAATTCCGATATTTTGATATCACCAACAACGGTTTCATCATAAGGAGCATCCAGTATTTTTTGAAAGAATTTTCGGAAAACGATAATGAATTGTGTTGACAGGCAGTGGTTAGTCCAAAATAAGTTTTTGGTAATCGGAACGGCCAGATCAAATTTGCCAGCGCCTCCTGAGAAATAGTCGCAGCCTTGTTGGTAAGCCAGGTAGATATTTTTGAATAATAGTTCCTTTGAATAGCCAGGTGTAAATTCATGATCGTCTTCACAAATGATGATCACATCATCGTCATTGTCAATAGCGAGTTGAATTATTTTCCGGATACTCTGCCAATGTCCCAGCGCTCCGATTTCATTTTTACAGGCATCGACCACGGTGATATCAAATTCGGACCTGCCTTCAAATTGTTGAAGTATATGTTCGCGGCGTTCTGTTCTTTCCGGGAGGTTGATGATATAGAGAGGAATACAGGCATCGTCATCAAGCTGCTCATTGGCTGCTTCTACCTGCTGGTAAGGGATTTTATAAAAAGATCGTATGTCTCTGTTTACCTGGGCGCCGGCAGCACTTTTTGAAAACAATTCTTCCACTCTGTCGGTGCCGTCATTTTTTGCAGTTGCGTCAGAATAGCCAAACTCTTTTTGAACAGAAATAAATGGGTGGATAAAATAAACGCGATCGGAACAATCTGTTATTTTGGTGTCGGCAGTATCTGCCGGTGTAAACTTAGTGTCGAGAATGGTTTGGAAAAAATGTTTGAATACGATGATAAACTGCGTGCCTGAAAATTTTTTTACCCAGAATAATGTGTCAGATATGGCCACTGCATCTCCGTGCCAGCTCACACCACCAGAGAGTACGTCCGCATTTAGGGATAGTGCTTCCGTGATAGCCCGTTGCAATATTTCCTTTGAATAGGCAGCCGTGAATAAATGATCGTCTTCACAAATGAGGATATATTCCTGATCTTGTTCCAACGCCTGCGTCACAATATCCGTAATCGTATTCCACAAGCCAATGGACCCCACTTCATGCCTGTGGGCGTCAATAATGATGGTGTTGAATTCGTTACGTTCTTCAAACTGTTGCAGGATATGTGCTCTCCGGTCTGACCGGTTTTTGAGATTAATGATATAAGTGGGAATGCTATTTGATTTCATAGTTTGATGATATTTAAAATACAGGTTTGTATGGCGTGAGGGTTGATAGATACGGGTCTATGGCTATTTAGCTATCTACTTAACCCAGTCTCCGATGTCAATAATTCTTTTCAGAAAAGTAGCAGGGGTCAGGGATTTGATAATAAATAATGCATTAGTGGCAGGGATATTTTTATCTGATGAAATTTCCCTGTCAATACCGAGTATAGGGAAAATTGTTCTCGGTAGGTAGTGTTTAAGGGCATCGCTATCTTCTGGTATAAATAAAGTAATTTTTTTTCCGAACCATTCCCGGCATTGCATCGATCCCGGTATCATTGTCTTTGCCAATTGACCTGTTTGAGGGTCAATTTGAGTCAAGTTGGAGGTGTCTGCAAAATCCGTCAGGCAGGTATAGTATTTATCTTTTAATTGCTCCTGTAAAACCTTGCCAAGAGATACTAACGTATCACCTTGAGACAAAAAATATGCTGTTGCTATGTCCTCGTTATTTCCATAAACAATCGTTCGTTTATCTGTTTCTTTTAGAATGAAACGGGCCATTGCATGTATTTTTAAATCCACTATCATTCGAGACGGCATCTTTGCGGAGCTCCCCTCCCGGATAATATCATTATGAGCAATATCTTCCGCGCAACGAAGGAGTAGTGCTTTATGCTTATTGAAAAGCGTTGTGTTTTTGCTTATTTTTTGATACCAGGCTGCAATGTCTTTGGCTGCAGATTCATCTTCTGGAACATCCACCCTCCATTTTTTTGAAAAGATCAATCCACTTGCTTTGTCTACCGGGAAAATATAAGTGGCTAAAAAGTAGGCGGGCGAAATCAGTTCATCCGGCACCATGCCTGAGAGCTCAACTGGTGCTTCAGGATGAGCCACGTTATATTTTTTTAGCCAAATGATAAATGAGCCGAATGCTGCTGTGCGGGAGGTACTATTAGCCATTGAAATTCTTACAAGAGAATCAACAGTAGTAGAGTCAAAGGCTCGCTTGTCGGTTATATATTCGCTGATTGGGCGCAGCATCCAGTCGTCACAGAATAGAATAACATGCCTGAATTTTTGTTGACATATGAGTGCTTGGGCTATTGTCATACTTAAATCGGTGGACTCTTTTGCTAAAGGGTATATATTGCCGATGCCTACCACCTTTACCTGCTCCGGGATTTTATTATCCAGGACGCTGGCCATATCCCTGATAGCCATAGTCAGCGGCAGGTCATTGGCTTTTACTCCGTTCTGCGAACTGGCGTTCAAAAACGGAATAAGTAACAGGATTGTTATTAAGGACTGTTTCATGCTTATTTGTTGTTTGCCGCTTTAGAATGTGAAGTAATGTTATTGAATATCACCAGGACATCAAAAGCTTTGTCTGAAAGCATTCGGAATTGTTTGCCATATATATCAATTAAATTCAACGTATTGTATAAATTGTTGACAGGAAGATCCCGGTTAAGGAAAATGCCGCTGGGTATGCCATAATTCTTTAGCAGGTGGTAGGCAATAGTTGTGTTTTCAGCAGCAAAGCGTTGCTCGTGAATGATCCTGCTTCCGGGTGCTGCTTTCTCCTCCGATACTACGTTAACATTGGCTTCATTTGAAAAATCCGTCAGCAAAATGAAATAACGGGATTTATACAACTCTTTCAAATACTTCCCCATATACCCATCAGTTGTGGAAATATGCCCGTTATGCGCCCATATGATGGTTTTTTGAGAGCCAGCGAGACGGGTTACATTGCCCGCCATGAGACTGTCGCGGTATTTGCCAGCTCCTGAAGAATTCTCCTCAGACGTGTCAGCCTTTAATGCCTCATAGAGGATAGAATGTGTTTCATTCTGCAGATGATATACCAGTTCATCAAATTCATCTTTCCTCATCTCTTTCGCGAGTCTGCTTTTATTGACATTGAACCATGTTTTTATTGTGGCTATTCGGGAGGTATCCAGCACCTGGATGTTTTCCCAGTGATACAGCAATCTTTGTGCATTGATGTAATCAAATGGAATGATGTAGTTATAAAGAAAAAAGTTTCGGAATCCTGCATCCAGGCTGAAGTCGAATCCTGCTATCCGCACCATCTCCCCGGGATGGGACAGATTATATTGTTTAAGCCAACGAAATAACTGGCTGAGTATTTCCTGTGTATTCAGCATGCCCACTGCTGTTTCCTTTGCTAAAGAATCTGCTACAGAAAGGTCTTTAATATTGTTATTAAGCAGGTATTGGCGAACTGGCCTGATATTCTGTATATCAGCGAACTCCAGTAATATGTTCTTATATCCTCTTTTTTCAACAAGATATTGAGTCATTTTAGCTTCAAGTGCTAATGGCTCATAGCCACCATGGCTTACTTCTCCAAGCCCTACGATCTGTACGTCATTGCTGATGGCGTTGTTAAAAATACGTTGAACCCAGTTGCTGCCGGAGTCCAGAGAAAGGGCGCCAATTTCTGCATAATGAATTTTACCATTATCCTGAGCAAAAGATAAGGACCAGATGAGGGAATTAGCCACAGCAGCTATTAATACTTTCCAAATCCAGTTTAAGCCGATATGACTCATAAAAATTTTTTTGATAAAGAAAAAGCACTCCCCACCTGTATCAGGGAGGGAGTGTTAGCACTGTTTGCTATAGTCCTACTTTTAGTGTGAGCTTGAATTGCCCATTCTTGTATTCACCTATAAGTGTTTTCCCGTTTACACCAATTGTTATTTTAGGATTGGTCCCACCCTGGTCGGTAAAGGAGGTGGTTACCCCCGAGCCAAAATTTCCGACTAAAGGAATAGGACCACTGCCACTTGCAGACCCAAAACTAAACATCAACTTGGAGCTACCTGTGCCGCTATAGAAGTTGAAGAATGTTGGTCCAGGTCCATTATTCGAACCAAAATTGAAGCCTGTGAACCCTCCGGAACCACCACTTCCGCTAACATCAACAAATCCAGAATCATAACCCGCGCTACCAGTGTAGTTAAACATTCCGGATGAAATCATTTCATTGATATTGTTAAGGAAGCCCTGATTGGTATCCCAGGCACCCAGTCCGCCAATAATACCTTTTAATTCTTCTGGTGATAAAATTTCATAAAGCTCTTTATGCAATTCCATAAAGGGCAACTTTAATTTTTTGCTCATATTAATGGTTTTAAAATTGAAAAAAAAATGTAAAAAAATATAGGTTTCGAAAACTATAAACTACTTTTTCAGTGTGTACCGCAGGTTATCGAAAAGTCTTTCAATCAGCACACGATCTTTTGTAATAATCTCTGCACTACCTGCTGCTTCATATTTAAAACTCAATGGTTCTCCATAGTTAGTAGTGAGCCCATTGTCGAACTTTATGGTAACGAGGTAGGTTTCAACGGTTGCATCTTTTGTTCGTTCTGTATTGGTGGTCAGAGAAATGGAGGCTACTTTTCCCGTTACAGCACCATACTCCATATAGGGATAGTCATTCAGTTTTACGATGACTTCCTGGCCAACTTTTACTTTGCCCGCGCCAAAGCTGGGAAGTACCACCTGTCCATAAGGCTCCGATGCGCTTGGAACAATGGTAAACACAGGGTCTCCTGCCTGCACAAACTGCTTATTTGTCCAGAACTTAAGGAACTGAATCTTTCCATCAAAAGGAGCTTTCAGCACATACTTCTGTTCCCATAACGTTATATTGTCCATCAGATCATTATAGGCTGCCAGGATCCCCAGTTTTAGCTCTCTTAGCTTTTCCAGTTTATGTACATTCAGCTCTATTATTTTTCCTTGTGTTTGTTGGAGTTCCTTTCTTGAGGAAATGTAGCTGCCTTTTGCATTGTTAATGCCTGTTTTACTACTCAGTAAAACTTGTTTGGATCTTTCAAATTCCGCTTCAGCACTTACTTTATTAATAAAAAGAAATGAATCCCGGAGGTATGCTTTATTTACAAAGTGGTCGTTCTCCTCTGCAAGAGAAACTCCTTTTTCACCTATGTCAACCTCTTTTTTCTGTTCTTCACTCAGTTGTTTAAACCCATCCAACTGTTTATCATAAATGCAATCCGTATTGAAATTATAAAGCAGTTGCAAGCTTGTCAGGAATGCGTAATACTTGTTGGTAACCTCTCCCAGAGATATTTTGGCCGGTAGTACATCTAACAGATTCGTGGTGGTGTCACCGTCCGGGGTGTAAGACAAGAGTATTTGCTTTACCATGCGCATGGTGTCATAAGACACGCCATTCTCAATTACGGCAATAGCCTCCTCTTTTTTAACGGCAGACTGGCTTTTGATACCATTTAAATTTAACTGCCCGGAATGTAATGCCACCAGCTTGATCGGTGAAACAGGCGTATTGATAACAATAGAGCCGCTTATAATGTCGGGATATCGGATACACCATCCGAATACCATTAGCAATATCAACACACCTAGTACGATGAGCGCTATTATCCCGCCGAATTTGGTGGGCATGCGATCAATAATGTCCTGTACTTCTTCTGATCTCGGTGAATTATGATAATTCGATATATTGTTGTCCGGTTTCATCTGCTGTTGATTGACTGATTCTTTCTACCAAGGCCTCTACTGTTGTGGTTAAATCTAGTTGCGACTGGATAAGTTGATAGTATCTTCCTTTCTTTTGCATTAGTCCATTATGATCGCCTATTTCTACAATGGTGCCGTCCTGCATTACAATAATCTGATCTGCTTTCCTGATAGTACTTAACCGATGGGCAATGACCACTACCGTTTTGTCCTGGAATACATTATCCAGGGCTTCTACAATCTTTTGTTCATTGAGGCTATCCAATGAGTTGGTAGCTTCATCAAAAAAGAGAAAATCCGGATTCTTGTATAAGGCGCGGGCAATCAATACCCGTTGTTTTTGCCCCCCACTTAATCCACGTCCCTGTTCTCCCATTTTTGTCTGGTATCCCAATGGCAGGCGTTCGATTTCCTGCGCAATATTGGCGGTATCCAGTGCTGTTTTTAGACGGCAATAGTCAATTTTTTCATCATCCAGTACAATATTATTCAGGATAGTGTCATTGAATATTTTACCATCCTGCATCACCGCCCCACATCGGTCTCTCCATTGCTTCAAACTGATATTATTAATATTCATGCTTCCCAGCAATATTTCTCCATGTGACGGTTTGTATAATCGTAGAATTAATTTCAACAAAGTCGTTTTACCACTACCACTATCGCCTACGATGGCAGTAACTTTTTTCTCCGGAATGGTCAGGTTAATGGATTTCAAAACTGCGTCCCCATGAGCGGTATATTGAAAATAGACATTTTGAAGTGTGATGTCTTTTTTGTCAGGTAGGTCAATCGGATTTTCACCTACGTGCATATGTTCGTCTTCCAACTCTTGTATTTCGTTCAGCCGCAAGAAGCTGATCTTCGCTAATTGGTAATTCATCATAAACCCGATAAACTGTGCTACCGGCGCGTTTAACATACCAATGATAAACTGTGTCGAAATCATGACACCAAAGGTGATCTGACCATCAATAACTGCCTTCGCGCAATAAAATACGATAACGAGATTTTTCACGCTGTCAATGAATTGCGCACCACTATTCTGCAGATTGTTTACATTTAAAGACCTCGTATTTATCTTATACAATTTTGCCTGGATAGCTTCCCATTTCCAGCGTTTGGGTTGCTCATAGTTGTTTATTTTAATATCCTGCATGGCTTCTATTGTCTCCACCCAATAACTTTGGTTTTTAGAAGAGAGCTCAAAGTACTGCCAATCCAGTTTCTTTCTTAGTTTCAGGAAGCCCATTACCCAAATCACGTACAAGACACTACCGGCCGCGAAAATTACAAATACGGTTTTACTGTATATTAAAAGAACGACCGAGAATATTACAAATGTGATAGTAGAGAAAAGCATGCTTAGCGAGTTGTTCATCACAAAATTCCGGATACGTTCATGATCATTCGCCCGTTGCAGAATATCTCCTGTTAATTTGTTTTCGAAAAAACTAATAGGTAAACGCATCAGCTTATTCAGATAATCTGAAATTAAGGCCACATTTACGCGGGAAGTGACATGCAGTAATATCCAGTCCCTCGCCACGTTCGATAGTAGGATGCTGATATATATGACGACATTAGCAATTAACACGATATTCAGAAAGTTAATATCATGCGTTTGAATGCCAACATCAATCATCGCTTTGGAGATAAATGGGAGCAATGACTGTAACAGCGTTACGACTATCATTACAACGCATAGGTGCACAAAGCTTTTCTTGTAAGGGCGGAAATAGTTCAGGAAGTTGCCAAGCGTTCTCCGCTGGGTTCTTCTTTCTTCTTCCTGACTTTCGTAAAAGTCGGCCTGTGGCTCCATTGCCATCAGTACGCCCACATTACCTTTGCCTTGTTTAACCCATCTTTCTGAAAATTCAGTCGCCGAATATTTTACATAACCGTTAGCAGGATCTGAGGTATATATAGCACCGGTCCTGGGATTTGTTTTGTAAACAACAAGGAAATGGCTGTTGTCCCAATGAACAATTACGGGTAAAGGAATCCGTTCTACCAGGTCTTTTACTGTGCACTTCAACGACAGCGTTCTTAACCCAATTTGTTCTCCGGCATAACTGATATCATGGAATGAAACTCCTTCTTTACTGATGCCACACTTGTCTCGTAAAAACTGTAGTGAATAATACTTTCCATAATGTTTAGCTATCATCTTCAGACAGGCCGGGCCGCAGTCCATTAAGTCGAGTTGTCTGTCACACGGGAATTTATTTAATGCCATTGGCAAATAGAATTGATGGTTGAATCAGGATTCGCATTTCCGTCGATTCCATAGGTTATAAGATAATAGCTGGAAATAATAGCGCCAACATGCTGCTACAGCCATTTTGGTATCTTTGGAGTCAATTTTATAACCAATTGATCCAGGATTTAAAAAATAACTCTAATGTTTCGAAAAAAGTAACGGGAGTACTTACTTTTCTCATTACCACCTGGTAGTTTGGCGTGCTTTTATTTCATATAAAAAATCAGATAAGCGTAAACTAAAAATTAAGGTTAACCATTTCGTAGTAAGTGTGATTGGATATGTAGCATTGCCAGGAAACACGGCAACATGGGTCTTGGCAAAAAAAATGTAACAATGAAAAGGAAGTCCTTAGCTACTAAAGGGTTACAGTATTTTTCAAAACGGGATTTAAACGTGAATTAATGATGTTCACCAGGCTTCACCAGATTATAGGTACCTATATCTTACTTGTTATTGCCAATATATGAATTTTCTACAGTTTCAAATAGAATTTGGAATTTTTTTTACGCCCGATGAATGCATATCCCGATTTTTGTGCCTTTCAAGGCACGCGGAATCCAATAACAACGTGGCTGTGGGAATAGATGTTACCCAACTTGTTATGCCGGGTGTCAAATATGGTTAATAAATGTAGATAGTTATCTAGTTGTTTTCTACAGCCAAAATTTGAATTTGGCAACTTGTCACAGAATGCAAGTAGCATGTTTTTTAACTTTTTTTGAGGATAGAATACTGATTTTATCTATCTTCCCCGAATACAGTTTATTTTTTTTGTACCAACTTTAATGTATGTCCTGATGAAATTCGAGTATCCTGCCGAGCATTATAATACTGATGCTGCTGAAGAAATAGTTCCTTATGTTATTAACCTGTTGTCTCCTGAAAGTTTGATAGATGTGGGGTGTGGACTCGGAACTTTTGCGAGTGTGTTTAAAAAATATGGTGTTTCCACCGTGAAAGGATTAGACGGAAAATGGGTGGACAAACAACAACTGTTACTGGACGAAGATGAGTTTGAAGAAGTGGACCTGGAAAAACCGATCATAGTTACCAGGAAATATGACCTGGTAGTAAGCCTCGAAGTAGCGGAACATCTTGCTGATAGCGCAGCAGAGACATTTGTAGCTTCCCTGACATCCCTGGGTGATATCATACTATTTTCTGCGGCCATCCCTTCCCAGGGAGGACAGGATCACATTAATGAACAATGGACGGATTACTGGATACAGCGATTCGATAAGCAAGGTTATCGTACCTGTGATGTTTTGAGACCGGTTTTTTGGGATAATGAAAAAATAAACTGGTGGTATAAGCAGAATATGTTGCTGGTAATAAAAAATGGAATAAGACCAGATATCGTTTCTGCACCGGTGAAAAGCATCGTGCATCCGGAATTGTTTACGCAGGTTATCGGGCAACGGAATTACTTCCGGGAATCTGCCGGGACATTAGACGCTTTGAAAAATGGCGAATTACCTTTGAAAACATATTTTAAATTACTGAAACGGGCCTTTAAGCATCGCATACGAAGAAGCGTTTCGTCAAAAAGGAACTAGAGAAATTGCCACCGGCAATTTTCCCTTTAACCAGGGCAAAAAACATTACAGCCGTTTACATCATCAGATGTGAGCGGCTGTAGTGTTTTACCATAAAAGTCCGGCCATTCAAAACAGCGTTAGCGTCATGGCTGTTTTTGCATAATGGATCATGTTACTCAGTAAGAAATTCTTCGAGCACCTCTGCCAGGTCACTGGCCACTCTATTTGTATCCCGGCTTTCAATACGGTATTTGGGCATAAAATAAACCAGTTCCTTGTCTTTGAAAAAAGCAATACAGGGAGAAGAAGGGGGAATATCCGGAATATAATTCCGGAAGCGTGCAGTAGCTTCCAGGTCCTGTCCTGCAAATACACTCACTATCCTGTCGGGCTTTTTGATGGATTCATCGTCCATTATTTTTCGAATGGCAGGACGCGCAGTGCCAGCAGCACAACCGCATACGCTGTTGATGAAAACCATGGTGGTGCCGTCCAGGTTCATGATTTTGTCTACGTCTTCAGGAGTCAGGAGCTCCTTCACACCAACTTCAGTCACTTCTTCTCTGAATGGTTTAATCAATAATGGAGAGTAAGGCATAACATACGTTTTGAGGTGAAAAGATGACGGATAAACCGTTGTCGGAAATATAACAGTAGCAGTCCGTAAAATGTTTGGCGGCAGATAGTTAATTATAGGAGATAGAATATATCGCGATAAAGTATATTTGTTGGGATTTTATTAATCTTCACGTAATTATGCCATACTTATTTGTATTCCTGTTTATACTGGTCGGAGTGGTGTTACTGTTTAGTAATCAATACCGGCGAAGGAGAAGCAAACAACTGCACAGGATACGGCAGCAATGGGGAGCTGTAAAAACCGAGTACTTCAACTTCGACAGCATTGGCAGTTACCTGGCAGTGAATACCGATAACCATTTTCATTTGCTATCAGATCAGACGAAAGCAGATATTGATTTTGACGAGGTGTTTTGTTTTGTAGATCGCACCAGTACGCCAGTAGGACAGCAGTTCCTATATGATTTAATGAGCAAGCCCGGCAATGATATCGCCAGGCTGAAGCGGTTGGAGCAACAGGTAGCTTTCTTCGCAGATAATACGTCCGAAAGAGAAGAAGTACAGCTACTGCTGGCAGCGTTACAAAATAATGATGCTGCCTATATTCCGAGCCTGCTGGAAGATAACTTCCCCTCCCGGCCAGCATGGTATCATTGGGTGGTTGTTTCCCTGGCTAGTGTGGTACTATTGCTGGTGTTATCTCCACTATATCCTTTTTTACTGATCTGGTTGTTATTGCCGTTGTCTTTTAATGTCTTCCTGCATTACTGGAATAAGAATAATACCGCGCGTTTTATCCGGTCGGTCCCGCAATTTCATCTTTTAATGGAAATTACCCGCAAATTGTGTGTGAGGGAAATGCCATTTAATAAAGATGCATCATTGCAGGGGTTACGCCAGATGAAAACCTTCAGGCGTAAAAGTCTTTTCATCAATTTCGGACATGGTAATGGACAGGACGATATTAGCAAGCTCTTTGCCTATTTGTTTGAATACCTGAAAGCCTTTCTGCTCGTAGAGTTTTTTGCCTTTTATGCCCTGGCAGATGAACTCCGGAAAAGAAAGCAGGATATATTGGAAATATTCCGTTTTACAGGGAATATAGATGCCTGTATTTCTATTGCTTCGCTGCGTGCCGGCAGTACCAACACCTGTGTGCCCGTTTTTTCGCCTGCATCGAGGGTATTGGAGGCTGCGGGCATTTGTCACCTGCTGATACCAGGTTGTGTGCCTAATGATATCTGTGTGAATGGCAAAAGTGTTTTAATTACAGGATCAAATATGTCGGGTAAAACTACCTTTCTGCGCACAGTTGCACTCAATATCGTATTGGCGCAAACAATCCATACGTGTTTTGCCACCTCTTTCCGGGCGCCCTTCTTCCGGCTATTTTCTTCTATCCGGATCAACGACAGCCTGCAGGATGGCCGGAGCTATTATTTCCAGGAAGTTGAAGTCATGCATACCCTGATCCGGGAAGTAGTACCTGCACCACAAAGCTTCTTTATACTGGACGAGGTTTTTAAAGGCACCAATACTGTAGAGCGTATTGCTGCGGCTAAAGCCATTCTTTCTTACCTGAATAAGTATAATAACCTCGTATTTGTATCCACACACGACATCGAGTTATCTGCGATGCTGTCTGATGAGTATGAATTGTATCATTTTTCTGAAACGGTAATAGAAGGTCAACTCAATTTTGATCATAAGTTGAAACATGGTCCCCTTACCACCAGGAATGCTATTAAGCTGCTGGAGATAGCTGGGTATCCACAGAAAATCATCGATGAAGCTACAGGCATCAGTACTAAACTCCGCATACAATTATAAGTGCTCACTTCAGCTGATCTAACTTATCAAAAACTCATTTTGTAATTCAATCTACTTCCACAGCTGAATTTACCAGCCGAGGAAAACCATTCCTACGCCGCAAAGCGTCACCACGGCTCCTCCTATGGCATGAACATAACGTTCCAATTTATCTGTTTTTATGATGGAGTAGCCATAACAGCCTACCAGTACCATAGTTAGCATGGTTAATACCGTGGTAATGGAGAATACTGCTATCAATACTATCACTTCCAGCCCGGAGCGATGAGAACCGGAATAAAAAAGCAAGGGTACCAGCGGTTCGCTGGGGCCCATCACGAAGATGGCAAACAGTATCCACGGGGTCACCTTCACCCGGTTTTGCGGATATACGATTTCGCCGTGTTTATGTTCGTATACATAAATATCTCCGTCGCCATACACATCAAAGTGTTTATGCGGTTTATTCAGCCAGGCCTGACGTAGTCCCCAGAGTAAATAGAGTGTTCCAAATCCCAGCAGGCACCATCCGGAGAGGTTGCCTCTTACATCCTGGAACCAGGTGAGCTTCGACAACTGCCAGCCCAGTAATACCCCCAGCAGCCCGATTAATACGGAACTGAAAATATGTCCGAGGCCACAGAGTATCGTCCACAATATCGTTTTAGACAACTTCCATTTACGGGAGCGCGATAAAACGATGAACGGCAGATAATGATCCGGGCCGGTAGCCGTATGCAAACAGCTGATGGTAACTGCTGATACTACAAGTGTGGTTAATCCTGCATTCATGACGCTGTTACCTTTTTTTCAATGGTCCAGAAATAAGCGGCGATACGTTGCAGGCAGGAGAACAGCTGTTCCCCGCCATTGCCAAGGATACGCACTGCCAGCACAGACGGGCAGGGACTGCTGATACCAATGGATACTGCTTTCGCATCTGCCAATAACTCATACAAACTATTCACATGGTCTTCGGTGACCCCCGAGCAGGTATTTACATGCAGTAAAGTGGCCTGATGGGTATATCCTTCCATTTGTCCGATGGCGGCCATATCCACCAGCGCAGGTTGCAGCAGCAGGTTATCCTTTACCAGGAGACGACCGTTATGAAAGATTTCCGTGATGTTATGGAAAGACCGGTACTGGAAGACTTCTCCGGAATGCTTCCGGCCACAGGTAAGAATTTCCCCGAATGTCAGCAGGCAGTTATCTGCCACATCAATACGGTTCCGCCCTTTAAAAATGGCATTTTCATGCGGCACCACCGGGTGTTGCACATAATTGAAAGCCGAACCCGGATGTAGTTGTATCCGTTGCTGCTGTGTAGCGCCATGCCGCATATTGAACAATCGCTGGTACGACTGGGACTGGAGTTGGAGGCGACTGCCTTCCTCTACCACAATATCAATATCGTATTTGTCTCCGTCCAGCATCCCCGGTGATGAGCTCATCACCATCAGGTACAACGCAGGATCGCTGCGATGCTCGCTGATGTCCGCCACCCGGAAAGGAGGCGTGAAGAACGTATCTTTCAGGTACGATCGCTGGTTTTTAAATCCGCTTGTTATAGTTAGCCTGTTCTTCATGCTTGTTTATCTCACCAAAGCTGGTTCTGCGCTGTCTTCCAGCAATGCATATTTCTGAATCCAGCCAATCACTGCATCGAGCCCTTGTAACGACATCAGGTTAGTGAATACAAATGGTTTACCGTTGCGCATTTTGCGGGCATCTCTTTCCATCACGCCCAGGTCGGCATGTACGTAAGGAGCCAGATCTATTTTATTGATCACCAGCAGATCTGAGCGGGTAATGCCAGGGCCGCCTTTACGCGGGATTTTATCGCCCTCTGCTACATCAATGACAAAGATGGTGACATCGGCCAGATCGGGACTAAATGTAGCGCTCAGGTTGTCGCCGCCGCTTTCAATCAGGATGAGTTCCACATCGGGGAAGCGGGCCGCCATTTCATCTACTGCTTCCAGGTTCATGCTGGCATCCTCGCGGATGGCGGTATGCGGGCATCCACCGGTTTCTACACCTATGATGCGCTCTTTGGGCAGCAGGCTGTTTTTAGTCAGGTATTCCGCATCTTCTTTGGTATAAATATCGTTGGTGATCACACCCATGCTATATTGATTCATCAGGTGGCGGGACAGCCTTTCAATCAGGGCTGTTTTACCGGAACCTACGGGTCCGGCCACGCCAATTTTTACATATTTCCTATCACTCATGACCGGTAATTTTTAAAATAATTTAAGACATATACAACCTGGAGTACAGGCGTTCATGCTGCATACAACGGATATCAAAGCCGGTGTTACATACGCCCACCAGGTCCCTGTCCAGGTGAATAGTTTTTTCTACCAGAGAGGCAATGACGGTTTGCATACGAAACAGGATATCTTGCCCGTCCAGCTGACCGAGTGGCACCAGCTTCACTGCGTTGGTAACCATCCCCGCGGCGGCGTTGTAATAAAATGCATACAATGCTTCCGGCAAAGGAATGCCTAACAGGGACGCATATACGCCAAAAGCAATGGCATAGTGTCCGTCTGTTTGTTTCGTAGTGATGGCATTTTCATAGGCAGATGCAAACGCAAATACCTGCTGCCTGCGGAAAATTTTGATCAGTCGCAGCCCCAACTTCTGGCTGGCGTTGCGTATTTCTGCGGGCAGTTTCAACGCACTCAGTTCTGCATCCAGTAGCAGGAGGGCAGGGAGATTATTCTCCGCAGCGGCCTGGTAAGCCAGGCATGCAAAGGCCGCATCGTTGAAGTGCAGGTTGGCCGTCAGCATTTGTTGTACAAATTGTTCTGCCGTGGCGGAGTTGTGAACAATTCCCTGTTGCACATATGTTTCCAGTCCGTTGGAGTGCGTATAGCCACCAATGGGGAGTGTAGGATCACTTAAATGCAGCAGGCTGCCAAGGAAGAATTGGTTCGTCATCATTTATTTCGATGTTAGGCCCATAATTTTGGAGAACAGTGAACTGCCACCACTACCGTGACTATGCGGCTGTACATTCGCATTCAGCAGGTTGGTCAAACGGGTATGCTGCTTTTCGGTGGCATATCCACTGGCCTGGAGCCAGCGGAATATGGGTGCTTCGAAAGGCAGTAATACCTGCTCGTTTTGTATGAATACGGGGAGATGTTTGTTCCCGATTTCGTAGCATACACTTCCCATCTCCAGCAGGTTACGGGGCGTTACCACGATGGCATCACTTGGAATAATATCCACTACAATTGCATGCTGTTCATCCATCACGAGGATATCACCCTGGCGCAGGCGCTGACCTTCCCGGAGAAAGCGAATAGCGATCTCGCGGCCTGCCGCCGTTTTCTTACGCTGGATACGCTTGGTGGTTTCAAACCATTCCAGGTGGAGCACATCTGCTTCCAGGTGAGCGATGGATATATCGGCCGTATTGCCCAGCACTGATTCTATAATCATATCAACTCTTTTTTCTCAAAACAGGAAATAACGTTGCGCCAAAGGCACTACATCAACAGGTTCGCAAGTAATCACCTGACCATCTACGCGTACTTCGTAGGTTTCAGGGTTTACGGTGATGTCCGGTGTTTTGTCGTTGTGGATCAGGTCTTTCTTGCCAATATTCCGACAGCCCTTCACCGGCAGCACTACTTTTTCCAGGCCATACTCCTGCACAATACCATTATCCAGGGAAGCCTGGGAAACGAACGTAATGCAGGAGCGTAACAATGCTTTCCCGTAGGCGCCAAACATTTTACGCAGAATCACGGGCTGCGGTGTTGGAATGCTCGCATTGGGATCACCCATTTTGCTGGCGATGATCATACCGCCTTTAATAATCATTTCTGGTTTAGCACCAAACAGGGCAGGTTTCCAGAGTACCACATCTGCAAACTTGCCAGGTTCAACAGAGCCCACATGTTCAGCGATACCATGTGCAATGGCCGGGTTGATGGTATATTTAGCGACGTAGCGTTTTGCGCGGAAGTTGTCATTGTTATGGGATGCATCTTCCGGCAGGAAGCCGCGTTGTACTTTCATTTTGTCGGCCGTTTGCCAGGTGCGGGTAACTACCTCGCCTACACGCCCCATGGCCTGGGAATCGGAGCTCATAATGCTGAATACGCCCAGGTCGTGCAGGATATCTTCTGCGGCAATGGTTTCCGGGCGGATACGGGAGTCGGCAAAGGCCACGTCTTCCGGAATGCTTTTGCTCAGGTGATGACAAACCATCAGCATGTCCAGGTGTTCATCGATGGTGTTTTTGGTAAACGGACGGGTAGGATTGGTAGATGCCGGCAATACATTTGGATACATCGCTGCTTTGATGATATCCGGCGCATGACCGCCGCCGGCGCCTTCCGTGTGGAAGGTATGGATAACGCGGCCGTTGATGGCATTCATCGTATCTTCCAGGAAGCCTGCTTCATTGAGCGTATCCGTGTGGATAGCTACCTGTACATCGTATTTATCTGCTACTTTCAGCGAAGCATCGATGACAGCCGGCGTAGAGCCCCAGTCTTCGTGGATTTTCAGCCCTAATGCGCCTGCTTCTACCTGTTCTGCAATCGGTCCCTCTGTAGCACAGTTACCTTTGCCAAAGAAGCCCAGGTTCATCGGAAATGCTTCCGCTGATTGCAGCATACGGGCAATAAACCATTTACCAGGTGTAACAGTAGTGGCGTTGGTCCCATCTGCCGGGCCGGTACCGCCACCAATCATGGTAGTAATCCCACTGAAGAGGGCTGTTTCTATTTGTTGCGGAGAAATAAAGTGAATATGTGTATCAATACCGCCTGCGGTGGCAATGAGGCCTTCCCCGCCGTGTACCTCTGTAGACGCGCCGATGATCATATTGGGAGAGATGCCGTCCATGGTATCGGGATTGCCCGCTTTGCCAAAGCCAACAATGCGGCCGTCTTTGATGCCGAGGTCGCCTTTCAGGATGCCCCAGTGATCCAGTAATACTACGTTGGTAATCACAAAATCAAGTACGCCTTCGTGACGCAGTGCCGTACCGGATTGCGACATTCCATCACGCACGGTTTTGCCGCCACCGAATTTATTTTCTTCCCCATAGGTATTAAAATCTTTTTCGATTTCGATGACCAGGTTGGTATCACCCAGGCGCACCTTATCGCCTACGGTAGGACCATACAGGTTGGCGTATTTGGTTTTATTTATTTTCAGGCTCATGAGGTTGGTTTTTAAAGTGCATGGGTTCGAGTTTCGCCATGGATACCGCTTTGGCGGCGTTGGTGGTGGTGTCGCCATTCACCAGGTTGTTATGACCAAAAGCTTTCCTGTTACCACCGATGGTCACCAGTTCTACTTCTTTTTCTTCACCAGGTTCAAAGCGAACAGCGGTACCTGCCGCAATGTTGAGGCGCATACCAAATGCTTTTTCGCGGTCAAAGTCCATTTTGCGGTTCACTTCAAAGAAGTGGAAATGCGAGCCAACCTGCACCGGGCGATCCGCAGTATTGACCACTTTTATGGTAACGGTGGCGCGACCTTCATTACAGGTGATCTCTCCTGCCGGGATAAAGTATTCTCCAGGAATCATATGAGCGATGTTTAGCGGTTATCTGATGGGATGATGAACAGTGACCAGTTTAGTGCCGTCGGGAAAGGTGGCTTCGATTTGTACGTCATGAATCATTTCGGGAATACCTTCCATGACATCCTCACGTGTCAGCAGGGTAGCGCCATACTGCATGAGCTCTGCCACAGAGCGCCCGTCGCGGGCCGCTTCCATCAGTATACTGCTGATGTAGGCGATAGATTCAGGATAATTGAGTTTCAGGCCCCTTGCTTTGCGCTTGGCAGCCAGTTCTCCGGCCAAATGGAGCAACAGTTTTTCTGTTTCTCTGGGAGTCAGGTGCATATGAGTAAAATTTTAAAAGACAGCAATGAAGTGCCGGCCGGAAGAGTTGGGCTTACGACTTTACAATATACAGAAAGTTCGGGCTGATGGTAGGTGTATCACGGAAAATTATCTCAATAAAGTCGTTAAACAGGCTACAGGTAAGCCTCCCAGGCAATGGATCCATGTAGTGAATATCCTGCATAGCCAGATCCTACTCCGGGACGGCAGCAGGGATATTGCCAGTGCTGCGGTTGAATTAAATTTTCAGTCACCTAATTATTTTGCAAGGCTGTTCCCGCAGGTGACAGGGGAGACTCCCCTGAACTATAAAAGGAGGGCGGCGATTAAACCCGGGAAATAGCTTTTTCCCGTCTGCGTCTGCGGATGCCTGCTATCACGTACCGGATGATTAAAAAGGCGTTAGCCAGTACTAACAATAGCCCCAAGAGCATAATGACGAATACCATTCTCATAAAATTGGGATCACTGTATCCACAATGTACTTCCATAGATATCATTTCATTTTATAGGTATGTTCCGAAGATAATAATAAAATAGTAAATAATTGGCCTTGTTATCCCTATTTTTACCCCTATAACACAGCATATGTCCAAAACCGTCCTGGTACTCGGCGCCAATTCCGATGTAGCAAAAGAAGCGATCTTACTGTATCTCGAAAAAGGCTATCATGTGATTGCTGCCTCCCGCAGTACCGCGGAAATAAAGGCGTTTATGGAAGCGCGGAAAGCCCCCGTGGACCGGTTAACGATCTGCTACTTTGACGCCACCGCTTTTGAATCGCATCCGCAATTCTACGCCGGTTTGCCTGCCAAGCCACATATCGTTGTATACGCCGCCGGCTTCCAGGTAACAAATGACCAGGCACTGGTAAACTGGGAAGGCAGTTACCGCATGATGCAGGTACATTATGCCGGGGCGGTGTCCATCATCAATATCATGATAAAAGATGGTGATAATGATCACCTGGAACGCATCATTGGATTATCCTCTCTTTCTGGTGTGCGGGGCCGCAAAAGTAACTTTGTTTACGGCAGTACAAAAGCCGCCTTTACACAGTACCTGGCGGGATTAAGACAATACCTGTTTGCGCGGAAAGTAATCGTGAATGTGATTGTAGCGGGGTATATCCGTAGTAAGATGACGGCCGGACTGGATCTCCCGGAATCTTTGCTCATGGAACCTGCTTTTATTGCCCATAAAATTGTAAACGCCGGCAACCGGTTTACGATTGTGCCGGGTATTAAATGGAAATTGATTCACCAGGTATTAAAGTATATGCCCGAAAAACTGGCAGCGCGCTTACCATGATGGCGGCATAGATTAACAAATCATTATGCCGGGCAATGGCTATTGCACCCCCGTAAGTTTAGTAGTATATTTACCCTTGTCAGAACGTATCAATGCCGTGTATGGTTACCCGTTAGTTATATCCCCGGAGGCATGGATACCCGGATTGTTTTAGAGAGATGACCATTGCTATCTTATTACCCGTAAATAAAACCCGAACAACATGAAAAAAATCGTAACACATCTCTCCCTGTGCCTGGCTTTATTCGCCTCTGTAGCAGTAAAAGCACAATCAAATGCAGGAACATTGGAAACGTACCGTCCAGCTGTAGCAGAAAAAAATCAGGTAGTAAGCGGGTATTATTTTGTGGCCGCTAAAAAAGATGATCAGCCGAATGATCCTTACCGCAGCGTTACATTTGTATCTAACACCTATGGATCCGTTACATTGAGATTGAACATTCCACTCTGGCACAGTGTGAAACAGCCTTATGTAACCCTGGAGAACCTGACAAGAGGCGGCTACCAGCGCTTTACCACCTGGCCTGGTGAAGCTACTTACAGAACAGAAACGGTAACGTTACAACTGGGTGATCAATACCGGTTAACCGCCAACATTCAGCCGAACCCCAGCGATCCTAATGACGACACCGACGAAGATGTACTGGCAACATTAAGCTGGTAAGCAGTCATAAGAAAATTATGCGAGGGCAACGTTTTTACAAAAAACGTTGCCCTTTTATTAAAGTGCAATGATAAATTCAGGCAAATCTCCCGATCGTTACCCCCAGCGATGCCACCAGCAGTAGCAGGTTAAACGCCACGCTGGCATATTCGTGCCGTTTGTAGTGTATAGGTGCCGCCATCACCATAATCACGGCAAAGCCCAGCGCCGATACTGCTGTTAATTGCGGCATGATACCCGTCGCCATAGGCGCCACGATACCAATGGCACCTAAAATTTCTATGATACCAATGAAACGGATCACCGGATAAGATAAATTAGCCACCCCTGTTTGACCCACCTGTACCAGTTTGTCTCTTTTTTGGGTAGATTTCATGAGACCGGAATAGCCAAAAACGCCGGCCAGTAAGCCTTGGATAATCCATAAAAGCGTATTCATAACCTTGTAATTTTGTATTACAAAGGTGAATACAAGCCTCTTTTTTTCCTTTGACATTTATCAAATAGTAAAATCGGCGCGGATGCGACTCAGGGTTTCCTGCGTAATACCGAGGTAAGAAGCTACCATGCCCAATGGCACCCGCTGCACAATGCCGGGATGCTGTGTAATCAGCTTCCGGTAACGCTCACGCGCAGTAGCAAAGTGGAGATCGTCAAAGCGTTGCTGCATTTGTACCAGGCCATAGCTGACCAGCAACCTTCCGAAACGTTCTATTTCATGGCTTTCATTGTAAAGCCGCTGCAGGTCGTCATGGCCAATAGCCCATAGTACGGAGGGCTCCAGTAGTTCAATGCTGCGTATATCCGGCATGCCGGTGATAAAACTCACAATGGAAGTAGCCATCGTTTTTTCTACACTGATCCAGTCCGTTACATCTTTGCCATCTTTGACATAGTAGGTGCGGGTAAGCCCTTTTGCTATAAAATACACATGCCTGCACACCGCTCCGGCACTCACCAGTTGATGTCCCCTGGGGAGTTCTTTTTTTTCAAGCATGCCAGCCATCGCCGCTTTGCTTTCAGGCGAAAGGGTGATGAATGGTTTGATGATATCAAAAAAATCATCCAGCGATGGATCGTATAAAGGAGCCTGCATGGCCGTGAAATTAAACAAAGTAAACGTATGTTGGTAGTGGGGTGGGTTTTCGGGAGATGATGACCGCCGGCAGATATTCATAATTATACGATCTTAGTACCATGCTTAGAGAATTTGAGATTGTTTTTGGAGAACAGGTGTTGAACCAGCACCAGGTACAGATTAAAATTCATGAAAGTGAAGAGGCGTTCATGGACATCATCGGAGCAGACGGCTATTTTTACGTGCATAAAGGCGACCTGCACCTGGAAGGTGACCTCATCCTCGACTCCGACAAAATGGACAAAATGCCCGATGGCCGCTCGCCGTTAGGCGTGGTGGTGCTCGGCCACCTCACAGTGGATGGCGGTATACTCAACGAAACGGGCGACTATGGCCCTGCACTCTATGTGGCTGGCAATATTAGCTGCCGTAATTTCCTGGTAGGCGGATCACCCGTGCGGGTGGAAGGTGATATCCGCGTGGAAGAGGTGATCCTGCTACACTACAATCATGGCTGGATGCAATGCGATGGTACTTTTACTGCACCCGTTATGATAGTAGATGACTACCACCTGATGCCGTTCCGGAAAAACATCAGCCAGTTTTATTACAATGATAACGACCCGGAAAGCCCGGCTGCCAACGAATGCGGAGAATCTGAAGACGGGGATCCGGTGATTTCGGAAAATTTGCAACTGCTACTCAACAATCCACTGACTACCGATTTTGAGGAAATCATCCGGGACCTGGCTGCCGGGGAAAGCGTACTCGAACCGGCGGAACGAACATTGGAATACTGGCGTAACAAAGTACGCCGGAATTGGCGCGACCTGAAACGTGTACCCATGGAAATGCGTACCAATAATCTCTGCCAGGAAGCAATGGCCTATTACATCGGCGCATTGCAGTATTTTCCACCAGGTGCCATCACCATGGAGTTGGCAACAACCGCCGCCCAAAGAGATGGTAAAGCACTGCGCTATCTGCCTGCTGAACTGATTACACGCGACCTGTGTTATATCGCCGCCGCTCATGGCGCTATTCTGCAGGTGGATATACCGGAACAATTTTATGAACACGCCCTGTTATGCATCGTTATAGATACGAACGACTGGCAGATGGAACGTGTACCCGTTGCGTTTATAACGGAAGACATACTGGTGCTGTATGTGAAAAAGGGCCGGGGGGCGTGGTTGGACAGATACTGTGAGCAGGCCGGCGTCTCTAAACAAAAAGTACTGGAACGTGTAATGACAGACGATATCAAATACCTCGAAAATGTGTTTAACTGGCATTTGTCGGCTACCACCTACGCCTTTGCGGAGCAACGCTATAACAAGCCCGAATATGCAGCAGCCTGGCAGGCACTTAGTGAACGGTTTGCCCGGAAAATAAGCCGGTTGGCATAGCTATGGCGAAACCTGATTAGGAATACCCCGCCGAATGGCGTAAATTTAGTGGGCTTACTATTTATATGGAACAATACGAGCGCATCTATTTATATCAGCGGATCGTGAAGGCAAAGCTGTTTATTGACAATCACTTTGCCCAGCATATCGATTTGTGTAATATCTCCGGTCAGGCACACTTTTCTAAATTCCATTTTATCCGCTTGTTCAAAACAATCTATGGCTATACCCCTAAAAACTATTTGATAAAAGTCAGGCTGGAGAATGCCAAAATCCTGCTGGCTAAAGGAGAATCCGTGCTGGCAACTACTATACTGGTGGGGTTCGACAGCCCTACTACGTTTGCAGGCATGTTTAAAAGGATGACGGGAAAAACACCTTCCTTATTCCAAAAAGAACAGGAAATGAAGCGCATCGCTATCCAGGACAATCCATTGTGCTTCGTCCCCAATTGTTTCGCAGAAACACTGGGTTGGACAAAATAGCAATTTTTAAGAGGTCATAAAACAGCAAAATACCCACCTTCGTAAAAAGTAAATCATGATCACGAAACTTACGCATACCAGCATTTATGTGCTCAACCAGGACAGCGCCTACGATTTCTATGTGAATAAGCTGGGCTTTAAAGTCCATACGGATGCCCCCATGGGTGACGGAGCACGCTGGCTTACGGTGACCCCTCCGGAACAGCCGGAGCTGGAAATAACCCTTTTCCTGCTCACTGAAGGCCCTATGTTCGACAAGGAAACGGTAGCATCTATGACCGCTTTAATCAGGAAAGGTGCATTCGGATGTGCCGTATTTACCTGTAATGATATTATGGCTACCTATGAAGAGTTGAAGTCTAAAGGCGTTGTGTTTAAAAAAGCACCCACCAAAGAATTCTATGGCTTCGAGGCCTTATTCCTCGACGACTCCGGCAATTGGTTTTCATTGGCACAATTAGCATCCTAAAAGATGAAGTCTATATTTAACGAAGAAATACGAACGGAAGTAGTGAATAGAATTGATTCACTGCAGGAAGAAAACAAAGCCCAATGGGGCAAAATGACCGTAGCGCAAATGGCAAAGCATTGCAGGCTTTGTGATGAATATTACTTTGGCAACGTAGCCGTACCACGTTCTTTTTTGGGACGGATATTAGGGAAGCATGCCATTGCTGCTATATTGAGAAATGAAGCATCAGTAATGGGTAAAAACGCCCCAACAGGGCAGCAGTTTAAAGTAACAGATACGCATTTAGACCTCGCAACAGAGAAGAACAACTGGAAGCAGGTCATTACCAGGTACAGCACTTTTTCCCGGGAATATTTTACGCATTGGTTTTTCGGAAAATTGACCAAAAAACAATTGGGAGAATTAGTATATAAACATTGTGATCACCATCTGAGGCAATTTGGCGTATAAAAGCCCTGGTAAAAATATATTTTCGGCACTAATCTAAAAAGGTGCAAACGTATCGTCAGCACAGACTTTACGTTTGCACCTTTTTAGATTAGTGCCGAAAGTTGGAATGTTTTGTAACACCTGCTTATTGTGTACTGATCATGGAATCAGGACTTGTCAGCATCTCCTTTATTTCTTTTACCTCCTTTCTCAGGATGCTGATTTCATGATGTAAGAGACGGTGGTCGCCGCAGGTATTGGACGTTTTATTGTCTTCCAGAATCAGGGTAATGAAATCTGGCATACTCAGTTGGTAAAAATCTGCCAGCAGCAGTAATTTGGATAACGGCAAATCTCCCACATTGCGCTCCCAGCCGATGTAAGTGGGGCGGCTCACTAATACGTAAGAGGCAACGTGTTGTTGGGTACAGCCTTTCGACTTTCGTAATTGTACGAGGACATTTTTGAAAATAATGCTCATGGGTTTTTGTCAGGATTTTTGATGGTGGGTTTTTGTAATGGTTGATTGACAAGAAAGAATATTACCTGAATGTAAAAAAAATAGTACATAAAGTAAAAAAAATCGGATAGTGTGTGAATGCCGGTATGATTAGTTTTGTAGGGTGCCGGCACCATTAAAAAACCTAGTTATAAAAACCTTTCAGTACTATGAAAAAAATCACCCTCGCCTGCCTGCTTATGCTGGCTATTTTTAGTTGTACCAAACAAGATAAGCCAACAACCAGCCAACAACCTGATAAAACCAATGGGGCTGCCATCCAGTTGACAATGGACAAAGCGGAGAATATTCGTCGTGCTACCGCATTATTGGAAGCCTCCGAACTGCCTGCGGATAAAAAGCGGGAGATGATAGAAGATATTGTAACGATGGTGAATTATGATGCCAAGCCACCTGCTAATGCGAAGCTCGCTACTGCGGACGATGACCCTCCGGTATCCTGTATCCCGCCTAAGTACGCTAATGGTTATACCTTTAACAATTTAAGTGCGCCTCCAGGTTTGCTTTTTAATGTAAATGCCTGCATGTTTGATTACCCGGCTAACTGCCCTCCGGACGCTACGCCTTGTGCGGCGAGGGTATTTAATAAGCCCATGGGTACCTGGCAATCTACTATTGTGGCTTACCACCTTACGGTGAGCTATACATCAGGACAGAGTGTTTATACCGGTGCAGGAGGTTGTGGTACAAACTAATAGCGGCAGAAATTTTATTTGTTTTAAGAGCGACCATCTCCATTGACAGGGGACGGTCGCCTTTTTATCAGTTACTGGTAACCCCAACTTGGCCTTGTTTATATGATTTACCCTTCTCAATGAGTGATTTCATTTTTTATCATTTACCCATTGCAACCCCTTAATAAAAGTCGGCAGCTGTGTATCCATATGATCCAGGTTACTGTAAATATTTCCCTTAACATTCACCCCATTCCTGGTAAGGATTTGCGATAATTGTGTAATCAGTTCAGATAGTTTAATCGCATTACTATCTGTGTTTTCAACATCTTCGAGTCCTCCGAATGTGAAATAGGAATTGATTTTCATTGGTGTTCCCTGTTGCACGTTTGCTTTCTGGAACTGCTCCGGCAAATAGTGGTGATTGTAATGCAACGAAGGACTTGCAGCAATATAACTGGTGAATCCATTATCATGGCCGGAGAGTTTCTGCAGCAATGCATATAGCGTAAAGTACCCTCCCAAAGAATGACCCATTAATATGCGTTGGGTAGTATCTCCGTGATAAGCCTTATCTATGAAAGGTATCAGCGTGGTATCGATAAAGGAGAGGAACTTATCTGCACCGCCACTGGTACTCATTTCGTATTCCGGAATCGCCAGGGGATACGTGTAATCCCGGTTGCGAAGGGAATCCATGGTGGAAAAATCTTTATAACCAATACCTACCAGGATGGCATTAGGTGATAGTCCAACTTCTGTATAACTATGAAGCGTGGTGGCCATGATATCAAAATAGAGGTTGGCATCCAGCAGGTATACTACCGGGTATCGCTGTTGAGGCACCTGATAGTAGTCAGCGGGCAGGCTCACAGAAATATAAAAACTATCTCCCACTGAAGCGGCGTATAAGACTGTTTTCACCAGCTGCGGTTGACTGGTATTGACTGTTATTGGATGCTTTGCATTGTTGCAGCTAGTCTGCATAAAACCTAGAGCAATAACAACGGATAAATACCTGATCATGGGAGAAGATTTTTATAACAGTTAATGTTAACGAACAGAAGGATTCATTAATCCTGGAAGTACGGAGAAGATAGGCTTTATAAGGAGGTATTTTCAGGTGTGTGTTATTATGTTCAATATGGACTCCTGAAAGAACAGACTACTGCTATATTTAAGTATATGTTAAAGCTGGAGCATAACGGCACTGAAGTTTTCATGTTTAAAAGGCTGACCCAAAATTAAACGGCCAGCCTTTTTTTGTCGTGAAATGATCAGTACTTGTTGTGAAATGGTAAGTAGACCATGTACTTTTCAGCATACCTTTGATACCAGGAGCGGTCTCAAAATTACTTTTGAAACACTTTCTTTGGCTTTTATCTTTTCCTTATCTTCAATAAATCGGAAACATCAAAAACTGTAGCACCATTCCTGACTAAAACGGCTTTCAATAATGGGTAATTCCAAAGCGGTCATTCCTTTCTACGATGATATCAATGAATTCTTTGCCAGTACGCCATTTCCCGACAGAACGACTAACCCGGATCTCTTCTGTTTCAGGGTAAGCAAAGGAGAAGACGTAAAAAAATTCTACAAGCCTCCTTTCAGAAGGTCATTTTATTTTATGGCACTCCTCAGCGGCGTAGGACAATCCCGCATCGTGTATGATAACATGAAGGAAATGCGTATGAATAGTTCGCTCGTTTTTCAGGCGCCGGGTCTGCTTTCCAGCTTCTATCGCACGGAATACGCTTACGGATACCTTATTTATTTTAAGTTGCCTTGCTTCTCCTTTTTCAGACCTGATTTTGAAAAACAGTTCCCATTTTTCGATGTGCAGCAAACCCATTTTTTTGAATTATCCGACGAACAGTTTGAGACGTTTTCAAAATCGTTTGAAGATTTTTACGAAGCCTATGAAAAGTCGGATGATAAACAACATACGGTAGCCAGCTTGAAAATATTGGCTACCTTATATCAATTAAAAGGATTTGTACAGCTTAGTCAGCAACAGGATAGGATTGTCCGGCCGGAGTCTGTTTTGTTCAAACAATATATGCAGCTGGTGAACGACAATTACATAGACAAAAGAACGGTGAATGAGTATGCCGCCATGCTCTCTATTACGCCCAAATATCTCTCTGAGTATATCAAAAATGCAACAGGACAAAATGCCCTGTTCTTCATCCACCAAAGAATTGTAACAGAAGCGAAATCCTTAATCCTTTATACCAACCTCGATATTACCGAAATCTGTTACCAGTTGAATTTTTCTGATCCCGCAAATTTTAATAAGTTCTTTAAGAAAAATACCGGCGCTACCCCCCTCGAATTCAGAAATCAGTCCAACAGGTAAATTGACCATTCAAAGCGGATTATGAACCAAGTGGCTCCCTATGGACCATCTACCTTTGTGTTGTATCTACATCGAAAACATTAAAAACAGATCATGATGAAAACAACGCGCTCTAAAGATGGAACTGTACTGGCCTATAATGTAACTGGCAAAGGCCCTGCCTTAATTCTTATTACCGGCGCTACCTGCTACCGGGAGTTCAGGCCGGTCCTGTATGATGTGTCCGTTTTTTCAACGGAATTTACGGTATACAACTATGATCGCCGTGGCCGGGGAGATAGTGGCGATACACAGCCTTATGCCGTAGAACGGGAGGTAGAAGATATTGAAGCAATGATTGATGCGGAAGGAGGACAAGCATACCTCTATGGTCATTCTTCCGGCGCGATACTGACCCTGAAAGCCGCCATGGCCCTCGGTAACAAAGTAACCAAACTGGCCATGTACGATGCCGCCTATTGCAGTAATGCCGCCGGTCTGGATGAATTCAAAGCACTTAGCAGTGGACTGTACCAGTTGTTGAAAGAAGGAAAGAACCAGGAAGCGATCACCGGGTTCCTGGAAGGGATCGGTATTCCACAGGAGGCTTTCGACAGCTTCTACCCCGACTGGCAGATCATGGTTGACCTGGCGCCCACATTGGCTTATGATACCACGCTGGCAGGTACTTTAGCACCGGTAAAAGAAGCCGCCACCCTCACTACACCTACCCAGGTTATTGTGGGAGAAAAAAGCCCTGAATCTATACAGGAAGTGGCCAAACAGCTACAGGAGGCTATTCCGGGCGCTGCTTATACCGTGGCAAAAGGACAAGATCATTTGCCTGCGGCAGAAGTTGTACTGTCGGTGCTAACCCCTTTCTTCAAATCTTAACCAGTATACCATGGCACAAAAAACAAACATCAAGCTGCATACAACCCTGCAAACTGAACCGGGTAAAGGATCATGGACTTATGTTGTCTGGGATGGTGTATCGGATACCTTTGGTACCAGGCGCCCTGTAAAGGTGCGCGGTAATATAGATGGGTATGAATTCGAAAATTCATTCTTACCCCTTAAAAATGGTACGCACCTGATGGGGGTTAACCAGAAAACCCGCAAAGCCATTGGTAAGGAAGCCGGAGATAAAGTAAGTGTGGAAATTTATGGAAGAGTATGACAGGAGCAAATAAAAAAAAGCCCACGCATAACGTAGCGTGGGCCTTTTTTTTTATTTACTCCCCGGATCATCCGTTGGCGGATTCAACGGCGAAATATGTATATCCTGTTGTGGGAAAGGAATACTGATACCATGTTCCCGGAAGGCATTGGTAATAGCCGCAATCAGGTCACTTTTAATATCCACTGCTTCGACCAGGTGCCTTACCCAGAAGAATAACTGTATATCGATGGAACTCTGGTTAAATTCTTTAAAGAGCACCTTCGGCGCCGGGTTGCTGAGGATACGTTTATCCCCGGCAAAGAGTGGGAGCAGTATCTCTTTGGCTTTGTCAAGATCCGTATCGTAAGATACTCCTACGATAATCGTCATCCTGCGTTTATGGCCATTGGAGGTCCAGTTAAGGAGATGGGCGGTTAGCAGGTCGCCATTGGGCATAATCAAATCGGCGCCGTCTGTGGTAGCAATAGTACTGCTGCGGAAACCGATGGATTTTACCTTTCCTGACTGGTCTTTGATGTCAATCACATCGCCGACATTGATAGGCTTTTCAAATGCAATGATGAGCCCACTCACCAGGTTGTTGACCAGGGATTGCAGCCCAAAGCCGATACCAACGCCAATGGCGCCCATAAACAATGCCACCCTGCTCATAGGTATGCCTGCCGCTGCAAAAGCCAGTAATACACCAATGGTGATGATCGCAATGCGTACCAGCAATATCCAACTACCCAGGCCTGTGCGCCTCCTTCCCGGAGTGTTGGTGGTATACCTGTTGTTGTCACCGGCGAAGAAAGACACAATCCTGGATATAACGACCGATAACATTACAATGGCTATAAACAGCGTGATGTTATCAATGCTAAATGTAAAGTCCCCAATCTGCCGCTCCGCGGAGAGGAAGGCCCTGAATGGATCTGTCATTAATTTGAAAGCGTAAAAATTGCGGCCAAACAACACAAACCAACCTATTATCAGCAGTAGATAAAACAAGGGATGGGAGCGGTTACCTATTTTCTGGAAGTTGATGTTTAAAGGCCCGGGATCAGCACTGGTATACACAATAGTACCCACCTCCATGGCTTCATTAATAATCCGGACAGTCCATAGAAAGAGGATCGCAATCACCGCATTAAAGTATCCACTTGTCAGCAGCGTTTTGGAGAGATTGTAACAGCCCACCAGGTTAGTCACGATGGATGCCAGTTCCAATATCACCATTAAGCCGATGGCATAAACAATCCACTGTTCTTTCAGCTGCGCCCTGTTGGAGGGACACAGGGCCGAAATACCCAGTACAACCCCACACAGCGCTAACACTAACATTGCCCAACGCTCCGGCCGGGAAGCCTGTAAAACCAGATTATCCAGGCAGGCCAGGAAAAATAATACCAGCAACATCACCCAGAAACGCATCCAATACCGGCTGATAAAACCCCGGAAAACAAATGTCAGGGATATGGCCGGAAATGTCCAGCACAGGCAGGTAAACAGAAAAGGTTGCGCTAAAAACAGGAACTGGAACAAGCTGAATACCACGATGATGGCAGATAATACGGTCGACTTAAACAATAATCGTTTATCCGTTTGCGTGTATTCAGATTGACTACTTACTTTTTTCAGCGACCGGATATAAAAGATAGCGCCTAACAATACCAGCAGGGTCATGAACACCTTTCCTTTGTTATTGGCTAAATAAAACCGGAGGGTGAGTAATGATTTCTGCCAGGAATAATAAAGAATGGTTTTTAGTGGCCTTGCCTTTTGGAAAGGTTGCCATAACGCCGGGAATTCGCTGTCGAACGTCCGCGCATAAATGGTTAGCTGGTATTGCTCTATTTCTTCCATCTGGGAAGTGAGGTCAAATAACAATGCATTGGTGGGGGCCAACAACTCTTCCACATTGGCAATAGCCCGCTTCAGTTGCGAGTTCATGGGAGTGAGTCCATGCGCAATATTTTTCATCTTTTGAAGGTACCTGACCAATTGGAGGGAGTCATCCGGAAAGGTAAAGAGGGCAGGATCAGTAGACAGAGAGTCCAGTTCGTAGGTGAAAGTAGTCAGAACTGTATGATATTTATCAAGGCTGGTTTTTATGTCTGCCAGTTGTTTCTGTAGCACCAGCAACAGGTTGTACGTGTTGGTGAGATTCCGGTAAGACTGGGCACTGCCTTTATTAACAAATATACCATCGCCCGCAAGTGCCGACCAGGTTTTTATTTTATCCAGGGAATTTTTGATGTGGTTGGTATCAATACCCGTACGCAGGTAGTTTTTGGCGCGTTGCAGGATGATGTTGGTTTGTTCAAAGAGCAGGTCCTGGTGCAGGGCTACTTTCCTGGCGGCAAACTCGTTGATATATTTTTGGGACGCCGATTTCCCATATTGCTGCATATTAGTGACGAAGCTGTTGCTATCGGTCTTTGGGAGGGAGCGACTGGTATCCCTTTGTTGCGCCTGGCCGGGTATCACTGCCAACAAAAAATAGAGCAGGAAGCAGGGAAACCGCCTGTCAGTGAACAGATGTAAAAGTTTGCGCATATGGAATCTCATAGGCATTGTTCGTTTATTCAGACAATACATTAAGATAATAAAAAATAGTAAGATGCCCGTGCCTGGTAAATGAGATGATTCCTGAAATGCAAATGCACCTGGAACATATACTTCCAGGTGCATTACTGTTGATGCGTTTTGATATTATATACTATCAGAAGCCATCCGGGATTTCTGGTTCTACCAGCTTTGCCAGCTTCTCCAATGATTCCTGCCAGCCCAGGTAACACATTTCTGCCGGTATCATTGCCGGAATATTTTCCTGCGTAATTTTTATTTCTGTACCCGCCATATTTTTCCGGAGAACAACTGTAGTAATCATTTCTCCCGGCAAATTAGGATCATCAAATTTATCAGAATATTTTAATCCCTCACCAGGCTTGAGTTCCAGGTAACTGCCACCAAACGAGTGACTGTGGCCGGTACCGAAATTCTGGAATGACATCTTAAAGGTTCCACCAACTTTTACGTTCATTTCGTGAACGGTGCAAAGAAAACCGTAAGGAGGTAACCAGGAAGCAATAGCAGTAGCTTCTGTAAACGCGCGGTATAATTTTTCCGGAGTGGTTTTAAGAACCCTGTGCAATGAAACATTATTGTTTGACATAAGATACTTTTTTGTTCCTACTCTTCTGGCTTTTCGGTTCCGCCCGTTTTTTAAATGGTTGCTGCTCCATTGCCATTCATTGACACAACAAAGATGTCCCGAAAATTTGGTTGGGAGGGTGGGGAGATACGACAATTTAAAGGGTTAATTGCGACGCTGATGATAACCCTGTTTTTGGAAGAAGAAAATCATTTGTCATCAATACCACCTACCTGGAAACAGGTATATTTGCCTACTTGTTTCCAAGTATATGCCACATATTTGGAATCATCTATTTTTGTGTTGTCAGAAAAACCATCAAAACTATGCTTTCTTATTTCCGCCAATCGGGCCTCATAGTGGCCGCTGTAGCATTCTTTACTGCCAATAGCCAGGCACAGGGGCCGTTCGACAGTAAATTACTGAAGAATGGTAAATATACCCTTGCCTGTTATATGGTAGATGGTAGTAGCGAATCGCCTATCGGAACCTTTACTATTGGTATCAATACCACCGGCGATAAACTGGCGCTCACCACCAACATGGCCCTGATCGGCCTGGAAGAGTGGAAAGATACCGCTGTATCTAACCTGGCCAATTTTAAACCTGTTTACAGGGCTTCTCATAGTACGCTTAAAGACATGGTACTGCACTTCGACAAGGACGTTACCGGTTATTATGTGGACAAGAAAACCAGTAAAAGAACCCAGATCAAAGAAGCGGGCAACCAATATTTCATCGACAGCTATACATACCCGTTCCTATTATCCCTGTTGCCGCTGACTTCCGGCTATAGCACCGATTTACCGGTATACGAATACAAACCGGAGAATACGGAAAACGTGAAGAAGGCGGTGGTGGAAGAGGTGACCAACAGCACCTGGGTCAGCAAATACACCGGTAAGCACGATGTATGGGCGGTAACCGTGGTAGAGCCTTCCACCGGTGAAAAATCCATATCCTATATCGATAAGAAAACACGGCGCCTCTGGCAAATCGATAGCTGGGCCAATGGCACCCAGATCAGGATGGTGGATGCAGAAACAGATTTCAATTCTATCAAAGCACCCTTTGATAAAGACCAGACCATGAAAATGGTAAAAGGAGGCAACTCCATCATTTACGGGCAAGTGTTTGCCCGCGATTTTGATGATAATGGTACTGTCTTCTCCAAAATGCAGGTGATGAATATCAAAGCCAAACAAGTGGCCCCCAGGGGTACCCAGGTGATCCTCATCCCTTACAATGATTATTTTAAAGAGTGGGTGAAAGTAAACGATGCCCAACGTAAAAAAGGGAGGGAAGGGATCGCCTTACTGGACGAAGCCGCCGCATGTATTAAAAGCACCCGCGTATATGATGATCAGGGACATTACGAATTCGTGAACCTCATGCCAGGTGAGTACCTGTTATATACTGAATTTGGCTATGATCACGCCTATACCCAAACAGAAGTAACCGGCTACACTGATCACTATATTAATGGAATGTTCCAGGGTTCCACCACCAATACGGTTGACCGAAATTACAGCACCGGTACCAGCGCAGTCGTGAAAAAAGTGGTGACCATCAGCAAGCCTGGTGAAAAAGTGGAAGCGAAACTAAAGAAAACACGTGCCTGATATAAACGGAGTTAAACGGAGCCGCCTACTTTTCATGTAGGCGGCTTTTTTGTGTAATGACGGGTTGTAGACTACCCCCCAAGAAACCCCTGTAAATGCAACCGGAAAACCGGGACAGGAGGTTCGGTTGCTGCTGCCCCCGGCGATCGAAAGCCCCGTTCTCCCCGGATACCACCCGCAGTTGTGGCATTACAACTGCAAGTAGCGCAATTACAACTAACAGTTGCGGCATCTTTGATCGTTATGGAAATGAACCCCATTACCTTTGAGCTATCGAAAAAAAACAAAAGATAGCAGTTATGGAACCAGGTATGATTGGTGGCAAAATTGCCAAAGCGCGAAAAGAGATCAATATGTCTCAGGCACAACTCGCCCAACGTTTATTTATTAGCCCGCAGGCTGTTGGAAAGTGGGAACGAGGAGAATCCATTCCGGACATTATTACTTTTAACCGGCTGGCGGAAATCCTGGGAGTGGACCTCAACTATTTTTCAGACAGCTTCCCTTCTGTTGTCACTGAAACCTCCTCCGTTATTCCTTCGGTGGACTTGCCTGCGGAAAAAGGACCGGACAAACCCGCCTGGGATATGTCACGTGGCAACTGGGTACGGGCCGACTTTTCCGGGTTGAAGCACCTACATGAGAAGTTCAGCGGCTCCAATTTGCAGACCTGCAAGTTTGTGGGATCGGATCTATCAGGCTTGCTGATGAAAGGCAATAGCATCGATAGCTGTGACTTTACGGGTTCAGACTTGAGCCGTAGCGTCCTGCAGAGCTGTAGCCTGCAAACAAATGTTTTCAGGGACGGCCAGCTGAACGAAGCGGAATTCACCCGTTGCCATATCAGGAACTGTAATTTCACAGGGGCCGATTTCAGTGGGGCGGTGTTTAAGTCCTGCTCCCTGGAAAAAAATACCCTCACCAATGCCATCCTGCATCGCACTGCTTTTAATGCCACGCATATTGCTGATGTGGTGATTGACGGCGTGGTGGAAGATTGCTATTTTGAAGACGCTACCTTCTCCAACGTCACCTTCCGGAATACAACACTCACCAATACTTTCTTTAAAGGCAGGAATCTGAAAAAAATCCGGTTTGTGGACTGTGAAGCGGACCGGCTCACTTACGAATTCCTGAAAAATGGGAAAGCAGATTTGACAGGTATCATATTGTTAACAGCATAAGGAAATAAGACATGTCGCAACATGAAATCGCTATTTCAGTACAAGGATTGAAAAAGTCCTACAAAGATCTGCCTGTATTAGCAGGCGTAGATTTCCAGGTAGAGAAGGGCAGTATTTTCGCCCTGCTCGGCCCCAACGGTGCCGGTAAAACCACCATCGTTAAAATCCTCACTACGTTGTTGAAACCAGACAGCGGGCAGGTAAGGGTAAATGGATTTGATGTGGTGACATCACCCGACCACGTGCGGCAGTCTATCAGCCTCACCGGGCAGTTTGCCGCTGTAGATGAAATTCTCACCGGGAGGGAAAACCTGGTCCTGATTGCCCGGCTGCGCCACCTGGCTGGTCCGCAGCAGATAGCAGCGGATTTGCTGCTCCGCTTTGGTTTAACAGAGGCGGCAGACCGTAAAGTGTCTACTTATTCGGGCGGTATGCGCCGTCGCCTCGATATTGCCATGAGCCTGGTGGGAGATTCGCAGCTGATTTTCCTCGACGAACCCACTACAGGGCTGGATCCGGAAGCCCGCATTGAAGTCTGGAAGATTGTTAAAGAGCTGTCCAGCAGCGGCAAAACGGTATTACTGACTACCCAGTATTTGGAAGAAGCTGAACAACTGGCCGATAGAATGGCCATTCTTCACGAAGGTAAAATTATGGTAAGCGGTACGCTGGAAGAGCTGAAAAAGCTGTTCCCACCTGCTAAAGTAGAATACATTGAAAAACAGCTGACATTGGAAGAGATATTTCTGTCCATCGTTGGTAAAAAAAACGGAAAATAAAATGAATACGATACCCTCTTACTTTTTTACAGACATGCGGGTGATGTTAGGTCGTTCTATGCGTCATGTTTTTCGCAGCATGGACACCATTATCACCGTCACTATTATGCCCATCGCCCTGATGCTACTGTTTGTGTATGTACTGGGCGGAGCCATCCAGAGCGGGGCCGACAACTACGTCAATTACCTGTTGCCCGGTATTATGCTGATGGCGATTGCTAACAGTATGGGATATACGTCGTACCGGCTGTTCCTGGATATGCAGCGGGGCATTTTTGAACGGTTTCATTCTATGCCAATTGCGCGTTCTGCCGCGCTATGGGGACATGTACTCACGTCACTGGCATCCAATTTTCTTTCCCTGGTAGTGATTGTACTTGTTGCGTTATTAATGGGCTTTCGTTCTTCCGCAGGTATTTTTTCCTGGTTAGCCGTGGCTGGCATATTGGCCCTGTTTACACTGATGCTGACCTGGATCTCGGCGATCGCCGGATTGACCGCGAAAACCGTGGATGGCGCTGCGGCTATTGCTTATCCTATCCACTTCCTGCCATTGATCAGCTCCGCATTTGTGCCCACTAAAACAATGCCGCGGGGCGTGCGGATATTTGCAGAGAATCAACCCGTGACTTCTATTGTAAACACGATCCGCTCATTATTATCGAATAAACCGGTAGGTAATGATATCTGGATTGCGCTGGCCTGGTGTATTGGTATTATGATCGTAGGCTATTTCTTCGCTATGCGGGCGTATAAGAAGCGGGCGTAAAAAGTATTGTTTTGTGTACCTGACCTTGTAGACCTAGTGCTACAAGGTTTTTGCGTGAGGGGATATTAATGAATGGTGTCGTCATCACGACTTCTTTTAAGTTGCCATTTTTCCGTTAATGCCTGCGGCATGTCTTTATAGTCAAACACGTAAATTTTCCCTGAGGGGATATCTATAATTTTAAGGCTATCCCGGAAGGCACTTTTCTGCAGCCTTAAGTGATCATATTGCTGTTTATCTACGTATAGATAGACCCTGAAATCCTTCGCAGGAGCTGTTTGTATGAATCTTTCTGTAATGACGGGATCTATATAGCTTACCGGGTTGGCATAAATGCTCAGTCGATCTATGCTTGCTGGTATATTTTCGACCCGGCGGATATGATTATCACCAATGTTGAGATTTTCTAACTGCGTGATATTTTTCAGTTGTGTAGGTATATATTCCAGCTCGTTTGAAAAAACTTCGAGGGAGTAGATATTACGGCAAAGGCCAATGCTTTCCGGTAAATATTTAATCTTGTTCATGCCAAGCTGCAGATAATTCAACGCCGATAACTGACCAATGGAGGTTGGAATATGTGTTAACTCGTTGTGAAACAGATTGAGCGTATCCAGTTGCTGTAATTTTCCTAACTGATCAGAGAGCGAGGTTAATTTATTATGAGCCAGTAGTAAGGTATTTAGTGCCGGTAGTTCACACAGTGCCGCCGGTAAAGCGCTGATAAGATTCCCATTGGCATAAAAGCGTCTTAGACGTTTAAGATGAACAATTCCGTCTGGTATAGCCGTAATCCGGTTATTATCGATATGTAATACTTCCAGTGACGGCATGGCCGTTAGTACCTCCATATTTGTCAACTGGTTATTGGAGAGATATAATACCTTGAGGTGTCGCATTTCTGCAAACCACTCCGGGATTTCCGTCAACAGGTTATTCGCCAGGTTTAGGTTGGTAATATCTCTGTTTTCCAGCAGGCTTGCCGGAAATGTAGTTAATTGCTGACCTTTATAATTGAGTAAGGATGATTGCATAGGGATTCAAATGTAGTAAAATACCGGTGGTAGGTCTCCCTAAATCTTTGGTAGTTTAATACTATATTCGGCTGTTATAATACCTTCCCAGAGGTCAATATTACTTTCCTGCCGTTGTGCTGGCCTGGTATTTCTGCTGAAAGTATTCGCTGGCTGCTTTTAGATCTGCGAATAATAAATCGTGGTTTTTCCAATACTTTACACTCATTTCATCACGGATTTTTCTGACTTCAGCAACCGCATCATATGGTTTCTTCTTTTTCATATTTGTTGGGTATTAAAATTTCCCGGGGTGTTCGTATTTCAATAATAGGATAGCCCAACTGTAAGTTAATGGAATTATATAACTTAATTCGATTAAGATTGACAATATGTTTAAAATTCCAACTTGCCAGCACTTCGGCTTTACTAAGCGTAGCTATAGCAATATGCAGGGCATCATTAAAACTTTTATTACTTAATGCTCCGCCACTAATATAGGCTTCGGCCAGTGCTACTGCTTCAGGCGTATTCTTATGTTCAATCTTATGTTTGTCAGGTATATCAGTAAGTTTTAGATTAATTTCCTCCCTGGCATTCCTTAGTTCCAGTTCAACAAGATCAGAAATAACAAGATATTTGACTCCTCGTTTAAACTCTTCAAATAGGGCATTACTGAATTCTTTAAATTCAATATCGAAACATCCTCCAATTACGGAGGTATCAGCATAAATAATCATAACGGAATAATAGTGGGTTAACAATCAAACACTATTATTATTCGCAGAAGTGTCTAAATAATCACACGTGTCGTTATTATTTTTACGAGAATATTAGAATGTGGTGTGGGGTATCAGTTTGATTGTAATTTTTTATGATGAATGCTTCTCCAGATATTGTCGCCTCATTGCTGCCAACATTCCGTTTCCAGGATATCAAAACCGCCACTGGGCGCAAAAAAGCCACGCTACTGCGTGGCGCTAATAATCAAGTAAATTATTCTTTAGCTAACGGTAACTATCTTATCAAAATATTTCTTTCTGAACCAGAACGCGAGGTTTACCAGGGCAATGAGCGCGGGTACTTCTACCAATGGCCCAATTACACCAACAAAGGCCTGTCCGCTGTTGATACCAAACACGCCGATGGCCACTGCTATGGCCAGTTCAAAGTTATTGCCGGCGGCTGTGAATGCAATGGAAGCACTTTGGGAATAGTCAGCCCCCGCTTTTTTTCCTGCCAGGAAGCTGATGACAAACATCAGTACAAAGTAGATCACCAGTGGAATGGCAATGCGTAACACATCCATTGGCAATTGTACGATCAGTTCTCCTTTGAGGCTGAACATGATAACGATAGTGAACAGCAGCGCAATAAGTGTGAGCGGAGATATAAAAGGAATAAATTTTTGCTGGTACCAGCTTTCTCCTTTCATAGCAATCAAACCATACCTGCTGATGACACCGGCAGCAAAAGGAACACCCAGGTAAAGCCCCACACTTTTGGCGATGGCGCCAATAGAAATGTTCACGCCGATGCCGTGGATTCCAAACAGGGGAGGCAGTATCGTAATAAACAGGTACGCATATACGCTGTATAGTAATACCTGGAAGATACTGTTCAGGGCTACCAGTCCGGCTGCATATTCCCTGTTGCCATCCGCCAGCTCATTCCATACAATCACCATGGCAATACATCGGGCAAGTCCGATAAGTATTAAGCCGGTCATATATGCCGGGTAGTTATGCAGAAACAACAGTGCCAATGCAAACATCAATACCGGTCCAATCACCCAGTTCAGGAGGAGGGAAGTGCCGAGCACTTTTATATTACGGAATACTTTACCAATATGTTCATACCGGACCTTTGCCAGTGGCGGATACATCATCAGTATCAGGCCCACTGCCAGCGGGATATTGGTGGCGCCATTGCTGTAACTGTTGATCCGGTTGGCTGTAGCCGGTATAAAATATCCGATGGCTACACCGGCCGCCATTGCCCCGAAAATCCATCCCGTTAAATAGCGATCCAAAAAACTCAGTTGCTTTCTGCCAGCGGCAGGAGCGCAATTCGGTAAGCTCATACTATCCTATGTTTTGCTGAATAAAATCGCGGCTATAAGCTTTAATCTGTTCACGTACCGCTCTGAACTGTGCCATGATCTCCGCTTCACTGCCGGTAGCTTTGGCCGGATCCGGGAAGTTGTAATGAAAGGCCTGCGCCTTCGACGGGAAATAAGGACACCGCTCTTTCGCATTGTCGCATACCGTGATCACAAAGTCGAAGTCGATATGAGTATATTCGTTCACGTTATTAGAAGTATGACCGGATATATCAATGCCGTCTTCCTGCATGGTAGCAACAGCACGGGGATTTACGCCGTGGGTTTCCACGCCTGCACTATACACTTCCGCCTTATTGCTGGCATAATAACGCAGGTAACCCTCTGCAATCTGGCTACGGCAACTGTTGCCGGTACACAGGACTAAAATTTTTTTCATATGATTCGGGAGGTTTTAAAAATTAACTGCAACAACCCGGCGCGCAGCAAGCGGCGATTGGTTTTTCGGCATATACGGTAATACTGTAGATACCTGTTTGGGAGATGCGGAACGCAGCAAGTGCCGACGCGGACAAATACTTATTTAAGATATCATCCGGAATGACAATCGCCTTCTCCTTTTGAATGGTGATGTTCGTAAAGCCGGTCGTTTGAATCAGGCCGAGATATTCATTTTTCTGGATGGCACCGGATACACAGCCGGCATACATTTCAGCGGCCTGTTGAATGTCACCTGGCAGTTCACCTTCCAGCACAATATCAGAAATGCTGAAGTGTCCACCCGGTTTCAATACCCGGAATATTTCTTTGAAAACACCTGCTTTATTAGGTACAAGGTTAAGTACACAGTTGCTGACAATCACGTCCGCTACCTCTGCGGTAACCGGCATTTGCTCAATATCACCCTGGCGGAATTCTACATTGTTAAAACCCAGCTTCTCTGCATTTTGCCGGGCCTTATCGATCATCGCAGGCGTGAAGTCGATGCCAATTACTTTGCCGGTTTCACCTGTTTCAGTCCGGGCTACAAATGCATCATTGCCCGCACCACTACCCAGGTCAATCACCACATCACCTTTTTTGATAGCAGCAAATTGTGTGGGTAGTCCGCAACCCAGGCCCAGGTCTGCCTCCGCATGGTATCCCGGTAATTGCGTATAGTCGTCACTCATGATATTATATACTTCTGTTGAACAACAGGAGGCGCCGCAACAGGAAGCCTGGTTGTCTTCCTTCGACTGTAGCGCGATTTCACTATACTTCTGTTGCACCAGTGCTTTCAGTTCTTTATCAGTACTCATCTCTTTTGGTTTATTGTATTATTGCAATATTGCGATGATTGGCTGCAAAAAAAATCAACAGCAATCTTCCGCTGTTGGGTGTACATCTTTAAAAAAACTATTAAAAAGCGTTTTATACTGCTTCCATATTTTAGGATTGATACAATAACATACGCTGGCTCCTTCAATACTGCCCTGGATAATACCCGCCAGCTTCAATTCCTTCAGGTGTTGTGATACGGTAGCCTGCGCCAATCCCAATTCTTCCACAAAGGTACTGGTGATGCAAACATTCTTCTTTACCAGGTACTGCAAAATAGCAATGCGGGCAGGATGCGCCAGCGCCTTGGCCATAGTCGCAATATCATTTTGCTCTTTGGTAAATAAATCTGTTTTCGTTGCACCCATGTAATTCGTTATATCGCAATATTACGATGATCAGTTGAGAGCACCAAAATAATTTTTCTCCCAAAGCGGAAATCCAATACCAATGGTAATTCCCCCTTTTTATGTTAAATTCGGTGAACTGGTATTGTATGAACTGTGCTGATAGCACACTGGTGTTTACTGAATAATCGCTGTTCAGTCCTTCCTTTATTTTCATCGACATTAAACATATAGTAAAATCGATTGTCTAAAGTCCAGCCAGGATGATAAACACTATGATTCATTTAATGAAGGCCAAAAGAAAGGAAGTAGTTGGTAAAAGCCACCGCTGTAAGGCTTCTTTGCTTATACTCTGCATCACTGTTGCGGGCACCGCACAGGCACAGCAGGTAAACGACAGCCTGGCCGTGTTATCTCTTAAACAGTGCGTGGATTATGCGTTACAGCATCAGCCGGCCGTACAACAGGCACTGATTAAAACTAACATCACCCGCGCCTCCAACGCCATCAGTCAATCTGCCTGGTATCCACAGGTCGGCGTTACCGCCAACCTCAACCACTACCTTCAACGGCCCACCACGCTTTCCAATGTAAACGGCGTGGAAACCCCTATTAAAACGAGTGTGGTTAATACCTCCACACCCGGTGTAGGCGTTACACAGAACATTTTTAATCCCAGCCTGATCTACGCAAGCCGCATCGCACCGCTCAACCTGAAAGTGGCAGAGCAGGGAGTAGACAGCAACAAAATAGAACTAGTGGTGAATGTCAGCAAATCGTTTTATAGCCTGTTGCTTACCCTGCAACAGATTGATGTGCTGAAAGAAGATACCGCCCGCCTCGGAGAAAGCATGCGCACCGCCTATCATCAATATGTAGGCGGCATAGTAGATGAAACAGATTATGAGCAGGCGCAAATTACGCTGAATAACTCTTTGGGACAATTGACCCAGGCCACCCAAAGCGTATGGCCACAATATGCTGCCCTCAAACAGCTGATGGGATACCCGCAGCAACAACAGTTCAACGTTACCTACGACAGCACCGCCATGCAGAATGATATCGGGATCGACGAATCGGAACAACTGCAATACGATAAACGTGTCGAATTAAAACAACTCAACGTACAAAAAGATATACAACATCATCTTACGCAATACTACCAGAAAACAGCGATCTTCCCTTCGCTGTCGGCCTTTTTTAACTACAACGCCGCTTTCCAGAATAACGAATTCTCCCAGTTGTATAATGTGGCGTATCCTAACTCTATGATAGGACTATCGCTGAGCTTACCCCTGTTCACGGGTTTTAACAGAACCCAGAATGTCAGGCGCTCTAAATTACAGGAACAAGTATTGGATTGGAGTGAAACGAGCCTGAAGTCCGCCATTTACACAGAATATGCCACGGCATTATCCAACTATAAGAGCAACATCTATAATATGCGCCAGATGAAGGAAAATGTAGCCCTGGCAAAGCGCGTATATTTTGTAGTGGACCTGCAATACAAACAGGGATTGATTCCTTACCTGAATGTGATCACCGCAGAATCAAATTTAAGAACATCCGAATTAACATACCTGAATGCACTGTTCCAGACCCTCTCCAGCAAAATCGACTGGCAAAAGGCGATGGGAGACATTGCATATTAGGATCTTTTCTGCCTAAAGTAAAATCGGCTCTATGAACAGCGTAGTACGATACACGATCCTGCTATCAGGAACTACCGTTTTCTTTTCCTGCGGGCAAAAGCCGCCCGTAGCTAATCCGCCGGCTGCTGTGAACCTGTTCACCGTAACAAGCGAAACGGTAAGGTATTACGACCAGTACCCCTCCACCGTACAGGCCATGAGCCAGGTGAATATCATACCAACCGTAGTACAGGGCTATGTAACCAATATCCTGGCCGCCGATGGCGCTACCGTTCGAAAAGGACAACTGCTGTATGAAATAGATACCCGCATTTACCAGGCCGCCCTCGACCAGGCGGCCGCTAATGTGAAAGTAGCAGAAGCCAATCAGCTCCAACAACAACAGGATGCCGACAGATACGTGTACCTGAACAAATACAACGCAGTGGCGAAACAAGCATACGATCACGCCATGATTGCCCTGGAAACAGCCAAGAGCCAGACAAAAGCCGCCCAGGAAGCACTGAAAACCGCTAAAACAAATCTCAACTTCGCCAGCATCTACGCCCCCTTCGATGGCACCATCGGCATCAGCCAGGTGAGGGTAGGGAACGTAGTGGTAGGCGGACAAACCATATTGAATACCATCTCCACCAACAACCCCATGGCCGTGGACTTCCTGGTGAACGAAAAGCAGGTGCTGGCCTTCGAACGTTTTAAAAACGATCGCAACACCATGCCCGACTCCCTGTTTACCCTGCAATTACCCGATAATTCATTGTACCCATTCCCCGGAAAAATTGCCGTGATTGACAGGGCCGTAGACCCGCAAACCGGTACCATCCGGGTGCGACTGGTATTTCCTAATGCACAGCAATTGCTGAAAGTTGGGATGAGCTGCGTGGTACGCGTGCAAAACCAGGAATCTACTCCGCAAATGGTGGTACCCGGTAAAGCTGTACTGGAACAAATGGGTGAATACTTTGTATACGTAGCGAAGGATACGGTAATCGCAGATAAGAGCGGTGGTAAAGCTTCCGAAACACAACACAGCGACGCACCCTCGCTACACGCAGTACAGAAAAAAATAAAACCAGGTCAGACAATAGGCGCCAATGTAATTGTACTATCCGGTATCAGTGATGGCGAACGCATTGTAGTAGATGGCATACAATCTATTCACGATGGTTCTCCCATTTCTGTGGGCGCTAAAAAGTCTAAAGCAACAGCAGATTCCAGTAATACAAAATAAATCCCGGCATAAAGACTCCCGCAGCGCATGATTGCAAATACATTCATCAAACGACCCGTAACGGCCATTGTCGTATCCATACTTCTGGTACTGACAGGAAGTGTCTGTATCCTGAATCTGCCCGTGGACCAATACCCGGATATCACCCCACCGGTGGTACAAATCAACGGACAATATATTGGCGCCGATGCACAAACGGTGGAGCAAACCGTGGCCACACCCATAGAACAACAGGTGAATGGTACGCCCGGCATGGAATACATGCAGAGCAACAGCTCCAACAATGGCAGCATGCAAGCCAACGTGACTTATAATATCGGAACAGACATCGATATAGCCACCCTGGATGTACAAAACCGGGTAAGCATTGCCACCCCACTGGTACCCAGTGCCGCCACCCGCCTGGGACTCACCGTACGTGCAGTAAACCCCAGTATGCTGATGATGGTGGCGATCTACTCACCCAAAGGCACACACGATATTACGTTCCTCGATAACTACACCAATATCTTTATCCAGGATGCACTGTTGCGTGTACCCGGCGTAGGAACCATCAATAGCTTCGCGGATAACTTCAGTATGCGCGTTTGGATGAACCCGGAAAAAATGGCTTCTTATAGTCTCACCCCGCAGGATATCATCAACGCCCTGAATGCCCAGAACGTGCAGGTAGCAGCCGGTTCCGCGGGGGTGCCACCACAATCCAAATTGCAAACCTTCGAATTGGGCATCCTGGTAAACGGTCGACTCAGCAAAGTATCGGAGTTTGAAAATATCATCGTCAAAACAATTCCCGCCACAGGCGCCCTGGTATACCTGAAAGATGTAGCCCGCGTGGAATTGGGTAAATTCAGTTTCTCCAGTAACTCCTTTGTAGACGGACATCGTGCTTCTTATTTGCGTATATACCAGGCCCCTGGCAGCAACGCCCTGAAAACAGCGGAAGGTATTTACAAAGAACTGGCACAGCTGAAACAGTTTTTCCCTGCCGACGTGGAATATAAAGTACCTTTTGAATCGGTGACGGTGGTGAAGGTGTCTATGAGCGATGTGGTGGTTACGCTGTTGATGACGCTCGCACTGGTAGCGGTAGTGGTGTTCGTTTTCCTCCAGAACTTCCGTTCTACCCTGATTCCAGTACTCGCTATACCTGTATCCATTTTTGGGACCTTCTGCTTTTTTATTCCACTGGGTTTTACTATCAATACCCTCACCATGTTTGGCTTTGTGCTGGCCATTGGTATTGTGGTAGATGATGCCATCATTGTGGTAGAAGCGGTGCAACATTATATGGATGAAAAGGGCATGTCGCCCAAAGAGGCTACCTATTATGCCATGAAAGATATTTCGGCGCCGGTAATTGCTATTGCGCTGATATTGGCGGCGGTATTTGTGCCGGTAGGATTTATACCCGGCATTGTAGGTCGTTTGTACCAGCAGTTTGCGATTACTATCGCCATTTCCGTGATCATTTCCGCCTTTGTGGCGTTATCACTTACACCTGCACTCTGTACACTGTTATTGAAACCTACACCTCCCGGCGGTAAGGAAACAGGCGTTGCGAAGTTCTTCGGCGGATTTAACCGCTGGTTTGACCGCATCACCAAAGATTATGTAAAAGGCGTAGACAAGAGTATAAAACGTGCAGCCGTGATCGTTGTATTGTTGCTGGTAATCTGTGCGGCAGCATTTTTCCTGTTTAAGCAGAAATCCTCCGGCTTCATTCCATCAGAAGATGATGGCAACCTGTACGTTACCTTCCAGTTGCCGCCTGCGTCTTCCACGGTTCGTTCCGTACAGGTGATGAACAAGCTGATGAAGGTAGTGCAGGAAACACCGGGCGTAGGCCACTATGCGGCATTGTCGGGCCTGAACGTTATCAACAACGCTTCCAACTCCAATGCCGGTACTATCTATTTACAACTCAACCCCTGGGATGAGCGTACCCGCAACAGCGAAAAAGTGCCCGGTATCATCACGGAGTTACGCAAAAGAATTGCAGATGCCGGTATCAATGATGCTAACGTGGAAGTAGTGCAGCCTTCTCCATTACCCGGTGTAGGCGCTACCGTTGGGTTTAGTATGCAGATAGAACAACGCAGCACCAACGATGACCTGCATGCTTTTGAAAATGTAGTGAACCGCTTTGTGGCGGAAGCCAATAAAACCCCGGCCATTTCCGGTGCCTATAGCTTTTACAACGCACATACTCCCGGATTCAGCGTAAATGTGGACCGGGAAAAATGCGAGAAACTGGGCGCGGATGTAGGCGATGTATTTACCACCATACAGGCATTCATGGGGAGTATGTATGTCAATGACTTCACTACCTACAACCGTACCTTCCACGTGGTGGTACAGGCAGATACCGCCTACCGCAACGTGATATCCGACCTGAACAAATATTATGTCCGGAACCAGGCAGGGCAAATGTTGCCACTGGGTACGCTGGTGAGCTATAAGCCTATTGAAACCTCTCCGTTAATTTCGCATTTCAATATCTTCCGTTCAGCGGAAATAGATGGGGTGTCGGGCAACGGGTATAGCACCACAGAAACCATTGCTGCACTGCAAGATGTAGCGAAGAAAGTACTGCCGGCCGGCTATGCATATGAGTTTTCAGGATTAAGCTACGAAGAAATCAAAGCCGGGTCTACCACTATTTATATTTTTATTTTCTCCATCACCTTTGTATTCCTTTTCCTGTCTGCATTATATGAAAGCTGGTCGGTGCCCTTCTCTGTTTTGCTGGCAGTGCCGATAGGTGTGTTCGGCGCCATCTTTACTTTATACCTGGTGCCGGGCCTTACCAACAACGTATATGCGCAGATCGGTATGATCACCCTGATAGGGCTGGCCGCCAAGAACGCCATCCTGATTGTTGAATTTGCCAAGGTGCGGGTCGACAGGGGCGAAGACCTGGTTCAATCTACACTGGAAGCAGTAGGACTGCGTTTAAGACCCATTGTAATGACCTCCATGGCATTCATATTGGGTGTATTACCATTGGTGCTGGCTACCGGCGCTGGTGCGGTATCCCGCAGAACCATTGGTTATACGGTGTTGGGGGGTATGATTGCCGCTTCTACTATCGCCATTTTTGTGGTGCCGGTATTGTTTGTGGTGATTACCCGTTTATCTTATGGCAAGAAGAAACTGGCCTGGTTAAAAGAACACCACGAAAGCCTGATGGAGAAGTCCAGGAAACTGGAAGAACTGGACATTGATCCGGAACTGGAATTTGAAATAAAACGATCCCGCGATTTTAATAACCCCGACAGCGAATGATAGCAAGTACATTCATAAAAAGACCCGTAACGGCTATCGTGATCTCTGTTGTGCTCACGATATCCGGTCTTATTTGCATGTACAATCTTCCGTTGGATCAGTTCCCGAAGATTACACCACCAGGTGTCAGCATTTCCGCTAACTACACCGGTGCGGATGCGCAAACCGTGGAGCAAACGGTAACCATTCCCATAGAAGAGCAGGTGAATGGAGTGCCCGGTATGATGTATATGCAGAGTACCAACACCCAAACCGGATCCGCCAATATCAGCGTTACGTTTAATGTAGGTACCAACGTGAACATTGCTACGTTAAATGTACAGAATCGCGTAGGACTGGCATCACCTATATTACCTTCCGTTGTAGGGCAGCTGGGGGTAACTGTGAGGGCCCGCAATCCGGACCAGTTAATGAACCTGGCGATCTATTCTCCCAAGGGTACTCACAATATTACCTTCCTCGATAACTACACCAGTACTTTCATCGTAGATGCCTTGTTGCGTGTACCCGGCGTAGGCGACGTGCAATCCCGTGGTAATCCATTCAGCATGCGTATCTGGATGGATCCACGGAAAATGGCCTCCTATGGACTGATGCCGGCAGATGTTATCACGGCGTTGCAGCGACAAAATGTATATATCGCTGCCGGCGCTGTGGGAGCGCCTCCGCAGCCAGTAGATCAAACCCACGAGTATACAATTGTCGTCAATAGTATGCTGAGTAAGCCGGAAGAATACGAGCAAGTAATCGTGAAAAAAATTCCGGCCACCGGTGAGTTGGTATACCTGAAAGATATTGCCAGGGTAGAACTGGGGAAATTTAATTATGGCAACCAGGGCTTCGCCGATGGTAAGCCTGCCACTACGGTGATGGTGTATCAGTCGCCCACCAGCAATGCGCTCCAAACAGCCGAGAATGTATACGCGGCGCTGGCGGAGTTAAAGAAATCGTTTCCACCCGATGTAGATTTTGCGGTACCATTTGAAAATGTGACCATCATCAAAGTATCTATCGGCGAGGTAGTAAAAACGTTGTTTGAAGCGTTGGGACTGGTGGTGATCGTGGTGTTCCTGTTTTTGCAAAACTGGCGTTCTGCGATCATTCCAATCATTGCTATTCCCGTATCTATTATCAGCACCTTTATATTATTTATTCCATTAGGCTTTACGATCAACACCCTTACGCTGTTTGGTTTTGTATTAGCTATTGGTATTGTGGTGGATGATGCGATTATTGTGGTGGAAGCAGTGCAGCATTTTATTGACCGTGAGGGCCTGTCGCCCAAAGAAGCAACCTACCGGGCTATGAAAGAAATCTCCGCACCGGTAATAGCGATTGCGTTAATTCTGGCGGCCGTTTTTGTGCCGGTAGGTTTTATCCCTGGTATTACCGGCAAATTATACCAGCAGTTTGCCATCACCATTGCTATATCGGTGGTATTATCTGCCTTTATTGCCTTGTCGCTCACACCGGCCCTGTGTACGTTGTTATTACGGCCGTCAAGGGTAAGTAAAGACTCCAAAAGCATCAACAAATTATTTTATCGCTTCAATACCTGGTTCGACCGGATTACCTTCCGGTACTCCACCGGCGTGAAATATTGTATCAAATATGCAGGGTTGGTAGTACTTACGTTGACCATCATTTGTGTGGCGGCTATCTATCTTTTTAAAACCAAACCCTCCGGCTTTATTCCTTCAGAAGATGGCGGACGCGTGCTGATTGGCATCCAATTGCCGGAAGGTACGGCTACCACGCAAACAGAAGCATTGCTGAAGAAGATCATGAAGATTGTAGATGAAACACCAGGTGTTTTACACTATAATGCGATCTCGGGGATGAATGTATTGAGTGGTGGTGCTACGTCCAATGGGGCCAGTATTTTTTGTATGCTGCAACCCTGGGATGAACGCACTACGCCGGAAACACAGATACCGGGCATCATGGCGGTGATTAAGAAAAGAATTGCGGCGGCAGGCATCAAAAATGCCGGTATAACAGTAAATGCATCACCAGCCATCAGGGGATTGGGTACGGCTGCTGGCTTTAGCATGCAGGTAGAGCAGGGTAGTACCAACGATGATATCCATGCATTTGAAGCGGTGATGAATAAGTTTGTGGCCGCATTAAAGAAGGAGCCGGCTACGGCTACTGCTTATTGTAACTATGCCGCACATACACCGGCATTTGAATTGTCGCTGGACCGGGAAAAATGTCAGAAGCTGGGAGTTAGTGTAGCAGACGTATTCAGTACCATACAGGGATACATGGGCAGCCGGCTGGTAGGGAACTTTACATTGTATAACCGTACCTATCGGGCTATTGTGCAGTCGGATACTGCTACCCGCGCGCTCATCAGTGACCTGGAAAGATATTATGTAAGAAATGCAGCCGGGGAGATGTTGCCACTCAGTACCCTCGTTAATTACAAACCAATTTCCACTGCACCATTAATTACGCACTTCAATATTTTCCGTTCGGCAGAAGTGGATGGCTCTACACCTGCAGGCTATAGCACCGGTCAAAGTATAGAAACATTGAAAAGAGTGGCTGCCAGGGTATTGCCCAGGGGCTATACATATGAGTTTTCCGGGCTGAGTTACCAGGAAATTCAGGCTGGCTCTATGACGGTGTATATCTTCCTGTTCTCCATCATCTTTGTATTCCTTTTCCTCGCTGCCTTATACGAAAGTTGGTCGGTACCTTTTTCTGTGATGCTGGCGGTGCCTATCAGTGCTTTCGGGGCTATTTTTGCGTTAACAACCATGCCGGATTTATCCAATAACGTATACGCGCAGATTGGATTGATTACGTTGATTGGTCTTTCTGCAAAAAATGCCATCCTCATCGTGGAGTTTGCCAAAGTAAGGGTAGATCGTGGGGAAGACCTGGTTAAGTCTGCCATTGAGGCGGTAAAGCTGCGTTTGCGTCCTATTATCATGACTTCCCTGGCATTTATACTGGGCGTGATGCCGATGGTGTTGGCTTCCGGTGCGGGTGCACAGTCGCGCAAAACGATTGGTGTAACCGTACAAGGTGGTATGGTGGCTTCTTCCTGTATAGCTATTTTTATTGTGCCGGTGTTGTTTGTGTTGTTTACCCGGTTAAGTTATGGTAAGAAGAAGTTAGCCTGGTTGAAAGCGCACCACGAACTACTCATGGAGAAAGAGCGGAAAGTGGAGGCGCAGGTCATTGATCCGGAGCTGGAGTATGATATTGCACAGGCACAGGCGGAGCATAAAAAAGATGCCTAACGGCAATGACTGTATGAAGTGCTGTACTTTGAGGTTATTATTTCTCCGGTGTTGTATTAATTGATTTCCGTCAGTATCATATCTGTAAGGTCAAAGCGGGGGAAATCGCCGGTGTTATTGAGCATAATAATAACATTCCCGTTATCTTCCTGTCTTACAAACATCGTATAAAATCCAAGGTCTGTTCCGGGGTGATAGGTAATCATGTGTGAGGTTGCGGATACAGCAAAAAGTTTACGGTCTATCATCCAGCCATAACCATAATAGGCGTCCCAGTCGATATACGCCGCACGGGGTTGAAAGAGTGCCGCCGTTTTATTTGCCGGCAATAAGGTATGCCTGGACAGTGCTTCCTCCCATTTGAGCAAATCTGCCGCGGTGGCGGTAATGCCGGCTGCACCCAGCGTGTTGGTAGTGTTGTACAATGGCTCGGGTTTTCCAAACAAGATACCCGTGGCTTTAGTGTTGATGGTGGTAGTATCGTTGCCGGCATAGGTGTGATGCATCCCGGCAGGTGTGAAAATGCGTTCTTTTAACACTTCGGCAAAAGGCTTTTTACAGATTTTTTCAATGAGATCCGCCAGTAATACATAACCACTGTTACTATATTGAAACTGGCTACCAGGTGTAAATTCCAGGGAGTCGCTACAGAATTTATCCACCAGTTCCGGTAAAGAAAAGGAATGATGTAATATTTGAGAAAGATAAGTGGCGTTGCTGGTAAAATTGGGAATCCCTGATTGATGAGTCAGCAACTGTTCAATGGTGATGTCGCCGTGTACATAGTCCGGGAGGTATTTGCGTATGGCATCGGTAAGTTGTAGTTTACCTTCATTGGCCAGTTGTAATATGACCATCGAGGTAAAAGATTTCGACAAAGAACCGATCCGGTATTGGGTGTTACTGTCTGCCGGTATTTGCCTGGCGGGATCTGCATAGCCGTAGCTTTTATTTAACAGGATACCGTTTTTCGTTTTTACCAACACGGTACCGTTAAACTGTTTTTGCTGATAGTAGAAGCTGAGCAGGGAGTCTATCCGTAACGCAGGGTTTTTAGGTAGTTGTTGTAGCTGCGCCTGTGCCTTTTTTTTGAAGCTATGGCTTTCATTTTTTGCCTTCAGTTGTGCAGCTACAGCTTCCGCATCAAAGTCAGGTGAGATGATGGTGTGTTTTCGCCAGAAATTGGCATCCAATGGTGTCGTCTGGAATTCAATCAGTTTATTATCACCTGTTTTTTTACCTTCAGATAAAGCGATAGATCGTGTTGTATCAACAGTCGTTACAACGTAATCCACTTTCGTGTTGGCAGTGTAGTTATACTTTCTTTTTTTACTACTGAAATGCAGCGCAGTGTTACTGGTTACATTTGCCAATGCCCAATGGTCACCCACTTTTTCATAGGTGATGCTGGCGCCATCGCTGACCGGTGAGATATGTACATCCATCATATTCATCAGTGCCCGGGTGGCAAGGTCGCCATAACTGTTATAGCGTTGCCCTTTAGGACTAGTTTTGTAATCGATGCGAAGAAAGGCGAGGCTTTGCTGGTCGATATACAGCTTGCCCCGGAACAACGGTTTTTTGATATCTTCCCGCTGATCAAAAGTGATTTCATAGGCCGGGGAGCCTTTATAATCAACAATACCCTGTACTGCAAAGCGATGTGCTTTTAATCCTCCGGCGTTTAATATCTTATTATCGGATATCGTTTTCACGATATCGTAATCAAATAAATTACGGGGTTTCTCTCCAAGTTCAAAACCATCGGTGGCGGCTTCATCGCGGATGTAGCGCACGCGTAGGAGGTATAAGTCGTTGCCTGTTTTACTGGCATATCCGGGATTGAAAATGTCAAAAACAGCTTCTGATAATTGAATGTACTCCTGGTCCCGTGTGGTGGTGGCTCTGAAAAAACCGCCCGTTTGATGCGGGGTAGTAATATAGTTGTCGGGAATCTTTTTAATAGCGGCTTGTATTAACCTGACAGGATCTTTCGCTTCAATCACTACTTCCTTCAGGGAAAGACTGACTGGCGCTAACGCAATTCTCAGGAGATGCTGCTGTTCCGTGGCTGCAATGGGCAGGTATTGCACCTGGTATCCAATGCAGGAAATGCGCAGCGAGTCTTGCTGCCTGGTAGCCGCCGTTAATAGCTGGAAATAGCCGTTGCTATTGCTGACGGTAGCAGTACCGTTATTATTGATGGCGATGTTAACAGAGGGGAGGGGCTGGCCAGTGCTGGCATCTGTTACCTGACCGGTAATGGCTATACGCAATTCCTGGGCAAAGCTGCAATATGTCGGCATACAGGAAAACAACAACAGGGGAACAAATAATTTTATAGGCATGATAAATATATACAGATAGGTGATCCAGGCACTATGCATACTTCTCCATGCTCAAATTATTTATTAATGGGGGATAAAAACGAAACGTGGCTGTTAAAAAAGATATAAAGCTATTGACGTGGAGGATAAGCGCAGGTCACTAATGTGGCTATCCGCTTTTATCATCCACGCCAATAGTTGTTGCTTCTACTTTATCCCTGTTAGCCTGTAAGGATCCATTTTGCTATTGGCATTGCTGTAACACAAAGTTCTTTACTGCTGCTCCAATAGCGGCAGGAGAATCTTCCTGTATATAGTGAATGCCTGCTACTGTTACTTCCTGCTGATTGTGCCAGGTGCGGCAAAATTCCAACGCCCTGCCTACCAGCAACGCACCCGGTTCTGCGGAGATCAACAGTTTCGGCAAGTTGTTTTTCGCCATCCATTGTCCATATGCTTCTACGATGGCCGCGATATCTGCCGGCTTACCATCAATAGGGAGAGATCTGGGGAAGATGAGGGTAGGCAGGCGGTCGGCTTCATGGCGGAAGGGAGCGCGATAAGCATCCATTTCTGTATCATCCAGTTTCCGGATGATACTTTTCGGTAATACGGTTTCTATGAAGAAATTATCTTTCATAATCATATCCTCTCCTTTCTCCGACAACAATGCGCGGAAGATAGCATCTCTGCCGGGAGGGAAATCTTCCCATCGCCTGGGTTGTACAATAGCTTCCATGTAAGCAATGCCCTGTATTTGCTCTGGGTACCGAAAGGCGCGGTGGAAGCCTAATGCAGAGCCCCAGTCGTGCAGTACCAGGACGATGTTTTTTTCGAGCCCCACGGCATCGAACCAGGCATCCAGGTAAGCAACGTGGTCGGTAAACTGGTAACGCTTATCAGGCGACTTTCCTGATTGCCCCATGCCGGCCAGATCAGGAGCCAAACAACGGCGGTGTTTACTCAGCCAGGGAATAATATTGCGCCATAAAAAAGAAGAGGTAGGATTGCCATGTAAAAAAACTACCGGATCTCCGGCGCCGGTATCAATGTAACTGATCTCTGTGTCCAGCGCCCTCACGCGCTTACGTGGTAATGTATCGGTATTGCTGATGGTTGGTTCAGTGGTCATGTCAGGAGTAGTTGTTTTCATCTTTGCTTGATTTGTAAAACAAAACTACAGTCCGCAGCCATAAGCAGTTAAGTCCATTTTCGCTATTACGATAAGACCACTTTTAGATTACTACGCAGACTGCTGAAAACAACTCCATAATTTTTCAATACCCGTTTTTAGCTTATAGTGGGAGTAGGCCGTGAAGCCCAGTAAAATAGCTGGTGGCAGCTGATGGGTAGTGGTGAACCAATCCAAAAAAACGGCAGATAACTGCGCTGTTTGGATCGCCTGCTTTAAGGCGTTTATATCAACGCCTGGTTTTATCCAGCATACCAGGTGCATGCCTGCGGGTACTTCATGCACCGCCAGGTACTCATTTAACCGGCTTTTGATGAGCGTAATCAGCATTTGCTGACGTTCGGCATATAACAGTCTCATTTTGCGTATGTGACGCAGGAAATGGCCACCTTCAATAAATTGGTACAACAGGTATTGCTCCATGGCCGGTGATTGCCGGTCCATGTTATCCTTTATGATTTTAAACCTGTTTACTAATGCAGGGGTTGGAAGCACCAGGTAAGCTAATCGCAGCCCGGGGAAAAGTACTTTACTAAATGTACCGGCATAAATAACGCGGCCATTCGTATCCTCACTTTGCAAACAGGGCAATGGCGTACCTTCATAACGGTATTCACTATCATAATCATCCTCCAGTATCCAGCTGTTATTGGCGGCTGCCCAGTCTAGCAATTGTTTTCTTTTGGCAGCCGAAAGTGTGTAGCCGGTTGGAAATTGATGAGAAGGAGTAACATAAGCCAGTTTTGCATCGGGATGATGTGTCAGCGCGTAATCTACATCCAGACCATCCGGCTGTACAGGAATGGGGTATTCTTTTATCCCCGCGTGCTTGAAGGCCCGGCGTGCACCATGGTAGCCCGGATCTTCCATCCAAATGGGATCGCCGGGTTGTAACAGGCCCTGTGCTACCAGGTTGAGGCTTTGCTGTGAACCGGTTACCACCATCACCTGGCTGGCATCGCAGGTGACACCCCGGGCCAGTCGCAGGTAAGCAGCGATGGCGGTACGAAGTTCCCATAAACCGAGCGTGTCTTCATAACCCAGGTGATATTGCTTCAAATCACGCAATACATTATTTCCAATCTTCTGCCAGGTATGATAAGGGAAGCGGTCAAATGCGGGCATACCCATTTGAAAAGGCTGCGCCGTAATACGATCGCCCGGTTTCTTTTCTGCAGTAGGCGGTACTACTTTCTTTGTGGCAGCCTGTTTTTTTTCGGCCGACGGGTGTACCTGTAGCAGTTGCTCTGGTTGTACGGTAGCCACGAAAGTACCGGCGCCCGTTTTGCCTTCCAGGTATCCTTCCAGGATGAGGTATTCGAAACACTGGCTCACAATCACCCTGGATACTCCAAGTTCTGCAGCAAGTTCCCTGCTGGAAGGAATGCGGTTCCCCGGCTGGAGTTGTCCGGCAGTAATTAATGCTTTGATCTGTTCATATAGCTGCATGTACAGCGGGACATTGGAATCCCTCGAAAGCCTTATGCCTGCTGGCATAATCACAGACGATGCTTTGGCCATGGTTGCCTTTATTTCCTCACAAGATACCCCGATTTTTTGCTTTACCGTTATGTTGTACATTCACCTTTAAATACCTGCTGATGGGAACACTTAAGCAACCCGTGATAACATTGGGTGCAGCCGACGGACAGACACTTTCTGTTGCCGGCGGCAATTACCGCATACTGATATCAGGCAAACAAACCCAGGGAGAATTTGCCACCATCGAAATGACGGTGCCCCCCGGTGGTGGTCCCGGCCCACATGCACACCCGGATTTCCAGGAATCCTTTTACGTAATAGAAGGCGAAGTAGAAGTGCACTCAGAAGAAGGTACTTATCATGCTACGAAAGGGGCTTACATCGTGATTCCCAAAGGAGGCATGGTGCATGGCTTCAAAAATAAATCCGGTCAACTGGCCAAATTACTTTGTGTGGTAGTGCCTTCCGGCCTGGAAGAAATGTTCCTCGAATTAGGAGTACCTGTGGAAGCAGGTACGTTTTTACCACCACCTGTGATGGATGAGGCGGCGAAGCAAAAACTACAGGCGCTGTTGGAGAAATACGGACAAAAATTATATCCACCCAATTACTTTGAAACGCTGGGGATTTAACGATCCCATTGTTCCTGTACTCCCTGTCGCAATATCCGGATGCTGTTTTCTGCCTCAGGCAGGGTGAAGTGCCCGAAACCCAGTCGCATAGCGGTAAGCGATTTATGTTGGTATAACAATGTTTTAGGAATAAACAGGTTGTTTTTAGCGCAGGCTTTACTCAGTTGCATCAGGTTAATGGGTTGCTTCCAGCGGGTCCATACGGCGAGGCCGCCGGCGGGTTTTTTGAAGTCGATGAATTCACTTAATTGTTCTTCCAGTACGGTCACTATATGATCGCGCCGCTCCTGGTATATTTTCAGCGATTTTTTCAGGTAGCGGTGTATTTCTCCCGCTTCAATCATCTCTCCCAACACCTGCTCCATTAGTACATCTCCCTGCCTGTCAATGATGCCCAAATGTTTCCGCATTTCGGTCATAAGGTTTTCCGGCGCAACAATGAATCCTGTTCTAAAGCCCGGTGCGAGCGACTTTCCAAAGGCGCCAATATATACCACCATACCATGACTATCTGCGCTGGCTAATGGAAGCACCGGACTGTTGTCGTAGTGAAAGTCATAATCGTAATCATCTTCCAAAATAATAAAACCAAATTCACTGGCTAAATGCAGCAGCTCAATCCGCCGGGAAGCGCTCAGGGTAACGGTTGTAGGGTAGTGGTGATGTGGGGTAATGTACAGCATTCTGATCTTATGCCGTTGGCAGATATCACGTACCGCCGCCACATCAATGCCTTCGTCATCAATTGGAACCGGCATAATGCTGGCGCCGGATTTCTGAAAAATCATGTTCACGGAAAAGTAGCTGAGAGAGCCTACCAGTACAATATCTCCGGGAGATAGCAGTATTTCAGAGGTGATGAACACACTCATTTCCGTGCTGCGGGTAATGAGGATATTGTCTTTGGAGATATGCAGTCCGCGTGATTGATTCAGGTAGTTCGATAAATGCTGTTTAAAAAATTCGCTGCCATCGTGATTGTAGTAGCCTAGTTTTTTATGGTTACTTTTTCTTTTCAAATTAGCACTGTACAGGCTGGACAAATGACTGATCTGCGTGAGCCGGATATCCGGTGTACCGTCGTTGAATACATACTCGCAGGACGAGTGTTCGAACGGGTTGTCGAGCAGGTTGGATTTTGAAAAAGAGAAGCCGGTTGTTTTGGGATAATGGGCCAGTTGGTTTTCGGTGGCGTTCCGGATTTTTTGTGGCCGGGGATCTATTTTACCGATGATGAAGGTGCCTTTATTGGGGCGTGTTTCCACCCAGCCCTGGGCATCCAGTTCTTCATATACGGCCACCATGGTATTCCTGTTTACATCCAGCAGTTCGCAGAAGTAGCGGGTACCGGGCAGCCGGGTGCCGGTAACGAGGAAGCCGCGCTGGATGGCATTGATCAGTTGATGGGCAATCTGTAAATAAATGGCCGTACCCGATTGGCGGTCTATCTGCACAAAACTTTTATATGGAACTTGTACCGGACTACTCATGTGGCTATTTGTAAGATGGTAAAATAGTCCGGAAAGGTATTTTATTTACGGCATAATTCATCTGCATAAATTATTTTATAATATATAAAGCTGGTAGTTTTTATGATATCGGGAGATGTGAACCGCTGTCAAAGCCCTTGTTGGGCAATTGTTGGCAGGAGGAAAATTAGCCGGACCAGCTGGAATGTGAAAACTGGCCTAGGTGGATCGTCCGGTAAGTGGCTACTTTTGGCCGGAAATAGTTGAATATGCAAGACTTACTGCAACAGATTGTTGGTCGCGATACACTACATGCGCGCTGGCTCAATACGCTTTCCTTTATGGAAAATGCCGGCGCCCGGAAAATATCTGCCTGCGAAGATCCGGTGCGGGTAGATTTTATTCAGCTCAAACATGCAGCAGAAGAGCATCGCCACGCTTACTACCTGAAAAAACAGATCGCTAAAATAGATACGGAAAACTGTAAAACGTATCAGCTCCATGAGTTGCTGGCGCCGCATCAAACCCGGCAATACCTGCATCAGCTGGATGTACAGGCCTGCCGCTACCTGAAAAATGCGTTTGGTTTGTCAGGACAAGCCTTGAAATATGCGGCTTACCTGTTTGTAACCTATGCCATAGAAGTACGTGCCGACCTGCTGTATCCCGTATACCAGGCTGCGCTGGACCAGGCGCAAAGCAAAGTGATGGTACGCTCTATCATCCTGGAAGAAGAAGGCCACCTGGAAGAAATGATCAACCAGCTGAATCAGTTTGACGCCAACTGGGAAGTACATGCCCGGCAGGTACAGGCGCTGGAAGAACAACTCTTCAACGAATGGCTCGCCGCCATTGGTCAGGACATGCACCAATACGCCTGATAACATCATCCACCATATTATCATCGACTCAATTACACATCATGACATCTGCAATCAGAAATAACTGGACCCTGGAAGAAATCCAGGCCATTTACGACCAGCCTTTGATGGAACTGGTTTACCAGGCAGCTACCGTTCACCGGCAATGGCATTCCGCCAAAGAAATACAGGTATGCACGTTGTTATCTATTAAAACCGGCGGATGCCCGGAAGATTGCTCCTACTGCGGACAAGCAGCCAGGTATCATACCGATATTAAAGTACAGGCCTTACTGCCCACAGAAACTGTACTCGCGCACGCACAAAAAGCTAAAGAAACCGGGTCTACCCGTTTCTGCATGGCTGCCGCCTGGCGCGAAGTAAGGGATAACAAAGACTTCGACCGCGTTATCGACATGGTAAAAGGCGTGAATGACCTCGGCCTGGAAGTATGCTGTACACTGGGTATGCTTACAGAAGAACAAGCCGTACGTTTGCAGGAAGCAGGCCTGTATGCTTACAATCACAACCTCGATACGTCAGAAGACTATTACAAAGAAATTATATCCACCCGGAAATTTGATAACCGTATCAATACCATCAACAACGTGCGTAAAGCAGGTATCACGGTATGTTCAGGAGGTATCATCGGATTAGGGGAAACACACCGCGACCGGATGTCGATGTTGCTTACCCTGGCTACCATGCCCAAGCACCCCGAATCTGTGCCTATCAACGCACTGGCGAGAGTAAAAGGTACGCCGCTGGAAGATAATCCTAAAGTTGATGCCTGGGATATGGTACGTATGATCGCTACTGCGAGAATCGTAATGCCTGCGTCTACCGTACGCCTCACAGCCGGCCGCATTGAAATGACAGAATCAGAGCAAGCCTGGTGCTTTATGGCCGGCGCTAATTCCATCTTCACCGGTGAGCGCCAAACGCTGCTGGTAACGCCTAATCCGGGAGTAACAGAAGATATGAAGATGCTGCAGAACCTTGGACTGGAACCGAAGCTGAATAAGAAAGAAGTAGCTGCATGTTAATTAAATAGCTTTTAGCAGTTAGCTTTTAGCTTTTAGTAAATGCAGCGAAGATTAACATAACATGTTCTTCGCTGCATTTACTAAAAGCTAAAAGCTAACTGCTAAAAGCTGCTTCGCCATCCTGCCCAGTTGTTTTAATTTTGATTTCACCTCTTCTGACCAGGGCATCCCAAAATTAAGCCGCATACAATTTTTATATTGATCCTGTAAAGTAAACATCCGCCCGGGTGCAATGCTGATGCGGTGCTTAATGGCGAGGTCGTATAACGCCGTTGTATGAATGCGTTTATCAAATTCCACCCAGATGGCCAGTCCGCCCTGCGGCCTGCTGGTTTTGGTTCCTTCCGGAAAATGCTCCGCAATTGTTTGTACGTAATGGTGATAGTTATCCTGCAAAGTGCGGCGCAGTCGCCGTAAGTGCTGTTCATACCTGCCGGTTTTGAGAAAATTACCTACTGCTTCCTGCATCAGTGTAGTAGCGGTGATAGTATGTACCAGTTTTAACTGCAACAATTTTTCTTTGTATTTGCCCGGTGCTACCCAGCCTACCCGGTAGCCCGGTGCCAGGGTTTTGGATACAGAACTGCACCATAGCACATTCCCTGTTTTATCATACGCTTTACAACAGGTGGGGCGTTGCGTATCAAAATACAAATCTCCGTAGATATCGTCTTCAATGAGCGGAATACCATGTTGTTCCAGTAGCGCCACCACTGCCTGTTTCTGTTCATCGGGCATGCAGCTGCCCAATGGCGTGTTGAAGTTGGGTACCAGCATGCAAATATCCATACTGGGAATAGCCGCTTTTAACGCAGATAATTGAACGCCGGTGGTGGGATGCGTGGGTAGTTCCAGTACTTTGAGTCCCAGGCTCCGGATCAGTTGTAAGGTGCCGGGAAATCCGGGGCTTTCCACTGCCACGGTATCGCCGGGCTTACCTAATGCCATCAAACAAAAAGACAACGCACTCATGCCACCGGCAGTGGTGATCAGGTCGTCTTCGTGCAGGCGCCCTCCCCAGGCCAGTGCACGGGTAGCAATGGCGCTGCGTAATTTGGGATTGCCCTGTAGCGGTTCATACACGGTTCCTCCATCGAGGGCCAGTGTGGCCTGCATGATTTCCTTTTTCAGCCGGGCCAGTGGTAGCAGTGCGGCCGCTGGTGCTCCCTGGGAAAAAAGGGTTAGCTGATCGTTACCCATATTCGCGTAAATGGTGCTCACCAGTTCATCCGGTTCATTGGCGCTGGCTAATGCCGATGGGCGGCTCATTGCGGGCAGTGGCAATTTTAAATAGGGTAGCTGGCTCACAAAATAGCCCGACTGTGGCTTCGCGTAAATGAGCGACTGTGCCTCCAGTTCCAGGAATACACGCTTCGCGGTGTTCATACTGATGCGATGTTTTTCACACAGTTCCCTCACCGATGCCAGGCGGTCGCCGGGCTTCAATACGCCTCTTTTGATCTGGCCGGCAATGCCGTTGGCAATTTCATTGTAGATAAAATCCCTGCTCATATCACAAATATAACTGTGTCCATTGTAATTACTAAAACTGGGACTGTGTTTATTGCCGTTTTTTCTGTCATTTTGTATAAATTAAAGCAAGCGCAATATTATGGAGCATAGTCAGCTATTGGTTAAAAAGCCAGCTATTACCAGCAACAGCGGATGGATAAACGGGTTTATCGGCGTAGTGATATTCAGTGGCTCGTTACCTGCTACCAGGGCGGCAGTACAGGATTTTGATCCCGTGTTTGTAACCGTTACACGGGCTACTATAGCCGGGTTAATTGCAATGGTGATGTTGTGGATGGGGAAAGAGAAGCGTCCCGCAAAATCGCAGTTATTTCCTTTGGCCATTGTGGCATTTGGTGTGGTGGTGGGTTTTCCACTGTTAACTGCGTTGGCATTGAAGTATGTGACTTCCGCTCACTCCATCGTATTCGTAGGTCTGTTGCCGTTAGCCACTGCGATATTTGGCGTTTGGCGGGGCGGGGAGCGTCCCAGGCCTGCATTCTGGGTGTTTTCTGTTGCAGGAAGTTTACTGGTGGTGGGGTATGCGGTATCTCAGGGCATTTCTGCTTCACCAGTGGGAGATGTATTGATGTTACTGGCAATTATTGTATGTGGATTGGGATATGCGGAAGGAGCTAAATTGTCAAAAACGCTGGGAGGATCGCAGGTGATTTGTTGGGCATTGGTATTATCATTACCGGTTATGTTACCGGCTACCTTGTTGCTGCTACCGGCTACATTTAGCGGCATCAGTGCTGGCGCGTGGTTCGGACTGGGATATGTGTCGCTTTTCAGTATGCTGATTGGTTTTATATTCTGGTACCGCGGCCTGGTGCAGGGCGGCATTGCAGCAGTAGGGCAACTACAGTTACTGCAACCATTTTTTGGATTGGCGCTGGCAGCTACCTTGCTGCATGAGCAGGTAAGTATTAGTATGCTGGGTATCACGGTAGGCGTGATTTTATGCGTAGCTGGCTCCAGGAAGTTTGGGAAATAGCGGTATTATTTTAGGGAGATGGATACCTTGGCTGGTGGCTTATCTGCAAATTATTCAATGATGCCTTCGGCAATTAAGGACTGCACAAATTTTTCGCAATCTGCTTTACGTTTGCCATAAATGTGTATAGATGCAATTGGTCTGTCGAACCATGTTCCCTGATAGATCACCATATCATTCGCCACATACCACTGATTATAATGGTCATTTACAGCCGTATATTCAGCGGGGCTACTGACCCGTTGTTTTAATGCGGTAATATTTTTTAATTGATAGTAGGGAGGATGCTCATATAGTTTACTTTGGTGCAGGAGATGTTGCTGCGCGTACGTCTCGATAAATTTCTGAAAAGAAGAAAAGAGGGGATTGATGGATTCATCCTGGTTATTATAAGTACATATCTCTCCTGTTTCGCTTAACACAAACCAGAAGGGTGCGGTTTCGTGATCCCCACAGAAAAAATAAGATCGTTCGTTTATGGTGATCCGATCTACTTCCTTGTTAGATTTTATGTCGCTTTGAGAAAATAATCGTGCATGAAAAGTGGAACCGGAATTGCCAGGAAGTGTTAGTTCCAGCCCGGAGTACTTCCGTTGAAAATCAATCACCTGCTCAAACGGAACAATGTTTTGTTGTTTGAGATAATCAATAATTTCCTGGCGATCCTTCACAATATAATGTGGGTCCCGCTTTAACTTATCCAGGTATTTTGTGGCGATAGTTGATAAAATCATAATGATAAGAAAGCCTTTATTTTTCTAGTGGTGTAGAAGCAGGTAGCGTATGTCGGTGTTTGTTACCCCATTCGCTGAGTTGTTTGAAAATAGGTCCGAAGGCCATCGCCATTTCCGTAAGTTCATATTCTACCCTTGGAGGTACTTCGGCATAAACAGTACGTTTCACGAGGCCATCCTGTTCCAGCGCCCGCAGTTGCAGCGTGAGCATGCGTTCCGTAATCAGTGGAAATTCTTTCTTCAGTTCATTAAACCGGTATTTCTTCGTCTCTAATTTGCTGATGATCAATATTTTCCACCTGCCGCCGATCTTATTTACAGCATAGGTAAGATCACATTCCACCATGAATGCTTCATTACGCGTATAAGTCGAGTTTTTCTTCCTGGTAGCCATTAGTTACAAATTTGTAAGTACCATACAATTGGTGGTACAGCCTATAAAATTAGTGGCTACCCATTACTTTTACAAAGAAATTTTTAACAGCTCTTTTTTGTGCGCAAAGCATTTATTCAATTAACGTTCACTCATCAAGATAAAAAGTATGGATTTGTATTTAAAAGGAAAAACAGCAGTAATTACCGGCGGTAGCCAGGGTATTGGTCGTGCGATAGCAAAGGAATTGGCATTGGAAGGCGTGAAGGTATTCGTTACTGGTAGAAACGAAGATTTACTACAGGGGCTCAGGGAAGAGATCGTAGCTGCCGCTGGCGTAGCGCCTGTTACCTTTGCGCAGGATTTTGTAGCACCTGATGCCGCCGAAAAAATTGCAGCGGCGGCTTTTGCCGGGCTGGGATCGGTAGATATCCTGGTGAATAATGCCGGTCGCAGTAACCCCTTAGATATTATTGGATCAGACGAAGGATGGGCATCTTCCATGATACTGGACTTTGAACGTCACCGGCAACTGACCCAGCAATTTTTGCCACATTTTATAGCGCGGAAACAAGGGGTTATTTTAAACACCATCAGCACCTTTGAATTGCGGGTCATGAATGGATCTGCGGTGTACAAGGCGGCGCTGGTGTCCTGGTCCAAGCAACTTGCAGGGGAAGTAGGTAAATACGGTATCCGGATTAACAATTTGCAACCGGGATTGATTGATACAGAAAATATCCGTCGTTTCTTTAACGAAGAAGAACGGCGACAGTTCGCTGCGCAGCAAATTCCGCTGGGAGATTTCGGCGAAGCGCAGGATATGGCGAATATGGCTACTTTCCTGGTTTCCTCCCGCGCTAAATACGTGACCGGCACCACCGTAGCGGTGGATGGTGGGATGAAGCACAGTGCATTTTAGAAGAATTACGAATTACGGATTTGTGAGTAGCTGGTAAACGCGAATAACATTCGCTTAAATCTCCTCACAAATCCATAATTCGTAATTCTTTCACATCTCGTCCTTTTAAAGTAACTTGTAAGTATTGTTTTGGACCTGTTAATTGACGATCATGATACAATTCCTGGAAATTATTTTTTATGCGGTTAGTTTTTACCGCCAGATTGGCCGTATACTTAAGAAGCATGCAAAAGCGTGACATGCGGATATTATTTCTTTAAAAACAGTGATACGGGTGCCGGTTTAGTAGCACAGGGCATCTTTTGCGTCGTTCAGTGAACCAACCCGCTGCGCTTATAGTCAACATCGTGTTGAAAAAAGTCAAAGTAGCCACTATAATATCCTCAACTACCTGCTACCTTAGCCATTCCACTATATGAAAAATTCATGATGAAAACAGCCTTATACATCCTACTGCTGGTGGGTCTTTTTTCCTGCCACAACAATCCCCGCCCGGTAAGCCGTTATGCCTCCGTTACGGGTTTGCGCCCCGAAAAAATGGAAGAGTATAAACAGCTTCATGCCGCCGTATGGCCGGAGGTATTGAAAATGATCAGCGCCTGTCATATCAGTAACTATTCCATCTACCTAAAAAAAATAGAAGAGAACTGGTACCTGTTCAGCTATTTTGAATACACTGGTAGCGATTTCAATGCAGATATGCAGCGCATGAAAAATGATACCACTACCCAACGCTGGTGGAAGGTTACGGCACCTTGCCAGGTACCTTTACCGGATGCTGCTGCCAAAGGAGAAACCTGGTCAGGAATGGAAGAAGTATTTCATTACCAGTAATCAGGACTGGCCCCAGGCAAATTCGCAATGGTCGAAATTCCTGTTCTCCAGGTCTGTTTTAGCGATTAAAACACTGAAAACGCCTTCATCATTGAAGCCGTTTTCGCCTACCTGTAACAGCAATATTTTATCGGAGAAAGTAATGGCGGCAATTTCTTCTTCACTGGCCTGACAGTGTGTGAAGATGCCGAATATCTTGGATTTATCAGTGCCTGCAAAGTAATCCCATATTTTCCCTTTTTCGTTGGCTTCGTCTTTTTCATCCTCATCTTCGGGGTCACGGAAACGTTCTTCCATGGTTTCGGTATCTGCATAGATGTCAGCCAACAGTACGCCCATGAAAAAATTATCTTCATGTTCTCGGATAACTCTCACCAACTGATCGTTGGGTACATCAGCATAAATTACTTTCCCGGTATCGGTAATGATATCAGAAAAGACCAATAACTGCCCGGTTTTCGGAAGCAAGCCTGTTTTATCGAAGGGGGCAAAGGTGGAAAGGTCCAGCTGTGCTGCAAAACGCAGGTTGTCCGGGAGGGTAACGCCGGGAGGTAAATCAATCACCGGGCCGCCATACCTGGATTGCCCGGGAGCAATAGTTATTTCGGTATGTTTCACATGATTATCCTCCATCCAGTTTTGTTTTTTCATGGAAGCAGGATAATACTGCCTGGTATCTGCGGTAAAACTGATAATATCAAAATGCTTTCCTGTCATTGGATAGGTATTAATGAATGGTATCCCATCGGCCATTCCTTCATTTAAAAAAAGTTGCAGCCAGTTGTCAAATGGCAATTTATACTTTTTTTGTGCGCCTTCTATCATGCCAGCAGGGTCGTGAACCGGGTCCTGCAGGAAGTTTTCCTTTAGCCATTCCCGGTAGTGATGGGCGGATTCACTCGGCTTGTGAGACCCATTCCGGTAGAAGCAGGCACTGGTAGGATCGGCGTATATCTCCGTATCGTAGGTCAGCAGGCGCATCAGTTGTAAGATATTTTCAGCTACCACATGCAGGCCGCCTGCCCCGCCCCCCAGTACCACCACCGGCATTTCATTCATGGGCTTACCGTGGCCTTCATCCCATAAGGCATAAGTGGCGCCAGTACTATTCGCCCGGGCAAATGGCATCAGCTGGCGCAGAAAATGTGGATCTTCTGACCAGGTTGTCAATCCGGATTGATGATGGGTTTGCAAGTAAAATCCTTGTGCGTAGTGGGGCATTTCCTGTTGAAATGCATGCAGGTATACAAACTCTTTCGACGGATACCGGCCGCCGAAATTTTGCTGAAATTCTTTTAATTCCATTTGGGGCGCTTTAAATACATGAGGGAAGTTCCTATTCTTTAGGGTGTTTTCAATATTACTATTTTATTAACGTTTACACAAGGGGAATATCCCGGTTATTACTGCAGTGGGAGGTACAGGGGGCCAGTTACGACTGTGCAAAGACGAAAAATAACTCCATCTGCAGGATTGCCTGACCTACCAGGAACGTTTTCTATATTTCATATTACATGGCTATCTTACAGTCGCTAATCATTATCGGTTAGGGTTTTTGCTTAATAAGATGCCGCCGCATCGATATACCTAACAGGCGATTGATTGTAGTGCAATAGAGGTATAAAAATATAAAGGAAAAGCGGGTGTTATACGTCTTCCTGGCGCGTAACACCCGCTTTGACGTGAAGCATATTGGCCAGAGGGGAAGTCACCGGTTTATTTGAATAATCCATTTATTTACCCTAAATATGTAGGATATAATTGGAACCTGATAAGTATAGGCAATAAGCTGACGACTATGAAATACCTGATCTTTTTTTTCTCATTCTTGCTGGCCTTTCTACCTGTTACAAAAGCGCAACAAACCAACACCGTTTTCCTCTCAAAAGAAGATAAAACGAAGAATCGGTTCATGGTGGTAAGTCCGCCGGTTTCCGTTGCTATCACCGGGTTTATGTACCTCATCCCCGGCGCGTTTGAAGAACCGGAAGAAGTACTGATACAAACGAAGTTGCCGGAACTGGCCGCGCAAAAAGGGCTGATGGTGTTCATCCCGGTATTTGAAACCGGTACCGCTGCATTTGCCGTGGATGACTCTACGCAGCAATCGTTTCGGCAAATGCTGGATTATACAGTAAAGGAATATCACCTCAGCGGAAAGGATTTTTACCTCGGTGGATTTTCCATGGGAGGTACCTGCGCCGTGAAGTATGCAGAGCTGGCGGTAAAGAATAACTATCCAATAAAACCAGTTGCTGTTTTCGCGGTAGATCCTCCCCTTGATTTTGCCCGCTATTATATGGCAGCACAACGTAATCTCCGGCTGAAAAAAGGAATGCCTGTCAATCCTGAACAGGTGTATATGAGCGCGCGGCTGGAAAAGAAAATGAATGGTACACCTGTTACTGCGCGGGAAAACTATATTAAATATTCACCGTATTCTTATGATGATCCGGCGCAATCGGCTGTGAAACTGCTGGGTAATATGCCGCTTACCATTTACACGGAGCCGGCCATCGACTGGTGGATGCAGGCCAGGGGATTTGATTATTCCAACCTGAATTGTGTAGATGCAGCAGCCATGATTAATGAGCTGCATTTATTGGGTAATAATGCAGCGCGTTTGATCACTACTACAGATAAAGGATACCGGAACCCGGATCATCGCCGGCACCCGCACTCATGGAGTATTTTAGACCCGACGGAATTGTTAAACTGGTTCAATCATTTGAAGTAATTAAAAGTATGAAGGATAATATAAAGGCTTTGCTGTACGTGCTGGCGGTAATAATAGTGGTGCCAACCATTATTGCAGGCGCATTGGGAGCAGGGAAATGGCTGGAAGAAAGGACCGTAGAAAAGATCAGAGCCAGCCATACCAGTGCTGTAGGTACCGTTATTGAAATAAGACGTTCCAATAAAGGAATAAAAGTATTGGTGGAATATTATGTAGATGGGGTGAGATATGAACGGAGAGGTACGCCACCTGTAGAATATGGGAGAGAGCAGCTGGATAAGCACCTGGTAGTGATGTACGAAAAGGAAGATCCGGCCAGTAGCCGCATTGATTTTACGCAGCCGGTGATCACCCCCGAAGATCTTCAATAAAAAAATACCTCCACTAACCCGGAGGTATTTTTTTTATAGTACTTATTGTTGGCTAATCATTTTCAGTGCTTCTTTCAACGCTTCGTCGGAAGCCGTTACTTTATCCGGCTGCACGCCGTTGCCCTCCCAGCTTTGTTGGGTACCCGGTAGTGCGGGTGCAGATGCAGATATGGAGATAAATACCTCGTTATTTACCACAAAATATTCATTGTGATTAGCTGCACCTGCGGAAGGCTCGCCCACAATTTTGGCCCGGTGCTGTGCCTGCATCACATAGGCAAATGCTTCAGCGGCAGAAGCGGTTTTTCTGTTGACCAGTATGTACAAGGCGCCCGGATAAGCTACCCCCGGCGCAAGTTGAATACTGCTGTCTGTTTCCGTTTGACCAGTCCTGGAATGGAAGGTCAGCAGGGCGCGTCCACCGGGCACGAAATAGCTTTCCATTACCGGTTTTATTTCGCTGCCGCCGCCGCCATTATCACGCAGGTCAATGATGAGGGAACTGGTCCGCGATACAAAGGCCATAGCGGCTTGTAGTACAGGCACACTTTCATCCGAAATATTAATTTCCGCCAACCGGATATAGCCGGTATTGCCGTTGAATACCTGTACTTCCCGGAATCCGTAATTTTGTTCCCTGGATTTTTTGCTATGGAAGAAATCATCCACCCCGTTGGGTTGTTGCTGGGAGCGGATTTTACTTACTTTCTCCGGGTTATATCGCAGGTACAGGTGTCCGTCCTGGCTGAAACTGCGCAGGATGGCAGTACCTATGGAGTCAAAGGCTTTCCAGCTGCTTACATTCCGGAAACTTCCTGCCCGGTATTGCGCCTGCAGATGACGCGCAATGTTATCTCCTTTGTCTGCAAAAACATAATGCCGCCGTATCAGTGCTGCGGCGCTGTCCACCGCCCTGCCCACCTCTCTGGCTGGCAATACCTGCTGTGCGGTTGCTGCTAAGGAAATGCAGCAGCTCATCATACAAATGAATCTTCTGATAAACATACTTCCAATTTAGGAGGTAAAGTTCGCCCTGCGCCGGCCCATTAAATAGTATAAAATTAGCGTGTTATAATTGCTGGAATTGCCGGGGAAGAAAGCCGGTTACCTGTTTAAATGTGCGGATGAAATGACTCTGGTCAAAGAAGCCGCAGGTATAAGCAATGGCCGTGAGTGAATGATCTGTTGTTTGTATGAGCTGCATGGCGTGGTCGATTTTTATCTTCCGTATATATTCCCCCAGAGAACAATGAAAGTATACCGGGAAATACCGGGAAATAGTTACCGGGTGCACACCCAGTATAGTGGCCATTTCCGGTAAGGAGGGTGTTTCACTCCAACGGTCATGCAACAACGTTTTTAATTGTGCCAGCCAGGGCGGCATGGCTTGTTTTCGTACAGGCGGCACCGTGAAAACAGGCAGGAGCAGCGCGGGAAGGGTAGTGGGCAGCAGTTGATCTGCCAGCATACATTCCCGGTATATTTGCAGCATCGCATATTTCATCTGTGCCTGTTGGGCAGGAAACTTTTCCAGCGTACTGAATTGCAATCCATGTTGCGCCAGGAAAGTTTCCGGTATTTCGATATTGATATTTTTGGAGGGATATTGGGTATGGCTGTTTTTGTGCCGCTCGCCGCTATAATAGTAAAGCAGGTGGCCGGCGCTGACTTCCTGTTCTTTACGGGATCGTTGTTCCCGGTTGCCACCGGCCAGCAGGAGGGAAAGATGGTGGTGCTCATGACAATGCCAACCCTGGAACACAGGGGTCTGATAGCGGGTTTGACTCACTATAATACCATCCTGTTGAAATGTTTGGCTGGCAACACCTAGAAAATGTCCTTCCTTCAATCTGCGCATGTGTACCTTGTTTATATATTGATAGCGCCTTGCCCTGTAGCGATCAGGTATGCATCCTCTAATGCCTCAGAATAGGTAGGATGTGATCAGCCGTACAAAATTAAATAAAAATATACCAATTGGTATTGTTTGTGTTTATTTTTTGTTTCCGGAGATAGATAACGCGGCGGTAATGGGTTTATCCGCAGGTGATGTCACACCGCTTCAGCCTCGCCCAACTGTTTCCGGTATTGGATAAAATAATATGCCAGCGGCGTAAAAAAAGATACCAGCATCACCAGTAACAGTCCCACTTCTCCTCCCTCAAAGATATAGTAGCCAAGTATCCCGGCGATGATGGCAGGCAACAGGAAAAAGGACAACCCGGATAACAGGGGATGGGTTCTTACCATGGGTAGCCGGTTGAAGAAAATAGTCAGGGTGGACACGGCCAGGCAGCAACAGCAGAATATTGTCATGACATGCGCCAGTCCATAAAAGTCTGTTCTTTGATTCGGCACCACTACCACCTGTAGCCACAACAGGGAGATCACGCTACTGCAGATCAGCGTAGACAGAACAGTTTTCAGTACAATGCCTTTTAACATAGGAGTAAATAGATTAACCTAACAAATATAACGGGTTCAGGTGTCAGATTATTATTATTTTCACAGTAACTATCACATAGCAAAAAAGTCAGTTAAAAGCAGCACAAATCACTATGAAAAACCAGGAGAAAAAAGTATGGTTCATCACCGGGGCATCCGGGGGCTTTGGAAAATCATTTGCAGAATATGCGATCCAACAGGGATACCAGGTAGTGGTTACCGCCAGGCGTACCGACAAACTGGAAGACATTAAAAAGTTAGCACCAGACCAGGTGGAAGCCATCCGGATGGATGTTAACAGTAACGATGAAATTACCGCAGCCGTTCAGGCGGTGAAGGCCCGCTTTGGCCGCGTAGACGTACTCATTAACAATGCCGGCTATGGCATTGTAGGCGGCGTGGAAGAAACCCCGGAAGCAGAGTTACGGGCATTAATGGATACCAACTTCTTTGGTGCGGTGAATGTAACCCAGGCGTTGCTGCCGTTATTCCGGGAGCAGCAATCCGGTGCCATCGTTAACATTAGCAGTATGGGTGGACAATTATCCTTTCCGGGCTTCGGCGCCTACTCTGCCTCCAAATTTGCATTGGAAGGCATTTCAGAAGCCCTGGCGGCTGAAATGGCACCTCTCGGTGTTAAAGTAATGATTGTAGAACCGGGGCAGTTCAAAACGGAATTAGCCGGTGCTGCCATGAAACATATGCCGGAAATTGCTGCCTATGAAAGCACCGTAGGAGCTACGAGGAGTTTTGCAAAAAGTATGCACGGCACCCAGGAAGGAGATCCCGCCAAAGCTGCCGCCGCTATCGACCAGGCATTATCGGCCACCAATACGCCACTACGTTTGCAGTTAGGCGAAGACGCTGTAGTTGCTATTAAACAACACAGCGAAAATTTGCTGAAAGACCTGGCCACCTGGGAAACGCTGGCGGCCAGCACAAAAGCTTAAATAATGTCAGTACATAAAAAAAGGTGATCTCATCGGGATCACCTTTTTTGTTTGAAATTAACGCGGTTGCACCGCTATTTTGCTGAGCAGCTGCGGACTGCTCATGTTTTGATAATCGTATTGATAAATACCATCTTTGGCGCTTACAAGTAAGCGATGTTGGTTTTCAAATGGAATCACATCATAAGTTTCCACGCCTTCCAGGAGTTTCCTGGTAACAATATGATTTACGTCGCTGGCATCGAGGAACCGCAGGCCATAAGTCCCTTCGCAGATAAATAGCTGGTCCTTGTCAATACCCAACCCAAAAGGATTCTTCATCTCCAGCGTGCTTAATTTCACCGGGCTATCCACATTGCTGACATCAAATACCTGCAACTGGTTAACGTTACCTCCGCAGGTAGTACCACTACGGATGGTCACGTAGGCTTTGTTCCCAGCTACCACTACCGGGTCACAGGCCCTGAAATGCGTAACAGCAGAGCGTTGTGTAGGTGCGTCAGGGTGCGTGATGTCATAAATATACATGGCATTACGGCTACCAATAAACAGGTAGGAGCCGTAGGGGAAAATAGTTTCTATACCAGTATTAATAGTTTGTTCTTTTTTGAGTACCGGGTTAGTGGCATCTGTAATATCATATGATTTTAATTGAAACATATTTACCGTATACAAGTAATTGCTGACAATGGTAAAGCGGGCCATGGAACCTCCTTTGTTGGTGGAGGCCACGCTGTTATAAGCGTTGGCTAGTGATGGGCTGTCAAAATAGATAGGAGTTTTGTCATTCGGCACACAGTCATAGGTATAAGAGGTGTCTTTACTGGCGTATCCTATTATAATACTGTCCTTTTTCCAGTTGGGCGCCCAACCTACGTACATGCCGTTTATGTCTAAGGCATACGGTGTGATATCGTTATATCGTTTCAGGAAGCTAGCCTGCCGGGGATTACTGATATCAAACAGCGTCAGGCTGGTGTAACTATCCGCATACAGCACATTACCTTTGATAGCCATATCCACATTTCCCATCACTTTTATAAATGCAATGTTTTCGGGTGTGGCAGGATGGCTGTTGTCTATAATATGAATACCTGCATTTGGCTCGCTCACAAAAATATACTGATCCTTCACATAGATTTTACCCGTGGCGTGCAAGGTCCGTGGCGGCTCCGCTTTGAAAGAGGCCTCGTAATCCTTCACCGCCATCATGGTGGGCGTATATATTTTCGTGAAAATGGTCTTACGGCACTTATCCTTCACACATCCGCTCAGGGCAAACAACAAAAGCGCTACCAGCGGAAATTTAATGATAGTAGAAATATGCATAAGGGTAGGGGGTTTTCCCTTAAACGGGCCTGCCGAACAAAAGTTACAGGATAAATGCCTGCCTGGTGATCACGATAATTTCAGCATGCCGCCTACCACCAGGTGCTCCTTTTTCGCTGCAGTAATTGTTCAATTAACTGCACTGATTTTTCAAATCGTTCCTCCCAGTTCCCCGTAATTTCTTCATATTGGAGGTGATGCGTATCCAGCACCCGGCGGTGCGATACATCCAGTAAATTTCTTTCTTCTTCGCTGAGGCGGGTACCATCCTGTACGTAAGGCACGTCATTATTGAGGTATAGGTATAAGTCGGCCTGGTTCGCCTGGTAAATGCCCTCGTCGATATCCAGTATTTCTCCAAAGGCATAAGCGCCATACGACAAAGTAATATGGATATCCGTATCAATGATCACCAACGGACTGCTGCCGGTTTCCATTTGACGGATGCGGGCTGCGTGCGTGGAGGCGATCAGGTACAGGTCCCGGATGCCAAAATCGTTGGAATCGGCCACAATATCCCGCCCTGCTTCCATCACGGCGCTGGCATTGAAATGATGCGCCAGTCTTTCTGTTAAGGTTGTTTTCCCGGTGGATTCCGTGCCTAATAATACTACCTTGGTCACCAGGGTTGATTTCACCGCATCGGGCAGCAACGCCCATGCACCGGGTAAATCCGTACGCACGTTGCTGGCAGATACCGGGTATAAATTTCTCTCCGGGTTAAACGGGATATGACGTATGCCCATAAATCCGGCTACCAGGTCGCCATAGGGTTCAGAGGTGATCACCAGCTGATGATCAGGTAACAACTGTTTAAATTGTGCGGCCCATACTTCCGATACTGCGGCAGATGTTTCGGAAGTATTTGGCAGCAGGGTTTCGTCATATACGTAAGTACGAATGTCTATCCGGGAGATATCCCGGAAGGTGGTTCCCAGCCAGCCTTTCCGTACTGCTGCGGGTAATCGCTCCTGCGTACTGCAGCAAATCAGTACCGTTAAAAAATCACATTGCGATAACGCAAAGTTGATCATTGCCTCATGACCTTTGTGAAAAGGCATAAACTTTCCAAACACAAATGCTTTCGTCATACACGAGTTTACTAAAAACTATATTTAAAAGCGACATAAATATTCCGCGGGGCAGATACAAAGTATTTCCGGGTTCCATCCATTGCTACACTGCCATTGTTGTAATAACGAACGTTGGTGAGGTTATTGACAAACAAAGAAACGGTATAACGGGAAAGGCTATACTGTAACCGGGCGTTTGCCAACAGGTAACCTTTAATAGTGGCGGTATTGGCAAAGTCAATGTAAGAGGAGCTTTGATACCTGCCTGTTACGCCCAGCAGCCAGCGTCCGTGATAATACGCCGCATCCTGGTTAATGATCAGCGCGGGTGTTAACACCGGATGGATAGTAGTGGAGGCTTCTTTTATCCGGCTGTAGTTAAACGAAGTATTGTTGGTAAAGCGGAAAGCCTGGTGTAACTGGTAGCTGGCAGTTAGTTCCAGCCCGGTTCTGAAACTCTTATTCACTTTATTGGTGAGCAATAATCCATTGGGCCCCAGTTGGCCGTTGAGTACAATTTCATTTTTAAAATCCATGTAGTAGGCATTCAGTTGTACGTTTAGCCGTTCACGTTGCCACCGTATGCCCAGCTCATGATCGAGTACCCATTCCGGATCGTGATTAACGATAACGGGTTTGCCAATACTATCTGCCGGAAGATCATCATTACCACCGAAGATATCATTCCGCGTAGGTTCCCGGCCGGTTCGGCCAAGGCTGTAGTAAATATTTGTTTGCCGGTTGATAGCAAAATTGATCCCTGCTTTAGGATTAATAAAATGCCAATGGATGGGTTCAAATGCTACGCTACCTTTATAGTTAAAGGTAGCATAACGGTATTGCAGGTCGGCATAAAAGGAAAACTGGTGCAGGTAATATTCTATTTTACTGAACCCGCTGACTTCATTTTTAAAGCCCTTGTTTTGATAGATGGTAGCCGATTGCTCCGTGCCGGTATGTTGCCGGTTGTATATGTTGCCATGTACGCCGCTGGTCCATCTGAAGCGATCATACTGCAGCGTATAATTGCTGAAAAAGCCGGTGAAATGGGAGCGGAAACCGTAGTTAAACAGGGGGGCGGCAGTGGCTTCTCCCAAAAAATTATTAACATCAAAATCGTACCCTCCTTTGAGATAGGTGTAATAAACACTGGAGGTAAGCGTACTATGAATGCCGGGCTGCCAGTTGTGCTGTAATTGTACCAGTCCCTGGAAGAATTCGTCTTTTTCTGCTTTCGTATTAGCGTTGCTGCGTGGGTCTTTCGCGATCAAAGAATCAGCTACCGGGAGCCATGCCAGCCCGTTTTGCTGATGTCCGGCCATGACGTTGAGCTTCCAGGTACTTTTGTTATAGAATAAGCCGCCGCTGATAAAAACGGATTGGGAATTATTAAATGCGTGGCGTTTATATCCATCGGTGTATACTTCCGAGGCCCGCACATATAAGGCTTTCCTGTTTTTGATGCCGCTGTTGTATTCGCCGAACGCCCGGAAGCTGTTGTAGGAACCGTAGCCAATGCCCAACGTATGCGACGCGGTATCGCTAAGGTTGGGTGAAAACAGTTGTACACTGCCGGCATAGCTGGCGGCGCCATTTTTTGAAGTGCCTACGCCCCGTTGTAGTTGTATGCGGCTAACGGAATTCAGGAGGTCGGGATAATTGGAAAAATAGGCGCCCTGGTCTTCCGGCTCATTCAATGGCATGCCATCCAGGGTAGTGTTGATCCTGGTTTGGTCCATGCCGCGTAAGCGGTAATAAGAATAGCCCTGTTGGTTGCCGGCATCTGAATATACGGTAATAGCCGGGGTTTCAGACAAGAGGAATGAGGGTTCCTGCCCGATATTCTTTTCCTGTAGCGTTTTTTTGTCGATGTTCAAAAATGTTACGGGGGTAGTGGGAGTGGCGCGGTAATTAATAACGATCTCCTCCAAATGGCGGGTGCTGTCTTTGTGCGGTGTTAAAGTGTCCTGTGCCTGGGCTAACAAACAAAACAACAGGGATACAGCAGTGGCTGTAAAATATTTCTTCATATCGGTGTACTAATGATAGCTATTAGCTATAGGTAAATGTCGATCTTCCCTGCCTTAGCCAACGGCTAATAGCTAAAAGCTAATGGCTAAAAGCTGTTGCTGTGGCCTATTTAACAGGAAATAATAATTATTGTATTTTGTACACAAATATATAACCTTCCTGTATACTGTTGCTAACACTTTTGTGTTATGTTGAAATAATGTGCTTTGGGGAAATAAACCTGGCCAAGCATTTTAAAACCTGCCTCAAATATTTATCTTTATAGCTTTCTTCATCAAACACGAACATGGACATGAATAAGAAATGTATTATCGCTGGTCTGGTATGCTGTATGGGACTGGGGTTGGTGAGTACTTCCCAGGTAGCGGCCCAGGTATCCGCCATTAAAACGGAAACAGTGAAGGGTGGCTCGCTGATAGGACGTTGGGATATTACCGTGAATGAAAATGGAACAGAAAGACCATCCTGGCTGGAAGTGGAACTTTCCGGTTTCCGTACGCTGGTAGGACGCTTTGTAAGCACCGGCGGAAGTGCAAGACCAATATCCAAAGTAAACTTCGATAATGGCAAATTCAGCTTTGCGATTCCTCCACAATGGGAATCTGAAGATCGCGATCTGACCCTGGAAGGTAATGTTACCGGCACCGGCATCAGCGGTACCATCAATACTTCCGATGGGCATACTTATTCATTCACGGGTGTAAAAGCGCCTGAAATGAAAGGTAACGCTACACCAGCATGGGGCAAGCCCATTAAATTATTCAACGGAAAAGACCTGACTGGCTGGAAAGCATTAGGTGCTAACCAATGGGTAGTGAAAGATGGTATCCTCAGCAGTCCACATTCAGGATCTAACCTGATCTCTGAACAAACTTTTAAAGATTTCAAACTGCACGTGGAATTCCGTTATCAGAAAGGTAGCAACAGTGGCGTATACCTGAGAGGACGTTATGAAACACAGATCATTGATAATCCTAAAACCGATGCGCCTAACAGCCATCTGTTTGGTGGTATATATGGTTTCCTCGTACCTAACCAAATGGCAGTAGGCAACCCGGGCGAATGGCAAACATTCGATATTACCCTGGTAGGGCGACTGGTAACGGTAGTGGCTAATGGAAAAACCATTATCTGTGCACAGGAAATTCCAGGTATCACCGGCGGTGCACTGGATAGCAAGGAAGATACACCCGGACCGATTTATTTCCAGGGTGACCACGGACCGATTGAGTTCCGCAGCATTACTATTACGCCTGCAAAATAAAAAGTGAAATATATTGGAAGAGCGGCTGTATCATTTTGAGATACAGCCGCTCTTTACATTTACTATCGTGCGATTCTTCTTTTTTCCCAGAGATTCGCCAGTGGAAGGTCCAACATACAGGCCAGGTAAATCCTGAAGGCATTGTATTGTTTATCACTCTTATCGAAGCTTCTCAACTGTGGGGTGTATTGGACGCCCCCCATTCCCACCAGTGGTGTGCCAGGAATAGATATCGCCAGGCTCAGGCCCGGACTAATCACCTGCGACCATTTTACCTGTTGTGGTAAGGTAGAATCTTGTGTACCTCCCATTCTATACGATACCACCGCACCAATATCTATAATACTGGCGGTAACGGTAGCTGTAAGTGCTCTTCTCCGGTAAATTCGCTTGCCCAGCCTTTTTACTTTTCCGGGATTAAGAATTTCGTCTATTGTAAGTGTATCTCCCGATCCCAGTTTTCTTCCGAATGTTTTGCTGTAAGAAAGCCCGATTGGCACACTTAAACCATATACCCATCCATCGGGCTTTGGTTGCTTTCCGAGGCTCTCATAGCCCCCGTATATGCCAACAAATGCATTTAGATCAACTGAATACCAATTGCCCCGTTTCCGTTTATAAGATCCTGGAGGAAGCGCATAGGATTCTACTACTTTTGATAGTTGCTGATCGCTCTGCGCCAACGCTGCGTCATTTAGAAATGCTGCGAGCCGGCGTATCAACTGAATGGCTTCGCGATCATTGGCAAATACCAGAGCTGCCATTTGACTGGTCTTTTTAAAAGAAATACTGCTATCTGCGAGTTGAACCGTAACCCCAAGAGAGCTGGTAAAAGTAGTATCTTTTCTAATCAGACGTTTCTTAGCTGCTATCATGTTTGTATCGGCACGTACTCTTTCTAAAGAATCTTTATGATGGATATGCCTCCTCAGGGAGTCGGCATTCCGGTTAACAGTTTTTAGTATTTCGCTATTGATTTTTTGAGGCGATGTAGCCAATGTGTTTAATGTACTGCTACTAATAGTATAGGCGCCAGTCACACCTGCATTATTGCCATAGAAAAGGGAGTCCAGTAAGCCAATCATATTCTGTACGGCACCGGAAAAATTTTTCTTGCTGATCAGGTTATAGATTTCATATACATCACTGGTTGTCTTCAATGCTTTTTGAGCAGCTATTACCTGCGGAGAAGCAACGGTCGTTTCAGAGAACAGGGAGAATAATTGATTTAACGTGGTATATACATTGTAAACACTGTATTTCCAATCCTTTTCATTGCTTTTATCCAACTGTTCCTGTTTCTTTTGAAAGTCCAGCCTTGTCTTATCAATCTGGTCAATAGTAGATGAAATCTTCCCAAACAGAATGCGTATTTTATCGCTATATTCTTTGGCTTTTATATCAATGGTGTTGTTATTAAAAGATAAAACACGCCGGAATGCGTTGTCGTATTTCATATCCATTAAACTGATCATCACACTCAACTGATCCCTGCTCATAAACCTATAGTCTTCATATTTCAGCAAGCGGTAATTATTCCCGGTATCCAATACAAATAATTCACTGTTAACGGCATACAATACACTCACCAGGTCATGGAACTGAAGGTCGTTACTGTCATGATTATAGTCCTGCAGGTACAATTCTTTAATCATATCCCTGAATGCATAGCGTTTACTCAGCAAATCAGCGATGGAAACAGTGCCGGAAATAAAAGTCTGGTACTTCTCTGTTTTAGGGAAATGAAGTTTGAACCAGGCGCTGGAAAATACATTGGCGGGCATCGTTACAAAATCTTTCGATAATGCATATTGCCATTGCGCGCCCATATTGGGTACTTCATAAGTTTCCCGACTGTTTAATGTGGCAATTGTATTGGGGAAAAAAGTACGAATCAGTTCATATCGTTTGGCATTTTTTGTCATAGTCTCAAAAAACCACATGACCCCTTCCTGCTTTACCCGCCGGGCAATATAGATGGCTAAGGCGTCAATCATTTCAGACTCACTGGGTAACCGGAAAGAAGCACTGCCACCGCTGGTAGCCTCGTAAATGATCCTCTGCATTTCTTCCTGCGTAGTTTGACTGGATTCTATTGCCTGTCTTATATTATTGCCCGCCACGTAGTTTTGGGGATTGTTCAATGGTGAAATCGCCCGCAAATAATCTGCCAGTGAATCTTTGTTGGTTTCCAAATATTGGTAAACACTATCTTTAAATGTAAGAATCCGGCTCTTTTGACTAGTGATGATACTGTCAAGGTTGCTTATCTGGATACGGAATTTTTTTTCAAACAGGGAATCGGCATATGTATACATCATCGTTGACGAGTCTGGAGCGCCATTCAACTTGTTTTTTTCTCCTTCTAATGCGGATCTTATCGTATTACTGTCCTTGAGCAGAAGACTGTTATTTAAGAGTGTGTCAATCCTGCTGATATACGCAGTTTTGTCTCTGATAACCGGCCGCCGGGTAATCAGATTGCCTAGTTGGAGTGTGTCTGCATTATATTGTTTCTTATTGTTTTTATAGACAATGTCCAGCCCGACATAATCAGATTTTATCTTCTTTATTTGTCTCTTCAAATTGTCGCTGATTCGCCTTGTGTTTATATCAACCCTGTCGGAAATGAGGGAGTCAACGGTTACATTTTTAAACAGTAATTGATTCACAAACTCTTTAAGCTTCGGGTAATACCTCAGCTTCTCTGTGAGGAGTTTGACTTTATCGGCTGTGCTACTTTCGTCTTGCGCATCTGCATACCAGAAAATAGCAGCGAGCATTTTTCCCTGCTGCTCAGGTGTTAACTTGTCGATCATGAAATTTTGATCGCTGATCACCTTTGAAATTTCATAAGCATTCCGGAGTTTCAAAATACTATCTGCAGGGGTTTGTGCATAGCTGGCCATAAATGTCCCTAGCAGTAAGAAAAGAAAGTAAATTTTTTTCATTTGATTGATTATAGTGGTTATAGGAATATATCAACCCGGCCAGGCTTGCTCACAGGAATACAGGAATAACACTTTCCAGTCCAGACAGATAAGAACTTTATATGTAAATGCCCGACAATAACGGCGGCAGTCGCACTGCGCCTCACGTATACCTTAACGAATAGAGATTACTTTTTTGAGATATCAACAATCAACAGCTTTAGGGGATTTAACGGTTATTTTAATGTCTTTCAGCAATATAGGAATATTTTACTATACCACAAATTTGTTTGTGCCATCCTGATAATAATTACCGCCATTCATGATGGGATTACCACCATCTGATAATTGACGCTTTATAAGGACTCCTCTTTTTATTACCTTAATTCCTGTTAAGAGAACCCCATTACCCCAATTGTAATTTTTACAGCTATGCAAGCCATTCAGCAAACCCCTGCACTGAAATCGAATACGGTTTCAGGAAAAATTCTGCATAAGGAAACCGGTGTAGGCCTGGCAGATTTATTGGTTGTATTGGTAGACCTGGATAAATGGACGGACCCCGAAAACCCCACTACTCCCGTCATCGCCCGGAGTAGTACCACCAGCGGCAACAGCAGCGTTAATATCAACGACCTGTTTAATGCCGGCGACCGCATCGGATCTGTACTTACCAATGCCGCCGGCGAATTTTATCTCGAAATAATACCAAAGGATTTTAACCTGCCCAATACGCCCAGGGAAACCAAACCCGATCTGCTGCTGGCGGTATTAGTAGCAGAAGAACCGGGACTAACATTAGAGAAAAGGCTCCTGTACTTCTCCCTCGATATCCGTTTGAATGCCGGCACCAATGAAGCGTATATCATCAAACTGGATAGCCTGCTGCTGGATGAAAAAGGGGTGAAAGTGCCGGCCGTCGGGGCTGTTCCCGGTGATACCACCAGCATGCTGAGCGCCCTGGAAAAAACAATGAAAGGCAACAAAGATTTTTTAACCGGCAAACAAGCCCTGCTTAAAAACAATATTATCAATGTACAGGATAGCAACAATGCCGTTAGAACAACCACTTTTACGCAACCTTTTATTAATAGTATTTCCAAAGTACCCGAAAGCTTCCGCAACAGCTCCCTGTTTGTGAAGCCGGGTATCAGCGTGAAAGACACCGTATTCACCAACATCAACACCGCCGTAATAGATACTTTCGGCACCGCCATCCCTCCGGGGAGCAGGCAGGTACAAGGATTTATTTATCTTTCGGAAGAAGAAAAAAATAAATACCAGCCTTACCTCGATCCCGTTAGCGGATGGTTTATTTTACCGGATGCGATCGTGGAATCAGATATTTTGCCGAAAATTTTCAGGAAAACAGCCGAGGGTTCGGCAAAAGATTTCTTCCTCGATCATCCTGCCACCCGCCTCGCCAGAACTACACGGGCTACCCCCGCTGCTACTTCCGGCGGTACCGGCGGAAGTGGAGGTACTACCACCATTCCTCCCACTACAGAAAGCGATATACCACAGTATGTGGCGCACCAGATGATCACCGCCACCTCCCCGGAAGAACAGGTGGCTGTTGGATTACCGATTATTTCTTTGGAAAAAAGACCTTCTAACGAGGACATAGACAATAACATCAACAACACCATCTTTCAAAAAGGCCCCGCAGATGTACCGGCATTTTACGATTTTCATTCGCTGAAAATTGCGTTTGAAAATGTTTGGCAGGAAGCCATCGACCTGGGCTTAATCAATAAAGCGGAACAATCTTATAACCAGGTAGTAGCCAATGGTGGCGATCCGTTTACCGTTATCATGGGTACTTTTAATGTGTCTGGCTACCTCCCGGATAAAACACCCATTGAAGATCCTTCCCAGGATGTAATCATAGAATTCCCGGAAGCATTAGCGGTCTGGAACCGGCTGCTGCCCATGGAAAGGCGAGTATTGAATATGCTCGCCCTTACCCTCACACATAATTACAATGAAGGATTATCTGATTTTCTGGCAGAAGGATTTGGCCCGCATAACAAACCCATTCCGGATCTGGATACCAATATCATCAAAGACGGAGGTAAAGAACAGGTGATTTCCCTGTTCAAACAAAAGGGTAGCAACCTCGTACGCACTGCCATTGAACGCCTCAGCGATAACGACGAAGTGGCCAACGAACTATCCTCCCTGCAGGACGCTAATAGCCTTATTACCGAACTGCGCGCGCATTTGAATACCAATTATTCTTTTAAGTATTACGCCGCCAACAATACGGAACGAAGCGTCAACTTCGGCGTATTGCTAACCTATCAGCAAAAGTGGGAGCCACAGAATTACCAGGCGGGAGAGCTGGTGAAAACAATTCCATTGTCGCCGCGGGAAACGAGGAAGTATGCCAAGAAAACAACGGTTAAAAAACACCGGAGTAAAAAGGAACAGGAAGAAAACCTGAAAATAACCAAGTCCGATACTTCGGATACTTCCAGGGCGGAATCAGATATTATAGACAAAGCCAGTAATAAAAGTACCGTCGATGCTTCTCACGAAGCCAAGGCGGGTGGCACCATCGGGCCTATTGAAAGCACTACCACCTCTACTGTGAAGCTGGGCAGCGATGCGGCCAAAGATTCCCAGCAAACCAAAAAAGATTTTCGGGAGTCCGTAATGAAAGCAGCACAGGAATACCGCAATGAAAGAAAAGTGGAAATCCTGACAGAAGAAACTTACGAATCCGAAATTTCAGAATCAGGGGAAATCACCAACCCGAATGATGAACTCACCGTCACCTATTTATTTTATGAGCTGCAACGATTGTTTAAAATCAGCGAACGCCTTTACCGGTTGCGGCCCGTTATCCTGGTAGCACAGGAAATGCCGTCGCCACATGATATCAGCAATGAATGGGTGATTTCGCACGACTGGATACTGAGAAGATCCTTGCTGGACGATAGCTTTAAAACCGGCATCGATAATATTTACCTGATCAATGGAGAAAAACTCCTGTTGGATGAACTGGAAAGAACAGTGAGAGAGCAACGTGACATCATCAAAGAGCTACGCCAGAATGTAAAATTTTACAATGACCAGGTAGGTATTTTAAGCCGTGCCATGCAGGCCGCTATCACAGCGCAGGCGAATGCGCTCTCCGGTGGTAGTGGCGGCTTGTTTGGCAGCATCCCTATCATTGGCGGCATCATGGACAACAGCATCGTAAAAGGAGTGGGTAGTTTATTTGGTATCGGCGAAGGTGACGACAGCTCCCAGAATAGGTCTGAAGCAGCCCGCATACGCAGGGAAGCCGCTACGGACGCCTATCAGCGGGCAGAAACGGATCGCCGAGATCTGATGGCGCGCCTCGAAAATGAAAACAATACCCTCAACAGCCTGAGTAAAGAGCTGGCTGAAAAACGAAAAGATTTCATCGAAAAACAAACTCACATTGCCCGCGTACTGGAACACTTCAAGGATAATATTCTTTACTACATGCAGGCCATCTGGAGTGCCGAATATGCGGATCAACGTTTTTTCCGTTTGCTTGACACCAAGGTACCCATCTTCCAGGGAAATTATAAAGTAAGCATCAATGCTACCCCTGCGCCAAAAGGACTCAATGATTACGCCGTACCCAACAAAACCCGCCACGCCTACACGCTGCAGGTAGATATGCAGGTGCAGGAAGCCACCCTGAAAGAAGTGGCCGACCTGGATAACCCACTGGGATTTAAAGGCAACTACATGATCTTCCCGCTGAATGAATCTAACATTCTGACCGACTTCATGATGGCGCCCTACATTGATACCGAATTCGGACTCACCGACCCCGATAACCTCGGGAACTGGAGCCTCGACGATTTCGAAAATTATATCACCAGTTTGCGGGAACAAATGGGAGACGCTTTTTCTACCATCGAGGAGGAATTGAAACAGCTATATACCCAACTACTGATGGATCCATTACGCAGCGGCGATGTACTCACCGTGCCTACCGGTTCCCTGTTTATTGAAGCACTGCCGGGATCACATACCATCCTGGAATACTTTAAACTGGCACATCGCTTTGAAGATGTGAAGAAAGTACAGGCCGAAGTACGTAGCCTGGAACTGGATAATATCCGTCGTGCAGCCCGCCTCGTCACCAAAAAATATGATGATCCTAAAACAGATAAAAAGATTGTAGTAGAAGGCACCGGGCTCAATTCCAATATTGATGTAAATGATATTTAACGGCATTGGCCATGACAGAAAATAGCACCGTAGCGAGTTTCCGGAAGATCATTGAACAGGTGTTTTCTCAGAAAACAGAACGGATAGCCAATCAAACCGATTTCAATGACAAGTACCAGCACCTGTTTACCAAAGAGTACCAGGCTGCTATCAAAATTGTGCTGTCTGTCCAAGACGCCCAGGTGCTGGTACAACTCATGAATGCTTACCTGGAATTGTACGCCCGCTATAGCTACAATACCAACTGCATTCATTATTACATGTCGGATGTTACTTTTCAGTGGCTGATTTTTCAAAGCGCCAAAGTAGACCATAACCACGGCGACTTGTTTGAGATCTGGGATAAAACGCTGACAGGTGATCCCACAACAGACAGCTATAACAGCTTCAAAAAGCGGTTTTTAGATCTCAATCCCTCTACCCGTTCTGCGATCAATGCCTTCCGTGAGGAGCAGCGGAAGAAAAGGATGCAAAGCAAATCGATACTGGATACGTTGAAAGATGAGTATGCCCGTCAGTATGGCTATCCGCCAAAAGCTGGCAGCGACTTATACGACTTTGATCCTAAATCCAGCGTCTCCGTAAAATCACGCCTGGAGTGGCAACTGAAGAAAGTAGAGCCGGTTTGGAATAGCGCCGCCGGAAAAGATAACTGGAAAGAAGCAGATGTAAAGGCACTCAACAAAGCACTGGACGACTTTTCAGGATATATAAAACAGGAAGCAGGTGGTGACGTACTCGTCATTTTCCAGGTCATAAAATATTTGCGGGATGAGTATACGCCCGTAGTAACGAAAAAGGAAGATAAAAAAACACAACGCACCGAAACTTATATCCGAGACCCGGACCCACGCAAAGCCACTTTATATTATGTACTCTATGTGATCACCTGCGTCCGGCTGATGGCTATCGGGCAGGCCGTGCGGCTGTATTCACGCAACCGGTTTGGATTTACCACTGAAGAGGTTAGCTGGTTCCTGCACCCTATCAAAAGTAGCTATCAATACTATTCCAATATGGAACGCATTATTACCTCCCGATTGGATGGTAAAGTAACCGTGGAAGTATTGGCAGATGAATTGAAGGCATTCTTAAATATCTATCAGCTTACCAAATGCCAGTTGCAGGGAATGGATTGGGTAAACCTGAAAGATACCCTGAAAATTCAGGGTATCTGGACCGCCATCAATGATTTCACAGAAGCGGTTGCCTATGCCGTAAAAGGAAACAATGGGGCGAAATTGGAGGCGTTGGTAAGCAAGCCGGAAAATGTGCCCACGTTGCTGCATCTCAAAACGATCAGTGAAACGAAAATTGCGTTAAATGCCACGGGGCCGGAACTGGGAAAGGGAACTGTAGGTGCGGGAAGTAGTGTGGGTAGCAATAAGGCGTATGGTGGCATTACCATCGTGTATATAGATCCCGATAACCACAATAATATCTACATTGAATTTGAGGGACTGAAGCCTCATTTGTTCAAGGTAAATGAAAAGTTTGTGGCAGACCATTTCTATGGCGCGATGATTTTTGAAATTTATAAAAGCACCCAGGGAATTGTAATTATTTCGCAACTGATATTTATGGCGATGGGCTTTCTGCCGGTGCTGATAGAATCAGGATTTGCGGGTTTGATTTATGAAATCGTATTGTTTTATAGCGGCAGCAAAATAGAAGAGCAGATTGAGAAAGTAAGTCCTACCGCAGCCAAAATATTTGGGTTAACATTTATGATGTTCGCTCCTCGTCCACACTTTGAACCTAAAATGCCGGGTGTGCCGAAAAATCCGCGCATGGTGGGCCCTGATAATACCGGTTTATCCGATGCATTGAATGTTCCTCCCAGGGGAGGCGCATTAGACTCCGCTACCGGCACTATCCGGGCGGAGAATGAGCTGGGCTCCATTACAACATTAGAGAAGCCCACAGAAGCCCAATTGGCCAAAGCGCTGGAGCAACAGCGACAGGTAGATATCGCTAACCGGGAATTAAGAGGCACCTGGAGACGGGCAGTGGATAAAGTCAGGGATATCGCAGGCCGGGCGCCTGCCGTTAACGCGGAAAATGCCCAGGTAGTCAAAGCAAAAGCGGGAGAACTGCTAACAGTGGAGCCTCCCGTGCAGCCCGCGATGGCTGGAGGTTCCATGATGCGTACCGGTGGCAGATCGGGCATGAACAGCAGGGGCACAGGCAGTGGCGCCGGCAGTGGGAAAATCATGAGCCGGGCGGAAGCAAATATCCGCAAGTCGGCTGATTTCAAAGCATTGGAAGAGTACCAGGGGATGCTGTCTAAAGACATGGCAGCCCTGCATAAAAAGGAAATCGCGAAGATCTTCGATGGCCTCGCCAACAAAACGCTGGGCGTAACTGCTGCGGAGAAACAAATCAGGACGCTGCTCAACAATGCGAAAGAAGCTACAGGAGAATTTGTGGCAGACGGGTTGATTTATTCCAATTACAAAGTACTCGCAGTCGTGAATGTGCCTGCCCGCACCAGCAAAGTACCCATACTGGACAAAGTATACAAAATACGTGATGAAGATACCGGTCAGATAAAATTCCTGCTGTCTGAAGTGAAAGGAGGGGAGCGAACAGCGCTGGGCAAAACCAATGCCTATAAGATTACTTTCCGGAACGGGGAAGCTATCTGGACAGAAACCGGTAAAGGAACGGTGGTGCAGGCATCGCCGGAATGGTATTGGCAAAGGATTGTAGAAATTTACGAAAGCCCGGGTGGTAAGCAGTTAGCCTATGAATTGCTGGAAGCTATGCAGAAAGGCCGGATTGAGCCATTTGTGATTAAGTCCGGTAGTGCAATGGCGCCTAAATTCCGGATGGATAGTGTTAATGGGTTTATGAGTTACTTTAAGAATATGAAACTACCGTAGTGGAATTACGAATTACGAATTACGGATTTGTGAGAAGATAGTAAACGCGAATATTACCTTCGCTTATATCTTCTCACAAATCCGTAATTCGTAATTCGTAATTTTTTTACGCCGCCTTCGCCTGCTTCAACTGTGCCGCTGTCAGCAAGGCTGGTTTCAGCCGGATAATATGCATAAAATGTAACAACTTCATCACCTGGTAGCTGGGATCCAGTTCATACCATTTTTTGGCGAAGTTGGGACTGTCTTTGAATTTATGGTGATTGTTCTGAAACAGTTCACCCAGCAGGATGATACCCCAGGGAGATGTATTCCGCGAATGATCGCCGTTTTTAAAGTTCTGGTAACCGTATTTATGGCCGCACCAGTTTACCACTGCGCCCTGTACGGGACCCATCAGGAAATGGATAGGTAACAACAGGTAGAGGTACCACATGCCGGCAGGCACAAAAACTACGTAGAAGCTAACATAAGCTGCCATCCAAAGGAGGCGGGTGATGTTATTGTCGCCGAATTTATCCATTGCATCCCACTCTGGTAAGGGTTCTTCCAGGAACTTGGGATCTACGGTACTGGTGCGGGTAACGAAGCCGTTATAGATACTGCGGGTATGTATCATCATGCCCCAAACATCTTTGAAGAAATGTGGTGAGTGCGGATCTTGTTCGGTATCGCTGTATTCGTGGTGCATACGATGCATCACGCCGTATGCTCTTGGAATCAGGTAAGAAGATCCCTGGAAAAACCAGGTACTGAAATAAAAGAAGCGCTCCCAGAACTTGCTGGTGGTATACATTTGGTGCGATGCATACCGGTGCAGGTAAAATGTGTGAAAAAACAGGGAGAAAAACCAATGCACCCCAAAAAATATCAGAATAGCTGTCATTTTTTAACGTTGATATGTGATAAAAAGTCGTTAAGCGAAAATAAAGTTCCCGTATCAGGAATACGAAATTAGTAGTTCGCCGCGTCCTTTTCGTTCACATTTGTGAAGAAATCAACCGCCATTCATAATTTCTCTTCTTAAGCGACTTAAGCTCTGCGGTGCAATCCCCAGGTAGGAAGCAATGTGGTAATGCGAGAATTTATTCAGCAGGTAGGGGGTATCTTTTAATAATTGCAGGTACCGGTCTTTGGCGGATCGGGTAAATAAATTGAAGGCGCGCTGGTAAGTATAGCTAAAACCGTTGTCGGTAAATATTTTTACGATATCATGCATTTTGGCGGATGCTGCCATCATGATTTCAAAGTCTTTGTAGCGCAGTTCTACCACCTCCAGATCCTTGATAACTTCCACCGTAAGTGCGGAAGGAGTTTGATTGATGAAGCTGTGGTGATCAATAATAATGGAATTTTCGAAAGTAGCGTCGGGGTCGTTGAAGTTAAAAGTCCAGGTATATTCCTGCCCCTGGTCGTTCACAAAATAGGACCTGGCAGTGCCGGCAATCACGAAATACATTGCTTCACATACATTGCCGCCCCGGAAGATAATATCGTTTGCTTTAAACTTTTTCTCCCGCAGAAAACCGGATAGAAATTCAGCATCTTCCTCACTTACATCGGTGAACCTGGAAATAAAGTCAACTATTACTTTCATTTTCCAAAGATAGAAAAATAAGTAATCAGCCAATGAAACCCGGTACCATGCCCTGTTGCGGAATGTCGTAAAAAACCCATTTATTGTCTTATTCGCCCCTTTCTTTTTTGATTGAAATGAATATCTTTGTAGCATGAAATAACATCTATTCGTGTGATAACACTTATCACCCCGCTATAATTTTCACCGGCAAAAGTGTTCCTTTTACCGGTAAAACGGTGAGCCTGACCGGAAAGCTTTTTTCCCTGCAATACGTCATATATATCTTTACCGTATAAATGCCACTTGCCCGTCAAGACAGGGGTGATCTTATCGTCTATTAGAAAATCTGAACCTTGTTTCTAAACCACTACTATGTATACATCCAAAAAGGCCGCTATTAGTTTTATTTTCATTACACTACTCATTGACATTATGGGGTGGGGATTGATTATCCCTGTGATGGCCGATCTGATTGCGCATTTAAAGCACATCCCGGTTAACCAGGCCAGCCCATACGGCGCCATGCTTTTGTCCGTTTTTGCGATCACCCAGTTTGCATTTGCACCTGTTATTGGTAACCTGAGTGATAGATTCGGACGTCGTCCGGTATTATTGTTATCCTTACTGGGTTTCGGGATAGATTATATTATCCTGGCGCTTGCGCCTGCCTATGGCTGGCTGTTCCTGGGCCGTGTTATTGCAGGTATCACCGGCGCCAGCTTTACCACTGCCACGGCTTATATTGCGGATGTGAGTACAGACGAAACATCCCGTGCAAAAAATTTCGGACTCATTGGAGCTGCCTTCGGACTCGGCTTTGTGCTGGGGCCTGCACTGGGAGGTTTACTCGCTCACTGGGGTATGCGGGCGCCTTTCTACGCCGCCGCTGCACTTTGTTTGCTGAACTGCCTGTACGGTTACTTCTTCCTGCCGGAATCATTACTGCCGGAAAACAGGAGACCTTTCGAATGGAAAAGAGCCAACCCATTTGGTTCGTTGAAATTCTTAACCCGTCACAAAGAAATAGGCGGACTGGCACTGAGCTTTTTCCTTATTTACCTGGGTGCACAGGCGGTGCAGGGTAACTGGAATTTCTTCACGATTTATCGTTTTCAATGGAGTCAATCAATGGTAGGGTATTCTCTGGCGGTAGTAGGTGTGCTGGTAGGTGCCGTACAAGCAGGACTAACACGGGTCATCAATCCTAAAATCGGTAACGAAAAAAGTATTTACCTGGGATTATCACTTTACACTATCGGACTTGTGCTGTTTGCCTTTGCCACACAAAGTTGGATGATGTTTGCCTTCCTTGTTCCATACTGTCTGGGTGGTATTTGTGGACCATCCCTGCAATCAGTGATCTCCGGGCATGTACCACCGAATCAGCAGGGGGAACTGCAAGGTTCGTTGACCAGTTTGATGAGTCTTACTACCATTATAGGTCCGCTGATGATGAACAGTACTTTTGCTTATTTCACCAGTAGTAAAGCCCCATTCCATTTCCCAGGCATACACTTCCTCATTGGGGCAGTATGTATGTTGCTCAGTATTATTCTTACACATAGAATATTGAGCAGAGAAAAAATAACAAAACCTGAATTGGCTGGTGTGATTGAGGGTAGTGAAGAACTGAAAGGAACACCAATGCATTAAGCAGAAAGCGAAAAGCAGAAAGCAAAAAGCTATTGTAGCAAATGATCAAAGCCTGGGATTAAATATCCGCTCTTATCATTTGCTACAATAGCTTTTTGCTTTTTCGCTTTCTGCTATTTGGCCGATCCTCTTTCTACACTTTTAATATCTTCCTGCCTGTCTTTTTTGAAGTCGAAATGATTAAAGGCAGGCGTTTCCGGTACGGCAATGGTATAGCTGTTCAGCTGCGATATCTCCACGGTAATGGTGCCACTGCTAAGGTCTACAATGTGTCCGCCGGCATCTTTCTGATCAGATAAATAGTGGAAGTGATACCCGGAGATGTTGGTATTATCCATGTACGCAGGCAGGCGGTAGCCAATGAGATCTCCTTTACAGTTGTTGAACTGGAAGAAGTGTTGGCGGTCCAGCATCCCTGCCAGCTGTGGATAGGGGTGTTCCTGTACTGGTGGGAAGGCCCGGGTTTTAAGGTATTCGAACTGCCCTTTGATATGAATGGCATACATACCATTGACGTTAGGCATAAGGCTGTCGAGGTATGCATACAATTGGGTTTTGTTCATTTTTGTGCGTATGGTGATGACGCGGCCAGGCTCAAAATAATTGACCATACAAAAGGGTACCAGGTCTTGCGAATGCGGCATTTCGAAGGTTTTACCGGAAGATTGTGTTTGGTAGAACTTTCCGTTAAGCACCATGATTTCTCCGTCCAGTTTATCGGGCGCACCGAGACCAAAATCGCCTTTGGTTTTTAAAGAATCGATGGAGTAGAAGCCGTCGTATAAGCCACCCATCAAGCCGCTGGCGATGCCGGCGGTAAAGAGGTGGTGGGTGTCAGGGTGAAAAGTGGTGTCTGGTTGATGGTTCACCGCGGAGGTGCATAGGGGTAATACCAGTAAAAGCACTAGTATACGATAGGAAAGTCCTTTTTGATGTTGCATATGCATTGTTGGAAGGTATGTGAGAAAGTGGGCCATAGTGGCTTGTTTGAGAGTGTAAGTTATAGAATATACAAGATAATTAAAATAAACCTTCCGTAATGCTGCCGGAATTTCGTTAATTAAAGCAGGAATTCACCAATATCTATTGCACCTATGCTCGAAAATATTTCAGCGGTTACGGTTACTACGCCACGAAAATGGCATATCCGCCTTGTTACCAATCTCACCTTCTGGGTGTTGATTGCCATTATTGCTGCGGTGATATTGGGCAGTGTGGCGCCGGCTACTGCGGTAAAAATGGAAATTATCGGCAAAACATTTATCGATATCATCAAATTGTTTATTGCGCCAATCATTTTTCTGACCATCGTTTTAGGGATTAGTGGCATGGACGATCTGAAAAAAGTAGGGCGCATAGGGGTGAAGTCGCTGGTGTATTTTGAAGTGGTGTCAACGGTGTCGCTCGCAGCAGGTGTACTGATGGCTTTGCTGATGCAGCCTGGCAAAATAGATAAATCCAGTTTGCAAATCCAGAATGCGTCGAAGTATACGACCCGGGCTTCCGAAAGTTTCGACTGGTGGAATTTCTTCTCAAATAATCTTACACTGCAGGTATTGCTGGCAGCAGTGGTGGTTGGTGTATTGCTGAACTATTCCAGGTACCGGCACCCCGCTATTAGGGGCCTGAGCCGGTTGTCCAAATGGGTATTTACGGCGTTGAAGTATGTGATGTACCTGGCTCCGCTGGGGGCTTTTGGTGGTATGGCCTACACCATTGGTAAATTTGGTTTGCATACGTTGGTGCCGCTGGCCAAGCTCATGGGCACGGTATACCTGACTATGGCCATTTTCATTTTAGGCGTGCTGGGAGGTATTTTGAGATATTACAAAATGAGTATCCTGCAATTTCTCCGCTATATCCGCGAAGAACTGTTGCTGGTATTAGGTACCTCTTCCTCTGAGTCGGCGCTTCCTTCCATTATGCAGAAGCTGGAAAAAATGGGCTGCAGTAAATCAGTGGTAGGATTAGTAGTACCTACCGGCTATTCTTTCAACCTGGATGGAACGTCTATTTACCTGTCTATGGCCGTTATTTTTATTGCGCAGTTATACGATGTACACCTGGGTATGGGCGAATTGATCAGCATTATCGGGATACTGATGATTACATCGAAAGGGGCAGCGGGCGTTACTGGCAGCGGGTTTATTGTATTGGCATCTACCTTAACTGCTATCCATAAAATTCCAGTAGAAGGTCTGGCCTTTTTACTGGGGGTGGATAAATTTATGAGTGAAGCCAGGGCGCTGACAAATATTATTGGCAATGGTGTGGCCACCATTGTGATTGCAAAAAGCGAGAAAGAATTCCATCCTCCCGTAGAAGGCGTCCTGCCGCTTAGCTAAACATTCCGAGCAAATGTGCGGTGGCAGCAGGAGAGTGCAGTATCGCCGTTTGTTCCATGGTAGTAGTGGCCGCGGCAGATGCACGTGCCCTCATTTGTTGTTCATAAGCGGCTATTGCGCGGTGTACATCAACGTAATTATCTTGTGTTAAACACTGGCTTAATTCCAAGGCATCCAGCATGGCCATATTTACACCTTCTCCGGCAAAGGGGGGCATGAGGTGAGCGGCATCTCCCAGTAGCGTGATATTGGGTAATGCTTCCCAGTGCTGATCCAGTGGCATACAATACTGCGGACGTGGAATGAACGGAGTGGTGGCTTTTGCTATTAACTCCTGCCACAAAGGGTCCCAGCCGGCGAAGGTAGTTTGAAACCAGGCCATTACGGCTGCGCGGTCGTTGAAGTTGATACTGCTGCTGTGTACCCAGTCTTCGTTTGTTTTACAACCCGTATAAAACACCAGGCTTCCATCTCCCTTACTGCTGAGGATGAGTGTTTTTTCATCGCTCATCACAAATACTTTTCCGCCGTCTACTAACTGATGTAATGCCGGAACGGTACTAACGCTATCGTATACACTGCCTTCCACCATGGTTACGCCGGAGTAAAAAGGCCGGATGGGTGTTACCAGCGGACGCACAATAGAGTTGGCGCCGTCTGCCGCAATCACGATGTCTGCCTGGGCAGTATGACCATTTTGAAAAGTCAGTTGCCAGTTGTTGTTGGTTTGCTGTAATGACGTGAGGCGGCTATTCCATACAACGGTGCCGGGTTGCAGGGAATCCAGGAGGATGTTTCTCAGCGGACCGCGATCTATTTCCGGCCGGAACATTTCTTCGGCTGCATTGATGGGTTCGTCCATCAGGAGTTGCATATTTTTATCTGCGATGCGTAGCTTATCTGCGCCGGGACGGTAGTTGGCTTTGAAGGCAGCTATGAGTCCTGCTGCCTCAAGGGCCAGCAGGCCGGAGTCGGCATGGAGGTCGAGGGTGGCGCCTTGTACGCGTACCGATTTATTGAGGTCTCTTTCATATACGCTGATATGTGCGCCCGCCATTTGTAAAAGCCGGGCCAGTGTGAGGCCGCCCGGGCCGCCGCCTATAATGGCGATCTTTTTGTTTTGGAGTAAATGCATGTGTTACTATTTTAGTTAGATGAGTATGCCTTTGATCACTGCTTCGCAACAGTCACGGATCATTTTTTCAGTAATAATTTGTTTGGGTCTTTCCTGGTAGTCGAAGTATTCACCAAGCAGGTCCAGTACCGGTGAAAACAACAGGGCGAGGTATACGTCGTGTGGGAACTTTTTGATGATGCCCGCGTTACTGTGATGTTTTAAAAAGCGGTGTACCGGCGCAAAAAAATCGCCCTGCCGGATGTTATTCTCCTGGTATGCCTTATTCAGCAGGGGAGAGGATTTGCCATATTGCATCAGTACAAATGCGGGGCGGTTATTTTTAAAGTAATGAAAAATGTTCCGCCAGATTTGTTGCATGCCCGCTGCAAAATCCATGGTTTCCGAGAAATGCTCCAGCACGGCCGCTTCATAGGCGCCCAGTACTTCTTCTATATATAATTTAATAAGCAAATCTTCCTTGTTCTCGTACTTTAAATAAATAGTACGGGGAGATATGTTGGCTGCTTTAGCCAGTTGCTGCATGCTCAGGTTTTCCAAACCCTCTTCTGCAATTATTTTCAGGGCAACGCTACGAATAGCGGCTTCTTTTTCGGTATTCCGGGTACGCATATTGAATCAAATAACTATGCAAAAGTAAATGAACGTTTACTTATGAACAAATTATTTTTAAAGCGGCCTGGGGAGAAGGAGGACTACGGGATGTAAAAGATGTGATGAAAGCAGGGAAGGGGGTACAAAAAAGGTTCCCCCGCCATGCAGGGGAACCCGGGTATATCACTTATTCGTAACCATTTTTCAGCAACAGCGTGGCACCTGGTTGGGCGGTCAGATCCAGGAATCCATCACCGGTATTTTTTATCACGAAGCCTTTATTACTGGCCGCGAAATAAGTTTTAAACGGCAACTTCAGGCGGGTATGGCCGCCCTTTTCGGCTACCATTTTTATTTCGGCTACCTGTCCGCCGTCTTTTTTTGCACTGATCAGGAAGGCGCCTTCTGCGCGGAGGTTTTGGAAAGCAACGTTGTTCCAGCTGGCCGGAATAGCCGGCATAACGGCAATAAAGCCCGCATAGCTTTGCAGCAGCATTTCCTGTAACCCGGCGGCAAAAGCGAAGTTGCCTTCCAGTGTAAATGGACGATAGGTAAATTTCGATAGGCCGGATTTGGTTTGATCTCCATTCAGATGGAAGCTGTTGATGGAGCAAAATGCCCTTGCGAAGGTTTGTAAATCTTTCGCAGCGCCTTCCCCATCTTTAGCGCGTGCCTTGAGATTGGCCATCCAGGAATAAGAGTAGCCACACCAGTAGTCCGGCCCTAAGCTATCCGTGAGATGAATGGAATGGCTGATAATGGCCTGTGCTTTGGTGCCATCTTCCCATTGAATGAGGCCCAGCGGATGGATCGCCATCATATGCGAGAAGTGGCGGTGCGATTGGTTATACGCCATGCTCGGCGCAAACATCAGTTCCTGGTTTTGGGTAACGGCGAAGTCGTCAAATTCCGACAGTATTTTTTTCCAGTGTGCGGCTTCGTTCTGCAGCTTCAGCACGCCCGCCAGTTCCGCTGCCTTGCTGAAAGTAAATTTCATCAGCGCAAGGTCGTAGTTGGTGTTTTGTGGGAACCAGGCATCTAAGCTATTATCATTGATTTCCGGGCTGGAACTGATTTTCAGCTGCCGGTGCCCGTCGGCGTTTATAATGGTAATGCTTTCCAGGAACGTGGCTACGCTTTTCAGCCACGGATAGGCCTTCTCTTTCAGGAAGGTTGCATCCATGCTGTAGCGCCATTGCAGGTAGTAGTGCTGCGCCAGCCAGGACGATACGGTGGGCGACAACGAATATTGTATCCAGCCACCCATTTCAGTGCCATCGAGGGTGGTTACACCGGGAACGGCTAACCCGTTGACACCGAAGTACATTTTCGTATAGCGTTGGTAGTTAGCTTTATTCTTTTCGAGGTGGTGGAGATAACCCATGGCTTCCTCCAGGTGGTTGGCGCTATAGGAAGGCCAATAGCTAAGCTGCGTATTCAGATCGTGGTGATAGTCGCCTTTCCACGGCGCAATACGTCCGTTATCGGCGGTCCATACGGCCTGCAGCGAAATAGGCGGGGCATCTTTGCGGGCAGCGGCGCCAAATTTATATTGTTCCAGGTACCATTGTTTTTCCAGTAAGGTATCCGGCACCTGTATGGCTGATTTGCTCCAGAACTTTGTCCACCACTGACTATGGCTGCGCAGTTGTTGTTGAAAGCTGGTAGTGGCTGCCGCTGCGGTGACTTTCTCCGCTTTCACTTTTACCGGTTCTTTGGGAAATTGGGAAGAAATACTCCATACGCCTTCAATGGTAGTTGCATTGATTTTTCTCCAGCGCACATTGATATCATAGGTAAAGCCATTCCAGCCGGCCTGATGATAGGTAATGCTGTTACCGGTTTGCACGATGCTGCCTTGTGCATAGCCTAACCTCGACAAGTCATCACCGCCCACGGGATCACCGGCATTGGTAACGGAGCCCTGGTATTTAGGCGCCAGCAGCTGTGGCGCCAGCGAGGTATCTACGTTTTCGAAGCGAAACCATCCCAGCGGTTGGTTGGCATCCACAAAAGTTTTTAACCGGGTTCCATTGGCCCATACTACTTCACACAGCGCATTTGCCAGCGTCAGGTGTACTGATTTAACGGCTCCCCATTGCCGGGTATTGAATTCGAGCGCACCGCCGGGAATTTTGGAAGGCGCGGCTTCTTTGTCGTAAGGGGCATCGAAATATTGCTGTACAGGGGTATAATCTTTTTTATTCACCTGGCCGATCACCCATTGATAACTAAATTCTTTACGGTGTAATCCCTTCATAGGACGCATGTCCCAAAGGTCGGCGCGGTCCAGTGAAAAGCGGAGGTGATCATCTTTTTGCCAGATTAAGGCGCCCAGTAAGCCATTGCCTAAAGGAACCGCCTCATCCCAACGGGTGGCCAGTTTGTCAAATTGCAGATCATGTGAAGACGACTGACCTAACGACGACATCGTCACCAGGCAGCAAGCCAGGGATGCAATAATTTTGTTCATCTGTTCTGTTTAATGAAGAAATAGGTTCTTGTCAGCCAATTTAACAGGAAATAATTAATATTTCCGGAAAAATAGATAGCCGGTAGGGGGAAGAATTACGAATTACGAATTACGGATTTGTGGGGAGATAACAGCGAATATACTTCGCGTTTACTATCTCCCCACAAATCCGTAATTCGTAATTCGTAATTCGTAATTCTTCCCCCTAGTCCAGCACAAACCGGTATCCAACTCCTTTAATGGTGAGGATCTGGAGGTTTTCATCTTCCTTTAAACAAATACGCAGGCGGGTAATATATACGTCCAGGTTACGGCTGTTAAAGAAGGAGTCGTGGCCCCAGAGCAGGTCAAGTATGTTTTTGCGGTCAATGATACCATCGCGTTTTTCATATAATAACCGGAGCAGTTCACTTTCCCGGTACGAGAGTTTCTTTTCTTCTCCGCCACTGGTCAATACCTGCCGCCGGGTATCAAACAGAAACTTACCAATTCTTATTTGATCCTGCACGGGAGGAGCACTCACCGGCGTTTTACGCAGCACGTTTTCGATACGCACAATCAGTTCTTCCATGCTGAATGGCTTACGGATGTAGTCATTGCCGCCCAGTGTAAACCCTTTCACCAGGTCGGCCGTTTGGGTTTTGGCCGTCAAAAACAGGATGGGGACTTCCGGATGAATCGCACGTATTTCTGCGGCTACTTCAAATCCATCTTTGTTGGGCAACATTACGTCTAATACACATACCGCCGGATTCACCTGCTTAAAAAGAGCCAGTACATTAGCGCCATCACTTTCCATCACTACCTCAAAGCCTCTCCGCTGAAGGCTTTCCTTCACAATTTTACCCAGAGATAATTCATCTTCTACATATAAAATTCTGATGCTCATCTATATTTTTTTAAATCGGACAATCCGGCGATTTTTATCGTAATAAATAACCGGGGCTTCCGCAAAAGGAATCTTCACAGAAAAAGTACTGCCTTTCCCCAGTTCACTTTCTACCTCTATGAAGCCCATATGACGCTGCACAATATGGGATACATAGCTTAATCCAAGTCCATAGCCTTTGGTATTATGCCGGTTTCCGTTGGGTATCCGGAAGAATTTTTCAAATATTTTGGTTTTATATTCCTGCGCAATGCCTATACCGTTATCGGCTATACGTATTTCGAGAAATTGTTTGTGATCGATGATATGTACCAGGATCTCCGGTTTGGACTGGCTATACTTCAGTGCATTGTCCAGTAAGTTATAGAGTACACTGGTGAGATGTAGTTTATCGGCGGTAATAATAAAGTTGTTGCCGGTGGTTTGTAAAGTGGTAGTGGTATGTTGTTTTTCAAATTGCAGCTTCATAGATGCCATCACCCCTCTGGCCAGTGCGCGGATATCAAACTGTTCTTTGTTCAGCGCGATCTCCCTGTTTTCAAACATGGAGAGTTTCAGCACTTTGTCTACCAATAACCCGAGTCGCTGTATTTCCTGTGCCGAAATATCCAGGTATTCGTTGGTGGTTTCCCGGTCTTCCAATGCATCAAAACTGCGAAGGGCTTCTATGGCTACACTTACTGTGGCAATGGGTGTTTTGAGTTCATGTGTCATGTTACTGATGAAATCATTTTTCAGCTGCGCCAGTTTTTGTTGTTGTTTCAGGTTCCGGTATAAAAGTAAAAACGAAAAAATGGTAATGCCTAACAGCACTACAGATACGCCAATCGGCTGACTGATGCGCTTCAGCAGGTACCAGGTATTATTTTCAAACAGTACCTGGTAGCTCAGCGGCTGGGTAAATCCAATGGTAACTATGTTGCCGTCAAGATCATCAGGAAAGGGGATGATGGATGCGCTGGCGGTATCTGCCGGTTTCATTTCATGAATAGTGAAGTCTGCATGAATCTTTTCTTTTGCCAGTGCTACCCGGTAGCGATCAGTAATTTCTTTGATGCTGATAGAATCACGCAGGGAATCTACACCGGTGAGGAAGTCAAATACTCTTACTGTTGAGGCGCTTTTAGCGATGTTATATTGCACATGGAAGGTATCCTTCCGGGTATCTCTCAGGGCTGCTATCATGGTAGGATTTGCAGGATCCGTTACCATGGAGTCTTTCATGGCCACCATCACCGTACGGTGCGCGGGAATGGTTTCCAGAGAATCGCGGTATCTTTCCGTCAGCACTTTGGAAATATGCATCACGCCCTGCCTGTCGGTGGCACGAAAGCTGACGTTGGAATCCAGTTTCAGTTTAGTGGCCTGTAACCTGAAAATAGTTTCCCGGAAAAGAAGATTGGTGCGGCTGGTAAAGAGCTTTTCTTCTTCCCGGTAGTTTTTAGTCAGCCAGTACGCCTGGAAAGCGGTGATCAGCAAAATGGTCAGCGCAATCAGGAAAGCAGTGGCCCGTATGGATAGTTTGTAACGCATGTGTTGATAGTGATAACAATAGTAATACAAATGTATCGTTTACAAATACCCGGCAGTGAAAACATTAACCTAAATTAACCTTAAGTAAACCCTTGTTAACCTGCGTTGCTATTGGAAGGGAATAGTTTTATCCCTTAAATACGACGACTATGAAAAAAGCAATTTTAACGTTTTCTTTGGTAGCTGCTTTACAAGTGACCCAGGCACAGCAACAACAGGGACGGGTCATCTATGAACGTACCCTGCAAATGGAAGTGCAGCTCATGGGTGTGGATGCAGCCGGAGCTGCTCCCATGTTGCCCCGCTCACATAAAGACAAGTTTGAGGTATTGTTTGCCAACAACCAATCACTCCGCCGCACCAAAGAAGAGGATGTGCCGGAAACATTAGCGCAATCGGGTGATGGTATGGAGGTACATATGATGATGGCAGATGCCAACGATGTGCGCTACTGCAATTTTACCACTGCTACGGTCATTGATCAACGGGAACTGGGCGCCAAAAATTATATCGTTACAGACAGCATCCACCCCCTCCAATGGAAACTTACCGGCAATACTTCCACCATATTGAACTATCCCTGCCAGGAAGCCGTGGCACAGCGTATTGGCAAACGACCTTCCACCCATATGGAAAATGGCGAATTAAAAACGGTGGAAGTAGCTGATACCGCCAATATTGTGGCCTGGTTTACGCCTGCTATCCCGGTACCTGCCGGCCCTGAATACCAGGGGCAATTACCTGGTCTTATACTCAGTATTGATATCAACGGAGGCCGTACGCAGTATAAGGCCATCGTTGTAAGCGAAGAGGCGGATGTGTCCCTGATTAAGCCGCCTGCGAAAGGAAAGAAAGTAACGCAGGCAGCGTTTAACAAAGAAAGAGACCAGGTGATGTCGTCATGGCAACGGGCGTCGGGCGCGAGAGGGACGATTCAAATGAGACAGTAAGTACAATAGCTCCGGCGTAAAGACCGGAGCTTTTTTTTAATGCATAATTTTAAACCCACGTGGGCTACCTGCCGCATTTAACCCGGTTTTGCTCAGGCTATACGTAAAACTCAGCTGAAAGAAGCGTTGCAGATTCCTGGTTCGGCTGTCTTCAATATAATTTTGATTTGTACTCCGATTGATCCCCACATTCCTGTTCAACAAATCTACCGCGCTCAGCTTCAGCTCTCCCCGGTTGAACCGCAGGAATTGCCGGCTGAAAGAGGCATTCCACAAGGGCACCTGCGAATTAAAACCATCCGCACGGCGGCTGTTTACCTGGTACGTAAAGCTGCTGGAAACATACCATTTGGCTGGTAACTGCCAGCTGATTTCTCCTTCATATTGTTGGGAGAAATAACCGGTGTTCAAAGCAGTTTGCAGGGAATAAGCCGTACGGTAATAGTTGCCTCCTGCACTCACAGATACATCTAAACTGTTGGTAGGATGTAATTCCAAACGTACGGTAGGTCCGCAACTGAACGTGTTGATCTGATTGGGAACGGCATTAATAAATTGCTTCATTTTACTGTATCCTACATTGTTACTGATTTCAATATTACCGGGTATGATGCGCAAGGGTAAGCTGAGGCTAAGGTTGCCGCTGATATTATATACGCCGTTCACATTCACTGGCCGGGAATGCCGTATGCCCAGAGAATCAACCACATCATAGTCCACAATTTTATGTTGCGTTTCCTGCACGTTAAAAAACGCAAAAAGGTGTTTGTTCCGGAAAGGATCTACCGATATAAAACTAAGTTGTGCCATATGAGACAGCTCCTGTTTCAGATAAGGATTCCCTTCGCGGATATTGAGTGGGTCGCTAATGTCAGGCACAGGCTGTAGCTGTGATATAGTAGGTTGATTGGTAATTGCCGTATAGTTAATACTAAAATTGCGGTAACGGGTGAAATCATATTTGAATCGCAGTGAAGGCAGTAGATTGTTGAAGGTTTTACGAATAACGGAATCTTTGGTACCTGCAATGATTTTACCTTCCAGGCTGGCCCGCTGCCATTGGGCGCCCAGTGCCAGGCTATATTTTTTCTGTTTGGTGCGTAGCCGTAACCCCGCATTCGTATAGCCATAGGTGTTTTCAAAGTTATTGGTCTGGGCGGTATTTAAATGGTTGAATTGTCCGCTTATTGGATCATAGTCGTAGGTGGTTTTATCTGCTTTGTTGTACGTACTGCTTTTGCCCATACTGAATTCCAGCAGGGAGCGGTTAAATAACGGTTCCGTATATACGGCGCGTGCGGTATAACTTTTCATACTACCGTTGGTGTTATCCTGTTGGTAGATGGAATCATGATCCGGTTTACGTTGATAGAAATGATTCACGGAGAGCAGCGTACCGCTACTGCTGCTGTTGTTGAAGCTGCTTTGCAGTCCCAGGGAAAAGGTACGGCCTTTGCGGGCAAATTTTTTCCGGTACAGGATATCGTTGCTCACATTACTGCCGGTGCCGGAAGACGACCGGTTGCTGAAGCCTTCATTTGCCAGGGTCTGGTTGCCAGCCCAGGTTTTGTAGTTGCTTTCATTGCTACTGCGGTTTTCCTGGTAGCCCCCGGCAGCGGTGATTTTAAGCGATTGAGAGGAGTCCAGCATAATATTGGCGCTGGCATTGGCACGATGTGTATTATTGAGATTATTGTTGCTGCTGTGTTGTTGGTATAAGTAGGACGAATCGGGTAGAAAGTATTGTCGCTGTACATCACTTTCCTGTTTGGGCTGATAGTGATTAAAGAAATAGTTCCCGGTGAAATCTGTTTTTTTGCCGAGCAGGTTATTGTAATTAATACCGCCACCCATGATGGTTTTAAAGCCATTGTTATTAGCACCATCCATGAGCATGCCCGCAGCATCCTCTGAGCTGACCGTGAAGCTGGCAGCACCACTTTGTTGCAGGCGGCTCAACTCTCCATTGAAGTTCATGAGGTCCATGAAAGAAAACCCTTCTGCATTGGTATTGTTAGCCAGTCCAATGGCAGATATTTGCCGGTTTCCTTTGAATGCATTCAAATTAAATCTTCCTTCGTAGCGTTGTTCGGTACCGCCGCCGGCAGTAGCTTTACCAAACAGGCCTTTCTTTTTATTGTCTTTGAGTTTCAGGTTGATGGTTTTTTCGCTGTTGCCATCGTCAAAGCCGGTGAGTTGCGCGGCATCACTGAGTTTGTCATATACCTGCACTTTATCAACGGCATCTGCCGGGAGATTTTTGGTGGCGATTTTAGGGTCATTGCCGAAGAATTCTTTTCCATTAACGAGGATCCGTTTTACCTTTTGTCCCTGTGCTTTTACGGTCCCGTCTTTGCTGACCTGGATACCGGGCATCTTTTTCAGTAGTTGTTCCACGCTGGCATTAGGAATAGTTTTAAAGGAGCCGGCATTGTATTGTACGGTATCGCCCAACAGTGTTATGGGGGGCGCTTCGGCATTAACAACTACTTCTTTCAGCGTCCTGTTTACATCCAATAGCTGGATAGGGGGGAGATGAATATCGGCGCGGTTGGCAGTTACGTACAACATTTGACTCGCGGGGTGATATTTCACATGGGTTACCAGCAGGCGATAAGCGCCGGGCGCCACACCGGTGAATGCAAAATTGCCTTTAGGATCTGTCATGGTAAAAGATACCAGTGAGGAATCTTTCTGGTGCAATAGGGTAATGGTAGCGGCGGCTATGGGTTGTTGCGCCATACTATCCAACAGGGTGCCGGTAATTTTTTGCGCCTGTGCTACCAGCCCGAGGCAGCAGCACAGTAGCAGTAAGTAGCTTTTTTTCATCGTCAGTATTTAAGGTCAATGAAGGGGAAAGGTAGGCGCATGGCGGGTAAAAGCAGGTTAATGAGGGTTGCTGTAATGTTAAGGAAGGTTAATGTTTGAGGAGGGCCGGGGTAGAATTGTTTAAATGTTAACTTGGAGAAATACCCGGAAACTGGTATTTTCATTTTTAGAAAGAAGTGATGCAGACAAACCTATATTCACTGTTACATTTGACTAAATGTGCGTTTAAACCCTGACAACATGGCCATACCATTTGTTGAGATCATAGAATCTGTGCCCCCTGATCCCGATTTGCTGATGTGGAAGTTTCCGGATGAGGACAAAGAAATTAAAGATGGGGCGGTGTTAACGGTAAGAGAGAGTCAATCGGTGCTTTTCCTGAATGAAGGCCGGGTGGCGGATATCTTTACCGCGGGCAGGTATATATTGAATACGGAAAATATTCCGGTACTGACCCGTTTGAAAAACTGGAAGCATGGCTTTCAGAGCCCATTTAAAGCGGATATATATTTTTTCAATACGCATCAGTTTGTAAACCTGAAGTGGGGAACACCTGCGCCCGTACTGATGAGGGATACCAGTTTTGGGCAGGTAAGGATCCGTGCATTCGGATCTTACAATATCCGTATTACAGATGTTGCGAAATTTTTCAGGGAGTATGCCGGCACTTTTCCGCAGTTGGGCATCCGGGAGTTGGAATGGCAGCTACGGGATTTTATAGCACCCAGGTTTGCAGAAGCTTTGGCCACGGCCAATATTTCAGTGGTGGATGTGGCAGGAAATCTCTCCGCTCTGAATGAAAAAGTACAACCACTCATCGGACCTTATTTCAACGACTTCGGATTAACAGTGACCAGCTTTACCATCACCAATGCTACGTTACCGGAAGAAGTATTGAAGCATTACGATAAAGTAACGGGGATGAATATGGTAACAGATATGAATAAGTTTACGCAGTTCAGCATGGCAAATGCCATGTCGCACGAAAATACGGCCATGGCAAATGCTGCGCAACAAGCTATGGCGATGGGTATCATCCTGAACCAGGTGAAATCCACCGCGGCTACCGAGCCGGGACCTCCACCGGAAGACGTTACCAGCCGGCTGCAGAAATTGAAACACCTTTTTGAAGCAGGGTTGATTAACGAGGGAGAATATACGGTGAAGAAAGAAGCATTATTGAAATTACTATAACGTATGAGTGACGCGGAAAAGAATCGGGCACAATCCTATCTCGAAAAACTAAAACAAACGGCCCTGCAACAGCAACATTATGGCGGGGAAATAAAGCAGGAACCTGCCAGTATGGATGCCCGCGATTGCCCTAATTGTGGCGCCGGCAGGGCATTCCGGCACGGACTTACTTCCTGTGCCTATTGTGGGTTTGTATTTATGGACACCACATTGACAGATGGCATTCATATCAAAAAAGAAAACAATTCGAAGTAAATGTTTGGATTCGGGAAAAAATACGATAACCCTGCACTGATAGCGGAAATTAATGAAACACAGCAAAGGTGGTTTGCTTTTTTGGATAAACTGGAAGGCCGGGTAAATGAGATGTGTGCAGCAGCCATTCCCGAATTAAAAGCCGTTTTTGCGCAGGATACAGATCCTTATAAGCGCACGCATGGCCATTTGTTGGCCGGTTTGCAGGGACAACTGTCGCTGATACGTACCAAAGCCAATGAAGCCAGGGATGAAAAGATCAACGGGCTGGTGTATGCAGCGGAAGGAGTGATTCCTTCTATTACATCTGCCGAAGGCAGTAAATATCATCAGCTGTTACATACTTTCAGAATGGCCTGTTTTAACCGCCATCATATTTTCGAAGAAAAGCTGAATGCAGCGTTGAATAAGCTACAGGCAGCGGCCGGAGAGCGGGACCTGGAAACAGCCTACCAGGAACAGTTGGCGGCTTTTGAAGCCATTAAAGATAAATTCAATTGCCAGCAATGTGGAGGCAATATCACTATCCCAAAAATGTTTTTCATTGCCACTTATGTGAGTTGTCCGTTTTGCCATACCCAGAACACGTTTCTTCCGTCTACCGCGGCAAAAATGGTGTTGCATGATGCCCGGGCGTTGGCAGAGCAACGCACCGCCCACCTGCGAAAGCGTGCTGAAGAGGCGCAGCCCAGGAATCCGGATTTGCAGCAGCAATATTACCGTGCCATGATTGATGAGTGGAATAAAATAGTACCGGACATGGCAGGGGAGAATGAAAAATTTTATGAAAGATTATTGAAAGATATCGCTATAGGTCATTATTAAATATCAATTATATGTCTGAGAATCCATTATTAGCACCCATTCACGGTATTACTTTAGAAGATTACAGCGCTGCCTGCGCTAAAATGGGCAGCGGGCTGAGTGAAGCACAGGTAGCCAGTGCATTGGGTGTGGAGTTACCCGTATGGCAGGAAGCCAACCTGCTTTGGCCAGAACGAATGAAACAGGACGCCACCTTTCATATCGTCACCCTGTTTGGTCAATACTTCGGTCAGGCCGATCAACATCCGAAATTCAGCAGCCTGCAACCTACGTTGTCTGCGGAAGGTGCCGACAATACAGCAAAAATTAAAACAGATAAAGCGTTTTATGCGGAGCTGGAAGTAGCCAGGCAAGTGGCGTATGATTACGGATTAGATGGCGCACAATGGATCGTGGACAACTACGGTATTCCATTGGGCGATTTCCAGATGGCTGCTTCTAACTGGAATGAACAGATTCATCGAGATATTGCCGCGGACTTTGAAGGCTACAACGCACAACAGGCGGCCTACCGGGCGAAATATGAAAAGCTTTTTGCAGAAGCGCAAGGGGGTAACGTAGCCGACGATATTGAATTTTAAAGTCATTTTTTCGGAATTATGCTTAGCGGCGGTGTCATTATTGATACCGTCGTTTTTTTTAGCTCGATAGGATGGCGGTTATGGATTTTTATGAAAGCAGCGTCTTTAAAAAAATAAGTCCTGTTATCCTAAAATCAATAATATGCCCAGAGCCAAATTAGCCCGTAAAAGTACACTCGTAGATATGACGGCCATGACAGATGTCGCTTTTTTATTGCTGACATTTTTTATGCTGGCCACGAAATTTAAGCCCAGTGAGCCGGTAGCAGTAGTCACACCTACTTCTGTTAACACCACGGAAGTATCAGAATCGAACACCATATTACTAACGGTAGATAAGAAAGGGCGTATCTTCTTCGATTTACCGGGACAGAAGTACCGGCAACAGCTGATCACTGACATTGACAAAAATTTTCACCTCGGATTGTCTGCTGCCGAGATGCGCAACTTTGTACTGGGAGCCAGTGTAGGTACGGATATCAAGCACCTGAAAAATTATCTCGCCATGACGCCGGAGGCCCGGAAAGATGCTGCTATCGAAACCGGCGTATCTGCTGATGCTACGGACAATGAACTGGGCATATGGCTGGATTATGCCATGGCAACCCATCAAAAGGAACTTAAAAATTTAAAGTATTGCATCAAGGCGGATAATGAAACGCCTTACATAAAAATAAAGGCAGTACTGGATGTTTTTAAGAAGAAAAATATACAGCGATTGAATTTGGTAACGGACCTGGAAACGGCGCCGAAAGGCTAGGCTTTCATGAGCCAGGCGCCGTTGCTGAGGGCCATCAGGGAGATGAACAACAGCAGCTGCTGATCAGAGAAGCGGAGCCGTAGCTGTGCCAGCGCTTTTGCCCGGTGTTCCTTTACGGTAAATACGGAGATGCCTAAACGCTCCGCTATCTCCTCATTTTTTAACCCTTCCAGGAAAATCATCCGGAATACCTGTTGTCTTTTCTCCGGCAGCTTTTCTATTTCATGATATACGGACTGCAATAGTTCCGTGCGGATCATTTGTTGCAGAATGAGTTCGTCGCCTTTTTGGTCGTCGAGATAAATCATTTCCTGCTGAAAGCTGTTCTTCACTTTTAAGTGGCGCAGAAAATTAAGGGATGCATTGCGGGTAGTGGTATACAAAAAGCTTTTAATGCTTTTGGGATGATGAAAGTCGGAACGTTTGTTCCATAGCTTCACATAACTGTCTTTCACAATGTCTTCTGCCTCCGCCATGTCACCTAATAGTTGTTCCGCAAAAAAACAAAGCGCCCTGTAATACTGTGTGAAAAAAGCATTAAAAGCTGCCGGCTCTCCTTGCTGGAACGAAGGAATAATATCTTCCGTAAGTTCAGGCTGTTCTGTCATTAAACTGGTTTTAAGGCAGTCATCGCTGCGTCACTAACGGGCTAAACTAAAAAATAATTGGGAAATTATTTAAAAAAATGCCGGCGGAATTTATTTTATTGATACACTAGTTCATTGGAAGGGGCAGCGTGTTTTAGTAGTAGTCAGGAATTGGTGAAGAAGATGGAGTGAGAAAAGTACCTGATCACCGTACCTTGTGTAAAAATAAACGTCACTTGTCAGCATCAATACCACCAAACGATCAGCAACAAATGGATACCATGCAGCGCATGGGGCACCTGTTATTTCGCAGGCTGCAGGGCACGCTGAACAATACGGAAGCCGCGGAGCTGGAGCAATGGTTACAACGGCAGCCGGAAGAACACCGGCAGTTTTATATTACGCAAACAACGTGGGCCGCTGTAGAAGCGGCCCTGCAACGTTTTTATCATATCGATCAAAACGCTGCATTAGCCGATGTGTGGCAGCGGATCCATCCAGGGCAGCAGCCTGTTGCTCCTTCCGCCGTTCGTTTAAGATGGATTCGCCGGGTTGCCGCGGCTGCAGCTGTTTTGGTGGTGATGGGGGCAGGTATTGCCTGGTTCATTCACCACCAATATACTATAAATTCCACGGAACTCCCGTTGGCAGCGCGTTACAAGAGTAACGCCTTGCCGGGAGGCAATAAAGCCACGCTCGAATTATCAGACGGCAGCGTGGTAGTACTGGATAGCGCCAAAACCGGAACACTGACCCGTCAGGGCGATGCACTGGTGCGAAAAGATGCCGCCGGTTCCCTGAGTTACGAAGCTACGCGGCAACAGCGTAGCGGTAACATTACCTATAACCGTATTACTACACCCAGAGGCGGTGAATACCAGGTAGTATTGCCGGATGGTACCAAAGTATGGTTGAACGCCGCTTCCTCCTTACGTTATCCTACTACCTTTACCGGTAAGGACCGGGAGGTGGAGTTGTCGGGAGAAGCTTACTTCGAAGTGGCCCCTGATGCCGCAAAACATTTCCGGGTGAACGTAACCGGTCCGGATGCCCTGCATATCGATGTACTGGGTACCGCTTTCAATATAAAAGCCTATACGGGGGAACCTGTCCGCAAAACCACATTGGTACAGGGAAAAGTAAGTGTTGCCAACACAGAGCAACAAATATTACTGACGCCTGGTCAGCAGGCTTCCCAACGGGAAAACAGCCAGCAGATAGCCGTACAGCCTGCGGACCTGGATGCGGTGCTGGCCTGGAAAAATGGGCTTTTTTACCTGGAAGACGCCCACATCACGGATATTATGCGGGAAATATCCCGCTGGTATGATGTAGATATTCAATACGAAGGAACGATTACCCAGCAATTTGTAGGTAAAATCCCCCGCAATATGCCGTTGATGGATGTGCTGAAAGTGTTGGAATCTACCGGCTGGGTGCACTTCCGGGTGAACGGAAAAATGGTGGTGGTAACACCTTAAATGTGATGATCAGCTAACAAAATTTTAATAGTAATAGTGGGAGGGAACATTTTGCAGCGATGAATGTTAACTTGTTATTCTTATCTCTCCCAACATATGACAACAGTATCACTCCGCAGCGCCGCAGGTACCTGGATTATGGTCACCACCATATTAGCCTCTGCCATGGCTTTTATTGACGGTACGGCATTGAATGTTGTATTGCCTGCGCTGCAACGGAATTTAAATGCTTCCGGGGCAGATTTGTTTTGGGTATTGAATGCATATTTGTTGATGCTGGCCTCGCTGATACTGATAGGCGGTACACTGGGCGACCGGTTGGGACGTAAGAAGGTATTCATGATCGGGATTTTTATTTTTATCGGCGGATCTGCTATCTGCGGGTTGGCGGGCAGTGCTACCATGCTGATTATTTTCCGGATGATACAAGGTATTGGCGGAGCGTTGATGATACCGGGCAGCTTATCACTGATATCTTCCGGTATCCATGAAAAGGAGCGAGGGAAGGCCATCGGTACCTGGTCGGCCGCTACCACACTGGTTACCCTTGGCGGACCGGTGCTGGGTGGTGCATTGGCAGATGCAGGATTATGGCGTTACATTTTTTTCATTAATGTACCTATTGGGATAGTGGTATTGGTACTGCTGGCGTGGAAAGTAGCAGAAAGCAGGGAAGCGGATACGCAGAAAGGACTTGATTTTCCGGGCGCAGTGCTGATTGCGTTGGGGCTGGCCTTGCTGACGTTTGGTTTCCTGCGGATGCCGTCAGCAGGTTGGGGGGATGTGAAAGTATACAGTACAGTTATTGCCGGGATCGTATTGCTCGTGGCTTTTGTACTGGTGGAGTATAAAAGTAACGATCCCATGCTGCCGTTAAACCTGTTTGCTAACTTAACTTTCACGGGCGCTAATCTTCTTACTTTTTTTCTCTACGGCGGATTGGGAGTAGGGATGTTGTTTCTCTCGCTGAACATGGTGCAGGTGCAGGGATACAGCCAGTTGGAGTCGGGGCTTACATTTCTGCCGTTTACCGTATTGATGATTACCATTGCCCGGTTTGCGGGCAGCCTGGCCGATAAGCATGGTCCGCGTTTATTCCTGATCATAGGTCCCAGCCTGGCAGGCGTGGGGTTGTTGCTGTTATCATTGGTCACACAAACGCGTGGCGCTGTTGATTATTGGACCACCTTTTTCCCGGGTATTTTGGTATTGGGGTTGGGCATGTCATTAACCGTGGCGCCACTCACGGCTACGGTGATGGGGGCGGTGAGTAGCCATTTATCAGGTACAGCATCGGGCGTAAATAATGCCATTACGCGTATTGCCGGAGTATTTGCCAATGCTGTTTTTGGTGCGCTGGCCGTATTGTTTTTTGCTACCGCCATACAAAAAGATATACAGGAGGTGCCGTGGAATCAGCAGCAAAAAAATGCCGTGGTAGCACAGGCCGTGAACCTGGGAGACGCGGCGCCACCTCCACAATTGGATACTACACAACGGACAGCCGTAATAAAAGTGTACCGCGAAGGTTTTATTCATACCTACGGAAAAATCATGCGTTTATCTGCGGGCCTGGGTTTCCTGGGTGGATTGATGGCATTGTTGTTTATTAAATCTGTCAAAGCAGGAGATGCATAAAACGGAAAACCATTTTTAAAAAATTTCTATTCCCGGAATTTATTACTATCTTTAAGCCGCAACCAACTAAGAATACTTCATACACCGCTGCATCTACGCAGCTTCCCGCCTTTATCCATTCCATAGTTTTTATGATTGTTGTTTTTTATTGTTCAACATATAAAGTCATCAACATCGAATTGCTATGAAAAAAAAGGGATTTCTTATCGACATGGACGGTGTAATCTACAAGGGAAGTGAACCTATCCCAGGCGCAGTAGATTTTATTAATGGTTTAAGGGAGAAAGGCATTCCCTTCCTTTTTTTGACCAACAATAGCCAGAGAACCAGCAGAGATGTTTGCTATAAGCTGAATAAGATGGGCTTTAAGGTAAATGATGAAGATATCTTCACCTGTGCCATGGCTACTGCCAGGTACCTCGCCTCTAAGAAAGAAAATGGGACTGCGTATGTTATTGGCGAAGGTGGCTTGCTGACGGAATTACACAATGCCGGTTATTCTATTGTAGATGATCAGCCGGATTATGTTATTATCGGAGAAGGCAGAACCATCATGCTGGAATCAGTAGACAAAGCCATTAATATGATCATGAAGGGCGCCAAATTAATTGCTACCAATCTCGATCCCAATTGCCCGATTGGTGATGGTAAGTACCGCGCGGGCTGCGGCGCACTGGTAGCGATGCTGGAATCTGCCAGTGGTATCAAAGCATTCAGCGTAGGCAAACCCAGCCCGGTGATGATGCGGATGGCCCGGAAAACACTCGGCCTCACCACCGATGAAACGGTGATGATTGGCGATACCATGGGAACAGATATTTTAGGTGCAGGATCTATGGGATTCACGACCATACTTACTTTAACCGGTGTTACCAATGAAGAAGACCTCGCACATTTTGGTTACTCTCCTGATTTCATTGTGAAGTCTATCAAAGATTTACTGAATGAACAACTGTTTATGAAAGTAATGGGAGAACCGGTTTTGATGGAAGTAGCGTATTAAATTGATAAGTAGCAACCTTGCGATTAACGTGAGGTTGCTGTTTTATTGTTTTGACGGGAGGTATACCAGGGAATATTGAGCAGGCCTTTTTTAAGAGAAATCGTTACAGTATCACTGATTGATATTTCATCGTATTCTTTCTTCTTTACATTTACTTCTAATGTTTTGGTTACAGGTCCTCCTGGGGCTATTTGCAACAAATAACTTTTCCCCTTGCTACCGGTGATTTTTTTGCCTGTTACCTGGCTTTGATACAATAAGGGAATACTATTGTCAAAGCAAGAATTTATGGTAATCAGTGCGCCATAGCTATACATCAGGAGTATAAATAAATGACCAGCAATAAACTTCATTACCTCGCTTTTTTTGTATGCCCTTATAGTAGGCATGATTACTGTACAAAACAGCAATCCGATAACAAGTGCAGCCACCCAAAAGGGCGTCCAGACAAGTTTGTAGTCTAATATATTGATAGATCCAAGCGCAAAAATAGATAAGGAAAAAGAAGGGGTTATTAAAGCCCATTCTAACTTTAAGGAGATTCCCGCGGACTCCATAGTAATAAAATCTTTATAATAGTGTATAGCTGCTAAAACTAGCCAGGGCATAACGATATTAATGGTCAACGCATACAAATCCAATGGGTGCTTACGAAAGAAAATCAGAGTAATTGCCGCTAAGATAGCGATAGGGTTAAATATCCATGTTATAATTGCTATTCTTCTATGGTCAGCAGCAGTATGCTCTTTTTCTATTCCGTAGCGTATTTTGTCTATTCTCTCCTGTTCTGCTGCTTCTTCTCTTTGTAAATCAAGATCAGTAAAGCGTTCATATAGCCATTCAGTAAGTTCAAGGTAGCCTGACAGGTGGATGGATATTTTTATCTTTTTTCTATCTGCGGAAAATGGAATCAATAATAAATAGAACCCTTCGCATTGAATTCCTTCTATTTCCTGAAAGAGCAGTTCTTTGGAGCCTGTCGCGCTATCTTCCCTAATAAAATCCGGACCTATAACCAATTGGGAGATGCGCGCTTCCTGGATTTGCCATAAACACAAACCAGTCAGGAGTAACGCCAGCGGAAACGCCCAGTAAGCGGTTTGGACATCATAGCTGAAAATCAGCCACCGGGCTAATGATCCAAGCGTAACCGCCATAAAGAGCAGTTGGAGAATAATAATGGAATATTTCCTGGATCGGGATAAGGTATAAACTTTCATTTGAAACAAAGGTCGCTACAGGAGTGCAAATATATGTAAAAGTGGATTACCTGCTCTTTGTCAGGTTAAAGCCGGATGACGTTTATTCTACCACCACCAGCTCTTTTAGTATCCGGTCTTCATATACAGCTACAAAATAATAGTCTTCGATAAGGTCTGATTCAAAGCTCAATTCACAGGTAATTGACTCCATGCTGACTTCTTCAAGATGTATAGCTGTTAACCGGAAGTTTTTGTCGAAATCATCAAAAGAAAAATTGTTTTCATTTTCATCGATGGAATTTTTTCTTGAAAAGCTATTTTATAAATCGCAGCTAAAATTTATCCGCAAATTTCACTTTAATAATCACCGGGTTACCTCTTTTATTTTTAGGATTTTCAAAATATTTCACCAGTGCCGGCGGATACACCGGATGCTTGTCTGCGTGGGCGTCCTTTTGCTGGAACAAAGTCAGCGAGGAGCAGTTGGTATAAAGGGTATCTCCTTCTTGCGCGAGGAAACCGTAGTTGGAAAATTCAGACCCACCTGCCAGGTTATCTGTTAAGAAAAGAAAGTGCGTGCGTTCATCCGGTGTAATTTTATCGATGCCGATTAAACGTCCGGATTTAAGATTATAAATATAACCACCTGCCCTACTACCGTAACCGGTTGGCCGGAAAAAAAGGTTGTCACCTATCTGGGCAATATTATCCAATACATGGTAAAGTTGCCGGTTGTTTTCCAGGTAGTGGATACGCTTGTCATAAATAGTAGTGTCAGTAAGGAAATCGCCGGGAAGCGTATTGGCCATCGGAAATACAAACCGGTACACCGGGTAGAAAGAATGTGCACTAAGCTGGTAGATATTGAAGTCGTACGGACGAACATAAAACACGCTGCTGTCGTTTCGTGGATAAAAGGGTATCTGCGTGCTATACAGCAAATCGCTACTGGGGATATTGGCAGATTGAAAGTTATAGGGGAGGTGCTGTTGTATAATTTTCTCGTTGTCCATCACCACCACCTGGTAAGCCAGGGAGTCCTTGTTACGTTTATTGGCCCCATAGGAGGTACCCACGGTTTTTCCTTCACCTAAATATTTCTTTTGGTAGTCGTAGGGAGTGGCTTTTACTTTTTTGACGAGCTGACCATCGGTATTAAAATAAACCGTTTGATTCCGGGAGGGGATACAAATTAGTTGACGGTCTTTATCATACCAAAAACTATATAAAACAAAGTTATTGGCGGTACTTATTGCCCGTCCCTTAATCTTTGCATGATACTTTCCGTTTTTGTCAAAAATGAAAACGGCGTTGGTGGAATAGTCAAGTATAATATAATATTGCGGAGTAACTTCCAGCCGTTGAATCATGCCAACAACACTTTCAGGCGTTGACTCCAGGGGGATAAATGAAATGTCTGCTATCAGGGAAGAAGCCGGGCCACCCATTGCAGTAGCCGGATCAATACGGAGCCTGGTCACTTCCTGTGCGTGGATACCTACGGTAAAGAAAAGAGCAGTGGCGTAAACGAAGTATTTCAGGTGCATAATGGAGTTAGATATTGCGGGCTTTAAGATAAGTAAATAAACGTCTCCCTTACCCTTGATAAGCTAAGCAGCTAACTGTTGGCCAGTCAAGCCGATATAATTTTCTTTTTTATCAATATTTTTTTCGCAACTACGCGTTTTCCCGCCGTGAATGCGGAGTTTATCTTTATATTTCCAATAGAGAGCCAATCATACACCTGCTCAACATACCAGGAGGAGGTTGCGCAATGCCACGTTTTTTTGATGAATAATATAGCTGTATGTCAAGGGGAGTGCATCCACTCAGTGATGAGGAACTGATATTGCTCATGGCGGACGATAATGAAGCGGCCTTTACTGCTTTATACGACCGTTATTGGGAAATGTTGCTGGGCCTGGCTTTTAACCGTTTAAAAGACTTGCCGGCAGCAGAGGATATCGTACATGATGTATTTGCCAGCATCTGGCGTAACCGGAAAAAACTGGCAGCAGATTCCCTCCGACATTACCTGGCTGCTGCCGTAAAATATATGACCATCGCACATTTCAGGAAGAAAGCTTACGGTAGCAAATACCAGGAAACCCTGGAACATCCTGATCTTTATGAAGGCGATATGGAAGACCAGCTCCACTACCGGCACATCTTACAGTTGGTACATGACGAAGTAAATAATCTCCCGGAGAAGTGCCGGGTCGTTTTCCGCTACAGCCGGCAAAACGGGATGAGTTCCCGTGAAATAGCCGAAGTAATGGGAATCAGCCACAAAACCGTGGACAACCAGCTGAATAAAGCCATCACACACCTGCGCCATAAGATGAAACACTTGATTCACTCCTGCTTTACCTTTCTTTTCTAAAATTTTTTTTCCAACGCATAGGTATTTTTTTTCGCCCGGCTCACTTATATAGTATAACGGGCATTTATGCAGGATCTACAACAAGCCATCGATAATTACCTGGCGGGCAAAGCCAGCGAGGAAGAACAACAATTGGTCAACAACTGGTACTATGCCTTTGATGATGAAAGCATTGAAATTCCTGCAGAAGAACAAGCCCTGCGTGAGAAAATTCGCGATCGCATCCAGCAACGGCTCCAGCAAACGTTACGCAACGAATTGCGGGTGAAAGGCCGCTCTGTTGCTTTTTATACCAAAAGAATAGCCGCTGGCATCGGCTTGTTAATCGGGCTGGCAGGTAGTACCTGGCTGTTTTTCTTCTCCCGGAAACAAACACCCGCTAACCACACCACCACCATAGCTGCCACCCGCCACAATCATATTGTTCCCGGCGGCAACCATGCCGTTCTGTTGCTGGCTAACGGCGACAGCATCCTGCTGGATAATGCCGGCAACGGGATGCTCAGCCAACAGGGAGGTACCCAGGTAATTAAACTGAACAATGGCGCCCTGGCTTACAAAGCCACCAGCGACGCGGCTGCAACGGTAGCCTATAACACCATTCGCACCCCCCGCGGCGGCCAATACCAGGTAACCCTGCCCGACGGCACGGAAGTATGGCTCAACGCCGCTTCCACCTTACGATTCCCCACCACTTTTACCGGTAACAACCGCGAAGTAACACTGAATGGAGAAGGATACTTTGAAGTGAAACCATTTCTCAACAACCAGGGAAAAAAGGTGCCTTTCATCGTGAAAGTAACTTCCGGTAAAGAGGAGATGAATGTAAAAGTGTTAGGCACCAAATTCAATATCATGGCCTATGAAGATGAAAATGCCGTGAACACCTCCCTGCTGGAAGGCTCCGTGGCCGCCAGCAATGGGCGCGATAGTGTCATGATCCGGCCCGGACAACGCGCCAGCCTGCATCACGGACAGTCCGCCTTTAAAATGGGAATAGCAGATTTTAAAGAAATATTAGCCTGGAAAAATGGAGAATTCAGGTTCCGCGAAGCCGGTATCAAAGATATTATGCGGCAACTATGCCGGTGGTATGATGTGGAAGTAACCTATAGCGAAGGCACAGACAATGTAAAACTCTCCGGCATCATTCCCAAAACAGAAGATATCGCCGTACTGCTGGATGCCCTGCAGGCCACAGGCAAAGTACATTTCGAGGTCGTCAACAGAAAAATTATGGTGCAAACATTATAGTAATCCTTGACCATTTAAATATCAGCCACATATGAAAACATAATCATTTTGTATGGGCACCGCATAAAAAACCGGAAGCGCTTGCAACACTCCCGGTCATATATTCGGATGGCCCCTTTCGCAGCCACGCATTGACTAACTGAAATTTAGCACATCCAAACAATACAAAAGTATGGAACGACACTCCATTATCAAAATTCCGCTGTCCGCCATCAGGCGATCCAGACAAATATTCCTGGTTATGAAATTGACTGCAAGTCTACTTTTATTAACGCTACTACAGGTAAGTGCCAAAACATTTTCCCAGTCGGTGACCCTGAAAGGGAACGCCGTACCCGTGGAACAGCTGTTCGATCGCATCAAAGATCAAACAGGATACGCCTTTGTATACGATGCCGCCCTGCTGAAAAAAGCACACCCCATCGCATTGGATATTAAAAATATGCCACTGGCAGATGCACTCCGCCTCATTGTCAAAGACCAACCATTTACTTGCGACATCAGGCACAAAATTATTGTCGTCAAAGAAAGCAAGATATCATCCACCACCACCGTGGTAGCCGCACAAACCATCAGCGGTAAAGTGCTCGATGAAAAAGGACAAGCCGTGGAAAATGCTACCGTAACCCTGCTACCCGGCGCCAAAGGCGCCCTGACCGATGCCAGAGGAGCCTTTAACATCACCGGCGTAGCCCCCGGCAGTTATACCCTGCGGGTGACTTTTATCGGCTATACAACCTATGAACAGAAAATTACGGTCGATAAAGACCTGACCAACCTGCAAATCATTTTAAAGGCATCTTCCAGTTCCCTGAATGATATTGTTATTGTTGGATATGGTACCGCTAAGAAATCAGATATTACCGGCGCTATTTCCTCGGTTACGTCAGATGAACTGACCCAGGTAAATGCGGTTTCAAACGTATCACAGGCCTTACAGGGCCACGTGGCAGGTGTACAGGTAAACCAGGCCTCCGGTCAGCCCGGCGAGTTTATGCGCATCAAAATCAGGGGCACTACCTCTATTGGCGCCAGCAGCAACCCACTATATGTAGTAGATGGACTGCCACTGGACGATGTAACCTCCCAGCTAAACCCCGATGATATAGAGCGACTGGAAGTGCTGAAAGATGCTTCTGCGACCGCCATCTACGGTTCCCGCGGCGCTAACGGCGTTATCCTCATCACCACCAAACGTGGTAAAACAGGTAAAGCCAAAGTAAGCTACAGTGGCTACTATGGCGTACAGCAGCTGCGGAAGAAAATGGACTTGATCAATGCCCACGACTTTGCTACCCTGCAAAATGAAGTGGCCACCAATGATGGTGCGCCATTACCATGGACTGCCGCACAGATAGACTCGCTCAAAGGCAAAGGCACCGACTGGCAAAACCTGGTGTATCGTAAAGCACCTGTACAGGATCACAACATCTCTATCTCCGGCGGTAATGAAACCACGAAGTATTTTACTTCCTTCGGATACTTTAACCAGGATGGGATTATCGAGAACTCGTCTTTCAGAAGAATTTCTTTCAGGACCAACCTGGATCAAACGATTACTGATCATTTTAATATCACGTCTAACCTGTCCATGCAGCAATCCAGGTATGCGCAGGCGCAGTACCAGGGCGCAGAAGGCGGCGGTGGCGTTCCCTGGACTACCATGGTGATTCCGGCTACACAACCGGTATATAATCCCGATGGCTCCTACACCCGTTTCACCGGCGTACCCTGGGGAGAATCTAACCCGGTAGGTATTTCCAAAGAATTGTACCAGCCAACAAACGGTACCCGTATCATTGGCAATGTAGCGCTGAACTATAAAATTATTCCGGGCCTGCTGCTGAAACTCTCTGCCGGTATCGATAAAAATGATGTGAAAGAAGATTACTACGCACCGGGCACCATTACTATTGGTCGCGGTACAGATAAAGATGGTAATCCCATTTCCGGCGTAGCCAGAAGGAATTATAGCAATAGCCTGACTTTCATCAATGAAAATACACTGAGCTACAACAAAACTTTCGGCGCACATACCATCGATGCAGTAGGAGGGATCACTTATCAGCAAACAGCCATCGATGGCCTGAGAAGCGGTGATGCTACCGGTTTTATCACGGATCTCTATAAGAATAATAACATGGGCGCAGCCGTGGTGCCTGCGCAACCCAATACCTATTACAACGACTATAAGCTGGTTTCTTACCTGGGCAGGGTCAACTACAACTACAAAGGAAAATACTATGCTACCGTGACGGGCAGGTACGATGGATCTTCCAAGTTTGGAAAGAACAATAAATTCGCCTTCTTTCCTTCTGCCGCGCTGAGCTGGAACGTGTCACAGGAAGAGTTCCTGAAAAACAGCCGCGATGTTTCCAACCTGAAGCTACGGGTGAGTTATGGCGCCGCCGGTAATCAGGCCATCGATCCTTACCAGACGTTGGCCGCTATGAGTGCTACCACCATTGTACTTAACAACACGCAGTACAACGGCTTCATACCGTCTTCACTGGATAATAGTGGCCTGAAATGGGAAACCACCCGTCAGTTTGACGCCGGCTTCGATCTCAGCCTGTTTAAGGATCGCGTCATGATTACGGCCGACTATTATAACAAACGTACCAGCGACCTGCTGTTGTCTGTAAGCCTGCCTTCTTCCAGCGGTTATAACAATGTGATACAAAACGTGGGCGTCATCAATAACAAAGGCTTTGAATTCCAGGTAAACACCCGTAACCTCATTGGTCCTTTTAAATGGGAGTCTGCGCTGACTTTCACCAGCAACCGCACCAAAGTGCTGGACCTGGGTAAAGATGCACAAGGCAAAGAAATTACCTACAAGGAAATTGGCGCCGGTGGTAACTGGTTCCCTACCATCGTCGGACAATCTATGATGCAGCTGTATGGCTACACCGTTACCGGCGTATATCAAACCGACCAGGAAGCCATCGCTAATGGCGAACCTTCCAAACATGCCGGTGACTACAAATTCAAAAACTGGGACGGAAAAGGCACTGTCAATGATGCGGATGACCGCACCGTGATTTCCCACCTGGAACCTACATTTACTTTTGGCTTCAACAATAGTTTCTCTTACAAAAACTTTGATCTGTCACTGCTCTTCGTAGGATCTTATGGTAATGATATTGTGAACGAATTCCGCAAATACAATATCACCATGAACGGTAAATGGACTCCTACACAAGCGGCATTCGACAACCGTTGGAAAGGTGCCGGTACCAGCACTACCATCGATAAACCCTCTGCCAACAGTGGCAACTCCATCCGTGATTATGCCAATAGCTTATGGGTGGAAGATGGCTCCTATCTGCGTCTCCGCGACATTACGCTGGGCTATACTTTTAATGCGAAACAATTATCGTTTGCAAAAGTGGCCGCTATCCGCGTGTACGTAAGTGCCCAAAACTGGTTAACGCTGACGAACTACTCCGGCTACGATCCGGAAGTATCCTGGGCAATTCCTACAGTGAATGGCTGGGACAGGGGAAACTATCCTTCTACCAAATCTATTACGGTAGGTGCTAAAGTTAATTTTTAACATTGTAAATGTTGAGAGATGAAAAACGGTTTATTATTACTTGTCTGCATATTATGCCCGGCTATCTTCCTGTTGCCGGCCTGTAAAAAAACATTAGAAGAAAATCCGCGCTCTTCTATTAGCCCGGATACTTATTTTAAGAATCCCGATAGTTATGAATCGGCTGTGGTTGGCGCTTATGCCGGGTTACCGCTGAATGTAACAGAACTGAATGAAATGTTTTCTGATATCTATGGCACCCCGCAACCGGCGGAGCAGGTGTTGCCAATTTATCAAAATCAGCCATCAGCGAATTTCTATTCTTCCGGTAATGCCTGGGGCATACCGTTTTCCATGGTAAAGAATGCCAATTTCATTTTAGAGAAATTACCGGCAGCGCCTTTGGCAGATGGAAAGAAAACACAGCTGGAAGCAGAAGCCCGCTTCCTCAGAGGCTACGCTTTTTTCTACCTCGTACAAATGTTCGGAGATGTGCCGTTGCCGTTAAAGGCGGCCAGCAACTACCAGGATGTACAGCTGCCACGCACGCCACAGGCCGACGTATACACACAGGTACTCAATGACCTCACTTATGCAGAAGCTAATTTGCCGGACGTAGCGCCACAACAGGGTCGCGTATACAAACTGGTAGCCACTGCGCTGCTGGCAAAAGTATACCTCACCATGGCCGGCAACCCGCTGAACAAAACAGAGAATTATGTAAAGGCAAGAGACAAAGCTCTGGCGGTAATAGGCGCAGGCAAGTTTACCCTGAAAGATAACTATGCCGATGTATTTCATAATGTAGCTTATACCAGTGAATCTATCTGGGAAAAACAATATATTCCGGGCCGGCAGAGCAATCCTCTACACGGACAAACTTCCCCGGCGCCCGGTTATGTGCCGATTTTGCTCCCGGCTACCTGGTTTATCAATAGCTATGCTCCCGGCGACCAGCGTAAAGCATGGGGAATCAAAACGAATTATCCTTCCCCTGCAGGCGGTATGCTACCAGCCTTCTTTTCCAAATTCGTAGACCTCACCACCATTGATCAAAACATTGGGCCGTCTACTGCCATAGTGCCGTATTCCTTTCCTATACTGCGTTTGGCAGAGATGTACCTGGTGGCGGCAGAAGCAGAAAATGAAGCCAATGGTCCCGCGCAGGCGTATCAGTATATCAATAAAATCCGCTGGCGCGCCCGGATAAATAAGAACAGTACCATCGATGTACCGGATCTGAAAAATCTCAGCAAAGAGCAGTTCCGCGATGCGGTGTTGATGGAACGTAAATGGGAACTGTCTAACGAAGGAGATGCCTGGTTTGACCTGAAACGCACCAATACCTTTCAGCGTATTCAGGCCGCGAGACCAACTTCCCTGAGTGTGCCCATTGGCGCCTATAACCAAACCTGGCTGATACCAACACAGGAAATTACCAATAATAATATCAAACAGAATCCGCAGTATCAATAGTATGAGAAAGAGCTTCTTCTTTTGTTGCATTATGCTCACCGCTCAATTGGCTGGTGCGCAAACCGTTTTGCATGTATCGGTAACCGGCAACGACCGGCAACCCGGTACCGCCGCAAAGCCTTTGAAAACAGTGAGCCGGGCAGTAGAGCTGGCCACGAAGAAAAAGAATGAACCCGTAACCGTGTGGCTGCACGGCGGTACGTATTACCTGGATCAGCCCATTACCCTGCAGGCCGCCAATATGGCCTGCAGAAGCCTGGAAATAAGCGCCTGGCAACAGGAAGAAGTATTCATCAGCGCAGGGCGTTCATTATTACTGGATTGGAAGCCCTGGAAAAATGGCATTTATGTAGCCACAGTGCCGGCAGGTGTTACCTTTGAACGACTATTTATAAACGGCCGCCTGCAAGTATTGGCGCGGTATCCCAACTATGATTCCACCGCCAAAGTATTTCATGGCACCGCAGCAGATGCATTGAGTCGCGCCGGTAAGTGGCAGCACCCGGAAAACGGCTATGTACACGCCTTACACGCGTACGACTGGGGCGGCTTTCATTACCGGATCACCGGTAAAAAAGATACCCTTGCCCTGGAAGGCGGCTGGCAGAACAACCGGCCTAACAACATGCACCCGGAATATCGCTTCGTGGAAAACAACCTGGAAGAACTGGATGTGCCCAGCGAATGGTTCCTCGATAATAACACCCACCAGTTATATTATTATCCTGCGGGAGATGTACAACTGCAACAGGCACGCATAGAAGCCGCACATTTAAAGAATAGTATTGTATTGCGCGGATCTGCTACCTCCCCGGTGAAAAATGTGACCCTGCGCGGCCTGCATTTTATACATAATGAACGTACGTTTATGGATACCCGTGAGCCCCTGTTGCGGAGCGACTGGACCATCTATCGCGGAGGCGCCGTGCTGCTGGATGGCACAGAAAACTGCCACATTACCGATTGTGCTTTCAGTGACCTGGGAGGCAACGCTATTATGCTGAGTAACTATAACTATCATGATACCATTAGCGGTTGTTACCTGCATCACCTGGGCGCCAGCGCGGTTTGTTTTGTGGGAGATGTGAAAGCAGTGCGTTCACCAAACTTCAAATATGAAGACTTTACCCCGTATGCGAAACTGGACAAAACGCCTGGTCCGGCTACTAACAACTATCCACAGGCATGCGTGGTGACCAACAGCCTCATTCATCACGTAGGCGAAATAGAAAAGCAGGCCACCGGCGTAGAGATCACCATTTCGTCCGGCATTACCGTGAGCCATAACAGTATCTACAATACACCCCGTGCCGGTATCAATATTGGCGACGGCTGTTTCGGCGGACACCTGCTGGCCTGCAACGATGTATTCAATACCGTGATGGAAACCGGCGACCATGGTGCATTCAATTCGTGGGGGCGTGACCGTTACTGGGCGCCGGACCGGGCCTACATGGACAGCCTGGCGGCCGCACATCCGGAGTTAATACTTCTGGATGCACAGCAAACCACCACTATCTGCAACAACCGCTTCCGCTGCGATCATGGCTGGGACATAGACCTCGACGATGGTTCCTCCCATTATCATATCTACAATAACGTATGTTTAAACGGCGGATTAAAGCTCCGGGAAGGATTTCAGCGTATCGTAGAGAATAATATTATGATCAACAATTCCTTCCACCCGCATGTATGGTTTAAAAACAGCGGAGACGTGTTCGCGCATAATATTGTTACCCGTAAGTATGCTCCCATAGAGATCAAAGACTGGGGCAAAGAAGTAGATGATAACCTGTTCCCTGATGCAGCTGCATTACAGGAAGCGCGATTACAGGGAACAGATGCGCATAGTATCATAGGGGATCCACAATTTGCAGATGCCGCGGCAGGTAACTACCGGGTAGCACCTACCTCACCTGCGCTGCAGATTGGATTTAAGAATATTCCCATGGACAGCTTTGGAGTAATGAAACCAGCGCTGCGGCAAATAGCCCTGCAACCGGAAATTCCAGCGTTTTTAAACCTGAGTTTAGCGGAAAAGAAAATCACCCGGCTGGACCTGCTCGGTGGTCAACTCAAATCCATTGAAGGATTGGGTGAACGCTCCGCCTATGGCCTGGCAGATGAATCGGGGGTGCTGGTGTTGAGCATCGGTGACAACACCGCGATGTCATCTTCCGGTATAAAACCAAAAGACGTGATCATTATGGCAGACGGTAAACCCGTAAAAGCAGTGGGAGACCTGCAGGATATTGTGAAAGCAGCTGCCTGGAAAGGGAAAATTCCGGTGAAGGTAATGCGTAGTCAACAGGTAAAAGAATGCATGCTCCAGGTGAACTAAGCCAACAAATAATTATCAATAGCGATTCCCCCGCCGGATAAACAAATCTTGCGGGGGAATTTTTTTTTTATACTTTAGGCGAATAAATAACCACCAGGAAATAGCCGGCGGTAAAAAAAAGCTAATAATATGATTAGTCCCTTGAGCGAACAGGAACTAATACAGCGGATTTCGCAAGGAAATGAAAAAGCGTTTGCTACGCTTTATAACCAGTATCAACCAAAGCTACACCTGTTTATTTATCCGCTTACCGGCTGCTCCAGGCAGGATACCGATGAGGTGATACAGGATGTTTTCTTTAAACTCTGGCTGCGACGGGATATGTTGATCACTATTCAGTCTTTGCAGGCTTATCTTTTTATGATGGCCCGTAACCGCCTGCGCGACTGGCACCGTAGCCAGCAGCTGCAGCAACAGCTGGTGCATACCCTTACCCAGCAACAACCGGCACAACACGAAGAAGTAACCGACAGCAGTCATTTTAAAGAGTATACCGCCATTGCTCAGCGTGCCATCTCCCTGCTGTCTGATCAGAAAAGGAAGATTTTCGCCATGCGCCATGAGCAGGACCTGTCACTTGATGAAATAGCCGATACTTTACAGATCACCAAATTCGGCGTCAAAAAACAATTATATGATGCAGTGAAGTTTGTGAAAAATTACCTGAAAACCCATGCAGGCATAGATATGCCAGTGATCCTGCTACTGATTTACTGCTTTCCTCCCCTCCGTTAAAAATATTTTTTAAAAGAAAGGTGTGCTTTTGATTGGCTCATCCGTCTTACTATGGACAATGGCTATGCAAAGAGATCATATTATCCTTTTAATGGACAAATTTTTGGCCGGCACCCTTTCTTCCGCAGAGGAACAAATACTGGGCGACGCCATTAAAACTGTTGCTACTACAGACTACGAGTGGTTGTTGCAACATTATGAACAGCAAATACAACATTTCTCAACGGATGCCCCCGCTGATCAATCGCTATTGGTTAAGATTCAGCATAAGATCCGGGAAAGGGAAGCCGAGCTGACAACGGTGAAGCTTATACGCTGGACGTACTATGCGGCTGCCGCTGTATTACTGCTGGTAGCCATTGCCGGAAGCCGCTATTGGCTTGCAAGGGCGCCGGTAAACACTCCAGCCGTAGCTGCCGTCATCCCGGCTGGCAGCAACAAAGCCCTGCTCACATTGGCGGATGGTGCGGTAGTACAGTTGGATAGTTCCAGCAAAATCATTCCATTGGGTAAAAGCAATATCATACAAAAAGAAGGGCAACTAAAATATGATGCGGCCACCACCACAGTCACCTATAATACCCTTACTACACCAAGAGGTGGACAATACCAGTTGCTGTTACCAGACGGTAGCCGGGTATGGCTCAACGCCGCCTCTTCACTGTACTATCCTACTGCTTTCGCTGGCAAAGAAAGAAAAGTAGTACTGAGCGGAGAAGCCTATTTCGAAGTAGCACCAGATGCTGCCCAACCATTTGTGGTACAAAGCGATAAAACCACCATACAGGTGTTGGGAACGGCATTTAATATCATGGCCTATACCGATGAACCAAGCCAGCAAACAGCGCTGGTGAGCGGTAGCATTAAAGTGGGTTACGAAGGACAACAAACGTTGGTAACACCGGGAAATATGGCAGTAGTAAAAGCGGGGGCGCTATCCCTGGCAGCTGCTGATATAGAGCAGGTCACCGCCTGGAAAAACGGATTGCTGGCATTAAATGCCACCAGCCTGAAAGGGCTGATGCGGCAGGTAGCACGCTGGTATGATGTGGAGGTCCGATACGAAGGAGAGGTGCCTGACCGGCAGTTTGGCGGTATCATGAGCAGGAATACACAACTGTCTACACTCATCGCATTTCTGAAGAAAAGTGGTGTTAACATTAAACAAACAAACCGGGTAATCACCATTATGCCCTGATCCGACATTATAATAGTATCAATATCAACCAAAGAAAGTTCAGCGTATTGCAACGTGGCAAGCGGGAGTACTAATGCTATGCCTGTCAGACGCGGACTCGTTAAAAATCAAAAACCAACCACATGAATTTTTCGTCAACCAAAATGTTGTCGGTTATGAAGATGACTGCCATGCTGTTGCTGGTGGCCGCACTACAGGTGAGTGCCACCACATATGGGCAACAGGTAAATTTAACTGTCCGAAAAATGCCGTTGGATAAAGTATTCACGGCATTGGGAAAACAAACCGGCTACGCCTTTTTCTGGGATCAGCAATTGCTGAATAGTATGGCGCCAGTTACCGTGTCATTGCACAATGTTTCCCTGCGCGAAGCGCTCAATGCCTGCCTGGCCGGTAGCCCCCTCAGGTATGAACTGGTGGACGCAGATAAATCTGTATTCATCCGTAAAAACGTAGTCGATGTTATTCCCGTGAACACATCTACGCAGCAGGTGATGATTCATGGTCATGTGGCAGATCCGCAGAAAGTACCACTGGCAGGGGTTACCATCAGTGTGAAAGGTACACCACGAGGCACCATCACGGATGAGAAAGGGGACTTTACATTAGCCATTGCAGACGCAAGATCTGTCCTGGTATATAGCATGCTGGGCTATGAAACACTGGAGCAGCCTGTTGCCGGTAAATCTGTTTTTAACGTCACCTTGCAACGTAAAGTACAACGTATCGGGGAGGTAATGGTGACCACTGGTATCTTCAGCCGCCGCAAAGAAAGCTTTACCGGTGATGCCGCCACTTACACCGGCGAACAATTGAATACCGTAGGCAACCAGAATGTGCTGCAAAGCCTGAAATCACTCGACCCCGCTTTCATCGTCATCGATAATAACATGGCAGGGTCTAACCCCAATGTGATGCCGAATATGGTGATCCAGGGAAAATCCAGCATCATTGGTACGGTAGACAAGTTTTCAAAAGATCCCAATCAACCATTGTTTATTCTCGATGGATTTGAAACAACTATCGAAACGGTAATCGGATTGGACATGAACCGCATTGCAGCAGTAACAGTGTTGAAAGATGCGGCCTCTACTGCCATTTACGGCTCCAAAGCGGCCAACGGTGTTATTGTAATTGAAACAAAATTACCCCGGCCAGGTAAAATGAATCTTTCCCTCACCCTCGATAATACGACGTCTTTTGCCGATCTGCGTGACTATAACATGATGAATGCCGCAGAAAAACTGGAGTTTGAAAGGCTCACCAATATGTATACTACCAGCCTGGATAATACCGCTAAATACAATAAGCTGCAACAGGCTTACAATAAACACCTCACGGATGTATTAAGTGGTGTAGATACCTACTGGATGGGATATCCTATTCGTAAAACTTCCCTGGCAAATACTTATTCCATACAGGCCGATGGAGGAGATAATAAATTCAGGTATGGTATCGGTGCTAAATACCGGGATCAACCCGGCGTGATGAAAGGATCCCAGCGGAATACCGCCAGCGCTAACGTAGACCTGGTATATCGCCCCGGTAAATTCTCTTTCTCCAACCGCATATTGCTGAATACTTTTAAAGCGAAAGAATCAGAATATGGCAGTTTCTCGGATTTTGTAAATACCATTCCATATTACAAACCTTCTATGGATAAATACCTGGAAGTAAGAAATGACCTTTACAACGACGGAGATGTATATGTCTGGAACCCTTTGTACCAGGCTCGGTTACCTAAAAAAGATCAGACCCAGGATGTGGAGTTCACTAACCAGTTGCAGTCTTACTACATGGTTAATGATCAGCTCAGGATTGAAGCCAAATTTGCGATGACCTATGGCACCAATGAAAGGGAAGTATATCATTCACCGGAAATGGAGGAGTTTAAGAATAACGAGGTAGCACAACGGGGTAGTTACAGCGATACACGTATGCGCCGGTTTAACTACCAGGGCTTCTTACAGGCCAGCTACGGTAAGATATGGAATAACGTACATGAGCTAAATGTAGTACCCGGATTTTACTTTGACGGCTCTAAAAATATCATGAATAGCTATACGGTAACTGGTTTTCCGGCCGTGCAGCAAATTTCCCCTGCATTTGGTTCAGGGTATCCGGAAGGTGGCACGCCTGGCTACACAACAGCGGTTACCCGCTCTGTTAGCGGTTTCGTGAATGCTTATTATGGATGGCGTCGAAAGTATATGGTGGACTTCGACTACCGCAAAGATGGCTCCTCCATCTTTGGCGCCAGCAGAAGATATACCGATACCTGGACGGTAGGCGCTTCCTGGAACCTGCACAATGAGCCTTTTTTAAAGCCCGTGAAATGGATCAGTTATCTCAAATTGAGAGGTAGTATTGGTAATCCTGGGAACCAGAACTTTGCCGCTTATAACTCATTTACCACCCTCATGTATAATCAGGCCATGGTAAACATGTTTGGGCTGGGAACTAAAGTAGACACCTGGGGGAATGCAGACCTGGCCTGGCAGAAAACCCTGAAGAAAACCATTGGACTGGATGTACGCATGTTCCGGGAACGCATTTCATTGGTGACAAATGTATACAATAATTTTACGGACCCCTTGATTGTGGACATTGGCAATGCGCCGTCTACCGGCAGCGATAACATCATGTTTAATGTAGGAAATTCCCGCACCAAAGGGTTTGACTTTACCCTTTCTGCTGCGGTGATTGATATTCCGAAAGACCGGATTTCCCTGCGTATAAATGTAATGGGTAAACGAGAAAGCACTACTTATGGTGGACTCGGCAACGCATTAGACTTATTGAACCGGCAAAACCAGAATGCCGTGGGAGGCAGTAAAGATGGCTCTTTCCAGGATTATCAACTGGTGAATCAAAACTTACAACGCTATAAAGATGGCGGTCATCCGGATGATTTATGGGCAGTGCGCTCTATGGGTATAGATCCGGCAACAGGAAGGGAAATGTTCCTGACAAAAGACGGAGAGCTCACCTATACGTATGATGTAACCAATATTGTAAAAGTAGGGAACTCTATGCCACTCATGCAGGGTGCTATCGGCTTGTCCGGTCAATACAAAGGACTGTCTTTAAACGTAGTGATGCGCTATATGTGGAGGTCCCAGCAGTTTAATAATGCACTGTTCGGGAAAGTAGAGAACCTGGAACGTAACCAGGTATATAATGGCAACCTGGATAAAAGGGCGCTGTACGACCGCTGGAAGAAAGTGGGGGACAAGGCCCGGTTTGTAGGCATTCCTGACCTTACCTACTGGACAGGCGATGGGGCAGGATGGGGGAGTTCCAATATGTCGTCCCGCTTTATACAAACCGAAAATACATTGAGTGGAGAATCTTTTTCTGCCTCCTATAATTTTTATCAATCGAAATGGCTGAAGGTTTTGAAATTACAGGGGCTCAATATAACCGGTTATATGAATGATATTTTCCGGTTATCTAATATTAAAAGAGAACGTGGTATCGATTATCCCTACGCCCGCTCTTTCTCTTTCAAGGTCAATGCTACATTTTAAGGAATATCAATCAACTGCTATGAATAAGCTACTAAAACATATATGCCTGGCAGCAAGTATCCTGTTGTTTGCCAGCGCCTGTAATAAATACCTGGATGTAAAGCCGGAAACAAAAGTAGCATTGGAAGATGCTTTTGCTACGGAAGTAGGATATATGAACCAGTTGAATGGCGTATATCTTTCCATGACCTCTTTTGATATGTATGGTGGCCAGCTGAGTATGGCTATTCCAGATGTACTGGCACAACGTTACTACCAGGGAAGCAACTACGCTTATCGCGGTTTAGCTACCTATAATTATACCGATAACAAAACCAAAGGATTACTAAAAGCGGTATGGTCTAACCTTTACGGACAAATTGCGAACCTGAACCTGATACTGGATAATATAGACAGACAGCAACAGCTGTTTAGCGGCGACAACTACCACCTGATCAAGGGGGAAGCATTGGCACTGCGCACGTTTCTGCATTTTGATGTGTTACGTTTATATGGCCCTGTTTATGGAAGTATTGATTCCGTAGCGGTATCAGTACCTTATTATAGCTATCGTTCGCTGATGGCAAGACCTTATTTAAAGGCTAATCAGCTGATGGATAGTTTACAGGCAGATATCAGCGCCTCACTGGTATTATTGAAGAACGACCCGGTGATAAAATATGGTAGTTCGGGCGATACCACGCACATTTTTACTTCGGCCCGTACATTACGTTTCAATTATTACGCGGCTAAAACACTGGAGGCAAGGATGCTGCTGTACCGTCGCGATAAACCAGGTGCACTTTCAGCAGCACAGGAAGTAATCGCCTTACAGCCTTTGCTGTTTCCCTTTACAGATACGAAAGATGCCAGTGTAAAAGCAGACCCTTCACTGTTGGGCGATTGTGTATTCGAATTGCAAAACATCAAACTGCCCCTTAGTTATAATCAATTGTTTTCTTATGCACTTAGAGGGGAGGGGATGCTAACCCCCCGCCTGGATATTCTCAACAGCATTTACAGCGAAACTTCTGATGTGCGCATTAAATCAGCTGTGTGGGCTGCGCCACCAGATGGTTCCAGCTCCGGCAAATGCCTGTTTAAGTATGCTCCCATTTACTATGGCAACAGTCAGTTAAATGTGATGGTGCCTGTGATGCGGGCGGCGGAATGTTATTTGATTGCGGCGGAAGCAGCACCAGATAAGACTACTGGTATCCAATACTTAAGCACATTGCGGGTGGCGAGAAATACGCAACCGGTAGCAGCTACGGCTAATCTCACTACAGAACTGACCAGGGAATACAGAAGAGAGTTTTATGGAGAAGGACAACTATTCTATTACTATAAGCGACAGAATACGGCTTCTATTCCAGATCAAACAGTTACTACTACTACCGCTACCATTAAAATGGGCCGTGCCCAATATGTAGTGCCGATACCGGATGACGAAAAAATTGTACATCAACCCTGATTTATTCACTATTAATCCAGGAAAATGAAAAAATACTTTGCACATACTGTACTCCTGCTGATAGGGATAATATTCATCTTTTCCTGTAGAAAAGCAGGACTGATGGACTTTCATGCAGGTAATAATATTTACTTCTCCCCCTCACCTGATAAACTATATTCAGGAGTGGCAGATGCAAACGGGAAAATAGCGTACACACTTTTTACCAATAGTGCCATCGATACGGCAGCTATAGATACCCTATATACGAATTTTGGTTTTTTTGATGAACAGGCCACAGCGTTAACTTTCCTGATGACGGTGTCTTCCACGGGAGATACAGTTGGTTATGACCGGCCTTTTAGTTTGTCTGTTTTAGGTACCAGCACGTTGCCGGCCAGTGTGTATTCCATTAAGCAGGAAGACTGTGTGATCCGGCACGGCAGGGCATCGGCATCGGTGCCGGTAACAGTGCGCCGGGATCAGCTGCTTCGCAAGAAAAACCTGTTTCTCACGGTGCAACTGGAAAGTAACGATGCTTTCAAAACCACTTATTATCATAAGCTGGTGAAAACAAACCCTGACAGGTACAAGAGTACGCTTACACGTACATATGCGGTAGCAGATAATCTGCCGCAACCCACCTGGTGGAAGTCTGATAACAGCCTGGGTAATTATTGCTTTGGTAATTTTTCCCTTACCAAAATGAAGATGCTGATCACAGATTTGAATATTCCTTTGGGTTCGCTGTTGGCAGATCAACCATCTATCAGCTATTTGCTTGGATTGGCCCAGGTATACAATTGCCATCTCGCGAAAGCAAGACAGGCACAACACCCGGTGATGGATCAGGATGATGATACGGGTGAAATATTTGAAATGGAGTCTAGCGATGGTGGCGGTGCGGCCTGTGAGTAATCCCCTTTTATTAACCAGGAAAAATAAATCTATGAAGATATCAATAATAGCTTGGACCGGTGTACTGGTAGCTTTCACTATCCTCATCTGTAGTGGATGTTACAAAGACCTGGGTAACTATGACTATAAAAAAGTCAACGAAATACAAATCGATTCTTTGCCTAATGCTATTCTTGTTAACCAGTTTGACTCACTGAAGTTAACACCTGTTGTAAAGCTCAGCATAGACGGAGCTAACGTAGACGATACTACGTTGTATAGCTACCGCTGGATTATTGGCCAGCGGGATTCTACCAAAGAATTATCTACGGCAGTAGTGGTAAGCTCCACCCGTGTGCTGGCGGTGAAAGTATGGGTGCCGGTAGGCCGTTATGGCCTTTACCTGGAAGTTCGTGACAAGAAAAGCAACCAGGTATATTTACAACATACCAATAACCTGGTGGTGGGGTCTGCTACCTATGAAGGATGGCTTGTACTGAGCGATGTAAAGGGAGATGCCCAACTCGATATGATCGCTTATGCCAATGGCAGCTCCAATATTGTGCATAATATCCTGGACCAGTCGCCCGATTTACCCAGGCCACTCAAAGGGCCGCGAAAAATTGCTTTCTATTATACCAGTACCTATAATGCAGTACCTGCGCTTTTCCATGGCCCCAAATTGTCGGTGGCAGATCGTTCCTGGGTATATCTGAGTACAGATCAGGGTACCTGGAAAATGAGAGGAGATTATATGTACACCACCAGCAAATGGAATGTACGCAATGAATTCCTGATACCACCAGATAGCACCACTTTTATACCCGGTTTCGTGGGTAACGGCGAAGGCTCTACACACCGGGAAGATTGCTATCTGTATGATGGGAAAGGAAATTTTTATGAGCGAAATGCCTATAACTATTATGTAAATAGCATCAATCAGGTAACAGGCGAGGGAGAATTCAAAGCCGCTCCTTTTTTAGGACGGGCATTCACTTATTCCTGGTCAGAGTACACCGTACTCTTTGACGTGAATAAGAAACGTTTCCTCCGCAGTTTCCCGGAAGATGGCAACTGCTCTACCATCCCCGCACCCGCCGGCACACCGCTGTTTGATTTTGACAACGTAGGAATGGACCTGGTATGGATGAAAAGCATGGATGGTCTGAACCTTACTTATGCCGTGATGCGCGACCCCGCAGGGGTTTACTGGCTGCTCACCTTCGATGCGCGTAACGTGGTGACACAAAATACCATGACAAAAATTACTGCCCCGGAAATTGATAAAGCCACTTTGTTTACCATCGACAAAAATTATGGTACCCTGTTTTATAGCGCAGGCACAAAGGTATATGCTGTGCACAAAGACTTCCCCTCCCAATACTACCTGGTATATGATGCGGGCAATCGCAAAATCTCCTGGTTAGATCAGCACCAATTCACCGCTGGGAGAGATGTGTACAATGGGGATATCAACGGGGTGCCGAATACCACCAACCTGCCACCGTATAAAGCCAACTGGCTGGGCATCGCTACCTATGACCCGGCCAACCCGGATCCTGGTACCGGTACAGTGAGCTTCTATTTCGCACAGGATTTCCTGGTGAATCACGCCGCCCTCAGTAAAAAAGAAGAATATACCGGCTTCGGGAAAATAGTCAGTATGTCATATAGGGAAAGATTTTAATCAAGCCAACCAACCATTAACCCAAACAAAGCCCTGTAGCACTAGTTGTTGCAGGGTTTTTGTTTTGCAGAATTATTGTGAATGAAATAATATTTAGTATTTTTTATTAAAAAGTAGTTGGGTTTATCAGAAAAATTTTATTTTGTGGTATGCACGTGACCATGGAAGCGTTACTATATCGCATACAATTTCATGACGACCAACAAGCCTTCAAAGCGCTGTATCAGCAGCAGGTATTCAGATTATACCAGTTTGCTTTTGCATTCCTGAAACAGCGACAGCCGGCGGAAGAGATCGTAAATGACGTATTTGTGAAGCTCTGGGAAAAACGGCATCAGCTCGATAAGATCAGCGAAATAAAAGTATACCTCTACGTAGCGGTGAAAAACGCTTCCCTGAATTACCTGCGTAAAGCCACCATCTTTACGGAAACAGACCTGGACTCCCTCCATGTACAACATTTCCGCCTCGAAGCAGATACCGCGCAACTACTGCTGACCCATGAACTGCAGGAAGCCATTGCCGCCGCCATCCAGCAACTACCACCCAAATGTAAGCTCATCTTTAAACTGGTAAAACAAGACGAACTATCGTATAAAGAAGTAGCCGGTATTTTAGGGATCTCTCCCAAAACAGTAGACGCACAACTCACTATTGCCATGAAAAAGCTGGCAGTCCAACTGCAACCCTTCACGCCAGTGCCGGGCAACAGCGCTCACCATTGCTGACGCGGACTTTGTCTTGGGGCAGGATTATACTGATTATACTGATTTTTGTTTTTGAGTTTAAAAAATGGGGAGATAGAAGTTGATTTCTTCTTTTATAATCAAAAAATAGAAATCAGTATAATCAGTATAATCCTGTCCCAAGGCAAAAAAATATTTTTTCCCATCCCTTAGGGAATCTCTTTTCCATTCGTGTCCCTATACAAGATCCTATCTGGAAATAAATGAAATCAGAACGAATTGCAGCACTGTTGGCAAAAAAAGCAGGACAGGCTGCCACTATAGAAGAGTTGGAAGAATTGGCCCGTTTACTGGCGGCAGATCCTGATGCGGCTTACCTGGCCAGCGTAGTGGATGCCATTGGCGCCAACGATGAAACCGCAGCTACCGCATTCGCCACCGCCGGATGGGAACAGGTGGCAGGTAAACTAACGGTAGCGCCTACACCGCTGCTCCGTAAAGCCGGTTTCTGGTGGGCGGCCGCTGCTATCATCGGTCTTATCCTGGCCGCCGGTATCGGCTGGCAAATGACACAGCAGCGTAAAGTGGCACCACTGGCCGCTGCCCGGCAACAACTGGCAGCGCCCCTGGGCAAAACCGTGAAAGCACTGCTCCCCGATGGCAGCTCCGTATGGCTTAACGCAGGCAGCAAAATTAGCTATGATGCGGGGTTTAACCGCCATAACCGCAACATCACCGTTACCGGGGAAATATTCCTGGACGTTGTCAAAAATGAAGCACTGCCTTTTATTGTACACACCAGCAACCTGGATGTACACGTACTGGGCACTTGCTTTAATATCAAAGCCTACGACGACGATAGCCGGTCTGAAGTAACCGTGATAGGAGGAAAAGTACAGGTAATCATGCGCAACAGCCCGGAGAAAAAAGTAATCCTGCTGCCACATGAGAAACTGGTGCTGGCCGTAAAACCCAACACCACCACAACACAGCCATCCCCGCACGTGAACTTCCAGGTACAGGGACTCAATGGCACCGCCGATACCAGCCTCGTTATGGAAACCGCCTGGCGTGATCAGAAACTGGCCTTCATGAATGAAACCTTTGAAGAAGTAGCCCGGAAAATGGAACGACAGTTCAACGTCACCATCTCTTTTGAAGACAATAGTTTGAAAACGGAAATACTCAGCGGCGTATTTGAAAAAGAAAATATCGGTAAAGCATTGCAACTGCTACAAATGATTACACCATTCCACTATAAGATAGATCAGCAACACGTCTATCTGTCCAAATGAAAAACAAACCAATCAACATTTTATCAAACCAAAAAAACTACCTGTAATGCAAACACACACTTATCACTGCAGTACCTGAAAAGGGGAATAAAAAAGGAAGAGCATTCACTCTTCCTTCAAAAGGCTGAAATGTATCAACAGGGGTAAGCGGGCTTCGAAACTACACTTACACCCTTCTTTACAAACCTTTCTAAAACAAATCTATGAAAAAAAGAAGATTTGGCAGGGCATCCTATGCGCTCCGCCAGACACTCAAACTATTCCTCTTTATGAAGTTATGCTTTGTATTGGTGCTGATATCCTGCCTGCATGCTTCCGCTACCGTTTTTTCCCAGGAAAAATTCACCCTGTCTTTTGTGAAAACGGATGCAGACAAAATTTTTGAGAAAATACAGAAAGAAAGCAATTATCGCTTCTTCTATAACTATAACTCCATCCGTCGGCTGGGCAAAATTGACCTGCAGGTAAAAGATGCCGGCCTCAGTGAAATCATGAGCCGCGTATTGGATAGCGCCATGACCTACAAAATTGTAGATCAAAACCTGGTGATCATTTCTCCCCGCACAGAAACCGCCGCAGATAAGGTGTCCGGCCGCGTGGAAGATGCGAAAGGCACCCCATTGGTGGGCGTTTCCGTGAAAGTGAAAGGCAGCAGCCAGGGCGCCATTACAGATGCTACGGGGAACTTCTCGCTTACTGCCTCCGCAGGCGCTGTACTGGTGGTGACTTACATGGGTTTTGAACCCAAAGAAGTAACCGTGAAGGACAACGAACCACTGCGTATCGTGCTGGAAGAATCTACCAGCGGCCTTAATGAAGTAGTGGTAATCGGTTATGGTACCCAGAAGAAAAAAGATGTTACCGGTGCTATCAGCTCCCTGGGAGGTAAAGACTTGCGCAATGTACCCGTACGGAACGCCGCCGAAGCCTTACAGGGAAAAGTAAGCGGCGTAACTGTTGTACAAAGCAGCGGTAGCCCCGGTTCTCCTCCCGTGGTACGTATTCGCGGTATCGGCTCTATCAACGGGCAGAATAGCCCGCTCTACATCGTAGATGGCTTACCACAAACAGATATTGGCTGGCTCAATCCCAACGACATTGAATCCATGGACATCCTCAAAGATGCCTCTACCGCCGCCATCTACGGCGCCAGGGCGTCTAACGGTGTGGTGATTGTAACCACCCGCAAAGGGAGTCGCACCGATCAGAAAATGCACGTGACCTTCGATACCTACACCGGTATGCAGTCCGCCTGGAAACGCCCGCATATGCTCAATGCAGCCGAATTCATGACGTACAAGCAAAGAGCCGCTGTAGCGGGTGGATCCCCTTTACCCGCCAGTATGGACACAGAAGAAAAAAGAGCACAACTGCTCAAATTTGTAACAGAGAATACCGGCAGTGCCAATGGCACCGACTGGTGGAAAGAAGTTATCCGGGACAATGCGCCTATACAAAGCTATAATGTAGGCTTAAGTGGCGCCGGCAAAAGCATTGTGTATGCTACCAGTGCCGGCTATATGAAACAGGAGGGTATTGTGAAAGGATCTGATTACGAACGCATCTCCTGGAGAACCAATGTAGGCGCCGATATCAGCTCCCGCGTGAAACTTACTACCAACATGAACCTGGTATATGAAAGCCGTCGTAACGTAGATGAAAATAATCCGTTTACCGGCACCATTTTCAGCGCTATGACCGCCGATCCCATTACACCGGTGTATCGTAACAACCTGAAAAATGTACCTGCTTTCTTTAACAGCATTATGGATGGTTATGAAGCCAATAACCCTTATTCCCGCTACGCCGGTATCCTGTACTCCAACAAACCTAACCCGGTAGCACAGGTAGAGCGCATGCAGCAAAGCGTGTGGGAGGGTATTGCGATCAAAGGCGGCGCCGCACTGGATGTGAAGATCATTGATCCACTTACTTTCCGTACCAACTTCGGCATGGATATTTCCCGCGGTATCTCCAAAGGTTTTTCACCTTCTTATTTCCTGAATCCTTTCGACTACGCTACCTATAACACCGTTAGCAATAATTCCAGCTGGGGTAATTATTTTGTGTGGGAAAACACCCTCAACTTCGATCAAACATTTGGAAAACACCATATCACTGCGCTGGCGGGTATTTCCACAGAACTAACCAAAGGGCTGAACTATGGCGCTTCCAAACAGGGCATCGTCAACAACGATCCTGATATGCGCATCATTGATGCGGCCACGCTGAATCCCGGTGCTTCCGGCTACACTTATTCCAGTTCCCTGCAATCCTTCTTTGGACGTATCAATTACGTATATGCTGACCGTTATATCCTGGCAGCGAATGTACGCCGCGATGGTACTTCCAGTTTCGGTGATGGTTATCGCTGGGGAACGTTCCCGTCCGCGTCCGCCGCATGGCGCTTTACAGAAGAAGATTTCCTGAAACGCGCAGGCATTTCCTGGTTAACAAGTGGTAAACTCCGCGCCAGCTACGGCGCCGTGGGCAACCAATATATTGGTGGGGGCAGCGGTTTGTATTTGTCCACTTACGGCAATACTTACCAACGCTATGTATTCGGCAATACCAGCACCGGCTTCCTGGGTGCAGAACGTAAAACAATGGCCAATCCTGCCCTGCAATGGGAAACTTCTTCCCAGGCAGATGTGGCGCTGGACCTCCAGTTGTTTAACGGTGAACTGGACGTTACCGTGGATTATTTCAACAAACGGGTGAACAACATGCTGGTGGTAATGCCATTACCGGCTACCATGGGCTATCCTACGGTCAACAACTTCTGGATGAATGGTGGCAGCATGGTCAACAAAGGCTGGGAATTGTCTGTTGGTCATCACCATACCTACGGTGATTTCTCTTATAATATCCGGGCTAATATTTCCACGTTTAAAAATGAGGTGCTGAGCATGGGCGGGGGAGAACCAATTTACTCCACTGCCCATTTGGGAGAAGTGATCAGCAAAACAGAAGAAGGCAAGCCGGTAGGTTACTATTTCGGCTGGCAAACCGACGGCATTTTCCAGACCCAGGCAGAAGTAGATAAAAGTCCCCAGAAAGGCGTGAGCACTCCCGGCGATCTCCGCTTCAAAGACATCAACGGTACCGATGCCAATGGTAAAGTAGTACCGGGTCCGGATGGCAAGCTGGATGCAGCAGATCGCACCATGATCGGAAATCCATGGCCGGATTTTGTATACGGTGTAAACATTGGCCTCAACTTTAAACGCTTTGATCTGAGCATGTTCTGGCAAGGCTCACAGGGCAATGATGTGATGAACATCCTGCGCTATGATACCGAAGCCGGTACGGGCTGGTATAATGCGCCTAAAGGCTTCCTGGACAAGGCCTGGAATGGTGCGGGATCTACCAATAAATACTATAAAATTTCTTCTGTGGCAGCGTTGAACAACAGTGTGTCTGATTATTTCGTGGAAGACGGCTCTTACCTGCGCCTGAAAAATGTGCAGCTGGGCTACAACTTCCCCGAGAAATGGCTGGAGCGTACCCGCATCCCACAGTTACGGATATACGTAGGCGCACAGAACCTGTTTACGTTCACCAAATACAGCGGCCTGGATCCTGAAATGGGCAGCGAAGATCCTAAACTGATGGGTATAGACCAGGGATATTTCCCGCAGGCCCGCACTTTTATGATCGGACTGAATGCCAGGTTTTAATCACTAACACTGCTACTCATGAAAAAACTCGTATATACTTTACCGTTACTGGCTGTTTTACTGACCGTATCGTGTTCAAAAGATTACCTGAACCGCCCGCCACTGGGGGTACAAACGGATGATAACTTTTTTAAATCGCCGGGTGCCGGCATGAAAACAGTAGTGAACTGCTACCTGGGATTTTATGATTTCTGGGGCTACCAGGCAGCCATCGCTGAACTGGGCAACATGGCAACCGATGAAAGCGATAAAGGAGGCTCTGATAACAACGACCGCCCCTTTGTACTGGACCTGGGTTATGGCAGAACATTGTCGAACAATGAAACCCTGTATAATTTATGGAAGGCCTGCTACAATGGTATCGGCAACTGCAACGTAGCGCTGGAACGCCTGCCGGGCGCACCTTTGCTGGATGATAAAGGAAATCCACTGGAGGATAATGTGAAGAAAAGATACCTCGCTGAAGTACGTTATCTGCGCGCTTATTACTACCTCGACCTGGTGCGTATTTTTGGTGGCGTGCCGTTATTAACCAAAACATTGACAATAGAAGACCGCAATAAAATTGTGCGCGCCACCGCCGCCGAAACCATGCAGTTCATCACCAGTGAGCTGGAAGCGGTGGCCGCAGACGCCGCACTACCTTCCCGCAACGATATGCCGGATGCAGAACTGGGTCGTGCTAACAAAGAAGCTGCCTGGGCACTGCTCGCCAGGGCTTATCTCTTCTTTGCAGAAGACGATAAATCACTGTATACCAAAGCAAGAGATGCTGCTAAAAAAGTGATTGACTCCAAAGCATTTAGCCTGGAACCCCAGTACCAGCAATTGTTTTTGAAAGATGGATACAAAAGCAGGGAATCCGTTTTCCCGATCATTTTCGGGGATGATCCTGCTGCATTTATCTATGGTTCTACACAGCCCATCTATTGCTCTCCACGCAGCGCCGGTGGCTGGGGCTTCGATTGCCCTACACCCTCGCTCGTAGATGCATTTGAACCCGGCGATCCCCGCGCCCTCTTCACCGTCCTGGACCAGGGAGATGTATTCCCCACTGCCGGCGGTAAAGAGGTGCTGGATTTCTCCAACTATCCCAACACCGGACATCATAACCGTAAAGTATTCCTGCCGCAAAACCGCCGTGGACAAGGTTGGGGCAACGATGCCTGGACCATGTACCTCATCCGCTATGCCGATGTATTACTGATGTATGCAGAAGCAGAACTGGAAAGCGGCGGCAACAAACAAATAGTAGCAGACAATATCAACCTGGTACGCAGTCGCGCGGCAGCTTCTTCTCATACCGACGTGGAAGCTACTTCCCGCGTACGGGTGATCCCCGCTACACCGTTGCCTCCGGTAACCGTTGCCAGCGACCTTCGCGCCGCAGTACGACATGAACGCCGCGTGGAACTGGGAGGAGAATATGGTCGGCTGTTTGACCTGTTGCGCTGGAACACTTACGTGTCTACCATGAAAGATTATGCTACCAAACCGTATTCCAATGGCAAAGGCAATAGCTTCAAAGCGCCCGCCAGCGGCAATAAATACCTGTTTCCCATCCCTCAGCTGGAAATAGACCGGAGTGGGGGATCTATCAAACAAAACCCTGGTTATTGATTCTATGATACGGGGTCGGCTATACGTGTTTAGCCGGCCCTGAATATGACTACGCGCTATGAAGAAACTTTGTCTACTACTCCTGCTGGCAGGGCCTTTTGCCTGTACCAGTAAGCGAAAGGTTACCCGGATTTTATGCTTCGCCACCAACCAGGAAAATGCCTGGGTAAAACAATTACAGGCCACCGCCGGTAAAGAAGGCTGGCAACTGGAACTTACTTCCGATACCCATTTATTCCGGGAAGATTCCCTGGCTACCTTTAGTGCGGTATGCTTACCTTTTTCATTGACAGACAGCCTGAACTTTCGCACGGTGCCTGCATTGAAACGTTATGCGGAATCCGGTGGGGGAGGGATCCTCGCCATAAAGGATACCGGCTATCAGCGCAAAGACTGGCCCTGGCTGCACGCATGGGCGGATCAGCCCATTGGCAATGAACTGGTACAGGATGGCGGCAGGTTGTACATCGTTTCTCCGGCCGTAGCAGCCAATGATCTGCGTACTGCATTACATTACCTGATCGGCAACAACACCTTACCGGACTACAAATCCACCATCACCCTGTTGCCACCGGATACTAACCGTTACACCTATACGGTGCTGGACCATGGCCTGGATGAACCCATGGAAATGTGTATCCTGCCGGATGGAAACGTACTGTTCATTGAACGTAAAGGTGCCGTGAAAATGTACGATGCCCGCTTACATCAAACCAAAACCATCGGACACTTTGATGTGTTCCGCGGCATCGAAGACGGCCTGCTGGGCGTAGCACTGGATCCCGGCTTTGCCACCAATCACTACATCTATTTCTACTATGCACCCGCCGGTGAAAAATGGTATAATAACCTGGTACGCCTGGAACTACACGGGGATACCCTCAACAAGGCTTCCCAAAAGGTAGTGATGGAGGTACCCACGCAACGCCGCTACTGCTGCCACTCCGCCGGATACCTGGCTTTCGGCCCCGGTGGACTGCTGTACCTTTCTATCGGAGATAACACGAATGCAGAAGAAACCGAAGGCTATACACCCGTAGATGAAAGACCCGGCAGACACCTGTCTGACGACCAGGCCAGCGCAGCCAATAGCAACGACCTGAGAGGAAAGATACTCCGCATCAAACCGGAACCGGACGGCAGCTATTCCATCCCCGATGGTAACCTCTTTCCTAAAGATGGTTCCAAAGGTCGCCCGGAGATATACGTGATGGGATGCCGGAATCCTTACCGGTTCCATGTAGACATGAAAAATGCCTTTGTATACTGGGGCGACATCGGGCCGGATACCAAAGTACCTTCTCCGGAAGGTAGCACGGTGAGCTTCGATGAAATTAACCAGGCACGGAAACCAGGCTTCTTCGGATGGCCTTATTTTAACGGCAACAACCAGCCATATCCGCTTTGGGATTATGCCACTAAAAAGGAGCGGCCGGTGAAAGACCCGCTGCATCCCATTAATAGCTCCCCCAACAACACCGGTGTACGTGAATTGCCACCGGCGCAACCAGCCATGATCTGGTATGGAGATGCGGCTTCTCCCGTTTTTCCCATGGTGGGCAAAGGCGGAGAATCTGCCATGGCGGGCCCCGTTTTCTATAGCGATCGCTATAAAAATGCCCCCTATAAATTATCTGATTACTATAACGGCAAACTCTTTATCTACGATTGGGTACGACACTGGATCATGGCGGTTACCATGGATTCCGCGGGCAACTACCTGCGCATGGAACCCTTCCTGGAACATATCCCTTTTGCAGCGCCCGTAGATATGCAGATCGCACCCGATGGCAGTATTTTTATGCTGGAATACGGCACTAACTGGTTTGCTAAAAACTCAGATGCTAAGCTGGTACAGATTACCTACGCAGAAGGCAACCGCAAACCGGTGGCAGCAGTGAAAAGCAGCCAGTTGTACGGCGCCGCGCCACTAACAGTGCATTTATCGGCCGCCGGGTCTGTCGACTACGACAAAGATGATCAGCTCCGCTACACCTGGAATATTGGCGGGCAACAACAGGAAGGCATGGAAATCAACCATACTTTTCAGCAGCCCGGCATTTATAAAGTGGACCTAACAGTAACGGATAATCGGGGTGGTGTGGGTACCACGTCCATAGACATTAAAGTAGGAAATACCCCGCCCACCGTGCAGATTCAAACAGCCGCCAACCGTGGTTTCTACTGGGACCACGCCCTGCTGGATTACCACGTGATTGTAAAAGATCCGGAAGATGGGGCGATAGACAGCAGCAAGGTGCAGGTGTCCTTTGACTATATGCCGGTAGGGAAAGACCTGGCGCTGGTGTTGGGTAAAGACGGTGCCGCCACACACCTGGAACATCCACGTGGGCACGATTTGTTCTGGTCGCTCGACTGTAAAGCCTGTCACGCAGAGAAAACGGCTTCCGTAGGACCCAGTTTAATGGACGTAGCACACAAATATGCGGCTAACGAAACCAACATTACCAAACTGGCGGCCAAAGTAATTGCCGGCGGCAGTGGTAACTGGGGCAACCGTACCATGTCGTCACATCCGGACATGTCCACCGCCGATGCCAGGGAAATTGTACAGTACATTTTATCGCTGGCCAATTCCAACGCATCACTGCCACTGCAAGGCATGCGGCCATTGAGTAAACATACCGGCAAAGGGCACGACGGCGCTTATTTGCTGATGGCGACTTACACAGACAAAGGCGCCAATAAGATAGAACCGATTACCAGCAGGGATTATATATTGTTAAGGGATCCCCTGGTGCAGATAGAAGATTTTGACGAAGGCAATGTATTCATCAGTACCGTTACTACGCTGGCAGTGAGTTATGGTTATGTAGGACATAATAACTACATCCGGTTTAAACAATTATACCTGGATGATGTGTTAAGTCTCCAGTTCAACATCCAGGAGCAGGGGATAGGTGGTACCATAGAAGTGCATCTCGACAAACCCGATGGTGCCCTCGTGAGCAAAGCCACCGTGGCGGCAGGAAAGGCGCCGGATGCAAAAAGCGGATGGAAGGTGATCACAGCGCCCTTCCATCCAGTAAAAGGACAACACGACCTGTATCTTGTATTTAAAAGCAATGATGGACAGCCCGGTCACCTGTTTAACATCGATTGGTGGTATTTCTCAAATCGAAATTAATATATGCCAGTATCTGTTCGTATTCGCTTATCCGTATTGATGTTCCTGCAATACTTTACCTGGGGTGCGTGGTACGTGACCATGGGGACTTACCTCATGACCACGTTGAAGACAGATGCAGTAGAGATGGGAGCAGCCTATGCTAATCTCTCCATAGCGGCTATTATATCGCCGTTTTTCATCGGGTTGGTAGCCGATCGTTTTTTTGCCGCACAGCGGGTACTCGCGGTGCTGCATCTAACGGGCGCGGCTATACTTTGCTGGATCAGCTATGTGCCGGATTTTACCGGCTTCTGGTGGCTCATCTTGTTGTACACATTGTTGTACATGCCTACCATGTCGCTCGCCAATTCCGTTTCCTTCCGGCAGATGACGGATACAGAACGACAATTTCCTACGGTGCGTGTTTTTGGTACGGCAGGATGGATCATTGCGGGTTTGCTGATAGGTTTCATGGGGCTGGAGGCTACTGCCATCCCTTTCCGGATAGCGGCTGCCAGCTCCCTGTTGCTGGGCGTATATAGCTTTGCTTTACCGCATACACCGCCTGCACGGATGCCGGTGAAGTTATCGGATATACTGGGGCTGGATGCACTGGTATTGTTTAAACAACGCAATTATCTGGTGTTCTTTATTACCGCTATCACCATCTGTATTCCGCTGGCATTTTATTACAGTTTAGCCAATCCGTTTCTCAACGCCATTGGCGTTGAAAACGCTGCGGGAAAAATGACGTTGGGACAATTTTTCGAATCGATTTTCCTGTTGGCCATGCCCTTCCTGTTTAAAAAGCTGGGCGTGAAGAAAATGTTGTTGCTGGGCATGTCCTGCTGGATACTCCGCTATGTTTTCTTCGCCTATGGAGATAACCAGGCTCAGGTATGGATGCTGTATACTGGCGTCCTGCTGCATGGGGCTTGTTACGATTTCTTTTTTGTTACCGGCCAGATATATACCGATCAGCGCGCGGGCGCTACAGTCAGGAGCGCGGCACAGGGCCTCATTACTTTTGCTACCTATGGCATTGGGATGCTGATAGGTTCTTATGTATCAGGATTTGTAGCCTCGCACAACAGTACTACCGTAGGTAATGTATTACAATATGATTGGCGCCCCATCTGGCTGGCGCCCGCTGCCCTCAGTGGGGCGGTGATGTTATGTTTCTTTTTTTTATTCAGAGATAACACGCGTAAATCTTAAAATAATTTTTATGGGAAGAAAAATTGCCATGCTGGGAGCGGGTTTCATCGGCAGATTCTATGCTGATTCCATACAAGGACAAAGAAGTAAAGACAAAATTATCAGTATTTATTCCCGCAAAGCGGAAAGTGTGGCCAAGTTCGCCATCGATTATAAGGTGGCACATACCACCACCGTAATGGAAGAAGCGATTCAACATCCCGACGTAGATGTGGTATGTATTGCATTGCCGAATAACCTGCACGAAGCTGCCGTTAACCTGTGTTGTAAATATAAAAAGGCCGTCATCTGTACCAAGCCACTGGGGCGTAATGCCGCCGAAGCAAAACGTATGTTGCTGGCCGTGGAAGCCGCCGGTATTTTCCACGCCTACATGGAAGACCTGGTATATACACCCAAATTTTCCAGGGCGCTGGAAAGCGTACAGGCGGGAGCGTTAGGACGCATTTTATGGGCCAAATCGCGTGAAACACATCCCGGGCCGCACAGCGACTGGTTCTGGGATAAAGAGCAGGCCGGCGGCGGCTGTATGCTGGACCTGGGCTGCCATTGCGTAGAAATTGCCCGCAGCTTCATTGGTAAAGACATCAGGCCCGTAGAAGTGATGTGTTGGGCAGATACACAGGTAAAACCCATTGCAGCAGAAGATCATGCCATTGCCCTGGTGAAGTATGAAAATGGCGCCATCGGACAGTTTGAGGTGAGCTGGACTTTCCGCGGAGGTCTCGACCTGCGCGATGAAGTAATGGGTACCGAAGGAACGATCTGGCTCAACAGTTTCCTGCGCACCGGTTTTGACATGTTTACCACCGGTAAGGGTGGCGACTATATCGCCGAAAAAGCAGAAAGCAACAGTGGCTGGTTATTCCCGGTCGGCGATGAACTCAACGAGCTGGGCTATAATCATATGTTTGCGGATATGTTCAACGCCATCGAAGAAAAGAGAGCACCCCGCGAAACATTCTACGATGGATACGTGGTGAATGCCATTCTCGACGCAGCTTATCGCAGTGCGGCCAGCAAGCAGTGGGAACCGGTTGAGCTGGACATCTGGCGCGGACAAACCGGCCTCACCAAGCCGGTTACCCTGGTGTCTTATGATGAACAACATTACCTGATTAAAGAAGAAGTCACCCATTTTGGCAGCACGAAGTTGATCCTGAAAGAAAAACAAAGTGGTAACATCATCGAAATAGTAAAATAAAATAATCCTGCATGAATACATCTTCTTATAACCGCCGGCAGTTTATCCGTGATGCCGCCATTACCGGCATTGGTCTGGGGCTCCTGGCTCCGGCCGGAAAACTGATGGCCGCCCACCCTGCTGCAGATGGCCGCCGGGTGGGTATCATTGGCCTCGATACCTCTCATAGCGTAGAGTTTACCAAAATGTTGAATGCCACCTCCCCGGATCCTGCCTTCGGCGGATACCATGTTACGGTAGCCTATGCACAGGGCAGCAAAGACATTGCTTCCAGCCTGGAAATGGTGCCAGGTAACCTGAAACAGGTAAAAGAACTGGGCGTGGAAGTGGTAGACAGCATCGCGTCGCTATTGAAAAAATGTGATGTGGTATTGCTGGAATCCAACGATGGACGTGTACACCTGGAACAGGCCTTACCGGTGTTTAAAGCCGGGAAACGGGTGTTCATTGATAAGCCCATCGCCGCTTCCCTGGCAGATACGCAGGCCATTTTTAAAGCAGCCGCGCAATATAAAGTACCTGCGTTCTCTTCTTCCGCCCTGCGCTTTATAGAAAGTATCCGGCAGGTGAAAGACGGAAGCATCGGTAAAGTAACAGGCGTCGACATTTATACACCTTCGCCCACAGAAAAAACACACCCCGATCTTTTCTGGTACGGCATTCACGGCGTAGAAATGTTATACGCCCTCATGGGAACCGGTTGTCAGCGCCTTACCCGCACTACGGAAGCGGATATGGATCATATCACCGCCGTATGGAAAGATGGACGCATTGGTACGCTGAGAGGAGTGAAGAAAGGGCCCTATGGCTTCGGCGGACACGCCTTTGGAGAGAAAGCCATTGCGCCTATCGGCGACTTCAATTCTTATCACCCACTGATGTTGCAGATCACCGCCTTCTTCCAGAGCGGCATTCCGCCTGTGCCACCGGAAGAAACACTGGAGATGATGGCTTTCATGGAAGCCGCTGATGATTCCAGGCGGAAGAATGGCGCCACCGTGGAGCTGAAGGCATAAAGCAGAAAGCAAAAAGCGATTAGCGTGAGTGATAAACATTAACAAGTAACTAAAGTACTTGCGCCTATCATTCGCGCTAATTGCTTTCTGCTTTACGCCTTCTGCTATTTCAGCAATTGCCGGTCCTTATCAATACTATGTATCAGGCTATCCATTTTTTTGGAAAACTTTTCTGCGCCAGCGCCATTCAGGTGATCGCCATCATAAAAGTCGCTGAGGTTAAACGAAGCATCTTTCAGGAAAGAGTGGTAATAAGTGTTGTCGTGTTCTTTTACCAGTTCTTGTGCCGTATTCACCGTGAGATTCAGCTGTGCGGTATCAAGATTGTTGTAATAAGTTTGGTAAGCAGGTGGTGTATAAAAAAGTACGACGGCATTTTTTTGTTTAGCCAGCGCAATGATTTTTTCCAGTATGGCCTTTTGTTCGGCATACAAAGCCCTGTTTTTGTTGGTGTGCTTTTTAGCGCCTTCCAGCCCGGTGGCAGCTACATCCTGGTTAACAGGAAATGGAATTTGCCAGCCTAATGGAGAGCACCCCGTGGTTTGTTTGTGACGGACATAATAAAGCACCAGCTTTTTCAGGTTCAGTTCCAAACTACCGCACAATATTTCCGTATAGTTGCTGAGTTTCTTTGAACTATTCAGTTGGAGATAAATCATGTAATACTTTACTCTCCACGACTCAGCTGCTTCCGACAGGTTGGTAAATAGTGTAAAGTAGGAGATAGGGAGTACTACGTACTTCAGGTGTGTGAGTTGATGGTCGAATTTTTGAAGGATCTGTAAATCGTAGTCAATGCTCTGGCTGCTGATAGCAGCATTGAAACTATTAACAGAAATATACTCCGGGTTGATGCCCAGGTAAGCATGGGAGCTTCCCAGGAACAGGACCTGGATGCTGTCGGCATGTTGTTCGAGATATGTTCTTTTATACGCATATTCATTGGGTATGCGGCGTAACATCACCTCGAAAATGACTCCCAGCAGGATGATTGGCAAAAGAAACAGCGCTATCTTTTTAAGTATTTTTTTCATGTCTAAAACTGGAAATAGATGAATTGCTGATCAGTACCGGCAAAATAGAATATACAGAAAACAATAGCATAATAAACTGACCACCGGATCAGAGTAGGGCGGTTCACCCACAAACGGGCAATAGCATATTGTTGTTCTCTTCCCAACCACTCAACTACCATAAAAATGGCGATCAGCACAAATATCTTTACCGGCATTACTTCCGGCACCGTAAAGAGAGAAGGAGAGAAGATAGTACTGATATAATGCCATGCATGTGTAATGTTTTCTGCCCGGAATACAATCCACGCAAAGCTGGCCAGTGCAAAAGTTAATACAATATTGATGAACTCCCGGAAAGTAGGGAACAGCCGGCCCTCTGCTACAATTTCCAGGTGATGCCTGTTTTTATTGAAAATGATCAGCGGCATAATAAAGAGGGCATTCAGGGCGCCCCATACAATAAAGGTCCAGTTAGCACCATGCCAGAAGCCACTCACTAAAAAGATGATGAAGGTATTACGAACTTTCATCCAGGTGCCTCCTTTGCTGCCACCCAATGGAATGTAGAGGTAGTCGCGGAACCAGGATGATAAAGAAATATGCCAGCGCCGCCAGAATTCTGCAATGTCGCGCGAAAAATAAGGGAAAGCAAAGTTGCGCAACAGCTCTATACCAAAGAGCCGGGCGGTACCTAATGCAATATCAGAGTAGCCGGAAAAATCACAGTAAATCTGTATGGTAAAAAAGAAAGCACCTATGACCAATGTGCTGCCATGATAATCACCGGAATGGTTGAAAATCATATTGGCATAGTACGCGCAGTTGTCTGCTATTACTACCTTCTTAAACATCCCCCACAAAATCTGTTTGAGTCCGTCTACACCCTGGTTGTAATCAAAGCTGCGCGGCTTTTTAATTTGCGGCAGCAGGTGGGTGGCTCTTTCAATAGGACCAGCTACCAACAAGGGAAAGAAGCTCACAAAAACAGAGTATACCACAAAATCTTTTTCCGGTTGAATCCTGTTTTTGTAAATATCTATCACATATGACAAGCCATGGAAGGTATAGAAAGAAATCCCTACCGGTAATATAATATTTAACACCCACGGGTGTACCTGGAACCCAAGCAATGCTACTGCCTGGGCAAAAGAAGCGGCGAAGAAATTGAAGTACTTAAATACACCCAGGAATCCCAGGTTAACACATACACTCAGCCAGAACCAAAACTTTTTCCTCCCGGGGGTACTGGACTCAAACATTTTGAGACCGGTAAAATAATCGAGCAGGGTAGAGAATATCAGCAGGAAAAGGAAGCGGTAATCCCAGCAGGCATAAAAGAAATAACTGGATACCAGCAACAGCGTATTCTGAAGTTTCAGGCTTTTATTTGTGACAAACCAGTAAAGCGCCAGCACGATAGGCAAAAATATGGCAAAATTTATCGAGTTGAAAAGCATGAAACGGTCTGATTTTAAGTCTAAATTTCAAGTAGGCTAATTTCATAGGTATTGTGAAATTCCGTAATAGGAATTTTAAATAGATGTGCGAAACTAGCAAAAAAACCAGATAGAACAATGCGCATAGGCATAAAGCAACATGCAAAAAGCTATCTGCACAAATGCATTTTAATGATCCTGTGACTAACGAAATTTTACCGGCAGACCCCACTAGCTTAAAAAAAGAGTACCTTTGTGCCCATTTTTTTACAACAAGGGACATTATGAAGCTGAACGAACTATTACAGCAAAGGAGCGACAATAAGTGCGAACTATGTCAGGCCACTGATACGTTGAATGTTTATGAAGTACCTCCTCAATCTTATGCCGATCAGGATAACTGTATCATGATCTGTGCGCAATGCCAATCGCAGATCGAAAAGAAAGCGGAGCTGAACAGTGACCACTGGCGCTGTTTATCAGACAGCATGTGGAGTGAGATCCCAGGTGTACAAATCGTATCCTGGCGTATGCTGAACCGCCTGAAGCACGAAAGCTGGGCCATGGACAACCTGGACATGATCTACCTGAACGATGAAGCGTTGGCCTGGGCTAAAGCTACCGGCGATCATGAAAATGACAGTGCGGTAGACCTGCACCGCGACAGTAACAACGCCGTGCTGCAAAACGGAGACTCCGTAGTGCTGATCAAATCCCTCGATGTAAAAGGCTCTACCCTCAACGCCAAAATGGGTACAGTGGTAAAGAATATTCGCCTGGTAGAAGATAATACCGAACAAATAGAAGGTAAAATAGAAGGACAGGTGATTGTGATATTGACGAAATATGTAAGAAAACAGAGCTAGGTAATAAGAAATTACGAATTACGAATTACGAATTACGGCCTGATAGGAAGATAGTAAACGCGAAGGTGATTCGCTATAATCTTCTTATCAGGCCGTAATTCGTAATTCGTAATTCGTAATTCCGCTTTATGCGGCTTTATAATGTTCTTCTGCCATTACTACCTGGCTGGCCTGTGTCGCAAAGAATGGTTCCAGTACAATTTTTACCCACACAATAGAACAGAAAACCGCTTTAACAGCGTATGGTTCCACGTAAGTTCTGGCGATCCAGTAAGGCGTAATCAGGTCCGTTGATGAGAAGGAGGTAAATACCAGTGTAAGCACTGCCAGCGTAGTATTAACGCGGGTAGGTGGTTGCGTGAAATACCAGATGGCCACACCGGTTAACGCAATAATATAAGTAGGCGACTCTCCTTTATGGTTGAAAATAACCACCCAGATCAATACAGACGCCAGCATGTTCAGGTTAAATTTCGTGTCCCTGCTGTAAAGTATCTTGATAAAAGGTAAGATAAATATAGCTGCTGCAGTAAGGATAAACGCCTGTTTGGAAATATCCATATTAAACCAGGTATGCCACCAGCCCATTACAGACACTCCATATGAGGCGGAATAATCATTCGCCAGCAAGTGTGCCCAGCTCTTATACAGGAAGATCAACTGGTCTGAAGAAATCACCATTAAAGGCATTACGGCAATCACCAAGGCCCAGAAAGCAGTATATAAAGCTGATTTCCAGCGTTGCGGATACAACAAAAACAATGACAACGCCACTATACCAAATATTTTGATGTAAATAGTCACCACCAGTAGTAAAGCTGCCAACCAGATTTTTTTGTTTTCCATCGCATGCCAGGCCAGTATGAAAAAGCCCGCTATAAAAACGTTGATCTGTGAACTGGTCAATGCAATCATCATCTCAATAGCCAAAAACAACAGGAAAACAGACTGCTTTTCTTTCTTTACCGGCAGCGTCCGGATAGCCACCAGGAATACCACTACGTTCATGATATTCCAGCAAATCAATGCCGGTACATCCGGCATCCAGGCAAATACACCCATCCACATGGCAAAGGAAGGACTGTATTTATAGAGGTCGTAATATTCGTCCGGATACAATACGTAAAGGTCCTTGTTATGCACCAGGTGCGACCATGCATCCTTGAAGATCAGGAAGTTGTTGTAACGGGTCCATCTCTCCATATCCTGGGAAGAAAACCAGGAATGTATGGAGATGCCAACAGCCATCAACAAAAAAAGGATATAAAGATATTTAGGAGGAATATTACTAATTGCGTGACAGATAGCATTCCAGCGGCCTTTTATGCCTAAGCTTTGCATGTTACTCTTTTAAAAGTGTGATCGTTGTAGGTTATGTTCGCTTACTACGGTTTAGGTTGTGGGCGCAAAACTATATAATTTTTTCTTTATTTATTAATTATAAACAGGTTTTAAGAAATTAATAGCAATTACCCGCAGCGCCCGCCAGCAAAGGTTTTTGATGCTATATTAAGGCAGTTAATCAATCGATTGAGTGAATCATTTCCCGCTTATCCAGATAATGATGTATATTTTGTTACTTTTTGTTCAACGCCCGGACCTGTTTTTCAGAGGAATCAAATACTCAGCCGATTTTTATAGCCTAACCCTTCTATCGTACTCAATTAACCTTAAAGTTTAATTTTCAACACCACTATGTTAAAATTGACCGTAAAACATTGGTTACTGGCCAACACCATGGGCCTTATGCTGACGCTGCCCCTATTTGCCCAACAGGGATATAAAATGCAGCCCATACCTATTCAGTCGCGTTGGGCGAAAGAAGTCAGCCCGGAAAACGCATTACCGGCATATCCCCGTCCTCAACTGGAACGCAGCAACTGGCAAAACCTCAACGGCCTCTGGGAATATGCCATTACATCCGCCAACGCGCAAACACCCGCTACCTTCGACGGACAAATACTGGTGCCTTTCCCCCTGGAATCGGCCCTCTCCGGCGTGAAGAAAACCCTGTTACCGGATCAGCGGTTGTGGTACCGGCGCTCCATCAACATCACACCCCGCAGCGGCGAAAAAATACTATTGCACTTCGGTGCCGTGGACTGGCAAACCAATGTATATGTAAATGGAAAGGCAGTGGGGAGTCACACTGGCGGCTATACGGAGTTTACCATTGATATTTCCGCGGCCGTAAAACCTGGCGAAAATACCCTGCTCCTCAAAGTATATGATCCATCCGACCGGGGGATCGGTCCACATGGCAAACAGGTATTGAATCCTGCCGATATCTACTATACCCCCAGCTCCGGTATCTGGCAAACCGCATGGCTGGAAACGGTGCCCACCGACTTTATTACCAATTTACACCTGGTACCGGATATCGACAAAGGGACCCTGGCCGTTACGGTCAATGCACCCGCCGGCTACAACGTAGAAGCAGTGGCCTACAAAGCAGGGACGGAAGTAGGCAGTATCAAAGGCAGCAGCAACGCTACGCTGCAGCTGAAAATACCGGACGCTGCATGGTGGTCGCCCGCCAGCCCCTTTCTATACGACCTCTCTGTTACCTTGCTGAAAGGAAATAAGCCGGTAGACAAAGTGAAAAGCTATTTTGGTATGCGGAAAATTTCCATCGCCAAAGATGATAAAGGGGTGGATCGTATATTCCTGAACAACAAACCCTACTTTAACCTGGGAACGCTGGACCAGGGCTTTTGGCCCGACGGCCTGTATACCGCACCTACAGATGAAGCACTGGCATTTGATATCAAAGTTATTAAAGCGATGGGCTTCAACACCATTCGCAAACATATTAAGGTGGAACCTGCCCGTTGGTACTACTGGGCAGATAAACTGGGCATCCTCGTTTGGCAGGATATGGTAAGTCCCAATCATAGTTTGCCGGAAGGCGCCAAAGCCGCTTTTGAGCAACAATGCCAGGAAACATTGGCGCAACTACGCAACCATCCGGCTATCACCACCTGGGTACTCTTCAATGAAAAATGGGGACAGTTTGATCAGCAACGTTTAACGGAATGGATTAAACGTACGGACCCTTCCCGCTTGGTGAACGGGCATTCAGGTGAATATCTTTACGTGAATGACAAGCTACGTAGCCCAAGCCCCAACGCCTACATCAGCGCCGATTTGACCGATGTACACAGCTATCCCAATCCAATGAATGCCATCCGGATGCCCGGCAAAGCACAGGTATTGGGCGAGTTTGGCGGCATCGGCGTCTTTATTCCGGATCACCAGTGGAATATGAGCAGCGCCTGGGGCTACATCCTGGAAAAGCCGGGCGCCCTGAAAGCAAAGTATGCCATCATGAACCAGCATTTACAACTGCTGCAGCGACAAGGTCTCTCTGCCAGCATTTACACCCAGCCATTTGACGTGGAAGGAGAGCAAAATGGATTGCTGACCTACGACCGCCAGGTGATAAAAATCCCTTTTGCCGAAATCCGGAAAATACACGCCCCGCTCAATCCCGACTTGGGTACACTCCCGGAGGTCACCGCGGCAGACGCTGATATCACAGACCCTGCCGCCCTCTACAGCGCTGTATTGCAGGAATACATCAATGGAAAAAGAGAACCCGCATTTTTGAGAAAAATGGCAATGATGGCGGTACAGGCTGGCGACAAAGAAGGCGCCGCCGCGGCAGGCGCCGATTACCTGGCCCTGATAAAGCCACCTTATTCAGAAGATGATCTCCGTTATGTCATGCAGGTAACCAGCAGCACAAAGGACACCGGCTTTACCATCATCCGTAATAATATGGATGCCATTGATAAAGCCATGGGCGCCAGGCAGGCAGCCGTGAAAATGATGAACCTCATTTACCAGGACCTCATCGCTCCCGCCATGCCCGATAACGGCGCTAACCCCGACTGGTCCGCTATCTCCGCCAGTGTTAATCCCTATGGCGCTACCGGGGAGGAAATATATCTCCGGGCAAAAACTATTTACCTGCTAAATAAACAAGACAAGGCAGGATTTACACCCGTGGCAAAAGAATACCTGGAGAAGTATGGACAATTTGTGAAGCTGTCTGAAAAAAAGAAAATAGAAGCATTTATGGAATAGCAGGAGCTATTAGAGCGGATTTTGTCTTTGTTCAGGATTAAACTGATTATAATGATTTTTATTTCCTATAATCTTCTTAGATCTTTAAAATATAATCAGCATAATCAGTTTAATCCTGAACAAAGACAAAATCCGCTCTAATCATTCGCTACAATTGCTTTTTGCTTTCGCCTTTCTGCTTTCGGCTCTCTCCCAGCCACATCAGCGCATCCAGTATCAATTGATTTTGCGCTTTGCTGCCAAACGTGGAAGATAATTCCTTATTGGTGTGATGTTCGTAATCAATATCATTATGTCCCATATTCAGGTACATCATTTTATATTTTTTGTTGGTCCATACAACAGGGTAATAGCCGCTATGCCAGATTTCATAGGGCTTAGGACCTGTACCCAGCGGGAAACTCCGGGGATCTATGGATAACAGGATATCGATATCCTGATTTTTGCGCAAGTCGTTACTCCAGCGATACCACTCATTCGGGCAGGCAGAAAAAGTATCCGGTAAATTTTTGGTGGCGGGATGCTGATGATTTTCTACGCGGAGCAGGGCCGCCGTAGGTCGCCAGGTATTACTGCCATAGGCCCCGGAACCAAGGAAGGTGTGGTGATACCAGTGCCAGTTGTCCGGGAAATCTGATGGTGTAAGGGCAAATGCTGCAAAATGAAATCCCATCCATCCACCGCCATGCTCCATGTATTGCTGGAAGGCAGCGCGTTGTGCCGGATCATCCGGGCGGGTATCCAGGAAAATGACTACCTGGTATTTCGATAAAAATGCGGCATTCAGGTTTTGCCAGTTGTTGGTGGAATCATAACTGAAATGATGCTGCGCGGCCATTTTCGGAAACCAGGAGTTGGCTTCATGTACAAAGCTGATATGGGCTGCATCACTTTTGGCAGTGTAAAATGCAATCACCCGGAACAGTGGCGTGGTATCCGTTTGGGCGGGGCAAATGGCAGGCGCCAGCAGGCTTACCATCAGCAGGACAAGGCGCATGTGGAATCTTAGCTGCATAAAACAAGTAAATGAATAACAAAATAATTCATTTGACCCAAATATTCCCGCTTTTCGTGCAGGGCTACCCGTTAGCAGCGGGCTAAAAGGTCAGAAAAACGCCAGTGAATAATTGTCGCATGTCCCCCTTTAGAATGTCGCTTATACACCTCTACTATGAGTAAAACGACAGGTATCTTTGTAACAACAGATCACCTAAATCTAGTGTTATGCAAAAGATCATACCGTCACTGTGGTTCAACAACAATGCAGAGGAAGCCATGGATTTTTACGCGTCTGTTTTTAAGCAGAGCCGTGTATTTAATAAATCGTACTATGGCAAGGGAATGGGAATGCAGGAAGGGCTGCTGCTGAGCGCCACCTTTGAGCTGGATGGACAGCAATTCATTGTTATCAATGGAGGGCCTTTGTTTCCTTTTACAGAAGCAGTTTCTTTTACCGTCAATTGTGAAAACCAGTCAGAAATAGATTTCTACTGGGATAAGCTCACGGCAAACGGTGGTAAGGAAAGTCAGTGTGGCTGGCTGAAGGATAAATACGGCCTGTCCTGGCAAATTGTACCGGCCAAATTGAGTAGCATGGTAGCAGATAAGGAACGGTCCGGCAAGGTAATGGCGGAAGTGATGAAGATGGTGAAGCTGGATATTGCTACGCTGGAAAAGGCATATAACGGCTATTGATAGCGGTTCCCTTCAAAATTGATGAGCCAGTGATGACCGAATTTATCCGTTAGTGTGCCAAAGAGCGCTCCCCAGAAGGTGTTTTCCAGTGGTTGTGTGACCTCGCCATTTTGCGATAATTTAGCATAAAAAGTGCGGGCTTCGTCTTCTGAATTACAGTTGAGTAGTAAAGAAACAGCATTCCCGGTTGTTAGCCCTGCTTCAGGCACCATATCGGAGCCGGTGATCACCAGGGAGCCTTTGGTAAGACTCGAATGCAAAATAAAATGCTTCATACAAGCGGGGATACCGACCGACATCGGGGATTCTCCAATGGTTTGAAGGAGCAATTCCCCACCCAGGCATTCTTTGTAAAAGATCATTGCCTCCCGGCAGTTGCCGTTGAAAGTAAGGTAGGTGTGGATGCTCGTCATTATAGCCATTTTTTGCGCTTGAGAAATACTTTACAAAAATCGTAAGCTACCGGGACTCTGAAGGGGGGAGATAGCGACAATTCATAGGTTATTTGCGGCATTCATTCATTTATATTCACAGATAATGATACATATCTCCATCCTGGTGCCATTAGGCCATACCAGTGTTGTTAATATCGAAGGCAGTTACCAGATCTTTATGGATCTGAACAATTTCCTGGCCGACAAAGGACGGCCACCCCTGTTTGAAGTACAGCTGGTGGGCATCTCCAAAGTAGTGAATCAGCCTAACCGCTTGTTTACCATCAACCCGGATGTATTGATTAAGGAGGTAAAGAAAACAGACCTGATCGTTATACCCGCGCTGCATGGTAACCAGGCCGCAGCAGCCGAGCAAAATAAAGCTTTCATTCCCTGGATCATTGAGCAACATGCAAGGGGGGCTTCCATTGCCAGTCTTTGCCTGGGTGCGTTTTTCCTGGCTGCCACCGGATTGCTGGATGGCAAAGCCTGTGCTACCCACTGGAAAATGGCCAAACAATTCAGGGAAATGTTCCCCAAAGTAAACCTGATGGATGACCGTGTCATCACCGAAGAAGATGGTATCTATACCAGCGGCGGCGCTTATTCCTATCTCAACCTCATTGTATACCTGGTAGAAAAATACGCCGGCAGAGATATCGCCATCATGACGTCCAAAGCCTACGAGATTGACCTGGAGCGCCAAAGCCAGTCGCCCTTTATCATCTTCGAAGGACAAAAAACACATAACGATGAACCCATTCTCAAAGCACAGGAGTTTATTGAAGCCAGCTACCAGGATAAAATTACCGTAGATCAACTGTCAGATTTGACAGCCATTGGGAGAAGGACCTTTGAAAGACGATTCAAAAAATCGACCGGTAACACCGTCGTGGAATATATTCAGCGGATAAAAATAGAAGCAGCCAAAAGGGACTTTGAAACCAGCACCAAAAACATCAATGAAGTGATTTATGATGTTGGCTATATCGATACCAAGTCGTTCAGAACAGTATTCAAAAAAGTAACAGGGCTTACGCCACTGGAATATCGCAATAAGTATAACAAACTATCGGTTCACCTTGTAAATGAGTAATCATGGAAAAGTTAACATTCAACACCACTATTAATGCGCCCCGTCATAAGGTATGGGAAGTACTTTGGGGGGATCACACTTATCCTGCATGGACGGCCGTTTTTGCGGAAGGATCCAAAATAGTAACAGACTGGCAGGTGGGTGGCCGTACGCTCTTCCTGGACGGTAAGAATGATGGAATGATATCTACCATTGCCGCTAAGGTGCCGGATGAGTTCATGTCTTTCAAACACCTGGGAGATATCAAAAATGGGGTAGAAGACGTGAGTAGTGACAACGTGAAAGCCTGGGCCGGCGCCACTGAAAACTATAAACTGACAGAAGCGAACGGACAAACAACCTTGCTGGTAGAAATGGATAGTGATGAATCGTTTAAAAGCTATTTCGAGTCTACCTTTCCCAAGGCACTGATAGCAGTAAAAGAATTGGCTGAACAATGAGGAGCGGTTTTGACGGGGGAGCACGTTAGCCTATATTTGCAGGCATCGTATTAGCCTGTAAAACTGATCTCATGATATTTCGGAAAGCATCGATTGCCTGCTTACTGTTAATGGCCGCCGGGTCCTTATCAGCGCAGGAAAAATATGAACTCAACAGCGGATGGCAATGCAGGAACATTGCCGGGATAACAGCTACGGGACAACAAATTTCAGATCCGGGCTATCAGCTCGCCGGCTGGACACCCGCCACCGTACCGGGTACCGTGTTAACCACCCTGCTGAACAATAAGCAGGTACCGGATCCCCTGTACGGCATGAATAATGAAAAGATCCCCGATATCTGGCAAACAGGACGGGATCATTACACCTATTGGTTTGTAAAAGATTTTACGGAGAAACCCGCCACCGGCGATGCACAGGTATGGCTGCATTTCAGAGGGGTCAACGACGGCTGCGACATCTTCCTGAATGGTCATAAAGTAAATGCCACTACACATGTTGGCGCCTACCTGCGTCAATCCTATAATATTACACCCTGGCTGGCAAAGAATGGTAACAACCGCCTGGCAGTAATCGTGTATCCGCCCGTGTTTCCCGGTAATCCAAATGGCGGACAGGGAGGCGATGGCACCATTGCTAAAAATGTAGGTCCGCAATACACGGCTGGCTGGGATTGGATACAGCCTATGCGCGACCGTAACACCGGCATATGGGATAAAGTATTTATTGAGAAAACAGGCGCCGTGCGCATCAAAGATCCACATGTAATTACCCGTGTACCGGGTGTTCGCAAGCCGGAAGGAACACAGGCGCCCGCCACTATCCTGGTGTCAGCCGACCTGGAAAATGCCAGTGGCAAAAGCGTGAGTGGCACGCTGCGTTATAATATTACCGGCGGTATGGCCGTGCAGAAAGTAACGTTGCCGCCGCACTCCACTACTACCGTGCAGTTGCCGGATATGATGATGAAAAATCCGGCTTTGTGGTGGCCTGCCGGTTATGGCCCGCAACAGCTGTATCATATGCAGTTGCAGTTCGTGAACAACGGCGTTACCGATGATACCGAAGACGTGGAATTTGGTATCCGCGAAATACAGACTTACTGGAACAACCATACCCGTAGCCGCGAGATAGCAGTAAACGGACAGAAAATATTTATCAAAGGCGGCAACTGGATTACCTCCGATGCCATGTTCCGCTTCAGCAAAGAGCGTTATGATGCGGAAGTACGCTTCCATCGTGATATGAACCTGAACCTTATCCGGATATGGGGTGGCAGCTTAACAGAAAGACCGGAATTTTTTGAAGCCTGCGATAAGTACGGCCTGCTGGTATTCCAGGACTTCTGGATATCCGGCGATTGTAATGGGCGCTGGCAGGACCCCATGAAAAAAGACGATCAATGGACCCGCCGGAGCTACCCCGATAATCACTCCCTCTTCCTGGAAAGTGTAGCCGACCAGGTAAAGCTGGTGCGTAACTACCCTTCCCTGGCCTTCTGGTGTGGAGGAAATGAGATTACGCCTCCGGCAGATATATTCCACGCCATGAAGGATTCTATCCTGCCCGCATTGGATGGTACCCGGTATTTCTTCGACTATTCCAACTCGGACAGCATGTCCTATAACGCCATTGGTGGGAACGGCGATGGACCCTATGGTATCCAGTCCGTACCTTATTTCTGGAGCTATCGCACGTTTCCGTTTAACTCGGAAGTTGGATCCGTAGGCACCGGCGACTATGAATCACTGGAGAGATTTTTACCAAAGGAAAATCTCGTAACACCTGATCCGCAAACCGGTAAAACCGATGCTGTATGGGATTATCATAAATACATCGCTTATAATAAATCAGTGGATCCCTATGGTAAAACCACGGACTTAAGGGAATGGGCCAACAAAGTACAGATGGTTAACTATGATCAGTATCGCGCATTGATGGAAGGCTTCAGTGCACATATGTGGGATTGGTATACCGGCGTTATCATCTGGAAAACCCAGAACCCATGGACGGCACTACGGGGACAGATGTACGATTATTACCTGGATCCCAATGCCTGCCTGTATGGTACCCGCAAAGGCGCTACGCCACTGCATGTGATGTACGATCCGGTAGACGGTATGGTGATGGCCGTTAACAACACCTTTCACTATGCCCGCGATCTGATGCTGGAGTTAAAAGTCTACGATATGAAAGGGCGCGATACTTTGCTGACACAGTTGTTTGTAGAAGTAGGCCCCACTACCGTGCAAAAATTCATGTCTTTAAAAGGTGTGATTGATAAGATGAGCGAAAAAGAGGGCGTATTCTTTTCTTTACGTCTCCTAAATGCGCAACAGCAGGTGGTTGATGAAAACCTTTACTGGCTGGCCGATGGCAAAGGAAATTACTCCGGCCTCCAACAAATGCCGGCAGCAGCGGTGAAGATAACTGCACAGAAAGCAGGTACAGATAGCATCACAGTAACGATCAGTAATCCAGCCGGCAATCCCGTAGCATTTTTCAACCGGGTATCATTGGTGAATGCGCAAACAAAGCAACGGATTTTACCGGTGTTCTATAGTGATAACTACCTCTCGGTGTTACCTGGTGAACAAAAAACAGTGAGCATCAGCGGTGCGGCCGTAGGTGCTAACAGCGGTGCACAAATAGCGGTGGAAGGACATAATGTGAAGCGTCAGTACCTATCGTTATAACATCACGTCTGGCATTTTAAGCAATACGTCGAATAACTTTCGTTGTATTGCTTAAAATGCTAAATCCTTTTTGTATCTTGATTTTGTTAGCCGGTTCCCCAGACCCTATGTGTAGCAGTTACCCGGGATTCAGTTCAAACAGGATGTATTTATAACAAAATCATTTAGCAAATGACCACTCTGCAGGAAGATACTATTATCCGGAAATTAAGCCCCGGCGAAAAAATTCCCTACGACCTTTTACTGTTGGCCGACCCCTCCGTGATAGCCATCAACTCTTATCTGTCCCAGTCGGAAATTTATGTAATGGTACAGGGCCAGCAAGTGATAGGTAGCTATGTGTTGTACGCCAATGGTGAGCATGAACTGGAGATCAAAAACATTGCAGTTAACCCGGCCTGGCAGGGAAAAGGTTTTGGTAAAATATTGTTACAGGATGCCACGCAAAGAGCCAGGGCCAATGGGTTTAAGCGACTGGTGATCGGCACCGGCAATTCCAGTATTGCACAATTGTATTTATATCAACGGCAGGGATTTGAAATCACTGCGGTGAAGAAAGATTATTTTATGATGCATTACCAGGAACCGATTTATGAAAACGGCATCCAGTGTAAACACCTGGTGATGTTGGAAAAAAGGTTACGTTGAAGCCGGCCCATTTTCAATAAAGGCGCGGGTTTTAGGCAAACTATCCGGATGATTTTCCCGGATGTATTTAATAAGGTTTTCCCGGATATAACAGCGTAGGTCAAAGGCGTTGCCGGAAGTAGCAGCGCTCATCAATGCCCTCACTTCAATGGTTCGTTCGCTGGTATTGGTTACTTGTAGCGCTTTTGCGCGTTTGTCCCACAGCGGGGAAAGCGACAATAGTCTTTCAAATTCTGCTCTTACCAGGTCTACCGGCACCGTGTAATCCATATAGAAGAAGGCGGTTCCCAATATTTCTGCGCCGGTGCGGGTCCAGTTCTGGAAAGGTTTCTCTATAAAATAATTAATAGGCAGAATAAGCCGGCGCTGGTCCCAGATATTCAGTACCACATAGGTCATGGTAATTTCTTCCACCCGTCCCCATTCGCCTTCTACCACTAGCACATCATCGATACGAATAGGTTGTGTAAACGCAATTTGGAAGCCTGCGAGCAGGTTGCTCAACGATTTCTGCGCCGCAAAACCAATAATGATACCACTCACCCCCACACCGGTGAGCAACCCGGCGCCCAGCTTTCGCAGGCTGTCGAAACTCAGTAGTATCACACAGGCCGTGAGTACCAGTATAATGGAGATGGATAACTTACGGATAAACTGCAACTGCGTACGTATTTTCCGCTCTTTCAGGTTGTTTACTTTGTTTAGGTCATACGTATGGTAAACATAGTCTTCCATTACTTTGATAACGCCGATGATCAATGCCGCAAACGACAACGTTAAGGCAATTTCGGCAGCTTTGCTCATCACCGGCACAAACTTTGGGTTCACGCGCATCAGTGGCAGCACCATATTCAGCAGCAGCAAGGGTAAAAAGAAGTTGAAAGCTTTTCCCAGCCGGTAAAGAATACTATGTACCAATGAAAACTCCTGTTGTTGTTTCACTGATTGCCGGATAAATACCGATAACAATAATTTGATGAGCCATCCGCAAATGACCGCGATACCAGCCAATATCAGGTTCCAGAAGAAATTGGGCAGGTGATCTGCATAGTCTGTAAATTGATTCCACATGCGCGTTGTTGCCCAAAGATGATGCCGGCAAGTGCCGGCAACGTCAGTGAACGCCGGGAAGTACCGCCATCACCAGCTTATGGCCTCTGCTCTGGTTGCGTTCCAACAGCGCATGCGACTGTTGCACGGTCTCCACACTAAAGGCGCCGGTTACATAAACCGGGGAAGGGGTAATCGCTCCTTTTTCCAACAGGGCGGCTATTTGCCGGAGGCCATCTCCATAATACGATAAATTCCCATCAAGGGAATAGGCATAGTTGGAGATATTCATGATCACAATACCTTTATTAAACAGGGTGGCGCGGCCGGCTTCGGTGGTAAGCGCCGTCACATCCTGGTAAATACCATTGGTGAGGAGTATGTCAGCACATATTTCGGAGAGACGGCCACCCACGAGGTCTATCGCCGCTTCAAACCTTTTGCCGTTGTTTTGTTGCAGAATAATTTCCGGTAAATCCGGCTGCCGGTAATCGATGATTTGATCGGCTGTTAATCCAGCCAATAGTAATTGTTCCCTACTGGCTTCATTGCCGGCTGTTACCGTAAGGTTCGTATATCCTGCGGCCAGCAACAACTTCACCAGTACCAGTCCTACGCCGCCGGCAGCACCGCTGATGAAAATACTGGCAGTAGCAGGAAGTCGTAACCGTTTGTAGCATTGCAAGGCAGTTAACGATGCCGTAGGTACCGCCGCTGCTGCTGCAAAAGAGATATTACCCGGTTTATGCACCAGTATCTCCGCCGGCAAACTGATATGTGTAGCATAGGAGCCATTACTGCCCATGCTGCCGGAAGCCGCCATCACGGCATCACCAGGCGCAAATCCCTCCACCAGTTCGCCCGTTTTTACTACGATGCCCGCACATTCGCGGCCCAGTATCGGTGAATGCATCCGTTTACTTTCCGGCGCACCTTGTCTCATTTGATAATCGATAGGATTGAAGGCGGTAGCTGCAATCTGTACCAGTACTTCTTTATCTCCCACCTCAGGCAGCGGCAGCGTAGCGGCGGAGAAATGTTCTACACCGCCAAAACCATTGAGTATAATTGCCTGCATGTTTTCGTGATTTTTCATGCGTCAAAATTATGGTCGTGTTCTGGTATATTTGCTATGGGTAAACCAGAGGTAACCGGGTAAACGTACAGATTTATGGCAACGATCACGATAAAAGGAGAACAGCGGGAGGCCACCTGCAAAGAAGAACTTGCCGCCATGCGCGACAGCATGGAATTATTCAGCGGCAAATGGAAACTACAGATACTGCGGCATGTTGCCAACCGAACCAACGAAACCAATCATTTTAAAAAGATTTTGCGGGAGATACACGGTATTTCCGCCAGGATGTTATCGAAAGAACTGAAGCTGATGGAAATGAATTTCCTGGTGAAACGGACGGTGCTCAACACCAAACCAGTTACCGTTGCTTATGAGATTACACCCTATGGACTCACCGTATTGCCCGTGGTAGAGCGTTTGGTGCAGTGGGGACTGGATCATAGGGAAAAGGTGAAGGCGGCGATAAAGGAGGGAAAATTTGCGGCTCAAAGACAGGTTAAAGGCGAATTAAAAGATAGTTAAAACAGGCCTGTGACGTAGGTCTAAAGCAAAAGCGGACGTCTCATTTTTTTGAGACGTCCGCTTTTATATACGCTTAAAACAAAGCTTATTGTCCTTGTGTCTGTTTCTTCTTCTTATGATCCACAATCGCACCTGTTCCGGCACCTACACCTGCACCAATTAAAGTACCAATCGCTGCACCTTTCACCCTGTCTTTATTCACAATAGCACCCGTAATAGCACCTGCACCAGCGCCTACAACAGCACCTTTGGCAGTATGGCTCCAGCCTTTCCAACCCTTTTTCTTAGCAGGGGCCGGAGCGGGAGCCGCCGGCGCCGGATTGTTCATTTCAGCGTCAGCATAACCAGGTGTTACCGCTGCATTGCCTGTACCTGTATGATGGGGGTGTTTTTTCAAACGATTCATGGAGTCTACTACCTGCTGCTTAATGGCACTCACATTGTTCATGGAGTCGATGGTCGCTTTTTTAGCACTTTCTATAGCGGCGGCATTATCAGCATTGCTTTTGCAGGAAAATAAAACGACTGCTGCTGCTAAGGCTACAAGTAACTGTTTCATGGTTAAAATTCTTTTAACCGCCCACCGTCTAAAATTGTGCCAAACTCGGAAGATTATAGTGGTAGCCGCATTTCTACCAGGTTTTTTTGGAAACCAGCCTTCTCATAGGCCCGCACTGCTGCCTCATTCTGATCGTATACATCCAGCTTCAATTCGGGGATGCCCTGGGAAATGGCCCAGGCCTTTAGCCCTTCGATGATCAGCTTATTCACGCCTTTGCCCCGGTGTGCGGGATCTACATACATAAATCCCAGGTACGCATACCGGGGAAAAATGAGGTAGGGTTTGGCGTCCTCTATGCGGGCATAGCCGGAACCAATCAGCTGGCCATTATAGGTGGCTACCAGCACTTCAACGTGACTGGCGGCAATCATAGCAGCAACATCATAATAGTGAATAGTGCCTTGTTTTAAGGTATTGTCGTAAGGCCGCTCCGCGGTGATGATAGCTTGTTCAAATTCGAGTAAAACGGGAAGATCCGCTGGTACTGCCTTTCTGATGAGAATAGTTTCCATGACTTAAAATTATTATGCTAACAGGTAATGGCAAATATCCTTTTTTTTCGGCAACGTTTGCTTAAATAAATGCTGCCATTCGGGGATATTGTGGTACGCTAAAATTTTTTTTAAACACTGCTGACATAGGGTTGTCACACCCCCTTAGTTTCTTTGTACTATCAAACAAAAAAACAATAAAAATACAGCCTTATGGAAAGCAATGTTTTAACCGCTACACAAGTAATACTGACACCTGATCAGCTTCTGAAACACTGGCAGGGACACCGCGATCTGACCCGCCGTACCATTGAGAAATTTCCGGCCGATAAGCTGTTCACCTACAGCATAGGCGGTATGCGTCCTTTCTCCGCCCTGGCGATGGAAGTACTGGGTATTGCCTCCGCCGGTGTACACGGTTTTGCTACTAATGGTGACTGGAAAAAGATGGAAGAGTTATTGGAACATACTGGTGCTACCAATCCTACCACTAAAGAAGAATTGTTGGAATTGTGGGATATCGTAACCGCACAAATCAATGAGTACTGGCCCCGTATTGCGTCAGAAGATTTCCAACGGCCTATGAAAGCTTTTGGTATGTACGATGGCACCGTGTCCAGCCTGCTGTTTTACTTTATCGATAATGAAATTCACCACCGGGGACAAGGTTTCGTTTATCTCCGTAGCCTGGATATTGAACCGCCTTTCTTCTGGGACAGACATTAATCCTATCGCACAGCGTTGAACTTCTCCCGGTATTCAGAAGGGGTCATTCCGACAGTTTTCCGGAATACCTTTCTGAATGCTTTGGGGTCGTTGTAGCCCGAATTAAAGATTACTTCCATCATTTGCTGACCGGTTTGTTCCAATAGTTTCTTAGCCGCTTCGATCCGTGTAAGTTGCAGGTATTCAATGGGCGTTACGCCGGTCACCTGTTTAAATCGCCGCACAATATTTCTGCGGCTGGAAGGAATGTCTTTAATCATTTCTTCAATAGTGCCGGCTTCCTGGTAACTGGCTTCAATTTTCTGTTGGGCACTGGCCACCAGGTCATCGTGATGATTACGGGTAGGCTGGAACGTACTGAAATAAGACTGTTTGTCTCTGCCCATATCGATCGCAAATATTTTAGCCGTTCTTACGGCTATTTCAATACCGCAATGTATTTCCAGCAAATGTAGCAGCAGGTGGAAGGTAGAGGTGGCCCCACCGCTGGTATAAATACCGGCATCGTGGGTGACCGTTTTATCGGATAACAGGTTTACCGCCGGAAATGCAGCAGAAAAATCCTTGCAGGCATCTACATGCGTAGTGGCAATTTTTCCATCCAGCAGGCCGGAAGCACCCAGTAAAAATGCACCGGTGCAAAAGCTGGCTAATGCAGCGCCGTTTTTATATTGTTCCCTTAACCAGGGCAGGTATATCTTGTTTTCGTGAATGGATTGTTGCAGATCATCACTGGTAAAAGAAGGGATGAGTACCAGGTTAAAAGCGCCGGTAGCGGTGATGTCTTCCGAAGCATAACCCGGAAAAGCCGTTGACAAATGTGCCGTTTCTTTGGTGCTGACAAGGGTAATGGTAAACGGCGTCACTGTGCCATTTTTTTGGTAAATCTTATTGACGGTGTCAAGCACATCGGTGATGGCCGCCAGGCTGAGGAGCTTGTAGTGGCGGATAAGCAGGATCCCTATCTTGATCATATGGGTTTCAATTTTTAATTCGCAGGTCAAACTTACCAATTTTGTCGCAAATACCCCCTAAGATTGGCTTCATAGGCATCTGCGGTTGCAAGGATTATCAGCTATCTTACAACAAGTTTGAATACCTAAAAATAATAAGAAAATGGAAACAGCAAGCAACAGGATGCTCGGCATTCTTTCACTGTTTGATTTGCAAACAGGATTTTTTCCGAAGGCATTGTTTGGAATTTCAGATTCAGATGCGCACAAACGCCTGGATACGCCCGCTAATCACGTGGCATGGCTCGCTGGTAGCCTGGTACAACAGCGCTACGACCTGGCCGGTTTTTTAAAGGTGGAGGCCAAATCGGCCGCAGATGATCTGTTTAAGAGAAACCAGGGTATCAAAGCAGATGTGATTTACCCATCGTTAGATGTTTATCAAAAAGACTGGGAAACCATTACGCCACTCCTGCGCACTGCCATGGTATCCGCTACCGATGAGCAGTTAAATGAGATCCTGAAATTTCCAGAGATGAATATGTCTTTTCCCGTGTGGGAGATGGTTACTTTTTCCATGTACCGGGAAGCCAATTGTATCGGCCAGATAGCGCTCTGGCGCCGTTTGTTGGGCTATCCTGCTATGAGCTATATGTAATTTAAATGGAATGGCATGGTAGAAGTATTTGTAACAAATGTCAAAAGGGTAGCAGCCGCACAGGAAATAGTAGCGCTGTTGCTCGAAAACTTTCCGGACAGTAAAATCAATTTCGACCTTGAAGACTGTGATAACGTGCTGCGTGTGGAAGGCGATAATTTTCAGGCGGGGAAAGTAATGATGCTGGTCAATGAAACCGGTTTTCATTGTCAGATTATGGAAGATTAAAAAGCATCCGGGACTACAGCACCGGATGCTTTTTAGATTTAGTAAAGCGGGTTCTGGGTGAGCCCGGGATTAATATCGCGTTCAGACTGTGGTATAGGCCACAGGTAGTTTTTCTTTATATCAAAGGTGCGTTGTTCCACCAGGATACGGTCTTTTCCCAACGTGAGCTTACCGGTGGCAGCGTCTACATTCCCCAATCTTGCCCCATACATAGTGCCGTTCATTACCTTATCTCCAATTTCCCAACGTTGTACATCAAACCACCGCAATCCTTCCATGGCGAGTTCTACGCGTCTTTCCCGGCGAACCAGTTCGCGTAGCTTAGCCTGCGTATTGTACACCGTCCGGTCAACCACTGGCATACCGGCCCTGGTTCTGATAGCATCCAATGCGCTATACATGCTGTTGTCTAACTGGTTCAGTTCTATTTTGGCTTCAGCCTGCGATAACAATATTTCTGCATACCGGATAGCGATAATGTTTAAGCCAACGTTCCACATATCTGTGAAGTCACTCAAATCAGTGGTGAATTTCCTTACCAGGTAGCCACTTTTTGAGTTGCCGTAAGGGGCATAGTAGTCAGAAGATCCTTCGCTGATAGGATTATAATAGCTTCCATTGTACATAGCGCCAGGATACAAGATGGTAGCAGCCAGGCGTGGATCCCTGTTGTTATACGGATCATCGGCATTGTACCCGGAGGTAACATCGTCAATGGTTTTCCCGTTTTTCATTTCATAAGCATCTACCAGACCCTGTAGCGGATCAATAGAGCACCAGCCGCCGGCGGAGCCGGGAGGCATTACGCCCAGTGATTCAAAGGGCACGTCATTTTCTTTGTATTGTACATCCAGGATGACTTCCGAATTATTTTTATGTTGAATACGGAATAAATCACCATATACCGGGTACAGTTTATAGGTACCAGATGCAATAATATCATTACAGGCTGCAATGCAAACGTCGTACTGTTTGGTGAATAAGGCCATCCTGGCTTTCAGCGCCAGTGCGGCGCCACTGGTAATACGTCCTGCGTCGGTGCCGGTATAGCTGGCCGGTAAATCCGGGATAATGGCGGTCAGTTCATCGAGGATGAATTTCACCACTTCTGCTTTGGACGTGCGCTTTGAATTGTTGGCTTCGGCCGGTGAGATATTGGTGGTGATCAGTGGCACATCTCCATATAACTGTGTAAGGATGAAATATTGATAAGCCCTTAAGAAGCGTGCTTCTCCTTTCATACGGGCACGTAATTTATCGTTCATTTTGGCTTTATCTACGCCTGTCAGGAACCAGTTGCATTTTTGTATAACAGTAAAAGTCCAGCGCTGGTCGCCGGTGTTATTAGGGGTGAGGTTGCCGCTGCCTAATACGGTATAGCCCTCCCAGGGATAAGGATTGTAGGCATTGTCGGAAGCACAGTCGAGGTATATCAGGTGAAGCCCGGATTCCCAGTCTTTGTAGCATCCGTTGATGGCTGCCAGGGCATCTTTATCTGATCCCCAGAGCGAAGATTCACTGTAGCCGTCCAGCGGCTGTCTTTCCAGGAAATTCTTTTTACAGCCGGTCATGGCTACCGTTCCCGAAAGGAGTATATAGAGCAATGTTTTTTTCATCATGATGGTGTTTAACGCAGTTAGAAAGTAAGGTTGATGCCAACAGTATTAATTTTCACCTGCGGGTAGTCGTAACCGCTGGCGCTGTTGGTGGATTCAGGATCTACCCAGCTGTAAAACTTCGTGAAGGTGAGGATGTTTTGTCCGCTATAGTATACTCTTGCTCCCTGTATACCGGCACGTTTCAGCCATGTGCCGGGGAAGGTATAGCCTATTTGCAGGTTTTTTAAACGGAGGTAAGACGCGTTTCTTACCCAAAAAGAGGAGGGATTGATAGAAGCATCATTCTGGGTATAAGTATTCCATAAACGTGGGAACTTATCGGAAGGATGTTCCGGTGTCCACCTGTCCAGCAACGCGGAAGTGGGGCGGCCTATTTTATCTCCGGCAGTGCCCAGCAAAGCGCCCTGTACAAAGCCTTTTACACCGGTAGCGCCCTGCAAAAACAGGGTAACGTCAATACCTTTCCAGCCGCCTCCCAGGTTCACACCATAGGTCATTTTTGGGAAATAGCTACCCAGGTATACACGGTCGTTGCCATCTATTACACCGTCGCCATTCTGGTCTTTATACATTAAATCGCCCGGTGCAATTTTACCACCACTTTGTTTGGCATGCTTGTCTACTTCCGCCTGTGTCTGGAAAATACCTTCTGCTTCATAGCCATAGTAGGCATTTACAGGGCGTCCTACTTTCAGATAGGTGGCGCCGGTGATGATAGGATCAGTGCCCTGCAGATTAGTAATCTCGTTTTGAATGAATGCGGTATTTGCGGTGATGCTGTAATTAAAATCGCCTTTTTTGTCCTGGTAACCGGCCGCTATTTCCCAACCTTTATTTCTGATACTTCCTGCATTCTGTACGGGTGCAATAAAGCCATAGGTAGCGCCTACAGGTACGTTCAGCAAGATATCACGGGTGTCTTTGATGAAATAGTCGACGGATAAGGTAAGGTGGTTGTCCAGCAGGCCCGCATCCAGCCCGAAGTTGGTGGATTGCAGCGACTCCCAGCGGATGTCAGGGTTGGCGCCCATGACCGGTGCAATGCCGCCGGCAATGCTGTTGCCCAACGCATAGTTTTGTCCCGCACTGATCACAGGAATATAAGGGTAGTTGCCCAGTTTGATGTCATTTTTCTTCACACCGCCAATGTCCTGGTTACCTAACTGCCCCCAGGAACCACGTAGTTTTAACTGTGGTACCATACTCCTGGCTGCCGCAAAAAAGTCCTCTTCAGAAATATTCCATCCGGCAGAGAAAGAAGGGAATAATCCCCAGCGATGCGGCTGTGCAAAACGGGACGTGCCATCATAGCGGAGGTTGGCTTCCAGCATATATTTGCCTTTGTAGTCATAGTTGATTCTGCCAAAGAATGATTGTAACGCTACCTCGTATGCAGAACCGGTGGCCTGCTGGCCATCGGAAGGCCCGGCATTCAGTTCGCTCAACTCATTGTTGAGAAAGCTTTTGCGGTACCCCTGCAGGAAATTGTACTTCGTATATTCGTGGGAGTAACCACCCAGTATTTTGATGTGATGGTCTTTGATTGTTTTCTGATAATCGAGTAATGCCTGAAGCGTAATTACATTGTAGTTGTCGTTGAAATCGGTAAGTGAATTAGGCCCCTGGTAGAGCGTTGGGTTGCCCGTTTTGGCATCGTAATACTGGATATCTTTAATGAATTTTTTAGACTGGGTGAGATCCAGTGTATATCCGAAGGTAGGTCTGAAATGCAGACCATTCAATATTTCCAGGTCGGCGCCGGTGGTTCCCAGCAGGCGATGGCGGAATTCTTTATACTGTGCACCAGATTCCAGCCACGCCATTGGATTGCCATCGTTGATATAGCCATAGTAACCGTTGCTGGTTTTGTAAGGCACGTTGGCGCCTATACGATTTGCCTGGCGGATCACCTGTGAAAAGTCACCGGTATAAGGGTTGGTTGGCTCCCGCATGTCCGATAAGGAGTACGATAGGTTCGCAAAAACAGATAACCGGCTGTTGATTTTACTGTTGAGATTCAGGCGGGTATTGTATCTTTTAAGGCCGGTGTTTTTAATAATACCATCCTGCGCAAGATAGCCCAGGGAGAACATAAACTGTGTTTTGTCGTTTCCGCCGCTGAAGTCAAGGTAATGATTTTGCTGGTTACCAGTGCCACTATATACCAGTCCAAGCCAGTCGGTATTGGGATAATTATCCGGATCAGATCCATTCCTGAATTTTTCTATCTCTGCATCGGTATAGCGTACTGTTTTTCCTTCATTCTTTTGTACTTCATTGAATAGGGTGGCTGCCTGCCAGGAGGGCAGGTAGTCAGGAAGATGGGTAGGTTTTTGTTTACCGAAATAGCCATTGTAATGCACCCTTAGCACGCCTGCTTTACCTTTCTTAGTGGTGATCAGCACTACACCATTGGCAGCCCTGGATCCGTAGATGGAGGCGGACGCGGCGTCTTTCAATACAGAAATAGACTCAATGTCATTGGGGTCTACGTTTGTCATCGCGCTCGCATTATCATCATTCGTAGACATTACAATACCATCCACTACCACCATGGGGTTTTGGTTGTTCAGGGTACCGATGCCCCTGATACGGATGCTACCGGCATCTTTACCGGGTTGTCCGTTGGTTTGTGTAACCGTTACGCCGGGCATGGTGCCTTGCAATGCTGACGCTACGTTGGTCACAGGGCGGTCTTTTAACTCTTTGCCGGTAATAGCACTTACTGCACCCGTGAGATTCGCTTTTTTCTGCGTACCATAACCTACTACTATGATTTCATTCAATCCCGTGGCACTACTGCTCATACTGATGTTCAGTATACCAGTATTGCCCGCGGGCTGTGTAGTTTCATCATAGCCTACCGCCCGGAATACCAGCATAGCGTCTGGTAGAAGGTTGGCCTGTAATGAATAGCTGCCATCCGGTTGTGTAACGGTACCTTTGCTGCTACCTTTTAACATCACGGTGACGCCCGGAATAGGGGCATGAGAGCTTTTGTCTGTTACTGTTCCTTTAATGGTTTTGATTTGCGCATGCGTTGTTGCGGCAATCGCTAGCAACAGCATAAGAAACCTGGTGAAACGATACATTTCTCGGAAATTTTGGTTAATAAAATTGCGATGTTGACAGAAAACAAAGTTGATCACAACCTTTACCAATACCTCCAACTGGATTAACCGCTTTCGAAACTTTCTTAACCGAATATTTATATTTAATCTTGATTTATGGTAAAAACAGTTTGAATGTTTGAAATATCCATTAATTTCAGTCCATGAAAGCGCAGTTTATTGAAGTAGGCAGCCCAGCTACAAAGACGATCCATATTAAAAAAGTCAATACTGATTATTTGCAGTCACCGTTTCATTTCCATGAACGCTGTGAGTTGGTATGGATACAGGAGAGCCATGGACAACGTATTGTAGGCGATCATATTGATCATTTTTTACCCGGCGACCTGGTGCTGATGGGACCCAATTTGCCGCATATCTGGTTGAATGATGCCAGTTTCCAGGAAACACCGGTAAAAGGAAGTGTGAAATCCATTGTCGTATATTTTCCCGCCAATTTTCTGCAACAGCTATCAGAGGAGGAAGAGGTGATTGCACCGGTAAAACGGTTGGTGGAAAGGGCAGAAAGAGGCGTTCGCTTCACCGGGCATACCCAGCAGGAGGTAATAAAAATACTGGCAGGCATTACCAAACGTAAAGGGCTCGGTAAATTATTGGATTTTATGAAGATACTGGAACTGCTCACAGACTCCGCAGAATTTGAATACCTGAGCAGCCGGCAATTTGAGAACTCCTTCCAGCCAAAAGATACTGCCCGTATTAATGAAGTATATCAATACCTGATGAATAATTTTTCCGGAGATATTGCCCTGCAGGAAGTGGCCGCGCTGGCCAATATGACGCCCCCTGCTTTCTGTCGCTATTTTAAGAAGCATACCGGGAAATCCCTTACCCGGTTCATTAATGAAATAAGAATAGGACATGCCTGTAAGCTATTACTGGAAGATAAACTGAGTATCGGAGAGATCTGTTATGAAAGCGGCTATCAGAATCTAACCAACTTCAACAAATTTTTCCGGAATATCAAAGGAGAAAATCCCAGCCAATATAGAAAATCTATGCGGGCATCTGCCTGGGAAGAATAACCGGTTTGTAATTTTATTAATAAAATATAGGCTTTGCATGACTATTTAGGGTTAAAAAAGTTGTGGTATTGATTAATACAGTTGGATGATGCAGAAGATAGCAGCAATATCTTTGGGCTACTTAACAACCGAATAGAATCATGGAGAAATGGAATAATGATGACGAACTATTTTCGTTGATTAAAGCGGAGCTGTTTACCGCAGTAGTAGGAGATGTAATGGATAAGATAGGATTGGTCAAACAATTCCTGCCACCACAGATACAACCGCTGGATGCTGCTATGGTGGTTGTGGGCAGGGCAATGCCAGTACTGGAAGCAGATATGATTTCCGGTGAACAGAGTTTGCATAACCCGGTATTACAACAACCTTTCGGCCTGATGTTGCGCGCACTGGACGACCTGAAAAAAAATGAGGTATACATCTGTTCCGGATCATCACCTACCTATGCTTTATGGGGAGAGCTAATGAGTACCCGCGCTATGAAACTGGGCGCCGCCGGTGCGGTAGTGAATGGCTACTCCCGCGATACACGTGGCATTTTGCAATTAAAGTTCCCCGTTTTCTCTTACGGACGATATGCACAGGACCAGGGACCCAGAGGTAAAGTAATGGATTTCCGGGTGCCCATTGAAATGAATGGTGTTATTATTCATCCCGGCGACATTGTAGTAGGAGATATGGATGGTGTTTGTATTGTACCACAGGCAGCCATAGAAGAAGTGTTTCGCCTGGCGCTGGAAAAAGCAAGAGGAGAAAAAACTGTGCAGGCAAGCATAGAAAGTGGCATGTCCGCTTCCGCCGCTTTTGCACAATACGGTATTATGTAAATAGTTTAAAAAAAATATAGTGATAAAGAGAAGTTTACTTTTTATTTCAGGATTATTATTGCATTTATCCGGATGGTCTCAAACCCAGGCAGATAAATTTGAAATACCTTGCCTGTCGCCACGGCCGGCTGCAGTGAAAGGCGTTGCGGATCCTCTATTGTCACTGAATGGCACCTGGTCATTTTCAAATGGTACAACGGGTACCATTACCCCGGTTAAAGTGCCGGGTGAATGGGTGATGCAGGGATTTCAGCTGAATGAAGGAGATACCGCCATTTATCGTAAAAGTTTTTCTCTGCCAGCTGATTGGCAGGGCAACCGGATCATGATCCGGTTTGATGGGGTTAGCTCCTGGGGAAAGGTGATGGTGAATGGTAAAGTGGTGGCCGAACATGAAGGTGGTTTTGTGCCTTTTGAAGCAGATATCACGGAGGCATTACAAACCGGCACTAATCAACTGGAGGTGCAGGTACAGGCCCTCACTGTGTCAGACAAACTGGGCTGCGTTTCGCAATATGCGGTACATACGGTGGGAGGAATTTTACGGAAAGTGACCCTGTTCGCTTTACCTACTGCCCACATAAAACGCCTGGATATTATCACCCGGTTAAACGAAACTTATACCAACGGAACATTGGATGTGAACCTGCAAACCACTGCCACCAACGGCAGTATGCGTTATGTTTTAACCGATGCCAATGGTAAAGTAGTATTGAATAAAACGTTGGCATTAAGTACGCCACAGCTCCTGCCCGTTGGCCGTATCCAAACCTGGAATCCTGAAAGCCCCGCATTGTATACCTTACAAGCCAGCCTGATAGAAGGCGGGCAGGTGCTGGAAACAATTACACAAAAAGTAGGGTTCCGTGAAGTGAAAGTAAGCGGTTCCCGGTTGCTGGTAAATGGGCAACCCGTGAAACTGCATGGTGTTAACAGGCACGATGTACATCCTTTACTGGGACGTAGTATCACACCGGAGTTATCCCGGCAGGATGCGGAATTATTTAAGAAGGGAAACTGTAATTATATCCGGACTTCCCATTATCCCCCTTCAGAAGAATTCCTGGCGGCAGCAGATGAGCTGGGGCTTTTTGTGGAGAGTGAATCAGCTATTTGCTGGATTCAGCATGGGGCTTCACCGATCTGGAAACTATGGAATTATAAAGATGAGAAATACCTGCCTTACTTTATCCGTGCAAACGTGGAAAAGGTAAATGCGCAAAGGAATCACCCCAGCATCATCATCTGGTCGCTCGCCAATGAATCGATGTGGAGTCCCTTGTTTGCCAAGGTCAATACCATTGTAAAGGCGCTCGACAATACACGTCCTACTACTTTTCATGATCAGTGCTGGGGCGGATATAACAATGCGCATAGCCAGGCAGATATTGCAGTATATCACTATCCGGGTATCAATGGCGCGGCTGCAACAGATACCATGAGCCGCCCTGTATTATTCGGGGAGTATGCACATGTTTCCTGTTACAACCGCCGGGAACTGCTCACAGATCCGGGAATCCGGGCTGCTTACGGCGCGCCCCTGGCGAAAATGTACGATTCCATGTATCATCATACCAATTGCCTGGGAGGCGCTATCTGGGCCGGTATCGACGATATCTTCCACCTGCCGGATGGCCGGATAGTGGGGTACGGTCCATGGGGACCGGTAGATGCCTGGAGACGGGAAAAACCGGAGTTCTATGGCATGCGGAAAGCGTACGCACCAGTGGTTGTGAAGAATCTGCAAGCGCCGGTCATCAACCGAAAACAACTGGTACTCACCATCGAAAACCGTTTCGATTTTACGAAACTAACGGCTAACAATATACGATGCAGTGTAGATGGCTTGCCTGTAAAAGTAGTCGCTGATATCGCGCCCCATGCGGCCGGTACGATACAGATTCCGGTAAATACCAGTACTGCGTTGGTGATGTTATCGTTTACAGATCCTACCGGTAATGTGGTGAATGAAGAACAGATAGCCCTGAAAGCAGCTCCAGCGCCGGCAGCAGCACCAGCAGTGGAATTAAGCTATACACACAATGAGCAGGCCTATACGATACAACAGGGAAACCATACCTTTGAAATCAGCCGGCTAACCGGGATGATCGTTGCGGCTAAGAAAGGTGAACGCACGATCTTGTCGCAGGGACCGGTATGGAGCGTCGTGCCAATGAACAGTGAAGACGGGGGAAAGCCCAATGTGGCAGGGGAGACGTATCAGAATAACATCCACCCGATAAAAAATTATCCGCTATATACACTCTTTGTTACGTCATCGGAAATTGCGAAAAGTGACAGCGGTATTGTATTGAAAGAAGCGGTTACTTACACCAATGCCAAAGGCACGATCTGTTATCATTTCAGGCCGGATAATAAAGTGAGCATGACTTATGAGATACAATACAAAGGCGAAGATTCACTGCCACGGCAATATGGTATGCTATTACAGTTGCCTGCCACTTATGATCGCCTGAGCTGGTTGCGGAAAGGAAGCTTTTCGGTGTATCCGGAAGATGATATTGCGCGTAACGAAGGTAGCACGCTGTTGAATGCGGTGCCAACAACAGCCGTGGAGCCATGGGGGAAAATACCCGCAGGTAAATGGAAAGAGGAGGCCAATGAAATGGGCAGCAATGATTTCCGCTCTACCAAACGGCATATTTTGCAGGCGTCCCTGAAGGATGCAGCTGGTAATGGGATTACTGTTTTATCGGATGGGCGGCAATCCGTACGCAGTTGGTTCCAGGACGCACAGTTGCAGCTGCTGATTGCCGACTACAGCAACAATGGAGCAGAGCCTTTTTATGGATCGCCGTTTACAGATCAACAACATAAATTGCCATCGCTTGTTAAAGGAACGTTGGTATTTACAATAGAATAACTGATTCGTATCATGAAAATAACAGATGTTAAGGTATGGCTGGTAGAAGGGGTAAAGTATAACTGGACCCTGCTGAAAATATATACAGATGAAGGCTTCACCGGTGTAGGAGAAGCCACCAACTGGCCTGGAAGCCCCATTGTATATCATGCGGCCAAACATGTAGGGGAGCGCATTGTTGGCATGGACCCGATGCGTACTGATTTTATCTGGACCAAACTTTACCGCGATCTGAACTGGATAGGACCTTATGGCGCCAGTCTTTGTGCCATCAGTGGTATCGATATGGCATTGTTAGACCTTAAAGCAAAAGTACTGGGGGTGCCTTGTTATGAGTTGCTGGGTGGCGCCTTCCGGAAAGATATTTTACTATATGCCAACTATTGGTTTACCGGTGGTGCACATACCCCGGATGACTATGCCGCACAAGCATTGCAGGTGAAGGCCGCCGGCTTTACCGGGTTGAAGTTTGATCCCTTTGCGCATGTAAATTATTTTTATGGAGAAGATTTATCTGCTAACCTGAACCTCAGCGTAGCACAGCAAAACCTGGCGTTTGATGTCAGCAAAGCGGTGCGCGATGCAGTAGGAACAGAGTTTGATATCATGATAGAAACGCATGCCATGCTGAATTTCAGGGTGGCCGTAAAAATGGCGCAGCGACTGGCAGCATTGGATATTACCTGGTACGAGGAACCGGTAGGGCCTGAAAGTGCGGATACCCTTAAAGCGGTGCGGGAACGGCTGCCGGGAAATGTGGCCATTTGCGTGGGTGAGCGGCATTATACGCGTTATGGCATCCGGCAGGTATTGGAGAAGCAGCTATGTGATATCATTATGCCGGACATCACCCGCTGTGGCGGTCCATCAGAGATGAAGCGCATGGCTACGATGATGGAGGCGTATAATGTGTTGCTGGCGCCGCATAATCCTAACGGACCTTTGTCTACCCTCGCCAGCGCACATGTATGTGCATCTGTGCCTAATTTCTTCCGCCAGGAATTTATGTTTAATGATGTTCCCTGGAGAGATACCGTCATTGATCATCCCATTAAGGAGATGATCAGCAACGGACATTTACATTTATCAGATCGTCCCGGGTTAGGCGTGGATTTAGTAGAAGCAGAAATGGAAAAACATCCGGGCATTTTACAACCCCGTCCCGGTTTTTATGTTTAGTCAAATATGGCATTAGCATTATCATTAGCAGGAAAGGTAGTCCTTGTATCTGGTGTTACCTCCGGTATTGGAAAAGGTATTGCGCAGATGATGGGCAAGGCGGGAGCGATGGTAGCGGGCTGTGGACTGGAAACAGCCGACAGCCCCGCTGCCAGGGACTTTCTTGCCAGCCTGCAGGCGGCCGGAGCAACGGGTTTGTACACGCAGGCAGATATTACAGACATCCGGCAGCAGACCGACTGGGTGGAGCAGGTATTGAGCACCTGTGGGCGGCTGGATATTTTAGTATCCAACGCCGGCGCTAATTTCTTTGAAGGCGCCACTGATTGTACCGACGAACAGTGGCAGCAGAATATGGAATTGAACCTGGCCTCACACTGGCGGCTTTGTAAGATCTCCCGCCCGCACTTGGCGGCTACCGGGCAGGGTGTTATCATCATTATCAGCTCTAATCAGGCATATGCTACACTCCCTGGTTGTTTCCCTTATAACGTCACCAAAACAGCGCTTACGGGTCTTGTAAGAGCGTTAGCGGTTGAATGGGGCCCGTCCATCCGGGTGGTAGGACTGGCGCCTGGGTTTATAGATACACCAGGCAATCAACGTTGGTTTGCCTCTTTTCCGGACCCTGCTGCTGAACGGGACCGTACTGTACAACTGCATCCGGTGAAGCGAATAGGAACACCGGAAGAAGCCGGTGCCTGGTGCGTTTTTCTGGCCAGTGATTATGCGGGGTTTGCCACCGGCACTACTTACCTGTTAGACGGAGGCCGGTCAGCCTTATTGCAGGATCAGGCATAAAAAAAGCCATCGTGTAGATGGCTTTTTTACGTTGGATGAAATGGATGAGGAGTTAGTTGGATGAAATAGAAAGGGGAAGGATGAAACAAAAAGGGGGTATTTAATGTCTTCCCCGGCCACCGCCATGGCCACCGCCACCGTGTTCACCACCGCCGCGGGGCATGCCGCCACCGTTCATATGTGGTGGAGAAAAATGCTGCTGGTGCTGCATCGCTACCATGCGATTACCTCCGCCATTGTTAAAATGATTTTCCCTCGGCGCAGCGTTATTAAAATGATTTTCTCCTGCATTCACATGGTTACCGGCATTGTTAAAGTGATTGCCGCCATTGTTGTTATTGAAATGCTGTTGTGCTGTAGCGTTGTTGTTGATATGATTGGGTTGTGCACCGTTGAAATGGTTAGGTTGTGCACCACCACGGTTTCCTTCCGGTGATGTAGTTCCCTGTCTTACAGTATGATTCCCGCCCATAATACGCCCGCTGTTGCCGGCTGCCAGCATGCTCCGGTTGTTCCGGGCATTTTGCTCATGCGATAACTGCGCAGAAGTAGCATTGACATGCTGCTCATGCATAGCCGCTGTTTCTACACGGGTAGGTCTGGCGTTAATACCGCCGGGACCATTGAAACTACTACGGTTATTGACTACCGTGTTGTTATTGATGTAGGTATTATTAACGTAAGTATTACGTACAATAGTGGTATTTACGTTGGAATAGGCCGTGTTGTAGTGGTAGGCATTTCCCCGCCACATACCGCCATAGAAGCCAGAGCCACAGTAACCATACCCATAGTTAACACCACCGTAAAATCCTACGTGAGGTCCCCAATAGCCGGCATGCCAGCTATAAATACCGCCAACAAATCCCCAGTAACCCGGTGTCCAGAGTACACCCACGCGCGGTGGTGCTACCCATGCGCCTGGTATCCAGTAATATCCATCTGGTCCGTAGGCCCAGTAGCCCGGCGTCCAGATATATCCATCATACGGACAAGGAGGTTGGGTGTACACCCGCAATGGAGGAGGAGCTACCCGGATAGATACGCCTACACCCACACTTACCTGTGCATATGCTGTTGATCCGGCGCCCATTACTGCTACTAACAACAGTAATGCGATTGTGAACTTTTTCATGGTTCGATATGGTTTATCCGCTAGTTGGACAACGGGGAAATAAGAAAGTTTAAAAACTAATAGTCTACAAAACTTGTGTACTAATAAAATTATGTTTACTTTTACGCCGTTGTTCGAAACACAGCACTGTCAACACTACTTACAGCAGGAACGAAAATCCATATAGTTTTTAGCACCACCACATAAAACTATCCGGAAGACACCGCTGTGGCAACAACACCATTCTCAACCAATAAAACATGCCAGATGTCAACATCTAACATCTTCACTATCGTGGGCGGAACAAGGTGCTGTTTCGTCTGTTGTACAATGCAGTAGCCATTTTCCGGCACCTTCTTTTTGATACTTATTCATTCATGCTGTTCATTCAACCAGGTGACAGTGGGTATGCTATGCCCTTTACTGATATTGTTGAGGCTTTCCTGCTATCTGATGTGATCATGGTACTGATCAGCAGATTAAATGTTGTTTAAAATGCGACAAATTTTACGAACGATACACCCGTTGAAGTCGGGCTTCTTCCTGTTACTTTTTTTTCCTGCGATCCTCCTGGCACAAACGCCCGGCACGCCTTTGATCAACTCCCACCTCACCGGGGTTGTGGTAGATGCCAAAACACACGAACCACTTCCGGGAGCGGTGGTAAATATTAAAGGCACTACCCATGGCGTATCAACCGACGTGGCCGGACGATTTACTTTTGTAACCGGTCAGAAATTTCCATATACACTCCTCGTTAGTTATATCGGTTATCGCCGTCTGGAAATCACTGCCAACGGCGAACACATCGAAATTCCGCTGGAACCGGTGCAAAGTCAGCTCAACGATGTAGTAGTGGTAGGTTACGGCACACAAAAGAAAAGCGACCTTACCGGCGCTATTGCCACCGTTTCCGGGCCTTTGCTGAAGCAATCAGTAAGTTCTGTAGACCAGGCGCTCAAAGGCGCTGTAGCTGGTGTACAGGTAACACAAACATCGGGGCAGCCCGGCGGAGGCGTGAGTATCCGCGTTCGCGGTGGTAGCTCCATACAGGGAGGAAATGAACCACTATATGTTATAGATGGATTCCCTGTTTATAACAGTGCTGCCAGTCCCGGTATTCTCACCGGTACCCCGGTAAATGCACTCGCCAGCATCAATCCTGGGGACATTGAAAGTGTAGATATCCTGAAAGATGCCTCCGCTACTGCCATCTATGGCTCCCGTGGCGCGAACGGCGTGGTGATCATTACTACCCGAAAAGGGAAGGCCGACAGGAACAACGTGACCTATGAAGGTACTTACGGAGTGCAATCGCTCCGTAAAAAAATTGATGTACTCAACGCACATGATTTTGCCATCCTCAGAAATGATGCCTTCTATGATACTGATCCTTCCAAAGGAAAATATCAATACCTGTCGCAAGCCGATATCGATAAGCTGGGCGCCGGCACCGACTGGCAGGATGCTGCATTCCGGACTGCCTCACAGCAAAATCATCAGCTCTCTATCAGTGGAGGAAGCGCTAAAACACAGTACTTTATTTCCGGCAACTACTTTAAGCAGGAGGGGATCATAAAAAATACAGACTTCTCCCGCATTGGCCTGCGTGCCAACATAGACGCGCAACCCTACGATAAATTGAAAGTCGGCGCTCATCTCACGGTGAGTAAATCCGACGCGGATGTTGCACCTTCGGGCATTATCACTTCCCTGTTGCAGATGCCGCCTACCGCTACCATCTATGATGCCGGTGGCAATTATACATTGCGCAATCCATTTGAAAATATTTTCGCTAACCCCATTGCTACCATACAGGAACAAATTAATAAATCTGCCGCCAACCGCCTCCTGGGTACTGCTTTCGCAGAATACAACCTGATAGAAGGATTAAATCTGAAGGTATTGCTGGGCACGGATGTGAGTAATAACACAGAAAAGAATTACATACCGGCTTCTATCTACGAAGGGCTGTTAACCAAAGGCAACGCCGCCAAAGGGACTTACAACAGCTATGCCTGGCTCAATGAAAATACCATTTCCTATAACCGGGTATTCCATAAACATTCGCTGGACGTACTGGCCGGATTTACACAGCAGGAATTTAAAAGTGATATCACCCGGGCCGGCGCACAGCGATTTGTAACCGATGACCTGACGTATAATAACCTGCAGGGCGGGTCTACGCTGGTACGACCCTTTTCCGACGCTACTGCATGGGTATTGCATTCTTATCTCTCCCGGGTAAACTATAATTACAACAGCCGCTATTATTTCACCGCCAGCATCCGTGCAGATGGATCTTCCCGCTTTGGTAAGGGAAACAAATGGGGCTATTTTCCCTCTGCTGCAGCTTCCTGGAGAGTAAATAATGAATCTTTCTTTGCACCGCTGTCTAAAAAAATCAGCGACCTGAAACTAAGGGCCAGCTTTGGAACCACTGGTAATCTCGAAATAGGAGAGTATCAGTCGCTCGCTACCTTGTACACGCTGGGATATCTTTTCGGGAAAGATATTGCCACCGGGTTTGCGCCTTCCCGCCTGGCGAATGACCACCTTGGCTGGGAGAAAACTTTCCAGTACAATGCCGGTATAGACATCGGTTTTTTCAATAACCGCCTGCTGTTAACCCTGGATGGCTATTATAAGAAAACCACCAACCTGCTTCTGAATGTAGAAATACCATGGACTTCCGGGCAGACCTCGTCCTTGCAAAACTTTGGCAGCGTACAGAATAAAGGCGTAGAAATAAGTGTGAGCAGTAAAAACTTCGTGGGGGCGTTTACGTGGGGGACAGATTTGAATGTATCGGTAAACCGTAACAGCGTGCTGACCATTGGTAACGGCGCGAAATCATACATCAGCGGCAACTACATCATACGTGTGGGAGAACCGCTGGGAAGTTTCTACGGCACCGTAACGGACGGTATTTTGCAAACCGGGGAAGAAGCTAAAAAAGGGAAATTTACCGGCAATGCAGTGCCCAAACCGGGAGACAGGTTGTATAAAGATATCAATGGAGATGGCACCTTTACTACGGCTGCCGACAGAGCGATTATCGGAAATGCCCAACCGGATTTTATTTTTGGACTCACCAACAACTTCTCGTGGAAGGGATTTAATTTATCCCTGCTGTTACAAGGTTCCTATGGTAATAAAATTCTGAACTCCAACCGGCAATCGCTGGAGTTGTTTAACGGACAGCAGGGCGCCGCATCCTCCGCACTCGACCGATGGACGGCAACAAATCCCAGTCAAATCATACCCCGTGCAAAGCTGGATCCAGCGCCGGTTTTCTCAGACAGGTTTATTGAAGACGGCTCTTTTCTGCGGGTGAAAACCATCACCCTGGGCTACACGCTGCCTAAACGGATCACCGGGAAGATATCGGCAGTCAACGTATTTGCCACCGCACAAAATTTGTTCACCTGGACGAAATACACCGGTTTTGATCCGGAGGTGACTTCCGGCAACAACGTATCACCTGGTACAGACCTGGGCATTTACCCCGTAGCGCGTACTATCAGCGCCGGCGCCAGGGTTACTTTCTGATCTATGTTACTTATCTAAAAATCAGCGCACATGAAAAAGATATATATAGTTATGCTGCTGGCCGTTACCTGGGCTGCCTGCTCCAGGCTGGACGAGCAGCCGGAAGCCGTGATCACTTCCGATAATTTTTATCAGAATGAAGCAGAAGCCAGTGCGGCGGTAACAGCCGCCTATCGCAAATTGTATGAAACGGGTCAGTCACTTTACAACAGCCTGTTCCAGATAGGCGTGGAAATGGCAACAGATGATTATGAAGCCGGGCCAAGAGCCCGCAATGCACATGTACGGGCCATTTCCGGCCTTACCCATGATGCCTCCAATGATCGCATGGAACAGCTGTGGAAGCAAAGCTATGATGCTATCAATGTATCCAATATCGCTATTGACCAGATTGCGTTGATCCGTAAAGGTAGTATCAACGAAACTGTTAGAACACGTTTGATCAATGAGGCGAAATTCCTGCGGGCATTACATTATTTTAATCTCGTGAGATGGTTTGGCCCGGTGCCACTGGTGCTGCATGCGCCGGCATCATTGTCGCCAGACGCTTTATACGTAGAGAAAGCGCCCGAACAGGCCGTATATCAGCAAATCATCCAGGACCTGCAGGATGCAGAACATCTGCCCGCGCCCGCGGAATATGGCCCCGCAGATATAGGCCGTGCTACTGCCGGCTCTGCCAAGAGCCTGCTGGCCAAAGTATATCTTACCAAAAAAGACTGGCAACTGGCCGCCGATAAAAGCAAAGAAATCATTGATCTCCACTGGTATGAACTGTTTGAGAACTTTGCCGATGTATTTAATGTAGCGAAGAAGAATGGCAAGGAACATATTTTTTCTGCACAGTTCCAGGGGAATGCTGCTTACCAGGGAAATAGCCTCGCCAGCCGCTCTGCTCCGAATGAGGTGCCGGGCATTAATGGCGATTATGCCGATGCCCTGCACAAACAGGGTGGGCTATACGAAAGTTTTGGTGAAGGCGATGCCCGCAAAGCTGTCACCTTTGTTACACAAATGACCAGCCCTACCGATGGTAAACTGTACACCTTTGAACCACATCTGAATAAGTATTACGATCCTGCAGTAGTAGGCAATCCCGGAGAATCATCCAAAAATCTGCCTATCATCCGGTATGCAGAGGTATTGCTCATTTATGCAGAAGCATTGAATGAAGTCAACCATGGCCCTTCTGCCGCCGCATACGATGCTATTGATGCGGTAAGACAAAGGTCCGGTGTACCGCGCCTGCAGGATGTGGCACCGGGACTAAGTGCGGATAATTTCCGGGACAGCGTTTTCCAGGAGAGAAGAAAAGAGCTGGTATATGAATACCAGCGTTGGTTTGACCTGGTAAGAAGGGGGCCCGACTATTACGTGAAAGTGCTGAAAGCAGCAGGTAAAACACTGGCGGCTCCCCGCCATATTCATTTTCCTACGCCGCAGCGGGAGTTGAACCTGAATCCAAAGTTGAAGCAAGACCCGCTTTGGGTGAACTATTAAAACATAAATACCAACGAATGAAATCAATATTATTCACGCTTGGCTGGCTCGCTATCAGCTATGGGAGCTTTGCCCAACCAAAGCAGGCCGCCCGTCCCAACATCATCCTGATTATGGTAGATGATATGGGCTACTCAGATATTGCACCATACGGCTCAGAAATACATACCCCTAATCTCAGCCGCCTGGCAGCAGAAGGATTGCGGCTACAGGAGTTTTACAACAACTCCATCTGTGCACCTACCCGTGCGTCTTTACTCACCGGGCAATCGAATCACAAAGCCGGGGTGGGCTATTTTAATGTGAACCTCGGGCTGCCCGCCTACCAGGGGTACCTCAATAAAGAATCATTGACACTGGCTGAAGTACTGAAGGACGCGGGGTACAGTACACTCATGTCCGGGAAGTGGCATGTAGGAGATGATAGTATTGCTTGGCCTAATCAACGGGGCTTCGACCAGTTTTTTGGTTTTATTGGCGGCGCCAGTAACTATTTTGATATTGGTAGCTATCCTGATAAGGCGCCACCAGTGCCGCTGGTAGAAAATAACCGTTCTTTCAACCTGCAACCAGGACATTATCTCACAGATGAAATTGCTGGTCACGCAGTAAAATTCCTGGATGAACAAAGTAAATTAAACAAGCCCTTCTTTTTGTATGTAGCCTACAATGCGCCACACTGGCCGCTGCAGGCGGTGCCGGAAGATATTGAAAAGTATAAAGGCCGCTACGCCATCGGCTGGGATTCGCTGCGCCGGGAACGGATTGCGCAACAAAAGAAATTAGGCATCATTGCTCCCAATGCTACCATTGCACCGGATCCGGAAGTACCTGCCTGGGAAAGCCTGACCTATGACGAGCAACAGCTATGGCAGAAAAAAATGGAAGTATATGCGGCCATGATTGATCGCATGGACCAGGGGATTGGCCAGATATTAACGAAATTAAAAGAGCTGAAGAAAGAAGAGAATACCCTCATCGTGTTTATCTCCGATAACGGCGCCCAGGGAGGTTTTATACCTATTGGCCGGAAAAGACCACGTAGTTCCGGTCCTATTGGTTCCGCAGGGTCCTACGACTACCAGGAGCAGAGCTGGGCGCATGTATCCAATACGCCATTCCGCTCTTATAAGGCGAGTGCTTATGAAGGTGGCATCAGCTCACCGCTGATCGCCTGGTATCCCGCTAAAATCAAGGCGGGCAGCATCGCACGGGGTACTGCCCACCTGATAGACCTGGCGCCTACATTTTATGAAATTGGCGGTGCTGTGTATCCATCTTCTTACCACCACATCAACACCCATCCTTTACCTGGCATTAGTTTAACACCATTGCTGTTTGCACAACAGGAAATTACCCGCAAAGTACCGCTCTTCTGGGAACGTGCGGGCAACAGGGCCGTGCGGCAAGGTAAGTGGAAACTGATATCTTCCTGGCCTTCCAAACAATGGGAACTGTATAACATTGAAACAGACCGGGCAGAAACCAACAACGTGGCGGCACAGGAACCGCTGGTGGTAAAAGAACTGGCCGCTGCATATGATAACTGGGCCAAAGAAAATGAGGTAGTGGATTATGACAAAATCAAACCTACCGGCCCGGCTGGATTTGCAGGCCCTACCGGGGGAAGCCAGCCTGCTCCCGGAAAACGAAGGGATGCAAGTAACAAGTAACAGGAATCCAAAAAAATGATCATGAGAAAATTATTGATGGTATTAACAGCCATAACAATATGGACTACTAACGTAGCCGCACAAACGAAAAAGCCTAATATCATTCTCATCATGGTAGATGATATGGGATATTCAGACCTCGGCGCCTACGGATCTGAAATACATACGCCCAACCTGGATCGCCTGGCTGCGGAAGGGTTACGTTTAAAAGAGTTTTACAACAACTCCATTTGTGCGCCTACCCGGGCTTCTTTACTCAGTGGGCAATATCAGCATAAAGCGGGCATCGGCTACTTCGATGTAAACCTTGGCCTGCCTGCTTACCAGGGCTTTCTTAATAAAGAGTCGCTCACGCTGGCGGAGGTGTTGAAAACAGCAGGGTATAGTACTTTGATGTCGGGTAAATGGCATGTGGGCAATGACAGTCTTTCCTGGCCCAATCAACGCGGCTTTGAAAAATATTATGGCGTAATTGGCGGTGGCGCCGACTACTTCGATGCAAAGCCAATGCCACTGGGCGGCGGACAATATCCTGTTGTGCTGGTAGAAAATAATCAGCGCCTGCATCCGGCCGACAACAGTTATTATTTCACCGATGAAATTGCGGGCCATGCCGTAAAATATCTACAGGAACAAAGTAAATCCAACAAACCCTTCTTTTTATATCTCGCCTTTAATGCGCCGCACTGGCCCTTGCAGGCCTTGCCGGAAGATATTGCAAAGTATAAAGGGAGATATGATATTGGCTGGGATTCGCTTCGCCACGAGCGCTTAATTCGGCAACAACAACTGGGTATATTGGACCCTCGTCAAACCATAGCGCCCCGTGATGAAGAAGTACCTGAATGGAATAGTCTCACCTGGGATGAAAAGCAACTCTGGAAATCGAAGATGGAGGTGTATGCCGCCATGGTAGACCGGATGGACCAGGGTGTAGGCAAGGTGCTGGATGCTTTGAAAGCCTTGAAGAAAGACGATAACACCCTGGTCGTATTCATTTCAGACAATGGTGCGCCTGCGGAAGATGTGGCACACTGGGGCCCCAAAGCTGCGAGGAACACCGGCCCGGTGGGAACTGCCGGCTCTTTTGAATCACAGGGTAAAAACTGGTCTTTCGTGTCCAACAGCCCCTTCAGGGCTTTCAAAAACTTTATGTATGAAGGAGGTATCAGTTCTCCGCTGATTGCCTGGTTTCCCGGTAAAATTAAGGGTGGTGCTATTTCCAAGGGAACGGCCCACCTGATAGACCTGGCGCCTACTTTCTACGAAGTAGCCAGCGTAAAGTATCCTGAAAAGTATAATGGCGTGAAGCCGAATGCATTACCCGGGAAGAGCCTTACCGGCCTGTTTTTCCGTGGCGAGGCATTGAACCGGGATGCGCCCCTGTTCTGGGAGCGTGCAGGTAACAGGGCTGTCAGAAAAGGCAAATGGAAACTGGTATCTATTTATCCGCAATATCGCTGGGAACTATACGATGTAGAGCAGGACAGGGGCGAAACCAACGATGTAGCTGCTAAAAATACACAGATCGTAAATGAGTTGTCTGCCGCTTATTTCGAGTGGGCGAAGCAAACCGGGGTAGTGGAGTATGAGAAGATAAAACCGGCGTCGTTGTTTGACAAGAAGCCGACGAAGAACTAGCATAAAGCAGAAAGCTGAAAGCATAAAGCAAAAAGCCATTGAGGCGAATGATTAAAGCGTATATAAATATCCGCAATGATCATTCGCCTCAATGGCTTTTTGCTTTATGCTTTCAGCTTTCTGCTTTATACACTGCCTGGTGCTTTGTAGAATACCTGGGTTCTTTGGCTAGTCAGGAAAACTTTGGTGGACTTTTTCCGGGTTTACAGGATCGTCAGGTTTTTCGCTTTATAGGCCTGCAATTCGGGGCTGTCGGCCGGGAGTTCAGTAATGAGGTAGTGAATGTCTTGCAGATCGGCTATTTTCATCTTCATGGAAGAATTCAGTTTCTCTGAAATAGCCAGTATGGCTACTTTATCAGTGGCCTTAATCATCGCCTTCTTTACCTGTATTGTTTCCCAGTCGGCATCGGTTAACCCATTCACCGGATCAATGGCATTGGTACCAATGATACAAAGGTCTGCTTTGATGTTGGAAAGATATTCAAACACTTCTCCACTTACGGTCATTTGGCTATAGGCAGAAATTTGCCCGCCGATGACAATTGTTTTTATCATGGGCTTATCAAGTAGCTCTACGGCGGAGAGTACGTTCACGGTAATAAACGTGGCGCGGAGGGTTGCCGGAATTTTTTTGATGAATTCCCGGATGGTGGTACCACCGCCAATCAGCACGATCATATCGTCCCGGAGCAGCTGTAATGTTTTCTCCGCGATGACCAGTTTATTGTTCTGCGCATAGGTTTGAGATTCATGCCCATAATGATAGGCAATAGACATGGCGCCTCCTTTAATCTTCACTACTTCCCCGTCTTCCGCCAGTTCATTCACATCTCTCCGGATGGTATCTTCTGACACGTTGATCAGTCCTACCAGTTCTGAATAGGTGATGCGGGTATGAATATTTACCTGCTGAATAATTAGCTGCTTCCTCGCTTTTTTAGTGAGGGAAGCAAAAGGAAGCTGCTCCTGCGTGTTCGGACTATCCATAGCGTTGCGACGATTCGAAGGTTGATGATAGTTAAAAATCCCAGCATTTGCAAAGATTCGGACTGCCGGGTAAAATAATATTAGCGCAAAAATATGCGTTCAGTATCGATTTTGCACTTTTGTCAGCATAAATAATTTTTCTGCAAAAGTTGTAAATTATTAAATTATTAATAATCAATTGTTTAATGTATTTACATTGTTCTGTATGCGCATTATTTGCAATAATTATCTGCAAATAATTTGCAGAAATGAATGAAATACCTATTTTAGAGCAGTATTTCCGCATTATTTGAAGAACTATCAACCAAACCACAATGATGAAAAATGTCATAAAGCTGGCAACTTTCACGAAACTGATGCTTCCTGTACTGAGCCTCTTGTTTTGTCTTGGGAGTTACGCCCAGACACCAGCCAACAAATCCATTTCCGGTACCGTGAAGGGACCTGATGGACAACAAATTATTGGCGCCACTATTTCCCTGTTGTCTGCCAAGGGAGTAGGCGCCGTTACCGATGCCAACGGAAAATTTACTTTAAACATCCCTGCCAGTCATGCTGCCGACATTTCCCTTGCCGTTAGTTATATCGGATATGAAAGGAAAGAAGTAAAAGTAGCGCCTGGACAAACACAGGTGAACATTCAGCTGGAACAGGCTTCCAAAGCCCTGGGCGAGCTGGTGGTGACTGCGTTGGGTATCAAAAAAGATAAAAAAGCCCTGGCATATGCCGTAACCGAAGTGAAAGGCAGTGAATTTACCCAGGCCCGTGAAATTAACGTAGCAGATGCATTGACCGGTAAAATTGCCGGTGTAAATGCCTCCGGCCTCGCCGCCGGTCCTGGTAGCTCCAGCCGCGTTATTATTCGTGGTACCGGTTCATTGAATGGCGACAATCAGCCGCTGTATGTAATTAACGGTATGCCGATTGATAACACTACCCAGAGCGTACCTGCCAGTGGTAACGGCGCCATTGGTCTGAACTCCGATCGTGGCGATGGTATTGGTGGTATCAACCCGGATGATATTGAAAGCATTACGGTGTTGAAAGGTGGCCCTGCTGCCGCGCTGTATGGCGCCCGTGCCGCTAATGGAGTTATCCTCATTACCACTAAGAAAGGGGTTAAACAAAAAGGAATAGGCGTGGACTATAACTCCACGCTCACTGCTGAAACACCGGCCATTATCCCGGATTGGCAGTATGAATATGGTTCCGGCGTGAATGGTGCCAAACCAACTACGCAGAGTGCTGCAATCAGCGCTGGTCGCCTTTCCTGGGGACCCAAAATGGACGGCAGCAATGTTATACAATTCGATGGTGTAAGTCGCCCGTATTCTCCACAAAAGAATAACATCAAAAACTTCTACAGAACGGGTACCACTTTTACGAACACCGTCTCTTTTGCCGGAGGAAATGACAACACTACTTTCCGTGCCTCCCTGTCAGATATGAATAATCATGGACTGGTACCTAATCAGCACCTGAATAAGAAAATATTTTCTGCCAGCGTAAATTCTAACTTGAGCAAAAGACTGTCTGTTGAAGCTTATGCACAGTATAATATTGAAAAAGCAGAGAACAGAAGTGGTGTATCGGATGCGCCAGGCAATCTGAACTGGAGTACCTATATGCTGGCTAATACCGTAGATATCCGGAATATGAATCCCGGCTATGATAAGGACGGAAATGAAGTGAAATGGAATCCTTCTGATTTTGCCGGTAACCCGTACTTTATTCTTAACAAGTTTAAAAATGATGATAACCGTAACCGCTTTATCGGTAACGTCAGCATTAAATATAACCTCCTCGAAAACCTGTTTATCCGTGGCCGTGTAAACCATGACTACATGAACGCTGGTTATGTGGGTATTGTGCCTACCGGTACAGCCTATGCGTCCGACGGTTTCTATGCGCAATCTTCCACCGCGAGCTCTGAAACAAACGGAGAACTGACATTGAACTACCAGGCAAAGCTGGGTAAAGATTTCGGTTTAACAGCGATGGCAGGTGGTAATCAACGTAAATCGAAATCTGATGCGATCGTTTTTGATGGTAAAGGCTTCTTCGAACCAGGCTTTTATGATCAATCCAATGTAAAAAACTTAAGTATCAAGAATATCAACCAACGCCAGGCAACCAATTCCTTGTTTGGTTCACTGGATCTGTCTTTCAGAGACATGTTGTTTATCACAGCTACCGGCCGGAACGACTGGTTCTCTACTTTGTCTCCTAAGAAAAATAATATATTCTATCCTTCTGTAGGTGCCAGTTTCCTGCTGTCAGAAGCACTGAAAATGCCATCCTGGATAGACTATGCCAAAGTGAGATCTTCCTGGGCTAAAGTAGGGGGTGGTGCGCCATTGGCATATGCACTTAACCAAACTTATAGCATGGTGCCAGGTGGTGGGCATTTGGGGCAGCCTTTACAAACACCTACACAAACCAATGGTGTTGGTTCCGGTCTGCTGATTGCGCCTAACCAGGACCTGAAACCATTTACGTCCACTACTATTGAAGCTGGTATCGAAGGCCGCTTTCTGCATAACCGGTTATCTGCCGACATCACTGTATACAACCGTAAAACAACCGATGATATCATGCAGGCAGCTATCTCTCCTGGCTCCGGTTACAACTTTGCTTATCTGAACGTAGGTGAAATGAGCAATAAAGGAGTGGAGCTGATGCTGTCCGGTACACCCGTTAAACAGAAAAACTTTTCCTGGGATGTTAGCGTGAATGCTGCCTACAATAAAAACGAAGTGCTCAAACTCAATGAAGGCCTCGATAACCTGCAACTGGATGCCGCCGTTAATAGCTATGCTTTCCTTTTTGCTGAAGTAGGTAAACCTTACAGTATCATCAGAGGCTTTGCCGCTAAGAAAAATGCACAGGGCCAAACGATCTACAATAAAGCAAATGGCTACGAAGTAACAGAACAGAAAGATCTGGGAACAGGCATCTCTCCATGGACCGGTGGTATCAGTAATAGCTTCCGTTACAAACAATTTAACCTGAGCTTCCTGATCGATGGTAAATTTGGTGGTCATATCTATTCCGGTACTAACCTGTATGCTACCCGCTTTGGTTTGAATAAACTGACCTTGCCAGGCAGAGAAGAAGGATTAACCGTAACCGGCGTTGATACGGATGATAAACCTTTCACCAAAACATTTACCTACACGAACGGTCTGCAGCAATATTATGACAACTTCAAGAATATCTCTGAGAAGTTTGTGTATGATGCCAGCTTTATCAAATTAAGACAAGTAGTATTCACGTATACTATTCCAACAAAAGCCGTCGCTTTCGCAAAAGTACAGGCAGCCTCTGTTTCCTTTGTAGCCAGAAACCTGCTTATACTGTATAAAAATTCTCCCAATATTGATCCGGAGTCTACTTTCAGCAACGCCAACGCTCAGGGCTTTGAAATGTTTGGAGTACCACGTACCAGAAGCTATGGTATAAATCTGATGGTAAAACTGTAGTTCACGTTTAAAAAAGTTTATTATGAAACGATTGGCCAGATATAAATATATATTTCTCCTGGGTACAGTACTTGGACTGTCCTCCTGCGACAAAGGATTTGAAGAACTCAATACAAATCCAAATGCATCCACCACGCCTAACGTCAACTTCCTCTTTACCCAGAGTTTGTTGAAGGGTAACCTGGTATACGACAGAACTTATTTTTATACCTCTTACCTGCATTGTGGTACGTACATCCAACACTTTTCTATCGCAAAAGAAATTGGTGGTTCCGGCGCAGGCGATAAATACGCGATGAACGATTTTTACCAGAGTTTTTATTATCGTTACATCTACACGAATGCCATCCTTACGCTGCAGGAGATTATTACTACCTTGAAAACGCCGGCGAGAGCAGCAGATGTAAATAAACTATCGGCTGCCCGTATCTGGAAAGTATTGCTGATGCAGCGTATTACAGATCTTTATGGAGATGTACCTTATTCAGAAGCTTCACAGGGAAGAAATAGTGTATTCCTGCCTAAATACGATGCACAGGCAGATATCTATGCAGATATGCTGAAGGAACTGGACGAAGCCATCAAAGCATTTAATCCTGATCCCAATGCTTCCTCTTTTAAAGATGCAGATCTGCTGTATAAAGGAGACGTAGCAATGTGGAAGAAGTTTGGCTATTCACTGATGTTAAGAGTTGCCATGCGCGCAACCAAAGTAACTGATGGAAAAGTAGTAGCGAAAGATTGGGTACAAAAAGCTTTTGCCGGCGGTGTGATCCTTAAAGGGGAAGAAAGTGCCGTACTACATTACAGCAATGGTCCGCAGACATATAATAACAACCCGGTGGCATTTGAACTCGTGGGACAGGATTATAGCCTTAATTCCCACGGTGCCGATAACATTGAATGGGGTAAATACAGTAAAACCTGGATCGACTTCCTGAAGAATAACAATGATCCACGTTTGGGTGTGGTATCTGTAGTGTGGAACAACAACGTACCGGATACTGCTGCCGCTATCCAGAAAGGCATGCCAAACGGCTCCGATAAGAAGACAGCAGATTTTGTTACCTATTCTGAACCGAACCCCGCTACCGTTTTAAATAACGCGGCACCACTGCTGCTATTAACCAATGCCGAAACCAATTTATTACTCGCCGAAGCTGCTTTACGTGGCTGGGTATCCGGTGATAAGGCGCAATACTACAACGACGGCGTAAGCGCTGCATTGAAGAATTGGTCATTGTTTGGTGCTGCCGGCATAATTGCCGGAGACAAGATTAACCAGTATGTGGTAGCACATGCATTGAATGCCGGGGGCACTTTTGATGCACAAATGAACCAGATCCATACACAATTCTGGGCAGCATTATTCCTGGACGAACAGGAAGCCTATGCTAACTGGAGACGTACCGGCTATCCAACACTGGTGCCAGTAAACTATGTAGGCAACGCTACCGGAGGCACTATTCCCCGCCGTTTGCCTTACGCTATTGCAGAACAGGGCATTAATGGTGCACACTATCGCGAAGCAGTAAACAGACAAGGCCCGGATTTATTAACAACCAGGATTTGGTGGGATAAATAGCTATGAAAAGAATATTGCTCATATCAATATTAGTAGGGGTTTGTAACACAACTATGTCACAGGAAAATAAGGCTGCCGCAAAGGCAGCCTTGATTCCTTTGCCAGTGAGTGCTACCTATAACACAGATAGTTTTCTGCTGACGCCTAACACCCGGTTGCTGGCAGATCCCGGAAATGAAAGCGCTGCCACCCTGTTGCAGGAATACATTCAGCAGCAAACCGGGAAAAAATTATTGCTGACCGCATCACCCGGTAGTAACCGTATTGTATTGCATACAGATACCATCCTCGTAAAACAACCCGAAGAATACCTGCTGCATATCACCAAAGAACAGGTGACCATCACTGCGTACAATGCTACCGGCATCGTACGGGGTATTGCCACTCTGCGACAACTATGGCAGCAGAAGAGCACAGTTATGCTGACCTTACCGGGAGCGGTGATACACGATTATCCCCGCTTTGCCTATCGGGGAATGCACCTGGATGTAAGCCGCCATTTCTTTTCGGTAGACTTTATCAAACAGTTTATTGATCAGTTGGCACTGTATAAGATCAACAACTTTCACTGGCACCTGACAGACGATCAGGGCTGGCGCATTGAAATAAAGAAATATCCTAAACTGCAATCCGTTGCCGCCTGGCGGGAACAAACGCTGATCGGGCACAAGAAAGAATTACCGCATGTATTTGATGGACAAAAATATGGCGGATATTATACTACGGAAGAAGTGAAAGCAGTGATTGCCTATGCTGCCGCCAGACATATTGCCGTGATCCCGGAAATTGAAATGCCTGGTCACGCATTGGCCGCCCTCAACGCCTATCCTGAACTGGGTTGCACGAAAGGACCGTATAAAACTGCACAATTCTGGGGAATATTTGATGATGTGTTCTGCGCAGGGAACGACAGCACCTTCACGTTTCTGCAGGATGTACTGGATGAGGTAATAGCCTTGTTTCCTTCTACGTATATCCATATCGGTGGTGATGAATGCCCGAAAGTAAGATGGGCGCAGTGCCCTGCCTGCCAGTTGCGTATGAAGCAGGAACACCTGCCGGATGAACATGCCTTACAGAGTTACTTTATCCGGAGAATCAGCCGGTACGTTAACAGCAAAGGACGCAAAATAATTGGCTGGGATGAAATCCTGGAAGGCGGTCTGGCACCGGGTGCTACCGTGATGAGCTGGCGGGGGGTAGAAGGCGCAATTGCCGCCGCCCGGCAACAACATCATGTGATCATGACCCCGGAAGATGAACTGTATTTCGATCATTACCAGTCCTTGTATCCCGAAGAAAAAGTAGCTGCCGGCGGATATACACCACTGGAAGAAGTATATCACTACGATCCTGTACAGGCGGCAGGAGACACCACATTGCTGCCTTATATTTCCGGTATGCAGGGAGAGGTATGGAGTGAATACCTCGATACAGAACAACAGGCACAGTACATGATCTATCCACGTATGCTGGCCGTAGCAGAAAGAGCCTGGTCACCGCAGGGGGTAAGGGATTACACCAGTTTCTGCACCCGGCTGAAAGCACAGCAGCCCTTGTTGCATGCACAACATATCAAAGCCGCCAATAATTTTGAAGAAATCAATTATAGTATAGATAGCCTCGCGAAAGGGCAGTTATTCATCAGGCTGTACAGCACGGATACAACAGCTACTATTCGATACACTACCGATGGCAGCATGCCAGGCATGCATAGCCCGGTTTATAAACGCCCGGTACGGCTTACGAAAAGCAGTACCCTCAAAGCGGTGTTGTATCAACAGCAACAACGTACACAACGACTATTTCATCAGGCATTTACTATTAATAAAGCTACTGGAGCCAGCGTTACTTTAACACAGGCGCCTAACACCAAATATACCGGTGATGCCAGCCTGCTGGTAAATGGTATGGCAGGATCTAACCGCTATAACGATCAGCAGTGGCTGGGTTTTAGCAAACGGGATCTGGAAGCGGTGATTGATTTGGGCAGTGAACAATCTATTCAGCAGGTAGGCGCCAATTGCCTGAATTATCATTGGCAGAAAATGTGGCCGCCTACTGCGTTGGAATTTTCGATTTCTGCAGATGGTATCCATTTTACACCACTGGCTACCGCTACTGATTTCCCGGTAAACGGGATCAATGCCATACGCCTGAAGGTAAAACCGGTGAAAGCCCGGTATGTAAAAGTCCTGGCCCATAACAAAGGCGTGATACCGGAAGGCGAATACGGTGCCGGCGGCAACAGCCAGCTGCTGGTAGATGAAATTATTATTGATTAAGCTTTTAGCTGTTAGCAGTTAGCTTTTAGCCTGCGGCTGAGAGCCTATAACTGGAAGCTAACGGCTAACATCTAAAAGTTAACTGCTACTTCTATGTCTTTTCTGATAGTAATATTATGCATGCTGGTATTCGTTGTTTTGCTCACCTGGTGCAAACTGAATCCCTTTATTGCTTTTCTCCTGGTATCTGTGTTGGCAGCGTTACTGTTGGGAATACCACCTGAAAAAGTTTCCGCTTCTCTGCAAAAAGGAATAGGCGACACCATAGGAGGGTTGCTGAGTGTTATTGTACTGGGAGCCATGCTGGGCAAGCTGGTGGCGGAGAGTGGCGCCGCCCGCCAGATTGCCAACACGCTGATGCAGCTTTTCGGAGAAAAGTATTTGCAGTGGGCATTAATGGTGGCTGGATTTATTATCGGGATTCCCTTGTTTTATACAGTTGGTTTTGTGCTGATGGTGCCACTCATTTTCTCGGTGGTATACCAATATAAATTGCCGGCAGTATATATAGGATTACCCGCCCTGGCGGCACTATCGATTACGCATGGGTTTCTGCCACCGCATCCATCACCTACTGCATTGGTGGCGCAGTTTAATGCCAATATGGGGCTTACATTATTGTATGGGCTGGTAGTGGCTATTCCTGCCCTGCTATTGGCCGGGCCACTTTTTTCCAGGTATTTGAAACAGATACCCTCGGAGCCATCTGGCTTGTTTCAGCAGCAAGAAGTAAACGATGCTCCTTTACCGGGAAAAATGAATAGTTTTATCACAGCGTTGTTGCCGGTATTACTATTGATTTTCACAACGCTGTTAGCTCATTTTTTTAACCAGGAAAATTCCGTGGCCCATCGTTGGATATTGTTTGCAGGAGATGCACCCACAGTGATGTTGTTTGCCTTGCTGGTAGGCACTTTTACACTGGGCATTTGCCAGCAAAGGCCCGTAAAAAAAATTATGAGTATCTATGCAGATGCGATCCGGGATATTACCATGATCATCTTAATCATTGCAGGAGCCGGTGCATTAAAACAGGTGCTGGCGGATAGCGGCGTGAGTTTGCAGATAGCGAATGCCATGCAGTCCTGGCATATTCCGGTGTTGATATTAGGTTGGTTAACCGCCGCTATTATCAGGGCTTGCGTAGGTTCGGCCACTATTGCCGGCCTTACTGCGGCCAGCATGATAGCCCCACTGATGTTGCAGGGACATGTTAACCCCAACCTGATGGTGTTATCAATAGGAGCGGGTAGCCTGATGTTTTCGCACGTGAATGACGCCGGATTTTGGTTGTTCAAGGAGTATTTTAACCTGAGCATTAAGCATACTTTGTTATCCTGGTCGGTCATGGAAACCATTGTAGGCACGGTAGGCCTTGCCGGGGTACTGGTATTAGATAAGTTCGTATAGGTACTTATCTTCCAAAACTTAAAAAAAACAATATCATCAAATCATATTTTTTAGAAAACTAAAACAGCAACTATGGAAAACAATCATGCGGAAGAGAAATTAGCGGCCCTGGGCCTGTCGTTACCTCCAGCGCCCACGCCGTTAGGTGTGTATAAACCATTTCTGATAGATGGTAAATACCTGTATCTCTCTGGTCATGGTCCGGTGCAGAATGATAAATCACTGATCATAGGCCGTATAGGAGATGCGCTGGATATAGAACAAGGTAAACTCGCCGCGCGGCAAGTTGGTTTAACCATGCTCTCAACCATAAAAACGCATGTAGGCAGCCTGGATAAAGTAAAGCGGGTAATCAAAGTATTGGGTATGGTGAACTGTACACCTGACTTTGAACGTCACCCATATATTATCAACGGTTGCAGTGAATTGTTTGCAGCAGTATGGGGAGAAGAAAACGGCATCGGTGTGAGAAGTGCAGTAGGTTTTGGTTCATTACCAGACAACATCCCGGTGGAAATAGAAGCACTGTTTGAATTATACTAGACAGCGGTTGATTTGTATATTTGGATATTTAGCGGAGTTTGTTTCAGAAAAGAGTACTTTGAAAAATAGTTCAGAGATATCCAGGTAACAAAATAATTAAATAATGCAGAAACCGGATGGTAACAAAGGGCTTCGGGTAACCGCCTTCGGGGAATTTTTGCTGCGGCTGCATAGTAGTGGCGGCAAACGATTTCAACAAACAGACGGATATACCGCCTATTATGCAGGGGCAGAAGCCAATGTATGTGTACTGCTGGCGAGGTTGGGAATGCAGGCCGATTATGTGAGCCGCATGCCGGACAACGACCTCGCGTGGGCAGGCATCCAACAGTTGAAAAGTCATGGCGTCAACACTGACCAGGTATTATTCGGTGGCGATAAGCTGGGCCTGTATTTTACAGAACCCGGTAACAACATTCGGCCTACCCGCGTCATTTACGACAGAACAGGTACGTCGTATGCCGCCCTGGAAACCGGGCAACTCAACTGGAAGGATATATTTGCGCATAGTCATTGTTTCCACTGGTCCGGCGTAGCAGCAGCAGTATCAGAAAGCGCGGCAGCTGTTTGCAGGGAAGCCCTGGAAGCGGCACTGGCGGCTGGAATTACCATCTCTTCGGATTTTAATTATCGTTCCAAACTGTGGAAGTATGGACAGCATCCCTCCGCCGTTATGCCAGGTTTACTACAGCATAGCGAAGTAACGGTGGCCGACCTGGATGCAGTGAAAGTATACTTTGACATTGATACCGATGCGGCATTGCCATTGGAGCAACGCTTTGAACAATGCTATGCTGCTTTGCTACCGAAGATGCCCCGTCTTAAAACACTGGGCATGAGTTTCCGCCGGCAGAAAGACCAGCAACTCTGGTACACCGGTGCACTGGCCCATGAAGGACAGTTTTATTATGCCAGCGGGTTTCCGCTGACGGATATCACCGACCAGATTGGTACCGGAGATGCTTTTACCGCCGGTATGCTGTATGGCCTGATGAATGGTTATACGCCGCAACAGGTCGTCGATTTTGCCACCGCCTGCGGTACCATCAAACAAAGCATTCCCGGCGACTGGGCCATTGTGAGCCGCGCCGAAATAGAAGAACTGATGAAAAACGGTATGTCCGGAAGAATTGTACGCTAATTAATGAAATAACTATGTTTACGATAGATGCACACCTGGATCTTAGCATGAATGCGCTCGAATGGAACAGAGACCTGAAACAATCGGTTACCGCTATTCGCGCAAGGGAAGCTGGGTTAACCGATAAACCGGATCGCGCAAAAGGCGTAGTAGCATTCCCTGAACTGAGAAAAGGAAATATTGGATTGGTAGTAGCCACACAAATTGGCCGTTATGTAGCGCCGGAAAATCCGCTGCCAGGCTGGCATTCACCGGAACAAGCCTGGGCCCAGACCCAGGGACAGCTGGCCTGGTACAAAGCCATGGAAGACGAGGGAGAGATGATCATGATCAAAGACCGCAAAGGGTTGGAACAACACCTGCTGCTGTGGAACAACGGTACCCCCAACGATCATAAACCGATCGGCTACATCCTTAGCCTGGAGGGCGCCGACTCTATCATCGACCTGAAATACCTGGAACGCGCCTATAATAAAGGATTGCGTGCTATCGGCCCTGCCCACTATGGCCCCGGACGATATGCGAATGGCACCGATGCTACTGGTCACCTGAACGAACAGGGTAAACAGCTGATCAAAGAAATGGAGAAGCTGAACATGATCCTCGATGCCACTCATCTCTGCGATGACGCTTTCTGGGATGCCATGGAACTGTTCAATGGCGCCGTTTGGGCCAGCCATAACAACTGCCGTGCGCTGGTGAATCATAATCGTCAGTTCAGTGACGACATGATCAAAGCGCTCATCCAGAAAGGCGCAGTAATCGGTGGAGCACTCGATGCCTGGATGATGGTACCAGGCTGGGTACGTGGAAAATCCACGCCCGAAGCAACTGGCTGCAACCTGGAAAAAATGATTGATCACATGGATCATATTTGCCAGATCGCCGGTAATGCCCTGCATGTGGGCATCGGCACAGACCTGGACGGAGCTTTCGGAAAAGAACAATGCCCTTACGACCTGGAAACTATTGCGGATATGCAAAAACTGCCCGACCTGCTGGCTAAAAGAGGCTATAGTCAGGCCGATATTGAAAATGTGATGCATGGCAACTGGCTACGCTTCCTGCGTAAGGCCTGGAACGACTAGGACCATATGACTTTGGCGATTTATTGTCTTTGAGCAGGATTAAACTGATTATACTGATTTTTTATTTTGATTAACCGATTTTAGGATCTTGCCTCTATTGGCTTTCCATCTATTATCATCTTTTAAAAATCTTTAAAATGTAATCAGTATAATCAGTTTAATCCTGCTCAAAGACAAAAAATCGCTAAAATCGCTGAAATCGCGCCCGGAAAAACTTAACTTGCGCGCATGAATTTTCTCGAGGTTTCCAATATCAGCAAACAACAGCACGGCGCTTATATTCTAAAGGATGTCAGCTTTACACAACAGCAATTTCAGAAAATTGTGATCGCGGGCGAAACCGGTTCCGGTAAAAGCTCACTGATGAAAATTGTGGGAGGAATGGGACAGGCCGATTCCGGCACGGTGATGTTTGAAGGAAAAAAGGTAAAGGGCGCGCTGGAAGTATTGATACCAGGGCATCCCGGCACCGCTTATTTGTCGCAGCATTTTGAACTGAGAAATAATTATCGCGTAGAGGAAATTCTCTCTTATGCTAATAAACTCACCGACGAGGAAGCCGCAGAAATCTATGAGATCTGCAGAATTGACCACCTGCTGAAAAGAAAAACAGACCAGTTATCCGGCGGAGAAAAACAGCGTATCGCCATGGCAAGATTGCTGATATCCTCTCCCAGGCTGTTTTTGCTGGATGAACCCTATTCTAACCTGGATATGATTCACAAAAGTATCCTCAAACAGGTGATCAGTGATATCGGTGAACGACTGGGCATCACCTGTATGCTAATCTCACACGACCCGCAGGATATTCTCCCCTGGGCAGATGAAGTGATTGTGATGAAAGATGGAGAAATTGTACAACAGGGATCTCCACAACAAATTTATAACCAGCCGGTGAACGAATATGTAGCAGGATTATTTGGTAAATATAACCTGCTCTCCCCCGCAAAAGCCACTATACTGGAAGGATTACCCGGTATCACACTCAATGGCAAAAACATCTTTGTACGCCCGGAAGATCTTAAACTGGTGCGGACAAAGAAAGATGCCGTGAGTGGTAAAATCCAGGACGTCAGTTTTTACGGCAGCTATCTCGAAGCAACCGTGGCGATAGGGGCGGAGTTACTCACTATCAAAACCACGGATACCGGTTTGAAAAAGGGGAGCACCGTAAATGTGGGTATTGCGCCGGAAATGGTGTGGTATTTCTAAGGTTTTTGTCCCATAAAAGTTTTACCTGCAAATCCGTTGTAGGGCTTGTTTTGCAGCATCACCCAGGTTCTGTCGTAAGATACGGCGTAGTGGATGATCACAATGATAGCCATCCATATACTGAGTTGCGGATGTCCCAGCACGTGCAATCCATATACCGCCAGTCCGAATAATACCCATTCAAGCAGCAGTCTCAACGGCCCTGGAATAGCAATGGGTGCCGGTTTAGGATCATTCTGGATACGGAATTGGCCCCAGAGAATGGCAGCGATGAACGGAAAACCTGCCGCCAGCAAATAGCGTAACCAATCGGTACCCAGGTGCCAGCCCCAGCAACCTAATACAATCAGCATAATAATTTCGAGCAGAAAACGAACGGCGAGATTCACAGGATGGGTATTCATCGTATAGTCTGTTTTAAATTAGTTTTTTTTCGACTAATTTAACGGTTCCGCAATCATTAAATTGTTATGAAAAAATCTTTGTTGCTCTTAGCATGCATGATATTGCATGTCGGCGGTTATTTAATTGCACAGTCGCCGGCACGGTTTGCCAACGATATTCATACCATCCGGCAGTACGATAATATTTACGCGCCGCCGCCACATCCCATTTTGTTTATCGGCAGCTCTTCTATCCGGAAATGGGACGACCTGGAGCGGAATTTCAGCCAGTATGTAGTACTGAACAGGGGTTTTGGTGGAGCGGAAACCAATGATGTCACCTTCTACGCCAATAGTATCATTTTCCCGTATTCACCAAGACAAATTGTAATATATGTAGGTGAAAATGACCTGCCGGCAGCTAACGCAAACGCAGATACGCTGCTGCAACGGTTTAATGGGTTGTATACCCGGATCAGGACGGAGTTACCGGATATCCCGCTTATTTACATCTCTATAAAACCCAGTCCCTCCAGGGCTGCCTATTTCGAAAAAGCAAGGCAAGCCAATGCCCTGATCAAACAATTCCTGGCCAATAAGAAAAATACAGTGTTTGTAGATATCTATTCAAAAATGCTGGACAAAAAAGGGCTTCCCCGCAAGGAATTGTTCCTGGAGGATATGTTGCATATGAACAAACAAGGATATGCCATATGGGAAAAAGCTATACAGCCGTACCTGTTACGCAACTGATTATTTACGCCGGGGCAGCAGCTTTGCGGGATGTATCATGATATATTTCCGGCGGTACTTTCAACTCCGGCGAACGCAATAACGGCTAACAGGAAGAATCCAATTAAATAGTGGCATATGTTTCACAGGATGTCGGGTTATTTAATAAAGTAAACGGGGGTTTAATAGCAAAAGGTTGGGTAAAAGGAAAAAAAAGTATCTTGCCAATTGATTAATACATTTTTTACTACGCATGATACTGGACACACTGCAGAACGCCCATCTTTATTACCGCCTGGGCGTTAAATTTATAAAGGCCTTTGAATACCTGGCGCAAACCGATCTGACCTTGTTGGAAAAAGGTAAATATGAGATTGACGGCACCAACATCTTTGCTATTGTCAATGAATATGATACCGTAGATGCTTCCACAGAACAGATGGAATCGCACAAGAAATACATCGATGTACAATATATCGTATCCGGTTCGGAACTGATTGGGCATGATTTCCTGCAAGACCAGGTACCCTCAAAAGCGTATGATGAAACGGCCGATTACCAGCTGTTTGCCGAAAACCCGGTGTTTTTTTCCCGGTTGGAGAAAGGGATGTTTGCGATCTTTTTCCCGACCGATCTGCACATGCCTAATATCAAGGTAAGTACACCGATGCCGGTTAAAAAAGTAGTGATAAAGATAGCAGTAAGCTGATAGTCGCGGCATTCCCTATGGTTGCTTATTGGCAGCGGTAGCGAATGCCACCTCCCATTCCACTTTTATGAAATAGCGCAAGTCAGATGAACAGTGAGCAACCAACACCATTTCAAGAGCAATCTGCAGCTTCCCCGGCAAATGAGGCGGGTGTACACATTGGTTTATGGAACCAGATCCGGGGCAATGAACAAACTGCCCTGGTAGCGCTATACGAACACCTGTATTTTAATCTTGTTAGCTATGGAATCCGTAGTTGTGGAGATATTGAGATCACGAAAGATGCCATTAACGACATGTTCCTCGAAATATGGGACCAGCGTCACAAGCTGTCGGAGGTGAATAATGTAAAGTCTTATTTGTTTACATATCTGCGCCGGAAAATCTTTGCCGGCATCCGCCAGTCAAAAAAATCCAGTGAAGCCGCAGACGCCTATGCGGACACCACCAGTCCCCATGAGCTTTCGTATGAAGAATGTATTGTAGCGATGCAAACATCAGAAGAGGTAAAACAGAAAGTAAAACGCGCACTGGCCACGCTGACTCCCCGGCAAAAAGAATTAATACAACTCCGGTATTTCGATGGCCTGAGCATGGAAGAAGTAGGGAAGCGGGTAGGGATTACTACCAAAACCGCTTACAATACACTGGGCAGCGCCCTTAAAAGTTTATCCGTAGAATTGATAGTGTTGATTTTGATGTGGTTATGGCGGTAAAAAACTTTTTTTAAAAAAAGTTTCCTTTTTCTTGGGAATAATTCCTGTTTTCTTACACTACTTAGTATCAACAGTAACAATGGACCAAAATTTTAACGTCGCTGAAGATTTCCTGTTAGACGATTCTTTCCTGGGTTATTGTATGGGCACAAATGAACAGCACATACAATACTGGGAGAAATGGATCGCCGACAACCCGGACAAACGCACTGCATTTGACCGGGCCAGGTATACATTTGAGGTGATCAACGGTCAGCAGGGCCGGTTAGACGTGGAAGTGGGCAAGTTCAAAACCTTGTTGCAGGAACATATTGATCAATCTAATACAACGAAAAATAAAGTACGCCAGCTTTATCGCTGGCGGGCAGCAGCTGCAGCCGTGCTGTTAATTGGCGGCGGCGCCCTCTGGTACCAGTTTGGCTACCAGCATACGCCATCTGCCGTAACGCCTGTACTGGCCCAGCAGGATGTAGCGCCGGGTGCTCCCAAAGCCCGCCTGCAACTGGGAGATGGTACAGAAGTAGCGCTCGATACTATCCAGGGCAATGGCCTGAAAGAAATGGATGGTACCCGTATTAATAAAGATAATGGTAAGCTCGTTTATCATGATGCCGGCAACACCGGCAGCCAGGTAGTGTTCAATACCTTGTCTACCCCAAGAGGAGGAGAGTTCCAGCTGGTATTGCCAGATGGCACCAAAGTATGGTTGAATGCCGCTTCCTCCCTGCGGTTCCCCACAAAGTTTGTAGAAAAAGACAGGACCGTATATCTCAGCGGAGAGGCCTATTTTGAAGTAGCCGAAAATGCCGCACAACCCTTCCAGGTACAAGTGAACAATGGACCGAAAGTAGCCGTACTGGGCACCGCTTTCAATATCATGGCCTACGACGATGAACAGGCCATCAACACCACCCTGGTAACAGGAAAAATTAAAGTAGCCACCCCCTCCGGTAACAGCGTAGTGCTGGCCCCTTCTCAACAGGCAATGCTGCCCAAAGGCAGCCAGCAGTTGACAGTAGGCGAAGCTGACGTTGATAAAATTATTGCCTGGAAATCAGGTATGTTCGAGTTTGATGACGATGATATCACCACAGTTATGAGACAGCTGGCACGCTGGTACGATGTCAAAGTAAAATTTAACGGACCAGTACCGGATAAGCACTATACCGGTTCTATCCGCAAGCAATCCACGTTATCCCAGGCGTTACACATTTTAAAAACAGCCGGGATACAATACACAATAGCAGGAAAAGAAATCATCGTTGAAGTAAAATAAACACACCAATTATAAGGATGTAACAACCAGGATCTTCGTATAATAATGTTTCGGACAAAAAAAACCGGGAACGCGGCAACGTCCCCGGCTAAAATGTCTGGCAGGCATGTTATGCGCTTATTTGACCTAAACAGCTTAACGCTCACCAAAAACTTAACAAATCTATGCTATTTAGACATGCTGGCAAATACCCTACGACCAGGGTATGGGCCCAAATGCTGAAAGTTATGAAACTAGCTGCTTTTTTGCTATTTGTACTGGCAATGCAGGTAAGTGCAACCGGGTACTCGCAAAAACTAACCCTTAACATGCACAACGTGGCATTGTCGAAGGTTTTCAGGGAAATCCGGAAGCAAACCGGGTATGCCTTTTTCTACAATACCGAAATGCTGGAACAGGCAGACAAAGTATCTGTAGCAGTCGTACAGGCCGACCTGGAGTACGTACTGAGTAAGTGTTTAGTAAATAAAAAACTCAATTACAGCATTGTAGACAATACTATTATTCTTTCCGCAAAGCCAACCGACCAGGTGGATGAAGCCCCCAAACCGGTAGCTAATATTTCTGTATTTGGTAAAATTACAGATGCCAATACCGGGGAGCCGCTCATCGGTGCTTCCATCAAACTGAAAGGCACCACCAAAGGCGCCAGTTCAGATGCAAAAGGTAGCTATACCCTGCAATTACCCGACAACGGCGGTATACTGGTGATCTCTTTCGTAGGTTATGAAACCATTGAAAGAACAGTATCCCAGGCCGGCGCACTCGACATTGCCCTGAAACCTAAAGCAGTGCAAACAGAGGAACTGGTAGTAGTAGGATATGGTACCCAGAAAAGAAAAGATGTTACCGGTGCGGTATCTTCTGTAAGAGTGGGGGCTATCAGTGCAAACGTATCTAAAAATATCAGTGCCGCTATCCAGGGCCGTGTACCTGGCGTAGCCATCGAATCTTCCAATGGTGCACCCGGCGCGGGCATGAAAATCACCATCCGTGGTATGAGCACCCTGGGTAACAATACACCGCTGTTCATCGTAGATGGAGTTTTTGTAAGCAACATCGATGGTGTAAGCCCTAATGATGTAGAATCTATTGAAGTGCTGAAAGATGCGGCTACAGCCAGCATCTACGGTGCACGTGCTGCCAACGGCGTAGTTATTGTAACCACCAAAGGCGGCCGCAAAGAATCTATGCCTAAACTGGAAGTAGATACCTGGTTCGGTGTACAAAACGTACAGAAAAAACTGAGCGTACTCAATAGCGAACAATGGACAAAACTGATGAGTGCCAATATCTCTGGCATTCCGGCATACGATCCAAAAACAACCGCTAATTCCAACTGGCAGGATGCCATTTTCAGAAGCGCTCTGCTCACCCGTACTAACGTAAACTTCAGCGGCGGATCCCAACATTTTACCTATAACTTATCTGGTGGCTACCTCAAAGAAGATGGTACCATCAAAAATACCAGCTACAACGCCGCTAACTTCAGAATCAAATCCGAATATGATAAAGGTAGAATACGTATAGGCGAAACCGTAATGGTGAAGAGAGGATCTAACCGCATGAACCCCGGTGGTGGTGATGCGGTGCATGCCCTCATCGGTAGCGCCCTCATGATGCCTTCCACTGTTCCGGTATACGATGCCTCCAACCTGTTGGGTGGATACGGCAGAAGACCAACATTCATGAAAAACCTGTCTAACCCGGTGGCCCGCCTCGATAATATCGACAACACCGACAGAGAAACTTCCCTGCTGGCAAACGCTTTTGCAGAAGTAAAACTGATAGACGGACTGAAATATAAATTAAACGTAGGTTTGACGGAATTACAAGGTACCAACCGCACCTTCACCGGCGCATTCGATGATGGTAATTCTGCCAACACCTTACCTGACTTATCACAGAGCTACAGAACAGCGAATAGCTGGCTGGTAGAAAATACCCTCAACTACGATAAAAAACTGGGTAAACACAGCATCAACGCATTATTGGGTTATACCGCTCAGAAGAATACCAGCTCCGGCTTCTCTGCTTCCCGCGATAACCTGCTGGTGGGAACCTCTGTATTATCTACAGGTGATGCCGGTTCTCAGAAAAATGATGGTAGTGCTACCACTAGCAGCATCGTTTCAAAATTTGCGAGAGTGATGTATTCTTATGACTCCCGTTACCTGTTCTCTGCTTCCGTAAGACGCGATGGTTCTTCCCGTTTTGCCAATGACTACCAGTATGGTTCTTTCCCATCCTTCTCCGCAGGTTGGAATGTTCATAATGAACACTTCTTCTCCGGTATCAGCCACATCGTAAATACCCTGAAGTTCCGTGGTAGCTGGGGTAAGCTGGGTAACCAGGAAATTGGGGATTATTTAACACAAAGCACTATCATCAGCGGCCTCAACTACGTACAGGGTGGTCAGTTATGGCCAGGTGCTACTGCCAGCGGTTACGCCTCTCCAAGAGATCTGTCCTGGGAAGAAACCAAAATCACCAACGTAGGTATGGATGCGGGCTTCCTGGATAATAAGTTCTTTGTGATCTTTGACGTATTCAGCAAAAAAACCACCGGTGTATTGTTAAACGTACCTTTCCCGCTTTCTGTGGGTAAAACAGGTTCGCCTACCCTGAATGCCGGTATCATCCAGAATAAAGGATACGAGGTGTCTCTTGAGTATACAGATAGAAAAGGAGATTTAAATTATCGCTTCGGATTCAGCCTCGGACACACTGCCAATGAAATGATGGGTATCTCCGTGGGTTCCGGCAGACAAGAGTTTGGTGGTATCTCCAGGGCTAAAGTAGGTTACCCGATTGGTGCCTTCTTCTTAGTGAAAACAGACGGTATCTTCAACTCTAAAGAAGAAGTACAGGCACACAGCAAAAATGGTAAACTCATTCAGCCGAATGCTCAACCCGGTGATGTGCGTTATGTAGATGCTAACAACGATGGTATCATCGATAGCCAGGATGAACAATTCATGGGCAGTCCTTTCCCTAAATTCAACATGGGCTTATCAGCTAATCTCTCCTGGAAGAGCTTCGACATGGGCCTGTTCCTGGAAGCTGTAACTGGCAACAAGATCTACAACGGCAGAAGAATCTGGATGGATAAAATGAATGAAGTAACCAACTTCTCTACGGATGTATTGAATGCCTGGACACCGCAAAATCATTCCAACTTCCCTCGTTTTGCACTGGATGATCCTAACAATAATAACATGGCTAATTCCGACAGATGGCTGGAAAATGGTTCTTACCTGCGCTTCAAACGTCTGGAATTAGGCTACAGCATGCCAAAATCACTGACCTCCAAATGGGGTATTGAAAAAGTGAGAGTATTTGCTTCCGGCGAAAACCTGTTCACCATCACCAAATACAAAGGTTATAACCCGGATTTGGGCGGTGACAATAGCAATGTGTTAAACAGAGGTATGGACAACTTATGGGATGCTTATCCTTTGTCCCGCACTTTCCTCGTTGGTCTGAATCTTACATTTTAATTGATTAACCGCATTACAACATGAAAAGAACATATAAATATATAGGTGCACTTGCGCTGGTGCTGGCAACAGCAGCCGGCTGTAATGAAAAGGATTTCCTGAAACAAAAAGATCCTAATCATGTAACCGATGAAAATTTCTGGAAAACAGAATCTGATGTAAGCGCTGCACTGGGCGCCAGTTACAGCCCTATCCGCTCTTCCCTTTATGGCTACTGGGGGCCTTTCCAGGGTATAGGAGATATCAACGGACTGGGAGATGATGTATTTACTATTCCCGGTGAAGAACCACCTACCTGGCAGGTAGTTACGTTTACAAACGATGAAAACAACGGTGATCTGAGCAGCATTTTCGGTGCTTCTTATCAATGTATTCACCGCGTAAACCTGTTGCTGTCAAAAATCGATGCTGTTAATATCGATCCCGCCAAGAAAGCAATATATGTAGCAGAAGCTAAATTCCTGCGTGGATTGTCTTACTATATCCTGGCTTCCAACTGGGGTGGTGTTCCTCTCAGAACCAAGCCCATGGAAACAACCGATGATTATGCTACTCCCTGCAGCACCAAAGAAGAAGTATGGGCACAGGTGGTAAAAGACCTGAGCGATGCAGCAGCAGGTCTTCCGGCAAAACGCGATCCCAAAGAACTGGGTAGAGCCACCAGTGGTGCTGCTGTAGCTTACCTGGGTAAGGCGTATATGTTCATGGAAGATTATGCAAAAGCGCAGACTACTTTCGAGCTGCTGTATAAAGCTCCCTATACATATGATCTGGTAGATAATTATGAAGATAATTTCACCGACAAGAACGAAAATAATATCGAATCCGTATTCGAATGGACATTCGCACCATTGGGTAATCAATACGGCGCATGGAGTACAGAAAATGCCAACTCACCTATGTACAACTATGAGCCTCAGTTTATTGGTACCCCCGCGGGTGGTGGATGGTTTAAATACCTGCCTTCCAACTACCTGGTAGCACAATTCGTAAAAGAGCAACGTCCTGTTGGATCTGATACCAAATTTGATAAAAGAATGTATGCTTCCCTCACCTGGAGATATGGCCGGCTGGGAGAAAAAGATACCACCTTTTATAACGGATTAACTGCGGACAGCCTGTGGAGTTCTGCGGCGTCTAAAATAGATCGCTTAACCAAAACCACTACCAAACTGGATACTACCACTTACGGCCGTTTCCTGATCAAGAAAGGTACCAGCGCATGGCGTAACGTAGCATCAGCCGATAACTACTGGGGAGCAACACCCTCTACTGCCAATAACCGCGTATTCCGCTTTGCCGAAGTATTATTGTTACACGCAGAAGCTGCCGCACAAAATGGTAATCTTCCGGCCGCCATCGCTGACCTGGCCCGCATCAGACAAAGAGCTGGCCTGAAAGCGAAAACATCCGCCGATCTTCCTGCTAAAGCAGATGTGATGGCGGAAATTGATCACCAGAAATTACTGGAATTATTCTTCGAACAAAATCGCATTTACGACCTGAAGAGATGGAATAAAGATGCGGCGCAGATGGTGACCACATTGAAAGCACACGAGAAACAAGGCGCAGATTTATTTATGCCTAAACACTATTTCTTCCCTATCCCGGGTGCTGAACTGAAATCAAATCCAAAAGCAACACAAAATCCGCTTTGGAAATAATGTTGCGGATATTGTCTTAGTACAGGATTAAATTGCTGTTGACGATTTTATTACCTTAAATAATTTGCTATCCTTTTTTAGAAAACCCTATTTGATATTGGTCCTAACTCAATAAAAGGAATAAAATCATCAACAGCAGTTTAATCTTGTAAAAGACAAGATCCTCTTCGCTAAATAATAATGATGAAAAAATACGGCCTCGTTTTACTCGCGTTACTGATTACTTGTGTTGCCTGTCACCAACAACATGCAAAAGCACCGATGCCATACTGGGTGCAGGATGTTTTTAACATCGATAGCATGCAGCCGGAGAAAGTACCCGCCCGTTTTAAAGAAGGGTACGTGTTGTTAAGTCAGCGCGATGAACCAGGTGTATTATACCTATTGAGTGGCAAAGGAAAAGTGGTATGGTATCACCAGGTAAAAGGCACCGGTTTTAAAACGGCGCATTTCACTGCACATCAAACATTGCTCTGCATTTTAGGCAGTAAAGAATATGCCACCAGCTACGGCAACCAGATTATGGAGATCTCCCTGAATGGAGACACCCTGCTCCACCTTCAGAAAGGGCAGGGCGATTTTACTGCCAACGCACACCACGAAGTGCTACTCACCCCGGAGAATAATATTGTATTGTTAAGCACCACAGAACGCATTTTTGACCTCAGCTCCAAAGGTGGCACCGCACACGATACCGTTAGAAGTGATGGTATCCTGGTATTAGACCGCAAAGGACACAAACAATGGGAGTGGACCGTATTTGACGCCCTCGATCCATTAACCGATAAAGATATTATGGGCAGTCGCATGGACTGGATGCATGCCAACAGCCTCAGCTACGATAAAGATGGTAACTACCTCATCTCTTTTTATAACAACGGACAAATCTGGAAGCTGGATGCCCACAGCGGCAAAGTGATCTGGAAATTTGGACGCAACGGGGACTTCCACATCCCGGATTCAGCGGCCTTTGATATGGGCCACGCAGTACATATCAATGCAGAAAATGACCTGATGCTGTTCGACAATGGCGTATCCCGTCAGCAATCTCAAACACTGGCTTTTCAACTGGATGAAAGCGCGAAAACGGCCACCGTTACATTACGTACACCCATTCCAACTTATTTGTTCAACGACCGCATGGGCAGTGCTTACCTGGTGGATCATCAAACCGTGCTGCAATGCTGCTCTAAAAGAAATACGGTATTGTTGACCGACCGGACCGGAACACCACTATGGCGCCTTCGCTGCGGTTTTATTCCCTATCGCGCGGAATTTATCCCCCGGGAACAGTTGCCTGATTTTATAGTGAATTAATTTTTTAGGAAGATAAATACCTCTGCCAGTTATGAAGAATTTACAGCGATTTGTTACCGGCGGTTTCGTGATGGCCACGGCTGCTATTGTTTTCTATTCCTGCCAGTCCAATGTAAAGGCTGCGGAAGAAAGGAAGAAAGAACCCACACCTATAGTAGCGACTTTATTGCCCACCGTGGATTCTGCTGCCATTCCGCATGATAAATACGGGGACGCCGTAAGATACGGACAGGAGCTGATGTACAACACCGCCTATTACATTGGGCCGGAAGGCATCAATGGTAAATACCTGGGTAACAAAATGAACTGTACCAATTGCCATCAGAATGGAGGTACCAAACCTTTTTCCTTCAACCTCATGTTATCTCATGAGCACTACCCGCAATACCGCGCCAGGGAAGGGCATGTGCTAACCCTTGCGGAAAGGGTGAACAACTGTGTGACCCGCCCGCATAACGGTAAACCGCTGCCTCTGGACAGTAAAGAGATGGTGGCGTTCCTGTCGTATTTCAGATGGATCAATAGCTTTGTACCCAAAGACAAGCCGTCTAAAGGCATTAAAAACCTGGAGGTCACCCTGCCGGATGTAGCCGCCAGCCCGGAACGTGGCGAAAAGTTATACGTACAACATTGCGCCCGCTGCCACGGTGCGGAAGGAGCCGGACAACTGCGTAGTGATAATATCACCTATACTTATCCGCCGCTATGGGGACCTTATGGATACCAGCCAGGATCCAGCATGCACCGCGTGATTAAGCAGGCACAGTGGTTAAAAGCCAATATGCCCTATGATAAAGCAACCTGGGATAAACCTTTCCTCTCCGACGCAGAAGCCATGGACATCGCGGCTTTTGTAAACGACGACAGCCGTCACCACCGCCCGGATGTAAAGAATTTCGACTATCCGCATGTAGAAGAAAAGGCCATCGATTATGACAAAGGCCCTTTTGCAGATACTTTTTCTACGGCACAACATAAGTACGGCCCTTACCTGCCGGTAATCGGTTATTGGGAAGGCAAAGGCTGGAAGCCATCTTACTAAAACACTATTAGAAACAAAACATATTTCCTAGATTTAGGAATGCGTATTGTTTTACTTACTTTCCTGCTGATGCATGCTATGGGCTGCATCCTGGCACAGCCATTACGTGTAGCCGTAGCCGGTGTTTCCCATGGTCATGCGGCCTTTATCCTGGGGCGGCCCGACAAAGGCGATATCCGTATTGTAGGCATCTATGAGCCGGATACGGCGCTGGCAAAGCTGCGCGCCAGGCAATATCACCTGCCGGAAAATATATTTTATACCCACGTGGATCAAATGCTCGATGCGGTAAAACCGGCCGCTGTGCTGGCATTTGGATCTATTAAAGCACACCGGGAGGTAGTGGCCGCTGCCGCCCCCCGGCATATTCACGTAATGGTAGAGAAGCCGCTGGCTACCACCGTGGCGGATGCCCAATGGATGGACTCCATGGCGCGCCGATACCAGGTAAAGCTCCTGACCGATTACGAAACCAGTTGGTACCCCTCTGTAGCAAAAACATTCCAGTTGCTGGAAGACAGCAGCTTCGCCGGACAGGTCAGGAAAGTCGCCATTAATGATGGGCACCAGGGGCCAAAGGAAATAGGCTGTGGACCGGAATTTCTCCAATGGCTCACCGACCCCGTACTGAACGGCGGTGGCGCCCTGATGGATTTTGGCTGCTACGGCGCCAACCTGATGACGCATCTCATGAAAAATCGTATGCCCGTATCCGTTACTGCGGTGGCGCGGCACTACAAACCATTGATTTATCCCAAAGTAGAAGATGATGCTACCATCCTGGTAGATTACGGAGATGCCCAGTGCACCATTCAGGCATCGTGGAACTGGACATTCAGCCGTAAGGATATGGAAATTTATGGCGATAAAGGATACTTAATAGCCGCCGATAAAAACACGCTGATACAACGAAACAACGAGCGTACGCCTGCCATAACCCGGCATATCAATGCGGCAGACGTACCCGTATATGAAGATCCTTTCCGTTATCTCATAGATGTATTGAACGGTACCGTTAAAATGCCGGATCATGGCTTGTACGCGCCGGCCAACAATGTGATGGTAGTGCGCATCCTGTCGGCCGCAAGGGAATCTGTACGCACCGGGAAAACCGTTAAGTTTTAGAAGGCGCCTATTGCTTTTTTATATTTTATTTGCGCCACCAGGTAGTCGTACTGCGTTTTTATATATTGCTGCTCCGCGGAGCTGATAGACCTTTCCGTTTCTAGCAGGTTGTTATACGCAAAGCTGCCCAATGCAAATTCCTTTTGTTGCTGCTGGTAAATTTGTTCAGAGAGTTCGTAGTTACTTCGTGTGGTTTGCACATTCAGCAAAGCATTGTTTAATTCCGTAGTGGCCTGTTGTACCTCAAACAGCACATCATTTGTTTGTTGCTGCAGGTGATCAGCCGCTTGTGCTGCCTGCAACTGGTAGTTCCGGATATTATGCTTGTTTTTAAGATGACCAGCAACCGGGATGCTCAATTTTACCCCTACGTAGCTAAAAGGACTCCACCATTGCCCACGGGCATAGTCGAAATTGGTATATAAAAATTGTTGGGAATAATTGGCGGTGGCAGATAACGTAGGAATAGCATATTGCCGGGCTTTATATAATTGCAACCGGATATCCTGTTCTTCCAGCCGCAATTGTTTAAGCTCTGTTCTGTTAGTATAATTGTTGTTCGCCGATATAGCAGTTACCTCGCTGATGCCCAGTGTATCCGTTAACGTGAGGGAGTCGCCGGCAGGAACATTGATTTGATATTTAAGGTTTTTTACGGCCAGGTCATAATTCTGGGAGGCGCTGGTAGTGGTAATTTTAGCGTTTTGATAATCCAGTTGGGCACGCAGGTAGTCTGTTTTAATGAGGGCCCCCTGTTGGTATTTACCTGCTGCCAGCTGGTAGTATTCATGAAAACGCTGCTCATCTTTTATCGCTATCTGTTGCTGTAAATCTTTCAGCAACACATTGTAATACGCCGTAGCAATCTGGACTTTGATATTGATTTCGTCTGACCTGTTTTTCTCTTTTTGTAGTGCCAGTTGATTACGGGCAATTTTAATATCCGTGTTAAGCGTGGGCTGCAGTAAGGGTTGTTGCAGCTCTATACCCAGGACGGTAGCGTTTTTGGCGCCCAATGCCAGGATGGTAGGCTTTTCGGACCCGGCAAAACCAGGTGGGATAAAAGTGGCCTGTAGCTGGGTTTGATAATGAATATTCCCATTCGCGTTGATATCTGGTAGCCAGGCAGTCTTGCTTTTTTGCAGGGTATTATCTGCCAGGGTAATATTGTATTTATTGGCTTTCATATCAAAGCGGTTGGCGAGGCCCAGGTCCATGGCCTGCTGTAGGTTCAGTTGCCTGGGCGGGTTGCTTTGCGCATGAGCGGTGAGCGTTAAACCGGTTAATATGGTGAGCAGAAAAGGTTTCATTGATGTGTATTTATAAATTTGTGTCTGAATTGTTTAATGGGCGTCTGTCATGGTAACAGGCGCCCCTGTTTTTTTATACCGTATCATCAGTACGAGGGGAACCGCCAGCAGCATTACCAGCCCTACCATGAGGAAGCCATGGTTGTAACTGATCAGCAAGGTTTGTTTGGTGAGTGCGCTGTCTGTTAGCTGCCAGGCAAGTTGGGTGGATTCATCCGGGCCATAACCCTGGCCGGCCATGCTTTGTTGTATGTTGTTAATGTAATTGGTACTGGTTGGGTTATAAAGACTGATAGCGGGTATCATATTCATGCGTACCGCTGCATTTTCATGGCTCAGGTAGATGTTCAGTAAAGCCACACCTAATGCGCCTCCTAATTGCCGCAGCATATTGGATAAGCCTACTGCCTGCGCCAGGTCTTTTCCCTGCAGGCCGGCTGTGGCCAGGCCTATTACCGGCATAATCATGATGACGGCGCCGATGCCACGGATCATGAAGGGCCAGAAGAAATTACTGCTATTCGATTCCGGAGAGGAAAACGACATCATAAACAGAAATAAACAGGTAAGGCCTAACCCGGTTAGGATAATGATTTTAGGATTGAGGCCTTTCTCCATGGTCTTTTTGACGATCACCATGCCAACAACCGTCACCAGCATACCAGGAATCATAAAAGCCCCGGTTTGCGTGGCCGTCCAGCCCAGTGACACCTGTACAAAAAGAGGGAAAATAAACAGGGTGCCGGTCATGATAATACCTACAATCAGGTTCATAGCGCTGCCCATCGCCAGGTTGAAGTTGCGGTATAACCGGAGGTTAACAGCGGGGTAGTCGATGGACAACTCCCGGATTACAAAAGCAGTCAGCCCTATTAAGGAAAGCACGAAGAAAAAAGTGATTTCACTGCTCGCGAACCAGTCGGCGGTAGTGCCTTCCTCCAGGATGTATTGCAGGGAGCCAATGCCGATGGCGAGGAAGCAAATGCCCCATACATCTATCCGCGGCTTTTCAGCATCGGCAAGGTCCTGTACATATCGCCAGGATAACCACGCTGCAGCGGTACCGATAGGGATATTGAGGAAGAAGATCCAATGCCACGAAAAGTTATCTGTGATATAGCCACCGAGAATGGGACCAAAGGAGGGACCGAGTATAACACCTAAACCAAATATCACGAGGCCGGTAGTTCTTTGCTCAGGAGGAAAAGCATCCATGATAATACTCTGTGCGGTAGACAGGATGCCGCCGCCGCCAATGCCTTGTATGAAGCGCCAGGCTACCAGCACCCACAGGCTGGTGGAGCAGCCGCACATAAAAGAGGAAAAGGTAAAGAGGGCTACGGAGGCGGTGAAATATAGCTTTCTGCCAAACAGGTTCGACAACATACCAGATAGCGGAATTACAATTACGTTGGCAATGCTATAGGCAGTCACCACCCAGGCAATTTCTGTGGTGGTAGCGCCGATGTTACCGCTGATTTCCCGCAGGGATACATTCACTACGGTGGTATCAATCAGTTCCAGTACGGCACAGGAAACGGCGGTGAGGAGTAGTATCCAACGCGCCGCGCCGGTAGGGTAAGTGATGGGAGTAACGGCAGAAGTAGTGGTCATGTTATTGGATATTTATCTTCACGAAAGCGCTTAAGCCGGGGAACAGGGGACTGTTGCTCATTTGATCAATGGTAATCCGGATGGGGAAGCGTTGGGTAATTTTGATGAAGTTACCAGTAGCGTTGTCCGGAGGCAGCAAAGAAAATTTAGCACCGGTAGCGCCACTGAACGAGGCCACATGACCATGGAGCGGAGCATTTGGAAAGGCGTCCAGTGTTATTTCCACTGGTTGTCCGGGTTTTATTTTAGGTAGCTCTGTTTCCTTGAAATTGGCCGTGATCCATAGGTGTTGATCGTCAATGAGGGCGCAGAGGGTTTGTCCTACGCTGATATATTGCCCTGCTTTGATCGTGCGTTTAGTCACCCATCCATCGAAGGGGGCGGTGACGTAGGCGTGGCTGAGTTCTTCCTCTGCCAGTTTGAGTTCGGCTTGTCGTTGTTTTACGAGTGCCTGTCCTACTGATATTTGCTGATGTTCTGCTTTCGCCTGAGTTTCGAGGCCCAGGGCGGTGGTGTAGGTACTTTGCTCCCGGTTGACTGTTTTTTCGTAATCAGCCCTGGCTAACAGGAGGGTGGTTTTGGCGGCTTCGTGTTGTTCCAGTGTAGTGGCTTTGATGTTAAGCAGTTGGGAGGACCGGTCGAAATCTTGTTGGGCTTTGGCGAGGTTGGCCGCGGCGGCGGCAATGGTTTGTTTATCGGAGGCTGCATTTTGTACGGCTGCATGTGCATTTTGGCTGCTGGCTAATGCTTTCAGGTCTGATGTACTGAGGTTTTGCCGGGCACTTTCCAATAGAGCGATGGCTTGTTGTACTTTGGCTTCCAGGGCGACGGTGTTAAGTAATACCAGCGTGTCGCCTTTTTTTACGGGTTGGTTGTCGCTAAAGCGAACGGCATCAATGTACGCGGCTACCCCGGCACGAATGGGTACAATATCGCCATCCAGTTGTGCATTGTCTGTGGAAGCAAACGCCCTGGATTTTACCAGGAACCAGGCGCCGGTAACCGTGGCGGCTACTGCTGCCAGGGAGATGACGAGCAGTTTTAAGGTTTTCTTTTTCATATAAGTTGTTTGATCGTTGAATGTAAAACCGAACGATCGGTTTATTTTTAAGTGTGAAAAAATTGGCACAGTAAATCCGGTCGGATACAATTCCGACCAGTCGGTATGTTTTTGGGTTTTAAAAAAAGAATTGTTGCCAATTCCTGATGAATCATGTGGGCCAGCCTGTTATTGGGCAAATGCTGCTACCACATGGCATTGCAGGGAAAGCTAATACTGATGGTTTGATATTGTACAAATCTCCGCCTGTACTAACGATGCCGCTTATACGATACCCGCTATTTTTATGCTTTCAATGCGTTATACAATCCTTCCCAAAGGGGGAGTAGCTCTTTGGATGCTTTATGTAACGAGTCCAGCATGATAAAATTGATACCCAAACCATCGCCACAATAAATAAATATTCGTGCAATTTGTGTATCTGTCATGGCCGATTTAATTTCTCCTTTTTTGCGTGCGGTTTTTACAATTTCAGTCCAGGCCTTCAGTTCTCCTTTTTGCCTTTCTGCATGCTCCTCTCTGAAATTCGGCAGCATTTTCAGTCCGTCGAAAATCAGCATGTAGTGATTAGTGCTGAAATCTGCTCCCATAGCATATTTGGCCGATTTCATCTGTTTGTCGATATGTGCTATGTATGCATGCAGGAAATCCAGTAATGAATCTTTTGGAAAAGAGCTATAGTTTACCGTCATCACATCTCCATAAAAGAAGTTGAGTACTTCTTCAAACACTTGTTCCTTGCTGGTGAAATAGTGGTAAAATGCACCTTTCGATAGCCCTGTTTCTGTCACAATCTCCTTCATCGTTACCTCCTTAAAACTTTTCTGCAGAAAGAGCTTTAAAGTGGCGTTGAGAATAAGTTCCCTGGTATCTTTCATATAAAACCGACCATTTGGTATGTAAAGGTAGTCGTTTTTTTATTTCAGCCAAATTAAATTACAAGGGAGGGGGCATGATAATTTCCGGTTGATTGGGTACGGTGTTTTACCGCCTCATGAAGCGGCCCGTGGAAATATCCACCCGTGAGATGCTTGTAAACATTTGGTTTTCCATTATATTGTGTCCCAAAAATTCTGTACTGATGAAATCCGTTGTTTCGTATTTTAACCTTGTCGGGCAATTTACCAATCCTGCTACCTTTATCTGGGGCGCTTTCCTGAGCGGTTTACTGGCCTTTGTCGTGGCCGTTGTTCTGGTGATAGTCTTACGTAAACGAATACTCGTAGATCGCTCTCATAAGTGGCTACGTTATATTGCTTACACCTATTTTTTCCTGTTGCCTCTGCTGGCAGGCTTTTTCGCTTTTAAATGGGGTTTCTTTAACAGTTTGCGTAAAGACATTAAAGCACATCACAGTGTATATGCAAAACAGGTACCCTCCGTATTCGATGAGCAGGCAACAATCGCCATATCGGCGTTGTTCAGTTCAAAGGAGGGAGGAATGTCTCCCCTGGCAGGTTTGAGCTCTAACCAGTTGATCGATACCGTAGGCGTAGCCATATATAACGTATATGGGCAAACGTTAACACAACAGGCTTCCGCCGCCGGCGTGAAAGGTCAGTTGGCCGCTTTCATGCTTCGTACCACCAAAGGGGCGGGCGTAGCTTATATCATCAAAAAATATATCCGGCAACTGTTAACCGAAAAGATTGGTTTACAGGAAGAAGTGAGTGCCGAAGTAATGCAAACAGAAATAGCGACGTTGATTAAAGGGGGCCTCTTTGTAAACATTGCACTCATACAGGTAGACCATTTTCTCAAAGGGCTGCAGAAAGGCATATTGACCACTTTCCTGCTCATATTGGCTATTCCCTGTATAGAAGTAGTCATTGCGCATTATCTGCTTAGAAAAAGCACAAAGCAGAAGGCATAAAGCAAAAAGCTACTTTAGCGAATGACCAGCGCGGATATATAACTCGCATTGATCATTCGCTAAAGTAGCTTTTTGCTTTATGCCTTCTGCTTTCTGCTCAAATAATATTTCCCTGCCATATACAATGAAATGCCATTCAGCCTGATCTGTTTTTGCTGCGTTTTTTTATCCGGCTGCAATCTTTTTGCCCGCAGGAAATCGTATCTTAATTAGGTAAATAGGATAGGCGTTAACGTTATTTCATGTCGTATGAAAACAGGTACTAAGAGGTTTAGCTGTTTTACCGGCTATATCGTTCCCATTCTCATTGTTTGGTGGGGTGTAAGTGCCCGGGCACAGCAACCCACAGCTTTTAACAATACTTATCAGCAAATAAGCCGGTTTATTGATACGGCATTGACTCCCATGAAATCAGGTGCGGTGAGCCTGGCATTTTCCCTGAAAGCAGAAATAGATCATGGAGAAATTACAAAGTTGGATTGTTCCACCAATGTGGCCAGCGATCTGAAACCCCGCTTCTCCCGGATGCAGGAACTGGATATCCGCTGGAATAAATTTACCGGTAAAAGTGGCAAGTATTACGTGATTATTCCCGTGTATTTCATTGTAGAACATAACACCGGGAAAATACAACTCAACTCCAAAACAGAATTTACCAACGGATTTTATTTTGACGATGGTGATTTGTTTGATAACAAACCCCTCAATAATTACTTCTTCCTGAAGCCTATCTATTTACAACGTTATCTCTGATGTAACCGCTGTATGCTGCAACCGGTATTGAGAGGGTGTCACCCCTTCAAACCGTTTGAAAAATTTCGTGAAATTAGAGTTGTCGAAGGTGAGGCGCGTTGCAATATCGGTAATCGTGAGTTGTGAATCCTGCAACATCTTCCTGGCTTCTTCCATCAACCGCATCTCAAAAAAATAACAGGGCGCATGATTAGTATGCAGCTTAATCGTATTGCTCAGGTGCACGGGATGAATGAATAACTGGCTGGCGAAATCTTTGATGTGATACATCCGGTCTATGCTGCCATCCAGGATCTGATCTATGTGTTGATTCACCGCTTCAATAAAGCTGGCAGTAATTTCTGCTTTCCTGGATTGATATTTCTGCGGAAGTACGGGCATGATGTTATTGATAAGTAATAAAGGTACTAAAATATACACTTGTGCTACTGCCTGAAATCTGTTAAGTGATTTTAACAATTCCGGCAGGTTACCTTTTGCGGCGTCGGCGTATAAAGTTTAAATTTCCTGTTATGCGCCCTTCACTGTACTATGTAATCATCCCCGTATTAGGCCTTTGCGCCTGTAGCAGTTTATCCAAAGAAGACAGAGCATTGGCGACAACTGCCGACCAGTTGTCAAAAGAGGATAGAACAATGGCGGCCATTGCCGATTCTACCACGTTTTCCAATGACATCACCAATATTAGTTCCCCTTCCCGGAAAAGAGTAAAGTCGGCCGACACGCGCTGCCGCGTCCCCAGCGTGTTTAAAGCTACTGCCGCACTGGAACACCTGGTGACCAGCTTAGGTGGTGTAGTAGTGGAAAGCAACTTATCGAATGAAAGGGTGCAGCAATACCAGCTGCCATATAGTTCGGACTCCGTTAAACGCCTGCTGGTATATACTCCCACCGCCAATCTTACCTTGAAAGTACCGGCCGGACGCCTGGATTCTGTAGATCAGTCGCTTACCGCCATTGCCAGTTATATTGAACACCGGGTAGTCAAAGACCAGGATATGACACTCAAATACCTGGCGAATGCGCTGAGGAATGAACAACAGCAACAGCAGTCCGCCAAAGAAGAAGTAGCTGCTGCGCGTCGTGAGAAACATGGTAAGCCACCGGTAGATAAAGTAGTGCCAGACAACAACAGTACTCCACTGGATGTTGCCGCCTACAAAGATCAGAAAGAAGCCGCGGTGATAGACCGGAAAATGAATAACCTGGCCATTTTGGATGATGTAAACTATTCTACGCTGACCGTGCAACTGTATCAGCCGGAAGTAACCGATGTACAGATTGCGTTGAACCCCGCTACGGTCAGCCGTGCAGGATTCGGCACAGAACTGCTCACTGCCCTGCATGATGGAACAGGTATATTGCGGAATATCTTTTTGTTTTTTGTGCAGATATGGCCTTTCCTGATCGCTTTCGCACTGGGATGGGCAGGCTATCGCAAATTACGCCTCCGCAGGGTGCAGGAATAATTCCAACGCTGCATTAAATGCTGCCGGACGTTCCATCATGGGTGCATGACCACAGGCGGAAAGCATGACCAGTGAAGCGTTCGGCAGATAGCTTTTAAATTGCAATGCCACGTCCGGGGGAGTCACCCTGTCGTCTTCTCCCCAGATTAATAATACCGGTGTAACAATAGCCGGTAGCAGGTCAGCTACATAATTGCGGTTGGCAGATTTTGCCATCTTCACGATGTGATAACATTTGCGGGCATCGGTAGTGGTGGCAAATACTTCCGCTACCAATGCATCCGTAGCGGTGGCAGGATCATAAAAAATATTAACTACCCTTTCTTTGATATAATCATAGCTGCTTCGTTTAGGATAACTACCCATATTGGTGTTTTCATATAAACCAGAACTGCCGGTAAGAATGAGCTGACTAACCTTTTCGGGATATTGATGTGTGTATAGAATCGCTACGTGGCCTCCCAGTGAATTGCCCACCAGGATTACTTTTTCCAATTGCGCTGCTTCAATGTAGCCGGCCAGGTATTTCACCAGGTAAGCAAGATTATCTTCAGGGTGTTGATCATAAATGGGAAGGGGAGGAATATGAATATCATAATCCGCTTCAAAATGGGCTATTACTTCCGTCCAGTTACTCAATCCGCCAAAGAGACCATGCAATAAAATCATGCTTTGTTTCATCGTATTTTTTGATACAAAGCTATTGTACCGTACTTCACGATATCGTGATCTTAATCACAAAAGTTGCGGTGCTTGTCCAGCAGGTATAAACGCGCCCGGCTAAGGGCTTCCCGGCTGGTGTAGAGGTAGCGGGCGATATTGGTGAGTGATATTTTCTGGATAATAAACGGGCGGCGTTCCAATAGGAATTTATAGCGCTGCAACGGACTTTTTAAAGAAAGGATGTATTGATGCTCCGATTGTTGTTCCAATATTTCCTGGTAAAGCTGCAAATTTACGTGCAGCAGATTCATGTGCAGGTCGTATAAAGGCTGTAGTTTTTTTATGTTAATTCTCAATATTACAGCGTCTTCCACGGCAATAATGCTCACCGCAGAAGGCGCCTTTTTATTATAACTTTCGCAATTGGCGAGGAAGTCGTCTATGAAGCTGAATTTTACGATTTTTTCATTGCCTTCTTCATCCAGGATGGAGAATTTGAACATACCGGATATCACGAAGGCTGCATACCTGGCTACTTTTCCATAGCGCAGGAATGATTCTCCTTTTTTGATGTGTTTTACGGTAGCAATGGAATCCAGTAGCTGCCATTCCGCCTCGGTTACTACCGGGTATTTCTTCCTGAGGCGTTGGTACATAGCAGGTAATTCGTAGGTCATGCAGGCATTGTTTATGGCTGCAATATAACGTTTTTTAGATGCGGGTTATTTTCTCGCCGCATCTCTTAATCTCTTTATCTTATCATGCGAATGTTTCAGCGCTTCCTTTTGCTGGGTGAGTAACTCGCTGATGTATGCCGGCAGGCTTTCATGATCCAGGGCATCTTTATAAGCCCGTTGTGCCGCGTCTTCTCCCGCTTCGCAATTGGCTAGTATGGTGTGGCGGTCATGACCGGTAAAAACAGCTTTTACATCCGTCCAGGCCCGGTATATTTTACCACTGGTGGTAGTGCCGCTGGCCATTGTGCCACCGCCGGCCTGTACTTCATTGCCCAGGGCGTTGCGCAGCTGGTGGCTTTCTGCAATCATAGCGGTAAAAAGTCCTTTCAGGTCGTTGTCGTCAGCAGTTACTTCTTTCAATGCTTTTTCATACCCTTCAATACGATCGTTGTTAATGGCGATCAGATCATTCAATACTTCGTTGGTAGCAGCGGTGGTGATAGTTTCCATGGTGAAGTTTTTTTTAGTGTAACTGGTAACTGCCATAAAACATGCCAATAGATTTGCCTATTTTCACGCCTCGTTAAGCAACCCGTTCAGCATGCGTTTTTTATGGATAATCCTCAATTGTTTGATATTACAGGCGGCCTATGGCAGCGGACTTTCTGCCTGGGTAAAGCCCACTCCCGGCGGGAACAGGATGGAATATGATGGTACCAGCGCCTACAGGGCGGAGGTACAATGGCTTAAATGCCCGGATGCCGCATCAGACAGCATTTATTTCCATGTATGGTATTTTTACCGTAACCATATTATCGGAGAACGGGATAACGGCGTATACCTCATTGTGGATGAAACTACCTGTACGGCTGTTACTTTCCAGAGTGTGGAGGCGTTTAATCAGTATGTGGAAGAACATCATCTCCGGCCCTTTTTCTGGACGCGCCGTTATGATCCTATTCATCCGGGAGAGCAATGGGATAACCTGTTCTTCGCCGCTTTTATGCTGAGCCCTGTGGTAGTACCCCTGTTGCTTTTCTATTTGTATTTACTGGGAGGATTGTTTTTTGGAAAAAAACGTACAACAGCTAAAATAATTTTCCTGGTGGCACTTCCGTTGTGGCCGTTGATAGCGGCATTCCTGCAGGCATATCCCCAGAGTTGGTAGCAACGATACGGTACACCGCGGTTTCCCGGTGACGGGAAGCTACCACAATCCCGGTGCCATTGGCATGTTTATCAAACAGCGACTGTACCAGGTCCGGGTTGTTGTTGTCCTGTGAAAGATGGGACAACAGCAAAAGACTCATGAATTCCGGGCGGTAGTTATTGAATATTTCCAGCGCCTGCGTATTGGACAAGTGCCCTTTACCACCCCGGATACGATTTTTCAGGTAATACGGGTACCGGCCCTTATCCAGCATTTCTTCATCATAATTGGCTTCCAGGAAGGCTGCATGGCATTGCTGAAAATGACGGATCACGTGCTCACAGGGTGCACCGATATCAGTAAATACCCCGATTGTTACGGCATTGCCAGCTACAATAAAGCTATGTGGTTCCGAAGCATCGTGAAATTTAGGGAAAGCTGTGATGGTTAACCCACCTATCTCCACCGGCTCATAGGGGTTAAATGACATAACCAGGAGTGGATCCAGCACCAACCCGCCATGGGAGAGGGTAGCCGGGGTAATATACACCGGTAACTGGTGTTTTTTAGCCAGCACCGTTACCCCACGGATATGATCTATATGCTCATGCGATATAAAGATCGCTTTTACTTTTTTCATTGACAGTCCCAGACGGGTCATTCTCTTCTCCGTTTCCCGGCAGGAAATGCCGGCGTCTACCAATACCGCTTCGTGGTCGTTACCAATGTAATAACAGTTCCCGTTGCTTCCCGAATTCAATGATGTAATAAATAGCGACATGCAGACAAAGGTAAAATTTCAGATCGGGATTTGAATAAACCGGGTTTATTAATGCAGTGATATTTTATATTATTTATATGTGTTTGGCGCCCATACCCGGATAGTAACAAGCGCCCGAAGGTATTTATCTCCCTAAAATATTTTTATGGAAAGGAAGAGCAGCTGCATCTTCTGTAAAACGCCTGGAGATGAGAATAACCCGGAAGCCTGTTACGATGATGATTGCTTGTTTGTTAGCCTGCTCATGGTTGCCCGTTCAGGCAACAACTAACAACAGCGTATATACGAAATCAGTGGCAGACATTCCACTGCCAGCAGGTTATAAACGGCTGCCGCAGGCACCCGGTACTTTTGGCGCCTGGCTGCGGTTTGTGCAGTTGAATCCTGACAACAGGGTATATCTCTATAACGGACAGCTAAAACGCAATCAACAGGCGCAATACGCGGTATTGAATATTTCTGTTGGCAATAAAGACCTGCAACAATGTGCAGATGCAGTGATTCGCCTGTATGCAGAATATTTATATGCCACCGGTGCTTTCGGAAAAATCAGTTTTAATGCAACAGACGGCACTAAAATGAACTACAGCGACTGGATGAAAGGAGACCGTTTTGTATTGCAGAAAAATCATTTACAGAAAGTACGACAGGCGGCCGCCAACAGTGGGCCGGTCTGCTTTGCCCAATATCTTGAATCTGTATTTTCCTGGGCAGGCACTTTGTCGCTCAGTAAAACACTACTACCGGTGAAGGATACACGTACCCTATTGCCCGGCGATGTATTTATAAAAGGTGGTTCACCCGGTCATGCCGTGATTGTAATGGATGTGGCAGAAAACGCGAAAGGGGAGCGGTTGTTTCTGTTGGCGCAAAGCTATATGCCGGCGCAACAGATACATGTGTTAAAAAATCCCGGGAATGATACGCCGTGGTATCCGGCCGCTTTTACCGGTAAGTTACTAACGCCGGAGTGGGTATTTGAGCGCAACGAGTTATCAAGGTTTCCGTAGCATAAGGAGCAGGGTTTATATATACAACAACAGCGCACCCGTAGTGCGCTGTTGTGCTTTAAACTTTTACTCGGTATGAGCGATGTATTCATTTTCTACCGTTCCGTCGGCATATAATTTCAGGATAGCATACCCGGGAGGTGTTTCCAGGTAATAACCTTTACCGGCAGATTCCTTATCGCCCTCGCCCCACCAGAAGCCGCTCATGGCGCCATTGCAGCAGTACCGCACGCCGTTGTACACCGCATTGTCGGCAAGGTGGTTATGCCCGCTGAGGCAAACCTTTACTTTGTCGCGGTGCTGAAAAAACAAGGTTTTCAAACGCTGATGATCGGAATGGCCGCCGCCAACCAATATGGGCGTAATGCCCAGTATCGGGTAATGCGACATCACCAGGGTTGGGGTGCCGGCCGGCAGCTGTTGCAGGTCTTTTTCCAGCCACTGGTATTGCTCTTCGTCGAGCGATACTTTATCATTGTTCCCATCCAGGATAATAAAATGCCAGCCTTTGCGGGTAACGCTATAGTAACGATGTGGTATGTTGAGTCGCTTTACCACATAGTCTTTACCATACATGCTATCGTCTTTACCGGGGGCTTTCCACCAGATATCGTGGTTGCCAATACAACTGAAAATTTCAAAGTTTTTCAGGCTGCTGATGCAGTCGTCCCAGATGCTCCAGAGCTGTGTAACCCGTTCTCTTTTTACATTGTCATAGGATGCGTCAAAGATGGCATCGCCGCCATTGAGGAAGAAATCGACGTTTTTGCTTTTTACCTGCTCCAGGCATTTTTTGAATCGGGCAGGAGCGTTGAGATCTTCACGTATATGCACATCCGTTATATGCGCTACGGTGAGCACGGGTTTACGTTTTCCATTGTCCGCCGTGCCTGCCTTCAGGGCGGCCGGCCCCAGTAGGGTGCCGGCTGCCATCAGGCCTGTATGTTTCAGGATATCTCTTCTGTTCATCGGGTTGTTTATTGCCAGCCAAAGATTTGTTTCAGGTTAGGATTCAGTGCTACCTGCGTGTAAGGGATAGGACGGTAGTAGAACATTGGGTCCTGGAAGGTGCGTTTGTTCGTTTCCGTTACGATGTTTCCGCCGGCAGTGCCGTTTTTCAGGTAAACCGTTACATCATCTCCTATATTACCCGCTTTGTAGTAAACAAGGGTGACGCCCAATGAATTTTTCTCTTTTTTATCTTCTGTGGGGATGTCAGTGCTTTTATCAATCAGGATAATATCTTCCACACCGTCGCCTGTCATGTCATATTTACCAAGGCCTGCGAAATACATGCCTTCCGGAATTTTTTCCAGGGTTTTCCCGGCATGCCATCTCATCAGATCATCATAGCGATAACCTTCCAGTGCAAATTCCACTCTTCTTTCGCGACGGATTTCCAGTAATACACCTTTCATAGGACCGGTAACATCAGGGAATTTGGCTGCCTGCACCAGGTCAGGATTAGCATTGCTGATAGCAAGATTCAGGGCTGGCATGCCTGCACGGGCACGTAACAAATTCACTGATTGATCCAGGTCGCCCTGGGTCAGGGAACCCTGTTCTGCTTTAGATTCTGCATAAACGAGCAGGGCCTCCGCATAACGATATACCGGAAAATCCATGTTGCCGGCAATCGTATTATCTGTTGTATTAAAATACCCTTTCACCTGGTGATACCCGGTAAAGTTTTTGTTAAGACGCTGAATATAAGGAGCCTTATCGCCTGCCCGGGTAAATCCTGGTGCCGCCAGTGTTTGCGCCATACGGGGATCCCTGTTTTGAAATTCCTGTGTAAACTGGAATTTATCATAACCCGGAATGTCCGTAAAACGGGTGCCATCTTTCATCAGGTAAGTTTGTACCAGGTCGCGAGAGGGCGACTGCTCATAATCCCCGAATACATAGCCGTTAATATTACCGTTGCTGCCTTTTACATAGTCGTTAGGATTGGTCAATATCACTTCATTGACTCTTAACAGGTCCTGGCTGGCAAATAAAGTAGCATAGTCACTGGTAGGATTGCCGGTGTTGTAGATGCTAAATTTGCCGGAGCTCATAATGCCTTGTGCCTGTATCCGGGCGGTATCCAGGAAACGGCCGGCGGTAGATTGCAGGTTCAGTTCCGGGTGATATTTACGAAAGGTGCCTTCATAGAGTGCAATACGTGCGTAGAGCATCCTCACTGCCCATACATTCGGCGTACCGGAGGCCACTTTTTCGCGTACGTGCTGAGCAGCAAATAACAGGTCGGCCATCATACTGTCCACCACTACCGCGCGCGGATCACGGCCTTTATACAGATCCTGGCTTTCCGGCAGCAATGTTTTACCATACCACGGAACATCGGAGTAGCGACTGATTTTACCGAAGTAGAACATCGCACGGTAATATCTGGCCAATCCTGCATAATGATCCTTTGCTTCCTGGGTGGCATTGGCTTTATTGTAATTGTCGAGGAAGAAATTGAGGTTGCGCAGGGTGCCCCAATCCCAGCCGCTGGTAATGCTCTGAGAGGTCGGCGTACCGGTCATCATGTTTTTTATTTCCAATAATGCGGTAGAGCCGGTGTTATCACTGCTTTGATCTCCCAGGTACTGCCAGGTACTTGCCAGGTTAAGTTGTCCGTTGATGTACAGGGAAAGATCTGTTTCTGATTTGAAAAACTGGTCCGCGGGTATTTTATCCTGCGGATATCGGTCCAGGAAATCTTTTTTGCAGGAAGTGCCTAAAAGCATTCCAAGTAAAATATAGCAAGTAATTTTTTTCATGTCGTAATTTTTAAAGATCCGGGATTACAGGTCAAGATTTAATCCTATGGCATATTTACGCTGGTAAGGATAGGCCCATCCATAGCCATCTATAATGGCTTCCGGATCTACGTATTTCTTGATGGCAGAAAACTCAAAGATGTTTTCCCCGGAAACATATACGCGTAAGCGGCTAATGTTATAACGTTTGGTAAGAGATGCCGGTAAGGTGTATCCGATCGTCAGATTCTTGATACGCAGGTAAGCTGCATTCAGCATGTACTTGGTTTGCGGAATATCCAATCCTTTCCCGTTGTTGTTATCTGCCAGCCATGCCTGCATAACCGGGTAGTAGGAGTTGGTATTGGCATCAGCCAGTCCTGCTTTGATATAGGAAGCACTGTGTTGTGCCCGCATCGCATCATTATCTGCTGTAGCGCGGTAGAAATCCAGGTTCCATGGATAAACATTCGCATAAGGCTGTTGCAAAGGTCCCCAGAACAAGTAATGGTGAGGATAATAATCCATTTTAGCGATGCCCTGCATAAACACGGAGAGATCAAAACCATTCCAGTTCATATCCAGGTTAATACCATAACGATAGCGGGGGCTGGTGTTACCAATTACTTTCAGGTCTTTTGGATCTTTGGCAGAAAGGCCCTGTTCTATTTTTCCGTTTCCATCAAGGTCTTTGTATTTAGGCCATCCTTCTACTATTTCCAATGCTCCCCAGGGTACGATAGCAGATTCATTCAGGCTCTTTACATCATCTTTGCTCTTGAAATAACCATCGTTAGTCAGGCCCCAGATTTCACCGAATGTTTGACCTGCATAGTATCTGCCACTGAATAATTGCTGATCATTTTTGTAGCGGGTGATTTTAGATTTATCATCAGACAAGGTTACCTTCACCCCAAAATTAAATGGCTTGGAACCTACGTTGAAATCATTGCGATAGCCCAGCATGAGTTCCCATCCGCGGGTTGATAAATCGGCGGCATTTTTATAAGGTGCCAGGGTACCTAATACCCCTGGTAATTCCTGACCAGGTGCCAGCATACCAGTTGTATTACGCACGAAGTAGTCGAAAGATCCCTGGAACCTGTTATCCAGGAAGCCGATATCTGTACCAACGTTGGTGGTGGTCACCATTTCCCAGGTATAGGTAGAGGGATCTACTTTCAGTGGAGGTGCACCCGTAACTATTGTTTGACCGGGATTGCCATCTATCAGGTAAGAAGATTTCCCAGTGGGCAGGTTAAACTGATAACCGAAATTAGAAACATTCTGATTACCCAGGCTACCGTACGAAGCCCTGAATTTGAGCACAGAAATCTGGGGAATTGATTTAATGAACTTTTCTTCACTGGCTATCCAGGCGGCAGAAACGGAAGGGAATAGCCCTACACGATTGCTGGAAGGAAAGCGGGAAGACGCATCATACCGGCCATTGGCTTCTATGATATAGCGATCTTTAAAAGTATAATTGATTCTACCGAAAAAGCTTCTGATGGCGTAGGAGTCATAGTACCCTCCTACAGCAGCCACCCCACTTGTAAGGGACAAATATGGCAGCGATGGTGTGATGATATCTTTTTGAGAAGCATTAATTGTCTGCGCCTCAAAATTCTCCTGGTTATAACCAGCTAACAAGGTGATGTTATGATTTTTCCCAATGGTTTTATGGTAATTGGCGTATAAATCAAAAACATCCTGTTTGACGTAAGAATTGTTTTCAGTGACGGCACTATTACCTTCCTGGCGGATATCATTGGGACCATAACCAATTTTAAAATAGTTCTGGTCGATATGGTATTTCCATAATTCTCTTTTGAAACTGGCGTCGCCCGTAATCTGGAGGTCGTTGTTGAGGAGGGAAGCCACTCCTTTGATCACATCCTGGAATCCGAAGCGGGTGGCGGTATTGCGTCCACCATCTACCAGTTGGGCAGCCAGGCGTCCGGCGCCGGTGTTCGCCCAGGTACCATCAGGATTTACGGCCACCTGGGTAGGAGCCAGGTAGTATACATCTGTAATGTTATAGGTAGGCGCATCTGCTTTTGTCTGGTAAATGCTCAGGTTATTGTCGACCTGCAACCAGCTTATAGGCTTCACATTGATCTTGGCGCGCATGCCGGTACGTCCCCAGTCATCTTTGGCCAGTTTATTCAACCCATTTTCTTTGGTATAATCGGCCGACAACAGGTAGCTGATAGGCACTTTCTTCGCCGTTTCAGCGCTACCGCTTAACGTGATGCTGTGATTCTGAGAGAAATTATTTCTGCTGAAGAAGTAATTATTCCAGTTATTGCTACCCATATAAGCCCACTTGGTGGGGTCGCTGGGGTCAATCCTGGTATCCGGCAATGAAGGATTATCGGATCTTTCTTTTGCCCATTTATAATATTCGTCAGAGAAGTTTACGTAATCCCAGGGGGTGTTGTTGGTAGCTGTTTCCAGCACGCGGGAGTAGATGTAGGGATCCGTTACGGCTTCCGGCATTACGGTCCGGCGGGACATGGCAAAGTAATTACTATAGCTTACCAATTGTTTACCACCGGTAGTACCCTGTTTGGTAGTAATCAGGATCACGCCGAAAGCAGCTCTGGCGCCATAGATGGCTGCAGAGGCGGCATCACGCAAAATGGAAATGGAGGCGATATCTGTAGGATTGAGTCGCATCATATCGTCCGTAGAGGCATTAATACCATCAATAATGATCAGCGGTGCTACCATCCCGTTAGAGCTGGCGATAGTGGCAATACCACGGATATTGATATTAGGCACCTGTCCGGGACGGCCGCCTGCATAACTGATATTCAGCCCAGGGCTCAGACCCTGCAAACCCTGCATCACGTTGGCAATAGGCCGCGCTGCCAGTTGTTTACCTGAAATCTGGTCAATAGCGCCGGTGACATTTAATTTCTTCTGGGTGCCATAACCCACTACAATCACTTCTTCCATAGAGCTTTTGGAAGGTTCCATGGTAATGGTCAGCGTTTCCCGGCCATTCAGTGATACTTCCTGCTGGTCGAAGCCGATGTAGGTGAGTATCAGGATAGCATTTTCCGGCACCTTTAATTCAAAGTTTCCTTTATCATTGGTGGTGGCGCCTATGCTGGTGTTTTTCAACCGCACGCTTACGCCGGGTAATGGCTCTCCGGTAGTGTTTACTACGCGTCCTTTTACCGTGACATCTTTGCTCACCACGGCTGCCGGTGCAATCACGATCAGGTTGTCCGACATCTTCCGGAAGCGAAGGGAAGTATTATCCAGTATTTGATTTAATACCATATCGATGCTGCCATCCGTCACATCCAGTGATACTTTGTGATTTTGTGGCAGGTTATCATCATTGTAAACAAACCGGTAATGGCTGTTTTTTTCCAGCAACGTCAGCGCTTTTTCCAGTTGTACCTGGCTGAGCTTTAGCGTGATGGTCGATTGCGAATGTACCGATGCGCTGACGTGCAGGCAGGCAACGGTGAGCAGCAGCATAGAAAGCTTCATAAAGATCAACAGTTTATACAACTTCCGCTTAGGCGGAAGCCAATTGTCCACTGTACTTTTTTTCATACATTTGTTTTGTTGGTTAATAATTGTTGATGGAAAGTTTACCCAATACAATGCTGTTAACCGATATTTGGACGGGGAATGGTGCGAACATTTCCCGTTTTTTTTTTCGGTTAAAAGCTTACTTGTTAAAGCTGTTTGTTTACGGTGTTACTGTTTTAGTTGTTTGCTATTTAATGAACCTGTTTTAATTTTATTTCGTGCGTCTGATACTAAGTGAACTTTTTATTTATTGAATCCATATTTTTCCGGCAGCATCTTTTTGCCAGGTGAATGATAACGTGGTTTCCAGCGCATTGAGTACCTGTTCCAGGCTCTCTGATTCGAATACGCCGCTGAAGTATAATTGTTTTTTCCGATTGTCTTTAAATCCTATTTCCACCCCATACCATTCTTCCAGCATAACGGCTACTTTTTCCAGTTCGAGGTGTTTAAATGCCAGTTTGTTTTGTACCCAGGCGGTTTCTGTTAACACGCTGTCCTGAACAGGACTGAGTTTACTTTTGTAAATCACGATAGGCGCCGGCGCCGCCACTGTACGGACTTCGGCTATTGGCTGCTGTACCGGAACGGTCAGCTTTTCATTGGGCTTGAGAGATACCACCTGGTTGTCCGCCTGCTCCAATACTACTTCCACGGCGCCCTGTACCAGGGAGGTAACGGCGCTGTCTTCCTGCGGATACGCCCTTACATTAAACGAGGTGCCCAATACCCTTACGTGGAAGGTTTTGGTGTGTACGCGGAAAGGGCGCGCTGCGTCTGCGGTTACCACAAAGAAGGCTTCTCCTTCCAGTGTTACTTCCCGGGGCCCATGTGCGGCAAATTGTTTTGGATAGTCCAGTTTACTGTCCGCATTCAGCCATACCCGGGTGCCATCAGGTAATAATACCTGTGAACGCATCCTTTTAGGCGTAACCATTTGCGCCAGCTCAGCAGGCTTTTTATGGGATGGCTGATACCACCACCAGCCGCCTATAGCCAGCATTACCAATATGCTGGCGGCGATGCCGGCATACCATCCCCAGATCCGGCGTTTCACCGGTTCGTTGATGTCGGCCGCCGCTGTTAAAGCCTGCATCCGCAATTGGTGCTTCTCCAACAGCTGCTGTACCTGTGGACCGGTATATTGTTTCCCGGCAGGTACCCAGTTTTGTGCAAATACTTCACGGATATAGCTGGCATCAGGATATTGCTGCAATAGCTGCTGCAAATCCACTGCCTCGTCTTCCGTTAATATGCCGGCCATTTCGCGGGCCAGTAATGTGTACAGTTTTTCCTGATCCATAGTTTCAGTTAAGGACAAATAACGACCTCATTTGATGGGTGAATAGTAACTTTTGTCCTTCCCACTATAAGAAGGACAAATAAACCGGTGAAAATTCCCTAAAGAAAAATAAAAAAAGTTAAGAGTCAATCCGGAGGTAGGTTTGCGCCGTTTCATCCGATAGGTCAAAGCGGATGGCCTGGGATATTTTTTTAACAGCAATCGTCAGCTGGGCATCCACTGTTTTGGTAGAGATATTCAGCAGCTCCGCTACTTCCCGGTAACTTAAACGGTCTTGTTTGATTAAACGGAAAATCAGCTGGCAGCGGGCTGGTAAGCTGCGAATGGCCCTTTCAATTTTTTGGGATACTTCCGCCGATACCATCCCGTTTTCCGCATCCGGCGCAATGGCCAGGATGTCGGTATTGATATCGTCCAGGGAATGATGCTGATGCCTTTTTTGTTGCTGCAGGGTGTTGAGCGAAAGATTTTTAGTACTTACATACAGGTACACGACGGGGTTTTGTACGTGTAATAAGTCGTTTCTTTTTTGCCATAAGGAGATAAATACATCCGACACAATTTCTTCTGCCAGGTGAAAAGAGGAAACAATGGAAGCAGAAAAGTGGATCAGCCGCGCACATAAACTAACATATAATTCATTATACGCCTGTATATTGTTCTCATAGCAGATCCTGTGAAAAAGCAATTTTATCTGCTCATTTTCTCTCATGGCGCAAAAATATATAAAAGGGAATAAGTCTTTTATTAAGTGATTGTTACGTATTTTGGTTGACCAATGATCTTTTCCATTATTCAATGAACAGCAATATATACATTTTTTAGATTTCCCGCTTATTCCCTTCTTCTCCGGAAATAAACGTTTACTTATCTTTACCCCATTAATGAACGACTCACCCGCTATAAAGCTTTCCGCACTTACCAGTAAAATACAGCAGGCGCTCCACAACGTGTTTGCTGAGCAAACGTATTGGGTGGTAGCAGATGTCACCAATCATTCTTTTTACCAGCAAAAGGGATATCATTATTTCGACCTGGTGGAAAAAGATTTGGCAGCAGGTGGTATCGTGGCAAAAGTGTCGGCGGTAGCCTGGGGCAACGGCGCTATACGGATTAAGGAATTTGAAATCGTTACCGGGCAACCATTTAAAAACGATATTCACGTATTAATCCGGGTATCGGTGAGCTATCACCAGGTACACGGATTACAAATTGCTTTACTGGATATTGATACCAGTTTTACAATCGGTTTGCTGGAACAGCAGAAGCAACAAACGCTGTTACGGCTCACCAATGAATGCGCAGATTTTATCCGTAAAGTGGGCGACCGCTACCTGACGCGTAATAACCAGCTACCGCTCCCCCGGGTAATACAGCGCCTGGCAGTTATTACCTCCGGTAATTCTGCCGGGTACCAGGACTTCCGGCATACGCTGGAGCACAATCATTTCGGCTATACTTTTATCATCGATAATTATTTTACGGTAGTACAAGGTGAAACCAAAGCGGAATTGGTACAGCAGCGGTTGATAGATGTGTACAACAGCCAGGTACCCTATGATGCAGTCGTAATTATTCGTGGTGGTGGCGCACAAACGGACTTTCTTATTTTCGACACATTTATTTTAGGCCGTGCAGTAGCTAAATTTCCCATCCCGGTGATTACAGGAATCGGGCATCAGAAAAATGAAACCATCACGGATATGATGGCACATACGGCTACCAAAACGCCTACCAAAGCGGCGGAATGGATTATTGCACATAACAGGAGTTTTGAAGAAGCCCTGGTATCGATGCAACAGCTCATCGTGATCCGCTCCCAGCAGCTTTTTTCCGGTCATTTCCAGGAACTGTCGGCGCTGAACAGCAGCATTATCAATCAAAGCAGAACATTGTTGGCCAGTCATAAAGAGGAGCTGCATAGTATCAAAAATACGGTGTTACAGCACTCTTCTGCTGTTTTACTGAATCGCCACCGGGAGTTGTTGGCGGTGTCAAATGCGGTGCTGCAGCGGCCACGGATCACCGTATCCAACCGGCTCAATGACCTCGACAATATGGTTGCCCGCTTCCGGTCTTTCAGCCGGATGTATATACAAAATAAACGGGGACAAATTGCCCATTACGATACCTTATTCAAACTGATGAGTCCTGCCAATATCCTGAAACGCGGCTTCGCCATGATTTACCAGGATGGACAGGTACTGTCAAATGCCAGTACACTTCAGCCGGGCAGCCACATCAGGGTGGTATTGCCGGATGCCTCACTGGAAGCCACTATTACTTCAAAAAAAACTACGCATGAACCAGGAACTGACATATGAAACCGCCTATAATGAATTGCAGGAAATAGCGGCTGAAATAGAGAATGAAGCCGTTTCCGTAGATCTCCTGGCAGAAAAAGTAAAGCGCGCCGCCATACTGATAGAATTCTGTCAGCAGAAATTACGTTCTACTGAAGCGGAAGTAAATAATATTATTAAGCAGATGGAAGGGAATAAAGGAGGGGAGAAGTAACCCATTAAGGCTCAGCTACCACCTTATCTATACTGTCTTTATATTGCTGATATAATTTTTTGATATACGCCGATACATCATACGTATTGCTGGCCAGAATAGCGGGCGTTGGCCGGTAGTGTTCCATAAAATAATCCAGGCTATCTCCCTGCAGTCCTGTCACTTTTTGTACCAGAGCCGGGTCATACCTGCGTTGTACATAATCCTCACTTTCTTTTTCCAGTAATTGCCTGCGGAAAGCCGCCCGTTGCTTATTACGGCGGAAGGACAAGTTGGTAAATAATTGATGCAGGTTAACATGCTCCCGCATGGTATGAAACTGATCGTATAGTGGCTGATTGCTATCGGGAGGAATCAGCAGGTTTATACGCCAGTTCTGCCGTTTTTTGAAGTAGGCTCCATACTCCTCGCGTAAGCGCAAGGAGTCGTTGGCATAGTTCCGGCCGCGTACCAGCTGTTGTTGCAGGGTAATCACCCCTTGTTGCATACGAATAGAGAGAGAAGATAAGCTGAATAGTTCCTTCGTGATCACCACTTGTTGTGGGAGGTATCCGATCATGGAGAAGCGTAGTGTATCTCCGGGGTGACTCACTATTTGAAAAGCGCCTTGCTCATCTGTGATCACTGTTTTTCCGGTAGTGATATTACGCAGGCTGACGCCGGGTAGCACCACTGCAGTAGCGCCATCTTTCACGTTGCCTGAAAGGGATTGTTGCGCCATCAGGGCGGCCGGGAACAGCAGTAGCAGGGTACTGGAAATGGACAGTTTCATAGGGGCAAATTATCGGAAATAGGGATGGCCTGTATGGGGAGAACGTCTAAAGTTTTGTTATAACCCCGGGGAACTTATCTTCATACAAAAGCGATGTACAGCGGCGCAGGACGCCGGTGAACGCTATGCATGATCCATCTCCCTAAAATACTTCGTTAATCCCGAAATAGAACCCGGATTGGTCTTTTCCTCTGCCATAATCCAGGCGGATATTGACTCTTTTTTTGAATTCCCAGCGGTAGCCGATGCCATAGCTGATCAGGGATTGATGGAATTCGAAGGCATTGAATTCCGGAAATACGTTACCACCGCCTACCCAGGCCACCACGCCACTGCGGTTATAGATCCGCTGACGAAGTTCTATTTGTGCGGCGGCATAGTTTTTATCGCGAAAGCGGCCTTCATAATAGCCACGCAAACGATTCGAGCCGCCGGCTTCTGCCAGTAGGCTCCAGGGCACATCGCCACTACGTTCCTCGGCATAGAGGTCGGTCGCTAAAACGGCGCCTTTCCATAATTTTTTGTACCAGTCGAATTGCAGGTCGAACTGCGAGAACACTGCTTTGTTACCGAAGAAGGAAGGGAAGAAGCGATAGCCCAGGCGTATATATACGCCCTTGTAGGCGTTGGGAATAAAATCGCGGGTGTCGTAAACGATGAAGGGGCCGGCGCCTATGCCCAGTACTTTTTCTGGTAGCATAAAGGGTTTGCCGCCCGTGGTATCGAGCTTTTTCGTTTGTACATTTTGAATTTGAGCGCAGAGGCCTGCGAATAATTTGCCGTTTAGGTTAACGGAGAAATCGGCCTGCATTTTTTCGGTGAGCTGTACAAATTTGCTGTAATTATCTTTGTTCTCGCCGGCATCATAACCAACGCCCCAGTATTTGTTGGGACGGGAGCTAAAGGAGGCTTTGAGGGCCAGCCGGAAGCGGTCGTGCGGAAAAATGGTAGTATTGCTGATGCCTACTCCATAAAAGCCGGTAGCTGCCACAGAGGCGTAGATAGCGGCATTGGAAACGGGCAGCAGGGAATCCTGTTTATCAGTTTTGTATTGGGCGGCCATCATCACAGCAATGCCCACACTGGTTTCCGGCGTGTATACCGGGCCACCAATGAAGCTGAGATCTACTTTCTTCTTTTTCTTCTCCACATTGGTATGCTTTAGATAATACATGATATTATCAAAGAAGCCCCTGGGCACGGAAACAGTAGCCGTGGAATCGGCCTTGTCCTTAAGCTGAGCGTTCAATACAGCCGGGGTGGCAATAAGGAGAAACAGTAATCGGTATTTATTCATGTATGACAATGATATGAATATAACACGATTTTTAGAAAAATGATGAGGGAAGGGATAAAAAATGCAGATATGGCAATAGCAGCGCAGGCATATGCCCGGCTGCTATTGTGGAATATAGGTTAACAAATTAATCAATAAATAGCTGTGTCACGGCGGCGGTATTCATGGCCCATTGTGGGGTGTATACCTCATCGGCTGGCAGTTGGTCGGTGACCGTTAACTGCTGTGCTGCTGCTTTGATTTGCAGTAACTGACCAATGGAAAGCTTGTTTCCCAGTTTTCTCAGGGTCGCTTTTACATTCACCAGGTTCAGCTGCTGTACTAACAGTCCGTCGAACGGCATTTCCAACCAGATGATTTCTCTTGCCGCCACATCCAGTACGCCAAACACCAGGCCTTTGGTTAGTCCGCGGGTGATACGTACCATATGCTGTACACAGGATGGATCGTAGGCTACGCCTGTTTTTTCGGAGATTTTCATTGGATGTTTGCTATCCATCCATCCCAGCTCCAGGTTAGGCGTAATTTCCCCGCCGCTATACGCATTGCAGGTAAAGGTGACATAACGGGCATCAGCCTTTGCCAATGCTGGTATATCTATTTCAATATATTCCGCCGTACCCACTTGATGTGGAATAGAACGGATATCACCGCTATGTTTACACCCCGTAGTTTGCAGTCTTGAAAAAGAGCAGGTGTCCAGCCCTTCGTCGTAGGCGATACGGCAGCTCAGGTCCATATCCAGGTGCTGGGCACGTAATCCTTTACCCCATTGCATGAACAGGATGATTTTATCTCCGTCTAATTTATAACGGGTACCCATCAACGCAGCTGGCAGGTCCTGTATTTGTTCGCTACGGTCGCCGATAGACAACGGTATTTTGAACAACTCCGGCGCGATGTACATGCTTTTGGCAGTAGTGGCCTGTGCTTCAAAACGTTTGGTCATGGCCTGCAAACACAGTGTTGTTACTGCTTCCCGCATCTCTGCCAATTGTTTATCGTCGTACATCCCTAACAGGCGGTTGGCCGGTATGCTTTTGCTGACACCCCCCAGTGGTTTTACAGAGCGGGTAGCGGTTTTATCGAAATAATAATCTGCATACATCTGCAAGGTAAACAGCAAACGGGCAGGCACTTTATCTACAATGTTACCGAATGCAGCGGCTACCGGCGCAGGTCCGAACCACAGTATATTGGCAAACAGGGAGCGGGCAAATAATCCCGGACGCTGTTGCAACAGGTACATAGTACTGTTCACATCATAGCGTAAACGAAAATGGTTCAACGCCCCCTGCCATACGGTATAATCTTCCCGGTAAAATTTATCAATCACCGTACGCAACTGCTCAAATCCTGCGCGCTGGCTGAATTCGGCCAGGCGTAATGCCCGGATGAAGCGTACCCACATGCCGCGTTTAGGGTGCATGTTTTCGCACATCGCGGCCGCATCCATGGTCATGTTATTTAACCATCCGGCTACCATGATACCTTCGCGGCGGCTGTATTTCAGCTTCAGCTTCTGGGTCATCAATTTTTCATGGGCGCTGTAAGCCGGTAAGTTGGAAAGGTTTTTTATTTTCCGCTTAACAATGGTTTTAGGCGCTATCAGCTGCAGGAAGCCGGTATGCTTATACCACAGGTAACGGAGTATATCCGTAGGCGTAGTAAACAACGCGGCAGCTTTGTCCGCTTCGTTGCGTTCAATCAATATATCCACCACGGCTACCAGTGTTTCTTTCATACCAATCTTTACTTCTGGTAAAGGAAGCACAGACAGCAAGGATTTCAGGCTATCTACCTGGGTAGCATCCAATGCTGTTTTGGACGTTAATAAGTCCTGCAGGTAGGCAGATGCAGACGCATTGGTCCAAAGATCCAGCACACGCAGTTTATCGTTTTGTCCATAGTTTTCTATGGTACCGGCTTCCAGCGGTGTACCGCAGAAAGGGCATCCGTTATAGCGCTCCAGTGGAAAGGCATCCCGCGGAATAGTGTGTCCACAGGCCAGTAAGTGACCATAGCGGGGAAATATGTTATTGAACCAGGTGATGACGTAAGCCGAAAGATTTACATTTATAGGAATCTCCCAGTTTTTAATCAGGGGTGTCCAGTTTTTATTCACGCCCATCACATCCTGGAATGTTTCCAGTATAGTAGCCTGGTAGGCAGGTGTGGTTTTATTCAATACCTGCAATAAAGGCTCGGTTACACCAAACCCCAGCTTCGCCAGGTTCGCTACCAGTAAAGCGGTAGTAGGGGCAAGATATGCATCGTTGGCTTGCAAAATATTTTCAGGAATAAAAATGGACTGCTGACGTAAACCTACGCGTAATAATGTGTTCATGATAGTTGTTATTAAGAATCAGATAATGTTGTTGCTATTTCTTGGAATAAATGAAGTAAGCAACAATTGACCTCGATTATCGTAAAGCAGGTTGGATTCGAACCAACATCCCCGCCTCCCTGTGAGAAGTAAGTTTTAATTGACCTGCCGGTAATGTTAAAACTATTCAAGACGGTGTTTTACCATTCAACTACTGCTTTTCCCAGTACATTGTTATAAGTTACCAGGTAATGTTGTGGCTATTTCTCAAAAAAATGAAGTAAGCAACAATTGACCTCGGTATTCGTAAAACAGGTTGGACTCGAACCAACATTCCAAATCTTAGTGAGCAATAAGTTTTAATTGACCGGTTGGTAATATTAAAACTATCAGGACTTTGCTTTACCATTAAGCTACTGTTTTTCCAATCTTCGGCGGTAATGATGAATGTTCATTAACAGTGAGTTGAAGTAACATTTACTTGACCGCTTCCGATGACACAAAGATGCAAGCACAAGTGCGCAGTATACTTGCGTACTTAAAAAAAGTTTGAAAAAATATTTTAAGTAGATGATAATCATTAATTTGTGAGATAATTATTTTTTGAGATAGGTCAACTGCGCAGATAGATTGCGTAGAATTTTCTTTTCTTTGTATAAAATCCGTGTATGTCCATTAATAAACTGGCGCTGATCCGGTATAAAGCCATCGATGATTGTTTGCGTAACCGCTATCGTAAGTGGACCCTCGAAGACCTGATAGAGAAAGTAGCCGATGTATTATATAATGCAGAAGGTATCAGCTCCGGCGTCAGCAAGCGTACTATCCAGGCGGATATTCAACTGATGCGCAGCGATAAACTGGGATATAATGCGCCCATTGTGGTGAAAGACCGTAAATACTATAGCTACAGCGATTCCTCGTATAGTATTACTAACGCGCCTATTAACGAAGGAGACGTAGACAAGATGAAGGAAATAGTATCCGTGCTGAAACAATTCAATGGCTTCAGCTACTTCGATGATATGAGCGAAATGATTGCCCGCCTGGAAAATAATCTCTATAAATCTACGGATACACACCGCAACTGTATCCAGTTTGAAAATAACCACCAGTTGCTGGGATTAGCCCATATCAATCCCCTGTACCAGGCCACCCTGCACCGCAAAGCCTTACTGATAGAATATAAATCATTCAAAGCCACTAAAGCACAGCAACATATCTGCTATCCCTACCTGCTGAAAGAATACCGTAACCGCTGGTTCCTCATTACCCGCACCAAACAGTCTCCGCAGCTTACTACCATGGCGCTGGACAGGATCGTGACATTACAGGAATTACCAAAGGAAAAATTTGTTCCCTATAACGGCGTCCCATTCGAAGAATACTTTGGAGATCTCATCGGGGTAACTAAATCAGAGAAAGATGTGGCACATAAAATAGTGCTGGAAATAGATAATAAGCATGCCCCGTATGTGCTCACCAAACCCCTGCACCATTCCCAGCAGGTCATCAAAGAAGGGGAAAGCAGTACTATTATCAGTATTGAAGTAGTCCGGAACTTTGAACTGGAGAGAGAAATTATGGGATTTGGAGAACAAATGAAAGTATTGTCCCCCAAATCCCTGGCCCTGCAAATCGCTAAAAGACTGGGCATGGCCACCCGGAGATATAAACCCGGTAATGAATAACGTATACGCTTACACGCGATAAGCTGATTACCCCGCTACCTTGTGATACACCATGGTATCGGAGGCCAGCTGCTGCAAGCGATAACCACCGGTATCAATGGTCAGCTTCGGCATATACTTACGTAGCTCAGCTACTGCTGCCGGCGTTACGCCTGCCTGGTAAAGGTATACCTGTTGCAGTTTTTTGTTTTTCTGGAGAGATGTTAAAGATGCTCCCGTCAGCGCAGTGCCTCCCAGGTTGAGATAACGTAACTCTGTACAGGCATTTAACGCAGACAAGTCCCTGCCTTTTATCCCCGTATTCCTGAGATCCAGTCGTACCAGGTGCGTGAGTTTGCCGATCACGCCAAATGAACTGTCTGTTACCCGGCTACCTGCCAGGTTGAGCCATACCAGCTGCGCTTTCAGCGGCAACAACAGCTGCATATCTCCATTGGTGAAATTCGAGGCGTTGATGCCATCTACATTCAGGTAATTGCTGCCAGCAGCTACCGGCAATACTTTCATGCCTTTTGCCTCCAGTTTGGCAATATGCTCCGCGCTTACGGCGCTTACTTTTTCTTCCGGGATAAACTCCTGCTTATCCAATGGCGTAGCAGGTTGCATGCCTTCCAGTACCGCCAGCATCAACGGCGTTTTGGTGAGCTCTTTTACGGTTTTGCCGGTAGGCGCACCCTGTGAAATCCACCAGTGCAGCAGTTCCAGTTCCTGTGGTGTTACGCCCGGTTTACCCTTGGGGGGCATGCGGTGTTCGTCTTCCTCAGGTAAAATCAGTCGCTTAAATAATTCACTTTCTTCCGGCAGGCTGTCTTTCAACACGGGACCATGCTCGCCCCCTTTACGGATCAGGGCCACAGACTCCAGTCGCAGCCCGCCTTTCAGCTTTTGTTCATTATGACAACCATAGCAACGGTTGGTTAGCACCGGCATTACCAGGTCTTCATATACACGGGCATCGCCGATATTCGTATAGGCGGCAGCGTGTGCTTTCGTTAGGCCCACACCTGTCAGCTGCCGTAAACCATCCGGCATAGCCTGTGTGAGGTAGTCGTCGCCATGAGTCAGGCTGCCGCCATAATGGCCGGCGGCGCTCAGCAGCAATACCATCAACACGGAAGCCGGTACCTGCCAGCGGCGAAGACGCCCTTTGTGTTTATTCTTTTCCAGGATATACAGGCCGGTGCTCACAACGGCCACGCCTATACCGAGATATTTATGCGTGAGCAATAAATTTTCTTCGTAGCCGCCATCCAGGGATAGCAGGTAACCGGTAATACAACTGGCGATGGCAGACAATGCTGCAATCAGCAGGGTAGCCGGTAATGCACCCTGTAGGTGCCGCCATTTTTCGCGGCGGGCCAGCAAGGTCAGGATGCAGGCGATCAATAATATGCCAATTGGCAAATGGACCAGCAAAGGGTGCGAACGCCCTAGAAACATGCTCCAGCTGCCGGTATTTATCAGTAGTCTCATTATTTACTATAACGTTGTTTAAGCTGCTTCATCATATATACATTGATATCCCATTGGTCGGCTACCGGCTGACGGGTATACGGCAACGTAGGCAGGTAATCGGCCGGACCGAATTCCGTGAGGAATGTCAGCGGCTTGCCCGCGGTGCGGTGATACTGTACTACCTGGTCCCACCACGCAAAATGCGCTTTTACCGCACCTTCCCATTCTGGCGCCCGTGGATCATTTACCTGTGGGCCTTCCGGGTGACCAATACGCGCGTGTATATGCGAAGCACGCTCCAATGCTTTGGCTACGGTAGCAGATTGATCCTGCAACAGGGATTCGTGTACGTTACACCAGTGTGAAATGTCGAGCGTAAGCCGCAGATCCGGTTTTGCCTCAATAAACTGCCGCGCCACATGTGCCGCAAACAGCATCCGCGAACGGTGTGTTTCGTGATATACGGGAACGCCGGATTGTTTGGAAATACGAACGGTCATGTCAATCAGCGCACAGTTTTGCGCAAAAGTGAAATAGTCCCTACCGGAATGACAGTTAATATACAGCGGTTTTACTTTACTGTTACTGGTAGCCGCTTTCAGCATGGTTTCAAATTGCTGCGCATGTTTCGTATAGTCGCTGTCGTAGCCTGCGGCTAAGAAGCCTACTGCCATCTCATGTTTCGCCAAAGCAGCAAATAATTCCTGTTGTGCGTTGGCATCACCGGGCCACCATACTTCCAGGCCGTCGTAACCGGCCTGTTTGGCCTGTTGACAAAACGCATCTATACTACCGTTATAGCCCCAGTTAGTAGCTAACACAATTAACCGGAATCCTTCTTTTGCAGGGGCCATCGTGGTGCCGGCAAAAGAGGGGAGAGAAGGTAAACATAACGCAGAGGCCATCAGGGCTGATTGTTTCAGAAAATTTCTTTTTGTTTGATCCATGTTTTAGCTGAGTATGGGTGTAATTACTTTTCCTCCGGTATCTGTTAAACGGAAAGGACGTCCCTGGAAGTGGTAAGTGAGTTTTTCGTGATCAAATCCCAGTTGTTGCAGGATGGTGGCATGAATATCATTGATGGCTACTTTACCTTTTACGGCAGCATAACCTATTTCATCGGTTTCTCCGAAGGAACATCCTCTTTTGATACCAGCGCCAGCCATCCACATAGTGAAGGCTTCTACGTGGTGGTCGCGGCCCAGGAAAGGCATTTCTTTGCCATCCCTGTTTTCCTGCATCGGGGTACGGCCAAATTCTCCACCCCATACCACGAGGGTTTCATCCAGCAAACCCCGTTGCTTCAGATCCTGCAGCAGTGCGGTAATCGGACGGTCTATCTCGCGGCATTTGTTGCGTAAGCCATAGTCGATAGAGCCGCCTTCATCGGTGCCATGTGTATCCCAACCCCAGTCGTACAGCTGTACAAAACGTACGCCTTTTTCCACCAGCTTGCGGGCCAGTAAACAATTGTTGGCAAAAGATTCCTTACCGGGTTGTGTGCCATACATTTCATGGATATAATCCGGTTCGTTGTTGATGTTCATCACATCCGGTACAGAGATTTGCATCTTGTACGCCAGCTCATACTGGGAAATACGCGCCAGTGTCTCGGGATCGCCGAAGGCGGTGTATTCTTCTTTATTGATTTCGTTGATCGCGTTAATAGATTCTTTGCGCAGGTCCCGGCTCATACCATCCGGGTCGGAGAGATATAGTACCGGTTCGCCTTTGGTTCTGCATTGTACGCCCTGGTATACGGAGGGGAGGAAACCGCTGCCCCATACGCTTTTACCGGCATCCGGTGTTTTACCGCCGGAGGTAAGTACCACAAATCCGGGCAGGTTGCTGTTTTCAGAGCCCAGTCCGTAAGTTACCCAGGAGCCGGTGCTGGGGCGACCCAGTCGTGCGCTGCCCGTTTGCATGAGTAATTGTGCCGGGCCATGGTTGAACTGATCTGTTTGCACTGCTTTCAGGAAGCTCACATCATCGGCCATGGTGGTGAAATGTGGCAGGTGGTCAGAAATCCAGGCCCTGGATTCTCCATGCTGTTTAAATACGGCCTGTGGTCCCAGCATTTTGGGAACGCCTCTGATGAAAGCAAACTTTTTGCCTTCCAGCAGTGACTGGGGGCATAATTGGTTATGTAGTTTCGCCAGTTCGGGCTTATAGTCGAATAGTTCCAGTTGGGATGGAGCGCCGGCCATGTGCAGGTAAATCACTGCTTTGGCTTTACCGGGGAAGTGCGGTGCTTTGGGCGCCATCGGGTTGCCGGCAGCATCTACCAGGGTTTTATTGCTGCTGCTACTGCTGCCGCAGCTGGCGAGGAAAGAGCCCAATGCTGCTGCTCCCAGGCCTGTAACACAATCCTTCAGAAAGTGACGCCGGGTAAAAAAGCGCAGGGTAGTATCATTTGCTTCCTTGATCAGTTTTGCATGTTTGGTCATACTGCTTAGGATTTAGTCAGGAATTCATCCAGGTTCATAATAGCATTAGCCACTACTGCCAGGGCAGCCAGTTCGGCCTGTTGCGGTTCACTGTTTTTGCTTTGCAGCATTTTCATGGCGGCGTTAGGATCTTTCTGGAACTCTTTCAGCGCCTGTGTATAGAGTGTTTTTAGTACGTTCAGTTTATTATCAGGGATGGCTTTATACATCGCCGTTTGATAACCCCAACGGATACACGCTACCACATCTTTGCCCCCGTTTTGTTGCATATGTTTCGCCAGTACAGTAGCTGTTTCCAGGTAAACGGGATCGTTCAGCGTTGTAAGCGCCTGTAAGGGGGTGTTGGTACGGATGCGGCGTTGCAGGCATACTTCGCGGCTGCTGCCGTCGAAGGAAATCATAGACGGATAAGGGCTGGTACGTTTCTGATACACGTACACTGCTCTTCTGTATTGATTACCATCGGTGGCGGTTACCCAGTTGGCGCCGTTGTATACGGTTTGCCAGATGTTATCCGGTTGGTAAGGCATGATACTCGGGCCGTGCATTTGCGGATTGAGTAAGCCGCTCACGCGTAATGCCTGGTCTCGTACTTCTTCTGCGGTGAGGCGGAAGCGGGAACCTCTTGCCAGTAAACGGTTAGCAGGATCTTTTTCCAGCATCTCCGGGGTGGCGTTTGATGTTTGTTTATAAGCGTTTGATAAAACAATTTCTTTGAGTAATGGCTTGATATGCCATTTGTATTCGTGCATGAACTTGTAGGCGAGGTAGTCCAGCATCTCCGGGTGGGAGGGCAGGAAACCCTGTGTGCCAAAGTCTTCCAGTGTTTCCACGATGCCGGTACCGAAAATCTGTTCCCAGCAACGGTTTACCATCACACGGGCGGTGAGCGGATTCTGCGTAGCTGTCATCCATTCCGCCAGCCCGAGCCGGTTGCGGGGAGCATTTTTAGGGAAAGGATTGAGCGATGCCGGTACATCCGGTGTTACTACGGGGCCTTTCACGAGCCAGTTACCCCGTTCAAATACGTGGGTAGTGCGGGCCATGTAGGCAGGGTTTTCTATCATCACGGGCACATCGTCCGGGTTCTGATTAATCAGCGCCATCATTTCCGCGTTGATTTTGTCATATCCTGGTTTTCCTTTGCCGGGCATATCACCGCGGAAGGCAAACCATTCTATGGCGCAAACGGCATCTGCCGGGTTAAGCGCCGGGTTGCGGAATACCAGGTAGAGATCATGGGTGCCGGTGATGGCAGGTAATGGCATGGTGATGGCCAGTCGTCCGTTGGTAGTGGCCAGTTGGTGCGTGAGGATCGTTTTACCTTTGAGGCTATCGAGCCTGATTTCCATGGTGCCACCCGGACTACCGGTCCAGTAGTTCATGAAGAGCTGTGTTTTCCCGTCCAGTTGCTGATGGGGTAAACGGCAGCTACCATTATTTCTTACGCCCATGTACTTGGTATCGAGCAGGGCGCCGTTGATATATTGGTCGGCGTCGTGGGCATGTACTTTAGGTTCCAGTACTTTCAAGAATTCCTGTACATCCTGCAGCTGGTTGGTGTTGCCATTTTGGGCAACCCAATTGCTGATGTCCTGTACCTGTGATGTACTAACGCTGTCGTATAAACGCAATTTGGGATGCTCCATGTGGGTATCTTCATCGCGGGTGTTATTGAGGAATGCCAGCAGTTTATAATAGTCCTGGAATCGGAAGGGGTCGTAAGGGTGGCTATGGCATTGCACGCAGGCGATGGTTACGCCCTGGAACACGTCCATGGTGGTGGCTACGCGATCCATCACGGCGGCGGTGCGGAATTCTTCATCCTGTGTTCCTCCTTCGTCGTTGCACATGGTGTTACGATTAAACGCGGTAGCAATGAGTTGTGCATTGGTAGGATTGGGAAGCAGATCGCCGGCCAGCTGGTTAATGGTAAAGCTGTCGTAAGGCATATCGCTGTTAAAGGCATCAATGACCCAGTCGCGGTAACGCCATATCCTGCGGCCTTCATCTCTTTCATAGCCTTTGGTATCGGAATAACGGGCGAGGTCCAGCCACATGGCGGCCCAGCGTTCGCCATAGTGCGACGACTGTAGCAGTTCATCCACTATTTTTTCGTAGGCTTTGGGATCTTTGCTGTCGGCAAATTGTTTTGCCATTTCCGGCGTAGGTGGCAGACCGGTGAGGTCGAGGCTTACGCGGCGCAGCAGCGTCATTTTATCGGCTTCCGGCGAGGGTTTGAGCCCTTCTGTTTTCAGTTTGGCCTGTATAAAACGATCAATGTTGTTGCCATTGGCTACATCAATATCCGGAACGGCCACTTCTTTGGGGGCTACATAAGCCCAGTGTTCGCCCCATTCGGCGCCTTGTTTCACCCAACGGGTGAGGATATCTATTTCCGCTTCCGTGAGTGGTTCGCCTTTTTGTGGCATCCGTTCTTTTGGATCTTTACAGGTAAGGCGGCGGATGAATTCACTCTTTTCAGGGTGACCGGGAATAATAGCAGGTTTACCGGATTTGGTGTTGCCCAGGGCTTCTTCCCGGAACAGTACACTAAATCCGCCACTTTGTTTCACGCCTCCGTGGCAGCTGATACAATGCTTGTTCAGCACCGGTTTTACTTCCGTGCTGAAATCTACTTTTTTATTGGAATGACAGGCGGCAAACATAATGCCTGCGCCGGCAGCAATAGAGAGGACCACTGTTATCCTCAACGTGGAGAAATAATGCATTAGCAATTGATTGACACGTTGTAAAAATAGGCCGACAGTAACAGAATGCTACTAGATGATCTGCTGTTTTTGATGGATTATATTATGATTACACTTTCTTTTCGCGGTACTGGTTGGGCGAAACGCCCATGACTTTGGTGAACATCCGGGAGAAATAATATGGGTCTTCCATACCCAGTTGCATGGCTACTTCTTTAATGCGTAAGGGCGTGAAGAGCAGGTATTGGCAAGCCTTCTGCACTTTCAGGTGATTGAAATACTCAATGGGAGAGAAGCCGGTGTTGTTTTTAAAAAGGAAGGAAAAGTGCGACTGCGACAGGTTTACAGACTTGGCCATTTGTTGCAGGGTAAGCATTTTATCCAGGTGATTATTCATATAATCAATCGCCATATCTATGGCATCGTGGTGCTGTGCTGATTTTCCGGGTTTGTTGACGCCAGGATATATGCAGGACGAGAGATAAGACCAGAAGTTCATATTGGAATACACCAGGTTTTCCTGGCGATAGCCGCGTGCTAGTGGTTGATAAATAGCCTCAAACTGTTCCAGTCGCTCCGGTAAATGCGGCAAAAAAGTTTTATATCCATTCCATTCCTTCACGGCGGTGTCTACCAGGGGGCCGGCACTGCTGCCTAAAAAATGCACCCAGTAAATAGTCCATGGATCGGTGGCATCAGCACTATACTCGTGCGCCAGCTTGCGTGGCAGTATGAAGCAATCGCCTGGTTGAATAGGGAACGTTTCTTTTTTAATGGTGACGGTTCCTTTACCATCTACACAGTAAATAAGGATGTGCTGATCGGCACCCTGGGCTCTTTTCCGGTGGTGGAAAAGGGCTTTGGGATAATAGCCAATGTCTGTAATATAAAGTGGCGTCAATACAGGTTCTTTAGCACAGTTTTTATTCAGGATGTTGCGGGGAATGACGATCATGCGCTGCCCCTGGAAACCTTCCTTTTTCCTGATCATTACGTTGCTGGTTTTATCTTTAAACAATCGATTTTATCCTTTCATGGTTACCGGGAGGGTGGTGTGCCCTCAGCAAATGAATGCTTAGCAGTCCGGAAAAATATCACTATAGCTTATCTTATCCAGCGCCAAAACCAGGCGCTTCCGGTGCAAAGTCACTAGCAGACCGGATTTTAGTGGCATTGTTCACAAATGTCTCTCCCAATATATTAAAAGGAAAACGGTGATCAATGTTTTTTATTTTGGAAACTTTCAGAATATTTTGAAAATTCAATAAGTTAAAATAACTTTGAGGGCAGAAAGCAACAAATGGGTTATGAATATCATTGCTTACCTGGTTTACCTGGCCCTCACTTACCTGATCACTGTAAAAGTGGGATGGACATTTTATCGGAACGGCCGCGTTTTTATCCTCGGATTATTGCAGGGGAATGCCGCACTCACCGATGCCATTAATAACATTTTACTGGTGGGATATTACCTCGTAAACATTGGTTATGCTACCATCATGATCAGCACCTGGCAACCCATTCACAACCCGTTAGCCATGCTAACCGTGATCATTACCGTGACCGGACAGATTCTGCTTTCACTGGGCGTTATGCACTGCTTTAACCTGGCCGTGATCTATATTATCAGCAAACGAAACCTTTATCTTAAATCCTAGTATATGGAACAGTCCCTTAATTTTATTGCCTACACAATTTACTTGCCTATTGTGATTGCTGTTACCTGGTTAGTAGCACACACGCTTTTCAAAAACAGCCGGGTATTTATGCTGGATATTTTCCATGGTAAAGAAGACCTGGCCAATGCCACCAACAAGTTATTCGAAACGGGTTTTTACTTACTCAACCTGGGCTTCGCTTTCCTGATCATGGAAATAGCCGGTAAGGTAGCCACGCCCAGGTCTTTAACGGAAATCCTGAGTGTGAAAATTGGTGGCTTCCTTATTTATCTCGGCGTTATGTTATTCCTTAACCTATACCTATTCTTCAGAGGCCGGCGCGTGTCAAAAGAGAAAAGAAGTGTGATCCTCCAGTAGCCGGTCTTTCATCCAACCCAATGCGCGGGCGCCGGAATTATTTCCGGTGCCTGCCGTATTTATATCGCTCATCAAATTTATCGGGCAGGTTTAAAAAAATAATCCTTTCTTTATACGTTACTGAACGTATACTGAACAATGAAAGAGAGACTACTATTGGTAGCGCTGACCGCTTTATCTATAAACGGTTGGGCGCAACAGTTACCTGCTGAATTACAAACACCGGAAGTGGTATCGGTCAACAGGATGCCGATGCGGGCCACCGCGTTTGCCTACGAAAATCCGACCCTGGCGCAGCAACAGGAAAAAGAAAAATCCGCTTGCTTCCTGTCGCTCAACGGCTCCTGGAAATTCAATTGGGTACAGGATCCGCGGAAACGCCCCCTGGACTTCTATAAGCCTGATTTCAATGATGCCGCCTGGGATAATTTTAAAGTGCCGGCCAACTGGGAAGTGAATGGATATGGATTGCCCATTTATGTAAATCAACCCTACGAATTTGCCGGCCGTACCAAAACAGGTGAAGACCTGCATGCTCCTTTTGATATTCCGGAAGATAATAACCCGGTAGGCTCCTACCGCAAAAAAATCAATATCCCACAGCACTGGGATGGCAAGCAGGTGTTCATCCACCTGGGTGCTGTGAAATCCGCCTTTTTCATCTGGGTAAATGGCCAACAGGTAGGCTATAGTGAAGACAGTAAACTGGCGGCAGAATTTGATATCACCAAATATGTGAAACCCGGTGAAAACCTGGTGGCCCTGCAGGTATACCGCTGGAGCGATGGCTCTTACCTGGAATGCCAGGATATGTGGCGCATTTCCGGTATCGAAAGAGGCGTATACCTGTACGCTACTCCGAAAATAGATGTACGGGATTTTAAGATCACATCTACCTTAGATAAATCCTACACCAACGGTATTTTTAAAATAGATATGGAGGTAGATAATTACCGTATCGATAAAAATACCAACCATAGCAAACCAGATACCTTCACTGTAGCCATAGACCTTCGGGATGCCACCGGGAAAAGCGTGTATAGCGAAGAAACCCGCAGCGTACAGAAAGTACTGGGCAACTATAAATCCACCGTTTCTTTCAGTAAAGAAATACCAGCCGTACAAACCTGGTCGGCAGAAATTCCTTACCTGTATACCCTGTACATTACCCTGAAGGATAAAACAGGACAGGTGCTGGAAGTCATTCCGCAGCGGGTTGGCTTCCGCTCCATCGAAATTAAAGACCGTAATTTCCTCGTGAATGGTAAACGCGTATTCCTGAAAGGGGTGAATCGTCACGAACACAATGCCACACAGGGCCATACCCTTACCAAAGAGGATATGCGCAAGGACATGGAAATGATGAAACAGCTGAATGTAAATGCAGTGCGTCATTCTCATTACCCGCCAGATCCTTACTGGATGCAACTTTGCGACGAATACGGCTTATACGTTATTGATGAAGCCAATATAGAATCGCATGGCCGCTACTACGATCTTGCCTATACGTTTGCCAACGACAAGCAATGGCGTGTTCCCCACCTGGAACGGATACAGCGCATGTATGAAAGAGATAAAAACCATGCCTCGGTAATTACCTGGTCGTTAGGAAACGAAGCTGGTAATGGTTGCAATTTCTATGAAGGATACGACTGGCTGAAAGCAAAAGACAGTACCCGTCCGGTGCAGTATGAACGCGCCGAACACGACTATAACACCGATATCATTGTACCGCAATATCCATCACCGGGTTCCCTCGTAAAGTATTCCCAGCGCAATCCTGATCGCCCGATGATCATGAGCGAATACGCCCATATCATGGGAAACAGCTTAGGTAACTTCCAGGAATACTGGACGGCCATAGAAAACAATCCTTATTTACAGGGCGGCTTCATCTGGGAATGGATAGACCAGGGCATCGATACCGTAAAGAATGGTAAACGTATTCTCGCCTATGGTGGCGACTTCCCGCTGAGTGGTCCGGTAAATGAAGATTTCAGTGATAACAATTTCTGCGTAAAAGGCGTGGTAACGGCTCATCGCGGCCTTACGCCGATGGCGGTGGAAGTGAAGAAAGTGTACCAGCATATCAGCACTACTTTTAACGGAGCTGCGGGTATTGCCATCCGCAATGGTTATTTCTTCCGGGATTTATCCAACTACCGTTTAGTATGGGAAATACTGGAAGATGGGAAACCGGTAGAACGTGGCATTGTCAACGATCTTAAAGCAGGACCACAGCAAACCATTAACATGGAGCTGCCGGTAAAAACAACAATAAAAGCTGGCCGGGAATATTTTCTCACCCTACACTACCAGCTGAAGGAGAAGGAACCATTTATTCCCGCCGGCTATGAAATAGCCGCATCGCAGTTTGTATGGCGTCCAACCCTAAAGCCAGCAGTAGTAGCACCTAAGTCGGCAGCACTCACTGCAACGGAAACACCTGGTGCATTGCAAATAGCAGGAAGTGGCTTTGCCCTCGTTTTTGATATGAGCAAAGGTGCATTAATGCGTTATCTCCTGCAAGGGGAGGCCATGCTGGAGGGGAATCTGCAGCCATCGTTCTGGCGTGCACCCACCGATAATGATATTGGTGCCAACTTTAATCACACCCTGCGTAAATGGCGCAATGCTGCAGAAGAAGGCAAATTACTCAGCGCCAACCTGCAGAAAGAGGCCAACGAGTATATTGTGACGATTAAAAAAGAATTGCTGGAAGGCGACGCTACCATCACCCAAACCTTTCATATATATGGTGATGGCGCGGTAAAAGTGGAAAATCAACTGAACGTTATCAAAGGAAAATATCCGCTGCTGCTGCGTGTGGGTAATGATCTGCTGCTCAATAAACAACTCAGCCGGATCAGCTACTATGGCCGCGGTCCATGGGAAAACTATTGGGATAGAAAAACCGCTTCTTTCGTAGGTCTTTATCAGCAATCGGTCGATAGCCAATATTTCCCTTATGCCCGTCCACAGGAAAGCGGCAATAAGTCGGATGTTCGCTGGGTGAACATGACCAATAAGAAAGGTAAAGGATTGCGGTTTGAATATATCGATCAATTACTCAATTTTTCCGCTTTACCTTATAGTATCGACGACCTGGATCCGGAAGCAGATAAAAAGCAATATCACTCCGGTGAACTGGTGCCGCGTAATACCGTGTATATGCACGTAGATATGCAGCAGTCCGGTGTACAGGGAATTGATAGTTGGGGTTCTATGCCGTTGAAGGAGTATAGGATACCGTATGCGGATCAGTTTTATAGTTATTGGATAAAGCCGTTGAAGTAAACAGTGTAAATTTTAAATAGAAAACCCGGCAAATTTTGCCGGGTTTTCTATTTGTTTTATTGAATGAATTTGAGAATGTTATCATCGAAACGTTTCTTTAAGAAAGCCTATTGCTACTCCACAATCTCCACACCCAATCCATCCAGCAATGCCAGCGCATCCGGCAAACTAAACTTCGCTTTTCTTATTTTATTTTCCTGTACATTAATCGCATACCGGTGTGCGCCTACAAAATTTGCCTGGGTTAAATCAGTTCCTATGAACCGTGCTGCTGCAAGATCAGTTCCGGTAAAGTTGGCCTGCATTAAGTTGCAGTCGGAAAAGTCCACTTCATCTGCCTGGCAATGTATAAACACCGCTTTCTTCAGGTTTTTACCTGCAAATGTTCCGTAGCTGATGCGGCAGTGTTGGAACGTTGCGGTGAGCGGATCGCGGGCGTTGGTCCAGGCCACGCCGATGGCTTTGGAGTGCAGCAATGTTACCTTGCTGAAGGCTGTTTTTTTGAACTGAATCAGGGAAAGATCACAATCTTCAAAGGTGCAATTTTCGAAGGTGCAGTCCGCCAAAATACATTCCTTCAGACTGCATTTGTAGAACTTGCATTCATAGAATTCTTTGCCGGAAATGGTAGTGCTGTCCCATACCATGTTTTCGAATGATTGATGTTCGTATGAGTATTCCTGATCGTTGTTGTTCACGGGTAGAAAATTAGGGTTTAAAGATAAGGTATTTGCGTCTTTAGCGGTATTGCCGCATGTCTTTTCGTTGTATCTTTGGGTGGCTTCCGGGTGTAGAAATGGAGAAAGACGTACACAGCATACAACGAAAAATTATTCATATTGATATGGACGCTTTTTATGCGTCTGTAGAGCAACGCGATAACCCTGTTTATCGCGGCAAAGCTATTGCAGTGGGTGGTTCTCCGGAAGGAAGGGGCGGGGTAGTGGCCACAGCCAGTTACGAAGCCCGCAAATTTGGGGTCCGTTCTGCGATGCCGTCCAAGCGGGCATTGCAGCTTTGCCCTGAACTGATATTTGTGCGTCCCCGTTTTGATGCGTACAAAGAAGTTTCCCGCCACATCCGCGAAATATTTGCGCGTTATACTGATCTGATAGAACCTTTATCTCTTGATGAAGCTTACCTGGATGTTACCAACGACAAACAAAACATTGGCTCTGCCATTGAAATTGCAAAACTGATCAAACAGGCGATCCGGGATGAGTTGCAGCTCACCGCATCTGCAGGTGTATCTGTCAATAAGTTTGTGGCTAAAATTGCGTCCGATCTTAATAAACCGGATGGACTCACCTTTATTGGTCCGTCTTCGATTGAAACGTTCATGGAAAAGCTGGCGGTGGAAAAATTCCATGGCGTGGGAAAAGTAACCGCCGACAAAATGAAACGGATGGGACTCTTTACTGGTGCTGATCTTAAAAAGTTATCGGAACAAGACCTGAAGCATCATTTCGGCAAAGTAGGTAGTTTTTACTATCGTATTGTACGTGGGCAAGACGACCGGGAAGTGCAACCACACCGGGAAACAAAATCGCTGGGTGCAGAAGACACCTTCCCTTATGATCTCACCACGATTGAAGACATGGAAGCAGAGCTGATCAAAATTGGTAAAACGGTATACGACCGGCTGCAGCGTTATCAGCTCAAAGGGCGAACCATTACGCTGAAGATCAAGTACAGTGATTTTAAGCAGATCACACGCAATCAATCCTTTCCATTTCCGGTAGGAGATTTCGATACCATTGTCGAAACCGCCAAACAGTTATTAGCGGCTTCTGAACTGGAAAACAAACGTATACGGCTACTCGGTATTACGTTGTCAAATTTCCATGAAACGTCGGTGCCGGAAGGGAAGCCACTTTCGGCGACGCAGTTGTCGTTGTTTGATTTCGGAGAATAGCGTCGACCTGAATGGTGCGATACAGCACATAGTATCCCCATATTTACCAGTACTGCGGTAAGTACATTAGCAAAGCCATGTTGTTGTATTGGAAGAACCCTCTCGTTTACGCGTATTACCTGTCCGTCTCCGTTGTTATACAAAGCACAAGCCATGGCCTGTTATTTACCGATACACTACCGGTAAATTCATTAGCAATGCTATACAGTCTCCGAATAGCCTCCGGAGGCGGATGAAATAATTGACGCAACGTCCTTGCCTGCGATGTGAATCATTGGTCGCAGGTAGTGGGTCTTAATGTAAATTGGAATGAAGCAGTTCGCCTAAACGGCGTTACCTGTAACGTTATTACGCTTCTGCCTTCTTACGCCAGAATTCAGGTAAGTCGATTTCAGTTTCTATTTCTTCACTTCTGTCCTGCATCATATCGACGAGGTTTTGGTGAAGATCCGGGTGTTCTACCCAATAGGTGGAAGGTACGTCCAGTACAATCTTCAACAGGTCTCCAGGATACATACCGGCGGTTACCAGTACATCATTTTTTAATATCTCTAAAGCTAATGGTACCAGGTAAGTAGGATTAAAGGATTGTCCAATTAATGTCCGCAATTCACTGGCGGATAATTTTGCTACAGGTACCTTCACTAAAGCAAGAGATTTCTGAGTTATTCCTGAATCTTGATCTGTGGCCGTTCCCCAGGTCTTATTCTCCAACTGCTCCAAAGATTTATATCTCCAGATATCTTTCTTATTCATAAAAATGTGTCTCTCTTTTCGTGCTAATAAAATAGTTAATTATGAAAGTGATTTCAACGCGCAATCTTTCTTTTGATGGTGATCATCTGTCAGAGTCCTGCGGAGTTTGTGCAGGTGTTGCGATAGCCAGTCAGCGCCGGCGGTTATAAGAAACCAGGATCAACAGCTATAAATATAATAAATATTGTTGACGCGGAAATTTTATTTTCCACCTTTAACATTTCCTATAGCCCTGCTTTTGGGTTAATTAGTGTTAACCAGGCCATGGTATTGCCTTACGAAAGAGGGCGGGCGTTCCTGTTTTTTTTTAACGTTATCATTATCCACTGCATTTTTTATTACCAGGAAAGAAAAAGGGCCAGCCCGTACCACGACCCTGAGGAAGAACATACAGCTTGTTAAAGGAGCCGTACAACAAAAAAAGGTGTAACAGCCAGCTGTTACACCTTTTCGTATAATCGTATGCGTTAGTTATGCCGTTTTCTGATACTTTGGCAACACCAACAACTTTACAATGCTGTGTGCGGCGCCGGATAGTGCAAACGCAATCAGGAGGAGCAAGGCGGCCTTTCCAGGGGTATCAAATACATCGATAACACTGGATACCGATTTGCCGGCAAACATAATGGCAATCAGGCAGGCCAGTGCGCCTGTAATCCATAGGGTAATGTGCGACCATAAATATTTTTGTTTCTGAAAACCTGTCTTTCCAAAAGAGGTAAACAGCAGGAAAACGTGGGCCAGGAAAAATAGAGCGGCCAGAGTTGTAAGGGTTGTGAGCATTCTGGTTAATTTAGGTAATGGCAAAATAGTCTGTTTAACTAAAGTATCAAAACCTTTTCACATATACAAGTACCGGTCACTATATCTCTCCGGATTAGAAAGTAGCCAGTATCAGTTCCCTGTTCATGGCCGCTCCCGCCATATTACCCGCCGCTACGGCCGCTGCCACCGAACGCATCGGGGAGGTGGCATCCCCCGCCGCATATACACCTGGAATATTGGTCGCATGAAAATGATCTACCGCCAGATGCCCCATTTCTGTTAAGTTACAACCCAGTGCCTCCGGAACAGGACAGTGTTGCCGGAAAGGCGGGCGACTATACACCGCCTGCAGCGGATAGGTACCGTCGTCTTCCAGCAACAGGTGTTTTACTTGTCCATTTTCAGCAACGATGGCACTTATTGTCTGCTCATTGACGGAAATTCCGCGTTGGGCTAATTTCGCTGTTTGTTCTTCGGATAATTGGGATCTGCCGTTAGTAAATACGGTTAACTGTTGGGTCCAGTTGCTGATCAACCGGGCAAAGTCAAATGCGGTGTCGCCGTTGGCCAGGATACCGGTAGGCACCTGTTTCACTTCATAGCCATGGCAATAAGGGCAATGTAATACCGAGATGCCCCAGCATTCCGCAAAGCCCGTGATGGCAGGCATCTCATCTTTCACCCCCGTCGCAAAAAGCAGGAGGCGGGCCTGGAAGGTTTCGCCGGCCACCGTGCGCAACGCGAAGCCATCGGCATTTTTTGCTGCGCTGACCGCCAGACCGTTTTTAAAATGTACCGTAGGATATTGGGCTACCTGCGCTTTGGCTTTGGCCGCAATATCGGCTGGCGTAGCGCCATCCTGTGTAAGAAAGTTATGAGAGTGCGGTGTTTGTTGATTGCAGGGCGCGCCACTGTCCAATACCAGCACGTTTCTGAGTGAGCGGCCCAATGCCATGGCTGCAGATAGCCCGGCATAGCTGCCCCCCGTAATAATGACGTCGTATGATTGCATGTCCGTTTGTATAAGTCAGCAGCAAAGATAACAATTTGCAACAAAGTTGCATTTATTTCTCAGGAAAAAATAAATGTGCGGTTTTAGGGGCTATCGTCCGCACCGGCGCGGATGTTGGAAATATGCTCGGCTATCAGGTGAAGCCGGTAATAGTACTTCTCAAAAATATCGTCATACATCCGGTGCCTGTTTTCCAGGAAGGCATTCATCGCCTCATGAATAAATTCCTCCAATGTATGGTGCTCACTTACTTTGATTACACATTCAAACACGGGTTCCATGCTGGTGGCAAACTTTGCTTTCACCTGTATATCGGCCATACAGGTGATCATATCTTTATACAGGTTAGGCGCTTTGGCAAAGGGGACATAATGAATAGCGGTAAATCCATCTTCGTCATACACATATTTATCTACTTCTTCTGACAACAGGTATTGTACTACCTCGCGGTTGTTATTATGCCTGGTGGCCAATAGCAAAGGGGTATCCAGGCTGGCCAGTACAAAATTAAAATGAATGTTATGCTCAATGAGCAGCAACAACATATCTGTAATCGCCATGAGGCGATTATGCTTAAAAATATACGCAATGGCAAAAAGATAATCCGGATTATCTACGATCAGGCGGGCGCCTTTTTTCATGGCGTATTGCACGGCCTGTGGCTTGTTAGCCCCTACTGCACAAAAGATAATAGGAATAATACCCTCTTTCTTGTAATGTATATCTGCTCCCCCTTCTTCAATTAACAGTTCTGCTGCTTCAAAAAATATTTCCTGGTTTTCGAGTAAATCACAAAGTAATTCAGAACGCTCATCCCTGGTAAGAGAAGATAGATTGTACCCAAGCCCGGTGATAATTTCATCTGGCTCCTGGCTGATTTTCACTTTGCGCTTCAGGTCGTACAGTGAAATTTTTTGCATATGGTTGTCATAGTGTCTGTCTAATAGCTCCTGGGAGAGAACCTTTTCATAGGATGAAAATATAGGGAGACAATTGCTGATACTCAGGTCGTTAAAATGTTATATCCACCCAAGGATAATAGCTATCCTTTTCCTAAAAATCAATTTGTCTGATAATGGTCTGCCATCAAAGGTAATAATTTTTAATATATGAGTGGTCCATTCTTAAGTAACAGTATACTTTGCATGATAAAAAAAACACAACAGCGGTATTCCTCATTTGTTTTTAATTAACCAGGATGGGGTAGTAGTCTGGAATACCGTTGGCTATTCTGCCACACTGAAGCAGGAGATAGAGGAAAAAGTGGCGCCAATACTACATAAGCCATGACGCACACCATTTAGTTACTCTCCTGGTGTCTCCACAATTCCTGGAATGCCGGACTATGTTCACGTAGATAAGCGAAAGTTCCTTCTGCTACAATATTACCCTGGTGCAATACATAAATGTAATCGAACTGGGGTAACAGGTGTAACCGGTGCATAGCAGAAATCACTGCTTTATCTGCAAATGCCTGGAACATTTTATCATAGATCATCGCTTCGGTTTTAGGATCTACACTGCTGGTAGGCTCATCGAGGAGTATTACCTGGCTGTCGCGGGCCGCCAGGATGCCCCGTGCCAATGCCAGCCGCTGTTTTTGTCCACCGGAAAGATTCACGCCCTTTTCCCGGATATCGGCTGCCAGCCCCTGGGGTAACTGCTCCACCACTTCTGAAAAATGTGCGCTCTCACATACGGCCAGTACTTCTTCGGAAGAGAAGGGGAGGCCCAGGGTAATGTTATATTCGATTGTATTTTCAAAAATCTCAGGTTCCTGCGGAAACAGTGTTACGCTTTCATTCAGGGAGGCTAACGGTAACGGCTCTCCGTCGAGCTTCAGGGCCGTAGTGGCCGATGGTTCGTATAGTCCCCGCAATATGGCCAGCAGGGTGCTTTTTCCGCTGCCGCTGGCGCCTATCAGTGCTATCTTCTTCCCCTTTTCTATCAGGAGGTCGAGGTGATGTAAACTGTGAGGTGCATTCACTTCTTCGCTGTCGGCCACATGTGAAAAGCTGAGTTGCCGAATGGTAATTTGCTGCCAGTGTTCCGGTAACTCCGGCGCGGTATCTGGCCGGTGATGCGCCGTATAGGCGTCACTGATATTAGACGCCGTTTCTACAGCGGTATTGAACTGTACCACATCAGTATACTGCCAGGCGGCGTCCTGGAATACGCTGGTGAACTGGTTTACATAGCCCAACAGCATCACCAGACCCGCTACCTGGAATACTTCTCCCGGTACCCAATGTTGTAAAGTATAACCCAGGGCAATCACACAGTAAATCAGGGTAATCACCATTTCGGCCACAAACCATTTCCATTCATTGATCAGGGTATTTTTCCGGAACGGGGGCCATATACGCTGTACTTTTGCCAGCAGCCCGTTTTCCATGCTTTTTTCCAATCGCAGGGTGATCACCGTCATGATATTGGACAAGCTGTCAAACAACGTGGCAGATACCACATGTTCCCGCTCATTCATTTCATTCAGCGTTTTGATAAAAGGCCGGTCAAAGCGAAGCAACAACCACATACATAATACGCCCATAACGATACCAATACTACCATACAGAGGAGAGAAGTATAACATGGCAACCACGGAGAATAGCAGCTTGCAAAGGGCATGCAGGTACATAAATCCGCGCTCAAAGAATTCTTTGAGCGATTCATACGCCTTCCTGATCCGGTTGATCACCGAACCGCTATGATTGTCCTGGTGCCATTTGACAGGTAAATGAAGGGCCTGGTGATACCGCTCCTGCAGGAAGTTACGGCTCAGGTTAAAGGCTAGTTGCCGTTCCATGATCCTGGCAGGACCATGAAGACACCATTCCCCGAACTTGATGGCGAAGTATCCACCTACATAAAGCAGTGTATACCGGAGCAGGTGAGCAGTATCCTGTTGTGCTTTGCCAATGAACCACCCAAACAGCATGGGTGTTAGCGAGAAGACAATATTCGCCAGGAAAAATAAAGTATATACCAGCAGGTATTTTTTACGCTGATGCCGGGCATATTTCCAGGCAGTTTTCAGTAGAGAAATATAAGGGTTAGGCATGGTTCCGGTTTAATCATCTCTTAAAATTAAGTTATTTAACAGGAAGCCAGGCAAACAAATAATAATGGACGGCTGTTATGGTACGATATTCGCACATCCTCATACGTTAAATCTTACTATATGAAAAGGTTCTTTATTTTAAAAACATGCCTGCTTTTTGCGCTGGCCCTTACCGTTACTACCAGCCTTTTTGCGCAGGAAACCAAAGCGCAGAAAAAAGCCGAAAAAATAGCGCAGATTAAATCACTTATTGATGCGCAAAACTATGTATTCGTGGCACAGAATGCCTTCCCGATGGGTGGCCGCATGCGGAATATCACGCCGGATTATAACCTGACTGTTTCCGCCGATTCCGTTGTCAGCTACCTGCCGTTTTTTGGACGGGCATATACCGCTGATTACGGCGCCACCAAATCGCCACTGGATTTCAAAACCAAATCCTTCGATTACACAGTGAAGGCTGGGAAAAAGGATGGATGGAACATTACCATCAAGCCTAAAGACAATAAATCCGTGCAGTCCATGAATTTAACGGTTTCCAGCGAAGGTTATGCGTCTCTGCAGGTAACCAGCAATGATAGATCCGCCATGAGCTTCAACGGATATGTGACAGAGCGGAAAGTGAAGAAAAGTAAATAATTGAGCAGAAAGCGAAAAGCAAAAAGCTATTAAAGCGATTGACATAAGCGGATAAATACTTTAAATACTCGCTTATGTCAATCGCTTTAATAGCTTTTTGCTTTCTGCTTTTCGCTTTCTGCTTTCTGCTCCATCAAATAGTCTTTACCATTTCATAGTTCTCCAGCCCTACATCCCCCAATTGCACCTCCTGTTTTTTCACTACCCGGAATCCTTGTTTTTCGAAAAATGGTTTTGCCGTGATACTCACGTAAGACGTGAGCTTAGATAGTTTCAATGCCGCCGCCTGATCATAGATTTGCTGTATGAGTAGTGTAGCCACACCTTGTCCCTGGAAGTCTTTGTGTACAAACATCATATCCAGTTCCCCATCAGGTTCCAGGGAGGCAAAGCCCGTGATCATATCGTCTGCCGTGATGGCTACATAAAAATATTGTTCTTTAATTTTTTTTTCGAGAGAAGTAATTCTTTCGCCCCTGGCTGCCCAGGCGCTGATTTGTGCCGGGTTATAGTGCCGGCTGTTAATGTGCGTAATGGTGCCCTGGTACAGGTTTTTTAATGCCGGAATATCAGTAAGGGTTGCCTGGCGTATTTGCATGATGATGTTTTAATGCAAGGATAGCGTTATTTTAGTGACCTGATAAATTTTTTCATGATGGATAACCATACAAAAATTACCACCTTATTCCTGGATATCGGTGGGGTATTGCTCACCAATGGCTGGGACAGGGCTGCCCGCAAGCTGGCTATTCAAACTTATGGTTTGGATGCTGTAGAAATGGAAGAAAGGCACCACCTTACTTTCGATACCTACGAAGAAGGCAAACTGACCCTGGATGAATACCTGAACCGGGTGGTATTTTATGAAGACCGCTCCTTTACACGACAGGAGTTCCGTGATTTCATGTTCGCGCAAAGTGCGCCTTACCCGGAAATGCTGGAACTGGTAACAAAACTGAAAGCAAAGTATAAACTGAAAATTGCGATCGTTAATAATGAAGGCCGGGAGTTGAATGAGCACCGGATCAAGCATTTTAATATCAGCAGCTTCGTTGACTTTTATATTTCTTCCTGCTTTGTGCATTTCCGCAAGCCCGATGCTGATATATATAAGATCGCCCTGGACATTGCGCAGGTACGGCCGGAAGAAGTGGTGTACCTGGAAGACCGGTCCATGTTTGTAGACGTGGCCAATGGATTGGGCATTAATGGCATTTGCCATGCCAACTATGAAAGCACCGTAAAACAACTGGCTACTTTCGGACTTGTCTTGTAAAAGCAGAATTGTAGCGGATTTTGTCTTTGTACAGGATTAGACTGATTATGCTGATTATTTTTTTGAGATTTTAAAAGATGATGGGAGATGAAAGCAGGTATACTTGCCTTCATCTCCCATCTTTCTTAAATCCCCCAAAAAAATCAGTATAATCAGTCTAATCCTGTACAAAGACAAAATCCGCTTCCATCATCCGCCACTCTTTTTAAATAAAATTAAAAACCACACCAGCTTCTCTCCGTCCTCCCTTATTTACCGTTGGTGTAATTTTTTGACCCTTGCTACCAACTTTGTTACAATTAATTTCTATTTTGTTGGCTCGTTTGAAAATTAGCATAGTTCCACGTTTTAGCGTAGTTGAGAATTTAAATTTCATTAACATTTGGGATAACAGATATAAAGAAACTGATGCACATGGCTGAAAAGCTAAATGCATTTAGCAATCAATGTAAACTTTTTAAAAAAATCCAGATCTATGCTTAGATGGAACAAGTTCCGTCCAAAGTTGAAACAGTTAAGTGTGTACGACCGGAGAACTTTGGTATTGATTTTAAGTATTGGCAGTTGTCAGCAGATGATGGCCCAAAACAAATTGCCATTAACAGATTTATCTGCATTTGCACAACCTGCCGCCAACTGGCGTATAGCCGGCGGCGTGAAAGCAGACCTGCAACAGAACAATGTACTGCAAACCACTGCAGGTACAGGTATCCTGGTAAACTTACCAGAAAAGAATGCCCACGGAAAAGACCTCTTCAGCTCATTACAACATGGTGACCTGGACCTGGAACTCGACTACCTCATGGCTAAAGGTTCCAATTCCGGGATTTATCTGCAGGGACGATATGAAATTCAGCTACTCGACAGCTGGGGCACTATCAGCCCAAGCGCCGCCGACAATGGCGGTATCTATCAACGCTGGGACGACAGTAAACCATCGGGCCAGCAAGGCTATGATGGGCATGCTCCCCGTCAGAATGTAAGTCGCGCTCCCGGCTTATGGCAGCACATGAAAATTGCCTTCCAGGCACCCCGCTTCGATGCCGCCGGCAACAAAATTGCCGATGCTGTTATCTTAAAGCTGGAACTGAATGGCGTTACCATCCAGGAAAACGTGGTACTGTCCGGCCCCACCCGCGGCGCCATGGAGAATAATGAAGTTGCTTCCGGACCGCTCCGCATACAAGGCGATCATGGTACCGTGGCCTTCAGAAACATCGTCATCAACAACTACAGCGCTCCCAAACCAACGTTACAGGACGTGAAATACAGCGTATATAAAGGCCAGTTCGATAAACAACCGGACTTTGCTACGCTGAAACCTATTGCTACCGGCACCGCCGCGCAATTGACCCCGAATGTTACCGGCCTGCCGGACAACGAATTCCTGGTGCGTTATACGGCTACACTGTCCGTAAAAGCAGCAGGTACCTATCATTTCAACCTGCATACTTCCGGCGGCCCGGGTATGCTGAAAATAAACAACCAGGCGGTGATCAACCCACGTGGATGGGATGGCAACGGTCAAATTGAACTCGCTGCCGGCAACTACCCGGTAGAAGTACTGTATGCTAAAAATACCGACTGGGCAAAAGCTTCCCTCACCTTAGCCGTGAAAGAAGCCAATATCCGCGAATTCGTTATCAGTGATGTGAACGTTCCTGCCGATGATCCTACCGATCCAATCCTGGTAACTGCCAACGAAAACACCGTACTGCGCAGCTTTATGGATGTTCGTGGCGGAAAACGCGTAGTACATGCGATTTCTGTAGGCAGCCCCACTAAAGTGCATTACACTTATGATATGGATAACGGCTTACCGATGCAGGTATGGCGCGGCGAATTCCTCAATACCACCCCCATGTGGCACGACCGCGGCGACGGTTCTTCCCGCCCAATGGGTACCGTACAGGTGCTGACCAACCAGCCGGCCCTGGCCATCGCAAAACTGGCTAACAAAGACGCTGCCTGGACTACAGATACCGCCGGCACCAGCTTCCGTCCAACCGGCTATGCACTGGATGAATCCGGAAAACCTACTTTCCATTACAACGTATACGGTACTGCCGTTACAGACGATATCAGTGTGCTGCCGGAAAACCAGGGGATTCATCGTACCGTTACGGTGCAACAACCTGCCGCAGATCTTTATCTCCGTATAGCCGTTGGAGATAGTATAGAGCAGTTGTCTCCGGGCCTGTATGTGATCGGTGATAAATCTTATTATGTGAAGATGGACGATGCCAAAGCAACTCCTATCATCCGCAACCAGAACGGACGTGCAGAACTGATTATGCCGGTACAGGCCAAAACAGGCTACGCGGTTATCTTCTAAGCAGCAATACTAATGACTATTATGAAACTGAATTATAAAAGAATTACAGCAGGAATAGCCGCCGGTATGTTCCTGATGACCACCGCTATCACTTCTGTAAAGGCACAGGAATCTCCCAAGGAAGAGGACTTTTTCCGCATTGCGCGCATCAGTTCACCCGAAGGAACCCTGCTGGAAGTAGGTGGTTTATGCACCCTCCCGAACGGGGACCTGGGCGTAGCTACCCGCCGCGGTGACATCTTTATTGTAGAGAATCCTACCAGCAACAAACCTTACTTCAGGAAAGTAGCTTCCGGACTGCATGAAGTACTGGGGCTGGCTTATAAAAATGGTTCCCTCTACTGCGCACAACGCGGTGAACTAACCAAAATGACCGACACCAACATGGACGGTAAAATGGACCTGTTCGAAACCGTATATGCCTGGCCGTTATCCGGTCACTATCATGAATACAGCTTTGGCCCCGTACTGGGCACAGATGGCTCTTTCTTCGTATCCGGCAACGTAGCCTTCGGTGATGAAGAATGGTGGCGCGGTGAAAGCCGTGTTCCCTGGAGAGGATGGATGATGCACATTACTGAAGATGGTAAAATGGAACCATGGGCTACCGGTTTCCGCTCTCCCTGCGGCCTCGGTATGATCGACGGAGAACTGTTCTATACAGAGAACCAGGGCGACTGGATGGGATCCGGTGGACTCACCCACGTGAAGAAAGGTAGCTTTGTTGGTCACCCTGCAGGCTTACGCTGGACCGGCCTGCCTAATTCTCCGGTGAAACTGACCACCGAAGAATTATACGCTAAAGTAGATCCACGCTTCCGCAGAGATGCCAATGGCAACGCGATCAAACCAGAGAACGTGGAAAACGAAAAATTTGTGACACTGTTCGACATGAAGAAATACTTCCCTGAAGTACAGCTGCCTGCTGTATGGCTGCCTCATGGCGTATTGGGTATTTCTAACTCACAGATCACTACTATTCCGGAAGGCAGCTTTGGACCATTCGCCAAACAAGTACTGATCGGCGATCAGGGACAAAGTAAAATCATGCGTGTATTCCTGGAAAAAGTAAAAGGAGAATACCAGGGTGCTGCCTGGGATTTCAGAAGCGGCTTCCAGTCGGGCGTACTGCGCCTCGCCTGGGGTAAAGATGGTTCCCTCTTTGTAGGTGAAACCAACCGTGGATGGGGTTCTGCCGGTGATGCCAACCAGGGCCTGCAACGCCTCGTTTGGAACAACCGCGTGCCTTTTGAAATGAGAACTGTAAGCGCTATGCCCGATGGTTTTGAAATTACCTTCACCCAGCCGGTAGATAAAAAGTATGCAGAAGATATCGCGTCTTACAATGTAGAAAGCTTCATCTATAAATACCATCCTGTTTACGGTAGCCCTACCGTGAATACAGAAAAACTGAACATCAAAGGTGTACAGGTATCTCCTGATGGTATGAAAGTACGCCTGGTAATAGACGGCCTGCGTCAGTACTATATCCACAAACTGAGTCTGAATGGCATCCGTACTACGGAACGTTCTTATTCACTGGTACATCCGGATGTATACTACACGCTGAACAACATTCCTGATGGCGACAAGCTCCCGGTATCTGCACTGAGCACTAAAAACTCTGCTGCCAAACCGGCTACCACAGCTACGAAAGTAGCGGATGCGAAAGCAGCATCTACTGCAGCCGTAGCAGCTACTACCAAGGCACTGACCTATGAGCAGGTAAAACCTTTGCTGAACAAATACACTTGTTCTTCCTGCCACAACCCCGACAAAAAACAGGTTGGTCCGGGCTTTAAAGATGTTGCCAAGAGAAACTACTCTGTAGCAAAAATATTAGCGCTGATCAAAAATCCTAAACCGGAAAACTGGCCTGGCTATGCAACGCCAATGCCGCCTTTCCCGCAGGTGCCGCAAGCTGATGCAGTGAAGATTGCGACGTGGATTAATTCACTTAAATAAGTAAATAGGCTTTTAGCGATTAGCTTTTAGCTTTTAGAAAAAATGCAGCGAAGAACATGATCTCCGCTGCATTTTTTCTAAAAGCTAAAAGCTAATCGCTAAAAGCTAAAAGCTGTTCATCAATTCCTCTATCTCCGCTGCCTCTTTCGGAATATCCGCCATTAAATCTTCGCATCCGTTGGCGGTTACCAGCAGGTTGTTTTCTATCCGGATACCAATACCTTCTTCTGCATTGTAAATACCTGGTTCGTTGGTGATGACTGCGCCCACCGGCAGTTGTTGGTGGAGCCAGGCGGGGTCGTGTACATCGAGACCAATGAAATGGGATACGTTATGATAGCTGTATTTCTGCAGGTAGAAGGCCGCGCCGTTACGGCGGATATCATCGGGTGTACAGAGGTTTAGTTTGCAGAGTGCTTCCAGTATCAGTTCGTTCGATGCCTGCCACACGTCTTTCATATGAATGCCGGCGCGTACGTATTGCCGCACCTGGTGATGTACGTGCAGTACGGCGTCGTAGTAGGCACGTTGCCGCGGTGTATAACGACCATTCACCGGAATGGTGCGGGTAAGGTCAGCATTGTACAGATCCTGGCTGGCGGCAGCGTCTATCAGTACCAGGTCGCCGTCTTTTCCGGCGGTTTCATTGGCGCGGTAGTGAAGTATGCAGGTATCTGCGCCAAAAGCTACGACGGGCTCGTAATCGGCCCAGGTGGTATGGTGCTGCATATATTCATGAATTAATTCGGCGGCTACCTGGTAGCCGGTTTTGCCGGGCTTTATGAATGGCAGCAATCGCCGGAAACCGGCGCCGGTTACTTTACAGGCCTGGCGCAGCAGCGCTATTTCTTCCGGTGTTTTGGCCATGCGTTGTTGGCCAAGCAGGGGATATAAACGATCATATTCATGCAGGGGATATTTGCGCTTACAGTCTAGCAGGAGCCGGTCTTCACGGGTTTGTGTTTCGTTTTCGGAACGGGCGTGTTCATTGCTGTAGAGAAAAATACGGCGACACAACGGGATCACTTTTTTCATGATCACGTCGTATTCATCGGTGAAGTACACGGTATCAATACCGGATATTTTGGCCGCAGCAGGTTTGTCGAGGCGGTGCCCCAACCATTTTACATAGAGTTGATCGGTGCGGCGGATGAATAATATTTCCCGCAGGGATGGCTCCGGGTGATGCGGACAAAGTACCAGCATGGCATCATCTTCTTTGATACCGGTGAGGTAGTAGAGGTTTACATTGGGAACGTACCGCATGGTACCATCTCCGTTGGTAGGCATAATATCGTTGGCAGTCAGAATAGCGACGGCATCTGGCGGAAGCTGGCTGATTAGCCTTTTGCGCTGGGTGGAAAACATAGACGAGTGCTTTTGTTGCACAACAAACTTAGGGGGAGTAGTAACAGGAGTTGGTGTAAAAACGCGACAGTTTGTCTTTTTCAGGATTATACTGATTATACTGATTTTGATTTTTGATTTTCAGGAGATTAAAAAATGTTAAATCAATATAATCATCAAAAGTAAAATCAGTATAATCAGTATAATCCTGAAAAAGACAAACTCCGCTGCCGCCAGTCTTTCCGGAAATGTGAGAAGTCGTGATACCCCAGTGCTTCCCAGTCGGCTTTGTAACCGTGTTGTACATACTGCATTACAGCTTCACGGAAGCGGAGAATCGACAGGCAATGCTTGGGTTGCACACCCAATGATGCTGTAAAATACCTTTCCAGTGTGCGGGGAGAAAGATATAGCAAGGCAGCCAGTTTTTTTAGTTGGTAGCCGGATTGTAGCAGGGCCGGACTGTTGAGCGATTGCTGTACATAATGAAAATGCCTGCCGGCAGCAGGTAAAGGCGATTGCGCGCGGAGAAACTCATCCAGCAATGTTTTGATTTGCGCGGCATTAGTGGCTTCGTATACCGCAGATTCCAACCGGGAGATATGCGGCAGGGCATCGCCGGCAACCAGGGTTTTGCCATTGATATCGGCGCCTTGGATATGAAAGAGGTAATTGAGCGAGGCAGGTTTAAATTTGATGCCCACCAGGTAGTTATTAAAGAGATGGCGATAGGCCACGGCAGTGGGCCGGTAGCCAATTAATTCACTATGGGTACTGGCATGCAGGAAACTGTTTTGTGCATCATATATTTCGAAAGGAGCGCCCAGGTTGAGGACCAGCGAGGAACAGAGGTTGGCCAGCAATAATTCCCGGAACTCCTGTTGTTGTAAATGGGGCTGGCGAAGGTCCAGCAGCCAGTAATACACCACATGCTCCGCGAGATCCGGCGCCGGCGCCATGAACCGGTACTGGCTGGAAAAATATTGTTGGTCTATGAGCTCAATAGCTTGCATGGCGGGTAACGGATTATACCCGCAAAGTACGAATAAGCGGGCATAAATTTTTCCGGGGAAGCGGGTGAACCTTTTTGAAATAAGCCTGTTAACTATGTATGACTATGAAAAACACTATTGCAGCAGCTGGCTCCTCCTGTATTTGTTTTTCCCCGATTTATCTTTTTTTAACTCGTCAAGATACGGTTGATAAACAGGCACAGCATCTTGTAATGGTTCAAGATGTGCAGGGGCGGGCCCTTGAGCGATGTAGCGCCCGCCCTTTTTTTATCAGGAAAGATTAAACATAAACCCGATGCCGTATACATTCCGTATACTGATATGTTCATTGCCCTGGAAGTATTTACGGAAGCGGGATACAAAAACATCCAGGCTCCTTCCCACAAAATAATCATTGGTTCCCCATACATGATGAAGGATATCTTCCCGGCGGATTACCTTATTGCTGTTGTGATAAAAGTGTAATAGCAAATCACTTTCCAGCGGAGTGAGAATGGTTTCTTTCCCATTGATATCAACCAGTTTCAGGGAATCTTTATAAAAACGCATGCCGCCTAAGTCGATGGTATTGGGCGACTGGTGGGTGATTCCCTGGTTTCTCTTCAGGATATTTTTTATACGCAGCACCAGTTCATCTACATCGAAAGGCTTTATGATATAGTCGTCTGCGCCGATCTTTAATCCATGCAGCCGGTCTTTTTTTTCTCCGCGTGCCGTGAGAAAAAGGAAGGGTACATGGGGTTGTATTTTCGCTACGCGTTGTGCGAAATCAAATCCATCCATTTCAGGAAGGTTAATGTCGATGAGCAGGATATGCCACGCCTGGGGCGTAGCGATAAAGGCTTCCAGGGCGGACTGGCCGTTTTGTTGCCAGTCTACTTCAAAGTCCATTAGTTCCAGGTATTGTTTTACTACATTACCCAGATCGGTTTCATCTTCCAGCAGCAGAATGCGATGTTTCATGTGTACTTGTTTTTGCGGGTATGCAAATGGTAAAGGTGCTGCCAACGCCCGGCTCACTTTCCACGTGGATGGTCCAGCCATGTGTATCCACACATTGCTTTACATAATAGAGGCCAAGTCCTAAACCTTTGGTGGGCTTGGAAAGCCGGGGTTGGTGGCGATAGAATTTTTCAAAAATATGGCGTTGGGTATGGGCATCCATGCCGATACCATTATCTTTTATAACCAGCTGTAAGTTTTCTTTTTGTGGTATAATGCGGAGTATCACTTCTTTCTGTGCGTGATCATTATACTTCACCGCGTTGTCCAGTATATTTTGCAGTAGTGTGGTAAAATGAAAGGTATCTGTTTCAATAACGGCCGGTAAAGGCTGCGGGTCAAACACAAAGCGGATGCCTTTATTGACGGCATTCATGCGATAGATGGCCAGTATTTCGGTGATGAGTTCCTGCAGATCATGGCGCGTGAGTTTGAGTTGCAGTTGATCCGTAGCGGCTACATTGATTACTTTTTCCACCAGTAATTTCAATCGTTCTGCCTGCCGGTGAATGATCGCAGATAATGCCAGCAGGCTTTCTTTATTGTCCAGTGTTTTTTCGTTCTGTATATTTTTATTGGCCACCATGATGGCGGTGATGGGTGTGTTGAATTCGTGGGAGATGTTATTGATAAAGTCGGATTTCATATCCGATAAATGCTTTTGATGTATCCATTTGCGCAGGGTAATTCCGAAGAGTGTAATCACGGCGAGCAGGGTGAGTATGCCGGGAAGAATGGTATATCTCATTTGCCGCAATACGAGGGTGCGGCGGTTGTATGGATCCGCATAAAAGGAAAAAGACAACGAGTAAGAATAGGGCAGGGGAGAATTGGCTACCAGTGAAGATGCGGCGTTGTTTTGCGTGAGCTGCCGGAGGTTACCGCAAATATATAATCCCTTTTCATGTTGCTGCTGGGCGGGGATGAGCGGATATTTTTTAAAGCGGTTATAGAGGTTGATGTACTGGTTCTCTTTGAATCTGATATCGAGCCGGTGAATGCATACGGCATACAGGAGAGAGTCTTTAATACCGTTGGCTGCTTTGATGGCTTTCAGCATGCTGTCGGCGTTTTCATGTTGCTGGAGTACCTGTATAAGGTGGTTCACCAGCTGTTGGGCGGTGGTATCGAAGCGGCGGGGATTTGTTTTATAAACGTTTTCCAGGTAGGCATATTGCGGAATGATGATGCTATCGATCAGTGGTTGTCCGCCGGGAAATAGTTTATCGTCGGCGATCGCGAGGTTATAGGTTTCACCGATGCGGCCTTTCTCCTGGTAGTTAAAGCGGCTATCGAGCAGCTGGTAGGTATTATACAACAGGAGAAACTGTACAATAGCCAGGGCTACTATACATAGTATGGCGGTCAGGATATAGAGCTTAATGGAGTGCTTCATTCCCTGTGCGATTAATTTTGGTTGCAGTGTTGATATATAGTGCTCATGCTGGCAAAGCGTGACTCGGTTTGTTGGCTGTGCAGCCCTAAGATACATATTTTTTGGTTTAGAAAAATCGATTTAGCATTTTTTATTACCCGGGAGTTTTCGGGAGATGGGATTCGCGTTGGGGGAGCCGCCGCCCGGGTCATTTATTGCGGGGTAGCGTAATAACGGCGGCCGATAAAGGAGAGTGGCAGCCCAATCATTACCATGAGAATAGCCATGTTGATCAGCGCGCTGACGGGGCGCAGGGGGCCGTGTGGCACGTGGCTGAGTGGTAATACAATGAACTGCATGAAGCTCCAGATGAAGGCGCCATATACCAGTCCGGTGGCAATGGGGGACCGCCGCAGGACCATGATTTTAGGATAGATGACGAGGAAGATAAATGACCAGGAGAAGGCGATAAAATAATGAAACAGCAGTCCCCAGGCGGCCATTGCCGGATCGCCGTTAAAGGCGGCTTTGCCAAATACGCCGCTGCTGATGTAGGCAAACAGCAGGGTGAGTGGTTTCCCATGGCTGACGATGGTAAAATAGACGGCCGCAGAAAGGATATCCAGTGTGCCGGTGAAGAAGCCGGCAAATAGAAGCATACCAGGAAATGAACGAGGAAAACGCATGAAAGGAGGTGTTAGTCGTCTTATTAAATTATAAAATTCTATTATAAAAACAGTCGCTTAAAGGTCAAATTTTAACGTTCTATATGAAGCAATTATTAAGAAATATTAAAAATAGCTTAAAATTTTTATAATTATATTTGATAATCAATATAATATAAGTTATTAAAAATAAAATTTAAACAATCGATTAAATAAACGCTTGTTTAAATTAAACGTTTGTTTAGTTTTGTGGTGTCAAATCAAAAAAGGAACATGGAAGAGTATAGTGAAAAACAGCTCTCAATTTTAAAAGTTGCAGAGCGGCTGTTTGCCGATCAGGGCTTTCATGGCACTTCGGTAAGAGATATAGCACAGGAAGCGGATGTGAACATTGCCATGATCTCCTATTATTTCGGATCAAAGGACAAGTTGCTGGAAACAATTTTCACCTATAGGCTGGAGGCGTCCCGTAAGTTCATCAATGAATTATTGGAGAACGATACTATGGAGCCCCTGGAAAAAATAAATAGTCTGATTGACCGGTTTATCAATAAGATGTTGGGAGAGCAATACTTCCAGTGTATTATGAGCCGGGAGCAACTGAACAGCCAGCAAAGCCCGGTAAGGGATCTGATCTGGCAACTGAAAGGAGAGATGCTGGGACTGATGCAGCCTATTGTTACCAACGCCCAGGAAGCTGGCATCTTTGATAAAGATGTAGACGTGGAAATGTTGATGACTACTTTATTCGGGACTATTCACCAGGTAATACCTGCCCAACATATACTTAAAAAAAACGCACCTGCCGATGTGACTACCGAAGCAGAGTTTAGCGTGTATATCAAGAACAGAGTAAGTATACATTTAAAAAAATTGTTCAAAGCAATCCTAACACATGAATTCTAGAAGCATATACACACGATTATATGCGCTTACATCGGGAATCCTGCTGACTTTTTTCTTTCAGACAGCAACCGCACAACAGAGCGTAAAACCGCTTTCGTTAAATGAAGCCATATCGCTGAGTATACAAAACAGCAAACAATTAAAAGTGAGTAACGCAAAAGTAGCGCAGGCTACTGCCTCACTCAAAGAAGCAAACGAACGTCAGTTACCAGATGCCAGTATCTCAGGATCTTACATGCGCCTCACACAGCCCAACATAGATCTGAAACTGAAAATGGGTAGCGGCAGTGGAGGTTCTTCAGAAAGCCCCAAAGTAAACCAGGCTGCTTACGGATCCGCCAACGTATCACTCCCGATTTTTGCGGGTGGTAAGTTACAGGCTGGTAAAGAATCGGCCCGTTACCTGGAAACAGCTGCCAAACTGGATGTAGATAAGAACAGAGAAGATGTGATCGCGAACACCATCGCAGCCTACAGCAACCTGTTTAAGGCGAAAGAAGCAGTTTCACTGGTACGGGAAAACATCCGCCAGTCAGATGAAAGAGTGAAAGAGTTTTCCAATAAAGAACAGAACGGACTCCTGGCGCGTAACGACTTGTTGAAAGCAGAACTGCAACAGTCTAACTACCAGGTAGCTTTAATGGATGCGGAAAACAACCTGAAAATCGCTAACCTGAACATGGACATCATGCTGGGCCTGCCCGATAACACGGACATCCAGGTAGATACCACCACCTTTAAAGTAGACAACGGGGTAGATGGTCGTGGAGTAGCAGAGTTTGAACAACTGGCCTATCAGAACCGTAAAGATGCCGCCGCCCTCAGCTTCCGTGAAAAGGCAGCAGCAGCAGGTATCAAAGGAGCAAAAGCCGATTACTATCCTTCACTGGCACTCACCGGTGGATACATCGCCGCTTACGTTCCTAATGTCATCACCATTACCAATGCAATAACTGCGGGCGTAGGTGTTAAATATAATATAGCTTCTCTCTGGAAATCAGGATCAAAAGTAGCCGGTGCCAAAGCTCAAATGGCAGAAGTACAGGCCAACGAAGAGATGATCGCAGAACGTATACACCTGGACGTGTATCAGTCTTACGAAAACTATCTCCTGAGCCATAAGAAGATGGACACTTATATTAAGGCAATCGAACAATCAGAAGAAAACTACCGGATCACGAAGAACAAGCACGACAACAACCTGGCTACCACCACCGACCTGCTTGATGCAGACGTGGCTAACCTACAGTCGCACCTGAACTACGCTTACGCAAAAGCAGATGCCCTTGTAGCTTATAACAAACTGTTACAGGCAGCCGGTATACTGGAATCCAAGAACAAATAATACGAACAAACCAATAAATATCAAAGCCGTGGAAACGCAAACTCAAACAAAACCTACTAACAATATAAACATGCAGGAAACAACCGCGCCTAAAAAGAAAAGCAAAGGGTTCGTCATAGTGCTGGCAGCGCTGGTGCTGGGTGGCGGCGCATTTGGTATCTCTAAATATATCCATGGTCAACACCATGAAGAAACAGATAATGCGCAGATCGATGCTAACGTGAGCCCGGTAATACCGCGTGTATCCGGTTACGTTAAAGAAGTAAGAGTAAAAGATAACCAGTTTGTGAAGAAAGGCGATACCCTGGTAGTACTGGACGACCGCGACCTGGCCATTAAAGTACAACAGGCAGAAAATGGTCTCTATGCAGCGCAGGCTAACCTGAGCGCTGCTGAAGCAACTACCGCCGCTGCGCAAACAAATATCAGCACTGCACAGGCACAAATTGCCACTATCGATGCGCAAATTGAAGCTGCGAAAGTAAACCTCTGGAGAGCCAGCCAGGATTACCAACGTTATGCTAACCTGATCAAAGATCACTCTATTACCCAACAGGAATTTGAACAGGCATCTGCTGCCAAACAAACTGCTGAACGTCAGCTGGATGTATTGGCGAAACAAAAAGCAGCCGCCAGTCGTCAAACCAACGTGGTAACCTCCCAGAGTGGCGCTACTTCTAAACAAATCAACGTAGCCAACGCAGGTATCAAACAACGTCAGACAGATGTGGACGATGCAAAACTGAACCAGTCTTATGCAGTCATCACTGCACCAGAAGATGGCGTGCTGTCAAAAATCTATGTACAGCCAGGACAGTTTATCACTGCAGGTCAGTCTTTATTCAGCGTAGTATTAAATACTACTCCATGGGTAGTGGCTAACTTCAAAGAAACACAGCTGGACAAAATGAAACTGGGACAGAAAGTAACCGTTCATATTGACGCTTATCCTGAAAAAGCCCTGGAAGGAAAAATTACTTCCTTTTCACCTGCCACCGGTTCTAAATTCGCCCTGTTACCCGCAGATAATGCGTCTGGTAACTTCGTGAAAGTGGTACAACGTTTACCAGTTAAAATAGAGTTCGATAATCCGAACGAAGAATTGGTAAAACAGCTGCGCCCGGGTATGAACGTGTTGGTAGATGTACATCTCAACTAATCATATACATGAATAACAACTTATCCGGAGTTAATAATTAATGGAAACCATGCTATAATTAACAGACAGGCGTAATCGATAGACAAAAGTATCACAACAGAAAGGAAACGTGTCCGTCATTAATTATTAACTCCGGGTAAAATTGTACTCATTCAAAATACAAAGTGCTGCATGCAACAAGAATCATTGATAGAATACGGCTCGCGCAGGGTGATTATCACCATCACTGCTATATTTTGCGCGTTGCTGGAGATAGTGGATACCACTATCGTAAATGTGGCGTTGAATGACATGCGGGGTAACATGGGCGCCACGCTAAGTGAAATTGGTTGGGTGGTTACTGCTTATGCAATCGGTAACGTAATCATTGTACCGATGACCAGCTGGTTATCACAACAATTTGGTCGCCGGAACTATTTTGCCGCTTCCATTATTATATTCACCATATCCTCCTTCCTTTGTGGTAATTCCACCACTATGTGGGAACTGATCATATTCCGTTTCATACAAGGTTTAGGAGGCGGTGCACTGCTGGTAACCTCTCAAACAATTATCACCGAAAGTTACCCGCCTGAAAAACGTGGGATTGCCCAGGCCATCTATGGTTTAGGGGTAATCATTGGTCCAACTTTAGGACCTCCGTTAGGTGGTTTCATTACCGACAACTACTCCTGGCCTTATATCTTCTATATTAATATACCCATCGGCGTTATTGCTACCCTGCTTACCCTGCAGTTTGTACGTAGCCCGAAATATGGAGAAAAACGAGGCGTGAGTGAAATCGACTTCCTGGGAATAGGGCTCCTCGCCGTGATGGTAGGCTCCCTGCAGTTTGTACTGGAACGTGGACAGGAAGACGATTGGTTTAACGACCCCACTATTACGGCATTAACCGTGACCAGTGTAATGGCATTGTTCTTTTTCATCTGGCGTGAGCTGACCTACAAAAATCCCATCGTGGAACTGAGGGTACTCAAAAACGGGAATCTCCGGGTAGGTACCATCCTCTCCTTTATCATGGGTTTTGGATTATACGGCTCTACCTTTATTATCCCCTTATACACACAAGGTTCCCTGGGATGGACCGCTACCCAGTCCGGTATGCTCATGATTCCCGCCGCCTTAACTACGGCTGTCATGATGCCACTGATTGGTAAAATGCTGGAGAAAGGTATACCACAACAATACATGGTAGCCGCCGGGATGTTCCTGTTCTTTGTGTTCTGTTTCTGGGGTTATAAAATTATTACACCAGCCGACACCGGCTCAGATGCTTTCTTCTGGATGCTGATTGTACGTGGAGTAGGTATGGGTTTACTCTTCATCCCAATTACCACTTTGTCACTGTCTGGTTTGAAAGGTCAGCAAATTGGTCAGGGCGCCGCCTTCACCGGGATGATGCGTCAGTTGGGAGGTTCCTTTGGGGTGGCATTGATCACTACCTTTATGGCCCGCCGCAATATGATGCACCGTAGCGACCTGGTAGCCAAACTGGATGTCAACAACCCGGATGTTGTTAACCGGGTAAATGGTTTACAGCACAGCTTCGCAGCGAAAGGCATGGATCCGCACAAAGCCCTGAATACCGGGTACCAGTTGCTGGATTACACCGTTACCAGGCAGGCAGCTACGTTATCGTACATGGACGTGTTCCTGTACCTTGGCATACTGTTCCTGATCTGTGTACCATTTGTACTGATGGTAAAAGCGAAAAAAGCACCGAAACTGGATCCGTCTGCTATGCACTAACGGAACCGTTTTCAACATAAAAATATTGTTGCAATAACAGTGTAACAGTTGTAGGTTTAGGTAAATAAGCCCCGATTTTAATCGGGGCTTTGTTTTTTTGGGGTAATACATTAAATTCATACAAAGCCCCACTATGGAAACATTTGGTCATGTAAGAATGGTAATAGGGTTTATCCTAAGCCTTAGTATTGCCCACCTCCTGAAAGGCACCGCCAAGTTCATACAGCATCCCGACCGGGAAAAACCTTACTGGATACATCTTTCCTGGGTATTTTATATTTTCATCCTACTGATCCATTTCTGGTGGTGGGAAATGCCCCTGTACACCCTTAAGCGATGGACCTTCCCGGAATACATCTTTGTCATAAGCTTTATTACTACCTTCTTCCTGTTGTGTGCTTTGCTGTATCCGGATGATCTGAAAGATTATAATGGCTACCAGGACTACTTTTATTCGAGACGAAAGTGGTTCTTCGGCGTACTTGCTTTTTCCTTTATTGCTGATGTGGTAGATACCTTGCTGAAAGGAGAAATCTACTACCATCATTTCGGGATAGAATACCCGATACGTAACCTAGTGCATATTGTATTATGCCTGCTGGCCATCCGGATCAGCAACCGGACTTTTCACGGTGCGCTGGTACTCCTCCTTATTGTGTATGAAATGTCTTATATACTCCGGCTATATCTGTCTGCTTAAAAAAGTAAAAGGCGGTTACATCACCTGTAACCGCCTTTTGCTTTCTATATTATACTGTTAGAAGCTCAATGCCACTTTTGTAAACAGCCGGATGCCGTTAAAGCCCATCTGCACTGCATCCCAGGGGCCACCAGTTTCTCCGTCGTAAGCGGATAATTTGGCGCCTGGTACATAGCCCATGTCCGGATGTACATTGAAGATATTATCCGCACCAATGAACCAGCTCACGTGCGAGGAGAAACGAATGCTGGCATAAATATCCGTGGTGACCTTTCCGTTGTAATTAAATTGTTCCGGTACCAGCGTGCCGTCTTTATCCAATGCTACGAGCGGGTTGATGCCGGTGCCTTCGAGATTGGGATCGCCGGGTAAGCCGGTACCTTCTTTAGCAGGATCTCCCGCAAAACCATAACCCAGCAACACAATTTTGCCGTAATACGCCAACCGGGTACCAATGCTGAATTTGTTAATGCCATACTCAAGATTCAATCCCAGCTTGGTAGGCGGCGCAGATGCCAACACAAAATGTTGCTCTCTTTCACTGAAAAATTCGTTGCGGTGCAGGTAGCTGTCGTTCAGTTTATCCGGTACATTGATTTTGTCAATATTCATGTGCTGCACATTCCCGGTAAACAGGGCGCGGAAGTGTTGGTTTCCCCATTTTTTATGGTAGTCGATCACCATGTCCAGTCCCGTATTGGTAGTATTTACAGCGTTGGCGAAGAACTGCGCATTGTCAATGTGCAGGTCGTTCAGCGCTTTCAGGAAAGCTGGGTCCAGGGTGGCGTCGGATTTATTAAACTGCCCGGATAATACAATCCGGTCTTTCACCTTTACCATATAACCATCCAGCGTAATCGTCAAATCTGAGATAGGTTTCCAGGAGAAGCCCAGGCTGGCATTTACAGATTTTTCCTGTTTCAGCGAGGGGATACCGGCAGCCTTGGTGATAGCGTTGGTGTTAGGTGCAATTTTCACTTCAGTGATACGGCCGCCCTGTACATTGGTGAACTGGGAACTGTAATTGATTTGTTGCAGGGAAGGCGCACGATAACCGGTACTCACGGAGCCGCGTATATTAAAATGCGGCGCTACCTTGTAACGGGCCGCCAGCTTATAGTTGCTGGTAAAGCCGAAGTCGTTGTAGTTTTCAGCACGGATAGCAGCACCCAGTAAGAATTTAGTGGTGATATCCCATTCTGCATCTACAAATCCGGCAATGTTGGAACGAGTGGCATTCACTTCATCGGTAGGGCGGTATCCGGGGAAACCCTGTGCACCGGTGGCTTTGACAAAGCTGGGATCATAGTTTTTCCAGGAATTTTCGTCGCCGGCATATATTTTATAGCGTTCGAAACGGTATTCTGCACCCAATGCGAGGTTAAAGCCGGCGCCTATATGCGGAATATCTTTGGAGAACGTGAGGTTAGTGGTGTTTTGTAAAAAGGAGTAACCACCATCATTAAAGTGAGTAGGGGTAGTACTGCCCAGGGAAGCATTGAAGGTTTTATCACCATAGAAATGAAAATCATTTCTGCCGAGGGTATTACTAAAATCCCATTTCCAGTTGTTGTGCGTGCTACCTTTTACACCGGCTGCGAGCGACAGGTCCTGGATATGTGTTTGTATATGCGGGTTGAAGATCGTGTCTGGCGTACTGCCTGGCGTAGGGATGCTTTCCATGATGTCGGGGTAGAAAATCAATTGTCCCGCAGCGTTGGTAGGGAAGCGTTCGGGGTGCCCACTGAATGATCTCGTATAGGCAAAGGCGTCCGATGATTTATAATTGTAGCCACCAAAAGCATACACGGTGGTAGCGCTGCTGCTCACAGGCACTTCCAGGTTGAACATACCTCCGCCAGTAGTCACGGAGCCATCGCCATGGGCGCGTCTGCCGGTATTGATGGGGAGCGAATTGGCATGTGTGAGGTCAGTATCACCTACCTGCCGGAATGTTTTACCTTGTTTCAGGAAGTTACCGGAGAGATTAATAAACCCGCCGTGTTTGCCCAGTGGAAGCCCGTAATTGGCGCCAACGGTAACGGTGTTACCGTCAATGGGGTTGGCGTATTCATACTGCTTTAAATCGCGGCTGAAATAGGTATTGTATTTATGATCGTAGTAGCCGGCATAGCCGGTGGTAATATTCAGGTGATTGATATCTTTCTTCAGGATAATATTAATAACCCCGGCAATGGCATCCGAGCCGTATTGGGCGGAGGCGCCGTCGCGGAGTATTTCCACCCGGTCGATGGCCGATTCGGGGATGGCATTTAAGTCGGTCCCGGAATTACCACGGCCCCTGGTGCCGAATACGGCTACAAAGGCAGTCTGGTGGCGCCGTTTACCATTTACGAGTACGAGTGTTTGATCCGGGCCGAGGCCTCTTAAGGTGGCGAGGTCAATCTGATCGGCGCCATCACTACCACTTTGTTTGTTGTAGTTAAAGGAGGGGGCCGCCGCATTCAACAGGGAGGTGAGTTCCATGTTGGCGCTGGGGAGGCCGGCCTGGTTGACGCTGATCACATCCACGGGGACGGGTGTTTCTGTTTTGGCCCGTCCACCGCCGCGGGTACCTACGGATACGATAGGGCCCAGTTCAGCAATCAGGGAAACGAGTTTTACGCTTAACTGCGTTTGTCCGTTAACGTTCACCTGCTGTGGTGCGTAACCGATGGAACTGAACTCCAGCACGTCGCTGGAAGCTGCGTCCAGGCTAAATACGCCGGCAGCATTGGTTTGAGTGCCTTTGGGAGCGGATTTTACATGTACGGTAACGCCTTCCAGGGGCTGTCCCGTGCTGGCATCTGTGACTTTACCGCTGATTTTTTGAGTTTGTGCGAAGGCAGAAATGGTACATAGCAACACGCTAATGAAGCAAGGTAGAAGTTTGAGGTTCATATGCAGGCAGTTTTTTGAATTTAACAAAAAAACCGGAGATTTGATGCAATCCCGGTTGAATATTACTGCCCGAATGATAGATTGCTGTGTATTATAGTTTTATGCCCGCCTTCTTATAAATAAAACTCATCAACCAGGCCGGACCAATAAGTAAAAACTGCAAATCTTTAAAAAAGGAGGGCTTGGCGCCTTCTATTTTATGCCCGATAAATTGTCCTATCCAGGCCAGTACAAAAATGCCCAGCGCCACCTGCCAGATCACTAACCCGGTAAGCGCAATCAGCCGCCATAGCCACAGGCAAATAATCCCGATCACCAGCATCCCCGCTGCCAGTGAGGGAGAGAGGCGTACGTAGTAAATAAGCAGCAACAGCAGTGCTACGTGGGCCAGCGTCAGGAGACCATTCAGGCCCGGGACAGGCAGGGGCACCGCATATAAAAAACCTACTATGCTAAAGAAGATAGCCGGCACACAAATCCAGTGAATCAGTTTGTTGGTATGGTTACGGTGACTGGTACCGTAATCATCCAGCCATTGTTGGATAGTTTTCATCGTGGAAGCAGTTTATTCGTTGTACTATTAAAATACATTAAATAATGCAGTACTTAAAATTTACCCCCGTTTATTTCCCATTGATCACTACCTTTTTCATGGATTCCCGTCCATAAAACACGGGGAAGTACATCATTTCTGCTTTTGCCGGGTTGAGGTGATAAAAACCTGTGTAGCGCGGCATCAGTGAAATGGTAAAGGTATGTATGCCTTTAGAGAGATAACTACTGAAGATGCTTACCTTATTTTTGAAGTATTCCCGGTGGATTTCGTTGTTCCTCCATCCGCTGTTTTTATTGTCGTAAGAGCAGCCGGCAGGGATAGGTATTTCCACCATCACATATTCCGCATCCGCTTTCACATCTACTTTCACTTCCATGACTACAGCCCGTCCGGCGGTGAGATAGGATACGCTGCTATCCCGCTGCAGAAAACGACTGCTTACCGCAAACTGATTACTTACCTTTTCCGGTGTTGGATTCCAGTGTTGCTGCCAGGCCGTGAAGTATACGTTGGCACCGCCCTGTTTATTGATCTGTACGGGCTTACCGGCCGGGATGCTGTCGCTGTACGGGAAGTTGGTGATACGTTGTCCGTTGATGCGGAGCGTAGGCGTGGCCTGTTCGTTCGTCTGCAACACATCGGGCATAATGGTAGCCAGGATGGCGGCCGACTCATACGTATTGCGCCAGTTGCCGCTACGCCTGTTTTCCATGAACCAGTTGCGGATGCTTCGTAGTGTGGCGGTTTGTCCGCCCTGGGCACGCAGTATTTTGTAAGCGAGCAGCGTGAGTTGTACACTGTTATTAAAAAGATGATAGCTGTTGGTGCCCCAGTAACTATTGCCAAAGACGGTGCTGTGTTGTGCCGCCATCAGTGAATCGGTGCTCACCTTCATGCCTGCACGCTGTTTCAGGTATAACAAACGGTATTGGTCGTATTCATCGTTGCGGGCTACTTTCATCGTATCAAGGTAGCTGGCGTAGTCGACTTTTGCCTCCAGTGACTGCAATATTTCCAGCAGGGAAATTTTACCGGCATTGTTGGCGGAATTGAGTTCAAATACATAATAGTTCGTTAGCCTGCTCTTATCGATATTAACGCGGAAGCCTTCTTTTTCCGCCATTAGCAGGGCAGTGGTGACATGCTGCGTAACCCAGTATACGGTAGGGTTTTTCTTCCACCAGCCCCAGCCGCCATCGTTATTTTTATTTTGTTCGAGGTCGCGTATCAGGCCCGTTATTTTCTTTTCCTGTTTAAAGGGCTGGTCCATGAATTTCCGGGCTTGTTTTTCCAGGAGTAGCCCCATTAATTTGGAGGCCATTTGTTCATTGCACAGGTATTCATAGCGTTGCAGGTAGTCTATTTCATTGAGGAGTACGGGTAGTATGCCTGTGCTGGCGTACAGATGCAGTGTACCGGTATCTGCAAAGGAGGGTAATGTAAAGCTGGTATCTGTACCCAGCGATACAAACAAGCCCTTGGTTTCTTTTACGCCTTGTTCAAATACAGGGATAGCCCGGTATTCTCCATCAAAGTAGTTGTTGTTGCCGCGAATGGCGTATTGAAGCGGCACGCTGTCGCGGGGTTGCACGCGAATAGGGAATGTATCAATATGGCTGTTTGAAACGTGTATAGTATTGCTTTGTACAGATTGATGATAGGCCTCAAAACTACGTGTTACCGCAGCCGTGTCTTTATTGTAGTTCAATATTTTTCCGATGATATTAATGCTGTCGCCAGCTACTGCAAACGCGGGCAGCGACAAGTTGGCGCTGAGGGGCAGGTAAGACTTAATCTGTGCACTGGCGCTACCGTTTTGTCCCTTGCCGGTATAGGCAATGGCGAAGGTTTTCCAGCTGGTGATATCATCCGGGAAGGTGACATTGAATGAAGTTTCTCCTTTTTCGTTGGTGCGTAACCGTGGTTGCCAGAAAGCATCATCCCGGAAGTGGCTGCGGAGAGAGTTGTTACCAGTGGGCATGTCCGCCACATCTGCCGGGGGACGGCTGCTGGTAATGATAACCACCCCGCCGGCGGCGCGGGAACCGTATAATGCGGTGGCTGCGTCGTCTTTGAGAATGGTCATCTCTTTAATGCTTTTGGGGTCCAGGCTCTTCAGGTCTCCCTCAAACGGAATCCCGTCTACCAGGATCAGTGGTGGCGTGCTGTTCGTTGTAGCGGTGCCCCGGATCCGGACGCCTGCTGCGGTGCCTTGCAGCCCGTTTGACACTACGAGGGAACTGGCATAAGCCACTTCTTTACGAACAACACCATAACCAACCACCACTACCTCTTCCAGTTTCTGACGCCTGGCCCTCAGTTTAACCGCTATATAATTCCTGTGATTCACCGGGATATTCTGGGCCTCAAAGCCCACGTATTGGAAGCTTATTATTCCTGCGGGGGTAGTAAATAGCCGGAAGATACCTCGTGCATTGGTGACGGTGCGGTTATTGGTGCCTTTCAGCGTTACCGTTACACCAGGCAGAGGGACGCCTTTTTCATCTACCACCAGTCCTGATACCTCATGATTAAAATGGGTGCTATCTGTATAGTGATTGTTGAATGGCAATGTAAAATCTGTTGCTGCCGTGGGATCTACCTCTCTACCGTTATACCCTTTCCATTCAAGGATCGCTCTTCCCAATGCCAGGCTGGTTTCATCTCCTGTAATGATTTTGGCGGCGTGCAATTGGTAGAAGTTGATGCCGTTTTCTTTGAGATACATACTATCCTGCACGTAGTATTGATCATCATGCAGTAGTACCAGGAGTCGGTAGTAGCCGGGCTCAAGGCCGTCCATCTTAACAGTTGTTTTACCGTAAATGCGAATGAAGGAAGGATCATCGTACCGATACAGGAATAGTTGCCGGATGCTTTTGGCCCGTTGTGCAGTATCGGGAGCAATCTGCAGTTTACCTGTTACCTTGTCGTTGGTGGGAGTAGTAAACAGGCCCCAGTCGATGGATTTTTCGTTTTGATATGCTTTCCATAAACGTTCGATCACTCCCTCCGTCAGTACGTGATCGTATAAACGGGGGGAAGTTGATTCCAACTTAATAGGGTATGCATCGGGTGGCGGCATTTCTTTTTGCTTGATCAGGCCATGTTGGATATCAAATCCATAGCCTGGTTCGGGAAGAAAAGACTGTGTAAATTTTCCCTTGACGATGTAGTCTGCGCTGGTGTTTTGAAGCGGCCCTGCCAGCAGGAAGGAGGTGTTATAACGAGTGTCGGGACTGAACCGGAATGTGTTTTCGTTCTGGTTGATGTAAGTTATGTCATTACCGGGAAGTACCGCAAAGGGAATAACGTACATGCGCCGGAGCTGTACCTCTTCCGGTGTTAATTGATCAGGCATTTTATCTATCCGTATATCTTGGCCGGTAGTATTACTGGCAATACTGAGATAGTTTTTCATGCCCTTCACTATATTTATACTATCTATGATAATTCTGCTGTCGGAAATCCGTAATTCCATTTTATGGCGGCCGGGGTTCACCTCAAAGCAATAGTTGGGCACCAGGTCTGTGTTATCAAAGTAAACAGGGCGTTCATCTATTTTGATATAGGCGATATGCCGGATGATACCATTGCTTACCACAAAAGGGGCCAGCTCTGTGAGGCCACTCCCGGAAGTTTCCCGGTTATAGTAGATACCATCGGGGTGAAGAAATTGATAATAGGCAATAGTATCCAATGCCATTTCTTTCTTCCATCTTTCCCAGGTCATGGTTAGCTCTGTTGAAGCAATATGTGTATCACCCAGCTTATGACGATTATATGCTTTCCGCATATGGAATCTTTTACCCGGATAAGGCAAAAAAGGTAGTTTAGCGTCTTCAAATTTAGCCGTCATTGCATAGGCGGTCACATCGGCATCAGGCACTGGTTTCTCATCCGCATCGATAACAGTGATGCCTATACGGGATGTCTGTCCCGGGTAAACGGCAACCGGGTTGTTGATGAGTACCCGCAGTTGTTTGTCTTTGTAAGGCACCATGAATTGGTCGTTCACTACCTGGTCATTCCATACATATTGTACCGATACAAAATAGCATTGGGAAGAATGGGTAGCAGCCTTCCAGGACAGCTCCTGGCTATAGCCCTGTGTACGCAGTTTGTTGCCTTCAAAAATGCTGTACCAGAAATATAATTTTTCCGGGTTGATGATTTCAGTAAAAACGGAGTCCTTTGTACGGGAAGCATTGCATTGCAAACTGCTTTTCCGGTTATTGATTTCGAAGGTTTCACTGATACTATCCGTTATAACTTTATAGCTGCTTACGAATGGATGAATTGGCAGAATGGCTGGTAATTGGATAGCAGCAACAGATACTGTATCGGATTTCGCATTTTCTAAAATTAGTTGTGCCTGTTTGCTGACTGAAACTCCCGCCAGGTGATAGGTGATGCTCAGACTGTCGTTTTGCTGCTTGAAGTTGATCTGGGCAGGGTTGTATTGGTATCGTACATTACAGTGGCTGGTCCGGCTTTCATTATTACTGTTCAGAAAATCGGATTTGATGAGGTACGAAAAAGAAGCAGCCGGGAAAATGCTATCCGGGATTACGACTTTCGTTTCACCGGTAGTTTCCAGTGCCGTTTCATAGCGCCAGAGTGTATCCGGCATAAATGCCCTGTTGGCATGGTATTGAGATATGTATTGAGGAGTAATGGTTACAGATACACGACCATCCATTACAGGCAGGTCATTTTCGTCGGTGGCTTTGAGATAGAGGAAGAGCGGCATACCAGGGGTATGTTCCGTATAATTGGTACGGGAAGTAAAGTTGGTGGATTTCAGCTCGTATTCTTCAAACCAAAATTTACCGCGCATTAAAACAGTACGTTTGGCGGTAAATTCATCGTCCTCCAGATCCTCATTTTTATTGTTTTTCAGCATGTATTTTCTGCCGGATAAAGGCTCCAGCGTGAACAGGTATTCTGCGTCCAGGTCCAGTCCCAGTTCATTATTCAGTACCACGGCGGTTTCATAGCCACCTGGCCGGTAAGGCTGGAGGGTAGTGAGAATGGTATCTATGTCGCCATGGCGATCTGATAGGCGTAGCAGCAGTGGTTCATTTACTGGTTTATCTGCTTTGGAGGTAATAAATGCTTTGAGTCGCAGGGTATCGTTGGGTTTATATTTTATTTTGTTGAAGGTCATAAAGCCTTTATACCGCTCTTCCGATGGAACGCGGTAAAAGAACTCGATGTAAGGTTTTTCCTTATGGTGACGTGAGAATAGCTTCTTCCACCAGGGAGTTTTGGCGACGGTGTTTGCTTTCGGGATATCAAAAATGTTCATGGCTTCCTGGTAATACACCTGGATGATGCCTCCTTTTCTATATCGGGGCAGGCGGTAGGTGTGGGTAGCCGGGTCCCATGGAACCACCCGTTTATTGATAGTAACCCGGGCACCTGCCAGGGGTTTCCCATTAATATCATGTATCAGTAAGGCCAGGTCATAGTTATTGGGAACAACTTTAAGATGTACATTCTGTACCGGATGAAAAGTATAGTCGAGTTTATTACCCACGGCATATACATCTACATAATTTCCTGGAGGGAGATGGGCCGGAAACTTTTTACCATTGGGATAAGTGGCTGCCAGCGTGTGCAGGTAGTCTTCATTCGCCCAGTAGTCGTCCTCTTCGTTTTTGGCCTGCTGGTATATTTTCAGCGCTTCACGGTCTGTGATTTTATAAATATAGTGTAACGCGCTATGTGTGGTACTCGCAGAAAGTGGCTGCTGGGCCCGGGCTACAATGCTATGTACGCAGAACAGGAAAATAAGAAATCTTTTCAAGATACGGGGATTGTATAGGGAAAATACGGAAAAATGAAACACTACACGTAATTTTGTCAAGTCATTATCATCAGCCCCTTCGAGCAGATAAACTTGAATCATTAATTTCAATTTAAGATGGAAACCATAGGATTTATAGGTACCGGCAATCTCGGCTACCCTATCGCAGAAAACCTGCTGAGAGCGGGATATACCGTAAGAATATACAACCGCACCCGTGAGAAGGCATTGCCTTTGGAGACGTTAGGTGCTGTATTGGTCAATAGCCCGGAAGAAACGGCTGTTAAAGGTGGGGTGGTATTTAGCCTGGTAGCAGATGATGCTGCTGTGCGGGCCATTACCACCGATGCTTTGGTGGCTGCATTGGGAACTAATGGTATACATGTATCTATGAGTACTGTATCACCGGATATTTCCAGGGAGTTGTCTGCGCATTTTCAGCAGCACGGAGCGGCCTGGGTAACGGCGCCGATATTTGGACGCCCGGAAGCAGTGGCCGCCAAAGTGGCGAATGCGGTGATTTCCGGGGAAGCCACCGCGAAAGAGCGTATTAAGCCATTATTGCAGGCAGGATTTGCTAAGAATATTTTTGACCTGGGTACCGATGCTGGTAGCGCTAATGTATTGAAGCTGATAGGCAATTTTATGATTGCAGGCGCTATTGAGCTGATGGCAGAGTCATACGCGCTGGCAGAGAAGAATAATGTAGACCCGCGGGTGGTGCATGATATGCTGACCAGCACCTTGTTTACGGGACCTATCTTTAAAAATTATGGAGAAGTAATACTGAGCCGGAAGTTTACTGGTAACCCTGCTTTTAGTGCAGCATTGGGTTTGAAAGACATGGACCTGGTATTGCAAACGGCGCGGAAGTCGTATACCCCGATGCCAATAGCCAGTTTGGTGCAGTCGCGGTTAACTACGGTCCTGGCTAAAGATATTCATGATGCCGACTGGATTTCCCTGGCGAATGGTGCCCTGGAAGACGCCGGCATTACGCAATAATGCGTTTGCTTAACCTTTATCTGCCATGGCGCGTTCTGTAGTGGCTCTTTTGTTGACAGTGGAGCGGGCCATGGCTTTTTCCCGGTGCATCACGCCCCAGTCGGAAATATGCTGTAACATACTTTCCATACTCAGGCCCAGCGGGGTCAGTTCATATTCCACCCGTGGTGGCACTTCCGGGTATATGATCCGTTTAATCAGCTGGTCATTTTCCAGTTCTCTCAACTGCAATACCAATACTCTCTCAGAAATACCAGAAATCGATTTTTTCAATTCGTTATAGCGCAGTTTACCATCCAGTAAACGCCACAGTATGCTGGGTTTCCAGCGGCCGCCGATCAACGACAGGGTATAGGCAGTACCGCAGTCGCCACGCAACTGTTGTTCGTTGATAGCATTAGAGGAATTTTCTTTTCGCATATCTTTTCTTTCAGTAGTAAAGATAAGCATAAAGCAGAAAGCGGAAGGCAAAAGTGCTAAAGCGCCTGTCAGCAAAGCAAATGATCAACGGGGATTTTGTCTTTGTACAGGATTAGACTGATTAGACTGATTTTGTGTTTTTGAGATTTTAAAAGAGGAGAGAAGATTTTGGCGAGTATATCCATTTCCATCTCCCAACATCTTTCTTAATTCTAAAAATAGAAAATCAGTCTAATCAGTCTAATCCTGTACAAAGACAAAATCCGCACTGATCATTCCCTAAAAATAGTAATTGGGGTAACAACATGGATGAAAATTAGAATGGCAAAAGGATAAATAGTTTTTGGGGTAACTGCATGAATGAAAATTAGAACGGCGAAACAGGTTAAATGGTAATTGGGGTAACAACATGGATGAAATGTTAGAATGGCAAAAGGATAAATAGTTTTGGGGTAACAACATGGATGAAAATTAGAATGGCGAAAGGGATCAATAGTGTGTTGTTTTTACCAGGATCAGACGGGCGAGGTCTGATCCTGGTGGGATATTATTCCGGTTGTTTATCAGCTGCCTGTTTTTTGGCTACATCTTCCAGTAACTTCAGTCCCAGCAGTCCGCTGATAGGGCCGTTGGCGCCGTCGCCACCGCCAATCAGCACATCTGGCATAATGCGGATGTTTTGTGCACCGATGGCTTCCATTACTTTCAGTTGTGTAAAGTTGTCGCCACCCATCGCTTCAACGGCCAGTTTGTAAGATTCCGCGCTGGACTGACCAATGGCCAGGATTTTTTCCGCTTCTGCTTTACCGGTGAGGGCAATTTTTTCTGCATCTGCTTTCGCGAGCCACTCGGTACGTTCTGCTTCCGCTTTGGCGAGCAGTCTCACTTTCTCGGCTTCACCGCCTGCGAGTAGTTTCATACGATCACTTTCTGCATTCGCCTGCAGGCGTACGCTGTTGGCGTCACCGGTTGCTTTTTTCACAGAGGCGTCCGCATGTCTTTCTGCGATCCATACGCCCTGGTCGGCTTTTACGATTTCTTTCTGCATTTCAGCAATGGCTGTTTCTTTTTCGAGCGATTGGCGGGTTTCCTGTGCCAGTCTTTCAGTATCGTAAGTGATCTTTTGTTCTTCTGCTATTTTACGATCGGTCAATGTTTTCATCAGTGTTTCCGGTGGTACGATGTCACCAATCAGGGTGTCTACGCCGAAAACGTTATACTGATCCAGTACATGTCCGATATGTTCTTTCGCGGAGTTTTGTCTTTCCTTACGACTGGTCAGGAAGCTGATCACATCGGATCCCTGTGCCGAGTTACGGAAATAGTTACCGATGGTAGGTTCCAGTACCTGTGTTACCAGGTTGCTCATATTTCCGAAGCGGGCAATTACTTTAGGTGCTTCGTTGGTGGGGATATGAATGATCTGGGACACATCGAGGTTGAAGGTAAAACCGTCGCGGCTTCTCACGGTGATGGTCGACAGGTTCTTATCCAGCTGGTGTGCTTCGCTTCTGGCGGAGGCCCAGTTGAGTACCAGGTTGGTGGTGGGTACCAGTTCCACCTTCATGATGTAAGGATTCACCGGGTATTTACCAGGGCCTAAAGGCTCAGCCCATACACCTTTGGTGCCTTTTGCCACGATGTTACCATGTTTAAATTCCGCGCCGCTGATGTCTACGCCGTCGTTACCAACGAAAGAGATGACTACGCCTACATGTCCGATGGCGATTTCGGTCATCTTTACCAGTTCCAGTTTCGCAAACCAGGGGTTGATAAAGTAGGAACCGGCCAGGATTACCTGTTCCTGTAAACCTTTATAACCGCCGTTCTCGAGGAAGGCATCCACATCCTGGAAGTTGTTGTGGCTTTCGATAGTTTTACCCGCGATAGAGCCGGTTTCGATGGCTTTACCTTCCAGTGTGGTAATGATACCAACGGCGTTGTCGGGGATAGAAAGCATATCGGTTACTTCCACTTCAAAGAGGAAGGTATTGATACGATACGATCCGGGGGTGATGATAGCCGTTTGCCGTCCTTTGCGGCCGCCGTTCTGCAGGAATGCTACTGCATCCTGGAAGGAGTCGCAGGGTACTTTACGGGCCAGGATAGAGCCGGTTTCCAGTTCCGCGCCATCTTTCGCCAGTACCAGTCCTATTTTACCGGTAGGGATGATGGTAAACGGTTGGAAGGCAACGCTATACTGCCAGATCCATTTCCAGAAGTATACGCCGGGCGCCAGGGTTTGGGCCTGGAAGCCCGCTTCACCGTTGGTGGCGAGGATACGTCCTTCGGGAAGTTCCTGTTTACCGAGGAGTACGAATTTCTTTGTTACCAGGCCGATACGGTCTTCCGGTACAATTACTACGCCGAAGCATATACGAAGAATCACCTTGTATAATAACAGGCATAGCAGGGGCACGCCAATGAGCAGCGCCCATCTGAGAACAGTGTTTTCCATTGTTGGGTTGTTGTTAAGAAATGTTTAGGTAAAATCTTGGGTACGGTGCATGGCTGTGCTGCTGCACGATTGTGTCAGAACAGGGCAAAAGCTGGGCATTCGTATTTATAAACTTGGGGGAGAAGTGTTGAAGTTTGCAAGAATGTATGCGATCAGAATATCTTTGCCGGAGCAACTATCAGATTCCATTGTAGAATTGAATTATGATGTAAAAGTGATAAATATTTTTCATCCGTCAAAATATTTTCGACAACTTTTCTTTTGAAAAGATTCCGTTGTGTTTTTGATTTTTCGAAAAACAGCCTATATTGGGGCTAGTTTAACCATTTATCACGTTGCTAAAACGATTTTTCTGAGCAAATCAACCAAAATATGTTTTACATTTGTTTAGGTTAAACGATTTAGCAAACATTCTATCTTAAGTTTTATATGAAGAATTCCACGGCGTTAGGAATCGATATTGGCGGCTCTCATATCACCGCAGCATTAGTTGATCTGGGTACAAGATCTGTTATAGAAGGTTCCTGGAACCGTACCCGTATTGACTCCCATGGGGAAGCCGAAGATATCATTGCTTCCTGGGCAGCCGTTATCAGCGAGGTATTCAGCAAAGCGCCTGCCGGCGCTCAACATATCGGCATAGGCATGCCAGGCCCGTTTGATTATGAACAGGGCATCAGTTTGATGAAAGGGCAACATAAATACGATGCCCTCTATCGCCTGAATGTGAAAAATCTGCTGGCAGATAAGTTAGGCATCACACCGGCGCAAATCCGCTTCATTAACGATGCCGGCTGTTTCCTGCAGGGAGAAGTATTCAGCGGCGCCGGCAGAAACTACCAACGCGTTATCGGTCTCACACTGGGCACTGGCCTGGGATCCGCCGTTTACCGCGATGGGAAAGCCAAAGATGCAGACCGCTGGTGTACACCATTCAAAGACGGTATGGCGGAAGATTATTTATCTACCCGCTGGTTTGTGAAACGCTACCAGGAAGTAAGTGGTCAATCCGTTCCGGATGTAAGAGCACTTGTTGGTCGTATAGGCGTTGACGATAGTATACAGGGATTGTTCGATGAGTTTGCCGTAAATCTCGGCACCCTACTGGTTGATTTTGTACAGGAAGAACAACCGGAAGTGATTGTGATTGGTGGTAATATAGCCAACGCGGCTGACCTTTTCTTCCCACTGTTAATCACTACACTGCAACAACACAACATCCATATTCCGGTAGTTACCGCCAGCCTGGGAGAAGCCGCTGCGCTAATCGGCGCTGCCAGCCTGTGGCATGAGTAGGAGCGAAGATCTCAGCGGGTTTTTGCCTGGAGACAGGATTATATTGATTATACTGATTTTATTTTTTTGATAAACAAGATGAGCGAAGACCTTAGCTGATACCTGCTACAGTCTTCGCTCATATTTTTAAATCAAAAAAACCAATAAAATATTTGATCAGCATAATCAGTATAATCCTGTCTCCAGACAAAAAAAATCCGCTCAGATTACCCGCTAAAATAGCTTTTTGCTTTCCGCTTTCTGCTTTTTGCTTATATTGGTGTCATCAACCACTTCTAAATATTTTCTGTTTGAACGACGCGTCAACTGCTGCTAATAATCTTTTGTGGGAAAACATCATCAACGGTGATCAGGATGCCTACAGGGAGTTATATGAGTTGTTTGCGGAGATGCTCTACCGCTACGGACTTCGTTATATGCAGGATACCGCTGCCATCAAGGATTGCATACAGGATCTTTTCACAGACCTGTATCATTACCGCCGTAATCTGTCTCCCAAAGTAAATATCCGCTACTATCTGCTCCGGTCTTTCCGCCGGAAAATACATACCGTTGTTAAAAAATCGGTGACCATGAGCCGCGCGGTGGAAGTGGAAGATTTCTTTTCCATCACCTACGAGCCGGATACCGAAACACAAATCATCGCTGCCGAACAACAACAGCAAATGCTGCATAGACTGGCACAGGAATTAAACGCTTTACCTGCCCGTCAGAAAGAACTGCTGTTCCTGAAGTTCAATTGCAACTTGTCGTATGAAGAAATAGCCGGCATTATGAAAATCAGTGTTCCTACCTGTCGCACCCTCGCGTACAGAGCTTTCCGCCAACTACGCACCAATATGGAGAAAATACCTGTTCTCCCACTCCTGGTTTTATTAATGCACTGGCTCTCGCAAAAAAATAATTAAAAAATATTTGCATTTTAGAGTCTATATCCGAGCCATTTGTTGCTCTTTATTGGAAATACCTTGCATGAAGTCTGGAGATGAACAATTGAAACTGGAAGATTTATTGAGTAACGACGGGCCATCCTCCGCGCAACCTGCCGACCCTGCACAACAGGAAATGGCAGCAGCGGTGCAGCGCATGATCATGAACGCCGGACAGGAATCGTGGGACCCGGCTGACAAAGCCGCGCTATGGGAAGACATTGCCGGACAACTGGTACCACAACGGTTCCGCTACCGCCACCTGGTCCTCAAAGTAGCGGCTGCAGTATTGGTATTGCTGGCTGTAGGCGGCTGGTGGCTGTGGCCGCGACAACATTCCGCATTGCTGCAGTTCGCCCAAACCCATCGGCCAACAGGCAATACTACAGACACCCGCCTCATTGTAGGACAAAATAAATCCGTGATCGTGCAGGGTAAGAACTCTTCCCTGGTATACGCCGACAGTGGCGTTACCATCAACGCCCATAACACCCTGATTCCGGCGGAAGAATATAATACGCTGGTAGTCCCCTATGGGCGCCGTTCCCGCGTACAGCTGGACGATGGTACCGTTGTATTCCTGAATGCCGGCTCCCGCCTGGTATACCCAGCTACTTTTAAACAACAGAAAAGAGAAGTATACCTTGAAGGAGAGGGCTTTTTCGACATCGCCCCCAATGCTGCGGCTCCTTTTTACGTATATGCTTCCGGGGTAGAAACAGAAGTATTAGGTACCACCTTCAACATATCTGCTTACCCCGACGATGCCTGGCAAAGTGTAGTGCTGGTATCCGGAAGTGTACGCCTGCACCTGCCACATGGCATGTTTGGTAAGCAGACCCGGCAACTGCAACCTTCCCAAATGGCTGTTGTTGATGATGATGAACTGGAAGTAGGCCAGGTAAATGTAAACACCTACACTGCCTGGAAAGATGGCCGACTACTGTTTTTCCGCACACCACTGAAAGACATCCTGAAGAAATTAACGCGATACTATAATATACAGCTGGACCTGGCGTCCTCACAACCCGGATTGGAAACCTGTTCCGGCGACCTTGATCTTGAAGAAAACCTTGAAAACGTACTCGATGTCATCTGCGTCACCAACTCCCTGCGCTATGAGCGCCAGGGGCAACGCATTGTACTGAAAGAGAAAGATTAATTACCATACATATCACCAAAAAAAAACCGGAAGATGGTGGAACATCTTCCGGTGGCACTACCCCTCGCATGCTGCGAGGGGACAGGCTTGTCTTTTTATTTAACGAAAAAAAACGTAGTGAAGTTATGAAAAAAATCTATGCACAATGGCGTATTCCGCCAGGCAAAGCTTTTGCCGCTAAATTACTGAGAACAATGAAGCTAACTGTAATTTTGCTATTCGTTGGAATCCTGGGTATCGCCGCGAAGGGCCGCTCGCAGGACAATCATCTCACGGTGAAACTTCACCAGGGTACTTTACCCCAGCTGTTTTCCCAAATCCAGTCCCAAAGCACCTGGCGCATCTTTTATAAAGATGAACTGGTAAACCGGGAACAACCCCTGACCCTGGATTTGCAGGACAAGAAAATCAATGAAGTGCTGGACAAAGCATTGGCCAACACCCATCTCAGCTACCGTATTGTACGCAACCAGGTAGCTATTATTCCCAAAGAGAAAAGTAAAAATGATCGTGTTACGGATCCCGGCTCACTGCTGGAGGACAGCTCCTACATCATCCGGGGACGTGTGTACGACACGCATGAACCCCCACAGACATTGCCCGGTGTGACCATCCGTGTAAAAGATAATAACAGCATTGGTACCACTACCGATGCAGACGGTTATTTCACCCTGAAAACCCGGAAAAATGCAGTACTTGTTTTTACGCAAATGGGGTACCAGCCGGCAGAACACACCGTCATCCGCAGCCTGAATGCACTCAATATCTCCCTGAAAGAAAATGTATCGTCCCTCGACGAAGTTGTAGTGGTGGGATTATCGGAGCAACAGAAAAAGCATATCGCCAGCGCTATCGGTACCGTTAACATGGCGCAGCAAACCAACGGCAAGCCGATTACGGCATTGTCGCAGGCCCTGCAAGGTGGTGTTACCGGTATACAGGTAACCCAGAGTTCCGGCTTACCCGGTGGCGATGCAGCCGTCATTAAAATTCGTGGTATCAGCACCCTCAATGAATCCAATCCATTAGTGCTGGTGGATGGTATACCCATGGATATGGATTATATAGATCCTGTTACCGTAGAAAGCGTGACCATCCTGAAAGATGCGGCTGCCGCTGCGGTATATGGCGCCCGGGCCGCCAATGGCGTTATCCTGGTCACCACCAAGCGGGGAGTAGCCGGCCGGGTAGCCGTTACCTACGATGGTTATTATGGCATACAATCGCCTTCCAGCATGCCTAAACTGGTAGAAGCCCCGGAATACATGCGCATGTATAATGAAGCGCAGGTGAATGCCGGCAACCAGCCTTTTTATTCGGACGAGGATATTAAGCATACAGAAGCAGGAGATGATCCGGTGAAGTACCCGAATACCGACTGGCAAAAGCAAATCCTTAATCGTGCGGCACCGATTACGAGTCACTCGCTGGGTGTAAGCGGTGGTAACAGTTTGGCCCGCTTTGCCTTAACCGCCAACTACCAGAATCAACAAGGCATGATCCCGCTGAATCATTCCAATAAGTATAATATCCGCGCCAATACTTCCATTACCCTGAATAAAAAATTCCTGGTGTATATGGATATGCTGGCTATTAAAAGAAATACGTTCTACCCTAACCGCCCTAATGGTAATGATGGCAACAGGATACTGGAAGATATCTTCCGCGTACCGCCAACTATCTTACCCAAATATCCCCAGAAAGATGGCGCGCCCCTTATATATGGCCGCTACGTGGATATTGTGAACCCGGTAGCCTATGCGGAACATGGTGGTCGCTCTGCCAATGAGTACGGACAATCCAGTATTAACCTGCAACCTAAATGGGAAGTTTTACCAGGACTGAATCTTCGCGGTCAGTTCAGTTTCCGTTTGAATAGTGATGTTACCCGTACTACCCGCGACAACTATTATTTCTTTGACTATTACACTGGTAAACTGGTACAGACCTGGGGCGTACAGCGTAGTGCCAGCATGGCCAGGACTACCTATTATTATGCAGGTGTCACCGCTGATTATACCTATGATCTGAAAGACCATCATTTCTACATCATGGGTGGGTATTCGCAGGAAGAAAATAACAGCGACTATTGGGATGTGAGATCATTGCTTTCATTTTATGGGAAAGTAAATTATTCTTATAAAGATAAATACCTGCTGGAGGGTGCTGTCCGAACAGATGGCTCTTCCCGTTTTGGGCCGGGACATAAGTATGGCACTTTCCCTTCTGTGGCGCTGGGCTGGAATGTACATAAGGAAAATTTTATGCAATCCCTGCATGTGATCAATAACCTGAAACTGCGGGCATCCTATGGCCGGCTAGGTAATGAGAACATTCCGCTTTACATGTATCAGAATATGATCAACACCGGTGATGGTACAGAAAGCATATTTGGTAACCCCGATATCACCTGGGAAACAGTAGACATGCTGGACCTGGGTATGGACCTGAGTTTGTTTCAAAGTAAACTGGAACTCACCTTTGATTATTATAATAAAACCACCAATGGCATTATCCTGAATCCACCCGTGTCTTATGTAGGCGGTATGGGAAAACCACCGATCAATGCGGGCAAGCTACGTAACAAAGGTTTGGAGCTGTCGCTGAATTATAACAGTCGCATTGGGAAAGATATCACGATCTCTGTACGCCCAGGTATCTCTTATAATAACAATACGCTGCTTTCCTTATTGGGAGGGCCTTATATAGATGGTAACCGTATCAATAAAGAAGGATATGCTTTGTATAGTTTATATGGGTATAAAACCAATGGACTTTTACAGGCCGCTGATTTCAAACCTGATGGAACGCCGCTGGTGCCTATTATCGCCAATGAGAAACCAGGTGATATCCGTTATATGGATCTGAATGGCGATAAAATCATTGATGGTAACGATCAAACGGTGATGGGCAATCCCACTCCCAAAGCTGATTTCTTCGCGAATTTCCGTATCACCTATAAAAAATGGGAGCTGGAAATGCTGCTACAGGGCGTAAGTGCTAATGACGCTGTGCTGGGCGGGATGCTGGCATATCCGCTGGATATGTCGTTTGATGGAGGCGTGCCTTCTCAATATTATGCCAACAATTACTGGACGCCGGAACGTACCAATGCCCGCTTTCCGCGCCTGACTACCTCACCGAGCATCAATAAGTTGTCGTCTGATTTCTGGATACAGAACGGGGCATATGTGCGCATGAAGTATATACAGCTGGGTTATAATTTCAGCAGCACCCGCTTAAAGCGTATAGGCGTTAACGGTGCCAGGGTATATGTGAATGCACAAAATCCGTTTGTGTTTACTTCTATGAAGCTGGTGGATCCGGAAAGCCAGGGCAACCAATGGACTTATGGTATCATGAAAATGTACACCGCCGGGGTAAGCATACAGTTATAACCATTAAACTTTTCTTTATGAAGCAATATAGTAAGATGATCCTGCTGGCCCTGAGTTTATTGTCGTTGCCAGCCTGCAAAAAATTTCTTACCCATGATAATCCATCCGGTGTAACAGATGCCGAGTGGTGGAAAACAGAAGCGCATGCCTATGGTGCGCTGGGCTCTATTTACGCGGGTATCCCGGCTGGTTCCACGGGGCGTAATGTGATGTTCTGGTCGGGCCTCAGTGATGAAGCCGTGTGTCGGGGCGACTTCCGGGGTAACTATGACATCTATACACGTGGCTTACAAAATCCTACCTGGGATGTAGCGGAGTGGATCTGGAGAGATGATTATATAGATATCCGCCGGGCTTGTCGTTTCCTGGAGAACGTAGACAAATGTTACATGACCGATGACCTTCGTAATCGTATGAAGTATGAGGCCCGCGCGCTTCGTGCATTTTATCATATGGAGATCATGCTTTTCTTTGGCGACATTCCTATTGTTACCGCTTCCGTTACGCCGGCAAATAATCATTTGAAAAGAGACCCGGCGCAAAAGGTGTATGATTTTATCCTGAGTGAACTGAAAGATTGTGCGGAGCATCTGCCCCAGGAATATGTGAGTGATGAAACCTGGCGCATCTCTGCCGGTACCTGTAATGCGTTGATTGCGCGGCTGGCGTTATTTTATCATCATTATGATGTAGCACGCGATGCTGCTGCCAAAGTAATCGGCTCCGGTGTATATAGATTGTATCGCAACGACAAGGGGATTAATAATTATGCGGAGCTATTCAGTTATGCAGGCGAGTTGAATAAAGAGCGGATCTTTTACAAGGCAGATGGTTGTAATAATGCCTGGACCACCTTTGCGCCTTATGGAATTGGTGGAGAAACGTATGTATCACCCACGGCGGAGGTAGTAGATAACTTTGAAACGAAACAGGGAAAAACACTTGCGGAACTGGGACCAGACTCCGTAGCTATCTACCGTAAAAATCCCAACTATAATAATAATCGCGATCCCCGGCTGGTAGCGTCTATCCTGTATCCCGGAGAGCAATACCTGGATGCCAACTATATTTTATCACCCTTTGATAATGCGACTGGTAACACGGATAAAATAGGAGTACAGAAATCAACTGCCACCGGTTACTGGGTGCGTAAATACCTGGATCCGCGCGACCGGCAGGGCAGGGGTGGTTCGCTGGATTTTATGATTATCCGTTACAGTGAGGTGTTATTAATTTATGTAGAGTCACTCATTGAACTGAACGACTGGAAAAATCCGGCCATTGCGCAGCATTTAAACGACATCCGTACGCGTGCAGGCATGCCCGTAGTGGACCTGCAACGGTATAATAGTGCTGCTGCCTTACGTCAGTTAGTACGCCGGGAAAGGCAGTCGGAGCTGGCGTTTGAAGGGCAACGCTATTTCGATATCCGCAGATGGGGGATAGTAAAAGACGTGATGAACGGAGAAGTATTGGGTGCTACCAACCCGCAAACGGGTGTGGCCGTGAAAGTACAGGATCGTGCTTATATGGATCGTGATTACCTGTGGCCGATACCGGAAAAAGAAACCTTATCGAACCCGGAGATGAAACAAAATCCTGGTTACTAATTTTTACCGCTTATCATAAATTCTGTGCTGGTACTTGCAATTCATGGAGTTAGATTATATCTTACCATTCGAAGGGCCAGAATCAAATAAGACGGTGAATTTATTATCACACAGTGAACGAATACTATCAGACCAAAACGCATTTAACAATCCGGCATTCTAATTAAACTGAAATATGGCGAAACAAAACAGCGATTCAAGGCGGGCATTTCTCAAAAATTCCCTGGGAGCGCTTGCTGCATTTACTATTGTGCCCAGACATGTGCTGGGCCGCGGTTACCTGGCACCGAGTGACCAGCTGACTAAAGCCGTGATAGGCGTTGGTGGCATGGGACGTGGTCACTTTGGCTATGCGGGCACGCGGGTAGTAGCACTTTGCGACGTAGATCGCAACCACCTGAAGCAAGGTCTGGACCTGCTGGGTGAAAAAGGCAAAGGCGTTAAAACTTTTGCTGACTACCGCGAGGTGATTACCTTACCCGAAGTAGATATTGTACACATTGCTACACCTCCGCACTGGCATGGTATTATTGCTGCTGATGCAGCCCGCGCCGGCAAAGACATCTGGTGTGAAAAACCAATGACCGCCACCATCGGTGAAGGTAAGCGCCTGGTGGAAGCCGTACAACAGCATGGCAGAATTTTCCGCCTGAATACCTGGTTCCGCTTTGAAGACAGATTTTATGGAATGGGTACTACTGTAAAGCCCATTAAGAAACTGGTAGACAGCGGTCTGCTGGGATGGCCACTGAAAGTTACCGTAAGCAAGCATACCGGCTTTGACTGGAAATTTTACTGGGTAGGTAAAACGAACCTGGAAGCCATGTCAGTGCCTAAAGAGCTGGACTATGATATGTGGTTAGGCCCTGCACCTTATCGTCCGTACAACCCGCATCGTGTACACCAGACCTTCCGTGGTTACTGGGATTATGATGGTGGTGGTTTGGGAGATATGGGACAGCATTACCTGGATCCTATCCAATACTTCCTGGGTAAAGATGATACCAGCCCCGTAAGCGTAGAAGTAGATGCACCACAACAACATCCTGATGCCGTAGGTACCTGGAGAAGAATTACCTACACCTATGCAGATGGTTGCCAGATTGTACTGGATGGTGATGGCGCTGATGAAAAAGCTGCTTATATAGAAGGACCTAAAGGTAAGCTGTATCCTGGCTTCCGCTCAGACATACCAGACCTGGAAAAGAAACTGGCTGCCTTCCCTGATCCGGCACCACAGCAAACAGATTTTGTGGACGCTGTGAAAAACCGTCGCAAATTTGCGCTGAATGAAGAAAATGGTCACCGCTCTGCTACCCTGGTTAACATGGGTAAGGTGGCGCTGCGTTTGAACCGCTCCCTGAAATTTGATCCCGTAAAACAGGAGTTTGTAGATGATGCTGGCGCTAATGCCCTTATCTATCAGCCTATGCGCGGACCATGGACGATCTAAAACAGCCGGAATCAGAACAAACAAGTAACTGAATTATGAAAAAGATACTACACTTACTCATTGCACTACTGGTTGGCGGGAGTAGCCTGGTGTCCGCACAGGGCCCAACAGATCAGCGTGCTTTCCATACCAAAGTAGCCGACGTGCTGGCATTGATGCCATCGCCCCACCCGTCGCAATTTAACGCCAATATGCAGGCGATTGAAGCGTTGGGAGAAGATGGATTAACCGCCGTTGCCGGTATGCTGGCAGCGCCCGGAAAAGGCGATAATACACAATTGCAATATGCCATTGCCGGATATGCTTTTTATGTAACACAACCAGGCAAAGAAGCCGCCCGCAAACAAGCGGTAGCCGCCCTCTGCAAATCACTGCCTAAAGCAAATGACCCGGAAAATAAAGTATTCCTGATCACCCAACTGCAAACCGTTGGAGACGACGCAGCTGTAAGCACGCTACAGTCTTGCTTAACAGACGATCGTTTATGTGATCCTGCTGCCCGCGCACTGGTGAAAATCAACACCCCTGCCGCACAACAGGCATTATTGCAGGCATTGTCTTCCGCCACCGGCTTCAACCGCATCACCCTCACGGAAGCGTTGGGTGATAGCCGTTATACCGCTGCTGCTGCCGCCATCGCTCCATTGGCTGCCGATGCCGACAAAAAGCTCGCAAAAGTAGCCCTCTATGCGCTGGCTCAAATCGGCGCACCTGCTTCTGCTCCGGTGCTCGCTGCTGCTGCCGCTAAAAGCGGTTACGCCTACGATGTCACCGACGCTACTTCTTCGTACCTGTATTATGCCGGTCACCTGGCAGATAAAGCCGCTGCGGAGAAAATTGCCGACAACATCCTGAAACAAACTAAAACAGATGGACAGGTACATACCCGTACCGCCGCACTGCAACTGCTCACCGCCATCCGTGGTGAAAAGAATATGCCGCTGCTGCTAGCCGCTGCTGATGATAAAAATCGCGCTTACCGTGATGCTGCATTAAAGTTTGCCGGTCAGAATGATCTCGCTGGCAACGCCGGCTGGTTGAAGAAACTGCTGGGCCCTGACAACGCCAATAAAGCCGCTGTGATCGGTATGTTGGGAGATAATAAAGTAGCCGCAGCTTTACCTGCCCTCCAGAAATTACTGGGCAGCAAAGATGCAGGCGTAAAACTCGCAGCCATTAAAGCGGCTGGTCAAACCGGCGCTGCTGCTGCACTCCCTGCTTTGCTGCAAACCATGAAAACTGGTGATGCCGCAACGGTAGAAGCAGTGAAGAATGCCCTGCTGATTATGCCTGGCGAAGAAGTAGCGGCGCAATCCGGTGCTACACTGGCTACCATGCCTGCTGCTGCTCAAACTGCCTTACTCACGGTACTGGCTGCACGTAAAGCAGACAGCCGCGTAGGTGATGTACTGCCGCTCACGGCCAGCACAAATGCTACCACGCGCAGTACTGCCATCGCAGCGCTGAAAGACGTAGCTACCAAAGGCAATCTCGGCGAGCTGTTTACCTTATTGAATAACAGCAGCGATGCTACGGATATCAGCAACCTCCAGGAAGCACTCATCAACGCCGGCGCCAACAGCGCTGACGTGCTGTCGCAAATGAAACAGGTAGCTGGCGATAAACAATCCCGCTACCTGCCTGTATTGGCTGGCATCGGTGAAACCACCGCACTGGCACCGGTATTATCCGCTTTCAATAACGGCGACGCTGCTACGAAAAAAGCAGCCGTTGCTGCTTTGTCGGCCTGGAAAACTGCCGCTGCGGCTCCCGCTTTATTACAAATAGCCCGGGACAATAACAACAGCGCTTACCGCGAAGAAGCACTGAAAGGCTACGTAGCCCTGACCCGCAGATCCGCTTTCCCGGCAGATCAGCAACTGCTCATGCTGCGTGGCGCCATGGAATTAGCTACCACTCCTGCCTTGCAACAGAAAATCCTGCAGGGCGTAGAGCAATGCAAAACTATTTCTGCATTGCTGTTTGCCGGTAACTACCTGGACAACACCGCTGTACAACAAGCAGCCGCCAACGCCGTGATGAACATCGCCCTGGCCGATAAAAGCTATAACGGCGCTACCGTTCGTGCACTGCTGGAAAAAACGGCTACGGTGCTGAATAACCCGGATGCAGATTATCAACGCCAGTCTATCCGCAAATACCTCGCGGAAATGCCTGCCGGCGATGGCTTCGTTTCCATCTTCAATGGTAAAGACCTCAGCGGCTGGAAAGGACTCGTTGAAAATCCTGTTGCCCGCGGAAAAATGGATGCCAAAACCCTCGCCAAAGCACAGCAGAAAGCTGATGATAATATGCGCAAAGGCTGGTCTGTGAAAGATGGTTTGCTGGTATTCAACGGCAGCGGCGACAACCTCTGCACCGACAAAAAATACGCAGACTTCGAAATGCTGGTAGACTGGAAAATCACGCCACAAGGTGATGCCGGTATCTATCTCCGTGGCTCACCCCAGGTACAGATCTGGGATACTTCCCGCACCGATGTAGGCGCGCAGGTAGGCTCCGGTGGTTTATACAACAACCAGAAACACGAAAGTAAACCACTGAAACTGGCGGATAACGCCATCGGCGAATGGAATCACTTCCGCATCATCATGAAAGGCGATCGCGTAACCGTTTACCTCAACGGTGAACTGGTAACCGATAACACCATCCTGGAAAACTACTGGGATCGTGGTTTACCGATCTTCCCGGAAGAGCAGCTGGAACTACAGGCACATGGTACCTACGTAGCGTACCGCGACCTGTACGTGAAGGAATTGCCTCGTCCTAAGCCTTATGTACTGAGCGATGAAGAGAAGAAAGCCGGTTATAAACTGTTGTTCGATGGTACCAACATGCACGAATGGATCGGTAACACCAAAGATTATGTGATCGACAACGGTGACATTATCATCGACCCATCCAACGGTGGTCACGGTAACCTCTATACGAAAGATGAGTACAAAAACTTCTCTTTCCGCTTTGAATTCCAGCTCACACCAGGCGCTAACAACGGTTTGGGTGTACGTGCCCCACTGGAAGGTGATGCCGCTTACATGGGTATGGAATTACAAATCCTGGATAACGAAGCAGATGTATACAAAAGCCTGCACGAATACCAGTACCATGGTTCTGTATACGGTGTTATCCCTGCTAAACGCGGTTTCCTGAAGCCAGTAGGTGAGTGGAACGTAGAAGAAGCCATCGTAAATGGTAATCGTGTGAAAGTAATCCTGAATGGTACCGTGATCCTCGATGGCGACATCGCAGAAGCCAGCAAAAATGGCACCATTGATCATAAAGAGCATCCGGGTCTGAAAAATGAAACCGGTCATATCGGTTTCCTCGGACATGGTTCTACTGTACGTTTCAGGCATATGAGAGTGAAAGTACTGTAATTGTTTTGTGAGATATTTTTTAGGGCGCCGTTCTTACCATTTGGTAAGAACGGCTTTTTTTATGCCTGTACCAGTTCGATCTTTCGCCCGTCCGGATCTTGGATCAGTGCGGTATAACCCCATTCGGTGGCCTTTGCGGCGTTAATGATGCATGCCGGTGGAAGTTGCTGCATTAAGTTATCCAGATGGTCTACAGTGAAACCTAACCGGGTGATGTTGTCGGCTTCTGTTATCCCTTTAGGCAGTGGGTAAATTTCCAGCGTTATGTTACTGTTGGTGCTGGCATAATGGAAGGGGCCATTGCCGTGGCGGTGATAGTGAAATTCGAAGCCGAGACGGGTGTAGAATTCCGCCAGCTTATCAGGATGAGCCGTTTTGATGACGAGGAGTTGGAGAGTAGGCATAAGATGAAGATAAGGTGTTTTATTTTGATGTATATTCGAACAGGCATGGTTTGTTTTCTTGTTAACTAATAAATTTGTTTAAAAGCGCCTATGGCAAGGGTATTATTATTCCATCTTTGTTGCTGGTTGTTCAGTACTGGTGCCAATAATCCGGATCCAAATATTTATAGTTTGTTTTATCATTGGAATAAAATGAGTTTGACTGCATTGAATAAGCGTATTGAGTTAGCAGTAGATCCGGCTGAAAAGAACCTGTATGAAGACAGGGCAAATGCCTATTCAGAAACATGGAAACCGCCCCCGGGTAGTATTAATACAGCTGGGTTAAGGTGGTTGTTTTTAGAACAGATTAGTGAAGTGTTTGATTGGAGGGATAAAGAGTGGGCGGTAATTGAAGCTGTCAAAAGTGGAGAAGTAACCAGGATCTTGAACTACCTAATTTACTACGAGGGCAAACAAACAAAAATTATCGTTTATTGCTTTTACCAAGGTAGATGGACGAAAGTCAAGGAAGAGGCAGATCATTTTAAGATAGCCGAATTGATGGCTCCTGAAGCTAAAGTGCCTATGAACCAGGGAGTAGGATCCGGAGATGTTATTGTGACAAGTTTTAAGTCGGCATTATCACTCAAGTCCGAATATTTTGTTGAATTTACGATAGCTGATAATTGTTTGATCAGAAAGATAATTACACGTTGAGCCGGTAGCCAATATTTCAGAGATATGAGAACTGTAACAAGCGTGATTATATTCGTTGTTTACTTTATTGCTGTAGTACTTGTCTACTTATCCAGCAAAGGTTGGATTATTAGCGAGTTTTCTTCTGTACAATATGTAACTGATAGCCTGGGGATTAGTACTGGAAACTGGATAACGCTCTGTGTTTATTGTCTCTGGACATTTGGTGTAATGGAGTATACAATAGGAACGCATCAACTGTCTGCACTTTTAGTACGACTGTTTTTTTTGATACTGAATATATTTGCGGTACCGTTGAGTATTGTTCTGTTTATTTTGTATAATAATACCCGCAGTACAGGCTTTACCACTACGGCAGATGTACTGAGTATCTTTTTTCTGTTGATTGTTTCAGGAGGTTTAAATACGGGGTTTATGCTAATATTGAAAATGTGGGAGAAGTTGATGGGCGATAAAGTGAATGGATGATACGATTTTTCATTTTTAGCGCCTTAGAAATTTTGCCCTCCATCTCTTGATAAAAAAATGCAAATGTTAGATAAGGAAATATTTAAAATTATGTGGCTTCCGGAAGAAATGGAAATAATTTTTCACGCCAAAGATGAAAGCCCACTTTCCCGTGAAGCTGATTTGTATAGGCAACTCAGCAGATATTTTGATATTGAGGAGTGGAAACGAAAATACAGTGTGGCTTATATGGAATGGTTACGTGATGAAAGTAGTGCGGTATGTGATATAGGTAATGAAGTCAACCAATCAATCATCAGGGCTTTAATACAGCTTAATCAGGAACTGGATGCCCAGCAACTTTACTATTGGTTTGACATTGATAGAACACTCGCAGAAGGATTTACCTGGAAATATTGCCCCATTTCAGGAGAAAAGGTGATATACCTCGGCGATAGGTACAGAAAGATTAATGCCTTCGCTTCACCCAGCTATCCATTGATATTTCCGGATTATGAGCAATTGTTTTTACTAGCTGAAGAGGATATTAATGATGAAGGTTAAGCGTATCAATTGGAAAGACATAGCCGTATTGAGCATTTGGATAGCCCTGTTTTCCTGGGTAATAGCTGAAACAATAAAGGTCTTCTTAATACCAAAAATAATTGAGTATAATAAAGTGATAAGTGGGGAGTGGAAAGGCGAGCAATATAGGGTGGGTAGATTATTGAATTTGGTCACCATGTTTCATATACGTGGTGTATTCGCCATCTTTTTGGTATTTGTCCTGGTAACTATATTTGTACTGACCAGACGTAGAAAAATATGGTCAGAGGTAATAGTTAGTTTCATGATTATTCTTGTCGCATATTTTATAATACCCTAAATTATTTTGGAATCACACCTACCTGGACAAACGACAATGTATGATAAAGCACCTTTTTATAAATATATTTTTGTTTTTTGTAGGTTGTCTTCTATTCATATTTATCCTATCTGGTTCAGGTATGGCGTCGAGCGCTAATTCTAACAAAACACTTCTTCTTTTCATTTATCTGGCGATTGTATTTGTACACCTTTTGTTGATTTGGGTCCTGAAAAAGCAGATAGAGAAAGACATTTTTTATTATTTGATATTAATCATTGGCTTATTATATTTTGGTGCCTATAATCTATTCTTTTGAGAAGGATTTACCTGAATGAGCATATATTACAGTAATTTATTCCTGCTTTTTTGGTGCCCGCTAAACCTTCTAAATGCGTGAAAAAATTAATGTTTGTTCCTTTAGTCAGTATTTTTTTAGGCTGTAATATGGGAAGTTCAAAATTTGTCCGAAAACATATCGATAATAAAGACATCTCCATAAAGTGGTATTACTATAGTTATATTACAAACAACAACCCTGACTTTGTAGTGGTAGAAAAAGACGGCGATAAGAATGAGATTTATAAAGCCACATGGACTGTTTTGAAGGTGACGCTTAAAGATCGTAACATCATCCTGGGAACGCTGGCGGAAGAAGTGTTCGGGTATAAGATTACATTAGATACGACGGGTACTTATCAAGAAATGAGATTAATACCTGATGGAGTAAAGGAATGGTGGTAGAAAGATATACTCCTTTAGATAATGAAGGAGGGTACTATTTATACCTTTTGAACTGGTTAACCCGGCAGCCGAACAGGGCATTAGTATCCAGCTTTCAGTTTATAGCGGAACTGGCTAACTGGTGCTGTAAGGGCTGTTAGATGGGGCGTTGGAAGTAGCTATTGAGGATAAAGCTGAAGCCAACCCTAAAGGCGCCCACCTGCTGGTATTCTGATTAAATAATACAAAGATGCTATTTTCTACAACTAAAGTTGTAGAGGTGGATTTGAAATAAATTATTTCCTTTGTGGCGTTGTTAACCTTTTAATTTATAAGGAGATAACTGTAGCTTTTAATTTCGGTAGTAGTGAACAATGTTTTAATGTTCGTGCTATTGTAGGAATATTGAGCCCCTTAGTAAACCATAATAAGTAACCTATATATGAAATACAACTTTTTCCTATTCCTTTTGTGCTTGGTATCTATGAGCGTTTGTGCGCAAAGAACCAATAGACTTGATTCTACCGGAAATGCGGGTATTGGTATTTTGTCTCCCACTGAGAAACTCGAAATATCCTCGGGTGGGTTATCTAATATAAAACTCACGCATTCTTCAGACGTTTTAGGGACAGTTGGCTCCCTCAAGTTTAATATGGCTGGTACTGACGTCGGGTCATTGGAGGTAGAACGATATATTGCCTCGGGAAGACGCTCTGCCATGAAATTCTTTGTGAGAGGTGATAGCATATCAGAAGCCATGAGGATCATAGAAAACGGAGCTGTAGGAATTGGAGAAACGGCACCTAATGCAAGGCTGCATGTAGTCGGAAAACAAGGTGCAATGCTCGCGAGATTTTCGCAGTCAGGATTACTAAATACTGACGGTAATATTTCTATTAGCAATGCAATCAGCACTCCCGGCCTCTTTCTTCCTACTATATCTGGACGATCATACATGGCTGGTCGTGGACTTGGGTTATACGTGATAGGTGAAGTAGACGATGTGATACCACAGGGAACGGATGCTATTTTTGGCGCAGTGATTTTAAGTGGACGAAGCAAAACACCTACGCGCTTGTCAAATAGCAATATATTGGCTGTCAATAATTATGATGTAAACTTATTGATAGTAAAAGCAAATGGTAATGTTGGTATCGGTACAACCGCTCCAGGTCCTTACAAACTCGCTGTGGAAGGAGCCATTGGCGCCAGAAAGATAAAAGTAACACAGGTAACCCCCTGGGCTGATTTTGTATTTGCTGAAGATTATAAACTCCCCACCTTACAGGAAGTAGAAGATTTCATCAAGGTGAATAAGCATCTCCCCGAGATTCCAACTACTGCAGAAGTGGCGAAAGATGGTATTGATCTGGCAGAAATTAATCAAAAACTATTGCAGAAAGTAGAAGAGCAGATGTTGTATATCATCGAAATGAATAAGAAAATTAATACCCTTACTAGTGAAATGAAGGAACTTAAAGCAAAAGTGGCCACTTCTTCCTCATTATAATTATAATAACCCTTTTCATGAAATTTGACGGCATCCTTATACTGTTCTTTCTTATTAGTGCTGTTGCAGTACAGGCGCAGGATCGTCTTATTAAGCAGGATAGTCTGGTAAAAAAGATCGCCCCAATACCTGGAAAATATCTTTCGCAGGTAAAGCATAAGTCGGATAAAATGGAACGACAAATTTCCAAGCGCAGTGAACAGGCGTTGAGCCGGTTTATGAAGCAGGAGGAAAGATTAAAGCGTCGTTTGGAAAAATTAGATTCCCTGAAGGCGAATAATCTGTTTGCACATTCCATCGATTCCCTGGGTAGCCTGAAATCGCGTATGAAAGGCAAACTGGGTAAGTATTCCGGCGCCTTATCGCAGGTTGGTGGCGGACAATACCTGGACAGCCTGGGTAATTCCCTGGCTTTTCTGAAGGAGTCAAAAGGTTTGCTGGCACAGACCAAAGGCATCACGGATAAACTCAATGGTTCCCTGAAGTCGGTAGATAACCTCAAAGATAAACTGGCGCAGGCCGAACAGATAAAAGCGTATATCCGGGAGCGTAAACAGTTGCTGAAAGAGCAATTGAGCCAGTATACCGGCTTTACGAAAGACCTGCAGAAGATGAATAAGGAAGCCTATTACTATGCCCAACAGTTGAAAGAATACAAAGAGGTGTTCAGGGATAAGAAAAAGGCAGAACAAAAGGCGATGGAGGTGATTAAGAAGCTGCCTGCGTATAATAATTTCATGCAGCAACATTCTCAACTGGCCAGTCTTTTTAATATCCAGGGGGCCACCGCCTCCGCGCAAAGCCTCGAAGGATTACAAACCCGCAGCCAGGTAGAGCAGATGATTCAGCAACGCATCGGTAGTGGCCCCAACGCCAGCGCCGCAGTGAGTCAGCAGATGGCAGAAGCCCGCAGCAAATTTGATGAACTGAAAAGTAAATTCCCCGACCTGGACAACGCTGCTGAAATGCCCGACTTTAAACCCAAGGAAATGAAGACCAAAAGTTTCCTTCAACGGGTGGAGTTTGGAAGTAATATCCAGTTTCAGCGCAGCAGTAAATTCTTTCCCACCACCGGAGATCTGGCAGGACAGGCCGCCTACAAGTTCCATAAAAACGGTAGCGTGGGGGTAGGACTCGCTTATAAACTAGGCATGGGTACCGGGTTTGATAACATCCGGTTTTCCAGTCAGGGTATAGGGATCCGTTCATTCATAGACTGGAAAATCAAAGGTACTTTCTTTATGAATGGTGGATATGAGCAGAATTATCAACCAGCATATGCAGGAGTTCCGGAAGGCGTGGGACAGCAATGGACGCAGAGTGGGTTGATAGGCATTAGTAAGAAGTATAAGATTAATAGTAAGCTAAAAGGGAATATGATGGTGTTGTTTGACTTTTTATATAATTCACATGTGCCCAGGACAGATCCGGTGAAGGTGAGGTTGGGGTATAATTTCTAGGGAGGAAGTATTTAATGCGAAAAGATTGACGATTCATAATAATAAACGGAAACATGTTTTAAATGAAATTAGCCGGAAGTACATGCTTTTTTTTCGAATACATTATTTGTTCTTAGAATGTTTTTGCATAGGCAATGAAGTAGTCAATTTGTTTTCATAGAAGCCAAAAAAAATAATTTGTCATTCGATCATAGTCTTCTTTTCTTTGCGCTACTTATTGTACTGTTTAGCATATTTGATTGGAAGTATTGAATCCTTTATCATGAAATATTTATTGTTATTTGTAACCTGTTTGCTTGGTAGCTATAATCTTTTTGCGCAGCAAGCCCCAAATCTGAATAGTGGTACAGCATCAACAGAGGCCACTGCATTTGCAAAGTCTGGTAGTATACCTGTTAATTATTTTTCTGGTATTCCAGGGATTAGCATACCAATTTTTAATTTTTCAAAAAGTGGTATTGCAGCAAATATCTCTCTTAACTATTTTGCTGGAGGAATAAAAGTAGCTGAAGAAGCAACCAATACGGGTTTGGGGTGGCATATTAATGCAGGAGGTGCTATTGTTCGGAACTTGCGAGGATTGCCGGATGATTGTCCTGGTAGGGGTTTTATGTATACCCCCAAAATGGATGTTGACCCTGATCTTCCTGATTTGAATGCTAGTAGAATATATTCTACGCGGAATTATTACAGGGATTCCCTGGATTCGCAGTGCGATGTTTTTCAGTTTAATTTTGGTGGAAACTCAGGCGAGTTTATTATAGGCAAGGATAAGAAAGTGCTATTGTTCCCGGAAAGTAATTTAAAGATTACTTATAATACAGGAACTGTTGATGGAGCTCCCTTAAGCAGTATAACCTCGTTTACCATAACAACGGAGGATGGGGCGAGCTATTTGTTTGCTGAAAAGGAAATTACAGCCAGGTCAACCGGGGAATATTTTAATATATACAGAGGATTTGTTTCCGCATGGTATCTTAAACAAATCATTGCTCCTTTTGGTATTGATAGCATCATCTTTAATTATAAAGAGAACGTTAGTACTACTTCTGTTGATTTGCCAGGTTCTCGTATGGATGACGGTCAATCTGATCCAATTATCTCTAATGGAAAAGATAGAGTGCAGGTTATACATAAAAATCTGGCACAAATAATTTACCCTTATAATCTAACAGTCAACTTTAGCTATTTTAATTTTAATAGATGTGATGTTAACCAACAATTTGCATTAAAGAGTATTGAGGTACGAGATACTTTACTACGCAATGGGTTCCAGTTCAACTATAAATATTTTACCGAAACAGCAGGAAAGGAATATCCAATGGATGGTGCCAATTGCCCATCAGATATTTCTAAAATGAAGTTACAAAGTGTCACACCTTATAACCAATTTGGACTATTGCCGGGTTACGAATTTGGGTACAATAATTTGGGGGTGCCAAAATCTTCGCATAAAGGACGGGATCATTGGGGCTACTTTAACGGGAAAAATAATGCTGATTTATTTCCTCCGGTAGGCCCATATAGTGGAGCAGATCGTAATCCTGATCCTCTTTTTGTTAAGGCCGGTTCGTTGATGTTAGTACAATATCCTAACGGAAGCAAAGCTTTTTTTGATTTTGAGCTTAATGATGCAGGAACATATTACTATAGTGAGCCCAACACTATAACTACAGGCATAAATCAAGCAAACTCAGCTTCAATCTATTTGTCAAGTTTGAGTGGGAAACCAATAACATTAATTCTTAAAGATAGTTATCGTTATACTGGATGTTATTTGAATTATACGTTAAAGAACTCGGCTGGCGTAGTTGTCGATCAATTTTCTTCTCCGCAGTCCACTCCATACCGTTTAACAAATGAACGTCAAATAAATGTGCCTGTAGGAAATTATACATTAAGTTGGGAGAATGCGGCAGTGAGTCAGTGTGCGGGTTCAGGCTATCCTCAATATACTGTATCCTGGACTAATGAGAAGCAAGATTTAAATTATCAAACTGTAGGTGGCTTAAGGATTAAACAAATCACATTGTATGAGAAGGATCTGCAGACCCCCGCTTTGATCCGTAAATTTAGTTATAAGAATGATGATGGTACCTCTACAGGCTTTCTGGTAAGCAAACCGAAATATGATTATTCATATGTTATAGAAACAGGAGGGGCTGGATTCCGTACCTATACAGTACGGATATCGGAGCCTATAAATAATTTGAATTTTATTAATGGTGGGATTATCGGGTACAGTAAAGTAGATGAAATTATTCCTGGTGCTGGTAAAACTAAATATGAGTTTACAACCTATGCAGGAATGAAGTATTATCCACCGAGTTGCTTATTTCCATTTGCGGACGTATTTATACCAACCTGGCTCGTCGGACTACCACTTAAACAATCTGTATTTGATGAAGGTGGAAAGAAACTATTTCAGACAGAAAATATTTATGATGGTAGTTTCCAGTTTTTAGTAGATACATTATATAAATCTACCAAGTTAAATCCTTACCGGCACTGGGTTGTGACACCTGATAAGCCGAGGTACTCAGTAGTTGACTATTACCCCTTTACAGGGAAAATTTTATGTGTAGGAAAGACTGACACAAGGTATAGTGGTACCGATTCTTCTGTTTCCGTTTTGACAATGACATATGATAGCCGCAGAAATCTAAAAACGGCGAAAACATTATTGAACAAGAAGGCATCCAGGTATTTAGAAACAAGATTATATTATCCAGGAGATTATACACTGGGGGGAGCGGTTAAACGGATGAGGGATAGTGGAATGAACATCCCAATTTCTACTGAAAAATGGCTTATTACTCCTTCAGGAGAGTACTTAACAGATCTGTCTATTACAGATTTTCAGCAGCTAGATAATGGCGGAATCGGTGCAAAGAATACTTATACTTTTCAGGCGGATGGTCCGATAGGATCCGCAACTGTTGGCGCTTTTAACCCCGCAGTATTGAATCGAATTCCTTCATCTGTAAAACTGTCTCAGACAGTAGATAAATTTGATGATAAATCAATTTCAATAGAGTATACAAATGTTTTTGAACAAAAGAAAGAGGCAATTATCTGGGATGACAAACAACAATTAAGTCTTGCCAGTGTGACGAATGGGGGCTATAATGAGATCGCGTATACCAGTTTTGAGACAGATAACAATGGTCGTTGGCAATTGCCAACGGGCGTATACATATATAATACATCTCTAACAGGGAGAAAGTCGTTTCGTTTTACGGGAAATATTTCCACTACAGTAACAGTAGGAAAGAAATATACTGTCACATACTGGACTACAGGAGCAGGTGCTGTTGTAAATGGAACGCAGGGCGTGAAAATTAAAACGCGTCAGGGTTGGAATTTATATTCACATCTACTGGATGTTAATACTACTGGAATTACAGTGTCTGGGTCGGCTTTGACTATAGATGAGTTGAGAGCTTATCCTGTAAATGCAAGAATGACTACACAGACACCGGAACCATATTTGGGAGTTATAAGTAAGTGTGATGCATTAAATAGGGTCAGGTATTTCGCTTTCGATGATCTTGGAAGAGTCCGAATAGAGAAAGATGAGTACGGAAATATAGCTAGCCTGAATTGCTATGGACGTGCAGGGCAGCAGGTGGACTGCAATGCTGTTTATCAGAACTATGAAATGCGTTTCCCTTATGCGCAAAAAAACTGTGCTAGTGGAATTCCTGATACGACTGTATATGTGGTGCCTGCGGGTAGATATTCATCGGCCCTTAGTCAGTATACCGTGGATAGTTTAGGTATAGATGATGCGAATAAGAATGGACAGGCTTTCGCCAACGCGCAGGGTACATGTGGTACAGTCTATGTAAAAATGGTGTATGAAAATTTCTATTTTAATTCGGTACAAGCCGTTGCTTATTTCTATGCCGATGCAGCATGTACAAAGCCCCGTAATGTTAAAAACCTGCGTGTCAACTTTATTATTCAGGATACTTGTGAGTATCTCAATAATCTTAATGTAACTGCTAATGGAACTTCATGTCTTTTAAGTTCACTCACTAATATGTACTATCAAAAAATGGTTTGTGACGATTATGGGAATAATTGTCAGATATTCGACTGTTATACTGATTGTACCTTAGACAATGGAGGGTATATTATTAAGTAATTGGATTCTCTTTAAAAAATAGGATAGATGATAAGATTTTTTTTAATAATATTTATTGGTATGTTTTATTCCTCTATAAGTAGAGCACAAAGCATTGTAGTAACCAGTCATGCTGATTCGTTAGCCTGGAATACTGCTAGAATATTGCAAACGCAATTAAAATGTACTGATTCACAATTCTATCGGATATATGAAGCTGACAGAATAAGATTAGGTCAGCTTGATAGTGTGAATACATTGTTGCTACCAAGGGATCAGCAGGCCGGAAGCATGTTCAATGTGAAACACCTGTTTTATGCAAACCTGAAAGCTATTTTATCGGCTGCTCAATGGGAGCAGTTCCGAAGTGCTGAAATAAAAAGACGGGACGCAGCTATTGAACGATTAAAGAAGCGCGGAATTCCTGTTCAGGGTTTGCCTCACGAAGATATCTATTAAATCAGATTATTATTTTATCCCCGTTTAAATATACTATTGTGATAACCTATAAAAAGTGGTGGCACTTAATATCATTCATAGTGATATTGATGATGCATACTGTAGACGCCTATTCCTTTCAATCGAAGGATACCACCATTTCTTCGCGTCAATTTATACGTTCATGGTGTCCTGTCATCCCTTTAAAGGATGCTGCCGAAGTAACAAGGAAAAGTAGGTGGCCGAATGAGGTGGTACAGCTTACCAGCTACTATGATGGCCTGGAGCGGAAGACGCAGATTGTGCAAAAACGTTTTTCTCCAGGGGGAAACGACCGTGTGACTATCAATGCATACGACTCAATCGGACGTCAGCCTATCAATTATATGCCTTATGTTGGTATAACCAATGATGGGGATTATAAAAGTAATTGGTGGGGAGAGCAAAATATCATAAACGGAGCGACTTATCCTGGGCAATCTCCATATTTTAGTCAAACCATTTTCGAAAAGTCTCCTTTGGGAAGAGCGGAGAAACAAATGAAGCCGGGAGCTGCCTGGGGAGCAGCCAGTAGAGGAGTTAGTAATCAATTTTTGTTCAATACCCTGGCAGATAGTGTAAGAGTATGGGAATTGAATGCTGCTGGCATACCTGTTAGTACTACAATTTATGATGCAGGCGAACTCGATAAAAGTATTACTACTAATGAAAGTGGACAACAGAATGTTTCCTATACTAATAAGCAGGGCCTGGTTATACTAACCAAGGTGCAGTCTAATGGAACTCCCGGAACTGCTCATATGGGGTGGAACTGTGCATACTACGTATATGACGATTTTGGACGCCTTAGTACTGTTATTACGCCTCTGGCTGTGAGTAAAATTACAAGTACATGGAATGTCATTCCGGTGATAAAACTTTGTAACATTAGCAGATTTGATGGACGTGGTCGAGTTATTATGTCAAGAGGATCTGATGTGGATTCTACGGAGATGGTGTATGATAACAGAAATAGATTGGTTTTTAGCCGTGACGGAAATCAACGAATAAAGAAGGAATGGACAGTTAATTTTTATGATGACTATAATAGGTTGGTCATGACTGCATTATATCCATCAGATTCTACGAGAGTCCAATTGCAGGATTTGATGAATGCGGTAAGTAATTCCTCCACAACACTGGTAAATACTATTCCGGGAATCGCCGATTTATCAGTAGCAAATTATAAATCTACAGATCAGACTTACAAAGCTAGGAATAGTGTAGTTTTTTTGCCGGGTTTTGAAAGCCCTGTTAATGCCGAGTTTGATGCGTCTATTGATCCTTCATTGATCAATAGTACGGAAACAATTGTAATCAATAATCCTCTGCCAGGAATTAGAGACTACATTCCTATATTATATAACTATTACGATGACTATAATTATGTAGGAATTAAGGCATTTGATCAAAGTTATGTAACAAAATTAATTGCCGGAGGTGATCCGCATCCGGAATCCGTTATTGCATCAAGCTTAACTAACACCTTGGTTACTGGTCAGAAAATACGGGTACTAGGTACAGATCAATGGATAACTACTTCTCTTTACTATGATGATAAGGAACGAATGGTGCAGATCAGAAGTGATAATTTTTGTGCTGGAGAAACCGTAACGACATTTCAGTATAATTTTAGTGGCAGTTTACTAAGTAGTTATCAACATTATGAAAACCGACAATCAGGATTAAACCCCGTGCTGAATGTACTTACTACATATGAGTATGATAGCCTTGGTAATATTCTTTCTGTAAAGAAGAAATTAAATGATGATCCTGCACTGGAACGAACCATATTAGTTAATACATATAATAGAGATGGCGTATTGGTTACTAAGAAATTGGGAAAACAATCTAATGGTAGTTTTCTGGAAACAATTTCTTATGGGTTTAACATACAGGGCTGGTTAACAGGAATAAATGCAGACTATTTGGCAGGAAATAACACGGATGTTAAGCATTTTGGTATGCAACTGGGTTATGATTCTGGATTTATTGCATCACAATATACTGGTAACCCTTCTGGGGTGAGATGGAAAGGTTGGAATGATAAGATAAACAGGCAGTATAATTTTAGCTATGATCAGACAAGCCAGTTGACAGGAGCCGCTTTTACGCAACAAAACGCTGGTAGTACTTCCTGGACAAATGACAAAGTCGATTATACAGTAAATAATTTGTCTTATGATGCCAATGGTAATATTAAATCACTAAAGCAATATGGTCTTGTCGGTACCCAACCAGGTGTGGTGGACGAATTAGTGTATGGCAACACAGATAACAGTAATCAGCTAAAATATGTTTATGACAAAGCAAATAATGTTGGCTCGAAGTTAGGTGATTTTAAAGAGCCTGCGATTAACAACTCCGCAAATATTACTTCTGGATTGGCTGATTATAGTTATGACGCCAACGGGAACCTGTTATCTGACGCCAATAAGAATATTAGCAATGTAGTATATAATAGCTTGAATCTTCCCGAAAGAATAAGTGTATTTGGAAAAGGGACGATCCAATATACCTATGATGCTGGGGGAACTAAATTGCGTAAGACTGTAATTGATAGCACAGTCAATCCAGTTCGTACTATAAAAACGGATTACATTTCCGGTCTGATTTATGTAAATGATTCTCTGCAATTTATTCCTCATCAGGAAGGACGTATCAGGGCTATATATACAGCTACTGCTCCAGTTAAATACGTGTATGATTACTTCATTAAAGATCAATTGGAGAATACCCGTATGGTGCTAACAGAGCAGACGGATTTTACTATGTATGCTGCAACTATGGAAACAAGTGCAGCGGCAAAAGAGACAACCTTATTTAGTAATATAGATAATACCCGTGCTGATAAGCCAGTTGGTTATCCTGTGGATCAAAGCGCTGGACAGAATAGTTTCGTATCAAAGTTGAATGCTGCCGGGAACCAGAAAATCGGACCGTCAATTGTTTTGCGCGTAATGGCAGGAGACACTATTAATATTGGTGTTAAAGCTTTTTATAAATCCATTACCCCAGAACAAACCAAGGGTCCTGTACAGCCCGAAGTAATGATAGCATCTTTAATGCAAAGCTTTGGCGGTACAGGGACAAGCGGAAATGGCCTTCACAATGCTGCTGCCGAGGCCGGACCTATTAACGCAAACTTTTATAATCATGAATATCAACAGTTAAAGCAACGGGATGCAGACCCATTTACTTCTGGTAGGCCCAAAGCTTATCTCAATTATGCCCTCTTTGACGATCAGTTTTCTCTGGTGGACGACAATAGTGGAGTAAAACAGGTGAAAGAAACTGCTGATGAGTTGCAAACACTTGTGACGGATCGGATGATTATGCAGAAAAGCGGCTTTTTGTATGTTTATACAACCAATGAAAGCCAACAAGACGTGTTCTTTGATAACCTAGTTATTACTAAAGGTAATGGACCTGTTTTGGAAGAAATGCATTATTATCCTGATGGCCTCCTGATGGATGGGATTAGTTATAAAGCTTATGCAGCCGTCGACAATAATGCTTTATTCCAGGGGAAAGAATTACAGCATAATGAGTTTAGTGACGGCTCAGGTATAGAATGGTATGATTTTGAAGCACGATACTACGACCCTCAATTAGGCCGTTGGTTTTCACCAGATCCGGCTGGACAAGATTTTAGCCCCTATATGGCCATGGGGAATAAGTATATTACAGTGAGAGACCCTGATGGCAGATTTTGGCACATTGTGATAGGTGCAGTTATTGGGGGAGCGTTTAATGTGTTGAGTCATGTTGATAAAATTCATTCTCTCCAGGATGGTTTAGTGGCTTTTGGAATTGGTGCGGCTGCAGGTGCGATAGGAGCCGCTACAGGAGGGGCATTAGTCGCTGGACTTAATGGTGCGGCAGCAACTTTGATGGGGGGAATGGTTAGTGGTGCTGTTAGCGGAGGCTATGCCAAACTTACGGAGAGTGCAGGAAATGCATTTTATTTTGGGGATCCTATTAGGATGGACGATGTGGCAATGGCTATGGCGCAAGGCGGTGCTTTTGGCGGTGCTTTGGGCACTGTTGCAGGTGCTGCAGGAGGAAAAAGAGGATGGGATCTTGTAGGACTTCCTAAATTTAATAATGGAGGCCCCTCATTTTCATTAGCTCTATCATCCGGTGGTAAAGTTGTTGATCCATTATATACTAATAAAGTGGGTTACGGCGGTTTAGGAAAAGGCGGAAGTTTAACAATGCCCGCGTATAGAGAAGGAAATTTCTATAAACCACCTACAAAGTATAATTTAGATGGAAGTATTGTTTTTTCTACTGCTAATGGAACGGGAGGAGAACTTGGCAATTTAAAGGTAAATATTAATTTAAACCCTGAATTAGGAACAATATCAAATCCTGGCCCAGAGATACCTCATTTTGAAGTGCCAAAATATTATAACTATACAAATGGAGAAAATAGTATTCATGTTCATCCACATGCAATGAAGCATTTGCTTGAGCTTCAGCAAAATGGAATGAAACTTGGCCCTGATTACCTTCGATTATTAGGACAAATGCATCAAAAGGCAATTAATACAGCAATAGATGAGGCTTTATCCAGAGGACCATTGATTTTTAGGCAGATGTATAACATCGGTGGGCACGAAATTATGTTTTCAGCTCCTAGAGTTGCTGGAGAGCTACCAGTAGTTAATCATTTTCAATAAGCAAATATGATAAAAGTAGAGTTTAAAGAAATTAAAATTCGTCAGACTGCGGAGTTATCATTAGCTAGTCAAACTGATCCCATCCCCTTTTCTATAGTATTGAGAAATGCTACGGAAATTTCCGAAACGGTTTACGCAAGGAACTTAAATGGTCAAAATTTTATCGAGTTCAGATTCAATAAAAGTGATAGTCAATTGTATGACATAACTATGGTTGGATTAGACCAGAAGAGCGTTGAAAATGTGTCTCTGATTGAAATAGATAAAAAAAATAAATCTTCATATGGTTGTTTGATTGATGTAGAGAATAGTGTGTTAAAAGACACTCAGCCAGTCATGATTTATCGTGCCAAGGATACTATTAAGGTAATCTGGGGAGTTGAAAATGAACAAGGTATTGATTATTTTCCATTGGTATCTAACTGTTGGTTGGGTATTGATAGCAACTCATTTCTGGTATCTGTCATACTAACGGGGTTGACAGATGAAGAACTATTTTACATATTGGAGTTTTAGATGCTACTGAATAAATAATGGATCATGTTTCGATCTATTGAGTATGATCCTTTTATTCAGTACATCTACGAATTCCTAATGGCATTGTAAAAGGAAAGGGCAGCACATTGTTTGGGAGAAGTGTAACGGATAGTGAACGGCTGGAATCGGCAAAGGAAATTTGATAATCCTTGTTGGTTATTGTATCTGGACATTTGGTACCATGAAGTATGTGATTTTTGGATACATTATTTCATTTCTGCTGGTGTTGTCGTCTCCTTTTCTTTCCTGTTTTTGGTTTCGTACTTAAAGGCAATAATAAAATTTTTCTTAATTGCTATTCCATTGCAATCGGATATATTTTATTCTTTTGATAGGGAATACCTGCGGGGAGTGGTTCCTATACCTTCCCCGCCGGATCCTGCCTGAATATCTTCGTTAACATCCCATACAACTCCGGATGCTTCTCCGCCAGCAAATCCGGCCTTTCAAAAAAGTATTCCGATATCACCGCAAAAAATTCCGCTTCATTCATCGCGGCATAGGGATTAATATCCGTATGCCCTTCTGAAATTTCCTGTATGGTTTGATGCACCAGTTTCATCCAGGGGATGGCGTAGCTGTGATCCAGCAGTTTGCTGGGGAATCCATCGATGGTACCATCTGTTTTGTCCAGCAGGTGTACGAATTCATGAATGGCGGTATTGTTTTTATCGGTGGTATTAGAGAAGCCTTCCCGTAGTGCGGAGCGGGAGAGGATCATTTGTCCGTTGAGTGCGCCGCTGCCCACCATGCCGAGAATGTTGCGGCGATTCCCTTCATATTGGTAGGTTTCATCGAAAGTGTCGGGGTAGAGGATCACGTTAGTGAGATTAAAATATTCCCAGTCTTTGAACCCAAAGATGGGGATGATGCCGCTGGCGGCCACGAGTACACGGTCCAGGGCGGTTACTTCGGTGCCTACGCCTTCTATGCTGGTTCTTTTGAGGAAGCGCTGTACCATGCCTTCAAAGCGCGTTTTGTCGCCGGGGCTGAGCTGTTGGTAGTAGCGTACATTTTCCTCGAGGAGCGACTGGTATCCTTCTGGTACGGCTATTTTCTTGCTTTGCCTGCGACTGTACATATTTTTGAAGTACAGGAACAGGATGAGTCCTATCATGATCAATCCGAATAACACCATGGCTATTTATTTTCTGTATGCTTTAAACTCTGATCCTTTCTTCCATGCAGGGAAACTGCTCTCCTGGCTGAGGTGGTAGCCTACGTCAAACAGCAGGCGGATATCTTCTACCATGCCTTCCATATTCCAGGTGGCGGGGTTGAATTCGTCTGCAGGAGAGTGGTAACGTAAACGGTTATACGCAGCAGTTTGTTCTTTGGCCCATCCGGCTTCGTGGCCAATGGCGTTGGTCCCCGGGCCTATATATAATCCTGGTACGCCTTTCTTGGCGAAGTTGAAGTGGTCGGAGCGAAAGAACCAGCCGCCTTCCGGGTTGGCTTCCGGAATAGTGGTACGTTGTTGCCGTTGGGCGGCACGCAGGGCGTAGTCATCTAATTCCGATTGCCCGTAGCCGATGACGGTAATATCTTTGGTGCGACCAAAAGTATTGAGTACATCAAGATTAATATCAGCAACTATTTTGTTCATGGCAAAGGTGGGATGTGTGGCATAGTATTCTGACCCCAGCAGGCCTTGTTCTTCGCCGGTAACGGAGAGGAACAGTATGGAGCGCGCGGGCCGCTGTGGCAAACGGGTAAAGGCTGTGGCCAGTTCCAGTAAGCCGGCGGTGCCGGTAGCGTTGTCAACGGCGCCGTTGTAAATAGAGTCGCCTTTAACGGGTTCGCCTATACCAAAATGATCCCAGTGGGCGGAATATACAACACATTCCTGCGGCCGTTTGGCGCCGGGCAACACCGCCAGCACGTTATGAGAGGTGGATTTTTTAATGGTATTATTTATCTCGAGAGATGTTTGTAAATGGAGGTCTACCGGCTTGAAATCTTTTGTCCTGGCCTTTTGTATGATATCCGGTGATATGCCGGCCAGTTGGAATATTTTCCTGGCGGCATCTTGTGATATCCATCCTTCCAGGGCGGTGCGGTGTTGATTGTTGTCGGCGGTTTGCAGGTAGAGTTTGGAGTTGGACCATCCACTGCGCACTACTTTCCATGGGTAGCTGGCGGCGGCGGTTTCATGGATGATGATGACGCCGGTGGCGCCCTGCCTGGCAGCTTCTTCAAACTTATACGTCCAGCGCCCGTAGTAGGTCATGGTGCGACCTTTGAACAGGGTGCTGTCGGAAAAGCCGGGATCGTTGATGAGTACGATCACGGTTTTGCCTTTTACGTCCAGTCCTTTGTAGTCGTTCCATTGGTATTCCGGTGCTACGATGCCGTAGCCGGCAAATACCAGCGGGGAGTTGCGGATGCTCACCTGGTCCTGCACGCGGCGGGTGGCGGCTACGTAGTCATCGAGGTACGACAGCGATACGCTGCCGTTGTTACCTTTTATGACAAGGTCGCCGGCGGGTTTGGAATGAATAGACACCATGGGTACCTCCTGGAAATAGCTGTTGCCATTACCGGGTTGCAGGCCGAGTTGTTTGAATTGGGCGGCGAGGTATTGAATGGTGCTGTCTTCCCCACGGGTGAAGGGTTTACGGCCTTCAAACGCATCGGAGGCGAGTATGCTGATATGTTGCGCCAGGCTGCCGGCATTTATGGCTTTGATGGCAGTGGAGTTTTGTGCAATCGCCCGGCTGCCTGTCAAGGAGGCTGCCATGGCTAATATAATGGGTACTTTCAATATATGTACGGTTTATTCAGCGCAAAAATTAGGGGACTTCCGGTAGAATTCCAAAAAATGGATTAGCGGAGCAGCACCGTGGTGCCTTTACGGAATATCCTTTTGCCGCTTTCTTTCTCGGTGTATTCCAGCATCCATACATAGGTGCCGATATCGGCTGATTTTCCATTTACGGTGCCATCCCATTTACGGCGCCAGTCGGTGGTTTCAAACAAGAGATTACCGCTCCGGTTGTACACCGCAAAATGCAGGTCTACTGCTTTGTAGGCATTCAGTGGATAGAGATAATCGTTTTGCCCATCGTTGTTGGGAGAGAAGGCGGTGGGCACATCTATATAACAACTGGATACGGCAGTAATGTAATGATTGGCGGTGTCCAGGCAGTTAGCTTCATTTCTCACAATGAGCCGGATGAGATATTGCTGCTCTTTCTGGGATGGGTAGTATTGCATGCGGATTGGTGTGGCGCCGGTGGTACGTGCACCATTGCCATAGTCCCAGGTCCAGGATTTAATTGCACCCAGACTTTTATTCTGCGGCAGTACCAGGTCCAGCGGGCAATAAGGACCAGGGTCTACATCAAACAAAGCGGTTACCTCGCTTCTGATGAGGGTATCTTTACTTTTGGTGTCTGAGCATACGCCGTTGGAAACAGTTAGCTGTAGGTGTTTCTCTCCGAGCGATGTATAGGTCTTTACCGGATTTTGGGTAGTAAGTGTTTCTCCATCGTCAAAACTCCATTTCCACTGGTTCACCTGGTTTTTGCCATCATGTTGAAAATGGAAGGTGCTGATACGGCAATCCTGTTCGATGGTGTAAGTAAAGGAAGCATTAACGGTATCGGCTGTACGAAACAGTGTTTGTTGATTAATAGCGGCCAGTTGCCAGCATTCGCTTTGTAAAGTATTTCCATCGGTGCCGTTGCGTAGTGTAATGAGATAGTCGCCTGCATTTTGTATGGGTGCGGATAATTGCAGATCAATGCTATCGGCCAGTTGGTTGCTGTTACAGATGCCGCTGGCTTTTACAATGTTGGCTGGTTTTGGACCAGTGATGGAGAAGTCGCTGCCATCGGGCGCAATAGAGCTGCAGCGAACCGGAATAGAAACCCCTATTTTTACCGTCGTTGGTGTACAACTGGCGGGAGCGGTAGCGCCTAACAGCACCGTGGGTTGTGGCGCCAGGGTAAATGGTTGATGCGCGCCGGCCGGCGTTTCCTGCCAGCATTCACTTTGCAGGGTATTGCCATCTTTCCCGGCTTTTAGTTGCACGTTATATTGACCATCTTTCAGGATGCGGTCTTTCAGTTGCAGCGCCACAGTTTTTGTTAATCCATTGGCATCGCAGGTGGTGATAGCCTGGGTGATCACTACCGCCGAGGGACCGCTGATGCTAAAGTCGCTCCCATCGGGTGATACAGAGCTGCAACGGATATAATCATCAAATACCAATTGAATATTATCCGGGCCACAGGGTGGGGGCGTAACAGGCCCCAGGGCCACATAGGGCTGTGGTGGAATGTTTACGTTAGCTGTTTGTCCTGCCGGTGTTTGTATGTGGCACTCACTCTCAATGGTATTGCCATCCGGGCCTTGTACCAGGGTAACCGTATAATTGCCTGCTTGTAGTATCCGCCTGTCTAATTTTAGGGAGATGATGGTGGTGAGGCCATCGCTGCTGCAACTGCCGGTGGCCCCAATAATCTTAACGGCACCGGGGCCGCTGAGCACAAAATCTTTTCCATCCGGTGAAATAGACTGGCAGCGGATAGCAGCATCAAAGGTCAGTTGTAGCTGATCAGGGCCACAGGGAGGCGTTTTAATGGTCCCCATGTTTACCGGCAAGGCCGGTGCTACGATGAAGGTTATTTCTTCTCCCGTGGGAAGTTGGTTGCCGCAGGCGTCCAGGAAGGTGTTCTGATCAATCCCGTTTTTTGATATCAGTTTATAAGTTCCGGGAGGTAATTGTTTGTCAAATTGCACCAACAGGGAATCAGTATCAAAGCCACTGCTACAGTCTACGCCGGTCACACCGGTGATTTTAACACCAGGAATACCAGGGCCATTAAATATAAATTCGCTGCCATCTTTAGAGATGCTGTTGCATTGTATTTTCTTGCTAAGTTTAATGCCGGCAGAAAAAGGACCGCAGTTGTAAGCTGATTTTGTAAGGTGAGGAATGGTAGGATCAGTGATAACGGCAGTACCTCCGCCGAAAGATAACTCGTACCCACTCTGGGTATCCGAGAAGTGGCTGATCAGCAACAAGTATTCATGCCCCACTTCGAGCGTAGGCATGATGCTAAATAGCGGTTGTCTTTTACCACCACAAACCGCATTAGAGGTACCTGCTGGAGATGTGCCGGTAATACCAAATTCTCCTGACCAGTTCATGCAAACAAACAGGCTGCCGTCTGTAAATACGTCATTAGGATTGCGTCCGGTGATATCAAATAGTTGCCAGTCGTAGTCTTCATCTAATATCAACGGCCGGATAGTAAAGCCGAGCGTACCGGTTTGATAGCAGGTAAATTTATACCAGTAAGGATTTTTATCAACATGAGGGCCATCGTCCGGGTTATTGCAAACGGGACCGGGCACAAGGTTGGAACCGCAAATAGGAACTGACGCCTGTTTGAAAACCTTGGTGCCACAAACCGGGAATGCAGAGGAAGGGGTTTGACCAATTCCTGTGCAGGATTGCCCGCTGGCTGTTTGTACACAGAGCAGCAACGTTAACAAATAGGTAAAGTATTTTACATGAAGCATGGGATACCTGGTTGACGGGGAATTACCAAATTAAGGGAAAATTTCCCATTCAGCGGTATTAAATTCTATGCAGATATTTTTTAATTCCTGGCGAAAGCCTCCTGTTTTCGGTTAAAATATGCGTATAATTGATTAATTACAGCAGCATGCTATAGCAGGTCTCCAGCTATTTTTGTTGGCATAAAAAAAGATAGGAAAATGGCACAAGTTAACTGGCAAGGCGTATTTCCCGCGTTGCTCACCCCTTTCACCGCCGACGATCATATTGATTATGAGATGTTCGACAAAAACCTGCAGGCGCAGGTAGATGCAGGCGTTAATGGTATTATTCTGGGCGGCTCACTGGGCGAAGCCAGTAGTTTGCAGAATGAAGAAAAGTATGCACTGGTAAAACATGCAGTAGCTTTCCTGGGTGGTAAAATACCCGTTATTATGAATATCGCGGAGCAAACCACCAAAGCAGCGATTGGTTGTGCCAAGGCAGCAGAAGAAGCGGGTGCAGCTGGTTTGATGCTGTTGCCTCCTATGCGCTATAAAGCAGATGACGCGGAAACAGTAGCTTACTTCCTGGCGGTGGCTAACAGCACGCCATTGCCTATTATGATCTACAACAACCCGATAGATTATAAAATTATCGTGACACTGGATATGTTTGCGGAACTGGCAAAAGCGCCTAACATCCAGGCGGTAAAAGAATCCACCCGCGATACTACCAATGTGATTCGCATGATCAACCGCTTCGGCGACCGCTTCAGCATTCTTGGTGGCGTAGATACTTTGGCGTTAGAATGCCTGGTACTGGGTGCCAATGGCTGGGTAGCCGGACTGGTAGATGCTTTCCCGCGTGAAACCGTAGCTATTTACCGCCTGGTAAAAGCAGGCCGTATTCCGGAAGCTTTGGCCATTTACCGCTGGTTTATGCCATTGCTGGAACTGGACATAGATCCTAAACTGGTACAATACATCAAAATGGCTGCTACTGCTACCGGTATCGGTAATACCAACCTGCGTGCGCCACGGCTGTTACCAACAGGAGCAGAACGTGCACATGCTGAAAAAGTAATTGCGGAAGCCCTGGCCACCCGCCCTGTGCTGCCGGAATATTTAAACCTCCCTGGATGATTACTGGAAAAAATATTATAGGCTTCGCCAGCACTGCTGAAGGAACAGATGTACTTCGTGCATACAATCCCGTTAGTAATGCCACGTTGCCGGAAACATTTACGGTAGCTACCACCGCAGAGATCAACCTCGCGGTAGATAAAGCTACTGCTGCTTTTCAGGTGTACCGCCTTTCTTCTCCGGAAGAAAGAGCGGTTTTCCTGGAAACCATTGCTGCTGAAATACTGGCGCTGGGTGATGCACTGCTGGAAAGAGCTGTTGCTGAATCCGGCCTGCCTTTAGGTCGTATTACCGGTGAACGTATGCGTACCGTGTCCCAACTGAAACTCTTCGCCAGCGTATTACGCGAAGGTTCCTGGGTGGAAGCGGTGATTGACCCTGCACAGCCCGATCGTACACCACTACCGCGGGCGGATATACGAAAAATGCTGGTGCCACTCGGCCCCGTATTGGTATTCCCTGCGAGCAATTTCCCCCTTGCGTTCTCCACCGCAGGTGGCGATACGGCATCGGCCCTGGCAGCAGGCAATCCGGTGATCGTGAAAGCACATGAATCGCATCCCGGTACCAATGAACTGGTAGCACAGGCTATTCAAAAGGCAGCACAGCAATGTGGCATGCCGGATGGCGTGTTTTCCAGTCTTTCCGGCGCCGGCCCGGGCGTAGGGCAACAACTGGTGAAACATCATGGCATAAAAGCGATCGGCTTTACCGGCTCCTTTAAAGCAGGTACTGCTATCTTCGATGCGGTAAACCAACGCCCGGAACCTATCCCGGTATATGCGGAAATGGGCAGCATCAACCCAGTCTTGTTATTACCCGCTAAACTGGCGGCAGCAGCAGACCATGTGGCAAAGCAATATGCGCAGTCTATCACCCTGGGCGCCGGACAGTTCTGCACCAATCCCGGTCTGCTCATCGCCCTGGCTGGCGAGGCTACCTCGCAGTTTGCCACCACCCTGCAACAGGAGCTGTCTGCTATCCAGGCGGCCACTATGCTCAATCCCGGTATCTGCTACCACTACTACGAAAACAGGGAACAGCTGTCACGCAGAAAAGGCGTGGAAACACTGTATGCCGGCGGTGCTGAAAGAGACGCCACCAAAGGTTCGCCTGCACTTTACCGGGTAAGTGGCCAACACTTTATGGCCAGTGCGGAACTGCAGCAGGAAGTTTTTGGCCCTACCTCGCTGTTGGTGGTATGTGATAACGAAACAGAACTGCAGGCAGTCATTGCACAGTTACACGGACAGCTAACCGGTACCGTAATGGCAGAAGAAGCAGATCTGACACGCTTCTCCACCGCTATCGCCGGGCTGTCTGAAAAGGTAGGCCGTATCATCCTGAATAATGTGCCTACCGGTGTGGAAGTGGGTTATGCCATGCAACACGGCGGACCATTCCCGGCCAGTACGGATATACGAAGTACTTCCGTGGGTGCATCGGCGATTGTACGTTTTGTAAGACCGCTATGTTACCAGGACTGGCCAGCAAACCTGCTCCCGGCAGCATTGAAAGATGAAAATCCTTTAGGCATCTGGCGCCGTATAGACGGGCAGCTAACAAAAGAAGCCGTTAGAAAATAATTTGAATGCTTATGGCAGCTAAAACTTTTTTTTGCATAGATGCCCACACCTGCGGTAACCCGGTAAGACTGGTAGCAGGTGGTGGCCCTATCCTCCGTGGAAATAACATGATGGAGAAACGCCTGCATTTCCTGCAGGAGTTCGACTGGATCCGCAAAGGGTTGATGTTTGAGCCAAGAGGGCATGATATGATGAGCGGAAGCATCCTGTATCCACCTACAGATGAGGCCAACGATATCGGCGTATTGTATATAGAAACCAGCGGCTGCTTGCCGATGTGCGGTCATGGTACCATTGGTACGGTGACTATTGCCATTGAACAAGGCCTGGTAACACCTAAAGTGCCCGGTAAGCTCCGCCTGGAAACACCGGCAGGCCTGGTACTGGTAGATTATGTACAGGAAGGGAAGAAGGTGAAATCAGTAAAGCTTACCAACGTAAAATCTTTCCTGGCAGCAGAAAACCTGGAAGTAATTTGCCCGGACCTGGGCACTTTACGGGTGGATGTGGCTTACGGTGGTAACTTTTACGCCATCGTGGATCCGCAGGAAAACTTTGCCGGCCTGGAAAACTATACTGCTGACCAACTTATCTCCTGGAGTCGTGAACTACGTAAACGACTCAACGAAAAATACACCTTCGTACACCCGGAGAATGAACATATCAAAGGACTGAGCCATTTGCTGTGGACAGGCGCCACCATCAGTCCGGAAGCTACGGCACGCAATGCCGTGTTTTACGGTGATAAAGCCATCGACCGTTCTCCTTGTGGTACCGGCACCTCTGCGAGGATGGCGCAATGGTATGCCAAAGGAAAACTGAAACAGGGCGATCGCTTCATTCATGAAAGTATCATCGGCTCACAATTTATTGGCACTATTGAAGCGGAAACCACACTGGCAGACAAGCCGGCGATTGTACCGGGCATAGAAGGCTGGGCAATGGTAACCGGTTACAATACCATTATCCTGGACGATGATGATCCGTATGTACACGGGTTCCAGGTGCTGTAAAATCAATATCTCTCCCGCCTGATGGTGGGAGATAAACATTATCCTGAACAGGAAGCCCCGCGAGTGAAAACGCGGGGCGATCCAATTAATTGAATATATGAAAGCAATCGTCATAGGCGGCGGTATTATTGGTCTTAGCAGCGCTTACTACCTGCAGGAAAGCGGTTGGGAAGTAACCGTTATTGATAAAGGAGATTTCAGCAACAACTGCTCCTATGGCAACCTGGGTATGATTGTACCCAGTCACTTTGTACCATTGGCGGCGCCAGGTATTGTATCACAGGGAATTCGCTGGATGTTCAACAGCAAAAGCCCCTTTTACGTAAAACCTGCGCTCAGCAAACAGCTGATCAGCTGGGGCCTGAAATTTATGAAGAGCGCCAATGCACAGCATGTGGCCGCATCTGCATTGCCCCTGCGGGATATCAATCTCTTTAGCCGCTCCCTGTATACAGATCTTGCACAAACGAACGGCTTTCAGTTTGGTCTCGAACGCAAAGGCATTATCATGTATTATAAAACGGCCGCTGTGGAAGAGGAAGAAGCGCATATGGCGCATCAGGCCAATGACATGGGCCTGGATGCTGTGGTGCTGGATAAAGCCGCCCTGCAACAGCTGGAACCGCAGCTGGAGATGGATGTGCTGGGAGGCGTGCATTATCGTTGCGATGGGCACCTCTATCCCAATGACCTCATGCAGCAGCTGATCGCTTATTTGAAACAAAAGAAAGTACAATTTCTCCCGAATAAAGAAGTAACTGCCATCAAAACCAATGGGCAAAAAGTAACGGGAGTATCTACCGGCAGTGAAACACATACGGCCGATTTATTTATATTGGCCGCCGGTTCCTGGACGCCTGCAGTAGCACGTTTGGCGGGAGCAGCAGTGCCTATGATGCCTGGTAAAGGCTACTCTGTTACCCTGGAATCACCGGCGGTGAACCTGAATATCCCGGCTATTTTATGCGAGGCCAGGGTCGCCATGACACCCATGGGAAACAGGCTGCGCTATGGAGGTACCATGGAAGTAGCGCCGGTAAACGAAACAGTAAATATGAACCGTGTGGCAGGTATCGTGGATTCTATACAGCATTATTTTACCAATCTCCCGGTAACCATGCCTGAAAAAACAGCCGTGTGGAGTGGCTGCAGACCCTGTTCTCCGGATGGTTTGCCTTACATTGGCCACCTCCCCGGCTACCAGAACTTTTTACTCGGCGGAGGACATGCCATGATGGGACTCAGCCTGGGACCCGCTACCGGTAAGCTGTTGACAGAACTCGCCAACCAACAAAAAACAAGCATCGATATCAAGGCATTTTCGCCAACGAGATTTAGATAGAGCGGAAAGCAGAAAGCGGAAAGCAAAAAGCTATTGAAGCGAATGATCAGAGCGGATATTTAATTTTTCGCTTTCATCATTCCCCTCAATAGCTTTTTGCTTTCCGCTTTCTGCTTTCCGCTTTTCATTATATTTGATTCATGCAAACAGATATCGGAAAAAAAGCCGCGGGAGAAAAAGCGGCCAGCTATATTAAATCAGGAATGACCGTCGGTTTAGGTACTGGCAGTACCGCTTATTACACCATTATGCGTATAGGCGAGATGGTGAGAGAGGGACTGGAAATTAAAGCAGTAGCCACTTCCCAGCAATCTGCCCGGTTGGCGGTAGAACAAGCCATTCCATTGGTAGATTTTGATCAGATAGCGCAGATAGATATAGATATTGATGGGGCAGATGAGGCAGATATGCAACTGCAACTGATTAAAGGAGGGGGAGGCGCGTTGCTGCGCGAGAAAATTATTGCTGCCGCCTCCAAAGAAATGCTGGTAGTGATAGATGAGCAGAAACTGGTGAAGCACCTGGGTAAATTTCCATTGCCGGTAGAAGTGGCCACTTTCGGCTGGGAGCTTACTTTTAAGCATCTCGCAGCGTTAGGCGCCCACCCGGTATTGCGTACAAAAGATAACAACCGCTTTGTAACGGATAACGGGAATTACATCCTGGATTGCCATTACCAGAAAATTCATAATGCCCCGGCGTTGCATACACAACTCAATAACATTCCCGGCGTAGTAGAGATTGGCTTATTTCTCGACTACGCCAGCAGGTTGATTGTTGGGCACCAGGATGGTACGGTTAGGGAAATCACGCATCCTTATCCAGCAAAGACGTCTTTTTAGTATCGCGGGAGCTGAGATATACCAGCAAAGAGATGAAAATGCAAATGGTCACGTACCAATAATACATCGGTTCATGCCCTGTCTTTTTAAAATACAGGGCTATGGGTTCCGCTGTTCCTCCAAAAATGGCTACGGTAATGGCATAAGGGAATCCCACACCCAATGCCCGTACTTCTGCAGGAAACATTTCTGCTTTTACCACTGCATTAATCGATGTATAGCCACTCACAATGAGCAAAGCCAGGAGTATCAGCCAGAAGGCGGTCCATTCCGAACTGGTTTGGCTGATGGCGGTGAGAATGGGTACGGTAAACAAAGTACCCAACACGCCGAAGCCTATCAGCAGCGGTTTGCGGCCATACATATCCGAGATCCAGCCAAACAGTGGCTGTAAACAAGCAAAAATCAACATCAGGAAAAAGGTAATGGTGGTGGCATGTTCAATGCTCAGGTGTACCGTATTTACCAGGAATTTCTGCATGTAGGTGGTATAGGTATAGAAGGCCAGCGTGCCGCCCATGGTGAGTCCTACAACGGTCAACACCGCCCTGGGATGCTGACGGAACAGTAATTTCAGCGAGCCTTTCTCTTTTTCATTTTTTATCTGCTCGAAAGAAGTCGACTCCTGCATATGCCTGCGCAGATACAGCGCGAAAAGCGCCAGGGCAGCACCAATCACAAAAGGAATGCGCCAGCCCCACTCGTGTAGCTGGGGAGCAGTTAAAAACACTTTCTGTAGCAGCATTTGCACGCCCAATGCGGTCAATTGCCCTCCAATCAGGGTTACATACTGAAAACTGGAATAAAAGCCCCGTAATTCAGGGGTAGCCACTTCGCTCAGGTAGGTGGCAGAGGTGCCGTATTCACCACCCACGCTCAGGCCTTGTAACAACCTGGCCAGCAGGAGCAGGGCAGGCGCGATGACGCCGATTTGCTCATAAGAAGGTGTAAACGCAATCAGCAACGATCCCAGCGACATCAACAGCACAGATAGCGTCATGGAGGCTTTCCGGCCCTGCTTATCCGCGATGCGGCCAAATAGCCAGCCCCCAATGGGGCGCATCAGGAACCCTACCGCGAAAATGGCGGCTGTATTGAGCAATTGGGCAGTATAATTACCCTTCGGGAAGAATATCGGCGCAAAATAGAGGGAGAAAGTGGCGTAAATGTACCAGTCGTACCATTCTACCAGGTTACCCGCAGATCCGGTTAATATGGCTTTTATTCGCCATGCGTCAGGTTGTTTCATATATAACGCGAAAATATATTTTAATATGGAATTATGAGCCAGCGCGGCCCTGGCGTGGAACAACTTTTAAAAAAAATTAGGCTTGTATTAGGGAATCCCCTATCTTCGTACCGCTTCTTAAAGATAATGTATTGCAATTCTGTTGGTAGATCACCTCTCACATTCAGCTTTTACTTACACTTTTTCTTGTAGTTGCCAGGTAGCCGCCTGCTGTTAATTAAATGGCGAGAACACGTTCACAATTAAATATTAAATATAATGCAAACAGGTGTAGTAAAATTTTTTAATGAAGCTAAAGGTTTTGGATTCATTAAAATCGAAGGTTCCGGACAAGAAATTTTTGTTCACGTATCTGGTATCAAAGAAAGCATCGGCGAAAATGACCGCGTAGTATTCGACGTGGAAGAAGGCAGAAAAGGCCCGAATGCTGTTAACGTAAGACTGGCATAATTTATTTTATAATAGTTTTGTTATAAACCGCTCCTGCTTTGCAGGGGCGGTTTTTTTTATGTAGCATATGCTGCATAAAAAAACGCTCCCGTCATGGAGCGTTTTTTTATGATAGCTTTAAAGCATATCATAGCACTTATAAGCGAACCAATCACTAAGCTTTATCTTGTAGCCATACCACTTTCTGTACAGATGCATGCGGCGCCGCAATCACTGCACCATATAAATCAGGCCTGCGTGCGAGGCGATAACGATGTCCGCCGGCTTCAGTTAATTTATTTCGTGTAAGCGTTGCTGTTACTACATCATCATCCAGTTTCCGGCATTCTGCAATCACATCCCCAAACGGATCCAGGATCATAGAGCAACCATTTTTTAACTGGTCGTCATCCATGCCAATTGGGTTGGAGAAAACCGCATATACCGCATTGTCGTATGCGCGCGCCGGTAACCACTTCATCAGCCAGGAACGGCCTTTCATGCCGTCAAATTCCAGTCGCAGCGAAGTAGGGTCGGTATGACGCAGCTCCCACAGCTTCGGATCCACGAAACCTGCACCGGGCCGTGTAGATGGCGTACACATCGTCACATGCGGCATGAAAATAATCTCCGCCCCCAGCAACGCTGTAGCGCGTACATTTTCCGTGATATTGTTATCGTAGCAGATCAGCATACCGCATTTCCATCCTAACAAATCAAATACAACATATTCATTTCCTGGCGTGAGGTGCGGATTGATAAACGGATGCAGCTTCCTGTATTTAGCTACCAGCCCGTTTTTATCTACACATACATAGGCTTTAAATAAGTTATCGTTAGCGTCTTTTTCAAATAATCCCGCCAGTACCGCAATATTATTTTCGGCGGCAATTTCCTGCAGCGCTTTAATGGACGGACCGTCCGGAATAAATTCAGACAATTCCAGCATTTGCTCTTTTGATAAATGCCGGGCAAAAGTATAGCCGGTTACAGAACATTCGTGAAAAGCTACTGCCTGTGCACCGTCTGCCGCCGCGCGGGCAGATAAGGTACGGATCACGCTGAGGTTATAGGCTTTGTCGTTGCTCTTGTTTTCGAACTGGGCGGTCGCTATTTTGATGGTTTCCATGTAAATGTATTTTGTTGGCAAAAACTGGAGCGAATATAGGGGTGATTTAGTTATGACGATGTTAAGAATGTCTGCACGGCTTTTCTTATATTTGCAGTTTCAATTTATAACTTAATGCCCCAACCGGATAATTCGAATACCATCTTTCACCTGGCGGCAGATTTCATAAACCATACACACCGCCATATCTTCCTTACCGGTAAAGCCGGTACAGGGAAAACTACGTTCCTGAAGTACATCAAAGAACATACAAAGAAAAATACCGTAGTGGTAGCACCTACAGGCGTAGCTGCTATTAACGCGGGCGGTGTTACCATGCACTCTTTTTTTCAGCTGCCTTTCGGACCCTTTATCCCCGGCACTAAAAGAGGTTTTGGCATGGATGAAATCAGCAGTACAGACAAACATAGCCTGTTCCGTAATATTCGTTTTACAAACGATAAAAAAGTGCTGTTGCAGGAAATGGAACTACTCATCATCGACGAGGTGAGTATGGTGCGCTGTGATATGCTGGATGCGATTGATGTCATTCTCCGCCACTTCCGCAATAAACCGCTGCTGCCTTTCGGAGGTGTACAGGTGCTGTTTATTGGCGATCTGTACCAGCTTCCGCCCGTAGTGCCGGATGCAGAATGGCAGATGCTGTCTGAATACTACAACAGTACATTTTTCTTCGCGGCCAAAGCAATAGAACAGGCGCCGCCACTCTATATCGAGCTGAAGAAAATTTACCGGCAAAATGAACAACATTTCATCGATATACTCAACCGGGTACGTAATGCCGAAGTACTCCATGAAGACCTGGTACTGCTGAATGAGCATTATCAGCCGAATTTTAAGGGAGAAGACCAGGAATATATCGTACTCACTACCCATAACAGGAAGGCCGATGAAATCAATGCCCGGCGCCTGGCCGACATGCCGGGAAAAGTATATCGCTTCGAAGGCAAGATAGAAGGCGACTTCAGCGACAAGGCCCTGCCTACCGAATTACTACTGCAACTGAAAATAGGGGCACAGGTGATGTTCCTGAAAAATGACCTTGCACAGCCCAGGCGGTATTACAACGGCAAACTCGCCACCGTCAAAGAAATTAGCGATGATGAAATTGTGCTGGTACTGGCAGGTTCCCATGAGGAATTAAAACTGGGCAAAGAAACCTGGCGTAATATACGCTACTCCTTTAACCAGGAAGAAAACAGCATAGAGGAAGAAGAAATAGGCAGCTTCACCCAGTTCCCGATCCGCCTGGCATGGGCTATCACGATCCATAAAAGCCAGGGCTTAACCTTCGAACGCGCCATTATTGACGCCGGGTATGCCTTTGCACCCGGACAGGTATACGTGGCCCTCAGCCGCTGTACCTCACTCGAAGGACTGGTACTGCACTCCCGCATAGGGCATGGCAGCATCAAAACAGACCGGCAGGTGATTGAATTTGCCGAAAAAGAAAATGAAGCGAACGAACTGGTGGTATTGCTGGAAATGGAACGGAAGAAATTCCAGGCCACTTCCCTGTTGCAGTTGTTCGACTGGTATCGTATGCAGGCTACTATTCGTAGTCATGCTGTCTGGATCCAGGATAAAAAAGTACCCGATTTTGATGCCGCTATCAAATTAAGTCGCAGCTTGTCTGCCAAAGTAGAACAACAGCAGGAGGTAGCCGCTAAATTTGTTGTACAACTGCATCAGTTGTTGGATACTGCCGTGCAAACTGGTGAAATGGAACAACTGGAGCAACGCGTCAATAAAGCCATCGGTTATTTCACGCAAAGCATCCACGACGACCTGATACTGCCTTTACAGGCACATATTGCAGAAGTAAAAAAGGCCAAATCAAAGAAATACCTGCTGCAACTCATGGCGCTGGAATCCGACTGCTGGAATAAGTTGCGTCATGTATGGGAGGTGTCTTATGCGGACCTGAATTTTACTGCCGGCCTGAAAGACTATACCAAGTTAAGGGACGCAGACGCCGCTGCTGCCGCTATTCCCGCTGCTGCTGCCAGAGAAAAGGCTGCAAAAGGCAAAGTGGAAAAAGGCGCCAGCCGTCGGGGTACCCTGGAATTATACCTGGCAGGTAAATCAGTTCCGGATATCGCTGCTGCCCGCCAACTGGCCATCGGCACCATAGAGAGCCACCTGGCGCAATGTGTGGAGGCCGGAGAAATGGATATCCACCGCTTTGTCCCGGAAAGAACCATGCGCCTCATCCTCAAACACATCGGGGAGCTTGGCGCCACTGCTGCCGGCCCTATCAAAGAAAGAGTAGGGGAAGCCGCCAGCTTCGCCGAAATCCGCGTGGTGCAATGGTACCTGAAGAAGAAACAGGAAGAGCAGATCATGAACGGATAACGCGAATGTTGTCTTTTTCAGGATTAGACTGATTATACTGATTTTTTGTTTTATAAGATTTGGGAAGATGTGGGCAGAATTTATCTGCTTATATCTTCCCAAATTTTTTTCATCTTCTCAAAATCAAAAAATAAAAATCAGTATAATCAGTCTAATCCTGAAAAAGACAAAAAATCATGGCAGGATAGTGCGGGTTGCAAATATCCCCGCGGTTTTTTACTTTCAGTCAGTGAAAAATAAGCCAGTAACCGGTAAAAAAGAGGTAGGATTACTGTTGCCTTGCCCGCTAAATTTGCATATTGCCAATAAGCATAAGCAGGGCGGCCTGGATGATCAGTACCTGTTTCCGTTGCTTACAGCTAATGGCTAACTGCTAACAGTTACTAAATTACTTTACCCGTGAAAGTAGGATTATTTATACCATGTTATATTGACCAGTTTTACCCGCAGGTAGGAATTGCTACCCTGCAGTTGTTGCAAAAACTGGGTTGTGAAGTGGACTTCCCACAGGGACAAACCTGTTGCGGCCAGCCTATGGCCAATTCGGGCTATGAACACCTGACACACCAATGTAACACCCTGTTTATTAAAAATTTCGCTGACTACGACTATATTGTAGGCCCTTCCGGTAGTTGCGTACTGCATATCAAGGATCATTTACATGATCCGGAGAAAGAAGATAAAGCCACACATATACGCCAACGTATATACGAACTGACGGAGTTCCTGACAGACATCCTGAAAGTGGAATCTCTGCCTGCCCGCTTCCCCTGTAAGGTGGGCCTGCACCAGAGCTGCCATGGTCAACGCGGACTGGCACTGGCGCAGATGAGCGAGCTGGTGGCGGCGCCATTTTCCAAGCCGGAGAAACTGTTGCGGATGGTAGAAGGCGTAGAGCTGATACCACTTGACCGGCAGGATGAATGCTGCGGGTTTGGCGGTACGTTCTGCGTGGCAGAAGAAGCCGTATCCGTAAAGATGGGGAAAGATCGTGTAGCCGACCACGTTAAACATGGCGCGGAGGTGATCACCGGAACAGACGTAAGTTGCCTCATGCACATGGAAGGCATTTTACGCCGGCAACATGCTGGTGTAAAAGTGATGCATATTGCTGAAATTCTCAATCAAAATATCCATGAACAGGCAAACAGCTGATCACGCAACACTGGCAGACAAGTTCAACGAAAATGAAGCCAGGGTTAACTGGCACGATGAAACGTTATGGTGGGTGCGGGCTAAACGCGACCGCATCGCATGGACTATCCCTGAATGGGAACTGCTGAGGGAAACCGCCTCGCAGATAAAAATCAATGCACTGGGCAATTTACATGACTACCTCCTGCAATTTGAACAGCAGGCGCAGCAAAACGGCGCCATTGTACATTGGGCAGCCGATGCCGCAGAGCATAACCGTATTGTAACAGACATCCTGAAAAAGCATGGCGTAAAACGGATGGTGAAGAGCAAGTCGATGCTAACAGAAGAATGTCACCTGAATCCACACCTGGAAGCCAACGGCATCGATGTAATAGATACGGACCTGGGAGAAAGAATTGTGCAGCTGGCGAAAGAACCGCCCAGTCATATCGTACTGCCTTGTATTCATAAAAAGAAGGAAGAAATAGGGGAGCTGTTTCACGAACACCTGGGCACACCCGCTGGTAATGCGGATCCGCAATTTCTGACGGCCGCCGCCAGGTTACATCTGCGGAAAGAATTTCTGCAGGCCAACGCGGCGATCACCGGGGTGAATTTTGCAGTAGCAGAAACCGGTGAAATGGTAGTATGCACCAATGAAGGAAATGCCGATATGGGGGCACACCTCGCAGATGTACATATTGCCTGCATGGGCATCGAAAAAATTATCCCGGAACGTAAGCACCTGGGCGTATTCCTGCGCCTGCTGGCACGCAGTGCTACCGGGCAGCCTATTACAACGTATTCCAGTCATTTCCGGGCGCCCCGGAAAGGCCAGGAACTGCATATTGTATTGGTAGATAACGGACGCAGCAGACAGCTGGGACGGGAAGATTTCCGCAACTCGCTGAAATGTATCCGTTGTGGCGCCTGTATGAACACCTGCCCGGTATACCGGCGCAGCGGCGGGCATAGCTATCATACGGCCGTTGCTGGCCCTATTGGCGCTATTCTGGCGCCTAACCTCGATATGAAGGATTATAAGGACCTGCCTTTTGCCTCTACTTTATGCGGTTCCTGTTCCAATGTATGCCCGGTGAAAATCGATATTCATCAGCAACTATATAAATGGCGGCAGGTGTTGGTGAAGGAGGGTTATACTTCTACCGCCAAAACAGCCAGCATGAAAATCATGACGGGCGTATTGTCCGCTCCCCGCACCTATAAAGCGGCCGGGAAAATGGGTAGATGGGTAATGCGTGCATTTCCCGGGATGGTGAACAACCGCATGAACCCCTGGTACAAACAACGGGAGATGCCTGCGCCACCGGCACAGTCGTTCTCCGAATGGTATGCAAAAAATAAAAAATCTTCATGAGCAGCAGGGATAAAATATTAGCCGCAGTAAAACAAAACCAGCCGGAGTTTGCACCGCTTCCGGCTTTGCAGGGACTCTCCGGAAATATGCCCGGTACGCTGGAAGCTTATCGTAAGGTCCTGGAAGCACTGGGGGGGACCCTGTTTGAAGTCAGCGATGAAACAGCCATTCCTGCGTTGCTGGCCGAACATTATCCGGATTTACAACGGGTGGTCAATGCCAGGGAGGTATCACGGGAATGGGCCAACGAAGATCCGCATTTACTGGAGGATGTAGACATGGCTATTGTACCCGGACAATGGGGTGTAGCAGAAAATGGTGCCATCTGGCTCACCGAACAGGAAATGCAGGTCAGGGTGCTGCCGTTTATTTGTCAACACCTGGCTATTGTGCTGCCCCGCCAAAATATATTGCCCACCATGCACGAGGCCTATGAAAAGATAGGTGCACCACAAACCGGGTTCGGCGTATTTATTGCGGGCCCATCCAAAACGGCAGATATAGAACAGTCGCTGGTACTGGGCGCCCATGGCGCTAAAAGCCTGGTTGTATTCATTACAGGCGCGTAAAGGAGAAAGCATAAAGCGTAAAGCAAAAAGCTATTGAGGCGAATGATCAGAGCGGATTTTGTCTTTGTACAGGATTAGACTGATTATTCTGATTTTTTATTTTTATTTTCTGGATAAAGAAAGATGGGAGAAGAAAGCAGGTACATCCGCTTTCTTCTCCCATTATCTTTTTAAATCTTTAAAAAATAATCAGAATAATCAGTCTAATCCTGTACAAAGACAAAATCCGCTCTGATCATTCGCCTCAATAGCTTTTTGCTTTCTGCCTTATGCTTTCCGATCTTAGTAAGGCATCCATATCGTTTTGTTATTTTTTAATAACTGAAGTATTTAAATAAATAGTTTACTAACTTTAGTACTATAATTTCAATAATTAGTAAATTGGTATGGTGTTTGTTCGAATGCGTGCGTTGCAAGAATTAATTTTAACGCAGGTTTTATAACCATATTTACTTAGCCATATTTTAGTCACACTGCGTTAACCAAAAAATTGAAAGACCATGACCATGTATCATCTATCTGACACTTTAGAGCATCGAAAGCCTAGCAAATCGTTACAACAAGAAGTACTGATGCATCACCACCAATGTTGCAAAGTTTCTTTAATAGTATTTAGTATGGGTAGCTTATTGAGCTGATCCGTTTTTTTTCGTATATCCGGTGTGGTTATCTGTTGTAATGGGGGATCCCTGTTGCGTTTTAGCGAATAATCATAGCGGAAATATTGGTTTTATAATCGCTTGTTTAAGCCGGTTCGGGCATGCTATGCACTATTAGATCTGTATTTTAAGGGAACTAGAAAATTTTTTTTCCACAGTTTACCTTTTGATAACAGAACTTATCAAATTTAGTATTTACTTTGTGCTAACTTTGAAAACCGAATAGTTTGTAAATCATTTTTAATACCCGGCCTGATTTAACTAACGCGACTCTATGAAAACCTTGAAAAAAACGCGGATGTAGTTAACCAGGCGAATGTAAATACATTTAATAACCATATCTTATTATTGAACCTATGGTGCGTAGTTCATCGTGGATTACCCCGTCATGGCTAATACTACTATTAGACCTGGGGTGTACCGTTATAGCAATCAATTTAGCCTTTTTGCTCAGATTTAATTTTGATGTAGAAGCATTGGCCGCTTATCCGATGTCGTATATCGGGCTCGTTGTACTGGGCATTAATCTGGTGCTGGCTTTAGTATTACGTACCTATCGCGGGATCGTCAGATTCACCAGCATGGCCGATATTGGACGTATAGCCGGACTCAATGTACTCAGCAGCTTTTTCCTCTTTGCGGTTGATCGCAGCCACCTGTTGGAAGCACGTCTCAATGCATTCCCGATTTCGGTGATACTGATCAACTTCTTCATCACTGCTTTCTTTCTCCTATCTTATCGCCTGCTGGTAAAATGGGTATTCAGATACCATAATAACTTCCGTAGCCACAGTCGTACCAGGGCCGCGATTTATTACACCGGTCACTCCAGCCTGATGCTGCGCAAGGCCATTGCCGATGATCCTGCCGCTGATGTCAGAATTACCGCATTCCTGGCCGATACCAAAGCGCATGCAGGGAAATCGATCGAAGGCTTGCCCGTCTATGCGTCCCGTAAAGGACAGTTGTTTAAAATGGTGAAAGAAGGGAAAATCACCCTGTTGCTCATCCCCAACGATCCGCTCGATGCAGCACACCTCAATGAGCTCGTAGAAGAATGTATCGCACTGAATATAAGAGTACAAAAAATTATTCCCGTGAGCGAATGGACAGAAGGAGCCGCTACCAACAATAGCATCCAATTGAAGGACCTCAACATCGAAGATCTCCTGGAAAGATCTGTCATCAGCATTAAAAATCAGCAGCTGAGTAAGGAACTCAAAGGCAAAAGTATCCTGGTAACAGGAGCCGCCGGTTCTATTGGAAGTGAAATAGTACGGCAACTCCTTAACTACGAACCTTCTGTGATTGTGCTGTGCGATAAGGCAGAATCCCCGCTGCATGAGCTGGAACTGGAAATCGCTGAGAAAGGCCTGAGTGTACCCATCATTCCTTTCATTGGTAATGTATGCGATAATGTACGCATGCAACAACTATTCGACATCTATGCACCCGCTATTGTTTACCACGCGGCCGCTTATAAACATGTACCGATGATGGAAAAAAATCCATCTATTGCGGTGATGAACAATGTGCTGGGGACCAAGATAGTAGCGGAACTGGCAGTAGAACATGGTGTGGAGAAATTCGTGATGGTATCTACTGATAAAGCAGTGAACCCTACCAATGTAATGGGCGCTTCCAAACGGATCGCAGAAATTTTCACCCAGGCTTATAACAATCAGCTGAATGAAAAATTTCTGAAGATGGGACCTGTGTATACGGCTACGCCTACACGCTTTATTACCACCCGTTTCGGAAATGTATTGGGCTCTAATGGCTCTGTTATTCCACGCTTTAAACAACAGCTGGAAAAAGGCGGCCCTATTACTGTAACACATCCGGACATCACCCGCTATTTTATGACCATTCCCGAAGCATGCCAGCTGGTGCTGGAAGCCGGCGCCATGGGACAGGGAGGCGAAATATTTGTATTCGACATGGGCAAACCCATGAAGATTGCAGAACTGGCGAGAAAAATGATTCGTATGACCGGCAAGGAACCTGGCCGTGATGTACAAATCGTTTTCACCGGCCTTCGCCCCGGGGAAAAACTCTACGAAGAACTATTGAATAATGCCGAAAATACCATGCCCACTTACCATGAAAAAATTATGATTGCCAAAGTAAGGCCGTCAGATTTTACAGAAGTAAATGAGCAGATAACTCAACTGATAAGCACTGCCAAAGGACATTACCTCACGCCAACAGTACAAAAAATGAAACAATTGGTGCCAGAGTTTATCAGCCAGAATTCTTCTTATGAAGAACTGGACAAAGACAAAATAAAAATGTAGCAGTATTACTGTCGCACTTGTATATCGCTCATTCGTTTTTTAATCAATGAGCTTGTTATTCATTTAAGAGCCATATCGTATAATGAAAATACTTAGTACGTGCAGGTGCTTTGCATCCGCTCATCAGATCTTATTTGCTGTCGTCATAGGTGCGTGCAGTCTTTTCCTGGCAGCTTGTTCGGGTCCTAAACATATTACTTATTTCAAAGATGTGCCGGATACTGCCAAACTAAGCATGGTGAATCTTACGGCTTACACTACACCAGTGATTCAGCCGGATGATATTTTACAGATCACGGTACAAACCATGGACCCAACGGCTACGGCGATCATGAATCAGCAGAATGTGCCTAATATACCCGCAACGGGCAGCACTACGGTGCCGGCGCCAGCAGCCACGGTAACCGGCGCTAACGTGAGCGGATACCTCGTAGATAAAGCAGGGACGGTAAGTTTACCCATGATCGGTAAACTCGAGGTGAAAGGCAAAACAACTGACCAGGTGCGGGATGAGATCCAAACCAAAGTGGCCGCTTTCTACAAAGACCCGGTGGTAAACGTACGCTTTGCGAATTTTAAAATAACCGTCCTGGGAGAAGTAGCCAGACCATCTTCCTATATCATGCCCAACGAAAAAGTAACGCTGCTGGATGCGCTGGGAGTGGCAGGAGACCTCACCATTTATGGTAAACGCGAGAACGTTTTACTCATCCGGAAGAAAAACGATCAACAGGAATTCGTTCGGCTGAACCTGAATGAAAGCCGTCTGTTTGCCTCGCCTTATTACTATTTACAGCAGGGAGATGTTATATATGTGGAGCCTAATAAATCAAAAGTAACGGCATCAGATGGCGCACGCTTAAGAAACATTACCATCGCGTCTTCTGTGATATCAGTACTGATTGTTTTACTAACCAGAGTTAAATTTTAAAGGGAGGGGATATGCACAATATTATAAAGACGGACAACCGGTTTCCTTTAAACGACATTCAACCTTTCGAAGAGCCGAAAGGCAGTGGATTAGACGTTCGTAAGATACTGGACAAAACCCTCCGCAACTGGTATTGGTTTGTCCTGTGTGTGATTGGATTGGCAGTTGTAGCCCGGCTATACCTGCGATACGCTTCACCGGATTATAAAATCAGTGCGAAGATCCTGGTACAGGATCAGCAGAAAGGAGGCGATATTCCCGGCGCTGAAATATTGGATCAGCTGGAACTATTCAATAACAAGAACAGTGTAGACAATGAAGCTGAAATATTAAAATCCCGCTCGCTCACAGAGAAAGTGGTAAAGGATTTACAACTGAATGTCACTTATTTTATTGCCGGTCATGTTAAGAAAACAGAAATCTACGAACGCCTGCCCATTGCGTTGCACTGGCTGGCATTGAAAGATACACTGACCTCCGTATCCTATACGGTGGCAACAGCAGGGAAAGACAGCTTTGCGCTGTCCCGCGAAGACCTGAAACTGCGTGGCAGATGGGGAGATACATTGCAACTGCAGGAAGGTGTACTGGTAGTAGAACGTAAAGCCATGTATCCTTTGCTGGATGAAGATATCCTGGTGAAGGTAATTTCTGTGGACCAGGCAGTAGCCGATTTCCAGAAACAATTTACCGTAACCATTCCTAATAAGCAGGTAAGTACCATCGACATGACTTATTCTTCCGGGGTACCTGCTAAAGGAGAAGCAATACTCAATAAGCTGATCGACGTATACCTGCATGCCAGTGTGGAAGATAAAAACCGCATTGTAGACAGCACCATTTCGTTTGTCGACAATCGCCTCGTGATTGTAAGCAAAGAACTGTCAGGCGTGGAAAACGACATACAACAATTCAAGCAGCAAAATAAGCTGGCGAATCTTGAGGAGCAGTCGAAACAGCTGGTGGTGGGCACCGGCGACCTGATGAAACAGTTGACTGATCAACAGGTACGTCTCTCCGTGGTAAGCGCACTGGAACAATACCTGGAAGATAATAAGAATGCTACGCATGTGGTACCATCCGCCCTCGTGGTGGCTGATCCTACCTTCGTTGGGTTGATAGGTAAGTACAATACCCTGCAGATGGAGCGCGACAGACAGTTGCTTACCAGTACAGAGGCCAATCCGTTTATAAAGAATATCAACGAACAGCTGGTAGGCTTGCGGGCAGATTTGCGGAGCAACCTGTTGTCCCTGAAGCAGGGCATACAAGTGAGCATCAATGAGCTGCAACAGAATGTTGGGGTGGTAAACCAGAAGATAGGAAAGGTACCGGCCACGGAAAGGGTGTTCCTGGATATCTCCCGGCAGCAGGCCATTAAACAGGAATTGTACTTATTCCTGCTAAAGAAAAGGGAAGAATCCGCGATCTCAAAGTCCTCTAACCTGGCGATCAGCAGAATCGTGGATCCGGCCAAGAGCGACGCCAAACCGTATAATCCTAATCCGTTGATTATCTATTTGTTGTCGTTTATTTTAGGGGTTGGTTGCCCGGCTACTATCTTTTACCTGAAAGAACTACTGAACAGACGGATTTTCCATAAGAAAGACGTCACCGACCAAACACCGGTACCAGTGATCGCGGAAATCGGGCATAACAACGGACAACAGCTCATTGTGGCCACGGCGAAGTCGAATTCCCCGGTAGTAGAGCAGTTCAGGGCTATGCGTACCAATTTACAGTTTATCCTTACCCGTGCCGGCGAAAAAGTGATCATGCTGACTTCCAGTATGAGCGGAGAAGGAAAATCTTTCGTAGCTACCAACCTGGCCGCAGTACTGGCTTTATCCGGTAAAAAGGTAGTGCTGCTGGAAATGGACCTGAGAAAACCCCGGATCTCTGCCAGCCTGGACATCCCCAACAACGTGGGTTTTAGTACCTACGTAATCGGTAAAACCCCGCTGGATCAGATTATCCGGCCTTCCGGTATACACGATAACTGTTGGCTGATTTCATCCGGCCCCATTCCGCCAAATCCGGCTGAACTATTATTGCAGGAGGAAACGGCGAAATTGTTTGAGACACTACGGGAACGGTTCGACTATATCATCGTGGATACCGCGCCCATAGGCCTTGTAACGGACGGGCAGCTGATCGCCCGGTTCGCGGATGCCACCCTGTTCTTAGTCCGTCAGAGCTATACTTTTAAAGAACAGCTGAAATTATCCAGGGATCTTTATATCCAGCATAAAATGCCCAAACTCAATATTATCATCAATGATGTGAAGACAGCTGGTACCTATGGATACGGCTATGGGTACGGTTATGGGTATGGGCATGATGGAATGGAGAACAAAAAAAGTACCTTTAGGAGATTAAAAAACATATTTAGAAAAAAATAACTACAAACGTACAACTCATATGGACGTAAAAATTGCAATTATTGGACTGGGATATGTAGGATTACCACTGGCGGTAGAATTTGCCAAAAAGTATAAGGTAGTTGGATTTGATATCAATGAAGCACGCATTAAAGAACTGAATGAAGGAGAAGACCATACGCTGGAATTGTCTTCCGCTGACCTGCAGCGGGTACTTACCACAGACAAAGCCGGTATCGGACTTTTCTGCTCCAATCAGTTGGACGATATAAAGGATTGTAATTTTTTCATCGTCACTGTACCTACACCGGTAGATAAAAACAACAGGCCGGATCTGACACCACTGATCAAAGCAAGTCAAACGGTAGGAAAAGTATTGAAAGCAGGCGACATTGTCGTGTACGAATCTACCGTGTATCCTGGCGCTACAGAAGACGATTGCGTACCGGTATTGGAAAAAACGTCTGGTCTGAAATTTAACAAGGACTTTTTTGCCGGCTATTCACCGGAACGTATTAACCCGGGAGATAAAGAACATACCGTATCCAAAATACTGAAAATTACATCTGGCTCTACCCCTGAAGTAGGAGACAAGGTAAACGATTTATATAAATCTGTGATCACCGCAGGTACTTACAAGGCCAGCTCTATCCGCGTGGCAGAAGCAGCCAAGGTGATCGAGAATGCACAACGTGACATCAATATTGCTTTTGTGAATGAGCTGGCAAAAATCTTCAACTGCCTGGGCATAGATACGGAAGAAGTACTGAAAGCGGCTGGCACCAAATGGAACTTCCTGAACTTCAGACCCGGTCTGGTAGGAGGACACTGCATCGGCGTAGATCCTTATTACCTCGCCCAAAAAGCGCAGGAAGCTGGTTACCATCCTGAAATCATCCTGGCAGGACGCCGGTTAAATGATAGTATGGGAGCATACGTATCTCAGGAAGTTATTAAACTGATGGTGAAAAAAGATATTGCTGTAAAAGGTGCGAAAATACTGGTGCTGGGCATTACGTTCAAAGAAAACTGCCCGGATGTACGTAATACCAAGGTAGTGGATATTCTCAAAAACCTGGCAGACTACAACACCAACATCACCATCCTTGATCCATGGGCGGAACCAGCAGAAGTAGAACATGAATACGGCTGGCAATCTGTAAAAGAACTTGCAGCAGGCAGCCAGTTCGACGCCGTAGTACTGGCCGTTTCCCATCATCAGTTTAAAACACTCGACATAAAACAATTGTGCAAACCTACCGCAGTGATTTACGATGTAAAAGGTACACTGCAGAGAGAGATTGTAGATGGCAGATTATAATTAAAAATAAACACAGGTATTTCAGGAATATTCGACAAACAGAAAATTATGTACAAACAGGCATATCATCAAAAGGACTTATCAGCATATAGCTTTTTAATCACAGGCGGCGCCGGCTTTATCGGTTCTAACCTGGTAGAATATCTCTTGAAATACGGTGCAAAAAAGGTACGGGTGCTGGACAATTTCTCTACTGGCTCCAGGAACAATATCGCGCCGTTTCTAAATAATCCGCATTTCGAACTACTGGAAGGAGATATCCGCCAGCAGGAAGATTGCCGGAAAGCGATGGACGGAATTGATTATGTATCACATCAGGCAGCCCTGGGCTCCGTACCCCGCTCTATCAATGATCCGGTAACTACCAACGAGGTGAACATCTCCGGCTTCCTGAACATATTGGTGGCTGCCCGTGATGCCGGTGTAAAAAGAATGATCTATGCAGCCAGCTCCAGCACATATGGAGATCATCCGGGATTGCCAAAAATAGAAGATCAAATCGGCAATCCATTGTCTCCCTATGCAGTCACAAAATATGTAAACGAATTATATGCGCAGGTGTTTTCCCGCACATATGATTTTCATACTGTTGGCCTCCGTTACTTTAACGTGTTTGGCCCCCGGCAAAATCCCAAAGGCGCTTATGCCGCCGTTATTCCCTTGTTTATTGATGCCGCCTTGCGTAAAGAAGTGCCCACTATTAATGGGGATGGCGAAACCAGCCGCGATTTTACTTTCGTTGAAAACGCAGTACAGGCCAATATTAAAGCCCTGTTCGCCGACGGGATCACCACTGCCGAAGTGATTAATATCGCCTTTGGCGAACGTACTACCCTCAATGAACTATGGGAAAAAATAGGTGCTATTACAAACTTTGTAGTACCTCCAACATATAAACCAGAACGTAAAGGCGACGTGAAACATAGCCTGGCAAATATCAGCAAAGCCCACCAACTGGTAGGATATCAGCCGGCATTTTCTGTAGCAAGCGGACTGGAAATTGCGGTGAACTGGTATCGCGATAACCCAACTTTTTTCTAACAAAAAAGACACGAATAGCAGCAAATAATATTTAAGCATTTTACTGGTATAAATTTGTTATGACAGGCAATCGAACTTACCTGAGGGGATACTATGGCCATAAAAACATAGGAGACGACGTATTCTGTGTAGTGGCAGACTGGACTTTTAAAAATAAGTTCGGCCTCCGGAACGCGCATGTGCAGGGTTTAAACCTGCCCCAACTGAAATATATACAGTCATCAAAGCTCTCTGCCAACAAGTATATCAAATACGGGCAGCTATATATGGAAGCATTGAAAAGCAGTAACATTATTCATGTTGGCGGCTCTACCTTCGGCGATGGCGCCACTTCCATCGTAGACGTGCGCAACATCTACCAATATAAAAATTTATACGCGCTCGGTATCTCTGTTGGACCTTTTAAAACAAAAGCGGATTTCAACTACATCAAAAACTATCTGAATAAATTCAGATACGTGTCTGTAAGAGATCAGCAGTCCATGGACTATATACAGGAAATGAAGCTGGAAGGTAAAGTGGAAAAGGGTTTCGATGTGGCTGCTTTGCTGCCGCTCATCGGCAATGATACTTCCTATGCCACCAGCGAATCTGCTGATACTTCCGACAATAGCCGGAAGGTAATCGGCATCAGCGTATGCAATTATGAGAAATACCATAACGGCAACCTGCAAAAAGAACAGGAACGGGAAGAACAACTCCTGCTGCTCTTGTCGTCACTACAGGAAATGTACTGTGGCGAAATAGAATTCCGCTTTTTCATTTTTAACGCCAATGAACACGTAGGCGATAAACCCCTGACGGAGCGCATCATTAGCCATGTGAAGGCATACAGAAGAGTTACCATCAGCCTCGTGGATTATGACCGCGATACACTCGGCTTCTGGGAGAATATGAAGAAATGTGATCTGTTCATCGGCTTCAGACTGCACTCTGCTATCATGTCGTACATCGCAGATATTCCCTTTATGTTGTTTGAATATCACGCAAAATGTACCGACTTCCTCAAGTCGGTAGGATATAACCCGGCATACCAGGTAGCAGCGCTTACTGCGCAGGACAACGCTGGCAGAAACAGCCTGCTGGACGACCTGGTGCATAAAAGAGCAACGCTCACTACCTTACCACAAGCCACCGCTACTAACATTGTATACAAAAATTTAGAAACATGCGCCAGTATCATTCAGCAGCAGTAGCTGATGCATCCATTGCATCCGAAGCGCCCAAACCGGCCATGGTATCCATTAAAACGGATATTGACTATAGAAGCAACTATAAAACAAACCTCTTTAGCAATGTAATGATCTTCGTATTGAATATCATCATCGGTTTGTTGTTGCCCTCTTTTTTTGTAAAATCACTCGGGGTAGCAGTATTCGGTATTGTATCCATCGGGTTGTCTTTGTATTCCTACGTGAACATTATCACTATTGCCATCAATGGTTCCCTGTCGAGGTTCCTCATGATGGATATGCAGCGCGATGATGTAGAAGGAATCAATCATACTTTCAATACCGCTTTCTGGACACAACTGGCCACCATTGTGGTGCTCGTCATCCCGGTGTTTTCTTTTTGTATTTTTTATGTAGACAGGTTACTCAACATCCCGGCAGGACTGGCAAATGATACCCGGGAGTTATATATACTGATGAGCGTTTCTTTTTCCCTGCTTATCATTGCTGGTGTATTTACCGCCATTGCGAATGCATACAACAAAGTATACCTCAAAAATATTGCGGACCGCATTGCCCTGCTGACCTACGCTATCCTGTCGCCCTGCCTGATCCTGCTGCTGGGTAAGTCTATTGTATACATCGGCATTGCTTATGCCATTGGTTCTGTAGCTACCTTGCTTTACAGTATCCGGATATGGAAAAGACTGTCGCCCTATATCAGCATCTCCATCAAAAGTTTCCGCAAGGAGAAACTGAAAGAAATTTTTGGTCTCGGAGGCTGGCTTACCGTGAATCATGTGGCTACGGTGTTATTTCTCAACATGGACTTGTTTATCATCAATATTTACCTCGGTCCTGCGGCGTCCGGGAAATTTGCAGCCGTAATGCAATGGGGCGTGTTGATCCGTGCATTGGGAGCCGTTGTATCCGGAGGAATTGGTACGGCACTGGTATTATTGTATACCCAGGGTAAAACAGAAAAGATGGCGGAGTTATCACAGCGTATTGTTCGGCTGCTGGCCATATTCCTGGCTTTCCCGGTAGGGATCATCTGTTGTTTCTCTAAATCTATTTTATTTTTCTGGTTGGGGAAAGACTACGTAGTGCTTGCACCACTCATGAATATGCTCACGCTGCACCTGATTGTAAATGTTTCTGTGATCCCGTTGCTCTCCATTTTCCAGGCATATAACAAAGCCAAAACACCTGGTATCATCACCCTGATATTGGGCGTGGTTAACTTCCTGCTAAGCCTGGGATTGGTGAAGTATACCAGCCTGGGTTTGTATGCAGTGGCAATAGCGAGCATGATTGTACTCACCATGAAAAACCTGCTCTTCACCACATGGTATGCATCGCGACTGATGCAGGTGAAAAACGGTTATTTCAAAGCCTTGCTGCCGGGGATTATTACGCTGGCAGTTATTGGTATACTAGGTACGGGGTGCTTATATTTTGTAAACCAGCACAATATTTTCCAGGTGGGATTATCGCTGGCAGTAGCAGGTGGGGGCGCTGCTTTGGTGGCCTATAAGTTTATTATTCCTGCAAACGACCGGCAATTTATCCTGGGAACATTTCTAAAAAAGAAAGCAGCATAGCAATGGCATATACACCTAAATTTTCTGTGGTACTTCCACTCTATAACAAGGAAGAAAGCATCGGAAAAACGATTCAATCCGTATTGGCGCAAACGCTGGGAGATTTTGAGTTGCTGGTAGTGAATGATGGCTCTAAAGATAAAAGCCGGGAAGTAGTGGCTGCTATTGCAGATCCACGGATACGGATTGTAGATAAGCCCAATGGCGGCGTATCCAGTGCGCGTAATACGGGTATCCGGGAAGCGCAGACCAGCTACATCGCATTCATTGATGGCGACGATTTATGGGCGCCGGATTTTCTGGCTACCATACAACAACTGATTATGAACTATCCAACCGCCAGCGTATTTGCTACAGGATTTGCCGGCATGACACGCAGCGGTGAAATAGGCAAACAACATATCGTGGCCGGCGGCGGCATTATTGGCAACTATTTCAAGCTGGTGCTGGATGGTGCGGTAATCCATTCTTCTGCTGTTTGTGTGAAGAAGGAAGCATTCAATAGCATACTGCCGTTTAATGAGAAAATTACGCATGGAGAAGACCTGGATGTATGGGCACGGCTGGCACAGCATTTCCAGGTGGCCATGAGCCCGGAAGTAAAGTCGTACTATATACAGGACGCGGAAAACAGGGCCTCCGGCAGGTTACCCGCCCCGGATAAGTCGCTGGTGTATTACATCGATACCGAAAATGTACAGGAACATTACCAGAAGAAATACTATCAGCAACTGATTGTAAGAAGGGTGATGAAATACCTGCAACATAAAAAAGTGAAATGGGCCCTGGTTATTGCAAAGAAATATAACCACTTTTTGGGAATAGGGGATTATATCCATTTCACATTTAGTATCATGAAAAAAGGATAGGTGTAAATAATATGCAGGTATTTTTTTGGGAAGATATTGTAGGCTACTTATTCGCTTTTTTTCTGGCGCTGCTATATGTGCTCAAGCTGGATATAAAGCGATGGAACGACAAGGGATTTGATAATCTCATTGCAGGCGTGATTGTGGCCTATATTATCCTGGTATTTGGTAGCCGTTCGGCGGATGTGGGAAAAGATACCGCGGCTTATATCGACACCTTTAACCGGGTGGCCGGTATGGGCAATCTCACCCTGGCTTTGCAAGGGGTAAAAGGGGATTTGCTCTTTTATGTATTTACGTATATCTGTAGCCGTTTCTTCAGCAGCCAGATCTACCTGGCTTTGATGGTAGTACTGCTGATGTGGCCGGTGACAGCCTTTACCTACAGGGTAACCGCTACCAAAAGATCTTTGTTGCTACTGACGTTTGTCAGCTTCTTCTTTTTCCAGGCGATTGGGATCAATATCATCCGTAATGGCGTGGCATTAGGGTTCACCATCCTGTACTTTGGGATGCACCGCAAAGAAGATACGTGGAAGAAAATACTTTGTGCTGTAGTGGCATCATTTTTTCACCTGTCGGTATTGGCTATTTTCCTGGCGGACCTCGGCATCCGGAAAATAAAGGATATCCGGCTTTTTTACGCCCTGCTGGCAGTAGTGTCTGTAGCGGCTTACCTGGGATTTGGATTTAATAACATTCCTTTTATATCAGAAGTAGCTTCACTGGACCGGATTTCAGGGTATACAGATAACGGGAGCGACTATAAGGTGGGGTTCCGTATTGATTTCTGGGCGTTCAATATCATTTTTGCGATCATTGGCCACTTCGGTAATCAGCTGGAGAAGAATGAATTTTACACGAGGATTTTTAAGCTGTACCTCGTAATGACAGCAGTGTTTTACCTCTGCTTTAACTTTGCTTTTTCTGATAGATTCGGGTTGTTATCCTGGATATTTATTCCGGTAATATTGTTTTACCCATTGTTGAAAATGCGGGCACCAGCGTTTAAACATTTTTATTACCTGCTTTTTATTTTAGCAATGAAACTGTTTTCGATTACATTTTTTAAATAAACCATCACTGACCATATCCGGTGATGACGCATAGAAGAACCTAAATAATTAAGTGATGACTGAGAAAATATATCAGCGTCTTCCTGCTGTGTTCCAGAACGGCCTGGTGACCCTATTTGATGTGCTGCAGTATAGGAAAAGGCATTCGGGCAATTATTCCAACTGGATGGAATATTATGAGGCCGCCCGGAAATTTGACCTCGCTAAGCTCCAGCGGTTCCAGCTGGAAAAACTGTTTGCCTTCGTAAATTTTGCTGCCAGGGAATCCGGCTATTATAAGCAAATATTTGCGCAACTAGGTTTAACAGAAATAACTACCCTGGAACAATTCCACCGGCTGCCGATACAGTCGAAGGAAGATATCAGGGCCAATATTGATGCCATCTATACCATTGGAAAAAAACAGGCAATTCTTTCCAAAACCGGTGGTACTACTGGTAAATCGCTCGAAGTAAGATTTACCTACGATGATATGCAGCACCGCTTTGCTACCCTCGACTTTTTCAGAAAAGGTTATGGATATAAGCTGGGAAGTAAGGTGGCCTGGTTCAGTGGTAAATCACTGCTCACCCAAAAAGATACTTTGAAGAACAGGTATTGGAAATATGACTGGCGCTATAGAATCCGCTACTATTCTACCTTCCATATCAACGCTGTTACAGCAAAATATTATATCGACGACCTGAATAAGCTGCAACCCTTGTATGCAGTGGGGTTTCCGTCCAGCATGTATGAAATCGCCAAATGGGGGCTGGCCAATAATTATCACCTGGCTTACCGCATGAAGGCGATATTTCCTACTGCCGAAACCGTGATGCCGCATGAACGCGAAGCCATCGAAACCTTTTTCGGCGGCGTAGTAGTGAATCAGTATGCTTCCTCAGAAGGAGCACCGTTTATACTGGAATGCGAGCAGGGAAAACTACACATGGAACTGCTCACCGGCTATTTTGAAATAATGGATGAAAACGGCCAGCCCGCCAATGAAGGAGAATTGGTATTCACATCCTTCACCACACACGGCACACCGCTGGTTCGCTATGCCATTAAAGATAAAATCAAATTGTCGGCCGAAACCTGCACCTGTGGCAATCATAACCCGGTAGTAGAAAGCATCCAGGGTAGGATCAACGATTTCGTGTATTCGGAAGAACGTGGCAAAATCAACCTGGGCAATATTTCCAATTGTGTGAAGTATGTAAAAGGGGTGGTGAAATTTCAGATCATACAAAACACCACAGATCATATCCAGGTAAAAATAGTGAGAGACAATACGTTTACGGACAAGGATGAGAAAATGTTTTTGCATGAATTAAGAGAACGCCTGGGTACCCGCATGAACATTGATGTTACCTATGTAAAGGAAATCCCCCGGGAGGCGAGTGGAAAGTATCGTATCGTAAAACAAGGACTAACAGTATAAGGTTGGAACTAAAATATTTTGGAGATGAAAAATGCACAACGGTTATTTATGGTGGTGAATGTTGACTGGTTCTTCCTTTCACACCGGCTGCCGGTAGCGCTGGCTGCCAAGGCGGCTGGATATGATGTAACAATTGTTACCTGCGATACCGGCAGGGGGAACGAGATTAAAAGCCATGGGCTCAATTTTATAGATCTCCCGTTTAAGCGGTCTGGTACAAATATCATGTATGAAATGAAGTGTATCCGCTTGCTGAGGGAGGTATATAAGAAACATAAACCAGATCTCCTGCACCACGTTACCATTAAGGTAGCGTTGTATGGCAGCATTGCTGCCCGGTTGAGCAAAACCGGTGGTGTGGTCAACGCCATTAGTGGCCTGGGATATAATTTTACCGGCGACCGGAAAGGCTTCACTCAAAAGGTACTGTTGATGATGATGAAGTTTGGATTTAAACGAAAAAATATGCACTTCATTTTTCAGAATGAAGATGATATCAATACATTCAAGTCGTTGAACCTGGTGGAAGACAAACAGGTGAGCCTGATCAAAGGTTCAGGAGTAAACCTGCAGGAGTTTACAGCTACGCCGCTGGGCCATGCGAACGGGAAAGTAAAGGTAGTATTACCCGCCAGGATGCTGTATGATAAAGGTGTGATGGAGTTTATTGAAGCTGCGAGGTTACTGAAAAATCAATTGTTGGATAAAGCAGAGTTTATATTGGCGGGTGATGTAGACAAAGAAAACCTCGCTGCCATACCTGATGAAAAAATACAGGGTTTGATGGATGGGAACTACCTGCGTTGGATCGGTTTCCAAAAGGATATGGTGGGGCTGTTACAGGCGGCAGATATTGTGGTATTGCCTTCCTACCGGGAAGGATTACCCAAATCGCTGATAGAGGCGGCAGCTATCGGTCGCCCGATTATTACCACGGATGTACCTGGCTGCAAGGAGTGTGTGGTAGATGGTTACAATGGATTCCTGGTGCCGGTGAAAGATGAACATCGCCTGGCAGGCGCCATGCTCGAACTGATTAAAAACAGGGAGCTGCAGGTCGAAATGGGGAAGCATTCCCGCCTATTGGCAGAAAGAGAGTTCTCTATCGATAAAGTGATCCGCGAAACAACCGCTATTTATTCAGCACTTACTTTAAACTAACTATGGAAATAGCCATCACCGGACACACGGGTTTTGTAGGCAACTATTTATTGCAGGCCAATGCGGGTCGGCACCTTTTTCATGGTATCGCCAGAATAAAAGACGACCATAACCCACTGCTGCAATCATGCACTACCTGGGAACAGTTGTCGGTGGCTGACCTGGACAAAGCAGACGCCGTATTGCACCTGGCCGGTAAAGCACACGACCTGAAAAATACCAGCAATGCGGAAGCTTATTTTTTAGTCAACCGGGACCTGACGATCAAACTGTTTGATCTCTTTTTGCAAAGCAGCGCCAGGGATTTTATTTATTTCAGCAGTGTAAAAGCAGTGGCCGATAAAGTAGAAGGCATTTTGCGGGAGGAAGTGATACCTGCGCCTGTTACGCCTTATGGTCAATCAAAGCAGGAGGCGGAAGCCTACCTGTTGTCCAAACAACTGCCCGCAGGTAAACGATTATTTATTTTTCGCCCCTGCATGATTCATGGGCCGGGAAATAAAGGAAACCTGAATTTATTATATGGATTTGTGAAGAAGGGAATCCCTTATCCATTGGCTGCTTTCCGGAATAAACGCTCTTTTTTATCGGTAGATAACCTGTCGTATATCGTAAACCAGGTAATCAGCGATGAAAAAGTGGCTTCAGGTATTTACAACCTGGCGGATGACGAAAGTTTGTCGACCAACGAAGTGGTACATATCATTTCCGGCAGTCTGCAAAAAAAGCCGCGTTTGCTGGCGCTGCAGGTAGGTGTTGTAAAGGCTATGGCGCGGTTGGGAGACGTGATAAAACTCCCGTTGAACACTGAAAGATTAAATAAACTAACGGAAAGCTATATTGTTTCCAACGATAAAATCAGGAAAGCCTTAGGCATCCGTGCCTTGCCGGTTAATGTAGCAGATGGTTTGAGTAAAACCATTGCCAGCTTTAGTCAGTCGTAATATTCAATTGTATGATGTACCTTATTTTAACCATACTCTTTTTTGCAGCTATGCTGGCATATTTCGGAATTGCCAGGCGTTTTAATATCATTGATAAACCTAATGAACGTAGTTCCCACCAAACGGTGACCATTCGCGGAGGAGGGATCATATTCCTGGTAGCGGCTATTGCGGCGGTGGTGTTGTATCCACAAACTTTTTGGCCGGCAGCGCTGGGTATGCTGGTGATTGGTGGGGTGAGCTTTGTGGATGATATGTATAGTTTACCTAACAAAGTGAGGGTGTTGTTCCATTTCACGGCTGTTACCCTGATGTTTTACTACCTGGCAGCATTTTCTTTGTTCCCGGTGTATGTGATCGCACTGCTGTATATATTGGTCATCGGCATTATCAACGCGTATAATTTCATGGATGGCATCAATGGTATTACCGGTTGTTACAGCCTGGTAACATTGGCTGCACTACAATATGTCAACTACCGGCAGGTACCTTTTATAGAGACAGATATTATTTGGTTGCCGATGTTGGCCAGCGCTGTTTTTCTTGTTTTCAATTTCCGCAAAAAGGCCCTTTGCTTTGCGGGCGATGTAGGTAGTGTTACCATTGCTTTTTGGATCATTACCTTGTTGCTGAAACTCATTTTTGTAACAGGAGATTGGAAATATTTATTGTTCCTGGCGGTTTATGGCGTAGATGCCATACTTACCATTGTGCATCGTTTGTTATTGAAGCAAAATATTTTCAAAGCTCACCGGCTGCATTTCTACCAGTTACTGGCCAACGAACGTAAGTTGCCACATTTGGCGGTAGCAGCGGGCTATGGCATATGCCAGTTATTGATGAATGCATTTATAATAAATAACCAGGCTTCGTTGTTGTGGACGATGTTAACGGTATGTCTGCCGTTGATATTGATTTATGTGCTGATCAAGCCCGGGTTGATGAATACTAAAACGATCTGATGATATGAAGGAATCAATTGTTATTTATGGGGCAGGCGGACATGCCAGTGTATTGTCGGACCTGGTGCGGAGCAACGGTGGTGAAGTACTGACGTTGTTTACTGACCAGGAAGGCCATGCCTCCGCTGTGCATTATGAAACATCGCTTTACCCGGATGCACCGCTGGTAATTGGTATCGGGAATAACCAGGCAAGGGAAAGACTGGCAGGCAGTGTAGCGCATAATATTGCCTCACTATTTCACGCGGATGCCAGTATCGCGACAGACGTTACCATAGGAGAGGGAACGGTGGTGTTAGCCAGGGCGGTGGTGCAGTCAAACTGCCACATTGGAAAGCATGTCATTATCAATGCCGGGGCTGTAATAGATCATGATGCCATCATTGGCGATTTCGTGCATGTGGCAGCCAATGCCTACGTAGGTGGTGGTGCGCAGATAGGAAAGGGTGCATCTATTGGCGCAGGCGCCATTATCATGCGGAATGCTGTTATACAGGCGGGCTCTGTGATTCCGCCACTTACAGTAGTGGCATAATATATGTTGCAATTACAGGTCTTAAAAATATTGTTTCATGAAAGGGTCTATTATTTTACTGTTTGCGGTATTGCTCGCCGGAGGCTACGCTTGTGAAGGGCAGGGCAATAAGTTTGATTACAGAGCACTGCCCAAAGCTTACCTCGCAGCAGATTCTCCGGCGTTTCGTCAGGAAGCTGCCACCCTGATGGGTAAGGCATTTGACCTGACTACTTTGCTGCCGCCAGGCTACGTGAAAGACGGCTCCGTAGATTATACCAGTTATCTACAGGCAGGAATAGACAAACATGAAACTGTAGTATTCCCGGATTTTCCGGTACTGATCAACGCAAAAGGCCTACAAACACATAGCAACAGCAACCTGGTTTTCAAGCCGGGCGCTAAATTATTACTGGCTCCGAATAATCAGGAACGTTATGCCATGCTAAGTATCACCGGCGTAGAGAACGTGAATGTGTACTATCCGGTACTAATAGGCGATCGCGACAAGCACCAGGGAAATACCGGTGAGTGGGGGATGGGTATTGATATCCGCTCCTCACAAAATGTCAATATCATTCATCCCAATATATCCAATTGCTGGGGCGATGGGATTTGTATCGGCCAACTAAAATTGAAAGATACCGGACCAGGTGTAAAATCATTCCCCGTACAAAATATCGCGATCTACAATGCGCAGCTGGATTATAACCGGCGCAACGGTATCTCGGTGGGATGTGTGAATGGCCTGAAAATCATTAAACCCGTTATCTCCAATAGTTATGGTACCTCACCAATGACGGGCATCGACATTGAACCCAACAGCAACCGCGATTTTGTAGATAATATTGAAATAGATGATCCCATCACGTTTAATAATGCACAACATGGTATTGCGGTACATCTCACTGCATTGCCAGGACAGCAGGCCAGGGAAGTAAATTGCTCCATCAAAAATCATATCGACGATGGATCACAAATTGGATTTTTTATTTCAGGATATAAAGAGAAGTATGCTAACCTTGCTGCCGTGCAACCACTCACAGGAAAGATAGATGTTTCCAACCCGGTATGGAAAAATAATAAATTCCCTTTCCGGAACGGGAAGTCTAACGGCTATTCACCTGCCGTAAAATTCAGCGGGGTATCTGTCATGAAAACCGGTACTGACGGCAGGATAGAACGGAATAGTAACTACATGATGGAGATGAAAAAATCATTAACGCAGGAAAAAAATATCAGTGTTCAATAAATCTTCTTTTAATAAATAATATATTTGCATAATCATAATATATATGAGTGGGAATATCTTTTAAAAGCAATAATTGAAAAACCGACGCGTTTAGTTTTTTACGAATAACTATCTATGAATAATTTGCTATGCTTAGTCCATAGCCTGAAATCATGTGAGAAGAACCATATCGGAAGACTATCAACTGGCCTGTATCTGCTACTAAGCAAAGTATTTATTTTAATAATGCTGCTAAGTATTGGTACCATTGTTTACGGCCAGGATATTCCTTTGAAAAATCCATCGCTGGAAGGAACGCCTGCGGAAGGAAGGGTACCTGTCTCCTGGATAAAGGCCGCAGGTACACCGGATATTCAACCGGGCGTCCATGCTATTAGTGTTCCTGCATCTGATGGCAACACCTATATAGGTTTGCACGGTCACGCGCAATGGGCAGAAGCAATTGCGCAAGCTGCGGCGCTGAAAGGAGGACACACCTATACCGTTTCTTTTGACCTCGCATTCATTATTCATTACACTTACGACGCCTGCTACGGCAATCTCGCGATTTATGCAGGCAACGCGCCTGGCGACTCTGCAGAATTATTATGGAAGTCCGGCCAGTTCTATCATACCAACTGGAAACAATATAACCCTGTTTTCAGGCCGTCGAAAGACTACCGGTACATCTCCTTCTGGGCAGATGGAAAGATACCTTGCGACAAAACGGAGTTTACTTCCAATGTGTTGATCGATCATTTTTCTCCTACTATCAGGGAAGTACCACAAGTAGTGATTACGGCCCAATCCACCTGCAAAGGAGTGAGTACGGGAATGGCTACCGCTAACGTAAATGGTGGGATTCCTCCCTATACTTTTCAGTGGCGGCCAGGCGGACAAACCAGCCCACATATTGAACAATTAGCTGTGGGTAATTATTCCGTTACAGTCACCTCCGCCAATGGTACCAGCACAACAGCAACGGTTACCATCAGGGAAACGGATTTGAAAACTGACGTCACAACGGTAGGCTCTCCCTGTCACGGTGATAACCTGAATGAAATTCAATTGGCTACCACCGGCGGCATACCGCCTTATCGTTATTATTTTAACGGCGCCACCACACCCAGTTATACGCCGTTGTTTAAAGCACTGCCACCAGGGAAATATAAGTTGATAGTGAAAGATGAACAAGGCTGTGAAGACAAACTAAACGACATCACACTCACGGAACCTGCGCCACTGCAAATTACCGCCATCAACACAAAAGATATCAGCTGTGATGAAACCACCGATGGAAAAATAACAGTACAGATGGCAGGAGGTACCACTCCTTATTCCTTTAAATTAACGCCTGGCAATTGGCAACCGGATAATGCGTGGCTACACCTCGATGAAGGGCATTATTATTTCGAAGTGAAAGATCAACACAATTGCGCTACGCATGGATCTGCAGGTATTACCAGGAATCATCGCAATTGCGCTGTATATGTGCCAACTGCGTTTAGCCCTAATAGTGATGGACTCAATGATTTGTTTCGCGCAAAGGTAAATGATGAGGTGAGTGATTATAAAATGGAAGTCTACAATCGCTGGGGCACGCTGGTGTTTCGAACTACTGATCCGGAAGGCGCCTGGGACGGAGGGCAGCAGCCTATGGGAGCATATATTTGGGTCCTCGTATACACTGATAGTAAAAAACAGGCGCGTAAACAAACCGGTAATTTGATGTTAGTGAAGTAAAGTCGTCTACAAGAAAATTTTGTAGCAATGCGACATGACAGAAGATCAGAAAAACGCATTTGAAAAAGCAGGCACTTCTACTACTACCATGGGTGGTATGACTATGAAAGTGACGACTAAATGCACCAAGAAATAATGGTAGCTGAATGATGTAATGGCAGTAATGGAACAGGATTTAAAGGTCTTGTTCTGTTACTGCATTTTCTTTTGACGACTCCTAATAGAACCAGGTTACGGTGCTCACAGTGTTGCATTCTTAAATGGATATTGCTCTAATACCATTCGCAGCTTTTTATTTTTACTGATATCGCTAATCGCCTGCAGGTGTTTTTCATGATGCAGGTCGGTGCCGATGTAATCGATCATATTTAGTTCCATTAGTTTTTCGGCCGCCTGCTGAATATGTTTGCCATAGTAGCCGGTGAGCGATAACAGGTTTACCTGGAACAAGCACCCCCATTGTTTAAACTGCTGATACAATTCAAAGTTTTTATGGCAATAATTATAGCGCTCCGGATGCGCCAATAAGGGAGTATAACCTTGTGCACCCAGTTCAAAAAGCCACCCATGTAACTGTGGAGGGGGCGACATGAAAGAAATTTCCACCAGTACCAGTTCCCCGTTGAGTGTTAGCAGCGGCGCTGTCATCAACGCTTCAAATTGTTCATCCAGGTAATATTCGGCGGCGTAATGGAAGGGGAGGGTCATATTTTTTTGAGACAGGGACTGCTGCACCACCTCGTAGGGGGCGGTCATCGTATCCGGGGAATTCGGATAACGATCCATCATGATGTGTGGGGTAGTAATAATTTTTTTGATGCCCAGGTGCTGCAGCTGTGCTATAAACTGCACAGCTGTAGCTACATCAGGTACCCCATCATCGATGCCGGGCAGGAGATGGGAGTGGATGTCTGTCTGCATAAAAGCCAACAAATCATTCGGAAGTGCTGTCTCTGTATTTTTTTTTCGAAAAAATAGCATAATGGTTTCTCCGTAAAATAATGACACAAAATGTGGTGGTCCTATAACACAATCAGTGCCACAATTTCTTCCAGGAATTGTTGATCTGTTGTATCAAAATGAGAAAGATGTTCGCTATCTACGTCCAGGATGGCTTTTACTTCACCGTCGCGGATCAATGGTACTACTATTTCAGACCTGGAAAGACTACTGCACGCAATATGTCCCGGAAACGCTTCCACATCGGGTACAATAAGGGTAGCTGCCTGTGCCCAGCTGCTGCCACATACGCCCCTGTTCTTACGGATACGGGTACACGCTACCGGTCCCTGGAAGGGGCCCAGCACCAATTCATCTCCTTTTACCAGGTAAAATCCCACCCAAAACCATCCGAACTGCTCTTTTAACGCAGCGGCTACGTTGGCCAGATTCGCCACCAGGTCTGTTTCTCCTTCCAGTAAACCCTTGATTTGCGGGATCAGGGAGGTGTATTGCGTGGCCTTATTCCCCTGGATAATATGTAAGTCTTCTGCCATAATCGTTGTTGTTGTACTGCAAAAGTCCGGAAATTTATATATATTTAGCGTAGTAACCGTTAAAGTCATTGTTGTTAACCATTCAACCAATATTTAGCTATAAACAGCGTTGTTTTTGGCAGTTTATCCTATTTTTCCATCTGCCGGAAGCGTAATTAAAATATATTTGTGATACTATGAAATCACCGGACGTAATTTTAGTGAACGAGCAAGACGAAGCTATTGGTACAATGGAGAAGATGGAAGCGCACTATAAAGGACTACTCCATCGCGCATTTTCCGTATTTATCATTAATGATGCCGGAGAGATATTATTGCAACGCAGAGCGTTGGAGAAATATCATTCTCCCGGGTTGTGGACCAATACCTGCTGTAGTCATCCTTATCCGGGGGAATCTACAGCGGCAGCCGCTCATCGCCGTTTGCAAGAGGAGATGGGCTTCGATTGCGACATGCAGGAAATTTTTACATTCACCTATAGAGCGGAATTCGATAATGGGTTAACCGAACATGAATTTGACCATGTGTTGCTGGGGACTTTTAACGGCAACATATCCCCTAATCCATCTGAAGTATGTGATTACCAATATTTGTCTTCGGGTCATATTATCGAATTAATGGAAAAAGATCCCGATTCATTTACCGTTTGGTTTCATCGTGCTTTGCCCTTGGTATTGAAGTATATGAATATCCCGATCAATGCCACCGGTGCGTAATTTGTTTTGTTTAGCTATGCCAGTTTAATATTTACCAAGCGTTGTTTAGGAAGTAAAATTTTCATCACCCATCTGCCGGCTGCCTGACAGGGCGGTCGTTGTTATGCCATTTAGCTTTCCTGCCGGGAAAAGCCCGGTTATGCCTATGCTTTTTTAGTACCCTCAATAATTAACTATTAAACCAAAGACACATGACAACCATTCAAATGCCTGATATCGGGTATCCCTTCCCCGCTGGTATTATTTTTATCGCCCAGCTGCCGGCTGCCTGAAATAGCGGTTGGTCGTTGCTATGCCATTTAGCTTTCCTACCGGGAAAAGCCCGGTTATGCCTATGCTTTTTAGTACCCTCAATCATTAACTATTAAATCCAAAGACACATGACAACCATTCAAATGCCTGATATCAGGTATCCCTTCCCCTCTGGTATTAACCAACATGTTAACCAAGCCCAGGATCACGTAGCTGCCTGGGTAGCATTTCACGGCTTGCTCACCACCGAAAAAGCCTGGCAACGTTTTCACAAGGCCCGCTTCGCCTGGCTGGCAGCAAGGGCTTTCCCCGATGCCGCCCTCCATGAGCTTTGTATTGTAGCTGATTTCAATACCTGGCTCTTTATTTTAGACGACCAATGCGACGAGGCCTCCGCCGGACGCAGGGCCGATTACCTGAAAAGTATCATGGCAGGGTTTATGGACATCCTGCAATCCAACCGGCTCGTAACACCGGAAACCGGTGGTCCCTTGCCGGCGGCCCTCAGCAGTATCTGGGAAAGGATGCGCGTCATTGGCAGCCCCGCCTGGCGCCTCCGCTTCATTCGCAGTATGGAGGATTATTTCAGGTCCTGTATCTGGGAAGCAGAAAACCGCGAAGCCGGACTGGTACCTTCCGTGGAAGACTATGTACACATGCGCCCCTTTACCGGCGCCCTCCTGGCGGATATTGAAGCCATCGAAATCATCGAGAAAATTTATCTCTCCCGTACCATTATTGAACAACCCTTGTTACAGCGCATGATCCAGGCCTGTAATAACATCGTATGCTGGTCCAACGACCTCTTCTCCTGCACCAAAGAAGCACGCCAGGGCGATGTACATAACCTGGTGCTGGTATTGCAGCATCACCGGCAGCTTAGTTTACAGGAAGCCGTGAACCAGGCCGCCCGCATGCACAATGAAGAAGTTGCCATTTTCATCACCCTGGAAAAACTGTTGCCACTAAAAGGAGATGAAAGAGATTATGAATTGCTCCGTTATGTATCCGTACTACGGTCATGGATAACCGGTAATTTCGACTGGAGTATCAGCGATACCAGTCGCTATGGCCTGGCGGCACAGCAAGTGGCCGTAGCGTAGAAGGCGCCTTTGACGCTTGTCTTTGTTCAGGATTATACTGATTATACTGATGTCAGTTTTGATCATTTAAAATCAAAATAAAAAAATCAGTTTAATCAGTCTAATCCTGTCCTAAGACAATATCCGTGGTATTATCCCCGCCTCATCCGCTTTTCTATCAGTCGCCCTACCCACCAAAAGGAAATGGCGAGTATCCCGAAGAAAAGCCCTTTATTCGTGTGATCCCAGAGATACTCGAAGTAACGGGTATACAAGTCCAGTAAAAGGAAAATAACGCCCAGGTCGCGTAAAAGGTCATCCTTCATCCGGATGCCCAGCAGCAGTACGCCCACACATAATACGGTGTAAATAATCACCCATTGCAACAAGTGTACCTGCCGTAGCTGTTGCCATTCGTCCCACGTCCCACAGTTACCGAAAATAGAGATGAGCCAGCCTGAAATGATCAGCAACAGCCAGCCGCCGCTCCAGGTAATATTTTTGATCGGTGTATATACTTTCAGGGGACGTAGTATCCAGGCTACACCCACCAGCAGACCGCCCAGCACCGCCATCCGGCAGGGGAGGTTCATACCCAGGAAATAAGGCGCATCGCTGGTAAGAAAGTAGGTAAGCTTCACATAAGCCGGTATCAGGCACAAAAGCGTGGCAATCCACATCAGCCGGGAATGAAGCGTAAGGCCCAGTATACCGAAAGAGGCCGTTGCCACCAGCCAGAAAATGCCATAATTGCCATCCAGGTAATTGACGCTTTTGCCCAGGTACACCACGCTAACGCCTATACTGAGTATGGGTAACAGCCAGAAAAGCTCTCGATTGAAAGAAAACACCGGCTGCCGCTTATTCCGCCGCCAGCCTTCATAACATAAAAAGATGGTGAGCCCGGCAAACAGGAGCGCAATCACGCTATCGGTCAGTGAAAACTTTTTCCGGATAATTTCTATCCACTTTTCATCCAGCACCAGTGAGCCGAAAGCCATCAGGGCACAGGAAATGGCGGCGATGAATATATACAGGGTAATGGTTTGCCAGTCGGTATTCACTACTTTATAGCTCTCCTGCAGCTTGCCAGCCTGCTCAGCGCTGATGAGTTGCTCCTCCTGCCATTGATGTATGGCACGGCGGAGTAGCTGGGCTTCCTTTTTATCCAGTTCCATCATAAGCTACCGTTTCTGTTTCAATTGTTGGCCTCTACTTTATGTACAAGGCGGAGCGTATTGCGTTTCTTTATCTTTAAACGAAAATAATTAAACAGCCCCAGCGCCGGAATAATCATATAACTGATACGCTGATACGCAGTATTCTCCGGGTACAGGAAATAGGTCATGGCAATACAGGTAAAACCCGTTGCCGCTGTGAGAAATCCATATTTACACCGCTGGTACAACAACTCCTTTTCTGTATGATGCCCCGCTACCGCCAGTTGAGGATTTTTCTGAAATACATAATAACTAATCCAGAATAAGGCGGCCAAACAGCCTGTCAGGTTACACAGGTAGATAAAAAAAGGCAACATAAAATGAGCCGTTGTATGCAAAATCGCCGAAGTGGAAAAAGGAAATGATACAATAAAAAATAAAAAGAAAAGATTGCGATGAATCAATCCTTCGTTGTAATTTTGGAAAAAGCGGCATAACTGAAGATGCCGTACCCAAAAATTTCCAATAAATACAAAGCTGGCTGCAAAAATCAGAAATTCAATAGCAGTTGGCCGTAACAGATCCCAGTAGCCACTGGCAGGCATTTTCCCCGGTATAGCAGGCAATTTGATTTCGATGATCAATAAAGTAATGGCAATGGCAAATACCGCGTCACTGAATAGGATTAACCGCTCCAGCTCAAACTCACGATGAAAGGGTTTGGGTTCTTTTATAACAGACATAGACATAGTTAACAGTAACTTTTCTGAAAGATACGAAAATAGCGATTAGCCAACTGCTATTAGCTATTAGCATGCAGCCTTCGTTTTTGTAGCCAGGTGGCCACAAAAAGGGCACAACCTTTTTACCTGTTCGTTGTTAAGTATTTATCAATCATCATATACTTTCAAAGTAATAAGTATGCATTGTCGTTTTTTTCTCTTCACCCTTCTTTTATTACCAGGAATAATAGCTTACGGGCAGGCAGATACGACGCAGCCTGGCAGCTATGCCTATAACCTGGTGAATTGCATACAATACGGACTGGATCATCAGAACGATGTGGTAAATGCCCGGCTGGATGTACAATTCTCCCAGGAACAGATAAAAGAGGCTACCGGTAAATTTTTACCCCACGTTAATATTACCGGGGGACTGATAGACAACATTAAACTGCAAACCTCCCTGATCCCGGATCTCACCGGCGCAGACCCCAATAAGAGAACGCCCGTACAGTTTGGTACCAAATGGTCTTCTTCTGCTACCGGGCAGGTTGATCAGGCCATCTTCAACAGCGACTACTTCCTGGGACTCAAAGCCTCCAGGGTGTATGGCGACTTGTCGAAAAAAGCCTATAAACGTACAGAAATAGATACCAAAGTAGCCATCACCAAAGCATATTATGCTGTGCTGGCCAATGAGGAGAATATCCGCCTGGCTAAATCCAATATGGCCCAACTGAGCAAAACCCTTTCCGATACCAAAGCCCGCTATGATGTAGGCGTTGCCGAAAGGGTAGATGTAGACCGCATACAGGTTTCTTACAATAATATTGTTACCGACATAGAAACCCAGATCCGTGTTCTCGTGTATACGATGCAGTTATTGAAGTTCCAGATGGGCATGCCGCAGGAGGCAAAGCTAACACTTACCGAAACCGTGCAGGACCTGAACGTGGATGCCTATATTGCTGATACACTCGATTACCAGGTGCAGGACAGAATTGAATACAGTATTCAAAGCACCCAGATTGCCCTGAATGAACTGAGCCTGAAAAGCAAAAAGCTGGGGTATCTTCCTACCCTTAACGCCTATGTGAACTATGGGTTTAACTATTTCTCCCAAAAATTCGGAGACCTGTATAAAACAGGTTATGGCGCTTCCGCACTGGGTTTAAGTCTTTCCTGGCCCATTTTTGCCGGTACAGAAAGGCTCCACCAGATCCGGGAAAACAAGATTACTTTAAAGAAGTCGCAAAACGACCTGGACTACCTGGCCCAGCAAATTAAAGTAGACGTGGCCAATTCAAGTACCCAATATCTCAATAACAAATCGCGGTTTGTAACACAGAAAACCAATATGGGCCTTACGCAGGGAATATATGACCGCATTGTACTCAAGTTTGAACAAGGTGTGGCTACCAGCCTGGATGTTACCTCCGCAGAAAGTGACCTGAAACAGGCGCAGGTAGATTATGTGCAGGCCTTGCTCAATACCCTGATCAGCAAAACAGACCTGGATAAAGCCATGGGCAAAATCAAATAAGCAGTTGTATTCGTAATTCGCAATTAATTTCTCCTATGTATCTAATAAACTATAAGCGGAACTTCTACGTGGCAGGTATGATACTCTGTGTAGCCTGTGGCAACAGCAAAAAACAGCAACAGGCCGGGATGATGGGAAAGATGAAACCTACGGTAGTAGCCGCGGATGTGGTGCCTGCCGTGTATACTGTGGCCGAGAAATTTCCGGCTACCCTCCAGGCACATGATGTAGTGGAACTCCGCCCGGATGTTTCCGGCTACCTCGAAGCCATCCGGGTACCTGATGGCAGCAATGTAACCAAAGGGCAACCTTTATATGATATAGACCGGAGCCGTGCCGCCGCTGCATACGGTCAGGTAGCCGCCACCCAGCAACAGGCGGAAGCCGATCTGGCCCAGAAGAAAAAAGATTATGAAAGGTATAAAACCCTGCTGGACCACGATGCCATTTCCAAACAAACCGTAGACCAGGCGTATACCGCCATGCTCTCTTCCCAGGCCAACCTGGCCGCCGCCAAGGCTGCTGTTGCCAGAGCCGGTACAGACGTGAACCACGCAGTGGTAAAAGCACCGGTCACCGGTAAAATAGGTATCGTACAAATTAAAGTAGGCGATATCGTGAATGCAGGCCAAACATTGATCAATACTATCGTGAACGAACACCCCATGTTTGCTGATATGGATATCCCACAGGCCCGCCTGCCGGAATTCCTCCGCATCCAGAAAGGTCAGGGCGATGAGAAATTCCTGATCCAGTTTGGAGACGGTACCCGCTATGGGGAAGAAGGCAAAGTACTTACCATCAACAATATCGTTGATGCACAAACCGGTACCGTCCGGGTACGCCTCGTATTCCAGAACAAAGACGGTATGCTGAAATCCGGGATGAGCATTGTAGTGGTGATGCAATATGGTACACCGGCTACCCAGCTCGCTATTCCCGCTAAGGCTATCATTCAGAATCTTTCTGAAACCAGCGTATATACTCTCAGTAAAGATAATGTAGTGACGCCCAAAGACATTGTGCCAGGCGCCGTTACAGACACCATGATGCTGGTACTCGACGGACTGAAAGCCGGCGACCGCATCGTAGTAGAAGGCATACAACGCGTAAAACCCGGTGACACTGTGAACATTGCAGGCGCAGGCGCAGGAGCGGCAGGGAAACAATAATAATAAATCACTATCACAGTATGATCTCAAAAACCTTTATAGAGCGTAAGAATACTACTATCGTAATTGCTATCATAATTGTGATTGTAGGGCTCATCTGCATGTTTAACCTTCCCATTGCACAGCTGCCGGACATTGCACCTCCGGTAACAGATGTAAGGGCCAATTACGTGGGCGCCAACTCCACTACGGTAGAAGAAACAGTGACCACGCCCATAGAAAACCAGGTAAACGGTACCCCCGGCGCTATGTACATACAGTCCGTGAGCGCCAACGACGGCTCCATGAGTATCACCGTCACCTTTAACCTGGGTACCAACCCCGATATCTCTACACTCGACGTACAAAACAGGGTGAGCCTGGCACTGCCCAGTACCCCCGATGAAGTACGGCGTGTAGGCGTAACGGTGAAGAAGCGCTCTAACGACATGCTAATGGTAATTGCGCTGAATTCACCCAAAGGAAAGCATAGCCGCGAGTTTCTCGATAACTACCTCAACATCTACCTGAAACCTGAATTGGCCCGTATCGTCGGAGTAGGGGATGTGAACGCTTTCTCACAGGACTATAGTATGCGTATCTGGCTCAACCCCGACAAGATGGCCGCCCTCGGACTTACTGCCGGAGATATTTCCAGGGCCATTACCGAACAAAACCAACAGGTACCCGCTGGTAGTATCGGTGCACCACCTATGGGCAAACAACAGGCATTTGAATATACTGTAAGCGTGAAAGGCCGCCTCGCCACTTCTGAAGAATTCGGCAACGTGGTAGTAGCTACCAGCAAAACCGGTAGCCTGGTAAGGCTCCGGGATGTAGCCCGCATCAACCTCGGCTCCTTTACCTATGCCATCGATGCAAAGGCAGATGGTAAAACCGGTAGCGGGATGGCTATTTACCTCTCGCCAGGCGCCAACGCCCTCGATGTGAACGATAAGGTAATGGCCAAGATGAAGGAAATGGGAAAGAATTTTCCGGAAGATGTACAATGGCTGGTGCCTTTTGAAACCACGTCCTTTGTGCGGATCTCTATTGATGAAGTAATCCAGACCTTTATTGAAGCCCTCGTACTGGTGGTAGTAGTGGTGTTCATATTCCTGCAGAACTGGCGGGCCACCCTCATTCCCATCCTGGTAATTCCTATTTCCCTGATTGGAACGTTTATATTCTTCCAGCTATTGGGCTTCTCTATTAATACCCTCACCCTGTTCGGTTTCGTACTCGCAATCGGTATTGTGGTGGATGATGCCATTGTGGTGGTGGAGGCGGTGCAGCATCATATTGATGCGGACCTGATGTCGCCCCGGGACGCTACTTTTAAAGCCATGTCAGAGGTACAGGGACCGGTAATTGCCATCGCCCTCATCCTGGCAGCGGTGTTTGTGCCGGTAGCTTTCATTCCCGGCGTGAGCGGACGTTTGTATCAACAGTTTGCATTGACAATCGCTTTTTCGGTGCTGTTATCCGCTTTCCTCGCCCTGACGTTTACGCCCGCATTAACAGCCATCCTGCTGAAGCCTGCCCATCTTACCCAAAAATCCCATGGCCTCAATAAGCTCTTCTTTAAATTCAATGAATGGTTTGCAAGAGTCACCAACCGCTACGGAAAGGGGGTGATGTTTTCTATCCGGAAAACGCCGGCAGTACTCATTATCATGGGATTGATCTTCGCAGCCGCATTCTACTTATTCAAGAAAACGCCTACCACCTTCGTACCGCAGGAAGATATGGGTGCTTTGTTTATAGCACTGGAACTGCCGGAAGCCTCTTCTACAGAAAGAACGAAAGAAGTGGTGGCGCAGATCAGCGAAATCCTGACGAAAGACAGCGCCGTAGCACACTTCTTCGGCATCACCGGTATTAACTTCGTGGCCAATGCCACCAAGCCCAACTCAGGTACCTTCTTCGTGAGTCTTAAGCCCTGGGATGAACGCTATAAACACGGCGATAATATCAACGCGGTATTAGGCCGTATCCAAATGTCCACGATGAGAATCATCGGCGCCAATATCATTTGTATTCCCGCACCCACCCTGCGTGGGTTAGGTACTTCCGGCGGGTTCTCCTTTATCCTGGAACAGCGGAGCAATCCGGACATTAACCAGTTCCTGCAAGTAATGGGACAATTCCTCATGGCTGCCAACCAACGGCCGGAAATAGCGCGGGCATACGCTTTCTTTAGCGCCAATACACCACAGTTTAATGTGGAAGTAGATCGTGATAAATGTAAGCAACTCGGTGTAGCCGTAAGCGATGTATTCAATGCGCTGCAAACTTTCCTCGGCGGATTGTATGTAAATGACTTCACCAAGTTCAGCCGCAGCTTCAGAGTAGTACTACAGGCCGATTCCCTGTATCGTACCAGCATCAATAACCTGAATACTTATTATGTAAGAAATAACACGGGTTCAATGGTGCCACTCAGCGCCCTTATCACCACCTCGAAATCCGCAGGAGCTCCAGTCATCAATCACTTCAACCTGTATCGTTCCGTGGAAATTGACGGGGATAGTAAAACAGGCTACAGTAGTGGTGATGCCATTGAAGCCCTGAAAGAGGTGGCGGCTAAAGTATTACCGGAAAACTTCGGTTTTGAGTGGGCCAACGTATCCTTGCAGGAAATTGAAGCGGGTAACAGTAGTGTACTGATTTTCGCCTTATCTATCCTGTTTGTGTTCCTGTTGCTCACCGCATTGTATGAAAGCTGGTCAGTACCATTTTCCGTGTTGCTGGCAGTACCTATTGCGTTATTTGGCTCTATCCTGGCCCTGTCGCTCACCAAACAGGCCAACTCCGTATATTCCCAGATTGGTTTGATTACCCTCATTGGTTTGGCCGCGAAAAATGCCATCCTGATCGTAGAGTTCTGTAAAGAACGTGTGGATAGAGGTATGCCGCTACTGGATGCTACTTTAGAGGCGGTGAAGTTGCGTTTGCGTCCTATCCTCATGACTTCCTTCGCCTTCATACTCGGGGTAGTGCCCCTGTGTTTGGCGAAAGGTGCTGGTGCTGCTTCCCGTGTAAATATAGGCTTTACCGTAGTAGGCGGTATGCTGGCCGCTACGTTGCTCGGTATTTTCACCGTGCCCGTGCTGTATGTGCTCATTACTAAAATGGCCTACGGTAAGAAGAAACTGGCCGAACTGGAAGAACATGGTAGTGAAGACAAGCGCCCTAAAGGTTTAGGAGAATAACCTTAACTTCAGTATCATGAAAAATACCGAACGTTTTAGTACCAGGGTAGATAACTATGTAAAATACCGGCCACATTATCCGGTGGCTATTATTCCTTACCTGGCTGCTGCTACGGGTTTAACCCGCGCAACGATTGTGGCCGATATTGGTGCTGGTACCGGCATTTCTGCCCAGCCCTTCCTCGATAACGGGAATAAGGTATATGCCATAGAACCCAATACAGAAATGAGAGAGAAGGCCATACAACTGTTACAACGTTATCCCGGGTTTACTGCACTCGCCGGGTCTGCAGAACATACTACCTTACCTAGTGCTTCCGTAGACCTCGTTGTAGCCGGCACCGCTTTTCACTGGTTCGATCAAACCGCCACGGCAGCAGAATTCCGGCGTATTGGCCGTAAAGATGCTTCAGTGGCGCTGATGTGGAATGTACGGCAGGCGGAGTTACCCTTCGAGAAAGGTTATGAAAAACTGCTGCACCAGTTCGGTACGGACTATAAAGATATGCAACACAGAAACGTTGGGGCGTCACAGTTAGCCGGCTTTTTTCAGCCGGGTACCATGCAGGAAAAAGTGTTTCAGAACGCACAGATCTTCGATTTTCCTGCGCTGAAAGGCAGGTTGCTGTCGTCGTCCTACGCACCGGAGAAAGGCCACCCGGTATATGAAGACATGATAAAAGCGCTCAAAGATTTGTTTGAGAAGTACCAGGAACAAGGCATGGTGAAGTTTCACTATGAAACCATGTTATATACGGGGAGAGTATAGCGGATATTGTCTTGTCCAGGATTAAACTGATTATACTGATTCTTTCATTTGATTTTATAAGATGATGGGAGATCGAAGCTGGTATATCCGCTTCGGTCTCCCATCATCTTTTTTAATCCTTTAAAATATAATCAGTATAATCAGTTTAATCCTGGACAAGACAATATCCGCGTTTATGCCAGACTGTTATACAATATCTCTACCGGATGCAAGGCTTTCACGCCGGTGCCATCTTTTACCTGGTGACGGCAACTGGTGCCAGGCGCAGCAATGATGGTGCCTGCTGCGGCATTACGTACGGCTGGGAACAGTACCATTTCACCTATTTGCATACTCAGGTCGTAGTGTTCTTTTTCGTAGCCAAAAGAACCTGCCATACCACAACAACCGGAAGGGATCACCTCCACGGAATAGTTCTGTGGTAATGATAACATCTTTTTGCTGTGCAATGCGGAAGACAACGCCTTCTGCTGGCAGTGGCCATGCAATTTGATATGTTGTTTGTTGCTGGTAAACTGAGCGGCGGTGATATGTCCTTTATCTGCTTCTGCTGCCAGGAATTCATCGATCAGGTATACATGTTTCGCCAGCGCTTTGGCAGATGTACGCAGGTTTTCCCGTACCAGGTCGGGATACTCATCGCGGAAACTTAAGATGGCAGAAGGTTCTACCCCAAGCAAAGGCACATTTTCATTGATAACGTTGCTGAATATACGCACATTGCTTTCCGCATAGTCCCTCGCTTTCCGCAGTAATCCTTTCGACATATAAGCACGGGCGCTTTCCGGGTGCTCAATCATTTGTACGTCATAGCCCAGGCGGTGCAACAGTTGTACAGCTTTGATGCCAATAGCAGTATCGTTATAGTTGGTGAATTCGTCGCAGAAAAGGTATACTTTTTTGTTGCCGGTAGCGCCTTGTTTTTCTTTGGGCCATTTTTCGTTGAACCATTTCCGTAAGGTAGTGCTGTAAAGGCCTGGTAAAGAGCGTTTGGCGGCAAAGCCGGAGAATTTACGGATGATGCCACCCGTAAAATTGTTATTGATCATCGCATTATATACCCCTGGTGCAATAGCGGCCAGTGAGGATAATTTGGAATAGTTCCCGATCATTTTTGCGCGCAGGGGTACGCCGTTGGCATCGTAGTAATGCTGGAGGAATTCCATTTTCAGTTTGGCCATATCCACGTTGGACGGACATTCAGACTTACATCCTTTGCAGGCCAGGCACAGATCCAGTACTTCGTAAATTTCTTTATGATCGAAGCGGTTTTCTTTGTGGCTATGTGTCAGGAATTCGCGGAGTATATTGGCCCTGGCGCGGGTAGTATCTTTTTCATTCCGGGTAGCCATGTAGCTGGGGCACATGGTACCACCGCTCAGTTGTGTTTTGCGGCAGTCGCCAGAACCGTTGCACTGTTCGGCATGTTGCAACATGGTTTGCTGCGGGAAATGGAAGATAGTATTGATTTCCGGTACCTTTTGGCCCGGTTCGTAGCGCAGCATGCTATTCATAGACGGTGTGTCTACGATTTTGTTGGGATTGAAAATGTTTTCGGGATCCCAGGTATATTTAATTTGCCGCAGCAGTTCGTAGTTTTTGTCGCCCACCATTTGTTTAATAAACTCTCCGCGCAGTCTGCCATCGCCATGTTCACCGCTGAGGGAGCCATGATACTTTTTAACGAGGGTAGCAATTTCTTCGGCAATTTTACGGAACAAGAGGTTGCCTTCTTCCGTTTTCAGGTTGATGATAGGGCGGAGGTGTATTTCACCACTGCCAGCGTGGGCATAGTGAACGGCGTAGAGTTTATATTGCTGCAGGATGGCGTTGAAGTCGCGGATGAAGTCCGGCAAATCTTCTACGGCTACGGCGGTATCTTCAATGACCGGTACGGCTTTCTCATCGCCGGGGAGGTTGCTGAGCAGGCCCAGACCTGCTTTGCGGAGCGCCCATATTTTTTTGCTGTCGTCGCCGAAGAGGAGGGGGAAGTGGTATCCCAGTCCTGCGGCGCGCAGCGTAGCTTCCAGCCGGCCGGCAATTTCTACTACTTCTTCGCGGGTATTGCGGCAAAACTCTACTACGAGAATGGCGCCGGGATCGCCTTGGACGAAGAAGCGGTTTTTACTTTGTTCGATGTTGTCTTTGGTACATTCCAGGATGTAGTGGTCAATCAGCTCGCTGGCGCTGGGTTTGTAGTCCATTACCAGGATGTTGGCGCGGAGCGACTCATCGATATTATTGAAGTGGATGCAGATCAGGCCTGTTTCTTTGGGAGGCACGGGATCTACATGCAGTTTTATTTCTGTGAGAAAGGCCAGGGTGCCTTCAGAACCGGCGATCAGCTTGCAGAAGTTAAAGTCTTCCGTGCCGGCGGTGAAGGGATTGGTTTCCAGCAGCATGTCTACCGCATAGCCGGTATTGCGGCGGGGAATGCTTTTCTTCGGAAACTCTTTCCTGATTTCGGTTTGGTAGTTATGATTGCTAAGGCTGCTGCGGATTTGCTGGTAGATTTTTGTTTCCAGTGTATCGGGGCCTTCGCATTTCTGGTGGAAGGTTTCGGCGTCCATGCTGCCGAAGGTTACTTCTTCGCCGTTGCTCAGCAGGGCTTTTACTTCCAGCAGGTGTTCGCGGGTGCTGCCGTATACCACGGAGTTGGAGCCGCAGGAGTTGTTGCCCACCATGCCGCCTATCATGGCGCGGTTGGCGGTAGAGGTTTCCGGACCAAAATAAAGGCCGTGTGGTTTGAGGAACATGTTCAACTCATCGCGGATCACGCCGGGTTGTACGCGTACCCAGCCTTCTTCTTTATTCAGTTCCAGTATATTGGTAAAGGTGCGGGATACATCGGTAATGATGCCGTTGCCAACTACCTGTCCGGCCAGCGAAGTACCAGCGGTGCGGGGAATCAGCGAGGTTTTATTTTCCCGGGCAAAGCTAATCAGTGTTTTCAGATCATCGATATGCTGTGGAATAGCTACTGCCAGGGGCATTTCACGATATGCCGACGCATCAGTGGCATAGAGTGTTCGCATGGTATCGTCTGTATAAAGCTTGCCTTCCAGTTGCTGGGCCAATTGCTCTAGCTTGTCGCGCATCATTTTAAGTACCGGTTTTGAAAGGGCGAAATTAATATTTCAGTCCGGCTTTTCTATGCCTTGTAATGTATTCGTCAAAAAAAGCGTTATTCTTTTACAAATTGGGGCTTTTTTACGTGGAGGCCACAAACGGCTTCCAGCTTATCGATCAGGTATACGGCCAGTTCCGGGGATTTGGCCTCATCGTGCATGTGCATGAAAAAGTATACTTCTTTCAAACCCATATCCAGCCAGTATTTGATGCGGTTGGCCCAGTCGTCGATCCGGGTATAGTCAGTAGGGTGGAGGCTATTGCCTACAAACCGGATGAATATTTTGGGAATGGTGAGGTGCATATGGGCTACATCCCGTCTGCCGGCGGTATCGGTGATGATGATGCCCACGTTGAGTTCCCGCAGCTTTTCAAATAATTCCAGTCGCACGGCTTCATCTTCGTACCAGGCTTTGTGCCGCAGTTCCACGAAGAATTGCAGGTCTTTCGGCAGGGAAGCGAGGTATTCGTATAGTTGTTCCCGTTTGGCCGGACCATATTTATCACTCAATTGTAAAAAGATGGGTCCCAGGTGTTTGCCGAAGGCCAGCACGCCTTCCAGGAAAGAGGTGGTTTTGTCGCCCGCGCTGATCAGGTTACTAAAATGACTGATGCTTTGGGGTACTTTAGGGCAAAACTTAAAGTCCATCCCGGCGGCTTTGGCGTCCCATTTGGAAATGGTGGCAGGGCCATAGATCTGGTAATGGGTGGCGTTCAGCTCTATGCTGTTAAAGTGTTTTACATATTCGCCGAGAAAGTCGGCTTCTTTGGTGCCTTTAGGATAAATTTTCCCGATCCATTCTTTCCGGCCCCATTTGGCGCAGCCCAGCCAGGCCTGAGGATTTTTAACGGGCTTGCCTTTTAATACCTGCTTATTAAAAACAGGTTCGGCAGGCAGCTTAAAATCGATCTCTGATAGTTCGGGGGTAGGAACACGACCAAAATCCATAACTGGTATGTTTAGAGGATGAACACATGACAATAACTACTACAAATATACCCCACGGATTTTGTCTGGGAGCAGGATTAAACTGATTAAGCTGATTAATTGATTATATTTTTTTGATTTTGAAAGATTTTGGAGATGTTCATGAATATATCTGTATATATTTTCCATATCTTTCAAAATCTTCTAAAATCAAAAAAAATAAAATCAGTCTAATCAGTTTAATCCTGCTCCCAGACAAAATCCGCGGAAATCATCTCCCTAAAAATCCACTATAAAATAAATTCTGCCCCGTCCTTTGTTTTCTTGTTTTTCCAGTTTAACTTAATAAAGCATTATCAATTATTTAGCATGGAGATTTTACACATTAGCGCGGAATGTTACCCGGTAGCCAAAGTAGGTGGACTAGGTGATGTGGTGGGAGCTTTGCCCAAATACCAGCACCAGTTAGGAAATTTTGCCAAAGTAGTGGTACCCGCCTACCGGACCAAGTATTATGATACCCACGAATTCGACGTGGTGCACCAGGCCGGTATGTGGCTGGGGCACGACTGGTATCATTTTAATGTATTGAAAGAACGTAGTAATGAGCTGGGATTTGACCTGTACCTTGTGGATATCCCCGGCTTGCTCGATACGCCCGGCGTATACGGATACTCCAATGATACCGAACGTTTCCTGGCCTTCCAGGTGGCGGTACTGGACTGGATCAACGAATGGCAGCACCAGCCGGATGTGATCCATTGCCACGACCATCATACCGGGTTAATCCCCTTCCTGATGGCCTATGGTTATAAATATGCCCGCTTAAAAGATATTCCTTCTGTACTTACCATTCACAACGCCCAATACCAGGGCCAGTTTGGATGGGATAAGCTATACCTGATTCCTTCTTTCGACTTATGGAAGTCGGGCCTGTTGGATTGGGGCGGCGCTATCAACCCCCTGGCCGCGGCTATTAAATGCGCCTGGCGGGTAACTACGGTATCTCCCGGTTACCTGGAGGAGTTGTTTGGAAATGCCAATGGCCTGGAAAGCCTGATTACCCAGGAAAAAGCCAAGATGGTAGGCATTCTGAATGGTATTGATACGCTGGTATGGGATCCGGAGTCGGACCAGATGCTGGTACAGAACTATGATATAGATACCGTAGATGCCGGCAAAAAAGAAAATAAGCAACGCCTCTGTGAGCGCTTCGGCCTGGATGCTTCCTTACCATTGATCTCTTTTATTGGCCGCCTGGTGGGCGACAAAGGCGCTGACCTGTTGCCGGAAATCATAGGACGCTCCCTGCATGAGCTGCCGGGAGAAGCCAACTTCCTGGTATTGGGCAGTGGAGATCCGCATATTGAGTGGTCATTACAACAAACCCGCCAGGTGGTGAGCTATGGTTTTAATGTACACATCGGGTACGATGAATCGTTATCCCATTTGATTTACGCGGGCAGCGACTTCCTGCTGATGCCTTCGCGGGTAGAGCCCTGTGGGCTGAACCAGATGTATGCCCTGCGTTATGGTACCGTACCCATGGTGCGTAGCACAGGTGGCCTGAAAGACACGGTTGTTGACTTTGGAGACAAGGATGGTGTAGGCATCCGCTTTAATCATGCCGGCGTTTGGGATGTTTGTTACTCCGTAAAAAGAGCCATAGAGTTATACCAGGACACGAGCCACCTGGAAGAAGTACGTTTACGGGGCATGAAGATTGATCATTCCTGGGGTAGTTCTGCACAACACTATGTAGACATGTACAGTAGCATGAAATAGTTTAGAATATTGAATGATGAAACATTAAAAACCAATTCCCATTATGACTAACGATGTAATATCCATTATTCTCGGAGGAGGGGCCGGCACCCGCCTGTATCCGCTTACCCGTCGCCGTTCCAAGCCAGCGGTGCCATTGGCCGGTAAATACAGACTGGTGGATATTCCCATCTCCAATTGTTTGAATGCTGAACTGAACCGCATTTTTGTACTCACACAGTTCAATTCGGCCTCCCTGAACAAACACATTAAGAACACTTATCACTTCAGCAATTTTGATAAGGGTTTTGTAGACATCCTGGCAGCGGAACAAACGCCTGATAACCCCACCTGGTACCAGGGTACAGCAGATGCCGTGAGGCAATGTATTCATCACATGGAGAATTTTGAGTTTGAGTATGTACTCATTTTATCCGGTGATCAGTTGTACCAGATGGATTTTAAAAAGATGATCCGCCACCATATTGACACGGGCGCGGAAATATCCATTGCCACTATTCCGGTAAGCGCAAGGGATGCTTCTGATTTTGGGATATTAAAGGAAGATGAGAAAGGCGCTATTGTTTCCTTTACGGAGAAGCCTTCCCAGGCGGTGCTACCGCCGTGGGCATCGGAAGTAAGCGAGGAAATGCAGAAAGAAGGCCGCGTTTACCTGGCCAGCATGGGTATCTATATCTTTAACAGGAAGGTACTCTTTGATATGCTCAATGACCAGCCCGAGGCCGCCGACTTCGGTAAACAGCTCATTCCACAGGCTATTGAAGCCCACAGAAGAATATTCAGCTACCAGTATGAAGGCTATTGGACAGACATCGGTAATATTGAATCTTTCTTCGAAGCCAATATAGGCCTCACGGACGAAATCCCGTTATTTAACCTCTTCGATGAATCACAGACCATCTACAGCAGGGCCAGAATGTTGCCTCCCGCCAAAATTTCGGGCCACATGGAGAAAACAATGATCGCCGATGGTTGTATTATAATGGCAAACCGGTTGGAAAGGGTGGTAGTAGGCATACGTACCCGCATCGGCAAAGGCTCTGAAATCAGCAATGCCTATATTATGGGAAGCGACTACTACCAAACGCTGGACGAAATTGAAAATGCAAAAGCTGCCGGACGCCCTACCATGGGCATTGGAGAGAATTGTATCATTAACAACGCTATCATCGATAAAAACTGCAGTATCGGAAACGGCGTACATATAAATGGCGGTAAGCATTTGGCAGACGGAGACTTTGAAAAATACACAGTCAAAGACGGCATTGTTGTTGTTAAAAAAGGTGTAGTCCTGGAAGACGGGTTCAGTATTTAACAAAACAGAAAACATGCGATTGTCAATAGAGCGGAAATCCACAAAGGTCTACCCTGACCTGAAACGCGTTGTGGCGAGATTTTTTTTTAACGGAGAGGCCAGGGCTAAATCTATTATCCAACAGGTGGCGGCGATGAGCGATGCTGAGGTTGACATAACGATTATGCCTATACTCAGGGAGTTTTCCCGTCGTCACCGGAATATTACCCGGATTTTTGAAAGACACGCAGACCGGCTACGGCACTTGTTTCCCAGCCTGCAAATTGATTATGAGGAGTGGTCACTGAAAAGGAAACTACTCGCCGGCTCCTTTTTCACCAACGAATACTCTATCGAATCCGCCGCTTTCTTCAACCCTTCTTTGATTGAAGATGTAGACCAGAGCGGTCTGGAAGAAGGACAGAAACGGGTAATCATGAGCTTTCGTGCAGTGGGGGAAGGACACGTATCTTCCATCGCTTTCAGATCCGGGATTGTGGACAAGAACAATGAAATATCCCTGATCGCTCCAGGCAATTACGTGGATGAAGCGGAGATTATCCGCAATTCCCTCTACCAGAAACATATATTTTTTCAAAATGCGGCCTCTATCCGCTTGCCGGATTCCGTGATGCAGGAAATACAAAGCAGTTTACCGGATCATTTCGAATACCAGGTACTCAAAAAAGTGATCCGCGAAACGCAGCAGCGCTTCCAGGTAGATCACCTCCTGAAAAAAGGCCTGGAAAGAGTGCTCTGGCTGGCGGACTCCTACTATGAACTGAATTTTTCACTGGACACGGACTTGTCGGACCGCGTTATTTTCCCTTATTCAGACGCAGAAAGCCGGGGAATTGAAGATGCCCGCTTCGTAAAATATACCAGCGAAAATGGCGGCGTTACTTACTACGCCACCTATACCGCCTACGACGGCATCACCATTCAGCCCAAGCTGCTGCAAACAAAAGATTTCTACAATTTCAAAATCATGCCACTGTATGGAGAAGGCGCGCAGAACAAGAACCTGGCGCTGTTTCCACGCAAAATAAACGGCAAATATGTAATGATCTCCCGTATAGATGGTATTAATGGATACATCATGTATTCAGATAAAATCAATATCTGGGAAAATCCGCAAATACTGCATACGCCCAAATATGCCTGGGAGTTTGTACAGGTTGGTAACTGCGGTTCCCCCATTGAAACACCGGAGGGGTGGCTCGTTATTACCCACGGGGTAGGGCCTATGCGTACCTATTGCATCGGCGCCAGCCTGCTGGACCTGGAAAATCCCAATATAGAAATAGGCCGTTTGCGGGAACCCCTGCTGATGCCCAACAAAGATGAACGCGAAGGATATGTTCCCAATGTATTATATTCCTGCGGCTCTATGATTCACAATGATGAGTTGATTATCCCATATGGCCTGTCGGACTACGCGTCCGGCTTTGCTACAGTCAACCTGGAGAAATTGCTGTCGCAGATAAAAGCGGACGGAGTGTAGAAATAGCATTTAGCCGTTAGCTTTTAGCTTTTAGCAAAATGCAGCGAAGATCATCAAATGTTGGTCTTCGCTGCATTTTGCTAAAAGCTAACAGCTAATAGCTAACGGCTAAATGCCGTTATACAAGGTCATATACGCGTCCGGCTTTGCTACAGTCAACCTGGAGAAATTGCTGTCGCAGATAAAAGCGGACGGAGTGTAGAAATAGCATTTAGCCATTGGCTATTAGCTTTTAGCAAAATGCAGCGAAGATCATCAAATGTTGGTCTTCGCTGCATTTTGCTAAAAGCTAAAAGCTAACGGCTAAATGCCGTTATACAAGGTCATATACGCGTCCGGCTTTGCTACAGTCAACCTGGAGAAATTGCTGTCGCAGATAAAAGCGGACGGAGTGTAGAAATAGCATTTAGCCATTGGCTGTTAGCTTTTAGCAAAATGCAGCGAAGATCATCAAATGTTGGTCTTCGCTGCATTTTGCTAAAAGCTAATAGCTAACGGCTAAATGCCGTTATACAAGGCCATATACGCTTCCACCATTTTTCCCGCACTGAATGTATTGTTGGCATGTAAATGACAATCGGCCCGTGTAATCAGGCTCAGGTCTTCCACGGCGGCAGTAGCCTCTCGCATATCATCTACGAGGAAACCTGTTTTGCGATCCAGGATTAGTTCCGGCATAGCGCCCCTGTTGAAGGCGATGACCGGGGTACCACAGTGCATGGCTTCTGCTACGCTCAGTCCGAAAGGCTCATTAAATCGAATTGGATGTAACAGCGCTTGTGCTTTGCCCAATAGTTCGCTGCGTTGCTGGCCCCCAACGGCGCCCAGGTAGCGGATTTGATCGCCATTTACATAAGGCTTTACTTTCTCCAGGTAATAGGCTTCATCCTGGATAATACCGGCTATAAGCAGCCGGCGATCCGTATGCAGGGCTATTTGTATGGCTTCATGGGTTCCTTTATCCGGATGAATACGTCCATAGTATAGAAGATAATCATCCGGGACAGGCTCAAACGGGAAGTCAGCGGGATTGATGCCATTATAAATGGTAGCCGCATAGTGGAGGCTGGGGTGCCGGTCAGCATTACTGATAGATACATAGCTGCATCTGTCGTTATAGCGTTGGTATACGGGTAATATTTTGGGAGATGAGAATCCGTGAATAGTAGTCACCATCGGCGTTTTGATCAACCGGGAATACGTGAGTGGAAGGAAGTCGAAATGATTATGGATGATGTCAAAGTCGCGCGCCTGTTCCATCAGGTAACTGATATGCATACACTCATTTACTTTCGCATCTGCATCCGGATCTTCTGCATAGCCTTTAGCACAGATGGCCGACAGATGCCCGGTCGTGACAGAATCGGCTGTGGCAAACAAGGTTACCTCCTGGCCCTTCGCCACTAATCCTTCGGCCAGGTTGCTGGCCATTTGTTCCCAGGGGCCATAATGCCGGGGTGGAGTACGCCATGCCACGGGTGCCAATATCGCTATTTTCATAATACACAGATTTCAATGAAAGTAATCGGCCATTCGGCCATCCATCCCATTACCTCTCCAAAACAAGCGCCAAAGACCCGATATTTCCGGTGCTATTCCCCTTTGTGGTACTCCTTTGCATGAAAGGACTCCCCTCTGAAAGATACCGGTCAACCATAAATTGACCAACCAATTAACTATTTACCTAACTTCGTACATTCAAAAATTTCGATGTATTGGCACTGCGTCGTTTTTTAATTGGTAATTTGTAATTCGCAACTCAATATGCTGGAGTATATTCCTTATGGGAAAACTGGTTACTTTAACCAGCTGGTAACAGATTTTTTAGCAGAGCATCCGCAGATAAGACCATTTTATACCTATTCTCCTGTACATCCGGACTTTGCAGCGGCTATTAAAGCCAGGCAAAATTTTGATACACCGAGAGCGGCCCTGGTAGCAGCGCTGAAAGCACAATACGCTTCGCTCGAACCCACAAAAGCAGTGCAGGATAATATCACCGCCCTGCTGCAACCCACTACTTTTACGGTATGCACCGCACACCAGCCTAATATCTTCACCGGCTATCTTTATTTCGCCTACAAAATTCTGCAAACCATCAAGCTTTGTAGTACCCTGAAGGAGCAATTCCCGCAGCATAACTTTGTACCGGTATATTATATGGGCAGTGAAGATGCCGACCTCGAGGAACTGGGCAGCATTTACATAGATGGTAAAACGATTACCTGGAATACCAGCCAGCAGGGCGCTGTAGGACGCATGCATCCCGAAGGACTGGAAGCTATGCTGGCAGAGGTAAAGAAAGCCGTTGGCTATGCCCCCTTTGCAGATGAGTTGATGGAATTATTCCGTAAGGCTTACCTCGAACATAGCAATATCCAGGAAGCTACGCTGTACCTGGTAGATGCCTTGTTTGGCCGCTTTGGACTCGTAGTATTGGTACCAGACAGCCCGGCTTTAAAACGTTTATACCTGCCCGTTATAAAGGATGAACTATTTAACCAAACTTCTTATGGCATCGTAAATAATACCCTGGAAAAGCTGACCGAGCATTATAAAATGCAGGCCAACCCCAGGGAAATAAATCTTTTTTATTTACAGGAGGGTATGCGCGAACGCATCGTGCGGGAAGGCGATCAGTGGAAAGTATTACACACCTCGTTGACTTTTACCGCTGATTCGCTGGAAGCTGAGCTGGAAGCACATCCCGAACGCTTCAGCCCTAACGTGATTTTGCGTGGTATGTTCCAGGAAACCATTTTGCCCAATTTGGCCTTCATTGGCGGAGGCGGTGAAATTGCCTACTGGTTGGAGTTACAGCAATTATTTGCCCACTACAAAGTACCATTCCCCATTTTGTTATTGCGCAATTCCCTGTTACTCACCGATGAGTTTTCCAGGCAGAGAATGCAGAAGCTGGGTATCAGTATCAACGAACTGTTTAAGCGCACGGAAGATATTGTCAACGACTATGTAAAGCAACATACCAATGCTTCGCTGGTGCTGAAAGACGAATACGCTGCCGTTGAACAGTTGTTTGATGCACTTGAAGCAAAAGCCCGCAGTATTGATGTAACACTGGTAGCAACTACCGGCTCCGAAAGAACGAAAGCATTGAAATCGGTCGGGAAGCTGGAGCATAAATTTTTGCGCGCAGAAAAGAAAAAGTTTGCATGGCAAACAGACCAGATCCGCCAGTTGAAGAATAAATTGTTCCCGGCAGCTTCCCTGCAGGAACGCAAAGAAAATTTGCTTCCCTGGTATGCTGCGGAAGGTCCGGCCTTCTTCGACCAGGTGTTGGCGGCTATCAACCCGGTCACTGATCAGTTTACCATTATGGATATCCCGGCAAAGTAGGCCACTACACTATACTATATTTGGAGGCACACAGCACCGCGGCATGCGGTGCTGTGTCGTTAATACGTAGCCGTTACAACTATAGCTATCATGTTATATATGCGAACGGGTACTGTGCAGTTTCGAACAGGTTACGTATAATTGTTATTTGTATAGCATTGTTGGCTATGTAAAATGTGCATGGCATTTCCTTTGTCCACCCAGGAATAAGCAATATATCCTTATGTTTAGAAACTATCTGGCAATTGCCTGGCGTAATCTGATAAAAGATCGCAGGTTTGCTATCCTCAACCTGATTGGCCTGTCCACGGGTTTGGTCTGCGCACTGCTCATTTACATCTGGGTAAATGATGAACTGCAAATGGACCGTTTTCATAAAAAAGATGCTAACCTCTACCAGGTAATGGAAAACCGGGTACAGGCCAGTGGTATATGGACAGCCCAGTCCTCTTCTGTTCCTATGGCTGACGCCCTGGTGAAACAAATGCCGGAAGTGGAATACACGGCCATTACAGACTGGATCCCTAAAGCTACCCTGTCTGTAAATAATGAAAAGAATATTAAATCGAACGGGAAGTATGCCGGCAAAGATTTCTTTAACATGTTTTCTTATGACCTGCTCCAGGGCAATGCAGCCCAGGTGTTGCAGGAAAAGAAGTCGATCGTGTTATCTGATCAATTGGCGGAGAAATTATTTGGTACCACCACCAATATTATCGGCAAAACGGTAGAGATGCAGCATGAAGAACAGTTCATGGTAACAGGTATCTTCAAATCGCCGGGACAGCATTCGTCCGATCAGTTCGACTTTGTATTGCCTGCAACGGCGTATTCCAGGGTCACAGAGAATTTAGATAATTGGGGAAGCACAGGCCCCTCAACTTACCTGACGCTGAAGCCAGGTACAGACCCGGAGAAATTCAATATAAAACTGGCAGACTTCATTAAGCGAAATACCAATAATGACATTACCCACCGTACGCCTTTTATCCAGCAGTACTCTACCCGGTACCTGCACGGGCGCTACGAAAACGGGATACAGGTAGGAGGAAGAATAGATTATGTACGACTCTTTTCCCTCATTGCCATTTTTATCCTGGTCATTGCCTGCATTAATTTCATGAACCTGTCAACCGCCAAAGCATCTGGCAGGGCCAAAGAAGTAGGTGTGAAGAAAGCCATGGGCGCCGGCCGCGGCTCACTGATGCTGCAATTCCTCGGAGAATCTGTGCTGATGGCTTTCCTGGCGCTTGCCTTTGCCTTAGTACTGGTCATGTTTGCATTGCCCGCCTTCAATAATATCACCGGGAAACAATTGGCATTGTCGCAGTTGCAACCCGGATTAATAATATCGGTATTGGTCATCACCTTGCTGACCGGACTCCTGGCAGGCAGTTATCCCGCCTTGTATCTTTCTGGCTTTAAACCCGCGCTGGTATTGAAAGGAAAGCTGAGAGGAACGATGGGAGAACTGGTAGTGAGAAAAGGACTGGTGGTGTTTCAATTTAGCCTCTCTATTGTGCTAATCATTGCCGTGCTGGTGATTTATCGCCAGATCAGCTTCATACAAACAAAGAATCTCGGTTACGATAAAGACCATATCATCACGTTTACGAAAGAAGGAAAGCTGGATAATAACAAGGTGCAGGATGCCTTCCTGGCAGAAGTGAAGAACATACCGGGTGTTGTTGATGCCTCCAGTATTGCGCATACCCTCACTGGCCATAGCTCCGGTACTTCCGGCGTGATATGGGAAGGAAAAGATGTGAAAGACAAAACAGAGTTTGAGGCAGTACCCATCGACTATGATCTGCTGAAAACGCTGGACATCAAAATAAAAGAGGGCAGGGGATTTTCCCGCGACTTCGGTACAGACACCTCCATGATCATCTTCAATGAAGCGGGCATTAAATTCATGGGAATGCAGCATCCTATTGGGAAAGAGGTGGAATTATGGGGAACGAAAATGCATATTGGCGGTGTGGTGAAAGACTTTCATTTCCAGTCGCTCCACGATAAAGTAAAACCGTTGTTTTTTATTCTGGACAGATCTTCTGCCTACAAGTTTGTAGTGAAGCTGGAAACGGGGCGGGAAAAGACAGCACTTGCCCAATTGGGGCAACTTTATCAGCAGTTTAACCCGGGCTTTTCTTTCGATTATAAATTCCTGGACAGCAATTACGACAAGATGTATGCTGCAGAAAAACAGGTGTCTTTGTTATCCCGGTATTTCGCCGGACTGGCCATCCTGATTTCCTGTTTAGGTTTATTTGGACTGGCGGCCTTTACGGCTCAGCGCAGGTTGAAGGAAATCGGTATCCGGAAAGTATTGGGCGCCACGGTGAGTGCCATTGTAGTAATGCTATCAAAAGATTTCCTGAAGCTGGTGGGAATTTCCATGCTTATTGCATTTCCGGTGGCCTGGTGGGCCAGCAGCCAATGGCTGAAAGGCTTTGCCTATAGCATTCATATCAGCCCGGGTATATTTGTGGCCGCCGCTGTTTTGATTGTACTGATTACTTTGATGACCATCAGTTTTCAATCGGTGAAGGCAGCGTTGACGAACCCGGTGAAGAGTTTAAAAGCAGAGTAACGCGGGTATTGTCTTTGTACAGGATTAAACTGATTATACTGATTTTTATATTTGATTTTATAAGATGATGGGAGATCAAAGCTGGTATATCCGCTTCAGTCTCCCATCATCTTTTTTAATCCTATAAAATGTAATCAGTATAATCAGTTTAATCCTGTACAAAGACAATATCCGCTTCCGTCGCTTTATGCTTTCTCCTTTATGCTTTCAGCTCTTGTCAGCGCCTTGCCCATATCCCTTATCAGCGACAGGATGGCAATCAACTGATCATGTACCTGTTTGGTTTCCAGCATTTCATCGCGTGTAGGCGTTGGGCCCATCCCATCGTTGATTTCCTGTTGCCTTTTATGTACCAGCGATTCCAAATGATCGTCCAGGCGATCGAAGGCATGTACCTGTGGCGAAATGCTGGCATTGGCGTGGGTAGCAGGATCGAGCATCAGTATGAGTTGATCCATGTTGTGCAGCAGGTAATCAGCTATTTCGCGGTATTCTGGCCTGGGAAACTGTACACCATGGTGCATGTTGTAAGCCGCCAGGGCGGCTGTATGGGAGGTGAGGGTATGATTCAGTACTACGTAGTGATACACCTGCGACCCATTTTTTTGTTTGCTTTTAGGCTCGGAGAGCATACGCTGGAAAGCCGCCATCATATTAGCACTTGCCACATAGGTATCTTTTCTTGCCAGCTTAAAATCCGTGACGGATACTTTTTCATTGGAATAAGCCCGCATCACCAGTTCAAAATATTTCCGGTTGGTTTCCATCATTTTCTTCATGTAGTCTGGCAGGAAGTTGTGTTCCCAGGCAGGCCACAGCAGCATATTGGCAAAGAAGGCGATGCCTCCGCCAATGAAGGTATCCAGCACCCGTTGAGTAACGTTGGCCAGGTCGGATGGATGCAGGAAATGCAGCAGGAAAATAATAAACGGCGTTACAAAAAATACACTGAGCGTATACTGGAAACTCATAAAACTATAAGATCCCAGGATGCATAGCAGCATGGCAATGAAAATAACGGAGTTGTTATGTGTTACGTAAAGCAGGCCGGCAGCAAACAAGGCCCCGGTAACGGTGCCGATTAAACGTTGTATGCTGCGTGATTTGGTGAGTCCAAATCCTGGCTTCAGGATTACCACAATGGTCAGCAGAATCCAGTATACCCGGTCAAGATGCAATACCACGCCCAGGCCGTAACCCAATACGGTAGCCAGGCTCACACGGATGGCGTGGCGGAAAATATGCGACTTGAAGGTGAGGTTATCGCGGAAAGTTTCGAAGTCATATTTCTGCCGTGTAGTGAATTTGGACAGCTCCAGTTTAGGATCAATGGATTCGTCTTTCAGTCTTTCCAGGCGGGTGAGGCGGTGCAGGTTATAAATACGCTGGGCCATGTCCTGCAGGTTTTGCAGGATATTGGTGAGCGGTATGGTGCGTGTTCTTTCCTTGAGGGTTGGGAGTTGCATGGTAATGTCGGCGATGGCCTGTTTTACCTTCTCCATTTCAAATTTCAGGTTGGTTTTGGGCAGGGAGCGTTGTCCGGATGCTACGGCCAATCCGATATTTTGTAACTCTACGGTGAATTCCAGGATGAGGGCATGGAATTTCTCCAGTATTTCCTTGTCTTTGAAATCGGCCTGCAGGGCGTTGTAGTCCGTTTGTGAGGCCATGATTTGTTCCTGGAGGTCTACCATGTCGAGGAATATCAGTACCATGCTTTTGTTGATACTGGTGGTACCTTGTTGGGCGGAGCGCCTTTTCAGGAGCAGTTCCCGTACCTGTTCCTGTTTTTCGTTAACGATTACCTGTTGGGCCAGTACGGCTTTATAGTTGTCGGCTACATTTACGCCGGGGGTATAAAAATTGGCCCTTGTTTCGAGGTAGCGGGCAGTTTGAATGATACAGTCGCCCAATGCCTGTTGTACATTGAGGTAAGGACGGATCTGCCATAGGGTGAGGGCCAGTACAGCATACCAGATGCTGCCCAGCAACGCCATAGAGGCGTGCAGCAGAGTCAGTTTGGGTGTAAGCTGTGTTTCACCCAGGATGGATACCATCACCAGCAGGGCGGCAGTACCGATGTTGCCACCACGGTTACCATATACTAACAACATGGCGAACATAAAGCAGCAGCCGGCTATCCACAGCGCCATCGGGATAGTGTAGGGGATGAGGAGTCCGGTGCCCAGGGCGGTGATAAAAATAAGAATGGTACTAATGATCAGTCCATTCCGTTTATGGATAATCGTGCCCGGAACATCACTGAGCGCAGTACACAAGGCTCCCATCGACATGGCAATGCCCAGGTCCAGCTTGCCCATCCAGGCAAATACCATAGAAGGCACCACCACACTGATAGTGGTGCGCATGCCGTTGCTGAAATGATAACTGTAAAGAAAATTCTTGATATTGTTGATCAGCTGTTCTGTTCGCAAACGAATACGGGTTTTTGTGCCGCAAAGATAGGAAAGCAGAAAGCATAAAGCGTAAAGCAAAAAGCTATTTTCCCGATTGATGAGTGCGAATTTTGTCTTGGTACAGGATTAGACTGATTATACTGATTTTTAATATTTGATTATCAGCGTTAGAGAAGATAGAAAATGAAAATCTTTGCTAAGATCCTCTGCCATCTTCTAAAATCAAAAATAAAAATCAGTATAATCAGTCTAATCCTGTACCAGGACAAAAACTCGCTAAGATCATCCGCGACAATAGCTTTTTGCTTTACGCTTTACGCTTTCTGCGCCTGTTTAGCATTTTTCTCACACCCAATTTAATTCCAATTGATCTTTTTACTATATTTATAACCAGTCTATTATAGTTTTGAAGCGTGCTGCGTGCGGGAGTAAATGACACCTGATTGTGTATAAATAATCAGGTGATATTATCGCATCTCACTTAAATTACTTTTTGATTCGGGTAAAATTATATCTTTGACGCCTTAAAAAACCTCGGAGTACGACGTGCGCTTAAAAACACTAGAAATTAAAGGCTTTAAAAGTTTTGCAGATAAAACCGTTTTGCAGTTTGATGAGGGCATCACTGGGGTGATTGGGCCAAATGGTTGCGGCAAAAGTAATATCATCGACTCCATTCGCTGGGTAATCGGCGAGCACAAAATCAGTAACCTGCGCTCTGATAACCAGGCCGGGTTGGTGTTTAACGGCTCCAAAAGCCGCTCCGCAAGCGGTATGGCGGAAGTTAGCCTTACCTTCGAAAATACCAAAAACGTACTCCCCACCGAATTCACCACGGTGACGATTACACGCAAATTTTATAAAAACGGCGACAGTGAATACCGGCTCAACGATGTTGCCTGCCGCCTGAAAGATATTCATAACCTCTTCATGGACACCGGGGTGAGTACCGATTCCTATGCCATCATTGAGTTGGGCATGGTAGACGATATCATCAAGGATAAAGAAAACAGCCGTCGCCGGATGCTGGAACAAGCGGCAGGCATCTCCATATACAAAACCCGTAAAAAGGAAGCTAAATCCAAGCTGGACGCCACAGAAGGGGATCTTAACCGTATAGAGGACCTGTTGTTCGAAATCAATAACAACCTCAAAACACTCGAAAGCCAGGCCCGCAAAGCCGAACGCTTCTACGAAGTAAAAAAAGAATACCGCGAAGTAAGTATAGAACTGGCGAAAGCCGCACTGGAAGGCTTCAATATCAACTTTAAAGAACTGTCGGAAACCCAGCAGGCGGAAAGCGACCGCAAACTGGCCCTGGAAACAGAAATCCTGACAGCCGAAGCCGCCGTAGAACAAGATAAACTGCACTTCGTGGCCAAAGAAAGAGAACTGCAAACCCTGCAGAAATCTTTCAACGAACTCGTATCTACCATCCGTACCAAGGAAAACGATAAAAACCTCGCTACCCAGCAATTAACTTATTTGCGGGAACGCGAAAAAAGTATCACCGACTTCCTCAACAATGCAGAAGGACAACTGCAGGGCCTCACTACCTCCATCGAATTTACCGAGAAACAGGTAACCGAAGAAGGGGAAGTGTTTGAAACCATGGCAGACGAACTGGACACCCTCCGCGACATGGTGGAGGAAAAGAAAGAACGTTTTCACCAGAAAAAACAAGCCCTCGAAACCCTGCGTAACGACCAGCAACGCTGGCAACGCCAACAGTTTGAAGCAGAAAAGAAGGTAGCGGTAGCCGATACCTCCGTTCAGAACCTGCAACGTAGTATGCAGCAACTGCAGGAAGAAAAAGCCAGCCGCCTGCAACAAATCGCCCAACTGGAAACAGAAAAAGAGGCGCTGCAACAAACCCTCACCGGCAGCAAAACGGACCTGGAAGCCATGGTAAAGTTCCAGGAAGAAACCAAAGGGAAAATCCTCGCCACCCAATCCGATATCGAAGGATTAAGGGATAAGCTGGTAGATGAGAACCGTACCCTCGATTCCAAAAAGAACGAGTTCGACCTCCTCAAATCCCTGGTAGACAGCCTCGAAGGCTATCCGGAGAGTATTAAATTTCTGAAGAAAAATCCCGACTGGAATAATAATGCCCCCATCCTGAGTGATATATTTTTCTGTAAAGAAGAATATCGCACCTGCGTGGAAAACCTGTTGGAGCCTTATCTGAGCTACTATGTGGTGAATAACGTACACGAAGCGGTACAAGCCATACAGCTGCTCGATGCCAACAAAAAAGGGAAAGCCAACTTCTTTATTCTCGACCAGTTCCGTACAGACAATACCCCGCTGCTGGCGCCTCCCGGTACCATCCCGGCCCTGGAAGTAGTGGAAATTGAAGAGAAATATAAAGGCCTGGGTCAACACCTGCTGGGCAAAGTATTCATCGGGGAAGACCTGACCCGCCTGGAATTTAGCCAGCTGGCCGACGAAAGAATGCTGCTGGTGGAGAAATCCGGCCGTATGCACCGCGGTAAATACAATATCAGCGGTGGATCTGTAGGACTATTTGAAGGAAAGAAACTGGGCCGGGCCAAAAACCTGGAGAAACTGGAAGTAGAGATCAAAGATCTCGAAGCAGTGGTAGGCCGCCTGAAAGTAGCCCTGCAAAATAAACACGACGAAGTATTAGGCTACAATAGCCAACTCAATGAAAATAACATCAATGCTGCCAGGGAAAAGGTAAACCAGTTGAGCAATCAGCTGTTTGGCCTCCAGAACAGGATTGAAAACTTCCACCACCTCATCGAAGCCGGCGATAAACGCCTCGATGAAATGCAGCAATCACTGGCCACCAACCAGGAAAGCATTTCCGGTGTCAGGGATGAACTGGAAGGACTCAATGAAAGAGTGACTGAACTGCAGGACAGCATTACGGACGCCGACCGGATGTCGCAGGAAGCAGAGCAGCAGTTTAACATGGCCACCGTGCAGTTCAATAACCAAAACCTGCAACATACCCGCCAGCAAAGCAAAGTACAGGCCCTCAGACAGGAGCTGGAGTTTAAACGCAAGCAACTGTCGGACCTGCACGTGCAAATTACCAGTAATAAAACGCAGTTGGAAGATGCCGTAGGCCATATTGCCGCTGCCGTTGAAAAACTGAGCCACGCAGACGACGGACTGGTAGAACTGTTCCGCCAGCGCGAAGAAGAAGAAAAAGCACTCAACGAAAAAGACCAGGAATACTATAATTTCCGTAACCACCTGCAGGAGCTGGAAAGCACGCTGAGAACCAAACAGCGCGCCAGAGAGCAGCTGGAACAACAACTCAACACCATCAAGGATAAAGTGAACGAGCTGAAACTGCAACTGACCACCATGAAGGAACGGCTCAGCGTGGAGTTCAAAGTGAACCTCGATGAAATCATTGATGAGCAACGCAGCTCCGAACTGCCAGTGGAAGAGTTGCAGGGTAGTGCAGAGCGACTGAAAAAGCGGATGGAGAATATGGGAGAAATCAACCCCACCGCCATCGAAGCTTATCAGGAAATGAAGAAAAGGTATGAGTTTATCCTGGAACAAAAAACGGACCTGGTGAATGCGAAAGATTCCCTGCTGGCTACTATCCAGGAGGTAGAAACTACGGCTAACCAGAAGTTCCTGGATACTTTTAACCAGGTAAAGGAAAACTTTATCCGGGTATTTAAAGCCCTGTTTACAGAAGAAGACCAGTGCGATATGATCCTGAGTGATCCCGCCAACCTGGCGGATACCGGTATTGAAATCATCGCGAAGCCGAAAGGTAAGCGTCCGGCCGCCATCACACAGCTGTCCGGAGGAGAGAAAACACTCACCGCTACGGCGTTGTTGTTTGCCATTTACCTGATTAAACCGGCGCCATTCTGTATCCTCGATGAGGTAGATGCGCCACTGGATGATGCCAACGTGGGTAAGTTTACCAACATGATCAGGAAGTTTTCTGATAATTCACAATTTATTATTGTAACGCACAACAAACAAACCATGGCCGCTGTAGATGTGATCTATGGCGTAACTATGCAGGAGCCGGGTGTCAGCAAACTGGTGCCGGTAGATTTTAGAAGTTTGAACTAGCAGGTTGGTTTGGTTGTTGTAAAAAGAATCGATTACTTTTATTCTTTATTCGAAAAAAATAAAAAAACGTAAACACTATGGGCGCATGGGGCACCAGGAATTTTGAAAATGATGGATCACAGGATTGGGTATTTGACGTGATTGAAAGCAAAGACGGTGGTTTAGTGACGGATACACTGGCACGTATCATCAACAACATTGAAACACTGGAAGTATCGGATTGCGAAGAAGCATTAGCAGCTGCAGAACTGGTGGCAGCATTGGTAGGCAAACCTAGCGAGGATTTCCCGGAAGACCCGCTGGATCAGCTGGATGTATTGAACCTCATCGCAACCCGCGCACTCAGAAATCAGGCCATTACCGCAGTCAACAAAGTGACCGCTGGTTCTGAAATGAAGAACTATTGGGAAGGAGAAGGACAAGGCGAAGCATGGTCAGCTGTACAGGCCGGCCTGATTAAGCGTTTGGAGTAGTTGTAACACGAGACAGGAACCGCCGGGAAACCGCGACTGTTCACGAAGATTGCCGCGGATATGGTCCGGGGGCAGGATTACACTGATTATACTGATTTTTTATATTTTAAAAAAGAAGGGAGATAGAAGCGCATCCGCTTATATCTCCCTTCTTTTTTAAAATATAAAAATCCAAAAAACAAAATCAGTACAATCAGTCTAATCCTGCTATCAGACAATATTCGCTTATATCAGTATCCCTGCAATAGCCGCCGACATATAAGACGCCAGGGTACCACAGAGCAACGCTTTCAATCCCAGCTTAGCCAAATCAGCTCTTCTGTCTGGCGCCAGTTCCCCTATACCACCAATCTGCATACCCACGCTGCTGAAGTTCGCAAAACCAGCAATGGCAATGGTCACAATGGCAATCCCCTTAGCGGTTACAATGGGAACCGTTTTATCGGTCATGCTCTTGAAGGCCACAAATTCGTTGATGGTCAGCTTTTGTCCCAGCAGGGTAGCCACATTCTGCACATCCGCCTGAGGAACGCCGATCGCCCACGCCATTGGCATAAATAACTTACCGAAAATCCAGTCCAGGCTCAGGTTAAAGTTAGGGTTGAAAAGATGTCCGATATGTACCAGGCACCAATCGATACATGCAATAAAGGCGATAAAGCCAATCAGCATGGCAATAACGTTCATGGCTATTTTAAAACCATCGCCGGCGCCATGTGAAATCGCGTCAATTACGTTGGTATAGTTGCTTTTTACTTCCATTTTAACACGGCCCATGGTCACGCTTTCCTCGGTTTCCGGGAATACGATTTTGGAGATCACCAGTGCGCCCGGCGCCGCCATGAGACTGGCGGTAATCAGGAAAGGAGCAATATGCAATCCCGCCTGTAATCCCATGTTTACGTATACCACCAGGATCCCCCCGGCAATACAGGCCAAACTACCACTCATAGAGGCCAGTATCTCGCTTTTAGTCATGCTGGAAAGGTAAGGACGGATCATCACCTGGGCTTCTACCTGCCCCACAAAGGCGCTGGCTACGTTGCTCAGTGCTTCTGCACCACTTACACGCATCACAAAGTTCATGGCCCGGGCAATCACCGCTACTACACGCTGCATAATACCATAATGATATAAAACCGCTACCAGTACACATACCAGGATGATGGTGGCCGTTACGTTAAAGGCAAATACAAACCCACCGCCTGCATAATCTTTTACACTGCCATCATGCTGGGTTATACCAATACCACCATAAACAAAGGCGGCTCCCTTGCGGGCAAAAGCTTCCAGTTTCCCCATGGCATCACCTACCCGCTGAAAAAACCATGTAATAGGAGGCACCTTAAAAACCAAAAGCCCAATAGCTACCTGCAACCCAATTCCACTCAATACCAATCGGTAGTTGATCTTTTTTTTGTTGTTAGAAAACAAAAAGGCGATGCCCAAGATAAGTACAATGCCTATGATGCCCTGAAAGCGTTCCATAAATGCAAATAAATCGTAAAATGTATGCAATAAAGCGACGAAGATAAGGCTTTTTGAAGTGGTGCAAATGCGAAACTGTTATCTCATATAATTTTTAAAAAAAAATATTTTCAGAAATGTATTTTTACTTTTCGCAATCGATTTATAACAATGCAGCGTACCCACTATTTAATGACCACGTTATGTCTCGCGCTCTTTGCCTGTGGGCAGCGGGATCAACACCAGGAAGGAAATAAACACGAACAGGATTCTCTGGCCATGCGGAAGCAGTATGCTGCTTCACCCGTTCTGGATGCGCAAACGGCCATCAGTCATATGACGTACGACAAAGGCCTGAAGGTACAGTTGGTGGCAGCAGAACCTATGGTAGTAGCCCCGGTAGCCATGACGTTTGATGAACGTGGCCGCATGTGGGTGGTGGAAATGACCGGCTTTATGCCCGATACCGTTGGTACCGGAGAGGAGAAACCTGATGGCAAAATTGTGATTTTGGAAGACACCACCGGCGATGGCGTCATGGATAAAAGAACCGTTTTCCTTGACTCGCTGGTACTCCCCAGGGCTATTTGCCTGATAGAGAATGGCATACTCGTAGCCACGCCTCCTCAGCTGTGGTTTGTGGAAATTAACCACGACAAACCCGGTAAGAAAACACTCGTAGATGATCAATACGCTGCCGGCGGTAACGTAGAACACCAACCCAATGGTTTACTAAGAGCCATGGATAACTGGATCTACAATGCAAAATCGGATAGGCGTTACCGTAAGGCAGGCAATAAATGGCTGAAAGAAGCTACCCATTTCCGGGGGCAGTGGGGTATCACCCAGGACAACCAGGGACGCCTCTATTATAATAACAACTCAGAAAACCTGCTGGGCGACTACTTCCTGCCCGGATTAGGTGGCACCAACCCGCAGCAGCAGAATGATGCAGGCTTTGATCAGCGAATAGTACCAGATAACCGAACCTATCCCATTCACCCCACACCGGGCGTAAACCGCGGATACCAGAAAGGTACGCTGGATGATAGCCTGCGCCTCGTTAACTTCACTGCCGCCTGTGGCCCGCTGATTTACCGGGGTAATCTGTTGCCAGCTACTTACCAGGGCAACGCTTTTGTGGCAGAGCCTTCTGCCAATCTCATCAAAAGAAATATGCTGTCGGATAGCAGCTTTGTGGTGAAGGGCGTACAGGCATATCAGGGCAAGGAGTTTTTAGCCAGTGATGATGAACGTTTCCGTCCGGTGGATTTGAAAACAGGCCCCGATGGCGCGCTGTATATCGCTGATATGTATCGCGGGATCCTGCAACATAAAACGTACATCACCGAATACTTAAAGAATGAAGTGAAAATGCGGCAGCTCACACAGCCGCTGAATGCGGGTCGTATTTATCGCATTATCCCGGCGGGGACTTTGCCTGCCGCATCGCCGGCAGATCACAGTCCTGCGGGATTAGTGAAGCAACTCAGCTCCCCCAACGGTGCATTACGTGACCAGGCGCAGCAGCTGATCATTGATCGCCAGTTAAAAGAAGTATTGCCGGCGTTAAGGGAATTGCTGCATTCGGATATCGCTTCTGCCGTACAGGTACATGCGCTCTGGACACTGGAAGGATTACATCTGTTAACTGCGGCAGACCTGGAAGGTATCTGGCGAAATAACAACGCCATGCTGAAAATGCAGGCGCTGGCCGCGTTGCCGTCTGTGTTGAATAGCGGTAATGCAAAAGCCATGGCCACTGCGTTAGACACCTTATCCGATAATGCTTACCTGGCGCCGGCTGTGGGTTACCTGCTGCCAGCCCTTGGAAAAGCGGACAAAGCGGCCGCAGCGCGACTGGAAGAGAAAATGATAAAAGCGTATGCGCCTGACCGTTATGTGGCATCTGCATTGGTCAATAATGCTGTAAACCGGGAACCTGCTTTACTGAAACAGGTGATTGCCTGGAATCCGGATACTACACTGGCATTGCGCCGGCAGCTGGAAAAGGTGTTAAAAAACCTGGATAACAAGGCCAATGCTAAAAAGATGGAAGCATTAAGGACTGCATTGCCCCGTGGCTATAAAATATTTAATACCGTTTGCCAAACCTGTCATGGTAAGAACGGAGAAGGTATTGCCGCTATGGCGCCTCCACTGAATGAAAGCAACTGGGTAAATGGCAATAAGAAAGCCTTTATTTCTATTGTATTGTACGGCTTAACCGGACCGGTGGAAGTACACGGAAAAGTATACAAAGCGCCGGAAATAAATGGTGATATGCCAGGCATTGGCGGCAGCGATGAATTCAATGATGCAGATATTGCACAACTGCTGACCTTCCTGCGTAGTGCCTGGAAAAATAGTGCCGATAAGGTCACTGCTGCCGACATACAGCAGGTGCGTAAGCAGTACAACGGCCGGCAGAAGCCGTTTACAGCACCTGAGCTAGCAAAATGATAGTTTATTGGAAATAAATCCCTTATATTTGCCGGATTACAATTAATAATTAATTGAATCCGGCAAATACCATATTACTATTTCAGAACACTTCCCTTACGTGCAAGCGTATCGGCGGGTTCTTATTGCCGTTCTTATCCTGCCCCAAAGACTTCAACACTTAATCCCGGGCAACTTTTAGTATATAAAGCGTTGTACCCGGGGGAATGACTACCTGTATCTGTGTAGTTTTATTCCATTCGTATTTTTTCCAAAACAATCTTATAAAAACAGTTTTATGAATCATCGGATAGCACGATGGGCAGTTTACCTTTTATGCCTGTTGCTGGATGTGAGCGTCGCTACAAGTCTTTATCGTGGATACTTAACCGGATGGTTCCTGTTGCCCGTGGCAGTAGGACTCACCCTGTTAACCCTTTATGACCGGCTGCAAAGGAAGCATGCGTTGTTGCGTAACTACCCTTTACTGGGACGGTTGCGTTACCTGTTGGAGCAAATCAGGCCGGAGATGCGTCAGTATTTCTTTGAATCGGATACCGATGGAAGGCCATTTAATCGCCGTCAGCGTGCGGTGGTGTATCAGCGTGCAAAAGATGTTAAACAAACTGTGGCTTTTGGTGCGTTGGACAACATGTATGAGCCAGGCTATGAATGGGCCGCTCATACTGCGTTCCCGATGAAAGTAAAAGCGGAAGATTTGCGGGTGAACATTGGTAACGCCCAATGTACACAGCCTTACAACGCCAGCTTGCTGAACGTGAGCGCCATGAGTTATGGGGCGTTGAGTAAAACGGCCATTGCTTCGCTGAACGGAGGTGCACAGTTAGGAGGTTTTGCGCATAATACCGGAGAGGGAGGGATTAGTCCTTATCATTTGCAGCATGGTGGCCACCTGATCTGGCAAATTGGTACCGGTTATTTTGGTTGCCGCGATGAGCAGGGGAATTTCTCTGCGGAAGTATTTGCGGTGGCAGCTGCGGAACCATCTGTAAAAATGATTGAATTGAAATTAAGCCAGGGAGCCAAACCCGGTAAGGGAGGGGTGTTGCCTGCTGCTAAAAATACGCCTGAAATTGCGGCGATTCGTAAGGTAAAACCAGGTACCAGCGTATTATCGCCTGCTGCGCATACCGCTTTTAGTAATGAATATGAGATGCTGACTTTCTTACAGCAGTTACGTAAACTTTCCGGTGGCAAGCCGGTAGGGTTTAAGCTGTGTGTGGGCCGTGCAGATGAGTTTGAACGTATTTGTATCGCGATGGTAAATACCGGTATTTACCCGGATTTTATCACCGTGGATGGTGCGGAAGGTGGTACCGGTGCGGCGCCACTGGAGTTTACGGACTCCATCGGGATGCCTTTATATGATGCGTTGGCGCTGGTTGTAAACCTGTTGCGTCATTACGACCTGAAACAGCATATCCGCATTATGGCGAGTGGTAAAGTTATTACGGGTTTCGACATCCTGAAAGTGTTGGCGATAGGAGCAGACGCGTGCTACAGTGCCCGTGGTATGATGCTGGCGTTAGGTTGTATCCAGGCATTGCAATGTGATAGCGGCAGTTGCCCGGTAGGCGTAGCCACACAGGATCCTACCCTTTACCAGGGGGTGAATGTGGCCGATAAGCGGGTACGTGTAGCCAACTATCACCGTAACACCATTGCGGCATTGGCGGAACTGATGGGGGCCTGTGGCTTTGCTTCACCAGAGACGGTGAGTCCTGCAGCCCTGTTCAGAAGAATAACGAGAACGGAGGTACGATCTTATCAGGAAATATATGCACCGAAACAGCTTTTAGCTTCTATTAGCCATCAGCTATTAGAAGCTAAAAGCTAGCAGTGAAATGCTAAAAGCTATTAATCATCAAAACCCGGTCATCATGAAAAAGAAACAGATCATTGTGTCCCTACATGATTACGAAATCCTTAAAACCCTGTGCTATGAAGCGCCGGCTACCCACAAACTTAAAGAGGAGCTGGACAGGGCTGTTGTTAAAAAGGGCAAAGTACCTGACCATGTAGTGCAGGTAAATTCAACGTTGCAGTTCAGGGATGAGCGCAGCGGACAGGTCAGGAGTGTACAGCTGGTGCTGCCGGCATTAAGCAATTTGCAGGAAGGTAAGTTATCGATCCTGTCGCCCATTGGTACGGCCCTGTTGGGGTATAGCACGGGTGATGTAATTGATTGGGAAGTACCTGCGGGGAAAACACAGTTGCATATTCTTGAAGTAGTAAATGCTGCAGCGCAAGTATAAAGAGGCTATTAGTGTTAGCGATCAAATATGTATCATAGAGCAAAAAAGCCCCCCGCGTCTGCGGGGGGCTTCTCTTTTAATATTATTGCTGGTAAACGATTTTATCTCCGTAGGCGATGTGGTATTTATCGGAGAAACCACCATTTACTTCGAGTACATATTTGGCTTTCTTGTAGGAAGGCAAACTTTCTTCTGATAGTGGTGTGGCGTATTTCTGAATGGATACGATTTCCATATTATCTGCTATATAGATAATATCCAGGGAGATGTAGGTGTTTTTCATCCAGAAGGCGCGTTCTTCCATGTCCGGAAAAATGAAGAGCATGCCCTGATCATCTGTCATTGATTTACGATACATCAATCCATCGGCGCGTTGCTCGTCGGTTTGCGCCAGCTGTATATCAATTTTGCGCAGGGTGTCTGCACCGGATTTTCCCAGGAAAGCGAGGGTACCTTGTTTTTTGAAGGTGGTGCCATTGGAAGTTACCGTGGCTGCTTCAGGGGTAGTTACTACAGGGGTATCTACTGTATTGTTGTTATTGTTGTTGGTACTCTGGTGACAGCCGGCAGCGTATAAACTGGCAATCAATATACATTTCAGGTGTAATTGCATAAGATAGAAATACTATTTGGTCAGCAATTCTTCATCAGAAAAAACCACGTTTGTGTAGTCCTGTATTTCGTTGTATACGGTATCTCTTTCCACGGGTCTTCTGCCGGCCTGTTTAATCAGTTGGGCCAGTTGCGCCGTGTTCATAGATGGATTTTGTTCTTCTGCACCGGCCATTGAATAGATCTTGGTGGTGTCATCAATGGTGCCATCCAGGTCGTTTACACCGAAAGAGAGGGTTAGTTGTGCGGTATTTCTTCCCAGCATAGGCCAGTAGGCTTTCAGGTGGGGGAAGTTATCCATGTAGAGGCGGGCTATTGCGTACAGGCGCAGATCTTCCACGATGGAGCTTTCCGGGATATCAGACATGTCGTTGCCTTTATTACGGAATTTCAGCGGGATGAAGGTATTGAAACCACCGGTTTCATCCTGCAGGCTACGTAAGCGTTCCATGTGATCAATGCGGTCTGCAAAGGATTCGATATGGCCATACAGCATGGTAGCGTTGGTGTGCATGCCACGGAGGTGAGCAGCTTTGTGAATGGCGAGCCATCCGTCGGCATCTACTTTATCGTGGCATATTTTGGCGCGTACTGCGGGGGCAAATATTTCCGCACCGCCGCCAGGCATGGATTGCAGGCCGGCCTCGTTGAGGATGCGCATGCCTTCGTCTACGCTTACTTTGGCTTTACGGAACATATAATCGAGTTCCACGGCGGTAAATCCTTTCACGTGCAGGTCCGGACGGTGTGCCCTGATTTGTTTGATCAGTTCCACGAAAAAGTCCAGTTGCATTTTAGGATGTACGCCACCTACGATATGTACTTCTGTAACGGGTTGGTTGTCGTATTTTTTTACGATGTCCATCATCTGGTCGATGCTCAGTTCCCATCCATCTTCCCGGTTCTTATACAGGCGGGAATAGGAGCAGAAGTGGCAGGTAAATACACAGACGTTCGTTGGTTCTATATGAAAGTTGCGGTTGAAGTAGGTCTTGTCGCCATGCATGCGTTCGCGTACATGGTTGGCTAACGCGCCTACAAGGCCGATATCTGCTTTTTCAAATAAGACCAGCCCTTCATCGGGCGTAATTCTTTCCTGTTGAAGGATCTTTTCTGCAATGCGCTTCAGTGCTGCGTCCAGGTTGGGTTGCTGAAGGAGCGTTTGAACAGCCGGATTATCTTTTCTCGTCGTCATCTTACTTTCATTAATTTGATGGTGTTGGCCCTGTTCCTGTAAATTAATTTTACAAAATAAACACCATTTGGCTCATTTACCAAATTAAAGGTAAGCCGGTTGCCGGCGCCTATTGCTGATGCTGGTTGGCTACCCATTAGTTGTCCCTGCGTGTTGTAAATAGCAACCTGTTGCAGGTCTTCCGGTACCTGGTAAAAAGTGACCCAAAAGATGCCGGTGGTAGGGTTGGGGTTCACTAAAATCCCCTTTTCCCGGAGCGAAGGATTTACTTCTTTCGTGACAATATTTATATTATCAATATAAATGTTATTCTCTGAATTTGAAATATTTCTGAAGGCTACTTGAAATTTTCCTTTATGTGCAATAGCGGTCAGATCCACAGAATCCCGGCGCCACTCGCTGGCGGTGGGTACAAACTCGGTTTGTATTGGTTTTGCCCTTGTAATCAGGTTGGGGCCCCATTTGGAATAGAGCAGTGTGCCGGTTTGGCGGCAATCATTGGTGGTGATAATCTGTAACGTATCCCAGGAAATACCGGTGCTGGACGGATCTGAATATACGGCTGCTGCCACATCGAAAAACAGGAATACCGAATCGGCGCCCTGCGGATCAATAACCGGTGTAATGAGGTCGTCTGTTTGATCGTTGGTATTATAGCCCAGGTTGCGGATCAAAGCAGACGCGTGGCTGTTTCTGCCTACATCACGGGAACGTTCCCAGGTAAAGCTGCGGTCAGGATTATAGAGATCCCAGCCTGGTGGCGGGAAGCTATCGTCTTCGAAGCCTTGTGAGAGGGGAAGCCTGGCTTCTGCATCATAACGGAAACGGATATTCGCAGTATCGTTGGATACATTGCCATCGGCTTGTCCGTTGGGAGATTGCGTATAGGCTTTCAGGTTATATGTGTTAATAGCCACATCAGCGCCCGGCAGGGTCACTGTTGTTTGCTGTAAGCTGGCGAGGTTCCCCGTCCACTGGTAGGAGGTGAGCGCACTACCATTGAGCTGGTACCAGATGGTCACTTTGGTGAGCGGATTAGTACCCCGGTTGCGCAGCACTACTGTGGGTGTAATATGGTTGTCGCATATTTTACCATCCGGCGCTGTAACGCTTACCAGTGAAGCGTCATTGCCTGCCAGCACCGGCGGCACGCAGCCATTGGAGCTCATCAGGCTCTCCGTAATATTTTCCAATACAAAACGCATCCGGTCTACCTGGCCGGCGGTAAAGAGATGCATGCAGGCATCGTCCGTATAGTCCATGTAGTTCATGAACATAATACCCGGAAACGTGGTAGAACAATTATCCAGTTTAGGGAAAGAAGGACATCCGTAGGTATTATCACCCTGCAGGGGCGTGTCGGTGATCCCATCATCGATGGTACAGCCGCCATTATCATCTCCCCAAACATGTTTTAAACCAAAATAATGGCCTATTTCGTGGGTAGCGGTACGGCCCAGGTTATATATCCCGCCTACACTGCCGGTAGTGCCAAACGCGGTGTATTGTATTACCACCCCTTCCTGTTCCAGCGGGTAGCCGGTTCCCGGAGGGGCCGCCACGCCCAGGTAATTGCCGGAAAGGCGGGTGACCCATATATTCAGGTATTTGGAATGGTCCCAGCCCTCTGTGCCACCGGTAGCGGCATATTTGGCATCCGCCGCACCATTGAGGATAGAAAAGCTTTGTCCGGGTGCTGTTTTCACCCGTACAATGCCATTGGTTGGCTCATCACCGGGCGTACGTTGCGCCAGGCAAAAATGAATTTGCGTATTGCCAATGATGGATTGCCAAACGGGGGGCACCTGGGAAATATCTGTATTGGCGGCATTGTAATCGCGGTTCAACACATCGATCTGCGACTGGATTTGCGCATCGGTCACCACACTGGGATCATCGAGCAGCACATGTACCACTACCGGGATAGATACCGATACCGGGGTTGATTCCGGTCGGACATACAGGCGTTGTCGGATTTGCCCCTGTTGCATAAGGGCTTCGTTTTTTTGCAACAATTCCTGTAAACGCGGAATTTTTTGAACCCGTTGTTGCAAGGCTTCTGCGGTACCGCATTTGCGCTGTGCCATAGCAGTAGCGCAACAGAAAAAGGTAAGAAGGATAATAAACTGATGGCGCAATAAAGTAGAATTTGTAAATGAAGATACGGGAAAGAACGGGGATTTTTGTCTTGCTCAGGATTAGGCTGATTATACTTATTTTTTTTGTTGACGGCGATAGGGGAGATAGAGTAGGTATATTCTTTTCGGTCATCTTTCTAAAATCAATAAATGTAATCAGTGTAATCAGTTTAATCCTGAACAAGACAAAAAAAGCGCGACGGATTATTCCGTCGCGCTCCTAAACTCAGTTTTTATAAAAATTACATATTGGCCTGTATTTTTTTATCCAGTACGGATTTAGGCACAGCACCCACCTGTTTGTCCACTACCTGGCCACCTTTTACGAAAAGGATAGCAGGAATGCTGGTGATACCGTAATTGATAGATAACTGTGGATTCTGATCCACGTTAACTTTTCCAATGTTTACTTTGCCTGCGTAATCTTTAGATAATTCTTCAATTACCGGACCGATAGCGCGACAAGGACCACACCATTCTGCCCAAAAGTCAATAACAGTTAATTTATCGGAATTCAGAACTTCCGTTTCAAAGTTCGCGTCAGTGATTTCTAAAGCCATATACTACGATTTAAAATGTTTTATTTAACGATTGTTTTGATTTTTCGAATTATGTTATGTTATTATCAAATCTTAATCCACGTGCAAATTACTGCATTTTTGGCATCACTACTTATTGATTATCTCTATATACACATCAATGTCAGGTTGTTTATGCAGAAACACTGCCAGCTCGTCATTCATCTCAATATTCCGGTTAAAAGTATGCAGTTTAGCCTGTGTTTGATCGTCCCGGTCGGTCAGGTGCACATGCAGGGTACTATTGCCCGGAAAACGGTTGACATTGTCTACCAGGAAGTCTACCGTTTGTTTGTTGATGAATTTAGGCATCGTATTCAGATAAATCTGTTTGGTATGCGTTTTCTTCACTTCCTGCAGTAATTGTATGCTACTTACTTTAAACTCGTATTCATTATCGTTGAAACGCTTGGATTTGAAGCCGCCATTGATAAAGAGGCATAATCCGGGCTTCAGGTAGGGGGCAAAGCGGATAAAATCTTCACTCCAGAGGGCAAATTCAAACTTGCCGGTATAATCTTCTATGGTCATTACCCCAAATTGCCGGTTGTTACGGGAAATTCTTTCCTGGGCATTGGTGATGTATACGGCCAGCCGGAAATTACGTTCCCGGGAGCGTCCACCGGTACCGCCGGGTTGGGCGATTTCTGTCTGATATTCTACCAGTTCCTGCACGGAGTTCATATGGTAGTGTTTCATTTCAAAACGATAATCATCCAGCGGATGCCCGGAGATGTAGATACCTGTAATATCTTTCTCGTTGTTCAGTTTCATGATCAGCGGCCAGGCATCGCAGTTCGGGATTTTTGGCGGCTCTACATCCGGCAGATCATCTGCCCCGAAGAGGCTACCAATATTGGAGGAGCCGGCAGTTACCTGCTGACCGAACTTTACTATTTTATCCAGGCCATTGAGTTGCTCACCCTCCGGCTTGTGGAAGTATTGTGCACGGTGTAATTCAGGGAAGCTGTCGAAAGCACCGGACATCACCAGGGCTTCCAGTGATTTCTTGTTGACCGCACGCTGATTTACGCGTTTGATGAAATCGAAGATATTTTTGAAGGGACCTTCTTTTTTACGCTCTTCCAGCAGGTTTTCAATGGCCGCTTCACCCACACCTTTCAGGCCACCCAGGCCGAAGCGCACCTGGCCCTGCTTGTTCACCGCAAAGCCTTTGAAAGATTCATTCACATCGGGCGGTAATACGTCGATGCCCATGCGTTTGGACTCTTCCATGAAGAAGGTAATCTTTTCAATATTGCTGGCGCAGTTCAGTACCGAAGCCATATACTCAGAAGGGTAGTGGGCTTTCAGGTAGGCCGTTTGATAGGCCACAAATGCGTAGCAGGTAGAGTGCGACTTGTTGAATGCATAAGAGGCGAAGGCTTCCCAGTCTGTCCACACTTTGTCGCAGACCTTAGGGTCGTGGCCATTTTTGGCACAACCTTCCATGAATTGGGCCTTCATCTTATTCAGTACCGCGATCTGCTTCTTACCCATGGCTTTACGGAGTACGTCCGCATCCCCTTTGGAGAAGTTAGCCAGTTTCTGGCTCAGCAACATCACCTGCTCCTGGTATACCGTGATACCGTAGGTATCGTTGAGGTATTCCTCCATTTCAGCAATATCGTATTGTACCGGCTCCAGCCCGTGTTTACGACGGATAAAGGAAGGGATGTACTCCAGTGGCCCCGGACGATACAAGGCGTTCATCGCAATGAGATCGTCGAATCTATCCGGTTTCAGCTCGCGCAGGTATTTCTGCATACCGGGCGACTCGAACTGGAATGTAGCGTTGGTTTCCCCTTTTTGATAGAGGTCGTATGTTTTGGCGTCGTCCAGTGGAATATTGTCTATTTCAATGGTGATGCCGTGGTTTTGGCGGATTAGCTCCAGCGCTCCTTTGATGATGGTGAGGGTTTTCAAACCCAAAAAGTCCATCTTGATAACGCCGGCAGACTCGATAATGCTTCCTTCGAACTGGGTAACGAGGAGGTCGGAGTCTTTGGCGGTAGAAACGGGGATGAGGTCGTACAGGTCTTGCGGGGCAATGATGATACCCGCTGCGTGGATACCGGTATTACGTACAGAGCCTTCGAGTACGCAGGCTTCGCGGAGTACTTCGGCCTGGAGGTCTGTTCCGGTAATCAGTTCCCGGAGTTTCTTTACGTTTTCAATATCTTCCCCGGCGAGGCCTTCTTTATCGGCCAGACTTTTTTCTCCTTCGAGGGGGGCGTTGAAGATACGGTCCAGCTGAATGCCGGGCTTGTCTGGTACCAGTTTGGCCAGTCCGTTGGATTCTACCAGTGGCAGGTCCATTACACGGGCAACGTCCTTGATACTCATTTTAGCAGCCATGGTACCATAGGTGATGATTTGCGCCACCTGGTTACGGCCATATTTCTGTACTACGTAGTCAATTACTTTCTGACGGCCTTCATCATCGAAGTCCGTATCAATATCGGGCATGCTCTTACGTTCCGGGTTGAGGAAACGCTCAAACAGCAGGTTATACTTAATGGGGTCAATATTGGTGATGCCAATACAGTAGGCCACAGCGGAACCGGCAGCGGAACCACGACCCGGACCAATGAATACGCCCAGTTCACGGCCCGCTTTGATGAAGTCGGCCACGATGAGGAAGTAGCCGGCAAATCCCATGTTTTCAATTACCTGCAACTCAAAGTTGATACGCTCTTCAATATCAGCGGTCATTTCCTGGTAGCGGTTGCGGGCGCCTTCGAAGGTGATATGCCGCAGGTACTGGTCTTGTGTGAAAAATTCTTTTGGAATGGGGAAGTTCGGCAGCAGGATATCTCTTTTAAGATCCAGCAGCGCTACTTTATCTACAATTTCGTTGGTATTGTCAATGGCTTGCGGAAGATCATGAAACAATTTGCTCATTTCTTCCGTCGTCTTAAAATAAAACTGGTCGTTATAAAACGCGAAGCGTCCTTTTTTGGGGCCGGCCGCATCGTCGTCGGAAAAATCTTTATTGGTAGGGGTACTTTTCTTTTCACCCGTGTTGATACAAAGCAGGATGTCGTGTGCATTTGCATCTGCCTGGTCTACATAGTGAGAATCGTTGGAGGCGATTACTTTTACATTGTACTTTTCTGCAAAGCGCAGCAGCACTACGTTTACCTGGTCTTGTTCCGGAATACCGTGGCGTTGCAGCTCCACATAAAAATCATCTCCAAAAATATCCAGCCACCAGCGGAATTCTTTTTCTCCGGCTTCTTCTCCATGACGAAGAATAATCCTGGGAACGGAAGCACCGAGGCAGCAGGTAGTAGCAATGAGGCCTTTGTGGTACTGTACTACCAGTTCTTTATCGATACGTGGATATTTACCATACAGGCCTTCCATATATCCCAGTGAACAAAGTTTGATCAGGTTACGGTAACCTTCATCATCCTTTGCCAGCAATACCTGGTGGTAACGTACATCTTTTTCTTCTCTTGTAAAGGCGCGTTTATGACGGTTTTCTACCACATAAAATTCGCAGCCCACAATCGGTTTTACTTTTAATCTTTTATCTTTCGGGTCGCCCGGATTGAGTTTATTATTATATGCTTCTGCCACAAACTGGAATGCGCCAAACATATTACCATGGTCTGTAATGGCCAGGGCAGGCTGATTAGAAGCCATGGCTTTTTTATACAGTGATTTGATATCGGCAGCACCATCCAGTAAGGAGAATTGGGTATGAACGTGTAAATGGGAGAAATTCATCAGCTAATCTATTTCGTCAAGCGACAAAAGTACGGGAAAAAGGAAAGAATTACGAATTAGGAATTCGTAATTCTTTCCTAACGCCTTGGCCTTCTGCGCAATATTTGTATTTTAGCGAAAATTTAGCCTGCCGATTATGATCAGAGTAAAGGGACATTTATTTGTGAAGCTGTCGATTTGTGCCTTGTCACTTAGTTCCTGCGCTTCACTGAAGAAAAGTACTACCAGTAAGAAAACCACTACCACGCCCACTAGCAGCGGCAACAACAGGCCTGTTGAATTTATAGATGGCATTGCAACTAACCATCATCCGCGCAACAGCAATAGCTTTAACAATAAAGATATCAGCATCAGTAAAAATATTACCAGGGGTAGCGCCACACTGGAGAATGCACAGAGCTGGCAGTTTAAATATGCGCAGTTGCTGGATGTTCCCGTAGAAGACGTGCTAAACCAGAAGTTGTATGGTTTTATTGAAGAATGGTGGGGCACTCCTTATCGCTTGGGAGGGAAAAGCCGTGCAGGTATTGATTGTTCGGGATTCGTGAATACCCTGATGAATGCGGTATTCCAGTCGGGTCTTTCCGGTAACTCCGCCGACTTGTTTACACAGATAAGAAGACTCAGTGTACGTGATTTGCGCGAAGGAGACCTGGTATTTTTCCGGATTCATAAGAAGCGTATTTCCCATGTAGGCATCTATCTCGAAAACGATAAATTTGTACATGCATCTACCAGTGCCGGCGTGATTATCAGCGATCTGAATGAACCTTACTGGAAGCGCTATTTTGCCGGCGGAGGAAGACTTTAACGCCGTTCTACACATTTGTTTTATTGTTAATTTTATACGATTTTTACCGTTTTAACTTAACCACCCCGCTCTGCGGGGACTTATTACATTTATGGAATTCGCTCCCATCGTACTATTTGTTTACAACCGACCTGATTTGACGCTCAATACTTTGCAGTGCCTGAGCAAAAATGAGGAAGCGAAAGAAAGTACCTTATATGTGTACTGTGATGGCGCCAAAGCAGGGGCTTCCCCGGAACAGCTGGAACGGATTAAACAGGTGCGGGAAATAGTGCGCAGCCAGCCATGGTGTAAACAGGTAGTGATTCGGGAATCGGAGAAAAACAAAGGACTGGCTACCTCCGTAATTGACGGGGTAACAGAAGTGATTGGTCAGCACGGTAAAATAATTGTTTTGGAAGATGACCTGACGCTGTCGCCCTTCTTCCTGAAATATATGAACGATGCACTGGTCAAATATGCGGAGGAAGAAAAGCTGATGGCGGTGCATGGTTATCTGTATCCATTTGAAATGCCAGCTAACTATGCCGACACTACTTTCCTGGTGCATGACCCGGGCAGTCTCGGATGGGGTACCTGGAGCCGTGCCTGGAGCAAGTTTGAAGCGGATACCGATAAGGTGATGACTGAGATAAAAGCCAAAGGGTTGAAACGGGCATTTGATTTATGGGGTGCTTACCCGTTTTACAGGATGCTACGGCAGCATAAACAAGGTAAGGTAAGTTCCTGGGCCATTCGCTGGAGAGGTACCGCCTACCTGCATGATATGCTGACGTTATACCCGGTGAAATCGCTGGTAAGACATGATGGCAACGGCGTTGCCGCAACGCATCATAGTACCGCCGAAGATTACTTATATACAGAAGTGTGCCAGTCGCCCATCCCCGTAGGCGATATCCCGGTACAGAATAACCTGCCGATGGAGAAATTGTTTTCTAAATTTCTGCGGGCAAAAGCCGGGATGACTATTCCCGCAAAAATTAAAAACAGGCTCAAAAAATACTGGAGAAAAGTCACCGGTGGTGCTTAATATCAAGCGCGCCTGATACGATTATAAAGTACTATCTGATGGGAAACGTGAGTCAAAAAGTATTTTCAGTGATGCACTATGTGGCGAACAAAGTGCAGCGGCCGGCAGTGATCTTATTGTATCACCGGGTCACTACCTTACAGCAGGACCCGCAGGACTTGTCTGTTACGCCCGCCAACTTCAATGCACAGCTTACCCACCTGGCATCTGACTATACTGTACTGGATGCCGATCGCTTTTTATATCACGTAAAAAATAAGAAGGCATTCCCGGAAAGGTCTGTGTTTATTACGTTTGATGACGGATACGCCGACAACTACCACGAAGCGTTGCCGATATTGACGCAACGGCAGGTACCTGCCCTTTTTTATATCACCACTTCCAAACTGAATACGAATTACGAGTTGTGGTGGGATGACCTGGAACGTATCCTGCTCACCGACAGCAATCTGCCACCGGTATTACGTATTCATATTAACGGGCAGATGTGGCAATACCCCACAGACACGCTCACGGCTATACGGGAAACCTATTATGCCCTGCAGCAGGTGTTACGTTTCTGCAAACCGGATATGATTGATGCCGCGATGGCGCAATTATATGAATGGTCCGGCAAAGATGCTATTGGCCGGCCTACGCATCGCCTTATGACCTGGGACGAACTAAAAGGGATGAACAATGCAGCCTATGCTACCATTGGTTGCCACACCCACCGGCATCCGGCAGTAGGGATGTTGAGCTACGAAGAACAATATGAAGAAATAGGCAGGTCGAAGGAAATACTGGAAAGCACACTGGGCGCGCCCCAGGTACATTTCTCTTATCCTTTTGGCGGCCGGAAATTCCTGGGAACCAAACGTTATTACAACGCAGATAGTATAAAAGCCTGTCAGAAACTGGGTTTACAACTGGTGACGGCCAATTACTACGGACAGGTGCATAGCTGGAGCAATCCATATGCCTTGCCCCGTATCCTGGTGCGCGACTGGCCCATTGACGTATTTCGCAGGCATATGCAACAGTTCTTTAAATACTAGCGGGTGAGAATACTTTTTATCAATAAATATGAGAACAGCGGCGGTGCAGCGATTGCAGCGCAACGGATAGCAGCCGGGCTTTCGCAGTATTATCATACCGACAATCATTTTGTGGTAGGTACGCACCGGGCATCTGCCGGTGTTACTGTTACCCGTCCGGGTATGGTACGCAATGTGATAGAAAGAGGACTGAATGTAGTCAGCAATAAGCTGGGGTTACAATATTTATATTTTCCTTTCTCTACGCCGGTCATCATGCGTGCTGCGCGTGCTTTTCAGCCGGACGTTATCAGTTTACATAATATACACGGTGGCTACTTTGATGCTACGTTGTTGCCGCGTTTGTCCGTACTCGCCCCGGTAGTGTGGACCCTGCATGATATGTGGGCCCTGACCGGCAATGCCGCGCATACTTTTGGCGACACCGCCTGGAAATCAGGCAGGGCCGGCAAATCGGAGCATACACATTCCCCTGCCATGGGATTACCCACCGGTAATTACCTCATGCGCAGAAAGCAACGCCTGTATGCCGCGAGCGACCTGCACATCGTTTCTCCTTCTGAATGGCTATACAATATGACCCTGGAAAGTCCGCTCACCCGGGAGGAGCCGTTATATCATATTCCCAATCCGATTGATACAGATTATTTTCTGCCACAGGACCGGGCCGCTTCCCGGCAGGCGTTGGGATTACCGGCAGATGCGTCCGTTATTACCTTTGTATCCGAAAGGCTGTTTAACAGCGAGTTTAAAGGAGGCGCGGAATTACTGCAAATATTACAACGGCTGGATCAACAGCTGACACATAAAGTATACCTGCTCATGATTGGCAGGGATCGCCTACCGGGCACCTTCAGGCACCTGGAGTGTGTGTACACCGGATACGTGAAGGATACGCAGAAAATGATGCAGTGCTATAGCGCCAGTGATATATTCTTCTATCCCACCAAAGCAGATAACCTGCCCAATGTGTTGATAGAAGCCAGCAGTTGTGAAACGGCCTGTATTACGTTTGATGTAGGTGGTTGCCGGGAAATAGTAAAGCATGGGGAAACGGGGTATGTGATAGCGCCAGGCAACCAGGAACAATTTGCGGCGCATACGTTGTCTTTATTGCAGGACCCGGTGCGTTGCCGCCTGTTCGGTAAGGCGGCGCGGGCATACGTAGAACAGCGTTTTAGTATGCCGGTGGTAGCCAAACAATATTATGAGTTGTTTCAATCCGTGGTAAAGGAACCACTATAATTATTTACATGAGCCAATCAGCAAACCCGGTATTGAGTATTATCACCGTATGTTTTAATGCGGAGAAATTTATAGAAAGCACCATTCAGAGCGTGCTGGCGCAAACCTATCCGCATATTGAATACATTATTGTGGATGGCGCTTCCAGGGATAATACGCTGGGGGTGATTGAGAAATACCGTTCCCGTATTGCCAAAGTGATTTCTGAAAAAGATAAGGGCCTGTATGATGCCATGAATAAAGGTATGCAGCTGGCTACAGGGGACTACCTGTTGTTTTTAAATGCAGATGATGTATTGGCGGATGCAACGGTGGTGAGTAAAATGTTTGCTACCTGTGCGCATGCAGACGTATACTACGGGGAAGCCATGTTCATGGATGAAAATGGGGTGGATATTGGCCTGCGTTCTGAACAAACGCCGCATCAGGTGCCGGAGCAGCTTACCTGGAAAAGCCTGAAACATGGTATGGTAGTGTCGCACCAGGCCTATGTGATTCGTCGTAGTTTAAGCCCGTTATATGATTTGCAATATAAAGTTTGTGCAGATATAGACTGGATGATCCGTACTTTAAAGGCGTCCAGGAACATTTGTCATACACATGTGGTGGTAGCGCGATTCAGGGTAGGTGGTACTTCCAAGCAACATCAGCAACTGGCCTGGAAGGAACGGTATAAGATACTGAGCCGTTATTACGGGCATATTCCCAATTTTGCGCATCATTTGTTCATAGGATTGCGATACATCTTTTCCAAGCGATACTAGAGAAAGCCGAAAGCATAAAGGAGAAAGCAAAAAGCCATTGAGGCGAATGATATAAGCGGAAATAACCTTACGCTTTAATCATTCGCCTCAATGGCTTTTTGCTTTCTCCTTTATGCTTTCGGCTCCCCTTTGATGTATTGATAAAAATCCCATCCAAAGATAGCAGCTACCAGGAGCAGCAGCAATATGGAAGAAATGCCTGCAATTTTTAAGCCGGTGAATATTTTCGTAGGCTCGAAGCGCATTTCAATTTTATGGTCACCTGCAGGAATTTTGATACCACGCAGCGCATAGTCGGTGCGGATGATATCAGCGGGATTGCCATCGATAAATGCTTTCCAGCCGGCAGGGTAGTATATTTCAGAGAATACACCAAAACCTTCCTGTGGGTTATGCGATGCATATTCCAGTTTATTCAGGCCGTATTTGGTGAGCTTGATGCTGGCGCTGCTGTCGGCGCCGGGTTTGAAAGCACCCAGTTGTGCAGCAAAGCGTTTGTCAATGACAGCGGAATCGCGGGTGTTCAGGTAGTCCAGCGTTTTCATTTCTGTATTGGCGTCTGGCGCCCAGATGATATCTTTCACAAACCAGGCATTCCCGTAAGCGCCAGGATTACGTTGAGCAACGGGTTGGCCGCCCTTCTGATCAGGTACAATAAAATATTTCGTGTTGAGCATGTTCAGCACGTGCATATTTTGTTTGGAGATCTGATGGGTGATGAGATCCTGGTAGATCCACAATTTAGCGGGGCTGTAGCCGCCGATATTTTTGTGGAAGTAGGAAGGGGAGGCATCATCAAACGGTGCTGTAGTAACATTAAATACGCGGTAGTAAGGATCCGGGTCCTGTTTGATTTGCTGGTCAGCAGCAGACGGCTGCATTACCTGCATATAGCTCATATCATCTACGAAGCTATCGTTGTTCAGGTAATTTTTATCTACCTGCAAGAGGTCGATGGCAACTGCGCCGGTGATGATGAGGAGGGCAGCCTGCCATTTTATTTTATCCTTGAGATAGGCCCAGATAGCACCTGCCGCAATAAGGATGAAGATAGCAGAGCGGAATGCATCTTTGATGAGCAGGCTACTGCGATCTTTTTCCAGGGCGCGGATCAGGAGTTTACCATTTTCTTCGCCGCCCATCATCTGGGAGAAATAGCCCAGCATATTGGCATCGCTGGCACTGCTGAAGCCGGTGAAGAAATAGCTGATTAACACAAAGCTGAGGAGTATACCACCTGTAATGAACAGGGCTTCTTTCAGTTTTTTCAGCAGATCCGCTTTGGAGAGTTTGCTGCTGATCACTTCCTGTAATCCCCAGCATCCCAACACTACGAAAGTGAGAGAAGGCAGTACCAATGCCTGTGCAGGTGCACGGAATTTGTTATAGAGGGGGAGATGATAGAACAGGAAGTCGTTGATGAATGCCAGGTTCTTACCCCATGCCAGTATGAAGCCTACAATGGTTACTGCTACCAACCACCATTTATGCCAGCTTTTCACTAACAGTAACGATAATACGAACAGGAAGCAAATGATAGCACCAACATATACCGGGCCGGAGGTGCCTTTGGACTGGGCGCCATAGTATACCGGTAATTTCTGTTGTTCAACAAATTGCTCCACCTGTTGGGCAGGTACGCCCAGGCTGACCATTTGTTGTGCAAAGTTGGAATTGCTGCCCAGTTTCTGTGCAGAAGAGTTACCTACGTAACCAGGAATCAGGAAGGTACCTGATTCAGCCTTACCATAGCTCCAGTCGTATGCGTAGTCTATATCCAGACCAGTAGATTTCTTTTGTGTAATATCGCCCTGGTCGAGGGTGAGTTCGGATTTGCTGCCACGCATTGTATAATCGGTATACTCGCGGAGCATCAACAGGCTGTCCATGGAAGTAAGTACTGCCAGTGTACCGGCAATGGCGAGCAGGCCGGATGCTTTTAAGAACTGTGGTATTTGCTTCTCCCGGAGGGCATGAACAAAAGCGCCCACTGCCAGGCAGCCCACCATGATCAGGGTATAATAAATAATCTGCAGGTGGTTATTATAGATGAGCATGCCGGTAGCCAGGGCTGTTAATGCAGCGCCGGTGAGTAGCTTGCCACGGTAGGCGAGTATAATTCCCGCCAATACAGCCGGCATCAGCGCGATGTCGAACATTTTGGTGATATGGCCTACGTCTATAATGATCACGTTGTAGGAGCAAAACGTAAAGGCAACGGCTCCCATGACACGGATCCAGTATTTGAAATCCAGGACGCTAAGGAGCAGGTACATGCTCAGCATCGCCATGAGCAACATATTAATAGGGAAAGGCGTTTTCAGGGTAGTGACCGCGTTCATGTAGGCCATCCGGTTGGAACCAGGACCAGTATAAATCACATAAGACGGCATGCCTGAAAACATGCTGTTGGTCCATAAAGGGCGTTCACCGGTTGCTTCATAAAAGTCCTTTGCCTCTTTCGCCATTCCCTCCACATTCTTCATATCGGCCTGGTTTACTACTTTACCTTCCAGGACGGGAGAACAATACACCACCGCCAACAGCAGGAAGATACCTATTGCTGCAAGGTGCGGAAGAATGGCTTTTAGCCAGTTTTGCTTCATCGGATATTTTGGATTTAGTTTTAAAGAAACAAAAATAACTGTAATTTATCCGAAATTTCAATATGCGCTGGATACGGTTCCTTCTAAAATTTGCTTTTATATGCAATCTTTGCTTTCTAATCAGTGAAATCCTGCGTATTACGGTATATGATCATTCGTTAGATACTGTCGTGAATCATGTGCTGGTATTGGGTGTGGGGATTGCTTTCCCGTTGAATGGATTGGTTTGTGTGCTGACCGGGCTGCTGCTATTGTTAAAAAAAATACAATGGAAGACATTGCCTCCCTGGCTATATTTGCTCAACATTGCCATTTTTATATTTCAACTCATAGTTAATTACTAAATGATCAAGCATCTGTTAAACGACAAGCCTACTAAGCTGTTCGTTATATTCACCAGTTTTTTTGTGGCCAACGCATTGATTGCGGAATGTATTGGCGGAAAGCTATTCTCACTGGAACAACTATTTGGTCAGACACCGCATAAATTTACCCTGTTTGGAGAGGCGGGATTATCCTATACGTTAACCGCAGGGGTATTGTTGTGGCCATTAGAGTTTGTGATGACGGATATTGTGAATGAATATTTTGGCCCGAAGGCGGTGCGCCGTATTTCTTACATCGCAGTGGCACTGATTTCTTATGCCTTCATTATGTTTATGGTGGCTATCAATGTACCGGCAGACGGCTGGTGGGTAGGTAGCAAGGCTGCAGATGGTGTTCCCAATATGCAAACCGCCTTTACCAGCATTTTTGGACAGGGCATGTGGATCATTCTCGGTAGCTTAACCGCTTTCCTGGTAAGCCAGATCGTGGATGTAACGGTATTTCACCGTATTAAAAAACGTACCGGCGATAAGCATGTATGGCTGCGGGCTACAGGTTCCACTATTGTGTCGCAACTGGTAGACAGCTTTATTGTATTGTTTATTGCCTTTAAGCTGGGGAATAACTGGAGCTGGCAACGGGTACTCGCCATTTGTATGGTGAACTACAGCTACAAATTTGTACTGGCAGTGGCACTTACACCATTAATCTACCTGTTGGAGCACCGGATAGAACGTTTCCTGGGGCATGACCTGGCGAAAAAAATGAAGTTAGCGGCTATGGGCAAAGAGCATCCGCTGGTGGATCCGGTAGTTAATGAATAGCAGAAAGCATAAAGGAGAAAGCAAAAAGCTATTGAGAAGAATGACTTTTGCGGATATTAATTCGCTTTGATCATTCACCTCAATAGCTTTTTGCTTTCTCCTTTATGCTTTCTGCTCTATTAGTATCTTTCTTTAACAATATCTGCCACTACTTTATCGATGGGCAAGGTAACCGCATCGGAGGAAAACTCGTTCCAGTCTATCCAGCGGGCGCGCTCTACTTCTTCTACGCCTTCTGGTACCGTAAAGTCAAAAGGAGTAGTACTTACGTTGGCCGTAAAAGGAGAGGTAGGGCTGACCAGGTAATAGATAGAGATGATTTGTGTTTCGTTATCAAAAGCAGAGATCTGGAAGAAGTCGGTAGTATAAATGTGCTCTACTACTTTTACATCTTGCCCCAGTTCTTCCTGCCATTCTCTTATCACACATTCGATGGTGCCTTCACCAAATTCGAGGCCCCCACCGGGGAATTTGGTAAAATAACCGCCACGGATATACTCATCGCTGACCAGCACCTGCTGGTGTTCGTTGATCATGATACCGTAAACTCTTACGTTAAATCCTGTTTTCATATGGTTGTATCAGTTAATGGTCAGAACCATTTCTTCTTCATAAAATACCAGCTGATCACTACAGAAATAGCAATCGAAAGGATGACTGGTATATAGAAGGCGTGCATGGTATGCTGATAGGGGATGTCTACGTTCATGCCATAGATACTGGCCACCAGCATGGGAAATGTAAGGATAATGGTAATGGACGTCAGGCGTTTCATTACCACGTTCAGGTTATTGGAGATGATGCTTGCAAAGGCATCCATGGTACTACTGAGGATATTGGTGTATACGTTGGCCATTTCCAGTGCCTGGGAAGTATCTACAATTAAATCATGCAGAAATTCCTTTTCATCTTCGTTGAGGCCCAGGAAATTGGTCCGTTCCAGCTTCATCAGCAGGAGTTCATTGCTGCGCAGGGCAGTCACGAAGTATACCAGGCTTTTCTGGATACGCATGATACCCAATAGCTCTTCATTCCGGTTGGAATCATAGAGTTTAGCTTCCAGCATATTCCTGCGCTGGTTGATTTCTTTCAGGTAATCGAGGAAATTGATGACCACTTTTTCGAAGATTTTCAGCACCATCATATTCCTTTTCTCCGGGGAGCGGTTATGGAAGGTGTTCAGAAATTTCTTGATCGCCGTATTATCAAAGGAGTTGACCGTGATAATCTGGTGGTGGGTCAGGATAATTACAATCGGGATAGTGATATAGAAGGCATCACTTTCGTTGATCGAATTATTTTCGGTGGGGGTTTTCAGTACAATGAGTTTCACATTGTCTTCCAGCTCATACCTTGATTTTTCGTCGATATCGAGGGAATCCGTGAGGAAGTCCAGCGGGATATCCAACTCTTCGGATAACTGTTCAAATTCAGCCTGTTTCAGGGGAGGGGTAATATTTACCCAGGCACCGTTTTCCGGCTGTTTTATTTCAACAGTTTTGGAATCTATATTTGTGAAATACTGGATCATCGGGCGCAAAGGTAGTTAAAATGTTGAATCCTGTTCCATTTAGCGTAATATTGCAAATTAGGGAATAGTTAATTTTATTTATATATAAATGGGCGTAATAAAACAACAGAGTATCAATTCAACATTGTTGATTTACCTTGGTTTTGCGGTAGGAGGTATTAACATTGTATTCTTATTTCCCCATGTATTCAGCAAGGAGCAGTTTGCACTGACCCGCCTGTTACCTGAAATTGCCATGATCCTGGTGCCGGTATGTACCCTGAGTTCGGTGCCAACCATTAGCCGGTTTTTCCCCTACTATTCCAGTCACCTGAAGAATAAAGATAACGATATGTTAACCTGGGCGTTGGTAGCTACGCTGATAGGGTTTACTTTGTTTGTGGCCGGTACTTTCCTTTTCAAAAGCCTGATTGTAGGAGCTTATATAGAGAAGTCGCGGTTGTTTATTGAATATTTTTACCTGTTATATCCCAACGTTTTTTTGTTTGCGGTATTTGCTGTTTTCGAAAGTTACAGTGGCTCGCGGCACTTGTCTGTGTTCCCGAATTTCCTGAAAGAGCTGGTACTGCGTTTACTGACCACGGTATTGATAGTGGCTTATTATTTCAGATGGATCAACCTGGATACTTTCTTCTGGTTGTTTTCACTGCTGTATGGGATATTGCTGGTGGCGTTGATGGTATACCTGTATCAGCGCGACTTTCTGCATTTCACCTTTAAGGTGAGCAAGGTGACGCGAAGATTGTCCAGGCGGATGGCGACTTACTCTTTCTCGTTATTGGGGGCTATCTTATTTTCGTTGCTGGCAAAGAATATTGCGCCGCTAATTCTTGCCAGTACCGGTGGATTGGAAGATGTGGCTTACCTCACTATTGTTACCTATGTATCTACCCTGATATTGATTCCGCAGCGCAGTATGTCTGCCATTGGTTTGCCGGTGCTGGCCCAGGCATGGAAAGAGCGGGATATGGCGAAGATTGACGAAGTGTATACCAAGTCGTCTTTGTTACAACTGATTTACGGCCTGTTTATTTTTCTCATTATCTGGCTGAACATTGATAACTTTTTCAAGTTGTTACCAGCAGGATATAGTCAGGGGAAATATGTAGTGCTCTACCTGTGTTTGGCCCGGGTAATAGATATGGGAACAGGTTTAAACAGCCAGGTGCTGGCAACGTCCCGTTTCTGGCGTTATGATTTGTATAGCTCTATTGTGTTGCTGGCGTTGTCTTTCCCGCTGAATTTTTTCCTGATCAAGACGTTGGGAATGATAGGATCGGGGTATGCTGAACTCATTTCCATATTTGTGTTTAATCTTATCAGGTACCTGTTTCTCTGGATTAAGTTTGATTTGCAACCCTTTACTATGAATACGGTGAAAGCCATCGCCGTAGGGCTGGTAGCGTACCTGGCTACCATGTGGATCCCGTTTATGATACATCCGATTATAGATATTGCTATCAGGGGAGCTTTGTTTGCTGTGCTCTTTGCTTCGCTGATGTTGGTGTTCAGGGTGTCCGGGGATATTAACAGCACCGTGTATACTACGTGGAATAAGTTAATGAGGAGAGGGGAGTAAGTAGGGTGTTTTTAGTGGTATCACTTTTGGTGATACCACTAAAAAGTAGGTTGTGCTTTAATTTAAAAATTCCTTCAATGACGCCAGTTTTTCTGTTTCATCAAACAGCCTGTCTACCACCGCCACATTTTTCTGAATAGTATCTGCATCCAGCGGTGTTTTAAATTCTTCAAAATCCATCGTACCAATTTCCCTGGAGTCAAAAATGGTGATATCATTTGTTTTCAACAACTCGTAAAGGGTGCTATTACTGTGCAGGAAGATTTTCTTGCCTCTGTATAATAATGCCAGCACATTACCAGCAGCCTGGGAACGATAGTGGAACATCACCGCTACATCTACCTGTGCGAGCATTTTGTAATACTCATCCCGCGCGAGGAAGCTCCGTAACGCCATTACTTTATCTGCGCCAAAGATGCGGATGGCCTCACTTTGTACGAAATCTGCGTATTGGGTGTTGCCATAGTTCAGTGGGATGACCAGCTTAATGGGCTTGTCTTTGTAGGCAGATAAGGCCTGTAATGCTTCCAGGTGGTTATTGGTGATGGTGTCTGAATTGCCCAGCAGGATGGTGGTTACGCCGCTGTTTTTTGCAGTGGCGTTCATCACCGCCAGTTCATCCGCATTTGGTTTTTGACCACAGTCGTAAAAGAAATATTTATGTTGAGCGGGTGTGGTATAATGATTCAGCACCCATTGGTAGTCGATTTGACTCCAGTGGAGAAAGAGGTTGAGTCGTTTGAAGAAAAGGTCGCGGGTGCGGGCGATGGTTCGTTCCGGGCCCTGGTAATTGAAAAAACGTTGGGCGAAGGACGTTAGTACCCGTTTAGGCCGCATTGGATTGAGCTTGAGCTTTGGGCGTCCTTCTGTTTTTTCAAAGTAAGGCAGGCTTAATGGTCCGTAAATCGTTTTTTTGAAGCGGGAAGCCGGGATTTCCACCACATCACCACCCCAGAAAAACATACCGGTGACTACATCGGGAGGGAGACTGAGTACCGCTTGTACGGCCAGGTCAGAAGCCCAGTGTACAAATACTTTGTCTTTATTTGTTATTTTTTTTAAGATGGCTTTGAACGCAGGTGTATAAAAGGGGGCAAAAGTTACCAGGTCGGACTTAACGAATTTTGATTTGTTTTTCCAGTTATCAATGATGTACACATTTTTCCCCGGAGCTACTTTTTCTGCATCACGAATGAAGTCATTGATGAACTTATCGTCAACCATTAAGTGATAATTCATGCCAGTTTGTTTAGGTTGCTGCTAAAAATGAATTACGAATTAGGGATTACGAATTACGGATTTGTGGGGAGATGATAGCGAATATTTTCGCGTTAATGATCTTCTCACAAATCCGTAATTCGTAATTTCTAATTCGTAATTTTTACTTTACGGTAATATCGCCTTCAAATACCAGTGTAGCGGGGCCACAGAGCCATATATCGCTGAAGGTACGTTCTCCGGTTTTAGAGAAGCGTACTTCCAGTTGTCCGCCTAATGTTTGTACGGGTATGGTGTATGCTTTAGTTTCTTTGCCTGCAAATGTTAATGCGGCGGCGGTTACGCCGGTACCACAGGAATAGGTTTCATCTTCCACGCCTCTTTCGTAGGTGCGGACAAAGATGCCATTTTCGAAGGGCTGAACGAAATTGACATTGGTACCTTCGGCTGCAAAGCGTTCGTTGTAGCGGATGCCGCGGCCTTCATTGAAAACGTCTACAGCCTGCACGTCTTCCACAAATTTTACGAAGTGTGGGGAGCCGGTGTTCAGGTAATAGTAGAGGGGGCCATGTTCTACGTCATGGACGTCTGACATTTTCAGGTTTACCCAGCTGTCGCCGTCCATGGTAGCCTCGTGTTCGCCGTCTACTGCGATGAAGTAGAGGTTGCCATCGCCTACGCCCATTTTGTGGGCAAAGGCAACGAGGCATCTGCCGCCGTTGCCGCACATGGTACCTTCACGGCCATCTGCGTTATAATATTTCATGGCGAAGTCGTAGTCTTCGCTTTTATTCAGCAACATTAATCCATCTGCACCGATGCCAAAGCGGCGATCGCACAATTCATTCACCTGTTCGTCTGTGAGCCAGTCGTATTTTCCGTCGCGGTTATCCATGATGACGAAGTCATTTCCGGTACCCTGGTATTTATAAAAGTGGATATTGTTCATGATCACAAAGATAAAAAAATAAGCGAAGGCTTATATACCGGCAATGATGCCAAGTCCTTTTTCAATCAGGGCCGCTACTGCGGCACCGCCGTCTTTACTGAATTCTTTGCGGATACGGTTGGCAACGATGGCGCTGACAGAGAGGCATTCATGACCGAGTACCCGTCCCATTCCATAAATGGCGGATGTTTCCATTTCGAAATTGGTGATGCGGTGTGACTCGTAGGAGAAGCCGGTGAGGTTATCGATCAGGTTTGGATTGGATAAGGTACCGCGCAGTACCCGGCCCTGTGGTGCATAAAAACCGGGGCAGGTAACGGTGATGCCTGTATGAAAACCATCTTTGAAATGATCGTGTAATTTGGCAGATGCTTCAAAGAGGCATGGATTAGCGCCGCCGGGTTGCAGGAATACCTGTCCGCGGAAGGCTTCCAGCAGTTGTTTTTCAGCAGTGGTATTTTCAAAGGCGTAGTAAGGCATGAGGTTATCGAGGCCCAGGCCATGGGAGGATACCACGAAGCTGTCTACCGGGATAGCTTCCTGCAGGGCACCGGAAGTACCGAGGCGTATAATCTGTAAGGAAGTGAGGGCAGGTTTAACGAGCCGGGTATTGAAATCAATATTTACCAGTGCATCCAGTTCATTGAGTACGATATCGATGTTGTCTGTACCAATGCCGGTAGAGACTACTGATAAACGTTTATTACCTATATAACCGGTATGTGTAACAAATTCGCGGTGCTGAAATTTTCCTTCTATTTTATCGAAGTGTTGACTTACGGCGCTTACACGATCGGGGTCGCCAACGGTGATGATGGTGTGGGCCAGCTCATCTGGTCTTACATCCAGGTGATACACGGCTCCGCGGCTGTTGATGATCAGTTCTGATTCAGCAATACGATTATCCATTGTACTAGTTTTTATTTTTCACGAATCAACAATTCCTGTTTTCCAGGGTCAATATTCCTTCCTTCTGCCTTATTATCAAAATATTTTTTAGATATTTTTTAAATAATATTTGGTGGTAATCAGAAATTTACTACTTTTGCAATCCCACAAAACGAATGAGATGTACGCCAGTGGGGCAATCAGGCGGACGTTTCAAAACAACAAATGGTTCCGTGGCCGAGTGGCTAGGCAGAGGTCTGCAAAACCTCGTACAGCGGTTCGAATCCGCTCGGAACCTCCAAAGAAAAGATAAAAGCCGCGTATATCGCGGCTTTTTCTTTTTTATCTCCCCTGGCTTTTTATTTTACAGAACGAGCCCTTGCGGTAGCCCTGCCACATCTACAAAGCCTTACTGCTGGCAGGTTTCAGTTGTTCAAAATAATTATTTTGATAGTGATGAAAATGTGGATGTAAAAGGTTATATTGCATCCCCCGCATTAGGCAGGATGAATAAGCAGAAGGCATGACATTTATCAATGATATACTAATGCTATAGATCACAGCGTATGTAATTTTGATAATAAAGATATCTGGCAACATAGCTACTAAAAAGCGATGTTGTTTACAACTATCCAAGCAAACGGCCTTCTGCATGCAGAAGGCCGTTTGCGTTTTATATACAATTAAAAGAAGTGGTTATGACAGAGATTATTAAAGTAACCGCCGAAGATTCCAAGCACCTGGACCAGGTGAAGCTGCTTTTTCGCGAATATGCCAATTGGTTAAATGTTGACCTGAGTTTTCAGCAATTTGAAGAAGAGCTGGCGCACTTGCCCGGCGTATATGTACCTCCTACCGGGGCCTTGTTCCTGGCATTGGTGGATGGGAAGTTGGCAGGTTGTGTAGCAGTGAGATCATTCGACAACAGTATTGCAGAGATGAAACGCCTTTTTGTAAAGGATGCTTTTAAAGGACATGGTGTGGGGAAAGCCCTTGCCACGGCCGCTATTGAAGAAAGTAAGCGACTGGGGTATAAGCGTATTTTGCTCGATACCCTGGCACATATGCGTTCTGCTATTGAGTTATATACTTCATTAGGCTTTCAGCCTATTGCGGCGTATTATGATAACCCCATCAGCGATGCGGTGTATTTATCACTCAATATAGAGCCGGCGGCAGTGTGAGCATAAAGCTGAAAGCAAAAAGCAAAAAGCCATTGACGCGTATGATAGTAGCGGATATTAATTCTACGCTTTAATCATTCGCTTTGATGGCTTTTTGCTTTTTGCTTTCAGCTTTATGCTCTTTTAGAGCGTTCTGATCCAGATGTTACGATAACTTACCGGATTGCCATGATCCTGCAGGGCAATAGATTTCGGGCCGTGTTTTACATAAGACGGTTTGCCGATGTATTGTGTTTGTCCCTCCAGTTCCACGTTATTTTGTACCAATACGCCATTTTGCAATACAGTAGCCCGTGCGGGTGATTTAAGGGAGCCATCGTCGTTAAAACGTGGCGCGGTCCAGATCACATCATATGTTTGCCATTCGCCCGGTTTTTTGCAGGCATTTACCAGCGGAATTTTTTGTTTGTAGAAGCTGCCGGCCTGGCCGTTGGAGTAAGTACGGTTATTGTAGTTATCCAATACCTGTAGTTCGTAGTATTCCTGCATGAAAATGCCGCTGTTACCGCGTCCCTGGCTTTCTCCCTTTACTTCGGCAGGTGTACGCCATTCAATATGCAATTGAAAATCCTCGAATTGTTGTTTGGTTTTAATGATACCACTGCCTTTTATCACAGTCATGATGTCATCTTTTACTTCCCAGGTAGCCGGACCTCCTTTGTCTGATTCCCAGTTGTCCAGGTTTTTGCCATTGAACAGTACAATGGCATCGGAAGGGGCGGAGAGTATTTCAGTACCCGGTGTAATTACTTTGGGTACCGGCTCCCAAACCTCTGTGGCTTCGGGTTTCATCTGCTCATTATTTTGCGCTGCTGCGGTGAGCGACCATAAAGTACAGGCAGATAGCAATAGCGTACGCATGTGTTATTTTTATTTTTTAGGTAGATGAAAAGGGCGGTGTTACTTTCGTTTATACGGTTACGTTAGGCAGTTTATACCCGTTATGGTATTGTGCTGCGAGCAGTTTGTTGGCATCGCTGTCGGTGAAGGCGCCTTTTTGGGCATCCCAGTATATTTTTTTACCGGTGCGATAGGCAATATTGCCCATTTGCGCCGTGGTAGCCACCAGTGAGCCTACCTGTACGGATGCGTGCAGGTCGTCCAGCTTGCGGGATTTTACTACTTCCACAAAATTGGTGGTATGCAGATCGAGGCCGTTGTCAACAGATTTTTGCCTGGGCACGGCTTCCATCTTGTCTTTTTCAGGAATCACTTCCCAGCCGCCGCGGTCCAGTACAAGCGTGCCATTGTTGCCAATAAAAGCAATACCATGATCACGGCCATAAGGGCCACCATCAATGCCAATGGCTTGTTCCCATTGAATATTATAATCTTCGAATTCGTATACCGTGGTGAGGGTATCCGGGGTTTCCGCGGCGTCATCGGGGTACGCGAATTTGCCGCCAGCAGCCATAATGGATTTGGGAGCAGAAGATTTCATGCCCAGCAGTGCATAATCGAGCAGGTGTACGCCCCAGTCGGTCATAAGACCACCGGCATAGTCCCAATACCAGCGAAAGTTAAAGTGGAAGCGGTTTTCGTTGAAAGGCCGTTTGGTGGCAGGGCCCAGCCAGGAGGCATAGTCTACACCGGGAGGCGGTGTGCCATCCGGTTTCACCGGGATAGATTTCATCCAGCCCATATACGCCCAGGCTTTCACCAGGCGTACTTTGCCCAGTTTTCCGGAGTGTACAAATTCGATGGCATCCTTAAAATGTTGCTGGCTGCGTTGCCACTGGCCCACCTGTACGGCGCGGCTATGGCGTTGTTGTGCACCTACCATGGCGCGGCATTCGATGATGGAGTTGCCCATGGGCTTCTCCACGTATACATCTTTACCGGCGGAGCAGGCATCGGTCATCTGGAGGCAATGCCAGTGGTCGGGCGTACCAATGATGACGGCATCGATGTTCTTATCTTCCAACAGCTTACGGTAATCGCTATAGGCTTTCACTTTGATGCCTTTGCCGGCCAGTTCGCTCACGCGTTTGTCGAGCACATTTTTATCGACATCACAGAGCGCCACGCATTGGGCAGCAGGATTTTTCAGCATAGCCGTTAAATCGGCCCAGCCCATGCCATTGATACCAATGGCAGCAATGTTAAGGCGATCACTGGCAGCGATTGTTCTAAGGGGTAACGCCTGTAAAGAAGCGGGTAGGGCAGACACCAGCCCGGCGCCGGCCACCAACGTGGAAGCCGATTTGATGAAGTTTCTACGGGAATTGTTCATGTAATAAAACGGTTTTGTGGAATTCTATAATTGTGTGATTGACACTAATTAATACAAAATAGGAAAATTTTGGAGGATTTTAGTGGATTTTGTCGGGAGGCAGGATTAAACTGATTTTTATTTTTTTGATTTTAAAAGATGAGGGAAGATACAAGCGGATAAATTTGCTTATATCTTCCCTCATCTTTTAAATCTTATAAAATCAAAAAAAATAACATCGGAAAATCAGTTTAATCCTGCTCCCCGACAACCTTCGCTGCACTATTCTTCTTCTGGTTCTTCTGCATCACCGCCCAGGCTGAAGTTCATCATGGTGCCAAGGAGGTCACTGAAGCGGGTTTCATTTTCCACTACTTTTTTGCTGATGAGCGAGTACGACGACAAGCCATGGAGTACAAATTCCATGAGCAGCAACGCTTCCTTGTTATTGGCTTTGGGGAAACGGGCTTTGATCAGTTCCCGCAGACCTTCCACTTTGCTGAGGGTAGCTTCGTATTGTTTGTCGCTGACATCTTGTAGCAGCTGTACGGAATTGCCTTTGTCGAACCACTGAATAACGCTACGGTAAGGGTTTTCAGCGGGGGCACCCTGTTTCTTTTTCTTGAAAGAGTCCGGATTCGGGAAATAAATGGCAAAGAGGGTACGAATGGCTTTGTCGAGCAGGTTATGTGCTACCTGCAGCGGGCCTTCCTGTTCGCCTTCATATACCAGTTCAATTTTACCGGTGATGGCTGGTATGATGGCCTGTAGATCGGCTATGCGTACCTGTGTTTCCTTTTCATTATTGATGATGGCGCGGCGTTCTCCGGCGCTGACCGCATTCTCATAGGCCGCGATGGTCAGACGGGCAGATACCCCGCTTTTTTTGTCTACGTATTCGCTGCCACGGGCTTCGAAAGAGACTTGTTCGATCAGGCGTTTTACCATATCGGCAATCTGCACTTTGCTAACCTGGTCGTCGTGTATATCGGCTTCCTGTTCGGTGATGAGCAGGGCGTTTTCGATGGTTTTCGGGTAGTGGGTGATGATCTGGCTCTCGATCCTGTCTTTCAGCGGCGTTACAATGGAGCCCCGGTTCGTATAGTCTTCCGGGTTAGCGGTAAACACAAACAGGATATCCAATGGCATTCTCACTTTGAAGCCCCTGATCTGGATATCGCCTTCCTGGAGGATATTGAACAGGGATACCTGTATGCGGGCCTGCAGGTCGGGGAGCTCATTAATGACGAAGATGCCGCGGTTGGAGCGGGGAATGATACCGAAGTGGATCACTCTTTCATCGGCGTAGCTGAGCTTCAGGTTAGCGGCTTTGATCGGATCGATATCACCTACCAGGTCGGCCACAGATACATCCGGGGTGGCGAGTTTTTCGCCGTACCGTGCGCTGCTATGGAGCCAGGTGATGGGTGTTTGGTCGCCTTTTTCCGCGATGAGGTCACGAGCGTAGCGTGACAGTGGATTAAACGGATCATCATTTACTTCTGATCCTTCAATCACGGGGATGTATTCATCCAGCAGATCGGTCATTTGCCGGGCCATGCGTGTTTTCGCCTGGCCGCGGAGGCCGAGGAACAGGATGTTATGCCGGGAGAGCAGGGCTCTTTCTGTGTCCGGGATAACGGTGTCTTCGTAGCCGATGATGCCGGGGAAAGCGCTTTCTTTATTTTTTAATTTTTTGATCAGGTTGCGCCTGATTTCTTCTTTTACTGATACTGTTTTATAGCCGCTTTTTTTGAGTTCGCCTAATGTTTTTATGCTTGTATTCATCTTTAATAATTACGAATTACAAATTACGAATTACGGATTGGTGGGGAGATTAGGAAGAATAGTCTTCGTGTTTATCATCTACACAGATCTGTAATTTAGAATTTTTGTTAATAGAATTTCCTTTTGCCGCTTTCGAAATCGCGGAAGAGAAACTGTCCGAGTTTGTCGGTACCGGAAAAGAACGCTTTACCGTTATTGGTTTCAGTAAATTCCTGTACAAACTGCTGTAGCCAGGGATCTGAGGCTACCATAAAAGTGGTGATGGGTATTTTTAATTTTTTGCATTGTGCGGCCAGGTTGAGGGTACGGTTGAGTATTTTCCTGTCGAGGCCGAAGCTGTTTTTATAATATTGTGATCCTATTTTCAGGCAGGTGGGTTTGCCATCGGTGATCATGAATATTTGTTTGTTTGGATTGCGCCGGCGGCGGAGCAGGTCCATCGCCAATTCCAGCCCTGCCACGGTATTGGTATGGAAAGGGCCTACCTGGAGGTAGGGGAGGTCTTTAATTTCTATCTGCCACGCATCGTTGCCAAATACGATGATGTCGAGGGTATCTTTCGGGTAGCGGGTGGTGATGAGCTCTGCCAGCGCCATAGCTACCTTTTTGGCAGGTGTGATCCTGTCTTCCCCATACAAAATCATGGAGTGGGAGATATCGATCATCAGGGCAGTAGACGTTTGTGTTTTGAAATCCGTTTCTTTTACTTCCAGGTCGTCCTGGCTGATGGAGAAACTGTCGATGCCATGATTGATTTGCGCGTTGCGGATAGAGGCGGTAATATCCAGTTGGTCCACGCCGTCGCCGAATTCGAAGGGGCGGGTTTCGGCATTGAGTTCGTCGCCCATGCCGGATTTGCGGACATTATGATTGCCGGTGGCTGATTTTTTCAGTTTTCCGAAAATTTCTTCCAGGGCATTTTTCCGGATAGTTTGTTCTGCTTTGGAAGTAATTTCAATGTCGCCGCTTTCCTCATTTTCGCGGATATATCCTTTGTCTTTCAGTTCTTGTATGAAGTCGCCGATCCCGTACTCCCCGTTGGTCAGTTTATACTCGTTATCCAGCTCAGTCAGCCATTGCAGGGCTTCTGACACGTCTCCGCTGGTGTACGTAAGGAGTTGGGTAAAAAGGTCCAGTAGTTTCTGGAAAGGTGGCTTCTTGTTGTCGTCCGGGTTGAACCTGGTGAATTGTATTCCTCTCATAGCTCTTCTTCTGATTTAAATTTACCACTTTTTTTTGAGCAGAAAGCATAAAGCGGAAAGCAAAAAGCTATTGTAGCGGATGAACCGGGCGGAAGACAATTTTATACTTAAATCATTCGTTACAATAGCTTTTTGCTTTCCGCTTTATGCTTTCTGCTCAAAAAACTTGCATTTTATCTTGAAAGCAACTACTTTCAATCATCAAAAAAAAATTCATATGAAAAAACTGAAAAATGCATTGATGCTGGCAGGCGGATTAGCAGTTGCATTATTTGCAAATTCCGCAGCCGGTCAGGCGAGGGCAGATGCAATAGGCTGGAAACTGGGAGCACAGGCCTGGACATTCAATCATTTTACTTTAGCAGAGGCACTGGATAAGATGGATAGCTGTGGCATCCAGTATGTAGAAGCTTTTCCCGGCCAAACCATTGGTGGTGGCATTGAAGGTAAATTCGATTACCATATGTCGCCTGATCAGCAGGAAAAAGTAAAGGCACTGTTTAAAAAGAAACACAAAGTGTTGGTAGCATTTGGGGTAGTAGTACCCGGATCTGCTGCAGAATGGCGTATGCTGTTCGATTTTGCGAACAGAATGGGCATTCAGAGCATTACGTCTGAACCTAAAGAAGAAGACCTGGACCTGATTTCTTCCCTGTGTGATCAATACCAGATCAAACTGGCGATTCATGACCATCCAAAACCAAGTCATTACTGGAATCCAGACATTGTGCTGGCGGCAATTAAAGGCAGAAGCAAACTGATGGGCGCCTGTGCTGATATCGGCCACTGGGTACGCTCAGGACTGGATCCGGTAGAATGTATCAAGAAACTGGACGGTCATATTGTAAGCCTGCATTTTAAAGACCTGGACAATAAATCTCCTGAATCTCATGACGTAATTTGGGGTAATGGTGTTTGCCAGATGCCCAAAGTGCTGGAAACATTGAAAGCACAGAAATTCAAAGGTTTATTTTCTGCTGAATACGAATACAACTGGGACAACAGTGTGCCAGATGTTAAAGCCAGCGCGGCTTTCTGGAGAACAATGGTTTCCAACCTGTAATCAATAACTTATTAATAGTCCGGAGATGGCGGTTTACCGCGATCTCCGGATTTTTTTTGTGGGTAGGTGATTCTTTTTCCCCGGCTACAAACTACTAATATGAGTATATGCCACCACTTTTATAACCGGTAATTTTATCGCAGTAAATATGACGAATGTTTTCAGAACCGGGTATCATTTACGGAATGCTATGCTGCTGGTGGTTTTTATTCTTCTCCATCCGGGTGGAGGCGCAACATATACCTCTCCGTAATCCTTCCCTGGAGGGGCCTCGGGGTAAAGGGCTATTGCCGGCTCCCTGGTATGTGGCTGCCGGTACACCTGATACCCAGCCGGGTGTTTTTGAGATAAAGCTGTTGCCGTCGGCAGGTAGCAGTTATGTAGGGCTGCATAGTGGCAAAGGGTTCCTGGAAGGCATCGGGCAGGAGTTGCCGGTGGCTATGAATGCGCATACGGACTATGTGTTGAGTTTTGACCTGGCGTATACGGCTTATTATCTTTATCCCACCTGTTATGGCAACCTGGCTATTTATGGCGGCAATGCGCCGGGAGATACCGCTGAACTCTTATGGACGTCGGGGAATTTTACGCATGAAAGCTGGCAGCGCTATGATGCGGTGCTAAGGCCTTCCGGCGCTTACCGGCATCTTTCATTTATAGCCTACCCCAATACGCCCTGTAATAAAAGTCAGTATGGTATTGCCTTGTTGCTCGATAATTTATCGGCGCTGGATCGCCTGGAATTGCCGGCTGTAACCGCGCAGGTACAACCCTGTAGCTGCGGGGAAGTGACGGATGGCAGCATTACAGCACATATTACCGGGGGAGTATCTCCTTTTCAGTATAGGTTAGATAATGGGAGATGGCAGGCAGACAGTGTATTTACAGCATTGGCAGCCGGGTCACATATTGTTGAAATACAGGATAGCCACCGTTTTACCGCGAGGGTCACCGCCAAAGTGGAGTCGCCCTGGAGAAATTGCCTGGTAGTAATGCCTACTGCTTTTACGCCTAATAATGATGGACAGAATGATGTGTTCCGGCCAAAAGTATATGATGCTATTCATGACTACCGGTTACGGGTATACGACCGGTGGGGACAATTGATTTTTTCCGGCACAGTACCGGAAGAAAGTTGGGACGGGACTTTTAAAGGAAGCCCTGCAGCGGTACAAGCTTACGTATACATATGCACGTATACAGATAGCCGTCAGCAATCACATGTTTTAAAGGGGACCGTATTGTTATTGCGATAATGTGATGTTGATTTGGGTTAAACAGCATGGAGGGAAGCGGGCTTTAAAGTGGTGGTATCATGATCAGGGCTGCGTAGTGCGGGCGTAAGGAAACGTAACTGTAAAAACAGATCCTTCTTTTCCACTGCTGACAGTGATAGTGCCGCTATTGGCGGTGACAAAGGATTTCACAATTGCCAGTCCCAGTCCTGTGCCTTCCCTGTTGCCAACATTTCCCGCCCGGAAGAAAGGAGTGAATAAAAAGCGTATATCCTTCTCCGGTATGCCGATACCATTATCTTTTACTTTGATGCGCAGTTGATCTTTCCTGTAGTGCAGGCTTAATAAAGGGCCAGGGCCGGAAGAGTATTTGAATGCATTGCTGATAAGATTGGTCAGGATGCCGGAAAGTTGGGTCCTGTCTATATTTACCGGTTGGGGGCGACCAGAAATTTTTATCCGCAGCTGACGTTTATCCGTTCGTTTGTGGAAGTACTGCTGCCGGATCATTTTGGCAAATGTGCATACGTCTGTTTCTTCCGGCTGACTAACAGGATTACCTGCTACCATGCTACCGGTAGTGAGTATGTCATCCACCATATTACTGAGAACAATTATTTCTTCTTTGATGCGGGAAATATTTCTTTCGTAAAATGGTAGCATCATTTCATCGAGTTGCATTTTTGTTTCCAGTAACTCTATGGAAGAAGAAATGGCTGTAATGGGGGTTTTAAATTCATGCGTAGCCATGGAAATATATGCTGTTTTCATTTCCACTAAAGATGTCTGGCTGACGGCATGCCTGTTGATGTGTTTCGGCATACGGGTATTTTTGGTTGAACAGAAATATGGTTACTATTTCGATGGATATGGGTTGACAGGACAAATATGCTTATGTACACAATATAGTGAAGTTTTTATTAAAATTATATTATGTTATTTATAATATGTTATATAATTTCTTTAATGTGCCTTTTCAGTATGTATTTGGCAGGATTTTTTAAAAGAATAAACGAATTGTAATATTTAAACTAGATGTAGAAAATATAAATATATAATTATTTATAAATTGTCTTTTCGAATGCTCGTATCGACGAACGTATATATAATTTATTGATAAACAGATTATTAATATTTTTTACTATCTCCCTATTTCTTTTCCTGTTATATTTACTTATCAGATATTTTATTGTACCATATCAATTGAAAACCTTACCCCTTTTTTGTATGATTAATATTGGAATCATTGAAGACAACCATTTTCTATTAAACAATTACCGGGAGTTCCTGGAAGATTTCCAGGAATGTAAAGTGGTATTTGCCTGTAAATCGATAGAGGAATTTATTTCCCTGCCGGTAATTTACCCAGATGTAAAAGTGATCCTGCTGGACATCAGTTTGCCTGGTATTTCGGGTATTGACGGTATCCCGGAAGTAAAGCGACTTTATCCCGAAACGAAGGTGGTTGTATTATCAGGACATGAGGGCAAACAGTATATTATTGAGGCTATTAAAAAAGGCGCCAATGGTTATATTATCAAGACCAGCCGCCTGAGTGACATCTACCAGTCTGTTATGGACACGGTGCAAAGCGGCGCCGCATTATCTCCCAAGGCAGCGCATCTGCTCATTAGCCATCTGAATAAAGATCCCCTGGAAAGTATCAAAGATAAACTGACCCGCCGGGAGTACGAATTCGTCACGCTACTGAAAGAGGGTTACTCATATAAGGAAATGGCAGAGCGGATGTTTGTTACTGTGTTTACGGTGAACCAACATCTGAAAAAAGTATATCAGAAGCTGAATGTTTCCACCAAATCAGAATTGATTTCAAAAATTTGGTCAAATAATTTATTCCCTGTCTTCGTTTTTGCAACAATGCCTTCTTTTTATTCAGATTTTAATTTAATTGATATGTTCACTGATTTTGTGATTGACTTACTTTAATGAGTAACAGGAAATGAAGGAATACCTGAATTTATACTATAGTGAGTAATTGAAAGCGTGGGTTAACTGAACTAATATTGTATGGAGCGATAAGGACAGTGTAAGTGATGATGTAAAACGCCATATGATGATATTGAAAACCTGCTTAACCTGGATAGGATGGGGATTGCTATGCTTCAGTTGTTTGTTTACTTCCTGCGTGTCAACTAAAAATGCTGTTTATTTCAGTGATATAAAAGACACGGTATTGTCGCCCGTTGATGGCAATTTTGAACCCAGGATACAGAAGAATGATATACTGCAGATTAACGTAAGCAGTCTTAACCCGGAGGATGTAATTATCTACAATGTATCCAATATGACTTCTGCTTCCGGCGCAGGAGGCGCCAATGCCGGAGCCGGCGCCATGTTGGGCGGATTCCTGGTAGATGAACAGGGATACATTCAATACCCGGTAATAGGACCGGTAAAAGTAACGGGTCTTACGAAAAAAGCACTCACTGTTTATCTCCACGATCAACTGATAGAACGTAAACTGCTGGTAGACCCGGTGGTCAGTATACGCTTCCTTAACTACCGCGTAACGATCCTGGGAGAAGTGAGTAAACCGACAGTGGTAAACGTTACGAACGAAAAAATATCAGCACTTGAAGCGTTGGGAATGGCGGGAGATATAACGGTATTCGGTAAACGAAATAATATCCTGTTAATCCGGGAGGTAGACGGAGAGCGGATTATACGCCGCATTGACCTGAATGATAAGCGTATTCTTAATTCTCCTTACTATTTTCTGCAATCCAATGATATACTATATGTGGAACCTAACAGATCAAAAATAGCTACTGCTGATCGTTCCCGGCAAATACTGCCTATTGTTCTCAGCAGTTTGTCCTTACTCGTTATTATCCTGGACCGTTTAGTCATTAATAAGTAGCATATGCAAAAAGTAAACGGAAATAAGACCCAACAAGGAGAAACGCCATTGAGTGTACTTACGCTCATCCGCTCCCGTTATCTGCCTTACTGGCCGGTGTTTGCAGTGGCTGTGGTAGTTGCGGTGGCAGGCGCTTTCCTTTATCTTCGCTATGCTACCCCATTGTATAAAATTTCCGGTGTGCTGCTGGTACAGGAAGCTACCAACGGCCTTGCTGCCAGCGATATGTTGCAGTCGCTCGACCTGATGGGTGGCGGTAAAACCGTCATGGAAAATGAAATAGAAATACTGAAATCGCGTACCCTAACGAAAGCGGTTATACGAAATCTTAATCTTTATGGAGAAGTGATAGAAGAAGGGAAGATAAGAGATGTGGTACTGTATAAAAATAGCCCGCTGAAATTTGTTTTCCTGGAGCCAGACGCCATACAGATGGCGGCAACAGGTATGTGGCCATTTACTTACAATGCCGCAGCCAGGCAGGTACTCATAGATGGGAAACGCTACCCGGTAGGGGACACCGTGCAAACCCGCTGGGGGAAATTAGTGATACAGCCGCAGGGCAAACGACCGGATACAACCACGAATTATACCTTGCATTTGATGACTGAAAAGCAATGGATGCAACTATTGCTGGCCACCATGAAAATTATGCCCGCTGCCAAAGCCGGCAGTGTAGTAGACCTGGAGTATACAGATGCTGCACCGGAAAGAGGAGAAGACATTGTGAATGAACTGATCAGTGTTTATAATAAAGCGGCCGTGGAAGATAAGAACCGGACTTCTACCAACACTATGAACTTCGTGGAAGAACGCCTGCGTATTGTAAGTGCGGAACTGGGGCGGGCAGAAACACAGGTGGAGCGCTTTAAAACAGCGGAAGGCATTGTAGATATCAGCGAGCAAAGTAAGCTGTTCCTGGCCAGTGTACAGGAAAACGACCGGAAAATCAGCGAAGCCAATATGCAGTTATCGGTGTTGGATGCGATTGAAAAATATGTGACCAGTCAGAATCCTGGCGGAAACATCGTACCCGGAACGCTCGGTCTTTCTGATCCGGTATTACTGGAACTGGTAACGAAATTATCAGAAACGGCATTACAGCTGGAACGGTTGCGTAAAACAACCGGCGAAAACAGCCCGCTACTGGCCAGTTTAACGCGGCAAATGGATCGACTGAAACCAGCCATCGAGGAAAATATCGGCAGCTTGCGTGCCAATCTGCAGGCTGGTATGACAAGATTACAAGCAGAGAACAGTCGTAATATGGGCATCATCCGCAGTGTGCCCGGTAAGGAAAAAGCCCTGCTGGAAGTAAGCCGGCAGCAGGTGATCAAGAATAACATTTACACCTTCCTGTTAGAGAAACGGGAAGAAACAGCACTGGCTTATGCTGCCGCGGTATCAGACAGCCGGATAGTAGATGCTGCAGAATCTGCCGCCTATCCTTTCAGTCCGCAGAAACCGATGGTGCTGGGCATTTCCGTACTGGCCGCCCTCGCGCTTGTAGCCGGATTTGTTTCCGTGAAAGATATGATGAACCGGGAAGTGATGTTCCGTGCGGATATCGAGAAAGTGACGAATGCGCCTATTGCAGCTGAAATAATGTATCACGAAGGGAAAGATCCGGTTGTGATGAGCAACAACAGCAGAACTGCTGTAGCAGAACAATTCAGGGCATTAAGAACTTCGTTATCCTACATTGGCCTGAATGGGGACCGTAAAACGTTACTGGTTACGTCGTCCATTTCCGGGGAGGGAAAAAGTTTTATATCAATGAACCTGGCGATGAGCCTTTCCCTTGCCAAAAAGAAAGTAGTACTGCTGGAATTTGATCTGCGAAAACCAATGATCAGCAAAATGCTGGACATGCGTGCAGATCCGGGCATCAGCAACTACCTGGTAGGTAAAGCCTCTTTACAGGACATCATGCGAAAGGTGGGGGACAATGACTTTTTATATCTCTTGTCTGCCGGTGTTATGCCTCCTAATCCCAGTGAGCTTATTTTGAATGGTCAGCTGGAACATTTGCTGCATGAGTTGAAAGAGCGTTTTGATTATATCATTATTGACTCAGCCCCGGTGGGTCTGGTAACAGATGCCAGGTTAATTGCTCCTTTCTGTGATGCTGCGCTGTATGTGGTGCGCCACCAACGTACCCCCAAAAATTACCTGAAACTGGTAGAAGAGTTGTATCAGAACAGGGAGCTGGGAAAACTGAATATTGTTTTTAACGGTATAAAAAGACAAGGAGTGGCTGGGTACGGATATGGCTCCGGGTACGGTGACATTAACGGATACGGCTACACGGAAGTAACCAAAAAAACCGGGTTATTCAAACGCGGTGTAAAGTAATAACAACCCTTTTTATTGGATATTCGGGCGAAGCTATGCCCGGTTCTGCCTTTGTAAGTTCCTCACAAAACTATCCGATCACCTTAAAACTGGCTCCTATGTTTAATGAACAACCATTAGCCTGGTATGCTGCGTATACCCGGCCCAAATGCGAAAAAAAAGTAGCTGACCTGTTTACGCGCAAAAAAGTAGAACACTACTATCCTGTAAAGCAGTTGGTGCGCGCCCGTAAAATTATAGAGGAACCACTTTTGCCTTCTTATGTATTTGTACACATTCCTGAAAGCAGAAGTTGGGTAGTACGGGAAACGGATAACGTTGTTAACCTGGTATACTGGCTGGGCGCACCTGCGGTGATACCCGATCACGAAATTGCGTTGATGCGGCGTTTCCTGAATGATTACGAAGATGTAGCGGTAGAACAGTTTCCTATTAAGGCTGGCAACGAAAGAACGCAGTCGGGGGGAGGCAAAATTATAGAGATAAGCAGCAACCGTGTGAAAGTAGAACTCAGCAGTTTAGGATGTATGCTGGTAGCCAAAGTACCGTCAAGAGAAATAACAGTGATAACAGGTAGTAAAGCCGTAAACGGAGACCATTACTGATTAAAACATCAATCCTATGATACAGCATGTTATTCTTTGCGGCGGCTCCGGCACGCGGTTATGGCCTTTGTCCAACCAGCAAACGCCCAAGCAGTTATTGACCTTGTTCGATGGTTATAGTCTTCTGCAACTGGCTTTCCGGCGTAACCGGTTTGCCTGTAGCAAAGTAATGGCGATTGTTAATGAGCAGCAGGCGGAAATTGTAGCAGAACAACTCACGCAGGCAGGAGCGGATTCACCGGTATGCCTGGCAGAACCTGTGGGCCGTAATACCGCCGCCGCCATTGCGTTGGCAGCCTTTGTAGCCGATCCGGAAACTACTTTATTAATCACACCCGCTGATCATCTTATCGGCACCCCGGATCGATATGCCATGGCCATAGAAACAGCCGGTATCCTGGCTGCGGGTAACCATATTGTTACCATCGGGTTGGTACCCACTTACCCGGAAACAGGATTCGGTTACATCAGTTATTCCGGTCATGATGTGCTGCATTTTGTGGAAAAGCCGGATCGTCCGGTAGCAGAAGCCATGCTGGCAGCCGGCGGCTTCCTCTGGAACAGCGGTATCTTTTGTTGTAAGGCCCGTATCATGCTGCAGGAATTACAAAAGCATGCACCCGCCATTTATGAAGCAGCGGCTATTGCCGCGGAAGAATGGAAAAACACCGGGATACTCTCACGTGAAACCATGGAAGCCATTCCCTCAGATAGCATCGACTATGCTGTACTGGAAAAAAGCAACATTGTAAAAGTGGTGCCTTCAAAAATGGACTGGAGCGATGTGGGCAGCTATGAAGCCCTGGCAGACGCACTTTCCCATCATTATCAGTACCGGAATCACCAGGCGGTATTCATTGAAAGTGATCCGCACAATAACATGGTGATTGGAAAAGATAAACTGATCGCACTGGTTGGCGTGGAAAATATGGTGGTGGTAAATACCGCCAGCGCGCTGCTGATCATGCAGCGCGGAAGGGGGCAGGATATTAAACAATTGCACCAGTGGGTAAGGGAAAACCGCCCGGAACTATTATAAACAGTAACATTTATAATCAACCTATATGGAAGCAAATGATCCGATTTATATAGCTGGTCACCGGGGAATGGTGGGTAGCGCCATTAAAAGGAGACTGGAAGTATTGGGCTACCAACATATCATCACACGTAACTCCGGTAGTCTTGATTTACGTAAACAGGCAGAAGTGGATGACTTTTTTGCCACTGAGAAGCCAGCCTACGTATTCCTGGCAGCAGCCAAAGTAGGAGGGATTCATGCCAACAATACCTACCGTGCGGAATTTTTATATGATAACCTGATGATAGCCGCCAATGTAATACATGCCGCGTGGAAACACCAGGTTACCAAACTGCAATTCCTGGGTAGTTCGTGTATCTATCCCCGTATGGCGCCCCAACCGATCAAAGAGAGTTTTTTACTTACCGGCCTGCTGGAGCAAACCAATGAGCCTTATGCCATCGCTAAAATAGCTGGCATCAAACTCTGTGAGGCTTACCGCGACCAGTATGACTGCAATTTTATCAGTGTGATGCCCACCAACCTGTTTGGAATAGGAGACAACTATCATCCTGAAAATGCGCACGTATTACCCGCACTGATCCGCCGCTTTCATGAAGCTAAAGTGAATAATAAGCCATCGGTAACGGTATGGGGAACGGGAACGCCTAAACGTGAATTTCTTTTTGCAGATGACCTGGCAGATGCCTGCGTTTACCTGATGCAGCATTATAATGAAAAAGAACCGGTGAACATCGGTATAGGAGAAGATCTGACTATAAGGCAACTGGCAGAATATATTAAAGAGGTGGTTTGCTATGAAGGAGAATTGATATTCGACGCATCTAAGCCGGATGGTACTCCCCGCAAGCTTATGGATGTATCCCGCCTGCACCGCCTGGGATGGAAACATAGCATCAGTCTGAAAGAGGGGCTGGTAATGGCTTACAGGGACTTCCTGCAGCAGGATCAGTTTAAGTTACAATCTTAAATATAATGGTATGAAAGTCGTGATTGTAGGTACCGGATATGTTGGTTTAGTAACCGGCGCTTGTTTGGCAGAAGTAGGAACAGAAGTGGTCTGTGCAGATGTGGATGCAGGAAAAATTGGCCGCCTGCAAAATGGGGTGCTGCCCATTTATGAACCAGGTTTGCAGGAAATCGTGGTGCGTAATCAGCAAAGCGGGCGCCTGTCATTTACTACAGATCTGGCAAAAGCCCTACCGGGTGCGGAAGTAGTATTTATAGCGGTAGGAACTCCTCCCGGCGAAGATGGAAGCGCCGACCTGCAATATGTATTACAGGTGGCAGACCAGATAGGCGCGCTAATGACCAACTACCTCGTGGTGGTGACCAAAAGCACCGTGCCGGTGGGTACTGCCGTGAGGGTGAACAGGGCGGTAAAGGAAAGTTTATCGGCACGGCAGCTGATCATAGACTATGATATAGCTTCCAACCCGGAGTTTTTGAAAGAAGGTGCGGCCGTAAATGATTTCCTGAAACCGGATCGTATCGTCATTGGTGTTAATACCACCAGGGCGCGCCAAACGCTGGAGCAATTGTACCGTCCCTTCCTGCTCAATGGCCATCCTATTTTATTTATGAACATCGCCTCTGCAGAAATGACCAAGTATGCTGCCAATGCCATGCTGGCAACCAGGATTTCCTATATGAATGATATCGCCAATTTGTGCGGACTGGTAGGTGCTGATATTAACCAGGTGCGTAAAGGAATTGGCAGTGATCCACGCATTGGTAAGCACTTTCTTTATCCCGGTATGGGCTACGGCGGTTCCTGTTTTCCGAAAGATGTAAAAGCACTGGCGCAAACCGCCCGGGAATATGGTTACCAGCTGCGTATCCTGGATGCCGTGGAAGCGGTAAACGAAGACCAGAAGAAAGTACTATTCGGGAAAGTGCTTCGTCACTTTGACGGAGACCTCAAAGGTAAAAAGTTTGCCGTATGGGGATTATCGTTCAAACCCAATACGGATGATATGCGGGAAGCACCGTCCCTGGTGCTGATCCGCAGCCTGCTGGATGCCGGCGCCACGGTTAGTGTATACGACCCCGTAGCCATGAAAGAGGCATTACCTTACCTGGGAAGCAGCGTCACCTTCGCAGATGACATGTATAGTGCCGCAGAAAATGCCGCCGCTGTGCTGCTGGTAACAGAATGGAATACTTTCCGGATGCCGGATTGGCAACGCCTGCATGGGCTGTTGCAAACCCCTTTACTTTTTGATGGCAGGAATATTTATGATGACATACAACTGGTCAAGCATGGATTTACTTACTACGGCATTGGCAACACCGCTGCTAATACCATCAACGCACTAATGCAGTAACAATTATTTTTTATCACTAAAACAGATCATATGAAAGTAGCCCTGATAACAGGTATTACCGGCCAGGATGGCGCTTATCTGGCAGAATTGCTGCTGAGTAAGGGATATATGGTACATGGTGTTAAACGCCGCGCTTCTTTAATCAATACAGAACGTATTGATCATTTGTACCAGGAAATGCATAGTGAGAATATTCGTTTCCGGCTACACTACGGCGATATGACCGATAGCACCAACCTGATCCGCATTATACAGGAAACGCAGCCAGATGAAATTTATAACCTGGCGGCGATGAGCCATGTACGGGTGAGCTTTGATACGCCCGAATACACCGCCAACGCAGATGGCATTGGTACGCTGCGCTTGCTGGAAGCCCTGCGTATCCTGAAGCTGGAAAAGAAAACCCGTATTTACCAGGCCAGCACTTCTGAATTGTATGGGTTGGTACAGGAAGTACCTCAGAAGGAAACAACACCCTTTTATCCCCGTAGTCCGTATGCGGTGGCCAAGTTATATGCTTACTGGATTACTGTGAACTACCGGGAGGCATATGGGATGTATGCCTGCAATGGCATCCTGTTTAATCATGAAAGCCCGTTACGCGGGGAAACTTTTGTTACCCGGAAAATTACCAGGGGCGCTGCGGCTATCGCTTTGGGATTGCAGGAGAAATTATACCTGGGTAACCTGGATGCGCAGCGTGACTGGGGCCATGCAAAAGATTATGTGGAAGCGATGTGGCGCATACTGCAACAGGAGAAACCCGATGATTATGTAATTGCTACCGGTATTACCACTACGGTACGTGAATTTGTACGCATGTCATTTGCTGAACTAGGTATCACTGTTACGTTCCAGGGAACCGGGGTAGAAGAAATCGGTGTGGTAACAGCCTGCACCAATGAAGTATATGCGTTGCCATTAGGTAAGGAAGTAGTGGTCATTGATCCCCGTTATTTCCGTCCTACTGAAGTAGAACTGCTCATTGGCGACCCTACCAAATCCAAAACGGTACTGGGTTGGGAACCTGCCTATGATTTACCGGCACTGGTAAAAGAGATGATGGCGAGTGACGTGGAATTGTTTGCCAAAAAAGAAGTAACACAACTGGAACACTTAATCGGATAATTCAACAAAGATGCAGGTAGCAAACAGGGTGATATTAAATACAGGTGCGCTCTACGGACGGATGCTCATTACCGTTTTTATTTCATTGTACGCTACCCGGTTGGTGCTGAACTTACTGGGGGCGGCTGATTATGGGCTGTTCAACCTGATCAGTGGCGTCATTGCCATGCTATCATTTCTGAATATCGCTATGACCATCAGCACACAACGGTATATGTCTTTTCACCTGGGTACAAAAGACAGCAATAAATTGAAGATGGTATTCAACTCCAGTTTGCTGCTGCATTTTATACTAGGCCTGGCACTTGTTGTTTTATTCGAAGTAGCCGGCAGTTACCTGTTTGCCCATGTGCTGAACTACCCGGCAGAACGTACTACAGCAGCCAGGCTTATCTTTCAGTTCATGGTGGTCAGTGCTTTTTTTACCATCATCTCTGTACCCTACGATGCTACACTCATCGCACAGGAAAACATGGTGATGGTAGCCATACTGGGAGTTGTAGAGTCGCTGGGCAAGCTGCTGATTGCGGTGATACTGCAATATACCGCCTACGATAAACTGATTGTATACGGTGCGTTGATGGCGCTGTTAACGGTATTGTTGCTGCTTTTTAAGCAGGTCTACTGCGCCATGAAATACGAAGAAGCAAGGATTCGGCTTCGCAGCTATTTCGACGGGCATTTGCTGAAAGAAATGTTTGCTTATGCCAGCTGGAATATGTTTGGTGCCGGCAGTGTTGTGGCCCGTAACCAGGGGATTGCGCTTTTGCTGAATGTTTTTTTTGGTACCATCGTTAATGCGGCCTATGGTATTGCCAACCAGGTGAATGCACAATTGAGTTATTTCTCGGTTACCATGCTGAGGGCGTTAAATCCACAGATCATTAAAAGTGAAGGTAGTGGCGACCGTGCGAGAATGTTGCGGCTGGCTATGATTGCCAGTAAATTCTCCTTTTTCCTGCTGAGCTTTTTCTCCATCCCTATAATGATTGAAATGCCTTTTGTGCTGCAATGCTGGTTGAAGCAGGTACCTGCTTACACGGTAATGATGTGCCGCCTGATAATTATTGCTACACTCATCAACCAGTTATCTGCCGGTATACAGGTAGCTGTGCAGTCGGTAGGGAAGATTAAAAAGTACCAGGTGGTAGTTAGTACCATCGTGCTGCTTAACCTGCCTGTTGCATGGCTATTGCTTAAAGCCGGTTATCCTGCCGCCACGGTGTTGGTCAGCGCCATTGGCATTGAAGTGGTGAGTGGTATTTACCGCATGGTGGCTGCCAAAGAGATAACCGGGCTGTCGCCGGCGCTGTTCACGAAACAAGTGATTGTAAAGGCCGTGACGCCGGTGATATTATCTACTGCATTGGCAGGTTTACCACAATTATTTCTACCGGAAGGATTCCTGCGCCTGGGTGTTACTACTTTGGCAGGTGCGTTGGCCATGGCAGTATGGATACGCCTGATCGGGTTAACACCGGATGAAAACGCAAAAATGAGGCAATTATTTAACCGGATCTTTTCAAAACTACAGGCCAGACTGGTAGTACTAAAAGCGAACTAACGTATATGTATATACTCTTCTTCACAGATATATCTCCTTTTCCGCAGAACGGAGGAGAACGGATCAGGAGCTACTACCTGATTAAAGCCTTATCGCAGCTGGGATATCAGGTAATTGCCTTAGTGCGGAATGTGGAAAAAGTGGACTTGCAGCAATATCATCTCCCTAATGTTATTTTTTATACCTACGAAGCAAAACCTTATGACCTGGTCACTCGCATTACCGGTAAGCAGTACTTTCAGCGTTCACCACAGGTGATGAATATGTTTGAAGAATTATGCCAGGAGTACCCGATATCCGCTGCTATACTGGATTATGGTTATGTGGGGCATTATATTTCTTTTTTCAGTGCCAGGAATATACCGGTGATACTGGGTACGCATAATGCACAACCTATGATCACCTGGCAGTTGCCATCCAATAACCTGCTGGATAAACTGCGCAAGCTGCAATTGTTTGGCATGGAGAAACTGCATGAGCGTCTTTATTTTAAGAAGGCTGCCGCGGTTTTAGTAGTAAGTGAAGATGATTACGTGTACCATACCCGCTTCCTGGACAAACAGCGAGTTTTTACGGTACCTAATTTCCTGGATCAGAAAGACTATCACCTGTTCGGCAAAAAGCAGCAACGGGTACTGGTCATGACAGCTAACTTCGGTGTATATATGAATTTCGCCGGACTGAAATGGTTTGTGGAAAATGTATGGGACGAGGAATTGGCCGGTAAATACGACCTGTGGCTGGTAGGCAGGGGATCTAAAGAAGCCCTGAAGCGGATTACCGGCAAAGAGGAATACCAGAACATTGTTGCTTTTGGGAAAGTTGATGATGTGAAATGGTATATCTCTGTGGCCAGCGCCGTTATTATCCCATTGATACATGGCAGTGGTACCCGGTTAAAATGCCTGGAGGCGATGGCGTTGAGAACCCCTGTTATCAGCACCACAAAAGGAGTAGAAGGGGTTAAAAGTAAACATTTCATCGTAGCAGATGAACCGGCGGATTTTAAGCAATCACTACTCAACTTTGAGCGTGATACGGATAAAGGCGACAGGCTGCAGGAAGATTTTCAGCTGGAGTACAGCCTGGAAGTAAACCGGCAACGGCTGCAACAGATTGTTAACTACGCTGTGCGCGGTAAAATACCTGCCTATGTTCAACCGGCTTAAAATAGCCATGTATACGTTGTTGAGTGGCGTTAATATGGCGCTGGTCGGGCAGCTGAAGCTGAATGAGATCATGGTGATCTTGTCTGCGCCCTTTGTATTTGATGTGCGCGACTTCAAAAACTATCCATTGTTCCGGAAGATCATTGTTGCCCTGGTGGCCTTGTTCATTTTCCAGGTGATCACTGATCTGTTTGTTGTAAAAAGCACCTCTGAAAATTTTATGCGGGGATGGGCGGCGATTATTATGTCTATCCTGTCTTTTCTCTTTTTGTTTAAAACATTGAAAGATGATAAAGCAATTTTTTTCTTTCTCTGTATGACCCTTATAAAAAATATTATCTGGACAGATGACAATGCGGACACAGATATGTCGTACTTCAAGTTTAAGATGGTGCCAATTTTGTCGTATGGCGTATATATCCTGTCCTTTTTATTATATCGCAGCGGGCAGTGGAAATCCGTACTGGCGTTACTGTTAGGATACTGCCTCCTTTGTTTTGCACGCGACTCCCGGTCCACCGGCATGGTATTTTTTATTGGCGCCATCATCATATACTGCTTCAACAGCGGCATGTACCTGACGCGGGATCGTTTACTGGTGTTTGGGTTAGCCGGCGCCATCCTGTTTCAGTTTGCTTATGTGAGTTATGTAAACGGCGTATTGAATCATGAAATAGGTGGGGAGCATGCCTCAGAACAGGTAGACCGCCTGGATAATCCGTATAACCCGCTGGAATTACTGATGACAGGAAGGGGTGAAACATTTGCGGCGCTTGCTGCCATCAGCGATGCACCTTTATTTGGTCATGGTTCATGGGCTAAAGATGACAACCTGAAATACTACCGCATTTTGTTGTTATACCAGAATGAAGAGATGAACGAACAACTGGCTGTTTCAACGGATCACCTGATTCCCAGTCATTCCATACTGTTGGGGGCCTGGGTAAACTGTGGCGTCGGAGGATTTGTAGCGGTATTGCTGGTATTCATTTTACTGCTTAGAATGGGTTTTTACCTGGTAAGACATGCAGCAGATACTGCGCTGTACCCGGTGCTGGTGCTTATGACAATAGGGGTGATCTGGACATTTCTTTTTTCCCCGATACAGCAGTTACGGTTTAATATACCGGCAATAGGTGCTATCCTGCTAAGGGCCTACTATGAATGTGTGCAGGAAGAAACAGCCATGGATGACATTGTGTTTGCAAACGACACTACAGATTTCATTTCTCCCGAAGGGAAAATATAAAAGATAAAAAATAGCTGCTATGAAAATATGTTTCATCACACTTGGCGATATTAAATTCATTGCCACCATGAAAAGAGCCATCGGAATGGCTGATCCGCTGTTAGCACTGGGTTGGGAAGTGGCCATCATTGTGCAGGACAGCGAAGAAAACAGGAAACGTATTGCCATGGAGTGCAGTGAAGCGGTGAAAATATATTACTACCCCGAGGGAACAGCTGCTGAGGAAGTGCAGGCAAAAACGGCACTGGTCAACCAGATTGCACCAGATTATATTTTGTTTTGCTCCTTTAGTTTCCGCAATCGCATTTTGAAAAATAAGCTGAAGCTGAAACCCACGATTCTAATTGAACACTCAGAATTGCCATCTGGTATTCCGGATAACAAGGGCCTGCGTAGAATTGCTATGCTGGCCCTGGAATACTGGTCTGTGTTGTACGCAGATGGTTTGTTATGTGCCAGCAGGTATCTCTGTAAAACCTATACGAAAAGAGCAGCGCAATTATTCCGCAAGCAGCTACCGGTCCTTTATTCGCCATACGCATTTAACAATGATGTGATGGAATCGCCCCGCATCCGCTATAAAGAACTGGAAGAAGCTTATCGTGATAAAACCCTGCTTATTTATATGGGTACTATGACACGCAACTACGGATTGTTTACCATGTTGAATGCGATGGAGATGATCAGTAAGGAACGTACAGATGTAACCTTGTTGTTATTGGGACAGGGCCGGCATCTGGCGGAAGCAAAAGAGTTTGTCAAAGCAAAAAAGCTGGACTTCCAGGTGCAGTTTATGGGGTATACCGCAGAAGAAGAACTGAGTTCTTATTTCGCTGCTGCCGATGCTTTTATTTCTCCATTGAACGATACGGTGCAGGACTGGGCGCGGTGTCCCAGTAAGATCTACATGTACATACCGTTTAATAAGCCGGTGTTCACCTGCCGCATTGGAGAGCCATTGGAAATATTTGGAGAGCAGGGATATTATTTCAACAATACTGCACCAGCATCACTCGCGGCATTGATCAGCCAGCTGGCAGCGGGTAAACTGGCGCCGGTAGCCGTAAATAAGGATGCGCACAGCTGGGCCAAACGGGCGGCCGATCTGACAGAGTGGGCCGGTAACCATTACGGTGCGAAGGTATTACGTATTGCTAACCTGTAAATAATTGCACTGTGAACTATGTATATTATAAAGATCCGAAAGGTAATTTCGGCGATGACCTGAACGGATGGCTGTGGCCCAGGTTATTTGGAGAAGGCAATGTAACAGATCCGGATGTATTCCTGGGTATAGGCTCTATTTTGTTTGATGCGTCACCCTTGTTTCGCGACCTCTCAAACAAACGAAAAATTGTATTTGGTACAGGTGTCAGACCCGCATACACCACTTTTCGTCTTGATAGTAGCTGGGATATCCGCTTTCTGCGGGGGCCTTTGTCTGCCTATGCCTTCAATAACCAGTTTCCCTATGTGGCAGATGCAGCCTATGCAATCCGCCAGCTGCCGGAATTTAACCAATTGCTGTCGGTGAAGAAAAAGTACAAGGTTAGCGTCATCCCCTATTTTAAATCCGTGCCTTATTTCAATTGGGAAAGCCTCTGTGACAGATTGGGTTTCCATTATATTTCACCGAGGTCTGAAAAAGGGGTGGAGCATACCTTACAGGAAATTGCTGCATCACAGTTTGTGATTGCGGAGGCGATGCATGGCGCTATACTGGCCGATGCCCTGCGGGTACCCTGGCACCGGCTGGTACTGTCTACTCCACATACCGAAGGCAGCGGCGTATCTGAGTTTAAATGGATGGATTGGCAGGCGGCCATTCATCTATATAATATCAACGCCACCCCCGTGAAATTATACCGCAAATCATTTTTGCATCAGAAAATAAAAATGCTCTCTGGCAACCGTATCAGCGCTGAGTTCCTGGCGCCGGATATTGTTAAAGCAGAGCTGTTGAATACACTGCAGGACATTACAGAATTTTATTTATCGGAAGAAGATGTGATACGGCGTATTGACAATAAGATCTACGACCAGGCTTTTTTGCTGCGTAAAGAGAAAAGCCTGGATGCTTCATCCTTCATTACAACACATTAAGTTATGCAACAGGAATTTATATTATCAGCAGGAGAAGGCGATTTCTTTTTTGGTTTTCATGACCTGGTCGCCTGGAACGCTGCAGGCGATAAGTTACTGGCGCTGCAATCACCGGATATTACGGTGCCCCCGGACCCCCGCGTGCCCTGTAATATAGGTTATTTTGATGCTGCGCAGCAATTCCATCAGCTGGGCGATACCTATGCCTATAATTATCCGCAGGGCGCCCGGCAGCAGTGGATTGGTGATACCGATACTTTCATTGTAAACGATCGTGTAGGGGATAAGTGGGGCGCCAGGATTTATGATGCCAGTGTAGACAGATGTGTGTCAACACTACATTTGCCTGCACATGTAATCACAGACGATGGCATGGCATTCGGAATTGACTATGCACGACTCTTTCGCGTAGGTGGATATGGTTATACCGGACTTCCTGATAAGCAGGCGCATCTCCATGCGCCTGTGGATTCCGGCATTATAAAACATAATGTATATACCGGTGAACAGGCATTGCTGCTTTCTATTTCAGCCGTAGCCAATTACAAAATGAATCCTTCGCTGGGACAGCATCATTACATCACACATTTGCTGCTGAATCCATTGCAAAACAGGCTTGCATTTTTACACCGGTATAAACTGAAAGACGGAGGTGAAACTACCCGGCTGATGACCATCAGTACAGACGGCAATGACCTGCGCTGCCTGGCCACTGGTTTTCTCAGCCATTTCGACTGGAAAGACGACACGCATATTGCCATCTGGGGTAGAACAGGGAGTAATATTGAAAAGCTGCGCGGTTCCCTGCTGTATAAAATAATGCCCGCCGGCTTAATATCGAAGGGGAAAAAAGTACTGAAGAAATTATTGTACACGCGTACGCAGGGTGCGCAGGCGGTAGCGCCTTTTAACTGGATGTTGTTGCCGGACGTGGATAACAGCACAGCTTCCCTGTTGGCCAGGGATATTATTACGGAAGATGGACATCCTATGTTTTGCCCGGCCAACCGTGACTGGATGATTTGTGATACTTATCCCAATGAACAGGGCATCCGGACGTTGTTTCTTTTCCAGTACAGTACACAGCAGAAAACTACGTTGGGTACTTACCGTATGATTGATACCAAACCGGATCTTCAGCTGGTGAATCCTTTACTGGAGGGAGTAGATGAAGGCGTGTTGAAAGCTTTTTCCCTGGAACAAATGGCTTTTACCCGCAGCGGGTTACACTGTGATCTGCATCCCCGCTGGAAGCGGGATGGTAGCCTGGTAGCTTTCGATTCCATTCACGATGGCCGCCGGCTGATCTATGGATATGATGTGAGTAGTATTGTTCACGCAGATAAAAATGTGTTGGTATGATAGCTATTCTGCAGCCTTTGGTGCCACATTACAGGGAGCATTTCTTTAACCGTTTGCAGGAGCAGGCGCCATTTGATCTGTATTGTTATGATGGAGCCGATGCGCTGAAAAAGCAAAACATGTCCGCCGGCAGTACTGCGGTGAAGCCATTACCGGCTTGGAGCGTGGGCCCGTTTGTGTTATATAACCCGTTACGTTTTTTCAATCGCAATTATAAGGTGCTGGTGCTGATGCTCAATTTTGCACACTTGTCTACCTGGATGATCCTGTTACTAAAGCCTTTGTTGAAGCAAAAAGTAATCCTCTGGGGACACGGTATTTCTGTGAAAAGATATGTACAGGAAGAACAACAGCCCAGCCGTTTACTGAAATGGATGATGCAACTGGCGGATGCCACCTGGTTTTATACGGCAAAAGAAATGGAGCTGTGGCGGCAGGTAATGCCGGATATGAATGCGGTAGCCTTGAATAATACTATTTCAGAAGTAGAGAAAATTATGCTGCAACCGGCACCGGATAAGGCATTGCTACAGGAAAAGTACCAAATTCATGCACGCCGGGTATTGATTTATTGTGCCCGGTTTAATGAAACAGGAAGACGTATTGATCTGCTGCTGAATCTGATAGCAGAAACCGATCCGGCTGATTTTGCCTTTATTATTATCGGGGAAGGTAAGTACAAACCGGACTTCAGTGCCTATACGCATGTACGCGACTTTGGCGCAGTATACGACCCGGCGGTTAAGCAGGAGCTGTTTGGCCTGGCGGACCTTTATTTTCAGCCAGGATGGATAGGATTGTCTGCCGTGGAGGCCATGGCCTATGGTAAGCCGGTATGTACTTTTAAACGCACGGAGGAAGTGCTGCAATGCGTGGAATACAGCTATATCCGTGATGGTTACAACGGGTTGATATTTGAAAATATGGACGAGTGCTTATACCTGCTGGATAATCTCTCTGAAGAGCAGATTGCGGAGATGGGGGAACACGCCAGGTTGTTTGTAAAGGAACACCTGACCATGACCGCAATGGTGGATAGTGCCCTGCACTCACTGCATGCAATGAATCATTAATATCCGATTATGAAGATACTTTTTATTGTTCCTTCTTATAAGCCGGCATACGTATACGGCGGCCCTATTGTGGTGATAGCGCGGTTAGCAGAGCAACTTGTGCAGATGGGACATGGTGTGGAAGTATACACCACCACCGCCAACGGAGGGCAGGAGCTGGATATAGATGCTAATACCACCCGGATAATGGATGGTGTTAGGGTGACGTATTTTAAACGTATCACCGGCGATCATACGCATGTATCGCCTGCTTTGTGGAAAGCAGTATGGCATAATGCGGGGCAGTTTGATAAAGTTCATATCCATTCGTGGTGGAACTTCCTGGTACTGGGCGCTTCTTTTATCCTAAAGTGGAAGAAGATGAAGCCGTTGCTATCGCCGCACGGCATGTTTTGCGACTATGTATTAACCGCCCGGAATAACCGTAGTAAGCAGTTGCTTCATACGGTGATGGGTAAACGTTTATTGCGCAACACTTACCTCCATGTATCTTCCGAACTGGAATGGAAGGAATGCCAGCAGGTGAACAACGGATGGGAGGGCGGAAAGGTGTTTAACCTGGTAGAATTACCTGCGGGCAGCTATACCCGTACTGATAATGATGTTTTTACGATTAGTTTTCTTTCCCGGGTTGATCCGAAGAAAGGGCTGGACTTGCTGATACGGGCGCTTTCCCGGGTATCGTTTAAATACCGGCTGCTGATTGCCGGTTCAGGAGATAACGCTTATGTACAGACGTTAAAAGAATTAATTGCTTCATTAGGGATGGATAATAACGTCGAATGGGCAGGTTGGAAAGGGAGCGAGGATAAATTTCATTTTCTCGCTGCCACCGACCTTTTTGCGCTGACTTCCCGCAATGAGAATTTCGCCATTGTGGTGATAGAGTCCCTGTTTGTGGGAACACCTGTGCTTATCAGCGACCAGGTGGGGCTGGCGGCATATGTAAAAGAGCATGATATGGGCTGGGTAACCAGTATTGAAAGGGTGGACGCCATTGGGGATCAGCTGACAGCGGCTTACCGGGATAAGGCACGGCGACAAGAGATCAGCCGGAAAGCGCCTGCACAGATCCGGTCTGATTTTGATGCGGTCACACTGGCATCTTCTTATGTACAACTTTACGAAAAATGTAACTAAATGGAACTGGCTGTAGTGATACTCACTTTTAATGAATCGATACACTTGTCGCGTTGCCTGGAAAATCTCCGGCAGGTAACAGATAAGATTTACGTGGTAGATGCTTTTTCTACGGATAATACAGTGGCTATCGCGGAAAGCTTTGGCGCAAAGGTATTTCAGCGCAAATGGGTCAACTATGCAGGTCAGTTTCAGTGGGCGTTGGAGCATTGTGGTATCAACACGCCCTGGGTAATGAGAATGGATGCAGATGAGTACCTGGAGGATGGCCTGTTAAAGGAAATAAATACGCGCATGCAGGAGATTCCGGCGTCTATAACTGGTATCTATATACGTAGAAAGGTGTTGTTCAAAGGCAAATGGATACGTTATGGTGGATTTTACCCGCATACGTTACTGAGGATATGGCGTAATGGTCTGGGAAGCATAGAGCAGCGCTGGATGGATGAGCATATTGTGTTGTCGGAAGGTACTACCATGCTGTTTAAAGAGCATATTGTGGACGATAATCTAAATTCTATTCATTGGTGGGTGAACAAACATAACAACTATGCGATAAGGGAAATGGTGGATTTGTTGAATATACGATATGGGTTCTGGAAAACTGATCAGCGGTTGCTGAAAGCAGAGGGCTCGCAGGCAAAGCGTAAGCGGTTCCTGAAAGAGAAAGTATATGCTGCTTTGTCGCCCGGCGCCCGTGCATCTATGTACTTCCTGTTCCGCTATGTGCTGCGTTACGGTTTCCTGGATGGGTATAAGGGTTTTCTGTTTCACTTCATGCAGGGATATTGGTATCGTTTACTCGTGGACGTTAATGTACAGGAATTTCAACAGAAGTTACGCGGCAATGAAAGCAGGGAAGATATTATGGCTTTGTTGAAACAGGATTATAACATTCATATCTGATATTTTATGAAAACCAATCTTGCAGCTTTTAATACCGGTGACTATTATGCCGGTCCCAGGTGGAAAGTGCTGGCCTGGTACTTTTGTAATTACTATATTCTGTATAGTGTATTCCCATGGCCATTTGCGCTGAAACGTGGATTGTTGCGGCTCTTCGGCGCCCGTATAGGCAAAGGGCTGGTTATTAAAACAAGGGTACGGATCAAATATCCGTGGCGGTTAACGATCGGTGACCATTGTTGGTTGGGGGAAGATGTTTGGATAGATAACCTGGCAGATGTTACCATAGAGGACCATGTATGTATTTCGCAGGGCGCCCTGTTGCTGACAGGTAACCATGATTACAAGCAGCCTGATTTTCCTTACCGGCTGGGAGAAATACATATAGCATCAGGGGCCTGGATAGGCGCTATGGCAGTAGTTTGTGCCGGTGTAACCTGTGGCTCGCATGCGGTACTCACTGTTAACGCGGTGGCATCAAAAGACCTGGCGCCCTGGTTGATTTATTCCGGTAATCCTGCCGTAGCAGTGCGTAAGCGGGAAATGACAGGAGCGCCGGTGAAAGTTCTAAATACAGCGGCTATATGAAAAAGAAATGCTGGATGATATGGTTAGTGTTTGTGTGTACCAACGTATCAGCACAACACGGGTTTACAGATTCACTGGAACTACATGCGGGCGCCGTGGGTACGGTGGCGGGTAAGGAGTATCAGCCACTATGGCTGCTGTCCAACAAGTTTGGCACTATCAGCGACCGTAAAGGAGATGCCGCCATCCATGTGGGTTTCAGTAACCAGCAGGTATGGCAAAATAAATTTTATGTGAAGTATGGACTGGATGTGCACAACAACAATCATTTTGGGAACACTTTTATAGAGCAGGGCTATGTAAAAGGTGGTTATAAAAACTGGGAAATCAGGGCGGGGCGATATGAAGAAATCATCGGGGAAGTAGACAAAGATTTGAGTAGTGGCTCTATGGGGATCAGCGGCAATGCGCTGCCTATACCCAAAATAGGGATTGCGGTAACCTCCTACACCAATGTACCATTTACAAATGGCTGGGTACAGTTCAAAGGCTTGCTGAGCCATGGCTGGATGGGGAAAGACCAGTTCATTAAAGATGCATATCTGCATGAAAAGAATTTTTATCTCCGGATAGGAAAAAACAAACTGAAGTTATTTGGCGGCATACAGCATTACGCGGTATGGGGCGGCAGCCGTAAAGACTTACCCGCCATAACCAGCAACTGGCAAGGGTTTATGGACGTACTGCTGGTGAAAACAAAAGATGATGGTACCGTAGGAAATACGAATATACAGCCTAACCGGCCGGGGGATCACCGCGGCATTATTGAAGGCGGTATTGACTGGGAGGATGAACGGCTGGCATTGCGCCTGTATAATCAAACTCCTTTTGAATCGGGGCAGGGTATTGATATCCGGAATATTGACCGGTTGATTGGCGTAGCCTATACTAACAAGAAGACAGGCCGCTGGCTGGAGAAGATCACAGCAGAGTTTATCTATACCAAACAGTCGAATGATTTCTTTTTGCTGCGGTTGCGCGAAAGCTATTATAATAACGGCGTATACCTGACCGGATGGGACTATCACGAACGTATTGTAGGTACACCTTTGTTCATTGACCGTAACAGGGGGCAGCAGTACTTCCCGAGTATGAAGCCTATGGACTGGGATGCGCCTAAAGATTCGCTCCGCGGGCGGGGTGGAAACATTATCAATAACCGGGTAACAGGCGTGCATATCGGGTTGATTTATCATCTCACAAAAAGAATAACGGGCAAAACATTGGTCACCTATACACAGAACTATGGCACTTATACCAACCCGGCACTTTTTACGCCAATGAAGAAGCAGTGGTATACGTTGGAAGAGCTGCGTTATGGCCTGCCGGAAAGGAGTATTGTGATTACTGCGGCCGTGGCGGCAGATTGGGGAGATCTTACAAGTAATATAGGATTTATGATGGGGGTATTGTGGACCTGGAAGAAGTAAAATTTAAATATAACGTATATGGGTAAACGAATATTACTGATAGGCGGCAATTTTTCACCGGAGCCAACAGGTATTGGAAAATATAATGGTGAAATGATCAACTGGCTGGCAGGTAACGGGTACGAGTGTACGGTAATTACTACCTATCCTTACTACCCGCAGTGGGCGGTGCAGCCGCCTTACAACCGCGCAAAGAACTGGTATAAGAAAGAGGTCAAAGAAAATGTGACCGTTTACAGATGCCCACAGTATGTGCCGGCTACACCATCCGGTAAGAAGCGCATGCTGCAGGATGCTTCTTTCGCTGTTGCTGCCTTCCTGAAAGTAATGCAACTGATATGGCATAAGAAGTTTGATGTGGTCATCACGGTGGCGCCACCATTTCACCTGGGATTACTGGCGGTGTTATATAAGCAATTGCGGGGGGCCACATTTGTATATCATGTGCAGGACCTGCAAATAGAGGCAGCCCGCGACTTACAGATGATTAAGTCCAAACGGCTGATCAATTGGCTGCTGAAACTGGAGAAGGCTATTTTGCGCCGGGCAGATCATGTGAGCAGTATCGCTGATGGCATGATCCGGAAAATAAGTAATAAAACCGGGGGAGAAGTATTGCTTTTCCCCAATTGGGTAGATGTTGCACAATTTTATCCGCTAAGGGATAAAGGTGCGCTGAAGGAGGCTTTTGGCTTTACAGCCACCGATAAAATTGTGTTGTATTCCGGTGCTATCGGAGAAAAGCAGGGCCTGGAAGCATTACTGCATGCGGCGGCTGCCTGGCAGCACCATCCGGAGATCCGCTTCCTGATCTGTGGCTCGGGGCCTTACAAAGCAAAGCTGGAGCAGCTGGCAGCGCAACTGCAATTGAAAAATACGGTGTTCCTGCCGCTACAACCCGCAGCGGAGTTCAATAATTTCCTGAATATGGCCGATGTACACCTGGTGATACAAAAGGCGCATGCCAGCGATCTGGTAATGCCTTCCAAACTTACCACCATACTGGCCGTAGGAGGAATTGCACTGATCACCGCCAATAGCGGCACCGGTTTGCATGAACTGGTGAGCCAGTATAACATGGGTATCCTGGTAGATGCAGAAAACCAGGAAGCTCTGCAAACCGGCATTGGCAGGGCCGTGTGGGATAATACCGCAGAAATTGCCAGTAACGCGCGTGCCTACGCCGCTGCCCACCTTTCTATTTCGGGCGTCATGACACGTTTTAAAGAGCAGGTGGCATAACCCTTTTTTTGATCAACCATATCTATTTCTATGCTGAACCGATATCTTAAAATTTGCAGTATCCAGTTGATTGCGCTGGATTTTATTTGTTTAAATCTAATGTTTTTCCTTTGCAGCTCATGGTTACAGCGCTATGATCGCATGCAGGATATTAACGTGGATCTTTTCCTGGTAGTATCCAATCTTTCCTGGATGGTAGCCCTATATACGACAGGTATTTATTTTCTCAGTCAACAGTTGTCCTTTGACCGCATTGCACGCAAAACCGTGCAGAGTATCCTGTTATACCTGCTGTTACTGTTATTGTCCTTATTTCTTTCCAAACAATTATACTCGCGTTTATTTATTTTCATTTACTGCACCGGGTTTATAGCCATGGTATTGTTAGGGCGCTGGATCTTTTACCGGGTAACCAGTCATATCCTGCACCGGGCGGGTGTAGAAAAGAAAGTGGTGATACTGGGCTATAATGAGTTGTCCAAGGAGCTGGCCAATAAACTACTGGAAGATAACAGTAACCTGAAATTTGAAGGCTATTTTGAAGAATCCGCCAATGTGCATGAGTTGTCGTATTACCCGGTGATCGGCAACCTGGAGGCCTGCGTACCCTATGCGCAATCCAATAATATCCGCGAAATATACTCTACGTTGTCGCCGGAGAAGTTTCCTTATCTCTATACATTGGCGCGGGAAGCAGAATTGAACCTGATCCATTTCCGGTTTGTGCCGGATTTCAAATTGTTCGTTAACAGGCAGATCTTTGTAGATTACTTCAATAATATCCCCATCATTTCCCTACGTGCGGAGCCGCTGGATGATATTGCCAACCGGATTCGCAAGCGGGTGTTTGATATTGTATTCAGCAGCCTGGTGATCCTGTTTATATTAACCTGGCTGATCCCCTTACTGGCGTTACTGATTAAGCTGGAGTCCAAAGGCCCTGTGTTTTTTATACAGTACCGCACCGGTCGTAATAACCTGAACTTCCCCTGCCTGAAATTACGGAGTATGTATGTAAACGGGGAGGCTAACTCCAAACAGGCTACGCGGCATGATAGCCGTTTTACGCGGATAGGGCGTATTCTTCGTAAAACCAACCTGGATGAAATGCCGCAGTTCCTTAATGTATGGATGGGAGATATGTCGATTGTAGGGCCCCGGCCTCATATGCTGCGACATACAGAAGAATTTTCACGGGTAATACAACAGTATATGATCCGTCATTTCCTGAAGCCCGGTATTACAGGCTGGGCGCAGGTAAGCGGGCTACGTGGTGAAATTACGGAAGAATCGCACCTGCGTAAAAGAATTGAACACGATATCTGGTACATGGAAAACTGGTCGGTGTACCTGGATCTGCGGATTATATTTTTAACGATCCGGAATACGGTTAAAGGAGATGACAATGCCTTCTGATGGCTGATTATTTTTCTACCAGGAACGTGGCTAAAAGGGTGGGGGCGTAAAATGGAAAGAGGCTGCATCATTTATTTATGATGCAGCCTCTTTTTTATTGTCAGGGTGACCAGCTTATTTGGAAGTATCGCTTGCAGCAGGTACTGCATTGGAATCTTCGGTATTCATTTGTATCACGCCTTCTTTATTTCTTTTAGCGCCGTTTACGCCATAGTCAGCTTTCATTTGGTGCAGCCACTGAACAAACTGCTGTGCATTCTGACCATCACGTTGTAAGTCGTTGGTCATTTTGCTGGCAGGCAGTTGTGCATAGTAGCGCAGCTGTTGTTCGCAATCCCTGATCACTTTATCTGCCAGTTCATCCGCTCTTTTTGCATCACCTGCGATGTAATAAGCGTAGATAGTCTGGATAGAAGTGTAGTTGTGCATGTTACCTGGTGTAGTCATGGCATAAGGGAAGTTGGTTTCTAGTATACCTTTATCCATGTAGCGTAACACGTTCAGGGCGCTGTCTTTAGACATACCGTTCTGTGTCATTGCCACAGACAGTTTAGTGAATGCCTGACGGAGGTACATGATCATTTTCCTGTTAGGCTCATCGAAGTAGGTACCGCGGGTTTGTGCGCCACCGAATTCAAATTTGTGCATCAGGTTATCATACATCACGCCTACGTTGGCATTGATATCCATACCTAACGGATCTGGAGTGGATTGCTTAGGCAATGGCACCAGGTGATAGGTCAGACCATCTGTTTGCATGTATTCATTCAGGCCAAGATCAGTAGGGCTGGTAAAGTAGATAGGTCTTTTCCAGTTGTTGGCAGCAATGATATCATATACAGCGAGGTCATTTTTCAGCAGGTAGTTCTTGTTTATTTTGAAAGGCATGGAAGGTAAGATCTTCGCACTGTCTTTCGCCGCTACCACACCGTTGGTGAGTACCGCCTGTTTGTCTACCGGAATGTACAGTTGACGGGTAGGGAGGAAGTTTTCCGCACCACCATCCTGTGTAGTCACTTTGCTGTTAGGATCATCGCTTCCCATGAAGTTCATGATTTCTATCAGGTTGAAGGACTTGTTGGCAGGGATGTTACCCGGATCAAAGAAGCGGATATAGTTGCGGGTTTCGCCCTGGTATTTATCGGCAGACCAGGTCATTGGAATGGCAGGGCTTTCGTTTACGGCTCTGCGCATCTGATCAATGTACCAATCTACCCCGAGGAGGCTCAGGTTAATTACCCTGATATCCGGACGGATATGTTCTACTTCCTGTGCGTACCACAGCGGGTAAGTATCGTTATCCCCTACGGTAAACAGGATGGCATTTTTCTGACAGGATTCGAGGTAGTCTTTTGCTACGTCTCTTGCTACGTATTTGGTAGAACGGTCGTGGTCATCCCATTCCTGGAAGGCCATCAGTACCGGTACAGCGAGCAGGCAGATAGCGGTAGCCAGTGCAGGCGTCATCGCGCTCTTTATTTTCTTTGCCAGGAAGCTGTAAACTGCCAGCACACCTAAACCTATCCAGATAGCATATGCGTAGAAAGAGCCTACATAAGCGTAGTCACGTTCACGTGGTTGGTTACCGGGTTGGTTCAGGTAAATGACAATGGCAAATCCTGTGAAGAAGAACAGCAGGGATACGATGAGGGTATCTTTCCTATGATTATTATATTGGAAGAAGAAGCCCAGTAATCCGAGGATGAATGGCAGGAAGAACAGGGTATTATGTGCTTTGTTGTCTTTCAGACTGTCTGGCATCATGCCCTGGTCGCCATAAATCAGGTTATCGATGAATGGAATACCGGAAATCCAGTTACCGTCCCGTACGTTACCGTAACCCTGGGTATCGTTTTGTTTACCTACGAAGTTCCACATGAAGTAGCGGAAGTACATAAAGTTCACCTGGTATTGGAGGAAGAACTTCACGTTATCGCCCAGTCCTGGTTTTTCGCCCTGCTGTAATCCCAGCCAGGACTTATAGAAATCGGCGTGTCCCTGATCGTTGCTGGCATCCCATACACGAGGGAACAGCATCATATCTTCCGGAGCATATACGGGTTCCATTCTTTTACCGGAAACCATATATTTTTTCTCGCCACGGGCGTAGATGTTACCACCTTCTTTATATTCAGTAGGACGGGCAGTGAATACCTGGCCATAAATCAGCGGGAAGTCGCCGTATTGCTCACGACCGAGGTAACCTACCAGGGAAATCGGGTTATCTACATTGTACATATCTACTGAAGGATTGGCAGTAGAACGTACCATGGTAGTAATATAAGTGGAGTAACCCAGCAGCATGAACAGCACGAACATGATCGTGAGGCGGCTGAAATGGGTAGCTTTAGCGAAATCTGTTTTAATACCCACCACTTTCATGAGGTAAGGAATGGCTACAAAGAACGCTGCCAGTATGAATTTGAAGAAGATAACGGCACCACTGGCATCATTAAATGCAGGTACCAGGATAACGGTTGCAATCACGATGAAAGGTGCATAGAGGCCGAATTTCGGCTTTTTGTAACCAATCAGCAGGATGGCTATGATCAGCACGAAATAGAAGATAAATCCTGAGAAGTATCCCATTCCGAGGCTATTTACGAAGAATACGTCCATATAACCGGAAGCTTTCACGGTATCCTGGATCAGGTATTTTTGTACGAGGCCGGTGATACCGCAACCTGCTACAAAAGCCCAGAAAGTACCCCAACCGGTGGGTTTGAAGCGTCTGAAGTAGTACACCATTACCATAGCCGGGATGGTAAGGAGGTTGAGGAGATGGACACCGATAGAGAGACCCAGCAGGTAACCGATTAATACGATCCAGCGGTCTGCATAGGGTTCATCGGCTTCATGTTCCCATTTCAGGATCGCCCAGAATACGATGGCGGTAAAGAAAGAGGACATACCATATACTTCACCTTCCACGGCGGAAAACCAGAATGAATCGGAAAAAGTGTAAGCCAATGCACCTACGATACCAGCACCCATGATAGCGATCATTTTCTCGCGGGAAATTTCTTCCCCGGCTTTCACCATCAGGCGGCGTGCGAAGTGGGTGATTGTCCAGAACAGGAACAAAATAGTGAAACCACTGGCCAGGGCTGTCATGGTATTTACGCCCAATGCAGCCTGAGATGGTTTCAGGAACATACTAAACAATCTTCCAAGCAACACGAACAATGGCGCTCCTGGCGGATGCGGGATCTGTACTTTATAAGCACTTGAAATAAACTCGCCGCAGTCCCACAAGCTGCCTGTAGCTTCCATCGTTTTAATGTAAACAAAGCAGGCAATGATGCAAATGACCCAGCCGACCATGTTGTTGGTCCTTTTAAAATTCATAAGGTTGTTTTAAGGTCCGACAAAAATATAAAAAACAGCAAATTATGCTAATCTGGTGAACAGTTTTAACTTTTTGTAAATAACTTTTTGGCTGTTAGCCTTGGGCTACCGGCTTTTAAGCGCCCGTTTTGGATTGGCGGGGACATTAAAAAGGTATTAAACTTCAGCGATTTAGAGGCTAACGGCTGTTTGAACCGTCCAGGCAGCGGGTTTTCCGTTGAAAAGGACTTTAGTGGCTGCCCAGGTTTCGCGGAACAGGTCGGAGGCCCGGTAGTTTTCCAGTGCAGCTTCAGATTCCCACTGACTGAAAGTAAACCAGGTGTTGCCGGAAGCGGGATGTTCCCATAGTTCGAGGTGCATACATCCGGGGAAATGGCGGATCAGCAGCTGTTGTTGTGTGAAGAGGGCCCGGAAAGTGTCTACTTTTTCCGGGTCAAATTCCATTTTAACGATACGGTTAATCATTGAAAAATTATTCTTACAGTTTGGTAGTATGACAGTTGCTGGAAGCCGGTAGGATGTGTGAGCTGGTCTCTCCGGAAGCCCTGGAGGCCAAAGAGTCCGGCCGCATTTCCTTTATTGATGGCGATTTCCAGGTATCCGGCGGCGTTAAAAAGGGCCAGTTTGGTCCCTTCGGCTACATCGGCGTAGGTTTCGCTGATCTGGCTGATTACTTCATCGCGGCGGAAGAAGATCCGGAAGCGACGGTTTTTGCGTTGCATGTCGAACTGCTGGCGGGTAATATTTACCACCACGTTCTCGAAGCTATCTATATGAATGATTTGTCCTTCTATGAAATCGTCGCCCACCAGCGGTTGCAGGTTGTTTTTCACATGGATCTGCTGGGTGAGTGGGCCCAGTTCTCCCAATGCCCTGCCACGACTCAGTTCCCTGGCCACCGTGGCCAGTAGTTGTATGATGGTGAAGGTGTTTTTAGGTGCATCTGCCGGTAAAGGTATTTTAATCACCTTCTCCGGCATACCTCCGGCAATCATGGTCAGCAGGCCATTATCGGCGCAACCTATATATTGCCCGTTATGTTCCGCCACCAGCACATGATCCGGGCGCCTGTCGAATAAATTAATCAGGACAAAGTGGAAAGTCCCCAGCGGGAAGTACGCAAAAGCGCTTTTACAGATGTAAGTAGCCTGTGGTAAGTTGAAAGGACTGATATGGTGGGTGATGTCCGTAACATGACATTCCGGGCAGTATTGCCAGAGCTGCCCCTTAATGGCACCTACCAGGTAGTCCTGCATCCCTATGTCTGATGTTAATGTTATGATGGACATGCCAGAATATCTAAATCCAATTCTCTAAGTTCAAAATCTCGTCCTCACTATTGCTTTCTCACCTTCAACATGGCAAATAAGTGTGCGCTTTCCTTTCAAAAAAGATGCCATGGGGGTTATGCGAGCTAAACTTACTGCAAATAAAGACAAAAAACCCGAGGCGATCGTTTTTTAAGCAGAATTTTTTCACACTAACGTTAACGACTACAGTGAATTACTGCAAAGGTGAACCTGGTTCTTTTTTAAAGTGATTAAATACCAGGCCATCCAAAACACCCGGCAACAGTTTGCTCAACAATACCGTCAGTTTACCCTGTCCAGTTAATACCAGCGTGCGTTTGCGCTTCGCAATCGCCTTCGCAATAGCTACCGCCACCGCCTCCGCCGACATCAGCTTACCCTCGTCCAACGGCGTTTCACTCTGTGATTCCCCCTTCGGATTCAAGGCCGTATTACGGATATTAGAAGACGTAAACCCGGGACATACCCACATCACGTTAACGCCTGTATGTAAATTCTCTGTCCGCAGCGCTTCCATAAAGCCCTGCATCGCAAACTTCGACGCCGAATATCCCGTGCGACCCGGCAGACCCCTATACCCCGCAATAGAAGATACCCCCACAATGGTGCCCTTGTTTTTTAAGATAGAGTCGAAGGCAAACTTGGTACAATATACCGTGCCCCAGAAATTAATATCCATCAGCGACTTCAACACCTTCACATCCAAATCCCTGAACAAAGCCCGCATAGATATACCTGCGTTATTAATCAATATATCTATCTTCCCGAACTTCGCGATCGTACTTTCAATAAATGCTTTGCAGTCGGCCTCTACGCTTACATCTGCAACAAAAGTATACAGTGCTTTGTTATTTAATTCCAGCTGTAGGGCATCCAGGGCATTTTGCTTTCTGCCACATACCGCTACGTTAGCACCGTGGGTCAGTAGTTCGGCCGCCAGGGCTTTACCGATTCCTGAGGATCCACCGGTGATGACAACCGTTTTGTTTTGAAAGTATGAGTTCATGGGTATATTTTAAGCTGCACAAAAATAGGCGAGAAGATGATAGGAATGACATTTTATTTTACAAAGATGTATACGTGGGATTTGTGGTAATGCTTAGTGGTGGTGGATTTGAAGGTTTTTTGAAGAAAAATTTGGCAGTAAAAAAAATATTATTACTTTTGCAATCGCTTAACAGCAAAGGATTCCGTAGCTCAGTTGGTAGAGCAATACACTTTTAATGTATGGGTCCTGGGTTCGAGTCCCAGCGGGATCACTACTAAATCATCAAAGGAAATTAAAGCCGCTTAAATCGTAGGATTTATGCGGCTTTTCTGTTTTTGGTATGAAAAGATAAATCATATCAAACGAATCTGAAAGGATACAAAAAAGGATACACAAAAAAAATCTAAGTTTAGTGTATCCTTTTTTCTGGTAGATGCTTATCAGTAAAGGGTTTTAGGACTTGCAAACCGAAACAAAACAAACCAAACAAAACCAAAAATCGGTAACCTAAAACTTGTTTGACTATGAAAGTAAGTCAAGATTTATCAATCCTCTTTCATCTCCGGTACAGCAACATGAACCCTGATGGTAAGGCGACCATCTGCGTCCGTATTACAGTTACGGGCTTTCCCCGGGGATGGTTTTTCACTGGGCTATAAAGTTGACCCCGCAAAATTCCACAAAGAATCCGGTACCGTTACTGGGAGGTCGGCAGAAGCTATTGAAATTAATAATCATCTTCTGCATATCAGAAGTAAATTGCTCCGACACTACAACCTGCTGAAAAAACACGGAGAAACAGTTACGCCAGCCATAATAAAAAATGCGCACCTGGGTGTTAAGCAGGAAAAGCAAACCCTATTGCAGGTTGTAGACTTCAACAATGAAAAATCTAAAGAGAAAGTCGATAAAGAGAAACGGAAAGGGAGTACCTATAAAAAATGTGTCACCACAAAGGATAAGATCATTACCTATCTGTCACACGTCTTTAAATTAAAAGACATTCCGCTGGATAGAATCGACTTTGCTTTTGCTGAGGATTTCTATGACTACCTTACACTCACTAAAGGACTCCAGGACAATAGCGCCATGAAATACCTGAAAAATACAAAGCAGCTATTAAAGCTGGCGGTTCAGCGGAAGTGATCTCTTTTCTTTCAATAGCAGGGTTGGTAGCGTGTTTTTTTACTAAATTAGGTTACTGTATAAAATCGATACTAGTTAGTCTGGCAAGAGGTAATAAAAATAAGTATAGGATGAGAAAATGTTTTGAATGCGGAGAGCCTGCAGAGCACAACCATCATGTTATTCCTCAAGTGTTAGGGGGAAAGAAAACTATTCCACTATGTGCAAAACATCATGGATTAGTGCATAATCTCAAGAGTTTTGAACGTGCTGATGGGCATTCGGAAAACACAAAAAGAGGACATGATAAAAATAGGGTTTTGGACATGTTCATTCTCTTTCAGATATTATATATTTATGAAATTCAAGAAGATGTTCATATGATAAAAAAAGCAGCTCAAAGTCATTTTAACATTGAGTATACTGAACAAAATATCAAAACATTACTGGTCCGACTTAATGAAGTAGACGATAAGTATTTGTGTTTTCTTTTTGATAGGTATATAGATTCGGACTTATCTCATCTATGGAATGAGGAGGATTTTGAATTATATACTGACCTGAAATTTAATAGAATTGCCATTTTGGCAAAGGAACTCGAAAGTAAAAATGGCCAGATGGACTTGTTTATAAATGCTAGAATAAAAGAGACCCTTGATGAAATAAGAAAAGAATTTGTTCAAATAAAGAGCAGTAAAGAATATATTTCAGAACGGATATGCTATAGGTAAAGACTATTTAACATTAATAGCAAATCGAAGAAAAACTGCTTCTGCAGTTTTTCTTGTAACGAAGTAGCGGGTAGCGTCACTACCGTTCAGGGAGCTTGTACAGGCGGACTGATCGGGATGACCTGCCAACGAGCCTAGTTACAGTAGTTACAGATGGAGGGGGCCGTATTACGACAGCTTTTCCGAGCAACTTTAAAAAGGAAATGGTATGAGTACCAAACTAAAGATCAGTAAGGAACTGGAAAAGCAGTTTAATGAATTTCTGGAATACCACCCTGCAAAACGTGTCAATCATAGTCTATGAGAGGTTTTCAAGAACTATGCGTCCTATTCTTTAAACGTTGTTCCGCTCAATATGGAAGAAATTATTTGGGACATGCAAAGCCTGATCGAACTATTTGATATGGCGGAGGATGAAACAAAGGACTGGCCGGAGAAATGAATTTTGAATGCGAAGCATGAGAATTTAAGGGTTTGGGTATTACCAAAACATAGCTGACTATACTATTTCACCTCCTTAAGTGTTTGAAGATGTTGGTCAGTTATCGATGTATAGGATTGCTCTTAGGATAATCACTTTAAGCCCTGTATATTACTGATGTTAAGACGTAAATTTATTTTACTTAACTTTCGATTAACAGTGGTTATGTGTTTTTATCGGTCATTTGTATTATTAAATATTAAAATAACACATATGGCTGATCATCGCGTTAATATTCAGTTGCCGGAAACAGAATTGGGAAGGGCTGATACAATCCTAAAAGTTAAGAAAGATAATAAACTACTAGGGACAATTCATATCTCCCACGGAGCATTTGAATATCGGCCAAGTGGTTGGGCGGAAAAGAATAGAATTAAAATAAACTGGAAGGACTTTCATGATCTAATTGTGAGTACAAATAGGTAGATGTAAATTTTCGACATATAGTATCATTTGTACGTGGGAGATCTGATTTATTTATTGTCAGTCAAATATTAATTTCCCCTTTTTAGTAATGATTGTGTACATTATATTTTCTCTTATTTTCGCACTTTTACCTAACACTATTCCTGACAATAACGGTTACACGTAATCAGGTTAGCATTACGGTTAGCAATAAACGCTCACCACTATCAAACACATATATATTCTACAAGACATTACGAAGATACGTGCTACTCCCAAGGGGATCACTGAATAGTTTCAAAGCCTGCGCTAGTCGCCGGCTTTGTTGTTTTGGCCTATTTGTTAGTCTATCAAAGTGGGAATTCGCGATTCGTAGGTACTTAGTTTTATTTGGGTTGACCTGTCATTATAAAGGTACTTTATCTTGAACATTTAATTAACACAGGGAGATTATTTCTTTTAAACAAGAAAAAGCAAAGTTCCCATGTTACTTGCCTTCGGCATGCAATTGCCTGATGAGTTGTTCTAGTTCTAGAACTCGTTCAGCTTTAATTACATATCCAATACCGGTGTATACAGGAGTTACATATGTAATTTTTGTGAAGGGTCGACAGCCAATGTTAACTCAAAATGATGAAGATCAGCAAAAAATTCTTAATTAGATAATTGCTATTAATACATTCTTTATTCTCGTATAATCTCTATCAATCTATTCGATTATTGCTCATATTTATTACGATATTTGTATATTACAATAGCAAGCCCTTATTTCAAAACATCTATGAAATGATTTACCTCAAAATAAACGATAATGTTATCTCATTACATTAAAGAATTTAAAGAAAAAGAATCTGCTGAGATATTTGCCAGAGAAGCTAAAAGCTCAAGAATCGCAGCATGGGTTTCTGTTGTGGTGGCAATTGTGGCAACCATTGCTGCGACAATTTCATTATTTAAATCGTGGTTTTCATGAACTGTCTGAAAATGCCCCAATTAACAAATCTCCAGATAATAGTTAATTGCGACTGGACACCGATAATGATCATGTGTTATATAGATTATGAAAAATGCTTCACTTATTTTATGGTTAACATTAGGTGGATATTTATTAAAACCAGAAGCTTGCTATTATCAACTAATGTCTTCCATAAATAGTGACTAGTTTTTTCCTGATCAGTTTTTAATCATCAAGAATATGAAATTCGGCACCCGCTTTTTAAAGAAGTTCGTATGTAGATCTTAAACTACTTTCCAAAATACAAATTACAAAAATTATTAAGAATGGAATTATTGCAACATGAATTTACTACCGCCCCTAAAGGTTCATATTTAAGCAATGTTGGGCTACTAGTTAAAGAATTACGGCATTACCGCGAGAGTGTCTCTATAGAGGAATTTAAATCAGCATTGCCAGGTCTTAAAAGGTTAGAAAGGCAACTGCAGGAATTCGATGACGCTATAGGGCTTGAGGGAAGAAACTATATAGACGAAATAATGGCGGAGTTACAACAAGAAGCGGAGATAGAAGATAAACTAATGACGGATATTGAAAGATTTTCTAAAACGATAGTATACACTATATTCCATAAAGAATTTGTAATAAAGGAATTTTCCTACGATTTTCGGAATATAGAAGCTGTAAAATGGTTGGAGTTTTATGGTTATAGAGACGAACAGTTAATAGATGAAAGATTAAATGTTGTGAAAGATATTTTTCGATCTGTATGTTCAATGTATAGCGTAATTTTTATCGATAGCACCTTAACTTAAGGTGCGGTAGGTAGAAGGGGCTGTCAAGTTTAAATAGGCCTTGATGACAAAATGCCTGTTGATATCTTGATTCACTTCATAAATTTGTGAAAGCGGATATACGAGAGCTATTCGAGAATGTGGGGAACGGTAGAATTGAACCAAGAGGTGTTATCTCAAAAAGGGAAAATCGAAGTTATATTTTATGCAGGTTCAACATGATGTAAAAACAAGTGTAATCAGTATACGGGAATTACTGCAGCTGAAGAGACTTATGATACCGGCTTATCAGCGGCCTTATAAGTGGCAGGAAAGCCACATCCTACAGTTAATAGAGGATATCAATACGTTTAAACGAAAGACCGCCTATCGTCTAGGTACATTGGTGGTGCATAGTGATCGGGAGGCGCTGAATATAGTTGATGGGCAACAACGTACGATTAGCTGTATCCTCTTGTTCAAAGCGATAATAAATACGTTAACTATTGAAGATCCTCATTTGAAAAGGGAGATTGCATGTATTCAGAAAAATCTTGTTGATTTTACCTTCAGTAATCCTGTTACAGCACAGAATATCTTACGAAATTACAATGCGGCAAAGCGAGCCATTTCAAATTGTGATGAGGATTTTGTACGTTTTTTTGTGAATCATTGTGAGCTGATCTATTTCGAGATAACTAATATCAGTGAGGCTTTTCAATTTTTTGACTCACAAAATGCACGTGGTAAAGACCTGGCCCCACATGATCTGCTGAAGGCGTTTCATCTCAGAGCATACAGTTCTGAAAGTGAGAGTTTGAAACTGGCGGATGTCAATGTATGGGAAGAATACGAGTCCAATGACCTTGCCAGGCTATTCGCTGATTACTTGTTCCGGATCAGGTCCTGGTCTAGAGGCGATTCCGCCCATGAATTCGATAAAAGTAAGATACACCTGTTCAAAGGAGTGACGGTGGAGCAGATTGAAAATTATAATTACGTTGTTGCATTAAGGATACTGCATCATTTTACCGACGAATATAATAAAAGTTATCACCGGCAAATCGACCTGGCTCAAAAGCCATACCCGTTTCAGTTAGATGCGCCAATATTAAACGGCCGCCGGTTTTTTGAGATGATCGGCTATTATAAGAATGTCTTTGAGATGACGATTAATAGTATCCGTGTAAATGCATCTCTAACAGAAGTGTCCAAAGAAATATTTAAAACAATCAAATCTTATGACGGTTGGCAGAGAACGGGTGACACATATGTAAGAACACTATTTGAATGTGCCTTGATTTTCTATGTGGATAAATTCGGCTTCCACCATATCAATCAGGCTGTCGAAAAGTTGTTTGCGTGGGCTTATAAGTTGAGGTTGCAATATTATGCTATTCAATTTACAAGCGTAGATAATTATGTGAGAAGCGAGAACATGTTCCTGGATTTCAAGAACAGCTATGTTCCGCAACAGGCCCTTTCCAGGACCATTGACTATGAAATAAATATTCAACGAGACATCAAGGATATTAGTAGTATTTTGAAAAAGCAGTTTTACCTGTAATATGGCACATCAGATACAACCACACACAATAAAGGAGCTATTCACAAGAGACAGCTACCGCATACCAATCTATCAGCGGAATTATGCCTGGGGGAAACGCGAAATATCTCAACTTATTCACGATATTATCGACTACGTTCAGGAACAACGTAATTATTATATTGGTACTCTAATTGTTTTCGAGCAGGCCAGTGAGCACGGAGTCTTCTATGATACAATAGACGGGCAGCAACGTCTGACTACGTTTTCTATCTTGTTATCTGTTTTGAAGAATGAGTTCTCCGTTATGGATTGGTATCAGGGTAACACGTTGACTTTTGAAAGCAGACCTTTATCGCAAAATGCACTTGAATGCTCCTATGCAGGGTATTTCAGTGGGTATAAAGAGTACCATTCCTCCATTAAAGATGCGTATGACCATATCAAACAGGAATTGGGTATTAAACTTAAAGAGAGTGGGACAACAATCGAGGATTTTGCCCGTTATGTGACTAATCATGTCGTTATCCTTCGTGTACAAGTTCCGTATGATACTGACTTGAATCATTATTTCGAAATAATGAACAATCGCGGCGAACAATTGGAAAAACACGAAGTGGTAAAGTCACTTTTGTTGGATGTATTATATGATGGCGAAAGTGAGGAGAATGATTGTCTGCAGGAACTTTTTCACTCTATATGGGATGCCGCTCAACAAATGGAGCGATATATTCAATTCGGTTTTGAACCCAAATTGAGACGACTTTTATTTGGAAAAGACTGGTCTGAATTGCAACCTAAAGAGTGCGCTGAATTATTAGAAATATTCTATAGCTACAAAGAAAAAAGTAAGGATGGGAGTGCTGGTTTTTCACTTGGAATTGACGCGATCATAAACAGTGGTCAGCGATTTGAAAAGATCGAAACAACACAAGATACACCAGATAGATTTACATCACCAGTGAATTTCCAGAATTTTCTGTTACATCTCCTGAAGATTCAGACCTCAAAGAATGAAGTGGCATTGGATGACAAAAGGTTGATCGATCTTTTTAAAGCGGAGTTGAAAAACAGGGATAGAGAAAAAGCGAAGGCCTTTGTTTTGGAATTCATGTTCAATCTGCTGCGGGGTAAATGGTTGTTTGATACCTATGTGATTAAAAGGCAGTTTCTGAGCAATAAAGAGGGCTGGAGTTTAATGAAACTACGTTCGAGTGATGGAGTTAAAGGATACTATGTAAATACATTTGGTAAAGAAAGCAACTGGGATAATGAGTATGTCATTACTCTGCTCTCTATGTTTCATACAGCTGCACCCGCAATGATCTATAAGTACTGGCTAAATGCAGCAATGTATCATCTTTTGAATAGCGAGGAAGTTTCCAGAGATGATTATGTAGATTATTTGGAAAAAATAGCCAAGGACTTGATCTGTTTTCGCTTTTTGAATGAGGACGAAGGATCAAAGCTAGACTACCATGCACTTATTTTCAAGAACCACACTATTCCAAAAAAATATCCCGTCATTCAATACGATAATCTACTTTTGCAGTACGGTAGTATTGAGAACAATTTAGTATTTAATTTTTTAGACTATATTATCTGGGACAGCCTGGATGATGAGGTCGCGGAGAGCTTTGAATTTTCGTTCAGAAGTTCAGTTGAGCACTATTATCCTCAAAACCCCATTGGTGGGCAAAAGCTGGAAGATCAATATTCACTGCACTCCTTTGGGAACCTATGCTTAATAAGCCATCAGAAAAACTCCAAACTGAATCATCATCTACCTTCAGCAAAGAAGAACTATTACGCAAAGTTGAATCAAGGAGGTCATCTTGCTTATGATAGTTTGAAACAGTATATCATGATGCGAGATTATAACGCTGAGGAATGGAGTATGGAGCAGATCGATGATCATCATCGAAAAATGGTAGATTTAATCAACAATTTCATACAAGCGAGATAAACTCATGGCCCCGACGGGGCGAAGGAAGGATTATTATGAAGTGAAATGGTACTTTTCAAAATTGATAGTTACTTTTTTAAGTGTTGATACCAACCAGATAGGGTATGACCCCAATGATGTTCCTTTTGGTTATTTAAGTGAAGTTGGCAGTGTAACAATTCAATATATTCTTTCCGAGCCAAAAAAGGATAGCAATAGGCCATAAAAGAGGTGTAACTCTTATCTATAGAAGGTAAAAATGAAACAATTTAGGCGCAAGGTTTATTAAACTTCAATTAATACCCATAATATCTACATAAAATTACTTTGTTAAAATATCAGTGCATCAGCATCATTTCTATTTCCATTGAGAAACATAAAAAGTACATCTATTTTCCCTGGCATTTAATTTCAATAATTTATTGCTTTTATACGCTATCGTATGCCACAAATTCACTGACTTCAAATCTGGCTACAGTTGTCTGAATATTGTTGGGTAAGTCGGGAACATCATTAACAGTTACTTAAAATTGAGCCTAACTGTCAGATTAAATCGCAACTATTCCGATTTATGGCAATATGACGATCTTTCCAACGGCGGTATTACTGTCCATCAGGCGGTGGGCCGCTACAATTTCTTCCAGACGGAAAATTTTGCCTATGCTGAGTTTTATAAGGCCGGCTTCCACATCTCTGATAAACTGTTGGTAACTTCCGCTGTCCACCCGGACCTGCCCACTATCATACACAGTAAGATTCACGGTGGCGGGGATGTAATCCATTGGTGAAAAGTTGGCAATTGACCACTGTTCTGATAGCATGCCGGTCATGCAGACTGTAGCTCCCTGGGCGGTACACTCAAGTGAGTCTTTCAATGTGGACGTGCCGACCAATTCCAGTATTTTAGGTACACCTACAGGAAAGTCTTGTCTTAACGCAGATGATAGTTTGCCGTCGTCGATAAGCACATAGTCGGCGCCATTGTCCAGCAGGTGTTGCTGTTTTTGGGGATTCCTGGTAGTCGCAATAACCCGGAGCCCGCTGTTTTTAGCAAGTTGGGTCGCGAGCATGCCGATGGATGAGGTGCCGCCCCGGATCAGGAGGGTCTCCCCTCTTTCAATTTTCAATGAAAGATGCAGCGATCCATAAACGGTCTGGAACATTTCCGGGGTCGCACCAAGCTGCTCCCAGGGCAGATCGCTTTCAAACGGGTCGATGATCGAACTGGGCAATACAGTAAATTCTGCATAGCTGCCATCAAATTCACGGCCCATTCCACCCATGAAGGCTGCTACCTTCGTGCCTTTCTTCAGTGTTCCACCAGGATCGACTTCTACTTCGCCGACACATTCGATACCAAGCACGCGGGGGAACGTTACGGATGGAGATAGACCCTTGCGGGTCATCAACTCGGACCGGTTTAGCCCAAAGGCTTTTACTTTGATCAATACCTGCCCTGCCTGGGGGACAGGAATGGTCCTTTGCTCGATCACAAAGTTTTCGGGTCCGCCTGGTATGTTTAATACAGCCGCCTTCATGTGTTTGAGTTTGAAAGAGTATTATTGGGGAGGGAGTGCACCTATTTGTTGCATCAGCCCGAGGAGGTCAGGTTGGCCGTATTCCTCGATGATCTGGCCATTTAAAAAATGATAAATGTTGATCGCCATGACCCGGATTTGCCTGCCGGTAGGTGGCACACCAAAGAATGGGCCCTGATGCGTGCCAGCCATGGTAAACCGGGCGGCTACTTTATCGTCATCAAAGATGAACTCGTCCACGGCCCACTGAATATCGGGAAAACCACTGCGCATCATGTCTATGATGGCCAGGTAACCTTGTGGTCCCTCCATGGGTTCAGCACGGCCTGGGACATAAAATATCGCTTGGGGTGAAATGAGTTGTTCGACCAGTTGTGGGTCGGCGGTATTGATGAATTGCACGAACCGGTCCATTGCCTGTTTGTTGGTCTCTTTTGACATAATTTTGAGCTTGATTAGTTATATTTCCTTCTGGCATAAACAGCCCGTCGCAGGTAAAGAAATCGCGGGGGGCATTCTTGTTGCCTGTATTGAGCGTATGTGCAAACGCAGTAACTACGTCTTGCATGGCCGCTTTTTCTACCTGGATATTCATTGCCTTATATGTACTGTCTATCAGTCGTTTCCTCCAAAATGCAAGTGTTGCATTGGGCCGGGAACAATGGCGCAAAGGTAGTCTTTCCAGGTAAAATCAACCCTTAAACAATCTTAAGAAATAGCTTGAATCTGGTTTAGGGGGTCAGGATCGGGAGGACAGGTCTTTCCTTATTTTACTTAGAAATTCGGGAGTGATACCCAGATAGGAGGCGATTTCAGTATTTGGCAGCCGGAGAGCCAGTTGGGGATAGTCGGTGAGGAAGGATTGATACCTCTCTTCAGCCGGCTGACTGATATGTTGCAGGACCCTGCTTTGCAGGGCAATATATTTTCGTTCGATGATGATCCTGAAATTACGGTCAAATTTGTGATAGTCTATGTAAAACTGAAGCAGGTCGGAATGTTTGATCTGCAGAATAACGGACGGTTCGATGGCCTCTATATAAAGTCGGCTTGGCTTCTCATTATAGAAGCTAGTGAGGTCGGTAGTCCAGTCATTTTCTGCGGTGAATTGGATATTGTGTTCTTTTCCGGCCTGGTCTACGGCATACAGTTTAAAACAGCCGGAAACGACGAAGGTGAAATGACGGCAAACCTCACCTGGCTGAAGGATTATCTGGCGGCGCTTGATCCGCCTCTCTGTGAAATGCTGGAGTACTTCACTACGTTCCAGGCTGTTGAGCTGAAAATAGCTATTAAAATGGGGAATCAATTTCCCGACGGAGTCGTCTTTGGTATGCAACGCTTTGTTTGAATAAGATTAACTAAAATAGAAGTGTTCCGGGAGGAAAATTACAAAAAATGACTGGCAAATAAGCTTATCAGAAAACAGAGACCGGCAATTTTATAGGATTTACTACAAGCGGTAACCTACATGGATACCGTAGCCTAAAGAAGAACAAAACCAACGCTCGTACAAAAAAAATTCAATTAGACATAATCTTCTTTCTGTGTTTCAACCCAAATTCAATCAAAGCATTAATAACAGGTAAGGTTTCAGTGGCGTGCTTAGTAAGTGCATAGGATACGGTAACTGGTTTGGTATTGTTCACCGTTCGCGTAATCAGCAAATTTTCCTCTAATTGCTGTAATTCGGTCGACAGCACTTTGGGCGTTATACCTTTCGATTTTTCCAGCAAGTCTTTAAACCGAATCGTTCCGTAGAGGTACAAACTTCTCAAAATAAGTATTTTCCATTTGCCTCTCAATAAGTCGAGGGCATCCTGCAATGCTAATTGCCGTTCGATGCTGGGTTCCGGATTAGATTTCAATTTTCCCATAATTATAGTCACTATCCTAAAGGTAACGGATAACAAGACTATAACAAATGTCCGATAATTTTGGATTTATAAAAATCAAACAAACAAGGACATGGAAAATGAAAGAGAAAAGAGTTTGGCTGGCAAAAGAGTTATTCTATTGGGCGGCACATCCGGTTTCGGCTTAGCTACTGCAATAGCAGCAGCAGAGCAGGGGGCGTCTGTGGTGGTGGTTTCCAGCAGTCAGCAAAAGGTTAATGAAGCTTTATTGTTACTACCGGAAGGCGAAGGTTTCATGGCTGATCTTGGTAATGAAAAGCAGGTCGAGCAGCTGTTTAAGAAAATAGGCGAATTTGATCACCTTGTTTTTACGGCAGGTGATGCGTTAAATTTCAGTAACCTGTCGGAGTTGGATATTGACAAGGCCAAACAATCGATTAACCTGCGCTTCTGGGGCTCCGTTATGGCGGCAAAGTATGGAGCACCGTTGATTCGCGAAGGTGGATCAATTATATTAACTACTGGCGCCATCGGAAGAAGACCGCGGAAGGGAACTGCTGTGATTGCCGGAATGGCCAGCGCTATTGAAGGACTTACCCGTTCACTTGCTTTCGAACTTGCACCAATAAGGGTCAATGCGGTATGTGCAGGAACTTTCAGGACAAACCTTTTAGCCAGTATGACGGAGGGCGACAGGGAACAATTGTTTAGTCAGATTGGAAGCAAGCTATTGACAGGCAGGGTTGGCAATCCAAATGAAATTGCCGAAGCATATTTATACCTCATGCGCGGAAGCTTTACCACTGGTCAGATTATAGTGGTTGATGGAGGAAGCTTACTTGTTTAAATATATTCCGTATAACGCAGCCATAAGGAGCTACAAATTATTTCTACCATGGGGATCACACGCAACTTCTACAACCTGCGTTATTCATAGGTTGTAGAAGTTGCGTTTTTATTTTCTATAACTCCCGTTTCTTTCCCGTACTTTATACAGCATTACTACGATATATCATACATCTTCTCCTAAAATACCCCCATTCTAATTTTAATAAATCCACTTTAATCCGTATTTTCCAGTACACAATTTAACCCTATGCGTTCATTCATATTTTGCACCAGCTACATAAATGGAGACCAGTTTTTTCACAACCGCGACAGGTACGACAGGTGGATCAAATATTACCAGCCGCTGCTGGAACAGCTGCAGGCGGAGCGATTGTTCCTGATCGATGATGGCGGCCGGGGATATGGCGACATCAATGTGCTTTCAGGATCATTGCCCGCTACACTGGAAGGAACTGTTCAGCTGTATCGGTTTGATGAAAACCTGGGACGTCGTTCTACCATAGATTTCCCCGGTTGGTGGAGAAGCTTTTTATATGCCGTGGAGATTGCCCAAAAATATGAATATGATAAGATCATTCATATTGAATCGGACTTTTTTGTGTTGTCTGAAAAGCTCCGTACCTATATTCGTGAGTTGAACAGTGGCTGGACCAGCCTCTATTCTGCATATTATGAATTTCCGGAAACAGGTATCCAGGTGATTTGTAAGGATGCTTTTGATATGGTTACTTCTTTTAAACAGCAATATGTGAATGCGGATTTCCAGATGGATAATTTTGCAGAACTGAGTTTACCATTTACAACGGTTAATACCGATTTCGTTGGTGACAGATTGGGAGAGAGGGGAGTGATAGATGCCTGGTTGAGAAGTTCGCCGGAACTGCTGTCCCGATTGGATTATATCGGGCAGGTGTAGCGGTGGTTACACTGTGATATTTTGTTTTTGGGAGATACCCAGGCCAAGGGCATCCGCAATTAACTCAATTCCCAATAGCTTCTCTTTGACAGGTGCTGCGGTATTGAGAAAAATGAACTGACGAATGCCAAATAATTCGGCGAGGGTGTATACCTGGTCTGCAAATTCGGATGGTTCTCCTACTACGTTGTTGGTGACAAATCCCCGCGAATTTCTTTCACTGAGCGCATGAGCTGTTTGCCTGTTGTGGTGGCAACAACCTGTAAAAGCTAGTGAAATTCCCGGTAAACCGCCATGCTGGTGATAGTAGGCTTCTCTAAATCGCTCCAGTTCTTCCCTGGCAGGTGTGAGGTCTACACCAAAATGAAAAAGGGAGCGGGAAAAATTAAGGCCTTGCTGTAGTACCAGGTCGAGCTTTTTATAGGAGGAGCCCAACAGCCATATGGGAGGAGGTACTCCCTGTAGCGGTGGGATGATCACATCATTGTCGATCAGTTCTTCTTCTTTGCGGAAAATGTCCAGCAGGGAGAGGAGCTTATCGGTATAGGTGTGATCAGATACGGGCTCGGGGTAAAACAGTGAACGGGTAGTTCCGCTAATGTGGCCACCTGCAATGCCCAGGTCAATGCGGTTGGGGAAAAGACCCGCCAATAATTTAAATGTATAGGCAATGCGATAAGGCTGATGCGCGGAGAGGATGATACCTCCTGACCCTATCCTGATCCGGCTTGTTTTGCCGGCCAGGATAGGGATCATTATTTCCGGGTTGAGCCACAGCGAATTTCGATGGGGATTGTGATGTTCCGCCAGCCATATACGGGAATAGCCTAATTGTTCGGCATGGCAAACATAGGTCGACAGGAAGTCTGCTTCCTGTGTCGGAGTAAAATTTTCACCGGAGGTAGTACCAAAGTCCAGTAGGCCAATTTCAATATCGTTCATAAGGGATGATCAGGATACGGTAATGGAATAGTCGGGGTAAAGCTCTTGCAGTACAATGTCTATGCACTCGTTAACGTAATTGATGTCGAGATACATGTTCAGGTAAACGCAGGACATATAAGCTTCTACATGCCGCCCCTGCCGGATCACGCGGTCTATTTTTCCCAGCGAGGAGACGGTTGCTTTCAGGTAGCTTCGATACCATACTTCGTATATTCTGAACAGGGCATAGTTTCGCTGATCATCCCGGCTGGTGGTATAAAAAAGCACCCGGTGGCGGTTGTTGATAAGAAATTGTTCCATCAGTCCGATAACGGTGTTGGTAATTTTTTTATCAAATGCCTGTATCGTTCCCACGCTCATTACTTCAAAAACAAACTCATATACTTCTACGTACTTATTGTCTGTATAAAGCTGTACAATATCGTTCTGGTAATGCAGGATAAAGTTGATAGAATAGTGACTTCCTCCGTCTGAGTAAAACTCATAATAGTTGTCCGCCAGTTCTTTTAAAGGGTAAACAGGTAGATGGTTCATAATAATAAGTTTTTCCGGGTGATGGAATGTTTACCTGATCCAATGGCGGATATCACTCATCAACTGATCTTCAGTGATGGTTGATGGATTCGCATATTGATCTGGCTGTATGGGGCCGGGGTAGGCGTGACCGTTACGGTCATGGGTAACACTGGTAGCCAGTGAAATGAATGCGCTGTCTGCCAGGAAGATATTGCTTTTGCCGGTGGCTACGCCGAATGTGGGCATTCCAAATGTTTTTACGTGAGGTAACCCAAGGAATGCGATGAGTATCATTTCGCCGGCGCTGGCGGTATAGTTGCCGGTGATAATGGCAATGGGCTTTTCGGAAAGCTTCAGCGGGCCATACGTAGACAGATATCCCAGGCGCGCTGTTTTACGGCCACTTTTAGTATAGATGCCATTTTTGTAACGCGTGATATACGACCGGTTGCCTTTACTGTCAACATATTTTAGCAATACATCCTGGTTAATCAACGGCGCAAAGCCTGTCAGGAAGGGAGCTGTGGAGCCGCCTTCCATTTTCCGGAAATCGATAATAAGGCCTTTTACATTTTCATCGTCCATTTTTTTCAGGGCATGATACAGGCTGTCTGCTATCCGGTGTTGATCGGCCTGGTCCACGGAGTTGTAAGACTTTAGTTCTATTATCCCATAGGAGCTGTCGATCCTGGCATTAAAAGGAATGCCGCCGGGTTTACTGCTGAGCATAGTGATAATGGAGCTCCCCGCTTTGGCGGGCGCCTGGAAGAAGCTATGCCGGTCGTTGAGTCCGGCCAGCAGGTATTTGATGGCGGGATAGGTGTCCTGCCACGATTCGGCTTTTTCCATTTTGTCAATGGATGCCTGGTATAGTTGTTTGAAGTCAATATCTTTTTTCCGGAAGCTTTGGTCTCTTACCTGCACAAATGCATCGTTAAAGTAGCGGGCTGCAGCCGGCGAAATATTTTTCCGGGCGGCTCCGCGGTCGTCTAACAGGTAAGTGCTACTGCAGCCCACAAAGAATGTGGTCAGTAATGCGCCAAAGAATAAGCTTCCCTTGTGTTTTCTTCCCATCATATTCATATCTTTTCCGGTAGTAACAATGCCTCTTTATTTAGGTCCATTAATAGCACGATGCGTGTTTCGTTTGTTTTGTTCCATGCCTCATGCAGCAGGGTATCATCAAAAACAATTACGCCGCCTTCTGTCCAGCTTTCCTCCACGCCGCCTACTTTAAGCCGGCAATCGCCTGCTGGTACCTTAATACCCATATGGCAGCGAAGTACGGCAGCGGTGTAGCCTACGTGGGGGCGGATAATGGTTCCCGGGTTCAAGATAGAGAATCCTGCGGTATCAATCAAAGTAGAATATTGCTGAATAAAAGACGATAACACAGGGCACATCTGGTGGGCTACTGCAAAGTCTTGCCCCTGGTAACGCAACCCGAAGATATTCCAGCCTTCATTGTAAAGGAAGGTTTCGGGCCATTGGATGTAGGCACTTTCTTCTACGGCCTGGTTAAATTCCGTTTGAATGGATTGGAATTGCTGGCTCAGATCATGGATGAAAGGATGATCCAGGTAATAAAAGGGTTGTTGGAGTACAGATGTCATGTTTGCTGGGATTACAGGTTATATAAATTCAATGGCAATATCTCTGGCGTGCGGGTTATTGGGAAAGTCGAGCCCTTCTACGGGATAGGCTTCGGGTTTATCTGTTAAGTCATTTTTATCAATACAGGACCGCCTTACAAAGGTTGTTTCCAGCACATCGGGGAAGGCGATATTGGTATCACTGTTATGAATAAATCCATACATAAAAAAGGTAGGCGCGTAGTTGTTGCCATGTATGTGTACCAGCTCAAACTCCTGCTGTAGCATGGCGAAAGCTTTTTTCATGTCTAATAACCGGTTTTTGAGGTCATGCCATTCGATCAGCAGTTGGTTTACGTTTTGAAGATCGCGCATGATGTCCGGAGCATTGAATACCGCATATTCACTTCCTTCAATATCTATTTTCAGTAATACCTGTTCGTTGTGCAACTGAAATCTTTGTTGATGGGCAGCCAGTGTATCGAGTTTGTTTTTTTTCACGGGGCCCAATCCTTCGTTAATAAAAAATACCTGTTTTTTCTCCAGCATTCTTCGCTGGCGCCAGAGTTTTCCTACGAGCCACAGGTAGGAAGATGCGTTGATCAGTCGCAGGCGGAGCAGCAGGTTGCCGAGATGTTTGAAGTTAACCATGTATTTTCCATACATCGTGGGATCAAACATGAGTACTTTTTTCCCGGTTTGCTCCTGGAATTCTTCTTCAAAAAGCGTTTCCCATCCCACACCGTAGGTGAGCAGGCGGTCGGCGCTGTGGAGTGTTTTGCCGTAAACAACATAGCCTCCGTCTTGTTGTCCGCCCAGTCTTATTTTTCCATTGATGGCAAGTGGTTTAAGAAAATGTAGTGCATGCATATTGTTCAGCGATTAGATGATGGTAGGGTGTCATGATAAGTTGTTCACTGTTTCGAGGAAGGTGTGGGCGCTGTATTTTTCATTGATCACGTCGCGCATCTGCCTTGTATTATTTCTATATAACGGGTTGTTTAGTATCTCACCTATTTTTTTTGCCAGGCTTTCAGTGCTGTCTTTTTCCATTTCTCCCCGCAGGCCGATCCCGTGATATTCCACTTTGAAGGCGTTGCCATTGTTGTCCCATCTGGGTTCCAGCGGACATGCCAGCATAGGTACGCCATAGGCAATGCTTTCTTTGATGGATCCTAATCCGCTATGGGTTATAAATACATCCGTATGTTCCAGTACTTCTTTTTGGGGAACTTTTGAAAACAGGTGAATAGTAGGCCATTCGGGTAATGTTTTTTGCAGTACTTCCAGGATTCTTTCATTGGATGCCAGGATAAGGTGTGTGCCTTCCAGGTTGGCTACTGCTTCTACGAGGTTGTTGATAAAAGCCAGGATGGTTTTGTGTTGATGAATAGAAGTGAAGTAAGTGCCAAAAGAACAGAATACTATTTTTTGAGATTGCTGTTTCATTGCTTTCACTAACCCGATGTCAAAACGTTGGTCGAGGTTGTGGATGATGGTATTTTTGTTGACGCAAAGGCCCAGGTAATGCTGGTGCTGTATCCTTACCTGTGGCGATACTTCCAGCTCTAATGGCGCCAGGATCAGTTCCGGTACGTTTTTAAATGAATAAAGGGTGAACAGGTTTTTATCATAAATTAGTTCATTGTCTTTAGGCAATCCTATCTTTCTGCAAATACGTTTTAATATCCATTTATCCAGTAGCTTGTTGAATCGTGAATGGCTTTTTTTCAGCGGATGCGTTTTATCACGTTGCTTTTCGAGATGCGCTTCTTTTATCCATTCGGGGTCTGATAGTATCGGAAACCCTTTCAGGGTGTGGGTCGACAGCATCGGGGAAAACAACATGATTTTTATTTGGTGCCGGTACTTATGGAAGAAGAGATAATTGGTAACTGCAAATACATCGATCAATACCAGTTCCGGACGAAGGCTGGTAAGCAATGTATCTATTTCTTCCTGGCGCTCACGATAGATTTGATTGGTGTAAACAAGTTGCAGAAATTTGAAAGTTTTGTAAATGAAATTTTTTTCTCTGTAGTTGTTTACCACATATCCGGCATCTGCCATATAACCAATATTCTCTGTGGTGGATTTTACAAATGTGAACTGATTCTTCTCTATCATTTCCTGTAAACCCCTTGTCTGATGTACGAAGTAGTGTACATCATATCCATCGGCCTTCAATATATCTGCAAAATAAAAAGTAGGAAGAGCGTGGCTGGGAAGTGGCGATATTATTATCAGGGCAGACTTTTTACTCATTACTATGTGTTGTTTACGGGATCATTAGGAATGATAATTATCGTATCGGGTATCACTGATAGTGCTTAGGGTAATCTGATGAATTGAAGATAGAAAATTTTTTTTTATTTCAGATTTTTAATTATTTTGGTTGCATATAACGATAGTGAGAGCCCAAGTCCAAAATCTTGTTTTATAATCCTAAAGTAAACTATACATACTATGTTGTAAGTACCCGATTTTAAATACCTGTATTTTCATGAAGTGACGTTAGATACTGTGAGCACGCTATGTACCCGACTGTAAATCCCGTTTCTATTAAATCCGTATTAATGCAACAATGAAAAAATTGTTACGAGAACCCTGATGGCTGCAATGGTGCAGCCACCTCCCAACAGGAGTTGCCCATTCCGTAGTTAATAGTCCTGCCATGGATCCGTTTGTACTACCATCAAATGGTAGCTGGTAGGAGTGTGTTATGGTGTTAATAAACCTTGTTTTATTACGCCCTGGTATTTCTTTGTCTGTATGCATTTACAATTCATCACGTCTTTTTTTTTACTCACCTTCAAACCCAAGATCAAATGAAAAAAGAACAAGGGAGAAAACTGTCTCTCAACAAAGAAACCCTACTCCGCCTACAGGAAGAGCAGCTGAAATCTGCTATGGGCGCACAAGCCATGATGTCCAATGGTGGTACCGATGTTTGTCACTGGACTACCTGCGGCGCCAGCGTTAATGGTAACTGCTCCACCCACGGAACTGCATTAGCCGAAGCAGAAATGAATACCTGCTGTAAGAAATCCTGTTGATCACTTGAACCATTGAGATCAACCCTTTTTTAACCTGGAAAATTTCACATCATGGAAAAAAAATCTCTTAAATTAAACAAAGAGACATTACTCCGTCTTCAGGAAGAGCAATTAAAAGCTACGCTCGGCGGACAAGCATTTATGAGCAATGGACAGTCCTCTCAATGCCCTACAGTAGACACTTGCGGTTGCAACCCCAACGAGCCTGCAAGCTGCTGTAAGAAAACCTGCCGCGCACACCAGAGTGCCGAGTTTTCATGATGACTGGTTCGTCGTGGTAAAACTCCTGCCGGCAACGCCGCTACGTATAAGCTGTTAATGCGTAATAGCAGAAAGATTTACCAACGCCGGATATCTTTTATTCAGGTATAATATGCCCGAAGAGAGGCGGTTACCTGGTGATTGATCACTTCATCCCATAGCAGCAGGTAACCGACCTTTTTTAAAAATTATGACTAGAGCCGATGAAGATGCCATCCCACGAAGTGTATAATATAAAAGACAGCATGGGCGACCTTGCTAGTTTTATCCAGGATAATGTTGCCGTTATCGATCGTTTCGATATGGGCTACGGCGTTTGCGGGTTTGCGATTTTTTATCATCAGCGATACCTGCTTTACGGCCACCAGGAAGATTTGCAGGCATTTTATGAAATGACAGAAAGAGCGATATACCTGGCTAATAATCCTGTTGAAAACGGATTCACGTATATCGACTACACGGAGATGGGCTTCTTCCTGCGCGGTCATATTCCGTTATTACAAAAGAAATTCGACGTAGCGGAGATGATTCAGCAAATAGATGAGCTGCTGCTGGATTATGCTTCTTATGCTATCGGACAATATCGACTTGATCCCTATACCGGCGGCATGTTACAGGCACACTATTTTCTGTTACAAGGCATTCATACCGGTTTTATAGCGGATCTCGTCAACGATTTCTTTACAACGAAGCTGTCGCTGGAAAGTACAGAGATCTCCCAAACAGGGATCACGCACGGCCTGGCATTTTTTCTGTTGTTTTTCGTCCGTTGCTTTGAACAGGGTATTCAGACCGAAAAAAGTCTGCACTTAATCCGTCATCTGTGTGATGCTTTGATGGGAGCGGAGCAGGACGCCGATATCCACGGTTCCTTTTTCTGCGACAGGCGGCAGGAAGCAGGTGTATCAGGACTTAACCTTTGTTATGGAGATGCCGGAATTGTATATGCATTGTTGCGCGCATCCAAATACCTTCTTCCAGGGTATGCAGCAGCAAAAACAGACAAAATGGTTAAACATCTTATAAACAGGATCGGTCAGGTGAGCCCCGCAGGTACAGATAGTATCCTGTATGGGGAAAGCGGCCATTTATTTTATTTGCAACACCTGCAAAATGAAGGGTTCTTACCTCATCTGCCGGCCACCGATACATTACCATCTCTTGACGTTACCTGGAACCTCCGGGAAAACCTGCACATGTATGGGTTGCGGGAAAAAAAGAAAATATCGCTGCTGGAAGGAGCTACTGGTGTTGCTTACCTCCATTGTTGCCGGCAAACCGGCGCTAATCCCCGATACATTAACGCATTAACCTATCTGCTTTGAATATGAAATGGAACGAAGACCTGAATGATATCCTGACTTATATGGATACAAAGCTGGGAGAAGAGCAATACCGGAACTATTCACTTTATAATGGTATGCCGGGACTGATGCTCTGTTATTATTATCTGGCAAAGTATACCGGCGAACAAAAGTTTGCTGACAAAGCAGCCATGTTTTATGAAAATATCAACACGGGGCTTGAATCCGGCGCTGTTAACTTCAGGATATTCCACTCGCTTAGTTATGGAATAACGGGGATTGCTTATGCCAACTGGCATCTCAACGAATTTGGTTTGCTTCCTACGCATCCATCCGATTTTGAAGGGATTGAAGAAATGTTATTACCCTGTTGTGAAGAAGATTTTAACAGAAATGTTACGGATAATCTTCATGGCCCTTTGGGTGTTTTTTACTACCTGAGTAAGGTGATGGATACTTCTCCTGAAGTGCCTGCCGTCATGGAAAAATTGCTGGATAGGTACGCTGCTGCTGCTATTACAGATGAGTGGGGCATGCGCATCAAGAATAACTCTGTGAAGGATGTACATGAAACAGAATACAACCTGAGCTTATCCCATGGTTTATGTGGCAACCTGCTCATTTTTGCGGAAGCATATGCCAACGGCTTTCGTTCCGAAAAAATGATGCAGCTTATCAGGGATGGCTTGAAATATATAGATAATACAGAGAAGATAGAGCTTGACACCAATGTCAATAACTCACATTTTCCCAGTTTTTTTTCGGAGCACGCCGGATTTGATAAGGCTGTCAATATCAGCAATTATAATGCCCGCCTGGCCTGGTGCTACGGTGATCTTAACATGGCGCTGTTGTTTATCAGGTTAGGACAGGTGTTGAATGATACAGCACTGGTGGAGCGGGGTATTCATACCGCAGAGCGCAGCCTATGGCGCAAAACCAGGATGGAAGCGCAGGTGGCGGATGTGTTTTTCTGCCATGGCGCCAGTGGCCTGGCTTACCTGTACCTGAAACTTTATCACCTGACCGGGCGCGAAGCTTTCCTGGAGCAAACGGATCATTGGATGGAGATTACCAGCGAGCGGTTGAAACATGCATTGGATAACGGCAACGAAGAAAATCCTTTCTCGCTGCTGGAAGGGTATCCGGGCGTAGCCCTGGTATACCTCAGTCGTATGCTCGGAAAACCGCTTACCTGGGACGATGCACTTCTTTTGAACTTTTAATTATCGCCGATGAAACTGGGCATTATGGAATTCGGGTATCTTGAATCGGCCTTCAGCAGTGTAGGTAAAGTGAGCGACATCGCTGACTATGCTATGATGGCGGATGAAATGAATTTTTCCCGCTTTTGGCTGAGCGAACACCATCATAACTATACGCAGAGCAGCTGGTCTAACCCCCAGTTCCTCGTACCGTTGTTACTCAATATGACCTCGCGTATTAACGTAGGTATAGCGGGTATCTTAATCAATTATTACTCGGAGTATGAAGTGGCGATGAACTTCAAGCTGATGGCGAATCTTTTTCCTGACCGGACCGACCTTGGCTTTGCGAACGGTACGCTGCCGGTTAATATAGGAGGATTGTTGTCGCAGAAGAAGCTGGAACAACATCCGGAGGATTTTTACAGGAAGATTGTTTCCCTCGCAGATATGCTCCATAACGAAGATGATTTCCGGGAGAAACAGCAGATTATTATTCCGCCATATAAAGGAACGGCGCCCAATATGTTTGTGTTGAGTTCTTCTTCTATGAAATTCGAGTTTTGCCTGGAGCATCAGTTGCATTGCGCGCATTCCTTATTTCATGATCATCGTTCCCGGGAGGTACTGAATAAGGCACAAATCGCCGATTACAAAGGGATGTTCCGGGAGCGTTACGGTTATACACCTTCTTTTGTAGTGGCCTTCAAAGGGATTTGTGCCACCGATAGTACTACAGCGGAAAAATACCGTCAACAAGCCTCACAGAGTATATATGGTGCTTCTTTCTTTAACAACCTTATTGCAGGAACCCCGGAAACATTTGTCCAGGAGCTGGCTGAACTGGAAGAAAAGTTTGGCGTGGATGAATGTGTATTCCTGGATTGCAATACAGATGTAAACAGGAAGAAAGAAGCCCTGCAATTATTATCAGACAGATTCAATATTACTCACTCATAAGTATCATGATATGAACCCAGCATTCCAGCATTTCGACAAGTTCATTTACCGCATACCGGCTTTATCCATGTCCTTACTGGAGCAGGAAATTAAACAGCATCCGCGGGTACATGAGTTGCTGACATCCTATCTCAGTAAGCCTGCTGTGCGGGAAGCCATTTACCTGGCCTCTCCTGACCTTTACCAGGAAGTGTTATTGTTCCTGAGTGGAGAAATATCCAAAGAGGAGAAACCTGTCCGGTACGATAAATTTGTGGACGCCGCATTGAAGTATATTTATAGGATGACCTACAGGGCTACTCCTTTCGGCACTTTCGCCGGCGTAGGAGTAGGAGACGTAGGCAGTGAAAACAGGATATCACCGGATACCGAAGCGCCCATGCAAAAAGTAGTGCGTTTTGATTCAGGCATACTGATAGCGATAGCGGAGTATATCTTGAAACAGCCGGAACTATTGAAGGGGCTTACCTTCTATGCCAATAACTCTATTTATCCATTGGAGGACAAATATCGTTATGTGGAGTTTTTTATGGACGGCGAAGGCAAAAGAGTTTATCATCTCTCATCTTTCGGGAAAGATGAATATACCGAGGCGATTCTGGCTGCAGCAGCGGATGGCCTGCCATTTTCCGACATCGTGGCGTTGCTGGTGAGTGACGATATTTCGGAAGAAGAGGCCACAGATTTTATCTGTGAACTGATTGGCGCCCGAATATTGATTAGTGACCTGGAACCGCTTGTAGTGGGAGAAGAATACAGCGTACAGTTTATGCGGGTGTTGTCGACCGCAATTTCTTCATCTGCCGTGTTAAGTGCCGCCGGCAGGGAACTGTATAGAAAAATATTTGACTGCATACAGCGATGCCTTCACCTGTTTGATGAAATTGCAGCGGATCATCATTTCCCGGTAGAGAAATATGAATGTATTGTAACGGAGCTGGAAACACTCGGTGTACAGTTCTTTTCAAAAAGTAGTTTCCAGGTGGATGCCGGTGTCAGGGCGGTTACCCAACCAATTATCTCCACCGCACTGGCGGCAGATATTGTAGAGGGCTTTCAATATCTCCTCAAATTTTGCCGGACCCATGAAAGTAGTATGATGGCGAAATTTACCAGGGATTTCCAGGGCCGGTATGAAGACCGGATGGTAAAGCTGGCAGAAGTAATGGATCCTGAAATAGGTATTGGCTACGGCACACTGGGAGCTGGTACCCTTGACTTTTCACCATTGGTAGATGATGTGCCGGTACCGCCAAGACCGGCAAAGAAAGATACCCTGGAGATCAAATGGGATATGGATAAACACACCTTTTTCTTCAACAAGGTATTACAGGCATTTAAAAATGACGACTATACTGTTTCACTTTCAGACGCCGAAGTCCGGAAATATATGCCACCGGCAAAGGAAATACCGGCTACCGTGAACGCCTATGTAAATGTATTGTACCGGAAAGATGAAAAACCGCTTATTCATTTCCTGAACCTGGGAAGTGGTAGTGCTGCCTCCATGTTTGGCCGGTTTAGTGTAACGGATAAAGACATCACTGCATTGTCGACCCGCGTGGCTGAATACGAAGAAGAATTTTATAAAGGCTATGTAGTAGCGGAAATTAATCATCTTTCAGATACCCGTATTGGTAATATCACCATGCGCGATACTTTCCGGAAACATGAAATCCCCTATGTTACCAAGTCAAACGCCCCCCACCAGGAAGGGATTATTTCTGTGGATGATCTATATCTCGTGATGGTTCACGGCCGGTTACAGGTGTACGCGGCCAGCCTGAAAAAATGTGTGTTGCCTAAATTATCCAATGCACATAATTTCTTTATGAACACCTTGCCGGTGTACAAGTTTTTGGCAGACTATCAAAACGAGATAGAACTTGGCGGCATTGACATTATGCTTGACATGGGCCGTGTACCGGAGTTTTTTGAGTTTACTCCCAGGGTGCAATACCGGAACTATATTTTTTCGGCCGCCAGGTGGAGCTTCCCGAATACGGAGCTCATGGAAATTGTAGCAAAGAATGATACCGCCACCGCTATCGGAGAAATCAGGAAGTATTTGCAGGAGAAACGGATTCCCCGGAGGTTCTATTTGCAGGAGAACCACGACAATGAATTGTGTTTTGACCTGGAGAACGATATCTCCCTGGAGCTTTTTATTCACGTAATTACCAAGGTGAAGAAGCTCTATTTCCGCGAATGTTTGTTTGATCAGTCAAACGAAGGGCTGGTGCAGCAAGGCGACCTGGTGTACGCACACGAATTGTTATTACCCCTGAAAAACCTGGAAGGGAAAGCCCATTTTGTTGACGGCAGCACGCTGCTGCCTGCAATCCCGGAATATGCTGATGAAGCCAGCCCGGTGGAGCGCAGCTTTTTACCTGGTAACGAATGGCTGTTCCTGAAAGTATATGCCGGTATTGATATCTGTGAAAAAATTATCGGCCAGGTGCTGCCGGGTTTTCTGCAGCAACTCCGCGCCAGCGGAAAACTGGGCGGGTGGTTCTTTATTCGTTATTCCGATCCTGACCATCATATCCGGTTACGGTTAAAAGTGCCGGCAGATATGATTGATACCATACTCTCCGGATTACAGCAGGCCATTGTATCGCAGCTGGGAAGAAAATGCCTGGGAAGTATTATCGTAGACACCTATCAGCGCGAGTTGGAGCGGTATGGATTTGAGCTGATGGAGACCGCCGAAAGTATTTTTATGTACGACAGTGAGCTGGCGGTACAATTAATAAATGAAACAGCGGCTATACCAGGCACTCATCCGAGGTGGCTGGTGTCGCTGAGGACCATCGACGCCTATATGAATGCGTTTGAGATGGACATAGATGAGAAATATGCCTTTGTGAAACAACGCAGGGATGATTTCGCGCGGGAGTTTAATGCAAACAAATTTCAGAAAAGGAAGATTATCTCCAAGTTCCGGACCGCAAAAGAAGAAATAGACATGGTCATGGAAAGCAGCGGTCATCAGTACCAGGCAGCTATGGCGCTGATCGGCGATTTTGAAGACCGGCTCAAAGTGATTTGGAATCAACGATACCGCCACCAGTCGAGGGATAAACAGCTTGGTTTCCTGAACAGCTTCGTACACATGCACGTGGTACGGTTGTTCCGGTCAAAGAACAGGCTGACAGAGTACGTACTCTATTTTTATCTCGAGCAACACTTCCGGTATAAAATAGGTGAAATGAAACATTTGATGCATGCTGAATAAAAGATTTCCATTTTATTACCAAAGTAATTCCATGGAATGCGGCGTTGCCTGCATGAAGATGGTGACAACCTACTTTGGTAAAAAGCTGAGCAATAATACGATTCGTTCTTTTTCTGATTTTGAACGATCGGGGACTTCCATGTTCGGACTTTGCAGAACAGCCAAAGCGCTGGGATTGGAGCCGGAGGCTTATTCACTCCGGTACGATGAACTGCTGGCATTGAACACGGATCTGCCCTGTATTATTCACTGGAACCGGTATCATTTTGTGGTATTACACAAAATCTCTGACAACAGGTTCCATGTAGCAGATCCGGCGAAGGGATTATTGAAGCTCAAAGAACCAGAGTTTAGGGAAAATGCGTTTACGACAGACGGCGAAGGTGTTGAACGCGCTTTTGTGATCTTTTTTAAACCTACCCCTCAGTTTGAGGCCCTGGAAAACGATGAGTCGTCGGGATCCAGCGTACGCTTTGCGCTATTCCAGGAAATGATCGCAAAGCGGCAACGCTTCTTTTGGGTAATTGGAGTACTGTTATTGATCTCGTTGATGATACAGTTTCTTATACCCTTCTTTACAAAATCGATAGTAGATATCGGTATTACCTCCGGTAACCTGAACCTGGTATTGGTACTGGCGATTGGACAGGCTGCCATTATTTTTGGCCGTACATTATTTGATATTGTACGCAGCTGGATTTCGTTGCATCTGAGCGTACGTATTAACTTCGACCTGATCGTCAGATTCCTGCAGAAGATGTTCCGGCTGCCCCTTATTTTCCTGGAAAGCCGGAAAATAGGCGACCTGATGCAGCGTATTACCGACAACTACCGGATAGAGTCATTCATCACCAACGTCACGGTGTCAAGCGCTTTTTCTTTCCTTACCATCCTGGTGTATTCAGCGGTGCTTTGTTTTTACGACTACCACTATCTGCTGGTGTTTATTTTCAGTAGTGCGGTGTACGTGGGGTGGAACATATTTTTTCTTAAAAGACGGCAGAACCTGGACTGGAAGAGATTTGATGTAGCGGCGCGTAACCAGTCCATACTTATCCAGATGTTTTCCGGTATTCATGATTTGCGTATCAACAGTGCCGAGAAGTTTTATTTCTCTATCTGGGAAAAGAATCAGAGGGAAATTATTAAGTCGAACTTTGATGTAATGCGATTAAACCAGGTACAGCAAACGGGCGCCTCTGTTATTTATGAAATATCACAGATCCTTATTACGCTGCTGTCTGCCCACCTGGTGATCCATAACCACATTTCTTTTGGTACCATGCTCGCTATCCAGTTTATTATGGGGCAGTTAATGGGGCCAATGGGGCAACTGATGAATGCTGTCATTACCGGGCATGATGCTAAAATAAGCCTGGACCGGTTAATGGATATCTGGAATGTACGAGAAGAGTCGGAACTTTTTGTACGTGGTAATAAAGAGACGCATCCCCAACGCCTGGAAGCCGCGGATAACAGTATCCGTTTCTCCAATGTTAGTTTCAATTATCATGGACAGGAAACGCAGTTTGCGCTCGATGGTATCGACCTGGAGATTCCGGAAAACAAGATTACCGCCATTGTAGGAATGAGCGGCAGCGGCAAAACAACCCTGTTGAAGTTATTGCTGGGCTACTATTACAACTATGAAGGAAGCTTATATGTAGGTGGTGATGAATTCCGGTCAATTGATCTGCAGCACTATCGGCCTAAATGCGGGGCCGTATTGCAGGAGAGCTATATTTTTAATGACACTATTGCCAATAATATAGCGCTGGGTTTACCCCTGGACAATGACCGGATGAACATGGCGCTTGATATTGCCTGTATCCTCGACTACGTGCAGGGATTACCGCTCAAAACCAATACATTCATAGGTAACGAGGGGAAAGGCCTGAGCGAAGGACAAAAACAACGTTTGCTGATTGCGCGTGCACTGTATAAGTCGCCACAGTTCCTTTATCTCGACGAAGCCACCAATTCCCTCGATGCGAAAACAGAGGCCCGGATATTTGCCAAGCTCAGAAACTATTTTAAAGGAAAAACAGTTGTCATGGTGGCCCACCGGCTAAGCACTGTGCAACATGCCGATAAAATTGTGGTGCTGAGCAAAGGTAAGATTGCAGAAGAGGGAACGCACGACGAGCTGCTGCTCAATCAACATGAATACTATAACCTGGTGAGGGCACAGGTAGGCAATTACAATCTCAGGGAAACAACCGATGTCTGACCGGCATCGGTATCAGATCTTATAAATGTAAAGTATGGATGAGTTAAATACATTTCCCCGGAAACCGCTGTTATTTGCAGTGATATTATGTTCGCTTTTTGTACTGGCGGTTACGGGCGCCTGCTTCTATCATCCGGCGATACCGCATCCATTCAGGATAAAGCTGAACAAGACCGGGATGATTGGGGAAGGAACGGAAGGGTATTATGTAACTACCGAAGGTGCAAGCGGCACGGTTACCCAACCCCACTACCGTTTGAAAATGGCCGTGAATGGAGAGAGCGTCTTTTACGACTTACAGATCGATCAACAGCTAAATGACAGCAGCTTTGCCGGCCGTTTGCTGGTGCATAAGGCTACTAATCCATTTGGCCGCGACAATTCAGTGGAAGCCATTATTTACAATGATTCAAAGTCGGTATTGCCGCTTATAAGACTGATGTTTAAATAACCGATAAGCTATTATCCATGAAAGCATTACAAATCGGCGATCAACAGGAAGGAAATATCAAACAGCAACGGCTGATCAGCTATTTGCGGAATACCCTGCCCGCCCGGGGAATAAGTATCACGATGCAGGCAGAGCATCCGGTGCTGAACCCGGATATAGTATTGATTACGGGAACACCAGATACGGCGGCGGTGGTATTGCTAAGTCAACTGGCACCGCAGGTGCCCGTCTTGTTGTTTGTAGCGGATCATGATTTTCATATATCCCTTCCCGTAGGGACCAATATTACGTATGTTTTTTATGTAGATAGCCTGCCTAAGGGCTATGCAGATTATCCAAAGGAAATGACGGCGGTCATACACATTCCAGGTGCCAGGTGTGCTGATGTTGTGCCTGCCGCTGTGGCTAACCGTGATGCGCTCTGCATTGCCTTTATCAACTGCCAGGATAACCTGTATGCTTCCAGGCAATTGCTGGCTGTGTTTAATGATCTCTCCGGGCATGACTGCCGGGTGTTTGAACATGGCCGTCATCTTGGACTGTTGCAGGAGCACGCCAACCATCATGTACGGTTGCATAGCCTGGACGAGTATCTGTCCAATTTGCCGGATTTTGACCTGGTGATTGCTAACGGACAGGCGGCCGTGGATGCTATTCTGCATCATAAGCCGGTTATTGTAGCGGGGTTGAACGGCTTTGCCGGAATGGTAAACGTAAAGAACCTGGCCGCTCATATCAAATGTCATTTTTCAGGCAGGATAGGAGGTTATATTGGAGAGCGTATCCCGGTGACCATGGTGATTGCGGAATTGCTCGCTGTTAACACATTGATGCGGGAAGGCCTGCCATTGAAGGAACTGGCTGCTACAACGGCGATTGCATACCATGAACCTACCACTACCGATATCATCATGACCCGGATTATCCAGCTCATGGACACCGCGGAATGCGTGTATGGAGCAGCGGAAACATTGTTGCCGCTGGTTCCGCAAATAGCCACCAATATTGTTTTCGATCAGCGGCAAGGAGAAATGATCATGAAGCGATTAGGTAGTATGAAAGTACTCAACGGATTTACAGATGAGGAGCGGCTGTTGCTGACTTTTTTTGACGGCAGTAAAAGCTTGCAGGAATTGGTACAGATGACAGGCCTGGAAGATAGCCTGGATGTGGTACTTCCTTTCGTTCGCTACTGTTTTGAAAATAAGATTATATTTTTCACCAATGGAACAGGCCATGACAGACTACCTCGTGAAGCAGCAGTTAATGAGCAATTTTGATCTGAGTATTATATTGCCATTTTATAAGAAGTTGCGATCTTTCCGCAAAATCCTGCCGTTGAATGCACCTTATTTTCAACGTCCTGGCATTGAAGTGATCATTGTCATGGATGAACCATCTGAAGAAGCCGGGCTGATTTCATTGTTGAAACAATACCCTGACATCTGCTGGAAAGTAATCGTAAATGATATCCCGCATAGCTGGCGCCCACCCTGCAAAGCGCAGAATGTAGGCATCAGGCATGCCGGCAAAAATTATGTACTGTTAATGGACCCGGAATCGGAATGTTATACGGATGTGATACTCCTGCTGTCTTATTATAACCGCATGTATGGCGGCTGTTTTACCACCGGCAAAGTAGCCTTTACGGACTTTGATTTTGTAGCTCCTGCTGCCGGCCTTACGGGCATGGAGTTTCTTTCGTATGGAAGTATCCTCACAGAAAAAGCTTATCTCTACGACATACAAGGATATGATGAAAGCTATACCCAGTGGGGAGGAGACGACGACAACCTGAGGGCCAGGCTGAACTATTACGGTCTTGATACATTAAAAATAGATGAAGCAGTATTGCTGCATCGGGAAGAAATAAATATCAATGGTCATCAGTCGCGGTATGAACAAGCCAATCAGAACGATGACGACATCATCAAAAAATCAATTTGCCCTGACCATTACCTGGCCAATGATATCAATTGGGGCAGGGAGTTTTCAAGAATAGCTTATAACAATGCATAGATATCTCAAAATAGGATGGATCGTTTGCTGCTGCTGTATAGTAGCGTCTATTGCCAGTGCCCAGCGCCAGGTAAAGGGCAAGGTAGTCAGTAAGCTGGAAAACAAAACCATGCAATATGCAGTAGTTGCCTTGCTCAACAGTGGCGACAGCACCTTCAGGACATTTACCCGTACCAATGAAAAAGGAGAATTCAGGTTACCGGTAACCGCACCCGGGAAGTATTTGTTGTTATTATTGTATCCCGGTTTTACAGACTATATGGATACACTGAAAGTCGCTGGAAATGCGGACGTTGATCTGGGTACTATTACCCTGATGGACGAAAGCATTATGCTGAAGGAGCTCATTGTAAATGGTAAGTTGGCGATGCGGATAAAGGGAGATACCATAGAATACGATGCATCGAGCTTTATTGTGCGGGAGGGTGGAAATGTGGAAGACCTGCTGAAGAAACTTCCCGGCTTCCAGGTGGATAGTAAAGGAAAAATTACGGCATATGGAAAGAAGGTGGAAAAAGTGCTGGTAGATGGAGAAGAGTTTTTTGGAGATGATCCTACCATTGCTACACAGAATCTGCTGGCTACCGCGGTAGACAAAGTAGAACTGTACGACAGAAAATCAGATCTGGAGCAGATTACAGGCGTTACAAAAGAGGATGCCAATAAAACAGTAAATATTGTACTGAAAGAAAGTGCAAGGAAGGGCGACTTTGGGAGATTGGAAGCCGGCGCCGGATCGAAACGCATCATCAATGAAAAGGCGATGTACAATAGTTTCCGGGCTAACAGGCGCTTCTCCGTGTATGGTGCCGGCAGTAAAACAGATGCCGGATTGATGAGCGGTGATGACAGAAGTTTGCTGGGACTGGCAGAAGATAAAGAATATGATGCCGTTAGCGGGTACTACCTGAATATGGGCGTAAATGAAGAACGCGGTAACTGGAATACCGATGGTATCCCGGAGGCGTATACGGCAGGCGGGCTACTATCCGATAAATGGAACCAGAACAAGAACAATATTTACCTGGCGTACAAATTTAACAGCCTGCTGATGAACGGCAACAGGTACCTGCTCACCCGTACATTTACCCAGGATAAGTCCCTGCTGGAGGAAAGAAATATCAATACCAGTTTGCTTAAGCAACAGCATCAGGCCAATATAAAATACGAATGGAGACCCGATAGCTTTTATACCATAAAATTATTGTCTGCCGCCAGCTATGCCACCATGAGGGGGAGGATGTCCGCCGTGGGTCAAACGACCAACGAGCAACAGGATACCCTTAATAAAGGTGTCATGGATCAATACATGGATGCTACGTCGCGCAAGTGGGAGAGCCAGTTGCTGATAAGCAGAACATTCCGGAAAAAGGGACGCTCTCTTAGCGCCATACTGAGACTAGGCGTGGCGGATGACAAAAATACCGGAACCCTGGACGCTACTTACCGTTTTTTCTCGAATGGCATCAACGACAGCACCAGCCTGATTAGCCAGTTAAAGCAGCATAACGGAAATGCTACTGCCACCAGCGCAAAGATTGTCTTCTCCGAACCACTGGCGCAAGGGGTTACACTGGTTACCTATTACAGCTTTAGCAACCTGTCGGCAAACGCTGCCAGAACAACCTACGACAAGGATGATAACGGGAAATATAATATTGTGAATCCGCTTTTCAGCAATGATTTTGGGTTGAATGTTACTGACCATACCGCCAATGCTATGTTACGGATGGGATCCCGTAAATGGAAATGGTATGGCGGCTCAGGGCTGTCGTTTACAACAATGCAACTGGATAATCATGATAGTCACCGGAAGGATAGCTATCGGTTCACCAATTTCGCACCTACGGCAGGTATATCCTATAATTTTTCTGCACAGGAGAAGATCGGCATCTTTTACAATGGTACCACTATTCAACCCTCATTGTTTCAGCTGCAACCATTGTACGACAACGCAGACCCGCTTAATGTATACGTAGGTAATCCACAACTGAAGCTTGGATTCAATCATACTACCGGCCTGAATTTTAATGCTGGTAATCCGATAAAGGGAACCGTATTCCGTGCCAATACGGGAATTACCTTCAGGAATAATGATATTACCACCCTTAGCCTGCTGGACGTTAATACCGGTAAAAGAACTTATATGCCGGTAAATGTCAGTGGAAACAACAACTGGTATTTCTGGGGAATGCATAGCTGGGGCGACAATGGAAAAAGCAAATGGAAACACCAGGTTAACGCAAATGCTTCCGGTGGACGAAACATTACTATCGCCAATGAGATCAGGTACACAACAGATTATACCATGCTCGGGGGCGCCTACTATTTACGGTATGAGCCTTCCGTAAAGATCCAAACGGCCATAGGCCTGGGCGCAGAACGTTTCCTGTCGCATATTCCCATAGATAATGCCGTGGAAAACAACTATTGGAACTATAGCAGTTATGCCAGCCTGACACTTGGATTGCCATGGGGATTACAGTTATACAGCGACATGAATGGCAACGTTTTTCAACGGGTGAAAGGACTGGGTGACCAACGTGACGCATTTATCTGGAATGCCAGCCTGTCGCGCGGATTCCTGAAACAAAAGCAATTAAGGGCCAGCGTAGACATAAAAGACATCCTGGATCAACAGATAAATTTCAACAGAAGTATCAATAGTAATATTATCACAGAATCGAGAACTACCCTGTTGGGAAGATATGTATTGTTAAACCTGGTATGGACCTTTAACAGAGGAAATACTGTTGAATAAATGCTATATATGAGAGTAATTATTTTTTTATCGTGTTTGATCGGACTGCTGCCTGCTGCCGCACAAACGCCTTTCCTGCCGGCAGTAAAGGTAAGATTTGAAAGAACGTTTTCACTGGCCAATGCTATCAGGGAAATGGACCCGCCCAGGTACAATCAATATAAAGATTATATCCCCGCTTCGCAGGTGACGTATTTTCAGTTTTCCGGTAATGAACAGGCTTCTCTCTATGGCCCGCAGGCCGGTGGAAATGAAGTAAGCAGCAACTATGCAGAATTTTATATCGAAAACCAGATTTATACAGACCTGGTCAAAGACAGCATTACCAGTATAAGAAGTGTTTTTGCCCAGAAATATCTCCTTTCCGACACTGCTCTTCCGATTAAATGGAAATTTACAGAAGACCGCCGTACGATTGCCGGATATAGGTGCAGAAAGGCAATTGGGATACTCCAGGACACCATTGCCATTTTTGCATTTTATACCGAAAAGATATTAGTGAAAGGCGGCCCTGAAAGTATTCATGGTTTGCCGGGAATGATATTGGGAGTGGGAATTCCGAAAATACACACCACCTGGTTTGCTACCAGTGTAGAGGTAAGCAACGGACCGATGCCGCTCTCGCCTCCGGCGGGAAAAGGAGCAAAACAAAACAGAAAGCAATTATATACCATGATTGATCAGTCAATGAAAGACCTGGGCGATTTCAGGAAAATGATCCTCGCCGTCATCATCTGAGTAATCGTTATTAAAATGTTTTTATGACATCCATTCAGCCATCCATTTCCTGTATTTGTGTAACCCGGAACAAGCCGGAGCGACTAAGCATTGCAATCAGTTGTTTTCTTGCGCAGACATATGTCAATAAGGAGCTTTTGATTGTATATGAAGACGACGATATAAAGACGGCGGCATTTTTACAGGCGCAACAGTACGGTGTGCCTGTCAGAAGCCTGGTGGTGCCGGCCGGCAGCATGAGTTTGGGGAGCTTGCGGAACTATGCTATTGCCAATGCAACTGGCGAATACGTAGCTCAATGGGACGATGACGACTGGTATCATTGTAAACGGCTGGAGCACCAGTTTGCCGGTATGATAGAAGAAGGAAAACCTGCTTGCATCCTGATGCAGTGGATCATCTATGATGCCACCAGAACAAAGGCCTGGCTCTCCAATCGTCGCAGGTGGGAAGGCAGCATTCTGTGCAGAAAGGACCTGTTTACCCGTTTCCAATATGATGATAAAAAGGCTGGAGAAGATACCGCGCTCATAGAAGCACTCTTTAAAAACCAGTTGCTGGCTATGATGGAAGACATGCCACATCTGTACATTTATATATTCCACGGCGCCAATACCTGGAACCTGGAACATTGGCAGCTTATATTCCGTATGAGCCTGGAACTTCCGTTGTCATTTGCGCAATTGCTGGGGGAGATTATCCGCCCTGGTGCAGACCCGGCAGCGGGTACACAGAGCATAGAAAAAATACTCGCTCACTATCAAATACTAAGTGAAGATGAATAGTATCCCGCGTAAAATACATGTCACCCTGAAGGATAAAGCAACCCCGGGAATGTATAAGGTCTTCCTGGATAGTATGAGGGATGTTAACCCCGATTGGGAGCTGATCTTATATGACGATGAGGATGCAAGTACATTGGTTCGTCAGTACTATCCCTACTTGTCGGAAGTTTATAACGCTTTCCCTACCAATATCCAGCGGATGGATATCTTCCGGCTTTTGGTAGTGTATCTTCACGGGGGCTTTTATGTGGATGCCGACATGTACTGCATGAAAAACCTGGGGGATCTTACCTCCAGGCAGTTGGTGCTGGCAGAGGAGAAAACGCTCTCCGATGCACAATGCAGGGAGCTGGGGCATGCACATCCAATGAGAATAGCGAACTACATGTTTGGCGGTGTGGCAAATCACCCGTTTATGGCCGAATGGATCATCGCTGCACTCCGTAGTATTACACATCCGGTTTCCTGTGAGATGGATGTGCTGGAAACTACGGGGCCTGGCTTGCTCACCAATCTTTATCATCTCCATAAAAATAATTACCCCGATATAAAATTGTTGCATAACGATACCATGTTGTGTCTGAAGCAATGTAGTGAGGGGGCTTCCTGCCATTTTGGTGAATATGCAGTGCATTTGCATATGGGGTCCTGGAGATGGGAGGGAACGCCCAGCCATCCGGTTTTTACACCACCAGTCTACCTGGAAGAGGCAACCATTGAAGATGCCCTCCAACAATTCCGGGAACGCTCCGTTTTCATGATCCAATAACACAGTATGACAATACCTAAAATTATTCATCAAACCTGGAAGAGCCCGGATGTACCTCCACATTTTCATTTACTGGCGGAAACCTGGAAAGAGAGCCACCCGGAATGGACCTATATCTTGTGGACCGATGAGATGTGTAAGAAATTTCTGGAAGATAATTACCCGGAGATGATGGAGCGATTTAGTGCATTTCAGTATAATATTCAAAGAGTAGATGCGGTAAGATATTTTATACTGTTGCATATGGGAGGCGTATACGTGGATCTTGACTTTGAATGCCTGAAAAATATAGAACCCCTGATCGCCGAAGCCGGCTGTTTGATGGGAAAAGAGCCACTGGAGCATTGTGTGGTGCACCAAAAGGAGATGATCATCAGTAACGCCTTTATGGCCAGCGAACCTCAGCACCCTTTTATGAAAGCTTTGTGCAACGAAGTTGCTGCCTTTGATATGCCCGATGAACATTCCAATGATTACATTTTATCAACTACCGGTCCGTTTATGCTTACCCGTGTGTATCAACAGCAAGCTATGGAACAACAGGTAAAGATACTGGACCCTGAAGATATTTATCCGCTTACGAAGGAAGAAATCAGCCGGGTGCTAAATGATGACCTGGATGAAACGATACAAAAGAAAATTGACCATGCATACGGTATACATTATTACTGGGGCACCTGGTGGAAAAATCAATAACCCCTAAATACTTAATGGTATGACGAACATCTTATTTTATAACGGTATGTGGACGGATGAAATGACGCTTCCGGCTATAGATTTCCCACCGGATTTTTATGTAACTACGGATCGGAGCCGGTTTGAACAAATGGATGCCGTTGTTTTTCATATGCCCTCGCTGGAATTAGATATACCACTGGAAAAGCCGGAGAATCAGTTGTGGGTGTTTTGGTCGATGGAATGCGAAAAACATTATCCCCATCTGATGCAACCAGAAGTAAGGGACTTGTTCGATATTTTTATGACTTATCACCTGGATGCAGATGTAGCGGTACCGTACATGGAGGCGGGCCTGGATATGCGGCTCCGGCAGCCGCCTGTAGAGAAGAGTAAAGGAATATGTATGTTTGTATCAAGTAATTTTAATCAGAGTAACAGAATCAGTATTATCCGGGAGCTGATGGCAGAAATACCGGTTGATTCTTATGGCAGTCTTTTTCGTAACAGCGTTATTCAAGATGATAAGGGACTGGCCACAAAAATGGATATCATCAAAAATTATCACTTTACCATCTCATTTGAAAATGCCATTGCAAAAGACTATGTAACCGAAAAGTTCTTCGATCCAATGATCGCCGGTTCTGTGCCGGTTTATCTGGGTGCCCCAAATATCAGTTCATTTGCACCTGGAAATAATTGTTTTATCAACGCATTTGAATATGGTAGTGTTAAAGAGCTGGCTGATTACCTCCGAAAGTTGATGGATCATAAAGATGAATATCAGCAATACATGCAATGGAAAACGCAACCATTTCTGCCTGCTTTTGTAGCCGGCTTAGGGCTAACGTCCCAACATCCATTTACACGGCTGTGCTATAGCGTAAAGGCCTTATTGGATCGATCCTGAGAGAAAGGTGGCGCCGGTATTGCCGGCGCAGATGAGTGGAGAGCTGCGCTGCCGGAAGCACAGCTCTCCACGTGAATAAGGGTTGCTGATTTTTTAATTTCTGTCAAATGTTTTCGGAATTACATTTTTCTCCGTTTCCCCGCTAAATGTCCAGGAAATAATATACCACCGGTTATTTTCAAAAATTAATTGAATGCTATTTATTCCTCTTCTTTCAACTTTACCATCTTTTTCTAATTTCGTTTCATAAGTACTCCAAACCTGTGCGATGTTGCCGAAAATTCTGACCTCCCGGTTAATTCCCTTTTCATAGAAAGCGGTGCCAAAAACCATGTCATCGGTTTTTTTATGAAATTCCTGTAATGTCATGGTTGCTTGTTCTTGCTTTTCCATGTCAAAATAAGAATATACAGCTTTGGGGTGATGCAAATAGTTATCTCTTTCCCATTGTCTTTTTGCGCCTTTTTCTCCTGAAACAACCTCATAGCTTGCTTTCATTAATGCGTCGATTGTTTTTGCATCATTTTCAAATGAGCGGTTTTGTGTCTTTAAATTCCCCGTTGTCATAAATACGATAGTTGCTAAGTAAAATAAAAGTTGTTTTTACAAAGCAACGTGCATAAGCATCTGCAGAAAAATGAGTTATTTGGTTTAGTGGGATTTTTATGTAGTTGGTTGGATTTCTTATTTAGAGTAACAATTTGTCAATGCTATTTAATAAGCATTCCTTGTAGCTTTTTGCTATTGTAATTTTATGTTCACCAATAATTAAATGATTATCCTCTATATAGTCAACATTTTTAAGGTTCACAATGTTTGAATGATGAACTCTCATAAACTCATCGGGCAAATTCTCAATAAGGTCTTTTAAGGTCTTGTAGTAGATATACTTTTTGTTGTGGCTGACAAGTATCTCCACATAATTCCCTAAGCTTTTTATAAACATGATGTCGTCAAAATTTATTTTGACTAACTTTCTGTCAGTTTTTATGAAGGTGAAATTTTGTTTGGTTGTCATTTTTAAGATTGGGTTGTTAAAACTAGTGGCAGTGTAGAAAGTGTAAATATACAAGATGCACTACTATTTACCCGTTGTTATTATACCTGATGTCGTTATCGTTTTTATAAACAGATGGTGTCAAAGTCCGCACCTGGTATGATCGGCAGGCTTCTCCTGGTTGTCCGGTTTGCGTAAAGGGGGTAGTATGAGGTTGTAACAAAACTGATTAACACAAATCAAAATAGTAATAAAATAGTCACTTACTTATTTGAACCCAAAAGTTAAATATTATGGAACCATTTGAGAAAATTGAAATAGACAACATCATTATTGTTTTGGCAGACTTGCAGCCGGAAATTATCGGTGCCGCAAATAAAACAATTCCTGAGGGGAACTTTAAGCGATCTCTTTCTGTTCTTTTGGAAGGTGCGGAGGTATTGAATCTCCCTGTTTTCTTATCGGCAGTCCCCCTTCATCCCGGCGTAGATCCTGTACTGATTACTGAACTGAGTATGAAACCTGTTCTTGTTCGACGTACGCCGGGAGTATTTGATGATACTTCAAGCATAGACGCGATCAAAAGTCTTAAACGGTCAATCGTGGTATTAGGAGGAGTAGCTACCGAACTGGCAGTATTGCAGACTGCTCTTGGCGCGCGGAGGCATGGATATGGAGTACATTTGTTGACGGATCTCTGTGGTGGGTTGAGTTTAAGGACAGAGGAGGCGGCATTCCGTCAGTTAGAGGCAGCAGGTGTAACGATTTCAAGTGTGCCTGCATTTTTGAGCAGCCTGATACCGTCTCCGGAAGATCCGCGAAGCGGGTTGGTATTTGCCGCATTGGCCCGCTTTATGGGATGATCACCTTCTTTCAATGAGTAGCCTGCGCATTCAGTTCATATTTGAGTGCGTGGAAATATCAGGGTGTACCAGGTTTTGATCTTGCGCATTGCGGAAGAGGCGTAGGGAGGGTTAGTATTGATTCTTCCAGATAATGAACGCTGGCCCCAGGATCCAGGAATTCATCAAAGCGGTATTGTTGCCGGGCTTCGCTGCCATATTGCCTGCTATTATGTCCGGCTTTCCATCATGGTCCACATCTTTAACGTCCAGGGTAATCCATCGGCCAAGGGTGGCGATCTGCTTGTTTGCATGCAGCTCAAATTGCCACGGGGCTTTCTGCAGCAGGTATACGAGCGAAAGATCAGGATGATGATCGTAGTCAGCGAAGAAACTGATTACAGATAGATCAGGAAGGCCATTATGATCCAGGTCAGCCGAAATGGCCTTGTAACAGCCATCCAGGTGTCTGAAGTAAACCTGCTGATAAGAAGATCCGGTATTTCGAAAAATGTAAACGCCATGATATGGTTTCAGGACCGGAGATTCATCGGCGTTGTCGCCACATGTATAAATGATGTCTTTCTTTCCGTCGCCATCCATGTCAGCCAGTTCAAAGTAGGTAGAGCCGTATGATGGAGGGAACTGGCAAACAGTTTTCATACTGAATTCGCCATTTCCTTTATTGATAAATTGGTAGATGCCTTCGCGGCCTTGAGCAAACAACACCCAGAGATCTTCTTTTCCGTCGCCGTTGATGTCATCGGTATACATTTTTTCTGCTCCCGGCAGTGGAACAATGGATTTCTTTACTCCTTCAGAAACAAGTGACAAAGCACCGTTCATATATCCAAATTCACATACGGCAATGTCGTCGCCGACCTTTAAAGCCTGTACTGGTCTGTAGAGGCTATCACACAGCAGCATCCGGCTGGTGATTTTTCCAGACACAACGCTTATTTCTTCCACTTTTCCATTCCTGGATGCATTCCGGGGATTTAGGCTGCCAATCTGGGTAATGAGGTAATGACCAATGCCGCAGGGCATAACAGCTACTGTGCTGCTATTGGGTAAACTGTCTGTCTGCCTTAATTTGTTGTCAAAAATGCGCAATAGCCCCTTTTGTATATCTGATTGAAACAAGTATCCGGTTTGCTCGTCGTAGTAGACACATGCGGTGAAGGCGTTTGATTTTTTCGGTGGGCTAACAAGGGAGAAATGCTCGTCTGTTATTACAGGGCTGGAGGACGGCATTGCGAGTGTGTCAGGTGCATTTTTTGAATAATAGGCAACAATTTTGTCCCAGGCTTCTGGTGGTATCGATGTACGAATATTAGCTATAACGGGGTCACGCATATATTGCAGCCCCTGGGGCAGCAGTTTGTATTTTCCTGTGTGGTCCTGGTAAAGGTCAGCAAAAGCACCCATAGTAGGAAGTACACTGTGTTGCCAGGTATTTTTCGGCAGGAGTGCGGGTTCAGGAAAAACATGACAGGAGGAGCAATACTGCACGGCGACGGCGCGGTCATTATTGCCGGTACATCCGGATAACAGGCATAAAAGCGCGAGCCCGCTCAGGAGCAGGCGCACGCTTTTATTTCCAGGTTTATTAGTAGCCATTGTTCTGTTTTACAACGCCTCTCGTTTCGTTGATTACCTTACGTGGCAATGGATACAGTACAAATTCAGGTTTTGCGAATTGTGATCCTTCGTCTTTGGCATGTTGGATGTAGGTACCCCAGCGGATCATATCTTCCCTGCGGCTTCCTTCGCACCATAACTCAAACAACCGCTCATCCATGATTTTGCTACGGAATCCATCTTTGCTGAGCCCTGTGGGGATTGGTGATACGCCTGCTCTGTTGCGTACCGTATTAATGAGGTCGTAGGCTGCCTGTACAGGTCCCTGGTCTTCATTGATTGCTTCCGCCATCATCAGCAATACATCAGCGTATCGCCATACCACAATGTCTGTGCCCTGCTGTTCACTGATTGCGCCCGGGTCAGGTCCATATTTCATCGGAATAGCGCCAATGTAATTATGTGCCTTTGCATCGAAAATAACCCCGCCATCAGTCGGCCATTTTGCTAGTAATACACCCAGGCGTTTGTCATTTGGATCGAACTTATTGTAAGTTTTCCAGGGCATTTTGTAACCTCCCCACTGCGTAATGGAAAGTCCATTGGGGTCTACATAGTTGCCGGGCATGCACATGGCTAACCAGAGGTTATTGTTGTTACCTGCATCAAATCGGCAGGGAATCGCCAGGATTACTTCCTGTGAATTGCCCTTGTTGGCAAAGCTGAATATATCCGCGTAATTTTTCTGCAGATCGTGGCCATAGGTTTTGAGAAGATTACCATTGCTGATCACCTCCTTCCAGTTTTTTTCGTGCATATATAGTTTCATGAGACCTGCAAGGCACGCGTCTTTTGTGAACCGGCCATAGTCTGATGCGGCTAATTCACTGGCTTTAGGAAGTACGGCAAATGCGTCCTTATAGTCCTTTTCGATTTGTGCCACCATCCATTGCTGATCAGGCCGGGGAATTGGAGCAGCAGATGGGTCTTCAGCAAGCTTCGCATCAATACGGATAGGCACAGGGCCGTAGAAGTTGTAGAGGATCCAGGAGTAATGTGCCCGAAGAGCTTTTAACTCTGCCAGGTACCTGTTTTTCCGGGTTTCATCCATTTTGACAGCCTGAATTTTTTCCAGGTTGATAGTGATATTCGTAATGACAGGCATCAGGCCATTGTAGTGATTCAGCAACTGTGAAAAATCTTCAGAGAAGTTCAGCTGGTTAAATTTTTGCCAGCCATCCCATCCCCAGGAGCAAATCAATTCATCTGTTGTGAAACTGCTTTGTGCAACCCATCCCTCATTGGCCGCGCCCCATCCACCGCCATAATAGTTTGAATTCAGCATACCGCTGTAGGATGCAGTAACGGCAGATTTTACGTCTTCCTCGTTCTGGAAAAATGTAGAGGAGGAGAACCTGTCGTAAGTTTTTTCTTCCAATGATTTCTCACAGGAGAAATGCAACGTGGAGAATATAACCAGTATAACCAGGAAATATTTATTATGATTTATAAGTTTCATTGCTGTCTTTTTAAATTGAAAAACGGTTATTAGAACTTGGCATTCAGGCCGATGGTATAGGAGCGCGACATCGGATATGCAAGAAAGTTCTGTAGCTCCGGATCTATGCCACGGTATTTTGTAATAATAAATGGGTTCTGCACGTTGGCATAGAGTCGTAAGCTACCCAATAATGATTGTTTGGAAATAACCCGGCTGCCAAAAGTATACCCTAACGTTATATCCCGGCAACGCAGGAAGTTTGCGTTTTCCAGCCAGTAATCAGAATTGCCGGCGTAAGAAGCATATGGATCGTTAAGACCGGTAGGGTATTTCGAATTCACATTGTTATAAGACCAACGGTCTTTGGCGATGCTAAGTACATTCCAGCCAAACTGCCCCAGTTGTGCATATGTGAAGAATGCGTTCGCATAATCGGAGTTATACTTTTTCTGAATAAATCCATACATAAAAATGGACAGGTCAAAATTCTTATAACTGAAGCTGTTGCCGAATCCAAAACTATAACGAGGCTGATTGATACCCAGCAGAACCTGGTCAGCTGAAGATATTTTGCCATCAGGCTTGTTGGTAAGATTGCCGTCACTGTCGTATCCATTCAAATCTTTGATGATAATTCCGCCGGGTAAAACACCTGGCATGGCAGCAGGTGTATTCTTGCCACCATCATAAATACCGCCGCTTACATAACCATAGATGCCATTAAATGGACCGTCTGGTGCAATATATTTCGGGAGCGACTTCAGTGCATCAGCTGATCTGGTTACCCAAAAGTCGTAGGAGTGAGAGAGGTTAAAAGTTGTTGACCATGTAAAGTCCCCGGTTTTGCTGCCCTGGATGTTGTGGGTGTTTATGCTGAGGTCCCAGCCGCGGCTGCGGGTTTTACCTGCATTACTGGCAACAGAAGATACAGGGAAGTCTGTTGCCAGGGGAGTACTGGTAAGCAAATTATTGACTGTCCTGTTGTAGTAATCGAAAGACCCTCCAATCCTGTTATGGAATAATTGAAAGTCCAACCCGATATTCGCATCTTTTTGTGTTTCCCACGTGAGGTTGTCGTTGCTTAATTGGCTGAGCGATACTCCCGGCAGTGTAGTGCCACCAAAAACATAGGAGGTGGTATTGCTGTAGTAGGAGAAAGCACTACCGCCAATATTACTGTTACCTGTAGTGCCATATCCCAGGCGCAGTTTCAGGAAGCTGATCGCTGGTATGGCCTTCATGAATTCCTCCTCGGAGATGATCCATGCCGCAGATACGCCTGGAAAAGTGCCCCATTTTTTGTTGGCGGCAAAGTTGGATGCGCCGTCCCGGCGTACGCTCGCCGTGAAAATGTATTTATCAGCGAAATCATATATGATTCGGCCGAAGTATGACTTCCAGATGCGTGTAGGGTTGCGGTAAGAACTTACTCCTGGCCTTGGTGCCGTTCCAAATCCAATATTGTTGAACAGGAAATTATCTGTTGGGAAACGGTCGTTGTAAAGGCCAAGTCCGTCCCAGTCGCTCACCTGGTAGGAGTGGCCTGCAAGTGCCTGAAGGTTGTGTTTGCCGAAATGTTTACCATAGTTTACCGTAAATTCGGAAAGCCTGGACACTGAATTACTTTCGTCAATAGCAGCCTGGCCTCCTGCGCGGGCCCCGTATAGGAATGATTTAGGAAGATACGAGTTCCTTTTACTGGATGACTGGTCATAGCTATAATTCATTTTAACTTTCAAATCCGGTATTACCGTCCATTCTGCGTAGCCTGAAGCGAGCATGCGGGCGCTTTTGGTATAGTCAGTAATTTCCAGGAACGACAATGGATTCGGGGAGTTTTGATAATCGGGATTGATAGGATAATTACCCTGAGCATCCTTAAGGGGAAGGGTAGGAGGATAATAGAAAGCGGATAATACCATGCCGGAATATTCATTCTGCCCTGTGCCTACGTTGGCATTATTTGCTTGTGAGCCAGTGGCTATCATATTTACGCCCACACGAAAATGGGAGCTGATGGCCTGGTCAATATTCATCCTTCCACTGTAGCGGTTGAAATCGGAATGTTGCAATACACCCTGTTGACTCAGGTAGTTACCGGAAATATAATAACGCGTTTTGTTTGACGCCCCTGACAGTGATATATTATGTTGTTGCGTGTAGCCTTTCCTCGTGATCGCATCTAGCGCACTGGGGCGCGTTGGGGTGGTGTCTATCTGTGTTTGTGTGTACTTTGGAATGTATGGTGATACAGTAGACGGATCGGTGGTGCCATAAGGTGCTATTTTGTTGTTAAGCATCCATTTTTCCAGCCCGATCTTATTCCGTTCTTCCATGTATTCTTTTGTATTCAGGATGTCGTAAAACTTGAAAACATCCTGGAAAGAATAGCTTCCATCGTAGCTGAGACTGGGTTTTTCTCCCTTACCCTGTTTAGTGGTAATTAGTACAACGCCGGCTCCTGCTCTGGCTCCATAGATGGAGGTGGCGGATGCATCTTTCAGGAATTCGATAGACTCGATGTCGTTAGGGTTTATGAAGTTCAACGGAGAGCGGTCAACACCTGAACTGCCGTACCGCGTACCTGCTGCTGGTTCGCCTGCGTTGTCGTTTATGATGACACCATCCACTACATAGAGGGCGCCCGGAGAGGCGAATGAAGGATTGCTGCGAATCTTCAGATTTACGCCTGCACCCGGTTGCCCACTGCTTTGAATGGCGGTAATACCAGATACACGGCCTGCCAATGCCTGCACTACGTTGGTAGAAGCAGCAGTATTCAGTTCGGCGGCTTTAACAGAAGCGACTGCACCGGTTACATTCCGTCTTTTTACAGATCCATAACCAATAACCACTACTTCCTGCTGCTGTGCCACGCTATTTTTGAGGACTATGTTCAGTTTTGCTCCGGAGGTGATATTCACTTCTTTTGTTTCCTTACCTATGAATGAAAATATCAGAATGTGAGAAGAGTTGTCCGGCAACCGGATGGAAAAGGAGCCTGTAACGTCCGTGCTCACTCCCTGCCTGGTACCTTTCAGCTGCACCGATACGCCAGGTAAAGGTTGGCCGCTTTCGTCAGTGACCTTGCCGGAAATTTCGATCCTGGTGGGAGCGTCCACTACATTTGCTTCCTCCTTATTGATAACTATCACCTTGTCCACGATATTATACTGGAGTGGCAAGCCTTTCAGGCATAGCGCCATAACTTCCTGTATAGAAGCATTATTCAGATGAATCTCTTGCTTCGTGACCTCCTTAACGAGTTTTATGTTATACCAAAACGAGTAACCGGTTTGCTGCTCTATTTTAGAAAACAATTTCTCCAGGGAGATATGCCGTTCGTTTAGTGTGACGGTCTGCGAACGTGCGAATACCGGTACCTGTAAGCCGATAATGAGTAGAAAAACCGCCAGTTTCATAAGTAGCAGTGTTTTAATGCTTAGCCAATACGTAGAAGTGGATAAATCATTCCCAGCTGCAGCTGGGAATTTCTTTTTTTTGAAAGCCTGTAATTCCATAGCTTTGGTTGTTTGGATTTAAATGAACATTCTGTGAAAAGGAATTCTGTTTTGGTTCAAACCACGCCGTTTCATCTCGTACATGAAGCGGCATTTTTATTAAACCAAATGCGCATTGATATGTAGTAAGGATATGCCTTGTTTTAATTGAATGGCATTAAACTGATTTTGGTTGTTGACTTTTATTTTCTCTTCCGGTAAATCGTATGTGCTATGATTTGATGATTAATTTACTGCCCTCAATTCTGAAATTTACGCCACTCAGGGCCAGAATCTTCATAAGTTGCGATAGGTTGGTGTTGCGGGAAATACGTCCATTGTACTGCACTTCCGGTATTTTTCCTTCATATACTACCTCCAGGTTATACCATTTACTTACCTGCCTCATAATTTGCTGTAAGTCGGCCCCTTCAAAAATGAAGAACCCATTTTTCCATCCCATTACTTCGTCCATGTTTACTTGCGATACTACTGTCAGCTGGCCGCTTTTGTCGAGGCTGGATTGCTGCCCTGGTAGCAGCATTTTCGTTGTGTTGCCCTGTTTTATCTGTACCGATCCTTCAAGTAAAGTGGTGCGGATCGCTGATTCGTCGTTATATGAATTGATGTTGAAATGAGTGCCGAGAACGTTGACTTCCATGTTGTTTACCCTACAGGAGAATGGTACACGTTTTCCATTTCTTTCTACTTTGGCGACCTCAAAATAAGCTTCTCCGGTAATTTCTACCTGGCGGCTGGCGTCGTCGAATGCAACGGGGAAACGAATGGAAGAAGAGGTGTTTAGCCAAACTTTTGTGCCGTCGGACAAAGTAAGCTGAAACTGACCTCCGGCTGGAGTAGAAACCTTATTGTATACCGGCGCAGCACTGGTTTCGCCGGCCTGGTAAACAAGGTGCCCGGGAGATTGGTTAATGCTTGCCTGGCCCTGTTGCCTCCATGTTTTTGATCCTGAACTATCCAGGTCAACGCTGCTGCCGTCCGCCAACTCCAGGGTGGCTTTGCTGGATGCCGGCAACGCATCCTGCATAGATGCCGCGGCTATTTGAGCGGGTGCTTTTTGCTGGTGCCGGTAAAACCAAAGTCCGCCCAGGCCAACCAGCAATAATACAGCTGCTGCAATCTGTATAGCAAGGTACATTCGGCGGAGAGGCCGATGCTGTTTCGTTTGTACGATCTTCTGGTACATGAACTCCCAATCAATGTCGGCCTTTGCATCATCTGTGTTAATGGTCAGGAGTTGTTGATCCAGGAGTTCCTGCAGCAGTTGTTTGTTAGAAGATTGGTTAATAATATGAAAAAACTCTTCCAGTTCCTCCTGGGAACACTGTTGTTGTGCATACTGTTTCAACAGATATTGCAGCCGGTCGGGTGGTAGTATTTTCATACGTGTAGATTAAAGGTATTGTTCACTGATTCTTCTACTATCTATAAAGACTGTTGGGAAAGAAAATAGTACTGGTAAAAAAGAAAAAATTTTTTTAACCAAGAAAAGCAGCTGCTAAAGTAGCTACCAGGAAGGGTATGGTGGGATTGTACTGGGTATGGAGATAATTTTTAATGTATCTTAGGATTTCCACCATGGAGTTCTTTACAGTAATAACAGAAATCCCCAGGCGGTCGGCAATTTCCTGGTGGCTGAGCCCTTCATGTCTGCTGAGAAAGTAAATGTTTTGTTTACGGTCTGATAAACGATGGACGGCAGAACGAACAATGCCGGCTGCTTCGGCGGCTAAAATAGTTTGTTCGGTATAGTCTCCGCTGTCGTGAATATTTGCCCAAACCTGTTGACGGAGCTTTTTGTCGCGCGCAATTTTGGTAAGATGATCCATTACCCGGTTACGGGTCATTATAAAAATGTATTTGCCAGGCGACGATACATTTGCCAGGTTGCTGCGATTGAGCCAAACCTTTAAGAACACATCCTGAATAATTTCCTCGGCATCGGTATCTGAGTGGGTAAAACGGATGGCAAACGCTAATAATTTCAGCTGGTAGTGTTCAAATAGCTGTTTGAAAGCCAGTTCGTCTCCAGTGGCGATCTGCCGGCAGAGCAAGACCTCGTCAATTAACCCGCTCATTTTTTTCGTTTTCGTTGTCGAGGTAAAAGTAATCGCTTTTTTCTTTTTCCCAATGAAAATTTATCGGTAGAGTACTGGTGCCTCTAAGTCGAAAAATATGTATTGCGGGTTATTGTATCATCATTTTATTTATTTATTAGCTTGTCTCGTTGTATTTTTGTTACAATGCAATCGAAACAGGATTCTCCAAAAATGCCAACCGCATCTTTCGAACAGGAACTATGGAAGAGCCATCAGCTAGGTGATGATCATGCTCTGTCTGCCATTTATTCTATGTACTTCGATCCCCTGTATAACTACGGCTTCCGGTTCACCAGGGATGCTGCATTAATTGAGGATTGCATACAGGAGTTGTTTTTGAAACTAATCCGAAATCGCCGTAATCTATCGCTCCCCTCTTCTGTAAAAGCTTATCTGTTTAAATCTTTTCGTTCGCATATGATCGATAAAATGGAACAGGTTCAGCGTCGCCCGGTCGCGGAAATAAATGAACACGCGGATTTTAGTCTTGAATTGAACCACGAGGATTTCATGATCTCAACAGAAGAATCGGATAACAGGAAACAAAAGCTGAAGGCGGCACTTGACCAGCTTACTCCGCGACAAAGGGAGGCGATTTTTCTGAAATACGAGGAAGGATTGTCTTATCCGGAGATTGCTGAAATGTTGAGATTGACACAGAAAGCGACTTATAAGCTGATTGGCAGAGCAATTCAAACCCTCCGTACCCTATACCAGCTGTCACTTTCAAGTGTTTTATTAAAAGGAATTATATATTTTCTAGGTGTTATATAAACCTGGAGCAGGCAATTTCTTTAATGATACTATTAATAAATAAATAAAAATTATCGGATGGTGGGGTAAAAAATATAGAACCACCGTCTGTTAATCGGATGTTTGCCGGAGTTGACAACTCCAAACATTAATTTTCAGCTATGACTGTTTTAAAGGAATACTATAAAGACCTTGCTGTAGAAGAATTGGTGATGGATGATTTTTTCATTAAGAGCGTAGAATGCCCGAATGAAGCGTCAGACTCTTTTTGGAAGGAGGTTGTATTGCAGTATCCACAACAGGAAGGGACAATTGAGGAAGCAAAGGAAATAGTGCGGTCATTAGTTTTCAGGAAATCCTCTGCCCGGCCGGGATCCAAAGAAAGGGTCTGGGAATCTATAGTTATTGCAGCCCAAAAGGATGTTAGGTTCACGGTTAGAGACATTGCCTTCAGCAAGTGGTTCTGGGCCGCAGCCTCAGTCCTGTTGATACTGGCGGCAGGTATTGTAATGTGGTGGCAGTTTATAAGGGTGGATAGCCCATCTTTTGCCGTACGGGTAAAAGATGCATCGGAAATACTTCCGGGAAAGAACGGGGCTATACTGACGCTTACGAATGGGGAGCAGGTGGTTTTGGATACTGTGAACAATGGAATGATCGCCACTCAAAATGGTACCAATATTATACTGAAGGGTGGTAGCCTCTTCTATAATAATACAAATGTACCTTCTGCGGGCGAGATAGCTTATAACACCGTCACTACTCCCAAAGGCAGGCAGTTTCATCTGCAACTGCCTGACGGAACAGGGGTGTGGTTGAACGCCGCCAGCGCCATTAGATATCCGGTTTCATTTAGTGGAACAGAGCGTAGGGTTGAGATACATGGAGAAGTGTATTTTGAGGTGGCACAGAATGAAAGAATACCTTTTAAGGTGAAAGTCAATCAAAGTCTCGAAATATTGGTACTGGGTACCCAATTTAATATCAATGCCTACGATGAAGCTAGCAGCATAAAAACCAGCCTGTTGGAGGGCAGTATTAAAGTAATAGCCAACCAAAGCCATTTATCCCTTACATCGTCGCAGGAATCGAAACCAGCCATTGTATTAAAACCAGGCCAACAGGTGCAGGTATCGGCTGTTGGCCCCCCAAAACTTATTACAGACCTGGATATGACAAGTGTAATTGCCTGGAAAAACGGACTGTTTGATTTCGAAAATGCGGACCTGAAGGAGGTTATGCAGCAGTTGTCCCGCTGGTATGACATTGATGTTGTGTATGAAGGGCAGGTGCCGGATGTTCAGTTCGGCGGGAAAATGAGCAGGAATATTACGCTTTCGGGAGTCCTGAAAATCCTGGAAAAAACCGGTGTCCACTTTCGACTGGAGGAAGGGCGAAAGCTGAAGATACTGTCTGAATAATTCCGGGAACTCAATGGTAAATACACCCCGTTATGCCTGATATGCTCAGGTAACGGTTTCTCGTGTGCGAGGAATTCTCAGAAAACTGAAGCTGACAAGGATTTTTGTATTGTGTTTGAGTAGGAAGTAATTGATATTTTATAAAACCGCACAGAATTGAACTTTTCCTTAATACTGTGAAAGAATATTTTAAAAAAAATATGGGGGACATGGGGTAATTTTTAACCACACTCCGTCTTGTTTTTGATAATTAATAGTGAACACCGGGCAGATGGATAATTATTCAACCAACAAATGTTAAATCTGAGAGTTTCCCTTGGGGGAAGTGATAGCCTCTTTTAGTCTTCATGTATTTGTGGGCAGTTTTGCAATTGTCATGTCAGATCTTTCAATTCAGCATATATTCAATAGAACCCATCGGGATTGGAATACCCGGTCATCCATTGTTTGGTTAATTCCCCCGGAGACACGCTAGCATTTTCTACCGGATATCAGTCAACCAATTGGCACCATGCCGATATTGTAATTTGATTTATTTTATATGAACAGTGAACAGTTTAATGTTTCTCCTGCGGCGCCAGGTACAGCCACCGGTGCAACTTTCTCACACGCAAGATCCCGCGCAGAACATGCTGAGTGCCGCCAGGAGAAATGTAGAAGATTACAGCCACTTACGGCTGCATACTTGTTGCATAGAAAGGTCGGCCTGGTATTGCTGATATTATTCTTATGTAATTCATCATTCAAAGGGTTCTCCCAGTCCATCACAATGTCTGGTCGAAACATGCCTGTTGCCAAAATTATCGCTGCAATTGAAAAGCAGGCGGGTTATTCTGTTTTTTATAATAAGAAGGATTTGAGAGATGCGCAGCCGGTTACGTTGACAGTATCACAGATGCCATTGATAAATTTCCTGGACCTGGCTTTCAGTAACCAGCCATTCAGCTTTTTTATAGAAGATAAAACGGTGATTTTGACGCTCAGGCCGAAGCCGGCGCGAACAGAACCATCCGGCAGTGGATCGGATTTGCCTGCTGCAGTAATTGAAATTTCTGGCCGGGTATCCTCAGCCAAAGATAATAGGCCACTGGAAGGAGTAACAATAGCCGTAAAGAATAGCCAGGTTGCTACCTACAGCAACGTGAGGGGAGAGTTTAAACTAAAGCTGCCTGCGGGTGCTACAGCCCTGATGTTCAGATACCTTGGATTTAAGCAAAAGGAGGTTGCCTTGCAGGCAAAGCAGTTGTTTTATGATATCCAATTAGAACCAGAAATACAAGGGTTGAGTGCGGTGGTAGTAAATGGCATTTATGAAAGGCCGGTTGCCAATTATACTGGCGCTGCAAAAACCTTTACCATCAAACAGCTACAGGAAGTTGGAAACAGGAATGTGCTGGATGCGTTAAAGTCAATAGATCCATCATTTCGTATTCCGGAGAATATTAAGTTTGGATCTGATCCGAATAAATTACCTGACATACAAATGCGGGGAACCAATAGCCTGCCTGATCTTAAGAATCAGTATACACAAAGTCCGAATTTACCATTGTTCATTCTTGATGGATTTGAAGCCACACTGCAGAAGATTTATGATCTTGACATGAACAGGATTGCAAGGGTCACCCTGTTGAAAGATGCCTCGGCTACGGCCATATATGGATCAAAAGCAGCTAATGGTGTAATAATAATTGACACACGGCAACCCAAAAAGGGGAAGTTGCAACTTTCTTACAGCAGCAACTATACCGTTACGATGCCGGACCTGACGAGCTATGACTTATTGAATGCTGCGGAGAAGCTTCAATTGGAGCGTATGTCCGGAATTTATAACGGTAACTCCATTACTGATAAACAAACAAAAGAGGAGTTGTACAGCAAACGTCTTGCGGAGGTGCAGCGGGGAGTAAACACCTATTGGCTATCCCAACCGCTTCGTACAGCATTTGGGCATAAGCAGAGTCTGTACCTGGAGGGAGGGGACGATTATTTCCGATTTGGTATCGATTTTTCCTACAATAACGACAATAATGGCGTTATGAAAGGCTCTGCACGTACCAACTACGGCGGAGGGATGAACTTTATTTACAGGCGGAATAACCTGCTGTTTCGAAATTATCTGTCTGTAAACTATAATAATTCAACCCAGTCACCTTACGGAGGTTTTGGAACTTACGCCTCGTTAAATCCATATTGGCGGGTGACAGACAGCAGCGGACATATTCCGAAAATCCTGGACGTTTCCGGCAACCAGGGAACCGTATATAGTCCGATGTATAACGCCACATTGAATAATAAAAATTTCAGTGACTATCTCAATGTGGGAGATAATTTTGAGATTAACTGGAACATCCTGGAAACGCTGAAACTAATAGCCCGTGTTGGATTTTATACCCAAAAGGATAATAGTGAGCAATTCAACTCCGCAGGAAGTACGCAATTTGCTGACGGCTATACAGGTGACGATTTTTTTAACAGGGGAAGTTATTCCGTCAATAAAGGTAATACTGTTTCTTATCAGGGTGATCTCAACATAAACTATGGCAATTCTTTTGGAAAGAATGTGCTGTATGCGACTACAGGATTCCATATTGAGCAGTTTTCAGCCCAGAACATAGGGGTTGTGGCAGTTGGGTTTCCTAATGAATACCTTGATAATATTGCCTATGCGTATCAGTATCAACCCAATAATAAGCCCTCCAGTAGTGAAAGCCTGGTACGCAAAGTAGGCATGCTGGCTAATCTCAGTTATGCATACGATAGCCGTTATCTGCTTGATTTTTCTTTACGCACCGATGGTTCTTCACAATTTGGCACAAACCGCAGATTTGCTCCGTTCTGGTCAATCGGCGCGGGATGGAATCTCAACAAAGAAGAATTCATGCAGCAGTTTTCGTGGATGGATCAGTTTAAGATTCGGGGCTCCTATGGGATAACTGGATCGCAAAACTTTCCTGCGTATATGTCGTTGCAGTCATACCAGTATTTTACCAACGAACGTTACCGCGCTGGTATTGGAGCATACCTGCAGGGGCTTGGTAATCCGGATCTGCAATGGCAGCAGTCCGTGAAAACAAACCTGGGTGCAGATATCACGTTGTTCAGTAACCGCCTCTCCTTGTCTGCCAATTATTACAATGAAAACAGCAATTCATTGATCACCTCAATATCCACACCGCCTTCCATGGGATTCAGCAGCTATAATGCGAACCTCGGACAGGTAAAAAACCGGGGCTATGAAGCATATGTAAAATATAACCTGGTGAGAAACGAAAGAAAGAACATTTTCTGGAGCATCTATACAGATATCTTCCATAATAGTAACCGCATTGTTAAAATTTCAGATGCCCTCAAGCAGCAGAATGAAGACCAACTGGCGAAGCAGACAGGCTCAAACCCCGTGACTACACCTGTGATACTGTTCCGGGAAGGGCAGGCGGTCAATACGATTTATGCGGTTCCCTCACTGGGTATTGATCCCAGTAATGGGTATGAAGTTTTCAAAAAAAGAGATGGTGCACTGACATATGCCTGGGACCCGCATGATGAGGTGGCCACCGGGATAGGTGATGCCATGTTGTATGGTACCTTTGGAACTAATCTTCTTTATAAGGGTTTTAGCGTAAATATTGCACTCCGCACTAATCTGGGTGGGGATCAGTATAACCAGACACTGGTTGACAGGGTGGAAAACGCAAATCTTAATTTTAATGTTGACAGGAGGGTACTTGAGCAGCGCTGGAAGAAACCGGGCGATCTTACTTACTTTAAAGGAGTGGTGGACATAAACGGCTATACACGTACGGATATTACGAAAGCCTCTTCCCGGTTCGTAGAAAAGAACAACATTCTTTATTGCGACGCCATAACGCTTGGATATAGGCTTGAATCGGCAATCGCCAGGAAATGGAGAATGGAAAACCTGCAGGCATATTTTTATATCAACAGCCCATTTATTATTTCTTCCATAAAACAGGAACGGGGAACAGACTATCCTTTCGCAAGGACCTATTCACTCAGTATACAGGCCGGTTTCTAATATCCAAATAATCAGTGTATGAAAAAAAATAGAATTCTCCGTCCAGGCAAAGGATTGTTAAAGTTGATGCTGCATATCATGCTGCTGACTGTAGGGTTGGTTTTATCTTCCTGCAACAAATGGTTAGATGTGCGCCCTAAATCCCAGGTCAAGGAAACTGACATGTTCTCCACCGAACATGGTTTCATAGATGCATTAACTGGCGTGTATACCCTGATGACAAATACTTCCCTGTATGGTGATAATATGACGATGGGATTTATGGACGCGCTGGCACAACAATACGATATCAGTGGGAGTTCCAGTGCATTCTACCAGGCCGGGTTGTATAATTATCAGGACGGAAATGTGAAGTCGACAATTGGAAGTATCTGGAGCGGCATGTACAATGCCATAGCAAATGACAATAACATCCTGGTGAATATTGATGCACACAGGGATCTCTTCTCTGGCCAGAACTATAACCTAATGAAAGGAGAGGCACTGGGATTGCGCGCCTTTATGCACTTTGATTTGCTGCGGATGTTTGGACCTGTATATACAACTGGTGCAGATAAACTTAGTATCCCTTATGTTACAACGGTTTCTCTGAAAGTAACACCGCAGTTGAAAGCCGCTGCAGTAATGGATAGTATTCTCGCAGATTTGAATGCGGCGGAAAAGTTATTAGCTGCTGATTCTGCCAGTAACAGCTTTACTTCTGACGACAACTGGCTACTTGCGTTCAGGCAGAATCATCTGAACCTGTGGGCTGTCAAGGGCCTACTGGCAAGGGTATATCTGTACAAAGGGGACAGGCAGAATGCGCTGAAATATGCACTTCAGGTTATTAACGCTAAAAAGTTCCAGTTTGTGCAAAAGGTGGCGCTTACAGGTGCTGTTGCTTCCAAAGACAGAACTTTCAGGACAGAGCATTTATTCTCCCTGCATATATATAATCTGAAGGCCACCGTCGATAAATACTTCAAATTTTCAATCGGTAATGCTTACCAGCTTACACTTCCTGAATCGAGGCTCAATAATGTTTTTGAAGTGGCGGCCGGTGGGAGCACCGATTATCGATATGCTTTTTTGTGGGAATTGGATGGGGCGGTACGTTTCCCCTCTAAGTTATGGCAGGAGGCTAAAGTAGATGCCGCCTATAAGGAACTGATGCCCCTTATCCGCCTGCCGGAAATGTACTTTATTGCGGCGGAATGTGCGCCGGATGTTCCGGCAGCAGTAGAATACCTGAATGCAGTCAGAGAGAATCGTGGAGCTTCCATGCTACCTGTTACATTGCCAGGTGCTAATCTGCAAAACGAAATATATAAATCGTATCAAAAGGAATTTTTTTGTGAAGGACAACTTTGGTTTTACTACAAAAGATTGAATAGCCGCAGTATCGCCGGCACCTCTTTGCCAATCTCAGATGCGATATATGTTTTTCCGTTACCTGACGAAGAGGTGCAATTTGGTAACAGGTGAGAATTTTAAAGTAAAAATTTAAATGATGATGAAGAATTTCTTGTATCGCTTTGCGCTAATCATTTTTATTGCAGGTGGGGTAGGTGCATGTCAGAAGGATGGCAGGCTGATGTATAAGGAAGAACCAAGGATTTATATTTATAAGAATACCCTGGCGTATGCATACGATAGCTTAAATTATTCGTTCGCCGTAAAAAACAGCGCACGGGTAAAGGATACGGTTTGGGCTACTGTGAGAATTATGGGTGACGCAATCTCAAAGGATCGGGTAATTGAGTTCAGGCCCGTAGATAGTCTGACAACGGCGGTGGAGGGGCGTGATTATGAGCTGATGAAATATGTAATGCCTTCCGATTCCTTTGCCATCAGGTTGGGGATAATAGTTAAGAAAACTCCTGCGATGGATGTGAAAGCAGTGAAGCTGGTGATGAAATTAATGCCATCAAAGGATTTTCAGACAGGTATCTACGATCAGCTATTCTATAAGGTTGTTATCAGTAATATTCTTGTTAAGCCCAATGACTGGGATTCCTGGTTGAAAAATTACTTCGGGAACTACAGTGAAAGGAAATACCGTTTTATCATCGATGTATTGGGAATTGCTGAATTCACTGATGCAATGTCGTATAGTGAATATGGCTATTTCGCTCAAAGAATGAAGAATGCATTGGCTGACTACGAGGCGAAGAATGGTCCAATGATCGATGAAAATGGTAACCGGGTTGTCTTTTAGATAGCCGCCAAGGTGAAATGTATTTTGATACTTTTAAAAACGCATAGATGAGGTTTGTATTATTGATAACCGTTTTTGCTGCAGTTACATTTTTATTTGCCGGTTGTTATAAAGATAAGGGGGACTACAGCTACCACAACATTAATGATATCACAGTAAGTGCAAACAGGGACACTTTTTCAGTTTATCAGTTTGATACCCTGGATATCAAGCCCGTGATAACCCAGCGGACACCAGACGAGGGTATATTAAAATATGAATGGACTGTATCTCATGATTTTACCCGCCCTATATTACCTGCAAGAATAATATCAACAGAACGGAACCTGCATACTCAGATTGCCTTGTCGCCTATCAGCGACGCTTACACATTAATCCTTAAAGTTACGGATAGCCTCACCGGCGTGAGTGCCTTTTACCATTTTGCATTAAAAGTTTCCTCCGTTCTTTCCGAAGGTTGGGTATTACTGGAGAATGAATCCGGGCAAGCCGATATCAGTATAATAGCTACAAATGATACCGTGTACAGACATGTATTTTCTGCAGCCAATCCCACTGTTGTTCTTCCTGCAGACGCGTTCAGGGTCATTAGCATAAACAGTTTTTTCTCAGGACAGCGGAATTACGTGCTCTATCATGGCGGAGGATACGAACTGGCAAAGAATACATTTCAGGTGCAGCGGCCTTATAAAGACTGGTTTTTTAGCACCCCGGCGGTACAGCATCCGGAGACTATTGTATGGCCGTCTTATAGTAGTACTATCTGTTTTATTAATGATGGGGGATTGTATACACAATCGCCGATGTTAGGAGGAAACTCCTTTGGTGACAGGTTACGACCGGGCCGCGGCGATTACGAGGCAGCCCCATTTGTTGGAGGCTTCGCCTTTGGCATCCCTACAATTATCTTTGACCAGAAGAATTACCGGTTTCTGTTTGTTCCTGAGTTTGGAGAATCATTGGTATCCTGGGGAGAGATGGATTCTACACAAGCGTTTGATATGAACAATGTTCGGAAGAAACTGATAGTATTGGATGGTGGGACCAGTTTTTACAACAATGCTATCTTCCGTAATCTCAACAACGATAGCTGCTTCATTTATGTAATAGACCCGACTGGTGGAGGCCCGGTGGCAAACAAGTGGCAACCGGTACTCAATAGCCCAGATATAGGAAAAGCGAATATTTTTGCTATGTCCCAAACGGTTCCGCAATTATACTATGCCGCCGGAAATAAGGTATACCTCTATGATATTGCAGCTAACACATCCAGACTGGCCTATCAATTCGGTGATAAGGAGATCGTGACAGCACTAAAAATGTATTATATCAACGATGGATTCGACCATCCCCTGAATGATATGCGTATCGTTGCTGCTACCTATGATGGGGTGACAGGAAGACTTTATTATTTTGATCTCTCTGGCACCGGGGACATCCGGGGAAACAGTCCGGGCAAAATATTTACCGGGTTTAACAGGATTGTTGATTTGGTTTATCAGCAGAGATGAGGAAATCTAAAGGGCTAACGCCCTTTTATTATTGTGGTGTCAGATATCTTTCCTGCACCCACTTATAGGTGCTACCCACTTTTTGAACATGACCAAATCCCGGCCAGGGGAGATGGTAGGAAAAAACGCGCTGCCTCGAACGGGCAAATTGATCCAATATTTCCTTTCGTGTCGTTGCCGCCAGTTCAAAATCAATGTCGAATATGGTACCCCAATGCGGATTGGAAAACAAAATAACTTCATCATGAACAATATCAGCCATATGAATAAACATTTCGTCGTTAGCGGAAATAGCAAACATACAGTGTCCTGGTGTATGACCTGGTGCCGGAATAGGCATTAGAAAATCAAATAGCGGTTCTGTTTCATTAAATAATTTGAGTTGATTACCTAAAAGGGTAAAGCAATCCTTTGCTTGTTGCTGTACAAACAAGCAAGACTCAATTGTATTTTTACTTTTGGAGAAATCAGGAGTGGCAGACATCCAGAAATTATATTCTGTTTGGGGCAGATGTACGTCTGCACAGGGGAAAACCAATGCGTTTTCTCTATTGATCAATCCATTAATGTGATCGGGATGAGCATGTGTTAACACAATATCTGTAACCGATTGTAGAGAAATTCCGGCACGCAACAGATTTTCGGGCAACCGGCCTACACTTTTTTCACTCCCGTCTCCATTTCCAGCATCAATCAATACTGTTCTGTCTTCCGTCTGGATCACAAGAATATTATGAGCAAGTTCAACGTACTCAGATTCAATATAATGATCATCTAAAAGCTGATTTACCTCTCCTCTTCCGATACCAGGAGCAAAGCAATTCTTATCATAATGCCCGATGCCGTCTGTTACGACGATGATATTTAGATGGCCCAGTTGAAAATTCATATGCCCTGATGGGACAGACAATTGAAATGCCTCCATCTTGTTGATTTCTTTGTTAAACATTTTTTTATCTATTAGGCAGCAAATTTATGCAGGGTTTCCTATTTTTATGGTATAGTCTATATATCTGGTTATAGGCAATAATTTTAGACTAATGGCAAAAGAAAAGATTAGAAAAACAAAGGATTTTAATCCAAACAATTGTGCTGTAACGCATTGCATGAATATTATTGGTGGAAAATGGAAGCCTGTAATTCTGTTCCTTATCCGCAACGATAAAAACAGATATAGCTTATTACAGAAAAATATAGCTGAGGTAAGTAAACAAACCCTTACCAACCAGTTACGTGAATTGGAAGCAGATGGCGTAATTGAGCGCATCATTTATCCTGAGATCCCGCCAAGGGTAGAATATAAAATTTCAGCATACGGAAAGACATTATTACCTATAATTGATGAAATGACCATATGGGGCCGAAAGGATATGAGAGAAAAGGCTTCAATTTCAAATAAGAATATGCATGCTTAATTACCCTGGCGATTTAAAATCATAAACAGGGAATAGCGGAAAATAATTATTAATGAATAACCTTCTGTCCCGGATTTTTTTTTCTGCCATTACCCGGATGGTATTAGGCACCGCCCTTTTGTTCACTGATCCGTTGTCTGTAACGTTCCGGTATCTTATTGTGATTCTCTTTTTGCTGCCAGTGATAAGGTATATTGTTCATGAGTGGCAGCAAACTGAAATGGACACCTTTTTTACCGGATATCCGAAACTGGGAGTCATTGGCCATTTTTTTATTATCACTGGTGTAGCAGGGTTATATGTGTTTGTATTGGCACATGTGCTCCAGGTATATAACACCTCCTATTTCGGGTGGATTCTTATTATCATAGCACCTGTGATAGGTTGGTACCTGTTGTTTGGCAAGGACGCCACTCCTACAGAAAGACATGATCATAACAGGCGGGCATTGCTGCGTACATTAGCCTTTTACATCATTCCTTTTTTCTTTGCTGCCAACTATGCCTTCGACTTCTCTTCCCCGGGGAATACCAGGTATTATATTACCCGCAGCGATCACAACACCTATACCAGCAATGATCCGGATATTAACGAAACAGAGGTGTACTATTTTTATCTTTTGCCTGCCGGCAGTATAACCGGGACTTCACGATGGACAACCGTTTCCGCAAGTGACTACTATGGCGTCAATAACTACGGCCGTTACCATGGCAAGGATAGTGTAAACTATTTGGTGATGGATAAGAGTAAGGACCGCGACAGCGCCTCCATACCTTTCAGGGAGCGATTCCAGTTGCTTTTGCTTCGTACAGACATGGTGCCCGCCCGGCAAAGGGTTCCTTACCGTTTATACAAGCGGTTTAAAGACGGGGACTATCTCAATAAAGAGGAACACAAAGGTCTGTTTGGGATTAAATGGATGAGCTATCATTAGTGCGTTGTTATGATTTTGTCCGCTTGGTATCCGCTGGAAATAATTCCAGTGGATGATAAATGTGCCTTGCGCGGTGTTTTTTTCGCCCATGCCGCCTTTTCACGGGCCAGGTGTTCGGCTTTCGTTTTGTAAAAGGTGATATGGCCGATTGTTCAGCAGGGAATGGCGCTAATTCCACTATTTCTTTGTGACTTTATGTTAATATGTGTTAATTTACCGAAACTTCCATTATTAAATAGCAATCACTCAAACCGTGAAGAAGAAACTGAAGGTAGCTGTATTGGCCGATGTTTCCAGGGCTTACGACCGGGACATGTTAGCAGGTGTTACCCATTTTAACAAGATCCACGATAAATTTATTTTCTTCCCCTTCACACCGAAATATATTCAGCATAACGACCAGGCTGCATTGATTGAACGGGTAATCGTCTGGAAACCTGATGGCGTTATCACCAGGGAGATTGATGGATTTGAGAAACTGCTCGACCTGGATGTGCCTTTAATCATCGCTCCTCATACCACCTTGTATAAGAACAAAGTAAATTTATGGGGACACAATTGTGTAATAGGTAATGTGGCGGCTGAATATTTTATATCAAAAGGCTTCAGGAACTATGCCTTTTTTGGATTTAAAAATTTTCAATGGTCTTCGGAAAGGGAAGCCGCATTTGTTAGCCGGGTTAACGAAGCCGGATATAATGTGCAGTCGCATACTTTCGATAGCAAGACTTCATTATGGGAGCATTTACCGGTTAAGTTAACGGAGTGGCTGCCGCTGCTGGAGAAGCCATGTGCTGTATTTTCCGTTGCTGACGATTTGAATATCCACCTGCTGGCAGCAGCAAAAGAACTGGATTTTAAAGTGCCGGATGAATTATCTGTACTGGGGGTGGATAATGATGTGCTAATTTGTGATATGGCCAATCCAACACTATCCAGTATTGAGCATCATGTGCGCCAGGCAGGTTTTGAGGCGGCTATGGCACTGGGCCGGTGGATGGAACATGGGGAGAAACCCACAGGCGATATTATTGTGGGAGGTGCAACAGTGATTACCAGGAATTCTACCAGCGGGTTGGCGATAGATGATGAACAGACCCGTAATGCCCTTCATTATATAGCCACTACTGCTCCTTCAAAGGACATATCAGTTGAGGACGTGGTGAAGGTAACTACGCTCTCGCGACGCGGGCTGGAGAAGAAATTTCAACAGTTTATAAAATCCTCTATCCTCGATGAAATCAGGAAGGTGAGGATCATGAGAATTAAGTTCCTGCTGGAAAATTCTGACCTTACTATTCAACAAATTGCTGTTGATATGAATTTCAATAACTCCGATAATATCACCAGGTATTTCAGGCAACACGTAGGACTAAACCCAAGAGCCTACCGCAATCAATTTAGGTAAGAGCAATATACGGTTGTTCGCAAAATGACAGTTTTTATTCGCATAATGACAAGCGTTACCGGCATTGTGTTTCATAATTTGCCTTACAGATAGTTTCACGTTTATCGCTTTCAGCATATTAGATTTAATAAGGGGACCGATGCCTCTATAAATTGCGTTATGGAAAATTTAGTAACAAACAGTGCTGCCCGGGATAATCATATGGCTGTAACAGGAAATGAGATGATCCACGGAAAAGTCAATATTCGATTCGTTCTCCGTGTAAGCATAGTGGCGGCACTCGGCGGTCTCTTGTTTGGCTTTGATACTGCGATCATATCGGGGGCAATACCCTATATCACTTCTTATTTTTCGCTGGATGAGTATCGGCTGGGATGGGCTGTGGGTGCTGTATTGATAGGTTGTGCCGGTGGAGCCATGGTGGCTGGCAGGCTGGCGGATCGGTATGGCCGGCGATATGCGCTCATCGTATGTTCAATATTGTTTGCCATTTCAGGCGTTGGTGCTGGCTTGTCTACTCATCTGTCCACGTTCATCATCTTTCGGTTGATCGGTGGTATTGGTGTGGGCGCGGCCGCTATGGTATCGCCCATGTACATTGCTGAAATGGCTCCGGCAAGCTGGAGGGGCCGCCTGGTGGCATGTTATCAGCTGGCCATCGTATTTGGAATATTGATCGCCTATTTTTCCAACTATATTTTCGATGGAATGGGTGCGGATAACTGGAGATGGATGTTCGCCTCACAGGCTGCGCCTGCATGCCTGTTTTTCCTGATGTTATTCCTGGTACCCGAAACTCCCAGGTGGTTGATGATGCACGGAAGGAGGGAGGAGGCTAAAACCGTTTTAAGTAAGGTATCCGCCGCGGGGTTAGTAGAAATGGAGCTGGAGTTAATCGCCGGTAGTTTTGCAACCGACAATCGTGCTACATTAAAACAATTATTCAGCAGGAACTACCGGCAGATATTGTTTGTAGGTATCCTTGTCGCCGTTTTTCAGCAGGTTACCGGTATCAATTCTATTATTTATTATGCGCCGGTAATTTTTAAGGAAACGGGACTGAATAGTTCCTCTTCATTAATGCAAACGATCATTATTGGCATTGTCAACATCCTGGCAACTTTTGTTGCTATCGGGCTGGTAGACAGGATAGGGCGAAAAAAGCTGCTCCTGGTGGGGGCATTGCTGATGGGGATTTCACTGGCGGCAATAGGTATGTGTTTTCAGTACCGGTACTTTGAACATTACATGGTACTGGTATTTATGTTACTGTATGTGGCGTCTTTTGGTTGTACGCTGGGTGCGGTGGTATGGGTTTACCTGGCAGAAATATTCCCCAATTTAATCCGGGGGCTGGCGCTGTCTGTCGCTACGCTGGCTTTATGGTTGGCGGACTTCCTGGTTACACTCACCTTTCCCATTATGACGAAGCATCTGGGAACATCTTACACTATGTTTTGCTATGCCCTTTTATGCGTGTGCGCCTTTATTTTTATGTTTCTCAGGGTGAAAGAAACCAAAGGCCGTACACTCGAGGATATCGGGACTATGTTTACTCAAAAATAATTCAAACCATGAATAAGGATCATGCATTGGTGAACGGCGGCAAGGTAAGCCCGGAGAATATAGCATTCTATGCAACTTACGGTTTCCTGGTGGCAGATGCTTTGCTCTCTGCAGAAGAAATTAGCGCATTGCGAAAGGAAACGATTGCTATTTTCCGCGGCGAACGCGGGCATGTGGAGGGGTTGATGCCTGTAGATGAAAATGAAAGTGAATTGGATATCTTAAAGAAATATGTCGCGATTCATTTTCCGCACAAGATTTCAACCGTTATACGCGATAGCTTGTTTCATGAGCGAATCACGGGTATTCTGTCCAATATCGTCAGCCCTAATCTGAAATGCATGCAATCCATGTTGTTTGTGAAAGGGCCGGGAAAAGCAGGACAATCCTGGCACCAGGATGAATATTATATTCCAACACGCGACAGGTCACTGGTGGGAGCATGGATAGCGATAGATGATGCTACAGTAGAAAACGGTTGCTTGTGGATAGTGCCCGGAAGACCAGGTTTCATTATGCAACGTGTGAAAAATGACAATAATGAATATGCAGATGTAGATACGGTGGATACGTCGGCATATACCGACCAAATGATACCGGTGGAAGTCAGGAGCGGTACGGTCGTTTTTTTTAACGGGTACACTTTGCATAGCTCCCGGAGGAATAAAACATCTGATTGTTTTCGTACCGCTTTGGTCAACCATTATATGAGTGCGGAGTCTATGCTGCCCTGGGATCAGGATGGAAAACTGTCGCCTACAGAAGATCTCAGGGATATTATCCTGGTGGCAGGTGAAGACCCATATGCCTGGAAAGGAATCATAGATGTAAATCAACCATATTTACGACCAGAAATTTTAAGAATCAAAACAAATGATTTGTAAATAATGAAGCCAGTTCAGTTTTATTGTCCAAGATGGGGGAGTGAAGCACAATCTATAGATTCATTTTGCCGGAAGGCGAAACAAGAAGGTTATGATGGCATTGAATACGGTGTTCCGATTACTGCTACCACAGCCGAATTGGATGAAGCCTGGAATACAGTGGAGAAGTTGGATATGAAAATCATTATCCAGCATTACGATACTGTGGAACCTGATTTCTCCCGGCACTATGATCGCTATTGCGAATGGATCGCAAAAATTGAACCTTATCCGGCAGTGAAGGTAAATTCACAAACCGGGAAGGACTATTATTCGTTTGAACAGAATAGTAAATTAATTGCCGCTGCCGCTGCATCGAACAAGCCGGTACTCCATGAAACGCACCGGAATAAGTTTACATTCGCTGCTCATGTCACCCGCACCTACCTGGAGCAATTACCTGCACTCCGGATTACACTGGATGCTTCTCATTGGGTATGCGTGGCGGAATCATACCTGGAAGATCAGGAGGCAGCTATGCAGCTTGCAACCGAAAGAACAGATCACCTTCATGCGAGAGTAGGATATCCGGAAGGACCGCAGGTACCTGATCCCAGGGTAAAGGAATGGGAGTTTGCCCTGAACCGGCATTTGTACTGGTGGGATAAAGTAGTGGAAAGAAAGAAGCAGGAAAATGAAATTTTGACTATTGCACCTGAGTTTGGGCCATATCCCTATATGGTTCACGACCCGCTCACAGGACATCCGATCGCGGACCAATGGGCGGTCAATGTGTATATGATGAATTTCCTGAAAGAACGTTATTATTAGTTTGACAACATAAAGTTGTACTGAAAAATTTGATCCAAATAGGGCGAAGTATGAAAAGATTAATTGTTGCGCTGTTGTTGACTGCCATTGTAACGAATGCGGATGCACAGGAATCAGCAGGCCATCGGGGCAGGGAATACCATGTTGCTGTAAATGGGAGTGACTCAAGTGATGGTAGCATGAATAAACCATTTAAGACTATTATGGCTGCTGCCGGTAGGGCCATGCCTGGCGACGTTATCACCGTTCATGGAGGCGTATACCGGGAAGAAATTGTGCCGCCGCGTGGTGGTAACGCAGAGAACGAGAGAATCACGTATGCTGCAGCAAAAGGAGAGAAAGTAGAAATAAAAGGATCAGAAATTGTAAAAGGTTGGAAGAAGCTTACCAATGATACCTGGGAACTGAAGTTGCCGAATAGCTTTTTCCGGAAATTCAATCCATTTAAGGCGCTCATCAGCGGCGACTGGTTCAGTCCAACGCCAAAGGAAAGAAAATACCACAGGGGAGCCGTTTATTTGAATGGTGACTGGTTAATGGAGGCTGCATCTGCCGACGAGGTGATAAAGGCGGCTGATAAAAAGAACCAGTTGTGGTGGGGAGATGTGGACAGTGCTACCACTACTATCCGCGCGCAATTCAAAGACGTTGATCCAAATAGAGAGACGGTAGAAATCAATGTCAGACAAACCGTATTCTACCCCGATAAACCTTTTATCAATTTCATCACCGTCAGCGGCTTTATTATGGAACAGGCAGCCACCAATTGGGCGCCGCCTACCGCCGAACAAATGGGTTTGATTGGAACGCATTGGAGCAGAGGCTGGATCATAGAGAATAATACGGTGCAATATTCAAAGTGCGTAGGCATTTCGCTGGGTAAGTATGGAGATGAGTTTGATAATCGTGACACCGAATCAGCAGAAGGCTACGTGGGTACCATTAAACGTGCGCTGTCGTTCGGCTGGAACAAAGGCACTGTTGGTGGCCACCTGGTACGGAATAATCATATTGCCTACTGCGAGCAGGCTGGCATAGTAGGAAGTATGGGTTGCTCATTCAGTACTGTTACGGGTAACAGTATTCATGATATCCATGTACGTAAGCTGTTTACCGGCGCGGAGATGGCAGCCATAAAATTTCACGGGGCCATTGATGTACAAATATCAGGAAATCATATCTATCGCAGCTGCTTGGGAATCTGGCTGGATTGGATGGCGCAGGGCGCGCAGATTAAGTCAAACCTGATGCACGACAATGAAAATGATATTTTCATTGAGGTATGCCATGGGCCTACTTTAGTGAGCAATAACATCCTGCTGTCCAAACAGAATGTTTACCTGAATTCCAGCGGTGTGGCCTTAGCACATAATATTTTCAGTGGGGAGATAGGCGCCATCAGTTATGATGGAAGATTAACACCGTATCAGCTCCCGCATTCCACCTTTATGGCAAACCTGCATGATAATCCCGGTGGCGATGTACAGTTTCTTAATAACGTGTTTGTAGGTCAGGCGAATGTAAGCCAGTATTCCGAGTCCTTCCTGCCGGTTGTTTTTAAAGGAAATGTATATACGAAAGGTACCGTTCGGGCTACCGGCATGAAAGGGGAGAAAAGCAAAGGGGAGATGAATGAAAATGCAAAGCAACTGCTGAAGCGTTATAAGGTGCAGCCCGCTGCTGAAACTGATGCTATGGTGAAGAACGAATTTGATCCAAAAGTTTCCCTGGAGCAGAAAGGGACGGATTTTGTCCTTGAAATTTCGACAGATAAAGACTGGCTTTCGCAGAAGAGAACGGTAGTGACTACCACTACGCTTACAAAGGCTGTTGTCCCAAACCTTCCTTTTGAAAATACCGATGGCTCTGCATTGCGTATAGACACAGATTTTTCCGGGAAGAAACGGAATGCCGTAAATCCATCTCCCGGACCATTTGAAATAACAGGTACAGGAAAACAAAGAATAAAGGTTTGGTAAGTTTATAAGTGACTATAAACTGACTTTTTCTGTAAGGATAAAATAAGATCTGATTTAGTCATAATAGTGGCTTTTTTTTAAAAGAGAGCAGGTTAATTTCGTTTTGATTATAATAAAAATAAAAACCGAAATATATGGGCTTGTCCAGAGATCTTGCTGACTATAACTATTTGGTATCGGATTTATTTAATGCGCCAAAGTCCCTCGAAGAGTGGGAGAATTACAAACTGACAGATGAACAGGTGGCTTACTTTAACAAGTATGGCTACCTTTCCAATGTCAAATTACTCGATGAATGGCAGGTTGATTGGCTGAACCGGGAATTGGCGGAGATTCAGGATCCGAAGCATCCCAAACATGATTTGTTTTATGAATTCCATTCAAATGAGTCGACAGATCCCAACACCGTGATATTTCATTCCCTCGGTCATTGGAGGATTACACCCGGTTTTCACGATATCCTCTGGAATCCTGCATTTGTGATGGCTGCAAGTCAGTTGTTGGGAAATGTAGCTGTCCGCTTTTGGCATGACCAGTTATTTTGTAAGCCGGCTAAACATGGAGGAGTAGTGGCATGGCACCAGGATTATTCCTATTGGACAAGGACGGTTCCCATGAATCATTTAACCTGTTGGGTTGGCCTTGATGATGCTTCCACAGAGAATGGCTGCTTGCATTATATTCCGCAAAGCCATCATTGGGGGCTGTTGGAAAGGCCCGTTCTAACAGGGGAGATGGATGATTTGAAGGGGATGTTGAGTGAGGAGCAAAAACAGGCGTTTCATCCGGTCCCGATTGAAATGAAGAAGGGATATGCTTCGTTTCATCACCCATTAATGGTGCATGGCTCATATGAAAATTTTTCAGACCGTAGCCGCCGGGCATTTGTACTAAATGTTTTTGCGGATGGGGTAGTATCAGATACAGACGAACCGGTGTTGAAAGGCGTACCGCCCGTAGCGGTGGGGCACAAAATGGGAGGGAAGTTTTTTCCGGTAATTTATGATCCACTCGGGGAAATTTAAAATCGCCTTGCTGATCATTTAAAACACTTCCCTGAAACTATTTTTGGTTCAGTACTTCATTGGTTAATTTCCCTTGTCATTACACCTGATGCGGTTGTCGTTTTTATAAACAAAATAGCGTCAAAATCTGCACCTGGTATTATAGGCAAACTTCTTTTGCCTGTTCGGTAAGCGGTATCAGATAAGCCCCCATTCCCTGGCCCTGTTGAGCAGTGAAACGGTATTGTTCACTTTCAGTTTTTGCATCAGGCTGCGACGATGACTGTCCACCGTAACCGCGCTGATGAAAATTTTTTCACCAATCTGTGGGGAGCTAAGTCCCTGGGCAAGCCACTGCAGTACTTCTTTTTCACGACGGGTGATGGGCGGCATCTCCATGAGTGCATCGGCTGCCAGGCCACTCAGCACTTGTTGTACGCCGTCTCCAAAGTAAATACCACCGGAAGCCACAATTTGAATGGCTTTCTCCAGTTCTTCCATAGGCGCGCTTTTGAGCATATATCCTGACGCGCCATTGTTGAACATACGCAGTATCACACTTCTTTCGCTATAATTGCTCAGCCCCAGAATACGCAGGTCGGGTGCGGCTTTCCTGATATTGGCACAAAGGTCTACGCCGTTGCCATCGGGGAGATTCACATCCAGCAGCAGCACAGCTGCCGGTGTATCCTGTACCATGGTCATCGTTTGTGCTGCATTGGCGGCGGTGCCGGCAATACGGAAACCGTCTTTGCCCAGCAGAAAAGAGCGGAGTCCTTCTGTAATCAGCGGATGGTCGTCCGCAATTAGTATATCGATCATAACCTGCATTCTATGTTGATGACTGTTCCCGTATTTTTTCGGGAGATGATCTCTGTTTTACCATTTAAGTAGTCTACTCGTGCCCGCACATTGGTTAGCCCCGCCCCGGTATATGCTGCGGCGGCGTCGAAACCGGTGCCGTTATCTTCCACCGTGATGAGCAGCAGCCCGTCTTCCAGGGTGGCCTGTACCAGCATCTCTGTGGCGCGGGCATGGCGCACAACATTGGTGGCCAGCTCCTGGATGATCCGGTAGATCATCAGTTGTGTGGTGTTGTTGGAAAGCTGCTTCAGCCCATAGTGATGAAATTGTACGATGGGGCCGGAGGGACGGATGGTCTCGAAAAAATCCTTTAGTGCTTCCGTTAGCCCATATTTTAGCAATGTTTCCGGCATCATGTTCCTGGAAATCTGCCGGAGGTCAGCGATGGCGGTTTCCAGTCTGCGTGCAGAAGTAGCTACCGCTTCAGTGGAAGGCTGGTTGGAGATCTGGTCCAGCTGCATCTTCACAGCAGTGAGCGTGCCACCAAGGCCGTCGTGCAGATCACGCGCCAGCCGCAACCTTTCCTGTTCCTGTCCTTCCAGCATAGAGGTATAGGAGGTGAGGCGTTGTTGCTGCCTGGCCTGCTCCAGGTCCTGCCGGATGATTTTTCTTTTATTGCGGTAATAGAAAACGAAAAAGATGGTGCCAAGTAATACAAGGCTCATAAGGCTGCCAAGGAGCAGTTGGCGGTTGCGTGCTTCCTGCAGCTTCTTTTCCCGGGCTTCTCCGGTGGCCTGGAGAGACAGGATTTTCTTTTCCTGCTCCAGCGTACGATGCCGGATTTCCAGGTCATTGATGCGTAGGTCCATTTCTTGTTGTCGCAGGCTATCTTTCAGGGGCTGGTATTGTTTATATAGTGAGAGCGCCTGCAAAGGATGTCCCAGCTTGTCTTCCAGTTCGGCCATATCTTTAAGTCCGTTGAGCTGAAAGTAAGGAAGCCTGTCTTCTTCTCCCATATGCCGGAGTATGGTAGCGGTAGCCAGTGCTGCTTTCCATTGTTGTTGCGCTTTCTGTTGCTGTAGTAAGGCGGTGTAGTAGTTGAACAGGTTGGGCCGGTCGCCGGATTTATTGATAATGGTACGGGCCTGTGCCAGCAGTGTGTCTGCGGAGTTGTAATGGCGGGTGCGGCTGGCGTACATAGCGGCATAGATATAGTAGGTGCCCCATTGCCGTGATGCGGGCATCTGCTCCAGCAGCAGGCGTGCTTTATGGAGCCACGGCGGCATAGCAGAGATGCTGTCCATCTTGTACAACAGGGATGTCATATCGATATACGAACCGGCGGTATTTTCCTTTGCGCCGCTTTGTTCTGCCATGGCAATGTTGCGCAGCATATAATGATAGCCCTGTGCATACCGGCCTATGTTGATTAGTTTGGAAGATATATTATGCAGACATACTGCCAGCGCTGCGGAATCATGCAGGGCTTCAAACTCTGGCGCCAGCGAAGTAAGCAGCGCCAGTTCTCTGTCGGCAAGACCTTTCCTACCCAATGCCACCGACAGGTTTCCGGAAATTTTGGCTTTTGCCCGGCGTGCGCTGGTGCTGGTATCATTTTCCAGCAGCTGCCGGGCTGCTTCAAAATGGCTGATGGCTTCGTCGAGGTGGTTGGAGCGCATGAGGACAGTGCCCTGCATGGCGGTGGCCCTGGACTGATAGAGAGGGTTGCCGCTGCGGCGGCTGACTGTTACGGCGTCGTGTGCATATCGCAGTGCGCTGTCTGTGTCGCCCGCGCGGGAGCAGGCGTCTGCCAGTTGAATAAGCACATTGGTACGGCTGGTGTCTGTGGTGGTGGCACGAAGCAGTTGCCGCAGACTGTCGGGTGTCTGCTGGCTGGGAGCAGGACTGGTTAACCATAAAAGCAGCAGGACCAGGGCTGAGAATTGTTTCATGGTCGGAGAATTGAGGCAATAATACAAATATAGCGGGGAGGATGTATATGCGGGATAGAAATTCCATAAAATCAGGGAGATGAAAATCCATATATCCACCAATTGACCGGAGTGAGGAGGTAACAGATCTTTGTAGCGCAGCTCTTTTAGGCTGTTAACCCTTCAATGCTACGAATATGAAAACAACCATTCTTTCATTCATCCACCTATGTTTACTGGTTATGCTGATGGCTTGTTCCAAAAACAAAGATGGTGGTACGGCAGGAGGTGGCGCACAGGGAACGCTATACTATGCTTCGTTTAAAGGGTTTATGAAAATGGACCTGCACAGCGGGCAGCAACAACAGCTGCTGGACATCGCCAGTATGTCGCACCAGGAGCGGTTCGATGTAAGTCGCGATGGCAGCGAAATAGTGACTTATGAGGAAAGCCTTTCTTCTGACCAGGTGGACTTTACTATTTACAACACTGCCGGCCAGGTGGCGGCTTCCTTCCAGGTGCCACAGTATGTTAACGGTGTTCCGCGTATTTCTCCGGATAAAGGTAAAATAGCGGTGATCTGGCAGCCTGCGAGCACCTATCCCCGGAAGTTTGTAGCCATCTTTACCCGCAATGGCCAGCAGGTGGCCGGTTTTGAAGGGGTCACGGATTACGCCTGGCTGCCGGACGGCCGTATAGTGATGACAGCGCCCGGTGGCTTTTATCTCAGCAATCCGCAGCTGACCAGCGCTTCCCGTATGGCAGACGTGAGCCGGTTTCCGGATGTGCCGGGGCAGCTGGATGTTAGCCCTGACGGCGGTTCCATACTCTTCACCAGCAACTATCATATCTGGCTGATGAATATGGATGGTGGCGGTATCCGGCAGTTGACCACCAGTGACGTGAAGGAATGGTATCCGGCGTGGTCTGCTGATGGAAAGAAGATATTCTTTACCCTGGACTGGAGTGGTAACTGTAAAGAGGTACGGGTGATGGACCAGCCCGGGCAGACTATTCCCATCGATCCACACTCCGATGCAGTGGCTCCCCGCATACTGTTGGGTGGTAACCGCCTTTGTAGTGCCAGCAGGCCAATGGTGAGATGATTTTTTGTTTATTCAGGAAGAAGGGAAATAGTATGATTAACAAAAACAAAGCAGCCGTTTCAGAGTTTCCTCTGAAACGGCTGCTTTGTTTTAATGATAGATGTATACTGCTACCAGCCTGGGTTCTGCGATAAATTACCGGATGGATACAAGGCTATTTGTCCGCTTGGTATCGGCTGGAAATAATTCTTGGGATCGATGAAGGTACGTTGGGCAGTGGCGGCGGTATAAGGTGTGATGTAGCCGTCTGCATCCCTTATTACACTTCCATTGTCGGGAACTTTGGCACCGCGCCAGATATCTTTGTTGCTGGTATTCAGATAGCTGCCTTTGGCCCAGCGCATCAGGTCCTGGAAGCGGAAGCCATCGAATAATAATTCCATTCTTCTTTCTCTTCTGATTTCCCAGGTGAGCGAAGGTACGGTGGCATCTTTAGCAGGATCCGTATATGCGGTACCGTTTACTGCTACCTGTTGTGCGCCCTTATATTGTAGCGGCGGGATGGTAGCGCGTACACGAAGCAGGTTGATGGATTTGTCGAGATCTGCCTGTGAAAAAGTGTATTGACCGAGATTGTCCAGTTCAGCGGCGGCTTCTGCATAGTTTAATAATACTTCGGCCAGCCAGAAAATGGGGGCGTCTGTGTCATTATAAGGCGCCAGTACGTTGGCCACAGCGGGTTGCAGGAATTTGGCCGGACGATAACCGGTGCTGCTGCTGCGTCCACTTACCAGGTGACCGTTATAGCATAGTACGGTGTCAATGGTTTGTAGCAGGCGTTTATCCCGGTTGGTGCGGGTGTTTGCCAGGTTGTCGTCGCCTTTATAGAGAGGCGATAGTCCGATGGGCAATCCGTCCGAACAGAGGAAGGCGTCAATAGCAGATTTACTGGGGCCTGCCATGGGTGTACTACTGGTGAGGTATCCTATTAATGAGTGCGTGAGATATCCGGGCAGATACTTTTTATAAAGTAGTACTTCTTTGTTCCCGGCGAGGTCGACCGAGTTGTAAGTGGTTACATAATCGGCATTTAACACGGCTCCGGATGCCATCACTTTTTCGCTGGCATCTTTTGAAGCCAGGAGGAATTTGGCAGCGCCGGGAAGTTGAGGGTTGGTATGATATTTACGCCAGGTTCCTTCGTATAGGCATATGCGTGACTTGAGCGCTAGTGCGATATTCCGGTTAATGGTATTGTCCAGGTCTTTTACCCGGATATTGGCTGCTGCAAAATCGAGATCTGCCAGTACACTGTCCATTACTACGGTACGGGGATCGCGGGCTTTATAGATATAGCCGGTGTCGCTGATATCCATTGATCTTCCGATCCAGGGTACATCTCCATAATCTTTTACGCGGGTAAAGTAGATGAGGGCACGAAAGAAGCGTGCAACACCTTTCCAGTGATTTTTTGCTTCATCTGAAATAGGTACCTGGTCTATTCTTTCCAGCATGATGTTGGCTTTGCGTACGTCTTTGAAGTCCCAGGCAGCGGAGCTGGCAGGAACGTTTTGTGTGAATTTTGTGAAAGCGGTGCTGGCCTGGTCATCGGAAAAGGATGTGAAGTAAAAGTCGCCAAAGCTATTGCCATTGCCATAGCCCAGGAAGTTTTCATAGAAGGGCCAGTTGTACGACCGGATATTATCTTCCGAGCGCCAATAGCTGTTATCATCAAACTGATCGGGCAAGCCTTTGTCTACGTATTTTTTGCAACTGGTGCCTGTCAGCAAGCATGCTAATATGATGGGTAAGTATATGATATGTTTTTTCATGGGTTGCTAGTTTAAAGGGTGACCTGTAATCCGAATGACCAGGTTTTTTGAAATGGCCATGTTCTGCCGAAGATGTTTCCTTCACCGGTAGTGATTTCAGGATCCAGTGGTACGCCAACATTGGAGATGGTGGCAATGTTCTGCGCGCTGCCGTATATGCGTAACCGTTGGAGATGGATTTGTTTGGTGAGATTGGCGGGGAGGGTATATCCCAGCGTGATATTTTTCAGGCGCAGATAAGCGAGGTTCAGCAGGTATTTCGACTGCGGATAAAAGTTATTGCCGCCGGACAGTAAACCGGAGATTTTACCATTGGCATTGCCCGGATATGGCCGCGGATAGTAAGCGTTGGTGTTGGCAGTGGTCCAGTAATCCAGTTGGTGTTCGTACATGATATCGCCGGCGCGGTACAGGGGCAGGGTCACATCTCCCAATCCCCAGTAACTGGCTTTACCTACACCCTGGAACAATACATCGATGTCAAATCCTTTAAACGTGCTGCCGAGGCGAAAGCTGTACTGGTAGCGTGGGAGGGAGTTGCCGAGTAGTTTCAGGTCGCCGTGGTTACTGCGGGTAACTTTTCCACCGTCGATGACGCCGTTTCCGTCCAGGTCTTTATACTTAACGTCACCCGGGCCGAATACGAAGTTGCCGTCTGCCAGTTTCGATTGATCCGGTAGTTTACTGAGGTCATCTTCTTTCGTAAAATAACGGTCTGTTTCAAAACCCCATATTTCCCCGAGCATCTTTCCTTTATAGTTCAATGATAGTAATTCGGAAGGGTTATTCCATTGTGTAATCATTGTTTTACTGTCCCAGAAAGCAACGGAACCATAGAATGCCCATTCTTTGGTGATATTATAATTGGCATCTATGCCAATTTCGTAACCGCGGGTGCGGAGGGCGCCATTATTTTCACGGGGAGCGTCGGTACCAAAGGTGGCCGGTACGGCTCTGTTGGTGAGCATATTATCGGTGTTACGTTCGTACCAGTCTACGGTAACGCCTATATGATTATTAAACAGGCTGATGTCGGTACCTATGTCGAGAGAACGCACTCTTTCCCAGGTAAGCGAGGCTGCCACCGCGCGGGGAGCGTTTACGCCGGAAGCGTAGTTACCACCATTCATCCAGTTGACCTGGTTATTGGTAGTCATAGCAGGTATATACCATTTTCCACCCATGTCCTGGTTGCCGAGCGTGCCATAGGATGCCCTGATTTTCATGTCAGACAGTACATTTTTGAAACGGTCCATAAATTTCTCTTCCGTAAGGCGGTATCCAATGGAGGCAGATGGGAAGAATGCCCATCGGTCGGCCAGGGGGAAGGAGGAGGCGCCATCGTATCTGCCGTTTAATTCCAGCAACCATTTGTTTTTGTAGCTGTAGTTGATTCTTCCAAAAAATCCCGCATAGGCATTGGCGAGGTGACTACCCGTTACAAGCTGGTCGCCGCTGGCCAGTGGTATTTCTGCTTTGGTAGGATCTAATGGATTGCGGCGGTAGGCGCTGTAGTTCAGGGTATCTACATCTTCCGCATTAACGCCCGCAATAAATTTCAACTGATGATTTGCACTCAGTTTCTTATCGTAGGTAGCATATAGGTTAAAGGTGTTCACTTTATAATTACCGGCTGCATAGCCTACCACATCCTGCGAGGCGTTGGCAATATTGTTGAACGGCAAGCCGGCAGACCAGAAGTCCCATGCCATTACTTTACCGCCAACTTCATGACGGGTAATGTTATCGCGACCGATGGTATACTCTCCGCGGATGTTTAAATCTTTTGTCAGCTTCAACGTAGCGCCGAGGTTTACGCGGGTATAGTTGTCGGTAACAGTGCTGGTATTAGCGCCTGCCAGGTATCCGGGGGTATGATGGAAATATTTTCCCTGGTAGGTACCATATGGGAAATAGGCGCCCCAGCGCCACATGTATTGAAAGTAGTTCTGGTATTGGTAGGGGTAGTCGTATTCAAAGTTGCGGTACATCATGCGCAGGTCCATATCCAGCCATTTGGTGACGGATGCATTGACGCTACCGGTGATGTTGTATTTTTTTACGTTGTCCGGGTTCATTTTCAGGATGCCGCCTGCGTTGCTGTATCCGCCGGACATATAGTAGGAAATTTTTTCACTGCCTCCCTGTACGCTGATGTTTTGAATTTGTTGCGGAGTAAATTTTTTCAGCATTATATTTTTTGCATCCCATACCCGGTAGAAATAAGCGGGGCCGCCGTTGGGGTCAATCTCAAAATCTTCTCCCGGTACCATTTCAATGCCTTTGCGGTTATTTGCGTATTTCTCCTGCCAGTTTTTGATGCCGTCGCGTAGTTTGAGTAATTGCATGCCAAATAACTCCGGGGAGGTAGTACCAGCGCGTACGCCGGCGTCATACAATCCTGTCAGCTCTTTTACGGGGTCGGCAAAGTTGGGCAGTGCTGTAGGGGTGCTCCAGGCAAAGTTGTTGGAATACCGTACCCTGGTGGGCATATTGCGGAGGCCTGTTTTGGTTTTGATGAGTACTACACCGAAAGCGGCGCGTGCGCCGTAAATAGAAGTAGAAGCAGCATCTTTCAGTACAGAGATACTTTCAATATCATCGGGGTTGATCATGGTGAGGTCCGGCGTTTCTACGTTATCGACCAGGATAAGCGGGCGGCTGCTTCCGTTCAGTGAACCAACGCCGCGAATGTTGATAGCCGGCGACTGGGTAAGTCCGCCATTGGAATAGGTGATGTTGAGGCCGGGTACAATTCCCTGCAGGGCTTTGGACGGATCCGTAATCGGCCTGCTTTGCATGGTTTTGGTGACGTCTACGGAGGTGACAGCACCGGTCAGGTTGGCTTTCCGTTGGGTGCCGTAACCTACTACCACCAACTGTTCCAGCGAATGTTCATCGGGTTCCAGTGTGATCCGGTATTCTTTAGCGTTGCTTAAAGGAATCGTCTGCGATTTATAGCCCACAAATGTGATGTGTAAAGCCGTGATGCCCGCTGGTACCTGCAGGGTAAATTTCCCTTCTGTATTGGTAACAGTACCGGTTTTCCCGGCTAAGATGGTAGCGCCGATGATAGGTTCCTGACTACCTTTATCTACTACGCTACCTGATATATGCTGGGCCCAGGAACTGGCATAAAACAGCAGGAAAGCGAAAGTGATGAGTATCCTTTCTTTCATGTTGGGATGGTTTGAATTTTGGTTGAAAAAGTTACTATGCTAACAAAAAATTGAATTACAGTATCTTATGTGTTTTACAAGTTAGGTTTATCGGTTTACAGGAGTCTTTTCAGTGCTAACGCACTGCAATTTTCTTGCAGGTATTTGCGTTTTATTGCATGAATATAAAACACAAATGCGATATTTTGTAGTAATATCTGTTTAAACGCGTTTTATTATATTTGAAACACGCTAAAACACGCATCATTAGATTGGATTACTTTTTTTTAAATTTGTGCAGTTTAAAAAAACATGCCGCCAATGTTGAAAGAAGAACGCCAGGCCTTTATCATGAGACAGATCAACCTGCATAATAAAGTATTGTCAACGGACATTAGTGCTATGCTCAGCATCTCTGAAGATACCGTTCGGCGTGACCTGAAAGAGATGTCGGAAGAAGGGAAGGTGCTAAAAGTACATGGAGGCGCTATAGGCCGCTCTTTTCATTATCCATTTAATGCCAACAACGCCGTGTACGCGCAGTCGGCCAAGCAACAAATTGCCCAAAAAATTATTAAGCTCCTGAAAAATGATATGGTGGTACTCACCGGAGGAGGTACCACCATGATTGAACTGGCCAAAAGTATCCCTGAAAGCCTGCGTGTAACCTTTTTTACCATCAGCCCACTGGTGGCACTTGAACTGGTGGAACACCGCAATCTTACCGTGATCAGCATCGGTGGCCAGCTTTCTCCCAGTTCACATGTGCATATGGGCGCCAGCGTGATCAACCAGCTGGCAGATATTAAAGTAGATCTTTGCCTGCTGGGCGCCAATGGCTTCTCCGTCCAGGATGGAATGACAGATTCCGATTGGGAAGTGGTACAAGTGAAAAGAGCCATGATTCGCGCTGCCAAGAAATTGGCGATCATCAGCATTGCAGAAAAACTGAATTCTTCCCAACGCATGAAAGTATGCGATCTTAACCAAATCAATTACCTCATCACAGAACTGGCCCCGGATAGTCATTTTCTTTCCCCTTATCAGCACACCGGCATGGAATTGCTTTGATAAATCCGGGTAGATGATGGCGGTTATTTAAAGGTAGAATACCGGTAATGCATGGCCATATTGACGGGCAGATCTATCCGGTTACTTCAGAAAATTGTTCAGATAGTTCAAAATCGTTGTTGTCTGCATCATCAGGCTCACATGGCTTTGTGATGGAACAATGGCTAGTTGCGATTTGGGCAATTGACCCGACAGATCAGCAGAAACAGCCCCTCCCAATAATTGATATGTTTTTATCAACTCAATCTTATCCAGTCCGTCATTGTCGCCGGATATGATTAATACCGGGGCGGAAATTTTTGAAATATTATCATCGCCGAAATCGAATGGCGTCACGGCGCTGGCAATCATCTGCTCTAAAAACTTTGTCCAGGCTGTTTTATCAGGAGCAACTGCCTCGTAGGCGGTTTGCATAGGAGAGTTGGCAAAAAGTGCCGGTTTCATATTTTTAAACGCACTGTTTACTGCTGGTAACCAGCCACTGCTTTTATAAGTAGCAGAAATGATGACTAATTTTCTTAACCGTTGCGGACTTTGTATGGCAAACTGATATGCCACTGCGCCGCCAAAGCTAAATCCAGCCACATCAGCACTGTCAATTTTCAGGTAATCCATTACCTTTTCTACATCACTGGCCAAAGTAGCATGGGATAGTTTTCTGTCAGAAAACGGGGTATGTCCATGCCCTTGCAATTCAATAGCAATGACTTTCCTGTTTTTTGACAGCTCAGGGATTAACTGGCCCCAGTTGGAGTTAATGGTCATAAAGGCGCCATGTAACAGTACAATGGGCTGACCTTCGCCATAGACTTCATAATAAACTTTGATACCGTTAACAGGTGCATATCCACTGCTGGATGGTTTGATTTGCTGTGCGTTTGATGCTGATACTGTAGCCATAATGATTGCAATTAGTAATATGGATGTAAGAAAATGGAATGAATTTTTCATAGCGATTAAATTTTATTGACAACACAAAGATGACGTTCATTTTAGGATTTGACCCGGGGAGAAAACGACAACTTAAGGGATGAATTGCGACAGAATAGTGTTTGTCGCTGGTGTCGCTAAGAGGGGGAAAGGCTTATTGCACTAACGGGAAGCCTGCTAAGGCCGGGAAAGCCGAAGTATCGGGGAATTTTGAGGTATAGCTCATTATTGCTGATGGGCCAGGCCGTGGCTACTATATCTCCTTTACTTTATAGGCACCTGTAATAGTATGTTTTTTACCTTCTGTGTCAGAAAATTCATACACGACTACCATTTTACTGGCAGATAGTTCTTTTATTGTAACCACCTGCGGCTTTTCCACGCCTATATGATGCGAGGTAATTTGTTTGGTGGCAGGATCATATTTCCAGACACCGGATTCAATGATGACCGCTTCATCTTCATCACACTTGCTGGTGCCATGATGTGTCATCACCTTGCCATTTGATTTAAACATTTCTGCATCATCCTTATCGCACTCCTCCATAATAGAACGCAGGTCATTGTCGGGTTTGCCATCCAGGTTCATGTCGGCTGCCGGAACAATGGAAGAAGATTCAAGGACCCAGTATTTATCACTGAAAGAAGGTTGTTGCCGGGGTGTCAGGGGGACGCTGAAAGCGGTTATCATTAAAGCGCCAGCCGCAGCAGCAATAGAAAATATAGGTTTGTTCGTTTTCATAAAATGAAAATACAAAAAAGGAAAGAGATCGGTAAATTTTCCGGGATAGAAAAATTACCGGCGATGATAGTAGTATGCAGTCATGCCAATCATCAAAAAATATCCGGCCAAATAACGATGCGGTAACCGTTCTTTTTATTTATTGAATATTTAATTCGGAATCCAAATAATTATCATACCTTAATGCCCTCAATTTAACCAGGAAAAAAGTCATGTAAAAACCCTCATATCTCCCTATTTTATTTTCTCATCTCAAAATACCATAAACATGAAAACCGAAAACATCACACAACCTTTTCAAGCAACACTTGCTGTACAACTCTGCAACGTAGCCGCAGACTACAACCCTGTTAAGGACATAGGTCAGCTCATGCCAGGCTGGAAAATAGTATGGACCAGTGGAGACTATACGGACCCCAATTACTCATTTGTGGCGGTAGACGCCACAGGGAATCAGTATGTACTGATCACCAGGGGATCTGTTGCTGACGGCAAGGAATTCTCCGACTGGGATATCTTTGTTGACTGGGTATTGGAAGACCTGAACGACGTAATGGTACCCTGGGGATTTTCCGAATCAAAAACGGCGGCTATAAGCGCCGGCGTCAATATTGTATTCACCAGCATGTTGTTGGAGAAGGATGGCCTGGGAAGTGGTAAGCGGCTTCTTGAGTTTTTGATTGAGAATACCGTCGCTCCTGGTAAGCAGTTGATCATTGCAGGACATAGCCTGGGTGGTAATTTGTCCAAAGTGTATGCGTCTTTTTACGTGGAAACGCTTAAAAACCTGCCTATACCATTGCCTACTGACAATATATCCCTTGTTACTTTTGCCGCGCCAGCATCCGGTAACAGCGAATTTGTCAATGACCTGCAGAATAAAATCCCTTCAGCCTGGCATTATAGGAATATCCACGACGCAGTTCCCGGTTTTCCAACGGAGAGTGGCCTCATCGATACCAGTAAATTATATGTACCTACACCACTGGCTGCTGCCATTAAGTTTACCGTAGACAAAAAAACGGTAACACTGCAGGAGATTTACCTGGGACTGGCACAGCAATTCAAAAATTGTGATTACCAGCAGGCCACGAAGAACTATATTACCTTCAAGGTACCGCTGTTTCCAAAGTATGCTGATAATAGCATTGGAAGTTGGCTGGGCCAGGCTGGTTTACAACATCAGCTATTTAACTATGCGAATTACCTGGGCATAACACTGCCGGAAGTAAATAAAGCAAATGCTGTTACAGTACCACAAGCACTTTAAACAGATCTTTCTGATAGCATGATAGGGTGCCTGCATTATTGAAAAAGATAGCAGGCGCCCTTCATCTGTTTCCTGAGCAGGCAGTCGCAAAGCTTCCTGGTAAAAGATTCACTATTCTGCGGATAACAGCAATTTATAGCCAATGCCTCTCAGGTTCATGATATTAATATTCTTTTCGGCAGAAAGCCGTTTTCTGATCTGTGTCAGGTGAACATCCATGCTGCGGGACGTGTAGTAGTCATCGTTTCCCCATATTTGTTGGAGCAGTACACTTCGTTGCACAATTTGATTAACATTTAATACCAGGATCTCCAGCAGGATGGTCTCCTTATAGGAGAGAATGAACCGGTTGGTAGATGTTATCAGCGTTTGATGTATGGTATCAAGTGTACAGTTCCCGAAATGATAAATCTCTCTTTTGTGTGTTGCATCGTTGTTATTAAATCTCGTCAGAAGGGCATCAATCCTGATGAGTAGCTCGTCGATACTGAAGGGCTTTCTGAGATAATCATTTCCACCATGCCTGAATCCTTTGACGATATCTTCCGTTTGTACTTTGGCACTGAGGAAAATGATAGGGATCTCTTTGGTAAGACCTCTTACCTGCCCCGCAAGATCGTAGCCATTAATTCCAGGCAACATCACATCCAATAAACAGAGATGGGGTTCCCAGGACATAAATTGCTCAAAGAAGATAGTGCCATTATCTATATGCAGTACGTCATAGCCACCTGTTTTTAATCCGTCGCAGACAATTTTGGCTAAAAAAGGTTCATCTTCCGCATACATTATTTTATACTTCGTCATACAGCGGGAATTGAATGATAAATGTGCTTCCGTGTCCTTTATTGCTTTGTACTTTAATCGTTCCCTGGTGTTGCTGTAGGATCTCCTTTACATAATGCAAGCCCAGCCCACTTCCTTTGGTATTATGCACATCGAAATCAGGTACCCGGAAGAATCTTTCAAATATTTTTTTATGGTAGATGGGGGCAATGCCAATTCCATTATCTTTTACAAATACTATCACCCGTTTATCTTTTAGCTTACAGGTAATATTGATTTGCGGCGCCTGTTCAACATATTTAAGTGCGTTATCCAGCACATTAAAGAAAATATTTTCAAGGTGTATAGGGTCGCCTATCACCATTACCTGTTGTTGACAGGGAGCGAAATGAATGATCGCCTTTTTTTTCTGACGAAGGAGCTCTAAAGAATTGACCACATCCTTTATGAGCAATTGAAGATCAACTGGCTCCACCTGGAGAGACAGTGATGTTCCTTCTTCCGGGTTCAGGTTTAATATTTTTTCGATCATGAAATTAAGTCGTTCCAATTCTATCTGGCTCATATGTATATACTCATAGAGTTGTTCCCGGTTATTTTCCAGTTTATACTTAATAATGGATTCCAGTGCCACTGATATTGTTGCAACGGGCGTTTTAAATTCGTGTGTCATATTACTGATAAAACCGAGTCGCTCCTGCGAAAATAGCCGCTGCAGGCGGATAAAGCGAAGTAGGAAATAAAATGCGAAAGAAATGATGAGTGTTGTGATAAGGTTGGAAAGAAGGAAATACCTGAGAAGATACCAGACAGGCAGCTGAAGGGAGGGGATGATGAGGCGGTATTTGGCAAAATGATGTAGGTTGTAAGAATAGCTGTTGCTCCGGTAATCAGCATTTTTAACGGGCATGCTTTGTGGATATGCAGATAGCAGCGTGTCCTTTCCATAGCTGTATAAAGCATATGTGGAGGAGGAAATATTAGCTGCGGCTTTCAACTTCACCCGTATCACAGAATCCATGAAGTGAAGAGACTGGGCATCCTGCGGGCTTTGGAGGATATTTTCCTGGAAGTTTTCCCGTTTATTAGGTGCAGGTTCCTGGTGTGACTTCAATTTGAATCGAAGACTAAATTCGATGGAGTCGGGGGTAATATCATAATCGAAACTACTTCTTAAACCGCCAATTTTACTATTGTCAAAAGCGTTTCTCAGCTGTCCCCATTGCGGAGAAAGCAGGAATTGCCGGAAACTCTTGTCGGAAATATTGCTACCCCCCAGCGATTGGTAGACAGATAGTAGCGAAGCCTCGTTAACAATGCCTTCCAGTTGCTGTTTCAATTGTTTTTCCTGGGAGTGATAGGTAGCATAAATCCAGAGTGCCTGGAAGGTGCAGCACAGTAGCATACAAATCGCCACGAAATGATAAATGTACTTTGGTTGAAAAAGACGCATGTTTTCGTCGGTAAAATAGGGTACTGTATTATTTAAAGGTTATTTGAAAATCAATTAGATAGATCGGGAAATGTACCCTGTTGGTATATCTTGGGTTAACACATCAGATCTGCCTGGTCCCTAAAAATAAGGAATTTTCACCATTCCGGGATCGCCGGACTTAACTCTATTTAACAAATCTTAACAACCCTTAAGATTTAAAAAGAATAGGTTCGAAGAAATTAAGTGGAATGCTGAAATCCTTTGCTATCCTATTCTTGCTGGTTTACCCTTTTATGCTTTGTGCACAGCACAAGGTGAGAGGAAGGGTGCTATGTGAAGGACAGCCATTGCCCTTCGCCAGCATTAGCATTCGTGACAGCGTTCAGGTGGTAGTTACCCGGTTATCTGAGCAGGATGGTAGTTTTCTGTTGTCTCTTCCGGATGGGAAGTATCAGTTGGAAGCCAGCCTGGTTGGATATAAAACACATGATACCAGTTTTACCATACCAGCTTCCGGAGAGTTCCTGGTGGTAATGGAAAAGGAGAGCCGTCAACTTTCTACCGTCAGCATATCCGGATCGAAACCATTGGTAGAGCGGAAACTGGACCGCATTGTATTCAATGTTCAGAATAGTATCATCGCCAGCGGAGGAACTGCCTGGGAGGCCCTGGCCAGGGCGCCGGGGGTAAGGACCACCGCCAACGGAAATGTTACTGCCATGGGTAAAGGAGCCGTGATTTATATCAATAACAGGATGTTACGGTTATCCGGAGAAGACCTTGCCGCCTTTTTGCAGGGACAGAATGCCGACAATATACAGCGAATAGAGGTGATCGTAAATCCTCCTGCATCTTTCGACGCCCAGGGAGGAGCGGTGATTAACATTGTTACAAAAAAAATGCTTGCGGGCGGCCTTAACGCCGTGATTTCCGGTGGTATTACACAATCGGTACTCACAGGGGGGCGACTGGGAAGCAATTTCAACTACCGGGAGGGGAAATGGAATGTTTATGGAAGCCTGGGCGGTAACATCAGCAGGAAAGATTACCACGAGGATAATTACATTGTTTTTGGCTTGCCAAACAGCAATTCTTACTGGAAAGGAGTGAAACAAGGCCAGCGACGTGGAGAAACGGTCACTTATAAGCTGGGAGCCGATTTCGCTATTAACAGTCGTCATATAGTGGGCTTCATACTCGATGGTGCTGCGGGCAACAGAACACGGCCTGTTGATATACGGACGGACGTTTACCAGCCCGATTTTAAAGGAATAGATTCATTGCTTACTACACACAACGCAACGGAGAGTGCCATCAACCAGCAGTCTTTTAACTTAAACTACAGCGGCACGCTGGATACGGGGAAAGCAAGTACCATCAATGTTGATATTGATATTTCCCCGTTTCACAACCGGAAAAACCAGGAGGTAGATTTCGCATCCTATAAACCTGATAGCAGCAAACCTGCATACCGGGAGTTTAATAACACTCATTCGTGGCAGGATATCAGCATCATTTCGGGCCGGCTGGATTACTCACAGCAATTTAATAAAAACTGGCGTTTCGACATAGGAGGAAAGTATAACAACACATTCAACAAAAGCGATCTGCGCTTTTACAACCTGGAAAATAATATTCCCCGTTATGATACCCTGAGAAGCAGTGAGTTTCACTATACAGAGAAAAACCTCGCGCTGTATGTGAATATGCAGGGCGCTATTGGGAAGCTATCTGTAGAAACCGGCTTACGAGGAGAGTATACATGGACAACCGGATATCTTGTCACAAAAAATCTGTTGAATGAGCGTAATTATTTGAAGATATTTCCAACAGTTTTCATCGTCTATAGCATCAACGACAAACATGAACTGAACGCTTATTACGGGCGGCGGATAAACCGGCCGGATTACTGGCGCTTAAATCCATTCAGGTATTATACCAGCCCTTATACTTATTTAGAAGGAAACCCATACCTCCGGCCAGCATTTGTTAACGAAATAGAATTAGGATATTCCTTCAAAAAACATATCAGCATTACACTTTTTTACAACGATACGAGAGACTATTTCAGCAATATAACCATACAGGACAATACCCACAATATTTTCTATGATACACAACGGAACCTCGACCAAAGTCTGGAAACGGGTATACACGCTACTATCCCTTATACTCCCTTCAGTTGGTGGGAAATAAATGCTTTTTTGCAGGCATCTTATAAAAAGGAAAAATCTGGTTTCCTGGATAGTAAATACAACTACGACACCTGGTTTGCCTATGTCAATCTCACACAGGCATTTACCATCTCCCGGAAGCAAGGCTGGAAAGGAGAAATTACCACCTGGTACGCATCGCCAGGCATACAGGGGATTTATCGTATAGCAGCTAACTACGATGTTAGCTTGGGCATACGAAAAATGTTATGGGATGGAAAGGGAAGTATCCAGCTTTCAGTGGCAGATATTTTCTATAGTAATTTTTACAGGATTGATGTTAATTATGAAAACCAACGGAACGGATTCAGGGAGAAAACAGACACGCGCTCAGTAGCGCTTAATTTTAATTATAAAATAGGAAAGAAGAAAATTGCCGCTATACGTAGCAGAAAAACATCCAATGAGGACGAGAAAAAACGCGCCACCAATTAACGCGAAAACCCACTTTGTTAGGACCCGTTTTATTTAGAGCACAACGATGATAAACCCAACATGTATCTGAAATTAACCCTTAAAGCCTTAATGCTATGAACTGTATTATTATTGCAAAAAGTGACGCGTCTTATGTCGGTATTTTCACTGAATATCTTATGGAGAAAGGGTTTACCCATGTCACTGTAACACCTCCTGCTATCGGGGAGGTGAGAAGGGAGTCGGCAAAAATGGTTTACCACTATGCGTTGATAGATTTGGAAGATGACGGAATAGAAGGTTTTGAAGTAGCCAGGATCATCAAGAAGATCTCCCCCCGCACACATTGCCTGATCCGGATTTCGCCGGACGATTTTAAGCTTGATTTTCTTATTCATTTTGACATCAGCGGATATCTCTCCCCCAATAGTTCGCTGAAAGAACTTATGCAATGTTTTGAACTGATTAAAGAAGGTTACCGGTTTATGAGCAGGGATATCCGGGAAAAATTATCACAGATAGAAAGCATTACTCCAAAGGATTTTTCTGATAACAGTCTTACGAAGCAAGAGAACCGGATTCTTAATATGGTGATGAAAGGTAAGAGTACCGGGGAAATTGCCAGGGAACTTTTCCTTAGTATTAATACCATTAATAATCACAAAACACGGATCAGGAATAAATTGAATCTTCAAAGTAACCGCCAGTTAGTGGCATATGTGATACAGTGGAGAAATCGTGTTCATCAAAATGCCTGTTAGCAGATTTCTGCTAAGTAAGGCTCCAGTTAGATCAGTTACTGCTATTGACTTGTGGCTTGTGTTCGTCTAAATTGTGAGAACATTTCTGGGGCCTCAAATTGCATTTTTCAACTAATTAAATCCAACAAAAAATGGAAAAGAAAATTAAATTCAGCGCAAATCAGGCGCAACTGATCGCCAAATCTATCGATGCTTTCAAAAACGAAACAGTTAAGAAAGTAGCTAAATCTTATTTTGGTGGTAATGTTCCTTCTCACTCTAAAGGAACTTATTCTCAGAGCTATAGCAGAAGTTCTCAGGAAGAACCAGCTAGTCTGTAATCACATTTTAGTTTCAATAAAAGCCCACAAGGAATTTTCCTGGGGCTTTTATTTCTTATCCCTCTAATAACCTCACGCTGAATCTAACCTTATGACAATGCTGAAATGTAACACGCTCGTATTGAAAGTCGCCAGCAGATGTAATCTTAACTGCACTTACTGTTACATGTATAACATGGGAGACAGTACTTACCGAAATCAACCCAAAGTCATGAGTGATAAAGTGGTGGAATCACTACTGGAGAGAGTAAGGAATCATTGTCAGCAATACGGGATTGAGTCGTTTAATTTCGCTTTCCACGGTGGGGAACCACTATTGGCAGGGGAAGATTTCTTCATTCGGTTTATAAGTAAAGCGAATGCCATGTTAGAGGGTGTGGCAGCAATTACCTACCTGGTTCAAACCAATGGCACCTTACTGACCCGGCAATGGTGCGAGTTTTTCGACACCTGGAACGTTCAGATAGGTGTTAGTCTTGACGGAACCCCTGAAGCCAATGATCAATATAGGATTGATCATGCAGGAAGAGGTTCCTATAACCAGATTCTTGCAGGGTTGAAATTGGCGCAGCAATATACCGTAAAGAACAGCCAACCCGGCGTTTTGTCCGTTGTTAACATAGATGCAGATCCCCTCGATATCTACGTGCATTTCAAAGAAATTGGTGTGAATAATATCAGTTTCCTTTTGCCGGACTCTAATTTTGATAAACTGCCGCCCGCGCCTGCCGCTGAAAGTCTTTTTTCAGGTGATACCCCTTATGCGGACTGGTTGATCCGGCTTTTCGATACCTGGTTTTTTGATGATAAAAGCCGGTTGACCATTCAATATTTCCGGAAGATTATTCATGCCGTTTTGGGAAGGGAAGTAGTCTCTGAATTGCTTGGTACGGCCAATAATGAAGTATTGGTGATAGAAACGGATGGCAGTATAGAACCGCTTGACGTGCTGAAAATCTGTGGAGATGGCTTCACGAAAAACGACGCCAACGTCTTGTCTCACGAATTGGAGGAAGCTCTCAATACCCCCCTGGCAAATCTATATCAGTTAAGTCATACGAAGATCTGTGCAAAATGTGCCTCCTGCCCGGTAGGTGAAATCTGCGGCGGCGGTTACCTGCCGCATCGCTACAGTGCTGCCAATGGATTTAATAACCCTTCTGTTTACTGCAACGATTTGCTGAAGTTGATCACACATATTCAGAACCGGGTGATCAGCCAGTTGCCCCAGGATTTACTGGAGGAAGCCGGTGTAACCATGCTCACTTATGAGGAGGCATTGCAAATATTGGAAGCAACAGCAGCCGGCGGTGAAGGATCCCGGTTTGCCGAAGAACTGGAAGCGTATTGATCTGATATTTATTATATAAAATTTACTGATATGATCGGCACCTACAATGATACTGGTATATATACAGTGCTGGCTCCTTTTCAATTTAATAAAGGTGATAACCTGCCGTTTTATAAAACGGTGTTATCGCTTTTTATTTCTATTTTAAAACGGAACTTTGAAACATTGATGGCAGGCGGAAACTTATACCACGCCAATGATACCAGGCAGTTGGCCAGCCAGCTGAATGACCCCGACCTGATGGAGTATCTGCTGCAACCGGAAGTATCTCACCGGTTGTTATTTGACTATGAAAAAGTGTATGGTAAAGACGATTTCTTTCTGAGTACGTTGTCTGCTCATCTTGCAAAGAAAACGGGTACCTATGATATAGCCCTGGGTAGCCGTATCTGGTCTGCCAACGGGGACTTCCTCATCTCATCTGAAGAGGTGGCCGGAAGTTACGAAACATTTGAAGCGCCCCGGGTAGCCGGGCGTATACCGATAGATTTTTTCAGCCCCTGTTGCCTGGGCTTATCTGCAGAAGAAATACAGGAGGGGCAGCATACTGCATTCGATCTGTATAGCATAGAAGAAGCTGAGAATATCTTCACGCACCTGGAAGATGCCGTGTTGCCATTAGCAGATAATAGCAATTTCCACGAGTTGATTTGCTTATTCAATAATGTGCTGATGGTAAAAAAACAACAGAATCCTAATGGCAGAAAGCCGTTTATATCGGGCTCAGATGGTTATTACATCGGCAGAACGCATGTGATGAATCCGGATGTAGTGAGCCGTGAGCCTATTGCAGAAATGTTTGTTCATGAGGCTATTCACTCTATATTATATATGCTGGAAGAGCATGGGCCATGGATGCCCGGTGTTGAAGATGCCCGTCGTATCGGCATAAATGTACCTTCTAACTGGTCCGGTAACCGGTTGAGTATCCGCAGTTATTTCCAGGCGGTGTTTGTATGGTTTGGTATCTGGAATCTCTGGCGATTTGCCCGGGAAAACAACCGGTATAACCAGGAGTGGATAAGTAAAAGATTACAGTTTGTGGTCAACGGTTTTGCTACGCTTGACCTGGATGGTATCCGGAAAAAATATGGCATCCGTTTGCCGGATGAAACCGTGGATGCAGTACTGGCAGCAAAGAAAATAGTATTGGAAGGGTAGTCACTATTAAACAGATGCGCTTTGTGGTTCGATAAATTTCACTTTATACAGCAGCATGATCATGCTGATTGTGGACCTGCCTGCCTGGCAATGGTTTGCCATTTTTATGGCCGGCCGGTAAGCCTGCAACAAATTAAAGGAACTACCGCATTAACGAGGCAGGGGATGTCGTTGGAGAGTTTATCCAATAAGTCTGTTGAATTGGGTTTCAGGGCGCTGAGTGTGCAAACAACCCTCGCTAAGCTGGCCGCCAATGCGCCGCTGCCGGCCATCATACATTGGGAGGAAAATCACTTCGTGGTAGTTTACAAGATTACCGCGACGCATGTTTTTATCGCTGATCCGGGAAAAGGAAAACTAAAACTCACCCATGACCGGTTTACAGGTGGTTGGGTAGCCAGGGGAGAGGAGGATAATGCTGGCGTGGTATTGTTACTGGAACCTGCCGAAGAATTTTTTCATGCGGATGCAAAGCTGGAGGCTAAGGCAGGTACTGTTCTGCCGTTTATTACCGGTTACCTGGGAAGATACAGGCTGAATATATTACAAATCATATTCGGATTATTCCTGGGAAGTTTGATTCAGTTGGTAGTACCCTTCCTGACACAGTCTATTGTAGATAAAGGGATCGGTTATTCGGACAGCTCTTTTATATACGCCATCCTGGCGATCCAGTTGGTATTGTATTTGAGCGCTACCGGCATTGAGTTCATGCGAACCTGGGTCTTCATACACCTGAGTACCCGGATCAACGTACTTATTATATCTGATTTCCTGGCTAAGCTGATGCGACTGCCGGTTGGATTTTTTGACTCAAAGATCATCGGCGACCTTACCCAGCGTATTAACGATCATAAGCGTATTGAACAATTTATTACGGATACATTGGTGAAGAGCCTGTTCTCTATTTTCACGCTGCTGGTGTTTGCGGCTATCCTGCTTTATTTCAGTTTGCCTGTTTTTTGCATTTTCATCACAGGAACGGTACTGCAGCTTTCGTGGATTTTTTTCTTTCTCCGGAAGCTAAGATTGCTCGATTATGAATCTTTTGCATTGCTGGCGAAAGATAATAGTAAAATCCTGGAGATCATTACCGGAATGCAGGAGATAAAGTTTAACAACCTGGAAGAAGACAAGAAAAATGAATGGCAGGAAATCCAGTCTTCTCTTTTCGGTGTGAGCCTTGCAAAATTGCGGACCAACCAGGTAGAACAGGGAGGAACGCGTTTCATTGGCTACCTGCAGATCATCCTCATTGTATTTTTCTCTGCCCTGGCGGCTTTGCACCATGAGATGACGTTGGGTACCATGATGTCTGTACTTTTTATTACGGGCCAGTTAAACGCACCCGTTACGCAATTAATCAATTTTATCCTGTCGGCCCAGATGGCGAGGATCAGTATGAGCCGCCTGGCAGAAGTACATCAGCATGCGGAAGAAGAAGCAGCCGGCGTTCATAAACTGGAAACCTTACCGGAAGCCCATGATCTCGAATTGAGGGATGTGCGTTTTAGTTATACGGAAGGATTGGAGGTGCTGAGAGGGATTAATGTCCACATACCCAAAAACAAGATTACGGCGATTGTTGGGTTGAGCGGCAGTGGGAAAACTACCTTAATCAGGTTGTTACTGAAATATTACACTCATTTTTCGGGACAGATCACGGTAGGTGACGTTCCCCTGAAAGACATCCGGAATGCTTACTGGAGAAGCCAATGCGGAGCTGTTCTACAGGATAGTTTTATATTTTCAGAATCAATTGCCTATAATATTTCATTGCAGCGGGACCCTGATCCGGAGCGACTTTTAAACGCAGCAGTGGCGGCTAATATTTATGAATTTATCACTTCATTGCCGCTTCAATACAATACCCGGATAGGGCAGGAGGGATTTGGTATCAGTCATGGGCAAAAACAAAGGATACTCATCGCCAGGGCCATTTACAAGAACCCCCGGCTGATCTTTTTTGATGAAGCGACCAATTCATTAGATGCAAAAAATGAATTTATTATCATGCAAAATCTGCAGCATTTTTTCAAAGGACGTACAGTGGTGATTGTAGCGCACCGTTTAAGCACTGTCAGAAATGCTGACCAGATCATTGTCCTGGAACAGGGGAAGATCGTGGAATCAGGTACGCACTACGAATTGATGGCATCCGAAGGCAGTTACTATTCGCTGGTGAAAAACCAGGTTGAGCTGGGAGCCAGGGATGTTTTACAAGCAGAAATATGAGAAGCACCATTATTCATACCAATTATCCTTCGCAAAACGGGATGCAGTCACTAGCAGATCTGTCGGAGCCAGTAACAACAGGCTTCTCGAAGCCATTCCCCCGTTGGATTAATCGCTGGACTATTTTATTACTGGGCGCTTTTTTCCTGTTGCCATTAACATTACTGTTGTTTATCAGGCAACCGGTGTATACAAAGATCCCCTTTTCTGTAGAAGGTAGTACGGGGAAACCTGGTATTACATTGACCGTAAGTAGTGCCATCGCTGCAGAACACAACGCCGGCGACCATATTGTTTTATTAACAGATGCCAATGGCTACCAGCCAGCGGCACGGTACACCGGCTATCTTTCGTCAATAGCGCCACTGGGTGCAAATGAATGCAAACTTTTTATAATGCCGGTAGCCGGAAAAATGGATGGATTGTTTATAAAGGGCGCAGATGGTGGCCCGCACCTGATCACCGGACAGGCTATATTAAAGAGGACTTACGTGTCTATTTTAAGAAAGATATTTTATCGCGAATCCCCCACACCATAATCAGGGTGGCGCATAAAAATATCCTAAGTGCCGGGTGGTATTTATGTATCATAAATGTTTGCCTAAAAAGTAGAATTGATACTATCTTTACTCCATGTACGAACAGATAGACCAATTCGTAGACAAGTGCATCCAGCTCACACCAGAAGAGCGCAGCTACTTCCACTCTCTGTTAAAATTAAAGAGAGTCCGCAAACGCACCTTCCTCCTACAGGAAGGCGAAATTTGCGACTTTGAAGCCTTTATCGTCAAAGGCTGTATAAGAACGTATTTCCTCAGCGACGATGGCACCGAAACTATTCTCTCTTTCGCCATTGAAAACTGGTGGGTCAGTGATTTATACAGCTTCACGGATCAGCTGCCATCGAATATGTTTATTGAAACGCTGGAAGATTCCGAACTGCTGATGATTGATTATAAGAGTAAGAAGACCTTATTCGAAACGGTTCCTAAGTTTGAAACCTTATTCAGGCTACTGGTACAGCGTTCGTTGTTTGCCTTGCAACGCCGCTTTCATAGCCTGGTGTCACAAACGGCGGAGCAGCGTTATATAGCTTTTATGGAGAAGTATCCGGAAATAGTACAACGGGTGCCACAGCACCAGATTGCCCGTTATTTAGGGGTGTCGCCTGAGTTTTTAAGTAAAGTACGCGGGGCGATGAACAAAAAAAAGTAAGCCCCAACGGACTTACTTAAACACCAGTTTGTTTGCCTGGTGGATTTCTTCTCCGGTAATGGTATGACCCATATCCGGGTAGATGGTGGCGGTCACCACAGCTCCCATAGATTGCAGGATAGCGGCGGATTCATGTACCCTGGAAACCGGTACGTGGAAGTCCGGGTCGCTGCTGCCTATATATACCGGGGTTTGGTTAAAATTCCCTTTATAATTCTCCGTATATAATTTATCGCCGATCAGGCCGCCGGTAAAGGCTACGATTCCGCCATATTTAGTGGCGTTCCGGGTGGTAAATTCCAACGTCAGACAAGCACCTTGCGAAAACCCCAGGAAGTAAATGTTTTCCGGGGAGATTCCTGCTGCTACTACCTCATCCACTATTTGTGTCAGTTGTTTCAGTGCCTGGGTCAGGTAAGGTTCATTCTGTGACGGTGGCGCCAGGAACGACTGGGGATACCAGGTGTTGCCGTTGGCCTGTGGGGCCAGTATGGCGAAGTCTGATACGTTGAGATGAGGCGCCAGCGAAACGATGTCTCTGCCGGAACCGCCACGGCCGTGGATCATAATCAATGCCTTCCTGGCTTGTTCTAATGGTACGCCCGCTGTTACTATATTTTTCTGATGTATCATATTGTTTCCTTTTTCATTTCAGTGGGTACGCAGCGCGTACCCACTGTATTATCATTTATTTCAAAACCGGTAACACCTTTTCAATTTCCTGCCTGGAAGGCTCATATTGTTTAGGGAGTTGCAGGCTGGAACCCAGGGTTGGCAGTGACTCATCCACGGTGAAGCCTGGATTATCGGTGGCTATTTCAAACAGCACGCCTCCTGGTTCTCTGAAGTAGAGCGAGAAGAAGTAATCCCTGTCAATTTTAGGCGTGATCTGGTGCCCGGCAGAGAGGATTTTCTCACGGAACTCCATCTGCACTTTATCATCGGCTACGCGAAAGGCGATGTGGTGGTTGGTGCCGCCAGCATTGTGCCCGGGTGCGCCATCCGGTGTTGCCAGTAAGTCGATGATGTTGGCGCTATCTACCGAGTTGGTGATAAAGCGGTAACGATTGTCTTCCTGTGATTGCAGGGTATATCCGAAGATGTCTGTCAGGATTTTAGCCGTAGGCTCAATATTTTTCAGGGTGAGGGTAGTGCTGTGAAATCCTTTGGTAGCAACATCTGCGTTGATATCTGCGGTGATCCAGGGGCGACGTGTATCCGTTGCCGTTTCCACGAAGCTGAGTTGAAGGCCGTCCGGATCGGTGAACCGGAGGTATTTTTCACCCAGTCGTTCGATGGTTTCTTCGAAAGGAACGTTGAATTGTTTAAAGCGTTCTTTCCAGGATTCGAGACTACCTGTGGGAACGGTGTAAGTGATTTCAGTAGCCATTCCGGTGCCGGTGCGACCTTTACTGATGCCTTCCCATGGGAAGAAAGTGAGGATGGTACCGGGGGCTCCCTGTTCGTTACCGAAATAGAAATGGTAGGTGCCGGGATCATCGAAGTTCACGGTTTTCTTTACCAGTCGTTGTCCGAGTACTTTGGTGTAGAAGTCGAGATTGCGTTGAGCATTACCTGCAATAGCAGTGATGTGGTGTAAGCCTAATATTTTATCGTTCATAAGAAATTTTTTTGTCAGATGAAAAATGCGATGCGGATTTCGTTTTCGAGCAGTCCGCTACCACCGCCATAGTGGCGGATAATGCGGGTATTTGTGTGAGCAGTAGCTTGTCGGAGCTGGGCTTCTTCTTCCGTGTTGACGCCTGCGCATAACAGGATGCCATCGTACGGATGTTGCTGCAGCAGCGCCAGTGCTTCCGGAAGAGAAGCTGCCGTGGTGCCTGTCCAGCCTTCATGCTTATTAATCAGGCGGTGCACCACCTCCATGATTTCGGCATGGTAGCCTACTGCAAGAATGTTCAGTGATGATTTATCTGTCATGGTATTACTGTTGAATAGTCATGGGTACATCAATAACGAGTACCGTAGTGTGATTACTTTTAGCGGTGCCTTTGAAAGTGCTGGTATCGCTGATGCCCAGGGCGTCGCCGGCGGATAGTGTATGCCCGTCAATGTCCACGCTACCATCAATGATGTATACGTAAGCACCGTTGCCACTGTGTTTCACGTCGTAGCTGAAGGGCTGATCCGCAGCGAATTTACCCATGCTCAGGTAAGCTTCCTGGTTGATTGGGGCGGTATCTGCCGCCGCCTGCGGTGCTACGAAGGTGCCAAACCGGTTAACGAAGGAGGCTTCGTTCAGTGTTACCTGGCCATAATGTGGTGTCACATTCAGTTGGGCAGGATAAATCCAGATTTGCAGGAAGCGGGTAGCGAGGTGTTGCTCATGGTTATATTCACTGTGAAAAACACCGCTGCCGGTACTCATGATCTGGATGTCCCCGGTTTTGATGACGGCCTCATTGCCCAGGTTATCTTTATGAATCAGACTTCCCTGCAGGGGAATGGAGATAATCTCCATGTTATCGTGCGGGTGTCTGCCAAATCCTTTACCAGGTTGTACTATATCGTCATTAAATACGCGCAGTGCACCAAACTGGATCCTTTTAGGATTGTAATAATCCGCGAAGCTGAAAGTCTTTTTACTTTCCAGCCAGTCATTGTGTTCATGGTGCCTGCTGTCTTCTTTATGTAGGATATATTTGGTCATATGCGTTGTTGTTATTGATGATGTAAAATTGCAAAGAAGTGGGAGGGTGGCCAATAACCTTGTTTAAGAAACTATCTTAATCTAGGTTAAGATTTTGGGAGAAGGGAAGACGGCGGGGCATCTTTATCCATGTAAGTGCCCGGAAGGTCTTGTTTACCCGGATTTTCCCTATTTTTAGTGAGCGCAAATACATTCCCACTGATGCATACGATACTTCCTTTTCTTCTTGCCATGATTGCAGTTATTGTGTTGTTGGAAATGCTGGCCACCCGGTTAAAAATCGCCTATCCAATTTTGTTGGTGATAGCGGGACTCTTATTAAGCTTTGTTCCCGGCCTGCCGCCCATTCGGATAAATCCCGACCTTATATTTTTCCTGGTGCTTCCTCCTTTATTGTTTGAGGCGGCATGGAGTATTTCATTTAAAGAGATGAAAAAGTGGTGGCGTATTATCGGCAGCTTCGCTTTCCTGGTGGTGTTTTTTACTGCGCTGAGTGTGGCCCTTGCGGCCAATTATTTCATACCGGGGTTTTCAATTGCACTGGGCTTTCTGCTGGGGGGCATTGTTTCTCCACCTGATGCAGTGAGCACAAGCGCTATTATGAAGTTCGTAAAAATGCCGCGGGGGAGTTCTACCATCCTGGAAGGAGAAAGTTTACTCAATGATGCGTCAGCGCTTATTATATTCCGCTTTGCATTGGTGGCGGTGGGTACCGGACAATTTATCTGGCAGGATGCAGCCATCAGTTTTATATGGATGATTGTTGGCGGCGCCGGAATTGGCTGGGTATTGGGATGGCTGTTTGTACAGATTCACCGGCGACTGCCTACCGATGCTGCCTCAGATATCACCTTAACCATTATTGAACCTTACCTGATGTACTGGGTGGCAGAGCAATTACATAGTTCGGGTGTGCTGGCCGTTGTAGCAGGTGGTTTGTATCTGTCTGGTAAACGATTACTTTTTTTAAATAGTATGAGTCGTATCCAGGCCTATAGCGTTTGGGATAATTTTGTTTTCATTTTAAACGGCGTAGTGTTTTTGATTATCGGGTTAGATCTTCCTGAGATTGTGGGGGGATTACGCTCAGAGGGCATATCTATACGCATGGCGATGGGGTATGGCCTGATAGTAACCGCTGTACTGATTCTTGTGAGGATTCTCAGCGCTTATATTGCATTGATTGCTACGCTGATTTTTCGTCCAAAGGTAGCGCCACGCACTACTTCGCTCAAGGGCCGTTTTATATTGCCGTTAGTACTGGGCTGGTCGGGTATGCGGGGGGTAGTTTCATTGGCGGCCGCGTTATCTATTCCGGTTATGTACAACCAGGTAGTCTTTCCTCAACGAAACCTGATCCTGTTCATCACTTTTGTGGTGATATTATTTACATTGGTGGTACAGGGACTTACGTTACCTTATCTGATCAATCGTTCCAAAGTATTTCTTGCGCCTGTTGATGAAACCGAAGAAGAAACTACCCGGAGAATCAAACATGGCCTGAAGCAGCATATTTACCAGTTTCTGAAAGAAAATTATGAAAATAAGCTGCCTGATCATATGGGTGTTCAGAAGATGATGCAGCACTGGGAAGAACGGGCCAAAGCAGAAAAGGACGACTGGATGGATGAGAAGATAAAAATCATTTATTTAGAAACGCTGGAGAGTCAACGGCAATACCTTACAGGGCTTAATAATGATCCATTAATCAACGAAGAGTTGATCCGCAAACAGCTGTACCAGATTGACCTGGAGGAAGTGCGTTTACGTATGCTTTGAGTTGGTTGGTTATTCCTGGATGGATAAAGGGAAGAGGATAACTCACTCCTTTATCCATCCAATTTTTTATCGCAACATCGCATAAATATCATAAAAATCCATCTTTCCTTTAATCCCGTAATTCACCGTTTTAAATCCTGTCTTTTCCAACGTCACTTTCGCTCCCGCAATTTTTTCTTTCTCCACAGTGATCATAAAAAATCCATTTTCATCAGACATGCCAATTTTCTCACCGGCAATGGAAACATTTACGCTATCCAGCGGCTTCTCACCCGGTTCCCAGATATGCCCTATCAGCAGGCAATATTTACTAAAATCTGTTTGGGGTGGATGATTATACCTGAACCCTGAAGAAGCGAAGAATTCATTCAGTGGAGGAACACCTATCTGTTTCCGGAGAGAGTCTGCGAGCACCCAGTTTTCTATAGGGTAAGGATAAGAATTGCCCAGGTTGTCGGAGGCGGCCTGTGATCCATATAGTTGTGCTTTCCCCTGCTTAGACCGTAACCGGTCTACAAAGTAAGCGTATTCAATGGGGGAGATCTCTTTACGTTGCCAGGCCGTATCTACCCAGGGGGCATATTTGATTTGTGCTTCCAGTTGTGCGTGTTGTATGACGTAGAAAAATGCGCTGTTAGCCTTTTTAGAAATCAGCGGGACGGGTATCCACCCGTATTGATCAATAATAGGGAAAACAACCTGTTGATTGGCCGAGTCCTGCGCTCCCAGCTTTTTCCCCAACTCCTTGCAGGCAGCAGAAATGCCGCTATGCTCCGTCATACATTGGTTGAATTGTTTTCTTACTTCCTGGTCCAGTGTAAAGGCCTTTTCCAGGTCTGCTGTAATCCTTTTTCTTTCCTGACGGGTGAGTTGTTGGGCAGTTAAGGTCAAACTCACAAAAGTAAACAGGCATAGTAATAGAAACTTCATGGGATGCATTTGCATAAAAGATAAGAGAACTTATTGAAAATACCACGGGGTATTTCACAGGAGCAATAAAAAAATACTTGTCGCTTTTCCGGTTGTCAGGCGGACAGGGGAGGAATACTTTTGTGCAGGTAAATAAACGACTGACTATATGAGAACCGCTCCGACTGCTATCAATAAATGGTTTGCGCTGCTGATTATCCTTACTGCGCCACTGTTATATGTGATAGACATCTTTATTATTAACATCGCCATTCCTACTATCAAAAGCAGCTTACATGCTACTGATGGGGAAGTACAACTGGTGATTGCCGCTTACCTGCTGGGGAGTGCCTGTTTCTTAATCACTGGCGCCAGGGCAGGGGATTATCTTGGCAAAAAAAAAGTTTTCTTTTGGGGGATGTGTTGGTTTACGGTGACCTCCTGCTTATGCGGCTTATGCCAAACGCCTGCACAGTTGAATATTGCCCGGTTTTTCCAGGGGGTGAGTTCGGCGTTTATGGTAACGCAGTCTATTTCGCTGATACAGGTGTTGTTTCCGGTGCCGGAAGAAAGAGCCAAAGCTATTGGCTGGTATGGTATTACGCTGAGTATTGCGGCTATTATCGGGCAGATGTTGGGTGGTTACCTGGCGGAAACACATTTTGCTATTGAGGGCTGGCGACTGATATTTTTTATTAACCTGCCGGTAGGGATGGCTGCGTTGTGGGCTATCTGGCGTTATCTGCCGGAAACAGCAAAAATGGCACAGGTACAATTTGATTATCCGGGTGCCATGGTGTTGACGGCATCATTGGGATGTTTGATTTATGCGATTACGGAAGGTCGCGAACAACACTGGCCCTGGTGGAGTTTTGGGCTGATGATACTATCACTGGTGTTGTTGCGTATTTTCGTGTATACGCAGAAAAGAAGGTCGATGCCACTAATCAATCTCCGGTTATTTAAACAACCGGCTTTTAATATCGGCTTGCTGGCGGTGCTTTTTCACTTTATGTTACATACGGCTTACCTGTTGATGATGGCGGTATTCCTGCAAAATGGCCTGGGCATTACGGCGTTGGCTTGTGGTGCTTGTTTTATCCCACACGCTTTATTATTCATGTTATCGTCGGTGGTGGCGTCGCGGTTACTGGTAAGATATGGCAAGCGTGTATTGCAGGCCGGGTTGTTGATTATCCTGGTGGCTTTTTTGTTGCAGATTTTATGTAATCCAGGTCCGTTGCTGTCGGTGTTGTTTATTGCGATATATGGGCTGGGTAATGGGCTGGTGCTGCCTTTCCTGCTGAATATTGTGTTGGATAATGTACCTGTGGAAGATGCGGGTGCTGCATCGGGCATCTTCTCCACTTTTCAACAAACGGCTTCCGGGTTGGGGATCAGTATCATTGGCGGGATATTTTTTGCGGTATTGGAAGCGAAGCAACATCCCATGATATACGCCAGCGCGTTGCGTTACGGACTAATGGCGGGAATTGGATGTTTAATGATAGTAGCGCTGATGTTATATTGGTTACCTGGCCGGCCGGCTAGAAAATAAATCAAAAAGGACGTTCTATTTATTGGGGCGTCCTTATAAATCTCTTGCACGTTTCAGCTGCACCTGGCGATGATGCAATGCGTAAATCTGCCATAACATCCAATTCTACAAGGTAAATCTGCTCATAAATCTTTCTCTTCTAATTTAAATATTTCATCCACGGTACATTCAAAGAAACGCGCGATTTTCAGCGCCAGCAATGTAGACGGAATAAATTTACCGATTTCAATGGAGTTAATCGTTTGCCGCGACACCTTTACTTGCTCTGCCAGCTCCGCCTGGGTAAGGTTTTTCTTTGCACGCTCCACTTTTATTGAATTTATCATGTTGTGTGAGTTATTTGAAAGAATAGAACCGGATGTAGTAGATGATCAACGAAAGTGAGAATACCAATATCATAAAATGATTGATGTCTGTTAATGGGAAAGCCAGCCATTGCGTGCTTAACAGCTTCAATACATAAGAAAGTATAAATGAAAAATATAACGACGACGCTTTTAAACTCACCGATCTTTCATCTTCATATTTCGAGGGGGCTGTAAATAGTATAAATAGCCCCGATAACAACAGGGTGTCTTTATGCGTATCCATTAGAAAAATAGGTATGGCGATGAGAATACAAAGGATACCTACATATTTCTGAAACATAAATAGCCGGGTAAAGCTTTTTGATCTGGTCAACATAATGTTAGGTTTATTTTTCATAAAGATAAGTAAAATGTATAAAAAGACAAGTTTACTTTACATTTTTTTGTACACTCGATAAGCAGGGAGAAAATATGAACATCGTAAATGGACATAAAAAAAGCCCCACGTTTTTTCGTGGAGCTTCTACCAAAAATATAGTGCTTTAGGAATGTCTTTTAAGCAACCGGAGCATGTTAACTATGAATCTTACCATCAGGAATGTCAAAGCGAAAATGCCGATGGGCATCAGCAATGCAGCACCATACCAGTGATTTAATTTTGCCATAGCGCTAATAACAACTGTCACGATAGACAAAAGGGTTAAAACTTCAATGAACTTACTCATAATGTCTTTTTGTGGTTCCAAAAAAATGATAAAACTAAGGTACCAAATATTTCTAAAGCAGGGCGGTAATAAACCGTTGCTTGATAAATTAAAAGCAACAGGCAGTACCCCATCTCCCTACATTCAATTATTGCAAAAAGCTACTACTTAATCTTTCATACAAGAGCTTTGCCGCTGTATTATAACGAACCAACAGTATGCAGGATGCGCGGATCAGATAGCAGCACCGGCGAACAAAGCCGCCCTCATTTTGATGAAATCTATGAACTGTTAAAGCAGGCGTGAATGAAATATTCCCGATACCGCAGTCGCAGATTAACCTGAGCTGGGGTGTGCTGGTACAAAATCCCGGTTTTTAATCGCCAACTTTTGTATTTTATACTATAAAAGCACTACATGAAAAGATACCATATAGCAGTTGTGCTCATCCTGCCATGGCTTGCGATGTCCTGTGTACAGCCTGCAGCCACATCTCCCCATACCCTTAAAAATATCATTTTTATGGTGGGCGATGGCATGGGTACTACGCAGATTTACGCGGGACTAACCGCCAACAAAGGCTCACTGAACCTGGAGCGTTTCAAATACATCGGCTTTTCGAAGACCAATTCTGCCAATAACTATATGACGGAGTCGGCAGCAGGAGCTACGGCTTTTGCAATCGGGCAGAAGACCTATAACGGCGCAATAGGTGTAGACACTGCGGGGCATCCGCAACCTACCATCCTGGAAATTGCGAAGCAACATGGATTGTCCACCGGCATCGTAGTAACCACCGATATTACAGATGCCACACCTGCTACTTTTGCCACCCATGAAAAATCCCGGGAAATGCAGGCAGAGATAGCCGCAGACTATGTAAAGGCCAACGTGGACGTGCTGATTGGCGCTGGTCGTGAGCATTTCGACCAACGGAAAGATGGTCGTAATCTCTTAACGGAATTCATGCAGCAAGGTTACCAGGTAAAGCATACCACAGATGATATTGTACAGGTGAGACAGGGAAAACTAGTAGGCCTCGTGAAAGAAGAGCGGGTGGCCGGAAGAGGCGACCAGCTGACACGTACCACCAATGCAGCTTTACAGTTGTTGCAGCAAAATAAGAAAGGATTTTTTCTCCTGGTGGAAGGATCTAAAATCGATGACGGCGGCCATGCCAATGACCTTCCGTATGTGACAGAAGAAGTGATCGATTTTGATAAAGCCATCAAAGCCGCGCTGGACTTTGCCGACAAAGACGGAGAAACGCTGGTGGTGGTGACCGCAGACCACGAAACCGGTGGCCTTACCATCTCCGAAGGAGATCTTACTACCGGGAATATCAGTGGTAAATTTTCTACGGATGATCATACGGGAGTGATGGTGCCGGTATTCGCTTACGGGCCGGGTGCTGAGGCTTTCATGGGTATTTACCATAACAATACCATCTTCACAAAATTTATGCAGGTATTGAAATTCTGATGACCAGGTGAACATTATATCCCCCGGAATGCAGTAGCTGTCTGGGGGATTTTTATTGGAGATACTACCGGATCATGATTATATTTGCCGTTATGAAATGGTTCCTGTTTCTTTTCTCCATATATGTATTAACACTCTCCACTGTGCCATGCTGCGGAGATGACTACTGTTGTGAGGAAGAGCGCGCCCTGGTGCAAGGCGGACAGCAACACGAGGACCATACAGACCATCACAAGCCTGCACTGCCCTGCAGCCCTTTTTTCTCCTGTAGTACCTGCCATGGCGCAGTGATCCCGGAAATGACTAAGCCGGCGCCCGCAGCAATACCATTGGCAAGGAATATTTACTACGATCACAGAGAACCTGCGCTCCCCGAATTTCCTGCATCTATCTGGCAACCGCCCCAGCTTTTCTGCTAACGATTATTTACACCCTTGATATACTATGCTGGTAGCATGGTATAATTTTATTTATTGGATTTTTATCAATAGCAAAGATGTTTAAGATACTTAGCATGATATCGCTGCTGTGCTTTGCCCAGTTGTGCCTGGCGCAGAACAGGTTTACAGCGGTTATAAAAGACGCAGACAGTAAAGAACGGCTGATTGGCGCCACTGCCATACTCACAGGCACCGGCAAAGGGGCCAAAGCAGACAATAACGGCGTAGTCACTATTACCGGGATACCTAATGGCCGGCATGCCATTACCTGCACGTATGTAGGATACCAGGAGCAAACAGACACTTTTTCTTTCCCGTTACCTACCGATACCATGACGATCTACCTGGAGCATAGCGGGGAAGAAGTGGAGGAAGTAGTGATATCTTCCACCCGTAGTAATCGCAGCATCCGGGATATACCTACCCGTGTGGAATTTATAGCGGGAGAGGAACTGGAAGAAAAGGGAAACATGAAGCCCGGAGATATACGCATGATGCTGAACGAAAGCACCGGTATCCAAACCCAACAGGTATCTGCTACCTCTGCTAATTCTAGTATCCGTATCCAGGGGCTGGATGGCCGGTACACGCAATTGCTCAAAGATGGATTTCCGCTGTACGCTGGTTTTTCCGGTGGCCTGGGATTGCTGCAAACACCTCCCCTGGATCTCAAACAGGTAGAGGTGATCAAAGGGGCCGCGTCTACGTTATACGGTGGTGGCGCCATTGCCGGGTTGGTCAATCTTATATCAAAAGTACCAACTACGGAAAGAGAGCTGCGTTTTCTCATCAATGGCACTTCTGCCGGGGGACTGGATCTCAGTGGATTTTACGGACAACGGTTTAACAAAGTGGGCATTACTATTTTTGCATCCCGGAACAGCAACAAAGCCTATGATCCCTCCAACACCGGGTTTACGGCGATACCGAAATTCGAACGCTATGTATTCAATCCAAAGTTGTTCGTTTACCTGGGTCCGAAAACCCAGCTGAACCTGGGAGTGAATGTCATTACGGAAGACAGAACCGGCGGGGATATGCTGTATATCAAAGGGCGTGGCGACAGTACCCATAGCTACTATGAAAAGAATAAAAGCAATCGCTTTTCTACGCAGCTTTCCTTTGATCATATCTTCAGCGAAGGGAATACCCTCACTGTAAAAAATTCCGTCAACAGTTTTAAACGGACAATCGCGATTCCGGGTTATGTATTTGACGGGCAGCAATGGTCGACTTACACGGAGGCCACTTATCACCGGCAACGGGAGCAGATGGACTGGATCGCCGGTGCCAACGTATATACGGACCATTTCAAAGAACAGCCAACGGATACCATGCCCCAACGCAATTACCTGCAAACTACCCTGGGCGCTTTTGTACAAAACACCTGGAAGGCCAGCGACTGGCTACAGGTGGAAACCGGCTTGCGGGGCGACTATGTAATTGACTATGGTTGGGTGTTGCTTCCACGCATCTCAGCGCTGTTTAAAATAACGCCTGCATTTACTTCCCGCGTTGGTGGAGGACTGGGGTATAAAACACCTACTATATTCACGGAAGAAACGGAACGGATACAATACAAATCTGTGTTACCCATCAATGCGAAGGAGAACAAGCTGGAACGGTCCTATGGTGCTAACTTTGATTTAAATTACAAAACGTCCCTGTTCAGTGATAAGATAAGTTTCAGTGTTAACCAGTTGTTCTTTTACACCCGTATCAATCACCCGCTATTACTCCGGGCTGTTCCCGGAAACCTGTACAAGCTGGAAAATGTAGATGGATTTATTGATACCAAAGGCTGGGAAACAAACGTGAAATTCGGATATGGCGACTTTAAGCTCTTCATTGGTTATACCTTTACGGATGCCCGGTTGAATGATAATGGCGTTATCCGCGAAAACCCGCTCACCGCGCGTCACCGGCTGAATAATATACTGATGTACGAAAAAGAAGAGAAATGGAAACTGGGATTGGAAGCTTATTACTACAGCGCACAAACGCTTACAGATGGCACTACCGGAAAGCCTTACTGGATATGTGGGTTTATGGCAGAGAAGCTATGGGAAAAGTTTTCCTTGTTTGTCAACTTCGAGAACTACCTGGATACGCGGCAAACCCGCTTCGATAGCATTTATACGGGTACTGTCGCGCATCCTGTTTTCAGAGATATTTATGCGCCACTGGATGGTTTTGTGGTAAATGGTGGATTGAAATTGAAACTGTAGTGATGGATAAAATCAAAGGCGGGGAAATTATTGCCCCGCCTTTCGCTCACTGTTCCAACGCACTATTTTTAGTATACGATTTGTCCTTTATTAATCAGGGATCTTACCGGTGAAATCCTGGATACTGCTTCTGCAGAACAGCTGGCATCTATTAATACTACATCCGCTGCATCGCCGGCTTTAGGCCATTGTTGCACGCCTTTGTCGTCCAGCGGAAGTATGTTGCCAGTAGCCAATTTCAGGCTTCTCGACAGGTTGAATTCGTTAGAGTAGCCGTATAGTTGCGCCATGGTATGGGCTTTTTCCAATACGCTGCCTGATCCAAAAGTGCTCCAGTGGTCAATGATACTGTCGTTGCCCGTCATCACCGTTACATTATGTTTGTAGAGGGTAGGTATAGGCATAATAAGACCACCAAACGGAATGGTAGAAACAATACCAATGCCCGCAGCGCCCAGTTGTTCCGCGATTTCTTCCTGCTTCACTTTATCAATTTTTCCCAAAACAAAGCAGTGGCTCAGGAATGTTTTATTTTTCAGCGCCGGATTTTCGTTGATTTTTTTGATGAGGTACTCAACAGTTTTTAGCCCGGATTCTCCGGATTCATGCAGGTGGATATCGATTCCTTTTTTGTTGTCCAGTGCCAGTTGTACGGTGAAGTCGATCGTTTTTTCGATAGCGCCGTCAATGGTATAGGGATCCAGGCCGCCGATGAAGTCGATGTCCATTTTGGCGGCTTCCTTCAGATAAGGAACGGAGTCGGTATAGAACACGCCATGCTGGGGGAAGGCCACCAGCTCAGCGCCGAAGGAGTTCTTTTTATTTTCCAGTGCTTTCAGCAGGTTGTTGAGCGATTGCAGTTTTGACGTAGGCTCAATATTAACATGGCTTCTGGCGAAGTTGGTGCCTTTTGATTGCAGCAGCTCCACCAGCTTTTCCGCCCGGTAAGTGGATGTTTTCAGCATCTCCGGGAGGATTTTCTGTTCCAGGGCAATCATTCCCTTTACGCCACCGGGACCTCTCCTGGTAGCCTGCCAGGGCCCGCCATAGAATGTTTTATCGAGATGGATATGCATGTCCCGGAAGGCCGGGAGCATCAGCCAGCCTTTGGCATCAATAGCTTTGGCATCATTCGGTTTATTGGCAGAAATGCTGTAGATTTTGCCGTCTTTGATTGCTACGCAGAATAATTCGGTGTTAGTATGGACTACTTCTCCTTCTTCATACACAAATCCTGTTTCCAGTCGCACATTCTTTAACAGGTAGCTTTTACTGCCATTACCCGTTGCATCGCCGGCAAATGCCTGCGCAGATCCCAGTAAGCCGGAAGCGAAGGCAACACCTGCCAGCCCTAATCCGGACATTTTGATAAATTCCTTGCGGGATATTTCCGTTTTGTTCATAGTCCCAGTCATTTTTTACAAAGCTAATATTCGAAATCTTGTTTTCTGTGAAGGATTCATGACATGCCTTGAAAGATTTATCACTAATCCGGGAAAAGTGATAAATCTTTCAAGTATCTGTATAGATCCTACAAAGTTCCGGAGATATTAAGGACTTACTTTGCTATAGCAAAAAATGGAACCAATGGATAAAATAGCAAAAGATAGTCACTATACATTTAAGAATGTATTGCTGGAAACGGGCTTTGAGTATGATGGAGACGAAGTGGTGAAGACGAAGACCGCGCTTTTCTGTGTGGAAATAACAGGTGATAAAATTACCGCCGTTACGCCCAATGATCCCGCGAAGAATGCCATAGACGCAAAAGGCTGGCTGATGCTGCCTGCCTTTAAGGACATGCACGCCCATTTGGATAAAATGTTGTTTGGTTTGCCCTGGCAGGCCGTGTCTTCCAAAAGAAGAACCGTGAAAGACCAGATTGCTTATGAGCAGAAGATGATCCCGGAATGGCTGACAACTTCTATTGAGCGGACCGAAAAGCTGATTGATTTCCTGCAGTCAAACGGTACCCACTTTATCCGTTCTCACTTCAATGTGGACCCTACCTCTGGTTTTGATTCCCTGAAACACCTGGAGATAGCGCTGAAGAATAAGGAAAAAACGGTAGGAGCAGAGCTGGTGGCCTTCCCGCAGCATGGCGTATTTTATACCAATACCGCCCCGTTGCTGAAGGAAGTAGTGAAAATGAACATTGATTTTATTGGGGGCGTAGACCCTTATTCCCTTGACGGCAGCATAGAGAAAACGATGGATCTCACCACGCAGCTGGCGATCGATTATAATAAGGGAATTGATATCCATTTACATGAAGCAGGTGAATCCGGTATAAAAACCATTGAATACCTGATCAACAAGGCGAATGAAAACCCGGTACTTCGGGGTAAAACCTTTGTGAGCCATGCGTTTGCGCTGGGGCATTTATCGGCCGTGGAAACGGAGCGTATGGCAGCACGACTGGCGGAAGCCGGTGTAGGGATTGTGTCGTCCGTACCTTTCGGCGGCACCATTATGCCTATTCCAATGTTGAGAAAACACGGGGTAGAAGTGCTGATAGGTAACGATAATATCCAGGATCACTGGAATACCTTCGGGCCCGGACACATGCTGCAAAAAGCGAAGCTCATTGCCAGCTTGTATGGCTATAGTTCTGAATGGGCGCTGTCGAGGACACTGGGGTTTGCCACCCGTTATGTATTGCCGTTGGATGATAAAGGTAATCAGCAGTGGCCTAAAGCAGGTCAGGATGCCAACCTGGTATTCATGGATGCATCCTGCTCCGCGGAAGTAGTATCAAGGGTTTCACCGGTTAAATCACTGGTGCATAAAGGAAATATGGTATTCTGATAAATGCCCGTTATCCGCCCTGTTATAAATATTACAAGCTTTGGGAGGAAAAGCGCAAAGCTAAGCCGGACGGGGCAGATATCTTTGTAGTGCTTAAAAATTTCATTGATATGAAACATGTAAAAAAAGTAACCGCCGCCCTTTTGTTGGCAGTATGTAGCGTATTTTTCTTTAGCTGTAGCAAAGACAAAGATCCGGAACCAAAACAACTGACGCCTGGTGAAACGCTTGCCAGCACTCCCTGGGAAACAACCAACGCCAAAAATAACAAAGGCGAAAAGGTAGCGTTGAACGATGTCAACGTAGCTAACTTTGTAGGCTTCGCTTATTTTAAAGCAGATGGTACCTTCAACATGTACAACCTGGACGATTCACCAAAAATGCATGGCGACTGGACCGTTTCTGCCGATGGCAAAACCCGTACTGTGGTGGCGAAAGACGCAGATGGCAAAGTATTGTTCACCCGTGTAGTAGACATCACGGTGCTGACCAAACAGGAGTTTACCTACCGCATTTATCCTAATGCGAACGACAAAACAGTATACTTCGATATCATTCATACGCCTACCACCCACGCGGAGCCTAAGAAGTAGTTGCATTATCTTATTAAAAAATGGATTGGCTTTTCGTCGCCAATCCATTTTTTTTGCCATAAATTTTCATATTTTACAAGTTCAACGGGCGCTGATATGATGATTTATGACGACACCGGCTATATCCCTGTATTAGGGCTGCAGGAATTCAGGAAAGGCCAGCTGGCCGGCAGGGAAGAATTCCTTTTTAATGAACTGCATGGTGAACGGCATATTGAGAAGCCGCACAAGCATGATTTTTTTATTATCAACCTGTTTGAATCCGCTAAAGGTGTACATACCATCGACTTTCACGACTATCCCATCGGCAATAAGCAAGTGCATGTACTCTTTCCCGGCCAGGTACATACCTGGAGTATTAAGCCTAATACAACCGGATACCAGCTGATGATACAGCAAAATTTCTTCGAACGCTTTGCATCTTTCTTCCGTTTTTCGTTTTCAAATTATATGAATCACCCGGTGATTCCGTTGACCAACGATAATTTCCAATTGCTGAAATATGAATTTGATGCGATCAGGGATGAGCTGAATTCCCCCAATTCCGTACAGGAAGTGATCAGTGCAAGAGCGGCAGTCATAGCGGCCATTGTAAGCAAAGAAGCGGAAAACATTTTTACGGATCTGAAAGTGTTCCAGTCTAACCCGCGGCTTGCAAAATTCAATATGCTGATTGATAAATTTTACAAGCAGGAAAAACTGGTAGGGTTCTATGCGGCCCAATTGCATATTTCCGCCAACTACTTAAATATCCTTTGTAAAAATCATCTGCAGGTATCCGCCACCAAACTCATACAACAACGGGTATTGCTGGAGGCCAAGCGACTGCTGCAAACTACAGAGCTTTCTATTAAGGAAATTGCTTTTGAACTGGGCTTTGTAGATCATGCATATTTTTCTAATTTCTTTAAAGCGCAGTCGGGGATTACGCCTACGCAGTTTAGAGAAGGATAACGACTTAAATAGAAGACTAAAAATGAAATGCGTTAGAATCATTATGCTACTTATCGGACTGGGTTGTTTTCACGCGGTAGTGGGGCAAGGCAATAATTTAACCCACATATTTTCAGCCAGCCATAAGGTAACGAAAGACATATATCCCGCGGCAACATCCAGGTTTACCCCTACGGCTGGGGAAGTACGCCATGCAGAGGATGTACTAAAGAAAAAGCTGCAGAAGATAAATAATAAAACCTTGATGAATCTTAGAGATAATTGGGATTTTTATTACCGGCAGTATGTTGGATTTATTGGTGAAAATGGTAAGAAAATTGTTTGGATCAACTTCATATGGCCAGAGGACGAGTTTAAGGCAAATCTTGAAAAGCAAATTATCCAGGTAGATGACGGAGGTACTCATTATTGGAATGTTAAAGTGAATCTTTCCAGTGGTAGAGTATTTGAATTAAGGATTAATAGCAGGGCGTGATAAAACATCCCCAGGCTACCCGCATTACACTTTCCTCAGGGAATTGCTTTTCTTTTTCTTCTTCCTGCCTCGCAGCATTGCCCGTTCTTCCCGCCAATCATGGAAAAGGTCGAGTAACACCCTGCCATCTGATTTTACAGTCATATAATCATCCGTACCGAAGGTTCTTGGGTATAGATTATAAAAGAGATCGGCAGTAGCGAAGATTAAAAACATGCCGAAGATAAATCTGAAAGCACCATGCATGTCGAACAGGATGGCCATAGTAACAGAGATGGCTGCTACCAGCAAAGAAAAGAAAGGCCCTGCCAGTACTTGTATGGCCGTTTGCCGCAACGTCATGTAGCTGCCATCAGAGATACACAATCCCCTGTACCATAGCAACGGATTACGCTTGATATAAATGTCCAACAGCCCGTGGCTAAGTTTAATGCAATTATCTTCATCTCCAAAAGAGCCAATATACATGGATACAGGCATCCTGGTGTACTTTAATGCAGGAAGGGCGTGGCCCAGCTCATGAAAAAAGAGTGTCAGAAACCTGACAATGCCCAGTACTACGGTAAGGGTAAGGAAAATAAAAAGATCCATAGGTTTGCGTTGCTTATTATGTACAGGAATACAGGCAAAGATATAGGATCAGATGGAAAAACCAGGTATTCCTTTCGGACAAGGTAGGAAGGGATAATTTATATTGTTACTTTTGTACCTATACCTATATACCCATGAAGCCAATTCTTTCCTTGTTATCCGTTTTGTTTTTGCTGAATGCCTGTGTTTTTACTGTTGACAGGCACATTGATATACCAGACACTATTAACGTTACCAGGACAAATGCTCACCGGCAAATACCCGGAACAAGAGTACTTATGGTCATTCCTACAGGCTATAAAATTTCCGGCACCGTTTTAAAGAAGGCAGATGGGACAGAGATCGTGATAATGGATTCGCCGGGCAGACCATTCGATACCACCAAAGATCAGGTGGCTATTCCGGAAGAAACCAACTCCACAGTGACTTTTTATCAGAGAAATTTTGTGCTCAATGGATACCCGGCTAATATCAGGTATGGAAAAATTAAACAGGAAAAAGAAGACAAAATATTTTTTATATCCGGGAATAATAATTTCATAGTGGCGGCGATCACTAGGATGCCGGAAGGGAATGGCGTTGACCGGGATGAAATCGTTACTGCCATAAAATCAATAATTGTAGATACTTCCATCCGGGTTGATTATTCAAAAAATAATAGATATACGCTGGATTGCTCTACATCTGTTTTTAAGTTTAACAAGAATGTAGACAGGGTTTTTTATTACACCGAGGAGGGAAAAGGAGAGCTGACGAATAATTTTGTTTCGCTGGTTAGTCTGCCTGCATTACCAGATACCGCCGACATGATTAATTGCGGGAAAACACTTGTAAAACGACTGGAAAGCCAAATGACTATAAACAGTAAGATGGCTGAAGTAGTAAAAATTAATGGAAGACCGGCTTACCAGGTTATTATGAAAGTTACCAGGGAGGGTATTCCGTTAAATGCTTATGTGCTGGTAATCGGAGATAGGGAAAGTGCTGTTTATTATTTGGCATTCATGGATGATAATAAGCCTGCACTGTTTGAAGATTGTAAAAAACTGGCGGCGACGTTACGACTCAGGTAAGCTCTGGTGTTCATAATACCGGTAATGGCCGTTATCCGGTGAATTTTGTTAAGACAGCGCCGGATGTATCATCCGGTGCTACTGCTCCTTCAACTGCTGCCGTAATACATGCAGCGCCTTTACAATATGCTTCTCTACTGTACTTACAGAAATACTCATCTTGGTGGCAATGGCCTGGTGCGACAAATATTGCATCCGGCTTAAGATAAAAGCTTCCCTGCATTTATCCGGGAGTCCGTTGATGATATAATGTATTTTTTCTTCCAGCTTTTTACTGTCGATTTGTGGTTCGCCGGCATGTGGCGCCTGGTATTGTGCCTGTTCTTTCAGGGCGGCATATTGTTTTTGGCGTAACAGCCGTTGCCGGAAGCGGTCAATCATACCATTTTTTAGCAAGGTTTGCAGATAGGCGTGGAGGTGATCTGTATTTTCAATCAATGCACGTTTGGTATATAACCGGACAAACACATCCTGTACCACTTCGAGGGCATCTTCCCGGTTCCCCAGCAGCTTATAGGCGGTATTCAATAAGCGGATGAAGTAACGGTCGTAAATGGCTTCGAATGCAGTAATATCCCCTTCTTTTAATAACCGGAACAGATCACTGTCGGTGGTGTTGGAATACGGTTTCATGTTGTTGCTCACGTGCGGAATAAAAATACTCAAAAAAAAATCACAAATGCAATAGCGGTCTTTTCTTTTCTCTTCGTTTATAGTTAGGTAAGTTAATTGTATTGGGACAGGATTTATATTTTGAAGCATAAAATAGATATCAAAATATTAGATAAGTACCTGGATGGTACTGCTTCTCCGGAAGAACAGCTAATCATAGAAGCATGGTTGGCCGAATCAGGAGGGCATGCCCCCTTGTTTGAAGACGAGGAGTCGCCTGATGCGATGATGTACAGGGAAACCGCGAAGGCCGCAGTGATGGAAAGGATGCATCTCCGCGAAGACGATAAAGAAGAAGTTCCGCTCCGTGGTAGCCGGCGGGTGGTGCTGCTGCGTGTGGCTGCCGCTGCCGCAGTGTTGCTGGCCGTCATCATATGCGGTTACAACTGGCGGAAACAACCCGCAATACATCCGGTGGCGATGAAAGAGAAAAAGGCATCCACTTCCCGTAACAGAGCCGTGCTGGCGCTTTATAACGGGCAGGAGATTACGTTGGAGACGTTGGCTGTAGGACAAAAAATACAGGCAGGATCCATAACGATCCTGAAAACAGATACCAACGAAATCCATTACCAGGTTATGGGAGAGGGATGGCAACAGGAGGGAGGTACCAATAAATTAACAGTACCTAAATCATCACAATATGTGGTGGTGCTGGCGGATGGCACCAAGGTATGGCTGAATGCCGGGTCGTCTGTTAGTTTCCCGGCGGTTTTTGCGGCTAACAGCAGGAAAGTAGGGATTACGGGAGAAGCCTACTTTGAAGTAGCCAAACAGCTCACTGGCAATGGCGGGAACTACCAGCCATTTAGTGTAACTGCCGGCAAAGTAGAAGTGTTGGTATTGGGAACCCATTTTAACATTAACGCCTATACGAATGAGCCGTTCGTGAAAACTACCTTGCTGGAAGGGAGTGTACAGGTGAAAACAAATAAACAGAAAATACAGATCAGGCCTGGGGAACAGGCACAATTTAACCATACCGGCCAGTTGTCGGTAGCACAACCAAATCTGGAAGAGGTAACAGCCTGGAAAAGAGGCTACCTCCAATTCGACGACACACCGCTGGAAGAAGTTTTCAGGCAAATTGCACGCTGGTACGATGTGGACGTTGTTTTTAAGGGAACATCCCCGCAGGGATCTTTCCATGGAAAAGTATATCCCGGCATGACCCTGCCGGAAATCCTCCGCGGACTGGAAGTAAACGGCGCCCGGTTTACCTTCGACGGAACCAAAATCATCGTAGAGTAGCCATCATTACTCCGCGTTATTGTGACAGCTCAATCAAGGCTTCATCATTCAAAATTTAAATAAGGAAAGTATGAAACTACCTGTAAAAAGATTTCTTTTAAAGGGACCTCATGTCCATAAACGTTTGTTACTGCTTACCTGTATATTGACCTGCCTGTATAGCAGCATCATGGCCAAACAGCAGGCCGTGAAAATTAGTCTTGATGTATATGATCAACCACTCGACAAAGTCTTCAAAAAAATTGAAGCCAAAACAGATTATGTATTCTGGTACAAAATGGATGTACTGAATAAAGCCCGGCATGTAACGCTTAAAGTGAACAATCAGGATATTTTGCAGGTATTGGAAAGCATCTTTAAAAACCAGGTGCTCACCTACAGCATTGAAAAAAATGTAATCGCCATTAAAGAAAAACCAACGGCAAACATGGCGGATGCCAGCCTGGTAGCCGCGCCGGCTATGACGATCACCGGGAAAGTAGTAGGAGAAGATGGCAATCCATTACCCGGTGTTATTGTAAGAACGAAAAGCAATAAAGCCGGTACCACCACCGATGATGCAGGACACTTCAGCATCAAAGCAGAAGCCGGAGAAACCCTGATCTTCTCCTTTATCGGCTATGCGCCCACAGAGGTGGTGGTAACGTCTGCGGCAGCATTAACGGTTACACTGAAAGCATCTTCCGATAAATTATCAGAAGTAGTAGTGGTAGGTTATGGCACACAAAAACGGGCCAACTTAACCGGCGCTGTAGCCACTATCAACTACGACAAAGCCCTGGAAAACAGGCCTATCACCAATCCCAGCCAGGCGCTGGCAGGCAAGGTGGCAGGTGTTTTTGTGAGCCAGAATTCCGGATCTCCCGGCAGCGATGGCGCTACCCTGCGTATCCGCGGTTTCGGCACCCTCAACAATACCGATCCCCTGATCCTCATTGATGGTATTGAAGGCAAGCTGGCAGAACTTAACCCGGCAGATATAGGCAGTATCACCATCCTGAAAGATGCGGCCTCTGCTTCTATTTACGGTTCCCGTGCCGCCAATGGCATCGTGCTGGTCACTACCAAAAAAGGTAATTACAATATGGACCCCGTTATCTCTTACAACGGCTATTACGGCCTGCAACAGCTGGGCAGAAAATACGACCGTATCAATAACAGTGTACAATTTATGAACATGTGGAACACCGCGGTGGTAAATAGCGGCGGTGATCCCTTGTTCCCCAAAAATGTGATCGACGACTTCAGCAATAATCACGATCCTTATCTCTACCCGAATACAGATTTTTATAAAGAAATATTTCGCACGGCCCCTATTACAGAACATAATATTTCTGTACGGGGAGGTTCTGCCAAACAGAACTTTTACTTATCTGCCAACTACCTCTCCCAGGATGGTATCATTAAGCAAACAGACAGTAAACGCTATGGGGTGAACTTTTCACTCAATAACAAAGTGAAAGATTGGCTGGAAGTAGGCGGCCGCGTGCAGATTACCCGCAAAATCACCAACAGCCCGGTAGACGGCATTGACCGCGTGTATTATATCATGTCCAATGGCGCCTATCCGTTTATTGCACCCTATACGAAAGATGGCCGCTTTGGCGCTACACAGGCGCTGAAACCCAACGGTTCGCCGATTGTAGATTCCCGTAATCCTTTACCGGATTTATATGATGGAAGAAGTCAGTATGCCAATAACTTTTTCAGGGCCAACCTCAACGCCACCGCTAATATCACGAAGGACCTGACTTTTAAAACGATGTTTACCGGGCAGTTTAATAACAACCGCCAGGATAAATACAACCAGATGAATTACGTGTATACCGCCGGTGGTGTACAGGATAAGGTACTGGACTATCCTTCCCAGATATCGCCTTATCGCGCTAATAATGAAGAGTTTTACTGGGTATTCTATAACACCCTTAACTATACGAAATCATTAAGTGGTGGACATAATTTCTCAGCGATCCTGGGTACACAGTCGGAAGCTAATCAGTTGAAATCGATGTTTGCAGGAAAATCTGATCCGCCAAAATCTGGCTTGAATGAAGTAGACGCAGGTACCAGTAACCTGAAAGCATCCGGCAATACCACGGAATGGGCTATGCTGGCTTATTTCGGAAGATTGAATTATAACTACAAAGAAAAGTACCTGCTGGAGGCTAACCTTCGTGCAGATGCATCTTCCCGTTTCAGGCAAGGCAACCGCTGGGGATATTTCCCTTCTGTGTCTGCCGGTTGGGCCATGGAAAAAGAGGAGTTCATCAAGCATATTGGAGGGATCAGCCAGTTGAAGTTACGTGCTTCCTGGGGCCAGCTCGGCAACCAGAATATCAAGGATAACAACTATCCCTATATTGGATCAGTAACACAGTCTAACGGTACCAGCTATACGGTAGGAGGACAGTTTGCTCCCGGCGCCGCCATTACTGCGCTCGTTGATCCGAACATCAGTTGGGAAACCACTACCAGCACAGATATTGGGCTGGATGTAGGCCTGTTTAATAATGCGCTCTCTTTTGAACTGGATTATTTCAGTAAGAAAACTGACCAGATATTGGTACAGTTACCGATTTCTACGACTTTGGGAGAAGTGACTGCGCCGATCCAGAATATTGGTAAGATGAGTAACAATGGTATTGAATTTTCCGTGAACTATCATTCACCGGAATACAACTCTGGCTTTAGCTACAATGTGGGCGCCAATGTTACCTACATTAAAAATGAGGTAACCAAATTCAGAGCAGATGCACCGGATCAGTTGTGGCTCGTAAGAGAAGGAGTGCCTTACAAAATGTTGTATGGCTTTAAATCGATCGGCGTTTTTCAAACAGATAAAGAAGCCGGCGACTACATGAAGAACAACGGGTATATCCCCAGGGCCGGCGATTTAAAGTATGAAGATGTAAACAACGATGGCAAGCTCGATTTCAACGATAAGCAATCACTGGGTAACACTTTGCCCAAGTATACCTATGGCATCACCCTGGGAGCTAACTATAAAAACTGGAGCCTGAATATCGTTACCCAGGGTATGGCCGGTGTATATGGTTACAATCAAAGCGCCTGGACCACCCCGTTGGGTATTTCCGGAGGTACTTTGCTCACCCGCTGGAAAGATGCGTGGACGCCGGAGAACCACAGTAATACCATGCCGCGTATTGTGGTGAATGATACCTGGAACCGTTATGAATCTTCTTTCTGGGTACAGAATATGAGTTATTTCAAAATTAAAAATATCCAGTTGTCTTACAGTTTGCCGAAGTCGCTGCTGGAAAGGATCCGTTTCAAAGGAGGCAGTGTATACATCAATGCACAAAACCTGCCATCCTTTACCACAAAAGGATACATAGGCTTTGATCCGGAGCAGGACACCTTCGAAAATGGAGGAACCGTGTACCCAACGCCTTTCATCACTTCTTTTGGTATTAATCTGCAACTTTAAACTAAACGGACTATGAGATCTATATTTTTGATAGCTACTGCCATGGTGTTATTGACGACAGGCTGTTCCAAATCATTCCTGGAAAGAACACCAGACGATCGTATTACCACCACCAATTTCTGGGCGGGTGAATCGGATGCTAACCTGGCCTTATACGGCGTTTACAATACGTTACATGAATCATTTGTATATGGTTATGGCGGCGGTTTCGATGCCTGCTCGCCCAATGCTTACCAATGGGCTTACTGGGAGGGAATGGAAAAGCAGGTAGGCAATGGTACCATATCCGCTAATGATGGGGGTATTGTAAGTGGCCGTTGGCAGCAATGTTACACGGGTATCAACCGCGCCAATGCCTTCCTGGAAAATATCGGGAAAGTACCGATGGATAGCGCCCTTAAAGTACAGATGACGGGAGAGATATATTTCTTAAGGGGTGTCTTTTATGCGCTCCTGGCCAATTCTTACGGAGGTGTACCGGTATTCACCAAAACAATTACCGCGGAGGACGCCCGCGTCCTGAAACGCAATACAGAAGAAGAAACCTGGACACAGGTACATGCGGATTACGACGAAGCCATTAAACGCCTGGGGGTGACCGCTCCTATAACGGGAAGGGCTACACTGGGTGCTGCATACGCCATGAAGTTAAGAGCTTACCTGTACAAAGCTAACTGGGATAAGGTATTGGAATATGCCGATAAAATAGATGCGCTGAAAAAATATAGCCTGTTCCCCAGTTACCGCGGACTGTTTCAACTGGCCAACGAAAACAATGCGGAAGTCATGTTTGATGTAGAATACATGGATGGTCCTTTTTCGCAGGGTAGTTTCTTTGACCGTCACTGGCAACCGCAGAACATGAAGTATGGTATCGATGGGTCTAACTCGGTAGCACCTATACAAAACCTGGTCGATGCTTATGAAACAATAGATGGATCACCGGTAAATCCGGCGGCGCCTTATGTAAACAGGGACCCGAGACTGGATTTCACCATCCTGCGCCCGGGCGCTTATTTCCAGGGGCAATTATATCCGGTGGAAATTAAGAACCATACGGGTCAGAAAGTAGGTTTTGGTATCCGGAAATATACCATTGAAACGCAGCAGGTAGTGGCCGGCCAGGAGCCATTGAACTTTATCATTTTCCGTTATGCAGATGTGCTGCTTTCCAAAGCAGAGGCCTTGATAGAGAAAGGAACGGATATTCCAAAAGCGCTGCAACTGATTAACCAGATTCGTACTTCCCGTACGGATGTAAAAATTACTGCCCTGCCGCTGAATTTATCGCAAGCCGATGCCCGGATTAAGTTACGGCATGAGAGAAGGATAGAATTTGCCCTGGAAGGATTGTATTGGGATGATGTAAGACGCTGGGGAATTGGTCCGGATATTTATCCCGTTGAAGTACGTGGTGCTGATGGTGGACTTATTGAAACCAAATTTGCCAATGGGTATAGTAAGGAGAAATTTATGTTTTTGCCGATTTCCAATAATGAGATTTCGTTGAATAAGAACCTGACACAGAATAAGGGGTACTAATATCCCTGTAACGCGCAACCGCCTTCAGCTAGCTGAAGGCGGTTGCGCGTTTATGAAAATATTATTTGTCTTTTGCTTCAATTTTGATATTGCCATCTTCAAATCCACAAACAAAAGTGATCACCTCTTTACCCCGGGTAACACTGGCGGTTACCTCATCAGGATTTTTCGGTGTGAATTTTTTATCGAAAAGCGCTTTATATACCTGGGCCAGCATTTTCTTATCTCCCCATATGAGAATATTGTTCACGGGGCCCAGCTGGTAAAGTCCGTACCGGATATAAAGGTTTACTTCTTCTTTGTCGGCGTTTTTAAACGACTGTATATAATCTCCCTCGTTTGGCTTGGTGAGTATGCTGTCGGCCGTTACGTTGAGTGCCTGGGCTACCTGCCCGCTTAGCACGGTGGCCTCTTTAAGGTAAAGGCCAATGAGTTTGGTTTGCGCTGTTGCTTTGCTAAAGGGTAATGCCAGGAAGAATATCAAAGCCAGTCGACAGGTCATCGCGTAAAATTTCATTTCAGTCGGATTAGATGATAAAGTTGCGCATAAAAATAATAGAAAGTGGCAGACTATGCTGCTACTTCATCCATTTTTCTTTCAGCAACGTTTCCAGTTGTGCGATTTCTTTTTGATACATGGTTTTTTTCCGGGTGCCGAAATGAAGAGTATTCTCTACGGGGGTGGTGCCTTCCCATACGATCTTTATTTTTCCTTCAGCAATCGCGTCTGCACACAGGAAATCGGGCACCACGGAGAACCCGGAGTTATCGCTTAAACAACGGATAATAGAGCTGATATTGGGAACAATGTAGTTCGGTCTGAAATCGGGGTGTTCTCCAAATTGTTTCAGCCAAAAGCCTTTTAAGTGTTCCATGTCGGCGGCCGTGCTATACCATAATTGCTGTTTGAGTATTTCTGTGGCTTCTTTTGTTTTGCCTTTGGCCAGCAGTTTATCCAGTGCGGAAGTATCTGTTTTACTACCCGCAATTAACACGATCTTTTCTTTCGAGAACGGCACATATTCTATATTCTGCTGATTCCCTTTTTGTGGCGTAATGATCAGATCCAGTGAACCCGTATCAAGGTCGTGCTGCATTTGCGGATATTCCCCGAATTTGATGATCAGGTTAAAGGGAAGACTGGCAATATGTTCTTCCAGTGTATATTGGAATGTTTCGAAACACATGCCCAGGCTCACGGTTACCCGTTCGTCTTCTGAACGTTTATAAAAGTGTTCTTCCCCTGTTTCCAGTTTTTTCAGTGGCTCCAATATATAGTTGTAGAGGATCTTTCCTTTTTCTGTGGGCACCATTTTCCTTGCGGAGCGGTCAAACAGCTTGTTGCCGGTATATGCTTCCAGTGAATTCAAATGGAGACTCACACCCGGCTGGGAGATAAAGAGCGCCTGCGCTGCTGCGGAGAGCGTTCCTGTTTCATAGATGGCTTTGAACGTTCTCAGCCATTCCAGGTTCCATTGCATAACTATAATTTTTATGATAGATAGGCGCAAGTTAAGTTATTTGTGTTATATAAAAAACTGATAGAAATTTGCACTATCAATTATAAAAGTAATAGCAAATGAAAATATTTATCATCAACGGCGGACAAACCATGGCGCATTCAGGTGGCGCCTTTAATGAAACCGTAGCGAACTGGACCATCAACTTCCTGACCAGTCAGGGGCACGAATACCGCGTGGTCAATGCCGCCAGGGACTTCGACCCCGTAGCCGAAGTGGAACACTTCAAATGGGCCGATCTCGTGGTTTACCAAACCCCCATATGGTGGTTCCAGGTACCCTTTGGCCTGAAGAAATACATAGACGAAGTATTTACCGCCGGGCATCAAAACGGTATGTATGCGAGCGACGGCCGTAGCCGGAAGAATCCGGCCATCAACTATGGCACCGGTGGACTCATGCACGGTAAAAAGTACATGGTGAATACCACCTGGAATGCACCAGACACCGCTTTCACGCTGCCCGGGGAGTTTTTTGATCAACATTCAGTAGACGATGGCGTGATGTTCGGCTTCCATAAAATGAACCAGTTTGTAGGGATGGAACGCGTGCAGGGATTTCACTTCCATGATATGGAAAAGAATGCCACACAAGAACGGATCGACAACTATCAGATGGAATATCGTCAACACCTGGCAACAGTACTCACCCCTGAAAAACAATTATCATGAACCTCTATTTAACTGCCGTTATCAAAGCCCAACCGGCTTATCACGATGAAGTAGTAGCCGTATTACAACATATGGTGAAAGAAACGAGAAAAGAAGCCGCCTGCATCCAGTACGACCTGCACCAGGGAACAGCGGATGAAAACGTATTTGTTTTCTATGAGATATGGGCAAGCCAGGAAGGACTGGATAGCCACGGGCAACAACCGTATATCAAAGCATTTGGTGCGCTGGCAGCAGAAAAATTACAGGAAGCACCTCAGATTTACCTGACTAAGAAAATTTAATCCGGATGATGATTTAGCCATTGGAATGCTACGCGTTTCAATGGCTATCCTTTATAAAGAACAACGTCTTCATTACCCTCGTCATCAGTTTCCAATATTAACTCCCAATGCAGTTTTTCAGCAATAGCAGACAGCAATTTCACGTACACCGCTTCCTGTTCCGGCTGGGACCTGGACGCTCGTATAGCCATCATTGTTACCCATTTGCTGTTAAAATTTTCAGGCCGGCCATAGTTACCATCCCGGGTATAGATGGCTAATATATCTATCGCTGGAAAAGTGGGGATGTTACAAAATTGCTGGTTACCCTTATTCATTAATACCCCCGTGCCTTCCAATACTCCCAGTACCATATCGGTGGGCAGTTGTTCACTATAGTTACTATTGCTCCTTATTTCATAGTACCAACAAAGGTTTGACCACATATATCATCGCTTTTTTACAGTAAATACATTTTCCTATACTGACTGGGTGTTTGCTGCTTCACTTCTTTGAATTGCTTGCTAAAATGCGCCCAGCTTTTATACCCGCTTTCGTAGCAAATATCCAGTATAGGCTGGGTAGTAGCGGTCAGTAGTTTGCAGGCATGACTGATCCGCAGATCTCTCAGGAAATCGAAATAGGTTTTCTTAATATTCTTCTTAAAAAAACGGCAGAAATTGGGCACGCTCATATTCGCCATGGCAGCTACCTGTTCCAACGTTACCTTTTCCTGGTAATGTTTAAAGGAGAAGTCAATAATTTTTTCGATGATGGGATTTACCACGTGTCCGGTATCAGTGAAATCTTCTGTCAGTATTTTATATTGTGCCGAAAGTCCTACCTGGTGCAGGCATTGCAGGAGCAGCATCAATTTTTCAAAACCCTTTTTACGGTGCATGAGCTGCATTTTTTCTGCGATTTCTTTTTTCAGCCCGTGTTCCAGTTGCAGGCCGTTATTCTTTTGCAACAGGGATTGAATTGCTTTCATCTCCGCCATTTCCAGTAGTCCATCTCCCCAACAGTCATTGGTAAAATGGATGACCAGCGCGGCGCCCGTCATTTTAGGCTGATTTTTTCTAAACCAGTGGGGGAGGTTACCGGCAATGAAAAAAAGATCGTTGACGGAATAATCGCTTACATAATCGCCTATCATCACTGTGCCATGGCCTTTTAAGATGAGGATCAGCTCATACTCCGGATGTTTATGCCAGTTGGTTTCAAACTGCGGCGTTTGATATACTCTGCAGGCAAAACTCTGGCTGGCATCATTGGTAATTTTCTGAAGAATTGTTTTCATTGTGCAGCAGATGGCTCATTTTATCATGCAAACTACTAAAATTGATTAATTTTTGATAAGATAGCATATTTTCTTTCAAAAATAGCGGTTGCTAACTGATTAAAATCAGGCAATATTTGCGTTATTAAAACACGATTATGAAAATAGTTACAGGAAAGAAGGAATTCTTCGCCGGTATTCCGGCCATTCAGTTCGAAGGTGTACAGAGCGATAATCCATTAGCATACCGTTGGTACGATGAAAACAGGATAGTAGCCGGCAAATCTATGAAAGAATGGCTGCGGTTTGCGGTGGCTTACTGGCACTCTTTCAACGGAACAGGCGCTGATCCCTTTGGTGAAGCTACTCATATATTCGAATGGGATAAAAATCCGGATCCTATTGAGCGTGCAAAAGATAAAGCTGATGCGGCTTTTGAAATGATTACCAAATTAAACCTGCCTTACTATTGCTTCCACGACGTGGATGTAGTAGACTATACTAACGATATTAACGAGAACGAAAAGCGTCTGCAAACGCTTACACAATACCTGAAACAGAAGCAGGATGAAAGCGGCGTGAAACTGTTATGGGGTACTGCCAACCTGTTTAGCCATCGCCGTTATATGAACGGTGCTGCTACCAATCCTGATTTTCATGTACTCACACATGCTGCCGCACAGGTGAAAGCTGCACTGGATGCTACTATTGCATTAGGTGGTGAGAACTATGTTTTCTGGGGAGGCCGCGAAGGATACATGAGCCTGTTGAATACCAATATGAAACGGGAGAAAGAACACCTGGCCAGGTTCCTGCAGGCTTCCAGGGATTATGCCCGTAAAAATGGATTCACCGGTACGTTCTTTATTGAACCGAAACCTTGTGAACCAACCAAACATCAGTACGACTATGATGCAGAAACCGTGATCGGCTTCCTGCGCCAGTACGACCTGCTGAACGACTTCAAACTGAACCTCGAAGTAAACCACGCTACCCTGGCAGGTCACACCTTCCAGCATGAACTGCAGGTAGCGATTGATGCCGGCTTGCTCGGCAGCATGGATGCCAACAGGGGCGACTACCAGAATGGATGGGATACCGACCAGTTCCCTACCAATCTCAATGAACTCACCGAAGCGATGTTGATTATCCTCGAAGGTGGTGGCTTCAAAGGTGGTGGTATTAACTTCGATGCTAAAATCCGCAGAAACTCTACCGATGCGGCAGATCTCTTCCACGCACACATTGGTGGGGTGGACAATTTTGCCCGCGCACTGGTGACCGCAGATGCTATCCTGGAGAAAAGTGCTTACCGCAAGATCCGCCAGGAACGCTATGCTTCTTTCGATAGCGAGGCAGCAAAAACATTCGAAGCAGGAAAAGCAACACTGGAAAGCCTGCGCGACTTTGCCGTAGCTAACGGTGAACCAGCTACGAAGAGCGGCAGACAAGAATACATCGAGAATATCATTAATAATTATTTGTAGTAGTGCAATATTACTCCGTCAGGACAATGTAGACGGAATCTTTCATATCCACGTTACGGCACAGGGCCATAATTTTTACAGTTTCCCAGAGAGGCATTTGGGTATATACTGAAGTTTTAAAATGTAAAAGGACAAATTTGCGATAGCAGATTTGTCCTTTTACGTTTGGTAGAAAAATTATTTATTCTTTGTTGAACAAGTAGTCTTTGCCGCCCTGTTTCAATGTCAGCTGCCTTTTGTCGGTACTAAAAATGATCACTACGCCGGCCGGTTCAAACTGAAAACTATCCGGGGCTGTTGCTTCCAGTGGGAAGGCCGATTGCCCGGTAGCCTGCGCAAACAGTTTATCGCCATTTTTCGTGATGGCAATTTTCAAAGGCACCTGTGCGCTGCCGTAATTTCCCGGAAACGAATCCAGCGCCGCCGCGCTCAGCGTAATAGATTTAAAGGAAGGAAGCTGGTACGGTTGGTTGAAGTAGCTACTCAATGGACACAGCTGGATGTTATTGAGTGGGTATACGTCACCGTTAGAAGTGATGGCGATCGACAATTTTTCTTCCGGGAAATAATTGAGTACTGATTGGAATCCGTCGATGCCGCCGGTATGTCCATAGCATTTTTTGTCGAGGTAAGGATATTCAAATATTCCCATACCATAGCCTTGCTTAATGGTTTTCATGAGGGCAAATGAGGATGCGCTGATAATTTTTCCGGCAAAAAGTTGCTCAATGAAAACCGTTAAATCGGTAGGAGTAGACACGATAGCACCTGCTCCCATGGGGATAGAGGCGTCTGTTTCCGGCTCTTTTACCCATTTACCTTTATTGCTATAGGAATAACATTCGTTATTTTGGAGTTTGGCAGGGCCACCAAAATAAGTGTTTTTCAACCCTAATGGCTGGGTAATTTTTGTTTGAAGAATTTTAGCATAAGGTTGACCATACACCTGCTCCAGGATATAACTTAAAATAACAAAGTTGGAGTTGCTATAGGCCGATTTGGTGTTAGGCTCAAAATCACTTTTCCCTTTTGCAATAATATCGATCATGGCTTTGGACGACTGCGGGCTGGTGTAGTAGGTCAGGTATGTTTTGTCGTTGGTGAAGTTATGGATACCACTGCTATGGTTCAGTAAATTTTCTATTGTTATTTTATTCGAATTTTCAATCTGTGGGTAGTATTTATCGAGCGTTTGTTGCAGCGATAGTTTCTTTTCTTCCACTGCTTTAAAAATCAGTGCCGCCGTAAACATTTTAGAGATAGAGCCAATCCGGTATTTCGTATTGGTGGTGGCCTTTTTAGCAATGGCGATATCCGCAAAGCCAATGGCCTTGGTATAGAGCACCTGGCCGTTTTGCGAAATAGCGATACTGCCCATGAATTTATCATGTTTTGCCAGCAGCGTAAACAGGCTGTCCAGGCGTGGTGTGTTGATGGTTTGGGAAAAGGCGCTGCAGCTGAAAGCGATTACCAGGGCGAGGGTGAGGATTCTTTTAAGCATTAGTTATTGGGTGTTAATATGCGGCAAAGATAGGGTAAAGCCGGTAGCTATAGGGGAGGTAGTGACGAACTCCACTATAATCGGGATGAAAATGGGCCGTAGCAGGACGGAAGCCAGGTGTCTCTTTTTATTGGGTGCCTGAATTACCGGCTGTATATGATGCATGATTGTGGTATGGAACTTTTTGAGATTATTCCGCTACATACAAGCCATTGAGATTACGTTTATGCGTTGCAGTGAGGGTACTGACTATGGCGTTGCTGGTGTTAGCCTTACTTAGTGATGCGCTTTTATGATGAATCATTCAGGAAGTTCCTCATTGAAAAGTAGTTGGTTAAAAAGGAAGTGGCGGCAATATAATATGGCATCTATATTTGGAAAAATTTAATGTATTTTTAGGTTAAATTTGACCACTATGAAAAACAAAATTCTATTTGTCGTGAGCCTGTTGTTTGGGCTGATGTTCATCAATGCAGGGCTCAACAAATTCTTCAATTACATGCCAATGCCCAAAGACATGCCAGAGAACGTAATGAAAGCCATGGGCGCTTTTATGTCCATTGGCTGGTTTTTTCCGCTCGTAGGTGTGATCGAGGTGTTGGGTGGTTTGCTGTTTATTATTCCCAAAACGAGGGCGCTGGGTGCGCTGGTGATTTTACCAGTGATGGTGGGGGTTATGTTGACTAACATATTCCTTGACCCATCCGGACTGGCGATGGCGTTGCCCTTGTTCGTGATCAATATCTGGGTGATTATCGAAAACCGCCAGAAATACTTACCGATGGTAAGTTGAGTTGACAATATTTTACACGTATAAAAGCAGCTGTCTTCCGGGCAGCTGCTTTTATTTTTTTAGGGAGATGAATAACATTTGCGGATAGAAATATATTAATTGTCAATTTGACGATTAATAAAAAAAGTTTAGTTTTAGCGCCGGAAATATTCCATTTACAACAGGGAAGTAGCGGCAAAGGTTCCAGGTTATGAAATGCATAAGCGTTATGGTGCTGCTGGTATCAGCCACCGTTGTTTCCCGTCAGCCATAGTATAATATGATGCGTATAAAAATGAATGGCTTCGCCAATGCCAGGGCATATCTGCTGATGGTGGGTATCTTGCTGATAAGTGTGTTCCTGCGGGCACAAACCACGGAGAAATTTCACAGTTGGGCGGCTTCACCGCCTATGGGCTGGAACAGCTGGGATTGTTTTGGTCCTACGGTAACGGAAGCGGAAGTAAAAGCCAACGCTGATTATATGGCCAGGTACCTGAAACCGTATGGCTGGAATTACATCGTAGTAGATATTCGCTGGTATGTAGGCAACGACAAAGCCCATGGTTATAATGAAACCAATCCGGACTATGTGCTCGATGAATATGGCCGTTTTTTACCGGCAGTAAATCGTTTTCCATCTGCCGAAGGCGGCAAAGGATTTAAACCACTGGCCGATTACCTGCATAGCAAAGGGCTGAAGTTCGGTATTCATATTATGCGGGGCATCCCGGTACTGGCGGTGAAACGTAACCTGCCGGTGAAAGGATCTACTGCTACTGCCCGGGATATTTACTCGGAGAAAGACCAATGCCTTTGGCTGCATGATATGTACACCATTGTGCCGGAGAAGACCGGTGCCCAGGAATATTATAATTCCCTCTTTGAGCTATATGCCAGCTGGGGACTGGATTTTGTTAAGGTAGATGATCTTTCTTCTCCCATATACTTTGAAAAAGAAATTGAGATGATCAGGAAGGCCATTGACCATACCGGACGCAGGATTGTGTTAAGTACCTCTCCCGGAGAAACACCTATAGCACATGCCGCACACGTACAACAACACGCCAATATGTGGCGCACCGTAGGTGATTTCTGGGATAACTGGCCTCAACTGAAAGAACATTTTGCCGTATTTGAACGCTGGAATAAATGGCGTGCCTACGGCGCCTACCCGGATGGTGACATGCTGCCACTGGGACGTATTGGTATCCGCGCAGAAAGAGGAAATCCTCGTATGAGCGGCTTCACCCGTGATGAGCAATATACCCTGATGACGCTCTGGAGCATTTTCAAATCTCCCCTGATGTTTGGCGGTAACCTGCCAGACAACGATGCCTTTACACTTTCCCTGCTGACCAACCGATCCGTGTTGAAGGTATTAAAGGAAAGTACCCACAACCAGCCTTTATTTACAGCCGCCGAAAAAGCCGCATGGATGGCCGCAGAACCAGGTACCGGGGCAAAATACCTGGCCGTTTTCAATACCGGCGATAACGGGAAGCAAAGCATCGCGGTGGAATTATCGGCCCTGGGATTAACGGGTGCCTGCCAGGTAACGGACCTTTGGTCGGGTAAAGTGTATGGTAATGTTAGTGGTAAATTTGCGCCGGAAATTAATCCCCATGGAGCAGGCTTGTACCGGATAGCACCGGTGAAACGGAGCGGGAAATAAGCTGTATCCATTCATCATAAAGAAACCCCGGTATGCACCCATACCGGGGTTTCTTTATGATGGATATTCTCCCGTTTATCAATACACTTGTCCCGATTAATGTGCCTGCTTCCGGTTAGCTTTGCAGTATAAATTGCGCTTATGAAACCACTCATTTTATTCCTCTTGTTATTGCCTTGTATTGCCTTTGCACAAAAACCTTCGTTATTATATGTATGTCCGCCCTGTGGCCCTTGCGATACCCTGATATTTCATCAGGCCGGCAAATGCCCGCATTGTGGGATGGACCTGATGGTGAAGGATACCGCCAACGATAAGAAAATCTCGATTTGCTTTTACCTCTATGACGGTGTAGAAGTACTGGATTTTGCGGGCCCCATGGAAGTATTTTCCTATGCCGGATTCAAAGTATTTACGGTGGCCAAAACACGTGCGCCCCTGTTATCCCAGGGCATCCTGAAAATAACGCCAGACTATGGTATACAGGATGCACCGGCGGCCGACGTCTTCGCCATTTTTGGCGGCGATGCCGAAGTAGCAGCCAATGATCCCGAAGTCATTAGCTGGATCAAGTCGCGCGATAAATCCATCGCCCACTATTTTTCTGTTTGCACCGGTGCATTTGTATTGGGTGAAGCCGGCTTGCTGGATGGGCTGACGGTGACTACCTTTCACAGTGCTATCCCCGCTTTGCAAAAGGCAGTGCCTACAGCGAAAGTATTGCAGCAGGTACGATATGTAGACAATGGACGTGTGATTACTACCGCAGGTATCTCTGCCGGCATTGATGGTGCGCTGCACCTGGTAGCAAAGTTAAGAAGTGCCGGCGAGGCCTTGCGGATTGCACAGTTGATGGAGTACGACAAGTATGTGCCGGAGCAGGGAATGACGGTGGTGCATCCGAAGGGCGGTAAATAAAATTTCGTTGGCTTTCATTTTCATGGGGTTAGGTACGTAATCGTATCTACCTGCATTTAATGCAGTACTTATCGCAGGTATTTTGTATTATTAGTGAGATGGACAACGATTACCACCTGCCGGTAACCACGGTCAGTTTTCGTTGCCGGGAAATTTGAGCAATGTTTTATTCCCAATCACGTGATCCTAAAAATACCTGCCACATGTTTCGCTATATCCTGTCACTGGCTTTAATTTTTTTGACCGTAAAGGTTTTTGCGCAGGTCAAAGCGGGGGCGAAAGTGTCCCCACCACATTTCACCAACTGGATCAGCAATGTGCCTGCAGATACTTCCCTGAAGGGGAAATTACTGGTGATAGATTTTTGGGCCACCTGGTGCGCTCCCTGCCTGGAAGGAGTATCACATATCAATGAACTGGTAGCTGCAAATAAAAATGTGAAGAACCTCGTATTCCTGGCGGTTACTGATGAGATAGAAGCGAAGGTGCGCCCGGTATTGAAAAAAGTGTCTTTTTCATCTGCTGTAGTAGCAGATACTACCGGTCAGACATTTGAGCACTTCAAGATAGAAGGGATCCCGTTTTGTGCGTTGGTGAATGAGCAGATGGAGGTACAATGGGCGGGTTCGGCCAGTATGCTGACGAACGACATTATCCAGCAGTTTATACGGCGTCAGAAAATCACGGCGCCATCTTTCCCGCCCGGTAATATGTCGGTGGGGAGTGCGCAGGTATATGACTCGCTTAAAACGTTGTACCACACTGTAAAATCGGATACCAGCGTGAAAAATTATTTTGATGTCGGACCATTGTTGAAAGAAGAGAAGGGGAGTACGCTGACCGAAACCAATAGTAGCTTTAGAGCAGAGATCGTAATGGGAGTAGCATTGCAGCGGGAGGTGGCCCGCTTGTTGAATGTGGGTAACAGCAGGGTGGTATTGGCACCCGGTATGGAAGGTACTTTTGTTTCTTATTGTTATAAGGGCGAAGCCATACAGGATGATGAATTGTTGTCGCGTATCATGGCCTCGCTGAAGCTGGGATCAACCACTACGGAAGAGCAAAGGGAAGCGATTGTGCTGGAGGTAACAGATGCCACGAAGCTCTACCATGATTTGCCGGCTCCGGGCGCCAATGAAAGCCGCTTCAGCACAGATGCAACTTTTATTGCCATGACTAATAACGTCCCGGCTGCCATCGTCAATGGGTTGCAGGACCGTTTTCAATGTGCGGTAGTTTTAGAACAGACAGATCGTTTAATTACACGCATTAACATGACTATAAAGACAGGCAGCTTCGCTGAGCTGCAGCAGTCTTTACAGGATTATGGGATAAAGGCTACGTGGCACAAATTGCCACAAAAAGTATATCATCTCCATTATTTACCCGCTACTACGCGCCTATAACCGGATGGCATGATCGCTGATGGTAGTTGGAAATTGTGCTTTCACCTTATCCGGCACAGGGTCCCGGTAAACCGTACGGCGTCCGCTGATATGTAGCCAGCCGGAAGGATCGAGGGTGATGAACGCAAAGAGGGCTTCTTTATAGTAGTGCGCACCGGATTGGGTGTATACGTAGGAGGCGCTGTTGAGCAGGAAATAATGTACGCCGTTCCTTTCTCCGTACCGGTCGTCATGATCATGTCCCATAAACACAGCAGCTATACGGGCACGGCTACCCGCAGTTTTGGCCGCCAGGTTGGCGTCATCAAAGATGGCAAGGATTTCATCGGCATTGCCCAGCTCCTGGAAAAAGTCGCTGAGGAAAACGGGTTGGTGCATAAAAACAATGACGGGGTATTTGGCGGCGGCAAGGTCTTGTTTTAACCATTCCAGTTGCGGTGCATCGGTAAAGCTCCGCATAGGCGCAGGCAGGGGACCCCAATTACTGTTATTGTAATCCTCCAGTGTTTTATCTTCTTTCCGTAAAAAGTTTCTGTCCATTACCACAAAATGATACCCGCCCTGGTCGAAAGAATAATACGGCTTTTCCATACCCCATAATTGCATGATGGTGGCTTTGTCGCAAACATCCATATCGTGGTTGCCCAACACGTGGTATTTGGGACCGGTAAACCGGTTCCATTGCGACATGATTTCTTCTGATTTTTTAGGGCGACAAAAATCACCGCATTGGATAATGAAATCAGGTTGCTCTTTTATCACCGCATCCATGAAAGCAGTCATGCGCGGAACTTCCGGTATGCCAAATTGCAGGTGGTGCAGGTCGGAAATAACGCCTATCCGTAATTTTTTGCCAGCCGGAGCGGGCTGACTGATAGGAACAGACCAGCTGTTGGAGGCCATTAAGAGGCCCGTGCCTGATAAGCCAAGTTGCTTCAGGAAATTTCTACGTTTCACCATTCACTGTTATTTATAGTTCCCGGAAATTACGCGGATTATTTTGCATTTTCACCAATTGCCGGGTGAACCCGCAATAGGTGTTATATTTGCGGGGTCTTTAAAAATTACGCATGGCTAAGAAAATAGCACCAGCACAGATACCCGCATCCAGCTTTGATTTTCTGAATAAGCTGAAGCAGCATAATAACAGGGATTGGTTTAATGAACATAAAGCCCTTTTCCAACAGGAACAGGAGCAGGTGGAGATTTTTGCAGAAGGATTACTGGAGCAGTTGTCTGCACACGACCTGATTGAAACACCTTCCGGCAAAAAGAGTTTGTACCGTATTTACCGGGACATCCGTTTTTCGAATGATAAAACACCTTACAAAACCCATTGGAGCGGCAGTTTTAAGCGTGCTACCAAAATGCGGAGGGGTGGTTATTATTTTCACATAGAACCCGGCAACAGCTTTATTGCGGGCGGTTTCTGGGCGCCTTCACCGGCTGATCTGAAACTGATCCGTGATGATATTGCTTTTGATGCCGCACCACTGCGGAAAATCATTAAGAGCAAAACATTTATCAATACGTTTGAGTCCCTGAAAGGGGAGCAGCTCAAAAGCGCACCTAAAGGCTTTGAGGCAGATCATGAAGCAATTGACCTGTTACGTTACAAGCAATTCCTGCTCATCCGACCTTTTTCAGATAAGGCGGTGCTGAGTGAAACGTTTTTGAAAGAGGCCAGCGATACCTTCCGGCATATGCGGCCACTGTTCGATTACATGAGTGAAGTATTGTCGTCGAATCCAAATGGAGAATAAAAAAAAGTGGTGGTGTTACACCACCACTTTTTGAAATTATATCCGCTCATTGTAAACTGCTTCCAGTTCCTTTTGCGTTGTCCAGAAAGGTTGTGGAACGGTTCCTTCCAGGTTAGCGATGAGGATGCCAACATGATTATGCCATCCGCTGGAAACGCTTAACAGGGTAGATTTTTTATCGCCCAGTTTGCGGTGAGTGATCACCATATGTACCCGGTCCGCTTGTTCTGTTAGTTCAAAAGTTACTTCTGAACCACCTTCCCAGGTAAACGACAGCAAATGTGGCGGCGCTACTTGTAGCATAGTCCCGGTGAAATGATGCCCCTGCTGCATGTCTTTATACTTTTCGGGTACCACGTCTGGCAGGGGACTGAGTTCCTGGTGAAGGAAGTGTAAATGCACTTTTCCTCCTTCAAACAATTCCATATCGCCTTTTGCGAGCCATTTGCCCCGCTTTTCCGATTCCGTAAGGTAAGCCCATACTTTCTGGATAGGGCCGGGCAAAGAACGTTCGAACCGGAGCGTGCCCGGTGCAATGATGCTACCATATTTTTCCATAAAAAAAGGATTTATCGTTTTGGAAATTTATCTGCGATGAGTCCGAGATTAATATTGTGTTCGAGGTAAGCTTTCAGGCCATCTACCACACTGGTAAAGCCGCCGGTAGAATCATTGATTTTACGTACCAGGTCATCGCCCTGTTCTGTAAACCCGTAGTTGGAAATGGTTACATAGGTGTGTCCATCTCCCCATTCTTCAAACATGAAATCTACTGCAGTAGCGGGCGTTCCCCAGTCGATCGCTATTTTTTTGTTGGGTATAATTTCTTTTACCACTGCCTGGGTGCTTACCTGGTACATTTCCCATTCCCAGGTAACCGTTTTTCCGGCGGCCAGTTTTCCGCTGCCTTTGGTAAACCAGAAGTGTTTGGTTTTTTCAGGGTCAATGAAAGCATCAAATACAATGCTTACGGGTTTCCTGATGAGCATTTGCACTTCTACGCCGGGTGTTTTGTGTGTTGCCATATTGCATGGTTTATGGTAGAGTAAGAAATTGTTAGTCTTCTTCGTTCAATAAATGTTCCAGCGTATCCAGTCGCGCACTCCAGAAAGAGCGGTATTGGTCGGCCCATCGGGATACTTCTTCCAAGGCTTTGAAATTGGCGCTGCAATGCCGTTCCCTGCCTTGCTTTACGATGAGTACCAAACCGCATTCTGTGAGGATGCGCATATGTTTGGAGATGGCAGGCTGACTCATGTTAAAGTTCTCTGCCACGGTATTCAGCGTTTGCGTTTGTTGGGCTAACAGCCCTATGATAGCCCGTCGGGTTGGATCTGCAATGGCCTGGAACACGTCTCTTCTAGCTTTCATTTATTGTTGTTTAAGATATATAACCATTTGGTTTGGTAAAATTATATATAACCATTTGGTTTAGCAAATTTATTTTTCATGCCCTTAACGGGAGAACAATGTTGAATAGAAAAAAGTTAGCGGGAAGCTGCGCCTGTCAGCGTTTGTATTTTTTGTTGAATGATTTTTTTATCGGCAGGAGAATGGGCCAGGACCAGCGCGGTTTCCAAAGAGAGGAGTGCCTGGGCATCATCAGTGCCGGTATATAGTTCACTTAACAGCACATGGTAGAGGTGGTGGCTGCCCAGGTTTAATTTCAATGCTTCTTCTAACGCCACTGCCTTGCCTTTTGCTTTGGATAAAGCATAGGTGCGGTTGAGTGCTGCTACAGGAGAGTATTCCAGTGCCAACAGGTGATTATACAGCTGCAGGATATTATTCCATTTTTCCGGTGTATCCGTTTGGTTCGTATGTCCGTAAGCGATACAGGCTTCCAGGTGATAACGGGAAAGTTTAGGCCCGGCGGCAGATTGTGCCAGGAAGTCTTTGCCTTGTTGAATGAGGGCCTGATCCCAGCGACTGGCATCCTGGTCGTTGTACAGGATCATTTCACCGGCCTCGTCTGTTCTGGCATCAAACCGGGATGCCTGAAAGCTCATCAATGCCAGCAGGGCATACACCACGGGCTGGTTGGTGTTTTCATTTTCTGTGAGCAGGAAGGTGAGGCGCATCGCTTCCAGGCAGAGATCTTTCCGCAGCGTGGTATTGTGGTTGCTGGAATAATAGCCTTCATTAAAAAGCAGGTACAGGGTAGTCAGCACATTATCCAGCCGGTGGCTTATTTCCGATTTGCCGGGAAATTCAATTTTAATTTGTTCCGCCTTTAGTTTGTCTTTGGCGCGTTGTAATCTTTTGGCGATGGTTTCTTTATTGGATAAAAAGGCGGTGGCTATTTCTTCTATGCCAAAGCCACAGAGGATGCGTAACGCCAATCCGATCTGTGCTTCGGCTACTATGGCCGGATGGCAAACCGCAAACATCATTTGTAATTGGCTGTCGTGGATATTTTGAGCCGACAGGTCAATATCCGGTATATCCGTTTCCGTAGCTCCGCGTTTTAATTCCCCGGCTACTTTCTGCCGGAAAACGGCTTCATGCCGCAGGTAGTTCCGGGCTTTATTTTTTGCAACGGTATACAGCCATGCCGTGGGATTCTCCGGTAATCCTTTCAGCCCCCAGGATTCAGAGGCAGCTAAAAAAGTGTCGCTGGCAATATCTTCTGCCACCCCGATATGTTCGAAGCCAAACAACTTACATAACACGGCTGTGATTTTCGTGTATTCGGTTCTGAACAGGTGTGGTATCAGTTGATTTTTCTCCATAAAATAGAAGCCTTTGTAATATTACAAAGGCTTCGGGAATTTTGGTGGTGAAAAGAAGATTACATGGCGTTGATTTCTCTTATTTCAATGCTGCCGCCTGCCTCAAAAATAGGACAGCCTTTTGATAGCGCTACTGCTTCATCGAGGGAGCCCGCTTTGATGATGGAATATCCACCCAGTGTTTCTTTGAGTTCTGTAAAGGGGCCGTCTGTGATAACCTGGTTGGGTTTTACTACCTTACCGGCAGGGTACAGGCGGTTGCCCGCATCGCCTAATTTATTTTGTGCCGCAATATTACCTATCCAGTCCATCCATTTCTGGGTATTGATTTGTACTTCATCGGGAGAGCGTTGAGCAACTATACTCTGGTCGGCTCTGTACAAAAACAGGAAATCTTTCATGGTTTTAAGTTTTAATTGTTCTAAAACAGTATAACACGTTAAGGTTGCCGGGATGGACACATTTGATATATTTTTTTATGGCTATACTGTAAGGTACTTGTAAATTAATAATTTATAATGATTGTTGGCCGGCCCGGTCACCATCAAAAAAAACGTTTTTCATGCCTGCCGGGGTAAGTAGTACTACTGAATTATAAAGCTACGTTGTGTTACTAAGCATAGAAGTGTTTACCCTCCTTACTTTTGCGGGGTTACCATCAATAGGGTGTTGTGGTAACAGAAGCATAGGGTGATAAAGATCAGGCAACCTTCAAATCAATAGATTTGGAGGTTGTTTGTTTTCCCCCAAAAAATACAGCTTTCCGGGTATGGTTTCCACGGTTGGCCTCCTTATATTTATCCTTCAACCCTGACCTGTATGAAACAATACCCTTTTTTGTCGCTTAAACAAACATTGTTGCTGCTGCGTATAGCCGTTGCCATTATATTCCTGGCCCATGCGCTGGTAAGAATTGGCAACGGTACCATTCCCCGTTTTGCGGAATTTCTGACCAGTAAGGGGTTGCCTTTTGGAACCGCCCAGGTATGGGGTATTACCGGGTATGAAATAGTGGGAGGCCTATTATTAATGCTGGGGTATTATACCCGTTGGATAACGGCGGGTTTCATCATGTTGTTATTAATCGGTATTGGGTTAATACATGCGGAGCAGGGGTGGTTTGTAGGCGAGCACGGTACCGGCGGTTGCGAGTACAGTTTTGTGCTCATAGTGGCACTGATGGTGGTGGCGGCAGACAGGCCTTCCAAAGCCTTGCCTGCCGGGTAAAACACTGTTTATAATATTTCCACCAGCTGGATGTGATTTCCGCAGGTATCATTGAACACAGCTAATTTGTTAGGCCCCATGATGGTGGGCGGCATACTGAATACTACGCCCGCTTCCAGGAGCCTTTTATATTCGTTGTCTATATTATCTGCCTGGAAGAAGGTGAGTGGAATGCCCGCATCAAAGAGGGCTTTTTGATAAACCCTGGCGGGAGCAAAGGCCATTGGCTCCAGCAACACTTCTACGCCATCGGGCGCTTCTTTTGATACTACCGTTAGCCAGGCGTGTTCTCCCATAGGAATATCCCTCTTTTTTAAGAAGCCCAGCACGCCGGTGTAGAACTGCAGGGCCTTTTGCTGGTCATCCACCAGGATACTGATTACCGTAACTTTCATCGCTTGTTATTTGTGTTACAAACATAAGCATTGGGTAAGAACCGGGTTTATCGGATATTGCTTTTCTTTCCGGAGGCTACATATGAAAGACATTGAATTTATGGCCATCCGGATCTGCAAATACAAATCCATAATAGCCTTCTCCAAACGTTTCCGGTTTTGAAACAATGGTGCCACCTGCTTGCTGTATTGCTTTTTCCCATTCATTTACTTCTTCCTTGCTATCAGCGGAAAGGGTGAATATAATTTCATTGCCGGTGTCAGCATCACTGATGGGGCCTTTCATGGCGGGTTCCAGTATATCTTTTAAAAAGAAATGGATGATGAAGTGGTCGTTGCCAAAGAAGAAACTGGTTAGTTGGTCGGATGCACCGTTGTGTTTAAACCCGAGTTGCTGATAGAATTGGGTAGTGCGTGCTAAATCCCGGACGCTGAAATTGGCCCATATTTTTTTAGGTTTCATATACAGTAGGTTTTTATGGTGAAACATTTTTCTTCAGCTGCTGCTGAAATCGTGCCGGCGTTATGCCTGTGCTCTTTTTAAAAAGCGTGGTGAAGGTGGGTACACTTTCAAACCCGGTGGCCATACAAACGAACGCCACCGGTTCCTGTTGTTGCAGCAGTCGTCGGGCGGCTTGTATCCTCACGGCTGTCAGATGCTGAAACGGCGTATAGCCGTAATAGTTTTTAAACAGGCGTATGAAATGATATTTTGAAAGAAAGGCCTGTTGTGCAATCCGGTCCAGGCAAATACGCTCTGCATAGTGCTGATCCATATACTGTTTCGCCCGTACTACCTGCTGTGTCAGGTCGTCTTTCGGATATTTTTTCCGCGTGATCTTTTGTACCTGTGCGATGTAAAAGTTCATGACCTTATAAAGTTAAACAAAAACGTCGTCGAAAAATACCGTGCAGTGTTGTGTTTCAGGATGATAGTATGCGAACTTATCTCCCGAAAAAAAAATATTAACCGGAATAAATATTTGGATCAAAATACCAACGACCTTTGAATTACAATTCACTTTAATGCTACGCCCTAACCGTTGGTATACCTATACCTTCACGTCCCTTTGTGCTATTATTTTTGCTGCTTGTGAACAGAAAACGCAGCACGTTATGATCGAGACTTTAAAGACACCAGGCTATGGTGCTGTGTTTAAAGGAGATTCCGGTGTGATCATTAAAAAGCCCGCCTGGCCTTACCTGGTAACTGCTAAACTGATTGATACTACCCTCATCACCGATTGGAGTTATACAGAAGATACCGACACCATTGGCAAGTATTACCGGTTAAATGATGAAGACGCTTATCTCGCCTGCATATTAGACCACGCTATTGACGGAAGGGAAAATTTATTACTATTTGAAACCAATCCCCGGGGAGCTGTCACGAAATCCTTTCACTATTATTATGGTGCAGCGCATTGCTGCTGGGTAAGCGCATTTGACGGCTTCGGGCGCATGGGCCATTACTTTTTTATCAGAACCTGTAGCACGGGTACTGCTATGTGTACCAGTGAGCTGTATTTGTTCAAAACCGCGATCGCACAGGAGGCGCAGCAACCTATCTCAGAATGGTACTGGATGGGCAGCAATGCCGCCGATCCTGCCATACACGGCGTATCCTCTGTAGTAGATGTGCAGGGCGACAGCGTTCAGGTACATTATAAAGTAGTAGCCGGTGTAGCACCTATGAGAACAGACAGCTTTGATATCAGTTACCACCTGCTGGATGGCAGATGGGTAGCCAGTGATAGCGCTGCCTTCAAAAACGGCCGATACTAAATGTAAGCTCCCACCTTTTTTGACCGTTTGAAATGATTTGTATACTTTGCCATCTTTAATAAACACGTTACTGATGGAATTAAAGGATTTATCTCCACAACCTTTATGGCAACATTTTGCCGCATTAAATGCGGTACCCCGTGCTTCCAAAAAAGAGGCCGCTGTAATTGACTTTATGCTGCAATTCGGTAAAAGCCTGGGGCTGGAAACCAGCAGGGACGCCATTGGCAATGTGGTGGTGAAGAAGCCCGCTACACCCGGAATGGAACAACGTAAAACGGTGATACTACAATCACATCTCGATATGGTGCATCAAAAAAACAGCGATGTAAATTTTGATTTCGCCACACAGGGAATTGATATGTATGTAGACGGCGACTGGGTAAAAGCCCGTGGCACTACGCTGGGTGCCGATAACGGCATTGGGGTGGCTGCTATCATGTCGGTGTTGTCGGCTACTGACCTGGCACATCCCGCTATTGAAGCCATGTTCACCATTGATGAGGAAACGGGTATGACGGGTGCCAAACAACTGGATCCATCCCGCTTTAGCGGTACCATTCTCCTGAACCTGGATACAGAGGAAGAAGATGAACTGACGATTGGTTGCGCCGGTGGCATCGATACCAACAGCCAGGCCACGTATAAAGAAGTACCTGCACCCGCCGGAAGTATCGCCTATAGCATTCGTATCAAAGGCCTGATGGGCGGACACTCCGGCATGGATATCCATAAAGGACGCGGTAACGCCAACAAGCTGATGAACCGCTTGCTGTACAAAGCAACACAAGTAGTGGCGCTGCAACTGGTTAGTATAGATGGTGGTAGCTTACGTAATGCGATTCCGCGTGAGTCGGTTGCTACGGTAACCCTTCCGGCCACAGATAAAGCAACATTTACCGCTTTCCTGGACAACTTCCGCGAGGTGCTGATAGCAGAATACCAATCTATCGAAAAAGATTTGCAGATAACGCTGGAAGAAGTACCCGTTCCAGCCAAAGTAATGGACGCTGCTTATTTCACGCAATTGCTCCGTGGTATCTATGCGTTGCCTAATGGTGTATTCCGCATGAGTCCTGATATTGCCAACCTGGTAGAAGCATCGTCTAACCTGGCGCGGGTGATTGTGAAAGACGGTGAGTTCATCACACAGTCCCTGCAACGTAGCAGCGTGGAAAGTACCAAAGAAGACGTAGCTACCGCAGTAGGTGCCGCCCTGGCAATGATCGGATGTGAAGTAACCCATGGTGGCGAGTATCCGGGCTGGAAAGCAAACCCTGATTCCGAAATTCTGCGGTTGCTGTTGTCCTTATACAAAAATCATTTCACACATGAACCTAAGGTAGGGGCTTGTCATGCCGGATTGGAATGTGGTATCCTGAATGGTCATTTCGCCGGTAAACTGGACATGATTTCTTTTGGCCCTATCATTCATGGTGCGCACTCGCCCGATGAAACGGTGAACATTGGTTCTGTAGGCAGGTTCTATGATTATCTCCTGCATATACTGAGAGAGATACCCGCGAAGTAATAAATAAGATATAACAAGAAGAAGCCCCCCGCATATTTGCGGGGGGCTTCCTTATTCAAGGTACGGGCGCTTAGTTGTGACTGTTGTAGGCGAATGCAAATTCTTTTGCAAAGTCTGTAAAGCTTCTTTCGCCAAAGGCTTGTTGCTGATGTTGACGATAGTCGGTGAACAGGGTGCCTTCCCGTAAAGCCACTCCTATTTCTATGATGTATACTTTCGCCATTTGTTCGCTCATGCCGCTCTGTAACATGCCATGTAGCAGGTCTTCATCAGAAAAACCTATCCAGGCCAGGTTCGGCTGACCAATAGCATTGCCCAGTATAGCAGCTATTTCCCCACCGGTTTTTTCATCGCTGGCCACATAGCGAACGGTTTTCCCCTTGAAATCGAGGCGGTCAAGTGCCGTAGCGATGGCGGTGGCGATATCTTCAGGATGCGACATTACCATGGTGGTGGTGGCGTCGAAGTTGTTGCCAATGATGTGCTGGTGACGGATCATGTCCATAGCGCCGTAGAAGTTGGAGTAGAACATACCCGGACGAATGTGCAGCACGTTGGTGTTTTCCAGGGCGTTTAACTGTTGTTCCACATAGTAGTTAGCGCTGGTAGGGCCGGGGCCATCTGCTTTGTGGGCGCCGATGGCACTCAGGTTCACCACATGCTTTACACCGCTTTGTTTGATAGCGCTGGCATAACGTTCACCCATATCTTTCATATATGCGCGGATGTCGCTGGCCTGGTAATCGGGAGGGATCATGGTATATACGGCGTCTGCGTTGGCGAAGGCCTGCAGTAAAAAGTCGGTGTCGTCTATGGAGCCGATGGCAGGGATGGCATGCAGCGCTTTTATAGCGGCAGCTTTCTCTGGTTGGCGGCTTATAATAGTGACCTGGTGGCCTTTTGCGATGAGTTGTTGGGCAAGTGGTTTGCTGATGTTTCCAAGGGAACCTGTAATCGTGATGTTCATAAAATGATGTTTTAAAATTTTCTTTGACAAAAGTAAATCAGTACTTACTTTTGTACAAGTACTTACCCTAAAGTATGTATATATGACAAAGACAAAAGAAAATTCAACGATCCAGGAAAATAAGAAGAACGCTTTCCAGGAATGCCCGGTTACCTATGTAATGGAGAAGATTGGCGGCTATTGGAAACCCATCATCCTCTTCCAGTTATTATCCGGTAATAAGCGCTACAGCGACCTGAGAAAATCTATTCCTGCTATTACAGAGAAAGTATTGATCCAGCATTTGAAACAGCTGGAAGCCGATGATTTGATATTAAGGGAAGCCTTGCCGGTAGTACCACCGCATGTTACCTACAGCCTCACTAAAGCAGGAGCAGCATTGAAACCGGTATTATTTGCCATGGCAGTATGGGCAGTGGGGGATAGTAAGGAGAATGGGGCTACGTATAGTAAGAACTTAAAGAGCTTTCCAGGGTTTGCGGTGTAAGAATTAAGAAATAAAAATTACGAATTACGAATTACGAATTACGGATTTGTGGGGAGATGATATAGTAGTTGTCCGCTAATATCTCCCCACAAATTCGTAATTCGTAATTCGTAATTCGTAATTCGTAATTCGTAATTCGTAATTCGTAATTCGTAATTCGTAATTCGTAATTCGTAATTCGTAATTCCACCTAGTGTATCCTGCCTCTTTCATCTTCATTGCCGGTATCCTTGTTCACCGCTTTATGCTCACTACTGCCAAAGCGATAGGTAATACCCAGCAATACGTGCCTGTTTAACTGGAAGTTGGTGAATTGCTGCGGTACGCCATTAATAGTAGTGGTCACTGAATTGGCGCTGGTCAGGAAGATATCATTCAGCGTTAAAGCAATATCCATCTTCTTTTTCAACACAGATGCTTTCAACCCCATATCTACTTTGTAATACGCGTCTGCTTTGCCAATATGATCTACCTCCGGGAACTGGTACCAGGCATTTACGGCTGCTGCAAACGTTTTGTTTTTGTTGAGCCAGATAATGTTGTTGGTAGCCAGGTATAACCCAAAGCCACTTACATCCTGTATAAAGGGAAGGCTCGATTGTGCCTGCGTATAATAGAAAGTAGCCTGGTTATTGTTATCCAGCCAGGAGAATAATTGCAGGGCAATATTCTCCGAAATTCCATAACGGTAAGTTCTCAGGAAGTTTAACGGTTTCGTATATACGAGATTAGTATCGGGGCTGGCAATAATCAGGTTATTGAATCCATTGTTGGTAACGTTGAAAAATAATGCGGATGTCAGCATATTCTTATAGATATGTGATACCTCAAAGTTGGTATTGTATTCCGGGTTCAGGTAAGGATTCCCTTCTCCATAGCTATACGCCGTATACAGCGATTTAAACGGATTCAGGTTCCAGAAAGAAGGACGGTTCACGCGCTTACCAATAGTCAATGCCAGGCTGTTATCCGTATTGGCCTGGTAGGATACCGACAGCGAGGGAAACAGCCGGAAATATTTATTGGTCGTGATTTTATCGATGGTATAAGAGTATCCTTTGGTTTGGGTTAGTTCTCCTCTTAACCCTGCTTCGTATTTCCACTTGCCCTGCTCTTTATTCATGCTGATGTACAAAGCCTGTGTATTTTCTTTATAGTCAAATTCATTGCTCAGGTCTGTATCGTAAGTCAGTTCTCCCTGCTGGCTTTTCTTATAGTAGAAAGCATTGCTGTAGTTATCGATGAAACTCAGTTTGGTACCAAACATGATTTTGGCAAAGGAGGCAGGTATTTCCGCATCTGCTTTAAACGTGTAGATATTGAAGTTTTGTTTGGTATTGTCGTAGTAGCGGGTGGTAGCCCTGGGATGCTGTAAATCGCTGCCCAGGTAGTTGTTGCTTTCAAAATCAGATTTATCGGTGCGGTAGTAGTTGATATAATCCGCATTGAGCAACAGCTGACTGCCACTGCTATCCAGTTTGATCAGGGAGTGCAGGTTCACCGAATTGCTGCTGGCAATGGGATAATAGGTAGCATACGTTTTCAGTACAGAATCCAGGTTCCCCGTTTTATTGTTATAGATGGGATTGTGGACATGGTCTGAGCCGTCGTATACGTTTTTACCGCCCTGGTAGTTGATGCCGATGGATGCGTTTTTACTGACCTGGTAATCGGCGCCCGCCACGATGTTGATATTGCGGTATTTATAATCGCCGGTATCGCCCTGTTTCCAGGTTTGATTCGGATAGCGGAGCGTGGTTTCAAAGCCTTCGAGGTGATGGTCCTGGTCCAGGTTTACGCTGCCATAAGCCGACCAGCGGGTAGCATTGTACTGGAGGTTAGCGCTAAGATTGGCGGCTTCGTAATTACGGGTGCCGAATGCTTCCGCCGGGCTATACAACATGTATTTGCCATTGGCTTGTATGTTGCCGGAGTAGCCCTTTTTTTTGCTTTGTTTGGTGGTGATATTAATCAGGCCGGCATTTCCTTCTGCATCGTAGCGCGCGCCGGGATTTTTGAGCACTTCTATTTTAGATACCTGGTTGGCCGACATAGACTTCAGGTAGCGAATTAGTTCCAGTCCCGACAATTGTACCAGCCGGTCGTTGATCATCACCTTCAGCATGCCTTTGCCGGCGATGCTGATTTCATTGTCGTTTACTTTCACGCCGGGCACTTTCGCAATGGTGGAGAGTACATCGGCGCCGGTAGCGGTGATGCTGGAGGAAACGTTGTACACCAACTTATCAGGACTGTCGTTGATGGCCGGCTTGGCGGCAGATACCACTACGTAATTTAAGTCGACTATTGGACTAACCTTTGGCAATATGACAGTAATAGCGGTATCTTTCGACAAGATGAGTTGAAGTTCTACCTGTCGATAACCAATTTGTGAGACGGTTACAGTATATCGTCCATTCTCCAAATTGGTTAAGTGGAAATGCCCCACAGTGTCAGTTACTGTTCCTTTTGGCAAAGCACTGTTCACCTGTTGGATACGAATTGTAGCAAACGGAAGCGAGGCTTCGGTTTCACTGCGCACTGTTCCTGAAAGGGTTGACTGGGCAAAAACATGGCTACACGTAAGGCTGCATAGGAGCAGCATAAAAAACAATTTCAACTATAACGGAATTTATATCAGTAAATGAGTAACGTTCCAAGGTAATAAATATCATAGGGAAGGGGGTAAAAAAGAGGATAAGTGGTAGGTGGGGATCAGATCTTTATCCGGTAAACCTAAATATTTTTATTGTGGAGTCCGGAATAAATAGTACGTTAGATCAGCAAAACAGGTTATCATGAAAGTTGTTCTACTGGCGCTGCTTTCTTTGATGGGTTTCCAGTCCCGGGCCCAGGATAAGATTATTTCCTACCGTGTAACCAATCAGCAATGCATTCACTTTTATTGGAAGTTATCACCCGCGCAGCCATTCAGCACTATTGAGCAATTGAAGGCGCATGTAGTGGCCAAAAAGGATACCCTGGTTTTTGCGATGAATGGTGGCATGTTTAAGCCAGACTATTCGCCGGTGGGATTGTATATACGGCGCCAACAGGTGATCACACCATTAAACACCACTTCGGAAACGGGGAATTTTGGTATGCAACCCAACGGGGTGTTTTATGTTACTACCGAAAATGTGGGAGCGGTTTGTACCACAGAAAGTTTCCACAATGATGGGCATATCAGGTATGCTACGCAGTCCGGCCCTATGCTGGTGATCAACGGCGCTATACATCCGGCGTTTAAAGCCGGTTCCACCAACCTGAATATTAGAAACGGGGTAGGGATTTTACCAGATGGCAGTATCTTATTTGCTATCTCCAAAGCGCCCATTAGCTTTTATGATTTTGCACTATTTTTTAAGGAGCAGGGCTGCAAGAATGCCTTGTATCTTGATGGTGCTATTTCACAGATGTATTGTCCGGCCAAAGAGATGTGGCAGGCCGATGGCCGGTTTGGTGTGATTATCGGTGTGGTGAATCCCTGCGCCGGATTGTAATTTACATCAACCCCTTTTTTATATCATCGCGTTTAGCCCTGGATACCGGAATCATGCTGCCATCCTGCAGGAGGAGGTAGCCGCCGCCTGATTCTTTCACCATACTTTTCACCATTTTCTTATTCACCAGGTGCGACTGATGACAGCGCAGAAAACCATATGGGGTCAGCATTTCCTCATATTCATACATGGAAACGGCTACCATTATTTTTTCTCCGTCTTTCAGGTAGAAGTGAGTGTAGCTGTTGCTGCTTTCGCAGCGAACAATGTCCCGGGTGTATACAAACCGGGTTTCTTTCAGGGAAGGCAATGCAATGCGACGCTCTTCTTTCTGTTGTCCCTGTTGTAATATTTCCACCAGGTATTGCATTTGCTGCTGTTGTTTTTTCTTCGAGATAGCTTCCACCGCTTTGGCCACCGCTATTTTGAGTTCTGCCACATCTACGGGTTTCAGGAGGTAATCCATTGCCGCAAATTTCACGGCCAGGATGCCGTATTGATCATAGGCCGTGACAAAAATGAGGGCGAAGTTGGGAGCCGGGATTTCCTTCAGCATATCGATACCGCTTTTTTCAGGCATCTGGATATCGAGGAACACCAGATCCGGCCGGAGCTGCTGAATGGCGGCGATGCCTTCAGCGGCTCCGGTAGCGGTGCCTGTTACCTGTACATCCGGACAATGTTGTTCCAGTAGTCGTTGCAGGTTAATGATATTAATCGGTTCATCATCTATGATCAGTGCGTTCATCATCTATCCAGTTTTTGAAGCGGAAGGAGCAGCGGGTACCGTTATGATTACTGCTGATGTCCAGTATTATTTTCCGGTGCTTATACATCCTGTTAAAGAGTGCAATACGTTCCCGTGTGAGTGCGATACCATGACCAGTTGCATTGTATGCATCAAAGCCGTTGCCGTTATCAGTTATTATCAGCAGCAAATCTGACTCCGCCCTCGTTATTTGCAGCGATAGCAGGCCATTTTCTCTTTTCCCGGCAAGTCCATGTTTAGCCGCGTTTTCGATCAATGGTTGCGCCAACATCGGTGGCAGGCTGATGTCATCGGCCGGCAGGCCGGGCATAATATCCTGCTCATAGCGGAAACCAAACCGCAGTTGTTCCAGTGCAATATAATTATTCAGATCCTTTAGGTCTACACTCAGGGGCACTAATTCTTTCCTGCCCTGGGATACCGCACTGCGTAGCAACGTCGCAAATCCGGTGAGGTATTTATTGGCTTTGTCGGTTTGTTGATCATTCATAAGCCCCTGTATGGAACTGAGTGCATTAAACAGGAAATGAGGATTCATTTGTGCGTGAAGGGCTTGCATTTCCAGTTGCAGGTATCTTACGCGCCGTTTATTTTTCCGGTTCCGGGAATGCAGGTAGTATGCCAATAGTATGGCAACGGCTATTATTATCAACACCAGTTTGAACCAGGTCGTCTGATACCATAACGGCAGGGTGTAGAAAGTATATACAGACGACTGTCCGTGACCATCCCCAAATTTTACTTCCAGCCGGTAATGGGCATTGGTGGTGAGTCCTGTCATGAATACCAGTCCGTCGGTTTTTTGCCAGGTAGTGTCTGTATACTGTCCACCGGTAATGCGATACAATAGAATAGAGTCTTTACCAGTCTTGTTTCTGAAATGAAACGCCAGCTGATCGTCCGGGGAAAGTAGCTCGTTATGATAATTTAATCCAGGTCCCGGCCAGTCTTCATAAAAGAACCTGTTTTTAATAAGATCTCTTTTATTGATCAGTTGATCACTGATGAAAGACAGTTCCGTTATCTTATTTCTTCTCTCAGCGGTCATCAGGTGTGGCTGAATATTGCCGTCGGCCCGTTTCAGGTGCAGCCGGAAAAAGGGGGTGGCAGTATCTCTCCTTAGTTCAATCAGCATACTGTCGCCAATCTGGAGACTATCGTTTACGAGCCAGTAACTTGTAACAGGCAGGTGCGGGGATACCCTGTATCTGACAGCCGTATCTTTGAAGGACGGTCGCTGCTCAATGTACTGCCAGTTTCTCAGTAGCGTATTATTTTTGAAAAGCCTTACCTGCAGGTGTTCCAATGGAAATGCTTGTTGGTCCTGCCGGCTGCTGTCGATGAAAAAGCAGCCGCTATGTTCTGTCAAATCCACCAGGCTGTCGCGCTTAAAAGCACTCAATATTACCTGCTGCCCGTATACGATCATGTGTTCTTCCTCAAACGGCAGCTTTACTTCGTTGTCGGAGTATTTATGACCAGCGTCGACAAAGTTGTTTGACAGGGTCATATAAATACCCGGCCATGCAAAATGTACCGCCAGTTTGGGGCGTACAATGAGTTGCGCGGTGGCGGCAAATATGCCAGAGAATAAGGCCAGTAACGTAAGGAGTAGTTCCTTCTTCATAATTAAAGATATATTTATTTAAGTAACGAGAGTGATCATTTGAACAGACAGCAGCGGCATCGCTTTTCCTGTCTCCCGTAAAAATCCCCCGCTGGCGGCAAACCCCAACGCCCCTTCTTGAAACCCGGCACTCCGGGTTTGAATTCAGCATAAATCAATGATTTTTTACAATTCCAGGTTTGGCGGCGGGGCTACTTTTGTATAAAATAAATGCCATGAAAACAAGCACAGTAAAGATATCCCTGCTATTGGCAGGTATGATGACACCCGGAATAGCAGGAGCACAGCAAACCCATAAACATCTTCACACTACAAAAACAGTTACCATGGAAAACAACAAAGCGATCATAGAAAAATTATATGCAGTGGTATTGAATAAAAAACAATTTGAATTATTACCAGGCTTTGTGGCAGATACGTTTAAAGGCCCGGGGGGGCCGGGTGTTGAAGGGTTTAAAAATCCGTTTATGCCGTTGTATCATGGTTTCCCCGATCTTCAGTGGACATTGGTTACGCTGGTCGGGGAAGGCAATACCGTAGTTGCCAGGTGGAAATGGTCTGGTACGCAAAAAGGGGTGTTCCGTAATGTGCCTCCCACCGGTAAAGCCATTACAGGCAATGGCGTAACGATCTATGAATTAAAAGACGGAAAAATTGTGGGGGTAGATGCACATATTGATCGTTTCGGGATTTTGCAGTCGCTGGATGCTTTGCCTGCTGAACTTGCCTCCGCAGCACCTTTAAAAGACCAGGTACAGTTTATCGATAAATTCGTGGTACCCGCTAATGCGGTGGGGGAGTTTAAAGCGCGCACCAACCTTAACCGCCGGTTCATTAAAACCCTGCCCGGATTTATTACCGATGCAGAATATGATTTCACAGATGAACAAGGCAATCTCCACTGCGTTACCGTAGCAAAGTGGGAGAGCAAAGCAGCGCTGGCAAAAGCGAAAGAAGAGGTACAGGCCTTATACCGTGAGCAGGGATTTAATCCCGGTGAAATGCTGCAACGACTGGGCATTACCATGGACCGGGGTATCTATACTGCGGTAGAAGCTAACTAGAAAAGGAGGGTGCACCGCATGGGCGGTGCACTTTTTTATGCTGGTAACAGCACTTTTTTATCCCATAGGTAGATGGCCATTTTTGCGGCCCGATGGAAAGGCATCAGTTTACTCCAGGCGGTCACCAGGCTGCCAAAAGTAGGTGTATGCGCCGCCATTTTCAGCAAAGGATATATTTCCATTGTTTCGAGAAAAGCCATTTCTCCCGGCAGGTTAGGATGTTTAATGGCGGTTTTTATTTCCAGGCAATCATTGACTACACAGGAAGCGGGTACATAGCTAATAGCCGGCGATACGACCGGCTTCCCGTTCCATAGTTGCTGTAACATGTAGTTAATGTTGATGGCTTTTTCAGGAGAAGTCGGTGTCATCGGCTTTTCTTCCTGTAAGGCATTGCTCAGTTTTTCTGTAAAAGGAGTAGCTATATATTTTTCCGGGAGATAGCTACTGCCGTGTTCCTGCCAGAAGCGATGAGCAGTTCCCGGCCATGCCTGCGCATAGTATTGCTGTGTCCAGCGGGTATGATTCACCACCGATCCGATTATTCTATCTTCATAAAATTGCTGTGCCAACTGCATATCTCCGCCTTTCAGCATAGTGTTGACGGCAATCACGGCCTGTAATGCGCAACGCATAGCTTTTTCTACGCCGGTAGAAGAAAGGGGATCAATGGCAAAGGCAGCTTCGCCCAGTTGCAGCCGGTAATGCTGCCAGGGCTGTGTATGGGTGTAGGCCGTCACGGCACAGGATTGTAAGGGATGCAATTCCCGGCTTTGCCGGAATAAAAGCGACTGCTGCAACAGCCCATTATATATATCGTGTAGGCGTTGCCGTTTGATGGCATCGGAGGAGCTAAATGTAATCATCCGGTACCGGCCATCGTGTAGCGGTGCGCCCCATATCCAGCCATCGGGTACGGCTTCCACACAGGTACGGGCGGGCATCCGGGAAGCAGGTACATAGGCCCATATGGCTGCCATGGAGGGAGCCGTGAGCAGGCGTTGTTGCCGCCGGATGGCTTTACGGCCCCGCGCATCCAATATAAATGTGGCCGGCAGGGTTAGCAGATCTTTGTAATATGGCCGGATAGTTATTTCCCAGTTGCTACCGTTATGCCGGCTACTTTCATACCTCGCCGGCTGGAATAGTTGCAGCCCGCGTGCTACGGCGAGTTGCAGCAAGTCTTTATCCAGTATACCCCGGTCTACCATAACGCCGTGGCCACGTGTTTGTGGCGTCTGTAAAAGTGGTTGTTGTGATTCCCAGATTATTTCGGCGGGTAACTGGTGCTGGCAATGCGCTGTTTTTAGCAGGTCAGCGGCGCCGAGGTAATCAAAGATGCCATGTATACCCGGGGATAGCGATTCTCCAATTTGGGGGCGTGGAAATAGCTCGCTTTCCACGAGGGCTACGCGGTAGCCCAGTGATAACAGCCGCAATGCGGCGCAGGTGCCGGCCGGTCCGGCCCCGATAATAACAATGTCGTATAATTCCATGTAAAATAATAGGGACTATCTGTACCAATCGGGCGCCAGTCTGCTTAAGCGTTCGTGGGCCTGCATCGTATAATGTAACCAGCCACGGATATAATCACAGGCGTGGCGGCCTTTTTCCAATACTTCATGATGACAACCACCTCCGCATAGATATTTCGCCCAGCAGCTGTTGCAGGGGAGTTGTTGGTGTACATGCCGCGATGCCAGCCAGTTGTTTTGCAGGGTAGCATCTACGCCGTCGCGGATATTGCCCATGCTGCCGGCGGCTTCGTTCACGAAGCGATGACAGGCAAACAGGTCGCCATCGGCGGAAACGCCCATGTATCCTGCTCCTGCGCCGCAAGGGTAGGGGCGGTGGGTACCTTTGGCAATTTCTTTTAACGCGTTAATCATATTTAGAAACGGGAAGCGTTTGCCCTGCATCACGTGTTGTTCAAAGAGTAGTCCGCAGCCGATCATACCTTCGAGCATTACTTCCAGGTCTTGTTGGGTCATTTCATCACGGCCATTGGCAGCGCGTAACAGGGGGGAAAAGCCCACGCTGTGAAATCCCATCTGTACAAATTCGAGCAGGGTGTTACCAAGATCTTTTTGGGTAGGCGTTACTGTTACCCTGGCGGATACCTGCATCCGGCGCTGTAGTGCCAGCAACGGCTGAATTTTTTCGATGATGCGCTGGTAGGAGCCGTCGCCATTTTTCATGGGGCGTTGCTGATCGTGTTGGGCGCCGATGCCGTCCAGGCTGATGGTCACGGCAAAGCCATGTTCTTCAAAAAATGCGGCGTCTTCTTCCCGGAGCAGCGTACCATTGGTGGTCAGCGAAAAGTTGACCTGCACATTTTTTTTCGCGCCGGCATTAGCGGCGTATATCGTTGCAGCCCGTAGCGCGGTACGGTTCATCAGTGGTTCGCCACCAAGGAAAGTGAGTTGTACCCGGCCACCGGGTGCCGCGTCTTTCAATAGTAGATCAATAGATTGTTGCGCGGTATCCAGCTGCATGTTTTTGGCGGGGCCGCCAAAGTCGCCCTGGTCGGCGTAGCAATAGGTGCAGCCCATATTGCATTTCTGTGCAATGGCGAGGGAGAGGGCATATACCGGTGGACTGCTTAGCGGGGTATCATCAATCAGTGCAGGATGTTGTAGTCCCATGTCTGTCAATGCTGCCTGAATGCTTTCTTCATCCTGTTGGCTGATGAGTTGTTGAAAGTATTGTGCTTTTTCGGGAGATATGATATGCAGCCGGCTGCCATTGCTTACAAATAACTGCGTGCGGCCGGTAGACGGCACAATATGTATTTGAGAAGAGCCCGGCAAAGATTGCCGGGCTATCTGCGATGCCAGTTCGCTGGCAATCGTGTTGAGTGAGTGTTTGATGTTATTTGAGGGAGAAGGAGCAGACATGATTATTGTTTTTTTCGTTTATCCGCGGTGACCTGCTGTTGTTGTTCTTTTTTAGTCCAGGGGAAAGTGTCCGCCCCTCCGGTGGCAATGTGGTGGCCGTCGGTGGGCATATGCGGGGTAATGCCGCTACTCAGTGCATCACGACCATTAATAATAAAATTGAGTTCTCCTTCCCAGTTCTGGAATAAATCGTTGTAAGAGAACAGGCGGGTGTCTACCCGGTTATCCGGGATATATTCGCCGGTACGTTTTTTCGCCAGCCACATATCCCCTTTGCTGAGGCCATTGTCGCCGGGTGTAATGTTTACATAGTCCGGACGGGTGGCAGCCCAATAGTAACACGCGCATTCGCGGTAATCGTTTTGCCACGGTGCGCACAAGCCTTGTGTGAGCTCTCCGGGGCGAAGAATATCCGGTGAAATAGCGGCGGTGTTGGGCGTGAAAATTTCCCTGACTACAAAAGAGAAGGTGGGGAAGTTGGTGGTATTTTTTAGCTGGTCTGCTGTCACCAGTACGGGGAGGGTAGCTTCGCCGGGTGTGAAATGCAGGGTCACGGTATCGCCGCCTTTCAGGTTGAGGGAGGCGATGAAGTTAGACCATTCCATGAAGGCGGCGCCATTGGGATTGTCGGAGGTGGTGAGGTCTACATTGTCGCCGCCTGGAAATACGGGGCCTTCTCCCTTTACCATGGTAGGTTTACCGTTGATGCCAACAATGCGGCGTCCGGCCAGTCCTTTCAGGGCAGGTGTTTCTTCCAGCACATAGTTATCATTTTCGCTGACGGTTAAGCCCTGGAAGAGGTATCGCCAGAGGTTTCTGAAATCAGATTCCAGTCCGGGGAAGCAGTTGGAGATGGCGGCCCTGGACAGTACACTGTAAGGGTTTCCTTCTCCGCGATAATATATTTGTGCGTGGAAGTCGTTTGCCAGGATACCGTTGTTGCGGGTAGGCGTTAGCGTACTACCGTCTACGTTATTGTTTTCAAACATGGCATTGGCGGCGGCTTTGATCACGGTATTGATCATGCGGTAGGTGAGTGTTAACCCGCGGCCATCGGCGCCCCGCATGAGGCCGGGCATTTTACGTCGTTCTTTATCGGACAGGTCGCCGATTTTATTGGGGCGACGCAGCGCATCTGCAAACCAGGCAGCCATGCCGGTACTGAGCCCGTTGAATACGCGTTCATGCAGGGCTTGCAGTGCGAGGTTGTCAACAATAGAGCCGGCCATGATGGGTTCATATAAGCGGCCAAAGTCGTTGGTATCTTGTCGTACCATGGTGCTGGCCACATTCCATCTGCCATTGATCGGGTTGCCGTTCATTACGGCGGTATTCATGAGGGAAATGGATTCAAAGGCGCGGCGCACAATTTCTTCTGCTTCATCAATAGATACTTCACCTTCTCTTTCTGTGCCCAGCAGGATTTGTTCCAGTTCATCGGAGATAGCGCGGATGGGTAATATATCCGGTGCAAAGGCTGGCGGGCCGGCACATATGTGTGCGCTGGCTGTCAGGGAGCCAATGGTTACTGTAACGGTGCCGTCGCATTCATCATCAATATATCCCCAGCTATATTGATTGCCGTCGCTGTCGGAATAGCCGGCAAAAATCTGTGCCGGCATGGTGTACTTCGGATTGAAGTTGGGTGACTCGCTATAGTGTGCCCACGGTTTATCGGGGTTGTACAACAGTTGCGCGTCGCTGGTGATATTGGGATCAAGGGTAGGCGCCAGGCCTTTGGCCTTGATACTATAGAGCGATGCGCCATATACTTTACCACCGCCGGGGGTATAACGGAGACGGATACCCGGAAATTCAGCGGAGGGTTTTATAAATTGTAAGGTTCCCAGCGGAAGTTGTGCGCCGGTGATGAAATTGTTACAATCGGCCAATACTGGCTTGGGCGTAAAATCATTCCGGATCACCACTTTGGCGAAGATGTTATCATCGGGCTCGCCGGTTCTACGCATGATTTTGGAATTGTACAGGTGTACATCCCATACCAGGTCTGCCAGGGCGAGTCCTGCCTGTTCCATCAGGGCGGGGGTGAGTGGTACCAGCACGCCGGGTTGGCTGTCGGTGACCGCAAACACTTCCAGGAACGGGGCTACCGGCCGGATGGTGCCGCTGGTATCGGTAGTGCTGAGGGCATCTTTAAAAATAATTTCATTGGGGGTGTCTACACTTAATTCATGTGTAGTGGGATCAATAGTGAATGTGGGTTGTGGTACAATTTTCCGGAAGCCCAGTGGTTTGTGTGCGGGTACTTCCAGGTCGTACGCTGCCACGGGTGTGGATGATGAACCCAGCCGGGCGATTGCAAAAGGGGGCAGTATGCGTATTTCAGTGATTTTCATAGTCAGTAATTTTAGCGTGCATTGCAGGCGTTAACGGCCAGCATGTCTTTGATGATGTGTAGCAATTTGTGGTCTGCTTCTTTCAACGCGTAGAGGTAGCGATGATTTTTTTCCGGCGTTGTCAGCAGCAGGGTTCGAATGATGGTAGCAGAAGCCTGGAGCAGATCGGCATGTGTGCGCCAGCGGTTATGTTCTCCGGTGGGCAATGCCAGCGTGTAGGGGGTGAGGAAAGGAGGGCCGGCTGTTTTGTGGCCGCCGCCGGTATGCAGGGGCATTTGTACCATGGCAGTGGCGATGCTCCGGAGGTTATACATCTCTCCAAAGGTAGAGTTAATGATGAGCCCTCTCGGTGTCATGTCACCTACCGCGTTTAACCCATCTTCCAACACAAAACTATGTGTAAGGAAATTCAGCAGTATCCGGTAGCGCAGGTTAAAGAGGTGCCCCCAGTTTTGTGCTTCCGGGTTGGTGATTTTATCACGTTCTTCATCGGAGGTTTGTCCTTCGGAAGGGTCGGAGCTTTCATCGTCTGTATCGGAGGGGATGTAGGGGTTTACCGCTACGGGTCTGGCGGGGCCCCAGGCGCTGCCGGCTTCGGCGATGACAGTGCGCATTTCTTCATACACTTTTTTAAAGCGGATAAAGTGGGAGGGTTCGCCGGATTCGGTGGTATTATCTTCTCCCTGTTCCGCGATGGCGTTGAGGGCGTTGTAGGCATCATCTCTGCTGGCCAGTGGCATTACCAGTACGTCGGGGGCGCCGGCAGGGTTGCCGTGCCGGGTATTGCCCCGTTGCCCGCCTTTATATCCGCGGCCCCATTCATCAAATTTGGCCTGGAAGGGGTAGGTGTCGGCCTGGAATATTTCATCGCCAATCACTTTATTATCTTGTATCAGGTGCAGCAGCACATGAAACAGGGCGCCTACGGTATTGGGGTTGGCTACTTCTGCATGTACGCGGGTTCTGATTTCTATCGCCAGCGGATCTTCGCTCTCGATGAAGCTGGCGGGAGCTTCTGCATATACGTATTTGGCAAGGGAATCCAGGGTGAGTGGCTCCAGCTTGAACGGGAAAGGATAGAAGGGCGTATCCCAGGGATAGTCCTGTCTTTCGAAATGCAGGGGGGCGCCAATGAGCTTTAGTACATTCTGTACCGATACAAAGTGTCCCATTTCTTCTTTCGCAATACCCAGGATGATTTCCTGCCAGGCGCTTACCTGTTCCCGGTATTTTTCCGGTACCTGCGGACCTCCCAGGCTGTAGGCGGCATAGAGGTATTGCAGCATCAGTCCGTGTTCAATTTCTGCATCGATATGCAACAGGAAGGTTACATAATCTTTCCCGTTGAATTCTGGCGGAATAACAATAGGTTGCTCATCGGCCAGGATTTCTTCCGTCAGGAATGTTTGGAATCCTTCCTTTCCTCCGAGCAGGGCAGATTGTCGCGTAATTTCCGCCCGGCGTGCGGCAATATGTGCTCTTTTGAAAACCGGGCCAAGGAAACGTTGGTAATTACTTTGCATAAAAAGTAGGTGATTAGTGGTTATAGTGAGCGCGTAGAAAATGTTGCTGGTCGCCGTTTAGGGACACGAAGGGGTATTCATATGAATAGTTTTTTGAGTGGTTATTTTGAGTGGTCTTCGTGTTACTTGAGTGAAATAAAATAAGGTCATTTTTGCGACCTGGCAAAATTAATTTCCTGCGACGGGGTTGCAACCGATGGCGGATGATAGCAGTGGGGGCAAAAAGGAGGAAGGTTTATTCTTCAAACCGTTTTAAAATGTTTTCCAGTTGTTGTTTGGTTAAATCGATCTGCAGACCGGTGGTTTGCATGATATTACGCTCCCGTAGTTCTTTCAGCGTGCGGTTAAAGCTCCTCACAGAAATACCCAGGTAGGCGGCCATGTCCCGTTTGGCCAGCAGCAGGTGTTGATCGGCTTCCAGGGTGAGCAGGCGCAACAGGGCGTATTCTACCGGGTATAGCTGCTGATAGGAGGAACGGATACAGGTTTGACTAATCCGCGTAGCTAACTCCTGTAACAGCAGCTGGTTAAAAGTAGGATTGGTTTGTACCAGTGTGTTGAACAAGGTATGTGGAATGGCATATACCTGCACCGGGGTGATAGCTTCAATATTACACAAACAGGCACCTTTGTTAATGGCTTCCAGTTCTCCGATGATTTCGCCTTTACCCAGGAATTCGAAAATGTAGTCTTTCCCGTTATCTTCCGCTATATAACACTTCGTGATACCCTCCAGGATAATATATGCATGCCGGATGGTATCGCCCTGCTGTATCAACCGGGTACCCGGGGCAAAAGATTTTTGTATCACCGCCGGGTTATTGGCGGTATAAGTCTCCATAAAATTTAAAAAAGCCTGGTTCGTCCGTAACATATATCCGGGTATTGGGACAATTGTCCCGTTTTATTCAGTGGTCCGATTTATTTTTGCATCCGTATAAATGTAAAAATAACAATGATCAATCATATTAGCGTCATAGCCTTTGATGCAGACGATACGCTTTGGGTAAATGAACCCTATTTCCAGGAAACGGAAGCCCGTTTTTGCAGCCTGCTGGAAGATTACCTGCCACATCATACCGTGTCGCAGGAGCTATTTAAAACGGAGATGGCTAACCTGCCTTTGTATGGCTATGGTATTAAGGCATTCATGTTATGTATGATAGAAACCGTGTTGCGGGTAACGGAAAATACGGCCCGTCCGGAAATACTGCATAAAGTCATTGAATACGGCCAGGAAATGCTGAACAAACCCATCGAATTGCTGGACGGCATAGAAGGCGTACTGCAGGCACTATCTGGTAAATACCGGCTGGTAGTAGCCACCAAAGGAGACCTGCTGGACCAGGAAAGGAAACTGAGAAAATCCGGCCTCGAGCACTATTTCCATCATATAGAAATTATGAGCGATAAAAAAGAAGGGGATTATACCAAGTTGCTGAAGCACCTGGACTGCCGTCCGGAAGAATTCCTGATGATTGGGAACTCCCTGAAGTCGGATGTAATGCCGGTGCTGGCCATAGGAGGCCATGCGGTGCATATTCCATTCCATACCACCTGGGCGCATGAACATGTGGACGCCACCATCGAAGATCCCCGTTTTTATCAATTTACCACGGTAACAGAACTGTTACCCCAATTAATAGCATGAAACAATTATTAAACCTGGATACCTGGCCAAGGAAAGATCAATTTCAGTTCTTCGGCCGTTTTGAAGAACCTTTTTTTGGTGTTTGCGTCACCGTAGATGTAACAGTGGCCTATGAGCAGGCAAAAGCAACCGGTAGTTCCTTTTTTCTCTGGTACCTGCACAAATCGCTGGTGGCAGCCAATGAAGTCACACCTTTCCGCTACCGGATCAACGATGGCGCTGTGTGGGTGTATGACCAGGTGCATGCATCGCCTACTATTAACCGCCCGGATGGCACGTTTGGTTTTGCCTACATGGATTACTACCAGGACTTCCATGAGTTTGCGCTGCATAGTACCAAAGAAACAGAACGGGTGCGGAACAGCACCGGTTTAGTACCCGCCGTATCCGGCGAAAATGTGATCCATTACTCTTCTATGCCCTGGATTAATTTTACATCGGTTTCTCATGCCCGTAGTTTTTCGTTTAAAGACAGCTGCCCGAAAATAGCTTTTGGGAAGATGAGCACCGAAAACGGGCGGAAGTTAATGCCGGTATCGGTACATGTACATCATGCACTGATGGATGGCTATCATGTAGGACAATTCCTGGAGCTTTTCCAGCAACAGTTAAATAACCAGTGATTTCCTCTTTATTTTAAGAAGATATCAAATTTGGCGGCGGCGGAGTAAGATTACTTCGCCGCTGTCATTTCCCCAAAAATCTATCAATGCATTTTGCAAATTAGCGGCGGTTGTATTATTTTCATGTATCACTACCCGTATGACTAACTGCTGCCACCATTGATCCACGCTAATGAAAAGGAACTATTGCTCTCCATTGCCAATGGAGATGAGCGGAGCTTCCAGGTGCTGGTACAGCAATACTGGCCGCAGATTTACGGTACTGCCCTCCGGCTCACCCGATCGCCTGAGCAGGCCAAAGATCTTTCACAGGATATCTTCGTGAAACTATGGAATAGCCGGGAAAAGTTGCCGGAAGTAGAAAATACCGGTGCCTTTATATATGTATGTGCCCGCAACCTGATCATGGATCATGTGCGGAAAAAAGTATTTCATACGGATAACCTGGATACACTCACGGATCATTTGGCGGTGGTACCTTTTAGCGATGCGCAGAGCACGCTGGAGTATAAGGAACTGGAAAAAATCCTGTTGGCCGCCATCGAGCAGCTGCCGGAGAAAGTAAAGCAGGTATTTGTACTACATCGTTTTAATGGCCTGAGCCACGTGCAGATCTCGCAACAACTGAATATTTCTGTGGTCAGTTCCCAAACCTATATTGTAAGGGCTTTGCGTAGTATCCGGGAGTACCTGCGCCATCATGCAGAGGGCGTTTTTATCCTTTTACTTTTCTTGTCAAATTTTTTTCCGGGATGACTGTCTTACCCCTGTTTTATTTTCCGTCCTTATAAGAGCGGGGCGTTTTGGAGTCGCTAAAATCTGCCATCACGTATGTCTGACAAAACGTTTGAAACATTATTTAACCAGTATATGAATGGCGCGTTGTCTGCCGAAGAATTGCTGCAGTTCAGGGCTATGGCTATGCTGCCGGAGAATAAAGCCCTGTTGTCGCAATTACTGCAACAGGCGTTTACGAACCCGGCATTTGCCGAGCAGGCAGACTATAACGCCGGGGAGATGGCAGCCGAGATCATGCAAAAAGTACGGCAGCAGGAAGCGATTGATCCGGTGATACATCGTTTGCCGGCACCACTGATTTCCCGTTCATGGTTTAAATATGCGGCCGCTGCTGCCATCTTTGGCTTGTTGTTTACGATTAGCTGGCGCTGGTCTTTACACCGCGCGTTGCGTGCACCAGTGTTAGCAGGACAAACATTATCATCTACCCATCCGGTATTGATTTTGGGAGATGGTACCCGCATATTGCCCGACAGCGCCGGTATTGGTACCATTGCACAACAGGGCGGAACGCAGGTAGTGAAACTGGCCAACGGTGCATTGGCTTACCATGTTGCCGGAGGAAGTGATGGCACCACCTTGTTTAATACAATGCAAACCCCCAATGGCAGCCAATACCACCTCACCTTACCCGATGGCTCAGAAGTATGGTTAAATGCTGCCTCCTCTATCCGCTATCCTGCTGCTTTTACGGCAGAGAACAGGCGGGTGGAAGTATCGGGAGAAGCCTACTTCGACATCGCTAGAGACGACAGGAAACCTTTCGTAGTGGCTACCAAAGGAATGGACATACAGGTATTGGGTACCGCATTTAACGTAATGGCCTATAGCGATGAAGAAGCCGTGAAAACTACGCTGGTGCAGGGCGCTGTGAAAATCAACGCAGCTACATTACTACATCCGGGACAACAGGCAGTTTGGCTCTCTGCCTCCGGTCAGCTGCAGATCCGGCAACCGGATATGGCTGAAACACTGGGTTGGAAGAATGGAGAGTTTTATTTCCGTGAAACAAATATCCGTAACATTATGCGGGAAGTTGCCCGTTGGTATGATGTGGAAGTAAAGTATGAAGGAGACCTGTCCGCAGTACAACTTTCCGGTATCATCGCCCGCAGCGCACCCATTCCGCAATTATTGAAAGCACTAGCGCTCACCAAAATCGTTCGTTTTAAGATACAGGGAAAAGTAATTACTGTACTGCCTTACGAGGCTGCCAATTAAATGATCATCTAAATGAATAATCCATGACCTGATTGTTGCACGCATACACCACGTATACGATTGCTGTGAAAAACCAGTGCTGAGGGCCCTCGGCAGGGGAATGGCATGCAAACAATTTCCACGATTTATGATTACTAACGTTTAAATCCACGACTGAAAAATATGAAGTTCCTTACCCTTGGTATGTATGCTATTATAAAGCGACTACCGGCCAAATCGCTATGGATGTTGCTGGTGGTAGCGCTGCTGCCCATTTTCAGTATGGCGCAAAATGTCACCATTGCGGTTAAAAATGTGCCACTGGAAAAAGTATTCTCCCTGTTTAAACAGCAAACCGGTTACTCCTTTATCTGGCGGGGACAAGCATCTCCGGCGCTGAACAGTGTATCACTGGAGTGTAAGAATGAACCCTGGCAACAAGTGCTGAAACCTTTCCTGGACCGTCTTTCCCTGCAATATGAAGTAGCAGATAAGATTATCGTGGTTACCAGGAAAGAAACACCTTTGTCAGGCAAGGCTGAATTAAATCGTTTGTCCGTTTCCGGTAGTGTTGCAGATGAAAAAGGGCAGCCACTACCCGGTGTAACCATCCGGGTAAAAAATACGGCTATGGGCGCTACTTCCGACGGACAAGGGAATTTCACCGTTTCAGTACCCGGGGAAAACAGCATATTGGTATGTTCGTATGTAGGCTTTGAATCAAAAGAGGTGATTGTCATCGGCTCTCAACCATTACGTATTATCCTGAAGTCACAAAGTGCGTCACTAAATGACCTGGTGGTGGTAGGATATGGTACGCAGCAAAAAAAGAATGTTACTTCCGCTATCACATCTGTAAAAGGGAGTGAGCTGGCAGGCGTAGCAGTCACCAACCTGGATGCCGCTTTACAGGGAAAAGCCGCCGGTATGCAGGTAGTGCAGAATTCCGGTGCACCTGGCGATGAAACGTATATCCGTATCCGTGGTAACGGATCACTCTTTGGAGAAAACCGTCCGCTATATGTGATAGACGGGGTACCGATGAGCAACCTGCCCGCGGCGCAGTATGGCATTTCCGGTGATGGACAGCGCATCACTGCTACCAATAATATTAATCCCAACGATATACAATCGGTGGAAATTTTAAAAGATGCTGCCGCGGCTGCTATCTACGGTTCCCGTGGCGCCAACGGTGTTATTCTCATCACTACCAAAAGAGGTACAGAAGGAAAGTCGCGCTTTAATTTCAGCATGTACACCGGGGTGGCAGATATTCCAAAGCGGTTGCCATTGCTCAACGGAGATCAGTTCGTGGAACTGTTTAAAGAATCGCGCGTAAACGCAGGACTGGCACCCGATCCGGCCATCGTCAGCACTGGCCGCAATACCAACTGGCAGGATGCTATCTTCAGATCTGCCCCGGTGTCGAACTATAATTTATCCATCTCCGGTGGAAATGGGAAAATGTCGCACTATGTATCGCTGGGGTACCTCGATCAAACCGGGACGATTGTTGGTGTACAGCATTTCAAACGTTATAATGCGCGGGTGAATTTCGATTTTGCGGCTTCTGATAAATTAAAAATTGGCGTCAATTTAACAGGGGTACGTTCTATTAATAACCGCATGGATAATAGCTTTTCGGGGCAGTCGGTATTGGCGCTGGCATTGATAGAGAACCCCAACGATCCTGTTTACAATCCTAACGGTACCTACTATACGGACCCTAACCGTCGTTGGACCAACCCGGTGATGATTGCCAACAACCTGCGGTTTCAGTCGATCGTAAACAGCTATATTGGCAACGTTTTCGGAGAATACACCATCCTGCCGGGTTTGAAGTTTAAAACCAGCCTCGGCTTCGATAACCAACAAGTGACCGACGACCGTTATCAATCAAAACTGGTGAATAACGGTTCCCCCGCTACCGGCTTTGTATCAGTATTTACACAGTTTTTATGGGTGAATGAGAATACATTGTCTTATGTGCCGGCGCTAAAAGGAAAACATAAGTTAACCGCCCTGCTTGGACAAAGTGCACAGGAGGCCAGTGTACGTAGAATAGGGGTATCTGGTAATACCAATTCTACAGATATTATACAGGCCGTTACCGGGTTTACTTCGTTGTCTTCACCGATAGACTACCGCTCACAATGGGGCCTGGTATCTTATTTCGGCAGGATCAGCTATAACTATGATGATCGTTACCTGCTGGAAGGCGTGGCGCGCACTGATGGATCTTCCCGTTTTGGCGCCAATAAAAGATATGGTTTTTTCCCTTCCATATCGGCAGGATGGCGGATCATCAATGAAAATTTCATGAAACAACAACGTTTCTTCAATGACCTGAAACTCCGTGCCAGTATTGGGGTAACGGGCAATAACGAAGGATTGGGTAATGACTTCCCCTCACTCGCCACTTATTCCACCGGGTACAATTACGGCACAGAAGCTGGTATTGCTGCTACCTCTTTGTCGAATGTGGACCTGAGCTGGGAAGCCACTACGGCAACTAACCTGGGACTGGATGTTGCATTCCTGGACAACAGGATTAATATTACGGTAGATGCTTACCGCAAGTTGACGAATCGTTTAATTTTTAAACTGGATCTTCCCTATACCTCTGGCTTTGCCCGTACGAATGGTGCTAATATCGGGCAACTGATGAATAAAGGATTGGAAATAGCGATCAACACCGATAATATCAGGGGCAAGTTTACCTGGGGCACCAATTTTAACCTGTATTTCAACCGGAATAAAATTACCAGTCTCCCCGAAACCGTTGCCGGAGACCCAACCAGCTCTGATTTTACGGAAAGCTTACCCGGTTCTTTCTCTACCAGCTTACCTACCAGCATTTTTCGTGTAGGCGAGCCTGTTGGTTCCTTCTTTGGGTATCGTAGTAAAGGAGTGGATCCCGCTACCGGAAACATGATCTATGATGATATTAACAAAGACGGAAAAATTACTGCGGCCGACCGGGTGATTTTGGGAAATGCCCTCCCGGATTATACCGGCGGGTTAACCAACACTTTTGGTTATAAGGGTATAGACTTCAGCTTTTTTGTGTACTGGTCTTATGGCAACAAGGTATATAATCAAACACGTAGTATGCTGGAGCGTATGAGTAGCTATAATAACGGTGACGTACGTACGCTGAATAGATGGACGCCGCAAAGTACAATTACCGATGTGCCCAAAGCTGTTTTCAATGACCCTACCGTACCGGGTAGCCTGACTAACGGAGAGGTATCGCACCGGTTTGTGGAAGATGGATCGTTCATTCGTATGAAGAATATTACACTGGGTTATACGTTCCCATCTCTCCTGATAAAAAAAGCACGCATCAGCAGTGCCAGGGTATATGTGAGTGCACAAAACCTGTTCCTGGTGACCAACTATTCCGGCCTTGATCCGGAATCGCAGAACCAGTCGGTGAAGAATTCGCAACTGGGCATCGATTGGGCGGTACAGCCGCAACCCCGTACTTTCCTGGTTGGATTAAATGTGAACTTTTAAAAGTAGTTACGATGAAAAATTTACGACTCGTTTATATCCTGTTATTATTTGCTTCCTGTACCAAAGTATTGGACCAGGTGCCGGAATATTCCATTGCTGATGAGAATTTCTGGCAAACGGGTAATGATGCAGAAAGCGCTGCTATAGGCATTTATCCGGCCATACAAAGCCTGGCGCCGCAGTTCCCGTTGGCTTTTGACGCCGCATCGGATGCTACAACTGCGTTGCTGATTAATTACAGCCCGTTTAGCACGCATGGTATCCCGGTAGACAATGCCATAGTAGCCGCTTATTGGCAGAATAACTATACTGGCATTGGCAGGGCCAATGATTTGCTGAAACATGTGCCGGCTATGAAAGACAGCCTGTTTGTGCCGGATCGTAAGCAACAGTTGATGGGAGAAGCTTATTTTTTAAGAGCCTATTTTTACTTCAACCTGGTGAAAGCTTATGGTGGTGTGCCATTGGTGTTGGAGCCTTATACTTCTTTCAATGTTGATTTTACAATTCCCCGCAGTTCAGTTGACAGTGTTTTTAAGCAAATTATTTCGGACCTGAAGCAGGCGGAAGTAATGTTGCCGCCAACGTTCGCCGCGGCAGTATCTACCCGCGGACGGGCCAGTCAGGGTGGCGCCAAAGCCTTGCTGGCAAAGGCTTACCTGAGTGTAAAAAATTACGATGCCGCCGCTGCGAAAGCCCTGGAGGTGATGAATAGCCCGGTATATAGTTTGGTAACCGGTAGTGCTGCTTACTGTGGCATGTTTGCTACCAGTGGTAAAAACAGTGCAGAATCCATTTTTGAAATACAGTATGTAAGTGCTTCGGCACAAAGCAACGGGCTGTTTAGTTACTATGTGCCGGTAAATGGTATTCCTGCCGGTTTACAACCGGGTAGTTACCAGGTTGCGCCTACTGATAAAATGGTGGCTGCCTATGAAACAGATGATATCCGGAAGGGGGCGGCACTGGGTTTTAGTACCGCTACACCGTCGCTGCCCTATGTAAATAAATATACCCGTTTGACCAATGGTACCGAGCCCAATATCATTGCTTTACGGCTGGCAGATATCATACTGGTGAGAGCGGAGGCGCTTGATCATCTTGGTCAAACAGCCGACGCGATTGCGATGCTGAACGTTATCCGTCGCCGTGCATTTGGGTTACCGCTGGATGTAGCTTCTCCACACGATTACCCCCAGGGTGCTGAAACAAACCTCACACTGGCAATAGAAAATGAACGGTTTAAAGAACTGGCTTTTGAAGGCCATCGCTTTTATGACCTGGTGCGTACCGGTAGGGCTGCCGCTGTATTGGGAATCACGGAAGATCAAACCTTATGGCCTGTTCCGTTACGGGAGATTGGCCGTAATCCGCGGCTGTCACAAAATCATGGTTATTAACATCTCTCAAAATAATACCAATGAAACACATTACTATTTTCCTGACAGCGCTGGCATGGGCGTGTGGTGCCCATGCACAGTATACTACCACCTGGGTAGGTAATACTTTTCCGGATGTGGCGAACCATGTAGGTAATTGCGCCCGGTCTATGTGGGTATCACCGGAGGGAATCGTTTATACGGCCTCGTTATGGGATGAGAAAGGACGTAATATAGGCATCTACCAAAATGGGGCTACACTGGGATCTATGGGCGGAAACAAAGAGTCGCAGGGCAGCGCGATTGGTGGTAATGCCACTTATATATTCACTGCTCAGCAGGCGCCTAATAGTGGTAAAATAGGGCGTTATAACCGTGTTACTAAAACCCGTGACTTATTGTTTGCCGCCAGCGCGGGTACAGCAGATGCGATACAGGGTATTGCCGTTTCCGGGGGGCGGATCTTTGTAAGTGATTCCAGTGGCAACCGGGTGGCAGTATTTACTACTACGGGAACGTTGATCCGGCAATGGCCGGTGAATAATCCCGGCGCCATTGCCGTAGACAGCGCAGGAGCAGTATGGGTAGCGCAATTGAACGCAGGCACTATCCGGTGTTACGATTCTACCGGTACGGCCGGGCCAGTGATATCAATGGGCGCCACAGCGCGACCTTCAGCCCTGTATGCCGATAGCGCACGGGGGCAATTGCTGGTAGGAGATCAGGGACCGGATATGAATATCAAAATCTACACCCAGCTAACGGGAACGCCTGTACTAAGTGGAACATTCGGCGTAACAGGGGGGTATCTGGATGAATCTACCGGTATCCGCGGTGCTACAGGTGCCAGGCGCTTCACCAGGATAGTGGGTATTGGCCGGGATGCAACTGGTAAATTATATGTGTTGAATAATCCCTGGGGAGGTACCTGGGACCTGGGACGCAATGGTGCTACAGATATTCATTGTTACAGCACTACGGATAGTTTACTATGGACTTTGCAGGCGCTTAATTTTGAAGGTGTAGCCGCCGCCGATGCAGGCACCGACGGCCAGCTGTTGTATAGTGGTAATATTATTTATTCCTATACCGGCACGGATGGTGGCAGTTATGTAGCCAATACTGTGGATCCTTACCGTTACCCGCAGGATGCGCGCATACAGTGGGGAGATCATGGCCGGGGAGAGCATTTCGGACACATGGCGAATGTAGGCGGGCATCGCATACTGGTGGCTAATAACCAGAATGCCGATGTGTTTTATACCTACTATTTCAATCCTGCTACAGATGGGTACATTGCTATTCCTGGCGACACCATTTCAAAAGTACGTAACGGATTTTGCCTGGACTCATTGGGAGATATCTGGATTTCACAGGATAAAACCAATGCTATACAACATTATCCTTTAACCGGTTTTGCCGCCAACGGTAAACCCATATGGGGGCCTGTTATAGCTACCCCTACACCCGCATCCATTGCCCGGTTGAACCGGCTGGAGTATGTCCCTGCCTCAGATGTGATGGTACTGGCAGGAGGTAATGCAGATTGGACGCTGATCGGTAACCGGATAGAAGTATACCGGGGCTGGATAGCTGGTAATCGTATACCCAATACCGTTATTACGCTTAGTCGCGCAGTAGCCAAGTCCATTTCTGCTGCCGGTAACTATCTCTTTGTGGGGTACTATGCCATTCCTGATATAGATGTATTTGACTTAACTAGTGGCGCATTGGTGCTAACCATGAACAGCAGCAATCCCGCGGTGTATGTAGGCAATGATGTGGATTCCCAGTACGGAATTAAAGCGTATCACCGGAGTACCGGCGAGTATTACATCACCAAAGATGATTACAATGCTAACAAAGTAGTATTGTATACCTGGACACCAACAACAGCGCCGGTACATGCTTTAGCAACCAGTACACCTGCATTGCGCGTATATCCGAATCCGGTAGGCAATGTATTGTATGCGGAACTGAAACCGGCTGGTACCACCACAAAAAACTGTTTGCTCTGCATCTACGACCTGACGGGAAAAATGGTAAAACAAGTATCGGCAAAAAGTAGTGATCCTTTAAAAGTGGACATCAGCCAACTGTCTGCTAATGTCTATATTCTGGTCATCATGGACGCAGGCAACGCCAGGGTGCTCGGACAATCGAAGTTTATAAAGCAATAACAGATGAAATACAGCTGGATAATAGCGCTGATGCTGATCAGTGCAGGCAGCGCCATGGCGCAAATGAAGGCCCCGGAAGAATGGGTGAACTATGAAACGGTGATGGGAGTACGAAATCACCTTCGTCAGTACAACTACACGGTGGCATTGGCACACGCCACTAATAATACCAATGTACTCTGGCCGGGAGAGCAACCGGCCTATACGATACAGGTGGTGAATCAATTAAATGAACCGTTGATAACTGCCGGAACTATTGAACTGATTAGTTATGGTACCAAGGGGCGTCCCGGCGATATATGGTTACCGGAGATGGTGAAATTTGCAACCATCAGTACACATCCGGTAAAGGTGGAGATTTCACCCAAAGGATATGTGAACCTGGACTATTCCCCGGAAGTACCTGCCCGTTTTGGGGGCTATGCATTGGTGCTGGATCTGGGTACATACGGCCGCCGTTTTATCACCAGCCTTGTGCGGACGTTCAAAGCCAACCCGGAACGCATACAATATCCGAAGCAGTCGCTCGACGATATGGGACCAGATTTTCTGCAACGCGTGGGGGTGCAGGCTATCCGCATGGGCGTGGACTATACTCCTGTAACGGCGCCCGATTATGCAGAAAAGATGGCAGCTATTGAGAATAAGTTGGCGGCCTATCATCGCCGCAATATTACCGTGCTACTCATGTTTGGTGCGGGGACGGGGCCACAGCCGTTGGACCGGCCCCGTTCTTTCCTGGACTCCGCTGATGTGATGAAGAAAACGAAACAGGATTATGTATGGTTGCCTTCGTCTGACAATGATTTCAAGACATTTGTGCAACACCTCTGTGTAAAACATGGATGGCCCAGGGGACCTGTAACGGCGGTGTCGCTATGGAATGAACCCTGGGAAGGATTATCTATTTCCGGCTGGCAGTCGGATATTCCACGTTATCGCGAAATATATACAATGATGGCAGGGGCCGTACTGGAAGCCCGGAAGCAGGGGGCGGATGTACTGGTAGGTGGCGGCGACTCTAACTCTAATGCATGGGATAAATTGTTTGCAGATGGTAAAATGACGTTTTTGCCCATCTTCGATTTTTGTTCCATTCACTACCAGGGAATGGAGTCGCCGGCTATTTACCCGGAGTGGGTCAACCGTCAATCTCCCCTAGGGCGGGTAAAAATATGGGATACGGAAAGTTGGGTGGGCAATACTGATGATCGTATAGGCCTTACCGTAGCAGCCAGCCGTTCAGCCGGATATGATCGTTCTATGGGCATTTATGCCGGCTACATGTATTCCGGTGGAAGAGGAAGCGAACATTATACGCAACAGATAAAAACACCTACCGGTGTAAAAGTGATAGATCGTATTCCCGCTACCTGGTCGCCAGCTGCTGCTTTGGGAGCTGTGCAACACCTGGTAGGTGAACGGAATTTTAACCGCCTGCTTTTTACGAATGGCTTGCCCTGGATTATGGTGTTTGATGGTTTACGACAACAGGCAGATGATGGCACCGTTGTTATCAGCGGTGATATCGGAGAAGCCTTTGGGCCGGAACAGGTATTGTTCAGAGGGGTACGGGGTGTAGGGCAGCAGAATGCTGATGGATATCCGCCCCTTTCGGGTGGCCGGATGATACTGCCCGCTGCCGGTTTCCAGTTGTTTGATTTTTATGGCAATCTCATTTTGCCGGTAGCCGGAAAGTTAACCGTGCCACTGAACAGCCAGGGCTATTACCTACGGACCAATGGCGCAAAAGGCTCTTTCGCCAGGTTACTGGCGACACTGGATACTGCACGGATAGAGGGGTATGAGCCGGTAGAAATGATTGCAAAAGACATGACCGTTCCCATTGCTGCACAGCCGGAGATGTTATTGCAGTTAACCAATATCCTGAACCGCCCGGTACAGGGACAGCTTCATGTTACCCTGGGCGTGCTGCAACTGCAGGCGCCGGCACCTGTACACCTGGCTCCGCATGAAACACGCACCATACCGGTAAAAGTGATTGGTGGTGAAGCCACTGCAAATAATAGCTATCCGCTGTCGGTTACCTTTGACGCCGGAGCCGACGGGGTGGCCACCCACCGCGAAAATATGCACGTCAATGTAATATCACGGTTAAGCATACACGTAGACGGGCGATTGGACGATTGGAAAACCGCATTGCCGCAAACGGTATCTGGTAGCGGAGCTGCCACCGTTAGCCTAACAGAAGCCGCCTGGTATCCGTTCAGGAATTTTGACACGAACGCTAACGGCTATGCGAACGGTTACGTGGCTTATGATGACCATTACTTTTACTTTGCCGCTAAAGTAGCAGATAGTACACCGCATCCCGGCACCTACCGGTTTGCCTCGAGGCCGGACGACGATTTCTTTTACCCGGATACCGCTTATGCCATGGATATGCAGCGTGCTTTGCTCAGCAAGGAAAGCAGTGTACCGGCAGTGGATGCCAGTGCACTGCAGCTACCCGACGACAATGGACGTACCCTGCACTACCTGGAAAGCAGTGATAACACCAATGCTTTCGCCATTGACCTGGATTTGCCGGCGCCTACACAGGTGGCGCTATACCTGCCTAATCTCCGGGTACCCAATGTAACACTGGAAGTATACAGTGGTGGCAAACAATTGTTACAAAGGGTGGTTCCCGATTTATGGAACGGTACCTGGGAAGTGTTGCAGTTATCCGGGAAGGTAAGGATGGTATTGCGGAGCCGCGACTGGTGGTACGCCGTGAAAATGGCAGCCCTGCTTTTTGATGAAGCAACACCGGGAGCTAATATTTTTGTAAAAGAAGACCTGGATACAAAGGGCAATTGGAAAGGCGTGTATGGCAAAACCGGGCATTATATAGTAGGTTGCGCCCCTGCATTGCCCGCAGGAGTAAAATTGCAGATAGTGGAAGAACCGGTAAAACTGCCCATGGTATGGCCTGCCGGCGTCCGACATTATACCTATCGCAGGAACCCGGTAACGCCGGATAATTCAGGATTGGGCTACACTTTTGATAATGTGCTGCTGGCCTTCAATGTGTTGCCGGAAGGAAAAGATGGCATGTTGGCTTATCCCCCCGGTACCATGCCCCGCTATACCGGGTATAAATGCACAGACTACGAATATGCCCTCAACCAGGTGGCGCCGGAGTATGGAGGTGGAACGGAAATATGGCGGCTCCTGGCACCAGGCCTCAACCGGAAACACTTCTTCCCCAGGCAGCCCAAATCGGCCGGGGAAGGCCCGGTGAGAGACGGGCAGCTGGTGATACGCAGAGAAGGAAATACACTCATCACAGAATGCGCGATTCCCTGGGCGGAATTACCCGATATAAAGCAGGCAATAGACAAAGGGCAACGGATTAAATTATCCTTTCGGGTAAATGACAACGGAGCGCCAGGCAGCTGCATGGAGCTGGCAAAAGAACGGAGCGTGTCGAAACGCAATGCGAGGGCCTTTCATCCGGACTGGAAAGCACATTGGGCCAATGAGGTGGAATTTGGTGTAGCACGATAACGCCCCTGTTTTATGATGAAATATCCCCGGAGTGTAGCGGAAAAGCCACAGTAGTACCCGGCTGACTATTGTCAGCGCCTGCTGGTAGCGGGGGATGGTAAAGGCAATGTATTTGCATGCATTTATCGACAAAACGGAGATATGTATGAATAACAAAAAGTTGCTTGCGATTGCGGTAACAGCAGGTGTATCTGCTGCTGCAGCCATTATTTTATACAATAGCTTTAAAGTATCTATCCCCAGGGGCGCCAGGGCAGTATCGCCTTTTGACGTCCGGAGGTACCTGGGAACCTGGTTTGAAATAGCCCGGCTGGATTATAAGTTTGAACATAACCTCACCAATGTAACAGCTACCTATTCCTTAAATGATCAGGGAGAACTGGAAGTAGACAATAAGGGCTTTAGCCCGGAGAAACAACTTTGGAGAGAAACCACCGGTATCGCAAAGTTTGTGGAAACACCAGATGTAGCACGACTGAAAGTATCTTTTTTCGGACCGTTTTACGCAGGGTATAATGTCATCGATATCGATCAACATTATAAGCATGCGTTGGTAGTGGGCAACAACCGGAAGTATCTGTGGATTTTATCCCGTACTACCACGTTGCCGGCATTAACTAAAAAACGTTTCCTGGAACAGGCGGAAGCCCTGGGTTATGATACCGATGCGCTGATCTGGACGAAACATGATTTATACGCATGATGAAAAGTAAAAAATTAGATTTGTTTTTACTAAAAATATTAGTATTTTTGTAACAGAAAGCAAATGAATAATGCAGAAAAGTCTTAAATGCCATGCTGTAGTGGTGTTTGAGGCTTTCCTGTTTTTATGAAATACTAAATAAATTAGTGCCGGTGAAGCCCGTTTGTCCTGTTAAAGAATAAGCACATTTCCTTTTTTACTTAATCAGCGGTATATTGATCTGTTCAACAACAGTAAATACTTACTATGCTACTGAAAAAAATCATGACGCTACCCTGCGTACTGTTACTGTCAGCAGGCCTGGTCCACGCAGGCACACCCAAAGAAGTAGATGTTTGTGTATACGGCGGCACCTCCGCCGGTGTAATTGCGGCCTATACGGCGAAGCAACTCAACAAAACTGTGTTGCTGGTTTCTCCGGATAAACAATTGGGGGGACTTAGTGCCGGAGGTTTAGGTTATACCGATATTGGCAACAAATCAGCGATTAGCGGTATCTCCCGTGATTTTTATCGCCGGGTGGGCCGTCACTACGGTAAGTTCGAGCAGTGGATTTTTGAACCTCATGTGGCCAGCGAAACCTTTCAGCAATATATCCGCGAAGGCAAAGTAGACGTGCTGTATGATGCCCATCTCAGCAGCGTTAAAAAAGAACAGGGATACATCACCGAAATAAAACTGGACGGCCAGGTGGTGAAAGCCAAAATGTTTATCGATTGCTCCTACGAAGGAGACCTCATGGCCAAAGCCGGGGTGTCGTATACCGTAGGGCGCGAAGCCAACAGCCTGTACAACGAAACCTACAATGGCGTACAGCTAATGAAAGAACACCAGTTCCCCGATGGCATTGATCCTTACCAGGTACCTGGCAAACCGGAAAGTGGACTGTTATGGGGCATTAGCCCTGCTACGCTGGATGCACCAGGTACCGGCGATAAGAAAGTACAGGCCTATAATTATCGTATCTGTTTAACCAACCAACCGGAAAACCGGATACCCATTACCCAGCCGGATAATTACGATGCTGCCCGGTATGAATTGTTATTAAGGGTTGTAAAAAAGATAGATCCCAAAGTCCTGAATAATATCCTCATCATTAGCAAAATGCCCAACGGGAAAACGGATATCAATAACAATGGTTCTTTTTCTACGGATATGATTGGGATGAATTATAATTATCCCGAGGCAGATGAAGCTACCCGGAAAAAAATAATCGCCGATCATGAGGCCTACACCAAAGGATTCCTGTACTTTATTGGTCATGATGAACGCATGCCTTTACATCTGCGCCAGGAAATGCAAACCTGGGGTTATCCTAAAGATGAGTATGTGAACAACGGGCATTGGTCGCCCCAGCTCTATATCCGCGAAGCGCGGCGTATGGTAGGCGCTTATGTTATGACACAGGCCAACTGCCAGGGCAAGGCAACTGTGACCGATGGCGTAGGGATGGCTGCCTACACGATGGATTCCCATAACTGTCAGCGTATAGTCGTAAACGGTATGGTGAAAAATGAAGGGGATGTGCAGATAGGGGGCTTCGGTCCGTACCCTGTTTCTTATCGTTCCATCATTCCCCAGGCAACGGATTGTAAAAACCTGTTGGTACCGGTTTGTTTATCTGCTTCGCATATTGCCTATGGATCTATCCGCATGGAGCCGGTATTCATGGTGCTGGCACAATCTGCAGCTACCGCCGCTGTGGAAGCGATTAACAGTAAAACCACGGTGCAGGAGGTGAATGTAAAGAAAGTACAACAGCAGCTCACCGATAATCCGTTGGCCAACCATCATACCCCGGAAATCCTGGTGGATAATGATGATCAGCAGCAGGTGGCTGTTACTGGTAACTGGCAGCGTATTACCTGGGGTGGATATGGGCCTTCCCTGCTCAAAGCGGATCCGAAAGATGGTGGCGAAAAATCCGTTCGCTTTACGCCGGCGATTAAAAAAGGAGGACGTTATCACGTGTATACTTATGTGCCGCGTGTGGATGCACATGCCACCAGCACTGTTATTAGTGTAAATGACGGTAAAACAGTGAAGGCGGTGCCATTATTATCCGGCTCGGTAAAAGTAGAAGGACAAACTTCCGGTGAGTGGGTAGATCTGGGTACTTACCAGTTCAAAGCGGGTAAAAGTGCTTATGTAGAAATCAGCAATCATGGTGCTGATGGCGCAGTAGTGGCGGACGCCGTGCTGTTTATAGCAGAATAATAAAACAATACCGGGTAACTTGTCTACTGTAGGAGAAAGTAAACAAGCTACCCGGTATTAGTAATTCATCAAATCACCGGTTTGTTAGCAGTCGAAAGTACGATGGGTAGTCGTCGTAAAAATGGTGTGATCTTTCTTACCTGCTTCTTTGATAGCATCTAATTTGGCTACCTTAACGGAACCCAGTTTCATTTTTTTCTCGATTTTCTTTTTCATACAAGCTTTTTTTGATAGATTTTAAAAATGATGAGGATAGGCTTTACGCTATTCCTGGCAATACTCATCCGCAGTTAAAGCTAACGTGGGTAAGTATAGTATGATAGGTTTTACCTGCCCGTTCGTTGCTGGCATTTAAGCTGGCCACTTTAACGGCGCCCAGCTTCATTCTCTTTGCGGTTTTCTTCTTCATATAAGATTGTTTAGCAATCAAAAGTCCGGTGCGTTGTTGTTGTATAAACAGTGGTGGTAGGGATTTTACCAATTTGCTCATTGGTAGCATTTAACTTAGCCACTTTAACTGAACCGAGTTTCATTTTCTTTTCGTTTTTCTTTTTCATACAATTTGTTTTTTGGTGAATAAAAAAATGTATTACGGTACAGCTTTAGGTTGTTTTTTAGCAATGGCCAACATGGATTCATAGTACCTGCTAAGGAAATGATAGAGTACCAGTTCATGTTTGCGTTGGTTGGATAATAACATCCGGTTGAGGAACATATGAATATAGCTGCCCAGTAAATCATCCCGTTGTTCGGGTGTGAGTGCGGGCAGATGCGGTTTTATTTGCTGGGAGCGGGTGGCAAAGAAAGCAGCAGCTTCCTCCAGGTTGTTAGTGGCATCCTGTGAAGGATCGAGAATACTGCTGATTTCGCGCATCTCATCGCGGTATTTATTATTGAGTTGGAGCAGTAATGGTTTACCGCCACCAAATTCTTCATAGAAGCCTTGTTGCAGCATTTTTAGCAGTGCCGATTTTTCAGACAGGGTATAGCCAAAATCCTGCAGCAGGGTGTCTATGCCACGCAAGGACAGCAGCCAGCGATAACGTTCTCCTTCTTCTTCATCCAGCAGGTTGAGCACCTGTAATACGCATTCACTGTCGTAATGGAAAAAGGTTTCGCTGAATGCCATGGTAGTGGCGCCGTAGCGTTCAATTTCTCTTTCGTAGGTATCTGTTTGTATGCGATAGATGTTATCGGTAGCATGTGCAAGGGTATCGTATAGTCTTTCCAGTACGATTTTCCAGAAGTCTTTGTGCATCCCTTGATGGAACCGGATTCTCAGGTGATGTTCGGGATCTGTGTACCGAATAAAGAACCATTTATCGATCACCTCCTCAGCTATCAACTGCTCCGTGAGGGGGAGGAGTACTTCTTTCAGGATGTTTTCAGCGCTGCGGGTGCCGGTATATAGTTTTACGTATAGCCATTCACTGCCGGTAATAAACTTGCGTACAGGGGTATCTGTTATTGCTTCCGCTGTTATTGCCGGTGTATTTTTTATTTTTTCGGGAGAAGTATATCGCAGTGGGATGATCAGTTCGTTGGTATATTTTCCATCAGTTCCGTTTATCCAGCACTGATCGGGTGTATGGAGAAATTCCTGCAGGGTAATTTGTTCTTTTTTGAGCAATTGTGTTAGCAGGAGATGTACGGCAACTTCATTGTCGAGATCGGCGGGCAGTTCATTGTCGCCTTCCGTGATGACCACATAACGGGGGAGGTCCAGTTGTGTTCTTATCTCCCGGAATATGTCCATAAAATCGGCCGGTGCAGCTTTACTCAATGCCGGATAGGATTTTTTATGGAGTATCCAGCTGCTTTTGCTCAGGATGATATGACCGTATTGCACCCGTGGGAAGAAAGCTATTTCGCCGGGAAGTTGCCATTGCCAGGCGATACCACTGTGGTGGTCCTGGTTTTGCAGGTCGCAGAGGAACTTATATACGGGTAAGCCGTGGCGGTAGTTATGTGCGGTGCTTAACCGGGGGATAACAATTTTATTTAGCCTTTTAGACCGGAGTATTACTTTGCCGCGTTGTACGCTGACCATCAGGTCGGAGAGGTGTATCTGGTGAGCTTCCGGCGCGAGGCTGTTAGCCAGGTACACAATTTCGTACTGCCGTAGCTGTGGCCGCATCAGGATATTGCCGGTCCTGGATTCGGGCAGGTGTACTACTTCGGCATAAATTTTTTCCGGATCGGCGGCTTCTTCTGCGGCGAGTGTTTCCATTACCTTGGTGCTCAGCTGTTCGTCGCCATGACAAAACCTGCCGAGCAGGTTAGCGGCGGAAGGGCCGCTGCAGCCGTTCATATCAAAGAGGTAGTCGCCGTTATCGATGGCGGTGGCATCGGTGCTGAGAATACTTCCCATGAGGTACAGGCTGTGCGGGAGCGCGGGTGTATCACGGTCTTTTAGTGTATCCAGTTGTTCTTTGGTGAGGTGAATAATTTTTTTATGGGCTTGCAGGCATTGGTGCAATTGCTGTAACTGGAATTCCTGCATTTTGGTGCGGGGGCTGCCGGTAGCGGGGCCTCGTTGTGCAGCGGCTATATCGTCTACCAGTGGCGTATGATCGGCGCTGTGCTGGCTGTGGGCGCCGTAGCCAATTCCGGCTTCGGTGTCGAGTGCAATACTCAATGGTACTTCCTGTTCTTCGTAGCGTTGCTGAAATGCCTGGCGGAAACTTTGCAGGTCAGTGTTGTTATTGACAGCCGACAGCTTCCAGAGTTGTCCAATCTGAGCGGCCAGTTCATTGATAACCGTATGACTCAGTGTATTGTTGCTGGTGGATAGGAAGAGGTCTGTTTGAACGAGGTCTTTGCTGTTGGTATTGGTGAGCATTGACTTCACCAGGGCATGTGTGGTGGTGTATTTGTCGATACCGGTATGCTGCTCCTGCAACAATTCCCGGATGCGGGAAAGCGGGATGGTAAATTCTTCTGTAGCGGCCAGTTGTTGTAACCGGCGGGTAAGGTGTACAAAAAATTCTGTTCCGGTAACGGTAGGTTCCAGTTCGCTGACCAGCAATTGGTTCTCCAGCAGTTCTGTAATGAATTCGGAGGCTTCTGCCTCACTGATTTCCTCTTCTTTGCTGACAATACTATTACGTATATCCTTTAACGTTGCACCGCCGGCTACTGTGTGTAATATTTTATCCAGGTAGGGGCTTTGGTTAACGGCGGTCAGGTAATAGCTACGGACTTTATTTTTAACGGTATAGGCGGCGTAGCGGTATTGTTTGCCGGTAGCATATAAAGAATTGTTGGGATAGTACAGGAGTTGTTCCCTGATTTCGGGAACGGCGGTGATGGCGGCCGCCAGTTCGGCCACATAGTTCATGTCGAGACGGCCATGTTTTTTATGATGTTTTTTATCTTCCAGTTGAATGCTGGTATGGTCTGCGGGTTCGCCGGTGGCGCAACCGGCAAAGAGTCCGTATGGTGTGCAGCGGGTACTCATCCGCAGGAGGTAACGATACAGGGAGGAGGCCAGCTTGTAGTTATCTTTTTCATTGGTAGATGCTCCCTGCCAGCACTTCTGCAGCTCCATGTATAATTCCGGGGAAGCAATATAAATGGCTTCCTGCAGGTATTCGTCCCGGAATATTTCTTTGATAGTAGCGGCGAGTGTGTCGTTTGTGATGGGTTGTAAGGTAGTGATGATATTCACTGGCAACAACGGTGTTCTTACAACATAAAAATTTTCAGCTCTGATCATGGCCCAGGTCATCATTAGGTGCTGAAGGTAGCAGTTTCTCCTGCACCTGCCTATCACGTAAAACAGGGAAATTTTATGTTTAAACATGCTTTCGGAAAAATCACGTTTTTACGTGAGTGGCTGGTAAACAGTTTCTGCCTACATTTACGATATCCTGTAATGATGATGAAAACCTGTATTTTTTTTTATGGCCCTATTTTTACAACCTGCCAAACAATAGTCTTTATTTTTTCAACCACATAAATTTGCTATTATGAGAAAAGAACCTGTTAAAAAACTTGCCCTCGGTAAATTAAAAGTAGCCAAATTAAGCATCAGCAGCCTGGAGCAGGCAGATGAAAAAGCCCCAACCCGTACCGGTTGCAGCCTGATGGCGAAATGTACACCTCCTATTTCAAAAGATACCTGTTTCTAAACGCCGCATGATGAAAAAGCTATCAGCAAAAAAATTAAGTCTGGGTAAAATAAAAGTGGCCGACCTCAGTAAAGTCAATGTAAATGAAGATGCCTTCATGCTATCACTTCGTTGCGTGCCTAGTGAAAAAATCACTTGTCTGAGCCAGGGTTCGCCCATGTGCAGCGCAGACATCTGCCTTTTCTGAATTATTTAATTTACTGTACTGCTAAAAATCATTTGTTATGAAAAAGCTATCAGCAAAAAAACTAAGTTTGGGTAAAATAAAAGTAGCCAGTCTTTCAGCGGCTTCCGGCCAGCAGGAAATGGCAGCAACGGTGGGTACCTGTTCCGTCCTTTGCTCCCTGCGCATCTGCACTGACAATATGAGCCAGGGTGCTCCTATATGCAGTGTAGATTCCTGCCGCTACTAATTTAAATAGCTTTTAGCCATTAGCTTTTGGCGGTTAGCAAATGCGGTAAAGAACATAAAACGTTCATTTTCGCTGCATTTGCTAAAAGCCAATGGCTAACAGCTAACTGCTCGTAAATTTATTATCCGCAACCTGACTGTATGGCAAAACATGTATGCACTAAGCAATACATGTTTTGCCATTATATGTTTATAAAGGCATTTCAGCACATGAATCATAAGAATGAAGTAAGCTTAATCCTGCAAAGGATCTGTACAGAACTGGACGGGTTTACCACCACCAATACCAACAGTGGCCTCCTGGGAGGTTATACCGGTGTCGCCCTGTTTTATGCCTATTATTATCAGCTTACCGGCGATGAAACACATCTTGGAAAAGTATATGAGATTATAGAAAAATGCCTGCAGGACTTATCTGACATACCTATGGATGGTTCTCACTGCAGCGGTATTGCAGGGATATCCTGGTGCATACAGCATTTAACGCAAATGGGCTTTATTGAAGCAGATGAGGATGCCGACAGCTTTGCCGATATCGACGCGCAGATAGCAACATTTATGCGTACGGAATTATCCGCCGGGCGCAATGATTTTCTGCACCAGGGCCTGGGGTCGGCACTTTACCTATTGGAAAGATGGCCTGCCGGTGCAGCTGGCAGAGAATTGGAGATGCTGGTACAGCAGTTGGAAAAAAGCGCTATGCCCGTTCCCGGCGGCATCGCCTGGAAGGATCATTTTTCCAGTCGCAGCCAGGAAAACCCGGATAAGGATCTGTTTAACCTCGGCCTCGCGCATGGTAACCCCGCTATCATCGACATACTGGCCCGTTGTTATGAAAAAGGGATTGCCCGGGAAACCACCTTGCCACTCATAGAAAAAAGTATACAATGGCTGTTGGGAATCCGGCAAACGGCCGATAACAGCCAATCCCTGTTCCCGGTGCTGGTGGACGGCAATAACCAAATAATGGGAGAGGCCCATAGCCGCCTGGGCTGGTGCTATGGAGACCTGGGCATTGCTACCATGCTCTGGAATACCGGCCAACGCCTCCACAAAAAAGATTACCAGCAGGAAGCGATTACGATGTTACAGCATATCGCGCAATACCGCAATGTGAAAAATGGGGCTGTACATGATGCCTGTTTATGTCATGGCAGTGCCGGCATTGCACACCTCCTTCAGCAAGCCGGACTGGCTACCGGTGATACCTTATTGCTGGATGCATCGCAGCAGTGGCTGCATACCACTTTACAAATGAATACCTGGACGGACGGCCCCGCAGGGTATAAATTTTATCATCATCCGAACTACGTGAGCAGCCATAATGTGCTGGAAGGAATTGCCGGGATCGGGCTGTCGCTTATCAGTTTTGCGGACCCTGAAATTAAACCTGACTGGGGCGCCTGTATGTTGATGGTTTAAACTTGTCTTGTCGTTAAACCGACGGTTTTTTTTACTATCTTAGATACCTGGTAAATGACTAGTTCACTTGTTCGCCCAACATCATTATGCCATCGTATACCAACGTTACAGCAAACTGAAAAACCATGATTCGTTTATATTTTGTTGATGATCACCCATTGATTTTAGAGGGATTAAAATCCCTGCTCAGCCTGGAATCAGATATTCAATTGACGGGTGAAACCAGGAACGGCATTTCCTGTCTTCACTTCCTCGACCACCATACCGCAGATGTTGTTTTACTCGATACCCTTTTACCTGATATCAGTGGCGCTGAACTTTGTGCCAATATCAAGAAACGCTACCCTGAGGTAGCCGTACTGGGATTAAGCTATGATAAAAACGACAGCGGTATCGCTGATATGTTAGACAGTGGCGCCAGTGGTTGCCTGATGAAAAATGCCGATAAAGAGGAACTGTTAAAAGCTATACGCGACGTATATTCCGGACGCACCTATCTCTCAGCAGCCTTAAAACAAGCCCTCAAAACAGATGGTATAGGGCATTTACACATCACCAAGCGGGAGAAAGAAGTGTTGTCGCTCATTGCCAACGGACATACCAATCACGAAATAGCCGAAAAACTGTTTATCAGCTCAGACACCGTCGATAGTCACCGGCGGAATTTACTCGGCAAATTCAATGCACGTAATACTGCCATGCTGATCAAATGTGCCGTCGATAATAAAGTATTGATTTAAATAAAAAACCGCTGGCATTATTCGCCAGCGGTTTGATCTCCACCGGGAGCCGGTGGTAAAGACAACAACGGAACATTGGAATTATAAGCCAGTTTTTTTGAAATACTGCTTTTAAATAAGGAAGAGAGGAAACCGGTTTTCCGCGGAATCATAATAATCATGGAAGCGTGGTGCCGATCGGAATACGAAAGAATGCCATCTACGGTATCATCGTCGTTGATATAATCGAAAGTGGCGTTGTACTTTTCAAAAATGTTATGCAGGCTGGCCATCGTATTCCGGGCTTCTTCAGCATATTTTTCGGATGCTTCCTTCTGTACATTCACTACCTGCACCGGCACCCGGAAAGCATCCAGCACTTCATACAATTGATGCACCGGAATACCCGTATGATCTTTCAGGTCGGTGGTGAAAACCACCGATTTCATGCCTCTGCCGATATGGGTATCTTTCGGTACAATTAATACGGGTACTTTACTCTGCTCAATCATCATGGAAGTGGTATTACCCAGCAGTAACTTTTCCAGTCCGGATCGGCCGGATACGCCCATCACCACCAGATCTATTTCTTCATTTTTACATAATTCACCAATATAGGAGGGCAGGGAATAATCTTTTGTGTGAAGGTCTATCCTGATATCTTTCACCATTGATTTCAGGCGATCCTGTACCAGCGCCAGCTGGGAAATGCTCTCCAGGTACATCTCCTGCGTACCCTGTGAATTGCCGATGGGTAAATCTGTGCCTCCAATAACGGTTTGATAGGCATGATATAACACGATGCGGCTAATTCCTAAAGGCTCCGCTATTTCTGCAGCGTATTCGGCCGCACGGAAGGCATTTTCAGAAAAGTCAGTTAATATTAGCATCGTTTTCATATATGTATTTGTTTAAGAAGATATAAAAAACAGCTACCTGAATGGATAAACAATTTAAAAGGAGGGATGTTCGGAAAAGATTGTTTTACTGACCTGCGAATGTCCATTTCTGTAATAAAGTGTCCGTATTTGAACAGCAGGGGAGCTTGTTGTACCTGCCATTCCGCCGTGGTAGCGGATTCCTTTAAATGGCATTTTTTTGGCTGATGGAAGCATACCTTGTTATAATTTTACATTTATGATCAAAAACTATATAAAGATCGCCTGGCGTAGTCTTTCCAGGAGTAAAGTTTACGCGCTGATCAATATTACCGGTTTAACCGTAGGTATCGCCTGCTGTGTGCTCATCATCCTATATGTAAAAGATGAACTTTCTTACGATCGTTATCACAAAAATTACAATGAAATATACCGGGTACTGCAGGCATTCCGCAATCCAACCGGGCAAAAAGATATGCCCCCACCTGCTTCGGAGGAATACCAGGTATGGGGTTGTGCACCGGTAGGACCAGCCCTGGCTGCTCATTTCCCGGAAGTACTAAAGGTAACGCAGTTTACCAGTCCGTTGACGGTGCTGATGCAGAACGGTGATAAGCGCTTCCAGGAAAGCAATCTGCAGTTTGCTGATTCTTCCACCTTCGATATCTTCAGTTGGAAAATATTATCCGGCGACCGGGCCACCGTACTCAAAAATCCATATAATATTGTGCTGACGCAAAGTATGGCGAAGAAATATTTTGGTGATGCAGATCCTGTTGGAAAAGTGTTTAAGGCAGATAATATTACGCTGACAGTATCTGGTGTAATGGAAGATGTGCCCGCCAATTCCCACTTTACATTTTCTGCGTTGGTATCTATGAGTACCTTCCGGAAAATACGTCCGGAGATTTTTAACGAGTGGGGATATGTAGATTTTTACACCTATTTCCTGGTACCCGAACATACTGATATAGCGGCGATGCAAACCAAAGTGCCGGGATTTTTAAAACAATACAACACCGGCGGAACAGAGAATAACTATACCATCACTTTTGAACCATTGAAAAATGCATACCTGCATTCGCAGGCAGGACGGCAGCCGGGTCCTACCGGCAGCATCGCCAATGTGTATATATTTTCGCTGGTAGCGGCTTTCATCCTGTTTATTGCAGGTATTAACTTTATCAATCTTACCACCGCCCGTTCTATGGAAAGGGCAAAAGAAATAGGTGTACGTAAAGCAGTAGGCGCCTATCAGCAGGGACTTATTTTCCAATACCTGACAGAAGCCGTATTGATTGCGGCATTGGCTACCATCGCGGCGTTGGGATTAGTGCTGCTGTTGTTGCCGCTGGCGCGTGAGTTGTCTGGTAAGCCATTACTTTACGCGGATCTGCTGAACTGGAAAATGGGATTGCTGCTGGCGATAACACCGTTCATGGTAGGCATACCCGCCGGTATTTACCCTGCCTGGGTATTGGCCCGTTTTAAACCAGCGTTGGTGTTGAAAGGTAAGTTCGATTCTTCCACCAAAGGTATACAGTTAAGAAAAGGGCTGGTAGTATTTCAATTTAGCTTATCTATCGCCTTGATTGCCTGCACTGCTATCGTATATTCCCAGCTGGATCACCTGCGCGCCCAGAACCTGGGCTTCCGGCAGGATCAGATGTTGGTCATCGATTATGGCGGCGATGCTACCGTCAACAAAAACATAGAAACCGTAAAAAGCCGGTTAGCCGAAAATGCCGCTGTGCAATCCATTACTGCTTCCCGGGCAGTGCCGGGCGATTTTTTCCCGAACGCCGGCACTGGTATCACCACCAGCAACGGTGACATGCAGCATTACGATCCTGCTATTTACGAAGTGGACTATGATTTCTTCAAAGCCTATGAAATGAAGATGGCGGCCGGCCGTGCCTACGCCAGGGAGTTTCCGGGAGACACCACGTATTCCCTGATCGTTAATGAAGCCGCTGCCCGCTTATATGGATACGCCCAACCGGCCGACATTGTCGGCAAAAGTTTTGAGCAATGGGGCCGCAAAGGTACCGTAGTAGGGGTGGTGAAAGATTTTAATTACCAGTCGCTCCACAAGAAAGTAGAACCACTCACCTTAAGAATGGCGGACGATGACAGTAAGAATAAAATATCCCTGCGCATCAAATCAGACAATCTTCCTAAAACAATCGCAGAATTGGAGCATACCTGGAATGCTATGGAGCCACAGCGGCCATTCCGCTATAACTTCCTGGATCAGGCCTTTAACGACCAATACAAACAGGATGTGCGCTTCGGGCAAATATTCGCTGCGTTTGGTAGTTTGACCATCTTCATTGCCTGTTTAGGCTTATTTGGTCTGGCTACTTATTCCACAGAAAAACGATTGAAAGAAATCGGTATCCGTAAAGTATTGGGTGCTTCTGTTACCAATATCGTAGCGTTGCTATCGGGCGACTTTGTAAAACTTGTCTTGATCGCCGTATTGATTGCTACACCATTAGGTTGGTGGGGCATGCATCGCTGGCTGGATGGTTTCGCATACCGCGTCCATATTCACTGGTGGACTTTTGGTTTAGCCGGTTTGGCGGCAGTGCTGATAGCGTTGCTGACAGTAGGATTCCTGGCGCTGAAAGCCGCGATGATGAACCCGGTGCGGTCGTTGAAGGCGGAGTAGAGGTGAAAAGATATGGTGAAGAGCTATTGTTGCGGAATGCGGCAATAGCTTTTTGTTTTTGACTATTTTGTAGATGGCGGCTGTGTTTTACTGACCGCTATTTTCCAATTAAAAGAATAACCACTACGCAAATAAGATGCGTGAACCCTACCGAATTTCAAACCATAATTAACCAGATAACGTTTTCACACGAAAGTGTTATTGGAGTTGTTGATCTGTAATTTTAATATTGCATCTATTATAAGCAGTAATCATAATAAACTATTCTGTATACTTGTTGATTTTAGATTTGTTTGCCCTTATCTGTGAACAGATGTTGTCCTATATTAACGTGAAGTACTATGAAATATGTATTGTTGGTCCTAATTGTCATCTTGTCAATGCCCGTGTATTCCCAAACGATTGTTGAAATCCGAAAAGATATGTTTGTTTTTAGCCTTACCTCCAGGTTTTAGATTTGATATCCGGGGTGAAGGTTATTCCGTTTGGACAAGTCAGTGACATCATAGAGTACTCTCTATTGTATACACTTCTATTGAAATAGTTTCGGTAAGTAATAAGGTCCTGCAATAATAGGACCTTATTACTTATATTACATTGTAAGTTGTTAATGGGTATATGTTTATGTTTATGGCTTATTCTGAAATAGGCTTACACATTTTATGTATATTTATTTTTTTAAAATTCTTTTTGAATTAGAATAAGGTACCTATGACGGAGCATAGTATTCCCTTGCTTAGATTATTCGGTGTTCAAATGTGAGGAGTCATTTATTTCTTGAGAGTTCTTTGATAGTAATAGTTATGTGTATGATGCCCTTAGCTGTTAAGTCGGCTATGAAAACTGTCATCAAGATCGGTGGCTTACAGGTATGGGTTTAATGGGCAAGAGAAATCAGATGAGATTAAAGGAGAAGGAAATAGCTATACGGCTCAGTACTGGGAGTATGATCCGAGGATAGGTAGGAGATGGAATTTAGACCCTACACCATCAATAGGAATAAGTGAATATTCTACTTTTAGAAATAATCCTATTAGCTACACGGATGTTTATGGTGATACAGCGGTTTTAAATATGGGAAAGAACGACGAAATGCGTTATGTAGGTGGAAGTTGGATTTTTACCGGTAGTCGAACTGCAGTTAATATAGCAAATATTAAGGATGCAAATGTAAAGAGACTTGCAAGTGATTATAATACTTTAAATGGTATTGCTGATTTTAATATGGTTACAAGTATTATTAATAGAAAGAAAAATATTGTTAATCTGATGGGCAGAGGAGGACCAAATACTCAGGGGTCTGAAACTGCCTCAGTTAAATATTTTAGTGAGCTGGCTAGTGGTATCCAGACTCCACAGATTGACGTTTATTCAATCGCAAATGATCCGCAAGACCGGACATTATATGAAGGTAAGAAAAGCCATACTGTTCCAACGTATATTGCATTGGGACATGAACTGGGGCATGTGTGGGATATTCTAACAAATTCTCCAAGGGCGTTTAATTTTACACAGGTACCAAACGTATCTCCCAATATTTCATATTCTGAAAAAAATGCAATGTATTGGGAGAATGTTTTGAGAATTCATGGAAATCTACCGTTAAGACTTTTTTATAATAATAATCAGGGAGTTTTAGAGTTCCCTGCTAACGTGAATTTTGGCGGAAGACAAATAAGAGGGGGAAAGAGTGGGCTGAATAATCCTGTATTGACTCCTGTTAAAATTGGCGTACCAATAAGGTTAGAACCTTTAAATCCATTCCCTATTTATGAATTTTTTAGACCACTTCACTAGTATGAGACATTTTACTATTGCTCTTATTGTTTGGGTCTTTTTAAATTTGAGCCTGAAAGCTCAGATTAATTCTTGCAATCAATCCAATGATAGAATAATACCCAAAGTAGAAGGAATTAAAATTGTTTCACCAAGAAATAGTATCTCGGTCTTACTGCAGGACACATGTACTTATTGGAATAGATTTGAAGAAATTTTCTTTTACCCAAATAGTAGACCTGAAAAGAACGAAGAGTTTTTACCTGCTGTAATAATTGACTCTGTTAGGCTCGGTAAAGTGGAATCTTTTCTATTATCTTATCTTAGAATCAATAAAAGCTTAGGACACGAATTAAGCAGACCTTTTCGAAAAGATGTTAAACTTTACATGGGTTGTTATGATGCTAAGAGTAAGTCGGATTTTATTATCATTCAATTTGTGACAAATAAAGATTTTGATAGGAATAAAAACTATAGTAAAGCGCTTTCCCTTTTAGTAGGGACCGAAGAATTACGCTATATCGTGTTGAAGTGTAATAGAGACGAAATCTCATTTTTTAATTCTTTTCCCAAGCTGAGAATGTAAAGTTTCGTTGGATAGATCATTATCTTTAGGGTATTTTGATAGAATCTGTTAGGAACATAGGTTGCCATCTCGCATCTTTTTAATCTGAATTTTAAGAGTAAGAGAGCATGGTACTCTTGTGAGAAGATATTTCTGGATATTGTGTCCGTATATTAAAGTAGTATCTGCACAGAACTATACCTTTGGTATTCGGCCTGGCGGAAGAGAGATGGTGTTTAGGATCGGTTGGTTATAGGTATGGGTTTAACGGGAAGGAGAATGATAATGAGGTGAAGGGAGAGGGAAATCAGCAGGATTATGGGATGAGAGTGTATGATCCACGAATTGCAAAGTTCCTAAGTGTAGACCCGTTGACTAGTGAATATGCCTTTTATACACCTTATCAGTTTGCAGGCAATAAACCAATATTATTTATTGACCTAGATGGGAATGAGGTATCGATTGCACCAATCAACAAGTTTCAGTATGGAGATAATTTAGTATTAAACGCTGTTAATGTTGCCAATAATGGAGCGATTAATGTAATGAATGGTCTAATAGATGTATTTAATTCCGGATCTTACACAATTACCTCCTTAGCAACTAAATCACCAACTGCGAATTATAGCGAGATTAAGTCTGAGTTTCAGGAATTAGGGCGCAATATTGGAAAGGCGGCAGTAGCGCAATATACATACGCAACAAAAACACCATGGAGACAACAAATTAAAGAAACAGGTAAGGATTTATTAACTGCTAAGGCGTGGGAACAGGGAGCTACATTAGCATTGGGCTTTGCGACAAGCAAAATGGACTTTAGCGCAGTTTCGAACGCCACCAAATCGGCAGCAGGTACAATTTTAAAAAAATTAGATGGGGCTATTACATCTGCGATAGAAACAAGAGAAGCTGCTAGTAAGATAGATTTTATAAGGAATTTATATGGCATTAAGGGTGGACTGAATGGGCATAATATAGCATTGTTGGAAGGAGAGGTGAATGGAATTAAAATAAATCAATTTGCCTTTAGTGGTGCGGAGGAAGTGTCTGGTGCGGTGGGTTTGACCGCTGAGAATAATAGGGCATTTGAATATGTAAAGGTTGGGTTTGATCGATTTAAGGACTCTGAAGCTAAATTATTTGAAAATTTAAATCAAATGCTTAAAGGTCAAAAAGATGTAAAGGGGACGTTAAAATTGACATCAGAGCGGCCTTTCTGCGCATCTTGTTCTGGTGTTGTGGAACAATTTCAGAGGAAGTTTCCAGATGTTAAAATTCAATTTGTAAACGGTATAGGAGTAAAGTAAGTAATATGGATATTCAAGCACTTGAACAATTTCTTATAAAGAAGGGATGTAGATTGAAAGGTTGTAGCAAAGCTGATATAAATCGAATTGAGTGGTATTTTAGTACCTCACTTCCTGGAGTATACAAAGATTTTTTGTATGCTATGGGGAAGGATGCTGGTAAGTATATGTTGGGGTCGGATGTATTTTTCAAGCATATATTTTCACTGAGGGAAAATTTTGAAGGGATACTATTTGAAAAAGAACTGACGATACCTGAAACAGCGTTTGTATTCTGGTCGCATCAAGGATATCAATATGCTTATTTTCTTACAGATGACGGCGACAATCCAATGGTCTATTTTTACGATGATGGTGACTCTATTAATAGAGATGGTTCATTATTGGATTTTTTTACCGGACAATTAATAATGTCAGGATTTAGTATGGATTGAGTATGGTTATTTAATGAAAGAGAAGAGTCTTGCAACAGACCCAGCTTTTGCTGGGTCTGTTGCGTTATAGCAAATTATTAATGAGTATAAATCTGTTTAGTTTTAACGTCCCTTATAATGGCAGCAATGACACGCAATAGTGCTGCTTTATCCTCACCTGGTAGTGTTTCACTTGATTATTTTAGCGCAATAGAGAATGATCGAATTAGCTACCAAATGCTTCAGGCATCTGGTTTATTACATATTGTATTCTTCATAGATTTTGATATGAAAATGTTTATTAGTTATTTTAATGATATAGAGGTGGAAACACACTTGCCAGACAGCTCATGGAAGGGGATTTTTGATGATCCTGACAAATATATCCCGTTGAGATCATTGAAGCCAGAATAAGTGTGAAAAAGACATATCGAAACGCCCTAAAAGGAAAGTAATCTTCATCTGGCAGAATAAGGACTCTTACTCACTTGAGAAGTATCCGGGGAAAAGTTACAGAATACTTTTATTGGATGGGAAGTCGATGAATCATATCGATTGCATGATCTTGAGGATGTATTAAGAGGAAATGACACTTGAACTCAACGTGGATTGATAATACTGTGAATTTTAAAACAATAGAATTCTATGAAGCTTATTGGAAGCATGGTGGAACAGCAGTATCGGGAGCGGCTTATTGGCTCGCATGAACGGTTATTTAGTTCTGATATTTTCCCTGCTGGCGAAAGGGGAAAAGGGTTATTGGAGGTTTTAAAGGTGCATTATCCACAAATGATTACGGCCTACGTAATTGGTCATATTCCAGAACAGGGAGAGGATTTTTATAAGGTATTAATTAATGATGAATTAGTAGCAAAAATTGAGCTCAGTCATGACAGCCATGTTGCGCCAATAATTGATTCGATAACCGTTAAGCAATATTTACAAGGGCTTAGCAAAACCAATCAAATACAATTGGCGGTGGCACTTGACCTGGTTAAATATGATCTTAAAAAAAATAGATCGGCTGGAGAACTATAGAAGTATGGATCAATGTGAAGTTTTTATCATAAATAGAACATAACTAATGAACGCCATTTCTATCGCCATTAAAATCTCATCGCATACTTGTGCGACAGAGGTTTTAACTGCTACATTAGGTTTAATTCCCACGGACTCACACGGCGTGGGTGAAAGTTATATTGTCAAAACGCCCGGAGGAGAAGTTGAAAAGAAGTTTGACTACAATTACTGGGAATATAGGGAAGAGTTTACAACGAGTGAATGGGTTCAAACATTCATTGATAAATTCATAAGAGAGGTGGTATTGTCAAGAAAGGATATATTAAAGAAGATTTCCACAGAATTTTCTATCGAGTTTTTTGTAGGGGTAAATTATCATGATGAAGTAAATCCGGGTTTTCACTTTGGCCTTCAGGCAATAGACGTATTGTCCTATATTGGAGCTGAATTAGATATAGACCTGTATTGCTTTCAGGGCGAGTGATATGATAATGAAAGATAAGGAATAGACATTAGACATATGGATACATGGAGATATACAGCAATAAGGATTACTAAATACGGCTATTTACAGCAAACAAGCAATACAAATACCATAATAGCTGAAGAATGGACATCTTATTCAGATATTGGGAAGAAATTCAATGGTATTGACTTAACGCTTAACGAATATTTGGAAACAGAACAAAGGTATATCGATGCCGCTGCATTGATACTCAATTTGAATAAGGGGTACCAGGTTATAGTCAGGAAGTTAGAAAAGTATTCCGGAGAAGGAGCACCAGGAGAACTATTAGAGATGTATGAGAAAATAAGCGATAATTATACTGCTAGCCTGGAAATGTTACCCGCGTTAATGAAACTGATACTAAGAGACTATGTATGGTGTGAGCTGTATTGTAGCGTTAATGATGTATGTATAAGGTTTGGCTATGACTATTATATGTATGTGAATGGAGTAGAAGAGAATTCCTTTATTTGGCAAGAAATAATAGATAGAACAGGTTTGTTTATCGGGTAAAGGTAATCCCAGGAAATTGTGTTGTAAGAACCTGTATAAACTCATTGAAATCCGTTATCTCTATTATTTTTTCTTCCTTATAATTATCTTCATCGAAAACATCATTACCATCTAAGATGTAGGAATGTAATTTGAACAGTTGATTGCTAAAGCTTAAATGTATGGTATAGGTTGTATCGCTGGCTTTTCTGTACGAAGTCGTAATTTTTGCTCCGTTTTTAAGGCGTAAGAATATTTTCTTCGTATTCATATAACTATAGCTGTAATAAACAAATATAGAATATCTTTATTGTGTACGAGCTTTTTAGAAGAGCTGGTTGCTGGAGGATTTAATGTAAGGATTAATCACTATCACGCTGATCTGCCCGAAATAGAGACTGGTATCGTGTTTCTATATGCCTGTTGGAGTCATAGTCTTATCCAGTTAAGGAGTTTATTTCAGTCATAAACAAACTATCCGCACATTCCATTATTTATTTGGGGGCACTGAAAACTTCTATGCCTGGCATTTATTGCTGGATCTGTGTTTTGCTACTATCATTTCAATAGCGTTGGTGGCGATATATGAAAAGTGGTCTAAACATCGGGAGAGTGTAGATCACATTGCTCCAATAAATTAATATCATTATGAAAATCAAATTTGAGCTGGAAACATTAGGGTACATAACCGCATCTTTTTTTGATGGAGATAGAAAGATCAAAATCTTACATAGTGATGATTATGGAGACGGTTTTCAAGAACTGTTGAACAACTTGTTTTTTATATACGATGTTGTGATAAATAACCAACAACAATATTATCCGTACTCATTCGAAACGCAATGGAGAGACCATTTTATCATCTTTTCGTGGAATGTTAGCATTGAATCACCAGGCGCTAACCTTATTGTACAGGTGAATGAATTATCACCTGCTAATAGTGGCTATAAGGTTGAACTAATTAATACGGCAATGTCTTTAAAGGAATTGTTTGATGAAATTTACTCGTCCCTGGATGATATTTTCAATAGGTTTGGTTTTGTAGGGTACAAAAAGAATTGGGGGGTCGGTAATTTTCCGGCATTTGAATATATTACTTTGAAAAGCAATGCACTGGGATTGAATCTAACTGACGCTAAATATAGTAATGAAGAGGAAGAATGGAAAGGAAAAGTGGACGCCGGCCAGGAGGCCAACATCCTCAATTTTTCCTATAAAAACCAGTAATTTCTCTGTTTGCCCTGAGCCTCCCAACAAACCACATTTGAGCCGCTCAACAAAACCCCACTCCCCATTCTCCCCGACCTTTGTCTAAACAAAAACATCATCATGACAAAGATTTGGTTTATCACAGGAAGTTCCCGCGGCCTTGGACGTAGTCTCACTGAAGCAGTATTGGCAAAAGGCGATCGCGTGGCTGCTACCGCCAGAAACACCGCACAATTAGAGGATCTCGCATCCCAATATGGAGAACAGTTGTTGGTACTAAAACTGGATGTTACCAGCAACGATGAAATCCAACAGGCCGTAGCCACTACTATTGAACACTTCGGCAAGATAGACGTCCTCGTTAATAACGCCGGCTTCGGCATTTCCGGCGCAGCGGAAGCATATACAGAAGAACAGGTCCGCAGTCAACTGGAGACCAATTTATACGCACCTATTACGATTACGCGGGCAGTATTGCCACATATGCGGCAGCAACGTTCCGGCCGTATTTTACAAATCAGTTCTATTGGTGGAAGAGTCGGCAATGCAGGATTAACGATGTATCAGGCAGCCAAATTCGGACTGGCAGGCTTTACAGAAGCGCTGGCAAAAGAAGTGGCGCCACTGGGTATCCGCGTCACCTCCGTAGAGCCGGGCGGTTTCCGCACGGATTGGGCCGGCGCATCTATGACTTACGCACCCAAAGTAGCAGGCTATGAATCTACGGTAGATTGGATGATCAACTTCGTGAGAAATGGTAATCACGTTCCCATTGGTGATCCGGATAAAGCAGCGAAAGTGATGCTAGCACTGGTAGACCATCCCAATCCTCCGGTGCACCTGGTGTTAGGCAGTGAAGCCGCCACCATTTTGAAGAAAGCAAACGAAACAAGACAGGCGGAGTTTGAAGAATGGCTGCCCGTAACAATTTCCACGGATCATGACGATGCCGTTAATTTCCTGGATACCGAAGTAGGACGGGCATTTACCGCAAAGCAATAAAATAGTATCTTGTAGTTGTATGTCGAACCAGATAGTATATTCCTGTTACGTGAACAGGAGCAGGGAAGGGGAACAGTTTGTGCCGGTACATGTGTTTAGTTACCAGATCTCCGGTTCCATCACTTTCAATGATGGCAGGCAATCCATTGTCCGGAATGAGGGGGAGTTCGGATTTTTCCGTAGGAATAGCCTGTTGAAATTCATCAAACAGCCACCGGACAATGGCGAGTTTAAAACCATCTCTGTATACCTGGATGAAGACACACTTCGGGAGTTTAGCATGGAATATGGTTATACGGCCGATAAACAAGCTAATGGGCCCGTAGTAACCCTGCTGAAGCCGCATCCACTCTATACAAGTTATATGCAGTCGTTGCAGCCGTACGATGCCCTGAATAATGAGGGCAATGAGCACCTGATGAAATTGAAATTAAAAGAAGCCATTTTGCTGCTGCTGAAAGTAAATCCCGAACTGAAAGACATCCTGTTCGATTTCAGTATCCCCGGTAAAATAGACCTGGAAGCATTTATGCAGCAAAACTTCCATTTTAATGTGGAGCTGAAAAGATTTGCTTACCTGACCGGCAGAAGCCTGGCTACTTTCAAACGCGACTTCGAAAAAATATTCCATACCTCTCCCAGTCGCTGGCTACAGCAAAAGCGCTTGCAGGAAGCATATTACCTGATTAAAGAAAAGCATAGGAAAACTTCCGATGTATACCTGGAAGTAGGTTTTGAAGATCTCTCCCATTTTTCGTTTGCCTTTAAGAAGGCCTACGGCGTAGCGCCATCGGCAGTACAATAAGATAGTATCATTGGCATCCGGTAAAATAATATTTTACCGGATACTAATCTATAATATGCCCATGGCTCTTTTGAACCGTTTCATAGGGCATGTCTGCCAGTTCATGGATGGTATGCTCAATCATGGCACACATATTATTCAACGGAAGGTCATTCGCGTCGGTCCCGAAAGGCTGTTCAATTTCATCGGCGATAGCTTCAAAGGCCACAAAGGTATAAGCCACAAAAGCTACGATAAATGGGGTGAACCATCCCAGGCCATCGACCAGGCCGAAGGGTAATAAGAAGCAATAGATGTATACCGTGCGATGCAACAACACGCGGTAGCTGTAGGGTATCGGCGTAGATTGAATCCGCTCACAACCGCCTGTAATTTCTTCCAGTTTGTCCAGGTTCTCATCAAAGCGGGCCTGTTGAATGGAGTCGATCTGGTTTTCCTGTCGCTTTTGCTGCACCCATTCCGCCATCAACCGGGTTAATATCACCGGTTTATATTTGGCAGCAGCTACTACCGCAAATTGCTGCTCGTTCAGGCGTGTTTCCAGGTCCGTCCGGGGATCAGTTCCCCGTAGCTGGTGCTTGAGCGCATAGGTAAAGGCGCTGAGTAACTGCACGAAATCGGGTACAGATGTGGAGGGTCCATGGCCCAGTGTCAATGCCTGCCGGGTGAGCGCCCGCGCATAATTGAGTAAAGCCCCCCAGAGCTTGCGGCCCTCCCAAAAGCGTTCATAGCTGGCGTTGTTGCGGAAGCCCAGGAATAACGCCAGCACAAAACCAAATAAGGTTAAAGGGGCGGGGTTCAACGGAACCTTAAAAGTGAAGATCGTTCCATGAAGATATACCACTGCAACAGACAACAAAAACAACAGGATCAGCCGGGGCACCAATCGTGGTAATACGGAGCCATGCCAGACAAAAAGCATCCTGAACCAATGTTCTTTATTTCTTATAATCATACTAGTGCTTAAATCTACTGTGGCAGTTTCCGGTATACCCCAGGATCATGTTTCTTTATTTTTATTTTTACATATTTGGAAGCGGGCATATTGCTGCCTTTCACCACGTTATTAATAGAAACCAATACATTGGTTTCCGGGAAATACGTAACAGTACTCTTCTGCGGAATACGATACGAAACAATAATAAACAAAGGTGCGATGCGCTCTATGCCATCATCAAAATTATACAAATCTACTTTATCTCCTGCTTTAAAACCTGCGTTGTCAATATCCTGCTGATTCATAAAGATAACGCGACGCTCATTTTTGATGCCCCTGTAACGGTCGTCCAGGCCATAAATGGTGGTGTTGAACTGATCATGGGGCCTGGTGGTGGCCATCATGTATTCATCTTCTTCCAGGTGATTGGTGGGAATTTCTGTGAGGGTAAAAGGTGCGCGTCCTCCCAACTCTTTGGCAAAGCGTTGTTCATCCCTGGCTTCATTCGGAAGATAGAAACCGCCTTTTTGACGAACACGTGTATTGTAATCTTCAAATCCTGGAATACATTGTTCAATAGCGTCTCTTACGGCATCATAGCTATCGTGATAAAGGGGCCAGTTTACGACAGACTTTGATCCCAATGTAGCCATTGCCATCCGGCATACAATCTGCGTTTCATTCACCAGGTTTTTAGAAACGGCATCCAGCACACCTTTCGATGCCTGCACAACACCCATGGAGTTTTCTGTGCTGATGATCTGGAGCACTCCGTTAACGATGTCTTTATCGCTCCGGCCGTAGGTAGGCAGAATTAAAGCTTCTTTTCCGTGAACCAGGTGCCCTCTGTTCAGCTTTGTGGACACGCAAACCAACAGGCGTAGCTTCCTGAGTGCATTGGCGGTATAAGTAGTATCGGGCGTGGCCGAAAGAAAATTTCCGCCCATGCAAAACATCACTTTTACCTTTTCTTCGTGAATAGCTTTGATGACCCTGACTACATCGTAACCGTGTTCACGTGGCATTTTAAAACCATAATGTTGCTCCAAACGGTCAAGCTGTTCATTGGTTGGTTTCTCATCAATCAGCATGGTCCGGTTTCCCTGTACGTTGCTGTGGCCTCTTACTGGGCAAAGCCCTCCGCCCGGAATGCCGATACTTCCTTTCAGCAGTATGATGTTGAGAATTTCCTGCAGCATATCTACACCATTGGGTTGCTGCGTTAAGCCCATTCCCCAGCAGAATATAATTCTTTTGTGGAAGGCAATCATCTCGGCAGCTTTGTGCAAGTCGTCTGTTGAAACCCCACAAAGTGCCGACAGTTCACTAAGTTGATAATTCCTGTCTTTAAACTGTTGTATAAAATCTTCATATCCCACGGTTTTGTCTGCAATGAATGCTTTGTCCAGCACTTTCCCGGGGAATTTATCTTCCAGTTCAAGGAGTAGGAGGGCGATAGCTTTTAACAGGGCCATATCTCCATTGATCTTCACCGGCAGGTATAGATCTGCCAGTTTCACACCACCACCAATGGCGCCTTGTATCGACTGCGGATTATGAAATCCCATTAAACCCGCTTCGGGGAGCGGGTTGATGGCAATAATTTTTGCGCCGTTCTTTTTCGCCTTTGCCAGTGCACTCATCATCCGGGGGGCGTTGGTGCCGGGATTCTGGCCAATGATAATAATCACCTCAGATTCATAAAAGTCTTCCAGTGTGACGGTACCTTTCCCGATGCCTATTGTGGGGCGCAACGCTGTTCCCGACGTTTCATGGCACATGTTGGAGCAGTCGGGCATATTGTTGGTCCCAAATTCTTTGGCGAATAACTGGTATACAAACGATGCCTCGTTACTGGTTCTTCCGGAGGTATAAAAAGCAGCCTGGTGGGGACTATCCAGTGCATTGAGATGTGTGGCTATTTTTTTAAACGCGTCATCCCAGCTGATGGCCTGGTAATGAGTGCCGCCTTCCGGCATATACAGCGGGTCTGTGAGCCGTCCCAGCTTGCCCAGGTGGTAATCATCCAGTTTTGATAATGCATACACCGGATTTTCCTTGAAAAAATCCGGTGTAATTTTTTTGGTGGTAGCTTCTTCCGCTAAGGCTTTGGCGCCATTTTCACAATATTCGCCGATGGGGGAGCGTTCATCATCCGGATCGGGCCAGGCACAACTTGAGCAGTCAAACCCTTTGAACTGATTCATACTAAGTAATGCCCGGTTACCTCTGAAAAATGCTTTTGCTTCCACCAGGTCACTCATGGCTGCTATCACCGCGGGGATGCCGGCTGCCCACTTTTCAACAGGCGTTAGCTTCAGGTTTAACAGGGTATAAGGATTCTCCGCATCCGGTTGATGTGCTGCTTTCTCGTCTTCATGTTGATGTGCTCCCATGACAGTAATTTTGCTTGATGGAATAATAGCATGCAAAGTTGGTGTAGCGGAATGGCAATGTTGATTTTCACCTGCTGAATCCGTCTTTCATAAATTTAATGAAAAAGCAGGGTTCTACCATCTTTGTCCACCTATTGCCAGGCCGCCATCTACCAAAATACTTTCACCGGTAACAAAAGATGCTGCCGGGCTGCTCAGCCACAACACCAGTTCCGCTACTTCTTCTGGTTTCGCAAAACGGCCAACAGGTGCATGTTTCAGGAAAGGAGCCTGTATCTCTTCCACATTTTCAGCCGGGAAAAACCGCTCGAACATAGGCGTATGAATATAGCCGGGTTGAATATTGTTGATGCGGATGCCTGCGGGGCCTCCTTCCAGGGCCAGGGAACGAACCATGCCATCCAGGCCGGCTTTGCTGGCAGAGTATACCGAAGAACCAACAGCAGCACCCCGTGCCAGCCAGGAAGAGGTATTTACAATGGCGCCACCGGTACCTTGTTTTTTAAACTGTTCCATCTCGTATTTGGCGGATAACCAAACCCCTTTCAGGTTAATGGCGATCACCTGGTCAAATTCGTCTTCAGTAGTATCTGTTATTGGGGCAAAATGACCTTCTATACCGGCATTGTTAAATGCAATATCCAGTTTGCCGAAACGTTGTACCGTTTCCGTTATCAGTTGTTGTACCGCATGGCTTTGGGAAACATCGGCTGCTACGAAATGGATATCAGGGCTGATGGATTGTAACTGGGCTACGGCGGCTTGTCCTTCCTTCTCACGGCGACCCGCAATGACTACCTTAGCGCCATTTTTAAGAAATAAAGCGGCAGTGGCTAAACCAATACCGGTGGTACCGCCTGTGATGAGGGCTACTTTGTCTTTCAAAATCTCTTGTGTCATATTTTTTTCTGTTTATGACACAAAGATAGTTGGGGCTATATCCGGGAAATTATGCGAATCAAACAGCAAGTTATGAAATGGAAACAGTTGCTTTCCGGAATTGATTAGGTGTTTGTCCCGTTTGTTTTTTGAAGAAGATGTTAAAGTTGGAAGCATGCTCAAAGCCCAGGCAATAGCCAATTTCCGCGATATCGTAATGACTGTGCAGGAGCAGCGCTTTGGCTTCCTGGCTGATTTTTTCAGCTATCCATTCGCTGGTGGTTTTACCGGTGGTTTCTTTTAATGCCCGGTTCAGGTGATTGGTATGCACAGATAGTTGTGCCGCAAACTCGTTGGCATTTTTAAAGCGGATGGCCTGATGCGGGGGACTGGCCGGGAACTGTTTTTCCAGCAGGTTTTGGAACAAATCGCTGATACGTTGGGCGGCATTGCCAGCCTGGTAGTAGGTATCAGGTGCCTCCATTTTCAGCGCTTCGTGCATCAGTATCTGTACATAGCTTTTTAATAAGTCATATTTATGGGCATAGCTGGCACCGGTTTCCCTGATCATGCTCTCAAAAATGTTTTGCAGGAAAACTGTTTTTTCCGGATCAGGAAAGAAGACATGATTGCCGCCAGCCTTAAACAACGGAGATTGTGCCAGGCCGCCATCTTTTAAGTGGTGGTCGATGAACGTTTCGGAAAACAGGCAGAAGTATCCGGTTTGATGATCCATGGCAGGTTCCCAGGAATAGGGAATCATGGGGTTCATGAACGAAAGGGCGGGCCCATTCATCCGAAGTGATTTATCTGCATAAGATAAGGTGCCTCCACCCTGGATGATCAGCGATATCTTGTAAAAATCCCGCCTGCCGGAAGGGAGGTTAGTATCGCTGCAACCAAATTCTTCCAGCCGGTTAACGGTAAACTGTTCCCCGGAATGGGCCTGTCCATGTAGCTCAAAAAATGCTGAAACGGTTTCTTTCGCTTTCATCTCTCAAAGTTATGCGGATCAAATGTAACGGAAAATAGGACAAACGGACTGCGGATGAATGTCTTTTTTCTGCAATTCATCTCCCTAATCCAACAGCTCATTGGAAATTGGCTGGCCAAACCGGGAGAGGACTACATTTTTGCAGAAGCTATCAAATCAGCTGTTATGAAGTTTGAGAAAATACATAATAAAGGCCAGGCGCAGATATTTAGTAACCAATACCTGGAGCTGCTTACGAAAACCCATCCGGTGGTGATTTTTGGGATGTACCTGCCGGTAATCGGTTATATGTTGTACTACAGCAAAACTTCTTTGCAATATAGTTATGTCCGCATTGCATTAGTATACCTGTTGGCCGTATTGGGCTGGACCCTCTTTGAATACATCGCACATCGCTTCCTGTTCCATTGGGTGAGCGAACACCCGGTAGCCCGTAAAATTACCTATACCATGCATGGTAATCACCATGAGTATCCGCGCGATAAACAGCGCCTGTTTATGCCGCCGGTTCCCAGTGTGATCATTGCCTCGGGTCTTTTTGCCATTTTTTACCTGCTCATGCAGCAAAATGCCTTTGTGTTCTTCCCGGGCTTTATTTCCGGCTACCTGGCTTATGGTAGTATGCACTACGCCATCCATGCCTGGTCGCCGCCTTTTAAGTGGTTAAAGCCGCTGTGGCGGAATCATCACCTGCATCACTGCAAAGATGAAGCGCTGGGTTTTGGAGTCAGCTCCACGCTATGGGACCGGGTTTTCGGTACTATGTTTCACTAATTTCATTCGCATTAATAGCTTTTTGCTTTTCGCTTTCTGCTTTCCGCCTTCGGCAATTGTTTCTGTCCACTTGTCCCTATCATGTTTGTAAAGCGCAGCGCTTTTTTTTACTTTGGAGCATCGGCTTGTTAGCCGTTAAGCAACAGCACTAAATCGCGCTTATGAAGAAACTTTTATTTGGGTGTGCCGCCATGTTGATGGCGGTTACCACCTATGCCCAGGAAAATGCCCTGTGGCTGAGAAATCCCGCTATATCTCCGGATGGCAACACCATCGCCTTCGGCTATAAAGGCGATATTTACCGGGTTGACGTCAAAGGTGGGGTAGCAGTACCGCTGACCATCCACGAAGCCCACGACATGATGCCCATATGGAGCCATGACGGTAAATATATTGCCTTCGCCAGCGACCGATACGGCAACTTTGATGTGTTTGTAATGCCCGCTACCGGTGGCACCCCGGTCAGGTTGACCAGCAACAGCGCCCCGGATTTCCCGTACGACTTTACCCCGGACAACAAACAGGTACTTTTTGGAAGCACCCGTAACGCACCCGCCGCCAGCGTCAGGTTTCCCTATCGTATTTTCAGAAACATGTACACGGTACCCGTTACCGGTGGACGTTCTGTGTTAGTCAGTGCTGCCGGCGCAGATGTGGCACACTACAACAAAGCGGGTAACAAAATTATTTTCCAGGACCGCAAAGGCTATGAAGATCCGATGCGTAAACACCACGTATCTGCTGTTACCAGGGATATATGGGTCATGGATGTAGCCAAAGGCAGCTATGAAAAAGTGTCTGCCTATGAAGGGGAAGACAGAGAGCCTGTTTTCGGTAATGGCAACGATATTTATTATCTCAGCGAAAAAGGCGGTATTTCCCAGAATCTCTTCAAATCGTCGCTGACCGCTAACGGCAACATGCAACAGCTGACCAGCTTTACCAAACATCCTGTACGTAACCTGTCTAAAGCAGATAATAATACCCTGTGCTTTACCAATAACGGGGAAATATATACGCTGAAAGAAGGGGAACAACCCCGTAAGCTCGCCATCAATATCTTCAACGATGGCCGTGCCGCCATCGTGAAAAATGTACCGGTGAGCGGCAATACCACGGAGTTTGCCATGAGCCCGGATGGTAAAGAAATGGCTTTCATTGCACGCGGCGAAGTATTCGTTACCAGCGTGGAAGGAAATATCACCAAGCGCATCACCAATACCCCACAACAGGAAAGAATGGTGGCCTGGTCGCCCGATGGTAAGAAACTGGTCTATGCGGCAGAACGTAATGGTAACTGGGATATCTACCAGACTACCAAAGTACGCAAAGAAGAACCTTACTTTTTTGCGGCTACCCTGCTGAAAGAAGAACCGGTAATCGCCACCGCCGCAGAGGAGTTCCAACCCCAGTTTTCACCCGATGGCAAAGAAATAGCCTACATAGAAAACCGGAATGTGTTGAAAGTATTCAACATCGCTTCCGGGAAAACCCGCACGCTGTTGCCGGAAGGCCATAACTACTCTTATTCGGATGGCGACTGGAGCTTCGAATGGAGCCCGGACAGCAAATGGATCCTGACCGATGATGCACAGGGTAACTTCTTCTACGCCAATGCTGCGTTGATACCCGCAGATGGAAAAGGAACATCCGTTTACCCGGTACGCAGTGGTTTTGGCGAAAATAACAGCAAATGGGCGGCAGAAGGTAAAATGCTCACCTGGACCAGCGACCGCGAAGGACGTAAATCGTTCGCCAATCAAGGCAGCCGCGAAGTAGACATCTTCGGCGTATTCTTCGACCAGGAAGCATACGATAAATATAAATTGTCGAAAGATGAGTTTAACCTCCTGAAAGAAAAAGAAGCCACCGGTGGTAAATCAGCCAAAGATTCTACCCTGAAAGCGAAAGATTCTGCCGACAGCAAAAAAGGTTTCCAGCCCGATTTCAATAACCTGGAAAACAGGAGAGTAAAATTAACCATTAACAGCGCCTCCATCGCTGATTATGTGCTGAGCAAAGATGCCAGCAAACTGTATTACATGGCTGCTTTTGAGAAAGGGTATGACCTGTGGGTAACAGAGCCCAGAACAGGAGAAACAAAGATTCTCGCCAAACTGGGTGGTTCTCCGGGCAGCATTGCGCTGAGTAAAGATGGCAACACCCTCTTTGTTAGCAACAGGGGCAGCGTGGTGAAAGTAGAAACCGGCAGCGGAAAAATAACACCGGTATCTATCAGCACGGAGTTGTCGCTTAACCAGGAAGAAGAACGCAAATATATTTTCTGGCATGCATGGAAACAGGTGAAAGAGAAATTCTATGATCCTACACTACGCAACATGGACTGGAAAAGTTATGGCGATAACTACGCCCGTTTCCTGCCTTATATCAGCAACAACTACGACTTTGAAGAACTGCTCAGTGAAATGCTGGGTGAACTGAATGGTTCGCATACAGGTGGCCGTTATTCGCCGCAACCGGTGAATGGCGACAACACCGCGGCACTGGGATTGTTATACGACGAGAAATCCACCGCCGACGGACTGAAAGTAGAAGATGTGATTCCCGGTGGTCCGTTTGATAAAGCCATCAGCAAAATGAAGAAAGGCGATATCATTGAGAAAATAGATGGGGAAAGCATTACAGATAAATCTGACTGGGCATCACTGCTGAACCGCAAAACAGGCAACAACGTACTTGTTAGCATTTACAGCCCGGATACCAAAACGCGTTGGGAAGAAACGGTGAAACCTATCAGCGGCGGTGAAGAAAATGCCCTGATGTACAAACGTTGGGTAGCCCGTACCCGCGAAATGGTAGATAAACTCAGCAATGGTAAAGTAGGATATGTACATGTACAAGGTATGAACGACGCCAGCTTCCGCACCGTGTATGATGATGCCATGGGCCGCAACCGGGAAAAGAAAGCCCTGATTGTAGACACCCGTTTCAATGGCGGTGGATGGTTGCACGACGATCTGTATAATTTCCTCGGTGGTAAAAGCTACCTGAAATTTGCACCACAGGGTCATGAACTCAAAAGAGGAGAGCCAGGTACCAAATGGCAGGAGCCGAGCTGTGTGCTGATGAGTGAAGGGAACTACAGCGATGCATTCATCTTCCCATATGTATATAAACAAGGGAATATCGGTAAACTCATTGGTATGCCTGTACCGGGCACCGGTACGGCTGTATGGTGGGAAACCCAGATAGATCCAACCCTGGTATTTGGTATTCCGATGGTGGCTACCATCGGAAAAGAAGGCCGTCCTACAGAAAATTTACAGGTGGAGCCGGATATCCGCGTACCACTCCGCTATGAAGAATTCCTGGCGGGTGAAGACGCACAGCTGGAAGCAGCCGTGAAAGAGATGCTGGCAGAAATTAAATAGGTAAATTTCTTATTATTTAGGCCTCTGAGCGGTTTTTTGTCTTGTTCAGGATTATACTGATTATACTGATTTTATTTTTTTGATTTTTTAAGGAGATAATAGCAAATATTCGCTTCTCATCTTTTTTAATCAAAAAATAAAATCAGTATAATCAGTATAATCCTGAACAAGACAAAAAACCGCTCAGGGGCTTTTTCGTGCGTACTTTCCGCGATAAATCGTATTATTACATAGTCAGGGTATTGTTTCTATTTGGATGAAACGTTAGCTTTGAGATATCAGGTGAACATTCATTGATCAACCATTCATTATTGCCGGCCATAAAAGTATTACGCTAGAGATGATGACCGATTACGCCCATTATGGAGATGACACGCTGGTGCAGATGATGAGCGATGATGATCACAACGCCTTTACAGAAATTTATAACAGGTATTGGAAACGCCTGTATGTGTTGGCATATGATCGTTTACGCTCCCGCGAGCTGGCGGAAGATGTGGTGCAGGATGTGCTCACGGGATTGTGGCAGCGCAGAGGGCAAACCATTATCCGGTCTTTACCTGCCTACCTGGCTACTGCCAGCCGGTATGCCGTTTTTACCCAATTATCCAAACTGGTGCCGGTTACCACCGTGGAGGCCTTGCCGGAAGCTGTTCAGGCGGTAACAGATGACACCGCCCAGCTCCATTTTCTTCAGCAATCTATGCAGGAGCAGCTGAAACAGTTGCCCGAAAAATGCCGGATCGTATTTGACTATAGCCGCAATAAAGGACTCTCTAACCGGGAAATAGCCACGGAACTCAATATCTCCGAGAAAGCCGTGGAAAAGCATATCAGTAAGGCATTGCAACGCCTGCGTCTCCAGTTCCGGAATTATTTTCATGCCTTGTTCTGATTTGTTGCCCCCCTCTTTCCAAATTTTTTTTCTACAGAGGTAGGGTAACGCTCTTTTTACCAGACTTAACTATATAGCACCTGTAAATTACAAACACGGATGAATACGAATGAACTGGCTTTACTGTCAAAAAAGTACCTTGCCGGAGCGGCCAGTGATGAGGAGAAGGAGGAGTTACTGCAATGGTATAATGCCTATGATGAACAGTCGCTGACCGTTCATTTGATAGGGGAAGACAACGAAACGGAAGCGCTGCTGGAAGCGCGGATGCGCCAACGCCTGCAAGCGGCAACACAGCCTGCTGTAGGGAGGAAGCTGGTGCCTGTGCAACGTTTCAACTGGAAAGTGGCCGCAGCGGTATTACTGTTGTTATCAGCAGGCGCGGGTTTTTACGCCTGGCAGTCTGGCAGAAAAACGGCGGTGGTGGCTAAAGCGCAGCCTATTTTGCCGGGTGGCGACAAAGCCACACTGACACTGGCAGATGGCACCGTGGTAAACCTGGACAGTGCCGGAACGGGTGTTTTAACGGTGCAGGGCAATACCAAAGTGGAGAAAACAACACACGGGCAAATCGTGTATAAAAATAATACAGCCGCAGGAGCAGGAGTGGCCTACAACGTGCTCCGTACGCCGCGTGGAGGGCAATATAAAATTACGTTGCCGGATGGTACAGAGGTATGGCTGAATGCTAGTTCTTCCATCAGCTATCCTACTGCTTTTGCAGGGAAGGAAAGAAATGTAAGCATTACGGGAGAAGCCTACTTTGAAGTAGCCACGGATGCGGCACGCCCCTTCACGGTGAAAGTGAACCGGATGGAGGTGTTGGTGCTGGGTACGCATTTTAATATCAACGCGTACGAAGATGAAAGCACCATCAACACCACGCTGCTGGAAGGCGCCGTGCTGGTAAGAGCAGGTAGCACGGCGAAACTGCTGATGCCCGGCAAACAATCCAGGGTAAGCCAAACCGGGGACATCACCAACGAAGTAAAAAGAGTGGATGCTACGAATGCCATCGCGTGGAAGAATGGATATTTCTCTTTTGATGAGGCAGATATCCCCACAGTAATGCGGCAATTATCGAGATGGTATAATATAGAAGTGAGGTATAATGACCGGGTACCAGAAGGTACTTTTACAGGAGAGATAGGCAGAAGCCTTACGCAGGAGCAACTGTTGAAAGTTTTATCGCAGGCGAAAATAAACTTTAAGGTAGAGGAGGGCAGACGGATTATTATTTATCCATAACTAACATCTAAATCAAATACCAACCACCGCTGATACCACCAATATCAGCAAACCAACCATGTGACGGCGCAAACCAACGCCGGCACAGACAACTATCCGTAATCATGTTATGAAGTAATGAGGTCCACCGGACAAGGAGATCTTATGTTCATCCATAAAAAAAACCTGGTGTCAAGATTGGCGTCCGCACCAGGTTTTAGAAAATGGTTAACCCTGTTTAGGAAAGCTTTTCACTACTGCCTGTAAAAGGTGGGTGAGAAACATTTGTCAACCAAAAACCAATCTAAGGTATGAAAATTAATGTTGTTCGCAACCTGCGTGGGAGATCCGCGCTATTGGTTGGTTCACTTGTTCACAGCGAGTCCCCTCAACCAGGGACTGATTATGTAACCAAAATCTGGCGAGTAATGAGAATGACCGCAGTTTTATTAACGGTGCTGGCTTTGCACGTTTGTGCCAGTGGAGTATCACAAACGGTAACTGTTACCTGCAAAGAAATGCCACTACAGCAGGTATTTACTGTTATCAAACAACAAACCGGGTACGTCTTTTTTTACCGGAGCAAAGACTTGTCAGATGTCACTCCCGTGTCGGCCAACTTCAAAGAGATGCCACTGAAAGTAGCCCTGGCTAAACTTTTGCAGGACAAGCCGCTTAGTTTCGACATCGAAGGCAACACCATCGTTATTTCCAGGAAGGTCACCACTAACCCGGAACATAACACAGATGGTGATCTGGCCCCACCGGAAGATATCCGCGGAAAAATCGTGGATAACAAAGGACAACCCGTACCCGGTGCCACCGTGCGGGTGAAAGGCAGCAACATTGCCGCTATCACAGATCAGGCGGGTTATTTTGTGTTGCACAATGCCGGCTCCCGCTCTGTATTAATGATCTCCTGTGTAGGCTTTGAATCCCAAAGCCTCAACACAGGCGGTAAGCAAACCATTGAAATAGAACTGAAAACTAAAGTAGATGACCTGAATCAATACGTGGTAGTAGGTTATGGCAGTACCAAAAGAAAAGACCTCACCGGCTCCGTTGCTTCCGTGAATGTAGACGAAGTGAAGAATGTACCTTTTACCAGCATCGATCAGGCGCTCAGTGGTAAAGCCGCAGGCGTACAGGTAACGCAATCCGACGGCTCTCCCGGTGGTGTGGCTAAAATCCGTATCCGTGGCGGTACCTCCCTGTTGGGTGGAAATGATCCGCTGTATATCATCGATGGGGTACAGGTAACTATTCAGAACAGGTATATACAAAACCAGGCGGAAGCCGTAAATCCCATAGAAAGGGCAGGGAACGATGATCCCAATAGCTCTGTCAGCGGTTCTTTCTCCCGCGGGTTAAACAGCCTCGCCGGTTTAAATATCAATGATATTGAAAGCATCGACATCCTGAAAGATGCTTCTGCTACAGCGATCTATGGCTCCAAAGCAGCCAATGGCGTGATCATCATCACCACCAAAAAAGGGAAGCTGAATCAAAAACCGATTTTGGAAGTGAACTACTATGCTGGTTTGAGTACAGCGATAAAAGAAAAGTTACTCAATGCAAAAGACTATATCTCTCTATTAACGGAGGCCGCTAAAAACCTGAATGACGCCCGGGCACTGGCCGGTGATCCGCCCAGTACTAAAGCTAATAATGTCCTGAATAATCCCGCCAGTTTAGGTACCGCCAACACCGATTGGTTAAGCCTGGTATTACGCAACGCTTCTTCGCAGAATGCAGATGTCTCTGTGCGTGGCGGAGGATCCGGCTCCCGGTACTATACCTCGCTGGCTTATAATAAACAAAATGGAGTGGTGCTGGGAACAGATTTTTCCCGCATCTCCGGTAAGATAAGCCTGGATAATGAAATTACCAGTAAGCTGCGCATCATCACCAACCTGGACTACGGCTTCACGAAGAATAGCATTACCAACGGCGTATATCCCGCCGCATTTTTCGCCCCGCCTACTTTGCCGGCGCGTAATCCCGATGGGTCTTACTACCGTTTCCTCGGCTCGCAAATTGGCGGCTATGATTACCAGGGAAACCAAAATCCGTTGATCCTGTTAGATGGTATCAACCAGGGAAAAACATCTTCGTTGTTGGGATCATTATCCGGCGATTATGATGTGCTGAAAGACCTGAAATTCCGGTCTACGCTTTCGGTGAACTACAACAATTATCACCAGCTGAACTACGTGCCCAGCGCTGCGGTGATTGCCTCTCCCAATGGTGTGGACGATTCCAATGGTGGCACCGGATCACAGGCGCAAACAGAAGAAGTGAACCTGTTTTTTGAAAACACCCTCACGTGGGATAAACAGTTTAATGAAAACAACCGGTTAACACTGTTAGGCGGAACCTCCTGGCAGAAATATCGTTTTAATTCTTTCTCTGCCAGCGGACAAGGTTTTCCGGATGATAAATACCTCAATAATCTTTCTTCTGCGGCGGTTACTTTACCCAGTACCGGTACTTCCGGCCAGAATGCTCTGCTGAGCTTTTATGCACGTGCTAACTATGCTTTCAAAGAAAGATACCTGCTTACTTTCACCGGTCGTTCTGATGCGTCTTCCAAATTCCCTGCGCATAACCGGGTAGGTTACTTTCCTTCCGGAGGGGTGGCCTGGCGTATTTCAGAAGAACCGTTTATGAAAGGCGTTACCTGGCTGAATGAGCTGAAACTGAGAGCCAGCGGAGGATATACCGGTACGCAAAACTTTGGCGACAACCTGTATTATACCTTATATACACCCGGATCTTACGGTGGTGTAAATGCATTGGTACCAACACAATTGGGCAACGATAAAATCAAATGGGAGTCTACCCTGCAGAAAGACCTGGGACTGGATTTTGAAATGTTTGGTTCCCGCCTGCGTGGGGTGTTAGGCTACTATGAAAAAAATACGACCGGCTTGTTAATGGCCACCCAACTGGCTCCCAGCTCGTCTTACAACAACGTGATTTCCAATTTCGCTACGATTAATAACAAAGGGCTGGAGCTGGATCTGCGCATGGACTTTATAAAACACAAACGTTTCCAATGGAGTGGCGCCCTGAATGTATCCGGCAACAGAAGTAAGGTAACCGATATCACGCACGACTTCACCGATGCAGGATCCATCGACTCCTATATACAAGGGAATATGATTGTTAGAAAAGGAGAGCCGCTGGGCCTTTTCTATGGCTATAAATTTAAAGGGATCATTCAAAATAAGCAGCAACTGGACGATTATAAAAAAGTATTTACCTATGCTGAATATATGGCGCCTTACCTGGGCATTGGCGATCCCATGTATGAAATAGACGAAACCGGCTTCTACAAAAGTGACGTGATTGGTAAATCTCAACCTAAATTTTTTGGAGGGCTCACCAATACATTTACCTATAAGAATTTCAGCCTGATTGCCCTGACCACGTTCTCTTATGGTGGACAGTTACTATACCTGACAGATATTCAAAACAAATCGTTCGATAGCTATGCTAACAGAGGTGTCCGGATCAAAGGACGCTGGACGCCCGAACATCCCGGCAACGACCGTCCACGGTTGCTGCTAGGAGAAAATGTTACGCAAACTTCCAGCAATGATGTGTATGATGGTTCCTATCTCAAACTAAAATCTATTACGCTGACGTACCAGTTGCCGGTGAAAGTAGCCCGCTCGCTGCATATCCGGGAAGCATCGATGTACGCTTCCGCTACCAACTTATTCACCATTACCAAATACCCGGGTCCTGATCCGGAAGTAAGCAACAATCCTTACAGTTTAATCAATGGTAGCACGGATGTGAGCACGTTTCCCACTACGAAGCAATATAATATCGGTCTTCGTTTTGGATTTTAAAACAACAAAAAAGATTTTATGAAAAGGATCATATATGTAATGCTGGGTGCGGTGTTGGTCACAGGAGCGTCCTGCAAAAAGGAATTAGGAAAGTTACCGGAAAATGCGAAAGTTGATGGTAATACCATCCTCGACCAGCGCACCTCTGAAATTGCATTGAATGGTGTTTATTACCGCTTTGCTAATGTAGATGCGGGCAATAATGTAACAAAATGGATGGAGCATGAAGTGCCTCCCGCTGTATTTGCAGGATATATGGGCTATGGCTATGGAGAAGATCGTGCAGAGCTGAATAATTATGTGGGTTCTTTTTTCTCCGATATATACTGGACTTCTTCCTATCAGATCATCAATGCCGCCAATGGCGTCATTAAAGGTGTGACCGCACTCAACGACAATGGATTTACCGGCAACCGGAAAAAGGAAATACTGGCAGAAGCCCGGTTCCTCCGTGCTTACAGCCATTTTAAGCTGTTGAGTTATTTTGGACGTTGGTTCGATTTAAATAGTCCCTACGGAGCTTTGCTGCGGGATGAATTTGTAACAGTAGGGGAGATAGCAAAGGCGCGCAGTTCCGTGAAAGACAGTTATACGTCCATCCTGACCGATCTGGATGATGCCATCACCAATGGGCCGGCACAGAACAAAGCGTTTTATGCCACCCGCTGGGCCGCTATGGCATTGAAAATGCGGGTGTTGATGAGTCACGGGCAACAGGCAGACTATCCACAGATCATTGCGCTGGCCGACAGCATTATCCTTAAGAGCGGATATGCCCTGGAGCCGCAGATGAAGGACATTTTTTATACCAGGGGATTATCCAGCACTGAAGTAATCCTGGGTATCAAGCCGCAACAAAACCAGGAAAGTTATTACTATGTGCTTGGCGCCCAATACTGGCCCGGGGCGTCCTCCCTGTATGTGGCAAAAACTGCACTGAAAGACTTGCTGAAAAATGATCCCCGTGGGGCCTGGATGGTGGGTTCCGCCAATCGCTATTCAGACGGTACCTATTATTTCCTGAAGTACATCCGGGAAGGAAATAAACCTACGCCAATCTCTGAAACAGCGTATGCCATCCGCCTGTCGGAAGTATACCTGCTCAAGGCAGAAGCCATTGTACGTAGTGGTGGTAATATCTCCACTGCCCGTGATATCCTCAAAAATATCATGGCACATGCCGGTGTAACAGATTTCACAGTCGTAGACAATGCTACCAGCACAAATGATATGCTGAAACAATTGTACCTGGAAACCTCCAGGAACCTGGTAGGAGAAGATGGGCAGGAATGGCTGGCCTTATTGCGACTTCCACCAGCGTTGATCCAGGAATTGCGTCCTACTGCTAATGATATCATCAAATATATTTTGCCCATTCCGCATGATGAATTCCTGTCGAATCCAGCTATCGGGGAGCAAAATCCTGGTTATCAGAAATAATTAACCACATAATAAGTCAATATGAAGATCCACACAAAATTACTCACAGCGGCCGCCTTGCTCGCCGTCGCCTGCCATCAGCCACAACCGCCGGTGGCCAGTATTACCGCTGCCATCACCGGGCTAAAAGATTCGGTGGTGTATATTTCTGTCCCCGTAGCGGATTCGGCTAAAACAGATACGGTACGGGTAAAAGACGGACAGTTTACCTGGACCGGGAACATGAACGAACCGCAGAAGATTTATATCATGACATCTTCCCGCTATATAGATGTATTCATGGAAAATGCAGCAGTAACCATCAAAGGCAACATCGACTCTGTAGATCAGTTGCAGGTTACCGGCTCCGCTTCCCAGGATGCCTATAAAGCATATCAAAAATCGGTGGAAGACCTCTCTGCACAGCGGGATACCCTTTATTCAAAATACCAGACCGTACAAGGTAACGATACCGCTGAATTAGCACTGGAAAACCAGATCGAAGCTTTACGGGCACAGAACAGGGCCCGCTCCGTGGCGTATATTAAAGCACATCCGGAAAGCCCGGTAAGCCTTGATCTCGTATCAGAGATGGCTACCTTCGGAGAATATGCACCAGTGGATAGCGTATACAAATTATTATCACCCACTGCACAGCAAACAGGGGTAGGTAAACGAATCGCAGCAAGATTAGCCGTTATTAAGAAAAGCGCTATCGGTCAGCCCATGATTGATTTCACCCAGGCAGACGTAAACGGTAAACCCGTGCGCTTATCCGATTACAAAAGCAAATATGTACTGCTCGATTTCTGGGCCAGCTGGTGCGGTCCTTGTCGCGCAGAGAATCCCAACGTGCTGAAAGCCTACAACAATTTCAAAGACAAAAACTTCACCGTCGTAGGCGTATCACTCGATGACAAAGCCGATAAATGGAAAGAAGCCATTGCGAAAGATGGTATGCCCTGGATGCAGGTGTCTGACCTGAAAGGCTTCCGCAATGAAGTGGCCCAACAGTACGGAATCCAGGCTATTCCCTGCTCTTTCCTGATAGATCCGCAAGGTATCATTATCGCGAAAGAGTTAAGGGGCGCTAAGTTGCACACTGAACTGGCAGCTATACTTAAATAATCATCCATCAAAATAAAACGCATGAAACATATTTTTTTCGCTGCGCCACTGGTACTGTTACAGGTATCTGCCATGGCACAACAACAACAACCATTTACCCTGAAGGGAGATATTAAAGGACTGCCCAACCGCTACGTATACCTCAGCTATGCCAGGGGCGGAGAGCAATACCGGACAGATAGCGCGATGTCTAAAAACGGAAAATTTACTTTCCAGGGGCAGTTGGTACAGCCGGTAGAAGGCCGGATGTACCTCGATAAGAAAGCGGCCATGTATGGAGAAGGGGACTTCACCTCGTTTTTTATGGACGCCGCCCCTATGCAACTGAAATCGGCCACCGGCAAGCTGAAAGATGCAAAGCTCACCGGCTCACAGTCGCAGGCAGACCAGGATAAACTGACCGCAGCCCGCGCTCCGGTGCAAAAGAAGTTGAAGCCATTGTCCGATGCCTTCAATAAGCTCAATAACGAATACATCACTGCGAGCAGGGCAAAGAAGCCAGAGGCGGTACTCGAGTCTTACAAAACAAAACTCGACAAAATAAAAGAGCAAATGGAGCCTTACTACGATGAAATGGAGAAAATTGATAAGGCCTTCCTCGATCAAAACCCCAATGCATATGTATCTGCACAGCTATTGCGTTACCGCGTAAGTAATATGCCGTTGTCAGAAGGCGAAGCCTATTACGCTAAAATGTCGCCGGCCATGCAGCAGAGCCTTGATGGTGTTGAAATCAGGAAAGAACTGGATGGCTTGCGTGCCGGCTCTCCGGGCAGTGTGGCACATGAATTCACCAAAACAGATATCGATGGCAAAACCATCAACCTGGCGGATTATAAAGGCAAATACGTGATGCTGGACTTCTGGGCCAGCTGGTGCGGTCCTTGCCGCAAAGGCAATCCGCATTTGAAAGAGTTGTATGGTAAATACAGCACCAAAGGCTTTGAAATCATCGGGATCTCTGACGACGATTCCAACCATGATGCCTGGAAGAAGGCCGTGAACCAGGATGGTATCGGCATCTGGCGGCATGTACTCCGTGGGCTCGACTGGGGTAAACGCGAAAAGAACCTGCCTAACCCGGAAGATGTAAGCGATTACTACGGCATTCATTCCCTGCCGACCAAGATACTGATAGACCCGAAAGGGGTGATTATTGGTCGCTATGGCGGTGGCGGAGAAGACGATGAAGCCATGAATAAGAAATTGAAAGAGATATTTGGTTCCTGAGCCTTTTTTTTTCCGGAAAACATCCCTGCGGCCCCATGCTGCGGGGATGTTTCGTTTTAGGGGAGCCCGATCTCTCCAAAACTTCAAAATTGCTATAAATTTACATGGCACCTTCACACCGGGTATGTTTTATGAAAGTATTGATTGTAGAAGATAACAAGGAACTGGCCAGCGGGATATCCGATTATCTCAACGGCGAAAAGTATATCTGTGAGCTGGCGTACACTTTCGAAGCGGCGCGGGAGAAGCTGTCGCTTTTTACCTACGATTGCATCCTGCTGGACATCATGCTGCCGGATGGGAACGGCCTGGAGTTGCTGAACTACATCCGCAAAGAAAATATCAATAGCGGGGTACTCATTATCTCCGCCAAAGATGCGCTGGATGACAAGGTTAACGGACTGGAAGGCGGGGCGGATGATTACGTGACCAAACCTTTTCACCTGCCGGAGCTGCATGCCCGCCTGCGGGCCATTTACCGCCGGAAAAAACTGGAAGGGAGTAATAATAACCTCGTCACTTTCAATGAGATAGTATTGAATACAGATACGGTAGAGGCTACCGTAAATGATATCCTGCTGGATGTTACCCGCAAGGAATTTGATCTGTTGTTGTATTTTGTGGTCAATAAAAACCGCGTATTATCGCGACAGTCTATTGCTGCCCACCTTTGGGGGGATTATACCGATAACCTGGCTAATTTCGATTTCGTTTACCAACATGTAAAAAACCTGAGAAAGAAGATCAGTGCAGTGGAAGGAACAGATTACATTGAAACGGTATATGGCTTAGGCTATAAGTTTAATACATCCAAAACATGAAGCTACTCAACAAAATAACGCTTTGGTTTATCGGTATCGTATTCCTGATAACGCCCATTACCATGGTCATCTCCCGGAATAATATCAAAAAACACCTGGATCAGGCGGAAATAGAGCGTATGAAGGCCGTCAACGACCGGGTGGCCCAACAACTCCTCGCGGGCGAAAAACCGGACCGTTATACCCATGGACGGCCTATTGAAATCAGCCTGTTACCCGGTGCTTTACCTGCCGAAAAGGTGACCGTGACCAAAGATAACTATGTAGCAGAGGACCTGGGACAGAAAGAATGCCGTATTACCGTGAATTCTTACTACGAAGTAGGGGCGCAACATTATAAAATTTCTTCTTTCAACTACGTCATCAAATCTGAAGAAATATTCCAGGGCATGCTCTCTGCGGTAATATGGAAAATGGTGCTGCTGACTATTGCCGTTTCTATCACGGCACGCCTGATCTCCGGCAAAATCTTTTCCCCGTTGCGCCGCACCATGAAGGCCATCCACCGTTTCGACCTGAAACAAAAAAAGAAAATACAGCTCCCCGAAACCAGTACCACCGAATTCAAAGAACTGAATGCTTTCCTCCGCAAAATGACGGATAAAGCGATAGACGACTACGCCGCCGTGAAAGAATTTAGCGAAAATGCTTCGCATGAGCTGCAAACACCGCTGGCAGTGATCCGCAGCAAAATAGAATTGCTCTCCGAAACCAATATCGATAGCACACAAGCGGCATTGATAGGGGATATGCAGAATGCCATTGAAAAGCTGTCGCATATCAACCGCTCCCTGATCCTGTTGACCAAGCTGGAAAACCAGGAATTCAAGACCACTGAAAACCTGAAGTTTTGCCGGGTCACCAAAGACGTGCTGGCTACTTATGAAGACTGGATCCTGATGCGGGAAATTAAATTGTCCACGCATTTGGATAAAAACGTACCGCTGAATATTCATCCGGCGCTGGCGGAGATGTTGATGAACAACCTGCTGAGCAATGCGATCCGCCATAACCGCGACGGCGGACAAATTGACCTGTTGCTGACCCATCGGGAATTTTGTATCAGCAATACTGGCTTGCCTCCGCAAATCCCTACCAACGAGCTATTCCAGCGGTTTAAGAAAAGTAATCAGAGCAATGATAGTATAGGCCTGGGCCTGGCGATCGTAAAACAAATCTGCGAGGTAAATAATTATACCATTGATTATACCTATGCCAATGGCTGGCATCGTATTCATATCTACTTTTTTAAAGAAGACGAATCAATTGTGATGAACGGCGAAGCCTTGCCCACAGCGGCAGAGATGCCTGCTTAGGTATCCATCTCCCTAAAAAAATCCCAATTTTGAATTTCCTTCAAAGTTCCTTCAAAATGATACAGTCATTTTGCGGATGAGATATCCCTCCGGGAATTTCAACCGTAAAATCTATTTATTCATGTGGAGTAAAAAATATTGCCTGCTGGCAGTTGCAGCGGTACTTACCGGATACAACGCAAGTGCACAACAGGTGTTTACCCTTAAGCAAGCCATTGATACTGCCGTTGCAAATTATGGCACCATCAAGGCGAAAGCCAGCTACACGGCAGCTGCCCGGGAACAGGTGTCACAGGCACGCCGCGATTACCTGCCTAATTTCAACGTGGGCGTACAGCAGGACTATGGTACCATCAACGGTCAAAACGGCCCGATGTATGGCTTCGGCGGCCTCAGTGCAGCATCTGCCGGCCCTGCCCTCGATCATCAGAACTGGAATGCCTCCTTCGGCGCATTATACCTTACTAATATCAACTGGGACTTCTTTGCCTTTGGCAGAGCAAAAGAAAAGGTGAAAACGGCAGTAGCGGCCGCCACACAGAACGATAAAGACTGGCAACAAGAGATTTTTAAGCACAAAATTAAAGTGGCGGCCACTTATTTAAACCTGGTGGCAGCACAACAGCTCACCCGTTCCTACCAAGAAAACCTGCAACGCGCAGACACCATCCGCCGCGTGGTAGTGACCCGTGTGAAGAATGGCCTCATTGCCGGAGTAGATTCCTCCCAGGCCAATGCAGAATATTCCAGCGCCAAAATTGCCCTCACAAAAGCCAGGGATTTTGAACAGGAACAAAGTAATCAGCTGGCGCAATTACTGGGTGTAACACCACGGTCGTTTACGGTAGACACTACCTATATGACACGCATTCCGGCCTTGCCGCAACAAAGTTTTAACCCGGATAATCATCCGCTGCTGCAATGGTATAAAAGCCGTATTGCCCTCAGCGATGAACAGGCGAAGTACGCTAAAACCCTTTATTACCCGGCGTTTACACTGGTAGGATTATTACAGACGCGTGGCTCCGGTTTTGGCAGCGGCTATGTAACCGATCAAACCGATTTCACCCACAACTACTGGGATGGCGTAAAACCTACCCGTACCAACTACCTGTTTGGCGTAGGCGTTACCTGGAATATTACACAGCCGTTCCGCATATCCCGGCAGGTACGGGCGCAACAGCAGATCAGCAAAGGGTTAACGTATGAATACGAACTGGCAGACCAGCAAATCCGCGCACAACTGGACCTTTCCGATATTAAAATAAAGAATGCCCTGGATAACTACCGCGAAGTACCCGTGCAGGTGAAAGCCGCTTCAGATGCCTATCTCCAGAAATCAGTATTGTATAAAAACGGACTGACTAACCTGGTAGATGTAACACAGGCGCTTTATGTGCTCATCCGGGCAGAAACAGACAAAGACATCGCCTATAGTAATGTTTGGCAGGCTTTATTGCTGAAAGCAGCAGCAGTAGGAGATTTTAGCATATTTGAGAACTAGCGCAGATCGCTTTCGTTAAACGGACGCCACTTATGGCTTTATTTATCAACACGTCGTTATTATGAACTTAATCAGTTTCGCACTAAAAAAACCTATTACCATACTGGTACTTGTTGCCGGCCTGTTCTTCTTCGGGATAAAAGCGGTCAATACGATTAAGATCGACATCTTTCCTAAGCTGGACATGCCGGTACTCTATGTATCGCACCCTTTTGGCGGGTATACGCCTGTGCAAATGGAAGCCTTCTTTGCCAAACAATACATCAACATATTCCTGTTTGTAAACGGGATCAAAAGCATTGAAACCAAGAATATCCAGGGCCTCACGCTGATGAAGATCAACTTCTATCCCGGCACCAACATGGCCCAGGCAGCAGCGGAGGTCAGCGCGTTTTCCAACAGGATACAGGCGGCGTTTCCACCTGGCTCCAATCCGCCGTTTATCATTCGCTTTGATGCCTCCACGTTGCCGGTAGGGCAACTGGTATTGAGCAGTGATAAACGCAGCAACAACGAATTACTCGATATGGCGAATGTGTATGTGCGTTCGTCGTTTACCTCTATCCCCGGCCTGGTGGCTTCCCCGCCCTTTGGTGGGAACGTGCGTACCGTGGTGATCAAAGCAGACCCGGTGTTGCTGCGCCAGCACAACATGACACCCGATCAGCTGGTGGAAGCGATGCGCCTGAATAACCAGACCGCTCCTTCCGGGAATGTGCGCATCGGCGACAATAACTATATCGCTTCCGCCAATACCACTATCCGCTCTATCAAGGATTTTGAAAATATCCCGTTGTTTAAGGGAGATGTACAAAATCTGTATCTGCGGGATGTGGCGACCGTAGAAGACGGCGCAGACGTTACTGCTGGTTATGCATTGGTAAACGGGCGGCGTTCTGTATACCTGAGTATCGCCAAAAGCGCGGATGCGTCCACCTGGGAAGTGGTACAAAACCTGAAAAAATCTATTCCTAAAATGCAGGCCCAGCTACCGGAAGATGTGAAGCTGAGCTACGAATTTGATCAGTCCACCTACGTAATCAACTCCGTGAAGAGCTTACTCACCGAAGGTACTATCGGGGCCATTCTCACCGGTCTCATGGTACTGCTCTTCCTCGGGGATCCAAGAGGGGCGATGATTGTAATCCTGACCATTCCAACATCTATCATTTCGGCGGTACTGTTCCTGAACCTGTTCGGACAAACCATCAATATCATGACCCTGAGCGGATTGGCGCTGGCCATTGGTATCCTGGTAGATGAAAGTACGGTGACGATTGAAAATATCCACCAGCATCTGGATATGGGCAAACCCAAGGCCCTGGCCATCTGGGATGCCTGCCAGGAAATTGCCTTCCCGAAATTGCTGATCCTCTTCTGTATCCTTGCAGTATTTGCCCCGGCATTTACCATGGGTGGTATCCCTGGTTCACTGTTCCTGCCGCTGGCCCTGGCCATTGGTTTTAGTATGATCATCTCTTACTTCCTGGCGCAAACTTTTGTACCGGTGATGGCTAACTGGGTGATGAAAGGAAAACACCACAAAAAAGCAGATGGCACCAATATGTCGGATGCCGAAGAATTTGCGGCATGTGGCCTGGCAGGCGCCGGAGAACACGATACCTGGGAACAGAAGAAAATATTGGTAGAACGCGCCGATAGCAACCGCGATGGAAAGGTGAGTGGCTTTGAAAAGCTGCGGCGCCGCTACCTGCGCTTTATTGGCCGGATGATGCCTTATCGCCGCCCGATCGTAATTGGCTACCTGGTAGTTGTGTGCGCCGTGGTGGCGCTGCTCCTCAGCACCATTGGACGCGACGTATTACCGAAAGTAAATGGAAGCCAGTTCCAGGTGAGAATGCGTATACCCGATGGCACCCGTATTGAAATCACCGAAGCCAAAACGCTTCAACTGCTCGATGGCATCAAAGGTATTGTGGGAAAAGGGAATGTTGATATCACCTCTGCTTACGTAGGGATGCACCCGCAACTGTTTTCCATCAGCCCTATCTTCCTTTGGATGGCCGGGCCGCATGAAGCGGTGTTGCAGGTGACCCTCAGCGAACACTATAAAACTAACCTGGATGAATTAAAAGATAAGATCCGTGCGCGCGCCAAAAGCATTGACCCGCAAATGAAATTATCTTTTGAACCGATTGAACTGACGGATAAAATTCTCAGCCAGGGGTCGCCTACACCAGTAGAGGTGCGCTTTTCCGGCCGCGATAAAAAGCAGAATGAAAAGTATGCACAGATCATGGTAGATGAGCTGAAGAAAATCAATTATCTCCGCGACGTGCAGATTGGTCAATCTATTAAATACCCGGCGCTCAATATCAACGTAGACCGTGTCCGCGCCGCCCAACTGGGTGTAGATATGAGCGATGTATCCCGCTCCCTGGTGGCGTCTACCTCGTCTTCCCGCCTGACGGAAAAGAATGTATGGGTAGATGAAAAGGCAGGATATAGCTATAGCGTACAGGTACAGGTGCCGGAAAATAAAATGGCCAGCAAAGAGCAGGTAGGAGAAATCCCGCTGTTGAAAAACACCTCCCGCCCCATACTGGGCGACGTGGCCGCCATGACTACCGACACTACTTACGGGGAAGCCGATAACCTCGGTGCCATGCCTACACTAACGGTAACGGCTAACCTGAATAACAAAGACCTCGGTACGGCGTCTACTGACGTGAAGAAAGCCATTGCCGCCATGGGTAAATTACCCCGTGGTTTAAATGTGGAACTCATTGGTTTGAGCAGCACACTCACCGAAACGCTGGATAGCCTGCAGGGTGGTCTGGTGGTAGCCATCGTCGTAATTTTCCTGATGCTGGCAGCTAACTTCCAGTCGTTCAAAGTATCCGCGGTGGTGCTGGCAACGGTACCAGCAGTATTATTAGGTTCGCTGGCATTGCTGATGTTGTGCCGGTCTACTTTAAATTTGCAGTCTTACATGGGCATGATTATGTCGGTAGGGGTGTCTATTTCCAACGCGGTATTGTTGATCACCAACGCAGAGCAGTTGCGCAAACATAACGGCGATGCGTTGTTATCCGCCACGGAAGCGGCAGCGCTGCGTTTACGTCCTATTCTCATGACGGCATTAGCCATGGTGGTAGGTATGATCCCGATGGCCAGCGGTTTGGGAGAAGCCGGTGATCAGTCGTCGCCGCTGGGACGTGCGGTGGTCGGAGGCCTCGTAGCATCTACCTTCGCAGCATTGTTTATCTTGCCGCTGGCTTTTGCCTGGGGACAAGGTAAAGCAGGTACACAGAGTGTGTCACTGCATCCGAGAGATGAAGAAAGTGTGCATTACATTCCTTCAGACGAAAAAGCATAATCATCTAATTTCTATTAAAATATATTTTATGAACAGCGGTTTCCGTATCACCTTTCCTTTATTATCAGCAATGATGCTCACTGTAGGACTACAGAGTTGTAGCTCCTCCGGCGCCAAAGAAGGAAAAGACCCATCCGCAACTGAAACAGCGCCCCCGCTGGACGTCTTCTCCCTGGAGAAAGGCAGTCTTTCTTCTTCTATACAAATTCCCGGAGAGCTGGTGGCTTTCCAGCAGGTAGACCTCTACGCGAAAGTGAGCAGCTTCGTTAAAAAGATGAATGTGGACGTCGGCAGCGAGGTGGCCGCCGGGCAATTATTAGTGACCATGGAAGCGCCGGAGATTAATTCACAATTATCTGGTGCAGAGTCCCGGCTGAAGTCGCAGGAGGCCATTTATTTATCCAGCAAAGCTACTTACGACCGCCTGCTGGAAACCAGTAAAACACCCGGTACCATTTCCCAGAACGACCTGGACGTGGCATTTGCCCGCCAGAAATCGGACCTGGCACAGCTGGACGCCGCCAGGGCCGCCCACCGCGAAATAGGTGATAACCGGAATTACCTGGAAATACGCGCCCCGTTCAGTGGCGTGATTACTGCCCGTAACGTGAGCGCCGGCGCCTATGTAGGTCCTTCCGGTAAAGGCTCTGAAATGCCCATCTTCACTTTACAGGAACAAAAGAAACTGAGACTGGTAGTGAGTGTACCAGAAGCTTATACCAGCTACCTGAACAACCAGAGCGAAGTGGATTTTACCGTGAGATCACTGGCAGATAAACAATTTAAAGGAAAAGTAATCCGCCTGGCCGGTGCGCTGGATCGTAAGCTCCGCGCCCAACACATTGAAATTGACGTAGCCAATAATGATAAATCCCTGTTACCGGGTATGGTGGCAGAAGTAGCCATCCCGCTGACCGGTAATGCCAGCAACTTCCTGGTACCGACTACGGCTGTACTGAATTCAACGAAAGGCGTATACGTGGTGAGAATACAAAACAAAAAAACAAAATGGATACCAGTAACGACGGGTCGTACCGAAAAAGGGAAAACCGAAGTATTCGGGGAACTGAATGCCGGTGATACGCTGGTAACGGTTGCCAGTGAAGAAGTACGGGACGATGCACCCGCCAACAATGTAAACGTTAAGTAGGTAGATAGATGATGAATCGAAGGGGCTGTCTCCGTAAGGAGGCAGTCCCTTTTTAATGTCAGGACCCCGGCACCAGCAGAGACCCGTAATTACCGGTACTCAACTGCTGCGCGGTATAATAGATGCTGGTATATGGTCCGGTTTCCAGGTCAAGTGTAAAGGAGGAGTCATTGTTGAATGTATCAAAGCCCATGTTAAAAGGTATTATCTGGCCGGATGTAAGTGTTACATTGGCGGTGACCACAAAATCGTCCGGCACCCAGAAACTTTTATAAGAATTCACGGTGATCGGGCATCCACACATCATTTTTACAAATACAGACGCCTGACCTGATGGGGTGGGATTAGGCTCCAGCAGTAAACCGGGTACGATCAGGGTAAAGCTATATTCCGCGTAAGAAGGTAATAAGGCGACCTGCTGTGTAATAGTGATGGGAGTATTACTGCCGGGATAAGGAATGGAAGCCGTAATGGTAGCGGGCGTCATTGCTGTAATATTGGCCGGCAGGTTAAGATAGCAGGTGCCACATACGGAGTTACTATCGGTGGCGAGGTAATCTACTTGTCCGCCATTGGTATTGTTTGGTGTAATAATCGGCAGCAGGTAAGGGGTACTGCTGGCTACAAATGGGGTAATATTACCATCATCGATACTACTGCTGGCGTTGTAGCTAAAGGGGTAAGTGGTGCCAGCTACATTAATGGATACTGTGATGGAATTGTAGCCGGGATTCCAGGCATTGGGGCCAAGGAGTTTGCCGCCCAATGCCTGCAGGTAAACTGTTATTTGCATCGTAAAGCTATTTTGAGCGTGAGAAAATAGAGCATTAATTTAACCATATTCTCCCGGCTCACAAAATAGTTCAGCTGTTGACCGTGCGGATCACACCCCTGAAAAAGCCCGCTGATTCAGCAATTCCCGGTAGTGGATCACTCATGTCTTTTTCATATTCGATACTGCATACACCCTCGTAGCGAATGCTGTCCAGCGCCGTCACCAGTTTTTTAAAGTCAATCACCCCTCTGCCTATTTCAATGGCTTTGGCATCTTTGGCGGCAGCGCTCACGTCTTTGATATGGAGGTCGAAGATCCGGTTGTTGTACGCCAGGATAGCTTTGGAAGGTTCTTCGCCGGCGCGCATCGCATGACCAATATCCAGGCAAAGTCCCAGGCGCGGGTCCCGGTTTTTGATGAGGTCATAGGCGTTTTTGGGACCAGGATAGAGGGCATCTTCCGGGCCGTGGTTATGTACGGCGAGGCGGATATTATAGGCTTTGATTTTTTTCTTCTGTATAGTCCAGTAGTTCCGGTGTAGGTACGCCTACAATCAGCGGTACACCTACGCGTTTGGCATATTCAAAGGCTTCATCTACTGCTTTTTTTGTTTTCATATAGATAACGCCTACCGCATATACTTTAATGCCGGCAGCGGTAAATTTCCCCAGCACTTCCTGTATTTTCTCTGGTGTACTGTTTAAGGGGAGATGGATATCCTTTACAGAGATGTTCGTAATATTCACCCGGTTCATGATGGCAATGGCCTGGTCCAGGTCAAATTTGGCAAAGGTATAACCGGCCATGCCTACGGCGAGTGTTCCTTTTTCTTTGTGGCCGGTGAGGGCGGCCGTGGCTGTGAAAGGCGCCATAGTAGTGGCTGCCATGCCCAGGGCGGTTTGTAACAGGAAATTTCTTCTTGATGACATATCGTTGTTTTACGTGGTGATAGCAATATGGATGTCGTTCTCTACGAGGGCGACAGGCCAACTAAGATCTCTAAAATTTGTTGTTTTTTTATGTTAACGGGTCGGTTTTTTAAGGAACCACCTCACAATGCTATCAATAAGACGACCAATGAACAGCGACAGCACTAATGTCAGCAACACTGCCAATGGTAATAACAGCGACAGCGAACGTTTTGAGCATAACATACCTATCATTAATCCAGGACAAATTCTTCAGGCACGTTAATTGTGCAGCGGGGAATTGCATTTTAATACCTGATCATGAGGAGAATAGCTTTACTATTATTGTTGTTATGTTATTGTTTGACCAGCTCCGCGCAATTCAGCGACTCGGTGCATTATTATATGAAATATGCGTCTACCGGATCGATCAACAGAACCAACAACGGAAATTCTTTCTTACTAAATAATAACCTGGGCTTTAAAATCAGCAAGAAGCGGCTGACCATGAATACCGGCGCCAGTTATGTATATGGTAAGCAGGATCACAGCATGACCAACAACGATGTGTGGACTGGCATGGATGTAAGCGTGTACCGGGGTGAGAAGAAGTTTTATTACTGGGGACTCGCCAATTTCGAAAAAAGCTACTCGTTAAAAATCAACAGCCGTTTCCAGGCTGGTGGCGGTATTGCCTACGACGTGATCCATCATCCGCAGGCTACCCTGAACCTGAGCGATGGAGTGCTTTTTGAAGCCAGCAATCTTTACCTGAAAGATACGATTCCGGATGTTTATCAAACCGTGCGTAACTCCCTGCGGGTGTCTTACAAATGGGTAATCATTAATATGGTGGTACTGGAAGGATCTAACTATATACAAAACTCACTTATTCACGGTGACGACTATATTATAAAATGTAATAACAGCCTGTCTGTGAAACTCCGTTCCTGGTTGAGTATTACAGCGGCTATGACTTACAACAAAGTAAATCGTACGGACCGGGAAAACCTGTTGATGAACTACGGGTTGACGGTAGAGAAGTTTTTTTAACTATTTGCGGATAGCTCCCAGCAGCTGCTTAATACCCATGTATATCACCACCAGTGCCACCAACAAACAAAAGGATACCGTAAAGCTAATACCCTCTTTATGGTAACCCCGGTAAGGAATATACAAAAAAGCAATGCCGATACCGATGGTGCCAATGGCGCCGGGTATGCTTGGCTTTTTAGTAGGTACTGGGTTGGCTTTTACCGGCTGTGGGCGATGCGTTGGTTTGTATTTATATTGGTTGGCATCTGCTCCCAGAAAATCGCCGTATCCAATGAGGGTGGTGATCTCTCCGTCACTAAAATACCCGCTTATTTTTTCAGGTTCATCCAATAGCAGGGCGTTAAGGTCTGTCTTGATATGTTCTAGTAAAGTGTCTATATCGTTAAAGCCGGATAAGGCAAAAACATCGAGCTCCAGTGCATCCAGGTCGGTCGTATTCTTATCAAGGAAGGTGATAAAGCCGCGGTAGAGTGGCATGATCTCCGGGTAGTTTTCTTCCAGGAATTCGCTATGCAGGTCGGCATTGCCGAGGGCATCTTCTTTAAGCACCCGGATATTTGAATACTCTGGTGGGAAGTTATCCTCATCCGTTTCCTGTATCGCGGTGAATCTTTTTCTCATGGCAGATTCCGCTCGCTTTACATCTTCTTCCCCAATAAGGGTCAGCCAGAAAAACGGGAGGAAGTTATTCGCTTCAAACAGCACCACAGCGGTATCCGGGCTTGATTTAATCAGGTAAGTGCGATGTCCCATTTGACTGATATTTAAAGGATTGGGTGAGATATCTAAAGTAAGGAAACTATTGATGAAACGATCAATGCGTGTGGACGCAAAGCAATTTTAGCTTATTTTGTTTTCCGGATCAGTACGCACATGAAAGGATTATTACAAACGATTATTCTCTTAGGAACGATACAAGGTATTATCGTAACTGTATTGCTTTTTTTTGCACCGAATAACCGGTTTGCCAACCGGCTGTTGGGTACTTTTATTTTACTGATGGCCATGGCCAGTTTTGGGGTGTATGCCGCTTTCAAAGATTGGTTCGGTTCGCCCTGGCTGGTGTTTTTGTCCAACTTTGTGCCGTTAATTACCGGCATGCTGTTCGGTCCGCTGATGTATTTTTATATCCGCGCTTTCCTGGAACCTGGTTTCAGGTTGGGCCGCCGGGAGCGGTTACAATTCCTGCCGGTGGTGATTGATCTTGTTGCGCCGGTGGCTGCGTTAATTTTTGTTACCGGCGTATTAACCAATATGATTAAGAATGTGCCCGGTCCCTGGATAATTTTTATCGATACCTATAACGTTTACTCAGATATTCCCCGGTGGCTGTCGGTAGCTATATATACCTATCTTTCCCTTAAATACCTGGCACGTTACCAGGCTGCCGGAAAAGCTACACCGGGATTATCCTGGTTACGGCAATTTGCCCTGGGGATGGCTGCTTTTACCGCTGTATGGTTGCTGTACCTGGTTCCTTACGTGATTCCGCGTTATACGGACGTGGTATTGGATAGCCTCGACTGGTACCCGATTTATATACCGATGACCTTATTGATCTACTGGCTGGGTATCCGTGGTTATATCATTTCATATCAACAACTGGTAACCGATAAAAAATCAGACACGGTATTGCCAGCGGGGACGGTTGATGTTGCGCTGGTTTCCCTGAAAAAAGCCATGGAAGAAGACCGCCTGTACCTGGATACCGGGCTTAACCTGCAGCAGGTAGCAGAACATACCGGGTTGTCTCCCAAAACAATATCAGCGGTATTGAATCAACATCTCGGTAAAAATTTCAACGAGTACGTAAATGGTTATCGCGTAAACCTGTTTAAAGAGAAAGTATTGCAGGCGGATGCGGCGCAACTGACTTTTGCCGGGTTAGCGTACGATTGTGGGTTTAGTTCCTCCGCTACTTTCCAGCGGGTGTTCAAACAGCATACCGGCATGTCGCCCTCCGAATTCAGAAAAGGAGCAGTGAAAATGTAGTCAAATCCGTTTTTATGTTTGCTCAAATCAGGATATGAGTAGGTGAAATCCTTGTGAATAGGCAGCTTTGTGAGAAATCGTTACCCGCATGATCAATTGCTCCAACTCCTTTCGCCAGGGATTGTATCCACTACTTTTAGTTTTATTTTTTTCCTGCCGGAGTACCCATACTCCGGCAGTAGTTGCTAAAGTTACGCCAACTGACAGTGTATGGTGTGCTGCCAACGTCGCCGCATTTGAAAAGAAAATAGCGCTGCTGAGAGCGCGCTATCATATCCCAGGTATTTCGGTGGGGATCATGAATGGGCAGCAGCTGGTATGGAAAAAGGGATTTGGCTATGCCGACAGGGAACGCCAGGTGGCACCCGATGAAAATACCATTTACCAGGTGGCCTCTGTGACCAAAACATTTGGCTCCATTATCCTCATGCAGCAGGTAGAGACTGGAAAAATCAGCCTGGATGATCCCATCAGCAAATACAAGATTAACCTGGGCGCCCGCTGGGGAAGTGATCCGAAAATCAAAATTAAGCACCTGCTAACGCATACGGCTATGGGAACTACCTTCAATGGTTTCAAACCCGGCTATAAATTTCGTTACAATGGTGCCTGGTATCAGCAGTTGGGCAAAGCTATTGAGCAGGCCTCCGGCGAATCGTTTGGGGAGTTGCTCATGAAGGAAATTGTGCGGCCATTGTCGCTCAAAAATACCGCACCCAGTACAGACGACAGCCTGAACTTCGCCCTCACAGGGTATGACAAGGCGGCATTTATGCAGCGGGTGGCCAAACCATACGACTGGCAACACCAACAACTCGTTCCCATTACATTTAATTACGGGTTTGGACCGGCAGCCGGAATTATGAGTACCGTAGCCGATTTAGGTGTTTATTCCAATGCCATTGATGCCGGGAAATTCCTGCAGGATACCACCTGGAAACAGGTATTTACACCTTACGTTACGCCAAAAGGGAAACGTATTCAATATGGGTTAGGCTGGTTTGTCGGCTACTATAAAGGCATAAAGGTGGTATGGCATACTGGTTGGTGGACGGGCTACTCTGCGCTTTTTGTAAAGGTTCCGGAGAAAGATCTCAGCTTTATTATACTGGCCAATTCCCAGGACCTGAGCCGTCCCTTTTATCACCTGATGAGAATTGGTCCTATGGGATGCTACCGCCCTTTTAAGCGTAACCTAAACAGGCGGCTGGACGCTTCTGATTTTGGAAAGGCGTTCCTGGAGCATTTTGTAAAGCAGAAGGCATAAACGCTGGAGCACCTGTAAACAAAGCAGAAAGCAGAAAGGATAAAGCAAAAAGCTATTATAGCGATTGATCAGAGCGTATTAATAATCGTATTGATCAATCGCTATAATAGCTTTTTGCTTTATCCTTTCTGCTTTCTGCTCCTCAAATCACCGCGCTCCCGGATCGGGTTCAAAGTCCATTGAAACAGAGTTCATGCAAAACCGTTTGTGCGTAGGCGGGGGGCCATCATCGAAGATATGTCCGAGGTGGGAACCGCAACGTTCACAGAGTACTTCGGTGCGTTGCATGCCCAGGGAATTATCTTCTTTATATATGACGCTGTTGGCCCTCAGTGGTTCGAAGAAGCTGGGCCAGCCACAGGAGCTGGCGAACTTGGCATCCGAACGAAACAGGGGATTACCGCATACTGCGCAATAGTAGCTGCCTTTTACATCTGCATCCCAGTATTTGCCGGTGAAGGGTCTTTCGGTAGCGGCTTCCCTGGCTACGGCGTAAAGGTCTGGGGGCAATACTTTTTTCCATTCTGCATTGGTAACATGCAGTTTTCTGGTGTCTGTCCGGGAGTAATATGGGTTCTTTTCCATTGGTTCTTTATTGCCCGTCTGGCTATGGCAGGCAATCTGCGAAGCCAGGATCAGTGTTAAAAGAAATATTGGTTTCATCTTTTTTGACGATTGATAAGCGTACCTAAATTTACGGATTTAAAGCCGTATCCACGTTTGTTCGTTTATTAGACGTCAGCAAACCGATATCCTTACAAAAAAGATTTTTTTAGGCCGTTTTCCGGAGCTGTGCCACTATGAGTTCCACTTTTACATGTAATTCTTTTCCCAGTGCTTCCAGGCCTTCATAGCCCTGAAAGTGAACTCCCGGGTGGAAATAGCTAAGGGTAGTACCTTTATCGGTTGCCCGCAGCACCAGCTTCAGGGGCACTTCGATTACCGCCGTGGGGTCCCGGTCCAGCAACTGTTTCATATATACCGGGTGGAAGAACAGCAGTTGCCGCACCGGTCCGATGACTATTTGCTGGGTTGCCAGGATGGCCTGTGGATTGATTTCATGTAGCAGCAGGAACCCGTTTTCGGTAATGGCGCTTCTGGCCTGCGACAGTGCCGTTTCAAAAGGCAAATCCAGTAATACGGTAATATTATCAGTTCTCATGGGTGGTAGTGTTTAAAGGGTGAGTAACAGCGGGCCAGTCGACCGGGGTGGCGGCTACCACGTTCACATAGTTGCTGAAGATATTGCGTACTACGTTGCCGATGATTTCCAGGACTTCGCCATTGGTGTACCCGGCTTCCTGTAGTGCCTGTACATCATTGGGAGACAGGCTATGGGGCGATGCTAACAGCTGACGGGTAAATGCGAGGCCCGCATTCACTTTTGGATCGGAGGATTGCATGTTCCTGGCATCCAGCAGTTCGGCTTCCGATAAGCCGGCTTTAGCACCGGTAAAGGTATGTGCGGCCAGGCAATAGTTGCAGCCGTTGTACGCTGCGGAGGCAAGGGCTATTCTTTCGGCCATGGGAGCGCCCAGGGTGCCTTTGCGAAGCGCATTGCTCAATTGGGTATAAGCCTCCAGTGCGGCAGGTGAATTGGCCATTACACTGAACATGTTAGGGACGCGGCCCATCATACGATTTACCTGGGCCAGTACGGGTTGCGCCGCTGCAGGGGCTTCCGTAAGAGAGAGTGGTGACATTGTTTGCATAGTTTAGATCGTTGGTTATAGACAAATTTGTCTATAATAAGTTTAAAAAATTACCCGTAGCTACGGGTGCTGAAAAATAGGGCGGTGGTGAGCGGATAATATTATTCCGGCGCTATCAGCCGTTTCACCATTTTTTTAGCCGTTTTTACCGGCCATATTTCTTTGTATACTTTACTTTCCACGATGGCGCCTTCAAAAAGCAGGTAAATGCTATCTGCCGTGCCGGCAGCCGCCTGGCCGGGAATAGCGGAGAGCAGCTGATGCAGGTAGCGCCTCAATTTCCGCTTGTGTTCCAGTACCTGTTGCTGCATATCCGGTTGAAAATCGCCGATTTCCGCCAGTATATTAATAAAGCGGCAACCTTTGAAATGCTGTAACGGCAACTGCTTCTCCAGGAAATCAAAAGCGGCCAGCAGGCGTTCTGCCGGATCCGTTTTCTGTTCCACTACGGCGGTAATGGCCGCAAACCATTGTGCCCTGGCTTCTTTCAGGTAAGCCAATCCCAGTTCTTCCTTGGAGCCAAAGTGGCTGTAAAGACTCGCTTTGGCAACGCCGGCTTCTTCCAATACCTGGTTGATGCCGGTGGCGTTGTAGCCCTGCTCATAAAACAGGCGGCCCGCAGTGGCCATGATCTTTTCCTTTGGATTACCTGGTCTTGCCATGATCCATCAAAGCTAGTCAGAAAAATAATAATAGACAAATTTGTCTATTATTATTTTTCCGGGAGATGATTAAAACGAAACTGGTCCCCTCGTTAAATAAAATCTGGTCCCCCATAGCTATTAACTTTGGTGATACTTTTGTATACAAAATTGAAAAATATGAAAGACTCAATGGGATATCCTCAATTAATTTTGCGGCTGGCATTAGGACTGGGTTTTATTTTACCGGTAATGGACAGGCTTGGTATGCTCGGTATGCCGGGATCAGCCGAGGTGGCATGGGGCGACTGGACTCATTTTACTGACTACACAGCAACGATACTCCCCTTTTTGAATAAGCCTTTGGTGAATGTAGCCGCGGCCCTCGCTTCCATTGCAGAAGCGCTTTTTGGAATTTGTTTGATTGTAGGGTTCAAAACCAAACAGGTGGCGTTTGGCAGCGCAATACTGACGGCCACCTTTGGCATCTGTATGGCCCTGTTTTTAAACATTCATGCCCCATTCAAATATCCGGTATTTGTTTTTGTGGGGGCTGGTTTTGTGCTTTCCGGCGTTTCCAGGTTTAAATGGAGCTTGGACGATTTACTTACTAAAAAGGGTTGATCCGCTAAGGACGCGCTGTTTCTTTACTGGCTGGGGTAGTATGGTTTTACCATGAGTAACAAGGCTCCCGAAAAAATAATAACCCGCACATTTGTCTGTTATTATTTTTTCGGGAGATGATTATCTTGTGAGTTCATTTCATGATTAAAACCATAGCCCGTGTTTCGTAAACGTTGTTGTCTTGTTGTGACCGCATTATTCGCAGGATTGCTGGTTAATGCCCAGCAGTCTTATCTCTTTGTAGGCAGCTATAACCGCGATAAAGAAAAAGAGGGGGTATACCTGTATCGCTTCAACGATCATACCGGCGCCCTGCAGCCCGTATACGCCATGAAAGGTATCCTGAATCCTTCTTATCTGACCATATCGCCCAATGGTAAATATATTTATGCCTGCTCGGAAGCACAAACGCCCAATATAGGAGGTGTCAGCAGCCTGGCATTCGACAGTACCCGGGAAACACTGACATTGCTCAGTCGCCAGAACAGCGGCGGCGATAATCCCGCTTACGTAGGTGTCAATAAGGCGGGGAACTGGCTGCTCTGTGCTAATTACAGCGGCGGCAGCCTGTCCATTTTCCCGTTGCTGGAAAACGGGGATATTGCACCCGCCAGTCAAACCATCACGTTTCAGGATAGCAGCATTTTACCCCGGCAACGCAGCTCGCATGTGCACGCCGCCCTGTTTGCGCCGGATGACCACTATGCATTTTTCCCGGACCTGGGCGCAGACAAAATCAGGGCATACGAACTTTCGTCCGATCCATCCGCGCCTTTGCAACCTGCTGCGCAACCTTACGCAGCTACTGCTCCCGGTAGCGGCCCCCGTCATCTTACGTTTCATCCTACCTTGCCTTACGCTTACTGCATCAATGAAATAAGCGGTATGGTAATGGTCTATCGCTATCATCACGGGCAACTGGATAGCCTGCAGCGCATCAGCGCACACCTGCCAGCACCTGCGGATGACTATAACAGCGCCGACATTCACATCTCCCCCGATGGTAAATTCTTATATGCCTCCACCCGGGAAGATGCCAATATGATTTTTATTTACGCCATTCATCCGAAACAGGGAACGCTGACTAAAATAGGACAAACAGCTACCCTTGGCGTACATCCCAGGAATTTTGTCATTGATCCGACAGGCAAATTTTTGCTGGTAGCCAATCAGCGCAGCGGTAATATTGTGGTGTTTAAACGGCATCTGCAAACCGGCTTGCTGACCGCCACCGGGGTGGAAGTCAAGGTACTGAATCCATCTTCCCTACAAATAAGGACCTATGCCCGGGAGCTTAAATCAGGCCACTAAACTTTTTTTGAAATAGTAAATCACTGCTGACATAAGGTTGTCATACCCCCGAAATACCTTTGACTTATCAAACAAAACAGTACAATTCTTTTAAACCCATAAAAACCCGGAAAAATGAAAGAGTCATCGGTATTACGCGGCCTGGCAACTATCAGCTTTTACGCAGCAGACCTGGAAGCCGCCAGGAAATGGTATGCGGACTTCCTGGGCATGGAACCCTACTTTAACGTTCCCGGTTATACGGAGTTTCGGATCGGGGATTACCAGCACGAACTGGGTATCATTGATAGCAAATATGCCCCGGAAGGAGCTGCTACACCTGGGGCCGGCGCTATAGCTTACTGGCACGTAGATGATCTGAAAGGCACCCTGGACCGCCTGATCGCTGCCGGCGCCAGATTATATGATGATATTACTGACCGTAGCGGCGGAAAAGGCGCTTTCGTGACCGCTTCTGTGACAGATCCTTTTGGAAATATACTCGGTATTATGACGAATAAACATTACCTGGAAATACTGGCCGCTAAAGCAAATCTATAACCCTGCTGCACCAGGGAAACCAACAAAGGCCAGGAAGTATTTTATGCCAAAACCAGGCAACAATGGCGTCAATGGCTCAAAAAGCACGGTCCAGATGCAGCGGAGGCTATAAGATATTGCCCTTCGCTGCATTTACTAAAAGCTAACCGCTAACCGCCAACAGCTATTTTTTACCAGCGCGTCGCATCTTGGCTTTGTAATGTTTGATCATTAGCCGTGCATATGGCCACCAGCCTAATCTTTCACGGATCAGGGCTAACTTGTCCTGCTCAAATACCAGGTCTTTGGTAAAGAAAGAAAACCCTGACAGGTTATATAACACGATGGTAATAGGGTAGTGCTGTTTTTTAAATTGCTTGTCGCCCCACACCGCCATGTTCAGGGCATAATCCGCATTTACCTTATAACGCAGGTCATAGGTATATTTTTCAAAAACTGCTTTGGGGTAAATAATTGACTGGTGATTGATACACAATTTTGCCAGCCGGTAAGCGCTAAAACTGCCCTGTATCAGGATATAGGGTAGCTCGCCTTTATCTACGAAGCCATCGCTGTTACCATAATAAACGGTATGGTCATCTGCCAGGTGGGTGATCAGTTCACTGAAGCCGGGTTTTAAGCGATCATCTGCTCCAAGGAAATAGAGGTAGTTACCTTTGGCCATCCGGATACCTTTATTCATGGCATCATAGATGCCCCGGTCGGGTTCACTGACCCACTGCAACAACGGTAGCCTTGCTGATTTTACAATCGCCATGGTATCGTCCGTGCTGCCACCATCCACTACTACTACTTCAATATTTTTTGCGGTTTGTTGTGCAATGCTTGCCAAACATTCGCCGATATAGTCATCTGCGTTATAGGTCACAATAATAACACTCACTAACGACTCACCGGATTGGTCCTTCATTGGATATTTTTTTTGCCGCTGCCAAATTACGGATATTTTAATGATTCATGTCGTGATCCCGCAACCCGCTGGCATAAAACGAGTTCATGGTAAGAAGAACGATGGGCAAAGGATCGGTTATGATCTTTTTTCTCAGGAAAAAGCCGTACTTAACTCCGCTACAGTCTGGAATATAAAATCCGGGGCGGCAGCAGTCAACTCTTTCGTACTACCATATCCGTAGCCTACGCCGATAGAGGCAATGTTATTTTTCTGCGCGCCGATAATATCGTGTTTACGGTCGCCGATCATAATGGTGTTTGCCGGTGTTAAATTTTCTGTGTCAAGTACATAGCGGATTAATGCTCCTTTATCGGCGCGGGTGCCATCCAGTTCACTGCCATAAACTGCGGTAAAATAAGGTGCCAGTTCAAAATGCTGCATCACGGTGTTGGCAAAAACAGATGGTTTGGAAGTAGCCACAAATAAGCGGCGCCCCTGTTGCTGTAAACGGGTGAGGAGCGCTGGTATCCCCTCATAGCGTTCATTTTCGTAAATACCATTGACTTTAAAATACTCCCGGTAGGCGTCTACCGCTTCCCAGGCCTGGGCTTCGGTGAAAGAATAATATTCCATAAACGACTCGTGTAGCGGAGGACCGATAAAAGGAAGCAGCCGGTCCAGGTCTGTTTCTTCGATGCCTGCTTTAGCCAGTGCATATTGCACAGACTTCGTGATCCCTTTTTTGGGATCGGTTAAGGTACCATCCAGGTCAAAAAGTACGTTACTATATTTTATCATGATCGCAATTTAACATATCAATCGGACGTTGAATTGTTGAACTTGCTTTGGTTTAACTTCATTTATATCATGAAAAGAAATCTATTCTCCGGCTACCTGTTGAGCTGCGTCACGGCTTTAGGCATTTTCAGCTGTACGAAAGACAAATCCCCAACGATTGTTAGTAATGGATACGCTGATATTGACAGTGTACTAACGAGTGCGGTTACGACATCGTTTGGCGGCAAATGTTATACGGTCATCCAGGTAGATGGAAAAACAGTGTACTCCAAAGGATTTGGTGGATTTGATGGTAGTACCGTCAGACCCATCGCTTCCTGCTCCAAGTGGTTGTCTGCTGCCGTTTTGATGAGCCTGGTGGATGATGGGAAATTGCGGTTGTCAGATACGATTGGCAAATACCTGCCCATTTTTACTACTTACCACAAAGGAGGGGTGACGATTGCCCAGCTGTTTTCCCATACCTCGGGTTTCCCGGGTACCTCTACCCAGGGATATGAGTCGGTAGTACTCACTACCCTGGAAGCTGCCACCAATAATATTGCGGCCAACGTGCCCCTGCAATATATACCGGGTTCCACTTTCTATTATGGCGGTGTAAGTATGCAAATTGCTGGTCGCATATGTGAAGTGGTGTCTGGCAAAAGCTGGAAAGTGTTGGCAGATGAAAAGTTGTTTACGCCATTGGGCATGGCCCACACAGATTTCGGTATTGGCGCCAATCCGAAGATAGCCGGAGGCGTTAACAGTTCCCCGGATGATTATATGCGTTTCCTGTATATGATCATGAATAATGGAGTGGCTGCCAACGGGCAACGAATTTTATCAGCAGCGGCAATTGCTGCCATGGAACAGCCACAAACAAATGCAGCTACTACCTTCGCGTATTCTCCTTATCCGCCGGTGTTGCTTAATTCCAAAGGCATATATGGTATCGGTAACTGGCGGGATGTGACCACTACCAATGATGTATTAATTGAAAACAGTAGCCCCGGGCTATTTGGTAGTCATCCCTGGGTGAACCGCAATAAGAAAATAACCGGCATGGTGTTTACCTATATTACGGACAACGGGTATTTAACCACCATGCCAGCCTGTAGCAAAATCAGGACCTTGATGAGAAATAAATAATGTTAGCAGAAAGCATAAAGCTTTAAGCTTTATGCTTTCTGCCAATAGACGACTATATTTACGGAATCGTTATGATCAGCCGGTACTTCCATACCACAGAACCAACAATGATATGATGAAAAAAATCGCATGGCTGCTGCTAAGTATAGCCGTTACTGTTACTACCCGGGCGCAGGAACCTTTTATAACATCCTATGGCCACCTCGATAATGCCTTGTATCACATCAGTGCCGGCCATAAAGCTACGGTCACGTTTTTGGGCGGCTCTATTACCAATATGGAAGGCTGGCGCAGCAAAGTGTGTGCGTATTTGTCGGCTACCTGGCCTGGAACGGCTTTCCGGTATATTAATGCTGGTATCCCATCTTTAGGCAGTTTGCCCCATGCCTTCCGTTTTAAACAGGATGTAGCAGATAAAGGACAAACAGATTTGCTTTTTATAGAGGCAGCGGTGAACGACCATGTAAACGGCACCAACGAAATTACCCAGCGAAGAGCGATGGAAGGTATTATCCGCCACGCGCTCCGCGTTAATCCTAATGTCAGTATTGTGCTGATGGCTTTTGTGGATGAAGATAAAATGGCAGATTACCACGCCGGTAAAATTCCCCTGGAAGTAAAGGTACACGACGATCTCGCCAAAAAGTACCACCTGCCTTTTATTAACCTCGCCAAAGAGATAACTACCCGCATTGATGCCGGTGAGTTTAACTGGAAAGATGATTTTAAAGATCTGCATCCATCTCCCTTCGGACAAAATATTTATTTCAATGCCATCAAACGTTTGTTGGCAAGTGATTTCAGCAGACCGGTGCCCAAACGCCCGGTGGTAGTTAAACTTCCCGCTCCGGCAGATCCGTTGAATTATGAAAAGGGCAACTATGCCGACGTACACCTGGCTACCGGCAAAAATGGTTTCACCGTGGTGGAGTCATGGGAGCCGGCCGACAAGGTGCCTACGCGGGAAGGCTTTGTGAAAGTGCCCATGCTGGTATCCGAAAAAGCGCGTGCCACTGTAACCTTTCCTTTCACCGGCCGTACTATTGGTATTAATGTCCTGTCCGGACCAGACGCCGGTGTGATCACTTACCACATTGATAACGGTCCCGCACAAACGAAAGATATCCGCACCCAATGGAGCAAAAGTCTCTACTTACCCTGGTACCTGATCCTGGGCGATGACCTGGCGCCTGGAAAACATGTCCTGACCATAGAAACCGGTGAAGCAACCGCTGTAACAAGGATCGTACATTTCCTGGTGAGCGAATAACCAAAGCGGATGCGGTCATTTCACGTATAGCCGTCACTGATATAAATGAATCATTTTAGATGGTCAGGTTAGCCGGAAGCTTGGAGTAGTGGCATTACTCTCCTCAAATGCTTTGCGATATTCCCGGGGTGACTGTTCCTGGTAAATTTTGAACTGCCGGTTGAAATAGGAAATGTTATCAAACCCGCAGGCATAGCAGATATCGGCGATAGACTGGTCTGTGCCGATCAACAGTTTCGTAGCGTGGCTAATCCTCGTTTCATTCACAAATTGCGAAAAGGTTTTACCCGTTCTTCTTTTGAAGTAGCGGCAAAAGGCAGCCTCACTCATGCAGGCCAGTGACGCAGCGGATTTGCTATCTACCTGCTGGTGGTAGTTTTCCAGCACATATTTAAAGATGCCCGTCAGTTTTTTGGAGTCGGCATCCTTATAATGTATTTTCCGGAGATCTTCAGTTAATAGCGACAGATGGTCCCGGTCCTGCAATGAAAGATCATCTAACAGCTGTAACAGCAGGATCAGGTTTTTCATTTGCTGGTTAGGCTGAAACTCGAAAAACAGGTGACGGAGGGCAGCAGGTATTTTCCGGAATTGCAGGCCATGTTCCGAGAGCTGCATGAGGTCTTTTATTTTTTTTAATTCCAGTTTGTCGAAGAAGTCTTTGCCAAGAAAATCCTCGGAAAACTGTACAATGATGGCGTGGGCTAGTTCTTCATCGCTGCCACTGGCAGCATTGTCATTACAAAAACAATGCACCAGCCCGGGACCAAACATATAAATCTCTCCCTCATTAAAATTCATCACCTTGTTACCGGCATATACTTTCCCTGAACTTCTTACCACCAGGATTAATTCGTGCCCATGGTGAAAGTGAAAGGTATTGGTGAAACGCGGCTGACAAAATTCTTTGATCACAAAGCTGGCGTCTTCCGGCGTGGAGATGTGCCGGTAAGGTAATGTAGTAGTGCTGCTTTTTTCAGGTGCGGAGATATGCCGGTAAGCCACTTTCATAATGTGAAATTTAGTACACTATTTATTTTATAACCGTTAAAGTGGTGATTATGGTAAATATAGTATCAATATTCTGCAAATGAAGTACTTTTATTTCAACGGTATGCGGAATAAATTTGTAAGGCAACGATGATTTTAAAACATTCCCGTTATGAACCCACCTGGATAGCAATATGCTGCCAAACCGGTATATTAACAGCGGTACTTGTATGCATCTAAACCCATTCTATTTTTAATAAACCTGACACGTTATGGAACTAGCGATACACAATTGGATGAGGCCCGAATCGATTGAAACAACCATACAACGGGTGGCGTCACTTGGATATACCAGGCTTGAAATTGCCGGCAACCCGCAGGAGTATAATACCCAACACATCAGGAAGCTAATGAAGAACCATGGTTTGTCTTGCTGGGGTTCTGTAACATTAATGCTGGGAGAACGTAACCTGCTGGCCCGCGATGAAGCCCAACGTGACAGGTCCATACAATACGTGAAAGATGTAGTAAAGATGGTAAAGGAGCTGGATGGTCACATGGTATCAGTGGTGCCCGGAACAGTAGGGAAAATTATACCTGACGGAAGACCGGAAGAAGAATGGAAATGGGCAGTAGAAGCACTGAAAGAAATTTACAGTTATAGTGAGGCTGCTGGCATATTGTTGGGCATTGAGCCCATTAACCGCTTTGAAACTTATTTCATCAACAGGGCAGAACAGGCCCTGGTGCTGGCGGAAGCCGTAGGACCGCATTGCGGTGTTTGCCTCGACACTTTTCATATGAATATGGAGGAGGAAGATATGTTTGCCTCCATCAGGAAAGCCAAAGGTAAGCTGGTAGGCTTTCATGTGGCGGATAATAACCGGATGGCGCCCGGCATGGGACATCTTAACTGGGAAAAGATTGTAGCTACCCTGAGAGAGATTAACTATGACGATGTGCTTTCGGTAGAGTTCTGTGCCTCATTGGATCGTACACCAGCTAACCCTTACCCGGATGCGATTGATAACAATCCTGAGCATCTTTCTCCGGAACAGGAGAAATTCCTGGTGGATCATGGCAGCAATGCTGTTACGGAGGCGTTTTATACCATGCTAACAACCCGGTCATTTAATACATTATCAAAACTTATTTAAAGAACAGATGAAAATAGCTAATGTAGAGGCATTTTGGTTGCGTTGTCCCGTTGCCAAGGAAAAACAACATACATCGGACTATGGGTTACTGGCAAACTTTGATATGACTTTGGTGGTAATTACCACAGAAGACGGCTTGCAGGGATTTGGCGAAGCTAAGGCTGCTGTGGGATCTTCAGGAGGGTGTGCTTCTATTGTCAATTGTATCGAGACTGAATTAAAACCTGCTTTGGTCGGTAAAAGGGTGAAAGATATTACCCGTTGCTGGGAAGAAATGTATAATGGAACACGTGATCACTATGCATTGTCGAGGGGCCGTAAATTCCCGGTACTGGGCAGGAGAGGACTAACGATATCTGCAATGAGCGGCATTGATACGGCGCTGTGGGACTTGAAAGGAAAAATGCTGCAAGTACCTGTGATGGATTTGCTGGGTGGTGCCTGCCGGGATACGATGCCTGCCTATGCCAGTGGTGGCTGGGCCGATGCCGCCAATATCGGTGCACAGTTGAATGGTTATGTCAGCAAAGGATTCCGCGCAGTTAAAATGCGTGTAGGCGTAATGGATCACACCGTACAAAATAGTATAGAAAGAGTGAAAGCTGCCAGGGCTGCACTGGGACCTGACATTAAGTTAATGGCGGATGCACACGGTACTTTTAGCGTGCCGGAAGCGAAGCAATTCTGCCGCGGTGTAAAAGATTGTAACCTTCATTGGTTTGAAGAGCCTATCAATCCGGATAACCGGATTGGAACAGCCGAAGTGAGGGCGGCAACAGATATTCCTATTGCCGCAGGGGAAAGTGAATACACCAGTTTTGATATTAAGGAACTGCTGGATATCAGGGCCATTGATGTAATACAGCCAGATGCTGCTATCATTGGCGGTATTTCGGAAGCGGCCCGTGTATCGCACCTGGCGAGTGTACATCAACTGGAGTTGGCGCCACATTGCTGGGGATCAGGCTTCTCTTTTATGGCAGGACTGAACGTGGCATTTGCGGCATCTGCTGCCACTATTATCGAGTTTTCTCTTGGGGGGAATCCTATGATGTATGAATTGATAAATGAACAAATTACGGTAACAGATGGTGTAATATCTGCACCCACAGCGCCTGGACTGGGAGTAAGTCCCAATTGGGATTTTGTACAGGAGTTTACACAAAAAGTTTAGAAGCGTACCTGAAAATAATAATGTATGGCTAAAGCACTTAAAATTAACCACGTTACGCTGATCGTTGATAACCTGGAAAAAGCAGGAGCGTTCTATCAGCAGGAATTAGGTCTGGAGCCACTGGCTGCCTTTAGATTTGATTATCCGGTGATGTTTTTCAAATTTAATGAAGAACAACAATTGCATATTTCCGAGTGGGAAGATACCACCTCTTTCCGGGGGCATATCTGTGTACAGGTGGATGATTTTAACAGCATTTTTTTCCGCATGAAGGAGTTGAATGTAATTGATGTTCATCCCTGGGGAAAGGTGAGAAAACTACCCGATGGCGCCATGCAGATGTTTGTGCGCGATCCTGCCGGTAACCTGGTGGAAATTTCTTCCAAACCGGGTGAAGATATTGATCCACGGATATTGACCGATGAGTTGTATGAAGAAGGGTTGTATGTTTCCAACAGGAATGATTTCAGGGGTTACCGGTCTGACGATGCTACTTTATATCATAAATAACAGATGAGAAAAAATGTATTGCTACTGGAAACAGTTGCGGAAGAAGCATTACAGGATCTGCAGGCAGCCGTGCATGTATTTACAGGATATGATGATACCGGTTTGCAGGTGGCGTTGACGCATGGAAATATTCATGCTATTATTACCCGTGGAAAAGGGTTGATCAATCAACCATTGATAGATGCCTGCCCGCAACTGGAGGTAGTGGCCCGGTGTGGCATAGGCCTGGATAATGTAGACGTGGCCGCTGCTACGGCACGCGGTGTTTTGGTGATCAATGCGCCCGGCAGTAACACCGCCACCATGGCCGAACATACGCTGAGCCTGATGCTAATGGGCATCCGTAATATGTATACATCCGTTTTTGAAGTGAAGCAAAACAACTGGGGCTGGCGTAATCAATATACCGGCGATGAGCTGAACGGCAAAACGCTTGGCATATTAGGAATGGGAAACATCGGTCAACGGGTAGCCCGACTCGCTGAAGCCTTTGGTATGGAGGTGTTATATTGGAGCAGATCTGTCCACGAGGTGCCCTATAAGCGGATGGAGATGGAAGAATTATTACAACAGTCAGATGTAGTGAGCCTGCACCTCCCATTGAATAACGAAACCAGGGACATCATAGGAAGGGAGCAGCTGCATCAGATGAAACGGAATGCATGGCTGATAAACACCGCAAGAGGAGCACTGGTGGACCACATGGCGTTACTGAATGCCTTGAACACACACAGAATTTCGGGCTATGCAGCCGACGTATTGCCCGAGGAACCACCCGTGCAGTCGCTCCCGGTAGCACAACATCCGCGCGCTATTATTACACCGCATTCCGGGAGTTTAACCATTGAAACCTATAAAAAAATCTGCCAGCTCACGGTGGGCAATGTCATCGCCGTGCTGACAGGCAAAAGTCCCGATCCTAAAAGTATTTATAATAGCCACGCACTGTCGGCAGTAACAAATAATAAAAAACGATAGCCAATAAACGCTGTACAATGAGAAAAATTTGCTTTTGTTTATTGCTCCTGGTAAGTGCCAGTATTACACTTTTCGCGCAATCTGCTCAGAAGAAGCAGCCACTGGTGGTTTTCGTTACCGGCGATCATGAGTATAGCAGTGAGGAAACTTTGCCGCTGATAGCCGCTGCATTGGAGAAAGATTATGGTATGAAAACAATCGTGCTCAAAGCTGCGCCGGATTATAACAGCGAGGAAAATATTCCGGGTCTGGAGGCGCTGGATCATGCAGATCTGGCAGTTTTCTTTTTACGTTGGCGCAGACTGCCGCCCGATCAGCTGGCACATATTGAAGCCTACCTGAAAAGCGGAAAGCCGGTAATGGGATTTCGTACCACCACCCACGCCTTTCATTTTCCGGAAGGGCATGCCAGCGAGAAATGGAATGCCTTTGGCGAATTTGCTTTAAACGCGCCTCCCGGATGGGGTGGTGCCGCCAAACATACACATTACGGCCATGAAAGTAGTACCGATGTAAGTATTATTCCTGGACAGGCGAATAACCCGATTTTAACAGGTGTGGCGAAGAATTTTCACGTCCGCTCCTGGCTGTACCGCGTATTACCCGACTATCCAACAAAAGGCTCCACCTGGTTGCTGATGGGCAAGGCGGTGAACCCGGACAAAGCAGCCATCGAAAACCCAGTGGCATGGACAGGTACCAATAGCTTCGGCGGCCGCGTATTTATGACCACAATGGGCCATCCGGAAGACTTCCAGCAAACATCCTTCCAGCGATTAGTGATCAACGCTATTCACTATGAACTGGGACTTAAAGTACCTCGAAAATGGAAAGGCAGAATGGATATACAGGTACCTTACCGTGTGGCCAAATGAGTAGATAACGTTTCCTGATTCCTGCAAAAAATTATTCAAGATGTTCAGCGTATTTAAAATCGGTACCCGCGTACCGTTGATGTCCATCCTATTGGCAATAATGATACTGTCTGCCTGTAAGCCCAAGGCGCTCCCGCCGCTCACGGTTTCCAAAGACGCACATATTTCCCTGATTGGTGGCAACCTGGGATCGAGAATGACCTATTACGACAATTTTGAAACGGAATTATATGTTCGTTACCCGGACTACCAACTTCACATCCGCAATATGTGCGATGGTGGTGAAACGCCGGGCTTCCGTCCACATGCGGGAAGGAATACACCATGGGCATTTCCCGGGGCAGAAAAATTCCGCCCGGAACTGGCAAAAGAAGTGGCCAGCATGGATAATCCCAGCCAGGGCCGTTTTGAAACACCTGATCAATGGCTCACCCGTCTCAAAACAGATGTGATTATTGCCTTTTTCGGATACAGTGAATCGTTTGAAGGAAAAGAGGGATTGGACAATTATAAAGCAGAATTAGATGCCTTTATAAAATGGACACGGAAACAAAAATATAACGGAACCAGTACGCCCCAGTTGGCCCTGGTTTCACCCATTGCTTTCGAAAATCTTTCCGACAAATATGATCTGCCGGATGGCCGCAGGGAAAATGAAAACCTCGCGCTATATACCGCTGCTATGAAAGAAGTAGCCGCTGCCAACCAGGTACTGTTTGTAGATGCTTTTACCCCTTCACAACAATGGTATAAGGATACGAAAGAGCAACTGACTATCGATGGTTCTCAATTGAACGAAGCGGGTTACAGGAAGCTCGGTCTGCTGCTGGTAGACCAGATCTTCGGCAAAGCAGCTCCCAGGGCGGAAACAAACAGGGCATTAGTGCATGATGCGGTGAAAGAAAAAAACTGGATGTGGCTCAACGATTATAAAATCCCTAACGGTGTGCATGTATTTGGGCGTCGTTATGATCCGTATGGACCTGATAATTACCCCGCAGAAATAGAAAAAATCCGGCAAATGACTGCCATCCGGGATACCGCCGTTTGGCTGGCCGCTTCCAAAGGAACAAAAATGGATATTGCTGCTGCCGATAAGAACACCAAAGTATTACCGGCTGTTAAAACCAATTATAATCCCGCTAATACGAAGAATGGCAGCCTGCGGTATCTCAGTGGTGCCGAAGCCGTACATAAGCTGAAAGTACCTCCCGGATTCAAAGTGGAGCTCTTTGCTTCTGAAGCGCAATTCCCCGACCTGGCTAAACCCATGCAGATGTCGTTCGACAACAAAGGCAGGCTATGGGTAGCGGTAATGCCGAGTTACCCGCACTATAAACCAGGCGATGCAAAGCCTGATGATAAAATTATTATCCTGGAAGATACCGACAATGATGGGAAGGCCGACAAAGAAACCATCTTCGCCCAGGGGCTGCATTTGCCCATCGGGTTTGAAATTGCGCCGGAAGGCGTGTATGTGGCACAAGGAACCAATCTTAAAATATTAATCGATACAGATGGCGATGATAAAGCAGATAAAGAAGAAATCCTGTTGAGCGGCTTTGATGATCACGATACACACCATAGCAGTCACGCCTTCACCGCCGATCCATCTGGCGCCATCTATTCAGGAGAAGGTGTGTTCCTCCATACGCACGTAGAAACATCTTATGGTACTATCCGCGCGTCTAATGGCGGCTTTTACCGGTTTGATCCCCGTCGCCATAAACTGGAACGCACTGCGCAATTGCAGATTCCCAATCCATGGGGCATCGCTTTTGATGACTGGGGGCAACCATTTTTTGCGGAAACATCCAGCCCGGATATGCGCTGGATGCTGCCTGGAACCGTGCTACCCAAATATGGCCAGCATACACATAAGTCGATTCAGCTGATAGAAGAGAAACATAAAGTACGGCCCACCTCTGGCCTGGAGTTCGTATCCAGCCGGCATTTCCCGGATTCATTGCAGGGCGATTTCCTGATCAACAATACCATCGGTTTCCTGGGCACAAAAGAACATACACTCGTAGATGATGGAACCGGTTATAAAAGTCATCACCGCATGGACCTGCTGGTGAGCGAAGATCCGAATTTCCGCCCGGTAGACTTGGAGTTCGCACCAGACGGCTCTTTATACGTCATCGACTGGCACAATATCCTTATCGGACATATGCAACACAATGCCCGGGATCCATTGAGAGATCATTCACATGGAAGAATATACCGCATCACTTACCCGGCAAAACCATTGGTGAAACCAGCACATATCGCTGGCGCTGGTATAGAAGAACTGCTGGATAATCTCAAAGTACCGGAATACAGAACCCGCTACAGAACCCGCCGGGAGCTCAGAGGACGCGACAGCGCACAGGTACTGGCCAAACTGAAAACCTGGGTAGCGCAGCTGGACAAAACCGATCCACGGTATGACCATCATCTGCTGGAAGCCCTTTGGGTAAGCTGGGGATTGGATAGGGTAGACCAGGACCTGTTACGACAAGTACTGAAAGCCAAAGATTATCATGCACGGGCAGCCGCGGTAGAGGTAGTACGCTACACCGGCCACCAGGTAAAAGACCAGGCCGATCTGTTGATGCAGGCGGCACAGGATGAAAATAGCCGTGTACGCCTCATGGCCATAGTGGCCGCTTCATGGATAGGCAAAGAAAAAGGACTCCCCATTTTGGCAGCAGCTAAAAAAATGCCGTTAGATGAATGGATGGTCCACGCCTATGAAACTGCCGTAGCTCACCTGGAAGGAGAGAATGTAAAAGAAAAAGAAGAGAATAGCACTACTACCAAACTAAAAGGCACTGAACTGGCACTGTTTAACCAGGGACAAAAAATCTATTCCATAGAAGGCTATTGCAGGACCTGTCATCAGCCGGATGGCAAAGGATTACCCGATTCCGGGTTCCCTCCGCTTGCAGGTTCTGCCTGGGTAACCGGCAATGATGAACGGCTAATCAAACTGGTAATGAAAGGAATCATGGGACCCATTGAAGTAAATAATAAGGCATACCCCGGACAGGTGCCCATGACACCTTTTGGCAGCCTGCTGAAAGATGAGGAAATCGCCGCCGTATTAACCTATGTCCGGAACTCATTCGGCAATTCAGCAACAGCAGTTTCTCCCGAAAAAGTAAAACAGGTAAGAAAGGCCATAGAAAATAAGAAAGACTTCTATTCTCCGGAAGAGCTGCTGAAAGTACATCCCATGGAAAAGAAATAACCCGCCCCCGGGTACCGGCAGCTGCGTTGTAGCGCCGGTACCTGAGGGGAATTACTACTTTCTTGAGCAAGTAATATTGTAATGATCACTTGTTTGGATATTTTATATTGTTAGGATGCCTAATTGTTAATCATTGGTATATGGCCATCAGCCAGGAAAAATTATTAAAACTGTATGTGGTGAGCAGGGGTGTTCCTGTGTGTGGGGCGACGATCCCTGGATGATCCACCGATAAGTAAGCCGATCATCTTTTGACAGGCTATTGATTAAATCCACGTGTTATAGGGCAGCGATAGAAGCCATTATTATAGCGCCCGTTTGTTTTATGGAAATGTAGCTTAATCATTTATCCGGAATAAAATTTCACCTGATAATTTTTTAATTATGAAACAGTTTTCCACGGTAACTTTCAAGCTGATGGCGTTACGCCAGAAAATCATTTATACGGCTCTGGCCCTTTTGTTGGGAATTACTACCCAGCTCCATGCAAAAGCGCCCTTTCTCATAGACGTTCATGGGCGCGTGCTGGAAGAGAATGGAGTAGGAGTACCCGGTGTGAGCATAAAAGTAAAGAACGTCGACAAAGCAACTACCACAGATGGCGACGGCAGGTTTACCATTAAAGGGGTGCCTGATGATGCGGTACTACTTATTTCTTATATAGGTTATGTCACGCAGGAGGTAAAGGTAACGGCAACGGATATGGTGATCAACCTGGTACCACAGGTAAGAAAAATAGATGAGGTAGTGGTAGTGGGATATGGTACCACAAAGAAATCGGATCTCACCGGCGCAGTAGGTACGGTGAAGGCGGAAGCACTGCAGGAACGCCCTGCATCGTCGTTGAACCAAAGTTTATCCGGTCGCGTTACGGGCGTAAACGTATCGTCAAACTCGGGACGCCCGGGCGGCAGAGCCAATATCCGCATCCGTGGATCCAGCTCTCTCAGCGTGTCTAATAATCCGTTGTATGTAATAGATGGGGTGATACTGAACCCGGTAGACTTACGTAATGGAAGTACGCCTATTGATTATCTCAATCCTAACGACATTGCATCTATCGAGGTATTGAAAGATGCTTCCTCTACCGCTATCTATGGTGCTCGCGGGGCCAATGGGGTCATCCTCGTTACCACCAAAAGAGGCACTTCAAACGGTGGGCGGATCACCTACGATCCGGACTTCAGCATAGGTGTGCTGCCACGGAAACTGGCGTTGCTGAATGCAAAGGAGTTTTTAGCCGTGGAAGACCTGGCCTATGCCAACGCACAAAAATATGATCCCGTTGGATGGGCCACCGGTACCAAATACACAGATCCAAAGAAGAAGCGTACCAACCCCAAATTATTCGATTCGCAGGGAAACCCGCTATACGACACAGACTGGCAGGATGAATCATTCCAGAAAGCCTTTACCCAAAATCATCAGCTCGGATTTACTGATGGCGATGAAAGAAGAAGTATCGGCGCTTTCCTGAATTACCGTACCCAGGAAGGACTGGCAAGAGGCTCGTGGCAGGACAGGTACGCCGGTCGCGTTGTTTTCGATAGTAAAATAAAAGACTGGTTAAAGATTGGTGGAACATTGAGCTACACCGATCAACGCGAAAAACAGGTGGACCAGTTAGACGGTGGTGGTATCACTATGATGCGCCAGGTATTGGAAGCATTACCTATCATACCGGTAAAATACGCTGATGGAACATGGGCCAGCAACCGGGATTATCCTGGCATGGAAGGAGGAGACAATCCCCTGAGAGTGGCGGCAGACAGGATCTCTATCCTGCATACGCAAACCTTGCTGGGAAATATATTTGCCAATGTACACCTGGCGCCGGGACTGGAATTGAAATCTACTGTTGGGGTAAACATCATTAATCAACGGGAAGATTATTTTGCCGCCAAAGGCATGCAGTATATCTCTGATAACGGGAATGCCTCCGTTAATAATAACCGGTATAACTCCTGGCAATTTGAAAACTACCTGACCTACACCCGCGACTTTGCCAAAGTACATTCGTTAAATGCAATGGCAGGGGTATCCTGGCAACATATCGACCGTTTTGAAAACCAGGCCAATACGGAAGGCTTTACGGATTCTTACTATAGATATTATAACCTCGGTGCCGGCTCCAGCCCGCAGCCACCTTCCTCAGTAGGAATTGCCAACGGACTCAATTCTTATTTCGGCCGCGTTAACTATGGCTTCCGCAACCGGTATTTAGTCACCTTCACCGGCCGTATGGATGGCTCTTCAAAATTTGGACGGGATAACCAGTTTGCTTTCTTCCCTTCTGCTGCACTGGCATGGAGAGTAACGGAAGAAAATTTTATGAAGCAGATCCCTGTGATCTCTAACCTGAAACTACGTGCCAGCTATGGTGCTACAGGTAACTCTGAAATACCGGCCTATCGCGCGTTGGCAGGGCTGGGAAACTATAGCGTTATTTTTGGAGGCGCACGTAATTCGGGTGTAGGAGTGGATCGTATCGCCAACCCGGGATTGCAGTGGGAGAAAACCAAACAGATCGATTTCGGTATGGAGCTGGGATTATTCAGCAACCGGCTGAACCTGGAACTGGATCTCTATCACAGGAAAGTGGATGGCATGCTGCTGGATGCCCCGCTGCCATATACTACCGGCCGCGACAAGATTTTCTCTAATATAGGTAGTATGGAGAATAAAGGAATTGAGTTTGGTATCAACTCCACGAACATCCAGACCGAGCACTTCTCCTGGAGTACCACCTTCAATATTTCCGTTAATAAAAACAAAGTACTGGCATTGGCGAATGGCGATATCCTCATGGGCAACGGCGTAATCCGCGTAGGAGAGCCGGTGGGCTCTTTCTTTGGAAGAGTAACCCTGGGAACCTGGGGCAGCAAGGAAGCCGAAGAAGCCAAAAAGTATAATATGTTGCCCGGTGACATCAAATACAAAGACATCAACAGCGATGGTATCATTAATGACCTCGACCGCGTCATCATCGGTAAAGGGATCCCTGACGGGTATGGCACCTTCCTGAATACATTCCAGTACAAAGCCTGGTCACTTACGGTGGATTTACAGTTTATGTATGGCAACGATGTACTCGACCGCAGTATACATTCTGCGGAAGACCGGCAGGGCATTGCCAACAGTTATAAAACAGTGCTGAATGCCTGGACAGAAACGAACCAGAACACCCAGATAGCACAGATACGCCCCATCAATGCGTATTATACAACCAATAACGATAGCCATAAAGTAACAGACGGTTCGTTTATCCGTGGCCGTAACCTGCTGCTGGCTTACGTGTTTCCATCAAAAACCGTGTCAGCCATGAAACTCAGTCGCCTCCGGGTATATGCGTCTGTACAGAACTTCTTCCTGGTTACTAAATTCAAAGGCTATGATCCTGAAGTATCCAATTCCAGCTCTCCTTTCGACCAGGGGCTGACTTTGTACGACTATCCCAAACCAAGAGTATTTATGCTGGGACTGAATATTGGATTATAATATTATACCACCGTTTAAATGAAAATCATGAAATCGACAATCATAAAATACGGACTGCTGGTAATGGTAACAGGGGCATTATGCCTGACGGGTTGCCGGAAATTCCTGGATGAAACAGATCCCAGCAATTATACAGAAGATACCTACTTCACAAAACCTGAGCATGCCAGAAGTTCTGTTAATGCTATCTACGCCAGTCTGCGGGACCCTATGAGCGGGGATTTTGGCGGTGCTGCCTGGACCATGACGGAATTTGCCACCGGACAGGCTGCCACTGATCTGGGACAGGCAGTGAACAGCTATTACATAAAAGACCTGCACAATACCGCAGATAATGCCTACGGCGAAAATTACTGGAGAAACTACTACAAAGGCATCACCAATGCAAACCTCTCTATCGCCAAGATCCCGGGCATTAATATGGACAAGGCCGAAGCTAAACGACTATTGGGAGAAGCCTATTTCCTGCGGGCCTGGTACTATTTCAACCTGGTACAGTTGTTTGGTAATATTCCTTTAATCACCAAACCTGTTGATCTGAAGTCAGACGAACTACGCCCTAAGCAGGCCACCGCAGAAGAAGTGTATAAATTAATCGTAGACGATCTTACCACCGCAGAAAATGCCGGGCTTCCCTGGACAGATGCCAGCGGTAAAGTATCCCTGGGCGCGGTGAAATCGCTGTTATCGAAAGTCTATCTCACCATGGCCGGGTATCCTTTGCAAAAGGGAACTCCCTACTTCGACCTGGCGGCTAAGAAAGCGGGCGAAGTGTTGGATTCGAAGCAGTTTAAGTTATTCGATACGTATTATGACCTGCATAACCCGGCTAAGAAAAATATGGAAGAAAATATTTTCATGATCCAGTATAAAACACAGGTGATTCCCGGTAGCTGGCAGTCGTTGATTATTCCTTATAATAAAAATATCTCAGCGTATTCTGCTGAAACCGGCGGTATCTATGCCACAGCCGACTTTGTAAAATCATACGATCCGGCAGATTGGCGCGCAAAAGAAGGACAGTTCTTTTTTACTGAATTTACCAACCAGGACGACAGGAATCAAAAGGTGGACCTGGGAGGCTTTTTCCTGTATAAGCTTTTTGATGTAACGGCGCAAACATCTACGGCCAACAGCGATCTGAACTGGTCGTTGATCCGCTATGCCGATATCCTGCTGGTATATGCAGAGGCCACCAATGAAGTGAACGGACCAGGAGCAACAGTATATGACGCCGTAAACCAGGTGCGGAAAAGAGCGCGGCTGACAAACCTTACAGGACTCACCAAAGAGCAGCTGAGAGAAGCCATCTGGCGGGAACGCTGGTATGAACTATGTTTTGAAAATGTTACCTGGTTTGATATGGTCCGCCTTCGCAAAGCATTTAACCTGAGCACGAAAGGATTCGACAACTATGTGGGACATAAATTTTCCTATGGCCCCGTGTTAACAGAAAGAGAATTACTGTTCCCAATACCCAGCAGGGAACTAAGGAACAATCCTAATCTTGTACCTACTAAAGGGTACTAAGAATGACCGAAGCGAATTTTGTCTTGGGACAGGATTAAACTGATTAGACTGATTTTATTTTTTTTGATTAGGAAGATTAGTAAAGATGAACGAGTCATGTGTTTATCTATCTTCCAAAATCTTTAAAAATAAAATCAGTCTAATCAGTTTAATCCTGTCCCAAGACAAACTCCGCTCTGATCATCCTATGTGAGAGATCTCTTTTTTATATTCCCGGGGTGTTTTTCCTTTTATTTTTTTGAAGAAACGGTTAAAGTGGGTGGTATTATTATACCCGCATTTGGCCGATAGTTCCATCATCGGCATTTCCTTTTCCTGCAACAGTCTGCACGCGTAGCCAATTCTTAATTCATTCACGAAATGGGTAAAGGATTTTTGTGTCCTGCTTTTGAAGAAGCGGCAAAAGGAATGCACATTGATGCCTGCTACCGCCGCTATTTCAGATAAAGGAATATCTCTTTTGAAATGACGGAAAATGAATTTGAAGATATCATCCATCCGTGACTGATCTTTATCGTTGTACAGGTTCACGTAGTTAGGACCCGCCAACAGCCGGTATTCTTTGGTCGACATCATTTTTTGCAGCAATGTCATAAACGTGATGGTTTGCGTAAGGTCGTGCTGTTGCAGCATTTGCTGCATCAATGCCAGGATCTCCGCTTTAGCTTTGCCGTAGAATTCAATGCCCCGCTGCGATTTCTTCAGCCACGCTTTTACAGGACTGGTATTGCCAAAAGGCGCCAGGTGCTCCAGCAATAAATCCGGTGAAAGATACATGGCCAGCGATCGTGCCTGCAACTGATCTTGTCCCTCGAAATATTTCTGTTCATTGTGCCAAACGTGTGGCGTACCCGACCCCACAAAAATCAGTTCCCCGCTTTCAAAATAAGCGACGTTGTCACCAATGATACGGCGTCCGGCACTTTCCACTACGTATACCAGCTGGCATTCATCATGGAAATGAAACTCGGTAGAAAAGTAAGGCTGTGTAATTTCCTTTACCTGGTATACACGTTCCTCAAGGGCTTTGTCGCCCGCTATAGCAAAAAATGGCTTCATATTATCAGCCTAAAATAGGGAAAAACCTACTTAAAGTCAAAATAGTGTTTATTTAAGTCAATTTGACGGGGATGACCTACCTTTTCGATGATTACTTTTGAAATCAGGTGCTAAACGATCCTGCATTTCGGATATTTTCCACGGAAACAATAGAAATGATGATACTGAAGAACAAAATAGTGTTGATCACCGGAGGCGCATCCGGCATTGGAGCCGCCTGTGCATTGAATTATGTGGCAGAAGGAGCTACCGTAGTGGTGATCGACAAAGATGCCGCAGCCTTGCAAACGATGAAAGCACAACTGGGGGCTGCCCACCTGTTTATTGCGGCAAATGTAGCAGACAATACCGCCGTACAGGCTGCCATTGAAAACACCCTGCAAACTTACGGGCGACTGGATGCCATCCATAATAATGCCGGCGTTGCCAGTCCTGCGAAACCGCTGGAAGATACCACAGAAGCCGAATGGGACCTGTTGATGAATGTCAATATCCGTAGTATTTACTATACCACCCGCCACGGCATCGCTGCACTGAAAGCATCCAAAGGTTGCATTCTCAATACCAGCAGCCTCGTAGGTGAAATAGGGCAGGAGCAGCATGCGGCCTACGCAGGTACCAAAGGCGCTGTTAATGCGCTTACCAAAGCCATGGCGCTGGACTATGCGCCGCATGGCATACGGGTCAACGCAGTAGCACCTGCCGGCGTATGGACACCCATGTTGCGGCAATGGAACCAGGAACAGCCCGATCCCGCCCGCATGGAACAATACCTCGACCAAATTCATGCCCTGGGCTACTGCCCGGAAGCAACAGAAATAGCCAGCGTATGTGCGTTCCTGTTATCCGATAATGCCCGCTTCGTTACCGGTTGTATGATGCCGGTGAGCGGCGGCGCCGAACTAGGTTATAAACGAACACTATAAATTCCCGCGTAATGAAACGTATTGCCATCTTATGTTTAATGCTGTTGACGTTCAACAGCTACGGCCAGACCAATGCCCAGCTGGACCCGAAAATACTGACCCGTAAAGCCGTTATGGACCAGTTCATGGACCTGCGCTTCGGCATGTTCATCCACTGGGGACCCGTTACCCTGCGTGGTACAGAAATCGGATGGTCCCGGCATAACCAGGTTCCCGCCAGTGATTATGATACCTTATACAAGGCATTCAATCCCGTACTGTTTAATGCCGATGAATGGGCAAAAACCGCCAGCGAAGCCGGTATGAAATACCTGACCATCACTGCGAAGCACCATGATGGATTCTGCCTATGGCCATCTGCCTATACAGATTACAATATCAGCAATACCCCCTTCAAAAAAGACGTGGTAGGACTGCTGGCTAAAGCCTGCAAAAAATATCATATCAAGTTCTGTATTTACTACTCTGTACTCGACTGGTACAATGAGTATTATCCATTCGACAATACCGTTGATGCCACAAAAGATCCACGGAAAAAACCAGACATGGAAAAGTACGTGACATACATGAAAAACCAGTTGAAAGAACTGGTGACCAACTACGATCCTTATATGCTCTGGTTTGATGGCCCCTGGGAAACCGTATGGACGCCGGACATGGGACTGGATATCTATAAATATCTTAAAACACTGAAGAAAGACCTGATCGTCAACAACCGCCTGGGTAAAGCCTTTGCAGGCACAGAAGCGGCAAGTACCTCCAACTTCCTGGGTGACTATGATACACCGGAACAACGTATCGGTGGCTTAAACATGGAAACTCCCTGGGAAACCTGTATGACCATCTGCGAACAATGGTCCTGGAAACCTAACGATAAAATGAAATCGTTAAACACCTGCCTGCAAACACTGGCGAAAGTAGCTGGTGGCAATGGTAACCTGTTGTTCAATGTAGGCCCTCGTGCTGATGGTCTCATAGAACCTGCGCAGGTGGCACGTTTGAAAGAAATGGGACAATGGCTGAAACAATATGGCACTGCCATTTACAATACCGATGGTGGTCCGTATTATTCCAACGACACTTACGCGGCTACCCGCAGTGGTAAAAAGATATACCTGCATGTTTTTAAAGCAGTGGATAAATTAACGCTGCCTGCATTACCGGGTGTGAAAGTGAACAAAGCCTATGTGATGAAAGGAGCCGCTGTGGCCCTGCAACAAACAAATGAAGGGATCACACTCTCTTTACCTGCAGTGCTGCCGGATGCGAATGATACCGTGATTGTATTGGAAACAGATAAACCTACGGCAGATATCGCCCCTATAAAAACAGTGAACATAAAATGATAAAAAAGATTGTAGTAAAAGACGCCCGTTTCCCTTTATCGGGCGGCGCCGGAAGTGACGCCATACACCAGAATCCCATTTACTCATATGCAGTGGCCTGTTTGTACGACGACAAAGGTAATTGCGGCACCGGCCTCGCATTTACGCTGGGTGCAGGTAATGAGCTGGTATGTGCGGCTGCCCGGTTTTATGGAGAACAGTTGATCGGAAAAGATATCCGGGAAGTGATGGCTACTTTCGGCGAATGGTTCCGCCTGCGGTCAGATGAACAACAGTTCCGCTGGCTCGGCCCTCATAAAGGGGTCGTACATCTGGCGCTGGCAGCAGTAACGAACGCTTGTTACGATTTATGGGCCAAACAACAGCAGGTGCCGCTATGGCAACTGCTGTTGAGCCTAAGCCCGGAGCAGCTGGTGAATACGCTGGACCTGTCTTACCTGGAAGAAATATTACCCCGGGAAGAAGCGGTGGCGATGTTAACAGATATGCAGCCCTCCCGCGCCTCGCGGGAAGGTATCCTGAAAACAGGCTACCCCGCATACGATACCTCCGCAGGCTGGTTTAACTATTCCGATGATCAGCTGGAAGCTAATTGCAAACGTGCACTGGACAAAGGCTTTAGCGCACTCAAATTGAAAGTAGGCGCCAAAGACCCGGACACGGATATACGAAGAGCGCATATTGTAAGAAAAACAGTAGGGGACCAGATTAAAGTAATGGTAGATGCCAATCAGCAATGGAATCTGCCGCAGGCATTAGCCATCGGTAAAAGGCTGGCAGACATCCAGCCTTACTGGATAGAAGAGCCTACCCACCCGGACGATGTACTGGCGCATAAAGTGCTGGCAGAGGCGTTGAACCCGGTGAAACTGGCATTGGGCGAACACGTACCAAACAAAGTGATCTTTAAAAATTACCTGGAAACGCGTTGTGCGGGCTTTATCCAGGTAGATGCGGTAAGAGTGGGTGGTGTCAGCGAATTTATTACGGTAAGCCTGTTATGTAAAAAATACGGCGTGCCGGTGGTACCGCATGTAGGCGATATGGGGCAGCTGCATCAGCACCTGGTATTGTTTAACCACATCGGTATGGGGCATGAAGCCTTATTCCTGGAGCATATTCCTCACCTGCGTCCTCATTTCACACATCCTGCGGAAATCAGCAGCGGATTTTACCGCACGCCTGAAATACCAGGTAGCAGTTGTGACTTGGTGGCGCTTAATACGTTTGCCGGATGATTTCTACAACCGATACTATCATCAGCATCTGTTATGTAGCCTTTATTGTGCTGCTGGGATTCTGGGCCGGATGGTCCGGGAAGAAAGGCAGCAATGAAGCAGGAGAATATTTCCTGGCGGGCAAATCCCTGCGCTGGCCTATGATAGGCATGGCTTTATTTGCCACCAATATTTCCTGTTTGCATTTGGTGAGCCTTGCCCAGAGCGGTTTTGACTCCGGCTTGCTGGCGGGCAATTTCGAGTGGATGGCTGCTTTTACGCTGATATTGTTAGCGCTTTTTTTTATCCCGTTTTATATACGATCCGGGGTGGCTACTTTGCCTGACTTCCTGGAGCGGCGGTATAACCGTGCGTGCCGCGACTGGCTGGCAATTGTGTCCGTGGTATCGGCCATTGTGATTCACATTGCTTTTTCTTTCCTGGCAGGTGGCATTGTGCTGGAAACGTTGTTCGGCATCAATATGTTTACCAGCATTATCATGATTGCCGTGGTAACGGGTGCCTACACCATTGTGGGCGGATTGCGCGCCGTGGTGGTTACCGAATCCGTGCAAACCGTGGTATTGCTGGTAGGGGCGGTTATCATCACCGTACTTTCCTGGTGGAAGGTAGGTGGCTGGCAACCGGTGATGACGGTATTACAGGAGCATCAGCAGTTGAGTAAGCTTTCTATGTTGCGGCCGGCGGGTGATCCGGATGGATTGCCCTGGTACGCCGTATTCCTGGGCTACCCGGTGATTGGCATCTGGTATTGGTGTGCAGATCAAACTATTGTGCAGCGGGTATTAGGGGCAAAGGATGAAAATCATGCCCGTACCGGTGCTTTGTTCTGTGGCTTTATCAAAGTATTGCCGGTGTTCATTTTTATCTTGCCGGGTTTGTTGGCCTATGTGCTGTATAAGCAGGGTGGACTGGATTTGAGCGCACTGCAACAGGCAGATGGAAAGCTGCACACAAAAGGTATCTATTCCCTGATGATTACCAAGCTGGTGCCGCCTGGATTGGTAGGTGTGCTGGTGGCGGCATTGTTATCTGGTTTAATGAGCCAGATTTCCGGTGCGCTGAACTCTATCGCAACCCTGGTGAGCTATGATTTATACAAACGGTATCAGCCGGCGGCTACCGACCGTCAACTGGTGAAATGGGGCCGTGTATCGGCAGGTTTGGCGCTGTTGCTGTCCATTGGCCTGCTACCCCTGCTGAACCGCTACGAGAGCCTCTTTAATGGCATTAACGACGTGATCTCGCATATTGCGCCGCCGATCACTTGTGTGTTCCTGTTGGGTATATTCTGGAAGAAAGCATCGGCTATCGCCGCGCAATATACTTTGTGGCTGGGTTCTGCCCTGGGTGCGGTAGTTTACTTCACGGGTAAATTATACCCGGAAGGGCCGTTGAGTCATGTTCCTCCTTTGCTGGTAGCTTTTTACCTGTTTGTTGTTTGTGTGTTATTGCAGACGGGACTATCTTTTGCGTTTCCGATGCAGCATACAACAGAAAGCAGCCGCTTATACTGGGAAAGCCCGCTGGCACCGTTGCGTGCCAAAGGCTGGCCGGGACTGGCGAATTATAAAGTATTATCTGGGGCCTTGCTGGGCGTCATGGCGCTGCTGTATTGGTGTTTCAGATGATGGAAAGCTGAAAGCATAAAGCAGAAAGCAAAAAGCTATTGTCTCGAATCACCTTCGCGGATATCATACGCGCATTGATCATTCGAGACAATAGCTTTTTGCTTTCTGCTTTATGCTTTCAGCTCCATTTGCTGAATCACCGCTTCTGTTACACCGGTACTGGAGAAACCGCCATCATGGAATAAGTTCTGCATTGTTACCATGCGTGTGTAATCAGAGAACAAGCTAACGGTAAATTCTGCGCACTGATCAGCGGTGGCATTACCCAGCGGCGACATCTTTTCTGAATAGTTCACGAAGCCATCAAAGCCGGAGATGCCTTGTCCGGCGGTGGTGATGGTAGGCGACTGGGAAACGGTATTGATACGTACATGTTTTTTAATACCATACTGATAGCCAAAACTACGGGTAATGCTTTCCAGCATGGCTTTAATATCCGCCATTTCGTTGTAGTTAGGGAAGGCCAGGTGGGCTGCGATAAACGTTAGTGCTACCACGGAGCCCCATTCGTTAATGGCGTCATGCTTCATGGCCACCTGGAGTACGCGGTGTAAGCTCATCGCGGAAATATCCACGGATTTATGCATGAAGTCATAATTGAGATTCGTATAGTCGTTGCCTTTACGTACGTTAACGCTCATCCCGATAGAGTGCAGGATAAAGTCTACGCCGCCGCCGAAATGTTCCTTTGTTTTGATGAACAGGTTTTCCAGGTCATCCATATTGGTCACATCTGCGGGGATTACCGGGGCATTGCATTGTTGGGCCAGCTCATTGATTTCACCCATGCGGATGGCGATGGGGGCATTGGTCAAAACAATTTCCGCACCTTCTGCTACGCAGCGCAGTGCAGTTTTCCAGGCAATGGATTTTTCATCCAGTGCACCAAAAATAATCCCTTTTTTACCTTTTAATAAGTTGTGAGCCATGACAAAATTTTAGGTGAATGATCAATTGCTACAAGGGCTAAATGTATAGCAATTATTCCTGCACCACCGATGGTATTATAAATTTTAACATTTTAATACGGAACATTTGTAGTCGTCATCCGGTGAGGTGATGATTAGTGTCCTGCCTGTTGCCGCAGTTGCATCTGTAAAGCCCATAGCTCTTCCATGGGTACTGGTTTTTTACTTACTTTCTCCAGGTCTTTTCCTTCTTTGGTAAACAGGAAGGGGTAAAAGCTCATACCCTGGTTGCCGGTCAGGTGGCTGATATCTTCTTGCCAGCCTTTCCAGCGGAATTGCTCGTAAAAACCAGTAATATCGCCGGAGCAGCAAAAACGGATAAACTCACTGTAACCTATTTCCATGTTTTCCCATTCCAGTGTATCCGGGGCAAAATAAAACACGCTGCCGATGCCTTCATTCATCGCCAATCCACCGTTGTTGATGGCAAAGAAACCACCCAGTATATCATCGGCAATCAATAAAAAAGAAGGTTGCTCACCCGTTTGGCTATACGATTTACCTTTATTCCAACCGGGTAAACTACGATCCAGCTTTTCATGACCGGAGCCCAATACCCTGATCCAGCCATGATCTACCAGCAGTCCGCCGGATTCATACACAATGGCGCCCATAGGGGAGCGGGTAGTAACCTGGATTTGATATAAGGCTTCGTCGGCGCGGGTGTTATCTTTCGGCAGTATTTCTATGTGATTACTGCCTTGTTTAATCCAGTCTTGTACCAACGCCCAGCCGGGTTCAGTTGTATTGATCAGTTCATTTACAGGTCTCATCTTGTGTAATTGTGCATTTACAATAAACGGAAACATCAACAGTGTGCTGATGATAGCAGAAAAGTAATGTTTCATCATTTAAGTGGTTATGGCTGCAAATTACAGGAAAAGATGGAGCTGATGGGTAATTAATTGGGGAGGAAGTGATAGAAAAGATATATATCTTCAGGATATTTTTTGCGGGATGCCTATGAATAAGATCACCTTTCACAAAGCCGCTTTTATAAAAACGATTGTATTTTATCTGATATCTACGCTGCTCTGCGGGTGGCTCTTCAGTGCCCTGTTCGATTCAAACGGTACCGTTTACATTGGTGGTGTAGGAATGCTCATCCTGCTACCACTATCAATATATATTGGCCTGGGCAGGAGAAAGCCAAAAGCGTTAGGAATTACCATCCTTGTCACCATTTTGGTGTTCGTAGTTGCTACTTTTATGATTGCACCGTTTTTAATCAGAGTTCCGGTGGTAGACAGATGCTATATGGTCATTAGTGCTGCCTTTGTAGCCATCTCAATGACACGCGTATTTGACAGATGCTATGAGATACGGTTCAGGTACCTGGCCATGTTTCTGGTTTTTATATTTCTTGTGGTAGCTTATTATTTGGAATTCAAATACAGTAATGGAATAGAATTACAAATAGGTATCCACCAACTATACCTGCAATTCATTTGGTTTCAGGCGTTGATGCTGGTTCCTTTGTCATTGGGTCTGACAATAGATCGTGGTGAAATGAAAAGCTCATTCAAAGCTATTGACAATAAGAATAAAAAAGCTGTCTCATAAAATCAATGAGACAGCTTTTTATAACAGGTGATGGTCTATATTTCTCCTTTCTTCAGTTGCTTCACAGCATAATCCACTGCTCTCGCAGTCAGCGCCATATAGGTCAGCGATGGATTCTGTGTGGAAGTAGAAGTCATGCAGGCGCCATCTGTAACAAATACATTGGTGCAGGCATGTAGTTGATTCCATTTGTTGAGCATAGAAGTTTTAGGATCTGATCCCATACGTACACCGCCCATTTCGTGGATATCCAGTCCCGGCGCTTGTTTGGAGTCGCTGGTTTTGATATTGGTGAAGCCGGCTTTGGTATACATTTCCGTCATCTGCTCAAAGAAATCTTTCAGCATTTTTTCGTCGTTATCATCGTAGTCCACATCGATGTTGATGACAGGTATGCCCCATTCATCTTTCCGCTGTTGATCGAGGGTGACGGTGCTTTTTTCTTTAGGGATGGTTTCGCCCATCATATGAGAGCCCACATACCAGGTATCATTGGGTTCGCTGTTGAACAGTTGGTCTTTCAGGCTTTTACCGAAGCCGTTGGTGTTGGTGTGGGAACCCCTGCCACCGTCAAATCCGGCTGCATAGCCACGAAGGAAATCGGTTTCCTGTTTGTGTACATTCCGGAAGCGGGGGATGTAGGCGCTGGTAGGGCGTCTGCCATCGGTAATGCTATCTTTGAAACCTTCATACTGACCAGAGATATGTCCGCGGTAATTATGAAAGGCAAAGTATTTGCCCAGGGTGCCGCTGTCGTTTCCTAATCCATTCGGGAAGCGGTGAGAGGTAGAGTTAAGTAAAATGAGGTTGGTATTTACGGCCGCTGCATTCACGAAAATAACGTTGGCATAATACTCCATCATTTCTTTGGTATTGGTATCTACCACGCGTACGCCGGTAGCTTTTCCTTTTTGCTCATCATAGATGATGGAATGCACTACGGAGAAAGGACGCAGGGTGAGGTTGCCCGTTTTCTGTGCCCAGGGCAGGGTGGAGGAGTTGCTGCTGAAATAGCCGCCAAACGGACATCCGCGCTGGCAAAGATCTCTTTTCTGGCATTGGCCTCTTCCCTGATCCAGGTGTACCTGTTGTGGTTGCGTTAAATGCGCGCAACGGGCGTAGATTACCTGGCGGTCTTTATAATTTGATTTGACAAAGTCTTTGAAGTAATTCTCTACACAGCTTAATTCCATGGGGGGTAAAAATTCACCATCCGGGAGATGGGGAATACCATCTTTGTTACCGGAGATGCCCACAAATTTTTCTACGTAGCTGTACCAGGGTTCTACATCTTTATACCGGATGGGCCAGTCGGTGGCGAATCCGTCGCGTGCAGGACCTTCAAAGTCGAAGTCGCTCCAGCGCTGCGTTTGCCTGGCCCACATCAGCGACTTACCTCCCACCTGGTATCCGCGGATCCAGTCGAATGGTTTAGGTTGTCCATAAGGATGGTCGTTGTCTTTTACAAAGAAATGCATGGCGTCTTCTTTGAAGGCATAGCAACGGCTGATAGAGGGATTGGCGGCCCTGATTTCCTCGGGTATTTGTCCGCGGTGCGGAAATTCCCAGGGGAACTGGCTGGTAGTAGGGTAGTCTTTTAAGTGCTTTACATCGCGGCCTCTTTCGAGTACCAGTGTTTTGAGCCCTTTTTCTGTAAATTCTTTTGCTGCCCATCCGCCGCTGATGCCGGAGCCAATGACGATGGCATCAAACGTACGGTTTTGCAGGCTGGTATTATTATTACTCATTTTCTGATTAGTTAGGCAATCTTCCGGGTAATGGGTTTAAGTGGTACGCATCCTTTGTAACGTCCGGGTACCAGCTCATATATGTTTACATTGGTCAGGAAATATTTTGAGCTGGTATAAGCCTGGATGGTGAGGCGTTTGGTGGTATTGTAAAAGAAGGCAACATCATCTTTATTATCCTTTCCTGCTTCCATATTGGTGAGCAGTGCTTCCCGTTGGGGAAGGGTGCATTCCAGGAATTGATGGCCGTTTAATTTTTTACAGGCCTGTTCAAAGGCTTTGAGGCCGCTGAGCCATTGTTGCTGGTCTTCTTTTTTATAGCAGTCGTCCATCATGATAAGTGTAAACAAGTGGGCCGACAATGCTTTGGCGCCGGGGGTGGTAGTAGCAGGAATAATCGTTTCCACGAGTTCGGCCAACATTTTTTCCTGGTCGCCATCTACGGATATATGTTTTAATTCGAGGGAAGCCCTGCTGGTATGTTGCAGGCAGGCTGGTAATATCGCCATGCCGGCAGATACCCACAGCAATTGCTTGATTGCTGCTCTTCTGTTCACTGCCATTGATGATAGTTTTGAGTATTAAAACGGGAAATGATCCACATTTATTTAATAAAATAAAGTTTTAAAAAAACAGATTTTAACGGAGCTGAAAGCGGCAAACCTGCGGCAACAGGTGAGGGTATGCAATTGGCTAACGTGAAAACCGGGTTTAAATATAAATGAATCCGGCATTCTTTGCAAAGATTATCGCGAGAATAGCGCTTTCTCAATTTGCTGTGACGACAACAGGGGAGAGTGATTTTTTCTTCAGTGAGCAGTTGAAGAAGGGGGTGATGCGTTTGCCAATGCGGTTGATCAGGCCAATTTGCACAATCTGGCCGCCTTTGGCGATATTAATCAATCCTATTTGCACTCCTTTCCCGGTGGTGACTAAATTACAAAGCCCTGCAACAGCCACGCCGCGAAAGGCATGATGTCCATTGATGATGCCGCTGATTTGTATACCATCCGTCTGTTCGCCAGCGGCCATTAGCCCGTTAATACCCAACCCTTTCAAATCGGCTGTCATGCCTCCTGCACTAAGGGAAAGACCTTTCACTACCTCATTTGCTCCGCGGCTGGTATCGGGAATTGAATCGCCGGGCTTATCTTTGGCGAAAGGGTTTATTCCGCCACCAAAGACGGCAAACATTGTGAAAAATGCCTGCAATGGTGCTACTTCGAGGTTAAGTCCCTGTACTATTAAAGTATCCTTGTATGATTCGGTGGTGGTCATCAGGCTCAACGCCACGCCGTTAATGGTGGTACTTTTACTGACAGGCGCAGTCCATACAACTGATCGGGTGTAATGTTTTCGGGGAATGGTATCCTGTTTTTGCCGGGTGCTGTCTTGTGCAGTTGCTGCCACATACAGGCAAAGGAATAGCAGGGATAGGGAAACGCGCTTTATCATACAGTTGATTAAATGTGATCAGTTTTACCTCATAAAAATAACGGAGCAGTCGCTGCTCCGTTACAAGTAATCGTTATCGCGTCAGGTGCTTTATTTTACGCCTTTTTCCGGGTTCCACCAGCCTTTTTGCTTCCGGATAAATAATATCTGCCCGATATGATACGCGTTGTGCGCACTGATATGAGCAATGGTGGAATAATGGGAAGATAGCGTTTTTTCATCTGATTGTTCGATGGCTTGTTCCCATGCCGTCAGTACACTGTCCATTCTTTTTACGGTGCCATCCCATGCTGCCTGTGTGGCGGGCGCAAAGGTGGCGTCGTTGTCGCCGTTGAATGCCGGAGTGGCTTCGCCTTTGAATTTCCGGAGTTGGTCAAGGTCCCAGAAAATAAGGTGATTCACCAGTTGTGCAATAGCGTGGTTACCACTGTTGTCTTTCCAGTTGGCTTGTTCAGGCGTCAGCCCTTCTATGGCGGTGTTTACAGGTACAAACCAGTCGGCTTTATTATGCGTGGTTTTTAATTGTTCCAGCAGAATGTCTTTCGTAGTGGTTTGACTAAAACAGCAATAGCTTGATAACAGTAATGGGAGTACGAAAATTTTTCTCATAAGTTTAAAATTGGGGAGTAGGTTAAATATACTTATTTTTTCAATGTGAGGATCGGAGATGCGATAACGGGTAGATGGTAAACTAATATGACTAAATGGTTTTTAGCGCCTGCCGGGGGGGCTGCCCGGACACTGGTGGGTATGGACAGAAAAGTAGCCGGGCTGTTTGGCCGGATAAAAAATTGTATACTTGGGGATGATAAGGGTGCGGGGGAACTGTTGCAGGAAGGTATGGCGGTAACCGATAGGAATGCCGCTTTTTTTTTTGATCCTTCTCATGCATTTAACGGGGCCATTGCCGGGAAACAGACCAGGTAACTGCTGCTTATCCGCATTTGACAGATGATACTTTTGTAAAAGAATTTTTATCACAGGACAGTATAAAAAAATTGTTGCTACATGCTTAAAGAAAGAATCCGGCAATTAGCCAGCGGACTGTTGGAGGAGGCTACCGCGAATCGCCGCCACCTGCATACTTATCCAGAACTTTCCTATAAGGAATACCAGACGGCCGTGTTCATAGAAGACAAATTACGGGCGCTGGATATCCCTTATGAAAGAATGGCTGATACCGGCATTGTTGCTTTACTGCAGGGCGGGGCAGCGCCATCCGACAAAGTGGTGGCCCTGCGGGCCGACATAGATGCCTTACCTATTGTGGAGTTGAATGAGGTGCCTTACCGTTCGCAGCATTCAGGCGTGATGCATGCCTGTGGGCATGATGTACATACCGCGTCCCTGCTGGGCGTAGCGGGTATTTTGAGCCGGATGAAAGAGGAGTTTTCCGGTACGGTAAAGTTTATTTTCCAGCCTGCGGAAGAAGTGATTCCTGGCGGTGCCAGTTTGCTCATTAAAGCAGGGGTGTTGGAGAATCCACGTCCTGCGCACATCCTGGGGCAGCATGTGATGCCAGAGCTGGCGGTAGGTAAGGTCGGATTTCGCTCAGGCCGCTATATGGCCAGCAACGATGAAATTTCTATCGTGGTAAAAGGGAAGGGGGGCCATGGGGCCATGCCTAACCTGGGTATTGACCCGGTGGTGATTGCCTGTCATATTGTAATTGCCTTGCAACAGATTGTGAGTCGCCGCGCCAATCCGCTCTCGCCCTCCGTATTGTCTTTCGGTAAAATGATTGCCAACGGGGCTAATAACGTGATTCCGGATGAAGTACGGCTGGATGGTACCTTCCGTTCACTCGATGAAAAATGGCGCAACGAAGCGCATGAAAAGATCAAAAAAATGGCCATCTCCATTGCAGAAGGCATGGAAGGAGCCTGCGATATTAAAATTGAAAGAGGATATCCTGTGTTAATCAACGAAGATAAACTCACGGCGGCCAGTCGCGCGCACGCCATCGACTTTCTCGGGGCAGACCAGGTAGCAGATCTTGATATCTGGATGGCGGCAGAAGATTTTGCTTCCTATTCACAGGTGGCCGATGCCTGCTTTTACCGGTTAGGGGTAAGGAATGAAGACCGGGGTATTAAATCCGGGCTGCATACCGCTACTTTTGATGCCGATGAAAAAGCACTGGAAATAGGTGCAGGGCTGATGTCTTATCTCGCGCTTAAAACCCTGGGGAATTAAAACCCGGTTAATTTTTGTTAACTGGTAGTTAACATAGGGGAAATTCATGCATTCACATGCAATTTTCGCGCGTTCACGAAATAAGGCTTGCCACTAACGCCGATGAATATATCTTTGACTCAGGTTTTTCATAGGATATGGTTAAAATATTAAAGGGGAGGTATTCTTACCACCCCTTTTTTTATGCGTATATGATGCCCTTTATTTTTGAAAAATGCAAAAGGTGCTGTTAATAGGAACCGTCACCTTTGATGTCGATGGAAAGACACTATTGATATCTCATCTCTCACTCAACATTCCGGGGAATTAAAAACAGGTTTATTTTTTGTTAACTGGTGGTTAACATCGCGGAAATTCATGCATTCACATGCGATTTTCGCCCGTTCACGAAATAACGTTTGTAACTAACGCCGATGAGTATATCTTTGACTTAGGTTTTTCATAGGATATGGTTAAAATATTAAAGGGGAGGTATTCTTACCACCCCTTTTTTTATGCGTAGCTGATTTCCCTTACTTTTGGAACATGCAAAAGATGCTGTTAATAGGAAACCTTCAGAAGCTGCAGGAGAACATCGGGGAATTGTTGTTGCTCAACCACTATGCGGTAATACAGGCTGCCGACGGTAAAACCGGGATTATCACCGCAAAGGAGCAGCATCCGGACCTGATTCTCTGTGAAATGAATATGCGGGGAATCGACGGATTAGGTGTACTGAATACGCTTCGTAAAGATCCTTTGCTTGAACGGGTACCAATAATTTTTCTGGGAGATAAATACAATGCGCGGTTGTTTCGCACCGCTATGAACCAGGGGGCAGATGACTATCTTATTTCGCCTTTTTCCAATAACGATTTACTGCAAACGGTGGAGAACCGTTTACAACGTTACCAGCACCAGTCAGCGGTAAAGGGTCCGGGTAAGGCCAAAGATGATCATGATCTCAAACGGCTGATCCGCGAGTTTACAGAGAACAGGAATACTATGCGCGTGGCCGTTCATGAAACGGTATACAAAGAAGGGGGCACGCCCCGTTACCTGTATTATATCCAGGAAGGCAAAGTCAAAACCGTGAAAACGCATGAGGATGGGAAAGACCTGGTAATAGGGCTTTACAAGAAAGGGGATTTCTTTGGCTATGTAGCGCTGTTGGAGGAAACGCCTTATAAGGCTACCGCTATTGTGATGGAAGATGCAGAAATTGTGTTGATACCCCGGAAAGATGCAGAAGAAATATTTAATCGTACGCCATATATCGTTACCCGTTTTGTGAGAATGCTGGCCCAGAATGTGACAGAGAAAGAAGAACGCTTACTGGGGATTGCTTATGACACGTTACGTAAAAAAGTAGCCAGTGCGTTGATTCATCTCCGTAATAAATACCAGGTAACGGCAGCAGAAAACTTTGTGATCAATATTTCGAGGGAAGAACTGGCAACGGTGGCGGGTACGGCAACGGAGTCGCTGATACGTACGCTGAGTGATTTTAAAAGTGAAAAACTGATTGCCATCCGCAATGGCAGCATTACCATACTGGAGGCGGAAAAACTGGAAGATATCGCCTTTCGTTAATGCAAAAACCGGTACGCTTAAGCGTACCGGTAGGCAGGCACATCTGCATCAATCTCCCGGGCCTTTCCTCTTCACTTGCAGGCAATACCATTTATTTATGAACAAGCAAGGTGCAGTTAGTAAGTGGTTTGCTGTTTTTGTAATTCCCGCCTCCCGGAGGAGGCGGTGCATACATTATAGGATGCTGGTTAAGCCGTGTTTAATTCATAAACTGGGGATGGATCATGTTCTCGAAAGAGTAGATTTCATCCCATTGTTTCTGGGTGATATAGTGTTTTTCGTTTACCACAATCTGGTGTACAGATTTACCGGAGCTTAAGGCTTCTTTCGCAATAGCAGCACAGGTTTCATAACCCAGTAAAGGATTCAGCGCCGTTACAATACCTACACTGTTCATCACCATCTGTTTGCAGGCTGCTTCGTTAGCGGTGATACCGTTTACGCATTTTTCGCGCAGGGTATCTACTGCATGGTGCAGGTAGGAGAGCATGTTGAACAGGCTGAAGGAAATAACCGGTTCCATCACGTTCAATTGCAGCTGTCCGGCTTCTGCGGCCATGGTGATGGTGAGGTCGGCACCAATCACATAGTAAGCGGTTTGATTCACCACTTCCGGAATAACCGGGTTTACTTTACCTGGCATAATAGAAGAACCAGGTTGCATTTGTGGCAGGTTAATTTCGTTTAGCCCTACCCGTGGTCCGGAAGATAATAACCTTAAGTCGTTACATATCTTTGATAATTTAACGGCAGTACGTTTCATCATACCAGATACCAGTACAAAGGCGCCGGTATCGGAAGTTGCTTCTATCAGGTCTTCCGCGAGTACAATAGGTAAGCCGGTAATTTCACTCAGGTATTGTGTTACCAGTTCAGGATAACCTGTTGGTGCATTAATGGCAGTACCAATGGCGGTAGCACCCATGTTTACCTCTGTGAGTAAGGCCTGTATTTCCCGCAGGCGTTGCACATCTTCCCGGAGGGTAGTGGCAAATGCGTTGAACTCATCTCCCAGGCTCATGGGTACAGCATCCTGTAACTGGGTACGTCCCATTTTCAGCACCTGTGCAAACTCGTTTCCTTTGGCGGCAAAAGATTGCTGCAGTGCATCCAGCGCATAAATAAACTCGTTCATCTTGAAGTACAAGGCGATACGGAAAGCGGTAGGATAGGCGTCGTTAGTACTTTGGGAGCAGTTGACATGGTTGTTGGGATGCAGAAATTCATACTGTCCTTTTTCATGTCCCATGTATTCCAGTCCCAGGTTAGCAATCACCTCATTGGCGTTCATATTTACAGAAGTACCTGCACCACCCTGGATCATATCTGTAGGGAATTGATCGGTATAAGCACCATTGATCAGTTTATTGCTGGCATATATAATCGCTTCTGCTACATCAGCCGGCAGTACGCCCAAGTCCCTGTTGGCCATGGCTGCGGCTTTTTTAACGTATCCCAATGCCCTGATAAAAGCAGGTTCGTGGGAAAGCGGTATACCGGTAATATGGAAATTTTCAATAGCACGTAATGTTTGAATACCATAGTAAACGCTGTCGTCTATAGCTTTTTCACCTAAAAAATCGTGTTCAATTCTGAATGCCTGTTTCATAACATCAATATTTTATTGTGCATCTTGTATCACTGTTTCAATCTCACATCACAAAAGTACACCGGGGTGGTAAGGTGGGGAATGACGCGCGTCAGGGGAGGGATGATTTTGGTCAGGAAGGGAGGGAAGCTGGCTGCAGAAGCGATTTAAGCGAATGATCAGAGCGGATTTTGTCTTTGAACAGGATTAAACTGATTATACTGATTTGTATTTTTAAGATTTTGGAAGATAAAATAAGCATACTATTCATCTATCTTCATTAATCTTTTAAATAAAAAAATATAATCAGTATAATCAGTTTAATCCTGTTCAAAGACAAAATCCGCTCTGATCATTCGCTTTATGCTTCCTGCAGCAGAAACTTATTGGATATAACCTTAAAGGATACACGTCGATCGGCGGAACGGATCACGAGTCCTTCCCGTTCTGCTTTGCGATCGGCTGTACTGAATACAGAAGCGCCTTCCGCCAGGAGTAACAGTTCGTCAATCGTGTCAGGCAGCAGGAAGGCTTCATCCAGTACAGGTACATGTTGCAATCCAAGTTCCCGGATCAGTGCAATGAAAGCAGCCATGGGCAGGTAAGTACCATTGTTGATGTTGAAGGCATTGTAGAAGCGGATGCTTTGTCCGCGCAGGTCGTATGGATTGCCCTGTATACCTTCGCCGATCATTTCTCCCTGCAGCGCCAGGTTTTGACCAGTACCGGCCAGTTTGTTGGCGATATCCAGTTGTCGTGCTACTTTCCACAGGGTGTTGTCGGCGGTTTCCAGCAGTTCGAGGTTGCGGGAGCATACGCCAAATTCACCATCGCGGTGGTAGTAGGTTACAGAGGTGCCGTCCAGCTTTTCTGTTACGTAGCAGGGTTCGTCCTTGTACGTAGCGTATTGGTCGCTCAGGTTCTGGATCCTTTCTTCATCTGTTTTGGGAATGAAAGAAGGGAAGCCACCTTTCATCATGCCTGCCAGTGCCGCGGGTACCGGTGGCTCGTATTTGATGATACCCAGTTGTGCTGCTACGTCGTCTCCAGGTTGCAGTGCTGTGTTGGACAGCAGGCTAACCGGCAGCAGCAATCCCTGGGAAAGTTGTCCACGCAGTTTCATGGTTTTCAGGCGGAATCCTTCCGTTTCTCCCACTTTGCGGTAGGAGCTTTTCCTTAGAAATTCGAAGGGAGGAATAACAGGCAGAAACGCATCTATTTCACAATAAATAGCGAGGTCACCTGCTTTAAATGCTTGTTTTTTGATGACCAGCTTCCATCCTTTTACGGTAGCTACTTCAATCATGTCGGCGCCAGGGATAGGTGCGATGTCGTCTATAACTACGATAGACGCGAGTTTACGTTCCATTGGGGTTAGATTAATTAACAAGGTTAACAAATGTTCGGGCGCAAATATATATTTTTTTTGCTTTGCGAAAGGGAAAAGAATGTTATTTATCTTCGCGCCCTATGTTGACATTTTCCAATTCCATTGATATCGTCATTCCTTCTTTCCGGTTGGATGAACAATATTTGTTGCCATTGATTCATTTGCCTAAGCCCAATGGGTGGCGGTTTAACTATTACCTGGTGGTGGATAATCCGACTGTAAAACCTGGTAAAGAAATACTGCGTTTGGCAGAGGAAGGAGCGATACAGTTGTTTATTAACGAGGTGAATTTAGGCGCCGCGGAGAGTCGCAATAAGGGAATTAATGCGGGGAATGGCGACTGGGTATTGTTTCTCGACGATGATATTGTGGCAGATGACCGGTTGTTGTTTGAATATGTAAAAGCGATTGAAGGTAACAGGGATGCTGTTGGATTTATTGGTTTAACGGATTTTCCGGCGCCGATGAATACGTTCACCAGGGCATTAACTGCTGCGGGCTTAACCACCATCTTCACCATTGCCGAAAGGAAGGAGGAATTTATGTGGGGGGTTACAGCTAATATGATGTATAGTCGTGCCGCAATGGGAGCATTACGCTTCTCTTCCATTTTTCCAAAGAATGGAGGTGGGGAAGATGTGGATCTGCCAGCGCAGATTTGCCTGCGTAACAATGCGCGTTTTCTTTGTGTGAAGGAAGCGAAGGTGACGCATCCATGGTGGAATGACGGGCAACCGCATTATAAACGTTTTGAACGTTATGGAGAAGGCATGGCGTTATTGTTGCCACGTTTCAAACAGTTTACCTGGTATGCCTTTCCCAACCCGGTAGAGGGCATGGTACTGGCATTATTGAGTGCACCTTTATTTTTTCTGTACCTCAGCTGGCAGAAGTGGTTGATATTATTGATCGCTATTCCTTTGATTGATATGGTGATCAATTATATCCGTGCTTCCGGTATGGGCTTTAAGGAATTAAAGGTGGGGTATTATATGACATTGCTGAGGTGCAGTAATGAGTGGGGCATGTTTAAAACCGTGATGGGACAGGGAAAGTTGAGCTACTTCATGAAACGCATTAACATTGATTTTACGCGTCCCCGGCATTTCCGTACCAACCGCTGGCGGATTATTAAGCTGGTGATCTATATCCTGTTGCTGGCGGCATTGATCTTTTAAAAAAAGATTGTCGCTTACTTTTTTTCAGCAACGTACCATTGTACCATCTTATCAAGAATGTCATCGATAATATTCATGGGCAGATCTTCATTGGGATTGATGGGTAATATTTTCATGCGGGCGCGTTTGCCTGTTTGCAGCAGTGGATGGTGGATTTGTTTGCCTTCTACAATGCCAATATATGGATGCTGTGAGGAGGGATCTGTCCAGAGATAGCAGCACATTTTTCCATTGTAGCAATAGAAAGGCATCCGGTATTTCCAGGCTTCCCGGATGTTTGGATGTAATTGCTGCAAGTGTGCTCTCAGGGCCAACAGGCAGCCTTTCGCCGGTTCCGGTTTTGATTCAAACCAAATATCAATATCGCGTAGCATATTCGGAAAGTTACGAATTAAGCCGGGTTCAATCTTTTTTACTACCTTTCTTATCCTGACCCTCTATTTTATCAAAATGCACATGCATGAAGAAAGTGCTGGTACCATTACCGGATTACGGCTTTGATCCAACTGAAGCGGCCATCCCCTGGTTGCTGTTAACCGCAAAGGGGTACGACGTACAGTTTGCCACACCGGATGGTTATAGCAGTATGGCAGATATGCGGATGCTAAAAGGTGAGCGGCTGGGCATATGGAAATGGTTACTGGCTGCCCGCAAAGATGCCGTAGTGGCTTATCACCAGATGTCTAACAGCGACGCGTTTTGTAATCCTTTGAAGTATACAGCGATACGGCCCGGAGATTTTGATGCCTTGCTGTTACCTGGTGGGCACGACAAGGGGATGCGTACATACCTGGAATCTGCTTTGCTGCAGCGCATTGTAGCGAAGTTTTTCGCCGCACAACAACCAATAGGCGCTATTTGTCATGGTGTGGTACTGGCTGCCAGGAGTAAAGATCCACGCACGGGTCGCTCAGTATTGCATGATTATAACACTACCGCATTGCTGCAATCGCAGGAGCTGGCTGCTTACCGGCTAACCAAATGGTGGTTGAAAGATTATTATCTCACTTATCCTGTGACGGTGCAGGCAGAAGTAACAGCGGCGTTAGCTGTGGCTACGCAATTTATACCCGGTCCATTACCCTTGCAGCGGGATGATGCGGATCATTTACATCGCGGTTTCACCGTATTGGATCGTCACTATTTATCGGCCCGGTGGCCGGGCGATGCATATAATTTTGCTACTGCATTTATACAGTTGTTAGACCGGTAGGCGGTTTCGTTCGCTTTGTTTTAGGCTGCCTGCTAACCTGGAGGTTATCGGTGTACCATAGCTCCCGTGGATTGTCGTAATTTTGCGGCAACGAATCAATATAATGTCTGCAGTATGAGTAAGCATGGAACAAAGCGTCCTTTCTCCGTATTGGACCTCGCACCGGTATTAGAAGGACAAACACCCACTGAATCATTTCACAACAGCCTTAAGCTGGCTCAATATGTAGAGAAATTAGGCTACCAACGTTTCTGGATGGCAGAGCACCATAACATGGTGAGTGTTGCCAGTTCAGCTACGGTAGTATTGCTCGGATATATTGCCGGAGGTACCCAATCCATCCGGGTAGGTTCCGGTGGTATTATGTTGCCCAATCATGCGCCATTGGTGGTAGCTGAACAGTTCGGAACGCTGGCTACGCTTTATCCCAACCGGATAGACCTGGGCTTGGGAAGGGCGCCGGGTACCGACCCTGTAACCGCCCGGGCCCTGCGTCGTGACCGTATGGCGGCCGTCAATGAATTTCCTGAGCAGATACAGGAATTACAACAATATTTCTCTTACGATAATCATACGGCAGCGGTGAGAGCCATTCCCGGGGAGGGATTGGATATTCCCATCTGGATATTGGGCTCCAGCACCGACAGCGCCTACCTGGCTGCTGCCATGGGATTGCCTTATGCTTTTGCCAGTCACTTTGCACCAGCGCAACTGCATGCTGCCCTTGCTATATACCGGAAGAATTTTAAGCCATCAGAGTTTTTACAGCGGCCACGTACGATGGCCTGTGTAAACGTGATTGCTGCAGATACTGATGCCGCCGCCAACCGGCTGGCCACTTCGTTTTACCAGTTGTTTCTCGGCATTGTCCGGGGGCGCCTGCGTAAAATGGGACCTCCCATTGATAGTATGGAAGGGGTTTGGACCGAACAGGAAGCCGCCCACGCACAAACCATGCTGGCCTGTTCCTTTATTGGCAGCGCCGATACCGTACAACAGGGATTACAGCAGTTCCTCAACGATACCCAGGTGGATGAAGTGATGGCTACAGCGCATATTTATAACCAGGAAGAGCGGCTGTATTCTTATAAGTTATTGAGCGAAATAGCAGAACGACTGGTGTAAGGGAAGAATTACGAATTACGGATTTGTGTGGAGATAGTAAGCGAATGTTCTTCGCGTTTACTATCTCCACACAAATCCGTAATTCGTAATTCGTAATTCGTAATTCCTCAGTACGCATACGGCAGCCATGCAAATGTTGTATATTTATAGCCTGAGCGGCCACGTGGCGGTTTAAAAATCAGACTATGATTCACAATATGCGTACTGTTATAACTGGCACTGGTAGCTTCATTCCCGGGAACAAGAAGCTGAATAAAGACTTTTTGCACCAGGAATTTTACAGCGATAAACAGATCCGTATACCATCAGAAGGAGAGGATATTATCCGGAAATTTGAAGAAGTAACGGGAATTTCTGAGCGCCGGTACGCCGATATAGATATGAATGCCACAGAAATGGCTGTAGCAGCAGCTTTGGTGGCTATCAAAGATGCTGGCACTGATCCGGAGACGCTGGATCAGATTATTGTGGCACATAATTTTGGTAACGTTTTAAAAGATACGATACAGTCGGATGCCGTGCCGTCCCTGGCTTCCAGGGTGAAACAGGCACTGGGTATCCGCAATCCGGCCTGCATTCCCTATGACATTTTGTTTGGATGCCCGGGATGGATACAGGGTGTTATCCAGGCAGATGCTTTTTTCAAAGCAGGACTGGCTAAGAAATGCCTGGTAGTGGGAACGGAAACGCTGAGTCGTGTGATAGATCAATATGATCGCGACAGTATGATTTTCAGTGATGGCGCCGGCGCCGTAGTGCTGGAAGCGGTGGAAGGTGCCGCCGGTACCACCGGTATTATCAGCAGCAGTGCGCAATCATTTGCCAATGAGGAGTTGAATTATATTTATATGGGCATGTCTTATGCCCCTAATGCGGATAAGCGTGTCCGTTATATCAAGATGTTAGGCCGCAAAGTGTATGAGTTTGCGCTCAAACGGGTACCGGAAGCCATGAAAGACTGCCTGGACAAAGGTAATATCCCGGTGCAGGACGTTAAAAAGATTTTCATTCACCAGGCCAATGAGAAAATGGATATCGCCATTATCAAGGCTTTTTATGGATTATATGATATCCGGGAGATACCCACCGATATCATGCCTATGAATATTCATGTGTTGGGCAATAGCTCTGTAGCCACCGTGCCTACACTGTATGATATGGTGAGACGGGGGGATATTCCCAATCAATCCGTACATCCGGGAGATGTGATTCTGTTTGCTTCGGTTGGGGCAGGCATGAATATCAATGCGATCTGTTACCGGGTGTAATTATCGTATAAGCGTTACCGTTCCTTTTCTGCTAAACCGCCTGCCGGTGTAATCTACACCCTGTACCATCCATACGTAGGTACCGGCAGGCGCAGGTTTATTTTGCCAGTTACCATCCCATCCACCAGGGAGCTCGGCGCTGCGGAATACTTCCTGGCCCCAGCGATTCCAGATACAGAAAAAATCCAGTTTAGGCACACCGGCAGCAATGACGCGAAAGATATCATTGCGCCCATCATGGTTGGGCGTGAAGGCGTTAGGTACATAAAACTCCGGTCCATTATACACTTTTACCTGGATATCGTCTTCATCGCGGCAGCCTTCCGGAGAAGTAAGGGTAAGGCGATAGGTCTGGTCCTTGTGCAAAATAGCCACGGGATTGGGTATAAACGGATTATTGAGGCCAGTAGCCGGGGACCAGGTATACCGCACCCGTGGATCATTCCATTGCGCCTGTAGCTGTAAGGGCTGTCCGTTTGCAACAATGGTATCTGCGCCGGCACGGGCATATACGGCGGTAACGGTGACCGGCACCTCCACTGTAGGAGACTGGCAACCATCTATGCTTGTGGCGTATAGTCGTGCGGGATAGTAACCGGTATCTGCATAACGCCAGGTAGCGTTTTGTTGTTGTTGTGAGGTACCGTTGCCCAGGTCCCAGTGCCATTGCCGGATAGGGACGTTGGGAGTATTATTGACTCCCTGAAAATCAGTGATAACGCCCAGGCATACATTCTCCCCGCTGCCACTCACCTGTGGTGTATTGCTCACCAGTATTGACTTTTCGCGGCTGCTGCTGCACCCTTGTGCGGAGGTGACTTTTAATTGAATGTGTTGAGTGCCCGGTGTGGTATAAGGCGCCAGCGGTTTAGCGCCGGTGGCGGTACTGCCGTTGCCCCAGTCCCAGTTCCATTGTTGCAGTGTGCCAACAGTAATAGTTGTAAGGTCATTCATATACATTTGTGAGCCGAGGCAGAGTGTGTTGGGGCCAAAATCAACTACCGGGTACGCCCCAACGGTAAAAGGAGCTTTTAGTGTATCGGACTCACAGCCGCTGTTGTCCTGGATGACGAGTCGCACTTCATAATGTCCGGCCGCGGGGTATACATGTGCAGGTGGTTGCGGTGCGGAGGATTGGGTGCCATCTCCCAAATCCCACCACCAGGAGGTGATGTTACCAAAAGAGCTGGAGTTGTCTTTAAACTGTATGGGCGTACCATCACAGAATATCTGCTGCGGATTAAAATTAAATTCGGGCCGCAGGGCCGCGCAGAATTGTTGCAGGTTGGAGCTGCCGCCGGTAGAGCCGCCAAAACCCCAGAAAACATTGGGGTCGCCGCCAAAGATATCATTTACCAGGTCTTTGTCGAGGGTGAGCCGCAGTTCATTGTCTACGCTCACTTCCATATGCTTTAATACCGCATCCCATTTGATCCGGAACAGGTGCCACTGGCAGTCTTCCACGTTATCATTGTCTTTAATTACGGTGACCGGCCCTGCGAGGTTACCAGGGCTGTTATGATCCGTCAGGCCATTCATCTGGATTGCCAGGTGATCATAAGGCGGATCGTTTTCATCGAAGTTTTGCCAGGTATCTATCAACACGCCAAGAGAAGGGGAGATACCTTTGAAACCCAGTCCCTGCCCGGTACTGCCCAGGTTAGTACCTTTGGTTTGCAAAATGAAACCGATGCCATCGGCGCCGGTAGCATCTTTACAGCCCAGGTTTACATCAAATACATAATTGAAAGACTGCCGGAGGTTAATTTTATTTTTGTTCCATACGGTGCCGCTGGCATTTTGCTGATCGGGTGTAAGCACATAGCAGTTACAGGTGCGCTGGGTGGCGGTCCCATTGAGGATGTAAGGGAGTAATGCTTGACCTGTGAGCCGGGAGTGAAGCAGCAACAGGCCGGTGATCAGGCATAGTAGTCTTTTCATAAAGGGTGCCGGGCAGCGGACAGATTGCCATCAACAAGTTACATTGTTACCCTTTAAGATCAAAGCATAATTATTTGTAGTTTTGCCGCGACCCAACGAGCTGTGGACATGTTAACCGGTTTGTTTAACGGAGGTGCTGCTGCGTTATTCATCTCCCTAAAAAAAATAAATGAAGAACATTACAGATTATACAGGCAGGCAATTATTTCTTTCCCGCGACGACGAAAAAGACAAAGCGCCATTGGTGTATTATATTGATGAACAACGTGTGCAGGCCTGGCCGCAATATCCCGGCTATAGCGTAGTGGCATGGCATCCGGGAACCGGACTGTTGGTACTGAATTCTCCCTGGATCAAAGGAGGGCGCAAACTGGTTACTAACCTGGTGGTGATACGGGCAGTCACCTCCGAAGAGGTATTCAGCACCAACCGGCATATGTATTACAACGCCGTTTTTGATAACAGCGGCAGCCACCTGCTGGTGGAAGCGTATAACCAGCAACCGGCCTGGATCAATATCGCCACCGGTGATATTGTGGCTGAACTAAAGCCGGAACTGCGATTGGACGATGGCACGTATAACCCGGACCAAAATACTTTTTACTTCCCACTGGAAAAGAAGAAAGCCTGGCTGGCCGTTGATGGCGCTACATTCGCGGGAACGCTGATGAAAACACCTTTCCCTGACCGGGTGCATAAAGTACGGTATGTTGCGTCGTTAAAGCAATACCTGGTACTTACAGAGGGCAATATCCTGCTGTGCTGCGATGAACAGCTACAGCCCATCTGGCAACGGAATTTTTCTGCAATGGACAACGATTCAGGTAACATATTTGGCAGCGATATCCTCGTTACAGAAGACCAGGAGCTGGTTTGCGTGAGCGCCAGCGCTACAGAGGGCAACCGGTGGGGAGCCGATTTTGCGCTGGACCTGAAAACGGGAGAACCACGGTACATTGTACAGGGCTATCATTTGCGGGGCCGGGTGGCTGGCTGCTATTTCGGCCGGCAGCTATTGCTGCACCCGATGAAAGTCATGGACCTGGAAACCGGTGCTGTAGCGCCCTGGGTCCTGCCTGATTTTTTGCCCGGTTTTAAGTAATTTGCGGTTGATTTCAAGCGGTAATTATGGATATAAGCGTAAATAAGTACATCAGTGAAACGGGCTTTTGCAGTCGCCGGGAAGCAGATAAATATATTGAACAGGGTAGGGTAACGATCAACGACAACATCGCTTCCAAAGGCAACCGTGTTAAAGATGGTGACGTGGTAGAAGTAGACGGAGAGCCGTTGAAGAAGAAGAAAACAACGGTGTATATTGCGCTGAATAAGCCCAAAGGCATTACCTGTACCACAGATCTGAAAGATAAAACGAATATCATTGACTACGTTAACTTCTCCAGCAGGATATTTCCAATAGGTAGGCTGGACAAGCGTTCTGAAGGATTGATCTTTTTGACGAACGATGGCGACATCGTTAATAAAATTCTCCGCGCGGGTAATCAGCATGAGAAAGAATATATTGTTACCGTTGACAAACCCATTGACCTGGAGTTTGTAAAATCGATGCGTAACGGTGTGCGTATTCTTGGTGTGATGACGCAGAAATGCTTTGTACAGCAGGAGGGAGCCAATCGTTTTCGTATTATCCTCACACAGGGGTTGAACCGGCAAATCCGCCGGATGTGTGAAGCCCTGGGATATGAAGTGGTCGCGTTGAAACGTACCCGCATCATGAACATGACATTAAAAGACCTGGCGCCCGGCTCCTGGCGGTATTTTACAAAAGAAGAAGTGAATCATCTCAATACCCTGGTTGCTAACAGCAGTAAAACAGAAAAAGGAGATCATCATGACGGAATGGACGAATAGTCATCATCTTACATTAACAGTAACACGGGAAGGGCATATCGTTCCGGCATCAATGGCAGTATCGTCGTTGCCTTTGCAGGCCTTACAGGTACAGTTAAGCCGTTTTTTGCATCCGGAAGAGAGAGCTGTTTCCAAAGGGACCGCGCAACATCATTATTTATTAGGCCGCCATGCTGCAAAGCTGGCGGCTTTTGAATTTACAAAGGTTGCTGCCGCCAACATCTGTATCCGTCCGGGTGTATTTGGTCAGCCGGTATTGATGTGTCCGGGTTATAGTAACCTGCAGGTGAGCATCGCTCATAGTGCAGGCAGCGCCATGGCGGTTGTTTTCCCCGAAGCGCATCCCATGGCTGTAGATATTGAATTGTTGGATGGCAACCGTTTTTTGCCGCCTTTAACGCCCGCAGAAGAACAGCTGCTGTCCGTATTGTCTTATACCGCAGAAGAACAGCAATACCTGCTCTGGACAGCCCGGGAAGCCCTTTCCAAGGTATTGCGTACGGGCTTCACTACCGACATGGAATTGTTTAATGTAAAATCAGTTGCTATGAACGGTCAATTCCTGGTATCGGAATTCATGCATTTCCTGCAATACAAAGCCGTTAGCTGGATAGCTGGTAACATGGCCTGCTCACTGGTACTGCCACAGCGCAGCCAGGTGGATATGGCAGCCTTGCAAATACTGACTAGTCAAGGGCTTTGACATACAGAAAAGAAGAATCTTTCGGCTGATAAGTAAAAATGAATTTCCCTGATACCTCCTTCCCCCAATTCACGCCTCCTACTTTAGGATCATACACGGGTTTATGTACAAACGCAATTACAAAAGAATCGAGGTATACATAATGTAATTGCAGATCGGTAAAACCTATTTCCGTCATGTCTTTAAAGGCATTTCTGCTTCTGTCGTTCAGGTTCTGCAGGTTCCACATATCCTGCGGAAAACGATGAAAGGTGCGGCGATATTCTTTCACCGATTCCACAAAGTTAATCGTAGGGTGAATGTCCCGCTTTTTCATTTTAGCCTTCAGGGGAATGCTGGTATTGCTTTCCGAGCGTTCCTGTACATGGAGTTGTCCATCGGCGCTACGGGAATAGGTATAGGTTTTTTTGGAGGACTCGCAGGCATAGGTAAGGCCGGCGATAGCTAACAGCAAAAAATATTTTCTCATAACAGGCTGGAAGTTATTTTTAATTTTTTTAAAAATAAATTTGGTGTTTATGAGATAAATCCTATTTTTGCATCCCCTTAACAATGAAGGTGGTAGCGGATTCCCTAGCTCAGTTGGTAGAGCAATACACTTTTAATGTATGGGTCTTGGGTTCGAGTCCCAAGGGGATCACGAAAGAGAGTAAAAGGAAATACTCTTACGTAATTAAAACCTTGTAGAAGCTGATTCTACAAGGTTTTTTTGTTTTTAGTGGTAAATGTGTGAAAAGATAAGTAACGATAGAAAAGTGAGCGTTGAGGTTAGCAATACATTCATTAAATTGTGCTAACCGTCACTGGCCTTAAATGCTATACTGTATTGCGTTTGACCAATGTTAAGTGATGTCAGGATAAGTGCAATTGAAACAATTTTGGTAAACTAAAAACAAGTGGTGTATGACCAGTTTTTCTGTTCTTTTTTGGCTCAACAAGAGCCGTACTAGCGGCTTACCATGGACGAAATTATGGCCTCGTATAACAAGCAGCTAATTCCGCAATTGGCAGAGGTGCGCGATATTTACTTGTTCTGCTGCTTTACCGGCTATGCCTAAACAGATGTGCTGCATCTTACACCAGATAACCTTGTGATTGGCATCGATGGTGAAAAATGGATTGTGAAGGATAGAGAGAAAACCCAAACAGCGGAACGGGTACCGCTGCTGCCTATACCGTTGAAAATAGTAGACCGGTACAAAGAATCCCCGTATTGCCAGTTATATCGCCGTTTATTGACCGTTAATAGTAACCAGCGGTATAATGCCTATCCACAGGAAATAGCCGCGCTGTGCGATATTAAAAAGCATTTAACGACACATACCGCGCGGCATACTTTTGCTACTACAGTGACACTGGAAAATGATGTGCCGATTGAAACGGTGAGCCAGATGTTAGGGCATAAGTGTATCCGTACAACGCAGATTTACGCGAAGATCACGCAGCAGAAGGTGAGCAACAACATGCGGGCGTTACGTAACCGCCTGGCTGTTCCTAGAGTGGGATTACCGCAGATCGTTTAACTAGATGTCGCTGCCGCGGGCTTGCGCCTTATAAACAAATGTTTTTTCAACGGTAGATCACTGTTGGGCTTCATGGGAAAACACTTGTTTATAGGGCGCTTGTGTTTCCGGATGATTCTCGTCAGTAAAGTTTATATTTGGTTTGTATCAAATTCTAACGTAAATGGCAATAGAGAGAATCTACCTAGTGTTAAAAAAGCACATAGACAGATGTTTAAATGAAGTTTATCAGCAGATAAAAGTTGAGGAGCCCCAAGAATATTTGAAACTTTATAATTGGGGAGAAGAAGATGATTGTGGCTTTAAGCGTTATGAATATACTATTGGCCTTAATCGATTAATTCTAAGGGTATCTACTGAAATACTCCAAGGTTCCAGAGGTAGTAAAATCTTCTTTCAGACGTACTTATTAAGACAAAGCGAGGAAGACTACAGTAGAATAGATCTGCAAAGGATTGATGCATTAAAAGTTATTGGTGACTATAATGGCAATTTTCGATTTGCTGAGGAAAGAAAACGGTTTTCCGACTCTAGGCAGGAGGAATATGATGCAACGGAAATATTTGATTTTGGATCTGATTATATCTATCAAGTAAAGGAAATTATTTCAAAATTATAGTCGAATTCCTGCTTCGCCGAAAACTGCAAGATAACAGGTTGTATCACAACCTGCGTTTTGAGCGCTTCCCCTCCGAAGTCGGTCGTTAGTTTTACCCCTTTAAAATTTTCAGGGGTCAAGGTTATTATTCAACATTTGATTATTTTCGGATAGATAATTCCCTGCTTCGCTGGGATCCGCAAGATGTTCGGTTGTATCACAACCGATATTTTTGATGCTTTCCCTCCTAAGTCGAGAAGCGGTTTAGGTATAAAAAAATGATGAACGGCAGAAGAGCGTAAATATGAACTCTGCCAGAGAAAAAGTAGTAAATTCGCGTTCGACTCGATTCTAATTATGGTATCAAATATCTAATTGATTAGAAGTAGTCCACCCCATTAATTCCATACCATAATTATACAACCAAAATTGAAAGCGTTTGAATAAGTATTTTGTAAGACGTCAAAAGTTAATCGAAATAAAGGCTGCCCGTAAGGCACGAAAACGAAAACGGTGGACGCTAAGACGTAATAGGCAACGAAATGATCGAAAGAAATATAAATATCAAAGACCTAGAAATGATGAACAAAGTTATAATAGAGATAGGAGTGTTATTGTAATTCCATCCGATTTCTCGCTAATTTCAAATCAACAGGAAGTATTGGTTTTTTTTAATAACTGTAAAAGGGTTAATTACAGAAAAACGAGATTTGTCTACTTTGATTTTCAAAAGGTCGTCAATATAGGGAATGGAGCGATAACTATCTTATTGTCTATTATTGGAGGACTGCAAGACCAAAATATTCAGGTATCAGGGAATTATCCTGATAATGAGCGTGCAAAGGATTTCCTAGAGCGATCAGGTTTTTTAAGATATTTTCGAGCGAAAATTAAGAAATCTAATGGGGATTCTAAAAATGCCATTTTGCAAAGAGGTCGAGATCAGACACATGCAAAAGATACTGCAAAACTAATTCATGGCGCTATGAAAACAGTTTGGGGTGAAGATTATAGAAATACTAAACTCCAAGGTATGTTAATAGAATTGATGGCAAATACTGTCAATCACGCCTATTTTAGGTCAAATCATCAGAAAGGCTGGTATTTTTCGGTGGATCACATAGAGGACGAGAATAAGGTTAGATTTTGTTTTGTCGATAATGGGAAAGGTATATTAAATACTGTTAAAATTCGGTTTAAAGATAAAATCTCAAAATTATTCAATAATATTGATGACGGAGAGCTTTTGACTGAGGCATTTAATGGTAATTTTGGATCCAGGACTGGATTATTGAATCGAGGGAAAGGCTTACCAATGATTAAGAGAAATTTAGAAGAAAATATAATAAAGAAGCTGAAAGTTATTTCTAATAATGTCGTTTTGGATTTTGACAAAGGCGAAACAGTTATGTTACAGGAAGGCTTTGCCGGTACATTTTATTATTGGGAATTAGATAGAAGTTGTATATTATGGAAATTAAAATAAAAGATTTTAGTATGACTCCTGGGGCAAGGTATTATAAAGACGGACCCGATTCAGGCGAGGAGTTTTATGATAAAATACTTGGTGTTAAATTTAAGGAATCTCTTGCAAAACAAGAGGTTTTGACGATTATATTAGATGGAACAGAGGGATATGCTACCTCCTTTTTAGATGAAGCATTTACTAGATTAGCTAAAGATTTTGGATCAAAGGTGGTTTTGAAAAATATTAAAATAATATCTATTGAGGAGCCCGATTGGGCAAACGAAATAGAAAGCTATATTTCTTCAATTAAATAAATGAGTCGTAAAACCTTATCCCAGTATACTTATTATTTTGTATTTAGTTGCCTTGGCATTGTTATAGGTGTTGTAGCAAGCAACTGGTCTTACTTCAAAATGGATTCGACAATTGAAGTCACTGATTTGATTACTTTATTTGTCACGTCTCTGATTGGCGTTTATATAGGGAAATCTTTGCAGAGTCAAATTTCAAGTGAACGAAGCGAAAAAGATTTTTTAATTTCAGAAATAAAAGAACTAAAAACTGAATTTAAAAAAGTTAAAGCAGGGAACAACGCCGGTTATTTTGATTTTGACGAAGCTAAGACTATGTTCAAAGAGATAAATCAAAACATTACCCATTTTGAAAATATTTGTTCAATTTCTACTTTTTATGCTTCAATTGATCATAGGACCTTGAGAAGTGAATTTACTTCATTAAGAAATATTGTAACCGGAATAAGCCCAGTAAATAATCGGATCAATATTGATTTTTCAACAAAGGCATTAATTGAGGAAAAACTAAATAGTTTAAATTCGATTTTTTATGCTCTAATAATATGTATAAATAAGATTTGACATCATCAAATGAGTCAGAAAGTGATTAGGTTAGCATCACGGTTAGCAATAAACGCTCACCACTATCAAACACAGAATCTACAAGACATTACGAAGATACGTGCTGCTCCCAAGGGGATCACTGGAAGATTACAAAGCTCGCGCTGGTCGCGGGCTTTGTTGTTTTGGTCTATTTGTTAGTCTATCAAAGTGCGGATTCGCGTTTCAGCTTACTTAGTTTTACTTAGGTTGACTTGTCAATACTAAATTACGTTTTTTGTAGTAGTAATTTGGATTTTCAGCATTGGTATCGGATGGAGTAATAAAAACACTCATCGTCTATATCTGAACTTTTATTTTTCTGATAGCATTCAAAGCTTTTTCTTTATGACAATTTACCCTGAAGCTAAAATCACAGTCCCAGCTCCAATTGATTTTTAACCAAGCTGTAATATTCGTTATTTAAAGCGACCAGCTCAGCATGGGTACCTTTTTCAATAATTTGTCCTTGTTTCAATACAATAATCTGATCTGCATTTTTCACTGTGGATAGGCGGTGCGCAATAATAACGACTGTTTTGCCTTTAAAAAAGGACTGCAGATTATCATGAATTATTTTTTCATTCTCCGCGTCAAGAGCAGAGGTGGCTTCATCAAAGAAAAGGAACTGAGGATTTTTGTAGACCGCTCTGGCAATTAAAATTCGTTGTCTTTGCCCACCGGAAATGCCGTTTCCAGATGCGCCGATTTTAGTATCATACATTAAGGGTAGCGAAGCGATATAATTATCTATACTCGCCATTTTTGCCGCTGCCTTGAGTCGTTGCATATTGATGTTTTCATCCGACATGGCAATATTTCTTCCGATAGTGTCTGAAAAGATAAAGCCGTCTTGCATCACCACACCACAATTTTGCCTCAGATGTTTAGGAGAAATCGTATCCAGGTTTTGACCATTAATCAGTATATCTCCAGATACTGGGGCATAGAATTTTAGTAATATCTTGATTAAGGTTGTTTTACCACTACCGCTGGCTCCCACGACTGCCGTAACTTTTCCTTCGGGCATAAAGGTATTTATATTCTTCAGGACATAATTTGAGTTCGGGCCCTGATATTGAAAAGAAACATTTCTAAGATAGATACCTGGTGGATGGTGAATGGCGGCTTGTAATGGCACTTTAATTTGATGCTCATTTTCCTCTATTTCGTAATTCTCCACTTCACTCATTCGTTCCATGCTCAATTTTGCATCTTGAAGCGATCGAAAAAAAGTAACTAATTGCGTGATGGGTGAATTCAGCTGACCAACAATGTAAGAAACACTTAATAATTGCCCTAAGGTCATAGCGCCCTTTACGGTGTAGGTGGCAGCAATGAATGTTACCAGGATATTTTTTATCTGGTTTATTAATTCGAATCCTGAAAGTTGCAATTGGTCAATTTTTAGGATGTTGATATTTATCTTGAAAAGGTTTTTCTGTATTTTCTCCCATTCATTTCTTTTGTAATCTTCGAATTGATTTAATTTCATTTCTGCTATTCCAGATAAAATTTCAGATATAGCTTCTTGATTCTGCCCTCTGTTTTGAAAACGGAAATAACTTAAAATCCTTCTACGCCTGAGCCATAAGGCCGACCAACCTATTGATAGCGCTGTTAGCGCAAAATATGCCAATAGTATTTTGTAATTATAATAGCCCAAGACAATCAGGAACACCGAAAATGTGACAGTAGAGAATAATACGGTAACACTCTGACTCGTTAAAAAAGATTCAAGTTTTTCATTGTCTTTTATTCGTTGGTTAAAATCCCCCATCATTTTAGAATCGAAAAATTTTACCGGCAATTGCAAGAGCTTCTTCAAAAAATCTGAAATAATGGTGATACTCACTTTAGTGCCTATGAATAATAGCATCCAATTCCTTATAATTTCAATGGCTAAGTATCCAGCATAAAGACTCAGTTGCGCCAACAGAATCATGCTAATGATGTGCAGACTTTTTGTATTAATGCCTTTATCTATTAAATTTTGTGTAAGAAATGGGAAAATTAATGTGATGCAGCTGCCCACCAGGAGCATGATGAACATCATGAAGACCTGCTTCTTGAACGGACGTAGATAATTGAAGATATACTTCAATGTTATCTGCTGTTCAATCATCGGAATAGCAGCATAAAAATCAGGTGAAGGAATTAAGAAGAGTGCAATTCCATTTTTTGAATCAGATATCCAGGCCTTTTTAAAGGTATCTTCATCTATAGTAACTATTCCATGACTTGGATCAGCTATTTTGTATATTGTCTTCTTTGAAAAAAAATGTTCTTTTACTTTCAGGAGTACCACAAAATGATTGCGATTCCAATGGAGAATGCAGGGAAATAGCTTGGACTGATTTTTAAGACTGGCTAAACTCTGCATCGCAGTAGTGGCATTAAACCCAATCCTCTGCGCTGCTTCTCTTATTTCAAGTAAAGAAACGCCATCACGTGTAACAAAGCATTTATCTCTGATGTGCTGCAGGGGATACTTTTTTCCATGGGCGCCAGCTACCATGCATAAGCAAGCTGGCCCGCAGTCCGTCTGATCAAGTTGATGAATAAAATTCATTAATTATGAATTATCTTAATCCCGTGGTACTTATCCAATAGTGAAATCAAGTAGAAGCCTGTTTCCCTATTCCAATTCTCATCTAAAGTAGACATCAGGTCCTTTACCGTTAATGATTTTTCTTTGTTTAGTTGATCAATCAACCTTTTTATACAGTCAAAATTGTTAAATTCTACTTTAACCCCTCTGACATAAACATGCAATTTCTGCATATCTATGGACTCTTTATATAGTATATTATAGGGTTCTTCGATTTCAACTCTGCTATCCAGGTTAATTGCAGTGGTGCCCGTTTTAGGGAAAAAACTAGTGCGGTATCCTGCATTACTATGTAGTGAGTATCTAAGGTCTCTATAAACCTCCTTCAATAAATCTTTAAAACTTAAGTCCTGAAGTTCAGCTGGTAATTCAAACAGATCTAATGTTTTATTGACTGCGGATATGTCTTTAAGGGATTGTTTATCCGCTTTTAGATTTTCATTGGTTTTTCGCAGGTATTGTTCTGACAGCAATGATTGTAATCTCCCGGCAAAATCTTGATTTGATCTGTTATAACACCAGCATGCGATAGCTACTGAAAGGCCATCTTGCGTACCTACATGGTAGGTGTCTTCAGGCATAAAATATAAATCTCCTTCTTCAAAGGGAAATTTATTGGCGTGAGGTAAATATTTTTCCACTTCCTGGTTGTTATATTTTTGCTCGCCAACCAAGTCCAGATATTTTTCTGTATCCCAGGTATACATCGTTTTGCTACCTGGGCCTAAATGGAAATGTATGACACTCTTGCCAGGCAGGTCCAAATGGATGCCGAGTGGAGTGCTATCATAATTGCCAATAAACAAAGTAAATATGATGCCTTCTGTTGGCATTCCAATTTTTTCTAACAAAGGTTTAAGATGGTGTGCCATCCTGTTTGAAAGATTCAAATTGAATCTTTCTCCCTGATTGATGATCAGCCCAAATTTCTTTTCCCCAAATGCCCGTTGTGCCCAGGTTTCCACGGTATCATTGCTCGTGGGGGGAGTGTCATAGACTTTCACCATGTCATTGTTACTCAATTGAACCCCATCAATATAGACTCTGTACCCATACTTATTCGTTCGCAGGCTCGCTAATTCTGATAGAATTTCTAAAATGTATCCCCGCATTAGCGCAGTATCTTCCTTTGTCAGACAGTTTTTGAAAACGCATGTTTGAGACATCTGTTTGGTTGCTGACAGAAAATCATCCCACCAGGATGAATTGAAGCTCGTTGTGTCGTTTTTCATAATTGTTTATCAGTTAACCTTAACAATTCCATGATTTTTATAAAGAAGATTCAGGATATAAATTCCTATTTCCTTATCCCATTTTTCATCTAAAATGGCAATCAAGTCTTTGACTTTAATTGGATTTCCTTTATTAATTTCATTTATAAAATCCACTATACAGTCGAAGTTATTTAGCTCTAGTTTGATTCCTCTTACAAAAACATGTAGCTTTTCTTTATTCAATGATGATTTATATAAGATCTTAAACGGTTGCTCAATCACGATCTGGTCATCCATATCAAATTGAGGAGTTTCGTCTGCCGCAAAAGGTGTGGTACGATAACCGCCATTGCTGTGAATTGAATATCGAAGGTCTTTATAGGCCTCCTTCATTAATTCTTTTAAACTCATCTCTTCCATTTCTTTGGGAATATCAAATAATTCAAGCATTTCATTTAATCCGTTGATGTTATCCAAAGGGTTGAGATCCGTTGATAGCAGCGCATCTTCTTTTTTCATGAATTGACCAAAAATCACCTGTTGTAATTTGGCAGCTAACTTATGTCTCGTGTGATTATATCTCCAAAAAGTGATGGCCATGGATAATCCATCTTGTTTTCCAATGTGATATTCCCCTTCGGGCATAAAGTACATATCGCCTTCTTTGAACGAAAATTCTGTAGAATAAGGCAACAGACTTTCTACGTCCTGTTTATCATATTTTTTAATCAAATCTTCGAACGCTTCTCTCTGCCATGTGTACATGGTTTTATCGCCAGGCCCTAAATGAAAATGCATGACATCTTGTCCTGGAGGGTCTTTGTGGATCCCTAAAGGTGTTTTGTCATAATTGCCGATGAAAATGGAGAAGTTGATCCCTTCCCTGGGGAAACCGATTTTCTCTAAATAAGGTTGCGTTTTTAAGGCAATATTTTTGGAAAGATCCAGGTTGAATTTTTCTCCTAAATTCAGGATCATTCCGAATTTTTTCTCCCCGAATACGCGCTGGGACCAGGCTTTTACTGTCTCATCATTATTTGGAGGATTGTCAAAAATTTGATCCATTCCATTTTTGTCGAGTAGTTTGCCGTCCACATAAACCCTATATCCATATGCCGTTGTTCGTAAGCTTGCTAAGGTTCCCAGGATCTGAAGAACATAGGCTCTAAGTAGCGCGGTTTCTGCTTTTGTCATGCAGTCCTCAAATACAGCAGTTTTAGTCAGGTTATTTGTTTTTAGAATAAATTCATCCCACCAAACTGAGCTATAGGCTGCGACTTGATCTGTTGAATTCATATAGTGTCGTTTTTTAGAAATAATTGAGGTAGTACTTATTTTGAGGGCAATATTTCAAACTAAGCATTTTAATGAGAGGGGGAGTTGCTCCCCCTCTGTAACTCTCATCAAAAAAGAATTGAAACAAACTCGTTAATGCAGTGATTAAGCAAGGGTTGTGTCATGATGAGAATGGTGGCGACCTTCATCGGTGTGATGATGCGCTTCAGGAAGTAACATACCTCCAACTACAGCTTTTTCTTCCAGGGGAGTCAGTACTTTTACTCCCAGGAATTCAGCTGCATTTGCCATTTGCTCTTCTTTCATATAATTGAAATTTAAGCATGTGAGAAATCACCTTCTTTGCATATAGGCATCGGTATACTCCTGTTACTTATGATTTGCAGATATTTATTCCACCCGCCTTTTCTCTTCCTCATTGCCGAATTTTCTTGGATTGACCTGGATTTTCTGGCTTCCAAACTTGTATGACATTGAAATTTTAAAATTCCGGTTATCGGAATAATCAGTATAGCTGTATTTTGTATTGTCCGATGTCGTGCTGGATTTTTGAATATCGGTTCTCAGTATATCTTGTACCAGAAAGGAGAGTTGCATGGTATTTTGAAGCAGAGAGAATTTTAAACCGGCATCTAAGCCTGCAGCATACTTTCTCTTGTAAATATCTTCATATTGAGGTGTTTGGTACCAAAAGTTAAGTTCTCCTTTAATGGTTTTCTGTTTGTTTAATATTAAGTTGTTGTTTGTTGAAAAATATGCCCCAATGCCTTTGGTGTCTTTCAGATTTAGATCCTTATTCACGCGAGTGGTGGTATGAAAAATATTGACTTGGTTTTCGCTTTCTAGCCATTTTAATTTATCAAAAATATATACCTCGGTTAGATTAAAAGTATAAGAGGTATAATAGTTTAAATCCAGCAGGGAGGAGACCTTTGTTGCTATATCAAAAAAAGGCGGATTGCCGATGCCATTTGTAGTCCTGGAAAATGACAGAGAGGAGATCAATACGTCTTTGTAGCTGTGCTGAAATTCTATATTGCTGCTATAGGCGGGAACCAGGAGAGGATTACCCTGGGAATAATTATAGGCGTTGTAGAACACTTTAAATGGATTTAGTTCATTGTACCTGGGCCTCGACAACCGTCTTCCAACATTTAAAGAAAATGTGTTATTCTCATTTTCTTTGAATTGAATATACGCAGTGGGGAAAAATTGGATATAGCTCCTTGACGTTTTTTGATGCAATGTTATTGAATTGCCAATCGTTTGGGTATTTTCAGCCCTTATGCCCAGTGAGAACTCCCATTTATCCTTTAATTTTTTATTAGCGGAGGCGTACAAGGCCTGCGTATTTTCATTATACTTAAATAGATTGCTTTGATTGGAATCCAACATAGGTACTCCCGTTGTCGTATTGAAATATTGGTTATCATACTTTGTGTTGGAGAAGTAAATTTTTCCCCCGTAAGCAAGTTTCATCCATTTCAATGGATGTGTGAAGTCTAGTTTCAACGAATAGATATTGAGGTTTTGGTTTCCTACATTTTGGGCGGCATGATAGCCATTGGTAATTGGCGTGTAATCAGCGTATCTGTTCTGCGTTTGAAAGTTTCTATCTACATTGTTATCGTAATTAAAATAGTCGAAATCGAAAGAGAGGTTTTTACCATTGCCATCTAATTTTAGGACGGAGTGTGCATTGATTGAATGAGACGTTATTTTCTTATTTTCCTGTGATTGGGATTCAACTATAGAATCTAATTTTTGCATACCATTGCTGGTTATTAGAGTTTGGCCGACTTGATCTGTTTTAGGTTTATTTATCCCACCCAGATATTGTACCCCAATAGTCCACTTTTTTGACATCTCATAATCGAATCCAATTCTGTTAGTTAATATATTTAAGTAAGGGCGCCTGTTAAAGTTGTTATTCCATGTTTCAGTGGGGTACTCTATGTGCTCCGTCTCTATTCCCTTTTTTGAGCCATTGATATAGTTGATATCAGCAAAAAGCGATATTTTATTTTTTTGATAACTAAAATTGAATCCCTCATTAAAAGTGGGAAAGGAGGCTTGTTTATATCCGCTGTTTATAATAGCATTCCAGGTATTGAGCCTTGTTTTTTTAAGAACAATATTCACCAAACCATTATTACCTTCTGCTTCGTATTTAGCCGGAGGGTTAGTGATAACCTCTATGCTTTTGATGTTTTCACCTTTTATTGTTTTTAGAAAATTAATGAGATCATCTCCGGAGAACTGGACTACCTTATCGTCTACCATGACCAACATGCCATTTTTACCAATCATGCTAATAGCATCATTTTTAACTTTGACAAAGGGGGTTACTTTTAAAGCATCGAGCGCATCCCCACTGGTGGCAGATATTGAATTCTCTACGTTAAATACTAATCGGTCTATTTTCTTTTCAATGAGTGGCTTTTTAGCCAAGACGGTCACTTCTTTAAGCTGAGTGCTGGTATCCAACTTTAGAGGGATGTCGATAAGGGTATCTTTTAAAATGGTTAAATCTTGCTTGTACTTTCTATTCCCCACATAGCTACAAACTAAATGGTAGGCGCCGGCGGGTATATTTTCCAGTATGTAATGACCCATACCATCGGAAATAGTGGTTTGAATACTCGAACTATCTTTGAGTACCTCAACAGTGGCATAAGGAATAGGCTGATTGATATTGTTTTTCACCTTTCCTGAAATTTTTATTTGTCCAGAAGCGTTGCTAAAAATGATGACCTGGCTGATGATGAACATTGAAATTTTTTTTTGCATTTGATTTTCGTTATAGCTGGAAGTTTTTTTTGCACGTGATCTCTCAGACCTTCTCCTATCGGAGCATCTATCTCCATGCGTATAGCATGAACACACTACTTTCAGGTTAATCTAATATTTGGTCATTGAAATTTACCTCATCAGAAACTGTTTCGCTTAGATTGAAATAGCAAAATGGTTAACTTCTTTCAAGACGGATAGTATAAAGACGAAACGACTACAGTAACGAGGTTGATACTTGTCAGAAAGGCATTGCTATTTAATGCAGGGTATTGTTGTTTTCTCCCTCCGTTAAAAAAAATAGAAACATTTCATGTATAAAGAGCGCAATTGGGTTTTACTCAAGTTATAAATTTATATACTGGGTCTGTTTAACAATTCCGAGGACGCTGAAGCAAGTTTCCATAGTGTTCTAACTCAAGTTTTGAGGGAATCATCAATTGGATTTTCAATTTGGGTCGGGGATTCACACTATTGCCAATTCGGATCGGAAAATACAAATTATTCCAATTAAAAAAAAGAATCTTCAAAAAAAAATCATTTTGCTTATTAAAAAGGAGGAGGAAGTTTTGAATTAGTTATCTTGATAAAGGGCGATAAAGATCCTTCCAGACATAAAAGAGAGTAGATCTTTAGTGCTGCCATTCGGCAGTGCAGACCCATAACCTACGCCATTGCGTATAATGCGGTGCAGGTTCACATCCTACATTACAGCCATTGCGGGTTCATCTGGCGCATGTGGCTTGAGCAAGGTGCTAACTTACCATTTTGGACATTGCTAAAATCAAAATCAATATTTTTCGTGGCATCAGCACCCAAGTAGAAATAGGACTATTAAAGTTCCAGGTAAGGCCTTAAAGAGCGATTACGCTGATACACTGCCCGCAATATTACTTTTTTGTAATTTCAGCAAAATACATATAAAAGGAGATGGTATTTTTCCGATCTTTATAAGATCACCATATACCAAATTATTTTAAAAAATAGCATTGTCCATGAGCCAACAACACCCTAATCTCGAGATTATCGGTAAATTTTTTGAAGCCTATAGCAAGTTTGACGCCGAAGCCATGAAAGAAGTGGTAGCAGAAGACGTTAAATGGACGATTCCCGGGCACCATCCAATGAGCGGTACCAAAGTAGGTATCACAGAAGTTCTCGCCTACTTCTCAAAGCTAAGCGAATCAGGGTTTAAGGCAGATCCTATTGTATTGGGCGTAAATGACAACTACGTGATTGACTGCCACCGTGGCTGGAGCAACCGGGAAGACGGCAACAATGTAGATATGTTATGGTGTCTGCTGTGGAAAATCAAGGACGGCAAAATTGTGGAAGTCGTGAATTTCGCAGCAGATCAGCATGAAGCGGACCGCTTCTTTTACAAAGCATACCAGTTGAAGCCTATCCAGGAAAGAATGGCCTGAGTTACGAGCATTTTGTCAAATCAAGTTAGCATACGGTTAGCAATAAACGTTCGCCACTATCAAACACAGACACTACAAGACATACAACGATACCTGTTACTCCCAAGGGGATCACTGGAGAAACTTGAAACCTGCGCACTACAACTGCGCGGGTTTTTTGTTTTTGGTCTATTTCATGAAATGCTATTTATGTTATATCTCCTCTTTTCATATTTCTTATGGAAATCTTGCAATACTTTCGTGAAAGATCCTAAAGATCAGCCTTGTTATGTCTACAATAAAGAGGATAACCGCAACAGACTTCAGAGGAAGGTTCATGGCTGAAATGTCAGATGAATTCACTGTTTTGAAAACGCCTGTTCAGGTTCATGATATCCGGAAAACATCCGGATTTATCAAAGTGCCCACTCCCTTACACAGACCTGAATATAATTTCATTGTTCATGTCACCAGTGGAGCTGCAAAGCAGCAGGTGGATGCAGATTTGGTATCCATCAAAGCGAATGAGATTCTGTTTGTCAGGCAAGGGAATGTTACTTCATTGAAAGAAGTAAGTGCAGATGCGGCTGGGCATATCATTTTGTTTGAAGACAAAACGCTCAATCAGTTGTTGTCCAAACAGGAGCTGATCAAACTCTTTTCTGTCAACAATGTGATCCATTTGTCAGGAGATAACAGTGTGTGGTTAACTTCCTTATTTGAACTGCTGAGCGTTGAAGTTTACCAACCGGATCCCAACCTTCATGTTTGCTATTCACTTTTGCAGGCAGGATTGCAGAAGATCTTCTCTTCCGCTAAAGAACTGAATAAAGGGATGAGCAGAAGCGCTGAACTTACTTTCAAATTCAAGGAGTTGGTGTATAAGAATTACCTGACGCATAAGTCGATCCTATTCTACGCCGATGAGCTATTCGTGTCTGAAAATTACCTCCACCGATGCATCAAAGAGACCATTGGAGAGAGCCCGAAAGAATGGATCAATAAAGTAAGCATCCTGCAAAGCCAGCTGTTGTTGCAGGATCTGACAAAAGGCATATCAGAAATTGCTTTTGAACTCAATTATGGCGATCCAAGCTATTTTGGACGGTTATTTAAGAAGATCACCGGCGTAACACCCTCCGAGTACCGGGCGGCATTTATGCAGGATTTGTCCGGGTAAAGCGTGGTTTCGTTTTAAAGCTATCAATGTTTTCAATCCACCTTTGTGGTATTAGATCCTTTTAAAATGAAAACATTGATAGCTGTTAAAAACGGTGGTATCGGAAATGCTTCGCAACGCCAACATAACGGGAAGGCTAAATGGTCAGTTTTTAGCCTGGTCGCATTATTTACTCTTCTCTTTTCAAACAATATTCAAAGCCAGCAAATTCAGGACGTAGGCGGCATCGCCGTTACGGTACATGGGAAAGCTTCATTTGACGACCTGCCTCCGGGAAGTTCATTGTCTGGGAGTAAATTTCAGCTGAACACTTATGATGCCTGGTTGCCCATTCCTCCTGTTAAAATTGGTAAGACCAGCATTTTCAGCAACCTGAACTACCGCCTGATGGACTTCAGGTATGATAACAAAACGATCGATGATCCCAACAGGATTGATCGGATTCATGAGTTGAAATCAACCATAATCGTCCGGCACCCGCTCTCCGGCAGATGGTCGATCCTGGCGATCGCTATGCCAACGCTGGCAGTGGAATCGCGGAAGTCCCTCTCTTCTGACGGGCTGATCTTTGACGGAATCCTGGGTGTGTCGAAGAAGTTTGGAGCGGAATCGAATCTGGAGATCGGATTTGGAGTGCATGCCCTGCACTCTTTTGGAGAAACACTGATCACGCCGGGGATTTCTATCGATTACCGAAGCAGGAACAACAAGTGGTTAGCACAGTTCTATTGGCCCAGATTGAATGTGTTGTACTGTGTGAGCAAGAATACCCAGATCGGTCTGGCTGGCTCCATCGACTGGACGCGCTTCAAGCACAAGAACTTCAAAGGGGATACCGGGCAGGATGTTGATTACGCACAATTCTCCTCTGTTCATGGAGGTCTGCAACTGCAGCAGCGTTTGTTCGGCAATTTCTGGTTCCAGGTGCAGGGGGGAGCAGCGCTGTTCAATCGTTATGAACGCTACGATACAGACCAGAAAAAGGTGAATGATTTTTCTGTATCCAACATGGCATATGGGAAAGTGGCACTCACTTATCGCATTAACCAGAAAAAATAAAAGTGAGATCATGAAAAATATAAACGATCAAACTTCCGCATTTAGTTTCCGTTCTTTGATTCTTGCGGCTGTTCCTTCTTATGTATTCCCTGCATTAATGTCTTTTCTGTCTGGTTTTTTTCTGCAACGATCGGAGCTGATGCAGGCGAGTTACAGCACGATTGGACTGTCTTCTCTGTTCTCTACGATCCTGAGCCTGATCATACTATGGCAGTTCGATTCAAAAGGGATCCTGATGAAAAATAAATTGATAAAATCATTGCTGGTAATTCTATTAATGGTTGGATGGGGTATGCTGTGTGCGGCCATTCTCCAGCTTCCATCCGAACGATTTAATATTACATTCTCTGCCTTTCTGGGTGCGGCAATTGTAACGGTGCGTCAATATGTGAAAAAAAAACAATAAATGAAAAAAAATAGACCAACGATCGTCGTTTTTGGATGTACTGGTACTGTTGGGCGTGAGGTGATGATCCAGCTGAGTGAACAGGAATGCATGGTAAGAGGTGTGCTCAGAAATCCCGACCGCCCTTATCCGATCCAACCCGGAAGCGGTTCGCCGAACATAACATATGTAAGCGCTGATCTGAATTCTCATCGCCAACTGAGGGAAGCCTGTTTTGGAGCTGATGCCGTATTTCTTTTGACTGCAACGTCTCCCGGACAGGTAGAGCAGGAGATCAACATCATCGATGCTGCCAGGGAATGTGGAATCAGACGGATCGTGAAGTTGTCTGCACCGATCGTTCGCAGCCCTGCAAAGGTGGAAGTCAGCGAGTGGCATAAAAAAATCGATGACTACCTCGCACGGAATATCGAAGACTATTGCTGTCTCAGGCCTTATTCCTTTATGCAGAACTGGGAACGGAACGCATTTACCATTCAGTATTTCGGCAAGATCTATGGTTCCCTTGGTGATGCAGCACGGAACTATATCGATTGCCGCGATGTAGCAACCGTTGCTGTAAATTATCTGCTGACAACTGAAACGGTAAAGCCGCGTTCAGTGGTGCTCTCAGGTCCGCAGGCAATTACCAATATCGAAATGGCAGAAAAGCTTTCTCATGTAACGGGGAGTAAGATCGAGTATGTGGATATCACGCCTGATGAATTGTTTATGCAGTTAACCGGCAAAGCAAAATTACCAAAATGGTTGGCCAATCATATCGTGGAATTAGATGATCTTGCCATCAAAATGACAGAACCAAATGCAGATACGATCAGCGATATCATTGTGAGAAACCCAAGGACCATGGACGAATACCTGCAAGAGAGCCGGCATCTTTTCAAAAAGAAACCTCTCTGGAAATTACTATTCAGAACGGCCTGAATCCTGGCAGATAATCAATTTACTCAGTGAGGGCAGGCTTATGTTTAGGTGGCACAAAATGATGTGCCACCTTTTTGATGTGCGTACCTGGTAAGGTCGATACTGTTCTCTTCACAGTATTTTATTACATAGTTCGTGTCAATCACTATTGTAATGTCAATGTCGGCTGCTTCATTCTGATCTGTGTGAGAACTTTTTGGGAGATGGAGATTAAAAAATGCTTAAAAAGTGATTAAGAAATCATTAGAATAGACTTAAAAAAATATAAAATAGTTCGGACTGCTGCTATTTAACTACTTATGAAAACCGGGTATTTAATTTAAAATATTTTTTTCGGAAATAGGAAAGCTGTAATATTGGAAAACGATCACGATGTAAACCCGAACGCAGAGCCATAATCTTTAAGCAAATCTAAGTAACCCACATTTCAAATCTGTAATACTGGAAAATTAATCTGTTCATTCTAAACAGGCGTCTGATAACGATTGTTACAGGAGAATAGTCTACGTTTTCCCCGTCATTTTAAATAGGTATATGTCTAAGCATTAGTTGTAAAATACAACTATAGTAAAAGCTTTTTTTCATGCAGGCACGATAGCAATCTAACATCTAAAACCCAAAATCTTAACCAATGAGAAATCAAGCATTTTTTTTCATGATCTGTCTGTTGGCAGGTTCGTTCATCACATCATGCCAGAAAGGTAACAAACAAGGGAATGCTGATAAACCCAGTATTTCTAATGACGTATTAGCACAAATCAAGGCAAAAGGCTTCAGTACCAGGAATGTACATGCCGTAAACGGAGGTTATCTTGTAGAAGGAGATATTTTCCTTAGTGCAAAAGACCTCAGTAAGAAGGCCAACACTAATAAAGTTAGAGTTGCCAAAACAGAACAATATTCTACTAATAACCTGGTAGCTAACTTACCACGTGTAATTACCGTGAAGGTGAGTAATCTGGGCAGTGCTTTCGTACAAGGCACCGACCTGGCCATCCAACGTTACAATGCATTGGGGCTGCGCATCCAGTTTCAACGTATTACCAGCGGTAATGCGGATATAACTATTCAGGGCTTCTATGAAGGGCCCAGTGGCGGCTATATTACTTTAGGATCATCTGGTTTCCCTACCGATGCAGGAGAGCCTTTTGATCTCATTCAAATGAATACCCACCCTGACGCCTACGGCAGCAACCCCAATGTGCAGTACGTAGGTTCTGTGCTTCAGCACGAAATAGGACATTGCATCGGTATGCGCCATACCGACTATATGGACCGTTCCTATAGCTGCGGCGGTGATCCGATAGATGAAGGTGATGGTGGCGTAGGGGCTGTATATCTGCCAGGTACCCCGAGTGATCCTGACCCGGATTCCTGGATGCTGGCCTGCTCCAATGGAGGTAACCGTACATTTAATGCTAATGATATTATTGCATTAAATTATCTCTATCAGTAATCCATCGCTGACCGGAAATGCATGAAAAAAAAAGGTTACACCGCGGTTATCGTGCCGGTGTAACCTCTTTGTCGATAAAGCTGAGATTCTGTTTTTGTATCCTAAAGCACATTGCCGCCAGGTTTTTATTTTGGTCTGTCAACGTGCGATTCCGCTGTGCTGACATTACAACTCACTTATCAGCAAGTACAGTGGTACCTGCAACACTGGTCTTGTACTATCATCAGAGAATACCGTCAAATCCAGGTTGTACTGCGCCTGGTTAGTTTCCGGCATATGGGTATCCTTCCATTTCTCCATAGCGGCTGCTATCATGGTGGCTACTGCCAGTCCTTTATCTGCGATACTTACTTCCGTGGAGGCCAGCAGTAATACCGGCAGGTTGATGGTGAAGGAAGTATCCGGCTTGGTATACTGGTAGCTGACATGTAGTTTAATTAGTATGTTCGTTAACGTTACCTCATTGGTGAGGGCGGTAAAGAGCTGGGTCATGTTCTCCAGCAGGGTTCTCTGTTGCGGCGCCGGGAAGACGTTGCTATTGATGGTGGCGATATCTAGGGCGCGGTTACAATTGAGTAGCGGTACGAGCTTGTCGAAGAAGCGCACCCACGGAGTTTGATAGATGAACCGTTGATTGGTGGGCTGCCACGTTCCATTATTATTCTGTATCAGGTACTCATTGCGGATGATGCTGGCGCCTGACCAACTGTTTTGTTCATGGAGTATATCCAGTTGTTGCATGACCACTTCTCTGTCAGGATCTTTGTTCCTGTCGGCGTAGAGGAGATATTTACCTTCTGCATTTTTGTAGGTCCAGGTATTACTTTGACCGCTCACCGGCTCTGCGGTGTAATTGCTGATGTTGACCAGCGGAACTATTGGCACGCTATTGCCACTGTCTGGCGTAACGGTGATGCTGAGATAATGGGTAGTCTGCGCTTCATTTTCTGTGATCGTATAGGATAAAGTATATGGCGACAATGCCAGGTTAAGCGGCCCGTGACTGGCCAGTTTTTTGGTGCGCGGATGTATCTGGTTCCAGGTACTCCATGCAGTAGCCACTACTGTTACTACATTAATGAAAGCCGCTACGGCATTCTTTGCAGCCTGCGCATTCGGTGTGTTGTTCTTTACATCATCAGCCGTCAATGTCAAGAGGTGCAAGTTGAAATCAGCCAACATGGCGGGATACACGGCCATAAACTGGGATAGTGCCTGATCCAGTGTAGGCGAATCGTCCAGGTTCCGCGCCAGGAAGGTGTTAGTGGATGCAGGGATATTGAACTGCACCTGCGTGTGTATGGTATCCTGTGCGGCAGACTGGTTCTGATATACATAGCGATAGTTCCAGGCTCTTGTATCAGCAATGGTGATTGGGTCCGTGCTACTGTTGACCGGATATTGAAGTCCCTGGCTCAGGATAGAAGGTGGTGTAGGATAGGCGCGCAGGGGAACCGGTATGGTGATGTTGCCTATCTGTCCCAGGCTGTTATCCAGCGGGATAATGAAGGTCAGCCAGGACGATGCCATGTAGCCTTCGATGCCATCAACTGGTTGTAGCTGGTATTCCAGGTGACTTACGGCATAACGCATGTCTGTGAAGCTGAAGCTGCGGCTGGCCGGCAGGTCTTTCGATTCAAACATATACGTAAGCCACGATTGCCCGTTGCCCAATGGCACTTTAGCGTTGGAAAGGGAATAGGAAGTATTGGGCGGTGTACCGGGTGGCAGGGAAGGATCAGTACCTTTCATGCTGCCATACAGTGCGGGTACATAGGGTGCTTCCGGGGGCTGATTGTTGCTGCCTGTCCATCCGGAGCTGATAGTGGCGGGTGTTTGTACGGCTGTCGTATAGCGGTAAGCGTTAGACAGCAGTTGGAGGATCACCTGTTTCCACTTGTCCTGTGCGTTGCCGATGTTAGACTGTGGTGTACTTCCCGGATCTATGATGTAGTCGATAGTTCCTTCAATAGCGTTAGCGATGTTTTCTTTTTCAGCCAGCAGTGATGCCAGTGATACGCCGTTATCTAACAGGAAGACGGGCACGGCATAGGCGGGGCTGAGGAAATTATCTACCGCGGTGAGGAACTGCAATCCCCAGTTGTCGAGGTCTATGCTGCTGAAATTTTGTGTTACTGCGGCCCCTGCTGGATATGGCTGTCCGCTTGCATACGGATAGTTGCTGCTGCTGAACGACAACAAGTTGTTGGCCAGCGGTACGGGTGCAAAGAAATATACTGCCGCATTGCTGAAGTTGAAATTGATACCGCTCTTTCCGTTGCTGTCCAGTCTTATCATCCAGAGCGATGGTATTTTGTCTTCACTTTCTTTCGGGGTACCTGTTGCCAGTTTCAACGTGATGCCAGCGGTGGGCTGGTCTTTGAAGGCTAGTTCAAACTGTTGTGCGAATGGGGTGAGCGACAAAGAATCATCGTTGCCGTTGCCACAGGGCGTGCCTTTGGATTGTGGCGGCACGGTGGTTTGCGCCGTGGCGATACCGGCGGTATTGGCAAAAGCCGGATCTATATGCGAAGTGCGTTGTACCGTTGCCGTTAGTGTCAATGGCAGTATGTCTGCATAGTTCGCAATGGTGGCGGTATCCACCGGGCTGGGAATAGTATACAGGATGCTGTTGCTGTCTACGGTAGTAGCGGCTACTATGCTCTTCAGGTAGCTGATCACCGGTGCGAGGAAGTTGGTGTTCAGGGCGGCTATATCTATACTGCGACGGGTGCCTTCCGGTAGCGCAGCGGTGCCGTCAATAGAGGAGCAGAAGCTCATATTCACATCTGTACATACTACCAGCTGATAATAGAGACGCATGTAGGTTTCGAGGTCTATGGCAGCATTGTTCTGGCTCTTGCTGCCGGTGTATTTTGTTTTGTCGAAACAGAAGCTGAGCTGTATTTCCGGCTTGCCGGCATTCTGGGCAAACTGGTAATAAGAAGATACGGCAGGCCATTGTGATACCGCGATGAGCGGATCGGTATACAGTGATGCCATTGACAATGTCAACGGCTGCACGTTGCTCATGGGTATGTTACCAAACATATCCTGCCAGTTAAGCTGCATCTGCACAGTAGTGCCAATGCCTCCATACGGATTAGGATAGTTGGGGTCAGTACCGGATGGCTGCATGTATTTGTAGTAAGGGATCACGGCAGCATAGTTCCAGTAGCTGGTGTCCAGGTTCAGTGCTTCCCCCGCGCGCAGCTGATGTACCTGGTCTTCATCCAGCGTGTCTGCAGGACCGGCTGGCAACAGGTTCTGATAGGCGGCCACGCCAGGTAGGGTAGTGCCCAGCAGGTTGAACTGGTTTTGCAGGTATACCTGGTTGTCAGCGGCGGTAGGCGGTTGCTGCGAAGGATTGTATTCTCCCGGGTTATTGCGTGCCACTGTATAGCCCACCGTGCCCACCGGTATAGTGGCCACACGGGTGGTGATGCTGGCTGCCTGGGCATATACGTTGGTAGTGGAAGTATCTACCGGATCGCCGGTTATCACGCTGTTCACAAAAGGCTGTATGAGCAGATCGGTATAAGTGACTACCAGCGTGAGGTTCCCTACGCCGTCTTTATTGAACAGGTGGGGTGGAATGCCGTTGCCGTCGGAACTGCGGTAGTACAGATAAAATCCGCCTGATCTCACAATACTGTTTTCCCACAACAGTTGCAGGAAGATACCCGGTTTGTTCAGTGTGTTATAAGTATTGGTTACATTGTCTTTCAGGGAGCCGAATGTGCCTACCGGGTTGGTTTCCGTGCTCAGGTTGGCCTGTACAATGGCTAATTGTAAAGCGCCATTGGCAGCGGAAATATTACCTCCGGCGGCATCTGTTGTTGGGTCAGGTTCATACAACAATTGTATTTGTGCAATAAAGCTGTCGTCACCTTTGCGGGTAGTATTCAGGTAGATGACCAGTTGTTGTAATAGTACTATACCACTGTCGTCTGCGCCGGTGAGGTTATACATATTGCCGGCAAGCGGTGTATTGGGGGCTGAGCCGGCGCTGATTTGCTGTATAGTAATTGGCACTGTGGTGGCCCAGGCAAGATGACTGATGCTTCCTTTCTCGCTGCCATCGCCTGACGGCTTGATGGTCTGGAGCGAGAAGGGAATGGAGGTACCGGCATGCAATGCAAATACATCTGTCAGGTTTTGTGGCAGCAACCACAAAACAGGGTTTCCGCTTACACCAGTAAAGTAATCGCCGGGGTATTGCCACAGCGCGGGACTATTGAGTGTAAAGGCCTGCGGCGTGTCGCGGTAGTTCACCATGGCAGCCGGTGAGCCGGATTCAAGGGTAGGCGACAACACCACGCTGCGCATATCATTGATGCGGGTGATTTCATCGTTGTTGATGGTGATATTGAGAGCAGCCGCATTGCCGGGATTAAAGGAAATCCAGGTAGCTGCCGCGTCTTTGGTGATGTTCATACTGAAGGTATCACCGGTTTTGAGCGCTGCTGGCAGTGGGAACTGCTGGCCTGTAAGCTGGTACAGTGGCGTAATGGCGCCGGTGGCAGCATTGGGTGGAGCCGGTAAGCGTAAGCCATACAGCAGGAACCTGGAAGACATGCTGCCGGCCTGTGTTACATTGGCGGCTGTCACCACTGCATTGACAAGGCTTTCGGCATCCAAGCTTGTTTTCTTATTGGCCTGCATATAATCCAGTGCATGCTGCAGGAACGTCTTGGCCACGAGGGCAATGAAATCGGTGAAGATGAACGTAGGCATGCTCAGGTCTTGCTGCTGCTGATAGTCGGGGTCAGTCACCTGCGTACAGGCGTTACCGTAATAGTCAGCCGTGAGCTTGTTTTCTGCGTCCATACTGAGCATGCGCAGTATGCCCGAAACGGCGCTGATATAGCCATTGCTGCCGGTCATGCTCTGTGTGGCGAAGTTCACCTGCGCTCCTTTGGCGCCGTTGTAGTCTGTCTGCATCAGCAGTGGCGGCAGGGCAGGGAAGATGGCCGCCTGGAGGTCCTGCTGGGTAGCAGGATCAGTAGCGGTGATCTGTACGCTGAAGAAGGTTTTCAGGAATGAAATAACATCATGTCCTGCTGTATTACTGTAGTTGAATGGTGCTGCATTATCTGGTCTTGTGTTGAAATAACATAACAGCACCTGTAACTGATCAGTACTAATCTGCTGTGTTTGCAGCCAGCTCAATGGAACGCTGCTGCGACCATTGCTAACCAGCGCGCTCAGACACCAGTATAATACGCCGGTGCTGAGAGCGGTGAGACCGTTCACCGTGTTGGCAATATCGGCGGAGGCAGTATCGATATAAAATATCATGTTGTATTGCGGGCCAGGTGTAGCGCCTTCTCCGGAAACGGTCAGTTGTGGGATCGCATACAGATCCAGCAGGTAGTTGGTGCCGGTATCCGGTGAAACGGGCTGCCAGTTTAATGTTACTGCCAGGTCCGCACCAAGGCGGTGGTATGCCGGGAAATTGCCGCCGGTGAGACATCCGTTCCAGCCTGCATCCTGCGGATGATTGCTGCCGATGACGAAACGTGCCCTGATAGTAGCGCTGAAGCTGAGGTTGATGTGTATTTTAAATAATCCCAGGTTGATGGTGATGCGTAGTGAAACGGATACGCCGGCTACAAAGGAGATAGGTATCTCCATATAACTTTCTATCGTAATGCTCACATACACATAAGCCAATATATCCAGGCGTGCAGATATAATAGCAAAGTTCACTTCGCCATAGATATGACCCACCAGTCCGAACGTGCCTTGCAGCTTATAATAGGTGTCGTCTTTTGCGCCGCTTAATCCCGGTGTGGCATGGAAGATGGCAATCACTCCCTGGAAGATACCTACAGCGGTGAGATACAGCCCTGCTTTCAGAATACCTTCGTCAATTGTTTTGCCCACGCCCAGTTGCAGTCCCAATCCAAAGGCTATCACGGGGTTGAATATGCCGCAGGTAGTTTGTGGGATATTAGTAGCGGTAGCGCCACTCAGCCAGCCAAAGTAAAAACCACCGGAGCCGGTGAACGGAAACACCTGCACAGTGAAGGAACGTGAGAAGTCTGTAATGCTGGCAGGGAAGCCGAAGTCGAGATAGAAGTTACCATTGGTGTAGATCTTGATCCCAATGTTGGGAAGCGTAATGGATACTTCCCCGAACTCAAGATGCCTGAAAACATCCGGCAGTTGCAGATCTATCTGGTACATGCCGATGTTGTCATTTATTTTCTTATAAAGAATTTCAAAATAAAGGTTGGCAAAATAAGCCGCAGTGGGATCAATGCTAATCATGAGACCATACAACTCAGGATCATTGAAGATCAGTGCCATCTTGTAGAATTTCGCTACGGTGAAGTCTGCACCGAAGAGCCAGTGGCTGTTCTGATCGAAATACAGGGAGCCTTGTTTGTTAGGTTTAATTGGTACGCTGTTAGGTTGGCCATTGGTATCCGAAAAAGATTTTTTCATGGTATCGATGGCGCCCTGTATGTTGCTGATATTACCGGGATTGGTAAATGCCACATGCTGGCCCATGCCCAGGAAGCGGAGGTCGAAGAACTGGCTGCCCATACCCGGCACGCCGGGCATGTTGCGCACATCGCTGCCTTTGCCCGCCAGTGGCTGCGTTTCAGGATTGCTACTGCTGATAGTCATGCCCAGGAACTTGCCTTCAAAGCCCAGATATACGCCGGTATTATCCTTCGTAAGCGTGATGGCAGAAAGCTGCAGGAAGCCCAGGTCGACATTGCTCTTATAAACTACTTTCAGGCTGCTCTGTGTTGGATCACCGATATTTCTTACATATACAAACGACAACCCGTCCAGATTAATACTGTTGAGCACATTCCAGGGAGCCGATAGCGTGAAGCCCGGTTCAAAGGAAGCAATAAGATGCGTGATGATTTCTCCCAGCGACATCTTTCCGAATACCACCGTGATTGTGTCCGTATTCTTCCCACTATCATGCTGGTATTGCGCTACAATACCTTCCCATTCGAGGTATATCTGTGTATCCGGTGTGCCGAACTTATAACCCACCTTGAAGTTCATGCCCAGCAGCAGGGCTTCCACGGTGATTACACCGGAAGCATTACCATTCACATAATCCATTTGCAGTGTAGCGGTGAGTTTCGGCAATATGAAGCTCTGGTAATTGAGCTGCCATTTAACGGTGCCGCCTACACTATATTTGTTTTTCTGATCTGTTGCTCCCGGCGCCGGCGTGTATACGGTGACGTTAACTCCTTCTATATTCAGCGAAGCCTGATCTACCCATGCTGGCAGGTTGGTGATACCCAGCGAGGAGAGAAACGTTTTCACCAACTTCATGATGTTGATGCTGGAATCGGGCAGCATGGCGCCTTTGAAAGTCCATCCGGCGGAAGGATCTGCTTTCTCTGCGCGCAGTTCCAGTTGAATGTCGACGATCTTAAGCTGTGTGCTGATAAACCCGCTGATGGTGCGGTCGGCGGAAGAGAAAGGATTCTCTATATCCAGCGCTATCGCTGGATTTACGATATCCAGCACATGGAAGAATTTAATATCTACCTCTGTGGATATATCAAAGTTGATGCGGCTGATCTGCCGGGAACTGACGTTGTAGGTGATTTCAAGGGTGTTGAGCGTGAAGCTGTCAAAAGTGATATCTACCGGCAGCGCAGGGGCGGGAGTGCCGGAAAGCCCTGGCAGCGCAGTGAAAAACTCGTTATACTTATTGATCTCTATTTCGGCAGAAAAAGCAAGCAACCATTCATCTTCACCGAATGGCAGGTGCGCATGAGCTTCGAGTTCCACTGTAGCGGAAGACATCTTCATATTAAATACACCATCAATGTCCAGTGTGAACGTGGGCTTCGCCGGCACTCTGTTAAACTGCATCGTAATGCGTAGCTGCTCGATAGCAAAGCCACTGGTTACCTGCCAGGGATTGGGGTTGGAGATGATTACCGTTACATCATAGATCTTCGGTATGGATGGATTAAAAAGAATACTCAGCTGCGTGATACCGAAATTACTCAACACTGCTACTTCAGGTGGCATGCTGCCCAGCACATTCATACCAGGGAATAAGCCCAGGATATCGTATATACCTCCCAGTAAGGTTTGCTGGGTGGAAAATGTCAATGACCATTGGTTAGCCGGCATATTGTTGTTGATCGGCACTGCCAGCGAGATAGACAGATCCGTTCTGCCAATGCGGAAAACACCGGTGATATTGAGGTTAGGCGTTCGCTGATTATTGACCGGATTGACATACGTAAGGACCGCGAAGCCGAAATTCTTAAGCGAAAGTCCTCCTGCACCTGGAATAATAGGGAAATCGATGTTGGACGAAAGGACCGAAAGCGTCATGGCAAAGGTGACAGAGGAGGCATTTAATTGAATACCAGGAAAAGGAAGACTGGGAAATATATTGGGATCTGCCAGCCGGTTCAAGGGCAACAATCCCATCTGTGACAGCTGTGGTATCGATAGATTGTTAAGAATGGAATCCAGTACTGTTTCAAGTATTTCGCCCCGCGTATTGATCAGTTGCAACACGCCGTCATTATCCTGGTTATACAGGTTCACTTTCCCGGAAACAGACAGGATATTGTCTTTCACTGTGATATCAGCCGAAGTAAGGGTAAACACCATGTTTTGCAGCGACAGCATCTGCAACAGGAATGGGAACCGGTTGCTGGGTATCAGTTGAGGCGTAAGCGTTAGTGTGCCGTTGGGTTGTATCTGCTGTTGCAGGTTGCTGGCTAGTTGCTGGAGGTCCATGATGGCTGTTTTATAGAAATAAGATTAGGAAGAAAGCATTTTATCGATAATGCCAGTGATTATGGTGGTGTATTACGATGGCACTGAAACGTAGACAAGGGTTGATTGACGTTCTTGTAATAATTCACCCGGAAGACGTAGAACTGGCTCTGTGTGGTGATATTATTCGGTTCTACTTTCAGCACATAACTATCTTTACAGGACACCACCTTGCTCTGGTACTGGTTGTTGCCATGTACACCTGTTGGGCTGTAATCATTGCCATAGCTGAAGTTGGTACTGTCTTTATTGGCAAACAGGTTGATAGCGGTAGAGCGACAGTACTTCTTTGAACCACTGGTGAAATTATAGAGGTTAGTGATATAGATTCCACGATTATTAACACCGAGTGGCCGTTGCGCGGCAGACCATTCAGAGAGGGGGTCTAATAGCGTGTCTATACGATCTTGAAAATCAGGTACCGGCAACCCCCATTTCGACATATTACCTGCCGACAGAAACATGGCGCAGGCAGTGAATTTCATCAGGTCAGAGCTGGAGCTGCAATCACTACCGTGATGACTTGTCTTGAAAGCACAGACATGACCTTTGGCCGTTACATTGTGCGCATTTCTATCGAAGCGGTAACTTTTAGTATTGAAGAGCGTATCAAAGCCTCCGTCTACGGTGGCTTCCTGGTCAATGTAGTTTGTACAGCTGCCGTTACTATATCCTCCCATATCTCCGGCTGTGAAGTAACGGAACTGGCCATATTCGAGTATAAAGCCCAGAGAAAAATTATTGGGATTGTTACGGTTAGTAATACCATTATTCACGGCAGTGCCACCAGCGCCATAAGTGTAGCCGGAACTGGCCAGGCATTTCAGTGTAGCGGGAACGCCATTTAGTGTATCTATTATCAGTACTTTGCCTATATCACGTGGAAAAGAAGTGACCACGAGGCTGCGGGATTGCAGGTAATTATTAGTGAACCCATCTTTCAGTGCCTTCTTGTATTTGGGAGCATCGCTGGCACCTCTGTCGGGAGTAGCTTGTGGCGGATTGATAGCAGCATAGGTAGCCCCTAATGTATATCCTCCGGGATCTATCACGGAGTCTGCTCTGAAGATAGTACCGTTCGCCAGTTTATTGAAGCCTGCATAGTGATCTTTATGGAAATGTGTTAGGATAAGGTATTTGAAAGTTACCGGCATATTGCCAGCGCCAAAATAATTGGTGAAGTAGTTTTGGAGGAATCTGTCCGTCCCTGAATTGCCGCCATCAATCAGTATCTTCACCGGAAAGGTATTGTTGGAAGTATCATGTACTACTATCATGGTGGCGTCGCCATTTTCGACATTGATATGATGTATCTCCAGTATTTTATTCTGGGCCGCTGTGTACAGCGGTAGCAGTAGGCACAGGCACCAACCGCATCTGCGAAACAGGGTATATAATTGCTGATAGCACATTGTTTGTTATTATTGAATAATGATGAATGAATGCTTAACTACCGTGTGTTGCGATGACATTTGTAATTCCCCATGGGACTCATGATAACACTCTTCCAATAATTGGTCATGTATAAGTAGAAAATAGATTGTGTGGTGATATTATTCGGTTCAACAATCAATATATAGCTGTCTTTACACGTCGGATCCTGGCTGGAACCGGTCATCGCACCGGTTGCCATGCCCGCAGTATCGTAATCGTTGCCGTAATGAAACTCCGTGTCTGTACGGCCGGCAAACAACTGTACCGCATACTTCAGACAACTGTCTCTTTCTCCGCCATATTTTGTAAAGTCGTACAAGTTGGTGATGTAAAGTCCGCGATCAGATAAGCCAAGAGGTCGCGTGCTGTCTGCGCGGATGGAAAGCGGCTTCCACGTGGTGTCCAGGCGTTGTTGAAAGGCGGGATTGGGCAAGGCCCAGTTTTTCTGGTTGCCTGCTGAAACAATAGCTACTGCAGGTCGTATCTGCAGGAATACGGGATTGGTGCTGTGATCACTGCCATGGTGACTTACTTTGAACGCGCAGATATGTCCCGTTACACTGTCCCTTGTGGCAGTGCTATCAAAGCTGTAGCTGAGTTGATGCAGTAATGTGTCCAGGCCACCTACCAATGTCGTTTCCTGGTCGATGGAATTGCTTTTATCCTGACCACCCAGGTCTCCGCCGGTGAAGTACCGAAACTCGCCGTACCGAAGTACAAACCCAAGTGAATAATCATTGCAATTATTGCTGGAGGAGACACCATGAGATACAGAATCTCCGTTTCGTGCATATGTATAGGACGCAGCAGCCACGCAGGTTAGCGTCACGGGAACACCGTTGACAGTACCGATAGTAATACTTTTTCCTATATCACGTGGAAATGAAGTGATCACCTTACTCCTGGATTTCAGTAAGCTGTTATTGTAGGCCTTTTTCAGCGCACCCAGATACAATGTTCTGAATCTTGGAGTTGTGCCACCTCTTCTAAGTGCCGTCCCACTGGTATCCGGAGGAGCTATTGCCGCGTAGGTGCTGTTGAGTTTATAGCCGCCAACATCAATGATGGTGTCCACCTGGATGAAGGCACTGTCACCCAGTGATTTAAAGCCGTAATAGTGATCCTGGTGATGGTGGCTCAGGATCATATATTTAAAATGTGCTACAGGCATAGAGTCCCGCAAACAATTTTTGAAATAATTGTTGAGGAAGGCATAGGAGTCTTTCAAACCTCCATCAATCAGTACTCTCGTCGGAAATGTATTCGCCGCGGTATCATGTATCAGAATCATGGTAGCATCTCCGTTTTCTACATTGATATGATGTATTTCCAGTAGTTCCTGCCCTTTCAGCGAAAGGGTTAGCAGCAGGCACATACAGCATATAAGGCTGTGCAGATTTATTTTGAGGGAGAGGGGTATCATAAGATTGATATTTTAACAGCGTCATTTTTTTACATAGGCAGCATACCAGCCAAGGCTCTCTGGTGGCGCATCCTGATCAGGGTTGCCGAAGAGGAAGAAGCCAATATTGCCTCCGGGTGGAAACGAAAGACTGAGCAGTTTTACGGCAATATTGTTGATCTTCATCAGATAGGCCGCTTTACCGGGACCGCTGCCATCCGCCAGGGATAAGGATACGGAGCCGATGTCCAGTTTTAGTACACCCTGCAGGCTGAAGAAAGGCGCCTGCGGATTTACACCAGGGAGCTTCAGCGCGGCAGCAGTGCCGCTGCCGCCCACATTCCACGCAGCGAGGAAGGTGGTGTTGAAACCGGCCGCTGACGCCAATGCACCCAATGTTCCCATATTGAGTGTGAATACGAGTCCATACCAGTCACCTGATATGCCTTCCTGTGGCTGGTTGATCCATTGTGTTACGTTCAGGAATCCCTGGGATGCTGGCGTGTTGTTTTTGGAACCGGTGGTCATACCAGTGAGCTGCAGCGGGAAATGCCTGTACAGGCTATCATTGCGGGCGGTGCTCTGCCCTATGTCTACGGAAAGATGACTGATGTCGAAGCGGAAAGTGCGTGTGGAGGGTGTTTCCAGCGGAAAGTTCATGTCGAGGTTCAACCCTCCACAGGCAACGCCGGCACTGCCCGGCGGCGCATTCACTTCACTCCCGAAGGAGAGTATATCAAAATCACTGAGCTTGTTGAAGTTGATGAATCCCCAGCAGGAGAAGACCGACTGCACGATGCCCTGACCGCCGGTTTGTGGCACAGTGGTGCTGAACGACGCTTTCTGTATTTCTACATCCTGCATAATCGCGCTGTCAATAAAGATGAGATTATCATCTGTACTTACAAACGTATATGCCGGAACGCCATTGTGATTTTCACAGGCCCCACGCAGTATCATGAGGTTGTCCCGGTTATCTGTTTTTGTTTTCTCGCCGAAAAGCCGGTTGATGGTAAGCGCAATATTGCTGTTGAAATTCACCACCTTCGCATTGCTGAACAGCACTTTGAGATTGAGCACCTTGAAATCATAATCCACGTCTGTATTGATTACAGCCTCTTTCTTGTATCGTTCTACGGATTGTCCGAGCGAAAGAAACACCTGGTCTTCATAATCAATCAAACCGAAAAGGGCACTCACGGGCAACATGGATAATGCGCCGTTGTCGTTGTGTACTACGCTCATGTCTATGCCAAAATGGTGCGCATTGAACCGTTGCAGGTCGATACCTGCCAGCAGGCCTTGCAGTGCTGCCGGAAAATGTTGCACATCCACATTGATAGCAAGTGCCAAAACTCCCTGCCATTGAGGGTCTGTGGCCGCCGTATAAAATTTATAGTAGTCGTTGTCTTTATTCACCAGGTAATTATCAATACCTGTTTGTACATACTGCTGTATCCAGGTTGATAATAATTCGAGTCCATTGTTGTCCGTCATGTTAAACTGATCCGCCATGGTCCATCCCTGCGGGTTGCTGATATGATCTGTCAGTGCACCATTACGGAATTTGAAGATCAGCACATTGTTGAACTGGCCATATACATTCTGCTGCGGCACATCCAGTATAAAAGGCCAGCCATCCATATACATTTCATTGCTGAAGGAACCAAGTACGGGGGTACCATCAACAGTAGGATTGAAAGAAATGACGTTGAACAGTTGATTGGTCTGGAGGGCACTTTGTAAGGTATGTCCCAGGTCGCTGAAGAAAAGCTTGTAGAGGGGCGACATGTTGCCATCGCTCTGCAGATACTGATTACTGGCCAGTTGCAGTAATTTCCAGACACCGCTTGTTTTGTCGGCTTCAATATAAAAGCCTTGCGGGCTGGTGCCTGGTACTATATCAGCGGCTGTAGTTTGTATAGACCTGCGTGCCTGCATCAGTTGTTGCTGCTGGCGCAGGCCGATTACACTTTTGCGTTGCCCACTGATGATTTGTAACTCGTATTGTTGAAGGTTAGTAAGTGCATTGCTGGAAGTAACCGCGCCATAGGAAGTCATTGGGAATACAATTGTTTGGGAGAGGGTTCCTGCGTTGGGTACAAAGCTGCCCAGTACTTCCTTATCAGTAAACACATCCTGATCGGCCGCAAACAGGGAAGCGCCTACCGGTTGTGCATGATAGATAACGGTGGCATTGCTGCTACTGCCTTGTTGGATGGCGGCCCATGCAGTCTGGTAGCTGTTGTTGAGTACGGGAAGCACTTTCCCATTCTCATCCAGGTTGGGGGATCCTGCCAGTGGAAACCGGTCTGCAAAGGCAGATTGTTTCGGTGTGAAACACAGCAGATCACCGGTGCTACCATTCACTTCCGGGGTGAAGCTCACACTCTCTGTGCCGGCGAGGCCATTCAGGAAGCGCATCTGTTTGTTGCTGTCGAGGTAGGGAGCATATTTGCTGTCCAGTACCAGTGTGAAGTTGCCGGATGGGATGAGATACCAGGACAATGTATCGGCGGCATCCCGCTGGCTGAATACGAGCAGGGCGCTACCGGGACCGGGATAATTATCGGTACCATTGATAGAAGATAGGTTGACTACCGGTTTCATCTGCAATGGATAACCATAATCAGCGGTATAATAGGTATCGAATAGGGTAGGACTGGTGGTGTTAACCTGGGTATCAGAATAGAGGGTTTGTCCCAGCAAGGCAAAGTAAGTTCCTGTCTTATGTAGGTTCATCATATCCACAGGATTGATACTTGCCTGGCAAAGCAGATAGTAATTGAGAAGGCCGTCTGGCACAAGCGGATAGCGGATGGAACAAAGGGAACCATCCGTTGTGCTGCTATAGAAATATTTTATGCTGAGGTCGTAGGCAACAGCGGTAAAGTCGCGGGCCAGGTTGAAGCCGATCACCAGGCGCATGCAGCCTCTGCCAATACCGGTAAATGGGAGCACCAGCGGGGAGAGTTGTGTGAGGGTACTGGAGGCCACGGTGTTGGCCTGGAAGCTAACCTGTGTAGGGTCACTGAAGGTGAGCAGCAAGCGATCATTGTCGCCATCAACAGAAAAATAGGTGTTGATGGAACCGATGTACAGTGATGCATAATTGTTCCCGAAGCTGAAGTTCGTTTGCTGCATGATAGCAAAACCTTGATTGAATTGCGTCAGGAACAGTGCTGTTACGTTGGCAGAGGAAAGGGCATCATTGGGGGAGTTGAGCCATAAGATGGCGTTATCAGGGGTATTACTGGGAACGAACGCAATATAGTTCCATATATTCTGCACCAGCGTATCTGCACTGATGGCAGGAGCGCTGTTGGCAAAAAGATAATAGCCATCAATTACAGCAGTATCGCTGAGGCTGAGGGTGTCTTTGCCGGAGGAGGTGCCGGATGCCAGTACAAAGGCACACCAGCCATTATCTTCCGGAGTAGTGTATAGTGATGAATTGCCTGAATGGGTATTGCTGAATGCAAGGGTACTCATAGGACTCAGCGATTTATGGTTTTTGCGGGCATGGTGGTGAGATGCCATTGGCATACCACACTGCCACGGAACCTTTGAAAACAAAGCTTTGGTTGTTGCTTGCTACGCTATAAATGAAATTGCCGTTCAGCGTGCCCGGCATATCAGGCAACGAGGGCAACATTTTCAGTAAACCGTTGGCACATCCTGTTCCCAGCTCCAGCTCAAAAATATATGTGTTGTTAGTGGGTGTCAGCCTGCACATACCTGCCAGTTGTGTGTCCAGTAGCAACACACAGGTAACAGCATTACCGCAACTGTCGATCTTGTATATTATCTGCAGATCACCCAGGATACGTTGTGTGCATTTTCCGGGAGTAGAAAGTACATCAGTGATGCAATCAGCCTTTGGTTGTTGAGCGTATAGCAATGAGGAGATAAGCAACAACAGGACAGTACCTGTTGTTGCTATTATTTTTACAGACATCTATCTGATGATATTAAACCTGGTCCTCTTTAATTTTAGGTTTAATTTTAACGCCGGCATCGCCACTGGCAGTCCAGGCAGCAATGGAGGCTGAGTAAGGAGTATCGTTATTTCCTTGTTGATCTGTAGCGTCTCCTTCTGCAAAAACGCTACCATCAGTGAATCCGATAGCTGCTGTGAAGGTAGCCTTTTTGAGATTTACGGTCTGCTGCCCCCTTTGGAAAGTTACAGGACCTGCTGTAGGTTGGATAGGCGAAAGTGTTACGCTGCCGAGATCTCCGGCGGCAGATGTAAATTTTACTACTGCTATCTGCATGCCTCCGTTTATACTAACGGTGGTGGTGGCAGAAACAGAATTAACCAGCGGTGTAGTCTGCTTATAAGGGAAGCCCATAGTGATAAGATTTTGAGGGTAAAGAAATTGTTGTTTAATTACAGTCGTAAAGGTAGGGCGGCTGTTATTCTGTATAACCCGTATTTATCCCGTGAGCCATACGTAATATTACGCTTGTTTTGTCCGTTTTTTTTCTTTATACTTCTATCATATTCTGCCGGATAGCATACACAACAATGCCCGCAGTGCCGCGTACATTCATCTTTTCCATGATTCGCAAGCGGTAGCCTTCTACCGTTCTGTTGCTAAGCCCCAGCCTGGCGGCTATTTCTTTGGTAACCATATCCTGGCATATCAGTTGAATGATCTGCTTTTCACGCGTACTGAATAGCTCCTGCTGTATGGAAGAATGTGTCGCGGAAAATAAGCGCATCACCTGTGATGCAATAGCCCGACAGTAATAGGGCTTCCTGTTGTATACGTCGTGAATGGCTTCCAATATCTCCAGCCTGTCGCACTGCCTCAGCAGAAATCCCTGTACGCCGGCCTGCAACATACTGCCCAGCATCGGTACATCATCCAGCAGTGATAATGCAATGATGTTTACGTTTGGCAGCGTTTTGAGCACATATTGCAGCACTGTTGTGTTGTCGTCAATATTAAATGTGGGATCAGTGAGGAGAATGTCTGGTTGTAGTAGGGTAAGTGCAGTAGTAAGCTCGTTGCCATCGGTCGCGGTTCCCAGGAGATCTATATCTGGTGCGGTCTGCAGAATATGCGAAAGGCCTTCAAGATATACTTCCTGGCGGTCAGCCACGAACAGGCGGATAGGATAGTAATGTTTCATACGCGATGCGATTCCCGGTCAATGTATTTGCCGGGCTGGTTATTTTGAGTAAGTGGCTCCTGACTTATAATCTTGCATGCATACCGGGAGCATGTATATTATATATGTAGAGGCACTGTAATAAAGGTACAGGAATTTTCATTATAGCGGTACCGGGAAAAAAAACGATTGATAAGCGCCATTTAGCTGCCGGATGATTGATCGAATCGCTCATCTTGTTGGGAATTGGTGTGTACAGATGCTATGTCGTTTTTCTGTTTGATAGTTTGTCAAAGTGAAAAGTAGTGTTTCGTTATTACCTGGTTTTATTCGGGTTCCTTATTAGTATACAGTTTTTGTTGTTATGTCAATTACGATAGAAAAATATTTTCCTCCCCGGAAATAAAATTCAATAACAATACTGTATTAAATTTTTTTGCGAAAGAGAATATATAATTCATGCAAATTAACTTCCGGCGAATAACAGACATGCGCAGTGGGCTTCTTTTCAAACAGGCGCCCCTTTATTTTGCCGGTGCTACTATTTAAAATTATAACTGCGGTTTTATCGCATTGGTAACTTATATTTTTGGTGACATGAAAACTTCTTTGTAGTTTAACCTTCTTTCCAACTTTTTGAACTGCATACCATTGTGAAAACGCTAAACTGGAGTTAGCGAGGCGACAGCCATACCCTCATGAATCCGTAGCCCATCCAGTGACGATCAACTTTTTTCAGGTAAAGACATTATTTCCACATGAACTGTGGGAGTCGTGCAGACCATGTATTATCCAGCTTTATTTATTCAATACCGTTTTTTATTAAAAACAAGCTTATGACAGTTAATGTTTTTGAATCATTTGAATCAAATGTGCGCAGCTATTCCAGGTCATACCCGGTAGTATTCCACAAAGCTAAAAATGCTTTTCTCTTTGCGCAGGACGGAAAACCTTATATCGATTTCCTGATGGGAGCAGGGGCATTGAATTACGGTCATAATAATGACTTTATTAAATCGCGGCTGCTGGAATATATGCAGCATGATTATATTATGCAGGGCCTGGATATGTTTACGGTGGCAAAAAGCGATTTTATTAATGCGTTTAATGATTTGTTATTGAAGCCACTGGAGCTAAACTACAAGTACCAGTTTTGCGGCCCTACCGGTACCAATGCGGTGGAAGCAGCGCTTAAACTGGCACGTAACTACACCGGCCGTTCCAATGTCATTTCTTTTATGGGAGGCTATCATGGCTTATCGCAGGGGAGTCTCGCCATCACCAGTAACGAGTATCACCGGAAGGCCGCTGGCATAGGATTGCATAATGTTACGTTTATCCCTTTTGATGGTAATCACTCACAGCATGCAGATAGCCTGTCTTATCTGAAAATGATCCTGGAAGACACACATTCCGGTATCGAGAAACCTGCTGCGGTTATTCTTGAAACGGTGCAGGCGGAAGGTGGTGTAAATGTAGCCTCTGCACAGTGGTTGAAAGCATTGAAAAGTATTTGTGAACAGCACCACATACTATTCATTTGTGACGACATACAAATTGGCTGTGGCAGGTCTGGTGATTTCTTTTCTTTTCAACGTGCGGGTATTACGCCGGATATCGTGATCCTGTCAAAATCTTTAAGTGGTTATGGCCTGCCTATGGCTATGCTGCTCATAAAACCTGAACTGGATATCTGGAAGCCAGGAGAACACAATGGCACCTTCCGGGGATATCAGCTGGCATTTGCAGGTGGAAAAGCCGCATTGGAATTCAGACAATCCACCGGGTTGGACACAGAAGTGAAACGTAAATCTGCCTATATCCGCAGTTTTCTCGGGAAACTGGCAACAATAGACGAAAGGATTCACATAAGAGGAATTGGAATGATGTGGGGGATAGACTTATCTTCATTCGAAGATCCCTTACTGGCAAAAAAAATAGCGAAAGATTGCTTTGAAAGGCAATTGATAATTGAATGTGTAGGAAGAGAAGATAAAGTGCTCAAACTATTACCTGCATTGACTATTGAAGATGAGGTGCTGGATGATGCATTAAATATAATAAAGCAGTCAGTAACGCAGCATATCGCAGTTTCTGGTAAACGGTTAAAAGGTGTTGTAATATAATTGACAGAAGTGTTTTGAATGTTATCCCTCGTTAAATGAATATGAATATTTTGTTTTTGTTTATTCCAAAAAATTATTTCATTATCTTTATCGAGCATTTTTTCGGAGTACAATTTTCTGAACGATAATGTGATGGTTAATCCAGATGAAGCCCAATAAAACGAAAGACAGTTACTATCGAACACTCAAATAATCAATAAATTTTTTAACTGAAACCCAAACTGATTACCCGGTAACCTGCCATAGAAGGCACTTACGCCAGACTGCTACCTGCGGTCAGGATTCCTTTTAAATTACTGATGCCGTGTGGAACAAGCACATCGTGTGCCTTGTTGTGACGAAGTTTTGTACCCTAAGGAGAGCGCGAGCTCTTTTGTATTTAGTTATTCGTATATACGTTATAGTTATAATGCACCTGGTCGGAAAGATCAGTTGTAAACAGAGAAAATATGTCTGCTCAAATCATAATCTATTATCCATGAGTGAGAAAAAATTTTATCTCAAGCCCAACGTTGTTTTTGAACCATTGGTTGACAGATGGTATGCCTGGAGTCACTTAATATCTCCGGCTACTACTGCCATGAATGTATTAGGAAGGCACCTTTCTATTATCGATTCTTTTATTATGGCGCCATCCATCCATGTGGAAGCAGTAGCGAACCCTAAAATGAAAGGCGGTCCATTTATGGATATACCAGCAGAAAAACTGGAAGCAGTGAAGGCGCTAAAAGCCGATACCCTCCACCGCCAGGAAGAAGTGATTCAGTTTGCCAAAGCAGTGAAGGAGTTGGATAAGCTGCTGGTGGCGGAAGCCACTGGTTTTGGACTGGAAACCTTATATGAAAAAGTACCACCACTATTGAAAGGATTGGTAGAACTATATTATGACCGTAATAACAACGCTGATTTTCGTTTCTTTGAATCCCTGTTATATAAGAGTAAATTTTATAACAGATCAGCCCAGAGTATGGCTTTCTGGATTACGGATAATGATCACCGCCCGTTTTGCCTAAGTACCCCCCGCCTGGATGATGACCATGTATTACATCTCCCGATATCTTTTGAACATCCGGGAATTGATGCACTGGCCAAAATGAAGCGCACCCCGCAAACAATCAGCTACATCAGGAATATCCTAAATATTGCACCCGAACAGGAAGCCCTGTTTAATAGCTTTTTTACGGAAACACCCCCACCTGTGTATAAAAAATATACCGGTGATAAAATCCGGATGCGTTATTTCGGGCATGCATGCATCCTGGTAGAAACAAAGGATGTCAGTATCCTGGTAGACCCACTTGTGAGCTACTATGGATATGATTCCGACCTGGAGCATTTCTCCGATGCGGATTTGCCCGATGTAATAGACTATGTACTGATTACGCATAATCACCAGGACCACGTTTTATTTGAAACATTACTGCCGCTGCGGCATAAAATCAAAAACCTGATTGTACCACGCACCTGCAGTGGCAAGCTGGAAGATCCGGATCTGAAACTGATGTTTAACAATGTTGGGTTTAATAATGTAGTGGCGATAGATGAAATGGAAACCATTGAATTTGCAGATACGGCGATTACAGGCCTCCCTTTTACAGGAGAACACAGTGACCTGTGTATTCTGACAAAAGCCTGTTACCTGGTACAAATCAGCGACTTTAAGTTATTGTTCCTGGCAGATTCCCGGATCGTTGAATCGGCATTATATAAACACATTCACCGGCAAACCGGTGATGTGGATGTCCTGTTTCTTGGAATGGAATGTGATGGCGCGCCACTTACCTGGTTGTATGGTCCATTGATGACCAGGAAAATCACCCGCGAACAGGATGGTAGCCGCAGACTGGCGGGCTCTGATTGTTCCAAGGGGATGGCATTGGTAGATATCTTCCAACCAAAAGAAGCCTATGTATATGCAATGGGCATGGAGCCCTGGCTGGAATTCATCAGCAGTATTCAGTATACAGATGAATCTAATCCTATCATCCAATCCAACAGGCTCGTGAAACTCTGCCAGGAAAAAGGGATTGTGGCAGAGCGTTTATATGGGGAGAAAGAATTATTGTACGAACGTAAAGAGGCCCTTGTCGCAGCGCAATAATATACAGGAGCGATTTTTTGTCTTGTTCAGGATTATACTGATTAATCTGATTATATTTTTTGATTTTATAAGAATACAATAGCAGTAATCTTTAAAAGACAAAATCAGATTAATCAGTATAATCCTGAACAAGACAAAAAATACGCTTTCAGCGAATACGCTATCCGTTAACAACAAAGATGTATCATAAACATAGCTAATAAACTTCCGTACTTTATGGAGAAATTACCGCAACCCCAAACGTTGTCCGAGATACTATTGCGGATGAAGGACGTTAAAGACAAAGGAATCACTTTTATTTCGGGGAGTAATAACGAAGAGTTTCTTTCTTATCAGCGGCTATACACAAATGCTTTATCCTGGCTGGGTTTTTTGCAGGAAAGAGGGTTGAAACCCGGAGATGAGCTGGTATTACAGGTAGAAGACCATAAAACATTTTTACAGATCTTCTGGGCCAGCATCCTGGGTGGCATTATCCCGGTGCCGGTGGCAGTTACCTACCAGGGTGAAAATGCACAGAAGCTGTTTAAAATACGCTCGTTTTTGAATAACCCGACGTTATTTATCAGCGGTGTTCACCACGAAAAATTAACCACTACTGCATTTGCAGATAGTACCCTGGAAGAACGCCGTTTTGAGAAAATATTGTTTATTGAGGAGCTGGAGAGTTATAACGGTACCGGAACGATATATCCGGCAACGCCCGATAGTATTGCTTTTCTGCAATTTTCCTCCGGCTCTACCGGTAACCCCAAAGGCGTGGTGCTTACACATAAAAACCTGGTCACCAATATTTACGCCGGCACTTCTGCACAGCAGTTAACTGAAGATGACAGCCATCTTAGCTGGATGCCGCTCACACATGATATGGGATTAATAGGTTTTCATCTGTATCCTATCGGCATTGGTGTAGATCACTATCTCATGCCCACTGATTTGTTTATCAGGAATCCTTTGCTATGGCTGCAGAAAGTGTCTGAACATCGGGTAACTATTACTTGCTCTCCCAACTTCGGATATAAATACTACCTGAATCAGTTTACGCCTGAGAAAGGGAAGGGATTGGATCTTTCCTGCATAAAAGGGCTGTTAAATGGTGCCGAGCCGGTATCTGCATCATTATGCCGCACATTCATGGATACGCTCCGGCCATTTCAACTTCATCCACTGGCTATGTGTGCAGGGTATGGACTGGCAGAGGCTACGCTGGAAGTTACCTGGCCTGGTTTACGCAAACCATTCCGGACTATCACTGTTCAGCGGGATGCCCTGACCATAGGGCAATCTGTCACCCAGCCGCGGTCGAATGAAAATATCAAAGAGAGTGTGGAAATAGTGAACATGGGATATGTGATTGATGGGGTGACTGTGCGGGTTTGCAATGAACAGGAAAAGGAACTGGCAGATGGCCACATGGGTATCCTATGGATAAAAGGAGATGCCGTAACCCGTCGTTACTACAACAACGAAGCTGCTACCAAAGCAACCATCACAAAGGATGGATGGCTGAATACCGGGGATACCGGATTTTTCATCAACGGTGATTTATTCGTCATTGGCCGGGTGAAAGATATCATTTTTGTAAATGGCGGCAATGTATATCCGCATGATATAGAAACTACGCTAGAACAGCTGGATGGCATAGAAACGGGTAAGGTAGTGGTTTGTGGCGTACCGGATGAAGAAACAGGATCAGAAGCGATTGTAGTATTCCTGTTACATAAATCTTCTGTCCAGAAATTTCTGCCTGTTATCGGTCAGGTAAAAAGATTTGTAGCTGCCAAACTGGGGCTCGACGTAAAGCATGTACTGCCGGTAAGAAAAGTGCCTAAAACAACCAGTGGTAAAGTAAAACGCTACCTTTTTGCCGAGGACTACCGGAAAGGGGTATACGATGAAATTTTGCGGGAAATAGCACAGGAGAATAACCAGGTACAAGAAGAAATAAAAGTACCGGTGGCCGCTCCGGCAGCACCGGTCGTTAACCAGCAGGAGGTGACTGTTATCCGCCAATGGTTGATACAGTGGCTGCAACAGCGGCTTAAACTCACTGCCGCAGATATTGCCGCAGAAAGATCTTTTGCGGAGTATGGTGTTACTTCTATGCAGGCTGTTTTACTGGCCGCAGACCTGGAGACCTTATTGGGCGCACCGGTCGACAAAACGGTTATCTATAATTTTTCTACCGTGGCCACGCTGTCGCATCACCTTGCTGCCACCGGAAAAGTACCGGTGGTGGAGAAAAACGGAACGGGTGACGCCCGTGAAGTAACAGATAACCGCGTTGCGGTAGTGGGTATTGGTTGCCGTTTTCCCGGCGGTATTGATACGCCGGAAGCTTTCTGGGACTTATTGTATGAGCAACGTAGTGCCATTACCGTTATTCCGCAGCACCGCTGGAATGTGGATGACTATTTTAGTACCGATGAAGATGCGTTGGGAAAGATGTACACCCGTACGGGTGGTTTTATAGACCAGGTAGATCAGTTTGATCCGTTATTTTTTGGTATCTCTCCGAGAGAAGCTGCCGGTATGGATCCTCAGCAGCGTTTATTGCTGGAGGTGTGCTGGGAGGCATTGGAACATGCGGGCATTAAGCCATCTGCTCTGAAGGGGAGCGACACTGGCATTTTTATAGGCATGGGTACCGACGATTATCAGCAGATTGTTCATCATAATACGCCGCCCGCGTTATTTGAAGATGCCTTTAGCAGCCTGGGATTAGAAAGAAGTATTGCAGCAGGAAGGTTGGCGTATGTACTGGATTTTCATGGTCCGGTGGTACAGTCAGATACGGCTTGTTCCTCCTCGTTGCTCAGTATACACCAGGCCTGTCAGCACCTGTTGCTGGGTGAATGTTCGCTGGCACTTGCCGGTGGCGTAAACCTGATGCTGGCGCCGGATACCACTATCCGCTTATGCCGGATGAAAGCATTATCGCCCTCCGGCCAATGTAAAACGTTTGATGATAGTGCCGATGGTTATGTAAGAGGAGAAGGCGCCGGTATTGTGGTGTTAAAGCGCCTTGACAAAGCCATCGCAGATGGGGACAATATCCTGGCAGTGATCAGTGGTTCGGCGGTGAATCATGATGGCGCCAGCAACGGGCTCACAGCTCCCAATGGTATCGCACAACAGCAGTTGATAGAAAAAGCATTGGAGCAGGCAGGCGTTGCGGCAAACACCGTGCAATATGTAGAAACACATGGTACCGGCACTAAATTGGGAGATCCGGTAGAAGTACAGGCACTCCAGGCGGTTTATGGCCGTTCCCGTCCGGCAGACCAGCCATTGCTGGTAGGGGCGGTGAAAACAAATATCGGACACCTGGAAGCAGCGGCCGGCATTGCCGGTTTCATAAAAACGGTATTAAGCCTGCAACATAAACAATTACCGGCCGTACTGAATTATCATACTCCCAATCGCTTTATTCCCTGGAAAGATATTTCCGTGAAAGTGGTAGACAAACCGGTTGCCTGGGAGCCCGGCAGTGCTGGCAGGAGATCAGCGGTTAGTTCATTTGGATTAAGTGGTACCAATGTACATGTGATCCTGGAGGAAGCCGTCACCACTACTGGTGTTCAACAGGAAAAACAAATTCGCCCAGCTTATCCATTGTTATTGTCTGCTAAAACACCGGCAGCGCTGACGGAACTCGCCAACAAATACGATACGTTTTTAGCCACTTCATTGGATGATATAGCAAACATCTCCTATAGCAGTGCATTCACCAGGGAAGCTTTTCCTCATCGCGCAGCATTGGCGGTTACCAGCCGGCAACAGGCGCGGGAACAGTTGCAGGCATTTATTGCCAGCCCTTTTACCAGCCAGGTGGTGACCGGAAATACACATCAGCCACTAGGACAACTGGTCTGGTTATTTAGTGGCGGTGGCTCCCAATACTGGGGGATGGGGCGCGACCTTTATGAAAACAATGCCATCTTTAAAAATATCATTGATCACTGTGACGGCTATCTGAAAACATGCTGGGGCATGTCTTTAACAGACCTGTTGTACAGAAAGGATAAAGACGAAGCCAACACATTGTTATTACAGATGACCTATTTCCAGCCGGCTATTTTCGCGATTTCCTGCGCATTGTCGGCTGTATGGAAATCATGGGGTATCACCCCCGCTATTGTAGCAGGGCATAGTGTAGGTGAATATGCCGCCGCTTATGTGGCAGGTGTATTTAGTCTGGATGATGGTTTGAAACTGGTAACAGAAAGGGCCCGGCTGATGCAGTCCGTGAAAGAACCGGGAGCGATGGCCACCGTTTTTGCCACGGAGGCAATGGTGTCGGAAGCGATCAGACCTTATGAAAATGACCTGACTATTGCCGCTGTAAATGGTCCGGCACTCACCGTTATTTCCGGCAAGAAAAAAGCGGTTGGTGCTGCATTGCAATCCCTGCAAGAGGCAGGCGTCAACGGCCGGGAGCTGCTCATTGCGCACGCTTCCCACTCCCCGTTAATGGAGCCGATGCTGCAGGAATTCCGGGAGGTAGCAGCAAGCATCCGGTATCACAAACCTTCCCTGCAACTGGTATCAAACGTCACGGGTAAGGTGGTAACGGATGAAGTTACTCATGCCGACTATTGGTGCCGGCATATTGTTTTACCGGTTCAGTTTTTCAAGAGTATCCAAACCATCAATACCCTGGGTGGCCAGGTGCTGATGGAGTTAGGACCACAACCTAACCTGTTGTCGATGGTGCAGTTATCGGCGGCCTACGAGGAAGATTGCCTGTTGCCTGCCATGCACATGGATAAGTCTTCCTGGAACACGATGTTGCGCTGCCTGATGTCTCTCCATACAAAAGGGATACCGGTCAACTGGGCTGCTTTTTATGATAGTCCGGGTTACCAGAAAGTATCCTTACCCACTTATGCATTTCACCGGCAACCTTACTGGATTGATGTGGAAGCAAGCATCCCGTCTCTTCCTGCCCCTCATACATATAAATCACCGGTTATGACTGAAACAAAACAAGCACCTGCTGATCAGCGTGCAGCTATATTGGCGGATGTAGCTGGCATATTTGGCAGTCTTCTTAAAATACCGCCTGCAGACATTAATATTTATACGCGTTTCCTGGAGCTGGGTGCGGACTCACTGATATTGGCCAGCGCAGTACGCAAAATAGAAAAGAAGTATGGCCTGAATTTTACTATCCGCCAGTTGTTCGAAACAGTGACTTCCCTGGATCTGATGGCCGGTTATATCCTGGAACATTCTGCCAATTTACCTGCGCCGCAGGTAGCGGTGATAGCCGCGCCTGTAGCACCTGTGGTGAATACGGCGCCTTCAGCGGCACCGGTACAAACCATTAACCTGCCCGTTGCGGCTACTAACGCAGACCCTTCGCTGACTCAACGTCTTTTTAATATCATGGAGCAACAGTTGCAACTGCTGTCTATGCAACTGGGAGGGGCACAGCCACTGCCCGCAACAGCGTTGCCCACTCCCGTACCCGCGTTGTCGAATAATATTGCTCCTGAAAGGGCAACGGCAGTATTGCCACAAAACGGAACTATTAATGCAGCGCCTAAAAAGCATGCGTCCATTTTCCCCAAGATGGAAAAGAAGCCCGGGCAAACAGGCTACACGGCTGCTCAACAGGAATACCTGGATGCCTTTATTAAGCGGTATAATGAAAAAACAAAAACGTCCAAAGCGCTTACACAGCAATACCGGCCAGTGCTGGCAGATAACCGAGCTTCAGCAGGATTCCGTTTTTCAACAAAAGAATTAGTGTACCCGATTTTGGCAGCCTCCTCTCAGGGCGCTACCATTACGGATGTAGACGGCAACAAATATGTTGACCTGGCGATGGGTTTTGGAGTAGACCTGCTCGGACATTGTCCGCCTGCAGTGATGACTGCCCTGCAGCAACAGTTGCAACAAGGATTTCAACTTGGTCCTCAAACGCCGCTGGCAGGACAGGCAGCTACGTTGGTAACAAAGCTTACCGGGATGGAGAGGGCCAGTTTCCATAACTCCGGAACGGAGGCGGTGATGACGGCCGTCAGGTTGGCGCGTACTGTAACCGGAAGAAAGAAGATTGCCGTTTTTGCAGGCGCTTATCACGGCCATTTCGATGGCACCCTCGCTGCACCGGAGGACCTGGAAAGAACCCATGCAGGGGTACCGATGGCGCCGGGTATTATGGAAAATATGGTGGCGGATGTGCTGGTATTCGATTACCATCATCCGGACGTAGTGGAACATATCAGGGCACATGCACATGAGTTGGCAGCATTGGTGGTAGAGCCGGTACAGAGCCGTCGTCCGGGGTATCAGCCCAAAGCATTGCTGCATGAATTACGCCGTATGACGGCGGCAGAAAATGTAGCCCTGATCTTCGACGAAATGATCACTGGTTTCAGGATCCACCCCGGAGGCGCCCAGGCACATTTTGGGGTACGTGCAGATCTTGCCACGTATGGTAAAATTGCCGGCGGCGGATTACCGATTGGCATTATTGCCGGCAGCAGCCGGTTTATGAGCGCATTAGACGGTGGCATATGGCAGTATGGTGATGATTCTTATCCGGCAGTAGACACTACTTTCTTTGCAGGTACTTTCTGTAAACATCCGCTGAGCATGGCTTCCTCGCTGGCATTGCTGCAGGAGCTGGAAAGGAGAGGACCCGCTTTACAGGAACAACTCAATGTACGTACTACCCGTTTGGTGCAGGATATATCTGTCTTCTTCGAAGAAAACAATGTGCCGATACAGGTACATAGTTTTGGTTCCCTGTTCTATTTTGCCATCAACACTAACATGGATCTGTTCTTCTATCACCTCCTCGAAAAAGGGGTGTATATATGGGAAGGACGTACCTGCTTTTTGTCGGATGCCCATTCAAATGAAGACATTGATTTTATTGCCAAATCTATTAAGGATAGCATCCATGAACTGCAACAGGCTGGCTTTTTACCCACGCCTGTAGCTACCAGCGAACCGGTAGCTGCACAGGTAACCACAGAAATGCTGAATGGCGGAATGGCGCCGGTTAAGCTGGAACAACGGCCTGCACACATTCCGGTTTCGTTTAGCCAGGAACGTTTGTGGTTTGTGCATCTGCTGGAGGGAAGTGTGCAGTATCATGTCCCCATGTTGTTAAAAATAAAAGGAACACTGAATACAAGCGCGCTGCGCTATGCATTGCAGGATATTGTGAATCGTCATGAGATACTCAGAACCGTGATAGATACCAGTGGTGATGAAGTAGCACAGCATATACTTGATAAAAACCGCTGGGAGCTTGGGATAACTGAGGTAGATTTTGATCAGGAAGATGCCAGCGCTTTGTCTGCTTATATTACTCCGCTGATAGATCAACCTTTTGATTTGCAGCAGGATCATATGCTGCGTGGTGAGTTGTTGCGTTTTTCGGAAGAAGAATACCTGTTGGTGCTGACGGCGCATCACATTTCTTTTGATGGATTGTCGGCCGACATTATTTTATTGGAATTGCTGCAATTTTATGAAGCATATATTACCGGCAGCAAGCCCACTTTAACACCACTTCGCTTTCAATACGCCGATTACGCCATATGGCTGCGTTCTCCGCAGGTGACTGGTATGCTGGATGAAAAACTCAACTACTGGAAAGAAAGACTGGCCGGCGTGTCGCCAATAAATTTGCCGCTCGACTATGTGCGGCCGGCAATACAAACTACCAGCGGAGGCATTGTAACATGGCCGCTGGACAGGGAGTTGATTGGCCAGGTATTAAAACTTTGCCCGCAGCAGGATGTAACGCTTTATATGTTATTGCTGACCACTTTTAAGGTGCTTTTGTATCGCTATACCGGTCAGGAAGATATTTGCATCGGCAGCCCTACTGCCGGCAGAATGCACGAAGAAGTAGAGGAGCTGGTCGGGTTCTTTGTAAATACGCTGGTGTTGCGTAGTGACCTGAGTGATAATCCTTCTTTCGCAGCGTTGTTACAGCAGGTAAAACAAACGTTGTTGTCTGCCTATGAATACCAGGAAGTACCGTTTGAAAAAATTGTAGGTGCCGTAGTGAAGAACAGGGAGCAGGACAGAAACCTTTTACAACAGGTGATATTCGGGCTAGAGAAAACCCCGGACTTTACTGCCTTAAAATTGGGTGAAACAACGCTGTCACAGCAGCCACTCGGCAGAACGACCACGATGGCGGATATTAATTTCTACATTCTGGAAAACCCCGACGGTTCACTGGTCGCCAATATAGAATACTGCACAGACCTGTTTAAGAAGGAAACCATCACCCGGATGCTGCTGCATTATGAACAGCTGTTGCGCGCAGTGGTGGCCTCGCCGGAGGAGCGGATCGGGGCATTGCCGATGTTAAATGCAGCGGAGCAACAATTACTGACCATAGGTTTTAATAATACAGCGACGGCGTATCCAACCGATAAAACAGCTATTGCATTATTTGAAGCACAGGCCACCCGTATTCCGGAGGCTACGGCATTGCTGTTTGAAGACGCACAGCTTACTTACCGGCAGCTTAATGAGCTGGCAGGTCAGCTGGCACATCACCTGCAGCACAATGGAGTGAAAGCTGGCGCATTGGTACCGGTGTGCATAGAACGATCCCTGGAGATGATTGTCACCATCCTGGCAATTATGAAAACCGGCGCCGCTTATGTGCCCATTGATCCTGACTACCCGACAGACCGCATTAGTTATATGCTGGACGACACCAGGGCGAGTGTGCTGGTAACCTCCAGGGCTTGCGCCGCGAAACTGCCGGTAAAAGATTTTTTACGCATTATTATCCTGGATGATGAACGGGAGTTGATGGCTAAGCATCCGGTTACTTCACCGGCAACCGTACTCCGGCCGGAAGATCTTGCCTATGTGATTTATACTTCCGGTTCTACCGGAAAGCCCAAAGGCGTAATGATTGAGCACCGGGGTTTGGTGAACCTGGCATTGAGTCAGCAGGAAGCATTACGATTGAAAGAAGGTACCCGTTCACTGCAATTTGCATCATTGGGCTTTGATGCATCTTGTTATGAAATATTCAATACTTTATTAAGTGGCGGCATACTGGTGTTGCCCACTAAAAATGATTTGTTGTCTGCAGAAAATTTTGCAGCGCTGGTGAACAAACAACAGGTAGAAGTAGTAACACTGCCACCTTCGTACCAGCATACCATCAAGGATGTACTGGGGCCGGTTAAAACGATTGTATCTGCCGGGGAAGCCATGATGCTGGAAGATGCAAAGGAAATGATATTGGGCGGCATAAGATTGATCAATGCCTACGGGCCCACCGAAAACACGGTGTGTACCAGTCTTACCGACCAGCCTATTCTCGAAAATGACGTAGTAGTGATCGGTAAACCCATTGCCAATGTACAGGTGTACGTGCTGGACATCAATGATGGCCTGGCGCCGTTGGGGGTTACCGGGGAAATATGTGTTGGCGGCGCTAACCTGGCGCGTGGCTACCTGCACCGGGACGAGCTGACCGCAGAGAAGTTTATACCCAATCCATTCAGTAAAGGCAGCAGGTTATACCGGACAGGTGACCTGGGTCGCTGGCTGCCCGATGGAAATATTGAATACCTGGGCCGTAAAGATGACCAGGTAAAGATCCGCGGTTACCGCATAGAGCTGGGTGAAATAGAAAGTGTGATGCTGAAATGCGCGCTGATCAGCCAGGCGGTAGTATTGGCCAGGGCAGATGATTCGGGGAATAAACGCCTCATTGGTTATGTAGTCCCCAATGGCGAATTTGACAAGGCCGGCATTATTGCTTACCTGAAAGAGTGGTTGCCAGACTATATGATTCCTGCGTTACTGATTCCACAAGATACATTCCCGGTAACGGTGAATGGAAAGATTGACCGGAAAGCATTGCCTGATCCGGATGTAACGGAGTCACGTACCAGTATATACGAAGCTGCCCGGGATGAGATGCAAACATCAATCGCCGGTATCTGGCAGGAATTGCTGGGAGTAGAACGGGTAGGGATACACGACAATTTCTTTGAGCTGGGAGGTGATTCTATTATCATTATCCAGGTAGTAAGTCGTGCCAGGCGTTTGGGATACATGCTGCAGGTAGGAGATCTGTTTACCCACCCAACTATTGCAAAGATTTCCCAGTTGCTGGCATCGCAACAAAGTATCGCTGAAGCGCCAGCAGAAAGCGTGCAGAAAGGCAGTATCGGATTATTGCCCATACAGGAGTGGTATTTCGGGAAAAATAATACTGACGCACATTACAACCAGAGTATCTTACTTACAGTAGATAAAAAAATAGTACCTGCAAGAATATCTGCTGCCATCGCGGCGCTGACGCGCTATCATGATGCATTGCGTTATACTTACCGGCACAGCGGGGAAGGATGGGAGCAGTTGGAAGGAGGGCTGGAAGCCAGTGTAGAACTGATAGATTTGCAAGGAATTGCACCCGAAAAGCTGGCAGAGAATATACAACTGCATGGAGAAAGAATACAGGGCAGCCTGGATATAAAACAGGGTAAGCTGGTACAGGCAGCCCTGTTATTGACGCCCGCCAGTGAATCACATCACCGCTTGTTGGTGGTAATTCATCACCTGGTAGTAGACGGTGTGTCCTGGCGCATTATGCTGGATGACCTCCAGTTATTATTAAAGAAGGCAACGGTAAATAATGAGCTGGAAGTATTGGGGCGGAAGAGCAGTTCTTATCGCCAGGCATATGAAGCCTTGCTAAAGTATAGCAAGAAAGACCGGCTGCTTAACCAGCAAAGTTACTGGCAGCAGGTAGTACAGGGATATGTTCCTGTACGCACGGCTACCCATTTTGAAGGAAAGATCACAATGGCCGATACCGGTTTGCATGTGGTGCGGCTCAACGCGCTTCAAACACAACGTCTCCTGAAAGAAGTGCCCCGTGCTTATCATACAGAGATCAACGATATTTTATTAGCAGCGCTGGCGCTCACCCTGGCGGAATGGAATGGTAATGATGCCGTATCCATTGGCCTGGAAGGACATGGCCGGGAAGATGCTGTGCTGGGTATTGATACCAGTCATACTGTTGGTTGGTTTACCAACTTATATCCTGTACTCCTGCAAATACCGGCAGACAGCTCTCCGGGTACCCTGCTGAAGGATGTAAAAGAGCAGCTCCGCAAGGTAGCTGACAAAGGCATTGGTTATGGCGTACTGAAGTACATCAACCAGGCAGATTATTTACAGGGTAGAGATCCCTGGGATATTACCTTCAACTACCTGGGGCAACTGGATAACATCACTAACGTGAATGGCTATCTGAACATCTCGGAGGAAGCGGCCGGAAGCATGATAGGGTCGGGTTATCCGGTACAGGATAAATTATTTATTAACAGTATTGTGCAACAGGGTGAACTGGTGATGGAGTGGGGGTACAGTGTTCCGCATTTTGCACCTGCTGACATCGCAGGGCTGGCGGACAAATATTTCCATCACCTGGACATCCTGATTGCACATTGCGTGTCGCAAACGGAGTCTTACAGCACGCCGGCAGATTATGGACTGAGTCATGACATCAGCTATGAGGCACTGGACAGGTTCCTGGATACACCGTACAAGGGGGCACCCAGGCGTAACCAGGTAGCCGGCCTATACCGGCTCAGTGGCTTGCAGGAAGGTATGCTGTTCCATAGTTTGTATGATAAAACTGCCGGTGGATATATTGATCAGTTTACCTGCGGTGTGGGTGAAATGGATCTTAGCTTATTCCGGGAAAGCTGGGCGATCCTGTTCCAGCAGCATAGCATTCTGCGAAGCGCATTTTACTACGATGAATTTGTGATACCGGTACAATGTGCCTATCACCAGGTGAAACTGCCGTTGACGGTACTGGATTATCGTCAGTTGAGCGGATCAGCGCAGGAGCAGGCATTGGCCGACTATGAAGCCGCTGAACGGAATGAAGGCTTTGATTTTTCGGCAGCACCATTGCTCCGCATTGGCCTGATACGTTTAGCAGAAGGCCGCTACCGGATGGTATGCACCTTCCATCATATTTTGCTGGATGGCTGGTCACTGGCCGTACTGGTAGAAGAGTTGCTGAATACCTATGAAGGGTTGGTAAAAGGAAAAGCAATCTCCATACCGGCAGCAGAAGACCGCTATGGAGATTACATTCAGTATATGGATCGCCGTGATAAGGAAGTTGCTGCCAACTACTGGCAACAATACCTGGCGGGTATGGATACTGGCAGCCTGTTACCGTTTATTGACAACATCGCTGACCGTAATAAAGGGATTGGTACCTATAAAAAAGAAATACTAAGCCTGGAAGGCCCGTTAGCAGATGCTATCCAACAATATGCGCTGGCGCACCGTATTACCGTGAATACCCTGATGCAGAGCGTGTGGGCGTACCTGTTACACAACTACACCGCTCAACAAGCGGTTACTTATGGGGTGATTGTTTCCTGCCGCCCGGAAGATTTACCCGGCGTAGAAAAAAGGGTAGGGCTGTACATCAATACCCTGCCGCTTCATGTAAAAGTACCTGGAGCAGGAGATATCGCGGGGTGGTTACAGGCGCTGCAAACAAGCCAGCACCAGAGCCGGGAACACCAATACACAGCGCTTAACCAGATCCAACAGATGATTGGCTTCACCGGGGATTTGTTTGATAGCATCCTGGTATTTGAAAACTATCCCATCAGTGATGAGGTATTTGCAGGCCACTGGAGTTTGCGCATTGACAGTTTTAACACCAGCGAACAAACCAATTATCCATTGGTGGTAATGATTACGCCCGGCAAGAAAGCCAGTATTGAGTTTGCCTATAATGCTGCGTTACTGGAAGAAGTGTATGTACAGGAAATTGCCGCACATTTTGAATATGTATTGCAACAAATAACCCATGCCAACATTCATCAGTTGTCCGAATTATCGGTGCTGAAACCTTCCACCGTTTGGCAGTTGCAAACACATGCTGCCGTTAGTTATCCGCAGGATAAAACATTCCCGGAACTGTTTGCCGCACAGGCAGCACTGACGCCAAAGGCAACGGCTGTTGTGTTTGAAGATACACAACTGACTTACCGGGAGCTGAATGAGAAATCAAATCAACTGGCACACTACCTGCGTCAGCAGGGGGTAAAAGCGGGTTCGTTGGTGCCGTTGTACCTGGAACGATCTGCCGCTATGATCGTGGCCTTATTAGGTATTGTGAAAGCGGGTGCAGCCTATGTACCCATTGATCCTGATTTTCCGGCAGACCGTATTGCCTTTATGCTGGAAGATACCCGTGCAGAAGTGGTGGTGAGCAACAATGCCGGCAAGGCGAAACTGCCTGCCGGGATGACCGCACATGTCATTACACTGGATGGAGATGCTGCTGAAATTGACCGTTGTAAAGTGAAAGCAGTGACCGCAACTCCGGCACCTGATGGGCCGTTGTATGTGATTTATACCTCTGGTAGTACCGGTAACCCGAAAGGAGTGGTGATTACACATCGTAACCTGGTAGATTACCTGTATGGACTGAAAGCCGCATTGCCGGTAACCGAATGCCGTTCCTTTGGATTGCTTTCCAGCATTGCTACGGATCTGGGTAATACGGTATTGTTTACCCCACTGATTTCAGGGGGCGCTTTACATGTGTTTTCCAAAGAAATGATCAGCGATGGAGAGTTATTGCTCGATTATTTTTCTGCTCACCCGATAGATGCTATCAAGATAGTGGCTTCTCACTGGAAAGCATTGTCCGCTTCCGGCAGGTTATTGTTGCCGGAGAAATTGCTCATTTTTGGAGGAGAGGCGTTGGAAACAGCAGTGGTAAACAGTATCCGCGCTTATGGCTCCCGTTGCACCATCGTGAATCACTATGGACCAACGGAAACGACTATAGGAAAATTACTGCATGTAGTGAATGACGAAACGACCTATGGCCACCACATTCCTATTGGTAAACCATTTTCCAATACCAGGGTATATGTGCTGAATGCCGCCGGTAAGTTATGCCCGGTAGGTGTTCCCGGGGAATTGTATATTGGTGGGGATGGCGTATCCACCGGATATTTAAATAATGATGCTTTAACGGCAGACCGCTTTATCGCAGATCCATTTGACGAATCAGCGGCTTCAAAACTATATCGTACCGGCGACCTGGTAAAGATTTTGCCAGATGGCAATATCCTGTTTGCCGGTCGTGCAGACGACCAGGTAAAGATCCGCGGTTATCGTGTGGAACTGGGAGAAGTAGAAAGGGCATTACTGCGAACTGACCTGGTGAGCCAGGCGGTAGTGGTAGCACGAGGAGAAAGCAGTGGCAGCAAGCGCCTGATTGGGTATGTGATCGGAGAAGGAGAGGTAGATCAGAAAGCCGTATTGGCGCAACTGGAAGAACACTTACCAGAGTATATGATTCCTTCGGCATTGGTGGTACTGGATAGTTTTCCGTTACTGGCCAATGGTAAAGTGGATAAGAAATCGCTGCCGGATCCGGATAATACTACTGTTACAGCAGGATATACCGCGCCGGCAACTGACACAGAGCAAATATTGGCGGCTATCTGGACCTCTTTGCTGGAGGTAGAACAGGTAGGGGTACATGATGATTTCTTTGCATTGGGCGGTCACTCCCTGCTGGCTATACGTGTGGTATCAGCTATCCGGAAAGCACTTGCCGTAGAAGTGGCGATCGGTGATATATTTGACTATCCCACGGTGGCATCGCTGGCAGTCCGGTTAGGACAACATTCCGATGCGGCTACTGTTCCAACTATTGTCAGGTATGAACGTCCTGCACGTATTCCGCTTTCTTATAGCCAGGAACGTTTATGGTTTATTGATCAGCTGGAAGGTAGTGTACAATATCATACGCTGGCAGTATTGAAATTAAATGGGAACCTGCAGGTGGAAGGATTAGCACATGCCCTGCAAACTATTGTGAATCGGCATGAAGTACTGCGCACCGTCATTTTGCAGGACGCAGGGGTGCCTTATCAGCAGGTGTTGGATAAGGATGGATGGCAGCTACAGGTTGTAGATGAACCAACCTATAAAGAAGATGACCTGGCTTTGCAAACCTATGTGCAGTCGCTGTTGGCTATTCCGTTTGAGTTGCATGCAGATCATATGTTGCGTGCACACCTGATCGTAACCGGCCCCGCAACATATCTGCTGGTGTTTACACTACACCATATCGCTTCCGATGGCTGGTCTACCGGCATCATCGTGAATGAGGTGGCAGCATTGTACGCCGCCTGGGTAGCCGGCCGGACAGCAGAATTAACGCCTTTAAACATCCAGTATGCCGACTATGCCATCTGGCAACGGAATCATTTGTCGGGAACATTGCTGGACAAAAAAATAAATTACTGGAAAGAAAAGCTGCAAGGGGTAGCTACGCTACAGTTTCCAACAGATTATCCGCGCCCTGCGATTCAGAGTACCCGTGGCGCTATCAAAAGTTTCGGGCTGGACAAAGCCCTGTCACAACAGTTGCAGGAATTGTCGCAGCAACAGGGTACTACACTTTTTATGACTTTGCTGGCTGCTTTCAAGGTACTGCTGTACCGTTATACCGGCCAGGAAGACATCTGCGTAGGCAGCCCGATTGCTGGCAGAACGCAACAGGAAGCAGAAGCACTGATAGGGTTCTTTGTTAACACCCTGGCATTGCGTAGTGATCTGAGTAATGATCCTTCCTTTGCTACTTTGCTGCAACAAGTGAAACGTACTACACTGGGCGCTTATGAGCACCAGGAAGTACCGTTTGAAAGGGTAGTGGAAGCGATCGTGAAAAAGCGTGATCTCAGCAGAACGCCACTGTTCCAGGTAATGTTTGAATTACAGCATGTGCCGGAAAATGCAGCCTTACGGTTAGATGACCTGCAATTATCGTTGGAAAAAACAGATCCGGCCACTACACAGTTTGATTTTACTTTCTCCATAGAAGAAAGCAGTACCGGTTTAGCAGGAACGGTGATGTATAGTGAAGATCTCTTTACGGAAGATACCATACAACGCCTGATCACTCATTTTGAACAATTGCTCCGGGCGGTGGTGCATGCGCCGGCTGCCAGGATCAGTACCTTCGATATGCTGACACCTGCAGAAAGGGAACAGCTGCTTGTCACGTTTAACGATAACATCGTTGCTTGGCCGGAAGACGAAACTATTCCGGGGCTTTTTATGAAGCAGGCCGCCAATACACCGGATGCTGTGGCGTTGGCATTTGAAGGTACTCAACTTACTTACAGGGAGCTGGATGAACGCTCCAATCAACTGGCGAATTATCTGCAACACAACGGTGTACAGGAAGATACACTGGTGCCTGTTTGTATAGCACGTGGTCCGGAAATGATTATTACGATACTGGGTATTATGAAGGCCGGTGGTGCCTATGTACCTGTGGATCCGGAGTATCCGGCAGAACGTATCGGCTATATGCTGGAAGACAGCAGCGCTACCGTGTTAGTCACCACCCATGATCTTCGCCAGCGGATACCGGCAAAAAAAGGATTACATATTGTGATACTGGATACTGACAATGTTTCGCTGCAGGCGGCTCCGGTTACAGCACCGGCCACTTTGCCCGCACCGCATCAGTTGTCTTATGTGATTTATACCTCCGGATCTACCGGACAGCCCAAAGGGGTGATGGTAGAACACCGTGGTATGCTGAATCATTTGTTTGCCAAAATAAATGACCTGCAGATCAATGATAAAACCAGGTTAGCTTATACCGCTTCCTACACCTTTGATATTTCCGTATGGCAGATGTTTGCCGCGCTTGTTTGCGGAGGAACAACCGTGATCTATACTAATCAGCTCATCTTCCAGCCATCGGCATTTTTACAGTCTATTGCAAAAAATAAGATCAGCATACTGGAAATAGTGCCTTCCTACCTGGCAGTTATTTTACAGGAAGATGTAACGATTAAGGCCAGCACCTTGCAGTACCTCTTGGTGACCGGCGAAGCCGTGAGCCAGTCGTTGCTGAAACAATGGTTTAATCATCCTGTGTTTGGTAAGATTCCGGTAGTCAACGCTTATGGACCTACAGAGGCATCTGATGATATCTGTCATCATATCATGCACCAGGCGCCATTGAGTGCGAATGTGCCGTTAGGTAAACCGGTGCAAAATCTGCGTATTTACGTGCTGGATACCAGGAAACAGCTATGTCCGGTGGGTGTGATCGGGGAGATCTGCGTATCAGGTGTGGGGGTATCACGTGGTTATCTCAACAAAATATCCTTAACAGCAGAAAAATTCATTGCGGATCCGTTTACCACCGACAAGCAGGCGCGCATGTACTGCACCGGCGACCTGGGCAGATGGCTCCCTGATGGTACCGTTGAATACCTGGGCCGTATAGACGAGCAGGTAAAGATCAGCGGTTTCCGTATAGAGCTGGGCGAAATAGAAAGTGTTTTACAGCAATGTAAGTCCGTGCACCAGGCAGTAGTACTGGCAAAAACAGATGGGGATGGTGTTAAACGGCTGGTGGGATATGTGGTCCCTACCAACACATTCGACCGCGAAGAAATTTATACTTACCTGGCGGAGCGGTTACCTGAATTTATGATTCCAGCTATGCTGATAGCATTGGATAAGCTGCCGCTGACAGACAATGGGAAGATTGATAAGAAAGCTTTACCAGAACCGGATATCAGTGCATTGTCTTCCACCGTATATGTGGCGCCTTCCAATGCTACTGAGCAGTTGCTTGCAACTATCTGTGAAGGCTTAATGAATTTGCCACGGATAGGGGTACACGATAATCTTTTTGAACTGGGTATGCATTCCCTGCTGGTAATGCGGCTGGCTGCGGCAGTACAAAAGGAGTTCGGTTTACAGGTATCTGTCAGAACATTTTTTCAACTGGCCACCATCGCTATGCTGGCTAAATATATAGCTGTTAACCAGGAGGATCCTGAACTGGAATTTGGGAAGAATAAGACTATCACGTTGTAATCAGCCCACCGTTTCGTTTTTAAATTATTAAATATGCTCGACACTAATCTCGCCGGAATAATAGATCTGCTAAAGGAAGCCAATGACAGGGGAATCCGACTGTCTTTTGATAATGATAAACTGCTGCTGCAGATGCATGAAGAAAAGGAGATAGATGAACTTTTGCTGAGCAGACTGAAAGATAACAAGGAATACCTGATAGAATATTTCCGGAAACATAAACCCGGTGATGCAGACAGGGCATTGCTCACCGGCATACAACCTTATGACCGGGAAAGCGTGCGGCGCGTTCCCCTTTCGTATAGCCAGGAACGTTTGTGGTTTATTGATCAGCTGGAAGGCAGTATACAATACCATGTACCAGCTATCATAAAACTGAAGGGCGCGCTGAATACCGCCGCGTTAACGCAGGCGCTGCGCACCATTGTAAGCCGTCATGAGGTATTGCGTACTGTGCTGACCGAAGATGAAGGCGTGCCTTATCAGCGCGTACAACCGGTTGATGAATGGTCGCTGACCATCACAGAGGAAGAATTGTATAAGGAGAATACAACCGCATTACAGTCTTTTATCCAAACGCTTATTGCCACACCATTTGATTTGCAGCAGGATTATATGCTACGTGCGCAACTGATGGTGCAGGGAAACCAGGAATATACGCTGGTGGTAGTGATACATCACATTGCTTCAGATGGATGGTCTACCGGTATCATCGTAAAAGAGTTGATAGAGTTATATACTGCCGCACTGGAAAGCCGTGTGTCACGGTTGCTCCCACTGGATATTCAGTATGCCGACTATGCCGTGTGGCAGCGCCACTATTTATCCGGGGACGTGCTGGATCGCAAAATAAATTACTGGAAAGAGAAATTATCCGGGGTAGCTACCCTGCAGTTACCCACCGACTTTACAAGACCAGTGGTACAAAGTACCCGCGGCGCTGCCAGGCGGTTTACGTTGAACCGGGAACTGTCTGATGAATTACAGGCATTATCGCGTCAGCAGGGAACTACGTTGTTTATGACATTGCTGGCTGCTTTCAAGGTATTATTGCACCGTTACAGCGGCCAGGAAGATATTTGCGTGGGCACCCTGATAGCCGGCAGAACGCAGCAGGAAACAGAAGGACTGATTGGCTTCTTTCTTAACTCCCTTACCCTGCGCAGTGACCTGAACAGTCATCTTTCTTTTTTGTCGCTGCTGGAGCAGGTAAAGCAAACTACTTTAAGCGCCTATGAACACCAGGATGTTCCGTTTGAAAAGGTGGTGGAGGCAGTGGTGAAGGAGCGCGATCTTAGCCGTAATCCGTTGTACCAGGTAATGTTTGTGATGCAGAATGTGCCCGACGAACCGGCATTGCAACTAGGGGATTTACAGTTGACGCTGGAAGAGGCAGAGCAGATCACCGCGCCATTTGACCTCACTCTTTCCATGGAAGAAAGTGCAGAAGGACTAAGTGGCCAGGTAGTATATTGCGCGGACCTGTTCAGCACAGCAACGATTGACCGGATGATGGTGCATTATGAACTGCTGTTACAGGATATCGTAAAATCACCGGCAGAACAAATAGGTGCACTGGGCATGCTTACGTCCAGGGAAGCCTACGAGTTACTCGTGACCTTTAATGATACTGTCAGCGAATATCCGCACGAAAAAACATTACCGGCCTTGTTTACTTCCCGTGCGGGTCAAACGCCGGAAGCAACAGCGCTGGTATTTGGCGACAGGACACTGACTTACAGAGAACTTGAAGAACGTTCCAATCAGTTGGCACATTATCTCCAGGGTAAAGGTGTTACGGCAGATACCCTGGTACCTGTTTGTATAGAACGGGGACCGGAAATGATCATTGCCATACTGGGCATCTGGAAAGCAGGCGGAGCTTATGTGCCCGTGGATCCGGAATATCCCGCAGCACGCATTGGTTATATGCTGGAAGACAGTAATGCCAGCATCGTTGTGACCAGCAATTACGGTAAAGAGAAATTGCCGGCAACACACGATATACATATTATAGCATTGGATGGTGGCAAGCAACTCCTGGAGCTGCAGCGCATCACAGTGCCGGTGACGGCGCCATTGCCGCATCACTTGGCCTATGTGATCTATACTTCCGGATCTACGGGCAAACCTAAAGGGGTGATGGTAGAACATCGTGGTATGCTCAACCATTTGTATGCAAAAATAAATGACCTGCTCATCAATGATAAAACGAGGCTGGCGTTTAATGCATCCTATACCTTTGATATTTCCGTATGGCAAATGTTTGCGGCGCTGGTTTGCGGTGGGCAAACAATTATTTACCCGGAGGAACTGATATTTCAGCCGGCAGCATTTATTCGCCGCGTAGATACGGACAAGATCACGATACTCGAATTGGTACCTTCTTACCTGGCGTCTCTGATGCAGGAAGAAACGGGTGTGCGGTTCGCGCATCTGCGATACCTGATGGTGACCGGTGAAGCCGTGAGCCAGCCGTTGCTGAAGCAATGGTTTGAACACCCGCAATTTGGTACTATCCCGGTGGTAAATGCTTATGGGCCTACAGAAGCTTCTGATGATATCTGTCATCATATTATGCGGAGTACGCCGGTGAGTTTAAATGTACCGCTGGGCAAGCCCGTACAGAATCTTCATCTCTATATACTCAATAATGTATTGCAGCTTTGCCCGGTAGGTATTGCCGGTGAGATCTGTGTATCCGGTGTAGGGGTATCCCGTGGGTATCTTAACCGGGAGGCATTAACTGCCGAAAAATTTATCAGAGACCCTTTCAGCCCGGATGCAGGGATGCGCATGTACCGCACCGGCGACCTGGGCAGATGGCTGCCAGATGGTACTATTGAATACCTGGGTCGTATAGATGAACAGGTAAAGATCCGGGGCTTCCGGATTGAGCTGGGAGAAATAGAAAGCGTATTGCAGCAATGCCCGTTAGTAAACCAGGCGGTGGTGCAGGCAAAAGCCGATCACGACGGTATTAAAAAGCTGATCGGTTATGTAGTGCCTAACGGACCCTTTTACAGAGATGACATCTTACATTACCTGGAAGATAAGTTACCCGAATTTATGATTCCATCGTTGCTGATGGAAATGGAAAAGCTGCCATTGACGGCTAATGGAAAAATCAACCGGCAGGCATTACCGGACCCGGATGCTTCCCTGTTAATGACGGCTACTTACGTGGCGCCACGTAACGAAACAGAGGAGTTGGTAGTTCGTATCTGGCAGGAGTTACTGGGTATTGAACGGATAGGCATATACGATAACTTTTTTAAAATAGGTGGTCACTCACTGCTGGCTATGCGGCTGGTAGCTGCTATTCGCCGGGAGCTGGACACGGAATTAACTATTAAATCATTATTCCTGTATCCGACCGTAGCTGGTTTGACTGCACATGTGCAGTCGTCCGGTAAAAGCGTGCAGCTACCGCCGGTAGAAGCAGTGGAAAGACCCGTACATATTCCATTATCCTATAGCCAGGAACGTTTGTGGTTTATAGACCAGTTGGAAGAAGGCAGCGTGCAATATCATTTACCTGCCATATTACGCCTGGAAGGAAAGCTCAACAAAACAGCGCTGGCATATGCCTTACAGTCGATCGTGAGCCGCCACGAAGTACTACGCACAGCAATAGCTACAGAGGGAGGCGTACCTTATCAGCTGATACAGGAGGTAGCCGACTGGGAAATGATCATTACAGATGAACCGGTATACCGGGAAGATGTGGGTGCTTTGGAGGCCTTTATCAACCACCTGGTAAACACGCCCTTTGATTTATCGGCCGGTTACATGTTGCGGGCAAACCTGGTTGTGCTGGAAGAAGAGACACATCTGCTGGTGGTAGTGATTCATCATATCGCTTCCGACTTATGGTCTGCCGGTATCATCATAAAAGAGCTGGCAGAGCGTTATGCCGCATATGTGGAAGACCGTTTGCCGCAGTTGGCAGCATTGCCATTGCAATATGCCGACTATGCCATTTGGGAGCGTACCTGGTTAGTGGGAGAGGTGTTGGACAAAAAACTAAATTATTGGAAAAATAAGCTGTCGGGTGTAACCACCTTAAACCTGCCTACGGATCATATACGCCCGGCTATTCAGTCCACACGGGGAGCCGGCCGGAAGTTCCTGCTCGGGAAGGAGTTATCGGAGCAGTTAAAAGCATTTTCGTATGAGCAGGGAACCACGCTCTTTATGACGATGCTGGCAGCTTTCAAAGTATTATTATACCGCTACAGCGGACAGGGAGATATCTGCGTGGGCACGCCCATTGCCGGCAGAACGCAACGGGAAACAGAAGTGTTGATTGGCTTTTTTGTGAATACACTCGCCCTGCGTAGCGACCTTCACGGTGACCCTACTTTTATATCACTGCTCCAGCAGGTGAAGCAAACTACGCTGGGCGCCTACGATCACCAGGAAGTGCCTTTTGAAAAAGTAGTGGAAGTGGTGGTAGCGGAAAGATCGCTGAGCAGAACGCCGTTCTTCCAGGTAATGTTTGATTTGCAGAGTACACCAGAAGAACAGCACCTGCATTTACATGATCTTGAGGTTTTGTTGCAGGAAGCGGAACGTACTACAGCGCAGTTCGACCTGAACTTCTCTATTAACGATAGTAAAGAAGGCATCGGTGGGTATGTGACCTGGTGTGTTGATCTGTTCCGGGAGGATACGATCGACCGGATGATTACCCATTTCGAATCATTGCTGACAGCTGTTGTAACGTTGCCGGCATCGCGTATCAGCGCGTTGAGTATGCTGACACAGGAAGAAACCACGCAGTTAATTTATACGTTTAATGATACTGCGGTGGCTTACCCAACAGATAAAACGTTTGTAGATCTGTTTACACAGCAGGTGGCAGACAGCCCGGAAGCGATTGCCCTGGTATTCGAAGATACACAGTTGACCTACCGGGAACTGGATGTATTATCCAACAAACTGGCGCATCACCTGATCAGTAAGGGCGTGAAAGCAGACACCCTGGTGCCCATTTGTATTGAGCGCTCATTGAACATGATCATTGGCGTACTGGCCATTATGAAAGCGGGTGGCGCCTACGTGCCGGTTGACCCGGAATCTCCTGCCAGCCGTATCAGTTATATGCTGACGGATAGTAATGCACAGTTGATCGTCACCAGCAGGTATGGTAAAGAAAAAATACCTGTTGGAACCAACGCTGATTTCATTTTGCTGGATGCAGATGCCGCCATCATTGAACAGCAGCCAGCCACTTCGCCGGCTACCTGGTTATTGCCGCATCACCTGGCCTATATGATCTATACTTCCGGATCAACCGGCCGGCCAAAGGGAGTGCTGGTGGAACACCTGGGGATGCTCAATCACCTGCTGGCCATGGTAGATGAATTCGGAATGGATAACAACGCGGTGGTAGCGTTCACTGCTTCCTATACGTTTGATATTTCGGTATGGCAAATGCTGAATGCGTTCATTTGCGGGGGGCGTACCATCATTTATTCACAACAACTGATCCTGCATCCTGCGGCGCTCATTGCGGATGCAGACAAACAGCAGGTTACCTTATTGCAACTGGTGCCTTCTTATCTTTCCGCCGTATTGCATGACCATACAGCAGTGACCTTAGGTGCGTTACAGTACTTACTGGTTACCGGGGAAGCGGTGACCAGGCAGTTGTTGCAGGAATGGTTCAGCCATCCGCGCTTTGGTAATATCCCAGTGGTAAATGCTTATGGCCCGGCAGAAGCCTCGGATGACGTGAGCTTTTATTACATGTATGAAGCACCTGCGGCGGCTAACATTCCGGTAGGCGCACCTATTCAGAATTTACAGATTTACATACTGGATCCACAGGAACAGTTATGCCCGCTGGGAATACCCGGCGAGATTTGCGTAGCTGGTGTCGGCGTGGCGCGTGGTTATCTCAACCTGAAGGAATTAACCACCCAAAAATTTGTGGCGGATCCTTTCCGTCCCGGACAAAGAATGTACAAAACCGGCGACCTCGGTAAATGGCTGCCGGATGGAAATATAGAATTCCTGGGACGTATGGACGACCAGGTGAAAATACGTGGTCACCGCATTGAATTGGGAGAAGTAGAAAGTGTCATCGCAGAATCCGGATGGGTACAACAGGTAGTGGTAGTAGCCAAACCTGACCATAAAGGACATCAACGGTTAGTGGGGTACCTGGTGCCGGGTGAATTATACGATAAAACGGCCATGCTGGCTTTTGTGAAAGAAAGATTACCGGAGTATATGGTGCCTGTGCTGATGGAGTTGGAAACACTGCCATTAACACCCAACGGTAAAATAGACAAACACGCATTACCGGAACCTGCTGTTGATGGACAATTACAACGTAGCTATGCCGCACCACGCAACAGGCTGGAACAGGTACTCGCCAACAACTGGCAGGAATTGCTGGGTGTACAACAGGTAGGGATATACGATAATTTCTTTGAGTTGGGAGGGCATTCCCTGATGGCCATGCGCCTGATGTCTGTGCTTCGCCGGGAAGTCCGGGTAGAGCTGCCTGTGAAATGTTTATTCCTGTATCCTACGGTAGCAGAGCTGGCGGACTGGTTACAGGTACAGGTACCCGATAAAAGTACACAACTTCCCGTGGTGAAAGCATACAGCAGACCACCGCAAATTCCATTGTCGTATAGCCAGGAACGTTTGTGGTTTATTGACAGGCTGGAGGGAAGTATACATTACCATATTACAGAAGTATTACGACTAAAAGGCAACCTCAACAAAGAAGCACTGGCCTACGCCCTGCAAATGACCGTGCAGCGTCATGAGGTGTTACGTACCGTGATCCGGGAAGAAGGAGGTGTTCCGTATCAGCGTATCATGGAGCGCGAATGGCATTTGTTTGTTGTAGATGAACCGGCGTATAAAAAAGATCCGGCTGTTTTACAAGCCTACATAAAATCATTGACAGAAACACCTTTTGACTTGTCGGCAGATCATATGATGCGTGCACATTTAATTGCGCAGGCGGAAAATGAATATGTGTTGGTATTGGTGATACATCATATTGCAGCGGATGCCTGGTCCGCTGCTATCATTGTTAGCGAAGTAATGGAATGGTATGCGGCTTATACAGAAGGCCGTACTGCACAATTGCCGCCTATGGAGTTACAGTTTGCCGATTATGCCATCTGGCAACGGAATTACCTGTCGGGCGCCGTGCTGGATAAAAAGCTGGACTACTGGAAAAATAAACTCGCGGGCGTTACGCCGTTGGCATTGCCCACAGATTATATCCGTCCTGCTACACAAACTACTCACGGGGGTAGCATTTTATTCCATATAGATCCGGTATTGCAGGCGCAACTGCTGGCATTGGCGCAACAGGAAGGCGTCACTATTTATATGTTGCTGCTGGCCGCGTTCAAAGTATTATTGTATCGCTACAGCAACCAAACAGATATTAGTGTTGGCTGTTCAACGGCCGCACGTCCACAGGAGGAAATAGAAAACCTGATTGGATTTTTTATTAATACACTGACATTACGCAGTGATCTGGATAACCGTCCTGCTTTCACAACGTTGTTGCAGCAAGTGAAAGCCACCACATTGGATGCGTATGAGTACCAGGATGTGCCTTTTGAAAAGGTAGTGGAAGCAGTGGTGAAAGACAGGGATCCCAGCAGGAGTCCACTATTCCAGGCAATGTTTGTGATGCAAAATGTGCCGGGAGATGATGACCTGCGGTTGGGAGATGTAGTATGGACAGGGGAAGAAGTAGAGATCACCACTGCCAAGTTTGACCTTACATTTTTTGTTGCCGATGAAGCCACCGGTTTGCATGTAAATGCGGTGTACAGAAGTGACCTGTTTACAGAAGCTACCATTATACGCATGGGTGCTCATTATGTACAGTTATTGGAGGCGATTGCTGCTAATCCTGCACAGGAAATAGATGCATTGCCGATGTTATCTCCTTCGGAAGAAGGTCAATTGCAGGCGGCGCTAAGATCCCCGTCTGTTAGCTATCCGCAGGATAAAACGTTCCTGGATGGGTTTGCCGAACAGGCAGCGTTGACACCGCAGGCTACCGCCGTTGTATTTGAAAATGCCAAATTAACTTACCAGGAACTGGACGAACGCGCTACACAACTGGCGCATTACTTACAGGCGAAGGGCATCGGGAAAGGTTCGCTGGTGCCGCTGTATATAGAAAGATCTGCCGCCATGATAGCAGGTATCATAGGTATTGGAAAGGCAGGTGCTGCTTACGTACCCATTGATCCTGATTTTCCATTGGATCGGGTAGCCTTTATCCTGGAAGACACTGCCGCGAAGGTAGTGGTGGGTAGTCGCGCTACCAGGGCGCAACTGGGGGAAGGAATCGCAGCGGAAGTGATCGCACTGGATGAAGATGAGCACCTGATCAGCCGGGCCAATACCCAACAGACATTGCCTTTACCTGCTCCGCAGGATTTGCTCTATGTGATCTATACTTCCGGTAGTACCGGTAATCCTAAAGGGGTAATGGTGACGCATCGTAACCTGGTAGATTACCTCTATGGGCTCAAGGCTGCTTTACCGGTAGCGGAATGCCGTTCCTTCGGATTGCTCTCCAGCATTGCTACAGATTTAGGTAATACGGTATTGTTTACGCCACTGATACTGGGCGGTACGTTACACGTATTTTCTAAGGAGAGGATCAGCGATGGAGAACTATTGTATGATTATTTTTCTGTTCACCCGATAGATTGTATCAAGATAGTGGCTTCGCACTGGAAAGCCCTGTCGGCTTCCGGCAGATTATTGTTACCGGAAAAACTGCTCATTTTCGGTGGGGAAGCACTGGAAACGGCAGTGGTGAAAAGTATCCGTGCTTATGGCGCCCGTTGCACTATTGTGAATCACTACGGACCAACGGAAACGACTATAGGAAAACTGCTGCATGTGGTAAATGATGATACGGAGTATGGTCATCATATTCCTATCGGTAAACCATTTTCCAACACCAGGGTATATGTGTTGAATCCTGCCGGAAAGTTATGCCCGGTGGGTGTTCCCGGTGAATTATATATTGGTGGTGATGGGGTGGCAGCAGGTTATTTGAATAACGACGACTTAACAGCGCATCGCTTTGTAACTGCACCTTTTGCGGGATCCGGTACCTCAAAACTGTATCGTACCGGCGACCTGGTAAAGATGCTGCCGGATGGCAACATCCTGTTTGCCGGCCGAATAGATGACCAGGTGAAGATCCGTGGTTATCGCGTGGAGCTGGGAGAAATAGAAAAGGTATTAGTACGGAGTGGGTTGGTAACCCAGGCCGTGGTGGTAGCACGGGGAGAAGATGGTGGCAGCAAACGCCTGATCGGTTATGTGATCGCGAATGATACATTAGATCAGCATGCCATTGCTACCTGGCTGGCGGATCATTTACCGGACTACATGATTCCTTCGGCGTTAATAGTATTGGATAGTTTTCCGCTGTTGGCGAACGGTAAAGTAGATAAGAAATCTTTACCGGATCCAGATTTCTCCGCAGCAGCAGATGGCTATGTAGCGCCGGAAACACCCTTGCAGCAGGTGCTGACAGATATCTGGTCTGCGTTGCTGGAGGTAGAGAAAGTGGGGCTTCATGATGACTTTTTTGCGCTGGGTGGTCATTCCTTGTTGGCTATACGCGTGGTATCTGCCATCCGGAAGGCGTTGGGAGTAGAAGTAGCTATCGGCGATGTATTTGACTATCCGACTATTGCATTGTTGTCTGCCAGGTTATCAGGGAATACGGATGTTTTGATTACGCCGCCACTGGTACCGGAATCAAGACCCGCACACATCCCGCTTTCGTATAGCCAGGAGCGTTTATGGTTCATACACCAGCTGGAAGGCAGTGTGCAATACCATGTTCCCATTGTGCTGAGATTGAAAGGCGCTTTGCAGCCGGATGCGCTGGCCTATGCCCTGCGTAGTACCGTGAATCGTCATGAAGTGTTGCGCACTGTTATTGCCCAGGAAGGAGGAATCGCCTACCAACGGATTATAGACCAGGACCAGTGGGAACTGACTATCGTAGATGGAAAACAGTATGGAGATAATCCGGAGGAGCTGAAAGCATTTATTACGACACTGACGGAACAGCCTTTTGATCTGGCTGCAGACCATATGATGCGCGCGCACCTGGTAACACTTCCGGGAGATGAATATATACTGGTATTAACCCTGCATCACCTGGTGTCGGATGAGTGGTCGCACGGACTCCTGGTACAGGAGTTTGCAGAACAATACGGCGCCTATGTGCATGGATTTGTTCCACAACTTTCCGCATTGCCGGTACAATATGCCGATTATGCCATCTGGCAGCGGAAATATCTTTCAGGTGAATTACTGGAAAAGAAACTGGACTATTGGAAAGATAAGCTGGGCGGCGTAACCGCGCTACATCTTCCTGCTGATTTTACCAGGCCCGCTATTCAGAGTAACCGCGGTGCTTTCCGGTCTTTCCATATCAATAAACAAATAGCAGATCATCTGCTGCAGTTAAGCCAGGAACAGGGAAGTACCTTGTTTATGACGTTGCTTACTGCTTTTAAAGTGTTGCTGTACCGCTATACCGGGCAAACGGATATTTGCGTGGGTACACCAGTATCCGGCAGAACACAGCAGGAAGTAGAAGGCCTGATCGGCTTTTTTGTAAATACGCTGGCTTTGCGGAGTGACCTGAGCGACAACCCTTCTTTTACTGCACTGTTGCAGGAAGTGAGGACCACGATCTTACGTGCCTACGATCACCAGGACGTGCCTTTTGAAAAAATAGTAGAAAGCGTGGTGAGACACCGGGATCTCAGCAGCAATCCTATCTTCCAGGTAATGTTTGTATGGGAAACAAAAGAAACAGCCAGCCCGTATCTCACAAAAGTGCAGTTGCTGCCCGAAGCGGTGACGCATACCTCTTCTAAATTTGATCTCACCTTTTTTGCATCAGAAAGCCACGATGGTTTACAGATAAATATTGAATACTGCACGGACCTGTTTAAAGAAGAAACCATCCGTCAGTTATTTGCGCACTTTGAAGAATTGTTGCGCAGCATTACCATATCGCCTGCTACGCGTATAGATAGCTTGCCGTTGATGGGCGAACATGAGCGCGACTATCTGTTGTCGTCACTCAATGCTACCGATGTAAAATACCCTCCTGTGAAATCGCTGATGGAACTGTTTGCAACACAGGTAAGGCTGCATCCGGATGCGATAGCAGTGGTATTGGGTGGCGGGCAGTTGACTTACCGGGAACTGGATGAACAATCCGGCAGGTTAGCTACTTATCTGCGCAGCAATGGAGTAGTGACAGGCTCGCTGGTACCCGTGTGCATAGAACGGTCGTTAAACATGATTGTAGGGATCTGGGGAATACTGAAAGCGGGAGGTACTTACGTGCCAATAGATCCGGAATATCCACCTGCCCGTATTCAATACATGATAGCAGATACCTGTGGCCGGGTGATTTTGACCAGTAGCAGTTGCGTGGAAAAAGTAAACTTACAACCGGGTGTAACGATTATAGAGATAGACACACAGTGGGACCAGGTGATGGCGCAGCCAGTGCGCGAAGCCAGCAACATCACACCCGCCTTTCTTGCCTATGTGATTTATACCTCAGGCACTACGGGCAATCCCAAAGGGGTGGAAATGCCTGCCAGTGCCATGGTGAACCTGTTGCTTTGGCAGCAGGAGCAAATGAATACTACGCTCAGCAAGCGGGTGTTGCAATTTGCCAGTTTGAATTTTGATGTCAGCTTCCAGGAAATATTTTCTTCCCTGTGTTTGGGACATACACTTTTCCTGATAGAAGAAGAAACCCGCCGGGATGCAGGTGAACTGCTGCGACAAATCAGGAACCATCGTATCAACTACCTGTTCCTGCCTTATGTGGTATTGAAAAGCATAGCAGACTATGCAAAGGCCATGTCACTCTATCCGGCTTCCCTGGATATTATATTCACTGCGGGCGAGCAATTACGCTTGAGTGATGATATCAAAGCGCTGCTGGACAACTCAGGGGCCAGGTTGTATAACCACTACGGCCCTACGGAGGCGCATGTGGTAAGCTCATATGAAGTAACCCCCACCGACTTCGAAGAAAGATTGCTGCCGCCTATTGGCAAGCCTATCAGCAATACCACGCTGTATATACTGGATGCCCGCGGGGAATTGTGTGGCAGGGGTATCAGTGGTGAATTATACATCGGCGGCGTACAGGTAGCCAACGGGTACCTGAATCAACCGACACTCACCGCCGCTAAATTTATGGCAGATCCTTTCAGCCCTCTTCCACAGGCAAGAATGTACCGCACGGGCGACCTGGCCAGGTGGCTGCCGGATGGTAACATAGAATACCTGGGCCGTATAGATGACCAGGTGAAGATCCGCGGTTACCGCATAGAACTGGGTGAGGTAGAAAGTATCCTGCAACAGTGCGCACTGGTAAATCAGTCGGTAGTACTGGCAAAGACAGACAACAACGGCTTTAAACGATTGATCGCCTACATAGTGCCGGAAGGGGATTTTGATAAGGAAGGTATTCTTTTCTATCTCAGAAGTAAACTGCCGGAATATATGGTGCCGTCACTGCTGATGAACCTCGATAAATTACCGCTGACAGCCAACGGTAAAGTGAATAAGAAAGTGTTGCCTGATCCGGCGGCAGAGGAGCTGTTGACCAACGAATATGTAGCCCCGCGCAATAAACAGGAAGAAGTACTCGTCGATATCTGGCAACGGTTGTTAAATGTACCCCGTGTAGGGATTAAAGACAATTTCTTTGATTTGGGCGGACACTCCCTGCTGACTATGCGGCTGATCTCTGAAATACGCGAGGCATTGCACATAGAAGTACCGGTGGCCCTTTTCTTCCAGTTGCCTACTATTGAGTCATTAAACAGGCATCTGAACATTTCTCAGAACGATGCTATTGCCCCTGACAAAGACTTAAAAACGATCCGGTTATAATCGGGTAACCCCATTATCATAATAAAATCATGAAACATGTCTGATCATACTTTGATTAACGTAATAGCGCTGCTGGAACGCGCCAATGAGGATGGAATTAAAATATCCCTGGAGGAAAATGAGTTGATTGTGCAGGTAGAAAAAGAACGTGAAATTGATGGATTGTTTTTGGATGAGCTGAGAAATCATAAAACACATTTAATAGCTTACCTGAAATCTTCCAGGCAGGGAGCCGGCGACAATACGCCCGGCAACAGGATAGACCCGGACCGCAGAAAAGCATTGTCAGCCATCCCGCTTTCGTTTAGCCAGGAACGTTTGTGGTTTATTGACCAGTTGGAAGGGAGTGTTCCGTATCATATACCAACCGTATTACGCCTGAAAGGAAAACTGGACCGCGATGCCCTGCAACATGCATTGCTGGCCATTGTGAACCGGCATGAGGTATTACGTACCGTGATCCGGCAACGCGCCGGAGTAGCTTATCAGCATATCCTGTCGCCCGATTTATGGCAACTGAACATTGTGGATGAACCGGGATACATCTCCGATGAGGCCGCCTTAAAGGACTATATAAAATTATTGATTGATACCCCGTTTGACCTGGCCGCAGATCATATGCTGCGTGCGCATCTGATCATCCTGGGAGCAGAAGAACATATACTGGAAGTTACCCTGCATCATATAGCATCCGATGGCTGGTCAGCCGGTATTATTGTACAGGAACTGCTGGAACTGTACAGTGCACACCTGGAAAACCGTGCACCACAATTGTCACCCCTGGCGTTGCAATATGCAGATTTCGCGATCTGGCAACAGGAGCATCTTTCCGGAGCCGTGTTGGAAGACCAGCTGGGCTACTGGAAACAGAAGCTCACGGGCGTGGCCGCATTACAGTTGCCGCTTGATTTTCCCCGCCCGCCTGTGCAAAGCGCCAGGGGAGCTGCCACCAGTTATCAGCTGGATAATGCCTTACTGCAACAGTTGCGCGCATTATCGCGGCAGCAGGGTACTACTTTGTTTATGACGCTTCTGGCGGCTTTTAAAGTATTACTGTACCGCTATAGTGGCCAGGAAGATATTTGTGTGGGTAGCCCCATTGCCGGCAGAACGCGTAAAGAAATTGAGGGGTTGATTGGCTTTTTTGTAAATACACTCGTACTGCGTGATGACCTGGGTAATAACCCTGCTTTCACCGATTTACTGCAACAGGTAAAGCAAACTACGCTCAGCGCTTATGACCACCAGGATGTACCCTTTGAGAAAATAGTGGATGCCGTCATTGAAAACAGGGACCAGAGCCGACCGCCATTGTTCCAGGTAGCATTCGTATTACAGAACATGCCGGAAATACCCGATTTACGGCTGGGCGAGGTACAGTTCTCTCCTGTACAAACAGCGCAGGATATGGCCCGTTATGATATGACGGTTACTACGGAAGAAAGCCATGATGGCTTATCCATCAACGTGGAATATTGCATCGACCTGTTCACAAAATCAACCATCGATCGTATGATGGGACATTTTGAACAACTGCTCCGTTCTATTGCCACTGCACCGGCCACCAGGATTGGTTCTTTGCTCCTGTTAAGTGAAGCAGAAGAGCAACAATTGCTGTACACATTCAACAATACGGCAACAGACTATCCCGCCACCGAAACTATTGCCGGAATTTTCGCGACCTATGCAGCCAATACCCCGGATACTACTGCTGTAGTGTATGGTAATACTTCCATGACCTACCGGGAGCTGGACGAAAGATCCAATCAACTGGCGCATTACCTGCATGGTAAAGGCGTAAAGGCAGAAACGCTGGTGCCGGTTTGTATTGACCGTTCCCTGGAAATGATTGTTAGTATATTAGGTATCCTGAAAGCTGGTGGCGCTTATGTTCCTATTGATCCCGAATACCCCCTGGACAGGATCAATTATATGCTGGCAGATACCGGCGCCGGCATTATTCTGACAAATGAAAATATCATTGCGAAACTGAGAAGCACCACCCATGCGGTCAGTATCGTAACACTCGATAATGATGATATCATAGGGGCTTATCCCAAAACGCCCCTGGCAACAGATATCAGCGCTACGCAGCTGGCGTATGTGATCTATACTTCCGGTTCAACCGGCCACCCGAAAGGCGTGTTGGCCACACAACAATCGCTCATCAACCTGATTCACTGCCAGAGCAAAGTATATAACATTACCAAAGAAGAACGGGTACTGTTATTGTCTAATTATATTTTTGATGCGTCAGTAGAACAGATATTTTTTGCTTTGCTGAATGGAGTAGCACTGGTATTGGTAGATACCGCTATACAATTAGATACCGTGTTGTTTGAACAGTTCCTGACCGATCAACAGATTACTCACATAGAGGCTACGCCCAGTTTCCTGGTTAATCTCAAACCCGGTAAGTACGGTGGCCTTAAAAGAATCGTTTCAGGAGGAGAGCTTTGCCGGAGAGTATTTGCAGAGAAATGGGCCGGGCTGGTAGATTTTTATAACATCTACGGACCTACGGAGACGACCATTTCTGCCATCGCCTATCATTATACAACAGATAATGCCGGTTACGCAGAAGCACTGCCAATAGGCCGTCCGCTGGCCAATGTACAGGTATACCTGCTCGATCGTCATGGCAACCCGGTTCCTATCGGGGTTACCGGCGAACTGTATATCGGCGGCGCAGGCCTTACCCGTGGGTATTTAAAACGACCCGAGTTAACAGCGGCAAAATTTGTCAATAACCCTTTCAGTAATAACCTGGGCGCCAGCATGTATAAAACCGGGGACCTCGCAAAGTGGCTCCCGGACGGCAATATCGAATACCTGGGAAGAATTGATGACCAGGTAAAGATCCGCGGTTTCCGTATTGAATTAGGGGAGATAGAAAATATCCTGCAACAATCTGATCTCGTCAGTCAGATAGCGGTGCTGGCCAAAGGTGAGGAAGGAAGTAAACGACTGGTAGCTTATGTGGTACCTACGGATGAATTTAACCCGGATGGCATATTGGCCTATGGCAAAAAATTGTTGCCGGAATATATGCTGCCCGCTTTGATAGTGGAGTTGCAAAGTATGCCGCTCACCCCCGGTGGCAAAATAGACCGTAAAGCTTTACCCGACCCGGATGTAATGGGGGCACAGAAAGGTACCTGGCTGGCGCCGCGTACTCCTGCAGAACAAAAAGTAGCTGAGATATTTGAATCCGTGCTGGAAGTAAGTGGCGTGGGCGTATACGATGACTTCTTTAAACTGGGAGGAGATTCAATCCTGGTGATTACCCTGGTTACACACCTGCGGGAAGCTTTTGAACAAGATATTAAACTGTTTGAAGTATATGGTACGCCAACGGTAGAGCAGATTGCTCGGATGGTAGACCAGCCGCAGGAAGTACCCGTCGACATAAATGACGAGTATGCAGTAGTGGAAGCCGAAATAACGGCGCTGAAAAATGAAGTGCTGAAAACACGTGCAGACGCTGCATTGATAGAAGATATCTACCCGATGAGTGATATCCAGAGCGGGATGGTATATGCTTCCCTGGTAAACCCTGAATTGGGGATCTACCACGATCAGATGGGACATCTGCTCACAAAAGGATTGGATCCGGTGGTGCTGGAGAAAGCACTGTCTATGATGGCGCAAAAACATGCCATCCTGAGAACTGCATTTGACCTGCATTCCCATACAGAAGGATTACAGATTGTATATAAGGAAATACCTGTTAAAGTAGCCTATCTCGATTATGGTCAGCTAACAGATGACGAAGCGAAAATACAAATCGACAACTACCTGAAGGAAGAGCGTAAACGTCCCCTGCAAATGGAGCAGGTGCCTACATGGCGTGCTACGGTGTTTAACCTTCAAAATAATTCAGCATTTTTATTCCAGTGTCATCATGCGATCATAGATGGCTGGAGTGACGCTTCCTTCAACACTGAACTGAATAACTTGTATCTCCGGCTGAAGGCAGGGGAAGATGTGCCACCATTGCAGCCGCTGAAATGTACTTACAGGGATTATGTGCTGTCACATATGGTGGAAAAGAGAAACGTGGCCAACAGGGAGTTCTGGAAAAATGACCTGGATGAGTATAAACGACTGAACATCTTCACACCGGAAGCAGAAGATAAACGGTTGGTCACTAAGTACGAACCTGCTTACCTGGAATTACTCCAGCAGCGTACCAAAGAGGACGGCATTTCATTGAAGGGGCTACTGTTTGGTGCCATGGTATTTGCCCTTAATATGCTTACGCATGAAGATGAAGTAACCGTAGGCCTGGTAGCGAATAGCAGACCCGTGAAAGAAGATGGTGATAAAGTGATTGGCTGCTTCCTCAATTCAGTGCCTTTCCGGTTCAAGCAGGATAAAACAGCTTTTACCTGGAAAAAATACTTCGCACAAATAGAAAGCAAGCTGGTAGAAATGAAACAGCGGGACCGGGTAAGTCTTCCTGAAATTATAAAAATTACCGGTGAGCAGTTCTCCGAAGGAAATCCCTTCTTCGATGTACTGTTTAACTTCACCAATTTCCATGTCTATAAAAACATGGAAGAAGGATTGGCAGAAGAAACACAAAGTGAATTGAACAATGTGCTGAGCTATGGCGTGGTAAACACTTACCTCACCTGTAATCTCAGCATCACCGGCGACCAGTTGGTGGTGAACAATTCCCTGAAACGGAAGTTCAGATCCGGTGATTCGCTGTCAACCCTGCAAGGTTATTTTGATGCGGTACTCAATGGCTACCTGGAACGTTACGAGGTACCGGTTAATAGAAATGAGATTTTTTCTCTGCAGGAATTAAACCAGTTACTAAATACAGATGATACGGATTATCCAAAGGATAAAACGATCGTCGACCTGTTTACAGAGCAGGTATCCCGTACGCCGGAGGCGATAGCGGTGGTGTATGAAGGTGCGTCTTTAACCTACCGGGAACTGAATGATCGTTCCACACAGCTTGCCCGCTATCTCCGTCACCTTGGGGTGACCACAGAAATGTTGGTGCCGGTTTGCATAGACAAGAGTCTTGAAATGATCATCGGCATACTTGGAATATTAAAAGCCGGTGGGGTATATGTGCCTGTAGATCCTACCTATCCGGAAGAACGGATCCGCTACATACTGGAAGATACCAGCGCAACGATCGTAGTCAGCAGCAGCGCATGTATTGAAATATGTCATCAGGCTTCGCCTTCCCTGAGGGTAATAGCGGTAGACAAAGAATGGGAAAATATCAGCAAAGAATCTACGGCACCCATTGATAATATCATTGTGCCACAGCAGTTGGCCTATGTAATTTATACTTCGGGATCTACTGGTAAGCCTAAAGGCGTATTGATAGAGCACGTCAACGTAGTACGATTATTTAAAACTGCCCGCCCGCTGTTTGATTTTAATGAAAAGGATGTATGGGCGATGTTCCATTCCTTCTCTTTTGACTTCTCTGTGTGGGAAATGTATGGTGCACTGTTTTTCGGCGGTCGCCTGGTGGTAGTACCAAAGCAGGTAACCAAAGATACAGCCTTGTTTGGGGAACTATTAATCCGGGAAGGCGTAACCATCCTCAATCAAACGCCTTCTTCATTTTATGTGTTACAGGATTTTCTGACAGCACCCGGAAGCAGAGGGGTTGTCCGCTATGTAATTTTTGGGGGAGAAGCATTGAATCCCGCCAGGATAAAGCCATGGAGACAGGCGTATCCCGATTGCCGTTTGATCAATATGTATGGCATCACGGAAACTACGGTGCATGTAACCTATCAGGAGTTAACAGACGCGCAGTTGGAAAGCAGTGTGAGCGTAATTGGTAAGCCAATACCTACGCTGCATGCTTATATCCTGAATAAATACCAGTCGCTCGCACCTGTGGGCGTGCCTGGTGAATTATATGTAGGCGGTATGGGCGTAGCAAGAGGTTATCTCAACCGGGCTGCATTATCCGCGGAAAAATTTATTCCGGATCCTTTTGTGCCTGGCGGCAGATTATATCGCACCGGGGATCTTGGACGATGGCTGCCGGATGGCACCATGGAATACCTGGGTCGTATCGATGAACAGGTGAAGATCCGTGGTTATCGTATTGAATTAGGTGAAGTAGAAAGTGTATTGCAACAATCTGACGCGGTGAGTAAAGCGGTAGTGCTAAACCGGCCGGATCATGGCGGTAATAGCCGGTTGGTAGGATATGTGGTGCCACACGCTACTTTTGACAAAGCAGCTATACTCACCTATCTGAAAGAGCGTTTGCCCGAATATATGGTGCCCTCATTACTGGTAGAGCTGGATCATTTACCCCTGACTATTAATGGTAAAGTAGATAAGAAAGCATTACCGGATCCGGATGCTACCACCTTGCTGGCCAATGAATATGTGGCTCCCCGGAACGAGGCAGAAGAACAACTGGCAGCCATCTGGAAGGAATTACTTGGGGTAGAACGGGTAGGGATATACGATAATTTCTTTGAGCTGGGAGGACATTCTTTATTAGCAACCCGGTTGATATCCATTTTAAGGAACCGGTTAAATATAGCATTATCTATCAGGTCTTTGTTCCTGTATCCTACCGTAGCAGCCCAGGCAACTTACCTGCATCAACAGGATAAAGGCCGGCAGCTACCTGTAGTGGTGGCAGAAGAAAGGCCAACTTATATCCCGCTTTCGTATAGCCAGGAGCGTTTATGGTTTATAGACCGCCTGGAAGGTACGCTGGCCTATCATATACCAGCGGTGTTAAGGCTGAAAGGGGAGCTGGATATTGCCGCACTGGAATATGCGCTGCAAACAATTATCAACCGGCATGAAGTGCTGAGAACAGTGATCAGGGAAGAGAAAGGGCAGCCTTATCAGTTGATCCTGCCGGAAAATATCTGGCAACTGGATGTGAGACAGGTAGCCCCGTATAAAAAAGATGTCCGCGCGCAGCAGTTTTTAATTGCCTCTTTATTCCAGGTGCCGTTTGATCTGTCTGTGGATCATATGCTGAGAGCACATCTGCTTGTGCTGGAAAAAGGAGAATACATATTGCAGTTTACCCTGCATCACATTGCGTCGGATGGCTGGTCTACCGGTATTATTGTGCGGGAACTCATTGCATTGTATAACACATATGTGGCGGGGGCTTCCGCTGAATTGCCACCGTTACAGATCCAGTATGCGGATTATGCGATCTGGCAACGGAGGTATTTATCCGGCGATACATTGGCCAGCCAGTTGTTGTACTGGGAAAACAAACTGGCGGGTGTTGCTCCGTTACAGCTGCCTACTGATTACAAGCGCCCGGCCATACAGCCGGTGCGTGGTGACAGCCAGGAGTTTAGCTTCTCAAAAAAATTATCAGACCAACTGAAAGCATTGTCGCAGCAACAGGGAACTACCTTGTTTATGACCTTACTGGCAGCCTTCAAGGTATTGCTGTATCGCTACAGCGGCCAGGAAGATATCTGCATTGGCAGCCCGGTAGCCGGCAGAACACAACAGGAACTGGAAGGACTGGTGGGTTTCTTTATCAATACACTGGCATTGCGCAGTGATCTGCAGGGTAATCCATCTTTTATTACCTTATTACAACAGGTAAAGGAAACCACGCTGGCGGCCTATGAACACCAGGAAGTGCCCTTTGAAAGAATCGTGGAAAGGGTAATGAAAGTGCGCGACCTGAGCAGAACACCGCTGTTCCAGGTCATGTTTGTGATGCAGAATTTACCCGGTTCACCGGAGCTTCGCTTAGGGGATGCAAAGCTTTCAGAAGAAGCGGTTGAGCATTCTACGGCGCAGTTGGATTTGTCTGTTTCCATACAGGAAGATGCAGACGGCCTGAGTGGTGGAATTGTGTATTGCACCGACCTGTTCGATACAGCCACCATTCACCGGATGTTGTTACATTTTGAACAGTTGCTGGAATCAATAGTAGCCGCACCCGCCACTGCCATCAGCGAATTATCTATACTCACACCGGCAGAAACAGCAGAATTGCTGATCGCGTTTAATGATACCCACAGGGCATATCCGAAAGATAAAACCCTCATAGACTTTTTTGCTGCACAGGTGAAACGCACACCGGACGCAGTTGCCCTGGTATTTGAAAACCAGCAGTTAACCTATCGGGAACTCGACGACCGTTCTAACCAGTTAGCACATTACCTGATTGGTAAAGGAGTGGGGGCGGAAACATTGGTACCAGTTTGCCTGGAGCGATCTTTTGAAATGCTGGTAGGTATATGGGGCATCCTGAAAGCAGGCGGTGCTTACGTGCCGGTAGATCCGGAATATCCTGCGGACAGAATACGGTTTATGTTGTCTGACGTAAACGCAGACTTACTGCTCACCACCGCCACGCATATTCCTCTGCTGGCAGGCATAGCGGGCAATAAATCCATCATTTCCCTGGATACGCAGTGGGCAGATATCTCCAGGGAACCGATATCTCCTGTTAAAACAGTGGTATTGCCGCAACAGTTGGCCTATGTGATTTATACCTCCGGATCTACGGGTACCCCTAAAGGAGCCATGAATGAGCATCGTGGAGTGGTGAACCGGCTGTTATGGGCACAGGAATATTTTGCACTGGATGGTCATGATGTGGTGTTACAGAAAACTACTTTCTGTTTTGATGTATCGGTATGGGAATTATTATGGCCATCGCTGGTAGGCTCGAAGTTGGTACTGGCGTCGCCCGGAGGACAAAAAGAAGTAGGGTATCTGAAAAATATCATTGCGCAGCAAGGCATTACTACCCTGCATTTTGTGCCTTCCATGCTGGATATATTCCTGGAAAATGTAACCGCGGGCGAATGCACTGGTTTGCATACCGTTATCTGTAGCGGGGAAGCGTTGAGACCTCAGCAGGTACTCGCTTTCAGGGAGAAGTTGCCGGGATCAGAATTATATAATTTATACGGCCCTACAGAAGCAGCCATTGACGTTACCTACTGGCATGCAGCCCGTAATAATGATGACATAAAGATTGTTCCGATAGGAAAACCAGTAGCCAATACACAACTTTATGTGTTAGACAAATCAGGGAATACAGTACCGATGGGTGGCGCAGGAGAATTACATATTGGCGGTGTACAGGTCGCCCGTGGTTATCTGAACCGTCCGGAATTAACCAGTGAGAAATTTGTTCCCGATACTTTCCATCGGGAAGCAGGCAACAGGTTGTATAAAACCGGTGACCTGGTAAGATGGTTGCCGGACGGCAATCTGGAGTACCTGGGCCGCATAGACGACCAGGTAAAGATTCGTGGCTATCGTATAGAGCTGGGAGAAGTAGAGAATGTATTACAGGCATATGAAGGCGTGAGCCAGGCAGTAGTAGTAGCGCAGAAGAACGTGGATACGGATCAGTATCGCCTCATTGGGTATGTAGTGCCGCGTGGGGAATTTGACAGATCCGCCATCCTGGAATACCTCGCCGGAAAATTACCGGAGTACATGGTACCCTCCTGGCTGGTAGCGCTGGATATTTTACCGCTGACCACAAATGGAAAAGTGGACAAACAGTCTTTACCCGCCGCAGATGCCGTGTCGCTGACGTGGAACGAATATGTTGCTCCGCGCGATGAAAGGGAACAGCAGCTGGCCAATATATGGCAGGTGTTGCTCGGCGTAGAACGGGTAGGTATACACGATAATTTCTTCACATTCGGTGGCCATTCTCTGCTGGCCATGCGCCTGATTGCTGAAATAAATGCAGTATTCCAGGTGGAGCTGTCTGTTAGAACCATCTTCCAGTTGGCCACCGTGGAATCGCTGGCGAAATACCTGAAAGTACAACAGCCGGAGGAACAGCTGGCAGATGAAGATGTAGATATTATAGAGCTGTAATGAATCGCATCGTGTAGTTGGAGTAGATGCCTTTTTTCATACCTAAATTATTCAAAAAATGCCTGGATTTAACCTGGTGGATATTATTGACCTGTTGGAAAAAGCAAAAGATAACGGCGTTAATGTATCTTTCGACAACGATAAACTGGTTGTAAAAACCGATAAAAAGAAAGCGGTTAACAGCTCCATATTGAGTGAGCTGAAAGAAAATAAAGAACACCTGGTTGAGTATTTTCAAAAATACAGGCAAGGTAAAGAAACAATATCCCAGCGTGAGAAAATAGTTCCTGTCCATAGAAACGGATCAACCCATATTCCATTATCCTTTAACCAGGAACGGTTATGGTTTATTGATCAGTTGGAAGGAAGTGTACAATACCACATGCCGGCGGTATTGCGGCTGAAAGGGAAACTGAACCAGGAAGCGTTGGCAGCTGCATTGCAGTTGATCGTCAACCGTCACGAAGTGTTGCGTACCGTCATCAGGCAAACAGCAGATGGCGTTGCTTTTCAGCAGGTGCAGGAGAAAGGCAAATGGGAACTGATATTGAAAGACGGTAGAAGTTATCGTGGGAAAGAAACGGATTTGCAGGAATATATAAAATCGCTGATAGATATCCCGTTCGACTTATCGGCAGATCATCTGCTGCGGGCACACCTGGTAACGCTGGCGGAAGAAGAATTTATGCTGGTGGTGACCCTGCATCACATCGCCGCTGATGGCTGGTCTCTAGGAATTATTGTACATGAACTGGTAGCCGGGTATCTTTCTTTTACAGAAGGCCGTACTGCCAGCCTGGAGCCATTGCCGGTGCAGTACGCGGATTACGCCATCTGGCAACGTGATTATCTCTCCGGGGAAGTGCTGGATAAAAAACTGGGGTACTGGAAACAGCAATTGGAAGGTGTGGCTACGCTGCAGTTGCCTGCCGATTATAAACGGCCACCTATACAAAGCATTCGTGGTGCCGGACGCGAATTTAAACTGGATCAGCAACTGGCTGCTGCCATAAAAAAGTTGTCGCGGCAACAGGATTCAACGATGTTCATGACGCTGCTGGCCGCGTTTAAAGTGCTGTTATACCGTTATAGCGGTCAAAACGATATCTGTGTGGGTAGTCCCATTGCGGGAAGGGCAGAACGCGAAGTAAAGGACCTGGTAGGCTTCTTTATTAATACGCTGGCTTTACGCAGCCGGTTGGCGGATGATCTTCTATTCACAGATCTCCTGCAACAGGTAAAAGAAACAACGTTAGCAGCATACGAGCACCAGGACGTTCCCTTTGAAAAAGTAGTGGAGGCCGTGGTGAAAAACCGTGATATGAGCAGCACACCAATATTCCAGGTGATGTTTGCCTTGCAGAATATACCCGATGCTACCGATCTTGAATTGGGAGAGGTGCAGCTTTTCACAGAAGAAATAAAACACGATACAGCCAAACTGGACCTCACGTTAAATCTCCGCGAAGGACCGGAAGGACTAACAGGCACTATAGAGTACGGGGTGGATGTGTTTAGTGCGGCTACCATTGAGCGGATGATCGCCAACTACGAACGGCTGTTACAGGCTATTGTAAAGGCGCCGTCAACATCCATTAATAGCCTGTCTGTGATCAGCCAGGCCGAAGAACATTTACTGCTAGATGTTTTCAATGCTACCGCAACACCTTATCCTGCGGAAAAAACGGTGCTGGAATTATTGGAGGCACAGGTGAAAAGCACGCCGGATGCCATCGCGGTGAGCTATGCCGGGGAACAGCTTAGCTACCAGGAGCTCGATGACCGGTCCAACCAGGTAGCCCATTATTTAAGAGATCAGGGTACCGGGCAGGGGAACTATATAGGCCTGCTGTCTTACCGTGGCCTGGAAATGATAGTGGCGATATGGGGTATTCTGAAAAGTGGCAATGCATATGTGCCTATTCATATTGATTATCCTTCAGAGCGGGTAAAAGCGATATTGGAGGATGCTGGCGTGAACCATGTGTTGTATACAGATAGCAAGTTGTTTGCCGCGTTGGAATTACCGGAAGGAACGGGATTACATATCGCCGGGGCCTTGTCTTATGAGTCGGATGCGCTGGCGGTAAATATCAGTAGTGAGGCGGTAGTATACGTGATGTATACCTCCGGATCTACCGGTAAGCCCAAAGGAATTGCGGTGAACCACCGCAATATTGTAAAGCTGGTATATGAGCCGGGTCCTATTGCGATTGTACCGGAAGATAAGGTACTGCAATGGTCTAACTACGCTTTTGATGGTTCCACTTATGATATTTATGGCACGCTGCTGAAGGGCGCCGCGTTATATATGATTTCGGATGCGGCAGCATCGGATGTGTACGAGCTGGCCGCTATTATGGAGCAGGAGCAGATCACCTTCTGTTTTATGACTACCGCACTGTTCAACAATTTTACTGATAACCGGTTGAATGGATTACAGTCCCTGCGGAAGCTGTTGTTTGGCGGTGAACTGGTGTCTGTGCCCCACGTAGATCGTGCCCTGTCTTTGCTGGGGCCTAACAGGATGGTGCATATGTATGGCCCCACAGAAACCACGGTGTATGCTACGGCTTACCCGATCAATGAAACGGCCGGGAAGCGTACGATCCCCATCGGTGCGCCATTAGCCAACACGCAGCTGCTGGTATTGGATCATCACGGAAGACCCGTACCGGTGGGTGTAAGCGGGGAATTGTATGTAGGCGGAGATGGCGTTGCCACCGGATATATTAACAATGAAAGTCTTACAACTGAAAAATTTATTACGCTGGAAGGCCACCCGGGTCGCTGGTATAAAACCGGCGACGTGGTTAGTTGGCAGGCAGATGGTACTATCGTATATATCGGCCGTATCGATGACCAGGTGAAGGTACGTGGTTACCGCATTGAGCTGGGTGAAATAGAAAGTACGCTGCAGGACTGCCAGTGGGTAAGCCAGGTGGTAGTAGTGGTGAAAAAAGAAGACAATAGTCACTATAATAAATTGGTGGGATATATAGTTCCCGAAGGACCATTTGAAAGAGAAAAAATTATTGCTTATCTCAAAGAAAGACTACCTGATTACATGGTTCCTTCTCTCCTCATGGAGATGAAAGCACTTCCACTGAACGTCAATGGAAAAGTAGATAAAAAAGCCTTACCGGCTCCCGATGCCACCGCGTTGACGCAACAACAGTATGTGGCGCCAGGAAATCCGATAGAACACACCCTGGCAAATATCTGGCAAGACTTGCTGGGGGTAGCACGCGTAGGGATATACGATAACTTTTTTGAGCTGGGCGGCGATTCTATTATTACGATCCAGGTGGTTAGCCGGGTGAGACGGGCAGGATACGTACTGCAACCACGGGACCTGTTTGTTCATCAAACCATTGAGCGGTTAGCTGTTCTGTTGCAGGGACGTCGTGATAACGCCGCCACCGGTGAACAAGGTACACTTTCTGGGGAAAGTGGATTACTGCCGGTGCAACAATGGTATTTTGACCTGGTAGACGGAGATACATCGGCACATTTTAACCAGTCGGTATTACTGGGAATAGATAAAAGTGTAACAGCAGATACACTGGCAATAGCCATCAGGAAGCTGGTACAATACCATGATGCCTTACGTTTTATATTCCGTAATACCCATTCCGGCTGGACCCAGGAATATGGTACGGCCAGTGGTGAACTGGAAACCGTGGACCTGCAGCAAACTGCTGCGGAAGAATTGTCTGCCCGGATCACTGCTGTTGGCGAAGATCGGCAGCGAAGCCTGGATATCAGTAAAGGCATTGTGATCCGCCCGGTATTGATGTTGACGCCTGCCGCTGAAACGCATAACCGTTTATTACTGGTGATCCACCATCTCGTGGTAGATGGCGTATCCTGGCGCATCTTGCTGGAAGATTTGCAGTTATTGTTAAAAGACGATCCCGGTAAAAAAGCAACGGAAGTCCTGGGGCCCAAGAGCAGCTCTTACCGGCAGTGGTATAACGCGCTGACTGCGTATAGCCGGCGCCGTAGCTTGCCGGAACAACATACCTACTGGCAGGAAGTAGTGGCTGGTTATGCACCGCTTCGGGTGGATAAAAACTATACCGGCAAGATCACCATGGCAGATATGGGACACCATACAGCTGTACTGGCATCCGCACAAACGAAAAGTTTACTGCAGGAGGTGTCAACCGCATATCACACGGAAATAAACGATCTGTTGCTGACCGCACTCGCGCTTACGTTGTCGGGGTGGAATGGCCACCCCAAAGTGCTGATCGGCCTGGAAGGACACGGACGGGAAGCATTGACAAAAGATATTGATACCAGCCGTACCGTAGGTTGGTTTACCAATCTTTACCCGGTATTGATAGAAGTACCGGTAGCAGAAAGGGAAACAAGACTGATCCCCTCTGTTAAAGAGCAACTACGCAAAGTCGCCGACAAGGGAATAGGATATGGTGTGCTGAAATATATCACCAAAGCAGATTATTTACAGGGAAAAGATCCATGGGATGTAGTATTTAACTATCTCGGGCAGTTGGATAACAGCGTTAGCCGGGCAGGAGTTTTAACAGGTGTATCTGAATCACCCGGACTACCCATGGGCGAAGACTTCCCGGTGCATGATAAAATATCCGTTAACAGCATGGCGGAAGGTGGAGAACTGGTGTTTAACTGGACTTTCAGTCTTAAGCATTTTGATACCGCAACAATAGAAAAACTGGCCGCCGATTGTTTATCTCATCTTGAAAAATTAATCGCGCATTGTATATCGCAGCAGGCGCCTGTTTACACGCCTTCGGATTATGGTTTGGGCGCAGAGGTGTCTAATGAGGCACTGGAAAGATTTTTGGATGCCCCCTATAACGGTGCGCCTAGACGTGACCAGTTAACTGGTTTGTGCCGGTTAAGCGGATTGCAGGAAGGCATGTTGTTCCTCGGATTATATAATGAGCAGTCGGGCACCTATGTAGAACAAATGAATTGTGAACTGGAGCATTTGGACCCAGTCGCTTTTAAACGCGCCTGGCAAAATTTATTGCTTCGCCATAGCATTTTAAGAAGTGCTTTTTATGTAGATGAATTTAGTATACCGGTACAAGCCATTTATAAAGCCGTGGAATTACCTGTATTGGAGCTGGACTACCGGGGATTGAGCCGTGCGGAACAGGAAGAGGCATTTCGTGCATTTGAGCAGGCAGACCTGCGCCAGGGCTTCGATTTTAAAACAGCACCGTTGATGCGGATCAGCTTAATCCGGTTGGAAGAAGACCGTTACCGCTTATTGTGGACGGTGCATCACATCCTGTTGGATGGGTGGTCTCAGCCGATATTGATCGGGGAGTTGCTGGAGAATTACGAAGCATTGCTGGCAGGAAATGAATTGCCGGAAGTAACGGAAGACCGCTATGAAGATTATATCCATTACCTGGAGCGCCAGGACAAAGAAGAAGCGGCCACTTACTGGCAAACATATCTGAAGGAAATGGAGGAAGGTTGCCAGCTCCCATTTGTAGGTGCTACTGCTGCGCGTACAAAAGGTGTGGGTATTTACAAAGAAGAGAAGATCAGGTTAGATGCCACCTTCACTGAAAAGATAAACGATTATACGCAGCAACAGCATATCACGCCGAATACGCTGATGCAGGGTATCTGGAGTTACCTGTTGTCTGTTTATACCGGTCGCAATGACGTGGCTTTCGGCGTAACTGTTTCGGGGCGGCCGGAAGACCTGGCTGGTGTGGAACAACGAGTTGGGCTATACATCAATACATTGCCACTGTATGCCAGGGTAGATGGAGCGAAAGAAATAGCCGCGTGGCTGCAGCAATTGCAGGCAACACAGTTGCAAAGCAGGGAATACCAGTATACCGCGCTGAATAACATCCTGCAAGGGACCCCGGTGGGCGGAGATTTGTTCGATACCTCTATTACATTCCAGAATTTTCCGGTAGGAGAAGTAGTAGCCTCCAGGGAGTGGCAGCTGAAAGTAACGGAGGTAGAAGTACATCCGCATACCAATTATCCTTTAACCATTATCATTGGCATTGGTGCAGAAACAAGCCTGTTGTTCAGCTATAACAGTGATCTGCTGGACACGTTCTATGCAACACAAATCGCTGGTCATTTTAAACAGGTGCTGTTACAGATCATACATAAAGAAGTGCTTCAGTTGCAGGATATTAATCTGCATACAACAGCAGCACATTCACAGTTATTATCTTCCCACCAGGTTGCTTATCCAGCCGATAAAACGTTTACAGACCTTTTTACGGCGCAGGCAGCATACAGCCCAAATGCGCCGGCAGTGGTATTTGATAATACCCGGCTGAGTTACCGTGGGCTGGATGAAAAATCAAGCCAGCTGGCCCATTATCTGCGTGATCAGGGTGTGAAAGCGGGTTCACTGGTACCGTTATATATAGAAAGGTCAGCAGAGATGATGGTAGGAATATTAGGTATCCTCAAAGCGGGAGCTGCTTATGTGCCTATAGATCCTGATTTTCCGGCAGATCGTATCTCCTTCATACTGGAAGATACACATGCAACAATAGTAGTGAGTAATAATGCCGGCAAGGCGAAACTGCCTGCGGAGATCAAAGCCCGCGTGGTAACCCTGGACGGAGAGGAGGCAGCGATCTGTCGTTGCCCAATAGCAGAGCCGGTTCCCGCTCCTTCACCGGATGCGCCATTGTATGTGATTTATACCTCTGGTAGTACGGGTACCCCCAAAGGGGTGGTTGTTACCCATCGCAACCTGGTGGATTATATGTATGGCCTGAAAGCTGCGCTGCCGGTGGAGGAATGCCGTTCCTTCGGATTGCTCTCCAGCATTGCTACCGATTTAGGGAATACCGTATTATTTACACCATTGATTTCAGGCGGAACGCTGCATATATTTTCTAAAGAAATGATCAGCGATGGCGAATTGTTAAATAACTATTTTGCTGTTCACCCCATAGATTGCATCAAAATTGTGGCTTCCCACTGGAAAGCACTGTCTGCTTCCGGCAGATTACTATTACCGGAAAAGCTGCTCATTTTCGGAGGCGAAGCGCTGGAAACGGCGATGGTAAAAAGCATCCGTGCTTATGGCGCCAACTGTTCCATCGTAAATCACTATGGACCAACGGAAACGACTATAGGAAAATTACTGCATGTAGTGGATGAGCCGACTACCTATGGTCACTACATTCCGGTTGGTAAACCATTTTCCAATACCAGGGTATACATATTGGATGCATCCCGTAAACTATGTCCAATAGGGGTTCCTGGTGAATTATACATTGGTGGTGATGGCGTAGCAGCAGGCTATTTGAATAATGAGACTTTAACAGAGAGCCGCTTTATTGCAGATCCTTTTGGCGGGGCGGCTACCTCAAAATTATACCGTACCGGTGACCTGGTAAAGATGCTGCCGGACGGCAACATATTGTTTGTGGGTCGTGTAGATGACCAGGTGAAGATCCGTGGTTACCGCGTGGAACTGGGAGAAGTAGAAAAGGCTTTGCTGCAGCAGGATACTGTGCGCCAGGCAGTGGTGATAGCACGGGGGGAAGACAGCGGCAGCCGGCGTTTGATTGGTTATGTGATAGCAGCAGAGGGCCAGGTAGATACAGCGGCCATCATTGCCGGTATGAAGAAACATTTGCCGGAATATATGATTCCTTCGGCATTGGTGGTATTGGACAAGTTCCCGTTACTGGCCAATGGTAAAATAGATAAAAAGTCTTTGCCAGATCCCGACAGAGACAGTGCGGGGGGCGCTTCAGCAGCACCCGCTACGCCAACGGAACTGGTGCTGGCTGCCATCTGGTCGTCGTTACTGGAATTAGACGAGGTAGGTGTACACGATGATTTCTTTGCATTGGGAGGGCACTCCCTGTTGGCTATCCGCGTGGTATCTGCCATACGAAAAAAACTGGCAGTAGAAATCAGCATCGGGGATGTATTTGATTATCCGACGATTGCTTCCTTAGCCGCGAGGATTACCGGCGGTAGTGAAAAGAACACAACGCCTCCACTGGTGGCCGGGGAAAGGCCTGCACACATTCCGCTTTCGTATAGCCAGGAACGTTTGTGGTTTATAGATCAGTTGGAAGGAAGTATACATTATCATACGCCGCATATCCTGCATTTGAAGGGAGAGATCAACAAAGCAGCCCTGGAAAAGGCATTGCAACTGATTATCAACCGGCACGAAATATTGCGTACTGTCATAGTGCAACAAGACGGAATGGCCTGGCAGCAGGTATTGGATAAAGACCGCTGGCAGTTGGTCATCGTAGAAAATTTGCGCTTCCGGCCAGGAACAAATGCATGCAGGGATTACATAAAAGCACTCATTGATGCGCCTTTCAATTTGCAACAGGATCATATGTTGCGTGCGCACCTGCTGGTATTTGGTGAAACAGACCATGTACTGGTACTAAACCTGCACCATATTGCATCTGATGGCTGGTCTACCGGTATACTGGTGCGTGAGCTGGAAGAAGGATATGCTGCTTTTGCAGCAAACAGGCCGGCGCAGTTGCCTGTATTACCCGTGCAGTATGCAGATTACGCCATCTGGCAGCGGAAGCACCTGAGTGAAGAAGTGCTGCAGCAGAAAACAGACTACTGGAAAGAGCAACTTACCGGCGTAGATACCTTGCAATTACCGACAGATTATTTACGGCCCGCGGTGCAGAGTGTGCGCGGCGACACCCACACATTTGAGCTGGATAAAGCACTGTCAGACCGTTTGCTGGCCCTGTCACAACAAGAAGGCGTGACCCCGTTTATGACGTTGCTGGCGGTATTCAATGTATTGCTGAACCGTTATAGCGGCGCGGAAGATATTTGTGTGGGCAGCCCGATAGCAGGCAGAACACAACAGGAAGTAGAGGGACTGATAGGTTTCTTCATTAACACATTAGCGTTGCGCACAGATCTGCATGATGATCCCTCTTTTACATCATTGTTACAGCAGGTAAAACAAACCACGCTGAGTGCTTATGAAAACCAGGAAGTGCCTTATGAAAAAATTGTAGAACTGGTAGTGAAGGAGCGGGATATGAGCCGGCATCCTTTGTTCCAGGTAATGTTTGTATTGCAGAATGTGCCTGAAGCAGCTTCGCTGGAAATGGGCGCATTACAACTATCCCAGTTGGACACGGAAGAAGTAGCCGCAAAGTTTGACCTGACTGTATACCTGCAGGAAGGGCCCAACGGATTGAATGGATTTGTAGTGTACTGTGCCGACCTGTTTACGGCCGGAACGATAGAGCGGATGATGTTGCATTTTAAGCAATTGTTGCATGCGGTGGTAGATGCCCCTGCTGCAAGGATCAGCGAACTACAGTTATTGACACCTAAAGAACAGCATCAGTTACGGTGGGCATTTAATGCCACGGCGAGCGCCTATCCGCAGGATAAAACAATTGCAGCGTTATTTTCTGAACAGGCTATGCTTTCACCCGCCGTGACTGCCCTGATGTTTTCATCACAAAGTTTAACTTACCGGGAGCTGGATGAACGTTCCAATCAGTTGGCGCACTATCTGCAACGCAAAGGCGTGAAAGCAGAAACGATGGTGCCTGTTTGTGTGGACCGCTCATTGGAATTAATCGTTGGAATACTGGGTATCCTGAAAGCGGGAGGCGCCTATGTGCCTATCGATACCGAATATCCTGCCGAACGTATTGCTTATATGCTTACGGATACGGACGCGCATATTGTTGTTGGGAATACCGCTGCCAAAGCTGTTTTGCTGGCCGTGAACCCTGCACTGGACATCATAGATGTGGAAGCCGACTGGTCATTACTCAGCAAAGAGTCTATAGACGCCGTGGATAGCGGTACGCAACCGGATAGTCTTGCGTATGTGATCTATACCTCGGGTTCTACCGGTCAGCCTAAGGGGGTGATGGTAACAAATAATAACGTAGTAAGCCTCGTTCGGGGAACGGATTACCTCAAACTAACGCCAAAGGATATTTTGCTGTCAACAGGTTCTCCTTCTTTTGATGCAAGTACCCTGGAATACTGGGGCATGTTGCTGAATGGTGGCCAGTTGGTGCTGTGTTCATTAAATACTTTACTGGACAGTGCGCTGCTGAAGGCGGAGATCCGAAGCCGGGGTGTTTCTACTATGTGGTTTACCGCCAGTTGGCTGAATCAACTGGTAGATACAGATATCACGGTGTTTAAAGGATTGAAAACCATATTAGCCGGTGGAGAAAAACTCTCTGAGATACACATTGAAAAGATACGAAAAGCCTATCCGGCTATAACGGTAATTAACGGATACGGGCCTACGGAAAATACGACCTTCTCCCTGACCTGTGAAATTGATGATGCAGCATTGGAGCATACCATTCCAATTGGACGTCCGTTAAACAACCGGGTAGCTTATATACTGGATGGCCAGCGCAGGTTATGCCCGGTAGGGGTACCCGGGGAAATATATGTTGGTGGCGCGGGACTTTCGCGGGGGTATCTGCATCGTCCGGAACTTACGGCAGAGAAGTTTGTGCTGCATGCTTTTGATCATCAAAGCAGCATCCGCTTATACCGTACCGGTGATTTGGGCAGATGGTTGCCCGATGGCAATATCGCTTATATGGGTCGTACAGACGACCAGGTGAAAATACGTGGTCACCGGATAGAGCTGGGCGAAATAGAAAGTATGTTGCAATCCTGTGAAGGGGTCCAGCAAAACGTGGTGATCGCCGGAAAAGATGAACTTGGCAGTTATAACAGGCTGATAGCTTATGTAGTACCTGCTGGTCCATTCGACCGGGAAGGTATCACCCAATATCTGAATACCCGGTTACCGGAGTACATGGTGCCATCGGCGTTAATTCCGTTGGAGCAGTTACCGCTCACCGCAAACGGTAAGGTGGATAAACGCGCTTTGCCTGCACCGGATACCGCATTATTACAGGCGGAAGCCTATGTGGCGCCGCGTAACAGCACGGAGGAGCAGCTGGCCGGTATCTGGCAACAGTTGTTGGGGGTAGAACGGGTAGGCATATACGATAATTTCTTCGAATTGGGAGGTCATTCCCTGTTGGCAGTACGACTGATGTCGGCCATTAAAAAAGAGATGCAGGCGGCTATACAGATCGGGGATATTTTCGATAGCCCTACGATACAGCTTCTGGCAGAGAAGGTGAAGGGTAGTGGTGCTACTACGGTGCCGGCCATTGTTCCGAGAGACCGTCACGCAAAAATACCTTTGTCCTTCAGCCAGGAACGCTTGTGGTTTATAGATCAATTCCAGGGAAGCACCCACTACCATGTGCCTTTGGTGCTGCGGTTGGAAGCTAATCCGGATAAGGAAGCATTGGCATACGCATTTCAGACCATGATCAACCGTCATGAGGTATTGCGTACTGTGATGGTGGCAGAAGAAGGGATTGCCTACCAACAGGTAAAGGAGAACGATCGCTGGCAGCTGCAGGTGGTAGAAGAAGATAAATATAAAAATGATCCGGAAGCACTCGAACATTTTGTGCAGGCACTCATTGCCACGCCATTCGATTTGTCGGCAGATCATATGCTGCGGGCACACCTGATCGCACTCGGTAACGAAGAACATTTACTGGTAGTTACCTGGCATCATATCGTGTCTGATGGCTGGTCGATCAGCATTATCATGCGGGAGCTGGTGGAGTTGTATGATGCATACCTACATAAACGTAATCACAACCTGCCGTCATTACCGGTACAATATGCTGACTTTGCCATCTGGCAGCGGCAGTATTTGTCCGGCGAGGTACTGCAGAAAAAAATAAATTACTGGAAAGACAAACTCACAGGGGTTACTTCGCTCCAGTTACCTACAGATTTCACTCGCCCGCCTGTGCAAAGTCTGCGTGGCGCCATGAGCCGGTTTGTACTTTCGGCAACCTTGTTGGCAGAATTACAGGCATTGTCCAGGCAGGAAGGAGTTACCTTGTTTATGACTTTACTGGCTGCTTTTAAAGTGTTGTTGTATCGCTATAGCGGACAGGAAGATATCTGTGTTGGCAGCCCTATTGCCGGCAGAACTCAACAGGAAACAGAAGGGCTGATCGGATTTTTTGTGAATACACTGGCATTGCGCTCAGATCTCAGCAACCACCCTTCTTTTATCGCCCTGTTGCAGCAGGTAAGGGAAACTACGTTAGGTGCTTATGAACACCAGGAAGTACCTTTTGAAAAAATAGTAGAGGAAGTGGTGAAGGACCGTGATCTGAGCCGTCACCCATTGTTCCAGGTGATGTTTATATTACAGAACACACCTGAAGTACAATCGCTTAGCCTGGGAGAAGTGCCCCTGGCGCAGGAAGGCGTAGAGCGGGTTACCGCGCAGTTTGACATGATGGTGAGCTTCGAAGAAAGCGCAACGGGACTGATGGGTACCGTATTATATTGTGCCGACTTATTTGTTGCAGACACCATCAGCCAGCTGACATCGCATTTTGAACAATTGTTGTGGGCCATCGTGAAAGCGCCGCAAACTGCTATCGGAAAACTTCCTATGCTGGCGGCTGTGGAGCGTGACGAACTATTGATCACCTTAAATGCAACGGATGTCACTTTTGAGGAAGTCGCCTCCCTGCCGGAGCTATTCACTACCCGCGCTGCGCTTTGCCCGGATGCAACAGCAGTCGTTGCCGGTACAGAAACACTTACCTATCAGGAATTGGACCACCGTTCCGGTCAACTGGCGCATTACCTGCAAAGTAAAGGAGTAACAACCGGTACCCTGGTGCCAATAAGCATAGAACGGTCGCTGGATATGATAGTAGGCATACTGGGTATTCTGAAAGCAGGAGGAACCTATGTACCAATAGATCCGGAATACCCGGAGGCCCGTATCCGTTATATTCTCAACGACGTTGGCGGAAAAGTTATGCTGACCAGCAGTGCTTGTGTACAGAAAGTAGATCTGTATCCCGGCGCCACAATCGTGGAAATAGATACGCACCGGGATTTGATAGTGAGAGAAAGCCAGGACAAAACTGTATTGAAAACTGCCGCGGCGCCACTGGCGTATATTCTCTACACCTCAGGTACCACCGGTAACCCAAAAGGTGTTGAAATGCCTGCATCCGCAGTAATCAACCTGTTGTTGTGGCAACAGACGCAGTTCGATACACAACACCCAAAACGGATACTGCAATTTGCCAGCCTGAATTTCGATGTAAGCTTCCAGGAAATATTTTCTTCCATATGCTTTGGTAATACGATCTGCCTGATAGATGAAAATACAAGGAAAGACACCGATGCTTTGTTACGCCTGATAGAAAGTGGTGATATCAATTATTTGTTCCTGCCTTATGTGGTATTGAAGAGTATCGCGGAGTATGCGAAACTGGCGTCGCTCTATCCTTCTTCACTGGAAGCTATATTTACTGCCGGAGAACAACTGCGGCTGGATAGTGAAATTAAAACACTGCTGGATAATACCGGGGCAAAATTATATAACCATTATGGACCTACAGAAGCACATGTGGTTACCTCCTATGAAGTCAGCACCGCCGATTTTGACACCCGTTTTTTACCACCGATAGGCAAGCCGGTCTCTAATGTTGTGATGTACATCCTGGATGCGAATGGTGAACTTTGTGGCAAAGGCGTGATTGGAGAATTGTGCATTGGTGGGGTACAGGTGGCTAATGGGTATCTGCATCAACCGGAGCTGACCAATAAAAAATTCATTCCGGATCCATTCCGTAAAATACCGGGAGCCCGCATTTACAAAACAGGTGATGTTGGCCGGTGGCTACCCGACGGAAATATAGAATGTTTGGGCAGACTGGACGACCAGGTGAAGATCCGTGGATACCGCGTGGAACTTGGAGAGGTGGAAAGTATTCTTCAGCAATGCAAAGGTGTAAGAAAGTCGGTCGTATTGGCTAAAACGGATAGTAACGGTATGAAACGCCTGGTGGGCTATGTGGTGCCGGAAGGCCATTTTAACCGGGACGAAATAACTGCTTTTCTGCGGAGCAGACTGCCAGATTATATGGTGCCTTCACTGTTGATTGAGCTGGAGGAACTGCCATCGACCGCTAATGGAAAAGTAAATAAAAGAGCGCTTCCGGATCCTGCAGCAGATGAACTGCTGAGTGGAAAGTACGTGGCGCCCCGTAATGATACAGAAACAGCCATTGCCGCTATCTGGCAGGAACTGCTGGGCGTAGCACGGGTAGGCATATACGATAATTTCTTTGAACTGGGCGGACATTCCCTGTTGGTAGTACGCGTAGTGTGGACGATCAGGAAAGTGTTACAGGCAGAAGTAACCAACCGGGAAATATTTGAGTTCCCCACGGTAGCTTCACTGGCCGCTGTACTGGACGAGCGCAGCAAATGGGAGCGGAGTAACGGGCATGCCCGGTTAATGGATCCATCTGCCAGTCAGCATATTGTATTGCTGAATAAAGGGCCAAAAACATTCCCCGTGTTTCTCTTGCCTGGTGCCATCGGACTTTGTGATGCTTACGAGCAATTGTCGGCAGCGTTGAATGACACCTGCGCGGTATACGGACTGTACATGCAGGGAATATTTGAAGGGGAGCAACCGTTCGAAAACTTTGCCGGTATCGCCGCACAGAACATTGTCTGGATGAAACAGGTGCAGCCAACCGGACCTTATCGTTTTATGGGACACTCTTTTGGAGGATATATTGTACATGAAATGGTGAGGCAGTTGGAAAACAGTGGTGATAAAGTGGAATTTGCAGCCATACTTGATTCCACTGCAGTAGTAAAACGCAGGGTACAACAACAGGATCTGATAGGAGGAGAGGTATTTGAGTCGCTGGTATGGATATTTGAACAATACAATATCATTTCCACCCCACACCCTGCATGGGTGAGTGAGCTGGGGCAGGCGTTGGAAACAGTAGCTGCAAACGAGGTGATTCCTTTTGTGCTGGATTTCATAAAAGGCAGGATGAGTAATGACTATATAGAATTTGTATTACGGCTGACAGATGTACACAGGAGTAACTTGTCGATGGATTATACGATCACGGCAAAAGTAAATACGCCGTTGATAGTGGCTAAAGCCGAAGCCAACCAATGGAGTGGAGAAGATGAGCACCTGGGTTGGTCGGATTATGCGACAACCGTAACGGGAACCACGGTGCCGGGGCATCACGGATCCATGCTGGAGGAGGAAAATGTACTGGTGCTGGCGGCCTATCTGAAAGCACAATTGGATAAATTGAGGGTTTCGTAGGTATAGTAGTAATAGCAAAAAAAGCAGCATCGTTCTTTACGATGCTGCTCACAATTGGAAAAATTTCAGGTTTCGTAAGCATAGTAGTAATAGCAAAAAAAGCAGCCCTGCCATGGCGGGGCTGCTTTTTTTGTGCTGGATGTTTGCTTTTTATTGCGTGAACTGCATCTCACATAAATTTTTATACAGTCCGTAATCAATGTTTACCAGTTCATGGTGGGTACCTTCTTCTACGATAGCACCTTTGTCAATCACAATGATTTTATCTGCCTGCCGGATAGTGGCCAGGCGATGGGCGATTATAATAGAGGTACGCCCTTCCATTAGTTTATTAAGTGCGTCCTGAACCAGCCTTTCAGATTCTGCATCCAATGCGGAGGTGGCTTCATCGAGGATCAGGATCCGGGGCGCTTTCAACACCGCGCGGGCGATGGCTACGCGTTGGCGCTGACCACCGGATAACTGCATACCACGTTCACCAACCATCGTTTGCAATCCAAGTGGAAGGCGTTCAATAAATTCCCAGGCATTTGCTTTTTTGGCAGCAGCAATGATGTCAGCTTCCTTGGCGTCTTGTTTGCCGTAGGCGATGTTTTCACCAATGGTGCCGCCAAACAGGAACACGTCCTGTGGTACGGTAGCCATTTGTGAGCGGAGCGTTGACAGTGGGAAATGATGATTTTCTTTTTTGTCAAAATAGATATGACCACCGGAAGGATCGTACATGCGTAACAGTAAGGATACGATGGTACTTTTACCGGCGCCGCTGGGACCTACCAGCGCTATTTTTTGATTGGAGCTAACATCAAACGACATTTTGTTAAGCACATGTGTATCATTTCTTCCCGGATAACGGAAGGATACATTCCTGAAACTGATGTCACCCTGCAGTACATGTTCGGGAGCAACACCAGTGACGGGCGATAAGGGTTCCGCCGGTTCATCCAGTATACCGAAAAGATTTTGAGTAGCGCCGATACTTTTTTGAAGAGAAGCATATATTTCTGTGAGGCCGCCAATGGAACTGCCAATAAATACGGAGTATAATACGAAAGAGAACAGTTTTCCTGAGTCCAGCCCGATGATAACGCCTCTCCATATAACCGCTACGAGCGCACCAAAAATGCCCATAATAATGAAGGATGACAACGCTGCCCGGAACTTTCCACTTTGGATGCCTATGTTTGCTGCTTCATTTGTACATTCCCTGTAACGCTTCATCTCCAGGAATTCGTTGGCAAAGGCTTTTACGCTAAATATGCCTTGTAAGGTTTCTTCTACCACGGTGCTGGAAGATGCTACCTGGTCCTGCACTTTGTTGGAGAAGCCACGGATAGACCGCCCGAATATCACTGCAACAATGACCATAACGGGCAATATGGCAAGCATGAATATCGTCAGTTTGATTGACGTAAACAACAGGAATGTGAGGCCGCCAACAATAATAACGAGTTGCCGGATAAATTCTGCCAATGTGGTGGTGAAGGTTTCCTGCAGTAGTGTAATGTCTGAAGATATTCTGCTGTTAAGTTCTCCCACCCGTCGCGTAAGAAAGAAGTTCATCGGTAGTTGAATCAGGTGGTTGTAAACAGTTTGCCGTAAAGTAGCCAATGCCTTTTCCGCGGCTTTTACAAACAGTATGGTTCTGAAAAATGAACCAATGGATTGCATAGTTAGCAAGCCTAATAATTCCAAACCGATGATATTGATGTTAGAACGGGTGTCGGCATGTTTGCCGGCATCAATTAACTGACCAAGCACTTCAGGGAATGCAAGGCCCGCCAGACTGGAGATTAAAAGGAATAACATACCTGCTGTAATGGTGGCCCAGTATGGTTGAAGGTATTTGAACAAGCGCAGTGTTTTAGCGAATTTGTTTTTCTCGTTGTTGGTTAAGGAGGGCACGTTCATTGATAAATATTGGATGATGTAAAAAGGGTTTAATGGAGCTGCTGTTAGGGTATCTGCTGAATATGTGACTCAGTAAGAACCATACAGGATATGTACTTTGTGGAGATGGAAAGTTAGGTATATTTTTTTTACCTGCAATAAAATTTAGTTGATTTTATCATTAGGTAATATTAATTAATTGTCATCAGGAAATTTTTTTATTCACTGCGACAATCGAATGTATTCTTTGTATACTGCCTGTTATCAATGGTTTTGATGGGTTTGCATTTTTTCGTATGTAAACTGGTTATCAGTCCTGATTTAAAATTTTATGGTATACTGCAAGTGATTTTTTTGCGGAATTAAATATGTTTGCTATTTTTGGATTGTTGATATGATCTGTGGGGAATTGATTATTTTATACAACGATAGACAGTTAATAGAATCCCTCGACTAGCCTGATACCCTTAAATAACGTCAACGAGCAGGAAATAGATGAAACCCGAGTAAGTACTATCCAAATAAATTCCTTTACATAACAGTTGGTTTTTTCCTTAACCCAGGTGTTTATTTAAACAAGTACATTGATTTTTATTCAAATGATGTGGCAGATTTGTATCCACATGAGCGACAGCTTTATCCTTTCGTGAAATGTATGATTTTTTCAGGATCTCTAAAGCGTTGACCAGGTGTGGTATTAAGTGAAATGTACGACCATATTATTGTGCTCTTCAGGTATAAGCTAAATCCAGACACGAGAAAAAGTTGCTAACCTTTTATCTGCAGGAATCTGATCAGAAGATTTCTCCAGGTAGATTTTTATTCGTTTTCTACCGGAATATTTTTTCCGGTAGTGGTATCACTTTGTCAATATTGAAAGCGCATCCGCAGCGCAGAAACTTTTATCCAATGGAGAAAATCAATCTTTTCTGTTTGCCGTTTGCCGGCGGCAGCAAATATTCGTACCGGTTGTATGAAGACAATTTACCGTCCTTCCTTAACCTTGTTCCGCTCGAGTACCCCGGTAGAGGTAGCCGGATGAGTGAGCCGCTTAAAGAAGATGTTGATCAGCTGGTACCGGATTTATATGCACAAATAGAAAACCGGTTAGAACAGGCGCCGTACGCTATATACGGTCATAGTATGGGCGGGTTGATGACTTACCTGCTGACGCGGAAAATTATTGAAAACGGCAAAACACCCCCCTTGCACCTGTTTATTACAGGCACTCCCGGACCGGCAGCCTCGTCGAGGACAGAACGAAAAAGGCATCTCATGGATAAGCAGACGTTTATAGAGGAAGTCAGGAGCCTGAATGGAAGCCCCGACGAAATACTACAGAATAATGAGTTACTGGAATACATTGAGCCAATTTTACGGGCTGATTTTAAAGTATCGGAAAATTATAACTACTTAAGGGAAGGAATGCTTAATATACCCATGACCGTTATAACCGGTACCAGTGAGAATATGAAACAGGAGGAGATTCATTTATGGCAGAAAGAAACCCATATGACCGTAGACTTCAGACGCATGCCAGGCCATCACTTTTTTATATTTAAATACCCTTACGAAATCATTCAGATCATCGCTAAAAAGTTAGTTGTTCATTACAAATCATATCAATTATGAGTGAGAAAAAAGTATACCTGAAACCCAACGTAGTATTGGAACCATTGTACGACCGGTGGTATGCATGGAGTCACCTGATATCTCCGGCAACCGCTTCCATGAATACTATTGCAAGGCATCTTACGATCATGGATTCTTATCTCGACGACCCCAGCATTCACGCAGAAGCAGTGCTGAATCCAAAAATGAAAGGAGGCCCCTTCATGGACTTTGGTGGAGGAAGGGTAGCGGAAGTAAAAGCGCTGAAAGATACTATCCTGAAACGCCAGGAAAAAGTAATACAGTTTGCCCAGGCTGCCAAGGAGCTGGATAAAATTCTGGCAACAGAGTGTAAAGGATTTGGATTGGAAACTGTTTATGAAAAAGTACCGGAGATATTGAAGGGATACGTAGAGCTTTATTACGATCGTAATAACAATGCAGACTTCCGCTTTTTCGAATCCCTGTTGTATAAAAGTGAATTCTATAATAAGAAAGCGCAGAGCATTGCACTGTGGATCACAGATAATGACCACCGGCCGTTTTGCCTCAGCACTCCCAGGCTGGATGAACCGGAAGTACTCCATCTCTCTATACCTTTCGACCATGCAGGCATTGATGCACTCAGCCGCATGAAAAGGGCAGGAGGCTCGTTACAGGAGATTAAAAAACTACTGGGCATCACCGCAGACCAGGAAGCACTGTTTGATACCTTCTTTACAGAAACACCTCCACCGGTGTATAAGAAATATACTGGCGACAAGATCCGTATGCGCTACTTCGGACATGCCTGCATCCTCGTGGAAACAAAAGATGTCAGCATCCTGGTGGATCCGCTGATCAGTTATTATGGATACGACAGCGATATTGAACACTTCTCTGATGCCGATCTGCCGGATACGATCGACTATGTGCTGATCACCCACAATCACCAGGATCATATCCTGTTTGAAACATTGCTGCCTTTGCGCCATAAGATCAAAAACCTGATTGTGCCGCGTACCTGCAGTGGTAAACTGGAAGATCCTGATCTGAAACTGATGTTTAAAAATATTGGATTCAACAATGTGGTGGCAATAGATGAAATGGAAACCATTGAGTTTATCGATACCACTATTACAGGTTTGCCATTTACCGGTGAGCACAGTGACTTGAACATTCAGACCAAGTCCTGCTACCTGGTACAGATCAGTGGTTTCAAATTACTGTTCCTGGCAGATTCAAGAATTGTAGAATCCAGTCTTTATAAGCATATACACCAACAAATAGGGGACGTAGACGTTTTGTTCCTGGGCATGGAATGTGACGGTGCACCGCTTACCTGGCTGTATGGACCATTGTTAACCAAAAAAATTACCAGGGACCAGGATGGAAGCCGCCGGCTCGCCGGATCCGACTGTGCAAAAGGAATGGCATTGGTCAATATTTTCAATCCGAAAGAAGCCTACGTATATGCGATGGGAATGGAGCCATGGCTGGAATTCATCAGTAGTATTAAGTATACCGATGAATCCAACCCTATTATTCAATCCAATAAGCTTGTGCAGGAGTGCCAGGATAAAGGTATTATTGCCGAACGCCTGTATGGAGAAAAAGAACTGTTGTACGACCGGAAAGAAGTATTGGAAGCCCAACTGCAATAAATGCTGACCCCTGAGTGATTGTTTGCTTCCCGATTATTATATACTACCATCATTTAACCCACCCGATAAATTGATCTCATTGCCAATGTAATGAGACGGTCACTTCCATGTACCTGCACCTACACAACGGTGCAGGTTTTATTCCTTTTTACGCCAAAAAATCGCATATGCTAAAGCAACTTGAAAAACTATCCGCTTTTATAGGGAATACCCCCCTGATGTCTTTGAGGAATACCGATACCCCTTTATTTGCCAAGCTGGAATACAACAATTTCTCCGGGAGCTCAAAAGACCGTGCCGGGTATAGTATCGTTTATAATGGAATCAAGTCAGGCCGCATCAATGAAAATACCACCATCATTGCTTCCAGCTCTGGTAACCTCGCTATTGCAGTGGCTTCCATCTGTAAAATGCTCGACCTGAAGTTTATTCCTGTAATTGATCCTAATATCAACAGTGCTTATGAAGCATTACTCAACCTGTTGTCGTACAAGGTGGTGAAAATTACAGAAAGAGATAGCACTGGCGGCTACCTGTTAACCCGCATAGAAACGGTAAATAGATTACATGCGGTTACAGAAAATTCATTTGTTGCCGATCAGTATGGTGATCCGAACAATTACAAAGGATACTATGGACTCTCGGAAGAGATTCTTCGTTGCGCTACGCCTATCGAATACGTTTTCGTGGCAGTAAGCTCCAGCGGTGCTATTACCGGCATCTCCAAAAGTATCAAGGAAAAGAATCCGGATATCAAAATTATCGGGGTAGATGTAGAGGGTTCCGTGATTTTCAATGCACCGCCGGTGAAGAGATATATTTCAGGTATTGGCGCCAGCCAGGTGCCTCCCATTATAAAAAATGCCCTCATCGATGATGTAGTGATTGTATCACAAACGGACATCATCAAAGGTTGTTTTGAATTGCTGAACGAACAGGTGATTTTTGCCGGCGCTTCTTCCGGTGCAGTATACCTGGCAGCTAAAAACTATTTCAAAGAGAAGTCTTATTTAACACCTCCCACATCATTGTTGATCTTTCCTGATAAAGGACATACCTATCTGGATACTATTTACAACAAGCAATGGGGAGAACAGCTTGCAGCTAAATTAGAATCTGCAACCGTAGCTTAAAACTTAAAAGAGTAAAACTATGCTATATCTCAATGCAGATCACATTTATGAAATAGGAATCAACTGGAAGGAGTTGACCAGTGTTATTGCCAACGCTACGGAAGCACTTCATGAAAATGATTATTCTCAACCCATTAAGCCCTATCTGCGCTATGGTGATCCTAAAAACAGGATTATTGCTATGCCAGCGTACGTAGGTGGCCAGCTCCCGCTGGCTGGTATTAAATGGATCGCCAGTTTTCCCGGCAATATTTACAAAAATAAATTAAGGGCGCACTCCGTGACTATTCTGAATGAACATGATTCCGGAATACCACTTTGTATCATCAATACTGCCACTATCAGCGGGATCCGCACTGCCGCGGTCTCCGGTGTAGTATTGCAGCGATTCCTGGCTACCAGGGGTGCAAACCAGCAGTTTACCATAGGCATTACCGGATTTGGCCCAATAGGAAAAATGCACCTGAAAATGGTGGCCGACATCCTGGGTAGCCGTATTGGCAAAGTTTTATTATATGACATCAATGGTGTAGACCTGTCTGACGTTGACCCTGTTTTGAAAAGCAAAATAACAATAGTCGATTCCTGGCAGGATGCCTATAAGGTGGCAGATATTTTTATCACCTGCACAGTATCTGCTGCGCCATATGTAGATCTTCCCCCGGTAAAATCCTCTCTTCAACTGAATGTTTCCCTGCGTGACTATAAAGTGGAAATGATCAAACATATGGATGTAGTCATTGTAGATGACTGGGAAGAAGTGTGCCGGCAAAATACAGATATAGAAAACATGCACAAATCAATGGGATTGGAAAAAAGTGATACCCTGTCTATTTCAGATATTGTTTGTAAAGATGTATTAGCGGGAAAAGACGACGCTGTAGTGATGTTTAATCCAATGGGTATGGCCATTTTTGATATAGCCATAGGTGGATATTACTACCACGAAGCTGTCAGAAAGAATATCGGCGTGGTGATGCCGGATTAATGGGATGTTTTCAAAACAAGCAATAGCACTGCTTAATCATATCGTCTCCATCAATATAACCAGTAGAAGAGCACATCGGTTAAACATTCAATTCTTTTTTACCCTTAAATCTTATTCATGAAAATCTCTTATTTATTTACAGCCTGTATTCTTTTTTCAGCATTTGTTTCCTGTAAAAGATCGGAAACAACACTGAATACACGCGTGGAGGGCAACCCACAGGAAGTAATGCCAAAATCTGCTATCAATGCGGTAATAAAAGAACAACTGCATAAAACGGGCCGTTTCGATTGGAAAACGGTAAGTGATAATGTAGCCTGGAGCGCGCTGGTACAGGGAGATAGTATTTTATCTGTTGGATATCAGCCAGCTGATGTAAAGAATATCGCTCAAACAATTGATAGAATTGATGTTCACAGCCAGAGCTGGGATGCAGCCAAACAACAGGTGTTAAACATTATTCTTGAGAAAGAAAAACAAACGGGAAAATTAGCAAAGAGCCTGGTGACCTACGAGTCGCAAAAGCTGCCTGTTTTTTACGTGAAGGCCAGCAACCTGGCAACGGTAAAAGCATTGCGGGCGTCTGGCCTGGTGCGGTATGTTGAACCCGTGGGTTATGGAAAATATATGAATACTAACCCGGGAGGCACCACTATGTCCACCCCTCATACAGAATCAGGTTTCCTTACTTTCGGATGCGATGATAATCTGCCTAAAACTAACCTGGTAGCCGGTGTTGACTATCTCAACATCACACCCGGTGCAAAGCAATCCTGGAACTATGCTTATCATCATATTCCGGAAGCATGGACTAAATCTACCGGCAGTAACGTAAAAGTAATGCTGATAGACACTGGTGTAAGCCCGGACCAGGCTAACCTGGGAAGCGCCTTCAACCAGGGTGCTTCAACTGGCAGAACCATAGAAAAAATAGCTACTTTCCCTGGCGGCACGCCTGCGGATGTATGTGGCCACGGAACTAAGATGGCCGGTGTTATTGCTGCACCAAGAGGTGTAAGTGGCAGCAGCGCTGGTATCGCTTATAATAGTAACCTGATTACGGTACATGCCGCCGAAAATGTAATCATCCTGTCCTCTGAAACCGTACAGGGAGTAGGGGATGCATATGTAGTGGGTGGTGATAATGCCGCTGTGAAAATAATCAGCATGAGCTTGGGTACACTCTTTGCTTTCGGCCACATTACCGATGGTATCAACTATGCATACAACAAAGGTAAGCTGATGTTCTGTGCAGCAGGTACTACCACCGCGGGCCTTGGTGCCGAGATTGGAGTGGTATATCCTGCTTATTTGCCACAGGTGCAGGCAGTAACAGGTGTAACGGATAACAGTGTAACTCCTTGCGAGGATTGCCACAGTGGTGCAGAGGTAGCTTTTGACATCATCATGGAAAAATCTGGCACCGGCGTTAATCCACTTACCACTACCGCCACCGGCAATGCGCCTAATACGGTAGGAGGGTCTTCGGTGGCTACTGCCAGCTGTGCCGCTATTGCGGCCCTGGTATGGAGCAAGTATCCAACATATCCCAGAGATAGTATAGTAGCCAGGATGAAACGTGCTTCCAGCAATTATCCTAATAGAAGTACCACACTGGGATGGGGTGTTGTGAATGCTGACCTGGCTGTTGGGAATTAATCGCTTATTCTTTGGTTGGTTGATGGATATGGAACATAAGGACGCACCCCGGCACCGGATCGGGGGCGTGCTTATTGTTGTAATAGTATTGTCCATCATCCGTTCTGCCGCAAATACGCTGTTTGCAATGTATACTCCGCAGCTATTACCAGTTATTTATTATTCTTATTATGACAGGCCACTGCCACATTTTTTGCAATTGTTGCAACAACTTCCGGAGGGAATGAGAGAGAAAATCTGCAAATTCAGAAGATGGGAGGATGCACACGCGAGCCTGTTGGGAAAACTATTGTTGTTGCATGCACTGACTGCGCAAAACTGTGCGTATGCCATTAACAACATTGTCTATACGAATTATGGCCGCCCATATATCCCAGGTATGCCTGATTTTAGTATTTCCCATTCTGGTCACCTGGTTGTTTGTGCTGTAGAGCCTACGGGCCGGATAGGTATTGATGTGGAATTACATGCGCCTATCCAGGTCGCTGAATTTCGCGCCCAGTTTTCTGCAGAAGAATGGTGCAACATTCAACAGGCTGGTCATCCCGAATCCGTCTTTTATAAATACTGGACAAAAAAGGAGGCGATTCTGAAAGCTGATGGAAGAGGTATTTATTTGTCGCTATCTACGCTTAACGTGGCAGAAAATGAAACCGCTTTTCTGGATGGCCGCGAATGGCATCTGAATACGGTGGATAGTTTCGAGAACTATAGTTGTCATGTTGTAGCGGATACCAGGCATCACCAATATACGCTCAGGAAAGTAGATTTCGGGTGAGCATCAATACTAGTTAAAGACAGTTCTTTTTAAAGCATAAACGGTGTCCCGATTTTCCTACTGCGCTTATATTTCATTGATTTGATTTCGGACATATTTATTAGCGCGGTATTATTCTTCTTAACAATTATTTTTTATTGGTTTTATTTTGATGGATTAAATTATTGTCCTAGCTTCATGGCCCTGAAGCTAATGAAGAAGACGTTTATTGTTGATCCAACGATGCTTGAGATATAGTTTAACTCTTAAAATAGAAGCAAGACCCTCACAAGACGACCAGTTTGTTAGTTATGAAAAATGATTAATGCTATCCGGATTCACCAGGTGTTGAGTTATATGAAGCCCATATAATTAACCCAATTTTGCTTTTGAAACTAGTTACTGAAATTTAAATTTTGAAAATAATGTGCCGGAAACTAGCCCACATTGTGGACAGATATATCTTATCTATAGTAACAGTATCTTATTAAGCTGTTATTTAGACCCAACAGGTATCTGTACTTTTTTTGTTAACTATTGTACGCCTAAACTGTTACTAGAAAATTTTCCTTATGAATACCCGAATTGCCGGATGGTATGTTATTTATACCAGGCCAAGACATGAGAAAAAAGTTGCTATCCAATTGTCGCAAGCAAACATTGTTTCCTTTTTGCCTACTATGAAGACAGTCCGTGTATATAAGGACAGGAAAAAACATATTGACACCCCACTTTTCCCTTCTTATATATTTATTTATGTCAATGACCTGGATGAGTATTACAGGGCATTAAGCATAAATGGTGCGCTTTATTATGTACGGTCGGGAGAAAAAGTAGCGAAAGTAAGCGAAACCATCATCCATAATATCCGTTTATTGGTAGGGCAGGGGAATGATCAGGACATAGAGGTGTCCGATGCTTATTTCCTGCCGGGAGAACAGGTGCTAATCAAAGACGGTGTAATGGAAGGTCTTTACGGGGAAATTGTAGAGATTAAAGGAACACGGAAAATTTTAATAAGGATCACGCTGATGCAGCGGAGTATCCTGGTGACGTTGCCTTGCAATGACCTTGTCGTCAATACGGCATGATGGCAAATAGTAGGATGACTAGCTTTCCTCAAATTGACAGCATTGACAACAATACTATATGGATAAAAGATAGGGAAATTCCGGTTGGCCGGAATTATAAAGATGCCCTGTCTCAATATGTATTGAAGTATAGTTTAAGGCGATAGTATATAACCTCGTTTCAAATATCACTGTAAACAACAAAGCCCGCACTACACAAGTGCGGGCTTTGTTGTTTACAGTGATATTTATTTCCTTGTGGAAGATTGGCTTCTCTTAGTTACCAAATAACTCAGTAAGTTTCTTATTTAATTCTTCCCCACGAAGGTTCATAGCAATGATATGCTTGTTTTCGTCCAGCAGGAAGTTGGCTGGTACTGCGCGAATACCGTATTGGCGGCCCACTTCATTGTTCCAGCCTTTCAGATCGGATACATGCAGCCATGGAAGCTGATCTTTAGCAATGGCCTCCACCCATTTGTCTTTATGATCATCCAGCGATACGGCAACAACTTCGAATCCCTGGCCTTTGTATTTCGCGTATTGTTTGGTCAGGTTCGGGTTTTCTGCACGACAAGGACTGCACCAGCTGGCCCAGAACTCCACCAGTACATATTTGCTTTTTATATTGTCCAGCTTCAGTGGTTGGCCGTTTACATCCGTTTGTGTGAACATAGGAGCCAGTGCTCCTACATGAATGGTTTTAGCTGCCTGAATGCGCTGCTGTAATTCTTTACCCGGGTCGCTTTTGCGCAGGCTTTCGCTCATAGCATTATAGATGGGCTCTATTCTTTTTACGTCCACGGGCGTGCCGGTTCCTTCTGATAAGGCCACCATACCGAAGTAAGACTCCGGATGTTTTTTAGCGTAATCAATTTGTGCATTTGCGCGGTCTTGCATGCGCTTGCGGTATTCGATGTTAATCCGGCCAAGGAAAGCGGTGTCTTTCCGTTGTTCCGGTGTTGCTGCGCTTACCTGGCCATTTGCCCATTTGTTCAGGTCCATGATAGTACCGCCGATGGCATTGTTGTAGGCCGTAAATTCGTCGTGTACTTTGGAACCGGTGAAGGTAGCATTGGCCAGTGAGTCGGCTGAGGTGATTTTAATTTTCTCCTTGCCAAAATAGAAGTAGATCACGTCGCCGGTATAAACGGCTTTCTGTTTTCCTCCACCATCGTGACTCAACGCCATGCGTGCATATGAATAGCCGGAGCTGACGCCGCTGAAGGTGAACTTTCCATTTGTCACCGTAGCGCTGTCTTCTTTTCCAACACCGTCGCTCATATAGTCGATATAAGCCATGGCGGGGCTATTTAGCTTGCCAATATGTCCCTCAAGATTAAACGTACCGTTTTGTGCGTGGCTCGCCAGGGGGAGGGCCATGGCTGTCAGTATTAAGATTCTTTTCATCACTATATTTTATATTTATTTTCTGGATATAATATCAGTGGGAGCGCCGGGGATACCATCTACACGACCTTTAATGACACCATTCTTACCAACGCTTACGTCCAGCAGGATTACACTTCCTTCCACACCTGCGGTGAGTGTGTTGCCATCACTGCTGAGGGTTATCATGGTCACTTTCTTACCGCCGAAGTTGGCATCCAAAGGACGGAGCTCTTCATTAACAGGGTTGTAGCGGTATATTTTATCATTGGAGGTGAAATAGAATATATCTACTGTAGAACGTTGCCAGCGGCTATCTTTTGTCAGCAGCGAAGCACCCTTGAATATGCGTTTGCGCGTAGGCATAATTGTGCGAAGATCATAATTGCTCATCTGTACGGTGAACGTATATTCGTATACGTTGCCGTCTGCTGATTTGTAATAGGCATAGGAAACGCTCGGGATGGCCTGCATGAAAAGCAGTTCTCCTGCGCCAAGGTTAGCCGGATTGAAGGCGCTGCCCACCACCTGGTAGTCGCTGCCCATGAAGTTACCGCCGCCGTCGAAGGTTACAAAGCCATGCCGGATGGTATCAAACCCGAAGAAGAAATTATACCGGCTGTAGAACGGGGCCAGGTAATAGTTACCCGTTTGCATGCTGGAGAATTTGCCGAAATCCGGAGCAAAAGGTGCAGTAGAGGTGATGCTAAGGTATAACTTACCATTAATGATGCCGGTAGGCACCCCCTGGGCTCCGCTGAATGCTTGTGTTTCCAGTGGAGTGGGAGGATTAAAGAATTGCTCCCCGAAATAACGTTTGCGCAGCATCGTGCTGCCATCGATTATTACGCTTTGTTTGGCCGGGTCTTTACAAATTACCCAGTAATCTTCCACACTGCCTTCCTGGTATGCCAATGGCTTTGCAAATAATTGTACCGGGTTGGCTGGAAGGTCTTCGTTATGCAGCGTATGATAGAGATCCGGATTCACCGTACTGTCGGGCCGTATAAAGGACAGCCTGGTAATCCCTTTATCGATGCTCAATACTGTTGCACCTTTTGAAAAGCGTGTGCCGCCGTTGATCTTGAATTTGTAGAAATACTTAATGCCATTTCGTAGGTCCGTTATGGTTACCTTGGTTTCACGTACCATTGGCTTTAGGTTGTATACTATCCGCAGCGGATAGCCGGTATGGTGGTCTGATCTTGCTTCTTCTGCAACAGGAATATCCCAGTCGAAACGCAGGTCCTTTACAGGGTCGCCGTCCGCCAGCGTAACTCCCGGACGAATAATCAGGGAATCGCCAACTATCGCATCCACGGTACTGTCGATCAGACCGGAGAGTACCGGTTCAGCCGGTACGTGGTAGCTATAGTTCCCCAGATCTTTTTTGCAGGCCATGATGGAGCAGGCCGATAATAACAGAACAATTAACCTTTTGCTCATAGTAATATTTTTAGAAGAGAATCTGGTCTCCGTTTTCGTCAATAAACACATACTTGTTGGCAGATGGATAGAACTTCAGCAGGAAACGCTTGGTAGGAGCGGTTTTACTGAAGAAATCGTAATCGCCTGTATTGTCGGTTCTCTTTTCCAGTATGTAACCGGATTCAGGGTGTTCGCTGACCCACTGAAATGGGTACTGCAGCAGGTAGCTGGTATTGGCGATATAATACAGCGTTCGCGGAATTTCCATATACCAGTCGGGGTAGGAATTGACAATCACGAGATCAGTGGTACCGCTGCTAATCAGGAACAGCTGATGTTTTACCCTGGAGTATTTGCCCAGGTTCCCTGTCCAGGATGCCCACCATACTGGTTGCTCCAGCCGGTTGGAATACAGTATGTGCTTCGAGCGGATTTTCAGTGGCAGGTTTGCCGCAAAATCTTCTCCCCCCGACACGTAGACGGTCAGGGTCACCGATTTATTGGCCAGCGCTGTGTCTACATTAAATAGTACAATTGGTATTTTTACAGTGCCCGAATCTGCCGGCATGGTATACGAAGCCTTCAATGGCTCATAATGTTTTCCGGATACAGCAGTTGTGCTGGTATCTACGGTTGATAGTTTAAAATGCCTGTCCTGGTGCACCGTCTTTCCCGATATAATAACCGGTACCCAGAGGGTGTCTTTTTCAAGTGTGGGATGGTAGGCGAACGAATAAACAAGGCTATCTGTAGTGGCGTAATCCAGGTATATATTGTCCTTTGTCAGATTGTATGGCTCAATATTATCCTTTTTACAGCTGAATAACAGGCAGGCAAGAATAGTGATGATGGAAAATCTTTTCATGGTATGCTTGTTAGTTATTTCTGTAAGCGTTTTCATCATCCGGTAACGGCAGTACGAAAATGCTGTTTGATGGTTGTTTGGAATTGGTCGCGTTGATGTATACTGCGTGATGCAGGCGCTTATACATGAAGAATAGTTGGCTTTCTCCATAAAACTCTTTCCGGGCTTCTTTTATCAGTAGGTCAATAAAGGCCGATTTGCTGGCAACGCTGCTTACCTGGTTTCCAATTCCGCGAGCCCTGCGCATGGTATTGTAGTAATTCAGGGCGCGTAGCTGGTCTTTATCAAAGCTGGCCTCTGCTGCAATGTAATATAGTTCTGACAGGCGCAGCGCCGGCGCTACCAGCGGGTGTATATTGGTGAGCGGCGAAGCATTACGATAGTATTTCTGTAATACTGCACGGTCGGGCCCACCGGTAGCCGACGCCGTATTCAGGAACCATTGCTTCAGCCGCCAGTCTTCCGCACCGGAAGTGCCAATCTCATAAATATCATTTATCTGGTTGGTGGTAGCGCTGTATGCAGGATTTTGTTTGGTAAAACGGTCTTGTAACGATTGGATAATGCCCGTTGTTTCTGTGTACCAGCATCCAATGATTTCTTTATAAAAAATACGATCGCGTTTCTGGATATCTGTCTGGAAGAAATCTTCCTGTTTGGTAAATGGAAATTTTTGTGTCAGTATTACTTCTTCGGCATTTGCCAGTGCATTCGTATAGTCGTTGCGGTAAAGGTATACGCGTGCCAGTTCTCCACACACCGCATAGTAGTTCAGCCTGTGGCGCCTGTTCTGCATAAACAGGTCTGCATTGCCCAATTCGGTGGCTGTTTTATCATCGGGATAGCCTACTGTATAGGCGGCGTTTTTAATAGGATCGTTCTGTAGCAACCCTTTGGCAGCGCTCAAATCTTTCAGTACACTGTCTATCGTAGCATTTACCGGGGAGAACGGGGTAGAAGTGGTACCCACCCTGGTAACATAAGGAATGCCTTTCTGCGTTGCCCCGTTTACGAACGACGGTGCGAACATGCGTAGCATATCAAAATGAATATATGCGCGCAACGCAAGTGCTTCTCCCTTAATCAGGCGATAGCTGCCATTGCTGAAAATAGTGGTGTCCTTATCAATTGCCTGCAGCAGGTAGTTGCAGTTGGCAATCGCTTTGTAAGCATTACTCCATACATCGTTTACCACACCTTTAATGGCGCTGCCGGTATAGATGAAATTGGCAATTTCCTGGTTGGTAACATCACTGAAAGTATAGTTCTGGCCCAATACATCCAGCGTGTTGTAGGTAAGTTGACCACCATAGAGCGATTGACCGGCGCAGAGGGTGTAAACCCCATTCAGCGCTTCTCTGAATCCTTGTTCTGAGTTAAAAAGTTCATCTCTGTCTACCTGCGTCTGCGGTTTTATGTCAAGAAATTTTTTGCAGGAAATCATCGATACTCCCAGGATCAGTATTACAATTAATTTCTTCATGAGGATGTATTTTAGAAAGTTGCGAGGATGGAACAGGTAAGGCTTCTTGCAAAAGGATAATCGATACCACGTTCCTGTTTTACGCTGGATATGCGCAGTATATCGTTCATCGTAACTGCTCCACGCAGGGATTGCAGGCCTATATGCCGGGCAATGGCCTGTGCCAGGTCGTAAGAGAAGTACAGCGACTGTAGCTCCAGCAGGTTTTCTTTTTGAATAAATCTGCTGCTGGCGTAGGTCAGGTTAAGATCGGTGATGTTCTTATACAGTGCCTGGTCACCCGGCTGCTGCCAGCGCATAGTCAGGGCTCTGCTATCCACATTAAAGCGTGGGTCTGCATTTTCAATTTTGTCAACCAGTGTTTGGTTGTACATATCCCCGCCAAATTTATAATGGAAGCTGAAGCTCATCATCCAGCGTTTCCAGGTGATGTTACTGCCAAAGAATCCTTCCGCTGTGGGGGTGTAATCACCGATAGGACGCGTGTAGGCGACATCGTAGTCGTAGGTGAGACTGCCATCCGGTTTTTCGTAGAGCTCACGTCCGTTCTGCGGGTCGATGCCGTGGGATTTTACGCCATAGATAGTGTTGTACGACTGACCTTCCGCAAAACGCAGCAGTGGCTTACCTTGCGCACCTTTGTTAGGGTCCAGCTGGTAATCGTTTACACTTTGATTATATGCCTTTAGTGCGTTGGAAATTTTTACGATAGTGTTGGTATTGTGCGCCAGGTTGCCTGTCAGGTTGATGTTCAGGTTTTCTTTGCGCACTGCGTTGATGGTTACATACAGTTCGTAACCTTTATTGGCCATGTCGCCCAGGTTTTCTTTATAGGTAGAGAAGCCGGTGGATGGCGCAATATTGATGTCTGTCAGCAAACCTTTGGTAAGCTTATAGTAATATACCGGTGTGAGCACAATTCTGTCCTGCAGGAAGCCAATCTCTGCGCGGGCTTCGTAGTTGGTGGTTTTCTGCCATTGCAGGTTATCGTTGCCATACCCGTTTACAATGGCACCGATGCCGGTAGCGTACCAGTTGGAAGTCTGGTAGCTATAGGTGGTTCTCGCCAGGAAAGGAGGGAAGTCTACCGAGCCAGTCAGGCCTGCTGTACCGGTGAGTTTTAACCTGGACAATGCGGGTAAGCTGTTCCTGAACCAGCTTTCATTATGTACGTTCCATCCGATACCGCTTGACCAGAATGGCGCAAACCTTTTATTGGCGCCGAATGCAGATGATCCGTCCAAACGAACAGCCGCGTCGAACAGGTACCTGTTTTTGTACGAATAGCTGCCACTGAAGAAGGAGCCGATCAGGCGTCTTTCATCCACATTACCTTTAGGTGCTTCGTTAGGAGTGTAAGTACGCGCAAAGGCGATGCTGCTGAATTTATCGTTGGAGAATCCGCGGGCCTGGAAGCCTTTGTAATCTGAAGTGGAAGAGGTTACATTGGCGCCCAGCACTGCATTTACGGAGTGGTCACCAATCAGTTTATTATAAACCATACGGATGTTTCCATCCAGGTTGAGTGAGCGTGTAGCCGTGTAATCATAGGAACCTTTGTTCATGGCTGCCTCCGGAGGGTCGAGGTAGAAGGCATTACTGAAAGGAGAAACAAATTTATTGGTGGTAGAGGTAGTGCTGTTCAAACTCATCAGGCCTATCACGCGCAGTGCCGGTGTGATGCGCCAATCGGCAGAAAATGCATCTATCAGCTCTGTATAATCGGATTTATCGAAGTTTCCCAGGCTGGCTTCATACAGCGGGTTCAGTACCGGCAGATTTTTGTATTGGTCCTTGCCTGGCTGATGTGTATCTACCCGCCAGTTGGCGATTTCACGAATCAATTTACCATCTTCTCCGTAGATAGGATAGTAAGGATTCATGGCCACATAGGTGGAGAAGTTGCCGTAGTTGGAGTTGCGGGCATTTACCCGTGTAACGGTCAGGTCGTTTTTCAATATCAACCTGGCGTTAGGATTATACGTAAAACTCATACCACCGCTGTATCGGTCGCGACCGGAATTTTTCATCACGCCGGGATCAGTTTGATAGCGGAGGTCCACCCCATACCGGAAGGAAGAGTCGCCGCCTTCCACGTATACGGAATGCTTTTGTGAGTAGGCATTACGTAATGGCTGTGAAAGCCAGTAGGTGTTAACGCCGCTCACTACATTTTTAAGTTTGGAATAGTATTGCTGATCAAGTTCGTCCTGGGTGGTGGCGCTATTGTTTGCAGTAGAATAGAGGCCGGCGAGTTTTTCGTATGCTAGTTTGTTGGCTGCATTGAGTACGCTATAATCGCTGAGGTCGGGGGCAGTGGCCTTCATTTCCGCGTTGTAGGAAAGGCGCAGGCGACCCGGTTGTGGTGCTTTGGTAGTGATGACGATCACCCCATTGGCAGCCCTGGAGCCATATACTGCTGTGGCGGCTGCATCTTTAAGGATGGTAACGCTGGCGATGCGGTTGATATCCATATCCACTACTTTCTGCATGGGTACTTCAAACCCATCCATGATGAACACCGGGAGGTTGTAGGAACTGGAAAGATTGTTCCTGTCCAGTATTTCGCCGTTCGGCATAGCGGTAGTACCCCTGATATTGATTTTAGGCATGGCATTGGGGTCGGAGCCGAATAGGTTGTTGTCGGCGATCCGGAGCGAGGGATCAAAGGAGGCAAGGCCTTTCAGCATATTCTGCGGATTAAGCCGTTTCAGATCTTCTCCTTTAACCACGATGGCGTTACCGGTATAATTATCTTTCTTGATTACCTGGTAACCTGTTACCACCACATCATTCAGCGAACTTGACCTGGGGGCCAGCAGGATGACCCGGTTGCCGATAGCACTAACAGGTACTTCCTTGGTACGGAACCCAACGCTGGTTAATACGAGCATGTCACCGGGACTGGCTTTGATGCTGAATTGCCCTTTGTCGTTTGTTAGCGTTCTGGCAGAGGTGTTTTTAACGTATACGGAAACAGCAATCAGGATTTCTTTGGTCAAACTATCTACAATTTTCCCATAGATCAGGCTGTCATTTACAGCCGGGGGAACAGCGGGTGTAGGGCTGTTGTTGCTCCGTCCGGCGGTAATCACGATTGTTTTGCTAACAATCGTGTAACTAAGGTCGAATTTTTTCAGGCAGGATTTCAATGCCTCTTCCAGGCTGGCATTTTTCAGTTCAACATCCGTTTTCAGTGTGGTGGGGTCGATATTCCCCTTGTAGAAAAAGGTAAAACCAGTCTGCGTTTTGATGTCGTTGAAGATGCTTTCCAGGGAGGCGTTATGCCTGCTGATAGTGATATGCTGGCTGGCCGCACGCAAGGGCAGGTGTAGTAATATGATCAGTGCCAGCATCATCCATGATCTGAAAGGTGAGCGCAAAGATTTCCCTGCCCCTGTCGCGAACGACAACGGAGGACAATGAAACTTAAATTTCATGTTAGTTGGATTTAGTCTAAAAATGAGCGGATAAGCGTTGGCCGGCAGCTTGTGTCACTGGGCGGATGAAACGTTACCGCATACTTTGGTTGATTTGGAAAGATGACTTTAGCTGATTACAAATTCATTCATACAATCTTGACATTTTAGTTGGCTGTTATGATTACTGATTAGTCCTTACTGCTTATTGGCAATGGTGATAACGTTTCCATTTATTTCAAATGTAATGCCGTTGACCTCCAGTATTTTTAATACGTCTTCCAGTTTACTGTTGCGGGAAATTTCCCCGAAAAACCTTTCATCAGATATAGGACCGCGGTATTTGATCTGTACATTGTACCAACGGGCCACCTCATGCATAACAACTTGCAGGTTATCGTTTTTAAAGGAGAACATGTTTTTCATCCAGGCAGTTTCCTTTTCTGTATCAGCGTTGATGGTGACGATGCTGTGGTTGGTATGGTGGTCGCAGATTGCCTGCTGGCCGGGCTGAATCACGGTTGAGCCGTTATTATTGTTTACTTTAACAGAACCCTGGAGGAGGGTGGTTTTAGAGGCGTCATTCTCTGTGTAGGCATTCACATTAAACGAGGTGCCGAGCACCAGCACCGATTGGTGTCCGGATTGTACGATGAATGGCTTGTTGGCAACTGCCGCAATATCGAAGTACGCTTCTCCCTCCAGTTGCACTGTTCGGTCAGCGTTGCCAAAGGAGGCGGGGTACTTCAACTTACTGGCGGCGTTGAGCCATACGGTAGACCCGTCTGGCAATATAATCTTGAATGTCATGCCCGCTGGCGTTGATAATATATTTTCCTGGTTGGCATTATTGTTTTGAGCCTGGGTAGATGTATAAAGTAACGAACCATCTTTTTCTTTTGTGATAATAACCCCTTGCTGGCTGGCGATTTGGCCGCCTGCTATGCTGTCCAGCGCTATTACTGTGCCGTCTGCCAAACGCAGGGTAGGAGCGCCGGCGGTGTAAGCAGTCAGCGGCTGCCGGGAAGGTTGTTTGTGCTGTCTGACAAGGAGCAGGCTGCCAATGCCAATAATGGCTGCGATGGCTGCTGCTACTGCCCAATGGCGTATATACACGTGCTTTGCCGCCGGCTGTTGTGCGTCAATATGCGCTATTTCCACATCTATTTTGCTTTTCAGCGTGGCTTTCAGCCCTTCGTAGGCGGCTTCATTTTCCGCGGTAATGAAATCTTCTGTAGCATCTGCCAAATCGAACCAGGATTCCAGGAAGGAAATCTCCTCCCTGGTTGCGTTACCAGTTCTATAACGATTTAGCATAATTTTAAAAAGCTCCCGCTCGCGGTTGTCCATCATTGTCTGTTTCTATGTAGAATGAGTCGAAAAAAATAAATGCGCCCACGCGGCATACAAATATTTTTTATTTATATGCGTATGTCATGTCACTTCATGGTGAGTATCAGCGCAATTTGCAGTATAATCAGTGATGCTCTGAGTTTCGAAAGGGCACGCCCCGTCTGGTTTCTGACGGTTTTCTCTGAGATGCCCAGCTGTTCGGCAATCTGTTGTGTGTTGTACCCGTTGCGGAAGCGCAGGTTGAAAATTTGTTTTTGCTGGGCGGGGAGTGTGTCGGTCAGCGCTTCAAATGCTGCATGAAATTCCTTGTACAGCACATGGTCGTCTGCAAGGCCGTAGCCCGGTAGCTGTTCTTCACTGTCGTCAGGTAAGCCACCATACCGGCTTTCCTTTTCCAGTTGCTTGAAAACCCCATTGCGCGTGGCTATACGCAGATACCCCGGAAGATTATTAATGGGAGTAAGTTTTTCCCTGGTCCACAACTGAACAAATACATCCTGCGCAATATCCTGGGCCAGATCTGTATTGCGTATCCGCTTGCAGGCAACGTTGAAAACATCCTTCCAGTAACGATTGTATAGCACGTCAAACGCCAGCTTATTCCTTTTGCCAATTTCCGCTAAAAGGTCCTGGTCATTTGCATGCAGTAATTCATCCCTCCCCATAATTAACCGTAAAACTAAAAATTGTTTCGGTTTGTAAAAGGATTCTTTGTTTCAATGGAGGTAACAGAATGTTAACCGGTATCGCTGTTGGCAGAAGTTGGGGTTGGAAATCAGTTCATCAGCAACAAATAAAGCGAATGTTATGGGGTTATCTCCAGATAGATCTGTAAAAGCGGGTACAAACAATCCTGATCGGCGTCCAGAAGTGTGGTGACTTCGTTAAACAACAATTCATAATTGACTGATGGTGCACCATCAGTTTTTTTGAGATAAGTAGCCTCCATTTGTGCACTTAATTGCTTGTATCTTATCAGTGTTTTTTCTTCCACGTTCCCAATATAATATTATTTTCATAAGTGATATTGGTCGTAATATAAAAATAGTGTCTCCTCTAATCTTTCTTCCATATCACTTTTGCTACTGCAGCACCTCCGTTTGTAGCGGTAGTCACCGTATATGTCAGCATATTATTTTCCAATGAATAAGTACGCACTTGCGCGTTTCCTTCCCAATTTGGATAAAAAGCATGTTCGATATCTTTATCTTAAATTATTTATGGTAACCAACCCTTATAATTTCTCCATTTACTGATGTCTCAAGACATCTTACATAAGCCGCTATTAATTCATCTTCGTTCATATCAGAAACTTTAGCAGGGCTGATAACATTAAGCCGGATACCCCTGGGCATTTCCTGCGCGGCAGCCAATACAAAGCTATTGATTGCCCCATTCACAAAGGCCTTTCCTGACGATCCCTTAGCGGGAAATTCGCCCATTTTCCCCGATATCAATGTAAACGAACCATGATCCTTCAGGTACTTTATACCGGAAAGTACCAGGTTCATCTGGGGCCACAGCTTCTGCTGAATACCAACCATGAATTGCGCTTTATTCATGTCTGACAGCTGATCAGTAACACTGTCACCGGCAGCACAGATCACAGCGTCTACATCTGATACTTGTTTGAATAAACTGTCTGCCGCCATTTCCAAAGAGATATCCGCCCTAATGGCTCCGCTGTTTCTTCCTACTGTGATGACTTCATGTGCTTTCAGTGCCGCGGTAACCCTCTTGCCAATAGTGCCACCTGCGCCAATCATTAAAATTTTCATTTTTTTAAAATTTATATTGGCAAAAATATACAAGTATGCAGCTGTTTTAGTTGTACATTGTTACGCTAATTTTGTATTTTTTTAGCATGGGGCGGGATACTTTACACCAACAATATGAAATAGAATGGAAGGAATTACAGCGCTTCGGGAAGCCTTTAAAGCGTAATAATTTCTTTGAATTCATTATTGAACCAAAGAAACTTAAAACTGAAAATTTAAGCCGCCATTTTCCCGTTAAAGTATAAATAGCCGTCTCAAAAATTATTTTTGAGACGGCTATTTTTGTTTTATTGGCAGCCGCAGGCGGTGTGCAATTGTTGCACGATTGTTTTCGGATTGTTGGACAATACATCCGCTTCCCAATTTTTCAGGCCAATTTTATCGAGAAGGAGGAACATGGCAAGTCCTTCCTCCTGCGACCATTGATTCCGTTTCCGCCGCATTCCTTCTACCGCCGTGGCATACGGAAACTTCCCGCCAGCAGGGTGTTGCAGCCAATACAAGCCCGAAAACTGTCCCAGTCCTTCCATCGTCAGGAAGATATCATCCAGCTGTTGTAAGATCGCCCGGTCGTTTGTGAAATAACTGCGCTGTCGTTCGTGGAGCATCCGTAATGCATCGCAGGTCAATTTTTTCGCAGTGCGCTTATCCGGATGGAATGCAGCCTGGTAGAAGAGGTCCGTTTCTTTTTTCCATCTTTCAACATACACACTGTCTTTTGAAAAAAGATGCTGCACAATGTCGTCAGAAAGGGGAGGATCCTTGAAAGGGTGTTTTTGTTCAATGGCCGTTACCGTTGCGCCCATTCCCTGTTGTTGGCGGGTATGCGCGAATTCGTGCAGGAACACGGCGGTGATCAGCTTTTCCAGCCCGAGTTCCTTGCTTTCCACACCGGCATTTTTCCAGAACCCCGGCGTGGCCATCACGAAGAATGGATTGCCTGCCGAATCTTCCGCCGCAAAAGACATCAGGCCCAGGGGAACGGATTGCCCGTCAGGGATGCGCAAGGTGTTGTTGTGTAGACCGGTATACCATTCCACCAACTTTCCACCGGGACCGGGGGCGGTGAAACGTTGATCGGTTGCCGCAACCGGAGCTGTGGAATAATAAGCCGAATCGTCATATAAGTAGATGGTTGGAGTGGTGGGAGACGGGCCAAATTTGTGTTGGCAAACGAAGTCCCAGGCCGAAAACCACGCAGGTACACCGTTCATGCCCGGTGGTATAGATTGCGATGTGGCGGTATGGCAGGTAAAAAGGATCAGCATGAAAATCATGTTGCGCATAAGCATATATTATCAGATAAATAATTGCTGGTGGTAGGTCACGAATCGTTTGTCCGTTTCATGGTGATGGGCTTAACGTTCCCGGGAATATCGGGCTGGAGTGAAAAGGGCTTTCCGGGCGGCTATTCCCGGACTGCGGGGAAAGGTGTTCAAGGAAGTTGAGCATGCATAAATTTACCAAAATTCCCGGAATCCCCCCAGCCAGATCTTGACAGCAGGATATAAAGTCCTGATGCCCGGCGACAGCTAATTTCTCTCGCCTCAAATCTTCCGCATTATATTATTATTGGGAGAGATGGAAAAATATTTGATAATAGTGCACCAAGACCGAGCCAGGACATGACCATACAGAAACTGAACGAAGCGCTGAGCAAAGGGATCTGATCTATGTTTATAACAGCATTAAAAAGGGCTTCAAAACTAATATTTTGAAGCCCTTAATCTTCCGGTATAAAGACGTCCCGGCTAAAAGAAAGTTGCAGAGAAACGGTGCTAAAGGATAAACTATTATTCCGAACGTAACCTGTCAATTGGATTTGCATTGGCTGCCTTGAATACCTTTGTTCCGATAATGGCACCGCAGCAAAGCAACACAATGAGGAAAGTACCAATATAAGGCATGGGCCCAACGGCAGGATGATATTGATAAATGACCTGGAAAATAAACCCGCTGGTAAACAAGTAACCCAGTATGGAACCTGTTACGAACGCAATCAGCAGTATGCGTATGAACTCTTTGTTAACCAGCCCAATAATTTGTAGGATCGATGCCCCCAGTACCTTGCGTATACCAATCTCTTTGCTTCGCTTATCTATATTCAAAGAAATTTGTGCGAACAAACCGGATGCAGATAGCAGCAAAGTAATAATAGCGAGAAAAAAAGCAATTGATTTGAAGGCCTGTGTCATGCGGACTTCCTTTTCAATCAGATCTGATTGCAGGTAACCCCGGTAGGGGACATTGGGCACCAGTTGATGCCAGGCCGCCTGCAAATATTTTGTTACCTGTGAAATGTTATCTTTACCTGTACGAACCACCATATACCTGTAATCCTCCGGTTTAGCCATGCGCAGTACGCAAGGAGGTACAAGTCCGTGCAGACCGTATTCCTTGTAGTCCTTCACTACGCCAACAATCGTGTAACGGATGCTATCCAGGGTTACTTGCTGACCAAGAGGTTGTTTTATCTGCAATCGTTGCAGAAAAGTTTGATTGACGATGATCGACGCATCTACATCTGAGCCGGTATTGTAAAATTGACGACCCTGCACTAAGCGGATCCCCATACTATTCAGATACGCTTCGCCACCCACCTGTGCCACCTGTGTTTGTATTTCACTATTTTCAATTTTGGCAGTCTGCGTATAAGTGCCGTCACCAATTTGTTGCACACATCCCGCCACACTTTTAATTTCCGGGTTTTGCTGCACGGCCTCGCTAAAAATGCGGTACTCGTGAGGGTTGTTGATAGACACCACCGCTATTTCATTGATGGAATACCCAAAATCAACTTTTTGTTGAAAGGAGGCATTCTGGGACATCACGATACCGACTACCAGTGCAAAGCACGACAAGCTAAACTGTGAAATCAACAGGAAACGTGTAAAACGATTGGATGCACCAAGTGCGGTTTTACCTTTAAGAATCGCTAATGGCTGAAAAGAGCTCACATATACAGCCGGATATAGGCCGGAAAGAATGGCACTGACTGCGGGAATACACAACAGGAAAAGCCAGAAAGCATAATCCCTGCGATAGTCAGGGGAGAGATTAACACCGGTCAGCTGATTGACAGCAGGTAATAGTAAGTGGACAAACAATAACGCCAATACAGCCGCCAATAAGCAAAGCACCATATTTTCTGTCAGGAATTGCCAGATTAACTGACGTTTGAAACCTCCGATTACTTTCCTGATACCGATCTCTTTTAACCGGCTACTGGCAAAGGCGATAGAAATATTGGTAAAATTAAAACAGGTAATCAGCAAAATAAACAGCGACATAATAGCGGGTACAATCACAAGTACACCACGGGGATTGGCCGTTAACTGGCTGCCATATACGTATCCGGGCATATCAATATCCGAGCTGACCGCCAATTTGGAAAAAGGTTGGAGGGTAAAACCTTGTATCGGCCAATCGTGATGATTATGATTCTGAAGCGCAATATAGGGCGTTAGGTTGGCGGTTACGATGCGGGCAGCATTCGCATTTTTTAATTCCATAAAAGTGGTAACAAGCCCGGTGTTTGCCCAGTCATTGCTGGCTGTTGGACCATAAGCAAGCCCATTTTCAAAAGAAGTGATGAGGTCAAACTGAATACTTGAATTGGCGGGAATTTGTTGCGCCACCGCCGTCACCGTATAAATCTTTGGGTTACCTCCCGGTTCGATGAGCGTGAGCGCCTGGCCTACCGGCATTTGTTTTGGAAAGTATTTATCTGCAAAAGCTTCACTAATGATTACCTGGTTCGCTTGGTTAAAACCAGACAGGTTACCATATTTTAGGGGGAAGTCGAAGAAATCAAACAGCGTCCGGTCTGCATAGTGAATATGTTCGTCGAAAGTATTTTCTCCAATTTTTACCACCGCTGAAGCACTGCTAAGCCGGGCAATCCGGTCAGCTCCGGCGGTTTCCTTCTTCAAGGCTTCCGCTAATGGCAAGGGTACCACCGCCCACGACTGCTTACTTCCATCTACCAGGCGGGTACTGTTTAACCGGTAAATATGTTCGGTATGTGAATGATTCCGGTCGAAGTGCTCCCGGTAATTATAGTTTAAGTAAGACAATATACAACAGGCAATGGCAAAGCCCAGACCTACCAGGTTGAGGACTACATAAATCTTGTTGCGCCAGAGAACACGTAAAGCGATCTTCAAGTAGTTCGGGAACATAAGGGTAATTTAAAAAGTACTTTTAAACGGTTCACTGATGGCGCTATGCGAGCTGTTTGAGCATCATCATTGGCACATTATAATTGTGGGAGACAAGTACCATACCATTTGCCCGGATATGCTGCTGTCTGCTGTGGTGGCTATGTTTATATATTTATGATATGTGTTTTTATGAGGAGAATGTTCGGATACGGACACCTTTGTTCGATTTTAGGTATTATTGGTGTTATTATCAGCTTCGTTAAAGTGCCTCATTTTTAGTTGTTGATAGCGCGTTCTGCCAATAGGTAATACATCTCCGTTTTTCAAAATGAGCTCATATTTTCCGCCAGCATTTACGATTAGTTGCCGTACCTGCGGAATGGCTACAATATACGATTTATGAATACGCTCAAACATAGGCGGGAGAAGTTGCTCCAGTTTTTCTAAAGATTTATCATGTAATACGGTGCCCGTATCGTGCAAATGAATCTCGGTATAAATACCGGCGCCTTTGATGTAACAAATATTTTGTACGTCAATGAGCGATATGGCGCCTGCTTTTTTTATAGCCACGTATTGCATCCCATTTTTAGCCTCCGCACTCGCAGCACTGATGCGCGTAAATGCCTGCGATAAGCGGGTTTCATCAAATGGTTTCGGTACAAAGTCGAGCACACCATAAGCAAAAGCATGAATAGCCTTTTCCGTATAGGCAGATATAATAATGGTATGAAATGATTTTGATACGACGGTAGTTAATATAGTGAATCCATCTTCTCCATTTAAGTTCAAATCCAGCAATAGTACATCAATAGGATGCTGTTCCAAATACAACAAGCCTTCCGCTATTGATTCACATTTGTCAATGGATACCAGTAGCTCACCAAAGAATTCACGCGTCATACGTTCTATCCTTTTGGCTATTCTTGCTTCATCTTCTATAATCAATATTCTCATGCGTGATTAAATATTTTAATAATAGTTTCCCAACCATCGGGCTTTTCAGCAGAGGAGAATTCCCAGTTATCACCATAGCTTTCCGTGAGCCTCGCTTTTATATATTGAAACCCTGTACCTGTTTTCGTTTTATGTGTAGGTACCCGGTTCTTGGCGATCGTAGTTAATGTGTATTGTTTATACCGCTCGTTGCGCTCAAATGATAACCGGAAATACACGGTATCATGGCGGAGAGGAACACTGTAGGTAATACCATTCTCCAGCGCGGTATGGATAATGGCCGGTGGAATCGAATCAGAAGGGTCTATATGCGCTTCCACCCAATCATATTTTATTTCTTTCCGGAATTGCATAATGGTAAGATGTGTTTTGCACAGGGCAATTTCTTTTTCGATCGGGATCAGCGTGGCCTCTGAAATCTCGTTAAGTAAATCAAATTCATCGGAAAGCGCCTGTATAAATACAATGCCTTGTTTGGGGGATTCTTCTATCCAGTCAATTAAAGAGGTAAGTGTATTTTTGATAAAGTGTGGCTGGATATTTTTCTTAATCAGCTCCATCTTCAACCGTGCTGAAAGTATTAAGGAAGACCGGTATTCATTTTCTGCTGCTTTGGCTTTTACCGTAAGCAAATACAACATGCACAATACAATAATGCAAAAGCTGCAATATAAGCTGATGTCAAAGTAAAGAAAATAGCTGATGACAGCACTTATCAGCAAACCCGCCAACACGACGATCCCCGATTTTTGTTTTTGATATACGGCTACTGCCGCAATATAAGTGGCAGTGAACCACATCGTCGCACTAAAGCGATATGCCGTAATATCATAATTATGGAAATTGAAAATGTAAATGAGTACCAATGCTATCAACAATAGGCCAAGCAGATAGCCCTTTCTTTTATAGTTAAACTGGATGGAAAAGTAATAGGGTACGAGGAAGGATATGATAAACGTAAGTACACCAATGGTTTCCAATCTAACGTAAAAATGGGAATAAGGGATATCGATATAGAATTTTATATATTCTGCCATTTGTAAACAGAAAAACAATAAACAGGTAAGGCTGAAAAGCAGTATGGAACGATCTCTTCGCCGGCTGTTCACGAACATAAAGCAATAATATACGGCGGCCAGTAAAAACATACCCGCCGCTATATTCATGAGCGAAGTACCCACAATAGACTGCGTTAATAGCTGAGTATAGGGAGCTACCGTAAGTTTTACCAACCGTTTGTCTTCACTCAGGTAGGCCTGCGACTTCCGGACGGCAACCACATGTTTACCTTCGCCTGCCAGATGGGAAGGGATTAAGTAGTGCGTGGTTTCCGTACCTGGTATTTCTTTCATGGAAGAGGTTTGTACCTGCCCATTGCTGCCTATTTTTTCACCGTCCCAATAAACATCGAAAGCCCCGAAGGTATTTATTTGTAGCCCCAGTACTGTTGTGGTAGACGGTAATGGCGGCATTTCGAGTGGTATGCGTTGCCAGTATATTTTATCGTCTGTATCCCCCTGGTCCGGCTGCCAGGCCGTATCAACGTAGCTTTTTAGCGCCCAGGTGGTGTCATCCCCAATTTTAAAGACAGGGTTGCCGATGTCTGCTGGTAAGCCCGGCTTACAGGAGGCAAATGAGATAAGTACGATAACGGTAAGGAATAGACGGTACATATCGTAAAGATAGTAGTAATAATAATGATTAAAGTGTAGTTCAGAAGGCTATTGTGCAGTTGGCAAGGTTGTAAGGGAAATAATTCCAATAGTGCGGTAATCTTGTAACAGAAATCTAAGACGCATGAGAACATTACTATTATCCCTACTATTAGTCGGCTGCTGGGTACTGCCACAGTCCGTTTTTTCACAAGTTCACCCCGGTGTTATTTCAGGTAAAATATATGATCAGGGCACTAAAAAGCCGCTGCCTTATGTGACTGTCACGGTAAAAGACAGTACGGCAAAGCCGTTAAATGGCGGTGTAAGTGACGAAAAAGGAATGTTTAAAGTGGAAGGCATTGCCACAGGCAACTATACAATTGAGTTTTCCTACCTCGGCTATCAATTTCTAAAGAAAACCACTTCCGTATCCCTGCATCATTTGAAAGCAGATATAGGCGCCATTTATTTGCAGGAAGATACCCGGATGTTGAAAGAAACAGTAGTAACCGGAGAAAAGGCCAGCGTAAGTTTGAAGCTGGATAAAAAAGTTTTTGAAGTAGGAAAGGATATTCTCTCGCAAAGTGGCGCTATTACTGATATTCTGAACAATGTACCTTCGGTGGCGGTGAGCCCAACGGGTACTATTAGCCTACGGGGTAGCAGCAACGTATTTGTACTCATCAATGGCCGTAGATCCGGGCTCACGCAAAGCAATGCCCTGGAGCAAATACCGGCCGACCAGGTAGAACGGATCGAGATCATCACCAATCCCGCTGCACAATACGACGCTGCTGGTGCTGCAGGTATCATTAATATCATTTTAAAGAAAAACAAAAAACTGGGCTTTACCGGGCAGGTTCGCCTGGCAGCAGGTTATCCTAATGACGCACGCATTGCCCCCAGTTTGAATTATAAATCCGAAAAGATCAACCTGTTCTCCACCTTTGGATTCAGAAATTCTGATTATGTGGGTAAGTACACCTCCACACAGGCAGCATCAAATACGCAGGTACAACAAGCGAAAGCGGAAAACAGGCATGACGACGGTAAGATGCTGTACCTGGGCGCTGATTATTTTGTGAATAGTCGCAATACCATTACCGTGGCCTTTTTGAAGAATGCCACGAAGGATCATGATAAAACAACCGGAAATATTGATATGCTTACCGGCAATGTGACAGATAGCAGTTTGGTAAGGAAAGGAGAGTCGTGGGAGCGTCGCGATTATAATCAACTGGAATTCAATTATACCAAAACGTTTAAACAGCCACGACGCAAGTTTAGTGTGGAAATGCAATACGATTTCTGGAATAGTGATAAAACCTGGCAATTATTTACGGATAATTATGTGCCTGTTCATACCACATTGCCCGCAATAGCTACAAATGCCATTAGCAAAAGTAAAGACTTTTTAATACAATCTGATTTTACCCAACCCCTGGGAGCCTTATCTACACTGGATGTTGGCGTGAAGGCAGAAAACAGGCGGGTGAGCAGTAAGTTTAAAGCAGAACAGGGAAGTGACGGGAAATGGACTATTATTGATAACATAGACAACGATTTGCAATACAGTGAACTGATTAGCAGCGCATATGCCCAATTCAGCAGCAAAGTGAAACACTTTTCTTATTTATTAGGTGTACGTGCCGAATTCACGAAGATTGATATCGCTGATCAAAAAAGCGTATATAGCCAGCAAAAGGATTATAACCGGCTGTTTCCCACCGTACACCTGAGTTACCAGTTTAAGGAAAGCGCCAATATGCAGTTGAGCTATAGTAAACGTATCAATCGCCCCTCTTTGTGGTTGTTGTATCCATTCAATGAGCTAACGGATTTTAACGTGCAGTCTATCGGGAACCCTGGCTTAAACCCTTCTTATGCGCATGTGGTTGAGTGGAGCTTCTTGCAACAATGGAAAAAAATAACCATCAATCCATCCTTGTATTTTCATCATACCAACGACCCTTTGCAGGACTATACCTATAGGAATGATAAAGGCGTAATGATCACGTTACCTATTAATATAACAAATGAACAACGCCGTGGATTTGAATTATCAGCTTCTTATCAGCCTATAAAGCCATTACAACTCAATGGGGAATTTAATATCTATTCTTTTACCCAGCATGGTACTTATGAGCTGCAAAATTATGATTTCTCCGGGCAGATGCTGACCGCCCGCATGAGTGCACAAGTAAAGGTGCTTAAACAGTTTGGCTTACAGATGCGCTATAACTTTACAGGAGCACAACAGACGGCACAAACACTTACAAAAGCTACCCACGCATTGGATGTGGGTATCAGCAAAAACTACTGGAAAAATAAAATTGCTGTGGTGGTAGATGGCACTAATATTTTGAACTCCCGTCAATATCGCACCTTTACAAAGGGCAGCAATTATACCTTTAATCAAATGAGTAATCCCAATGCCGCACGATACCGTGTGAGTATTTTGTACAAGTTCAATAATAAAGAAGGGCAACAGGTGCGGCAAGCCAAAACGGGGAACAGGAGCTAGGCTCATATAGCTGTATTGACGCCGGTAGTACGGGGATGACAGGTTGCCTGACTTCCCCGTACTTACCTTTTTTTATACAAACTCATTTTTCCGGGAATTTTTTTAACTTCACCGGTATAGTTATATAAACTCCTCGTTATGCCCGGCTTCCATTGCAAAAGAATTGTTTTGTTATTATTATTACTGTTGAAATCAGTACTGATTTTTTCTCAAACAACAAAAAACGCCACATCCCAGGATCCGCATGAAGTACTTTCTTTCTCGCCGCCTGAAGACGAGGGATTTTCCTCAAAAGGGTTAAGCGATATATTTACTTATGTGAAGGAGAAGAAAGTAAATATTCACAGCCTTTTAATTGTACGGAACAAGAAGATTATACTTGATGCCTATTTTTATCCCTTCCATTCAGATTTACGGCATGACATAGCATCTTGCACAAAATCCGTAACATCCCTGCTTATTGGCATCGCCATAGATAAGGGCTACATAAAGAATGAGGATCAATTGGTAGCGTCATTTTTCCCGGAGATTACGCCAACGGCGAAGGAATTTGCCACCTTATCCATTAAAGACCTGCTCACCATGAAGTCGGGCTTTGATTGCGGCTTCTCAAATGAAGATAGCCTGTTCCGTCAGTTGTTTCCAACAGATAATTGGCCGAAGTTTATCTTCAACATTCCTTTTGTCGCCAATCCCGGTCAGCAATTCTCTTATTGCAGTTGTAATTATTACCTGTTAGGGGAAATTATTTACCGGGCCACTAAATTAACCCCGGAAGATTTTGCCAGGAAATACCTTTTTAATGAGATGGGGATCAAGTCCGTTTATTGGTCGAAAAATAGCCATGGTATTAATTATGGTTGGGGCGACCTTGCCCTGCTGCCGCGGGATCTCGCTAAAATAGGCCAGCTATTGTTAGATGGAGGCAAGTGGAAAAACAAACCCATTGTTTCCGCAGCATGGTTGAAAAAAGCAGAATCAGTGAACACGGTATTTCCCAACGGAAATGGATACGGATATGGTTTTTGGATCGACAGAGATCATTCCGTTAATATGGAAGGCAGGGGCACACAAAAGGTGCATGCCGATTTCATACACAATGCCATCGTGATCATTACAGGAGGCGGACTAGAAGACGAGGAGAAGGAACGGATTGGAGATCTCATTGGTCAAGCGCTCCATCCCAATGAAAAATTGAAAAGTGCCCCCATCGCCTTTGGTAGCTTAAAAAAAGCAGAAGAACAAGCGTCTAAAACGGTGATCGATTCCCCCCGGTACATTTCCAATGCTACAGAAAAAGGAAAGTTGTTCAACAAGATGATCGTTTTCCCGGCCAACAGCTTAGCTATTGAAAGCGCCAAAATTGTAGAGAAGAAAGGAAATTTATCCCTGCTGTTAAAGCAATCCGGGAAACCAACTATCACCTATCCTTTGGGGGCGGGGGCTGCCTATAAATTTTATAAAGACGCCAAATCCGGCCACCTGTATGCGTTAAGAGGATATTGGACATCCACCGGGGAATTTGAAGTAGAGTTTAACCTGTTGTCAAAGATTAATAAATACCGGATCAACTTTAAAATGGGGGATAGAGGAACTGAGGTGTCGATTAAGGAAGGGACCCAGCACATCAATGATGCTTTTCCGGTATCCATAATGGATTGAAAAGGAAACGCTATTTCATAACCGTTGATTACCGTTATGAAATAGCGTTTGTACCTTTATCTAGCTATTCAGTAGGTTGTCTGCAAAATTTCTATTCTTTTTAAAAGGCCCAGGTTATCATGTTTTTATTTCCCGCCTGTTTTTGCTATTAGTGGCAGCATCATTGAGATTAATTATTTACATTAGTAATGTCGATTAAGCCTGGAATTTACGCTACACTTATCTGTCGTTAACTCTCCCTGAATACATACCCTGGTAACCCATTTTCAATTACCCACTTAAAAAAGCCATATGAAAACTTTTCTATCGTTAATGCTGGCAGTCCTTATTGTCAGTTTGATTTATGTATCTTGTAAAAAAAGCAACTCATCACAAGAGAAAGCCGTCTCACAGCAAGTGCTGGCTGATATCAAGGCGCTGGGATTTAGTACTAAAAATGTAATTGCTTTTAGAGAAGGTTATCTTGTAGAAGGAGATATTTATCTGAAAGAAGCAGATTTAAAGAAGAAGCCGGTTTCTTCCACTACTCTCCATATCGCCAGCACAGAACAATTCAGAACTTATAACCTGGTAACAGGTTTGCCAAGAGTGATTACTGTTTCCGTCAGCAACCTGGACCAGAATTATATTGATGCCACAGACCAGGCGATTGCCAGGTATAATGCGCTCAATTTGCGAATGACTTTTCAGCGTATTACCGGCACGGCAGATATTAATATCCAGGGCTTTTACCAGGGACCCAGCAATGGCTTTATTGTATTGGGAAGTTCTGGTTTCCCTGCTAATGGAAACCCTTTTAATAGTATTTTATTAAATACGCATCCCCAGGCATTGGGTACCTATCCCGATGTGGCAAAAACTACCGCCACCCTTCAGCATGAAATAGGACACTGCATAGGCTTCCGTCATTCGGATTATATGAACCGTGATTTCAGCTGCGTATACAATGATCCCGGCCCTCATCCGGAATCTGATCCGGATAATATCGGCGCAGTGAATATTCCGGGTACACCCAGTACGGCAGATCCAGACAGCTGGATGCTGGCTTGTGCAGGTGCTACTCCCCGTACCTTTAATTACTATGATAATATTGCCTTGCAGTATCTGTACGGCACGCCACTTTGTGTGGGAGAAGGCAGAAAAATAGTCAATGGAGTTTGTGAACAAGGCGTGAAACGGTGGACTGGCAGCGTCAAAGTAGGTACCCGTTATACTTGCTATTATAATTATGAATTTAGCGACGGATCCACTAGCGGTACCTATTCCATAAGTTCTAACTTTCCGTGTCCAAATCCACTGTGAGCAATAAATTCAGGGAGTCATTAGCGAAAAGCCGCCTCTTAATTTCAGTGGCGGCTTTTCGTTTGATGGCGTCAAAATGGATAAATTGTTTGAAGAAAACCAGGTAGATTTGCAGGGAACAATATCATAGCAAAGATGGATGCCAGGATAATATTACCAATAGCACCACTTCGAAAATACATTCGTTTCTTTTGGCTATTGGAAAATAACAGCACCGACTTTATTGAAAAGTTTAAAATAATTCCGGACGGAGCACCAGGCCTGGTTTTCCAGGAAAATCCCGCCGCAGTATACAAAGACAATCAAACACTACCGTCCTCCTTTTTATTCGGACAAGCGACCCAATACCTGGAGATGAGTGCCAGAGGGCATTTCCGGAATATTGGCGTCAGCTTTCAGCCCACTGCATTGCAACCTGTTTTTGGAATATCGGCGATGGAATTAACGCAGCGGCATATCGATCTCCATGATCTCCTTAAAACCAATATCAATCATCAACTCTTCGATGAGTCGTCACCGGACGCACGGATTGCCGCATTGGAACAGTTCTTCCTGCAGCAAACCGCTCTTTGTAAAACGGAAGATGATCCCGTGCGCTACGCCATTGCGCAATTTCAGCAAGGCGGCGCATTAAAACAGGTCCAGGCAGATTTACAAATATCTGAACGCTCCCTCGAACGCCTGTTTAAACACCATGTGGGCATCTCCCCTAAACTATATGCCAGGATATGCCGCTTTCAGGGTACGCTGAAAAAGCTGCGTAACACTCCCATCAACTCCCTGACAGAACTGGCTTACCTGGAGAATTATTTCGACCAATCTCATTTTATCAGGGACTTTAAATTTTTTGCAGGTACAACACCCGGCGCTTTCTTACAACACGCCAAAGAACGATTCCCTGATTTTCAACCTTAAAAATATGGGGCTGTCGGGTTTATACAATTTCTTAAAGAGAACCGTATCTATTTTTGGGGCATGAATAATTACCATGATGGAAACAAAAAAAGTAATACAACCCGATAACACCGCTTTAAGGACTGCCTTGTGGAGAGCGCTGCACGTGCAGGCAGATGCCGTGCCGCATGTACTGGAAGATGAAATAGGATGGAAATTAATTGCACCAGCAGACGATTGGCCCGAACGCCCGGATATGAAGTATACCAAACGGCTTCGGGCCTCTATTGTAGCCCGGTCCCGCTTTATCGAAGACCTGGCAAAAGAGGAAATTGCCAAAGGCATAAAACAGTATGTATTGCTGGGCGCCGGACTGGATACTTTTGCCCAGAGGAATAGAGATATCACTAAGCAGGTAGATATCTATGAAATTGACCAGCCCGATACATTGGCCTGGAAAGAAAAGAAGCTGATTGAAAACGGATACCCCATCCCGGCAAACCTGCATTTTGTACCCGTCAGCTTTGAAGTGTCTTCCTGGTGGGAGGAACTGTTGAACAAAGGCTTCGATGTACAACGGCAGGCAGTTGTTTCCTGTACAGGGGTTACGCTTTATCTTACCCGGGAAGCCATCGTGGATACCCTCCGCAAAATGATGTTGCTGGCGCCGGGATCTGTCATCGCCATCGCTTTTTACCTGCCAGTGGCATTATTGGAAGAAGAAGATCAGCCGCTGATGGAAATGTCCATTAAAGGCGCCGCTGCTGCAGGAACCCCCTTTGTAAGCTTCTTTACAGTAGCAGAAATAGTGGCGTTAGCGACAGCCGCAGGCTTAAAAAATATACAAACAATTTCCACAAAAGATATGACGGATAGATATTTCAGCGATAGAAGCGACGGTCTCCGACCCGCCAGTGGAGAGGTATTCCTGGTAGCCACTACATAACAGGGGGCGTTCAGGCATAGAAAAACAAAGAAGCTATCCGGTTGAGACACTAACATTGCTACTATCATTCAATAGCGGAGAAGCATATTAAATAAATTAAAAGCGTGATACACCCGGATGGAATGTATCACGCTTTTTAATTTGACGGTAACTAGTTAGCGTACCCCTGATTTTGTTGTAATACCGCCCCTGTATTCTGTGTGATTTCAGTGGTAGGTATTGGCCAGAGGTTATGATAGGTTTCGATCGACAAACCAGACTTTGGATTATATCTTTTATCACGGTCGTATAACAGTCCTAAGCGTGTGAGCGTTACAGCCCGGAATTCTTCCATATACAATTCCCGCAAACGTTCATCCAGCAGGTAATCCATATTGATATCTGCAACAGTGGCCGGTGTGGTTTGTGCCCTGTTCCGCAATACATTGATATCATCCGCTGCCAGTTGTTTTTGCCCTTTCCCGAGGTAGGCTTCTGCTCTCAGCAGGTAGGTTTCTGCCAGGCGGGCCATATATTTCGGGATAAACAAGCGGGAAGCGCCATTTAATAACAAGCCGCCAAAAGGATTATTGATATTGGAAAGTATTGCCGGACCAGCCGCTGACACAAAATCACCTGCTGATGGCGACATCTTCCGGATAACCGGATAGAAGTTGCGGATGGTATCCCTGTAATCAGCCGGTTGTACTTTGTTTTTATAGCCATCTTTTACATACCATTTGCCGTAATCCGGGGAGGTAGTGGGTACACCGGAAATCTGGATGTCTCTCACAATGTTGTAGGAAGAATTGCGGATATCACCAGGTGTCCATATCTCGTAGAAGAAGTGGGAAGTAGGGCGTATCCAACCAATGCCGTTGGAGGAAACACTGTCCACAAACTTGGCGTTGAACAGGATCGCCATTTTTGTTTTAGTAGTGGATTCCAGGATCCTTACCCCCGTTAAACTGGGTACTACGGCCCATGCGGTTTGATCGCCCACGGCGGCAGAGTTATTCAGCGCGGTTTGTATCACCAGCAGGCCTTCATGGTTACCGGTGCTATAGTTCTGATTATTGTACTCAAACAAGTCGCGGTAAGCATCGCCGGGTAAATTGGCCCTTCTGCCAAACCGGCTGGTCATCAATGATACACCAGGGTAGTTGATTACCTCCGATGAAATAGTAATAGCGCCATCATAATCTTTCAGGGAGATAAGTACTTCCGTGAGGACATGTTTAGCGATCTGTTTGTTGACTGTTCCATCAGGCACCTGGTTAATATCGGACAGTAGGCCGATGGCCTGTGTGAGGTCCTTTTTACATTGTTGGTATACCTCGTCCCTGCTGGCGCGTACGTAGTCGTAGCGCGGAGCCGACAACTCATTCAATTCAATAGGTACGCCACCAAACAGGTTAGCCAGTACGTTGTAAGAATACGCTCTGAAAAATAGTGCCTGACCCAGGAAATTCTTTTTGTCTGCGTCACTCAGCTGGGTGCTTTTATTGAGTTCAGCGATGATCAGGTTCGCATTGGTGATGATTTTGTAATAGGCGGTCCAGATACCCTGTGGAATGAAATAACTGGGTACCATAGTAGCTTTATACGCATTTAATTTGGCCGCCGGATCGTAGTCGGTACCGTTATAGGCAAAGTCGGTGGCATAGTATAACCCGAAGTAGGTATCCAGGTTCATATTACCCATGTAGATGTTCCGGAGACCGTTGTACAGGTTATTCGTAGCCTGTTGGTACTGTATAGCGGTTTGCAGTGAATTGTCCGGCGTATAGACAGACAGTGGTTCTTCGTCCAGGAAGCTTTTGCTGCAGGAAGATAACATGGTACCGATGCCAAGCAGATATATGAAGATGTTTTTTTTCATTTCTTACGTTTTACAGGTGAAGCATTAAAAGGTCACGTTTACGCCCAGTGAAAAGTTTTTCATCACCGGGTAGCCGTTCTGGTCCAGGCCAAGGCCTCCTGGTATTCTCAATCCCAGTGAAGACCGTTGATCGGAAGGAGGATTGGATTCGGGATCCCATCCGTCCCATTGGGTGATGGTGAGCAGGTTTTGTGCGTTCACGTATACGCTGGCTGCCTTTACTACTTTTAAGCGGCTTAACATGCCTTCTGGTAACATATAGGTGAGGGTAATATCCTGGAGACGGATAAAGCTGCGGGAGACATATGGCCCAAAGTTTTCACCCAGGGTAGCTACGTAGGCCGCAATGCTTCTGTATCGGGAATTTGGATTGTTAGGTGTCCAGTAGTCGTACACAAAGCCGTTGTTGTTCCGGATATTGTCCGGGTTCAGCAACATGATGCCTGGTGCGCCCAGGTAGCCGTTTTTACCTCCCTGTATGGTATTGATAAAGAATTTCAACTGGAATGCTTTGTACTGGAAGCTGTTGGAGATACCCAGGCTGTAGGAGGGATCCAGCTTACCCAGTATTTGTTTGTCTGCCGGGGTAATTTGTCCGTCGCCGTTTCTGTCTTCAATTTTATATTGACCCGCTTTGAAACCCTGTGCCGCAAGTGTGGCAGGCACCTGTTCCCCCAATTGGTACATACCGGTAATTTTGTAGTCGTATACTACGCCGTAAGGTTGACCGATAAAGTAGCTCAGAATGGGATCTCCGCCATTGATCAGGTCATTTTTGGTACCATCAATATCAAGTACTTTGTTCCGGTTCCGGAAGAAGTTAGCGGTTACTTCCCATTTGAAGTTTTTGTTGCTAACCGGTACCCCCGTGATGTTCAGCTCTTGTCCTCTGTTCTGGATTTTCCCGATATTGATCAGGAAGCTATTGAAGCCGGTGATAGTAGGAGTAGCCCTGGAGTTCAACAGGTTTTCTGAATTGGAGAAATATAAGTCCAGCGAACCAAAGAGCCGGTTGTTAAAAAAGGAGAAGTCCACGCCCGTGTTAAAGGAGTGGGTCGTTTCCCAGCGCAGGCCGGAATTAGGTAACTGGTTCAGGTAAGTACCCAGTTGCGCGCCGCCGGAGCTGCCAAACAGGTAGCCATTGGCCAGGCCAACGTTCATTTGGGCAAGGGTTTGATAGCGGCCCACTGTCCTGTTACCGGTAGAGCCGTAAGACACTCTTAATTTCAGGTCATCGAGGAAGCTGACAGACTTCAGGAATTTCTCTTCTTTCATACGCCAGGCGAAGGCAACAGAAGGGAAGGTTGCCCATTTATTGAGGGCAGAGAAGCCGGAAAATCCATCTCTTCTGACAGTTCCGGTGATGATGTATTTTTTGTCGAAAGAATAGGAGAGCCGGGCCATCTGGTAAAGCGCCTGTTCCTGCCAGGGGAGGATAGCCAGATCGTTTGATGAGGTAAGGCGTGCGGGGTCGCCTACATCCAGCCGGTTATAGGACAAAGAGCCATTGGTAATCCCACCTGCCGTGGTCCGGGTACCATCGTGTATGTTTTTTTCTGCACCATACAGTAAGGTCAGGTCTATCCCATGTTTTCCAAAATCTCTCTTATACGTCAGGATGTTATCCAGTGTCAGGAAATAATCCGTCATGTAGCTTTTATACGCGGTGGCTTCAACCGTAGGTGCATTATAGTTAAACCGGTTGGTGTAGATATAATTGTTGCCGAAGTTAACGCGGTAGTTGAGGCCCTTTACGTGTGGGATGTCCACGCTAACGAAGAAGTTGCCCAGGATGTTCAGGTTCCGGTCGAAGTCCCTGGATCTTTTCAATATTTCCAATGCAGTGGGCGTAGTGGTTTGCGCATAGAACTCCAGCATCTTACCTGTTTTGGGATCGAAAGGGAGGTTAAATGGCTTTAGCTGCATGATGTCAGAAAAAGTAGGAGAAACACCACTGTAATCATTGATAGATAAGCCAGTTTGCGCGCCTACTGTTATCCAGTCGGCGGGTTTGGCTTCTACATTAATTCTTATACTGTTTCTGCGATAGTTATCATTTTTAATCAGGTTGATCTGATCGAAATAGCCATAGCCGAGATAGAAGCGGATCTTTTTAGAGCGTCCGCTGAGGCCAATATTATGGTTTTGTATCCGGGGGCGGCTATTGGTCATCAGGTCCCACCAGTTGGCTTCATAGCCGGCTTTGTAGTTGTCGCCTTCAATGCCCGGCATTTTCGTAGTGGGGTCCCAGTTAGGATTCATTTTGGTTGGGTCGTTGGGATCCCGGCTTTCAGACAGGTACCAGTCGCCCAGTTTTTGTATGTATTGGGCGCCGGAAGCGGGGCGCATATCTTTCCGGGTCATGTCCTGTATAGAATAGGATCCGCTGTAATCAACGGTGAGTTTATCTACACCACCTGATCCACTTTTTGTAGTTACCAACACTACGCCGTTGGATGCCTGGGAGCCGTATACAGCAGCGGCGCTGGCGTCTTTCAACAGGTCGATGCTGGCGATGTCAGCAGGGTTGATGGAGGTGAGTGATCCTCTGTAGATAAGGCCGTCTACTACAATCAGGGGAGAGGTAGTCCCGGAAATAGAGTTCCGGCCGCGTACCATCAGGGTAGGGTCGCTACCGGCTTTGGTTACTTGTCCTACGGTGAGACCGGGAACGGTACCCCGCAGGGACGACATCACGTTGGCGTTGGGCGATTGTTTTTGTAGTTGCAGGTCGGCTTTGGCTACGGACCCGGTCACATCCTGTCTTTTTCTCGTACCATATCCGATCACCACCACGCTGCTCAGTTCACTGATATTAGATGATAATGCAAACGATAGCATACTATTATGTCCCGAAACAATCTTATATCCTGCAAAGGATTTTGCATCATAACCAATCATGCGCACGTTGAAGGCGTAGTTGCCTGTTGGTAAATTTTTAAACACAAATTTTCCGACGCTGTCAGAGATGGCAACATTCACACGTTTGCCATTAATGGATGCTTCCACGGTAGCACCGGGAAGTGGTGCTCCTCCCTGATCAGCCACTGTACCATTCACATTGCCGGTATTGTTCTGTGCGTATGACTGCACAAATGCGGTACAGAGAGTGAGTATGATCGCAATAGTTAGTTTCCCTGTTACTTTCATAAAATGATGTTTTGGTTGTTAGCTATGATGGGATAAAATGAGAGTAGATGGCAGGAGCATCTGCCTGAATTTTTTTCATTCGTGGTTTTTTTCATAATGTGTTTTTTAACGTGAATAGATGTTGGTTGATGCAAACGATTGCATTATACGGGCAAAAAAAAATAACTATGGTTTTAAGGTTGATAATTTATTTTTTTGGTGAAAGCTGCGGTTGTAAACATACCTCTCTACTGCACATAACATACAGGTACATCGTCTGTAAGTGGAATTTATAGGTTGTAACATAAACTTGTTTTTGTAGGGCAATGATTGGAAGTTATAGAATAAATAATATTGCTTGCGACAAATTTGGGGTGGCAGGTAAAATAATATTAATAATTGCTCAATTTATATTTAAAAGATGGCGAAAAGGCAGCGCTGTAAGCGGATATTTATTGATAGAATATCATTTAATTGACCGTTATGAAAGCAAAGAAAGAACGCAAAGGATCGTCCATATGGGCGTGAAAGTTAGAAGAGACAAGTCTCCCGGCAAGCTTTCCGGAAAGGTGTTGTTTCCCGAAAAGCTGAAGCAAGCAAACAAAATGATCACTAAATTGAAATGGACATCTGCGCGTAATTAGCAGCAACCGCATAAACAAAGCGTGATACGTCTCCCGGGACGTATCACGCTTTGTTATTTATATAGCATGGTCAGCACTTTTAAAGACAGCTTAACTGACCACAAATTGTTTTAAGCATGCATCATGCGCGCTGCCATTTCCTCTTTTGTTACCGGCGCTTCGGTGATAACCGGTTGCTTTTTCTCAAAGGTCACGAAGCTCAGTGCCAGGTTGACTGCGAGCAATCCAACACTCATCCATACAACGTTGTGTACGCCGTAATGGGCTATAATGATTCCTCCCAGCATAGTACCCAGTGATATCCCGATATTGTAGCAGGAGGTGAGCAGGCTGTTTACAAATTCCAACGCGTTATGTGGTACGGAGCGGGAGCTACGGATATTACCAATCAGAAAGCCGCTGGTATGAATAGCGCCCCATATGGAAAGGATGACCACCATGGGTGTAAAGAGGCCGCCAAAGAAATAAGCCAGTACCTGTACCAGTATCAGTGAAGTAAAAAATACACGGGTTACCAACATCACGTTTTTGTTGATGGTAATACCTGTGATCCAGTTCCCCAATACACCCATACCGCCAAATAAGAGTAACATCGCGCTGATTTGCACCCCATTCATGTGTGTCACGTTTTCAAGGAAGGCCGCCAGGTATCCGAAGCTGGAGAACATACCTGCCAACATCAATATGGTAGTGGTGAGATTGAGCCACACCTGCGGAAGCTTCAATACATACAGCTGACTGTTGCCCTTAGTTTTTTTAGCGGCCGGCATAGAAGGAACATAGATCAGCATACCGGTAAATGCAATCAGGCTGATAAAGCTTGCCAGGAAAAAGGAAGCCTGCCAGTGGTGGAAAAATTCAGCGGCGTACGTTGTCATAGGTACGCCCATGACTGACGCAATACTCACCCCGGACATTACTACAGATACCGCTTTACTGCCCGATTCTTTGTAGGCCGCCGACAACGAGATATTCCAGAACAATGGGTGCAGAAACGCCGGCAAAACACGCGCAATCATCAGCACCGTGAAGTTGGGCGAGAAGGCTGAAAGCAGGTTGGAGAACACAAAAACGCCCAGCACAGACGACATCAACAACTTCCGGTTGATATTGCTGGTCAGCGCGGTAATAAACGGGGAAGATACCGCCACCGTAAGCGCAAAGGCACTTAACAACCATCCCGCCGTTTCCAGCGAAACACCAAATACCTGCGCAAGATTGGGGAGCACACCTATAACGCCAAATTCGGTGGTAATAATGCCAAAAGCTCCCAGCGCCATTGCGTATATTGACTTTTTCATTAGTTTAATGGATTTGAATATTTAAATGATTCGATATAATTAAGACAACAAACTGAAAATCTATCCCATCAAAAAAATTATCCTTTTAAGGCATTCAGGCGGTCAATATACTCGCCCAGGACATCTTGATTCAACAGGTACTTAATATTCCTTCCTTCTTTTTCAGATATCAGCAAGTCGGCATCTACCAACTGCTTCAGGTGGTGGGAAACGGAGGGCTGGGTCAGGTCCAGCATATCGGTAATCTCTGCACAATACATACATCCCTGCTTCTTTCTGACTTCCTGCAAGATGGTAATCCTGCTGGCGTCGCTCAATGCACGGGATATTCTCTCAAATTTTTTATTGTCCATTTGCAATAACAAATTTATTCCGGTGTAAAAGTAGTAAAAAAATACATAGAAACATATAAATGTTTCTATGATAATTTTATGACAGTTTATTTTTAAGAGGTAAAATCCCCGGATTTTACCTGAGCAGCAAAACAGCGCCCTTCAGCAACTTTTCCTGTTTATCTATATTCTGGTAACGGATAAAATAAACATAGCTATCAGAAAATCGGCGTTGTTCTTTTCATATGTAATTATCCAGAAATCCCTTCGTTGTAATGCCGTGTAGCCGTTACCGTTTCTGTACTGGCAGGTTCCGTTAACAGTACCGTATTTTTAGTGGCCGGAATAATATCGCTATTCCCATTGTCCAGTGCCATATCAACAATGGAATACCGGAAGCCTTTATTTTCTGCGGTGGTAAACAGGTAATATTGTTTGGGGCGTCCTGGAAAAGAAAAGAAATAAACTGCTTATTTAACAGCCAGGTTTACGGCTTTATTATGTAATGATTTTGCTATGTTTGTAACTAGATAATTATTTAAATACACCCTTTTCTATGGAGTTTTCTGAAACAACTTATCAACCCAAAAATCAACTTCAAAAAGTGTTAGGTGGCTTATCATTTATGATGATAAATACACTGGGATGGACAATAATTGGTGAAATTGCCCTGCATGGCCGGGACTATTGGCTTGTTGGCGTTTTATTTACGGGGATTGTGTTATCCTTTTTAGTTTTTTATCTCAAGTTCTATTCCGTGGCAAAGAAGCTGCCGAAAGAACAAGCCTTGGCGAATGACCCGCAAAAAACAAAAGACAAAAGATTTACCTACATCTTTATCGCAGAGGGCGCAGGAATTTTAATCCTGAAAAATGTATTGGTCAATACCGGGCATGACAACTGGTTTCTTCCCGGTGTGGCATTAATTGTAGGCTTGCACTTTTTACCTTTAGCCAAAGTATTTAACCGCAAGTTTGATTACTTTATGGGGGTATTTGTTTGCATGGTAGCCATAGCTGGATTTGCATTGATCAACAAAGGCTATTCAACGGCCATAACAACGCCGGTCATCGGTATTGGTTGCGCCATTGCCACTTCCCTTTACGGTACGATGATGATTCTGAAGGGAAATAAAATACTGCAGGGAAAATTATTGTAGTCTATATATCAGGATGGGGCCATGGCCTCATCCTGATATTTTTTTTACCTATTATGATCACGCTTTTGGGTATGCAATAGCGGCGGCTTTTCATAAATCCTGCCCCAAAGTGTAAATTATGCCGTGATGTTATCAATTTACGATGTTATATTGATCGGCGCCAATTTAATTGAGCCGGTTTTCAACCGGTACATGATAATATTTTTTTGCTCCAAATATATGCCGGTGTTGGATTTTGGCTACCAGTGAGGTTGTCGGGTATGAACAACTTTTGGCCTGGATGATTACCCGTCACTGCCGGTGGCACGCTCCCTGTGAAAACAAATAATCATTACTTTTAGCTGGATCACTTTTTTTAGCAATTTCCCAGTTGTATGATTTCGTCAAATACCCTGTCTATATGTAATTCCCAGCTTTTGCATCAGGTAGCGGAGGGAAATGAAGGCGCCTTTCAACAATTGTTTGATAGTTATGCCGATAGAATTTATGGTGTAGCCTATACTTACACAAAATCCGTTCATTTATCAGAAGAAATTGTCCAGGATGTTTTTGTGAAAATATGGCTCAAAAGAACCTCATTACCGGCCGTTAAAAATATTGCGGACTATATCTTTATTATTTCCAGGAACCGGATTATTAATGAGCTGCGTCGTCTCCGTTTGGAAAAAGATTACCTGAGACAGCTGCTGGCGGAAGAGGGAGACGGACTCCGGTCGCCGGAAAGTGAATACGTCATAAAGGAATCGCGTACGTTGATCATGAATGCAATTAGTAAATTACCTCCTCAGCAAAAAGCAATATACCAGTTAAACCAGCTACAGGGAATAAAACTGGGAGAAATAGCACTGCAACTGGGTTTATCCAGGAATACGGTTAGAAACCATCTCTCCCGGGCCATACAATCTATCCGTGAATACCTTCATGACCATGCCGATGAACAAACAATCCTCTTCGTAATAATTTTTCTTGCATTAAAGTAGTTACTCACTGGTACATTTTTTTAAGTCGGGTGTCTTTATATCTGAATCAGTTACAATAACACTGATAATGGCGTTCATATGCAACGATTTCGCAGTATAATAAAAGCATACCTGGAAGACAGGATATCGGGACGGGAGTTATCGAAACAATTATCTGCGCAGGATGACGAGCTGCTTGCATCGATTCGCAGGCAATTGGAATCCGGCGCGGCAGATGGTTTAACCACTCCTGCCGACCGGCAGGCCATGTATAAACGTGTGATGAACCGCGTGAAAGAAAAGGAGAAGCGCCTCCCTGTTTTTCACTTCAAATGGCTCCGCGCCGCGGCTATACTGCTTCCGCTGTTGGCTATCGCCGGGTGGAAATACTATATGACAGAAAAGCCTGCGAAAAAAATAGTGCAGCATGTTGTTTCCCTGCCGGCAAAGAATAAAGTAATGCTTACCCTGTCTGACGGTACCGCCATTGAACTGGATAGTTCCGGCAAAGGAGTGGTGGCCCGGCAAGGAAATGCGCTGGTGCTGAAAAAGGGAAACGGACAAGTTGTTTATCAGTCATCGCTTAATAACAACAGCGAAATACTTTACAATAAGATATCAACCCCAAAAGGAGAAACCTTCCATGTAACACTACCGGATGGCAGCACAGCATGGCTGAATGCCACGTCGGCCATCCGTTTTCCGGTAGTGTTCGGGAAGGACTGCCGACAGGTAGAAGTAACAGGAGAAGCCTATTTTGAGATACAACCAAACAAGGCCCCCTTTCGCGTAAAAGTGGCAGGTGCTGAAATACAGGTACTGGGCACGAAGTTCAACGTAAACGGTTATACGGATGAAACTGCCCTGAAAGTAACGCTACTGGAAGGATCCGTAAAAGTAGCCGCCCACAGGGACAGTGTTATGTTGCGCCCGGGCCAGCAAGCCGTATTAAAAGATGGAAATGCAACGGTTAACAACCAGGCAGACCTGGATGAGGTAATGGCCTGGAAGCATGGAAACTTTGTTTTCAACAGCCTTACACTCCCCGAAATTATGCGCCAGATCTCCCGTTGGTACGACGTGGAGATCGTTTATGAAGGCCCCGTAACGCAGAAACGCTTTACCGGGATAGTAGGCCGTAATGAACGCATAACAGATGTACTCGATTTTATGCAAACCGCTGGCATCAAATATAAAATGAACAATAGAAAAATAGTTGTAATGCAGTAGTAAATATCACCAAAATCTACCTGTAAAAAACCGTTCTGTGTGCGAGACAGAACGGTTGTACGGGCGAACTATCCGGCGTTGCCTCCGGATACGGATTTCTATGCGCAGAAAACACTCATTATTCACCCTGATTTACTCATTAAAAATGAGTAGTTGAAAAAACGAATGTATGAATTTAAGAGGACATTTCCTTTCCCATCCACGTTGTAAAACAATCACTAAACTGTTGCTGATGAAGTTTGCCACTTTCAGCCTGCTCTGTATTTGCCTGCAGACCAGCGCCATCGGGTTTGGCCAGAGCATTACCTTATCAGAAAAAAATGTGTCACTAAAGACGGTGCTAAAAGAAATTAACCGTCAGACTGGCTACCGTTTTTTTTATGAAGATGAACTGATAAGTAATGCCAAAGGTATAAACATCGACGTTCGCAATGCCCCCTTGCCAGACGCCTTAAATGCTTGTTTTAAAGGGCTGCCGTTAACTTATTCCATCTCAAAAAACAGGATCATTATTGCAGCTGCCGAAACCGCTGAGAAAGAATCGCCGCCGGCTGCTGTTATAGAAATTACGGGCACGGTAGTCAATGAAGAGGGTACACCTTTGCCGGGAGCTACCGTAAAAATAAAGGGTACCACCAAAGGCGTCACTACCGACGCAAACGGACATTTCACCCTGCAAGTACCGCGAACGGGAGTATTACTCACCGTATCATTCATCGGGTACAATCCGGCTGAAGTAGAAGTAGTGGTTGCCGGACCAATGCAGATTGTGCTTAAACACCTGGATGCAAAAGTAGATGAGGTAGTAGTAGTGGCGCACGGGAAGCTGCGGAAAACGGAAGTAGTAGGCGCAGTCACCACTATTAAACCCGGTGAATTAAAGATCCCCAGCAGTAACCTTACCAATGCATTGGCGGGAAAACTGGCAGGTATCATTGCCTACCAGCGCAGTGGCGAGCCGGGATTTGACAACGCAGACTTTTTTGTAAGAGGGGTCACTACTTTCGGCTACCGGAAATCTCCCCTGATCCTCATCGATAATATTGAAGCCTCAACTACTGATCTGGCCCGTTTACAGGTAGATGATATCGCGAGCTTTTCTATTATGAAAGATGCCACGGCCACGGCGTTATACGGTTCCAAAGGTGCCAATGGCATCATACTCATTACCACAAAAGAAGGAAAGGAAGGAGCGGCCACTGTATCATTCAGAGCAGAAAATTCACTGTCGCAGTCTACCCGGAACGTGCAACTGGCAGATCCGGTTACCTACATGGAACAGGCCAATGAAGCGGTGCTCACACGAAATCCATTGGGCGGACTCCTGTACTCAAAGGCGAAGATTGAAAATACTAAAAATGGCACTGACCCGGTGATATATCCGGCAACAGACTGGCAGCAAATGTTACTGCGCAATTCCGCGCTTAACCAGCGCTATAACCTGTCTGTAAATGGCGGCGGAAAGGTTGCGCGGTACTATGTATCCGGCGCCATGAATTTGGATAATGGCATATTAAAGGTGGATAAAAAAAGCAACTTTAATAGTAATTCCAAATTGAAATCATATTCGATCAGAAGCAATGTAAATGTGAACCTGACACCCTCTACGGAAATGATTGTACGTATCTCCGGAAGTTTCGATGACTACTCCGGACCTGTCAGCGGTGGACAGGATATTTATAACCAGATTATGCAATCCAACCCGGTATTATTCCCGGCTTATTACCAACCTACGGAGGAAACAAAATATGTGCGGCATATTATGTTTGGCAATGCGGCCGACGGAAAGTATAATAATCCCTATGCCGATCTCCAGAAAGGATATAAACAATTTAACCGTTCCGCTATTAATGCCCAGCTGGCGCTTAATCAAAAGCTGTCTTTTATCACGGAAGGCTTGTCTGCCAGGGGCTTAATTAATATTCAGCGTAACGCTTATTTTTCTGTATCAAGACAGTACAATCCGTTCTATTATGTAGCCTCTAACTACGATTATGTCAGTAAAGGCTACTCGCTGAATGCGATCAACCAGGAAGCCGGGCAATCGCAGGCACCGGCAGGTACCGAATACCTCAATTACTCAGAAGGAGATAAAACATTGTCGTCTGATTTCTACGGTGAGTTGGCAGTCGACTATCGCAGAACCTTTAACAAAGTACATGGTATTAGCGGTACGTTGGTGGGCGTAGCGAAAAACAGTCTTACCGGTAATGCCGGCAGCCTGCAGAATTCCCTTCCTTTCAGAAATGTAGGCTTGTCTGGTCGCGCTACTTACCTGTATGATAACCGGTATGCGGCGGAGTTTAACTTCGGGTATAACGGGTCGGAGCGATTTTATAAAACACAGCGTTTCGGTTTCTTCCCCTCTGCAGGGATAGCTTATACCGTATCCAATGAAAAGTATTGGGAAAGCCTGCAAAAGGTGGTGACCAAACTTAAATTAAGAGCTACCTACGGCCTGGTGGGCAATGATGCAATTGGTAGCCCCGATGATCGCTTCTTCTACCTGTCTAATGTAGATATGAACAGTAGCGACAGGGGAATGAGATTTGGTACATTGAAAGATTACAGCCTCACAGGTATTAATATTTCCAGGTATGCCAATAATGATATCACCTGGGAGAAAGCGGCGAAAACGAACCTCGGATTTGAAGCGTCTTTCTTCGATCGTTTGAACCTGGAAGTAGATGTGTACCAGGAAAAAAGATCCAATATCCTGATGCCCCGTACCTCGATTCCTACTACCATGGGATTATCGGCCGGTTTAAGCGCCAATGTGGGTAAAGCTTCCGCCAAAGGAATAGATGTGGCGATGGACTATTCTCACCAGATCACTAAAAAATGGTGGGCAAAGGCCATGGCGAATTTTACCTATGCCACCAGCCGCTTTGACGTATACGAAGAACCGGATTACCCGGAAAAGAACAAATTGCACGTGGGGCACTCGCTTTCACAACAATGGGGATACATTGGAGAAAGACTGTTTGTAGATGACCTCGATGCAAAGAATGCACCCAAACAAAGCTTTGGCATTTATGGAGGAGGAGATATCAAATACAGGGATGTAAATGGAGATGGGAAAATCAGTGAGCTGGATATGGCGCCAATAGGTTTCCCCACCACCCCGGAAATCGTATATGGATTCGGGTTATCGTCCGGTTATGATCGGTTCGACTTTAACATTTTCTTCCAGGGACTGGCCCGGGAATCTTTTTGGATTGATACAAAAGCAACCGCCCCTTTTATTGACGACCAACGCCAGCTGCTCAAAGTATGGGCAGATAACCACTGGAGTGAAGACAACCAGAACATTTATGCATTATGGCCCAGGTTGAGCACCAGCCTTATTGATAATAATAATCAAACCAGCACCTGGTTTATGCGAAATGGCGCACTGCTTCGCATCAAATCCATAGAAATTGGTTATACCCTGCCCACACCACTCATGAAAAGACTTCGTCTTACCAATGCCAGGTTTTACCTGAACGGTACCAACCTGTTTACTTTCAGCAAGTTTAACCTGTGGGATGTAGAAATGGGCGGTAATGGTCTGGGATATCCTATTCAGCGGGTATTCAATGTGGGGGTAACCTGCTCGTTCAAATAGTCAGTCATTAACAGCAAAAAAAAACAAGTATGAAGCGTATAAAGATATTGCTGCTGGGGATGATGATCTCCTGTAGCCCTGCCTGTAATAAATTCCTCGATATTATTCCTGACAACGTAGCTACCCTGGACCAGGCTTTCCAGATGAGAGCCACTGCGAAAAAATATCTGTTTACCTGTTATTCCTATCTGCCGTTACTGGGTAGCCCTGCAGATAATTATACCTTCCTGGGATCGCGGGAAATAGCCACGCCATATCCCGGCTCCCAGGCGCCCGGTATCCCGGAAGGAATTATGCAGTTGTGCTACGACTACCAGAATGTAGTAAAGCCAATTGCCAACTACTGGGATGGGGAGAATGGCGGACAGGCCATGTTCACCGCCATGCGTACCTGTAATATTTTCCTGGAAAACATTGGCAAGGTGCCCGATATGACCGAAGTGGAAAGAAAAAGATGGGTGGCTGAGGTAAAAGTATTGAAGGCATATTATCATTTCCTGATGATGCGGATGTATGGACCTATACCCATGATGAAAACAAATATTCCGGTATCGGCAGGTGTGGAAGCGGTGAAGGTAAAGCGTGATCCGGTTGATGAGGTGGCCGCTTATATTGCACAGCTGGTAGATGAAGCTACACCGGATCTTCCGCCCTCTATTGCTAACCAGCGGGAGGAGTTGGGCCGCATTACCACTCCCATCGCATTGGCTATTAAAGCCTATGCATTGACACTGAATGCAAGCCCGCTGTTTAACGGCAATGCAGACTATGCAGGCTTGAAGAATAAAGATGGAAAAGCGCTCGTCAACCCTGCATTTGACAGGGCAAAATGGCAAAAGGCAGCCGAGGCATGCAACGCCGCTATTGTAGCCGCTAATAGCGCAGGATTTCAATTGTACTATTTCGAAAAACCTTTCGATCTCAATAATATCAGTGATACCACCAAAAAATGTATGGACATCCGGGGGGCGATTACAGAAGACTGGAACCAGGAATGCCTGTGGGGTTTCTCTAAGAGTACAACGGCTGAACTACAGCGGGAATGCGCGCCCAGGAACGATGTTTATTCGTATACATACTCTTTGTGGGCCGCCAATATGAATGCCTGTGAAGTATTCTATACCGGCAACGGAGTGCCTATAGAGGAAGATATTAGCTGGGATTACGCCAACAGGTATACGAAGCTGGTAACGATTCCCGCTGCCATGCATAGTATCCTGAAGCCTAATTATACCACTGCTTCCTTCAATGTAAACAGGGAATATCGTTTCTACGCAGATCTTGCGTTTGATGGATCTTCTTATTTTATCAAACAACGCTCCAGTGAAGACAACCTGTTGTACATAAACACCATGTGGGGATCTTCTTCAGCGCAATCACTGTCGAGGTATTCATTTACCGGCTACTGGCCCAAAAAACTGGTTAGCTGGAAAACCTCCGGTGATGGAGGGTCTTACACGCCAGATGCTTATACCTGGCCCGCCATCCGCTTAAGTGCATTGTACCTGATGTATGCCGAAGCGCTCAACGAGTCAGAAGGGCCATCCGCTAAAGTGTACCAATACATTGATGAAGTACGCCACCGGGCGGGGTTGGATGGTGTGGTACAATCATGGGCGGCACATTCCAGGAATGCTAACAAGCCTTCCAGCAGGGAGGGACTGAGAAGCATTATCCAGCAGGAAACCATGATAGAATTTATTTTCGAAGGAGAAAACTACTGGAATATGCGCCGGTGGAAGCGGCTGGATCTGATGAACAGGCCCGTTACCGGATGGAATGTTTCGCAAAACACGCCTGCCGCATTTTATAGCGCAAGATCGATTTATCAGCCACATAATACCTATAAGGATTTCCTGGCGCCTATTAAAGAGTATAACCTTTATGTAAATCCTAATCTTGTTCAGAACCCACTATGGTAGCTGCGTACCGCAGATTTATTCTCCTTCAAATTACAGACGAATGAAAAAACAATTATTACAGCATATACTGGCGCCAATAATCATAATCGCTGCGATTGCGCTTTACGCCTGCCAGAAACAAACGGGTACTAACCTGGAACCTATCTACAAAAGTAATCGTAAGCCCCCCGTGGTAACAAATGTACGCGTACAGGACTTCCCCGGCGGCTCGTTCATTATCTATGATATTCCCGCAGACCCCGAAATACTCTATGTGCAGGCAGATTATATGATCAATAAACAAGCTTCACAGCAGGTAAAAGCCTCTTATTATACAGATACCCTCAAGGTGCTGGGCTTTGAAAAAGCAGCAGCTTATAAGGTAACCCTGTATGCCGTGAGCCGCAGCGAAGTTAAATCGGATCCGGTGCAGGTGACGGTTAATCCTCAAACACCACCTTACCTGACCGTAAAATCTTCACTGGAGATCCTGGCAGATTTCGGTGGCGCCAACATTCAGTTCAGAAATGTTACCGGCGCAGATATCGCTGTGGTAGCGCTGGTGGATACACTTGGAAAGCCGGAAAATGTGTTTACCAACTATACAAAAGATACATCGGGTAACTTCTCGCTCAGGGGTTTTACTGCAAAGGAAAGAAAATTTGGCGCCTTCGTACGTGACAGATGGGGTAATGTGTCTGACACGGTTTGGACAAAGGTGACTTCTATGAACGAGCAGGAGCTCGACCGCACAAAAATGAAGGGGTTGGTATTACCCGGAGACCAGATCGCGTGTTGCGGCTCTGATCTTGGCGTGCCACTGTCTAATGGCTATAAAGCGGGCGACTGGGCATTTTACGGGGGAACAGGCCCCAATGATTCGGTGCCTGCACGGGTTACCGTCGATTTTGGCCGGCCGGTAGTGTTGAGCCGCTTCAGGTACTGGATGCGGCAAAATGGTGGCGCGGAATTCAGAAATGGCACGTTGCGCTTCTTTAAAGTGTATGGCAGTATGAATCCTAACCCTAACGGGGCACTCGACGGTTCATGGACGCAAATAGGTGGGGTGTATGAACTGGTGAAACCATCAGGACTCCCTTATGGCCAGCTGAATAGTGCCGACTACGATGTAGTTACTAATGGGTCGGAGTTTACGTTTCCGTTGCCAGCAGTCACCATGCGGTATTTCCGGTTGGTGATCCTGCAGAATTATTCCGGCGGCGCCGGATTGGAAATGGCATCCATCAAGTTTATGGGAGATTACAAGTAGTCGTATCCGTTAGCATTTAAAAAAGTTATTATGAAAAATATTATCTACGCCCTGGCCCTGGTAGCAGGATTACAGGCGTGCACCAAAATGGATCATGAATATGCTCCCTATCTGAAAAATGGTGAGATTTTTTATACCGGCGTTGCTACCGACCTGGAAGTGCATCCCGGCAGAGGTAGGGTAGAACTACAATTCACCCGGTCTAAAGATCCCAATATCACGCGGTTTGTGATCTATTGGAATAATCGCAACAATCAACTCGAACTGGCGGCAACAACGGAGGTGATACAAAAAGTAGTGATACCTGGTCTCCCGGAAGGCGAGTATACTTTTGAGGTGGTGGGTTATGATAAAGCCGGGAATTCATCCACCCCGGGATCGGCCATTATCAGCGGCGTCAGCCTGGGCGCGGTGTACGAAAGTAACCTGCAGGTAAGAAGTGTGAATATCTCCAACAGTCAGGCGGGTATATTGCTGGACTTCCCGTCTGTAGATACCCTGTGCAGGTATACAACCATTGATTATACCACGCAGTCGGGAGCAACCGGATCGGTGAAATACACGGCTATTACTGCGTTGACTGATACACTGAAAAACGCATCGCCATCGCTTCCGTCTTTGTTGTTGAAAACAGCTTATATACCCGTTGCCGGTATTGATACTTTCTACGCGCAAAAAACGGTGCCGGTAAACCTGGCGGTCGGAAAATATACCTGCACCGGTCAGATGACGGATTATACAAATGCCGGGCTAACAGGCCCGTATCCCTGGAATGTAACACTCCGCCTCGTCACGGCCACACAACTGGAACTGGTAGATAATGATGAAACCAAAGATGTGTATCATAAGATCCTGAATGGTGGCAATAATTCCTATTATGGCTCCTTCGGTGTGGTATTTAATTTCGATAACAACTATCGTGTTATCAGCGTTGTAAACAAGTATGGGCAACCCGCTTCTAATGGAAGGTCCGCAGAATTAGACCCTTCCGGCATCAATAAATTTGACCCTGTTACACGGACGTTAAAGGTAAAGTATTGGATGAACCAGCCTGGTGCTACACACCGGACTTCCTTTGACGAAACCTTCACCATGAAATAAAGGATATTGTTTTTATTTTTTTCGGAAGAAGGGATTGGCCCGGTGCACAAATTTTCAACCTTCTATGGCGGGGGAACCCGTGATAGAAGGTTGTTTTTTTGCTATTGGTACTATGTCAAAATGAAAAAGACCCTCCCATTTTGGTATACCTGTTTCAATACACCGGATGTTCGTTTCTGCATAATTGACTTGTTTTCAATGAATTGAGTTCGTCGATAAACCCAATGGCAACATGGCACCCGTTTGGCATGCCCCTGCTTGTACCCACTCAATTCACACACATGTTGCTGAACTTAAAAACAAAATTCTCGCTGGGATTAATCTTCCTGTTTACGATGACACTTGCTATCAGTATGCAGGGAATTTACCAGATCTACCAGTTGAATGGAGATGTTCGCCTGATTCTCCGGGAGAATATCCGTTCCATTATGTTTTCCAACAACATGCTGGCGGCACTCGAAAAACAGCCGGCCCAACTGGATGTATTGAAAGCAAACCTGTTGCTGCAGGAGCAGAATGTAACAGAGCCCGGTGAAGACACCGCCACGGCGCGGGCAGCATCGCTGGTACAACAACTCCAGCTGCATCCGGAAAACCCTGCCCTGGCCACGGAACTACGACATGTAATTCTACAAATATCTACCATCAATCAGCAGGCCATCATCCGGAAAAATAATATATCTTCTGCAGCCGCATCCAGGGCCATTCTTACTTTATCTGTGATTACCCTGGTATTGCTCAGCGTCTCCATCCTGTTTATCTTCAGCTATCCGCATATTATTACGCAACCCATCCATCAACTGATTGCCGGCATCCGGCAAATTGCAGACAAAAAATATAATACCCGCCTCCATATCCATCGCAGCGATGAATTGGGAGAATTAGCTACTGTGTTCAATATGATGGCAGAAAAGCTACATGAATATGAAAACAGCAACCTGGAAAAAATTAAAATGGAGAAAACAAGAATAGAGACTATCATCAACCAGATGAATGATGGTATTATTTGCTATGATACGCATCATCAGCTGTTGTTTATGAATGAGGTGGTGCTGCGTTTATGTGGCCCACAACTGATGGAACGGGCTACACTACTGGCATCTGTGAACAAACATCCGGTGAATCAACAGCTACGGATCGGATCCGCCGTTTTTATAAAAGAAGTCATCAGCAATGACCAGGGAACAGTGACCGTATTGCGTGATGTCAGTGCCTTTGAAGAACTCGCGGCTGCCAAAACAAAATTTATCGCTACGGCTTCACATGAACTGAAAACACCCATTGCAGCAATGAAAATGAGCCTTAGTTTACTGGCCGATACCAGAACAGGCCCGTTGCAGGAAGGACAACAGGCGCTGCTGGACAGTATCAGCGAAGATGTAGAACGCATTTTACAAATCAGCAGCGAGTTGCTGGATTTTACACAAGCAAAAGTGTCGTCGATACCCAATCTCCGGCATTAAATTATTTCAACATTAACACACCAAAACATGACTACCGGTACGATCTTACTCGTGGAAGATGAAGAAAAACTTCGTCAGTTATTAAAACGTATTATTACCATGGAAGGCTTTCGTATCCTGGAATGCGATACACTGAAAGCCGCACGGCAGTTACTGCATACCGAAACCATAGACGTGGTACTCAGCGATATCATGTTGCCCGATGGCAATGGTATTGACCTGGTTACTTACATGCGCGACAAACAACTACCGGGTGAAATTATCCTGTTAACGGCTTATGGTAATATCGCCGACAGTGTGCGTGCTATCAAAAATGGCGCCTTTGATTATATCACCAAAGGAAATGATAATGCCCGGATCATTCCCTTGCTATACCGGGCGCTGGAGAAGGTACAGCTGCAAAACAGGGTGGTACAACTACAAACAAAGATCAATAATAACTACGCCTCTTTTGATGGATTGCTGGGCACCTCCGCCGTAATCCGGGAAGCCCGGAAAATGGCCATGAAGGCCGCGCCCAGCGATGCGGCCGTACTGCTGTTAGGAGAAACCGGCTCCGGGAAGGAAATGTTTGCACAGGCCATTCATAACGCCAGCCATCGCGCAGAAAAAGACTTCCTGGCCATCAACTGCAGTGCCATTGGAAAAGATATCCTCGAAAGTGAAATTTTTGGATATAAAGCAGGTGCATTTACCGGCGCGGTAAAGAATAAAAAGGGATTGATAGAAGAAGCACACCAGGGCACCCTTTTCCTGGACGAAATAGGCGAAATGCCCCTGGACCTGCAGGCCAAACTATTAAGGGTATTAGAAACCAGTGAGTTCATTAAGGTAGGAGATACCAAAGTAACCAAGGTGGATATACGTATCATTGCCGCCACAAACCGCAAACTGGAACAGGAAATTGAACAAGGCCGTTTCCGGGAAGACCTTTTCTACCGGCTCAACGTATTTACCATTGAACTACCAGCGCTGCGGGACAGGAAGGAAGATATCCCTTTGTTTGCCACCCATTACCTGCAGCAGTTTGCCAGTAAATCCAATACACAGGTACAACATATGAGTAGGGAGTTTATAGAACATCTCAAACTGCATGAATGGCGGGGGAATATCCGGGAATTGAAAAATATTATGGAGCGTGCAGTGATCATCTGTACCGGCAATACGCTCACCATGGATGATTTACCATTAGAATTTAACCTGCATAAAAACCCGGTGAAACAAAAGGCAGGTACCTTTGATCTGGCCGTGATCGAGAAAATGCACATACAATGGGTAGTAGATTATGTAAACGGAAATAAATCGAAAGCCTCCCGGCTATTGAATATTAGCTTATCTACCCTCTACCGGAAAATGGAAGAGTATAAGATGACCGTATAAAAAAAAACTGCCTGGTAAAGAATTACCCGCAGTTGTATACACCTATATTAAAAATCAAACGAATTTATCAGAACCGCACAATGAGATCCATCGCCGCTGTAAACTGGTCTCTGCGGGTCCCATTATCATATGGAGTAGCGTTGTTGTTCCACGCTTTTTCATATCGCACTTCCGGTCTTATCCGGATCAACTCATTAAAGTGATGGACCCAGCCAATGGTATGACTGGTATACGCGGTCGTGAAACCGGTACGATTACCTTGTGGATCATTCAATAGGTCATTTCTGATAGAGAGGTAATCTTTCTTCGCCGATAACTGTATCTGGAAATAATTGACAACACCTACTGCAGAAGCAATACCCGGAATCGTATTACCCAAACCAGTACCCATGTACCATTCTTTTCCGGGGCCTTCAATGGCGGTGCCACCCACGGCGGCATCATGCTGCCACATGTAATACACTTCTGTATTCATATGTATTTTCTCACTGAATTTATGTCCCCAGGTAGCTACCAACATTTGGAGGTTGTCGTGCGCATCTTTATAATAACCCTTACCTAAACTGTTAATGCCGCCATACAGGGAGTTTCGGTTATTGGAAGATACCCAGCGTACCATAGCGAGGCCATTCAAACTGGCAGAACTACTCCAGGGCGCCATATCATTGCCGGTGTGCGCACCTGCGGAAAGCTGCCAGTGTTCATTCAATCGTAGAACAGCGTGTACTCCGGTGAATGTATAGGGATCTACCGTAAACATCAGGGAATGGGAGTAGAGGTAGTTATCCGGGGCCCATTGCGCCTCAATATCAGCGGGTGAGATAAAGCGACCTACTTTAATCAGTAAGCCTTCTGCCACTTTAGGAAGGTATAACATACCATATACCTGTGTGGGATCATACCCATATAGGTGATTGTTTTTTAACAGCTGGTCGCTGAAAATACCTTTTGCCAACGTGTAGCGATAGTCTGTACCATAAATGTTATCAATCACAAAACCCCAGTCGGCATGATCGCGCTGTACCGTATTCGGCTGTCGTTCTATGCGCAATATGGCCTGATCCAATACCACCCGGTTGGGTACCAGGTTGTAGGAAGTAGGAGCATTCGAATTTTTGGAGGTGCTGAAATTACCACCCATGTCTATCCAACCATAAATTTTAATCCGGCTTTTACTTTTAGCGAGCCCTAATAATTTCGTCAGTGGGTAATCCGGTGCATCTGAAGGCGCTCCGATAAGGGGGCCGCCTACCCATTCCCCGCTGGGAAATGGAGGAGAAGAGAGGGGAGAGGGTAAGCATCTTCCATTAGATCCGTCTACAATAGCAGATTGTTTTTGACTGGTGCTGTCTTGTTGCGCATATCCATACGACAGGGACAAAGTCAGGATAAGCGACGTTACAAATCTTCGTTTCATGTTTTTGGCTCGTTTATACAATTTGGGGATTGGTTTCCCAATTGTATGCCGGTGTGAGGAATGTGAGGTGCCAGGCTTACCAAACCTTTATCCAATAAACATTTTGTCCGTAAGAAAGTTCGGGAACTCCGCCGGAAACGGAAATGAAATGTATGTCAAAATGAGAAAGCCGTTCATTTTGAAGTATACCCGTTTCAAATTGAATAAATTTCTCATTATGATAGAGGGGCATAAATTTTTTTTAGGGAGATATATACGCCGGAATCGCCTATCCATCAAGCAATTTCAGCATCAATGCCGCTGGAATTATAAAGGGCATCTCAATTGTAAAGGAAGGCGTATAAATTATCAGATATCATGAAACAGTTTTTAATGTCCCTGTTGATGGCAGGTATGTTATCCCCGGTGATGGCCGGCAACAGTGGGCAAAAATCAGACGGGCTTTATCTCTCTATGACCGATTACCTGGCCAGTCATTTACATTATGAGCAAGGCCGTATCAGGTTGCATACCCGGAAATCTTACCTGGATATTCGGTCAGGCAGCGGACAAATACAGGTTCCCCGGGATTCCGTATTCGCAGTGGCATTGCGGGATGGAAAAACGTATCGCCTGGTGGGGCACGACACGTATGAAATCCTGAACAGGAATGCCCATTTGTTATTGTATAAAAGAAGAATCATGACCTCCGGGAAAGCATTCCCAACGGATGATTACCGGTATTATTTTTCTGCCGGAAATGGTCCGGTACAGGCGCTGACAAGCTGGAATTTAAAACGGGCTTTCAGAGAAAGAAATGCGTGGCCCGATCAACTGGATGAAAATTTCCGGCAGGACAGCGATCTGATGGCTTACGACTCGTTTCATCACATGTATAAGCTGGAGTGGCTTTTACGATACATGTAAAAGCGCTTGCGTAACGACAAAAAAGATAACGCCCGTATTTACGGGCGTTTTTGGCTACTTTACTTTTTCATAAATATATTGCTGTATAACGGCGTAATAAGAATAGTATTCCCCCCGCTTCACATTTTCAATCACACTGGGGTAATTAATAATCAGGTGGCCTTTTTCATCAATGCCATACTGTGATACGCCGCCACCGGATTTGAATAATTTATACATCATCAAAGAACGGTTGTTTTCCACCTTGTATTTTCCGGACATCATTTTTTTGAAGCTCGTTTTCCCGGCTTCCTTCGCGTACATTTTAATGCTGTTCTCCGTGATAATAGCAAACGCCTCATCCTGGCTTTTGTCGTCCAGCATCACATCCGGAAGCCGGTAATAGGTTTTGGTAGGAAGATATACTGAATCATTAAAGCGGATGGACCGGAATTTCAACATGCGCCAGGTACCCACTAATTTACCCGGATCATTCACTACCGTAGCTGTATCCAGTTGTGCATGCGGTATAATAGAGTTGGGAGACACGGTGGTTGTTACGCCTTTCTCCTGGAAATTCAGGTACGACTGTGTTTTCTTCATCGCCGGTGTAAGAAACGATTTATAGGCATCATAGTCGTCGTCCCATGAGGCGATGGTCAGCCGGGGCCGGGATATTTTATAATCAAGGGGAAAGGAAAAGGAGGTATCCCTTGGTGTTTTCGACAAGGCCTCAAAATCGGTTTCCTGTGCGCGTACGTCAGTAGGGATAAAGGCCGCCAATAATAGTACAGGGAGCCATTTTAATAAATGATTTGCCATAGTCAGTACAGGTATTTTTTCGTTATAGCCAATATACACGCTTTTTGATGGATGTGATACAGGATAACCTGGTGGTCCCGGACTAAATGGAGACAATGCTTCCTTGCAGGCCGAATCCGGCTTTACGCTATCATGTAAATTAGTGGAGGAAAACTTTTCAAGGTGCCCAAACAGGACTGTCCTGGTAATAACCGGGTATCGTCGGCAGGACCTGCCGAAAGCCGAAATTTCCTACCTTTAAGCATGTTGCACGAGGAATTTGAATCTCCGGAAGAATTGCAGGATACCATCAAATGTTTTTGGTATAACTGTAGAGAGGCAGGCGAACAACCATCGCCTTATGAAGTCATGCCAGATGGTTATGCCGAAATAATTTTTCATTTCGGCGATTTGTATAGCGTTGCCTCCAATGGTGATATGCAGCCATTGCCATCCCCATTTATTGTAGGCCTGCTCAACCAGCCGGCTTTCTTTTATACGGCCAGTCGTTTGGAAATTATTGCCGTCAGGTGTTTTCCGTGGACGGTATTCGACTTACTCGGACTGCCTTCCGGCAAAGAGCGCGTGCGTACATTTGAGCACCCGGTAGCGGGGCTCCAAAGCACGTTGAACGAATATATACATGCCGGTAATATTCCGGCCGCCATAGCGGTAGTGAAGCAGTATTTCCTTGAGGCACGCTCCCATGTGGCTGCCGGCAGCATGCTATCCAAAGCCGGTGTAGCCATGCGGAAAGCCAATGGAAATATACCGGTGCGTGAGGTGGCCGCTGCGGCCCATGCTACGGTGCGCACCCTGGAAAGAAATTTCAAACAATCATCTGGTTATACTGTAAAGGATGTGTCGGGCCTGATGCGCTTTGAGCAGGTAAGAAATCAGTTATGGCGCTATCCTGATACCAATATTGCCGGCCTGGCGGAGGAGTTGGGCTATACAGATCAATCTCACCTGAGCCGGGAATTCAAACGCTATAGCGGCACTACACCTGCCGCGTTTGCACGGAATGTAAAGAAGGGCAAGCAGGTGGTCGCCAATAATTTTGTCGCGTTTATACAATCCTAGTGTTCCCGCATTCATGAATTTTGTGTTTCAATCATGCTATATGAACGTAACACAAACCCATAAAAATTCATTTAATCCCGATGTGATTATTTCCGGGGCAGGGCCCGTAGGACTTTTCCTGGCTACAGAACTGGCGCTGGCCAACTGCTCCGTACTCGTACTGGAAAAAGCGGCAGATCCCGTTTCTCCATTAAAGCAGCTGCCCTTTGGTATGCGGGGTCTTTCCGCACCAACGATTGAAGCATTATACCGCCGTGGACTCCTGGATGAGCTGGAGATACACAAGCAAGTTAAACATCCCCATAGCCAATCCGTTACAACCAAGGCGCCTCCCGCTTCCGGCCAGGGAGGGCACTTTGCCGGTATTCAGTTTCACGCTGGGCAGGTGAATATGTCTGAATGGAAATATCGTTTGCCGGCGTCTGCTACCGCTACCAATTTATTGTCTGAAATGATGGAGCTGGAAACGGTATTAACCCGCCGTGCATTAGCACTGGGTGTCGACATTCGCAGAGGCCTGGGCGTAACAGATTTTCAACAAACGGCTGATGGCGTTACCGTACAGGCAGGCGACGAGTCCTTTACCGGCAAATGGTTGGTAGGCTGCGATGGTAGCCGGAGTGTGGTGCGTAAAAAGGGCGGCTTTGAATTTGCAGGCACCGAGCCGGCATTCACCGGCTACTCTGTGAAACTGGATATTGCCGACGCCGAAAAGCTGCGCCCAGGCCGTAATGTAACGGAAACGGGCATGTACCTCATGTCCCAGCCAGGCTACCTGGTCCTGCAGGACTTTGATGGCGGCGCCTTTCACCAGAGCGGACAACCCATTACGCGGGAACATGTACAGGCCCTGTTGCGCCGTATTTCTAACACAGATGTAACCGTTACCGCGGTGCATATCGCTACTACGTGGACCGACCGGGCACGGCAAGCCACTACCTATCGCAACGGCCGTGTGCTGTTAGCAGGTGATGCGGCACATATTCATGCACCATTGGGTGGTCAGGGTCTCAACCTCGGCCTGGGTGATGCCATGAACCTGGGCTGGAAACTTGCCGCCACCATTCATGACCAGGCACCGGAAGGACTATTGGATACTTATTATACGGAACGATACCCCGTAGGAGCAAAGGTGTTGGATTGGTCCAGGGCGCAGGTAGCCATCATGCATCCCAACCCACATGCCCGCGCAATATACGCCATCATGCGTGACCTCATGAATACCCGCGACGGCGCCACTTATATGGCGGGCAGGATATGGGGCATTACCACACATTACCCTTCCGATGTGCAGCATCCATTGGCCGGCTACAGCGTTCCCAACTTCGAATTTGAAGATGGTAGCCGCATCGGGGAATACCTACGCGATGGCTGTGGTATATTGCTCGACTTTGAAGGTAACATCTCCCTGAAAAAACTGGCTACCACCTACGATGATCATATCAGGTATATTGCCGGCCCTGCGAAAGACCGTTTAGGACTCAGTGCAGTACTGATCCGGCCAGACGGTATAGTGGCCTGGGCAACGGATGGCGTACCTGATAATGATGAGTTGCAGCAAGTGATGGCACGTTGGTTTGTTCCCAAGCCAGCGATGGTGAATGGCTAGCGCTTACCCAAACCGCTGTGCCGGTATGTACTCCTGCTTAAACGCCTGGGGGGTCTTCTTCTTAAACGTCTTAAACTGCCGGTTAAAATAAGAGATATTGTTATAGCCACTCATAAAACAGATCTCGGTAATGCTCCGTTCATCTTCCTGTAACAATTTGCAGGCATGACCTATCCGCAATTCATTCAGGAAATAGGTAAAATTCTTACGGGTCCGTTTCTTGAAATAGCGACAGAATGCAGAAGGGCTCATATTCACGGCCTGCGATACTTCGTTGGTAGAAACCGGATCCGTAAAATGCCGCATCACAAATTCATAAATACGGTTCATGCGCTCGGCATCTTTTACGTTGATGCCGCTGGCGCCGCGACTCGACAGTACGTGGCTGTCGCCGGCCCCCGCGGCAATATGCAGCATAGATAACAAATGCAACAGCCGGTCCATTCCGCTGCTGTGCACCATTTGCTGCATCATATCCGCCAGCTGCGTACGGGCGTTCCCGTGAATGCTGATACCCTGCACCGATTTATCCAATAACTTCCGGATAGCAGCGGTTTCCGGGAGATGGAAAAAAGTACTGCCCAGGAATTCCCGGCTAAACTGAATCACAATTGATTTTGCCTGTAAGGCAGGATCATTGGCATAATAAGCTGCACCATTCCTGTACCAGTGCGGCAGATTGGTACCCAGTAACACCAGGTCGCCAGGGGCAAAATCTGCGATGCTGTCGCCCACAAAGCGGGTGCCTTCTCCCTGTAACACCAATACCAGCTCATACTCCGGGTGAAAATGCCAGGGCGTATCGAAATAGGGAGAGCAAAATACCTGCACCGCAAAGGAGGCATCCGTGGAAACAGGGACTTTTTGCAGAATAGCTTTCATAACGTTGGTGTTTTTAGATCAGGTGGTACTAATATAATCCATTTGTTTCCCTTTAGTACTAAAATGATCAAAATAGTGCAGGTAATGTCCTTTAAAGTGTTGGTTTGATCGCTTATTTTGAAAGAAATTTGAATCATGGAAAAAGGGATCACCATTCACTACCAACCACAATCACCGATACATCCCAGGCCCATCGCTATTATCGGGGCGGGAGGCATTGTAGAAGGCGCGCACTTGCCCGCCTATCAAAAAGCCGGCTGGCAGGTGGTGGCCATTTGTGATCCCGTGATAGAGAAAGCACAACAACTGGCCGATACTTTTCATATTCCACAGGCATATCATGATGTGGCGCAACTGGTTTCACAAGCGCCGGAAAATGTAATTTTTGATATTGCCGTACCCGCAGCTGTATTGCCGGAGATTCTTGTTCAATTACCACCCCATGCGGTAGTACTCATGCAGAAACCCATGGGAGAAGATATCGCAGGCGCGGATCGCATCCGGCAAATTTGCCGGGAAAAAGCATTTACGGCCGCCGTTAATTTCCAGATGCGTTTTATACCCGCCGTAATGGCGGCGAAAAACATGATCGACAACGGACTGATAGGCACACTCCACGATATGGAAATCCGGATGAACATCTATCATCCCTGGCATTTGTGGGAGTTCCTATTCGGTATTCCCCGCATGGAAATGTTGTACCACAGTATACACTACATGGACCTCCTGCGTTACTTTTTCGGAGAACCCAAAAGCGTATATGCGAAAACGTTAAAGCATCCTAAAATGATGCAACTGGCTTCCACACGCTCTGTGATTATGCTGGAATATGATGAGGCCATCCGCGCTTTCATTAACACCAATCACGGTCATGAGTTTGGACTTAAATACCAGGATTCTTTTATCAAATGGGAGGGCACCAAAGGCGCCATCAGAACTACGCTGGGACTGAATATAGATTATCCGCACGGAGTGCCGGATACCTTTGAATACGCACTGCTGCAGGCACATCAACCACCGGAATGGCAATCGGTGCAACTCGAAGGTACCTGGATGCCCGACGCCTTCGGCGCGTCTATGGCCAACCTGATGTGTTATGCGGAAGGATCAGCACCGGTATTAATCAATCATATCGACAGTGCCTACAAAACCATGCAGGTAGTGGAAGCAGCCTATGCTTCCAGCGATGCAGGAGGGACATTGGTCGGGTAATAAAATACTTTATGGATGTCATTATAACAGCTGTTTTCATAGCTGCTGGCATTCCTTTGCTTCACTTAAAACAGGGATCATATGAATCACCAGATCAACAGGTATAGTCGTGTGCTTACACAGAATGTCAGTCAACCTTCTTCCCGTGCTATGCTGCATGGGGCAGGACTTACTGCAGATGACCTGGAGAAGGCCCAGGTAGGCATTGCCAGCGCCGGATTTGAAGGCAATCCCTGTAACCTGCACCTGAATGCGCTGGCAGGCCTGGTAAAACAGGGCATCACGGAAGCAGGTTTGGTAGGCCTGATCTTTAATACCATCGGTGTCAGTGATGCGCTGACCATGGGGACCGCCGGCATGCGCTTTTCCCTGCCTTCCAGGGACATTATTGCCGATTCTATTGAAACCGTGGTAAGTGCACAGTGGTATGATGGACTGGTGACGGTGATGGGATGCGATAAAAATATGCCTGGTGCCGTAATGGCCATGTGTCGCCTGAACCGCCCGTCTATACTGGTGTATGGCGGTACCATCGGGTCTGGTATGTATAAAGACAGGAAAATAAATGTGCTTTCCACTTTGGAGGCCTATGGCGAAAAGCTGGCAGGTAAGTTATCGCCCGCTGATTTTGAGGGGATTGTTCAGAATGCCTGTCCGGGCGCAGGCGCCTGCGGTGGCATGTATACAGCTAATACCATGTCGGCCGCCATTGAAGCTATGGGACTTTGTTTACCTTATAGTTCTTCCAATCCGGCCCTTAGTGCAGAGAAAAAGAAAGAATGCCTGGCAGTGGGCGCAGCGCTGTATCGCTTGCTGGAGCGGAATATTAAGCCGGGAGATATTTTAACGAAAGCCTCTTTTGAAAATGCAATCCGGTTGGTAATGGTATTGGGAGGATCTACCAATGCGGTGTTACATTTAATTGCCATTGCGCGTGCGGCAGAAATAGAACTGGGACTATCAGATTTTCAGCGGATCAGTGATCAAACGCCGTTGCTGGCGGATTTGAAGCCCAGTGGCAAATATTTGATGGAAGATGTACACCAGGCAGGAGGGATTCCGGCGATTATGAAAACGTTATTGGAAGAAGGATTACTCAACGGCGATTGTCTTACTGTAACCGGCGCCACGTTGGCCGAAAATCTACAGGACATAGCACCGCTGGGCCATACGCAAGGTATACTTTACCCGGTAAGTCAGCCGTTGAAACGGAATGGCCATTTACAGATACTCTACGGCAACCTGGCCCCGCAAGGCGCTGTTGCCAAAATTACCGGTAAGGAAGGCGAAACTTTTGCAGGACCTGCCAAAGTTTTTGACGGTGAATTTGCCGCTATCGCTGCCATAGAACAACAAGAGGTTTCCGCCGGAGCAGTGGTGGTAATCCGTTACGAAGGACCCAGGGGAGGACCGGGCATGCCGGAGATGCTGAAAGTAACCGCGGCATTGGTAGGAGCGGGGTTGAGTAAAACCGTTGCAGTGATCACGGATGGTCGCTTTTCCGGTGGCACGCACGGATTCGTGATCGGGCATATTACACCGGAAGCCTGTGATGGTGGATTGATTGCGCTGTTGCAGGATGGCGACATCATTTCCATTGATGCTATCCGCAATGAAATCAATGTACAGTTGAGCGATGAGGAGATCTCACAGCGCCGGTCTGCCTGGCAGCCGCCGGCACTGAAGTACCGCAAAGGGATATTGTATAAATATAGTTTAACCGTATCTTCTGCCACAGAAGGTTGTGTCACCGATGAAGGACCATGGCTGCGTACACTGGAAGCCTGTCACGCCAAACAATCTACACATGCACCACGTGTTGACTGATTTACCGGTAATAGATGCACATGTACATCTGTGGGATCCGCAACAGCTGGAGTATCCATGGTTGCAGGAATTCCCGTATATCCACCGGCGTTACGGGATGGAGGATTACCAGCAGGCTACTGCCGGCGTGAATATAACGGGCGTTGTATTTGTACAGGCTGCCTGTAGCCCGGATCAGTACCTGCAGGAAATAGCTTTTGTAATGCAGCAGGCGCAGGTCGATAAGCGGATCCGGGGCATAGTGGCCTACGCGCCACTGGAACAGGGAGTGCCTGTGCGCGACGCTTTCCGGCTGCTGGCAGCCAACCCTTTGGTGAAAGGCATCCGGAGGATGTATGATGAGCATCCTTCCTTGTGCTGTAGCACGCCTTACCTCGACGCCGTGCAGTTGCTGCCGGAATATGGCTGGGTGCTCGATATCAGCGCCAAACCCGCTTCATTGCCGGCTACGGCAAAAATGATTGCTGCCTGTCCGGATACCACTTTTATATTAGATCACCTTGGAAAGCCGGATATCAAAGGCAATGGGATGGATGCATTCAAAAAGAACATCGATCAACTGGCCGCTTTTCCAAACGTATACGCCAAATTATCCGGCCTGATCACGGAAGCAGATTCCGCTCACTGGACACCGGAAATATTAGCACCATATATCAACCACGCCATCCACTGCTTCGGATATGACCGGCTGCTGTTTGGCAGCGACTGGCCCGTAGTAACGCTGGCCGGCACTTATCACCAATGGCTGGAGGCACTGCTGACAGTGCTAACCAGCAAGGGTACACGAAAAGAACTGACTGGCTTATTTTATGAAAATGCAGTAAGCATTTACCGGCTCTGAGTACGGCATCACCAGTATTCCTTACAACCACCCGTATTAATTACTATGTTATGACCAGGATCCACACCAGGCGGACTTTGCATCCGCATGCGCCAAAATTTTATTTACTATTGTTGATGGGTATACTTCAGCTGCTGACGATCCCATTGGCGGCACAAACCGGTACTGTGTCCGGTAAAGTTCGTGATGAAAAAAATAACCCGCTGCCCGGTGTTACGGTAGCCGTAAAAGGCACCACTACCGGTGTTCAGACGAATGCTGAAGGGCAGTATGTATTAAAAGTTCCGGGCAGCGAAAGTATGCTCCTCTTTTCCGCCATCGGCTATACCACACAGGCAATACGATGTAGCGGAAGAACCGTGATCAATGTTTCTTTAGCGGAGGTATCCACTGCGTTGGGAGAAGTGGTAGTAGTAGGATATGGTACACAAAAAAGAGTGAACCTGACCGGCGCAGTGGCCACCATTAATGGCAAAGAACTGGAAAAACAACCAGTGGCTAACCTGACCAACAGCATCGCAGGCCGTTTGCCCGGCGTAATTGCCACCAATCCCAGCGGGAAACCCGGTAGCGGATCGGTGCTGCAAATCCGCGGACTCAGCACCCTGAACGACAACACACCACTCGTCGTAGTAGATGGCGTGGTGCGCAATACCATGGATGATATTGATCCGGCAGATGTAGCCAGCTTTTCTGTATTGAAAGATGCGGCCGCTGCCGCCGTATATGGCGCCCGTGCCGCCAATGGCGTATTCCTCATTACCACTAAGCGCGGTCAAACCGGCAAACCCACCATCAGTTATTCCGGCATGGCCGGCATCCAGCAACCTACCGGCTATCCACAGATCATGAGTCCCTATGACTATGCGCTTTTCCGCAACCAGGCATTGAAGAACCAGGGCAGTGCCCCCGTGTTCACAGATGCTGAGCTGGCGGATTTTAAATCAGGTAAAAAAGGTACCAACTGGTATAAGGAAACATTCCGCCAAAACAGCCCCCAAACGAAACATCACCTGTCCGTAAATGGTGGCGCCGGCGCCGTACGTTATTTCGCTTCATTGGGATATACTGACCAGGAAGGGATGTACAAACATATCAACTACCAGCGCTACAACTTCCGGGCAAATATGGATGCCGATATCACGAAAACACTAACGGTATCCATTAACCTTTCCGGCGAGCAGGGCATGACATCTACTCCCGGCTACGATGAATTTTTCATTTTCGCAGAAGCATTGCGTACCCGGCCAGATGTGCCTGCGTATACGCCGCATGGCCGGCCTTACAATGCCAATGGCCCCCATCCGGTGCAGATTGTAGACGGCTCCGGCTACCGGCATACCACCGATAACCAATACGCCGGTACCTTCTCTTTTGAACAACAACTACCGTTTATCACGAAAGGGTTGTCGTTGAAAGGGATGGCCGCCATCATTAAAGATCACCTGTTCGATAAATATTTTTCCATTCCCTACCTGTTGTATAACGAAGATGACCAGGGAAATATCACCGGTACCAAAGCGGTAGGCCAACCGCCTGCACTAACGGAAACGTATACACCGATAACCACCACCAACTATAATCTCGCCTTAAATTATGCGCGTACATTTAACCGGCATGCCGTAGGTGCGTTACTGTTATATGAGCAGTATGGCATCCAGGGCGATCAGTTGCAGGCCACCAAAGCAGATTTCCCCAACACCCTGCGGGATGAACTGTATTACAGCGGTCCGGCCAACCAAAGCATTACCGGTACCGGTATTTTACAGGATGCCCGCAGAAGCCTGGTAGGCCGCGTCAATTATGCGTATCACGATAAATACCTGCTGGAAGGCTCTTTCCGCTATGATGGTTCTTATCGCTTCCCGGCTAATCACCGTTTCGGCTTTTTCCCGGGGGTATCTGCCGGCTGGAGGATCTCTGAAGAATCTTTCTTCAAAAATACCCATGCGCTTAATTTCGTGAATAGCCTCAAACTACGTATATCCAAAGGCGTTATTGGTAACGACCGGGTCAGTGCTTTCCAGTTCCAGGATATTTACAACATCAATTCCAGCAGCGGTCCCATCATGGATGGAAAGGCCGTGTCTTCGCTCAACTATGGCGTATATCCCAACACCGGTATCACCTGGGAAAAACAAGACAACAATAACATCGGTTTGGATGCGGAGTTATGGAAAGGGCTGCTGGGTATTGAGTTTGATTACTTTTCGCGGGTAACAAAAGATATCCTCTGGAGCAGGGTGCGCTCAGTGCCCGCCACCTTCGGGCGCAGCCTGCCGGCAGAAAATTATGCGCAGATGAAAAGCCATGGCTGGGAACTGAGCCTTTACCACCATCACAGCATCGGCCCGGTGAACTACGATATCCGGCTATCCGGCAGCTTTGCCACCAATAAAGTCACGCAAATCGATGATCCCGCCAATGCGCTGGATTTCCAGAAGCAACTTAACCGGCCATTGGGCTTTGTAGCCGGCTATCATGCCCTCGGCATTTTTAAAAGCCAGAAAGGCGCGGATAACTGGTACGGGGGTACGCAGTTTGGGCAGCATACACTGGCCGGCGATATCCAGTACGCGGATTTGAATAAGGATGGTAAAATAGATGCCAAAGACCAGGAAGTACTTTCTCCCTACAGCAACACCCCACGCATTATGTATGGTCTCGCGGTGGGTGCCGGCTACAAAGGATTCGACCTGCACCTGCTCATACAGGGCGCCGCGCAGCGCACCTTCATGCTGCTGGGCGATGCCAGAACCATGTTTACGAACAGTGAAGGAAATAGTTTCGCCTACCTGGCCGACAGCTGGACGCCGGACAATCCCAATGCGAAGTTCCCGCTGGCCTGGATTGGCGGCCGCTCTATGAACAACCGCGATTCGGAAATATGGCTGCGTAAAGCGGGGTACGCCCGGTTGAAATCTATCGACCTGGGTTACAACTTCGCTCACAGTTTGCTGAAACAAAAAGGAATACAACGTTTAAGACTATACGTATCTGCTTTTAACCTGTTTACCTGGAGCCAGCTGAAAGAATTTGATCCGGAAGCCGTTACCCGGGGCGCTGGTGGCTACTATCCACAGCAAAAGAATTTTAACGCCGGTATTGATCTTACTTTTTAAACTGAGTGCCATGAAACGTTATCACCTGCATTATTTATATATTTTCAGCTTACTGGCCTGCATGGCTTGTGGCAAGAACTTCCTGGATCCCCGTAACCCCGACGCCATCACACCGGAAGAGGCGTTGCATGATGCGGGGTTAACAGAACTGATTGTCAATGGTATTTACAACGATTTGCTGGGCTGGAGCCGCAATTTGTATATTGCTACTACAGATGCAACCGATGAAGCAAGAACAAACTATCCCAGCGAAGCAGCGTGGCAGGTATTACGGGGCGACTGGGACGCCACCAGCAACCCGATGGACGTATGGGCCAACCTGTACGCCAGCATCCGGAAAGCCAACGAGTTTTTGTCGAAGATAGACGGGGCTACCATCGATGAAGCCACCAAACGGCGACTGAAAGCAGAAGCCCGCTTCCTAAGAGCTTTCCAGTATTTCAACCTCGTGAAAAGATACGGGGGCGTACCACTGATCACGAAACCACAAAGCCTGACAGACGATCTGCAGGTAGGCAGGAACAGCCTCACCGAATGTTTCGCTTTTATCACCACGGAGTTAGACGCGGCCGCAACAGACCTGCCGGATAATGCGCCGGGAGGGAAGGCCGGTAAAGGCGCCGCCCTGGCCCTGAAAGCCAGAGCGCTGTTGTACCAGGCAAGTCCGCTATACAATGAAAAAAAGGATGCCTCCTTGTGGCAACAAGCCGCTGATGCCGCAAAGGCCGTGATCGATCTGCATCAATATGGCTTGTACCCGGACATGAAACAACTGTGGCAGGATATGTCTGCCAACAACAAAGAACCCATATTTGAAGTACAGTATAAAATGCCGGAGAAATACCATGGCTGGGACGCTATGTTGTCACCGCTCGTGATTGCCAACGGAGACGCCGGCCACGTGTCGCCCTTGCAGGAGCTGATCAACGCGTTCCCGATGAAAAACGGAAAGCGCATTACAGACCCGGGCAGCGGCTATGATCCGGCAAACCCGTACACAGGCAGGGACGATCGCTTTTACGCGGATATAGGCTATAATGGTGCGAAAAGAAAGGGAATGCTGGGTGGCACCCTGACCGAAATTACGTTGCTCATTTACAAAGGAGGACGCGATTATGATTCCGTACCTTCTGCACAGGTATATAATACCATCACCGGTTATTATACCCTGAAGATGGCAGACCAATCCAATACCATCTATTCCTGGGGCTATGGCAGCGTACAACCCTGGCTGGAAATCCGTTATGCTGAAGTATTGCTCAATTATGCAGAAGCGCAAAACGAAGCGCTTCCCACCCCGGACGTCAGTGTATACGATGCAGTAAACGCTATCCGGAAACGTGCCGGTATTCAAAACAACCTGGTGCCCGGTACGCTCGGTAAGAGCGCGATGCGTGACCTGATTATGAGCGAGCGTTACGTCGAATTTTGTTTCGAAAACCAGCGCTACTGGGATCTGCGCCGGTGGAAAACAGCCGTGAACACCCTTAATGGGAAAAAGGGAACAGGCATGGTGATCACTAAACAACCCGATGGTACTTTTTCCTATGCTACCCAACCGGTAGATCCACAGGCAGCAGTATTCTCAGAAAAAATGTATTTTATGCCTATTCCTTTTGATGAGATCAGCAAGAATAAAAAACTTGAACAGAACACCGGATGGTAAAAATGAAAACAATACTCGCCCTGTTAATGGCCCTGGTGGCCCGGTTACAGTTGCCGGCACAGTCGGCCGCCATTAATCAGCAACTTTTAACCGGTATCTGGCCGGCGGCCTGGATTGCCTGTCCCGGCGCCCATGCCCGGGAATACGGGGTATACCATTTCAGGAAAACATGGTCGCTCCCGGAAAAGCCGGACCACTTTGTGGTGCATGTAACTGCGGATAACCGTTACCGTTTGTTTGTAAATGGTACGCCGGTAAGCAGTGGCCCTGCCAGGGGCGACCTTTACAACTGGTACTATGAAACGGTGGATATTGCGCCTTACCTGCGGCCCGGGAATAACACCATTGCCGCCCTGGTGTGGAATATGGGCACGCTGGCGCCGGTAGCGCAGATCTCTAATCGTACTGCCTTCCTGTTACAGGGCAATACCGCAAAAGAAGCCGCTGTTAATACCGGCAAAGGCTGGAAAGTGCTGCACGACAGCGCTTACACACCCTGTTCCACCGATAACAGCGAACGGCTACAAGCCTACATCGTAGTAGGCCCCGGCGATGAAGTACGCGGTAATGCATATCCCTGGGGCTGGGAACAACCCGGCTATGACGATGCGCAATGGGCAAACGCCCTCACCATTCCTACCGGCGCCACACCGGTAGGTTATGGCACGGATAACTTCTGGACCCTGGCGCCACGCAGCATTCCCTTGTTTGAAGAAACACGGCAACGCATACCCGTAGTAAGACGTAGTAATATCGCCGGGGTACCTGCGGGATTCCCGGATGGACGGCATCCACTGATCATTCCGGCGAATAGTAAAGTACACCTGCTGCTGGATCAAACTTATAATACCGTTGCCTATCCGGAACTACAGGTAAATGGTGGTAAGGATGCCCTCATAAAACTGACCTATGCAGAAGCCCTGTTTGATAAAAACGGGCAAAAAGGTAACCGCAATGAAATCGACGGCAAAGAGATAAAAGGCAACCTCGATATTTTTCATCCGGATGGCGGCGCCAACCGCCAGTTCCGGCCACTGTGGTTCCGTACCTATCGCTACCTGCAACTGGATATCACAACTGCCAGCGACCCATTGGTGATCACCGATATTTACGGTATGCATACAGGATATCCTTTACAACTGAAAGCCTCTTTCAGTTGCAATGATAGCAGCCTCTCGCAGATCTGGCAAACAGGTTGGCGTACCGCACAGCTATGTGCCGGTGAAACCTATTTTGATTGTCCCTACTACGAGCAATTGCAATATGAAGGAGATACCCGCATCCAGGCACTGATCTCCCTGTACACCAGTGGTGATGACCGGCTTGTTAAAAAAGCGCTGCTGGATTTTTATCATTCCCGGACACCAGAAGGGCAGCCACAGGGGCGTTATCCCAGCAACCGCCTGCAAGTGATTCCTACTTTTTCACTATTCTGGATCACCATGATCCACGACTACTGGATGCATAGGCCCGATGATGCGTTCGTGAAGCAATTCCTGTCTGCCATGAAAGATGTGCTCGACTGGCACGAGCAGGGCATAGACCCCAAAACCGGTATGCTGGGGCCGTTGAGCTGGTGGAGTTTTATAGATTGGGTGCCCGGACTGGAAAATTTCAGCGGTGGCGCGGAACACAACAGCGCTATCCGCACCCTCCACTATGCGTATACGTTAGCACAGGCCGCGGAGCTGGCCGCCTATTTCGGTCAAACTGAAAATGCAGCACACTGGCGGCAACTGGCGAAGTCGCTCAACACGCATACTTATTCGCTTTGCTTCGACGCCGGCAGAGGCGTGATGGCCGATGCGCCGCCAAAGAAAAGTTATAGCCAACATGCTAATATTATGGCGGCACTCAGTGGCGCGCTGTCACCAAAAGAACTACCACAAGTATTGCAGAAAGTGCTGACCGACAAAACATTGAGCCAGGCTACTTTTTATTATCGTTTTTACCTGGTGCAGGCATTGAAGAAAGCGCATATGGCCGACGTATATTACGATCAGTTGGGCCCCTGGCGTGATATGCTGCAACTGGGGCTTACTACCTTCGCCGAGAAACCGGAGCCTACCCGTTCCGATTGTCATGCCTGGGCAGCCAGTCCCAATTACGATTTTCTGGCTACCATATGCGGTATTGTACCGGATGCACCCGGTTTTAAAAAGGTACTGATAGCGCCGGCCATGGGCGCGTTGCAACAGGTAAAAGGCGTGTTGCCCCATCCTGCAGGGGATATCACGGTATCGCTTACACGAAATAAAGAGAAAGGGATTACAGGCGCCATCATACTGCCACCAGGTATTACCGGCAGGTTCACCTGGCAGGGCAAAGAGATTTTATTACACGCAGGAAGCCAGCCGATCCATCTTTAGAAAAAAATAACTATGAAAAAGAAATGGCTATTATTACTCCTCTGCCTAAAAGCAATGACGGGCTATACACAGCAACAGTGGCCGCTATACCCTGATAGCATTCCTAACGCTACCGGTGTACCGGATGAAGAGCATCGGCGGGCGGATGCCATGGTGGACACGTTAGTGGACCACGTATCCAGGCCTACGCTGACCATTTACCGGCCACCTGCCGGCAAGGCCAACGGCGCTGCGGTGATTATTTGCCCGGGTGGCGGTTATCATGTGTTATGCATAAAAATGGAAGGAGAGAAAGTAGCTAAAGCATTCACGCAAATGGGCGTAACGGCTTTTGTATTAAAGTATCGTTTGCCCAGTAGCCACACCATGCGGGAACCATCTGTAGGGCCTCTACAGGATGCGCAACAAGCCATACTAACGGTGCGGCAACTGGCTGCAAAATGGCAGATAGACCCACACCGCATAGGGTTAATGGGCTTCTCTGCCGGTGGCCATCTGGCCGCTACCGCCGGCACCCACTTTGATCAGGCATTCATTAATAATCCCGAAGGCATCAGCCTGCGCCCGGATTTCCTGTTACTGGTATACCCCGTAATCAGCTGCACTGACAGTGTTGGGCATATCGGTTGCCGCAACAACCTCCTGGGAGCTGCCCCCACCAACACGCAAATAAAATGGTTCTCCAATGAGCTGCAAGTGACGCCCAATACGCCACCAACCTGGCTGGTACATGCCGGCGATGATACCGTAGTGCCGGTGCGCAACAGCTTATTATTCTATGAAGCACTGCAACGCAATAAAGTAGCGGCCGCGATTCATCTGTATGAAAAAGGCGAACATGGTTTTCTGGGTAAGCCTCCGTTTGAAGAATGGTTTGGGCGTTGCGCTTACTGGATGCAGGAAGGAGGATGGTTAGGTATTAACTCACCATCCGCTGGTAAGTAGTTTCGTGGTCTTGATTTTTGCGCTTTATTTTCCCATATAATAAAGGGGACCAAACTTTGGAAAAACCAGGTTATTACCACCTTTATGCGGATGTTGGATATAGCCCGGTGGCGGTGTTGGCAGTTGTTGTGCGCATTCATCTGAACAAAGGTTGGCCAATAGTGGAACATAATCACTGCCTACGGGTAACGTTATCCAAACCTGGTTAATCTGCTGGTAGTGCACTGTTTTATCACATATACTGCACTTAATATGATCCCCTTCATATCGGACTGGAAAATTATTTAGATCCGGGAACGGTTTTTTATTTCCAAAATTGCCGTATAATTTCCGGATACTAACTCTGGTCTTGGTAAGATGTTTACAGCGGGTGATCTCGTAAGGAAACCAGTGCAGATCGCGGGAAGTGTACGGATCAAGGTGTTCCAGTGTCGTCACCAGACCGATTTCCGGCGGTATTCTTTTGAGTTTGCTACCATATAGCCGCATTTTTTTTACGCTTGTCATAGTCCCGATTGTTGTCGGGAGTGTATAGATCCGTTGAAAACATTCTTCCCCCAGATACTCCCGTGGAGCGAATTCTATGCGATGCTCCCGGGCGCATATATCCACATATTCACAAAGCATTTTCCATGCTTCGCTGTTTCTGTCCTGATCATCGGGCTTGAGCTTCACTATATTCATAGATAGTATTTAGGCGGTACTAAACATACTATTTTTTTGAATGATGTTATCAACAGATTCCCTGCATTCTCCCATCTCCCTAAAAAATAATTTTGCGCAGTCAAATGACTGCATTATATTGCAGTCAAATGGCTGCATATAATGGAAATCCGTAGAGATGTTTTTCAGGCCATCGCCGACCCTACGCGTAGGGCTATACTGGCGTTGGTGGCATTACAGGCAATGACGCCCGGGGCAATTGCCGAAAATTTTAACTCGTCCAGGCAAACGATATCGAAGCATATCCAGATCCTGACGGAATGTGAATTGCTGCATCAGCAACAAACAGGGCGGGAAATTCATTACCAGCTCAATCCCCGGAAGATGAAAGAAATAGCAGACTGGATAGCGCCGTATCAAAAGCTATGGGATAACAGGTTAAACGCGATGGAGGAATTGCTGGGTGAAATGAAAGCAAAGAAGACAACATCAAAAAAATAGTTCACTAACAATTTAAAACCAAATTTCATGGAAAAGCAATTGTATCCCTGTTTATGGTTTGATGGTCAGGCCAGGGCAGCAGCAGATTTTTACTGTACCATTTTTCCTAATTCCAAAGTCGTAGTTGACACGGGAATGGTCGTTAACTTTGAATTGAACGGACAGTTTTTTATGGGCTTAAATGGGGGAGATGCCTTTCATTTTAATGAAGCCGTTTCTTTTGTAATTACCTGTAAAGATCAGGCAGAGATAGATCATTATTGGTACAAACTCATTGCTGATGGTGGCAAAGAAGGCAACTGCGGCTGGTGTAAAGATAAGTTCGGATTATCCTGGCAGGTGGTGCCACAGGTGCTGGGATCACTGCTGTCTGATCCGCAGCGGGGACAACGGGTAGCGCAGGCCTTTATGAAAATGAATAAATTTGATATCGAAGCATTGCAAAGTGCTTAATTCGCTCATCACCTAATTGTTCTATATGGCGAAGCAGATTGAAGTGACCAGGATATTCCATGCACCTGTTGAAATGGTTTGGCAGGTATGGACAGATCCTGAACTGGTAAAGCGTTGGTGGGGACCCAAAGATTTTATATCCCCCATAGCAAACATAGATTTTCGGGAAGGCGGTAAATCATTGGTTAGTATGAGAGCCCCGAAAGAAATGGGAGAAAAAGAATGGTATTCTATCTGGGAGTATGTAAAAATAATTCCTTTTGAAAAGATAGAGTTTATTCAAAATCTGGCGGATAAAAACGGTAATAAAACAGATCCCACCAAAGTAGGCATGCCGGCCGATTTCCCGGCAGATATTAAAACGGTGGTTGTTTTTAAGGCGTTGGGAGCAGATAGTACGGAGATGACCGTCACAGAATATGCGGAATTTGGCAGCATGAGCCATTTTGCACAATTAGGACTGGAGCAGAGTATGCAGAAGGTGGCAGCTATTTTTGAATAAATGGTTACCTGATTTTCTCCCGGTGATTTAATCCCCATGCTACCAGGCTGTCGTTTACAGAGAATACGCTAAGTCCGTATGGGGTAATGGCATAGCTCACACTAACAGGTTTTGTATCTCTGACGGTTCGGGTGATAAGCAGGTTAAGTTCAAGGTCCTGCAATTCTTTCGTCAGCATTTTGGCAGAGATGCCTTCTATTTCCCGTTGAATTTTTTTGAACGTGTTGACTTCCTCCACATGGTTGTTGAGATGACGCATTATTCTCAGCTTCCATTTGCCTCCCAGTACATCCAGGCTATCGCGGATGGCCGCCAGCTCTTGTTCACAAGTAGCATTTTGTTTATCAGGCTGTTGCATATTTCAAGTGTATGATAGTTAACCCGAGGTAACCAGTTACCACGGGTTAACTCATGGCGAAAATAAACTATTGCTATCTAATTTTGATCATCTAACAGACACTTAAAAAATGAAACAGCTAGATTATTACGTATTAGATGTATTTACGGACCAGGCGTATAAAGGAAACCAGCTTTCGGTAGTTCGTATTGAACACGAATTGGAAATGGAGCAATATTATGATATATCCCGGGAGTTTGGTTATTCGGAAACCTCTTTTGTACATTATTCAGCCGAAGAAAAAGTGTTCAAGGTACGGTCTTTCACACCCGCTAAATTTGAAGTAGCGGGTGCCGGACACAATTTGCTGGGAGCAGTATGCCTGGCACTGATAAAGCAATGGGACGTTTTTAGTCATCAGGGAAATTCGCCGTGGGTAAAGGTAAAAGACATACCGGTAGCATTAAAAATCACGGCTCAGAATGGGTTGCCCTATGTTGGTATGAAACAAAAGCCAGCTACTTTGCTGGGGACAATACCGGTAGATATCATTGCAGCGGCTATTGGATTAAAGACAACTGATTTGGTATTAAATGAATGGCAGGTACAGATGGTTAAAACAGAAGTTGCCCACCTTATGGTACCGGTTAGCAATATCACCGCGCTGGAAAGTGCTGTCGTGAATAAACGCTTGTTAAAGCGCATATCAGAACAATATGGTTTTGAAGGATATTATCTCTTTACCACCAATGAGGTCGCCGATGGTATTACGGTGGAATCGCGGTTTTTCAACCCTGGCATCGGGATAGATGAAGACCCTGCCACAGGTACGGCAGCAGGGCCATTGGCGGGTTACCTGGAGCAGCTGGGTTATATAGAGAAGCATAAAGATTATCGTTTCCTGCAGGGCAGGTTTGTGGAACAACCATCCACTATCGTTGTGGCAGTGGAAGAAGATGGGATATGGGTGAGTGGTTCATCTGTAGTAGTCATGGAAGGAAAGCTTAATTTGTAGTAATGTTGCTAAGCAAAAAAAAGAGCCTCCGTTTCAGGGGGCTCTTTTACATTTCGTTATCTTATTATCGGGCAATATCAAATCTGTCGAGGTTCATCACCTTATTCCATGCGGCGGCAAAGTCTTTCGCAAACTTTTCTCCGGCATCAGCGCTGCCGTAAACTTCTGCAACAGCCCTCAATTCTGAGTTGGAGCCAAACAACAGATCGGCACGGGTGCCGGTCCATTTTTTTGCGCCGCTGCTACGATCGCTGCCTTCATACAATTCTTTATCGGCCGATACGGCTTTCCAGGCGGTATTCATATCGAGCAGGTTCACAAAGAAATCATTGGTAAGCTGACCGGGGCGGGAAGTGAAAACGCCGTGTGCGGAGCCATCAAAATTAGTATTCAATACCCGCATACCACCAATCAGTACCGTTAGTTCAGGTGCAGTTAGTGTGAGTTGCTGTGCTTTGTCAATCAGCAACGCCTCGGTGGATGCAGCAAATTTTGTTTTGCGGTAGTTCCGGAATCCATCGGCAACAGGTTCCAGGTGACCAACAGATTCAACATCGGTTTCTTCCTGGGAAGCATCCATGCGACCTGGTGTGAAAGGCACGCTAACAGCGTGGCCGCCATCTTTCGCTGCTTTTTCTACGGCTGCTACGCCTGCCAGCACAATCAGATCAGCCAGTGATATTTTCTTGCCACCTGCGGCAGCACCGTTAAACGCCTGTTGTATGGCCGTTAGTTTATCCAATACTTTTTGCAGTTGGGTAGGATTATTTACCTGCCAGTATTTCTGGGGTGCCAGGCGAACGCGTGCGCCATTGGCGCCACCACGTTTGTCGGAGCCACGGAAAGTAGATGCTGACGCCCATGCAGCGGACACCAGTTCTGATACGCTTAAGCCGGATGCCAGTACCTGCGTTTTGAGGGTAGCGATATCATTGGCATCTACCAGCGGATGATTTACTGCCGGAATGGGGTCCTGCCATATTAATACTTCTGAAGGTACGTCTGGTCCCAGGTAGCGGGCGCGTGGACCCATATCACGATGCGTTAATTTAAACCATGCACGGGAAAATGCATCGGCCAGTTCTTCAGGATGTTCCAGGAAGCGCCTTGATATTTTTTCGTAAACAGGATCAAATCTCAGAGAGAGGTCGGTAGTCAGCATAGTAGGCACATGCTTCTTGCTGCTGTCGAAGGCATCCGGTATAATGGCGTCCGCATTTTTAGCGTGCCATTGGTGTGCGCCTGCCGGGCTTTTAGACAATTCCCACTCGAAGCCAAAGAGGTTTTCGAAGAAGTTATTGCTCCATTTGGTAGGTGTTTTGGTCCAGGTAACTTCCAGTCCGCTGGTAATGGTATCAGCACCTTTACCGGAACCGTAGCTGTTGGCCCAGCCTAATCCCTGCAATTCCAAGTCGGCGCCTTCCGGTTCTTTGCCTACATGGGTAGCAGGTGCCGCGCCATGTGTTTTGCCGAAGCTGTGACCGCCGGCAATCAATGCCACCGTTTCTTCGTCGTTCATGGCCATGCGGCCAAAAGTATCACGGATATCTTTTGCTGCAGCAATAGGGTCAGGATTACCGTCGGGTCCTTCCGGATTCACATAAATCAGCCCCATTTGTACGGCCGCCAGTGGATTTTCCAGGTTGCGGCCATGTATATCGCCATCCGCTTTCTCATCTGTTGTTAATACGCCATGGTTTTCTTCTACACCAGATGAGCCGTGCGCATAACGTATGTCGCCTCCCAGCCAGGTGGTTTCTGAACCCCAGTATACATCTTCATCTGGTTCCCATACATCTTCCCGTCCGCCGGCAAACCCAAAGGTTTTAAAGCCCATGGATTCCAGGGCGATATTGCCGGTAAGAATCAACAAGTCTGCCCAGGAAATTTTATTGCCATATTTTTGTTTAATGGGCCAAAGCAATCTGCGGGCTTTGTCCAGGCTCACGTTATCAGGCCAGCTGTTCAGTGGCGCAAAACGTTGCTGTCCGGAGCCAGCACCACCACGACCATCGCCCACACGATAGGTACCTGCACTATGCCAGGCCATACGGATAAACAACGGACCATAATGCCCGAAATCCGCCGGCCACCAGTCCTGTGAATCCGTCATAAGGGCATGCAAATCTTTTTTCACCGCCTCCAGGTCCAGGCTTTTAAACGCTTCTGCATAGTTAAAGTCTGCACTCATCGGGCTGGATTCGGCAGCATGCTGGCGCAGGATGCTCACCTTTAATTGGTTGGGCCACCAATCACGATTCCTGGTGCCGCCGCCGCCAACATTATGTTTCATACTACCATTATGAAACGGGCATTTACTGATGTCGTTAGATTCTTGTCCCATTGTTATGAGTTTAGGGTATTGAAGAAATACTTTACCTATGTGTCAGGGCCTAAAATTATACTATTGTAGTTATAATGATAATCAATTAATTTGATAATTTGATAGTTTAAATCTATCTGGGCTGATTTGGCATCGGCGTATTCATTAACACATGATGCAGTGAAAAGTTCAAAATGCTGGAAGTAGCGAATGATGTAAGCGGATTTTGTCTTTATACAGGATTAGACTGATTATCCTGATTATATTTTAAAGATTTAAAAAGAAAGATGGGGAGATGAAAGCTGGTACACCAGCCTTCATCTCCCCATCTTTCGTAATACTAATACTAAAAATAAAAATATCAAAATCAGTCTAATCCTGTATAAATTAACCGCTTTTGCATGTCTAACAGCATCCGGCCAAAGTTCGCATCCATCGGCGTAATGCGGCCACTATTGAAACTTAGACCTAAACCTACGGCGCCGAGGGCAGGTATGTAAGCGCCGTTTGGTCCAAATCCCGAAACAGAAAGATACTCCGCTGTTTTTCCAACTGCCCACTGCGTGGTATAGGAGTCACCGGCAAAGCTACCCTTACTGAGTTGTAGTTCTGAGCCTACCAGTAGTTCATAGCGCAGGGAGCTATCAGCAGGAATCTTCACTTCTTTTCCATTTACTTTTAAGGGCATGGCTTTACCTTTGTTACCGAAAATATAGACCACATTTTTTTCTTCGCGTGCTGTATTACGCTGGCGTGCTACGTCATCCGCAAAGAAGAAATCGAGAATTAATTCCGGCCTCGTTGAATCTGTATCCGTGTAGGAGTGGAAGATAAATGCGTTGGCGCCTGATTTCATGCCACTACGTACGGCATAAGCCCATAGTCTCCCAAGCGCTTTGCTTTCCATGGCAACAGCCCTGCAAGAAATGGTGGCCACATATTCCAGTCCTGATGTATCAACAGCATTGTTCCAATAAACGATCTCGCGCGATTTTTTTTTGTGTTGAAAGGTGTCAGATTTTTTCAGTATCTCTACTTTCTGGCCATACGCATGGCCACAGCAGAATATCAGGAAGGCTAGTATAAGGTAAGGGAGCTTCATGCATGCTATTTCTTCAAAGTAAATAAAAAAATGGGAACGCAGCGCCTTTACCCTGAAGTTCTTCTGCCACTAGATAATCTTGTTTTTCTGGAAGCCGGTATTCATTTAAAAAAAGCGTCCACCAGTCAGGTGGACGCTCTAAGAATAAACATCATGATAAATGCCTGTTTTTACTCCCACATTTTACGCAGGTAGGCAGCGATGTCGGTATGCATCAGTGCTTCATCGGCTTTCCTTTGTGCGGTAGCTGCTGCGCGGCCGGCAGCCCAGTCGGAGGCCATGTCAGCCACGCGGCTTTTCAGCACAGGCAGGGTAATATCCCGGCAGTAAACAGGGGAACCGGGTTGTTGTTTCCAGGAGTCGGCGATGCTGCCAATATCCACCGGGTCAAACCCAATGGCATCTACCAGTGCGACTGCTATTTTTTTGGCAGCGGCATTGTCGCCGGAAACGGCTAAGGCTATACGATCTTTGTCGCCAGGTGGCTTGCCTTTGTCTGACAGGCTCTCCGCAAAGATGGAGTTAAATACTTTGACTACCGGAAAGCCCAGTTGCTGCTGCACCCACAGGCTATCGATGCCACTTTCTTCCAGTGCTGGAATAACACCATCACGGAGCAGGGGATAGTAGTTGCAGGTATCAATCACCACCGTATCTGCCGGTAGTTGCCGGAATAATGCCGCGGGAAGGTCTGGTATGCTTTTTTGTGGAATGGTAACGATGATTACCTTTCTTCCTTGTATCGCGGCGGCTATGTCAACAGGCGTAGCGCCTGTATTTGCGGCCACCTGCACCAGGGAGGCTGGTCCCCGGGAGTTTGCAATTGACACCCTATGCCCCAGTTGAACCAGTTTGGATGCGAGGCCGGCCCCAATAGGGCCGGCACCGATGATGCCTATTTCCATGGCAGGAGGTGATTAGTTAGGTAATTTGTTATTTAATAAAGTTTCCAGTTTCTTCAGTTTAGATGCCCAGAAGTTATCGAAGTAGGAAATCCAGTTTTGCAGTTCATTGAATCCGTCTTGTTTCAATGTACAGTAGCGTTCCCGCCCAATATCCCGGATAGAAATGAAACCTGCGGTATGCAGTATCTTAATATGCTTGGATACGGCAGGGCGACTCATATCGAAATTATCAGCCAGGCTATTGATCGTCAAGCTATCTTCTGCCAGTAGCATCAACATTTTTCGCCTGCTGGGATCACTGATTACCTGGAAGGCATCAAGCGTTGGTGTGGCCATGTTGGAGTGTATTTATGCGGTCAGCGATTTTCTGCAGATTCTTCCACCAGCCGTCTTTTAATGCAGCAAACATGTTGAGGTGCGCTGTTTCTGAGAAACCACTATGTTCCAAAAATAAGGCAGTGCCGTTGTCTTTAGGCTCCAGCCGCCATCTTACTACAGATTCGATGTCGATTTTGCCATTACCGGGGCCGCAATTCCAGGAGTACGTCAGTTTTTTCATAGGTACCACTTCCAGTACCTTACAGTAGAAGATCCCGTCGAAGTCCAGGCTGGGAATAGGTCCGGTCCTGAATTGAAAGTCAAGCCCTACAATAGGCTGAAAATCATTTTTCATCAGCCATAGTTCCATGAGTTCCGGCTTTGTCAGGAAGTCCCAAACCATCTGCGCAGGATGTGGGTAGAAGAATTCGTGTTTAATAGTGTTTGCCATAATAGGTAACTTTTAAGTTACACAAATGTATATGTAACTTTTAAGTTACCCAAATTTTTTTTCAGAAAGCAGAAAAAAGGAGACCATGCTGTTTGGTAACATGGTCTCCTTATTTTATAGTATTCGATTATTGATGAAGGTCTGTATACCTGTAAGTGGTAATGTACCCGGCTTTTTTAGGGTCAGCGGCAGTAGGTTTGTACCAGCTGGTATCTGCTACTGTCAGTTGTTTGTCGTTACGTTCACGGGTATACGAAATAAAATCGGTTTCTGCGCCGGTGGTATTGACGGTAGATCTGTTGGTCAGCTCGCGCGCAGAAAGTAAATGGGCAATACCTGCCTGGTCTGTTAATAAATAATAAGGGAATGCCATTGTTTTGCGTCCATTTGCCACATCGTTGTAAACATATTTATGGCTTTGTAAAAGCACTTTGAGGTGGTTGGCAGCATTCCAGTTGAATTGCTTCTCCACAATAACATTATCACCATCCCAGGAATATTCTATTATTTTATCGATTTTCCCGGATTTCACTTTTGCGATCGTCACCAACTTATTATTCTCATACATCAGGGAATCATAAGTGGTGGTGGCTTGTCCTGGTGCATAAGAGCGGGTGAGCAGCTGGCCGGTGTATTGGAATTCCATGATAGTGACAGGTGTTTCTGTTCTGCCGTTTTGCCGGTTCAGCTTTATCAGCTTTCCGTTCTCATAAACAAAGGTGAGCAGCCCGTAATAAGTAAGTCCGTTGTCGATCGAAAACTCTTCCGCGGTACGTAAGGTTTTGTCGGCATTATAGATGTACAAAATACTGTCCTGGTTCTTTGTAACAATGCCATCTCTTACCTGGGTGGCCACGGCAGTGGAAATGTACCAGTCAGCAGGTGTAATGGTTCCTGGTTTGTCCTTTTTTTTGCAGCTGGAGATTAAAAGCGCAAGGGCAGCAATGCCCGCTATGAGTTTCCTCATCGTTCGTTTTTTTGGGGTAAATAAATGTTTGGCTTACTGATATCAGTAGCAGATACAGGTTTTATCTGGCGGCAAATTTAGGCGTAAAGTGAATATTTTCAAAGTAAAGATCCGGGAAAATTATCGTGTGATGGTTGGGGGAACGCCAACCAGTCTGACTATTCCCAACGAAACGGAATCAGTGTTTTCATGCTGACAACCTTATTTTCGGGCAGTAGCACTTCGCACTGATCATTTTCATCATGCACCTGGCATATAAATTCCCGGCACCTGCCACAGGGACTCACCACTACGTTACCTTCTGTAACCGCCACTACCTTAACGATTTTGTTTTCGCCGGCGGTGATCATAGCAGCCACTGCTGCATGTTCTGCACAAAAGCCCATAGAACAGGGCGTGTCGATACATACGCCGGTATAAACATTTCCTTTGTCTGTAAGAATAGCGGCAGCAACACCGCCTGCATAGCTGTTTTTAGAGAGCTGTGTAGGATTTAATGTTTTGCAGGCTATTTCATATAACGCTGAAAATTCCATCCGTATTAAGTTTATTGAATGAAAATAACATAAATGAGATAAACCACCATGGTGGAGTTCCCATTTTATGCGTTACATTTATCACCGCAAATAATGCCCTGCAAAATTAAACTTACATGAATCCTCCGGAGCATTTACCATTGATCAAAGGTGAAATAGCAGATTACTACTATGATCCTGCCGGCATCCTCTATTCTTACTCGAAGAACATCAAAAGAACGGTAGAAAATATTGCCGGCAATGTTGCACTGGTAAAGCAAATAACCGGCAACCGGAAAGTACCGTTATTGATTTATCTAACTAAATCCCCGGTACCAGATAAAGCTACCCGGCAATTTTCAGGAGAGCAGGTACCACAAATATATTCCGCTATGGCAATGGTTTCCAAACCAGGGTTATCTGCGTTGATTATGAAGTTGGTATTTGCAGTAGGAAGACCACCCATCCCCATGAAATCATTTACCAATGATGCCGACGCACGGGCATGGCTGTTGGATTATGTATAAAGAAGGTATTATTTTGAAGAGATGGGAACTGTTTTGAATCTTCCCCATGCCACAAAAATTGCCAGCAGCAAGAAAAGGATATTCACCCCAGTCACGCTGGCTTCTCCTCTTGATAAATGGAACACAATAGCACATCCCATCAGCGCAGCAGCGCCTACAGCGGCCCATGGTGTGAGTATCGGTTTAATACGCAGGAACGCAGGTAGTATCAATCCCACAGCGCCTGCCAGATCGATCACTCCCAGTAGCCGCACCACGTAAGCAGGTACCTGCCCGGCCCAGGGCATCATCGGCGCTATTTTCTCAATAGGTTGAAACTTCAGCACCGCACCGGTAATAAAAAAAGCCGCGATGAGTATTTGCAGGATCCATAATACCGTGTTCATTTTTCGCAATGAGGATGTCATAAGATGTTTTTTTTTTGAATGACGCAAACCTACATATATTTGGTTTCAATCAGATAGCGCTTCCTTGTTGGATAGCGCTATCTGATTGGATAGTATCGTAGCCAGTAAACCATTTTATATGTTAACAAAAGGAGGATGCCCGAAAAATGCTTTGTCGATCAAAGACGCACTGGAAGCCCTGGAGGGCAGATGGAAACTGTTGATTTTGTTTGCGCTGTCGACAGGGCCAAAACGTTTCAAGCAAATCGCGAAAGAAGTGACGGGTATTACAGATAAAACATTGTCGAAAGAATTAAAACACCTTGAAGTGAACAAGCTGTTAAAAAGGGAAGTATATGATACTTTCCCGCCAACGGTGGAATATACCATTACGTCTCACGGCAAGTCGCTGGAACCGGTGATGGAAGCGCTGCACTACTGGGGACTGAAACATCGTAAGGAAGTGATAGGGAAAGCATAAAGCTGGTATAGCAAATGTTCTTTTGCTGAAACAAAGGCACAAAAAAAGCGCAACGACAAAACTGGTCATTGCGCTTTGAAAATCGGGCTTGTTTTATTTTCTTCTCGCCGTTAAATATTTCCTTACCGGTGTATCATATATCACCATTACCAGCCAGCCAAAGCCAATCAGGAGTATAGTGCCGAACACGATGACCAGCGACAGCGGCCACGGACCAGGATGATACGCATTGAACCAGTTAGCGAATATCCACATCGCAACATAATGGCTCATATACAGCGGATAAGAAATCTGCCCGGAAAAAATACATAATTTTTTCAAGGAAGGAGCTAGTTGTGCGCCTGCGCCCAGCGCGATGAGCAGCGGGAAGTACACCAGTACTGTCAACAGTTCTGCCAGCCAGTTCCATTTAAAATATGGCTGGAGAAAGGCCGCCAGCAACAATATAGTCAGTCCAATAAAGCCCAGCCTGTTTTTGATAATTAAGTTAAAACGGAAAACAATTAATCCCGCCAGGAAAGAATAGGAAATGCGTGCGCAACCCTGCCAGAAAGTGTCTTTACTCCATCCTCCCATCAGGTTACCGGCCTGGAAAGCCACATAAGAAATGGCCGCTGCAGCCAGTATGGCCAATATTGCCAGGTAGCGGCGAGGTAACCGGTGAAGCACCAATGCATAGAAAATATTAGCCACGTATTCCCAGAATAAAGACCAGGCCGGCGCATTCAAACCGAACAGGTTGAAGAAGCGGTCGGGCATAAAAGGATAGGGTATGAGTAGCAGGGAGCAGAGAAAAAATATGCTTATCTGTCCAGCTGAATATAGGGTAGGAGGCAGTCCGAACGGATTGATGAGGAATCCAAGTAAACCTAACACGCTACCTGCTATCACTAATGGATGCAAACGGATGATACGCGACTTAAAGAATTCCCATACGCCCATTTTTTCTAACCGGTTATCATACGCATAGCCAATTACAAATCCGGATAAGCAGAAAAAGAAGTCAACCGCTAAAAAGCCGTGCCCGATAAAGTTTTTGCTGTAGTCGGAAATGACGATTTCCATGAAATGGAATACCACTACTGATATGGCGGCAATTCCTCTTAACCCGTCTAAAATTTCAAAATGTTGTTTCGTTTTTAATAATGATTCGTTCGCCTTCATTGATCACTGTTTGATTTGATATGTCCACAACGGGTTTGCCTGAAAAACGGTCAAGATACACTGAACATTTTATTTTTTTAAAAGGAAAGCTGCTTTTTACGCCAACGGCCTGTTGCTAGATAATTTAAAAATTGTTATGTGTTGCTGGTAATCATTTCGTTATGTATGGGAATAGATAGAGGAACCTGCTTATATTCTATATTCGCGGCCACCAACTTAGGTACTATTTAATCTATACTATATGAAAAAATTATTGTTGATTGTATTTGGCTCTGCGCTGATGCAGGGGGTACATGCCCAAACAAAGGAGTTACCGTCCTTCCGTCTTGCTGTAAATGGCGGCTATAGTTATCGTATTGGCAAGATTGGTTCGCAGTTCGACGGGGAAACGAGGGACTATGTAAAGAAATTGAAATCTGGCTTTGGCCTCGGCGTAGATGCCACCTATTATTTCAGGGAGAAGATGGGAATAGGGTTGAAGTATAGCCGATTTCATTCTTCCAATAGCGCTGATGCGGTGCCTGTGAACGGCACCACTGTTTCCACAGAAGATAACATCAGCATCAACTTTATAGGCGCTACTTTTGGTACCCGTTTGTATAACAAGGCCAAAACCAATGCCTTTTATGCCAATGTAGGCCTGGGTTACGTAGGATTCCGGAATAATTCAGCAGTAAATTCCGGCAAGATGATATTAAAAGGTGGCACAGCAGGCACCAGCCTGGATGTGGGCTATGATTTCCGCATTACACGTTATCTTTCTGCCGGCGCACAGGCATCTCTGATCACTGGTTTGCTGAATAAGATGAAGGTAGAACAAGGCAATAATACCACCACCATCGATCTGAAAGATGATCAACGCGAGAACCTGGGTAACCTGAATCTTTCTGCCGGATTACGCCTTACCTTATAAAGAAAGGTAGTCGGCCAGTGTTTTTCTAAAAATTTTGTTAAATTTGCGCATTATTTTAAGAGAAAATAGTAATGCACAGCGTGGTAAATGAACCATCCGCGTTTTGCACGTTTGACGAATCAACATCTATTCATGCACTGGCCGAAGGCCTTACCTTTTCAATAGACAATGCCCTGCACCCGCTATGCCAGCTGGCGGCAGACAAACTACAGTCACATCTGCAGTATCAGGAGGAATGGACGCATAATTTCGGGTTGTCATCTGATGCAGAAGGGGTGATTATAGGAAAAATGTTCGGCGTATTGGCCGTTCGAACGAAAGAAGGTGAGCTGGGATACCTGGCCGCATTTTCAGGTAAACTGGCAGGTGGTAACCACCATGCAGGTTTTGTGCCGCCTATATTTGACACCCTGGCCGAAGGCGGTTTCGTGAATACGGGAATGACCCAACTAACGCAAATGAGCGAGCAAATCAGCGCCCTGGAATTGTTTGACCCCCACGGCAACGCTGCAGAAATCCATCTCCTGAAAAATTTACGTAAGCATCATTCTGTTTCTCTGCAAAACAAAATTTTTGACCAGTACCATTTTTTAAATAAATCCGGGAAGTCAAAAAGCCTGGTAGATATTTTTGCAGCTACCGGCCATAAGAAGCCACCAGCCGGCGCCGGGGAATGCGCCGCACCCAAACTGCTGCAATATGCTTACCAGCATGAAATGGAACCATTGGCCCTGGCTGAATTTTGGTGGGGATTATCACCTAAATCTGCCTATTGGCAACATGGACATTTTTATGCACCCTGCCGTGAAAAATGTGCCCCTATACTTGAGCATATGCTGAGTAATTAGCAGCGCGCTATTTTATAACCCTTTAAAAAAATGTAGTAACCCTATTTCAAAACAAGCCCCAAAAAATTCAAAAAATGAATAAGTACGAAAGATTAAAAAATGAACTCGACACCGCCGGTATCGGGAAAATGAAAGCCTTTGGCACCTCTATGCTCCCCATCCTGAAAAGCGGCACCCTGCTAACCTTTGTGAAAGCAACTGAATACGCCATTGGCGATATCGTATTTTGCAAAGTAAAGGGCCGGTATATAGATGCGCATAAGGTGATTAAAAAAGACCAGAACAAAGGTTGCCTGATCGCTAATAACCATGGCTATGAAAATGGCTGGACGAAAGTCATTTATGGAAAAGTGATCCTGGGGGAATTCGAAAACCGTATCATTTATTCGAAATGATCCGGGGAGAATTTCCCTCTTTTAATATTTCAATAAGTTTTCCCGCCCCGCAAATAACTCCCTGATAAAAGCCTGTAGCTGTTCTCCCGCAAAAGTAATCGTTGATTCATGTGAGCAATAAATCACCCAATCATAATTTTCATCACAGTAAGCACATTCTTCTTTTTCCGGCCTGAAATCACCGGAGGGGATGGCGGTAATGATACCTTCCTCTGTTATCTCCAGTACATAAGGTGCTGCATATTCACTGATAAAGCGGGGAATCGCAGTATAATCATTCGGAGTAAGGTCAGCGGTATGGAGATATATTACGCTGGTAGGACACTTGGGATCAACCGGATCCCAGTAGTTACCATCGTAATTCCAGCGTTCCAGTAACTGTTGATCTACTGCCTGTTTTTCTGCTTCGTGTAGGCGCCGGCGATAGGGAAGGGGTGCTATTTGCGCCAGCATTTCCGGCGTGATGTTCCGTATAAAATCACTAAATTTTGTACGCTCATCGCGGATGGCTGCAGCTTCTACCGGATGTTCTGCTTCCGCTGAAAACGGGAGTTGGGCAGATTGGCCGATGTGGGCTAAGGTTTCCCGGGAAACGTTGGTTTGACCAGTAAGCAATTCTATTTCACCAAGTATGGCATCCAGGATATTATAGCGGGGGAATAGATTGTAGTCGTTATCGGTATACGTATACTCAGGGAAATCTTCTCCGGTGCGTTCCTGTTGATACCGGTTTGCCCAGTAGGTAATATGCTCCATACAATAGCGGCGTGCCGCTGTCATCAATGCGTCTGAAAAGGTCATGCTGCAATGATAAGAAAATAATCAAATAAACTGCAAACCCGCCGCGTACAAGGACTTTGAGGAAGAAAAAAACGTTAACACTAGATAACAGTGGCGACCTCAGTCTGGCACAGTTTTATCATTTACTATGGTAGCAAAAGAAATTAAACAGCCTGCAGATGTTTAACCTTACATTATTCATCACGTACATTCAAACCTGACAATCATGAAAGCGTTAAAATATTTCATTGTTTCCGTAGTATTGATAGCCGGATTAAGTAGTTGCCTTGTTGTGCGCGACAGGCCGGGGTATTACCGCCCTTATCACCACCACCATTATTATCACGGATATTACAGATAGTTGTTATCCTGCTGCATGCTTAGCGTGCAGCAGGATTTTTTATTTCAATCCAAACGGGTCCGTGATCACTGCTTTTTTCCCAGCCGCGTACATCTCTGTCTACTCCCGCTGCCACCAGTAACGGCGCTACCGCCGGGCTCAGTAAAAAGTGATCAATGCGTAAGCCGGCATTCCGGCCATAGGCATCGCGGAAGTAATCCCAGAACGTATAAATTTTTTCGGTAGGGTATAGGTGCCGGATGGCATCTGTCCAGCCCTGCGCCACCAGCTGATGAAAGGCTTCCCGGGTTTCCGGGCGGAACAGGGCGTCATTCACCCAGCGCTCAGGTTTGTATACATCCAGGTCTGTGGGCATTACGTTGAAGTCGCCCGTTAAGATGACCGGCACGTTTTGTTCCATCAGTGTTTGTGCATGTTGAGTCAGCCGCTTGAACCAGCTTAGCTTGTAGTCGAATTTTGGTCCTGGCGCAGGATTGCCATTGGGCAAATATAAACAGCCAATGATGATGCCATTGATCTCTGCCTCAATATACCGGCTGTGGCTATCTTCCGGGTCACCGGGCAGTACGCGCCGGAGTTCTTTTACGTCTGAGGTACGTGATAGAATAGCCACGCCATTCCAGCTTTTTTGCCCATGCCAGATGGCGTGGTAGCCAGCGTCACGGATGGCCTGCTCCGGGAATTTTTCCTGTGGCGCTTTCAGTTCCTGTAAGCAGGCCACATCGGGCGCGGTTTCTTCCAGCCAGCGAAGTAATACGGGAAGACGTCCGTTTACGCCATTAACATTATAGGTGGCTATTTTCATGACAATAAGGGTTTAGCTATCTGATGTAAGGAGATAATCCGGGCGGGTTAAATATAGGAAGTATTTGGGTGTATTGACGAAACCTTCCCGATATTTTCTGCTCTCTGATAAATTATGTATTTTCAATGATCCAGTGCTAACCCCGGCGGATAAAGTATTTTCTTATTGACACTCAAAGAATAAAAAATGATTTGTAGGAAAGTTGCAGGCTGTTCCCTGTTCGTTTTTTTGCTGGCCTTCTCTTCGGCTACGTTCGGGCAAACCGCCAATGCCATGGTAACAGATGTCACCTTTGACCTGTTGACCTGGGTAAAACATGTGAGCAGCGACGTAGATAAGCAATCCTTTTCCAGCGAAAAGGCCGGGCAGCTAAAACAAGGTCTGGAAGCCCTGAAAGAAGACCTGACCGTGTATAAGAAAATCCGGAAAGTGTTGGCCGATAGTCTTTTCCGGCATAATATTGCACCCGGGAAGAAGGACCCCAATGACCTCGACCTGCTGAAAGAGAAAATGAGCAAGGTAATGGCCGGCATGCGGGGCGTGAACGACCTGGTGAGTGAGCCTGTACAACAGGAAGGGGATAAATTAAATGATCAGATCTATAAAGTGCTGTATGAGGAACAGGGACGGTATTTGTCGCACCTGGAGGCATTCCTGGACGGAGTAGATGTTACCAAAAAAGACCTGGCATTGGATGGCAGTGTGTGTTTTTCCCGTTTGGAAGAATGCATTAATATCATTGCTGGCATGGAAGGCCGGGTAGGCAAGAAGGTCAAATAAAAAAATGTTTAAAATATCTTTTGTGAAAAACCATGTGGTTGTACTGTTAACCTTGTTCATCATTATTACTCAATCCTTAGCCGCCCAAACAGACCAATGGACGGGCATCTGGCGTACATCCGTTAAGCCTCCGGGGAGCTCGCGGTCTATCACGATGGAATTGCATATTGGCCAACCGGAAGCAGGGATGTTGTACCCTGCCACCATAAAGTTGGAATACGGTGCATTTACAGGCCGGTATGAATTGCTCCTAGCCAAAAAGAATGCGCATCAACTAGGCATTGGACGTAATAAATATCCATTGGAACAAACGCCGTATAAGCTCGGGCCCTGGATGTGGTACCTCAATGGTACACTGGACTATAAAGACGGGGAGCTGGTGCTGAACCGCATGTGGATCGATAAATTTGATATCTGGATGCGGGGATTGGACGAAGACGATGAAATTTACCAGGCATCCAAAGTGGCGTTACGTGATTTCCTGTACCGGGGCGCTGCCAGGCTCACCAAGGCCGGCAACAGACCACTGGCCGATTCCAGCGTGCAACGAATCCTGCACCCGGAGGGCAGCCAGGTGTACTTTGGGATCTATGATAGCATTATTGCTTATGACAGTACCATGGCGCTGAAGATAGTAGACCAGGAACAGTATGATAAAGATACCGTTACCCTGCTGCATAATGGCCGCGCTATTTTTAGCCGGGAACAAATCAATGACCACAACCGGCAGCTAACGATAGCGCTGGACACGGGGAAAAACTGCTTTATCTTTTTTGCGGATAATTACGGCCACCTGCCGCCTAACACCGGGCTGTTGGAAGCCACCATTGATCAACAACCCTACGGCTTTAACTTTAGCACCCATTCGAATGCTTATGCCACGTTCCTGGTGGCGAATATCTACCATCCTGCCACGCAGCCCCATAACATTACCAGCAAAGTAATACAACGGGAGAATGTACCCGTTGCCACTATTCCCGTACATACCGCCGATATCATATTAGAACTGAAGGACACCAAAGTCCAGGATGGAGATAGTATTTCTTTGTCGCTGAATGGAAAATGGGTGGTGACCGGCTTTCCCGTTAAAACCGTCGCCCAGGAAATTCACTTACAGTTGCAACCCGGCGAGAATATTTTGCTGTTTACTGCGGACAACCTGGGGACCATTCCTCCCAATACCGCATCCCTGCGAATCCGCTATGGACGTAAGTCCCAAACCTTTAACCTGAGCACTGACATGCGTAAAAATAATGAGATCCGGCTAATACTTGAATAGCCGGGAGATAATTTCGGCTATCAGTATATGAAAAATGAACATATTTCATAGCTTTGCCCGAGTAGCATTTAAACGCAATTTTATAATATGGGATTTTTTTCAGGCCTGTTGGGCAATGCCGGCGAAGTAAGCCAGGAGCAGTTAATGAAAGATTATGGGAAACTGCTTATTGAAACAGAGAAAATTGAACTCGGATTTAAGCTGATCAGGGATACCTTTATTTTCACCAATAAGCGTTTAATTCTCATTGATAAGCAAGGTATTACCGGTAGTAAAACGGAGTATCGCAGCGTCTCCTATAAAAGCATTTCCAGGTTTAGCGTAGAATCAACGGGTACTTTCGACCTGGATGCAGAACTGAAAATCTGGATTTCGAGTGAGGCCGCTCCCAGCATCGTAAAGCAGTTTACAAAGTCTGTTAATGTATATGAAGTACAGAAGGTACTCGCATTTTATGTGCTGAATTAATGGCTGAAGGCTGCATTGCACGGGCGGCTTATTCGTTCATTGTACGCGGAACCTTATACGATTACTATCTACCTATATTAACGTTATGCCAGAAGTGCCTCCTTCTATTTTTGACCAGGTTTTTTTACAGGAAACAAGGGTACGCCGCCGGGAATTGATGCCGAAGGCATTGAAGATTTATGTATGGCTATTTATGATACTGCCGTTTGTGGGGCTTGTTTACTCGTTATATTTTCAATGGAGATATACTGCTTTTGCCAATCAATTTAACATCAGTTTATGGGACCCGGTAGATCTTTGCCTGGCATTTATTTTTCCTGCGGCACGCGTTGCTGCCAATATTTTTATCTGGCTGGAAAAGCGGTGGGCTATCCTCGGTGGGCTGATAACTGATTTTATTTTTATTCTGTCCAAGAGCTATTCCATCTACCTGCTTTATGCCAATGGGACATCAAATTTGGGCATTATAAGTATTAGCGTTATCTGGTTATTGATAGATGTTCCTTATGTCATGATGCTCTTGAAAATTAAAAAAAGCTGGGAACAGAAAGGCTATGCGGTAAACGAATTATCCGACATCTACGTCAAATAACTGGTTTACACTAACCCTTGTTGCGTGGCCGTTTTTATCAATGCCGCTACATTTCTCACCTGGAATTTCTGGATCAGGTTTTTGCGATGTGTTTCTATGGTCAGTGGGCTCAGGTTAAGTTGGGCGGCCATATCAGGGGTAGTTTTCCCTTCTGCGATCAGATGCAGGATTTCCTTTTCCCTTTTTGTTAGTTGTGGCGTATCTTTTAGTTCTCCCAAAGAAGGACGCGCCATAATTTCCCTTGCCGCCTTGCTGAAGGTAATCAGCCCGCTGAGCGCCTCTCCGATACAGGCAATCAGTTCTTCTGAAGAAATATTTTTCAGCAGGTAGCCGGTGGCGCCGTTTTGTATCATCTGTAGTATCATGCTGCGTTCAGAATGGTTACTCAGCGCCAGCACATGTGTGTCGGGTAACATCTCCTTAATTACTTTACATAATTCTATCCCGTTGACATCGGGCAGGGTGATGTCCAATAAAATGATATCTACCTTATTGGTCTCCAGAAAAGCAATACAATCCGCTCCAGTGGTGAAGCAGCCTGTAATGGTGATATTGGATACATGGGCCAGTAATCGTTGTAATCCTTCCAATACAATAGGATGATCATCTACAATGGCCAATGTGGTATTTTTAGTTAACATGTAATTCAATATTTATGGTAGTGCCCTGATCTGGCGCCGAATCTATGTCAATTTTTCCTTTTAGAAAACCTACCCTGTTTTTTATATTACTCAAACCGATGCCGGAGGTAGTACTGTTGACTGTAGGATCAAAGCCTTTTCCATTGTCTTCCTGGGTAATGAAAAACAAATCCTCGTGTTGGCTGCATTGCAATATAATATGAGAGGCCGACGCATGACGAACAGCGTTGGACAATAGCTCCTGTACAATGCGGTAAATATGGATTTGTACTTCTTCTCCCAAACTATCTTCAATGCCCAGGGCCTGGAAGTCGATTTTAGTGCTGTCGGTCATCAATGATTCACAGAGATCTTTCAGCGCAGTAGTTAACCCAAATTTCAGCAGGTTTACGGGCATCATGTTATGTGCAATACGCCGTAGTTCCGTTACGGAATGATCCAGTTGCGCCGTAATTTTTGTTAGTTCCTGTCGTTGATCCGGGGAGAAGGTATCTGCTATCTGGGCCGACAAATTTATTTTAGCGCCGGCCAGCATGCCGCCAAGTCCGTCGTGCAGGTCGCGGGCGAGCCGGCGACGTTCCTGTTCCTCACCCTGAAGTACTGCCTGGCTGAATTGCAACTGTTGTTGCTGCGCCATTTCGTGCAGGTGTTGCTGATAGCTCAACTCTTTTTGTTCCATCAGCTTTTTCTTGCTGCGGTAAAGGATAAGTGCAAACACGAGGATAGCCAGTAAAAACAGGCTGGCAAATCCCAGTAACCAGTTGACCAGCCGGCCGTTGCTGGCCGCGAGTAACTGCTCCGTACGTTGTGCTTTTAGTGCATTGATTTCCTTTTCTTTCTCTGCATCCCGGAACTTTATTTCCAATGCATGTACATCATTTTTTAACTGGCTTTGGGCTACACTATCGCTGAACTCGCTGTAACGCTTCATCCATTCGTAGGCCGGCGCCCACTGCTTCATACCCTCGTAAGTAATCGCCATGCCATAATACAACTGTAAACGATTAGTGGACATGCTCATCATCAGCTCCTGCTTCATCAGGTACGTGAGCACTTCTTTGGCTTTCGGGTAACTTTTTGCATTGTAGTAAGCATAGAATTTTTGCAGTAACAATCGTTGTTCCTCATAGTTTAACCCGATTTTTTTTGCCAGGGCAACGCCTTTATCCAGGCTGGCCAACGCATCGGTGAACTTTCCTTCTATGGTAAAGTACATGCCTTCGGCAGCGTAGTAGTCGAGGTAATATTCGGAGTCCGGGTAAGGCTTCAGTAAGGGATACATGCTATCCAGTGCCGCCCTGGCTTTTACATTTTGCCCGGACAGGGAATAGTTTTCCGCGATGGTATGGTAAGCATCTATGAGCTCCTTGGTGGGCGGCGTAATCGCTTTCAGGATGTCAATTGCCTTTAAGCAATACGTTTCGGTTTTGTCGTACTGCCCCGCGTTTTTGAATACAATGGCGAGTGCCAGGAAATTTTTTCCCACCAGTACGGGGTCTCCGGATTGTTGTGCAAGGGGGATTGATTTGTTGAGGATAATATCGGCGAATGCTTTGTAATTATCTTTTCGCTGTTGAATCCTTCCATATTCATACCAGGCCTGCGCCCTGAAGAGATATGCCTCCTGCGTTTTGGTGTGTTGGAGTAAAGAATCCGTCAGCATATAATTTTGCTGGCTTTTGTCAGGATTACTTTTGCTGAGCAGGCGACCTTCATAGAAATAGTACAGCGCCTGCAGGTAAGGATTTTTTTTGATATAAGGAGCTCCCTCTTGCAGAAATTTCATGGCCCTGAGCGTATCCTTTACGGTCCAGTAATCGCTCAATGCGAAGCTGGCCCTGGCCCGCAGGCTGTCGGGGCCGGGGTGTATCAATATTTTCTCCAGGCTGTCGGCGGGAGAGGGGCCACTTAAATGCACTTGTGCCAGGCACCAGGTATTTGCTATCAGTAAGGATAAAAAGAAAAACAGCTTTCTCATGAAAGCAAAATAATAACTATTGCCGATACCTCCTATCCGCAGTAAAAAATACCTGGAAACAGGTAGGTATAAAACCCGGTAACCGGGTATTGTTGGCTGTAGCGCACCATTTTAACTTTGTGGCCGTACTGTTGAATGTTAGCCAGAACTAGAAATGTTAAACAGGGAAGCCGAAAACTGTAGTATTAAAGAGTAGGCATGCTATCAATATTGAATCATGAAATTACTGACAAAAATTTTAATCCCCGCCTTAATGGTGGCCGCATTGTTTAGTGCCTGTAAGAAAGACAAGGATAATGCACCAGCCGGAAAAACCCACAAAGTAGTATTCAAGGCAGTAGCTTCTGCTGGCGTTAATTTAACGGACGTCGCTTATGGTTATGATAGCCAGATGACGACTGCTACCAATCTCAGCGGCACAACCTGGACCAGTCCGGAAGTGAACACTCCTGCTGACGCAATAAGCGTCGGTGTTAGTATTGGTGGACATGGAGGCACTACTTCTACTATGAAAGTACAGATTTATGTAGATGGAGAACTGAAGAAAGAAAGCACTGCTTCAGGTGAAATACTGGCGGCATCTGTCCAGCATTTCTTCTAATATAATTTAAGTACGCAAAAACGAAGCACAGCACCGACGCTGTTCGCTTGTCAGATGGATCATTAAAAAAAGGAGACGCTGGATCACCAGCGTCTCCTTCGTTTTTACGCCGGTTGTCCGGCGGCATAGTAAAGCGCTACCACACCACGGTCAAGCGGTTGCGTTTTTGTCAGTACCAGTCCGGATATCATGTCTTCCCCAAAGAAACGCTTTCCACTGCCCATGATCACCGGGTGTACCAGGAAGCGGTATTCATCTATCAGGTTCAGGGCGGCCAGTGATTGGATCAACGCAGCGCTGCCTTCTATCTGGATATCCTTGCCTGGTGTTTGTTTGAGCTGTGTCAACGTGTTGACTATATCATCTTTGATGATAGTGGTATTGTTCCAATCGGCCTGCTCCAACGTAGCAGATACTACATATTTAGGCGAATTGTTTAGCTGATCGGCTACCCCCATTTCATTGTTTTTCAGGGAAGACCAATACGGGGCCAGCATTTCATACGTTTTACGGCCGAACAGGAAGGCGCCTGATTCGAGGATACCGTCACGGATATACGCTCTTCTGTCTTCGCTGTCATAAGGAGCAAACCATTGTCCCATAGTGTCTGCATCAAAAACGCCATCGAGTGTTACCCAGGCAGAAACGATTATCTTTCTCATATGTTTTCGGTTTTATGATACAAAGTAACAGCAGCGCCCAGCCAAATGATAGAACAAACCCGACAATCTTCCGGAAGGCCGTTAGCGGGGGAAATCATTGGCCGCTTTCAGGTATTCCAGCGGGGAGTAGTTGGTGAATGCTTTAAACGCGCGGATCAGGTGACTTTGATCAGCATAGCCATTGGCATAGGCCACCTTAATCATATCCGTGAATTGATTTTGCTCCAGGTGTTGCAATGCCGAATGGAACTGGCAAATCCGGCTAAAGGTTTTGGGAGAAAGGCCTACATGGGTTTCAAACAGCCGCTGTAAAGTTCGCTCGGTAACATATAATTCTTGCTGCAGCGCAGGGAGGGAAACAATACCATGCTGACTTTGTATGATCCGGGTGGCATAAGCAATCGCCTCCGGTGAAGTGGCTTTGCGGGAAGCAGCCAGTTTTAGCACATAGCTATCCAGCAGCTGTAAGCGGGTATGTAAATTGGGGGCATTTAATAATTGTTCTTGCAGACGCATGGTTTTTGCAATCGGGGTAACGCTCAGGTCTATACTAAGATCCGTTAGTTCCCTGGCATCCGCTTCAAAAAGGAATTTTAACATGTGCGGATAAAGAAAGTAGGCAATCACGGTCACATGCCCGGACACATGCAGGGAAATTGGTTTTATATTCTGCCCATATAATACCAGGTGATCTGTTTTGCTACCGGCGGTCAAACAGGGGTTAGTGAGTTGGAAAACAATGCTGGGATAGCCTTTGGCGATGAGGGGCAAAATACTCTCCCGGAAAATATTATTATTTTCTATTACCACAATACTACTGATATAATCAGCAATAGGAGCAGAAGGTAAAATCAATTGCGTTCTCATGACTGACTGGAATGAAAAATGAGCTTGCTGCTAGTTCTCAAATTTAACGTCTTTCAACCGATTCCACTTAGGTGACCGGTAAATGCGATTTAGGGTATTTTTTTTATTTTTTGAAAGATAGTAATCAAATTTTTGTTTTTTTAAATCTCCGGTATAAATAAATGGATAACAATAAGTGTCGTCATGTATGGTACCCACTAATATAAACGTACTGTCAGAGAGCCAGGCGGCTTCCTCCAGCCCGGCAGACACTTCCATCACCATTAACCGCTTAAGGGTATGATGGCGGTAGTCGCCCAGGAACAGGTACTGGTCTACATCGTAAACAGGAGTAATAGTTGTTTTCCCATTTGTGCGAACAGTATCAAAAACCATCATCCCGCTGTAAAAATCCAGGTACATTTTTTTATCGGGTGTATAGGTGATCAGCTTTCCATAAGTCTGTTGGAAGTTGTGATCGTTATTGAAGAGCTGGTTGTCTTCCATTCTATTTTCGAAGTCACTGGTACGGATGTGTTGAAATGCCGGCAGGTTAAAATCAGATATGGTGCCGGTCCAGTGTTTTAGCCAGGGATCGGTTTGAAATACCGTTTGGTAAGCTGCAGGATCTTTTTGTCCGGCTGCGGTTAAACTTAACAGGCAGAGTATGGCCACTGCCAGAAATCGTGGGAATCTTGCTACTACGGGGTGCGGGTTCATAGCAGCAAATTAAGCAATTTGAAGGAAAATATCCTTAGCTACAGTCGCGCTTCGAGCCGGATAGTAACTGTATCGCCGGCTTCTTTTCCAATTGCTTTTCGAAGATCTGCCTTGATAGGCAATTTATGGGTGCCATTACCCAGGGCCATGAAGGAACTTTCGAAAGGATGTTTATCTACAAGGCCTTTTACTTTCACCAATCCCCTGGTTCCGAAAAAAGCTACCGATTCCGGCCAGATGAGGTAAGTCCATCCTCCTTTGTTAGTGCTTCTGAGCAGGGTGGCCGAAAACTCTTTGTTTAAAGGCTGACCGTTAGATGTTGCTTTGCGGGATGTTGTTACAGGTCTCATAATACTTGTTTTATTGATGACTGTATGGTATCCCAAAGTTATTTTCATTAGCACAAACACACGGGGTGAAGCGCGTATTTTTTCGGGGCAATTGCGACAAAATCAGATGTTATGGTCTGAACAGGTTGACGGTAAGGCCTATTTCATAACCGCCGTCTATATAAGTTTTCATGCCATTGGTTTGTGTGGTATACGTCGCTTGTAAAGTAGCCGTTTTCAGGATGTTGACACCAATACCGCCGGTAAAGCTGCCAGAGGTATGATAAAGTGCCAGGGCATTCACTACTTCCCGCAGGAAGCCTATATGAAGACCAAAGTCGAATATATTGTCGTACCCTTTTACGCCGCGATAGCATACTTTGGGTATGATGCTGCTGATGGCACCCTCTGGCAGGAATTTATAGGAGATGGCGGTGAAATAGATGGTACCGCCATCTACGGCCTTATCGTCGCCCGTAAACAGCGTCCGGACATTCGGTAAGGACGCCTGAATATTCCAGTGGGTATTGGTGTAGGCCATACCGAACTCGCCTTCAAAGTAGTTATCGCGGCGGTTAAATGCACCGATGGAGGGGTCAGCGCCGTCTCCGTTAACGGCTTTATAATCTATGCGCTGGAAGTTCATGGCGAGGGAAAGACCGAAATGGAGTACTTGCTCCCGGTCTCCCAGGGGGAGATGATACGCATAGGAAAGGGCTACGCGGGTACGGCTCATCAGCCCTGCCTGGTCATTAAACACGTGAATACCTGCGCCTACCCGGTCGCCGATATAGCCATCAGCCGTAAAGAATTTGGAGATGGGGGCGCCATCAATCCCATTCATTTGCCGGCGGTAGGCGGCATTCAGATGTAGTCCGGAATCAATACCTGCCATTGCGGGATTGGCCAGGTATTGATTCTGGAAGTATTGGGTGGAGGAGGGCTCCAGCAATGCGGGGGTGTTGCTGAGTGATTGCGCACTGCCTTGCAGGAAGCCTGCCATCGCCAGCAACAGTATGCTTATGTATTTGCAATAGACGTGTATGCCAGATGAAAAACGCATAATATCATAGTTTAATCGGGTTATTGCTGATCCCGGATGATGGTAATATATCCTTTCGCTGTTTTGGTATCGCCACTGATCGTCAGAATATAATAGTAGGTTCCTTCTGCCAGTGGATGTCCATTTACAGTACCATCCCACTCGTTGTTATAGTTTCTGCGCTGGTACACTATTCTGCCGGTACGGTCATATACTTTCACTTCATTATTCGGGTAGCTGTCGATGTTACGGATTACCCATTTATCGTTTTTACCATCGCCGTTTGGTGTCAGGATGTTAGTGGATTCTACCTTGAAATCTTCTACCACTGAGATGTTGATGCTGCTGCTATTGCTGCATCCTGCTGTGTTGACCGCTGTTACCTGGTAAGTAGTATTCTTCATAATCCTGGCCTGTAATACCGCGCTTTGTTGTCCGCTGATGATGCCGTCTACGGTTGCCCAGTTGTAGCTGTTGCCGCCGGTAGCTGTCAACTGAAGAATATCTCCTTTCGATACGGTGCTGCCTTTGTTGCTGCTGATGTTAACATCCGGCAGCGGGTTGATGGTAAGGCGGAAAGTACGTTGCCTGGTATCTATGCCGCCATTGGCAGTACCGCCGTTGTCTTTGATGGTCACGGTGATATGGGTGCTGCCGCTGTTGATATTACTTTTCAGCTGGTAATGCAGTATGCCGGTGTTATCCTCTACGCTGAGCATATCAAAGTCGGGCTGGTCTGCTGCCACTGTGAGGTGGTAGGTTTGTCCGGGTTCTACCGCTGAGATACCCGTTAACTGAATGGTATGTTCGGTGGTACCGGCGCAATTGCCCGCATCCGGAATTGGATCCAGGGTAGGCGCCTGGTTGAGGAAGGCCTGGGAGATATTAACCAGGATGATTGTTGGTGTGCTGGTATTCAGTTCGTCACTCACGGTAACGGTTACACGTACGGTGGTACCAGCTTTGCTGCTGAGGATCGCTGCATTTTTCACGGTAATAGTGCCGTGGGCATCTATGTTGAATGCACCGCCGCTTTCATCAGCAGTGATCATCCAGTTTTGGAGGATACCGCTTGCATCTGTAGCGGTGAGGGTGCCAGCTACGGTGCCTGCCGGGCTATTGAAGTCAACGTTTAATGTTTGGGCGGTAATTACTGGCGGCGTAGCATCGTAAGTGAACTGCAATGCGTTAGAGGCAGTGTTATCGTTACTACCGGCGTTGGTGGCAACGCCAGCCGGTACGTTTACATCCACCACTCCGTCGCTGAGTGGGGTGATCACAGCAGTATAACTGATATGATCTGTTGTTTGCAGGTTGCTCACCGTTGCATTGGTGGCCAGGATACCGGTAGTAGTAAAGCCATTCACCATTTCAGTGAAGGTGATGGTAACGGTTACCGGGGTATTTACCCGTACAGGGGCGCTGGTAGCGACCACTACACCCGGATGTGCGGTGTTTACGAATACGCCGCTGGTATTACCTACGTTGTTGAGCGTGAGTACAGCATCTTTGCCGGCGCTGTTGCGGATGGGGCCGGAGAGGGCAGTACCTAATGTAATGCCATCCATATCCATGTCACCATTTTGTACGGTATAGCTGAATACGAAGGTATTGGTGCCGCTGCCACTGATTAGTATAGCTTGTTTATTCGCCGCGCCTACGACTACATCCAGGGATGGCGTACCGGTAGCGATTACGTTTTCACTGAAGTGTGCGGTGAAGCGGAGTGCTTGCCCGGTGTGGTAGGTGCCATTCGCTGGTACGTCTACAGCGGTGATGACCGGTGCCGTGCCTGCATAAACGAGACTCAACATATTGGAAGCAGTGTTGCTATTGTTACCCACGTTCACGGCTACACTGGCAGGTACTTGTACAGTAACCGCACCATCTACACTTGGTGTTACCAGTACAGAATAAGTGATGTTGTCCGTAGTCTGGAAGTTGCTGAGACTGGCGTTGGTAGCGGTGATATCAGGCATCGTAAATCCGGTCACTGCTTCAGAGAAGTTGATGGTAGCGGTAAACGGTGCAATCACCGGTGAAGTAGCGGTTGTGCTAATCACTACGCCTGGTTGAGAAGTGTTCACTAATACACCGCTCGTATTACCAATGTTGTTGAGCGTGAGTACGGCATCTTTGCCGGCGCTGTTGCGGATAGTGCCGGAGAGGGTGGTACCCAATGTAATGCCATCCATATCCATATCACCGTTTTGCACGGTGTAGCTGAATACGAAGGTATTGGTGCCGCTGCCACTGATTAGTATAGCTTGTTTATTCGCCGCGCCTACGAGTACATCCAGGGATGGCGTACCGGTAGCGATTACGTTTTCACTGAAGTGTATGGTGAATTGGAGTGCTTGCCCGGTGTGGTAGGTGCCATTAGCTGGAACATCAACAGCGGTGATCACCGGCGCCGTGCCTGCATAAACGAGACTCAACATATTAGAAGCAGTGTTACTATTGTTACCTACGTTCACGGCTACACTGGCAGGTACTTGTACAGTAACCGCACCATCTAAACTTGGTGTTACCAGTACAGAATAAGTGATGTTGTCCGTAGTCTGGAAGTTGCTGAGACTGGCGTTGGTAGCGGAGATATCTCCTATCGTAAATCCGGTTACTGCTTCAGAGAAGGTGATGGTAGCGGTAAACGGTGCAATCACCGGTGAAGTAGCAGTAGTGCTAATCACTACGCCTGGTTGAGAAGTGTTCACTAATACACCGCTCGTATTACCCACGTTGTTGAGCGTGAGTAAGGCATCTTTGCCGGCGCTGTTGCGGATAGTGCCGGAGAGGGTGGTGCCCAGTGTAATGCCATCCATATCCATGTCACCATTTTGTACGGTGTAGCTGAATACGAAGGTATTGGTGCCGCTACCACTAATCAGTATAGCCTGTTTATTTGCCGCGCCTATGAGTATGTCCAGGGATGGCGTACCGGTAGCAATTACGTTTTCACTGAAATGTACGGTGAAGCGGAGTACCTGGCCCGTGTGGTAGGTGCCATTAGCTGGAACATCAACAGCGGTGATCACCGGTGCCGTGCCTGCATAAACGAGACTCAACATATTAGAAGCAGTGTTACTATTGTTACCTACGTTCACGGCTACACTGGCAGGTACTTGTACAGTAACCGCACCATCTAAACTTGGTGTTACCAGTACAGAATAAGTGATGTTGTCCGTAGTCTGGAAGTTGCTGAGACTGGCGTTGGTAGCGGTGATATCTCCTATCGTAAATCCGGTTACTGCTTCAGAGAAAGTGATGGTGGCGGTAAACGGTGCAATCACCGGTGAAGTAGCAGTTGTGCTAATCACTACGCCTGGTTGAGAAGTGTTCACTAATACACCGCTGGTATTACCCACGTTGTTGAGCGTGAGTACAGCATCTTTGCCGGCGCTGTTGCGGATGGGGCCAGAGAGGGCAGTACCTAATGTAATGCCATCCATATCCATGTCACCATTTTGTACGGTATAGCTGAATACGAAGGTATTGGTGCCGCTGCCACTAATCAGTATAGCCTGTTTATTCGCCGCGCCTATGAGTACGTCCAGGGATGGCGTACCGGTGGCGGTTACGCTTTCGCTGAAGTGTATGGTGAATTGGAGTGCTTGCCCGGTGTGGTAGGTGCCATTCGCTGGTACGTCTACAGCGGTGATGACCGGCGCCGTGCCTGCGTAAACGAGACTCAACATATTGGAAGCAGTGTTGCTATTGTTACCTACGTTCACGGCTACACTGGCAGGTACTTGTACAGTAACCGCACTATCTACACTTGGTGTTACCAGTACGGAATAAGTGATATTGTCCGTAGTCTGGAAGTTGCTGAGACTGGCGTTGGTAGCGGTGATATCTCCTATCGTAAATCCGGTTACAGCTTCAGAGAAAGTGATGGTGGCGGTAAACGGTGCAATCACCGGTGAAGTAGCAGTTGTGCTAATCACTACGCCTGGTTGAGAAGTGTTCACTAATATACCGCTGGTATTACCCACGTTGTTGAGCGTGAGTACAGCATCTTTGCCGGCGCTGTTGCGGATGGGGCCAGAGAGGGCAGTACCTAATGTAATGCCATCCATATCCATGTCACCATTTTGTACGGTGTAGCTGAATACGAAGGTATTGGTGCCGCTGCCACTGATTAGTATAGCTTGTTTATTCGCCGCGCCTACGACTACATCCAGGGATGGCGTACCGGTAGCGATTACGTTTTCACTGAAGTGTATGGTGAATTGGAGTGCTTGCCCGGTGTGGTAGATGCCATTAGCTGGAACATCAACAGCGGTGATGACCGGTGCCGTGCCTGCGTAAACGAGACTCAACATATTGGAAGCAGTGTTGCTATTGTTACCTACGTTCACGGCTACACCGGCAGGTACTTGTACAGTAACCGCACCATCTACACTTGGTGTTACCAGTACAGAATAAGTGATGTTGTCCGTAGTCTGGAAGTTGCTGAGACTGGCGTTGGTAGCGGAGATATCTCCTATCGTAAATCCGGTTACAGCTTCAGAGAAAGTGATGGTAGCGGTAAACGGCGCAATCACCGGCGACACCGCCGTTGTGGAAATAACGATTCCCGGATGTATAGTATTCACCCGGACACCACTGGTATTCACGGGTGGTAGTGTGAGTACTGCACTGTTGCCGACGCCATCCTTTATAGTGCCACTGAGGGCGGTGGCCAGGGTAATGCCGTCCATGTCCAGATCACCGTTTTGTACGGTGTAGCGGAACACTAACGCGGTACTGCCACTGCCGCTGAGGAGGGTGGCTGTTTGGGTAGTGGCCCCGATCACCATATCCAGCGATGGTGTGCCTGTTGCGTTGACTATCTTACTAAAATGTACTGTAAAAGTAAGGGTTTGCCCTTCATGGTAAATTGCATTTAACGGTACATCTATAGCGGTAATGACGGGCGCCGTATGGTTATACAGCAGGCTCAATGTATTGGAAGCCGTGTTATCATTGTTCCCTGCGTTGATAACTACACCGGCAGGTACCTGTACGGAGACCACGCCATCTGTGGCAGGAGTTATCAGTGCTGTATAGGTAATATTATCCAGGGTTTGCAGATTGCTGACAGTGCCGTTGGTGGCAATAATATCACCCGGTACAAAGCCCGTTACGGCTTCTGTAAAAGTAATGGTGGCGGTAAACGGTTGATTTACCGGCGAAGTAGCTGTGGTGCTGATGCTTACTCCCGGATGCAGGGTATTCACCAGTATTTTGCTGGTGTTAACCACCGGAAGTGTCAACACCGCGCTATTGCCGGCTATATCCTTTATGTTACCACTGAGGGTGGCTGCCAGTGTAATACCATCCATGTCCAGGTCGCCGTTTTGCACGATGTAAAGGAAGCCCAGTGTATCGGACGCTGAGCCACCCTGGTAAGTGGCTTGGCGGATGGTGCTGCCGATGGTGATATCGAGTGTAGGCGTTCCCGTTACTGATACGGTTTCACTAAAATGTGCTTTAAACCGCAGGCCGTCACCGAGGTGATAGATGCCGTTGGCGGGTATGTCAATTGCGGTGATAGTGGGAGCGGTGGCGTCGTAAGTAAGACTTAGCGTATTAGAAGCGGTGTTGCCATTGTTGCCGGCGTTCATGGCGGACCCGGTTGGTACCTGTAAGGTAACACTGCCGTCAGCGGCAGGCGTTACGAGTAGGGTATACGTGATATTGTCTGTTGTTTGAAGGTGGCTGAGGGCGGCATTGGTGGCGGTAATACTGCTTGTAGCCAACCCGGTGACCGGTTCGCTGAATGTAATAGTAGCCGTGAATGCATGATTGATGGGGGACGTTGCCGCAGTGCTAAGTGTGACCGTTGGATGTACAGTATTCACCAATACGTTGCTGGTATTCACTGCGGGGAGTGTGAATACACCGCTATTGCCAGCTATATCCTTTATGGTACCACTAAGGGAAGTGGCCAGTGTGATGCCGTCCATATCGAGGTCTCCGGCTTGTACAATGTACAGGAAGCCCAGCGTATCTGCACCGGAACCTGCCTGGTAAGTAGCTTGCCTGATAGTGCTGCCAATTGTGATATCGAGTGTAGGCGTTCCTGTTACTACCACCGCTTCACTGAAATGTGCTTTAAACCGCAAACCGTCACCGAGATGATAGATGCCATTGGCAGGTACGTCTATTGCAGTAATCACTGGTGCGGTGGCATCATAGATGATACTTAATGTATTCGACGCTGTGTTGGTGTTCATACCTGCGTTGGACGCTACACCGGCAGGTACCTGGAGGGTGACCGTGCCATTAGCTGCCGGGGTAACCAGTACGGTATACGTGATATTATTCGTTGTCACGAAGTTGCTAAGGGTAGCGTTGGTAGTGGTAATGCCGCCAACCACAAATCCGGTGACCGCTTCCGTGAAAGTGATAGTTGCGGTGAACGGTTGATGAAGTGGTGAAGTAGCACCGGTACTGATGCTGACTCCCGGATGCGCCGTATTAACGAGTACCCCGGAAGTGTTACCAACATTGCTCAGGGTAAGTACCGCGTTGTTACCAGCTATATCCCGGATGGTACCGGATAAGACGGTACTCAGTGTAATACCGTCCATATCCATATCGCCATTTTGCACGGTATAACTGAATACCAATGCATTGCTGCCACTACCGCTGACGAGGGTGGCCGCTTTAGTAGTGGCCCCGATAATAATATCCAGCGAAGGAGTACCTGTTGCGTTTACTATCTCACTAAAATGTACGGTAAAGGATAATGCCTGCCCTTCATGGTAAATAGCATCGGCAGGTACATCTACAGATGTAATCACCGGCGGTGTATGATCATAAACAATACTGAGTGTATTGGAGGCGGTATTATCATTGTTGCCTGTATTAACGGCCACACCAGCAGGCACCTGGAGGGTAACAGCACCCGCTGTTGTTGGGGTAACCAGCACGGTAAATGTGATATTATCGGTGGTCTGGAAGTTGCTGAGGGTGGTGTTGGAGGTAGTGATACTCCCTGCTGTAAACCCTGTTACCGCCTCTGTAAACATAATGTTGGCGGTAAATGCCTGGTCCACGGGTGAAGTAGCAGTAGTAGAGATGGCTACCCCCGGATGTATGGTATTGACCAATACTCCGCTGGTATTCACTGCCGGGAGCGTGAGTACTCCATTATTGCCCGCTAAATCCTTGATGGTGCCGGCAATGGCTGCTGCCAGTGTGATACCGTCCATGTCCAGGTCGCCTGTCTGTACCATGTATAAGAAGCCCAGTGTATCTGCACCGGAACCTGCCTGGTAAGTGGCTTGTCTTACGGTGCTGCCAATGGTAATATCGAGTGTAGGCGTTCCTGTTACCACCACCGGTTCGCTGAAATGAGCCTTGAATCTTAAACCGTCGCCGAGGTGATAGATGCCATTGGCCGGTACGCCTATCGCTGTGATGGTAGGAGCGGTAGCATCATAGGTAACGCTGAGTGTATTGGAAACGGTGTTACCGTTGTTCCCTGCATTGATGGCTGCACCGGCGGGTACCTGTAAGGTAACGCTGCCATTGGCGGTAGGCGTCACCAGTACCGTATATGTGATATTATCTGTTGTTTGGAGATTACTGAGCGTGGCATTGGTAGCGTTGATACCTCCTGCCAAAAGCCCGGTCACTGCTTCGCTGAATGTAATGGTAGCGGAGAACGGCTGATTGACTGGCGAAGTAGCCGCGGTGCTGATGGCTACGGTGGGATGTATGGTATTGACCAATACTTTGTTGGTATTCACTGCCGGGAGTGTGAGTACGCCGCTGTTACCGGCCAAATCCTTGATGGTACCTGTAATGGCTGCTGCCAGTGTGATACCGTCCATGTCCAGGTCGCCTGTTTGCACTATGTATAAGAAGCCCAGTGTATCCGCACCGGAACCTGCCTGGTAAGTGGCTTGTCTGATAGTGCTGCCAATGGTAATATCGAGTGTAGGCGTTCCCGTTACTACCACCGGTTCGCTGAAATGAGCTTTGAATCTTAACCCGTCGCCGAGGTGATAGACGCCATTGGCAGGTATATCTATCGCTGTGATGGTAGGAGCGGTAGCATCATAGGTAACGCTGAGCGTATTGGAAACGGTGTTACCGTTGTTTCCTGCATTGATAGCAGCACCAGCGGGTACCTGTAGCGTAACGTTGCCATTAGCTGTCGGCGTCACCAGTACCGTATACGTGATATTATCTGTTGTTTGGAGATTACTGAGCGTAGCATTGGTGGCGTTGATGCCTCCTGCCAAAAGCCCGGTCACTGCTTCGCTGAATGTAATGGTAGCGGAGAACGGCTGATTGACTGGCGAAGTAGCCGTGGTGCTGATGGCTACGGTGGGATGTATGGTATTGACCAATACTCCGCTGGTATTCACCGCCGGAAGTGTGAGTACGCCGCTGTTACCGGCTAAATCTTTGATGGTGCCGACAATAGTTGCCGCCAGTGTGATACCGTCCATGTCCAGGTCGCCCGTTTGTACCATGTATAAGAAGCCCAATGTATCCGCACCTGAACCTGCCTGGTAAGTGGCTTGTCTTACGGTGCTACCAATGGTAATATCGAGTGTAGGCGTTCCTGTTACCACCACCGGTTCGCTGAAATGAGCTTTGAATCTTAACTCGTCGCCGAGGTGATAGATGCCGTTGGCAGGTATGTCTATCGCCGTGATGGTAGGAGCGGTAGCATCATAGGTAACGTTGAGTGTATTGGAAACGGTGTTACCGTTGTTCCCTGCATTGATGGCTGCACCAGCGGGTACCTGTAAGGTAACACTGCCGCCAGCTGTAGGCGTCACCAGTACCGTATACGTGATATTATCCGTTGTTTGGAGATTACTGAGCGTAGCATTGGTGGCGTTGATGCCTCCTGCCAAAAGCCCGGTCACTGCTTCGCTGAACGTAATAGTAGCGGAGAACGGCTGATTGACTGGCGAAGTAGCCGCGGTGCTGATGGCTACGGTGGGATGTATGGTATTGACCAATACTCCGCTGGTATTCACCGCCGGAAGTGTGAGTACGCCGCTGTTACCGGCTAAATCTTTGATGGTGCCGGCAATAGCTGCCGCCAGTGTGATACCGTCCATGTCCAGGTCGTCCGTTTGCACCATGTATAAGAAGCCCAGTGTATCCGCACCTGAACCTGCCTGGTAAGTGGCTTGTCTTACGGTGCTGCCAATGGTAATATCGAGTGTAGGCGTTCCCGTTACTACCACCGGTTCGTTGAAATGAGCTTTAAATCTTAACCCGTCGCCGAGGTGATAGATGCCGTTGGCAGGTACGTCTATCGCCGTGATGGTAGGAGCGGTAGCATCATAAGTGACGCTGAGTGTATTGGAAGCGGTATTGCCGTTGTTCCCTGCATTGATGGCTGCACCGGCGGGTACCTGTAAGGTAACGCTGCCATTGGCGGTAGGCGTCACCAGTACCGTATATGTGATATTATCTGTTGTTTGGAGATTACTGAGCGTGGCATTGGTAGCGTTGATACCTCCTGCCAAAAGCCCGGTCACTGCTTCGCTGAATGTAATGGTAGCGGAGAACGGCTGATTGACTGGCGAAGTAGCCGCGGAGCTGATGGCTACGGTGGGATGTATGGTATTGACCAATACTTTGTTAGTATTCACCGCCGGAAGTGTGAGTACACCGCTGTTACCGGCCAAATCTTTGATGGTGCCGGCAATGGCTGCTGCCAGTGTAATACCGTCCATATCCAGGTCGCCCGTTTGCACTATGTATAAGAAGCCCAGTGTATCCGCACCGGAACCTGCCTGGTAAGTGGCTTGTCTTACGGTGCTGCCAATAGTAATATCGAGTGTAGGCGTTCCTGTTACTACCACCGGTTCGCTGAAATGAGCTTTGAATCTTAACCCGTCGCCGAGGTGATAGATGCCGTTAGCAGGTATGTCTATCGCCGTGATCGTGGGAGCGGTAGCATCATAGGTAACGCTGAGCGTATTGGAAACGGTGTTGCCGTTGTTCCCTGCATTGATGGCTGCACCAGCGGGTAGCTGTAAGGTAACACTGCCGCCAGCGGTAGGCGTCACCAGTACCGTATATGTGATATTATCTGTTGTTTGGAGATTACTGAGCGTGGCATTGGTAGCGTTGATACCTCCTGCTAAAAGCCCGGTCACTGCTTCGCTGAATGTAATGGTAGCGGAGAACGGCTGATTGACTGGCGAAGTAGCCGCGGTGCTGATGGCTACGGTGGGATGTATGGTATTGACCAATACTTTGTTGGTATTCACTGCCGGGAGTGTGAGTATGCCGCTGTTACCGGCCAAATCCTTGATGGTACCTGTAATGGCTGCTGCCAGTGTGATACCGTCCATGTCCAGGTCGCCTGTTTGCACTATGTATAGGAAGCCCAGTGTATCCGCACCGGAACCTGCCTGGTAAGTAGCTTGTCTTACGGTGCTGCCAATGGTAATATCGAGTGTAGGCGTTCCTGTTACTACCACCGGTTCGTTGAAATGAGCTTTGAACCTTAACCCGTCACCGAGGTGATTGATGCCATTGGCAGGTATATCTATCGCTGTGATGGTAGGAGCGGTAGCATCATAGGTAACGCTGGGTGTATTGGAAACGGTGTTACCGTTGTTCCCTGCATTGATGGCTGCACCAGCGGGTACCTGTAGCGTAACGCTGCCATTGGCGGTAGGCGTCACCAGTACCGTATATGTGATATTATCCGTTGTTTGGAGATTACTGAGCGTGGCATTGGTAGCGTTGATGCCTCCTGCCAAAAGCCCGGTCACTGCTTCGCTGAATGTAATGGTAGCGGAGAACGGCTGATTGACTGGCGAAGTAGCCGCGGTGCTGATGGCTACGGTGGGATGTATGGTGTTTACCAATACTCCGCTGGTATTCACTGCCGGGAGTGTGAGTACGCCGCTGTTGCCCGCTAAATCTTTGATGGTGCCGGCAATGGCTGCTGCCAGTGTGATACCGTCCATGTCCAGGTCGCCTGTTTGCACTATGTATAAGAAGCCCAGTGTATCTGAACCAGAACCTGCCTGGTAAGTGGCTTGTCTGATAGTGCTGCCAATGGTAATATCGAGTGTAGGCGTTCCTGTTACCACCACCGGTTCGCTGAAATGAGCCTTGAATCTTAACCCGTCGCCGAGGTGATAGATGCCATTGGCAGGTATATCTATCGCTGTGATGGTAGGAGCGGTAGCATCATAGGTAACGCTGAGTGTATTGGAAATCGTGTTGCCGTTGTTCCCTGCATTGATGGCTGTACCGGCGGGTACCTGTAAGGTAACGCTGCCATTAGCGGTAGGCGTCACCAGTACCGTATACGTGATATTATCCGTTGTTTGGAGATTACTGAGTGTAGCATTGGTGGCGTTGATGCCTCCTGCCAAAAGCCCGGTCACTGCTTCGCTGAACGTAATAGTAGCGGTGAATGGCTGGTTGAGCGGAGATGTAGCCGCGGTGCTGATGGCTACGGTGGGGTGTATGGTATTCACCAATACTCCGCTGGTATTCACCGCCGGAAGCGTGAGTACGCCGCTGTTACCGGCCAAATCTTTGATGGTGCCGGCAATGGCTGCTGCCAGTGTGATACCATCCATGTCCAGGTCGCCCGCCTGCACCATGTATAAGAAGCCCAGCGTATCTGCACCGGAACCTGCCTGGTAAGTGGCTTGTCTGATAGTGCTGCCAATGGTAATATCGAGTGTAGGCGTTCCTGTTACCACCACCGGTTCGTTGAAATGAGCTTTAAATCTTAACCCGTCACCGAGGTGATAGATGCCATTGGCCGGCACGTCTATCGCCGTAATAGCAGGCGATAGGTTATCATAAACGCGTGACAAAGTATTTGATGCACTGTTGCCATTCAAGCCGGTGTTAGTGACGGTATTAGCGGGTAGTTGTACCGTTACTGTACCATTGGTTACAGGCGTTAGAGTGAAGGTAAAGGTAATGCTGTCGGCGGTCAGCAAGTTGGAAATCCCTCCGTTGGTAGTAGTGAAATCTCCTGTTGTTAAGCCACTCACTTTCTCCGTAAAGGTAGCGGTGACAGAAAAAGGTTGATTCAGAGGAGAGGTACTGGCGGATGTCAGGGTTACACCGGGTATTGCTGTATTCACAAACACATTAGCGGTACTGCCAACTGATTGAAGTGGCAGCAGGGCATTGTTGCCCGCAGAATCTTTTATAGCACCGCCGTTGGTGGCAATGGCAGCGCCCAGGGCAATGCCGTCCATGTCCATATCTCCATTCTGTACGGTATAAGTAAATAAAAGTGCTTTGGTGCTGCTGCCGCTTACATAGCTGGCTTGTTGTACGGTACTGCCGATGGTGACAGGGACGGAAGGGGTACCAGTGACCACCACGGGCTTGCTGAAGTTAACGGTAAAGTTGAGGGGTTGGGAAAGATGATAATAGCCATTCAGCGGCACTCCTACAGAGGTGACGGCAGGCGCCACATTGTCTATTACCCAGGTATAGCTGGCTGGGGTAGCGGTTACGTTACCTGCCTGGTCAGTTGCCTTTACCTGCAGGGTATGTGATGTGGCAGACAAACCGGTTAAGGTGAGCGGCGAGGTAACAGCCGAATAGGCGCCTCCATCCAGGCTTGCCGCAAACGTAGCAGTTTCGCTGGCGGTGAAAGTAAAGGTGGCGCTGGTACTGTTAGTCAGTGCTGGTGGAAAGGTTTTGATGGTATCTGTGGGAGCTGTTTTATCAATCGTATATACGTCGCCGCTGGTGTAAGGCAATCCCGTTACGGTGTTGCCGATGCCGGTACCGCTTACATCTAGTCGTAGTGTGCCATCCCCGGTGCCGGTGTTGACAGTCACAGTATAAGTGGTGCCGCTGCCGCTTACGCTGGAAACGCTGCTGCCGCTGATCCCGGCGGTGGTAAGGGTGAAGGCGGAAGTGCTGACGCCAGTGGCGGCACCGCTGAAGGTAACGGTATATTGCACGCTGCTGGCGTTGGTAGGACTGCTACCTGTTTTGGTGACGCTGCTAACGGAGATGGCGGGTGGGGTTAGTTTGATAAACCGTCCATTACCAGTGGCGGCGCCATCGCCCGCAAATACGGTACCGTGGCTATCCACCACCAATCCCCACGGGTAGAACAGGCTTCCGATAGTAAGGCCGGTAAAAATTTCCGTGCCGGTGGCGCCCACACTTACAGGCGCCGTATACTTCATAATATGTGACCTGTTGGCAGGAGAAGGCGCTGTTTCAGTGGCGTAAAGATTATCCTGGCCGTCTATTGCAAGCGATGTATATCCTTTACCACTACCCAGTGTGGTAGCGGCATAGCCGGGGGCCGTGAGCTTTATCAGGCGGCCATTGGAGGCATTATTGGGAAAGTCAATGACATAAATATTGTTGGAATGGTCGGTTACAATGCCCCAGGGATAGGTGCCGAGGCCGGATGCTAAGGGTAATCCATTATATACTACGGTGCCGGTGCCGGTAAGATTGCCGGCGGCATATTTAACCACCTGGTAGCTGGTAGTGGATGAATTGTATTCGAGCGTGAGGAGGTTATCGCTGCCATCTACGGTCAATGCGGTGTAATAGTTGCCACTTTGTATAACGGACGCAGTATAAGTGCCGGCTGCCAGTTTAATAATCTGCCAATGACTGGCAGCATCGGGGTTCATAATAAAAATATCGCCGGCGCTGTTAGCTGCGATGGCCCAGGGGTATTCGGAAGCGCTAAAGGCTAAACCCTGGTAAATGGCGGTGGGTGTGCCGGTTCCATTGGTATATTTCAGTAGTTGATATTTACTGGTAGCGGAGTTGTAAGCGGTTACATAAATGTTATCCAGGTTATCTTTACCTACCGCAGTATAATACTTGCCGGTTTCCAGCACGCTGCTGGTATACTGCGCATTCACCGGCAGTGACAGGAATATGATACCGAATACCCACCCGAGTATTTGTAACGCACGAAAGTAAAAATGTTTCATAGTCGCTGTTAAATGCAGAGGAAAGGATTTTGCCACCCCGATACGGATTCTGCATGGATGACCTCAAATTCTTTCGCATCAAAGCGCATCCCTTTTCCCTGATCAAGAATAATTTTACGAATTTGGTTGCCGGAAGTATTAATTTTTATGATGTTGGAGTCAGGTAGTGCGAAGCCCGATAACGGATAAAAGTTTTTCTCTCCGCGGGGGCCACGTATAACGTCTGTACGTAGTTGTTGCTTTACTTTATCCCAGTCTTTTTTGCGGGCATGAGGTAACAATTCTTTCCATATCAATCCTGCTTCATAGCCCATCAGGGCATAGATATTTGCAGGTTGTTTTGCCAGGCTTTCAAACTGTTTTACAAATAATTGATTCGCTTTATTTTCATCTTCCCGCATCCAGGAGCGGGAGGTGTATAATTCTATATCAGCATGTTTGATGTCGTCCAGGATATCATCGTATACCATGGCTTCATGTACCAGTAACGGTATCTTTTTATGCATCCCGCTGCGTATCCATTGTTCCAGGAATTTTAATCCCAGGGAGCCGCAGAAAATAGCGTGTACATAGGCAGGCGGGTTTTCTGTCCATTGTTTGAAAACAGCCGTAAGATCCAGGTGTTGAGGTACCTGTGGATCAAAGGGCAATATATTTAATTGGATACTGGTGCCGCCGGCTGCCATGACACCTTGTTGAAAGGTGCTGCTCAGATGATAGCCTGCTTCATATATCGGCATAATCATATGGCCGCCGCTACCAAAAGTGCTTTGGGCCCAGTGGCCCAAAGCATATTGTGATTGCCATAATTGGTGAGAAGCGTAAAATATATCGGGACTTAGATAGGGAAAGTGAGGGATGTATTCTCCCATATCAAAAAAGAAGGCAGGTCTTTTTTTTGTTTCAATCAATGGAACCAGGTCTGGTATTGATTTATAGCTGATAAGTCCCGACAGGATATCTACGTTGTTGAAGAAGAGCAACTTGCGTGCGGCTTCTTCCGAGGCTTTCATGCCGCCCATTTTTGTAAACTCAGGTATAAACTGAACGGTGCGTTGCCGCACAGGATCCAGGCCCATACCCAATAACCATCCGGTTATCAGGTGTTGGGAAAAGAAAGGGTAGATACCCGAATAGGGGGTAAGAAACCCAATGGTGAGGGAAGGGGTAGCCGACATATAATCAATCGTAAAATAAGGTTGCCCTGGTTAACCTCTGGATGGGAATATACCATTCAGTGCAATCAGGTAGGTAATAGCCAGATAAGGATTCTGGATAGAAAACGGTTGGTTACCACCGGTGATACCGATCGTAACGGAGCCTCCAATTGTATTGGGTGATAGGGAGGTAACACCGTCTTTTGTCGCATATCCATTAATGGGGTTCCCGGAAGGACCACTGCCAATAGTGGGTAGCGTTGCTGGTGCCAGGGTGCTGGCAGGTGTGGTAGCTGTACCCGCAGCGGCACTGGCAACCGGTGTAGATGTTAATTGGCTGATGTCTGCCACATGGTTATGTGCCGGCATGTTGGTAATGAGAAGTGTGGTGTTTTCGGTGCCTGCTTTCTGTCCAATGTTGTAACTGGAAAGTCCGGGTCCCTGGCCCCAGCCAATAGGCGCCCGGCCTCTGAGATCCGGCAGGGCAAATGTCTGAACACCGTCGCCCCCGTAAAAAGTGCCCACGAGTGCAAAAAGTGCGGAGTTTTGTGCGATGGACATAATCTGTCCCCAGCACATCGCCCAGCCATTGATGGTGAAGTTACCAGCAAAGGCGATGATCATTGCGAGATAAGGTTCCATGTGTAATAATAGTTATTGAGGTTAGAGAATAATGATCTGGGATTTATTGTCTATATCAGCTATCACATTACCTCCCGGGAAGGAAGCAATCAGGCTCTCTTGAGGGTTTCAACGGTCAGGGCAAAAATTCTACTGAATTCTAATAGGACTTAAAAGTGTGTACTTGATAAAGGTAGGGTATTTCTAAATAAAAAGTCACCGGGAAATATCCCGTAGTTAGGAATCCTTTAATGCGGTGCCCCGTCAGGGATGCAGTTATACGGCACCTGTTTGTTTTATGGAAATAATGACATCCTGCATCTGGTTAGGGATGATGTGTGGTAACGATAATATTATGTGCTTCTTACAAAAATATTTTTATACATATAATTAAATTTAAACAGCTCTTCTGATGAAGTATGCCCTCTTTTCGTTTATCGTTGCCTGGCTATTCAGTGCAACCGTGAATGCCCAAACCACCGTTATCAAAGCCGGACATGTTTTTGACGCCCGCACCGGCAAGATGTTGTCGCAACAAACTATCCTGGTCAGGGCGGGCAAAATTCAGCAAATGGGCGTCAACATCCCCTACGCAGCTACCGACAAAGTGATTGACCTGTCCGATTCCTGGGTATTGCCCGGCCTCATGGACTGCCACGTGCATATGACGGTTGGCATGCCCTATAAAAAAATGGCCATTGAACATATGTACGCCACCGAGAGTACGGCACTGCGGGCACTGCGCGGTGCCCATAACGCCACCATACTACTGAACGGCGGATTTACAACCGTCAAAGAAATCGGGAACGATGGCAACTATGCAACCGCCGAGGTGATAAAAGCCATCCGCAAAGGATGGATACAGGGGCCTACTATTTTCTATGCAGGGAAAATTATCAGTCCCTATGGGGGCCAAACTGCCACCGATATTGAACATGAACATTTCTGGGATTATGAATATCTGGATGCCAATAGTTCGGACGAAATCAGGAAAGCCGTCCGGAAGAATATTTATTACGGCGCCAATGTCATTAAACTGGCAACAGATGCACATGCCTACCACTACAGCCAGGCCGAAATAGAAGCCGCGGTCAGCGAAGCTAAAAGTGCGGGTTTAAAAGTGACGGTACATGTTATGGGCGGGGAGGCTGCCAGGAATGTCATCCTTGGCGGCGCTGCAGCGGTGGAGCATGGGGTGGACCTTGACGATGAATTGCTGCGCCTGATGAAAACAAAAGGTACTTTCCTCGTAGGCACGGATCTGGCGGTAAGCAACAGCTTAGCCTATGGTATAGATTCCACGCTGGCGCTGAAATACTATCAACTGAATATTGATCGCCTGCAACGCGCTTATAAGATCGGTACTCCCATGGCCTTTGGCTCCGATATCATCATGGAGATGCCGGGTAAAGACAGGGCCCAGGCAGCCCTCGAGATATTACAGACCTGGAAAGATGCACAGATGCCTTACAATTATATCCTGCAGTGTATGACCATCCATGCGGCGGAACTGTTAGGTATTGAAAAAGAAAGAGGCGTCATTGCCCCTTCGTATTTCGCGGATATTATTGCCGTGAAAGCCAATCCTCTGGATACCATTGAAGCCATCAGGCAGGTCAGCTTTGTGATGAAGGAAGGGAAGGTGATAAAGCAGGATTAACCGCGTTGTTGCAAAGGCTTACTGCGCTTGTTTTGCGGATGGAAAGTTGTATTTTACGGAACTTAAATCGTAGCTATTGTAGCGCTTCGTATGGGGATAGTCGTTATCTGCCAATAAAAAGTAAAGGGATGCCATCGATGAAACCCGTTTATCTGCTAATTCTCTGCTGTTTGCTATGCCAGCCATTATTTTCGCAGGATCGTGCGGCGGAGATAGTGAAAGATATCCGTAGTAAATACCAGGAGATTAACGCCAACAGGGCTGCCTACAGGAAAGTATGGGCAGATCGGATGGGAGAAACCACCGAAGGGGGAGAAGTTGTGGGATATTTTCATAAAGACACGGTAATGCTGATTGAGGAAAGCCTGTATGCCGAAGGCGGAAAATCCACTACCTCCATTTATTATGATCACGGGGCGCCTGCTTTTATTTTTGGGAAGATGTATAAATACAACGTACCCTTTTATGATTCAGCTTTTAACATGCGCCTTTCAGAAATTACCACTGACCGTTCTTATTTCTACAAAGGGAAAATGATCCGGTGGATCAACCCGGAAAACCAGGTATTGGCAGAGAGAGATAAGGTATTTGTAGAGAATGAGCAGGCCGCTTTAAGTCTTGCGAAAGAATTATACAGCAGTATATTGTCGGCAGACGCCCGTCAGAAGGCGCTGCCGGGCAATCATAGCAACACTAAATAATTGCGGCAGTCAATATCTTCCTACTATCTTTTTTAGATCCTGCTGCGGTAACACTGTCTAAAAAGGACATGGATAACTTGTTATCCTCAAATGTGCACACGATAGTATCTCCATGAAAAGTTTCCACAAACCGCATATACAATTGTAAAGTATGGTCATTGGTCCAGGTAGCGGTACCCGCCACTTGCGTAGGCTTGTGATTGAGGCCTGCTTCCGGGAAACGGTATAACTGCCGGTCTTTATTCATCACCCATTTCTCCCAGCCAAACCGCAGGGTAGTAGTACCGGTAACTGTTTGAGTGATCCAGGTACAGCCATGGCTGGTAAATTCAAATTGCATGACGGTGGCGCCAAAATCGTTTATACCCGGTGTCCAGTTTTTACGATGATAACGGGCCGCCAACGGATTGTTGATATTGCCTTTCACTACAGGAAGCTCCAGTTGATCAAGCGTGTGCTGCAGGGTTTTGTACGATGCCGTATCTGCCGGCAACACAGTATCCCGGATGCCTGGTAGCAAATATTTCCAAACGAGATCGAGGGACTTTTGCATATCATCCGTTTGACTGGTGATAGCCAGCACGGCATCTTTCTCCGGCATCACGATGCAATATTGTCCGAATGCACCATCGCCCCGGAAGGCGCCATGGGTGCAGCGCCAGAACTGGTAGCCATATCCCTGTGCCCAGTCGCCGTTGCCTTCCTGTGAAGGCGTCTGATAACTGGTAGCTTCTTTTACCCAGTTGCTGGTCAGTAGCTCTTTTCCTTTCCATTGCCCCTGTTGCAGGTAGAGTTGCCCCAGTTTGGCGATGTCTTCTGTTTTTACCCGCAGTCCGTATCCCGCTACGTTTAGTCCTTCGGGTGAGGTTTCCCAGTCGTACCCGGTGATGCCCAATGGCTCAAACAACCGCGGTGCCAGGTAGTCCTGCAGGATTTGACCGGTAACGGCATGGAGGATAGCGCCCAACATATACGTAGCGCCGGTATTATAAAGAAAATGGGTGCTGGGGGTAAAGGTGACGGGCTGCGAGAGGAAGACAGCTATCCAGGAACTATCGGAGTGTTGCATGAATGGCAGCGTATCTGCCGCATGGCCGGTGTTCATGGTCAGCAGATGCTTGACCGTCATTTTTCGCAGGTTATCGGATGGTTGGTCAGGCACTTCTTTTGAAAAAAAGGAGATGACTGGTGTATTGATATCCAGCTTACCTTCTTTTACCAACATGCCAATAGCTGTGCTGGTAAAGCTTTTAGACAACGAGTACAGGGAGTGTACCTTTTGGGACGAAAAAGGGTGCCACCATCCTTCGGCTACCACCTGTCCGTGCCGCAATAATAGGAAGCTATGCCAGTTGATACCAGAGGCATTGATTGCCTCCACAAAGCGAAGAATGTCAGCGGAGGAAACACCCTGTGATTCAGGCTGGGAGCGGGGGAACCGGGTATCTGTGGTAGCATCCCAGAGCTGTTGAATAGGATGTAATACCGGCAGGAATCCAATACCGGCCAGGCCTGTACCGGCTGTTTTAAGAAAATGTCTGCGACTGGTTTGCATGTGAGTGGTTGTAAGGGCGTTGGAAGATAGGTGGCCCTCCCCAGGTGTTGGTGGGCTTAACAAGTATACGGCATTTTTTTTATTTCCGGAAGCCGCATCAGCTTATATTTCCGCTGCCATTTAATGGCACTGGCCTGATCGGTATGGATAGAAAATTGGCCGGTGTGCTTCACCCTTTTTAAAAGTCCCGTTGCCTTAATAGGAACATTGCCAGTTGGCTGGTAGTTTTTACAAACTGTAATTTTTTTAATATGAGCATTGCTAAATATGGCCTCTTCCTGCTGCTCCCCGCGGTAGGTTTTCATTCTTTTGCCGCTGCACCCACCAATGGCGACCCGGATCAGAACCGGAAGAACGTAGTACAAATGGTCATGAAGCGCATCAAAAACCAACACTATGCGCCCAAACCCGTTGATGATAAGTTTTCAAAAGTGATCTGGCAGAATTACCTGAATGCGCTCGATGCCAACAGGAATACCTTGCTGAAAGGCGATGTGGATGCCCTGCGCAAATATGAAACATTGATAGATGATGAGCTGGAGGCGGGTTCCCTGGAATATTTCAATGCCATTTATGCCGTCTCTATGCAGCGTTTGAACGAGTTGCCTGCTATCTATCGCGCATTGCTGGCATCACCGATGGATTTTACTAAAAAGGAAACCATACAGGCGGATCGTACCAAGCTGGACTTCCCGGCAAATGAGGCAGACCGGAAAGAGATCTGGCGTAAATCCCTGAAATACCAGGTGCTGCGCAAGATGATGGAAATACAGGCGGCCGATTCAACGAAAAATGATGTGGTAGCGGAAAAAGAAGCCCGTGCGTCGGTACTGTTATCTACCGAAGGACTGTTTAAAAATTTGCTCGGGGCCACTGCGTCTGACGATCGTTTCAGCGCGTTTATGAATACCGTTACCCTGGAGATGGATCCGCATACATCTTACCTGGCGCCGGTAGATGCCAGCAGCCGTGAAGCGATGATGTCGCACCGGTTTTTTGGACTGGGCCTGGAGCTCATCACCAAAGATGGAGTGATCATCGTAAAAAGAGTAATGGCGGGTGGTACAGCTGATGCCAGTGGATTAATACAGGCGGAAGATCGTATCCTGCAGGTGAGCGACGCAAACGGCAAGATGGTGGAAGTAACCGGCATGAGCATCCTGGATGTATCTAAAATGATACGGGGTGAAAAAGGAACGATCCTGAATTTATTGGTACGGAAGTCTGATGGCCACGAAAAAGCAATCAGTGTGCCACGTGGCGAAATCATAGAGACAGAGAATGCAGCTAAAAGTGCGGTGATAGAGAAGAATGGAAAAAAATATGGTTACCTGCGGTTAAATGAATTTTACCGTGATTTCAAAAGAGCAGATGGTGCACAGTGTGCGGTGGATATGGCCAAAGAAATCGTGAAGCTGAATGAACAACATGTAGATGGAATGGTAGTGGACCTGCGTGGTAATCCGGGTGGCTCACTGGATGAAGTAGTGAAAATAGCCGGCTTCTTTGTGAAAACAGGTCCGGTTGTACTGGGCCGCGATAGAACAAAAACGGAGCGGTATGAAATCAATAATAACGATCAAACCTTGTATGATGGCCCGTTGGCAGTGATGATAGATGAAGGCAGTGCATCTGCTTCTGAAATCTTTGCCGCTGCGATCCAGGATTATAAAAGAGGTATTGTGGTAGGAAGTCCTTCCTCTTATGGTAAAGGTACTATGCAGGAAACCCAGGCCATGGGTAAACTGGGGGATAAAGACAAAGGCATTCCGGATGTAAGCTATGGTTCCCTGGCGCTGACCATTAAAAAGTTTTATCGTATTAATGGCACTACCACCCAGCTAAACGGAGTGACACCGGACGTGATTTTTCCCAGCAGGAAAGTATACCTGAAAATCCGTGAAAGGGATAATACCAGCGCGCTGCTGGCGGACACCATTGAAACGGCATTTTTTATGAAATCTCCACTGGCGGCTACTTTGCCGGCTGTTATCGGGAAAGCTAATGCGGAAGTAAGCCACGACAGCGTGTTGAACGTGGTTAAACAGGAAGTAGAATGGCTGAAAGTACATGAGGCGCCATTATACAGTTTGCAGAAGGCAACGTTTAAGAAACAGGTAAACGAAATTGAAGCGCATAGTAAAGCAATTGACGCGGCGTTGAAATTGCCGGTAAACAGTCAGCTGAAAATGACGGGAACGGCTATTGATAAGCCTACTCCGGATAAGCTGGCCCGTAACCAGGAGTGGATCAGTACCTGTGTTTCTGATGTATATCTGAGCAGAACAGTAGATATCCTGACAGATTTAACAGGTAAGTAAAGGGGGGCAGTGAAATTCCGGGGATTTTGCCTATTTTGCGCGTTGACAAATTATGGGGGGCGTAAAGGGCATGTATCAACCAAATTCTATAGAGCCGGCTTCATTTGAAGAATTGTTCCGACTGCATTATTCTTTTTTGTGTGCAACTGCTTATTACGTAGTAGAGGATGAAGATGCTGCCAAAGATATTGTGCAGGACTTCTTCCTCTACTGTTGGGATAAGCGGGAGATCATCCAGATCACGCAAAATTTTAAGAGCTATGCCACACGGGCTATACGTAATGCCTGTTTAAACTACCTGAAGAAAAACGGTAAGATTGTATTTGGCGATCCGCTAACCTTATCGGATACGGCGGAGTCATTACCGGAAGACGATAAAGAACGGGAAGAGATCCGGAATGCTGCCTTATGGGCGGCAATTGGTCGTTTGCCAATACAGCGGCAACGTATTTTTTTAATGAGCAACCGGGATGGGCTTAAATATAAGGAGATAGGAGAGCAGTTGAATATCTCTGTAAATACAGTTAAAACACAGATCAAATTAGCTTATCAATATTTACGGAAAGAGTGTGAGTGGATGGTCATTTATATCGCCACGTTATTTTTTTTAAAAGAATTTATGATTTGTCTTCACCCCTTTTTTAAATACGGTTGCCTTTAATATTAGATTACTATGGATACACCAGAAAAGGATATTAATTGGGAGAAACTGCTATCCGTAATAGAGGATGGCGAAACGACCGCTTTGAATGAGGAGGAGGCCGCGATGTTGCGTGCCGCCAAAGAAATGCAGAACAGAGTGAAAACAACGGATAGGTTTCCGACAGAAGCAGGATGGCAACAATTTGTGGCCGCCCGTGAAGCCAGGACCATGAAGGTGGTGTGGCGCCGGAGAATAGCCGTAGCCGCTGCTGCCGCCGCGTTGCTGGTTACCGCCGGCGTGTGGAGCTGGCAAAAGCATATGTCCGGTGCCAGGCCACCACTGGCAGCTGTAGCCAAAGCAGACCAGCCGGCCAAATCGAAAGTGCAGATTGTAATGGGCAATGGTCAAACCATTACCCTGGGTGATAAAGACTCTTCCATCCGCAAGGAAAATAATGGTACACAAGTGCAGGTAGATAGTACCGGCATTGTATATAACGCCGCCAGCAATAATAAAGTGGTGAACTCGATGGATGCCCTGGTGGTACCCAAAGGGAACCAGATACGTATCGCCTTACCGGATGGTACAGAGGTTTGGGTGAATGCGGAGTCAAAACTCACCTATCCTTCCGCTTTCAATGATAGTAAGCGCGAAGTATGGGTAGATGGAGAAGCCTTCTTTGCGGTGGCAGTAAATGTACAACAACCATTTATCGTGCATGCGAAAAGCACTACCACAACAGTACTGGGCACTTCCTTTAATATCAGCACCTACATGACAGTACAAGCCACTTTAACCAGTGGAAAAGTGAGCATCAATGCAGGAACAGATAATAAAATATTAACGCCGGGCCAGCAAGCAGTTTATAACGACGCTACCGGCACATTACAGAAACAAACAGTTGACACCAGGTTATATACCGCCTGGAAGGATGGAGATATTTATTTCGAAGACGCTACGCTGGGAAGTATCATGACCAGCCTTGGACGTACCTTTGATTACGACTTTAAGTTTGAGGATGCCGCATTGGAACAGTTAAATATAACGTTGGATATACATAAACCAACCACACTACAACCAGTATTGGATCGGATAAAACTAACTATTGGCAACATTACTTTTCGGGTAGAAGGCAGAACGGTATTTATCGGCCGGCCATAATTACTACGAAACAGGAACATGAAAAAATGTATGTAGACACGCTACATCCTGGCAGTCGTATGCGCAGGACAAGGCAGACAGTTTAATTATTAATATCAAACCAAAATGAGAAAAATGTTGGGCTTACCTTCTTCGGGGAAGGGTATGCATAGCTTTGCTATGTGCTTAATGCTGCTATCTTTTTTGCTGGTGTTTTCGAATATGGCGCAGGCGCAGGATGTACTGAAACAGCGGGTCTCGTATCATGCGAACAAGCAGCCATTGCTAAAGGTATTGAAGGAGGTGCGTACATTGACCAATGTGCGGTTCACCTTTAATAATGATGAAATCCGTAAACAGGCAGCAGTAACGGTAGACTTGCAAAATGGTACACTGGAGCAATTATTAAGACAAGCCCTGTCCAATACCGGGTTAGAGTTTTCGGAAGACCTGGGAGGTATTGCGATTTATGCGAAAGCCAAGGTAGAGATGACCCAGGAGGATGTCAATGCCAAAATGGGTTTTATGTTCCGGGGCCAGGTCGTCACTTCTGGTGGAGAGCCATTGCAGGGTGTAACCATACAGGGTCTGGACTCAAAAAATGGTACGGTTACCGCAGCAGATGGTATTTTTTCATTGGTTGTCAAAGAAAAGGAACAGTTGCGTATTTCCCGGCTTGGTATGAAAACGCGCGTGTTTACACCAAAACCAGACAACAACAGCTTTGTGCAGATTACGCTTGATTCTGCCGCCCAGGCGATCAATGAAGTAGTGGTGAATGGGTATACGAAAATTGATGCGCGTTTGTCTGCTGCCTCTACTTTTAAGCTCGATGCTGCTCAGTTGATACAGCCCGGAGAACCCACGATTGATAAAATGTTGCAGGGTAAAGTACCAGGCCTCATGGTCATCAATAATAGCGGTAGTGTGAACGGCCGCCCTACAATACGTATGCGTGGTACGTCTACCTTCGTGGGAAACGCCAGCCCGTTATGGGTAATAGATAATGTGGTACGCCCTGACCCGGTAGATATATCTGCCAGCCAGATTAACAACGTGGTATCGGATGCACAAAGCGGTAACTATTCCCTGATTGGGGGGGCCGTAAGTGGACTAAACCCCTATGATGTGGAAAGTATCACTTTCCTTAAAGATGCTGCTGCCACTGCCATTTACGGGGTGTCCGCTGCCAATGGGGTAATTGTGGTAACTACCAAGAGAGGAAAGGCCGGGCCTATGCGTGTGAGCTATAATACCGTTATGTCTTTTCAGCAGCGCCCTTCATATACCAATCTTAACCTAATGAATTCTAAGGAAAGAGTGGATTTTTCCAGGCAGTTAGTAGAGGATGGTATGTTGTACCAAACCTCTACTAAAGGATATGCAGGGATGGCTACCTACGAGGGATTACTACAGGCACTGTATTCGAGGCAAATTACAGAACCGGAATTTAAAACGGCTGTTGGAAAACTGGAAACTAATAATACTGATTGGTTTAAAGTGTTCTTTAGAAATAGCTTCAGTATGAATCACTCCCTGAACATGAGCGGCGGCGCAGGTAAAACTACCTATTTCGCCTCTTTCAGTTATTCGGATGACAGAGGTGCTGCGCAATTGGATACCCGGAAAAATTATTCGATGAACACCAACCTTCATACAGAGGCTAGTAAGAAATTGTCATTCGATATAAGTATCAGGGGAAACTATGCCAAAGTGGGAGGTTATTATGCCGGTGTTAATCCATTGGGCTACGCCTTACGCACCAGTAGAACGCTCTCTCCGCAAACAGTGTATCCAATGGCCATGGCTAATACAGAGGTATTACCTATGCCTCCGGCGATTACATTTAATATGTTAAACGAGATTGCACAAACCGAGAATACAGGGAGTACAAGGTCTATGCAGGCTACGTTGACAGCGAATTATAAGATCATGCCAGGGCTCCAGTTCAGCAGTACTGCTGCTGCGATTTCAGACGCCACCGACGTATTTTCGGCTACCTACGAAGGAAGTGAATGGGTGAGTGAAAAACGTGGATGGAACCTGAATTACACTCCATCTGTGAAACAGGTTGCAGGTTCTTACTTACCCTATGGAGGATTAGCCAACATCGGCAACGAGAACGCGCTGACACTGAGCATGCGTAACATGTTGGTCTACGACAAATCTTTTTTCAACGAACGCGATCAGTTTAATTTCAGCGTAGGAAATGATATCTCTTCCCAACAGATAAAAGGATTCAACTCCCAGGAGCCTGGTTATTATCCTGATCGTGGTCAGGCTTTTTATCCTACTCCGAAGAGTATTTCAATGTATAGCAAACGTAACATCAAGAATACTGTCAACAATACTTTTGGGTTATTCAGTACAGCCAGTTATGTGATCAATAACAAGTATGTGCTGAACGCCAATATCAGAACAGATGGTAATAATCGTTTCGGACAATACTCAAATTCTAAATTTCTACCCAACTATAGCGTTGCCGCAAGATGGAATGTAACAAATGAATCCTGGTTACAATCCAGCCGGATACTCAATAGCCTGGTGTTCCGCGCATCTTTGGGTACCCAGGGGAATGTAGTGAAAGTGGTAGGCCCCGAGTTGATTGCAGAGTATCCAGATAACGGCAGCGCAGATCCTACAACAGGGATCCCTACACTTCATACAAAATCTTTACCCTATCCTGATCTGCGTTGGGAAAAAACAAAACAGTGGAACTTTGGAACGGATGTGGCTTTATTCGACAGAAGAGTTAACCTCACGGCAGAATATTATATTAAGAACAGTAGAGATCTGTTAGTGCAAAGAAATATCCCTTACGAGTATGGTATTGACTTTATGTACAAAAACAGTGGTACCGTTGTTAACAAGGGAATGGATTTAAGGCTGGAGGTAGTAGTGCTTCGTAACAAAACAAGTAATCTGTCCCTTGCCTTCAACAATAGCAGGAACTTCAACCAGATAGGTGAAAACAATTTTGCCAATACCTACGACGATTACCTCAATGGAAGAGTCCTGATTCCCGGTCAACCCATCAGTGGTTTTTATTCCTTCCGTTTTGGAGGATTGGATAGTAAAACAGGGTTGCCATTGTTTACCAGGAGTGGTCACGGTGATGCGATAGATACGGTTGGGGTATTAGTTTATTCCGGTCAGTTGCACCCGAAGTTTAACGGCGGTTTCTCCGTGTCGTTCAACTACAAACAATTTGCGGTAAATGCAGATTTCTCTTATGCAATGGGCGTGGCTAAGAGATTGAACCCGTTGTTTAACCACCAGGATATGGCAACAGACGGGGTGCCGGCACCTTACGATAACGTGAACAGGATAATGCTGACCCGCTGGCGGAAACCTGGTGATGAGAAAAACACCAATATACCGGCCATTACGGATGTAGGTGGTATCGTTGTGCCGGGAACAGGTAATAAAGGTATCTATGAAGCCTACAACCAGTCTGATATCCGCGTGGTGGACGCCAGTTTTCTTCGCTGTAAGAGCCTGAATTTCAGATACATGGTACCACAAAGAATAGCTTCCCGGGCTGGACTGAAGACTTTGTCTGCAGGTGTGTTTGTCAGCAATGTATTCACACTGGCCAGTAAGCAACTACATGGCGAAGACCCTGAAATTCCGGGAGTAGGTACAGATGCGTTGCCATTGACCCGGAAGTATGGCTTTAGTATGAATGTGGATTTTTAATATTATCAACTAAAAAGGTATGAAAAAAATAGTAGTCATTGCCTTATTGGCAGGTAGCATGGTCTCATGCAAGAAGTTTTTAGCTGAGCGTTCACAAACAGAAGTAATTCCGAAAACCACCAAAAATTTTGGAGAAATTTTATATAGTGATGGTTATCCCACAGTAGATGTACAGTTGCAGCCATATCTCACGCTAATGGATGATGATCTGGAGTGCTACAATGGAGATTTGATGGCCGATAATCAGAAAGATGTGACGATGAATGCCGGCGCCTTTCAGTGGCAGGCCAATTTCATTGATGTCTGCAGGTCGGGTGGGGCCAGTGTTGACCGCTTTAATTCCTGGCGTACCTACTATAAACTTATTTTAGGTACCAACGTAGCGCTGCAGTATTTGGATAACTCCGATGGTACCGCCTCAGATAAAACCATGTATAAAGGAGAAGCATATGCATTACGGGCATTTTACCATTTTATGCTGGTAAATCTATATGCAAAGCCTTACAATGATTCTACGACTACACCAGACAAACTTCCTGGTATACCATTGAAGTTAAATGCAAACCTGTCGGAAGATTTTCCTGCCAGGAATACGGTGAAAGAGGTATATGCACAGGTTACAAAGGATCTGGACACTGCTATGAATTTGTTGGAACAGGTGGGAGCAGATCAGCGATTATATCGCATGTCAGCAACAGCGGCCCACCTGTTGGCAAGCAGGGTATACCTGTACATGGAACAATGGGATAAAGTAATTGAACACACAGACTACGTACTGAGCCATCACCCGCAATTAATGAACCTGAATTCCTGGCCTAATGACGGCATAGATATAGATTTTACAAAGTATCCGTTGATCGGCGTGAACAATGTGGAAACGATCTGGTATTATGGTTCGGTAGACGAGCCCCAGGTGGCAGGCACCGGCACGGCATATTGTATTTCCCATGATCTGGCCAATACCTTTGAAACAAATGATCTTAGACCAAATATATGTTTCCCACCGGTCCCCGATTTCCTGAAACCTTATGTAAATGGGGATTATTTTTTTACTAAAATAATTGCGGGTGCGCAGGTAATGGGCTCAGACATGGGTACCTCCTGGCGCAGCGCAGAAGCGTACCTGAACCGTGCGGAAGCATACATTCAGAAATATAAGACCAAGGGAGATGCGGGAGCTGCAGCAGAAGCATTGAAGAATTTGAATACCCTTCGTGCAGCCCGGTTTAAGACAGGCACTTATACCAACTGGACGCTGGAAACACCGGATAAACTACTGACTATGTGCCGTGCCGAGCGCAGAAGGGAATTATTCCGCGAAGGTGGCCATCGTTGGTTTGATCTGAGAAGATATGGTATGCCGTCTATCCGGCATATCTACCAACCTGCGCTCAATACCAGCGCGATATACGTATTGCAAAAGAGAGATCCGCAATATGTATTGCCCATTCCTAACGAAGTGTTGCAACGGAATTTCTCCCTGCAGCAAAATCAGCAAATAAGTGGTGTTCGTCCATCTCTCTAAAAAATCTTGATTCATAAAATGTATTTTATGTCTACTACCTTTCTGCGTAATATCATGATCACAGGTTTGATATCGTTATCATGTATTTTCGCTTCCTGCCGCAAAGAAGCGGCTATCACACCAGAGAAAATACCTGATTTCTATGTTTTGCCACAGGGAAATCAGCCATATGATGATACCATAGTAGCCCTGCATCAAAAATATGGGACTTATATTTTGTATAAGTTTTCGACCTATGACCTTACCTACAACTATACGAATTACCTGACGGTAACAGCGAGTCTTGCCAATCCTGCCTGGATTAAAAATACCCTTGCCTACTTTCGGTCGGAGTGCATGGATTTTTATCCTGAAAGTTTCCTGCAGAAAACGATGCCGTTTAAAATTTTGCTGGCGTCTTATTTTGATACTGCTTATGTCAGGACAGGAGGGACGGAGGTAATCCCACAAGGACGCTCCCTGACCGGGTTTTGTGCAACCCGTGGAACATTGACAATTGGGTGGGCAGATAGTACACTCGAACAGCAATTGCCAACCCGTAGAAAGGAACTGAGAGGTTTTATGCATCGTTCTTATATGGCACAATCTATTGCAAGCGGCGGGATAACGATTCCACAAACGTTTCAGAAACTGGCTCCTGAAAATTATCAGGCAGTAAATGGAGGAGCTTACGGGTTGATAGAAATCCGGCCATCTTTAGGGAACTTTATCGCAGATGTCGCCTGGGATTTTACCTGCTATGTAGATGCTATCACTTCGCATACCAAAGCAGAACTGGATGCTACCATATTAAGCCCCAGTTACGATGTAGCTGGATTGGTACAACAGAAATACACTGCTGTAATCAATTTTTATAAAGACAAATATGGCGTAGATCTTCAGGCTATTGGGAATCATCCTTAACTATTAGTCAATACAAGGCACCGGATAATAGTGTGGCCTTTATCGACGATAAAAAATAATAATCATATAAGCCCCTTTCCAGCCTTATTGCAGGGAAGGGGCTTGTTTTGTCAGCAAAAATGCCTGCCTGTTATACCGGACGATATATTCACAATAGAAAAATCACAAAAAAATAATACGCTTCTTCACCCTTTCTGCAATTTTAGTTGCCTTTAATTAAACCACATCTAAATCATGAAATCATTCCAGATATTAGCCGCCATGTTGCTGAGCAGCACGGCTTCTTTCGCCGGCAATCCGGTGACTACCACTTCATTGAATGTGAAGGTGGGTGTTGCCACAGGATACAATGGAATCCTTAATATTGAACAGTTAGAGAATCCCCGGTTTGCAACATATAAATCTGAAATCGTTTTCCTTAAGACGGATAAGCCGATAGCCACTTTTTCGCGATCATTGAATGCCGGCACACAAATTCTCCAGCTGAATAATTGCCCTGTGCTCGTCAATGCCGGAGACCAGGTACAGATGGTACTATCTCCTAAGCTGAAGGATGGAAAAGTTTTCGCGTTCAAATTCTCTCCTTCCTTTACGGGGAAAGATGCTGCCCGCCAGGCATTACCATACCAGATAGACAGTTTGTATACCGCTGATGAGTCCATTAGCACAGTGGAAGGAATGGATGCATTCATCAAAAACAGCGCACAACAGGTACAGGGATTGATCACCCGTGCTAAAATCACGAATAAGGAAAACCTGGCGCTGCTGAAGGCCTACGAACAAACGAAATCAATGCGACTGAAATATGCATTTCAGGATAGCCATAAAACATTGTTGCCATCAAAGGCTTATGGCGACTGGTGCCTGAATGGTTTTGATATGACATCGGCCGCGTTTTCAGGGTTAGCCAACGACGGCTATATGCAGGAAACCCTGAATCTCTGGTGGCAATTGAGAAAAATGCAGGACAGTGCCTTAAAAGAAGATTTTAAGTTGGTAGAGGTGATGACACAGTCGAAAAGTGAACTGATCAAAGGAGCACTGGCTACCAAGGAAATCAAGATAGAATCGGTACGACATAACTGGTCGCCACGGCTCAAACAAATATTCTCTATTGTTTCCGGTAACCTGGCTAAGGAGAATCCTGCCAAACATGTAGTGGATTCCATGCATGAATGGTACAGCCGGTTGGAACCGGGAACACCCGCCTTTAATTTTGCGCTGAAAAATGACCTGGGAGATATTGTACGCCTGTCTGATTTTAAAGGTAAAGTAGTCATTATTGATTGCTGGGCCACCTGGTGCACCTCTTGCGTAGCAGGCCTGCCATCCTATAACCGCATCCGGGAGTCTTATAAAGATAAAAAGGATATCGTATTCCTGACCATTGGATGGGAAGGCGAAGGCGCCGAGGAAGCCTGGAAAGAATTCTCTAAAAAGAAAGAAATAAACGGTGCTACCAATTTGATCCTGTCGCTCGACAGGGCAGATGAGCAATGTAAACAAATGGTAGCACGCTTCTGCATGACAGGCGTACCTCGCTGGATTGCTATCAACGAAGACGGTAAGTTGCTGGATGGCGACATGGGACACCCTGGTGATCCGCAGCTGGAGCAAAAGATTGCCAACTTCTACAAAATGAAAAACTAACACTGTTAACTGCACTTAAAATATCAAACAGCTTGCGCTTGAAATTCTCAATAGGTCTGATAGTAGCTGGTCTTTGCTGTTATAACGCTTTCGCACAAACGAAAAAAGAGACCGTTACCACCGACGAAGCATTTGCGCCATTGGTGCTTCCTCCCGGCAATAGCCACCGCACTGCGGATGGTAAGCCGGGAGCCGGCTACTGGCAAAATAGCACGGACTATAAAGTGCAGGTATCTTTTGATACCCTCACCAGTAATATGCAGGGGACGGCACAAATGATCTATACGAATAACAGCCCGGTAACACTAAATTATGTATGGCTGGCTGTAACACAGAACCGCTTCCGGAAAGACTCCCGTACGGCAGTATTAACACCACCGCAGGGCACTCGTTTCGGTGTACAGGAATATACAGACGGTTGCCGTATCCATCAGCTACAGGTAGCCATGGGGACAGGAGTGCTAAAAAACGCTGCCTATGATGTAACTGATACCTATGTGAAAGTAACCCTGCCGGCACCGCTGAAACCAGGGGAGAAGGTAAAGATGGCAGTAGATTACGATTTTACATTACCCTATAGCGGCTCCGACTACATGGGTATCCTCACCGCAAAGTATGGGAAAGTATACCAGGTTGCCGGCCTGTTTCCCAGGGTAGCAGTATATGACGATGTACAGGGCTGGAACGTGTTTACTGCCGGCTACTATGTAGAGGCAGGATCGCTGGATGTAAGTATTACCGTACCTGCCGGCTTAATTGTACAGGGCAGCGGTGTACTGACCAACCCGGAAGCAGTATTACCAGCTACCACGCTGAAACGATACCAGCAAGCCATGAAAAGTGATACCGTGGTGCGTATCATCACGGCACAGGAAGCTATCCAGGGGTTGGCGGCATCTGCAGGACAGAAAACCTGGCGCTTTCAGCTGGACAAGGCCGATGACGGCATGTGGGCTATATCTCCTGCATTGGTGTGGGATGGTGTGAAAGCCAGTCTCCCCAATGGCAAACAAGTGCTGACGATGGCAGTATACCCGCCGGATAGTAATCAGGAGTGGGATACCATTGTTAAGCAGATGAAGAGCATGGTGGAAACCTATTCCGGTTTATGGACGCCTTATCCTTATCCTGCCTGGGTAAATATTGGTGGATCTATTACCGGGGTGGCATCTGCTGCTGTGTCAACCATTCAGTATCAAAACGTTTCTTTCGGCAATACCATCTGGACTAAAACCAATCATGAACTGGGGCATACCTGGTTCAATATACAGGTGGCGGCCGATAGTAAACATGGCTGGATGTGCGAAGGACTGAACACCTTTATTAACCTCGTTAACTGCGATACCCTGAATGGCCCTGGCGCTTTTCAAATGGAAAGCGCAATAGAGTGGTTATCGTCTAAAAAAAGTATACAACCTTTAAATACACCAGCTGCTTCCGTATCACCAACCGATATGGCCATGGTGATGTATGTAAAACCAGCTGTAGCCCTGATGGTGCTGCGCAACGATGTAATTGGTCCGAAACGTTTTGACGCCGCATTCCGCACATTTATGAGCGACTGGTCTTTCAAACATCCTACTCCAAACGATTTTTTCCGTGCCATCGAAAATGGCACCGGAGAAGATCTGAGCTGGTTCTGGCGTAGCTGGTTTTTAAATGACTGGAAACTGGATCAGGCTATTAAAGGACTGGGCTATGTGAACGGAGATCCTGCAAAAGGCGTGGATATCACCGTAGAGAATAAAGGAGATATGATTATGCCCGTAAATGTGGAGATCAGGGAGTTTAACGGCCACGTACGTACGTTACATTTTCCGGCCCAGATCTGGCAGCTGGGGAAAACGCATACTTTCCACTATGAGTCTACCAGCCCGGTTATAGCCGTGATATTAGATCCCCGGAAAGCAATACCGGATACAGATCGCAGCAATAATGAGTGGAGAGGTACGGGGGTAAAATTCCCGGTGATGAAAGGAATGGATGCCGCTATGATTGTGCGCCGCTATCTGAAACTGATAGGGGGTGAGGCACGGTTGAAGCAATTGTCCGCCGCCACATTGGTGTACGCTACTCCCGAAGACAACCGCATTGGATTTAATAAGCAAACAACCGCAGATGGACAGGAGCGTATTAATACTACGCTCAACAACATTCATATGATGCTCCGAAATGCCTTCATCACGGATACCAGCGCGGCTTCGCTGCATCTTGGAGAACCGATGACATTAAATACGGCACAAAAAGAAGAATTACGTTTAGCCACTACCGTAGTACCAGAGCTGCTTTTCACTAAGAAAGGTTACCAACTGGTACTCCGCGACTCCACAGTGTACATGAACGGAATGCACGCCTATGTGGTAAATGTGACCACTCCGGCGGGTGCAAGCTGGAACTACTATTACGATGCAACGGGAGGCTATAAGATAGCGGAAGAATGCGCAGGTAATCCTAAAGACAGCCCTTTTTTCACACAACTGCAATTTGCCGGTTACCAGGAGCAGCAGGGAATTACATTACCTCATCAGTTATATAGCAGGTTTTACCAGGAAGGAGAGGAATCCCTGGAACTAAAGAACAGTGAACTAAAATTTTAATTACATCATAAATCATCTAAAAAAACAAGCGATATGAAAAAAATCCTGTTAGGACTTGGTCTCTTTGCAGCTTTCAGCGCCAATGCCCAGAAACGTCTGGACCTGAATGTAAAAATTGCAGGTTTGCCAAACGGCGACACGGTGCTGTTATGGGGCCCGTTAACAAAGAGCCTGGATACTTCATTTGTAAAAAATGGTGCAATTCATTTCAACATTGATATGTCTAACGGTGGCTCTACTTATATCATGCAGGTGGGCCTGGATGGCAACGAGAAACACGGAACCGTATTATACCTGGAAGAAGGTAAAATGAATATTACGGGTAAAGGCCCTTACTTCGAAGGCGCACAGATGACAGGTAGCCCGTTTGTGGCTGACTGGGTAGACATCTCCCAGAATTTTCTTTACAACAAAGACAATAAGGAATCTGCTGCATTACAGCAAAAATTAGACGCTGCCACCGCTATTGGTGATGCAGATGCTGCGCGTGATGCTCAGGCTGCATTAAATGAAATCAATAAGAAAGATGTAGCAGCTGCCCTGAAATGGGTGAACAGCCATCCTAACGCCGGTGCCGGTTCTTTCCTGATCAATGCCATCCTGATGACTGCTATGGACAGATCCCAGGTGATGGATGTGATCAATAAAACAGGTGTAAATGTACAAAATACTGCTACCATCAAGAAAATGGTAAAAGATATGACCGGTATGGAATCCCGTGCCAAAATGCTGAATAATGCTGCACCTGATTTCAGTGCACCGGATACTAACGGTAAAACGGTTAAGCTGTCTGACTTAAAAGGTAAATATGTATTGCTCGATTTCTGGGCCAGCTGGTGCAAACCTTGCAGAGAACTGACTCCTCAGTTAGCAGCTACCTACGAGAAATATAAAAACAAAGGATTTACCATTCTCTCTGTTTCCCTGGATGAAAAGAAAGACAAATGGTTACAGGCGATTGCAGAAGATAAAATGACCTGGATGCAGGTGTCTGACCTGAAAGGCGGAGAGAGCCCAATTGCAGAACTTTATGGTGTAAAAGCTATTCCGGCTGCTATGCTGATAGACCCTACCGGCAAAGTGATTTCACTGGCGATTGGTGGTACTGCACTGGATGAAAAATTAGCAGAATTATTAAAATAAGAACCAACCTTCCATATCCTGATGAAAAAAAAGAGGCTGTCTCCTATGCTTGCAAAAGCGGGGGAGACAGCCTCTCTCTATTTTGTGTGAGCCGTATTTACAATGGCAACACAGACTTCTTAATGTCAATTACATGGGTATGCGTCCAGCGGTCGTGCCAGGGATTGCAGTAATGACCAAGGCCGCTGAATCCATTAAACGGCACCGCGCGGATCAGACCTCTCAGAAAAGCTTTACCTGCATTAACGGTCACCCCGTCTTCCGTCACCGCTTTGGTACCGGTAATCAGCTTGCCCAATGACCGCCCCTGGAAAATAACCTCTATGAGGCCCATGTATATCCCATACATGATCAGGGAAACAATGCCATTATCGACATAAACAAGAATGGACCTGGCAAATTCCGGAAGTACCGTTGCCAACGCATAGAAGAAACAGAATATAAAAGCATAAAAAGTGAGCACATCTATCACGTAATTAGCGAGACGTTGCCCGGGACTGGCATGATGAAGGTTTACTTCATCTGCAAAAATGGATGTTTCGATAGTTTCTTCCATAGTACAAGAATTTTAGGAATGATGCGAATATAGCCGTTTTTTAGAGGGGTAGTTGCAGCAATGGCGGGATTTTTGAGGATACTTATCATGTTGCAGGGTGGCTATGGGGGCTGTTTTAATTATTATCTGCCTGTTTCAACGGCATCCATAAAAAAGTGGGAGCCAGGAAAAAATAGCTTAAATTCAAAGTAACGTTGCGCAGCATTCTGTTGCTGTTATGCCCGCGCAGCCAGTGTACGGACTTCTAAAACAATCGTTATGAAAACATTACTCGTACCAGTTGATTTTAGCGCTACTTCAGACAATACCATCCGCTTTGCCGCGGCATGGTGTACACAATATGAATATAAACGTGTTATTCTCCTGAAAACGTTCTACCAGAACGTGTTTAGCGATATTGTGGTGGCCGCGGAATATGGTGTCGTTAACCAGGACTTTATGCAACACCATCGCCAGGAGGCAACTGCGCGCCTGGAAGCGATGTCGGAAAAGATTAAAGCAACAGGAGCAGATATCTCGGTAGCCATCTCCTTTAGTGAACTCCCTATATTAAGGGCAGTGATGGAAATGATCCGGGAAGAAGCCCCGGAAATGGTGATGCTGGGCAGCGATCATGGCGATACCGACAGCCTCATTGCCCGCAACGTAATTCCCATTGCCAAAGCCAGCCCGGTCAGGGTCATGGTGGTGCCGGCCGGATTCTCCTATGAACCGGTTAAAAATGCCCTCGTACCGGTTAACTTTAAAACCGTTCACGAGTTAGATAAATTCAATAAATTAAAGGCGTCTCCTACGTGGGCGGCTACACGCTTGATGGTGCTCAACGTGGACCCGGAAGAACACTACGCACATCCCGACGACCAGTTCCGGCAGGATGAAAATCACCTGCACGAATACCTGAAAAACTTCCAGCATGACATCTTTTACCGGAACGACCGCGATATTCTCCAAAGTATTATTCAATTTACTGCCGACAACGAAGTTCAGGTGATTATTGCGTTACCGGGTAAGCGCAGCTTCCTCTATGCCCTCACCCATAAAAGCATTTCTGAAGCTATTTGCCGGTCCGCCAACATCCCTGTCATCATTCTTAAATAGCGGAAGGAAATACCGGTTGCCGGGGTATTAGCTGTAGGCCGATAAACACCCCCAGCTCTGCGGTCAGTATCAGTAAATAATGCAGGGAGTGGGCTTCAAAGTCGCCGGTTACCCAGAAGAACAGCAGGGCAGATAAACCGCACACCGCGGCGATCGATGATACCCCCCATTTTGTTATTTCCAGCCATTGATAGGCTTTATGTACCGTTTTCGTAGACGCGGTTACGTTAGGACGTATTTTGCGAAGCAGGTAAATGTTTTCTACGATGTCGCACAGCCAGGGTAAGAACTGTAGCCATGCCAGCCATCCAAACAGCATGATGCCGGCAGGGTTCATCTTCTCCGCCACTTTAAAGCAGATGAGGAATATACTGCCATACACAGCAGGCATAAATAGGAAATCGGTCCATAATTGCCCGCGTAAAGCCGACAGCGTTTTGGTTTGCTGCTCTAACGGCAGCGCATATATGCCTTTTAGAAGATTCGGTATTTCATTGGGAGAGCCGGGGAATTCCAGGTCCAGGATACTAAAGCGACGCACCACCACATCCATGGTAAAAAACTGCCGGCTTTGCTGCATCATCATAAAGGTGGTAAGCAGTAACACCCCCATAGATATACATAACCAGCACCAGGCGTTATCAGAAATTGTTTCCATGTCATTGATTATTTGGTGAGTTGTTTTTGTAATGCTGCCCGGTTATCTTTATAAGTACTCCAGTCAAATTTTTCCAGGAATTCGCAGGCAGCCTGTGCCCCCAGGGCAAACATGTCTATCTTATCCTGGTCAGGCAAAAAGAAGTTCAGCCAGTTGTATTTGTCGTCCGATAAATCCACCTTACCCACGCCTTTTTGATACACTTCGTTTTTCAACAGGAAGTCTTTGTCGTAATAGTTGCGGATGGTATTGAACATACGTCCCAGGTAACCGGTCAGCGACCAGTTGAACGCATTTTCCCCTTTATCACCGGGCTTACTGTCGTCCAGGTCGATGCCAAAAGAAGGCAGACGTGGTACGGGGATATTGGCATTATAGAATATGCTGATCGGGAAATTGGAAAGAATACCGCCGTCCACAAACCGGGCATTGGCCGGAGGGGTGCTGTTATGGAAGAAGTTTTGCCAGGCGGCAATAATACGGTCATCACTATACGGAATATCGTTGATCATGTAAGATTCAAAAAATACCGGGATAGACATGGATGCCCGTATAAATCCTGCCGGAGGCATGGTATCCGGATCCGTGCGGAAAAGGGAGCACATGGCCGGAAACTGTATCTTGTTTTGCGTTACCAGCTCCGAAGTGATGAAGGTGACATCGCCTTTTAAATCAGCCACGCCGCTGTCGTTGTGCACACGCAATGCCAGCGGCGGACAGGTACCTGCTTTTTTATTCAGGTCGCTTACTGTAGCTACACCGTTCTTTAGCAGGAGATCCTTGATCCAGTTGTAAAACACATCGCCTGGGTTAATACCGAAGCCGGAGTTTTTGAGCCGTTTGAATAAATTGATGGTATAGGAAGTGATCATCAGCAGCAACAACGACCAGAAGCCGGAGAGGATAAAACAGGCGCCTGTCCAGGCGGAGAGGACCGGAAATTTGCTGCGTAGCCCTACCAGCACCACATCTCCTATGACCAGTAATCCAAAAAATGCCAGCCCAAATAGTAACCAGTTCCTGGCTTTGCCAAGGAAGTCTTTTTTAGTGATGAATTTCCGGATCAGCCAACGGGCAGCGGGATGTCCGTCTACCAGTGAAAAGAAGTCCAGGTCGCAGATCGCTTGTAGTACTTCCGCAGATTTTTTGTCGTCTTTATTGTTGATGACGGTGATGAGGGCGGTATTGATAGCGCCGGCACTGGTACCTGCCAACCGCAAAAAACGAATGCCCATTTCTTCCAGGACGTAAGTATAGCCTACCAGTGCGATACCGAATACGCCACCTCCTTTTTGCACGAGATTAACATACTGATGTCCGGCAGCATCTACTACGTCTGACACAACGAATGGCCGGCCGCCATTGTTGGTATCAAAAGTCTTTTTTAGATTTTCCAGGTCGGCTTTAACCCGGCTGTCATTGATAAAGTCGGTAACCGCCAGCTTGGCTTTCGTGTTTCCAGGGGGCATAAGATAATATTCTAAGGGGTACACAACTAAGATAGACATTTTTTGGGAGAGCTGAAAGCAGAAAGCAGAAAGCAAAAAGCGATTGAGGCGATTCAACATGGCGGATATTTATACACTTTTATCAATTGCCAGCTTTATGCTTTCTGCTACTTGCAAATGACGGATTTAACGTTTATATTTAGGAATCCACGTTATTACAAATCACCAGCGTATGCACCGGTTCTTCCTGTCAGTCGCCCTTGGCCTGCTTTTCCAACTCCCCGTAGCGGGGCAGGATATGGTCAGCAAAGCCCGGCAATTTATCCGTTTACTGAGTAAATCCCAGCAGGCGCAAACCTGTTATCCTTTTGATACCGGAGAACGGTACCATTTCTCCTATATTCCTCGTGACGACCGCAAAGGTATTGCTGTAAACGACCTGGATGTTAACCAGCGTAAGGCCCTCTTTGCCCTGCTAAATACCACGTTGAGTGCGGAAACGGTGACAAAAGTGAACGACATTATGCAACTGGACCTGGTGCTGAAAGGACTGGAGCATCGCGCGGAGGACGATCACTACCGTGATCCGGGAAAATATTTTGTCACCATCTTTGGCGTACCAGCCGCCAATGCCGTTTGGGGCTGGCGTTTTGAAGGGCATCATATCGCGTTTAATTTTTCAGGAGATCGGAATGAACTGGTGGCCGGAACGCCTGGTTTCCTGGGCGCCAATCCGGCTATTGTGCTGGAAGGACCTCAAAAAGACAAACAAGTGCTCCGTGCAGAAACGGAGCAGGGGTATGCCCTGCTGCGGTCCCTGTCTCCCGAAGCACAACAAAAGGCAATCATTGCCACTAAAGCGCCGGCTGAAATCATTACGGGCGCTGCCCGTCAGGCCATGATCGATCATCCCGGCGGTATCCGCTATGCAGAATTAGCACCTGCGCAACAACAATTGCTTCTGGGACTCGTCAGCTTATATGTACATCGTTTCACCAAACTATTTGCAGCGCATATGCTGAAAGATATTCAGCAGGCGGGGCTGGACAGCCTGCGTTTTTCCTGGGCCGGAAGTACGGAACAAGGATTGGGACATCCCTGCTATTACAGGATTCAGGGGCCTACATTGATTATCGAATACGATAATACCCAGAACAACGCTAATCACGTACACACGGTGGTGCGTGATCTTAAAAATGATTTCGGCGGCGATCAGTTGCTGGAGCATTACAAGGCGGATCATTAGGGGAAGCCGAAAGCATAAAGCTATCTAAGCGGATTTTGTCTTTGTACAGGATTAGACTGATTAGACTGATTTTTTATTTTGATTTTCCGGATTAAGAAAAATGGGAGATGAGAGCAGGTCCGCTTTCATCTCCCATTTTTCTTAAAATATAATCAGTCTAATCCTGTACAAAGACAAAATTCGCTTAGCTCATCCGCTTAGACTGATTTTTTATTTTGATTTTCCGGATTAAGAAAAATGGGGGATGAGAGCAGGTCCGCTTTCATCTCCCATTTTTCTTAAAATATAATCAGTTTAATCAGTCTAATCCTGTACAAAGACAAAATTCGCTTAGCTCATCCGCTTAGATAGTTTTTTGCCTGGTGCTTTCTGCTTTCACCTTTTCCAGTTCAGCCGCCATGGCTTTCACTTTTTCCGGGTATTGTGCGGCCACATTTTTCTGCTCATGTACATCTTTGCTGAGCTGATAAAGTTGTGGTTCACCATCATTGCCCAGTTCAATATTTACGTCAGTAGCTACTTTCGCGCCTTTGGAAGGGGTGATGTATTTCCAGTCGCCGGAAATAAGCGATAAGGTACCGGCGTGTGTTACCAGGTAAGGGCGGCTATTGCGTGATTTACCGAGCAGTTGTTGCAGCATATCGAAGCTGTCGGGGGCTTCATCTGCCTGGAGTTTTTGCCCGGTAAGGTGTGCAAAGGAAGCAAACAGGTCCAGCTGGCTGATGAGCGTGTTGGCAGTTTGATTACCTTTTACTCCGGCAGGCCATTTCACAATAAATGGTACGCGGGCGCCTGCTTCGAAGGCGCTGTATTTACCACCCCGCAAAGGACCGGCAGGCAGGTGTGTACCTACCAGTTCCACGGCCTGATCCTGGTAGCCATCGTTTAACACGGGGCCGTTGTCGCTGGAGAAAATGATCATCGTGTTATTGGTGAGCCCCAGGCTGTCGAGTGCTTTCACGATGCGGCCTACGGTCCAGTCCAGCTGCAGGATAGCATCGCCGCGAAGGCCCATGCCGCTTTTGCCCCGGAACTGGCTGTTGGGGTAGCGGGGTACATGGATGTCGCCGCTGGCGAAGTACAGGAAAAACGGCTGTTGTTTGTTTTTGCTGATAAAGCCAATGGCTTTGTCTGTGATAGTGCCGGCGATGTCGGCATCTTTCCAGCGGGCGCTGTTACCACCACTCATCCAGCCAATGCGGCTGATGCTATCTACAATCGTTTGATTGTGTCCCTGGTGTGGATCAGGGTGCATGCGCAGCTTTTCCGGGTTTTCCAACCCGGTAGGATCGTTGCCTATTTTATGCTGATAGTTCACCGTGATCGGATCATTGGGATCCGCATTGACTACATGGTGATTTTCTACAAATACGCAGGGAACGCGATCGAGGGTCGCCGGCATAATGAAAGAGTAGGTGAAACCTACTTCCAGCGGGCCGGGCTGAATAGATTTGTTCCAGTCGATGCCTTCCTTGCCGCCTAATCCCAGGTGCCATTTACCAATTACCGCCGTCTGATAGCCGGCGTCTTTCAGCATGCCGGGCATGGTGCGGTGATCGGTGGGGATAATGAGAGAAGCATCTCCCGGCGCTATTCCTGTACCTTTTTGCCGCCAGGGATATTTGCCGGTGAGGATACCAAAACGGGAAGGGGTACACGTAGCGGAAGTAGCATAAGCGTTGGTGAAGCGTACGCCCTGTTTGGCCAGCCGGTCAATGTTAGGGGTTTGTATCCGCTTCATACCATAGCAGCTAACGTCGCCATATCCCAGGTCATCTGCATAAATGATAATGATGTTGGGCTTTTGCTGTGCGGCTGCTGACAAAGTCAGGAGCCCGCACAGTAATCCGCCGCCGATTTTTTTAATAAAAGAAGAATATATCATCAGTGAATGTTTACGTAATTTATGAAACGCCACAAGTTACTTCAGATTTGGATTGATATTCGTTTCTCTTTGTGGAATGGGCCATTTTTCATCGGTGCCTGCTCTGAAAGCTTTGCTGGTAACATACCAGCGGCTGTAAGGATCCACGGCGCCATTATTTTTACGCAGGTTCACTGCGCCCGGAAATGCGGCGCCATAAAAATCGCCTTTCAATACCGCGGCGGCGTTGCCCCAGCGAAGCAGATCCCAGTAGCGGATACCTTCCAGCGCCAGTTCATTCCTCCTTTCCCGGCGGAGCAGGGTGCGTAAAGTGGATATATCCGTTACCGTTATAGGCGGCATATTTACGCCCGAACGGGTTCTTATTTTATTAATGGTAGCATCCAGCAGCCCCTGGTCAATGGCGTCGCCGGCTTCCAGTTTAGCTTCGAGGTAGCTGAGCAGTACTTCTGCATACCGGATGATGGGGAGGTCGATACCGGAGTTTTGTAAGTCGCCGCCGGCGAAGCCTTCATAGCTGAACTTACCCATGCCAAAACCTGTGCGGGTAGCCTGTTTGGTGGTGGTGAGCTGATCGGGCGATTTGGTGCTGTCCGGATGCGTCACATAACGGAGCGACCTGAATGGCTGGTTGTTGTACAATACGGTGTACTTCAACCGGGGATCGCGATTGGCGCTAATATCTACCGGATTATAACGGGGATCAGTATACGAAAATGGCGTACCATCTTTAAATTCATACGATTCTACGAGGCTGCCGAGCGGGCAAAACAGGTGCCATCCGCCGGCAGCTGCCGGGTAGAAATGTTGCAGCATGGCGTTGGACGCCAGGTCTTGCAGGTACTGTGTCGCAAAAATGATTTCTTTGCTGCCTTCATTGGTACCATTAAAGAGACCCTGGAAATTAGGATCGATGCTGTTGTCGTTGAAATCGATGATTTTTTTATAGGTAGCTGCGGCATCGGCATATTTCTTTTCAGATAATTGCAGTCGTCCAAGAAAGGCCATCGCAGCTTGTTTGCTGGCACGACCTTTTTCAGATGCCGGGATATCTTTATACTGTGGCAGGTCGGTGATAGCAGCATTCAGTTCACTGCTCACGAAGTTCACCACCTGTGCTTTAGGCGTTTTGGTGACAGTATTGGCTTCCTGCTGGGAAAGGGTTTTGGTGACTAGAGGTACATCTTTCCAGTACTGCGACATATAAAAATAAGTGCACGCACGCAGGAAGCGGGCTTCTGCTGTCATGCGTTTTAGTTTGGCTTCACTGATGGGTGTTTTGCCTACATTTTCCAGGAAGTAATTACAGCGGCCGATACGGATATAGCTGGCGTTCCAGTAGTCGCCCAATATGACCAGGTCTGCGGTCATGGTGCCATTGCTCAAACGCGTGGTGGCGGCGTTATCACCGCGGCGGTCGTAGGCATTGTCGGAGGCCAGTTCTATAAATAATAAACCATTATAGGACCACCAGTCAGAAGCATTGAATTCCGCTGATTTCTGCATCTGTATATTGCCACGATATACGCCGGTGAGGGCCAGCATGGCATTCTGTTCGCTGGTCCAGAATACATCGTTGGAATAATTATTCAGGGGTGATTTATTCAGTTCTTTTTGGCAGGACATGCTACCCGCGCCACAAAGGCCTATCAGTAAAAAGTATTTATATAGCGGAGAAAATGGTGTCTTCATTTGTTCAGGTGTTGCAAGCATTAAAAATTAAGATTCAGTCCCACGGTATAATTCGCCAGGATAGGGTAGTAGGCACCACCGGTATTCACTTCCGGATCCCATCCGGTGCGGTAATGGCTCCAGGTATGGAGGTTTTCCGCACTGAGGCTTAACCGTACACCTTCTATACCGGCGCGGCGGAGCAGGTCTTTCGGCAGGCTATAGCCTACCTGTATGGTTTTTAACCGGAGATAAGAACCGTTCAGTACCCAATAGGAAGAGGGCAGCGTATTGGGAGTGCCCTGGTTGGAGATCAGCTCCAGTCGTGGATATTTGGCTTGTGGATTCGGATTTTCCGGGCTCCATCTTTCGTCCATCTGCCAGCGTTGTACGTTACCATTCTGATAGAAGGCCCATCCTGCATAATTATTCAGGTAGCCCTTTACGCCGGCTACGCCCTGTAACAGGATATTCAGGTCAAAGCCACGATAGCTGCCACCTAAGGTAATACCGTAAGTATATTTAGGAATAGTAGAGCCTAAAACTTTGCGGTCGTAGTCGGCGGTTACTTTACCATCTGGTTTGCCATCCGGACCACTGATATCTTTGTAACGGATATCGCCGGGTTTAGGATTAGGGTTGATGGAAGACATGTTGTTATTGGCTTTCCAGGCGGCAACATCGGCGTCATCTTTAAACAAGCCATCGGCTTCATAACCATAGTAAACATTCATGGGGTAGCCTACAAACAAACTACCGCCGTTACCGGTAAGCCCATTGGCCTGGTGAATATTTCCCACGCCCAGGTCCAGTACTTTATTTTGAATGATGCTGAAGTTGGCCCCTGCATTATAACTGAATTGACCAATCTTATTGCGGTGAGTAGCGGTAAATTCCCATCCGGTATTTTTTAGCCGGCCTGAATTCTGCGAGCCCACCTGTGCGCCCAGTACCTGCGAAAGGCTGGCAGATGGACTTACCAGGATGTCATAGGTGTACCGGTCGAAATAAGAAATGCTGATAGCCAGTTTTTGTTGGAAGAAAGCAGCTTCCAGCCCCAGGTCTTTGGTGCGGGTAGATTCCCAGTGGATAGTAGAATCATTGATGGTGGTTCTTACAGCACCTGGTGATACTACGTTGCCAATAGGGTAATTAAACCCGGTCATCAGGATGTTCTGATAAGGATAGTTGGTGCCCAGGTTTTGATTTCCGAGTGTACCATAAGAGGCTTTCAGTTTTAATTCACTGAGCCAGTGAAAACGGTCTTTGATAAAGTTTTCTTCTGAAATGCGCCAGCCTGCTGCCATAGATGGGAAGAAAGCATATTTGTCATTTTGGGGAAAACGGGAAGAACCATCGTAGCGCATATTAGCTTCAAACAGGTATTTGCGGCCATAATTATATTGTAATCTGCCGAAGAAAGATTTGAGTGCGTATTCGGTAGCAGAGCTATTATTGGTTTGTGTACCAGGGTCACCCAGGCCCAGTACAGTCAGGTCATTGCTGGGCAGATTGCTGCGTGCGGCGCTAAGGTCTTCGTAATGCGATGCTTCGAAAGAATAGCCGCCTAATACCGCCACTTCATGCCTGGCAATTTGCTTATGATAGTCAGCCAGGGCCTGTATGGTTTTGTAGTTAGAAAAATTAGATCCCTGCGCAAGCGAGGAAGGGCCCAGGAAAATATTGTCATTAATGCGTTGCGTAGCCAGGAATGTTTTATCCTGTGCCTGTGATTGGGTATAGCCGCCAATCACAGATAACTTCAGGTCGGAGATCACGAACCAGTCGAGCCGGAGGTTACCATTTAAATCTGTGTTCCTGATATTATAGAAAGCACCGCTGTTGAGCCATGCTACCGGGTTCCCTTTGTTTACATTTCCTACGCCCCAGTCGCCGTTGCTCATCTGAATAGCGTAATTCGGTGTATACCTGATGACGTTAGAGATGATATCCTGCATACCGGTGGCATCCAATGTGGCGGGTGTGTTAGGTTCCTGCCGGTTGGATTGCATTACAGAGAAGCGGGTATTGAGTTTAAGGCGGTCATTGATTTTAGTTTCCAGGTTCAGGCGGGCATTGTATCGTTTGTAGTTATTGCCTTTTACCACACCGTCCTGGTCCAGGTAGCCGGCAGAGATAAGGTACTGCGTTTTATTGTTACCGTTAGACAGGGAGAGGTTATGGCCTGTTTGCAGGAAGTTCTTTTTAAAGGAAGCATCCAGGTAATTGGCGTTGGGATAATTATCCGGGTCGCTGCCGTCTTTAAATTTTTGAATTTGGTCGGCGGTATAGGAGCCAGGCTGGGCCTCGTTCATCAGGGTGGCGTATTCCCATGAATTGACGAATTTAGGCGTAGACGTAATTTTTTGCTGGCCTATGTAGCTGTTTAAACTGATGCGTAGTTTCTGCGAGTTCCCGTTTTTGGTGGTGATGAGAATAACGCCATTGGCGGCTCTGGCGCCGTAGATAGCGGCAGAAGAAGCATCTTTCAACACGGAAATGCTTTCGATATCATTGGGATCAATATCATTGAATGATCCGGTAGGGATACCATCTACCAGTACCAATGCATCTGCGTTGGCGCCAAAGGAACCCACACCACGGATTTGTATGTTGCTATTGTTGCTGCCACCAGGCTGTCCGGCTCTCTGTATCACGGTTACGCCTGGCATTTGCCCGGTGATGGCTTGCGACAGCTGGGTAACGGGGCGGTTATTAATATCTTTGCTATTGATCTGGGACACGGATCCGATCAGTTGTGATTTTTTCTGGGTACCATATCCTACCACCACTATTTCATCTCCCTTTATTTCCCGGCGTTTCATCACGATGGTGAGGGCTGGTTGCCCGTTTACCGGTACTTCTATGGTTTCGTAGCCCACGAAAGATACTTCCAGGGTAACGTTATTATCAGCGAGTGCAAGGATAAACAACCCTTCTGCATTGGTGGAAGTGCCTTTGCTGGTGCCTTTCACACGTACGTTGGCGCCGGGAAGGGGCGTGCCGTTTTCATCTTTCACCACGCCTTTCAATTCTGATAGCGGGACGACGGTGAGCGAAGTGTGGCCGGCAGCAGCAGGAGCTTCCCGGATCACTACTATCTTATCTATGATATCATAGGTGAGTCCTTTGGGCTTGAGGCACTGATCCAGCACCGTTCTGATATCGGCGTTGGTAAAATGTACCGCTACATTACCGGCAGACCTGACCAATTTTTCTTTGAAGAAAAACTGGTAGCCGCTTTGTGTTTCAATATCCCGCAATACTGATTTTAACGGCGTATTGGAGGTAGAGATAGAAATTTTCTGTGCATAGGTTTTGGCGCTGATCTGCAAACAAAACGCCAGTTGCAACACGATGACAAGCCTCATGGCCATTGCGATTTTGGTGATTCCCGGCCTTTTAAGGAAGGGGGGAGTGAACTTAGCTCCTAAAAGCATAAATTTGTTTGGTTTAGGTGAGATAATAAGTAGTTAAGCGACTAGTTTTGAACTTGCCTGAATCCGGCCGGTAGTGCGGGAACACTGCCGGCTTTTTCTTTTTGGCTGATATTGATTTATGGCATAACGGTAATTTGTTTTCCTGTTACCTGGAAATGGATTCCATTTAATTCCAGTATTTGTAAAACCTTCGACAGCGGCACGTTCCGGGATATTTTTCCGGAGAAGCCATCCTCGGTAATTTTTCCGGTAAAGCGTACTTCCACATCATACCACCGGGCAATTTGTTTCATCAATGTATAGATGTCGGTATCATTGAACCAGAAGTAGCCTTCTTTCCACGCCATTACCTGTGCCAGGTCTACCTGCTGGCGGAGGCCAATTTCCGGTTGTTCGTTGATTACGGCTTGTTGTCCGGGTTGGAGCAGCTGTTGCCGGCTGCCTTTATTTACGCGCACCGTGCCTTGCAGCAGGGTGGTGGTGATATCGGTTTCATCGTCGTAAGCGTGCACATTAAACCGGGTGCCGAGTACGGTGATAGTACCTTTGCGTGGCAGTTGCACCTGGAATGGATGTTGGGCATCGGCGGCTACTTCAAAGTATACTTCTCCCGTTACGGTTACCAATCTTTCCTTACTGGAAAAAGCAACCGGAAAACGTAAGGAGGAAGCGGAGTTCAGCCATACCCTGGTGCCATCGGAGAGTACCATGCTGTAATGGTTTCCTTTGCCGGTGCTGATGGTATTATAGGTAGTGGCGGCACCGGCATTGTGGCCGGAGTAAATCAATTGTCCGTTGACGAGTTGCACGGCGGCATTTCCCTGTTTGCTGATAACGCCGTTGGTGGCGGTATCCAGTCCTATTACGGAGGCATCACTGAGGGTGAGGGTGGCCCTTTCCCTGCCAGGGGCAATGTCGGCGATGGGTGTTTTTACTACGGGTGTCCCGGTTTTTTCCTGCATCAGCCAGGTGATACTAATGGCAAGTAGCAGTACGGCAGCCGCGGCAGCATAGGGCCACCAGCGTATGCGTTTTACGGGGGTGTGGTGGCTGGTTAAAATATTTTGTAAGATGCGGTCCGCCGCATCTGTGGTAATCACCGGTTCGCTCACGGATAGTTGCTGTCCTTGTGCTTGTATCAATTCCGCAATTTTTTCTGCGGGGGCTTGTTCGATCAGCGCCATGAGTGTGGCCGTTTCTTCCGGGGTGGCGGTCCGGTTATAATATCGTTCAAAAAGTTCCTGCAGCCGTTGCTGATCCATGGTAATAGTCTTGCTCCATACTCAGGACAAAATAGTGGATGAAAAAGGGGGAGGGGGAGAAAAAAAATTTACAATAATAAATGAATGGCGGTCATGGTAACGGCCAATTGTAATTTCACATGTTTGGAAATGGCCCTGGTAGCCGATTCGAGGTGCGTTTTGACTGTTTCCCGCCCAATATTCAGGTGCGCGGCAATTTGTTGGTAGGTCATGCGTTCATGACGATGCAGCAGGTAAATTTCCTTCTGACGGGGCGATAATTGATCGATAGCTTCATCAATCAGGGTGTAGAAGGTCTGCGTAGGATCTATACTGTTGGTTTCGGTGGCATTGTCTTTTACCCATTGTTCCCAATGCTTATATTCCCTGGCTTTGCGTTGAAGGGCATTGAGTGCATGGTTGCGGGAAATCACCAGCAGGTAGGACCAGAAATGTTGGATATCGTCCAGGGTTTCCCGGTTGTTCCAGATTTTCAGGAATATGTCCTGTACAATTTCTTCGGTGAGTGGCCGGGATTGCGTGACCCGGTAAATATGCGTAGCCAGTAAAGGGTGCCATTGCTCAAACAGTTGTTTAAAGGCACGTTCATCTCCGGAAGCGATCCTGGAGAGCAACATTTTCTCATCACGCGTAGCTGAATTTTCCACTGTCAAATATTAATAGTCCTTACTGCCGGTGGTGGGCCGGCTTTTATTGTACTTACATAAACCTGGTGGGGGTTTGCTGGTGTTGGTTGCTTGTTCACTTATATTCCATATCCTGGATATGGTACAAGCAAAGATGCAGAAAAAATAGTTTTCCCGCGCATTAATATTTTCTGGGGATATTATGTAATTTTGGTACGCAAAAAAACTCATGGGCCCTACCATTGGAGAAAAATACCCTTTCCTGTGAACTGTATTGAACATTGATACCCTTTGAGAAAGTATTACCTATGATGTCATTTTTATAACCTATGTCATACCTCATGAAGTATTTATCTTTCCTGCTGATGCTCATTAGTATCAGCTATGTTTCCCACGCACAGCAAGTATACCAGATTCGTGCAGATAGCGTTCGTATTTACAGCAATTGCGATACTGCGGAACTGATTATTGAAAACAGGACCAAAGCGGTACCGGGATTTTTGTTTAATAAAGGGAACGGACGTACGGAGTTCCGGAAAATCAATTTAAGAAAAGTAGGCAATCGCAGTATTGCTATTCCGGGCCAGGATACACTGGACCTGGGCGCCTTATCGGGTATTGGAGTGGATTCACTTTATCGTAATGGAGATAATATTACCTGGTTGAAGAATGGCAACTTTTATAATATTAATGCGCCACTTTCTGCTGAAACGTTGCAAAGTGTGACTGGTCGCGGATCCACCACGACTTATGATATTCAGTTTAATAAGGCGCCTGCAAATCCTTCCAATGGGCTTATGTGGGGATATAATACAGATTACTGGAAGATTTTTGTGGAATCGTTACAGGATACGCCGGCAGGCAATATGATTTTTGAATCGGCGGACAATGACAACGAAGGCTGGGTTTTCAGGAATAGGGGAAGCCTGAGTCTTGGAACGATGGATGTTTTGTCATTAGGGAGAGACCGTTTTTTGTATAAAGGAGATACAGTTTGGCACAGGGGGAATCACCCGGCAGGTGCGGCTGTAGCGCCGGTACTCACTGGTGCCAATGTATTGGCTGGCTTAACTACCAATGCCGCAGGTCATATTACCGGCGCTACCACCCGCATACTTACCCCAGCCAATATTGGCGCTGCACCGGATAATGGGTCCGCATGGTATATCCAGACGCAGCAGGCAGCTCCACAAACAGCTAATTTTTATGTGGCCGGTACCGGTGCTGTTACCAAACTAAAAACGTTTAATGTTAATGGCATGGGGCAATGGGAAATATATGGGGGTACAATGGACGCTAACGATATCAGGAACAGGCGATGGTCATTTACCCGCAACAATGCGGAAACAGGCGGATTGGAGGGTAGTGATCTGGTGATCAATCGTCATGATGCAAACGGCAACGTGATTGATAGTCCCCTGAGAATTACGCGCAGCAGGGGAATTGTTGAAATAACCAATGGATTCATTGCAGCCAGTTCTTCGAGGATTCGTGGTACAAATACAGGTAACCTGAACGCCTCCTACCTTGCCTTCATGGAAAAAAATGATACGGTAAGGGCAGGATATGTGGGAAAGGTATCTTCTGTAAATGGTGATGTAAGTTTGTTAAGTGATAAAGGAAATATCTCACTGGGAGCACTTGGTGGTGGACAGTTTACGCTGTCAAAAACATTTTTGCAACTATCAACGGGTTTGGTACTCCTTGCAGACACGGTATCCAATATCATCAATTTCAATCCCAATGGGGTCGCTGCACCGCGGTTAAATGCAGCAGGGGTAGGGTCGAAATTAATATTATATCCACGGACAACAGATACCAGTACTAACTTTGCCATTGGTATTGAATCGGGAGCTACATGGTTTTCGGTACCACAATCTACCCTGGATTACAGTTGGAAATTTTATGGAGGTACTACACTGGCCAGCCGGCTGACTGCTAAAGGTGGCCAGGAATGGGCCGGTCAGGGTAGATTTAAAGGTTGGTATACCGATGTTTCAGATCCAGCCACCGGCCCGGCAGCGGAAGTGGGGTATACGAATGGATGCGCTAATTTTATAGGATGTAATAGAAGCGCCAATGTTTATATTCCTTTAAGATTGATGGGCGGATCTACCCTCACTAATTTTAAAGTTTTTGATATAGATGGGATTGGATACAGATTTCAGCAGCTTCCCAGTGCCGCAATTTTAAGTACAGATGCGAATGGCTACCTGGTAAAAACCTACACACCCTCCATCCCCACGGTTGCCAATACCCTGGCCCAGCGCGATGCTTCCGGTAACCTGAACGCTACCGGCTTCCTGCAAAACTCGCTTGCCAGCCTGAAAAAAAATATCCAACCGTTTACCGAAGATGCTCTGGGCTTGCTGATGCAGGTACAGATCAAACAGTTTATTTATAAAGATGATAAACAGGAAAATGTACGTATAGGTATCATCGCCGATAACACCGACTGGCATTTTGCTACCAAAGGGCACGACCGGTTTGATACCAACAGCTCCCTGGCCGTCACCATGAAAGCGGTGCAGGAACTGAATCAACAGTTACAAAAAGAAAATGATGCCATGAAAGCAGAAAATAAAGCATTAGCTGCCAAACTGGAAGCGTTAGTAAAGAGAGTTACAGCCATAGAACAGGCAAGTACAAAAAAATAATAATAAGCATGGGGCCAATGACATCCTACCCGCGAAAGTGTGGGTAGAAGATGCTTCGCTTCGTTTCCCGTAAATCATCAGCGGCCACCACACGCAAGCGTGGGGGCCGCTGTTATTAACCGGCGTTGATATTTTTCATGGGATTGGCGGCTACTGCACGTACTACCTGCACGCCCACCGTAACCAATGCAATGAAAGCGGCAAAGCTGCCGGCGATGATAAATATCCCTGCGCCAATAGTTACCCGGTAAGCAAATCCTTCCAGCCACTGATGCATTACCCGCCAGGCCACCGGAGCAGCCAACAGGAAGGCGATCCCCACCAGCTGCATAAAGTCTTTTGAAAACAAGGTTATCATATGGGGCATACCGGCACCCAATATCTTGCGGATACCAATTTCCCGCATCCGTTGTTGGGTGGCAATATGTACCAGGCCAAACAATCCCGAGCAGCAGATCAAAATAGACAATAACGCTGCCAGGTAAATAATTTCTTTCCAGCGTTGTTCCTGTGCATATTCACGGGCGTTTAAGTCGTCCAGGAACTGGTAGGAAAAGGCCGTTTCCGGCAATGCTTTTTTATAGGCAGCCGCCAATGCATCCAGCGCAGCGGATTGCCGGTGCGGATCCAATTTTAGCCATACCTTGCCACCAAAAGTGGGATGCTGTATCATCACCAATGGGGTGATACGTTCCCGCAGCGAGCCCGTATGGAAGTCTTTTACCACACCGGTAATGATGCGGGGTAAGGAATCGAAATAGGCATCCGTATGAATAGACGTACCAATGGGATGTGGAAGACCCGCGGCTTTCACAAAGGCCTCGTTCACGATGGCGCCGGAAGACATGGCGCTGTTGAAGTTTTCTCCGGCTGTCAAATGAATACCCATGGTAGCGAGGTAGTGGTTGTCAATAACCCGGTGAATCGCGGGAATCTCTTTGCCGGCCAGTTGTACGCCGGAAGTACCACCTCGTTCACCACCAAAAGAAAGTGCCTGAATACCGGGGTCTTTTGATAGTTCATTTTGAAGTAATGCCTGTACCGGCCTCAGTTCCCGGGCGCCACTAATGGACGTTACCACCACCTGCTGCGGGTGATAGCCCAGGTCTTTGGTCCGTACATAGTCCATTTGCCGGTAAAACAACAGGGTGACGATGATAAAGAAAACGGCCAGTGAAAACTGGGCAACAATTAATACCCGTCCCAGTAGCTGCCGCCCAAACATGTGTTGTTTGCCAGAGAAGGCCTGCAGGGCGGTGCATTTAGCCAGTATATAGGCCGGGTAAAGGCCGGTGAGCAGCACAATACCCGAAAGTAAGAGCACGGCAGACAATAAAAGTGTTTTGTTAAAGAGGGCTGCCAGGGGAATCGCTTTGCCGGCTACCTGGTTAAACAGGGGTAATGCCGCTGCGCTGAACAGCAATGCCAGCACCAGTGCCAGCGCGCATAAAAGCCCTGATTCTACCAGGAACTGGGCAATGATCTGGCGATGGTTACTGCCGTTGATTTTTCTGACACCTACTTCTTTCACACGTTTTAAAGAACGGGCCAGTGTAATATTGATAAAGTTGATGGCGGCCATCAGCAGAATAAAAACCGCAATGCCGAGGAATATATAGGAAAAGATGGGATTACTGCCGTTGATAATGCCTGCTTCCCGGCTACCTTCTGTATTGTACAAAGGATGCAGGTGCATGTCCGTTACTGGCTGCAATCCAAACACCAGCAAGGGCTTGCCGGTACTGGCATAACTACGCTGTATATGATTCAGTGTGGTGGTAACGGCTGATGGTACTGCGTCTGCCCGTAGCGATACAAACGTACTCAGATAGGTATTGAACCAGTCGTTATCTTCAAATGATAATTGCAGGAAGCGAAAAGGCAGTAATACATCAAATTGTATGGAGGAATGCAGCGGGGGATCTTTCGCCACGCCACTGATCACCAGGGGCTTGCCCAGCATCCGGGCAGAAGGATCTGCATCCATGCGCAGCAGCTGGCCTACTACATCGGTGCGGTTGAAATATTTCAACGCCGTCCTTTCCGTAATAACAACGGATCCAACGTCATGCAGTGCCGTAGCGGGATCGCCTTTCAGCAGCGGAAAGTGGAGTACGGAGAAGAAACTTTCATCTGCAAACAGGAGTTGTTGTTTCAATACTTTGTCATTGGCAATGATATCGCCATAAATATCTCCTCCCATCACCCGGCTGTAATCCACCATTTCCGGCACCTGTGTTTTAAACACAGGCCCCTGCATCTGGCCGGTATTTCCCGTTAGCCTGGAAACATTATCTCCCTGGGTAACGGTAGTGGTTATACGATAAACAGTTGGTTCATGAAAGGTATCAAAGCTATGTTCATCTACCAGGTACAGGATCGCTAATAACATGCCCGCCATACCCAGCGCCAGTCCCAGCGTATTGATAAGCGCATACAGTTTGTGCTGCTTATGATGACGGATGGCTATTTTAAAATAGTTCATGAACATAGTGTCGCTTTTGTATGCGCGTTGCTTCAGAAAAGGTGCCATCTTTCAGCAACCCTGATAGTCAGTAAGATAGCTTTTTTGCAGGAAATCATTTTGTTCATGATTGTACACGGTTGTTCATATCCGCACAGGAAAAGCAGGAAAGATAACGGACAGCATGAACTGTACCCGCGCGTCTACGGTGGCTTCCGGCAGTATAACGGTATCATATCCCAGTTCCCGGTAGGTACATATCATTTGGTCGTAGGTACGTACGGCTTCGTCGAAAGACTGCTTTCGTTCGTTGTCCTGTTCGTAAATAGCCGGCCAGGGAGGTGTAAAAAATACCTTTTTATTAAAAGTGTGAAGCATGGCGGCTTCTTGCATACGCGCAGGTACGGGCAGCCCGCACAGCGTTAAGTAGCCGATGGTATCCGCGATGCCCCGGTCAAAAAATACCGGTTGCGTTTGCCCGACCATTGCTGTAAAGTCGCGCAGCGACTGCTCAAACATCAGTTGGGCAAACGCTTCCCGGTTGCGCCAGGGCAGCGCGTCGCCACCACTGGCCACCTGTTGTTGAATAATATCCCGGCCGCTTTCCGGTACGCAGACATATCCTGACGCCTGCAATGCCTTAATCACGGTGGTTTTTCCCATCCCCGGACCACCGGAGATGACAAAAAAATTGTCTTTTCGCATGCTGTAATATTTTGAAAATAATAATGTGAGGACTGGAAGGGGAGAAGAAGTAGCAATATAAGTAAAACTCTGAATTTTCGGAGTATCTTTGGTGCATCTATGCTGCAGGGGCCAAAGCAATTTATATATCAAACGGCGGTGAATTTTTGGAATCACATTGTACAGTTAGGTGTGTATCCAACCATGCCTTTTATTGAGGCAAGGCGTACCATGTTGCTCAACCTGTTATCGCTTCCCTGTATTCCTTTCATGTGTTTTTATTGTATTGTGAATGCCTGGCAGGGCAGGTACCTGTTGTCGGTATTAAATGCGGTAACAACGCTGACAGCGGTGGCCGTATTACTCCTGCACAAATACCGGATGTACCTGAGCGCAAGGATTGTACTCATTTTCTTCAGCGTGGTATTGTATACATTTACCGGCTTGTATTTTCATAATGGCGCAGAATATTTTTTATTAAACATCCTGGTGGTCACCATCATGATATATGACAACAAGTGGGTGATAGGATGCCTGAGCATCTTGATTATTTCGGCCTTTTTGCTGATTATATTTATGCCACAATCCTGGTACCTGGCGCCACCGGTGCCGGAACACCGGGTATGGAGCAACGTCGCCGTATCGCTGATATCTATGATTATAGCATTACTTTTCTTCAAATACATACAATCCGACTACCAGCAGGAAATAGAAAAGCAGCGACAGGCACTGTTGTCCATGAATAAAGACAAAGAAAAATTGTTCTCTATCGTGGCGCATGACATCCGTAGCCCCTTATCTACCCTCGAAAGTTTACTGGATATGTTCCAGAAGGGGCAGTATCCCCGGAATGACATGGAAGAAGCTGCCGCCACCCTGCATAAAAAGGTAGCCCAGCTGGGAGGTACACTGGATAATGTGTTGCGCTGGAGTACCCGCAGTATGAAAGGTATCCAAACAAGGCCCCGGCATTTTTTACTGTTCCCGGTGATGAGTGAAGTACTGCTTTTCTTTGAACTGATCATACAACAAAAAAATATGAAGGTGGACGTAGAAGTGCCGATGAGCACTGCGCTCTACGCCGACAGGGACCAGGTATCCGTTATCCTCCGTAACCTGTTCAGCAATGCCCTTAAATTCAGTTATGCCGGTGGAAAAATAACAGTATTAGCCTGGCAAACGGCAGACCAGGTTTCTATCCGTATCACCGACCAGGGTGTGGGAATGGATATGCAGCAATTGAAAACGCTGTTTACCTCCCAGCAACAACCCGCCTATGGCACCACCGGGGAAAGAGGTACCGGCATCGGGCTGCTGCTTTGCCGCGAGTTTGCCGAACAAAACAACGGTACCATCGAGGTAGAAAGTGCACCAGAAAATGGTACCACCTTTATCATACAACTCCGCCGGGGCGATATCCCCGCTAATGAACCCTCCAACGCTAATTAATCCGCCCCACATGATACCGGCACCGGAAAACTTTGTATTAGATGAATTATTAATTTATGCTATATTTGCGTGCCCGAAAAAAGTGATGAGCAGAGAAATGGCTGGCATCTTTTGTAAAATATAACGTCACCGTATAAACGCATTTTAGCTAAACATTAATACCTAAATTTAGAATCCCTATGGCCAAATATGATCATGCTGCCTGGCATTACGACGGTGACTTCCCTAAAGATTTATCTCCGGATCACGCAGCAACGCATATCGGTATGTTTTTAGCCTGGTGTATTGAACATGATCTTTTGTCGGAAGAGCAAATGGATGATTGCGAAGAAGATATTGAAAAGGTAAAGAACAGAACATTAACCGGCGCCAAATACCTGATCGCCAATTGTGACGAGAAATTTACTACCCACGATTTAGATCAAACCGGAAATGATTTTGCGAAATCTTATTATGCCCGCAAAGAGAAAACTGCGGCCGCTAAATACCCCAGTTATTTCGAGGACTACGAAGCAGTATTTGGAAACGATACTCCCAGCTTTAATTTCTATACCGTTGCAGATACCTGGGAAAACTACGACCGCCTCAAGCCACTGATGGATCAACGGTTTGAAGCGTGGAAGGCGTTTCAGTGAACATAAGGAGAGCGGATTTTTGTCTTTGTACAGGATTAGGCTGATTATACTGATTTTGTTTTTATGATTTTGGGCGATAAATAAAATATATTATTCATCTATCTTACTTAATCAAAAAAGTGTAATCAGTATAATCAGCCTAATCCTGTACAAAGACAAAATCCGCTCTGCTAATCCGAGAAAATAGCTTTTTGCTTTCCGCTTTCTGCTTTCCGCTTTTGTTATACCTTTGCCTCCTAAACAAGGCTTATGCAGATCCTGGTAATTGAAGATGAACAAAGGATGGCGGAAATGATTAAAAAGGGACTGGAAGAACAGGGATTCCAGATATCCCTTGCCTACGATGGGGAGATGGGGAAAAAACTGGCCCTGTCCCAATCCTTCGATCTCATCATCATGGACCTCATCTTACCTAAGATCAACGGCCTGGACCTGTGTAAACAGATACGCAGCGTGCTGCCGGATTGCCCCATTATTATGCTCACCGCCCTCGGCACGACGGATGATAAAGTTGAAGGCTTCGACGCCGGCGCCAATGATTATCTCGTAAAGCCTTTCGATTTCCGGGAACTACATGCCCGCATCCGCGCCCTGATCAAACGGAATCAAGCCAATACCAATACTTACAGCCAGGGTTTCCTGTTACGTTTTGCAGACATGGAAATGAACCTGGAAACAAAAATTGTAAAGCGTAGCCAGGTAGTCATTTCCCTGACACCAAAGGAGTTCCGCCTGCTCGAATACATGATGAAAAACCCGGAAAGGGTGTTATCACGCACCGAAATAGCAGAAAAAGTTTGGGATACTTTCGATTCCGGTACTAACTTCATTGATGTATACATCAACTACCTGAGAAAAAAAATCGATAAAAATTTTCCGACAAAACTAATCCATACCCGCTCCGGCATGGGTTTTATATTTAAAGCAGAGTGAAAATAAGGGTTCGGCTCATATTGTTATTCCTGGTACTTTTCGGCGTACTGCTACTCGCATTTGCGGTATTCGTGTACGTGTCTTCTGCCAGTACCCGCAAGGAAGACTATTACGACCACCTGAAACGGGAGGCCATCACCAAAGCCAATATGCTGCTGGATGCCCACGTGCCGCCCAATGTATTGCAACTGATGTATAAAAATGCCGACAATGTATTGTTTGGAGAAGAAGTAGCTATTTATGATACTGCATTTAACCTCCTGTATCACGACGCCGTGCAAATCGACAAGGTAAAGGAAACCCGGCAAATGATCAACGATATCCTGGCCCAACAAAGTATTATGTTTGAGCAGGGATCGCTGCAGGTAGTAGGACTCCTGTATGAACACAACGGCAGCCGCTATGTGGTTACCGCAGCAGCTACCGATAAATATGGCCTGCAGCGCCTGGAGCGACTACGCTATAGCCTCATCCTTTCCTTCATTGGGATTATTGGGCTCACGATTGTTGCCGGCTATTTTTTTGTAGGCCGCGCCCTGAAACCGGTGGAAGATATGATTGACAAAGTAGAAGAAATTACCGCTACCAACCTGGATTTGCGGGTGCCGGTACAAAATGAAAAAGATGAAATAGGAGAGCTGGCCACCACCTTTAATAAAATGCTGGACCGGCTGGAACACTCCTTTGATGCACAGAAACATTTTGTCAGCAACATTTCCCATGAACTGCGTACACCGCTGGCTACAGTGGTAGGGGAGTTACAGATTGTGTTAACGAAAGACAGAACACCTGCTGAATATAAAGAAGTCATCAGTCTCGCACTGACAGATGCGCGGCGGCTGGTACGCCTGTCTAACGGCTTACTCGATATGGCTAAAGCCAATTATGACCATACCGAAATAGGCCGTAAAATATTACGGGTAGATGAATTACTCATGGATGCCCGCGACGCCGTGATCAAATCGGCCGATGACTATAAGGTAGACATCGTATTTGAGCAGGAAATTGAAACAGACGATGTGATTTCCGTTAATGGAAATGAATACCTGCTGAAAGTAGCCTTTATTAACCTCATGGAGAATGCCTGCAAGTTTTCGCCGGACCATCAATGCACCGTATCCATTCGTTATGAGCAGGCCGACCTGGTACTACGTTTCATGGATAAAGGGATTGGTATCAGCGAAGAAGATCTTCCGAATATATTTACCACTTTTTACCGGGGCGCTAATCAAAGCTTTACCCGCGGTAATGGTATTGGCCTTTCTTTAACAGAAAAAATCATCGGGATGCACCAGGGCGCTATCAGCGTTACTTCCCGGATGCAGGAAGGCAGCACCTTTACCGTTATCCTCCCGCATTTATAACCCCGCATTCCCACTCTAATAAATTTCTAATAAAATTCTGTCCACCCTCTAACTGCGCTTATCATCGTGCAGGCGTACATTTGCATCGCAATAAAAACAAAAAATTATGGACGCTGGTCCGGAACGTTACTTTATTTTTTAATCTCCTGCCTGATTCTCATAGCGCTGCTGTGCCCATCAGCAGGAAAAATATAGCGCTGTGTTATACTTATCAACTGCTGTAAACAAGCACCCGCATTTCGTGCGCAACTACGCCTTCAGAAAGAAATCAGGCATGCCCGATATCAGGAGAATATTACCTGGCGGGAATGAAGAATCTGCTACCAGCAAACTGCAACAGGTAGCTGCGGCAGACCAGGAAACCTACCTGTCATTGCTCGACAGCCATCCCGAAGGTTTATCTCCCACACAGGCCCGGAAACGTTTAACCCTGACCGGGTTGAATGAAGTGCATCATGAAAAAGCACCGTCCTGGTACAAACAGCTGTTTGCGGCCTTCATCAATCCCTTTATCGCCATCCTGCTGGCCATTGCGTCGATTTCATTCATCACCGATGTATGGATGGCCGCTCCCGGTGAAGGCGACTATAAAACTGTGATCATGGTGGGCATCATGGTGATGGTGAGCTCCCTGCTTCGCTTCTTCCAGGAATACCGCAGCAACCGCGCAGCCGAACAACTAAAAAGCATGGTAAGAACTACGGCTACGGTTATACGTAAATCAAAAGAGAAAACAGAAACGGACATCAAACAACTGGTGCCGGGAGATATTATTTTCTTATCCGCCGGGGACATGATCCCCGCAGATTGCCGCCTGGTGCAGTCGAAAGACCTGTTCGTAAGCCAGGCAATGCTGACCGGGGAATCACTTCCCGTGGAAAAACATTGCTTCCTCATACCCGATGCCTTTCACAAAACCGTACTGGAACTGGATAATATCTGCTTCATGGGTACCAACATCGTGAGTGGCGCCGCCACCGCCGTGATTGTAAATACCGGCAACCAAACGTATTTTGGCTCCCTCAGTAAATCAATCACCGGTAAACGTGCGGAAACCAGCTTCGATAAAGGCGTAAACAAAGTAAGCTACCTGCTGATCCGCTTCATGCTGGTAATGGTACCCCTCATCTTCCTCATCAACGGACTGGTAAAAGGTAACTGGTGGGACGCCCTGTTATTCGCCATCGCAGTAGCCGTAGGACTCACTCCCGAAATGCTGCCCATGATTGTTACCGCCAACCTGGCGAAAGGTGCGGTGAACATGAGCAAACGCAAAGTAATCATCAAACGCCTGAATGCCATCCAGAACATTGGCGCTATGGATATACTGTGTACTGATAAAACCGGTACCCTCACCATGGACAAAATTGTACTGGAAAGACACCTGAACATTTTTGGAGAAGAAGATGAAGAAGTACTGAAATGGGCTTATCTCAACAGCTATCATCAAACCGGCCTCAAAAACCTCCTGGACGTGGCGGTGCTGGAACATGTGGAACTGCACGATTACCTGAAAGTGGAAGAACATTATCTCAAGGCAGATGAAATTCCGTTCGACTTCCAGCGCCGCCGCATGTCCGTAATCCTGAAACAGCGTAACGGCAAACAGCTGCTGATCTGCAAAGGCGCCGTAGAAGAAATGCTGCAGCTATGCACCCATGCCTTCGACCCGGGAGAAGATAAAGAGCTACATATCGAATCAGATAAAATTATCCCGATAGATGAAAAAGTACGCGAAAACATCCTGCGTATTTCCGGCAAACTCAACGAGGAAGGCCTGAGAGTACTGCTGGTAGCCATCCGTGAGTTTGATGACCGGGCGCTTACCTATACCGTAGAGGATGAAAAAGACATGGTACTCACCGGTTTTATCGGGTTCCTTGATCCTGCTAAACCCTCTGCCCGTGTGGCAATTGAGTCGTTGCAACAACTGGGTGTGCAGGTGAAAGTATTGACTGGCGACAATGAAATTGTGACCAGGAAAATATGCCGCGAAGTAGGGATTCCCTTCTCCGATATATTGCTGGGGCACGACATAGAGCAGCTGGACGACGCCACCCTTGCCCAAAAAATAGACCAGGTATCTATCCTGGCTAAACTCAGCCCGGTACAGAAATCAAGAATAGTAAAGCTGTTACAGGCAAAAGGACATACCGTGGGCTTCATGGGCGACGGCATTAATGATGCTGCCGCACTCCGGGATGCGGATGTAGGTATCAGCGTGGATACTGCGGTAGATATCGCCAAAGAAAGCGCTGATATTATCCTGCTGGAAAAGGATTTGATGGTGCTGCGCAAAGGTGTGATCTATGGCAGAAGAACCTTCGGTAATATCATTAAGTACATCAAGATGACGGCCAGCAGCAACTTTGGTAACATGTTCAGCATGATTGGCGCCAGTGCATTATTACCTTTCCTACCCATGCTGCCAGTGCAGATTTTAGTACAAAACCTGCTGTATGATATTTCACAGGTATCTATTCCATGGGATAAAATGGACCAGGATTTCATAGACCGGCCTAAGAAATGGGATGCGACTGATATCTCCCGGTTCATGTTGTGCATCGGACCTGTCAGCTCCATATTTGACTACGCCACTTTTGCCATTATGTTTTATGTATTTAAGGCGGCTACACCTGAACACCAGGGCTTATTTCAGACAGGTTGGTTTGTAGAGGGATTATTATCGCAAACGCTGATTGTACATATGATCCGCACGCGTAAAATACCCTTTATTCAGAGCTGGGCTACCGCACCGGTAGTGGCCTTAACGAGCCTGATTATGCTCATTGGTATGGCCATTCCGTTTACGCCGTTTGCGGCATCACTAAAAATGGAACCGCTTCCGCTGTCCTTTTTCCCCTGGCTGATCGCTATATTATTTAGTTACTGTATGCTTACACAGCTCATCAAAACCTGGTATATCAAAAGATTTAATCAATGGTTATGAGTGCTGCAACACGGCGGTGGATAGCCGCCCTCATCGTGGTCCTGTTGCTGCTTGCCTTAGACTGTTGGATCAGCAGTCACCGGGCAGGCAGGTAACCAACAGGGCTACTTTCCCTGGTATTTTTTCAATCCGAACATATGAACAAAAGATTAATTGCTGTTGGCATGCTCACGGCTGCTGCTTGTCATGCCGTTAAGGAAGATGCTGTCACTACGGCTGTTCCAACAGGAGATACCATTATCCTGTCCGCTGGTTCCGCCCTGGAGAATCGTATTAAAATTAATGCGGTGCTCAGTGCTCCTTACAGCCATGAAGTTCAAACCGCCGGTGTGGTGAAAGCTATCCCCACACAGTACGCGGAGATAGCACCGCCTTTCCAGGGCCGCGTCACCAAAACCTACCTGCGCCTGGGTATGAAAACCCAACCGGAAACACCGTTATTCGAAATCAGTTCGCCGGATTTTATGGCGGCACAGAAAGTATTCTTCCAGGAGAAAGCGCAGCTGCAACAGGCGGAAAGAACCTGGAAACGACAGCAAGACCTGATGGCAAATGGCGTAGGTACACAAAAGGACCTCGAAGAAGCACAGACTGCCTATGAAGTAGAAAAGAAGGAATATGAAAATGCGGTGATGGGGCTTCAGGTATTCAAAGCCAGTCCGGAGAAATTAACGTTGGGTCAGCCATTGGTGGTACATGCGCCGGTAGCGGGAGAGGTGATTGAAAACAAAGTGGTACTGGGCCAGTTTATCAAAGACGATGCCGCCAGTGTGGCTACTATTGCCGATTTATCCGATGTATGGGTAGCAGGACAGGTAAAAGAAAAAGATATTCGCCTTATTCATACCGGCGACGACTGTACGATTGAAGTAGTGGCCCTGCCTGGTGTGCCACTGAAAGGGAAGGTGTATCATATCAATGCGGTGGTAGATGAAGATACGAGGAGTGTGCAGGTATTAATGACCGTTCCCAACGCCGCACATACGCTGAAACCTGGTATGTACGCCACCGTTAGTTTCAGGGAACAACCCACACCCGCATTGCTGATTCCCGCTACTGCGCTTTTACAGGCCGGTGAAACACCCTATGTATTTGTAGCTGCTGCACCCGGAAAATTTGTGAAACGCGCAGTTACTACCGGTGCCGCCATTAATAACCAGGTGGTAGTTACTGCCGGCCTGCAAGCCGGCGACCGGATTGTTACCGCGGGCGGGTTTTACCTGCTCGATGCGAAATAAGTACTCCTTTCTTTTCAAGTAATTTTTATGAACAAACTGATTTTTACGGCTATTCAGAAGCGGTGGCTCTTTGCTGCGCTCTTTTTGCTCCTGGCCCTGTTTGGCTATTACTCCTGGCAACAGCTGGCAGTGGAAGCCTATCCTGATATTGCAGACGTTACCTCCCAGGTGGTAACGCAGGTACCGGGTCTGGCAGCTGAAGAAGTAGAACAACAAATTACTATTCCGGTAGAACGTGCACTCAACGGTATGCCGGGCATGCAGGTGATGCGCAGCAAAAGTACTTTCGGCTTATCTGTGATCACCATTGTATTTGAAGACGGGATGGAGGATTATTGGGCCAGACAAAGAATTACGGAACGCCTCAATGATGTAGACCTGCCCTATGGCGCCAAACCTGGTCTGGACCCGCTCACATCGCCTATCGGGGAAATATATCGTTACATTATTGAAAGCAACCGACACGACCTGAAAACGCTGACGGATCTGCAAAACTGGACCATCATTCCCCGTATCAAGCAGGTGCCCGGCGTAGCGGATGTTACCAATTTCGGTGGTATCACCGCACAATACCAGGTGGAGATCGACCCTACACTGCTGGAACAATATCATGTGTCGCTGGCAGACGTGCAGACGGCAATTAGTAACAACAACGCCAATGCCGGCGGTAGCGTACTCAATATCGGCGATCTCGGCTATGTAGTGCGCGGTATTGGCCTGGTGAAAACACTGGAGAGCCTCGGAGAGGTAGTGGTGAAGTCGGTCAACGGCGTACCGGTATACCTGAAAGACCTGGGGCAGCTTAAGCTGGGTAACCTGGAACGCAAAGGCATCCTGGGGTATACCGATCGGCAGGTGAATTACAGCGAAGGTGATGAGGGTATTGTGCTCCTGCTGAAAGGCCAGAATCCTTCGGTGGTACTGGAAGGCATACACGCCGCTGTAGACGATCTGAATCAGCATATTTTGCCGGAAGGGGTACGGATACGTCCCTACCTGGATCGTACACAACTGATTAATAATACGCTGGATACCGTATCGCATACTTTACTTGAAGGTATCGCCCTGGTAATTATTGTGCTGATCATTTTCCTCGGCAACTGGCGCGGGGCATTGATTGTTGCCATTACCATTCCATTGGCGTTACTCATTGCGTTTATTTTAATGCACTTTACACATATACCAGCTAACCTGTTGTCGCTCGGTGCCATCGATTTCGGTATCATCGTAGATGGCGCTATTGTGATGATGGAAGCCATCCTGAAAAAGCGGGAGGAGCAGCCGGCCGACATGTTAACAGAAAGCTCCATTGCGCAGAAAGCGGCGGCAGTAGCGAAGCCGGTACTTTTCGCCACGGTCATTATTATTACGGCTTACCTACCCCTGTTTTCTTTTGAAAGAGTAGAACGGAAACTGTTCACGCCCATGGCATTTACCGTAGGATATGCGCTGTTGGGAGCATTGGTAGTAGCATTGTTGCTGATACCCGGGTTGGCATTTGCTATTTATCGCAAGCCCCGTCAACTGTATCATAATAAATGGCTGGAGCGGCTGACCACCAACTACCAGCAACGCCTGGAAAAAATCATGGCGAAACCCAAACAGGTATTTATGCCCCTGGCATTGGTACTAACGGGCGCTATCATCCTCTCCCTAACAGTAGGAAAGGATTTCCTGCCACCATTGGATGAAGGATCTATCTGGCTGCAGGTGCAACTACCGCCGGGGATATCGCTGCAGCGCTCCCGGGAAATGAGTGATAGCCTGCGTCAACGTACCCTGCAATTTGATGAAGTCACCTACATGATGGTACAAGCCGGTCGCAACGACGACGGTACGGACCCGTGGACCGCCTCGCATTTCGAATGTTCCATTGGTTTAAAACCCTACCGGGAATGGAAACATGGCCGTACCAAGGCAGATCTGATCAACGATTTATCTGCTGCTTATGCTGCTATGCCCGGGTATAGCGTAGGTTTCAGTCAGCCGATGATTGATGGTGTGATGGATAAAATTTCCGGTGCACACAGTGAGTTGGTAGTGAAAGTATATGGCGATGATTTTAAAGAAACCAGACGTATTGCAGCAGCAGTAGCTGCTACGTTAAAACAAATCCCCGGCGCCGCTGATGTGGCCATCGACCAGGAACCTCCATTGCCGCAACTGCAAATATCTGTAGACCGGTCTGCCATCGCACGTTACGGGCTCAATGTGAGCGATGTAGCCGAACTGATAGAAGTGGCCATCGGTGGCAAAGCAATTTCCCAGGTATTTGCAGGCAACAAAGTATATGATGTGATTTGCCGGTATACCGATGATAGTCGCAATACACCGGAAAAAATCGCGGGCCTGTTGTTGACTTCCACTACCGGCGCGAAAATTCCGTTATCGCAGGTAGCTACCGTGAAAACAGCCACCGGGGAAAGCACCATCACCCGGGAGTTAAACAAACGACACCTCACCGTGAAACTAAACCTGCGGGGTAGTGACCTGACCACTTTCCTGCAAACAGCACAGCAGCGCATCGACAAGCAGGTAACCTACAATCATGATCAGTACCATATTAAATGGGGAGGGCAGTTTGAAAATCAACACCGCGCGTATGCCAGGTTGGTAGTCGTAGTGCCGTTGGCGTTAGCCATCATGTTCATGCTGTTGTATGGCGCTTTCGGCACCTTCCGGCAGGCAGGCCTGATCATCAGCATTGTACCGTTGGCCTTATTCGGAGGCATGCTGGCACTCAATATCCGGGGTATGACATTGAACGTATCATCTGCTGTGGGTTTCATTGCCCTATTTGGCGTGGCGATTCAAAATGGGGTGATCCTCATTTCGCAGATCAACGATTTGAGAAAGCAGGGATATGCGTTGTTGACTGCAGTGGTTACCGGCGCCAGCAATCGTTTCCGGCCGGTGCTGATGACAGCCTCCGTGGCCGCTTTGGGCTTGTTGCCCGCTTCCTTTGCCACCGGCATCGGTTCGGATGTGCAACGACCGCTGGCCACCGTGATTGTATACGGCTTACTGGCAGCCACTGCTATCACGCTGTTTGTATTGCCGGCCTTGTATTATCTCATCGAAAGAAAATGGAATTCTTCACCGGAAGTATAAAGTGATTATATGCAATTTTTAAAAAGATACGGGATCGGGATAATATGCTGCTTATCCGCACCCAGCGCCACGATGGCCCAGTCTGACACCAGTTTTAGCAAAGCACCGCTCACATTGCAGGAATACCTGCACCGGGTGAGTACCCAACACCTGGGTTATGCTGCGGAGCAATACAATGTGAGCATCGCCACGGCAGGCATCGAGAGCGCCAAAGTATTCCCGGACCCCCAGCTTTCACTGGGTGGTTTCGACAACCAGCACCGGGTACTGCACTTGTCTTATGGCTACAACGTAGGACTGGAAACTACCATAGAGCTGGGCGGCAAAAGAAAGGCCCGCATTGGCCTGGCCCGCAGCACAGTAGAACAAACCCAGGCCCTGTTGCAGGACTATTTCCGTAATCTGCGGGCAGATGCCACACTGTCCTGGTTTAATGCCCTGCTGCAGCAACGTTTGTATACCGTGCAGCAGCAATCGTATCTGCTGATGCAACAACTGGCGGACGCCGATGCCATCCGCTTTAAAAAAGGCGTAATAACGGAAACGGATGCACGTCAATCTAAGCTGGAAGCAGATAACCTGCTCAACAAATTATACCAGCAGGAAGCCGACCGCAAAACCGCCTTGCTCCAACTACATATAAATACCGGACAGGTGCGGGCAGATACCTTGTTGTGGCCATCGGGGAACTTTGAACACCTGCAGCGGGCATTCATCTTACAAAATCTCCTCACCAATGCCGCTGATACCCGTGCCGATGCCGTAGCTGCCAACGCAGGGAAAACCGTGGCCGGGAAAACACTCTCCCTGGTGAAAGCCAACCGGAAAATAGACCTGGGCCTCAATGCCGGTATAGGCTATAATGCGGAAGCTACCAGTGAAATAGCACCTACGCCCCGCTATATGGCTACCTCGGTTGGTATTTCAGTGCCATTGAAATTCTCTAATCACTATAAAGGGGAACTACATGCCGCCCAATATGCCGTTAAACAGGCTGCCCTGGCCTATGATCAGGTATTACTCCAAATAAATACGGAAGTGCGGGAAGCCTGGTGGAATTATAATGCCGTGGCCCAACAGGTACGGCAATACGAAAACGGCCTGTTGCAAGCCTCGCAAAAAGTATTGGACGGTAAAATATACAGCTACAAACGCGGAGAAACTTCTTTGCTGGAAGTCTTAAATGCACAACGTACCTGGAATGAAGTGCAGCTGGATTATTATCAAACCCTGTATAACTATGCAGCCGCATTGGTTGCGCTGGAGCGGACTGCCGGGATATGGGATTTGTAGCAGCTTTTAGCGGTTAGCTATTAGCTTTTAGTAAAATGCAGCGAAGAACATTATCTGTTAATCTTCGCTGCATTTTACTAAAAGCTAATAGCTAACTGCTAAAAGCTATTTTTGCTATCAATGTTCTCCGCTGCATTTCACTAAAAGCTAAAAGCTAACTGCTAAAAGCTATTTTTGCTATCAATGTTCTCCGCTGCATTTCACTAAAAGCTAAAAGCTAACTGCTAAAAGCTATTTTTGCTATCAATGTTCTTCGCTGCATTTCACTAAAAGCTAATAGCTAACTGCTAAAAGCTATTTTTGCTATCTTGGTACAAACCCAGCTATAAATGAAAATATGTTTAGTAACAGGCGCCAGCAGTGGTATTGGTTTTGCTATTGCTGACGCCTTACAGGCAGATGGATATACCGTGATAGCTACTGCCCGCCGGGAAGACCGGCTCCGGCAATTAACCGGTGCTCATGTAACCACCATTACGGGAGACTTATCAGATGCTGCTTTCCAGGATCAGCTGATCGCGGAGATATATGAAAAATATGGCCGTTGTGATTATCTCTTTAACTGTGCAGGTACCATTGCTACCGGTGCTATTGAAGACATCGATATTGATAAGGTAACAAACATGATACAACTCAATGTTACCGCTACTTTCCGGCTAACCTACCAATTGCTGAAACGTTTCCGTCAACAGGGATTTGGACACGTGATTAATATGTCCAGTGTGCTGGGTACAAAAGTAAGGCCTACCGCCGGTGCTTATGCCGCTACCAAATTCGCGATGGAAGCATTGTCAGAAGCATTGCGCATGGAGCTTACCGGTAGTAACATACAGGTATCCTGTATTGAGCCAGGCCTTGTGATGACAGAACTGCATAAGGACTGGGAAGTACATCCCAGGGAAGCAATGGGCATTCACGAGCCATTGAGTACTGCTGATATTGTAGGTACGGTGCGGTTTATCATGCAACAACCTGCACATGTAAGAATTCCGCGGTTAATGATTTTACCGAAGGATCATAATATATGACTTGAGCAGATCGCAGCGAATGTTGTCTTGTACAGGATTAGACTGATTATACTGATTTTGTATTTTTAGGATTAAGAAAGATGTGGGGAGAAAACAGCGGATATACCCACTGAAATCTTCTTTTATCTTCTAAAATCATAAAATACAAAATCAGTATAATCAGTCTAATCCTGTACAAGACAACATTCGCTGCACTCATTCATTAAAATAGCTGTTTGCTTTCTGCTTACCACCAAATTCTCTTATCTTAGTTATCATAATCCCAAAAAATGTACGAGCGAAAAATAAGAGGGTTTGCCCCGCTTTTTCTTTTCCTGTTCCTCTTGCTTTTTTTCTATGGTATGCTGATTCACGATAAAGATTCTGCGGTGAATTGTATACTGATATCCCTGTTTTATGCAGTGGCAGCCAGTGAAGCAGGCCGTTTCCTGGTGTTGTTTTCCCGCCGGAAATTGCCGGGCAACCGCAATATGATGAAGCGGATCCGGCTCATTGTTGTTAGTGGTATTCCGTTATTAGGTATGCTGGCATTGGCTAATCAGCTTTTGGGCAGATGGATTGGCTTTTATGACGAGGTAAAAATAGGGGACTATGCATTCATTGCAGGATTAACCATTCTCTGTAGCCTGCTGGTGGTAGGGGGCTACGAGGGATTGTATTATATGTCGCAATGGAAACAGCTGTTTATGGAATCTCAGCGGCTCAAAAAAAGTAACCTGGATAGCCAGTACCAGTTTTTGAAAGACCAGGTAAAGCCGCATTTCCTGTTTAACAGTTTGAATACCCTCAGTGCTTTAATTGTGAATGACCCTGTAAAGGCGGAATCATTTGTAGATGAGATGGCAGCAGTGTACCGGTATCTTCTCAAAAAAAATAGCCGGGAGCTGACCACCTTCCGGGAGGAACGTATTTTCCTGGAATCCTATGTGCTCATGCTCCGTACCCGTTTTGAGGAATCCCTGATTGTGCAGATTACCGTAGCGCCGGAAAAAGAACATTACCTGTTGCCACCATTTGTATTACAGATCCTGATAGAAAATGCAGTGAAGCATAATATAGTGTCGAGAGACCGGCCGCTGACGATTGTTATTTTTTCAGATGACGAAGATAACCTGCATATTCGGAATAACTTACAGCCCAAGATAAACCGGGAGCCATCCGATAAAACAGGATTGGAAAACCTCCGTACGCGTTACCGGTTGTTAAAGAAAGAACAAGGGCTGCAGATTACTGCTGCAGATGGCTTTTTTACTGTGGTGATTCCGCTGATACAAACGAATATATATGAAAAGTAACCACATTTTTATATCTTCGGATATCCCGCAACCCCTAATTTTTACTAACTATAGCGAACATGAATGCGCTGATTATTGAAGACGAATCGCTTGCGGCAGATCGCCTCATCAAGATGTTGTCTAAAGAAAATGAAGACATTAATGTGATGGCAGTTTTGGATACGGTAGAGAAATCTGTCGCCTGGCTGCGCGAACATCCCGGTCCGGATGTCATCTTTCTCGACATTGAATTGGGAGATGGTAAGAGCTTTGATATTTTTGAAGAAGTAACCGTGAATGCCCACATCATTTTCATCACCGCATTCGATGAATATGCAATTCGCGCTTTTAAGTATAACAGTATCGATTATCTTTTGAAGCCGCTGAAAAAAGCGGACTTGTCGGCAGCGCTGACCAAGTTCCGGCAATATTATGCCCTGGCAGGAGGGGAAGTAGATATGTCGGCGATTGTGCAGGCACTGCGCCGCAGGGAGTATAAGTCGCGCTTCCTGGTGGCCGCCGGCTCACGGCTCTATTCCGTGAATGTGAACGAAGTAGCGTTTATATATACCCGTGAACGGCAACATTATCTGAAAACCTTTACAGGATTAGATTATCAGGTAGATAATAACCTGGATGAACTGGAAACGCAACTGGACCCTGCTCATTTTTTTCGCGTAAACCGGCAGTTTATCATTCATCATCCCGCCATAGACCAGGTATTTGCCTGGTTTGATGGTAAAATAAAGTTGCAGGTACAGCCAGCAGCATATGAAGACATCATTATCAGCCGTTTAAGGGCGGCAGATTTTAAGCGGTGGCTGGGCAAATAAACCCACAGGACACTCCAGGATAGTTAATTCCGCTTGTTTATTATCTTGTTGGAGATAACTGATTCCACGCTGATATGAAAAAACGATTGATACCCACCATCGCCGGCTTACTGTTAGCCAATACTTTACCCGCACAACAACGTGCGATCCCCACGCTGCTATTCGAAAAGAAGGTGGTGGCCGCAGAAAGTTATGAATCCGTGGCCGTGTTGGATGTGAACAACGACAAAGTACCGGACCTGGTATCTGGCGCCTACTGGTATGAAGGACCGGCTTATTTCAGGCGTCATTACATAGGCGCCGTGAAGCAGTTTGGCGAATACTGGGACGATTTTTCTACCATCCCTTTTGATGTAAACGGTGATGGCCGCATGGATTTTATTACCGGTGGCTGGTTTGGTAAAACGTTGGTGTGGAAAGAAAACCCCGGTAATGACAGTGAATGGAAAGCGCACGTGATAGCCGCGCCTGGCAATATAGAAACCACCCGCTCCTTCGATATAGACGGTGACGGCATCCCGGAAATTATTCCCAATACCCCCAACGATCCATTGATTATTTACCGATACAACAAAGCCTCCGGCGGGTTTACCGCGCATAAAATCCTGGATCGCAAATCAGGCCATGGCCTGGGTTTCGGAGATATAAATGGCGATGGCCGTATAGACATCGTGTTGCCGGAAGGCTGGGTAGAAGCGCCTGCAGCGCCTTTCACCGCTCCGTGGACTTTTCACGCAGACTTTAACCTGGGCACTGCCAGTGTACCCGTGATCGTTACAGATGTCAACAAAGATGGGCTGACCGATTTAATTGTGGGACAGGGCCACGACTATGGCCTGGATTGGTATGAGCAGCATAAAGACCCCCAAACAAATAAACGCAGTTGGATTAAACATACCATTGACCCTAACAATTCCCAGTATCATACTATGTTGTGGACGGATATAGATGGTGATGGGCAGGAAGAACTGGTTACCGGGAAGCGGTATCGTGCACATAATGATCATGATCCCGGTTCCGCAGACCCTTGTGGCATTTATTATTTTAAGTGGAACGGAGAATCATTTACCAAACAGGTGATCAGCTATGGAGAGAAGGGAGCGGGGCTTTACTTTGGAGTTTACGACCTTACCGGATCAGGGCGAAAAGACGTGGTGGTAGCGGGTAAGGATGGGCTGTTTATTTTTTATAACAAAGGAAATAAGTAAGTCAGGGGAGCATCTGCGGATGCTTCCGGTGGTAGGGATACTACGTTTTGCCTTTACCGTTAGTCCCCAATTTAAATTCAGCCGGCTGCTCAGGCATGGTGTTGTGCCAGCCAGCTTTCTATGGCCGTTCCGATGGCTGCTGTTTGTGCCGTTTCGTTATCTTTTCCTTCTTCAAACCAATGGTTGGCGCCTTCATTATCCTGCCTTTTGAGCAGGTGAATGGTTTTCTCTGGCAGGCGGACAATAAAAACATTTTCATCCTGGCGGGTAACGCCAATGTCGTGGCTTTGCAGCTGTATTTGGAAGTCGCTCATGATAATCATTTTATGATATTCGTACAATCATTATGCCCTCCTGTGTATTATATGTCTTTTGGTTGCCGCTTTTTTTGTTTCTTCGCAGTCGAGTCCTCTTTATCCTATTATTGACCAACAAAATGTGCGTATGATCATTAAAGAGTTACCTGTTGTCATTGAAACCCCGAGAGGGAGTAGTGAAAAATATGATTTTGATCCGGCATCCCGCTTTTTTGTTCTCAACAAGATTTTACCCGCCGGGATGGTTTTCCCTTATGACTTTGGTTTTATCCTGGGTACCCGGGGGGCCGATGGAGATCCATTGGATGTTATGGTGATTTCAGAATTTAAAAGTTTCCCCGGCTGCCTGATTAAATGCCGCTTATTGGGGGCTATTAAGGCAGAGCAACGTGAAAGAGATGGAACAGTGGTGCGAAACGACCGCTACATTGCCGTGCCCGTGGTATCGAAAGCCTTTAAAGGGGTGGATGCGGTGTCCGCTCAAACCATCCGGGAGATTGAACATTTCTTTATTGCTTATAACGAACAGGAAGGTAAACAGTTTACCCCATTGGGATATATAGAGGCTGCACCGGCCTATGAACAAATTAAGTTTCCGGATAAGTAGCCGGGGACTGACACGATTATTGCAACCTTATGGTAGAGCGGGAGCTGCCGGACCATAGGGATTGCCTGAGATTACTGGTCCAACACCCCGAAACTGTTAGCAGCAGGCAGGGAACTGGAAAAGCTTAGCAGGATCAAACGCATACTACAACTGTATTTGATGTGCATTTTTTTACCCAGTTTTTTTGCTGATTGTGGAATTTTAAGACAATATCCTGACAGCATCAACCAGTATATCTTTTATGACTTTATTCTTTGTACGATGTTAAACGCCCCGATAAAGGCGACTTTCCGTGAACCAGTGGGTGGGGTAGACGACTGCCTGTTTGGTGGAGGAGAAGCCGGTAAACTGATCCGTTCTTTTGACTGGACGACCTCTGCGTTGGGACCTGTTACGCAATGGCCTTCATCCCTGAAAACCTGCATGCGTATTTTGCTGGCCTCCCCGCAACCCATGTTTTTATGGTGGGGAGAGGATGCGGTACATATACATAATGACGCGTACCGGCAGCTATTGGATGCGCAGGATCGGGATCCATTAGGCTTACCGGCCGCCCTGGCCTGGAGCAACCTATGGGATCAGCTGCAACCCCGGTTCACCCGCCTGGTGAAGGGAAAAAACAATATCGAAGATACCCACCTGTTACAGCTGGTACAACGGGAAGGGCTATACTATCACTTCCATGCCTGCACCATTCCGGATGAATCAGGCCGTGCAGCAGGTATCCTGGCTATTGGTACAGCATGGCAACAGTCAGCCGCCGTATCCTTTGTAAAAACAGACATCAGCAGCTTTACCAGCGGATTGTTGTCGCATTTTGAGCCGGTTATCCGACAGGCCAAACTGACGCTGGTGACTAATATTGGCCCGATAAACGCCGATGTATACGTAGACCGGGACAGGTGGGAAAAGATCCTGTTCACCCTGCTGACTAACGCCCTCAGGTATACGTTGCGTGGTGCCGTGGCAGTACGACTGACCCAGCAAAACAATACGATACAATTATCGGTATCTGATACCGGGATGGGCTTAAGTCCCTCCTTAATGGCGGCAGTCCGGGATTATCTCCTACAGAAAGAAGCAGACAATAAAGGACTGGCCCTGGTAAACGAATTGGCGATACTGCATGGTGGTGAGTTGCAAATGAGCAGTGTGCCCGGTGAAGGCAGTACCTTCCAGGTGACCATACCAATAGGAAAAGATCATCTGCCGGCAGATAAAATCCTCCACGGACAAGGTCCCGTAGTATATAAACGATATGAAGATTTTCTGTCGGGCATTGCATCCAGTATCCGTGTTTCCAGGGAAAGACGATGCCAGGAGGCCGGCGTAGACGCCTACCGCCAGGTAATAGCGTGTTTACCGGCCGCCGTTTATACCTGTGATAAATATGGCCGCGTGCTGCTGTATAATGAAGCCGCAGTAACACTCTGGGGCAGGGAACCTGTAGCGGGCATCGATATGTGGTGCGGTTCCTGGAAAATCTATGAACCGGATGGTGTTACCCCCATTGCATTGGATGATTGCCCAATGGCACAGGCTATCCGGGGAGCGGTACCCGTTCGGGGGAAAATAATAGTAATAGAAAGACCTGACGGCAGCCGCCGGATCATACAACCGTACCCGGTACCGTTGTTGGATGACGACGGGGAAGTCACGGGCGCGGTAAACATGTTGGTGGATGTTACCCATGAAAAAACAACACATGAACATTTATCCAAACTGGCCGCCATAGTAGAAAATTCAGATGATGCCATTGTCAGCAAAACCCTGGATGGCGTCATTACCAGCTGGAACCCGGCAGCAGAGCGGTTATTTGGCTATACAGCCGAAGAAATGATCGGGAAACCCATTACCAGCATTATCCCCAATGATAAACTGGATGAAGAGCCTAAAATCATAGAGGTGCTGAAAGCCGGGCATCGGGTAGATCATTTTCAAACCAAACGCATGACAAAAGATGGGACGATAAGAGACTTCTCCTTAACCATATCTCCCATAAAAGATATCGACGGAAATGTAATTGGCGCGTCCAAAATTGCCCGGGATATCACCCAGCAGCGACAGCTGTTTTCGGCCCTGAAGGATAGCGAAGCCAAATACATGCAGCTCACGTTTAAACTGGAAGCTGAAATAGAACAACGTACCAAAGAACTGCAGGATGCTAATGTCGATCTTGAAAAATCAAACCGGGAACTGGAACAGTTTGCCTATGTTACCAGCCATGACTTGCAGGAACCCCTGCGTAAAATCCACACCTTTGCCGGCATGTTGTATAATGTAAACAAGGACATTCTTTCAGATACCTCCCGTATGTATCTTGATAAGGTGATGTTCAGTGCCAGACGCATGTCGCAACTGATCAATGAACTACTGGATTATTCCCGCCTCGTACACGTGAAGGAGCCATTTGTAGAAACGGATCTCAATGAAATATTAAAAAATGTGCTGATAGATTTTGAAGTACCCATTGATCAGCATGAAGTACAACTCGAAACAAACGAACTACCTCATTTATTGGTGAGTCCATTGCAAATGAACCAGCTATTCCACAACCTGTTGGGGAATGCACTCAAATTCTTATCGCCAGACCGGCAGCCGCAAATAAAAGTATATGCGGAACCGTTATCTGCCATTGAGTTGGCCCGTTTGCCGGATCTGGACCAGGATGTAGCCTATTGGGTGGTAGTGGTAAAAGACAATGGAATTGGATTTGATCAGATGTATGCGACGAAAATTTTCCAGATTTTCCAGCGATTAAATGATCGGACGGCTTTTGAAGGAACAGGTATAGGGCTCGCTTTGTGCAGTAAAATAGCCACCAATCATAAAGGATATATTTACGCTAACGGGATACCGGGAGAGGGGGCGGAATTCAGGGTAGTTTTACCGGCTACCTGATTACCATGTTGTTGTTTTGTTAATTATTGGTGTTTTTTGAAAGAAGCTGTTTTCAGTTGAACTTCCAATTTTTTCAGGAACTTTTCCAGGCGTAATTTTGCACCAACACCCAACAATCCTACCATTAAACTACCCTGCGATGAGAGAAAAATTGACTTCCTTATTAATTGATCCGGACCGCGACCGGCGTAACCAGTTTTATCTTGCACTGGACCTTTTGAACATCAGCAAAGCTTGTATTGCTCAGGATAATACCAGCAAGGCGCTGGATTATCTAAAAAAGCAATCCGGCTTTACACCGGATTACATTTTTTTAGACAGTTTGCAACCTTCGGATGAAGCGGTTTTATTTTTACGGGAGCTGAGAAAAATCAAGCGATTGAAACAGGTACCCCTGATCTGGTATGCGCCATCCTTTGATGCGGCACAGGAACAGGCGATGTTGGAAGCAGGGTTTGCCGCCGGTTTGGTGAAGCAGGAAAACCTGCTGCAACTGAAACAAAACCTGCGTATCCTGTTCCAGAGCGAGTTGCAGGAAGCCGTGATACCGGATGAAATGTCCGCTGCCACCCGCTTTAAGATGAAGATGAAAGAAGTGTTGTTGCAAACACAACTGTTGCTGGATACCCAGGAACACGTACTTTCTCCCCGCTAAGCTGCCGCTATTCCATTTGTAAAGCCTTTACAGGATTGGCTCCCGCTGCCTTGAGTCCCTGGTAACTAATAGTAGCCAGGGCAATGAGCGTAGTCAGCAGGCCAGCTGCCAGGAACATCCACCACTGCAATTCAACGCGATAGTCGACATGCTTCAACACCTGTTGCATGACCAGTATCGCAATGGGTACGGTAATGAGGAAAGCGATGAAAACAGGTTTCAGGAATTCCTTTGCCAGCATAAACCATATGCGTGCGGCACTGGCGCCCATAATTTTCCGGATGCCTATTTCTTTGGTACGCCGTTCTGCCAGGAAAGAAGATAATCCAAATAATCCCAGACAGGAAATCAGGATAGCCAGCCCCCCGGTCCAGTTCAACATAAACCCGGACGACCGGATGCCATTGAATTTTTGCTGATAGGCTTCCTTGATAAAATGAAACTCGAAAGGAATAGAAGGATTAGTTTTTTTGATCGCCGCCTCAATTTTCACCAGTGCATTTTGCGGGTTAGATATTTTTCGTAACCGCACAAAGAGATGGCCCATTGGCCCCGTACTCAGATATACGATCATGGGCTGGGGTGCGTCGTATGGATCGTTGGATACGAAGTCTTTGACCACACCAACAATAGGATGGTTATCCAGCAGGGTACCAAGAACCGGTTCTTTTAATCCCATGCGTTTTACCGCTGCTTCATTAACCAGGCAACTCATGGTGTCACTTCCATATTCCGGGCTGAAGTCGCGCCCCGCAGCCAGTTGCAGCCCGCCTGTTTTTACCCAGTTATATTGTACCCAGGTGAGGATCACCGGGAAGTTCTGATCAGCTGTTTTGCCCGGCCACTGAACGCCGTCTGACGCGCCACCAAATCGTAACAGATCATCCGATCCGGCTGAAACCTGTTCTATTTCCGGGATGCGGGAAAACTCATCCCGCATCAGCGCAAATTTTCCACCCATATCACCCCTGGCAGGTATTTCCAGTAACATATCCTGGTTATAGCCTACCGGCCTGTTTTCTCCATACTGTATCTGCCGGTAAAGAACGATGGTGGTGATGATCAAAAAGATGGAAATCACAAATTGAACCGTTACCAGTGTTTTCCGGAAAGTGCCTCCTCCACGTTGTGCTACGATGGCCCCCTTCAATACTTTTACTGGTTGGAAGCTGCTGAGAAAAAAGGCAGGGTAACTGCCGGCTACCAGGCCGGTAAGGAAGGTGAGCAATACAATACCGGATAATATTTTCCAGTTGGCGATACCCAACATCATACTTCTGCCCGAGATCCGGTTAAATCCAGGGATCGCCAGTTTGGCGAGCAGTATGCCCAACAGCATAGCGAGAAATGTAACCAACAATGCTTCTACCAGGAATTGGAAGATGATGGTTGTCCTGGAGGCGCCTAAAGCCTTGCGCACTCCCACTTCCCGGGCGCGGCGTTCAGAGCGGGCGGTAGCCAGGTTCATGAAATTGATGCAGGCAATCAATAAAATGAATAAACCAATCGTACCCAATAACATCACAATTTGAATACGGCCGCCGTTGGGTTGCCCGTTTTTGAAACTGCCATGCATACGCATGTCAGCAAAAGGATAGGCAAATAAATAGTGCTCGTGATCGTTCGGGAGGCTCGTTTGTTTGGACACCTTTTTCAGCTTGTTATTAAAGGCAGCTAAATTGCTACCTGGCCGCAGTTGTACCCAGGTGGCCAGGCGATAGTTATCCCATTTTTCAATCCAGTCAGCATTCTCTTTTTCAAAAAGGCGGAAGGGGAGCACTACATCGAATTTGGTGGTACTGTTAGGCGGCACATCCCGAATGATGGCGGCCACTTTCAGGTCGTGCTGATTATTAAACCGGACAATTTTTCCCATGGCCTCAGTAGTGCCAAATAGCCTCTTGGCGGCACTTTCGGTGAGTACAATGTTATCCGGTGCCCCCAATGCCGTCACCGGATCGCCTGTTATAGCCGGATAGGTAAACATGTTAAAGTAGGCAGGATCGGTATAAGTGCTTTCCTGGTAGATACTTTTATCTCCCACCACTAAAAGTCCCTGACCACCGAAAGCGCTGCGGGAAGCATATTTTATCTCCGGGAGGTCTTGCACGAGTTTTTTCATCAGTGGTCCCTGGGTAGCCTGACTGGTTTGCCAGGACCCTTCCTGCTGGCGATTTTCCAGGATCCGGTATAGGCTGCTGCTGTTTTGATGAAAAGTATCAAAGCTAAATTCATCATTGATCCATAGCAAGATAAGAATACCGGTAGCCAAGCCAATAGAAAGGCCCCCGATATTGATCAGGGAGGATAATTTGTTTTTAAGGAGATTTTTCCATCCGTTTCTCCAATAGCTTTTGAACATAGATAACAGTTGTTTAAGGTTAAATGCCGGCTCATTTTTCTACAGAACAACCAAGGGAAGGATGAGGAATGGGAAAGAGAGGTATTTCTTCTTTACTATAGGATAATAAATAGTAAGGATATACGTAGCTGGTGCCCTGGTTCCCGAATGATACCCGGGAGCGGGCCTCCGGCCGGCTTCCTTCTTCCATGCGCCGGCTGAGTGGCGGCAGGAAGAAGGAAGTAGTGGAAGAGGGTATGTTTTTCATACGAGGTAATGTTTGGAATCAGTAACTATCCAAAAATTACATCAGCAGCGTGGAGGTATTATTGAAATGTGATAAAAACATCGTTTCCGGTGACGAAAGTTAATTCTTCGCATCCGGTAAAGATGTCTTGTAGCTGTTCCACGCAGTCCATAAAAAGCCAACCGCCACGGCGATCAGCAGGAACCAGGAGGAGATAGCCGCAATTTTTCTTCCGAGAAAGAAAGTGGCTGGTTCAAATTTAAACGTGATATCATGCTTACCGGCAGGTATTTTCAAACCACGCAATGCATAATCAACACGGATGATGTCGGCGGCCTTTTGATCTATATAAGCTTTCCATCCGGCGGGGTAATAGATCTCGGAGAATACGGCCAGGCCTTCGCCGGTATTTTGCGCCGTATACTGCAACTGGTTCAATCCGTATTTTGTTAGTGCGATGCTGGCGTTGCTGTCGGCCACCGGTGTGAAAGCACCCACAACAGGCTGGAAGCGTTTATCTATCACAGCGGTATCTTTTGGGTTGAAATGATCCAGCGTTTGCATTTCAGTATTGGCGTCCGGTACCCAGTTAATCGCCTTTACAAACCAGGCATTGCCCAACGCACCAGGATTCAATTGTGCCACAGGTTGTCCGGATTTTTGATCTGGTACAATGAAATATTTGGTGTTCAGCATATTGAGCACCGCCATATTATTTTTGGTGAGCTGGTGTTCAATCAGGTCTTCATAGATCCATAATTTAGCCGGACTCTGGCCGCCTACCGATTTATGAAAGTAAGAGGTGCCAGCATCCAGGAAGGGATTGGTAGTAAGATTAAATACCCGGTAATAAGGATCTTTATCTTTCAGGATTTGTTCATCGGCAGGCGATGGGGATACAAATCCTGCCAATGGCGCTTCACTGAAGTTGTCTTCGTTCATAAAAGTTTTATCCAGCTGGAAGCTATCAAACAGCACAGCCACAGTAATAATGGCTACTGCGATGACTGGTTTTAAGCGTCCTTTCAGGAAATACCACATAGCAGCAAAAGCGATGACGAGGAGTATCAATGCGCGGATGCCGTCTGCTCTCAGCAGTGCGCTGCGATCTTGTTTCAGTGCGCCCACGAGTTTGGCGGCGGGAATTTCGCCTCCCAGCATTTGTGTATAGCGCGCCAGCAATGCGTTGTCGCCCGGACCAGCAAAAGGATACATCACACTGCCAACAATGGCGAGTAGTATCACGAGTCCGCCGGTGAGAAACAGTGCCAGTTTCAGGTGTTGCTGTAAAACCGCTTTGGGCTGATTGCCATATACCAGTTCCTGTAAAGCCCAGCAGGCAAGTATCACCATGGATACCTGTGGAATGGCCAATGCCATGGTAGGCGCACGGAACTTGCTGTACAAGGGGAGATGATAAAACAGGAAGTTATTGAGTTCGGGGAAATTGCTGCCCCAGCTCAATAGGATACCGACGATGGTAGCGGCTACCAGCCACCATTTTTGCCAGCTCTTAATAATGAAAAGCGACAATACAAACAGGAAACAGATAATAGCGCCTATATAAGCCGGCCCCGAAGTGAACGGCTGACCACCCCAATACAGCTGCCAGCTGGAACTGTTAACGGCTTCTTCTGCCTTGGCAGGAGGCACGCCGATTTCTGTGAGGGCCCGGTACGTATGCGAGCCCGTAGATAATTTACCGTTAGAAGAACCGCCTACCAGGTGCGGAAGCAGCAGGGTGAAAGTTTCTCCTTTACCGTAACTCCATTGAAATGCATAGTCGATATCCAAACCGCCGGATTTCTTATGTTCTTTGTCTTGCGGGTTGAGTGTCAGTTCGGACTGACTGCCACGAATCGTATATTTCGTGTACTCTTTCATGATCAGCAGGTTGTCCATGGCTGGGAGCACTGCCAGTACGCCTGCGATGGCCAGTACTACTGAAGCTTTGATGAAAGTGGGCAATTGCTTCTCCCGAAAGGCATTAATACCTGCGGCTATCCCCAGGCATATTGCCATCAGGAAGGTATAGTAGGTGATCTGTGGGTGATTATTGTAAATCTGTACGGCTGCGGCCAGGGCTGTTAAGCAGCCTCCTGCGAGGTAGCGCCCACGATAGGCAAGTATCATACCGGCCAGTACCGGCGCCATATAAGCCATGGCCATCACCTTTGTGATATGCCCCGCATCTATACTGACCACGGTGAAGGTGGCAAAGCCATAAGCAACAGCCCCCATGATACGTATCCAGTATTTTACATCCACTACCGCCAGAAAAACATACATGCCCATCATCAGCACAAAAAACATATCGGCGGGATTTGGTAACCATAAAGTCAGTGCTTTATTGATAACACCTATCTTGTTAGTAGAAGGGCCGGTGAAGATGACATAAGAAGGCATGCCGCCAAACATGCTGTTGGTCCACATCGGTAAATCGCCGGTAGACTTGTAATAATCCCATGCTTCTTTCGACATGCCTTCATAATGCATCATGTCCGACTGAAACAATTGTTTGCCTTCCAATACCGGGCTGCAAAACGCCAGGGCAAGTCCCACAAATATCACAACAGCCGCAATATGAGGAAGAAAAGCTTTTAACCAGGTTGATTTCATATATTGTTGATTATCTTTTAATTATAAATAGTTATCTGAAGTTGATTCTAGTGAAAAAAGGCCTTTGTTTAAAGTATTACTTTAAGTCAACCTAAAGCAATACTTTAACTGAAAGTGACGCTGCTTTACAACATCGTCGCCTTCGTTTTCACCAGTTTAAAGTGTTCATCATTCACATCTACATCCATAAAATAGATGGTACCATTTTCCAGGAACACTCTTTTTTTCAACACTTCATCCGACAAATAATCGCCGGCTGTTGGAATAAGAAAAGGCTCGATCAGCGGTTGCCAACGACTATTACGGAACGTAAATGTTGTCATCAGATAAGTATTGGCATTCATGGGCGCCTGGTATACGCTGAGCTCATCTGCACCGTCAAAGTTCAGGTCACCTTCATTAAATAAGCGGGCTTCACAGCAACTAATATCAGTGGCGGGGAGCTTTGTGCCGAAAAATCGCAGGGCATATTCATCCGGTACACCGTCTTCCACCGGGTTACCATATCCGTTTTTGGTACGGACAATATAAGCGGTATCCGTTTGTCCGTCACCGTTAAAGTCGCCGGTAATAGCGTTGCTATCAGCCGGAGGACGGTTAGGATCGGCGGTATCTTTTATCACTGGCGGGGTATAAATTACCTTAGGTGTTGCAACAGTTAAGCTATCTTGTGAGGGAGTTTCCTTAGCCGGTCCGGTGCCCTGGCAAGCTGTTATCAAGCCCACCAGCAGCAGAGGCAAATAAAGTTTCATCTAATAAATTTGCGGGTAAATATATTGAAATATATAAGCACATGACCGCTTTTTTGAGAATGGCTGAAAAGTGTGAGCACCTGATATAACAGCAATGGCTATCTTTAACGATCACTGTACCTGTATGAAATGTTTGCGATTTTTCTTGTTAGCCGGATTTCCCCTGCTGTTTGCCTGCCACCTGCGCCATTCCATAAAACATAATACCAAAGATACCCTGGTGCAGGCTGAAACAGTACATCATGATCCGGTCATGGATAGCTGTCTTACTCCCGTGATGGGGCACCGCTTTATATTGTATGGTGATTTTGATGGAGATGGACATCCGGATACATTGACCGAACACCTTTTCAGTGGCATTGACGGCCGGGAAACGAATAAGTATTATAAGGACATTGACTACGACTTACAGGTATGGCTAAACGATCATCAGTTACCTTATTCGTTTGTGAGTTGCAGCAACTCCAATATCGATACGTTGCATACAGGCAGGGAACTGGTATTTGGGTTATCCTGGTTGAAAAACGAAGGTGATTTAAATGGAGATGGCATCGATGAAGTATCGTATATCTCAGATTGGGCCGATTGGTCTAACCTCAACACCTGTCATCTTGTGACCTGGCGGCATCACCGCTGGGAAGAGTTGTATCGTTTTCCGGTATCGGATTACGCCGTGCCGGAAACACCGGATACTACCCATTTCCCTGGCTTCATCCGGAAAATAAAGCCAGGGAAGATCATGGTACAAATTAATAATATGGGCATCACAGATAGTGCGATTATCCGTATCCGTTAGCCGTTATTTTTTCAGTAGTTCCAGGGAGTGATTCACTTGTTCAATGCCACCTTTCCATCCTTCATGACCAGGAATCAGGAAGGCCGGATGAGGAAATTTGCCTTTCAGCCGTTGCAGGGAGGCCGGGTACGCCTGTACATTGCCATCGCCGAGGAAGCCCATATTGGTAGCATCCAGGCTTTTCACAAAGCAGCCGCCATATAAAACTTTTGATTGTGGCAGCCAGATCACGATGTTGTCTTTCGTATGTCCTTCACCGGGGTAGTAGGTTTGCAGTTTGACACCGTGGATATTGAAAACAGTATCCTTGCGGAATACATACGCGGCGGCTTTTTCGTTCCGTGCTTTACAAAGATCCTGTGTTTGTTGGGTGCTGTATGTTTTCACGCCCATCTCTTTTAATATATCCAAACCGGCCGTGCAATCGGCATGAAAATGCGTCACAATGCAATGCGTGATTTTTTGATGATACTGTTGTTCCAGGGTATCCACCAGTTGCCGGGTCTGGTCTTCACTCCAGGGGGTATTAATTAATATAATGCCCTTGCCTGTTACAATATATATTCCGTTGGCAGGCACCCAGGCGCCTTTATATTCTCCATACGATACTGACGTATATACATTCCCGGTAAGATGGGTATGCTGCATGGGTGGTTGGGGATCCTGTGCAAAAGTAGCCGTAGTACCTAACAGGCATCCAAAAAGAAGCAGTAGATTTTTCATGATTTCCAGTGATATACCTGCGAAATTAAGGCATTCCTATACGGCTGCATTCAATTTTTTTTATCTCCGGAAACATTATCCTACTAATTTAGTAGATTATTCATATCTTACTGTTAAATCAAGTGTTTTGGATAGTCGTCATACACAATCGCTTATCAATTTACTACGCCAAACCCATCATGCCGAGTGGGAGGCTACCCCTGCGGCGCAAGACGCCATTGCCTGGTTGAATGACCTGGTGAGTTTCCTCTTTCCCGGAAATCATCTTCCCAAACAAACCTCTTACCAGGGCATCCTCAAAAAGAACCAGATAGACCTGGAAAACATCCTGCTCAGTTACCTGGATCCGCAGGAGGTACCTATAGAAGATATTGCAAACGCCTTTTATAACTCGTTGGGAACCATTTATCAGCATCTCCGGCATGATGCCACCAAAATTCATGAATATGATCCCGCCGCTACCAGTGTGAATGAGGTCATTGTGTCGTATCCCGGCTTTTATGCGATCACCGTATACCGCATTGCGCACCGGTTAACGCAGCTCCTGGTACCCGTACTGCCCCGGATTATCAGCGAGTACGCGCACGGTAAAACGGGCATCGACATTCACCCCAATGCACAGATAGATGTACCATTTATTATAGACCATGGCACCGGCATTGTTATCGGTGCTACCAGCATCATTGGGGCCAACGTCGTGATTTACCAGGGCGTAACGCTGGGCGCGTTGCAGGTAACCAAGGAATTGTCGGAGGTAAAAAGGCATCCCACAGTGGAAGATGATGTGATTATATACGCGCGCAGCACCATTCTTGGCGGGAATACTACCATTGGCAAAGGCAGCATTATTGGCGGCAGCGTATTTATTACTAAAAGTGTTCCCCCATTTTCCCAGGTATTTAATACCCACCAGGTGAGAATTACCACCAAAACAATGAGCTAGTACACTCCACACAAATACCGGTATCATTCGCAGAAATATTTTTATCTTATGCCCGTTGCCACGCTGGCCAGCGTGGCACAAGAATTTATCCAGATATGCGCATGAGAATTTTACCGGCAGCCATTTTATTCACCAGTTGTTTTATGACAAACCACCTGCACGCGCAGGACACGCTACAACAGTTACCAGAGGTAGTGATTCAATCGTATTTATCAAAAACGCCCCTGCAGCGTGTACCCACCGCCGTGAGTGTGTTGTCGCCGGCTGATATGCAGCTACAGCAGGGTGCTTCACTGCTGCCGGCTTTCAACACGGTGCCGGGTATACGCATGGAGGAAAGATCGCCGGGGAGTTATCGTTTATCCATCAGGGGTAGTTTACTGCGTTCGCCTTTTGGGATCCGTAATATTAAAATATATGCCGGCGACATTCCGCTGACGGACGCCGGCGGCAATACTTATTTGAATCTTATTGACCCGGACGTCATCGGCCAGGCAGAAATATTGAAAGGGCCGGATGGCAGCCTGTTTGGCGCTAACTCCGGCGGCGTGGTGCGCCTGGACCTGGCGCCCGTACCCAATGATACGGCCCATCTGCAAGTGAACCTGCAGGGAGGCAGCTTTGGCCTGTTTCATGGCAGCCTGGCCTGGCAGCAACAATGGAAGCATTACCAGTTACAGGTTTTCCAGGGATACCAACGGGCAGATGGCTACCGCCAGAATACTGCTATGAAAAGATCGTATACCCAAACCACCCAACGATGGGAATACCAACCTGGTTACGCCCTGAAATTGCTGGCCTTTTATTCGGACTTGTCGTACCGCACACCCGGCGGATTAACGCTTGCACAAAGCGAAGCAAATCCGCGGGCTGCCCGCCCGGCAACACCTGCTTTACCCGGCGCTATTAGCCAACAGGCAGGGATTTACAACCGCACCTTCCAGGGCGGACTGGTACATGAAGCACAATTCACCCCCCGGTGGCAACACGTGCTATCCGCATTTGGCGCCAATACCCATTTTGAGAATCCTTTCATTACCAATTATGAAGCAAGAGATGAAAATACGGCCGGCTTCCGCACCTACCTGCAATGGATCAATGACCCCGCACGGCAACAAGGCATACAATGGAAATGGCTGAATGGTGCGGAATGGCAGCAAACCAGCACCGACGTTATCAATTATGGTAACCGGGGCGGAAAACGAGATACCGTGATGGCAGCCGATAAACTCACCGCGCACCAGTACTTTTTCTTTACCCGCTTTCATGCTACGCTCCGGCAGTTTACGCTGGAAGCCGCCGCCAGTTTGAATTATTATGGCTATAGCTATAACAGCCAGGGTCACACGAATATTCGTTTCACCCCGCAGCTGATGCCACGGCTGTCTGTGTCGTATGAATTCACGCCACTGGTAACAGGACGTATCACCGTAAGCAGGGGCTATTCGCCGCCAGCTACTGCTGAAGTACGTGCATCCGACAACGTTATTAATACCGGGCTGCAACCGGAAACGGGCTGGAACTATGAAACCGGCATACGTGCCGCCACCCGCTGGGGCAGGGCCACGGTGGATGCTGCATTCTTTTACTACCGGATGCAAAACGCCATTGTAAAGCGGCAGAATGCGCAGGGAGAAGATTATTTTGTGAACGCCGGCGGCGTTCATCAGAAGGGAATCGAGTTGCAGGGGATGTGGTGGATCTTGTCGCCACGGAGCAGCGGGGTATTGCGGGGTATCAAATGGCAGGAGGGATATACGTTCAGCGATTTTACATTCCATGATTATATCAGTGGTACGAAAAACTATTCCGGTAACCGCCTCACCGGGGTACCACAACACCTGCTGGTAAGCAGTGTGTTATGGCAATTCCCGGCAGGCATCTCCCTATATACCCAACATACCTTTACCAGCCGCATTCCACTGGATGATGCCAACAGCACTTTTGCCGGCAGCTATCACCTGCTACAGGCCAATGTGAACTGGAAACTGTCGTTGCATACCCGCTATGCGGTGTATTTAAGGGCAGGTGCCGATAACCTGCTGGATGTAAAATACAGCCTGGGCAACGACCTGAATGCAGTAGGGAACCGTTTTTATAACCCGGCTCCCGGCAGGAACTATTTTGGTGGTATCCGCGTAGTGCTGTAACCGTTATACCCGCCTGCTGTGGAAGGAATGTACCGGAGTGGGCATTGGCATCCTCAGCGCCCGGGGTGTGATGGATGGCGGTAAAAAGCAAATTCCCTTTCCTGGCGGGCGCCAACATATTCATCGCCATCGTTAACAAAAGCGGCATAGAATTGTAATTAGTGTGTAAGCATTTACATACAGATGAATTCTACCAACGAAAAACAGGATAAGCCGGTTATCACCGCTAAAATTGATGGGTTTTTTATCACCTTCTATAATGTATCCGTCTTTATAGCCCGATTCTTCCGGGAGGCATTTCGTCCTCCGGTAGAATGGGGAGAATTTGTACGGCAATGTTACCAGGTGGGATATAAATCGCTGGCACTGGTCACGGTCACCGGTTTTATTACCGGTGTGGTGTTTACAGAACAATCGCGGCCCACATTATCTGAATTCGGAGTAACTGCCTGGCTGCCTTCCTTGGTGGCTATTGCAGTAGTAAGGGCGCTGGCGCCACTGATTGCCGCCCTGATTTGCGCCGGTAAGGTAGGATCCAGCATTGGCGCTGAGTTAGGCTCTATGAAAGTAACGGAACAGATAGATGCCATGGAGGTATCTGCCATTAATCCTTTCCGTTATCTTATTGTTACCCGGGTAACGGCAATGACCATCTGTTTACCGTTGCTCATGTTCTACAACGCCCTGATTGGGTGCATGGGGTCTTATTTTGATGTACATGCACATGAACAAACCAGCCTTATTTCTTTTTTTGACAACGCTTTTGCACAGATCACTTTCCTGGATTATACCACCGCCCTTACCAAATCAATTTTATATGGATTTACCATTGGTATTGTAAGCTGTTACCAGGGATGGAACGCCTCTCAGGGCACGATGGGCGTAGGTAAAGCGGCCAACGTATCTGTGATTGTGTCCATGTTCCTGATTTTTATTGAAGAAGTTATTATTGTTCACGTGTTTAATTCTATCCGGTAGTATATGAAAGAAAATGAACACCATATCGATAAGAATGAAACAGTGATCAAAATACGTGATCTGTATAAGTCGTTCGGCGATAAACATGTATTACAGGGCATTAACCTTGATGTATTTAAAGGAGAAAACGTGGTGGTACTAGGTCGTTCCGGTACCGGGAAATCTGTATTGATTAAAATTATCATTGGGTTATTAAGGCCCGATGCCGGTACTGTTAATGTATTGGGGGAAGAAGTGGATCAGCTCAGGGATGCGGATCTGCGGGCATTGCGACTGAAAGTAGGATTCTCTTTTCAAAGCAGTGCGCTGTATGATAGCATGACCGTTGGCGAAAACCTGGCGTTTCCCCTGAAGCGAAATAACCGCAGCCTGACACGGGACCAGATCCGGAAAACGATCGACGTGGTGCTGGATGCCATCGGGTTGCCGGATACTATTAATCAGTACCCGTCTGAATTATCCGGTGGTCAAAAGAAACGCATTGGGATTGGCCGCACGCTGATTTTGCGGCCGGAAATTATGTTATACGATGAGCCTACCGCCGGGTTGGACCCTATTACCTGTATGGAATTGAATAAGTTGATCGTTGCGGTGAAAGAGCGGTTCAACACCAGTTCCATTATCATCACGCACGACCTTACCTGCGCCAAAGAAGTAGGCGACCGGGTAGCCGTGATGGATGAAGGCCGGTTTATCCGGGAGGGTACTTTTGAGGAGGTTTTTACAGAGAAAGATGGATTGATAAAAAGTTTTTACGACTATAACTTTATACAATAAGCTATGGAAGCAGGAAAGAAACGCGCAGTGATTGTAGGCATTTTTGTGGTGTTGGGGCTGGCGATTTTTGTAACGGCCGTTATGATGCTGGGCAAACAACAGAAGTTATTTAATAAATCCGTGCAGGTAAACGCCCTGTTCAAAGATGTGAACGGCTTGGCTGTTGGCCGGAATATCCTGTATTCCGGTGTGAAAATAGGGACCGTCAAGAAAATCAGTTTTGTGCGGGCCAATGAAATCCTGGTGTTGATGAACATCGACCAGAGTGCACAGGAATTTATTCATAAAGATGTGGTAGCCCGTATCAGTTCCGAGGGGTTGATGGGCAATAAAATAGTGATGTTATCCGGTGGTACAGCCAATATGCCGCGGATTGAAGACGGCGACCAGCTCACGGTAGGCAGCGGGTTGAGCACAGAAGAAATCATGAATACGTTACAGGTCAATAATAAAAGCCTGGTAGAAATAACGGACAACCTCAAAGTGATTACCAAGGGGATGGTAGATGGAAAGGGAACTTTGGGTAAACTGCTGACCGACGATTCTGTTTACAAAAACCTGAATGCTTCTATGGCAGGTTTAAACAATGCGGTGGCCAATACCCGCCGTTTAACCAGTGCATTGTCGGCCTATGCTTCCAAACTGCAAACCAAGGGTGTGCTCTCGAATGAGCTGGTTACAGACACGATGGTATTCTCCCAATTACGCTCCGCCGTGTCGCAGATGAACCAAGTGACGGGCAATGCCAACAAAGCCGTACTGGATTTGCAGGCCGCCAGTGCGGGTGTGAAAGAAGGCATGTCCAACAGCAATGCGCCTATAGGCATGTTGCTACAGGACACATTGCTGGCGGATGCATTTAAAGCGACTATTTATAACCTGGAAACCAGCACAGAAAAGCTGGATACCAATATGCTGGCGATCAGGAATAATTTCCTTTTCCGTGGCTACTTCAGAAAGCAGGCCAAGCGGGAAAGAAAAGCGCAGCAGGCAAAAGAGAAGGCAGAAAGGCGTGCACAAAAATAGGCGCTATTGTTTGGCGCGCCAGTGTTGCATTTCTTCTTCAATAAAATGTTTGACAAGATCGCTGTACATTTTCTCAATGGCATCGGGGTTTAATCCCACTTCCGCTGCCCATATTCTTCTTTGTTCCAGCATGGCTTTGAACCGTTCCGGCGCCTGTACCGCGGTGGCACTGGTTTTGAAGGCCGCCGCGGCTTTTACATAATTAAAGCGTTTGCCCAGCAATTGTACTACTTCGTGATCAATCGCATCAATTTCGGTGCGTATATCCTGCATGTTTTCGCAGGCTTCCGGTGATTTCATATTAATGTCCTTTGGCTGAAAATGCTTTAATAGGGGTGAGGTCTACTTTGCGGAACTCTACTTCTGAGCCTTCTGCCTGCAGGGCAATCTGGCCTTTGTGGGCAGTAGCCTGGGTGCCATAGTTAACGAGGTCGCCGTTGACCCATACTTTGATGGCATTGCCTACGCATTCTATGATCATGGTATTCCATTCGCCCAGCGGTTTTTCTGAGCCATCGGTGAGATTGATGATGCGGCGTTTTTTACCGTCTACCGCACCCCATTCACTTTTAGGACCACGACGTTTTTCCATGTCGGGTACGGTGATGTCTTCACCGATACACCAGAAATCGCCGGCATCCTGGTGTTGCATTTGTACCTCTATGGATTTGGGGAACATGCCGTACAGTACGCGGGGAGTAGAGGCAAATACCAATACGCCGCAGTTGCCGGGTTTGCCGGGGAAGCGGTATTGTACTTCCAGGCGGTAGTTTTCATAGCTGGCATCTGTAATGATATGGCCTTGTGGACTGGCCAGGCTAACGAATACGCCATTCCGCACCAGGAAAGGGCTTTTAACGTTAGGATCTTTGTCCATGGCAGGAACATCAATATGCCAGCCGCTAAGGTCTTTGAAGTTGAATAAGCTGCGCGTTTGTGCGTTGACGTTGGCAGCACCGCATAGCATCGTCGCTGCGATGCAGGTGGTGAAAATAAGTTTTTTCATAAAGGAACTTATCGGGATTTAGGGCTAAATATAGTGTAGAATTACGAATTACAAATTACGAATTACGGTTCAATCCCATCTTTGAACCCGATCGCCGCATGTGAGCCATCGCAGAAGGGTTTGTTGGCGGAGGCGCCGCAGCGGCATAAAGTAACGCGGTTACGTATTTCATACGGTACGTCTTCTGCGTCTACTACTTCAATGCCTCCCTGCAACCATAGTGGCCCGCTGACATCTTTGGCGGGGTCTTCTATAATACCGATGGTTGGTTTCAGCTCCGGTTCTACAGGTGTTTGTGTGGCCCGGTCCCAGGCTACCAGGCGACCGGAAGGGCATTCGCCTACCTGCTTAATAAATTGTGCTTTGATGGAAGGATGATCGGTATCGTTGACCATATTCCATACCTGTCCGTTGGGGTCGCAGAAGCGGGCAAACGCACAGAGGTGTTGTACATCTGTGAGTAGCATGGTGGGGCCTTCCAGCACTTCGGCATCATCAATATAGTTGGTATGCCCGGCAGTTTCGGTGCCATCAAAATGTATTTTCCGATGGGTATTGTCGCAGAAGGGTTTGTTTTTGGAGTGGCCGCAGCGGCAAAGGTAAAAGGGTTGTTCTCCAGGGGTAAAGGCTTTGCCAGGTATCCATTTCTGCGATTCCTTATGTACGTTGGTGCCTATGGTTTCTAACCGTAAAGGGACGGTGCCGCTTACTTCGTAGGGACCATCAGTGGTTACTTTTACCCGGATGCCTGGTGCTGCTTTCATAATGGCTTTTAGCAACTAAACAACGGGCAGCGGAAAAAGTTGCTCTTGGGTGAGCAGAAAGCAGAAAGCGGAAAGCGGAAAGCGGAAAGCGGAAAGCGGAAAGCAAAAAGCTATTTCAGCGAGTGATCATATGCGGATATTTAGTCGCTTTGATCACTCGCTGAAATAGCTTTTTGCTTTCCGCTTTCTGCTTTCTGCTATTGAAGCACCAGTTCAATCACCGGAATTTCCATGGCTGGTTTTTTCTCGGGGAGTGATAAGGCGAGGTTATCGCCATCGGCGGTAAACTTCACTTCGGAGTTGTCGTGCAGAAGCTGGGCATATTTTACTTTGCCTTTGTATCCGGGCAGTATAACCTTGTTATTGTATTCCAGCAGGTGTACGTACAATCTTTTGGTAGTGGGATTGTAGGTGAGCATGGAATTTTGCGGAACAGCAAATGATTCCGGTGCATAGGTGCAGCCGTAGATAGATTCGCTGTTGCCTTTCATCCAGTCGCCGATGTTACCGAGGGCATTTTGGGCGCGGGCATCAAATACGCCGCGGGCAGTGGGACCTACGTTAAGGATCAGGTTACCACCACGACTTACGGAGCCGATCAGCAGTTGCAGCAGTTCGTGCGTGCTTTTCCAGGTATTTTCATCGCGGTAGTAGCCCCAGGAGCCGGAGAAGGTCTGGCAGGTTTCCCATGTTTTACCCCGGAATTTTTCGAGCTCGTCTACTTTCACCTGTTCAGGGGTGAGGAAGTCGGCGCCATCTTCATATTCTTCAAGGTTGAGGCGGTTGTCTACGATGATACCGGGTTGAAGTTTACGGATCATTTTCAGGAGGTCTACCGCTGCCCAGTCGTCTTTGCCTTTACCGTTTTTGCCGGCATAGGAGAAGTCGAGCCACAGGATATCGATTTTGCCGTAGCGGGTGAGCAGTTCTTTAATCTGGTCACGCAGGTACTGACGGTATTTGTTCATATCCCTGCCGGCATTCAGGCGGGCATAGGCGCTATCGGAGTTATCAGCCGGGCGCTGCGGATGCACGTAGTCGATGGTAAAGTCCGGGTGATGCCAGTCGATCAGCGAGTAGTAGAAACCTACTTTAATACCTTCTGCCCGGAAGGCGTCTACAAATTCCTTTACCAGGTCACGTTTGGCCAGGGTATTAGTGGCTTTGTAGTCGGTGTATTTTGAGTCAAATAAGCAGAAGCCTTCGTGGTGTTTGGTGGTGAGTACGGCGTACTTCATACCGGCGGCTTTGGCTTGTTTGGCCCAGGTTTTTGGATCGAATTGGGTGGGATTAAACAGGTCGAAATAATTTTGATATTGTTCGTTGGTAAGTCGCTCATTGTGCTTTACCCATTCATGTCTGGCGGGCATGGCATACAAGCCCCAGTGGATAAACATACCGAAGCGGTCGTGTGTCCACCAGGCCATGCGTTGTTCTTTCTGTGCGGCTGTTTCTGTGCCTATCCGTTTTAATTCCTGTGCCTGTACGGAGAAGAACGGACTGGCTATCAGTGCCGCCATCAGTAATTGTTTCTTTAGCATTTGTCGTTATTTATCTTTGATCAATAGTACTTTGTTGACGCGCAGTGTTTGTTCTGCAGGAGATTTTAAAGTCCCTGTGAACCCAACGGTAACGGTGGTTGGAGCGGTTAAACTGAATCCGGCAGACGCATATTTGTTGTTGTTATTAGTGAGTTTTGCGGATCCCAGTGCGGTATTCATTTGTTCCACATCCGGCAGTTGATTGCCCGCTGCTACTACCAGGAATGTATTTTCGAGGGTGTTGTCGATATTGGAAATATCTGCCTCAAAGCGGTAGTCGCCGGGTTGTAGGGTAAACGTTTGGTATATTTTGCCATTGGTGATGGTGCCGTTATCCCAGATCCAGAGTGTCAGCATACCTGGTCCGTTTATATTATCGTAGGTACCATTTCTGCCGGCTTCACTGTTATACTGCCATCCCTGTAGTTGTCCGAAACGTCCGCTGGGCATGTTTACAGCGTCCCTGATAAAGGGGGCGCCGGGATTGACAATATACTTCGCTGTCAGATCTTCTTTCACACCGGCGGTAGCGAATGGGGTGTAAAAGGTATCGATCGACAAAGGATCGGGCAGGTACAGGGTGCGATAGCGGAAGTTGCTGCCGGAAAGGTAGTTCTCCAGTTTAGTAACCTGTACTTCTGCTTCAGCGTGAATAATGGTATCGTGTAGTACCTGGTCGCTGGTACTGTATTGCAACTGCATCGCAATGATACCGCCAGTGGTGTCGATGTTTACCCAGGGTATCACCGCACGTCCGTCTTTCATTTCCACATTACCGAAGGCCCTGTTGAGTAATGCATCTTCATATAAAGGACCATATACGAAACCATTCGCTTCTGTTCTTACAGAGATGTTACCATCTTTATCGAAGTTGTATACTTCAAAGCTGTAAGCTCTTTCTTCGAGGTTTTCGATGACGAAGCGGATGGTATCCACACCAGAGGTTCGTTTAATATCGATGGTGGCAGAGTCTCTCCGGTTATTCCAGTAGATTTTTGACCGGCTTACTTTCGGGTCTGCGATGAGCAGCCAGGAAAGTTCTACCCGGTTGCGCCCCGGGTGCACCTGCAGGGAGTCAGCTTTACCGGTGTACAAGATCTCTCCTTTCGTAATAAATTTTTTATAGTCGTCTTGTTTGCGGCAAGCTGACAATAGTAGCAAGCAGCCTATGATATAGCTTAATGTACGCATAAAATTTTTTTAGGTAGATGATCATCATTTGTCGTTACCCCAGAATTTCATTTCCTGGATATTAGCTGCATATCCTCCATCGGTCCAGGTACGCAGAATTTTAATGCGTATATACCTTACCCGTGGGGCGTTCAGCGGTACTGTCATTTGTTCGCCGGCGATACTGGCATCTATGTCATCCTGGGTTTTTTGTCCTACTGGTAACCCGGAAGGTTTGATAACGGTATGTTCTACTAACCTGGTCCAGCTATCCCAGCTGCCATCGGAGGCTGGGTTGGTGGAGCCCCATATTTCAAATTTGCGTACGTTGTTTTGCAGGTAAATCCATTCATTGGGGCGTTGCCATAAGGCAATGCGACTCAGTTGTGCGGTAATGCCCAGGTCAAAGGTGATGGACATTGGGAAGCCATCGAGTTTATCGGCAGAGTGCCACATGGTACCGTTCCATAAACCGGAGATAGGGTAACCCCAGCCAAAGTCTGTATCTCCCGGTAGTTTTACTTCCCGGAAAGTAGCTTTGTCGAGCAGCTTTTCAAAGATGGGTACAATATCCTGCAGGATGGTATCAGACTGATTGCCCCAGTGGTCTCTGACAAAAAAGCCGAACTTTCTTTTCACGGCCGGAAAGCCTCTCACGGAATAATTGCCGCCTTCGAGTTTGGTGTAATGCACGTCGGCAGGTGCCAATGCGCCACTGGAATCAGTGGCGAGGGTAACGATGGCCAGGTCAGCTTTTGTATTGTTGGTGAAGGCGATATTAATACCTCCAAAATCTTCTTTGATGATTAATGAATTGCGCACGGTGATCATGGGCGGCGACAGTGGTTTTACGGTAGCCACTACCGGCTCGGAGGCAATTTCATTGCGGCTTACCACGTATAGCGAGATCTCATGGGCAAGTGAATCGCCAAAGCCATCTACAACGAGGTAGTTATTATAGTAAGAGGATCTTATTTCGCGTCGCGTCCCTGATTTGATGGTATATACTGCTTTTACGTAAAGGATATCCTTATTATCTGGCAGGCTGTAGCTGATTTTTGCTGAACCGGCCATATTGGTCACATTCAGGTTTTTCAGGATATCCGGTTTATCGCCGGTGGTATTGATGGGGGAATGTGTTTCTTTCTGACAGGCGGCTACCAGCAGGAGCAGGGCAGCAGTGAGTAACGTGAAAAAATTATACGGTTTCATGTTGTCGGTGTTTAAGTAAGCGGGAAATGTTACCATCCAAAGTTTTGCACCAGCTTGGGATTATTTAGCAGGTCCCAGTTGTCGAGGGGCCAGAAATAATTGCGGGTCTGGAATGTTTGACGGAACAATGTTCTGACACGGTAGTAGAAGGCCGCATCGGACTGGTCTACATCCCATCCGGTAACGGGTTTGTTCAGTTCATCCATACTTTTTTTCCAGCGGCGCAGGTCCCAGAAGCGGGAGCCTTCGAAAGCCAGTTCTATGAGTCTTTCCTGGTGGATGATTTGCCGCAGTCCTTCTTTGGTTTGGAATTTTGCGGGTTGTTTGGAATAGGTGGTCCAGGCAGTTTTTACACCGGGCAATCCTGCGCGTTCCCTTACTTTATCGATGTATTTAAAGGCTTCCGGATCGGGGCCATTTTGTTCGTTGATCGCTTCTGCGTAGAGTAGGTAGAGGTCTGACAAGCGCATTTCGGGCCAGCTGTATTGTTTAATATACAAGCCTTGTCCTTCCAGGATTTCATTTTTCCAGTTGATCAGTTTTTTACAGAAGTAGCCGGTTACGTTGTTATCGTAAATATTTTTCCTGGTTTGCCATTGGCCGGCTTTCGATTCAATGTGAAACACTTTTTTCTGCATGGCCCACATGGAGCCATCAAATGCGAGGTCGGCATAGAAGCGTGGTTCGCGGTTGAAGTGCAGGGATGCGGTGGTGTAGCCTTCCATAATGAGTTCTCCCTCCGCTTTGGTGGCAGTTCTCAGCTTGGTGCGGTTGGCATAGTCCCAGGTGTTGTCTTCACTGATAGGCACGCCTTTGTCGGTATAAAACAATTCTGCCATTTTCATGGTAGGTGCAACGCTGCCTACTACTGATTCGTTGCCAATGCGGGCGGGATCCAGGCGGGGCATCATTTGCCGTTGCAGGTCGTAGTTCATCGAATTGGGATTATCCCAGATAATTTCGGGGTTCCATTCTTCACAAACTGCGTTGCGGAGCGACATTTGCCGGGTCATGGTATCAGAAAGCGTTACCCCCAGTTCATTGAAAGTATATAACAGCATACCCATATTCTCGCATTCGGTGATGGCGGCTTTACAGGCATCGGCGGCTATTTTCCATTTGTTGGGATCATATGCAGGACTGAACAGGGCGCTACCATCGTAATTTTTAAAGCCGGTATAATCCGGGTTGCCATTGAACAGCGGACTGGCTGCATAAACGAGGATACGTGCTTTGATAGAAAGCGCAATGGGTTTGGTGATACGTCCCAGCTCAGTGGATCTGTCGGCGATGATTTCGGGTAAGCCGGCGGCAGCGGTGTCCAGTAAGCGGGAAATATAATTGAATACGGTATCCACGTGCAGGCGTGGTACCTGTGTTTGTTCTATGGGGCTGGAAATAGGCAGGTTATGATCCATAATAGGAGTTGGCCCATACTGGCGAAGCAGTACCCAATGGTAATACGCTTTGAGAAACTTTACTTCGGCAATCCAGCGGTCTTTTTCCGGTTGACGCATATCTACCACTTTATTAATATTGTCGAGGAAGATATTACAGTCGCGGAGTCCCATGAAGTAATAGCCCCAGTTGGACATATAGATCACATTGGCGCTCAGGAAGCCCTGTGCAATTTGCCAGGGGGCTTCACTGGTGCTGTAGGGACGTACCATCCAAAATTCGTCACCGGCCAGCAGGGCAGGATTGGAGCCGAAGTCGGCGGTTTTTGGAAGATAGGAATAGCAGGTAAAAAGGTATTTTTCTGCTTCTGCGCGCATAGTAAATGCGTTATCGATAGTGGCGATATTGTCTGGCACCACATCCAGGAATTTTTTACAGGCAGTTACCTGTATCAGCAGTACACATAATAATATACGCACTACTTTTTGGCGAAAGGAGCGGGTATATATGGTAGAATTGGTATGTTTCATTTTGCACAATTAAACGATGAATCAAAGCCCCAGGTTAATGCCCAGATTTATTACACGTTGCACAGGATATCCAAGGCCGTTGCCACCCATTTCAGGATCCCAGGTTTTAAATTTGCTCAGTACAAACAGGTTGGAGGCGTTGGCATAAATACGTGCGGTACTGATGCGTACACGTTCCAGCAAATGTTTAGGGAATGTGTATCCCATCTCCACCGATTTCAATCGCAGGAAGTTGCCGCTACGCATCCACCAGGTAGAACTCTGGTTGTTGTTGGCTACGAAATAATCACTGAGACGTGGCCAGAAAGCATAAAGATTCCGGTTGCTTTCGCTCCAGTGGTCATCTGCAATAGACTGTAACAAGCCATGCTGACCGCCGCCATTCAATACAAATGGAGAGGTGCTGTAGGAATCTATCCAGAAAGAAGATCTGGCAGAGCCCTGGAAGAAGAAGCTAAGGTCTACCTGTTTGTAACCAAAAGAAAATCCGAATCCGTAAGTAATTTCCGGTGTCGTGGGTAATCCTATGGGTACCATATCAGCGCTGTTAATCTGACCATCACCATTCACATCATGGTATTTGATATCGCCGCCCATCACTACCTGTCCCCAGTTCTGATAAGCGGAGTTAGCTACTTCCTGGTCATCTACAAACAAACGTTCTGCGATGTAACCATAGTTCTGGGAAAGTGATTGCCCCACATGTGAGCGGTAAGCTTCGGGATAGATGGGTTCTTCGTTGACCAGTAGTTTGCTGGTGGCGTAAGTGAAATTACCACGGAATTGTATGAACGCATTGTTGCGAAAACTTTTCGTATAGTCGATGGCGAGATCCACACCTTTGCCGGAGGCTTCGCCTACGTTTGCCTGTGTTGCCGCACTAAGTCCCATGGTGCTGGGAATAGTGCTACGGGTCATCAGGATATTTTTACGGTGTTCCTGGTAAACGTCCAGTTGCATATTCAGGGCGTTGAACAAACCCAATTCAAGGCCAAGGTTGGTTTTATAGGATTTTTCCCAGGTGATTTCACGGTTTTCGTAACGGCTAACAGAAATCCCATTGCGGTAGTATTCTCCTCTTTCTCCGAAGAAGCCACCTTTGTTGCCATCATTCATATTTACTTCGGAGAGGTAGAAGAAACGATCGTTGTCATTACCGATCTGGTCATTACCTACGATGCCGTAAGTTGCTCTGAGCTTCAGTTTGTCGATACTGTGCTTCAACGGCTCAAAGAATTTTTCTTCCTGCACATTCCATGCGATACCTGCAGAGGGGAAGAATCCGAAGCGGTGATTGCTGGCAAATCTTTCTGAGCCATTGTAGCCGAAGTTAAATTCAGCCAGGTAGCGGTTGTCGTAACCATAAGTGAACCTACCGGAAACGCCCTGGTTGCGGTGGGGGAGCGACGACTGCAGCGAGCCCGCATTTGCCGTGAGGTAGTTCCGGAATAAGCCGATGAGCATACCGGAAACACTATGTACCTTATTAAACTCCTGGTTATAGTTCACGGCGGTTTCCATGTAGGTCGTCGTCATCATAAATTTGCCGCCGGGGTTATAACTGAGATATTCCGTACCGTTGGTATTGAGCGAAGTCAGTTGAGGTATTTTATCGTACTGCCCTGATTTTATGGTATAGAAATAGGGGCTGTACTGACGGCTTACATCAAAATATGAGTAACGTTCGGTGTAGGCCATCATCCTGGCGCTCAGTCCCGGTAGCAGGAATTTAAAATCCTGTTTTAGTTCTGCCTGTACCAGCAGGGTAGAGGTATTATATTGGGAGTAGCCGGAAACGGAGTTGGCATAAGGATTATTATAGAGGTTGCCGCCACTGCCGGGCATACTGGGATATCCTGGTTTTACGGCGTTACCAAACAACGGATGTTTCAATTCCGGTGCGTAACTGGCAGGATATACCGCAGGGAACATTACCGGGTTGGCCCAGATAGTTTGTGAAAATAAGGAACCGCCGCCGCCCACAGGGCCGTTGTATTCGTCGAACTGGCCGTAGGTACGTACAATGGCGGTAGTGGTGGGGGTAAGGTTTATATTAACGTTGGAACGGAGCGAGTAATTTTTTAATTTGATGTTAGAGTTAAAATTGTTTTTCCTGTCTATGTTCAATATACCATTGTCTACATTATAAGTACCTGCTACATAAAACTGCGCTACTTTTCCACCGCCTTTCAGGTTGAAGTTGGTGCGCTGGTTAATGGTGTAGTCTTTAATGAGCAGCTTTATCCAGTCGTTGTTGGGATATAGCAGTGGGTCATCGCCGGCAGCGGTATGATCTATTTTGCTTTGTGAATACTGTACATCGCGTAGCGGGTTCCGGGTGAGTACCGCTTCGTTGGCCAGGTTCATGTAGGTGATGTTGTCTGCAAATTTAAAGTTGCGGGTATTGCTGGAAATCGAATTTTCGAAGCGTACGTTGAAAGATGTTTTTGCTTCCACGCCTGATTTGGTGGTTACCAACACTACGCCGTTAGCGCCCCTGGCGCCGTACAGGGAGGATGCGGTGGCATCTTTCAAAATAGAAAAGCCGGCAATATCATCTGGTTGTAAGCGTGCCAGGTCATTGGTGCTGGATTCCATGCCATCAATCAGGATCAGCGGATCTACTTTACCGGTACCAAAAGTGGTAATACCCCGGATAAAAAAGCTGGCATTATCTCTTCCTGGTTCACCGCTGCGTTGGTAGGAGATAACACCAGAGAGCCGGCCGGCAAGCATGGTGGTAAGGTTGCTGGTAGGGCCTTTCAGCTCTTTGGGGTTGATGCTGGTCACTGCACTCACCATACTGGTTTTTTTCTGGGTACCATAGGCTACCACCACAACTTCGCCTACATCAGATACTTTGGGCTGCATCACTATTTTCAGGAGCTTATCATTTTTTACGGCTACTGTTTGTGGTTGCATACCCACCATTGTAAAGAGGAGGCTGTCGCCGAAGTTGGCTTCAATGGTGAAGATCCCCAGGTCGTCGGAAAGTGCGTTGGAGTGCCCGGTTTTATTGACTACCGTAACGCCTACCACGGGATTCCCGTTGCTTTCCGTGACCTGTCCCTTTATTTTAATGCGGACTACCGCCGGCGCCGTTGCCACGGGTGCAACGGTTTTCTTTTTGATGATGATTGTTTTTTTAACGATGGAATACTCCAGGGGCTGATCCCTGAATACCTCTTCCAGTACGCGTTCCAGCGGAGCGCCGTCCTGGGAGCAATTGACCGGTTTGGCATGTTCCATGACCTGCAGGTCAAATACAAATACGTAGCCCGTTTGCTGACGGATAGATTTGAATACTTCCGTTAGCGGTGCTGATTTTACATGCAGGGTAACGGCCTGCGCGTAGCCGCTGGCGTTAGCCTGTAGCACCAGGGACAATAGCAATACGAATAAGAGTTTCATACAGCGAATTAGTTTTTGGTTTGATGGCACACGCCGGTTAAATGGACGGTGTTTGCGTAAAAAATGCATCATGAATGTTTGATAAGATGAATGGATGCCGGGACGTGAAGCCATAACAATGGCAGGACGCACTTGTCGTCAGTTTCGTTCACATGTCCGGATGTAGTACCAAATACTAAGCTAGCGTTGACTTTGGTTGATGGTTGATAATAACATAACGATCGATTGTAGGTGTTTTTTAAGGACCGACAGTAACGGTATTGCCGGCGATGTTAAAATGTATAGACCCAGTTAGTTCTAATTGTCGTAGTATGTCCGGCAAGCTGTCCTGCCTGGAAAAGGAGGCAGCAAAGGCTTTATCGGTAATATTTCCTTCATAATTCACCTGGATATCGTACCAGCGAGCCAGTTCGCGCATGATTGCTTTGATGTTACCATTGAACTCAAACCGGCCTTCTTTCCAGGCTATGGCATTGTTTACATCCGCATTGCTGATGTTGATGTCCGTATGTTCCCTGTTTACAAGTGCCTGTTGCCCCGGCAGCAGGCGTTTTACCAAGGGGCCACTGATAATGTTCACTGCGCCTTCCAGCAAAGAAGTACAGGTATTATTTTCTTCTTCGTAGGCCATTACATTAAAGTGGGTACCGAGTACCGCGATTTTCATGGTGTTGGTTTTTACAAGAAATGGTTGGTTGGCCTGTGCGGCTATTTCAAAATAAACTTCTCCCTGTATGGTTACTTCGCGGGTGCTGTCTTTAAAAGCGGTGGGGAAACGAATGGATGAAGCGGCGTTGAGCCAGGCTTTGGTACCATCCGGTAATATCACCTGGTAGGTACCGCCTTTGTTGGTATAGATGGTGTTGACAGTGGGATGGATGGAATTACTACTATTATAGGAAAGCAGGTTGCCTTGCCTGTTTACGGATACGCCTGTTTGTACGGCTACTGTGCTGGTATCATTTTGTTCCAGGTCAATAACGGAGTTATCTCCCAGTACCAGCCTGGCATGTTGATTTTTGGGTGGTGCGGCGTGACGGGCCGCCATTGGTTGATTACCTGCCCTGCTTTTGGTATAAAGTTTATACCCGGTGATACCTATTGCAGCGAGGATGCTGGCCGCTATGGCGGTCCGTTTCCAGACAGGCATTGTTCGTACAGGAGCCGGCATGGCGTGCCTGGGCGTGGTTTGCATGATTTGCTGCAGCATGTTGGCGGCAACATCATCCGGCATCGTACTGGTGTCCTCTCCACCCAGCAGGAGTTCATCCAGCAGCTGCTTTAGTTCTTCGTCATGTTCTGCCTGTTCTACCAGGAGCATAAACTCCTGTTGTTCTTCCGGTGTACATTGTCCGGAAGCATAGCGACTGAACAAGTATCTTAAACGGGATACTGTCATGAATAGTGATTTAATCAACGTGGCTAATAGAGGAGACTATAAAAAAAAGCGGATGGGTTAGTGCTGCAGAAAAAAAATTCGATTTAGCAGAAAAGGCAAACTAAAATGAGGAAAGTATTCAGGTCCATACGTGCCATGCAGAATGCGCGGATAGAGCGCATCGCGTTAGCCAGGTGGACTTTGATGGTTTCCGGGGATAGTTGCAGGCGGTCTGCAATTTCATTTCTCTTCAGGCCTTCTTCTTTACTTAATTTATAAATCAGTTCCTGTTGTGGGGGTAATTGCGCGATGGCATTCCGCAGAATCTGTTCATATTCTTTTTGAATAATGGCTGCTTCCCGGATATTATGCACCATGGTAGCAGAGAGTTCTGACTCCATGATTTGTTCACGGGCCAGTAACTTCAGCGCTGTAAAAATATGATTGCGGGTAACCGTAAAAAGATATGCTTTAAAATGACTGATTTCATGCAGCTCCTGCCGCTTCAGCCACATTTTCAGGAAAACGTCCTGTACAGTATCTTCCGCCTGTGAAGCACTTCCCAGTAAGCGAAAAGCAATAGCGTATATGCGGTGACGATAGTGATGGAATATAGGGGCAAAGGCATCATCATTGCCTGTTGCCAGACTTAATAATAGTTCCCTTTCATTATAGGTATTAACTTCCATACGTGGTTACGCGGATTCCATCTGTGGTTACGGCTTAGGCAAATTACGGCATTATCGCATTGCTTGTTTGTCTTAAATTCTCCGGGAGTAATATTATTTTAGCATTTAGCAATTAGCGGTTAGCTTTTAGTAAATGCAGCGAATAAGATGGTTTGTTGGTCTCCGCTGCATTTACTAAAAGCTAACCGCTAATTGCTAAATGCTGTTGGCCAAAATGCCTTAATTTAGCAATTTAATCCGGACCCAAAAGTGAACCTGGCATTATGGAAATAGTTAATGACGCGACCTACCAGGCTGCCGCTAAGGTAGCCGGAACAATAGAAGCCCATTTTAGGAAGCATCTTTGTTTGGCAAAAGAAAATGGAGAAGATGACCTGGCCGTGGTGCCTGCTGCGCGACAGGTAGAGAAAATGATTGACGTGGCATTCTGGTCCAGCTTACGCAAAGAAGAAGGTAACCCGATTCGTATATCCCTGGCATTTTTGCCACCGTCTCAGGCAGGCAAGCCCCTGTTATTTGAGAAGCCGCTGTACTTAACACCACAATTACTGACCAAGCTGGGGCCGGGCGTGGAACGCCCGGGCATACACGTAGGCGTTTGGTATGAAGGAGAGGAGTTATACGTATGGGGAACTACCATCAAATTACCTAACCTCTGTTTTGTGTTGGATGTATCTGAACCGGGATTGCTGGTGGTGAAACACCGCCGTGCTGCGGGATTGGGGAAATTTACCAATGTAGCCGTATTACGTGGCGACCAGGTAAAAGTAGTGAATGAAGAAAGTGGCCTGTTGCCGGATACCCCGGATATCCTTAAATCATTATTGGGATTAACGCCTTCCTGTTTGTGGAATAACGGCGTGAACGTGTTGATACAAATTGCCGTATCCATGCGGGCGCATAAGCGTGGTGGTATTTTGCTGGTCACCCCGTCCAATAGTGAGGCGTGGCGGGAATCTATTATACATCCGTTACAATATCCCATTAGTCCTGCTTTTTCGGGCGTGGCCGATCTGTTGCGGTATGACGGTAAAAGCGTGACAGAAATTTTCTGGCAGAATGCGTTGCGCAGGGAAGTAGAAAATATCACCGGCCTGACGGCGGTAGATGGAGCCACCATTGTGAATGATCAGCAGGAGCTCCTGGCGTTTGGCGCGAAAATTACCCGGGCCAGGGATGCCGCGCCGGTTGACAAGGTAATGCTGGCCGAACCGATAGAAGGAGGCGTGCCTACCCTGATTCATCCTTCCGCCATTGGTGGTACCCGGCATCTTTCCGCAGCACAATTCGTGCACGATCAGCGCGATTCGCATGCATTGGTAGCATCCCAGGATGGCTACTTCACGGTGTTTTCCTGGTCCGACCAGCAACAACTGGTACAGGCACACCGGATTGATATCCTGTTGATATAGGCGGATTCCGTCTTTACCAGGTTTAAACTGATTATACTGATTTTATTCTTTTACTTTGGATCGATACTTTATTATCAATAAGCCATTCGACATGGTGTCGCAGTTTGTAAGCTCGCACAACGTGCGGCTGTTAGGGGAACTGGACTTTGACTTCCCCGAAGGCACACATGCCATTGGACGGCTGGATAATGATTCGGAAGGATTATTAATATTAACGACGAATAAGAAAGTAACGCGGCTGTTGTTCCAGGGTAAAACGCTGCATGAACGTACCTATCTCGTAAAGGTAAAAGGGGTAATGACCCCGGCCACCTTACAACGACTCAAAGAAGGCGTATCTATTCCGATCACCGGGGCGCTGCAATATATTACGACACCCTGCCGGATAGAGATCGTAGACCGCCCTGCCGGCCTATTCGCCCATCCGAGGGAATTACCTATCAATGCCCCACATACCTGGTTGCTGATTACGCTGACCGAAGGAAAATTTCACCAGGTCCGGAAAATGGTGGGAGCGGTGCATCATCGCTGTCAGCGTTTGATCCGGGTTTCCATCGAGGATTTGTTGCTGGGGGATTTACAGCCTGGGGAAGTAAAAGAGTTGCCGGAAGCCACTTTTTTCTCCCTGTTAAAAATTGATGATTATAAAGACAGCGAGTAATATATAGGGAGACAGCTACCGCCGCAGGGTCAATTTTACTACAGTAATGGAGAAGATCGCATTAGGTTAACGGGTTGATTCTTATTACGTTTGCCCTTTGGAATCATGCTTTAACGAGATTATTATGAGGAAACAATGTTGGTTAGCGGCAGCTTTATGTTTGCTGCTTCAGGTTACTTTTGCGCAGTCGTCGCGCTACCCCATTATCCCCTGGCCGCAACAATTGGTGCCCCAATCCGGCACTTTTGTGATTACACCGGCCACCAAACTGGTATTGCCTGCCAATCCATCGCCATTTATTATAGAAACGGCACAACTGGAAGCGCTGCTGACGCAGGCATTGGGCAAGCCATTGCCTACCGCCACCAAAGTATCGAAAGGCGCCATCGTATTGCGCCAAAATCCATCATTGGCAGGAGAGGAGGACTATACTCTCGATATCAGCAATACACAAGTACTGATGACCGCAAAATCGCCGGCTGGCTTTTTCCGGGCTATCCAAACCTTGCGGCAATTGATGCCGGCTTCCATAGAAGACCCGCGTACACCGGATCTGAAGACAATTGAACTGCCGGCGATGCAACTCAAAGACCATCCTGTATATGCCTGGCGTGGCATGCACCTCGATGTGTCGCGTCATTTCTTCTCGGTAGATTATCTCAAAAAATACATCGACCTGCTGGCGTTATACAAAATGAATAAGCTGCACCTGCACTTAACCGACGATCAGGGCTGGCGCATCGAAATAAAAAAGTATCCATTACTGACTTCGCAGGGCGCCTGGCGCGAGTTTAACAACCAGGACTCTGTTTGTATGGAAAAAGCAGTGACCAACCCGGATATGGCGATAGATACTTCACACATCATTCATAAAGATGGTAAAACCTTGTATGGTGGCTTTTATACGCAGGAACAAATGAAGGATATCATCCGTTATGCCGCTGCCCGGCACATCGAAATCATTCCTGAAATAGACATGCCTGGTCATATGATGGCCGCTATCCGCCAGTATCCTTTCCTGGCCTGCAGCGGTGAAATAGGCTGGGGCAAAACCTTTTCTACACCTATCTGTCCCTGTAACGAATCTACCTTTGCGTTTGCTGAGGATGTATTCACCGAAATCGCCGCTTTATTTCCATCGAAATATATTCATCTTGGCGCCGATGAAGTAGAGAAAACCAGCTGGGCGGCTTCCCCGGCCTGTGCGGAAGTAATGAAGGCCAACCACCTGAAAACGGTGGAAGAGCTGCAAAGCTATTTTGTAAAGCGCATGGAGAAATTCTTTAACTCCAAAGGTAAAACCCTGATTGGCTGGGATGAAATCCTGGAAGGAGGGATCAGTCCTACGGCAGTACTGATGTACTGGCGCTCCTGGGTGCCAGACGCCCCCATAAAAGCTGCCAGACACGGCAACACCGTGATCATGACACCTGGTAATCCGCTCTACTTCGATGGTACACCCGATCGCAACTCCCTGTATAATGTGTATCACTTCCAGCCTGTTCCTAAAGGATTAAGCGAAGAAGAAGGCAAACATATTATAGGCGCACAGGCCAATGTTTGGACGGAATATATTCCTTCTGAAAAGCGCGCTGATTATATGTTTATGCCGCGTATGACTGCGCTCGCAGAAGTGTTGTGGACCAATAAAAATAACTACGATAACTACCTGCAACGCCTGAACGAACAATACAGGCGCCTGGATATGCTGGGTGTGCATTACCGTTTACCAGACCTGGACGGGTTTACAGAAGATAATGTATTTGTAGATAAAGCTATCCTGGAAGTGAAGAAACCATTAACGGAAATGACTATCCGCTATACTACTGATGGCAGTATTCCAACAGAAAACAGCAGCGTGTTACCGGCGCAATATACCATCAACACCCCGCAAACCATTAAGCTGGCGGCTTTCAGTCCTGCCGGCAACCGGGGAGTTATTTATACGCTGCGCTACCGGCAGGAAGCTTACCGGCAGCCTACCGTTGTAAAAGACGCCCGCCCTGGCCTGAAACTGGATTATTACACCGGCGCCTTTAAGAGTGTTACTAAAATAAAAGCGCAATCAGATAGCTCTGTCCGCGTCAATAACCTGGTGATCCCGGAAGGGATGGGCAAAGGCGGTGGCCCTTTCGGCGCCCGCATACAGGGTTACATCAATATACCTGCCACCGGCATTTATAGTTTCTATGTAACCGTCGATGACGGCGGTATCTTATATATCGATGACCAGGAAGTAGTGAACAACGATGGATGGCATGCACCTTTCCAGAAGAGCGGACAAGTAGCATTGGAGAAAGGCTGGCATCCCGTGAAGCTGGCATTTGTAGAAGGAGGAGGGGGATATACCCTTAAAGTAGAGTACAGTGTGAATGGCAGCAAACTGCAACCGGTGCCGGATAGTTGGTTCGGAGCGGGACTGTAGAAGAAATTACGAATTACGAATTACGAATTACGGCTTTGTGGGGAGATATACGCGTAGATAATATTCGCGTTTACTATCTTCCCACAAAGCCGTAATTCGTAATTCGTAATTCTTTATTTTTGAGCATGCGCATGATAAAAATATTGTTGTTACTGTTAACCATTGCCCCCGCAGCTTTTGCCACGGATGCAGCGCTGGCAAAGATATTAGCCTCCCTGACAAGGGAGCAGCATACATTACTGTATCAGTATGGCACGTTAAATAATTGGGCGGGACCTGCGGTGGCAGATAGTTTCTGGCGGCAGCATCAGCCGGAGTTGGGAAGCCTTTCGCCGGAGCAGGGGAAAGTGCTGGCGACTGAGCTGCTGGCGAATACGGAATTGAGTTATACCATGAAGCGGCCCTCGCGCTTACAGGCGTTGTGGGGAGTGTTTACCGCATCCCGGTTGTTGTTGGGATTAGCTGCCCTGGTAGGTGCTTTTGCTATTATACAGTTGTTGGGAAGATATTTACCTACGTTGTGGCGTAGGCTACTGCAGTACCTTTCCCCGGTGTTCCGCTGGTTATTTTCGCCCCGGATGCTCACCTGGGAATTGTTTATCGCCGGCCTGGCCGGTGTGTATTTTGGGCCGCGGATGGGCAGTATTGAGGTACGCACCGTAATGATCCATTTGGGATTGCTGCTGATTTGGGCGCAGCTAACGGCCATCCTTACACGTAGATATGAGGTAAAGGACTACTTCAATGTTATCAAGGATTGTTTTGATCAATATCATACGGCGAAGCACGCATTTTTGTATGTATCCCTGCCGGCATTGTTTACAGCGGCATTGATATTGGGGATCACCCGGGTATGCCCGGATGTGTGGTATCGTTATGAGCTGGTTGTACCGGCGATGATAGGATTATATGCATTGCCCTTTTTACGCAAAATGGAAGCGTTGCTGAGCCGCGTGTTGCTGCCATTCACCTATGAGCGGCTACGTGCCAAAGACCGGCGTGCTGTCGCTTACATCGTGGTTTCCTTAGTGGTATGGGTGGTCATGTTACAGTGGCCGGTAGTGCCGCGGGAAGCCTTGCTGACACTTACTGTCTGCCTGATCAGCGCTTTGTTGCTGATATCCATAGCAGATGTGTTGCATAGTGACGGCAAAAACTACTGGTGGCTGCAATTGGTGACCTTGATTTTTCTTTTTGCCGTGGTATTGGCTGGAGCGCAATTAAGGCTGTTATTATTTACCTGGGCAGGCCTCGGAGGCTTACTGGTATATGTATTGATCAAATACTGGGAATTGCCTACGTTGTTTGGCTGGAACTGGAAAAACAAGCGTGCCTGGGGCGCCCTGGGAATGGCGCTACTGATTTGGGGTATCGCGGTGTTGATCCGGTCTAAGCCGGAATGGTTTGTGCTGTTTCCCGGATAGTTGGAAGATTTAATGCAGAATTTGATGTAAAAGTGTATTTTTGCGCTCCTTACTTGTGTCGAATTAAATTAATTTAAGATACGCGTAGATCTGAAAAACGTACTGACAAGGCTTCTCAGGGCCTCCAAGGCGTTGGCAGGGTCTGCGCTTTTTTTTGAGCAGAAAGCATAAAGCGGAAAGCAAAAAGCTATTTTAGCGATTGACAGGAGCGAATATTTAATTACTTATTTGCCTTTGTCAATCGCTAAAATAGCTTTTTGCTTTCCGCTTTATGCTTTCTGCTTTCAAAAAAATGTAATAAATTCAATAATTGTACTTTATACGCTTAATTGCTTTAAATCCCGTTATGTTCAGAACATTTTTATGCTTAGCACTGCTTGGCTTAGGCAGTAGTGTAGCCGCACAACAACAGGCGCCGGCCTATCCATTGATCACACATGATCCTTATTTCAGTATCTGGTCTCCCACGGATGAACTGAATAGCAGTCCCACCAGGCACTGGACAGGTACTACACAATCACTTACCGGTTTTGTGAAGGTAGATGGGGTTACTTATCGTGTATTGGGACAAAACGCACAGCAATACCAGACTGTACTGCCCACCAGCGAGGAGAAAAACTACCAGGTGAAATATACAGAAACAGACCCGGGCAACGACTGGATGCAGCCAGCGTACGATGACAATGCCTGGAAAACGGGGCGGGCGCCGTTTAGCGACAATGATGGCCAGGAGGGCACGCCATGGCATTCCCATGACCTATGGACCAGGAGAACATTCGATGCCGGAGACTTATCATCTGCCACCTTATTTTTAAAGATATCTCATGATGATAACATAAAAGTATACCTCAACGGAGAAGAGATATATAGCTTAGAAGGCTGGCTGAATAAATACATTTATCACCCTGTCCCAGATGCCGTAAAAAATAAGTTAAAGCCCAAAGGGAATGTATTGGCGGTTCATATTCTCAATACCGCTGGTGGCGCCTTCCTGGATGCCGGCCTATCCCGCCTGGTGGCGGTTCCCGGAATAAAAGGAATAGCGAAAGGTACTCAAACCGCCCTGCGTCTCAACGCCACCCAAACGGCCTACGATTTCACCTGTGGTCCTGTAAACCTGACCCTCACTTTCACTTCGCCTTTACTGATGGACGACCTGAACCTGATCTCCAGGCCTGTATCCTATATTTCCTACCAGGTAGCCGCTAATGATAACGCCACTCACCAGGTAGCCGTATACTTCGGCGCCTCTTCCAGTGTATGCGTAAACGTTCCCTCCCAGGCTGTTACCACCGCAAAGTATACCTCCGGTCAATTATCTGTTTTAAAGGCCGGCACGAAAGAACAGCCCGTCCTGCAAAAGAAAGGCGATGACCTGCGCATCGACTGGGGTTACATGTACGTGGCCGCACCTACAGCCTCGCATCCGCAACAATATATTAGTCCTGCTGCGGACGCCACACAACTATTTGTAAATGGCACTACCATCAGCAATACCAGGGCCGACAAAGAGCTGATGTTGAGTACTGTCGTGAACCTGGGCGCCGTTAACAGCATGCCCAAAGAACAACTGTTTCTCCTCGGTTACGATGACCTTTATGCCCTGCAATACTTTAATACCAACCTGAAGGCATGGTGGAAAAATGATGCCACCCAAACCATCGATAAGCAGTTGAATGCGGCATATCGTGATTACGCTTCTATTATTGATCGTTGCCACCATTTCAATACACAACTACATAATGACGCCCTGAAAGCCGGTGGTGAGTCTTATGCCAAACTCTGCGAGCTGGCCTACCGGCAGTCTATCTCCGCACATAAACTGGCTACGAGTCCACAGGGAGATATCCTGTTTCTCTCTAAAGAAAATTTCAGTAATGGTTGCATCAACACCGTAGATATTACTTATCCTTCCGCGCCTTTATACTTGCTCTACAACCCCGACCTGTTGAAAGGAATGATGAACGGCATCTTCTATTTCTCTGAAAGCGGCCAATACACAAAACCATATGCAGCACACGACCTGGGTACCTATCCGCTGGCTAACGGTCAGGCCTATGGGGAAGGTATGCCGGTAGAAGAATCTGGTAATATGCTGGTACTCGCCGGCGCCATCGCCCGGGCAGAAGGCAACGCCAACTACGCCCAAAAACATTGGGCTACCCTTACCACCTGGGCAGACTACCTGATGAAAGAAGGCTTCGATCCCGCTAACCAATTATGTACCGATGATTTTGCTGGACACCTGGCGCGCAATACCAACCTTTCGCTCAAAGCTATTGCCGGTATCCGTGCCTATGCCATGCTGGCACGTATGTCGGGGCAAACAGCCGTTGCAGATAAATACGAAAACGCCGCCAAAGAAATGGCCGCCGCCTGGACTAAGCTCGCTGATGATGGCGACCATTTTAGTCTTGCTTTCGAAAGTAAAAACACATGGAGCCAGAAATACAACATGGTATGGGATAAAGTGCTGAACTTCCATCTCTTTCCTGCATCCGTATATAAGAAGGAAATAGATTTCTATCTCGCTCACCAGCAAAAATTCGGCTTACCACTCGACAGCCGTAAAACTTATACCAAATCGGACTGGATTATGTGGAGCGCGGTACTCGCCAGCAACGATGATGATTTCAAGGCTTTTGTGGCGCCTTTATATACATATATAACGCAAACGACTACACGTGTTCCACTCAGCGACTGGCATGAAACTACGGATGGGAAAATGGTCGGATTTCAGGCGAGGAGCGTAGTGGGAGGGTATTTCATGAAGTTGCTGGATGCGAAGTTTAATGCCGCACCATAGGGACGTTTTATATATATCAGAAATGTTTTTTAGATAAATAATTAAAAATGAATTTGGAAGTAATTTAGAAATTACTATCTTTGCACTCCGTTAAACAAAAACGGGGTGAATGATTCCCTAGCTCAGTTGGTAGAGCAATACACTTTTAATGTATGGGTCTTGGGTTCGAGTCCCAAGGGGATCACGATAAGGGACAAATCTTTTTCAGAAAGGTTTGTCCCTTTTTCTTTTTGGCTCAAACGCTGCTCCAGCGCGTATATTAAATTAGCCGCTTCATTTATTCTTGTAGTTCGATAATGTGTTCCGTCAAAAATTAATTTTTCGGGGAATATTGATCTGATGATCTTTCTTTTTTCTTCAATGGTGCCGTTGTTATACAGGATGTCCAACTGGCAAAGGATTTCCATTGCCTTGCTTACAATGCCTTCGATATTATGATTGTTTTGTGGTACTTCGGACAGACGTGCTTCGAGTTCTGATATCTGTCTTTCATAGTCAGCCTTGCTTTCCCTATAATCAGCGGGATCAATTTCTTTGGAGAAGAGTAAGTTTCTGGCTTCCTTGATTTGATCGGATAAAGCGTCTATTGTGTTTAGAAGTTGTTTCCTTTCGTTGTAGTTAGTTTTTGTTTGAGATTTGAAGGCGAAGAGAATAGCTTGATTATATATTTCCCGGAAAGCAGGGCGGGGGACATACTTTTTTATTTCAGTGGCAAATAGCTCATTGGCTTTGTCTGCTTTGTAACGGCTTCCACAAGAAGAAACGCAATGGTAGTAATGATAATGTTTAGTGTGTCCTTTTGATGCACTGCCGGTAAGCATCTTTCCGCATTTAGGGCAGACAAGAAAACCTCTTAGAGGTAGCATTTCGTCAACGACGGTTTTTGTCCGTTGTTTCTTTCTTCTTCCGTCGAGTACTTGCTGGACTTTGTAATACAGCGCCTCGGAGATAATCGCCAGATGCTTGCCTTGCACAAACATGCTTTCTTCGTCCTTGTATTTGGGAACATGGATTTTGCCACAATACACTGGGTTACGGATCGCCATCCAGAAATTATTCTTGCTGCATTTTAAGCCTTTCAGACGGGCGGTTTTCCATATTTGCTCGGTGTTATACGTGTTGGCTGCAGTCTCGTGAAATACCCATTTCATAATGCCAGCTTCCGGTTCTTTGGGGCCGATGTACTTATCACCATTTTCCATCGTCCTGTTTTTATATCCGATTGGAGCCGTTCCCATCCATCGTCCTTCTTTTTTTGCCCGGCGCATTCCGTGGAATACATTTAACGCCCTACGGTCGTTCTCTACTTCTGGCGTTGCCAGATATACCGCCAGCATAATCTTGTTTTCAGGAATGGACATGTCGAGCGGCTGTTCTATTGCCTGTGGTTCTACGCCTAAGCTCCTTAGTTGGTTAATCATCTGGTAGGCATCCCCGGCGTTGCGACTGAATCGATCCCATTTTGTGAAGATGATCAAATCGGATTTGCCTTTGCTCTTCCGTAAGTCTGCTAATAGTTTTGTCCATGCAGGACGATTAAAAGTTTTTGCAGAATGATCTTCATAAACCACTTTACGAACCTGAATGTAATTCATGTCACAATATCTGCGTAGTACTTCTTCCTGGTTACGTTGGGAATAACCTTTATCAGCCTGTTCATCTGTACTAACGCGAATGTATAAGTCAGCAATTCTCATGACGTAAAATTTGGTTAACGGCAATCTCTGCCAAAATGTAGATTACAATCAGAATTTCTTCGGCTTCTTCTAACGTGATGTTTAAGCCTTCTTTGCGCAGTAGGTCCACTGCCATTTTTGGGGTCAACTTTTCCATAACACATTTCACTTTAAATCAACGACACTTTTTCTCCCGTGAATAAGGATGAACAACGAATATACGAAATGAAGTAGTTGTTTGGATCACTGAGAATGGTTATATGCGGGGGCGCTGCTGCCGCGCCCCCTGCGCCCCCCGGCAGGGGTTTCAAACAATGGTGGTAAATTGATAGTTTTTGTCATTTGTCATAGGGAAGGTGTGCGAAAGCCTTTTCCCTATTGGTTTTCAGTTCCTTGGGCGCATAAAATGCTGGATTGCATTGCAACCACTTTTTTTGAGATTTACAGCTTCGCAAAAATCTGCAAGATTACAGGTTGTATCACAACCTGACATTACCCTTGCCTCCGAAGTCGGCGGGTTGAGAATTAAAGAAGTGAAAATAGCATTAGAATATGGATGAAGGTACCTTATAGAAAGTCTTGTTTGGGAGTGAAAATATTTTTAACCCCAACAAATTTTAAAGAGGTTAAAATCAGGTTTAGAGATAAAATGAGAGTGCAAATGAGAAGTTACATTTCAAAAATGCTTTTTGAAAGAATGATAGATTGGATCATTTTCTTGGGAAAAATTGGTACAATTCGACGTCAAGTGCAACAGCCAATTTCACAATCGAATGAAACTCTATGTTCTTTTGTCCATTCTCAATCCGGCTAATATCGCCATTGTCGATTCCTGATCTGACTTCAAGATCTAGCTGCGTTAGTTTGCGCTCCTTTCTTAATTTGCGAATATGTTCACCGAGTTTAATAAGTTCTTCTGAATATCTATCTGTAGTCATTTCGATCATATTGAGCGAGTAAAGTGGTCGAAAAATCTTATAAAAAATCTGGTTTATAACACAAATTGTTAAAAAGAATTCTTATCTTTGCATTGAAAGTATTCATTTAATAATGAGTATTTTCGCGAACCCTTAATGTTATTAAGGCTTTCGCTTAATCCTCATCTTGGGAACCTGAGAAATTCTAAAGGGAATGAGGACGATAAGTGAATAGCCCATGCTATGCGTGGGCCCACTTACTCGTTCCCTAAGGCTTCTCAGGGCCTCCAAGACGGGTAATGTTGGGCCTGCGCTTTTTGTTTTGACCCTACTGTGCGCCCACTGACTAATAGAGAAATCAAGCTAGATCATAAGGAATTGATAATCGGATCGCCTGATCCGAAAGGGGATTTGTTTGGCTTAAACCGGATAGATATGCATTGTTAAACCAAGTTTTAAAAGTATTTATTATGGAAAGTTTATTAGCAGTTCTAAAGAGAATTACCCCTTATGGCTCTGAAAGAGGGTTCATTGAGCTTTGTTGGTGTCAGTTAAGCAAAGTGATAAGCAGCAAAGAAGCGGACGCCTGGTCATCAGATAAAAGGGATCATTTTATGTCACTGACCAATTTCTTCATTGCAACAGCGAGAGCGGTTTTTACTGTTCGGGATGCGCTGATTAAGGCTGAAGCTCGGGACTTGAATGAGGTTTTGTGTATCCAACTGGCGGAATCATTGGATGATTTAGCGGAATTTGCTTCCGTTGTTGGTCAGCATGAACTGAATGAAACGATCGATGAGTATGTGGAGATACTTATAAATCAGCAAGAGTGCTTTCTGAATACAGTAAGGGTGGAGTTTGGAGCATGTTATTTTAGGTCTTTTTTCCTAGCGGTTTACGATCTCGATATAGAGACGCGTATTTATATGGCAACTCAATTTTCAAACAATAAAACATTGATTTATGGGTAACGATATGAATGTATTGAATAAGCTTCATAGCGCATTTACCGCGAGTGCTATACGTTTTAGAGAGCGGGTTTGTGAAGAGTGTAATTATAGCGTTCCTACTTTTTATAGGAAGGTTAGGAGTGGGGATAGAATTGAAAACGGTAGGGTAGTTTCTGTGTTGAGTAATGCTGAAAAGGGTAAGATTTGCGAGATTGCAGAAGAGGTTAGAGGGGAATTGGAAAGCTCAATGTTGGATTTGTAGGATGGTAAATAATAGTTTTGAAGGATCGTGTAGATTTGGGAGCCGCTGCTTTCTCAGCGGCTTTTTAAAAGCCCCAGTTATTTTCAAAGGGCCATGGATATTTAACGTGGAAGGGTGTTGCAAGATTTGAACCTATCTACAAGGGTCAATCTTTTGTCTAAAAAGAGGAATGAGAGATACCGCGATTTCTATATCAAAGGACTGTGGGGAGTAGTACTATTTAGAGGAAATATTTGGATATTTATTAAAGAGAATCGAGAGGAATGCGAAATAGAATCCCTCTTTTGCGGAATAGCCTAAATCCTGTGTTAGGATTTAGACTATTCCTCCGTTTAGTAAATGTTTTTTCGATAAAGGTTACCTGTAGAGCATTTAGGGTTTAGGAAACGATCCAAACAGACCTTCAAAATCGAAGCCTTGAAATTTATTGGACTAGGAAAGTAAGTCAATGGCAATCAATTTTATTGAGTTAACAACAATATCATTTCACTCAAATGAGCCATCTGCTAGCATCTTACTATTTCCGGTTTTTCTAGGGATGGTATCTCATTCGGCTGTAAAGTTGTGTCAGCTAGGAGATGATGTAAAATGATAGTTAAAGTATTGGAGAATTTGTGTAAATTGATGGATCAAAGTCAGTTTCCTATATCGCATCTGTGGTATTAGGATCTTTTTAATAAATGTAATTCCAATAATGCATGGATCCCTTAACAAAAGAACATAACATAAAGTATTTTAAGATTGAATCCCTATTCAACGATCGAACAATTACAATTCCATTCGATTCTAACTTTAAGATTTTTATAGGTGAAAATGGGATAGGGAAAACCACTATTTTAAATGCTTTATATTACACTTTGACTTGCAAATTTTCAAAGCTCCGATTATTAGAATTTCAAAAGATAATCATTGAGTTCAATACAGGTAAAAGGATTGAAATTGATAAAGAGGACCTAGATGTGGTAGATGATGAGGAGAATATTCGATATAGACAGGACTTGAAGGTTATTGGATTAATTACACGGAATTTAAGTGAGTATGAAAGGGAGCTTGTGGCTAACATAGGTGTAAAGGAAGGATATAAATCGGGTAAGGAATTTTTGGAGTTGATAAATAGGCTGGCAGAAAAGTTGGAGTATCCATCTTATATCATTAAGAAAATATTAACATCCAACTTTTCGGGTAAATTTGCTAGGCTTGAGGATGCTAAATTGACGATTCGTAAAGAAATAGATGCAGAGGTACTTTATTTTCCAACTTACAGAAGAATTGAAGAGGAATTAAGCAAATTGGGAGCGCTTGATGAAGTAAAGATACCTCATGATGATTCTCGATTGATTCAGTTTGGTATGGAGGACGTTATTATTACGCTCAACAGAGTAATAGAGAGTATTAAGAACTCGGCAATATTAGGATTCTCCGAAATAACAGGTGAAATGCTAAGTGAATATCTTGATAATAATCCCGGCGTCGACAATGAGAAGGTAATCGTGCTTGAAAATTTGAATATTATTTTGGAGCGAGTTGGCGCAAATATTAGCCAATCAAATAAGGAACGTATAGTTGAGTTAGTCAAAACAAATGAAATATCAAATGATAAAAACTATAAGTACTTGCACAATTTCTTATCAAAGCTTATAAAAATATATGATCAACAGAGAGAAGTTGACAATTCTATTAAAATGTTTGAAGCTACATGTAATGGCTACTTGCATGGAAAGAAAATGGTTTATGATGAGAGCAAAGTAACTATAAGTGTAATACAGGACGGAGGCGAAAAGCCTATTCATTTGAAAAAATTGTCTTCAGGGGAAAAGCAAATCATTTCATTATTTGCAAAGATTTTTTTTAATGAACACAATAATATAATCGTTCTTTTTGATGAGCCAGAGTTGTCGCTATCTATGGAATGGCAAAAGAAATTACTGCCAGATATTTTAAAATCGCAAAAATGCAAACTGCTGTTGTCAGTTACTCATTCGCCATTCATTTTTGATAATGACCTTGATGAATATGCGGAAGATATAAGTAAGTTTGTAACTACAACTAGTTTTAAGCAGCCAGATTAAAGGAACCCTATAATCTATAACTATCGATATGAGTGTAGAATCATTAAGAGAGAATCGAAAAGGAGCTACAGTGATTTTTACGGCGTTTACAAGAATGAAAGCTTACTATAAAGATGGTGTTTTCTGTTGTTTTGAAGGGGATGATGCGAAATACTATTTTAAAAGAATTGAAGAGACGACAAAATATAAACCAGAGAATATAATTGTCTTAAACTGTGAGGGAAAGAAGGAAGTATTAAGATTTAAATCTTTGGTATCAGGTAAGGATGAATATAAATCTGTGAAATTATTATACTTTGTTGATAGAGACTTTGACCCACCGATAGAAATAGCTGATGAAGTATATGAAACGCCTGTTTATTCAGTTGAAAATTTTTATACGACCTTGCAGGCTTTTATTAGACTTATTAAAATTGAATTCGGTTACAATGAAAGTGATGATGCCTTTCAATTACTGAATGAACTTTTTATCGCAAGGCAGAATGAGTTTCATGAAAAAACCACTTTCTTTAATGCTTGGTTAGCTTGCCAAAGAGAAAAATCATCAGTTGATTCAAAAGAACGAGTGAACTTAAGTAGTTTTAGCCTAAATTCTATCATTCCTGTGATCAATCTTGATCAAATTGTCGCAAACTATGATTTAAGTAAAATAAAGACTTTATTTCCTGAAGCTATTGATGTTTCCGAGGAAGATGTGGAGTTAAAGATTGGAAAATTCAAGAGTGAGAATCGGCAAAAGATTTTTAGGGGTAAATTTGAAATAGACTTTTTATATAGTATTGTTGAAGCAATTAAAATTGAATATAACAAACCTGGCGGCAGGTTTAGGAAAAAAACAGGCGTGCAAATAAATCAAAGTAAAAAAAATATAATTGCAGAATTCAGCCAATATGCATGTACCAGTGAATGTTTGATAAAATATTTAGAAATTTTTAAATATGTTTAGAAGTTAGGTATTAGTTATAAGTTTAAGGAAATTTCTATATTTTTGGGGTTGTTAGCCCAGAAAAATAAAATTTAATATGGCAGTTAGAATTACATGTATTAGGAAAGATGAAGGGGTTCATGAAAATCCATATACGGCTATTCGTGAATTAGGATGGGTAAATGAAGATACCAATGCAAAAGGCGTTTCTACTCGGATCCAGATATATGATTGGATTTCGACTGGGGGGGTTGCATATGTTACAGATCTGTTCGGTAATAGAGCATACTTACAGCGAGAGACATCACCGAGAGGGAATAAGTTTGTAAAGACAGCCCCTGATTCATGGAAGACAGATAATCTTTTATCGCTTCCCGAATGTAAATAAACCACACTTCCTCAATAGGCTGTGTAATTTCTTAATATTGCCTGTTTTCATTTATTAAAGGGAACAATTGCCAACTGTTAGTTTTTACGCGGATAATTTCAGCTTGTTTTATCGCAAAATGCGTTTTAATTAAAAATAAAGGCTCTCTGGTATCCAGGTCTCAAAATTTCATGTCTTGCAAGTGAGTTTTGAATATTATCCCCAAATAGGGAACTAATGTGCAATAGTTGCGATTTAATCTGACAGTTAGGATTAATTTTAAATAACAGAACAGAAATTATAAAATATCAGCTAGCTTTCTTAGATCGTAAATAAAAAAGTTCGATTTCTGTGCCACAGGGATCACTGGAGAAACAAAAAACCTGCGCGCTGCGCGGGTTTTTTGTTTTTGGTCTATTTGTTAGTCTATCGAAGTGCGAAATTGCCTTTCCTGTATACTTAGTTTTATTTGGGTTGACTTGTCTATACCAATTTAATAATTTTTAAACTAATTGGCGCTGTTGTTCTTTGTAGGTAACTGTTTTTTGTCATGTTACATTGTCAAACAACAAGTACTGATATAACTAGCACTTGTCGTTTGATAGATTTGTATGACTTGGGACTATTTTTTTGCCTCTCGATATTGCAGAGATAAGGGTTGCATTATAAAAGAGAGTGAAATAGCAAGAGTATCTGCATTATCGTATTTAAATAGACGATTCAATTCCTCTAACGTAAAATTGGGTAAACCTTCGACATTATCATCAGGAGTAACTGTAATTGGGATAATCAAGGTAGTACCCTTATCCACCTTATTGCTAATGATTTCAGCCCAGTCAATAGTGTCATAAGTTTTCATTTCAGTTATATTATTGACCATTCCAGCAGGGGTTTCTTTAGAACTTAAAATTTGGATAACCTTATTTTTTTCTGACAGAACAAATTTTAAGGAAAAGGCGATAGCTTTTTTGCTTTCTTTGAAATTTGCGGGATATTCTATATTTCTGGAAATTATTTTTATTAATTTTTGTTGCTCTTTGTTACCAGGTAAATTTCTCTGCCCCAGAACAGTTTCGGTTGTAAATGCGCTTAGAAACAGCAGAGAAAGTAAAAGTTGGGAAATCTTTAAATTAGCCATTGAGAAATATTTAAATTAAGAAAACAAAAAAATTATCTGCAACGAGTGCCTTTTAGGTGTTTATCGTTATACTGGTCTGCTGCTAATAGAAGGTTATTGGCATCAACTGGATTTAAAGCATTCCAAGATGCGGTTTTTTGCAAACCACCCCAAGCAAGTGCTTTTGCATCATAGTCATTTAGTCCAGGGAAAATTTCCTGCAATGCAGTAGCTATTTTCGATACGTACCTATCAGCCATAAGATTGTGTTGTATATACTCAGAAAAAGTGAATTTGTTTGCGCCGGATTCTAATCCTTTTGCATCATACATTGCGTGTATCGCTTCATGCAAAATTGTAGCTACTATGTCTTCCTGAGCATATTTAGGCAAAGTTGAATTATCCAGTGTGATTTCTATATCAAACCGGCCAACAGCCGCGGTGGTTCCCGCAGTTGGTTTGGGAAGAGGCCCATCTAAAAATGTGAGTGTGATTCCATCTAGTCCAGAGAATAGGTCATTAAAGGCATTTGTAATTTCGTTTTGTAATCCCCTTGACAATGCAAGGTTAAGTGCTGCGGAAAGGCAAGGGTCATGTACCTGATCTTTCTTTATATCGGTGATAGTCGGAGGTGGGGTGGCTCCTCCATCCCACTCTGGATCAGCTTTATCGTATCTGTCTATTGAAGGTCCTCCTCTGTCTCCGGAATCCTGCCCTGATTCTCCACCACCTACTGGCCCTCCCACAGTTTGATCACAATAGTAATAGGATACTACACCATATACTCCATTTTGATAGTAAGTTGCTTGTACAGAATAGCAGGCTTCTGTTTTAGGTGTTTGCGTATATGCTTTTTTAGATGGAAAGGTTTTGATTTCGCTTTTGTATTTCATTATTCCCTTCTCATAGTAAATAGCATGTTTAAATTTCATCTCAAAATCATATGCGCCTAATGTGCCTTCAAAGTCAGCATTATTAATTCCTTTGGGATGAGTGTTAAAATAACTCGCTGTTGGTATAGCTTCTATAATTTCACCTGAGAGCTTCTTTTTCCCATCCTGACTAATTACCAATCGCCTATAGGCTTTTAGTGGGATTTCAAATGTGGCTGTCCAAATAAGCGGGAAGGATACACGTTTTAGATCGCTGGAGAAAATTGGATGGTCCCAGGCAATATTTAATGATGCATGGGAGGAGGATTCATAAAAAATTTTAGCTGCCTGAATTAATTCCTTTTGCGGGTCAGACTTTTTGTTTTCAATCTTGTCCTGCTTGGTACACGAATGCAAAACAAAAAGTGAACTCGCCAGGATTATGGCGATAAGGGATAACTTTTTCTGCATGCTCGACAAAAATTAGAGGTTAATAAAAAATTATGTTGTTGGTGTTATTCTGAAGTACGTTTCCATAAGCAATTATTGGGTTGTAAAGAAATATTCGGATTAACAATTGAAATTAGGATTTTTTTTGAATCCTCAAAAAATAAAAATAATTCTCCGTTTGTGAGTTGTCACATCTATTTAAGGGCTGTTGGTAGGAGCAGAACCTTTAGGAATTCCCTTTCTTATAGGAGAACTTGACAGTCTCGCAAATGCCCGCCAGTCGGCCAATTTCTTTAATATTTACATTGAAATCCGGGTTGTTTACGATAGGGATTACCTTTTGGAAGCGATTTATAAGGATCTCATTAGCCACGTCCATTAGGGGAATTACTACCCAGTAGTCCGATTTTCCCTGCTTTTTCCGGAGCATACCTTCCCGTATATCTTCTGGCTTGATATTGGAAAAATCTGAAAACCGAAGCCCGGTAAGGTATCCCAAAACAAATAAATCACGATAGGGAAGGAGGGAGGGGAAATCCGTCAGGTCAGTATTATATATCTGGTTTATCTCCTTCCATGAAAGGTATATAGCGTCCGAATCTTCATTCAGTATTTTAAAATCCGATAAGTCAATAGGAGGGATGATTTTACGGCGTACCCTATCCCGGACGAATATACGGAGCTGTTTAATCGTTTTGCCTACTGTGGCTGTTTTGAGGCCCTTTGTAACGGCCTTGCGCCTACGCTGGATATATTCAAATGTCAGGAAGTCGACCAGTCCCTCATAGAAATTAAAGTCAAGGCTGTTAAAGGTAATAATGGCCTTACGATAGTCCTGATAAGCCTGTAGGTGGTCTTTCATGTTTTTATAAACCCGCAACATGCCAGGCGTAACCTTATTGGTCTTGCATTTTATGTAATCATCTATCTGAAAGTAAAAGTCCAGGTTTGTTTCCGGCTGCCTGTCTGCAACCTTTTCCGCCATAGGGGAAAGGGTTGCGGGGTTTAGGTCAGGTTTAAAAATGCTTTTGACGAAGGCCAGCACGTCTATTATTTTCTTTTGCACCGCATGGGATATAATATCCTCAACCACACGTAGCATGGCTTTAAGTTTTTTGTTGAGTGCTTCGGGATCGCCAAATATTTCTGGTAGGTTTGCCGCTATCCGTGATCTTTTCCAATAGGCGGGAGGGATAGCGATTTCAGTGTTTAACAATGTTCTTTTGTCGGAGTTGTAGCAATACTGGATAAAAATAAGGCTTGTACCATCGCGCCTAATCTTGCTACTTTTGCATACTAATTTAAGAGGTAACAGCATAACTAGTCTATTTTTTAGTCTATTAAAGTGGGGCCAACCTTAATAAAGTTAAGAAGTAGAAAAGCGATTTGCTGTTGCAGAATGCTTAAAATCAACGTTTTAGAACGTGTTTAAGTGATCTGCGGTAAGACTAGGAAATAGATCGGAAATCCCAAGGGGATCACGAAAGAGAGTAAAAGTAAATACGCTGACGTAATTAAAACCTTGTAGAAGCTGATTCTACAAGGTTTTTTGTTTTTAGTAGTAAGTGTGTGAAAAGATAAGTAACGATAGAAAAGTGAGCGTTGAGGTTAGCAACAGAATGATTAAATTGTGCTAACCGTCACTGGCCTTAAATGCTATACCGTATTGCGTTTGATCAATGGGGCATTGCCAATCTGATAAAAAACAAATACTATTTCTTTTTTGCTGGTGATGATGCCATCATTTTGGGCGGAAGTTGCATATATTGATACAGTAAGTTGATTTTCCCATTTTCATCAAGCCTCCATGTTTCCTGTAGTTCCTTCGCGGTCGTTTTTCCTTTGGCGTCTGTTGAGGTCTCCCTGGTCCATATTATTACCCAATTTTCTTGCCTATCCTTGCTTTTGATCGGTAACCACGCATGGATAGAATTAACAACGGTGCCCATCTGTCCTCTCATCTTATTCGCAACAACAAAGAGGCTATCTCTGTTGCCGGCAAACATACTGCCGTCGGAAAAATACATGGTGTCAGTTTCTGCGAAAGAACTCTTTGAATTGTCAACAGTGTTGGCGTCCCAGTTTTTGTATAGTTCGAGTACTGTTTGCGCATTTTTAGGATCGCCGATTTCAAAATCCGAAGAGTATGCTGCTTTGTAGGGGTACGTTAGCATTTCCCGTTTAGAAGGAGTGGAATCAGCCGTTTTTACGGTTTCAGTTGCTGATTTGTTGGGGGCGGAAGTACAGGCTTCTAAAAAAGCAATAGCTACGAAAAGGTGAATCGTTCTCATAAAAATTGTTTTTCTGATTTTAAATAATAAACAAGTCAATGACAACGGAGGAAAAGTCGGAGAGAATAGGGGCTGGTAACAAGCTGTAAGATAAGAACTTTTAGGGAGAAGTGGTGAAATTTGGTGCATATTGTTGAGAGGCAACGTTTTAATTATATGTACTCATAGAGCAAGTTAATGACTTGCTAAAAAAGAGTGATATGAATCAAAATAAAACTAATCTTGAATATTATTGGTTAAACCTATTAAAGGTCAGCATAACGGTTAGCAATAAACACTCACCACTATCAAACACAGAATCTACAAAAACATTACAAACATACGTGCTACAAGGGGATCACAACAAAGAATACAAACAATATTAAAGCCGCATAAATATCATGATTTACGCGGCTTTAATGTTGTTTGACTACCAAGGTTTATCATTCCAAACGAATGTGAATGGTAACATATAAGGTTACACCAGCAATGCTTAAACTTAGTGTAACCTTTCTCTCTGTAAATGATTCACTGATCAGTATTTTAGGACTTTAAACCAAAGCAATTAACACCAACAACATCAAAGGAGTTAACCTTAAACCCACAAAGAGCATGAAAGGGTTACAAATTAATTTCAACCTTGGTTGTGGGAAGCCAGATACTCAAATCCAATATTTTCTCCTTGTCTGGAAGACTTTCATGCATTTTCGCTTTTACTTTCCCACCTATCTTTTATTAATTTATGCAAATGCAGATAATTGCACCTCACAACATTAGTTCGCATTCCTTATCTATTGTAGGGTCAGCGGACCTGATATGGCCCGTGACTAAGCCAGGTGGGCCTGATCCGAATCTGCATGGCCTGTATGGCTAATTGCAGCATTGCCGCCGGTCGGTCGTCACGGCAGCCGGGTTCGGCAGCCAATGTGCGAGATTTTTTTCGTCAAGTACCCTAACTAAAACAAGTTAATTTTTATAGACAATGAGGTAATATTCGAGAAGTCCTGCATGTTTTCATTGGATATCTTTGGTGTATTCAACCCGTGAGCAATTTATTCTTTTTCTATAGTGGCAAAGGATAAGACATGTCTTTCCATAACTGCTGCAAATACAGGTGAACAGCTATAATATATCTTTTAGGATAAAAAGTGATAATGATCAGATGCACACCTTTTCTTAACTAAAATAATACCCTTAATAAAAGAAGACAAAGCTGAAAACCAGGAGAAATGATGCAGGTCAAGCCCAATCTGCACATAATGTGATTACTGTGTAACCTGGTTACAGCAGCATAAACCTACAATCTACCCTGTAAACACCAAAACATAACACGTATGAATCAAACCATTCCCCGCAAGACCGGAAGCCGGTTCTTGTCTATGAAATTGCTGTTAACGAAATTGTGCAGCATTTTTAGGCTCTTAGTAATTTTACAGATGAATGCCAATGCGTTCACGACATCCTATAAAGTAGGAATCCTATTTATTCCTGTTGAATTAAAAGGGCGCGTCATCAACGAAAACGGTGAGCCTGTTGCCAGAGCTTCTGTTTTGATTAAAGGTAGCGACAATGCTGTTGATAGAGGCAGAAGCCCTTGCAAGGCAGGGTGGCCAGGATGCGGCAGCCCAGGCGCTGTTATGGGAACTACAGGACAAAAGAAATGCAACAAGAACTGCCTCTACCGGTGCAGCACTTGTAAGCGATATTTTGGTAGAACGGAGAAAAGAGCTGTATGGAGAAGGTTTTGCCTGGTTCGACCTGATACGTACTGGTCAGGGCTTAGTTCGCACGGGTGACCATCCTCGTATTATCAATCTTCCTGCCCGTTCATGGCGACTGATATTCCAGTTACCTACGGCTGAATTTACCACCAACACCAGCATCACACCAGCAGATCAAAATCCGTATGATGGTGTTTACTAAAAAAACAAATTGACAACAAAAAGGGCCACTTCATTAGTCTTATTGGCTGATAAGTATGCCACGCACTTTCTTTGTGAATGAAGGTTTGGGCTGTTATTGGATTCTACACAGATAAGAAAAACGCCGGAGCACATAAGATGTATATGCAATAGCAATCAGCTTTGAACTTAAAAATATATCAGCAGTGAAGCGGAATAGCAATATTTCCGCTACTGTACATGTCATCCTGTATATTTCGATCGTTACCCACAATTACCAAAATCAAATTAACAATGAAAAAGAACATTCAAACACTCGCATCTATTGTACTGTTAGCATTACTTTTGGCTTCATGCGGCAAAAGCGCTGATGCACCTGTAGCTCCTGAAAAAAAGGATAATGCAGCCAAAGTGCTCACTTACATTCGGAGTCTGGGCTTTTCCCAGAGCAATATCGTTGATAACGGTGACGCCTATATCGTTGATGGCGATATCCGCTTCGCTAAAGACATGGAAGTTCCCGGGGGTAAAGCTTCCACAGAGCAAAAATGGGTAGGTAGCAAACTGACTGCTGCTAATGCCTTAAATGTTCGCATCAAAGTAGACCCCAGCATGGCTTCGATGATGCCTGAGATCAATTCTGCTATTGATCAGTGGAACAACATCGGAGGCGATATAGATTTACATTTCAACATAGTCGCTGGTGCATCCTATGACATATTAATCAAGGATGCCGATCTTGGTGACCTTACCTGCGGCCTGGGTTCTTATCCTTCCGGTGGCAAGGCTGGGAATCTTATCCAAATCCACAAAGCGAAGATTGCTGGTAACAGTTTTGCACAACGTCAGCGCACTATTACGCATGAAATTGGGCATACTATTTCCTTTACGCACACAAATCAACCCGGCGGTTCGCTGATCCCCGGCACACCTGCTAGTGATGCAAATTCTCTTATGAATGGAAATGAATGCAATGTTGGTGCTACTGTATTATCAAACTATGATAAGATAGCCGCACGGTGGTTATATTAAGAACTGTCATCCGGTAATTTGTCTGCAAAAAACAAATTACCACAGTATTATATCCACATTATGACATGATCGGAATATAACAGGTATCCGCTCCGGTTCGCCGGAGCGGATTTTTATTTTCCCGGTACCTGCGCATAAGCAAATAAGAACGTCTGGAAATTTTGGTTTTCAAATGGTTAGATTCGTTCATCAACTTAAAGTGTCAAGAAAAGATTGGGAAATTGTCCTGTCAGCGATCCGACCACCAAATAAAATAATCCAAATAAAATGTCCGGAAACGTTCACTCCAAACGTCTTAGCTATGAAACGTGAAGGATTCACGTGTCATTTCTCAACATTAAAAAGAAAAATTATGAATGAGTTGAAAGACAAAATTGCAGTGATCTATGGGGCAGGCGGCGAAATCGGTGGCGCTGTTGCATGTGCTTTCGCACGCGAAGGAGCCAGGCTTTTTCTTACCGGGCACCGCTTGGCGCCTGTGGAAGCGATTGCCAGGGACATCGTGTCTGCTGGCGGCGATGCTGAGGCCGCGGAAGTTGATGCCCTTGATGAGCAGGCTATAGATAAGCATCTGGCGTCTGTAGTGGCTAAGGCAGGCCATATCGATATTTCCTTCAATGCGATGGGGAACTCACCAACCAGGTATCTGGGGGCATCGCTGGTCGATATGGATCTTAAACAATTCTCCATGCCGATCACGAGCTATATCACATCATACTTTCTGACTGCGCGTTTAGCGGCAAGACGCATGCTCCCCAATAAATCCGGGGTGATCATGACCGTTACTGCACCTCCAGCAAGAATAGGCACACCAAACGGAGGTTATGGTCCGTCACAGGCTGCCAAGGAGGCGCTTACCCGATACCTGTCGATTGAACTCGCGCCTCAGGGCATCCGCGTGGTCTGTTTGCAGCCGCACGGCATGCCGGAGACAGGGACAATAAGGGAAATATTTGAATGGAGGGCCAAGACAGCGGGCGTAACCTGGGAACAGTTCGCAGGTTATCTTGCAGGCATGAACCATCCCAAACGCTTCATGACACTCGCAGAGATGGCTAATGTAGCAGCCTTTGTGGCTTCCGATAAGGCAAGCGGGATGATGGGAACGACCGTCAATCTGACTATGGGAGCCCTGGACGACTAGTATCTGCTGACAAAAGCCTATTATAAAATATAAACATCAACATAAAGAAAACTACTATGACTGAATTTGTATATTTCTATCGAGGGTACGAACTACCTGCATCTCCCGAGGAAATGCAGAAAAAAACGGCCAAATGGATGGCCTGGCTTAAGGACCTCAGTGATAAAGGCCATGTGAAATCACTCGGAGAGCCCTTGCAACCTGGTGGCAAGGTAGTCAAAGGCACAAAAAGGCAGGTCATTGACGGCCCCTATGCCGAAGCTAAAGACCTAATCGGAGGGTATAGTATCATTGTGGCCAGGGATATCGAACAGGCTGTGGAGTTTTCCCTGGGATGCCCAATTTTCGGGGATGGTGGTTCTGTAGAGGTACGTGAAATCGGACAACTAGAATTAGGTGATGGATATTGAGGAACATTTTTTTCGGCATGAATTCGGGAGAATTGTTGCCACACTTACCCGGCTTTTCGGAGTCCGTAACTTTGCATTGGCAGAAGACGTCACTCAGGATGCCTTCTGCCGTGCGATGGAGACATGGAAGTTACGTGGTTTGCCGAAAAATCCTTCCGCATGGCTGATGGCTATTGCCAAGAACCGCGCCCTGGATATCTTGCGTCGGGAGCGCACGGCTAGAGTGTCTGAGCCAGCACTAACGCGGTTTCTTGAATCGGAATGGACGCTGGTTCCGACGGTAGAGTAGGCGTTTAGTGCCTGCGCTGTGAAAGATTCCCAGCTACGTATGATGTTTTCCTGCTGCGATCCCCGCCTCTCTGAAGAGGCTCAAATTGCGCTTATATTGCACATATTATGCGGATTCAATGTAAAGGAGATTGCGCAGGCCTTCATGAGCAGTCATGCCGCTATTGAAAAACGCATCACCCGGGCAAAGAAAATATTGGCGGAATCCACAAAGCTTTTTGATCTCGCCGATGCGGATTTTCTCTCCAGGCTTTCCTCCGTTCTGCAAGCATTATATTTGCTTTTCAACGAAGGGTATCATGGATCCTCACCCGAGGCGGCAGTGCGCATGGACCTTTGTCAGGAAGCCATGCTGCTTATGAATTTACTCATCGAACAACCTGCTTTAGTAACCCCTCCATCATACGCGCTTGCTGCGTTGATGTATCTCAACGCGGCCCGTCTACCAACCCGTTTAGATGGTTCGGGTAATCTTGTTTCGTTCTTTGAGCAGGATCGGTCTTTATGGAATCATAACCTCATAGCAGAAGGACAAGCACTTCTTAACCTTTCTGCCTCTGGTACAGAACTGACAAAATATCATATTGAAGCGGCTATTGCCTCAATGCATACTAGTGCCGCCAGAAGCGAAGATACCGATTGGAAACAGATAGTATCGCTTTATGATATGCTTATGGCTATCCATTCTTCTCCGGTCATTGCACTTAACCGTGCGATTGCCATCGCACAGCTGGATGGCCCGGAACGCGGATTGCAGGAGATATGTGTCATCCATGACCTTCATCGTCTTTCTTCTTACCCATTTTACCCGGCTACACTTGGTGAGCTTGAACTCCGTAGAGGAAATTATCCGGTTGCGAAAGCACACTTCTCCACAGCGCTTTCGTTGGCACGTAATCCTATGGAAAGTAATTTCTTGCAACGGCGTATAGATACATGCAAAGAAAGCTTAGGACCGTATTAAACAATAAAGCCCACCAGCAACAAGTAGACCGGAGCTTTGAGCTACAATACAAATTATTGTACAATATACAGATATATCCTGGCCGAAGGATTTTGTAATTGTAAGCCCTAAAACTAATAAACGGACCGGTAATATGATCTGAATTTTCGCATCCAGTCGTTCCCGACTGAACAGTGATAATTATGAAAGCAGTTTCGTAAAATAGGGTTGTTTGAAGTAAACTATTTTAATGGCAATGAACCAGCTAATAGCTTTAGATTTTCGAGAAAATGGTTCGGGAATTGTCCGACTGTGATCACGAAAAATGCAGAAGCCTTCAAGTCGCAGGATTTGTTGTTTTAGTCTATCAAAGTGCGGATTCGCTATTCTTGTTTACGTAGTTTTATGCGGGTTATCTCACCAATAATATACTTCCCTTGAATGTGAATTTTTCTCCGTTTTCGCAGATGGTTTCCATAAAATAAACATAACTGCCTGCCAGGGATTTCTGATTGTTCTTGTTGCCATCCCAGCCGGCGGCAGGAACATTGATCTGGAAATGTGTATTTTCAAATACAAGATTTCCCCAGCGATCGTAAATACGCAGGTAGTTGATTTCTTTTACTCCTTTCCCTTTCGGATAGATGCGGTCATTTTGTCCATCAAAATTGGGGGTAAACGCATTGGGCATAAAAACGGCTGCCTGGTTACAGAGAATATGTATGGTAACATCATCTTTTGCCTTGCAGCCATAGCGGTTTGATACCTCTACCGTATAGGTGGTGGTAAGGTTGGGAATTACCTGTATGCTTCCACAGGCAGTACAAGTGATATCATGTTCCGGAAGCCATTTATAGCTGATAACATCATTACTTGTCAGTGGGCTCAGGTACACGGAAGTGCCGGCCATCACATCCTGGTCAGGTCCTATATTAACGGTAGGATAAGGTGCTACGGTTGCCTGCAAAGATGTTTTATCAGAAAAACATCCTTTGTTGTCGTAACCGGTTACGGTGTAGGTATAGTTACCGGTGTGCGGCAGCTTTGCTTTAGTAACGGCGGCATTGGGATCGCTGAGTCCCTCGCCTTCCCATTTATAGTAATCTGCTCCGGATGCATATAGTGGCAGTAGGGCGCCCAGGCAGAGTGTTGTATCCGGAGCGGCTATCACTTTAAAAGGCTGTATCACCTGTAGTGTTAACTGCGCTATATTGATACAGCCATTATTGTCTGTTCCTTTTACCTGGTAAGTGGTACTGCTATCAGGGCTGGCTGTAGGAGCAGCTATTAATGGGTTATTGAGCCCGGTCACCGGCGTCCATGCATAACTGCTGCCCCCAACAGCTTCCAACACAGTTGTATTACGCCGGCAGATAAAGTCGCTCAGTGAAGTGGCTTTTATGTTCGGCAAAGGTTGTACCTGCAGCAGATGCAGGGCGGTATCTGTACATCCATCTTTGTTGGCAACAATGAGTGATATGTTGACAGGGCCGGATTGGGTGTATACCTGTTGGGGAGGGGTGCTTACAGTAGCGGTTTGTCCATTGCCGAAGTTCCACTGCCAGGTGAGCCCGTTGTCGTTTGTTGCGCTGCCGTTGAAGCTGGTGGATGACTGCACACAGACTTTATCCGGACCGGCAATGCTGACTGCTGGTTTCGTGTATACGTTCACGTTGGTAGACACCGTTTGATGGCAGCCATAGGCGGTGGTGGTGGTAAGACTGAAATCATACTTACCGGGCGTGGGTATGAAAAAAGATGGCGTGGCTGTACTTACGTTGGTGGGTATCAGCGTAGCGTCGAAAGTCCATTGATAGCTGCCTGGTTTGCCCAGCTGATCTATGGAAAAGCTGTTGAATACCGGGGCAAATGTTACTGTTCCTTTCCCGCAAAGGATATCTGGTACTGGTTTTATTTGTACATCCAGTTTGTCAATAACAACAGGGTTGGGAAGCCGGGCACTACCCCTACAGCCATTTTCATCGGATAATAACAGCCGTGGCTGATAGATGCCGGGTGTTTTGAACAGATGTTTTACTGCTGTATCCTTTGTATGAAGAATAATACCATCGGTAAAATCCCAGCTAAAATCCTGCGTGCTTTTACTGAGGATGGTAAAGTGAATTTCCTTTTCCAGGCAGCCGCCATCTGAACTGGCTATGATTGCGGCATGAGGACCTTTCACTTCTATGGTATCGGTGAATTGGTCTGAGGTCCCGGATTCTCCCATGGCTGTGAGTACTACGGCATAACGCCCCGGCTCCGTATACGTATGTACAGGATTGACTTCCGTGGAGGAGGTGCCGTCGCCAAAACTCCAATAACTGGAAACATAATTCAGGGAAGTGTTGGTAAAGTAGAAGATCATGGGTGCACAGCTGCCACCATTGGCAAAGATGGCTTTGTAGGCAAAGTTAGCCCCGATAGGAGATACCTTCACCTGTTTTACTGCCTTGTCTTCACAACCATTGTTATCCTTTATACGTAATACTACCTGGTGAATGCCGTTTTGGGTATAGTTGTTCATGGCGGTGCCAGTAGCGGTAGAAGTATTTCCATCACCAAAGCTCCAGTCAACACTGGTGATGAGGCCATCGGTTTCGGTGGATTGGTTATAGAAATATACATCGGTGCCAGGTTTGACCAGATAGCTGCTGGCGGTAAATGTGGCATGTGGGCCTTTTACAAGCAACGTATTATCGTAGCCGTAACTCATACATCCGTCTTTATCGGTGACCTTCATCATCGGGTTATAACTGCCCGGCTGTTTGTAAGTGTGGAGAAAAGGCCCTTTGGTAAAGGTTTGTATGGGGGTACCATCACCGAAATCCCATTGCCATTCGATAACGCCGGCGCTGTTGCTGATGTTGGTGAGGTCTGTGAAAACAAGTTCATTACCGGGGCATTTTGCCGGCGGCAACCTGAATGCTGCCACAGGCCCCCGTACGCTGACGGGTACAATGTTGCTGAGGTCTGTACAGCCTTGCAGGTTTTCAGCGGCCAGTTGCATTTTGTATTTGCCGGGAGCCAGGTTTTTGTAGGTGAACGTATGCTGGTTGTCCGGATCGCTTACGTCAGTTCCGTTGGCCATCCATTTATAGCTATCGGTTTTATATATGGCCGGGTTGTAGGTAGTAATGGCAGCACCCAGTAATTCATTGCTGCACAGCGTATTTTTATCAGTGGTGATCATTATTGGAGCGGAAGCGATCACGGTTACACTCATGCTTTCATGTGTGGTACAGTGGCTGTCTTTTACGGTAAGCCCCACCTGGTAGACGCCACTGGCAGGGAATACGTGAGTTAACGTACTGGTGGAAACCGTATAGCTGGTATCGGTACCATCCCCCCAGTTCCATAGCCAGGATTCGGCGCCGATGGAATGGTCTTCAAAAATGATGGTAGTACGTTTATTACAATCCACCGGCTTGACAGCATACCGGGGAAATGGGTTGGTGGCAGTAATATATTTCTTTTTGATGATCGTATCATAGCAGGTATGGTTACCTACTATCAGCTGTACCGTGTAGGTACCTGGCAGTTGGTAGCTGTGGGGCGTATTTTTTCCGGAACCGGTACCCCCGTCGCCGAAATCCCATTGCCAACTGTCGCCCATATCTGATTGGTCTTTGAAGACAGCCGGTGTATTACCACATATCATGGGTGCATCCGGTGAAAAGAAGTCAGGTACAGGTTTCTGGTATACTTCTACATTATTCGTTGTTTGTACCCTGCCTTTACAACCATTGATGGTAGTATATTTCAGGAAAATCAGGTAGATGCCGGCTTTATTGTATTGATGGCTGGGTGTGGGCGCTGTGGAACCGGGGCTACCATCTCCGAAATCCCATTCATAGGTTTTAATTGCATCTGAATTACTGCTGTAGGCATGGAAGGTAGTAATTAACCCCTCGCAGCCACTCCCGTTTTTTTCATCCGCTGTGATTTTTACGGGGAATACGTCCACACTGACCTGGTTCGTCGCAGTACAGCCATCTTTAGTGGTGGCAGCCAGTGTAGCGGCATAATTGCCTGCAGCGGTATAGGAATGAGAAGGATCTTTTGCGCCGGAGGTCTGACCATCGCCGAAGTCCCATTGTCTGGAAGTGCCGGCAGGGGCATTGTCTGTAAACTGAACGGAGGCCGGCATATTACAGAACGGAGGTACCGCTGCTGTGATGCCGACAGTCGGAGTTGGTTTGATGTCCAGTTTTTTTTCAATGATATCCACACATTGACCATAGGTGGCAATCAGTTTTACGTTTAGCAGACCTGCAGCCGGAGGTGTATAGGTAGTGGTATTGCCGGGATTGTTCATAATTGGCTGGCCATTGATTTCCCAGGCTACCTTTAGTTGGGAAGTAGTGGAAAATACGCCACTATAGATCCCCGGTGTATTGGAACAGATGGGAGTCGGGAAGGTGAAGTCGGTCTTGTAGGCGGCAACGTTAATGTCATCCATTTTTTTGACAGCGGTACATTGCTCGGTATTCGTTACCGTTAGGGTAATGTCGTGCATACCTTTGCCTGTAAAGGTATGTGTACCGGGATCTTTTAAGGCGGAGGTGCTCCCATCGTCAAATGTCCACTTATAGGTCAGTGTACCTGGTCCTGTAGATGTATTGGTCAGTTGCACGGTGGCGGGTGCCTTACAGAATATTTTATCAGTCACACTAAAATCGGCTACTATAGGCGGTGTCACCTTTACCAGGGTATCTACCAGTTTGAAGTTGGTACATTGATAGCTATTAGTAACAATCAGGATAACAGGATATTTGCCTGCCTGCTGATAGGTATGTGTGCTGCTGCTGCCAGTCCCGGTAGTGCCATCTCCATAGTCCCAGGTATAGGTGACCAGGGTACCGTTTACCGGGTCTGATTTGTCTGTAAAGGTAGGCTGTAAAGGGGCGCAACCACTTACGTTGGTGGCTGTGAAATCCACTTTGGGTTTCGATCTTACGGTGATATACCCTGTTTTGATAACTGTGGCGGAATGGCCCGCCGTGTCTTTTACGGTAAGGCTTACCGTATAAATACCGGGTTTAAGATAGGCAGCCCCGGGGTGCTGTTCAGTAGAGGTATATCCGTTACCGAAATCCCATTGCCAGGAAATTGGCTGGCCGGTTGACTTATCACTAAATGTTGTTAGCAGCAGTTCACAATCTGTGGTTGATGAAGCATTGAAGTCTGCTTTGATTTGCGCATTAACTCCCATGGAAATAAAACAGCATGCTAATAGATTGGCAAGTAGTGATGGACCCGATTTACGCTTTGCCAAGCTAAAAAGGCTCATTCATGGATATGTTGTGTACCTTGAATTTACGTTATTAATTGCAATGTACAAAATAGCCGGTATCTGGATTTGTAACGAGAAAGACCGTATTAGACAGGTTGGGTGTCTACCAGATGTAGTTTTGATGGAAGTGAACTTCACGGCGGACGATTATATTTTCAGCCAAAATATGTTGAAAACATGCAGATGGTCACTAAATCAGAGGATTTCATAAAATGGGCTGATAATATTATTAAAGTGGTTAGACGGAGATTAAAAAAGTATAAGTCTGATATTTTAAGACTTGTAAACCGAAACAAAACATACAGGTAATAAAAACTCACAAAAAATAATTAGCCCATTGGATGATTAAAACTTAGCGAAGTTGTATTTGCGATAACCACCTTTTTTTGAATAAATAGCTCAAATATAACAGCTCGCAAATAGTGTTTCTTTCTTAAGTAGCGTATAATAGCTGAAATATAATGTTAGCGGCAATCAAAAACGATCACACTACTTGTCGCAAATAACTCTTAAAATGTCGCAAAAGCCTACCTGGGTTGTAAGAGGACCTAATTACTTTTGTAAAAACTAATAAAATGAGAAAGATAAAATTGCAAATGAATATCTTACTTGACAATAAATGGGACAGCGGGATGTCAGACTTTAGCATTGACAATCTCACCAATGTGGACTGCATTCTGCATGGGAGAAAAACCGGGGAAGGGTTTATTCCATATTGGACGGAAGTGGCAAACAATCCCAATGATGGTGAGCACAAACTTGGAAGACGATTTGCAGAAATTCCAAATGTAATTTTTTCAAATACCCTCAGGGACAGCAAGTGGGACAATACAATCATTCTAAATGGCAATTTAGCAGAGGCAATAAAAGCACTGAAAAATGAAGATGGGAAAGACATCATTGTATATGGTGGCGATTCATTTGTATCATCATTAATACAACATGATTTAATCGATGGGTATTATGTGCTTGCAAACCCTGCAGCATTAGGTAACGGACAACAAACATTCAATCCTTTAAAAAACGAATTAGCGTTAAAACTCGTAGAGTGTAAAGCGTTTGCCTGCGGTGCGGTTTTAGTTTATTACTCAAGACAGCAATAACATTAAAACAAGTATGCACCGGGGTGATCATGGCCCGGTCCACAGTCATTGACTATGGGTTTAAGATAGTAAATTATAAGGTAAAGTGAATTAACAAGATGAAAATTTTTTGCACAGATTTTAGATGTGGATAGATTGAGTTATTTATATCTTCCCACCTGCGGGGGCGGCAAATAAGGAAAGTAATTGTAAATTGGATAATTATTTATCATTATCCTTACGGTGCTCCGGTATGTGATTGAATAAATTTGATTTGGCCCAAAATAGTATCTTAGCAAGGTAAATCGATTTAAGAAAAATCATTTGTTTCAAAAATAGCAGAAGTGATTTTATGCCGGTAGTTTTTAAGGAAGAGGGTATTGTTTGTTTTTCAGGCAAAGGTTATCGCACGAATACGCATGCCCATTTCGCGTTAGAGCTGGCGTTTGCTACAACCGGCTATATAAACATTTCAAGTTCCAACCAGGATTATAACAAAATAAAGGCTGCTATTATTTCGCCGAATACTTTGCACTCATTTGATTGTTTAGATGGTGCGTGTTTTATTTTTTTTATTGACCCAACAAGTAAAATGGGGGAGTATCTTTTCGAATATTATAACTTGTCCGGAAAAGACATCGTAGCATTAGGTGAAAGTGAGATACTACGGTTTAAAAATGGAGAGGAGTTTTCATTGCCCAATTGTGTCAACTGCAAGAATAGAGAAATAAGCGATCGAATCTACAATTGTACTAATTTGATTGAGAGAGACATCTCTGAGGAAACCCTAAATATTCGTATACTTTCTAAAGAACTATTTATATCGGAAAGCAGGTTGGCTCATTTGTTTAAAGAAGAAATGGGCATATCAATCCAGCAATACATATTGTGGAAAAAAATGGAAACCGCGTTTAAGCGATATGTGAATGGTTACTCCCTTACCGATTGCGCCCATTTTTCCGGGTTTTCAGACTCCTCGCACTTAAATAAAACGTTCAGAAAAATGTTTGGTATTCATCCTTCGTTTGCAAACAAAAAATAGCAGGATTGTACAATTTTGCTAGTTAGACGCTTCCTAATTTTATTTAATAAAATAAATAACAATGGAAGACAAAATCACCACCATTAACAAGGAGGTCATGCGCCGCTTATACCAGGAGGTTCTTGTTGACTGGAATATGACCGCAGTGGATGAACTTATCGCACCCCAGTTTATTTCTCATGATTGGCCGAAAGGCAGCCCAACAGGCCCGCAGCCTTTTCGGGATTTCTATGCAAGTACCATACTGCCGGTATTGCCAGATGCCCGATACGAAGTGGATGATTTGATCGCAGAAGGAAATAGGGTAGTGGTGCGTTGGAGGTTATTGGGAACCCATAAGGGAAGCTACCATGGAATAGCCCCCACAGGGAAGGCGGTAACACTCAAAGGTATTGCCATTTATCGCCTTGAAGCGGGCAAGGTAGCAGAGCGTTGGGTAGTCACAGATATCCAGGAATTGTTCGTTACGTTGAAAAATACGGCCTGAAAGGGACAAAGAGGAAGGCCTGTGAACTTGCATCTATTGATGGGAGGCGGGGTATTATGTACATAAGCAATAACAAAATCATTATGACTTACAATATTTATTTATTACTGAAGCTGGTTCATATTACAGGAGCGATAGCGCTTTTTTGCACCTGGGCTATAGAATGGCTGCTGTTAATTCTACAGACTAAAAATTATGACGCTGTCAGCAACAGCCTGGCGACAAGCATTAAAATAACACACAGGTATCAAATTGTTGCTGTAATTGCAATCATTGCAACTGGTATAACGATGGGGGTAATGAGTTGGCGTGATGCTCCGTGGGTCGACAGTGCGATAATTGGAATTGTTCTAATGGAGATAATTACAAGAATAATAGGTAGGTACGCGAAAAATTATAATAAAAGGGAAGAGCATTATGGGGAAGCTCCTGCTGCGAAACAACCATTGTTCTCCGTGCTGATACTCAAAGTCAGACTTGCCATCGCATTTGGCATTTTGATAATAATGATAGCCAAGCCACCAGTTTTTCTCTCCGCCATTACTATAATTATTTTTTCGGCGCTAATAGCATTTTTATGGTCATTGAAAGACGTAAAATCTATAAGTGTTATAATGAAAAAGGATAAATTCTCCAGACAATAGAAGAAGGCATAATGAAAACCGTCTTCCACTATGAATTTTTGAAAAAGATGAACTATGCATTACAGACAAATAATTATGATTGTTCTTTTATCGTATTGGGGCTTAAAAGTGTCCGCTGAAATTAAAACGTCGGCTACGAGTTTAAATACACAACAAAAGGAGTCTCTAACACCAGATACTTCGGGTTATGCACCTGTGAATGGTCTTAACCTCTATTATGAAATTTATGGACAGGGCAAGCCGATAGTTTTAATTCATGGCGCCTATCAGACCATTCAGTTTTGCTGGAGCAATATTATAACGGAATTAAAGAAAACCCGAAAAGTGATAGCCGTTGAGTTGCAAGGTCATGGTCACACAAAGGATATTACCCGCCCTTTTTCATACAGCGGATTTGCAAATGACATAGTTGCCCTGTTACAATACCTGAAAATTGACAAGACAGATATAATGGGCTTTAGTGTGGGTGGCACTACGGCAATGCAGCTTGCAATTCAGCAACCGGAGGTTGTTGATAAATTGATCGTACTTTCAGCACCTTATCAATACACTGGTTGGTTGCCCGTTATGCGAAACATGCTAAAATCGTTGTCGCCCGATTTTCTTGACCAAACGCCCTATAAAGTAGCTCATGCCGGAATTTATAATGATAGCTCCGCATTTCACAAATTTACCAGCAAATTTATAAAATTTGATACGGAAAACTTTGATCTGGGCGATGCAAATATGAAAAACATAAAGGCTCCGGTACTTTTTATTATGGGAGATAATGATGGTGTGGACATGGAGCATAAAGCTAAAATGTACCAGTTATGCGGCGGCAATGTTTTTAGCGATATTACCGGGGCTCCCCGGTCACAGCTATCTATTTTACCGAATACAGGTCATATGTCTTTACTTATGCAAACAACAACCATTATTGGATTAGTAGACCATTTTTTAAAGTAAGGGAGTAGGGGGGAAGCACTGTTACGAAAAAGAGACCCCTGGGGTGATTTAAATATGATCTTTATTTTCGAACTCCTTTATTGCATCTCCTAATGTTTTGCCAACATTTGCCTTCAACCAGGCCATAAACTCCCGATTCATTTTAAAATGAGTGCCAAAATGAGATTGAAAAAAACGCCTGACGTTTTGAGTGTTTTTATAACTTGCTGTGATTATGGTACTATCTTTTAATGCTTCAGAATGCCAATCAAATTTATTCATGAAATGAAGCTAAGAAGATTTTGTCAACTTTATAAGCAAAGTAGATATTATTCTTACGCACTTTCAGGGGGTGGATTTGTTAAGGTTAAGCCCAACGGGATCACAACAAAATTATGAAAGAAAATTAAAGTCGCTTGAACCCCAGGATTCAAGCGGCTTTTCTACTCTTATAATAAAAGGAAAAATCATATCAAATGATTTTGAAAGGCTGCAAATTCGTCTACAGTAAGTTTTTTTTAATTTATTATAGATTAGTTTTTCTGAGCTGATTGCCGGCAAAGGATTTGGTGACTTGCAAACCAATCCAGGAATCACCAAAGTAGAGGGGATAATGAAGATTGTACTTTGATGAAAATTATGCAGTGTTATAATCGTCAATTTGTACTCCCGCTTTTTTTATTTGTTATCGTTTTTTTTAACAGTTCTTCATACGCAGGCTCTTCCGAACCACCAGAAATTTTTATTCCGGCTTTCTCAAATTCCCGGATTAGTCTTTTATCGAAACCTGCGACATATGATGCAAATAACAAAGAATCTTTTGCTTCAGGAATTGTTTTAAAAGGAGCAGGCGATTCTTTAAACTTATATAACGTGGCTTTAGTACTATCGTTGCCTTCAAGAAGTACGGAGTCACCGTAGTTTGTAATCTTAGCCGCGTAATTATTTGTAAGATATTTCAAAGAATCATTTTCTATTTTGTAAGGAAGCCCGAACCGGCCAACTTTTTGATTGTAAAAAACTATGTATTGCGAATCAATATCAAATTCGCTATAGCCGTTTGCTATTGAAAATCTATGCCATTTTCCGCCTAGAAATTTTTTATTTCCTTCAATTTTTTTAGGATTCGGTGAGTCGCAGGCAGAAAGAGCAACAATGAAAAATGAAAGAAAATAAGCTATTGATCTCATCATAACTAATCGTTAAATAATATTTAAAGAGGCATGCTTAATCCGGGTAAGTGATCGGAAATGCCCGCACTAAATACTGCCTGGCAGGAAGCCAGGCAGTATTTGTCTGTTATTAATTTAAATCAGTGTTTATTGCATCCAAATAGTACAGTTAATATTGCCATTGGTATTAGAGCCCCAGGTCTCTGAAACCATAATAGCCGGGATATTTAACTGACCAAGCGTATATCCTAAACTACTCCACTTATTATAGTGGTTGGCAAAAGTAATGACGCGATTTTGCCCGGTAGTAACTTTGGTAACTCTGGAACTGTAAATCTGTCTGAAGCCATCACCACCATCGATATTTTTACCTGTCACCCAACGGGTCCATACATTATAACCAGCACCATCGCTTTCAAATGTACCTAAATAAGTGCCCGTATGAGGTGATACTGCCCCCCATGTTTCATTCACATAATACTCATAATAAGGGTTTCTGCTCCATCCGTACCAGCCGAAAGTACCACCACCAGAATTTGAATAGACACCGAGATTATATCCTATTTTATAGGATGCAGAACCTACCGGATAGCCTTTGCCGCATGTAAAGTTGCCATTAAATCCGTTCCAGCTAACGCTGTAATTTCCGCCAGGGCCATTTGCGTAATTAACTGTACCGGTAGCACCATCACTTTTCCAAAGTGACCAGAAGAAGCCGTCATGTGTGCCCGATTGATAGAATTGGGCCGCGACTTGAGCGTTGGAAAGACGCTCAATACCCACTGCCTCGGGTTGGGGCCTTGCTTCTTTTTTACAGCTTGTTAAAATTGTAGCACCTGCAAGTACAACGATGGCAGCAGTGCCAAAAGTAACCTTCCTGGTTACTCTTGTTAGAGAGTTTTGCTTTTTCATATCGTGGTTTATTGGTTAAAGAAGCAAAAAAAACATATTTAAAAATGGAACGATGCTAATAATCGCCAAATTTGTTACACAAATGTTCATACGCTGCTTATTGTTAAGAACTATTTTAAAAGTGTCATATTGACAATATAAATCATGGGAGAATGATAATTCCCACGTACGGAGAAGATTGAGGTAATGGCTCTTTTCAAACTGTGAAGGAAAAATAGGAATGGCTTTCATCAAATGAGGAACCGGATCTCTGTTTTATAAATCCGGTAGAATGGAGAGATAGGTGGCAGACCGCACCTGGAAAGGGAAATCAACCGGCAGCTACTTTGTTTCTGGGACGTACTTATCTATGGACTGAGCAGGAAGCTCAGCAATATCTATTTAAGTCATTACTGTAAAGGATCACCTAATGATAATTGCGCTGTGGTAGCAGTCGGTATAAACCGCTCTTGATAGTTGCCAAAGATCAGTTGCTTCGGGTGCACCAGTGTCTGCTATAGTATCGCAGTAATATCACACGCTGCATATTCCGCAATTCATATATAAAAGGTTTAGGTTTTGTACCATAGAGGCTCAATAAAATTATCAGAGAAAATTAAAGTGCTTGCATCGGCTTTTCTGTTTTTATCATAGAAAGGGAAACTATATCAAACGAATCTGAAAGGATGCAAAAGGATGCAGTGAAAAATGTAGGTTTACTGCATCCTTTTTGCATCCTTTCAGAATGGATTAAGGTCTTATGAGCAATAAAATGGATGCTTCGAAGTTCGGGTTATACGTTTTTTAAGAAGCCAAAAGTTATTTAATGGGCTAGCGTTTCAGCCATCCCGTAATACTCATCCTGGATTTATTCGTTAGCAGCACTTCATGCTCCAGCTCACTGCTTTTAAAAAAAACAGTCTTGCCACTGTCCGGATCTATTTGCTGTGCGTTGCCATCTTTGTGGTAAACAGCCAGCTGTCCGCCATCGGCAGGAACCCAATCATTATTCAGGTAAATGATCATCGAATATTGCCGGCTATCGTCATTGCGGAACTGATCCAGGTGCTTTTTGTAAAAGCTGCCCGCTTCATATAAGGTGTAATGAAACTCATAGCCGGTGATGCCGGTATAACAGGAGCGGTTCAGGTGTACTATAAAAGCATCCATTACTTCGAAGAAAGCATTTTCGTGGACGTTGTTATGGGCCTTATCCAGCCAGTAGATTACATCACCGCGAACGGATTTGTTGTGCGCCGCCAGCTGCTGGTTACCCGTACCCGCAGGGAGCATACGCTGTCCTGAATGGAGTTGAAGCAGGTTTTCCTTTAGATCGCCCGCCAGCTGCAAGCTTAGGAAATTTGCTGAAATGCCAACCTTGTTTTCAATAAAGCTGTTGATCAATGTGTCGAATGACTGTTGCAAAAAAGAGCAGATTATAGGGACAGAATTATCCGTAGTCCGGTGAAGGTAACTGGAAATAAAGGATTTTAAGAAGGAATAGGTAATATTCTTTCAAAACAGTTGATAAAATTCGGAGCTTTTAGAAATGCTTTTTACTGCGATGATTGTTTCAAGCGTTACCGTCATAATTGTTTTATTGGAGTACCAGTAAGATTCTTTCTCAGAACCGCCATAAAGATTAGTAACGGGGCCCAATGAAATCTCCATTCGAAATTAACAGCGCGCGCCTGTTTTACGAATCTATGCTTTCTTATTTGCTTAACCCTGCCTATATTGTGAAATAAATCTACAAATATAAATAGCATGAATCCTGACTACCTGATTATGCGTAAACTATCCCTTGCCATCATATTCCTGCTGCTGATAGCTGCTTGTAACAATAATACACCCAAAGTATCTCATGATACAGACGCGACTAAGTATGAGCGTGCTGATACGGTGTATATGCGAACCGGATTCTATTTTTTAGGAGATACTACAACAGGAATAAAGATGCGGGAAAAAAATTCAGATAAGATGTATGCAATAGCAAAGCAACCATTTGCTTCAGTTGATAATATTATCGAATGTAGCATAAAGGATACAAAAATTGATAGCACGATATATAAGAATTTATGCATCAAGTTTGATGCTAAAGGAACCAGGGACTTACAGGAGGGAACAGAAAACCCTTTCCATGCAAAAATAGCATTGGTGGTCGCTAATACGCTGCTGTATGTTGTTGATAATCGTAGTAGTGTTAACACCGGTACGGTATGTGCTTATTTGATTAACTTTTCCCAGGAGGAGATGAATGGTATAAAGAAAGCCATTGAACAGAAGCGTTAGGCCGCTTAAATTTTACTATTCTTCACAAATCAAACTGAAATATGAGAATTGCGATAGGTGGTGCTCACAGGGTTGGTAAAACAACATTGGCGGAAGAATTGCTGGTGAACCTTCCTGGGTATACACTTGAAATAGAGCCATATTATCAACTGGAAACAGCAGGGTATGAGTTTTCTGAAATCCCCACTGCCGGGGATTTTATAGAACAGTTTAATTACTCAGCCAAACTGCTTTCCAAAAGTAAAAATGATGTGATATTTGACAGAAGTGTCATTGATATCTTAGCCTATCTTCATGTAATTGACCCGGGCAGGAATATTCAGCAACTATTTGAAATAGCACAGACTGTCATTGCTGGAATCGATCTTTTCGTGTTTGTTCCAATAGAAGCACCAGATCTGATTCCAGGCCATCAGGTCGATCTGCCAAAACTCAGACGCCTGGTTAATGATGTGCTCCATGACTGGATTTGGGATTTTGGTATAGAAACTATTGAAGTCAGCGGTAGTTTATCGAACCGCAGCAATCAGGTACTCGCTAAAATTTCATGATATAACCTGGGCTATCTCCGGTCAGATAGAAGAACAGGCGGCCAAAGGTGCCGCCTGTTCTTCTCCAGCTACTTGTTAGCAGCCACTATGATTTTGAAAATGGATATTTTGTATATACATCTACATCCGCAATTTTTCTCAACGCTGGTCCTTTGCTCGTTAGTATTTGTTTACTTTCTACGATCACTTCATCTAAATCAAATCCTTGTATTGTTCTGCCCAGTAGAAAAGAAATGGTATAATCAGTCCAGTTTTTACCTTTTGAAGTGGCTACTTCTGAGGCCTTTTTCATCACTTCCCAGGTTTCACCTTCATTCAAATAGCCTACCCAGTAACACCATTTTGCCAATGATACCGCCCTGCAAATATCCCAGGCATAAGCAGATCTTACCTGTGTAACGCTGTCCAGATCCAGCCCTAAACCATTCGAAATATCTTTTTGGATACTGCTTAATTCTTTTGATGATTGAAGTAAAACAGGTGCAAATTCATTGCTTTTCTGTAATGATAATAAATCATTTAAAGCTGCTTTCGCTTCTGTTCCGTTTGTGATTTCCCATTGTTGGTTTAGTCCTCCGATATACTCATTTAAACTGCTTTCGGGTTTAATGCCAAGTATTTTCTCTCCTCTGTAATAAAACAAAATTGCGCCAAATGAAAGCAGCCTTTTCTGTTCTTCGGTTAATGGGGTGTCTGAATGGTTGGAGTTAAAATTGTCTAGTTGTTTATCATTGTACTTCTTCATCCTTACTTTTAAGAAAATCATGTATACAATAAATAATACGGCAATCCCGCCGATAATAAAATAGGTGTTCGTGGTCATAGAGATTTTTTAATGTCAATTGTTTGATTTTTTTTTAAAGTCCGGAAGTTCCAGGTAAGGAGTATGATTGCTATCAGTAACAGTTGCTTCCGGTTTGTGCAAAATAGTAAAATAAATTAATATGTAAGACAATTTAAAATTTGATTGGGGGGCATTCTATACCGGGTAATTTTTATTATACGTCAAAATCACTTCTATCATATCATCAAATGTCAGCTCACCGCTTTCTACCTTACGCAGCAATTCGGCATTTTCACTAATCAATGTCCTCATCTTTTCTTTGAATTTCTTTCTTTTTATTGAAAATTTCTCTGCGCCTTTCTTTACAAAAAAGAGATCCGATTTGAATAGGTTCATGGTTCCCCATTTCATCTTCAACTCAAATAACTGAATCCTGCCATTGATGATCCTGGGAATCAAAAGATCCACCATTCCTCCTAATGCAGGATAGCCGCCAAACTTTTCCATGTAAACAGAATCACCCTGGAAGTAATCATACTTACGCGACTGAAATGTTCTCATCCTGTTAGCCCCCGGGCCTTTCACATAATAAACGGTTTGCCCGTTCTGTGAGATTTTGTTGTCAAAAGAGAAATATCCAACCAGCGTATCCGTGCTATTAACCATGGTGCCATAGATGTAGTCGGTTTGTCCGTGCATGGATTGTGATTGGCTGTTGAAGAAAAACAGCATTAATAATAAAGTAAAGGTGGTACGTTTCATTTTTTGTTCCGGGAAAATTAATAAGGCGCAAAGAAAATCTATTTACTTTAATTAGCCGGACAAATCTTTGCCTTAGCTAGTTCATAGGGTGTGCTATGCCTCATTTTCGGCATGAATTTTTCCGCTTTTGATCAACCTTTCGGAAGTATGTGGAGCTACAACAGATGGTCGTTATTATCTAATAGGTACAGGATGGTTGCCAATTGAATGTTATAGATTCCACGATGCAATAATGTGTTGCGCGCACTTTTGTCTCCATTCACTTAAAGCAACAGCTCTTTCTATTCGTGGACGATTACGAGGAAGATAATGATGTGACCTATTTCAGATTTTTTTGTTTGGTAATGCAAATTCAGCAAAGCCTGGTGTTTTTTCAATTGGGTTATTTTTTTTGTTCAGCTTTTACCAACCAGTCCAAACCAATAGCTTTCTGAAAAAATGTATGCCATTTAGGCCCTGGCCCAACTTATCATTCAACGTCGGCAGTTGGCCATTTTTTCTGAGGAGAACGCCCTTTTTAGCAAAGAAAATGAACTTATCAAGTATGTAGTTGCGTTTCTATAGTTCATGCTGCTTCTTTATCGCTTCGTTGTTATCTTACACCCGGCAGCGATAGGTTGTCACATTTGCATGTCACGTGGTGTCTTTATGATTGAACAAAAAAATTAAGGAGGACATTTATCATGGCATTACGCATTTCAAAAGCTGAGCTTCCCGCGGAGCTCAGGGAAAACATGATCAGGCAGCTCGGTGCTGTTCCTGAACCCGTTGAGGTAGTATGGCACAATCCTCAAGTGGCCACGGCTAATCTTGAGTTGGGGCGCAAGGTGAGTGAATGGAACGCTTGCGACGAGCATCTCAAATCGTTTGCGCATATGGCTGTTGCCGCATTGATTGGCTGTAGCTGGTGCCTCGATATCGGCTACTTCCAGGCGCAGCACCAGGGTTTAGACCTGGCTAAAGCCAGCCAGGTACCGTGCTGGAGAACATCGGATGTGTTTACGCCGCAGGAGCGGGACGTGATGGAGTATGCGGAAGCAATGAGCAGCACGCCTACAACCGTCACTGATGAATTGTCTGCCCGGCTGCTGGAACAACTGGGTCCGGCCGCGCTGGTGGAGCTGACTGCACTCATCGGTTTTGCGAACTTGTCGACGAGAGTCAACACGGCGCATGGTATTACGTCGCAGGGGTATTCAGATGCCTGCGAAATTCCTTTAACTAAACGTACCGGGAAGCCCGGTGTAGTATTGAAATGATGACTGAGGACCCTTTTATTCTTCATCGGAACCTGTTATTCACGGTAGCTTACCAGATGCTTGGTTCGGCAACTGATGCGGAAGATGTTTTACAGGAGGCGTGGCTTCGGTGGGTCAATGTTGATCAATCGGAGGTAAGCAATCCGCGTGCGTACCTGGTCCGGGTGGTCACACGGCAGGCGCTCAACTGGATGCGGACATTGTCGCGTCGCCGCGAGGATTACGTTGGCGAATGGCTGCCGGAGCCACTGTTAACCAGCCCTGACGTTGCCGGGGACCTTGAATTGTCGGAGAGCATTTCGATCGCCATGTTGATTGTATTGGAAACGCTGGGGCCAACAGAACGGGCAGTGTTCGTGCTCCGCGAAGTTTTTAATATTCCATATGGCGAGATCTCTAAAATAATCGGAAAACCCGCAGCGGCGGTTCGACAGACCGCGCGAAGAGCGAGAGCGCATGTGGCAGCCAGGCGCCAACGGGAGTTGGTAAGCCGGTCCGAACAGCAACTCGTGGTGGAGCGTTTCCTGGCTGCGTTGCGAACCGGGCAGTTGCAGGAACTGATGGAGGTATTGGCGCCGGATGTTATACTGATTGCGGATGGTGGCGGATTAGTGGCTGCGGCTCCGACTCCCGTTTATGGAGGCGAACTGGTGGCGAATTTACTCACACGCCCGAACCGGGTACTTACAGTAAGTAGCTTGTGGCTGAATGGCGGGCCGGGAGGCTGCATAGAAAGTGACGGCGCCGTAGCGGCAGCGAGTTTCGTAGTAGAGAATGGCAGGATCGTCCGGATCTTTGCAATCGCTAATCCTCAGAAGCTGACAAGGCTGGATAAGCCAGTTGAACTTGCCAGGTAATGCGTTGCTACTATCAGGAAATTAAAATAAAAAAGTAAAGGGATCACCGGAAGCCAGGCACTAATATGGCTTCCGGTGATCCCTTTACGCTCGCGGTTTTTTCCGCTCAGGAGAGAAAATAAAATTAGCTGGATCCAGCTAATTTTATTTTCCTGCTTTAATCCTTGTTGCTTCGCCGGTGGCGCGAATTTCCAGTTTTACATCTGCGCCATTTTCTCCGGAGTATTTTCCATCAAATGCGATTTCATTTACGCCGTTTGATAAAACAGGCAGCGCTTTATTCAGCGTTATACTTTGTACCAATTGCCATTGCTTATTGTATAACTGTACTGTTTTACCATCACATTTCAGGAATTGGTTTCTTTTGAGACTAACCGGTAATACCAGCGCATCCTGCTGATTAATAGTGATAGATACCTGGTCAAATGTAACATCCGGATCCGCGTCTTTGCCAGGGGCCAGCGAAATAATAAAGGAAACCGGTTGACGGGCTGCCGGATTATTAAACTGGAAAGAGGAAGAAACGGGTTCTCCCGGTTGCTTCAATTTTCCGGTATGCGTGAAGTAGGCATTATATACCGGTGTTAGCAGGTATTCATTATTGGTGGTCATTTCCAGGTGGAACTCATGCTTCAGGCTTCGCATTTCTTCTTTCTGCGCTTCGCTGAAGATATTTTTCATACGTGCCTGTTCCCAGGTGTTAATCGTTCCAAGCAGTTGATCCCTCATACCATGTTTCTTCAATGTTTCCAGGCTGGTAGATAATCCGAAGCCGGCATTATACCCGGCGCCCATTGCGAGCATCCATTCTATATCTTCCAGTGCGGTTTCGGGCCGCAGGCTGAACCAGCCCAGCATAGAGGGCATTAGGTTGCGGCGGAAGAACTGCTGATTTTTCAGGCGCAATTGCAGCTGGCTTTCCCGGAAGCCGGCGTACCAGGGTTCGCCCCAGTTCATCCGTGTGTAAATATGCCAGAAGTAGTGGCCGGGTGTGCTGGCATCGTTGATCACTTTTCCTTTTAATGCAGGGTCCAGGTTGTCGTACCATGTTTTAGCGAATAGCTGTTTGGCATATTGCCCCATTCCGGATGAGAGACAGCCTTCGAGTCCATCGAAAGAGATTTGCATCAAACCTGTTTCATTAAACAGGCGCGCAATTGTTTTCGACATTTCTTCCTGCAGGGCATAGTTGGTAAGAAATACTTTATAGGCATGATCCATCAGTTTCCCTATGGTGTCATTTTGCTGATGGGCGCCGGCCTGGGTACCGAAGGCGCCCCGCTGGCAATCCAATAATTTCCAGGGCGCGGAGGTGGTTACCTGGCTGTACCGGATAATTTCATTTCCTATCACCACTGCCTTCAGGGTGTTGTTTTCAAATTGATTAAAGAAAACAGGATCAGCTATTTCGATCTCTTTTGCAGTGGCATCAAGGGATTTCATGATGCGGGAATAACCCACCTTCGCCAAACGCGCATCCGGAACAGGGGTTACATATGGATCGTTGGTGGTGATGAAGTTGGATAACGTATGAAGGCCAAGCCGTACACCTGCCTTCTGGGCGGTTTCCACGCACTGCTTCATACTTGCCCAGTTTTGAGGGAATTCTTTGCTGTGTAATTTGAAATGTCCCCAGTCCTCAAAAGGGCCACCATGATACAGGTAACGCAGGCCAGCCTGTTTGGTTACTGCAATTGCCTCCGCCAGATTATCAACGCCAAAGTCCATGATCAGGTAAGATTCGGAGGCATGAATGGCCTGTTTTCCCCATACTCCATCCAGCAGCGGATGGGGGAGTCCTTCTTTTAATTCAATTTGTGAGATGGTAGGTAATACATCTGCGTTTGGTACACCAAAGAGGGCAATCTTACTACCAATAACACCGCCGTCGTTGAAGGCGGGCGCCAGGTAAGCGGTATGGCCCCAGTTTTCAATCACGCGGTCTTTATTACGATTGCGGCAATAAGCTTGTAATGAAGCGCCGTATTCGGTGGGGCGTGCTACATCACCTCTGAAGAGTTGTTTGTGCAGGTCGTTTTCTTTTACGTCCACTTTGTTGCCACCTTCAAATACGTCGTAGGAGGGTTCCATATCGCTTTCTGTGCTGGGGTATCCTCCGAGGGTTTTTATATTCAGTGCCTGGATACCAATAGCGAATTCCTTGCTGCGCACCACGCCAACTACTTCTCCTATGGTATCAGCAATGGTTACCGGGTAAGGTCCCCACAACACCAGGTCTATATTGGTGTTGGGCGTTAATTGTGTTAGTTCAAAGCTGAGGTAATGGTCGTTACGCTGCACTTTTACCTTTGCTTCCACGCCCGCCTGTGGATACGACAGCAGCAGTTCCGAATTTTTAGCGTTCCATGTACAGCTAGTGGATGGGATGATCTGCCCGTCTTTTTTAATACTCATCAATGCATTGGCCTTCTCTGCAACCAGGAATTCTTTTTGCAGGACGAGGCTTTTCATGCTCGTGAGTTTTCCGGATGGATCGAGCTGAATGCTCCATTGTTTGGTTTTTAGATTGACCTGTGCAGCTGCGGGCAGTATGGCGATTTTTGCCAATAGTACCAATAATAGCAGTGATTTTTTAAGTAGATGTTTTTCTGTCATTTCGATTTTATAAAAGAAGTTTAGCTGAAATAATTACTATAGCTGAAAGCAGACCGGCACAAGGCAGGGAATAGCTGACGAAAAATAAGCAACCGGGCGGTGTGGACGCATGTGCCAAGATGCGCATTCCTATTGATTTGGATTGTGCTTATATTGACTAAAACTACCGCTTTTTTTGCCGGCTAACGATCATCAGTCTTTGGTTATCACTTTATTATTTGAAATATTTACTGCATTTTTGCGGCCTGAAATATTCATTCATTTATGTTAAAGTACCTATATCTGGCTAGTTTGCTGTTTGCTACCCTATGTGTTAAAGCAGCCCCTGTACGTGATTCTGTCGAAAATTCCCAATTGCAGATGGACAAATTTGCAGACTCCATCCGTCAGGCACAAAAGTATGAAACCGGTCTGATTAAGCTCCCCGGCGGTAAAGCGGAGATTAAGATTCCCGCAGGATTTAAATTCCTGAACAAAGAACAAAGTAAGTATGTCTTAACCAAATTGTGGGGTAATCCGGAATCCGGAGTGGAGAATACCCTGGGTATGATCTTTCCTGAAAAGTCAGATCCCTTCTCCGATAGCAGCTATGCTTTTATCCTGGAATACGAAGATATTGGCTATGTAAAAGATGATGATGCCGAAAAAATCGATTATGATGCGATGTTGAAAAACATCCAGAAGGATGAAAAAGAGGTAAATGAGCAACGTTTAAAAGAGGGATATCCCAGTGTTCACGTGGTAGGATGGGCTCAGGCGCCGTTCTACGACAAAGAGAACAAAGTATTACACTGGGCGAAGGAAATTCATTTTGGTGATCAGGATGATATTAATACGCTTAATTACCAGATCCGTATTTTAGGCCGTCATGGTATCCTTTCACTGAATGCAGTATGTACTATGCGCGAACTGCCGCTGGTAAAGGCGGATATTAACAAAGTACTGCACATGGCTACTTTCACAGAAGGCAATACTTACTTCGATTTTGATCCCAAGATTGATAATGTGGCAGCCTGGACTATTGGTGGACTGGTGGCCGGTAAAGTACTTGCTAAAGTGGGCTTTTTCGCCCTGATCGTAAAGTTCCTGGCAGCTGGCTGGAAATTTATCCTGCTGGGACTGGCGGCAGTGGCTGGATTTGTGAAAAAATTATTCGGTCGCAAAAAAGAAGAGGTGGCAGTAGAAGAGGAAACTACGGTAACGCCTACGGACGAACCTCCGGCACTATAAGCGATCAAAGTACTGATCCGGTTGGATCAAAGCCGCGTGACACCAGTCGAAAGAATGGTATCACGCGGTTGTTTTTTTGTCACTTCACTGGCAGCATATTATTCACATCCACCGGGAAGGTGTCGTACTTGTTATACAGCTTCAGAAATTTGGCCGGGTCAACAGGCTGTTCGCTGAGAATATCTACCAGCCCGCGGAAGAAGCCTTCCCTTTTTTCTGCCGGGTTGAAGAGGAGGGTAAGTACTACCTGTTCATCCGTATCATTGGCAAAACCGTGTGGGGTAAAACGGGGTACATATACAACCGATCCAGGTTCCAGGTGATGGGTAGCTTCACCGGCATATACAGTAAGTACACCTTTATTAACAATAAACGTTTCATCCATAAAACGATGGTAATGCAGCTTGGCGCCGATGGTACGCGGAGGCAGCGTGATCTCATAAACGCCCAGTTGGCTGTTCGACATTTCGCTGGTTACTTTAAAAACGAAGGAAGCGCCGCCTACCTCCAGGCGTTCTCCTTTACCAGGGTGATGTATGGTGGCTTTGTTGTCGAGTTGGTCTTCCAGGTAATCTGTCTTTTTCATAAATGTTATTTTTTATGAAGACAAAATTCCGGCAGCGCTGCCTGAAAAACATGTACAAATGTTGAGACTTTTAAAAAAATCTATAACTCCGCACGTATACGGCTCAGTTGTGTAGGGGTAATACCAAGGTAGGAAGCGATTTCGTGCTGCTTCAGGCGGGGTTCGAGGGAAGGGAATTGTTCCAGGAAGGCGGTATAGCGACTTTTGGCAGTATCATAGCGTAGTGATATTTCCAGTGGCTCTTTTTCCACTACCCAATGTATTTCCATGTAGCGGATATACAAAGCCGCCAAATCCGGGTAGCGGGTTGTTAACTTTTTGAATTCATCGAATTGATATTCCAATACCGTGGTGTTTTCCAGGGCCCGGATCGTAAACTGACTGGGGCTTTTGGTTAACAGGGCGCTTACGGATGCCGCCAAAAATGTTTCCGGGAAAAAACGTTTGATCACCACATCTCCATTGGGCGCAGTATAGTATTGGGAGAATAGCCCCTTTACCACAAAAGCCACCTGTCGTGGTACCTGGCCTTCCGCCACCAGTGTTTCGTGACGCTTATAAGTACGGCTTGTAATGATATTACCCCATGCCTCCCGGGTTTCGGCAGACAGGGGATGATATATAGATACTTTTTCCCAGAAATTGTTCATGAAGGTAAATTTAGAAATAAAAAGTCTCCAGGTGACAGACATGAAGACTTTTTTATTTCCGTTTCCAATTATGGCAACTGATCCTTATCATACAGGCAGGTCATAACTGCGTAACTGGCCATCACCAGTTGTGAGCAGCAGCTGATGGTGTACCATCAGGACGTTGATAATATTACTGCTGTAATCAAAGATATAATCCGGGTTGGTAGTAGGATTGCCATCCAGGTCATAGGCCTTAAATTCAATGCCCTCCGGCATCACCTCTGCTTTGCAGCGTAGATCTTTTCTATCCAGCAATAGTAGTCTTCCAAATTGGGAAACCACCAGGATATGATGATCGTCTATAAAAAATACGGTGTAGTTGATATTATCCGGTTCTGCGGCAGGAAAATCTTTGCTACCGTCGAAAATAGCCGCCTGGTCTTGCTCCGCTGCCCCGGCAATTTCAGGAAAGGAGTAAATTTCCAGCGGCCCGTCATAATGAGGCGCCATTACAAATTCCTTTCCGGAGGGAGCGAAGTTGCCCATGATCACATTATCACACTGGGTAAGTTCAGTCAGGGAGATGGCGCCATCGTTCAACTGCAACTGCATCAGGACAGACTCTTCCTGTCCGGCAGCGGCTTCCAGCAGGATGATATTATTTTCAGGCGTAGCATGAAAGGCATAGGTGTATTGGTGGCTGTTCAGGAGAGGATAAGTAGCTATTACCTGGAAGGTAGCAGCATCCATTACCTGTAGCTCGTCTGTTTCATTTTCAGCGCCAGGCAATACGTACCAGATGTTGTTATTATCCCTGGAGAAATGACAGGCGGCGCCGAGGAACCAGCCCCAGGAGCTGTGTTCTACTGTATGCAACACGGCGTTACCTTCTGCATCAAGAATGCGTATATCGGTCATGCCTGCAATGGCCATCAGGCGACCATCAGAAGAAGCCGACAGCTTGCTGCTTACATAATTGGTATGCTTTCCCTGGATAATTTTTTCCCAAACAATTTCAAGATTAGCGTTGAGCTTTGTAATCAGTGGTTGGCTGGCGAAGTTCATCAGGAGCTCCCCATTCGGTAATGGCACTACGTTTACCGGGTTAGCAGTGAATGTCAGTTTGTGCTTTAAGGGCAGGTTTATATGCGGAAATTGACTCATGTATTTTGTTTATACCGCTGCAAAGGTATATACAAACCATATTTTTGACAACAGTCGCTTTTTCGTGAGTAAGCTTTCCTGGCTTTTTTTCGTGTATGCACTATTTGTTAGTTTAATGCTATAGATTTATTTGCATTATCAATTTTAAAAACTGGCGGATGTCTTCATTCGATATATCAGAAAAGTACAGGAAGTTTTTATTAGGGGTTGTATTTGGAGAGCAGACATATTATACCGTTTCCGGCGCTGATCTTTCAGATAACTATGTAGATAAGGTATTGGTTGATGGAGATGGTAGCTGGTTGCTTTTCTCCTCACCGGAAGCTGTATTGTCAGTCATTCAAAAGAACAAAGCTACGCCCCATTTTTGAGAACGATATTTTGTCGCAATTCAAAGATGACCTGGCCGATTATTTTATCTGGACAGAGAATGAGTTTTTTAAAGTATCTGTTGATATAGATATTTTATCAGGTTATTTAAAGGGAATTTATGAAAGATTGAAAGTGCAGGTGAGGATCTATCAATAAATCATATCTGGCTAAAAAAGCAGCAGCATCCGGATTACCCGGATGCTGCTGCTTTTTAAATCACTTACTTACTATATTCATAAGTAACATCGCGCTTGGTAAAAACCTCCTGCTGATATTCAGGCTTTTTAACTGTGCTGAAGGAAGCTAATTTCACCGGATGATCGGTATTGTTATATTCATATGTATTTTTTGTTACTGTAACAATAGAATCCTTTTTGCCATTAAACGTAACATATTCAACCTTTCTTGTATCACGCAGGTTTTGATGGCTGAATACCGATGGGCCATCATCTTCCAGCAAATAACGTAGTAGCGGGTTGGTGATATAATTGGCATGCAGATCAAAATGCGTCACCTCCATATTTGAAATTGCGTTGGTGCCGTCAGTGATTGTTTCCTTGTTGATATTATTCAACTCCCAGGCATAGGTAGATACAAGTTTCAGATCAAGACCGGATTCATTGATGCTGGTAGTGAGTTTAATCAGGTTACCGCTGGCATCATAGGTGTATTGCCGATCCTGCCTCACTGCCCCTGTACCCGGTTCGCAGGTGGCTTTCCGTGAGATGTTTCCTTTTGCGTCCCATTCAAATTTTGCAACGCGGAATAGCTCGGGTGCTAAGTCGGGCCTATGTAAGGGAGCACTGAAAATGTATACTTTCTCCAGTTTGTCATTGGCATCATAAATAATAGAATCTTTTTCTATCATAAACTTATCGGCAAAATGCTTAATAACCAGCGGCTGCATGTTCTTGTTGTAGCTGAACTGCCAATTAAGCCCATCGGGGTTGCCAATAGTGACGCGGGTCAACAGGCCGGGAATCGGAGTTACAACGTCAGTATGCTCTTCGACAGGCGAAGATGATGACTTCTTACAGGCGGATCCTGCCAATAGGGCAAGTCCTAACAGGGCTACAGATAACCCGGACACAGGTGTGCTTCTCTTCATTTTGTAATGTTTCATAAAATTGTAGTTTAAGCCTGTACTTAGACAATGGATCGTTATTATGATAAGCTACCAGACATAGTACAGAACAGGAAGTGGTTTGCTTCCTTTGTTATGGTTTCCGATTTACTGATGCAAAGGAAAAGAGAATAACTACCCGGCAACATGAATTTTGATCATCACACCGGAATTGCTGATTAATATGCAGAATTGCTGGACGATCTGCACTAAATACTTGTTACGTATTTGTTGCATTGCGTCTAATATGGTTTTTTTTTACTTTTTTGCATTAAAATTGACTGATGCCTAAGCCCTTCTTTCTGATGAAAACCTGGCCTGTTATCCTCATTATCTGGGCAATGGATATGGCACTTACTTTTTTGCAGGTCCGTATGCAGGGGCTGCCCGACCCGGAAGCGCTTCAGTTGGGGCTGATGGAATCTATTCCCGGTACACTATGTACTTTTCTACTCTGTTACTGGTTGTTGCCGTTTTTTATCAGGCAGCGGCAGATGTTCTTGTTTGCTTTGCTGGTAGTGGTTGTCTGTTTCTTCACCAGCCTGGTTACCGTGTATTTAAGTTTGCCAACACTGTGCAACAGCGTCAGGAAAGTAATGGCTGTTCCACAGATGTGTGGCTTGCACACAATGTTCCCGGGTCACTTTATCGGGTTGCTTTTCACCAGTGGAACGATCTGTGGTATTCTTTTTTACCAGGAATATGCTAAAACCGTGATTGATCATGAACAGCTCCGTACTACCCACCTGGAAACAGAACTTACGCTGCTGCGTAATCAGTTGAATCCGCATTTCATGTTCAATGTGATGAACAGTATTCATGTACTGATTGAAAAAGATAGCGGTCAGGCGGCAGACCTGGTGCTGGAATTCTCTGATATGCTGCGGTACCAGATCTATGATACTGCTAAACCTGCTATACCGCTACAACAGGAAGTTATCTACCTGCAGAACTATGTGAATGTAGAAAACAAACGACGTTGCTATGAGCTGCAGGTAACCTGCAACTGGGAGCCGCAACTGCCTCTCTGCTATATCTCCCCGTTGATCCTCGCACCTTTTGTGGAAAATGCGTTCAAGCATGTGTCGCAGTTTACGGATCAACCCAACTTTATCAGTATAGATCTTTTACTGGAAGGAGACAGGTTATATTTTATTGTCAAAAACAGCAAAGAGCCCAGTCCCGTTGTCCCGGAAGGCACTGCACGTCCCCAGGGAATCGGGCTGGTGAATGTACGAAAAAGACTGGCCCTCCTTTACCCGGATCAGCATGTCCTGAGAGTAGAAGAAACAACTGATCTGTTCCTGGTTTACCTTGAAATGAAAATTAATGTTCTCTGATAAAAACTGCTTATGGAAATTAAATGCATCATTGTTGACGACGAAGCACTAGCCCGGGAAGGATTAAAAAAGTATATCCAAACATTCGATTTCCTGTCATTGACCGCTAGCTGCAATAATGTGGCATCGGCGAGGGAAACGCTGGAATCCACTCCTGTGGATCTGATGTTCCTCGATATTAATATGCCCAAAATGAGTGGGCTGCATCTGTTGGAAACATTGTCCACGCCCCCTATGACGATCCTGGTGACCGCCTACCCGGACTATGCACTGGATGGTTTCCGGCTCAATGTACTGGACTACCTGTTAAAGCCGCTTTCCCTGCAACGCTTTACACAAGCGGTATTGAAAGCGCAGGATTATTTTCGCACCCGTCAGGAGCCTGCTGCCGTATCCCATCTTCCCATACAGGATTATATCTTTGTAAAACATAAACAGGTATACGAAAAAGTGATGCTGTCAGATATCCTTTTCGTGGAAAGCATGCAGAACTATGTACTCATCCAAACGATTCATACCAAAATTGTTGCGTACCTGACGTTTAAGAATGTAGAACAACAGCTGCCGGCAGATAGCTTCCTGAGAATACATAAATCTTATATTGTGAATCTGGGGCAGGTGAATAAACTCGATAGCAACATGGTACAGGTAGGCGGGCATACACTGCCGGTGAGCCGCAGCCAGCGGGATTTACTGATGCAGGTGGTTAGCAAACGGCTATTGAGTAAATAACGCATTCGCTTAAAATATCAGTACTGCCAGTAAACGGGGATGTTGATGTTTTAGGCGAATGACATGCTTTCTAACTAAAATACTCCTGCATCTTTTTCTCTCCCCGGGCAGTGATAATAACCGCCCTTGAATTTCGTGTTCTTCTTATCCAGTCGTCCGCCAGCATGAGTTCCAGCAGGGCTGCGCCGAGCGCGCCGGCTATATGATAACGCCTTTCTGTCCAGTCGAGGCAGGGTCTGAGAAAAACCCTGCGCTGTTGCCGGAGTTCGGGTAAATTAATGCCCAGTTGCCCCATCCATTTTTCTCCTTTTGGCGTCAGCTCAAAATTGTCCGCTTTATGAATGAGTATCCGTTGTTTTAATAAGCTATCGGCAATAGATACACCCGTTTTCCCTGCCAGGTGATCATAACATGTTCTGCAATGTGTAATTGCGGCATTATGCTGATGGCCGACCATCTTCTTTTGTTTTTCGTTGGGAATAAGATGGGCAATGGCTTCTATCGCGTAAGCCACTTCCTGCCTGGAAAACCGGTAATACCTGTGCCGGCCTTGCTTTTCTGCTACCAGGAAATCTGCCTGGATAAGTTTACCCAGGTGCATACTGAGGTTCTGGGGAGATGTATTGGTGCTGATGGCCAGCTCAGTTGCGGTATACGCCCTGCCATCCAGCAATGTCCATAAAATAAGTGCCCTTACCGGGTCACCAATCAAGGTGGCGATCTGACCAATTTGTGTTTCCATCAGCATTCATAGTTAAGTTGTAAATGAAGTATCAAAGATAATACTTTGGCACCTTTAGGATCTAAAATGAATATATGAAGAAAGCGATCCTATTGATGATCCTGGTCTTTTCCGGGGAAATTATTATACAAGCACAACTAAAAGATACAACGCTAATGAACAGCTATCATGTTTTAAAAACTGCCAGTCACATTCCGGACCTGAACATTGCTTTGCTGGAAGCATCACCTACCGTGATATCAAATGATTACCCGGTATTGTTTATTCATGGCGCTTCCTTCCCATCTGCCCTTGCTTTCGGTTTCAGGATGAACCATTATTCCTGGATGGATCATTTAACCGAAAACGGATACCATGTATTTGCAATGGATTTTTTAGGCTACGGCTACGCCGACCGCTACCCGGAAATGTTGGCAGGCGCCACTACCGTCACCCCCCTCGGCAGGGCTGCCAGCGCCTGTCTTGATATAGACAAAGCCGTGAACTTTATTTTACAGCAAACAGGGAAAGATAAAGTGTATTTAATTGGTCATTCCTGGGGAGGCTCTGTTGCAGCATTGTATGCTTCCAGGTACCCGGATAAAATTGCAAAGCTGGTTTTATTTGCCGCCATCACCGCCAGACCGGATACGTCCATGCCTGGGAAAATAACAGCGTCCTATGAATCGCTGACGCCCACCCAGAGGATCGATGCTATGAAAGAGCTGACACCTGCTGGCGAACAATCCCGGTTGGCGCCGGAAATATTTAATACCTGGGGAACTACCTGGTTGCAATCCGATCCGCTCGCTGCCAAATTCCAATCGGACAGCGTGCGATTCCCTGCCGGGCCCTCTGCAGACATTGAGGCGCTATTGCATAATATGCCCTACTATCAACCGGAAAAAATAAGCGTTCCCACTTTAATTATCCGGGGAGAATGGGATACTTATCCTGACAACCAGGACGCGGAAAAGCTGTTTGCGGCACTCAAAAATGCGCCACTAAAAAAGTATGTAGTCATTGAAAAAGGAACGCATGTGATGCACCTGGAAGAAAGTCGTGTACAACTTTATGCGGAAGTAACTCATTTTCTGCAGCAGGGAAAACAACCCAATAAACACGCCATCGCCGTTATCTTTGAAGTAATTCCTGCTGAGGGCCGGAAGCAGGAATACCTGGACATTGCGGCCGCTCTTAAGCCTACCCTTGAAAAGATAAATGGGTTCATTTCTATTGAGCGCTTTCAGAGTATTTATCATCCGGAGAAAATATTGTCCTTATCTTTTTGGGCAGATGAAAAAGCGATTGAAGCATGGCGCAATGTGGAAATGCATCGCGCAGCCCAGTTAAAAGGCAGACAGGAGGTATTTAAAGATTATCGCCTGCGGGTAGCCCAGGTAATCCGCGATTATGGTATGTTCGACCGGCAGGAGGTGCCTGCTGACAGTAAATCCTTTCATGAGAAAAAATAACAGGTTGGGCTAAACAACAAAGCAGCTGCACCGATGGCAGTTGCTTTGTTGGAAATTGGTAAAGGGTATTATTTAAGCCAGCATGGTTGGGCAAATACAAGGGAATTATGTAAATTAGGACATCACCGGCACCTATAACTATTCGCGGACCATTCCTAAATCAACCAGATGTCTAAAGATCAATCAGAATACTATCTTACCGCCAGGAAATTCTGGAAAACGGTTACAGACAGTGACACAGGCTTCCCCAACTCTCAGTTGCAGCTCCAGTTGGAAGCGCACAAACGATTGTTTAGCGTATTTCAGGCAGGCAACTATTATTACATCATCTTCAATATGTATAAAAGTGAACTGGATTTCGTTGACCCGAATGTTTTCCAGGTCCTTGGCTATCAGCCAGACGAAGTGAGTATCGCTTTTATCATGGATAGCATTCACCCGGAGGATAAGCCTTATTTCCTCAATTTCGAATACCAGGTGGTTGAGTTCTTTAAAGCACTTCCATTTGAAAAGGTCAGTAAATATAAAGTACAATACGACATGCGGCTTCGGGCAAAAAACAACCAATACGTGCGTATCCTGCACCAGGCTGTTCAGATCGATTATGATGAAAAAAATTATTACCGCACACTGAGTCTGCATACAGACATCACACACATCAAGCCGGAAGGGGTTCCCTGCTTCTCGTTGATCGGACTGGACAACGAGCCTTCTTATTATAACATTCAGCATGAAAATGTGATCACACAAGCCTTAACGCCATTCACTAAAAGAGAACGTGAAATCCTGAAGGGCATCGTAGAAGGTAAAAGTAGCAAGGAAATTGCTGATGAACTTTTTATCAGCCTCCATACGGTAAATACCCATCGCAAGAATATGCTTTCAAAAGTAGACATTAAAACGCCCATAGAACTGGTAAGAATGGCTATCCGCGAAGCCTGGGTATAGTCTGCCTGTTAACCCCTGTATTGAAAATACCTAGTACTAGCGATATGCCGGTGCGGCCTTTCTGCATACATTTGTGGCAGAGCACGTACATAGGAATAGCCTGGAAATAACGAATATTTATTCCGGTTTTACCTGTCAGATGCGACAGGTAGATTGTCCATTCCGTACCAAAATAAAAGCAATGAAATGACCGTAACCAAATCCTCCAACCGCAGCAACCTAACCTGCTGAAGTAAGAAACTTCCACTCCGGAGAACATCAAATTAAAAAGAATTACCGCTTCAATTGCCAGGAAGACACCGCTGCTTCCCACAGGCACTTATTTACCCTAAATTCTGACAAATGAAACGTTTTTTAATTATCACCGCACTGTTTGCAATCACTACTTTAAATTGCAGGGCCCAGTTAAGTGTTTATATCTGTAGCGAAAACGGAGAGATCGGTTGGGCAGTCGGAACCGATAATACAGATGGCGCGAGAGACAATAGGGCCTACCTGGATTGTAGAAACAAGGGAGGTAAATACCCGGTATGGCATATGAGCAATAATGGGCCTGGATGTTATGCCATTGTTGAAGGACGGAATGAAAAGGGAGAAAAGAAGTATGGAATGGCGGCCGGCGCTAAAAGCACAGAGGAAGCCACCTTTGCCGCCAGGCAACAAGCGGTGTTGGTAGGCGCACTGGACAAAAGCTTGTCATCGCTTACATCAGGGTGTTTTTATCCTCCGCCACCAACAGTGGTAGAAAAAAAGGTACCGGTTTGGAGTGAATGGACTGCTGAGATTTGCAGCTACCTCGAATACAGAACTAAGGTACTGGAAGGATACGACTGGAATTACCAGGTGCACGTATACATACAGGTGCGCTCTAAATTCCGGGTACCGGTGACTTATGTCTTTGAATTGGCAGATGAAAACGGGAAAGTGCATTTTGGAGATCAACATACTAACAAGCCTGGCGAAACGATCGAATTTGTTCATAAGATGAGCGAAAAGATTATTAAAAAGCTTCGCATAACAGCGCTGCGGAATGCACAGTCCAATAAGCCGGTTAATTGTGATGATGCCGATGGCGGCAAAAAACCACTCAGACCCGGAGAATTTGATAACCTGCGGGACGCCATTGCAGCATATAACCAGCTATTAGCCCAGATACCGGAATCCGTTACAAAAACCAGCAATTACGAAAATACCGTGAAGGTATTGAACAGCCGGGAATCTGATGAGTATAAGCTAAGCGAGGTGAATGCGGCTATCTCTTATCTCAGGGGCATAACCGAACATTCACCGGCAAACGCAGTCAATTCCCAAAAACAAACGGACCTTTCCGGGGATATCAATGAATTGTCCCGCAGGGAAATCAGCCTGATCAACGAAATCAGGACGATAACACCAGATGCCAATGTGAAGGCCTGGGACGGAAATCCTACAGACGCGCCGGCACTGACACTACAAAAGAAAAAAGACAACATCGCCTACCTTGAAAGTTACCTGGACAAAGTCAACGCCAAAGCGGCCGCAGAGAAAACAGTGAAGGACCGGGAAAAAAATGCCTTTAACTCGCTGATGCAAAAAGGGGATGAGGCAATGAAGCATAAATACTACGCCCAGGCAATGAATACCTACCAGGCAGCCATGAATGGAACCAGTGATGTGAATGATAAAGCGGCCGCACAGGCGAAGTATAACATGGCCATGGAGGCTAAGAAGACAGCCGACCGCGAAGTAAGGGTCGCCGAAGCCCATGACACAGACCAAAAAGAGAATGCGATTTATACTACAGCGGCAGTATCCACTGCGGGGTTTATGGCGCTGCTGAAGGATGGCTATAGCAGCAAAGGTTTCGCCGCCAAGTTCTTGTTAGGGCTGGGGTATGATCATTCGCCGATATTAAGCAATGGTAATGGTAAGTCGTACATAGAGGAGCGTAATTTGTTTACCATCAACACCGGGTTTAATATTGGTGTTTTGAACAATCGCGCCATTTCCTTCTACCTGAAACCACAGCTGAATATCGCGATCAGCGCCTTTGCTTCCGGTACCAGTGGTGGTTATGCGAGTTATGGCGGAACAGGTGTACTGCAATTGGCATTGAAAAAGCATTCAAAGTTCAGCGTATTTGCAGAAGGGGGATGGTTCAAAAACGATGGCACCTTTAAATTCGACGCAGATGCACGTGATAATACCGCCACCGATGATGTACGGGAAGGCACCATGAAATTCACACGGCTGGTTTATGGTGGTGGATGTATGTTGCGCTGGATCGATAAATTAACGGGTAAAGAAACCTATCTGCGACCGGCCGTATTTTATGATAAACCATCTTTTTTCACAGATGCGGTGAACCCGGTGTTGATGGTAAATTTACAGGTATATATCTATAGCTCCTTCCTGCTTGATCTGTCTTATACACCGAAAACGTACATTCCTGGTGACCTGCAGCATCCATCTACACTGGAAAGGAAAAATGTAGATGCTTACAGTATCAAAATCATTCGCCAGGGCCGGTTATTTTAAAAATATTCTTACAACAATTCATTCGCCATGAAAAAGAACATATCCATCCTCATCAGCCTTTGTGTGATATTGTTGGTATCCTGCTCAAAAGAATCTCCCATCGAAGGCCTGATGGCAACAAATCCATCTGTAACCGCTGTTCATGCTGAAATACCGGTGGGGAGCAGCAAGTCAGTTGCACTCACCGTTAACAACCAAACGCTGAACCTCGATATTAATAATAACAATACTACCGCGAATGGCTTCGAAACACGGCATTGCACTGTTACCATCAATACAAATACCGGGACTTTTCCCATCGGCGTCAATTCAGCTTATCTGCTCACGATGCAATCCGGGGCGGAAATATCTGCAGCGGTTTTTAACTATCCATCCTCCAGCGGTGCCCTGTTTTATGCTACGCGGGCGGTGAACACAAGTACCTACAACTATCTGAATACAAACGGCATTCACTTCGGTAATTCCTATTACGTTCCCCTGAAGATAAAGTCTGCCGGCAACCAGGATACGCCCATCTATGCCTATCTGCAGTTTACGGTTACCACCGAAAAGGTAGTACTGGATAAAGTGGTGTATCGTATGGTGGGGAGCCTGTCGGCCGGCGAATAAGGAATGAGTGCTTAGCCCGTTTCAAAAGGGAGCAGGTCTGTAAAGACTTGTTCCTTTTTTTATTGGATAACTCCGGGTATGTTTATTGGTGGACAGTGACTGTATCAAAAGCGTACACTTTTTTATTAAAATATATGCGTAGTATATTGGTTTTTATTTGAATGGCTAAGTGGCATTTTTCTTGGGCGCCTAGCCCCATCATTCTTGCTCAACTTAATATTTCGCTTATCATGTTGAAAAACTATTTCAAAACCGCATGGCAAAATTTACGGGGTAATAAATCCTATGTCGCCATTAATACCATTGGTTTGGCAGTGGGTATTGCGGCTTGTCTGCTTATCTTTTTACTGATTCAATATGAAACCAGTTTTGATAATTTTCATCAAGATAATGCGCGTATTTATAGAATAGTATCGGCGGTAAAAACGCCGGAAGGAATGAATTATTCGAAGGCCAGTGCCTTTCCGGTAGCGGATGCCTTGCGACTGGATTATCCGCAACTGGAACGGGTGGCCCGCATATATGGCCGGGAGAACAGGCAGATCACTTTGCCTAATGATAGCAGGAATGTACCGCCAAAAAAATTTAAAGAGAATGTATTCTTTGCCGAGCCTGAATTTTTTGAAATATTTAATTTTCCCTTCCTGGAAGGAAACCCCAAAACGGCTTTGTCAGCACCCAATACTGCGGTGCTTACACAGGCAACGGCCAATAAATATTTTGGAGACTGGCATGCAGCCGTAGGCCAATTCATTCAACAGGAAGGGCAGCTTTGTAAGATAACAGGTATTCTGAAAGATATGCCTGCTAATACTGACTTTCCCCTGCAAGTGGTGTTTGCTTTTAAAAACGTAAGTCATGAAGATATTTTAACGGATTGGGCCGGCCTGGATGGGTCCTTAAATACCTTCGTTGTACTTCCCAAAAATATTCCTGCGTCACAGTTCAACAATGAACTTAGCAATTTTGTAAAAAAACATAGCCCTACTGAATACGCGAACCAGGGTTATAAACTACAGCCACTGAGTGAAATACACTATGAGGGAGAGTTTGGTACTTACACACGTAGCACTTTCAGTAAAGAATTGGTTACTGCATTAAGCTTAATTGGCCTGTTCCTTTTACTGGTTGCCTGCATAAATTTTATTAACCTGGCTACCGCACAATCAGTAAGCCGTTCAAAAGAAGTAGGCATCAGGAAGGTATTGGGTAGTACTAAGAGGCAATTGGTGATACAGTTCCTGAGTGAAACGTTCCTCATTGTCATTGCGGCCGTTATGATGGCAATATTACTGGCATTCCTGGTACTACCATTTTTGAATGATTTGTTGCAAACCCCGTTGAGAATACAATTCAGTTTTCCTTTGATCGTATTTTTAGGTAGCCTGCTTATTGTTGTTACGTTATTATCAGGTGTTTATCCTGCCACGGTGTTATCAGGCTTTAATCCTATCACAGCGCTTAAAAGTAAACTTACCAGCAATACCCTGGGAGGGGTTGCTGTGAGGAAAGTGTTGGTTGTTTTTCAGTTTGCTACCGCGCAGGCGTTGATAATGGGGACATTAATAGTAGTCAGCCAGATGAACTTTTTCCATCACGCCCCCATGGGTTTTGATAAAGAGGCCATCGTTACAGTCCCAATGGCAAACGATACGTCCTCACCCAAGTCTAAAATGGATGTATTAAAACTGGAACTATTGCAACAGGCAGGCATTGAGAAGGTAAGTTTAAGCGCGTTTAGCCCAATAGATAAGGCAGGGTGGGACGGTGATTTTAAATTCGATAACGCTACAAAAAAATCAGGCTTCAAAACAGAGTTTAAATGGGCCGATGCAGACTACTTTAAAACATATAACATCCAGTTCATTGGAGGAAGGCCATATGGCCCTGCCGATACCGTAAATGGGTTTGTGATCAATGAAATGATGATGAAAAAACTGGGATTTAGCAGGCCGGAAGATATTATCGGCAAAAAGATAAATTTTTGGGATGGCAATATGGTGGCGCCCATTGTTGGTGTAGTAAAGAATTTTAACGGTAACTCACTGAAAACGGAGATGACACCTATTGTACTGGCTTCTTTCAAAACGGTATACCGGTTAATAAATATAAAGATACAACCACAACGCACGAAAGAAGCCTTAGCGAGTATAGAGAGGATTTGGACTAAAGCATACCCGGATTTTATCTTTGAGTACGAATTTTTGGATGATAAGATTGCCAGTTTTTATGAGCAGGAAAGTCAGCTGTCGCAACTGTATAAAATATTTGCGGGCATCGCTATATTTATTTCCTGCCTTGGCTTGTATGGCTTTGTTACTTTCATGGTAATACGACGTACCAAAGAAGTAGGCATCAGGAAAGTATTGGGAGCCTCCGTAGTCAATATCCTCTATTTAATCTCCAAAGAATTTACGATACTGATTGGGATAGCATTTTTAATTGCGGCGCCACTGGCTTATTATTTAATGCATCATTGGCTGCAACATTTTGCATACAGGATCAGCATTGGAGCCGGAATATTCTTATTAACCATTCTCCTGTCAGAAGTGATTGCCTGGCTGACTGTGAGCTACCAGGCCGTAAAAGCGGCGGTTGCCAACCCGGTGAAAAGTTTGAAAGCAGAATAAGAGATTGTTATTATCTTGTACCGGATTTACCTGCTGCCAAATTAATCGGGTAATTCAACACAACCTATGTGGTATAAGCTGTATTTGTTAGCCGGTCTCATTTTATTGGTGATCTCATTAACCTTGTTGAAACAGTCCATTGATTTCATCGGGAAAAGCGAGCGCGCTATTGGCACCGTTATTTCCATGGAAGAAAGTGACGGCGCCTATTCGCCGGTGTTTGAAATAAAAGTAAAAGACAATTCCCCGGTCATTTATCATCTCCCCGCGGCCAGTTCCCCTCCGGAATGGAAGGTGGGAGAGCAGGCCACGTTTCTGTATGATCCCGAAAATCCGGAATTAGTAAGGATGATAGGATATTTCTGGCTTTTCAGCTGGACGATTGTATTGATGGCCATCGCCATTCCTTTATTGATTATAGGCGGTGGTTATTTTATCCTGCATCCGCTCACGAGGTGGACAGGCGAAACTAATCCGTTAATATAAAAATCTAAAAAGATGATTACCTGCTCCATTTTTATTATCGCTGGTAGCTTGCTGTTAGTTGCTGCTGTAAGTAGTCTGAGGAAGACCCTGCGCTTTTTAAAAGAGGGAGAACGGGTGGTAGGAAAGGTGGTTCAACTGGATGAAAAAACAGATGAGGATGGAACGTATTATTATCCTGTTTTTGATATCCATACCAGCCGGCAGGAAAAGATTACGTATAGCCATTCAACGGGGACATCCTTCTCAAAATGGAAGATTGGTGAAACAAGAAATTTTATATTCATGCCTAGCAATCCACATATAGTAAAACATCTTAGCTACTGGAAGCTATTCGGGTGGTCCCTAAGCCTGATGGCGGTAGCAGTGGATTTACTGGTGATTGGCGGTGGTTATTTTCTGTTGAGCGGATACTTTAGCGAGTAGGGTAACCTTTCCTTCCTTTTTAATATGGATTTCGTAAATTAGCAGAAGGGCTATCTACGCTATTCCTATGCTGTACTAACACGCTTAAAAAAATGCAGAGCTTATTGAATAATAATCAATCAAATAAGCTACTGATGAAAACAAACTACCTGTCATTTATCTCAATTTTACTCCTGCTGGCATGTAATAATAACGCCAGAACAGGGGAAACAAAGACCACTTCAAAGAAGTCTCCCGATCTTCGTTGTTACGTTGCCAGAACAACGGATAAAGCCTGGTATGCCTCAGGTAAAAAGGCGCCCAGGTTACCGGGCCTGAAGGGGATTAACTTCCCCGTTTCTACCAGCAATAAGGAGGCGCAGGAATATTTTAACCAGGGAATGATGCTGATGTATGGCTTTAATCATGCGGAGGCGGCGAGGTCTTTTTACGAAGCCACCCGGCTGGATACTTCCTGTGCCATGGCATACTGGGGATATGCTTATGTGTTGGGGCCTAATTACAATGCTGGTATGGAAGAAGATAATTTCCAGCGGGCTTATGATGCGGTAGTAAAAGCAAAATCGTTAAGTACTCCCTGTACCCAAAAGGAAAAAGCGTTGATCAATGCATTGGCAGTTCGTTATGCAATGCCGGCACCAGCAGACAGAAAGCCGCTGGATATTGCCTTTGCTGCGGCGATGAAGAAAGTGTACGATCAATATGCCACGGATCCTGACATTGGCGCCTTGTATGCAGAAGCATTGATGGATCTCCATCCCTGGGACCTGTATGATATGAAAACAAAGCAACCCCGTGCCTGGACACCAGAGTTGCTAACAGTGCTCGAACACCTGGTCAAAATGAATCCAACACATCCCGGCGCTCATCATTACTATATCCATGCGGTAGAGGCCTCTGCTGCACCTGAGAAGGGATGGGCAAGTGCGCGGTTGCTGGATACGTTGGTGCCTGGAGCCGGGCATTTACGGCACATGCCATCACATATTTATATCAATACCGGCGATTATCACCTGGCGGCTGTGGCAAACTTACGCGCGGTGGAGGTAGACAGTAGCTATGCAGTCGCCTGTCATGCGCAAGGGGCGTATCCGCTTGGATATGCGCCGCATAATTACCATTTCCTGGCCGCCGCCGCTACGCTGGAAGGGGATTCTGCATTGGCATGGAAGGCCGCAAAGGAGCTGCAGGGGCATACCGCAGCAGATATTATGCGATTACCTGAATGGGGCACCTTACAACACTACTATAGCATACCGTATTACATTGCCGTGAAATTGGGCATGTGGGATACCATTCTGGCAATTCCTTTACCTGCAGAAGACCTCGTATATCCGCAGGCTATTTGGCGATACGCAAGGGGGATGGCGTTGCTGGGAAAACATCAAACGGGCGCCGCAGAAAAAGAACTGGGCATACTGAAAACATTGGCGGCAGACACGGCACTTAGGCACCTCACTATCTGGAATATCAACACCACCGCCGATCTTGTGCAAATTGCAGTGAAAGTATTATCTGCGGAGGTGGCCGCACAACAACAGCAAACTGACGCCGCCATTGCTTTGTTACAGGAGGCCGTGGCGATGGAAGATAAGCTGAATTATAACGAACCACCTGATTGGTTCTTTTCTGTCAGGCATCACCTGGGCGCGGTGCTGCTGGATGCAGGCAAATATCGCGAAGCGGAAAGCGCTTACCATAAGGACTTACAGACCTGGAGAAAGAATGGATGGGCTTTGATGGGACTGTATAAATCGCTGATCGCGCAGCACAAAAACGCGGAGGCACAAAAAACGAAGTTGGCATTTGACAAAGCGTGGCAATATGCGGATATTGATATCGCTTCGTCTTCTATGTTGCACAACCATCGTTGAGCACCTGGGACAGATTGTCCAGATTACCCCTTGAGATTGTCCATTGCACACCGGGTAAAACGTTATATAAGCCAGTACTTTTGAAAAAAATAATTAGTTATGGCAAATATCTTGCATCGGGTAGGAATTCTGACTTCATCTATGGATGAGGTATACCGCACCCTGACCACACAAAAAGGTCTTGCAGGCTGGTGGACAACCAACACTAAAGGAGAAGGTAGCCAGGTGGATGATATCGTTACATTCCGGTTTGGCGAAAATGGCGCAAAGGGAGGTTTCAATATGAAAGTAAAGAAGCTTGATGCGCCCAGGGAAGTTGAGTGGGAAGTAGTAGAGGGGCCTGAAGAATGGATCGGCACCACCATTAATTTTGAACTGAAGCAGGAGGGTGAGTATGTGATCTTACTATTTAAACACCTGAATTGGGCAGAACCTGTAGAGTTCATGCATCACTGCAGTACTAAATGGGCTATATTCCTGCTGAGCCTCAAGTCACTGGTAGAAACAGGAAAAGGACAACCTGATCCTATTGATATCAAGATTGACAACTGGAATTAAACAGACCAGATGATACTATTGTGAGAAAGCCCGCGACTATCGCGGGCTTTCATGCTTTATGTTATCGGAAAACAGTTGTGGCAGCTTTGCATCCGCTTACGTAGTACCTGCGTAAAAAATTATGGCCAGCAGCAGTCCTGCTTTTTTAAAGAGGGGGTTAGTTCCAGCCATTTTTAATGTCTTTGGCAACGTTAGGATTATAGTTTTTCTCTACATCAGGTATAGGAAGCAATAGATTTTTGTCCTGGAATGGTTGTGTGCCGGTGCCGGGTTCTGCGGCTTTTTCTGCATTGATGGTTTGTTTGATAATTCCCCATCTCAGCAGGTCGAAATACCGGCATTGCTCACCGCATAATTCCAGCTGCCGTTCACGCATTAATATTTTCATCGCATTATCTTTATCGCCCAGGGAGGTATAGAGCGCGGCATGAGAACGGGAGCGTACACTATCGATCAGTGCCAGCGGTGCATCGCCTGTATTACCTTGCTGGATATGTGCTTCCGCCAGCATCAGCATCACATCGGCGAGGCGGATGACCTGTCCGTTGATCGGGCTTTTAGGATCGCCATATTTTTCTACCAGGTTATAATATTCATATTTCTTCCAGCGATAATCGCCCTGAGGGTCGGTGGCATCAAAGGGATAAGGTTTTGCACCCGTAGCGCATTGCTGGCAGTACATGGTTTCTCCTCCGGAGGCAGCGGTGCCATAGAAGGTAGATTGGGCGCGGGGATCTGTGTAGGGTTGTCCATCAACAGGACTGGGATAAGTAAAAGCTTTCACCGCCGCATTGCTGATGTATACGTTTTTCCAATCGTTCCAGCCATATTCCATTGCGCGGCCTGTATGGGTTTGTTTACCTACCTGTTCTGCACCGTTGCCAAACATATAGTAAGGCGAACCAATACCCCAATCTGTCCATTGCTGGTCCATGATCTGGAAAATGTTTTCCGGTGTGCTCTGATTGGTAGTACTGAAAACATTGTCGAAAGAAGGATCCAGTTTGTAAGCATAAGGTGCACCCATCAGTTTTTCAAAGGAAGTCTGTGCCAGTGCCCATTTTTTCTGGTATAAATATGCTTTGCCGAGCAATGCTGTCACGGCACCCTTGGTGGCCCGGCCCAGTTCTGCAGCAGGGTATACGGTAGGTAGTTCTGCGGTAGCTTCGGCTTCCGTCAGATCTTTCTCTACCTGCTTCCATACATCCGCGGCAGCGCTGCGTGATAAATAGTTGTTGTGAAGGGTGGTTTGATAATCGATATACAGTGGTACATCTCCCCATAACGTAACCAGGTGAAAGTAGGCATATGCCCGAAGGAACTTCACTTCGGCCAGGTATTGATTCAGTTTCGCGCGATCTGCTGTGGCAGCAGGATTCCAGGCAGCGGCCCGGTCTATCACCAGGTTGCACCTGAAAATCATCCGGTAAAGAGAGCCCCATAAACTGCCCAGGTCTGAGTTGTTGGTGCCGAAAGTATAATCACCCAGTTCCTGTTCGGGGCCCAGCAAAAAGCTCGCACGCTTGGCTTCATGGCCCATGAGATCAAAAATAAAATAGTACTCCCTGGCCCATAATCCCGGGTGCAGGAGGGTAGCGTAACTGGCGACGGTAGCCTGATTCAGCGCAGAGATGTTAGTGAAATAGGTATCATATGCGTAAGCGCTCTGGTCTACCAGGTCAAGACGGGATTTCTTACATCCGGTGGAAATGGCTATCAGACTGGTTATTAGCAGTAGTTGACGTATATACTTCTTCATAAAATCACGTTTAAAAATTAAAACCCTAATTGAATACCGGCCATGAAAGTTCTGGGCTGTGGTACTTGGCCCTGGTCAATACCGCGTGCAAAAATGTAGTCGCCCGCTATTTCCGGATCGTAACCGGTGTAATGCGTGAGGGTCAGTAAGTTTTGTGCTGCCACATAAACGCGCAGGGATTTAAGGGTGCCTTTGGTCATGGTACTTAGCATCGCTGCGGGGGCATTGTATCCAATGGTGATGTTGCGCAAACGGAGGTAGCTGCCGTCTTCCAACCACCAGTCGGAGGGGCGGAGGTTTCCGTTGCCGGTTACATTCTGACCTATCCTGGGTAAAGCCGCTACATCACCGGGCTTACGCCATCTGTCCAGGATATCGGTGGTAGCATTATGTCCGGTAGACATGAAGCTGGTATTTAATTTCAGGCCATTGAAAAGCTTAGTACCGCTAATCCCTGATAATACCAGGTTCAGGTCAAAATTTTTATACGTGATGCCGGCATTGATACCGTACACATATTTAGGGATGGCATTACCTAATATTTCCTGGTCTTTTTCATTCACAACGCCATCGCCATTAATATCTTTATAGATAAAATCTCCGGGTAACAAACCTTCCTGGTATTTTGTATTTGGCTTGCCTGTTTTCTTCGCAGCAGCGTCATTGAGTGCGGTGATTTCATCCGCATCTTTCGCTACATGATCCATGCGGTAACCGTAGAAAGAGCCAATGGCATAGCCGGCGGCAGTATAGGTAGTAGTAGGCACAGGGGTGAAAGCACCCGCCTGTATAGGCGCAGAAAACTGGTCGCCTAATGATAATACTTCGTTGTGGTTGACAGATCCGTTCACGCTGATGTTGAAGCTGAAGTTCTGGTTGATTTTATCCCTGAATCCGAGGGTCAGCTCAAAGCCTTTGTTTCGTGCATCTGCTGCATTCACGGTTTTCTTGGGCTGCGTACCGGTAGGACTCACGCCGATACTGGCAGGTAGCAAAGTAGTTACCAGCAAGCCGGTACTTTTGCGGTTGTACCAATCGGCTTCCACGGTAAGGCGGTTATTCAGGAAAGCCAGGTCGATGCCGATATCTGTTTGCGTGGTTTGCTCCCATTTTAAATCAGGGTTGCTTAAGGTAGTTAAGGTGGTACCGGAAACAAAGGTTTCTGTACTGCCCAGGGAATATACGAGTGCGCCACCGGGCGTGCCCTGGTAGGTTTTAGCGGTATTCAGGAAGTTGGGAATATTGTTATTACCGGTTTGTCCCCAGCTGGCACTCAGTTTACCATCAGATAAAACAGGGATCTTGTTTTTTATAAAGTTTTCTTCTGAAAAGCGCCAGGATAAGCCACCGGCGGCGAAATTACCATAGCGGTTATTAGGGCCGAAGTTGGAAGCGCCATCTCTGCGGTAACTGGTGGTCAGGATATATTTATCATCATAGGTATAGTTCAGGCGGCCGTAATAAGAAATCACAGACGGACGTGCATAATTGGAATAAGTATTGGTTACTGACTGGGAGGAGGCTACTACCACATCCGGGAGATTATCATTAGGCTGACCGGTACCCCTGATAGAAGAGCCGTTGGTACGTCCCGGATCAATATAACTTTGTCCGGCGATCAATGCCAATTGGTGTTTGCCGAATAGTTTATCGTACGAGAGGTAATTCTCCAGCATGTAGTAAGAGTTTTCTGAAAAAACAAGCATCGACTGGCGTGCCTGGTTCAGGAAGTTAGAGGCCTGGTATTGTTTCGCGTAACTGCTGGTCCGGTTGGAATTTACTTCTGCGGCAAATTGCGAACGGAATTTTAAGCCATCGATGATGCGTACTTCGCCGGATAGTTGCGGAAAGAAAGCCAGTGATTTGGCGGTCTGACTTTTCATCGCAATTTCCTGCAACGGATTTACGGCATTGCTGTAGTCATCGATATTGGAAACGATAGAATAGCCTCCCTGGATAGATGGATCCAGCACGGGTTTATAGGGGGCGTATTGGATCGCATTGAGGATGTTGGCATAGTTGCCTTTGCCTACATATTGGCGCACAATAATGTTTTGTGTAAACCGAAAGCGGCCTATTGTTTCTTCCAGTCCTACGCGCGCCTGAAACCTTTTGTTGGTGGCGTCGGTTAAGATAGCTTGTTGATCGATGTAGGTGGCAGATATGCTATAGTTTACCCGTTCGCCGCCGCCGCTGAGGTTCAGGTCATTTTCAGATACCAGGGCGTTGCGGAAAATCGCATCCTGCCAGTTGGTGCTGTCTTTTAAACCGCCGGGGGTATTGAATTTGGCTGGCAACACGGTATTCTTGGTAGCCGCCAGGTCTTTCAGGGCCTCTACATATTGATCGGTGTTAAGCAGGTGTAATTGTTTCCACGCTTTAGCGATACCCCATTGAGAAGTAAAGCTGACGCGGGGAGGTCCGGTCTTCCCTTTTTTGGTGGTGATGATTACCACACCATTGGCTGCTGCGGATCCATAGATGGCGGTAGAAGAGGCGTCTTTTAACACGGTGATACTTTCAATATCCTGTGGACTCAGGGTATTGAAAAGGTTTTTGGTACCCTGTATGCCGTCCACCACATACAGGGGATTAATGTCGGTAAAGCTACCCGTGCCCCGGATAATGATCTGGGCATCGGCACCAACCACGCCGCTGCTTTGTAGTACCTGTACACCAGCGGCCTTGCCGATAAGCAATTGGGAAGGGTTGGTGGCATTAACGGCGCCGGCTTCTTTTACATTGACGACATTGAAAGCACCCACTACATCTTTCTTGCGGGCAGTGCCATAGCCAATGACAACGATGTCATTCAGCGACGATACTGTTTTAACGAGGCGCACGGAGAAGGTGAGTGTAGCGCCTGGTTTCAGGGATATGTTGTTCAGTTGCCGGGGCTCAAAGCCAACATACGAAACATTGAAAGTGTATTTTCCTTCCTGGGGTAATCCGGAGAAACGGAATACGCCATTACTGTCGGTCATTACGCCGGCAGTATACTTTGTTTTTTCATTGAGTGCTACCACAGAGGCATTGGGGAGTAGTTCACCCTGATCTGTGCGCACGGTGCCGGTCACCTGCATGCGGTTTTGCGCCCGGGAGGCCATTGATATGCCTGTTATCAGCATGACTAGCAGCAGGGCCAGGCGGCGCCATTTTGGTCGATAGAACATCTTCATAACTGGAACGTGTTTTTAAAGTACAGGGCATAGCAAGCCCCCGACGCCTTTGGCGTCACTGGTGGAATAGAACTATATGGGTGAATTATTTCTTCTTAATAATAAATCCGCTGTCATTTCGGATCAGCTTCAGATTATTAGGAAGCGTTAAATCGGTCAGGATCTTTTCCAGCGAGTCTGTCTTTTCAAATTTTCCATCGAAATAAATCTCCATTACATCGGAAGGATAGTAATAGATACTTATACCATAGTAATTACTCAGCTGTTCCAATACCTGTGACATTGGTTGATTATTAAATTTATACCAGTCCGGTTTCGTATAACCGACACCGTTGTTGCCGGCTTTTACCAACACATTTGCGGCTGAAGTATTGAAGTCGGCGACCACAGCTTTGCCTGTTTTACGGTAGTACCTGAGTTCTTTACCCGGTGTGAGTACTACGTCGCTGATGACTTTGGTGGTATTGACGGCTCCCTGTACCAATACTTTTCCGTTGTTGAGTCTTACGGTAATCATATCTTCTCCGGGGATGGCTTTCACATGAAAAAAGGTGCCCAGTGCAGTGGTTGTTAACTCGCTGCTATGAACGGTAAAGGGTGATTTGTCGGCGGCTACAGTAAAATCCGCTTCTCCTGTCAGGTATATATTACGGTTTGTTTTGAATGTTTTGTAATAGATCATAGAGGCTGCCGGCTGTAGTTGTACCACAGATCCATCCGGTAATACTATCGTCATGGCTTTATCGCCGTTGTTGACGGTCAGCTGTTGCTGTTCTGGTGGAATAGCCACTACCATTACCGGGTTGCCCGCCATTTTGGGGCGATCGCGGCGAACGAGGAACAGGGAGCCACCTATGAGTACGCCGGTAGTGACAGCTGCAATGGCCAGTCGTTTTACCCATAGCCGCTGCTTGTTACCGGGTATTGTTTGCCGATGAATATTTCGCAGCCATTGCTGTGAAACGGTTTCCGGGAAGTTGCTATCTTCAGCTTGTTGCAGGAATTCCTCCACCGGCAGGTATTTTTCTGCCAGTTCAGGATGTTCCTGCAGGTAATTGCCAACCTCACGGGCTTCTTCCGGTGTGCATCTATTGCTGAAAAACCGTTTCAGTAATTCATCATTTATCATATTGTATACGGCTGATAGATAAGTAATACGTTTGTAAAGCGCTAACTACGTAGTTGGATGCAAAAAATATTTTAAAACCGGCCAAACCATGCCAGGAGCGAGATCAGGAATCCCAGATAATGTTTTAGCTGCTTCAGGGCCTGGAAAATATGTGTTTCCACCGTTCTGGACGACAAGGAAAGTTCGTGGGCAATTTGCTGGTAGCTCATGCCTTTAAAACGGCTCATTTCAAATACCTTGCGGCGCATGGGAGGCATTTCTTTCAGTGCGTCCGCCAGTTTTGCCTGCAATTCTTTTTCTGCCAGTTTCCCCCATAGCTCATCTACCGGCAGGGTGTACCTGTCTATTACATGGATCACTTTTTCTTTGTAGACGGTTTCCTTGCGGAGTAAGTCGATCAGGGTGGTGCGGGCAATGCGGAATAACTGTAGCTGGATATCGAGTTCGTCCGCGAGATTTTCCCGGTGGTTCCAGCATTTGATAAAAGTAAGCTGTGTCACCTCTTCGGCGAGGAAGGATGATTTGGTTTTCTGCAGAATAAAATAGTAAACCCTTTTGTGCCAGGAGTAGTAGACTTCATTAAATACCAAAAGGTTACCCTGTTTCAAAGCAGCGATAGTATTCAAAACGTGGCAATTTTACTACAGCAATTTAAATAAATAAAAATGGAAATTCCTAGAAATGCGGAGAGTAGTGCTGTATATATGAATGCGTTGTATACGAAGAAGTGGCGCCATGGCCCTTTTGATTTTTTTAAATTTAACCTTGTTGTGCAGGGCGGGAAGTATACCCCGGCGCCGGGGACCTTTTCACCTGCTATTAACAACCGCTGATATCCTGTTGTTTTAATAGTTCTGTGGGCGTATATCCAAATTGTTTTTTGAACGCAAAGGAAAAGTGTGATAGATTTTCAAACCCCACTTCGTAGCAAACATCAATTGGTTTCGCTTTCTTTTCTACAAATTGGTAGTGTGCCAGTTCCAGTCTTTTTTGTGTTAACCAGCGTTGTGGCGTTACCTGGAAGGCTTTCTGGAAATCTCTCTTAAAGGTGGTCAGGCTGCGGCCTGTGAGATAGCCAAATTTTTCCAGTGAGAGGTTGAATACGAAATTCTTCGACATATAACTGGCCAGATCAATTTTTCCAGGCTCTTCGAAATTAGCCAGCGAGTTATCAATTTCCTTATCAATAGCCCTGAGAATACTGATAGCTTCTGTTATTTTGAGGGAAGCAATATCTTCCGGAAGATCCTTCATATCAAAATAAGGGATCAGGGATGCCAGGCAACTTTCCAGCAAAGGATGATTTTTATAACACAGGATTTTGGGCGTTGCTGCTGGTTTGGGTTTCACATCCAGTTTTGCATAATAATCTCTTAACCGGTCGGTAGAAAGATGCATCACCACGGTTTTATGTGGCTCTCCGTTTTTCGGATAGTTGATAATCGTAGCCAGTTGGTTCCGGGGAATTAAAAAAATATCCCCCTTTTTGAAATAGTAAGTTGCATCAGCCTGTACAATCTTCGTTTCACCGGAAATGAACCAGACCAGCATATGGACATCGAAGACGACATCTGATTTAAAAAACTTATCCTCGTACGAGGAAAGTTTTATATCGTCTGTTATATATTTTGCCTGATAGTCCATTGCACTATATTTTATAAGATTTTTATAAAAGAAGTAAGTCATACAAAAATAGCGGTTTTTAATGGTCGTATTCATATGGATTGTCCGCCATCAACCAGGAAATTGGCGCCGGTGATAAAAGACGCATGATCGCTGGCCAGGTAGGTAATCATATCTGCTACTTCATTTGGTAGGCCTAACCTGGCTAATGGGATACTATGCACCAATTGTTCTTCCATGGCATCTGTCAGTCCGATTTTATGCATGATGCTTGTTGCAACGGGGCCGGGGCTCACCGCGTTGACGCGAATTTTATGTACCGCCAGCTCGAGCGCGGCTATTTTTGTCACCGCATTCAGTGCCGCTTTACTGGCCGCATATACCGAGGCTGTTTGAGGAGAGATGGTAGCAGAAGTAGAGGATAACAATATCACCGCTGCACCTTCCTTCAGTATTGGAATGAACCTGCTCAGGGTAAAATAGGCGCCTTTGAAATTTACATTCATGATGTCATCAAAAATATCTTCACTGATGGAGGCTATGGGAGCAAACCGGGTGATGCCTGCGTTGACCAGCAATATATCTATTTTACCAAATTGCGCTGCAACCGTGGCCACCAGCTGATCGATATCGGATAAGTTACCCTGGTCTGCTGTGAGTCCCGTAACCTGTAGTTCTGCGGCAGCTTTTTCCACGGCCTCTTTTCTTCTGCCGGTGATGATAACGGTTGCCCCTTCTTCCTGTAATTGTTGGGCAGTGGCGTATCCAATGCCGCTGTTGCCACCGGTGATAACGGCTATTTTATTGTTAAAGCGTTTCATGTTGTTGTTTGTTTATTTATTAGAATTGAAAGGAGAGTCGGGTGATAGCTTCACTAAAAGCCCATAGCCGTTTGGCATTGGCTTCATCCAGTGAGTACTCATTTACACCAGTCCCGGGTGTGTTTCCGTGATGTAATGGTGCGATGTCAACATCTTCACAATACACGCCCCCGATGTTATTGAGCATTGGACTGGTAGCGCACCAAAGGGTAGTTGCCGCGCCCTGGGGAATCGTTTTTAAGGATTGTATTACTTCCGGTAAAAGATTACCCGCTGCATCACAGAACCCCATTTGTTGGAACAACGCCAGGGATGCTTCTCTGCCAAGTTCTGTTCCGTGGATAGCGCCGGGGTGTACGGCATAGGCCCTGACGTTAAATGCTTTCGCAAGCTGATCCAGCTCCATTGAAAAGAGATTCACCGCTGTTTTGGATTGACCATAACCCTGTAGCGTTTCATAGTCCCGATGTAAAAAATTCGGATCTTCAAAATGAAAAGGTGCAAATTGATGTCCCTGTGAAGAAACATTCACCACCCTGGCGCCATTGGCCAGTTTGAGCGCCGGCCATAACCTGGCAGTTAGTTGAAATTGTGCCAGGTAATTGGTGGCCAGTTGAGATTCTATGCCGCGGCTATCCCGGCGTAAAGGGACCCACATAATGCCGGCATTGTTAATTAACAGGTGCAATGGCCGGCCTGTGGCCATGAATTTTTGCGCGAATGCATCTATGGATACCGGGTCCATTAAGTCCATTGCTTCCAGTTCTACATTAGGGATGCCGGCCAGGTTGGTCTTTGCTTTTTCAGTGTCTCTTGCCGGAACAATAACGGTAGCTCCTGCATCGGCAAGTCTTTTAGTGGTTTCCAGGCCAATGCCGGTATTCCCCCCGGTTACAATGGCAATTTTTCCGGTCAGGTCAATGTCTTTCATCACATCAAGAGAAGTAGACCTGGCATTAAAGCCGGATAACAGTGGCTGCTGCAGTGCGCCTTGATAATTGTGTTGTTTCATTTGTTTCAATTTTAATTGTTGAAACAAAAGTAAACCGCTCCCCGGTAAGGCACTTTGCTTAAACGTCCGAATATACTTTGTTTAAAAGACCAGGGGGAAAGGGGATGACATGAGGTAAGTATGCTTATATTTGGCTATTGTAGCAATATAGAGGCATTAGATTTGGTGAAAGGACGTTAATATTTGATCTTAGCACATTAGTTATAGCATGAAAAATCCACTTCGGAGAATTACAATAGAAGATAACCTATATATCTATACGACTGGGGAGGAGTACGAACATGAGACACGTTCCACGACGATCATTATCAGGATATTTTTAAATAGACATAAGAGCAGACCCCTGATCATACATTTTGTAACCTACTGTGATACTTTGTATGGTCACCCGCTGAATGGGGGAGTTGATCTTGTAAATCGTTTCACCAATGAAACGGCGCTCTTTTCAATTCACCGGCCGCTGTTCATAAGAGGATTAATTATGGAAGCCATTAAAAGAGGGTGGACAGGCACTAACACCATGGACATCCAAAACGGTATTGACTATTTGTACGACATGGGATTTGATATAAGCCATATGAGTACCCGGCCCTGAGCCAGGTACCCATTATGGAAAATTTTTAAGCCACCGCTTTATGAATACCGCATAAGATGCCGTAAGCACACGCCCCACCAGCTATGGAAGCAATCATATCATAGCTGTCGAATACCCTGCCCGGCATCCATATCTGTACTATTTCATAAAGTATCAATCCGCTTACAATCCCTATACAAGTCTTTAATGCTGCGCCATTGGTGTATTGCTTCTTAACAATAACCACTGCAAATATGAGCAGAAGCGCTGCCAGAAAATTTGGCAAACATCCCGCAATAATATCCACGTGTTTGTGAAACAGGTAGCGCCGGAAACTTAATTCTTCATATGCGGTAAAAGCAGCGATAATAGCCAGCACGGCAAGGTATGGATAGGTGCGTTTCATGAATTAAGTGTTCAGAACATTAATATTATTTAGATATTCATGATCACCATGAGATGTTCATCATGTAAAATGCCATTTTTAATAATGGCATTTACTTTTACCGCTTCCTGGTGAAATCCGCTTTTCAACAACACATTTTTAGACGCTTCATTATAAGCGAACACGCCTGCATAGATACGCCGGATAGGCAATTCCCGGAAAGCATAGGCCGTAAGCAATGACACGGCTTCTGTCATAATACCTTTGCCATGAAAGGGCGCGCCAAGCCAGTAGCCGATTTCAGCGGAGTGACGGTAAATATCTGTTTGCGGGGTGAGGGTGATCACACCAGCAATTTTACCTTTTACGTAAATCCCCCATACATGATCCAGTTTGTCTTCGCGGATCAGTGCAAGAAAAGTTTCCGCATCTTTCAATGAGTAAGGTGATGGGAAGCTGTCACGAAGATTGGCCGCTACAGCGGGATCGTTGGCGAGTATCGCCATGTCTGTAAGGTCACGTTCTTCAATACCTTTCAGCGTAACATCATTTTTTCCTGTCAGTATACTAATCGTTTTCATACCGCAAAAGTACGAATATCAGGTAGTGATATCTTATTGGGGAGCTTGATAATTTTGTTGCTGACCGGAGCCTGGGGGCCAAAGTATTTTTCATGCCGGAAGCTGCTATAAAAGAGATGTTGGGTATACAGTGGCCACCAAGCCGGCTGCCACGGTATTGGAATTGTTTGGGGAAGCAGTATCTTCATGGCCCGATAAAATACCTATGGAACAGCTACTTACTTTTAAACGATTTCATACAGCAGAACAAGCCACCGAAATGATAGGACTCTTGCAGGAACACCATATTCCCGCCCAGTATGAAGAAGAAGTGCTGCTCATGGATAAAGTATATGTAGGGCAAAACTTTGATCAGCGACACCTGGTGAAGCTGCCGGCAGATTACTTTTCGCCCGCAGATGCCCTGTTGAAAAGCCTGATCAGCGTAACTCCCGAAGATGTGGAACCAGACTATTACCTGCTATCTTTTTCTACAGAGGAGTTGAAAGAAGTAGTGATGAAGAAAGATGAATGGGGTGACTTCGATTATGCGTTAGCGTTAAAATTGCTGGAAAAACAGGGTATTTCCTACTCCCCGGAACAATTGACCCAACTGGGAGATGGCCGAAAAGAGGCCCTTTCTCAGCCTCAGCAGATGCCGGATGTCTGGCTGTTAATAGGTTTCCTTTCTCCTTTAATATGGCTGCTGCCGATTCCCTTTAAGATTCCTTTTTCTTTTATAGGAATCTTTATGGGCGCATTTATTCGTTTGACCAAAAAAACGTTGCCGGATGGCTCACGTGTAGCGGCATTCTCCCCAAAAACACGGAACCTGGGCGGGTGGATGATTATTTCCGGTATCCTGCTGACCGTATTATGTGGCTATATATTTTTCAATTTTATGGACAGATATTAATGTGTTTAACCACAACAGTTACCCTGCTGCATCGGTGGGCATTTCACTGTGCCATAACTGCAATACACACAACAATCGCCAGGTTTAGGTTGTAGCCGCTGATGGCAGTTCCCGCATTCATAGAAATACTAGCAGGCATCCACCGGCATTAGCTCCTCTTTTTGATACCCACAATAGGGACAGGTAAGTATTGACTTTAACTGGATGGTAGCCGACATGGAGACTGGTTTTTATGGATAAGCGTGTGTTTACGGCGAATGATTTTTAGGCACCAAATGCTGATGCCGAAGTTAATGAGAAAGTCCGGTAATCGTCACCATGTCACTTTGAAAGGAATTTAATCAAAATGAAAACATATATATAAAATTTAATCTAAAATATTTTGTATTAACAACTGCATCACATCTCAAAAACAGTGGATTGCGTATCTCAATTAAGTATTATAGTTAAATGATTATAATACCAGGAAGATTCCATTAGACGCTAATCCATAACCCAGATGCTAAGAACGCTATTTGTATTTGTTTTGATGGTGTTTACCATTTCAGTATGTGCCCAGGGAGAAAGGGTTTTCATGCAAACAGATAAGAAAATCTGTTTCAGTGCAGATACCATCTGGTTCCGTTCTTTTATTTTAACCGACAGCTTTCGGGCGGGTAGTAATTTCTACCTGGAGTTATTTGATCAGCAATCAGTAATGATAGAAAGGAAGGTTTTCCCGATTAACGGCCATGATTGCTCCGGGCAGATTGGGGCACCAGTGAAACCAGGCTGCTATTGGTTAAGGGGTTATACGTTGAACGGAACTACGGAAGCCATCATTCCCATAAATGTTTTGGAACAGAAAGTGGTAAACGTTGTTGTAAAGCAAAGTCTTCCGAAACCATCCACAGATGCCGGCACCAACCTGGTAACTGTAGTAAAGCATCAGCAACAGTACACTGTAAACATAGCCTCCCAACAAGATTTCAGCTATTGTATATCCGTCACAGCAAAAGATGATGTTGGAACTGCCGCGATGCCCACATTCCCTATGCCAGCGTTTCCGAAGAGGTGGGATACCACTGGCCTGGTATTTCGTGCAAACCTGGTTTCTCCCTCCGATAAAAGAAACAGCAACCTGGATGTGCACATGTATGTACAATATGACACCCTCAATAGTTTAAAAACTTATTTATCGCTCGACAGTGGTTTAGTGACATTCCAGGACCTTTATTTTTACGGCCCGGGACATTTACACTACCAGCTCTTCAGGAAGGAGAAGCCTGTGAAGGATAATTATCGGCTTGGTCTGCTCAGGGATTCTTTCCCGGCATTCAATCCACCGTTATCCGGCATGATAAAGGATACGCTCCGGCTCTCGGTTGCAATGCCTGAAAAATCTATTGAAGAAAAATTGTTGCTGGGCAATCGCTTTAAAACATTAAAAACTGTTGAAGTAAAGGCGAGGTGGCAAGACCGGCATCTGGCTTTAAACAAGAAGTATGTGATGAAAGATGAATTCAAAGGGATTGAGCATTTTACCTTCGATCTCAGAAACCCCATTAACCCTGGTAGGCTCTATTTTGTACTGGATTATTTAGCAGGTGAATTGCCGCCTAACTGGAGATCAGGTAACCTGGGCTCATGTAAAGGGGTGGAGATTTATGTAGATGAAAGTTTGGTGAGTATTGAGTATGCGGCTACCTTGCCACTCGCTGATTTCGCCTATGCCAAGGTGTTCCAGGACCTTCATCCGCCCTGTCCTGCTATTTGTCTCTATAAGCGGCACAGTGATGATGCAATATCAACAGAGCCGCCATCAAAAACGCTGGAGATTAATGGCTATACGCCCTCCGTTACCTGGTCACAGGCAGACCCTATAACATGGTTCTGGAATAATGATGTAAGAACGCCTGATTTTCACTTTCCTGCCCCGTCTAAGCCTTTTAGAATTGTAATTACGGGGAGATTCAAAAACGGAGATCCCATTTTATATGAGAAAACTGTTACCGGTGATTTGGGAAAGTAGATGCCTACGTTTTGTTGATGGCATGTAAGAATGCGCCAACCGCAGTGGCAAAGTGTTCCGGCTGATCCATATGTAAGCTGTGTCCGGCTTCCCTGATTTGTACTACTTGCAGCCCGGGATTTACCTGTTGCAGTGCTTCCGCCACTTCAGCAGTTACCACGCCGCTATCGCCAAACAGGAGCAGGGCCGGTATGTTCATCTGATGCACCAGCTGCTGGTAATCCGGGTTGGGAGGAATAAGTACATCGAAGGCAGCCATGCTGGTTTGCAGCCGGGCCCTCGCATATAGCTCAATTGTTGCTGGTGATCGTTTGGGGTGTCTTATCTGCGCTGCAGCGATCAGCTCCTCCAGCGATTGATCAAGTATTTTTCGATGCTGTGCCGCTACGTCGCTATCATATACTTCGCGCTGAACAGCCGGGCTCAGGAACGTAGGATCAGCCAGGATCACGCTGCGGAGCAGTGAGGGCTTACGGCTGGCCACTACGGCGGCCGTCATACCACCCATGGAATGTCCCAGGAGGATGGGAGCGGAAAGTGATAGCGCTTCTGTTAAACCGATGATGTCATTTGCATGGTCTTCGTATTGATAACCCTGCTCAGGTGCACTGGAGAGGCCATGTCCTCTTGCATCCGGCATGATCACGTCGTAGTCTGTTTCAAGTACGCGTGCCAGGTTGGTCCAGCAACGGCCATTGGTCATTAATCCATGAAGAAGCAGGAGCGGTGGTTTGTTGCCACCGGTGCGGGTGTAATGTAGACGGATGTTGTTGGTGTCGCACCAGGCGCTTTTCCAGTGGATCATGTATTACTTTTTCCGGAGGTAAAATAAAAAGGTAAAGTTAATCACTTAAACCGCTTTTTCATTTTACGGGTTTATCGTCAGAGAATATTTGCCCGTCAGCGTATCAGAGAAGAATTAAACCTGCCTTTCGTATATTCGTCTATGTTACAAAATATTGGTGCATTTAAAAATGGATATGCATCAGTGATGTTTAAATTACGCAACGATATGGCCCTTGTAGCAATCAACGGAATCAAACTGAATGTATCTGTAAAAGGAACCGGACATCCTGTTATTCTTATCCATGGTATTGGTGGTAGCCATGACTATTTTTCAGACCTGACCGACCGGCTTTCTCCACACTTTAAAACCATTGCATTCGACTGCCGGGGACATGGGCAGTCAGATAAGCCCGCCCAATATACATTACAGGATCACATCCAGGATGTAATTGGTATCATGGATTATTATGAGCTGCCGGTTACCGCTTTATATGGGGTTTCCATGGGCTCTTATATTGCACAGGGAGCTGCGATTGCACTCGGCGAAAGGGTTAGCAAGCTGGTGCTGACGGTGCCAAAGTCCAATGGCCTGACATCGTCTGTACAGCGACTCATGACTGAGCACGCCGCCGAATTAACGGGTATGCAAGCAAACGAAATTTTTGCCTACCTGGTCCGCTACTTTACCTATGATCCGGAAGCCATGAAGGCACATATGGATATACTGGTGCCCCAAATGCCTCCTGAGCAATTTGCCGCAGCTAATAAAGCATTGGAAGGGTTTGATTTCCGGAACGATCTCCATAAAATAACAGCGGAAACACTGGTGATTAGCGGGAAATACGACGGGTTAAATCCTCCGGAACAGGGCAGGGAGTGCGCCTCGCTGATACCTCATGCCACTTTTACCGAGATGTTATATTCAGGACATATCCCGATGTACGAAGAGCCGGAGACCTATACAACCATGGTGGAAACTTTCTTGCTGAATGGCAAATAGCTGATCAGGCTTGTTTAAAAAATAACACTCCGGGTAAACTTTTTCTTACCCGGAGGGGTTATTTATGTTTGTACTTCAAATAAGAAGACCCTCAGGATACTATCTTTAATAACCATAAAAATGAAAACCATGAAGGAAGAAATGAAACCCGCCGTATCTGAATTACTGAATGACCCTAATTGTACCCTCACCATTAGTGTGACTGGTCCTATTCAGAACCTTGCCAATGCTTCCAACCAAAATATCCAGGATGCAAAAAATGGCATTGCGCAATTAATCTTCTCTGATATCTGGCGCCTTCCACCTTTCAGAAGGAATGCTGGTAGCGTAGACCTGTTGGTAAGAGCTGTCATTGCCGGTGCCGGCCGTACCTGGGAAGTAGTTATTCATGACGCTGATGGTAAGTACCTGATTGCTTCTACAAACGTGCAGGGCAATATAATTACTGCGTCCACAGATGAAAGGCGGGACTATGTGCTGCAAATGGTGCAGAATGCACTTACCCAAAGTTTACAAAGCGGTTCCAATACGGATGTTAATGGGCCATGCAAATAATGGAGTTGTTGAGATACTCGTGTATAACGTAAACGTATATACTGAAAGGGGGCTGAAAAGCCCCCTTGCTATTCTCCTGATTGTTTATGAACATAAAAAAGGTACCCTGTATTCCTATTATTCCGCGATATCCCAGAAGGCCTGATCATATACCTGGTTTACCTTCGCCCCACGGAGGTGTTTATCTATCACTTTTTCTCCATTTTTCTTGTGATAAAAATGAGCGTCATACATTTCGTGGCGGGTATCAGTATCCAGGGTCAAATCCACGCCTCTTATCAGGTGCAGTGAGTCATTTGACCACCTGTACTCTTCTTTGTACGTTGTCGTAAACACGCCTCCGATAGTAAAAGATCTTATGATACGGGTACGGTGATCGTAACGGAGATTTACCAGGCCGCAGTCTTCCCGGAGGGTGAATGTTCCCCTGGCATCAGACAACAGCGGGATGCAGTATATATTACCATGCACATTGGGAAAATCATTTAACAATATATCCGTGTAACCGTCTCCGTTAATATCTATGGTGTCAATCTGCCAAATTTGTGTCATATCAAGGGTATCAGCAAGATGCCATTGTTTGCCTGACTTTTGAAGAATAAAGCTATGGCCATCAGGATCTGAACAAACGGCTAGCTTGCCCTGAGGCCAGTTAATCACCGCCACAGAATATTGACCTACAGCGGCCGACCTGGCAGATAAGGTGTCCTGTTCTAGTCCGGCCAGTACTATCTGCAGGTGCCCGGGTATCCCGGAAGATAGAATCGCCGGCGCTGACAGATCAGTACCTCGCTTTATGGCAGTTTGCAGGCTGTCTGAAATATTGGGCGGCTGGGTAGTTATTCCTGAAGGCCTGGAATGGCAGGCAGTAAAGATATATAGCAGGGAAAGCAGTACAGTTCTCATATAAAGGAATACGTATATAAATTTACAGAAACGAAATATAATTACCTGGAAAACCTTTGCCACGCTTACATGCTTACAGAAAATTTGCTTAATTTATCAAGCGAAAACCGGGTATATCCGGAAGAATGAACAACACCAGTTATGAGAATCCTCCTCCTTTTATTGCTACTCACTACTGCTACCACTGCAACATCACAGGTTTCCTTTGATACGGCTTCGGCTATCCGTAACAACCATGGGATTTACTCACTGGTAGTGGCGGTAAAAGGCCAGGTAGTTTATAACCAAGCTTTCAACGGGCAGAAGATAAACGACCTGCGCAATCATCAGTCCCTCACCAAGAGCCTGGAGGCAGTATTGGTAGGTATCGCCATTGATAAAGGGTTTATTCATTCATTAGATACCAGGGTATGTGAACTATTGCCCGTATTAAAAAACGATCCGGACAAAAGAAAGCAACAAATTACCATTGCCGATGTCATGAACCAGGCTTCCGGCCTGTGGCACGAGAACCTGGACCGGTTGGACCAATACCTGGGATTGGATAATCCCTCCGGTTATGTATGGGAACAACCACTGTTAGCTGACCCGGGAAGCGAACTGCATTACAATAACGCCGCCTCACATTTGATATCTGTTATATTGACCAAAGCCACCGGGCAAAGCACACTGGATTTTGCCCGCCAATATCTCTTTACGCCACTCGGAATTCAACAAATGGAATGGCCCGCAATGAAAGACGGGTTTAATGATGGCAGTGGATTACTAAGTGTGCGCCTGCGCACCGCCGACATGAATAAAATCGGGCAACTGATACTGGATAGTGGTCGGTATAACGGTCAACAGCTCGTGGCTGCACAATGGACCCATGCATTGTTACTTCCCCCGAAAACCTACCCGGCCCCCTGGGGATTACCCCATACTACCTACGGACTTTTCTTTTATCACAAAACCTATAAAGGAGAAGCCATTACCTATGGCATGGGCTGGGGCGGACAGTTCCTGATCCTCGTACCTGGCCTGGATGCGGTGATAGCTGTTAACCAGGCGGTAGATGATCGCAATGCCATCCGGCAGTCGGAAGTTTTTATGGGAGAAATATTTCCGCTGATTTTCGGGTGGATACAGCAACATCGCGGCTGACTTAATAATTCCTTAATGTTGGAATAGTAGCTTTGCTGAACGGGAAAACAAGGATTAAAACGTATTAAAGATTTTGGTTTGAATTACATTAGTTTGCTGGGTGCCTTTCAGGCACTGATTGTATTGGGAATTTTTATTGTTTTTTCCACTAAAAAGTCAGTTGGTAATGATCGTATACTAAGCTGGCTGCTGGCCTGCATATTTATACATTTATCAGGTTGTTTTGTGATGAACAAGGCATTTCCCGACGCCGAAATACATAAAGGATATATTACTTTCATCCAGTTGTTATACGCACCCTTATTGTGGTTGTATGCCCGCCAGCATCATCAGTGCCGGAAATTGCCTGTATTCAGGATGGTGCTCTTGTTTGTTCCCGTGGGATTGGCAGCTATTGCCTATTTTGCTATTGCGGGATACGTGATTAGGCACGGCGGAAAAACGCCTGCTTATATAGAGATATATAATAAAGTAGTGGGGTGGGGTATCCTTATTTCATTTATCTTTTTTGGTATTAAATCACTGAACATATCACAGCAACTTTCCGGATTGTCCTTGTCTGAGAAACAGCTGATCCGGTTAATAGCAGCCATATTTATAGGGATTGTTACGATGGGAACCATACTGTCTTTGTTCAGTGAAATGTTTCCCGGCCAGTTTTCACCAACAGAGGCGCACCTCTGGATAAGGATAGTTACCTATACCACACTATTGATTGTTTGCCTGGCTATTGGCAGGGTAAAAATTCTGTCTATATATACCACACGGGTAGTAGATATCTCCCATAATGGTCAGTTGCTGTTCGCTGATCCCACATTGGAAAGAAGGCAGGTGGATTTTATTCGCCCTGCTTTGATGGAATGCCCGGTTTCACTGGCTGAGCCGGAGATTAGCATTTCCGGACACCCGGGCGTTAGCATAGAGAACCTACCTGTTTTGGAGAACAAACAAAAGAAAACGGGTTTATCTGATGCCTTACAAGCCGATATTATAGAGAAAGTGAATGCTCAGATGGTAAATGAAAAAAGGTATACGGATGCTGATTTATCACTCGATGGACTGGCGGTATTGCTCCAGGTACCCCGGCATCATTTGTCGGAATCACTCAATAAATACCTGGGCAAGTCTTTTTATCAGTACATAAATGAATACCGGATCCAGCATGTAATAACGGAAATGGACAAATCAAGGCTACAGCATAAAGTCCCTAATATATTATCTATTGCCTTTGAGGCAGGGTTTAATTCCAAGTCTTCCTTCAATCAGTATTTCAAAAAAACAACCGGGGTCACACCTTCTGCCTGGCTAAAAAATACCAATACTTCCAGGGATGAAGTACTATAAAAAGATGTTTTCCTGGTTTGATGTCAAACTTAAAGGGCCGCTTAACAAATCCTTAATATTGAGTAAGTTGTTGGTTTTTAATTGTTTGTGATAAATATGTACGCTCCTGGTTTATCCGGACGTACGGCGTTATCGGCAAGGACGACCAGGAATCAGGCAACTTTCATCTTTGTGCAAATTAAAAATGCACAATGAATAAGATTCTTTTACTCGTATTCTTATTTGCGCCGGTATTAGCTACGGCACAACAGATCACCGGCGTGACGGTATCGAAAGGCGAGTTACTTCCCGGCGCTACGGTTACTGCCGGAAGCCTGGGTACTCAAACTGATCTTAACGGGAAATTCACCCTTGTTCTCAAACACACGGGAAAGGTTACACTGACTTTCCGCTACCTGGGGTATACGAACAAAACATTGGACATAGAAGTAAAAGCCGGGCTAAATAATATTGGAGATATTGAATTAGCGCCTGCAGCAGGTGTTTTGGGAGAAGTGATTGTCAATGGCGCCTCCGCTGGTTCGCAGGTAAAAGCCATCAGTATCAAGAAAAACGCCACTGGTATCATGGAGGTATTGGCAGCCGATGCCATTGGAAAATTACCGGATCGCAACGCGGCTGAAGCAGTACAAAGAATGCAGGCCGTTTCTATTGAACGCGATGGAGGAGAAGGTCGCTATGTATCAGTGCGGGGTACGCCTATTCAATGGAGCGCTACTTTATTGAACGGTAACCGCTTGCCTTCTGCCAGTCTTGACTATACCGACCGGCGCGTTCAAATGGATATTTTTCCATCAGAGCTGATTGAATATGTACAGTTGTCGAAAGCCCTCACGCCTGATATAGAAGGAGATGCTATTGGAGGTTCCATTAATTTTATTACAAAGGCAGCTCCACAGCAGCGGGTGCTGAACATCAACGCCGCCGGCGGGTATAATGCGCAGTCGGATAAAGGATCTTACAATGCGTCGGTGGTATATGGCGACCGGGTAGCCAAAGGAAAACTGGGCTATCTCTTTTCTGCAGTGGTATGGAAACGTACTACTGGCATTGATCGGTATACTGTCAATTATGATTTTTCTAATCCGAATAAAACTCCGTCTTATTCCATCACAGATTTACAATTGCGCGATTACCTCGCTGGTCGCCGGACAACGGGTTTAAATGGAGGGATTGAATATAAGTTTAACGACCGTCATAAAGTCCAGCTCAAAGGTATCTATACGGAATACCAGGATGTACAGATGGTACGAGAGAATTATTTCTATTTTAATACTGGTATTTCCACCATTACCACCCGTTCCGCCAATTATAATACGAATTTGTATTCCGCAGAATTGAGCGGTCAGCATACTTTGTCAGGTAAATTAAACCTGGATTGGGCGGCAAGTACTGACAAATCGAGGTTTAAGTTCGGCGATCCGGGTTCCTATCCGATGGCATTCTTCGGCCAAAAAGTTAGCTATGATGGCCTGGCGCCTGATGGAAAAAAATACCTGGCTATGGATGCGCCTAATGGCGCCGGCGACAAGATCGACGCGGTATTGCCTCACCTGTCTGCCACAACGCCTGTTAGTCCTGATGCTATGACGTTAACACAGGTGGTTATGCTCAGAAGCACCAACTGGGAATCCAACAAACGGTTTGGTGTCAACCTGAATTATCATCCCAGCGAAAAACTGAAAATAAAGTTTGGTGGTAAAGTGATTTATAAAGACAAGCTGGTAGAAACGCCGCTGAATATATATATGGCCGGTATCACCGGTAAGGCTCCTACGTTGACACAAATAGGCACAGAACCATTTCCTTATAATGGGGGCTTCCTGACGGAAATCAACGCACCCTATAAAAATGTGATGATTGATCAGATGCCGATTGACCAGGTAAGAAACCTCATTACACCGGCAGGCATTGCCAAATACAGCCTGTTCCCCGTAGAAGTAGATTCCGCTACCAATGCGTCTGGCGCTGGCAGATTCTTTACCGGTAAAGAAAACGTGTATGCGGTGTATGCCATGGGGGAGTATAAATTATCCAATAAAATAACCCTTATAGGAGGTATCCGTAACGAGTATAGTAAGGTCACCTTTAAAGGGAATAAGGTGATTTCCAAAGGCGGCAGTAGCACCGTGGCACCGCTAACACAGGACAATAGCTATAACGCCTTCCTGCCAATGTTGCATGTAAAAGTAAATGCTACCACGAATGACATTATTCGCCTCGCCTATACCCGGACATTTGCCCGGGCTGACTTCAACAATCTGAATCCCGCCACCACACAAGACGAAACCAATCGCGTTATTACCCGTGGTAATGCAGACCTGAGGCCAACTTTCGCCAATAACTTCGACCTGATGGCAGAGCATTACTTTGGTGGCGTAGGGTCAGTTACATTCGGCGCATTCTACAAAAGGCTCACGGACCTTATTTATACCAATGAGTCCTCACAGGAAATAAATGGCATAGTATACCGTGTCAGCGAACCGGTAAATATGCAAAGCGCCTGGCTCGGCGGACTGGAAGCCGGGTTTTCCAAAAGGTTCACCAATCTGCCTGGCTTCTGGAAAGGCTTCGGCGTGGACCTGAACTATACTTTTACAAACTCCAAAGTGAAAATACCGCGCTTTGTAGCAGGACAGAAAATAGAAGATGAAAGCGTGATACCCAAGCAGGCCAAACACGTTTTTAACGCGTCTGTTATGTATGAATATGGCAAGTTCACAGCGAGGGTGGCAGGCAATTACAAAGGGAAATACCTGGATGTTATCCGGCAGGCAGCAGGCCCCGACCACTACCGCTGGTATGCACAGAACTTCACCGTTGATTTTTCTTCTTCGTATAGCGTCACGCCTAAGGTGAGACTATTCGCAGAACTTAACAACGTCACCAATGCCCCGGTAAGATATTACCACGGAACCTATAACAGACCCGAAGAAGCGAATTGGTTCTCTATCCGCGGACAAGTAGGCGCCAGCATAAAACTTTTCTAATTTTTAAGCACATATCAAATGAAAAGAATAATCAGAACATTCACCACGGTAGTATTGGTGGTATCAGCTGCAGGTATTGCACATGGACAGAAAAAAAAGCAGCATAGCATGTCTGTCGATGCGCTGAAGATCAATCAGATCCAGGTATTGGGAACACATAATAGTTATGCGCGCCCGGTAGATCCTACACTAATGGCTTTGGCAGATCCGATTGCTGAAAAAATGATGAAGCAGCTAACAAAAAATGTCACCAAAGAACAGGCGGCCGCTTACCAGGAATATCATCCCAATGTGATGAAACTCAGTGAGGCATTGAGTTATAACCATCCTCCCTTTGATGTACAGCTGGACTCCGGTATACGTAGTCTCGAAATAGATATTTACTATGACCCTACCGGGCATCGCTTTAGTCACCCTGCTTCCTATCGGGCTTTGGAAGAAAAAGGGGTGAAGAACCTGCTTCCTTTCGATAGCACTGACCTGGATAAACCAGGGTTCAAAGTATTGCACATGGCAGACTTTGACTTCCGCACACATTATCCTACGCTTAAACTGGCCCTGAAGGCCCTGAAAAACTGGTCCGACAAACATCCGGATCACCTGCCTGTCTCTATTATGGTAGAAGCTAAAGATAAAGGAACACCTTTGTTCCCGAATTCAGCTGAAGTATTGCCATTTACAGCACAGGCCTTTGATGAGCTGGACGAGGAAGTAGTGAGCGTACTGGGTAGAGACAAACTAATCACACCAGATGATGTACGTAGCAATTATACTACCCTGAAAGAAGCCGTACTCGCTAAAAACTGGCCTACCGTAAAGGCGGCAAGAGGTAAATTTATTTTCCTTTTATTGCCTTCTATGGCGGGGATGGAATTACATACGCCTTATGTGGAGAACCGACCTAATCTCGAAAAACGAATCATGTTTGTACAGTCTGCTGAAAAGGATAGCTACGCCGCATTTTTCCTGCTGGATAATGCCATCGTAAAGCAACAGCAGATCAGGCAATACGTAAAAGACGGTTATATGGTAAGAGCCCGCGCTGATATTGACACCTATGAGGCCAAGGTAAATGATCAAACACGTGCCAACGCTACTTTTGAGAGCGGGGCACAAATTATTTCCACCGACTTCTTCCGTCCGGGTAATTCCTATGGAACCGGTTATTTTGTTAAGCTTCCCGGTGGTGGCGAAGTGCGTCCCAACCCGGTAAATAGTGGCAAATAAAGTATTGGAATTATAAAAAGAATAGCAATGCCATCCTGTGTAAACGGGATGGCATTGCTTTAGGGTTATGTTGCTATTATTACTGTTAGTGAAGTTTACGCAACATGCTATGTAGTTTTAAATGTTGTTAATGATAGCACAAAGGTAGATCGACGGCTGCCCACAGGGGGTAAACGTATTTTACTGATTAGGGTTCTTTTGCATCTAAAAACGCCGGAATCATCGCCATGAGCAAATCCGTTTTCTGTGTAAGTGCCGTATGCATGGTTCCGGGTAATATCGCCAGTTGAGTGGCCGCCAGCCCAAACTCGCCAATGCCGCCACCTCCCAGCAATCTGAATAAATCGATGACATGTTCCGGTTGAACGATATCTGCATCACCGGCTATGATCAATGCAGGCGATACTATTTCCCGGATTTCGTCTGCTGACCAGTCCTGCGGCTGTTGATTGAACGTAGTAACTTTAGCCAGGTGTAGCGGCCAATCCGCTGGCCGGGGAGCGGTGTGCAAATATTCTGCTTCATAGGGCGTGCCTTGCATCGCTTCCGCAGTGAGTAATTTTTCCAGGTCTCGGAGGCCGGGATGCCGCCCGTTGCTATGCCACGTTACAGAAGCCAGGATCAGTTTGCGTACCAGGGCAGGTTGTTGCATCGCCACCTGCAATGCTACGCCGGCACCTGTACTGTAACCGAAAATATCGATCCGGGGAATGTTTAACTGGTGCAGCAATGCGATCACATCTGCTGCAAACTGTTCAAAAGAAAGGGGGCGGTCCGGAATGTCGGCCGTATGACCGTAACCCTGAAACTCAACGGCAATCACCTGTCTGTGTGCTGCCAGCAGCGGAATGAGTTGGCCAAATGCAGTGCCGGTACCGGATACAGCGCCCGGTAGCAATAATAACGGTTTCCCGGCGCCATGTATTTCATAGTACATATCCAGGCCATTGACGTGGGCATAGTGAGTAGTTGTCATGGTAGTATTGTTTGCGTGAGGGTAAAGATCGCAAGCAACCAGCAAACCAATCTTGGTATACACCAACGTCAGAACTTCACCTGGTTGAATAGCTTACTGAAATTGGTAGGATCTATCCCGAGATAAGAGGCGATGTATTTATGTGGCACCAAATGCAGGAGCTGCGGGGTTTTCTGGCAAAATGTTTTATAACGTTCTTCAATGGTCAGGGCGCGGAGATCAATGTGCAGGTCTATCATACCCGCAAACATGGCTTCTGTCATACGACGGAAAAGCCGCTCTATTTGTTGCGATTGGTCGACCAATTGTTGCAACTGTTCATAGCTGATATATTCGAGTTCGCTGTCGGTTAAGCAGGTCAGATAATATTTAGACGGCACCTGGAAGGAAAACGATTCCGCAATAGCACACAGGTTGGGTGGGTAGCTGAAGCTGATCACAAAGGTTTTATCGCCATTGTCGAAATAGGCCATCTGTACGCCGTTTTTGACGAAGTATAAATCGCGTTGTACCTGCCCCGGTACCGTAATGTAATCCCCTTTCTTAAACGATCGGGATTGCAGCTGATCCGTTAGCAACGCATAGTCAGCATCGCTGATAGCATGAAATTGCCTGAAATATTGAATACGTTCCATCATGATAGCGCCAGTTCCAAATATAGGGAAGAACGGGCTTACAACCATTAGTGTCAACAATAACAGATGCGTGGTGTGGCTATGTGTTAAACGACTTTCCCGGAAGATGGTTTAACCCGTTCTGCAATACCTTTTTCAAACGTAAAAAATAATATTCACCTGCGCTAACTTTTTTATTTTCAATGATTAACCTAGTTTTGCCGGATGTTTTAAATCTCTTGCGCATGCCGTTGACGAAAGTGTTGATTACTGTTAAAGCATATCCTACATTATCTTCCCATTATAATGAGCAGTTGAGCCTGGGAGGTTTTAGGGAAGATGGTACTTTTATCAGGATATACCCCATTCCATTTACAAAGAAAACTTACGACGAACAATATCAGCTATACGATTGGGTAGAATTCGACCTGGTGCGGAGTAACAGGGATTTCAGGCTGGAAAGTTTTAGCCCGGTAGTGCCGGAGGCACCGGTAAAAAAAATAGGTCACCTGGGCGATGCCGACCACTGGAGCGACCGGAAAACCATTGTGCTGAAAAATATTTATCGTAACCTGTCTACACTAGTGGTAGAAGCCAAACATGAAGCATTTTATACTTCGCTGGTAGTATTCAAACCTACCCGTATATTGGGATTTGAGGTAGAAGAAACAGAGCGGGAGTGGAGCCGGGAGCGGTTATCCAAGCTATATGCGGAAACTAATTACGGGCAGGTATTTGAACAGCCGGAAGATCCGTTTGCAGCTATGAAGAAGCTGCCGTATCAATTTTCTTACCGCTTTATGGACCAGGAGAATAAGGAAATCACCTTACCGGTGGAAGACTGGCAGTTGGCGTCGCTGTTCTGGAAAAGTCTGAAAAAGTTCAATGGCCCCGATAAAGAACCGAAGGCTATTCACGAGGTACGGAAAAAATACCTGCAGGAATATGCCCGGAATTCGGACCTGCACTTTTTCCTGGGAACTACTCAAAATGTACATGCCAGTTCAAAGCAGCCGTTCACCATTGTGGGGGTATTTCCGCCTACTACGCCACCAGCAGTGATACAGGGGAGTTTATTTTAACGGAAGCTTATAGAAATACCATCGTTTGCATTATCTTGCGTTTTCGTATATACGTGACGTTAATTCCTTTTTTGTATGATGAGTAACATATCTATGAAGTTCCGGCTATGGATGCCGGTGTTTGTGATCCCCCTCATGATGCTTGGCAGTTGCTATGAAACCGGTCAGAAAGCGGGAAGCCAGCAAGACAGTATTGCTACCGTTCGCACAGATTCGCCTGTGGTTAGCAAAGCGGAAGTTCCCGATTCATTGCCAACAGAAGCCTACATTGCTGAGTTAGTCCGCAGAAGAGAAGCCATCAGCCGGCAGCTGGCAGGAATGGATACTGCTACCGCCGTGAAATTGTATCGTTCGTTATCGCTGTATGTTGATTCTGCGATTGTAGGACTGACGCACAATGAATCGGCCTGGTTAGATAAATATGTAGAATATTACATACCGGAAAAAGGTATTACCGTACCTCCTCCTCGCGTAGTAGCACGTATTAAACTCCTGGCCGCCGGAGGCATTGAGCCATGGGAAATAGGAGAAGGCTACACGGATCTGCGTCCGGTGCCCGATTTTTATACGCATTTGTTTAAATCCTCGCTGCCGCCTGATTATACGGCCTATCTGCAATTGAAGGCAGATGAAGATACCGTACTATATAGCGCAGATGCAGGACTAGCAGTACCATTCTCCCTGATTGGCAAGCGGGCGCTCAATTGGGAAAAATTCCTGGATACCTATCCCAATAGTACATTTTTTGAGACCGCGAAAGAACAGTATCAGTATTATTGTATAGATTATTTGTTTGGAGAAGATAATACGCCTGCTTTTGACAGACAGGAGGATCTTAATTCATTGGTTCCGGAAAACAGGCAGGAATATACTTCCTTTATAGCGGAACACGGCAATACCAAAACCGGGGCCGTAGTAGCTGGTTATCTGCAGAAGCTAAGCACGGCAAAATCATATGAACCCTTCCGTGAACAAATAAAAAACACGATAGAAGCGGTTTATTCGTCCAAAAAATAATAAGTGATATGATAGCCGCCCTCCCGGATCTGTATGATTCCGGGAGGGCGGTTGCTTTAAATAAACTCCTCCGCAGTAACGACCATTGCATAAAGTCCGTTCAAGGCCGTCATACCCGCCAGGTAAGCCTGGTTAATGACCGCTGCATCCACCCGTGTACCATACAGTTCCCGGTCGCGTGTGGCGCAGGCGTCGCCGATGACCGTGGTACTAAAGCCCAGGTCCATCGCTGCCCGAACGGTAGCATCCACACATACATCCGTCATCATACCGCAGATATACAGCTGTGTGATACCATTTTCCTGCAGATGCGACAGCAGAGAAGTATCCCTGAAACTATTCGGATAATTTTTGGTGATAATGGTTTCTCCGGCTACCGGGCTTACCGCCGCATGGATGGCGGCGCCGTGGGTACCGGGTAAAAAGAAATCCGCGCCCTCATTCACCGCCAGGTGCTGGATATGAATTACCGGTATATGCTGTTGCCTGGCGCTTTGTAAAGCGTGTTGCGCCCGTTGGCCGGCTGCCGCCGCGTTTACCAGGACATGTGCGCCTCCTTCAAAATAATCGTTTTGTACGTCGATAATGAGCAGTGCTGTTTTCATTTTGTTGTTGTTTAGACCTCAAAAGTAGACCGCTACTACTCCCCGAAAGTTGAACTAGTTCAAAAAATACGTACGGCTATTTACTTACCGGATAACTTTTTCCGGATCTTACTTAAAAATTCATGTGAGATGCCCAGGTAGGCCGCCAGCTGTTGCTGGCTAAGGCGTTGCTCAAGTGAAGGGTACTTTTCAATAAATTCCAGGTAACGTTTATCCGCGGTTTTTCCCAGGGAAGAAATGACCCGGCGTTGGAAAGTGACCAGCGACTTCTGGTTCATGATACGAAACATCTTTTCTACTTTGGGGACGGTTTCGTATAACCTGTCTTTATCCGGTTTGTTGATGACGAGTACTTCACTATCCTCCAATGCCTCAATATTCAGCAGGGAAGGACGCTGGTTGGTAAAGCTGTCGATGTCGGTTGCCCACCAGCTCTCCACAGCGAAATACAGGATCTGCGCGTCTCCTTTGTCGTCTGAATAATAAATGCGGAAGCAGCCTTTGGTAACAAAGGCTTCGTATTTACAGATATCCCCTTCCCGTAGAAGAAAATCTTTCTTCTTTAATTTTCTCGGATGAAAAAGCGCCGTAAACTGTTCAAATTCCGTATCGGTGATGGGAATGTACTGTGTGATATGTTGTCTGAGTAATTCGAAATCGGTCATAACATCCTTTATAGTAAACACGGGAGTAGAAGCGGAAGGTAGGCATTTTTATGATATGCGGGGAATGGACCGTAATGAGGTGTTTTTTGGGAGATGTGATTAGCATTGCTAACTATTAAAATGCGGGTAATTTGTTTTTTTAGCCTATATTTAGATATCGTGTGATACGAGCGGATCTGCAATCGAGTTTATTCCCCATTCTCAAAATAACTTTTTACATCTCACTCATTATTGTTTTAACCAAAATTCTACATGCTATGAAAAGAAAGTACAGCGTTACCGGTCTTGTGTTTACCCTGTTTGGCCTGGTGGTATTCGCTTATAACTGCGCAAGCAATAACAAAAAAGACACGGATACCCAGTCGGAGCTAAAAGTGTCTTTTGCGGACGGTGCGTTTATGAATCACCGGGACTCCGTACCATCCAAACAACAGTATCCTGACTCATTATTTGTGCTCAGCCATGATTATCCAACCAGTTTTACACCTTTGGTAGATCCACCCTGGCAGCGTGCTTTGAACGGGCATCCGATCGACTCCTCGAACGTATTCGCCTATATGGATTCTCTGAAAAATTATGTTGCCCCCCGTGTGATACCATTCTTTACCAGCAATACTTCCTGGACCTCCGCTAAATATGGCTGGTTCAATGAACCCTGGCTGGGATCACAGCGGGAAGCTATCCTGGGTGCTTATTTAGGTAATGGCAATCCGGCCAATATGTTTAAAACATTGAAAGAACCAGAAGCCGGCTATGCGCTGGTTCTGTATGATTCTCTTGCCGCCTATACGGTTGGACAAATCTGGGGTAAAACAGGGCAGAAAGTGAACCTGATGAATGATGCCGCACAGTTTAAAGAAGGCAGTGTGATTGTGAAGCTGGCATTTTCCAACGTCAATGGTCCCGACTGGTCTGTAATGGATGGCGCACAAACCTTTAATGTATACGATACCATCCCAACAAAAGCTGATCCCCGCCTGGGCTACCAGATGCGGAAGGTGAGCTTCTTCCAGATGGACGTGATTGTAAAAGATAGTGCTACTTCTCCGCAAACAGGATGGGTATATTCTACCTTTGTGTACGACAAGTACAAACCTGCCAGCTCTTTCTGGGGTAAGATGGTGCCTTTGGGTGCCATGTGGGGTAATGACCCCAATGTAAACAGTCCCATTAAGCCGCCTTACCCGCCACTGAAAGAAACCGTCATTAATAAACTGGCGCCTGAATACAGCCGGGAAACATTAGGCTGGGGTGGCCGCCTCAGTGGCCCCAATGATGGTGCGGTAACCCAGGAAGCTTACGATATTAATACCGGTCAGAAGTATACCAACCTGGCCCTGTCGTCTTGTATGAGCTGCCATAGCCCGGCACAGGATACCTTTGTATCGTTCCTGTTGCCTGGTCCATTCCCCACCAGCGACAGCACATTGGTGTATACACCAGGTAGCCCCCAATGGATGCTGTGGTTCCGGAATAACTATGGCAACGTACCATTTAATGTAGGACAGGTAGGGATGGACTACGACATGGTGATGGCGTTTAAATGCGTCAGCGCCTACGAAACAGCTAAGAATCCACAACAGACCTCTCAGCTCAAAAAGAATTTCGAGGCGGTCAGAAAATTCAGAAGACATAATTCCAGTAGCCGGTTCTGGCACTAAGCTACCGGCAACAAATAATTTGACGTGGGATGTAATGAAGCCGCTTCGAAAGAGGCGGCTTCACTTTTTTAATTTATTTTCGGAGATACTTATGTTTGGTAACAACAAAAAATAACAATGCACTTCAGAGTAGCAAACATCGAAGATATCCCGCAAATCCATGCCGTTCGAACAGCGGTCACAGAAAACCGGTTGTCTGACCCCAACCTGATCACGCCCAACGACTATGTATCGTTTTTAACGGAAAGAGGCCGGGGATGGGTATGTGAGGCGGACGAACGTATAGTTGGGTTCTCCATTGCAGATGTATGGGAAGACAATGTATGGGCACTGTTCCTGCTGCCCGGGTACGAAGGAAAGGGAATCGGAAAACAACTACAGCGTTTAATGCTCGACTGGTTTTTTACTAAGGGGAAAGACTATATCTGGTTAGGAACCGCTCCGGGTACCAGGGCGGCCACCTTTTACCGGATGACTGGCTGGCAGGAGGTAGGCCGGCATGGGGAAAAAGAAATTAAGTTTGAGCTGACAAAGGAGGCCTGGGTAAATAGGCAGGCCCTTTAAAAGCAGATAGCTTACCGGTTTGGTAAGCTATCTGCTTTTATTTAATGCGGTAAGACTTAGAATTTAATCAGCAGCTTTTCAGAAATCAGCTTGCCATCTTTGTAATATTCAAAATGCCAGTCGCCGTTCTTTTTCAACACAATACCATGGCCGGCAGCGTTGTCTGCGATGAAATAATCTGCTGCAGAAGTTTTTAACAATGTCAATACTATTTTAGGCGAGGTGTCAATGAGTTGATAACCATTGGCGGTGGCCTGGGCATACAAGGTGCCGGCGGCTTCCTTCACTTCTGCTACCACGGGGGCGGTGGCTGGAGCGGATACCTGGGCAGGTACAGGTGCCGGCGTTGGTGCGGCTACGGTAGCAGCAGGTGCTTGTGTTACCGCTTCGTTGATAGTACCGTTATACGCATAAGGCACATCATTCAGGGAAGTAAATGCATCTCTTAACGCAAGGTTATAAGAGGTGGCAAATTCTTTCTCGCGGCTCTTACCTTCTTTACTTTTGAAAATGATGTTACCGCGGCAATCTTTCAGGACCAGTGTCAGGTTCGTTACAAAAAGGCCTTTTTTCTGCACTACATCGGCATTCAGGGCATTGCAGCGATTGGCCGCTATTTCTTTGGGTATTTCTGTATTGTCAATATAGGAGGCAAATCCTTTTTCCTCCAGGAGTGATTGGGTCAGTGTGCTTAATCCATACTGATTTATTTCCCGGGAGAAATTGAACTTTTCTGGCACCAGTACATACTTGTAGTTGTTAATCGTATTCTGGGCATAGCCGGCTACCGAAACGAATAAAGAGAGTAATAAAGCGTATCCTTTCATATAATATATTGATTGCTGATGGTGACGAATATAGAAAATAATTGTCACAATCAGCAGTCCGCCTATTTGCTTATCCAAAGCTTACGGTTAATGGGGAGGCTACTACCATGGTAGTGCCGCCACCTGCTAACGGCACCTGGATGGTTTGGCCGATGAAGGCCACAATGCTCTGGCCGTTAGGTGCTATATAGCTGAAAGGTGTAGGGGAAGATACATTGTTCATGGTACCATATGGGCCATATGTTTTTCCCAGGCTGGTTTTAACGGTTACCTGTGCTGTTACCTGCCAGCCAAACCAAACGCCGCTGTAGCCGGATATTTCCGTGATGAGCTCACCAGAGGCCAGGTTGATGGTTTGGCTATGACCGCCGTTGCCGCCATGCTGCAGCAGGCCCAGTACGTTGGTAGTGCCATTGGTGATCCAGGTATTGGTGGCTTGTAAGGCGTCCAGCACTTCACCGCTGTTGATAGCGAGATTGCTGATGGGCGGGTTACCGGCTTTGCTCACGAGGGGGCCGTCGTTAAAGGGAGAAGAGAAGACGCCGTAGGCAAATTGATACAGCAATATTTGTTGACCCTGCTCATATTCATAGTTGTTGGAGTTGAGCCGCCACTGGGTAATATTATTGTAAACATATGGGGTACCCTTGTAGTTAAACCCGGCCTGGGCCTGGTCATAAGCGTTGTTGGCGGTTTGGTAATTCGATTCAAACTTAGCGCCATACGCCATCAGTAAGGGATTGATGCCGATGTCTACAAATTCGTTCACAAAGGTGAACCCGGAGTACAATTGCAGGTTTACGATATCAAAGCAGGCATTCATGGTAGGAACATCCAGGTTGCCCACGTTGGCCGGGGAGAAGCTGAGATACAGGTAATCGCCGGTTGTGGCATCGAAGGCCTGCCGGATGGCATTAAAAAGAATACTGAACTGCTGCGCGGTGATAGCCGTAGAGAAGCTGCCTTCCCAGTCGATATCCAACCCGTTCATTTGTTGAAGGGTGAGATAGTTGGCTACATTGGCGGCAAAGTTGCTGGCTTCTGTAGGCCACTGGCTGGAATCGGAGGAAAATATCTGTGCCAGCGTGTCTGTGTTGTAGTTGATGGTGGCCAGTATTTTCACTTTGGGGTTCTGGGCGCGGGCGTCCTGTATTACATACTGCAGGTATTGTGCAGTGGTGGAGCCATCCGGGTGTACGGTGGCAGCGTTACCAATGTCGATGGTGTAATAGCCGGCGGGATCCAGTAATACGGCAAAAAAACAGACCATCAGCATGTCTGTATTTTTATACACGTTGTTGTAAACGAGAGATTGGTAACTACTGTTGATGGAGGTGTAACCGGTGCCTTTGGGTTCGTCTTCGTCCAGGTATATCCAGGCGTTGACACTTTTTGAGGGAATAAGAGGAGCTGCCATAAAATCGGGTTTGCATTGAATAGTGAAACAAATATACCAAGTAACCATCATCGCCTTACCCGTGAAAATCCCCGTATCAGGTTCCTTTGGTGCGCCAGGTTAAAATGAACGCACATCGGGGTAATTACTGCAAACAGATATCTGCCAAAGCAGCGCATATTTGGAAATGGGCGCCCTGCTATCATGGGACGCTGTAAATGAAACGTTATGTCCCAGACCTCCCGCCCGGCATCTCACCCTAAAGGGCTGTATATTCTCTTTGCCACAGAAATGTGGGAACGATTCAACTACTACGGTATGCGTGCCGTATTGATCCTGTTTATGACCAAAGCGCTGCTGTTCAGCAAAGTGTTTGCTGCCAACCTGTATGGTAGTTATACCGGCTTGATTTACCTCACCCCCTTGCTGGGCGGCTACATGGCCGATCGCTACTGGGGTAACCGGCGTTCCATCATCACAGGTGGCATTGTGATGGCCATAGGAGAGCTGATTCTCTTTGTGAGCGCCTCTTTATTTCAACACGCGCAACAGGTGTCCCTGCTGCTCTTTTTCAGTGGCCTGGGCTGCATGATTGCAGGCAACGGCTTCTTCAAACCAAATATATCTTCCCTGGTGGGACAACTGTATCCCGACGGAGATAATAGAAAAGATACGGCCTACACCATCTTTTATATGGGAATTAATACAGGTGGGGCATTGGGCCCCATCATATGCGGACTGGCCGGCGATACGGGCCACCCGGCTGATTTCAAATGGGCATTCCTGATAGGTGGCGTTAGTATGATCATCAGTGTAATTGTGCAGGCCGTATTTCACCACCGCTATGTGGTGAGCCCGGAAGGAAAGGTATTGGGCCTCACACCGGAAAAGACATCCGCCAGGCTATTACAACCGTTGGTAATGATTGGTGGCCTTGTGTTGATCTCGCTGGTGATGATAGGCTTACTATACCTGGATGCAGAAGTGGTAAATTATTTGTCGTACCTGTTGCTGGTAGCGGTTATCCTGATCGCAGTGATTATCTTCCGGGATCCATCCCTTACCTGGCTGGAGAAGCAACGGATTAAAGTCATTTTCATCATTTCCTTTTTTGTCATCTTCTTTTGGGCTGCCTTTGAACAGGCAGGCGCCTCCCTGACTTTTTTTGCGGATGAACAAACCAACCGTCACCTGGGCTGGCGGATACCTGTATGGAGCATACAACTGGTGAGTGTTTTCCTGGTATACGGTATCTATTTGCTGTACCAGAAAGCCCGGCGCCAGCTATCATTGCCGGCAGACCGGGTATTGCGTAATACCGTATATGCGTTACTGTGGTTATCCTTTTTCGGTATCCTTGGCGGTAATGGCTATTTCCTCGTGAGTGGTGAAAAAGTACTGGCGTTGGAGGATGTACCACCCAGTCTTTTCCTCTCACTGGGTTCTATTTACATCGTACTATTTGCCCCTTTCTTTGCCTGGCTGTGGCCCCGCATGGGCAAATACGAGCCTTCAGCTGCCGTGAAGATGGGTATTGGATTATTGTTGTTGTCACTGGGATATTTATGGATTGTATTTGGCGTAAAAGAAGCAGGACCCGGTACAAAGGTGAGCATTATCTGGATTACGGGCATGTATGCCCTGCATTCTTTTGGAGAACTTTGTTTATCGCCCATCGGGTTGTCGCTGGTCAATAAATTATCTCCGCTGAAATTTTCTTCCCTGCTGATGGCAGTATGGTTCCTGGCCACTGCGGCGGCCAATAAATTAGCAGGCGTGTTAAGTACCTTATACCCTGAACCCGGCCGTGTGATTGCGCTTGGAGGATATATGATTCGTAATGCCTATGATTTCTTCCTGCTGTTTGTAGTAGTGGTGGGTGTTGCCGGGGTACTGTTGTTGGTAATGTCGAAATGGTTATCATCATTGATAATAGCGCGCAAGTAGTGATCAAAGCGGATTTTGTCTTTGTACAGGATTAAACTGATTATACTGATTTCTATTTTTTGATTATAAAAGATTAGGGGAGATATAAGCAAGTTCGCTTTTATCTCCCCTAATCTTTTATAATCCTACAAAATCAGCAAAACAAATCAGTATAATCAGTTTAATCCTGTACAAAGACAAAATTCGCTTTGATCTATTTCTTCATCAAACTCGTCGGGGTAATTTCATTGCTGAGCAAATGCCCGAAACGTTCCCATCTCTTATCTTCCGGCACGGCGGAAATATAATCTTTGATCAGGTCTTGTCCATAGTTGTAGTTGATCACATAGCTACGGTTTTTCTTAATAAAGAGTATTCCTTTGTCTGCGGCTTCTTTATTGAGCAGGGTATAGTCCAGTAGCCAATGTAAGGCAGTAGAGTCGGACATGGTGCCATTGATCAGGCCTCTGCCTACTTCATTGCGGGCATAGTTGAGTGCGCCCTTGATGGCCAGTGCGTTGATGTACGTAGTGATGCCGGTAGTATCTACGCCTGCAAGCGGCAGCAATACATTTTTGGTAAACGTTGTTTTTTCATCGCCGGGGAATGCCATTTCAATGCCGTAGTTGGCGCTGCCTTCTGCAATCAGCGACTGGGGGCTGAACAACGGATACAGGGAGATTTCTATCCATCCTTTGTCATGATACAGGTTCTTTTCCAGCAGCATATTGTATACATGATGGCCGGGATATCCTTCGTGGCAGGCCAGGTCGATGGCCTTTTCAATAAAGATTTTCAAGTCGGCGCTGATTTGAATCAGGCTGGTGTAGTGGCCTTTGTACCAGTTGTATCCCATCCAGGGTTTACCGGATACATATTCCAGCGTAAAGGTTTCATCCGGCGGAAGCGGGTAATGTTGCAAGGTGCGTTTACGGGCTTCTGCGATGGCGGTTTTAAAAACCGTATCCAGTTTATTTTGGGGGATGATGAAGTGATTGGCCAGTAATTGAAAACGGTCAGCTACCGGGCCTTTGCCGGGTAACAGGCTGTCCAGCTTCGCTACGAGCGACTGGTAATAACTTTCCGGGTAGGTAGGCGCTACGGCATCAAATAATTCTTTGGACTCCGCATCGAAGGTGCTGTATTCACCGGAGAATATTTTGATACGCCTGCCGAAAGCAGTGAGCTGACGCATCATCCAGTCGGCGCGGACACGGACCGTATCATTTTTTGTTGCGGTGGCCACTTGTTGTAAAGACGCTTTCAGGGTATCTACCGCCTGCAGAAAACTATCTTTAGGAAATACGTCCTGCCGGATGGTTGCTGGTTTCAACGAATCAGGGCCATAATAGGCATCTACAAAATCAGGATCGTATTGCCCGATATTAAGACCGAGCCGCACATATTTTTCAGCGAGCACAGATAGTTGCTGGTCGTTGTTGTTGTCGGTTTTGTGCTCCTGGCAGGCGTTTAAGACCACCACGGAGAGGAACAGGAGTAGTTTGTTTTTCATGCTAACGGAAATTTATGACTGGAGCAGGTTTTCAATGTCGGTGGCGGTGTTGGCAAACGGACGCCCCAATATACGGCTGCCGGAGGCGGTAACGAGGAAGTTGTCTTCCACACGCACGCCGCCAAAGTTACGGTAATCTGCTACACGTTCGTAATTGATAAAATGGGTGTGTTTACCGGTGCTTTGCCATGCATCGGTGAGCAGGGGATTGAAGTAAATGCCCGGCTCAATCGTGAATACGAAACCTTCTTCCAGCTCACGTCCCAGCCGTAATGATTTCAGTCCGAAGGCGGTGCTTTTTTCCAGGGTATCGGTATAGCCTACGTACGCTTCTCCCAAATTCTCCATATCATGAATATCCAGGCCCATCATGTGACCAAGGCCACAAGGAAAGAACAGGGTATGGGCGCCTGCCGCCACTGCTTCTTTTGCATTGCCTTTCATGAGTCCCAGTTCAATCAGTCCGGTTGCCAGTTGTTCGCAGGCCAGCAGGTGTACGTCTTTAAAGCGTACGCCCGGTTTGGCTGCATCAGCGGCCGTTTGGTAGGCATGGTGTACAATATCGTAGATCTCTCTTTGTTGGGTAGTGAATTTTTTATCGACCGGGTGTGTACGGGTAAGGTCGCCGGCATAACGCATGGCATTTTCTGCGCCGCAGTCGCACAATACGAGCTGTCCTTTTTGCAAAGGCGTAGGGTGCGGGTGGTTGTGGAGGAATTGCCCGTTTACCGTGAGTATAACAGGGAAAGAAATATTGCCGCCTGCAGCGATGGCTACCGCCTGGAGTCGCCCTGCAATTTCAGTTTCGGTGACGCCTGCCGCTGCCAGCTCCATGGCCTTTAATTGCATGTCGATGGTGGTATTTACGGCGTCCTCAATCTGTACGATTTCTTCAGCGGTTTTAATGGAGCGCTGGCTTACAATTGCCTTTATTAACTTAACGGATACACGCCGTGGAACTTCGCCACCAGGGATGCCCAGCCAGCTGCTCAATTTTAAAGTAGTTTCTCCGCGGTAAGGTGGCAGGAAATGAATGGGCTGTTGCAGGTTTACGCAGCGCCATAAAAAATCGGGTAACTCCGATAACGGCCGGATCTCTGTCAGCCCGGTTGCAGCCCCCTGTGAGGCCAGCGAGGGAATAGGCCCCGCCCACATGATTTCTTCTATGGTGGCTTCGTCGCCGAATAATATCTCCCGGTTATTATCTGTATCTATTATCAATGTAAGCCCCGGACGGTCTATGCCTGCATAATATAAAAAGCAGCTGTCCTGCCGGAATGGATAGATGTTGTCTTTATAGTTCATGCTGCTGTCGTCATTACCTGGCAGTAAAATAATGCCCTGTCCAATGGCTGATTGCAGCCGCTTTCTCCTGTTACTATAAGTTTCCTGTGAAAACATACAAATGTGTTTAATTACCTGATTATGCGGCTTAAAAGTAATTAACAAACAGATGTGATACGTCAGTGGGTTAAAAAGAGCAGACAGATAGTTAATTATTGCAAAATTGGGAGCTTTATTTATCGTAGTGTTTCTTATATTAGGCGTCAGACCGCCACTACATGAAAAGATTTATTTTGTCGTTAATCCTCCTGTTGGGAGTTAGCCACAGTACTGCACAAAGCATGCTTTCCCGTGAAAAAACCTATCGTTTAGGAGCACTCATTGGAGAACCTACCGGCGAAGATACACAGGACTTTGGAGAGGCATTTGGTATTATCATGCCTAATAGCAAAATACAGATACAGTCTACCACTTCGTTTAGTCACGGTGCGGATTGTCACCGGGCTAAGAACGGCCCGGTACAACCAGATATACTGATCAAAAGAGATTTACAGGACAAGGTATGGGAGAGAGACGAGGCCCTGCAGATGGTGCTACATTTCGCTGCTGGTAATTAACCGCCGGTTGGTTACCAATGAAAGCTGCGTTATCTTGTAAGCTTGTTCACATTCGCAGATCACCTGTTCATAAGCGGACATATTTCCGCCTGTAGGCATATTAATTTCATTGATTTATAGGGGCTTAAAATAATGGCACTTTCTTGGACTGTCCCAGGTGAAGACCATTGCGCTATCAACTGAAATTGATATTTATGTTCCAGCAATATTTGTTACTGATCTACAGAAATGCCAAACGATACAAAGGCACTTTTTTCATTAACCTGGTGGGCTTGTCTACCGGTATGGCCTGCGCTTTACTGATTTTTCTGTGGGTACAGGATGAATTAAGTGTAGACCGTTTTCATCAAAATAGCCATGAGTTGTTTCAGCTCATGGAAAATCAGCAGCATAGCGGCGATATCATGACTACAGATGGCACTGCTGCGCTGTTGGCAGAAAGCCTGCCGGCTGATGTGCCGGAAGTGGCCTACGCCGTGCCCGTAACACCCACTTCCTGGTTCCCCGGAATGCTGGTAGCCGCCAATAAACATGAGAAACTGAAGGCAGTAGGGCAATTTGCCGGGAAAGATTATTTCAATGTATTCTCCTATGATTTAATTGCCGGCAATAAAAACCAGGTGCTGGCCACGAAAAATAATATTGTTATTTCTGAAAGCCTTGCCCGGCGGTTGTTTACCACAACTGGTAATGTGGTGGGCAAAACCATGGAATGGCAATTGGATGGGCATACTACCCAGGCCGTGGTATCAGGCGTATTCCGTGATGTGCCGCGTAATTCCTCTACGCAATTTGATTTCGTCCTTCCTTTTGACGTGTTTAAAGAAATAGATCCCGATGCCCTGAGTTGGGGCAACTACGGCTGCAACGCATTTGTGGTATTGAAAAAAGGAACGGATATCGCAGGGTTTAACACAAAGATTGCCCACCTGCTGCAGCAACATAGTAATGGGAATGATTACCGTACGCTGTTTGCACGGCCTTATGCCGACGGGTACCTGTATGGTAACTATGAAAATGGGAAACAGGCAGGCGGAAGAATCGGGTATGTGAAATTATTTGCCATCATAGCGTTGCTGGTACTGGCCATTGCCTGTATCAATTTTACCAATCTCTCTACGGCCAAAGCCACTACGCGGATGAAAGAGGTGGGCGTAAAAAAAGCTATTGGCGCCAGCCGAAAAGGATTGATCATTCAGTATATGGGCGAATCACTGCTGATTAGCTTCCTGGCTTTATGGCTGGCCATTGTATTAATGCTGCTCGTATTACCTGGGTTTAATGAGATGATGCAAAAGCAGATCGTATTACGCCCCGATCTAACCATCGTGCTTTCGTTACTGGGCATTACCCTGTTTACAGGTGTGGTGGCGGGAGCTTACCCGGCACTTTATCTTTCCGGCTTTGATCCGGTTAAAATATTAAAAGGTAAAATGAATGCTTCCATTGGCGAATTATGGGCGCGGAAAGGGCTGGTCGTATTTCAGTTCACCGTATCTATTATATTGCTGGTGGCGGTATTAGTAGTATATAAACAGGTGGCTTACGTACAGTCGCGGCAGGTAGGATTCAACAAGGATAATATCATTTATTTCCAGAAAGAAGGCGCACTGAATGATCACCTGGAGTCTTTCCTGGAGCAGGTAAGAAATGTGCCGGGCGTGATAAAAGCCTCCAGTATGGAAGACGTGATTGTAGGCACGCACAGCACTACCGTAGGACTCAATTGGAAAGGAAAAGGTGCAGAGGAGATGGTGAAGTTTGAAAACGTAACCGTGAACTATGATATGATAGAAACCCTGGGGATCCCGATGAAGGAAGGACGTGCCTTTTCCCGGGACTATCCAACAGACAGCAACGCCATCATCTTTAACGAAGCAGCAGTGCGGGTGATGAAGCTGAAGAACCCTGTAGGACAAACCATCAACCTCTGGGGACAAAACAGGCAAATCATTGGAGTGGCTGCTAACTTTAATTTCCTGAGTTTGCACGAAGCAGTACAACCGTTGTTTTTCAAAATAGCGCCCAGGAAAACCACCAACATCATGATTAAAGTAGCTGCTGGCAAGGAAACCGCAGTGGTAGGGGATGTGGAGAAGATTTTCCGGGGTATGAACCCGGGTTACGCGTTCGATTATCAATTCCTGGATGCCGACTACCAGGCGCAGTATGTTGGTGAAAAGCGCGTGCAGCTATTGTCGCAGTATTTCGCCGGCCTGGCGATTCTCATTTCCTGCCTGGGATTATTTGGGTTAGCCACATTCACGGCGCAGCGGCGATTAAAAGAAATAGGCGTCCGGAAAATTCATGGTTCTGGTGTGATGAATATTATCTTGCTGCTCACCACCGATTTTACCAAGCTGGTATTGGTCGCTATTTCCATTGCCCTGCCAGTGAGTTACCTGGTAAGTAAAAACTGGCTGGATAGTTTTGCATATCATATCCATTTAACCGCCTGGTATTTTGTGATTGCAGGCCTGTTAGCGTTGGTCACGGCCTGGCTAACGGTAGGGACGCAGGCGATAAAAGCGGCGATGGTGAACCCGTTGCAATGTTTGAAAGAAGAATAAGGAAGCGAGTTTTTGTCTTGTTCAGGATTATACTGATTATACTGATTTTGTTTTAAAAGATTAAAGAAGATAATTATTGTTATTTCTCAAACTCTTATTAAATCAAAAAATAAAATCAGTATAATCAGTATAATCCTGAACAAGACAAAAACTCGCTTTCTGCTTATTTCCACCCTCCACCGAGGTCTTTGTAAATATTTACGACCGCGTTGAGTTGTTGTTTCTTCGTTTCTATCAGTTCGAGTTTAGATTCCAGTGCATCCCGCTGGGTCATCAGTACCTCGAAGTAATCGGCCCTGGCTGATTTAAACAGGTCATTGGAAATATCTATGGACTTTGTAAGCGCATCTACCTGCTTCGATTTCAGCGCATAGCTTTTTTCCAGGTTGCTGATATTAGATAGCTGGTTGGATACTTCAAAGTAAGCATTCAGAATAGTGCGTTCATAATTGTACATCGCCTGCAGTTGTCTGGCACTTGCATTGCTAAACTCCGCTTTGATGGCATTCCGGTTAATCAGGGGAGCTGCCAGATCGCCTGCCAGCGAATAAAGTAACGACGCAGGCAACTTTACCAGGTAGGAAGGCTTAAAGGCCTGTAAGCCCAGTGCGGCAGAAATACCAAAAGAAGGGTAGAACTCTGCCCGGGCTACTTTAACGTCCAGCTTGGCCGCTTCCAGGTTAAGTTCTGCCTGTTTGATATCGCTACGGTTAGCCAGCAGTTGGGAGGGAATCCCGGTGCTCACAGCAGGAGGTAACGCCTCGAGGAAGCTGCTTTTATCGCGGGCGATTTCCTGCGGATAGCGTCCCAGCAGGAAGTTAATCCGGTTCTCCGTTTCTTTGATGTCCTGCTGTATGTCAAATTCCAGGCTCTGTGATTTCAACACTTCTGCCTGAAATTTTTGTACGGCCAACTCGGTGACCCTGGCGGCTTCTTTCTGCACTTTTACCAGCTCCAGTGCATTTTCCTGCAGGGTAATGTTCTGTTTAACGATGGCCAGTTGATTGTCCAGTGCCAGCAGTTCATAGTAAGAGTTGGCTACTTCGGCAATCAGGCTGGTGAGCACAAAGTTTTTGCCTTCTACGGTCGACAGGTACCTGGTAACCGCCGCTTTTTTAGCGTTGTGCAGTTTTTTCCAGATGTCTGCTTCCCAGGTAGCGTAGGCGCCAATACTGTAATCCATCAATGGATCCGGCATTTCTTTACCGGGAGTGATTTCGGTAGAAGCATCGCCGGCACCCTGGCTGGTGTACCGGCCTACCTTTTCGACGCCTGCACCCGCTCTGAGTCCTACGGTGGGAAGCAGGGCCGCTTTCTTTGAGCGGATATCGTTGCGGGCTATTTCTACTTCCTGCAGCGTGGCCAGCAATTCCTGGTTGTTTTTCAGTGCGGTATCAATCAGGCTGACCAGGTATTGATCCGTAAAGAAATGACGCCATTGCAACTCCGATATATTGGTGGTATCCTGGCTGTTGCCATAGGATACAGGAACAGCTTTGTTTTCGGCAGATGGCAGGAGAGCAGGCACCTTACAGCTGGCAACCGCCAGGCAGGCGCTCAACAGGCCAACACCGCTATGTATCCTGAATTTATACATTGTGATCAATTTCTTCGGTTAATGGATTCTCTTCCTCATTTTTTACCAGTGCATATCTTTCAGCAATCCTGCCGAAGATGTAGTACAGTCCGGGTATTACCAGTACGCCGAAAACGGTACCGAACAGCATACCACCGGCAGCGGCGGTGCCAATGGTCCGGTTCCCGATTTTACCAGGTCCGGTAGCCATTACCAATGGAATCAACCCCGCAATAAAGGCGAAAGATGTCATCAGGATGGGACGGAACCTTACTTTAGATCCTTCCATCGCCGCTTTCAGCACGGATACGCCGGACCGGTGTTTTTGCACCGCAAACTCCACGATCAACACCGCATTTTTTCCCAGCAAACCAATCAGCATCACCATCGCCACCTGTGCATAGATGTTGTTTTCCAGCCCTAATAATTTCAGCAGGAAGAACGCCCCGAAAATACCCGGAGGCAACGATAACACTACCGCCAACGGCAGTATGAAACTTTCATATTGCGCCGCCAGGATGAGGTATACGAAGCCTAAGCAGATCAGGAAGATATAAATCGCCTGGTTGCCCTGGGCCACTTCATCTTTAGAAATACCTGCCCAGTCAATACCATAGCCTCTTGGCAGTGTTTTTTGCGCCACTTCATTGATCACTTTAATCGCTTCCCCGCTACTATAACCGGGAGCGGCTGCACCACTGATTTCCGACGCATTGTACATATTGTGCCGCGTGATCTCCGATAACCCATATACTTTTTCCATTTTCATGAAAGCAGAGAAAGGGACCATTTCATCACGTTCATTTTTTACATACAGTTTCAGGATATCGTCCGGCAACGCCCTGTACTGTGGCGATGCCTGCACAATCACCTTATACTGGCGGTCAAATTTGATGAAGCTGATTTCGTAGTTACTGCCCACCAGCGTTGATAAGGTGTTCATGGCATTATCAATGCTCACGCCTTTTTGCTGGGCCAGGTCGTTATCCACGCGCAGCATATATTGCGGGAAGCTGGCGCTGTAAAAGGTGAATACAGAAGACAGTTCGGGACGTTTGTTTAATTCTTTTACAAAATCCCGGCTCACGGTTTCCATCTTTTTATAATCACCGCTACCTAATTTATCCAGCAATCGTAGCTCAAATCCGCCGGCAGCGCCATAACCAGGTACGGCAGGCGGTTGGAAAAATTCGATGGTAGCACCGGTAATGTCTTTGGATTTTTCTTCCAGCTCAGTAATGATTTCCTGTACGGAATGCTTTCTTTCTTCCCAGCTTTTCAGGTTAATCAAACAGGTACCGGAGTTGGAACCCGTTCCTTCTGTCAGGATTTCATATCCTGCCAGCGAGGATACAGATTGTACTCCTTCAATACCTTCCGCTATTTTCTGTAGCTTCTCGGCCACCTGGTTGGTTCTTTCCAGGGAAGATCCGGGAGGCGTCTGCACAATGGCATAGAACATCCCCTGGTCTTCATTCGGGATAAATCCGGAAGGCACGGTTTTATTCATGAACCAGATGCCGGCGCAGAAAGCTACCAGCACTCCCCACGTAACCATCCTCCGGTTAACGATGGTCCCCAGTATTTGGATGTATTTATTGGAAGCCCGGTTAAAGTTGTTGTTGAAACCATCCAGGAATTTGTCCAGCACATTTTTCTTCTTCGGCTTTCCATGATTATTTTTCAGGATCATGGCACAGAGTGCAGGCGTCAACGTTAGTGCCACCACACCGGAGAGAATAATAGCAGTTGCCATGGTGATGGAGAACTGCCGGTAGAAGATGCCCACAGGGCCCGACATAAATGCTACGGGTACAAATACCGCCGCCATCAGGAAGGTAATCGCCACAATAGCGCCGGCAATTTCATGCATGGCTTTCTTCGTGGCTTTGAGGGCCGACAGGTGTTGTTCCTCCATCTTGGCATGCACGGCTTCAATCACCACAATGGCATCATCCACCACCACACCAATGGCCAGTACCAGGGCAAACAGGGTGATGAGGTTGAGCGTAATGCCCAGGAACTGCATGAATACAAATGTACCGATCAGTGATACCGGTACTGCCATGGCAGGAATCAGGGTAGAGCGCCAGTCGCCCAGGAAGAGGAATACCACCAAACCTACCAGCACAAAGGCCTCGAGTAAGGTATGTATTACTTTTTCCATAGAGGCATCCAGGAATTTGGATACGTCATAGCTGATTTCATAATTCATGCCTTTGGGGAAGGAGCTGGCTTTGATCTCTTTCATCTTGGCCTTGATATCCTTAATTACCTGGCTGGCGTTACTGCCGTACGATTGTTTGAGTACAATGGCCGCAGATGGTTTACCATTCAGGTTAGAATAGATATCGTACATGGAGCTGCCGAATTCTATGTCAGCCACATCTTTCAGGCGAAGAATTTCCCCGTTGGGACTGGATCTTAATATCACATTTTCATATCCTTCTTTGGTAGTGAACCTGCCGGGATATTTCAACACGTATTCAAAGGTTTGCGATCTTTTACCAGAGCTTTCACCGGTTTTACCGGGAGAGGCTTCCAGGCTTTGTTCGCCCAGGGATTTCATCACTTCATCCGCAGAAATTTTGTAGGCCAGCATGCGGTCTGGTTTTAACCAGATCCTCATTGCATATTCGCGGTTACCGAGGATATCGGCGAAACCTACGCCATCCACACGTTTCAGTTCGGGGAGGAGGTTAATATCGGCGAAGTTGAACAGGAATTTCTGATCGGCTTGCGGATCGTCGCTGTACAGGTTAATGTACATCAGCATGTTTGATTCCTCGCGGGTGATCTTTACCCCTTCACGTACTACCAGTGGTGGGAGCTTGTTCACTACGGAGGCCACCCTGTTTTGTACGTTTAAGGATGCCTGGTTAGGATCTGTACCGAGATTGAATACTACCTGTATAGAGGCTTCTCCATCGTTACCGGCATCGGAGGCAATGTATTTTAGTCCGGGTACCCCGTTGATGGCTCTTTCCAGGGGAATGATCACCGATTTGATCATCAGTTCCCCGTTGGCGCCGGGGTATTCGGCCGTCACGTTTACTTTAGGCGGCGATATGGAAGGGAATTGCGTTACCGGCAACTGGCTGATAGCCAGTAATCCAAGGAACACAATAATGAGCGAGATCACTATAGACAGGACCGGCCGCTGTATAAACTTTTTAAGCATTGTATACGATTAGTAAGAATGAATGACTATTCTGCTTTTAATCGCAGATGTGCAATAACGTCTGCTGGCTTCCGGTAGTCATAGTTGATTTTGTCATCATCTTTTGCCTTCTGAACACCTTCAAGCAGTATCTTATCATTTTCGGAAAGTCCGCTTTCCACCACATACAGATCCGGCAGTTGCCCGCGGATGGTAATGTTTTTAGAGCGTATCACGTTGTTATTGCCGACTACGAACACATAGATTTTATCCTGTATTTCATAGGTCGCTTTTTGCGGAATCACCAGTGCACCTTTAAGCGGAATGGTCATTAATACTTTACCGGTTTCGCCGTTTCTCAGCAGCTTCTCCGGGTTAGGGAACTTCGCTCTGAAAGCGATGTTGCCGGTTTCGCTGTTGAATTCACTTTCTATGGTTTCCACGTCTCCTTTGTAGGGGAGCGGCTGATTGTTAGCCAGCAGCAGCGTTACTTTATTATCGCCGCGGCCTTTGACATTGGTTTGATAGTCGAGGTATTCCGGTTCGGATACGTTGTAATAGGCAAACATCTGGCTGTTGTCGGACAGGCTGGTCAGCAGCCCGCCTTCGTCGATTACACTTCCCAGTTTGAAAGGGATACGGTCAATGGTACCATCAAATGGCGCCCTGATTTCTGTGAACGACAGGTGCAGGTGGGCCAGCGACATTTCCGCTTTCGCCTGATCCAGCTTGGCTTGTGCCAGGGCCTGTTCATTTTTGGAAACGATGTTCTTGTCGGCCAGGGTTTTGGTATTCTGTAGTTCTATTTCAGCAGCACGGGTTTCTGCCTGCGCTTTCGCGAGTTCAGCCTCATACACTTTAGGCATAATCCTAAACAGGAGCTGACCGGCTTTTACAAACTGGCCTTCATCTACATAAATATTTTGCAGATACCCTTTTTCCTGTACACGGATTTCAATGTTCCGGACGGATTTTATTTGTGAAACATACTCACTGGTAAAGGAAGTATCAATTTTGAGCGGACTGGTAACGGTGTACTTTTCCGCTTCTTCTTCTTTTACTTCTTCTTTTTTTTGTTTACAGCTCAGAAGGGCAAATAAGCCCGCGAACATGACAATTCTATTCATAATATTTAATGGATATTAAGCGATGGTATGCTGGTATGGCACAGGCGCTGGCAGGCGCAAAAGGTTATCAGCAGCCGGGGTAGCCCCTAGGCTTAACTGTAACAGGAGGTATATGGTTTATATAACTCCACCAGGTTGGCATGATCTCACTGTTGAGTAACCGATGCAAATAATGGGTCAGAGCCGGAGCACCCGTTGTGTAATGTAAATATTGGGAAGATGCCCCAGGAAGTCGGGAGGGGCATTAAAACACTTATGGAGATAACTTAATGTAAACAGGTTCGTATGTGTCAGGCAAAACCGCGCCAGCAGCCGGTATTTGCGGACAAAAAAGTTACTGGGATCCTCTTCCTCTACATCGTCACGCACCAGGATATCGTCCATGTCGTCGTCGAGGTCCGGAAGGAGGGTACTCATATCGGGCTGACTGCTGTCATCCGATTTTATCTGCTGAATTTTTTGAATATTTTGGTTGGTAATACGGCAGAGATGGAAGTGTTGAGTAGCTGTAAATACGCATCCATCCCCCTTTAGCAGGAGGAAACATACGTACATAAAAAAGATAACTACTCTCATTAGGGTGCCAAAAGTAATAAAACTTTGATAGCAAAAAAAGAAAATAGGTGGATACTATTTGCGGCAGCAGCGCGTTTGCCGGAGGATTAACATTTATTTAATACAACTGGCGGCTAACTGTATGGCCACCGCCAGCCCGTTTTTTATTTTTCTACCTGGTAGCCTTTGGCGTTGGCGAGCCGTACAATAGACCCGTTAATGGCCGCACCCAGATCATCAGTGGCCGCCACACTTTTAGAAGCCTCCGCGATAAATTTTTCGCGTTGTTTGGCCAGGGTGGCAATTTCTTTCTGAATACTTTCCCTTTCTTTACTTTTTACCTGGATGTAGGCAGACAGCTCTTCCGGTGTTTTATCCTGCAACTCTTTGGGCAATTCACTTTTCCTCATCGTCTTTAACACGGATTTATCCTGCTGTACCCGGTCCACCAGGTCCCAGCTTTCGTTTTTGTAGATGGCTTTTGATTTGCTGACATAACGTTCTGTAGAATTGGCGGAGGAGAGGGATTTTGCATTACTGTCTTGCATAACCTGGTTACTTTTTTTAGCCGATCCATAGGCGCCGTATGCAATATAGGTTTTGTTGATCCGGTCATTGCAGGCCTCAATCTGCGCATCATAAGGGGTTTCAATGAATGCTACTTTTTTATCGGAATCAATATTGAAATATTGCCCATTGCCCCTGTCGGCGCCATCTTTCCAGTACTCGCTGATGCCGCTGCGTTTATCGCCACAGTAGATGGTGTTGATGAAAATATTTTTGCTCACGGCATCCGCAACAGACTTTTTATAGTTGATTTCTCCCTGGTTAAAGGGTTCATTGCCGGCAATATAAATGAGTTTCATATCGGCTTCATCATTCCCCCAGTGTAAGGATTGCAGGGCAGACCTGATCACGGCGCCGCAATACTCTGATCCACCGTTGGTGCGGAGGGAAAACAGTTTTTCTGAAATAAGATCCAGGTCGGTAGTGAGCGGAGTTACCTGCCGGATGTAGTCCTGTTCACGGGACAGGCCATCATTGCCATATTCGTACAGGGCAATTTCAATGACCGGTGCTTTCCCTTTGTATCTCAGGGTGGTGAGGGTATTGATGATATTCCAGAGCCTTGATTTGGCCTGGTCTATTAATCCATCCATACTGTTGGAGGTGTCGAGTAGCAGGGCTACCTGTATATGGGTGTTGTCGGCAGCAGCAGTGGGGGCGGAAGGAGAAGCTTTCGGAACAACAACGGGATGAAGGGCCGGACCAGGTACTTTTTCCGGCATAGGGTTCCGGGATTCTTGTCGCCACAGGGCGAAACCGGATGCCAGCAGTGCGCAGGCGAGTAATGCTGTTTTCATACTGTTTGATTTAAGATGATGCCATGAAAATAGGGTGTCTTCGCCGCCCTGCTGAGCGCCACTTGGTGAAACACGGAGTTGAATGGGTGAAATATGCTATTGCCCATTCGGAAAAAAACTATTTTGCAGGGGAATCAATCACCATGATACGTTACTGTAGTGGCATATTTATCTTGTTCGGAATACTGTTGTTAGCGCCGCGGGCTATGGCACAGGATTACCCGTCAAAAAAAGCCGGCAGTTCCCGGAAATCAAAAGCGGCGAAAGACCTGAAAACCTCACTTTCCAATGACGACGGAGAACTGACAACGGCCGGCTTCTATGAAGCATTGGCCAAAGAACTGACCGATCAGCAGGACTATGCCAAAGCAGAAAATTACCTCCAAAAGGCATTGGATATCTATAACCGGTTGAATAATAAAGATGCCGCTGCCATCACCGCCCGCTCATTGGCAAAAGTGCAGGAAATGCAGAACAAGATCGGACCTGCTATCAAAAATTACCGCTCGGCCGCGGACATCGCAGCAGACAGAAAGCAGGACACGATCAATACCAATGATGCCAACCGCCTGCAAAACGCCGCTAATCCAGGGGCGCAGGCCAAATACTCGTTATCCAACGCTGCCATCTTCGAAAGGGAAGGAAAGAAAGAAGAAGCAGCAGACGCCTACAAGCAACTGGGAAATAGTCAACTATTGCAAAACAACCCCGCAGCCGCCATTGTCAGCTATAAAAAAGCCATCGAGAAAAGCGACAACACCAAAGAAATCAGCGCCATCAGCAAGAAAATAGTGGGTGTATATGTGGCCGACAATAATGTAGCAGACGCCATCCACCTGAGTGAATCACTACTGGAAAAGGCGAAGGAACAACACAATACCGAGTTACAGATAGACCAATCACGTGAACTGGCACAATTGTATACCCGGAATCACCAACCCCAAAAAGCCGGCGACCTGTTGGAAGCCGCCTACACATTGGCATTCAACAGCGGTAATACCTCGAAAACCAAAGACTGCCTACTCGCACTCACCCAATATTACCGCGATCAACGCATGGATGCGGTAGCCCTGGCCCGTTACGATAACTTCCTGCACCACCTGGATACGCTGATCAGAACGGACAGTTCATTGGTAGATGCCGGCATCTTTGATATCACCGAAGGCCGGATCAAAGACCTCGAAAAGGAAAAGGCGCTGCAGCAGGCACTCATCAACAATAAAAGCACCCTTAACTATTTCCTGATAGCCTTTGTGCTGGCCATGGCGGTGTTGCTGTTTTTTATTGTCCGCTCCCTGTATGCCATTAAAATCAAGAATAAAAAAATTGCATTGCAATCACTGCGACGGGAAATGAATCCGCATTTTATCTTCAATAGCCTCAACAGCGTGAATCAATATATTGCGGAAAGCAACGAAGTAGAGGCCAATAAATACCTGACTTCCTATTCTGGCCTCATGCGCAATGTGATGGAACATTCCAGTAAAGATTTTGTGCCGCTATCCGTGGAAATAGCCCAGCTGAAAAGCTACCTGGACCTGGAGCATATGCGGTTTAGTGATAAATTTATTTATGAGATGGATATCGATGACACCCTGGATGCCGATGCGGTTATGATTCCCAATATGCTCATACAGCCACATCTCGAAAATGCGGTGTGGCATGGCCTTCGCTACAAAGCCACCCAGGGCTTGTTGCAGGTGACTTTCGGGAAACAAGGACCTGTGTTGCAGGTGGTGATCGCCGACAATGGCATCGGGCTAACGGAGAGCCAGCGACTGAAAACGGCGCACCAGAAAGCCTATCAATCCAGGGGGATCACCAATACCCGGGAGCGGATTCAATTACTCAACGATATATACCATCTCCATATCCGGCTGGAGATGAACGAAATTACCGACAACGGCGCCACCGGCACCCGGATCGTACTGCAACTTCCCTTAATGGATAGTCATGATGTTAACAGAAAAAATCAGGTCAGTTATCGTTGAAGATGAAGCGGCCGCCATGGCCGCCTTACAAAACTACCTGCAGAAATTTTGTCCGCAGGTAACCATTGTAGGCACGGCCCAGAATAGCCGTGAGGCGATTGCGCTGATACAAGAGTTGCGGCCACAGCTGGTTTTCCTGGATGTGGAAATGCCTTTCGGCAATGCTTTCGATGTGCTGGAAGGTTGCCAGGACCTTACCTTTGAAACCATTTTTGTAACGGCTTTTTCTGAGTATTCGCTGAAGGCGCTGAACCAAAGCGCCGCTTATTATTTGTTGAAGCCAGTCAGTATTGAAGAACTGATCATTGCAGTGAATAAGGTGCAACAACAGTTACAACAGCAACAATGGCTGAACCGGAACCGGATCATCATGGAAAATGCCCGCGAAAATAATCCGGGCATGCAGCAGGTGATTTTACCTACCCTGGATGGATTTGATGTAGTGAAGATGGGGGAAATAGTCCGGCTCAAAGGGAACGGCAATTTTACAGACGTCTACCTGACCAATGGCAGCAAAAAAATGGTCTGCCGTTTTCTTAAACATTTTGCAGAGATGTTACCCCTTCCGTTTGTACGGGTGCACAAATCCCATATCATTAATATCCATTTTGTACAGTCCTACCACAAGGGCGCCGGCGGCTATGTGAGCCTGAACGACGGCACCGCTGTGGAAGTATCTCCGGCATATAAAGACAGCCTGCTGAAGGCATTTCAGTAACCGGGGTTAGTGGTTGCTCATGGTCCGACTGTCATATAGCATCTTGCCATTACGAATGGTATATACTACTGCTGAGAAATGACGGAGGTCTGCATGTGGATCGGCTTTCAGCACCACGATGTCGGCGTCCATGCCTTTCGCAATGCGGCCGCTGTGCTGGGATATACCAAATCTTCGTGCAGGCGCTGTGGTTAGTGCGGTCAGCACCTGGTCAAAATTAAGTCCTGCTTCAGACAATAGCCTGAATTCATCTGTGGTGTTATAGTCAGCTACATAGCCTACGTCTGTGCCAAATAATATTTCACCACCTGCCTTTGCGTAGGCGCCCACTTGTTGCAGGGCGGTTGTCATCAGTGGATTGGTGGCCGCCTCAATATTTTTCCGCTCCAGTTCCCATTTAAAGAGCTTTAAAGTAGGGATCAGCGCAATATGATGTTGCTGTAAAACCTTTATCTCCGCAGCATCCCAGGGCCGGTAACCATCCGGTGATGGATGTGCCAGGATATCGACACCTCCTTCAATTGCCATGTTCACGCCGGTATCAGCGGTAGGATGCGCAAAAACGGGCTTATGAAATTTATGTGCGGTGGTGCTGGCCGCCTTTAATACTTCCAGTGGCATGGGGACCGTTTTGTTCGGACGGGGAGAGGCGGACCATACTTTGATCCCGTCTGCTCCATCTTTAATCTGTTTGGTTACATAAGCCACCGCGGCAGCCGGGGTACCTATTTCCGGCAGTTTCGCCGGTTCCACATAAAATGGATTGCCGCCAGGCGGCACAAAAGGCATGCCTACGGTTAGCATCGCCGGGCCATTTACTTCGCCTTTATTGATTCTTGCTTTTAAGGTCAGCAGGTTAGGATAGTTCAGCGTTGCCAGGTCAATTACATGTGTAAAGCCGTAACTGTTCAGCATCGCATTGAGTTGTTGGTTGAGCTGTGCAACAGGCAGGCTGTCGGCATGATCCCATTTAGGTTCCATGAAATGAACATGGCAGTTCCAGAAGCCCGCCATTAACACCAGTCCCTGGCAATCCAGCACGGGGATAGCGGCGGGGATCTTTGTTTGTTGGGCACTACCTACGGCAGTGATTTTCCCGTTTTCAATTATCACTACGCCATTGGTAATCGGTGTAGCACCGGGCGCCGTGTAGATGGTAGCACCTGTTAATGCCAGCCGGCCGGCATCGGGTGTTTGTGCATAGAAAGTAAGAGGCAATAGCAATAATGCCAGCAGTAATGTTTTCATGGGAAAGTTATTATAAACAAAAACCAGTCGTGTTTTTCACGTGATCACTAAGGTACGATTTGCGGGCATTGCTTAAGAAATGTTGTGATAGTTTTCCCGGCGGAAGCTGTAAAATGCCCCGAATCCGTGATAAAAAACGCGCGGAAGAATGCGCGATAAATATTAGCTTTATCTACCGAAATTTTTAAATTCAGACCAGCAGCTATGAAAACAGGTATTGCCGTCAAACCTATGCGCATCCACATTCCGGAAGAAGATATTGTTGATTTGCATTATCGCCTGCGGCATACCCGCTGGGTATCACCTATGGAAGATGCTACCTGGGAAGATGGCACCCATGGCGAATACCTGCATGATCTGGCTGCCTATTGGCTATCTGGTTATGACTGGCGCGAACGGGAAGCAAAGCTGAATGAGTTCGATCATTACCTGGCGGATGTAGAAGATACCCAATTACATTTTATTCATGCCAGAGGAGAGGGCCCGGACCCTATTCCGCTATTGCTGATGCAGGGGTGGCCGGGTAGTTTTATACAACTGTTGCCGCTGATTCCTTTGCTGACGGCTGCCGGTACAGACGGTACACCTTCTTTCGATGTGGTGGCGGTGTCTATGCCAGGATATCCTTTTAGCTCCTTTCCCCGTAAGCATGGCATGAACTTCACCCGGATTGCGGAACTGGTCACCCGGCTGATGACGGAAGGCCTGGGCTATGAACGTTTCGCCTGCCGTGGTTCAGATCAGGGAGGGATTGTACAACAACAAATAGGGCTTCACAACCCGGAGCGGGTCATCGGGCTGCATCGTTCGGGCGTATTTCCTTTTATGTCGCCCATGCCGACAGACCTTAGTGAAGCAGAAATAGCCTATCAGCAAAAAGTGGCGGCCTGGGCGCCGGAAGAAACCTTGTACGCCCGCATACAAGCCTCGCGCCCGGAAACCCTGACACCCGCTCTTGCCGATTCCCCGGTAGGGCTGGCCAGTTGGTTCATAGAAAAATTCCAGCGATGGGGCGATGGGGGTGAACAAATAGATGAACACTTCGGCAGAGATGCACTGCTCGACAATATATCCCTGCACTGGTTTACCGGCGCCGGTGCTGCCGCTATCCGGTCTTACCGGGAGGCCGTGCTGGGAACTGTGCTGAAACCCGCTAAGCAAACCCGCGTATCAGTGCCTACGGCTGTCCTGATGGCGTTACACGATGGCGTGAATTTACCGGCCCCACGAGAATGGGGTGAACGTAGTTTCAATGTACAACGCTGGACTATCCTGGAACGGGGTGGCCATTTCCCGGAATGGGAAGTGCCCACTGTAGTAGCAAAGGATGTACGCCAGTTTTTTGGAGACCTCCGCAACGGTACTATCCCCGGACATTTGTAAATAGCCAGTATGAAGAACGAGGATTTGTTGCTTAAAAACATCGCCCGCCATATCCAGCTCGATCAAACAGAGATTGACTTTTTCTTATCGCTGTTAACAGAAAAAAGGTTAAGAAAGAAAGCCTTCCTGCTCCGGCAGGGAGATATCTGTAAAACAGAAAACTTCATCCTCAGCGGTTGCGTGCGCATGTATACCATCGACGACAACGGCCAAGAACATATTGTGATGTTTGGCGTTGAGGGCTGGTGGACAAGCGACCTGTTTAGTTTCTTTACCGGCACGCCGTCCGAATATTATATTGATGCCCTTGAAGATACTGTACTGTTGCAGATTTCAAAGGAACACCTGGAAGCGCTGTATGAAAAAGTGCCGAAGTTTGAACGCTTGTTCAGAATACTGTTGCAAAATGCTTTCATTGCGCAGCAACGGCGCATTAATCAAAACCTTTCCTATACCGCCGAACAACGCTACCTTGATTTTATACAGAAATACCCGCAACTGGAGCAACGTATTCCACAAAAGCAGGTGGCGGCTTATTTAGGTTTTACCCCCGTGTTTTTAAGCATGCTCCGGAAAAAACTGAGTCAGCCCTGATTTCTTCAACTACTTTAATTTTTCTCATTTTTCTGCTCCGTTACTTTGTACCATCAAATAAAGGCAGACAAATGAAAAAGAACATCTTTGCAACAAACAACGACTGGACAGGCCTCATCACCCGGCTCACCTTAGGATTGATACTGTTTCCCCATGGCGCGCAAAAAATGCTGGGCTGGTTTGGTGGACCTGGTTTCGCCGGTGAAATGGGTTTCTTTACAGAAACCCTACACCTACCCTGGATCATCGCTTTCCTGGTGATATTCATTGAGTTTTTCGGCGCTATAGCCCTCATCATAGGCTTTGCTTCCCGGTTATGGTCGGTAGCTATTATAGGGCTGTTCCTGGGCATTATTTTCATTGCCCATGCGGAAAATGGCTTCTTTATGAACTGGTTCGGTACCCAGAAAGGAGAGGGCTATGAATATCACCTGCTGTTCATCGGACTGGCTATTGCCGTGGTAGTAAACGGAAGCGGTAAATATGCGGTGGATAACATCATCTGGAAACGACCGGCGTTCAACAGTTCGGCCGTAGCGCTGGTAAGTGTGATGCTGCTGTTAGGTACTGCCTGCGGCAACGCTACTCCTGCAGTAGCAAGCGCCGGTCAACAGGCGGAAACGCATAACAGGCAGTTGGTAGAACGCTATTTCAACGAAGTGTGGAACCAGGGAAAGGTAGAGGTGTTAGACAGCCTGCTAAGCCCGGAATATATCAATCACACGCCTTCTACGCCTAATCCGCCCAAAGGTGCTGTGGGCTTGAAACCTATTGTAAATGCAATCCGGAAAGGTTTTCCGGATTTGCATTATGCGATACAGGATATGGTGGTTACCCCCAACAGGGTAGTAGCAAGAGTAATCATGACCGGTACACAAACAGACACCTTGTTCGGAATGCCGCCCACCGGCAAATCAGTACGCGTGAATCAAATTAACATTGAAGAAATTGTGGACGGAAAAATCGCCGAACACTGGCGGGTAACCGATGAACTGACCATGATGAAGCAACTGGGCGTCATAAAATGATGCGCCTATTTTTTATCTTCTTCATCCGGATCTTCTGTTTCTTCCAGCTTGTTATCACTGCCGCGGCGCAGTTTTACCTGTGGATTGCTTTGGGTACCGGTAACGTTGAAGGGGATACCAAAAATACCAAACGGTGGCAGTCCCACACGTCCTTTCAGGTTTAGTTTACCATCCAGGCTTACCTGTCCTTCAAAGCGCGGCCGGAAACCGGCAATGCGCATTTTTGTTCTGCTGACGGTAATGATGTTATTGTTAATCTCTGTTTTGATATTTACCTCTGACAGATCCGGATCCTTCAGATCTCCCTTCCCGGTGCTACTGCTTACGGCATTGAGTAATTTAAAACCCTTCAGCTTTATTTTTTTAACAGACAACACCCCACCACCTTTTAGCGACGGATATACGGGGTTCATGTTCTCATCCAGTTTTCCACTCAGGTGATAATCCAGTCCTACTACGCCATTGGCATAGGACGCGGCGGAAGCGATGTCGTGGAAGATTTTTATTTCGTTGTAAGCGCGTTTGATATCGAATTCCTTTGCGGTGATATGATAATCGAAGGTAGCCCGCTTTGGTTGCAAACTTACATAGGTGGCATCCATTTCTACCGGTGCGCCGATAATGGTAAACCCGGTTTGGTTCATCTTCAGCCGGCTGCTGTCTACCACCAGTTGTCCGTGGAAATTAGTGACATCGATGCCTTTGAACCGGATTTTATCTGCGGCAGCATTAAGGGTGAGTGATAAATTAGACGGAATCATCACTACGCCGGAAGATGCCGGGGCTGCAGGACTGTTATTGGGTGCACCATTTACCATCATTTCATCTACCAGTATATACCCGCTCTTCAGGTCAAAAGAACCACGCAATGGTTGGTCTTTACTGGTGGCATAGCCAATCACGTTACTCAGGTATCCGTTCAGGTTAATCAAGGATTTACCATAGGTAGCGTTAAACTGGTCAAACCACATTTTATCCTGGTCAAAGCGGAAAACACCGTTGTTGATGACAAAGGGTAATGGGAGCTGGGCTGCAGTGAGGGCAATATTTTTGATAACCATGGTCCCGCTGTTACTGAGTTTGTTGTACCGGCCGGCCATGGCATCGCCCTGGGTACCTTGCAGCGACAGGTTCGTTTTGATGAATCCTTTCAGGTCATATCCTTTGACAGCAAATACCTGGTAAATGCGGCCCAGGTCTATCACGCCATTGGAGGTGACATTATACCGGAGGTTATCGAAGTTATTCAGGTCGGCTTTGAGCACAAAAGGTTGTCCCTCAAATTCGAAGGAAACCGGCTTCAGGTCTACTTTCAGCGACTGCATTGTACCGGTGGTATTGGTAACGCTGGCGTCTATATTAATTTTCTCCAGGGGATGCGGATAATATTTCGTTTGTACGGCGCCGTTATTCATGGTCAGCTGACCGGTAGTAACGGGGAACAGGCGTTTAGCAGGGAGGTAGGTACCTTTGGTCACCACGTTCAGGGCGAGGTCGCCGGTCATATCGAGACTATCGATCGGGTATACTTTTTTCAGGTCGCTCATATGCAGCACGGATTCCAGTTTGGCATCTATGAGTGGCTGTTGTGCATTGGACAGCTGGAAGTAGCCCCGGATATAGTTACTCAGCATGGTGGCATTGAGATCGTTGATGCTGAAATAAGTATGTGTATACTGGCCGTCGGGGCAGGAGGCTTTTGCGTTAAAGCTGATATCTTTCACGGCTTCCGGCAGCGAGGCAAATTTAAAGTAGCCATTGCGGAGGGTGGCAGCGAAATCAAATACCGGGATGCTGCTGATCACCGTATCGGGGCGGTGTTGTAAACCTTTATACACCACTGTTCTGGCATACCGGCCATTGGCCAGTAAATGCGCCTGCAGCCGTCCTTTCAGGTTAACGGTTTTTAAACCTACGGTTTGGTTCCATTTTTCCAGGTCTATATCGGTATTCATTTTAGCATAAATATCCGGTGTAGACAAGCCTTTCAGGCGCACTACTGCGCTGAAATAGTCTTTGTCAAGATTAAAGAAAATGGAATCTACATTTACATAGAGGCTGTCCGTATTCAGGTGTGCCAGGGTTGACTGGAAGTTCAGGAACAGGTTTTTTACCGGTGCAGGTGCTTTATCATGGGTGATGGTACCGTTTCTGACCTTCATATTGAAAGTAAGATCCGGCATGGTATTGTTTTCTGCGAGGTATTCCCCGATCAGTGTAGCATTTACATCGGCAGTACCGGTGATATTCATATGTTCCGCCCATTTGGCGTATTCCGGTGGCAGGGCGCCGAAAATGGCGTGCAGCTCAGATTCCATGGAGCTGAGGCGGAAATCCATTTTATACCCGTTTTTCAGGAAGCCGAATTCCCCTTTGAAACGCACAGGTAGCTCATTTATCTTTAAATCATTCTTTTCAAAGACGAAGTCGAGGGAGTTGGTATTTATTTTAGTGATCAGTTCTCCATTCAGTTTCTTCGATAAAATATATTGGGTATTAGCGTAATTAATATCAAATGAACCGATGCTGACCTTGGAATACAGGTCAAACACGGCTTTGCTGAGATCTCCTTTCCCGAGGTAGTTGACTTCTTTGGCCTGGAGGTACATAGGGAGCGACTGGTCATTATAAATAATATTGCAATGTTCCAGTTGTATGCGTGCAATCTGCATGGAGGCGCTGCCGCTGTCGGATTTATTGGAGGAGGTGGTATCTGATGATTTATAAACGTTGTAGTTGGGATGTCCGGCGGTATCTACGAGTACATGGATATTTCCTTTGGTCAGGTAGATTTCATCGATATTAATAGAGCTGGAAAAAACGCTGGACAGATTAATACCCAGTGCTACTTCGTTGGCGGATATCAGCGTATCTGCCTGGAAGGGGGCGGCGCCTTTCAGGCTAAAATCGTATAGCGTTAAGGTCAGTGAGGGGAAGTGATTAAAGAAGGAGAGCCTTGCTTTGGAAAAGTTCAGGTCTCCGGTGATGCTGCTGTTAGTCCAGGTTTTTATTTTATTGGAGATGGTGGTGGGAAAAAGTATCGGCAATAAAAATAATAACAGGATAATAGCAGCAAGCGATATGGAAACTATTTTTAATACTTTAAGGATAAGTCCTTTCATATTTGTCTGGCGCATGGAGTGATGGGCGTATTTTTTACTAGCTCACTTATATATGTAAAATATATTTATAAGCTTATCAGGCTTACTTATGAGCGTAAATTATTATGTCTTTAAAATAAATGATGACTCTGCTGCGAAGGTACTTATAATTAAAATAGGATGCGCGGGATGAGGAATTTACAGGGCACACCGGGTTATATAGGCGTTGCCGTTACCTATCCATGAAAGTGATATTTTACAATTTGTTAATGCCTGTTATTATCTGAAAAGATTAACGGTGAGGTTTATTTCAAAAGTGCCACTCGTATAATTACTGAGTCCTGCGGTCTGGGAATTATAAATCAATTGAAATCCGGCAACAGACCGGTAGTTGGCGCCTACACCGGCGCTAAAGCTTTTGGTGGAATGGTACATACCAAAGGCATTCAGTTGATTATCGAGGAAACAGAAGTTCGCACCGGCATCGATGATGTTATCATAACCTTTGATGTCGCGGAAACATACTTTGGGTTCAATAGCGTTGAGTGCTGTGTTGATGTTGAATTTGTAGCTGGTAGCCGCGAAGAAAACAGAGCGATCGATACCCAGGTCAGTGGAACTATTTTTCACCAGGCTCACCAGGTTAGGGAGAGAAGCCTGTACGGTAAGCCCTTTGAAGGTATAAGCCATACCGAAATCAGCTTCAAAGTAATTGTCCCGCCGGTTGAATGCATTAATATCCGGATCACTGATATCTCCATTTACCTGTTTTGTATCCAACCGTCTGGCAATGAAAGCGCCTGACAGTCCGAAGTGCAGCGTACTGCCGCCATCAAGCGTCAAGGGCAGGTGATAGGCATAGCTGAAAGCCACTTTAGTATTGTTGAGGAGGCCGGCTTTGTCGTTGAATATATTCATACCGATACCCACCCGTTTAAATAGGCGGTAGTCGGCTGTCAGGGCTTTTGTTTCCGGTGCACCGTTGATACCAGCCATTTGATGGCGATAGGCAAGATTTAGGTGCAGTCCTGTATCTAACCCTGCCATGGCAGGGTTAGCGAGGTATTGATTTTGAAAATATTGGGCAGCCAGGGGTTCTACCAGCATTTCAGGATTGCCTGCCGTTTGTGCGTTGGCAGCGAAGTTGCTGAGTGCAAATGCACTCAGCAACAGGATGTATTGGATGTATTTCTTCATGATCATTACTTAGTTTGAATGGATGATAGTGATGAATCCTTTGAACAGGCGATTACTATCACCCAATGTGATAACGTAGTAATAGGTACCTTCTGCCAGTGGTTGGCCGTTAACCGTACCATTCCAGTTATTGGTATAGCCGCGTTTCTGGAATACCATTCGTCCGGCGCGGTCATAAACTTTTACTTCGTTTTGTGGATACATATCAATATTCTTCACCACCCACAGGTCGTTTTTACCGTCGCCGTTAGGTGTAAGGATATTGGTTGCTTCCAGCTTGTAGTCTTCTTTTACCGTGATGGTCACTTCTTTGGTGACACTACATTTAAAGAGATTGGAGATGGTTACCTGGTAGGTAGTGGTCATCGCCGGACGGGCTACCGGTGCCGCAATACCCGGATCGTTCAATCCTGTGGCAGGCGTCCATTCGTAGCTGCTGCCACCGGAAGCAGTCAATGTAATGGTTTCTCCCTTACTGATAGTGGTATTGCCGCTCGTTTGTATGTTACCAACAGGCAATGGATGCGCGGTAACAGTTACCGGTGCGGAGAGTATACCAAAACTGTTGCTGTAAATGGCTTTCACCGTATAAACACCACTTTCACCTGCGGTGAAGGAACTGCTGGTGGCATTTGGTATTTGCACATCGTTGCGATACCATTCATAACCTGGTGCTGTGCTGGATTGTAATACCACGTTATTACCCTCGCAGAAGGAGGTGTTGCCACCTGCTGTAATAACTGGTGTAGCCGCGGCATCTACCTGTACGGTTTGTACAGCTGTGGTAGCTGCTTCGTAGTTATGGTTGCCTGCCTGCGCTGCGCTGATATGTACAGTACCGGCTTTGCCTACATGTGCAGTGTTGCCATTCACACTGATGATAGCGGCATCATCACTGCTGAAAGTAACCGGTAATCCGGAACTGCTGGTTGCGATCAGTGTAAAGTCAGCCTCTCCTTCATGCTTATTGCCAATGACGGTGAAAGTGATTTGTTGCGTAGCACGGGTAATCGTAAGCTGACCTTTGGCATAAGTGATGTTATAGTTGTTGCTGCTAAGTCCTGACGGCTGAATATCATATGTGCCGGCATCGATAGCTCCCTGTGAATTACCACTGTAGCTAAGGGTACCACTTAATTTACCTGCGTCATCATTGCCAACAAATCCGCTGTAGCTAACGCCATTACCATCCGTATAGGCGGTACCGGTATAAGTACGGGTATCGTTGTTGGCCGTCACGGTCAGCGTTGCTTTACTTACGGAGAAACTTCGTGTAACCTGCGTAGCTGGTAGGTAAGCGTTGTTACCTGCCTGGTTAGCCGCGATGGTCACGCTACCTGCACCGGTGATGGTAACGGTGTTGCCATTGATAGTGGCCGGACCACTCACCACGCTGTAAGTCACCGGTAAGCCAGCGCTGCTGGTAGCGTTGAGTGTAAACGCTGCTGCACCATATGTTTTATTGGCAATAGCCGGGAAGGTGATGGTTTGCGCTGTCTGATTAGCCTGACCAATAGTTAAGGTACCATTCACAGTGGTGAACACGTAGTTGGTAGCGCTTAACGAGCCTATTGCTACGGTGATTGGATAAGTACCTGGTGTGCTGTTGGTAGTAGCCGTGGTGCTAAGTGTAGCCGTGCCAGTTACTACGCTGTTGTCTTCGTTATTTACAAACCCGGTAATGTTATAAGTAAGTGCCGGATTCGGTTGTTGGTATACTTTAGAAGCATTTACCGCAGTTACAGTCAGGGTTGCTTTGCTTACGGTGAAGCCTTGCGTTACCTGTGTAGCTGGTAAGTAAGTAGCATTACCTGCCTGGTTAGCCGCGATGGTCACACTGCCTGCACCGGTAATGGTAACGGTGTTGCCGTTGACAGTCGCCGGACCACTCACTACACTATAAGTTACCGGTAAGTTAGAACTGCTGGTAGCATTGAGTGTAAACGCTGCTGCACCATATGTTTTATTGGTAATAGCAGGGAAGGTGATGGTCTGCGCTGTCTGATTAGCCTGTCCAATAGTTAAGGTACCATTCACAGTGGTGAACACGTAGTTGGTAGCGCTTAACGAGCCTATTGCTACGGTGATTGGATAAGTACCTGGTGTGCTGTTGGTAGTAGCGGTAGTGCTGAGTGTAGCCGTACCAGTTATCACGCTGTTGTCTTCGTTATTTACAAACCCGGTAATGTTATAAGTAAGTGCCGGATTCGGTTGTTGGTATACTTTAGAAGCATTTACCGCAGTTACGGTCAGCGTTGCTTTGTTTACGGTGAAGGTTTGTGTTACCTGCGTAGCTGGTAAGTAAGTAGCATTACCTGCCTGGTTAGCCGCAATGGTCACACTGCCTGCACCGGTAATGGTAACGGTGTTGCCGTTGACAGTCGCCGGACCACTCACTACGCTGTAAGTCACCGGTAAGCCAGCGCTGCTGGTAGCGTTGAGTGTAAACGCGGCTGCACCATATGTTTTATTGGCGATAGCCGGGAAGGTGATGGTTTGCGCTGTCTGATTAGCCTGTCCAATAGTTAAGGTACCATTCACGGTATTGAACACGTAGTTGGTAGCACTCAATGAACCAATAGCTACGGTGATTGGATAAGTACCTGGTGTACTGTTGGTAGTAGCGGTAGTGCTGAGTGTAGCCGTACCAGTTACCACGCTGTTGTCTTCGTTATTTACAAACCCGGTAATGTTATAAGTAAGTGCCGGATTCGGTTGTTGGTATACTTTAGAAGCATTTACCGCAGTTACGGTCAGCGTTGCTTTGTTTACGGTGAAGGTTTGTGTTACCTGCGTAGCTGGTAAATAAGTAGCATTACCTGCCTGGTTAGCCGCAATGGTCACATTGCCTGCACCGGTAATGGTAACGGTGTTGCCATTGATAGTGGCGGGCCCGCTAATTACGCTGTAAGTTACCGGTAAGTTAGAACTGCTGGTAGCGTTGAGTGTAAACGCTGCTGCACCATATGTTTTATTGGCGATAGCCGGGAAGGTGATGGTTTGCGCTGTCTGATTAGCCTGTCCAATAGTTAAGGTACCATTCACGGTATTGAACACGTAGTTGTTAGCGCTTAACGAGCCTATCGCTACGGTGATTGGATAAGTACCTGGTGTACTGTTGGTATTAGCCGTGGTGCTAAGTGTAGCCGTACCAGTTATCACGCTGTTGTCTTCGTTATTTACAAACCCGGTAATGTTATAAGTAAGTGCCGGATTCGGTTGTTGGTATACTTTGGAAACATTGACAGCCGTCACGGTCAGCGTTGCTTTGTTTACGGTGAAGGTTTGTGTTACCTGTGTAGCTGGTAAGTAAGTAGCATTACCTGCCTGGTTAGCCGCGATGGTCACATTGCCTGCACCGGTGATGGTAACGGTGTTGCCATTGATAGTGGCGGGCCCGCTAATTACGCTGTAAGTTACCGGTAAGCCAGCGCTGCTGGTAGCGTTGAGTGTAAACGCGGCTGCACCATATGTTTTATTGGCGATAGCCGGGAAGGTGATGGTTTGCGCTGTCTGATTAGCCTGTCCAATAGTTAAGGTACCATTCACGGTATTGAACACGTAGTTGTTAGCGCTTAACGAGCCTATTGCTACGGTGATTGGATAAGTACCTGGTGTACTGTTGGTATTAGCCGTGGTGCTAAGTGTAGCCGTACCAGTTACCACGCTGTTGTCTTCCCCGTTCACAAACCCGGTAATGTTATAAGTAAGTGCCGGATTCGGTTGTTGGTATACTTTAGAAGCATTTACCGCAGTTACGGTCAGGGTTGCTTTGCTTACGGTGAAGCCTTGCGTTACCTGTGTAGCTGGTAAGTAAGTAGCATTACCTGCCTGGTTAGCCGCGATGGTCACATTGCCTGCACCCGTAATGGTAACGGTGTTGCCATTAATCGTGGCTGGTCCGCTAATTACACTGTACGTCACCGGTAAGCCGCTGCTGCTGCTCGCGTTGAGCGCAAACGCTGCTGCACCATATGTTTTATTGGCAATAGCCGGGAAGGTGATGGTCTGCGCTGTCTGATTAGCCTGTCCAATAGTTAAGGTACCATTCACGGTATTGAACACGTAGTTGGTAGCACTCAAGGAACCAATAGCTACGGTGATGGGATAAGTACCTGGCGTACTGTTGGTATTAGCGGTAGTGCTGAGTGTAGCCGTACCAGTTATCACGCTGTTGTCTTCCCCGTTCACAAATCCGGTGATGTTATAAGTGAATGCCGGATTAGGTTGTTGGTATACTTTAGAAGCATTTACTGCCGTCACGGTTAGGGTTGCTTTGCTTACGGTGAAGCCTTGCGTTACCTGTGTAGCTGGTAAATAAGTAGCATTACCTGCCTGGTTAGCCGCAATGGTCACGCTGCCAGCACCGGTGATAGTAAGGGTGTTGCCGTTGATAGTGGCCGGTCCACTCACCACGCTGTAAGTCACCGGTAAGCCAGCGCTGCTGGTAGCGTTGAGTGTAAACGCTGCTGCACCATATGTTTTATTGGCGATAGCCGGGAAGGTGATGGTTTGCGCTGTCTGATTAGCCTGTCCAATAGTTAAGGTACCATTCACGGTATTGAACACGTAGTTGGTAGCACTCAAGGAACCAATAGCTACGGTGATTGGATAAGTACCTGGCGTACTGTTGGTATTAGCGGTAGTGCTGAGTGTAGCCGTACCAGTTATCACGCTGTTGTCTTCCCCGTTCACAAATCCGGTGATGTTATAAGTGAATGCCGGATTAGGTTGTTGGTATACTTTAGAAGCATTTACTGCAGTCACGGTCAGGGTTGCTTTGCTTACAGTGAAGCCTTGCGTTACCTGTGTAGCAGGTAAATAAGTAGCATTACCTGCCTGGTTAGCTGCGATGGTCACGCTGCCAGCACCGGTGATAGTAACGGTGTTGCCGTTGATAGTCGCCGGACCACTCACTACACTATAAGTTACTGGTAAGTTAGAACTGCTGGTAGCATTGAGTGTAAACGCTGCTGCACCATATGTTTTATTGGTGATAGCCGGGAAGGTGATGGTTTGTGTGGTTTGTCCAACCGTCAAAGTACCATTTACTGTAGTGAATTGATAGTTGGCTGCGTTTAATGAACCAGCAGCTACTGTAATAGGATAGGTACCCGGTACACTGCTGTTATCCGCAGTGGTACTGATGGTTGGTGTACCCGTTACCACATTGTTGTTATCTCCATTTACAAAACCAGTGATGGCATAAGTAAAAGATGGATTAGCCGTACCCGTTATTTTCTGCTTGTCATCAGCTTTTACTGTCAGTGTAGCAGGTGCTACGGTGAAGGATTGTGTTTGTCTGGTAGCGCCCTGGTAGTTGCCATTTCCAGCCTGATCAGCAGCGACGGTCACATTACCAGTTCCGGTAATGGTAACCGTATTATTGTTAATCGTAGCCGGCCCGCTGAGTACACTATAAGTCACCGGTAATCCGGCGCTACTGGTGGCGTTCAGCGTGAATGCAGCATCTCCGTATGTTTTAGCCGGAATTGGTGTAAAGGAAATGCTTTGTCCGGCCGCCGTTACGGTCAGCGAACTATTTGCGAAGCCGAAATCGTAGTTGTCAGATGCCAGCGTACCCTTGGTAATAGTGATCGGGTAGTTACCTGGCAGACTGTTGAGATCCGCAGTAGTAGCAGTTTGAGCGATACCTGTTATAGCGCTGGCATTATCGTTGTTTACCAAACCTACAAAGGTGTAATCCAGGGTTGGATTCGCCTGCTGGTACATTTTGGTTTTGCTATTGGCCTTTACAGTGAGTAATGCTTTAGCAACATTGAAAGATTGGTATTGCTGCGTTGCAGGTGCATAGTTACCATCACCAGGCTGGCTAGCCGTAAGGGTCACGTTTCCTGCGCCGGTAATAGTAACGGTATTACCATTTACAAGGGCTGATCCGCTGAGTACAGCGAAAGTAACCGGTAAACCTGCATCACTGCTTGCAGTAACTGTAAATGGTGCATCCCCGTAAGTCTTATTTGTGACAGGAGCAAAGGTGATGGTTTGCAGGGCTGAATTTACATACAGGATACCATTCTCAAAGCTGAAGGTATAGTTAGGAGATGTTAGTCCACCCAGACTTACATTGATCGGATAAGTACCTACCGGGCTGTTGATATCGGCAGCGGTGCTAACGGCGGCGTTACCTGTTACAACAGTTTTGGCATCACCGTTTTTGAAACCACTGATGTTATAATCCAGTGTTGGATTCGGTTGTTTGTAATTTTTAGACTGGTCAATTGCCCGCACTGTGAGTGTGGCTGGTGCAATCGTAAAGGATTGTGTTTGTTGTGCAGCTGCGCTGTGGTTAGCATCTCCTGCCTGATCTGCAGCAATGGTTACATTGCCTGCACCAGTAATGGTCACACTATTACCGGTGATAGTAGCTGGTCCGCTGAGTACACTGTAAGTAACCGGTAAGCCTGCATTGCTGCTGGCACTTACCGTAAACGGTGCATCGCCATATATTTTACCCGCAATCGGTGCAAAGGTGATACTTTGGTTAGCTGGTGTTACCTCCAGGGAGTCATTTACAAAATTGAAATCGTAGTTCGTAGCGCTTAATCCACCTAAGGTAACTGTAATGAGATACTTGCCTACCGAGCTGTTGGCATCTGCAACGGTATTGATAGTAGCCAAACCAGTAACCACAGTCGCTGGTTCGTTGTACACATAACCAGTGGTGGTATAATCCAATGTTGGGTTGGGCTGTAAGTATATCTTCGTTTTACGATTAGCCGTTACGGTTAGTATTGCTTTAGCGATGCTGAATGATTGCGTGGTATGCGCAGGGGCATAATTGTTGTTGCCTGCCTGGTCTGCGGCAATTGTTACAGCGCCGTTGCCGGTGATGGTTACGGTATTACCACTGATAGTAGCTGGTCCGCTGACTACGCTGAAAGTAACTGGTAAACTAACATCACTGGTAGCATTAATGGTAAATGGTGCATCACCATAAGTTTTACCGGAGATAGCGCTAAAGTCGATGGTTTGTGCAGCAGGAGTTACTTCCAGGCTGTCATTAACGAAACTGAAGGTATAGTTAGGCGCAGATAATCCACCTTGTGTTACCTGGATCAGGTACTTGCCTACATTACTGTTGTCATCCGCGGTAGTGGTAACGGTAGCGTTACCATTAACTATACTGCTGGTTTCATTATTGACAAAGCCGGTAATGGCATAATCCAATGTCGGATTAGGTTGTTTGTACACTTTCGTTTTCGGATTGGCGGTTACCGTGAGTGTAGCTGCATTTACGGTAAACGATTGTGTTTGTTGTATGGCTGCCTGGTAATTGCTGTCACCTGCCTGATCAGCGCCAATGGTGACGTTGCCTGTACCGGTAATAGTCACCGTGCTACCACTGATGGTAGCTGGTCCGCTTACCACGCTATAAGTGATAGGTAAGCTGGCATTGCTGCTGGCGCTCACCGTAAAGGCCGGATCACCATATGTTTTATTGGTGATAGCTGTAAAGGTGATGCTCTGCGTAGCAGGCGTTACTTCCAGCGAGTCGTTTACAAATTGGAAATCGTAGTTAATAGCAGCTAATCCGCCTTGCGTTACATCAATGAGGTATTTACCAACATTACTGTTAGCATCCGCGGTAGTACTGATATCCGCAGTACCGGAAACTACGCTGCCGGTTTCGTTGTACACATACCCGGTGGTGGTATAGTCGAATATCGGATTCGGTTGTTTGTATGCTCTCGTTTTCGGATTAGCCGTTACCGTGAGTATCGCTTTGGCGATGCTGAAGGATTGGGTGGCTTGTGCAGCCGCGTAGTTGCTGTTACCTGCCTGGTTAGCGGCAATGGTTACAGGACCGCTACCGGTAATGGTGACGGTGTTGCCACTTACGCTGGCTGGTCCGCTCACTACACTGAAGGTAACCGGTAAACCAATATCGCTGGTGGCGCTGATGGTAAATGGTGCATCACCATAAGTTTTACCGGAGATAGGGGTAAAGGTGATGGTTTGGCCAGCTGGAGTTACTTCCAGGCTGTCGTTAGCAAAATTGAAGTTATAGTTGTTGGCAGTCAATCCGCCCTGTGTTACATCGATGAGATATTTACCTACAACGCTGCTAGCATCGGCAGTAGTGGTGATGGTAGCGTTGCCGTGTACTACGCTGTTGGTTTCATTGTATACAAAACCTGTAAAGCTATAATCCAGGTTTGGATTAGGCTGCAGGTAAACTTTTGTTTTCGGATTAGCCGTTACCGTGAGGGTGGCTTTATCGATGGTAAAAGTTTGTGTTATTTGTCCGGCATCGCGGTAGTTATGGTTACCGGTTTGGTTAGCGGCAACAATAACGGTGCCTGTGCCCTGTATAGTAACCGTATCGCCACTAACATCAACCTGCCCCATGATATTACTGAAAGTAATCGGCAGGTTCACGTCGCTGGTGGCAACCAGCTTGAACGGTGCATCTCCATATGTTTTATTGGTGATAGGTGCAAAGGTGATGGTGGGCTGTGCCTGATATATTTCGAGTGAGTCATCTACGAAATGGAACTCATAGTTAGTAGCCGCCAGGTTACCCTTTGTTACGTCAATCAAGTACTTACCTACATCGCTGCTGTCTCTTGCAGTAGTGCTGATATCGGCAGTTCCTGTAATAACCTCGTAATCTTTTTCTCCATATACAAATCCATTGAAGTAATAACGCAATGTTGGATTAGGTTGTAAATAAGCTTTCGTTTGAGGATTAGCAATGACAGACAGCGGCGCTTTTGCAATATTAAATGTTTGTCGAACTTCCGGAGCTGCCGCGTAGTTGCTGTTACCGGTCTGGTATGCCGCAATGGTTACACTATCTGTACCGGTAATGGTTACTGTATTACCACTCAGTGTGGCGTTCCCGCTGATGATGGCAAAGGTTACCGGTAGATTGGCATCAGTGGTGGCGCTAATGTTGAAAGGCGCATCACCGTAGGTGATACCGGAGATAGGAGTGAAGTTAATAGTTTGTGTAGCTGGAGTTACTTCCAGGCTGTCATTAACAAAAAGGAAGGCATAGTTGGTAGCCGTTAGTCCACCTTTCGTTACCTCAATGAGATATTTACCCACGTTACTGTTGGCATCGGCGGTAGTGCTGATGTCAGCAGTGCCGGTAATCACGCTGTTATCTTCATTGTAAGCGAAACCAGTAACCGTGTAATCCAGTGTTGGAATCGCTTGCTTGTAAGTTTTAGTTTTCGCATTAGCCGTTACCGTGAGTGTATCAACGTTAATGGTAAAGGATTGCGTTTGCGGTGGAGCTGGCGTGTAATTACTATTGCCTGCCTGATCGGCTTCAATAGTTACGTTGCCGGTTCCGGTAATAGTAACAGTATTGCCACTGATGCTGGCGTTGCCGCTCACTACATTGTAGCTTACCGGCAGGTTGGCATCGCTGGTAGCGTTCAGTGTAAAGGCAGCATCACCATATGTTTTATTGGAGATAGGATCAAACGTGATGGTTTGACCAGCGGCGTTTACGGTAAGCGAATCGTTTACAAAATTGAAGACGTAGTTAGTCGCTGTTAAGCCGCCCTGGGTAACCGTGATGAGATATTTACCTACACTGCTATTGACATCTGCGGTGGTACTGATGTCTGCGGCTCCGCTTACTACACTGATATCTTCACTGTATGCAAAGCCGGTGACGGTATAATCCAGTGTTGGATTCGGCTGCTTGTATAGCCTTGTTTTCGGTTTAGCCGTTACAGTTAGAGTGTCTTTGGCGATATAGAAAGTCTGGGTCACCTGTGCGGCTGGTAGTACGTTGCCATCGCCAGGTTGATTAGCTGCAATGGTTACGCTGTCGGTGCCCGTAATAGTCACGGTATTGCCACTCACCGTCGCGTTTCCGCTCACTACACTGAATGCCACCGGCAGGCCTTCATTACTGCTGGCTGTAAGGGTGAAAGGCGCATTTCCGTACGTCTTGGTAGTAATGGGAGCAAAGGTGATGGTTTGTGGTCCTTTGGTAATGAGGAGTGTACCGGTATCAGTAGTGATACTATAGTTAGGAGCGGAAATGCCCGTCAAATCCGGTGTGATGGAATATTTACCAGCAGGGCTGTTGATATCTCCACCAAATGTGGCTTTTACGCCACCCGGGAAAACCAGTGCGGAATCTTCACTATAGGCAAAGCCGGTGAAGGTAAAGCTGGTATCTGTATTAGGTGTATGATAAGGACGGGTAAGGCTATGGGCTTTTATTGACAGCGCAGCGGGATTTATCGTCAATGTCTGTGTTTGCGCGGTGGCTGGCAGATAAGCATTGGTAGCCGGCGCGTTGGCCGTAATGATAGTTGTACCCGCTTTTTTAATATGGATTTTACCGGCTACGGTATCTGCCACGGCTATATTAGAAGATGAATATACGATACTGGTATCTCCGTTGGTAGTGCCACCCGGATCCACATCAGCATCGCCATAATTCACTGCTTTTGTTGCAGCTAATGTAATGGTTTGCACAGCCGCCTGGTACTCGTAGGCGCCCAGGTCAATCACACTATTGCTAACACGTGGTTGCCCTGCCAGGTCGGTTGTACCAACAATAGCACCGTTAGTGGCCGGATCTCCATGATTGATGGCGAGATTATTTTTGGTAAGTCGTAGGTCACCTGCTGCAGCATTTATAAATTCTACTGGGGGTATTGATTGAGTGGTGATACCATTCGTATAGAAGACGTTCCCTATGATAGTGTATTTAATAGGGCCGGCAGAGAGGCTCGTATTGTAATCAGGTATTGAGGTAGGAAGGTTCCCGGTGTATATGCAGTTAGTATTAGAGAAGCTACCGCCGGCACCGCTAATGTATACGCCACTGGCAGGTGAGGAGGTACCGCCTGTATTGCCGGTAACGGTGGTATTGGTTAATCTTAAGCTCGCAGCCGTTCCATAGATACCGCCAGAATTGAGGGCTGATTGGTTTCCCTGGAAAGTACTATTGACAATTTGTACAATGGGAAGACCAGCAGTACTGAGGCCTCCTCCTCCTTGTGTAGCATAGTTACCACTGAATTGTGAATTAATAATTTTCACAGTGCTGTTGGTAAACATTGCCCCACCACCTTTGCTATTAATTGCGTTTCCTCCGGTAACAATTATTCCGTCCAGTATAGCACCACTTATGGCGTTCGCAGTGAGTACATGCGCACTGTTGGTCCCAACAATGCCAGTTGCGTTTAACAATGGACTGGCTGCGTCGTCTCCACCAAGATCACCGCTAAGTATAACCGGGTTGGCACGAATATTCCGGCCGGTAGTAGTGGTTTCACTAGCTATACCAGCAAAGCCGCCGTAGATAGCAACATTAGAGGAGAGTGTGAAAGTGGCGGTAGGGTCTAAGCTGGCTGTTGGTTTGTAGGCACCTGCTGCTACCCAGATTTGTGTAATGCCATTGGCAGGATCTGCAGCAGCGGCCAGGGCATCCCTTAATTCAGCCAGGGGAGAGAGCCAGCTGTGACCATCTCCGGCTGCATATCTTTTGCTAACATATAGAATGCCCGCAGTAGGATTTACGATGGTTAGGTTGCAGGGAGTGGTTTTAGTAAGTTCAAAACTATCTTTTACCGGGAAGGCGAGGGTACTATCAATTATCCACTTTGTGGGATCTGTTAGCAGGCTATATAGTCTGGCAGGGGTTCCTGCCAGGGCGCCGCAGTTATACCGGGCGTTAATACCAGGCATGTTGGGAAATGTTCCACCGCTGGGCTGCATGGAGGAAGAGGAGGTAAAGTCACAATCATTTAAAGTGGCATCCCAGGAAGTCCGGTTGATATTAATACCCGCAATAACGGTGGGGTTACTGAGGTTGCTGAGTTGCCCGGTGAAGGCGAAGAGCTGATCACCTGCTTCACCCAGACTGATATAAGTATTGGCGGCATTCGCATTGGCGGTTTTATTAGTAATGGAGCCTAATGAAGCGCTGGGGCTGTACTTACAGGAAATCACGATCTGTTGACCGGCACGTATAATTGAACCAGTAGTGTTTCTCCATTCGAGAACGCCATCTGTTTGTGAGCCATTACCTACGGCGCAGGTGAGCGACTGAAAATGGCTGCCTGTCCATCCCAGGTCTGTAAAACTGATATAGGCGTCAATAGGGCAATCCTTGAGCATCACAAAGGAGAACTTGTCGTTCTGTGTGACGCCATTGCTATTATCATCAAAGGTATCGTAACCGGTAAATACCAGGTCACCCGGCCCTATTTGAGCGCTGGTATAGTGTGCTATGCCAGTCAATAGGAGCAGCATCGCTAAAGTCCTGAGTAAAGGGAGCTTCATATTAGGGGATTATCTTGGGATAAAGGAAAATATAGTACACGTCCTGCTTTCCAGGACGAAAAATGATTCAGTCATGTCAGTGGCCTGATCTAGGCACATAGGTACGTGTTAATCCAACCGGTAGCTACACCGTCTCTTTGCTCGTTTATAATTTCCTGCCACACTTCAGTTGTATTATCTGCTCCGCCAATTACTTCCGGTATAAAATCCTCGTTGGTTTGTACCAGCCAGGCCGGCGCTATCATATAATGGGTGGCAGCATCCATTTGTAAAACACCTCTGGGGCTGTCCAGTGTGATATGTTCCATACCAGCGAGTATTTCTCTTGCACGAAAATGATGCGTATCGGCTGTGTTATAAATATGCTCCAGGATCATACCGGTGTCCCAGCCATGCATACCCGGAAGATTGACATCTCTCCCAGAATGAATTTTATATTGTTGTTTCAATAGCTGGTTGGCTTTGTTGTCGAGTGTAGATACCCAGGGTACATAGCCGCTGACGCTGAAGGGTAGCTTTAATGCACCATGTACACTGGTAATCGTTTCATCCAGCATCATAGGACTACCGAATATCTGTAGGGGTTGTGTAATGTTCGCCTGTTGTAATTGCTGCAGGAAGCAATGTGCCAATTCTCCATTGTAAATGGCCAATAAGGCTTGTACCTCCTGCTGGCTGTTTAAAAAATGATGAAGTGGGGTGGAATTAAAATCCTTAACAGTATATTGACTAACGAAGTTGTAGGCTACCTCGCCACCAAGATCCATGTACGGTTGCACGGTGGCATGACAAAGTGCATAGCCACCATCATAGAAAGAGGTACACACCGCCGCGGAGGCGGAAAGCCCCGCTGCATACTTACCCGTTAATCTGCACTGGATCACATTATTCAGGGTATGTAACAATACCGTTGGATGTGGCTCCCAGTCGTGTGGATACTTGGCGCCATTGTGTATTACAATAACAAGGCGGTTTAAAGACTTCGCAAGATTCGCAATTTTGCTCACCGTTGTTTGGTCGGCATATACAATCAGTATTTGTGCCTGTTGTTCCAGCAACATTTTTTCTGCCTGTTCTGCCAACAAATCTCCATCTATACCATACCCGATATTGGCAGTTATGAATGCAGCGTTAATATTTTTGTATTGCAGATATGCCTGCATCCCTTGCAGCAAGTCGTGTTGCAGCAAGGGATGAAATGTAGATCTTGGTAATAGTACTCCTATTTTCATATTTATTTGCCCGCCGTTATCAGGTAGGTGAAGGGAAAATGCCATACAGCGAAATGATAAAATTAACAACCAGGTAAGGCTGCATGTTCTCCTTAGGTTGATTACCGCCGGCGGGTACTACCACCATCATGGTAGTACTTCCGGAAGGTAGCACCTGAACGGGTGCCAGCCTGTTAGTAGTATCTTTCACCGTACTATACACCTTACTGCCATTCGTAATAGCCGGGTAGTTGTTGCTTGCGGGTAACAGGCCACCTGGATTTGCCCCCATGGTGGGAATAAATACCGGACCATCCACCCGGTGCGCATGTGCCGGAAGATTGTTCGCGTTTAACGTCACAGTTTCTTGACCAATCTTTTCTGCGAGCATATGAGTGTTTCCCGGATGAAGAGGGGCTCTTCCCTGTAGATCTGGTAATGCAAAAGTCTCAAGGCCATCACCTCCATAGGTAGTGCCGATGAGGTTAAAGAGTGTCTCGTTTTCTGAAATAGGCATTAGCTGCCCCTGGCAGAGCGCCCACCCTACAGGCGCAAAATTTCCTGCGAATATTCTGATTTCTCCTACAAAAGGCATTGTGGGGTGTTTTATTTGTTATCCTCTGGGAGGGAATACGCCTTGTAAAGCAATCGCAAAATTAATAACAAGGCTCGGCTGCATATTATTAACCGGTTGTGTTGCATAATTCAGCGGCATCGCAGTGATCTGAGGCTTCATATCCGGTAGCGAACCAACATTGGCTGTTGCTTTTGCGTATAGTGCACCTGTTGCCGCTACACCCGGGTAATGACCAACCGGGTTATAGGTATCGTTGGCAACACCTACGGGGAAGCTTAACGGTTTGGTATTGATCACATGTGAGTGGGAGGGCAATTCACCCGTTGTTAGTGTCACTGTTTCCTGTCCGCTAGCTTCTCCTGGCCAAGGCCTGTCAGTCAGGCCTTGGCCTTGTCCTGTACCTATAGGAACTCTTCCCTGCATATCCGGTAGCGCAAAAGTGCTTTTACCGTCTCCTCCATAATAGGTACCCAGTAGGGAAAAGAGGGCAGTATTCTGAGATAAAGGGAGTAATTGCCCGTCGCAAAGGGCAAAGCCTTTGGGTGCAAAGTTGCATCCCAGCATAATAATTTCACCGACAAATGATTCGTCCGCAGACATAAGGTATAGTTAAGACTGTGAGGGGAAAACGCCTTGTAAAGCGATGATAAAATTAATGCCAAGCGATGGCATCATGTTCAGAAAAGCTGTGTTTCCAGTTGAGTTTAGTTCTGTTGTCAACGGCTGGTTTACGGGATCGGCTACCATTTGTGACAAGGATGTAACGGACATACGGTCATCAGCTTTGCTACTATAACGGGGAGCCCCTGCTGCTGCACTGGCAGGCAACGCGCCTACAGGAGATAACTCCGTAGCGGTATCTCCTACTGGTTGTTGGAGAGTGGCCTGTACAGTATGGCTATGATCAGGCATATTGCTGAGGGTTAGCTTAACTGCTTCCACCCCGGGAGTTGCTCCCTGTGTATAGCCGGCACCAACATGCATGGGAATGCGTCCCTGGAAGTTCGGCAGCGCGAAATTTACCCGTCCATCACCTCCATAGGTAGTTCCCAACAGTGAAAAAAGCCCTACATTCTGATTAATTGGTAGTAGTTGTCCGTTACATAAGGCATAACCTTTCGGGGCAAAATTGAATGAGACCATCATGATCTCTGAAAGAAACGGCGTAGCCATGACGAATTTATCTGGTTGTAGTTAGGGATAGTTAATGATTAAGCAAGGAAATTTCGTCAAAAATAAAAATTATTTCTATCTTGACAATAATTTCAATCAATAAAAACAAAAAAGCGTAGAAATACTTAACGCAACAAGACTTTTTCTATACCCCCTATAATATGACTACATCACGCCGCTCATTTCTCACTAATGCCTCCCTGGTAACGGGATTGCTGTTATTGCAAAAGCCATTTAAATCACTCGCAGCCACTACCGGTAATGCCACCTATCTATCCGGTAACAACCGGGAATGCATGATCTGGTACACCAACGACATGCATGGACAAGTATCTTCATTGCTCCCCGCACAACGGGAAGGGCTACTCGTAGATGCCGGTGATTTTATCAATCATGAACACGATCCCGCTGCTTCCCTGAAAATGATCCAGGCCATGAACCAAGCGGGCTATCATGCAGCTACTATTGGTAACCGTGAATTAGCTAATGGTCAGGCCGCCTTGGCCGCTTTAGTACCTCACATGCAGTTTGCACTGGTGAATTGCAATTATCGTTTCACCGATCCGGTACTTCGTCGCGAGGTACTTCCCTATAAAATTATTTACGCAGGATCTATCAAAATTGGTATCACGGGTGTAGGCCCCCAACTGGCGTCACACAATGGAGTTACCTATTTATCACCGATAGCTGCCGCGAATGCAATAGCCACCAGCCTCAAAAAAGACCATGGTTGCCAGATCGTGATCTGTTTGTCGCATCTGGGAGATCAACAACTCCCCAATAACAAACAAATGGCTACCGATAGCACACATATTGATTTTGTAATCGGCGGCCATCAACAACAATTACAAAGAATGATGGTCTACCGCAACCAGTTGGACAACGAAGTTTACTTCAGCCAGGCCGGATGGGATGGCATGATGGTAGGGCATATGAAAATGTTGTTTGATGAAGATCGTCAGGGCTACGGAATCCGCCCCGGACATATTATGCAAGCGTAAAAAAATTTCGCCTCATGCGGGCAGTATTTCTTTGCAATAGTTAAGAAATGCTGTCCGCATTTTTTTGTGTAGTGTAACAGACGACTACTTTTCCTGTCTCGATAAGAACAACAGTGTTTTCTCTCCACTAAGAAATATTGCGGCTTATATTTGAGGGATATAATGTTTATAACCCAATGAAGAAGTATTCAAATACCAGGTTGGTAACGGTAACTTTATGCTTGGATATGAACTGAAAATGGGCTTGTCGTTTAGTGTAAACTATAGCCTGGGTCTTGTAAATGTTGACCCATATCCGGATGAAAAGGAAAAGAACCGCTACTTCGGTGTTAGCGTAGGTTATCTTTTTAAACGATAAACATTTCACACGTTTTTTACGCAACAAGGCCGGTACTCATCAAGTGCCGGCTTTTTTGTTAAAATACGTCTAGTAAAAGTCACATATGTTCCAGAATAGTTGCGCTGCTTCCGCTATTTTTAGTTTTTCGATTTTGTAAAGTAAGATTATCATGAGAAGAGCGTTACTCATTAGTGTGCTGGCATGCCTGCATAGCTTTAGCCAGGCACAGGTACTGCAACCATCCAATAAACCTAATGCTGCACAGCAGCGCATGATTCAACGGGGTTATGGTATGTTCATCCATTTCGGGATCAATACTTTTGCCGATGTGGAATGGTCAGATGGCACTATTCCCGTGGAAAAATATCATCCTACCCGGCTGGATCCTGATCAATGGGTGCGTACGGCCAGGGATGCCGGTTTTCGTTATGTATTGCTGATCACCAAACACCACGATGGCTTCTGTTTATGGGATAGCAAATACACCACGTATGATGTGGCATCATCACCGGTGAAAACCGATGTGGTAAAAGCAGTTTCCGATGCCTGTAAAAAGTATGGACTACAGTTTGCTATCTATTATTCCTTATGGGACCGGCATGAACCATCTTACAAAGATCCCAGCAAACAGAAATACGTAGACTATATGCTCCACCAGTTAACAGAACTGTTCACCAACTATGGCAACATCTGTGAACTCTGGCTGGATGGTGGCTGGGACCGCAAACCAGATGAATGGGGAATCGACCAGGTATATCAATTGGTGAAGAAATATAATCCTAATTGCGCTGTCAGTGTGAACCATACTATTGTAAATGAAGAAGGAAAAAGACAGGCCACCATACCAGGAGAAATGACAGTTGATAATAAATACTTCTTCCAATACTTCCCTTCAGATTTTCGTTTATGGGATCCACAAATGATTACCCGCTTCGATAAAAAGCAATACCTGCACAACGGAAAATCTTACTACCTTCCTTTTGAACATACCATTTGCATCAGCGATCGCCTGAATTGGTTTGAAAAATCGACACAGCTGCCGGTACGCGAACTGGATGAACTGGAAGAACTGTTTTACTGGAGCACAGACAACAATAACAGCCTCGTTATAAATATTCCGCCCGATCAAACCGGACAAATCAGGGAGTATACGGCATTGCAAGCTATCAGCCTGGGCAAGCGACTGGGACTGGCGATGAATAAACCGTTGCCTAAAAATGGTCGCTTTATTTCTTCGCATAAGCCCGCAACAGCCACCAGCGTATATGCAGATCCAAAGAACCAATATGCAGCAGGAGCCGTGAATGATGGTAGCCTCAGCAGTCGTTGGGCCGCAGCAGATAAAGATACCATTGCTACCCTGGAAATGGAATTGTCGCCAAATGATGCGTTTAATAAAATCAGCATCTTTGAGTATAAAGACACTAAATCACTGCCGGATGGCTTCTCCCAGATCAGAATGCCTCGTATCCAGGAATACGCCATCGATATACTGACGAATGGCGAATGGGAAACTATTTTCATGGAAGCAAAACCGATGGGCGATTGTAAGGTAATCCGCCTGCCGCGTAGTTATCATGCTTCCAAACTACGGTTCCGTGTTATTAAAGCAACGGCGGCGCCATCTATCTATGAAATTAATGTAATAGATAAGTAAGCATAAAAAAGTTGAACATAGAAAAAGCCCATTTGATGGGCTTTTTTTATGCGTTTGACCCAAAAAATTTCACGGGTGTAAGTTTATAGATATTTTACGCAACTAATGAAAAAATCATTTGCTATGAACTTACGTATTGCCCTTATAATGATTTGGTCGCTTACTTTTCGTATCGCCTTTGCACAAACAGAAAGCGCCGGAAGCAAGTCCGCCATTGCCAACTTCCAAAAGTATTATAACGCCGGCGCGTACGACAGTATTTTCGCCAGCTTCTCCGAACAAGCCAAAACAGGCCTGCCCTGGGATAAAACAAATGCTTTCCTGACGCAATTAAACAAACGATTCGGCGCTATCAGGAATACGGATTTTGTGTCGTACCAGGGAGAATTTGCGGTGTACAAGGCGGCTTTTGAAAAAGGAATCCTCTTATTGCAACTGGCGACAGACCCCAATAACGCTGTTACAGGATTGTACGCCAAGCCCTATGCGCCAGATTCCCTGCGCAACAAAACGCTGATGCACCTGCCTTTTAAAGGTGAGTGGACGGTGTTCTGGGGTGGCGATACCAAAGAACAGAACTATCACGTGGTGGTGCCGTTTCAGAAAAATGCATTTGATATTGTCATCAACAACAAAGAAGGACATTCTTTTAAAACCAATGGCAAAAGCAATGATGACTATTACGCATTTGGCCAACCTGTACTGGCGCCTTGCGATGGTGAAATTGTAATGGCGGTAGACGGGGTGAAAGACAATATACCCGGCCTTATGAATGCCATGTATATCCCGGGCAATGCGGTGTTGCTGAAAACAAAAAATGCAGAGTATATTTTGCTCGCGCATTTTAAACAAAACAGTGTAAAAGTAAAACAGGGCGACCTCGTAAAGCAGGGACAGCTGCTGGGCCAATGTGGTAATTCCGGTAATTCTTCAGAACCTCATCTGCACTTTCATATTCAGCATATAGAAGACTTTAGCCAGGCGGTGGGCGTAAAATGTTACTTCGAAAAACTAAGCGTCAATGGAGTGTTAAAAGAAGATTATTCCCCTGTAAAAGGGGATAGGATTAAGGGAGATGAATAACGAAACAGGGGAGTGTTGCTAAAATCGCCGGCCATGGTAGCTTTATTGTAAAAGCCATCATGGCCGGTTTTTATCTGTCGGGCAGATTCAGTGGCGGCAACCGGAAACTATCGGCGAAGCGCCGGTTGGCAGCGTATATTCGTTCAGGTAAGGAACTATTGCTGATGGCTGTTTTTATGGCTGCTTTAGCCAGGCTATCGGGAGCGGTACTATCTTTCCGGGCCAGTGAATCGAGCAGCATTAATTCTTCCCGGACGATACTTTTCAGGGAATCGCCTGGCGGAAAAGGAGGAAGTTCATCCACAGCGCTGATATATTTATGCAGGCTTACAGCAAACGATTGGGTAGAGGCGGAGGAAACAGACAAATAATGCGCTACCGCATTGTTTTTTAATCCGTAAATAGCATTCACCTGGTGATAAAAAATGCTGGCCTTGTCCCGTTGCCAACAGGCGCTGGTAAGCAGCAATATCGCCAGCAAAAGAAAAGCAGGATGTTTGTTGGGTGCCCTCATTAATATAAATCCTTCCTGGATTGTTTATTTAAAGGTAATAAAAAAGGCGGTGGCGCTTAAATGATTAAGTCCTAATTTTGCCGGGAACGAATCAACAGCTACTGTAAAATGACTACCAGCACAATTAATACCCGCCGTATAAAAGAAGGGAATATCTGGACGGCTACCTTGTTGGCTTTTGCGATGATACCAATGTCAGGTTTGGCTACCGACATTTACATTCCTTCTTTGCCAGGGATGGCCGCCGACCTGGGCGTTACGGGCAGCCAGGCCCAGTTGACCCTGAGCTTGTTCCTGATTAGTTATGGCGTTTCACAATTGTTTGTGGGCAGTATACTGGATAGCTATGGCAGATACCGGATTGCTATGTGGGCTATGCTGGTTTTTTGTATATCCTGTGTAGTGATTGCCAATACGCATAGCATATACCTGATTTACGCTATGCGGATCATACATGGTATTACCATTGCCTCCATGGTAGTAGCCAAGCGTGCGTTATTTGTAGATTTGTACGCAGGAGAAAAATTGAAAAGTTATCTCAGTATTTTTACGATCATCTGGTCTACCGGCCCAATTGTAGCGCCTTTTATTGGCGGTTACCTGGAAGTGAGCTTTGGCTGGAGTGCTAACTTTTATTTCCTGGGTGGTTTTGCAGCGATCTTGTTTATACTGGAACTGCTGTTCAGTGGGGAAACCATCAAACATGCCACAGCTTTTCATCCGGTGAAAATCCTGTCTATTTATGTGAATATGCTGCGTACCCGCAGCTTTACCCTGGGTATCTCTATGTTGGGGCTGGCCTATTCCATGGTAATGGTGTATAACATGTCGGGGCCGTTTATCATAGAACATTACTTTCATTTTTCACCGGTGGTAACAGGATATTGCTCGTTGGTACTGGGATTTGCCTGGATGGTAGGCGGCTTTATCGGGAAAAGCCTGATTAATAAACCACTGCTGGGCAAGATGAGTGTGAATGTGGCATTGCAGTTATTGTGCGCGTTGGGGCTGCTGTTGACTTTTTATATATTCAGGGAGATATGGACCGTGTTGTTGTTTGCTTTCCTCGTGCATGTGGGCGCGGGTTTTACTTACAATAACTATTTCACTTTCTGCCTGCAGCGGTTTCCGAAAAATGCGGGTATTGCCGGGGGACTAACAGGCGGTTTGGTATATGTGATGGTATCCATACTGAGTTCCATGCTGCTGTACCTGCTGCCTGCAAAAGACGGCGGAAACCTGGCGTTCAGCTATATATCCCTGATCCTGGTAAGTGAGGTGGTGATGTACCGGGTGTTTGTGCTGAGCAAAAAAGAAGCGCCGGAAATAGCTGCATAAACGCACATTTTGGAACGTTTCAGTACTTGTCGTAATCGCCCCGCAAATTGGCATTTTGACAACCCTGCCGCCTGGAAATTCCGGCCTAAGTTTGTAGCTCAAACAACGAACTTTATGAAACGCAGATCAATTTTATTGCTATGTGCCTGTCTTTTGGGCCTGTTACAGGTAAATGCACAACAGAAGGGACAATATGCAGCGGTTAATGGCCTACAATTGTATTACGAAATCCACGGCACCGGTAAACCACTGGTACTGATCCATGGGGGAGGCTCCACTATTGAGTCCAGCTTCGGACGCATTTTGCCGGAACTGGCTAAAACCCACCAGGTGATTGCCGTAGAAATGCAGGCCCATGGCCATACGCGCGACATCGACCGGGAGATGACATTTGAACAGGATGCAGATGATATTGCTGCATTATTGCAGCAACTTCACATTGCCAAAGCGGATATTCTTGGATTCAGCAATGGTGGCACTACCTCACTGCAAATCGGTATTCGTCATCCGGAAGTGGTGAATAAACTGATATTGTGCTCTACATTATACAGCCGTGCAGGAGCGCCTCCCGGCTTCTTCGACGGATTCTCTCATGCAACGCTGGATGTTATGCCGAAGGAATTAAAAACTGCTTATCTCAAAACCAATCCGGATCCCAAAGGATTACAGGCAATGTTTAACAGGGATGTAGCCAGGATGAAAGGATTTAAGGATATTCCTGACACGGATATTAAAGGGATACAGGCGCCGGCCCTGGTAGTAAATGGTGCAATGGAACTGATATTGCCGGAACATGCACTGGCGTTATCCCACACGTTGCCACACGGACAGTTGGCAATTTTCCCTGGCGGCCACGGAGAATATATGGGAGAAGCAGCTACCCCGGATAAGAGCAGCCGGATACCAGAAGCATTTGTGATCGTGGTCAACGAGTTTCTCAGCAAATAAGGACCGGTTTGATCATATGGCCAACTGGCGGGGAACACCATCGGTGCTTCCTCCGCCAGTTGATGGTTTTATTCATCATCTAATCCTTTCCCTTCCAGGATGTGATCTATATATTTCTCTACCCTGGATTCGCGGGTTTTAGCTTGTTTGGCCGCCGCAAAATAAAGGAGATAGCCTCTTTGCCGGCCCGGTGTTAATGCTTCAAACGCTTTTTTCAGCTTAGGCATTTTATCCAGCTTCGTTTGAAACTCTTCCGGCATGTGGAACTCTTCCACCTTTTTATACTTCACCGTCAGGCCCGCTTTCTCTACTTCAATAGCCTCATAGATGTAAGCTTTTATAACGGCCTGCATAGCAGTGACCTCTTTGGCGCTGGTAAAGCGTATCTGCCGGGTGGCCTGGGTGTTTTCCGATTGTTGTACCAATATGCCTTCTGCATCATGGAGCAGGGCACCTTTGAAAAATAATAGGGCGCAATACTCTTTAAACACATGTATTAAAACGATGTTGTTGTTTTGATGGGTGTAACAGGGAGAACCCCATTTTAGTTCTTCCGTAAGCCCGCAGTCCAGCACAATGCTTCTCAGGTGCTCAATGGCCTTCTGCCATTGCCCGGCTTTATCAAAATAAAAATCTGTTTTAGGATTCATACGGTAGCGTTATTAAAGTGAGCAAATGGCAGTTTTCTGTCGGCTGGCCGGAAATACCAGGATACTATGGTTAACACCAGTAGCAGGATAGAAGGAAACATATCTTTGAAAGGGTCGTGCGATATCACATGGGAGCAAAATGCACCAGAGGCAACAAAGAAGAAGCCGGCGTAGGCCCATTCTTTCAACAGCGGAAATTTTGGTAGGAGGATGGTGATGATGCCCAGTATTTTCCAGGTGCCCAGGATCTTTAGAAAATAAATAGGGTAGCCAAGATGGGTAATAAAGTCATTCTCTGCTTTCACACCCAGTAATTGTACAATGGCGCTGGAACCCATTCCGAGAGAAAGCCATAGTGTAGCGATCCAGTAAATAATTTTATTTCTCTTTGTCATGGTGAATTATTTTAGTTTGTTAACAATTTCCTGGAGTCGGTTATGTGCCATATTCATGCCTTTAGCCATACTCATTTTCAGCATTTGGTCCCGCTGTTCAGCCGATTTATAGATAATGTGCATGGTGAGTTTGCTGGTGTCTGGTGTCAGGGATTCGAACTGGAGGAATTCCAGCTGCACAGCAAATGGTGTGTTTTCCATTTCAAAGGTTCGCGTGATGCGTTCGTTTGGGCGGAATTCGTGGATGGTGCCGTTGAGTCCAAACTTATTCCCTTTAGGGTCGGTGGTTTCAAAGTAATAGCTGCCATGCTTTTTGTTTTCCAGTTTCAATACTTTGGTGTTCATCCATTGTTCTACAATCTCCGGTTCTTCATAAGCTTTGAACAGCAGCGCTACGGGCAATTCAAATTCACGGGTAATCGTGAGTTCCTGTTTGCCATCTTCTGCGTTGATTTTTGTTTTCAGTTCCATGGTCAATCTTTTTTCTTAGCGTTGTAGGTTTTCATAATTGTTTCCAGGGCATTAAATCGGTCATCCCACATTTTGCGGAATGGTTCAATGAAATCGGCGACTTCTCTCATTTTTTTCGCATTGATATGATAATGAATTTCCCGGCCGTTTTGTGTTTGCTCCAGTAATTCGCATTCGGTGAGGATCTGGAGGTGTTTGGAAACGGTGGGTCTGGCGGTATTAAAGTTGGCAGCTATCGCGCCTGCTGTCATGGCCTGCGAAGCCACCAACAAGAGTATTGCCCGCCTGGTGGGGTCTGCGATGGCCTGAAATACGTCTCTTCTTAAATTCATTGCGTAGCTATTTGGCTACAAATATATGTGTAGTTATTTGACTACGCAAATTTTTTTTAGCAGAAAGCAGAAAGCAGAAAGTAAAAAGCCTTTGAAACGAGTAATTAAAGCGCATAATGTCCTTTACTATCACTCGTTTCAAAGGCTTTTTACTTTCTGCTTTCAGCTTTCTGCTTTCAGCTTTCTGCTTTCAGCTTTCTGCTTTCCACACGGATTCCCTGGATACTTTTCTTCGTCTTTATTACATGGATCAATCAGCCAACAGGGTTTCAAAACTATTTTCCATACCCGTTTTAGTAGCGGCACTAGGTTACTTTGTAGATATCTACGACTTGTTATTATTCAGTATTGTGCGCATTCCAAGTTTGCGGGCATTACACGTAACAGAGGGAGCGCTGCTGGAGCAGGGCGTTTACCTGATTAATATGCAAATGGCGGGAATGCTGCTGGGTGGTATTCTATGGGGTATTTATGGCGATAAAAAAGGACGTTTATCTGTATTGTTTGGTTCTATCTTACTATACTCGCTGGCCAATATTGCCAATGGCTTTGTTACCACAGTCGATCAGTATGCTTTGCTGCGTTTCATTGCCGGCATCGGGCTGGCTGGCGAATTAGGGGCCGGCATTACCCTGGTTGCCGAAATCCTGCCGAAGGAAATCCGGGGCTACGGCACCACCATTGTATCGGCAGTAGGGGTGCTGGGAGCCGTGCTGGCGTATTGGGTAGCAGACATGTTCAACTGGAAAATAGCCTATTTTATTGGCGGCGGCCTGGGACTAACGTTGCTGGTACTACGATTTAATGTATTCGAATCGGGCATGTTTACCGAGGTAAAAAAAGCCACCACCTCCCGTGGTAATTTCTTTGCACTGTTTACTACCTGGCAGCGGTTTGGCAAATACCTGCGCTGCATTTTAATCGGCTTACCCATCTGGTTTGTGATCGGGATACTGATTACTTTTTCTCCTGAATTTGGGAAGGCTGCAGGAATAACAGCTACTATTTATGCAGGCAAGGCCGTGATGTTTTGTTATATAGGACTTTCCCTGGGAGATGTGTGCAGCGGTTTGTTGAGCCAGTATCTCCGGAGCAGGCGAACGGCGGTTTTTATTTTCGTGATGCTGACATTGATAACGGTAGTCATCTATCTCAATGCCGCCGGCGTTAGCACTGTTGTTTTCTATGGCATCTGCGGGCTACTCGGATTTGCCATCGGCTACTGGGCTTTATTTGTGACCATTGCAGCGGAGCAATTCGGTACCAACCTGCGTGCTACCGTGGCCACCACCGTGCCTAATTTTGTGCGGGGCAGTGTAAATATATTTACACCATTATTCCTGTTATTAAAGACGCATACCAGCATCACCATGGCAGCAGGCATCATTGCTTTAGGTACGATCATACCTGCATTGCTGGCCTTGTGGCGCATGGAGGAAACGTTTTCGAAAGAACTTGATTACACGGAGTAAGCGTGGGCAGGGACTTATAACGATAAACATTTAAACAGGCAGTGCATTTTCCGGAAGAGTAGTTTAAGCAAACCGTTGCTGGTACAGCGCTGAATTAGCGTAAAAACAACACGTTTCCGCTCATACCAAATTGCCTTTCACTTCTCCATTATTTTATTATTTTTCCAGCCTGACCAATATTTATTTCGGTGTATGGCTAACTTGAACCTTAAAGCAAAAGCGTTAAATACGTTTGACGCAATTGTAGTAGGCTCCGGCATTTCAGGCGGCTGGGCGGCAAAAGAATTATGCGAAAAAGGATTGAAAGTATTATTGCTGGAACGTGGCCGGCAACTGGAACATGTGAAAGATTATACCACTGCATTGAAAGCACCGTGGGAAGTAACGCACCGCGGATCCACTACCACCGCGCAATCTAAAGAACATCCTTACCTGATCCGTGACCGGGTATATACAGAATTTAATGAAAGCTATTGGGCGAAAGACACCGAAAGCCCTTATACAGAAAAAAAACGGTTCGACTGGATGCGTGCCGATATCGTAGGCGGACGTTCCATCATGTGGGGCCGCGGTTCCCTGCGTCTCAGCGACCTCGACTTTGAAGCCAATATCAAACAAGGCATTGGCATCGACTGGCCCATCCGGTATAAAGACCTGGCTCCGTGGTATGATCATGTGGAAGCATTTGCCGGTATCAGCGGACAAAAAGAAGGCCTGGCACATTTGCCGGACGGCGTTTTTCAGCCACCAATGGAAATGAACTGTTTTGAAAAACAGTCAAAGGAACGCATTGAATCCGCATTTCCCGGAAGGAAAATGACCATCTTCCGTACCGCCAACCTTACACAACCTATCGGCGACAGAGGCAAGTGTCAATACCGCGACCGCTGCTCCCGCGGATGTCCATTTGGCGCTTATTTCAGCTCACAGTCGTCCACCTTGCCGGCCGCTGCTAAAACAGGTAACCTGACGCTGGTAACAGATGCCATTGTGAACAGCATTATTTACGACGAAAGCAAAAACAAAGCCACCGGTGTTCGGGTAATAGATAAGCATACGAAAGAAATGCAGGAGTTTCATGCGAACATCATTTTCCTGAATGCCTCTACGCTGGGCAGCACCTTTGTATTAATGAATTCCGTTTCCAACCGCTTCCCGCAAGGTATCGGCAACGATCATGGTGTACTGGGACATTACCTCATGGATCACCATTTCCATGTGGGCGCCAGCGGTACATCAGACGAGTTTAAAGATAAATATTACTATGGCCAGCGGCCAGCCGGTTTCTATATTCCCCGTTTCAGAAACGTGAATACCGACGATAAACGTGGCTACATCCGCGGATTCGGTTATACCGGCTATAGCAGCCGTTCCGATTGGGCCAGGGGAATTGCAGAATTGGGAATTGGGAATGCCTTCAAAGATTATTTATCAGAGCCAGGACCCTGGCAAATGGGCCTGATGGGCTTCGGTGAATGCCTGCCTTATGAAGATAACCAGGTAACATTGGACCACAGCACCAAAGATGCCTGGGGCCAACCGGTACTCCAGTTCAATTGCGAATTCAAAGACAATGAAAAACAAATGCGGAAAGACATGGCCGCAGATGCCGTAGCCATGCTGGAAGCCGCCGGACTAAATGATGTACAGGCTTTTGACCGCGACTCTTATCCAGGTATGGCCATCCATGAAATGGGAACGGCCCGTATGGGAAAAGATCCCCGTACTTCCGTACTCAATGAATGGAACCAGGTACACGCTGCAAAAAATATATTCGTAACCGATGGCGCCTGTATGACTTCCTCCGCCTGCCAAAACCCTTCACTGACCTATATGGCGATTACCGCGCGGGCAGCGGATTACGCCGTGAAAGCATTGAAGCGGCAGGATTTGTAATTAACAAAAGAATAAAAAGCATAACGATATGTCTGGATCATTGAAACCTATTCGCGTACTGGTAGTTGGTTGCGGTAATATGGGCGCTTCTCATGCCACTGCTTACCATACCCTGGATGGATTTGACATCTGTGGTATTGTATCTACTGGCGCAAGTAAGCAGGTATTGAACGACAAACTGGGTGGAGGCTATCCTTTGTACAGTGATTACGAAGCGGCGTTAATCGCCACTAAACCGGATGCGGTGTGCATCTCCACTTACCCGGATACCCATGAAAGCTTTGCGGTGATGGCGCTGGAACATGGTTGTCATGTATTCATAGAAAAGCCATTGGCTGACTCGGTAGCAGGAGCGGAGCGGGTAGCAGCTGCTGCACACAAGGCAGGAAAAAAACTGGTGGTGGGCTATATACTCCGGCATCATCCTTCCTGGCAGCGGTTTGTGGAGCTTGCACAACAACTGGGTAAACCATTGGTGATGCGCATGAACCTCAATCAACAAAGCCAGGGCAGCAAGTGGACCGTACACCGTAACCTGTTGCAAAGTCTGAGCCCTATTGTGGATTGCGGCGTGCACTACATTGATGTGATGTGCCAGATGACCCGCTCTAAACCAGTACAGGTATATGCTATCGGCGCCCGGCTTTCAGATGATGTGCCGGCGGATAATTATAACTACGGTCAGCTGCAGATTCGTTTTGAAGACGGCTCGATAGGTTGGTATGAAGCCGGCTGGGGACCCATGATGAGTGAAACCGCCTTTTTTGTAAAAGATGTGATCGGGCCGGAAGGATCCGTTTCTATCGTTGCAAAAGATGCCGGCGCCACCGGTAACTCAGATAACGTAGACGCACATACTAAAACAGAATCACTCCGCTTTCATCACGCCGCACTGGATGCCAATGGAAAGTTTGCGAAAGAAGATACCTGGATCACCATGGAAGGAGAACCGGATCACCAGGGCTTGTGCGACCGGGAACAACTGTATTTCCTGGATGCCATACGGGAAGATGTGGATCTGACTGATCACGTAGAAGATGCCGTGAATAGCTTACGCATCGCTTTTGCCTGCGATGAATCAGTACGCACCGGTAAAGTTGTTAGCCTTTAGCTTTTAGCCGTTAGTAAATGCAGCGAAGGCCATCATCTGTTAATCTTCGCTGCATTTACTAACGGCTAATAGCTAACAGCTAAAAGCTTCCTCACAATTTATCCCGGAACGTTTTAGGTGACACCCCCATCACTAATTTAAACGACCTCGAAAAAGTATATTGATCAGGATACCCCATTTCGCCCGCAATTTCTTTTACTGTTAAATTAGTTTCCCTTAGTAACTGGCTGGCTTTCTGCATGCGCAGCGAAGTAAACAGTTGTATAGGTCCGTAGCGTGTTTTCTCTTTGAATAATGCGGACAGGTAAGAGGCGGATAATCCCATTTCCCTGGAAAGGTCTGCCAGGGTGAGATGCTCTTCCAGGCGCTGTTTCATGAGCTGTATACACTGTTCTATAATATTATCTGCCCCATGCTTCATATAATTAAAAACACTGAGCCGGAAAGTGCCGAGGAAACTATAGAAGCGGAAATTGGCGTACAACAGGTTTTCAATATTATTCATCAGGTCCAGGTGATGCAGGATATCATCAAACTGTGCATTCCTGCCCACCAGCGGCGGAATGGTGCGAGGTTTGGCGGTGGTGTCAAGATATTTGTATATCGCAGCCGCCAACAGCCCGGAAAACTGCACCGTATACAGGCGCCAGGGATCATCGGGAGCGGGACCTATGCGGAACGGTGTATTCGCCGGAATCAGCAGGTATTGATTGGGTTTGATGACCGTTTTTTTGTCGCCCGTTTCCATCCAGCCTTTGCCATGTGCGGCATATAGTAAGGTATATACCGGGCTGCCTTTTACCTCCACCGGTTCGCGGGCAGTATTTTCGGGATAGCGCCCTATATTGGTAATAAAAAGATTCCTGCCAAGTGGATGCTTTTCCAGCTTGCGTTTCAGGTGGTCAGGTAAAATCCATGTACTGGGTGTGTGGGTGGCAAGGTGATTCATGGTAATAGTAATTTAAGCCATTCTTTTCATAACCTGCAACATTGTTTGATCGGAAAAAAAAGCCAACCTTAGCAGTAGCAAGTAGCACAACTATTTTATTTTCCACGTACGAAATTATCAACCAATAGCGAACTTTTATGCACCAAATGCCTTTAATTGATCTGGCTGTCATTGTGATATACCTGCTTTGTATGATTTTGACGGGGTTGTGGTTTTCCAGGAAAAACAAAAATGCCGCACAGTTCACAACAGCCTCCGGAACAATTCCTGGTTGGGCATTGGGGCTATCATTATACGCTACTTTTTTGAGCAGCAATACGTTCCTCGGTGTACCGGGGAAATCGTTCGGCAGCAACTGGAATGCATTTGTATTCAGCTTGTCGATGCCGCTCGCCGCATTTATTGCAGCTAAATATTTTGTGCCATTTTACCGGCATAGTGGAGAAGTAAGTGCCTACACCCACCTGGAGCGCCGCTTTGGACCATGGGCCAGGACTTACGCCACTGCCTGTTTTATATTGATGCAGCTGGCCAGGATGGGCACTATCTTTTTTGGAGTGGCACTGGCGCTGCAAGCGCTCACCGGTTTGGAAATGCGTACGATTATGACCGTTACAGGGATCTGTATTATTATATATACCGTACTGGGAGGGATGGAAGCCGTGATCTGGACAGAAGTATTACAGGGAATTATTAAAACGGCCGGAGCATTGATTATCCTGGGACTGGTAATTGCCGGTATGAAAAATGGGATCGCGGATATATTCAGTATAGGTATCAGCCACGCGAAGTTTTCACTGGGTAGTTTTAACCCGGCTGATTTTAGCACGGCTACTTTTTGGGTAGTATTACTGTATGGTTTTTTTATTAACCTGAACAATTTCGGGATGGATCAAAACTACGTACAACGCTATCATACGGCCCGTTCAGAGAAAGAAGCCTCCCGCAGCATCTGGTTATGTGTGTACTGGTATGTGCCGGTGAGCATGGTGTTCTTTTTCATTGGTACTGCGTTATTTGCCTATGCGCAGCAACATCCGGAGGCATTGCTCACGGTGAAACAACAGGTGGCAGCTGAACGGCATGTGCCAGTGGAGTCCTTGCTGCCAGCGGATTATGGCGACAAAGTATTACCCTGGTTTATGGTTACGAAGGTGCCAAAAGGATTGTTAGGCTTAATTGTAGCAGCCATATTGTCTGCGGCAATGAGTACGGTGAGTAGTGGGATGAATAGTACAGCCACTGTTTTTTTGAAAGATATTTACCAGCGTTATATCCGCCCGGGCGCCAGTCCAGACAAGGAAATGCGGGTATTGTACATCGCCACTACGGTGACCGGGTTGCTGGCCATACTTTTTGGTATCTCCATGATAGGAGTGAAGAGTATCCTGGATATCTGGTGGGAACTGTCCGGCATTTTCGCTGGCGGAATGCTGGGTTTATTTCTCCTGGGCATTGTCTCTAAAACAAAGAATACAGCAGCCGTTACTGCTACGGTAATAGGCCTGTTGGTCATTCTGTGGATGTCGCTTTCCAAATACCTGCCTGCCGCGTGGGAGCAATGGCGCAGCCCACTGCATGTGCATTTGATTATTGTGGTAGGCACTTTATCAATATTCCTGGCGGGCATGTTGTTAACACGACTGCAACGCCGTACACTCCCTGAATCTTAAACCTGTTTGTTATGCAAAAGAAATTTGTTCCGGTGATGATCACGCCGTTTAATCTGAAAGCTCAGATAGATCATGACATGATTGAACAGCTGATCGATTTTTACCTGGAAGCCGGGGTGAAAGGCTTTTTTGCCAATTGTCTTTCGTCCGAAATGTATAGTATCAGCGAAGACGAGCGGCTGGAGCTGACGCGCCACGTGGTACGCTATGTCAATGGCCGGGCGCCCGTGGTAGCCACCGGGTCCTTTGGATTAACTATTCCGGATAAGGCGTTGTTCACCCAAAAGATACACGATACCGGGGTAGACTCTGTTATTATGATTACCGGTCACTTTGCCAACATCGATGAACCGGATACGGTGTTGCTACAAAGATTTGATCAGCTGTTTTCATTGACCGGCAATATTCCACTGGGCTTGTATGAATGCCCGGCGCCTTATAAGAGAGTGATTAGTCCGGAAATTTTAGCTACCTTACTATCTACCAATCGCCTGATTTATCATAAAGACACTTCCTGTAATGTAGAGAATGTACGGGCAAAACTGGCGGTAACAGCGGGTAGCCGGTTGGAGTTTTACGATGCGCATACACCTAACGGGGTCGCCTCTATGAAAATGGGTGCTGCGGGGATGTCTTCCATTTCCGGGAATTTTTATCCTGAAATATTGGTATGGTTATGTAATCATGTTAATGATGAAAGCAAGCAGGAAGAGGTAAGCTGGATACAATCCGAGCTGCAAAGAGTAGATCCGCTGATCCATATGGCTTATCCCCTGAGCGCCAAGTACTTTCTGCAGCTGCGGGGATTGCCGGTACGTACCATCAGTCGCGCACATGCGTTGGAATTAACGCCGGAGCAGAAAGAAACCTTGCAACAGATTTACCTTGATTTCAAGGGCTGGTGTGAGCGGTTACAGATCAAAGAGGTAGTTACCGGGGCTTTGTCGGCACATTAAATCGTTGTTATTTTCAGGCAGGAAATTATGATGGCAACCGGCCAATGTGTAGTTTAGAGAAATCTTGTTCCTAATTCACATAATAGATGTCAACCAGCCTTTATAATTCGCAGCAAGATGAAATGTTCCTGTGGGGTAGGCTTTGTGAGGGGGATCGGGAAGCTTTCGGAGAAATTTACCAGCGTTATTTCCCGCTGCTATTCCGGTATTGCATCCGGTTCACGACGGACCGTAACCTGGTAAAAGACATGTTGCAGGACTTCTTTTCGCAGTTGTTCCTGCAACGTGCCGGCCTGTCAGCACCGGTCAACCTGAAAAGCTACCTGTTGGTAGCCGCGAGAAGAAAATTATTCCGCTACCTGGGAAAGTCGGCTAAAATGCCCGGTATGCTGGACGAGCAGGTAGCCTCACTTTTCGACCTGGAGCTGTCGCCTGAAAGTATTTTAATCAATCGCCAACACAACGAACACGCTGCACGCCTGTTACAACAAAAATTGCACGCACTTACCCTCCGCCAGAAAGAAGCGGTGTATCTCCGGTTTTACGAAAATCTTACCTACGAAGAGATTGCAGAGATTATGGGATTGAAAGAAGTGAAATATGCCCGTACCTTAATATATCGTGCTATAGCAGAACTCAAAGAGTTGCTGGCGCCTAATGAGTCGGCTTTAATGCTCCGCTAAAAAATAATTTGAAAAAAGTTTAATTTTCCTGAGGGTATTTTTCCGGTTCCTGTCTCTACTATAAGTACAAGGTACTTTTTTATGAACTATGGTGGATACGATGCAGCTGATTTTGCTGCAGATGCCTCTTTCCGGGCATGGGTACTGGAAAATACAAATACTGCTTTCTGGATACAGTGGCAGGCTGCATATCCTGGGAAAGAACAGGTGCTGCAGGAGGCACGCGCCATGGTGCTGGCACTACAGTTCCGTACCCATGAAGTAAGTGTGGAAGAAATGGACGCGGTCAAATACCAGGTAGATCAGCTGCTGAACGATGCTGCCGTTAAAAAAAATAACGGACTATCGCGCAGAAGATGGCTCTATACCATCGGCGCCTCCATAGCCGCTGCTACGCTCACTCTATTTGCGGTTACCTGGTACCGGACCAGCCACGCTGCACCGGAGAAAATAATAGTACAAACCGGTTTCGGCGAAACCAAAATCATACATCTGCCCGATGGCTCTGTTGTACAACTCAACGCCAATTCTGCCGTAGCGTACCCGGCCAAATGGGAGCAAGACAAAGTAAGAACAGTAGCACTACAAGGTGAAGCCTATTTTAATGTATCCAAATCACCCGCAGGCTTACATCCTAAGTTCAGGGTGATCATGCCGGCGGTCACCATTGAAGTAAAAGGAACAGCCTTCAACGTATATCATCGTCACGAAAAAGTGAAGGTATTATTGGAAGAAGGGAAGATCGTGGTCAATGATAGTTTACAGATGACGCCGGGAGACATGATGCTGTTTGCATCCGGTACGCATCAGCGTTTAACGGGGGATGCCGCTCCATTAACCGCCTGGAAACAACACCGCCTGGTGTTCCATGAAGAAACATTACTAAACGTAGCACAGCAATTAACCGATATATACGGGTATCATATTGAGTTTAGGAATAAAAGGATGGAAGGCCTGCTCTTCACCGGTTCAGGTCCTGCTGCTGATCCCGCCTTGCTGTTAAAGGCAATGGCCACCGTGCATCAGCTGAAAATGACACAACATAATTCAGTCATCATTTTTGAATAAAGTGCTTAAAATTTACAGTTATGCAAAAGAGCTTTACGAAGCTTTATGCTCCATGGAGCGCCATGCTGCTGTTATTGCTGGTGTTGGGGATGTCTGCCCCTGCCCAGCAGTTAATGGTAAATAGCGGAAACACTCCAGGGGAAGCAGGTTCTATCTCCCTACGCCAAATGCTGACCGACCTGGAAAACAGGCTGAATGTCAGCTTCAACTACTCGCCTGCACAGGTGACAGACAAATTTGTAGCTACCAAACCCGGACGGCTAAACGCTGCCAACCTGGATGTACAGCTAACAAAAATGCTTTCGCCCCTGGGACTACAGGCAGTAAAACTCAGTGAACACGATTACGCCATCCGCACCACTACTGTCGCCAAAGTAACCACCACTGCGGCAGATGTACAGGTGAAAGGTACCGTAACGGATCAAAAGGGTACACCGCTACCAGGTGTAACGGTGCACGAAAAAGGTACTAACAACGGCACCGTTACAGATGCAGAAGGACATTTCTCGCTCCGCGTGGCCAGCGCCAATGCAGTGCTGTCGTTCCGCTTTGTGGGCTATGTTGCCCAGGAACAGAAAGCCGGAAATGGCAATCTGCAGGTACAACTCGTACAGGATATACGTAGCCTGGACGACGTGGTAGTAACGGCCCTCGGCATTAAACGCCAGGAGAAAGCACTCGGGTACTCCATCGCTACCATCAAAGGCGACCAGGTGAGCACAGTGAAAGAAGTGAACGTGGCCAACGCGTTATCTGGTAAAGTAGCGGGTGTAAACGTAAGAGCTACCAGTTCTGATCCTGCCGGTACTGCACTGGTAACCATCCGCGGTCAAAGTAGTCTTAGCGATTATAATCAGCCTTTATACGTATTGGATGGCATTCCCATCTCTTCAGGTGTCCGCACACCCAAGCAAACGGTAGGACAGGTAGTAGTGGACTACGGTAGCACAATCGCCGATATTAACCCGGACGACATCGCCAGTATTACGGTGTTGAAAGGTGCCAGCGCTTCTGCTTTATACGGTTCTCGTGCTATCAATGGCGTGATACTGATCACCAGTAAGTCAGGCTCCGGGCTTACAAAAGGCCTCGGTGTTTCTGTCAACTCCAGCGCCATGTTCGACCAACCCTGGTTATTTCCCAAGTTCCAGAATGAATTTGGTTCCGGTGACCGGGAAGGCTCCGATGAAACGATCTCAGATGCCAGTTGGGGACCGCGACTGGATGTAGGTACCAAGCATGTTCAGTGGAACAGCCCATTGGATGCCAATGGCCAGCCTATTGCAACAGATTGGGTATCTTATCCTAACCGCTTTAAAGATTTTTTCCGCACAGGATCTACTTTTACCAATAACATTGCTGTTAGTGGGAATAACAAAGAAGGTAGTTTTCGCCTTTCTTTCACTAATCTGAAAAATGAAGGCATTATCCCCAATACAGATTTGAAAAGAAATACCCTGAACCTGGCAGCAGCATATAACCTCAAACCCAATATCCGGGTGAGCACCAATATTGGTTACACAAAAAATGCCAGCAATAATCGTCCTACGTTTAACCGGGGTAGTGTTAGTAATATTGTATATACTACCACGCCAAACGTAGATATCAGACAACTCCGCAATTACTGGATGCCGGGCAGAGAAGGACTGCAACAGTTTTCTCATGTGCCGGGATCTACAGATAATCCTTACCTGGTAGCCTACGAATTCACCAACGGATTTGACCGTGATCGTATGACAGGAAACGTGCAAATTGATCTCCAGCTCACCAAAGAGTTGTCGCTCATGGCACGTACCGGGATGGATCTCTATTCTGAAACCCGCGAAAGCAAACGCCCTTTTAGTGCCATTAGAAATAAAACGGGCGCCTATGCTTTGGAAACCGAATATTTCCGGGAACAGAATACCGACTTCCTGTTGAGTTATAAAAAGAACATCAATAAAGATTTCTTCGTTTCGGTATCTGGTGGTGCCAATCGTATGAATCAATTTGGGAAAGGATCCTCCCAGAAATCGGAGGCCCTGGTAATCCCCCAACTGTATACAATTGCCAATGCTAAAGCTGGTACGGTGGTAAATAACTCTTATAGGTCTAACAAAAGGATCAATAGTGTGTATGGTATGGGACAGGTGAGTTACCGGAACTATGCCTTCCTGGACCTCACCGCGCGCAACGACTGGTCCAGCACATTGCCAATGGCCAACAATTCCTATTTCTATCCTTCCGCTTCACTAAGCCTGATTGTATCGGATATGTTGGGACTCAAATCTGATGTATTATCTTTTGCCAAAGTCCGGGTGAACTGGGCGCAGGTAGGAGGAGATGCGCCTCCCTATCAACTCTACAACACGTTTAATTTTGGACAGGATTGGGGTGATGTGAAACAGGCCAATATCAGTGACGTGCTGAAAAATAACGAGTTAAAACCATTGATCGCTACTTCACACGAACTTGGAGCCGACTTGCGTTTCCTGAAAGGACGTATAGGACTTGACTTTACTTATTATAATACGGTGAGTCGTAACCAGATTATTAATATTCCGGTTACCAAAGCTACTGGCTATTCAAATATGGTCACCAACGCAGGTAAAATTCAGAACAGGGGTATTGAAATTGGGTTAAGTGCTACGCCGGTGGCAGGCCCATTCCGCTGGGATCTGCAATTAAATTATACCCGTAATCGTAATAAAGTATTGGAGTTGAAGGAAGGTCTCAGCAGTTATTTCCTCGGAAGCGCCGAGGGAGTTCGCTTCCTGGTGAAGGAAGGTACAGAAATGGGAGATATGTATGCGCAGACCTGGATCACCGTACCAGATGGTGAATTCAAAGGACAACCTTTATTGAGCGATGAAGGTGGGTATCAGAAAGGAAATGATTACGTAAAGATTGGTAACTATAATCCCAATTTTATGTTGGGAATCAGTAACACATTTACCTACAAAGGATTTGCGCTGAATGTGCTGATCGACTGGCGCCAGGGAGGTAACTTCTTCTCTTATGTAGCCAAGAACCTGCTGAGTGATGGTCGTACACAAACTACCGTACCTGGCCGTGATCCTAAAACCGGTGGCTTATCATGGACAGATGCCGATGGAAACAAACGTACCGATGGAATGATCCTCTTTGGTTACGTGAGCGATGGTAACGGAAAATATAAGCTCAACGACAACGTCACAGATCCTGAAAATTACTATGGTGAATACTACTGGGATTTTCCAGCCCGTTCTACTTTCGATGCCAGCTATGTGAAGTTGCGCGAAGCTTCGCTGACCTATGCTTTCCCCAAGAAAATGCTGGGCAAGCTGCCATTGAATAACCTGAGTATTTCGTTGATTGCACGTAATCTCTTTACCTGGACGGCCGCAGAATCTGGATATGATCCGGAAACAGCAATGACGCTCACTAACGGCAGCTTCTCACCAGGCGTTGCCAGTTGGGGATTGCCTTATACCCGTTCTTATGGCGCTAAAATAGGTTTCAATTTCTAAACCAAAAATTGTATGGTGATGCTACGCATACCTCTAAAATATTATATACTGGGAATCGGATTGGTTTTCGCATCCTGCAAGAAAGGATTTGAAGAGATCAACACCAATCCGAATGAATCAGAAGTGATCAGCCCGGAGTTCCTGATGTCAACCGTAATCATTAATACGGCTTATGGTTATCAGAAGGAAGCTTATTTCGATAAACCTGCTTCTGCCGGCCGTTATATTACGATGGTGCGCAATGAAGGGAATGATAAATTCGATTGGGGACCGCAAAGTTGGGACGACTATTATGGAAGACTCTCTGCCAACCAGGAGATGATGGGCCTTGCTACCAAATTGAATTTACCCCAATACCTCGCAGTAGGTAAAATCATGGCGGCTTTTAATTTCGCATATGCCTCGGATCTTTTCGGCGATATTCCTTACACGGATGCGTTACGCCTGAAACAAGACCGCATCACGCATCCAAAGTATGATCAGCAGCAAACAGTATACCCTGCGTTATTGCAATCGCTTAAAGACGCTAATAACGACCTGCCTAAGTTGTCGGGTAGTATTGATCCCAAAGCAGATGCGATGTACGGAGGAGTGCCCTTAAAATGGCAGAAATTCGCTAACTCTTTGCGCCTTCGGATGCTGCTGCGCATTTCCAAAAATTATGCACCTGCTTTTACGGAAATGCAGGAAATCCTGAACGACAAAACCAAATACCCCATCTTCGAAAGTAACGCCGACAACGCAGAAATCGTCTATAAAGGTGCGGTAAGTGCTGATAGCTGGCCGGGTAGCACACAGGGTAGCTCTGTGGACGAATTCGACAAACGTAAGCCCAGTAAGGAAATTGTAGATGCCTTATTGCAGCGCAACGATCCCCGTTTGGCCGTATGGATTGCACCGGTAGACTCACTTAATGGATGGAAAACAGATCCCAATGTATATGTAGGAGTACCCAATGCCATTCCTGCACCGTATGACTATAACGGTGGTAAAACACACATCTCCCGTTTGTCTTTACTATTCACTAAACCCAGCGACGCGATGCTGAAGGCCAGCATGCTCACGTATGCAGAAGTATGCTTCATTCTCGCAGAATGCGTACAGGCAGGGAAAGTAACAGTGCCGGGTAAAACAGCAGAAAGCCTCTATTACGATGGAATCCTCAATAACATGAAGTTCTATGGTGTAGATAAAGCGGCTACTGATGCACATTACTTCGATCAGCCTTTGGTAAAATATAATGGTACACTGGAACAATTGATAGGTCAGAAATGGATTGCCGGCTTCCTGAAAGGAGCAGAGGCCTGGTTCGACAACCGTCGTACCGGATTCCCCAAATTCGTATTGGGACCATTATCTTCAACTCCGGTATTGCCTAAACGCTATATCTATCCTACCGGTGAGCGTGATACCAATGAAGCTGAATATCAAAAAGCGGTAGCGGTATTCGGTCCTGATAAACAAACTACCCTGATGTGGTATTTGAAATAGCTGTTAGCCATTAGCTGTTAGCTGTTAGCTGTTAGCTGTTAGCAAATGCAGCGAAGATTAGCATAACATAAACTTCGCTGCATTTGCTAACAGCTAACAGCTAACCGCTAACCGCTAAAAGCTTCCTCGTCCTACTATTCCTTTTTTGGTTAAGCCGATTCAAATGACATGATGAGAGGATTTTTTACGATACTTTTTTTTATTCCACTGTTATGCCCTGCTGCCGCCTGGCAACAGGTAACAATTGTTACAAAAGATAAACAGATCGCTGCCCTGGTTTTACAGGAAGAAGTACAACGCCGTACTGGCATCACCTGGCCAATCAGTAACAGGATGCCGGAAAAGGGGCAGGTGATCGTATTTACACCTATTCCCTGCGCCCCCGAATCGTATCATATTCGTACAATTAGCGGGAAAAACAAACAAATGATACAGGTAGAGGGCGATGGTACCCGTGGCCTGTTATATGGCGCCGGTTATTTACTCCGCAACATGCAATATGAACGACAACAGGTAACGTTGCCGGATATACTAAAAGTAGATGCTGCCCCGGAAAAAGCCGTGCGCGGACATCAGATCGGCTACCGCAACCTCGCTAACTCGTACGATGGATGGACACCGGAACAATACGAGCAATACATCCGCGACCTCGCGCTCTTTGGGGCCAACACGATTGAGGCGATTCCTTTTATGCCGCCATCTCCCCATTTCCACCTTCCTTCCATGGACATGAACCTGCGCATCAGCGGTTTTTGTCAAAAATATGACCTGGACTTTTCTGTATGGACACCCGCCACCTTTGACCTCAAAGACATTGATAAAAGAAAACATTACCTGCTGCAATTCGATACCCTGCTCCGGCAGGCGCCCCGTCTCGATGCAGTATTCTTTCCCGGCGGAGATCCCGGCGATAATGCACCACAACAAGTCATTCCCCTGCTGGAAGAATTATCCGTTGCCTTAAAAAAGTATCATCCGAAAGCACGCATCTGGCTGTCGCTGCAAGGCTATACACCCGATCAGTGTGCGTTCGTTTATTCCTATATCCATCAACATCAGCCAATGTGGTTAGGAGGGATCGTTGTTGGTCCCTCCAGCCCTTCGCTGGAAGATACCCGGGCCGCACTGCCCGCAAAGTATCCCATCCGTCACTACCCGGATATCACGCATACGGTGCGTTGCGATTACCCCGTACTCTGGTGGGATCCCGCGTTTGCGTATACCCTTGGCCGTGAGCCGGTAAATCCGCAACCGCTGTATTATACCAATATCTATCGTTTTATTGCACCCACCATGGACGGCTTTGTCAGCTACTCCGACGGTGCGCACGATGATCTCAATAAAATGGTATGGAGCATGCTGGGCTGGAACAGCCAGGCCAATGTACGGGACATGCTGCTACAATACTGTCATTACTTTTTTGGCAGCGCCTTTGCCGCAGAAGCCGCCGATGGTATACTGGCGCTGGAAAAGAACTGGGAGGGTCCTGTTGCCGACAACGGCGGTATACCCGCTACACTCACCTGCTGGCAAAAGTTGGAGCAGCAACACCCGGAACTGGCCGGCAACTGGCGCTGGCAGATGTGCCTGCTCAGGGCTTACTATGACGCCTATACGAGACAACGCGCTATTCGCGAAGCCGCTTTGGAAGCCGCTGCCAACCGCACGTTGCTGGAAGGCGGCGATGCCATGGGCCGCGCAGAAGCAATATTACAACAGGCAGACAGCATCATCATGCCTCAATGGCATGATCGCATTGTAGCCTTGTGCGATGACCTCTTTCAATCCGTTGCCCTCCAAACCAGCGTAGCAAAATACCAGGCTGCCGGACCGGAAAGAGGCGCTGTACTGGATTTCCTCGACCGCCCCCTGAATAATCGCTGGTGGCTGGAAGACAGGTTCAAATATATTCGCACACTACCGGAAACGGACCAACGAAAAGCACTGGACACGATCGCGCGCTGGGAAAATCCTGGTCCCGGCAGTTACTACGATGCCGTGGGTAATATTGGCAAATCCCCCCATGTGGTACGCACGGAAGACCAACACACAGATCCGTTGGTACGCAGGAGCGATGCCCCGGGATTTGATTGGTGGGAGAGTGGCCGCAGCCGTAAACGGATGTCGTGGATGATAAGCCTGCGCTGGCCTTCGGCCATGCGCTACGATCACCTCGATACCACGGCCCGCTACGAGGTACAGGTAACCGGCTATGGTGAATGCCTGCTGCGCGCCAATGGCGTATTATTAACACCCGGTCGCTACGATAAAGGCATTGGCGAACGCAAAACGTTTGCGATACCCGCCACCTTAAGTAAAACCGGCACCCTCGTACTTACCTGGGATCCAATAGATGAGGAACACCTGAACTGGCGTCAACATTCAAGGGTCACCGAAGTGTGGCTGATTAAATTATAAAACAACTGGAATGAAGCAATTAACAATCCTCGCAGCAGGTCTGCTGCTGTGGTGTACTTCCCATGCCGCCACAGACCTGCCTTTCACGCAGGCAGTATCAGTGAAATACAACGTTCCGGCAGGACTACAGCTGCTCAAAGTAATTATTGACTACAATGATAACGTACAGGTATTAACCTCCCGGGGTTTCTACCGGCTGAGTGGCAACGACCTGGTAAGAGATGTCCGCTTCCGCCCGTTGGCACAGAAAATCCCGGTAGATGTCACCACCCGGGAAACCAGCGGTCACCTGTATTATCTCTATGCAGATAAATGTTTGACCAATGGATACGCAGGTATACCGTATATCAATTTACCACTGAATAAATTTAACCGGGTGGCAGTAGATGCTACCGGCCGCATGCTGCTGAGCGGCAACAATGCACTCGCCATTGGCGTCAATGGCAAACTGCAGGAGCTGCCCGCACTGCCGGAGAATATTCAAAGCATGGCCGCCAATGCAGGCACCTTCTTTATCCTCACCAATAAAGCCGTGTATCGCTTGGACGGCGACCGCTTCGTGTCCGTACATGCCGTTAAAGACGCGACTGCGATGGCATTCAATGGCAATGACGTAATACTCGGTACCCGCAACGGCTACTACGCTATCAACAGCCGCAACGGCGATACCAGTTTGTCTTTGCAGGTACGTGTACCCGTTCCCGATATCAACGCATTACTGGTGGTAAATGGACATGTCTGGGCAGGTACACCCCGGGGTGCATTCATGAAAACCAGTGCCGGCGACTACCGCTATTTCGCTTCCCGCCGCTGGCTCAACCAGGACGACGTAAAATCCCTGGCAACAGATAGTAACGGTGACGTATATATCTTAACAGCTACCGGTCTCAATAAAATTGCATTTACCCAACAAACTTTCGCACAGAAAGCGGCCTATTTTGAACGTAAAATCCGGGAACGCCATATCAGATATGGCTTTATTTCCAATGTACAACTGAATACTCCCGGCGATGTTGCCTCGGCGGAAATGGCGGATACTGATAACGATGGCCTCTGGAGCAGCTTCTATCTCGGCAGCCAGGCATTCCGATATGCCACCACGCACGAACCGGTGGCCAAACGCTACGCCTGGGAAGCTTTTGAAGCCTTTGAAAGAATCTTGTCCATCAACCAGCTCACCGGGTTTCCTTCCCGCACCTTCGAAAGAAAAGGATACAAGAATTCAGATCCGGAAAGATGGCGCAACTCACCGGATTCCGAATGGGAATGGAAAGGACATACCAGCAGCGACGAATACGTAGCCTACATCTGGATAACAGCTGTACTACATGAAATGGTAGCAGAAACACCGGAAGAAAAACAACGGGTGGCCGCTTTTATCGACAAGATCATGACCCATATTATCGATCATAAATACACCATGGTAGATATCGATAATAAGCCCACCCTCTGGGCACGCTGGGGACCAGAATATATCAACTGGTATCCTGAAACCATTGGGGATCGCCGGCTCGGGAGTACTACTATCATCGCAGGTTTACAGTTGGCCTATGCGCTTACCGGTAAGGAACGCTACAAAACAGAAGCCTATAAATTGCTGAACAAGTATGGCTATCTGAAAAATATCCAGATCGACTATCATAAAATAAAATCAACCCCCGGCTATCTGCACATGGGCATCGATATGGGTACCGGCGGCTGGAATCATTCCGACGATGAAATGGCGTTTCTTACCTACTGGGTATTATATAACTATGCCTTTACCGATGAACTGAAACAACAGTACAAAGGGGCTATCCGTAATCACTGGGAGATGGAACGGCCGGAAAAAAATGGATTGTGGAACCTCATTACCCGCGCCACTGCCGGCGACTACGATGCAGATGCCACTACCTGGTGGCTGCAAACTTTCCCGATGGATCAAATTACCTGGACTATACAAAACTCCCATCGGAAAGATATCACATTACTGCCGGCCAACTTCCGCAATCAAACCACCGCAATATTGTTACCACTGGATGAACTGCCTGTGCACCGGCACAATGCTAACGCATTCACCCTGGATGGCGGCCATGATGGCGATTCCGAACTGGCAGGAGATGAATATTTGTTGCCCTATTGGATGGCCCGCTACCTGAAAGTGATTGAATAAAATTCCACGGTGGAGAAGGTGTAAACTCCGGAAACCCTGACAACAAGGGTTTCCGGAGTACTTGTTATTTCCCTTGCTGCGCCAGCCGTTCTATCTGGCGTATCCCTTTTTCCAGCGCCTGCGGGGAACGTAGTTTCATTTTGTCCAGTACCGTAACTTTCACCGGCGACACGCCGCAAAATTCAAGTGTAACGGTTTTCATCGCGCGAATACCAGCATTGCCGTAAAAGATGCGGTTATACCAGGCCGGCGAATCCATGGTAGTGATAATGCGGCCGGATTTATGTTTAAGTAGTTTATCCCAAAATAATGATTTCTCACCACGGTACTTAAACGCTTTGCCAGGGAGAAACACCCGGTCTATGAAGCCCTTGAGTAACGCAGGCATAGTACCCCACCACGTAGGGTATATCCATACCAGGTGACCGGCAGCCTGTATTTTTGCCCAGGCATCGTGCAGGTCAGGTTCCCATTCTGTGCGCTGATGGTATCCATGCCGCAGACTCAGGTCGAAATTTAAATCATACAAATGTATCAGTTCCACCTCGTGTCCTGCTGACTTTGCAGCTTGCTGATAAGTAGTAGCCAGGGCATTGCAATAACTCCCCTGATGGGGATTTCCCTGTATTATCAATATTTTCTTCATACTGTATGTCTGTTACAGTGCGAAATTGCAGGATATACGCACATCATTTTTTGATATAAATCAAATAGTACAATCACTAATACCTGCCCCGCAGCCGGCTGAGCGTTTCGGGTGTGATACCCAGGTAAGAGGCCACATAACCAAGCGGTGCACGTTGTAACAGTGCTGGTTGGGTGTTGAGCAAGGTTTGATAACGTTGTTCGGACGACTGAAAACGGATGGCCTTCAGCTCTTTTTCCTGGTCAAGATAATATTGAGTGATCATTATTCTGCCTAATCTTTCCAGCTCATGATGGGCATCATATAAGGCTTCCAGCGCAGCAAATTCTATGAAGAAAAGCTCACTGTCTTCCAGTGTTTCAATGCCATAAAAGGCCGGTTCATGCGATAGCAGGCTGCTCATTGCACACACAACACATCTCGGTGTGCCAAAAGAAGCAGTGATTTCTTTACCATTATGCGTATAGTAACTCCGCACCAGTCCTGTATGTACAAGGAAAATATATTGTGCCGGCCGGTGTTGATGTTGTATGATTGTTTTCCTGGGATAATGTTCCAGGTACAGGCACTGTTTGAGTGCTGCCTGCGAAGCAGGGGATAGTGGTGTAATGGTATTAAAGTAGTCAATGAGTGCTTGAACAGGCATATGTGATGAGTAAATAACAAAGGTAGGATATTGTGAGATTGAAGTATTGTCGTATTTTTCATTTAAATAACATGAACAATGACCACGTTATATTCCCGCCGCGGGTTGGTACCCTTATTATTACTGTGCGCCTGCACGGTGCTGTCTTGCAAATCTCCTGTAAAACATGCAAAGGCAGGTGACGCTATTGTGCCGCCGGAGAAAATCCTGGCAGATGGCTTTATGAGTTACAAACAAAATGTGCTGAACCTCGCGGCTAATTTCACGCCTTTGGATACTGCCGGGCATCCCATCACCCGGGAGGCTTTCCTGCGGGCATTTAGTAGTGGCGACTACCTGCCGTTGAAGGTATGGTCCGATAAAGACAGCAACAGCTACCAGTTGTATAAGTTGCCGGATTTCACGAGCAGTAGCACCAGGAGCGTTATCTCGTATTACGGGAACGTTTATTGGCAACATTATAAGAGAGAAGGAGAGCCATTGCCGGTTTTTAATTTTACAGACGTCAATGGTGTTGTCTATAACAACGCCACATTAAAAGATAAAATAGTTGACCTCAAATTTTGGTTCGTGCATTGCGCCGCCTGCGTAGCCGAAATGCCCGCGTTAAATGAATTGGTGGAAAAATACCGCAATCATAAAGACGTACTTTTTTTAAGTATGGCATTTGACTCCAGGGAAAAGCTGCGCAACTTCCTTAAGCAAACACGCTTCCTTTATGCTACTATTCCTGTACCAGAGCAGTTTGTTTTGGGAGATATGAAAATCAGCACCTTTCCCACACATATGATCATCCGTAACGGGGTTATTCAAAAAATTCCGGAGTCGGATATAGAGCTGACGACTACATTACATGAAATAGTATCGATGAAATAGGCCGCATTTTGAAAGTGCTGCAGTAAATGGATGAGGGTATTCCCGCAATTTGGCTGTTGCGTACTTTTCCCTGTTGCTGTTTTTTTGTTTTTTATCGGGAGATGATAACCGCTATGATAGCGCATTCTGCATCGGTTGGCGTAAAAAGGAATCCTGACTTACAACGTTTGCAATAAGGAAAGTTTATTTAATGGATTTTGTATTTTAATTTATTTTGTCTAGTTTCATGTCTGGAAATAATCGATGCCCCAAAACCCCAAAGTATCGGATTTAGAATTGTAAGTGTAACTCCCAAAAAAAATCACAAAATGGTCACGTTGATGTTATGAACTTCGGAAGAGGTCATTTTTCACAGCTGAAGTGTTTGCCGCTTTGCCGCGTTGCAGCTACTATTCACTGTGGTTCTCGGTTGTGAACCGTATAGTCTGACTATACAGTTTCGCAAGTCTTCATGATGCCTGTGCGTGGTGTGTCGCCCTATTTGACATATACGTGCTAACGGAATTTTGTTGCCCTAAAATCAACATATTTTATGATTGATCTATTGCTTGCAGAGATGGTAGCAAAGCTGAATCTCTATTTTAGTCTGCGATCAAAAGGTGGCCCCGGCGATTTATTTGAGTGCATGATCGGAGACGTGTCTATTCACGATAAAAACGCCGAAGGCGGCGGAGAAGAAGGGTTTCACGACAAAGTAATCCTGACACTGGTATCGGTGGAAGAAGAAAATGCGCTGAGAAATAATTATCCGCTCCGGGAAGTGGGTACCAGTTTCGTCAAAGAAAAAAGCGCGGTATATATTAATGCTTACCTGCTGCTATCTGCAAAATACGATTCTTACGTTACCAGCATGCAGGCCATCAGCCAGGTGATCAGCTGTTTTCAATCGAACCGCCGGCTGAGTATTACCGTTGATGGCGACGAGCAGGAAGCAGTCATCAATTTACATAACCTCGGCTTCGAAAATCTCAACAACCTCTGGACGGTAATGGGAGGCAGATACCTGCCCTCTGTGATCTATAAAGCACGCGTATTAATGTTCCAGCAGGCGCCACCTGTAAATGGCTCACTGATTACAGATATCCATGGCGATGAAACTGTTTAACTGATGTTACATTTTAAATATACCCCACTGGTTTCCCTTGAAATAAAGCATGCATTCTATAGCAATGCACATGCAACGGACGCCCTGTTTATCCCCACACCATCTGCACTGGCAGTAATGGATGCATACGGGATGAAATTCCGGCAGTCAGATGGTAACCTGAAAATATATTTGAAACTTGATGAGGCCGGAGATCCCTTCATACAGCTGGATACAGTCGTAGACTTGTATTTCGGCATACAGATCAAAACAGACCTCCTCAATATTACACAAAGCTTTGGTAAAGGCCGTTACTGGTTTTCCAATCTGAAAGAAGATGGTACCTACCAACAACAGCTACTACTATCCGCTACCAATGAATTGCCGGATATGGCCGGTCAGCAAACGATGCTGAACTTTCCGGCAGGCACCGTAGATAGCGTAACGCTGAAACGTCCGGCTGCTACGCCTTCTGGTTGGATAACCGTGAGCACCAACGCCGTAGAAAAAAACAGCGGCGCCGTGAAAATTGTGGCAGCAGATCCCGGTCTTTATCTCCTCGAAAAAAAACTGACAGGCGGCGGAACAGCTACCGCAAAAATGGTATTGAGCGATGAACTCATGCAACAAAACAATAACTGGGCAGTATTACATCTCCAGCTAAAACCAGGAGATAACAACCAGGTATTTACGCTGACCCTGGGCGCCCGCGCCTCCAAATGGCAGTATTATCTCGTAGAACCAGTGGATAGAGGTGGTGCACAGGTAGATCCTACTAAACTCACCATTGCCTACAGCGCATCAAATAGTTCCCGCTATCCAACGAATGTAGTGATTCAAAAACGCCCGCCTTCTCCCACAGAAAAAACATACATCGATGGCCTTAAAGCAGATGGGAAAATAAAAGAAGTCTACCTCTTTGAATCGCTTGTCCCAATTGTGTTGGCAGATGGAGAACAGCCTGTGGTAAAACTGAACAAAGATCCTGGAATAGCAATAGGTCCTATTGCTATTCCCGACAGAAGCATGAAAAATACAACTATCATTTATAAACTCTAAAAGCAAATAACATGGCAGCTTTGCTAGATTTAAGAATGCCTGGCGTCTACACCCAGGAAATTTCTACGCTTCCCCCAACGGTGGGCGTGGTCCCCAGCGCCGTACCCGTTTTCATTGGCAACACCCAGAAAGCAGATAAGAAAGGGGTGAGCCTGAGTGGAAAACCCACCAGGATTAAGTCGATGAAAGAGTATGAAGATTTGTTCGGCACCGCGCCGCTACAACACCTCGAAGTAACCATCGATGAAAGCACCGGTACCCCCGATGTAACAGTAGCCGCGCCAACAGACTTCAAATACAAAATGTATCACTCCCTGTTGTTTTATTATGCAAACGGTGGAGGCCCCTGCTATATCCTTTCTGTTGGCGGATTTGATACAGACCCAGATGCAAACGCTATTAAAACGGCCATTGCCAGTTTAACAAAAGTACAGGAAGTAACGATGCTTGTTTTCCCTGACGGTACCTCGCTGTCGGAAGATCAATACCAGTCCGGCGTCATCACCACCGCCCTGCAACATTGCAGCAAAATGAAAGACCGGGTAACGATCATCGATTTGCACGACAAAAACGGCGATAGCATCGATGCCATTGAAAATGGCTTCCAGACCAGGATGCCATCTGATATCGAATTCAAAAAATACGGGATGACGTATTATCCCTACATTAAAACCATCTTCAGCTATAACTATGCAGAATCCGGGGTAGCAGTAACTTCCCACATACAATCTATACCTGGCGATGCAAACACTGTAGCCGATCTCAAAGCCAAAGCCAAAGCTTACCTGGATGCCAACGCAGCACTGCCTGCAGCCGTAGCAAAAGTAGATGGCCTGAAGGCAGAGAAGAAAGCGCTCACTTATCTTAAAACAGCTCTGGATGCATGGGTACAGGCAACTCCCGGCGCCAAAGATGCGGATATGCTGGTACAACTGCTGAAAATATCAGCTGATTCCGGCGTGGCCATACCCGCAGATGTAGCCACAGAGTTAGATAAACCCAGCCCTGCTCCTCAAACCATATTGGCGAAAGCATTGACCGACACAGATACTGCACTGGGGCTGGCCAATACGGCTGCTACCAACGCACAAAACCTGGTCACTTCTACACTCGCTACACTGAAATCGGCGGTAAAGGCACTGGGTAACGGGGTAAGTATTCCGCTCACCAACTTCACCATGGATGTGATCAAAGACGTGAATAATCTCATCTACGGTAAAATCAAAGACGCTATTTCAAATTTAGCGGTAACATTACCACCTTGCGGCGCTATCGCGGGCATCTATGTGCGCACCGATGCTACCGCCGGTGTATGGCAGGCGCCTGCCAACGTCAGCGTTTTCGGTGGCATACAGCCGGCATTGGATATTGATGACGACCTCCATGCCAACCTGAATGCTCCTTCTAATGGAAAAGCAATCAATGCGATCCGCACATACCCCGGTCGTGGTTTGTTGGTATACGGCGCCAGAACACTGGCCGGCAACGACCTCGAATGGAGATATGTAAATGTGCGCCGCACGTTTTGCTTTATAGAAGATTCTGTAGCACTCGCCATGCAGGATTTTGTATTTGCCCCTAACAACGAACAAACCTGGATCAAGGTACGCGCCATGATCAAAAGCTTCCTCAACCGACTCTGGAAAGCAGGTGGCCTCTATGGCAATACGCCCGACGATGCCTACGCAGTGATTTGCAGCGCTCCGGAATCTATGAGCGATGACGATGTGCTCAATGGTATCATGCGCATCTTTATTAAAGTGGCAGTAGCAAGACCAGCAGAGTTCATTGTGTTACAGTACGAGCATAAGTTCGAACTGGCAGAATCCTAATCCTGATTTTTAAAAGCATTTAAACTTTTATAGCAAATGGCAAAGAGTTATCCTTTCCCCAAATTCTATTTCAAGGTATCACGCCCGGAACAGGAATTTAATAGTGCTGACCAGATCGGCTTCACGGAAGTGAGCGGACTGGATTACCAGGTAGACCTGATAGAATATCGCACCGGTAATGACCCCAATTTCTCGAAAATCAAACTGCCGGGATTGCGGAAGTTTGCTAACGTTACCCTGAAAAAAGGCCTGATCCAGGGCTTCAAAGATGCAAATGCAGATTTCTACAGCTGGATCGGCGATGGCGGTAAAGCAGGTTCCGTGCGCAAAAGAGTAAACTACCGCAAAAACATTGTGATTACCCTCAACGATGAAGAAGGTAACCCGGTAGTTGCCTGGACACTGACCAACGCATTCCCTGTGAAAGTGGCCTTCACCGATATGAAAGCGGATGCTAACGAAGTAGCCGTAGAAACACTGGAACTGGCCATTGAAGATTTGTCAGTAGAATATAAATAAATCGTATGCCGGTAATTGGAAATAGTTATCCCCCCGTAGGCTTTTACTTCAAAGTAGTCATTGATGGTATGCCCGACAGCGATTCGGAATTCCAGGAGCTGTCGGGGCTTTCCATGAGCATGGAAACACAATCCGTCAAGGAAGCGGGGGAAAACCGATTTACCCACCAGCTGCCATTGCCTGCACGGGCAGAACCGCTGGTGCTGAAACGGGGACTGAAGGTAAGCTCTCCCTTGGTAGAGTGGTGTCGTAAAGCGATCGAAGACTTCAGCTTTTCACCCAAAAACCTGCACATATTTCTGCTCGATGTGGAAGGCGGCACGCAAGGTAGTCCTAAGCCGCTCATGGCCTGGCACCTGGTAAATGCTTTTCCCACTAAATGGGAAATCACCGGGTTTAATGCGGTGAACAGTGACATCGCCGTGGAAACAATACAGATCAACTATAATTATTTCACCAAATCTTCTTAAATCATTTTCATCATGCCCATTATTATCAGGGAACTGGTGGTGAAAGCCAATGTAACGGCCACTAATCAAAACACGGCCGCTAACCCGGCATCAGTTCCACAGGCAGGCATCTCCGAAGAAGTGAAGGTACGCATCATCGAAGAAGCTGTGCAACAGGTGATGGAGATTTTAGAACGACAAAAAGATCGCTGACATGGACGGTTCAATTAGCAAACTACGCATCGTTTCCCTGCCCGGACCTGATACCTCCGGCAAAGGCGGACTGGGTGGCCTGGGTAGCCTGGATGCCAGTTCCATTGCTGCTACCCTCACCACTAAAATATTCGAGGTACAGATCAACCCGGAATCGATCAGCAGAAGCTTTAGTATCAAGTACAATGAACCGGATACCAAAGGTACACCGGGCACTGAACTGCAATTCGATAAAGTGAACCCGGAAGAACTGGAACTCCGCTTTATATTGGATGGTACCGGCGTGGTGGCACAAAGCACCATGCCTTCGGCAGACCTCATCGGCAGCGTGATGAACCAACTGCCGGCAGATGCACAGGGCGCCTATGTGCCAATACGGGTTGCACAACTGCAGGCCGCTGTATACGACTTCAAAGATGAAAGCCATCGCACCCCCTTTTTGCTGGTACAATATGGCAAGCTCGTATTCATGGGACTACTCCTGAATATGGATATCAACTACAATCTTTTTAGTCCCGATGGCATTCCTCTCCGCGCGGAAATAACGCTGAAAATAAAAGCATATACGCCGTTTAAAGACAGCATGGCATTGTTGTCGTTGCTATCACCGGACCTGAGTCGCCACCATTTGGTGGTGGCGGGGGAGAACATCCTGCGTATCTGCGACGATGTATATGATGATGAAAAATATTACCTGGAAGTAGCCAAAGCCAATCAGCTCACCAACTTCAGGAACCTGCAACCCGGTACCCAGCTGATTCTTCCACCCATCGATAAAACCACGAAAAAATGATCCTGCCACAAACAGCGGAAACGCAAAACAGGGAGACACACAACGTAGCCGTTACCGTTAGGGCCGACGGCAAAGAAGTGACAATGTCCCCTGGTGGCCTGATATCCCTTTCCATCGGGCTGGAATTAAACCGCATCCCCTGGGCCCGGCTGGTATTTGCCGATGGCTCCGTGGAAAAACAGGAATTCACCAAAAGTAACCAGGACCTCTTTTCTCCGGGTAAAACAGTGGAAATCCTGTTGGGATATGAACAAAAAGAAGAAACTGTTTTTAAAGGCATTATTATCCGGCATGCCGTGAAAGTCCAGCAGGACCGCTATTTCCGGATGGAGATAGAATGCCGCGACGCGGCGGTGAAAACAACCGTTGCCCGTAAAAGTCGCTACTTCTACAACGTATCTGATAAAGACCTGGTACAGGACATCCTGAACAACTACCCGGATGTAAGCGCCGGTACGATGGAAAGTCCCGGGTACACCCATAAAGAACTGGTACAATACAATGTAACCGACTGGGACTTCATGCTGTTGCGCGCAGATGCCAACGGGCTTTGCTTGTTGGCATCTGAAGGCACCCTGCATATGAAGAAACCCACGATTAAATCAACACCCGATTTGCAGGTGCAATTTGGTATCGGCAGCCAGGGGATTCCCATCCTGGAATTTGAATCCGAACTGGATGCACGGGATCATTACCCCTCTGTAAAAGGAAGCACCTGGGACTATACCAAACAAGAGGTAATGGAAGAAGATGCCGGTGCCAACAGCAGCGGCGCAGGCGGATTGCTATCTTCCGCTACCAGTGCACTGACAGGCGGGGCTGCACAACGCGACTTCCCCGACGTACTATACAAAGATAACCCGGTACAACTCTACCACGGTGGCGACATGGATACCCAGGAACTCAGCGCCTGGGCCAATGCCAAACAACAACGGGGCACCCTGTCACATGTAAAGGGCCGCGCCGCTATCAATGGCATTAAAGTAGAACCCGGCGACACCCTGCAGGTAAACGGAGTAGGAGACAGGTTTAACGGTACCCATCTCATTACCGGCATATTACACCAGGTCATCAACGGCACCTGGAAAACAGATATACAATTTGGATGGAATAAAAATTTTGCAGCAGATAGTATCACGCCCGCCCCACCAGATGCAGCAGGATTAGTGAGCGGAATCCGCGGACTGCACGCTGGCATTGTATCCAAAATAGAAGGCGACAGCCGTAGTGGTGATTACCGCATACAGGTACGCATCCCTTTTGTAGCACAAAATCCCAACAGCACCAACGCAGAAGGTATCTGGGCCAGGCTGGTCAACATCTACGCCGGCGATAAACGCGGATTTATTTTCCGCCCTGAAATTGGTGATGAAGTCATCGTAGGATTTATCAATAATGATCCCAACGATGCCGTGGTGTTAGGCGCCGTGCATAGTGATAAAAATGTAGCCCCACAGGAATTGCCCGCCAGCGACCAGAACTCCTTGAAAGGCTTTATCGCCAAAGGCGGCATGCAATTCATTTTTGACGACGACAACAAGAAAATTCTGCTCAGCGCCGGCGATAGCAACAGCCCTAAAATAGAACTGGATGGCAGTGGACAGAAGATCAGCATTACGCTGGACGCCAGTACCTCCATCGAATTGTCGGCGCAGGGCATAAAAATAAATGGAACACGCATCGACTTAAACTGATTTGTTATGCCAGGAAAACCAGCAGCAAGGAACACCGATGTGCACTTTTGCCCCAAACCATTGTCGGTAACACCGTTTACTCCCATACACGGCCCCGGACAAGTGATAGCAACGGGATCGGCCAGGGTGTTCATTAATCAGCTGGCCGCCGCAGTGCAAAATGATATGTGCATGTGCGTGGAGCCAGGCAATATGATCAAAAGTGGCTCATCATCTGTATTCTTCGGCGGCCAGTCCGCCGCACGACAAATGGATGAAACCACCCATCAACCGGGAGGCATGATTCAAACAGGATCTCCCAATGTATTCATCGGAGGATAAAAACATGACTATGGAATACTTATTCTTAAATCCGCAAAACGAACAAAAAGCCTTCCTGGGAAAAGGATGGGCATTTCCACCGGCGTTCGACCGCACCACCGGAACCGTAGCCATGGCACAATATGAAGAAGATATTGACCAGAGCCTACGGATCTTATTCAGCACCAGCGTGCGGGAACGTGTATTGCAACCAGGCTATGGCTGTAACCCGGAAGACTATGTATTCTCCGCACTGAACGTAACTTTTCTCAGCTACCTGGAAGACCTCATCCGGAAAAATGTAGCCAAATACGAAGCGCGGATAAAAATTATTTCGCTCGCCATTACCCCTACTGAACTGGAAGGTACCCTGGAAATAGTGATGGACTACGTAGTGAGAACCACCAACAACAGATTCAGCATCGTATACCCATTTTATAAACAAGAGGGAACAAACGTGGAGTTATGATACTACACTGCAACACATTACGCCATCCTTTGGTACATGGCGGTACGCAACAACGCGACAGACTACTGATCAGCCTTATCCCTGAACAGCTGAAGCTCGACGATCGCAATATAGAAGAACTTATCGCCTTTGCCGGTGGACTATCTGAACACGTGCGCCACTGGGGCCCCGATAACCAGGAAGATGGCGACTGGTCTCCTTTCTGGGAATCAGATATCACCAGCCTGCTGGCTATCCTGGCCGCCACTGACCTGGACAGCCCACGTACTGCTTTTCGCTCCAAAGAAATCATGTATCGCCGCCGCAGAAAGCAGGAAGACATGGGAACGGCCAAACCCGGAGAAGAGCCCGCAGCAGCTATCCTGGAAGAGATGATAAAAAGTACCGAATTTGGTATCTATGGCCTCGCCCTCCTGGTATTGCATATCTGTCAGAAAATTCCGGCCGAACATCCCCTGAAACAGGATGTACTGAATATCATCAGCAGCATGCTTCCCGCGCCACTTTATCGCCTCATACAATTTCATAAAGCCATTGATCCCAATGCCATCAAACTGTATGAAGGGTTTATTGGCACCTACGGCTGCGCAGCTCCCTGGGGACTGAAAGACAAAGCCGCCTTTGAATGTATCGATTTCGTACTACCATATGAGTATATCGATGAACTGTGGAGTCTTTTTCTACAGTTCTACAAAGCCCTGTCCCTTATCCTGGAAAAGGTAAGAAAGGCTTTTCAGAGTGCGCTCCGCTCCAGGCATAACCACGCACCTCATATTACGCTCTATATTACTTTCCTATATCTGTTCAAACACCTGCAGGACGAACTGAACAGCCAGGTGGAAAAACATTTACTCTTTTATTACCACGATGTATTACGACTGGAAAAAAGGCAACTGGTACCAGATAAAGTACATGTAGTATTTGAGTTAGCGCTGAAGTTACCACCAGCATTGATTATCGCAGGTACAGCACTCAAAGGTGGGGTAGACAGCAATGGTGCCCCGATGAGCTACGAACTCACAGACGAACTGGTGATTTCCCCGGTGAAACTGGTGGAGCGCAGGAACCTGTACATGAAAGAAGTGATGCAAAACGGTATACCCGTTAAAACAGCTTATGCCTTACCCGCAGCCGATAAAAAAGATGGACTGGAAGAAGAATGGCCTGCCGGAACTAAAGCCTGGCGCGCACTTTCAGGAGAGGATGTGTACAACCGACTGATGTATCAGCAAAGAAAAATCCAGGGCCTGTTCGATTTTTATGACGCCCGCCCGGCAGCTGTTGTCAAAGAACAAATGAAACTCACCCATAAGCTGCAACAGTTACAGGCTTTCGCCGGATTTAGTGTAAGCAGTACAGAACTATGGCTGGCGAATGGTTTGGACCGCATGGTATCCATTGAATTTACCTGCAATGGTAGCAATGTGGTGGATGCACTGGAGAATTTTCAGATGGAAATAGCCACCGAGAAAGGGTTGATAAAATTGAACCTTTATGACACCAGTATCTCTGGAACAAGTAATACCTATAATCACACCGGTATGCCGGATGACTTGTTGAGTAAAATCCAGAACGAATTCAGGGAAGCCATCAGTGCCGCAAAACAAGCCAATGTAGGCCCGGATGCGCAATATACGTTGTACAACAGGGTACTGAAGGTAGATACCTTCAGTGGTGGAAGTGAAATTCCCAAACTGGTTGCCGGCGCTGTCACCCCCCAGGATGAAGGCACGTCATGGGTACAGCGGATCGTGATCTGGCTGCACCCTGATTTTCCAGCGGTACTACCTATAGATGAAAACACGCCTCCCTTTATCCGTTTTAAGACCACCGAAGTAAAGACGGATGATGTAACAGTGTGGCAGGCGGAGATTTTTACATATGTAGGAGAGCTGACCCAATATGCGCAATCACCTTCAGACTTCCTGGGAGAGGCAACGCAACCCGGTCAAACCGCTGTATTCTTCCGGGAAACACCACAGGGACAGGTAGAGTCCAGGAATCAACTGGTGATTGATAAGAATACCTCAGAAGTATTCATCAAATTGCAGGAACTGTTTTTTAAAGACCCCGGATATTTTTACATCCTGCATACCGGTAACGATATATTAAGTCTGGGTAATAAAGTTTTCCTGTATAATGGCAATTGGCTGGCAATACCAGAGAACGGTGGCCCTGGCATTGTGGGCTATACAGAAATAGAAGGACCATTGCTTGCTTCTTCCAAATTCCCGTTGGACCCTACCAGCAAAGTAAGTGGCTGGATTAGGATGGACGTTGCATGGGGCGGTGATAACTATTATGTACTGGATGCAGATAAGATGGTGTTTGCCTATCGTAGTAATCCCGTGACCATCACGGCGGACCAGAATATTAATCCCAAAGCCAATGGCAGACTGGCTACCCGTCACTACTTCAGTGTATTCAATTCGTTGGGTAACTGGGAAGACTTATCTGGTGAAGGAATTAGTCCTGCGCCAGTATTGACGATGCCAGAGCCTCAATTACCAATAGGACCGGAGCTGTTTGACAGATCACGTCCAAGGCCTGCGCCGGCAAATGGCAACCTGTTCCTGGGCTTCGAGCAACTGGTCCCTAACCAAACACTGTCCCTGCTTTTCAAAACGGCGCCTGGTACCGGTAACCCGGACCATTATGCCCCGGATATTGCCTGGTCTTACCTGGCAGATACCTGGGTGGAATTACCTCCCCAATACATTCTGAAAGATACCACGTTAGGGATGCAGCAAACCGGTATTATCCTCTTTCAGATTCCGGAAGACATTAAAACCGGTAGTACGGCCATCACAGGGAAAGACGGACGTACCGACCTTTGCTGGTTGCGTGCTTCTGCTATTGAAATACCGGAAGACGATGTGATGGTGGATGCACTCCCCATGCTCATTGATATACACGTAAATGCCGCAGAATCCGTGTTTACAGACCAGCAGAACACCGAAGATCACCTGGTGAATGGTATACCGGCAGGAACCATCAGCGCGCTGAAATTCAGGGACGTAAATGTAAAATCCGTTACGCAACCCTACGCTTCTTTCGGCGGACGTACCTCCGAACAGTCTGATCGCGATGGCTATCTCACACGGATACACGAAAGATTGCGTCATAAAAACCGCGCCGTGACCATCTGGGATTACGAAAGGTTACTACTGGAATCTTTCCCGGAAGTAGCCGTGCTGAAATGTTTATCGCATTCCCGTCGCATCTACACCGCAAGGCCGGGGCATGTAACAGTGGCTGCTATTCCATTCCCGGATAAAATGACGGGCAATCGTATGTTTTACCCCATATTTGAAGCGGGTGAACTGACTTCCATGAAACAATTCCTGGCCCAACGAAACAGCTATTTCGTGGGTGGCTACGGAGACCCCGGGTTTTGCTGCTGCAACGAAGATTGCGGCTGTGATGAAGAAGTGGACCGCCTCGATGTGATCAATGCCCGCTTTGAACCAGTAAGGATTAGAGTATGTGTGCGCTTTTATCCCGGGAAAGATATTCCGTACTATACCAAAGCCCTCAACGAAGCACTGAAATTGTTTTTGTCGCCCTGGGCTACCGGAAAGAAACCGTTGCTGTTTGGTACACCTATCTCCAGGACCCGGCTGTTGCAGTTCCTCGAAAACCTGGACTACGTGGATGTAGTCACAAACCTTAAAATCAAACATTTTTCTTCCCGGCAGATGGCCGAAGCATACGAAGATACGCTCGCATGGAGTGAGGTAGATGTAATAACACCCTACACCGCAGCATCTGTGCTGACTACCTACCTGGATCGCCTGAACGAAGATAACCCTAATGTCATCGATCATGATATTAACGTGATCAAAGACCATGATCGCTGCGCCTGCGGTAGCTGCGAAGAGGATCATCCACCAACACTGGTAGACGGAGGAAAGGTAGTGCCTCCGGCGGAGAACAAGGCAAATGGCAATGTACCAGCGCCGGCTCCAACACCCGCACCTGCGCCTACACCGACTCCGGCTCCAACGGACACCGCTTCGCTGAAGGCCGCGCTGACAAAAGCCTGGCAACCACGGCTTATCAATGCAGATGCCATCATGAATGCGATGATAAAAGTGTTGAATAAAGAGGTGGAGGTAAAGACATTGACTGGAAAAATTCCGGCAGACGCTACCAAAGGTGTCGCAACTGATAACGCCTATCGCATTACACCCGTAATACAAAACAATCAGGTGGCAGGGATGACCATAGACCTGGCCTTTACGCCAGGACAGTTCACCACCATCCAAATTGCTAAGCCCAAAAAATAAACTTACGTATGAGTACTTCTCTCGTCATACCTAAAAACCCCGTGTATCCGGCTTCTATGGATTGGCAGCTGCTGCGTACAGAAGGGATCCGGCATATAGAAAATCTGGGTTCGGATATCTGGACAGACTACAACCTGCATGATCCGGGCATCACCACCCTGGAAATACTTTGCTACGCCATTACTGATCTGGGCTACCGGAGTAATATGCCATCTGCAGATCTCTTTGCAGCGCCCAACAACGACTCATTTTATACCGCGGCACAAATACTTCCCTGCGCACCGGTAACGGCATTGGATCTACGAAAAATACTGATTGATATACCCGGTGTGCAAAATGCCTGGGTACAACAACTGGAAGATCCTGAAGTCCGCTTCTACTGGGCAGAAGGATTCCTCGATAACTATGCGGTAGCACAACTGAAGCCTTATATAGACCAGCTTAAGGTAACGGTTTCCTTCCCGCGGCCGGGAAACATTGATGCCAATTTACTCCTCATCATGAATGGCTGCGTGAGCGATAAAGAAAAAGAAGCTGCCAGAAAGAAATTCAGGGGAGAACTGCTGGATCGGCTGGTGAAAGATAATATATCAGATGATCTCAAGAAAGTAATGCTGCTATACATGGTGGATAATTACTACGATGAATCACTGTTCTTCCTCGAAAGCTACCTCCTCACCGTTGATCCCGATCTTCGTCCGGACCGGGAATTTGCTTCTTTGATACGCAGATTCGACAGGCTTCGCCGGGACATGGCCGGATTCTCCGGTTGGAGCCCGCTCATCGCGTTGATAGATAAAAACATTGACTTGCAGGCATTCTTTTATTTTGATCCTTTGTTATGCCTGTATTTTTCCGGCAGCCTCCGCATCGGCGAACTGCCCGCAAAAGATCAGCCCGCAGAATACAACCTCTTTCAACCACAAGGTATTTACAGCATCACACTTCGCCTGGAAGAAGATTATGTAGGTGACGAAGCTGATATTATTGCAGAAGCTAAAAAACGATTACACCGCGTACGCAATCTCAGTGAAGACATTCACCCGGATGTGCATATAGCCGACACTGTGGGAATGGGACTGGACCTTGCACTGGAATTGGATCCTGCCGCAGATAAATGGGCGGTGCTGGCAAATGTATACCGTGCCGTAGAACATTATCTGTCGCCGGTAATTCGTTTCTACAGCCTGGAAGAAATGATGAACCGCTACGCGCAGTTTGAAATAGACAACGATGTAATCGCCACCCTGCAAAATGCACAGTTACCAGACGAACTGGTAACCGCACTGCAAAGCATGCTCAACATACGCATCACCGGTGATGCCGCTTTCCAGGCAGCCATCGCCAACATATGGGATAACACGGCGGTATCAGATTATTACAACGATGTATTTATTGCGGCTAAAAAATATTACAACGCCGATCCGGTATACCAGGGACCACTGCTGCAAAACGGTTTTATCGACGATGCCGAATTGCTGGCCGCACAACCCCGGCAAACGGTTTACCGCTCTGACCTCTACCAGCTCATCGCCGCAATAACAGGCGTGGTACAGATCGACCGGCTGAATATGTATTTATGCAGCGATGATAACAGCAATGCAAGCGCCGAAAAATGGTGCCTGGCACTGGATTGTAAATGCCTTCCTGCCCTGAGCATCGACTGTTCGGCTTTTGCAGTGGTTGCCCATTACAAAGAAGTACCGGTAGACATGCTCCGGCTTAAAGAATACCTGGACGTACATCCGGATAGCACCACCAAGATTAACCGGCAGCAACAACAGGACCTTCCTGTACCCGATGGACGGATACTGACAGACCTGACCGATTTTACCAGTATACAGGAAGACTTCCCCCGTACCTACAAAATCGGCAATACCGGTATTTCTAAAAAACAACCGGACCTCCGCCAGGCGCAGGCCAAACAACTGAAAGGATACCTCTTCTTTTATGACCAGTTGCTGGCAAATTACCTGACACAACTATCGGCTGTGAAGACGCTTTTTTCCGTGAAAAGTGATGCCACTACCATGTACCAGGCATTGTACAACATCCCTGGTATAAAAGAAATATTGCTGGACTATAAAGGTGCACAGGTGGTGGATTCCACACTCAATAAAGTGAATCCGGATCCTGAATGGGACGCCTTTAAGGCAGATCAACATAATGCGTATGTGACGGCATTACAACAACTCACCTCCGGCAGTGATACCGATCAGCAACTCTACCAGGATCGTTTGCTGGATCATATGTTGGCCCGTTTCGGAGAACAGTTCACCGACTACGCCCTGCAATTGTACCGGATTGAAATGCCGCTTTCCGACGGGGATGCCTGGGCAATAGATGAAGGCCTCACAGAAAGTATTGCCGACAAGCAGCGCTTCCTGCAACAGGTACCAGCATTGGGTGCTAAAAGGGCCAGCGGGTTTGTATACCAGTTCGATAAAGATGAATTCCGTTACTGGAAAACAGATAATGTAGAAGGAGTACGTAAACGCGTATGCGCCATATTAGGCATGCAGGACGCTACCCGTCACACCATTACCTGTGAGCCCGTGTTTGAAGTAGGTGTAGGGGAAACAGATAACCAGGGTAATGCCAGTGCGGAAACAGAATATGTATTCTATATCCGGCCACAAGGCTCAACTGGCGCACGTTTGCTGGTAAGCACTGAACGCTTCAGGAGCTTTGAACAGGCTAAAAAAGCCCGGCTCGATTTCCTCAACAGGGCAGGAGACAGCAGCGCCTATGATATTGTAGATGATAACGTAGTAGGTTTCTGGCTCAATGTGCCGCCTGCTTCCCGTACCGTTAAAAATGCGCTGATGCTGGAACCATCCCCAGGTAGGGATGGCGCAGCCAAGCGGCTGGAATACCTGCGGGAACTGGCATCCGGCAATTGCAACGATGATAGCTTCCACCTGCTGGAACACATTCTCCTGCGGCCACGTAATACTACCTTCACGCAATGGCTGATGCCCATGATTGCCTGCCCGGACGATATCAGTCTGCTCGACCCATACTCTTTCTGGATTACCATTGCATTACCGGATTGGGCTGATCGTTTCCAGGACAGCGACCGCCTGGAAGTATTTATGCAAACCCTTCGCCGGGAAATGCCGGCACATCTTTCCGTACGCTATGTGCTGTTGAGTAGAACGGATATGCTGGCCTTTGAAGCAGCGTACAACGAATGGATAAAACGGCTCTGCACCAAAGGACAACCCAACCTGGCTGAAGCCAACGATGCGCTGGTAACGCTGATGAACAACTGGAAAGACACTCAGATTCATTATTTCTAACAACAGTATTCATGAAAGAACATATTGATACCTGTTTTGCCGGCAACGGCGTAGTATGTGGAACAGAAGTACACGTAAATTCAGATTGCTCCATCGATGTGTCAGAAGGTACCGTGATATTACCAGATGGCACCATATTACATACCCCGGAGAAAAAGTTCCGCTATTATGTAAAACCATTACCAACTGTACCCGGTAGTGGGGAGACGAATACCTCCGCATGGACTACCGTAAGTCAGTTTATGCTCGCCTATTTGAAACTGGACAAACTGGATCCCCAACACATGCAGTTCCTGCTCCTGGCCCCGGATAATGCACCACCCGATACAATCGACTCCCTCAAACAACAACATCCCGACGATATACCTGAACGGAATCTGAACCGGGATAAAATTATGTTACTGCTGGCATTGCCCGGTGATGTGGAAGCTGGTCCGCAGTTATACTGGATACTCGTTACCCGCAATGCAATGGCTCGCGTAGCCGGAATAGAAGCACCCGCACCCGATGATGACCAGTCGCTTTTCTCCAACAATTTTTCTCCGGATGATATTGATATTCCGGCAGTAGATCGTTTTCTTCGCCCGGTATTGCAATTGCCGCTGTTAACCATGCCCCGCTTTGGTTACAAAAAGCTGGCTATCGTGAATCCGGCAATAGGCTTGAAGGAAAGCAACCTGCAACCACCTTTTCAAAATGTAAAAGCGTATGCAGATATTTTCTTTGAGTATAAAGCTATTATCGACGACTATCAACAAATATTCCGCGATGCCCTGAAATTATTACATGATCTTTTTGGCCCGCTGCTATCTCATAAAGGAGCTGCTTACCTGGAACAGTACCGGAAAATGCTGGTGCTTAAACTGAATGCTTTTTATGAGGAAGGGTTGCACTTGTTTTATATTCAGTACATATACGATTGGCTGCGGGATCTCACCACGGCCTATAATGAGCTGGTGTTAAAACTCAACGGCTTCCGCGGACAATGCACCTGCACAGCGCTCACAGAAAAAGATGCTACCGGCCTCGTGGTGCTGCTGGGCCCGGTGTTGGGCGGTCGCAGCACCTATCAACCGCTGATATTCCGCGATTTGGCGCTGACCGCCGAAAAGGATGCCACCATCCGCGAAGTACGCTGCATGCACTGGCGCATAATGGTGATGATACGCACGTTTGACCTGCCTTTCCTGCACCTGGAGAAAGTATTGGCTACCTCCAACGATACCATAGAAGACAAACTTGATTCTACCGACTACTGGGAATCGCTTGCCAAACCGGATGATCCCGATCCGTTCCAATATCTGCCTATAAAAGTAACGCCTACACGCAGTAGCGCAGAAACATTGGGGAAAACCGCTATTCCTTACTACTATCCGCTGGATAGCAACAGTGCTTATTCCGTACACCAGTTCTGGGACTATGAAACCACCGTGTTGCGGCGTACCGATACCTTATTGTCGTATAATGCCTATCCGGGCAATGACGATAAGGCCTCTACCGATGTCAGCAATGATAGCTACAGCACCCGCCCGGAAGTATTGATGCCACTGGCATTTAACTTCGAGCCACGGCATTGGTTGCGGGTAGAAGGGCATATCGGCAAAACCATCACGCTGAACAGCGATAACAAAGACTGCTGGCTCAATGGCTTTGACCTGGTTAAATACTTGTTGTCATACAACCTCTGTATAGACGTCATCGCGGTGGATATACACAGTACCACAAACATCGGGCTGCTGCCTTATATGCTTGGGCTGGAACACCGGCCGGCATTACAACAGGGCCAAACGCTGGTGCTGGTATATACCAATGAAGATGAGCAGATAGAACTGAATGAATGTATTCATTCTGACCGGGCAGAAATAAAAGCCTTCACTATCGTGAGCGATTTTATGCTCCCGTACAAGGTGAGTTGTTGCGGTATCCAGTACCTCGACTACTACGTGATGAATCAACAACCCCAACCACGTGCCTGAGCAACAACATATCATTAAACGGATGGAAGTACAGGTAAATGCTTCTGAACCAAAGCTGGCAGGCCAACTGCAACAGCAGTTGGGTTACCGCTTACATACTGCTGCTTTCACGGCACAACTAACCGCATTGTTGGATGGCCTGGTAAATGAAGGGGAGTATGTTGAAATTCCGGCGATTTCAATTTCACTGCAATGCACCAACGAAAACGACTTTCATACACAATTGCTGTCACAACTGGCGATAGCTATCCGGCAACAACTCAGTACCCAACGCGCAGAGAATATTATTATTCCGGACAGCGCTGAATATACGCTGGCTGTGCAACTGTTTTTTCTGAAATACGGGATCCGGGCATTTGACAATGGAAGTGAAGTTATTGTTGCTTTACAGGAAGCATTACGCGCCTTGCCCTACAGCGCACAACCGGAAGTTGAACAACTCCTGAAAGCCGCTGGCAAAGAAGATCCGGTAGTGTGGATGCGCCTGTATTATTTGCTGGGGGCTGTTGGAATGAAACAGTTTTTTCTACGCACGTTTTCCTGCGGGGAGGCCGTATTACAAGAGTGGATCATACAAGCGCTGGCCCGCGCCGGAAAAAGTGTATTGCCTTCAGCAACAGGAAGTGCAGCAAATGCTACTACTACCACAACCACCAACACCTCGGCGGCGGTTGCGTTGCCCGATGCCCCCGTTTGGGCGGCTTTGTTTCAACGGGCAGCAGGAAATAGTATAGCCGGCAGCGTTAGTGCTACCCATGAAAAAGCAGCCGGTACCAAGCTGGATATCCCAGCCACCATCGATACGATTACGAATAAAGTAGGTAACCTCACGGAGCAGTTGAAGCGCGGACTGCAAATTGAAAACGCCGGACTGGTATTGCTTTGGATGGAGTGTGGGCGGTTGTTCAGAACACTCGGTTATGTGGCAGACCGGCAATTCGTAGACGAGGCGGCCCAACAGCGGGCTATCCTGCTGCTACACTATATCTGCTATGGGCAGAACGATGTAGCAGGTGAAGCACATTGGGTACTCAATAAGCTGCTTTGTAACTGGCCCCTGCATTTGCCGGTAGACCCCGCGCTGGCTCCCGATGACGCTGCACAACAGGCGGCTGCTACCATGCTGGCAGACTACCTGGAAGCATGGCGCAAAGACCGCAAATTTTCTGCCGACTGGTTCAGCACTGCCTTCCTGCAAAGAGAAGGACAATTATCCCAGCGCAGTGATGGCGCCTGGATATTGACGCTCCAGGCACGAACAGAAGATATTCTCATCAACAAAGTATCCATGGTAAAATATGCCTGGATGCCTCAAATATTATACGTGCAGTGGTAAAATATGTCGCTGCATTTAATTCATTGAAGTAACCCTATGAGCGAAAGTGCTGTTCATAACGCAACTCCCACTACCGGTCTGAAAACCGGTAAACTTTTCCGGAAGGAAGAGTCCGGGCAGCGCCATGCCGCTCAACAAACAACTCCTTTTTTTGCCGCTACGGTGTCCCGCGATGTAGATACTGCCGCCGATACACACGCCCTGCAAGCCTTATTTATTCCGGGTATTCACCGGTCGCTAACTGGAAAAAAACTTCAGGCAAAACATACGAATGGTGAACAATCACAGACCCTTAAACGGGCCGCGTTTGTGCAAGCCAAATGCGCAGAATGCGAACACGAGGAAATAAAACGCAACCCCTCAGAAGAAGAGCCGGTACAGGCGAAGTGCGCAGAGCATCTGACAGAAGATGAACTGAAACGTTTACCCGCGGAAGAAGAAGCTCCCATACAAGCCAAATGTGCAGAATGTGAGCACGAGGAGATAAAACGTTATACAGCACCGGAAGAAGCCCCTATACAGTCGAAGTGCGCAGAACATGAAACGGAAGATGAACTAAAACGTTCACCCGCGGAAGAAGAAGCCCCTATACAGGCAAAGTGTGCAGAACACGAAAGGGAAGATGAACTGAAACGTTCACCGGCGGAAGAAGAGGCGCCCATACAGGCGAAATGTGCAGAATGTGAGCACGAGGAGATAAAACGTTATACAGCACCGGAAGAAGCACCAATACAGGCAAAGTGTGCAGAACATGAAGCGGAAGATGAACTGAAGCGTTCTCCCGGAGAAGAAGAAGCGCCTATACAAACAAAATGCGCTGCTTGCGAGCAGGATGAAAAGCTGCATACCAGCCTGGATGAATCCACCGCACCTGCTGTGGCGATGCGGATACAACCCAGTCTTAAAGTAGGCAAACCGGATGATCCCAATGAAATAGAAGCCGATCGCATGGCAGAGAAGGTATTGCGTATGCCTGTTTTGTCTTTCACCGGTGGCGGTGGTGCCCGTCCGCCAGGCGATGGCAGCAATAACATTCACCGACATGAAGAAGAAGGAGAGGCTATTGCCACCAAACCCGTACGCGGACTTCAACGCGCCGGTGATGGCAGTTTCCGCACCAGCGACACCTTTGCCACCCGTTTGAAAACAAGCGCACCGGGAAGTCCATTGGCAGCACCCGTGAAGCAACAAATGGAAACAGCCTTTCAGGCTGATTTCAGTGCGGTACGTATTCACACCGGCACAGAAGCAGCTGCCCTCAGCCACGAAATAGGCGCCCAGGCATTTGCTTATCAGCATCATATTTATTTCGGAGAAAATAAATACCAGCCGGAATCTACCTCCGGCCGTTTTCTGTTGGCCCATGAACTGACCCATACCGTCCAACAGGGTGCTGCTAAAACCGTACAACGTGATGAGGAAAACGGGGAGGAAAAGAAAACCTCGTGGACAGATACATTGCTCAATGGCGCCGATTCCATACTGGCATCTCATTTACCTCCTGATATATACGAGTTTTATAAAGACGTAAAATCACAGGGCGTTTTCGGTTATATCAAAAACGCTTTATTCGGTCTCTTCAGGGAGCTGTTCAATGGTCTCGGATTTTCTGATGAGCAGTTCATGCTGATTATCCAGATTTTTATTCACCTGAAAAATCAGCTGCCGGTGATCCTCAACGGCCTGTCCAAAGGAGATTGCAAGCCTTTGTTTGATGCACTGAACCTGCTTTCTGTGGTAGTGAAAGCCATTGCCGGCGCCGTTTGGGATCGCGTGATGGAAGCCATTGAGCCGTTGCGGCTATGGCTCAATAAAATATGGGATACATACATGACGCCTGCTCTGGATAAGGTCACGGCCTTCGCGGGTAAAGTATGGGACCGTATCAAAAATTTCGGACGATGGATCTGGAATAAATTCGATGCCATCATTATTCAACCCTACCGCGATGCCTGGGCCTGGATTTGTAAAAAACTCGGTATCGATAATTCCGAGGAAGGTGGTTTTATGGACTTCGTATCTGCCAAACTGGGCGAAGCATGGCAGTTTATTAAAACACAATTACGCCCGGTAATAGAACCTATACAGGCTGTCATCAGCGGCATTGGCGCGATGATCAACATGGACGCCATCCGCAAATTACAGGAGGACGCTACGCAATGGCTGGATAAGGTAGCAGATACCGCCACCGCCATGGGCAACGATGATGATGCGGTAGCCAACAAACAAACCTCTCTCCGCGATGTATTGCTGCCTGCGCTGAACAAATCGATAGACCGCATCAAAGTAACCATTATCGCCGCCGGACAATGGGTACTGGAGAAAGTAAATAATATAGCCGTTAACGTAAGTACATTCTTTAACGGCCTTCAAAGCAATGAATACCTCGGACCCGTATACTCCCTGGTGAGCTGGGTACCTAAAACAATTGCCAGTGTGAAAGACTGGGCGGAGGATAAGGTGGTGTGGATGTTTGACAAGATTTACCAGGGAATGGAGGATGTACGCGGCTTCATGCAACGGGTCATCGACATGTTGCTGAAGCTGGTGGCTGTAGCAGGCAATGTACTGGACTTCCTGGGCGACTTCATTCTGGGTCCGCTTAACCTGGTACCCAAGTGTATCAAGGATCCCATTACGAACTGGCTCACGGAGGTCATCCTCAAGAAGATTCCGGTGATTGCAGAATTCATCGATCTGAAAGAAAAATGGCCCCAGATCAGGGCTGCAGCACTTACTGTGATACAACAGGTGTTTGTGGATGGTAAGCTGGCGAGAGGACTCTGGACATTTTTCCGTAACCTCCTGAGCTTAATCGGCATCGATCCAACACTCGTTACTGCCGTAATAGCCAAGGCCGCGCATAATTTCTCCGACATCATCAAAAAGCCGGGTGAGTTCCTGAAAAATGTATGGAACGTGATCAAAGGCGGCTTTGTACGTTTCTATGATAACCTGGGCACACATATGCTGCATGGCGCATTGGAATGGTTGTTTGGAGAAGTGAAGGGCGCCGTAGCGGTAGCTCCTCCGTCCGATTTTAGCTTGAGCAGCATACTGGGGTACGTATTGGATCTCTTTGGCATCAACCTGGAAAATGTATACAAACGGATGGAAGAACATCCGAGGATCGGAAAGGAACGGGTGGCCAAAATGCGGAAGATGCAGGGCATGTTAACCGGCGCGCTGGAATGGGTCACCGTTTGGATAAAAGAAGGTGCAGCAGGCTTGCTTCGTAAGGCCCAGGAAAAACTGGAGGATCTTAAAGATATGGTGATCAGCGGTATTGTTAGCTGGATATCAGAGAAAATATCCGCGGAGATTATGAAGCGCCTGGCTACCAGTGCAGATCCACTGGGTATAGGTGCTACCATCAATACCATTATCCTCATTTATGATACCATGAAAGAGGCCATCGCCTACGCTAACCGTATCCTGAACCTGGCCAACCAGGCGATGGATAACCTCGCGGAAATCATCGGCGGTAAACTGGATCATGCACAGAAAGCATTTGAAGACGTATTGGCAAAGGCTGTACCGGTAGTAATAGGATTTTCGGTAGAAGTCATTATTGGCCCTGTTGGCGATAAGATCAAAGAAATCGTGACCGCCGGCCGCACAAAGGTAGATAGCGCTATAGACTGGCTCATCAATGGTGCCATCAGCGTAATAGATAGCTTGCTTAAAATGGGTAAATCTGCCCTCAATAAAGTATTGGGCTGGCTGGGTATACGTTCAGAATTTAAAGCAGAAGATGGAGAAACACATAGCCTCTCCTTCAAAGGCACCGAAAACAGTGCAGAGCTGATCGTACAAAGCACGCCCAAGAAATTTGAAACCTGGTTAAACGCTATTGTTATCGATAAACCGAAAAGCCCGGAAGGCAAGAAAATGCAGGACCGGAAAGACAAGGCGATAAAGAAATATGACCAAATTAAGCTGGCTGAAAAGAAACCAACAACGCCTAAGTATACCGACGACGATAAAGAAAGAGATATCGTGAAGTTGATGGACGACCTGGGCGCTATCATAGGACCGTTGTTTAAATATGATATTTCAGCGAAGAATATCGATCCTGAATTGACCCTCAACCCGGTTAACTCAAATCAGTATGCTACCTACATGCATGCAAAGAAATTAACGAAGAAAAATCCGTTGAAAGGTAGTGAACCGGATGTAAATGAACCAGCCACGTATAAAGATATCAAACGAAGGAAGAAAGATAATGGACCTTACTATATTCTTGGTCACCTGCTCAACCAGAAGCTGGGAGGTACCGGTAAAGACATGAAGAACCTTACTCCGCTGACGGTACAGGCGAATGCAGATCACCGCGACCTGGTAGAACAAAACGTAAAGAACTTTGTGACTAAAGGATCTATTGTAGACTATGAAGTAGTACCGAATTATGGAAGAAGTGCACTGCCGGCGCTGACGCCTGCTGAGAAGGCGAAAATAGGTAACGCAAAAGAAGTAGCAGACGTGGAAAGCATCCGGAGAGGAGAGCAGTTTGTTCCAAAGTCGCTCCATTGCAAAGCGATATTGGTAGATCCTGATCAAACCGTTGCCAAACCCATCATCGAAAAAACGATCAATAATAAGATTGATGACCGGGCAGATCATTATGCGCTAAAAGAACGGGATAAAGATCCGGTATTCCTGGATACCGCCACTGCGAAAGAAATGGTAAAAGGAATAGATGGTATGAAAGAAGATTGGGCGAAAGCGATTGTTAAAATTATGAAAGACAGGGGTACTGTACGCTTCGATTCTTACGACCGCCTGATCGAATATAAACTGAAAGGTAAGTATGTATTTAGCAAGAGAGAAAGAGACCGGCTGACAGTTATCCTGGCGCCATCACATATTAAACTTTATACAACCTGATATTATGCGAAGCTTCATTCAAATGTTACTGGCACTGCTCACACTCACCGTCATGATCTGGGTGGTTTGGCAGGGATACCTGCTCCTCCGGCAGGAGCAACTGGGCCTGGAACCTGCAACCCGGGCTATCGTTGTTATCTTTGCGGCGGTGGCCGTGATCTGCACGTTCATTCTCAGTAACGCTATTGGTACCCATGGGGATAAAATCCTGAAAGGAAAACAATTCAACCATCGAATAAGCCTATACGAAAAATGCCTGGATAGCTGGCAGGTAGTGGTAGATGACCTGGAAGAAGAACCAGATGTAAGGGTAAAACTAAATGTCCGGGAGCTGGAGGCGCAGCTGGTATTGATGGCCTCTGCTAAAGTAATCAGGGCATTCCGCGAATTACAGGAGGCTGCGGCTACAGACGGGGTATTTGCTGATACCACGGTAGCCGCCCGGGAACGGCTGCTGCTGGCCATGCGTGAGGACATCGGGCTGCCGGCCGACTATTTCGTAAAAAAAGAAATGCAACATCTCTCTAAATAATAATACCATGGCTGTAAAAAAACAACTGCGCCGAAAAAAGAAAAAAGGAGAAGGAAGGCCGGTGCAGCAATTCTTCCAGGCCGAGCCGTCGCAGGAAACAAACGAGCACCATTCCACCTTTTTCCCGCCCGGAGCAAAGCCCCAGGCCAAATTAACCGTAAGTACGCCTGGTGATTCGCAGGAACAGGAAGCCGATAAAATGGCGGATAAAGTGGTGCAACGGTCAATAGACAGGCATATTGCTAAGAAGGAAGGTGCCGGTCCACATCGGTCGGCTTTGCCCAAAGGGAGGGTTAACGCAAACAGCATCGCTAACGGAAACGGACAAACGTTGCCTACCGGTACAGTAACAGAAATGTCTGGTAGCTTCGGGTACGACTTTGGTAAAGTACGCATCCATACCGGGCCGGAAGCGCAGGCGGCAGCCACAGAACTGCAAGCCCAGGCATTTACTTATGGTGGTGAAATTTATTTCAACAAAGATAAATATAACCCCGGCTCCCGCGAAGGTAAATGGTTGCTGGCACATGAACTCACCCACGTGGTACAGCAACAGGGATCTGCATTGGAGGTGGTGCAGAAAAAGGATATCCCAAATATTTCAACGCCGGTGCCAAAGAAAATGAAAACAGATACCGATGCCGCCGGCGACGTTGTAGATGCCACCGGACAGGTAGGCCGGGTGAAGGTGATTATATTGCCCGATACCACCGGCCCGGTGCCGCCGGGTAAATCTGCCGTCACCAACATTTCTTATGTGGCTGGTGGCCCGCCTTCCTACGAAACTAAAAATGATAAAATTTCAAAAATCATCGGGAAGGCTACATTGGAAATTACCATTCAAACGGTGTATGCCCCTGAAGCAGATCCAAAGTCTACTTCCATCTATGGACGTGGCACTACCAAAAAAGATAAAAAGAGTGGCCATACCACCTTGCGCTTCCACGAAGGCAGCCATGGCACTTTTGCACTGAACTACCTGGCCAAACATAAAGTGCCTTCGTTTACCGGCGCCGTCGGACAATCGACCGATAAGTATATCGCCGCAGGCGATAAATACACGGAAAAGGTAGCGGAATATATGGCGAAACTGGACGCGGCCAATAAGAAGGCAGTGGATTGCGTCGGTACCAAAGATGCTGATTGTACCCCTTAATGACCCTGAAAATTTTATAGCATGTATTGGAAGAAAAAAGAAATAACAGCTACACCATCAGAAACGCCTGAAATGAATATCCCCGGCGTAGAGGGACAATCTTTTCTCGCCACCTCTATGTCAGTGCTGATCAACATAGCCGCTGCCAGGCTGGATCATTATTTCGGCAGGAAAGAAGAATTTGAACAGCCACCTTTCGAATTAACAGATGACGACTCCCCACTGGCGAGATACGTAATTGATCACCATCTTTCCGTGGAAGAATATATTATACTGATGCTGGCAATCTCTCCACACGTACATCCGGATCTCTTCACATCATTGATCCGGCAATACCTGCCTAAAGGAGGCGATTTTCCGGAGTTTGGCGGCGTGAAAGGCACCAACTACCGCGGCATCATTCCTACCGGCGAAACAGCCCTTTTCCTGCTGGCCGGCATGAATATGGACATGCGCATGCACTATGCCTCCTGGCTGAAAGGAGAGGTATATGGCGGCAGGATAAACGGCAGCGCCATTGAACGGCCTACTATTTTCCAGTCGGGCGTTATTACCCTTGAAGATATACGAGAGGGAGAACCAGAAATGAGCGGCCGCCTGCTCTTATCTCAATCAAGACTCGCGGAATTCCTGACCGGCAGGAAATGGCGCCCCTCTTTTGGCTCTAATTTCCCGGCTACTTTGCTGGAAACAAAAATGGAATGGAACGACGTGGTGATATCCCGGCAAACCGATCGGGAACTGAAAATGATTCGCCACTGGCTTCAGTTTAATCATCGCATTACAGCAGATGCCAACTTAGGCAGAAGAACGAAACCCGGCTACCGGGCACTGTTCTACGGCCCGCCAGGCACCGGGAAAACATTAACCGCCAGCTTGCTGGGTAAGCAATTCGGGCTGGATGTATACCGCATCGATTTGTCGATGGTAGTATCCAAGTATATCGGGGAAACAGAAAAGAACCTGCAACAGGTGTTTGACAGGGCAGAAGACTGGATCCTTTTTTTTGATGAGGCAGATGCTTTATTTGGTAAGCGTACCAATGTACAATCTGCACACGATCGTTTTGCAAACCAGGAAGTATCCTACCTGCTGCAAAAAATTGAGGAACATCCCGGATTGGTAATCCTGGCAACTAACTTCCGCAACAACATGGACCAGGCCTTTATTCGCCGCTTTCAAACCGTGGTGCCTTTCAATCCGCCTAATGAGCAGGAAAGCCTGGTGCTGTGGAATAATACGATGCCGGCAAATATCCCATGGAGCGAAGATATCAGCCTGCAGGAACTGGCCCGCAAGTATGAACTCACAGGCGCCTCTATCCTGAATATTGTACAATCAGCGTCTATTCGCGCGTTGTCTGAAGACCGCCCCATCGGCACACAAGACCTGCTGGAAGGTATTCAGCATGAATATTATAAAAACGGGAAGTCGGTGTAACTAATCCTCCGCATTCACCGAATCCGGTATCGTATATCCGTTGTTGTAAGGTACCACAAACTTCCACAAAGGATTTTTGCTATTGTTGCAACGATAGTTTTCAATGATCAGATCATATACCCGTTTGCCATTTTTTTCAAACCGGTATTTGGTTTCGGAGCACCGGATGTTATCCTCACCACTGCCATTGTCATATTCGAAGTCGGTGTCGATATGCGTGAGCGGTTGTAGCTTGCCCTGGTGTAAGGCTACCAGGTCTGCCCAGGATCTGCTTTCGCCCATATGGGTAAGTCCTCCTTTCAGGACAATAGCGAGGTGTTCATCTCCTATGCGTAGTAGTTTTGCAAAATGGCCGGAGTAGCCGTACATGCCACCTCCGCCGGCATTCAGCAGGAAGGTTTGCAGCTGCCATTTATCAGCAGGTTTGCTAAACAACAGTATATCACACCAGCCGGTGGAGGCTCCGTATTGCGGTCCTTGTGTGGCGAAGACGGCAATGCAGTACAGCGTTTTACCATCCTTAAAAAATCGCAGGGAATCGAGGTGCCGTTCCATCCGGTCGTTTTCACTGCCAACGGGAGAAACCATGGAAACGGTGTCATATACGGCTTTGGACAAACGGAGTACCTGTGCTTCGGTTAAATCGGGAGGAGGGGCCAGGTTCAGGTTCCAGTTGTCAACAGGGCGCGTGCTGCTGATGAGTTTAATCCCTGCTATTTTCCAATCGTCTCCTTTACGCTGTAGCTGGAACTGTTGTACAAAGGTACCGCTGCCATTGGCAGGATCTTCCACATACATGGTAGCGGTCACCGGCACGGTGTTTTGTCCAATGAGTAGCGGAGCTGGTTCCATTTTCAGCATCCTGGCGGCCGTAATGCCGCCATAGGCGTTGGTGCTGGAAAATTGCGCCACGGTGCCCCAGCGCCCGCCCGTGAGGTAACTGTAGGCCGTTGGAAACCGTTGCTGGTCCAGCGCGGCTACGAAAGAGTCAACAACTTCTGTAGGTAACAGCGGCGCCTTGACTACCGGCATGTTGGTAGCGGTGGTAGTAAGTACGTCGTTGCCTGTCAGGTAATAAGTAATGGTACGAAACGCAGTGTATTGTGGCTTGTCATTCTGCAAAACGGCTTGTTTTAGCCAGTTGCCCTGCGCATCGTATTCATACTGATAAGTACGTACGGTGGCTGTTTTCTGACTGCTGAGAGTCATCGCGGAAATATCGCCTTGCGGGTTCATTTCCATGCCGCTGAAGTTATTTTGCTCCGGCGTTTTTGCGTAGGTGATACGGCTTTTGTATACCTGGCCTTTGTTGTCGAATTCGTTTTGGTAAAGGATGTCAGCGGTAGGACTGACCATATGTTGTTCTGTCAGGTTGCCGTTTTTGTTATACGCATAAGTGTATTGGGTAACGGTTTTATCCAACAGGGAATTTTGCGCATTGCTGGTAATCATTCCTTTTTTATTGTATTCGAACGTTTCTTCTGTGATCACGGTACGCCGGTTTTCGTCGTGGTAGCCGTAGCTGCTGATCTTTTGCAGGCGGCCTTCCGCATCATAGGAGTATACTTTTTTCTGAAAGCCCGTAATGCTATCTAAGCGGTTGTTGGCATAATAATACCTGCTATCGGGCGTGCTCTTATCCTTATTGCTATAAAAACCTCTTTTAAGTAGCAGGCCTTCCCGGTTAAATTCCATTTCAATGCAATTGAAGGTGGACATGTTTTGCCCTTTGTCGTCGAAGCCAAAGCTGCATTCCTTCACTGATTTTACAGTGCCGCGGAGTATCCAGTCTTTTGTGGTAATGGCGCCACGTGTAGTGGAAGCTTGTTTCCGTAGGTTATCATTGATGTCCTGTGCGTGCACGGTGAGGGATAACAAACCTATTGCCGCTAATGCTACCAGCTTATTCATTAATATATTCCAGTTTGAACGGTTTCAAATATAGGAATAAATAAACCCTTTCATTCTTTGCATTAAAAAGTTATTTTGTACGCTGATTCAAAATTATAACTGCAGATCTATATGAAGAAGTACTATTTTCCACGTATGATGCTGGCACTGACGCTAAGTTGTGGTGCGATGTCCTGTTTTCACGCGTCTACAAAAGATAGCCCCGAACAAGATAAAAAAGGCCGGTGGGTATCCCTTTTCAATGGAAAGGATATGAACGACTGGATCGTGAAAATTCATCACCATGAAGTAGGAGAGAACTTTGGTCATACTTTCCGTGTGGAAGATGGCATCATCAAAGTGAGGTATGATGAGTACGGCGACTTCAACGAGCAGTTTGCCCATTTGTATTATAAAAAGCCATTTTCTCACTACCACCTGAAATTTGAATACCGGTTTGTAGGCAAATGGTGTCCTACGGCGCCGGAATATACGCTGTTGAACAGCGGGGTGATGTTCCATTCGCAGGATCCGCGTACGATGCCGAAGGAGCAGGACTGGCCTATCTCTGTAGAAATGCAGTTGCTGGGCGGTTTAGGAGATGGCAAACCCAGACCTACCGGTAACATGTGTTCCCCGGGTACCAACGTAGTATATAAAGGGCAGATTGAACCGCTGCACTGCCTGGAGTCTACCTCCAAAACATATGAAGGGGAGCAATGGGTACGGGGTGAGCTGATTGTACTGGGAGATTCCCTGGTAACACATATCATCAACGGCGATACCGTATTACAATATTCCAAACCACAGATTGGTGGCGGGGTTGTAAATAATTATGATCCGGCAATTAAGATAGACGGGAAGTTGTTATCCGAAGGGTATATTGCATTACAGAGCGAGGGCCAACCGGTTGATTTCAGGAAGATAGAAATCATGGACCTGTCTCCCAAAAAAAATAAATAACGATGACATTAAAAAAGCGACTTCCTTTTCAGGGGAAGTCGCTTGCATCATTGGATCGGCTATAAACTATTTTATTTAGTGGTTTGACCACCGTCAATTACATATTGTGCGCCGGTGATAAACTGGCTATCATCAGATCCCAGGAAAAGCACCAGTTTACTGATTTCAAGTGGGGCAGCATATCTGCCTAACGGAATGCTGGCGGCAAATGCTTTCTGTACATCTGCTCCTTTGCCGGGTTCATATCCTTCTTCAATAGAACGCATCATACGGTTGTCTACCGGTGACGGATGTATGGAGTTGACCCTGATTTTCCGGGGAGCTGCTTCCAGTGCGGCTGTTTTCATGATACCGAGGGTAGCATGTTTACTGGTCGTATAGGCGATAAAGTTAGGAGAGGCAGTTAAGCCTGCTACAGAGGAGGTGATGATCATACTACCACCATCGTTCATCTGTGGCAGTACATATTTACAACCAAGGAAAACGCCTTTTACGTTTACGGCCATCACTTTATCAAATATTTCTTCAGGAAAATCTATAATCGGTTTTACCACGCCTTCAATACCGGCGTTGTTAAAGAAGATATCAATTTTACCGAATTTTTTCACGGCTTCTTTGGCGTATTTTTCTACGTCTGCCGCGATGGTCACGTTGGCTACCACATAGGCAGCGTTGCTACCCAGTTCTGTGGCTGCTTTTTTAAGGGCCGCCTCGTCAAGGTCGACCAATATTACTTTGGCCCCTTCTTCGATAAATAATTTAGCTGTTGTTTGTCCGATGCTTCCTGCGCCGCCTGTAATCAGGGCGACTTTGTTCTCCAGTCGTTTCATATTTTATATTTTAAGTTAATTCAATACGAACAGTGGACTGCTATATCTAACAGCGGTGAGGGAGGTAAATAGGTGTGTTTTGGTAGGGCAAAGGTACAGGTTTTGCGGTAGGGCAACTAACCGTTTAACGTTTTTATAAGATATATAAATAGGATTTATTCGTCTGGTTTCAGGTGGGTGGTGATCAGGTTACATAGCCGTATAAAGGCGGCACGGTCGCGTTGGGAGAGGATTTGTTGCAGTTGCCGCGACATGTTTCGGCGCATTTTTTTTGCTTCATTAACCAACTTTACCGCTTTAGGAGTGGCGGCATTGAAATAGCTACGGCGATCTTCAAGGTCTCTCTGCTGTGTAATTAATTTGTCTTCCATCAGCTTTTTAATGTGACGGGATACAGCAGGGGGAGAGATGTGAAATTGTTTGGCAAGCTGCCCTGTGGTGGATGCTCCACAGCGTATGAGGTAATCGAGCAACAGGTACTGGGTACCGGTAAGCTTTTCCGTACTGAACCTGTTGACCTGCGCAATGATCAGGCATTGCAGATTCGTATAGGCTTGTTCAAGTTGATCGGTGGTGTTGGGCATTATCCTTGTTAATAGTTAACAAAGGTAATCATTAACTTTGTTAACTATCTAACCATTTTCTGTGTATGAAGCAGCACTCACATGACCTGATTGTCATTAAAGGCGCCAGGGAAAATAACCTGAAGAACGTGGATGTAACCATTCCCAAACGGCAAATTACTGTATTGACAGGTGTGTCCGGTTCAGGGAAATCCTCGCTGGTATTCGATACTATTGCGGCGGAAGCGCAGCGGCAGTTAAACGAAACTTTCAGCAGTTTTATCCGGCATCGCCTGCCGCACTATGGGCAACCGGATGCTGATTTGATGGAGAACCTGAGCCCGGCTATTATCGTAGACCAGAAGTCGATCCGGGGAAATGCCCGCTCCACGGTAGGTACCATTACTGATATTTACTCCCTGTTGCGCCTGTTATTTTCCCGTATAGCAACACCTTTTGTGGGTTATTCCAATGTGTTTTCGTTTAATCATCCCGAAGGCATGTGTCCTGTTTGCGACGGCCTGGGAACCGTGGCTGTGATTGATGAAGATAAATTGTTTGACCGTAATAAGTCGTTGAACGAAGGCGCCATATTGTTTCCGGCATTTGAGGTGGATACGGCGTTGTGGAAACGGTATGTGTTATCAGGCTTTTTTGACAACAATAAAAAGCTATCACAATACACAAAGAAAGAATGGAATTTATTGCTGTACCAGGAAGAAATCAAACCACCTCACCCTAAATCAGGCTGGTGGCCTTCTGCAAAGTATGAAGGTGTGATTCCGCGATTCACGAAGCGATTCCTGGATAAGGAAGCCGAAGAAAATAAAAAAACGTTGCAACCTGCGCTTAAACGGGTAGTGATGAAGGGGCCCTGTCCGGAGTGCCATGGCGCAAGGCTTAATAAAAAGATATTAAGCGCAAAGATCCACGGGAAAAATATAGCTGAGTATGCAGCTATGCAGGTGAACGACCTGGTAAAAGAAATAGGGCGCATAAAGTCCCCGCAGGCGGTCACTATGGTGGCAGCTATTACGGAACGCCTGCAGCATTTAACTGAAATAGGACTGGGCTACCTGAGCCTGAGCCGGGAAACATCCGGTTTATCCGGGGGAGAATCGCAGCGGGTAAAAATGGTACGCCATCTCGGGAGTAGCCTGAGCGATATGTTGTACATCTTTGATGAGCCCAGCACCGGTTTGCACGCCAGGGATGTGCACCAGTTGAATGTGTTGATGCAGCGGCTGCGCGATAAAGGCAATACTGTTTTAGTAGTGGAACATGACCCTGATGTAATCCTGGAAGCAGACCATATTATCGACATGGGGCCAGGTGCCGGAAAGCATGGTGGGGAGGTTGTTTACGAAGGCACGGTAAAGGGATTGCTGCAATCAGGGACACTAACAGGTACCTGTCTCCATAAACCTTCCCCGGTAAAACAAGCGGTCAGAAAATGGAAGGAAAGTTATCCCGTTCGCAAGGCCGGCTTGCACAACCTGCAACAGGTAAACGTGGATATTCCCAGGGGTGTATTGACAGTAGTAACAGGGGTAGCTGGTTCCGGTAAAAGTAGCCTGATAAACGGCGTATTTACAAGATTGTACCCGGAAGCAGTTTGTATCAATCAACATGCATTGGCGGGGTCTGTAAGATCTAACCCTGCCACCTATACGGGAATATCCGATATCATCCGGCAGCTGTTTGCAAAACAGAATAAAGTCAGCGCTTCCCTGTTTAGTTTCAATTCAGAAGGCGCTTGTCCGGCCTGCAAAGGATTGGGGGTTACTTCGCTGGATCTGGCGTTTATGGATGATATTGTGACTACCTGCGAGGTATGCCATGGTAAGCGATTTACACCTACTGTACTGGGCTATCATTTCAGGGGAAAAAATATGGATGAAGTATTGCGGTTGAATGTGCAGGAAGCCCTCAGTTTTTTCTCAGAAGAAGAAGTGCTGGTGGTATTAAGGCGAATGGCAGAAGTGGGACTTTCTTACCTGACACTCGGCCAGCCGCTGGATTCTTTGTCGGGTGGAGAACGTCAACGTATTAAACTGGCTACGGAGTTAGGCGCCACAGGCACTCCGATTTATATCCTGGATGAGCCTACTACAGGCCTTCACCTGTCGGATGTAGGGAATCTGATTGTACTGTTGAATAAGCTCGTGGATCGCGGTAGTACCGTAGTGGTCATCGAGCATAACCTGGACGTTATCAGTCAGGCCGACTGGCTCATTGACATGGGCCCCGGCGCCGGTAGGGAAGGGGGAATGGTAATATTCGAGGGAACGCCCGCGGCCATCATGAAAGATGCGCATTCCCTCACCGGCGTTTTTCTGAAAAAGTATATTCTTACCCGTTAGCCGGTCAAAAAAAGATGGCAGATGTGATGAAAAATATTACATTAGTTTTATGAAGGAAACCGTTTTAGACAACCCTGCCTGGGGGGCGTTAACCAGTGTACAGGCTGCATTTGCAGAAGGAACGGAACATGCGAAGCGATATAAACCAGGTATTGTTCCCTTTATAGCCTGCAGTGATCCGCAGTCAGACAGCCTCCGGGAGCTGGATCCCTGGATGCGTACCAACGAAACTTTTTTTGTGATTGGTGATTTACCGCCATTGCCCCCGGGTTGGGAGATAACACATGAACTGCCCTGCGCACAGATGGTGCTGGAAAGCAGTATGCCGCCCATGATGGACGAAGAAGGCGTTACCATTTCCCTACTCAACGAGGCAGATGCTACCGATATGTTTAACCTGATTACCAGTTTGCAGCCCGGCTACTACAAACAGGATACCCGTTTGCTCGGTACCTACTATGGCATCCGGCAAAACGGTGAGCTGGTAGCCATGGCCGGAGAACGCATGCGTTTAACCGGGTTTACGGAGCTGAGTGCCATCTGCACCCGCGCCGACTATGCCGGAAAGGGATACGCACAGCGGCTCATTAACCGGCTTTGTCAGCAACATGCCGCTGCGGGTGTGGTGTCTTATCTCCATGTTTCCCTGGCCAATGAGCGCGCCATTCGTATTTATCAGCATATGGGATTCGGGCAGCGCCGGGAAATAGTGTTTCGCCAGGTGCGCAAGCAATAACTCAGTTGCCGCTGTGAAAAAATGCCTGGTAGGTTGGACTGTTATAATTGATCTGCATCGACTGCTGAAATATTTTGATGTATTTATAGTGCATCTTACGCAGGTAGCCTTTGAAAGTGTTACCGCCGGCTTTAAACAGCCGGCGATGACCCAGCCATACCACTGTGGCGGTGGCAAAAAAGAAAGCCTTATAAAGCACCGCACTAACGGCACGATAGTGGTCACTTTTCCGGTGAAAGAGGTCCGCCAGTCGCTCTGCCTGGAAACGGATATGATAAGCTTCGTCAATAAGGATGTCTGTGCAGATCTGTTTTAACAACTGGCAGTTGCTGGCATCTTTCAGTGCCTGGTAATAAATCTGCGCGGTACTTTCCACTACAATAACAGTCACCGTCCATATCTCCATGCTGGTATTAAAATGCCGCACTTTTCTAAACAAGGTATCTCCCCAATCCAGTTTTATTCTTTTTTCGCCTATCGCATCGAGGTATTTACCCAGGTTGTTGCCATGTTTTTGCTCTTCTTTAATGAATAGCTCAATAGCGGCCACATAGTAGGGATCATCGCCTTTGGCGGCGTATTTTTTGGCGGCACGGACCAGGTTACTCCCGTCGGAGGTTTCGCCCAGTTGCCAGGCCTGCATGGAGCGCAGGATGGTGTTCCTTTCGGATGGCGAGAGCTGGGGGGCCTGCTGCCAGTTAATCCGTTGTTGCTGCGCGTTGAAGGTGAAATGCGCGATCCATTTTTCACTTGGGTACATGATCTGGGATGTTTAATTGTTGATGAAAAAAAGACATAGCTACGCCAGTACGCAAGTATTTGCGCGTTTGTTTTTCTGGTTTAAAAAGTACTTTGTATTACAAAGTAAGTGATAATAATTCAATTCCGGAAAAAAAAGTAAGGGAAAGTGACCCGTTGAACGGCCGGCCGATAGGGAGGTACTACCGGCAGAATTTTCGATGAAAAGCCGGAACAGATGATCCATAGCGGATACGGAGAGAAAACTGTCGCCGGGGAAAATCAGTAGAAACACGGATTTGTCCGCAAGAACTTGCAGGAAATCTTTTTTAGTAGTAGTATAGGGGTTTATTTCACGGGAATCGTCTTATTATCGAAAGAAACCTGTAATTGGGAGAACATCTCTTTGGAAAAGTAATACCTATGACAGAATCAACTTTGAGTTCGGCTATTTTTTATTTGTTCGGGACCATTATTATTTTAAGTCTGATTGAATCGTATTTCAGTTATCAGCACAACAAAAAACATTATGAATCGAAAGACACACTGACGACCATTTACCTGATGAGTGTTAACTTCCTGGTGAATGTGGTGATGAAATCGGGCACCTTTTTGCTGCTGGATTTTGTATACCGCCGTTACCATCTCTTTATTATTCCCAATATATTTATTTACTGGACGGTGCTGGTCCTGCTACAAGATTTCCTGTACTGGCTGCTGCACGCTACCGGTCACTATATCCGCCTGTTCTGGGCCGTGCATGTAACGCACCACTCTTCTGAATACTTTAACCTGACCACCGGTTTCCGTTCCAGCGTATTTGAACCAATGTACCGGTTGTTTTTCTTTGTACCCCTGAGCTTAATGGGTTTTAGCGCTATTGATATTTTGCTGGCTTATTACGTAACCCAGATTTATGGTAACCTGGTACATACCCAGGCAATCGGTAAACTACATCCTGTTATCGAATATATTTTCGTAACACCTTCCCACCACCGGGTACATCATGCCAGCAATCCCCGCTATCTCGATAAGAATATGGGTATGCTGCTGATCCTCTGGGACAGAATGTTCGGCACCTTCCAGGAAGAGCTGGAAGAAGATAAGGTGAAATATGGACTGGTGAAAGACCTGGAAAACAGGGGGCCCGTTAACATCATTTTTCATGAGTTTATCGCCATGTCGCAGGACATGAAGAAAACCGATACATTGATGGATAAGTTGAAATACATGTTTTATGCACCAGGCTGGAGCCACGATGGTAATTCGCAAACCAGCAAAGATTTGCAACGGCAACTGGCAGCAGAAGAAAGTAGCGCCTGCCTGGAAAGCTAAATGCAGGAATACAGCAGCCCTGCCGAAGGTGGGGCTGCTACAAGATAACAGGCCCCAAAAAAATCCCACCCTCATTTCCATCATTTACAAGTGATTACATTTTCTGGTCTAACGGGGACGCGTATCTTTTATTAAAATTCACTACCTTTTGATCATATCCCGAACGGAAAAAACTATGCCTATTGTTTTTCTTTACCCGAACAACGTTAGTTTAAATGGAAGAAATTAACCGGCCACTCCTTGCCGACGAAATCCGTTTGTTAAACAAGCTGAAAAGGAGAGCGCTTAAGCAACGGGTATCCCGATTTAACATATCCGATTTTATCTTCATTTTTTTAATGGGACTGGCATTCACGGAAATGGCTATACGTATTCACGTTCGTACTGCCACCTGGGTGTTTGGTACCATGGCAATCATTTGTTTTGCGTTTATATTGATAGCGCCCTATGAAATGTACCGGACCCGCCGGTGGTCAAAAAGAAGATGGTCAAAGCTGAATCGCCTGCTGATGGAAAACGGTATCCGGGTAACCCGTATTAATGCGCTACAGGTGGCCGTTGCCCAGGAGTATGAAGAGGAAGGAGATTTGTTTATTGTAGAATATAAAGCGGGAGAAGTATTATACCTGTGGGATCATGATCATCAGTTGAAAAAACGATTCCCTTGCCAGCAGTTTGAAATCTATACCTCCGACTTCACCGCATTAACCGGCCGGCCGGTACACGCACTGAGCGCCAGGATACAGCCAAGGGAAATTGATGCCAGGGCGAAATGGAAGTACCTGAAAAAGTACGGAGGCCCCGGACATATGACGACGGAGCAAATTGAATTTGAAGCATTGATGAACCGGTTTAATTAACCCCGCGCTGCTCTCGAAATAAAGTAAACATTCAGGGCTACATATATCAACAATACTACCTGCGCCAATAGAAGATCTAATCTGCGGGCCTTTCCATGCTGATTGGCTTTGATCAGCTGTAATGACAAGGCCGAAGAGGTAATCACGGCAAAAATGAAAAACAACGTAATGCCATGAAGGGTGTCCACCAACGTAAAGGTGGTGGAGTCGGGCAGGGAGGAATCAATGATGTATTTATTACCAATGGCAGCAAACAACGAACCTACGCCCAGCCCAAAACGGGAATCAATATTATCGGGGTGAATGTAAAAACAAATGTAGGCAATGAGGAACGACACGTACATGCCGAGAAACATTTTCCAGAACAACTGACTGGCATCCCGGCCAATCCCGATTTTAACCTGGAAGGAACTGTATTCCGTATGCGGTTGTGGTACAGTAGTATCGCCAAAAGCCGTTTCATATGCTTTAATACCAGTCACCATTTTGAAGCTGTCGATATTCCATCCCCTCAGTGTAAACCGCGGATCATACTGCTTCCCCAGTGAGTCAACCTGGAACACCAACGCATGTGAGTCGAACTGGGAGTTTTCAATGGAGAAACGCAGCTTCTGCCGGTCAAAAGGAAAATTGTTGATCTTCCAGGAATCCTTCATCACACACTGTAATTTCATCAGTAAATAAATGCGGCCATTACTAGAGTCGATGGTAGAAAAAGATTTGGTAAACGATTTGGCTTGTGGTATTTCCAGGTTTTGAACAAAATCAAACTGCTTGTTTTTATAGGTTAACCACAGCCATAAGTTAAGGGTGTATTCACTTTGTTTGAAATCAATATCGTGTATACTGGTAATATAGATACCGGTTTTAACCGTATCTGGCGGCGTTTGCCGGGCAAGGGAAGGAATAACAGATAAAATGAAGCAGATAAAAAGCAGCGCAGCTTTTTTCATTTATTTGTTTTTTAGAGAGATGAAAAACAGTCTTTTACCTTCCTGCTAAAGATAACGCAAAATCAGCTTAAAACAGCCCGACCCTGCAATAACGGTATTTCATACCACCGGATATCACCGGAGTAATAAGTAATCATTAATCGTTGTTGCCGGTCTACCTGTACGTTTACAATTTCACCCGCATAATCAACAATAGCTGTGGGATCAGTGGTTACCTCGCCACGCTCATCATAAGCTTTGATGTCGTTACCCTCCGCCAGCAATTCTCCGGTACAGGTCATCGTTTTGCGGTCTATCAGGAGTAGCCGGGAGAAGCGGGTAACAGCCAGTAAGGTATCATCTGTTAAAAACAACACGGTATATTCCAATGCGTCTTCCGGGTATCCTTCAATGGATGCGAATAAGTCTTCCTGCTCCAGTTGCGTTGATAGCGTATAGGAAGGAAAGGAAAAGACAGCAATGCCTTCGCTGTAATGTGGCGCCGTCAGCAGTTCCTGGCCGTTCGGAGAGAAATTGCAAGGTATGCGGTCGTTGCAGGTGTCCAGTACTTCCAATACAATTTGATCGTCGTTTAGTTGTACCTGGTATAGCTGGCAATCATCCTGTCCGGCTGCTGCGGCAATCAGTATTTTTTCCGGGTCGGGGCTGGGAAGGAAGCTATAATTATATTCCTGTTGGCCTTCCATCGCATAGCTGCCCAGCATAGCAAAGTCGGAAGTGCGGGCTACGTATAGCCGGTCTTGATCGCCAGGGGCAATGAGCCATAATAGCCGGTTGCTGTGGCTGAAAAAGCAGGAAGCCCCCAGAAAGCTTTCCCAGGGTTCATGTGTAAATGTCCAACGTAAACCACCGTTGCCATCATAGATGCGTACGTCATTGTAGCCGGATACGGCTATCAGATGTCCATCGGTGCTGACGCTTACCTGACAGCTCACATAACGGACCCGCCGGGCCTGCAGATCTTTACGCCATACCTCTTTTAAATCACGGTCCAGTCGTATTACAAACGGCTCATCATCGAAGTTAAGCAGGTAGCCATCCGGGAAAGAAAGGATACTTACACGATTGATACCAGGAGATAATTGTTGGCAGATGGGTAACGGAATTTTTAAAAAAGGAATACTCATAATGATTCGTTACTTAAATATAAGGGAATTAATTTACGTATGCTCTCCCTGGCAGAGAATCATTTTTTTGTGTTACTTTTCCATTTCAACATATCAGATTGTGCCGGGTATTGAAATGTGTGTTACCATCTAAAACCATATGTCATGAGTGCGCAGGTCCCTACGCTCAAGGAAATTGCCAAACGCCTGAATATTTCTGTTTCCGCTGTTTCAAGAGCCTTACATAATCATCCCAGTATTGGCCTGAGAACCAGTGCCAGGGTGCATCAGCTGGCTGCTGAACTGAATTATGAACCTAACCAGGTAGCCCTTTCCTTTAAAAGAAGTAAAACCTCTATGATTGGGGTGATTTTACCAAATCTCAACCACGATTTTTTCGCATCTATTGTAAGTGCCATAGAAGATGTCGCCTATCGTAAAAACTATACTTTATTGTTAGGGCAATCACGCGATGAAGAAGACCGCGAAAAGCGGCTGGTGGAATCCATGAAAAGCCATCGGGTAGATGGTGTGCTGGTATCTATCGCTAAAAATACCGCGAACTATGCGCACTTTGATTTGCTGAAGAAAATGAATATCCCCGTGGTGTTCTTTGACCGTATTCCACGCATGCCAGATATACATTACATTGCCAGTGAGCTGGAATCCGGTATGGAAGCGGCTATTCGGTTCCTCGTGAAAAAGAAACACCGCAATATAGGTATGATCAACGGACCAGATAGCTTGCTCGCCAGCAAAGAACGACTGGAAGGCTATATGCATGCGTTACAAAAACTGCGGATTAAAATAGATTTGAGCAGTGTGGTATCTTCCAATTTATCCCGGGAAGGCAATCAGCGCGCCATGCAGGAAATACTGGACATGAAACGCAGGCCCACCGCTATTATCACGTTCAATGACTATGTAGCCATGGACGCCATCAAGTACGCTAAAAAAGCAGGCATTAAAATTAACGAAGACATCAGCTTTGTTAGTTTCGCCAATGAACCAATCTGTAATTACATGGATAACCCACCCATGGCATCTGTAGAACAGTTCCCATATTTGCAGGGAGAAAAAGCCACTGAACTTTTACTACAGTTATTGGAGGGCGACGATAAAACCCGCACTGGTAATACTTTCCATAAAATCTTATTACCCCCGCAGCTCGTAATACACGAAGCACAGGCATAATTTTACTCAATCGTTTGATGGTGATTTCGTTGAGGTGATCATGTACTTTGGCAGTATCATCCTTAATCAACGATTGTATGTATACAGATTTCCATCAACAGGTAGGTATTGTTACCGGCGCCGGATCAGGCCTGGGGCTGGCTATTGCGCGTAAGTTATCGGAAGCCGGCGTTAAGCTGGCGTTGCTGGATAAAAATCCTGCTTTACTGGAAAACGCCGCCGCGCAAATTTCCGGTGAAGTAGCCACCTATGCCGTGGATATCACCGATGAAGCAGCCGTGAAAATCGTGATTACACAAGTGAAAGAACGATTTGGTAAAACAGATATCCTCGTTAACAGCGCTGGTATTACGGGCATGACCAACCTCAAAAGTCATGAAACGGATACCGATAATCTCCGCCTGGTGCTCGACGTAAACTTCATGGGCGCCTGGTTTACCAGTAAACATGTATTGCCGCACATGCTGGCACAAAACTATGGCCGCATCCTGCACATCGCCTCTATTGCCGGCAAGGAAGGCAACGCCGGTATGCTGGCCTATTCCGCCTCCAAAGCTGCCGTGATAGGGATGACCAAAGTACAGGGAAAAGATTATGCAGAAACCGGTATCACTGTAAACGCATTGGCGCCGGCAGTGATCCGTACCGCATTGGTAGACGCCATGCCACCAGAACAAGTGAAATACATGACCGATAAAATTCCCATGAAACGCTGCGGCACCCTCGATGAAGCCGCTGCCATGGCCTTATATATCACTTCTCCGCAAAATAGTTTTACTACCGGTTTTACATTCGACTTATCTGGTGGCCGTGCTACTTATTAAAAACAGCAAATTATGGATAAAAGGGAAATCATTCATCCCGAAAAAAAAGGCCGGAACTTTTCTACCGGTGCTTATTCTGATGCAGTAGCCGTGGATGGCTGGTTGTATATCAGCGGACAAGGTCCCATTGATTTTACCAAAGCCGCTTTTGCGCTGGGTACCATAGAAGAAGAAACTACCCTGACCCTGCATAACCTGCGTTGTATTTTAACTGCTGCCGGTTGCACCGTAGACCAGGTAGTAAAGTGTACCATACACCTGGCAGATATCAAAGACTTCCCGGCATTTAATAAAATTTACGCCGAATTTTTTCCCGGCATAAAACCCGCCCGTACTACGGTGCAGTCGGTATTAGGTAGTGGTATAAAAATAGAAATTGATGCCATTGCCAGGATGGCCTGAGGCCTTCATCTAAAAACTAATCGCTGATGGAATATACAATAGATCCGGCCAACATGCCGGTAGGAGTGGTAGGACTGGGTTTAATGGGATGCAGTATTACTGCCTGTTTGCTGATGGCTGGTCACCCGGTGATTGCAGTAGCACCACTGGCGGCCGATTTGCAACATGCAGCCAAACGCATCACCGAACACCTGACCCGGTCGTTACAGGAAGGATTAACGACCAAAGTACCCGCCACCTGTTTACAACAGCTCACCATTACAGAATCGTATGAACAACTGCGTAACTGCATGCTGGTGATAGAATGTACACTGGAAAACCTGGCGATCAAAAAATCAGTATACGAAAAAATTGAAGCCGTTATTGGAGAAGACACACTGCTGACCAGCAATACTTCCGCTATTCCCATCAGTATTTTACAGGAACAGGTGAAACATCCGGCCCGCTTCTTCGGCCTGCACTGGGCCGAACCATCCCATACTACCCGCTTCCTGGAAGTGATTTGTGGTGATAAAAGTGATGTGGTGAAAGGAGAATATCTCTATGCTATTTCCCACTACTGGGGCAAAGAACCTACACTGGTGCGCAAAGATATCCGTGGTTTTATCACCAATCGCCTCATGTATGCCATGTACCGCGAAGCTTTTCATCTCGTGCAAAATGGCTATGCCACCGTAGAAGATGTAGACAGGGCCTGTCGCAACAACGCCGGCTACTGGATGACATTAGTGGGCGTATTCCGCTGGATGGATCTCACCGGTGTACCTGCGTATCATACAGTGATGAAAGACCTGTTTCCTACGTTGTGTAACGATACGGAAGTACCACCCCTGATTGACAACCTGGTGAAAGCAGGTGCACGCGGCGTATCCAATGCGCAGGGCTTTTACGAGTATACACCGGAAGAAGCCCGGTTATGGGAAGAAACTTTCGCGGCCTTCAGCTATGAAATACGCGAGCTGGCATTGAAGTACCCGGTAGATGTAGTGAAGAAAAAAGTAGCCGAAACGAACGGTCATTAAAACAACGAACAACATGTTAATGATAGATGCGCATCTGGACCTCGCCATGAATGCATTGGAGTGGAACAGGGACCTGAAAATGCCGGTGAGCCATATACGGGAAAGGGAAGCCGGCATGACCGATAAACTGGACCGTGGTAAAGGAGTTGTATCACTGCCAGCCTTACGGGCTGGAAAAGTAGGGCTGGTGGTGGCTACGCAGATAGCCCGCTATGTGGCGCCGGGCAGTAGTTTGCCGGGATGGCATTCGCCGGAGCAGGCCTGGGCGCAAACGCAGGGACAGCTGGCCTGGTATCGGGCGATGGTATTAGCCGGTGAAATGAACCAGATAACGAATATGGATACACTCACCCGGCACCTGCAGATGTGGGACGATGAATCTATCGACGATGCTGAAAAACCCGTGGGTTTTATCCTGAGCCTGGAAGGAGCGGACTCCCTGATCAATCTTTCTTATCTCGAAAAAGCCTACCGGTACGGGTTACGGGCGTTGGGCCCCGCTCACTACGGCCCGGGAAGATATGCGCCCGGTACAGGAATGGAAGGGGTATTAACGCCCGCTGGTGTGGAATTATTAAGAGAGATGGATGCGCTGAATATGATCCTCGACGTCACTCACCTCACGGATGAAGGATTTACGCAGGCATTGGACTTATACAAAGGACCGATATGGGCAAGCCATCATAATTGCCGCGCATTGGTACCGCATCAACGGCAGCTCACCGATGATCAGATCCGCATGCTCATAGAAAGAGGCTCCGTGATAGGCGGCGTGCTGGATGCCTGGATGCTCACCACCGGATGGGTACGCGGTACTTCCGATCCACGGAAAAAAAATATTACCCTCGATAAACTGGTAGACCACTACGATCATATTTGCCAGCTGGCAGGCAACAGCCGCCACATTGCCATTGGCAGCGACCTGGATGGCATGTTCGGCCAGGAACAAAGTCCCTGGGATATTGATACCATCGCCGATTTACCGAAGCTGGAACAGCTATTACGGAAACGGGGGTACGAACAGGAAGATATTGAGAATATTTTTCACAAAAACTGGCTTCGTTTTATTCAACAGGCCTGGAAATAATACGCTTACCCGCAAACAACCTGGTGTATGACATCTCTCGAAAAAAATATTACCGGCAGTACCGCCAACCGCCTGTTATCGCTGGATGTAATGCGGGGAGGTATTATGATTTTACTGGCAGCAGAAAGCTGCCGGCTCTATGATGCTCTCTTTGATTTATCACTGCCGGCATTCTGGCACGGCCTGGTCCGGCAGTTTTTTCACCACCCCTGGCATGGCCTGCATGCCTGGGATCTTGTGCAGCCTGCGTTTATGACCATTGCCGGCACGGCCATGTATTTATCTTACTACTACCGCGCCCGCAAAGGAGAAACCTGGGAACAGCACTTTAAACATATCGCCCTCCGTTGTTTTAAACTATTTCTTTGTGGTACCGGGTTGTATTGTATACAGGCCGGCAGGATGGTATGGGAGCTGTGGAATGTATTAACGCAATTATCGTTTACTACCTTGCTGGCTTACCTTTTTATCCGCCGGTCTTATTTTTTTCAGATAACCGTTACCGTTATATTGCTGGCCCTGACCGAGCTATTGTATCGCACCATACTGATGCCCGGTTTTGACCAGCCCTTTACAGAACATCATAATTTCGGCGCCTGGATGGACGGGGTGCTGATGGGCAAGCTCAACCCCGATGGCTGGGTCACCATTAATTGTATCCCCACGGCAGCACACACCATATGGGGTGTGTTGGCAGGAAAAGTTTTGGTTAGTAAGTGTTCCCAAAAACAAAAGGTAGTTACGCTGCTGCTGGCAGGTGTGGTGGGCCTGACGATTGGCTTCGCACTCGACGCAGCAGCTATAACGCCAATCATTAAACGAATCAGTACCAGCTCCTTTGTACTGGCATCCGGCGGCTGGGTATTTTTGATACTGGCACTCGTGTATTGGCTCGTCGATATACGCCAATACAACAGCAAAGCCTGGATTGCCGTGGTGGTAGGCATGAATGCACTCTTTATTTATCTCTTTTTTGAAACCGTAGGCGGGCAATGGTTTAACGGTGCTATCGGCGTATTCAGCAACGGTATCATGAGCCGGATGGCGGTACCGGAAAAAATACAACTGGTTATTACCGCACTGGCCACACTGGTAGCAGAATGGTACATATGCTGGTGGCTATATAAACACCAGGCATTTATTAAGCTATAAGGGACTTACGCAAAATCAAGTCAAACGATTGAGGATATTTTAAGGAAGGCGATGTGCTACATTAGCCTAACATCCAACTTCATCCAACCCGCGCTATCAACCAACGTATCAATCATTACGAAAACAACAGAAAACGTACCTGTATGAAAATGAGCTCTAAAAGCCTCCACCTATTGCTCTCACTGTTAGTTTGCGCGTTGCTGTGTGCTACCCCGGGGCACGCACAGGTGCTGGTCAAAGGTAAAGTGTCTGGCGCCGATGGGCAGGGTATTCCAGGAGTAAGTATCGCGGTAAAGGGACAAAACACCGGTGTAGTCAGCGCGGCTAACGGCACCTACAGCATTACTGCCGGTAGCGCACAGGACACTTTGTTATTCAGGATGATGGGATATTTACCAGTTGCCCGTAGTATCGGTAATCATACGGAAGTGAATGTAAAACTCATCGCTGCACTAACGGATATAAACGAAGTGGTGGTGATGGGATACGATGATAAAAAAAGAAATGAAATTACCAGCGCCGTGAGTGTATTGTCTGGTAAGCGTTTGAAAGATGTAACCGCCAACGATGTAGGCACCATGCTGCAGGGAAAAGTAGCAGGCGTGCAGGTAGTTAACAGCTCAGGCGCGCCGGGTAGTCAGCCGGATATCCGTATCCGTGGTATAGCCTCGCTCAGCGCCCCCAAAGGACCACTGGTGGTAGTAGACGGTATCATTGGCGGTAACTACGATCCCAGCGATGTAGCTTCCGTGACCGTCTTGAAAGATGCCGGTGCTACCGGTATGTATGGCTCCCAGGCCAATGGCGGCGTCATCATCATCACCACCAAGAAAGGTAAGTCAGGCGCCCCGCGCTTCGATTTTAAAGCCACACTGGGCCGCAGAACGCCTAATAAAGGACATTTGAACATGATGAGCGGCGCCGGTTTTTTTAATGCCTCCAAAGAGTTATACCGCGATACGTTGTCCGGTAAAATTGATATCCTGAAATTTTATAACGAACGGCCCCGCGACCTGGCCGACCGTAACTTCAACTGGGTAGACAATGCCTTTCATCCGGCGCTGGTACAGAATTATTACCTTTCCGCCAGCGGTAAAACAGATAAGTTCACCTATTACCTAGGCGGCGCTTACTACAACGAAGCCGGCACTTTTAAAAACACCGGCTTTCAACGCGTGAACCTTCGCACCAACACCACCTATGAATTCTCCAAACGGGTATCCGTTTCCAATAATATCAATATCAGCGCTTCTACCGGGAAAACCTACGATTACATGGACCTGTTTTATTCCTACCTCTCACTGCCCTGGGATAATCCATACGATTCTACCGGCATTTCCAGGTATGTAGACGCGAACACAAAGGGTTGGTGGTCCAGGGATAAAATCAATCCTTTGCATACCCTCGCCAATTCCGACCACAGCACCAAAGATTTTAATATCAACTACGATTTCATCGGCAATATTAAACTCACCAACTGGCTTACATTTACCAGTTCCAACAGGGTAGGGGTAGGTAGCAATAAATCGCATAGTTTCTTTTCCCCGGTTGTAGCCGGCTCTTATCACGGTAAAGGTTTGCTCGACGAATCTTCTTCCCTGTACTACAGCGGTATTTCTACGAACCTCTTTAAATTCTCGTTCAGTAAAGGTTTGCATGCTATCAGCGGCCTCGCAGGAGCCGAATTCCAGGGCAGCTGGGATGAGTTGTTAGGAGGACAGGGAAAAGGTTTGCCGGTAGGATTTGATGTACCGGCAGTTGTCTCCAGCGAACAACAACTACGGGGGGCAAGAAACCACTCCGTGATGCAGTCGTTGATTTCCCAGGTAAATTATAACTACGCGGAGAAATATTATCTCACCGCTTCTTACCGGGTAGACGGTACCTCGGCTTTCCCGCCTACGCACCGCTATGCACAGTTCCCGGCTATCGGCGTGTCCTGGCTGGCTTCCAATGAAACGTTTTTAAAAGGTAATCCCTGGCTCAACCTGCTGAAACTGCGTGCTACCTATGGTATCACAGGTATGCAGGATATAGGCGCCTATAAATACCTGGGCCTGTTTTCGCTGAGTGCGCAGTATAATGCACAGGCAGCAGCTATTCCGTACCAGTTGCCCAATCCCAAACTAACCTGGGAGAAAACCCACCAGCGCAACCTGGGCCTTGATCTCGGCTTGTGGAATCGCGTTACGCTGAATGTGGATGTATACAGCAATGTGACGAAAGACTTACTCCTGCAGGTGTCTCAGCCACTGTCAGTAGGCTTTGAATCCCGCTGGGAAAACGTAGGGCAGCTGAGAAACAACGGCCTGGAAATTACCCTCTCTACCGTCAATGTAAAGACGAAAAATTTCCAGTGGACGATGGACCTGACTTTCGGGATGAACAAAAATGAACTGGCAGGTATCGGCAAGCCGGTATACCAAACCATTAATGGTATTACGCAGATTTACAGAGATGGGGGAGAACTGTATACTTTCAATATCCCCAAATGGCTCGGCGTAGATCCTGCCACCGGACGTCCGCTCTGGGAGCAGATTACCAGGGATGATGCCGGCAATATCATCAAACGTTCGCCTACTTCCGACTACGGACAGGCACAGAGCCAGGAAACCGGTCATGCGTTGCCTCGCTTCCAGGGCGGATTTGGCACCAGTGTTTCGTGGAAAGGGATCAGCCTTTCTGCCAGCTTCGCTTATTCACAAGGCGCCCAGATCATGAACTTTATCCGCCGCTTCATGGATGTAGACGGACATGAGCCTTACTACAACCAGATGCAACCGAAAAGCGACTGGTCGCGGTGGACAAAACCCGGCGACATCGCCACCCATCCCAGCATGCAGAAAGCAGCGTTATCAACCGAAATATCCAGTCGCTACCAGGAAGACGGCAGCTTCATTAAGCTAAGAAACGTCAGCCTGAGCTATGATGTGCCGATGAACATCGTGCAACGTTTGCACCTGCAAGGGCTGCGGCTGGCGCTTAGCGGCGATAATCTCTATACCTGGACGAAGTTCTGGGGACAGGATCCGGAAGTAACCGTTAATCGCGCCGACTTCTCTATGCCCGGCGTGGCGGACTTCCGTTACCCGGCCAACAGGCAATATTTAGGCACCATAGAAATTAATTTTTAACTGACAATTTCCACTACCATGATCATAAAAAAATGGTTGCTGCTTTTTCTTGGCATGAGTTGCATAGCGCCCGCCTGTAACCTGAGCGTGGCGCCCACCGATGCGTTGAATACAGAAAATGTAGCAGGTACGCCCGATGGACTGCCTAATGTGATGAATGGCTGCTATGCCCTGCTGAAAAATGATGTGATGTTTAATGGCTTCGTTGACCCCGGACAAAACTACCTGTGGCAGTATTACCAGTTCAGCGACTACGCCGGCGATGATATTGTATGCGGGCAAGTTACCGAGCATCCGTTGTTTTATAGCTTTACCTACACGCACTCACCTGACCAGTCGAACATTCGTTTTTTCTGGTACATCTCTTATAAAATTATCAATGGCGCCAACACTGTGATTGAGCTGGGCGAGAAGATTCCCAATCCCTCCGGAGCCATAAAACAATTAATTGGCGAAGCCTACTTTTTACGGGCATTCCTGCATTTCAATTTGCTGCGCGTGTTCGCCAGGCCTTATACCCAGGCAGCGGATGGCCCGGGCATTATTCTTCGTCGCACTACTACTGACGATGCAACAGCACCCCGTGCTTCCGTAAAAGATTCCTACAATTTTGTGGTAGATGATCTGAAGAAAGCAGCCTCGCTGATGGACCAGCCAAGGGGCAACCAGTATGCCTCCAAAGAGGCGGCACTGGGCTATTTGTCGCGTGTATACCTGTACATGAATGACGCTGATAATGCCATTGCTGCCGCCAATGCAGTGATGAATGCAGGTCGTTTTAAGCTCGAATCTGCCGAAGGATTTAAAACTTATTTCCAGAAGGCCAGCGCTTCCGCCGAGAGCATTTTCCTGGTAGCACAAACGAAAGTAGACAGTCGCGGCAAAGAAGGCTCCGTAGCGTCTATGATTTACTCTGATGGCAACTCCGGCTGGGGAGAAGAGTTTGCATCCCCTTCCATTCGTAAGGTAATGAGTGAGCACCCGGAGGATGTACGTTGGTCTTATATTTTGCCCTTGAAAGATCCTGCTACCGGCGTGGTCGCCAAAAAGAACGGCATCGAAATTTATTATATCACCAAGTTTTCTTTCCAGGATGGAGATCCGAATTTAAGCTCGCCGGTGATGCTGCGTTTGGCGGAAATTTACCTGAACCGCGCAGAGGCCTATGCCATCAAAGGCAATGTAGCCGGGGCACTGGCTGATGTAGATGAAATACGCAAACACCGTGGCCTGGAGGGCGCACTGTATAACGGACAGGTACCCCGGAATAAAAGCCTCTTGGAAACAGTGCTGCTGGAAAGAAGGATAGAACTGGCATTTGAAGGGCATCGCACCTTTGATGTGTACCGGAACAAACTAAATATGGTACGTGATTATTGGGGCTATCACCTGCCTGGCCTGCAGGAAACAGATGTGAACCTGGCCGTGCCACCTACCGGCTATCCTAATATTACCATTAACTGGAATGATCCTAAAACCATTTTTTATATACCGGTAGATGAAATACTGGCCAATCCGGCCTGTAAACAAAATCCCTGATCGCATTTTTCGTATAGGAGTATTGGTTAGTTATCCAAAATCTGTAACATGAAAGCAAGTTTTTCTTCTAATATAATATTGTTCCTGGTCTGCGGAGTGCTGGTGATGACCGCCTGTAAGAAAGATAAATCCAACCCGGATAAGGCTTTTGAAGCCTTCTTTTCCTACGCGGTAGATGGGAAGGTGGTATCTTTCAAAAATTTATCTACGCAAGCCACCACCTATAGCTGGGATTTTGGCGATGGCAGCACTGCCGCCGATAAAGATCCGATACATACCTATCCTACCAAAGGCCGCTATGTGATTACCTTGTACGCCACGGCTGCTGATGGCAAAAAAACAGAAGCATCTACCGTGCTGATCATCGACAAAAAATCACCCATACAACTGGATGATAATAGCCTGGCCGACTGGGATGGGATCACCAATGAGTTGGTGAATCCCACAGCAGATGTAGTGAAGAAAATCAAATGGGACTATGACGGCACCAACGTGTACCTGTATGTGGAGCAACAGGGCAGCATCACGGATTCTACTATCCTCGGGCTTTTTATTGATACAGATCATACCGGTGATCCTAAAAAAGATAGTGCTACCGGCTTCTATCATGTGATGTATCCGGCCATGGGAGCAGACCTCTACCTGGAAGGGCAACCAATGCTGGGTGGCACCGGTAGCTGGTGGAGCGCTTATGCTTTTACCGGCGGCACTGCACATGCCGGCTGGAGTTGGAATGCGCTGAATATCCCACCGTTTTATGTCATGGGGGCATCCGCTTCCGGTGGTGGGGTATTTAAATATGAGCTGGCCCTGAAAAGAAGTGTTTTGTCCGGGTTATTCAATAAACAAATTGCTATCGGGCTAACCATATATGATAAGGCCTGGTCGGAAATTGGCCACATCCCCGACAATAAAAGAATCGGTGGCATCCCGGTTAATCTCGATGTATTATAACAGCACCAAACCTTTTCCCAAAATATAAACCCATGAAAACACTTTTACTCAGCCTCTTTTTCGTTGCCGGTTTGCTGGGATACAGCCAGCATACAGCTGCACAACGATACTATGTAGACAATACCAAAGCCACCAATGGTGATGGCAGCATCGGTAATCCCTGGAATAACCTGGCGACAGCAATGTTTGTTGCACAAGCACCCACTACCCAGGATGTGGTGATTTTCCTGCGGCAAGGTACCTATCGCTTCAACAAAGACACGCTGCTTTACATTGGCAGCGGCAAAAGCGGCAGCGCCGGCAAATACTTCGTCCTCAAAGCCTATCCCGGTGAACAAGTCACCTTTGATGGCACCGGCTTCACCGCCGATTGGTCAGCCATGGCCAGCATATCAGATGCCAGCTATATACGGCTCGATGGTATTACGTTCACTAACCTGAAAAATATTACCGGTTACGGCCTGTATATTTATGGTAACAGCACCAACATCGATATCCGGAACTGTACGTTCAGCAACATGCTCTGGAACAGCGACCTGATGGAAGCACCGTATCCAATGAACACCGACAAAAATATTTACCCGGTAATGATGAGCGGCGCGTCCAGTTTTCCTGCCAATGTGGTGCTGGACAGCAACCAGTTTAAAACCATTGCTCCCGGATACTATGGTGACCTGGTATATAAAGCGGCGGGGGTAGGAACTGTAACGGAAACGCATACACAGACCAGCAATATTATTCGTCAGCGCCCACGTTCGGACTTCTATGTAAGCACCACCGGCAGCGATGCCACCGGCACCGGCTCAAAAGCCAATCCCTGGAAAACGCTGAATGCCGCGGTGAACAGGGCCGGCTACGATTTTGCTTTCACCCCACCTAAACTAATAGATACCTCGATTAATATCTACCTCCGTGGGGGTGTATATCAACAGGCGGTTACCGTATATGTTGGCAGTAATCGCGGCCGGAATGGACGCTGGACCAATATCCGCAATTATCCGGGCGAATCCGTTACACTGGATGGCGGATTGCTCACCGCTAAATTTGCCGCGCTCTTTGCGATAGACAGCGCTCAATATCTTTCCGTACAGGGACTGCGCCTGCGCAATATTACCAACGACTCTACACTCACTACCTACGATTCGCACGGCGTAGCGCTAAAAGACGTACGTTATGGCATTGCCATCATGGGCAACAGTGCACATGTGCGTATTAAACAGGATACCCTGTACGATATGAAATGGACCCGCGATACCACCAAAGCCAAGTATCCACAGCCTAACGATAACCTGGGAGCAATCACCGTATTGGGTAATGGGAATTCGGCCCAACATGATATTGTGATCGATAGCAACGTATTGTACGATATCGTGCCGGGCTTCACGGAAGCCATCACGGTGAACGCCAACGTAGATACCTTTACCATCAGCAATAACTACATTCATGATATTGCTAACATTGGCATTGTGGCGGCAGGTAACTACCAATGGGTGCTGAACAGTTATCCGGCTTTAACAAAGAGTAATAATCAGTCACGGAATGGATCCATTAAAGGCAATGAAGTGTTCCGGTGTTTATCGCCTATTGCCATTTCGGCGGGCATTTATCTCGATGGCTCCCGGAATATTACGGTAGAAAATAATGATTGCTATAATAACGGCGTAGGTATTTCCATTGGTAATGAACAGGATTCCAGTAAAGGGGCCGGTCATATGGTGAGGAGCAATACGTTGCATCACAACCTGGGCGCCGGCATTTATATTGGTAGTAATAACCATTCTTCCTGGGTAGACAGTACCGTTGTAAAATGGAACACCATTCAACATAACTATTTCATTTCACCGGCATTGCGCCGGAAAGCGAACTACGTATACGGTATCGACAGCGCCTCCCAGCGCTGGGCAGAAATAGTGCTGAACAGGGCCCGCTACATTACGTTTGAAGAGAATGAGGTGACGATTGACTCGGATATTATGACCGCTTTTTTGTTTGCGCAATCCAATCTAATCTTCCGTAATAATATTTATCATACCCTGCATAACAACCCGTGTAATGTGCTCTTCATCAAAGATACCACCCGTGATGGTATTGGAGATGTGTACTATAGCACCTTCCATCAATATGTCAGTAACACCTGCCTGGACGTAACGTCTACGCTTGGTGACAGTGTATATAACCCGGCGGGATGCGGCAGTACCTTTGCCTGTGGCAGTTTGGCAAGGGCTGCAGCGCCTGCACTGGTACCGGAAAAAAGCATATTGAAATCAACTACTGTGAGCATATACCCTAACCCTGCTATGGAAACCGTAACAGTACAATTACAGCAAGTGGTCAAAAGCCCGGTGCGGCTGGAGCTATGGAGCAGCAGCGGCAGTATGATACAGCGGCAGAACTTATCCATATTGGAACCGGGTATACACCGGGTTACCCTGAATAAAGGGAACATTAAACCAGGTACTTATTTCCTGCGCGTGATCAGGGGCGGAAGAGTGGAAACGGTGAAGGTGGTCTGGTTACAATAAAATGCCATACAGACGGATTCAATTATAAATACCGGCTATCCTCTTTTGGGGGTAGCCCTTTTTATGCGGGTTAATAAAAGCATGACCAGGAAATAGCCCAGTGGCCAGCAGATCATTTCCAGGTAAGAACTGCGGTAATAGGTCCAGCTGGAAGGGAGATAGTCATTAAAGCAGTTGGTAATTATAATATGGATCGTTTCATAACAACAGGCAATTGTCAACAGCAAGATGTTCACCAACGTAAATATTATGTTGGTCCTCAGCCTGGCAGAAAGGAAAAATAAGGGGAGTACACCAGTACAAAATATGATAACAATCAAATGCCGTAGTGAATATTGGAGGTAGGTGTAGTCCGCATATTTCAGGGCGTTGATAATATAATTGCGTATAATCTCTTCCGTTAGCAATATGCTTAATACCATGGCTACCAGGTTGGAAATAGACAGGTAGCTGTTTTTTATGTTCCGGAATGGCCGGTAACACCAGCAGAGGAGTAAGAATAAAACAGTGGCGCCACTATAGCTCAGTATTAAGGTTGTCAGGTACCCCATTGGCAATAGGTATTAGGAACATAAAGTTCCGGTTAATCCATCGAACTTCCTATTTTTAGGAAGGTATCACCCTGCGGCAGCAGTTATAGCGACTAACCGCACCGTTTTACCCACGAACTGCATATCGTTCTGCACGTTGTTATTCATCCCCTGACCCCGGCTGTTTGTCGATCCCGCTTTTTTCCCATCTTTCCCCGATATACTTTTACATCACCCTAAAAAAAACATATGACAACATACCATCAACGCCTATACGCTGTTACTGTAGCATTACTACTGGCCTGTATTTTATTCGCCTGTAAAAAGCGGTAACCTCATTGAAGAAAAGCATTTTGTTGAAAAAGATAGCATAGTGACGCTGCTTGTAACCCCCAAAATTGGCCGTAGATGTTTTATCTGCGGCCTTTTCTTTTTTGGCAACGGTGGTGAAATAGCCACCGCAAATGATACGGTCACGCCTATATGATCTCCGGAAAAAAATTAATGATGGGCAACACCGGCTGCTTTTTTGGCGGGTGGCAGCTTCACCAGCTTTACGATCCATGGCAGGGAAATGCCTTGCCCGATCAGGGTAATCAGCACCACTACCACAGAGATAAATATAATGGGGTTGCGTTCGGTAAAATCTCCGTTATCCCCCAGGGTGAGCGGTAACCCAATCGCCATAGCGAGGGAAACAATGCCCCGCATGCCGGACCAGCTGATAATAAGACTGTTCTTAAAATCCAGCAGCGCATTTTCTGTGATCCGTCCCCGACCTTTCTTAAAGGCCTGCTCTAAGTTGAGTTGTTGGGAAAATACCCGGCCCATGCGCAGTAACAGTGCTATCAGCGTAATGATAAACCCGTAACCAATGTAGGGGAGAATCATATGGGAAGGAATGCTTTTAATAATATAGGGGAACTGTAAACCTATCAAGATGAATATAAGGCCATTCAGCAGGAAGATAATAATATCCCAGATAGTTCTGGACTGCTGCTTTAGCTTCTCCGGAAAAATTTTATTGCTTACACCGGCAGTCTTTACGCCCAGTACTACCACTGCAATCACGCCAGACACATGCAGTGATTCTGCCAGCGAATAGGTAACAAACGGGGTCAGGAGCATAAAGCTGATGGTTACCAGGTCGTTTTTATGAATCACCCTCAGGATGCGCGCCAATAACCAGCTGACCAGTAACCCCAATGCGATGGCGCCAGCCATTAACACAATAAATTCCAGGGAAGCTTTCCAAAATACAAAGGCGGTGCCCATAGCGGCAGCAATGGCAAAGTGGTAGGTGACCAGGGCTGAGGCGTCGTTAATCAAACTTTCCCCTTCCAGGATAGTAATGGTTTTATGCGACAGGCCCAGTCCTTTGGTAATACTCATAGCGGCTACTGCATCCGTGGCAGATAGAATGGCGCCTAATACAAACGACAGGGGCCAGGTCATACCCGGTATGAGGTAATGTGCTGCTACGGCGATCCCGGCGGCCGTTACAAACACCAAACCGATGGCCAGGGTACCAATGGTATTGAAGTTGGTTTTAAATTCTTCCGGGGAGATGTTAAATGCCGCGTCGTACAGCAGGGGCGGAAGAAACAACAGGAAGACTATTTCCGGGTTTAAGCTGATGTTGGGCAAGGCGGGAATAAATCCAATGCCAATGCCGGCAGAAATCAGCAGCACCGGGTAAGGGAGCCTGATTTTATCTGCTACAGCCGACAGCACAATCATAATAGCCAGGATGAAAATGACAATGCCGTAGTGCTCCATGAGATTGCGTTTGGTTGCAAATGTATAGGTTTGCTCCGATAATCTGACGGGTCCGGCACGCCTCACAACAGGCAAAAAATAATGGGGATAAGTAATAGGGATGAAAGGCCGGTTTATGAAGCAATATTTATTTTTTGCTCGCGCCATTTCATAAACATCACCTGGTAGGCAAATTCCCAGTACAGATGATCTTCCAGCATATTCATCAGTAGTAACTTCCTTTCGGTGCTGTCTGCACCAGAGCTTTTCAGGTCGTCGTATTGCGCCAGTTGCTCGTACAGCGAGGTTTCCATTAGTTTCAGCAGGCCGGGGAAAGCATCCATCCCGGTGGCAGTAATCATTTTTCCTTTGGGGGTTAATTTTAACTCCTGCATCCGTTGGTGTGTCAGTTCGGGCATCTTGATCCCCTGTAGGTTAAATATTTTAGTCTTATTCATCAGCACGCACAGGTTTTACGGTTAATAATAATAAACTATAACGGGTTAGAAGGTACTATCCGCCCCTGATTTTCAATCTCGATGACGGCATCCTTTATCTATTAGAGTAAAAAAAAAGGTGAGGGTTACAAAAAAATCCATCTTTTTTGTAACTTTTGTTAAATTAATCACCTAACAAGACCTAATGGACCCTATTCGAATATTACCTACAGAAGATGACAACGAGATTATTAATAAGATCCTCGCGGGAGATAAACGACAATTTGAGGCGCTGATGCGTCGGCACAATCCCAGCCTGTTCCGGTTAGGGATGTCTATGTTGAACAATGATGCCGATGTGGAGGACGTGATGCAAATCACGTATATCAATGCTTACCAGCATCTGGCCGGTTTCAGGCAGGAAGCGACCTTTAGTACCTGGATAAAGCGGATCATGATTAATGAATGTAATCAGCATTTGAGGAAACAGAAACGGGGGGTGAGGGAAGATATCTCCGTCCTGGCAGATCATCATTCGGCAGGAATGGCCGAGATAAAAGAATCTCCGGTAGCAAAAATAATTGATAAAGAACTGGGCACCGCCCTGGAAAAAGCCCTGTTACATGTTCCCGAAAAATATCGCCTGGTATTCGTGATGCGCGAAATAGAGCAGCTCAGCAATGCAGAAACCAGCCAGGCACTTAATATTTCCCCTGTTAATGCTAAAGTACGCCTGCTGAGGGCTAAGCTAATCCTGCGGGGCAAAATATCCGAGTATTACAAAAATGACCTGGTATTTTCCTTCCACCTGGTTCGTTGCGACCGGATTGCGTTCAAAGTACTGGATGAATTGGGGATTCCACATTAATTATTCATTTTCCAACAGGCTAATCTTTATGCGTTTGTACATGCTACGATCGTCTAAAGATTTTTCCAGTTCTGAGAGCACCTGTAAAAGGTCTGCACTGGCAGTGGCGAGCCACTTTTTATTTTCTTCCCGGATGACTTCCAAAACAGGCCCCAGCTTTTTATAGGTTTGTTTTCCGGTAGAAGTCAGTGACAGCAAACGCTTGCGGCCATCTTTACTGTCGGTAGTGGTTTTGATGAGATTATTTTCCAGCATCTGATCAGCAAATTGAACAACGGCGGCATGACTTAACTGTAATGCCGCCGATATTTCTGTTATCGCCATCACTTTTTCCCTGGTCAGCAATTCCAGCACCAGGAACCATTTAGCTTCCATATCCAGGTTGGATTCCTTATAAATCTGGCTGACATCCTGCGATAAACGATCGCTCAGCCGCTTTAACCGGGTGGCCAGACCCAGTTCTTTCAGCTCGTTAACTAAGTTCATGCGATAAATTTATACGTTTTTATCCAGCCCTCCGCTTTTCTTCTTCTGCTCCGCCTGTTTTCCGCTTGGTATTGCCGGATGTTGTACCACCGAACTTATAGGTGAAGGTAATAGTGGCCACGCGGGTATCCCTTTTCTGTATAAAGGTTTCTCCATAGCCTGTTAACCGGGTAACGGCATTTGTTCTGTTAGTAAAGAAGATATCGTTGACATTTATTTTGAGAGATGCTTTTTTGTGCCAGAGTTGCCTTTGCGCCCCGGCATTAATAAACCAAAAGCTGCCAACATCCAGGAACCCATAGTAAGTCCTGCTTTCATAATCACCGGTAATTTCAATCGTCGTAGCATCATCAATGATAATAGTATTTACAGAGTTGAAATTGAAAGACACCCTGCTGGCATCCAGGTTGGTATTTGCCAGGTTACCGCTATAACGGCCATAGTACAATAATGCGGTGTTCATACTGTTGAACCATTTACCAATGTTAACAGGGAAAGAAAAACTGGCATTATAGTAATCGTACCTGGCGAGGTTCCTGTCGGTTTGAAGAACCGTATTCGGTTGTACATCCGGAGCTAAAACAGACAGCATATTATCCCGGGTAATGCTATAGCCTATTTTGGTGACGTAATCCTGTTTGAAGGTATGCGTGAGCTCAAAGGAATTGGTGATTTCCGGTAACAGGTAAGGATTTCCCATTGCGGAGGTCAGCGGATCCAGGAACACCCGGAAAGGATTGAGCTGGCGGTAGGAGGGTCTTTCTATTCGCCGGCTCATGGATAAGCCCAGGTCATGTTGATCATTGAACTCATATCCCACATAGCCACTGGGAAAGAGCTGCGTATAGTCACGGTTAAAGGTAGTTGTGTTGACAACCTGCTTACCATCCGCATTTGTATTTTCCAGTCGCAGGCCCAGTTGTACCGTTAAATGCTGCCACTTTTTTGATGCATTGACATACGCGGCATTGATGTTTTCATGGTATATAAACCGGTTGCTTTTTCCTTCATCCAATTTATTGCCACCATTGCTCCGGTCGAAGAATTGTACATCATTATCGGATTTTACCCAGCTGCTTTTGATACCGGCTTCCAGTTTTGCACCGATACTTTTCAGTGGCTGGGTATAGTCTACTTTGAAAGCCCGGATGCTCAGGGTACCGGTAAGGTCTCCAAAAAGAATATAAGGTGTTTTGTTTTCTACACTGTTTACGTCATAGTAATGGGTATTATACAATTGGGTATCGTCAAAGTTATACCGGGCATAATCCACGTCGGCAGTCAGTTCCCTGCCATTGGTATCCAGTGTTTGCTTATAGTTTACGTTAATGCTGCTGTTGTTTCGTTGAGGTTGTGTATTGCCCAACGTAATAAATGAACCATTGGGTTGTTGTTGTGCGTCTTTCGTATGTGCAACGCTGTTAGTGGCTACGTTGTTGTTGGCAAAGATGCCATTGGCAGAGAAGCCGATGACTGCTTTTTTGTTGATATTATAATCAGCCCCAATGCGGGCATTGTGGTTACTATACGTATGTTTAAAGAAGTTATTGTAATTATTGGCCCCGGTAAATTTATTGTCAGCATCGTAGAACTGCCGGAATATCGTCAGGTCATTTACTTCCTGCCGGAAGGTATAATTATAGGACCCGAAAACATTCAGATTTTTATGCCTGGTATTGAAATTGAAGGAGGGCGATATTTTGGGATAGATACCTTGTCCATAACTCAGGGATACGTTTCCGTTGGTGCCGGATTTCTTTCCTTTTTTCAACCGGATGTCGATGATCCCGGCGTTACCGGCCGCATCATATTTCGCGGAGGGGTTGGTGATGAGGTCAATGGTTTCTATCTGGTTGGCCGACATATTCCGGAGCATATTTGCCAGGTCTTGTCCGTTCATGGGCACCTGTTTGCCGTCGATCATCACAAGTACACCCTGCCGGCCCCGCATGGCTATATTGTCGTTTTGGTCAATGGTAATACCGGGTGATTTTTCCAGTACTTCCAGCGCAGTACTGCCGGCGGAGGCAATGGAGGAGGCTACATTGATGACCGTTTTATCGTATTGCTGTTGTATAAAAGGTTTGTTGGCGGTCACCGTTGCTTCTTTCAAACCCCGGCTGGCTGCCTGCAGGGCAATATTTCCCAGCGAGGTGCTTTGCTGATGGGTAAATGGTGCCGATTGATAAGGGCTGAAATACATGCTTTGTGTAAGCAGCAGGTAGTTGCCTGCTTTTATCTGCTCAAAAACAAAGTTACCCAGGCTATCAGGGTAGGCTACCTTTACCAGCTTTTTATCGCCGGCATGGAGCAGTTGTATCATCACTTCTTTTACCGGGGCGCCGTCCGCTGCTGTAAGCCGCCCATTGATGGGATAAACAGGCGCCGGAGCCTGTGCATAAACGTTATTTATGTAAGTAGTGACGGAAATTAATAAGGCAAAAAACCAGCTATATTTCGTTTTCATTATAGGGGATTTATACCCAAATGTAGGACGTTTGGTGATTTTGTATGATGTATTTACACCTGCGGTAAATGTAATTACTTACGAAGTATTTTTTAAACAGGAGCGGTAAAAAGAGGATATAGTTATCTAGTGGGTTGGGGCGGTCATTCTCTTAAATATAAGCAGGAATATTAATAAATGAATTGTACTTTAGTAGGGTCAGCCTAATCACTTTAATGTAGCTATCTTATGTCCCACGCCAGAACCGTCTTCCAGCTCGAACGCCTGATTCTTTTCAGTGATGCCGTATTTGCTATCGCCATCACGCTGTTGATTATTGAAATAAAAGTGCCTCATTTATTACCGGAGTATACTACCGGGCAGGTGATACATGCCTACCTGGAACTAACGCCCCGGTTCCTGGGTTTCTTTATCAGCTTCTTTTTTGTGGGCCTCTATTGGACGGTACATCACCAGTTAATGGGCTATGTGATCAACTATACCCCCAAGCTGATATGGCTTAATTTACTCTTCCTGCTCTCTATCGTATTGTTCCCCTTCAGTACGGCACTGGACAGTGAGTACGCCGGCACTAACTTCATTAGTCCCTTCCTGGTATACACACTAAATGTGACTTTTTCCGGGATGATGATTGTGGTATTATGGAGATATATCAGTGATCCGGGGCGTCAGCTAAGCGAAGGGCTCGACAATCCACTGTTTGTGCAGTATCAGCAACGCCGGGCGTTGACCGTGCCGCTGATGTTCATCATCGTGTTCCTGGTAGGCCTCTTGCTACCCTTTCATAGTATGAGTCGTATGCTCTTACCTGTTATCCCGTTTATTATGAGATACCTGAAACGGCATTACGAGAAAAGCCTGCTGAAAGCACAGGCTGTGGTGGCAGATGGCAACAGTGGGGAAGAAGAATAGCTTCCTGGCTATTATCTTCCCTTAAAGGGATCTACTCCCTTCTTTTTCCAGTCGATCAGGATATAATATACTGCCCAGCCCACTTTATAACTTACATCCTCCCCAATAAATTTGGGATCGGGTTTTCCATTCCTTTCGTTGAGCCGTTTGCGCGGATCGCATAGCCAGCCGCCCACACAGTACATATGGCAGAAGCCTACCTGGTGCATGTATTCGTGGCATAAATTGGCAGTCAGGGCGTAGGCAAAGGAGTGGAACTCCCACATATTGTCCTGGATAGACTCATACCAGGCAGTAGTGTAATAGGTACCCGGCGTCGTTAAACCCAGCGGGCCATCTTTCTCTTTTAATTCAAATCCCTTTTTTACGGTAGACTCCTTAAATATGGTATCCAGTATGGTTTTACCGGAAACCCGTCCGGCATTGTCGGCCGGTATTTTCGTGCAGCCGTTGCAGTAACTTTTACAGTTAAAGGTCATGCGACCTATTTCCTGTTGGAATTCGGCAGAATTGAATACTGCAGTAGCTATTTTGAAGGCGCTGTCTACCTGCTGTCTGATCACCGTATCCGTGGTGAAATATTTAGCCCGGTTGGCATCCAGTAACAATTGAATAGATCGATGGTCCTGTGCCCGCAGGCTTTGGAAGAAGAGTAACAGGAGAAGAAAAGGGAGTAGTTTCATGTAGCGTTTTATATAATGCCATTTCGTATCACAAATGCCACCAGCTCCGCCATATTTTTGGTGCCGGTTTTCTGTAACATATTTTTCCGTTGGTTGGCTACGGTGTTTTCAGCAATCCGTAGCTTGTCGCTGATCTGTTTAATACTGAATCCCTCTGCCATCAGCACCGCAATCTCTTTTTCACGCGGACTGAGTAGGGTGTCTTCTTCGTGAGGAAAGAAGTATTGTTGTTGTATAATTTCACTGCCCAGTAATGCATCACCTGGCTTTACTTTTTCGATAGAATGAAACATCTTTCGCTGATCGTATATGCCGGTGATGTTCATGACCATGCCCAGGCTGTATAATGGCAGTTTGGTTACGGGAGAGGTAATATAAGCCCCCCGCTGATACAGGTGGGAGATACCGCCACGACCGTTCTTTATCCGAAAAGTATAGTTAAATATGTATTGCTCATGCATTTCCTGGGGCATGGATAGCAGGAAATCCCTGTTGGCCGTAAATACTTTTTCATTATATACTTTGAAATCGTTTTTATCATAAATATGCATCAGCATACTCAAACCGGCGTCCATAAAGTCTCTCGGGTCATAATGACCCATTTGCCGGGCGCCTTCACTCATCAGGATATAATCCTGTTTGGTATAGTCAATTATATAGAATGCCGGAATCAGGGCCGAAGGAAAGGTATTTAGCTGTTTAAATTTATTGATAAGGGGAGATAGCTGATCATGATCTATTTCATTTTTTGCATAGTGTACTACCTGCAGGTGATGGAGAAAAGACGTTTGTTCAGCACGGATAGGAGTCATGGTAAACGTAAGTTCAGAAGACCAATTTAAGCAATTTTCAGCAATCAAAATTAGCGCTTCGGAAAAGGGCGTGGCAATAGCTATTTTTAGCTATTGGCTATTAGCTATTAGCTATTAGCAAAAAGCAGAAAGCAGAAAGCAGAAAGCAGAAAGCAGAAAGCAAAAAGCAAAAAGCAAAAAGCAAAAAGCAAAAAGCTATTGAAGCGATTGACCATTACGGATGTTATATACGCTTTGATCAATTGCTTCAATAGCTTTTTGCTTTCTGCTTTCTGCTTTCAGCTCTTTTCAGCTCTTTTCATAATGCAGGCACACTACTCCAGACGCAAATGGTTTACTTTCCAGCAATTTCAGGGATACCCTGTCTTTAATATCTTTGAATAGTGGGATACCAGCACCCAGCAAAATGGGGTTTACGAATAACCAGAATTCATCTATCAGGTTATCCTGCATGAGTATATGGGTAATGCTGGGACTGCCGAAGCTGACAATGTTCTTACCGGGTTTATTTTTGATGGCACTTACCTGTTGATTCACCTGGTCGCTGATAATGATCGTTTTATCTTTTTGCTGGCCGGCCATACTTTTGGAGATCACGAGTTTGTCTACCTGGTTATACCAGGTGCCATGTTCAATATCATGTTTGCTGGCGCCAGGCTGTTCCGCAGCAGTAGGCCAGTAGCCGTCCATCATGTCGTAGGTTACGCGGCCGTACAGGGCCATGTCTGATTCCTGGGTGCGACCGGATGCGTAATCAAAGATTTCAGGGGCTGTTTTGATCCAATCCATTTCTCCGTTTGGACCACCTACAAAACCGTCCAGGGAGATGTGCATAAACGATATAATCTTTCTCATCAGCAGTATGTTTTAAATTGATTTGCTTGCTTTTTTAAGTAACTCCCCTAATTGCTTATAATCTGTTGCTTGCCCTTCCTTAATGGTGGCAGTTTTGCGGTCAGGGGCGGTAGTAGCTTGAAAATATCCTTTTATTTCAGCCAGTTCAGTAGCATTAAAAATCATAAAGGATAATTTGTCTTTTGCCGCCGAAATAACTGCTGCATACTTTCCATTTTTCAGGTAGTGGGGTTTGCCATACTGGAGTTTTTCTTCAGCACCAGGAATGGTTTTAAGCACCAGGTTGCGAAGCGCGGTAGCACTTTCTTGCTGCCAGGGCTTCAATTGATCGATATACTGGGTAACTTCCGGACTCATCGTATATAGTTTTAAATAACAGTACAAATTTACAGGGGAAAAATGAAGGAGGAGGGGGGGATTAAGACAATTAAAGGGGCGTTTGCGTAAATATCAGGCGAGTGATCTGCGTGGATTTTGTCTTATACAGGATTATATAGATTATACTGATTTTTTATTTTTGGGATTAAGAAAGAAGGGAGATGATCGGAGGTATATCCGCTTTCATCTCCCTTCTTCTTTTTAAATCTTTAAAATATAATCACCGAAATAAAATCAGTATAATCAGTATAATCAGTCTAATCCTGTATAAGACAAAATTCGCACTATTTACTTGCTTTGCAGGCTTTATACTTTTGGCTTACAAAAACTTCAGCACTTCTGCGCCCATGGCTTCTGTGCCCAGTATTTTATCTGCCGGTGTTTGTGCATCAGCGATATCCCGGGTGCGGAAACCTGCTTTCAATACCTGGTCAACGGCACGGATCACGGCTTCTGATTCTGCTTTCATGCCAAAGGAAATGTCCAGCAGCAGGGCGGCAGAAAGGATAGAGGCCAATGGATTGGCAACGCCTTTGCCGGTGATGTCATGTGCAGAGCCATGAATGGGTTCATATACGCCGGTGCCATCGCCTATGGAAGCAGAGGCCAGCATACCCATAGAACCTGCTATCTGGGAGGCTTCATCGGTGAGGATGTCACCAAACAGGTTGGCAGTTACCACTACATCGAAGCGGCGTGGATCTTTGATCAGCAGCATAGCGGTAGCATCCACAAATTGGTGTTCTACTTCCACGTCCGGATACTCCAGTGCTACTTTTTGTACCACTTCTCTCCAGAGACGGGAGGTTTCAATCACGTTGGCTTTGTCTACAGAGCAGAGCTTCTTTCTGCGTGTTCTGGCAGCGTCAAAAGCTTTGCGGGCAATGCGTTCTACTTCATAGCGACTGTATTCCGCGATATCGTAGGCGGTGTCGCCATCGTTTTTCCTTCCTTTTTCGCCGAAGTAAATGTCGCCGGTGAGTTCACGGAAAAAGAGGATGTCAGCACCTTTTAAGATTTCAGGTTTAATGCTGGAGGCGCCTAACAGTTCATCGAATAATTTGATGGGACGCAGGTTAGCATACAGCCCCAGCTCTTTGCGCATTTTCAGCAAGCCCTGTTCTGGCCTTACTTTGGCGGAAGGATCGTTGTCGTATTTTGGATGGCCTACGGCGCCAAATAATACAGCATCAGATTGCCTCATTTTTTCGAGCGATTCATCTGGTAAAGGATTGCCGGTAGCTTCAATGGCTACGTGTCCGATGAGGGCTTCATCGTAGGTAAAAGTATGACCGAATTTTGCAGCGATGCTGTCCAGGACTTTTTTGCCTACAGCAGTTACTTCCTGTCCGATTCCATCTCCGGGAACGACTAATATATGTTTAGTGGCCATGCGCTAAGTGGTTGACGTTTAAATTAAGTTCAGCATTTTCAGGGTGGCTTTGATGGCAGACACGGTTTGGTCGCTATCCAGCCCCCGGGTTTTGAATTCTTTTTCGTTTTTCACCCAGGTGATGATGGTTTCGCACAAGGCGTCACTCTTACCACCGGGAGGAATACGTACTGCGTAATCAGCCAGTGGTGGCAGTTCTGTCTTCAGTTGTTGGTATACTTTTTTCAACGCATTCATGAAGGCATCGTATTGTCCATCCCCTTGTGAATGTTCTTCAAAGACTTGTCCTTTGATCGAAATGCGGATGGTTACGGAGGGATTCATGTTTTTGGAATGCGTGAGCACGTAGTTTTCCAGGATCACGTTTTCCTCAATGCGGTTGCTGTCCAGTACATCCGAAATGATATAGGGAAGATCCGCCTGTGTCAGCACTTCTTTCCGGTCGCCCAGTTCGATGATGCGTTGTGTTACCTTTTTCAGATCGGGGTCGGAGAGTTTGATGCCCAGCTGTTGCAGGTTGTTTTCTATATTGGCTTTGCCGCTGGTTTTACCCAGTGCATATTTGCGTTGGCGGCCAAAGCGCTCCGGCATCAGGTCACTGAAGTAGAGTTTATTTTTCTTGTCGCCATCGGCGTGGATACCGGCGGTTTGTGTAAATACATTTTCTCCCACAATGGGTTTGTTGACCGCAATACGGAAACCGGAAAATGTTTCTACCAGCTTGCTGACGGTATACAGCGATGTTTCTACAACGGAAGTTTTTACTGTTGGGAGGAAGTCGTTCAATACCGCGATGGCGCTGGCCAGCGAGGCGTTGCCGGCTCTTTCTCCCATGCCGTTAATTGTCAGGTGGATACCGTGGGCGCCGGCTTTCACCCCTTCGAGTACGTTGGCAGTGCCAAGGTCGTAGTCGTTGTGGGCGTGGAAGTCGAAGTGAATACCCGGGTAGCGTGTAACGATGGCCGTTATGAACTCCTTTACTTCCTCCGGCGTGAGTACGCCGAGGGTATCGGGGAGCATGATCCGCTTTACAGGTTGCTGTTGGAGGAAGTCGAGGTATTGGAATACATATTCCCTGGAATGCCGCATACCATTGCTCCAGTCTTCCAGGTATATATTACAGTCCAGTCCTTTTTCTCCCGCCAGTTTGATGACTGCGGCTACTTCAGCAAAATGTGCTTCCGGTGTTTTCTTGAGCTGGTGCGTTAAATGATTCAGTGAGCCTTTGGTGAGCAGGTTCATGACTTTGGCGCCGGCTTGCAGCATCCATTGTACGGAAACATCGCCGTCAACAAAAGTTAATACTTCAACTTTATCTAAAAAACCATTTTCCTTCGCCCATTGGGTAATGGACTGCACTGCCGCAAATTCGCCGTCAGATACGCGGGCTGAGGCAATTTCAATCCGGTCAACTTTTACTTCCGTCAGTAAAAGTTGTGCGATGGTTAACTTTTCAGAGGGTGAAAAAGACACTCCGCTGGTTTGTTCTCCATCGCGGAGTGTGGTGTCCATTATTTCAACGTGGCGCTGGGTCACTGGCATAATCGTATTAGCAAGGTTAGTACAGGCTTTTTTCGGCGAATTGTTTTATTTCGTCTTTCATGGCCTGGAGGTAATCAATATCATCATAACCATTCATCATATTCAGCTTTTTGTAGCTGTTGATGGCAAAGGATTCACTTTCACCGGTAGCGGAGATAGTAATCGTTTGTGCTTCCAGGTTAACTGTTATTTCCGCTTTAGGGTTGGCTTCTATGGCGGTAAAGATTTTATCCAGGAACTCCGGGCTTACCTGTACAGGTAATAATCCTACGTTGAGGGAGTTATTTTTGAAGATGTCGGCAAAGAAGCTGGACACTACGCAGCGGAATCCATAGTCGTAGATCGCCCATGCAGCGTGTTCACGGCTACTGCCGCTACCGAAGTTTTTACCACCTACCAGGATTTGACCGGAGTAGATCGGGTTGTTTAACACGAAGTCTTTTTTCGGCGTGCCATCTGTTTCGTAACGCCAGTCGCGGAACAGGTTATCGCCGAAGCCGGTGCGTTCTGTGGCTTTCAGGAAGCGTGCAGGAATAATCTGGTCCGTGTCCACATTCTCAATGGGCATGGGTACTGCGGAACTCTTTAATATGGTGAATTTATCGTAAGCCATTTTATATATTGTATCGTATTAGGAAAAAGGTATTAAGCAATCAGTTCTCTTGGATCGGTTACCACGCCGGTTACGGCAGCAGCAGCAGCTACCAGCGGGCTGGCGAGCATAGTTCTGGAACCGGGGCCCTGTCTGCCTTCAAAGTTGCGGTTGCTGGTGCTCACGGCATATTTACCGGCAGGAACTTTATCATCGTTCATGGCCAGGCAGGCGGAACATCCGGGCTGACGCAACTGGAAACCTGCTTCTGTCAGGATATCCAGGATACCTTCTTCTTTGATTTGTTGTTCTACAATATGTGATCCCGGAACAATCCAGGCTGTCACATGGTCTGCTTTCTTTCTGCCTTTTACAATAGAAGCAAAGGCGCGGAAGTCTTCAATGCGTCCGTTGGTACAGCTGCCGATAAATACGTAGTCTACTTTTTTACCGATCATCGCTTCTTCTTCCTGGAAGCCCATGTATTGCAATGATTTCTCGTAGCTGGATTTGCTGTCGCCTGCCAGTGCTGCGGGAATATGTTTGGTAATACCCATCCCCATACCCGGGTTGGTACCGTAGGTGATCATCGGTTCAATATCCGCTGCATCAAAAGTATATTCCTGGTCGAAAGTGGCGCCGGCATCTGTTTTCAGCGTTTTCCAGTAGGCGAGGGCTTTATCCCAGGCTTCCCCTTTAGGTGCTTTTTCCCTGCCTTTAATATAATTGTAAGTGGTGTCGTCCGGGGCAATGATACCGCCACGGGCACCCATTTCAATGCTCATGTTGCACACGGTCATACGACCTTCCATACTCATGTTTTCAAATACTTCGCCGGCATATTCAACAAAGTAGCCGGTAGCGCCGGCAGCCGTGAGGCGGGATATAATATAGAGTGTTACATCTTTAGGGGTGATACCTTTGCCCAGCTTACCTGTTACGTTAATACGCATTTTCTTCGGCTTGGGCTGCATAATGCACTGGGAGGAAAGTACCATTTCTACTTCAGAGGTACCGATACCAAAGGCAATAGCGCCAAAAGCACCATGGGTAGAGGTGTGAGAGTCGCCACATACAATGGTCATACCCGGCAGGGTGATACCATTTTCCGGACCTACTACGTGCACAATACCATTCTTGGGATTACCCAATCCCCAGTGGGAGATACCATATTTGTTGGAATTCGTCTCCAGTGCCTTCAACTGGTTGGCCGACAGTGGATCTTTTACCGGCAAATGCTGGTTAATGGTAGGGGTGTTGTGATCTGCTGTGGCAAAGGTCTTTTCCGCAAACATCACCTTCAATCCCCGCTTTTCCATACCAAGAAAAGCCACCGGACTGGTTACTTCATGAATAAAGTGGCGGTCGATAAAAAATACATCCGGACCATCTTCAATTTTCCTGACAACATGTGAATCCCAAACTTTGTCAAATAAGGTAGCAGGTTTATTGCTCATTTTTTAAAATTTTAAAAGTAGCTACTTGATTCTTCAAATTTATTCATAAAATCCATTTTATTTCAATATTTTTTCTAAGGATAATACAGGAATAGTAGTCAAAAGGTAGTATGGGCAAGACTTTGCAGCTATTTTATTATGTATTTAACTGATAGTCAGCGGTGTGTAATTTTTTCGAGTAGGAGTTGGTTCGTATTTTATTTTTAGTACGTATGGTCGGCAAGGCAGGGCCACGGCAGCTGTTGGCAGTGGCGTGGAGCAGGAGGGGGTGGAGATATATAGGTGGTTAAAATGTAATGTATTAAATGCAAAAAGAGGGAATCATGTCCCTCTTTTGCTTTTATTTAATGCCCCCCTTCGGGAGATGATTAATAATTGAAGTGCTGTATTGGCTGGCCGTCAGCACCGATAGTAATCGTATACTTTTTAAAACCGCCAAAAAACAAGTCTTTTTTCAGGTAGGCCACCATTTGGTCAGACAATCCTTTCAGCTTTGCACTATCCTTATCAGGTGAAGTAATAATTGTCAGTTTCACATCATCTACCTGGGTATGGGCAATAACCTTCGCAACATCTGCCGGATTGGTCAGCGCCGCCTGGCCAGGGGCATCGCCACCAACATACTTTCCGTCAAAATTGAAATTGCAAATTACCAGGTCATGTCCAAATGCCTGGTTAAAGGCAACGGAATCTTTTACAAATGTACTAACGCTACCGCCTATATGAACATTGTTATTTTGTTGAGCGCTGCTGTTGGATGGGGCGTCATCCTTTTGTTGTGCCGTGTTCGTTTGATTGGAACAACCATTCAGCAACAAACAAAGGGCAACCGGGAAAACTAAAAGGGCTTTTTTCATTGTACCGTTTTAATAGATGAATTAGGCTTTTCTTATATTACGAATTTCTTCGTAGATAAAGATAAGGAAAAAAATAAAACAGCAAATTATTTTTATTTTTTACGGAAGATAGGGTACTACTATTCTTCCATCACTTTCGCGTACCGGTAGTAGTTCGATTGCCGGATAAGCCGCACGGCCGGTTGCACACTGACGATATCTTTTTCATCTCCTTGGGATACGGGAGAAGTATATCATCTTACAAAAAATAACCGCAAACAAAATAGACAAAAAACAGCTCCATCAACTTGTCTTCCTGTAATTTAAAATCGCCCAGCCATTCAATACCAGGGCAAACAACACGAGGTATACAAACTCCCATTTCACATCCATCAACCCGCTCCCTTTCAACACAATCATCCGGATAACTTTAATAAAATGCGTGACAGGCGTTAAATTTGAAATGACCCTGGCCCAGGCGGGCATGCTCTCTACGGCTGTGAACAGGCCGCTCATGAGCATAAAAATCATCACAAAAAAGAATGCCACAAACATAGCCTGTAACTGATTACTGGTATACGTGGATACTAATAAACCAAATCCCAGCAACGCCACCAGGTACACTGCTGCAAACAGGTACAGCGTGATAAAACTTCCCACCGGCCAGATACCATATACGCCCCAGGCAACCAATAATCCCAGCGTAAAAACAATCATCCCCACCACCCAGAAAGGAATCAACTTACCAAGAATAAATTCCCATTTACGTATAGGCGTTACGTTGATTTGCTCTATAGTGCCCACTTCTTTTTCTCTCACTATATTCAGCGCCGACATAAAGCCGCCAATCAACGTCAGCAATAGCACCAATACCGCCGGTACTACATAAAACCGATACTCCGCCAATGGATTAAACCAGTTCGAGTAGGTCAGGTCAATAACGCCCGACGGGGTACCTTGTCCCGCATTAATGGGTATCTCTTTATTAAAATCCAGGATCACCGCCTGCAGGTAACTACCACCAATAGTGGCCTTGGTGCCATTAATAGCGTCTACAGATACCCCGAGCTTTTGCGAGCCTTCCCGCACCAGGTTGCTTTCAAAGCCAGGAGGGATTTCCAGTACCAGGTCCGCTTTTTCTTTTTCTATATAAGTTAATGCCTCCCGGAAAGATCCCGATGTGGCTATGATCCTGAAATAGCCGGAAGCGCCTATTTTAGCCAGCAGTTGCTGTGAATAGCTGCTGTGGTCATGATCCACCACCGCCAGGTTCACATGCTTTACATCAAAATTCATGGCCAGGGGCAGAATGATCAGCTGTATAGTTGGCATCGCAAACATCATGGCCAGGATGGTTTTATCCCGGAAAATTTGCCGGAACTCCTTCTGCAGAATATATCGCAACACTTTCATGATAACCGGGTTTTAAAGTTTCGCAAAGCCACTGTTAATGCTACGGTCGTCATGCCTAACAACACCAGTGTTTCCTTCCACACATATTTAAACCCAAGCCCCTTCAGCATCACGGCCTTCACTATCAGGAAATACCAGCGCGACGGGATCAGGTTGGAAACCAGCTGGAAGAATTTTGGCATGTTCTCCAGCGGAAACATAAACCCGGTAAAGATCATCGTTGGAATCATCATGCCCATCATCGATAATAACAATGCCGTTTGCTGGGAATTGGTGGTATTTGAAATCAGTAATCCCAGCGATAAACAGGTAACGATAAACAGCATGCTTTCCAGGAAAAGCAGTACTATACTGCCTTTTATACCTACATCCAGTACAAACACCGCCAACACCAGGATCAGGATGAAATTAGCCAGCGACAGGATCAGGTAGGGAATTGCTTTGGCAATTAATACCATCAGGGGTTTGAAAGGGGATACCAGCAATATTTCCATGGTACCCAATTCTTTTTCCCGCACTACAGATACCGATGTGAGCGCAGTACATACAAGCATTAATATAAGGGCCATCACGCCGGGAATAAAGTTCAATGAGCCATTACCTTCTTCATTATATAACATCCGGGTTTCAGGAATAATCATATAGGGTAAATGCGCCGCAGGACTTACTTCCTGCTGATAGGCCATAGTGATGGCCGTGATATAGTTGATCACCGTTTTAGCGGTATTCGGATCGGAACCATCTGTAATAATCTGTAGCTGTGGCTTTCCTCCATGTTGTAAGTCGTTGCCGAAGCCGGAGGGAAAAATCAGGGCGCACCTGGACCGGCCTTTTCTAAAGGAGTCTGCAATACCATTGTCGTCCAATAGTGCTTCCGATACAATGAAGTAGGACGATGATTTTATTTTACCGATCAACTGTTGTGTATGGATATCCCTGGCATGATCCACGATGGTAATGGTGATGTCCTTTACTTCGCTGGTGAGTGCAAAGCCAAATAGCACAATCTGTGCTACCGGCAAACCAAACATGATGAGTAAGGTGCGCTTATCCCGGAATACATGGTAAAACTCTTTCCGGATAAAGGCGAGGAACTGTTTCATAAGGAATATTTTAATCGCCTGATCGTTGCGCACGACGAGCCAGCTGGTAAAAAACCTGGTCCATATTATCTGCTCCGAATTGCGCTTTTAGATGGGCAGGTGTGTCCAATGCTTCTACTTTGCCATCTACCATGATGGTAACCCGGTTACAATACTCCGCTTCGTCCATGTAGTGCGTGGTGACGAAAATGGTGATACCTGCTGCTGCAGCCGCATAGATCATGTCCCAGAACTGCCGCCGGGTTACCGGGTCAACGCCCCCGGTAGGTTCATCCAGGAACACAATTTTAGGGCGGTGAAAAATAGCCACGGAAAATGCCAGTTTCTGTTTCCAACCTAACGGTAGTGCGCCTACGAATTTCTTTGCTTCTGCGGTCAGCCCCAGCTGTTGTAGCAATTGCTCCGTTCTCTTTTTGATCTCCGGCGCTGGTACGCCATACACGCCGCCAAAGAATTCAATATTTTCCAGGATGGTCAGATTTTCATACAGCGAAAATTTCTGACTCATGTAACCGATATTTTTCTTGATGGATTCCTGTTGTTTGTAAACATTGAATCCCGCTACGGTAGCCTCCCCGGAGCTGGGATGCGATAAGCCGCACAGGATACGCATGGCTGTGGTTTTGCCGGCACCGTTAGCGCCCAGGAAGCCAAATATCTCCCCCTTATTCACTTCAAACGAAATTTTGTTGACGGCATAAAAGTCGCCAAATCGTTTGGTCAGATCCTTACAGATGATTACTTTTTCTTCCATGTCTGTATCGTGTTAAGCCTGGTTCATTAACCGGATGAAACTGTCTTCCACCCCCGGCTGAATTAATTTTGCCTCTACCCGGGTATGTCCCTGTTGCTGCATTTGTTGCTGTAAATCTGCTATGGTAGCGTTGTTGCGCAGGGTAATATGGATGTATTCCCCGAAAGCATAACTGCTTTCCACTGCCGGGTGACTTCTCAGCGCTGTCAGTAACTGGTAAATGTTATCTGCCCTGATGGCGTAAAGCTGCACCGGGAATTGGGCTATGATAGTGGCCGGTGTATCTACCGACATGATTTTACCATCCTGGATCAGCGCAATGCGTTCACATAACATGGCTTCATCCATATAAGGGGTAGATACCACGATGGTGATTCCCTGTTGCTTCAGTTGCCGCAGCATTTCCCAGAACTCTTTGCGTGACACCACGTCTACGCCGGTGGTAGGCTCATCGAGGAACAATACTTCCGGCTTATGAATCAACGCACAGCAGAGGGCCAGCTTTTGTTTCATCCCACCGGATAATTTACCGGCACGGCGGTCATTAAACGGTTTGATCTGTTCGTAAATATCCTTGATTAATGCATAGTTTCCCGTAATGCTGCTACCGAAAAGGGTGGCAAAAAAATCCAGGTTTTCTTTGACGGTGAGGTCCTGGTATAAGGAGAATTTGCCGGGCATGTAGCCGATTTTGCTCCGGATTATTTTGTAGTCTTTCACACAATCGTATCCTCTCACGGCTGCCTGCCCTTTATCTGGCAGCAACAGGGTAGTGAGTATGCGGAAGATAGAGGTTTTACCGGCGCCATCTGGCCCAATGAGGCCAAACAATTCCCCTTCTCCAACTTGTAGTGATACGTCGTTTACAGCCAGCACTTTGCCGTTGTCGTACGTTTTAGTAATATGATCCAGGAGTACTGCACTCATTTTGCCGGGGTGTTAAGGAGCATTTCGCCATACATGCCAATTTTCAGATAGCCGTCATTTTTTACCCGCACCTTCAGGGCATACACGAGGTTGGCCCTTTCGTTTTTGGTTTGAATGGTTTTGGGTGTAAACTCAGATTTGTCTGATATCCAGGTGATGTTGCCCGTGTAACTTTTATAGTTTTTTTCTCCCTGGTCAATCCGCACTGCTACGGTTTGTCCCAGCTTGATGGCGGGTAATTTATCGCCGGTGATATAGGCTTTGAGATATAGCGTATCGATGTTGGCAATTTTATACAATGCTTTTCCTGTGGCAGCCATTTCGCCTTTCAGTGCGTAGCGGGTAAGCACTACACCGGTTACGGGATTAATGATTTGCCCTTTCTGAATCTGCTCGCCATATTGTGCCAGGGATTTTTCCAGTGGTGCTTTTTCGCTGAGGATGGTCCGGTTTTGAGTGGCGGTATTGGAGTCGTTCAATTTTATTTGTTGCCGTGTTACGCTGATTTGCCGTTCCAGTTGTACAATAGCGGCATTGATATCATCCAGTTGTTTTTGGGTGGCGGCATCGTTTTTTACCAGGTTCTCTGTTCTTTTTCTTTCCCGGTATTGCTGTTCCAGCTGGGCTTCCTGCACCAGCAGCTGACGTTTCACCAGCTCTGTTTGCGGAAGGGGATTAAAGGTTTTATCTTTCAGCGCATTGATGGAGGCCTGCACCTGTTCCCGTTGCAGGGTAGGGATGGCCACATCAATTTGTCCTACGGTTTGTCCCGCAGTAAGCCGGTCGCCTTCCTGTACGGAGAAGTTGAGCAGCAATCCTGTTTGTTGTGCCGATACAATGACCTCATCGGCTTCAAAATTGCCGGAGGCATCGTAGTCGGGTTTGCCATTGCCGCAGGCATGGAGCAATATCACAGCAGCGAGTCCGAATATGGTGTTGTATTTCATATGCAGTAGTTAATCAGTTCCCGGAAGTGTTTTTATAATTGTATTGTGCCTGTAGTAATTGTATGCGATGTAGTATCCGCGATTGTTTGGCGAGATTTTCGGCGTTGAGTTGTGCAATGTACTCATGTACGGTAACCACGCCATTGTCCAGCTGTGCCTGTGCTGATTTTCGTACGGACGACCGGAGGCTGATTGCCTGGTCATCCTGTTCCATCAGCATGGTATACTTTTCCATGTCCTGGCTTTGTTGCCGTAAAGTAAGGTTAGTATTGAACAGGAACATCGCTTTGCTGATGTCGAGGTTTTGCCGGTTGATGTCCAGCTGTTGCCGGTTGTTTTTCAACGAGTACAGGCTGCCGAGCGACCAGCTCAAGCGTACGCCTCCCACCCACCAGGGCCCAAATTTATTGTCTACAATATTCAGCGTAGGACGGCCATAGGCGCCCTGCAGAAAGGCATTTAGTTTAGGCAGGTAATTGGACGTGAGCTGCTTTTCCTGTACATCGTATGCTTTTTTCTGGATGTCGTAGTAAGTAATTTCCGGGCGATGGATATCGCTTTGTGGCGTCACTGATGCGGGGTAGGCCAGGGTAGTGCTGTCGCTGAGCGACTGGTTAATAAACACCGACAACATTTTCATATAGGCGGTACGGTTAGCGCTGAATTCGGTGGCGGCCATGTCGCTGTTCACGATTTCCGCCTTGAGTTCATCTACGTTACTCCTATAGGCGACACCGTTAGCCAGGGCTGCCTGGGCTTTTTGAGCGGCACTTTGCAGGTCTGCTTTCCGGAGTTGGTTTTGGTGCAGTTGGGCGTCCATCAGCAGGATGCCGAAATAGAGCTGTGTTACCCGGTCTTTTACTGCATATAGATTCACCTCCAGCTGTTGTTGCTGAATGGCCTCATTGGCGCGACTGCTTTGCTTCTGTAATTTGCCAACGCCGCCATCATAGATTTGCTGGGTGATCTCCGCCTGTATTTTATACTGGTCTTTGCTTAATACCGGAGGATTCAATCCGGGAATGGCTGGCAATACATCACCGAAGTTAATGGTCTGCGACTGGTAGCTGGCTTGCCCGCTGATGGTGAGTTGTGGCAGGTATAGTTTGCCTGCATTCTCTACGGAGTAGCGGCTGCTGCGCGCAATGAGGTCGTACTGTTTAATCAGCGGATAGTTTTGCCGGGCCAGCGTGAAACACTCCTCCAATGTGAGGGTCTGTGCCGGCACCTTTTCAGATAATACACCGAATAATAAACAGCCGCATAGTGCTTTGAATAAGTTCATGGTGCAATATTCATTTTGAATAATTGTTTTGAAAAGTTGTTCAATTTTGGTGCAAAAAAAATGCTATTTCAGCATTCCTTTGATCCACAGCGGAATCAGCTGCCTTCTTTCTTCCATAAGTGTTTTAAACTCGGCCGGTTTTACCACTTTATTCCTTTCCAGTAATGGTCGGGCGAGGAAGGGCATTACCACAAACCCAATAAGGTTCATCATCAGCTGAATAGGATGTATCTGCAATTTCCCTTCCTGCTGTAATGCGTGCAGCTGTTGGAAAAAGTGCGATTGGAAGATGGCATTTTTCCGGTTATCTTTTAACAGCTCATCTGTACCGGCAAATATTTCATTCACCATAAATAAAGGGAAATCAGGATTGTTTAACAGCAGCGTAATATAATGGTCTGCTATCTGTTCCACTTTTTGCGGTATACTGAGTTGCCGGTTGTCCATCACGGCCACCACCGCGGTGAATAATTTCTCTACTACCTCGGCCATTACAAACTGGAATAACTTCTCTTTACTGCGGAAGTAATAGTTGACGAGGGATAGATTAATATCGGCTTCCGCCGCAATGTCGCGCACCTTAGTGGCCTGGTATCCTTTTTTGGTGAACACAATCCTGGCGGCGGCTTTAATCCGTTCCTCCGTAGAGTCATCCATTTTTACTTTCTTTTCACGAACCGGCATATGCAATAAACATTGGTTTACGCGACAAAGATACAAAATTGAACAACTTTTCAAAACATTTGTTCAATTTTGTTTTTTAGCGGGTGTAATATTATTCGATATATTTATTTTAAATCCGAGAACCTTGAAAAGATTATTGCCCGCACGCGCTTATTACATGGCCATTATTGCTGTTTGTTTGTTCCTTTCCTGTAAGCAAAAACCTACTTTTCACAAAGGAGCCTGGCAAGGTACCCTGGAAACCGGTGACATAAAATTGATGGTGTATTTCAGTCTCGGGGAGTCTGCCAGCACAATCAGCGTTCCCTCACAAGGCAATTTTGCACATCCTGTTACAGCGGTAATTGATAGCAAAGATAGCGTGGTATTGAATTTTGACGATGAGTTACTGCGGGCCCAATTTGCCGGTAAAAGCTACGGCGACAGCGTTGTAGGTGTTTGGCGGCAGGGAAAGGCTATCCTTCCACTCACCATCCACCGTATATCAGCCAGCGCCATTGGTCATGCCAATATTGAGGTGTTTCTGCACGAATGCCAACAGTACGCATTGTACCGCGATGCTGTGAACTGGAATGTTATCAGGGACTCCGCTTACCTGATCGCCGGTAAGGAACCGGGTCTGCAGCAACTTGGGAAGGCGGTAAAACACATTTTCGGGAGTATGCATGATAATCATGCTTTCTGGATTTACAACGGAAAATACCCGGCTGCATCGGGAGAGAATGTCCCATCCGAAATATCTGCCGCTTTAATGACCGCTGTAAAAACATATGGCCGGCAGCTACAGGTAGTTGCACTCGATAATAATATCGGTTATATCCGTATGCCTATGATTACTGAAATTGATCCGGATAAGATTGCTGCGATTAAACAAAACATGAAAACTGCCATCAGTAAACTAACTGCGCAACATATTCAGAAATGGGTGTTGGACTTGCGGGTTTGTGGTGGCGGTAATATGTGGCCGATGCTTGATGGTATCAGTGATATACTGGAAGATGGCGCCCTGGGTGGTTATACCGATCGTCAGGGTCAGTTTATGAAGCATTGGAATATGAGAAAAGGTATCGCCTGCCAGGAAGATTCGGCGATGGATCTTGCCACATCAGTTCATAATAAAGTGGCTGTATTAATCGGCCCCGTTACGGCCAGCGCCGGAGAAGCAGTAACAACAGCGCTCAGAGGCCGGCCTCTGACGAAATCATTTGGAACACCCAGCTTTGGACAAATTACGGCTACCAGGGTTTTTTCCATGGCGCAGCAGGGAATGATGATTTTCTCTGTTGGATACTATACGGACAGAAACAAGACGGTATATAAAGAAAGGATAATCCCGGATGAAATAGTGTCCGCAGAAAGTAATTTTGAAAATCCTGCGTCGGACCCCACAGTGGTGCGTGCTACGACGTGGCTTAATAAATAATTGTCAGTAATATTCCTCCATTCTATTTTGAGGGATGGAGGAATATGTTTATTTCGTTGCCCTGGCAGCCTTTCCGGAAGGCTCATTGATCTCCTGTGTAGAGAAAAGCATGAAAAATTAAATAATAGTCCCGTTTTTTATACGCACCACGTATGGTTTATGCGTACTTTTGCGCATCAAAGTTTTTACTAATCACTTACTGGTAGCATGCGGAAATTATTCATAGCGGTTTTTTTAATGCTGATCTGGCTTTGCCAGCTCTCAGGCCGCTATTTCGTGATGCTCGAGTTTTATTTCAACCAAACTTATATTGCTGCCAACTTATGTGAAAACCGCGATAAGCCGGCCATGCACTGTAATGGTAAATGTCACCTGCGTAAAAAGCTGACAGAGGAAGATAAACGGGATCAGGATAATCCCGAACGCAAAGATCACCGGAGCGAAATATTTTATGCCGCCTGGTTCCAGCAAGGCGTATTAAAACCTGCTGCCACCACCTCCACTAAAAACTATCTGCATCCCTATTGCATAGGCACCCCCATTGATCAGCCCACTGCTGTGTTTCGCCCACCCACGGCCTAGTTGATTGATTCTTTTTGTTTTTATTTTCAAATGTACACGGCTGTACTACAGCCATTTTATTGTCTTTACACCACCTGCATCCCGCAGGAGGGAGGCCTTGTATTGCCTGCCTAAAAAAACCATGCTCATGCTACATTTTAAACACACAATATATTGCGTCGCCTTGTTGTTGACCACTTTTGCTGCCTGTAAGAAAGAGGATACTGCGCCGTCGGCAGATGCCAATGCCACGGCTACCTTATCCATACAATTTGATAACATCGCAGGAGATAAGAACCTCCAACTGAATACCGGTGTATATACCAACGCTGCCGGCGAACCTTTCAGCATTTCGCTGTTACAGTATTTTGTCAGCAATATACAGGTGAAAAACAGCAAAGGCGCTACTTACACCGTACCGCAGGACGACAGCTACTTCCTGGTATCAGAAGCCAATCCGGCCTCCCAGTTTGTAAAAGTAAAGGTGCCGGAAGGAGATTATAATACGCTCACCTTTGTACTCGGCGTAGATAGCCTGCGCAGCACTATGGACATCAGCAAACGAACCGGTGTGCTGAATCCTTCGGGCGGCATGGACGATGCTATGTACTGGGGCTGGAACAGCGGCTATATCTTCTTCAAGATGGAAGGTACTGCTGCCGCTGCACCCGTAGACCCCAGTGGCCAGCGTAAGTTCCGGTATCATATCGGTGGCTTCGGTGGATACAGTGCACCTACATTGAATAATATCAAAACGATCACCATTGACCTGGCTGCCGGTGGCATTGCCAAAGTAAGACAAGGCCGCGAAGCCAATATTCACCTGATGGCAGACATCCTGAAAATGTTTAACGGTAGCACCGATATCAGTATTGCTGCTAACCCTACGGTGATGTTCAGCGAATTTAGCCGGAATATCTCCGCTAATTACACACAGATGTTCCACCATGATCATACAGAAAATTAAAGTGTATGAACAGGCAACAATGGATAATCATTACCACCATGGTGCTGTTTTTGCTGGCATGCAGCAAGGAACGGCAACTGGCCGCCTTCATCGGATTCCGGCAGCCTGCCGGATTCCCGGCGCCGGCTTATAAATTGGAAAACAACCCGGTGACATCAGCAGGTTTTGAACTCGGCAGAAAATTATTCTACGAGCCAAGGCTTTCCCGTAACAATACCATTTCCTGTGGCTTCTGCCACCTGCAAACATCCGCTTTCACACATCACGGACATGATGTAAGCCATGGTATCGACGACCGCCTCGGCAGCCGCAATTCCCCGCCCATCATGAACCTGGCCTGGAATACCACCTTCATGTGGGACGGCGGTGTGTTTGACCTGGATCTGCAGCCTATTGCTCCCATCACCAATCCGGTGGAAATGGATGAAAGCATGGACAATGTATTGCAGCGACTCCGTAACACCGCTCCCTATCCGGCGTTGTTTCAGAAAGCCTTTGGCAGCAAGGATATCACCACAGCGCGTATGATGAAGGCATTATCGCAGTTCATGGTGATGCTGGTCAGCGATCAGTCGAAATACGACAGCGTAAAACGGCAACAAGGCGTGTATTTCACCACGGATGAACAACAAGGCTATGCCTTATACCAACAGCATTGCAGCAGCTGCCACCGGGAGCCGCTGTTTACGGACCAGTCGTTCCGCAACAACGGCCTGGGGGCCGGACCCAACAACGACGAAGGACGTTATGCTGTTACGCTGAATCCGGCCGATAAATACACCTTTAAAGTGCCCAGTTTACGCAACCTCACGTACACCGCACCCTATATGCACGATGGTCGCTTTTATACATTGGCGGCCGTTTTAAGGCATTATACCGCAGAAGTACAGGACATGCCTACTTTAGACCCGCTGCTGAAACAGCACGGCCGTTTGGGCATTGCACTCAGCAATACGGAACAAACACAATTGCTGGCATTCCTGCAAACCCTGAATGATCCTTCTTTTATCAACGATAAAAGATTTTCCGAAGAAGCACCTTAAAAAAGATATGGAATGAAACGATGGATGATACTCTTGTTATGCCTGCTCGGCGGTATGTATGAATGTCGCGCGTGCGACATCTGCGGCTGCGGTGTAGGTAGTTATTATATCGGCCTCCTGCCGGATTTTAAGAAACGGTTCGTAGGATTACGGTACCAGTATAAAACCATGCGGTCGCACCTGGGCCCCGGTGGTACCACTTCTTACCTGACAACAGACGAAGTATACCAAACCGCAGAACTATGGGGAGGCTGGAATATTGGCCGCCGTTTCCGCGTGCTGGCATTTGTACCACTCAATATCAACAGCCGCGAAAACCAGGGCGTAACACTCCGCCAGTCCGGGTTGGGAGATATCGCCACCGTAGGTTATTATCAGCTGTTGGATAAGCAACATACCACCCGCCATAATCAATTACTGGTACAATCACTCTGGATAGGAGGAGGTGTAAAACTGCCTACCGGCAGGTATCAGCCGGCCGTGCACAAAGAGAATGAAGACACGCCCAATAATTTTCAACTCGGTACTGCCAGCGTTGACTTTACACTCAATGCCGCTTATGACGTGCGACTGATGGACGCTGGTATCAATACGAACGTCAGCTACAAGATGAATACGGGCAATCGGTACGACTATCGTTATGGCAATAAATTTACCGCTAACCTGCTGGCCTATTATAAAATCAGGCTGGCGCCAACCGTAAGCATCGCGCCAAATGCAGGATTGCTGTATGAAACGGCGGATAAAGACAGGGAAGGGGCTGCCGGGAAGGTAGATGTCTCCGGAGGATATGCCTTACTCGCCACTACCGGGATAGAAGCCACTTTCGGCAATATGGCCGCCGGGATTAATTTCCAGCCGGTGGTATCTCAACAAATGGCCGACATGCGTGTGAAAGCAGGCAACAGAGCCATGGTACATGTTACTTATTTGTTTTAACATGAGATTTGATGACATTGCCCTCCTCACCATAGGGCCTGATCATGCTTTCTGGACCGGCACGCTGGCAGAAATGATGCAGCAATTTCCGTTGCAGGAACAACCACACCGGTTGCGCTGCTACCTGCTGCTCTGCGCCAGCGCCGGTACCGTAGTAGTAGATGATAAAACCGTTAACATCCACCAGCCCGGCATCTGCTGTATACCGCCCAACAGTGTGTGCAGTATACAGGTGCCGGCCGGGCAGGTTATTTGTTTTACGGAAGATTTTTTCTCACTGCGCTATAACAGCAACGTGCTGTATCAATTTGGCTTCCTGACAACACAATCCGGTAGTTATCTGCCATTGGAACCTGCTGCCTTTCAAAAATGGCAACTACTGTCGGGCCTGATGCAGCAAGAGTTTCAGCAACAATATAAAAATGGCGACCGCGTACTGCGCTCGTACCTGAATATCCTGTTGTGCAGCCTGGACCAGGTGTATAACGATAACGACTATCCCGAAAGAACCAGTAACCGGGATGAAAAAATAAGACGCTTTGAAACCTTGCTGGAAGCGCATTATAACAGTCATAAAACACCTTCGTTTTATGCCACGCAGCTACACATTACTACTAACTACCTGAATAAATTATGCCGCGAATTCCGGCATATTTCCAGCGGGGAATTAATCAGGAAAAGAGTGACCATAGAGGCACAGCGATTGCTTTATCATACTGGGTTTTCCGTAGGTGAAATAGCCGACCAGCTGGGGTTTGAAAGCGCTTCTTATTTCGCCACGTTTTTCAAAAAACATACGGGCCAGTCGCCGGAACATTTCCGCAAACAAGGTAACAGATAATTAATGAGCGGAGCCATTGCATTCCTTGAGAATGTTGTTTATTTTGTTTTGGCGAACAATGTAAAAAAAATAACGCCAGGCTATCTATGGACTCACGCAGGGAATTCCTAAAAAAATCAATGTTGTTATCAGGAGCAGCAGGGCTATCCACCCTGATGCCGGCCTCTATTCAAAAGGCGCTGGCCATAGATCCGGCGCCGGGAAGTACTTTCCTGGATGCGGAGCATATTGTGATCCTGATGCAGGAAAATCGCTCTTTCGATCACTGCTTTGGTACCCTTCAGGGCGTACGCGGTTTCAATGATCCAAGAGCCGTATGGCTGCCGAACGATAATCCTGTATGGTTCCAAACCAACGAAAAGGGCGACACGTATGCCCCTTTTCGTTTAAATATCAAAGACACCAAAGCCACGTGGATGGGTGATTTGCCACATTCGCGTCCCAGCCAGGTGGATGCATATAACAAAGGCCGCTACGATAAATGGCTGATCGCCAAACGCCCGGGCAACAAAGAATATGCCGCCATGCCGTTAACCATGGGTTACTACACCCGGGAGGATTTGCCCTTCAACTACGCGATGGCAGATGCTTTCACGGTATGCGACCAGAACTTTTGTTCTGCTATGACCAGCACCACACCCAACCGCTCTTTTTTCTGGACGGGGAAAATAGTGGAAAATGAAAATGGTATACCGAAAGCGCATATACGAAACGACGACTACAGCTACGCCAAACTGCACTGGAAAACATTCCCGGAGTTGCTGGAAGAAAACGGCATCTCCTGGAAATTTTATCAGAACGAAATTAGTTGTGGCGGCGGATTCAAAGGAGAAGAGCGGGCATGGCTGGCCAACTTTGGCTGTAACCTGCTGGAATTTTTCGCGGCCTATAACGTGAAGTTCTCCGAACGTTATATCAACGGGCTGATGAAGCAGGTGGAAACACTGCCGGATGAAATCAATAAACTACAGGAGGCCAGTCCTTCCTCTGAGGCGGCCGCAGAAAAGATCCGCACAGATATCGCTAAAAAACAGGCCGTGTTGGACAATGCCACCAAAGAACTGTTGCAATGGAACAAAGAAAGCTACCAACGACTTACTCCACAGCAGCAGGCGCTGTACCAGCGCGCCTTCGTTGTCAACAGTAAAGATCCGGCCTACCGGAACGTGACCACCGTCAACTACCAGGACGGCGCTACCGCCCGCGAAATCACCGTGCCGGCAGGAGATGTATTGCATCAGTTCAGACAGGATGTAAAAGACGGCACCTTGCCCTATGTGTCGTGGCTGGCGGGCCCGCAGAACTTCTCAGACCATCCCAGCGCCCCCTGGTACGGCGCCTGGTATGTATCGGAAATACTGGATATCCTTACACAACAACCGGAAGTTTGGAAGAAAACAATTTTCATTGTCACCTACGATGAAAACGATGGATACTTCGATCACCATGTTCCTTTCTCCATCTGCGATAACAAACGGCCCGATACCGGCAAATGCTCAGCCGGCATTGATACAGAAATAGAACAGGTGCGACTGGCACATGAACTGGCGCAGGGAGTTAGTGAGAAACAGGCCCGGGAAGCGCCGGTAGGACTGGGTTTCCGGGTACCGATGATGATTGCATCACCATGGAGCAGAGGCGGAAAAGTGTGTTCGCAGGTATTTGAACATACGTCTACCTTACAATTTCTCGAAACCTTCTTTAATCAGAAGCTGCATAAGCAACTGCATTTCGATAATATCAGCCAGTGGAGACGTACCATCAGCGGGGATTTAACCGCCGCCTTCAGCCCGTTCAATCCGGCTACACCGGCAAAGCAAATTTTCCTGGAGCAGCATCGTGTGGTGGAAAATATCAACAACGCGCGTTTCAAAGATGTTCCCACAGGTTTTACAAAAATTGCCAGTGAGCAGGTAGCGGCCTTTAAAAATAAACAGCGCCCGCTGTCACTATACCAGGAAACGGGTACGCGTCCAGCCTGTGCGTTGCCGTATGAACTACTCGCTGATGCACAATGGCAACCCGGTCAGCAACAGTTATCACTGAAAATGCAGGCGGCTACCAACATCTTTGGTGATAAAGCGGTGGGTGCGCCCTTCACCGTTTATACCACCCGTCCTTTCGGTAATCGGCCTGATCTTCCCGGCAAAACCTGGTCATTTGCAGTAGCCGCCGGCGATACCTTGCAATACGAGTGGGCGGTAAAAGATTTTGAAGGATCGCAGTATCACCTGCATTTACACGGACCTAACGGATTTTACAGGGAGTTTAAAGGTACTGCCGAACATCCGCAGCTTGAGCTGCAACTTAGCTATGAAAGAGCCGGACAGCTAAAGAAAAAAGCTACCGGCAACCTGGTATTGCGTATAGTCAACACCGGTAGTACTGCCCGCGAATTACTCATCCGGGACATGGCCTACAGCGGGAATATGATCCAGCGCAAAGTGGCGGCTGGTGCAACCCTGGATATTATATTGACCTTGAAGAAAAGCCAGGGCTGGTATGATTTTGCGGTGAGTGTGACGGGCTTCAACCAATTCAGCCAACGCTATGCCGGCAAGGTAGAAACAGGAGCCGAAGGAATCACGGATCCGTTTATGGGGAGAGCGTAAAGAGAGAATTACGAATTACGAATTACGAATTACGGATTTGTGGGAAGATTAAAGCGAGTATTCTTCGCGTTTACAATCTTCCCACAAATCCGTAATTCGTAATTCGTAATTCGTAATTTTTTTATTGCAGTATCTGCTGCACAGGCTTACCAACGCATCCGCTTGGCATCTGTATATGCAGCATAGCGGCGAGTGTAGCAGCGATATCGGTCATATGAACGGTTTCATTGCTGGCGCCATGTTTAACATGCCATCCCATAAACACCAGTGGAATATGAATGTCGAATGGGTTCCAGTTACCGTGGGTAGTGCCTTTCAGCGAACCTTCAAACCATCCTGGTTCCGGAATAACAATAACAGCGCCGGTACGTTTGCGATTGTAACCGTTGATGGCCATGGTGTTAATTGGCTCTGGCAGCGGGCTGGTACCGATATTATCTAAATCGGCGGCAAACTGGATGCCTGGCAGGGCTTCAAAATATTGAATAGACGCTTTCTTTATAGCATCATAGTCCAGTTTGTTAGCAGTTATTTTCGCTTTATCATAGCTCACGTGGTAGTTCATGAAAGAAGTCACCAGTTTATCAACGCCAAATTGTTTGGTGAGCGTGCTATCCAGGCCAGCCAACATTTTCCGGGTTCCCACCGGACCAGCTGGCAGGTTATGTTCCTGCATAAATTTAATGGCGTGTGCAGCGCCATGGTCAGCGGTGAGGAATACCAGGTAATTACCTTTACCTACTTTTTTATCGAGATAACTGAAGAAAGAAGACAGGTCTTTATCTAAACGCAGATAGGTATCTTCTACTTCAATAGCGTTAGGGCCGAATTGGTGACCTACGTAGTCGGTAGAGGCACAGTTGATGGTAAGGAAGTCGGTAGCGGCGCCATTACCCAGGTCGTAGCCATCTACGGCGGCTTGTGCAAAGTCCAGTGTCAGCGTATTCCCGTTAGGGGTAGCGCGTAAACTGCCCGGATCTTTTTTATAAACTTCTTTCAGCTGATGTGGGAATACCGGTGCTTTTTCTCCGGGATAAGTACCTTCCCAGGCCATGTCGTCGGCGGTGCTCTGCGCGTAGGTATTGATAGGGTACAGCGTTTCCCAGGGCTTAGACATCAGTTGTTGTGGCTCTTTACGATCGTTGAACTTTTTCACCCAGTCAGGCAGTTCATTCATGTAATAGCTACTGGTGATGAAACTGCCGTTGCTGTCGTCCAGCCAGAAAGCACCATTCGGTGTATGTCCGGCTGGTAAAATCGAGGCACGGTCTTTCAGCGATACGCCTACTACTTTGGAGCGGAAGTTAGTAGCCAGGCGCAATTCATCGGTAATAGTGGAGGCCAGCAGGTTGCGTGGCGACATTTTACCTGCGGAACTGTTGCTGCCTACCGGTTGTACAGTAGTATCTTCGGTGCAATACCATTTCCTGCCGGTTACCTGGTCCGGCCAGTCGTTGCCTGTGATACCATGAATGGCAGGTATGCTACCGGTATAAATGGTACTGTGCCCAACGGCGGTAAAAGACGGAAGATGGCTGATGAATGTATTCTCACAGGAAAATCCTTCCCCCAATAAACGTTTGAACCCTCCACTTTCATAGCGGTCATAATAACGATATAAATAATCCCAACGCATCTGGTCCACTACAATACCCACAATCAGTTTGGGCTTTTCATTAACTTGAGCAACTGCTGTCAGGCTTTGTAGTGCTGTAACAGCACCCAGCATAACAGCAGCCACCGATTTTTTCATACCATTCATAATGTAGAGTTTTTTCATTTTTAGGTTCACACCCCAAAACGGGAATCGGCAAACGTAGTAAAAAAACACATAAATGCCCACCACTTTTACAGGAACGTATGTTAACCAGTGTTAAGCTGTGTAAGCTTGCAAAATGAAATGGTGTATGGCAGCGGATTTTATATGTTTGTAGATGTTTTGTAGATCATCCTGTATATAAGATGTAGGGACATAAATTTGGAGAGGACGGCAAAAGAACGGCATCTTTGTAAAAACAAGGATTTACCATATCTCCCATATAAAAAGATTATATCCTGATGAAGCATTTGATATTGACGTTATCATTTTTGTTCCCACCGTTTGTTAGCCTGGCCCAAACGCCGTCACCTGTTGCAGGTCCATCTACGCCAGCGCTGGCAGATTATCTCGACAGGTTCGACGGGGAATTTGCCCCGGTAAAAATTAAACTGCAAAAACAAATGCTGCACTATTCCGGGAAGGTACTCATCGATAAACTGGAAAACATTGGCTACTACCGCACTTTCGTAGGAGTCAAACACAATGCTTATGGCGCCGTGAATAACGCCGGCAAAGTCATTGCCCCTTTTAAATATGATGACATTACGCTTCACGATGAAAAGGATGAGCAATCGCCGGCAAAGAACTATTGCATCCTGGTGCTTCGCCTCAATGGCCGATATGGCGCCATTGATACCCTGGGGAATGTGCTCTGCGAACCTATATACAGCGAGGTAGATGTGCTCACACCTCACCTGGTTAAAGTGAAACAGAACGGATTGTACGGCTGGCTGGACATTAAAACGGGCCAGGTATTGCAATCTCCCAAATATACAAGTGTAGGCAAAAGCTATGCGCTGGAAGGTGCGGTAGAGGTGAAGCAAGGCGCCAAAGTGGGACTGGCAGCAGAAGATGGGCGTATCATTGCCCCGCTGCAATACACGGGCTTTAGTTACCTGGGCTACGAAGGCAGCACCTTTTTCGGCTATGAGGTGCAGGGTAAAACCGGTATCATGGATAAAACCGGCAAGGCCATTACCCCACCGGTATATGATAAGTGTGGCCGTGGCCCATCCACCACTATTTTCGCGGTGACCAATGCCGGCAAAACAGGCTTTGCCGATAGCACCGGCGCCCTGTTGCAGCCCCTGAAGTATACGAATGCCGAGCCCCTGGTAAATATGATGAAAGTGGCGGTAGGTAATAAATGGGGCGTTATTAATGCGCTCGGCAAAGAAATCATAGCCCCGCAATATGAGGAGATCCGGGCCATCAATGCTGCCGGGCAAGAGGTATACGGATATCTTGTTCCTGCAATAGGCAGCAGCGGCACTAAAGAAACAGGCCCCGCTTATTTTATAGTGAGCAAAGACGGTAACACCGCCTTGCTGGATCCGGATGGCAAACCAATAATACCAGCAGAATATCAAAAGATAGATATCCAGGTATACCAGGAAGTCCCATACGTGGCTGCCACAAAAGATAATCGCAGTGTGCTGTTCGATCTAAAAGGTAACCAGGTGATGCCCGCGAAATATGATGGCGCGGTAACCGGCTACAACAGCAGCTTTTCATACCAGGACGATGCCCTTGGCGCCACCAAAGGCAACTATCTCCCGGTGATAAAAGATGAGCACCTGGGCCTGTTCAATATTAGCACCCACGAAGAAATACTACCACCCATATACGATTGGATACAATGGCAAAACCCGGAGCTGCTCTACCTGAGAAATAATGATACTACCTTCCTGGTCACTAAAAATGGGAAAATTATCAGGGGAGGAGAACGGTATGGCAGTTATAATGGGGTAGATGCAGACCGCATCGTAGACACCCGTTATACAGACGATGGCACCGTTTACACCCTCACCGATATAGCGGGTAAGGTATTATACACCAACCCCCGCTGGGAATTCAAAAGCGACCGCTACTCACGGACGCTCATGCCCGATGGCATGAAAAACGCCGGTATCCGCTACAGCGACGGCCTGCTGAAAATATGGGGCGATCCGCGCGAGAATGTTTTTGTGGACCACAACGGCAAAGAAGTCCTCTTTGAAGGATACAACTTTGTGGGCGACTTCTGTAACGGCCTGGCCCTGGCAGGAAAGAATATTCCATCCGGCGAAATGCGGTACGGCATTATTAACCGGCAGCAACAGGTGATATTGCCGGTTGATGCAGAAGATATCACCTCATTGGCCGACAGCGTGCTGTTAATCAAAAAAGAGGGCCTCCACGGCCTTGTCACTCAATCAGGACAAGTGCTGCTACCCGCTAAATACCAGCGGATTGATAAAGAATATAAATTGCCCTGCTTTAAAATATATACAGGCAAATTGTGCGGCCTTACAGACAGCCAGGGCAACATCCTCTTTCCGCCGGAATATGATGAAATCGATTACCTGGAAAAGGCAAACCTGTTCCGCCTTACCAAAGGACGTAAGAACGGTATTGCTGACAGAACTGGGCGCCTGCTGATCCCAGCCATTTATGATGAGATGGACGTGAACTATGGCAGTGACCTCATTTTTCCCTTATTGGTAAAACAAGGGAAATGGTATTTCTACCTGGATAAAGACGGCAAACCGTTCCCTTATCGCTCAGAAAAGAAAAAAAGCTATAACGATTAAAAGCCGCGGCATATGAATATACGTTTGTTACTGGCAGGAGGATTATTACTGGCGGCTACCGGCGCGTTGGCGCAGAAAGGCACTGTTTTCAACAATGGACTGGCCCGTTTGGAAGACAACGGCCAAAGCTGGTATATCAATACAAAAGGGGAGAAGATGTTTGACCAGGCCCTGGCTACCTATCATCCCTTATTGCCTGACCAGGATAATAATAGTAACCATCAGCTGCTCGATTTGCAGGCCACTAATATACTGGTAAGCCGCAACGGCAAAATGGGTGTAGTGGATGGGGCAGGAAAATGGCTGCTGCAGCCAGTGTACGATACTATCGACTATAAATGGAAAACTTACCTGGAACTGCACCAGGGTAATAAAATTACGTACGCCGATTCCCGTGGTAAACTGTTATTGCCCATGCAATTTGAACAGGTGGGCATCCTGGATGAAACGCATTTTGATGTAAAGGAACATGGGAAATACGGGGTGTTCAGCACCTCCCAAAATAAACTGGTAATACCTGCCCAATATGATGCATTCGATTACTGTGGCGGATGCGGTAGTAAAGGCAATTATGTATTTGCCCAACAGAACGGCAAATGGGGCGTGCTGGATTTCAACAACAATATATTGGTTCCTTTTGAATATGATCATGAACACAGCTTCATGCGCAGCGATAACTGGATACTGTGTTTTAAAAAAGAGGGACAGGATGCGGTGATTAATATAGGCACCAAAACGGCCTATATCTCACCAACATATACCAATATGGAACTGGTCAGCGGGCATTTGCTGAAAGCAAAAAAAAATAATTACTACGGACTTATTGAGGAAGATGGTACCCAGGTAGCAGATTTTGTGTATGAAGAAATAGAAAGTCAGGAAAATGGATCCGCAGGTCCCTACCTGGTCATCACAAAGGATCAAAAAAAAGGTATTATCCGGGAAGATGGAAAAGTCATTATCCCACCTGCATATGAGGGCGATATCACCATTTATGACCATTATTTTATAGTGCCAGTAAATGGAGATTATAATTTGCTGGACACCACCGGCAAAAAGTTGTTGCCGGTGAATTACACTGAAATCACAGGCATGAGCGTCCCGGTCAATGCAAATGAGTCGCTTTCTTTATTTAAATTAAAGCAAAAGGCCCTGTATGGTTTCTATCACCCGGGAAACAAAAAAACAGTGGCCCCGGCTTTTTTTGATATCGATCGGGCGGGTTCGGAATCGCCACTGACAGGGGTGCTGGAAACAACATACCAGGGAAAGAAAGGGCTGTACAGCATAACAGGAGAACAGGTGTTACCGGCAGCATACGAAGACTATGGTGCGTTGCCGGCCCAACTGCTTTGGGTAAAGCAACACGGATTTACCGGCGTGTATGACCGCAAAAGTAAACGGCTGCTGCTACCTGCTACTTTGTACGATGTGTCGTTGGTGGACGGCGACACTACTTTGCTGGTAGCGACCAAAGAAAGCAATGGACATTATTACAAAGGCATGTACGACGCAAAAGGCGCTCCCATACTGCCAATGATATATAGTAGTATCCAGGCCGCCGGCCAACAGGAATACCTGCTCACCATTGACAATGGCAATAAAACAGGATACAGCTTATTCAACAGCCGGACCCGCCAAAAAATACCATTGTTGTACGACCAGGTGGTGGTGACAGGTACGCCGGGCATATTGATCGTGAACAGGAAGAACCATATGGGCGTTATCAACACCCGGGGAGAGGAAATCCTGCCTGTTGCGTACGAGAAAGTAGTGTATGTGCGCAACAACGTAATGAGGTTAATGAAGAAAAACAACAATGGCGCACTCCAGTTGGGATATGCAGATAATACCGGTAAAATAATAGTACCATTGATCTATGACGGAGATGAATACATGGCAGACCGGGCAGCAGATACCAGCTACGTGTGGCTCACAAAGAGAGATGAGGATGCCACCGAATATAAACAGGGCCTGGCCGCCAATAACGGGGAAGTGATAGTACCACCCATCTACGACCAGGTGTTATATGAAAAAAGTGGCCTTGGATTCCTGGTACAACAGGATCGTAAATTTAAGGTGTTGAATAAACAGGGAAAGCCTGTTAGCACGGAAGTGTTTGATGATGTGATGTTGGGAGAAGCTGCCGGCTATGGTGCCAGCAGCGTTGCATATAGTTTCCCGTTACTTTGCAGGAACGGAAATACTTACCGGTATCTCCGGGAAGATGGCAGCTTTCTGCCACTGCAAATAACGGATGTAATCCTGATTTCGCCGTATGATGGATACGGTATCCCGGAATTGTAGCGATGAAGCCGGGTAACGATACCATTACTGAGTTATAGCATATTTTTATATAGACGTTTTCATAAGAGTTGCACAACAAAGTCCCGTAATCTCGTAGAAGCTGTAGTAAAAAAGTATGGAGTTCGTTACCCTAATCGCTTTAACCATATGCGTAAGTCTGTTTTATTGTTTGTAGTGCCGTTATCGCTGATTTTTATCCTGTTGGTGACCCTGTTTTTTTCTGGCTACAGGATTCACCGCCAAAGCGCAGCCAAACTGCTGAAGGCAACAGATACCCTCATGATAGCCGACCCCGCAGTCCATTTAATGGACTCCGCCCTGTTTACGCTCAATGATGCGGAGAGCAATTTCCGCCTGTATACTGTGCTGTACGAGCGTAAATACCTGCAACGGTTCTCCGATGAACTGGGCAACGTGTTATCCATTATTGACACCGTTAGCTATACACTCAACAGCCACACCAATAAGGCATCCTTCAAACAACTGATCCGGGAAAAGGAAACCGTTTCCGGCAACATCGCAGCGCTGAAAAAAGCCACCGACTCTATGTTAACCGGCTCGTTGAAAAATGACATGATCGATAAACTACTCAACAGCATTCCTGCTTATAAGGTGACGCAAATTAAAAAAGAGAAAGTCACTATTGATACAGTAAATAATGTACAGGCGCCCAAAGAACAAAAGAAAGGCTTTTTTAAACGGTTGGGCAACGCTTTTGCCAATAAAAAAGATACCGTAAAAGCACAGATCAGCATCCGGGTGAAAACCAAAGATGGTCGCGTGATAGACAAAGAAACCTATGACGCCATGCAGTTAAAAAAGGTAGTAACAGATGTAAACGGTTATTATAAAGATATATTGAAGAAGCAGTTGGTTAACCGGCTCAAACTCAACGACCAGGAATCCTCCCTGGCAGGCAACAGCATGGCCATGATGGGGCGGCTAAAAGCATTGCTGATTTCTTTGAGAGAAAATGCTTCGCTGCAAAATCGCACCGTGAAACAGGGAGCGCAGCAGGTGGTGCAAACCAGTACCTATAATATGAAAAGCATCACCCTGAAAGCTTTAATAGCCCTGCTGCTATTCACAGGTATCATCGCTGCCGGCGCATGGATAATGCGAAAAAAGAACCGGCAACTGGAACTCGCCAAACAGGCCGTGGAAGAACAAACAAAAGTACGTACAGACTTCCTGAACAACATGAGTCATGAAATGCGTACCCCCCTGAATTCCATTGCCGGCTTCACGGAACAATTGGGGTATACCACATTGAACCCCGAACAAAAAAGTATACTGGGATCAATAGAATCCGCTACCAACATGTTGATACAGGTGGTGAATGATGTACTGGATTTCTCTAAACTGGAAAACGATTATATTTCTTTATCTCCGCAACCCTTTGTTTTATACCAGGTATATCAGGAAGTAATAGATATGATGCGGGTACAGGCTGTGCGGAAAAACCTGGAATTCCAGGTAAGCTTTGAAGGAGATAAAAATGGCCAGGTCAATGGAGATATTTTCCGCCTGAAGCAAATTTTGATTAACCTGTTGAGTAATGCCGTTAAATATACCGACAAAGGCAGTATCACGGTAACGGCTACACTGTCGGCTAAGAATGATACCACTGCTTTGTTCAGCTTCACCGTAACCGATACCGGGGAAGGCATTAGCCGGGAAGCACAGGAACGCCTCTTTGAGCGCTTCTTCCAGGCAGGCAGTTCCCGTAACAGTGTTAAGGGCACCGGGCTGGGACTGGCCATCACCAAACGCCTGATCATGCTGCAAGGTGGCGATATTAAGGTGCAGAGTGAACTGAATAAAGGATCTAGTTTTATCTGCGAAATCCCGTATGAAAAAGTATCGGTGCCGTTGATGGTCACCCAAACACCGAAAGATGTAAAGGAAACTACCGGCGCGTTTATGGCTGGACGTTATGTGTTGGTGGCGGACGACCAGGAAATGAACCTGTTGTTATTAAAATTAATCCTGACCCGCTGGAAATGCCGCTTTGATATGGCCACAGATGGCAGCAGTGCTATCGACTTATTCCATCAATATAGCTACGACCTGGTGTTACTGGATATGCACATGCCGGGAATGAGCGGAATTGAAGTGATGGAACAAATCCGCCAGGACAAGCAGCCGGAGAAAGCCAATGTAGTGGCATTGGCATTGACCGCCAATCTTACGGAAGAGGAAGAAACCGCGTTTCGGAAGGCTGGTTTCAACGGCTGGCTGATGAAGCCTTTCCGCGAAAAAGATATTTACCAGGAAATCATGAAATATCTGCCGGAGAGCAGAAAGTAGAAAGCAGAAGGCAAAAAGCTATTGTAGCGAATGTTATAAGCGGATATTGAAAATTATTCATTCGCTCTTCTCATTCGCTACAATAGCTTTTTGCTTTCTGCTTTATGCCTTCAGCTTTTTCAATACCAATTCACCAGTAATACCAGCATCCTGTATGAAGTTTTTATCGTGAGATATCAATAGCAAGGTGCCTTTATACTCAGAAAAAATCTGCGTCAATATTTTGATATTGGCCAGGTCCAGGTTATTGGTAGGTTCATCGAGCATAATCATGTCTGGTGCCTTATTTTGCAGCGTCATGGAGCAGAGCGCCAGTCGCAGCATTTCTCCGCCACTCAATACCGCACAGGATTTATCCCAGGTGCCGGGACCGAACAGAAAGTTAACCAGCATTGATTTTACCACGGATGTTTCCAGGTTATTTTCATTAAACGCCAGCGCCTGTTCCAGGATGGTGCGGCTGCGGTCAATGAGGCTGTAATCCTGATCCAGCAGTACGCTGCGGGTATTGGCAATGTAAAGCTCACCAGTGGAGGGCGGCATATGGCCCAATAGTAATTGCAGCAAGGTAGATTTGCCTGCTCCGTTAGGGCCTGTGATGGCCAGCCGGTCGCCGCTCCGAAGGGTAAACGACAAGGCAGGATCCCACAACATTTTGTCCGGCATCCAGCTGTAATTGATGGCGGTAGCCTCAGCCAGCACTTTTCCTTTGTGCAGGGAGGAGGCTTCAAAATAACCTTTCATGATACGTTGTAACTGCGCCATGGCGGTTACTTCCTGAAGTTCTGCCGCCAGGTCGCTCACTTTTTCGCTGTGTACCTGGTCTAGTTTTGCGGTAGATACTTCTGCCGCATTCTTTCTGCCATTCAATAAAATCTTGGGCATACCCCCGGTTTTACTTTTCTTGCGTGCCTGCGCATCTGCATGCTGCGCGCGTTCAATGGCAATTTGCCTTTGTTTTTTGGCCTCTCTCCAGGTTTTTTCCTGGTGTGCAATGCGCTGTTGCAAGGAGGCGGTTTCCACTTCTTTTTGCGCTGCATAGAGATCGTAGTTGCCGCCATACACTTTGATACCATCTGCCTGTAATTCCCAGATAGGGGTACATAATCGCAGTAGCTCCCGGTCGTGGCTCACGATGAGCAACGTACAACTGGTGCTGTTTACCCAGGCGTAGAGCTGTTCCCGGGCTGCATGGTCCAGGTGATTGGTGGGTTCGTCCAGCAATACCCCGGCCGGGTTAAAGATGTCGATACCGGAAAGAAATAACCGTGTTTTTTCTCCGCCACTAAGTTCGGTGAGTGGTTGATCGGGTGTTACATAAGCAATGCCCCATTTGGCGATTGCCGCTTCAAACCGGGCTAAGATGTCCCAGTCGTCCCCGATCATATCAAACCAATGTTCACTGGCATCGCCGTTGGTAATGGCTTCCAGGGCCTGGAGTTTATCTGCAATCCCGCAGGCCTGAGCTACGGTCAGTTGGTTAAAATGCCCGAAATGCTGCGGTACATAATAAAAAGGTGCATGCGCGTTAATGGTACCTGTAAATGCCTTTTCCTGACCCGCGATGATGCGTAGCAGGGTAGACTTTCCCGCTCCGTTATGACCGACAATAGCGGCCTTGTCGCCTTTGTCAAGCGTGAATTGAACATCCTCAAATAAATGGTGGCCGGTAGGCAGTTGATAGCTGATATATTGTGCGCTGATTAGCATGAAAATTCGTTTTGTCGTAAATGTTGGCGGACAAGGTCCGTTGATAGTGGGCGAGGAGGGTAGTTGTTTTCATGTTATACAATTTAAGTGAAACAATGCAGCATATGCCACCGCATACCTGTGTTAGATGTCAAATATTTAAATATATTAAGGAACGGAATAAGCCATGCCGGACGGCACGTTTACAGGATGAGCCTGTTGTATGTATGTGGGTTGTTCTTACATGATGCAGCAAAGGTAAAAAAAAATATCTTAATTTTTAGGTGATATCTGCCTGTTTATCGACACTAGTATATAAACACCTGCATTATGCGTTACCAGGAACACCAATGGTTGGAAGAGATATACCGGACTACGTTGCCGGTAGTAGCCAGAATGGTTTACCAGATGGGCGGCCACCTGGAGATGGCCAAAGATATATTCCAGGATGCCGTGATCATCTATCTCGAAAAACAACATAAAGGAACACTGCCAGCCCACGTTTCGCCAGGAGCTTATATTGCCGGGATTGCCCGGATTTGCTGTCTCCGGAAAATGAAACAATCTGGGAGGTATACATCTCTCGAAAATATTCCCGGAGACATTGCTATTCCGGAAGACTATTACGCACCGCCGCCAGTGGCAACCCCCTTGCTCAATTACCTGAAAGCCGCCGGCAAACGCTGTTTGCAGCTGCTACAGGCTTTTTATTACGATCAGCATTCCATTAAAGAAATTGCAGCCGGCTTTCACTTTAAGTCCCAGCATTCCGCCAGCGTACAGAAATACAAATGCCTGGAAAAAGTAAGAACACAATTACAACAATCTGATTATGCGGAAACCATTAGCTGAGATACAGGAGATCGATCAATACCTGCTGCAGGAAATGAGTCCTGCCGCCCGCCTGGTATTTCAGGCCCGGCTGCTGATCAGTCCAGCTTTGCGTAAACAGGTAGCCAGCCAGCAACAGGTTATACAACTCGCTACCTGGCTGGGCCGGGAAGAAAAACGCGCCCAACTCGACCACGTTTTTCATCAGCTGATGCAAGACGAAACCTTTAACACCTCTATCACGTCAATTTTTAAATAACATGGCTTTCTTAGTTCCTACGGTGATCGACGGCGACAGCCGCGGCGCCTTTGATATATACAGCTTACTGCTGAAAGAACGGATTATTTTCCTGGGTACCGCTATCGACGACCAGGTGGCGAATTTAATAGTAGCACAGCTACTGTACCTCGATAGTGAAAATCATCGTCCCATTAATATGTACATCAACAGCCCCGGTGGCGTTATCTATGCCGGCCTTGCGATTTATGATACCATGAAAATGTTGAAATCGCCCGTATCTACCATGGCGCTTGGCTTTACTGGTAGTATGGGCACCATTATCCTCACGGCTGGCGCCAGCGGTCAACGATATGCCTTACCCAACGCCACTATTCACATGCATCCCTCCAGCGGAGGCGCTAAAGGCTACACCGAAGATGTGCGCATTGCTTTCCGGGAACAACAACGGCTACAGGATAAAACCTTCCAGGTGATTGCCACCCACGCCGGCCGTACCATAGAAGAAGTATCCGCCGTTTTTAACAACGATCGCTTTATGAATGCCGAAGAGGCCAAAGCTTTCGGATTGGTAGACGAAGTATTGAATGCCGCTGCGGTATTGCCAGCATTGCCGTTTCACCAGGGACTCCTGGCGGGTGCTTAAAAAACAGCATTCCTATCCCATACAGACATGGTGATAAAGCGCCAGGAGAGATGTTCTTCCCGGTACCAGACAGTAATATTCTGTTCTCCATTGTACCAGGTCACTTCCTTGATCAGGAGGCGCCGGTGCTCATAATCCTTAGGCTTAAAGAAATTTAAAAGCCCGATCCTGAATTCTGGCAGTGCACCAGACATATAAAATTCCGTGGCCTCATCCGAAGGCCCGGCAATGGCAATAGCTTCTTCCAGTAATTTGTTTTTTAATAATGCCGGTGGCACCGTGTCCGGTGGTGGTGCTGTTTGCCCGGAGAGGAGGGGCAGAGTATCCGATGGCAACTGCCTCGCAGGGGCGCCGTGACAGGCTACTCCTGTTATGGCCACGGCCATGATCATCATCGTAATACGCATAGGTGGTGACAGATTTCGATGCCACAAGTTACTATTATCTTGCTGGTACAAAAGAGTAACAAACATTTTTTTAGTAAATTGAATGACTACTTCCCCACTAAAAGCAATGTATTGTTATGAGATTAAGAGTAGCAAGGCATACCACTTCACTGGAGCAGATGATCGGTTTTTACCAGGACATATTGGGATTCCGGCAGCTGGGATCTTTCCAGGACCACCAACAGTATAATGGCGTTTTCCTGGGATTACCAGGCGAAAACTGGCACCTCGAATTTACGGTTTCCCCTGATCCGCCAAAACATCAGCCAGACGAAGATGACCTGTTGGTGCTCTATCCCGAAAACAAAGAAGTATTTACGAAAATGCTGAATAAGGCCAGGAAGGCAGGTGTACCGGAAGTGAAGGCGAAAAATCCCTACTGGAATGAACACGGTATCACCCTGGTAGATCCGGATGGATTCCGGTTGGTGCTGGTGATGGTCATATAAGTATAAGCATAAAGCCAAAAGCGGAAAGCAAAAAGCTATTGTCGCGAATGATTAAAATATAGGATTAAATCCCGCTCTAATCATTCGCGACAATAGCTTTTTGCTTTCCGCTTTCTGCTTTTAGCGCTATTATTGCTGGTAGTCAAAATTAATCAACCATTGTATCCCAAATTTATCGGCGAACATACCGAAATAGGCGCCCCATGGTGCTTTGCCCATTGGCATAAATACCTGCCCGCCGGCAGAAAGCGCACCAAATAACTGATCTGCTTCCTTTTCGCTATCCGCCTGGATGGCCACATGAAGTTGGTTACCATTCACAACAGGCATACTGGCAGGGGTATCACTACCCATTAAAATAGTGTTTTTACCAATCGGTAATGACACGTGCATAATCTTTTCCTTTTCGCCCTCGGCGCAGGCGTCTGGTCCGCCATCACCGAAACGGGAAAGTACGAGGAATTCACCACCAAATGCGCTTTTATATAAGTTGAACGCTTCTTCACACGTGCCACTGAAATTTAAATAAGGATTAACTGCTGCCATGATAAATGAGTTTTTTGTGATGATTATTGATGACCCAAAGGTATTGTCGTCCCCCGAAATACAAGGAGGGCGGTTAAGACAATCATAGGGCCAATTGCGACATTTGTTATTCCCATTTAAACAGCCTCACAGACAGTATTGCCACAATAGTTGCCCATACTATTAATCCGATTAGTTGCACCGGTATTTGCCAGATATGCAGGCCTTCAAACGCAATCTTGCGCAATCCTTCCACAAAGAAAGTGAGGGGTAGCATTTCGCAAAAAGAGCGCAACCAAACCGGGTAATTATCTATCGGAAAAAATAATCCGCATAACAGGATTTGTGGTACAGTCAGCGTATTCGCTACCGGTGCAATAGAGCTTTCATTCCGGATCAGTCCACTGATAATAAATCCGATGCCCATAAAAATAATCAGCCCAAACACAGAGAGCAGCAGCATTTCCAGGAAAGTTACGACGCCATTTACCAACGTAAAATGAAAGGCATAATATCCCAACGCAGTGATAATGATAAAGCAGATGATTTGAAATAATAACCGGCTGATCATTTCGCCCAGTAAAAGGAAAGAACGTTTAATCGGTGTTACGTATATGCGTTTCAGTACGAGGGTGTGCCGGAGATTAAACAAGAGGAAGGCAGAGCCGAAAACGCCAGCCATCAAAAGAGAAAAGCCCAGTTGTCCGGGTAAGATGAAATCAATTTGCCGGTACACCCGACCCGGTATATTCACGGTGCGTACACTGGCCGCTGTAGGCTGATCCGGCATCACCTTCCGGTTTACCTGTGTGGCGGCTTCCTGTAAAGCCGCTTCTATCAGTGGCAGTTTATCCGCCACTGCACTGCTTCCCAGCAGGTCGGTAGTGTAATGAGGCACCCCATTTACCATTGTAGGTGATTGCAGGTGCAGGATGCCCGCAATGCGTCCTTTCTTCAGATCGGCCAGCATCGCAGCGGAATCTGTTCCCTGAGAAAGATTAAATATTTTAATGCTTTTAATGGCGGCATACATCGGGCTGCTGGTGTCGCTGTGAGGCGATAATACCATCTTTACTGTTACCGCCGTATTGTCGACCATCGCACCAAATACGGTGACGAATATAATAGGGAATAATAAAGCAAATACAACAGAGGTTGGACTGCGCAATGTAGCAATTAAACTCGCTTTCGATAATACCAGTGCTGCTTTTAGCTGACTATATTTTTTTGACATACTTGTGTAAGGTTACCAGATAAAAGGTAATAATGCTTTTCGGTTAGCCGGATAATCCAGAAATTGCTGCTGGTACCAGCGATGATTGGCCAGCGCGCGGGGAATGAGATTCGCGCAGGTCCAGATAAAGAAGGCCAGCGCCGGTAGGCTCCAGGTGAGTAAAGCATACCCGCCCCATTCCATGATTTCACCTGCCAGGTTGGGCGAAGAAATATATTTAAAGAGACGGCCTGGCGGTATTTTATAACCTGTCTCCGTTTTTTTCCGCAATTGTATCAATTGGTAATCTGCATTCCAGTTAATGAACATCCCCGTGAAAAAGAGCAATATCCCGATAATAAAGTTGGGCGTAGTATACCAGTTGTCCGGGTAATGCCCGAAAGCGGCAAACCAGGTACCCAACAGGGAGCCATTCACCGTATTAAAAAGCATAGCCGACAACATAATCACTACGGGCATCTTTTTACCTTTGGTTCGTATCATGAACGGATATACGAAACTGCGATGCAGATAGTGCAGCAGGAATAAACCAATCATCACACCGGCCGGACTGCGCCAGGGAAAGGTAGTTACCGGTATCCAGGTGAAAAAAGACACCAGTACCGTGGTTTCCATCAACAACCAGCCCATTTTATTACTGATCATTGGTCCCCATTGCCGGCTGCTGTAGCGGCCATAAGGGGCTTCTTTACGTAAGAGGTACAGTCCCGCCCCAATACCGGTAGCGGCCCAGCAACAAATAAAAATAACGTATTCCCGCAGGGGTAGATAATCGATCATTTGATAGCGCCTGTTTGTTTGAACCAGTCAATGGTATCCCGTAAGGTTTCCGTAAAAGCACGAGGCTGAAATGCCAGTTCTGCTGCTGCTTTTGAGTGGTCAATTTTTTTGTTACTGTAAATAAGGTTGTATACCGACTGTTTCGTATAATATGGTGCGCCCCCACGTAGGGCGGCCAGCATTCTCACAAACGGCAGCATACTAAATACCAGCCATAAAGGTACTACGGGTAATGATATGCTTTTACCTTTTATGGCACCTGTAGCTTTGGCGAGCGTGACCAACGAAGCCCATTGGCCACTTAGCAGGTAAGCCTGACCGGGCGTGCCTTTCGTGAGGGCGCTGACAATAGCACCCGCTACATCCCGAACGTCTACAAAATCAACGCCACCAGGAAACAAGGCTGGTATGCGGCCGTTATAGATATTTACGATGGCCTTGCCAATCAGCGAAGGTTGCTGATCATAAGGTCCCATTACCGCGGTTGGCGCCAGCGCAATTACTTCCAGGCCATTGCCGTTGTGCGCCAACGCAATCGCCTGGGATACTGCTTTGGAATGATCGTAATTAAGCCGGTTGTCGGTGGTAGGAGAACGGCTTTCATCCATTGGTTCATCATAAGGCGCCTGGTTATAGGCAGTGACAGAACTGAGATGTATAAATCTTTTAACGCCTGCCTGCCGGGCTGCTTCCACCAGTAAGCGGGTACCGTTGGTGTTGACGAGAAACAGCTTTTCATCTGGCCGGTCGTCTACCGAAATCATAGCAGCCAGGTGTATGACGGCATCCATGTCTTTGACCAATGCCTGTAGGCTGTCGCCGTTCAGCAAATCACCATATACATATTCGACTGTATGCGGAGGAGAGGTAGGGGGCGCCTTGCGGGTCAGCAGCCGTAGCGTATGTCCACCAGATAGCAATAAAGGAGTGAGTACTGTACCTAAATAGCCGGATGCGCCTGTTATTGCAATTCTCATTTTAATGGTAAAAAGGGTTTTGGCTGCAAAAGATAAGGCAAATCAGTAGCATTGGCTGTCTTTTTATATATATTTGTTTTGTAAGGAGCGTACTGAGCACCTATAGCCGAACATATTCAATGGAATCTAAAGTTTATAAGCCGCATCCGGCTTTGCAGGATCTTGTGCATTGCATTAGCATTTATGGGGTGGATTTCTCCCAGACCCAGGGACTAACTAATATCTACCGATTTGTACCCGCCTACCAACGTTATATTATCTTCTACCTGGAAGATCCGATTAAAGTACTCAAGCCGGGGCACAACGAGTTTATCACCAAGGCTACCTGTGTGACCATTGGACCCCAGGACCAGGCAGTAACACTCGATATGGGCCGTAAGCACCTGGCGCTTTGTGTGGCCTTCCAACCGGGAGGATTACACCGCTTGCTGAAACTGCCATTATCGGAAATCTATGAGCAGGACCTGGACACCAACCTGTTGCTGGGAAATGAAATCAATGAAATCACCGAAAGACTGAAAGGCGCCGACGATTGGGATCACATGATAAGTATCATAGAATTTTATCTGCTGAAAAAAGTCGATCACCTGAAACCTTTATTGCCGGTAGACCAGGCCATAGCCGCCCTGGTAGATACTGCCGGTAATGTAACCATAGAGGAACTGGCCTCCATGGCCTGTTTAAGCTTGCGGCAGTTTGAAAGAAAATGTACCGAACGCCTCGGTATGCCGCCAAAACAATATGCCCGCCTGATCCGCTTCTGTAAAGCCTACCAGCTGAAAGAACTGTTCCCGGAAAAAACATGGACCGAAATAGCCTATCACAGCGGCTACTACGACCAGATGCACTTTATCCGGGACTTTAAAAAATTCGCTGGTATCACCCCCTCCTTCATCGATGAAGAAGAACTCCAAACAACCATACGCCTGCATAAGATTATGAAGTAATTAGAAAGATGTCGTTTTTGTACTATGACAAAATCACTTCTCACGATAATTTTGCTATCGTAATCAGTACACGACCTTTCTCCATGAAGGTAGATACTTATAAACAGCGGCTATGTTTGTAAGGAAACTATGCAACGGCTTAACCATTTGAAAGAAATGAAATAAACCAGTGCCTACCTTTTGTCCACCGATAAAACGGCTGGAATCGTTAACGAATCAAAGTTATACCTGTATAGAACGCCATTCTAAAATCGGGTAGATCATCCCGTGTTGTTTGTTTGCCCCAAAAACTATTTAACCTGTAATCCTGTTGACCAGACTGCAAAAATTCATTTGCAGTCTGATTTTTTTTATGCTTACTACTTTGCCTTTGCCATCAATCGCTATTACCGGATCTGACTTTTTGGTAGCACATCTGTGATGCTGCTGCCGGTCACCTTGCCATTCTCAACAACCAAATATCTATCGTCGATTAAAGTCAATCTATTCTTGTAATATATCCCTATACATCTGAAGGCTGGTTATTTCACAGGCTGTAAACAGGGGGAATTTTGCCAGTAAGGCTTCACAGATGGATCTTGTACATAAAAAAAGAGCTGAACGTATCCATCTGTTTATCTTTTTTTTATGCTGTTCGTCGACGAATCAAATGCGGGGAAAGGGATTGGTTGTAAATTCGCGCTATTCAGATAGTCCTCTACAACAACCGCTCACCAGATAAATAAGTGGTATGAAAACAGCCGGATATTCAGGAACGCCATTAGCCAAAAAACTGGGGATAAAGCCAGGGTTCAACATCAGGTTGATTAATCCGCCTGACTATTACTATGATCTTTTCCAGGATTGGCCGGCAGATATTAAAGAAGGAACCGACAAAAATTCCAAAAAGGATTTCATCCACTACTTTGCGGTGGCGGCAAAGGAGCTCGAAAAAACAATCATACAACTGCGACACGAAATAACAGAAAACGGAATGATTTGGGTTTCCTGGTATAAGAAGTCGGCCAAAATGGAAAGCGATGTGGATGAAAATATTATCCGGCACATCGCGCTTAACAATGGATTGGTGGATGTAAAGGTTTGTGCCATTGATGAGTACTGGTCCGGACTCAAATTGGTGATAAGATTGAAAGACAGAAAATAATAATAACTATTCTTATTAAACAGCCCCGTTACATCGACTATTACCTGCACTTCAGCGGTGTATAACTGCCGTATGTCTATGAATCAATGTGTCTATCGTCATTGATTTTTCCGTTCGTTTTTTTCGCTCATTTTTGTGTTTGTATTTAGTGTAATAACCCCAAACCACTGGAGCAAACCGGTGTGTTAAAAAATAATAAACCAATGAAAAAGATAATTATTGCACTCGTCTGCCTGCTCGCATACACGGGCAGTGCAGGACAATCTGTTGGCGAAAACTGGATAGCTTCTTACCTGGTCGATACCAAATTAATGCACGTACTGGTACTTTCAGATGGTAGCCTGATGACCTGGGAAGCTGGTGGAACAATGCAACCAATAGCAGGTATTCAAAATGCGGTGCAGGTGTCTGCCGGCTCTGAGTATCTGTTGATATTGGATAAAACAGGAACCGTGTGGGGGCTTGGCAAAAATGATTATTACCAATTGGGGAACCGGGAGCTTTCTGAAAAAGGAACAAGGATCAGCGCAACACCCGTGAAAGTGGAAGGATTGAACGATGTGATTGCCATCAGCGCATTCAGAAGCACCAGCTATGCACTCCGCAGAGATGGAACTGTTTGGGCCTGGGGAAAGGGCAACAGTGGTATGTGCGGGGATGGAGGAAAACTATTAAGCTGGAGTGTTTCCGCCAGCACTGCCGGAAAAAAGAGCCCGGTACAGGTGACCGGCCTGGATCATGTGAAAGCAATTGCAGGTCCAATAGCACTTAAAGAAGACGGAACGGTGTGGACATGGGGAGATGGTACCAATGGCAGGTTGGGAACAGGCACCATACAGTCCACCAGCACGCCCGCGAAAATAGAGGGACTTAATAATGTTATTGCCATTAGCACCAACTGGGATGGAGGTTATGCACTTCACCAGGATGGAACGGTGAGTGTCTGGGGGTACAACTATAAAGGCCAGCTTGGCACCGGCGTACGTTCGGCAGACTTGTATGATGACTCTAAATTTGTAAAGAGCCTGGTACCGGTTAAAGTGGGAAAACTCTCCAACGTAAAGCAGTTCAGCGCCAATTCCAGCATTTTGGCCCTGTGCAAAGATGGCACTGTGATGGGATGGGGCTGGGGAAATTTATATGCGCTGGGGCCATTGGGAGATGATGTAACGTCGACGCCTGTACGCGTACATGGCCTTGCGGGGGTAAAAGCGGTGAAGGCCGGCAATGGGTTAGGTTTTGCCCTGTTGAATGATGGCACGCTCATTGGCTGGGGGGCCGATATGCTCGCCACTGGTCTTTATCACCAATCCAGCAAAGTAATTCGCATTAAAAGCCTGGGAACATTGGCCCCGCTGTAGTTGTATGTTAAATGTATTTCAAAGTACCCCGCTCTCTTTGCGTGAAAGAGTGGGGAAACACCTGGCCTTTTGGTTGATCGTCATTGTGCTGATGACATCCGTTTACAATGTAGGAATGCCGGGATATACCATAACACTCATGGTGGTGTTGTGTTTTATCCCGCTTTATATGACCTGTTTCTATGTACTGGCTTATGGGATAATGCCACGTTATCTTTATCCACGTAAACAGTTAAAATTTGTTGGGGCATTACTGGTATGCGTTTTCTTCAATGTGCTGGCATTCCGCACCATTGAAATTACGGTCGCTGATCCGTTTATTTACCGGATAATGGTACAGCTGAAGGGGCCGTTCGTATGGCATAAGCTGGATGGTAGTTTCATGCAGCAGCTGCTGCAAGGGCCTTATCTTGTCAAAGCACTGGAACAAAGCAGCATTGTAATGCTGGTGGCATTTTCAGTAAAGTTTTTTAAGATGTGGTCCGAAAAAAGACAGGTGGCTTTACAGGCGGAGCTTGACTTTTTAAAAGCCCAGATCCACCCGCATTTTTTATTTAATACTTTAAATAATTTATACTCCCTTACCCTGGAACAATCATCGCAATCGCCCAACATTGTGCTGGGGTTATCCAATATACTGCGCTACATGTTGTACGAGTGTAATACAGACAGTGTATGGCTGACCCGGGATGTAGAAATACTGCAAAATTATGTGGACCTCGAGAAAATCCGCTATGAAGAAAGGCTGGACCTTCATTTCAAAATTACCGGTAATCTTACCGGGCACCAGGTTCCCCCGCTATTGATGTTACCCCTGGTGGAAAATGCTTTTAAGCATGGTGCTGCAGAATCAACAGAAGCCCCCTGGATCAATATTGAATTAAATGCAGGGATTGACAATAAACTGGTTTTTAAGATCAGTAATAGTAAGCCCGAACGAAAAACCGCCAGCAGCCCAAAACAGGCAGGAAGGATAGGCTTGTATAATGTGCGGAAGCGATTGGAACTGTTATATCCAAAGCAACACGCATTTCACTGCTATGAGGAAGAGGATTGTTTTATCGCTGAGTTGCTGCTGCAATTATCTGCTAAAAAATTAAATGATCGTGATCAGAACACTCATCGTAGATGATGAACCACATGCGGTAGAAGTCATCAGAAAATATGCTGTTAACATTCCTGAAATAACGCTGGTAGATACCTGTGATAATGCGCTAAAAGCTTTTCAGCTTATTCAATCTGCCAACATTGACCTGGTATTCCTGGATGTGAAAATGCCCGGACTATTGGGAACAGACCTCGTACGCAGCCTGAAAAAGCCACCCATGATCATTTTTACCACCGCCTACCACGAATATGCTGTTGACGGATTTGATCTCAATGCAATTGATTATCTCCTGAAACCCATCCCGCTGAAGCGCTTCCTGCAGGCTATGGATAAGGTATTGCATTATTTGAATGGGGGAAAGAAAGATGAGCCAGTACAGGAATCTTCTCCCATTTCTAAAGGGCCCGCAGATCTTTTTTTATACCTGCGGGTAGAAAGAAGATTGTTAAAGATCAATACAAAGGATATCCTGTGGATTGAAAGTGTAAAAGACTATATCAAAGTAGTCACAAAAGGTAAAACGTTCGTTTCAAAACAAAAGATCAGCATAACGGAAAAACTGCTTCCCATTGATGAGTTCCTGCGGGTGCATCGTTCTTTTATTGTCCCGGTGAATAAAACAGATAAGTATCATCCAAATTATATGCTCATTGCCGGCAGCAAAATTCCCATTGGACGGAATTATAAACAGATTTGTGCTAATAAATTTAACCCGGAAACAGGTGTCCTTTATGCGCCGGGATAAGTGTTTGGGAGCTTTAAGCTCCCTGCTGTTGGGCGATAAATTACGGCATACGGCAACGAACTTTGTTGTATGTCGACCAGGTTTAAATAGCTACAGATTATCGCCCATCTTGCGTCTTTATTGAACCCAAATAAGCGAAGAAAAATGAAAATGAAACTTTATTACTGTGGTGTAGCATTGCTGTTGTTAACTGCCTGTTCGAAGAAAGGAAACACTCCCACAAATTTCGTAGTAGACGAAGGCCTGTCGGCAGTAGAATGGACTGGTAGTGCGCCCGACCATTTCCACAAAGGCGCTTTTAAAGTGTCTGGTACTTTTGAAACAAACGGTAAAGGAGCCGTAACGGCGGGTACTTTTTCCATCCCGATTGCCAGTATTACCGACTTTGATCTTAAAGATCCCGTGCTGCTAAAACAATTGTTGGATCACCTGAAAGGGCCTGAATTTTTTGACCTGGCGGTACATCCGGAAGCTGGTTTTCGTATTACAAAAGCAGAAACGCTCAGCGAAACTACTTCCTCCGCAAATACAAAGCTGACCGGTGATTTTACCCTGATTGGCCAAACACATACCATCAGTTTTCCTGCGATTGTATTGACCCGGGGAGATAATATTTCGGTGAAAGCTACATTTAAGCTGAACCGGTTGCAATGGGGCATGAGCAACTATAGCGACCCTAAGGGAACGCTCTATATTCTTCCGGATGTAGATATTACTTTAGATATTTTAGCTAAGCCCGTCAACAAATAACACCGTAAAATGCCCGCCACACGGGGTGCTGCGTGGCGGGAAATTTTTTAGAAAAAATTTTCCCGCATAATGCTTATCATTACGGAAACAGAAAGAGCACTATGCGATTTTATTCCACGTTATTAAGTTGCCTGTTATCTGTGCAGGCTTTCGCCCAGGACTCCATGCCTGCCACTGTTGCAGACAATGCCCGACCTACACTGGTATCCAAACAGTTTGCCTTTACAGAGGGCCCGGTTGCAGATAAAAAGGGGAACATTTATTTTACTGACCAACCTAATGATAAGATCTGGAAATATAATACCGACGGCCAACTGTCTGTTTTTCTGGAGAAATCAGGACGCTCCAATGGTTTGTATATGGATGCCAAAGGCAATATCATAGCCTGCGCAGATGAGCTCGACGAATTGTTATCCATCTCTCCCAAAGGGAAAATAAAAATACTGGTAAATAATTTCGGGGGACACCGGCTCAATGGGCCCAATGATGTTTGGGTAGCGCCCAATGGCGGCATTTATTTTACAGACCCTTATTATCAGCGTGACTACTGGCAGCGTAAGCAACCAGACATCAAAGAAGAAAGGGTGTATTACCTGGCGCCGCGTGCAAAAGCGCCGGTGATCGCCGTAGCCGACTTAGTAAAACCCAACGGGATCATTGGTACCCGTGATGGTAAACAGGTATACGTGGCCGATATCAACGGCGGGAAGGTATATCGCTACGAAGTGAACAAAGATGGGACGTTGTCCGGTCAGCAGTTAATGGCGGCCAAAACCACCGACGGACTGGCATTAGACAGCGATGGTAATCTATATCTCTGTGGCAACGGCATTACCGTGATCAATAAAGATGGGCAGCAGATAGGCCATATTCCCATTCCCGAAAGCTGGACCGCCAACGCCTGTTTCGGAGGTAAAAACAATGATATCCTGTTCGTCACCGCCGGCACCAGCATTTATACCCTGAAAATGAAAGTGAAAGGAGGGGAATAGCCGGATAAATTTTGTGGGAAGTTGTAATATTGCGTCTGAAACTAAAAGTAAAGTTATGTCAGTTGCAATGGATATCATGCGCTCCCTGGATCCCGCGGGCCTGGAAAGGTTTAAAATTAACCTGGATACCCCGGTGCAGCCCGAGAAAATAGGAGAGGTGTGGACGCTGAAAGTGGTGCCTTTCGAACAAACTGCCGCCAGCAGGAAAGCCTTCGATCAATTGTTTGATAATAATAGAACCGCTAAATCCTGGGTGGTGGAAAGCAAAGCAGAAGCCATTGCCGTGGTACAGGAGCTGTATACACAATATGCCGGTAAACTGCCACAACCCTTTGATGAAAACTTGTTGAACATTGGAGACTATCCGCCAACCGGACGTTACTCGATACTCATACACGTAAAAGACATCTGGGAATAAATATTTTTTACACTTACCTGTGGAATTTTTCTTTGCCTGCATCTGCCTGATATGAGGTTTAAAAAAGTTGGGTGGGCCTTACTTTTTTTAGCTGCCTGTTTGCTGGCCTGCAAAGAAAAAAAGAAAGCAACCACCGTACCGCGTGTATCCGAAAAGCCCATGATGGTGCCGGATCCTGTAGTGCTTCGCCGCAAAGCCGATCAGTTAAAACAATATGCTGCGACACATGGCTACAATACCCGCTATGGGTTCCTGGCCGACTTTAAGGTGTTTTCCGGTGGCAAAAGATTTGTTTGCTATGATTTGCAAGAGCATAAAATTATCAGTACCGGTTTAGTATCACATGGACAAGGACCCGATGTGCGCGCCGAAAAAGTGGTGTTTTCCAATGTGGAGGGCAGCCATTGTTCTTCACTGGGGAAATATCGTATAGGCGGTAAGTATACCGGCCGTTTCGGTACCGCCTATAAATTGTACGGACTCGATAGTACTAATAGTAACGCGTTCAACCGTTTTGTGGTGTTACACAGTTATCCTACGGTACCTGGTACTGACCAGCTGGAAGGTATTGTACGCAGCGATGGTTGCCCGATGTTGAACCCCGCCTATTTTTCCACCCTGGAGCCCTACATTGATAAGGCTGCTCAGCCAATACTACTCTGGATTTACCGTTGACAGTGGCGGAAGGTACAGGTCATAATACCGTTTCACCAACAGCTTAATATATCTTTTGAGATAAGGTTCATTGAGGAAAACGTTTGACCAGTTATCATAACGGTTACATTGTACTCCCAGGTAAAAGAAATACAATGCTACGCCGAGGGCGGGCAATAACCGTTCTTCTTCTGCAGAAATGGGGGTAATGGAGTTGTAACCGTCGAGAAAGGCTTTGGTCCGTTCCTGGCACTCGTCCATTTCCCGGAATACGTTATGCTGCTGCAAAATGTAGTAAGCAATGTCCAGGCATTGCCAGCCATTACCGCAGAAGTCAAAATCAAAAATGGTGATATCCCCGGTGGCATTGATGTTCATGTTATCAAACCAGATATCCAGGTGTACTACGCCCTTCCGGAGGGCGCTGGTGTCTGCGTTCCGGAGCTCCTGTAAAAGGTATTGCTGTGCATCCCTGAGAAAAGCCATTTCTGCAGTATCAGCACCCAGGAAAGGTTGAATAGCCGGCAGGGATTCTTCCAGCAGGTTAGTAGCAGTATAGGTAACCCGGTTGAGTGGGAAATGCTGTGTGAGCTGGTGCATACGGGCCATCACGGTCCCAATTTTAAAATGTAAGTCCGGGGAATACATCGGCATTTTTTCGCCGGCGGCAAATGTAAATAGCACACCGAACCGGTTGCCTTCCGGGGCTGGAAGCGTTTGCAGGTAATGGCCATTCTTATCTGGTACTGCCCAGGAAACAGGCATATGATGGTCTTTCAGCAATTGGAGCAGCCGTATTTCTTCGGAGATCTCTTCCGCCGTTCTCCAATGTAAGCTGTATACGCGGAAAACAAAGTTACCAAGATGGGTAGTTACCTGGTAGGTATCATTGATGCCAGATTTAATCAGGCGGCATTCCACACCCGGTGCTGCGTCGTATTGCGATTGCAGGAACAGCGCCAGGTGTGGTGCCGACAATTGGGAACTAGAAACGGGGAAATGATTCATGGGCTACACTTAAAATGAAAAAGGGAGCGCCAAGGTAATCAAATTTTTTTATTGTGCTTTGGGCACGGGTAAGTCCAGCCGCATCAGGATATCTATTTGCTTCTCATCGCCCAGCATAAAAGGGTGGGTATCAAACTGGGTGAAGCCATTTCTTTGATAAAATCCAATCGCTTTGGTATTATGTTCCCATACGCCCAGCCAGAGGAAGGGCGCTTTTACTTCTTTGGCTGCATCTACAGCACGGCTAAATAACAGCTGACCAATTTGTTGTCCCTGGTGCGACTTCAAAACGTATATGCGTTCGAGTTCTACTGCCCGGCTGTTGAATAATTCCGTCTGCGCCGTTTTGTAATTCAGCTTCATATAGCCAATGGGTTGGGTTTTTAGCATGGCAAAGAAGAATTCAGAATCCGGGTTACTCATTTCAGCGGATAATTTTGCGAGACTGAGATTTTCCTGCAGGTAATGCTTCATGTTTTCCGGAGTATTGTCGGCCGCAAAGCTTTCCTGGAATGTTTGCCTGGCAATTTGTTGCAACAGTTCTACCTCCGCTGTGATAGCGGGTACGATAAGTATGTTATTCATTTTTTTGTGGCTTGTTAATAATAGGTATTATTTATTTAATTTTCGGGTATGCTAAACTCAAGAAAAACGGGTATCACGATTTTGCTACTACTGGTGGTGGCCAGCTCTCTGCTGGCTGCACGGACGTTAATGGTTCATCAAACTTTCACGAAGAAAATGAGGGCGGCCATACCGGATGTACGGGAAGGCGACATTATTTTTCAGATATCGGAGTCCGATTTTAGTACAGCCATTCAACGGGCAACACATTCCAAATATAGTCATTGCGGAATAATTTTAAAACAGGATGATGATCAATGGTATGTATATGAGGCATTACAACCGGTAAGATATACGCCGCTACGCGACTGGATCGCACGGGGAAAGAACGGGCATTATGTAATTAAACGGCTCAAAAACGCCACCACCCTGATTACGCCGGCAGTGGTCACTAAAATGAAGGCTGCAGGTCGCCCGTTTATTGGAAAAGATTATGATGCATATTTTAGTTGGTCGGATGAGCGGTTGTATTGTTCAGAATTGGTTTGGAAGATATATAAAGCAGCCACCGGCCTGGAAATAGGAGCATTGCAGCCCTTGAAAACATTTGATTTGAGCAGCACTGCGGTTAAACAGCAGATGAAGGCCATCTATGGTAATCATATTCCCTTAGATGAAAAAATAATTTCGCCGGTAAGTATGTTTGAATCGCCGTTATTGGTAACCGTGACGGAGTAAGCCAGGTGAATGCAGGTAACAGACAATTGTTACCTGCATTCGTAAACGACCAACTTTATTTCGCAAGAAAGTCCGGCAATGAGATACCCAGTATATGATTCCAGCCGTCTGAAAAATTCTTTTCTGCAAAGGCCGCATCAGCAGGGAATGTATGTATCCCTGTATGGGTGAGTACCAGCCTGGTTTTGCTGCCTTCCGGGAACAATTCCCAGGTGACTTCCGAATCGCCGGCGTAGCCTTCATATCGCCAGGTGTAGCTGAGCTTTTTAAGTGGCTCCACCGCTGTGACTTTGCAGCGATGTACATATTGCTGTTCCTCACTACCGGCAGTAAAACTGAATTCAAAGCCCGGTCTGGCTTCAAAGGCCGGCAATTGAAAATACCATTGTTTTAGTTTTTCATTGTCTGTAAGTGCTTCCCATACTGCTTTTACAGGTGCATTCAACGCACGTTCAACAACAAGCGGCTTGTTACTCATAAATCATTGTTTTATAAATGAATAAATATGGTTCCTTGCTGCATTTTTTATTCCGACTGCCTTTTCCTGCGCGGTGATTTAGTGGGTTTGGCAAGAACAGTCTCCAGTTCGTCCAGCTTGCCCGACCAGAAAGCATGATATTGCGCGGTCCAGTCGGCCACCGTTTTCAATTGTTTTAAATCGGCGCTGCAGTACCGTTCCCTGCCTTCCTGCCGGATGGTGATAAGGCCACATTCTGTCAGGATACGGATATGCCGGGATATGGCCGGCCGGCTGATACCGAAGTTATCCGCAATACTATTCAGGTTTAACGAAGCATTTGCGAGTAAACCTATGATCTGCCGCCGGGTAGGGTCGGCTATTGCCTGAAATACATCTCTTCTCAAAAGAACTGTTTTAAGTTATGTAACCTTTCAGTTACAAATATAAGTAACCATTTGGTTACGGAAAGTTTTTTTTGAGAACAGCGCATTTGTAAAAAATGCACAATTCTCACTGGAGAATATTATTTTACACGATGCAATGCTTAAACCACATGATGAATAAACTAGCGCTTACCTTATGCTGCCTGGTACTGGTACTTACCACTATGGCACAATCGAAAAAACTGGATATCGTTTTTATTGGAAACAGTATTACGCACGGCGGTGGCCTGGCGAATCCGCAACAAGATGCACCACCTGTGAAAGGCTGTGAGTGGTTGCAACAGGCCTTACCCAATTACCAGGTAAATTACAGCAACCAGGGCGTGAGCGGATCCACTACCGTCGACTTCTTACCTGCCACGAATCGTTTATTCAACAACGTTATAAAAGCGGCGGATGTGTTTAAAAGCGATAAAGACGCTACGCTGGTGTTTTCGATGGTACTGGGTACCAACGATAGCGCTATCGAAGGACCCAATGGTTCCCCCGTATCTCCGGCAGATTATAAAACAAATGTGAAAACAATACTGGATCGCCTGTTAGCAGACTATCCCGGCTGCATCATCATTTTACATCATCCTATCTGGTATAGTCCCAATACACAAAACAGCTCCCGCTACCTCGCGGAAGGACTGGCACGGCTACAATCCTATTTCCCGGTGCTGGATGCCGTAGCAGCGAGCTACAAAGCATCGCATCCTAAACAGGTATTTATTGGTAACACCAGCGGATTCAAATACTTCGAAAAGCATCCGGAACTGTTTATCCAGGAACATGGAAAAGCAGGTACTTTTCAGTTGCACCCCAATGAACAAGGGGCTGCTCAACTGGGCGTACTCTGGGCAAAGGCTATCAAAACAGTGATAGGGGGACTAAAGTAGTTGTGAAACCTAAAGCGGGATATTTATATGTCGCCTGCTTTGATAATATATACCTGCATGGACGCGACCATTACTGTATTACGTACGCTGCTGTTACCTGATTTTCCGTCTGCTTCTGCTATCGCATATGCCAATGGGCATTTGTACCTGGTGGGCGATGATGCTACGTGCATACTCGTACTGGATCAGGATTACCAGGTAATGGCAAGTATTCCCGTAGCGGAAGCGCCGGACAAAAGGATCCCTAAAGCAGTAAAACCGGATTTTGAAGCGGCCACGGTGATAACATGGCAGGAACAATCTTACCTGTTCGTCAGTGGATCATTGGCTACACCATCTCGTTGTCAGTTATTATTGCTGCCATTGGCAACGGGGCAGCCATTACAACGTTTTTCTTATCCAGCTGCTTTCCTGTCGCAATTACCGGCGAGTGGCGTGAAAGAACTGAATATAGAGGGCGCTACAGTGATCGGAAATACACTGTTACTCGGTAACCGCGGGCATAATGGCTACCCTTTTAACCAGGTATTACTGGCGCCGAATGGTTTCTGGGAGCAGCCGGATATAGATGTCTCCGTATTGCCGTTAACGTTAGCAACGCCAATCCCGGAGTTTGCCGGCGTATCTGAACTTTGTTATGTTCCGGAGAAAGACTGGCTCCTGTGTACCTTGTCGTCTGAGGCTACTACCAATGCGTATGACGATGGCGTTATTGGTGATAGTTATATTGGATGGATCACCAACATCTCCCAAAAACTAACCCACACTTCATTGGTAATAGAGGGATGGCTGAATCTGACGACTGCCTCACCTGTTTTTAAGCAGGAGAAGATAGAGGGGATCTGTGTAGAAAGCATCTCAGCAGACCAGCTGATACTTCACCTGGTATCTGATAATGATGGGGGAGAGAGCCGCCTGTTTAAAGTGCAGTGTTCTTTTACCCACAAAAGTTGATTGATATAAAATTAATATCTTCGTAATATGGATATAGCATTTGATGAATCAGGACTTGCTGTGAAATACGATGAGGGTATTGATGACACCCTGGAATGGGAAAATGTAGTACGTATTTCAGGCTACAAAGTATATGCGTACCCGGGAGAAGCTACCTTCCTGGTGTTTGAAGCAGCCGATGGCGAAACATTGGAAGTATCCGATGAAATGTCCGGCTGGCTGGAACTAATAGGTGGCCTGCACGAGCTCTTTAAATTATCGCCCGGTTGGGAAGAGCAGCTGACAGATATAGAACCCGGTGAAGACGACGTGACTTTTTTTGAGAAATAATTAGAGTAGCGTAAAGCAAAAAGCTATCGTAGCGAGTAATCAGTGGGGGATTTATTCCTGCACTGATTACTCGCTACGATAGCTTTTTGCTTTACGCTTTTTGCTTTCTGCTATTCAGATTTCAAACTATTCACCGGGTTGGCCAGGGCTGCTTTTACGGCTTGCAAACTGATGGTAAGCAACGCTACCAGCATTGCCCCCACACCGGCTACAATGAATACCCACATGCTCAGTGAAATACGATAGGCAAAATCCTGCAACCAGTTGGTCATAGCCCACCAGGCCAGCGGAAAAGCAATGGCGGCGGCCAGAATTATCAGCTTCAGGAAATCACCCGTTAGTAATCTTATGATGCCCGTAACACTGGCCCCCAACACTTTCCGGATACCTATTTCTTTGGTACGCTGTGCGGCCGCAAATGATACGAGTCCGAATAATCCCAGGCAGGCAATGCCGATCGCAAAAATGGAAAACAGCATGAACAGCTCACCCAGGCGCTGTTCCTCCCGGTATTGCCGATTAAAGGCCTCATCCTGGAAGAAGTAATCGAAGGTCATGGCCGGTACCACCCGCTGCCAGATATTGCCTAAACTGGCCACTGTAACAGCCGTATGCCGGGTATTTATTTTAAGACTGATATAGTTTAACCAATGAGGATTATAAAAGATTCCCATAGGGGTTACGCCCTTTTGTAAAGAACTGAAATGAAAATCTTTATATACACCACAAACAGTGCCCCAGCCCCAGTCGAATTCCTGTCCCAGTGCTTCTTCCGGCGTTTTCCAGCCAAAGAAAGGCAACGCCGCTTCATTAATCATGATATCCCCCGATTTCTTTGTGGTATCTTTTACCATACTGCATAGCCGCCCTGCCAGTAATTTGATATTATATGTACGGAAAAACTGATCATCCGCAGAAATGAGTCGCGTATCTGTTTTTTTAGTGGGATCATTTTTGAGTCGGAGCAGGTTGTTGCCAAATTCCTGCCCCGGTACATTGGCAGAAGCACTCACCGACAACACATCCGCCTGTCCTTTAAATTGCGCGATCAGTGTCTTAATATTTTTGTTGGCGTCACCACCATTGACCGGCACCACCAGTACCTGCGACTGATCAAACCCGAGGTCATAGCTCTTCATGTATTGCAGCTGCTTGTATACCACAATGGTAGCAACGATGAGTAAAATGGAAATGGAAAATTGCGTTACCACCAGTGCGTTCCGGAGATATTGCGTTTTCACGCGCAGACCATGCCGTTGTACAATCCGGGAAGGCGTGAAGCCGGAAAGCACAATAGCAGGGTAAATGCCCGCCAGCACGCCGATCAGCATACTGATACCAAACCCGGCGCCAATGATGCGTGGCTGCAGCAACACGCCCATGGTAAAGTTTTTATCGGCCACCTGGTTGAAAAATGGTAACAACAGTATCACCAGCAATCCTGCCATCACAAATGCAAAAGTGCTGAGCATCACGGCCTCGGTCATAAACTGAAGCACCAGCTGGGAACGCTTCGCACCAATCAATTTTCGCACACCTACTTCTTTGGCGCGGGTAGTAGCCCCGGCAGTAGCCAGGTTCACGAAATTGATGCCCGCTATCAGCAGGATAAACAGGGCTACAAAAGACAGGATGCGCACATAATAGGCATCGCCGGTTTTACTGAGTTCATAGCGCAGGTGAGAATGCAGATGAAGGTCGGCCAGCGGCTGCAGAAAGTACGTATATAGCTGTCCGTTAGCTTTAATTTGATCTCCTACATATTGATACGCGAGGAACTTAATTTGTTGTTCGAATGCAGCTGCAGATACACCCGGCCTGAGCTTGATAAAACTCTGTACCATAGTGCCATGCCAGTTATCGTTGTTCCGCCGGAACCACTCCTGATTGTTGAATGCCACCGCAGAAATAATAAAATCCGGGCGGAAGTAGGTGTTAGCTGGAATATCTTTTAACACCCCCGTTACCCGGTAGTGCTTCTCACTGACGGTGATTATTTTGTTGAGATAGTTACTGGCATTATTTTCTTTACCAAGATACTTTTCCGCCTTGGCGGCTGTCAGTAAAATGCCATCTGCCTCATTCATAGCAGTGCGTGGATTGCCTGCCAGTAAAGGATAGGGGAGTACTTCCAGGAAATTACTATCGGCGATGTAAATCGCTTTCTCCGGAATTTGTTTTTGCGCGCCCGCACTGATCACTGAATTATTAATATAGTCAAAAATGCGTGTGGCACTTGCTACCTGCGGATAAGCCAATACTGCTTGTCGCAGGTTACCGGGGGTGGAAGCAAACCGCAACGCATCATTAGTTTGGGTTTTTACTTCCTCTCCAATGCGGTATACCTGGTCACCCTGCGGTAACCACCGGTCATAACTGTATTCATCCACTACATAAATGGTAATAAAGAAACAGGCCGCAAGTCCCATCGTCAAACCAGCAAGATTCAGTATACTATGTGTGATATGCTTCTGAAAGCTCCGCCACGCAATTTTGAACTGACTTTTGAACATGATAAATAATGTTATGAATAACCAGCAGGCGAAGGAAATGCCAACTTATAGTGTATTGATAATCAGTGTTAAATTATGGATTTGTTGTCCGCTTTTATATAAGCGATGTTCATTAATGAACACCTTGAAAAGATTGGCCTCTGATACGGATCTTCCACGAAGCCTTTCCTCAATTTTTACCGGCTGTGTAATTAATAGCCCTTGTATGTTTACTACAAAGTAAATTTATCTACTGCGAAAAATAACTCCTGCATATTAGTCTATTGATTTGGTAGACTAAAAACTAGTTGGTACTTTTAACCTTGAATTGAAATCTAATCGCAGTCATCTGTCATCGGTTTTATAAACAGTTTTATCAACTGGCCCTGGTATATCAGCAGGCATTTACCCAAATGCTTCCTCTTTCACAGACATGGCAACAGCCTGTGCGGGGCCTCAAAAATCACCTATGGATTCTTTTTACTTTCGGTCTTTAAAAGAAAAATGGCGGAGTGTAATACTGCTCCTTACTTTACTGACACCTTTATTCCTGCTGGCCCAGGAAAAACGTGCAGTCGTTACCGGTACCGTTCAAAGTGAACGGCAACAAGGAATACCGGGAGTATCAGTAGTGGTAAAGAATGAAACTACCGGGGCAACAACTTCCGCACAAACTAACGCCAGCGGCGTATTCCGGATAATAAACCTCGCTGCCGGCGGCCCATACAGCATACAATTTACTTCTATTGGTTTTGAACCAGCGCAAGTAGGAGGGCTTACCTTATCAGACGCTACTCCCCGCCAGGTAAATATCACCCTGAAAGAATCTACTTCCTCCCTGAACCAGGTAGTAGTGGTGGGATATGGCGTGCAACGCCGTAAAGAAATCACCGGCGCCGTGGCTTCTGTACGGGCAGCCGATCTGAAAGATCAGCCCGTCACCAGCTTTGAACAGGCTATTGCCGGTAAAATAGCCGGCGTACAGGTATTGCAGAATACAGGCGCCCCCGGAGGAAGTATCAGCGTACGTATCCGCGGCCTCAATTCTATCTCTGCCGGCATCGATCCATTATACGTAGTAGACGGCATCCCCTTGTCGAACGACCTGAAAAACCTCCAGGGATCTACAGATGTAGTGAATATCAACGGACAGGCATCTTTCCAGAAATCTCCTGATCCGCTCAGTACCCTGAACAGCGACGATATTGCGTCTATCGACATCCTGAAAGACGCTTCGTCCGCCGCTATCTACGGCTCCAGGGCCTCTAACGGCGTGGTCATGATTACCACGAAGAAAGGCAAAACAACAGGCCCGCCTTCCTTCGGATACAGCATGTATGCCGGCTTTCAGCAAGCCAGCAAAAAAATAAAAGTGATGGATGCCTACCAATGGTCGAAGTTCAGCTTTGATGCGAAAAACAACGCCTACCTGGACTTTAAACCATCCGGTAAAATCACGGATGACAACGCCACCAGGGGGAACTCCAACTACCAGATTGCCCCGGAAATATTGCCTTACCTGGCAGGCAACCCCGGCCTCACAAACACCGACTGGCAGGATGCCCTCTTCAGAACCGCCCCCATTCAAAATCATACCCTGTATGCTTCCGGTGGTAACGAAAAGTTCCAGTACTATGTGTCCGGCAACTACCTCGATCAGAAAGGGATCATTCTTGGCTCCGGCTACAAAAGATATGGATTGAGAGCCAACCTCACCGCCAACCTCACGCAGAAACTGCGGATAGGCGTTTCCGTGAACCCCACCTACGATCACTACGACCTGATCAACAGTGAAGGCCCGTGGACATTCGACGGCATCCTTAGTAACGCTTTAAAAGCATCACCCATATTCCCGGTATACAACCCTGATGGTTCACTGGCCACCAATCGCCAGAATATCTGGGCCTATGGCTACTCCGGTGGCGAAAATCCCGTGGCACTGGCCACACAGATAGACGATAAAATGGATCATGTCCGCAACCTCGGAAACGTGTGGGGAGAATATGAAATTATCAAAGGCCTGAAGTTTAAAACCTTCTTTGGCACAGATATCAATCACTTCAGCCGTAACTACTTCCGGCCTTCTACATTAGGCAGCTATAAGCCTATCCAACAGGGAGCACCTACCATTCCAAAAGGATCGGCGCAATCAGCGTTGTCTGCCAACTGGCTCTGGGAAAATACCCTCAACTACCAGTTTAACCTGCATGAAAAGCACCGCTTCGATGTGCTGGCTGGTTACACTTCACAGAAGAACACCACTAAAGCCAGTGAAACGGTAGGTACCGGGTTCCCTAACGATGCCGTACATACGATTAACGCCGCTACCATTACCAGCGGCACTTCTACTGAATCACAATGGTCGTTGCTGTCGTACCTCGGCAGGGCGAATTATAACTACGACGATAAATACTTTATCTCTGCCAGCATCCGCGCAGACGGCTCCTCCCGTTTTGGTAAAAACAATAAGTGGGGCTATTTTCCGGCCGTGTCAGGTGGATGGCTGATCAGCAATGAGTCGTTCTTCAAAGTAAAAGCGATCTCTGAACTGAAAGCCAGGGTGAGCTATGGTACCTCCGGTAACTTCCAGATAGCCAACTATGCGTCTTACGACCTGCTGTCCTCTAATGGATATGTGCTTGGTAATGGCGCTGGCACTGCTGTGAATGGTGTGGGATTATCTCAGCCTGCCAATGCTGATCTTACCTGGGAAAAAACAGTACAACTGAATGCCGGTATCGACATCGGCCTGTTTACGAACCGCATCTACCTCAGCGCGGACTACTACCGGGCTACTACGTCCAACCTCTTACTGAATGTGCCGGTGGCGCTCAGCTCTGGCTTTGGTACGGCTTTGAAAAATATTGGTAAAGTACGCAACAGCGGGGTGGAATTTGGTTTGAATACCCGTAACCTGACCGGTGCTTTCGTGTGGAATACCAGCTTCAACATCTCTGCCAATAAAAATGAAGTGTTACAACTGGGCGCCAACAATGCACCCATCATCTCTGATGGTGGTAATGGTACTATCTCCCAGCTGTATATTACCCGGGTAGGATCACCTATTGGTAGCTTCTATGGCTATGTAAATGGCGGCTCATTTAAAGACCAGGCGGCCATTGATGCCTATCCGCATTACGCCACCACTAAACCCGGCGATCGCAAATTCATTGACGTGAACGACGACAAGAAAATTGATGCGAACGACCGGACCGATATCGGTAGCTATTTTCCTAAATTCATATGGGGCCTCACGAATGAGTTTAAGTACAAGGGCTTTGACCTCACCGTTGCATTACAAGCATCTAATGGCAATAAAATCATGAACCTGCAACGCCGCTTCCTGTATAATGGAGAAGGTAATGCTAACCAGATGATAGAGGAGATGGGCTACTGGAAGTCGCCCGCCGAACCAGGCGATGGCAACACCATCCGTCCTAACCGCGTTACCACCGGTAACAGCGCACAGCCCAGTTCTTTCTTCGTGGAAGATGGTTCTTATGTGCGTTTGCGTAACCTGACCCTTGGCTACACCTTTGATCAGAAACTGCTGCATAATAAAGTACAGGGACTGCGTGTATACGTATCCGGGCAGAACATCTATACCTGGACCAAATACACCGGTTACAACCCGGAAGTAAATGCCAGACCGGATAGCCCGTTATCGCAGGGAGAGGACTATGGTACTTATCCATTACCCAGAACATTCACCGCAGGTGTTAATCTTTCATTCTAAAAACAGGAATTTATGAAGCTGAATATAAAAATAGCAGGGTTGTCGCTGATAACGGTTATATCTTCCTGCAGCAAAGATTTTATCAATCTGACCCCGGTCTCTAACCAAACTACCGCCACTTTCTATAAAACCGCGAGCGATTTTCAGCAGGGGGTGAACGCTATCTATGATGGGCTGCAAAACACACGCCTATATGGGAAATCCGCTTACTACCTGATGGAAGTAAGAAGTGATAATACCGATATCCTCGACAGGGGCGCCCTGGGCGGCGTGGCTTCTCAGATAGATTTATTCACGGAAACTACTACGAATCCATTTCTCACAGATGTATACGCCGGCGCTTATGTGACCATCTCCCGCGCCAACGCAGTGCTGGATCAGATAGATGCCGCCGCCATCCCCGATTCTTCCAAAAAGCAATTCAAGGGAGAAGCACAGTTTTTGAGAGCGTTCGCGTATTTCGACCTGGTACGTCTGTACGGGAAAGTACCGCTGGTGATCAGAACTGAAACAACGGCTGAAGCGCAGAACGACAAACGTAATGAGGTAGCAGATGTATACGGCCAGATAGAAAAGGACCTGCAATCCGCCGCCACCTTACTTCCTGCTACCTACAGCAACGCAGCAGATTACGGCAGGGCTACCGCCGGCACGGCCAACGGCTTATTAGGAAAGGTATATGTAACAGAGAAAAAATGGCCCGCCGCTACCGCTGCACTTAAAAACGTTACCGGCTATACGTTGTTGGCAGACTATGGCAGCTTATATAATCCGGCCAATGCCATCAATAGTGAAGTACTGTTTACAATCCGTTACAAGAAGGGATTAAGTCCTTCAGAAGGTAATACCTACTTCACAGACATGGTACCGTTTTCCTTTTACTATAACGGTGTCGCCTATGGGGGATCTAACAACAACCGCCCTACGAACAACCTGGTGGCTGCCTACGAAAAAGACGATAAGCGCTTCGCCGCCTCGCTGGACACGATATCGTATAAAAATGCTACTACCACGCAGGTAGGAAATTATGTAAAGAAATACCTGGACATACCCGGTGCCACCGGCGATGGCGGCAGCAGCTTCCCGGTATTACGCTATGCAGATATCTTACTCCTGCAGGCGGAAGCCCTCAACGAGCAAGGCTATAGCGCAGCCAATGGCCCCGGTTCTGCCTTTGACTACCTGAACCAGGTAAGGGTAAGAGCCGGACTGAAAGTGAAAACATCCACTGACCTGCCTGATCAAAATAGTTTCCGGGATGCCATCTTCGCCGAGAGAAGAGTGGAACTGGCTTTCGAAAATAATCGCTGGTTCGACCTGATCCGCTATGCCAAGGGATTGGCCATTATGCAGGCGCATCTGTTGAAAGAATATAACCTGGCTACGCCGGTATTAACCCCTGCGCGGCTATTGTTTCCTATTCCGCAAAGCGAAATAGATCTTCACAGAGACCCGGTTAACTTCCCGCAAAATCCTTAAGGGTGGCCAGGTTGAGATAAAAGAAAGGATATGAATCGTTTTATTTTTATGTTGCTGGGAGCACTTTATGTGCTCCCGGCCCGGGGACAACATGCCAGTGACAGTGTATGGATACAACAACACTATTACAAACAGGAACTACGTATACGCATGCGCGATGGCACCGGCCTGTTTACGGCCGTATACATCCCCACAGATACCACCCAAAAACATCCGGTGTTGATCACCCGTACACCTTATTCGGCCGCGCCATATGGTGTGCAGCAACTCACGCCTAATCTCTGGAATAGCTACTGGTACCAGTATGCAAAGGAAGGATATATCATCGTGGTGCAGGATGTGCGTGGCCGCTGGATGAGTGAAGGGCAATTCCAGGATATCCGTCCGTTTAATCCGCATAAGCAGGGCAACGAGATCGATGAAGCCAGCGATACCTATGATACCATCGACTGGCTCCTGCAAAATATTCCGCACAACAACGGAAATGCTGGCGTGTTTGGAATTTCTTATCCCGGATTTTACACTACCATGGCGGCATTGAGTAAGCATCCGGCATTGAAGGCTGTAAGCCCCCAGGCGCCGGTAACGGATTGGTTTCATGGAGATGATTTTCATCATAATGGCGCCTTCTTCCTCATGGACTGTTTCGGTTTTTATACCAAAGGCTTTGGCTATCCCCATCCCAAACCTATATCGGTGGCGCCTGTGCAGGCGTTGAAGCTGCCCTGCGCCGACAATTACAGTACCTTCCTGAAAATTGGCACCATCAAAAATTTCACGAAGCTAACTGGTGATAGCCTGGCTTTCTGGAAAGAAATCATTGCGCATCCGCAGTACGACGACTGGTGGCGGGCCCGCGATCCACGTAATTATGTGGATCACCTGCAGCCGGCAGTATTGGTAGTAGGCGGCTTGTTTGACGCAGAGGATTGCTATGGTGCCTGGAATTTGTATAAAGCCATTGAGCGGGGTAATCCGGATACCCATTTTAACAAGCTGGTGATGGGGCCCTGGTATCATGGGCAATGGGCTTCTGCAGACGGCACCCACCTGGGTAATGTCCAGTTTGGTGATAATACAGCGGCCTGGTACCAGGAACATATTGAGGTGCCTTTTTTTAATTACTACCTCAAAGGAAAAGGTGATTTGACTGCCCTTGCAGAAGCAAATATCTTTTTTACCGGGGAGAATCAATGGCGGCAGTATACGCAGTGGCCGCCGGTAGCCGAGGAAAAGGAGCTTTTCCTGCAGGAAAACGGGCAACTGGGATGGGAGCGTGGAACCGCAGGTTTTTGCGAGTACGTGAGTGATCCTGCGCACCCGGTGCCTTATACGGAAGACGTACATTATGTACGTACCCGTGATTATATGACGGATGACCAGCGATTTGCTTCCCGGCGTGCCGATGTATTGACTTTTGAAACCGCGCCACTCACCACAGATATAACGATAGGAGGAGTGGTAACCGCAGATCTGCGTGTAAGCATTACGGGTAGTGATGCTGACTTTGTGGTGAAATTGATAGATGTGTTTCCGGACGACTTCCGTTATCCCAATACGCCTCCTCCCAATAAAACCCGTGATGCCGGTGGGCCTTATCCGTTGGGTGGTTACCAGATGCTGGTGCGGGGAGATATTTTCAGGGGCCGGTTCCGGCATGGTTTTGAATCGCCGGCAGCTTTTGAACCTGGAAAAATTGAGCAGGTGAAATTCCAGTTACCGGATGTGGCCCATACTTTTCAGAAAGGTCACCGGTTGATGATACAGGTGCAGAGTAGTTGGTTTCCTTTGGCAGACAGGAACCCGCAACAGTTCGTGAATATCTATGAGGCTACTGAAAAAGATTTCGTGAAGGAAACGATCCGTATTTATCATGACCCCAAAAATAGCTCTGGTATTGTGCTCCCGGTACTGAAATAATCAGGGCCGTTTAAAATGGATTTCCAGCTTCATTTGCCGGCGTTTGTTGTTATAGATTTCCTCATCTTCCCGGACAATAACGAGTTGCTGTGGGGAAAGTACCCGTATCCGGAAGGTGATGGCATCGCCACTGGGTTCCTGCAGGGTAAGTTCCCTCGTGTCACGGTCCATGATATAGGAATCATACCGTTGTCCTCCATCTACCAAAGTGCCATTCTCTTTAAATACCATCAGGTCAACAGGGCTGAAGCTGGTATCTATTTTTTCAAATGACTTCTCATTGTTTTCAATGGCGCTGATGATGGATTTTACGGGTTGCCATTTCCCGGTGATTTTCCCGTTGGTTTGATTGGCGGGAATGTTGCTGCAACCCAATTGCAGGAAACAGGACAGGAAAAGTATATATAAGCTGTTCATATTTCGTATCTTTAAATAGTCTGATCCTGGCCGTCTGGGTATCTGTGTGCCCGCTGGTGCTGATGATGCTATTGCTATTGATCAGGGGTGTTGAATTACTGGTAATCGCTTGCTTTGGTGTATCCGGTGCTCATCTTTTCATGTGTCTCGTGTTTGTTACCCAAATGTACAAAAAAGGGGTGTTGCACTCATCAACAGGTATTTCCGCATATTGTTTTACCATCGAAAAAGTTTGTACTATGGCAGAGAATATTGCAGCGCCGTTTATACCTGCGCAATATGTAGGAGAAGCTACTACTACGTCGGAAGAAAAGGAACTGGTGCATGAAGCAGCGGCTATAGACTTTTTTAAAGTAACCATGAACCGGTTATCCGATGTAAATAAGTGGGCCGGTATGAGCGGAAGCTTGTCTTCAGAATTTCAACTCACCGATCTGACAGGGAAAGCCATTGAAGGGCCGGCAGAAACGGGCATGTATATACGAATTAATATTCCCGGCCCGGGCACCACTGCCGGTAAGGGTTTCGATTGGGTGAAGATAGAACAGAAGGAACATGTGATGCTGAATGAGCACCAGGAAATATTTTTCATCCGGGCAAGGCCATCGGAACACCCCATACAGAAAAGCGCAGGTATTGCGCATTTCCTGCGGAAGGAAGCCAGTAGTTCTTTTGTACTGGTCAGAAGTGGGGTGACCATTACCGCCACGGTATATGGCCGAAATGAAGTGCCAAATACAAAAGGAGTAGATATCAACGACAAGATAAGAAATGCCGTAGTAGGCGCCACCGGCGCCATGGGCATGTCTAAATTGCAATGGAAGGCATTGGTAAAGGGAGTACTGGAATAGCCTACAGTTGTCGTTCCCTGTCCAGGAAACTCAACGTTTTCATTTGTGCCTCTACTTCGTCAATCGCCTTCATCAGGTTATTCTTCGTATTCGTTAACGCTGTGAGTGCAAGTACCATTCGTTGCCATACCGGCTGCATCTCCGTTACCAGCGCTTTTCCTGCTTCCGTTAGTTGAATCAGTCGTTTCCTTTCATCCAGTTTATCTTTTTTGGAACGGATTAGTTTCTGTTTTTCCAGTTCTTTCAGCAGGCTGATGGTAGAGGGGTGGGTGTAACCTATTTCCGTGGCAATTTCCACCACCGATAATACCGGTTTAAAATGCAGGGTATAGATTACCGGGAACCACTTTGGCTCAAACTCAATACCATTCGCCTTGTAGATCAGCTGCCCGTCTTTGCGCAGCTGATCAGCAAGGCGTTGCAACCGTGTGGAAATAGCCAGTATTCCCGATTCGTCGATTACATTTATCATGGCTTGTCGTGGTTAATGTGGAGGTGATAAAATACGTTGTCTGCACTCATCACCGGGAAATAAGATGGTAAATCCGCCTTTTGAATAACTTTAAAGTGGTTGCGTTCATAAAAGCGGATGGCCGCTTCCAGCTTGTTTACCGTACCCAGGTAAAGGTCTGTGATTCCTACTGTTTTGCAATGAGCGATCAATTGATCGAGCAATTGCTGTGCAAGCCCTAACTCCTTACCCCGGAATTCCTTTTTTACAAACATTTTGCGAATGGCGCCGGCATGGTGACCAATGGAAATCAGGGCAATAGTACCCGCCAGCTGTTCATCTACCATAGCCCCCCAGAAGCCGCCGCCGGTCTGGTGGTAATTCTTCTCAATATCATTCAGGTCTGGCTGGTCCTTAATGGTAATGGGAATATTAAATTCCAGTTGCTGAATAGGCAGGATAATGTCTATTATTTGTTGACAAAATTGGTTGTCAATCATTCTGATAGTGGGTTCCGTACTCATTTACATAGATTTATAGTATAAAACTACGTAGTTGACTACATAAATCAAAATTTATTTTAAAAATCCCGCTATGCCATCATCCTGCCTGAGAACGATTCATTTCAGTCAAACCTTTGTACTGCAGCAAAGCCATCAGGGCTACCCAGGCCGCAATAGCGAGGATAATCAGCGAACCAATCAGGGTGATCATCTGCCGGCATTCAATCACCACGAGGATGCTGGCAAGTACCCAGCTAATATCCAGCGCGGTCACCAGCTTCGTCATACCCGTGGTGATAGGCGACCTGGTAGCCGTGTACAAGACCAGTCCACCAAATAACAACAGGAAGATGCCGGTTGCCTCGAAAAGGAATACCTGCGTGATGCCGAAGATGCCGGCAAAAGGTGTTGCCAGTACCAGGAATAAGAGACCAGCGGCAGCAGAGCTGAGCGCGTTGACTACTAAAACGGTTTTAAGCTGTTTCATAAGTTGATATTTTTTAACAAAGGTAGGTGGGAGAGCAGGGGTAGCTGTTACCATAACGCGACAAACAATTATCATTTTACGACAGGTTAACGGTAACGGCTATATTCAATTGTGGGGATGATAAGTTGATCAGGGAAGCCGTGATAATAGGGAAGAATGAGGGGGGAAATATAGAAAATGAATTGTTAATATTTTTCATATTCTTGCTTATGTTTTTATCCTGTCTTAGATTGGGCCAAAATGAGGAAATCTGGTACTTTAAAAACGGCGGGTATACTGATGGTATTAATGCTGCTCCGGCTGGTCACTACCGGACAGGTGAAGATTCACGGTACCATTTACGATCGTTCTGCGCGATTCGGCCTGCCGGGCGTGAGCGTGAGAAGTAACTCCGGTGTGGGCGCTGTCACCGATTCCACTGGTCAATATACTATTGTATTACCTCAAACCGATTCGATCTTTTTTTCTTACCAGGGTAAAGCCACCATGAAATTTGCGGTAAGGGAAATCAACAATAACCGCCCTTATGATATGAGCCTGCATGTAGATACACATGTGTTACCTACGGTAACAGTATCCACCAAACGTGTGGGCGACTACCTGGCCGATTCCATCAGGAACCGCGAAGAATACCGTAAAGTATTTGAGTATTCACCTGAATACCTCACCAGTGGTGGCAACGGTGTCGGCGCCGGAATTAACCTCGATGCCCTGTTTAGTATGAAAAAGATTAAACGGATGGAGAATTTCCGGCTCTTTATGGAACGGGAAGAACGGGAGAAATATATAGACCGTCGCTTTAACAAAGCCCTGGTAAAGAAAATTACCGGGTTAACCTCACCCGCCCTGGAAACATTCATGCTGGCTTACCGTCCCACTTATGAAATGCTCCAAAACTTCGAGAACGACTACCAGTACTATGAGTATATCCAGGACGCCGGCCGCTACTTTGCAGAAACCTGGAAACGACAACACCCTGTGCGGAATTGATGCAGTGAAATTGCTGTTTTTTCTGTATCTTAAAGAGATGGGATTCAATCATTTTCTCTACAAGAGATGGAAAATAGCCTTACCGATATGGACTATTATCAGTCCCCTTATTGGTTTGGTAATATTGGCATTGGCCGCCGGACAAGACAGCGGTATTTTCGCCGCCATTATGGGTATCTCCCTGATCAGTGTGGTTTTGTCTGCCGTACATCATGCGGAAGTGGTGGCACATCGGGTAGGAGAACCCTACGGAACCCTTATTTTAGCTCTTGCTATTACCGTCATCGAAGTATCCCTGATTATTTCTATCATGCTCACCGAAGTGGGACAAGATTCCACCCTCGCCCGTGATACGGTGTTTGCCGCCATTATGTTGATCCTATCCGGTATTATCGGGATGTGCTTATTTGTAGGAGGATATAAATACAAGGAACAGGCATTCATCAAGCAAGGTGTTAGTGCGGCATTGGTAACGTTGTCGGCCATTTCTGTTCTTACGCTCGTATTGCCTAACTATACTACCACCGCAGCCGGACCAGTATATTCCAGCAGCCAGCTCATATTTGTAGCCATTATCTCCCTGGTGTTGTATGGCAGCTTTGTAGCCGTACAAACCATTCGTCACCGCGACTATTTTCTACCGGAAGGTAGCACCCCTGGAGATGAAGATACGCATGCAGCACCTCCATCTGGTGCCACGGCGTTGATAAGCCTGTTGTTGCTGCTGGTATCGTTGGTAGCAGTGGTGTTATTGTCCAAGAAACTATCACCCACTATTGAAACAATTGTGGTGAACCTGGGTGCCCCTAAAACCGTGGTAGGCGTCATTATTGCGGCCGTTATCCTTCTGCCGGAGGGATTGGCTGCTATCCGGGCCGCCAGGCAGAACCGCCTGCAAACGAGTTTAAACCTGGCATTAGGATCGGCGCTGGCCAGTATTGGGTTAACGATTCCGGCGGTAGCTATTGTTACTTATTTTGCCGGCTTCCGGGTCACCCTGGGCATAGACGCCACATCGTCCCTGTTGCTGATACTTTCCCTGTTTATCATCAGCATTTCATTCAATGCCGGGAAAACGAATATCCTGCAAGGCATTGTATTGCTGGTGATATTAGCTACGTACCTGTTTATTTCGGTGGTACCTTAATCTCCCAATGAGGTGGGCAGGCCATCCAGGCTCACCCGGTTCTTTTCTGCTTTGTAGATTTCCAGTCCTTCAGGGCCTTTGGCTTCAGCCCATTTGGCAGCATGATCTCTTTCCCCGTTATAGGTATACAAAGGTACCCCAAAGCCACAGGAGGTTTGTACCTGGTAGATATCGGCCATAATAATTTGCCGCGTGGCAGGTAATAAGGTGAAATGAGCCGATAACTCTTCCCATTGTGGGTCACCCGGTAATACGGTATAGCCTTGCCCGTATAAACGCAGGATATTGGGCGGACCGTCAAAAGCACAAAACATAAAAGTAATACGCCCGTTTTCCCGGATATGCGCCGAGGTTTCATTCCCACTGCCCACAATGTCCAGGTAGCCTACCCGGGTGGGTGAAAATACGCGAAAACTATCCAGTCCTTTAGGAGAAAGGTTAACATGTCCTTCAGCAGTTAACGGGGCGGTAGCCACAAAAAATAGTTGCTGGGCAGCGATAAAAGCCTGATGCTGCGGTTTAATATCATCGAAGAATTTTCCCATAGCAGATTCATTTAATTACGCAGATTTATGAAGGTACAAATTTTAAGACGGACCGTTAACAGGTTTCTCCCAGATGCATTACATTTGACAAGCATAAACACTAAAGAAGCACTGAAGGCCTTGTGCCGGCAGGAAAAATATATTGCATGAAAGCAATTCAAGTAATACTGGTCCTTTGCATATTATGTTCCTGTAAAGGCAAATGGGAGAAAACTCAACCAGTAACAGAGAAAATTTCAGAATCGGTATATGCATCCGGCATCATTAAAAGCAGGCATCAATACCAGGTGTTTTCCAAAGTAACCGGCCCTATTATCAGTATCCCTGTTACCGAGGGCGATACCGTTCGTAAAGGAGATCCACTCATGGTGATCCAGCATGACGCCGCGAAACTCAACACGGAAAATGCCGCACTGTCCGCCGCCTACACTGCCGTTAGTGCCAACGAAGACAAGCTCAGTGAACTCAAAGTAAATATAGACCTTGCCCGTAATAAACTGAGCAACGATTCCCTGTTGATGACCCGTCAACAACGGCTATGGCAGCAACAGATAGGAAGTCAGCAACAACTGGAGCAGGTCCAGCTGGCATATAAAAGTTCACTCACCGCATACGATGTAGCTGTATTTAAATATAACGACCTGCAAAAACAACTCCGGTTCGCCGCCAGCCAATCCGGTAAAAATCTGCAGATCAGTCATACCCAGCAAGACGATTATATCATTAAAAGTGATATCGATGGCCGGGTATATAGTCTCCCCAAAAAAGTGGGTGAGCTGGCAAATCCACAGAGCCCGGTGGCCATTATCGGCGCCAGCAACGACTTCTACCTGGAATTGCAGGCAGATGAATATGATATTGCCCGCATCAAAATCGGGCAAAAAGTATTTATCACCCTGGATAGTTACAAGGGACAATCGTTTGAAGCACAGGTAGAGAAAATTTACCCGATCATGAACGAACGTTCCCGTTCTTTCACGGTAGACGCACGATTTATTACCACACCGCCGGTGATATATCCTAATCTCACCCTCGAGGCCAATATCGTTATTCAAACAAAGGATAAAGCGTTAACCATCCCCCGAAATTATTTACTGGAAGGTGACCAGGTTATGCTGGAAAATAAAGAAAAAAAGAAAGTAGTAACCGGATTGAAGGACTACCAGAGGGTAGAGATTATCAGCGGATTGACTTCCGGAGACGTGATTATTAAGCCGGCATTATGAACTACAAACTAATTTTCAGTGTCTCATTTTCGTTGCTGCGTGCCCGTTGGAAACAAACGCTGGTAGCAGCCATCGGTGTTACGTTTAGTATTACCATGTTCATTGCGCTGCTGAGTTTTATGACCGGCCTGAATGGCTTGCTGGACGGGCTGATACTGAACAGAACACCGCATGTCCGTATCTATAACGATATCAAGCCTACGAAAAATCAACCGGTCAATGTATCGGGAGAATATAAAAGCTACCACAATTTTATCCGGTCAATAAAGTCGCCCAGTGCACGCCAGGAAATATTCAACAGTGGCGCCGTAATGGACGCCATCCGCCGCGACAGCCGCGTATATGGACTGGCGCCCAAAATTATTGCGCCGGTGTTTTTTACAGCCGGCACGATAGATATTACCGGCGTAGTAAATGGCATTGATGTGCAGGCAGAAAGTAACCTGTTTCATTTCAACGACTACATCATTGCCGGCAATGCCATCGACCTGAAAAATGTACCCAACAGCATTATCCTGGGTAAAGGCGTAGCAGATAAGTTATTGGCAGAACTGGGAGATGTAGTACAGGTCACCACTTCGCAGGGGGATATCATGCCACTGAAAGTGGTGGGTTACTTTCAGTCGGGATTACAGGATTTCGATAAGGTGCAATGTTATGCGTCTATTAATACCACGCAAAAACTCCTGGGCAAGCCCAATAATTACATCACGGATATCCAGGTAAAACTGAAAGACCTGAACCAGGCGCCCGCGGTGGCAAAGGAATATGGAGCTATGTTCCAGGCAGATACAGAGGATATTCAAACAGCGAATTCACAATTTGAAACCGGCAGTTTTATCAGGACACTGATCTCTTATTCTGTAGGGATTACCTTGTTGATTGTAGCAGGATTCGGTATTTATAATATTCTGAACATGATGATCTATGAGAAAATGGATACCATTGCCATCCTGAAAGCGACGGGCTTTTCCGGTCGTGATGTGAACCGTATTTTTATTGTGATTGCGCTGACAATTGGACTGGCAGGTGGTTTGGTAGGATTGTTTTTCGGATTCGGATTGTCGGTTGTTATCAATCATATTCCCTTCCGCACCCCTGCATTACCTACCATTACTACTTTCCCGGTTAATTATAATCCGGCGTTTTATATTATTGGAACTGTTTTTTCACTGGTTACCACTTACTTTGCCGGCTATTTTCCTGCCAGGAAGGCCAGCAAGGTGGATCCTGTAGTTATTATAAGAGGGAAATAAGATGAGTAACGTTATCCTGCAAACCAGTCATATCAATAAATACTTTCATGATCCGGTTACGGTGCCGGTACTGAATGATTTGAGCATGTCGGTAAACAAGGGAGAATTTGTGTCGGTAGTAGGAAAGTCAGGTTGTGGTAAATCTACCTTACTCTACATCCTGTCTACCATGGATACTGATTACGAAGGGCAGCTATGGATAGAACAGGAACTGATAACAGGTAAAAAGGAAAAGGAGCTGGCACGTATCCGCAACGAGAAAATCGGCTTTGTATTCCAGTTCCATTATCTCCTGAACGAATTTAGTGTATTGAAAAATGTGATGTTGCCAGGGCTGAAGCTCAATAAATTTTCAGCATCCGAAATAGAGCATCGTGCCATGGAACGCCTGCGTATGCTGGATATGGAAAACCTGGCATTAAAGAATGCGAACCAACTGTCGGGTGGTCAGAAGCAGCGGGTAGCCATTGCCAGGGCATTGATTAACGATCCTGCCATTATAATGGGAGATGAGCCTACGGGCAACCTCGATAAGAAAAACGGGGAAATCGTATTTGATATCTTCCAGGAACTGGCAGTAAAATATCATCAAACCCTGCTCATTGTTACCCATGATCCGGAGTTTGCAGCACGTACCAACCGCATTATAGAAATGGAAGATGGGAAAATTATCCGTCAATAACTATAACAGTTTTTTAGCAGCATCTTCCCAGTTCATAATCCGCTCATAGCCGTTTTCATGCACGTTATGATGGCCATGGTAGAGGTAAGCTTTGCCTTTGAAATGGGTAAAGTTACGGGTCAGGTCATCGATCATGATGTCCGTTTGTACAATGGACTTATCTCCGCAAAGGCAGTACTGTTGCCAGGTGAGGAAAGGAAAGAATTCCTGCAGCCAGTCGTATTTATCTCTCAGTGAGTCCGGGAACTCCATGGCGGCGGAAACAATATAGAGTTTATATTTTTTATTAAGTTCCTTCAGCACTTCCTGTGCATGGGGAAATATTTCCAGGTCGCGAAAAAAACCGGGTGTGTTGAGGTATTCTTTTATTTTGGCTTTATGGGCTTCCGGTAAAATGTCAGTGAGTGATTTGCCGTGTAATTCTTCAGTGGTGAATGTTTTACCGTAATCGCGGTAATACCAGGCCCTGGCTTTTTTGATCGGATCGGCAATGGTTTCGTCCATGTCTATAGCAATAGATAGTTGCATTGTTTCCTGTTTTTGAGGAAGCTAATATAATAAAAAAGAGCGGAGATGATCCGCTCTTTTATACTACAAACGTTTCAGCATAATATGCCGGTATTCTACCTTCATGGGTGGACCTACATGCACTTGTACGCCAAGCAATCCTTTGCTTTTGCCGTTCACTTTATCGTTGTCAATGACCTCGCTCATTAACACGTCGTTGATGTAGTGTTGTAAATGATTACCCCTGACTACCAGGTGGCATTTATTCCAATCCTCGCTTTTGATCAGCGTTTGGAGGGAATCGGAGCTGCCGAGTGAGCCAGTTACAATAGCGGCAGACCAGGCATTGTTTTTCACGCCATCCTGCAGGGAGGTAGTAGGCGCGGGAATCGTGGTTTTTTGTCCACGATATGCCAGTGTGGTACGTCCGCGTTCCTCATAGTTCTGCCCGGTGTAATGATTGGCGCCATCGATGTCGGCCTGGTAGCCTTTCAGCGCATGGGGTACGTTTTCTACCATTACGCTGCGATAGTTGATGCCGCTGTTGCCGCCGCTGGTGATCCTGAATTCGCAGGTGAGTTCGAAGTTAGCGGGTTGTCCGCCTTGCCAGATAAGGAAGGTATTGGTTTTCAGCAGGGTGGAGGGTGTTACTTCACCTACCAGGTTACCGTTTTCTGCGCGCCAGTGAACGCCATCGCCTTCCCAGCCCTTTAATGTTTTGCCATCAAAGATTTCTACGAAACCGCCGGCGTTGCCCATGCTGCTGCTGGTTTGACAGCCGCTGGTGGTGCACAGTGCGGTGGCTGCCACCAATGAAATAAACAGGCCTGATCTTTTCAGCATAGTTGATATTTTAAAAGTGTTTGTTTTTCGTATATCCTCCGGAGATAGATACCTGCGTGTATACGTTTCTGATAGTTATGCCACGCCGGTGTTTTTCCAGGTGCCGCTGCTGGCAGAATCCAGTACTGCCTGACAAACCTTTTGTGTTTCCAGTGCTTCCCTGAATGTAGGGGAGCAGGGGCCGCCGGTTTCCAGGCTTTGGAGGAAGTCGGCTGCCTGGTGTACAAAGGAATGTTCGTAGCCGATGCCCAGGCCGGGTACCCACCATTTGTCCATATAGGGTTGGTCGCCGTCTGTAACATGGATGGATCGCCATCCGCGCACCGTAGATGCGTCAGCGTTATCGAAGTATTCCAGGCGGTTTAAATCGTGCAGATCCCAGCGGATGGAAGCATGCTCGCCGTTGATTTCGAATGTATATAAAGCTTTATGTCCGCGTGCATAACGGGTTGATTCAAAGAGCCCCAGCGAGCCGTTGTTAAAGCGGCAGAGGAAGGAGCAGGCATCGTCGATATGTACTTTTTCCACTTTGCCGGTGAGCTGGTGCATCCGTTCTTTTACAAACGTTTCCGTCATGGCGGTCACCGTGTTGATGCCGCCATTGAGCCATAAGGCAGTATCTATGCAATGGGAGAGCAGGTCGCCCACCACGCCGGAACCGGCAACGTCTGCATCCATGCGCCAGAGGCCTTCTCCGCCCTGTGGCAGGTTGGCATTGATGGTCCAGTCCTGCAGGAAGTTAGCACGGTAGTGAAAAATGCGACCCAGTTTTCCGGAGTCGATGATTTGTTTAGCGAGGGTCACAGCCGGCAAGCGACGGTAGTTGTACCATACGGTATTTGGCACGCCTGCTTTTTCGATGGCCGTAACCATGCCCTCAGATTCCGCCAGGGTTCTGGCCAGTGGCTTCTCACAAAGGATCATTTTCCCGGCAGCGGCAGCAGCAATCGCAATTTCTGCGTGCATATCATTGGGTGTGCAAATATCAACGGCATCAATATCGTCCCGTGCGATGAGTGCTTTCCAGTCGGTTTCTACGGATTCATAACCCCACTGTTCAGCAAAAGCGCGGGCCTTGCTTTCGGTGCGGGAGCATACGGCTTTGAGCACTGGTACATAGGCCAGCTGGGGAAAGAAATTCTTTACCCGTAAATAACCGTTGGAATGTGTTCTGCCCATAAAACCACAGCCTATTAACCCTATCCGCAATGCTTTCTTTTGTGTCATAATTTGTCAGAAATTAGGTGTTGAAAATCTATTCCTGCCAGCCGTGTAAGGTACGTACCTCCACCATGGCGGCCAGTATGTCATTCCAGGTTTTTGCCTGGGTCATGACGGCGTTCGGGAACATACAACCATCCCAGCAAATATGCCGGAAGGCTTTGGTGATTGCACCGTTGTTGTCCCGCAGCCAGTAGCCGGCGTCCTCGGCGATATTCAGTTTGCCGTTAGGATCTGTGGCGAGGCAATGCCGGCCCGTTTTATCGTGTGAACCGCTACCATGCACGGTGCCATCATTTTGTGCCACGTGGAAGTCAATCGTCCATGGGCGCAGCGCATCGGTAAGTGTTCGTAACCCGGTAGCAAGGGCGTCCCGGTCTTTCCAGTCGAAATCCACGGGTAGTATACGGTCCTGCGGGCTATTGTATCCCAGCAAGTACAGGAAGGTGTGCGACATGTCGGCCTGGAACCCAATATTAGGACGGTTTACGGCGGATAAAGTATCTACCATGGCCTTCCAGCTATGCATACCACCCCAGCAAATTTCTCCTTCTGCGGCGAGCTTTTCACCGTAGTCGGCGGCCACATCGCACGCTTCCCGGAAGGTTTGTGCAATCAGTTGGGTATTGGCGGCAGGGTCCTGCGACCAGCTTTCCGGCGTACAGGCGGAGTCAATGCGTACCACACCGTGAGGCCGGATACCCAGTTCCCGCAGGCGTTTACCTACGTGGCAGGACTTGCGTACCTGTTCTACAAACCGGGCCCGCTCTTCTTTACTCCCCATGGCAGAGCCGCCGCTGGGAGGCCATATGGGCGCTACGAGGCTGCCTATTTCCAAACCGTAAGATGCTACTTTGTCGACCAGCCTTTTTAAATCATCATCACTGCTATCTACGGGTACATGCGGATCAAATAAGCCGATATCGATCCCATCGAATTTTACACCGTTCACTTCCGCGGCTGCGGTCATTTCGAGCAGGGTATCAAATGAAATGATGGGTTCAGAACCATCTCCTTTGCCTACAATGCCCGGCCAGGTGGCATTGTGTAGTTTGGGCCAATTATTTTCTTTCATAACGCAGGTTAAAATTTTAACAATTAAAGCACCAGGTCAGGATTGCCCGGACCAAAATGTTTCAGCATCACAATAGGATCCGTGGCAGAAGTATTCACAATAGTGACACCGGCAGTTGCTGCCGCTTCACTGATGAAAAACTCATCATTGGTCAGTTGACCGTAACGAATCAATGCCGGCGTTTCAATGTCCCATACCCCCATTTTGCCGTGCCCCTGCATCACGATAATGCCATAGGCCGCGCTGTCTTTAATCACTACAGTAGCGCCAGGCTCCAACGTCAGTTCTTTGGCACTGAAAGCGTCTGATTTATAACATACCCAGTTTTCCGTATAACCCTGGCCGTTAGCTGCGGGCTTAGGCGGCATAAAGCGGTTCTGGAACTGGTTGGGATCTACGTTAAGGTCCCAGTCGATCACCTCCATCAGTGCATCGTAATCGCCAATACTTTCTTTGGGCGTGCCATTCCAGAGGAGTACTTCCGGTACAATGGCTTCGTTTACGAGCGACTGGTACATGGCAAATACGTCGGACGCTTTTTGTGGTTCGTAGGTACACAGGCTGCCGGGTGCATGCAGTAAGCCGGGAGGTACATCCCATCCGGTGCCGGGTTCCAGTTTGTAAGCCTGGGAGTAGTTGGTGATTTTATTATCGCCTTTGGTAAAGTTGACGAGGCATTCCTTAATCTGTTCGCGGGTGGTGCCGGGGGCAATACCCATAAAAGTGTAAGGGAAGTCGCCGCCGTGATTGTTGAGTTGTGGTGGGAAATAATAGGCTTCCGGTTTGCCGGCTTGTCCTATCAGTGCCGCTTTTTCGTCGTTATGATGAATATGATGCGGCAATGGTCCCATGTTGTCAAAGAACTTGGAATACATGGGCCAGGCGCCGTATTGGTCCCAGAGCCGTTTACCGATCAGGCGATCTTTTAATTCGCTGATGGCATCTTTTAATAAAAATTGTTGGGTACTGTTACCATCGTTCAGCACCACCATGCTTAAACCCTCATTTTCGCCCGTTAAAGGCCCGTTCTTTGCCGGGGTGGTGGATGACAGCCAACGTTCATCTATACCGCCTCTTTCGCCTCCCAAAACGTAATAGTCGTCCGGGTGTAATTTGATCCGCCGTCCTGGTACACAAAATGACCTGGGTACCCAGGTAGGTGCCAGTCGGAGAATCCCTTGTCCCTGTTCGAGTGCTTTTTCAGCTAAGCTTAATTTTTCCATGGCTTTACGATTTTAACTAACAGCTGACAGCTGGCAGCTGGTGATAAATGCTTTTATGGCTGCTGCACTTTGCAGCAGGTTGATGTGTAATTCATAATGTTTTGCTGCGCCGGGTGGCAGCATGATCAGCGTGCCATCACGCCGGGCTTTCGCCTGACCGGTAGGAGGATGGGTGCCGGGTTCCAGTCCCATTACATACTCGCCCTTGCCCCAGTGTTGCCAGTTGGTAAGTACCGGGAGCTGTTCTTTTTTGAAACGCAGGGACAGCGCCAGCGGCAGCGCGGCATTATACACGCCGCAGGTACACCAACCATCGGCATCTGCTACGGGGTCAATGATGGCGGCTTCCTCACCGCTACCAGCATGACTGTCCATCGGAGCGGCACATTTTTTATAGGGATGGCCTTCCCGGAAGATCTCATCCGGATTGCCTGCCCGGGAAGTCCATGGGCCCTCCCAGCAAATATCTGCCCCTTCATCTACCAGCGGCCATCCCAGGTTGAAGTGATACAGTAGCATATGTGGCGCGGGTATATTGCCTTTGTTGATTACTTCGTCATGTATCCGTATACCCGCCTGGCCGAGGGTGCCGGAAATGGTACGTTTCAATACCAGTTGTGGGCCAAGCACCTGTACTTGTTGCATGATACCGGTAATGCTCATGTCCATTTGTCCATTTACCGGGTCGGGCTGGATAATGGAAATGATTTCAGCCGGCGTGTTGCTGATGGGGCCATGTAGCCCGCGATCCCCGTATTCATCGGACTCAGGGCCGCCTACATGGGATAGCCCGCAGGTGGTCATCAATCCACCACCAAAGGTTTGGAGCCAGTCCAAACCTTTGGTGGTAATACGTTGTGGTGCGGTAACGCCACTATGGCTGATCCACGCCAGGCTATGCTGATTGAAAAAAGCATCGGCAATATCCATGGCGCGGTCAATGACTACTTTGTATCGCAATCCCGCGCCGGTATTGATCCAGGCAATGCGGGTACCCCTGCCGGGGCCATTGTCCAGCACTGCTGTTTCTATACCGCCCAGTTGCAGGTGGTGCGATATTTTGTGTTGCCATCCAGGTGTTTGTGTGGTCATCCGCGCTAAATTTATCTTCCGGAAAAATTATTTACTACCCAGTTGTTTGGAGGCCAGGAATACAGAATCCTTATTGTTGCCACCAGATTTCAGGTAGGCGACCAGGTCTCTCAGCTCTTCTTCATTCAGGCGGTTAATCAGTCCCGGTAACATCACGGATACCGTCGATGTTTTGGTACTGGCTACCTCTTTCTTCGATAGCTCGCGCTGTTCCTGCAGTGCAAACGGATTTTGTGAAATGATGTATTTGTCTTTGTCCTGGCTCACCAACCGGCCTAATACGGAACCGCCATTTTTCAATGAAAACACGGTCGCCGCATATTGATCAGAAATGGTTTTACTTGGGTCGATGATAGCTTCCAGGATGTCTTTGGTAGAAAAACGTGTACCCAGTTGCGTTAGATCCGGACCAGCTACGCCGCCTTCTCCGCGCATACCATGACAGGAGCTGCACAGTACCGTATTAAACATGGCTTTGCCCTGTTCGAAATTCCGGTTCGTTAATCCACTGTCCACTACTTTTACGGCTTCGTCCAGTTTCCAGTTTCTGCCAGGTCCTTTTGGTTGCGCATAGCCTTGTGCCAGGCCGCCACCGCTGTTCACCAGCGAATCACCAGATACCTGGTTGAAATGCGCAAATTCATTCTTTGGTACGTTCGCCAGTGCATTTTTACGTGCGCCGTTGATGAAGCCAATGAAGCTATGCCCGCCTTTATACGTAAAGGCATGATAGAACCATTGGAAGTATTGTTCCTGTAAAGCAGGTGTCCAGCCCTTTTTAGCCTGGCTCAACACGGTAGCGTACCAGGTTTGTTGCAATGGTGGCATCTTGGAAAGCATACCTGCAATGTCCAGCCCGTACTGCGGGTTACGCAGGATCAGGTCAGCAGATTGCATTGCCGTTTTCTGCGCGGCGGTATCATCTTTCGCAGTAGCCAGCAAGGCCATGGTTTTTTCTACGGCATTGGGCGCATCGAGGTATACGAGCACTTTACTCAGCGAGCGGTTAAGATCGTTGTTGCTGGCCGGATATTGTGGATCAAGGTAAGCAGCTACCTGTGCAGAGAGCGCAGCGTCTGGTTTACCCATGCGCACAAATACCAGTTCAAATGCACGGAGCAGGTCTATTTGCTGAGACGGCGACAGTTGTGCATAATTGATTGTCATGAGTTGTGGCAGGAGTACTTTTTTCACATCTTCTTTGCCCTGACGTGCCAGCGCAATAGCACCCTGTATCAAAGTTTCAGGATCTTTTTCCTGCAGCACTTTGTTCTGCCACTGGCTCAGCGGTTGATTTTCTACTGCTATCCTGGCGGCAAAACGGATAAAGCGATCCTCGTTTTTCAGATAAGGCCATGCAAAATCTACTGCGCCGGGTTTGGCGCCACCATGGTATCCTTCCAGTTGTTTGCGGGTGGTTGCACCGGCTGTTGGTGTGGTAGCTGCTAGTGGTTCGTTACTTTCTTTATTGTCTTTATAATATACGCGGTATAAATCAGACTCCAGGCGGCGGCCGCCAGTGAGAAAATACAACGCACCATCCGGACCAATCACACCATCCGTTAATGGCAGCGGAGAACCCGACAGGAATTCCTCTGCACTGGCTTTATAAGAAGCGCCTTCCGGTTGCAGGTGAATGGCGTAAATAATACCAAAGCTCCAGTCAAAAGCAAACAGCGACTTACGATACTTTTCCGGGAAACGTGCTTTGCCGCCATAGATCAGGTTGGTAGGGGAACCCTGGCCAATGTTCAGTAATGGCGGTAAGTTGTCCGGATAAGCAGGGGACCATTTTTCGGTACCTGGACGCCAGCCGTATTCACTGCCGCTGGTGACCTGGCAAATACGGGTAGGGCGATACCAGGGCGTACCAAAATCCCATTCCATATCGGAATCATAGGTAAACATATCGCCCTGATCATTGAAAGTAAGGTCAAAAGGATTACGATAGCCGGAGCTGATCAATTCCCAGTTGCTGCCAGTAGAATCGATGTGCGCAATCCAGCCGCCATGCGTGTTTACTACGTTATCATGACCGTTAGGATCCTTGATAAATGGCAGCACGTTATCAATGTTAACTGACAGCGGCACTTTATAGTTATTCATCTCCGGAATCTTGGTAAAATTACCGGCAATCACATATATAGACTTCCCGTCAGGCGACAGCACAATGCTGTGTGGCCCGTGTTCGCCTTCGCCATCCAGTGCTTTCAACAGGGTGATTTTGTCGAACTGATCATCGCCATTGGTATCCTGCAAACGATATAGCCCACTGCCTTTGTTGAACCGGTCGTCACTGTTGTGGTTCACCATTACATAGAGGCTGTTAAACGCATACAGCAATCCCTGTGCATATCCCATAGATACTTTCTGGGTAGAGGTATCGTTGCCGATATTCAGTTTTTCAATTTTCAGTTTAGACGAATCTTCTCCTACAGCGGGCAACTGTAACCGGTACAGGTAGCCGTACTGGTCAGACACAATCATGCGGCCTTTGTTGTCAAAAGTCATGGATACCCAGGATCCCTGTTTGTTATCACCGGGGCTGTACAGCCGCTCTGCTTTAAAATTATCAGGTAATTTCAATGCATCGACTTTTGAATTCCCCGTTCCCTGCTTTTCTTTCGACGTTGAGTCGTTTCCGTTATTACAGGCCACACCCGTTATCAAAACGGTGGTAATAAGCGCCAGCAGCCGAAATGGTCTTTTTTTTAACGTGGTCATAATATATGCTTGTATAAGTTCCTGAGATGATACTATGGGTAGTTGACTATAGCTGTAGTAATATAGCAAACGTTTCCTCTTTTTTCTAGTTTTTTTTACCAACCGGTATTTTGTTCAAATCCATTCAATCTTATCTCTCTTTCAGGAATCGGATATAATAACTGGAACGGCTGTATGTTGTACGAAGCCGGGCTAAGCCTGCTCAGGCGCTTTTTCTCTTCAATACCATGTGCTGTCATCACCGATATGGCTTTACCCGTGCGCAGCAGTTGGTACCAGCGCTGATCTTCAAATGCCAGTTCTACCCGTTGCTCATGGAATACGGTATCCCTGAATGCCGCCTGACTTAAAGCAGGCAGCGGATCTAAACCTGCGCGCACCCGCACCGGGTTGATGTAGGGCAGGGGATCGCCGGTACCGGTTTCATTGATGGCTTCAGCCAGCATCAGCAATACCTGGGAATAGCGGTATACCGGCCAGTTTTCATTGGCGCGTCCATCGAGTGCATACGGTGGATGATAAAACTTTTTGATGAGCGGTATTTTTCCACCGAAAGCTACTGATTCTGCAAACGCAGCATTGGTGGGGCTGTCGTACATGTAAATAGATGCATTTTTCCTTTTATCCTTTGCCTCGTAAGCATTCACTATGCTGGGGGTAGGAATATTGTTACCACCCAGGTTACCATTGAATCCGGTGAGATCTTTTTTACCATTACGCGGACCAAACACAAAAATGAAATTGCTGCTTTCTGTTTCCAGTCCTGAGTTATACTGCACTGCAAAAACGGACTCCGAATTATTCTTCTTTGCCGGATCAAAATTATCTGCATACTCAGGTACCAGCGAATAATTCAGGGCTACTACCTGTTGCAGGGTGGTCACCGCTTTCGGATAGTCTTTCATGGTCATATACACATCTCCAAGTAAGGTCAGTGCCGCTCCTTTGGTGGCACGGCCTACGTCGGCGCCGCTGTAGGAAGCGGGCAGGTTGGCTGCAGCGCCCGTGGCATCCGCAATAATTTGCGCATACACTTCTGCTACGCTGGCTTTTTTAGGAGTGGAAGCCTGCTCCGGGCCTGCCACTTCTTTCACCAATAGGGGCACACCGCCGAAAAGACGCACCAGGTGAAAGTAGTACAGGGCCCGGAGAAACTTGGCCTCGCCGGTATATTGTTTTTTAGTGGCCTCATTTGCGAAAGGGACGGCATCGATGCGTGTCAGTATCACATTGGATTGCTGTATGTTCCGGTATAACTGTGCCCAGGCGTTATTGATGTAGTTGTTGCTGGTAGTGGTCAGGAACTCATCAATTTCTTCGCGTTGCTGTGCACCGCGATCACTTTCATCATACTGGTAATTGGTATTGTCTGCTCTCATTTCCGTCATGGCCCAGTAGTCGCTGAGATATAGATCCTGCAACACGCCATAGCAGCCGTTTACCGCACGTAATACCTGGCTCTCGTTGGTATAATAGTTAGATCCGCTGGAGAACGAATTCGGTTTCACGTCCAGCATCTGGTTACATCCATTCAGTGCAATCGCTAAAAGCGCGATAAAAGATATTTTTGTTTTCATGTGGCTATACTTTTAGGAACTGAATTAAAAGGAGAGATTAGCACCCAGTGAATAAATTCTCGGAACCGGGTAACTGGAGTAGTCGATACCCGGTACCAGCGCGCCGCTACCGCCTTTGCCCAGGTAGTTGGTTACTTCCGGGTTGCCGCTGTAGTGGGTGAACAGGATAGCATTCTGTACGCTCACATATACCCTGGCACTTTGTACAAATCCAAATTTGGGCAAGCTGTATCCGAGGGTAATGTTTTTCACCCAGGCGTAGTTGTTTTTCTCTACGGTCAGCGAACTTACGTCTCTGTACATCACCCTGCCACGACCGGAACCATTGGTAGTAGGTACTTTGCCGTTACCTGGATTGGACTCAGACCTCCATCGGTTAGCTACATCTTTTCTTACGTTGAACACACCGTCGATATTGCCATTGTAATCGTTAGTGGCATGCAGGCGGTCAGCCCCCTGGGAACCTACCACCAGTATACGCAGGTCAAATTTTTTGTAATTCAGGATATTGGTTAAGCCCCAGTTGAAGTCGGGATAAGGATTGCCGATGATGGCGAAATCTTCCCGCGGATTAATCACGCCGTTGCCGTTGATATCCTTGAAACGGATATTACCCGGAATTGCGCCTGGAAACGCAGGACCTTTATCTACTTCTGCCTGGTTTTGATAGATGCCATCAAATACATATCCATAGAGCATAGCGAGCGGTTTACCCACCATGGTTACGTTGGTAGGGTTACCTTCGCTGGAGTTACCGGAGTAAATAGGCGCATTGTCTTTGCCTAATGCCAGCACTTTATTCCGGTTGAAGGAAATGTTGAAGTTGGTGGTCCATGTGAGCGATTTGGTGTCAATGTTGCGGGAAGAAATACCGATTTCCAGCCCTTTGTTTTCCATGTCACCTTTATTTTCTGTTACGGTAGAGAACCCGCTGGACTGCGGTACTTCTACGTTTAACAACAGTTGCTGGGTATTGCGTTTGTAGGCATCAATGGTCAGGTATACGCGGTCTTTCCACAATCCAACGTCTACGCCTATATTCAGTTCACGCATTTTCTCCCAGCCCAGGTTAGGATTGCCGAGTGTGTTCATTACACGTCCGCCGGCCAGTGCACCACCCAGCACATAATCGCTGGTGCCGATATTGCTCATGTAAGAATAGTTGCCAATATTGAAGTTACCGGAGAAACCATAGGAAGCCCTTATTTTCAGGTCACTGATTATACGTGATGACTTCATGAACTCTTCCTGTGAAACGCGCCATCCCAGTGCTACGGATGGGAAAGTACCCCAGCGGTTATCAGGTCCGAAGCGGGAGGAACCATCACTTCTCACGGTAGCGGTTACCAGGTATTTATCTTTATACGCATAGTTGATCCTGGCGAGATAAGACAGCAATGCCCATTCTGTTTTGTCGGTACCACCAGTAATGGTAGCAGCGGCATTTAATGTTTTGATATCATCGTCGGGGTAGTTGGCGCCATTGAAGCCGGCATATTGTTCCTTTTGCGATTGTACGCTGTAGCCGAGCAAACCGGTAAACGCATGACCATTGTTGGTGTTGTATTGATAGGTCAGTGTATTTTCGTTTAGCCAGTTCAGGTAGTTGCCGCTATTGTAGCCACCGGAGGGAATGCTGGGCGGCGCCGCATTGGTGTTACCAATAGTAGAGGGAATGAAGTATTCACCGGAACCTTCCTGGTAGTCTACGTTAAAAGTAGATTTGAATTTCAGGTTCTTAATAATTTCGTATTCGCCATAGGTATTAAACAGGATACGGGTGCTTTTGGAACGGTTAATGACTTCATTCAGGAACATCACCGGGTTAGGTAAGCCGAAAGTGCCGGGGCTCTGGATGAACGCATTATAGCTGCCATCTGGTTTGTAGATAGGCTCAATTGGGCTGGCGATACCGAAGTAGTTACCGCGGCCTTCCCCGTTGGTATTACCTTTGCGGGTGGTGTAAGAAGGTGCTATGTTAAAGCCCACTTTCAACCGATCGGAAAGATTGGCGTCTACATTGGCTCTGACAGAAAATCTTTTGTATCCGGAGTTGATCACTACGCCATCCTGGTTGTAGTACCCGGCAGAAATATAGGTCCTGATTTTCTCTGTACCACCGCTTACACTGAGATTGATGTCCTGCATTGGCGCCACGCGGGTAATGGCGTTGAACCAGTTGGTGCCTTCGCCGATCAGTTCCGGATGGCGGTAGATTTCCGGGATATCGGCATCGGTTGGTTCGCGGTGTTCGGTGAAGCGGATATTGTCTTGGATAGCTTCTTTTCTGAATTGTGCAAACTCTTGTCCGTTCATCAGGTTAGGACGGCCTTTTTGGGGAATTTGCTGGATGCCGTAGTTGGCGGAGAGTTGTACCGTTGGAATGCCGGAGCTGCCACGTTTGGTAGTGATGAGCACTACGCCGTTGGCGCCCCTGGAACCATAGATGGCCGTAGCGGATGCATCTTTCAAAACTGCCATCGACTCTATATCCTGTGGGTTGATGGCATTCATCGGATCAGAAATCTGGTCGGAAGAAGAGGCCAGCGGATAGCCATCCACCACATACAGGGGCTGGCTGCCAGCACCTACGGCACCAATACCGCGTACCTGTACCTGTGGACCACCACCGGGAATACCGTTGGAAGTGCTGACCTGGATGCCGGCAATCTGTCCGGCCAGTGCCTGGTCCGGACCTGCGATCGGCATATCTTTGACATTTTTCATAGGCACAATGCCCACGGAGCCGGTAACATCTTTCTTCTGTTGGGTACCATAACCCACCACCACTACCTGGTTGAGTACTTTGTTGCTGGATTCCAGTTGTGTACTGATTTTGGTGCGACTACCCACATAAAGGGTTTTGGAAATGTACCCGATAAAACTAAAAACAAGTGAATCAGCAGTGCCGGCAGCAATGGTGTATCTGCCATTGGCGTCGCTAAAAGTACCCTTGCTGCTGCCCTTTACTCCAATAGTAACGCTGGGAAGCGGAGCGCCGGTACCTGCATCAGTTATTTGTCCACTGACACTGTTTTTTTCCTGCGCATAACCTGGCAGGCAAAAGATTAGCAATAAAAAGGTGACGCCATAACGTGCCATAACGGAGTATCCTTTACGACAAAGGATGTAGACTTTAATCATAACAAGTGGAATTTGGTTTGATGAAACGGCGATGCTTAACGGAAATAAATTTAGGCGAAGAATAATACATTCCTGTCCTGTTGCGTCCTGTACTGTCCTGCACTGTCCTGTTTTAAGGCCGCTGACCCTTGACTGTGCACCTTCGAAAATCTCTCGTTGGTAATGCCAGGAAAAAAGTGTTATTTTTCTGACTATATTTAACTGCTAACCGCGTTATAAAATCCGATCGATGAAAATGAAAAAATTAAGTTGGCCATTATTGGCTTTGTTTACACTGCTGGGTACCGCTGCTTTTGCACAGGATACAGACGAGGCAGTGAAAGAGCGAAACAAACAGGCAGAGCTGATGAAGCAGGATTGGGCTTGTCTGAAATGTTTCCAGGACGATAACGCAAAGGTAGTTGCCCCTAAAGCCGGTGAGCAACGGGTGGTATTCATGGGGAACTCTATTACCATCGGTTGGGGAAATCTGAACCCGGATTTTTTTGCTGACAAACCCTATATCAACCGGGGTATCAGCGGGCAAACCACGCCACAGATGCTGATTCGCTTCCGTCCGGATGTGATTAACCTGCATCCCAAAGTGGTAGTGATCCTGGCGGGTACCAATGATATTGCGGGTAATACCGGTTATACGCCTGTTCCCATTATTTTTGGCAACATTGTATCGATGGCCGAACTGGCCAAAGCCAATGGCATAAAAGTAGTGTTGTCGTCCGTACTGCCGGTATATGACTATCCATGGCGTAAAGGACTGGAGCCTGTTGCTAAAATCGCGGAACTGAACCAGTTGATCAAAGAATACGCTGCTAAAAATGGTTGTGTGTACCTCGACTACTATAGTGCGATGGTAGATGAACAAAAAGGATTGAAAAAAGAATTTACCTATGACGGCGTGCATCCTAACAAGGAAGGCTATCTCGTGATGGGCCCATTGGCAGAAAAAGCCATCGCCACTGCTTTAAAAAAGAAATAATTGAAACTTCATAGGGGATTATTTACCGGGTTACTGTTGCTGGCAGGGAGCTGTGTGATGGCGCAACAAAGTCTTTCTACCCGCTTGGATTCATTGATGGGCGCTAAAAATGTGCGTGACTTCAACGGCGTGGTGCTGATTCAGCAAAATGGTAAAACGCTTTATTCCAAAACCATAGGATATGCCAACCAGGATACAAAAGAGCCGGTGAAGGCGGATAGCCGTTTTATCATCATGTCTGTTACTAAGCAAATTACTGCCGTGTTGGTATTGCGGGAGGTAGAAAAGGGACATATACAGTTGCAAAAGACACTGCGTTCTTATCTTCCTGCGTTGAAAGACAAATGGGCCGATAGCGTGACCATCCATCAGCTCCTGAATCATACCGCAGGCGTAGTATGGTACGACCAGCCCCTGGCATTTACGCCCGGCTCCAAACTGGTCTATTCCAATTTCGGATATGTGTTGCTGCAATCCCTGCTGGAACGCATTACCGGCAAAGCTTACGCGGTATTGTTGAAAGAACTGTTTAAGGAAACCGGGATGCCCAATTCCGGTGTACCTCCGCGTATCAAGCCAATTACGGGCTATGAAGAAAGCAAAGACGGACAGTTGCAGGCAAAAACAGCGCCCTTCCCGGAAATGTTGCTGGGAGAGGGCGGTGTAGTGTCTACCGCTGCCGACCTGGCACGCTGGAATGAACTGTTGAATACGGGCAAAATATTAGGGGACAACATGTACAAAGCCATGACGACTGTGTATGCACCCCGGCAACACCCTGTATTGGGCGAAACTGGCGGCGGGTACGGGTTGATGGTCAATGACACCAAAAGCGAAATCGGCCATACCGGCTTTTTACCAGAGCAGGGATTTATTGGGATAAACTTTTATTATCCGGCTACCCATAGCAGCATCGTAGTGCTGGAGAATGTAAGCCCTGATCCTGCTAATATGCCACGCGCCTACTATTTCGAAAAGATGATCCGTGAAATGGCGCTGCCGGTGGTGAATGGGAAGTAGTACAGCAGTCCACTGCGGCAATATGTTATTTTTTTGTGGTAGTGTTTTCTTTTCTGGATATTTTCCAGTAATTTCATTACTCACCAAAGAAAAGGAGGTATTCATGTTATCTACAGCATATTCATGGACACCTGCGATTAATTTAGTTTAATCAAAGGGGGCTCCATCAAAGAGTCTGTTAACGCTTTGGCGTTAAAGGCATCCCGGCTTTGCCAGGATGCCTTTTTCATGGTAGCAGTTGCCTGCATTGCTTTGCTTCCCTGGGTAATATCTTGCCAGCGTCTAGTTGGTCATCTTCAAACCGGTTATGCCCGGTAGATACCTCATCCAGCCATTTTCCATTCCTGAAATAATAATAGCCCTGGAAATTGCTTTCAAAGGCATTAGGGACCCGTTTCCCGGCAACGTTGTAGTGGGGACCGAAGAATTCGTTATAAACAAAAATGAGGGCGTTGTGATGATAGTAGTAAACAAATGTTTCCTTGCCTTCCTTATCATGTCCCTTCAATGTGATTTTTACCAGAGTGCTGTCTTTATAATAACCTGTTAATTCCTTGGTTTTTCCATAGGCCGGCAAACGGGAAAGATCCCCGCTGGCAGCTACTTTACGGAGAGACGCGTCGTTGTCAATCTGCTTACAGATTTTATTGATAGGCACGGTATTTTTATTGACCACCTGGCACCAGGCGGTAATACTGTTAATAAGACAGCCCACGAATAACAAACCGAAGAAAAACTTCATACCAGGCTTTTAGAAAAGATAGTGATTTTTTGTAGGAGTGGAAGGAAGCTACTGTAGTGATTTTGCAGATATGGAAAATATTATTATATCTTTGCACCCGAAATAAATTTTGTTTAACCCAAAAAATCAAAACCCATTTTATGGCTTTTATTATGGTGGACGTGGAAAGCGATGGCCCCATTCCAGGTGACTTTTCCATGATCTCTTTTGGCGCTGTTCTCGTCAATGAACCCTTGAATCAAACCTTTTACGGTCAGTTGAAACCCATTTCCGACAAGCATGTGCCGGAAGCATTGGCGGTATCCGGCCACACCCGCGAAGACACCCAGCGCTTCGATGATCCGGCAACCGTGATGCTGAATTTTAAAAACTGGATTACTTCCGTGAGCCGCGACCGGCCTATGTTTATCAGCGACAACAACGGCTTCGACTGGATGTTTATCTGCTGGTACTTTCATCATTTCCTGGGAGAAAACCCTTTTGGATTCAGTTCCCAGAACCTGGGCAGCTTGTACAAGGGTATGATGAAAGACACGTTTACTACGTTTAAACATCTCCGGAAAACCCGGCATACCCATCATCCGGTAGACGATGCCAAAGGCAATGCCGAAGCACTACTTACGATGAAAAAAGAAATGGGACTGAAAGTGAAGTTTTAATGGCCTGTGGTGGAAAAATCCACAACAGGCCCCTTATGATTATCGCAAACGTTTTACAGGATTCACCAACCCCGCCCTGATAGCCTGTGAGGCAATAGTTACCCCTGCAATCACCACCTGTATTATTTGAGTTTGTTTTTTCTCAGGGAATATTTGTAAAAGTCTTCTACCTTTTTTCGCGCCCATGGCGTTTTACGCAGGAACTTCAAGCTGCTCTGTACAGATGGATTGCTGGTGAAACAATTAATCCTGATCTGTTCTCCCAGTTCTTCCCAGCCATAACTCTCGTAGAGATGCGTTACTATTTTCTCTAAGGTAAGCCCGTGCAGCGGATCATTGGATTTTTCTGGTGTTTGCATATTTTTCCGTTTAATGCCCCAAAGGTAGGGAATAAGTTACAGCGAAGCCCGCATGGTTACATAAAACGGTACTTCAATCTGTGCCCTGGAATGATCCAGGATCAGTTGTGCCGCCATTTCCCCCATACATTTGAAGTCGGTGGAAATAGTAGTGATACCGTTCAGAATGAATTTTTTTAGTGGCGTTTCATTATAGGAAATAACGCCCACATCTTTTCCTATCTGCAAATTCAAAGAAATAATTCTTTCTATCAGTAATACCAGGTCATTTTCCCGCAGGTTAATATATACATCTCCCGGTTGTATATCTTCTATTTCAATCTCATTGACCTTTTTACTGTTGAACGCATAATTCTGACAGAACTGTACAAACCCTTCATAGATTTCTTCCGGGTAATAGGTGTTCTCCGGGTAAATAATTTTCAGGGTATGGTACTGCTGCAGCTTATCCCTGGCTTGTTCCAGGGCACCATAAATATCTTCCTGGAAATTTTCATACACTGCGCCATATTCACCGGTAACCCCCTTCAGTTTTTTATCGAGTAAAATCAGTTTCTCTTTGGGGATGGTGTTAATCACTTCATCTACGTGCTCCCAGCGTTCCCGGAAATGCGGAAGGATGACGATATGTGTATATTCCTGTATGTTGTCCGACAAGAGTTTTTTAAAGAGGCTAAAGTCGCTGTTATAAATATAGAAATCGATGTTGGCCTGTTCTCCTAATTTATCCGCGAAGGAGTCATAAATGATTTTTTTGTGTTCGCTCAGTTTATTGAATAGGAGTAGTATCTTGTATTGCTGGTCAAGATTGGTATGTTGTACGTAGTATCCTTTACCTGGCACGGACCCCAGTATCCCCAGGCCTTTGAGATATTTGTAGGCCTTTTCTGCGGTATCTCTTGATATTTCAAACGCATAGCTGACTTCATTGATGGACGGCAAAATATCGTCCTGTTGTACTTTCTGATCTACAATAGCTTTAATAATGGAGTTGGCCAGCTGGAAATACTTAGGAGTGGCAGAGAAGTCATCTATAAAAAGGTATTTAAAAATCGGATGTTGTTTCATGCGCAGTAGGTGTTAGTCCCGTGGAATTTGCTGTCAGCAACTTTTCCCGACAATGATAGTCATTTAATTCAACAATTGGTAGCCGATATTGGAAGCATGACAGTGCATGACAGTTTGAAATGATACAAGCTTTATTTTTATGAAACATTAGTTTTCCACGTTACAAATTACATACTTGTTATGCAGGCTTTACTGGGTGTTTTATTCCACTTTATCGGGGGATTTGCCTCCGGGAGTTTCTATATCCCTTATAAGAAAGTGAAGGGATGGAGCTGGGAAAGCTACTGGATCGTGGGAGGAATATTCTCCTGGCTGGTAGTGCCGCTGGTGGCTGCCTGGCTAACGGTCCCCGGCTTTATGGGTATAATAGGCAGTACTGAAGGTCCTGTACTTTTCTGGACCTATTTCCTGGGCGTATTATGGGGCATTGGTGGATTAACCTTTGGGTTATCGATGCGCTACCTGGGCATGTCATTAGGAATGGCGGTTGCCCTGGGATTCTGTTCTGCTTTCGGAGCGCTCATACCACCCATTTACCGTGGCTTATTTACCAGTGATCCGAATACATTCGGCGCCATGCTGCATTCCACCAAAGGTTTGTTTGTATTGATGGGCGTAGTGGTATGCCTGGCAGGTATTGCTATCTGCGGCAGGGCAGGGGTATTAAAAGAACGGGAGTTGTCTGAGGAACAAAAAACAGCCGCTATAAAGGAGTTTAACCTGCGTAAAGGATTGATCGTGGCTATTATTTCGGGTATCCTGAGCGCCTGCATGAGCTTTGCCATTTCCGCAGGAGGCAGCATGGGAGAAGCTGCCGTAGCTAACAATGTGAACCCATTGTTCAAGAACAATGTTATTTTTGTAATCATCATGCTGGGTGGGCTCACTACCAACTTTACCTGGTGTATGATCCTCAATAGGCGGAATCAGTCGTTCAACGATTACACGAATAAAGAAACACCGTTGGTCAGGAATTATCTCTTTGCTGCGATCGCCGGTACTACCTGGTTCCTGCAATTTTTTTTCTATGGTATGGGAGAAAGTAAGCTGGGAAATGATGCCAGCTCCTGGATCCTGCACATGGCCTTTATTATTCTCATCTCCGGCATGTGGGGTTTTGTGTTGAAGGAATGGAAGAACGCCAGCAGTAAAACATTCGCTACTATTTCCCTGGGTATATTTACCATCATTCTTTCTGTTGTACTGGTGGGATATGGTAATTCATTAACCAATTAAACGCTAAAATTTTATATAGTATGTCTTTAGATAGAATTACCACGCAATTCAGGCATGTCAGTTATTTATGGGACGAAGCAACGGCAGCTGGTATGGCGGGCGATGAAGTTGCCCTCCTGATCTATCGCTCCAATTTACTGGGGGCCGACCTGCGGTTAACAAATTACGGCGGCGGTAACACTTCCTGTAAAGCCATGGCCAAAGACCCGCTGACAGGCGAGCCGGTAGAAGTAATGTGGGTAAAGGGTTCCGGCGGCGACCTCGGTACCCTGAAAAGAAATGGTTTGGCAGCGTTATATGTTGATCGCCTTCGCAGCCTGCAGCATATCTACCGCGGCATTGCTCACGAAGATGAAATGGTGGAGTTATTTAATCACTGCATCTACGACCTCAGTTCCAAAGCTCCTTCTATTGATACGCCACTACACGGATTTCTTCCGTTCAAACATATTGATCACCTGCACCCTGATGCAGCTATTGCTATTGCCGCAGCGAAAGACGGGAAAAAAATCACACAGGAATTATTCAATGGCACCATCGGTTGGGTGCCCTGGCAAAAGCCCGGATTCGACCTGGGACTGCAACTGAAACAATGCCTCGATGAAAATCCGGGTATCCGTGGTATCATGCTGGGGTCACACGGACTATTCACCTGGGGTGATACCGCTTATGAAAGCTATATTAATACCCTCGAAGTAATAGAACGTTGTGCCATTTATCTTGAGGAAAACATAGGACGCACAAAACCGGTGTTTGGAGGCGCAAAAATCGCTTCGTTGGCGCCAGAACTACGCAAGGCCCAGGCGGCTGCTTTGGTGCCGGTTTTACGCGGTTACTGCTCGTCTCAGCAAAAAATGGTGGGACACTTCACCGATGATCCCCGCGTACTCGAATTTATCAATTCCCGGGACCTCGACCGCCTGGCGCCATTAGGTACCAGTTGCCCCGATCATTTCCTGCGTACTAAAATAAGCCCCCTGGTACTGAACCTCGCTCCGGATGCTTCCCTGCAGGAGGTAGACGCTGTGAAAACCAGCCTGGCGCCACTGTTTGATGCTTACCGGGAGATGTACCGCAACTACTATAATACCTGCAAACACCCGGATAGCCCTGCTATGCGGGATCCTAACCCCGTAGTGATTCTGTACCCGGGCATAGGGATGTTTACTTTCGCGAAAGACAAACAAACAGCCAGGGTAGCGGCAGAATTTTATATCAACGCCATTAATGTAATGAAAGGAGCGGAGGCTATTTCGGAATATACATCCCTGCCGCGACAGGAAGCATTTAATATTGAATACTGGTTACTGGAAGAAGCCAAACTGCAACGTATGCCTAAACCGAAAGCACTTACCGGCCGTATAGCCCTGGTAACAGGCAGCGCCGGCGGTATCGGGAAAGCCATTGCGAAAAAGTTTGCAGAAGAAGGAGCAGTAGTAGTGATTAATGATAATGATGAACAGCGACTCGCTACCGCCATAGAAGATTTTAATAAATTATTCGGGAAAGATGTGTTTGCGGCAGACTTGCTGGATGTAACAAATGCTGCGTCGATCCATCAGACCTTCAATACAGCGGTGCTGGCTTTTGGCGGCGTAGACATTATTGTAAACTGCGCAGGACTCTCTATTTCCAAACCTTTGGAAGATCACACAGAAAAAGATTGGGACCTGTTATATGATGTGCTGGTAAAAGGACAATTCCTGGTAACACAAACCGGGGTGGACATCATGCGTAAACAGGGTACCGGTGGCGATGTGCTTAATATCGTCAGCAAAAACGCACTCGTTTCCGGCCCTAACAATGCCGCCTATGGTTCTGCTAAAGCCGCCCAGTTACACCTGAGCCGCCTCAATGCTGCCGAACTGGGAAAAGATCGTATACGCGTTAACGTGGTGAACCCGGATGCCGTTATTTCCGACAGTAAAATATGGGCCGGCGCCTGGGCGGAAGGCCGCGCCAAAGCCTACGGTGTAAAGGTGGAAGAGCTGCCTGCATTTTACGCCAAACGTACACTGCTAAACGAAATCATCGTTCCTGAAGATATTGCCAACGCCTGCTACGCGTTTGTAAGCGGACTGCTGAATAAAGCTACTGGTAATGTATTGAATGTGGATGGTGGAGTAGCCATGGCTTTTGTAAGATAAAAACCCTGTTTTATTGGGGGTGAAAAACGATCATTATGCAATTGACATCCTATAAAATAAACGAACATAACCAGGTATTGTTACCCGCACATGAACGTGCTTTCAACTACCTGGCAAGTGAAATACCCCATGCAGCGGCTATTGTGCAGCAACTGGCGGATTTCCAGGTAGCCATTCCCAGCTGGGCGCTCGGAACGGGTGGCACCCGGTTTGGACGCTTCCCCGGCGGCGGAGAGCCCCGCAGCCTGGAGGAAAAAATAGCCGACGTGGGATTACTGCACCAGCTGAATCAATCCAGTGGCGCTATCTCCCTGCACATTCCCTGGGATGTACCGGATAACCCGGCACACATCAAAGCCGTGGCGGCGCAACACGGACTTCGCTTCGATGCCATGAATTCCAATACTTTCCAGGATCAACCAGGGCAAGCATTTAGCTATAAATTTGGCTCACTACAACATGTCAGCAAGGACGTGCGTAAACAAGCCATTGAGCATAATATTGCTGTCATAGAACAAGGCGTGGCACTTGGCGCTGATGTACTGTCAGTATGGTTATCCGATGGCTCCTGTTTTCCGGGACAACTGAATTTCCGGCATGCATTTCAGCACACACTGGAAAGCCTGCACGAAATTTACGCCGCCCTGCCTGATAACTGGAAGATATTTGTAGAGTACAAAGCGGCAGAACCCAACTTTTATTCCACTACGGTAGGCGACTGGGGACAGTCGCTGCTGTTTGCCAATAAACTGGGCCCGAAAGCCTATTCCCTGGTAGATTTGGGCCATCACCTGCCCAATGCCAACATCGAACAAATTGTATCGCTGCTGCTCATGGAAGGCAAACTCGGTGGCTTTCATTTCAACGATTCCAAGTTTGGCGATGATGACCTTACCGTTGGCAGCATCAAACCATACCAACTGTTTCTGATCTTCAACGAACTGGTGGAAGGCATGGATGCCCGCAATATGACACATCATACTGACCTGGCCTGGATGATAGATGCCTCGCATAATGTGAAAGATCCGCTGGAAGACCTGCTGCAGTCGGTAGAAGCCATCATGATCAGCTATGCACAGGCCTTGCTGGTAGACCGTAAGCAATTATATACGGCACAACAAAACAATGATGTGGTAACGGCACAGGAAGTATTGCAACAAGCCTTTCGCACTGATGTGCGCGCCCTGGTAGCAGCAGCCAGACTGCAGGCAGGCGGTGCCTTGCAGCCACTCGCACTGTACCGGGCAGAGAAAATAAGAGAACAACTGATCCGGGAAAGAGGTAATAAAGTAATGGCCACCGGCCTGTAATTTCAAAAGTATTTATGAGCGAAATTCCCGTTATAGCCATCTTTGATGTTGGTAAAACCAACAAGAAACTGTTTCTCTTTGACGAGCAGTACCAGCTTGTCTTTGAGCGGACAGCCCGTTTTACGGAAACCGTGGATGAAGATGGAGCGCCCTGTGAAAACCTGGAAAGTCTTCGTCTCTCTGTATTTGATTCTTTGAGAGAAGTATTCCGAAGAAAGGATATCGTGATCAGGGCAATTAATTTTTCTACCTATGGCGCCAGCATGGTGTACATAGATGAAGCGGGGCGCCCATTAACACCACTGTACAATTACCTGAAAGAATATCCGGTGGCATTACGGGAACAGTTTTATCAAGCTTATGGTGGAGAGAAAAAAGTCTCTGTACAAACGGCATCGCCGGTATTGGGAAGTCTCAACTCCGGTATGCAGCTGTACCGGCTGAAATATACGCAGCCGGCCATTTTTCAGCAAGTAAAGTATGCGCTGCATTTGCCCCAGTATATGAGCTACCTGCTTTCAGGTGTGGCTTGTTCTGATATTACCAGCATCGGATGCCATACCAATTTGTGGAACTTTCAACAACAAGACTATCATACGTGGTTGATAAAGGAGGGGGCGCTGGAAAAGCTGGCGCCTCTTTTATCGTCTACCGCTGTGATGCCTGCTGCATTTCCGGGGAATAACTACGCGGTCGGCACTGGTTTGCACGACAGCTCTGCCGCATTGATTCCCTACCTCCTGAACTTCCAGGAGCCATTTGTATTGATATCTACCGGTACCTGGTGTATCAGTCTGCATCCGTTTAATGATACACCACTCACCGAAGAAGAGCTGGCCGCCGACTGTTTATGTTACCTGACCTTCCAGGGTAAGCCGGTGAAGGCTTCCCGCTTATTTGCCGGGTATGAACATGAACAACAGGTAAAGCGGATAGCAGCGCACTTCAATCAGCATCCGGGTCATTATCGCAATATCGTTTACGACGGAAATATTATCCGGCAATTGAAAGAAAAGAATAAGCAGGATCAGCTGTTGCGAAGACCGGATCCGCAGCTATCCGAAGCTTCTGTATTCGGGCAGAGAGACCTGCATACCTTTGCTTCTGATACCGAAGCCTATCATCAATTGATGCTCGATATCGCCAACGAACAATGCATTGCCACGCAAAGAGTGCTCAACGGAGCGCCCGTGAAACGTATATTCGTAGACGGTGGCTTCAGCAAAAATGTGATTTATATGAATTTGCTGGCCATACATTTTCCGGAGATAGAAATCTTTGCTGCATCCATGGCGCAGGCCACTGCCATGGGAGCGGCACTCGCTATCCATACTGCCTGGAATAGCCAGCCATTACCTAACAACCTGATAGAATTGAAATATTATTCGGTCACACATGATGTAACTTTATAGACTTTTCATTACTATTATGGTCAATAATTATTCTATGCGTGCCCTCATTATTTTTCTCCTCAGCTTTGTTAGTTTTTTATCCCATGCGCAAAATATAATGCCCTTGTATCCTGGTCTGCCACCCGGTGGCATTGCTACACCGGATGAAGAGGTCACCGATAAGGAAAACAACCGTATGCGTACCAGTGTACCCACGGTCACGGCGTATATACCGGCCAAAGACAAAGCTACCGGTACCGCCGTATTGATTTGCCCGGGAGGGGCCTACGGTGGTGTGGTACTGCAAAAGGAAGGCATCAATTTCGCTGAATACTTTGTGAAACAAGGCATTGCCGCCTTTGTTCTCAAATACCGGCTGCCAGCTGATAACATCATGACGGATAAAAGCAGCGGCCCCCTGCAGGATGCACAGGAAGCAATGAAAATGATCCGCGCACATGCCAAAGAATGGAATATTGACAGCAACCGGGTAGGTATCATGGGCTTTTCTGCCGGCGGCCACCTGGCATCTACCGTAGGTACTCATTTTGATCGCCCCGTGTTGGCCGCCAATGCAGGACTTAACCTGCGTCCGGATTTTATGATCCTCATATATCCGGTGATCAGCATGGAAAAGAATCTCTCACATCCCGGTTCCCGGAAACGTTTACTGGGAGAACATCCGGATGAACTCACCGTTAAATACTACTCCAACGACCGGCAGGTAACACCGCAAACACCACCCACCTTATTATTTCATACGGAAGACGATAAAACAGTAGACGTAGATAATACCTTACTGTTTTACCAGGCTTTGCGCCACCAGCATGTGCCCGCAGAAATGCATGTCTATCCGGAAGGCGATCACGGTTTTGTACTGAAGCTGCCCATTGATGTATGGATGCAAACCGTGATGAAATGGTTGGGCCGCACTGGCATGCTGAACCCGGATAACCCGCTCTTACAGGGAGGTACAGGACAGTTATACTAACCCGGTTTTGTAACGGAGAAGTATACACGATTACTAAATGGTAAACAGCAGTTGGAGATTAAAGCCCTGGCGCAGAGGAATTATTCATTGTCCCAGTAGCATCCGTAGTTTGCGATTAAATTCGCCTACTTTAACCCCCAGTGGTTCAAAGAAATCTCTGTCGAACTGCTCTACTATTTTGATGGCCTGTCGCGTTATCTTGTCTCCGGCAGCCGTTAGCGCTACTGTTTTGGCGCGGGTGTCCGTGGCATGTTCCTTTCTTTCCAGGAACCCTTTTGTTTGCAGGGTACGCAACACCGTAGAGGTGGTCATGGGATCTATTTTCGAATGGGCGGAGAGCAGGATTTGCGTTACCGGTTCGTGCTGCTGTGAGAGCCACATAATACTGGCCAGCAGCACAAACTGGGAATGCGTAAGGTCGTATTTTTCCAGCGCTTTCCGGATCTCCCTTTGCCATAAGCTGGTTACCTGCCATAACAGGAATCCAGGGCTTTCCTCCGCTGATGCTACAGTAAAGACATTATCCTCTTTTTTCATCTTCCCTTTTTTTCTCCAAAAGTAATTATAGTTTGCTCGCTACCCGCACCTGGTTTTCCATTTCTTCCGGTAAATGATTCACAATATCCTGCGCTACTATCTTCTTCCACAAAAATCCTAATACGCCAGATACGGTCATCGTAACGGTTATTTTCAAACCTTCGGGTGTTTCTTCAAAGGTGTGTGCCCCGTACATTTTAGCCAACGGGAAGCGGGTGAGGTCTACAAATTTTTTGTTGGGAACAGTTTCCCATAACTGGATTTTCACCCTGGGACCATTTTTCGGTTTCAGCAGGAAGTAATTACCCTGTTCGAACTGGCCATCCAGTTTGGCATATTCAATGCCGCTATCCCAGGTATGCCAGTTATTGACGTCTGCAAATAGTTTCCACATTTGTTCTTTGGTAGCTTCCTTAGTGACGATAGTGTGAGATTGTGACCACATAAACTTGTTTTTTGAAGTAAGTAATTATTTATAAGTGCAAATATAATAAGTACACTTATAATAATCAAATTTATTATTTCGGATAAGAATAGGTATCTTATCTGGTTACTTAATCGCATCAATAGCTTTTTTGCTTTCTGCCTTCAGCTTTCTGCTTATTTATACCTGCGGGTGCTCCCAGGGGCCACGGTAGGGGCGTTGTAACAGCGCTGTAGCAGCGGGATCGCCGGTAATAATACGTTTATGTGGATCATATACCACGGGTCGGCCGGTTTGAAGAGAGATATTAGCAAGAATGCAGCTGGCAGTGGAAATATGACCTTCTTCAATATCCGCCACGGGCTTGCTGCCATTTTTAATAGCACCCAGGAAGTTAAGCATATGCAGGCGGGTAGCCGGTGCCGCATTCAGTTCAATAGCGGGTTCAGTGAGGTCTTCCGGGTACTTTTCCTTTTCGTATACTACATCCCGGTGGATAGGGGTACCATTGCCTTCCGGGATAAAGTCGTAAGACATGGTGCTGGCAGCGAGCGTACCTTTTTCTCCATACAGCTTAAATGACCACGGATATTTGGGATCAGCCGGTGTGCCCCAGGTCCGGTGTTGCCATACGCAGTTAAGTCCATCGTATTCAAAAATGGCGGACTGGGTGTCAGTAATATTAGACTTGCCTTCTTTTTGAACGTAAATGCCACCAGTGGAGCTGATGCGCCTGGGCCATCCCAGTTGCAGCATCCAGCGCACGGTGTCGAACATGTGGATACACATATCGCCCATAATACCATTACCATATTCCATGAAAGTGCGCCACCATCGCACATGTGGTAATCCATCAAAAGGACGCAGGGGAGCGGGCCCGGTCCACATGTCGTAGTCGAAGTAATCCGGTACCGCTTGCACCGGCGGGTTGCCATTGTTACGCATATGATAGTAGCAGCACATTTCTACATGGGATACCTTCCCCAATAATCCGGCATCTACAATATTTTTTTTAGCGTCTATGAGATGGGGAGTACTTTTCCGTTGGGTGCCTACCTGAACCACCCGGTTATATTTACGGGCCGCTGCCACCATGGCTTCTCCTTCTATTACATCCACACTGATGGGTTTTTGTACATACACATGTGCACCTGCCTGCAGGGCAGCTATCGTTTGTAAGGCATGCCAGTGATCCGGCGTACCTATCAATACAATGTCCAGTTCATTTTCCGATAATAATTTGCGGTAGTCGGTATATAACTTCGGCGTAGCACCGGAAGCCTGCCGTTTCCGGACCATGTCGCCTGCTGCCTGCAACATTTGTTTGTCAACGTCACATAAGGCAACCACCTGTACGGGCGCTACCTGGATAAGGCGAAACAAATCGCTTTTACCGTACCAGCCAGTGCCAATGAGGGCTACACGATAGGGCTTGTCCGGATAAATGAAGTCGAGTGCGCTGGCGCCTATGGCCGCAAGTGCGAGGGAGGCCGTGGCCCCTTTCAGAAAGCGACGGCGTGCAATGTTAAAATGCTCCATAATCGTGGAATGGTTTACAATAAGAAATAGGTGTCCTGTAATCAACAGGACAGAAAGATAGTCAATCAGGCGAAGAAATTATAGCCTGCGAATAATATTACTAAACCAGTTCTCGTCCATTAAATTCTTTTGGTAGGACGGCTAACGCCGCTACCGCCGTTAAGGGTTACATGGACAGGACGTGTGGCAAAATATGATGAGGAATAAACCGCATCAGGCCAGTGTCTCCATCAATATTTTAGCCACTTCCGCAGACGATGCCGGGTTCTGGCCGGTAATCAGCAGCCCGTCTTTTAATGCATACGGATGCCAGTCTTTTCCCTTGCTGTAAATGCCTCCGAGTTTTTTCAGTTCATCTTCTAACAGGAACGGCACTACGTTGGTAAGTTGTACCGCTTCCTCTTCAGTATTACTGAACCCGGTTACCTCTTTTCCTTTTACCACCGGGTTACCCTGTGCATCTTTCACTTTTACCAGTGCCGCCGGTGCATGGCATACAAAGGCGATGGGCTTATGCTGCTGGTAAAATGATGCTATAAGTGCGATGGAACTGGGATCGTTTGCCAGGTCCCATAAAGGACCATGACCACCAGGATAAAATACGGCATCATAGTCAGTTGCATCTACTTCGTTTAGTTTTACGGTATGCGCCAGTTTTTTTTGCAACGCTTCATCCCGTTTAAAACGATTGGTGTCTGCTGTCTGAAATTCGGGCAGTTCACTTTTGGGGTCAATGGGAGGTTGACCACCTTTCGGAGAGGCCAGTGTGATGGCTGCACCAGCATCTGCCAGCACATAATACGGCGCCGCAAATTCTTCTATCCAGAAGCCTGTTTTGTGGCCGGTGTTTCCCAGTTCATCGTGCGATGTCAATACAATTAATACCTGCATGGAACCAAATTTTAAAGGGTGTACTATGTTAACAAAAAAAAGGCCACCGATGTTTATCGGCGGCCGTAGATAGGATATGGAACATCAGTATTGAGACGGAAAATTGTATGGCATCCAGCCAGGTAAACGGCTTAATTCCGTTTTTACGGTGCTGCTGACAGGAATGCCCAGGCTTCAAAGAACGGCGCCAGGTTGCGTCCGGTGACTTCAGAAAACGTTTTGACCCATAGGTCGCGTTTGTCTTCCTCTTTTTTGACATAGTTGCCATCGGGTCCTTCGGGACCAGTTCCATTTCACCGGCTACAACCAGGTTCCATAATGCCATGATATAATGCCTATTAAGTTAATACTAACCCTGGAGGTTATACGATTTTTTTTAATCAAGATAAAAAAGTAGGGAATACAACAGGTGAACCCGCAAAGGGGACGTATATTTATCACCTGAATATCTCCTGTCTATGAATAAATACCTGCTGTATTGTCTCCTGCTACTGGGTTGTGTAGCCTGTAATAACCGTAGCGAAGTGCCATCATCTCTTACTCATTTGCTGCCATCTGAATTTTTTAATATCGATACCCGGATCGATACGGTGCTGAAAACAACCAAGGGCGCCAACATCTATATCAAAGCCGGTGCTATCAGTACTAAAAACGGGCATACGGTAAAACTGGAAGTGAAAGAAGCCTATACGATTGCTGATATCGTGAAGGCGGGATTATATACCAAAAGTAACGGGCAGCCATTGAGTAGCGGCGGCATGATTTATATAGCGCCGGTAAACCACGACGATGCGGCTATTGTAAAGCCGATAGGAGTAAAGCTACCCACTCCTTTTATCACCAAAGGTATGCAGTTGTTCAAAGGAGAATATACGAAGGACAGTGCGGTCAACTGGACGGGTGCCCAGGATTTGGTGCCGGATGAGCAAACGGCCCGCTTGCAATCAGGGAATATCATATACCAGGAACATTGTACTTCCTGCCATGCCATTGATAGAAAACTAACCGGTCCGCCATTACTGCATACTACCGCCCGCCACTCTTTTCAATGGCTGGAAGATTTTATTGTGGATAACCCAGCGGTGTTGGCCTCTGGTGATTGCTATGCCAATAATCAGTTTAATGAATACAATAAAACATTAATGACAAGGTTCCCTCAATTGCGAGGACAACCTATGCATGACTTGCTGGATTTTATTGAGAATGAAAGCAAACGAATAGATCTGGACGGATATAATAAAACTGGCCGTATAGCCGATAGTTGTACCCTTTATTTAAACGCTGTTCAGAAGTTATATCGTAAAAGAGATGCATTGATATCTGGTAACGGTTCATCAGTAACCGAAAGTAGGGGTATAGTTACTGGTTCCAGGCCCATTCCCCCCGATCCCACAGATAGTATCTCAGATCAGCCTGCCATAGCAACTTCCGGAAACTTTTACAATAAGTATTATAATTTTGAGATAAATACTTTCGGATGGTATAATATAGACATTCCGTTGGAAGACTTGCCCGGTTTCAAAAACTCTAAGTTGAGTGTACGGGTAACCGGAACAGTCAAAGAAAATATCCAGGTGTATTTGGTAATCCCGCAAGACAAAATTTACCTTTTCGGCAGCCTGCTGAAAGGAAGTCAGGAGGAGTACGTTTTTTATAAGGGTGCTGCCGATATACCACTGCCACAAAATCGGAAGGCCTATATCGTTGCTGCAAATGAATCCAGAGATGCGCTATTCTTTGGAGCAGCTGTTTTCGAAACCAGCGAACTTCAACAGTTAACTATTACGGTTGCATCGTCCGATAAAGCAGCCTTTAATCGCTTTACGGAACAACTGGAAAGCACGGGCTTTTCACTGAAAGTAAAGGACGCAAAGAACGCAAAAGATATCCGGGAAGTGGATGACCTGATTAAGGCAACAGAAAAGCTAAAACCCTCCGGAATAGATTGCGGTTGTGGGGGAGATGGGGATACTTCGCGTTTACCGGGATCCCCGGTACCCGCTCCAGGGTTGATACAGCAATAGATTATTCGCATTAGGCGGCGTTTTCTTCACCGGAAACGCCGTTCGTTTTTTATAATAGCTTCTTTCCCGCCTAAGGCTATTGCTTACCGCTCTCCGCCACCTTTCCCCTCACCGCATTTCCCATCTCCCGAAAAAAAATATGGTGAATAAATAAATATTCCTTTACTTTGCGTCATATTGACGTAAACAAATTTTAACACCCTTCAGCTATTATGGAATGGTTAACCCCCACTTAATATCCCGTAATCCTGATAACAACTAAAACGAGATGAAAAAAAGCCATAGAGCGGTGATCGCATACGAAACCCTGGACATTATTGAGGCTGGCTATTATCAAAACCTCCAACAAATATCTGTAGACATCAGTGCTGCATTACGATATACCGTTGCCAATACCGTTCACTACCGACCAGAAGATTTTGATACCGTATTTGCCCAAAGAGATCAGTTGCTGAAAGCAGCGCCTGTTCGGCCGGTGGATATCGCTGTGACGAACGAAACTACCTTTGCAGCAGCACGTCGTTTAATAGTAGACGAAGGTCGCGCTAATGTTTGCTGCCTGAACTTTGCCTCCGCTAAAAATCCGGGTGGCGGATTCCTGGGAGGTGCACAGGCGCAGGAAGAAGCACTGGCCAGGGCCAGCGGGCTGTATGCCTCACTGATATCCAAACGCGCCATGTACGATATTAATCGCGCTAACGATACCTGTTTGTATACAGACAATATGATTTATTCCCCGCTGGTACCCGTTTTCAGGGACGACCGTGATGTCGTGCTGGATGCACCTTACGGGGTATCTGTCATTACTGCACCTGCAGCTAATGCAGGCGCCGTGAAGAACAACGAACGGCACCGGCTACACGAAATTGAAGGCGTAATGCTTGCGCGGATCGAAAAGGTTTTGTCAGTAGCAGTAGCCAATAAACAAACGACCATTATCCTGGGAGCCTGGGGCTGTGGCGTATTTCGGAACAATCCGGTGGAGATAGCGAACTGGTTTGCACAGCATATACAGGAGAATGAAACGTTCAAAAATGCATTTGAAAAAGTAGTATTTGCGGTGTATGATACATCAGAACACCGTCTTAACCTGGAGGCCTTTAAAAATAAATTTACACCACATGCCGTATAGTAACCAATGGCTCATCGCAAAGTATGAAGCCAAAGAGAAAATAAAATTCCTGTTTTTCTGGGGCCACCGCGCAGCAGCCGACGGCAGCGTTACCCAGAGCTGTTTTAGTCAGTGGTGGCCGGCCGCGTTTACGGTTGACCGTCGTACCTATGCCACCGCCGAACATTGGATGATGGCAGGTAAAGCCAAACTTTTCGGAGATCAGGATATCTTTGAAAAAGTGTTACAGGCAGGATCGCCCGCACAGGCCAAGAAACTGGGCCGGCAGGTGAAAAATTTTGACGCCGCCGCCTGGGATGCCCATAAATTTGACCTGGTAGTAGCCGGAAATTATCATAAATTTTCGCAACACCCGGCATTGAAAACTTTTTTACTAAACACACATGACCGCGTATTGGTAGAAGCCAGTCCCCTGGACCGTATCTGGGGCATCGGTATGGCCGCCACCAACGAACATGTACAGAACCCCTTACAGTGGCGGGGACATAACCTGTTAGGTTATGCACTCATGACCGCAAGGGATCAATTGAAATCACATGAACATAAAATCAATCAGTAAATTCCTGAGTCTTATTCTCCGGCATAACCCGGAAACCATACAACTTACACTGGACGACCATGGCTGGGCGGATGTAGCCACCCTGCTGCAACAATGCAAAGCCCATGGCCGCAGCATTACTTTTGCGGAACTGGAAATAGTAGTCGCCGAAAATGATAAGCAACGCTTCGCTTTTAATGAAGATAAAACCCGCATCCGCGCTAACCAGGGGCATTCCATCAACGTATCGCTGGACCTGCCACAAGCCACGCCGCCGGAATTCCTCTATCATGGCACCGTTCATAAATTTATGAAAGCCATCAGAACAAATGGGCTGCAAAGAATGAACCGCCATCATGTACATCTGTCAGAAAACCTGGGTACCGCTGAAAATGTAGGCAGCAGGAGAGGAGTCGCTAAAATATTAACTATTTGCAGCGGACAAATGCATCGGGATGGGATTCCGTTTTATGTATCCGCCAATGGAGTTTGGCTTACAGACGAAGTACCGGCAAAGTATATTCAGTAATATCTTATCTTGCGTAGATTGTAGCAAGAATTGAGCAGGAGAGATATTACTTTTGCGGCCACTATCAACCACAAGCCATTATATTATGTCAAAGAAACTCTATCAACACATCGATAAAACAATCCTGAAAGGACTGCCTAACCCCTCTAAGGAAAAGTATGAGATGAAGATAAAAGTACCAGAGTTCACTTTCCTCGGCGTGCAGGAACAGCCAGATTTTGCAAAGTTATATATCACCTTCTATCCAAAGAATAAGATCATAGAACTGAAGTCCCTCAAGCTGTACGTTTATCACCTGCGTGATATCATCGTGTCTTATGAGCGCCTCATTAACATTATCTATGATCACATGATGGAAGTGTACGAGGCAGATCGCCTGCGCATAACGCTGATCTGTAACCCACGCGGAGGGATCAGTTCCAAACTGGTAATAGATTCCGACTGGAAAGACAGGGGCGGCGATGAACGCTTTAAAGACTACCCGGAGCGCGATGACGAATGGGGCATATTGATGTAAGCTAAAAGCTATTTTCGTACTTTTAATAAAAAAAGATATGTCAATAACTACAGAAGCTGAATTGAATGGCATGAAAAGAGTGAGTGACGCAGTAGCCATCACGCTGAAGGAAATGAGACATTATGCCCGCCCTGGTATGACTGCCAGGGAAGTGGATGATTATGGGGGAGGAATTTTAAAGCAACTCGGTGCTAAATCAGCTCCCCGCCTGACCTATGGTTTCCCCGGCTGGACTTGTATCAGCGTGAATAATGAAATTGCGCATGGCATTCCTTCGGAGAAAAAGATATTGCAGGAGGGCGACCTTGTCAACATTGACGTATCTGCAGAACTGGATGGATATTGGTCAGATAATGGTGGATCGTTTGTACTTGGGGAAGACATTCATCAACACCAGGCCCTGGTAGATGCTTCCAAAGCAATCCTTCACAAAGCCATTCACCATATTAAAACAGGTACCCGTGTAGCAGATGTAGGAAAGCTGATTGAGGGCGAAGCCCGTAAATCGGGCTATACCGTGATCCGCAACCTGGCCGGACATGGCGTTGGCCGAAGTTTGCACGAAGCCCCGGACGATATTCTCAACTGTTATGTACGCTTCAACAGAACCCGTTTTAAAAAGAATGCGGTAGTAGCAATTGAAACCTTTATTTCTACCAGCTCGTCCTTTGCCAACCAAAGCAAGGATGGCTGGACATTGATCGGTAACAAAGGTGGCTTCGTAGCCCAGCATGAACATACTATTGTGGTGACCGACCAGGACCCCGTGATATTGACGGCTGCCAATGAAATATGGAATTGATTATTTCAGTTGTAAGGTAACCGCCCGGATATTTTTCCGGTTATCAGTATAGGTAATATGCACCAAATCATTTGCGGTGGCGATTATAGCAGGATAGCTATATTCGCCGCCTTTATGTTTCTCCAGTACATATACATCCTTCCATTGGAGACCATCTACGGAAACAGCCACCCGTAGCTCATTACGGCCATTCGACCAATCTTTTCCACTGGGTGCAGGGTTGTACACCAGCACCTGCAGGCCATCCGGCCGGGTCACGGCATCAATACCGGAATTAGGATTCAACAAAGATAAACCGGTGACCGTACTCCAGCTGCTGCCATTATTGTCGGACCAGCTTTGTGCAATCACATTCTGGCGGCTGCGGAACAAGGCTTGTAACCGGCCATCTGCATGATGAAGAAGGGTAGGTTGAATAATCCCGAATGTATCACATGGCACGGGAACCGCTTGCCACTGATGCCCGGTACTGTCGCTGATTTCCATATGCGATACCCAGATATTGCCCTTCACGCTTTCTGTACTGGACGGATGTAGCAGGCGTCCGTCGGCCAATTGTATACATTTATTTTTAATAGGTCCCAGGATGCCGTCCGGTAGTTTTTCGGGAGAAGACCAGCTTTGGCCGTTGTCCCGGCTGTAACGGGCCATGCCCCACCACTCACGTGGGTTAGGTCCCACCTTATAAAACAAACAAAGCAATCCGGCCCTGGTACGGAACAATACCGGGTTCCAGCAGGGATACCGGAGCTGATCATTAATGATACCATCTGCCAGCTGTACAGGTGGCAGCCATTGATGGTTTTCATAAACGGAACTCCAGATCACCACGTCTTTATTACCTTCCTCTTTACCGCCAAACCAGGCGCTCATCAACCGGCCATCCGGAAGAGCGGTGATCGTAGACGCATGACTGGACGGCGTTACGGGGACCGGCATTATCAGCTGGTTGCTGATCAGGGAGGCCTTCACCTGGGCCTGGAGTGGCACATACAGTACCATCATCCAAAGTAGGGAAATATAGTGTCGCATATGAGTATGGGATATAAGTGTGCCCGTTAAATTAAGGAATGCAAGGGGATTATCATAAAGAATGGTAAATTTGCCGCCTTATGTCATTATATACAACAAAGGGAACCGTTACAATCACCTGTAACAAACGCTTGACACCCTTCCTGGAACAGGAAGTGAAAGACCTGGGATTTGTCGTGGAAGAAACATTCGTTACCGGTGTACGGTTGAATGCTTCTCTCAATGAATGTATCCGTCTGAACCTGAACCTGCGCTGCGCCAGCCAGGTACTTTATAGCCTGAAGCAATTTGAGGCACTCGATGGGGATGAAATATACAGCCAGCTGCATACCTATCCGTGGGAAACGATCCTGCCAGCCGATGGCTATTTCTCCATTACCAGCAATGTGCAGAATGAATCGATCAACAATAGCATGTTTGCCAACCTGCGGGTAAAAGACGCTGTGGTAGACCGTATGCGCGCTAAAACCGGCAAACGCCCTTCCACAGGAGCAGAGCTCACCGGTGCCGTTATTCACCTGTTCTGGAAAAATGAAAACGCAGAAATATTTATAGATACCTCCGGCGATTCACTGGCCCGCCACGGGTATCGTAAAATACCCGGCCGGGCGCCCATGCTGGAAGCGCTGGCCGCATCTACCATCCTGGCCTCCAAATGGGACCGCAAAAGCCCCTTCATCAACCCGATGTGTGGTTCCGGTACCGTTGCCATCGAAGCTGCACTGATCGCCACCAATAGCCGCCCGGGACTTTTCCGCGATAACTATGCTTTCATGCACCTGGATGGCTTTAAGGAAGAAGTATACCTCAACGAAAGAGGCCTGTTGGAAAAACAAATCGTAGAGGTACCTGGTTTGCGCATTATCGCCACAGATCTCAGCGATATGGCCATCGTCAACGCCCGCAAAAACGCCAAGGCAGCCGGTGTGGAAGATCTGATTGAATTCAGGGTATGCGATTTCGCCAGCACAGAAGTACCGGAAGGCGCTGCCGGCGTGGTATATATGAACCCAGAGTACGGTTTACGCTTGGGAGAAATTGAAGCATTGGAAGAAACTTACGGCCGCATTGGTGATTTCTTAAAGCAGAAATGTGGTGGTTATCATGGTTACGTATTTACCGGTAACCTTGAACTGGCCAAGAAAATAGGCCTGAAAGCCAAACGCAGAATAGAATTTTACAACAGTACGATCGACTGCCGCCTGCTCGAATATGAACTCTATGCCGGCACCCGCGATGCACGAAAACTGGCACAGTAGGATAGCTTTTAGCTATTAGCGGTTAGCTTTTAGCAAAATGCAGCGGAGATATAAGCAAAGTAAAATAACACTTACACTTATATCTCCGCTGCATTTTGCTAAAAGCTAACCGCTAATAGCTAAAAGCTGCATTACTAATATTCCTTATTATATTTTGCCGGTTGTGTGTTTACCAGTGAGTCAGCATAATGCCCAAACCCAGCTTGCGTATTTCCTTTTAAATACTCATCGAAAAATAACCGGGAGAGATGTCGGATGTCCTGCTGCCGGCCCTGATCCAAATCACCAATAGAAGGCTGTACCCGCATAGCAATAGCGATCATATCGCTGAAATCTTCATGCCGCGCATGCATAAATTGGATAAAGTATAACGGAGTAGCGGCACTCTGGCGCTGTACATCATAGATGGAATCTACTTTGGGCGGATGCTCGCTGCTCAAATAGCAGTATGGCATCTTAATCTGTTTCGGCATTACGGACGGTATACGCGTTATGTCGTTGTATACCTTATCCCATTCTGCATCCTCTCCATAACGATGTATCTCAGTACCATCAAAAGACAGGAGGCATTTGAAATCAGGGCGCCGCATTGCCGCATTGCTGATGGCACTGCCACCCATGCTCCAGCCCAGCAAGCCTACACGGGAAGTATCTGCCAGAGGTACTTGCGCTAACTGCTCCCGGGTAAACAGAATATCTTTCACCTGTTCCTCCACGTCTGCGGCAGCGGTCATGTAGCCCGGATAAAGTCCTACGGAGCTAACCGCCGCTACAATATATCCCTGCTGCACTAATTCGCGAAACAGGAGTATGTTTTCCCAACTACTGCCATTCATACCGGCAGCATAAATGATGGCAGGATATTTTCGTTTATCCTTCACCGGTAGTGGTGCTGCATAGATTTCAGTATTGAAATGGAATAGCCGGCTGGCGCTATCCAGCTTGCATTCGTGGGCAATGGCATCGGCTATCGCCTGGCTTTCGAGATGACAACTATCCTTAGGCAAACTGTAGTCCAACCGGAGCGCCGCCATATCCAGTATTTCACCAAAGCTCAGCGGATCGGTACCGGTTACTTTGCTGGCCGGATAGAAAAGATCAATTTTTACCGGCCGGAAGTTTTTATCGAAATGACGGGCGCTGTCGTAGGTTTTAATGCTGTAAAGGCCCGTGTAATAAGACTTTGAAGGTGCCGGCTTACAAGAGAAAAAAAATAGTACTGCTACAGGAAGTAAATATAGCTTCATATGGTAGTAAATTATTTATACGGAAGCTAGCACTAAATTTTGCGGCAGGAGGAACCCGGGTGGTACTTTAACTTTTAATTGATGGGGTTACTTATCATGATGTGCATACACATAAAAAGCGCTGCTATGTAAAAGCAGCGCCTATATAAAAGGAGGATGTTTTTATATGACTTCACTTACATTAATAGGCCGGGAGAAACTTTCTTCCAGCGATATAATGGTTTCAGTCCGCTCTATGCCTTTGATATGCTGCAGATCGTCCTGTAAAATCTTCCGCAGTTCCCCGCTATCTTTACAAATAATCTCCGCAAACATGCTATAGGAGCCAGTGGTATAGTTTAACCGCACAATCTGTGGAATCTTTAATAATTGCTTCGCAACACTTTCATACAGGGAACTTTTTTCCAGGTAAATACCAATAAAAGCCAATACGTCATAGCCGATGGCACGGAGGTTTACCTGTAGCCGGGTTCCCTTGATCACGCCCATTTCATGCAACTTCTTAATGCGTACATGAATAGTGCCGCCGGAAACAAACAGCTTCTTTCCTAACTCAGCATAAGAGATCCCGGCATCGGTTGACATCTCCGAGATGATCTGTAAGTCTAATTTGTCAATATTTAATGGGTGGCTCATTTTTGCTATGCAATTTAGATTTTTTTCTAAAATTAGGTATTTTTTTGAAATTATCGCAAAATAGATCAACGGTGTTTTTGGGGTTTAAGCCGGCAAACTACGAAAGCCGGCTGTGGCCGTATATCACTTACTGCCACCGCCGGCTGAATCCCTGTTTTTTTAGTTAAATTTATTCTTCAAAACCTGTTGTCCCTCATAAAACATCCTCCATGAAAGCTAACGTGACGAGTAGAACAGCCCAATATATGGCCCTTTTCAGGGCATTAGAAACTACCCGCCCTAAAAAAGAACGACTTTTTACCGATCGCTTTGCCACCTGGTTTCTTGATGGGGGACTAAAAACCGGTGTATGGTTGTGCCGTATCCCCGGTTGGCGAAGCATGGCGGAGAAGATTATCCGGAAAAAAATACCCGGCGCGTTGTCTTCCGGTATCGCCCGTACGAAATATATCGACGACCTGCTGCAACAATCGGTAGCCAATGGCGCACAACAGGTATTTATCCTGGGCGCCGGCTTTGATACCCGTGGCCTGCGTTTGCCTTTCCTCGAAAATATTAAAGTAATAGAAATAGATCATCCTAACACGGCGGCTTATAAGCTCGCCAAATTGCGGACACATAAAGTGCCGCCCCGGGTATTTTATTACCAGATCGATTTCAACAAACAAAGCCTGGATCAGCTGAGTGCCTTGAATAACTTCGACTTCACCTTGCCAGCTGCCATTATCTGGGAAGGCGTTACCAACTACCTGGATAAAGAGGCGATAGATAATACCTTCGCATTTTTACGACGCTTTGCACCCGGTTCCACGGTCATCTTTACTTATGTGCATCAACGGGTGCTGGATGAACCAGCAGCCTTCTATGGCGGAGAAAAATTATTGCAGGATGTAGCCTCATTGGAGGAGCGATGGACATTTGGTTTTGATCCGGAGGCTTTACCCGCGTATCTGCAGGCCTTTGATTTTGCTTTGGTGGAAGACCTGGGAGCGGAAGCCTACAGGGAGCGCTACCTGCCAGACCGGGGAGAGAAGGGATATGAATTTTACCGGGTAGCCTATGCCCGCCGGATACCAGCTAAGCACGAATAGCGGAGAGTGCGGTTTGTTGCCAGGCTTTTTCCGGGCTCCATCTATATAATTCCCGCCACGTATGCCATTCTTCTACTATAGAAATTCCGCTCAGCAACGTAGTAACGCTCAACCATATACGACTGTGCAACAATATGGCAGGCAAAGGCAAAAAGAAAAGTAGTAAGGAAAGCATGATGTCTCCCATGCGTTCCTGTATAACCACCTGTTTTCCCTGGTTAAAAGGAAACAAGGCGGTGTGACGGGTGGCCTGATGATAAATCAGGTGTAATATGGTCAGGTAAATGGAGATCAGTGATAGTGTTGCCGTAAACATTTGTATGCACTTTTTTACAAATGTAGTGGCGCTCGAAAACGGGATGAATAGCCGGGAGGCAGGCTACCGCGGTTTCCCGGTAAACGCCCGGTAATTCCCGGTAAATAAACCTTTTGCTAGTTTCCTGTGTTCTCATAATGATTTAAGCAAAACAAATCTTATGAAAGCAATCATCACCTCAGCGCTGATAGGCGCGTTATGCATATTGGGGGCATGTGGTACCACTGTGAATATGACAGGTACCTGGAAAGCGCCGGAGGCACCGGCCACCGGATTCCATAATATGTTGGTAGTGGCAGTCACCTCCAAACTGGACGCGCAGCAAATGGTAGAAACCCGGATGGTGGATGCCCTGAAAAAACACGGTGTGGTGGCAGCCCGTGGACTGGAATATTTCCCTCCGAAATTTGATCCGCGGAGTGAAGCCGATAAAGCAGCCACCGCAGATAAAATGAGAGCCGCCGGGTATACTTCCGTACTCGCGGTGTCGTTGGTAAACAAAGAATCAGAATCGAGGTATGTACCTGGTTCCGTATATGCGCCTTATCCTGCTTTCGGCTGGTACGGCCGCTTCTGGGGATATTATGGCTATATGTATAACTCGGTGTATTCGCCGGGATACTATACCACAGATAAAACCTATTTCCTGGAAAGTAATTTATACGATCTTACACAGGATGGCAAACTGGTGTGGTCCGGACAATCGGAAACCTATAATCCCAATAGCCTGGAATCGTTCGCTAAAGCCTTTGCAGCGAAAGTTTCCACGGCACTTGATCACTCAGGATTGCTGCGGAAGTAATCAGTGAGCGTTGTCGTAGTAGGTATTGTCTCTTACTATTTTTCCGTCTTCCACTGTAAACACGGTGCATATAGGCAGCTTCCATTTTTTGCCATCAGGCCCGGTGCCGGAGGATAAGAATTCTACGGTGATATGATTTTTATCGCCATACATCGTCAGTATTTCATCTTGTACATCCGGGAACATTTGTTGTAATTCGCTGTACTTTTGTATGGTTTGTGCATGGGTACGTTGTACGGGTTCCAATCCCAGGGAAGGATCCAGGAATGTTGCGGTATCTTTATAACAAGCTGCCAATCTTGACCAGTTATGTTCATTAAAAGCGTCAAAGAGTTCTTTTACAACTACTGTATTGGCGTTCGCAAGACTGATTTTGCCACCAGGTTGTACGCAGCCAGCAAAGGAAATTGCCAGTATGATGAATAGGTAATTTTTCATCAGGGATGTATTTTGTGCCAGTACAAAATACGAAGAAGCATGCGAAAACCGATTTATAATTTAAATTCGTGCCTTAACTTAAATCAGCATTTATGGAGATGACACAACCTGATCCGGCGTTATTGCAACAGTTGGTGGTGATGAAAATGCCTTTTGGTAAATATAAGGATGTAGTACTTTGTGACCTGCCGGTGAGCTACCTGGAATGGTTTCAACGCAAAGGATTCCCACAGGGTAAGTTGGGCATGCTCCTGGAAACGATGCTGGTGATTAAAATGAATGGATTGTCGCAGTTACTCGATCCCCTGAAAAAGCCACGCTATTAACGTTGAATAAAAGAAATGTAAAAGGGCTGTTTCTACCTGAGAAACAGCCCTTTTAATAAGGTGTATGTTGGCAGGGAGATATCAGAACCAACTGGTGTTTTGTTCTTCTTCCTCCGGAGGTGTGGTTACGTCTGCAGCTGCAGTTACCCTGGCTTCTTCTGTTTCGCCGGCATGGTGTGGGGCCTCGCTTTTTTGTACGGGAGGTACATTTTTGCGGATAGCGCCTTCCACTACGGCTCCTTCTTCAATTTCGAGTACCATCGCATTTACATCGCCCTTTACCAGCGCTTTATTGCTGATATGTGCTTTGTTACTGATGTAAACATCGCCATACACTTTCCCGTGTACTACCAGGTCGGTAGCATAAATATGGCCACGTATACTTGCCGTTTCACTCACTACCAGCTTACCACTGGTTTTTACATCGCCCCGCACATGTCCATCAATCCTTCCGGAAACAGAAGCGTCAATACTGCCATTTACGGATACGGTTTTAGGGATACGGAAAGCTCCGGGTACAATTATATTTCGGAAAATATGTCTGACGTTGATCACGCGTTAAAGTTAGAGGGTGACAGGATTCGGATTGATATTCGGATTAGGCGTAATGCTGGGAGTGTGTTGTAACTGGTCATCAAAGGTAGAAATGATAGAACTGGAGTTGCCAAGATCTAATCCTACACTACGTTGTGGCTTATTATCTGAAATTCTCAATGAGTTGTAAAGGTATCCGATACTCATCAGTTTTTCTGGCTCAGGAGCTACCTCCACCGGGATAAAGTCGCGGAATTCTTCTACAAAGGCGTCGGTCAGCTCACGATAATGTGCACCACCACCCATCAAATAAATTTTTTCGCAGGTTTCAAAATCCAGGTCTGTGAAATAACTACGCATCAGCGGAGATACTACCTCTTTGTAATATTGCGTCAATACGCCCTTGCGCATATCACGCAAATCAATGCGTTTACGATTGGTGAAAATGGAACCTTTCATAAAGGCGTCATCTACCTGGTGCTCATTTTTCATTTCCAGGTAATGTTTCTGGTTCAGCTCACGGGTAAGGTTGTTGATCGCATAACGAATGCCATGCGAGCTGAAACAGGTACGGTGAATCAAACCATCACCAGTAGCCATGCCACCTTCAATGGTACCAAAACCAAAACTGATCGCGATGAAATTATCCAGCTGAGGCTCGTTAATAGTTTTCTTCAATCCAATGATTCCGCCTACAATTTCAGGGATTACCTCATACTTCTCAATATCAAACATTGCTTTTTTGAAGGAGCCTTTGGTATTGTAGGTTTGGGTATCGTAATCGATCAGGAAATGTCTTTTACTCAGGAACTGCTCGGCAGCCGTCTTGTAAATGTTGTAGGTAGAGAAAGGGAAGCCAACGGTGAGCGCAATAGGTTGCTGTACTTTATCAATAGTATTCAACAAAGCCGCTTTGAATAATATTTCATAATCCTCTTCTGAGGGAGCCGCATTGGTGACTCTGCCAGGATTGATACCACCTCTTTTGGCCAGGTTGCCCACCAGGTACCAGGTATCGTCCTTTTTAATTTTTAATCCATTGAGTAGGTCCTTACTTGAGTTTTCTGTGTTTCCAAATGCGGTCTCAAAAACGCTTGGGAAGCTGGTAGTTGATACTTTCATAGTACTGTGTTGTTAGCCGTGACTCTCCTGCGGAGGGTTTTCATCGGGATTGAAATAGCGGTTAAAGATATTAATTATTAGAACAAAGGCATGACACCTGGCGAATTTACGATAAAAATAATACAGGGGGCTTGAATTTCAAAATAGAACGGCACACAGCTGTTTACGTCGGCCTGGTGTCATAATAAAATCCATTTCCGGACGTTATATACACGTCCCCTTTTCCTTGCCTATACTCACGCTCATACTCATTTACATGAAGTACCTGCTATCTGCAGCCTGTGTTGTGCTCCTGGCTTGTCATTCTTCTCAAAAAGTGTATACGGCTCCCGCAGTAGGAGCAGAGGCGCAATTTGACCGGGGACTACGACCCGAGAAACATCCCAAATATCTCTTTGATAAGAAAACAATGAAAGATATGCAGAAACAAGGCAGCGTCACCGGCTATTCCGCCAAACGCCGCCATACCGGCCCCACTATTCCAATACCCGGTAAAGACGGTAGTGGAAAGGACAGTACCGCTGCACCTGCAGATAGTGGAAGGGTAGTGATCGACTCCTTAAAAACACCTGCAGATACCACCCGGCAGCCGTTCTAACCAACGCACACATCAGTCACGCATTTTCATACTAATTCCCTACATTTGAAGCGATCGCTTTATTTAGCTTATGAGAAGATATTGTATTTTACTGTTGCTGCTGGGAATAGCGCAACAAATCATCGCGCAAACCCCATTATACATGCCCCTGAGCATCAGGAAGGCGTACGACCAGCAAACCCGGTCTTATAGTGGTGCACCCGGGACTAAGTACTGGCAGAATAAAGCCGCATACGATATTCGCGTGTCCTTCGATCCTGCTACCAATCTCATATCAGGTACCGAACAAATCAGCTATACCAACAATAGCCCCGATACCCTGAATATGGTCAACATGAAACTGTTTCCCAATCTCTTTCAGAAAGGCGCGGTCAGAAGCATGGGCGTTTCCCCGGATGATCTGACAGATGGCGTAGTTATTAAAAACCTGAAAGTGAATGGTACCGATAAATCAATGCCGGCAACTACCCGTGGTACCAACATGCCAATGAGCATCCCGGCATTGTTCCCCGGACAAACCGCCCGCTTCGACCTGGACTTTTCCTATACACTCAATGAAAACACCCATATCAGAACAGGGTCGGTAGATACCGGGGCCTACTTCATCGCCTACTTTTTCCCACGTATTGCGGTATACGATGATGTCAACGGCTGGGATATGATCCCTTACATCGGTACACAGGAATTTTATAACGATTTCAGTGATTTTCGTGTAGCCATTACCGTACCAGGCAACTACCAGGTTTGGGCTACCGGAGATCTCAAAAATACCAGTGAGGTATATGCCGACAAATACGTCCAACGCATTGCTACCGCTGAAAAAAGTAATGACATCATTGCCGTAATTGATAGCAACGATATCCGGGAGGGCAACATCACCCGGAATAAAAATAGCCAAACCTGGCGCTATGAAGCCGATAACGTCACCGATTTTGCCATCGGCCTCAGCAACCATTACCTTTGGAACGCTACCAGCGTAGAAGTAGATGCTACCACGAAAAGACGTACCCGCGTTGACGTAGCCTTTAACGCTGCCCACGCAGATTTCTTTGATGTGGTGCACTATGCCCGCATCACCGTTGACAAAATAAGTCACTACTTCCCTAAATGGCCTTATCCCTACAATCACGAAACCGTGTTTGATGGCCTGGATCAGATGGAATATCCCATGATGGTGAACGATAATCCGCTCGCAGATAAGGCACAGGCGATTGAGCTGACTGACCACGAAATATTTCATACCATCTTCCCCTTTTATATGGGAACCAACGAAACACTGTATGCCTGGATGGATGAAGGCTGGGCCACTATCGGAGAATGGATTATTTCGCCCTGTATAGACAGTAACATCGTAGATGATTATGGCATGGCTCCTTACAACAATATAGCCGGTAAAGCCGCAGACCTGCCCATCATGACACCGTCTAATCAAACAACAGACGCTTACGTCACCAACGCTTATCCTAAGCCCGCTTTGGGCTACCTGTACGTAAAAGATATGCTGGGCGATAGCCTTTTCCTCAAAGCATTGCATCATTATATTACGCAGTGGCATGGGAAACATCCGCAACCCTACGATTTCTTCTATTGCATGAATACCGGTGCAGGAAGGAATATGGACTGGTTCTGGAAAAGCTGGTTCTTCGATAATGGTTATCCTGATCTGGGCATCAGCAAGGTAACGCAGAAAGGAAAGCAAGGGATCATTGAGATCCGTTCTATCGGCAATAAACCGGTACCTATTGATGTTACCGTTTTGTTCGACGACAATACCACCACTAAAATTCACCGGAGCATTGCGGCCTGGGAGAAGGGAAATAAAACAGTATCACTCGCGCTTACATCTCCCAAAAAAATAAAAAAAGTAACACTGGGTAGCACCTGGGTAGCGGATATCAATAAAAGAGACAATGTTTACGAAGTAAAGTAAGCTGAAAGCATAAAGCGTAAAGCAAAAAGCTATTAGAGCGAATGATCAAAGCGTATTTATATTCGCAATGGTCATTCGCTCTAATAGCTTTTTGCTTTACGCTTTATGCTTTCAGCTTACTTACAGCTTGTCATAATACAAATAATACACCTTCTGATAACTGCCTCCTACAATACCTAATCCTCCCTGCGTATTGCTACGGAGTTGTATGGCCTGGATAAGACTGTTAAGGCCCGGATTACGCTTCACTTTTTCGTAGGTAAGCAGGAAGTCGTAGTACTCCCTGGAAACAGATTTTACATATACCAGTACCCTTCCTACCGGGGCAATGGCTTCGGCAGGATTAGTACTGAGTGCAGTGGCATTGATATAGAAATAGGTGGTCAATGGTTTGCCTGTCTGGGTAAAGAGAATACTGTTATAGTTTTCATTGAGTCCTCCTACCTGGTTGTTGTCTGCATTTTCGTCCTGTGTATAGCAAGGGATACGGAGATAGTCGTTCAGGTAAAAGCTGTCTTTTTTAATGGCTGCACCAGGAAGGTTTTTGGCCCGCTCATACAGATCCGGTTGTTCGCTTTTCCGGTACCTGACGCCCTGGTAGGTAAAAGAGGTATCTACGTCAACAGTTTGTTTCAGTGCTTCCATCACCACATATTGCTTTACTCCCGGCAACGGATATACGGTAAGATGAAAACGTAATACGGGGCGTCCGTTCAGTAGTGAGCGGAGTGTATCCAGCAGCTCTACCCGGAAAGGAGGAGGGATAGAAGCCATGGCAGTAATGGGTTTCAGCTTAGGGATGTCTACCTGCAGCTTATAATTTTTACCGGCTTCCAGTTTGGTTTTGCCCCGGTAAAGCCCCATTACGTTGGAGGTGTCTTTTACATACGACAGTATTTCCAACGGTTGCCCGTTCTTGTCCATGAGCTGCACATTGGCATTTTCTACCAGCTGAAACCCGTTGTCGAGAAAGGGCCCCGATACCGGTTTACTTTGGCCTACACGCACTTCCGGTAAACTATTGGCTACCAGTTCAGCGTAAACAACACCCCGGGGCGGCGTCTTACTTTTCGGCAAAGGAAGTTCCTGCTCGCATCCCTGCAGTATCACACTCGCAACCAACAATAATAGCATCAGGTACTTCATGATTAAAATTTGAAGGTGTAACTCAGATATGGTAATGCCCGGAACAAGCTGTATTGGTATAACTGTAACGGGTATATGTCATCAAAAGCAAAATAAGAAAACTGGTCAAAACTCACAATAAATGGATTACTGCGGTTATAGATGTTGTAAACGCCTCCTGTAATGACATGCTGGAATCGTTTTTCATTTCCCAGGTTGAGCGTGGCGCCTACATCCAGGTGATGTACCGGGTTTAGGCGGTAGTTGTTTAGCCGGGCTATATATGGAAGATAGTTAACCTGGCTGGTAGAAAACGGAGAATAACGTTCATCCAGGTAGCCTTTGATATTCCGGCTCCAGTCGAAGTCCGGGAATATTTGCAATGGTAGTGTAAAAGGAGCGCCGGAGGCAAACTTATAAGTAGCAGAAACCGTCCACTTTGGATTAAACTGGTATTTAAGTGCCAGGGAAATATTATGTCTCCGGTCTTCTTTATAAGGATACATCTTCCCACCGTTTAACCGGTCAAACTGCCGCCAGGCCCAGGAAAGCGTATAAGAGAAAATGCCGGTGAACCGTCCCTGGGTTTTTTCCAGCAATAGTTCACTGCCATAGTTATAACCATTCCCCGCAATTACTTTTTTCTCCCACAAATCCGAGTTATCAAAGATATTCAGTACGGTGTTGGTGGTAACAATGTTTTTGAGCTGTTTGTAATACAGGTTCACATTGAACCGCCAGTTGCTCTGCCACTGGCGTTGATAGGCCAAACCATAGGAAAAAGCCTGTTCAGGCTTGATATTTTCGGTACTGGGTACCCATAAATCCGTTGGTAAATTGATTACCGGGGTAGTCAGCTGGTGCACAAACTGTGTCATTTTTGCAAAAGACAGCTGTACATACTGTGCTTGTGGAAGTTGCCACCGCACCATTAAGCGTGGCTGCAAACTGGCGTAAAAGGAGCTTTTCTGCGCAAGTGCCCCCAAATGTAGCCCTGGTCTGATGATGAGCCGGTCATTTAATAAACTCAGTTCATCTTCTCCGTAGACAGAAAACTCCGACATGTAATAAATAGGCGCTTTCCGTTGTTGGGCTTCCCCGGCAGAAATATTGTTATGATACGCAGTAGGCGCAAAGTTGTGATAGGTATAACTGCCGCCGAAGGAAATATGTTGCCAGTTACTCAGGTTGTATTCCGTTTCGTTTTTAATCGCAATATCCCGCACCCTGGAAACACCTTTACCTTTTACAAATAAGGAGTCGAAGAAGGAGAGGGGGATAATGGAGTTTTGGGTGAATACATTGTAGAAACGGCTATAAGTGGCAATGGTATTGGTGAATATCTTCGGACTGATTACCCGGGTCCATTTGGCTGCCGCTGTAATATTGCTCCAGTCAAAATTGTAGTCGTCAAACAGTTGTATCACCGGGTTGCTGCTCTGGATAAACATTTTGTCCTGCCCTTTATAAAAGCTGATGTACAACCGGTTCCGGTCATTAATCACCTGGTTCAGTTTGAAGTTAATGTCGTAGAGGTAATATTTTCCATAGTCAGAGAGATACCTGCTGCCATACAACGCATCCACGAGCGAACGGCGGAGCGATAGAGAGGCGGAGCTTTTATCTTTTACGATGGGGCCTTCCAGCAATATATTGCCAGACACGGGGCTGAGTTTGAAGCTACCATGCCAGGTTTTCATATTACCGTCCCTGGTGCGGATGTCCACAACAGAAGACAGCCGCCCACCGTATCGTGCAGGGAAGGCATCTTTATATAGCGACACATCTTTCACGGCGTCTCCGTTAAAGATGGAAAAAAGTCCAAACAGGTGACCGGTGTGGTAAAGCGGAACACCATCCAGCAGGTAGAGGTTCTGGTCTGCGCCGCCGCCCCTGATCAGTAAATTGGCGCTGCTTTCCAGGGAGCTGCTGGTACCGGGGTACAGTTGCAGGGATTTGAGTACATCCTTTTCGCCCAGTAAGGCGGGAAAGCCGGAAACATAGCCTACGGGCATGTTGATAGCGCTTTGCTGTGAGGCAACGTCTTCATGTTCTCCTTTTACCACCACTGTTTGTAACGTGCTTCGAGGCTCCAGGTGGATGTCCAGCTGTCCTTCATCGGGAGGAGGGAGGTGCTGAAACACAGGTTGGTAGCCAACATGAGAAAATACAATGCCCTGGCAGGAATCGGGTACCTGTAAACTATAAAATCCAAAAGCGTTGGTCTCCGTGCCTTTCCGGGTAATGGGATCATATACGGAAGCGTTGATGATCACCTCATTGCTGCTGGCTTCCTTTACGAAACCACTGATAGTATAATATTGGGTTTGCGAATTCTCCCGCAATAGAAATATTTTGCCATTTAGCGCTGCGGCCTGGATGCCGGTTCCCTGTAAAATGGTATTTAAAACAGCGCCGGTAGTTTGTTCGTTGCCATTTAGCTGTACTTTCTTATTCAGGTGCAGGAAACTGGAGCTATAGGAGATATTGATCCCGGTACTTTTTTGAATATGTTGTATAAAAAACAGGATGGTGCCCTGCCGGGAAGGAGGTGCGTAGGCTTCTTGCAATAAATTGCTTTCATTGTTCTGCGCTTGTAGTAAGCTGGTGCAGAACAATGAAATAAAACAGAACAGGTATAAAAAACGATAAAAAAAGTTACTGGCTGATGACGATGGTATCGCCGTTTTGTTGGTATTTAAACCCAAGCAATAGTTGTAATTCATGCAAAACATCATCACAGGACTGATCCCGGAACGTGATCGTAGCTTTTTGCTGCGAGGCGGTTGCGCGGTATTGATCATCAATCCTGATTTCTTTTGCGTAAAAGTCGGCTAATTGTGGCAATATTTCAAGAAGAGACTCATCATTAAATTGCAAAATGCCGGTTTTCCAGGCAATAAAATTCAGATTGTTGTTGTTGCGGGCATATAATTGCCCATTTCCCCAGGTACCTTTTTGTCCGCTGCCCAGGATGAGGGAGGTAGTATCCCCTTCCAGCCCGAGTTTTACACGGCCCGAAGCAACAATAACAGCGGTGCTGTCTTTCCCTGTTTGCACAGTAAAGGAAGTACCCAGTACTTCTATCACTGATTGGTTAGGCGTTTTTACGAGGAAGGGGTGGGCGGGGTCATTGGCGATCTCAAAAAATGCTTCACCTTCCAGTTCCACAATGCGTTGATCGTGATGGTAGCCATTCAGGTAGCGGATACGGGCGCCCTGACGCAGGGTGACGGTAGATTTATCTGGTAATTCCAGGCTCTTTATTTTGCCATCGTTAGCGGCCAGCTCATGTTTTTTCAGGCTGGACCCGCTTTCCAGCCACCAGGCGCCTCCTGTCAGCAGCAATATAATAGCAGCGGCGGCGGCATACTTTGTATAAAGTGATTTGATCCGGGAAACGGGTGGTTGAATGGCCTGGTTGGTTTTATCCCAGGCTGCCGCGGTGTTGTATGGTCGCCGCGGTGTGCCGGATGCATTGGAACTGTCCTTCCATATGGCAGCCAAAGCATTGAACTCAGCCTGGTTTTCGGGCGAGGTATCCAGCCATCGTTGTAATTCCGCAGATTCTGCGTTGGTACATTGACTGGATAGCTTTTTAGCTATAAGTTCATACAGGTAGGTGTCAAAATGCTCCATAGTTACTTTACAGTGTGCTCTGATTAGATAACGCTCGTTTGTGTGACAACCCTCTATCAGGGCATTAATATTTTCAACAAAAAAAGAATACTGACAGGCAGCCCGTATTGTTGCAGGTATTTCCTCAATAGCTTCAATGCCCGTCCCATATAGTTTTCAACGGTTTTGGCTGAAAGCCCCAGCTTGGTAGCCGCTTGTTGGTGAGTCATCCCATTAATCCGGCAACTGGTAAATACTTCCCGGCATTGTGGCGGTAAATTGGCAACGGCCTCGTAAATTAATTGCTCATAGTAAGGCTTGGCATTTTCTATCTCTTTGGCATCCGGATCTTCAGTACTATCTGTGATCCATTCAAAACCCTTATTTCCCGCCTCTTCCGTGTTTAGCTTGCGTAATGCAGAAATAGAATTATTACGCACTGCACGGAAAAGGTAAGCTTTTATATTTGGTATACCAATCAGGCTTTGATGTTTTTCCCAAAGCTTGATAAACGTTTCCTGCACCACATCTTCTGCCGCAGCATCGTCTTTCAGGAAACTATAGGCATAGTTACATAAGTCATTATACTGTGAATGAAATAGTTCTTTATATGCCTGGTAAGAAGGTGATGTAAGCATTAACCTTCACGATATTTTAATATATGAAATGATCGTTGCGAAAGTAACTATCTTTTTGAAAAGAATAAACAACTAAGCAATAGTAATTTATCAACGTCCTATAAAGATTTTTCAAAAGAGGAATAGAGGGATTTTTGTTTTCCTGCGTTGTCAATCATAACAGCTATGCCTATATGTTTGTAGAAGTACTCGTTTTTTTTAGTTGTGTTTTTTTAAAACCAGGGGTTGCATAAGGTTCTGTGCAGCCCTTTTTTATCCCTATACCATTTTAACTAATCATGATGCTGTTTTGGATTATTTTGCAATCCATTGCAACGACTTGTAATTTGGGCGTTGTTAAATAAAAGACTCCGGCATGTATAGCTATTGGACGAAACACTTTACTACAGGAATTATAGGGGCAGCATTGGTGGTAACTGCTGCCAGCGCCCAGCAACCGGCCACCATCTACCACGATGGCTGGATCGATTTTAATAAAAATGGCCGCAAAGATATTTTTGAAGATCCCCGGCAACCCATTGAACAACGCATCCAGGACCTGCTCTCTCAAATGACCCTGGAAGAAAAAACAAGCCAGATGGCTACACTCTATGGCTATGGTCGTGTGCTGAAAGATGAAATGCCCACCCCCGCATGGAAACAGGAAATATGGAAAGACGGTATCGCCAACATAGATGAAGAACTGAATAGTTTGCCATATAATAAAAAAGCTAAATCTGAATACTCTTTCCCTTACAGTAAACATGCTGCAGCCATCAATACCATACAACGCTGGTTTATAGAGGCTACCAGGCTGGGCATACCTGTTGACTTTACCAACGAGGGCATACATGGTTTGTGCCACGACCGTGCTACACCATTATGTGCGCCTATTGGCATCGGCAGCACCTGGAACAAAGACCTGGTAAGCCGCGCCGGACATATTGTTGGAAGAGAAGCTAAACTCCTCGGTTATACGAATGTATATGTCCCCATCCTGGACCCCGCCCGTGACCCGCGCTGGGGCAGAGTAGTAGAATGTTATGGGGAAGATCCTTTCCTGGTGGCCGAACTCGGGAAACAAATGACGCTCGGCGTACAACAGGAAGGCGTAGCCGCCACCCTGAAACATTTCGCCGTTTACAGCGTCCCCAAAGGAGGCCGCGACGGAGACGCCCGCACCGATCCTCATGTGGCCCCCCGCGAAATGCACCAGGTATATCTTTACTCTTTCCGTCGCGTGATCATGGAAGCGCATCCCATGGGCGTTATGAGCAGCTACAACGACTGGGATGGTGTGCCCATCACCGGCAGCTATTATTTCCTCACCCAGCTACTGCGACAGGCATACGGTTTCACCGGCTATGTGGTATCAGACAGCGAAGCCGTAGAATACCTTTTCAGCAAACATCATGTAGCGGCAGATTATAAAGATGCAGTCAGGCAATCTGTAGAAGCCGGATTGAACGTTCGGACCAACTTCACACCGCCGGAACAATTCATCCTGCCACTGCGGGAACTGGTGAAAGAAGGAAAAGTATCCATGGCTACCATCAACAGCCGCGTAGCGGACGTGCTGCGCGTGAAATTCCGTCTTGGCCTTTTCGATCACCCGTACACCGATCCCAGGCTGGCAGACAAGGGTGTACACACCGCTGCCGACGAAGCCTTCGCACTACAGTTGAACCGGGAATCGCTGGTATTGCTGAAAAATGAAAAAACAACCCTACCACTCAACCGGCAAAAAGTGCAACGCATCCTGGTAACGGGCCCCCTGGCCGCCGCTACTACGTATGCAATAAGCCGTTATGGTCCGTCTAACAATAAAGTGACTTCTGTACTGGAGGGCGTCACCCAACTTGCCGGCAAACATATCACCGTCAGTTATGCGAAAGGCTGTGATGTAATAAATCCGGGTTGGCCCGGCACAGAGCTGATTCCTACACCACTGGATAGTACAGAAAGCGCCGGCATAGCCGAGGCCGTAAATAAAGCACAACAGGCAGATGTGATCATCGCCGTAGTAGGGGAAGATGAGAAAAGAGTAGGAGAAAGTCTTTCACGTACCAGCTTATCGCTGCCTGGCCGTCAACTGCAATTATTGCAGGCATTGCATGCCACCGGCAAGCCCGTGGTGGCAGTGCTGATCAATGGCCAGCCCCTCACCATCAACTGGGAACAACAAAACCTACCTGCTATCCTGGAAGCCTGGTTCCCCGGTCCACAGGGAGGTACGGCCATTGCGGAAGCTTTATTCGGCGATTACAATCCCGGCGGCCGTTTGTCGGTTACTTTCCCGAAATCCACGGGGCAAATAGAACTGAACTTTCCCTTCAAACCAGGATCCCATGCCGGACAACCATCTTCAGGGAACAACGGCTACGGCAACACGAGCGTAAATGGCGCCCTGTATCCCTTCGGCTATGGACTTAGCTATACTACTTTTGGCTATGACAACCTGGTGGTAACGCCCACCAAACAGGCCTCTCAGGGTGATATTCACATCAGCGTTGATATCACTAACACGGGTAAACGAAAAGGCGACGAGGTAGTACAACTTTACCTGAAAGATAAAGTAAGCAGTGTAACCACTTATGTGATGCAGTTGCGCGGCTTCGAACGCGTCTCCCTGGAACCCGGTGAAAAGAAAACGCTCTCATTTACGCTACACCCTGATGACCTGGCCATACTCGACCGCAATATGAACTGGACCGTGGAACCCGGCGAATTTGAAGTGTTGATTGGCGCCTCCTCAGAAGATATCAAATTGAAGCAGGAATTTGTAATAGAATAACAGCAGCGGATTTTGTCTTTATACAGGATTATACTGATTAGACTGATTTTTATCTTTAGAACTTTGAAAGATTGAGAAGATTAACGAAGATGGGAGCGTATATTGCTCACCTGTCTACGTTCATCTTTTTTTAATCAATAAAATATAATCAGTGTAATCAGTGTAATCAGTCTAATCCTGTACAAAGACAAAAATCCGCGTGAATCCGTATTTTTATACAAAACCATGCAATATGTCCGGAACCTTTTCCAAACTGAAAAACGCGTACCACCTGTTGAAGAGCATCGACTTCAATATGCTCGCCAAACTCTCAGAAAAAGTAGACCTTCCCAAGGTGATGGCGTCCGTGGCACAAATGGATGATACCCAATTGAACGGCCTGATGAAGATGTTAAGCAGCCGCGGTCCCAAAAAGGCGCTACCGCCTATTGAAGGCGATTTCTACGACCTCGGCGGCAAGCTCAATGCAGACGACCGGGCGCTGCAGTTGAAAGTTCGGGCGTTCATGGAAAAAGAGATAAAGCCACTGGTGAATGAACATTGGCTGAAAGCCACCTTTCCATTTGAAATTATTCCCAAATTCAGGGAACTCAATATTTGTGGTGTCACCTATGAAGGCTATGGTTGTCCTAACCGCTCTTTTCTCATGGAAGGTATAATTGCCATGGAAATGGCCAGGGTAGATGCTTCTATCGCTACTTTTTTCGGTGTGCAAAGTGGATTGGCAATGGGATCTATTTATATGCTGGGATCGGAGGCGCAGAAGCAGGAATGGTTACCCGGTATGCAGCAATTGAATCTTATCGGCGCTTTTGGATTGACCGAGCCGGGAGTAGGCTCCGGTACGGCCGGAGGATTAACTACTACGGCTAAACGTATGGGTGATACCTGGGTGCTGAATGGCCAGAAAAAATGGATTGGCAACGCCACCTTCGCTGATGTAATCGTGATCTGGGCCAGGGATGTGGATGATAACCAGGTGAAAGGTTTCTTGTTGAGAAAAGATACACCCGGTTTCAGCGTAGAAAAAATTCACGATAAAATGGCGCTGCGCATTGTACAAAACGGGCTGATCACCTTAACGGATTGTCGTATTGCAGAAGCAGACCGGTTGCAACAGGCCAATTCCTTTAAGGATACCGCAAAAGTGCTGCAAATGACCAGGGCTGGCGTTGCCTGGGAAGCCGTAGGCTGCGCTCGTGGTGCTTACGAAAACGCATTGTCGTATACCCGTACCCGTGAGCAGTTTGGCAAACCGATTGCCGCTTTCCAGCTAATACAGGGCCACCTGGTAGAAATGTTATCTAATCTCACGGCCATGCAAACCATGGTGTACCGGTTGTCTGAAATACAGGATGCCGGGCAATTGAAAGATGAACATGCCTCTCTGGCTAAAGTTTTCTGCACGCTGCGCACCCGTGATGTGGTGAGTCGCGCCCGCGAAGTGATGGGAGGCAACGGCATACTGCTGGAGTACAATGTAGCACGCTTTGTAGCGGATGCTGAAGCGATTTATTCCTATGAAGGCACCAAGGAAATCAATTCCCTGATTGTGGGGCGGGCGATTACCGGATTTAGCGCTTTTGTCTGAAAAATGTGAAATCTTTTTTATAGTTTAAGCGCCTGATTGCGGAATATGCCGCAAGGCTCATTTAATCAATACCCGTTATGAATTCATCTAACCGCCGTAATTTTCTCAGGAACGTATCACTGGGAAGCCTGGCTGCTATCAGTATTCCAGGGATTGTATCGGCAGCTGTGGCGACAGAGAAACCTAAAAAAATAGCACTCAAAAAAGAGGGTGTTATACTATTCCAGGGTGATTCCATCACAGATGCCGGTCGTAAAAGAGACCATGATGAACCCAATAGCAGTGCAGCATTGGGCAATGGTTATGCGCTCATGGCAGCATCTGCATTGTTGTTCAAACATGCGGATAAAAATCTGAAGATATATAACAAGGGCATCAGCGGAAACAAAGTATTTCAATTAGCCGACCGCTGGGACATTGATTGCCTGGTCATCAAGCCGGATGTGCTGAGTATCCTGGTAGGCGTAAATGACTACTGGCATACAATAAATAATAATTACAAAGGCACTGTTCAAACATACCGGGACGATTATGATAAACTGCTGGCGTGTACCAAAGCAGCCCTGCCGGACGTACAGCTGGTCATCGGGGAGCCTTTTGCGGTAACCGGTGTAGCAGCTGTGAATGAAAAATGGTATCCAGCATTCGATGAATACCGCGCAGCAGCGCGCGCTATCGCCGATAAGTACCAGGCAACCTTCATTCCTTACCAGGCGATTTTTGATAAAGCACAACAGGCAGCCCCTGGTGTTTACTGGACGGGTGATGGGGTACATCCCAGTGTAGCCGGTGCACAGCTCATGGCGGAAGCCTGGCAGCAATGCGTAAAATAATATACCTACCTTCACACCACGTTGAAAAGCGTGGTGTGAAAATATCTCCTCCCAACCACTACCCAATTTTCTGATTAAGTACTTCTACTGAGTTGTGAAACGGTGCAGCACAATAGCTTTGCACTCATTAACCCCTTTTGTTTCACATTAATTTAAAAGTATGAAAAAAGTATTTAACAGATTTGCTGGCGATGCCACGTTATTCCTGGTTGCTATTATGGCGGTATTGTTTTTTACACAATGTAATAAAGACAAAAACAAGCCGGCAAACGGAGGTATCAGCAGCTCGTTTCTCGTGGGCAAAAAATGGCAGTTGAAGGAAATGACCATTAACCCTGGGATCGACGATGGACAAGGTGGTGTGATAACCGATATGTATACGAATGGCCCCGCGTGTATAAAAGACAATTTTACTGTTTTCAATGCTGATGGTACAGCTGTACAAGATGAAGGCGCTGATAAATGCAACGGCACCAGTCAGACTACCACCTATAATTGGAAATTGAAGGACGATGGTACCCTGGAAGGATTTTCAATAGATGATGAATTCACAGGTACTTATAAAGCGGTCAAAAACAGTGATACCAAGGTTACTATCACAGCTACAGGTAAATTTGACGGGGAAGCGGCTGTGCATACATTAACAATGGTAATAGCAGCTATTTAATCCATTAAAAACGGTTAGCACTCAATTTCATAAGCAAGGATACCTTCAGGTACTGCATATCCTGTTGGTCATATTGGCGCCACAGCTTCCTTTTTAGGGAGCTGTCCCTGTTTGGGTGTTGCACGGAGCGGCGCCCCATTCTCCCGTTTTGGCTGCTGCTATACACAATAACGGTCACAAGGAGGCCATCAAATAACGGCTAATAAATATTAATATCTGTATGCCTGGTGGGCATAAAGGCAACACAGCTTCCTGTTCAGGAAGCTGTACTTTTATCTACCCATAACATTTATTACATTTGTTTCATTACACGAAATTCCAGTTATGAAACAATTTTGCATTTTACTAATGATGATAGGAATGACTACCGCTATTAGCGCCCAGCAACAAACCATACACTTGTGGCCCGGCACCGTGCCGGATGAACCGGCAGCGAAACAGCCTGCGAAGGTAGCCGCTGATGGAAGCAATAATGTAAAACGTTTAACAGACGTAACAGACCCTTTACTGGAAGTGTTTCCGGCACCTGCGGGGAATAACACCGGCATTGGTGTAGTAGTGTGTCCCGGTGGTGGTTATAACATCCTGGCCATTAACCTGGAAGGATACGAAATAGCTGCGTGGCTCAATAAACTCGGATATACGGCCTTTGTACTGCAATATCGCGTGCCTCAGAAAGAAGCCGGCGCCTTGCAGGATGCACAACGTGCGATGCGTATTGTGCGCAGCCGTGCGGCAGAATGGGGAGTGCAACCTGATAAGATTGGTATGCTAGGATTTTCAGCTGGTGGTAGTCTCACTGCGAGAGCGGCTACCTTATATAACGTGCATACCTATACGCCATTCGATAAAGCAGACAGTCTCTCTGCCCGTCCGGCTTTTGGTGTATTGCTTTACCCTGCCTATCTTGATAAGGGGGAGAACCGGACCCTCACACCGGAGCTGAAACCAGACAGCCAAACACCTCCCATGTTCCTTTTTGCCACAGCAGATGACTTCTATGGCAATAGTGCCCTGGTAATGGCCGGCGCCCTGCGCGATGCCAAAGTTGCGGTGGAATTGCATTTTTACGCCAAAGGAGGCCATGGATACGGATTACGCCCGGGTAACCCCGCAGCAGAAGCCTGGCCCGGACTCCTGGAGAAGTGGCTAAAAATAGCCATGAAATAAAGTTTGGCGAAATTATAACTTGCCGGATATAGCTTTCCAAGTAAATAATTCTTTAAATTGGCAGCGTATAAAACCTGTTACTATGGGAATTTTTGATAAGCTCAGGAACGAATTTATTGACATTATTGAGTGGACAGACGCGTCCACGGACACCATTGTGTGGAAGTTTCCCCGCTACCAGAATGAAATAAAAATGAATGCAAAGCTTACTGTGCGCGAGTCACAGGTGGCTGTTTTTATGAATGAAGGTAAGATTGCCGATGTTTTTCAACCCGGCATGTATACGCTGACTACACAAAATATGCCTGTACTGAGTACCTTACAGGGATGGAAATACGGCTTTAACAGCCCATTCAAAGCTGACGTGTTCTTTGTGAGCATGCGGCAATTCATCAATCAGAAATGGGGAACAAAGAATCCGGTGATGCTTCGCGATGCGGAGTTTGGACCTTTGCGTGTCCGCGCTTTTGGTAGCTATGCTTTCCGTGTGAAAGACGCCGGCTCCTTCCTGAAAGAGGTATCCGCTACTAATCCTGAATTTACAGTGGAAGGGATCAACGAGCAGCTGCGCAACCTCGCGGTATCCCGCGGTATGGAAGCCATTGCAGAAGCTAAGATCCCAGTACTGGACCTGGCTGCTAATTACGAAGAAGTATCTGGCCAGATCACCGGGAAAATCGGATCAGAGTTCAATGAACTGGGTTTGGAACTGACCAAATTCCTCATCGAAAACATTTCCCTGCCACCCGAAGTAGAAGCTGCACTCGATAAGCGCAGCAGCATTGGCATTGTGGGCAACCTGGGAGCATATGCCCAGTTCCAGGCCGCCAATTCCATGGAAAAGGCAGCCGAAAACCCCTCCGGTGGCGGACTCGCTGCAGCGGGATTAGGTGCCGGTATGGGCGCAGCGATGATGGGACAGGTAGGAAACATCTTCCAAAACGCCAATAATCAACAGGCTAACGCAGGTGGCGCACCACCACCATTACCAACAGCCGCTCCATTTTACGTAGCTGTAGATGGTAAACAAAGTGGTCCTTTTGACCAGGATCAACTGCGCCAATTGGCCGCAGCCGGTAGTCTCAATGCACAAACACTGGTATGGAAAACCGGTATGGCCGCCTGGTCTGCCGCATCTACCGTTCCGGAATTGGCACCAGTATTAGCTACTGTGCCGCCACCATTACCATAAAACTAAAAAAAACGGCTGTAGCAAAGCCCAGGGTGTTGTGATAACACAACAATTTGCCGCATGCTACAGCCGCTCCCAAAATATTCCTATGTCTTTTGAGGAAAAAACAAGTGAGACGGTCAATTCACTAAAATGCCAGAACTGCGGAGCAATACTGCACTATGCACCAGGTACCAATAGCCTGAAATGTGAATACTGCGGTACAGTAAATCAGATCGAAGAAGCCACATTACCGGTAGCCATTCAACCGGTGGATTATGAGCAATTTATAGCAGAACAGAAAAATCATACCGAAACTACCCAGGAAGCAGTAGTGGTGAAATGCACCGGTTGTGGTGCCTCTACTACTATGCTGCCCAATGTAACGGCCGATTCCTGCCCATTCTGCGCCTCTCCGCTGGTAGTGGATACGGCCCAGACTACGGCCATTCTCCAGCCACATTATGTACTGCCTTTCGTGGTAAAAGATAGTGAGGCTGTACAGTATTTCAGAAACTGGATGAGCAAACTCTGGTTTGCACCATCAGATATGGTGAAGAAAGTAAAAGACGGCTCCTCTCAACAATTGAAAGGCGTATATATTCCTCACTGGAGCTACGATACAGATACTGATACCGAGTATACCGGCCAACGGGGCGAATATTACTACACCACCGAAACGTATACAGAGGAAGTGGACGGAAAAACTGAAACCCGCACCAGGGAGGTAAGGCATACAGCATGGTATCCTGCTTCCGGTAGGGTAAATAACAACTTCCGGGATATATTGGTATCTGCCAGCCCTTCACTGCCATTGAAAATGGCGGAAATCCTGGAGCCCTGGCTGCTGGATCAGCTCAAAAAATATGATGGACGCTACCTGAGTGGCTTCCGCGCTGAACTGTATCAAACCAATGCAGAACAAGCATTGGTAGTAGCCAAGAAAAGAATGGATCCCGTTATCCGGGAAGAAATCAGGGATGATATTGGGGGAGATGAACAAAGCATCGACAACTATGATGTGGAATACAATAACCTGGGCTTGAAATATCTCCTGCTCCCTGTTTGGATAAGCGCTTATCGCTATAATGGTAAACTATATCATTTCGTGGTAAATGCCTGCACAGGTGAAGTAACCGGTGATCGTCCATACAGTTGGATCAAAATCGTAGGATTGATACTGCTGATTATTCTCGTAATCATTGTGATCTATTCAATAGCACAATCTAACTAATCATTTTTTAGATAAACTGGTGACGTCGCTTTCCTCTTTAGGAAAGCAGCGTCACCAGTTTTTTTTCGCGCTGTGGGGAAATCCATCTACAATGTTTTGTGCCCGCTACTTTGGAAGTGATTCTTTGTAATGCTTGCTGGTATAGTGTTTTAGTGAGGTCGCTTTTTCGGGGTACCGTTTTTGCAAAGTTGGTCAGTAGTAACAGACACACGTATTACGAACCCAAAACAATGCATCATGAGGAAGTTAGTAATCTTATCAGCAACATTCTTAGCCGTTTGGATGACACAATCCTGCGGTAACAATGCAAAGAATCCACAGTCTGAAAAACCGGTAGACAGTGCGCAAGACATCAATCAGACGGTAAAACCAGTAGATGAAAAATCATCACAATTTGCAGTGGATGCGGCTAACGCCGGCATGAAAGAAGTGGAGATGGGAAAACTGGCACAAGAAAAAGCACAAAATCAAAAAGTGAAAGCTTTTGGTACCATGATGGTGAATGATCACTCCAAAGCAGGGGATGAGCTCAAGGCCCTGGCACAAAAAGAAAACATTACACTCCCGGCGGAATTATCTACAGAAGATAAAAAACACATGGAAGACATGGCGAAGAAAACGGGGAAGGACTTTGATAAACACTACATCGATATGATGGTAGAAGGCCATGAAAAGGTGGTGAGTGAATTTGAAAAAGCATCCGATAATGTAACGGATGCAGACCTGAAAACATGGGCGCGCAATACCTTGCCTACTTTGAAAGCGCACCTGGATTCCGCCAAAGCCATTCAAGCCAGTTTAAAAAAATAGCGTAACAGATTTTCAGTGAATCACGGGAATTGCAACCGTAGCTTCAAGGGCCAGCTCCTTGAAGCTTTTTTTAATGAGGAAGCCGCGATTTCAACGCGCCATATACCCAGGTACCGGCAATGGCACTGAGTAAAGTAACACCAACAACGGTAAAGCCAATACCAATTTGGGCAAACAACGGCCCCGGACAGGCACCCGTAATGGCCCAGCCCACGCCGAAGATCAGCCCCCCAAAGATTTGTCCTTTGCTGAATACTTTCGGCGCCACCACAATAGGGTCTCCGGCGATTGTTTTTACATGGAACCGTTTGATCAGTTGCAATGAAATAATGCCGGTTACTACGGCTGTACCAATGACACCATACATATGAAAAGAAGTGAGCTGGAACATTTCCTGTATGCGGAACCAGCTGATCACCTGTGCCTTCACCAGCACAATACCAAAGAAAATACCTGCTATCAGAAATTTGATGTTCTTCATCTTATTGGAAGCATTTAAAGAGATAAGGGATCAATACATTCGCACTGAAGAAACCACCGGCCATAAAGCAGCAGGTAGCCACCAGTGAAGGCCATTGGAGGTTTGATAACCCCATGATGGAATGTCCGGATGTACAGCCCCCGGCATAACGGGTACCGAAGCCAACCAGGAAGCCCCCGAATACAAAGAAAATCAACCCTTTCCAGGTGAACAGGTTCGACCAGCTGAATATTTCCGATGGCAGCAGGGCATGGTAGTCATGTACCCCGTAGCTGGCCAGTCGTTGCTGTGTGGCAGCGGCTACCCGTATGTCCTGTCCATCCTGTAAGTAATGCCCGGCCAGGAAACCTCCCAGCAAAATGCCTGCTGCAAAAAAAAGATTCCAGGATTCCTTTTTCCAGTCATACTTGAAGAAAGAGATATTAGCCGGAAAACAGGCAGCGCAAATATGCCGCAGTGACGAAGAAATGCCAAAGGCCTTGTTGCCCAGTATCAACAATATTGGTACCGTGAGACCAATCAAAAGCCCGGATATAGACCAATGCCAGGGCTGCTGGATAAATTTTAATAGTTCCATGGAGATAGTTTTATTAAATGAAATTACGAATTACGAATTACGAATTACGGATTTGTGGGGAGATTATAAACGCGAATAGTAACAGTCGCTATAATCTCCCCACAAATCCGTAATTCGTAATTCGTAATTCGTAATTCCTCAAAGTAGATCATTATACTCCGGATGCCTTTTCATATAGGCATTCACGTAAGGGCAGTACGGTTTTACCTTCAGGTGATTTTCCCGCGCATACTCCAGTACATATTTGGCCAATTGTCCGGCAATACCCCGGCCTTCCAGTTCTGGCGGTACTTCTGTGTGCACATAGGCAATGCCACCGGGAAACAAGGTGTAGGCAATGAGGGCCGTATGGCCATCTACTACAGTTTCAAACTGATGTTTGGCAGTATTGTTTTGAATAGTTAATTCCATAAAGTTGTAGCTAAGGTGGTGATGTATGGAACAGTTCCTGTTGCAATTACTCAGGACTTGTCTGAAAAATTGATTTTTGTGTGGGTCCCATCACAGTATGGTTTGTTGGAGGATGCACCACAGCGACAAAAAGCGGTTACTTTGTTTTTGCGGGTTTCCTTGCCATTAGCATCCCGCACCACAATATTGCCATATACCAGCAACGGGCCGTTAGGCGTTGGTTCTACAATGCTTTCCGCAGAAATTTGCGGCTCCACACCGCCTTTCGCTGCCACATCAGCGTTCATGAAATACGTGAGCGCACCCGAAGGGCATTGCTTTACCTGTGCCACAATCTGTTCAGTAGTAGCCGCGTCTGCCTGGATCCAGGGCTTTTGATTGGGATTGAATACCGCGGGAAGACCATGAAAACAAACCTCTGAATGGATACAGACATTTGGCTTCCATACAATGGTAACCTCTCCGTTGGTGTAGTGCTTGGTGATGTCTTTCATGGTTTAAACAGCTTTTGTATTCACTATAATAGGGTTGGTCAAAGCTTTGTGAACAGGGCAGGAGTGGGCAATTTCTAACAGCCTGGCCCGTTGTTCTTCCGTTAGATCGCCTGTAAAATGCACTTCCATATCTATGACGGTGGTAAGCGGATTAGGTTTGGCGGCACTATTATAACGCAACTCAATCTCGATATTCTCCAGGGGCCACTTCTTCCGGTTGGCATACATTTTTACCGTAATCGCGGTACAGGCAGCGAGGCTGCTCAATAGTAACTCACCGGGCTGTGGTCCGGTATCGCCGCCACCCACTTCCTCGGGCTCATCTGCCAGCCAGCGATGATCTCTTGCGCTGATGGATACCTGGTAGGGATGCCCTGATAAATTTACTTTTACTTCCTGGTCCATGTGTTTTATTTACTGAAAATGATGACGCATCCATTCGGTAGCCAACGTAATGTCTTGTTGCACCAGGTTATGCCCCGTATTGATGGTATAGGTACTTACATTAAATCCATTGGCACTTAAAAGTGTGGCATATGCCGCTGTAGCGTCCGGGTTTACCGTACTATCCTGGGCGCCGGAACTCATAAATACAGGTGATTGCCGCTGCGTTTCAAATGAGTCTTCCAAACCGCTGAGTGGCTGCATAGGTCGAAACAACACGGCGCCCGCCAGCAATTCCGGATACAGCATCAGTGCGGCACCCGCAATATTGGCGCCATTGGAATAACCTACTGCAATCAGTTTATGGATATCGAAACCTTCTGCGGCAGCCAATGCTTTAAGAAAATGCACCATTTCATGAGTCCTGAAATGCACATCTTTTTCGTCAAATACACCCATGCCTAAACGACGAAAGAAACGGGGCATGCCATGCTCTTCCACATTGCCTCTCAGGCTTAGTATATTGCATCCTTTCCCCAATGACCCAGCCAGTGGCAACAAGTCGCGCTCATCCCCGCCGGTACCATGTAAGAGTAACAGCGTATAGGCGGTGGCGTTGTCAACCGGCTGGTATACATATTGCATCGGTTTGAAATCCATATCAATCCAGTTTGATCAGTTTCTGCACAATCTCTTCGCGTTGCGCTTCATACTGTTCCGGCAACATCAGGTGGGTACCCAGTTCCGCTGCCGGCTCATCCACCGTAAATCCCGGTACATCTGTAGCCAGTTCAAATAAAACCCCGCCGGGTTCCCGGAAGTAGACGGAACGGAAGTATTTACGATCCAGTTGTGGTGTGACATTTAAGCCACGGTCTTCCAGCAGTTGCCGGTAATGCATTTGCATGGCATCATCTTTCATGCGGAAAGCAATATGATGTACACTACCCCCTGCCACATGACCACGGGGTTCGCCCTTGGCTTCTACCAGGTCAATATAGTTGGCCGTGTCACCAGCAGGACTGGCAAACCGGTAACGGTTAGTGTGATTTTTTTCCAGTTGATAGCCAAACACAGATACCAGCAAATCAGCCGTAGGCTGAATATCCTCCAGGGTCAGCGTAACATGGTGAAAGCCACGGGTGGCATTTGCTTCGGTTACTTCGCTGGTTACCCATGGTGTCCGGTTATCTGCTTTTTCGGGGACCGTTAACTCTACTTTTAATCCATCCGGATCGATAAAGGTCAGGTAAATGTCGCCGAATTTGGCAGAAGGTTTATTATAGATGACATTCTCTTTTTCAAATCTTTTCAGCCAGAAATCAATGCTGCCCTCAGGAATGGAATAACCCACTTCAGTGGCCATATGTGTGCCTCTGCGCCCCGTCATAATATCCTCCCAGGGGAAAAATGTGAGGATAGTACCAGGTGTACCCGTTTCGTCTCCATAATAAAAATGATAAGTATGCGGGTCATCAAAGTTGACAGTTTTCTTTACAAAACGTAACCCCATTACCCGGGTATAAAAATCATAATTCTTCTTAGCATTGCCAGAGATGGCCGTCACATGATGGATGCCTGTGATCTCGTTCATAAATTACTCCTTTTAACTTTAAGCGGCTGATATTTAGCTGTTAGCTACAAATAGCCAACAGCTAAATGCCGGCAACTATTTTTTAATCAACTGCACTTCGCCGTTTATTTTTACTTCGTCACTAACCATTACACCACCTGTTTCCGTAGCAGCGTTCCAGGTGAGCCCAAAATCTTTCCGGTTAATTTTTCCATTGATAGTAAAACCCGCTTTGGTATTGCCCCATGGATCTTTTACCACACCGCCGAATTCTACCGACAGCTTAATGTTTTTGGTAACGCCACGGATAGTCAGATCACCGTGCAATTCATAGGAACCATCATTGTCTATATTCTCATATTTGGTAGCTTCAAACGTGATATTCCTGTAAGTATTTACATCAAAGAAATCAGGAGAACGAAGGTGCTTATCACGGTCATCACTACCCGTAGAAATAGAATCTACATCTACGGATGCTTTTACTTTTGCCGTCATAAAGTCATCGTCTTCTGTTTCAGCTTCTACGGTGAAGTTGTAAAATTTACCACTGATATTGGTGATCATCAGGTGGCGGATTTTGAATCCCAGCTCACTGTGGCTAAGGTCTACGGCCCATTGTTGTTTTGCCATAAAGAAATGTAGTTTTAAAATGAATCAATGAAACTTTTGTTGCCGCGTAAGTCGCTGCAGGGCTATATTTTAACAAGTATTCTTTCTGATTGTTTAATATTTTACTATCACAAATATCGGCTGATATGGCAAGGGTTCAAATGGACCAAATACCGTAATTGATGTACTATTTACGGCAGCTATTAAAGATAACGATTTTAAGGTAAGTGTCTTATTATCAAATTATGTATAATTTTTTTCAAATACTTCAAACATTATTCATGAAATGTTGTTTGGTGGTGTTGAGGTCCCGGACGGCCTTCGGGAAGAAAAGAAAACCGTATGAGATATTACCTGCTTTTAATATCGTTACTGACTGTAGTATATGTGAAAGCGCAACAGAACGGGCAACAACTGACTTTAAAACAATGTTATCAACTCGCTAAGGACGGAAATACCCTCATCCGGCAGGCACAACGATCTTTACAGGCGAGGGAATACAACCTGCAGGCAGAGAATAGCAGCTATTACCCGAAGCTGGATCTCCTGGCCGGTTATAATTACCTGGGTAAACCCCTGGAGATAAACCTGCAGCAGGTAAAAGATGGTGTAGTCAACGGATCATCTGCACAAAGTGTCAATACCGCCAATACGGTATTTCAACAAATCACCGGTCAGCCACTTCCCCAAAGTGTAAAGGACGTCATCTATAATGGTACCAAAGGTATTATCAACACATTTTACCCCGATTATAACCCGGAACTGTCAAAGCAATCCTATTTTACGGCTGCACTGGCACTGCGACAACCGATTTACCTCGGTGGTAAAATAACCGCCGCACAGCAACTGGCACGGACGCAGGTGACAGGCGGACAATTCAACCAGCAAGTTGTGGAAAAAGAATTATACTTCGCTATCAGCGCACAGTATATCCGTATCCTTTACCTCAACACAATGCTGGCCCATGAAGAAGTAATCGTAGCCGCCTTTAAGAAAAACCGGGACTACGCCACTTCCCTGAAAGATAACCAAATACTGCCCCCTTATCTGCTTAATTGGGCCAGGGTAGCTTATATACAGGCTACCAGCCGTTACAGCAACCTCGGGCTGGAAAAAGAAAATGCCCTGCTGGAATTGAACAACCTGTTGGGGCAGCCACTGGAAACACCCATCATCATTGAAGATACCCTGCAATATGAGTTGAAGCCCGTCACCGGCGATGGACAGATGATGCAACTGGCAAATAACCCAACCTATCGCCTCGTGGAGAATAAAACAGACCTGGCGAATGTGGCCGTAAAAGCTTCCCGCTCCCTGGCATTACCCAATATATTTGCCATCGGCAGTTTAAACCTCTATCAAAAAGACTTACCGGTAACTATGCCGCCATGGCTCGTTGGCGTGGAAATGCAATGGAACCTCTTTGATGGATTCCAGAAGTATAAACGCACCAAAGCGTCTAAAATGCTCGTAGAAGAAGCACAGATGGCCGCGGCCAATACTAAAACATCGCTGGAATTACAACTCCGTGTGGCTATGAACAAAATGAAAGCCCTGCAAAATGATGTGGCGTCCCTCGATAGCGCTCGGCAACAGGCACGTGTTACTACCACACTGGTGACAGACCGGATGCAAAACCAGTTATCGTCCGTAAAAGATGTCAATGACGCACTCCTGCAGGAAGAAGAAATGCAGAAGATCTATTATACCGCCGTGATGGGTTACTACCTGGCACTGGCTGCATACTGGAATGTAATGGGTACACCGGAACAATTTGCTACTTATGTTGACAGATAAACAGCATCATTCATGAAAGGCACATTAAAAAATTATTGGGCGCTGCTGATCCCCATTGCTGTATTAATTGTTGCACTGTTCTTTTTCGTGAAGCAGCCAGCCGCAGCAGAAAAATCAGTGATAGGAATGGTGGATGCAGACTACGTGGATGTTGCCGCTGAATTTCCCGGCCGGCTCGACAGCCTGCTGGTAAAGCAGGGAGACACCATCCGCAAAGGGCAACTGCTGGGCGTACTCAGATCCACCGAAATAAATGCTATCCGCAATCAGGCGGAAGCCGCCATCGACGCCGCCAAAGGGCAACTCACCCTGTTGCAGAAAGGCGCCCGTCCCGAAGCCATCAAGGCTGCCGATAACCTCTATAACATCACCCAACGCCAGTATGAGCTGATGCAGAAAACCTATCAGCGCATGCAAAACCTGTTCGACGACGAAGTGATTTCCGGACAGGAAAAGGACCTCGTATACTTTAAACTACAGGCCGCAAAGAAAGAAATGGAAACAGCCAAACTGAATATGGATATGCTGCAACAAGGGAGCAGGCCGGAATTGATTAGCACTGCGGAAGCCATTGTTCGCCAGGCACAACAAGGATATGAACTCACCAAAGCTTTGTCTGATAATACATACATTCATGCGCCAACAGATGGCATCATCACTTCCATGGTGATTGAGGAGGGCGAAATTGTAGCCATCGGATACCCGTTGATGACCATACAGAAACCGGCCACCTATCATATTACCTATAATATCCGGCAAGATGATATGAAAGATTTTCCACTGGGCAGCAAGTTCTCTATGCGGGTGCCAGGTTGCGAGCCTGAAAGCTTTGAAGCAGAAGTCTCCAAAGTAGCGCCATCTCTCACATTTGCTAACTGGGTACCGGTAAAGGAAACAGGGAAATTTGAACTACGCACCTTTACGGTAGACCTGAAACCCATTCATCAAACCGACATCAAAGGGCTACGCCCCGGCATGACCGCCTCCATGACGCTTCCATGATGCTACGCACCATTACCCATATCACCATCCGGGAATGGAAGCGTATCCTCACGCTCCCGGAACACTACCTCGTACTGCTGGTATTGCCGGCACTGGTATGTTTCCTGTACGGCTACATCTATAAGAACCAGTTTGCACGCGAATTGCCGGTGGCGATCTGGGATGAGTCCAACTCACCCTTGTCAAGGCAGTTTACTTTTATGCTGGAACAAACAGAGAGTATTCATATTACGCAACAGGTACATAACGAGGCCACAGTTGAAGAAATGATGCAGCGCGGGCTTATCCAGGGAGCGGTTCATTTCCCCGCCCGCATGGATGACCATATCAAGAGCCGTCAGCCTGTGTATGTCACCGTTTATACCAACGGCGCCTCCGTGGTAACGGCGAAACTGATTTATAAAGATGCTGCCAAAGTATTGATCACAGCGGGTTCCGGCGTGGTATTGCAAAAATTCATGAAAACAGGTATGCCGGCAGGCAAGGCGATGGCGTTGGTGCAACCCATCAAACTAACTTCATATTTGCTATATAATCCGCAGTTCAGCTACCTGCAATACCTGGTGCCGGGCCTTATTGCCGTGGCGTTGCAAATGATGATCATCATGGTGACCATATTGGCCATTAACCTGGAAGGAAAGCGGGGCACGCTGGCCGGGTTGAACCATCTTGCCAATGGATCGGCCTCCAATGTGTTGCTGGGAAAGGGATTGGCATACCTCAGTGTAAGCTGGCTGCATTATATCCTGGTAACGTGCATTGTATACCCAGTTTTTGCCAGCGGAAGAATTGGTGGGTCCTGGGCGCTGTTTTTACTTTTTACGCTGCTGATTATTGCCTGTATCAGCATTGGTTTCATGGTGTCGGCCATCGTGAGTGATGTAATGGTGTCCTGCGACCTGGGCCTGTTCTATACATCGCCCGCTTTTGTGTTCAGCGGTTTTACATTTCCCCGCTGGGCCATGCCCTGGTACGATCAATATTACGCGTGGTTGATGCCTTTTACGCCTTTCCTCGACGGATTTTTTAAAGTGTATTTCATGGCGCTGCCATTACATTATGTACATAAAGAAATTGGGCAGCTGTTCATTTACATCATCGTTACATTCCCGGTGGCGTTGTTATTCCTGCAACGCAGGTTGAATAAATTATCGTTAGCACATGCGTGATTTTCTTCGTCATATTACCCGGTTGTTCCTGCGGGAGGTGAAGCTGGTGGCTAAAGATCACAGCCTGCTGCTTACCTTGCTGATAGCGCCGCTCCTGTATGCCTTTTTCTATGGGAGTATATATAGTTATAAGGTAGAAGAAAAAGTAACCCTTGCCGTGGCGGATGATGACAAAAGCGAGTTATCCCGCACCTTCCTGCAACAGTTGACCAAAATGCAGATCGTGGATGTGGTAGGGGCGGTAGACCTGGAAGATGCCCGGGAGAAAATGTACTATGGCAACTGCCAGGGCTATCTCTATATTCCAAATGGCGTTCAAAAGAAAGTCCTCGCTTTGCAGCAGGGAGATATTGTATTAGCGGTAAATGCGGCACGTTTCCTCCCGTCCAGCGAATTAGCCGGGGGCATCACCACGTTAGCACTCACGGTGGGAGCAGGGGTACGCTTAAAGTACAATGAAATGCAGGGCATGAACACACAAATGGCCATGCGGGAAACCCAACCCGTGAACCTGGATTACCGGCCGATGTATAATTCCCGTTCCAGTTATGGAGCCTTTCTGTTGCCCGGCTTGCTGGCGCTGATATTGCAGCAGACTTTATTAATTGGGTTGTCAGAAAGTATGGCGCTGGACAAGGAAAGAATAAAAGTGCCGGAGTTGGTGAACATAGGCGGTGGCGGCCTGTCGGCCACCTTGTGGGGAAAAGGACTGTTTTACCTGGTATTGTTTGGCTGCTACGCTTTCTTTTTCATGACGGTAAACTACACGATGCTGAGTATTCCTTTCCGTGGCCATGTATCCGACGTGGTGGTGGCGTTTGGCTGTTTCTTTTTTACCCTCATTCCCCTGGGAATCTGGCTGGGTACCATGTTTCCCAGTCAGCTGCTGGCTGCCCAGATGATGGTTTTCTCTACGTATCCGGTATTCCTGATTGCGGGTTATGCCTGGCCGTATGAGTCGTTGCCGGTACCGCTGCAATGGTTGTCGTCGATGGTACCCACTACGCCGTTTCTCCGGATGTATGAGTCTGTAGTGCAAACCGGCGGAACGATCTCCGATAATGTGCCGTCTGTGCTGCATTTGCTGGCGCTGTCGGCTTTTTATACTTTGCTGGCACTGCTTGGATTAAGGCGCTTGCATAAGCAACAACAATCCCTATCTTTGTAACGGATGTATGCAATTGTAGATATTGAAACAACAGGCGGCCATGCCAGCGCAAATGGCATTACGGAAATCGCCGTTTTCTTGTATGACGGAAAGGAAATCACACAGCATTACCAGACTTTGGTAAACCCCGGTATCCCCATTCCTTACTACATAGAATCGCTGACGGGTATCAGTAACAGTATGGTAGCAGAAGCACCGCCTTTTGAGGCGATAGCTCCACTGCTGTACGACTTGCTGAAAGCCCGCATCTTTGTGGCACATAACGTTAACTTCGACTACTCTTTTATCAAGCACCAGCTGGACAATGCAGGCTTCGACCTGCAATGCAAAAAGCTGTGTACCGTGCGATTGGGACGGAAAATATTCCCGGGTCTGAAATCTTACAGCCTGGGTAATATCTGCCGGCATTTCGGTATCCCGGTGAATGGCCGCCACCGGGCAGGTGGCGATGCGGAAGCCACCACGAAGCTCTTCGGCCTGTTACTGGCCAATGATAAAGAAAAACATATTGCGGCAGCGCTGAAAGTGGGCTCCAAGGAACAGTTCCTGCCACCCAACCTGCCACCGGAACAAGTAAAGTCGCTGCCAGACCGGCCCGGCGTGTACTACTTTCATGATCAAAAAGGAAAAGTAGTATATGTAGGGAAGGCCAAAGACCTGAAGAAGCGGGTCAACAGCCACTTTACCGGGCATAGTACCAGTCGTCAGCGACAAAACTTCCTTAGGACCATTCATAATATTACCCATCAGGAAACCGCTACGGAGCTGATGGCCTGTATATTGGAATCTGTGGAAATAAAGCGCCTGTGGCCTGTTTTCAACTATTCCCAGAAACGGGTGGAATTCCGCTACGGCTTCTACCTGTTTGAAGACCAGCAAGGCTACCTCCGGTTAGCCATCGAGAAGAAACGCAAGTATTCTCATCCGGTACATAGCTTCAACCTGCTGATAGATGGACACCGGCTGTTACGCTCCCTGATAAAGGAGTTTGAGTTATGTCCCAAATTATGCTTCCTGCAAAAGGGGAGTGGTACCTGTGCCGGCATTACAGCTGCCACTTGTAAGGGTGCCTGCGAAAAAATGGAGGCCCCGGCCACCTATAATGAACGGATGAAGGCGGCAGTGGCATTCCTGCAGGAACAACAACCTTCCGTGATCATTGTAGATAAAGGCCGCCACCCGGAAGAGAAAAGCTGCATCCTGATGGAGAAAGGCCGCTTTTACGGGATGGGCTATATCCCTGCGCATGTGAATACCTCGGAAGTGGAACAGTTCCGGGAATACCTGACACCATACGCTGAAAATGAAGTGATCATTGGGTTGCTTCGCCCATACGCCAGCAACAGCCGGCAATTATCGGAAGTCAGCTGATGGATAAACAACAAAAAGTGGTCATCTTCTTACAAAAAATCAAAATCAGTATCATCTGTTGAACCGGGGTTAAGAAAAAAAATTGCGCAATCGCTGTAAATCAGCTGATTCCTGATTACTTTTGCACCTCGTAACAGTGATCTTCTTCTTTAATTATTAATTTTATTCATGTTAGAGCCAAATTTCAAATTGCCAGGTCAAACTGCTTTTTACAAAGGAAAAGTACGTGACGTTTACTCCATTGATGACAGGCTGATGGTAATGGTAGTAAGTGATCGTATCTCTGCATTTGACGTTGTATTGCCGCGCCCGATTCCTTTCAAAGGGCAGGTACTGAACCAGGTAGCTGCTATTATGCTGGAAGCTACCAAGGATATTATGCCTAACTGGGTAAAATCATCTCCACTACCCAATGTAACTATCGGTTTGAAATGCGAAACCTTCCCGGTGGAAATGGTGGTACGTGGTAACCTTACCGGTCACGCCTGGAGAACTTATAAATCCGGTCAGCGTGTGTTGTGTGGCGTTACGATGCCGGAAGGAATGAAAGAGAACGATTTCTTCCCGTCTCCCATTATTACCCCAACTACCAAAGCACATGAAGGACACGACGAAGATATTTCCCGTGAAGAAATCATTGCGCGCGGTTTGGTAAGTAAAGAAGACTACGAGCAACTGGAAAAATATACCCTTGCTTTATTTGAAAGAGGGAGAGAAATGGCGAAAGCCCGTGGCCTGATCCTGGTAGATACCAAATATGAGTTCGGAAAAATCGGCGATACCATCTACGTAATTGATGAAATCCATACACCAGATTCTTCCCGTTACTTCTATGCAGAAGGTTACGAAGAAAATCAGAAAAAAGGCCTCCCGCAAAAACAACTCAGCAAAGAGTTTGTTCGCGAATGGCTGATGGCGAATGGTTTCCAGGGTAAAGACGGACAACAGGTACCTGAAATGACAGATGAGATTGTAAAGAGCATCAGCGAACGTTATATCGAGTTGTTCGAAAATATTACCGGTCAAAAATTTGTGAAAGAAGAAGTTGCGGCTGCGGATGCAGAATCCAGGATTATAGCTGCACTGAAAAGTTTATAATCATTTTAATTGCGCTGGTAGTTGGCTACCAGCGCAGTTTTATCCCTTTTGTGCACGATGAAAATACAATTGATCTCCGCGGTAGTTTGTTTGTTAAGCATTATCGCCTGCAATAACGGCACCAAATCTCCCAAAGAATTAAGCAGCGCTGAAATACTGGAACAGGCAGGAAAAGCACCTGGCATGAATGCTGGTAACGGCACCTTTTCTGTACAAACACCCGAAGGCTGGTCTAAGAAAGATACCGTCATCAGCCGGGTGGAATATACCTTTATGATGGCGCCTGTTCAACCAGGGAGCGCATTTCAGGCCAATGTAAATATTATTACCCAGGAGTTGAAAAGTGGGTCTTCGTTAGATAAATACATGGCGACTACCCAACAAGAAATGCAGCACTATTTTGATGGCTATCAGAAACTGGAAGACGGAGAACGTACTGTAACCGATGTGAAGGCCAAATGGATGAAATGCCAGTATACACACAGGGAAACCGGTACTAAGCTGAACATCGTAGTAACCATCCTGGTGAAGCACAATATTGCATATGCCATTACATTGACCACCCTGGCTGATGAATTAGAAAAATATGCGCCGCAGCTGGACGGAATACTAAACTCATTTGTAGCGAAGTAAAGTATAAAGCTATCATAGCGAATGATCAGAGCGGATTTTGTCTTTGGACAGGATTAGACTGATTATTCTGATTATATTTTATAAGATTTAAAAGATAATGGGAGATGAAAGAGGATATATCTGCTTTCATCTCCCATCTTTCTTTATCCAAAAAAATCAAAAATATATAATCAGAATAATCAGTCTAATCCTGTCCAAAGACAAAATCCGCTCTGATCATTCGCTATGATAGCTTTATGCCTTCAGCTTCTCAAAATCCCTTATTTTTGTTAGCAAATTGACGACCATTGAAACACCTTGCCGCACTTAATAAATATTTTCTCTCTAATAAATGGCGACTGATCCTGGGATTGTTGTTTACCGCAATATCTATTGTATTCAGCGTTTTTCAACCCATTATGGTCAGGCAGATATTTGACCTGCTGTCTCATAACATCGATGAATACCGGCAGCTCAGTGATACTTCGCTGAAAAGCTTCTTCCGGGCGGATTTTACACATGTACTCGCATTCTATGGCGTGAGCATTTTAATCTTTGCTCTCCTCAGTGGATTCTTTCTTTTTCTGCAAAGACAAACACTGATTGTAATGAGCCGCCATATTGAATACGACCTGAAAAATGAAGTATATCAGCACTATCAGAAGCTGGACCTGAACTTCTTCAAGATGCACCGTACCGGTGACCTTATGAGCCGTATCACAGAAGACGTATCACGGGTACGCATGTACGTAGGACCTGCTATTATGTATGCGTCGCGTACGTTGTTCCTCGTGGTGATTATTGTATACCTGATGTTGCAGGTGAATCCTTTGCTCACGCTGTATACTTTATCGCCGTTGCCTTTCCTGGCATTAACGATTTATTATGTGAACCGTATTATTCATCGTAAAAGTGAAAGAATACAATCGCAGTTGTCTAATATTACTTCCATTGCGCAGGAATCTTATAGTGGTATCCGCGTAATAAAATCCTATATCCAGGAAGATGCCAGCGCCAAACATTTTGAAGAAGCCAGTGAGGCATATAAGCAAAGCTCTATCAGCCTGGCGAAAACGGATGCCTTGTTTCAGCCTACCATGGCGTTGATGATAGGCCTGAGTGTAATACTCACCATCTTCATTGGTGGTATACAGGTGATTCACGGTAACATTACCGTAGGTAACCTGGCGGAGTTTGTGATTTATGTGAACATGCTCATGTTTCCATTTTTCTCTATTGGTATGGTGGCCTCTATGATACAGCGGGCGGCCGCCTCACAGCAACGCATAAACGAATTTCTGCAGCTGGAGCCTACTATCAAAAACCTGCCTGGCGCTAAAGCGGCGAAATTGCAGGGAGGTGTGCAACTGGAGAATGTAACCTTCACCTATCCGCATACAGGTATTACCGCTATCAGCAACTTTAACCTGCACATTGCTCCGGGGCAAAAGGTGGCCGTCATTGGTCGCACGGGTTCCGGGAAGAGTACGCTGGCACAGCTGCTCATACGGATGTACGATCCGCAGAAAGGTAAAGTGATGGTAGACGACCTGGATGTGCGGCAACTGGAACTGTCCAGCTTGCGCAGCCAGATCAGTTATGTACCACAGGATGTGTTCCTGTTTTCCGACAGCATTGCCAATAACATTCGTTTTGGTGATCCTTCCGCCAGCATACAGGTAGTGCAAGCTGCCGCCAGACAAGCATCTGTAGAAAAAGATATCCTGGGCTTTAATGAAGGATTCGATACGGAAATAGGAGAGCGGGGGGTAACACTCAGTGGCGGGCAGAAGCAACGTATTTCCATTGCCAGGGCGTTGATCAAGAACCCGGACATCCTCATTTTCGACGACTGCCTGTCTGCCGTAGATGCCCGGACCGAGAAGGAAATTATCGGCAACCTGTATGCCTATCTGAAAAACAAAACAGCCATCATCATTACCCATCGCATTTTTGCGTTATTTGAATTCGATAAAATCATCGTATTGGATGAAGGAAAGATAGTAGAACAAGGTACGCATAGCGATTTATTGTCATTGAATGGTTACTACGCAGAATTGTATGCGCGGCAGCAATCTGGTGAAGAAGAAAGTGTAACAGAGTAACAATCATGTGCTTGTATATCCCCTACGGAGGCCGGTTACACGCTGGTTTTATGATTTTTCAAAATCATTTAAAAATATTTTGATATTTGTAAAACAATAGTATATTTGTCTCTTATTGTAACAGGATTTGATTCGTTAACACTTAAATCTATCAACTGTGGCGTACGAAAACAACAATCAACAGGAAAGAAACAATGATAGCATCTTTTCTAAACGATTGAAAGCGGGCAAAAGAAGGACGTACTTCTTTGATGTAAAGACCACTCGGGGAAACGACTATTTTCTTACTATAACAGAAAGTAAGAAACGTTTTAATGACAACGGTTATGACAGGCACAAAGTATTCCTGTACAAGGAAGACTTCAACAAGTTCCTGAACGCACTAACCGAAACCATCAACTATGTTAAAACAGAATTGATGCCCGATTTCGACTTTGATGCGTACAACCATGATTATGTGCAGGAAGAACAGGACGAAGCAGATGCAGAAGGTGCGGAAGTACGCACTCCAGCTGCAGTTGAAGCTGTTCCTGTAGAGGCGTCAGTAGCTGCGCCAGCTTCACATAGCTCAGATGAGGTAGACAAATGGTAAGATTTTTTACTTAATTTTTTTACTTAAAATAATTGTCAACCCCCGGATTTCTCCGGGGGTTTTTTGTTGGAGCAGAAAGCTATTGAGGCGAATGACCATTGCGATTATTAATACGCTTTGATCATTCGCCTCAATAGCTTTTTGCTTTCTGCTTTCAGCTTTCTGCCTTATGCTGTCCGCATAGCTTTCCAGGCATTGATTAATCCATTGGTGCTGGCATCGTGGTTCAGTACCACCTCGTTGTTTTCCAGCTCCGGCAATATTTTGCTGGCCAGTTGTTTACCCAGTTCTACGCCCCATTGGTCAAAGCTATAGATGTTCCAGATCACTCCCTGTACGAAGATCTTATGTTCGTATAGGGCTATCAGTGAGCCAAGTGAACGAGGCGTAATTTTCTTCAGCAGGAAGGAGTTGGTAGGACGATTACCGCTGAATATTTTCGATGGTACAATCTTCGCCAGTTCTTCTGCAGAGGCGCCGGATTTCTCTAATTCAGCACGTACTTCCGCTTCTGTTTTACCATTCATCAGCGCTTCTGTTTGCGCAAAGAAATTTGACAACAGCTTTACATGATGATCACCGATCGGGTTATGACTGATAGCTGGTGCGATAAAATCGCAGGGGATCAGGCGCGTGCCCTGGTGAATGAGTTGATAGAAAGCATGTTGCCCGTTAGTACCTGGTTCACCCCATACAATCGGACCGGTTTCATAACTAACGTTATGGCCTGTACGATCTGCCGTTTTACCATTACTTTCCATATTACCTTGCTGGAAGTAAGCCGCAAAACGGTGCATGTATTGGTCGTACGGAAGAATCGCTTCTGTAGCGCTGCCAAAGAAGTTACCATACCATAAACCCACGAGCGCCATAATAGCCGGAATGTTTTGTTCCAGCGGTGTTTCGGAAAAGTGATTGTCTACCACATGCGCGCCTTCCAGCAATTCAGTGAAGTTGTCGAAGCCAATAGTCAGCGCAATAGACAAACCGATAGCAGACCATAAGGAGTAACGGCCGCCTACCCAGTCCCAGAACTCAAACATATTTTTAGGGTCGATACCAAAAGCCGTCACGGCTTTTTCATTGGTAGACAACGCCGCAAAATGTTTGGCAATGAATTTTTCATCTCCTGCATGTTCCAGGAACCAGCTGCGCGCGGTATGTGCATTGGTCATGGTTTCCTGCGTGGTAAAGGTTTTGGAGGCAATCAGGAACAGGGTTTCATCGGGTGTTATTTTTTTCAGCGTTTCGGCAATGTGTGTGCCGTCTACGTTGGAAACGAAATAGGTCTGGATGTTAGGCTTCCAGTAAGGTTTCAGCGCTTCCGTTACCATTACCGGACCCAGGTCAGAACCACCGATACCGATGTTCACGATATAACGTATAGGCTTACCCGTATATCCTTTCCATTCGCCGGAATGGATCTGCCGGCAGATGTGATCCATTTTGTTCAGTACCGCCTTCACATCCGGCATTACATCGCGGCCATCCAGCATCACTGGTTTGTTGGAGGTATTGCGTAAAGCGGTATGCAGCACTGCACGGTTTTCGGTGACATTGATTTTCTCTGCACCAAACATCGCTTTGATAGCGGCGGGTACCCCACATTCGTTGGCCAGCCCTAACAGCAGGGTACGGGTATCTTCAGTAATAATATTCTTGGAATAATCGAAAAGGATGTCTTCAAACTGCAGTGAGAATTGACTAAAGCGTTCTTTATTCTCCATAAACAAGGCACGCATATGTACCTTTTTCATTTCTTCAGCGTGTTTCTTTAAAGCATCCCACGATTTGGTGGTAGTTGGATTGGTAGATGGAAACATAGTAGTATATATATTAAATGCGCGTCAAAAATAATCTTTTAGTGTCAGGATTTCTGCTTCCTGTAGAATTGCCAGGAAATTGTGATGGCAATAAGGCCAATGGCAATAATGCAACTCTGTACAATGGCATTCTCTTCCAGTATGTCTGCCGCTTTTCTTTTCACCAGGATGCCATAGAAGGCCCATACACTAACAAGCGCGTATACGATATTGTTGCGCAACAATACCATAGCCATGCTGAACAGGGTGCCCAGTCCAATCATAGCAATGGTCCAGCGGATTTGTGTATGCAGGTTGCCCTCCCATCCGGCGTATACCAGCAGGGTGGTGAGGTTGGCCATGGTAGCAATAGTGAGCCAGCCCAGGTAAAGACTGAAAGGAAAGTGAATGAACCATCTTTCAGGTAACGTAGCCGGTGCCACGCCTATGCGAAAGTTCAGCTGAATAATCACCAGGGAAAGGAGCAGCATAAACATGATGACTACACTAACCGGAATCAGGTGGTAATGCCAGGCAAAGAGCCAGCAGGCGTTGGCAACGGAAGAAATAAGAAACCATTCTTTCATTTTTTGCATGAGCTGTGATAAGGCTTCCGGATGCTTATTGGAAAAGGCCAGCCAGAGCTGGTAAATGATGAATGCGCCAAGAGAAACATAGATCAGCCCCCAGATCAAAAATGTAAAATGTGCCGGTGCAAAAAGATTGGGATATTCCTCCGAAATCTGGGCAGTAGTTTTACCGTTGATGGGAAGTGCAATAGCCAGTACATTGACTGTTAACATAAGCACGTAACCAAGCGTATTAAAGACAGATTTGTTCTTAAAGTGGAGGGTTTCATGGCTGACCATAATGAATATGAACTTTTTATAATATTAGCGACATGGTTACCGCGTTATTGCGCAAATATTATGCTAAAATGGACAACTAAAACAAACTTATCCGACATTAGCAGATATCTGTATTTTTACATACATTTGCCAGCTATGACAGCTGAGCAACTTAAAGCTATGAGGGACCGTTTATATGTCCTGGGAGGTTTTCTTTAACGTACCTGACCGATTAGCTAAAATAGAAAACGACAAACAACTAAGCCTGGCGCCCGGTTTCTGGGACGACAACGTCAGAGCGACTTCGATTCTGAAGGAAATTAAGGTAAACAAATATTGGGTTGACCTTTACGATCAGGTAAACGCCGCTATCGATGATAGTGCGGTACTGAACGATTTTTTCAAAGAAGGAGAAGCTTCCGAGGAAGAAGTAGAACAGGCGTATGGTGCTGCAGTAGTGGCATTGGACGACCTGGAGTTTAAATCTACTTTGAACCAGCCGGAAGACGAAATGCCTGCAGTACTCACCATTAACTCCGGTGCAGGCGGCACGGAAAGCCAGGATTGGGCTGAAATGCTGCTGCGTATGTACCGCATGTATGGAGAGAAACAAGGTTGGAAAGTATCAGAAATTGATACACAATATGGGGATGGTGCCGGGATAAAATCCGCTACACTCGAGTTTGATGGCGACTTTGCTTATGGTCACCTCAAGGCAGAAAGCGGGGTACACCGACTGGTACGTATTTCACCATTTGATTCCAATGCCCGCCGGCATACCTCTTTCGCCTCCGTATATGTATATCCGTTAGTAGACAATACTATCGAGATTGCTGTAAACCCTGCAGACCTGGAATGGGAATTCTATCGTTCCGGTGGTAAAGGTGGACAGAACGTAAACAAGGTGGAAACTGCCGTGCGATTAAAGCACATCCCTTCCGGTATCATTATCGAATGCCAGCAGGCGCGTACACAGGGAGAGAACCGCGAAAAGGCGCTCACCATGTTAAAGTCGCGTTTGTATGAAGAAGAAATCCGCAAGCGGGAAGAGCTGAAAAATGCAGCCAACGCCAACAAACGAAAAATCGAATGGGGCTCACAGATCAGATCATACGTATTCCATCCGTATAAAATGATCAAAGACCACCGTACCGATTTTGAAGTAGGTAACGTAGGGCCTGTAATGGACGGCGATCTGAACGGATTTATCAAGGCATACCTCATGATGCAGAAAGAAGAGGACAATAATTAATAAGGATCTACTAATTATTATTAAGCCAGTAGGCTTTGTAACCATTAATTTTGCTGCGGAAACAAAACACGTAGTCATTTGTTTATTTGGTTGTTTACAGTCCGGGTATTTTCACCCCGTCTATAAATGACCAAATAAACAAATATAAAATCAGGTTACAATGAATACAGGATACTTTGAGTACGCAGCGCCAGCAAATGAGCCTGTGTTGTCTTATGCGCCGGGTTCCGCTGAGAGAATTGCCCTTAAGAAACAATTAGCCGCATTTAAGGGAGAAGTAGCTGATATACCTATGTACATCGGCGGTGAAGAAATCCGTACCGGTAAAACGGTAGATCTGCGCCCTCCGCACGAAATCAAACACAAATTAGGTCATTTCCATGTGGGAGACGCCACCCACGTAAAAGCCGCTATCAAAGCCGCTTTGGATGCCCGTGAAAAATGGGCCAATATGGATTGGGAGCAACGCGCCGGCATCTTCTTACGCGCCGCTGAACTCCTCGCTACCAAATACCGCTATCATATCAACGCCGCTACCATGCTCGGCCAAAGCAAAAATGCTTACCAGGCTGAAATAGACAGTGCTTGTGAACTGATCGACTTCCTCCGCTATAATGTACACTTCCTGAGCGAAATTTATCGCCAGCAGCCGGTATGTGCGCCTGGTATCCACAACCGCGTAGAATACCGCCCACTGGAAGGTTTCGTACTCGCAGTAACACCTTTTAACTTCACCGCTATTGCCGGTAACCTGCCTACTTCCGCAGCTATGTGTGGTAACGTAGTAGTATGGAAACCCGCTAATACACAAGTATTTGCCGCTCAGATTATCATGAAAGTGCTGATAGAAGCAGGATTGCCAGCCGGTGTTATCAACCTGGTATATGCAGGCGGCCCGTTGATCGGCGATATCTGCTTCGCAGATCCTCACTTCGCAGGTATACATTTCACCGGCTCCACCGGCGTATTCCAGACCATGTGGAAGACAATCGGTGAAAACATTCACAAATACAAAACATACCCACGCATCGTAGGTGAAACCGGTGGTAAAGACTTCGTGCTCATTCACAAATCAGCCGATGTAGATATTGCTGTTACTGCCTTAGCACGTGGCGCTTTCGAATACCAGGGCCAGAAATGTTCTGCTGCCTCCCGCGCATACATACCAAACAATCTTGCTGACGATATAAAATCAAAATTAATTGCTGAACTGAAAACCATGAAAATGGGTACCACAGAAGATTTCAGCAACTTCATCAACGCGGTAATCGATGAACGCTCTTTCGATAAAATTGCGCAGTACATCGATAATGCGAAGAGTGATCCTTCCGCAAAAATCATTGCAGGAGGTAACTACAGCAAAGCAGAAGGTTATTTCATTGAACCTACCGTAATTGAAACAACCGATCCTAAGTATGTAACCATGTGCGAGGAAATCTTCGGACCAGTACTGACGATTCATGTATACGAAGCCGATAAGTTCGAAGAAATCATGCAGGTAGTAGATACCACTTCCGAATACGCGTTAACCGGCGCCGTGATTGCACAGGACCGTTATGCAGTGGAACTGGCTACCCGCAAACTGGTAAACAGTGCAGGTAACTTCTATATCAACGACAAACCAACCGGTGCAGTGGTAGGCCAGCAGCCATTTGGCGGTGCCCGCGCCTCCGGTACCAACGATAAAGCAGGCTCTATGCTGAACCTCTATCGCTGGTTGAGTGCAAGAAGTATCAAAGAAACTTTTGTACCAGCTACCGACTACCGGTACCCGTTCCTGAAGGAAGCTTAGTAAATGTTCATGATTTATATGTAGGCGGTGGATTTATATCCATCGCCTTTTTTGTAACTTGCAGCCTCATTTCAGTATCATGGAAACTATGCAGGGAGAGATTATTCAGACTTACTTCTCAGAACATCATAAACAACGCCGGGTAGCCGACCTGGAACAACGACTCATCGCAGCCGGTGTCACTCAGCCGGAAGCCAGCATTGCCGCCGTGAAAGGGTTTAACCAGTATTTCAGTAAACAGATGCGTACTACCGGTGTTAAAGCCGGCATTTTCCTCGCAGTAGCACTGGTATTCCTCATCCGTGTGATAACACTCACCAACCGCGAAGAAGGCAGCTTTATGCAGGTATCCTTTTCCCTGGCCCTGGTAGCCTTTGCACTGGTAAGAGGATTAATATGGGGGATACAGTTATTTGCCCTGAAAGAAGAAATTAATTCCTTTAGAGATTTAAGAGGTATATAGTATAACCCAATACAACAGCTAAACAGCTCTTTCCAGACCATACTTTCACTACCCGGTGAATCATCTCACCAGGTAAATCGCGCAACAACAAGATTCAACGAAATAATCACTGCATTTTCTTCAGCGCCGCCAGTGCCTCTGTTACATGTTTCTCTCCATCACGAAGGGAGTTAAACTCATGTACTACAATACCTCTCTTATCAACGATATAGGTAACACGACCAGGTATCACAAAGGTTTTAGGCACACCAAATAATTTGCGTACTTCATTTTTCGGGTCGCTCAACAGCGTAAAGGGAAGGTGGTGATGCGTGGCAAAGCTCTTATGCGACGCTACATTGTCCGAACTGATACCAATCACCATGGCGCCATATTGCTGGAAATCCTGGAACGAGTCACGGAAAGAACAAGCCTCCTTGGTACATACACTGGTTTCATCTTTTGGATAAAAATAAATCACCAGGGGTTGCTTCCCTAAAACAGTAGTGATATCAAAGGTTTTTCCATTTTGATCCTGTAGCGAAAAAGCGGGTATTTTATCGCCTGTTTTAATTTGGGCATCTGCATTAGTACCCCAGAGTTGGAAGAAAGCGGCCATAGCTATAATTGACTTAAGAAGTTGCATATTAAAATATTGATACAGCTAAGTTACAAAGATTAGCCCGGCTAAATGTCGTTTTGCCCTATTAGTATAAATTACAATTTGTACATGCTGTTAAACGATGATAAAATGGGCATCAAAATGAAATATTAGATTGTTAATCAGGCATTTCTCACAATCAGCTTTTTATCTGTTGCATTTAATCATTATTTTTGGCACCTAAAACGTTGTGTTTTGAAAACCATACTAAACGGCAAGCAGATGGCTATCACAATAGACAGGCTTTGTCACCAGTTGATAGAAAATCATTTACAGTTTGAACAAACGGTACTGATTGGATTGCAACCCAGGGGGATTTATTTATCCGGCAGAATTCATCAGACCTTGTTGAAATTGGTACCAGGCGCACATATTGACTATGGTAAACTGGATATTACCTTTTACCGGGACGACTTTAATCAAAGCAAAACGTTGCATGTACCCAGTGAAACAAGCATTGATTTTTCTATAGAAAATAAAAAGGTAGTGTTGATAGATGACGTATTGTATACAGGACGCACTATTCGGTCTGCGCTGGATGCAATGATGGATTTCGGCCGGCCTGCTTCGGTAGAGCTGCTTACGCTGATCGACAGACGATTCAGCAGACAGCTACCTATTCAGCCCGACTATACCGGACGGACCATAGACGCCCTCATTTCCCAGAAAGTAAGGGTGTTATGGAACGAAAGAGACGGTAATGACGAAGTAATTCTAATTGACTAATATGAATCCGGATTTCAGAATTCAGATTTCACCCTTTATATTTGCACATTAATGTCACTTTCTGTAAAACACTTACTCGGAATTCGCGATCTGCAGCGCCAGGATATAGAGCTTATTTTTCAAACAGCCGACCAGTTTAAGGAGGTTTTACAAAGGCCTATTAAAAAGGTTCCTACGCTGCGCGATACAACTATTGTTAATTTATTTTTTGAGAATTCTACCCGCACACGCATCTCCTTTGAGTTAGCGGAAAAGCGGCTGGGTGCAGATACCGTTAACTTTTCTGCCTCCGGCTCTTCCGTATCCAAGGGAGAAACGCTGATTGACACGGTGAACAACATCCTGTCCATGAAAGTGGATATGGTGGTGATGCGCCACTCGGCCAGCGGTGCACCGCACTTCCTGGCCAAGCACATCAACGTGCCTATCCTGAATGCGGGCGATGGTATCAATGAGCACCCCACGCAGGCATTACTGGATGCTTTCTCTATCCGCGAAAGACTGGGTAGCGTAGAAGGTAAAAAAGTAGCCATCTGCGGGGATATCATGCACTCCAGGGTAGCCCTCTCCAATATTTACTGTCTTAAAAAACTGGGCGCCGAAGTAACCGTAGTAGGACCGCCTACGCTGATTCCTAAATATATGGCCGCTGCACTTGGTGTGAATGTGAGCTATGATATCCGGGAAGCACTGCAATGGTGCGACGTAGCCAATGTATTGCGGATTCAGCTGGAAAGGCAAAACACCCCTTTATTCTCTTCCCTCCGGGAATACTCCCTGGCCTACGGCGTAAACCGTCAGCTGCTGGATAGCCTGAATAAAGAAATCGTGATTATGCACCCCGGACCCATTAACCGCGGGGTAGAAATAAATTCTGATGTGGCTGATTCCGGTCAGTCCATCATCCTCGAGCAGGTAGAAAATGGAGTGGCCGTTCGTATGGCAGCACTGTACTTACTGGCAGGAAAGAAATCGGAATAGGATTTTGTCTTGTTCAGGATTAAACTGATTAGACTGATTTTTTATAAAGATGAAAAAAGATAAAGGGAAGATATAAGCCAATCATGCTTACATCTTCCCTTTATTTTTTTAATCTTATTAATCAAAAATAAAAATCAGTCTAATCAGTTTAATCCTGAACAAGACTAAAATCCGCGCTAGAAGCTCATCCCCAAGCCCAATGTGTAGGAACGGAAAAACGGATATACGTTCCCGTTATATCCACCCGCCTGTTCAGGATCATAATATTTTATTTTCATTTTAGTGCTTTCCCATAAATCCTGCCCCGAGAAATAAATGCGCAAACTGTTGATCTTCATTTTTTGCAACCAGTGACGAGGTAGTGTATATCCTAGCTGCAGATTCTTTAACCGGATGTAAGCCCCGTTCATCACCCAGTGTGAAGAAGGAACGGTGTTCTGCTGATCGTTTAGGTATAATCTTGGAAACAGGGCATCCGGATGCGTTGGCGTCCAGTAATCCTGGTTGATATCCCAGGGTTGCTGCCAGGCGCTGGTAAATGGCAGGTTATAGCGTGGATCTGGCATCACCTTACGTTGAGCCACGCCCTGGAAGAACACAGAGAAATCAAATCCTTTCCAGGCCAGGCCGGCATCTATACCATATGAGAATTGCGGATCCGTGCTGCCCAGGTATACCAGGTCGGCATTATCGATTTTATGATCACCGTTGATGTCTTTGTAACGAAGATCGCCGGGCCCTGTTTGTGCGTGTTGATAGGCATGTTGTGATACTTCATCGGTAGTCTGGAAATAGCCCTCTGCCTGGTGCCCAAATAAGGAGGAGTAGGGATATCCCGCAATACCCTGGTTCCAGCCTGCCTGTGGCGCTACGTTGTCGTTGCGCAGCACTTTGTTCTGACTGTTGAACAGGTTGGCGTTGATATACCAGGTGAAAGGTCCGCGATCATCCCGCCAGCCGGCATTGATTTCCCAGCCCCAGGTTTTCATTTCTCCGCGGTGGAAATCAATCGGCCACGCGCCAAGGGTGGAAGATGTTAATACGGGAATTTGCATATCCCGGTTTCGCTTAACAAAATAATCAGCGGCGATTGTAAGCCGTCCACGGAAAAGTGTGGCATCCCATCCATAGTTATAGGTGGAAATATTTTCCCAGCCATGGGCCTGTATCACCGGGTTCTTATAAACAAATGGCAGTAAATGCTGGGTGTTATCAAAAGTAAAAGTTTGTAGCCGCTCATCATTAGGGATGCTGTTCCAGCTGTTTACATTTCCCAATCGCCCCCAGGACCAGCGCAGCTTAAAGTCGTTAAAAAACGGCAGGGCGTTGTTAAACCAGGTTTCATTATTCAAACGCCATCCGGCAGAGAAAGAAGGAAAAGCCTGCCACTGTGTGCCACCGGGAAACGAAGTGCTGTATTGCGTTAGCCGGGCACCAATCAGGTTGGCCTCCAACAGGTAACGATTGTCGTAGTTGTAATTTAGTTTACCAAAGATAGATTGCAGAGAACCAGACGCGGCCAACAACTGCGTATATTCGGGAACGTTAGAGAACCGGTCATGGTTTATATCAGCTGCCGGCACATTATAGGAAGACGCGGTATTTTGCGTGGTGTTATAGGTTTCCTGTGTGTAGCCTCCCAGCAGGTGAATATTGTGTTTCTCTATCTTCAGATCATAATCTGCCAATAGTTGCAGGTTACCACCTTTGGCGACCAGCTTGCTTTGCTGCAGGAAGTTATCCGGTTGGATCAGGGCTGCTGTATCAACACGATTCCACAGGGCGAGGGTATTTCTTCCCAGGTTGTCCTGCAGCGTGTGTTGTTGCGGACTATATACCGCCCGTAGAGTAAGACCTTTCACGATGCTATCGATACGCAAGGTAAACACGGCATCTGCATAATTATTTTTTTCTTCCCGTACACCACCATTCTCCAGGATAGCATAGGCAGGTGTGGCACCATATGCATAATGATCAGTACCTGGTACATATACCGGTACATTTCCGGGGCCTCTGTAAAGCCCGGCCAGTAAGCCTTTGGGGCCTTCCACGGCCTGGGAGGGGGAGAAGGTATTGGTTTGGGCATATGATAGGCGGGTTTCCAGGCTCAAATGTTTGCTAAGCCGGTTGTTCATGTTCACCCGCGCATTCACCCGGTGTGTTTTATCAGGGCCTACAGCAAAAAGCCCTTGTCGCCCGAAATACCCGAAGGACGCAGAAAACTGGTTGGTGCTGTCACCGCCTTTCACAGATACATTGTAATTCTGGATACCTGTTTTGCTTTTGGTAAGCACCCGTATCGGATCAAAATTGTAATAGTATTTATAGTAGTCCGGACGTTGATAGTCGATTGCGTAGTGGTTGCCCGACTGCATCAGGGCTATTTCTGCCGGATCCCAGGGAGCTGTTTCGCCGGCATTGACTGCCGCCTCATTTTGCATGGTGGCCGCTTTCCAGGAAGGTACCCGGTTGGGTAAACGAATGGGTGTTTCGAAACCAGCGAGGGTATTAAAATCTACTCTCAGTTTGCCGGGCTTACCTGTGCGCGTGGTTACCAGTACTACACCACCGGCGCCGCGGGCGCCATAGATAGATGCCGCGGAAGCATCTTTGAGAATAGACACGGATTCAATGTCATCCGGGTTGAGGACTGCCAGGGAACCGGGTACGCCATCTACAATAACAGGTGTATTACCGGAAGCAGAACTGCCACCCCTTACCTGTATATTAAATCCTTCGCGGCCGGGTTGCCCGTTGCTGCGGGTTACCACCAGGCCGGTAGCGGTACCTTGTAATGCAGCCATTACATTGGCTACGGGCCGGCTTCTCAGCCGGACACCATCCACCTGGGCAATAGCGCCGGTAATGTTGGCGCGTTTCTGCAAACCATATCCCAATACCACCAGTTCATTAAGTTTACGCAGATCCGGCTCCAGTATGACAGCAATATTTTTTCGTTCCCGTACATAAACCTCTTTGGTTTCGTATCCAATGAGCGATACCTGCAGGGTAGCCTGTGCATTGGCCAGGTCCAGCTTAAATGTCCCGTTTTCTGCGGTGGCAGTGCCGTTGGTACTGCCTTTTTCTCGGATAGATACGCCACTGAGCGGCTGTATACCGTCTGTGACCATACCGGTAATACTCCATTTGTTGTTGTCGGTATTTTTATTGGGCGCAGGTGTTGTAGCTGGTATAATAGCACTGAGCGGGATGACGATGATTTGCCCGTCTTTTATTTCTACTTTATACTTAGTGGGAGGAAAGATATTGGGAAGTACTTCCGAAAGCCTGGCATTATGTACATGTAAACTAACTCCATGGCGGCTTTCCAGCTCTTCAGATGAAATGGCGAAAGTATATTTTGTTTGTTTTTCTATTTCCCGGATCACTGTTTTCAGACTGGCATTGCTGACCTGCAGGGTAATTCGTTTAGGTGGGGCAATAGGATTTTGGGCCATAGCAACAGCATTGGCCAATACCAGGATAACAATGAAAATAAAATCAGGCACGCCCCCAAACCTGGTATTGGAGCAACGCGCCTGTAGCAATAAATGCTGCATAAGCAAAAAGTCAGGCGCGTATTAGTAGATGTCTACCAGGTCGTTTTTATGCGTGATATTAATTTGCAGGGTCTTTCTCATAATGTCCAGTACCTCATCCAATGACATATTGGGGAAGGTGGCCAGCAATTTTTTATCAGCGAGTTGCTGATTGCTGATCTTTATCTGTACATGATAGAAATCTTCCAATGATTCCGCTACTTCATTCAGCGGGGTGTCATCGAAGGTCAGGGTCCGGGTTTTCCACGCCAGGATATTATTATTCTTTTTGTGTATGCGGGTGTCAATTTCGCTACCATGATGCTTCAGAGAGGCTTCCTCGCCCGGGGTGAGGATTACTTTTTTCTCTGTGCCTTTATAAGCGGCGCTTACTTTACCAGATTGTACAAATACTTTTACACCGCTGTTGGCTGCTTTCACGTTGAAGGCAGTACCCAGCACCTGTACTTCTACTTCCGGTGCATTTACGATGAAGGGGAGGGCATCATTTTTCGTAACATCAAAAAAAGCTTCTCCTTTATCTATTTTTATTAACCGGTTGGCTTTACCAAAGCCACGGGCATAACGCACCTGCGTATGTGCATTCAGGTACATCATGGAGCCATCGGGCAGTTTCAAGCTGTCCTGTTGTTGTGCGGTGGCATAAGTCTGGTAACCACCAGGCCCCAGCCAGGTCCAGGTGCCGGCAATAGCCAATACAGCTGCAGCTGCCCACCAGTAGCGACGTTTCATTTTAATAACACGCCCCCCGGGGGTAGTAGCAGGGGCTACCGTGGTTGTAACAGGCACTTCGTCCAGCATGGTATTAAGTTCCTGCCATTTTCCACTGGTATCAAAAGCAGAAGGCGTCGGGAGAGGATCTCCATGCCACATGGCTTTCATATCCAGGAAAATATCCAGGTGGCCAGCATCCTGTTGTATCCAGTCATTGAGCTGCTGCTTGAACTGCTCATTTTCCGGATCCTCCAGGTAACGGACTACTATATCTATGTCTGTTTGATTATTCATGGCTACTTATTAGTAATACAACCGGTGTATGTGATACCACTAAACGAACTGAAAAAAAATTTCAAAACGGTCAGGATTTATTAATCAGATCTACCCGCAGTCGTTTTAATGCGGTGGTCAGATGCGCATATACTGTATTAATAGAGATGTTGAGTTGTTCTGCGATTTCGGCTGGCGATAAGCCTTTGAGGCGACTCATTTCAAAAACACGGCGGCACTGGTCGGGTAATTTCTCGAGGGCACTGTGATATTGTGCTTCCAGTTCTTTATGCTCCAGTAGTTGGTGATTATTTTCTGTCGGGCTGCTACGCAGCATTTGTTCTTTGGTATATACTTCCTGTCGTTGATCTTTTTTGAGGCGATTTAAGCAGGTGTTGACAGTAGCTCTTGCCAGGTAATGATTAATAGGGGCTCTTTCGTCCACGTTTTCCGCACCTTTCCACAAGTTGAGGAAAACATCCTGTACCATATCATTGGCATCATCTTCATTCTTCACGTACCTCACGGCTATATTATACATAGAAGGGGCGAACTGTTTAAAAACAGCTTCAAATACATCTTTATTTCTGCTCCGGATGCCTTTTACTATTTCTTCATTACTCAATTGCAACATGCTTTTGATCTTTTGTATTTGTTTCCGTACCGCGAAGATAATTTTTAAAATTACTAATTACGAACGCTTACCTGTTGATGGCTTCTTATTCTTTTTTCACTTTAACATTTCTTTGACTAATGGTAAGTGAATGTCTGGATGTATTGTTATTATACGGCAGCCAACGATGAGGGCATATATCAAAAACCATGCACTTCTGTCTGGGCCGGAGAAGAGTCATCATTAAATCTTAACCATACAAAAAATTGAATGCCATGAAAAAATCAATTGTAGGAATGTTCGCATTAGCAACAATGGTCGTAGGAATGTCCGCTTTTAAAAGTGCTGACGTAGTTGCAGTAAAGTCTGTTGACAGCACCGCCGCAATGGTGGATTCTGTAGCAGGCGTAGATTCCCTGGTTCGCCTGGACTCTATAAAGATGTACGGATTGGATTCTTTGCAAAGCATCGACTCTCTGCAAAGCATCGATTCTTTAAAAGGAACTGACTCCTTAATGAGATTTGATTCCTTAATGAGATTTGATTCCCTGCAGCGTGTAGATTCGTTACAAGGTAGGGACTCCCTGAAAAGTGTTGCAGTAGAAGGTGGTTCTATCACTGGTAAAATTACACCTGCTGATGGTGCTGCAGAAGTAGAAGCTGATAATGGTACCGATAAATTAAAAGGCGCGGTATCCCAGGGTGCATTCACCATCCCTGCTGCCAAAGCCGGTAATTATACCGTAACCATTCTCGGTAAAAGCCCATATAAAAATGCCGTGATTAAAGCCGTAAAAGTAGAAGAAGGTAAGGCAACTGATCTGGGCGAAGTTAAACTGGAGCAATAGTCTGAATTAAAATGAAATAGCAACCAACAACACAACATCATTCAATATGGAAACCCATTTTGTTTGATCCAGGGGGACCCAATACGGTCCCTCTTTTTTTGCCCAATCAAATATATGTGATATAATTTGTATGGGTAAATAACCCGGATAGCTGTAAATTGGTCGCAGAAATATTAATTATATACATGCGCACCATCATTTTGCTCACCGTTTCCAACACCTTTATGACTTTTGCCTGGTATGGCCACCTGAAACATCAGGATGTGGCACTCTGGAAAGTTATCCTGATCAGCTGGGGCATTGCTTTTTTTGAATATTGCTTCATGGTGCCGGCAAACCGGTATGGCGCACAGGAAGGATTTAGCGGATTTCAGCTAAAAACCATCCAGGAAGTAATTACCCTGACTGTTTTCAGCATCTTCGCCGTCACCTTCCTGAAAGAGCCCCTGCGCTGGAATTACCTCGTGTCTTTTTTCTTCCTGGTTGGTGCAGTGTATTTTATGTTTAAAAAGTAAGGTCAGCAGCCTGTATTATATTAGTAATTAATTTATTATATAAAAAAAGATGTAAAACAATATTAATTTAATATGAATCCGTATTATCTTTAGGGATCAACTTTCAACCAAAAACGAAATCATTGAGGGAAGAAGCTAATATACAGCTACTGGTGGAACGGGTGGCCTCTTTAGGCGATGAGCAGGCTTATAAGGCGTTGTTCAGGTTATTTTACAAGCCATTGAGTCAGTTTGCCTATTCTATCATCAAATCCTGGGAGTCGGCAGAAGAAATAGCTTCAGACGTATTTATGAATGTCTGGAACCACCGGGAGCGACTGCTCCAGGTAGAAAACCTCCGGGTATACCTCTATGTATCTACTAAAAATATTGCCCTCAACTATTTAAATAAAGCAGCCCGGACCCAACATTTCAGTTTGGATGAACTGGCGGTCGACTTTAGCGTCAGCTATGCCACCCCGGAACAAATCTTCATTTCAGGTGAAATGGTGAAAAGAATTGAAGCTGCGGTCAATGCCCTCCCGCCAAAAAGAAAAATGATCTTCAAACTGATCCGGGAAGATGGTCTTAAATACAAAGAAGTAGCCCAAATCCTCGATATCTCCGTGAATACCATTGATGTACACATGGCCCAGGCCCTCAAAAAAATCAGCGAGGTGATCAACCTCTCCTTCATCAAAACAAAATAATTTAAATTTTTTTTCAGCGGGAGTAGTAGATTTTCAATATCTGCTTGTCCTTCTATATAATCATGCTTTTGTATCATACATGGAACAGGAAAGAATATGGCTTTTGATGGGAAGAAAGGTATCGGGCGAAGCCACGATGGGAGAGTTGCGTGAGCTTGAAGAGCTGCTGCAGAAGGATCCTGATCTGAGATACAAACTTTCCGTTTTAAGCAACTGGCCTCAGCCGGCTAATAGCGAAGAATGGAATCATAGAACAGATACCGCACTGGAAAGACATCTCCACAAAATGGAAATGATACTGCCATCGGCCGAATTGCCCGTAAAAACGACTGGCCGCAACATCCGTAAAATAGTAGCCGCACTCAGTGTGCTGGTATTATTACTGGGCAGCTATTGCGTTTACCTGCTGGCCAATAAATCCCCGCTTAAGGGCAACGAAAAAGCAATGGCCGCCATCTTTACCCGCGATGGCGTTCGCTCTAAAGCACAGTTACCCGATGGTACCGAAGTATGGCTCAATGGAGGCAGCCGTTTAACCTATAATCCTGACATGAATAACCTGGACAACCGGGAAGTAACACTGGAAGGAGAAGCCTTCTTTGATGTAGCAAAGAATGCAGCCAAACCATTTTATATACACACCGCCAAAATGGGCATTAAAGTATTAGGGACTTCTTTTAACGTAAAAGCCTATACGCAGGATCAGACAACAGAAGCCACCCTGATCACCGGCGCCGTGGAAGTAACACTTAACGACGGACTGGAACGCAGTGTAAAACTGTTACCCAACCAAAAAATTGTGTTGCAGCACGGCCAAGACGCCCAATTAACCCAACCCAACGTGGTAGCAGGTTACAAAGTGGAAACGCTCCATAACAACCAGCAGGACAACCTGGTGACAGAAACTGCCTGGAGAGATAATTACCTGGTATTTGATAATGATAAATTCGAAGATATAGCCCTTAAAATGGAACGCTGGTATGGCATTCAGATACATCTCAGCGACAAACTGAAAAGCTTCCATTTTACCGGGACATTTAAAGATGAATCGTTTCCGGAAGTACTGGAAGCGCTGAAGGTTACAACATCATTCCATTGCCGGATAGCAGGTAATGACGTATTTATTACCCAATAGGGCGGTTGGAAAAAAACGAAAATTGATACCTCTTAAATAAAAAAGGGCAAATGCTGCAAACATTTACCCCCTTTTGTTGAGATCAAACGGCAGTTAGCTTCACTTGGCAATGTAGTCCTGTCGTAGTTTTATGACCTTTTACAACCTAAATGTATGGAAAAAATTCCTACATTAAGCAATCCTTTTGCGTATAAAAACATTGGGAAAAGTTGTACTGATAATGAAACTGGTGTCCTTTATTATTCTTATTACCTGTTTGCAAATAACAGGAGATGTCTTCGGTCAAACGGATCGTCGCATCTCCATCAAAGCAGATTCATTGCCACTGACCAGGCTGTTAAAGCTGATCGAAAAGAAAAGCGGTTGTCGTTTCGTATACCGCAACGATCTGCTCCCAGCTAACAGCAGAGTGTCTATCGACATGAATAATGCTTTGACAGAAGATATTTTGAAAAAGATATTGAAGAATACTGGTCTTACTTTCAGGCAGCTTTCTGCTAACCTGGTTGCCATTGCGCCAGAAGAAAAAGAGGTCACCGGTATTCGTATCTCGGGAACGGTAACAGATGTTTTCGGACATCCATTACCCGGTGTGAGTTTGCGTATTGCAGGCCTGAACAAAGGTACTACCACAGATGAAAAAGGATTATTTCATTTGGAAACACCCGCTTCAGCGACGTTGATTTGTTCCTTCATCGGTTATGAAGAACAGAAAGTGCCGGTAAATAATAATACCCACTTTAACATCACGCTGAAAGATGATGCCAAAGGATTGAATGAAGTGGTGGTAGTGGCTTATGGCGTGCAAACAAGAAGTTCTTTGACAGGATCAGCTACTATGGTAAATGCTTCATTGTATGATAAAGCACCCCGTAGCAGCTTCCAGGAAAGCTTACAAGGCAATGTAACAGGATTACAATCTACCAACGGATCCGGCCAGCCCGGCTCCGTACCGAGTATTCATATTCGTGGTATAGGATCTATTACTGCCGGAAGTTCACCACTCTATGTAGTAGATGGTGTGCCCGTAGTAACAGACAATCTCACCGACTACAATGTAAATTCCCTGGCAGGAATCAACAGTGCAGATATCGCCTCCATTTCTATTTTAAAGGATGCCGCTTCTGCTTCGATCTACGGCTCCCGCGCTGCCAACGGGGTAATATTAATTACTACCAAAACCGGCAGCCAGGGTAAAACAAAGATCAGCGCCTCCATACAAAGAGGCAGCAATCAGCTCACCATTCCCCGCGCTAATTACCCGCTTAATACCCGCGAGATGTTGGAGCTATTAAGGGAAGGATGGGCGAATAAGGCAGACGGCTCCGGAGAAGCAGGATTCCAACGGGAAATCAAAGCCCGTGGCGTAGATACCACCGTAAATACGGATTGGATACATGAACTGACCCGCCATGGAAGCTACACACAGGCAAACTTAGCTGCCGCAGGCGGTAGTAATAAAACAAAGTTTTATGTCTCCGGGGGATACTATGATTCTAAATCAGCCCTTAAAGGAGTAGATTATAAACGTATGACGGGTAAGTTAAACCTGAGTAACCAGGCTACGAACCGCTTATCGTTTGATGTGAACCTGTCCCTGTCATACCAGCGCGCCAACGCGGTGGCGGATGTGGGACTCATGGGAAATCCCGTACGTTCACTAGCTCGAATTCAGCCCTGGCTGAAGGTTTACAACAAAGACGGCAACTACGATTTCAGTTATAACAATACCTTTAATCCGGTAGCGATATTGAATGGAAACTCCCGGACAGGCACCACGTATGGCCTGCTGGGAGGAGCCGCCGCCAAATACACATTTACCGATTTCCTGTCTTTCGAAACAAAGATCAGCCTCGACCTGAACTACGCCCACAGCAACCTCTTTTTTGCACCGGGCTTTGCAGATGGACGAAATACCAATGGCTGGGTAGCCGTCAATAATACACTGTGGAACAACTGGGTATCTACCAATATCCTGCGATTCAACAGGCGCTGGGGCAATCACGGTATCAACACCTTCATCGGTTACGAAGCACAAAAAACAACCAACAACGGTAACGCATCCGAAGCATCTAACCTGCTCCCCGGACTAGAAGCCCTGGCCGATGCTTCCAAACCAGAGAAAGTAACTTCTGTGTCCAACGCTAATTCATTGACCGGCCTGTTTCTGAACAACAGCTACGACTACAAACAAAAATATTATCTCACGGCCTCTATCCGGAGAGACGCTTCCTCCCGGTTCGGTAGCGAACGGAGAAGCGCCGCATTCTGGTCGCTGGGCGCCGCCTGGAATATTTACAGGGAACCATTCCTGCAACCCATCAACGGCATCAACGAATTAAAGATAAGAGCAAGCTACGGCAGCAACGGAAACCAGGCTATTGCCAACTATGCAGCCCTATCGCTGTATAGCCCCGGAAATGACTATGACGGGAAACCGGGGTATGTGCTTACACAATACCCCAATTCCTTTCTTACCTGGGAACAAAACAGACCATTCAATGTAGGACTCGATTTCGCCGTATTTAAAAACCGCCTCTCGGGTACCATTGAATACTATAACAGAACCACTTCCCGGTTACTGTTGAACGTACCGGTATCTTCTGCAAATGGTATTACTACTGTTTTTAGAAATAACGGAGAGATGAAAAACAGCGGCATAGAAATAGCCCTTTCTTCCCGCAATATCATCGCGAAAAAAGAAAATGATTTCTCATGGCGTACAGATGCAAATTTCTCAACGCTGAAAAATATTATCACCAGGCTGGATAACCAGATCACTGATCTCAACTTCAGAAGAGAAGTAGGCAGGGACTTCTACCAGTTCTACACCGTAGGCTTCGCAGGTGCAGACCCTCAAACAGGGGAAGCCCTGTGGTACAAGGATGCTTCTAAAACCAGTACTACCAAGTCTTACGGCGAAGCACAACGTTTTTACCAGGGAAGCGCCTTACCCAAATTTTATGGTGGTATCACCAACTACTTCAGCTATAAACGCTTTGAACTAAGCTTCCAGTTTTTCTACAACTGGGGCAGTAAAGTATATGATAACTGGGGACCATTCACAGAATCAGATGGTAGCGGCGGATTTGGCGGCGGCGCTAAAATGTCGCGCCTCACTTACGAAAACCGCTGGCAGCATCCGGGAGATATTACCACTGTTCCCAAAGTAGTGTTCGGCGGTACCCAATCCGGGCTAAGCAACCAGGTATCATCCCGTTTCCTTTACGACGACAGCTTCATCCGCCTGAGAGATATTCTGCTGTCCTACAGCCTCTCACCATCGTGGTTGAAAAACGCCAAGATCAATGAAGTGAAAGTCTACGTACGGGGCAATAATTTATGGACCTACATAAAAGATAAACGCCTTACCATGGACCCGGAGGTACCGGTAACAGGCGACTACGACCAACGGCCACCGGTATTCAAAACATTTTTGGTAGGACTGGATGTAAATTTTTAAAGAATTCATGCGGAACAGGTATACATATGGTTTCATGATATTGCTGACAGGCTTGTTGACCTCCTGCAGCAAAGACTTTCTGGACTTAAAACCAGACCAGTCTGCCGAAACGGGCAAGGCCATCAGGGATTTACCTGGATTGCGATCAGCAACCAATGGGGTGTATTCCCTCATGCAGAGCCCTAACTACTATGGCCGCACGATGCCTTTATTGCCGGACCTGAGATCAGATAATGGTTTTATCAGTGTGATCAATACCAATCGCTACCGCAACCAGGACCAGTACATCGTTACCGCGAATGATCTATATACCACCGATTCATGGAATACGCTATATAGTGTGGTCGCCAATGCGAATATGATCATCACGAGAGGACCCAATGTAACACTGCTGCCTTCGGCTACCGACAGTGTGGAAGCAAAACAGCTCGTAGCAGAAGCTTACGCCGTCAGGGGATTGGTATTTTTTGATCTCTCCCGGATGTTTTCGCAGCCGTACAATTTTACTGCTGGGGCGTCCCACATGGGAGTACCTATAGTAACGGTCACCAATATAGATTCCGTACAATCGCCCTCCCGCAGCAGTATGAAAGATACTTATGTGCAGGTGATCAGCGACTTAAGAACAGCTATTCGCAAATTTGAAGAAAGCAACACCACCGCTTTTTCGTCTGGCAGAATCAATATGTATTCCGCAAAGGCGCTGTTGTCAAGAGTGTTGTTATATAAAGAAGACTGGCAAGGTGCAGCCGCGCTGGCTACTGAAGTGATCAATAGCGGGAAATATTCACTCCTGGAGAGAGAGAAGTTGGTGAGCAATTTCAAAATGACTGGCAACGGTGAAACGATTTTTGAAATCATCAATACACCCGTGGATAATGCCGGCACCGATGGGCTGGGCTATTTGTTCAGCCAGGACGGCTACGGCGATGCGCTGGCGACCAACGATGTATATAATATTTATGCAGCAGGTGATATACGTCAGAATTTTTTGAAGAAGAGTAAACGTGCCGGGAACGGAGGTGAGAATCCGGCGAATGTAATCACGAAATACAGTGATGTGTCATCGTTTTCCGAAGCCATTAAAGTAATTCGGCTGGCAGAATTGTACCTGATCCGTGCGGAAGCACAGGCACACCTTGGAAAAGTTCCGGAAGCGCAGGCTGATCTGAATGTGGTGGCACAACGTGCCGATCGCGATGCCTTACCGGTAAAGGTGACCGGACAAGAGCTACTGGATGCCATTCAAATGGAAAGGCGCAAGGAGCTTGCTTTTGAAGGACACCGCCTGTTTGATTTAATACGAACAAAAAAGTCATTCGTTAAATACCTGGCGAGTGATAAAATTATACCCGTGGCTTGGCCCAGTACCAAAGTAATACTGCCCATCCCACAAAGAGAACTGGATGCTAACCCCAATATTCGCAACCAGCAGAACGAAGGATACAAATAAATCTAAACCGCCTTTGTTAATAATTGGTTTTTGCTTTAAAGCTGGTTGGTTTTTTGCTTATGAAGAAATAAAGTCCCGGTTGGTCCAACCGGGACTTTTCTATTTTACCAACGATTTCCACCACTCAACCAATTTCTCCTTTCCTGCCACCAATTAATTACTACTTTTGGCAATCTGTAAATTCACGTATCATCAAATGATTATAAGACGTTACACTGCCCTGATTATCATTTTATTGTCAGTATGGGGTTTGCCTGCTATGGCACAACCTTCGCCTGTATGGAATGCTGCCGATATTAAACTGCAATTGAAGAAACTGGATACGCTGGGAAGCGTATTGTATATTGCGGCCCATCCTGATGACGAAAACACCCGTTTGTTAGGCTACCTGGCTAAGGAGAAGCTATACCGCACCGGATACCTTTCCTTAACCCGTGGTGATGGCGGACAAAACCTGATCGGGAATGAGCAGGCCGAGTTACTGGGATTGATCCGTACCCAGGAATTACTCGCAGCCCGCCGCATTGATGGCGCAGAACAATTCTTTACCCATGCACAGGATTTTGGCTTCTCCAAAAATCCACAGGAAACATTTACCATCTGGGATAAGGAAAAGATTTTGGGAGATGTGGTATACATGATCCGTAAATTTCAACCAGACGTGATCATCTGCCGTTTCCCTGCGGATAGTCGCGCCGGGCATGGACATCACACCGCATCAGCCATGCTGGCAGAAGAAGCCTATACAGCAGCAGCAGACCCGAAGCGTTTCCCGGAACAGCTGTCGCTCGTGAAACCCTGGCAGGCAAAGCGTATTCTCTGGAATACCTTCAATTTTGGCAGCGTCAACACTACCTCCGAAGATCAGTTTAAAATGGACGTTGGGGCCTTCAATCCTTTATTAGGTAAAGGCTTTGGGGAAATAGCCGCCGAAAGCCGCTCTCAGCACAAAAGCCAGGGCTTTGGTGTACCCGCTTCACGTGGTAGCTCCGCCGAATATTTTCTCACGATAAAAGGGAATACGCCTAAGCACAGCTTATTGGATGATGTAAATACCAACTGGTCAAGGATTCCGGGCGGCAGCAAAGTAGGGGCTCTAGTAGATGCTGCACTCGCTGCCTATAATATGGAAGATCCTTCCGCCTCTCTTCCAGCCTTGCTGGAAATACGCCGTACTATCCAGGCCTTGCCCAACGGCTACTGGCGTAATCTTAAATTAAAGGAAACCGAACAGCTGATCTTCGCCTGCGCAGGCATCTGGGCAGAAGCGTACAGTACTACACCAACAGTAGTACCCGGATACAACATGGAAGCCACTGTGCAGTTGATCAACCGGGGAAATGTAAAAGTAACCCTGGAGCAGGTAGACTTACCCGGCAAACCTAACATAGCAGGTAAGCAGGAGTTACCCTACAATAAATTTACCAACATCTCCCAAAACCTGGCAGTACCAGCCAATACACCGGAGTCCCAGCCTTACTGGCTGGCCGCCGCACATCCGGTAGGCATGTATGTATTCAATGATCCATTACTGGTAGGTAACCCGGAAAACATGCCCGCACTGCAGGCAGATATTCGCCTCCGCATTGGTGACCAGGATTTCAATATCAGCCGCCCCCTGCAATATAAATACACCGATCCGGTAAAAGGAGAGATCTACCAGCCGTTAGTGATTGCACCACCGGTAGTAGCGGACCTCAGCAACCAGGTATATATTTTTACAGATGCCAAATCACAATCGGTTCCAGTGAAAGTAAAAGCCATGGCCGACAATGTGAAGGGTACGGTACACTTGCAATTACCTGCCGGCTTTACCTCCACCGATAACAACGCTACCTATGCGCTGGCACAGAAAGGCGACGAGGTAGAATTACGGTTTAATGTGAACCCGGTAAAAGGGATGGCTGATAATCACGTAGATACGTTTACGGTAGTAATGGAGAATAACGGGAAAGAATATACGCAAAGCATGCAGCAGATCCGTTATGATCATATTCCACTCATTACCTTATTCCCCGCCGCGCAGGCACGACTGGTATCCGTAAACCTGAAGCATAATGGCAACCGCCTGGGCTATATCCCCGGCGCCGGCGATATGGTAGCCGCCTCGCTGCGACAGGTAGGATACGATGTAACAGAGCTGGGAGAGAAAGACATCATGAATGGCAATCTGCAACAGTACGACGCCATCATTGCCGGCGTGCGTGCTTATAACGTAAATGCACGTATGAAATACTGGCAACCCAAACTCATGGAGTACGTGAAAAATGGCGGTAAGCTGGTGATCCAGTATAATGTCAACAATCCACTGGTCATCAACGACCTGGGCCCTTATCCATTTGGCCTTTCCCGCGACAGGGTCACGGATGAAAATGCGCCGGTGCAATTCATCAACCCGAAGAACCAGGTATTCCATTATCCCAATGAAATTACCAGCGCCGACTTTAATGGTTGGGTGCAGGAAAGGGGATTATATTACACCGTTAACGCCGACAAAGCATACGATAAGCTTTTCACCATGAACGACAAAGGAGAATCACCACTGGATGGTTCCACCCTGGTAGCGCACTATGGTAAAGGATGCTACGTATACACTGGTATATCATTTTTCAGGCAATTACCTGCCGGAGTTCCCGGAGCATACCGGTTATTTGTAAACCTGATTTCTGCTAAATAGAGGATAGAACGAACATGAGTAAGAAACACGAACAACATCGTCCGAAACTAAGAATCGCAGCTATATTCTGTATTATCCTGGGCCTGCTGCTGGGCTTTACTATCAAGCGGGTGCAGGTAGGACTGGTAATAGGAATTGCATTGGGCCTGTTAACAGGAAGTATGTGGAGTAAATCAAATGATTAATACGATGGCATCGGATAACCTGCAAGAAGAGAAGCCACCTTTATTTCCAACATGGACTTACTGGTATGTATTGGTAATAGCCTGGCTGCTGTTGCTGATCGTATTATTCTACTTATTCACCAAAACGTTTTCATGAGTCCTTTAGATTGGATGGTACTGATAGGCACACTCACTATCATCATACTATACGGTATCTGGAAAAGTCGCGGCCAACGAAACATGGAGAGCTACTTTCTGGATAACCAGTCTATGCCCTGGTATATTGTACTGTTGTCTATCATCGGTACCCAGGCCAGCGCCATTACTTTTATATCTGCACCAGGTCAGGCGTATACTGATGGGATGCGGTTTGTACAATATTACTTTGGACTACCCTTGGCCATGGTAGTACTTTGTATTACTTTTGTCCCCATTTTTCACCGGTTAAAAGTATATACTGCATACGAGTTTCTGGAGCAACGGTTTGACCTCAAAACGCGTACGCTCGCTTCTTCACTCTTCCTGGTGCAACGGGGCTTGTCTACCGGTATCAGTATTTGTGCCCCTTCCATTATCTTATCGTCCCTGTTGGGCTGGAATCTATACTGGACCAATATGATCATGGGTGGGTTGCTCATTATCTACACGGTAGCGGGAGGCACCCGTGCGGTGGCCTATACACAAACATTTCAGCTGGTGATCATTTTTGGGGGCATGTTCCTCGCCGGTTGGATGGTAGTGCACCTGCTCCCTAAAGAGATTGGCTTCAAAGAGGCATTACAGGTGTCTGGTAAAATGGATAAGCTGAATGTGATTGTGACCAAATTTGACTGGAAAGATAAATACAATATATGGAGCGGAGTGATTGGTGGGTTCTTCCTGGCCTTGTCTTACTTCGGTACTGACCAGTCGCAGGTGGGCCGTTATCTTACCGCCAAGTCAGTGAAAGAAAGCCGCTTAGGCCTGTTAATGAATGGATTGGTGAAAGTACCGATGCAATTCCTCATACTCTTGATTGGTGCATTGGTGTTTGTATTTTACCTGTATTTCAAAGCGCCTATCTTCTTTAATGAAGCGCAACTGGCCAGGGTACACAAAACAGAGCAGGGACCGGCACTGAAAAAGCTGGAAGATAAGTATAGTGAGCTGGGACAGCTAAAACAGCAGCAGGTAAAGCAGCTGGCTACCGCACTGGAAACAGATAACAGCAACCAGATCGCCAGCGCTAAAAAGGCGCTCCAACAAACGGATAATAAATCGCAGGAAGTCAGAGCAGCCGCCCTGACATTGATTAAGTCGGCAGATCCGGCAGCAGATACCAATGATACCAACTATATCTTCCTACATTTTGTGGTGAACAGTTTACCCAAAGGTCTCGTCGGATTGTTGATTGCTATCATTTTCCTGGCGGCCTGGGGGAGTATTGCCGCCGCATTGAATTCACTGGCATCTACCACGGTGGTAGATGTATACAAGCGATTGTATAATGAACACGCCACTGAAGAGCACTATCTTAAGATGTCTAAACTCTGGACATTGATCTGGGGGGTGTTTTGTATTGTGGTGGCCCAGTTTGCCGGTAGCCTGGGTAGTTTAATTGAGGTAGTAAATATATTGGGATCCTGGTTCTATGGGGTGATCCTGGGTATTTTTATGGTGGCGTTCTACCTGAAAAAGGTAGGCGGTACGGCTACCTTTTGGGCAGCCATTATTGCGGAGATTGTGGTACTGGTTATTTATTGGACAGGTACCGTGTCATTTCTCTGGCTGAATGCTATTGGTTGTTTGCTGGTGATTTTACTGGGCCTGGTTTTTCAATATACTTTTCCGCCTTCGGCGAAACAGGAAGTAGAAAGGAGTTAGTCATTCGCTTTTAGCTTTTAGCAAAATGCAGCGAAGATTAACATATGATGTCTTCGCTGCATTTTGCTAAAAGCTAAAAGCGAATGACTAAAAGCTGTTACCGAAAGGGTTTAAATTGCGCATGCTGCGCCAGTGCCAGCATCGGGCGATCTCCTTCACTATCGCCGTAGGCATATATCTCTGAGAAGTTCTCCAAGCGGTAGGCTTGGCGGATGCGACGCACCTTTTCTTCTCCATTACAATTGATATCCTGTATCTTACCGGTAATCAGTTTGTCTTTTACTTCCAGGCGGGTGCCCAGGCATACAATGTTTTCTTTCCTGCACCAGGGGGCTACCCAATCCTGTGCGGAGGCGGTCACCACCACCACATGATGGCCCTGCGCCTGGTGTTTTCGTATAGCCGTCAACGCAAGGGGACGGATAAGCAGGGGTAAACGCTCCCGGCAAAATTTGTCACAACCAGCGGAAAACTCGGAAGCCGACATCTCACCAAAAAAATAAGCCAATACCTGCTCCTTCATTTCCTGTGCCGGAATCATCTTTAATTTGAATCGTAACAGAGCCGGCAGCAGCTGCACAATGCCTGCATACATGGCCGCTCGTCCCCGGTGAAAACGGATGATCTCCCAGAGAGTATCCCTGTTGGTAATGGTACCGTCAAAATCAAAAAGGGCAATGGTCACAGTGAAAGTTTTTTAAAAATACCTTCAGGTATTAATTTGATAATGAGCATAATGTATTTCCAATGCCACTTTATATACAACACATTTTTCTTTTTCTTCACGGCAGTAAAGATGGCCTCTGCAACGGCTTCCGGCTGCGCCGTGAGCAGGGGAGGAAGCTTTAAATGCTGGGTCATCCGGGTATTGACGAAGCCGGGTTGCACACTCATCACGTGTACGCCACTACGAAAAAGACGGTTTCTCAATCCACTGAGGTAAGCAGTAAAGCCAGCTTTGGCACTGCCGTATATATAGTTACTTTGCCTGCCTCTTTCTCCGGCTACAGAACTGATACCTATAATGATACCTTGTTTCTTTTCTTCATAGCTGTTGGCCACTACATTTAATATAGATACCGCGCCGGTATAATTGGTGTGGATAATGGCCGCAGCGTCTGCCCAGTTATCCTGTGCTTTCTCTTGCTCACCCAGGTAGCCAAATACACAAATTGTGATATCTGGTTGCACTGGTAGGCCGGCGTAGAAACCGGCGTGTGAGTTAAAATCGGTGGCATCAAATGCGTGAACACTGGCGGTAACACCGTAGCGTACCTGCAGATCCTGTCGCTGCGCTTCCAGCGCAGCCGTACGACGGCCTGCTAATTGAATATGATATTGCCGGGCAGCAAATTTCCTGGCGATGGCTACTGCCATGTCCGAACCTGCGCCCAGTAGTAAAACTGTAGGCATGAGAGGTGTTTGGTTAATCAGGGGGAAAACTATTTTATTAAAGATAATCTTTCAGACTGTAGAGATTCAAACCGGCTGTCACTGTTGTACTGCTTTACGATTTCAGCGAAGCGGGCAGCATTGGCGTAGCTGTTGCGGAATATTTCCGGCTTCATCCGCGCATCTTTCGACAGGTACAAGCGGCCGCCATACTGCAGTACAATTTCATCCAGCTCATCCAGGAATTCGAAAAGTCCTTTACGGATGGGGAAGTCCAGTGCCAGGGTATATCCTTCCATCGGGAAAGAAATGAGGCTATCCTGCTTGCCAAATACTTTCAGTACCGCCAGGAAAGATCCCCAGCCTTTGTCGCTGATCCTTTTGAGAATGGCAATCAATCCATCTTTCTGCTCCAGCGATACCACAAACTGGTATTGCACAAATCCTGCTTTGCCATAGCCCCGGTTCCAGTGAAGAATGGCATCCAATGGGTAGAAGAAGGGTTCGTAAGGAATTACCTTATGCATCACCTTCTTATAATTCTTCCCATAGTATAGCCAGTTAAATGCTTTCACGGTAAAAGTATTCAGGGCAAAGGAGGGCAGGTTAAACGGCAATGTCAGTTTTCGTTTAGCCGGCAGGGTAAGTGGCGCCTTCTTTTGTTGTTCATTGAGTTCTTCCGGGGTAGCATGTTCTCCTACAATGAGGATGCTGCGGCCAAAAGAGTCGCCCTTCTGCAGGCAGTCGATCCACGCCATGGAGTAGGTGTAGTGCTTATATTCGTCAAACAGGCGGATCACTTCTTCCAGGTTCCTGGCTTTCAGCTGCGTTTGTTTGATGTAGGCGGTGGCTATTTTCTTTAGGCCAAACTTCACACGGGTAATCACGCCGGTCAAACCCATACCGCCACAGGTAGCCCAGAACAGATCCGTGTGGTGACTGGCAGAGCAGGAGATCGTTTCGCCGGAACCGGTTAATACCTCCATCTCTATGATGTGGCCCGAAAAGGCGCCGTCTACGTGGTGATTCTTTCCATGGACATCCGATGCCACAGCACCACCCACGGTGATATATTTAGTACCGGGAGTTACCGGTAAAAACCATCCTTTGGGAACAATGATATCGAGAATCTGGTCAAGTGTTACGCCAGCCTGTACATCTATAATGCCATTTGTCGTATCCAGCGAGAGCATCTTATCATACTTCAGCATAGAAATACTATGCTTGCCCAGCGAAGCATCACCATAACAGCGACCATTGCCCCTGGCAATCATATGGGAATGCCCTACCACATATTGGCGGAGCTGATCTTCCTGGGTAAATACGCTTTCATCACTGGCAACAGTGGGGTAATTTCCCCAGTTGGATAACCGCTTTTGCATTATTCAAAAAAAGTTTTATCTGTCGGTAAATAAATTAATACATAAAAACTAAGTACCCACAGGAGTATGGTTAATTGAATAAAACGGTCTTTATATAGGATTTTGGTGGGAGAACCTGTATTGTTCTCCACGTAGGTTATTTGCAAATATCGTAATAATCCACCAATTACAAAAAGGGTCGTGTAATATAGGCGATAGGTTTTAAACCTGGCCTGGGTTTCCGGGGAAATAGTATACATTAAATAACATACAATCATTACCGCAGACACCAACGCCAGCATTACATTCAGGAAATCCATATTGTAACCACTGGCAGCCTTACGCATTTCCTTTCCCAGTTCCTGCTTAATCAGGATATCATCCCGGCGCTTGGCAATGGCCATAAAAAGGGCTAACAGAAAAATCATGATCATCAGCCATTCCGATACGGCCACATCCGCAGCGATACCGCCTGACTTAACCCGTAGTACAAACCCGGTAGACAGGATCATGATGTCCAGTATAGAAATATGCTTTAAGCCAAAACAATAGAGGAGGTTTAATATGAAGTAAATGCCCAGCACAAACATAAATTTCAGGCTCACCAACCAGGCAATAACTGCACCAGCGAGTACACAGAGTACAAAAAGCAGCAAGGCGGCGGATTTGGAAACCTCGCCGGAAGCCAGGGGACGCTTACATTTTACCGGATGTTGTTTATCTGCTTCAATATCCTGGTAATCATTGAGTATATAAATACTGCTGGCGATCAAACTATAGGCAGCAAAGGCAATTAACAAGTGTAATATCTTTGCGGTATTGAATATTTCTCCGGCAAAGAAAAGAGGAATAAACAGGAATGCATTTTTTACCCAATGTTTTGGCCTTAGTAGTTTGATGTATTTCATGGGGAACTAAAAAGTTGATTCTGACGGCCCAAGATACAATTTATTCGATTACTTTTGCCGCCGTTCCTGTTACCGGAGCATTACTTATAGCAAATCCCAAACGTCTATGTCAAGTATTTCCCTACAAGGTCGGAAGTGGACCATTACCGAAAATCTGATTATTATTCTGTTGGCGCTGGTGCCGTTGTTCGTTACATTCCCTTACCGGGTGAATATTTTCCTCTCCTGGGAAGGTGCTTATCGCATCTCTTCCGGTCAGATTCCTTTTAAGGATTTCGGTTCACCACTGGGATATGGCTTCTGGATAATCCCGGCACTCTTCTTTAAGATATTCGGCCCGGAAATGATTTCCCTGGTAAAAGCACAGGTCCTGGTTAATATCATGGCGGGTTTTGCTTTCCGGTCTATTCTGAAAAGCCTGGATGTACGTCCGGGAATCAGGTTGTTGTCGGTGTTAGTGTTTGTGTTGTCTTATTCCTTCTTTAATTTCTGGCCCTGGTATAATCATACCGTAATTGTATTTGAACTGGTAGGGCTTAGTTTTCTTTTCAAGTCCTTCTTTTCGGATAGCCGTGTACGTAGTTATATATGGATGGCCGCAGCTGCCTTGTTTATATTCCTTTCTCTTTTTACCAAACAAGACGGGGGTGGTATGGCTTTCATGTTAAGCCTGCTTTTCCTGGCTTATAATAGTTTTCAAACCCGTCGTTGGCTCGACCTGCCTGTTTTTGTAGGGATGTATGTGTTGATCGCAGTGCTTTTCATTGCGCCGCTGATGCCAGGCTTTGGCTATTGGTTCAACCATGGTCAGGCGCCACATAGCTCACGGTTAGCATTTAATGATTTCACAGAGGAAATCCTGGGTAACTCCAACTGGATCAAGGCTTATGTGGTAATGGTGATATTTTGCCTGGTAGCAGGTGTAAAACAATGGAGCTCCTGGTTACAACAACGCAAAGATGTGCTGTTTTTTTTACTGACCCTGGGGATGCTCGGGGAGGCCGCCATTTTCCAGGTGACCAGCTATACCCCGCCGGATAACAATATCTTCTTCCATAGTTTCGCATTTGCGTTCGTGGCCACTTACTTGTGCCGGTTGTTACAGGTGAACCTGGACCAGGCGAAGCCGTTGCTGGGAGCTGCTTTGTTAGTACTGTTCTGGTGGTCCGGTACCTGGTGGAAGTATGTTGGCCGTTTTGCGGATCGCCTTTTCCCTGCGCAGGAAATGGTAGATGCCCATAATCCGAACCACGAGAACGTAGTGAACCGGCGTAATTTCATGGTGAACCTGGACACTACAGACGTTCCTGTTTCCAGCTGGGTGTTTTCTGATCTGAAACCGTTCCGTAAAATATACATGCCGGAGTCCACCGTGAAAGGAATGGACAGGCTTATGAACCTGCCGGTGGTAAAGAATAGCAAAGGAGACCTTAAAGTACTGAATATGTCGGAGCTGACGCCGTTGGCGGTGGCAATTCCTTATAAACCGGAAACCGGACCTGACTGCCCGTTATGGTATCACCTGGGAGTTGGGATGTTCAACCGGCAGTTAGCAACCTACAAACAGAAGGTACAGGATCATCATTATGACCTGATCATTTACGAATATGCACCCGGTTTAAATAACTTTTTCCCGTTTGCCCTGAGAGACGAATTGAAAGCACACTACCAACAGGTGGATAGTTTTCTGGCGCCAAGAAGACCTACAGGTACAATAATTGAAGTATATTTAAAATAATTTATGTATCTTTAACACAGCTTAATAGAAATTAAGGTCGCTGTTCGCTTGTCTCTCCTTAAAATACTATCATCAGTATACAAAAACCAGCCTCTTTTGAGACTGGTTTTTATTTTGTAAATAATTGATTTTTATTTGTTTGTAACTTTATAGTTAAAGAGTTGATTTAGGTAGATGAATACCTGGTTTTTGACCACTTTTTTATTAACCAGTAAAATAAGTTTTACTGGTTAATAAATAGATTTTACCTTTGTTGGGTAAGACTAAAAATAGGAGATATGCCTGTTCCCAAATCCATTTCTACCCTTCGGTTCGACGGTGGTATTTTGTGCCTGGATTTTGTCAATACGATTGACAATCGTAAAAAAGTAGGTACTTACGACTACCTTTCTACGTTCAAAGATTTGTTGCAATGGTATGCCCGGACCAGTACCTTATCTCCCAAAATTATCCATACCCTGGAACGGCTGGCGAAAGACTATCCGCAAAAAGCGGCCGTCGTTTTTGAAAAAAGTCTCGTGTTGCGGGAATTGTTGCATCGTTTATTTGCGGCCGTGATAGCAGGCAAATCGCCGGTGTCTGCCGACCTGGTGCAGTTCAATACTTATATCGGGGAAGCCTACGCCAACATTGAACTCACGGCAGCAGGAAAATTACAGTTCAATGCCCCTGCGCTGGAGCAGTTATATTGGTGGCTGGTAAAATCAGCCGTAGAGTTATATACTGCTGATAAGCCGGCACAGATAAAGGAGTGCCCTGCCTGTGGATGGCTTTTCCTGGACAAAAGCCGCAATGGATCCCGCAAATGGTGTAGCATGAGTACCTGCGGAGATGTAGATAAAGTAACCCGGAACTATCAACGTACCAAAAGAAAGCAACCATGAATCAACGAAGTAGTCTCTCTTCCAAACTGATCTTTTGCCTTTTAGCCGTATACATTATATGGGGATCCACTTACCTGGGTATGAAGATCGCCACCAAAGTGGTACCGCCATTTTTCCTGTCAGCCCTGCGCTTTCTCGCCGCAGGAAGCTTGTTGTTAATCATCGGTTACTGGCGGGAGCACACCTGGCCTAACCGCCAACAATTCCTGGCAGCTTGCGGAATCGGAATCGCCCTCATTGGGATTGGTAATACTACCGTAGCCCTGGCGGTGCATTATATGCCTTCCGGCCTGGTGGCGCTCATGGTAGCTGCCATGCCTGCCTGGATAATGGGAATGGACTGGGCCTTTTTCAGTAAACAACGCCCGTCTGCTTTAACACTGATCGGTATCGCCATCGGCTTTGCCGGACTGTTCCTCTTATTTAATCCCTTCGCACAGCATGAAGCCCGTACCTTTCCTTTATGGCCGGTGGCCGTGGTAGTTGCCGGGAATATTTGCTGGGCAGTGGGAACCTTGTTTGTTCAACGGTTATCTATGCCTACACAAATTACCAGTACGGCTATACAAATGCTGGCGGGGGGTGTATTCTCTTTCGGGATGAGCCTCGTATTTGAACCTGGCGCCATCAGTACCCTGCCCGCCATGACCCTGGAAGGCTGGCAGGCCTATGTATACCTGGTACTCATCGGATCACTGGTGGGATATACTTCCTATAGCTGGTTGTCGAAAAATGCACCGCCTGGACTCACTGCTACTTACGCCTATGTAAATCCCATCGTAGCTTTATTCCTGGGTTGGGCCATCGGTAATGAAGCCATTACGCCTATGGTGGGTGTGTCGGCGGCTGTTGTCATCAGTGGGGTAGTAATGATGACACTGGGGCGCCGGTAGTGATATTTGTATTGTATTTATTTATATATGTTGGTGCCGTTCTTTTGGGTGTATTTTTTGTTCGTTAATGCTACTTCAATTGAATGTAATTAGCTAATAGATTATACAAACTGACTATGCGAAAGACCATTATTGTATCGAACAGGCTACCGGTAAAGATCTCGGAAACAAACGGTGAATACACATTACAACCCAGTGAAGGAGGACTGGCAACAGGCCTTGGATCTATTTACAGAGAAGGAAATAACATCTGGATAGGATGGCCCGGGCAGGAAATCACCGATCCTAAGGAGCAGGAGAAGATGACCAAGCAATTGCGTAAAATGAACCTGATGCCCGTTTTCCTGACACAAGATGAGATTAACAACTTTTATGAAGGCTTTTCCAATGAAACACTGTGGCCAGTTTTCCACTATATGGCGGTATATGCCCACTATGAACAAACACATTGGGATGCCTATTACCAGGTAAATAAAAAATTCAGAGATATTATTATGAAGGTAGCCGCACCCGGCGACATTATCTGGGTGCACGACTATCAACTACTATTACTACCTGGAATGATACGGACAGAAATGCCGGAGATCTCCATTGGCTTCTTTCAACATATCCCATTCCCCTCATATGAACTATTCCGCCTGATACCCTGGCGCGCTGAAATACTGGAAGGGATGCTGGGCGCAGATCTCATGGGCTTCCATACGTTCGACGACACCCGGCATTTCCTGAATGCCGCCAGCAGATTGCTCCCCGTTAACACCTCCGCGAATATTGTTTCTTATAACGATCGCGCTATTGTAGTGGAAACATTCCCCATGGGCATCGACTATAACAAATATGCGGAGATGGGCAAAGACCCGGAGGTATTGCTACAGTTGCAACGCCTGAAGGAAAACTTCCACGACGACCGGCTCATTCTTTCGATTGATCGCCTGGACTATAGTAAAGGTATCCTGCAACGACTGGAAGCTTTTGAACTACTACTGCAATTACATCCGGAATACATTGGTAAGGTGGTGCTATACATGATTGTGGTCCCGTCACGCGATACAGTGGCCCAATATAAAGAGCTGCGCGACCAGATAGATAAATACGTAGGTAATGTGAATGCCCGGTTCCGTACCCTTACATGGCATCCCATTCAATACTTTTATCGTTCCTTTCCCATTGAAACACTATCGGCCCTGTATAATTTCGCCGATATCTGTCTCGTTACCCCCATGCGTGATGGCATGAACCTGGTGAGTAAAGAATATGTGGCCAGTCGCAGTAACAACGACGGGGTGCTGATTCTCAGCGAGATGGCAGGTGCCTCTAAAGAATTAATAGATGCCATCATCGTTAATCCCAACAACATTGGAGCTATTACCCGTGCCATCGTGGATGCCCTCAATATGCCATTGGCCGAACAACAACGGCGCATGAAACAGATGCGTTCTGTAGTGGCCAAGTTCAATATTCATCACTGGGTGAAGCTGTTCATGACCCGCCTGCAGGAAGTAAATGAAATGCAGCAGAACATGCTGGCCCGCCGCGTGAACCAGGAAACTGCTGTATTGATCAGGCAACAGTATTACAATGCCCGCAAACGTATCATCTTCCTGGACTATGATGGCACCCTGGTAGGTTTTCAGCCCAATATAGATATGGCCTCGCCAGATCCGGACCTGTATCAGCTGCTCCGGGAGTTATCCGGAATACCAGGTAATGACCTGGTAATGATCAGCGGGCGAAATCACGAAACGCTGGGAGAGTGGTTCGGACATTTAAAGCTCGACCTGATTGCGGAACACGGCGCATGGCAAAAAACCAAAGAAGGAGAGTGGTATCAACTTCCCGGCCTGACCGATCAATGGAAAAAGGAATTACAACCGATCATGGAACTGGCTACAGACCGCACCCCTGGCTCTTTCATTGAAGAGAAGAGCTACTCCCTGGTATGGCATTACCGCAAAGTGGAATCGGGCCTGGGCGAATTACGCGCCAACGAGTTAATGAATACCCTTCGTTATTATACTGTAGAAAAGGGATTACAGGTGTTACCTGGCGACAAAGTGATTGAAGTAAAAAATGTAGAGATCAACAAAGGCAAGGCTGCCCTCAGTTGGTTGAATCATAAAAAGTATGATTTCATTATGGCCATGGGAGACGATGTAACAGACGAAGACATCTTTAAAGCCTTACCAGCCAAAGCTATTACCGTCAAAGTGGGGAGCCAGGTTTCGGCTGCACAGTATTACCTAAGAAGTTATCATGAGGTGCGACATCTGCTGCGGACGCTCCGCAACAGGGAAGCATAGGCTTTGTCTTGTTCAGGATTATACTGATTCTAATGACTTTTTCCTTTTAAATCTTTCAAAATCAAGATAGTCTAATCATCAAAATCAGTATAATCCTGAACAAGACAAATATTACAAAAATATCGGTACATCGAGTTTCATTGCTATCCGGTACGCCGCGTTCATCAAACCTACATGGCTATACGCTTGTGGAAAGTTTCCCCACTGGCTGCCAGTTTCCGCTTCCACATCTTCACTGAAAAGCAGCAGGTGGTTGGAGTATTGCAGTAATTTACCAAATTCCCGCTGGGCGTCGTCCAGGCGTCCTACACAAGCAAGGGCTTCTACATACCAGAACGCACATACGAGAAAAGTGGTTTTGGGTTTACCGAAATCATCGGAGTGACGGTAACGGTAAAATAAGCCTTCCGGTGTTTTGAGTTCTTTCTCCAGTGCCGCGAGGTGATCGCGGGCACGTTCGGAAGCCGGATCCAGGTAGTTCATCATGATGAGTTGTAACGTGCTGGCATCCAGGTGTTGACTGCCTGCTGCATTGGTATATACTTTTCTCACCGGGTCATAACAGCTTTCAATATGTGCGGCTGCGCGGTTCTTGAGGGCGGTGGCTCTTTCCAGCAGTGCATCGTTACCAATGGTGCGGGCCATCTTTTCTGCTGCGGCACATCCTGCCCACTGGAAAAGATTCGTATAGCAGTGGATGTTAGCCATATTCCGGAATTCCCAGATACCTGCATCTTTTTCATCTATGGTTTTCTCTATCTTCTTCAACAGCAGTTCTATCCACCGGTCGGAGTCTTTCCGTTCAGAGAAAATGAAACGGTGGTCTGTATATAAAGGAAGCATGGAGATCAGTACCTGCCCATATATATCATTTTGTATATGTTCGTACGCCTGGTTGCCTATACGCACGGGCTGATTGCCCAGGTAGCCATCCAGGTGGGGGAGTACCGTTTCAGATAATGTTTTCTGGCCGGTAATGCCATATAGTGGTTGGTAGCGGAAGTCGCCCGAAAAAGAGATATCTGTAATATATCCGAAGTAGCGTTCCATTTCTTCGAAATGACCAATGTGGTTCAGGGCGGTGATCACGTAATAGGTGTCGCGCATCCAGCAATAGCGGTAGTCCCAGTTGCGCCCACTTTCCGGGAATTCCGGTAAGCTGGTGGTACTGGCAGCGATAATGGCGCCGGTATCTTCGTATTGGTGAATTTTCAGCGTTAATGCAGCCCGGATCACGTAAGGCTGAAAATAATTGGCAATGGAGGAATGTTTGATCCAGGTACGCCAATAGCTGATGGTTTCCCGGAGAAAGCGTTCCGCAGTGCTTACCAGCGGGGCTTCCAAGGGATGCCCATAAGTAAGAATGAGGTAGCGGGTATCATTGAGTACAAAAAACTCTTCGTCAAAAAGATAACTAACAGCAATATTAGTGGTGAGACGGAGGTTTTCATCGCAGCCGCCAAATTCAATATGGCTGCTGCCCCGGAGGCGTCTTAGCTTTTCCGCACCGTAGTCACATACAGGGGTACATTTTACCCGGATACGGGGAGAGCCTTCCACCGGTTCTATTTTCCGGATCAGCATCAGCGGTTTAAAAAAACGTTCGTATTGAAGAAAGCGGGGCGCAAAATCAGTGATGCGGTAACTGCCTTCCGTAGTAGTGATTTCAGTACAAAGTACGTTGGTGTTTTCGAGGTAGTATTGATGGGAAGAATAGTCCGCTTCCGGAAGGATAGAGAATTCGCCACCTTTCTTGCTGTCGAGTAGTCCACCGAAAACGAAGGAGCTATCCATGCGCGGCCAGCAAAGCCAATCGATATTTGTATTTTTATTTACATGCGCCAGAAATGCGCAGTTGCCAATAATTCCTGTCTGATAAGTATGTCTTTCCATAAGCCCCACGATTTTTTTGAATTACACTTTTTACCTGAAATTGTTCATGCGGGAACAAAAGCTATTCCAATAATGCCGGGTGTGGAGATGGATCTACATTTATTAACAAAACATATCATTCCGCAATCTTAATGGAAACCCTTATTTTTAAGTATAAAGTTCCACAGCGATGCAAACATTGAAAAAGCAGCACTATCTGCCTCAGTTTCTGGCGCCAGCGCAAACAGGGGATACCAAAACTTATTTATTGGCCGGTGACCTGGGCGGTACCAAAACAAACCTGGCACTGTTTAGCAGCGAAGATGGGCAGTTGGATCTGATCAGGGAACACAAATACGCTTCCCGCGACTATGCTAATTTTTCGGAGATCATCCAACATTTTGTAAGTGAATGTAAGGATGCATCGCCGCAGCGTATATGCATTGGCGTAGCGGGTCCGGTAGTAAAAGGTAAAGTAGAACTCACTAATCTATCAAGGGAATTAAGTGAAGAGGAAATCCGTCAGACTACCGGTATCCGGTCTGTAGCCCTGATCAACGACCTGGAAGCCACCGCCTACGGGCTGGCTACCTTATCGCCTGAACAGCTTACTACTTTACACCGGGGTGCTGCAGAACATACGGGCAATATGGCCATTATTGCGCCAGGCACTGGCTTGGGTATGGCCGGATTATACTGGGATGGCACCTATCATCATCCATTTCCCACAGAAGGAGGCCATACTGATTTTGCCCCCAGAACAGACCTGGATATCCTGTTGCTGCGTTATCTGCAGGAGAAATATGATATCGTGAGCTGGGAACGGGTGATCAGCGGACCAGGCATCTATGATATCTACCAATTTTTGAGAGATATTAAAGGGATGGAAGAACCCGCCGCCTTACGTGCGGCGATGAATGCCGGGGATCCATCGGCTGAAATAAGTAAAGCTGCCATTGAAGAAAAGGTGCCGGTTTGTGTGAAAACAATGGAATTATTTGTGCGCTATCTCGCCAGGGAATCCTGTAACCTGGTATTAAAAATGAAGTCAACCGGGGGCTTGTTCCTGGGTGGAGGTATTCCTCCAAAAATAGCGGTGTTATTGGAAACAGGCGACTTCTATCATCATTATATGCAGGGCGACCGGATGGCGGAGTTATTGGCAAGTGTACCTATTCATATTGTCAATAATGATAAATCAGCTTTATGGGGTGCCGCATTTTATGCTGGATTATTAAAAGATTAGCATTACTTTTATGGTCAACACAGGAAATGGTGTCTTCCTGATCCAAACCGTCAGCCATTGGCTGTCTGATGGCGCCTACAAATATTAGCATGGCAGCTACTGCCATATCACTTTGCTATTTGTAGGATATGAATAAACTGAAAAATTCGCTGGAACAATTGACAGTAGCTTATCAGCTGCTGCGCTGGACTGTATTGGTAATACCTGTAGCCATTATCGTTGGTTCACTGGTAGCGTTATTCCTGTCGTTACTGGACCTGGTAACGCATATACGCTGGGAACATGAATGGTTATTGTTTGGATTACCGTTGGCCGGGGTTGTCATTTATTGGTTGTATCGTTTGGGGGGTAAACAGGCCGACAAAGGGAACAACCTTATTATGGAGGAAATCCATCAGCCTGGTGGCGGAGTGCCTGCCCGTATGGCACCGTTGGTATTGCTCACCACCATTATTACTCATCTGTTTGGCGGTTCCGCCGGACGGGAAGGAACAGCCGTACAGATTGGCGGCAGCATGGCCGGTTTAATTGGCAAAAAGCTGGGGCTATCGGCAGCGGATATACGAATTTTGTTGATGACGGGAATTGCGGCAGGTTTCGGAGCCGTGTTTGGTACACCACTTACAGGCGCTGTATTTGCGCTGGAAGTGCTGGCCATTGGTGTGATGCGTTATGATGCGCTGATACCTTGTTTAATTGCCGCCGTTTTTGCTGACATTGTATGTAGCGCCTGGAATATTCATCATACACATTATACCATTCATTATATAGGAGATCCTGTTACCACGGCTCTTCCTTTTATTCACCTGGATCTCTGGCTCCTGGGAAAAGTAATAGTAGCAGGTGTGGCGTTTGGGTTAAGCAGCGCGTTGTTTTCTAAATTGATGCATAGCATTAAACATCACGCCAACGCCTATATTAAAATACCCTGGTTAATTCCGGTGGTAGGTGGTGTGGTGATTATATTATTGAGTTACCTCGCCGGAACTACGGATTACCTGGGCTTGGGCGTAAGCAGCAAATCGCCGGATGGTATCAGTATACTGGCGGCTTTCGATGCCAACAGTCATGTAAACGACTGGAGTTGGCTCTGGAAGCTGGTTTTCACAGCTATCACGCTGGGAATGGGATTTAAAGGGGGAGAAGTGACCCCACTTTTTTTCATTGGTGCCACCCTTGGACACACACTGGCATTGCTAATGGGCGCTCCGGTAGATCTCTTCGCCGGACTTGGATTTATCGCCGTTTTCGCAGGCGCTACCAATACACCCATTGCCTGTACCTTGATGGGGATTGAATTATTTGGTACCGACCACGTGTTGTATTTTGCCATTGCTTGTTTTACCGCGTATTATTTTAGCGGCCACTCAGGCATCTACGGGGCACAGCGACTGGAAGTAAGGAAGTTGCACTAACAATTTTGTTAGTATAGATTTCTTTTTCGGCATCGCTTTACCTTTGACCCATGACAAACATCATAGGTATACATCATATTGCCATACAGGCAAAAGATTATAAGGCCACCATCCGGTTTTATGAAGGATTAGGGCTACAGTTGTTTCACAGCTGGACTTTCCCGGAGTTTAATATTGAATATGCCGCACTGCTCAATATTCCAGGCAGCAACGCCTATATAGAAGTATTTGATAAGAACGCCCACATTCCCGCACAGGGGCGCCGCGCCATGCAAGGGGAATCGCCTGTAACTGGCGCCCTGCTTCATTTTGCGCTTACGGTGTCAGATGCTACAGTCGCATATCACGAAGCGATTGCGCTGGGCGCTACGAGCTGCGTACCACCAGCGGAGCTTCATCTCGGTGAACCGCCCTTGATTATCCATAACTCACTGGTGTACGGATTAGACGGAGAAGTCATTGAATTCATCGAGCCTCACTGAAAACGTGACTGTTATGGGTAAAATAACGTATTCTGTATGGTGTTTCATGCTTCAGATTCCATTTACTTTGTAGCATAAAATAAAAAATCAATAGCATGGAAAACGATATCAAAGCCCCGCAGTTAATCAATCCTGCAGGTTTATATGACCCAACACCGAACGCTTATTCTCATATGGCTGTTGTACCAGCGGGCCATACATTGGTATATATCTCCGGACAAGGCGGCGAAACGGCTGATGGTAAGCTGGTAAATGATTTTCGTACGCAGGTGAAACAAGCCTTCGCCAATTTAGCAACAGCATTGGCGTCTCAGGGATTGACCTTCCGGGACGCGGTAAAGCAAACTACTTTGGTGGTGGATCACTCGGAAGACCGCCTGCACATTCTTGGCGAAGAAACGGCGCTGATCTGGAGCGATAAAAAATTCCCGGTAAACACATTGATCCCGGTACCGCGTTTAGCCCTTGACGGTATGTTGATTGAAATTGAAATGCTCGCAGTGAAACGCGACTGATGAAGATACCCCATACTTTAACCCGCTTGAAATTGCGTCGCATTTCAAGCGGGTTTTTTGTGCCTTTTTCAAAGCGCTGAGAATTAGATATCCCTGCCAGAGTATGGGGATTGATTTTTTATGCAATTCTCAGCGCGTTCATTTTCAATACATTAGACGATAAAATCGACTTTGGAGACCTGGTATGCAATTTTAGACAGGGTGACATCCTGGTTCCAGGAGCAAATTAAATAATCACAACAATAGGGGGCGCAGGATTTCAAAACACACGCAGGCTGATACGAAATTCTCAATTTTGCGAAACGAGGCTGTTTTAGAGAAGGGCGCCAGGTTTTGATACATCTATAAGGCCGGAAAGGATTCGCTAAACAAACGACTTAAAGGAGACCTCACAAGAGTAAGATCCGTACCCAGCGTAAAAAGCCCCATAGGACTAGAAACTTTTACATACATTCTTTGTGGTCAAGATTATTCCTATAATTTATATTATGTTAAATAGAATAATTCTGTTTAAAAGACTAATCTTCTTTAACCTACTCCATTATACGGTCCCGCGAAATCGAATTGTGAAGCCTCTAAAACAGCGCGATTTCTACAGCGTATGGAACTACTCACCTCAAATAAACACCACCAATACGCCCTTGAATTCGAAAAACTCACCGCAACGCCGGATCATGCACAAATAAATACTCCGAAACATTATTCTTTCCGGATCCTATCCACCTCTTCCCTGGCGCCCGCAGCGCGCGTTTTTTTCACATCTGCCCCAAACGATTTCGTATATGTCAACCTAAACACAGATGCCGCATTGGATTCTGTATGAATAGATACATGATTCTTTATTGCAAACGCTTCCTCCGTCAATGTGCCGTAGTATGTATTAATCTGAACCGTCCGCAATACATCCGTCCAGGCTAATTGCAAACTGCCCCAGTTACGCGGCAGCTCTTTTTTGACACCTAGATTTACGGCGCCAAAACCACCCACTTTAATGGAGCCACCGTATGACAATGAATTGTACCAACCGGATAGTTCGATCACATAGTTTTTGGGCAATGTAAACGACTCTGTTGCATTCAAGGTGTAAACCAGGTAAGTTTTTTCTACGGGCTGCCTGGTATAATCCAGCTTGAATTGCCGCAGTCCTCCTGTCAGGCCGTAGCTCATATTCCACCAGTTGGTAACTTTCCACGGAAGGCTTGCCTGCAACGTGATGTAGTTTTGGTACAGGAGATTTTGGGGAGATATATACAGTAGATTGCCTGCTGCTTTTTCGGTCAACTGGTACCTCGCAATGGGTTGGTCATCCCTGCTGAATAACAATGAAAACGTATACCCTTTGTAGTTATATCCTATCTTAACGTTGCTAGTAATGGTGGATTGTAAAAGGGGATTCCCTGTATATACCGCTGTAGGATCACTATAGGTCACATAAGACGCCAGATCATTATAGGCCGGACGACTAATCCGTTTGCTATACGATAACTGCAGTGCTGACAGTTCTCCTAATTTTTTCGAAATAGTTGCTTCCGGAAACAACACCCCCTGCCTTCTTTCCAATGTATTCATACGCGTTACCGGGTTGATCATGCGAGTAAAGGCATATTCATACCTGGCACCCAAAGTCACGGTCACTGTTGGATCTAAGAAAGCCGTAACGGTGGCGTATCCTGCACCGATTGCCTCTTTCATCAACACGTTTTCGGAAGTCTCTTTTCTGTCCACCCACTCCTGGTTGACCAGGCTCTGTATGCGTGACGCACTACTGCTGCGGATGTAACTCCCTTTCAGCCCGGCGGCCAGCGTCAACTTTTTATTCAACGGTTTTATATAATCCACTTTAGCTACGCCTACGTTGATGGTGGTGTTCGCAAAACCTTTTTGTTGTGGCGAAAAAAGCGGATTATTAGCGCCTGCGGTGTCGTTGTCTTTATTCAGAAATATACTTTGCACCTCAGAAGGACTGCTATTGCTGAAGCCGAGATAATCCAGATCTACATTGATTTTTTCACCCTCCCGGATTTCTTTTTCCAGGTAGATGGATCCCACCATGTTCCTCCAACGGTTTGTGCCATGTACCGATCCATTGTAACGCAACAAGGAATCAGGTAACACCCGGTAACGCGAACGATTGGTGATAACTGAAGATGCTGTACTACTATTAAATGATAATCTACCTCCCAACTTCATAGTAGTCGTGATGTTTCTGTCAAAACCCAGCGATACATCATGATTATTTCTCACTACTTTACTGGTATCCCATACCAACACGTTCATCTGGCCACCCAGCGCAGGCATGTCCTGGTCGCTGTCAATAAACATATCGCTGTAAGTACGATCATGGGTAAACGAATATGATCCATATAAATTGGTATTGGTTGTATTGCCCGCCAGGCGGATACTCCCGCTTCCCTTTTCCCCTTTACCATATCCGGCCGACAAACTCACGGTGCCGTTTCTGCCTTGTTTATTATTTTTCTTCGTGATAATATTGATTACCCCCGCGCTACCCTCTGCATCATAACTGGCGCCGGGTGTTGTCAACAACGCTATTTTCTCCACGTCATTCCCACTCATATTATTTAATAGGCTCACCACCTGGTCCAGCGGAAGTCTTAACAATCTTCCATTCAACATCACCGCCACTCCGGATTTTCCATTCAATGAAATGCCGTTATTCCGATAGTCGATAACAACGCCCGGTGATCGCTCCAGCAAAGCCAACACCGTGCTTCCCTTCGCCATAATACTACTTTCTACATTTACTACCATGCCATCTGCCTGCTGCTGGTACAATGGTTTACTGGCTTGTACTGTTACTGCGCTCAGTTGGGTGGCCAATACTTTCAGCAATGAGGTGCCCAGGTCTTTCCTCCCGGGCGCCACTACTACTTCAAATACCGGCGACTCCCACGATTCGTAGCCGATGCTGCTTACACGCAGTAGATACTTTCCACGTCCCGGATCAGGAAACCCGTAATTACCGGCATCATCCGTTAAGGTAGTTTTGAGGATAACTGTATCTACGGCCTTTATTAACAGCACGTTGGCAAAAGGAACCGGGTCTCCGGTGGCGGTTACCAACTTCCCCGTTACCTGTGCCAGCGCGGGTTGCGAAAGACAAAAGACCAACCAATAAATAATCGGGTTTTTCATGCTTTTCTTTTTGAGAAGGGATCAGAATACCACAAAGAAAAGTGCGCAGCTAACGCCTGAAAAATCGGAATGACCAAGCGTACAATATAATTGATGACCAACCTAAAACACGGCTCCGGAGCATGATTTCCTCTTCTCGGGAAGGATTTCACCGATCATATACCCCAGCCTGCATTTTGTCAATTATTTAAAGGAATTCATATAGTGAGCATCAAATTCCTGTGGATTAGTGTAACTTCAATAACAGTGGTTGTACGGATAAATCATTATAGGAAATGAATACGCCATTACATAGTAAATCAACACATTGGGTGTTCAGGTATAAGCTACACCATATTCCTTTCTGGGTAGCCTACAACTACCTTTGGTGGACCATCGCCATTGGCAATCCGCTAAAAGCCGCCACCGCGATGTTCTTCTCCCCGTTTACCATCAAGTTCCTTTTCTACCTTGTATTCCAGGCTGCCGCTGTTTACTTCAACCTGTATTACCTTATGCCCCGCCTGCTGGAAAAAGGCCGGTTCACTATATACATCGTTTCCCTGGTGGCCACTATTTTATGTGCCAGCTGCTGCATTATTCCGGGATACTATTTGGCGGCGGCAGTGGCAGGTAAAACGGTCACCGAACTATATGGACAAAACGCCGCCAACTGCATCTACCAATTTTTTGGAGCAGCGCTCCCCGCTACGCTGGCGGTGATGACACTGGCCATGAGCATCACACTCACCAAGAACTGGCTGCAAACAAAAAGACGGCAACAACTACTCGAGAAAGAAAAACTGGAAACAGAACTGAACTTCCTGAAGTACCAGTTCAATCCCCATTTTCTTTTTAATTCTATTAATTCCATCTTCTTTCTTATCCATAAAAACCCGGATAAGGCCTCTGCCTCACTGGCTAAATTCTCGGACCTGCTCAGGTATCAGCTGTATGAGTGCAACGACAAACAAATTCCTTTAAGCAATGAAATCGCTTACCTCGAAAACTTCATTGAACTGGAAAAGCTGAGACAGAACCACAATATCGCCGTAACAACAGATATCCGTCCTGGCCATACAGGCCACCTGCTCATTGCTCCTTTTATCCTCATGACCTTTGTGGAGAATGCCTTTAAACATGTATCCACCCATACAGATGCACCCAATTGGATCTATATCGCTATACACCTGGATGAACCACAACTGGATGTCATCATTTCCAATAGTACGGCTCCCGAAACAGAGCGTGAAGTGGTGCACTATGGCGGCATTGGCTTAAAGAATGTGCAAAGAAGACTGGATTTAATTTATCCCGAACAATATGAACTGGCCATCCAGGCCGACCAGGAGCGTTTCACCGTAAAATTAAAATTACTGCTTACGCCCCTGTTGCAACCGTCAGCTGCTCCACAGATGGCCTTCACCTATAAATAACACCGATGATGAACTGTGTAATCATTGATGATGAGCCGCTGGCAAGAGAAGGTCTCGCCAACTATGTGAGGGAAATCGACTTCCTCCAACTTACCGGCACCTGCAAAAACCCGGTGGAGCTCATGAAACTGCTGGATGTACATCCCATCGACCTTATTTTCCTCGATATCCAGATGCCAAAAATGAACGGCATCGACTTCCTAAAAATCGTCCAGAAACCGCCACTGGTCATCATTACCACCGCCTTCCCTACTTATGCACTGGAAGGATTTCAATTAAATGTGCTGGACTATTTACTCAAGCCCATCACGTTTGACCGGTTTTTCCGATCCGTCAATAAAGCAAAAGACTATCATCAGTTACTCACCAAATCCAACTCCCCTGCTGATCCGCCACCAACAGCCAAACCTGCCGATTATTGCTTCATTAAATCGGGCAGTAAATATGAGAAGATTTGCTTTGAGGATATTTTATATGTAGAAGCCATGCAGAACTACATCACCATTTATACCCGGAAAGGGAAATATGTGACGCTGCTATACCTGAAAAACCTGGAACAAAACCTTGACCCGAAAGCCTTTATCCGTGTACATAAATCATACATTGTGGCCATCCATCAAATAGAAGGTATCGAAGGCAATGAAATTCATATCCAGTCACATCGTATTCCCATCAGCAGAAATTATCACGAGCAGGTGTTGGAACAGGTAGTCCGGAGTAAGCTCTGGGACAAAATAAAATTCTCCTGAGCCTACTCCCCTCGCAGCCACTACATAGTGGCCGCCGCTGGTTGCTTGGCTTTCACATTAATAACAGTGCGGTTAATAATATACGGTGTTGCCACAATCAGCAACATCAATATTAAAATCAGGATCGCCACCAGTTCATAATAATCCATGGCGTATTTCAGAAAGGCTTGTTTCTGCATGGCCTTGTCCAACAGACCAGGCGCCAGTTTGGCCGCCTGATCTGCCATCAATCCCCGCGATTCCAGGGCACCCTGGTAGGTATGCAACCGCTCTGATAAACCATTATCTACCCGTGATACCCCATCACTTAAACGCATCACATGCGTTTTGGTAAAGTAAAGCGAAAAGTAATTAATCAATGCCGTACTCAAACCGAAGAAGGTATAACGTATAAATACACCTGCTGTAGACGCAGACACACTAACACTTTCCGGCACAGAAGAAATAATGAACAACACGATGGGCGTTAACAACATCCCCGCTCCCCAGCCCTGTATCAGCAAAGGCAATATAAAAGTGGACTGGTCTGCTTCCGACGCAAACAGGAAATACATGACACTATGAAATACCAGCAACCCAAAGAAACCAACTAACCAGATAAATTGCAGGGGCCTTTTCCTGATCACCAGTCGCGTTGACATAATAGATCCGATAACAATTCCTACCAGGTTGTAAATCAGCAGCTCATAAGTGTGTAAAGGATCCATCCCCAATACCGTAGAAAAGAAGCTGGTCGTGATATTGAAGGATCCGCGTATCAGGTAAAGTCCTGCCAGTAAAAGGATTCCAAATAAAAAGGCCCTCGACTTGAACACCTCCATATTAATAAATGGACGCTTACGATGTAATTGTCGTATTACGAAAGTAGCGGTCAGCAATACGATACCGATAATGCATCCTACAATCTTCGGATCCTGTAGCCAGTAGTATTGTTGCCCGTAAATCATGATGTAGCCCAGCATGATCAGCATGGGTGCATATAGAAAGAAGCTGGTCCAATCCAACTGGTATAGCGGCACACGGCGCACCAGGTGCACCCGGTTCATCAGCAGCAACAGCAAGGTAGCCCCGGGTACAAACGAATAAATGACCATTTTATAGAGGGCATTATATTCATAATCATCTACCAAAGGCGCTGTTATCAGGGAGGTCAATGATCCTGAACAAAGAATCATTCCATAAAAAATAGCGTACCCTGTTTCACGGGCATGTTCTGATTTCAGGCGGCTGAATAACAGCGTTAAACAAATACTGGTCACGCCGCAATTCAATATTCCTTGCAGAAAGCGGCAAATGAAAAGTGCCGGCAGTTCACGTGTATGATAACACCAGTAGGTCACTATTACCTGCAGCACCATACAAATCAAAAAATATTCTTTGGTAGCAATGCGGCTGAAAAAGCGTTTTTCCAGCGGCGTAAAAGCTACCAGTGCAGCGTAGTACACCAACATTGAAAACTGTATATCCTGCGGTTCGGCCCCGTAAAATCCCGTAGCGGCGTTCACGTTAGCTGTGGACAATGCGAATAACATCACGGTGGGAAACAACACCAGTAAGATGGTCAGCCGGATTAACCATTCCGGCACCCAGGAGCGAAATATCTGCTTACCTTGCCCCATGACTACTTATGTTCTTTTGCAATAGAAACATTCACATTCATTCCGGCGGATAATAACTTCAACTCATCGGGAGCGCCGTCGAGACGAATGCGTACTGGTATGCGCTGGGCTATTTTTACGAAGTTGCCCGTGGCATTGTCCGGCGGTAAGAGAGAGAAACGGCTGCCAGTGGCGCCCGACAAGGATTCTATTTTCCCGGTTATTTTCTTCCCGGGGTAAGCATCTACTACAATCTGCGCCGTTTCTCCCACGTGCATATGTCGTATTTGCGTTTCTTTAAAGTTGGCAACTACCCATTTACCGGCTTCCCAGTCTACGATGTACGCCATTACCTGTCCGGCCTGCACCAATTGCTTAGGCTGAATAGTACGGCGGCCCATCTTTCCATTATAGGGAGCGGTAATAATGGTGTAAGATACATTGAGGTCGTTTTTGGTAACCACGGCCATTCTTCGTTTAATTTCTGCTTCCAGTGCGCTCTGCTGCACTTTGGCGTCATTGATTTTGGCCAGGGAAGCCTGGTAGGCGTCGATGGCGGTGTTATAATCGGAACGGGCCACGGCCAGTGCCGCCTCTACCCTTTCCAGTTGCTGTTTGGTGGCTGATTCTACGTCATATAACTTTTTATAGCGGTCATATTCCTGTTCCTGGTGAGTCAGCTTTGCTTTGGCAGCGGCGATCTGTGATTGGTATACTTTCGAAGATTGCGCGGTAGTGGTCACATTACTTTCCAGGATGCCCACCTGCGCTTTGGCATTTAACAGGGAAGCCTCAGCTTCCTGTTGCTGTGCGGCATACTCACTGTTATCAATGATAATCAGTGTGTCTCCTTTTTTTACTTCCTGGTTTTCTTCATACCGGATCTCTTCTACATAACCAGTCACCTTAGCCACTACCGGGTTAATATATTCATCTATCTGTGCGTCGTTGGTTTCTTCAAACTTCATCTGGTGCAACAGTGTTCTTATTCCCCAGATAGCCAGGCATACCACTACAATAGATGCAATGATGGTAGTAATACGTGAAATAAGTCTGTCGGTTTTGTTCGTAGTGGTGTTTGTGTTAGTCTTCATATATTAAAGGTTGCCTGTTGCTTTCAATAATTGATAGTATTGTAATTGTGCCGTTACTTCTGCGGTAGTAAGGTCGAAGCGGGATTGCAGCAATTGTGTTTCTGCATCCAGCAGGTCTGTTAGTAAAGACAGCTGATTGAAATAGGTGTTATTGACAATCCGGAAATTCTCTTTTGCCTGGGTAATATTTTCATTGGCTACACCAATGCGGGTCAGTGCTTCGGTATAGCGGAGATAAGCCGCTTTCACCTCTTCCCTGACATGGTCTTTGGTAGCTGCATGTTCAATTTCCTGGCGCTCCAGGTTGATCTTAGCTTCCTGTTTTTTATGTTTGTTTTGATATAATGCGGAGATGGGTACTCCCGCTTTAACGCCTACTTGTCCAAGACCATATAAAGCGATGGAGTAAGGATAAAAGAGTATTTGCGGGTACGTATAGCTGTATTCTGCATAGAGTCCTACTTTAGGGAGAATATTACTTTTCACATCCCTGAGTTTCAATTCACTCAGCGCCGTTTCTTTTTCTGAAATCTTAAAGGCGAAGGAATGCTCGTATGCATCTGCCAGGTAGTCTTCGTAAGTGCGTGCAGGTACCTGCGGCAGCAGCAATGTATCCAGGGCTACCTGGTTTTCTACGCTATCGGCCTGCCCTATCATGATATTCAGGCGTTGGTTGGCGATGGCGATGCCGTTTCTTATTTCCAGCAGCGTCATTTTCTGTTTCGACAGCTTCAATTCAGCACGGAGCAGGTCACTTTTCAGGACTACCCCATTTTTATGGAGCTCCCGTATTTCCGCTAACTCCTTTTCACGTTCAGCAATGTCCTGCAACATTACTTTTTCGTACATCCGTCCCCGGTATACATCCAGGTAAAGCGAGGCAGCCTTATATCGTATATCGGTAACCGTAAGGTTTTGTTGTTCTTTCGCCAGCCCGGCCTCTGTTTGCCGTACTTTAATTTCGCGGGTGGTTTTGCCGCCGTTATATACATTGAGATAAGCATCGGCGCCAAACTGGTAGTAGCCGTGTACAACCGGATATTGCGTGGGGGCCTTAAAAAGCCCGTCTTCGTAAATAGCCAGGTTAGACACGCGGGCATATACGCCGTTGGCCTTTACTTCCGGCAGGCGTTCGTCTTTGGCTGCTTTGGTACGTGCTTCCATGCTCTGAACGCGCAGATATTGCATTTGCAATTGCCGGTTATATACATCTGCTTTCTTCCATACATCCGTTAACGTTAGGGTATTCTGCTCAGGGTTCTGACTAAAGGCTGTCTGGATGCTGAATAGTGCGAAAAGCACGGTTCCGGCCAGCCACTTATTAGTAATTGTAGACATATCTATTGTGATGAAGATGCAAAGTTCCAACCCTATTAGTTAATTTATTTTCTATAAATTGCCATAAAATTGTTAGATCCGGCCAAATGAAAGATATTAATCCACAACTGGTATTGGAAGACGTTGATGCCATCCCGGAATCTGCGTATGTATGGCACTGGAAAACGGAACATCACTTTTCCTATCATCAACATAACAAAGGACAGCTCACCTATGTTGAAGGTGGAGCCGCTTTTTTGTATACAAAAGATAAAACCTACTTTTTGCCCGCCCGCCATTATATGTGGGTGCCAGCGGGTGTGGAACATTACTTTCAGCATCGCTATCCGGCTAACTATATACGCACCATTTATTTTTTCAGTGAACCGGAAGACCAGCAGGACCCTTTCTATACTAAAACCGGCATCTACCCTGTGAGCAATCTTTTGCTGGAAATGATCCTGCACACCGCGAGCTGGGATGGTGACGTACTACCCAATGACAAGCGCTTTATTTTCATCAAAGCCATCAAAAATATGTTACCGGAAATCAGTACGGTGCCATTACCTATTACATTGCCTACCACAGAAAACCCGCGACTACAGCCCGTTTTAAAATACATACAGGAAAACCTGGGAGAAGCGCTGTCGCTGGAAAGCGTAGGCCACCAATTCAATTACAGTGAACGAACCCTCACCCGCTTATTTCGTTCCACCATGGATATTTCCTTCTTCCAGTACCTGAAACTGGCCCGGATGATTAAAGCCATGGGATACCTGCTGGAAACACAGAAAACCATCAATGAAATAGCCTGGGATACTGGCTATAACAGCGTTTCCGCTTTCAGCAATACCTTTTATAAACTGGTGGGCAGACGGCCCAGCGACTTCCAGCTGTAGCAATAACCTGATGCTACCTGATAGCAGCCGCCCATCCTAAAGTGTTTGCATTTCTCCCGCTTTTAACTAATCTTGAAAGACAATCAAGATCTGTTTCATGAACTTAAAGAGAAAACCGATAATGCTCCCGTTGCTGATGGCGGGCATCGTAAGTCTGTCGTCCGTACAAGCGCAACAAAAGAAAGCCGCGCCTTCCCCGTCAGCGCCTTCGTTATCAGCGCCTTCATTAAAGGAAGATCTGCAACCACATTGGTCGGTAACGCTTAACCCGGATACCACCGTGATCAGCTATCACGACGTAACCGTGAAAGGCCGGAAGATTCCTTATAAAGCCATTGCCGGCACACAGCCTGTATGGGACCAGGATGGCAAAGTACTGGCCGGACTCTTCTACACCTATTACGAAAGAACAGATGTGAAAGACCGTAGTACACGGCCATTGGTTATTTCTTTCAATGGTGGCCCGGGTACCCCTTCCGTATGGATGCAAATTGCTTACACCGGCCCCCGCTTGCTGAATATCGATGCAGAAGGCTACCCGGTACAACCTTATGGCATACACGAAAACCCGGAGTCTATTCTTGACATCGCCGATATTATTTACATAGATCCTGCTAATACGGGCTTCTCCCGGATAATTGGTAAAGATGTGCCCCGGGAGAAATTCTTTGGTGTAAATGCAGATATCCGGTACCTGGCCGAATGGATCAACACTTTTGTGTCCCGGCAAAACAGGTGGGCATCTCCCAAATACCTGATAGGAGAAAGTTATGGTACTACCCGTGTATCCGGATTGGCCCTGGAACTGCAAAATGCACAATGGATGTACCTGAACGGCGTGATCCTCGTATCACCAACAGAGTTAGGCATTGCCCGCAATGGCCCTGTAGACGCCGCATTACGCCTGCCTTACTTTGCCGCTACTGCCTGGTATCACAAAGCATTGCCCTCCGATCTGCAACAGAAAGACCTGGCGGCCGTTTTACCGGAAGTAGAAGATTTTACGATCCATGAGCTGATCCCTGCCATGAGCCAGGGCGGATTCCTCGACGAACAGCAACGTAAAAACATTGCCGCTAAAATGGCCCGCTACTCCGGCCTGTCTGAAAAGGTAATTCTGCAACATAACCTGGACGTACCAACAGGATTTTTCTGGAAAGAATTGTTAAGGGATAAGGGTTATACCGTAGGCCGGCTGGATTCCCGCTACCGCGGCATTGACCGGCAAGACGCTGGTAATGACCCCGACTACAATGCAGAGCTAACCTCCTGGCTGCATGCCTTTACACCCGCAATTAATATTTATTTGAGAGAAGAATTGAAATTCCGTACCGACTTAAAATACATGATGTTCGGCCAGGTATTTCCCTGGGATAATAAAGGCGATAACACCGGCGCTAACCTCCGCGACGCGATGGCCGCCAATCCTTACCTGCATGTAATGATACAATCAGGCTACTATGATGGCGCCTGCGACTACTTCAATGCCAAATACAGTATGTGGCAACTGGATCCTGGTGGCCGCCTGAAAGACCGCCTCTCCTGGCATGGCTACCGCAGCGGTCATATGATGTATTTACGGAAAGATGATCTTGCCACCGGGAATGATGATATCCGGGCTTTTATCAATGCCTCGATACCGAAAGCTGGCCAGGCAGCGAAATATTGATGAAGCAGTTAGCCCTTAGCTTTTAGCTTTTAGCAAAATGCAGCGGAGAACATTATATGTTAATCTCCGCTGCATTTTGCTAAAAGCTAAAAGCTAAAGGCTAAAAGCTATATCTTATACGTTACTCCCAACGTGAGATATACATTGTACAACGGGAACGACATTCCCTGGAAATCACTTGGGAAGATAGGACGCAGGCCCCAGTTCAGGTTACCATTCACACTGAGTTTCTTGCCCACTTTGTAAGCAGCACCACCCTGCAAACCAGCATCAAATGTGCGCATGTTCTTACCAAAGTCGAAAGTAGCTTCAGAAATAATTACCTTCTCACCGGTAGGTCCGCCATTACGGATATAACCATCGGAAACAGTACCGTAGAAGTTAGAGCTGAACAACCAGGCAGCATAGCCACCCAGGTTAAAGCGCCATTTATCATTAGGCGTGAATACCGCGCTTACCGGGAAAGACACATACGCATTACGCGCAATGGTCTTGTTTTTACCGGAGAAGTCTCCCTGAAAACGGCCACCATCATCAGTGGTAATGATAGTAGGAAAATATTGTACTTCATCTTTTGTACCCATTCCCTTGTAGTCCAATTTAACTGCCACGGCAGCTCCCCATTTACGGGTAGCGCGGTATGACAGCTCATACCCCAGTGAAGGTGAGAATTCCGGCCAGTAACCGTTTACTTTACGAATGGTATTGGGAAAGCCAATGGGTGTAGTAGCGCCAAAATTGAAGCCCGCGAGAATACGATGTTCCAGCCCTGGTGTAAAAGCACTATTTTTCGTAGGTTCATTTCCGTTATCCTGTGCAAATAAGGTAGTTGCTGCCATCAGCATACCCAGCATCAGTCCTGACATTTTTATTTTCATAGCCTCTGATTAATCTTTTACTCGTGTACAATTTCAACATTATCCAGTATCAATTTGCTGCCCACAGCACCTCTATAGTGATCGCCGTCTTTACTGGAAGAAGCGATAATGGCCATCATTAAAGGCTGACCGGATAACGCGCTCTTACCGGGAATAGCAACAAATGGTACATCGAAATGGGTCCAGTCAGCTTTTGCGGTACCATCAGGCAACACTGCGGTAGCTACTACTCTGTCGGAACTCAGGATGTTAGTGGCATCCAGACGGGTAGTGCCCGTGTATAATACCGCATAAACAGAGCATTCATCTACCTTACCTGGTGCCGGCGTGCCATCTCTCTCAATGAATTGTGTACCTGGCTGGTACTTGTAATCACCGGAGAAGCTCTTGGGTACTGTACCTGTATAAGGTTGGCCGAACTGTGTACATTTCAGCGGGTTCTCAAAAAGAAAATCGGTCACAAAGTTCCCCAGGAATAATGATCCGGCAAACAGGTGGATATTCATCCAGGCAGACAACTCATTGCCTGGCTTGGTTTCAATGACGGCAGCGTATTTACCATCTTTTGCATCTGTGGTAACATGCAAAGGGAAGTCATTGATTTCAGTCACACCGGTGATAGCAATACCAATATTACCGGAAGCCCAGATATTACGGCCATCATCAGATAATGGATTGACGTATTTCCAGGAGGCATCGTTCGTTGAAACCGTATCCCATCTTTCAAATCCAAATTTCCACACACCCGTTTGAACTACTTCTACAGTATATTTCCGTTGTGTACCGGTGGCAGAAGTAACCACGTATTCTTTAAACCCGCTTTCATTAAACTTGAGTGAATCGCCGGAGGCAGGTGATACATGCCCTCCTGCACTCACTTTGATAACTGGTGCAATCCCTTTCTGGTATGCTTCGTCTGTCAGATACAAGCGGATTTGAGATTTTGTCTGGTCAATAAAAACATCACTGGTGATTTGATTGGGTGCCAGTGTAAAAGCTTCGATGTCTGCTTCCGGGTTAAGTGGTGCATCCTTAATACAGGACTGTAGCGCGCCCATCGTGGCCGCTACATAACATAGTTTCCGTACATTCATTTTCCGTTCGATTTGTTAAAACTTCGCAAAGGTACGAAACATGCAGTAGACACCCGGTTACATCGGAACATGAAAATTTATGGTTGTGTAATTTGCAGGCTATCCAGTACCAGGCGACTGCCAATAGCGCCTTTGTAAGTATCCCCGTCTTTACTGGAAGAAGCAACAATTGCCATCATCATTTTATCACTCCCCGTATACTTGCGTACTTCCACAAATGGTACATCGAACTTTGTCCAGCCGGCCCTGGGACCACCATCCGGAATGCTGGCGCGCGCCAGTATCCTGTCTGATGTTTGAATGTTGGTAGCATCCAGGCGTGTGGTTCCGGTGTATAATATGGCGTAAACGGCGCAACTGTCTTTCATGCCTGGTATAATATTGCCGGCCTTATCCTGGTACTTCTCTCCCGGGGTATATTTATAATAACCTGTAAAACGGACAGGCTTACCCAAATAGGGTTGTCCGAATTGGGTAGCTTTCAATGGTGCTGTTAAGGCATTCATCGGATCAAAAACACCCAGGTAAAGCGAGCCGGCAAACAACTTGATACCAACCAGGTTAGATAATGCCGTGCCGGTACGGGTAACCAGTTCTGCGGCATATTTCCCGTGGTATGCATCGGTAGTGGCCCGCAATGGATATTCGAGCGGATCTTTCTTTACGCCAGACAGGGCCACGCCCGGATTGCCGGAAGACCAGGCCTGGCTGGTGTCTGTCAAACTACCGTTTATTTCCACCACATATTGGTACCGGTCTTTATCATTCAACAGCCAACTTTCAAAGTCCCAGGCAAACACACCAATGTTGGCTACTTCCACCGTGTAGGTTTTCTTATTGGCGCCATTGGCGGAAGTTACCACATACTTCGTGGCACTGGTCCCATTGAACTTCAAGGAGTCGCCGGATGCCGGCACCACAGAGGCTCCTGATGAAATAGTGATCACCGGCACTACGCCTTTGTCAACCGCATCTGGTGTGAGGGGTAATACAATTTTATTATTAACCTGGTCAACGAAAATGTCTGCAGTGAGGTATTTGCGATCTATCTTAAAGGTTTCAATATCTGCTTCCGGGTTAACCGGGGCCTCTTTTATACAGGCGTAAAACGCCAGCATCAATGCCATTAGGGCACCTGCTTTCCGTATATTCATGCTATTGCTGGTTAAATGGTTACAAACATCCAATCCTATCAAAAGTACATTTTTATTTCCTGCATTACATATATCTATAAATTGCTATCATTGCAATATGGTAGATAAACAGCGAATAAAACGGGTACTGATCTACGCAGCGAAATGTGTAACAGGTGTGCTGGTAGTGCTTGGGCTGTCGTGGGCCACCAATTACAAAGACATTATCTGGGTACTGATTTCTGTGATGCTGGTATTATCACCTGATGGATCGGATGCAGTAACGTTAGCGGTTACACGGATTAAAGCCAACATAGTAGGTGGCATTGTCGGATTTTTGCTGATCCTGGTACATCCGCATATGATCCTGATGATGTGTATAGCGGTATTCATTACTGTTGTCGTCTGTAATTTACTCAGCCTGGAAGCTGCTACGCGCACTGCGTTGGCGGCCACTATTATTGTCATGACCCATGAAGCCGGCACGCATGTTTGGGATACAGCCGTAGAAAGAGTCCTTTCGGTATTAGCCGGTTGTTTGCTTGGACTGGTCATTACCTTCGTCTTCCATAACAAATATGCCCGGCAAACAGCGGAGATGATCCTCCCGAAGATCGATAAGGGAGGTGAATAGCAGAAGTACAGAATTCCTCCAGAATTGGCCGTTATTTTTGGCACATTAAGGAGTGATGCATGAAGAAAATGATATTCTCAGCAGGATTGGCATTAGGCGCCTTTACCTGTTCCAATAGTGTAAAAGCACAGGATACGGATTCCCTGCCTTCTCATAAAGATTCCATTCAAATAACGGCGGTTCCCAAATATAATATCGGCACACAGCAAAACGCGCGCTTTCACAGTAGCATTGCGGGAGTGGCCATACCGGCAGTCATGATTGGCTATGGCTTTATTGCCCTGAACAATCCTTCCCTGCGGGACTTAAACACCAGTACCCGGGCAGAAATAAAAGAAGATCATCCTACCTTCCGGACGCAGATAGATAACTACCTGCAATATTCACCGGTTGCAGCGGTATATATCCTGAATGCAGCTGGCGTTCATGGCAAACATAATTTCCGGGACCGGACCATTATACTGGGTATCTCCGCCATACTGACGGCTGGTTCTGTGGAAGGCATCAAACACTGGACACACGAAGAACGCCCGGATCAATCAGATTTTCTGTCGTTCCCATCCGGCCATACTGCTACCGCCTTTGCTTCAGCTGAATTCCTACGGCAGGAATATAAAGATGTGTCGCCCTGGATCGGCGTGGCCGGCTATGCCGCGGCTACCGCTACCGGTGCACTCAGAATGTACAATAATAAACACTGGCTCAGTGATGTGGTAGCCGGCGCTGGTATGGGCATATTAAGCACCAAAGCTGCCTACTGGGTATACCCGTGGATACAACGAAAATTATTCAAAGACACGGACCATACTGCCAGCAAAGTGGTGATGCCCTACTACAATCCTGAATTTCGCAGTGCAGGGCTAAGTTTCATCTTCTTTCCCCATTAAGCAGTGTTACTGCAACATCCGGGATAAGAGAAGAGAGACTTCTGTAACATATTAAAAAAATAAAAGGGATATTACTGGTAGATGATGTGGGGGTTAACCCCTAAAGCTGACCTGGTTACAAACACCTGTTTTTGGCAATGGGGCAAAGTTGCTGGTTTCCGGTGAAATAATTTGTGATCTATTTGTTAACGACCAAAAATAGGACTTCTTTTTATAAAAAACTATTATAAAGGGGTAAAATAATCTCACTTTCTTTAACATCAAATTTACAGTCCAATCCCTAAATCCGGTTATTTTAGCAGTATCAAAATGAGAATTAAAATCTTGTTGGCCTAAAACTGTAGCTCAAAAGCCACAACAATCCCGTCCTCAAAAGCTGTTAATTATATGTATGTACCGGTAATTATTTTCCTCTTTTTCCTGATGTGGTATATCCATTTCAGGACCCAAAGTTTTCGTAACACCCATTTTAAAGAAAAGAAATTCAAGCCCATTGCCGGCGAAGACGCCATGCAGGCGGTTAGAATAGTGGGCGTATCCAACAGCGTATTCACCGTATCCAGGTATTTACGCAGTGTCAAAAACCTCTCCGATAAAAGATTCATCACCGTAGCCGTTGACCAGGTCATCACCACCACCATGGGAACCACCCATCAGGCGCGCCTGATTGAAAACCTGGCGCCAGGAGAAGAACGTCGTTTAGGCCACACCGATAATGTACGGGAAGGCAAATACCAGATCTATATTGGCTATGAAATATTATGGGCAAGGTATATTCCCACGCCGGCATGGCACCGGGAAAAGAAGCCGGAAGCCCCCACCGCCGCCAGTTTGTATAACGACATGTTGCGACAACACCAGGATTCCCTGATCCAGGCAATAGAAGCAAAAAGAGATTTATTGTCCTGACAAAGGCGTTTCCCGGCGACCGAAGAAACTAAGCCATACCATCGAAAAAAATACCCCCAGTAAGGACCCGGCACTGACATCTTCCAGGAAATGCTGGCTCATGTACATGCGGGAGTACGCCACCAGTAAGGCTAACAACAAGTAAAGCAGCGACCAGTATTTGTTACGCGCATAATAAGCCAGTACAGTGGCCGCTGTAAATGCACATACGCTATGACCGGATGGGAAACTCAGGTTGTTATCCAGCACCACTACACCCGGCACAAAGTAGATATCGTGCAGGCGTTCAGAGAAATAACGATGCGGACGGGGAAAGGCCACCAACGCTTTTAGGGTAAAACTAATGGTAGCAGTAAACAGGTAAGCAGTGCCCATTACAAAGCCCATACGCCTTTTAATCAATAGCAACAGCAGGGAAACTAACACCGCCACAGTGGTGCTGCCCAACTCCGTGATGTAGGGGAAGAACCAGTCGCCCGCCGGCGTATGTAATCCATTAATAAAAAAATAAATGCCGGTACGACTACTCAGCAGCAACCGGATCAACAGTGCCGACCCTACAATGATGACATACGGCCAGATAAAATATTTCAGCTGCTGGTATACGCCAACAAAACGCTGCAGAAAGGTATTCATGAAATAACTACCGGGTTAAACGGCGATGATAATTAATCTGGCCGAGATGATAATTCAAATGTGTACTCAGGTGTACGAGAAAATGCCCGGTAGCCATGGTATCGTTAAAAACCTTCTCCGGGTAAGTGTGCTCCAGGTCTTCCGCTGTTAAACCGGCTATAACGGACAGGACTGTACGGCGTGTACTGGCCACCAGCACCAGCAAGTCTTCCGTAGGTACATTCCGGGCGCTGAACTCCAGCTCCCTGTTGCGCACATATCCCGTTTTTCCGAGGATAGCGCCTACAAAATGTTGCAGGTTACCACAAAGGTGCAGACATAAATTCCCGGCGGAATTGGTAATGCCCGGCGCTACCCGCCAGATGGCTTCCCCGCTCTCGTACGCGGCGATCTCCTGTTCCAGTTTGCTGAGATCCCGCTCAAATAAGTTGATTAATATCCCCGTAAGCATAGGCTAAAGATAGGGAAAGTGACGCGGATCATCGCTTAATATTATTGTAAACAGATTCTAATACGCCTTGTGCCTGTTGCAGTTCTTGCCGGGAAATGCCCCGTTCCGCCATCTCTACCACAGATAACGCCAACGGGTATACTTTTTCTTTCAGTTTTCGCCCGGTGCCGGTGAGCCAGATCCGTTTACTCCGCCGGTCGGCTTCATCAGTGATACGTTTTACCAGGTGCCGCTTCTCCAGGTTATCCAGCAGCTTGGTGAGACTGGCTTTATCTTTGCCCGTTTTGTCGGCCAGTTCCTGCTGCCGGCAGCCATCCTCCACGCCCCAGAGATAACGCAGAATAAAGTACATGTCTGGTGTGATATCCAGGCCGGCTTTCATAAAAACATTCAATAGCCGCAGCCGGTAAGCAGTATGCGTTCTAATAATTGCGCTGGCAATGTTCAGTCGCAATTTTGCGCTGATGTCAGATTTGGTCATAAGTTAGTTGTAGGATTTAACCCGGGCGGATGAAAAACAGTTGCACCTGCCGCTAATTGTTCACATAACGATTTTCACTAAACATAAATAATGCCTTTTTGTTTAAATATTATAACTCAGCAGGATGACTAATCAATCTCCACCACCACTCAGCCCCTTCCGGGAAAAATGGCACCGCATCATCTTTGAGGCGGATACACCTGCCGGGAAAGCATTTGATATCATCCTGCTCATTGTCATTCTCGCTAGTGTGGTCATCGTAATGATGGAAAGCGTAGCATCCTTACAGCAAAAATATGGGGATTTTTTTCGCTTACTGGAATGGATGTTCACCGGCATCTTCACCGTAGAATACCTCTTTCGGATATGGTGCAGCTATCGCCCAAAAGCCTACTTCCGGAGCTTCTATGGCATCGTGGATTTACTTTGTATATTGCCTACTTATGTGGAAGCTTTTTACGGCGGCGCGCATTTCCTGCTCACCATCCGTATCCTGCGACTGATGCGTATTTTCAGGATCTTTAAACTGGTGCCCTTCCTGAATGAAAGTAAACAATTATCGCTGGCCCTGCAAAAAAGTCAACGGAAAATATTTATCTTCTTTTTCTTTATAGGTCTAATGACAGTGGTACTGGGAGCCATTATGTATGTGATAGAGTCTGATCATAATTCTGGTTTCACCAGCATTCCGGTGAGCGTATACTGGGCAGTGGTAACATTAACAACGGTGGGGTATGGAGACATCGCTCCCATCACCCCACTGGGACAAACATTTTCCGCCATCATTATGGTAATGGGTTATGCGATTATTGCAGTGCCTACGGGTATTGTGACGGTAGAAATGAGCAGGATACACAATAAAGAAGGGGTAGATCACAGCGTTTGTCCGCATTGTACGCGCGACGGTCACGACACCAATGCGGACTACTGTAAATATTGTGGTACTAAGCTATAGGTGCTTATTTTACACTAAACAGCGGTTGTACATCCAATATTGCTTTCTGGTAAGCCAGGTCGAAATCTTCCCACTTACCAGTGAGGCCAAAACGATACTTACTACCGTCGATCAGTTCAAATTCAGCAACTTTCTTGTTGAATCCCTGTTTACCTCTTTGGAAGTTAGTAATATCCGATAATGGGAATTCAAGGGCCTTTTTGTTGCGGGTGAGCAACCAGCCGATAAGTCCAAATGCAAAGATCATCAACATCGGTCTGTTTTCAAATACAATTCTTTCGTTCGTGAGGCAAATGGCACCTTGTTTGGCCTGCCACGCGTTCTTAAGATAAACTGCATTCACTTTGTACAGAACAGTTTCCTGTGGGTTAAGGGGCCACTTTACTTTAATACTCTTCATGGTAACTAACAATATGGTCAGCCGCGAAAATATAACAATATTGTGAATCTAAATAGCAAATAAATGATCCTTACATCCATCCTGGACAACGACTTCTACAAATTCACGATGCAGCATGGCGTGATCAAATTGTTCCCTAAAGCCCGTGCCCGCTATACTTTCATCAATCGTGGGCACCACTCTTTCCCACCGGGTTTTGCGGAAGCGTTGCAAGCCGCCGTCAATGATATGCAGCAGCTCCGGCTTACCCATGATGAAAAGCAATACCTCGCTGTTACCTGCCCCTATCTCGATCCCACGTACCTGGATTTCCTGCAGGGCTACCATTACAACCCGGCAGAAGTACAGATTACACAAAAAGGAGATCAACTGGAGGTACATGCTGAAGGCTACTGGTACCGCACTATTTTGTGGGAAGTGCCGCTGATGTCGCTCATCTGCGAGCTCTATTACCAGCTTACCGGTCAGCAACGGGTAACAGATGACGAAGTAATCCGGATTACCCGGGAGAAAATTGAGCGCTATAAGCAAATGGCCATCACCATCGCCGACTTTGGCACCCGCCGCAGGCATTCCCTGGCAGTGCACCGGCTGGTAGTGAAAACCCTGAAAGATTATGGAACGGGATGTTTTATTGGCAGCAGTAATGTACACCTCTCTATGCAAAACGGCGTAAAGCCCGTAGGCACCCATGCCCATGAATGGTTCATGTTCCATGCCGCCAAATACGGCTTTAAAATGGCGAATATGCTGGGACTGGAAAACTGGGTACAGGTATATCGCGGCGACCTTGGGATTGCGTTGTCTGACACCTATACCACACCTGTGTTCTTTGAACAGTTCGACAAAAAATTCGCTAAACTGTTTGATGGCGTACGGCACGACAGCGGCGATCCCATTCTCTTTGCTGACCGTACCATCACACATTATAAAGGGAAAAGCGTAGACCCCCTCAGTAAAACAATTATTTTCTCCGATGGACTGGACTATGATAAAGTAGCCAATATCGCGGCCTACTGTCGTGGTAAAATAGGCATGTCGTTCGGTATTGGCACCAATTTCACTAATGATGTGGGGCTACCTGCCCTCAATATCGTGATTAAAATGTACGAGGCCCTGCCGGAAGATGCGCCCAGGTGGACACCGGTGGTAAAGCTTTCTGATGTAAGTGGAAAATATACCGGAGATGAAAAAATGATAGAACTGGCGAAGGAAATGTTGTTAGCATAAGAGCTATTATAGCGGATTTTGTCTTTATATAGGATTAAACTGATTATACTGATTATAGTTTTTTGGATTAAAAAGATTAGGGGAGACAGATGAGCATGTTGCCCATCTATCTCCCCTAATGCTATCTATCTTCCAAAATTTTTAAAATAAAAATCGGGAAAATCAGTATAATCAGTTTAATCCTGTACAAAGACGAAATCCGCTCCGGTCTTTACCAACTCCCCAGTCCAATCCCTGTATCTCCCTGCTTCACATCACCGGATTGAAAGCCTTTTTTGAACCAGTACATCCTTTGCTCGGAGGTACCGTGTGTAAAGGCATCCGGTACTACCTGCCCGGTGGCCGCCTTTTGCAGGCGGTCATCACCAACAGCGCTGGCGGCATTTAATCCGGACTCAATATCACCCGGATCCAGGAAAGGCCTGATCTGATTGGCTCTATACGCCCATACGCCGGCCAGGAAATCGGCCTGCAGTTCCAGCATCACGGATAATTTGTTATATTCTTTTTCACTCAAGCGGGAACGCATTGCCTGCATACGATCACTAATGCCGAGCAGATTTTGCACGTGATGACCTACTTCATGCGCAATTACGTAAGCTTTGGAAAAGTCGCCTTTCACGCCAAACTGTTGCTCCAATTCTCCGAAAAAGGAAACATCCAGGTATACCCGGTGATCTGCCGGGCAATAAAAGGGCCCCATCGCTGATTCTGCCATACCACAACCGGATTCAGTACCTTTATCAAACAATACCATCCGGGGCGTTTCGTAAGTTTTGTTCCTTTGCTGGAACTCTTGTTTCCATACCCGGTCAGTACTGTTAAGTACCTTCGCCGACATTGCCTCAAAAGGACTCGCATTTTGGCTGGTCAGCTTTTCGGATTTCTCACCCGACTGGCCAGGCCCCTGCACTTGTTGCACCGCCTGCATTACCTGTTGTGGGTCCTGTTTAAAGAGCAGGGCTAGTACTATAATGATAATACCGCCGATCCCGCCGCCAATACCAACGGTACGCATACCACCGCCGGTACGTTTCTCGACGTTTTCGCTCATTTCTTCATCATCAAGACGCATAAGTAGATTTTAAATTTAAATGGTGAAGTTTCTTACCCCGAATGTACATTTTTCATATGTATTCACCCACTTTTCCCGTTTCTAAACAAAAGCATTTTGCCGCCTGTTAACTATCATTGTCTTTTCACGCATAAACTACACCTCATATGAAAATAAAACAGATCCTGCTGGCTGCCCGCCCCCAGGGAATGCCTACCGCCAACACTTTTAAAACGGTAGAAACAACACTTCCCCAGCTGATGCCCGGCGAAGTATTGGTAAAGCCACTCTATTTTTCTGTAGATCCGTATATGCGTGGCCGTATGAACGATGCCCGTTCCTATATTCCGCCGTTCCAGGTGGGTGAACCTATTGAAAGCGCCGGTGTGGCGGAAGTAATAGAGAGCCAGGACGCTCAGTTTACACCAGGAGAAATCGTCCTGAGTGGCGGACCAAGACCTTTCCTACCCTGGGCTACCGCCGCCATCTTTCCGGCCGGCCATCTCCGGAAAACAGACAGCAGCATTCCTCCTACCTACTACCTTGGCCTGTTAGGTGTTCCTGGTCTTACTGCCTATTTCGGCATGATGGACATAGGTAAACCCAAAGCTGGCGAAACCGTGGTAGTATCCGGCGCTGCAGGTGCAGTTGGGATTATAGTAGGACAAATTGCCAAAATCATGGGATGCCGTGCTGTAGGTATTGCCGGCGGCGCAGAAAAAGTAAAGCTGCTTACCGATAGCTTTAATTTTGATGCCGCTATTGACTATAAAGGCAATCCCAATATAGATGCCGCCGTTGCGGCAGCCTGTCCCAGCGGGGTAGATATCTATTTCGACAACGTAGGTGGCGATATTTCCGATGCCGTTATCCGTCACCTGAATTTCTTCGCCCGCGTACCACTATGCGGCCAGATTGCATTATATAATTCAACAGAAGTACCGGTAGGCCCGCGTATTCAGCCTATTATGGTGACCCGCAGCGTATTGATGCAAGGCTTCACCATCGGTAATTACGCTACCCGCTTCGGAGAAGGTGTAAAACAATTAGCCGAATGGGTAAAAGCTGGCAAGATAAAATATACAGAAACCGTAATAGAAGGATTCGAAGAATTGCCCACTGCATTACTGGGATTATTTTCAGGCAAAAACAGCGGTAAGATGATAGTGAAAGTGTAATTTTGGGTATGACGAACCCAGTTGTTCATACCCGCGTTAGAAAGGTGGCCGCCGCCGGTATTACCGATACCAGCGATACCCTGGCCGCAGAAGAACCACTCGAAATCAGGCTGGTACATGGGCCTTCCCATAACCGCCGGCAGCAAAATATATCCGTGACCATGCGCACGCCTGGCGAAGATAAAGAGCTGGCTGCCGGCTTCCTCTTTACAGAAGGTATCCTCAACAGCCAGGATGCCATCCAGGAAATTAACCTGTCGGCAGAACAGGACAACCAGGTGGCCACCGTACACCTGAAGCCTAATATAGTAGCCCGTCTGGGGAGTGCAGCCCGCAACTTTACCGCAACAGCCGCCTGCGGTGTTTGTGGTAAAACAAGCGCCGCCGATATTCATACAGCCGTTACCGTTAATAACAGTGCTGTTCTTTTTCCTTCCGGATTGTTGTTCCGCCTTCCATCCCTGCTGCAACACGAACAAGCACTCTTTAATACCACTGGCGGATTGCATGCCGCTGCCCTGGTAGATCAACAGGGTAACCTGCTTTTGTTGCGGGAAGACATTGGTCGCCACAATGCCGTAGATAAAATCATCGGCGCTGCATTGGCACAACAATGGTTGCCCCTAAAAAACCACTTGTTGCTATTAAGTGGACGCGCAGGGTTTGAGCTGATACAAAAAGCTGCTACTGCAGGTATCCCTGTCATAGCGGCCATTGGCGCGCCCTCCAGCATGGCAGTAAAAATGGCCACACAATGGAATATCACCTTGCTGGGCTTTTTAAAAGAACAGCGATTCAATATTTATAGTAACCCGGAACGCATTATTTTTGAAGAAAATAGTATCACCCATGATCAAGGATAGTGCAGAAAATCCGGTCCGGTTTACCGGCATTAAACTGGGACCTCCCAAAACGGTGGCTGCCGGCTTTCCCGCCGTGGTATCCAGCATGCGGCACATCCTCGAAGAAATGAATGCCATTCGTGGAATGAAAGCCCTGCTGATGCTGAATCAGAAAAAAGGGTTCGACTGCCCCGGCTGCGCCTGGCCCGATCCTGACGACGAAAGATCCGGCATCGCGGAATACTGTGAAAACGGCGCCAAAGCAATAGCAGAAGAAGCTACTACCAAAAAACTGACCCCGGAATTTTTCGCACAACATAGCATGGCTGCGCTGGGAGCGTTGACGGATTATGAGATAGGTAAAAAAGGCCGGATTGCCCAGCCCATGTACTTAGCGCCGGATGCCACCCACTATGCACCCATCTCCTGGGAAAATGCCTACCAGCTCATAGCCCGGCACCTTCAACAACTGTCATCCCCGAATGAAGCCATTTTTTATACTTCCGGGAGAACCAGTAACGAAGCCGCTTTCCTGTATCAGCTGATGGTCAGGGAATATGGTACGAATAACCTTCCGGATTGTTCGAACATGTGCCATGAATCCAGCGGCGTGGCCTTAGGGGAATCATTGGGTATAGGAAAAGGATCTGTGACTTTGGATGATGTGCATGAAGCGGAAGTAATCCTTATCCTCGGACAAAATCCAGGTACCAATCATCCCCGCATGTTGACGGCCCTGCAGAAGGCTAAAGCCAACGGCGCTACCATTATTTCTGTGAATCCGCTACCAGAAACCGGTTTGCTGAATTTCCTGAATCCGCAAACCGTAAAGGGGATACTCAATATAAAAGCACATCTCACCGATATATTCCTGCAGGTAAAAATTAATGGAGACATGGCCCTGCTAAAAGCCTTGTCGATATTACTGTTGCAGGAAGAAGAAAAAGCGCCGGGTACCGTTTTTGACCAGGACTTTATTGCCGCCAACACACAAGGATACAGCGATTATATTGCTCATCTCAAAACACAGTCGCTGGCACAATTAATGGCCGACACAGGTGTAGCGCCTGAGTTAATACAACAGGCTGCCCAGGCACTGTTCCATAAAAAGAAAATCATTGCCTGCTGGGCCATGGGACTCACCCAGCATAAAAACGCCGTAGCCACGATCCGGGAAGTGGTAAACCTGTTACTACTGAAAGGCAGTATCGGCAAGCCCGGCGCAGGTACCTGTCCCGTACGCGGCCACAGCAATGTACAGGGCGACCGGACCATGGGCATCTATGAAAAACCCTCCCCCGCTTTCCTGCAAAAAATAAATACAGTATATGGCTTTCAACCGCCTACTGCACATGGCTATGATGTAGTTAATGCCATCAGGGCCATGTATCATCACCAGGCAAAAGTATTTATAGCGATGGGAGGAAACTTCCTGTCGGCCACACCAGATACACGCTATACCGCGCAGGCATTACGTAATTGCGACCTGACCGTACACATATCTACCAAGTTAAACCGGAGCCATGTAGTACACGGCAAAGAAGCCCTCATCCTGCCCTGCCTGGGACGCAGCGATAAAGACCTACAACAAAACGAACAACAGTTTGTGACCTGCGAAAATTCTATGGGGGTGGTACAGATGTCGAAAGGCAACCTGGAACCGGTATCCACCCAGTTGAAAAGTGAGCCGGCCATCGTCTGCGAACTGGCTGCTACCTTGCTGGGAGAAGCCTCCCGTGTTCCCTGGACGACCTACGCGTTACATTATGACCACATACGGGATGCCATCGAAAAAGTAATTCCTGGTTTCGACGATTACAATAAAAGAGTCAGGCACCCCGGCGGATTTTATCTGCCCAATGGCGCCAGGAAAGGCCAATTCAATACCCTTACCGGCAAAGCCAATTTCCACGTAGCATCGGTCACCAGCACACCGCTGGCCATCGACGAATATATGATGATGACGATCCGTAGTCACGACCAGTTCAATACTACTATTTATGGATTAGATGATCGCTATCGCGGCGTATACCACGAAAGAAGAGTGATATTTATGAACCCCGCAGATATAGCTGCAGCGGGCTTTCACCCTGGCGATATCGTGGATTTATATAACTATCACGGGCAAACGGAGCGGGTAGCGGAAGGCTTCATTATTGTATCCTTTTCTATCCCGGAAAAGTGTACGGCCACCTATTTCCCCGAAACCAATGTATTGGTGCCGGTAGACAGCGTAGCGGACAAAAGCAATACGCCTACCTCCAAACTGGTCATCATTAAAATAAAACCTTCGACGATAAAACAATAGCACATGAAACCAATCATATGGCAGGCAGAAAAATGGACGTCAACAGAGTATTTCACCCTGGCAGAAAATGCACATGGGTGGCTGGCTAACGGCTGTATCAATGGTGTAAAAGCCACCACTCCTTTTTGTATCCACTACGAAATAGCGATCACACCCGGCTGGCAGGTATCTTCTTTTCACATACGGCAACAGGGTGTTGCACCAACAGAACTACGGCTAACGTCTGACCTGCACGGACATTGGTTTGATAAAGACAATAACCACATTGAGGCTTTTGATAATTGCGTGGATATCGATATTTCGCTGACGCCCTTTACCAATACCTTACCAGTAAGGCGGTTGTCGTTTGAACCCAACGAAAGCAAGGTACTGGATATGCTCTATATCAATTTACCTGATTTCGAATTACAGAAAGTACAGCAACGCTATACCAAACTTAGCGCACACGAATACCATTATGATAATGTCTCCACTGATTTCACAGCGGTGATCCCTTTTGATGAGAACAGCCTCGTGAAAGACTACCCGGGTATCTTCCGGCGCATTTATTATTAGGCTAACAACTGCGCCGTTTCACGCACCAGTTCTGCAAAAATATCTGCGGTACTCCAGGCCCTGGCTTTACCTGCTGCCTGTCCGGCCCACATGGCAATAAACGCAGGATTATCCAGCTCTTTAGCGACCTTGCGGACAGGCTGTGTGAGTGCGTTCTGATAGGGATATTCACTCACCGGCAACCCTGATGCTTCTACTGCCGTGATCAACGTATTACGAACACCTCTCGCCCAACGACCAGTGAAAGCACGGGTAAGCAGTGTATCCGTATCCGTTATACCTGCCAGTACTGCTTTATGTGCAGCTGTAGCTGCACTTTCATGCGCACGCAGGTAAATACTGCCTGTTTGTACTGCGCTGGCACCCAGCATTTTTGCAGCCGCTACCCCCCTCCCATCCATAATACCACCTGCTGCAATAACGGGAATGCGCACACGATCCACCACTTGTGGCAACAATGCCATGGTGCCTATTTCAGGCAGTTCACCGGGCAGGAAAGAACCACGGTGCCCACCAGCTTCTACCCCTTGCGCAATGATGGCATCTACACCTGCCGTTTTCAGAACTTCCGCCTCTTCCACACTGGTAGCTGTTCCCATCAGCCAGACGTTATGCGCTTTCAGCAACGCAAACCCTGCCGCATCCGGCATACCAAATGTGAAGCTCACGTATTTAACCCCGGCAGCAATAACCGCTGGTAGCTGGTCGCGCCACGAGTAAACGGAGATATCATCAAAATTCACCGGTGTTGCAGTAATTCCATTAGCCGTATAAAGGGATTGCAGTAATTCCTGCATGTCATCAAATGTTTTGCGATCTGGTTGGAGAGGTGGCTCGTAGGTAAACAGGTTCACAGCAAAAGGCTGTTGTGTCAATGCTTTCACCTCGCGGATCAATGCAGTTACTTTTTCAGGCGGTAGTCCTCCCACTGGTAAAGAACCCAGTCCTCCGCCGTTACTCACTGCCGCTACCATGGCAGGCGTAGTAATTCCTAACATCGGCGCCTGTATTAACGGATAAGCGATACCCAGTGTACGGGTAAATTCATTCTTCCATTCCATGACCAACAATTTAGTACAATAAAAATACGGAAGTTTCGCTTACCGGAAACTCAGCACCGAAGGCGCACGCAGGGCAGAAACATCGAACCGGAAATCCACGATGGTTGTAATTTCCAGCATTAACTTCTTCATAGGTGCCGGTGCATTGGGGTAATAATAACCAGATACTTTAATGGTATTCAACGAAAGGTTTTCATTACGTACCCGGAAACCACCGCCAACACCCAGGTACATGGGATTACGTAACAGGTCATCGTTATTGTTGGTGATCATGGATGCCTGCAGGGAAGTAAAGAAGTTAAACTTAAAGCCAAGCAACTTAAGCGGACTATAATATACCGTTTCCGATCCGAGGTTCAAACGCTGAAAACCATTCAGCTTCGTGTTCTTGTAACCCCATATGCCGTATTCCATATTCACGTTAAGCGGCTTATTAAAAAATGGATTAGGACTATTGAGGTAGTCTGCATTGAAAAACTGGCGGAACCGGGCTTTACGCAGATTGATCAGGCGACTGTAATATTCCACCCTCGCGTGCATAACGGCATCTTCTGTGGCTGATCTCAGCCAGTAGGTCCCCAGGCCAATGGTGGTATTGAAAAGTCCCTGTTGCCGGGTAATCCAGAATTTCTGGGCTTCCACCCCTGTATACAGCCGGCGGCGGCCTTTCCAGCTTTCCCATCCACTGGTGGCACTGAAGTTGTAGCCCAGCGGAATATCTTCGGTTCTGCCGAAACCAAAGAAGTAGTGGGCTTTGAAATAATCAATCCGGTAGGCCTGTAACTCCAGCAGGTACAGCCGATGGTTGTTGTAGATAGGATCATCTTTATACCGCTCCTGGTCCGGCTTTCGCTGGAAGGATAGGTTATAGTGCCTGGCCAGCACGGCAAAATTGGGCTTCCTCCCTATGGTGCCGTCGTGCTTATAGTTATTGATAAAGTTATAACCAATCCAACCATCTATGATGGAGTAATTATACTCCCGGAAGGCGGTATCACCAGGTGCGGGCAAGGCCCCTTTGATATTGATCGACCAGTTTTTAGACAAAGCCAGTCCTCCTACCAGCTTGGCGGCGTTGCGATACAGCGGCCGGTTGAAGTTGATAAAAACGGCGCCTTCAAAAGCATTGGTATCCAGTTGTGCATAGTTATTCAGGGTGGTATAGCCCAGGCTCATGTCAATGAACGACCCAAACACATTATACTTGGTGTAGCGTACCTCGGTATTCCAGGTTGGAGAAAAGTCCGATCGCCACTGCATACCCACTTTAAGCCCCTGGCCGGCGCCAAACAAATCATTGTTGGATACGCTGGCCCGGATGTCGGTGGCACTGAACTGCGACAAGTCTACACCGTATTCAAAGAGGTCTTTGGTCACCACCTCCACATCCAGTGAATCACCACTCATATTTCGCACGTACAACCGGGCATCCTGTATAAATGGCCGGTTACGGAGGTAACGCTCATTATCTGCCATTTCAAAAGGATCCAGTACCTGGTTCTCCCTAAAAAACAAGGATTGCCGGATGACCCACTCCCTGGAGTCATAATGCAGGCGGTTGGCCAGGCGGATTAATTTCATGTTGGAAGAGAAGGTGGTATCATTGATGTTGCTGGGACCAAACACCTTCACCTTCCTATAGTAGATATTTCTGATCACTTTGCCCGCAAAAGGGGTAAAATATGCCTCACTTTTAATGATAGTGCTATCATTGTCATTGGAACGAACAGGTTCGTCCTGTTTGGTAATCCGTTTAATGAGGGTTTGGCGATACTCTTTATTACGGATAGAGTCGCGGTATTCGCCGATCTTTTTAAACAAGCCTCCGCTGGTCTTATGTGGGATGGTATCTCCCGTGTGCGGGAACTGCTGTCCTCTGGCGTATACAAACGCAGGACAATGCAGGCTAATCAACCAGCATAAGACAGTTATTGTAGGCCATATTTTTAAATCGTTCATCAAGGCTAGCAGCAGGCAACAATTATATCGAAAAAAAATGGAATTGCAACTACAGCAATTATTGTACAATCGCTTTTAACCGTTAGCAATTGGCTTTTAGCAAAGGTGGAGGGAATGAATAAAACTGGAATGCTAATTGAACGAATAACCAGCAGGAATGTTACAAACAGCCTGGCTATCAACTGTTAGCTTTTAGTTAAAGTTGTTCCAGAGATGCATTGTTCACCTTAAAAGCATTGCTTATGTTACGTTGGGCACTTATCTTTTTTATAGTAGCTATTATTGCTGCTGTTTTCGGATTCGGGGGAATTGCAGCAAGCGCCGCTGGTATCGCGAAAATATTGTTCTTTATTTTCCTGATATTATTTGCGATATCATTGCTGTCAGGCCTATTGCGAAAATAGCTTTTAACAAATGCAGCGAAGAACAAGTAATGTTGGTCTTCGCTGCATTTACTAAAAGCTACCAGCCAACTGCTAAAAGCTATTTAACGATACTGGTTTCCCAACCGTCATACTCCGCATTTACCTGCTGAGCCAGTTCCCAGAGACTCATTACCACACTGTCTATAATAGATTCGCTGGCTTTGTCTGAGCGGGAAATACAAAGTTTAAACGGGAATTCCGGGTTATCGGTTTTATCTTCTCTGGCTAGTGTAAAGCCATTTTCTTTAATATGTTCCCAATAAGCCACCTTGTCTTCTTCTGTTCTGAAGTGGATCCAGTGCTCAATTGGACGTTCTTTCTCGGAAACATCACCATGCTGTTGCAGCATGCGTAAAACTTTCCTGTTTTGTATACGCTGAAATTCATATACGTCAGGAAAGAGGTAATCGAAATACAATTCCCAGTTATTATCCTCTTTCACGCCATAGTCGTAGCGATAATCAGGGAAATTAATCATGGCATCTGCAATGAATTTATCATGCAGCAAAGTAGTGCCTGCATAGAAGTAAAAATCGCGTACACCATTGGAAAAAGTACGGCCAACAAAATGCGCATCCAGTTTAGTTTGTAACTGCTCTACCAAACTATCCTCAATTTCACCCATGATGGCAAATTCATCGTTTTGCGGAAATCCGTCTTCACGTGGATGGTTCAGATATACGGTTATATATATGGCATTCGGCTTTTCCTTTAATGGCGCAAATCGTCTCAGATCAAGGTCAAGGCCTATTACTGCTGGACTTTCTTCAATATGACACGTATAAATATCCCAGTCCGGTCGGTAATCCTTATGCATATAAAAAAAATTAAAATAACGCAACAGCGGGCTGTAAAGATACGTTGCTCTCCAATACAATGGAAACGATAAACTTGTATTGCCCTCTTTTTTATCCACAAAATTTAACGTATGCTTCATATTGGACGCCATACGATTACACCGGATATACACCTGGCTTAACACTAATTAACAGTTGGGTATTTTTTCCGCACTTCTCCGTAAACGGCCACCACCAACAATTCTGCTCAATTCTGTAGTTGAAACAGCGGACTGTAGAGGATTCCATTCAACCTTTTATCCAAAAAACAGGCATTTCCTCCTACATAAAAACTAATTTTACCCCGCTATAAATTGTTGGAAGCTATTATGAGAAAAATTGTATCGTTATTTACAGGCTGGCTATTGTTATGTTGTTTTACCGCTATGGCGCAACAACCCGGAGGAAAGGGCCCCTCGGCCAATACCGGAATCATTTATGGTAAACTGCTCGACGCACAAACCGGCAAACCTATTGAATACGCCTCCGTGGCATTGCTCCGCCCTGATTCGTCTGTGCAAACTGGTATGCTCTCCAAAACTAACGGAGACTTCAGCTTCGAAAATATCGCCCTCAGCAAATATATTCTCAAGATTAATTTCATTGGGTACGAAACGATCTATAAACCGGCTGTGATTTCTGCCAAAACAAGCGGCCTTGATGTGGGAAATATCAAGCTGAAAGCGAATGTTAAATCACTCGCAGCCGTGAATGTGGTGGGCGAAAAACCCGCCTTCACTATGGCCATCGATAAAAGAGTATTTAATGTAGATAAGAATTTGTCGAGCATTGGTGGAACCGCTACAGACGTATTAAAACAGGTACCGTCTGTCAATGTTGACATCGACGGAAATGTAACCGTTCGTAACGGTACCCCTACCATTTTCATTGATGGACGCCCGTCTACACTCACCCTCGACCAGATCCCCGCAGACGCCATCCAGAATATTGAAGTAGTCACCAACCCCTCCGCCAAATATGATGCGGAAGGCATGAGCGGTATTTTAAACATTGTACTTAAAAAGAATAAAAAAGCCGGTATTAACGGATCCATTAACGCGGGCGCTACCTCTCTCGGCAGCACCAACGGTGGCGTTGATTTCAACCTCCGCCAGGAGAAGTTTAATTTCTTCATTAACTACAATGTCCGCAATCGTAAATCACCCATGACCAGCCGCCTGTTCAGAAAAAATATAGGCTCCGATACCACTACCTATACTGAACAACTGGAAGACGGTGACTTCTACCGTAAATTCCAAACAGGCCGTATCGGATTCGACTGGTTCATCGACAACCGCAATACCATTACCATTTCCGAGAATATTACCGGAGGTAATTTTAATAAATACAATGAACAAACCGTTAATGAACTGGATGTAAAGCGCCAGAAAGTTCGCTATGCCACCGGCATCGACAATACCCTGAACGGTTTCCGTAACTATACTACACAATTGGGATACAAGCATACGTTTGCAAAAGAAGGAGAAGAACTGACTGCCGATTTTACCTATAACCATGCTACCGGCGACAACAGTTCCGGATTTTCTCTCCAGTACTACGACCTGGCAGGCAAACCAATTTATGATCCTAAAAAGCCGCAATTACGTAATGGCAGCGGAGCAGGAACCACTACCTATCTTACCGCACAAATAGATTACGTAAAACCGCTGACCGAGAAGTCTAAAATTGAAATGGGATTGCGCAGCAACACCCGCCAGTTCGATAACTTCACCAATACGTACGGACAGAACTATCCTGCCGGCGACTTCACCCTGGATTCTGCCCTCTCTAATAACTATCATTACCAGGAACAGATCAATGCCGGCTATGTAAGCTATACCGGCGCCAAAGATAACTTCGGCTACCAGGTAGGCTTGCGTGCAGAACAATCTAACTATAACGGAGAAACCAGGCTGGGAGAGAAATCTTCTTATAAAATCAGCTACCCGGTCAGCTTCTTCCCCAGCATATTCCTCTCGCAGAAGTTTAAAGGAGATCATGAATTGCAACTGAACTACAGCCGCCGCATACGCCGCCCGTGGTTCCGGGACCTGTTGCCTACGATCGACTACAGCGGACAAAGCGCCAGTACCGGTAACCCGGATCTGAAACCCGAGTTTACCAATTCTTTTGAGTTGTCGTACCTGAAAGACTTTGCCCATAAACACAACCTGCTGGTTTCTTTATACTATCGTAATACTACCAACGCGATTACCGATTTTTATATAGACACCACACTGCAACTGAACGGGCAGGCACAGCATGTATTGCTCTCCTATCCTATCAATGCCAGCACCCGGAATTCCTATGGTGCCGAATTTACATTGAGAAGTCAGCTCACAAAAATCTGGGACCTGACCACGAACATCAACCTGGCGCAAACCAAAATTGACGCCACCAGCAATGGCAGCAATTTATCTAACCAGGGACTTACCTGGTTTGGTAAATTAAACAGTAATACCAAACTGCCATGGAATCTCACGTTCCAGGTAAGTGCAGAATATGAATCCAAACAAATTTTACCACAGGGAGAAAGAGAACCAAAATGGTCCATGGATGCGGCGATCAAGAAAGACATGCTGAAAAATAAGGCCTTGTCTATTTCCCTTGGCATTAACGATATTTTTAATACAGACCGCAACCTCTCTTATACCACCACGTCTTTTTCAGAGCAGGAGAACTACCGCAAACGTCTCTCTCGTGAACTGAGACTGAACGCTACCTGGCGTTTTGGTAAAATGGACATGAACCTGTTTAAACGGAAAAACAACAAGTCCAAAGAGAACGGCAATGATATGGGTGGAGGTGATAATTATTAATTCGTAATTTGTAGTTCGTAAACAACAACTATGGATTCAATTTATCACACCATTACCCTCCGTTTCCTGGCCGAGCCCTCTGATGTAAATTTTGGCGGAAAAGTACATGGAGGCTCGGTTATGAAATGGATTGACCAGGCTGGCTATACCTGTGCTGCCAACTGGAGCGGACAATATGCAGTAACCGTTTATGTGGGAGGCATCCGCTTTTTCAAACCTATCGCTATCGGCGACCTGGTAGAAATAAACGCCAGCATTATTTATACCGGCAATACCAGCATGCACATTTCCATTGATGTATTTGCGGGTAATCCACGGCAACAACAGAAAACCAAAACTACCCACTGTGTGATGGTTTTCGCCGCAGTAGACGATACCGGCAAAACCGTATCTGTACCCAAATGGACTCCCCACACCGCCAATGAAATCCAGATGGAAGGTTATGCAAAGAAACTGATGGATTTACGGAAAGATATTGACGAGGAGATGAAGCCGTATATGTAAGCGAATTTTGTCTGCAGGCAGGATTAAACTGATTATTCTGATTTTACCGATATTATTTTTTTGACTTTACAAGATTTAAAAAGATGAGGGGAGATATAAGCGATAAGCTTATGTCTCCCCTCATCTTTTTAAATCAAAAAATAAAAATCAGAATAATCAGTTTAATCCTGCCTGCAGACAAAATTCGCTTAGCTGCTAAACTGCATATCGCTCAAACTTCTGTACAATCCATCCAATCCTATCAGTTCACTGTGCGTACCTTCTTCTACAATTTGTCCTTTATCCAGTACAATTATTTTATCGGCTTCGCGAATGGTGGCCAGTCGGTGTGCAATCACAATGGAGGTACGTCCTTCCATCAATTTATCCAGCGCGTCCTGTACCAGTCGCTCGGATTCGGAATCCAGTGCGGACGTAGCTTCGTCCAGGATAAGGATACGTGGATTTTTCAACACGGCCCTGGCAATCGCAATCCGTTGCCGTTGCCCACCGGAGAGTTGTATACCGCGCTCACCTACAATGGTGTCCAGCCCTAACGGGAACCGCTGTATGAATTCCCAGGCATTGGCTTGCCTGGCAGCGGCTTCCATTTCAGCTACAGAGGCGCCGGGCTTACCATAGGCAATATTTTCCCCAATGGTGCCACCAAAAAGGAACACGTCCTGTGGTACCACCGCCATTTGAGAACGGAGTTCCGATAATGGGAAGGAATGGCTTTCTTTTCCATCAAACAGGATGCTGCCGCTTACCGGATCGTACAGGCGTAACAGTAAGGACACAATAGTGCTTTTGCCGGCGCCGCTGGGTCCCACCAACGCTACTTTCTGATCCGCGTATACATCAAAGGATATGTTGTTCATGATGGTAAGATCCGGGCGGGATGGATAATGGAAAGAGATATTACGGAAACTGATTTGCCCATCCAGCTGGTTTTCCGGCGCTATTTCAGTAACGGGTGATATAGCTTCCTCCGGTTCATCCAGGATTTCCAGCAGGTGTTCCGTAGCTCCGATACTTTTTTGCAAATTGGTATATACTTCTGCCAGGCCTGCAATAGAGCCGCCTATAAACAGGGAATACAACACAAAGGATAGCAGCGACGAGGTAGGCATGCCCATGGCAACGCCTCTCCAGATAACGGCTACGAGGGCGCCGAAAATCCCCATGATAATGAACGATGAAAAAGCACCACGATACTTGCCGCTTTTCATTCCTATGCGGGCAGCTTCGTTGGTACGTTGCCGGTAACGTGCAATTTCAAAAAATTCGTTTGCAAACGCTTTCACGTTGAGAATCCCCTGCAGGGTTTCTTCTACTACCGTATTGGAGGCTGCTACCTGCTCCTGCACCTGTTTAGAAAAGCGACGGATAAATTTTCCAAAGAATACAGCTGCCACCATCATCACCGGCAAAATGGCCAGCATAAAAGCGGTAAGCTTGGGAGAAGTAATAAGCAGTATGACTACGCCCCCAATAATGATAATCATTTGCCGGATAAATTCAGCCAGCGTGGTTGTAAACGTTTCCTGCAACAGGGAAATGTCTGAAGATATACGGCTGCTTAATTCACCTACCCTTCTTTCGAGAAAAAATTTCATCGGCAGGCGGATCAGGTGACTATAAATAGTTTGGCGGAGGGCCGCCAATGTCTTTTCTGTTACATTAACAAATAATATAATTCGAAAAAAGGAGAAGATGGCTTGGCCTACCAGCACGGCCAGCAGCATGATACCTGCTTTATTGAACCCCTTTACCAGGTTTACATTGCTGCCGGGATCTACCAGGTTACCTAACAACTTGGGAAAAGCAAGTCCGGCCAAACTGGAAATCAGGAGAAACAATAAGCCTAGTGCAAATTCTGGCCAGTAAGGTTTTACATAACGGAACAGGCGGAATGTTTTTTTCAGGGATGCCAGTTTAATGGGTTTCTTGGGTGATGAGGCTCCCAGCTCGTTTTCATGTTGCATTTTTCGGATATAGCTTGATTATATAGAGGTAGACGAACAAGCATCAAATATATTGAAAAAAGCGGGATAAAATTTTATAACGCCTCCGGCTTTGACCAGCAGTACAAAATCCGGAGGCGTTGTGCCACGTATTTAACGCCGTGGTCTGTTTTTAGAGGAATCACCTGCACCTGTGCCATACCGGGAAGAATCTTCGCCGGGATTAATAGCACCTGGCGGCATTTGAGCAGCCGGAGCGGTGTCGGGTGTTAAAGGGGCAGCGGAGGTATCCATCGTATTAACGGTAGAATCTGAAGCCGGTTGTTTCCCGTTGCCACATGCTGTCAGTAATAAAATACCTACTCCGGCCAGCATGAACATGTTTGTGATTTTTTGCATAATACCATTGTTTAAGGGTGAAGTAATCAGGTTAGCGTAGTTAACAAAGCTCACTCCTTAAACATTATCAATTACAAACGCGCCATCAATTACAAACGCGCCGTATCGGGTTTGGTTTTCGTGGTATCTACCGGGATCACACTGGTACTGTCTACCTTAGGTATGGCCACGGCAGCAGAATCAGCTTCCCGACTTGCTTCTTTTGAACCGCTGCAGGAAAAGAGAAATATACTGAGTATCCCAGCGATACATAACACGATACAGGTTTTATAAAAAAAGGGTTCCATTAAAAAACAAATTATGGTTACTAAACGTCGACTTTACAATTTTTCGTACAAACGCTTTAAATGTTTGTTACTTTTTTGTTACTGGAAAGAATTGTGCCAACCCTTACATTTGTAACAATATATTTTCACCTCATGAAACATGTTTTGCAAATCATAGAAGAAGATCAATTGCTGAAAGTGTTGATAGCATTGGTGATGGGGGCATTACTGGGATTGGAACGAGAATATAAACGAAAGGCGGCAGGTATGCGTACCATGACGCTGATATGTATGAGCAGCGCGGTATTCACTATCCTCTCTGCGGAACTGGGTTTCCCTAACTCCGCTGATCGTGTGGCCTCCAACATCCTTACCGGTGTGGGTTTCATTGGAGCTGGTGTAATTTTCAAAGGAGACTACACCATAGACGGTATTACCACGGCTGCTGCAATCTGGATTGCAGCAGCCATCGGCATGGCAGTAGGTATGAGCCAGTACTGGCTGGCAGCCGCTGCACTGGCTGGTTCGTTAATAGTGTTGTTCTTCCTGGAGTTTGTAGAGAGAAGTATTGCCACTATAAATGATAAACGATTGTATACTTTATATTTTTATGAAGAGAAATTTCCACACACCGATGTTGAAAATATCCTACAAAGTTTTCAGCTGAAGTACCGGAAACTGCTGGTGGTGAGAAAGGAAAATATGATAGAGGTAAATTACGCGGTGCGGGGCCATCGCAGCAAAATGGAACTACTGGACGACTTTTTGTTACACAACAAAAGCATCTTCCAGTACCAGGTGCAGTCGAACCCATTGTAAAGATCTTTTAATGAAGTAACATGTCATCATATGCAGATCTGCCTTTACACTACGGTCAGGTACCACCCTGGCTGGCGAGGCGCATGAGCCTTTTAGGCGGCGCCATTGTAGAGGCTATTGTAACCGATTATGGAAAAGGAGAAGTGATAAAGCGGCTGAGTGATCCCTGTTGGTTTCAGGCATTGGGCTGTGTATTGGGAATGGACTGGCATTCCTCCGGGATCACCACCAGCGTCATGGGTGCACTCAAGAAAGCCGTCAATCCCCGTTCTTCTGAACTGGGTATTTATATCTGCGGAGGCAAAGGCCGCCATAGCAAACAAACCCCGGCAGAACTGATAGCCATCGCTCATAAAACCGGGCTTCCCGGCGATCAACTGGTATACAGCAGCAAGCTCACGGCAAAGGTGGATAACACTGCCATTCAGGACGGTTTCCAGCTTTACCTGCATTCTTTTATTCTTTCCGATGAAGGCGAATGGACGGTAGTACAACAGGGCATGAACGACGCCAGCAGCATGGCCAGGCGCTATCACTGGCATTCTGCATCGTTTAGCTCCTTTACCGCAGCTCCACACACTTTTATATACGGACGTAACCAGGGGCAAATCCTGAACCTCACGGATCTGCACGCCGATACCACTAAAGCCGGTATTCTACAGCTCACCACTGAGAAGCCCGCACACCTGTTGCCGGAGATTAAACACCTCATTCTGCCCTCCCATCATGAAGTGAGAGCAGAAAATGTAAACCTGAAAAGACTGGGCAGCGTACTCGCATTGGCGCACGACACACATCCGGCCAACTTTGAAGCCCTGCTGATGTTGGAAGGCGTGGGGCCGCGAACGTTACAGTCACTCACCCTCGTGAGTGAAGTCATTCACGGTACCCCGTCACGCTTTGAAGACCCGGCCCGGTTTTCGTTTGCCCATGGAGGTAAGGATGGTCATCCTTTTCCGGTGCCCACCCGCATTTATGATGAAACCATCCAAACACTCAAAGAAGCCCTGCACAAGGCGAAAGTGGGTGAGTCAGAAAAAAAAGATGCTATCCGTAAATTATCTGAACTCTCCCGGCAAATAGAAGCAGACTTTGAACCGAATACCAATTTTGATAAAGTCATAGAACAGGAACGTCAAAACTCCTGGCAATACGGCGGCAGAACTGTTTTTGGAAAAGCCGTAAAACCAGCGGCGCCTAAAAGCGGGGATCAGCTGACGCTTTTCTAAGTAGCAATAAAATATCGGTATCCATGATTAACTATGATGAGCTCACCATACCGGAAGCCACGCGCATTCAACGGGACCTGCAAAACGAGATACAGATAATTCCCCACAAAGATCCCGTAAACTATATTGCCGGCGCGGATATTTCTTTCAATAAATTCAGCACTACCGTATATGCCGGCATTGTGTTGTTGCAATTTCCTTCTCTCCTGCCGGTGGGTTATAGCCTGGTAAAAAAAGAAGTACTGTTTCCTTATGTTCCCGGCTTCCTGGCCTTCCGCGAAGTACCTGCCCTACTGGATGCCTGGGAGCAATTACCCATCAAACCAGATATCCTGGTGGTTGACGGCCATGGTATTGCCCATCCCCGTCGCATGGGTATTGCCTCGCATTTCGGTGTGTTAACTAACCAGCCAACTATTGGCAGCGCCAAGAAAAAATTGTTTGGAAACTATGAAGAACCAGCACCTGAAAAAGGCAGCCACACGCCGCTTACAGATAAACAGGGACAGGTACTGGGAAATGTACTGCGGAGCAAAACTAAAGTCAAGCCCATTTTCGTATCTCCCGGACACCTCACGGATGTTCCCGGGAGCCTCCATATCATTGAACAATGTGTGAAGGCCTACCGGTTGCCGGAACCAACACGGCTGGCGCATAACGCGGTCAACCAGTTTCGCCTGGGAGAAATACCTGTCGGATGGAGTGAACTATAATCGGTTAGGCACATGACTGCGCCTAACTGGTCTGTTAAAATTGTATCCAGGCAACCTGGGCGGTTTTCTCCGTTCCTTTGCGGGAAATGAGTACCGTAGCATAACTACCTGTTTGTGCCTTATAATCTGCTGCCCCCATCATACAGGCATATCCCTTGGTTACTTCCGGCATTCCGAACAAATACAACCGCTCCATTTTCCCATTGAAAAAGCGATAGCATACAAAGTTGGCATCTGCTGCAAATTTCAGTGGTTTACGCACCCGGTCTGCCCCCCCGGTATCCAGATATTGCAGGTAATCATTGAATAACACGAAAGAAGCGGACGAGCGGGGAATATAGTCATACGAGAGCCAGGTATTGGTATTCAGCGCCGCTATTTTGTTACGGAATATCCATTCACTCTTAGCACGACGCTGCAATTGAAAAGGCTCGCAAACACCGGTAATGACCTGGTATTTGGAAACAGCCAGGGTGGTGTTTTCCCGGCCTGCGGTATCCAGCTGAACAACGCCTATATCTCCCAGGTTAGTATGCAGTTTATTGATTTGCGAATTACCCTGTTTGAAGAAAGAAAGATTTTCGAGGAGCAGTGTACTGCTGCCATCTTCGTTTAGGAGTAACCGTTGTGGTGTTCCTTTATACGGTTCTTTATAACCCAGGTTGATTTCTACGTTGCGGGCCAGCTCCGGAAAAGTCAGCTGCACATGTTTCTTTAGCTTGCCGGTAGCGGCCTGGAAAGTATTCAGGATGATACCGCTGCCACCCTCCTTCTGTTTCGCCGGAATAAACAATAACATGCGCACCAACGCGGCATCGGGTACTGTTTGTATATAACCACCTACATTCCCCGCGCCAATACTGTAGTCCAGTACATGATGGGAAAAGGTAGCAGAATCAGGCGAGAGCATTGAAAACAGGACTTTAGGCGCTTCAATTCCATCTCCACGTTTTGCATTGAAAGCCACTGTTCCCAGGTATACATGTTCCCTGCCGGCTACAGCCATATTAATATAACTGAAATAGCTATACGAAGTATCGGCTACATAGAGCCAACCCCGGTGAATCATCTGGTGATCAGGCGAGAAATGCAGCACCTGTATCCGTTCATGGATGCTGTCGTTTTTCTGAATGAATGCGCCGGAAAACAAGGCTACGGCGTAATAGTCGCTATTCGGGTCTTTCTCTACATAAATATCATGCGAGGCCAGGTTATCATCCACAAACACACTGCGATGCTCTACAGATGGTAATTCTCCCAGCTTATCTTCCCGCAGCAACCTGCCTGTTTTGGCATCCAGTACCAACCGGTATAATACCGGGTTAGACTTTACTAATTGCTGCAGGAAGATCACTGGTTGCCCGTTTATTTCGTAGATGCCGTCTATTTCGGTCGACTCCAGGTCGGTGCTGTTCCATTGCTGCGTATGCACCGTATCGGTCACCGTTAACTCATGCTGCGCATTATACGTGGATACCGACAATCCTCCTTTCTTAGAGAAATGCAGGTAAAGGGTGTTTCCATTCTTCAGCTGCATCAGTTTATCCCACCCATCTCCCGGCTCTTCAAATGCAGGTCCCAATGTAACCACCGGCACCTGGGCAAATGCAAAGGTGGAGAGCAACAGGGTGAGCAATAGCATAGGGCATCTTAAATAGTTCATTTTCTTATCAATTAATAATTTCAAATATATGAAATTATTTAAATTTTAAAGAGATGGAAGCCCAGGGTATTAATGGCCTTCGTGTTCCCCGCTATTTTTCGTCTTGGCCAGCAGGTCGTAGGCACCTGTTACTACCACTTCCGCATCCGGCGCATCGGCAGGTAACGTTACCTCTGTGTATCCCTGTTCGCTGTTACCTTTCTGTACTTCCTGCATTTTGAAATGGAAAGTACTATCCGTACCCGGCTGTTTAAGAAATACATAGGCCTTATTCTCAAAAGTCACGATGGCGGCATCCGGCAGCGCTTTTACATTCCCACCACCCGTTTCAATCAACGCCTGTAAATAGGTACCAGGTAACAGTTGTGTATCTTCCGTTTCCAGGTGGCAATGCACTCTCACGGTTCTTTCTGTACTGATTTCGCGTCCAATCAGGTGGATGGTGGCCTCCCGCTGCGTTGTTTCATTCGCCAGCGTAAAACGAACCAGTTGTCCCAATTTAAGCTTGGGAATATCCTTCTCAAATACCGTTAACTCTGCATGCAAATGTTCGGTATTGACAATGCGAAACAGGATATCTGCCGGCGTTACAAACTGGCCCAGGTTCACATTTACCTGCGTTACATAGCCACTGATGGGCGTAACAACATTTACCGTCCGTTGAATGTTTCCTTTTTCGAGTGCCGGCATATTCACGTTCAGTACCGCCAGCTTTTGTCTCAGTCCATTTTCCTTGGCCTGCAGGGTTTGCCAGGTAGCCTTCGCCTGTTGAAAAGTCTTCAGCGCGTTTACGTTTTCCTTAGACAGTTCCTGCTGACGCTCATATTCCTTGCTCGCATATTCCAGCTGGCTCCTGGTTTCCAGGTAATCCTGCTGTAGTTGTATATAATCCAGGTTCTCCAATACGGCAATCACCTGGCCTTTCTTCACCCGCATGCCCTGCAGTAATTCCGTTTGTTTTACAAAGCCCCCCATTGGTACAGCAATACTCACCTGTTGCTGCGGCGGAACATCCAGCAGCCCATTCACTTTCAGCGCGCCGCTGATCTGGCGGTTTTCCGGTTTGCCGTAGGTAATACCTACGGTTTTAAATTGTTCGGCGGTCAGCTCTACTACCCCCGTTTCTTCTTCGTGATCGTGGGCGTCGGCAGCTTCCCCTGCTTTGGGTTTACTACCACAGGAAACTACTAACATAGCAGCAGCCAATGTAATTACCGGGAGGAGGATATATTTTTTTACTAATTGCATAATGGATCGTTTTAAATAAATTGAACACAGGCCCCTGAAGGCTTAATTCCCTGCGGCTTAAGGCTGTCCGGCAAGGAAAGCCATGTATAATTCCGCTTGTTTTACATCGTTTCGTGCCAGCAGATAACCTTGTTGCGCTGCCAGCCCATGTTCCAGGTTCAGGAAGTACTCGGCGTAGCCAATGTCGCCACTGCTGTATGATTTCTCAGATTGTTTCAACAGTAATTCCGCATTCGGCAAAGCGGTACGCTGATAAAATTCCAGGCTGTTGCGGTTCTTAATGAACTGCTGTACGGCCTGTTCATACTGCGATTGCAGTTGTGTGACATTATTTTCATAATGCAAACTAGCCGCCTGTTGCTGCTTTTCTTCGGCTCTTACTTTCGCCTTCATGGGCCCCATCCACAACGGTAATGCAAGTCCTACCTGGAAGCCCTGGAAGCGGTTGCTGTTTGTAGCCACCGGGGATCCGGTTGCGTTTAACGGGTTGCCAATAAACGACTGGTTAAAGTAGCCTACTGTAATATCCGGCAGTATCGCTGCTTTGAACACTTTCTGTTGCTTCTCCGCAATCGCGATTTCCTGCTTCAGGTACTGTAACTGTGGGTTGGCCGCCAACGCTGCTGAGTCGCTGCTCAACAGCAGATTGGCTTCCGGGATGGTACGCTCCGTAATCGTCAGTGGTGCGGTAGTACCCATCAGCGCCTGTAAGCGCGCCGTGTAGATCTTTGTATCCGCTTCATTTTGCCGCAGTGAATTACACACTTCATTCAAACGTCCTTCTGCTGCTATCTTTTCGAGCATCCTGCTCTCCCCTGTTCTGTAACGCAGATCAGCGGTACGTACGAAATTGGTAAACAGACTGTCCTGGTGAACAATCAACGCTTTTACTTCCTGCAGGTACAACAGCTGTACATATACCTGTTTTACCTGGTAGATCAACTCATTTTGAGTAGCGGCTTTTAACCACACGGCTTTATCTACCTGGGCATTATTGAGTTGGCGTTTTGCGCCAAACAAAGAAGGAAATGGAATCGTCTGCGACACCGTGTAGTTATTATCATTGGATACATAACTGTTGGTTTGCCCGTATTGCAGGCTTACTTCCGTTTTGGGTAATTCTCCACTGGTACTGACCAGCTTGCGGTAATAATCCACGGAAGCACCGGCTGATTTCAAACCTTTGTTTTGCTGCAACGCCTGCTGCACAGCTGTTTCCATGGTGAGCGGCGATGTTTGCGCCAACACCGAAAATGGAAGCAGTAAAAAGAGCAATATTCTGATCATCATAATTTTTGTTTTGAAAACCCTTTTTCAAAATAGAGGTATAAACAAGGTAATACCAGTAAGGTGAGTAAGGTGGAAGTAATCAATCCGCCAATCACTACGGTGGCCAGTGGACGCTGTACCTCTGCGCCCGCGCTGGTGGCCAGTGCCATTGGCAAAAATCCGAGAGAGGCCACAAAAGCCGTCATCAATACCGGCCGTAAGCGTGTAGCCGTTCCATTTAGTACAATGCTGTTCAGGTCCGTCAAACCTGATTGTTTTAACCGGTTAAACTCTCCTATCAGCACAATACCATTCAATACCGCCACGCCGAACAACGCGATGAAGCCTACACCCGCAGAGATGCTGAAAGGCAATCCTCTCAGGTAGAGCGCAAACACCCCGCCTATGGCCGACATAGGAATTGCTGTAAAAATGAGTAACGATTGTTTGACGGAATGGAAAGTGAAATACAACAAACCAAAAATCAGCAGCAACGCTACTGGCACGGCCACGGATAAACGCTGGTTAGCTTCTTTCAAATTTTCGAATTGTCCGCCATAGCGTATAAAGTAGCCTGTAGGCAGTTTTATTTCTTTCTCTATGGCTTTTTCTATATCGGCCACTACGCTGGTAATATCCCGGCCACGAACGTTAAAACCTACAATGGTTCTACGTTTGGCATCTTCGCGTTGTACCTGGTTAGGACCTGTAGTCATGGTAACGTCGGCCACCTCCGCCAAGGGTACCTGGTTGCCGGAAGGCGTGGTGATATAAAGGTTCTGCACGTCCGCCAATTGTTGACGACTCTGCTGTTCCAACCGGAGCACCAGTTCGAAACGTTTTTCGCCCTCATATACCAGTCCGGCGCTCTGGCCGGCAAATGCGGTATTGATAGCCTGGTTAATGGTGGCAATGTCCAGTCCGTAACGGGCTATTTTATCCCTGTTGGCGGTTACCACTATTTGTGGCAAGCCACCTGTTTGTTCTACGTAAAGGTCTTTGGCGCCGGGAGTACGATTTACAATGGCACCAATCTTTTCCGCCAGCCCCGCGAGGATGGGTAAGTCCTCCCCAAATATCTTAATCCCCACATCCTGCCGCACGCCGGAAATCAGCTCATTAAACCGAAGCTGGATAGGCTGGCTAAAGCCGAAGCTCACTCCTGGAATAGCTTCCAGGGCCTCCTGCATTTTATTGGCCAGTTCTTCCCGCGAGCGGGCGCTGGTCCATTCTTTTTTTGGCTTGAGTAAAATGGTCAGATCACAAGCCTCCATTGGCATTGGATCTGTTGGAATTTCTGCCGCCCCTATCTTACCAATCACCTCTTTTACTTCCGGAAACTGCTTCATTAATATGCCTGAAGCCAGGCTTACTTTATCAATGGTTTCTGACAAAGAACTGCCCGTGAGCAAACGGGTTTCCACGGCAAAATCGCCCTCTTCCAGGGTAGGGATAAATTCTCCTCCCATCTTACTAAATACAAATAATGCTATCACAAACAACCCGATGGCCGTACCCGTTACCAGTGCCTTTGCACGTAATGCACCCCGGATAACGGGTGTGTATATACGCTGGAAGAAATTCATCAGCCGGTCTGAAATCGTTACCTTATCCTTCAGGTTTTTGCTCAGGAATAAGGCTGACATCATTGGCACATACGTCAGGGATAAAATAAATGCTCCCAGGATGGCGAAAGAAACAGTTTGCGCCATCGGGCGGAACATCTTTCCTTCAATACCGGTCAACGCGAGGATAGGCAAGTATACAATGAGGATGATAATTTCACCGAAAGCGGCGGTGCTGCGTATTTTAGTGGCAGCATCGTATACCTCTGTATCCATTTCTGCCTGCGATAGTCGCAGCAATCCTTTGGTTTTATTTCTGCCCGCCAGGTGATGCAGCGTGGCTTCTACAATGATCACTGCCCCGTCTACAATCAGCCCGAAGTCAATTGCCCCAAGGCTCATCAGGTTGCCGGATACCCCAAACAGGTACATCATAGAAATCGCAAACAACATCGACAGCGGAATCACGGAGGCTACAATCAGCCCAGCACGGAGGTTACCAAGAAACAGTACCAGCACAAAAATCACTATCAACGCTCCTTCAATGAGGTTTTTCTGTACCGTGCCCACCGCTCTGCCTACAAACTCGCTCCGGTCCAGGAAAGGCTCCACCACCACACCTGGCGGCAGCGTTTTCTGTATCTGTGCAATGCGTGCTTTCACCGCCTTCACTACCTCATTGGAATTCTTTCCCTTCAGCATCATTACAATGCCTCCAACTGCTTCTCCGCTGGCATTACGGGTGAGTGCTCCGTAACGTACGGCATCGCCAACCTGTACCGCGGCCACATCTCTTACCAGTACCGGCAGGCCATTGGGAATATTTTTAATGACAATCTTTTCTATGTCCGCCAGTCCGCCAATCAACCCTTCGCTACGTATAAAATAGGCGTTCGGCTTTTTATCAATATATGCGCCGCCTGTGTTCTGGTTATTCCGCTCCAGTGCATTAAATACATCCGCAATACTGAGCTGGTAGCTACGCAGCTTATCGGGGTTCAGGGTTACCTGGTATTGTTTCAGCAAACCGCCGAAGCTATTTACTTCTGCCACACCGGGTGTTCCCAGCAATTGCCGCCGTACGTACCAATCTTGTATGGTACGCAGGTCCCGGGCATTGAATTTATCTTCATAGCCTTTCTGCGGGTGTAATACATATTGATATACTTCTCCCAGTCCGCTGGAAATCGGCGACATTTCCGGGGTACCTATCCCCGGCGGAATATTGCTTTTGGCTTCTCCCAGCTTTTCGTTGACTTGTTGCCTGGCCCAGTAAATATCTACATCGTCGTGAAATACGATGGTCACTACGGAAAGCCCAAACCTGGAGATAGAGCGTACTTCCGCCAGCTCAGGAATAACCGCCATCGTTTGTTCAATGGGAAAAGTAATCAGTCTTTCTACCTCCTGGGCTGCCAGGGAGGGTGATTGGGTGATAACCTGTACCTGGTTATTGGTGATATCCGGTACCGCATCTACGGGTAGTCGTAACAGTGAATAGGTACCGCAGGCTGCCAATATGAGCGTGAGGATACCAATCACTAATTTGTTTCTCACAGAGAAACGAATAATCTTATCCAGCATGATTGATTCAATGAGTAATAAAAATGATGTACCTGAACCATATCTGCATCTTATAGTGATGCGGATACGCTCATAGCAAAAACATTCCGTAAAACATGATTAAACCAGCTGGGGAGGCTGCCAGATATTGTCTGAGGAAGAAGGAAGTGGATTAACCCGCATAACAGGATAGTCGATGATGACCTGTTGTACGTTAAAATAAACGATCAGAGGAGTGCCCGGTGTAACCTGCACATTACAACAGCTGCAAACACATAAAGGAGAGCAAAAATCCGGTTGCGATGATTCGTGGTTATGGGAAGTACTCAGCAGTGCGGAAGGTACCGCAGAGCCGCTGCCAACGCTATTGTTGTCGGTGCAGGGTATGCACGACAGCAACAGTATATAACAGCTGAATATATAAAGTAACCACTTCATGTGTACAAATGTAAAAATTAAAAGGATAACCGTCCCGAAAAAAACTGCATCATAGTTGCGGCTGAGATGATTTTATATTACGATTTGTACTTAAATTAGCCGCATGAATTGCCTGATAGTAGATGATAATAAGCTGGCCCGTACGGCCATGAGGCAACTTGCCAGCCATGTCGAGCAGCTGCAGGTAGTGGGCGAATGCAGCAGTGCCATGGAGGCTTATAATCTTTTGCAGAAAGAAAAAGTAGACCTGTTGTTACTGGATATTGAGATGCCGGGCATGAGTGGACTGGAGCTGACCCGTAACCTGGGCAAGAAGCGGCCGGTGATCATTTTTACCACCGTAAAAACAGAGTACGCCGTAGAGGCTTTTGAATTGAATGTAGCCGACTACCTTATCAAGCCCGTACAACCCGCCCGCTTTATTCAGGCCATCGAAAAAGCAAGGGAAATCACCGACAGCACCAGCCGGGAAATACAGGTATCTGATACGGAGTTTGTTTTTATCCGCGATAATGGCGTGTTAAAGAGAATCCGTACAGAAGATATCCTGTTCCTGGAGGCAATGGGCGACTACGTAAAACTCAATACGCCGCAAAAATTTCATGCGATACATACCACGTTAAAAGCGCTGGAAGAAAAGCTGCCCGCAGGTAAGTTTATGCGGGTACACCGCTCTTATATTGTAGCGCTTGACAAAATCGAATCCATAGAAGATGGTACCATTCTTATTCAGAAGAATGCCATCCCTGTTGCGGACGCATACCGGGCAGCCCTGAATAATAAACTGAACCTGTTGTAGTTCAACGACACTTTCTCCTTTTTGACCGATAGCTGTAGCCTGTTGGGCCATAAGTTATTTAATCGGGGTAAGGTGGGTGTATCTTTAGGTCGTCAAACAATTGATCACTAATTAAAGTATACAACCATGAAAAAGTTTGGTATTATCATCGCTGCAGCTATGTTGTTTATGAGTGCATCATCTTTTGCCCAGACAACAACACCTAAAAAAGAAGTAAAAAAAGAAGCGTCTGCGAAAGCACCTGCTCATAAAAAACATCATCATCATCACCATGCGGCAAAACCTGCTGCTGCTCCGGCTGCACCAAAAGCAAAATAATCACAATTCGTTACTGAATTGTTTCAACATTTAGCCTCAGAGTAATTGTGCTCTGAGGCTAAATGTCTGAAGAACTAAGGAATAATTTCCTACTTTTAATGAACCGGCATTCCTATATCAGCGTTTATATGTACTAAACTGTCATGCAGCCAAAAAGAATCAAATATTACCTACTCGGCCTGTTCATTTCCGGAATGGTGTTATTTGTTGTGCTGCAGTTTAATTCATCCAATAACATCCGCAAGCTGATCAAAGGCAACGAGCAACTACTACAGGAACTCAATGTAAAAAATGAGTTGCAAAAGTTGCAAACCAACATGGCCAAAACCGACAGCAAAGTACGGGGGGCCGTTATTTCCCAGGATACCACACATATTACCGGCATCGAAGCAGAAATTGCGATCATTAAAGCCGACCTCAAAGAGATTAATAAAATCATCAAAAACGATAGTACAGAGAAACTCCTCACCCAACTCAATTACCTGGTGGATGAGAAGAACAACTTTAACCTGATGGTGTTGGATACCTTTTACAGCAATGGAAAATGGGCCGCTGAAAGGATGATCAACAACCAGAAAGGGAAACGACTCGGAGAAGCTATTACCAGCATTATCCGGCAACTGGATACCACCCGGCAAACAGAAGTAAACCGCACCACACACCTGATCGACAGCAGCGGTCAAAAAGCGCAAAGCTGGGGAACAGTACTCGTATTTTTTGCCTGCTTAACCAGCCTGTTGGCATTTCTATATATTACCAGCCGTATCCACCGGCAGGAACAACTCATCGAAGCCCTCGATGCCTCACAGCAGCAGGAAAAGAAACTAGCCGCTGTAAAAGACCAGTTCCTGGCAAATATGAGCCACGAAATCCGCACGCCTATGAACGCCGTGCTGGGTTTTACACATCTGCTGAAAGCCCAGCCACTCAACGATAAATCAAAAGAATACGTTGGCGCCATCGACAATGCCGGACAAAGCCTGCTCGAAATCATCAACGACATATTGGATATCTCCAAAATAGAATCTGGTATGATGCGCATAGAAGCTACCTCCTTCAGTTTGCGCAGCGTGTTACATGGTGTAAATACCATGTTCAAACCTAAAGCAGAAGAAAAACACTTACAATTGTCCGTTACCATTGATGAAGACGTACCGGACATTTTATATGGAGATGTCATGCGACTGACACAGGTGCTCATCAATCTCACCAGCAATGCGGTTAAATTCACGCATGAAGGGGAAGTCCGCATTCACGTAACGAAGATATGGGCAGAAGAGAATTCCGTTCGTATATTGTTTACCGTTAGTGATACCGGCATTGGTATAGACGCGTCCAAACTGCATAGTATTTTTGATCGCTTTAACCAGGCAGAAGCCTCTACCACCCGTAAATTTGGCGGTACCGGCTTGGGACTCACCATTGTAAAACAACTCATAGAATTACAGAACGGCTTCATTTCAGTAGAAAGCAAATCCGGCGAAGGGGCTACTTTCAAAGTAGAATTACCGTATACTTTGGGAGAATCCCTTTCAGAAGAAGTGAATGGCTACTTTACAGATAACGATCAACTGCCACTCCATCCGGATGTACGTTTGCTGGTGGCGGAAGATAATAAAATGAACCAGAACCTGCTGCGCCATTTGCTCAGCAGCTGGCAGTTGCAGTTTAAGATTGTAAATAACGGTAAAGAAGTATTACAGGCCCTGGAAAAGCAGCATTACGACCTCGTGCTCATGGATATTCAAATGCCTGAAATGGACGGTTATTCTGCCGTACAGGCCATCCGCAACGAACTGCATTCTACCATCCCTGTCATTGCTATGACCGCCCACGCCATGACAGGAGAAAGAGAAAAGTGCCTGCACATGGGGATGAATGAATATATTTCCAAACCAATTATAGAAGACGAATTATACCGGATGATCCAGGTGTACATTGGCAAATTACCACCCCGGGAACTGCCGGTACATCCGCATGAAAATGGTAGCGCCCAACAGCTGCTGAATATGCACTACCTCCACGATCTTTCCAATGGTAATCTGAATTTTGAAAAAACGATGCTGGAGCAATTTATTGCACAGCTGCCGGAAGAACTGTCTCTCCTTAAAAAAGCAGTAGTAGCAGAAGACATTCCTGCGATTCGGGCCAATGCCCATAATTTAAAAACTACGGTGTCCTTTATAGGACTGGAAACGCACCTCTATCCTATCCTGGAACCGCTGGAAAAACTACAGGAAAACAACTACCATCCCCAGGTAGTAGCCGGGCAATTTAATACCCTGAAACAGCTGTGTATACAGGCCGTACAGGAGGCTATCAATATTCTGCTCTAGCTTCCGTTTACATATTACCGTACATTTTTCCCTGTTCAACGACAGTAATTCCTTATTCACCGAAACCTGTCATTAACACCTCCCTGGCTGATGTATTTTTACAACAGAAATTATAACAATAACATTCATCATCTAATCATTTAAAAAGACAATTATCATGAAAAAAAGCCTGATCGCCGCTGTACTGGTAATGAGCATTTCTGCTGCATCTTTCGCACAAGCACCAGCTGCTAAACCTGCAAAGAAAGAAAAAGCTAAAACCGAAGCTAAAGCTGAAGCAAAACCTGCTGCTGATACTACTAAGAAAGCTGCTAAACCTGCTGCTAAGAAAGCTGAAGCTAAGCCAGCTGCTAAAAAAGCATAATTTAGGCCATACAGCGTTTGAGTTATTTGTCCCGTCTGCCTCAGGTAGACGGGATTTTTTTTAGCTAAAAGCGTAAAGCAGAAAGCAAAAAGCCATTGTAGCGAATAATGAAGACCTGGGATTAAAATATCCGCTCTGATCATTCGCTACAATGGCTTTTTGCTTTCTGCTTTACGCTTTTAGCTAAAAAAAAGAGTCCACCTTACGGCAGACTCTTTTCCAATAATATGTATAGTCAGTGCGATTATTTCAAACCGTCCAGTTTCTTTTTCACTTCTTCTACTTTAGCAGTGTTGTTTTTGATCGCATAGATCTTCTGTAAAGCGTACAGGCAGCTTTCGTAGGTTTGCTTGTCGCTTTGCTCCAGGCTGGCACCTTTTGAAGTAAAACCAGCATCTGCTTTCTCAAAGAAAGGTAATGCCTGGTTCATCAGACCTTCTACTTTACCTTGTAATTCTTTAGCTTTAGGAGAAGACTGTTGTTTGCTATCCAATGCGTTCAGTTCTTTGTTGAACACAACAGCGCGGTTGAAGTACAGTGCACCCAGCTGGAAGTTAGCAGTTGCATCAGCAGGGTTCATTTCGATTGCTTTCTTATAAGCACCTTCTGCTTTACCGATCAGTTCTTCGTAGTTAGCTGGTTTAGGCGCGTCGTTACCTTTCTCGTCACGCGGGTTAGCCAGGTTATCTACACGGATGGCGTAGTCCAGCACAGCTGCTTCGTCAGTTGGATTATCGGCAATTTTCTTTTCCAGCATGCTGAGTAATTCGTTAGTCTTACCAGTTTTGCTGTAGAAGGCCATTTCCATATCGTTAAAACGCTTATCCTTAGGGAATACAGTTTTAGCCTGTTCGATGGTTTTCAGCCAGTTTGCCTGATCACCTTTTTCTTCGTAGAGCTGACCCAGGATCACGTAGAGTGCAGGTTCACCTTTGAATTGCAGGTCTGCTGCTTTTTTCAGGTAAGTGAAAGCATCATCTTTTTTACCTGCCTGGTTAGCGGCATAACCTACGTAAAAAGTGAGGGCAGTATCGGTAGGAATAGAACCACCTAAGTTTTTGCTGTTGTAAAAATCAGCTACTTCGAAGGCGTTTTTGAAGTTGATGAGAGAGGAATCCCATTTCTGTTCATTCAGGTTAGCGTAACCGGCGTTAGCGATGGTAGCATATACGTTGAACAGCGGCTGGTTCATTTCCAGGATCGCCTCTTTCATTTTAGGATCTATTTCCAAAGCTTTTTTGAAAGCGGAAAAAGCTTCACTTGCCAGTGCAGCGCTTTTTTGCTTGGTACCCATTGCCTCGAGGATCTTACCGTCTACCAACCAGGTTTTAGCGTCATTTTTGGTCTTATCATTCTGTAATGCTGCGTCAATATCCGCTTTGGCTTTTTCCAGATCTTGCTTCTTCAGGTTCTCATCCGCACTGCTAACTTTTGCCCGTTGCGCCATCACCGATACACCGGCCGTGCAAAAGAGAAGAGATACCAATAATTTTTTCATGCTTTTGTTTTTTTAGTTGCTGATTACAATAAGAGTATGGTGCTCCTAATAAATAATAATACAACCAGCAATTGGGTTACCACTAGAGCTGGCTATATTTTTTATTAGAAACAGGCAACCGCTTGTTTATCAAGGTAGTTGCCTGTTTGTTTTAATTATTCATTTGTTTCAGTTTCGTTGCTGTCCGTTTCCTCCGGAGCAGCATCATTGCCTTCTTGTGTTTGATCATCTGTGGCTACAGCGGCGTTTTCGCTACCTTCAACGCCCTCTTCTCCTTCCAGGATTTGTTCTTCTTCCTGTTCGTCCAGACGTGCTACAGCGGCTATTTCATCATTGTTATCCAGTCGGATCAGGCGCACACCTTGCGTGGCACGACCTGCTTCGCGGATATCAGCAACGGCCATACGGATCGTGATACCTGACTTACAGGTGATCATCAGATCGTGTTTTTCCGTTACATCGAGGATCGCAATCAGGTTACCTGTTTTTTCGGTGATGTTAATGGTTTTCACCCCTTTACCACCACGGTTGGTAATACGATATTCTTCGATGTTGGTACGTTTACCGAAACCTTTTTCGGAAACTACCAGGATGGTCTTCTGATCGTCGTCTTTATTAACACAAACCATACCAACCACTTCATCATTGTCGCTATCTACCTCAATTCCTCTTACACCAATCGCACCGCGACCGGTGTCACGTACGGTGGCTTCAGGGAAGCGAATAGCGCGACCGCTTTGAATGGCCATCATAATCTGGCTGTCACCGGTAGTCAGTTTGGCTTCCAGCAGCTCATCGCCTTCATTAATCGTGATCGCGTTTACACCATTCTGACGTGGGCGGGAGAATTCTTCCACCATGGTCTTCTTGATGATACCTTTTTTGGTACAGAGTACGATATAATGATTGTTGATAAAGTCTTTATCGCTCAGGTCTTTGATATCAATGATAGCGCGGATTTTATCATCAGCAGGCAATTGAATCATATTCTGGATGGCACGTCCTTTACCGCTCTTTTCTCCGTCCGGGATTTCGTACACTTTCAGCCAGTAGCAACGGCCTTTTTCCGTGAAGAACAGCATGGTATGGTGTGTAGAGGCCACGAACAGGTGTTCAATGTAATCCTCATCACGTGTTTTACCGCCAATGGCGCCACGTCCGCCACGTTTCTGCTGACGATAGTCGTAAGCAGAAGTACGTTTGATATAACCCAGGTGAGAGATAGTGATCACCACATCTTCTTCTGCAATGATATCTTCAATTCTCATTTCGCTGGCGAGGTACTGGATTTCTGTTTTACGTTCATCACCAAATTTCTTCTTCACTTCTTCCAGTTCTTCACGGATGATTTTCATACGTAAAGCTTCATCGTTCAGTACATCTTTCAGGTAAGCGATCAGTTTCATGATCTCATCGTACTCAGCGCGGATCTTATCGCGTTCCATGCCGGTTAAACGTTGTAAACGCAGTTCCAGTATGGCTTTAGATTGTATTTCAGACAACCCGAATTCACTCATTAATCCATCTTTCGCTATTTCCGGTGTGGCAGCCGCGCGGATCAGGGCAATTACCTGGTCCAGGTGATCCAGTGCAATCAGGTAGCCGGCGAGGATATGCGCTTTTTCTTCTGCTTTACGCAGGTCAAAGCGGGTTCTTCTAACCACTACTTCATGACGGAAATCGATGAATTCTGCAATCATATCTTTCAGGTTCAGGATACGCGGGCGGCCTTTTACCAGCGCCACGTTGTTGATACCGTAAGATGTTTGCAGTTCTGAATATTTAAATAACTGGTTGATGATCACATTGGAGATGGCTTCTCTTTTCAGATCTATCACCAGGCGCATTCCTTCACGATCACTTTCGTCACGTACATCGGAAATGCCTTCAATAATTTTATCGTTTACCAGTTGTGCAATTTTCTGGTGCAACACGGCCTTGTTGATCTGGTAAGGCAGCTCATAAATCACCAGCTTTTCGCGGCCATTTTTAGCCGTTTCTGAGGTGATTTTACCTCTTACCACTACTCTGCCCCTGCCGGTTTCAAAACCCTGTTTAACGCCTTCAAAACCGTAAATAACACCGCCCGTTGGGAAGTCAGGTGCTTTTACGTGTTTGATCAGTTCTTCTATTGTGATATCTCTGTTTTCGATATAGGCAATAGCACCATCCACCACCTCGTTGAGGTTATGCGGCATAATGTTGGTGGCCATACCTACGGCGATACCAGAGGCGCCGTTTACCAACAGGTTCGGGATACGGGTGGGTAATACAGTAGGTTCTTCGAGGGTATCATCGAAGTTATTGGTGAAGTCTACCGTTTCTTTTTCAATGTCTTCCAGCATGGCTTCTGCAATCTTCTGCAGACGGATCTCCGTGTAACGCATCGCTGCCGGCATGTCTCCATCTACCGAACCGAAGTTACCCTGACCATCCACCATTGGATAGCGCATACTCCAGGGCTGCGCCAGACGTACAATGGTGTCGTAAATGGAAGCATCACCGTGCGGGTGATATTTACCCATTACTTCACCCACAATACGCGCTGATTTCTTGTAGGCTTTGTTACTGTGGTTCCCCAGTTCATTCATTCCGAATAAAACACGGCGGTGTACAGGCTTCAAACCATCTCTCACATCGGGTAATGCGCGGCCTACGATCACGGACATAGAATAATCTATGTAAGCCGTTTTCATCTGCTCTTCGATGTTTATCTGGACAATTCTCCCTTCCTGCTGATTTTCCGTATGCTCTGTCATTTTGTGTGTTGATTTACAGTTTTTTCTGCTCAAAACAGATAAAGGCAAATATAGCCATTTCAGCCCTTATTTTGAGCTAAAAATCAAGAAATGTGAATAAAAAGGACCATAGGGATTAACGATTATATTGCAATATCGATATATGATTGATTTAAACAATGAATGACAACCATTTATATGCCGTTTACGTTATAGATAATTACCCTGATTTTAATTTATCTGCAATATGTTAAGTCGGTTTAATATATTAGAATATAAATATTGGCAAAGTATTTGTTTCTAACCTCCTGAATATCAATACATCGAATCAACGGAAAACATATATATAAGAAGAATAAATCCGAATGGGTGTCTAAATTCGAACATAAGTATCAAAAAAGCTGTTATTCCCCTGATTCTTAATCACTTTTCTAAAGAACACCATGAAGAACATACTGTTGTTTGGCGCCGGAAAATCGGCCACCAGTCTGATTGATTATCTGTTAACTAACGCCCCGCGACAAAAATGGCATGTTACAGTAGCCGATCATGACCTGTCGCTTATCAAGTCCAAAACAGGAAAATCATACTACGCAACGCCTACGGCACTTGATATTAAAGACCATTCCGCCAGATTACAACTGATCCGGGAAACAGATCTCGTCATTTCTTTATTACCTGCATCCCTGCATATCCTCGTAGCGAAAGATTGCCTGGAAGCTAAAAAAAACCTGCTCACCGCCTCCTACATAGATCCGGAAGTACGCAAACTGCAACCTGAAATAGAAAAAGCCGGATTGCTCTTTATGTACGAAATGGGCCTCGACCCCGGTATTGATCATATGTCGGCCATGAAACTCATTCATTCTATTGAGAAAAAAGGCGGACAAATATTTTCCTTTAAATCCTACTGCGGTGGCCTCATTTCACCCGACAGCAACGACAATCCATGGCAGTATAAAGTGTCCTGGAATGCCCGCAATATTGTACTGGCCGGCAGTTCCGGCGCTACGTATAAAGAAAAAGGAAAAGTCAGAGAGGTACCCTACGAAAACCTCTTCGACCATACCAAAACCATACAGGTACCCGGTTTGGGCAAACTAGCCTTCTACCCTAACCGCGATTCCCTCGGTTATATGGAAGTCTACAAACTGGAAGAACTGGCTACCTTTATGCGCGCCACCCTCCGCTATCCCGACTTCTGCGAAGGCTGGAACGCCCTGGTAAAGCTGGGTTTAACAGAGGATACCACCAAAATTGCCACGGACCAACTGACCTGGTCACAATGGGCTACCGCCCGTATTACAGAACAAACAGGTACCCCCGAAGAGAATATTTCCCAGTACCTGGGCGTCAGTACCAAGTCTAAAGTTATCCGTCAGCTAAAATTTATGGGATTATTAAGTACAGATGTCATAAATTTAGGGGAGCAAACCAATGCGGACATCCTACAGTTCCTCGTGGAGAACAAGCTAAAAATGGAACCGGCAGACAAGGACATGATTGTAATGATGCATGAAATTGAATTTGAACGCCGCAATATGGCCACGAGGATGCATAGTTACATGATAGTACAGGGCGAAGACAACATACATACCGCCATGGCAAAAACAGTGGGCCTTCCACTCGGTATCATGGCCAAACTCATACTCCAGGAAAAAGTAACACTTACAGGCTTACAAATACCGGTGATGCCGGAAATTTACAATCCCGTTCTAAAAGAATTAGAAGAGTACGATATCAGATTTGAGGAAAGCTTTGAATAAAGCAAACATTATTGTTTTCCTATGATGGACTCTATCGGGCACCAAGGACTTGTGATACCTCCCCTCTGCGGGGAGGTTTTTATTTTAGCATAAAGCACAAAGCATAAAGCACAAAGCCATTGAAGCGAGTAACAAGTTGCCAGATATCCGCTTCAATGGCTTTGTGCTTTATGCTTTATGCTCTGCTTATAGTATACTAAGCAGTTCCTGTACCCCTTCTGTAGCGGGCTTTTCTATCAAGTACTGGTTAACACCGGATTCAACAGGCGGAATCTTACGGTCAATGAAATAGGTCGGCGTTCTGAACTTCACATATTGCAACAGGTTAGCCGCAGGATACACCTGTAAAGAAGTACCAATCACCACAAAAATATCCGCTGCCATCACTTCCATCACCGCCTTTTCTATCATTGGAACAGCCTCCCCAAACCATACAATATGTGGACGCAGCTGTCCCCCATCTGCTGCCAGGTCGCCCATTTTGATATCGCCCCGGATGTCATAGATCAAATCTTCGTTAGTCACACTGCGCATTTTGAATATTTCTCCATGCAGGTGCAACACGTTGCTGGAGCCGCCACGCTCATGCAGGTCGTCAATATTCTGTGTAATAATGCGTACATCAAATTTTTCTTCCAGTTGCGCCAGCCCTGTGTGGGCTGCGTTGGGCAGGGCCGCCATGACATCTTTGCGACGACCGTTATAAAAATCCTGTACCAGTGCCGGGTTCTTTTCCCAGCCTTTTGGAGAGGCCACTTCATATACATCATAGCCTTCCCATAATCCATCTGTGTCGCGGAAGGTCCGGAGGCCGCTTTCTGCACTGATGCCGGCTCCGGTCAGCACCACCAATCTTGGTTTCATGTTGATTCGTTTATGGGTTTACGTTAGTTGGGGTTTGGGCAATGGCCCTTTTTAATTTCCATTTCCTTATTCCTCGTCTTATAAAAATAACAAGAAAAACAATACCAAGCAGCAAAGGCCATGCGGTTATTATTCCCAGTGCAAAAGATAAAAAGCCGTTCCAACCTTCCTGTAAGGATAACCACGACTGCCGGAAAAACCCCGGCGCCTGCGGATCTGTGTTAGCAATGGTTTGATAATAAGTAAGCTGTATCCCGCTGTAAGCCACATGGTGATCCATGTATTGCAGGCGGCCTTTGGCAGCTTCTATATCTTCCCGGATAGTTTTTAACTGTGCTTCTACTGCCAGTATTTCTTCTACTTTTTTTGCCTGCTGCAGTATCTGCAAATAACGTTGCTCTACTGCCATTCGTGCCTTCATACGCGCATCGAGGTCTACATATGCTGCGGTGATATCCTCCGATGTAATGCTTTTTTCATCTATTCGTGATGCGCCGCCGGTCAGGGCTTCCAGGCACTGTTCAAATACCGCGGCAGGTACTTTTATATCCAGCTCATTACGTAATTGCAAATGCCCGTTGGTTTGATTTTCATTGGCAATATAACCGCCATATTTTTTCACGGTATCGGCTATACGACTTCTGCAGGCATCAAAATTATCAGTAGAAAAAGAGAGTTTACCGTTTTTGATAACTTTTTGGGAGATGGCTACCTCCGTGGGGTATGTTTTATCATCAAGCTCCGCTGGGGCTTTCTCACCTTCATCAGCAGCCAGTGCGCCAACGGCATGTGCCTCTGTGGTTGCGCTGGCGCTGGTTTCCATCGGCACAGGCGCTGCGTTTTTGTGGCCGCATCCGGCGCAAATCAATACAGTAGAGCTGAACATCAGCAAAAAGGAATATTTCATATGGCGCAGTTTGGGATAAGATGTCTGTTCACTTAAAATTCCATAACTGCTTGCTTAAAAACAGCAAAGGGTATCTTCCTCTAAGAAAAATACCCTTTGCGCTTATAATACTATAAAATATTTACTTTTTCATGCCACCCATTTCCATAATGGCTTCAAATTCTTCCGGCTTCACATCACATACAGACAAGCGTCCCTGGCGGATCAATGATAGATTAGCCAGTCTTTTATCTGCTTTCATTTCTGCCAGCGTAACAAATTTTTTGAAGGCCTTCAACGGCTTCAGGTCTACTACTACCCAGTTTGGATCGGGCGTGGTGGGATCCTGGTAGGCTTCTTTGGCTACAGTGGCCAGGCCTACGATTTCCATGCCTTCATTACTATGATAAAACAATACCTGGTCGCCCTTCTTCATGCCTCTGAGATTATTGCGTGCCTGGTAGTTACGCACACCATCCCAGAAAGTTACTTTATCCTTTACAAACTGTTCCCAGGAGTATTTAAATGGTTCAGACTTCACCAGCCAATAGTTCATATCAATTACAGTTTTCGGGTGATAATATTATCGCTTTAAATTGCCAGCCATTAGCTGTTGGCTTTACCAGCCGCTGGCCAGTACATCGGCAATGTGCATTACTTTCACGTTTGAACCATGCTTCCGGATATAACCATCCAGGTGCATGAGGCACGACAGGTCTGTTGAAATCAGGTAGTCCGCACCACTGTTCACGGCGTTGTTGACCTTCTGCTCTCCCATGCCCATAGAAATGGGTTCAAACTTCACCGCGAAAGTTCCTCCAAATCCGCAACATACTTCGCTATCGTTCATTTCTTTCAATTCCAGGCCTCTTACCTTTTCCAGTAGCTTACGTGGTCCTTCCTTGATGCCACATTCCCGCAGCGCGCCGCAGGCATCGTGATAAGTGCCCACACCATTGAGGGTGGCTCCCAAGTCTGTGACATGCAGTACTTCTGTAAGGAATTCTGTGAATTCGTAGAGATTTTTCTTCAGCAGTTTTACATCATTGTGGGCGGCAGAGTTATCAAACAGCTTCCCATAATAATTACGTACAAACCCGGTGCAGGAGCCGCTGGGAGCAACAATGTAATCAAAGGTTTTAAAATCCTTTACAAACTTGGTCGCTATTGTTCTGCATTCATCCTGGTAGCCGGCATTGTAGGCGGGTTGACCACAACAGGTTTGCTCCGTGTTATACATCACATTACAACCCAGTTTCTCCAGTACTTTCACCATATTGAAGGCGGTTTCCGGGAACATCTGGTCTACAAAACACGGTATAAATAGCTGTACATTCATATGCCCTTTAGCTTTTAACGGTTAGCTATTCGCTAACTTCCTTTGCAATGCAATCATTTTTAACGCTGTGATAGCAGCTTCTTCTCCTTTATGACCGTGGGCACCTCCGAGTCTGTCTAACGCCTGTTGTTCATTGTCTACAGTCAGTATGCCAAATATAACAGGAACGGGTAACTGAAGGTTCAGTTGAAGAATACCTTCTGTTACGGCTTTGCACACATAATCAAAATGAGGTGTTTCGCCACGGATCACGCAACCGAAAGCAATAATAGCGCCAGGCTGTTTACCGGTACCTTTGGTGGTTTCCCAGTATTGTTTACAGGCGTAAGGTAATTCGAAAGCACCGGGTACAATTACTTTCTCTGTTTTAGTGACACGGTACTGGTCGAGGGCTTTATCGCAACCTGCTACCAGTTCATTCACGATGGTGTCATTCCATTCAGTATACACCATAACAACACTGGCATCCTCCAGGTTGAGAATGCCAGCGTCATTTAGTAAGCTCTTATTGTGATCGGACATACAATCAGTTTAGAATTACGAATCACGAATTACGGATTACGGATTTGTAGGTAGATATAAGCGAAGATAACATCCGCGTTTACTATCTTCTCACAAATCCGCAATTCGTAATTCGTAATTCGTAATTGATTAGTTCTTTACATCACCCAGTCTTGCCAGGTACTTGTCCATTTCACGACCTTCATTAGTGGTCGGAAATTTCTCTTTAATTTCTTTATAGATGGCGATGGCATCCTGTGCTTTACCTGCTTTTTCCAGGGCCAAACCGGCGCGGAACAGGTAAACAGGGGCAGTCAGCTCATTATCATTGTAGTGACCGGCTTTCTTATAAGATTCGATGCCGTCGTTTGTGTTGTTCAGTTCCATGTAAGCGTCTCCCATCAGGCCATAAGCAGTTGGTTGGAGCAGCAGATCGTTGGAGCTAAAGGATTTCAGCATGTCGATACCTTTCTGGAATTCACCCAGACGGATGTAGCAAACGCCTGCACTGTATTTAGCCAGGTTACCAGCTTGTGTGCTACCGTATTTCTCCGCTACCTGTAAGAAACCATAATTATTACCATCACCGTTCAGTGCCAGCTTGAATGAATCTACCGCAAAGTAGTTTTGTGCATGGAAAACCATTTCCTGTGCTTTGTTTTCATTTGGCGCTTTAACGAAACGGTTATAGGCGAAGAAGCCGCCTACCACTACTACTACTGCTAGTACAGCAATAGAAATAACGTTTTTGTTTTTATAGAAGAAGTCTTCTGCCTTGTGCATGGATTTCTCCAGGTCAAAATCATTTTTTGCAGGTTGAGGCACGGTGGCTTTATCTTTAGTTTCTGCCATTGTAAAGGTGTAATTGTGATTGATTGCTTAGTTATTTAATAGGTATCGAAGCTGCAGTTAGCCATTAGCAGTTAGCTTTTAGCGAATGCAGCGGATAACAATATTATGTTATTTTCACTGCATTCGCTAAAAGCTAACTGCTAATGGCTAAAAGCTTTAGTCAACGATGAAAGGATAATCCTCCTGAATGTAAACGTCTTTCAGTAATTCATCATCGCTTGGCCATGGAGACTCTTCTGCGAAAGTTACACACTCATCAACTTCTACTTTTACGCGTTCGTTGATAGCTTCAATTTCTGCTTCGGTAGCCCATTTATTTTTCTGAATAACTCTGAGTACTTCGTTGATTGGATCTTTCTCTTTGTACTCTTCCAGTTCTTCTTTAGTACGATATTTAGCCGGATCGCTCATAGAGTGACCACGGTAGCGGTAAGTTTTGATTTCCAGTAAAGTAGGACCGCCTTTTTCACGGGCACGTTTTACGGCTCTTTCGATACCATCATGTACTGCTTCGCAGCTCATACCATCGATAGAATCGGCAGGCATTTCGTAAGCGTCGGCCAGCTTATAGATATCCAATACGTTGGAGGTACGTTCTACAGAAGTACCCATGGCGTACATGTTATTTTCACAAATGAAAATTACAGGGAGTTTCCAGGTCATTGCCATGTTAAAGGTTTCATGGAGCATACCCTGACGGGCTGCACCATCACCGAAGAAACACAACACTGCGTTATCGGTTCCTTTGTATTGCTCTGCAAGCGCCAGTCCGGCACCTGTACCTATCTGAGCTCCAACAATACCATGGCCGCCAAAGAACCCATGTTCCTTGGAGAAAAAGTGCATGCTGCCTCCCTTTCCTTTCGAACAACCGGTTGCTTTACCATACAGTTCTGCCATACAAGCTTTAGCGGAAATTCCCTTCGCAATTGCCAGCGCATGATCACGATAAGCTGTGATGAATTTATCCTCCGGCTTGGTAGCTGTCATTGCACCTGCAGCAATTGCTTCCTGTCCTATGTACAAATGACAAAAGCCACGGATTTTTTGCATCCCGTACAATTGGCCTGTCTTTTCTTCAAAGCGGCGCAGCAAAAGCATCAATTCATACCAGTACAGATATGTCTCTTTGGTGAATTTCGTCTTCACGTCTGTTTTAGTTTGCACTCTTTCTAAATTTGTTCGCAAATATAACAGGAAAATCCTAAAATATAAATATGAATTCCAATTCCCATTAAATTATGCAAATTCATCAATTTCAAACAGTTTTGCATTTATTTGCACGGGAATCGCAGCGAAGTTCCCATTAGTGCGGTTTTTTATCAGTTATACAATTGATAATTTTCGCATATTATTATTTACAAATACTCTTTTTCTTTGCTTTATATTAATAAAATATCACTCGTCCAGTTCAAAAATTACAGCCAGGAGACCTTTTCCTTCGGCCACCGTATCGTTGGCATCACCGGCAGAAACGGCGCCGGTAAAACCAACCTGCTGGACGCCATCTATTATCTTTGCTTCACCCGCAGCTATTTTACCAGCAATGAAAGCCAGAATGTACGCTATCAAACCAATGGATTCCGGCTCGAAGGCTACCTCGAAAAAAACCAGCAGGCAGAAAAAATCGTTTGCACCGTGAAAGACGGGAAAAAGGAAATCAGCCTCAACGACGATAAATACGACCGCTTCTCCCGCCACATCGGGCAGTTCCCGGCAGTAATGATTGCCCCTGATGATGCCGAAATCATCCTGGGCGGCAGTGAAGAAAGACGCAAATGGCTCGATAGCCTGCTCTCCCAACTGTATCCGGACTACCTCGATCATCTCATCATCTACCAAAAAATATTACTTCAACGGAATACCCTCCTGAAAAATATGGCCGCCACCGGGCAAAACCAGGATAGCCTGCTGGATGTATTTGACCTGCAACTGGTGCTCCACGGTGTACCCGTGTACGAAACCCGGAAAGCCTTCCTCCAAACCTTTATCCCTAAAGTACAGGAGCTGTATGATTATATTTCCGGCACCCATGAAGTAGTCAATATCCAGTACCAGTGCACCTTACAGGAGGAAGACTATGCCACCCAGCTACACAATGCCCGCTACCGCGATATGCAACTGCAACGCACCAGTACCGGCATACACCGCGATGACCTCTCTTTCCTGTTAAATGATCACCTTATGAAAACCAGCGCCTCACAAGGCCAGCGTAAAAGCTTTCTTTTTGCGCTGAAGCTGGCCCAGTATGATGTGATCCGTCAAAATAAACATTTCCCTCCCCTCCTGTTACTTGACGATGTGTTTGAAAAACTGGACCAGGAACGCGTTACCCGCCTGATCACCCTGGTAGCCAGTGAAAACTACGGGCAGGTATTTATTACGGATACCCATACCGACCGCCTGCAACAGGCTTTTGCAGGCATTGGACAAGCATTGCAGCTCATTGAAGTGGGAGACAACTCCAACCAAAACGCAAATGCGTAAAAAAGCACGGTGCTTCCCTACGCATTTGCGTGAAAAATCCTTGAAAAAACTTAGCTTTGCCGGATGCGCCACGGAACAACGAGTATCGGAGATGCACTCCGGGAATTTATGAACAAAAGCAGGATGAAACCCCGCCTGATGGAGGTACGCATCCAGGATAACTGGGAGCAACTAATGGGCAAAACCATTGCGCGCTACACACAGAGCATCCAGCTTATTGATCATAAACTGATTGTTACCACTACAGTGGCGCCATTAAGACAAGAATTGACTTATTCTAAAGACAAGATCATCAAGTTGGTGAATGAAATGCTTGGAGAAAGCATTGTAAAAGAGGTGATGATCAGGTAAAAGGGATCAGTTGGAGGCAAACTGACGAATCAGGCTGTTAACGTCAGACATTTTTAAAGTGGTCTTCAGATTGACGATTACAAAATCTGATTGATCCTGTACCAGCATTACTACATTACCTAACTCATCGTCGTTGCCCCGGTTGAGTACATGTACCAGGTTTCCTTTCTCTCTCACTTCCATCAGTAAATCGAAATGTTCATTGCGTTGCAGGTTACTTTTCAGTTCCGCAATGTCATCCCCGCTTACCGTACTACCGTTCACGTTAGAGATGGTATAAATTTTCACTTTCTGCACATTTTTCAGCGCATGCTTAACGCTTTGGGCATCGGCATCATCATCTGCAAAGGATAAGCACCAGCCGGCCAGTTTCAGGCTAACACCGCCCATAGATACCGTGTGTACTTCTGAACCGGCCCTGTGTTTGTTACGGAATTCACGCAAACATCTGTCTTGCGCACTCACTGCGGAGGCAGACAACAGGAAACAACCGGCAGCAATAATAAATGATTTCATGGCAGTTATTTTTTCTTAATGTTTTTTAATTTATCCATCCCCTGGATATTTACAGATCCGGCGATCAGCGAAATTTCATTGAGGTCAATATCGCCGATCAGGCTCATGGCCATAAATTCACTGGAGCTACCTACCAGCATTACCAGCTCGCTGATGGTTCCTTTCGCATTTTCTTTTACCATAAATTTCAGGTCGCTGTCTTTGTCGCGCACGGTCATCAGCTCTTCAAAGTCGCTGCCAAGAAAGGCAGCAGCTTCCCGGTACAGGCGGGGGCCGTCTTTCGTGTTTTCTTTGGCAAGGATGCGCAGTCCTTTTAATTTCTGGATGACCCGCATCATGTTTTTTGCGTCCGCATCGCCCGGATCCACCTTGGCAAACATGCTGAACATCTTTGGTGTAATGCTGACCACGGTGAAATTGCGGTCGCTTTCGTACTTCTGGAAAAAGCGGTCTATCACGCTCCCCTGCTGCGCCGAGAGGTGGAAGCTGGCAAAGACCGCGATCAATAATAAGAGGTATCGTTTCATCTTTTTGTGTTTATATCCGGTTTAGAATGAGCTGATTAATCTTTTCCTTCTACTAATGCCGTAGCATCATTGAAATAAGCCAGCTTCTGCATTTTGGAAGTCCCTTTGTTCAGGTTCTTTGCCAGCAGCTGTAATGCTTTCTTGGTTTCATCCAACGCCCTTTGCGGATCATTCAGCTCCTGTTGCTTCATGGCAATAATGACTTCCTGCTGCCGGTGGCCCTGTTGTTGCAAGGCATAGCCAATACCCACTGCTACCAGCAATACGGCGGCATATTTCATCCAGTGGCGGAACGGCGATAGTGGTACTACCTTTGCGGGCGGTGCTTCCCATACCTTTTCTGCTTCCCGGTGGAAATACTGGAACATCGGTGCAGCTTCCAGCAACGTTGCTGGTAAATCAGGACGTGCTGTACTGAAAAACTCGCGCAATTCCGCTTCTTCCTCCAGGGTAGTTTCCCCGTCCCAGTATTTCTCTACGATGGCAATGATCCTGTTATAATCCATATACCTGCTGATTTTGTAGTTTTTCCCGTACCGTTTTACGGGCCCGGTGCAAATTCACTTTAACATCATTCATGTCTATATCCAGTATGTCGGCAATTTCCTGGTAAGAATGGCCGTCTATATCCCGGAGTTGCAGAATGGTACGGTATTTCTCCGGGAGGTTATTGATCGCCACATGTACTTTTCCCATTACGTCGTTCTGTTCGGCGGCTGCATGCGGACTTTGCTGTTGCATAGCAGGCAGCTCACCGGCCCGGTCCAGTTCATCGGCCAGCCGGTATTTCCTGGACTTGATTTTGTCCAGCGCCAGGTTGCGGGTAATCCGCATACACCAGGCTTCCATATTTTGCAACTCCGCCATTTTTTCCTGCATGCCCCATACCTTCATGAGGGCATCCTGGGTAATATCCTGCGCGTCTTCTTCATTCCCCAACAGGCGGAATGCAAAGCGGTAAAGCTTTTGCCGTACTGGAACCACCTGTGTGAGAAATCGATCTAGTGACATGCAGAATAGTGCGTTTGAAAAGAAGACGACTGTAAAATGCGGATGTTACAAGAAATTAAAAAAATATTTCGGGGAGATGAGAAAGTACTTAATCCAGTTTAATTCTCGGATCAATGAGTGTGTAGAGCAGATCCGCCAGCAGGTTTACTAATACGAAAATGCCTGCTGTGAGCAATATGGCCCCCATTACCACGGGGAAATCGAATTTGTCGAGGGCATCTACGGTTACTTTACCAATGCCTTTCCATCCAAAAATATATTCTACGAAAAAGGCGCCAGCCAATAATTCAGCAAACCACCCGGTAATAGCAGTGATAACAGGATTGAGCGCATTGGGCAACGCATGCCGCCAAATCACCGTGGATTTGGATAGCCCTTTGGCATAAGCGGTCCGGATATAGTCCTGGTGCAATACATCCAGCATCGCACTACGGGTTAACTGTACAATGATGGCCAGCGGGCGGATGCCCAGGGTAATGGCCGGTAATACGAGGTTGCGCAGGTTCAACACCCGGCCTTTGAATGGGTCAATGTCAAACAGGCTGCCCGTCATATGCAACCCGGTATAGTCGCTCCATACAAAGCCAAAGAGATAAGCCAGTACGATACCTGCAAAAAAGGAAGGCGCTGAAATACCGGCTACGCTGGCAAATACCGCCCCTGTATCCATCCAGGTGTTTTGTTTCACCGCCGACAGTACCCCCAGTGCTACGCCCGCAATAGTAGCCAGTAACATAGCGGCTACCGCCAGCAGTAAAGTACCGGGTAACGCTTCCATCAAAATATCCCAGACCTGCTTCTTGCCCTGGTAAGAGCGCCGGAGATAGGGTGCTTTCAGTACCAGTATCTTCTCTTTTGATATATGCGCCAACGTTACATAGTGCAGATTCTCTGCCGCCTGCTCCGTGGTATGTATCCCCAGCGGCAATAAGTCGTTCAGGTAAAACAGGAATTGCACCCCTGTCGGCTGGTCCAGGTGCAATTCCTTTCTTACGTTTTCAAGCGACGCCACATCAGCCCGTTGTCCAAGGGTGAGCCGGGCAGGATCGCCGGGCAACACGTTGAACAGGAAGAATACCAGCACTACTACACCGAATAGCACCAATATTCCATAACCAGATTTGCGCAACAGGAAACGAAGCATAAACAATTAGCTTTTAGCTCTTAGCATTTAGCTTTTAGCGACTGGTAAATCAGCAAATTCCTTTGCTGCATTACTGGCACCTAAAAGCTGTTACGGAATATCGTTGTAGTGCCACTTCCCTTTGATAGTGCCTTTATCCAGCAGGATCAGGCAAGGATTACTTCTACCAGCCGTTTTAATGGCCACTCCATCCATCTGCACAAAAGGAAACTCCAGGCCGTGCTGTTGTTTAAAAGCAGCTATTTCTTCTTTAGTGGAAGCGGTTACACCATATATAACGACCTCCTGGTTTCTCCATTTGTTCTGGATGGCTTTCATTTTCTCATCCCAGCCGCCGCCTGCTTTCTGTACGTTCTGTACGAGGAACAGGTATACTGGTTTAGTTTCTGAAAGAATAGCCTGGGTTTGATTTACCCCATCCAGGTCAGTGAGAATGAAATCTTTAATAGCAGGTTCGGCATTCCCTTTCTTCACGAGTTTATCTTTACGGTCTACAAACTTCCAGGTGCTGTCTGACCATGGATAGTTGTCGGCAGTAAATTCTTTCTTCTGTCCATCTTTTTCATAAATAAACACCATTTCATACACGTCTGGCGTAGCGCCTGGAGGCAACTTCATCTTCTCGGGAATATTATTACCCACTTTATAAGGCAGGCAGTCAAAAACCGGAAGGTGCTGTAAAGTATAGCGTTGGATGCCGAGAGACAAGATCGTTGCCAGCAGCACCCCAATACCAGCGCCCTTCAGCGGTGCTATTTGTTTACGACAGATAAAAATGACGAGGATCATTACCAACAGGGCCACATCTTTCCAGAAGGTTTCTACTGCTGTTAGTTTGATACAGTCGCCGAAGCAGCCGCATTCGCGGATGGTACCACTGAACAGTGCGTATCCGGTGAGGAAGGTAAAAAATATAATGAGCAGCAACAGCAGTACGGAGAAAATACGCATACGGTATCCTACCAGCAGTGCAACACCGGCAACAATTTCAAAGCAATTCATTAATATTGAATATGCCAGGGAATAGGGAGAAAGAAAGGTCAGGTGTAATACCTCGAAAAATTCCTCCATCTTATAACTCAGGCCCAATGGATCATTGGCCTTGATAAGACCAGAGAAAATGAACAACACCCCAACGATTATACGCAACAGGTTCAGGATAATCTTCATAAAATAGTTTAATGGTTAATTGTAATCTGTGAAGATAAGGACAATCCCGATTTAGCCTTCTTTAAAAATGATGAACGTGAAACTCAGCGCGGCAGCCGTCAAATCAGTTGCCGGATTAAAGCACTAAATTCCTAAATTCGAAAATGATTGATTTAACTTCATAGATTTGCAGGCAAAATAAAGAATTTCGGGTAAAAGGCCAGAACTATATGAGAATCAGGTACAACGCCTGCATGCTAACTGCTTAATATCGTCAAATGAAACCAGACCATATCCATACATTACCTGCTCCTGCTATTAATTGCAGAGGGCAATTATTATCACTTGCTACGCCTGTTGTGATGGGGATTATCAATGTTACCACCGATTCTTTCTATGAAGGTAACCGCATGCACGAACTGCACCAGGTAGTAGAAAAAGCGAAGCAACACCTGGAAGAAGGCGCTGCTATCCTCGATCTGGGCGCCCAAAGCACGCGGCCCGGTGCAGATGTAATTGGTCCTGATGAAGAATTACACCGTTTATTACCAGCTATTCATGCTATATTGAACCGCTATCCAACTGCCATCATTTCTATAGACACCTGGTACGCCGCAGTAGCAGAGAAAGCTGTCCATGCCGGCGCCGCTATTATCAATGACGTAAGTGCGGGCGACATGGATGAACAGATGATCCCGGTGGTGGGACGACTACAGGCACCTTATATTGCCATGCACATGCAGGGAAAGCCTGCTACTATGCAGCAGCGGCCACACTATGAGGATGTAGTCGGCGAGGTACTCGATTACCTGAAACAAAAACTGGCGGCAGCACGGGCTGCGGGTATCAAAGACTTCATTGCTGATCCGGGCTTTGGCTTTGGAAAAACACTGGAACACAATTATGCATTGCTGAAAAATCTGCACCTGCTTAAAGATATACTGAACGTACCTGTGCTGACGGGCATTTCCCGGAAGTCAATGATTTATAAGTTGCTGGATATTACGCCCGTAGAGGCATTGAATGGCACCACCGTATTGAATACTATTGCCCTGCAACAGGGCACACATATATTAAGGGTACATGATGTTAGAGCTGCTGTTGAAGCAGTAAGGATTATGGAGAAAATGAAAGGCTAATTAAATCTTGCTATTTTTACAACTATGAAGGACGTAATACAATTTTATGGAGTTGAGTTTCGCTGGCTGAATATTTTGGACCTGCTGATTGTTGTTTTTTTAATCATTCAATTATATCGTTTATTAAAAGGTAGTCTTGCTTTCAATATTTTCGTTGGGTTGTTAATGGTATATGCCGCGTATTTCCTGGTCCGGGCGTTACAGATGCCTATCCTGACCAGCATCTTACAAAATTTTATCAATGTAGGTATCATTGCCATTATTATCATTTTTCAACCGGAGATACGGAAGTTCCTGTTGGTATTAGGTAAGAAAACACCTTTGAGTAAGGATAGCTTTCTGACCAAATTGTTCCTGCCTGATAAGTTTAAGAGTTATAAAGAAGAAGAAAATATTATTAATGAATTGATTGTAGCGGTGAGCCGGATGCAGAGTACTTCTACCGGCGCATTGATCGTTATTGCCACTACCTACCGGTTGAAGTTCGATTCTGCTTCCAGCATTCCTATTGATGGAAATGTAAGCGCCAAGCTGATAGAGAGTATTTTCGAGAAACACAGCCCATTACATGATGGTGCTTTAATTATTGTAGGTAATAAGATCCTGGCAGCGAAAGTGATATTGCCGGTATCTGAAAATCCCAATCTTCCTACCCGTATTGGTTTACGCCATCGTTCTGCAGTAGGGATTACAGAACATAGTGATAACCTGGCGATTATTGTATCAGAAGAACGGGGAACCGTTTCCTATGCGATGGATGGGGTACTTACCCAGGATGTATCGTTAGAAGACCTGAAAGTAAAGTTATACGAAGTATTGATCGACGGATATGCGTGAGGAATAGCTATTGGCTTTTAGCAGTTAGCTATTAGTAAATGCAGCGGAGATCTGTAGTGTAGATTTTTATAACTGCTATTAGTAAATGCAGCGGAGATCTGTAGTGTAGATTTTTTATAACTGCTATTAGTAAATGCAGCGGAGATCTGTAGCGTAGATTTTTATAACTGCTATTAGTAAATGCAGCGGAGATCTGTAGCGTAGATTTTTATAACCGCTATTAGTAAATGCAGCGGAGATCTGTAGCGTAGATTTTTATAACTGCTATTAGTAAATGCAGCGGAGATCTGTAGCGTAGATTTTTATAACCGCTATTAGTAAATGCAGCGGAGATCTGTAGCATAGATTTTTATAACCGCTATTAGTAAATGCAGCGGAGATCTGTAGTGTAGATTTTTATAACTGCTATTAGTAAATGCAGCGGAGATCTGTAGCGTAGATTTTTATAACTGCTATTAGTAAATGCAGCGGAGATCTGTAGCATAGATTTTTATAACCACTATTAGTAAATGCAGCGGAGATCTGTAGCTTAAATTTTTATTATTATAAAAAGAAAGGAGACCAGGTATAATACCTGGTCTCCTTTCTTTTTATCTCCGCTATTTGCTAATAGCTAACTGCTAAAAGCCAACAGCTGTTTTATTATTTCTTGCCTGGAACCGGAAGTGCAGCAGGAGGAGCAACTTCAGGGCCACCAGCTTTAATATCTACCATTTGTACGTCAAATACCAGGACAGAGTTACCAGGAATAACCGGAGGGCTACCTTGTAAACCATAAGCTAATACAGACGGAATAACCAGGGTAGCTTTGGAACCTTTTTTCAGGCCGGCTAAACCAGCATCCCAACCTCTGATAACGAAACCGCGACCAATAGGGAATTTGATTGGTTCTAAAGGCATACCGGGGCGCATAGTTGAATCCTGGCTGGAATCAAATACTTTACCGCTGAGCAGTTTACCAGTGTAGTGTACATATACAGTATCGCCAGCGTTAGGCACATTACCGGTACCTTCCTGGGTAACCGCTACGTATACGCCAGCAGCGTTTTTAGTAGCGTTGATTTTGTTTTTTTCCAGGTATTCTTTGATGAGCTTTTCATCTTTTTCTTTCTGACCTGCAGCGGAGTATTTAGCTTCTACAGCGAAAGTAATTTTCAGCTTATCTCCTTTTTTACCAAATGGAGGGCGTTCCTGAGCAGGTAATGAATCCCACGGAATAACGAAAGTAGCGCTATCACCTTCGTGCAGAAGGGCGATACCTTCCATCAGGTCATACTTGTTCTGCGGCTTAGCCACTAACACTGGAATAGGAGCTCCAACCATTTTACGCGATTCACCCAGCAGGGAGTCATTGATCCGCTGAGTTACGTTCAGAAGGGCGGTATCACCCAATTTCAGTTGTGGACCGCTGCCGGATTTGTGAACGATATACTCAATACCGCCCGGTGTTTTTTTAACACCAGTACCACAGCTGGCTACCAGTAAGCCTAAAGCTGCAGTTGCAACTAATAACTGATTGTTTTTTTTCATTTGATTGTATTAGTAGGTTGAAATACTTTATATACAGTTTATTGTAACAGGTCTTCGTTTTCCTCAACGGCCTTAATGAACCGGTCAACGGTTTTTTCCAGTGAGTCCACGCTGCGACCACCCGATGCGTTGAAGTGTCCACCGCCGTCGAAATATTTGCGGGCGAAAGTGTTCACATCAAAATCGCCTTTGGAACGGAATGACAACTTCACTTCCGAGTTTCTGTCGATGATCAGGGCAGCCATTTTGATGCCTTGAATAGACAGGAGGAAGTTTACCAGTCCTTCGGTATCTCCGGTTTGCAGGTCGAACCTTTTCAGGTCTGAATAAGGAATGGCCAGCATCGCCGTATTATATTCATAGAATACCTCCATGCGGTTCAGCAGACTGTGTCCGAGGAAGCGCAGGCGGTTTTCCAGGAAATTATCGTAGATCGCCTGGTGGATGACCTCATGGCGCAGTCCTCTATCCATCAGATCGGCCACCATACGGTGTACAGCAGCGGAAGTAGATGCAAAGCGGAAGGAACCTGTATCGGTCACGGTACCGGCATAGATGCATTGTGCAATATCGAGGTTAATATACTGCTCATCTCCCAATTTATATATAGTTTCATAAACTAATTGGGCGGTAGAGCTCGCACTGGTATCGCTCACTCCATAATCGAAATTGGGATGTGGCTCCAGGTGATGATCTATCAGAATTTTGATACATTCCAGTTTTTCCAGGTGGGGCGCCAGGTTTTTGGTGCGGTAGAGGGCATTGAAATCCAGGCAAAACAGGAGGTCAATACCTTTCAGTGCTTCTATGGCGCGGTCCATGGAGGATTCGTAGTCAATTACGAGATCTGCCGCTGGCATCCACTTCAGAAAATCAGGGAAGTTGGTAGGTGAGATTACAGTTACCTGGTGTCCTTTCTGCACTAAATAGTGATACATTGCTAAGGAAGACCCCATGGCATCTGCATCTGGCTTCTGATGCATTGTGATCACGACTTTCTTAGGGCTTTCCAGCAAAGACTTAATTTCCTCGATCGGCTTCATTAAAAAACTGTAATGTTAAGAGTTGATTTCCAATCACAACAAGTGGTTGAAACAGAAAACGAAGTGCGAAGATCTTTATTTGAGCCAGAATTTCAAAATTTTTTACCACTAAAGAAAATGTAATTACTTTTGCGGCCTAATCTGTAATTCGGAATTAAACATTATATGAGCAACAGAACATTTACTATGATCAAGCCTGATGCAGTAGCAAACGGGCACATTGGCGGCATTTTAAACATGATCAACGCTGCAGGTTTCCGCATCGTAGCCATGAAAATGACGCAGTTATCTACTGCTAAAGCGGGTGAGTTTTATGCAGTACATGCGGAAAGACCATTTTACGGTGAACTGGTAGAATTCATGAGCAGCGGCCACATCGTAGCAGCTATCCTGGAAAAAGACAACGCCGTTGAAGATTTTCGCAAACTGATTGGTGCTACCAACCCTGCTAATGCAGAAGAAGGTACCATCCGTAAAAAATATGCAGAGTCTATTGGCCGTAACGCAGTTCACGGTTCTGATTCTGATGAGAACGCTGCTATCGAAAGTAACTTCTTCTTCAGCGGTCTGGAAAAATTCTAGTCTGACATCATTCACTGATGAAAAAATGGCTGACGCTTAAAAACGTCAGCCATTTTTTATTTAACTAATTGATTTATATATATTTGAAATGATTTACTCAAAGCAATCTATTCAACAAACAATGCTACCTGCCAAATAGTCGTAAACACATGATTTTTAATAAAAATGTGATCGCGAAATAAGCCCCTGAAAACAGTTTTTTCAATACAAAAACAGCTAATTTTTACACCTTTTAACAAACTCATTATCAATTATATACGTGCATTTATCAGTAGTGACACTTTAAATAAAACTTCCTCTCCTCTTTTTACTTCAAAAATACTGATGAAATATTACCATTTCAGATAGCCGTTGACGTTGTTTCCCCTAAATCTTTCTAACTTGCTCCTCTATGTGGCAATCATTCCGGAAGTTGTTTAAAGGGTATTTAAGATTAGAGCGGTCTATGTCTGACCACTCCATTGAAGCCTATTTGCGGGACGTAGAAAAGCTGGAACAATACCTCATGTCGGTAGGTAAAGAGCAACTCCGTCCCCAGGATGTGACCCTGGAAGAACTACAGGGTTGTGTACAATGGATTGCCCAACTGGGTATGACCGCCACCTCCCAGGCCCGTACCATTTCCGGCCTGAAAGCATTTTACAAGTTCCTCCTGCTGGAAGACATGGCCCAGGAAGACCCTACCCAACTACTGGAAGCTCCCAAAGTATTGCGCAAGCTGCCAGATGTACTCACGTTTGAAGAGATAGAACAAATCATTGCCCAGATACCACTGGATACTGCCGAAGGACACCGCAACAAAGCCATCCTGGAAACCATGTATAGCTGCGGACTGCGCGTGAGTGAGGTCATCAACCTCCAAATCACCCAGCTACATATGGACGTTGGGTTTATCCGCGTAATAGGTAAAGGCAACAAGGAAAGAATGGTACCCATCGGCAAAGACGCCATGCGGCAAATAGATATTTACCGGAGAAATGTTCGTATAGAGCTGCCCGTTAAATACGGGCAGGAAGACACCCTGTTCCTGAACCGCCGCGGCGGCGCCCTGAGCCGGGTGATGATTTTCCTGGTCATCAAGGAACTGACCAAAAAGGCAGGAATCCATAAGAATGTATCGCCACACACCTTCCGGCATTCATTTGCGACTCACCTGGTAGAAGGCGGCGCTGACCTCCGGGCTGTGCAGGAAATGCTGGGACATGAAAGTATTACCACCACGGAAATTTACACCCACCTGGACCGGGAATATTTAAGAGATACCCTCCAACGCTTCCATCCAAGATTTTAACAGGGAGTAAAAAAAGAAACAGCTATCCGGGGAAAGATAGCTGTATTCTGCCTTTTAAGTGGGTCAACCTCTCTGAACATATAAACTAACGAAGGGATATACAAACAATACAAAATCTCCGAACTTTCAATTCACTTTTACAATAAGCTATAATGGGTTAGCAAACGATATTTATCACTCTTCTTTTTTCGTGGGCCCGTAAGGGTGATCATGTCGCTTAACCAACTACCAATCTGGCTGGAAGCTCTTCTCACCTTGGAGGGTTTATAAATAATATTGACATTGCTGCAGGGTCCCAGATCCCGGCGGTCCCGGGCCTGCGACATTCTCTCGTCTTCTGCCCAGAGCATTTGTCCGTTTTTGTAAACTTTGAAATAGACATCGGGTCCCAGGTTTTTCCGGCCTGGTATCATCGTATGCATCACCCCACTGGCCAGGTGCTGACGGGAGAAATGCAGGAAATAACGCCCTTCTTCATTGGTGTTGGCGTGCCCGATCATTTGTCCGCTGAGGGCATTGTAGGCCTCTATTTTCAGATGAGGCTGGCCTGCTGCACCCAGGTAAGGCTTTACCACACCTGTTATTACCCAGGCACCGGCATTGGCATATATATTATGCCAGGAAGAGGCCGGGATTACATATGCATATGCACCCACATAGCCATTACTGTTACGTTTCCAGTGCAACACCACATTGCTGAGATGGAAATTGCGGGACTGGCGGCTACCGTTTTTACCGGGTAACTGGTCCAGGCACAGATCCAACTCCAGTGGCTCTGTGAAAAGATGTACTTCCTCCCAGCTAAGATGGAAATTACCTTTATCATCCAACGTGGCTTCCGCCAGCAGCCGGTCTGCTTTCATGAGCACCTCTTTGGCTGATAAGGGTTTCATGTCATTAAAAATACCAGATGCCTGGTAGGCTGCCCGTTGCTGTATGTCCGGCAGGTAAATACGAATGCGTGCGTTGGCTAAAGGCTCAATGCAATCATTACAAATTAGTGCAGAGATGTTTCCGATTAATAGGTAACTCATAATTTTATTTTTTTAAGAAAAAAAAAGGGGTTAACGAGCATCACCCGATGAAATGATTCTGCATATACTAATCCAAACGACAAACAAGGTAGAAAGGCCAATTTATTATTCAACTTTTCTGAGGACAATAGACTACTAAGCCGTTGACCATACAAAGATTAACAACTTTAGAGGAGCAGTCAAGCGTTTAAAAACTGAAAAAAAGGAATACGTATAACTACGGTCACCTGGATAAAAAATACGGGGCGACGTTGATTGATAAAGGGTTATGAGGGATTTGGAAGATAGTTGCCGCGGGGAGCAAAACGAAGCGTTGGTCATCTCCCTAAAACACTCCTTTCACCAAGGTATGAAAAAAGGCGCGCGACGACCATACATGATAAGGCGAGGTAACTGTTAAGTTCTACATCAGGCCAATACAGGCACTCCGGAAAGCATGCGTATAAATACGCATTTTTCCGTTAGGAGTACTTAATCCCTTCATTTTCAGGCGCTACATAAACCCGGCTAAATGCAGCAGTACATTGAGTTATTGCCAATTTAGTGATACTTATACATGTCAAAACCACTACGGGACCGCTTTTGTATATGTGATAAATTATGATAATTTTACCCAAAACTAAAACTTAACCACTATGAGCGATTCTTACAAAAGACCTATCTCTTCAGATACAGGCGGTTTCATTTCACTCGAGAGAATGAATGAACTTACAGGTAATCATGATGCAGAACATGCTAACCAGAAATCTCTGGAGCCTCATGTTAAGGCCATGTGTTTTGGTAAGGATAAGATATTGGAATTATTGGATCAGCCCGGGGCTACTGCGCTTAGAATTTACTATGGTATTCACATTGACACTGATGGTGATGGAATAAAAGAAAAGAAAATGGTGTTAGTTGCGGTGAACGAAGAAGGTGATGATATCCTCCCCGTTGAAGCAGCGCCATCACCTACCGGTGCAGTTGCCAAAACAATGAAGGCATTAATACTTGACGATGGTGTTCCTTGTCCACAGTATTGTTCAGGAAAAAGACCATAATAATAAAGAAATCTCGTGGATAAATTATTCTGGTGCAGTTATTATTCCATGATGGGGATCGAGGTTTTAATTTTGATCCCCTTCATTTTGAACTATAAACTGCTGGACCGTCCATCGCGACGGATATTTTACTATGTAATTAGCAGTATCGTGTTTGCTGTAGGATCAGATTTATTAGGCATGATCTTCCACAATAATATGCTGTTCTTTAAATTAATGTACTTTGTTCAATTTATCATCCTATCCCTATTTTATAGCAGTTGTATCAAAAGCCAGGCAATTCGGCGTATTATTAATGTAATGCCCATTGTGGTGGCGGCTGTTTTTGCTATTGATCTTTTTGTGATAGAAGGCGTGTATAATTACAATTCTATCTCTGCCGGAGTAAGATCCATCGTGATTCTTATTTATGGAGGCATCTTTTTCTGGCAACTGCTTACAGATAAAGAACTTGTTGAAAAATCGATTTATATTGATACCCTGCCTTCTTTTTGGTACAATGCCGGTATCTTTCTATTCTATTGCACCGTATTTCTGTTCAATATCAGCTATAACTTATTACAGAAAATTTTTTCACACGACCCGAGAGGAACTTTAATTTCAACTGTTTTAACTATCAACAATGTTGTTGGTATTATAGCCATGATTCTTCTGTATATTGGGCTGTCAAAACTTAAAAAATTGAGATATGCAGACAGTTGATATTATTGTAATTGGCACTACAGTAATGTTAATGCTCGGGATAACAGTGATCCTATTGGTGATGTTGCAACAGAAACAGGTAATACAGCATAAGCTTGTCATCCGCGATAAAGACCTGCAACTCCAACGGGAACGCCTCATCGCTGTACTCCAGGGCCAGGAACAGGAACGCAAACGTATTGCCGAAGACCTCCACGACGAGGTGGGCGCTCAACTTTCAGTATTAAAGCTTAACCTCGGTGGACTGCAACCCTTGCTAAAAACCGGCAATGGGGAAACGGAACGCCTGAAAGAAACCAAAGACTTTGCCGACGTTATTATCCAGCAGCTGCGTTTTATCTCCCAAAGCCTCCACCCCCAGGCATTGGAAAACCTCGGACTGGCACATGCACTGGATTCGTTCTGCAACCTGATGAACAAAAATAAACAGGTAAAGATCAGTTTCAAAACTGCGGGCAACGGACAAACAGTAGACCGGGAAAAAGCACTAAACGTATACCGCGTGGTGCAGGAGCTGCTGAATAATATCCTGAAACATGCTCAGGCCACTGAAATTCTGATCACTTACCAGACAACTCCTTCCCTGTTGACCATCAACGTGGAAGACGATGGCAATGGTGCCCTGATTACGTCCATGGCCGATTCGCGCAAGAAAACCGGTAGCCTGGGACTCAAAAATATTGAAAGCCGCCTGAATATTATCGGTGGAAATATTACCTTCACTCCCAGAACACCACAAGGAACTATTGCTTCGATTAGTGTAGAGAATTATCAGGCGCCCACACAGAATAGTTGATACTTATGTTGTTTTATTACTAAATTGCCGTCCGGTTGTGTTTATAACGGCATGACTTATAGTAATTTATTCTCAATAAAATAATAGCAAATCTTCTAACTGTCCACCTATGGCACACATAAAAGTGGCTATTGCGGATGATCATAAGATCTTTCGCAGTGGAGTGATTAACACGCTTACTCCATATGAAAATATCAGCTTCATCTTTGAAGCAGATGATGGCTTGCACCTGCTGCAAATCATGGAAACACAACAACCGGATGTTATCCTGATGGATCTTAAAATGCCGAATATGGACGGCATTGAGGCCACCATTAAAGTAAAAGAGAAATATCCTGATGTAAAAGTCATCATACTCACCATGTATGAAGATGACAACTTCATTGTACATCTCGTGGAAAACGGCGCCAACGCCTATCTGCTCAAAAATGCAGAACCCGAAGAAATATATGAAGCCATCTGTACCACCTTCGAAAAAGGCTTTTACTTCAATGAAAATGTAAACCTGGCACTCCTTAAAAAAGTATTACACAAAAACAAACAGCAATTTAAGCCTACGCTTAAAAATGAAATACAATTAAACGACCGGGAACAGGAGGTGTTGAAACTCATCTGCAATGAACTCACCACCCAGGAAATCTCTGAACAGATTTTCCTGAGTCCCCGTACTGTAGAAGGCATCCGTCAAAAATTATTGGAAAAAATCAATGTTAAAAACAGCGTTGGATTAGTACTGTACGCATTCCGAAACGGATTAATAGAATAGATTTTAAATACCCACCTAATCATGAGAACTATCAGAACCTTTGCTGCCACAGCAGGCGCTATGCTGCTGCTGTATGCCGGCACCACCCTGGCACAGGGCATTAAAATGCCTGCACCCAGCCCAACGCAAACTATTAAACAAGACTTTGCTTTATCCAACATAGAGCTGAGCTACTCCCGTCCGCAGAAAAATGGCCGCGTGATCATGGGCGACCTGGTGCCTTATGGCAAAGTATGGAGAACAGGTGCTAACAGCGCTACTACCATCACTTTCGGTGAAGACGTGAAATTTGGCGGTGTAGCAGTGAAAGCTGGTAAATATGGTTTACTATCTATTCCCGGCGCACAATCCTGGACTGTTATCCTGACCAGCAGCCTGGATGTTACCAGCCCTGCTGCCTATAAACCAGAAAATGATATTGCCCGTGTACAAGTAAAGCCCGTAGCTGCTCCTTTCACCCAGGAAAGCTTTACCATCGGCTTTGAAAGTGTACGCTCCAACTCCGTGGTACTGGCCCTCAGCTGGGATAAAACCAAAGTACCTGTAACCATCACTGCTGACATCGATGATAAAATCACAGCGCAGATCAATGATGCCATGCAATCCGCTGAAAAGAAGCCTTATTACCAGGCAGCAGTATACTACTTTGAAAATGGTAAAGACCTGAACAAAGCAGTAGAATGGATTAACGAAGCGGCTACACAAAGCCCTGACGCATTCTGGGTTTGGTACCAGAAAGCACGTATCAACGCAAAAGCCAAAAATGTGAAAGTAGCGAAAGAAGCTGCACAGAAATCTATCGAACTGGCTACCGCAGCCAAAAACGATGACTACGTAACGCTGAACAAAAAGTTACTGGCCACTATTAAATAGCGGAAAGCAAAAAGCAGAAAGCATAAAGCTATTACAGCGAATGATCGAAGCGGATATTAATCTTACGCTTTAATCATTCGCTGTAATAGCTTTATGCTTTCTGCTTTTTGCTTTCTGCTCCCCAAAAAAATGCCTCACCATTACGGTAAGGCACTTTCTTTTATTGTAACAGATTGATTGTACGGTGTACTTATGCCGCTTTCGCGTTCTTCAACTGTGCAGGGGTTATCATGGCTGGTTTCAGCTTAATGATACCTACAAAGTTCAACAATTTCATCACCTGGTAGCTGGGATCCAGTTCATACCATTTCTTAGCGAAATTAGGACTGTCTTTAAACTTGTGGTGATTATTCTGGAACAGCTCTCCCATCAGGATAATACCCCATGGAGAAGTATTCCTGGAATGATCACTGTTATCGAAGTTCTGATAGCCATATTTATGACCACACCAGTTAACGATAGCACCCTGTACAGGCCCCATCAGGAAGTGAATAGGTAACAATAAATACAGATACCACATGCCTGCCGGTACAAATACTACGTAAAATGCTACGTAGGCAGCCATCCAGAGGAAACGGGTAATATTGCTGTCGCCGAATTTATCCATGGCATCCCATTCTGGTAATGGCTCAGCCAGGAATTTAGGATCTACTTCGTTGGTACGCATTACAAAACCATTGTAGATTTTGCGGGTTTGCACCATCATACCCCAAACGTCTTTGAAGAAGTGTGGAGAATGCGGATCTTTTTCGGTATCACTGAATTCATGGTGCATGCGGTGCATAACGCCATAAGCTCTTGGAATCAGGTATGATGAACCCTGGAAAAACCAGGTACTAAAGTAAAAGAAACGTTCCCAGAATTTGCTGGTAGTATACATCTGGTGGGATGCATACCTGTGTAAATAGAATGTGTGGAAGAACAAGGAAAAGAACCAGTGCACACAAAAGAATATCAGGATCGCCGTCATTTCTGTTTTTAATGTAAAGTGACAAATAAGCGCCAAAGGTAAGCTAAATAGACGGTAATAAAGACAAAAAAGAAGCCCCTATGGTCAATGAAATGTTAAAATATTTTAAACTCTCAATGTTTCTGCACCCAACGTAACTCCAACAAATTCATGCCGTTACCTGAAAATCCGGAAACATTGGGCTGTACCAGGCGCACCACTTCATCGTAGAAAAGTGGCACCACTGCGGCATCTGAAGTAATCATGTTATCCATGGCCTGGTAGGCTGCATAGCGGAGACTATCGTTGTTTTCTTCCAGCGACTTTTCATACAACACGTCAAAATCCGGGTTCTTATAACGGGTATAATTTGGCGGCGCGGGGTTCTTGCTGTAAAACATGGCCAGGTAGCTTTCTGCATCCGGGTAGTCTGCAATCCAGCTGGCGCGGAAAAACAAGGCCTGTGACTTGGCCGTTTGCTCCAGCAGCAAGCTTTTCTGTACAATCTCCACCTGTACGCGGATACCCACTTCCTGCAACTGACTGGCTACGTAATTGGCCAGGTCGGCATAAACAGGAATAGACAACAGCTTAATTGCGGGCAGCCCCTGCCCCTCCGGATACCCGGCTTCCTTCAGTAGCTGCCGGCTGAGGGCCGGATTAAATGGATAGCCTTTTACTTTGGTGCTATCGAATGAAGGCAGCCCGGCTGGCACAAAACCAGCCATGGCAGCGGTGCCGATGCCATTACGTAGGTAGGTCATCATTTTCGTACGGTCTATCCCGTAGTTAATAGCCTGCCGTACTTTCTTCAAACGGGTGGGCGACGCATTCACCAATGGATTGTTCTCCGCTACCAGGAAGCCCAGGTATTCTGTATTCAGGTAAGGATGTTTATTCAATACCATTTTACCCTCCCACTCTTTTCTGAGGCGCCCCTGTTTGGTGAGTACTTCATCCTTAAAGGATGCATCGATGTCATTCATGAAATCCAGTTGCCCCTGGCGAAATAACAAGAACTCCGCCGCCTTGCTTTCCAGGAAGCTCACCTGGATGGCCTCGAGGTAAGGCAACGGATGACCGGTACTGTCTTTCTCAAAATAATTCGGATGGCGATGCAATACCAGTGCCTGTCCTTCTTCCCACAGGAAAAAGCGGAATGGCCCGGTACCACAGGGATGACTACGGAAATCCTTCCCGTATTTTTCGATGGCCTCGTGTGGTACAATAGAACAGTACTGCATACTCAGGATACCGAGTACCGGGTGAAACGGACGATATAAGGTAAGCTCAAAAGTAGAGTCATTGAGCGCCCGGAAACCGCTGTCGGCGCTGAGTTTACCGTTAAAAATCCAGGCGCCGGGCGAAGCAGTGGCCGGGTCCATGATACGATGCAGACTGTATACCACGTCCTGTGCCGTCATTCGCCGGCCCTTACCACCAGGGAAAATATCGTTGTCGTGAAAATAAACATCCGTTCTGAGGTCGAAAGTATAGGTACGATGGTCCGGGGATACCCGCCACTGCTTTGCCAATGAAGGACGAATCACCAGGTTGCTGTCTGGTTCTACCAACGTATTATATAACTGCTTTACCGCCCATATCACCTCCTGGCTTTTGGCAAAGGCCGGATCGAGACTGGCAATACTATTGGTACTGTTATAGCGGAATACAGACAAGCGCTGTTTCTCCGGACTGCCACAGGACCACAGTAAGCAACTTCCCCATAGGGCTACCCAACATCTGATTATAACCGCCTGACAATAACAACTTTTCATTTGGCAGTAAATTAATATCTTTCAGGCTAAAATATACGAATAAATATGCGCGGCATCATCATGCTTTGTATAGCTCTTATGGCAACAGGGACCCTGGCTGCCCAGCAAAAATTCAGCAGAGCGGACACGCTCAGAGGTACTATCACTCCTGCCCGGGCCTGGTGGGATGTAACTACCTACGACCTGCATTTGCAGGTAAACATGGAAGACAGCACCTTCTCCGGGTTCAATACCATTACTTATAAGGTGCTGAAACCAGATTCTGTTATGCAGATAGATCTGCAGGCACCGATGGTTATTGACAGTGTGATACAGGATAAAAAATCGTTATCGTTTACCCGTGACAGTAATGCCTGGTTTATAAAAATCAGGTCCCCACAAACGAAAGACAAAAAGAAGCAGATCACTATTTTTTATAGCGGCAAGCCACACCGGGCAAAGAACGCGCCCTGGGATGGTGGCGTGGTGTGGTCTAAAGACGAAAAGGGCCGTCCATGGGTAGCCACTGCTGTACAAGGCCTCGGCGCCAGCGTGTGGTGGCCTAATAAAGACACCCAAAGTGATGAGCCGGAAGATATGACGGTCAATGTAACCGTTCCAGGCGACATCACAGACGTTTCCAACGGACGGTTGAAGAAAACCATCGACAACCCCGATGGCACACATACTTTTGTATGGTATGTGAGCAACCCGATCAACAACTACGACGTAGCGCTGAACATCGGCAACTATACAGAGATAAAAGACAGCTACTCCGGCGAAGGCGGAAAGCTGGACCTCAGCTACTGGGTACTGGACTACAATGAAGAAAAAGCCAGGGAACATTTCAAAGTGGTAAAACCTATGCTGAAATGCTTTGAGTACTGGTTTGGCAAATACCCGTTCTATAAAGACAGCTACAAACTGGTGGAAACGCCTTTCCTCGGTATGGAGCATCAAAGCGCAGTAGCCTATGGTAACAACTTCAGGATGGGATATAAAGGTACAGATCTCTCCGGTACCGGCTGGGGGCTGAAATGGGATTTCCTCGTGATACACGAAAGCGGGCATGAATGGTTTGGTAACAGCATTACCAGCAAAGACCTGGCGGATATGTGGATTCATGAATCTTTTACCAATTATTCTGAAACCCTGTTTACTGAGTGCCAATACGGTCTTAAAGCAGCCAATGAATATGTGCAGGGCATCCGGAAAAATATCAGGAATGATGAGCCTATCATTGCGCCCTATGGCGTAAACGCAGAAGGTAGCGGGGACATGTATTACAAAGGCGCCAACATGATCCATAACATCCGTCAGATTATGGAAAATGATGAGGCCTTCCGCCAAATGCTGAGAGGATTAAATAAAACCTTCTACCATCAAACGGTGACTACCCAACAGGTGGAAGAATATATGAGCCAGGTAGTGGGTATGAATCTGAATAAAGTATTTGATCAATACCTGCGTCATACCACCATTCCTACCCTGGAATACCGCTTCGCAGGGCAACAACTGCAATACCGCTGGGTATCTGATGTAAAAGATTTCAATATGCCGGTGAGGGTGAAGCTGAGTGATAATGGTTTCAAATTAATATATCCGGGTACGTTATGGCATAGCTCTAATATTACGTTGAGTGATTATAAGCTTTTTGAGGTAGATAAAAACTTCTATATCCATACGAAGGAAGTTAAATAATTACACCACCTTGTAAAAACAGCGAAGACCGTTATCAGATAACGGTCTTCGCTGTTTTTACAATCATTTATTTTTTTAGTAGTTTAAATGCATGACCGGTGCTGTCGTTTAAAAAGCCATAGGCTGCCCATAAAATAGAGAGCGGTTCTATGCTTCGGCTCATTTCAATATTCCCCATATCTGCAATGTCATTCCAGCCTATCTGGTGTAGCAGCTCGGCCACTTCATTTTTGGCGTCTTTGTTATTCCCTGCTATGAACATGGTGGGGGAACCTTCTTTAAATTCGGGCAGTAGCATTCTTTCATGCCCGATGCAGCTCAGGGCCTTTACCACATTGGCATCTGGTGGCAACCAGGCCTGTATTTGTTCACCGGCAGAATTATTATGGCCGATGGTAAAGGTGAGTCGTCCGTTTTCATCAGGTCCTTTGCCATCCAGTGGATTGGTGACATCTACCACTGTTTTGGTTTTAAAGTTCCAGATACCTGCTGCTTCAATGGCTTTTTTGGTACCTATCCAACTGGTACAGATCAGGAGTAGTTCTCCGAACTCGGCGGCCTGCCTGAAAGTACCTGCCATAGCTTGTTTACCTTGCTTTTTAATCCATTGCTGCAATGATTCCCGGGATGGGTTGCGGGTGCCAATCGTCACATCATGGCCCGTTTCAATAAGGCCTTTGCCAAGGGTTAGTCCTACCGGACCGCTTCCAAGGATACCAATTTTCATGAGCGTAGATTATTATTAAGCAGAAAAGGGTGCGAACCATGAAGATACTTAAAAAAAGCGGAAAGCAGAAGGCCAAAAGCATAAAGCTATTGAAGCGACTGATCGTAGCGGATTATGTCTTTATACAGGATTAGACAGATTATATTTAGGATTAAGGAAATGAGAGATAAAAGCAGCTATCCGCTTTCATCTCTCACCTTTTAAAATACTTAAAAAAATCAGTCTAATCAGTCTAATCCTGTATAAAGACATAATCCGCTACGATCAGTCGCTTCAATCATGTTACGCTTTCTGTTCTTCGAGCAGATACCCTAAAAACCGCTGCATTCCCTGCCGCTTCGCGGGCGTGAATGGATAGCTGATATTATGGATATAATAGGTGGCGAGATCGTAGACGTCGTAGGGGTTTTCCGCTACTACGGCGGGAATATTTTTAATACCGATGCCGGTAGCCTCGTTAAATTCTTTGATAAAAGTGGCTGGAAGTGGTTTATTACTGATCCAGGCGGCAAATACAAAAGGCAGGCTGGTAAAGCGTACCCAGTTTTCTGCCAGGTCATATATATATGGAGATACCTTCCGCTGGGCCAGGGCACGATCACCAATCACCAGTCCGGCGTCTGTACCTTTAATTTTATCCTGGTAGTCCCCGTTGGTATTCACCAATTCCACGTCCAGCTTCCAGTATTCACGTATCAATACTTTGAGCAGTGCTACGGAAGTACGGCTCTGGTAGTCCAGGTAAATACGTTTAATTTCATTTAAGGGTACATCGCTATACAAACAAACAGATGCAACAGGGCCTTCCGCACCAATACAATAATCTGCTATAATATGATACTCCTTTAATTTAGGTATAATAGCTACCGGCACCAACGCCACGTCTACGTCCCCATCTATCAGCTGCTGGGCTATTTTAGCCGGATAATCCATCGATAATTCCATCATCTCCATCACCGGATGATTCCTGAATCCATACAATAAAGGCTTCGTATTCAAATAACTTACAGCCGCAACTTTTACTTTCCGTTCCAATTTCAGTAATTTTGAAGCTGCAAAAGTAACTAAATCCCGGTTAACAAGTTTCAAATGAATAATTGTTGTCCTGTAAACCAGGATTCAAAGAGAACTTGTAGCCTGATAAACATGTTAATTGTAATACTGGAATACATACATTATGCAACTACAACCATTAACTGCCATTTCTCCGCTGGACGGGCGCTATCGCAAGCAACTGGACGAGCTGGCCAATTATTTTTCTGAATTTGCGTTGATCCGTTACCGTGTGATGGTAGAGGTGGAATATTTTATTGCGCTCTCTGAGCAGAAGCTGTTTACGCTGCCCAAAGCCAAGTTCCCTGCCCTGCGTAAAATTTACCAGGATTTCACCATTGAGAACGCGCAACTGATCAAAGACACAGAAAAAATCACCAACCACGATGTGAAGGCGGTGGAATATTTTCTGAAGAATGAGCTGAAAAACCTCGGTTTGGAAGACAAACTGGAATGGGTACACTTCGGCCTCACTTCTCAGGATGTGAATAATACCGCCACCCCGCTCCTCTGGAAAGATGCAGTTGAACATGTGTACATGCCTGCATTGGCCAATATGATCCTGGAACTGAAAAAACTGGGGCAAGGCTGGATGAAAGTGCCGATGTTGGCCCGTACCCACGGACAACCGGCTTCTCCTACCATTCTTGGTAAGGAAATCCTGGTGTTTGTAGAGCGCCTGGAAGGCCAGGTAAACCTGCTGGGACAAATTCCGTTCGCCGCGAAGTTTGGTGGGGCTACCGGTAACTTCAACGCTCACCACGTGGCTTTCCCTAAAATCAACTGGGAAAAATTCGGGGAGAAATTCGTGAATACCACGCTGGGCCTGCAACGTATGAAATATACCACGCAGATTGAGCATTATGATAATATCGCCGCTCAATTTGATGCCCTGAAACGCATCAATACCATTTTACTGGACTTCTGCCGCGATATATGGACATACATCTCTATGGACTACTTCAAACAGAAGATTAAAAAGAATGAAGTAGGTTCTTCCGCGATGCCGCATAAGGTGAACCCTATTGACTTCGAAAATGCAGAAGGCAACCTGGGACTGGCCAATGCACTGTTTGAGCACCTGAGCGCCAAACTGCCGGTATCCCGTTTGCAACGCGACTTAACCGATTCCACCGTGTTACGTAACCTGGGTGTACCATTCGGACATACCCTGCTGGCAACCAAGTCTATCCAGAAAGGTTTGGGTAAACTGATCCTGAACGAAGCCAAATTAAAAGACGACCTGGAAAACAACTGGGCGGTAGTTGCAGAAGCGATTCAAACCGTTTTAAGGCGTGAGAACTATCCACAACCATATGAAGCCCTGAAAGAGCTGACCCGTGGTGGTGAACAAATCACCCAGAAGAGCATGCATAAATTTGTGGATGGTCTGAAAATCAGCGCTGCCCTCAAAAAAGAGCTGAAAGCCATTACCCCACACAACTATACCGGTTTGTGGTAAGCGATAAAATAAAAAGCTCCGTCCCATTGGACGGAGCTTTTTAAAATGTTGACTCCCGAAAGCAATACTCTGCGATCTTGCGTTTCAGTGGCGATAATGCCTTGGTTAAACAAACGCCTTACTTGTATTAATTCTTACATCCCTGTGCTTCAATTGTTACTGGTTTTGCCGGCGGCTCATTTTCTGTTTCCTGAACATACATCAACCTTTTACATTGGTGAACACACCAGTGCATTAGTTTTTTCAGAGAAAAATGACAGCCTGAAATCTACCGGAATACCGGGGGTTATATAACAACTCAGGGTTAGGTTCTAAAAGCAGTGCAAAGATATAGCATATGATATTTATTAAAGAATAAACACAAGCGTTTTTTTGTTAATAACTGGTTAATGCAATTTTTTGTCTTTGGGCAGGATTAGACTGATTATACTGATTTTATTTTTTTTATTTTTTGATTTAGGAGGATATTGGAATTAGATTGATTGGCAGATTAAAATCATCTTTAACATCTTACAAAATCAAAAAGCAAAATCAGTATAATCAGTCTAATCCTGGCCCCAGACAAACATCCGCTTAAAACACATCCCGGAAATGCATTAATTCATATGCTTCGCCCGAAAAAGTAATCGCAATAATATCAAACCGGATAGCCATCGGATGTAAATGGAACTGGCATAAGTAATCGCTGGCCGCCTCCTGTATATGTGCCTGCTTGCGAAAATCCACTGCGGTTTCCGGCCACCCAAAGCGTGCACTACGGCGGGTTTTAACTTCAATAAAATAAATGATATTGTTTTTTGTGGCGACGATATCAATTTCACGGCGGCCAGATTTCCAGTTCACATGTAACAAGGCGCAATGCTGCCGAACATAAGCCTGTGCAATGTTTTCGCCCTGCCGGCCCAGGGTCAGATGATTTTCCATAAACGATATGGGTTAGGTTAAAACAAACAATCCCTATAATAAATCACGGGAAATATTTACTTTTCTGAGGTACCGAAAATGTACTGCTTAACACCTATTTTTGCAGGCATATAAATGTATCAATTCTCTGATAATTAACAAGTAAAAAACAGATAACCATATATGAACGTATTCAGACTGGAAGGAAAAGTACAGCATTATGCATGGGGCGGATATAAATACATTCCTGAGCTGTTAGGCATTGCTCCTACAGATCAACCGAGTGCAGAATATTGGATGGGCGCACATCCGAGTGCCCCTTCCCTTATCACTACTGCCAGCGGGACATTACCCCTGAATGAACTCATACAACAAGACCCCGCTAATATTACCGGCCCTGCCGTATGGGAAAAGTTCAAAGAACTGCCTTTCCTGTTTAAAATACTGGATGTAAAAGATATGTTATCTATCCAGGTACACCCTACAAAAAGTGAAGCGGAGAAAGGATTTGCCAGAGAAAACGCGGAAGGCATTCCCTTAAATGCCCCTAACCGTAATTATAAAGATGACAACCATAAACCTGAAATTATGGTGGCATTGAGCGAGTTTTACCTGTTGCACGGTTTCTTACCTCATGAACAATTGCAGCAAGTGTTAACTTCTATCCCGGAGTTCACCTCACTGGTAAGCATATACGAAAAAGAAGGTTATTACGGGTTATATAAAAATGTAATGGAGATGCCGCAATCGCTGGTGAATATTATTCTACGGCCATTGACAGATCGTATGATTCCCGATTACAAAGCCAATCGTTTGTCTAAAACAGATCCAGGTTTCTGGGCAGCACGCGCCGTATTAAATGATCCGGGCAGCATTGACAAAATTGACAGGGGCATCTTCTCTATCTACTTCTTCAATATCATGCAGGTACAAGCCGGTGATGCGGTTTTCCAGGACGCAGGTATTCCACATGCTTACCTGGAAGGCCAGAACGTAGAGCTGATGGCCAATTCAGACAATGTACTGCGTGGTGGCTTAACCCCCAAACACGTAGATGTTCCCGAATTGCTGAAACATACCCGCTTTGAAGGCGTGCACCCACATATCATTAAAGGAGATGTAAAGGCCGATGGACTGGAAAGAATCTATCCTTCTCCGGCACCGGATTTTGAAGTAAGTAAAATTGATATCCCGGCTGGAAAAGTATACCAGCACACGGCCAAAGCAGCAGAAATATTAATTGTAATCAAAGGTGGTGTTACGGTGAAGGGAGATGATACATTGGCTTTACAAAAAGGACAATGCGTATTTACTGTGTATGGCGCATCTTATGAAATCAATACTGATAATGGCGCCGAATTATTTAAGGCGACCGTAAATATTTAAACTGAATTGGAGCTGTAAGTGCTTACTTACAGCTCCAATTTAACGCTCATTACATTACGATAACCGTTTTCCCCGCACCTCTGCCCTGCCGGCTTAATGCCACAGCCGCAGGCGCTTCTTCCAGCTTTATTTTTGATTCCACCGGGATAGTTAATGCACCACGGTCTATCATCAGCGACAGCGTATCCAGTGAAGCAGCGCTCCCCTGGGTTTCGAAGTTACCGCCATGAATATTTCTTGATTTAAGTGCTTCTTCATCTGCCACGAAAACAGTGGTCAACGCCCCTGCGCCTGGTTTTAACAGATCCAGGTTGGCGGTGAATCCGGCGCCATCACTCACCATATCAATCAATCCATCCAGTCCGCCGGGGAATTTTGCTTTTACCTGTTCCGACAACGGCGCTTCCTTATAATTGACGGTGACCGCTGCACCCAGTTTCTTCATGCGTGCGGCGCCTGCTTCATCGCCAACAGTGGCAATGACTACAATACCCTGTGCCGCGGCCAGCTGCACAGCAAAAGAGCCTACACCACCGGTAGCGCCATTAATCAACAGGGTATCGCCTTCTTGCAGATCCAATTTGTCGACCAATTGCTGGGCCGTCATGCCGGAAGTAGGCACTGCTGCGGCTTCTGCTGCAGAAAGACTTGCCGGCGCCAGCGTAATCCCTGATTTCTCCGGTACGATAGCATATTCGGCATAGGAGCCCTCGCCAATAGGAGCATGAATAAATTGCCCGTAAACCTTATCGCCTTTTTTAAAGCGGGTAACGCCTTCTCCTACTTCTTCCACCGTACCCGCGCCATCTACACCCATAATCAGCGGAAACTGGTGCGGCATTTTGCCATTATCCATAATACCATCGATCATTTTCCAGTCGAAGGGATTCATCCCGGCAGCTGCTACTTTGATCAGGACGGTTCCGGGTCTGACTACCGGTTTCGGCAAATCCATTACCACGGGGATGTCTTTGAATTTTGATACGGCTACGGCTCTCATAGTTTTATTTTTAAATGTAGAAAGATGTTTAATAGCGGTTGTTTCTTATAAACGCGGATCTACCGGTTCACTCTCTAACGCTAAAATACCAAATACACACTGATGTACCAGCTGTAAAGGATCTTTATTTACAAATCGTTCCAGCGCTTCCAGTCCGAGGGAGAACTCACGCAATGCCAGGGAGCGTTTACCAGACAGCTTGCGGACGCGCAACCTTTCCAGGTTTTGGGCCGCATCATATTCAGGTCCGTAGATAATACGCAGGTATTCCTTTCCGCGGATCTTGATAGCAGGCTGTATAAGACCCTTATCGTTTTTGCTGAGGAAAGTATATGGCTTCATCACCATACCTTCTCCCCCGGCGGCTGTCAGTTGATGCCACCAATTGACTGCAGCCTGTTCGCTCTCCTCATTCCCCATTTCCACCAACAAATAAGGCGTGGCCAGGAGCAATTGTTCATCGCCGGCACAAATATTTTTTATGGCAGACATATGCCATTCATGATCTTTATCAAACCAGGTTTTCCCTTCCGTAGCCATGATATGAAACGGTGCCAGCTTATAGTCGCCGAGGGCATTCACCGGCCAGCAATACTGCCGGTATGCCTTTACATAGCTACCGGTTTGCTCCAGGCGTTCCGTATATTTTTCCAGCAACGCCTGCGCCGGTGCACCATTGCTGATAGCCTGGGTCAGGGCGGACACTACTTCCGGTAAAGCCTTGCCTGCAGCGGTACCTACGGCGGCATACTGATCACGCAACAACGCCTGGGCTTTGGCACTCCACGGCATCAGTTCCGCATCCAGGCATACCCAATCGGTATAAAAAGTATCATAGAAACCAGTGCTGATCAATGCGGCATTGATACGCGACAGGAAGTCCTGTTCGGTTTGCTTGTCTGTAAAGAAAGCGCGTCCGGTTCTCGTATAGATAACCCCGTTACCTTCCCCGGTAACGCCAAACCTGCGCTCCGCCACTTGTTCATCTTTACAAACAATGACCACGGCGCGGGAGCCCATATGCTTCTCCTCACAAATCACCCTCTCTATACCTGCTTCCCGGTAATACTGCAATCCTTCCGCCGGATGCTCCAGCAAACCCGTTTCCTGGCTGGTTTCTGCCGGCGACATGGTAGGTGGTAAATAGATGAGCCATTTAGGATTAATCGTAAAACGACTCATCACTTCCAATGCGGCAATGCTGTTTTCTTCCCGGATAGTAATATTATGACTATAGCGTGTTTGTAATATACGCTTACCAATAAAATCTTCGATGTTCAACACGCTGTCGTACTGCTGCTGCACACTCAGTACACTATTGGCATTGTAACCAATAGGACGCGCAGGCACCGCGTATTGTTCAAGGGCCGGCACGGATACCAGGGTTCTTTCCGGGTAGCGCAAAGCTGTCAGGGAGGCCCCGAATACGCAACCGGTATCGATATCGATGGTGTTATTCAACCATTGTGCTTCCGGCACGGGCGTGTGTCCGTATACCACCATAGCGCGACCAGCATATTCCAGCGCCCAGTTATACCGCACCGGCAGCCCAAATTCATCTGTTTCCCCGGTGGTTTCACCATACAAGCAGAACTCCCTTACGGCCCCGGAACCGCGGCCCTGCATGCTTTCCTTCAGGCCGGCGTGCGCAACTACCAGCTTACCATCGTCGAGTACGTAGTGGCTGATCAGTCCATCTATAAATGACTTCACGGATTCCAGGAACTCCGGTGTTTCGCTGGCCAGCTGTGTCACCGTTTGTTCCAGGCCATGTCTGAGCTGTACGTTTTTACCATTCAGGTAACGCAGCAGCTTGGCATCGTGGTTGCCCGGCACGCACAAGCCCAGGCCATTATTGACCATATGCATCACCAAACGCAATACTTGTGGCGATTTGGGGCCACGGTCTACCAGGTCTCCCACGAAAACGGGTTTGCGATAGCGCGTATACCCGTCGGCGTTAGTAGTCAATGGTGCACTGATCAGCATGGCGTTTTCCTTGTCTACCTCATAACCGAGTGTTTCCAGCAGGCTGCATAACTCATCGTAGCAGCCGTGCACATCACCGATAATATCGAATGGTCCATGTTCGTCTTTCTTGTTATTGTAAAGTGGTGCGCGTGTAATGGTTTCCAGCGCGGCCACATCTTCCGGAGAACGGAGCTCAAAAACCTGGCGGAAGCCTTCCTCGCGTAAGTTCCGGAGTCCGCGCTTCAGCTGACCGATTTGCTGCGGAATCACATGCTTACCAAAGTTACGGTCACTGCGCAGGTCATTTCTTCCCTGGCATACATCCTCCGGCATGTTCAATATAATGGCTACCGGCAGCACATGATACTCCCGGGCCAACTGTACCCATTGCTTGCGGGATTCCGGTTGCACGTTGGTAGCGTCAATCACGGTGAGCAATCCTAGTTTTAAGCGCTTGGCGGCGATAAAGCGCACCAGTTCAAACGCATCTGTAGATACGAGTTGGTTATTTTCATCATCGCTGATGAGCCCGCGGCATACATCTGATGAAATAATTTCTGTCGGTTTAAAAAACTGACGGGCAAACGTGGACTTACCGGCCCCTGAAGGGCCTACTAATAATACCAGTGATAATTCTGGTATAGAGATATGTGATAATTTACTGTTTCTTCGAGCCATAATATGCTTCTCTTATACTTACCAACAGCGCGTTAGCCAGTGCAGGATCCGGGTGGTCCGGCAAATCTGACGCCGCATATAGCTGTTGCATGTGATCTAATTTTTGGGTAGCCATTTCCACCAATGTATCGTAGCTGAATTCACCATTCCGGATACGCAGGAGAAAATCGCGGTCCTGCCTGAATACGCGTACTTCTTTATACAGGGCAATTTCTTCTGCCATGGTTAACAAACGGAAAGTATGCATCATGTGCTTACTATCATAATCGGCGCCCAACTCCTTGTTATGAAGATATCTGGCTTCATTACGGAGGGCCTCCCATTGATGATAGGCCGCAAAATCTTTACAATACACGGTATAACCATCTTTATTAAACTGCATGATGGCCAGTGGATCTGGTCCCAATGGGATGGCACTCAACTGCACATCATTGGCATCCGCACCCGAAAAAATACCTTTGAAAGTAACTCCAGTATCAAACTGCCCGGTATGATATAACGCGTATACATCACGAAAGTGATTAATGCGGGATAGTCCACAGTCTTCAGGTTGCAGTTGGTTTTCGTTTAGCCAGTCACGTAGTAATATGCTTTGACCGCCTGCTATAACATAACAAAACTCAAACACAGATTTCCTTTCAGCCGGATACGACTGGTTGATCTTCTTATTCAATCCTTTCGCCTTTTTCATCTGCGTGTTGGCATAGCCGGCAAATGTTTCGAGGCACAAACGGGATAAGAAATCAGCCGGTTTTACCAGGTCCATCAAAGGATGCCGGTATAGCTGGTTGTCAGCACCCGTACTTAACAGTTCCAGTATATTGGGGTTATTTTTTTCCAGTAACTCCAGGAAACGTTTTATTTCAAAATATACTTCGTCGTTGCTTTGGTTAGACACCTGCGGCGTGTAGGTCATCCCATACAAATCCTGCTGCGGCAATATGAAAATGCCTTTGATGTCCCTGTCGGATGTGGGCAGCTGCAGGTTATAGGCGCGGCTGCCGCTGATACATTCCAGCAGGATACATGGCCGTTGTTGCTGTAGTGCCTCAAAAGTCATACGAAATATATTTCCGGAAAAGCACGTCCAGCTCCACGGTGTTATTCTTCACCATTGGCATTTCTCCCGACCGCTCTTTGCATTGATCCAATACGCCCGCTATCCACTGATGCAGTGCTGGTATAGGCGCAATCGTGGTATGCTCATCTGCATTTACTTTCACTTCCAGCAAACGATCAATTTCAGATTGAATAGCGGTGTCTGTAATTAAAGTACGCAAAATGGCAAACTCCATGGGAGGCACACCTTTACCCGCCAGTATCCATTGACAGGCCAACATTGGACGCAACACATAGAAGTACTTCTTTACCTTTACCTGTGCCCCTTCCAGCTCGTTGGTGAAGGTATTATAAGCCATAGACAGGTAGTGATGACAACCGGACCGGGGCGAAAAATATTTATCCATTAAGTCCGTCAGCGTTTGCTTGAAATCTGTGGTCTCCTGGTATACAATGGGCGACTGTAGCCATTCGTACAAGGGGGCGTTGGATTTCAGAAAAAGCTGTAAACCCTTGCGGATATCCCATCCGCTCAAATCCAGCACGTCGTCTATTACCGGTTCTATCACATCCGGCTGCTCCGTGATGCTCAGGTAAGTATCCTTATGCCGGGTGTAAATAAAGCGAACATCATAATCGCTGTCGGTCGATGGAAAGCCCCATGCACGGCTGCCTGACTCACAGGCGTATAATATTTTCACCTGGTGTTCTTCTTCCAGTTCTTTTATTTTCTCTACTATTTCTTCTTGCATAAAATTATCTTTTAAACAGGGCCAGTTGACTGGGTCCTCCCAATACTTCATCTACTTCTCCCAACGGCCTATAGGTTACAATATAACCAAATTGTTCGGCTATGCGGTTACCCCATTCTTCAAACTCCGCCCGGGTCCATTCAAACCGGTGATCCGTATGCCGGAATGAACCAGCGCTCAGTTTCTCATACAATACGTTGTATTCTGCATTCACGGTGGTAATGATTACGTGCTGCGGACGGGCATATTCAAACACCACTTTTTCCAGGGACGTTAAACGAGGCAGATCTAGGTGTTCTATGACTTCTACCAATACGGCGGCATCAAAGCCAGATAAGCGTTTATCCCTGTACGTTAGTGATCCATGAATGAGTTGTATCCGTGCTTTCTGTGGCTCTGGCAGGCGGTCTATCTTTAATTTCGATTGGGCTATTTCCAGTGCATGATAGCTTACATCCATGCCCAGTATGCGTTTAAAGGCAGATTTTTCCATGAGTAAGCGCAGCAGTTCGCCTTCGCCGCATCCCATATCAGCTACGGAGCTCACTCCCAGTTCCAGGAGCAGGTCGCGTACTGTTTGGAGACGCACATCGTGCAGGCGTACTTTTTCTTTTGGCTCCTTCACTTCCTCCGGAAGTACTTCTTCCCGCATGATCATGCCCAGTGCCTCTTTGGCAAGTGGCCCAATATTCCTGAGATAACGGCGGGTAATCAGTTCTTTGCTGGGATGGGTATCCAGCCAGCCCTGCCCTTTTTCCATGAGCTTTTCTATTTCATGCCCGCCTACGAAATAATGTTTATCATTATCGCAAACCGGGATCAGGATATATAGCTGGCTCAGGATAGTTTTCAGGGGCAGCGTATGGCGCAGTGTAACATTGAAATAGCGGCTCTGCCCCCATTCCGGGAACTGTTCATCCAGGATATAGGATTGCACAGATATGTCGTAGCCGAGTGGCTCAAAAAACTGTCGCAGCAAATATTCTCCTCCCTTTACCGGTAAAACGGATAACGTGATTTCGAAGGGCATCGCCTCCTCCACCAGGTGAGGCTTATCCTTGCAACGCCCGTTCATGGCGGAGGAATACGCCTGGGCAATGGCCGCACTCATAAAAGACGAGGCCACATAGGGACGATCATTCACATATTGTTCCAGTGAAAAATCATTGCCACCGCTGCCGCGGCGAACCAGTTTTACCGGATCGATGTCCAGCAGTAAAGCGGCCGTACAGGAATGATCTGTGGCTTCAGGATAAAAAATGTGTGCACTACCTGCCGTCAATTCTACGGTTTGTACTTTAGCGGGATGCTTGTGCAGAAGATAGCCAAGGTCAGTGGCGGGGTAACGTTTAGTCGTAATAGTTAATAACATCGGTCAACTGTGTTTCTTCACGGAAACACGATTTTTTAAATTAGCTCAAAGCTGAAAGCGTAAAGCCCAAAGCTATTGCAGCGAATGATAATAGCAAATATAGCTATCGAAGATATTATTTTTTATGGTAGGTTGCAAATCGCTGACAAAATAAAATCATTGCAACCTGCTTTGTTTCCCCCTGGCAAACCGGCTACGGCCTTGCAAAAACCGTCGTACTGCCTACCGGCTGTTAATAATTTCTTAACGCCTTTCCAGCTATATTGGAGTGTTACGCATAAAGATATTTATATCTTCTGCGATTATCTCACAAAAATATTTTGTTATTGCAAATAGTCCACTATATTTGTGGACTATTATTTCCCACCCTAAAATTTTTCAGGTTATGTCCACTAAGCCATTACATTTTGACACACTCCAGGTACATGCCGGTTATCAACCGGAAGGCACAACACATGCAGCCGCCGTACCTATTTACCAAACTACCTCTTACACTTTCGACAGCGCAGAACACGCCGCTGATCTTTTCCAGCTGAAACAGTTTGGTAACATCTACACCCGTATTATGAATCCCACTACGGATGTATTTGAAAAAAGAGTAGCTGCACTGGAAGGCGGTGTTGGCGCACTGGCAGTGGCTTCAGGACAGGCGGCACAATTTATTGCCCTGCATAATATCCTGTTGCCAGGCGATAACTTCGTGACTTCTTCTTACCTCTACGGCGGGACCTTTAACCAGTTTAAAGTAAGCTTCAAACGCATTGGTGTGGAAGCCCGCTTTGCGGACCTCGATAACCCGGCCAGCTTTGAAGCACTCATAGATGAAAACACCAAAGCCATTTACGTGGAAACCATCGGTAACCCGGGGTTTGCCATTCCTGACTTTGAAAAGATAAGCGCCATCGCGCGTAAACATGATTTACCGCTGGTAGTGGATAATACCTTTGGCGCCGCCGGATACCTGGCCCGCCCATTGGAACACGGCGCTAACGTAGTAGTGGAAGCCGCCACCAAGTGGATTGGCGGTCATGGTACCAGCATCGGCGGTATCATTGTAGACGGCGGCAACTACAACTGGGGTAACGGCAAGTTCAAACAATTCAGTGAACCAGACGAAGCTTACCACGGCATGAAGTTCTGGGAAGTATTCGGTGATCACAGCCCGTTTGGCAACATTGCCTATATCATACGCGCACGCGTGGCCGGCTTACGTAGCTGGGGACCAGCACTGGCGCCACAGAATTCGTTCCTGTTTATACAGGGACTGGAAACATTGTCGCTGCGCGTACAACGTACGGTAGACAATGCACTCGCACTGGCCCAGTGGTTAGCACAACATCCGCAGGTAGCTTCTGTGAACTATCCGGGATTACCTGGTAATAAGTACCATGCGCTGGCGAAGAAGTACCTGCAAAATGGCTTTGGCGGCGTATTGAGTTTCCAGATCAAAGGCGGTAAAGAAGCAGCAGATAAATTCGTACAGTCGTTGAAGTTAATATACCACCTGGCGAACGTGGGCGATTCCAAAACCCTCATCATTCATCCGGCCACAACTACGCACCAGCAATTGAGTGAAGAAGAACAAAGAAAAGCGGGTGTAGCACCGGGCGTATTGCGCGTTTCACTGGGCATAGAGCATATCAGTGATATCCAGGGCGATATGGAGCAAGCATTTCAAGCAGTTAACCAGTAGCTGTTGTCAGTAATCATCATCGTACTTTGGGCAATGTAGCGTAATGCTACATTGCCCAAATGCGTTTTAATCCCCGGTATCAATATCGGTAGCATTTCCCGTAACCTCCTTATCTCCTTTTCCCAGCTTAATTTTCACCTTTCCATCTTTTTCCGATACGGCACGTAAGTGGATGACAATCCCTTTACGGCTGCGACGGCGCTTCTCTTCTTTGTCCGTAATATCTGCGTCTTTAGCGGGATTACGCAATGGAATATCCAGGTTAATATTGGTACCCCCATCAATGCCATATACACCTTTTACGTCGATATTAATGGCGCTGGAAGCGATCTGCATGGGTGGTATCATAATTTTATTGCCGGCCACCTGGAAAGTATTGCTCAGGTTTTCAAACATAATACTATCCAGGTGTCTTTTACGAAAGGCAAAATTACCGATATCGGCCAACGGTCCAAAGTTAATCAGTGCGCCATTTCTCAGGTTAAAGTTGATGGTACCGTATAAGGAATTCTTCGCCAGTGTGCCATTGTCCAGGATGTTTCCCTTTAGGTTTACTTTAGCAGACACATTTCCTTTCAGGTTATCTGATTTAAGGCTCGTCATGCCGAAGTTGTTAAAGGCATAAAACAACTGGCTGATACCTACATTGGTCACGGTAGCATCCATCTTAAAATTATTGTTATTCCCCTGCTGGTGCATTGTTCCAGCCATCTGAATACTACCTCCGGCATGCTGTAAGGCAATTTGCTTTAACAAAATATCTTCATTGGTGAGCTCCACACCAGCTTTTACATTTTGTGCTGTAAACCGTTGATAGATCACCTTATCCAGTTGTACATTCATCTTTACGTTGCTGGAAGCCAACACTACATCCAGCTGTCGGGATACCCGTCCCATTTTGGCCTGCTGCTGGCTTTTGGTAGGCTTCACCTTTTGCCGTACACCGAGAAAGCTTTTGAATTCATTGAGATCTACCAGCTGACTGCGAATATTCCAGGTCAGTTCTATTTTCTCTGGTGTAGTAAAATACAGGTTCAGCAAATTTTTGATGGCGCCATCCATTTGCAGGCTACTCTTTTCCGTTTGCACCTGTATGTTTTCCAACTGCAGGTCTTGCCCGGTGAAACGCAGTGTAGCATTGGCATTATGGAAAGATAAATTACGGGGGGCATAAGTAAAGGCGCCTTGTTTCACCGCCACTACCCCTTGCAACGACGAGGGTGTATTATCATCTTTTAATACCGGCCCGGTATAAAACAGGTCGGCGCTCGCATTCCCGGATTTGAACGTGATGGGCCCTTCTGAAGCAGCGTCGTTAAGCGCAGTTAAAGGGAAATCAGAACGGAAATGTCCGCGCAACAACGGCTGCTTTAAATTCACCACCCGGATGGTATCTACTTTAATAGGAATACCCGCCAGCGTAGCGTTTAGCTGAAAAATATTGACAGATGAGTTTTCGTCGGTATGCCCCTGCCCGGACAGGACTTCGTTATTAAACCGACCCGTGAAATTACAGTTCGTCCACTCTCCCAAAGTGGTTACCAGTATGTTGTTGGTGGTTTTCCAGGTGATCACCACTTTGGGCGTATCCCGGAATTTCATATGGCCGTCGAGGTTAGCTTCGGCATCCAGCGGCTTAGTAAGGGTAATGCTGCTTAGTTTGGTGCTGATATTGGGTGGCAGCCAGGTAGCTGCGTCCTTTAACAGCACCTGGTTGGCATTGATCTTTAGTTGAAAAGGCGGTGGTTTCTCCCCAAACCCAAATTGTCCGGCGATCTGCACCGGGTGGTCATCTATCCGGATCTCCTGGGAGGGGACCTGGAGAATTTTAGTGCGTTTATTGAAGATAACCGACAAGTTCAGTTGCATTTTCTTGTCTTTCAGATAGCTGCCTTTGTTGGTATTAAAAGCGAAGCTTTTAGACAGGATATCGGATAGCATGGTAAACTGTATTGTGCTGTCGGTAGCCTTCATTTTCCCATCCAGGCTGTTAATATCCAGGTGAAACAGCTTAAACTTTTGCTGATTATCGATGATGAAGCTTACCTGGCGAAGGGTGAGCTGTTCGATATTTGCATCTTTGGAAGAACTGCGTTTCTTCTTCTCTCCGCCGGGGCCCTGCAGTACATAAGTATTGGAGTAGCCGGAAGTATCTGTATAGAGATAGATTTTCCCGTTCTGCAGTGTCACCTCGTTTACATCTACGTGCTTGCGTAGCAGTGATAACGTATTAACCCGTACGAAAATGTAGTCCACATCCAGCAGGGCATGGTGATGCTGCTGCCAAAGGCTATCCTGCAGTACTACTTTTTTAAGCCCGATAGATACATTGGGGAAGCTTTTCCACACGGAAGGCTCTATGTCTTCAATGGTAATCGTACCATTCAGCCGGTCGTTTAGCTGTCCTGTAATTTGCTTGAGAAAGTTCGCTTTGTTGGCGTGAATGTACCAGGCCATACCCAGGAATAGCAACAACAGCAGGGTTATCAATACGCCGGAGGTGATAAGGATGATCCTGAGCCATTTTCGCATACGGTAAAGGTTTAGATGGTATAACACATGAGCTGATAAACAGTTCACCTATACATAAAACCATACCCGTGCCACAAATTTTTATGGCTGTCAAAAAGTGGCGGTAAAACGCGTACGATACAATGGGAAAGGGATTCCGGCAGCAGGCAGGTGACTACGGTCACACATCTCCGGAAGGTATTACCTGCCTGCTGTGGAGCATGATTAGTGGGCAGCTTGTGGCGCTATTTTAGCAAACCGGGTACGTACTGCTTCCAGTTCTCCACGTTTCATTTTGGAGGTTTTTTCGAGCAGTCCTACGAAGTACGCTACTTCTTCCTTTTGTGCCGGGCAGCCAACATTCTGTAGTTTGCCGCTGGCATCGGGCATGCGGCTGTCTGCGATGAAAGAGCCGTCTGCATTGAGTATCACCCAGAAAGGAATACCTTGCTGATCTCCATGGTATTTCGCCAGTAATTCGGCGCCACCGGGGTTTTCCAGTTCTTTTTTGGGTCCGTTTTCCAATACGGTGATGTGGCGGATTTCGTAGTTGTCCGTAAATGCTTTTTTAATTGCAGCATCATTCATCGCCGTATCCATTCTGTGGCACCAGCCACACCAGGAAGCATGAAAGAGGACGAATACTTTTTTGTGATTTTTGGTGGCTGCGGTGCAGGCTTCTTTTACTACCTGGTCTGCAGCAGGAGGCGTTTTTGCTTGCTGGGCTTTTGCTGAAAAAGACAAGGCTGCAACGGCTAACGTCAGTACTAAAGAACGCATGGGTGATTGGTTTTAATCAATAATAAGTCAAAAAAAATTAGCGAAGACAAAAGCAAATATATATGCTTTCATCTTCGCTAATTAAATATAGTTACGAACGGTATTAGTCGTCCAGCTTCAATACGGCGAGGAATGCTTCCTGCGGTATTTCTACGTTACCAATCTGGCGCATACGTTTTTTACCTTCTTTCTGTTTCTCGAGGAGCTTACGTTTACGGGAGATGTCACCACCATAACACTTGGCGGTTACGTCTTTACGCATGGCACTGATGTTTTCACGCGCCACAATCTTAGCTCCGATAGCAGCCTGGATGGCGATGAGGAATTGCTGACGAGGCAACAGTTCTTTCAGTTTCTCGGTAAGTTTACGACCGAAGTCCTGTGCACGGCTTCTGTGGATCAATGCACTCAAGGCATCCACTTTATCCGCGTTCAGGAGGATATCCATTTTCACGATATCGCTATCCCGGAAGCCAATCGGCGTATAGTCGAAGGAAGCATAGCCACGGGTCTGGCTTTTCAGCTTATCATAGAAGTCGAATACGATTTCTGTGAGCGGAATTTCAAACATCAGCTCTACACGGGTGGTAGTGAGGTAGCTCTGGTTCAGGAGGTTACCACGTTTGCCCAGGCAGAGGGTCATGATGTTACCGATATACTCGGGTTTGGTAATGATTTGTGCCCGGATGAAAGGTTCCTCGATTCTATCCAGTTTGGTAGGATCGGGCATTTCACTTGGGTTATTTACTATCAGTACGCCATCCCGGGTAGTATGTGCAATGAAGCTTACGTTGGGAACGGTGGTGATCACGGTTTGATTAAATTCTCTTTCCAGTCTTTCCTGGATAATTTCCATGTGCAGCATACCCAGGAATCCGCAACGGAAGCCGAAGCCCAGCGCCTGTGAGGTTTCCAGCTCGTAGGTCAGGGAGGCGTCATTCAGTTGCAGTTTATCCATACAGTCGCGCAGTTCCTCGAAATCCTCAGTATTTACCGGGTAAATACCGGCAAATACCATTGGTTTTACTTCCTGGAAGCCGTTGATACCCTCTGCACAAGGGTTATTGGAGAGGGTGATGGTATCCCCTACTTTTACTTCTTTGGCGCTTTTGATACCGGTAATAATGTATCCCACGTCGCCGGTACACACTTCTTTTTGCGGCGACAGGCCCAGTTTCAGGATGCCCACCTCATCAGCGAAGTATTCTTCTCCGGAGTTGAAGAAGCGGATTTTATCTCCTTTCTTGATGGTACCGTTGAAAATGCGGAAGTAAGCGATGATACCGCGGAAAGAGTTGAATACGCTGTCGAAAATCAATGCCTGTAAAGGTGCATCGTTGCTGCCTTTCGGGGCAGGAATACGGTGTACGATGGCTTCGAGGATTTCTTCAATACCAATACCGGATTTACCGGAAGCCAGCAGGATATCTTCTCCTTTTACGCCAATCAGTTCAATGATCTGGTCTTTTACTTCCTCGATCATAGCGCCCTGCATGTCAATTTTATTGATAACAGGAATGATTTCGAGGTCGTTCTCCAGTGCCAGGTAAAGGTTGGAGATAGTTTGTGCCTGGATACCCTGGGCGGCGTCAACCAGCAGCAGGGCGCCTTCACAGGCGGCCAGTGCGCGGGAAACCTCGTAAGAGAAGTCCACGTGACCAGGCGTATCAATCAGGTTAAAAATATATTGTTCCCCGTTTTTAGCAGTGTAGCTCATCTGGATAGCGTGGCTCTTGATAGTGATTCCTTTTTCACGCTCAAGATCCATGTCATCCAGTACCTGCGCCTGCATATCACGGTCGGAAATCGTCTTAGTAAATTCCAGTAAACGGTCTGCCAGGGTACTTTTACCATGGTCAATATGGGCAATGATACAAAAATTGCGAATATTCTTCATATGATGTTTTGCTGTTCCTTAGGCCTACTGCAAATTACTACATTAAACCTCATTCAGCCGGCAAAGGTATTGAAATTAGTTCATTAGTTAATGGGTTTAGTGATTATGTTTTGTTGTTTGGTTTTTAGGGAGATAGGAAGAAGACCGGTGGCTTTTTTTGATATATTAACTTTTAATGCTCAACTTTATAGACATAAGGGAAAAATGAAGGCACAAACCCGTATTGTTAAATCTAAAAATTAAGTGGAACATGGAACTCATTCAACAATTCGAACAGGCACTGGCGGACAGTAAAACACTGACGGAAAAACCTTCCAATGAAATTTTGTTGCAGTTATACAGCCTGTATAAGCAAGGCAGCACAGGTGATGTAGATATTGATCCCCCGGCCAATCCATTTGACTTTGTAGCCAAGGCCAAATATGAAGCCTGGGCGGCGTTGAAAGGTACCGGCAAGGAAGCGGCCATGCAGCAGTACATAGATCTTGTGAAAAAGCTGAAGGCATAAAGCAGAAAGCAAAAAGCTATTGTAGCGGATGATTAAAGCGTAATAATATTCGCAGTGATCATCCGCTACAATAGCTTTTTGCTTTCTGCTTTATGCTTTCCGCTTTCTATAAATTTCCCGTACTTTTGGCTTATTATGATACCATCCTACACGATAAGCGAAAAGTCTCAACATTACCTGGCGCTGGAAGAACAGTATGGTGCCCACAACTATCATCCGTTACCGGTTGTACTGGACCGGGGTGAAGGCGTTTTTTTATGGGATGTGGACGGCAAACGTTACTATGATTTTTTATCCGGATATTCTGCGGTAAACCAGGGACATTGCCATCCTAAAATCATAGCAACCCTGATCGCCCAGGCGCAAAAGCTCACCCTGACCTCCCGCGCGTTTCACAACGATTTACTGGGAGAATATGCGCAATATATTACGGCCTTTTTCGGATACGATAAAGTATTGCCCATGAATACCGGTGTAGAAGCGGTGGAAACAGCGCTGAAACTTTGCCGTCACTGGGCCTATATAGTAAAAGGGATCCCGGAAAACAAAGCAAAAATTATTGTTTGCAGCAATAACTTCCACGGACGTACGCTGAATGTGATTTCATTTAGCAGCGATCCTACTGCCCGTAATAACTTCGGTCCCTTCATGCCGGGTTATGAGGTGATTCCCTACAACAGCTTAACTGCGCTGGAACAGGCGTTACAGGATAAAAATGTAGCCGGCTTCCTTGTAGAACCCATTCAGGGCGAAGCAGGTGTAATGGTGCCGGATGAGGGCTACCTTGCCAAGGCAAAGCAATATTGCCAGGACGCCAACGTGTTATTTATTGCAGATGAAATCCAGACAGGATTGGCCCGTACCGGCAAAATGCTGGCCTGCGATCATGAAAATGTACGTCCGGATATCCTAATTCTTGGAAAAGCCTTATCTGGCGGCACCTTGCCAGTAAGCGCCGTGCTGGCGGACGATGAAATCATGCTCACCATCAAACCGGGTGAACATGGCTCTACCTATGGCGGTAACCCACTGGCCTGTAAAGTAGCCATCACGTCCCTGCAAATACTGAAAGACGAAAAAATGGCAGAGAATGCAGCCGCTATGGGACTATTGCTCCGCAAAGGACTACAGGAACTGCAATCTCCCTATATAACTACCATACGGGGTAAAGGACTGCTGAATGCAATCATCATCAAGCATGAAGATCCGGAAGCCGCATGGGATCTGTGCTTAACGTTGAAAGAGAATGGCCTGCTGGCCAAGCCAACACATGGAGATAAAATACGGTTTGCGCCACCACTGACCATCAACGAAGGGCAGATTGCCGAGTGCGTGCAGATCATCAAAAGAAGCCTCGAACAGGCCTTCAGCTAGTTTATTGTAGTATGATAGCATCACAAAAAGCCATCCGGAGTTCCGGGTGGAAAACAGACTTTTTAATCGGTTTTCCCGATGGGCTTTTCCTGTTGTTCTTTGCTACACAGGTAATCCAGGTATTTCCCATTGAAGTACAAAGCTTTTATACGCTGCACCTTCTCATTTGGGGAATAGGCGGCATACTGGTGATGATCGGTGCTTTCCAGGCCAATAAAGGTGATGCACAGCACGATAGTGCCCTCCTGTCAGACCAGGAAAGATCTAAACTGCAACGACTCGACATTAATGCAGGCACTATTGCGCAGATAGAACAGGAAATGGAAAAAGATGCCCAAACCTGGGAACAAATACTGGAACAGGAAAAGGTAGTGGAAACTACGTTTAAGCGTTCCCGTGCCATACAGCATGCCTTGCTCACCGGCTTCTTTTTTTGGCTGGGCGGCGCGTTATCGCTGGGACCCTATTTTTCCAATGAAAATTTTCCCGCCGCCTCGCAAACCAGTATCATGCTGGTTTTTCTTGGTTTAACTGCCTTCAGTTTTCTGAAAGCCCGCATCACCGCTCAACGTCCTTTACCAATCGTATTGCGTTACTGGATCATGGGCGCCGGTGTGCTGGCAGGCGCATGGATACTGCACAAAACCATCTTCTGAAAATAAAAAAATGGTGTCAGGAAAATTTCCTGACACCATCCCATATAAGCTGATCAATTATTATTTCACTTCGGCGATCGTGTAAACAACACACAGGCAAATGCCACCAAAGCAGCGCCCAGCGATACATACAACGCCACCCCTGGTTGAGGACACTCCCCTATCTCGCAACGTGAATACAACATCACATTCCTGAATGTCCACGCCACCAGGAATCCTACGATAAACAGGTTAATCCTGGATACCCACTTATTCTTTATCGCAAATACAACTATCGCCAATACGGATAAGACGATACTTAACTTGCCCGGCTCTCCATAATTAGAACCCGCGCCATTCAAGCCGGTAAAGGTCAAATGCCTGCTCTCCACATGAGACCATGGCAAAAAAGTGCATCCAATTACCAGCAACACTGCCAGTATACCAATAATACCCGTCCTGGACATATTTTTCTATTTAGGGAGGCAAAGGTAAGGTTTAGCTTTTAGCTTTTAGCTTCTAGCTTTTAGTAAATGCAGCGAATGCCAATATATGGTCATCTTCGCTGCATTTACTAAAAGCTAAAAGCTAATGGCTAAAAGCTTATTTAGCTCCCGGCAAGCAATGCGTGCGCAGGTAGTTAGTGTATAAAGTAGACAGGTGCTGGAAAGTACCAGGTCCCTCAGAGATGCTGTGGGTACGGTTAGGATACGCCATGAACTGGAATTGCTTATTATATTTGATCAGTTCATTGAGCAACATTTCTGCATTCTGATAATGTACGTTATCATCGCCTGTACCATGGATATACAGCAGGTTCCCCTGCAGGTTACGTGCGTAGGTAATAGGAGAACCTTTTACAAAGTCTTCGCGGTTTTCTTCCGGCAGCCCCATATAACGCTCCTGGTAAATGTTATCATACGTAAGCTGGTTGCCTACAGCGGCAATAGCGATACCTGTTTTATAAATTTCAGGATACTGGAACATCAGGTTCAGGGTCATAGAACCACCTCCGCTCCAGCCCCATACAGCGGTACGCTCCGGATCAATAAACGAATATTTCTGCATCAGTGCCTTTGCAGCCATCGCCTGATCCCTGGCGTTGATCAGTCCTACTTTGCGGTAAACACATTTACGCCATTTGCTGCCCTTAGGTAAAGGGGTACCACGATTGTCCATACTTACATAGATGTAGCCATCTGCCGCCATATCGCCATCATAAAGGAAGTTGCGGCCGGCACCAATAGCATCCAGTGAAGTAGCGCCAGCAGGTTCGCCGTATACGTAGAATACTACGGGATATTTTTTAGCCGGGTTGAAATCGGTTGGCTTGCTCATCCAGCCACTCATGGTAACACCATCTACTGTGGTGATCTGGAAAAATTCTGGTTTATTAGGTGCATCAGCAGATTTGGTAATAGCGTTCAATACCGCATTGCTGCTGCTTTTGTGAGATGGCAACTGTAAATTTTCACTTACAGGGTAAGTATACGCGTTGCTGAACTCATGAATAGCCCAGGCGCCATAAGGAGAAATTTTATACTCGTGGCTACCCGGTTCGTTGGCAGGCGTAATACGTTCTGCCTTGCCACCGGTTAAGGCTACCTTATAAAGATATTGTTGGGTAGGGTTTTCGGGAGATGCTAAAAAATAGATGGTGTTATTGGCTTCATCTATTTTAGCGATGCTGATCACATCATAATTGCCTGGTGTGAGCAAAGTAGCCTTTCCGTCTTCTGTATTAATATTATACAGATGACGCCAGCCGTCCTGTTCACTTACCCAGATGAATGATTTATTGCCTTTCAGGAAGTCCCAGCCAGCAATGTTATCATCGTCCCAGCGCGATTTCACGTCTATCCAGGCGCTGTCTGATTCCTGGTAGAGGCTACGCACCTTACCGGTAGCAGCATCACATACCATGACATTACTGTGGTTTTGTTTGCGGTTCAATTGTTGGATGATGAGGGTATTTTTACCGGGTACCCATTCCATGCGCGGAATATAGTGTTGTTGGTTATCACCGGGAACCTGCATCCAGGTTGTTTTAGCAGTTTGTATGTCTGCCACACCGATCCGGCAGGCAGAAGGGCTTTCCCCTGCTTTCGGGTACTCCACCGGCACGGTGAAGGAATAGATAGAATCGGTGTTATCGATCATGAGGAAGTCGCGGATCTTGGTGGCATCAATCTGCCAATAGGCGATGCTTTTGCCATCGGGGCTCCAGCGGAAGCCGTCGCGGCAACCAAATTCTTCTTCATAGGCCCAATCGAAGGTACCGTTAATGAAGCGGCGGGTACCATCTGTGGTGATGGGCGTTACGGCATCGCTTTGCAGGTCCTCCACAAAAATGTTATGTCCGCTTACATAAGCCGCTTTGCTTCCATCCGGGGAAAGCTTGGCAAACATCAGAGAAGAAGCAGGCTGTTTCTTACCCAGCTGCTGTAGTTTTCCGGAGGCGATATCCAGCACCCAGTAATCACCGCGGGTTTCATAGCGCCAAACTTTTTTTGAATTGGTGTACAGCAATAGCTTTTTTTCATCTGCCGAAAAATAAAAATCCTTCAATACAAGGCCATGGTAAGCGGCTGCAGGAATTTTCACGGTAGACGCTTCCCCGGTTAAAGGACTAGACTCAATGCCTGCGGGAGTGGCTTTGTAGAAAGACTTCCCATCCAGGCTCCATCTCATGCCTTTGCCAGGCTGCGCCTGCATAGGGAGACAATAAAATGCAATTAAAACGAGGACTAATGTAAGTTTCTTCATTATGTAAGAATAATGTGCAATGGTAGCCAAATTATAAAAGAAAAAAAATGAACAATGTGAGAATGGTTGTGTTAATGTGTCGGCGGTTAACTAAGGAAGATATTATATATTTTATTTCTTTCAGGAAATGTGGATAAAAAATCACCCTTTAGTTGGAAATTATCTATTTCTTTTTTTCTATTTTTATGTCAGAATTAATAATTAAATAATGAAAACCAACCGGTTAGCGATAAATCAACCGGTCCATTTAAATCCTAGGGAAAAACCATCATTTATGATTCAGATAGCCTTATCTTATAAAAACCGTGAGTACCTGCAATTCGAAGACAGTTCATTAGCCCAGATTGCGGAAACTACCCGTAAACTACTTTGTGCCTTACTGGAAGATATTTATGACCTGGTCACCAAAGAAACCGGACGCTTTCTTATCTACCTCGACCATCATCCGAAAATTGAAGTAGAAGGATTTAGCCGCGACCTGAGTGATCAGATAGAGCGCACTTTGCGTGGGGAATCTGCCTTTGACTACTAGAATTTTTATATGATCTTTTAAAGTATCCTTATCTTCGACGGCAAAATCAAGACAAGGAGAATGCAGCTCACCTTTATCCAGGGATTAGAATTATTAGGCACATTCGCATTTGCTGTTTCGGGCGCAACAGCAGCTATCAATAAATCATACGATGTTATTGGATTACTGGCGCTGGCTTTTATAACGGCCATCGGCGGCGGAACTATCCGCGACCTGTTGATCGGGGCCACGCCGGTTGCCTGGATGACCGATGAATTAAGCAATACAGCTATTATAGTAGCCGCTATTATTGCCGCCTTGTTTTTTTCCTACGTGAAAAAACTCACCCGCCTGCTCAGTACATTTGATGCTATTGGTTTGGGCTTATTTACGATCACCGGTATCAACAAAGGTATCGCTGCAGGATTGCCAATGCCGGTATGTGTAGCGCTGGGCGTTATTACCGGTACTTTCGGCGGCCTGTTGCGCGATGTTATTTGCGGTGAACAACCTATTCTTTTTACCCGGGAAATATATGCTGCCGCCTCTATTGCAGGCGGTATACTATACCTGGTGGCCGGTCATTATACCGGCATCCCGGGAGACATCTCAAAGAGTATAGCCATTGCCGTTATAGTCACCATACGACTCGTTACCCTGAGAAACAACTGGCAGCTCCCCCGATTACGGGCGTAAACAGGTACCGCCTTTTATTTTGCCGGTAAATAAAATTTATTATATTGCTGATATGATGGCATTATTTGATAATTACATTGCATTTGCAACAACGGTATTCATGGGATTACTGGCAATCGTCAATCCTATTTCTGCCATCCCGGTTTTTATGGAGCTAACCTCCAACATGGATAAGAAAGCAAAACGCAACATTGCCACCAAATCGGTACTGATCGCCTTTTGTATTATTCTTGTTTTTAGCGTGGCAGGTAAACTCATCTTCCATGTATTTGGCATTACACTCGCTGCATTACGTGTTACCGGCGGTATACTGGTTTTTGTGATTGGTTATGAAATGGTGCGTGGAGAAAAAGAAGCTAAGTCCGAAAATCCCAAACTGGGTGCTCAACCAGTGAAGGCTGATCAGGGTATCAGCGTAGCCATTACACCGCTTGCCATGCCCCTGCTGGCCGGACCTGGCGCCATCACTACGTCTATGAGTTATTCTGCCGCCAAAGACCTCACACATCTGGCTATTGTAATAGCTATTTATGCTTTTATATGTTATATCACCTATCTTCTCTTTATTGCAGGTGAACGCATTGTAAAAATTATCGGCACCAACGTCATGATGGTAATCACCAAAATGATGGGACTTATCCTCGCTGTTATTGGCGTTCAAATGCTCGCATTGGGCCTGCGTGAGCTTTTTAATTTTTAGCCTGCTTTTTCAAAACAATTTTAAATCATTCCTTGTTATTATTTCAAAGGCATGCCTGGGAGTAATTACGCAGACGAAGTAAGTATTCATTTCCACATAGCGTCAACCCGCTATGGTTGTCGATAGCAGCAACATCAAATAACTACACCGATCCATTCCGACAATACGCGTATACCGCGATGCATTGCTATGCCTGCTTAAACTTTTTTTTAGTTGAACAACAGGTAAATCCGTTATTGATTACTAGGTGGATGTTATTTGTTCTCTTTTTCTAATAAGAACATAAGAAAATCAATATAGACGGAACAGTTAGCAGAAAAGCCGTCCCGATTCCTCGGGACGGTCGTTTTTTTTAATGCTTCTTTTTCCGTTTTTCGTTTTTGATATCCTGCATATCATATTCGTCTTCGTCATACCCTTCCAGTACATTATTCCGGTCGTCATTCCGCTCTTTCTTTGCGCCGCCCTTGGTAGGTGCCAACGCTTCGTTAGTGCGTTTCGTCCTCTTCTGTTCCCGCTTTTCGGTAGTGGTTTTTCTGACTGTCATATTATATGGTTTTACGCTAGCTGTATCAAAAAAGTTGCCGGAATTAAGGAATCGTCACCCCTTCCTTTATTTCATCCGTGGCATTGACAACTACCTGGTCGCCGGCATGCAACTGTCCAAACACTTCTGTAGAGTCGTTGTGATGATTCCCCTCTTGTATATCCACCCATTTCGTCCGGTGGTCTTCCACTGCCACTACGTATTTCTTCTCGGTAGACATCACAATAGCACTGGAAGGCACCAGCATGGCCTGTGTAGAGCCGTTCAACGGCAGCAACACCTCAGCATACATACCCGCTTTGAGTACATGATGCTCATTTTGTACGTCTATTTCCACCGCTTCCGAACGGTACTTATCGTTCAGCGTACCTGCCTGCCGTGCAATGGTGCCTTCAAAATGCTTTCCGGGAATCGCGTTTACATCAAAGGTGACCACCGACTGCTGCGATAACTGCGCGCTATACATTTCCGGTATCTGCAGGATCAGCCTCAGTTTATCTTCCTGCTCCAGCATCAGCATGGGTTTATCATCCACCTTGGTATCCGGGCCTACCAGGGCACCTGGATGAATATTACGTTCCGTAATGACGCCGTCAAATGGCGCAGTAACGGTAAGATAACTGCGGTTTACTTCCTGTGCACGGTAGTTGGCCTGCTCGCTGTTCATCAACGCACTATCAGCCAGCATACGCGATTTGGACAACTCCAGGTCGTGTGCAGAAATAGTACCCGGCTCTGCACTTACAGCCAGTGTACGCTCATAGTTATCTTTGCTGGAAGCAAACATAGCTGCCGCCTGCAGGTATTTCGACTGTGCCGCATAGAACTGCTGCGTTACTTCCGGCGCCTCCAGCACCAGCAACACCTCTCCCTTCTTTACTTTGCTACCCCGGTCTACCAATATGCTTTTTACAAAGCCATTGATCCGCGGATAGATGCTTACCTTCTGAAAAGCTGCCAGCGCACCCGGCAGGCGGATATTACCCGCCAACGGACGTTGCACGACGGGTACTACGGTATAATGACGATCTGCTGTAACGGCTTTCTTTTCCGGCATAGCAGCAGAATTACAGGCAGCCATGGCCGCAATAATACCACAAGCCGATAAATAATATTTATAGTATTTCATATTTTATAGTTTATTTTAAATCGTCTTGTTCAGACGGCATTAACGATGGAGAATCATAACCGGCTTTACGCTGCACCAGGGCATATACCTGCGGCAATATCAGCAAAGCTGCCAGTGTAGAGGCAATCAGCCCGCCGATAACAGCGCGTCCCAGCGGTGCAGTCTGATCACCGGCTTCGCCCAAACCACTCGCCATCGGAATCATTCCCGCCACCATGGCCAGACTTGTCATCAGGATCGGGCGCAAACGTATCCCCGCACTCACAATCGCAGCTTTGGTGGAATCATGGTACTCTCCTCTCAGCTTTTCTGCATTGGTAACAATCAGGATGGCATTGGCTACCGATACCCCGGTAGACATGATCATACCCATGTAAGATTGCAGGTTGAGTGTAGCCCCCGTCAGCAATAAAGCGATTAATGCCCCGGCAATTACCGCCGGTATGGTGGTTAGTACCACCAGTGATAGCTTAAACGACTGGTAATTGGCTGCCAGTAAGAGAAAAATCACCACCACGGCTATCATCAACCCGTTCTGCAAACTGCCTAATGTTTCTACCAACAGGCTGGATGCCCCTTTGAGCTCTGTAATCAATCCTTTGGGTGGTGTACCTGTTTCCCTAATTGCTTGCTGTACTGCTGCAGTGGCCGCAGCGAGATCTTTACCGGAAATATTGGCACTAACGGTCACGAACCTACGTGGACCGGCACGGTCAAATTCTCCCGGCATTTCGGTAGTGGTAAAAGTAGCTACGTCCGCCAAAACAGGCCGTGGCTGGCCCTTTACCAGGGGTATTTCCTTCAGATCGTTCAACGCCGTCATGTTATACTCCGGCACCTGCACCTGCACCTGGTAGGTATAGGCCACTTTTTCATCGAGCCATTGATTCTTTTCTGTAAAGCGGCTGGACGAAGTAGATGCCGTTACCGAACGTGCCACTTCCAAAATATTCAACCCCATCTGTGCCAGTTTGAAGCGGTCTATATGAATGCCGATCACCGGGAAATGCAACGGTTGGGCAATCTGTACATCGCGCAGAAAAGGCACGTTTTTCAGATGGCCAACCAATTGTTCCGCATAGCTGGCAATCTGTTTCATATCCTTCCCTGCCACCCTCACTTCAATAGGTGTAGCGGCGCCCTGGCTCATGATTTTTTCTGTAAGATCTATTGGCTCAAAAGACAGGCGTATCTCCGGGATATCGGCCGTGATGCGCTTTCTGAGTTCATCTTTCAACTTTTCAATATCTACTTTATAATTTTCTTCCAGGTTTACCTGCAACACTGCTTCATGCGTACCACTGTTGAAGATGTAGAGGTTGCTGGTACCATAACTACTGGGAATCAGCCCTACGTAAGCGGAACTGATAGCCACGTGTCCGCTTACCGTACTGTCTACAATACGTAATACCTGGTGTAAACCTTCTTCGGTACGTTCCAAACGTGTACCATCCGGCATCCGCAGCCGCAACTGGAACTGTCCGGCATTCACATGCGGCATCAGGTCTTTCCCGATCCACATATAACAGCTACCTGCCAATAACAATGACCCTATGAGATATACGGTAACGGCTAAACGTGATCGCTTCATTCCTCCTTCCAGGATACGCATAAAGCCCAGTTTAAAGCGTTCAAAACCCGTTGCTTTTTCGGGGTGCATTTGTTCTTCCCGGAGATGGTCTTTTACTTCTTTCACCTCCTCTGCATCCAGCGCCTGCACTGCATGGGCGTGGTGCTGGTATTTATCTGCCTTCAGCCACCAATTGGCAATAACAGGCACCAGTGTTTGCGCCGCAAAGAAAGAAGCAATCATGGCAAAGCCAATCGATAATGACAACGGCAGGAACATGGCCCGTGGCACGCCTGTCATAATAAAGGAGGGCGCAAATACTGCCAGGATACACAGCAGGATTAACACCAGCGGGAAGGCGATTTCCTCACAGGCATCATAAATCGCCCTTCGCTTCGACTTACCCATTTCCAGGTGTTGGTGAATATTTTCGATGGTTACCGTGGCCTGATCCACGAGGATACCAATGGCCAGCGCCAGGCCGCTCAGCGTCATGATATTGATGGTTTGGCCCGCGAGCTTTAGCCCCATTACGGCACACAATACCGCCACGGGAATCGTCACCACTACCACGAGGCAACTACGCAGATCACGGAGGAATAACAATACCATCAACCCGGTGAGTAAAGCACCCAATGCACCTTCCGTAATCAGGCTTTTTACGGCGTTGATCACAAATACAGACTGGTCAAACTCATAGGAAACTTTCACATCATCCGGCAACAGGCTTTGCATTTCCGGGATTTTGGACTTCAGTGTTTTCACCACATCCCAGGTGGAGGCATCGGCTGTTTTTACCACCGGGATATATACAGAGCGCTTTCCGTTTACCAATGCATAGTCTACAGTAACATCCGTGGCATCTGCCACCCGGGCCACATCGCGGATAAACACATTGTTATTACCACTGGTAACAATGGGAATATCGCCAAAGTCGGTGACCTGTTTTTCCAGCGAATTGATCGTAGTCACAAACATGGTATTGTTGATGCGGATATTTCCGGAGGGTGTCATCACATTATTTTTAGCGATTGCCTCCACCACTTCATCGGCGCTTAAATTAAAAGCACGTAATTTCTGTGGATCCACATTTACTACTACCGAACGGGAGTTGGCCCCAAACGGCGGCGGCGCAGACAAGCCCGGCACCGAAGCAAACATGGGCCTGATACGGGTAGCCGCCAGGTCATAGATTTCCTTCAGCGATTTATCAGGGCTGCTGAATACCAGTTCTCCTACCGGCAAAGACGAGGCGTCGAAGCGCATAACCTGCGGCGGCAACGCACCGGGAGGGAAAAACTTCATAGCACGATTCACCTGCAAAGCCACCTGGGCAGAAGCTTCCGCCATATCCGTATTTTCATAGAAGGTGAGCTTTAATAACGTTAACCCCTGTATGTTTTTAGTAGTGATATTTTTTACCCCATTCACATATAAAAACTGATCCTGCAATCGCGTGGCAAAGAAGCCTTCCATCTGTTGGGGCGACATTCCCCCGTATGGCTCTATCACGTATATAGTAGGCAGGTTGAGTTTTGGAAATATGTCGATGGGTATACTGAATATAGACAACAATGAAAAAAGCAGCATCCCGCCAGTGATTACCACCACCGCGATGGGCTTTTTCAGTGCCGAAGAAACAAATGACATAGTAGTGCGTTTAGTTCAGATCAGGTAAAAATTGTGAGATAGTGTTGCCTGCATAGGCAGCACGAAACAGCGCTTTCCATGCGGCATCACGGGTTTGCACCAGGTCTGTTTCCGCGCGGTTTAGTACAAATAAAGCCGTGGTAACATCAATGATATTGGTCAACCCGCCCTTATACAACGCCATTTTCTGCCGCGCAGCTGCCCGGGCCGCTGCCAGTTGCAGCGGTAATTCCTGCAGCTTATCTCTCGACGCCTGTATATCTGACTGCGCCTGTTGTAATAAACCATTGAGCGTAGTACGCGTGGTTTCCAGTTGCTGTTCTGCCACTTCCGACCGGTACTGCTGCACGGCTACTTTTTCATGGGTGCGTTTTAGGTCCGTGAGGTTGTAGGTAATTCCCAGTCCCAGCAAATAGTTATATCGGCTGTATCCCATCCCGCTCCAGAGATTCTTGTCGTATATGTCATTAAATGATCCGCTGGAACCACGCATCCATCCGGCTGCCATCAGGTTTACCTTCGGCAGGCGCGACTTGCGGATCACGTCTTCCGCAGCGCGTTGCTGACGGTACACGGCATGATAGTATTCCAACATGGGGTGTGTACCGATACTATCTGGTGTAGCCATACCCAATAAGGTAAGCAAACGGGCATTGTTCACCGTATCTGGCTGTATGCTGGTGGTATCCAGTCCTGTGAAGGTGGACAACTGGATACGCACCTGGTTATATTTATTGTTGATGTCCAGTAAATTCAACCGGGCTTTTGATAGTTCGGCTGCGGCCACCGCGCTGTCTACTCCGGGTTTGAGACCGTGTAAAACAGTAGCGGTAACTGCTCTTAGCACTTCAGCATTTCGCTGGATATTATCCACCGCAATTCTTTGTAGTGCCTGTAGCCGCAAAAATTCCAGGTAATTTTCGATCACCATAACGGTTAACTGGTTGGCCGTATTACTGAGGTCTGTTTGTTGCACTTTGAGGGCCTGTGCGGCTTCCTTTTGCTCACTGTGATAGGCGCCGAAGTTGTAAACTTCCCAGGTCATGGCAGCCATGGCGATGTTGCCGCTCATGAGGGCATTATTATTTTCTGCCCGGATACCGCCTGATGTAGACGGGATCATGCCCATGGTAAAGTAAGATCCATATATGCTATTGTCCGTACCCGCATCTAGCTGCTCATGCAATTTTATAGCCGGGTACCAGTTATGTTTAATGTCTGTCAGGTTGGCCTGCCCGGCTTTCACCTGGGCCTGTTTGGCTTTGAGTGCCGGGTAATGCGCAATAGTAAGCGCAATGGCCCGGTGCAGCGAAAAGCTATCCGCTGCAGATTGTGCGAACAAAGAAGTGAAGGGAAAAATACATAGCAACCACCAACACCACTTTTTCGCGATCGAATATGAGTTCATAAATCGCTAAAAAAGAATGAAATAAAAAAAAATGATAAAACGGGTTATCAGGCGGTGGGCGGGCCTCTCCAGCTTCTCAGTGGTATGGGAATGCTGAGGTATGGATTGAAATAAAATCCACGCTGGACTTTATCTACATAAATAAAACGTGCGGTAACATCCGATAATAAAGGCGGACAAACTTTCTCATGTCCATAGCTGTCGTTGATCCCCACCGGGCGGCGTTTAAACCGGGTAATGGTGGTGCGGAAACGGGGCGCCTTCATCGCCGCTTTAAAAGCAGTGGCGCTGGCCTGGTGAATATTACTAATAGCAGTTTTCTGTACAGCCATCACCGATCCCTGCGCTGCTGGCAGGATCATCGCGGCGATCAGTACATAGAAAAAATGCCTTAATAATTTCATGTGGTATACAGTTACGTATCCTCTAAGGTATTCAATACAAGCTGGTATAGCAAGATGAGCGTTGCTATTTTAACCAAATTTTAATAAACTAGAAAAAGCAAACCAGGCACAGTTCTTCCATTTTCAGCAGCGCATTGGCAAGACGGAAATCCTGCATATCCAGGCAGGCAAAAGACTGATACTCATCCAACGCCGTGCCTATGGCTACTATCTTCAGATCGTAGGGCAACAGTTGCTCATTCACAAAATCCAACATCTCTTTGGCAAAATCTTCGGCGGCCATCATTTCTCCATAAGTGTCAGGATCAGGTGCTTCCAGTATGATGCCGATATTTAATAATGGTCCCAGTTCATTGAGCAGGGGGATACCATTGGTCACAAATTCCTCCCATTCAAATTCCACCACGTTCCCGGCGGTAGATAAGGCAGCATGCAATTCTTCCCAGATGGTGGTGACATTAGGCGGTACAATTTCCGGTAACCCGCTGATCAGCTCTTCTGCAACGTCTTCTTTAAATATATCCAGGTACAGTTGTGCCAGCGGCTCCCGGGCATTTCCCATTCCATTTAGCTTTTCGAGTAACTTCAGCTCCTGTACCAGGTTGGTCCAGCGAAGCATCAGTTCTTCTTCATCTTCTGCATTCATTTCATCCACAATCAGCACAGCTTTATCCTGCAGCTTGTAATTATCGAGACGGCTTTTCCGGATAGACAGGCCGGGGGCTTCAAAAGAAAGTTCATAAGAGGCGTAGTTTAAAAAGGCGGTACCAATCAGTACCTTATCTTTAAATATTTCGTGTACCACGCTTTCTTTGGTGTCTATATAGGAATAACCACTATCCTTTCCATAGGTTTGTGTTAACCAGGTAAAATCTTCACGTGAAATATCGGGCATGTGGACTGGCATAATTAATTCGGTAAGTAATAATCGTTGTTAAATTCAGGACGATGCTGCTTTTGAGCTCAGACTGATTTTGGTGTGCTGTTTATTTATTAGTTCAGGATTGTCCCACTAAAATAGAAGAAAAATTATAAAAGGTAGCAAAGTTTCAATAGTTTATATCCCTGGGGCAACACATAAGCCCTGGTAAAGCGAAAAATCCCACAGCTGGCTATCCATCACCATATGCTTTATTTTTTTTTAGATTATTTAAAATTTTGTATTTTAGGAAACTGTAGGACCTAACTGGATTGGTTGCAAAACGCACTATTACATGTGAAATATATTTAAAGTAACATCCACAGACAATACCTGTGAAGTATTTCCTATCCTCATTTGAATAACAATATGAACAAATTTGTTATTGCTTTATCACCCCTCAAAATTGCCTGTCTTTGGATATTGTTCCAAATGACCAAGGTAAAAAGATGCTTTTCCCTATTATGGAAATTTAGTTTCCGGCTCAAACAGGTTGAATTTAACTACTACAGAAACTGGAGATTCAATAATGCTTATTTACTGATCGATTATAAGTTCGAAAATGCAATATGGGTAAAAGTTGGCCGTGTTAAAAGCATTCATACATCCGGGCCAATGCTCTTAAATCTGCAGGGGCGGGCCCATGGCAACTTACTATTTACGATATACGGTTTCTTTCAAAAAAAGGTCTTTGAGATTGATTTAGACCGGGATACCGAGATAAAGCAAAAGATCTTTCATACTTCTTTTGGGCTGTTAAATGGAAATATGTTGAGTGTTCACATCCCCCGGCCTGTCAGCACATTTCCCCAATTGAATATCCATTTCGCCAAAACCAGGATACATCAACATCATATTGGTTTCCATCTTAATCCCTTTAAACAAGAAGACTACTTATGAAACAAAGAGATTATTATATCACCCCCAACGCTGGCTTTATCATGAAATTTCTGTGGAAATGTGCTGGCGGAGACAGGTATATTTTAGAACGGGCAACTTATAGCGATCAAATAAAATACATGTGTCTGGGGGGCATCGTATTTGCCACCGGCGCGATGGCCGGATTGGCCGGCGGCTACGCCTTCTATACTATTTTTTCTCCTAAAGGAACCGTCATCGAGGAAACGTTGAGTATATCTACCGTTTTCCTCTCCGTAATTTTTGGGGTCATATGGGGTTTGATGATCTTTAATATAGATAGGTTTATTGTAACGAGTACCGGTAAAGGAGATGGCACCGAAAAAATTACGATGGATGAATTCAAAAGCGCGATACCACGTATCATCATGGGGGCAATCATCGCGATTACTATCTCCAAACCTATTGAAATCCGGATGTTCCAGACAGAGATTAATAATAAACTGTATGATAAGCAGCTGGAATTGCAAAAAGAATTTGAGAAGAAAACCATTGCCAACTTTGAAGAACGCCTTAGAGTAGTAGAAGCAGATTTAGGGGAAATAGGCAAGCAAAGGCAAGACTTAATAAATCGCATTAAAGTTTCCGAACAAGCCTATACAGATAATCTGATGGGTAAAGCACAGGGAGTTACAGCTGGTAATGGCCCGCTGTCGAAGGCGCTAAAATCTCAGATAGATGCCCTCAATGCTGAATTGGAGCGCTTCGATCAGATAAATGGTGCAAAAATTCAGGAAGCAGACAAAAAAAGAAAAGAAATACTAATCGAAAAAGATAAGGCTTTATCAAAAAATGTACAGGTGGCACAAGGTCTTGATGGGTTATTAGAGCGAATTAAACTGGCCCATGAAGTAGCCGGATTCTGGATTACCCTGTTTATTACCTTGCTCTTTTTATCGATAGAGCTAACCCCCATCTTTTTTAAATTAATGCTTAATAAAACGCCCTACGACTATCTCACGGAAAACAGGGATGAACTTATAAGAGCCGAAAATGGCATTGAAGTTCGTTATGATTATTATAAAGATAAAGAAGGAATTGAACGACACCTGATCATCAACCATGAAGCAGAAAGGCTGGTTTATGAAAAAATAAAAGTAACAGAAATCCAGAAGGAACTTACAGAATACGCCATTGCTAAGTATAAAGAAAGGGAGAAAGAAAAGATTGATGCTAACCTTGATGACTATATAAAAAAGATAGCTCCTGATGAAGTCATTGGCGAAAAAAATTAGCAACTGGCTTTGCAAATTCTCGGGAGAGGATTTCTTTATTGTCAGTATGTGCGACAGGAAGATACGGCTGTACTTCTCAATCATTGGCCTGTTTGTGCTGGTGATATTGATCTGTTGTTTTGTGAGTGCGGTATACTTCACTGAGCACTTGTTCCATAATGGTATATTGGATTTTGGGGTGGGGCTCATCTGGGGGTATATTGTCACCAATCTCTATGTATTACTACTCTATACGATTACCCCTACACTCCTGCCCATTAAACATAAGCGTAGTAAGTTCGGGAAATTTGAAAACAAAGGACTTATTTTCAATACTTCTATGATTCTCCGGATAGGAATAGTGTTGTTGCTGGCCATCATTAACACACAAATGCTGAATATCTTCTTGCTCAAGCCGACATCCACCGATTTTGCTGAAGATGTAAGAAAATTGCTGGCTACCAATGTTTGGGCATGGCTCATTACGCTGTGTGGAATGGGCGTTTTCATTCTTCCTATTTATTTTAAATATAGCATCCGGAAACTGGGAGACTTTTACGATAAAAAAGCGAAAATAAAACTGGGACTGGTAGAAGATCATTACACCACCTTTAAACAGCAATACAAAATACTACTTGAAGACAAGATCACCGATTTTAACCGTAAAACCTGGGAACGCCTGGATCCCTATTTAAATAAACTAAAAGCAATTAATGAAAGCGCTTACCAACGGCACCTGGCGGAAATCAGTGAGGAACTGAAGGTGGAAAGTATAGACAAGTATGAATATTGGGCCGATCCACCCTACAGAACCATACGTAAATCGAGTGAACAAGTTTCACTGGATGAGAAAGACTTATTAAATTACATTTATCCTCCGGCTGATTGACTATCCTGATTACTATATCTATAGGCGTATTGATTGTTGTCCTTTTCCTGATTTTTAATCATAAAGGCAAACAAATACCTGTGGCTGATGTGCAGACCATTGTAAATGTTTCCCCAAAAACATTGTCTGTTAAAACAGTGCGATCAGATATACAATACGATGAAACCGGCAGACCTTTCCGGTGGATAGATACTACAAGAGAAAAACCCCGTCGCACTTATGTAAAAGCTACCCTGACTGGCAAATACTGGGGAATAATTAATAAACACATTTCCGATAAATTTGAACACGCTGATTTTTTCGATTTTAATATCTACGAAGTTCAACTCACCGATGCGTACTACCAGGCTACTCCTTTTCATTTAAAAGAAGATCTACGAATTCCCCGGGAAAAAATCCCTCCATTGCTGCATACCACTTTGCATGAAAATGGAATGGTATATAACATTAATCTACTTGAACCTACTTTTTCTAATATCCAGTTCCTGCGAAAATTACACCAGGTAGATAAAGAGCAGGTTTTTGGTACCATACAGGCAGAAGTAACCGGTTATATGCTTGACTATGTATTTGAAACGTCAAGAGAAATAGCCTATCACGGGCAAACAAACACAATTCCCGCTACTACTGCTACAATCGCGTCTTCTTTGAAGAAAACTGATATCCTTACCGGATATACAGAGCGTGAAGGCAATTACGAAAGAACCCAAAAATACTATTCAGACCTTAAATCTACCTATTTTGGTGAATGGCGATATGTAACGCATGATAAAACCTCTGATGGTTGCCTTCCGTCTATATTTGGCATCATAGGGCTTATATTGGCCGGAATCTTTTTAATATATGCGGTGCCTCAGTTGGGTGTGCTCTTACTTCTTTATTTAGCCCTGGCTTTGCTTGCCATCATTCCATCGGCTGTTTTAACCTGGATATTCAGAATCCTGGGAATAGCAGCATTGGTATTTTTGGTCATCAACATTATCAATGCTCCGAAAACACCACGCCACCCCTATCTGCCCAGGGAAACTGCCATTAATCAACCCCGTGAAGCCAATGTTCAAACCATACCATTTACCAATACTGTCAATAATGTCAACACTCCTACAATGTCAGACACGCTTATCCAACATTTCAGAAGTTGGGTAAATTATGATGGAGATACGCTTGAAGGAGTTATTTGGGTAAGAAATAGCGATTATTTGAATGCCAGGAATTATAAAAATAATTTACAGGCAAATGAAAGCAATGACCGGGCCTATGACAAGCTATTATATACGCTGAAGGAATTCGACAAGGAAAAGTTATCCGGGGTGTATCAGCTATTTGATTCCATCAAAATAACACATCAATTGTCAGGCGCCAAATTTGCAGAAGCATTGGTTTCCTTTGTACAGGATATCCCCTATACTGTTGTTCTTCCCTACGATTGTAATGCAGCGATGTACAATGATGACTTTATACGGAAATATCTTCAATCGGAAAATGCCCGTTGTGACGGCTTTGAAAAGTTTGGAATAAATACACCGGTAGAATTTATGGCGACCCTGAATGGAGATTGTGATACCAGGACATTATTACTATACACAATCCTTTCACATTATGGCTATGATGTAGTATTACTAAGTAGTGAATATTATAAACATTCCATACTGGGCATTAATCTCCCGTACAACGGGCTCGCCTACACCTATAATAATTGCCGGTATGTCTTTTGGGAAACCACCACTCCAGGCCGGAAGCCAGGTCTGATCCCAACAGAAATATCAAACTTAAGCTATTGGAGAATCTCATTAAAATCTAAATAAATGAATATTACAAAAGGAGTATTACTAACGGGAATGGTCATAGTGATCTGGGGAATTTCACTGGTCATTATTCAGTTACTTACCAGGAAAGAAAAGGCGTTCTCCGTAAAAGAGGGCAAAATTCAAGCTGCTTATGGCCTGTTATTTACTTCATTGATTGTTGCAGCATCCCTGATAAATTTTAAAGTATTCACTGCTTTCAATGAGATTATTGATATAACAATACTGAAAAAACAACCCTATACTGAGGTACTACGTGTGATGGCTTTAATATCGGGGCTTTCTATTTGCTGGTTCATCATCAGCTATATTTTATCGACGTTGCTGCTATGGATGGCTACCGGAAAGCGGACTGTCGTAAAAGAAATGGAAAGTAATAACTGGTCTTTCTTTTTAATTCGGGGAGTAATTTTTGTTGGATTTGTATATAGTTTAATGCCCATTCTCGACATCTTACTACGCTTATTTTACCCAACAATTGATACCCCATTTTTTCATTAGTAGGTTTTAACTTACCTGCACTAAAAGATTTGGGGAGATGATAGCAAATATTTCTGCTTTCATCTCCCCAAATTTATATCATACAAAATTAAATACTATCTATAACCGGAATTTCAGGCCTGCATTCACACCCAGTCCGCCAATATTAATGTATGATTTCAAGTCGTTGGAGGGCCTGTTATCGTCCTTGTAAAAAACTTTGGTGCCTTGTTGATTGATGGGCGTGTTGGAGTTTTTATCCAGTGTAGTTTGATATTCCGTATTCTTTTCCGCTGTACTGAGGTCCTTCAGGGTACGGGTCCTCGTATTTACTACGGTGCCGCTGGCATTGACTACGGTTGTCACTTCGTTATACCGGGTAATTTCTTTCTCTTTACTTTTTACCGGTATATTTCTATACTCTGTTTCTACAAAAACATCAAAGCGGGAAGCTACCTGGAAAGATACGCCCAGGGCGCCCTGGAAGCCAATCGTAACATTCGGTTTGATTTCTTCTTTGCGGTTAATCACGGTAGAGGCCTGCAAACCCGGCGCAGGAGTACTTACCTGGGTGGCGTCTGTTTCAATGTAGAGGCGGCCCCACAGCGGAACTGCCACACCGAAGCGCACATAAGGATTTACTTTTTCAAAACCAGGACTTACCACCAGGCTTGGTGCAAAGTCTACGGCATTCACATAACCATGGGATTCCACATGCCCCAGTTCTTTCGTAGATCCCACCACGGTAGTCACTTGCCGGGTCATCAGGTTTTTCTGGCTGTGGAAATAATTAAAGGTACCTTCTACCGACAGGTACTTATTAATGTTATAACCTACGGATAAACCACCCCGAAAACCCTGACCATAAGAACCCGTCAGTACTTTACGACTGATGGTATCTAACGGATTGGGGTTAGTTGGGTTATATTCTGTATGCAAATCCTGCGGTGGATAAGGGCCTACATTGGGAAATTGCCCGGGGGATACACTAAAAAAATAACCGCCTGCGATCTTTAAATACCATTTTGAGTGAGCGGAGCTGGTGGAATTAGACTTGTCCTGGGCCTGGGTAGTAACAGTAACAGCCATGAAGAGCAAGGCTGCACCAAACAGGTGTTTTTTCATATGCAATGGTTTTGGTGTAACGAATTAATCTATTGAAAGTTAACAAATTATTACCAAATAACCATCACCGTAAACAATTCATTAAAATGCTTCTGCGAGCGACAGGTATAGTCCCTTCTGCCTGGATTCACCGGGTCGTTTTTCTCCTACGGCATAGTCTATACGAATAGTGAGCCGGGCGCTTTCATCGTAGAAATAACGGATGCCTGCACCATAGCTGGGTTTAAATCCATCGAAATGAAAATCACGGTTCGCAAATACAGTACCTGTACCAGCGAAAGCTGCCAGGGCAAATTTAGGCTTGATATCTACAAACCAAATATGAATACGCATTTTTGGATCTATGAGGTAACGATATTCTGCTTGTCCCGCCAGATAGTTCTGGTTACGATATCTCCCGGTATAGTATCCCCGCATGATCATATCATTCCCCATTTCAGGCAGTAAATAAAAAGGCAGCTCTTTTCCCTGCAGGCTATTAAAAATACCATTTAAGCCCAGGGTGCTTTTTCGGGAGAAGGCAATAAAATGTGTGCCCTGCGCTTCGATCTTAAACAGCGGATGTTTGCTGAGAAATGCGGGTGCATAAGCAGCATTCAGTTTCAGCCACCAGCCATGACGGGTATAGTTCTCATTGTCGCGGTTATCATAAATACCTGTCAGGCCCAGGAAAGTTGCATAGCCACCGTCTTTATCAGTCAGCGGCATGGTAGTATATACTCCTTTATTATCGCCGCTGCTGTAGGCATCATGCTGGTATAAAACAGAAGCCCCTGCATAAAAATGTCCACCAACACGCCGCTCTCCTTCCACTTGTACTTTATAACGGATATTATCTACCAGTGAACGGGGGTCGTGATGGGTAGTATCGCCGATGCCAAAAAAGTACAGCGGGTAGTTCTGGTACCGGAGGTTGGTTCTGAAATGCCAGGTATTAGCCCGGGTCCAGATATTGGTTTTAAGATCTATTTTAAACTGATGCTCTGTGGTGAGCGCCGGGATGAGGTTAATGGTAGAATTACGTGTAGCCGGGTCCGGGTTTTTATTGTCTGTATAAAAGGAATACAACATGGCGGCACCTATCTCCAGTCCTTTTTCCTGGGAATACCCTAACACGGGTATCGGGAAAAAACTACGCCTCCGTACCACCACACTATCGTATAAGCCTTTGGGTGAGGAAACAGCCGGAGGAGTAGTATCCTGTTGAGCCTGGGCGCCTGCAGCCAATAAAATCAATAAAGCGGTGATACGGAGGTTTTTACACATAGGTTGCAAATGTAAAGAAATTACCAAAACGATCACCACCCGCTTACATTATGGTTTATCGGAATGCCCCAGGCTTTTGTCCGGGCTCACGTGGTCTCGCACCAGTTGCTTCAGGAACTTAATTTCCGGGAAATGCCCGGCGGCTTTACGGTCAAACAGCATTTCTTCGTTTAGCCGTATGGTAAAGGTGCCTCCTGTTTCACTGGGTCGCAGGGTAACTCCTCCCAGCTCTTCTGTAAAAGTGGTCAGTAATTCCTGGGCCATATAGGCGGATCTTAATAACCATCCGCATTTAGGGCAGTATTCGATGGTAATAACCGGTTTCATGGGCATTATTGTTTATAAAAGCAGCAGCTGGCAGATAAAAAATAAAAAAAGTTACCGAAAGATACGACCCTATTTGGTTTATAGGAATATAACACTAAATACATGGCCTTTTTATGCCAACTTACTTTGAATCGTGGCACATTATCTTTAATTTTAACCTATATTAAGGTGGACCGTCCCCGAATCGCTCCACACTTGTCACTGCCAACACTATACACTATGCTGCCGGCCAGTCCTTTGAATAAATGCATATTAATCCCACTTTACTTCATGTTGTTGTCGCCTGCGGTAGCAGCGCAGCAGGATGTCAATGATCCATTATTATCATCCCTTCATGCCCACCCCCAAAAAGATACTGCCAGAATTAACCTGTTGAACCAGGTGGCCAGGATGTACTTTACCAAAGATGCTTCATTGGCTGCCCGCTTCGGCGAGGAGGCCCTGCTACTTAGCGATAGTCTTCATTATATACCCGGAAAAATATGGGCACTGCGTAACCTGGCCCTCGTGGAAAATACCAAAGGCCACCTGGATCAGCAAATGCAGCTGACCCTCAATGCCCTTAAACAGGCGGAAATACTCGGCGACGCTGCTATGCTGGGGATATTAAATAATGACGTCGGCAATATTTTCACGGAGCTGAACAGCCCCCGGGATGCCCTGCACTACCTGAAAATATCGCTGGCCATCAAAATGAAGCGGAATGAAAAAGCAGAGATTGGCAAAACCATCAATAATATCGGTTCTGCCTACATTGCCCTGAAAATGTATGATTCCGCCATGTACTATCTAAAACGGGCGGAGAAAATAAAACTGGAACTAAACGATCAGCGCGGCCTGGCATATACTTATGAAAACATGGGTATCATTGCCATGGTAACCGAAAAATATGACGAAGCACTCCGCTTCCATCAGCTCTCTTCCCAATATTATAAAGAGGCCGGCAATTTACCAGGGGTGGTAAAAGCCAGCCTAAACCTCGCTGAAGTACAAATCATGCTGGGCGATGTAAAAAGCGCAGATAAAAACCTCGACAACGCCAAAGCATTAAACGACCAGCTGGGAAATGCTAAAAATGAATTGATCTATTATAAAATCCGGTATGAACTTGATTCTGCGAGAAAAGACTATGCCGCCGCGTTTGCCGATTTCAAAGCCTACAGCAACCGGAATATCGACTTTTTCAATGCAGAAAAAGGGCGGCAAATTTCGCGCTCCGAAGAAAGATATGAAGCAGAAAAAAAGCAGCGGGAAAATGTGCTGTTGAAGAAGGAACAACATATGCACCTGGCCACCATACAACAACAACGGGTACTGGTATTATCCGCTGCGGCCCTGTTCCTGGCCTTGTTACTGATCACGGTGATGGTATACCGCCTGTATAAACGGCAACAGGAACTATACCTGGAGCTGAATAACAAAAACCAGGAAGTATCTATGCAAAACCGCATTATCCTGGAACAAAATGCGACACTGGAAAACCTGAACCAGGTAAAAGATAAAATTTTCTCGGTGATTTCGCATGATCTCCGCTCTCCGCTGGCTATCCTGGAAGGCTTGCTGTTCCTGCTCAAAGATGAAAAAATTGATGCTAACCAGTTCCGGATGTACACCGATGAGTTATGGAGAGATGTAAAAAATACGGCCTATATGATGGACAATATGTTGCAATGGGCCAGTAACCAAATGAAAGGCATCGGGGTGAAGCCAGATGATTTTGATCTCACGATGTTGCTCAGCCGGGAATTCGATTTACTGCAAACCCTGGCCAGGCAAAAAGAAGTGAAGTTGTCGCATGAGCTGAATAAAAATATCCAGGTATATGCTGACCCGGATATGATCCGACTGGTATTGCGTAACCTGATCAACAATGCTATTAAGTTCACCCCAGCCGGTGGCGAGGTACTGATTAGCGCAACGGTGAACAACGACATCGTGGAAATAACGGTGAAAGACAATGGTACCGGTATCCCACTGGAAAATCAACACCGCATCTTCTCCAATATCTATTATTCTACCACTGGTACCCAAAACGAAAAGGGTTGTGGTTTGGGACTGCACCTGTCGAAAGACTTTGTAGAGCGCAACCACGGGCAAATCTGGTTTAACAGTATGCCCGGTACCGGCAGCAGCTTTTCCTTCACCCTTCCCCTGTCAGAGGATACGGAGATCAATCCGCGGGCTTATACCATGGTTGTACAGGATCACCCGGTAAATGGTGTGCGGGTATTAAGACGCTGATCAACGCAGCTCAAAGGCAGTGGTATGCTTAATTTCCGTCATCACAAAAGAGCTGTGTACCTGCCCGATATTTTCTACGGCAGCCAGCTTGTTGGTTAGAAAATGCTGGTAGCTCCGCATGTCGTCTACCACTACTTTCAGCAGGTAATCATAGGTACCGGCTACGTGATAGCATTCCATTACCTCTTCCATGCCGGCAATGGCCGTCTCAAATTTTTTAATCAGCGGTTGCGAATGCAGTCGCAACGATACATTACAAAAGGCCATGAGGGCTTTCCCAACCTGGTCTCCGTGTAATAAAGTAACGTAGCTTTTTATCACTCCGCTCTTCTCTATCTTTTTTAGCCGCTCATATGTAGGGGTAACGGACAACCCTATACGATGCGCAATTTCCTTGGTATTTAACCGGGCATCCTGCTGTAATACCTGCAAAATGCGGCGATCTGTGCTATCCAGTGTATCCATGGTAGTTATATTTTTCTTTAAAGTAGCGACGGCGTCGCCTTTAATAGTTTATTAAAACTATCATCACATCAAAAATAGTATATATTTTCTATTAAGTATATTTTCATAGATACATTCAATTAGTATATCCTAATTTAGCAGCATCATACACCTGTAATTAACGATTATGAAAGACTACCGGTTAGCCACCGCAGATGCTGCGGTGCTGGATGAACTGTTGGCACAGGTACAATCCCGTACCAAAGACTTTCTGGGTTATCCCGTATCGAAAGATTTTGACTATAGTCCTTTGCTGCCTTTTCTGCAATACCCGCTCAACAACCTGGGGGATCCGTTTGTCCCCTCTACTTATGCCGTAGGTACCCGGGAGATGGAAAAGCAGGTGGTATCTTTTTTTGCGGACCTGTTCCGTGCGCCCGAAGATGACTGGTGGGGTTATGTGACCAATGGCGGCTCTGAAGGCAATTTATATGGCTTGTATCTCGCGAGAGAACTATACCCTAAAGGCATGGTATATTATTCTGAAGCTACCCATTATAGTGTGCAGAAAAACCTGCACCTGCTGAATATGCCGGGTATTATTATCCGCACCCTGCCTAATGGAGAAATAGATTACGATGACCTGGAAAATACGATTCGCATGAACCGGCATTTACCGGTGATCATGCTGGCTAACATCGGCACCACCATGACGGAAGCCAGGGACGACATCAAACGGATTAAAGGTATCCTTAAAAACCTGGCGATTAAACATCACTATATTCATGCGGATGGCGCACTATCCGGTAGTTACAGCGCTTTCCTGGATCCCAGGCCAGCCTTCGATTTTGCAGATGGAGCAGACAGCATTGCCATTAGCGGACATAAATTTATTGGTGCACCCATTCCCTGTGGCGTGGTGGTGGCGAAAAAATCTAACCGCGACAGAATAGCCCGGTCTGTAGCGTATATCGGTAGTATGGACACCACCATCACCGGTTCAAGAAACGGCCATAGTCCATTGTTCCTATGGTATGCTATCCAATCCCTCGGCCTCGCCGGATTAAAAGAGCGGGCCAGGCATAGTTTAGCAGTAGCCGCTTACGCAGTAGAACGTTTGAATGAAATCGGCATTCCTGCATGGCGTAACCCCAATGCTATTACGGTAGTGTTTCCGGATCCTCCCGGAAGCATTCGCCGTAAGTGGCAACTGGCCTCAGAAAATGGGTGTTCACATATTATCTGCATGCCTAACGTAAGTAAGGAACAGGTGGACGAATTTATTACCACCCTGACGGCTGCTATGGCTACGGTTTAATCCAATCCTTCGGCAATCGCCAGGATAGTGGTATTGAGGGCACGCCGGATCTGGCGCTCTGTTTCTTTGTTGGACAATGGCATCACCAGTTGCACTTTAAACTGTACAAAATCTTTCTTGATTTCTATGGTTTTCAGGGAAAAACTTTCTGGTGAAAAACTGCGGGAATACTCTGCCACACTGTTTCTCAATCGCTCTTCCAATCCACGGATGGTAAAAGGATGTTTATGATCCAGTTCAAACTCCACGGTCAGTTTCCTGATATTTTGTTTGGACTGGTTCAATACTGTTGTTGTAAAAACAACAGAGTTGGGAATAATGACCAGGTCATCGTCGTCGTTCAACAATACTACGTTAATGAGGGTGATATCCATTACCCGGCCCTTGTACTCTCCTATCCGCACCTGGTCGCCCAATGACAACTGATCGGAAAACATAATAATCAGCCCATTGATCATATTGGTGATATAATCTTTGGTGAGGAGCGCGATGGCTGCTGCCACGATGGTAATACTGGTTACGAACTGGAGTGGGTTTACGCCAAAGAAAAATGTAATGGCCAGTAACAAGAAAAGTGTGTTCAGTACCGAAGTGATTCTGTTAATACCCAGTACAAAATTATCTTTTTCAATGGGTTTGCTTTTATTCCGGCGGGTATACCACGACAAAATCACCAGCCATGCCAGTGAAATCACCAGGTTGGCGCCCAGGAAAAAAGAAAGTGCGTTGGTGAGTTTAAACAGCCATACAAATTTGTCATAAACAGCCGGGTGTTCCACGTTGAAATATACAATACCCAGGTATACCAGTAGTTTTACCAGGAAAATAATCCGTTCACTGCGATTGGCGTTCTTGTACGTTTTATCGGTTACCATCATAGCTATGCTCGCTCGCTTTGTTGCGAAGGTACAACCGTGATTTTAAAATTGTGAAGCCAGCGGGAGTTATTTCATTTTATCCAGGATTTCTTCCCAGATAATCCGGGCAATTTGCTCGGACTCCACGGTGCGCAGGCTTCCTTCCGGGGTGTCTTTGTGATCGGTTGTAAAAGCGGCGGTATGGGGTTCGTATTCTTCCAATACGTGTTCACTTACGTCTGGAATCACTTGAAATGCTGTCTCTAAAGCCCCCCTGTCGATGGTGATGACCAAACCGTAGGGTTTACCTTTTATGATCACAGTAATGCTGTGCTTTTCCATACCTTATATGCTGCAAGGTATATACCACAAATAAAGACCGGTGCTGTGTAGTCACCGGTCTTTATCAATATATTAACATTATAAAAACTGCGGTCATCAGGCCATTGTTGCTAACATTTTACGGGCGGTTGACTTTCTTTTTGGAGCCGTTTTTCTAGCCATCGTCTTTTTGGCAGTTGTCTTCTTCGCGGTGGCTTTTCTGGTGGTTGCTTTTTTCGCAGCTGTCCTTTTTGTGGTTGTTTTTTTAGCTGCTACTTTTTTTGGAGCGGCTTTTTTAGCCGTTGATTTTTTGGTAGCTATTTTCCTGCCGGTTGATTTTTTAGCGGCTGCTTTTTTAGCGGCTGCTTTTTTTGGAGCAACTTTTTTGGAGGGCGCTTTCTTAGCGGCAGGTTTCTTGGGCACTTTGGCACCTTCTTCTCTTGCTTCGGATAATCCTATAGCGATAGCTTGCTTAGGATTCGTAACTTTCTTATTGCTATTTCCACTTTTTAATTTACCCTCATGCATTTCATGCATTGCTCTTTTGACTTTGCGCTGTGATTCATCTGAATACTTTGCCATAACAAAAAAATTTAGATGGGTTGAGGAAAAGAATAACAATTATGCGAAAACAAAATATAAGCCACGGATAATGAAGGACTTCAATGGGATAAAATGGGGAAACCACCTCAAAAGTGTGTTAAAAATTCTATGGATTGTGGAATGTATTGCCCTATTCAGCTGATACACATCTCCTGATACCGGCTACAGTATTGACTACGGGCGGTGGCACATATCTTGATCGCTTTTAAAGACTCTTTTAACTACTATCACTATAAAACTTCAGGATTATGGAAGACATCAGATTTCAACATCCCACGTCGGTCACACATGCGCAGGAAAAGAATCCGGAACAGAAAAGCAAGCATAGTAAACGCGGATTTGCTTCTATGGACCCTGAACAGCAACGTGCCATTTCAAGAGAAGGTGGGAAAGCTGCTCATCAACAGGGCGTAGCCCATAAGTTCACGTCTGAAGAAGCCCGTGCAGCAGGTAAAAAAGGCGGTGAGGCAGTCAGCAAAAACCGGGAACACATGGCCGCCATAGGCCGTAAAGGTGGTACCAACCGCGGAAAAAAGAAAAATAGTGTAACTAACGAAAACAATAATAATGAGCAATAACCCAGGCGGGTTATTGCTTTTTTTATTACATAAGTAATACCTGTTCATTTTCCGCTATAGCGCCTCATATAAGAATATCTTTCTTATATTTATCGCATTTTAAACCTATGGTAGCAAGAAGGCGCTGGTTCTATTTCTTCCTCATTTTATTGAATATCCCTCTAGGGTTGGCCACCAGGTGGGCTCCCCAATATTTCCCGGAGTTAATACGTGTATATGGCGGCGATGTATTATCGGCCACCTGTATTTTCTTTGGTATCCGGTTCCTCTACCCGGTTACCCCACTGTGGAAAATCGGCATCAGTAACTACCTGGTATGTATCCTCATTGAAGTACAGCAGCTTTACCAGGCCGATTGGGCTGTGAAACTTCGCAATACCCCTGCCGGTATTATCCTGGGACACGGGTTCCTGTGGAGCGACTGCCTATGTTATGCTGTGGGTACTGTCATTGCTCTCGCCATTGCCTGGCTCCTGGAAAAGATAATTTAAGTATATTTATTGGGTATCCTTTAACATTCCCTTATGCAGTTATTAATTAAAATCGGGATCACCCTGGTGATGGTAGAACACTTGTATATCCTCTGGCTGGAAATGTTTGCCTGGACCTCCAGGGGCCCCAAAGTTTTCAAGCAGTTCCCGAAAGAGCTTTTCCTGCCTACCAAATCACTGGCGGCCAACCAGGGCTTGTATAACGGGTTTCTCGCCGCAGGCCTGGCCTGGACATTCTTCATCACAGATCCCATATGGGCTGCCCGTGTAGCCATTTTCTTTTTAGGCTGTGTTGTTGTGGCAGGCCTATATGGCGCCCTTACGGCCGACAAAAAAATATTTTTTATGCAGGCGTTACCAGCCCTCATTACGCTTTTACTAATATTGCTGGCTTAACACTTTTTATGATAGAAGCGTCAGATATCCGGATCGGGAATTATGTAGCCTGGTTTGATTATAACATGGAGGAAACCGCCTTTTTAGTAGAAGGCATTTTAGATGGATACGTTTATAATTCAGGGCTACCGCTCAGTAAACTGCGCTTTGATAAAGTGAACCCGGTTATCCTGGATGTGTACCTCCTGGCCAGGTTTGGCTTTATCAAAGGAGATCCCGATTACGGGGAAGACGTGAATGTGTATTCCCTGAAATACAACCGGCTGCACAGTGTACACGTACGGCATGAAAACGGTGTATTCCAGCCCCTTACTGACGCAGCAGAAGGGCTGGTAGCTTATGGCCGTCCTATTGTGCATGTACACCAGCTCCAGAACCTTTTTCACGCCGTTACCCGCGACGAGCTTTCCCTGTTTGAATAGTTTTCTTTCCTCTGGCATGCAGACTGCCATTTCCGCCAACCTTATGAGCATGATGTTTGTTGACCTATGTGTGATCTTTTTCACCTTTAAAAGACATCTTCATGAGTAACAATACCGCGGTCATACCCAATCCTGCTGCACTGGATGAATTATGTATCAACACCCTTCGTTTCTTATCTGTAGATGCCGTACAGAAAGCTGATAGCGGGCATCCCGGACTGCCCCTGGGAGCTGCTTCAATGGCTTATGTGCTTTGGTCCAGGTTTTTGCGGCATAACCCTGCTGATCCTGACTGGTTCAACCGGGACCGCTTTGTCTTATCTGCCGGCCATGGTTCTGCCCTGCTGTATAGTCTACTGCACCTTACCGGGTACGATTTATCCATGGAAGAAATCAGGCAGTTCCGCCAATGGGGCAGTAAAACACCGGGGCACCCGGAGCGGGGACTGGTTCCCGGCGTGGAAGTTACTACCGGTCCCCTGGGGCAAGGATTTGCCAATGGAGTAGGTATTGCCATGGCAGAAGCATACCTGGGCGCAAGATATAACCGTCCGGGTGATTCGGTGATCGATCATTATACTTATGCCCTGGTCAGCGACGGGGATCTGATGGAAGGCGTTGCCGCGGAAGCCGCTTCCCTGGCCGGACACCTGAGGTTAGGCAAACTGATTTATTTATATGACGATAACCGCATTACCCTGGCATCTGCTACGCCGGTCACCTTTACAGAAGATCATGCCATGCGGTTTGAGTCGTACGGATGGCATACTCAAAAAGTAGCCGACGGCAACGACCTGGAAGCCATCGATCGGGCTATCCGTGCGGCGCAGGCGGTGACGGACCGCCCTTCCCTGATACTGGTACGCACCCATATCGGTTATGGTTCTCCTAACAAACAGGATACTACCGCTGCCCATGGCTCTCCGCTTGGGCCGGAAGAAGTAAAGCTCACCAAAGAAAAGCTGGGCTGGCCTACCACACCGGATTTCCTGGTACCTCCCGAAGCAGCTGCTCATTTTCGTATAGCTGTTGACGTTGGCAAAAAGGAAAGCGCAAAATGGGAAGAACAAATGGTGATTTATGCACAGAAATACCCGGACCTGGCGAAAGAGCTGCGCTTACTGATACATGGACATATACCGGAAAACTGGGACAAAGACATTACCCCATTTCCCGCTGATGCAAAAGGACTTGCCACCAGGGCTGCTTCCGGCAAAATCATGCAAGCCTTCTTTCCGCACCTACCCGGCCTGATAGGCGGCTCCGCCGACCTCAATACTTCTACTAATACAGAACTAAAAGACGCTGGTAATTTTGAAAGCCCGCTCATGAAAGTGGGCGACCTGCAGGGATCTGCCGGCGGTGCATGGAGTTATGAAGGCAGAAATATACAATATGGCGTGCGTGAACATGCCATGGGAGCTATTTCCAATGGCTTGTCTGCACATGGGGGCATTATCCCCTACTGTGCTACCTTCCTGACGTTTTCGGATTATATGCGCCCATCGATACGATTGGCGGCGTTATCGGAACTGAAAGTCATATACGTGTTTACGCACGACAGCATCGCCATGGGAGAAGATGGCCCTACCCATCAGCCGGTGGAATTGCTGGCGGCACTACGGGCTATCCCTGACCTGGTGGTGATTCGTCCGGGGGATGCCAATGAAACCATTGCTGCCTGGCAAATGGCCATATTGTTACCCGATAAACCCGTAGCGCTGATCCTCTCCAGGCAGGCGGTATCCACAATAGATCGCAGCAAATACGCTGCGGCAAATGGGCTACGTTTTGGCGCCTATATTGTTTCTGAAGCGCCCAATGGTGTACCGGAGCTGATTCTCATTGCTACCGGTTCGGAAGTAGACCTGGCACTGGCCGCCCAGGAAAAACTAAAATCACGTATAGCCGTTCGCGTAGTGTCCATGCCCAGCTGGGAATTATTTGACGCACAGCCGGCTGCCTACCGGGAGCAGGTATTACCAGCCGCTGTTACCGCACGGATATCAGTAGAAGCAGGCATCTCCATGGGCTGGCAACGTTATACCGGCGACAAAGGCCTCAACATTTCCATAGACCGCTTTGGCGCTTCTGCGCCCGGCCCGGTGCTATTGCGGGAATTTGGTTTTACTGCTGATAACATTTGCGTACAGGCGTTAGCGTTATTAAATAAATAATACGGTCTATGAAAAAACTGGTCGTATTCGATCTCGATGGTACCCTGGCGCCGAGCAAATCTTCTATAGATGAGGAAATGAGCGCATTACTATATTCCCTGCTACAGGTGGCCAGGGTGGCTATTATCTCCGGTGGCGCCTGGCCACAATTCCAAAAGCAGGTGCTCGCGCACCTGCCTGCAGGAGAACGGTTACAACAACTATCTATTCTGCCTACCTGTGGTACCCAATTTTATGAATACCGCAACGATTGGTCACTGCTATATGCAGAAAATTTCACGGCAGCAGAAAAGGAAAAAATCGTTACTGCTTTACGGAATGTAGTGACGGAACTCAGCTACACACCGCCGCAATTGTGGGGAGAACAGATAGAAGACCGGGGCAGCCAGATCACGTTTTCTGCACTGGGACAAGCAGCGCCACTGGAAGAGAAACAAAAATGGGATCCGGATTTTGCCAAAAGGCAAAAGATGAAAGCCATGCTGGCACAGCTGATCCCGGAATTTTCCGTTAACCTGGGTGGCACCACCTCTGTAGACATTACCAAACCTGGCATCGACAAAGCTTACGGCATCCATAAGCTGGAAGATATCTTACACATTACCATTGCTGAAATGCTTTTTGCCGGCGATGCCATTTTCCCTGGTGGCAACGACTATCCGGCCAAAGAAGCAGGGGTAGACTGTATCCGGGTGCGTGATCCGGAAGAAACCAAGCGGGTGATAGCTACTATTGTAGCCTGTTACACCGATTTATGAGCGAGTAATTCGTTGAGTAACTCCGTGATGCTAACCACGCCTGTCGCAATTACTTCATCACCGGCGCCATAGTAAATATAGAGTGCATCGTGGAATACCGCGGTGCCTGTAGGAAAACAAACATTATCTACATCTCCCCTGACTTCCCAAGCCCGCTCTGGTACTAATATCGGGTGAGGCAAGCGGGCTATTTCCTTCATGGGATTATCGAGGTCCAGCAAAGCGGCACAGCCTACATATACGTATCCATGCTTTGTTTCATGCACACCATGATAGATCAGCAGCCAGCCATGCGGCGTTTCTATCGGTGGACAACCAGCGCCCACATAGCTTATTTCATGCGCATACCTGGAAGAAAGTACAATATGGTCCTTCAGATGCAGGAAATAATCTTCCCAGAAAGCCGGGGTTAATTCCGATAAATCATTCACCGCTACCAGCTGCACATCGGGCTTGATACGATGCAGGAAATATAATTTGCCGTTGATTCTTCTCGGAAAAAAAACAACATCCTTATCCCATAATTTTGGGTTGAAACTGTTGTAGGTAGTGTATTTCTCGTTAAGGGTAAAATTAGTAGCGGCTAGTTTTTTAAATGTTAGAAAGTCCATCTGCGCCACTATCAGCCCTTTCTTTTCAAAATGAATACCATCTGAGGAAGTGGCCAGCGCTCCGCAGGCGTTAGCGCCATCATAGGCAGTATAAGTGAGATAATATAGATCGTCGATCTTTACTACTCGGGGATCTTCCAGGCCTTTCGACTCATAATCATGTTCCGGGAAAAGCAGTGGTTGGGTCATGCGTTCCGTAACTGTCAGCGGGCCACTAAGGCGGCAAAAGCCAATGCTGGAATGATTTCCCTGCTGCACAGCTCTATAATAAAAAAGAATGTCATCACCTTCTCTGATGGTAGCAGGGTTTAACACGCCTTCTTTTTCAAACGCCAGCGTGGTGGGTTTCAGTAACACGCCTTCTTTTTTGATCCGTATCATAGTTCCTGGTTTCCTTTTTGGGCAAAATGATGACCGGCCTGTTGCCGGATGATCAGATAACAACCCGTAAAAGATAATGTTTTTTACCGGAACTCCCTTCCCAGGAAATGTATACTATTCAAATCCCGCTAATAATTCATCTACTTCCGGACCATACAAAGCGGCAAACCGGAAACGTTTAGCCTGAAGCAAGGCTTCCCGGGCTGCAATACGATTATTTTCTTTCAGGTATAAGAGGGCCAGGTTACGGTAAGCGTATCCATTCCCTTTGTGCAAAGTGAGGGATTTTAATATGAATTCACGTGCGGCATCCAGCTGCCCTAGTTGCATCAGGGCGTAGCCTTTATTGTTATAGGCAAAGGCGTTGTATTCGTCACCTCCCAGGGCAATGGCGCGATCCAGTAAGCTGATGGCCTGCTCATATTTCCCGGTATCGCTATAAAAGAATCCAAGGTTGTTCAGTAGATAAACGTCGTCCGTATCGTGGGGTAATTGCTGATATATTTTTTCCGCCTCTTCGACTGCTCCCATATGGCGGAGGCAACTTGCCATGTTTTCCATAGTATAAATATTGCCAGGATCCAGTCGCAGCGCATCTTTCAGATGAGGATACGCTTTATCATATGCGCGCTCTTTCATCCAGGCAATGGCACATAAAACGTATGCATCCATAAACGTGGGGCTGGCTTGCAGTGCATACCAGCAATAATTCCGGCACAGCTTAAACTGATTAAACCGGTAATAATAATCGGCTGTTTTCAGGTGTTCTCCTGCCTGCTTTTCCTTTTGGGATTTTCCGGATAAAAAGCGGACCATGCCTTCTTTCATCCAGTCCCGTTGAGGCTCCCGTGCGGCATAATCCATAGGCACAAAGAGGTAATAGTCTACGTCTTCCTCCCCATCTTCCTCCATCTCTTTTCCTTCTTTTTCAGCCAATGCCTCCACGTAATCTTCAAAAATAAGTCCACCCCTTTCCAGTTTTTCCCGACAAGGGCCCTGCACACTTAGCATTGCCAGCAGCAGGTCTTCTGCCATTAAATCCTTAGTGCTATGTATTAGCTTGTTTATTCTCCAGGCTCCATCCATCAGTTCTTCCAGTTCTACTGTCAAAGGGATGGCCAGCAGGTCAGATACCGTTTCCAATTGCACCCACTCCTGTGCACTTAGCCGCTGTAGTATTATGGCCCGGTCGTCTTCCGGGATGGGTAGGAAAACATCATCCCGATGCAATAGCATCAACAATACAAGCAGGCTGTCTATATAGTAAATTTTATTCTCCAGGCTGAAGCTCCGCGCATCGGCCATTACATCAGCCATTTGATCAGACAAAGAAAGGAGCATACTATCAAATATAAAATATAAAAATATAATTTTTAATGAATGTTATTGGGAGAAGTCAGGCGCTTAGCACTTGCGTCACTATGGGTTAAACCAGGTTGCCATTCCCCCTGGGTCAGGGCATAAAAAAAGGACGAACCGGTGTAACCCTTGTTCGTCCTTTCGTTGGTGACCTCATCTGGATTCAAACCAGAAACCTTTTGATTCGTAGTCAAATGCTCTATTCAGTTGAGCTATGAAGCCGTTTTCCCCTTTCGGGATTGCAAATGTAGAATATTTTTTTATTCTAACAAATTATTTTTCAAGTTTTTATATCTGATAGCTTTTCTTCAGATTTTTCATTTAGATAGGAAATGCTGCACTTATGTATGCAGCATTTCCATCTTTTAGTGACCTCATCTGGATTCAAACCAGAAACCTTTTGATTCGTAGTCAAATGCTCTATTCAGTTGAGCTATGAAGCCATTTCCCCGTTTGGGATTGCAAATGTAGGATTTGTTTTAAATTTAACAAAAAAAATTTAAAATATTTTTTCAGATACTATCGCTAACGGATATACGTAATTAAAGGAAACACCAATAAATACTCCATTTCAGGCAGTCCGGCGAGCGGGTAATTATTTCGTATATACTAGTACGTTAGTAGTTGTTTTTCGTCTTATACTTTAATGATAATATTTCTACGGTACATCCATCCCACTGGCACCAGGATCACCAATACCAATAATATCGCGGCTCCCAGCGAAGCATGGTAAGGCGATAACCAACTGGCAAAAACCGTTTGATAAAACCATTCATGCAGGTTGGTATCTTTCATGGGTATATAACCCAATATCTTCGGCACCAGCCCGGAAAGTACAAAAGCGGTAATGGCATTGCGGCCAAAAGCCACAAAGGGCGTGAGATAGCGCTGATGCTGCTGTACATCAATCAGCCAGTAACAGGATGCCAGCGCCATGGTAGCCAAACCGCCGGTATATAGTACAAATGAGCTTGTCCACAACGATTTATTAATCGGGAAAAAAGGATCCCAGGTCAGCGCTAACAACACCGTAATAAAACCATACACAAACATCCAGGACACTTTTACGGCCTGCTCCTGGTCTTTACGCTGCAGCCAGGCCCCCACCAGCATACCAAATATGCCGGTACCAATAGCCGGAATAGTACTGAGAATCCCTTCAGGGTCCCAGGTTTTAGAGCCAGCCCATAAATGGGCCGGTGTAAACACCAGGCGATCCAGCCATGCCCCCAGGTTCGTTTCCGGCTCCAGGTTAGGCGCGCCAATACCTGGCACAGGAATACAGGTCATGATTATCCAGTAGCCCAGTAATAATACTACGCCTGTCCATAGCTGCGTGCGCCGGCTTGTTTTAATGAACAGGATGGCGCAAATGCTGAACACCACTCCTATTCGTGGCAACACCCCCGGAAATCGCAGATGCGCAAAATTGAATTTAGGAATAAGGCTCAACAGCCAACCCAATGCAATAATAGTGGCCCCTCTGCGCAAAGCCTGCCAGATAAGTTTTTTGTGTTGCGTTGGATCCTCCTTCCGGCTTCCCAGCGCATAAGCAACAGACACCCCTACAATGAACAGGAAGAAAGGGAAAATCAGGTCGGTGGGTGTACAACCATTCCATTTGGAATGTTCCAATGGCGCATATACATAGCTCCAGTTGCCAGGGTTATTCACCAGTATCATGGCGGCTACCGTCACGCCACGAAAAAAATCCAGTGATAATAATCGCTGCTTTACTGCTATCGGCATGTTGATTTATTTTTCGGTTTTCGGCTCTTACCGGAGCTCAGCTCCACTTCCGGCAAAGTGATAGTAACGCGGGCGACAAGCACCTTGTGTGATAATAAATATAAAAAAAGAAAGGACAGAAAGAAAGGAATGCGGTAAAATAAAAAAGCCTCCAGGTATTACCTGAAGGCTTTTTTGTGACTCCGTCTGGATTCAAACCAGAAACCTTTTGATTCGTAGTCAAATGCTCTATTCAGTTGAGCTACGGAGCCATTTCCCCGTTTGGGAGTGCAAATATGTGGCAACTTTTTATTTTAACCAAAAAAAAAATTGCTCATTGCCCTATCGCCCACGTATATACGTCTATCGGAAAATACTGCAAACGTAGTGTAGTTGTAGATTTTACCGGATTTAAACATCACTAAAAAAAAGAGATTTCTATCCAAACACCCTCTTATATCAATAGTAGAATTTAGTAATTTGGAGGTACCTTTACGATAACACCAATATATCAGCACATGGCAACAGTCGGCACGATCAACACCAATAACCCGCAAAATGTAACGGATTATCCAAACAATAATACTTACTTCCTCGTATGGAACTTTAAGGACGGCTTAGCCGCAGCGCAGATAAAGCCTGTTTTCCAGCGGGTCTGCGCATTGGTGATTAATCTCAATAACTCAGCCCTCGATCGCTTTCCCGATGCAAAGGCAAGCTGCGTTATGGGCATTGGTTACGAGGCTTGGCTGAAACTGGATTTACCGAAGCCTTTACCACTGGAACTTAAAAGCTTTGAAGCAATACCCGGTGGCAAACATACCGCCGTTGCCACCAAAGGCGATCTGCATTTTCACATCCGCTCCGATGCAAAGAGCCATGCATATGATATGGCTTCCGTTATTGCGGATTTCATGAAGGAAATAGCAGATTGTGTAGTAGAAGTACAGGGCTTTCGTTATTGGGACAGCCGCTCTATTTTGGGCTTTGTAGATGGTACGGAAAATCCGCACGGAACAGACCGTGATTATTTTGCGGTAATTGGAGAACAGGATCCGGCCTACAAAGGAGGCAGCTACCTGTTTGTACAAAAGTACCTCCACAACCTCAATGCGTGGAAGTCGCTCCCGGTATCCGAACAGGAGAAAGTTATCGGACGTTCAAAGGAACATGACATTGAAATGAGCGATGAGGTAAAACCTAAAAACGCGCATATTGCGCTGGCAAATATCGGTGATGACTTTAAAGTAGTGCGGGATAACATGCCCTTCGGCAATGTATCTACCAATGAAATGGGGACCTATTTTATCTGTTATGCCAGCACTTTCACTACCGTAGAAAAGATGCTTCGCAATATGTTTATAGGTGACCCGGCAGGTAACTATGACCGTATCCTGGATTTTAGCACGGCCACCACCGGGAGTTTGTTCTTTGCCCCATCAATGGATATGCTGGATGCCTTTGCAGGATAAGCGATTACTAATTTTTATGAAAAATGTCCGGTAAACTGGCTATGAATGGCCATTTCACCGGACTTTCCATAATATTCTTTTAGTTAAAAAATCAATCCTAATCTAAATAATACATACCCTGCCACCAGCAAAATTGGACCCAGAAAAGCCAGCCACGACATAGAAGGATGTGGTAAGGCTTCCAGGAGTGGCAGCAGTTCTTCATTCACTTCATATAGCTTGTTATCCGTTTTACGAACGCACCACATTTTACCCAGCGGGAACAGTGGAATCCAGTAAAGATGTGCGTAATTCTGCCTGACTTCAAACCGCACAAAATCAGGTACGTCGCTGAAGACGCCTATGTCTGCCAATTGGAACGATTTCATCAGCAAACTTCTGCGGCCATAAAAAAATATCATAGTATAGGTGTAAAAGGGTTTAACGCAACAGCGCAATCATAACAATATATAAACTATTAATATAATTTAATAGTTCCGATTATAGTATTTTCTACTTGATATGTTGATCCACCGGTAACATAAATATGTTGTGAATACCGTGGTTTAAAAGGATCGTCTTCCGGCCAGCCCTTTTTAATGCCGGGTATATCAGGTTGCTAAAGTATTCACGCTTGGGAAAATCGCCATTAATACGAAAGAAGGGATAAAAGTAAAGCCCCATCAGTGATGGGGCTTTATCCTGGTGACCCTGTCAGGATTCAAACCTGAAACCTTCTGATCCGTAGTCAGATGCTCTATTCAATTGAGCTACAGAGCCATTTAATAGTGGAATCATAAAGTTATCTATTTTTCGCAAACTGCCAAACTGTTATTAAAAAAACGCTCCAATCTTCTGATTTACACTTACTTTTACAACGATTGATTAATTATTGTAAGACGTGAAAATTCAACTCTGGAGCATCGGAAAAGAACATGATCCCTATATCAGGGAGGGCATTGCTGTTTTTCAAAAAAGACTACAGCATTATGTAGATTTTGAAGTAAAGCTGATCCCTACTGTAAAGCAGGCAGCCAGTTTATCCGTGCCTGAACTAAAAAAACAGGAAGCAAAAATCATCCTGGATATGTTGCAGCCCACCGATTTTTTGCTGGCATTGGATGAAAAGGGGAAGATGATGACAACAGTACAATTTGCAGATTTCCTGCAACAACGTAATAATGCCGGTACCAGGCAATTGATTATACTGATAGGCGGCGCTTTCGGTATAGATGCCACGGTATTGCAAAGAGCGCAGTTGCAAATGTCTTTGTCGCCCCTCACCTTCCCGCATCAGCTGGTGCGACTAATTTTCACCGAACAATTATACCGTGCCTATACTGTGTTGAACAGGGAAAAATATCATCATCAATAGTTATATTCAGGATACCATTAACAACCCGTTTATATGACAATTACGATCAGCTTAATCATTATCATTATCACCGCCATTATTTCCTTTACGGCACTCCAGAACCAGGACCAGTTGGAAAAGCTGATGATGCGCCCTTACATGGTAAGTCGTTATCACCAATATTACCGCTTTGTCACGTCTGGTTTTGTACATGCCGATGCCGGGCACCTGATATTTAATATGCTCACCTTATGGTTTTTTGGGGAGTTCATTGAAGGGGTTTTCCAACAACTATTTCAAAATAAATTGGTGTTTGTAGCCTATTATATACTGGGCATCATTGTGGCAGATATTCCTTCTTACATAAAAAACCGCAATAATGAGCACTACGCGTCGCTGGGCGCTTCAGGAGCCATTTCTGGTGTGGTATTTACATCGATCCTGATCACGCCGTGGCAGAAAATTTATGTATTTGCGGCCATTCCATTACCGGCTGTTATCTACGGTGTGCTGTTCCTGGCGGGATCTGCGTATATGTCGAGGAAAGGCGGTGACAATATCAATCATTCCGCGCACTTCTGGGGGGCCATCTATGGCTTTGTATTCCCGCTGATCTTCTATCCTCAGCTGGGTACTTATTTCATCCAGGCGCTTTTGCACCGGTAATATCAGTGGATGGATTTAGTTACGGGAGATGTAACTAAATCCATCTTTTTATTTAATAAAGTCTATGCTCAATACCCCTTTTGTTTTGGAGGTGATTTTCGCCCGGTCATCTATTCTCATCCCTACTATCCATACAATCCGTTTGTTAGATTCCAGCACCCATACCTTTTCTTTTTGTGGCAACGATAGTTTCTGATCAATGAGGAAACGACTTACCTTTTTCTTTTTGGGCATCCCGAGGGGATAAAAATAATCACCTTGTTTCCATTTGCGCAAAATCAGTGGAAAGCTTACTGCGGCGGCATCCAGCCAGGCAGTTTCGGTAGCAGCAGGAATAGTCGCCGTACCTCTCTCCTGCTGACGCACATGCAGTTGGCCGCCTCCAAAATGAATAGTTGACTGCCCTGGTTCAATCACCACCAATGACGCGGTGGCGGTAGTAAGTGGTGTAATCAGTAACCATTGGCGATTGCGGATAATACGATGGGTGCTGGTTTCCACGTACCGGCCGGATTCGCTCTCCAGTAACAGCAATACCTGCTGTGTTTGTGCTGAGGAACATCCAAACGTACGAAACAGTTCCCAGGCAATGGTTTGCAGCGGTATACTTTTTTGCAGTTTTAGCACCGGTACTTTCCACGTGCCATTTTCCTCGAAAAGCAGGCGTTTGCGATGTTTATCTATCGCTTCCCGGTAAAGGATTTCGGCTTCTTTCATCCGCTCTATGGTAGCGGCCATATTCTTTACCGCAGCCGGAAATGCTTCCTTTAAACGGGGAATAACCTGATGCCTGTAAAAATTACGTGTATACTTATCCGTTATATTGGAGCTATCTTCTACATAGGCAATATTATGCATAGCGGCATAGGCTTCCAGCGTTTCCTTTTCCGTAAACAGCAGAGGGCGGATCAGGTGTTCCTGTTTCGGCAATATGCCATGCAAACCGGCGATGCCGGTGCCTTTTGTAAAATTCATCAGGGCCGTTTCCACGCTGTCCTGCATATGATGTGCAGTGGCAATGAATGCATAGCCATGTTCCGCGCGTATTTGTTCCAGCCAGTTATAGCGCAGCTCCCTGGCTGCCACCTGGATGGTAATGCGCTGGTCCTCCACGTAAGCTTGCGTATCAAACCGGGTGGTGTATAGCGGTAATTCCAGGGTGGTTGCCAGCTGTTTTACAAACGCTTCATCTCTTTGGGATTCTTCTCCCCGCAACTGGAAGTTACAATGGGCAATACCTGCCTTGTAACCGGCTTGTTTGAAGAGCCAGGCCATTACTACAGAATCGATGCCGCCGCTAACGGCCAGCAGCACTTGTTGCCCGGGATCAAATAACTGTTGACGGGAAATATAAGCGGAGAAATTAGTTACTAAATGTTGAGGCATCCGTTGTTGATTGGATTTAAAAGATCAATACGCCAGTTCTTCGTAGGCAGATTGCAGTTCGTTATAAGCATGTCTTTCATTACCGGCTTTGGCCATCGCCATCCCGGTTTCATACACCTTCAGGGCAGCAGTATTATCACCCGCCCTTTCCAGCAACTTTCCCAGTTGATAGTAAGAGCCTACATATCCTGGCTCGTTGGCCAGCAGCTCTTCGAACTGCTGCCGGGCAGCCGCATCATCGTTGATCTTAATATACTCCAGCCCCAATGCGTGCTTCAGGAAGCTGTCGTTGGGCGTAGCCAACAAAAGCTGCTTTATTTGTGCGATTCTGTCCATCCTGTTTTATTATTATCTTATTATACAATATGTCAATCGTTATACTGATTAAAATCATCTTCTCCCCTTGTGGTTGGCGTACTTTATTTAGATATATTTGCTATTACCGCATTTTTAAATAAAACAGTTTAAGGCCATGAAGATTTTAGTATGTATCAGCAAAACTCCGGACACGACTGCAAAAATAGCTTTCACGGACAATAACACGAAATTCAATGAGGCTGGTGTACAGTTTATCATTAATCCATACGACGAATGGTATGCATTGGTGAGGGCGCTGGAGCTGAAAGAAACCATCGGAGCGGATGTGCATCTTATTACCGTAGGCGGAGCAGATTGTGATCCTATTATTCGTAAAGCCCTGGCTTTGGGTGGCGATGAAGCTTTCCGTGTAAATGCAGACAGTGCAGACAGTTATTACATTGCTTCGCAGATAGCGGCGCATGCCCGGGATAAGCAATACGACATTATTTTTACCGGTAAAGAAACCATTGATTATAATGGCTCCGGCATAGGCGGTATGATCGCGGAACTGCTGGAACTGCCTTATGTATCTATTGCTGCCAAATTTGATCTGAGTGGCACCGTAGCCACTGTAAACAGGGAGATTGAAGGTGGAGAAGAAGTATGTGAAGTATCACTTCCGGTAGTAGTTTCCTGCCAGAAAGGAATGGCGGAGGCCCGTATTCCTAATATGCGCGGTATTATGGCGGCTAGAACCAAACCATTAAGTGTAGTTGAACCAGTAGCTGCGGATGCACTGACTGCCGTGGTAGGCTTTGAACTGCCGCCGGCTAAGGCAGGTGTAAAACTGATCAGTCCTGATAACGTAGAAGAACTGGTGAAGTTGCTGCATGAAGAAGCTAAAGTGATCTAAGGGTAAACTATCTCTCAACTACTAATTAAATTATTCATGTCTATATTAATATTTGCCGATCAGGCGCAGGGTAAAATCAAAAAAGCAGCGCTGGAAGCCATTACTTATGGAGCCAAAGTAGCAGAACAACTGGGTACAACAGCCACAGCGCTGGTATTAGGTCCCGTGGATGCCAGTGAACTGGCGGCATTGGGCAATTACGGCGCCCAGAAAGTATTGCACGCTGCCGACGCCCGCTTACACGAAGTAGAAAGCATTGTATATACTAAAGTGATTGCAGAAGCAGCTGGCAAAGAAGGCAGTAAGGTGATCATCTTCCCGCACAACTTTGATGGCAAGGCTGTAGCGCCAAGAGTAGCAGCCCGGCTGAAAGCTGGTTTGGTATCAGGTGCCGTTTCCTATCCTGACACCAGCAATGGTTTTGTGGTAAAAAAGAACGTGTTTTCCGGTAAGGCATTTGCCAATATCAACATCACTTCAGATATTAAAATAATCGCGATTATACCTAACACCTTCCCTCCGGTTCAGGGATCAGGTACAGCTACTGTGGAGGCTTTCAGCCCGGCTATCAACGATGCCGACTTTAAAGTGAAGGTAGTAAAAACAGAAACCGTGAGTGGTGATATTCCTTTAACGGAAGCTGAAATCATTGTCAGTGGTGGTCGCGGATTGAAAGGGCCTGAGAACTGGGGTATACTGGAAGATCTGGCTAAAGCACTGGGAGCAGCTACTGCGAGTTCCCGCCCGGTGGCAGATGCCGGCTGGCGTCCGCACCATGAACATGTGGGTCAAACGGGTTTAACGGTACGTCCTAACCTTTATGTAGCCATTGGTATTTCTGGTGCAATACAGCACCTGGCTGGTGTAAATGGTAGTAAGGTGATTGTGGTGATCAATAAAGATCCGGAAGCTCCTTTCTTCAAAGCGGCCGACTATGGTATTGTGGGTGATGCGTTTGAAGTAGTGCCTGCGCTGACAAAAGCAGTGAAGAAATTTAAAGAAGGATAATAATCATCGTTGCGAATTAAGAATTACGAAGGGCTGGTACAAACTTTAAGATCGTGTTAATCCTGTCAGTCGTAATTCTTAATTCGTAACGCTTATATTAGGCATTTATCATGATAGATTTTTTTTAGATAAGGAATATTTTTCTAACTTCACGGTCTTACAAACTATTCAGCGACAACGCAAGACAGATATGAGAAAAATAGAACTGGAAATAGTTGCTTTATCGCACAGCATTACGCAGACTCATTCATATGCCGTGGTACTGGGAGAAGTAAATGGGTTACGCCGTTTGCCTATTGTGATTGGAGGCTTTGAAGCGCAGGCGATTGCGGTAGCGCTTGAGAAAATGCAACCCAGCCGGCCTTTAACACACGACCTGATGAAGAACTTCATGAACGCCTTTAATGTAGAATTACAGGAGGTTGTGATCAGCAATTTACAGGAGGGCATTTTTTATTCCAAGCTTATCTGTGCCAATAACGATGAAACCATCGAGATTGATTCCCGTACATCTGATGCATTAGCGCTTGCGGTTCGTTTTGGCTGCCCTATTTATACGTTTGAGAATATTCTTAACAGTGCGGGCATCTTACTGGATGATCCTGCCGGTAAGAAAAGTAACAAGCCGGTGACCCCTACCATTTCGGAGCATGAAAAAGGAGCAGAAGACGACCTCAAAGCCATGAATGTAGAAGAATTAACTACACTCTTACAGGAAGTATTGGAACAGGAAGATTATATCCGTGCCATCGCCATACGCGATGAGATTAACAGCCGCAAAAGCAAATAAATTCTTTTTTCAGTAAAAGCGATGCAGCCGGCAGTACGATACTGCAGCTGTTGCTTTGCTATGCAATGAATGCTACATGATTGTATTTCCCAATTGTAAAATAAACCTGGGCCTGCATATTACCCAAAAGCGCCCGGATGGTTTTCATGACCTGGAAACCATTTTTTATCCCCTGCCTGTTTGTGATGCGTTGGAAGGTATTACACATGCTACATTAGCATTTGAAAGCAGTGGCATTGCGGTTCCCGGTGATGTGGCCGACAATCTTTGCCTCAGGGCGTTTCAGCTGTTACGGCAGGATTTCCCCCAGGTACAGCCCTTAAATATTCATCTGCACAAAAACATTCCAATTGGTGCCGGTCTTGGAGGAGGTTCTGCAGATGCGGCGTTTATGCTGAAGCTGATCAACCAGAAGTTCCAGCTTGGTTTGACTACTGACGCATTGGTGGCTTATGCGGCACAGCTAGGCAGTGATTGTCCGTTCTTTATCCTTAACCAGCCCTGCTTTGCTACTGGTCGCGGTGAAATTATGACACCTGTTACCCTGGATCTTTCCGGGTATTCTTTTTTGTTAGTACATCCAGGGATTCACGTAAACACCGGATGGGCATTTAAGCAACTGACGCCGAAACCAGCGGCCTGGTCGTTGCCGGAAGTGATTCAATTACCGGTAGCGGAATGGAAAGATAAAGTGACGAATGACTTTGAAGCGCCTGTATTTGCGGCGCATCCGGTGTTGGAGAAAATAAAGGGCCAATTATATGAAGCGGGGGCTTTGTATGCTACGATGAGTGGTAGTGGATCTGCTTTACTGGGTATCTTTCCTAAAAACAAAATAGCTGACATCTTGTGGGATGCCAGCTACCGGGTATTTACTATCAGGTAAGTCTTACTTTACTGAAGCTACCAGTGCTTTAAAAGTTTCTGGTTCATTCATAGCCAGATCAGCCAGAACTTTTCTGTTCAGGTCGATATTTTTACCAGCTAATTTGTTCATAAACACAGAATAGGTCAACCCTTCTGCTCTAACAGCAGCGTTGATACGGGCGATCCACAGCTGACGGTAGTTTCTTTTCTTTAATTTACGACCTACATAGCTGTAAGTGAGTCCTTTTTCAAGAACGTTTTTCGCTACGGTGTAAACATTTTTTCTTTTACCGTAGAAGCCTTTGGCTTGCTTTAAGATCCTTTTTCTCCGGGCTCTTGAAGCTACGGCATTAACTGAACGAGGCATTTGCTTTGTTTTTTTCTCAGGTTATAAAATTCGATTCTTTTGACAGATACTAGCGCATTCCGAGCATTCTCTTAACCAGGTTAAGATTTGCTTCGTGAACCAGCGTACTACCTCTTAAGCTACGTTTTCTTTTCGTAGATTTTTTAGTCAGTAAGTGGCTTTTGAAGGCCATGAACCGCTTAATCTGTCCGTTCCCACCAACCTTGAACGTTTTCTTGGCACGGGAATGTGTCTTTACTTTGGGCATCTTACATCAAATTTGGTCTGCAAAGGTATGAAATTAATTCAATAAAGCACAGTCTTGTATAAATAAATAAGCCCGGATCCCAAATGTGGATAACTTATTAATATTTTTTTACCCCTCCGCAAGCTATTGACAATCAGTTTTCCTTTCATCTTCCCTTCAACTTATCTGGCCCCTATTCATATTATAATTATTATCACTTTTTTTATTTTACTATATTATTTATAATTTTAATGCTAATTTAATTACATATTTTAACCATACTATGTATAAACACCTGACGCCTATGAAACCATTTTACACATTATCTAACCCATGCCGGAAATCCCTCACCGGTTATTTCTTCCGATGTAAAGAGTTGAGCACCAATAGGACTGAGTAGACCGATCTACCAGACCTGATACTTTTTTTACTTAACTGCTTGCACCTATGAAACGTCTATTAACCTTTTTATTCCTCCTACTGGGGCTAATTCTGCTGAATAAGCAGGCGGATGCTCAAACGGCTGATAAACCATTTATGAATCTGCCGGATTCTGCCTGCCTGGGAAGTTTCGCCAGTACGAATGCTTTTCTCTGGCCCAAAAGCGGAACCTATAAACTGTCCGATTCGGCCAGTTGGTACATTACCGGAGGATCGTATAATATCCTGTACTCAACGGAACGGTACCCCGATCAGACCCCTAAACTGATTGGGCAGAAACGGGAAACTGCTTATAATAAAAATGCCCTGACCATACAGTTTAACAGTTTGGGCATGTATACCATTAAGGCAGTCCTCTACCGCGGTGCTAGCAAAGATTCGGTTACCAAAACGATATATGTGAAGGACTGCTCAAAAGCAGTATGCCTTGGTCAAAACACCGGTGTGGGTGACTTCCTGGAAGACTTTGGAAAATTCCCCAAGAATGCGAATTATAGTCGAAATAATGCCAATGTACCTACAGACGGTACCGGGTATGATTACGTACCTTATCCGGCATCTAATTTCGCCGATAATAGCTACATGGTATATTGGAATACCCAGGTGAGAGGCGAATGGGTGAATGCCCTTAACCACACCCCTAACCCAAGTGCCGATTCTGTAGGAGGTATGTTACTCGCTAACTCAGCGATTGAAAAGAAAACCTTTTTTATTAAGAAAAGCGTACCCGTTTGTCCAGGCTCTATATATAACTTCAGCGCCTGGTTTATGAACGTAAACGGGTTAGAAGTATTTAACTCTACTTGTGCTGCTGGTAACAGTGATGGTTATCACTACGCAGGCGTTACCTTCCAGATTGCAGATGGCAGTGGAAATGTACTGGCCAGATTCAAAACCTATGATGTGTCCATGAACCTGGATGCACCAACCTGGCAGGAATATGGAGGTGCATTTAAAACCCCTCCCAATGTTACCAGCGTTACCCTATCCATTATAAACGACAAACTCGGTGACTGCGGAAATGACATCGCTATTGATGATATCAGTTTTAAATATTGTAGTCCATATATTTATTCATTTATTGATGGAGTTTCAAAACCGCCTTTAAGGGCGGATTCGTTGTGTGAGGGAGCTCCGGTAACCATCAAAGCGGTTTATAGTCCATTAGATTATTTCACCAACCCAACCTATCAGTGGCAATTTACCAAGGATACACTCAACTGGCCCACTAACCCTGTATTTCCTGTAGGTGTAACTGGTATCAATACAGATGTACTTACCTTCCCGGTAGGAACACTCAAAGGAGACCCTAACCAGATTGTGGATTATTACTTCCGCGTAAATATCCTGGAAAAGGATAATCCCAGCAACTGTGCATCCCCATCTTTATATACAAAAATCTCGGTACTCCCTAAACCTAAAGTAACGATTTCCTCGGGCAGGATATGTATCGGAGATTCCGTGGTACTTACGGCCAACGGCGGATATAGTACCTATGAATGGCAAACGGTTCCCGTCGTCAAGGGGCCGAAGATGACGGCCTACCCTACTGTGAACACTACTTTTGGTGCGATTGGTATAGCAGACTATGGATGGAATAGTGTCACCAAATCACCCCGGCAATGTAGAGACACCGGTTATGCGAAGGTGATTGTAGACCAACAACCCGTCATTAATATGACGGCTACCCCACTGGAGATCTGTTTGGGTAAATCTATTAGTCTGAAAGAAACCAACAGTGGTGCGCCGGTTGATAGCATCTCCTGGAAATGGACATATAATGGTGTCAACATCGGTGCGTTGAATGATGTAACGCTCACGCATACACCGATTGACACCGGCGCCAAAAAGTATAAGGTAACGCTGACAAATCATACCTGTAGCGCAGCCGACTCTGTTATTGTAAATGTAAGATCTCTGCCAAAAGCAGATGCTGATACCATTTACAGACAGTGTAATATAAATGACTTCAACATTAAGAGGACTACCCCTCCCGCAGATCAGCAAGGCCAATGGGCGTTTGATGGTCCTTCCAAACTGGCAGCGATCACCAATCCAAACAACCCACAAACAACGGTAACGGGTGTCCAGCCAGGCGATACTATACGCCTCACCTGGACGATCACCAACAAACTGTTGGCGGCTTGTACTGATGTCAGCCACGTTACACTGATCAATACCAAACCGCTCACGCCAAGTGTTGCCGGAACAGATATTGTACAGTGTGGCATTACCACTTTTCAACTGAATGCCACCAAACCAGGCGTTGGTGAAAAAGGTAAATGGACTTTAGGCACCGGGACTACCGCTGCTGATGTATCGTTGAATTATGATACGGCATTCAATGCTATTGCTACTATCAAAGGAGGTAATAAAACAGTTACCCTTATCTGGAGCATTTCCAACGGCGTATGTAGCGGATCTACTTCCTCTACTATTAAGCTGACGTTAAAATCCGCTCCTACGGTGAACATAACGGCTCCTGCTGTATGTAATACTGTTGACTCCTTTAAAGTAGTTTATACTGGTAAAACAGGTAATATCCTGAATTATATACTGGATGTATTGCCTACTGCACCTGTTGCCAGAAAAATGCCTGGCTTTACGCAAGTCATTGGTACCTGGCCAAGTCAAAATGCAAGCGACTCCTTTAAAGTGAAGTTACCTGCAGGAACACCTGCCGGTAACTATGATTTTGTACTGACAGCCAAAGAAGATACATTGGCCGGTTGTACTAAAACAGTGACCTTCTCTTTATCAGTAGAACAGCCATCTACCAATCCTACCAAGGTAACTGCATCTACAACCGCAATATGCATCAAAGGAAATGATACGCTGACTGTTAGTGGCGGTTCGTTGGGAATTGACTCTACTGGTAAAAAAGCTACCTGGAAATGGTACACCGGCGGCTGCCCTGGTACACCTGGCAGCAAACGTGTTTACCCTGTTTCAGCTAACACAGATAGTTCAGTTGTTGTATTTCCTAATGTAAGTGTCACCACCACATACTATGCAATGGCGCCAAGTGCTGGTCCCTGCGGTAATACAACCTGTGCATCTGTGACGGTAACTGTATATGCGCAACCTAACAAGGCCAATGCAGGCGCTGACCAATCTGATTGCGAGCGTAAAACTGCCTTCCAGTTAAATGGTAATACTACAGGCGTACCAGGTGTTAACGGCGTATGGACTACCTGGAACCCTAATGCCATCATCACCAATCCTACTCAGCCCAATGCTACTGTAACAGTACCTGTAGGTGACACGGCTACTTTGTTCTGGACGATTGCCAATGGTCCTTGTATTACTACAACGGATACCATGTTTATCTCCAACTTCAAGAAACCAGTAGTTGCAGATGCCGGCACCGCGCAAAAACACTGTAACGATTCTATCTTCATCCTGGCTGCCAACAAGCCAACCGAATATGGCGCCTATGGTGCATGGACCATTGTAGGTGGTAAACAGCCATGGATCACTATTGCGGATACTACTTTATTCAATACTAAAGTAACCATGCTGGCGGGCCATACCGCTACCCTGGTATGGACCATCACTAATGGTACCTGTGCCGCTACCACCAGCCAGGTACAACTCACCAACTACGAAGTGCCTTCTACCGCTGTAGCTGGTACGGACCAAAAACACTGTAATGATTCCATTTTCATCATGGCCGCTAACAAGCCGGCACAAATGGGGGCAAATGGTGCATGGACCATCGTAGGTGGTAAACAACCCTGGATTACCATTGCAGATACTACTTTATTTAATACCAAAGTAACCCTGCTCGCAGGTAATACTGCTACCCTGGTATGGACGGTGAGCAACGGTACTTGTGCCGCTACCACCAGCCAGGTGAAAATCACCAACTATGAAGTGCCTTCTACCGCAGTAGCTGGTACGGATCAAAAACACTGTAATGACTCCATCTTCATCATGGCGGCCAACAAGCCAGCACAAATGGGTGCATACGGTGCATGGACCATTGTAGGTGGTAAACAACCCTGGATTACCATTGCGGATACTACTTTATTTAATACCAAAGTAACCCTGCTGGCAGGTAATACTGCTACCCTGGTGTGGACGGTGACCAACGGTACTTGTGCCGCTACCACCAGCCAGGTGAAAATCACCAACTACGAAGTGCCTTCTACCGCAGTAGCTGGTACGGATCAAAAACACTGTAATGACTCCATCTTCATCATGGCCGCTAACAAGCCAGCTCAGATGGGGGCATATGGCGCATGGACGATCGTAGGTGGTAAACAACCCTGGATCACCATTGCGGATACTACTTTATTTAATACCAAAGTAACCCTGCTGGCAGGTAATACTGCTACCCTGGTGTGGACGGTGACCAACGGTGCTTGTGCCGCTACCACCAGCCAGGTGAAAATCACCAACTACGAAGTGCCTTCTACCGCTGTAGCTGGTACTGACCAAAAGCACTGTAATGACTCCATCTTCATCATGGCGGCCAACAAGCCAGCACAGATGGGTGCATATGGTGCATGGACCATTGTAGGTGGTAAACAACCCTGGATTACCATTGCTGATACTACTTTATTTAATACCAAAGTAACCCTGCTCGCAGGTAATACCGCTACCCTGGTATGGACGGTGACCAACGGTACTTGTGCCGCTACCACCAGCCAGGTGAAAATCACCAACTACGAAGTGCCTTCTACCGCTGTAGCAGGTGGTGACCAGAAACATTGTAATGATTCCATTTTCATCATGGCGGCAAACAAGCCAGCACAAATGGGGGCTTATGGTGCATGGACCATCGTAGGTGGTAAACAATCCTGGATTACCATTGCAGATACTACTTTATTTAATACCAAAGTAACCATGCTGGCGGGCCATACGGCTACCCTGGTATGGACGGTGACCAACGGTACTTGTGCCGCTACCACCAGCCAGGTGAAAATCACCAACTACGAAGTGCCTTCTACCGCTGTAGCTGGTACGGACCAAAAGCATTGTAATGATTCCATTTTCATCATGGCGGCTAACAAGCCGGCACAGATGGGTGCAAATGGTGCATGGACAATCGTAGGAGGTAAACAACCATGGATTACCATTGCAGATACTACTTTGTTCAACACCAAAGTAACCATGCTGGCGGGTCATACCGCTACCCTGGTATGGACTATCACTAATGGTACCTGCGCTGCTACTACCGACCCGGTAACAATCACTAACTATGAAGTGCCGTCTACCGCCGTAGCTGGTACTGACCAGAAACACTGTAATGATTCCATCTTCATCATGGCCGCTAACAAGCCAGCTCAGATGGGGGCAAATGGTGCCTGGACTATTGTGGGTGGTAAACAATCATGGATTACCATTGCAGATACTACTTTATTCAACACCAAAGTAACCATGCTCGCAGGTCATACTGCTACCCTGGTATGGACCATTACCAACGGTACCTGCGCCGCTACTACCGACCCGGTAACAATCACCAACTACGAAGTACCTTCTACAGCAGTAGCTGGTACTGACCAGAAACATTGTAATGACTCCATCTTCAACATGGCGGCTAACAAGCCAGCACAAATGGGGGCATACGGTGCATGGACCATTGTAGGTGGTAAACAGCCCTGGATTACCATTGCAGATACTACTTTATTCAACACCAAAGTAACCATGCTCGCAGGTAATACTGCTACCCTGGTATGGACGGTGACCAACGGTACTTGTGCCGCTACCACCAGCCAGGTGAAAATCACCAACTACGAAGTGCCTTCTACCGCTGTAGCTGGTACTGACCAGAAACATTGTAATGACTCCATCTTTACCATGGCCGCTAACAAGCCGGCGCAAATGGGGGCTTACGGTGCATGGACGATCGTAGGTGGTAAACAACCCTGGATTACGATTGCAGATACTACATTATTCAACACCAAAGTAACCCTGCTCGCAGGTAATACTGCTACCCTGGTGTGGACGGTGACCAACGGTACTTGTGCCGCTACCACCAGCCAGGTGAAAATCACCAACTATGAAGTGCCTTCTACAGCAGTAGCTGGTACTGACCAGAAACATTGTAATGACTCCATCTTCACCATGGCTGCTAACAAGCCGGCGCAAATGGGGGCTTACGGTGCATGGACTATTGTAGGTGGTAAACAACCCTGGATCACCATTGCGGATACTACTCTGTTTAATACCAAAGTAACCCTGCTCGCAGGTAATACCGCTACCCTGGTATGGACGGTGACCAACGGTACTTGTGCCGCTACCACCAGCCAGGTGAAAATCACCAACTACGAAGTGCCTTCTACCGCTGTAGCTGGTACAGACCAGAAACACTGTAATGATTCTATCTTCATCATGGCGGCTAACAAGCCGGCGCAAATGGGGGCTTATGGTGCCTGGACAATCGTAGGTGGTAAACAACCCTGGATCACCATTGCGGATACTACTTTATTCAACACCAAAGTAACCATGCTGGCGGGCCATACCGCTACCCTGGTATGGACTATCACTAATGGTAGCTGTGCTGCTACTACTGACCAGGTAAAACTCACCAACTACGAAGTGCCATCTACCGCTGTAGCTGGTGGTGACCAGAAACATTGTAATGATTCCATTTTCATCATGGCGGCTAACAAGCCGGCGCAAATGGGTGCAAATGGTGCGTGGACGATCGTAGGTGGTAAACAACCATGGATCACCATTGCAGATACTACTTTATTCAACACCAAAGTAACCATGCTGGCGGGTCATACCGCTACCCTGGTATGGACTATCACTAATGGTACCTGTGCTGCTACTACCGACCCGGTAACAATCACTAACTATGAAGTGCCTTCTACCGCAGTAGCTGGTGGTGACCAGAAACATTGTAATGATTCCATCTTCATCATGGCCGCTAACAAGCCAGCTCAAATGGGTGCTTACGGTGCATGGACTATTGTGGGTGGTAAACAATCATGGATTACCATTGCTGATACTACTTTATTCAACACCAAAGTAACCATGCTGGCGGGTCATACCGCTACCCTGGTATGGACTATCACTAATGGTACCTGCGCCGCTACTACCGACCCGGTAACAATCACTAACTATGAAGTGCCTTCTACCGCTGTAGCTGGTACTGACCAGAAACACTGTAATGATTCCATCTTCATCATGGCCGCTAACAAGCCGGCACAGATGGGTGCTTACGGTGCATGGACTATTGTGGGTGGTAAACAATCATGGATTACCATTGCAGATACTACTTTATTCAATACCAAAGTGACCATGCTGGCGGGCCATACTGCTACCCTGGTATGGACTATTACTAATGGTACCTGCGCCGCTACTACCGACCCGGTAACAATCACTAACTACGAAGTGCCTTCTAACGCTGTAGCCGGTACTGACCAAAAGCATTGTAATGATTCCATTTTCAACATGGCGGCTAACAAGCCGGCGCAAATGGGGGCTTATGGTGCATGGACGATCGTAGGTGGTAAACAACCATGGATCACCATTGCAGATACTACTTTATTCAACACCAAAGTAACCCTGCTCGCAGGTAATACCGCTACCCTGGTATGGACGGTGACCAACGGTATTTGTGCCGCTACCACCAGCCAGGTGAAAATCACCAATTACGAAGTGCCTTCTACCGCTGTAGCTGGTACTGACCAAAAGCACTGTAATGACTCCATCTTTACCATGGCCGCTAACAAGCCGGCACAAATGGGGGCTTATGGTGCATGGACGATCGTAGGTGGTAAACAATCATGGATTACCATTACAGATACTACTCTATTTAATACTAAAGTAACCATGCTCGCAGGCCATACCGCTACCCTGGTATGGACTATCACTAATGGTACCTGCGCTGCTACTACCGACCCGGTAACGATCACTAACTATGAAGTGCCTTCCACCGCTGTGGCTGGTGGTGATCAGAAACATTGTAATGATTCTATATTCATCATGGCGGCCAACAAGCCGGCGCAAATGGGTGCTTATGGTGCATGGACCATTGTAGGGGGTAAACAACCCTGGATCACTATTGCAGATACTACTTTGTTCAACACCAAAGTAACCATGCTGGCGGGTCATACTGCTACCCTGGTATGGACTATTGCTAATGGTACTTGTGCTGCTACTACCGACCCGGTAACGATCACTAACTACGAAGTGCCTTCTACAGCAATAGCTGGCCCTGACCAGAAACATTGTAATGATTCCATCTTCACCCTGGCCGCTAACAAGCCGGCGCAAATGGGGGCTTATGGTGCCTGGACGATTGTAGGTGGTAAACAACCATGGATTACCATTGCAGATACTACTTTATTCAATACCAAAGTAACCATGCTGGCGGGTCATACCGCTACCCTGGTATGGACTATTACTAACGGTACTTGTGCTGCTACTAACAGCCAGGTGAAAATCACCAACTACGAAGTGCCTTCTACCGCTGTAGCTGGTACAGACCAGAAACACTGTAATGATTCTATCTTCATCATGGCGGCTAACAAGCCGGCGCAAATGGGGGCTTATGGTGCCTGGACAATTGTAGGAGGTAAACAACCATGGATCACCATTGCAGATACTACTTTGTACAACAGCAAAGTAACCATGCTGGCGGGTCATACTGCTACCCTGGTATGGACTATCACTAATGGTACTTGTGCTGCTACTACTGACCAGGTGACGATCACTAACTACGAAGTGCCTTCTACCGCTGTAGCTGGTGGCGATCAAAAACATTGTAATGATTCCATTTTCAACATGGCGGCTAACAAGCCGGCGCAAATGGGGGCTTATGGTGCATGGACGATCGTAGGTGGTAAACAACCTTGGATCACCATTGCAGATACTACTTTATTCAACACCAAAGTAACCATGCTGGCGGGTCATACTGCTACCCTGGTATGGACCATCACTAATGGTACCTGCGCTGCTACTACCGACCAGGTAACAATCACTAATTATGAAGTGCCTTCTACCGCTGTAGCTGGCCCTGAACAGAAACATTGTAATGATTCCATCTTCACCCTGGCCGCTAACAAGCCAGCTCAGATGGGTGCTTACGGTGCCTGGACGATTGTAGGTGGTAAACAGCCATGGATTACCATAGCTGATACTACTTTATTTAATACCAAAGTAACCATGCTGGCGGGTCATACTGCTACCCTGGTATGGACCATTACTAACGGTACTTGTGCTGCTACTAACAGCCAGGTGAAAATCACCAACTACGAAGTGCCTTCTACCGCTGTAGCTGGTGGTGACCAGAAACACTGTAATGATTCCATCTTCATCATGGCGGCCAACAAGCCTGCACAGATGGGGGCTTATGGTGCATGGACCATCGTGGGTGGTAAACAACCCTGGATTACCATTGCGGATACTACTTTGTTCAACACCAAAGTAACCATGCTGGCGGGTCATACCGCTACCCTGGTATGGACTATCACTAATGGTACCTGCGCTGCTACTACCGACCCGGTAACAATCACTAACTATGAAGTGCCTTCTACCGCTGTAGCTGGCCCTGAACAAAAACATTGTAATGATTCCATCTTCACCCTGGCAGCTAACAAGCCAGCACAAATGGGGGCTTACGGTGCCTGGACGATTGTAGGTGGTAAACAACCATGGATTACCATTGCAGATACTACTTTATTCAATACCAAAGTGACCATGCTGGCGGGCCATACCGCTACCCTGGTATGGACCATCACTAATGGTACTTGTGCTGCTACTAACAGCCAGGTGAAACTCACTAACTACGAAGTGCCTTCTACCGCAGTAGCTGGTACTGACCAAAAACATTGTAATGACTCCATCTTCACCCTGGCAGCTAACAAGCCAGCGCAAATGGGGGCTTATGGTGCGTGGACGATCGTAGGTGGTAAACAGCCCTGGATTACCATTGCAGATACTACTTTGTACAACACCAAAGTAACTATGCTGGCGGGTCACACCGCTACCCTGGTATGGACCATTACTAACGGTACTTGTGCCGCTACTAACAGCCAGGTGAAAATCACCAACTACGAAGTGCCTTCTACAGCTGTAGCTGGCCCTGAACAGAAACATTGTAATGATTCCATCTTCACCCTGGCAGCTAACAAGCCAGCTCAGATGGGGGCTTACGGTGCATGGACTATTGTGGGTGGTAAACAACCATGGATCACCATTGCGGATACTACTTTATTCAATACCAAAGTGACGATCCTAGCTGGTCATACCGCTACCCTGGTATGGACCATTACTAACGGTACTTGTGCTGCTACTAACAGCCAGGTGAAAATTACCAACTACGAAGTGCCTTCTACCGCTGTAGCTGGCCCTGAACAAAAACATTGTAATGATTCCATCTTCACCCTGGCAGCTAACAAGCCAGCTCAGATGGGGGCTTACGGTGCATGGACTATTGTGGGTGGTAAACAACCATGGATCACCATTGCGGATACTACTTTATTCAATACCAAAGTGACGATCCTAGCTGGTCATACCGCTACCCTGGTATGGACCATTACTAACGGTACTTGTGCCGCTACTAACAGCCAGGTGAAAATCACCAACTACGAAGTGCCTTCTACAGCTGTAGCTGGCCCTGAACAGAAACATTGTAATGATTCCATCTTCACCCTGGCGGCTAACAAGCCGGCACAAATGGGTGCTTACGGTGCATGGACTGTTGTAGGTGGTAAACAGCCATGGATCACCATTGCAGACACTACTTTGTACAACACCAAAGTAACCATGCTGGCGGGTCATACCGCTACCCTGGTATGGACGGTGACTAACGGTACTTGTGCCGCTACTAACAGCCAGGTGAAAATCACCAACTACGAAGTGCCTTCTACCGCTGTAGCTGGCCCTGAACAAAAACATTGTAATGATTCCATCTTCACCCTGGCAGCTAACAAGCCTGCACAAATGGGTGCATACGGTGCATGGACAATCGTAGGTGGTAAACAATCATGGATTTCCATTGCGGATACTACTTTATTCAATACTAAAGTGACGATCCTCGCTGGTCATACCGCTACCCTCGTGTGGACCATTACTAACGGTACTTGTGCCGCTACTAACAGCCAGGTGAAGCTCACCAACTATGAAGTGCCTTCTATAGCCGTAGCTGGCCCTGAACAGAAACATTGTAATGATTCCATCTTCACCATGGCGGCTAACAAGCCAGCGCAAATGGGTGCTTATGGTGCATGGACCATTGTAGGTGGCAAACAACCATGGATCACCATTGCAGATACCTTAGCGTACAACACTAAAGTAACCCTGCTGGCGGGTCATACCGCTACCCTGGTATGGACGATTACCAACGGTACTTGTGCTGCTACTAACAGCCAGGTGAAAATCACCAACTACGAAGTGCCTTCTACAGCTGTAGCTGGCCCTGAACAGAAACATTGTAATGATTCCATCTTCACCCTGGCGGCTAACAAGCCGGCGCAGATGGGGGCATACGGTGCATGGACTATTGTAGGTGGTAAACAGCCATGGATCACCATTGCGGATACTACTTTATTCAATACCAAAGTGACGATCCTCGCTGGTCATACCGCAACCCTGGTATGGACGATTACTAACGGCACTTGTGCCGCTACTAACAGCCAGGTGAAAATCACCAACTACGAAGTGCCTTCTACAGCTGTAGCTGGCCCTGAACAAAAACATTGTAATGATTCCATCTTCACCCTGGCAGCTAACAAGCCAGCTCAGATGGGTGCTTACGGTGCATGGACTATCGTAGGTGGTAAACAACCTTGGATCACCATTGCAGATACTACTTTGTTCAACACCAAAGTAACCCTGCTGGCGGGTCATACCGCTACCCTGGTATGGACCATTACCAACGGCACTTGTGCTGCTACTACCAGCCAGGTGAAAATCACCAACTACGAAGTGCCTTCTACAGCTGTAGCTGGCCCTGAACAGAAACATTGTAATGATTCCATCTTCATCCTGGCAGCTAATAAGCCAGCGCAGATGGGGGCTTACGGTGCATGGACTATTGTAGGTGGTAAACAACCATGGATCACCATTGCAGACACTACTTTGTTCAACACCAAAGTAACCCTGCTGGCGGGTCATACCGCTACCCTGGTATGGACCATTACTAACGGCACTTGTGCCGCTACTAACAGCCAGGTGAAAATCACCAACTACGAAGTGCCTTCTACCGCTGTAGCTGGCCCTGAACAGAAACATTGTAATGATTCCATCTTCACCCTGGCAGCTAACAAGCCTGCACAAATGGGGGCTTATGGTGCATGGACAATCGTAGGTGGTAAACAATCATGGATCACCATTGCGGATACTACTTTATTCAATACTAAAGTGACGATCCTCGCTGGTCATACCGCTACCCTGGTATGGACGATTACTAACGGTACTTGTGCTGCTACTAACAGCCAGGTGAAGCTCACCAACTATGAAGTGCCTTCTACCGCTGTAGCTGGCCCTGAACAGAAACATTGTAATGATTCCATCTTCACCATGGCGGCCAACAAGCCAGCGCAAATGGGTGCTTATGGTGCATGGACCATTGTAGGTGGTAAACAACCTTGGATCACCATTGCAGATACCTTAGCATACAATACTAAAGTAACCCTGCTGGCGGGTCATACCGCTACCCTGGTATGGACGATTACTAACGGTACTTGTGCTGCTACTAACAGCCAGGTGAAAATCACCAACTACGAAGTGCCTTCTACAGCTGTAGCTGGCCCTGAACAGAAACATTGTAATGATTCCATCTTCACCCTGGCGGCTAACAAGCCGGCGCAGATGGGGGCTTATGGTGCATGGACGATTGTAGGTGGTAAACAGCCATGGATCACCATTGCGGATACTACTTTATTCAATACCAAAGTGACGATCCTCGCTGGTCATACCGCAACCCTGGTATGGACGATTACTAACGGCACTTGTGCCGCTACTAACAGCCAGGTGAAAATCACCAACTACGAAGTGCCTTCTACAGCTGTAGCTGGCCCTGAACAAAAACATTGTAATGATTCCATCTTCACCCTGGCAGCTAACAAGCCAGCTCAGATGGGTGCTTACGGTGCATGGACTATCGTAGGTGGTAAACAACCTTGGATCACCATTGCAGATACTACTTTGTACAACACCAAAGTAACCCTGCTGGCGGGTCATACCGCTACCCTGGTATGGACCATTACTAACGGCACTTGTGCTGCTACTAACAGCCAGGTGAAAATCACCAACTACGAAGTGCCTTCTACAGCTGTAGCTGGCCCTGAACAGAAACATTGTAATGACTCCATCTTCATCCTGGCAGCTAACAAGCCGGCACAGATGGGGGCTTACGGTGCATGGACCATTGTAGGTGGTAAACAACCATGGATCACCATTGCAGACACTACTTTGTTCAACACCAAAGTAACCCTGCTGGCGGGTCATACCGCTACCCTGGTATGGACCATTACCAACGGCACTTGTGCTGCTACTAACAGCCAGGTGAAAATCACCAACTACGAAGTGCCTTCTACCGCTGTAGCTGGCCCTGAACAGAAACATTGTAATGATTCCATCTTCACCCTGGCAGCTAACAAGCCTGCACAAATGGGGGCTTATGGTGCATGGACAATCGTAGGTGGTAAACAATCATGGATCACCATTGCGGATACTACTTTATTCAATACTAAAGTGACGATCCTCGCTGGTCATACCGCTACCCTGGTATGGACGATTACTAACGGTACTTGTGCTGCTACTAACAGCCAGGTGAAGCTCACCAACTATGAAGTGCCTTCTACCGCTGTAGCTGGCCCTGAACAGAAACACTGTAATGATTCCATCTTCACCCTGGCGGCCAACAAGCCTGCTCAGATGGGTGCATATGGTGCATGGACCATTGTAGGTGGTAAACAACCTTGGATCACCATTGCAGATACCTTAGCATACAACACTAAAGTAACCCTGCTGGCGGGTCATACCGCTACCCTGGTATGGACCATTACCAACGGTACTTGTGCTGCTACTAACAGCCAGGTGAAAATCACCAACTACGAAGTGCCTTCTACAGCTGTAGCTGGCCCTGAACAGAAACACTGTAATGATTCCATCTTCACCCTGGCAGCTAACAAGCCGGCACAAATGGGTGCATATGGTGCGTGGACGATCGTAGGTGGTAAACAACCATGGATCACCATTGCAGATACTACTTTATTCAATACCAAAGTGACGATCCTCGCTGGTCATACCGCTACCCTGGTATGGACGATTACTAACGGCACTTGTGCTGCTACTAACAGCCAGGTGAAAATCACCAACTACGAAGTGCCTTCTACCGCTGTAGCTGGCCCTGAACAAAAACACTGTAATGATTCCATCTTCACCATGGCCGCTAACAAGCCAGCTCAGATGGGTGCTTACGGTGCATGGACTATCGTAGGTGGTAAACAGCCTTGGATCACCATTGCAGATACTACTTTGTACAACACCAAAGTAACCCTGCTGGCGGGTCATACCGCTACCCTGGTATGGACGATTACTAATGGTACTTGTGCCGCTACTAACAGCCAGGTAAAAATCACCAACTACGAAGTGCCTTCTACCGCTGTAGCTGGCCCTGAACAGAAACATTGTAATGATTCCATCTTCACCCTGGCAGCTAACAAGCCTGCGCAAATGGGTGCTTACGGTGCATGGACTATCGTAGGTGGTAAACAGCCTTGGATCACCATTGCAGATACTACTTTGTACAATAGCAAAGTAACCCTGCTGGCTGGTCATACCGCTACCCTGGTATGGACGATTACCAACGGTACTTGTGCCGCTACTAACAGCCAGGTGAAAATCACCAACTACGAAGTGCCTTCTACAGCTGTAGCTGGCCCTGAACAGAAACATTGTAATGATTCCATCTTCACCATGGCGGCCAACAAGCCTGCTCAGTTTGGTGCATATGGAGCATGGACCATTGTAGGTGGCAAACAACCTTGGATCACCATTGCAGATACCTTAGCGTACAACACTAAAGTAACCCTGCTGGCGGGTCATACTGCTACCCTGGTATGGACGATTACTAACGGTACTTGTGCTGCTACTACCAGCCAGGTGAAGCTCACCAACTACGAAATGCCTTCTACAGCTGTAGCTGGCCCTGAACAGAAACATTGTAATGATTCCATCTTCACCATGGCGGCTAACAAGCCAGCGCAAATGGGTGCTTATGGTGCATGGACTATTGTAGGTGGCAAACAACCCTGGATCACCATTGCAGATACCTTAGCGTACAACACTAAAGTAACCCTGCTGGCGGGTCATACCGCTACCCTGGTATGGACGATTACTAACGGTACTTGTGCTGCTACTAACAGCCAGGTGAAAATCACCAACTACGAAGTGCCTTCTACAGCTGTAGCTGGCCCTGACCAAATACATTGTAACGATTCCATCTTCACCATGGCGGCGAAACCGGTAACTCAATATGGTGCTTACGGATTCTGGACCGCTGTAGGCAAACCTTCATGGGTGACTATTGCAAAAGACTCCCTGAATACCACCACGGTGAAAGTACTCGCTGGTCATACCGCTACCATGGTATGGACAACTGGTAATGGTACTTGTGTAGACGATGCAGATACGGTGCTCCTGACTAACTATGCTACACCAAATGCAGCAGTTGCTGGTCCTGACCAAATACATTGTAATGATTCCATCTTTACAATGGCGGCGAAACCGGTAACTCAATATGGTGCTTACGGATTCTGGACCGCAGTGGGTAAACCTTCATGGGTGACTATTACAAAAGACTCCCTGAATACCACTACTGTGAAAGTACTCGCTGGTCACACCGCTACCATGATATGGACAACCGGTAACGGTACTTGTGCCAACAGCACAGACACGGTGTTCCTGACTAACTATACACAGCCAAATAGAGCGCTGGCAGGACCTGACCAGGAACATTGTAATGACTCCATCTTTACGATGGCAGCTAATGCTCCTACTCAGTATGGCGCATACAGTTACTGGACCGTAGTAGGTAACCCCACATGGGCTACCGTAACGAAAGATTCAATAAACAACACAACGGTGAAAGTACTGGCCGGCCATACCGCTACCCTGATATGGACTATCGCCAACGGTACTTGTGCCGCTACTTCCGACACCGTATTGTTGACTAACTATGCGGTTGCTGCAAAAGCAAATGCCGGCCCTGATCAGTCTATCTGTAACAAAACAGATGACTTCATTATGCAGGCAAATGCTCCGGGTGTTCCAACTGCAAAAGGCATCTGGACACTCCTCAGCGGAAATGCCACTATTAAATCACCAAATAGTCCAACTTCTGCAGTAACGGTGCCAATAGGCGATACAGCTGTTCTTCAGTGGGCAATTGCAAATGGTGTGTGTGACACTACTTTCAGCAGGGTTACTATCATCAATTACAAAGCTGCCATCACCGCTAACGCTGGTCCTGACCAGGAAAAATGTAACACTACTGCCGACTTCGTAATGAAAGCCAGTCAACCTGGATCAGGCAGTGCAGTGGGCGTTTGGACAGATATCAGTCGTATCCCTGGTGCAGCTACTATCAAATCACCAAATGATCCATACACCAACGTAACTGTTCCTATAGGCGACACCGTTATATTGAAATGGACCGTTACAAACGGTACTTGTACCAGCAGCAGCAGCATTGTAACGCTGATTAATTATAAGAAAGCAGATGATGCAGACGCCGGACAGGATATCGAGATGTGTAACAACACAGGCGATTTCACGATGGCAGCTGCTACCCCATCCGTTCCAAGTGCAAGAGGCTTCTGGTCTATTATTAAAGGAAATGCAGTAATCAAATCGATCAATAGCCCTACTTCTGCGGTAAATGTTAACGTAGGTGACACCGTTACCTTACGCTGGACAGTAACCAATGGCGTATGTAGCGCTACCTGGGATGATGTGACACTCATTAACTACCGCTTACCGGTAGCTGCTAACGCAGGACCTGACCAGGAACACTGTGATGACGCTACCTTTAAGATGAATGCCAGCGATCCTGGTGTGGCAGGTGCAAAAGGTACCTGGATTGTTACCAGCAACAACGCTGCAGTAATCACTATCAGCAACATTAACCAGAAAGATGCTACCATCACGGTTCCTGCCGGTGAAACAGCACAACTGACCTGGGTAGTAAGCAACGGTGTTTGCGACGCTTCCAGCTCCAGTGTAACGCTGATCAACCGCAAACCAATTCTGGGTAATACCATCGCGAACGATCAAACGGTCTGCCTGACAGAAGTACCGATGGCTTTACGTGGTAACACCTTAACCGGTGGTAATGGTAGCTACACTTACCAATGGCAACAAAGTACCACTGGTGCTACCGGACCGTTCACCAACATCAACGGCGCTACCAGCGATGTATACCAACCAAATGTACTTGCTGTTAATACCTGGTTTAGAAGAGTGGTCGCTTCCGGTGCTTGTATCAACAACATCAGCAATGCCGTGAAAATCACTGTTGTAACTATCAGCCCGATTGTTACCTTCACTCCTCCTGCTATCACAGCAGAATGTGAAAAAGGTAAAGACTACACTACCCTCTTCGGTGAGCCGGTATTTAGTCATGTGCCTTATGATAATGAAACACTTCATATAACACACAACGATGTAACGGTGGTTACTTCGCCTTGTCTCAGCACCATTACCCGTACCTGGACGGCAACAGACAGATGCGGATTGTTCGTAAGCGCTTCTCAGACAATCACGATTAAGGACACGAAAGCACCGGTATTCACTACCCCTGCTCCTGCCGACATCACGGTTGATTGTGATAAAGTGCCTGCTAAAGTGGATCTGAAAGCGAACGACGACTGCGCAGGTGAAATCATTATCCCTGTAGTAGAAGTTCGCCAGGACATTCCGGGGAACTGTTCTAACAACTACCTCCTGATCCGCACATGGACCGCGAAAGACGAGTGCAACACCGGCGTCACCCTGAAACAGGTCATTACGGTGAAAGACATGACCGCTCCGGTATTCAATATGCCTACACCTGCCGATACGACGGTAGATTGTGACAAAATACCAAACGGATTCAATCTCACTGCAAGCGACAACTGCACACCTGGTGTAATTACGGTGGTACCAAAAGACTCCGTAGTACGTAACCTGAATGATTGCAACAGCAAGTATATCATCATCAGAAAATGGACTGCCTTTGATGAATGTGGTAATGCCAGCGCTGTACAACAAATCATCAATATACAGGATACTACTAAGCCAGTGTTCAGCATGCCTGCTCCGAAAGACACCACGGTAGATTGCGATAAAGTACCAGCATGGCCGGTAATTACCGCAACTGATAATTGTACCGCTACAGTGCAAGTATTCACCAGCACCAAAACGGTGAAACTCCCTGGCAACTGCGCCAGCAACTACCAGGAAATCCGTACCTGGACCGTTACGGATGATTGCGGAAACAAACAGGTAATGCAGCAAACAATCACAGTACAGGATACCACCAGACCGGTATTCACCGTGAAACCTCCTGCAGATACTACCGTAAGCTGTGATAATATCCCGGCACCTGCAGCAGATGTTGAGGTAACAGACAATTGCAGCAACATCGGAAATGGTTTGACTATAGTACGTCGCGTTACTACTGAAAGAACACCTGGTGACTGTGCCGGTAACTACCGCATCATCAGAACATGGATTGCGAAAGATGCCTGTGGTAACACCAATACCATGACACAGGTTGTAACGGTGAAAGATACCACCAGACCTGTTATCATGCCTGCTCCGGCAGATATAGTACTCTATTGCCAGGATCAGATACCAGCTCCTCCGGTACTCACTGCCACAGACAACTGTGATAATACCTTCCCGAAAAGAGCTATCTATACGGAAGATCCATTTGTGGCAGATATCTGTAACGGCTATACGATTGTAAGAAGATGGAGCATTATGGATGCATGCGGTAATAAAGCCAATGATGTGATCCAGCGCGTAATCATCAACCCATGTGCTAAACCACAACTGGAAGCTACCCTGCCATCCAACTGTTCCGACAACGGTAGAATTGCATTACGTAAAGTGGGCGATGTATACATGCCAACCTACACCCTGGTAGCGGTAACACCTTCCAATGTAGTAACCGGCCTGCCTCGCACACAAAACAACAATGTGTTCAACCTGAATGGCGCTACTTCTGCTTCCTTCATCATCACTGATGGCAGAACCGGTTGCTCTTCTGATACCGTTACTTATCAACTCAACTACATCCAGACACCAAAAGTGAACCTGGGCAACGACACTACTATCTGTGGTGGCAACAGCCTGGTACTGGATGCTGGCCCTGCTAACTTCGCTTACCAGATCAAATGGTCTACCGGCGCAACTACGCAGCGGATCAATATTAACCAGGCCGGTACTTACTGGGTAAACGTAAGCAACGGTGAATGTGCCACTACAGACACCATCCAGGTGGGCCTGATACCAACGCCACTGGTAGATATCCCTGATACTACCATCTGCCGCGGTCAAACCGTGAAACTGGATGCTTATGTAAATGGTGCCCAATACCTCTGGAGCAACGGTTCTACCGGTTCCTCCATACTGGTAGGTACACAGGAACAATTCTGGGTGAAAGTGATGAAAGCAGGATGTATCACCATCGATACCGTGAAAGTGAGTGTAAATCCTCCACCAGATATCAGCCTGAGTCGTGATACCGCGATCTGCCCTGATCAGTCTATCATGCTCACTGTGAATTCAAATGGCGGCCGTATCAAATGGCAGACAGGCGAAACCAGCAACTCTATCGTGGTGAATCAGCCAGGTGGTTACTGGGTATCAGTTAGCAGAGATAACTGTGTGGTAAGAGATACAGTGAACGTACGACTGAAACCATCACTCAACCTGGATCTGGGACCAGATAGAAATATTTGCCCTGGTGGCAGCATCACGCTGGATGGTACAAATCCGGATGCGGTCTCCTACCTCTGGAATGATGGCGATCCTAACCCGGTTAAACAAATCACACAGGCCGGTAAATACAAACTGGCGGTAATGGATAAATATTGTAACCGCGTATTCATGGATAGCGTGAAAGTCAATATCACCGGTCTACCTGTCATCAACCTCGGTAGAGACACCGTAATGTGTAAAGGTGAAACACTGATTCTCCACGCTGAAGGCGGTGGTATCACAGGTATACGTTGGGATAACGGATCTTCCGCTCCTACCTACCCCGTGACCAACGGAGGTACTTACTCCGTAACAGTGTTCAACGATTGCGGATCTGCTACAGATGATATCACGGTAGACTTTGTACAATGTGAACCAAAACCAACAGTACCAAATGCCTTCTCTCCAAATGGCGATGGACGTAATGATGTGTTCAGACCAGTAGTAAGAGGACAAATGTTCGACTACGAACTGCGGATCTTTAACCGCTGGGGTGAATTAATCTTTATGACGTCAGATGATCATAGAGGATGGGATGGTAAATACAAAGGCGTTCCGGTAGATGTAGGCACCTACGTATGGTGGCTCAGCTACAAGAAAGTTGCCGGAGGTAACTCTAATGTTATGAAAGGCGAAGTAACAGTAGTTCGCTAATCCGTAAAACATAAAGCATACCGCGAAAAGCAAAAGGTTTCCACCTTTTGCTTTTCGCTTTTTAGGACGCGTACTTAAGGTGGAAGGCAATCACCATTTGTTTGCTGTTTGCTTTTTTGCTTACCTTAGTTAGTACAAGGCATGTAATATTTAGTATATGAAAACATATGATACCATAACGGCCGCCATGGAAGATCTCCGCAAACGCGGATACACGGCAGATTTCAATCTTCTTTTTGATGCTATACATGAGAAAGACAACAAAGTACATCCATCCGACTTTGAAATTACAGAGACCTATCGTTTCGAAGGTGACACTGATCCGGGCGACGAAGCAGTGGTCTATGCTATCCAGACAAAATCCGGTACCAAAGGTGTTTTGATGTATGGATATGGGGTGTATTCAGAAGATATGTCGGAAGATATGATCCGTAAATTAGGACATAAGTAATACCATTCTCCCGAAATACACAGGAGCAAAACACAGGGGAAATTCTCTTTGTGTTTTGCTCCTTTGCATTTTTGACCACCACCACTTTTTGCTTTTTGCCGCAAATGGTCCTACTTTAGCGGGTTACCAGCAACGTGTACATGAAAAAACATCTTATTTTATTACTATTGGCAACCGGACTGGGTATATCTGCCCATAGTCAGTCTCCTGGCAATCTCGATTTAGTTCCACGCCCAACGCTTATCGAGACGCAACCCGGCGCCTTTACTTTAACACCGCAAACGCCGGTTTACGCCACCCCGGCCTTTTCTGCAGTCGCCAGTCTTTATGCCGCCAGCACCCATCTTCCCCAGCCCAAAACAGTTGCCCCGAAAGCAACTCCGGCAAAGGGAGTGGTATTTGCCATGGCCGATAAAGCAATGGTACCTGATTCAGCAGGATATCAACTGAAGATTTCTACCGCCCGGGTAGTCATCCTGGCCCGCACACAAACAGGTGCCCTCAATGGTATGCAATCGCTGCTGCAACTACAGTTGCTTCAGCCAGACCAAACACAACTGCCTTGTGCTGATATTACCGACCATCCCCGCTTTGGCTATCGCGGCGTTCATCTCGATGTATCCCGGAACTTTTTTCCCGCTGCTTATATCAAACGCTTCATAGACCTGATGGCTTTATATAAAATGAACACCTTCCACTGGCACCTCACCGACGGCGCCGGATGGAGACTGGAAATAAAGCATTACCCGGAACTAACCCAGGTGGCTGCCTGGCGCAACTATGCGAACTGGAAAGACTGGTGGACCAAAGGGCGCCGGTATTCCCACGAAGGCGATCCCAATGCCTACGGCGGTTACTATACCCAGGCGGAGGCGCGTGACATAGTAGCCTATGCTGCGCAGCGCGGTATTACTGTTATTCCTGAAATCGAAATGCCTGGCCACTCCGAGGAAGTACTGGCGGTATATCCTCAATTGTCCTGTTCCGGCATCCCTTATAAAAACTCCGAGCTATGCCTGGGTAACGACGCCACTTTCACCTTCCTGGAGCAGGTATTGACGGAGGTAATGAGCATATTCCCATCTCCCTATATCCACATTGGTGGTGATGAAGCAGATAAGAAAGCCTGGCAGCATTGTCCTAAATGCCAGCAACGCATCCGTGATGAAAAGCTGAAGGATGAAAATGAATTGCAGAGTTATGCCATTAAGCGTATGGAAAAATTCTTGTCGGCGCATCACCGCAAACTGCTGGGATGGGATGAAATACTGGAGGGCGGCCTCGCTCCAGCCGCTACAGTAATGTCATGGCGGGGAGAAAATGGTGGTATTGCTGCCGCCCGGGCCAGTCACGACGTTATCATGACTCCCGGCGGCTACTGCTACTTTGATAGCTACCAGGCCGATCCGGCTACCCAACCAGAAGCAATTGGCGGATATCTACCACTCGACAAAGTATACAGCTATGAGCCCGTTCCAAAAGAACTCGACGCAGCACAAGCGAAACATGTGCTGGGTGCACAAGCCAATATCTGGACAGAATACATTCCTACTACCTATCACCTGGAATACATGGTGTATCCCCGTTTGCTGGCATTGTCAGAGGTGCTGTGGTCTGATACCACACACAAAAATTTCGCAGATTTTCAACAACGGCTGCAATCGCAGTATCACTTACTGCAACGGCGAAACGTAAATTACTACCGCCCTTCGTATGGGGTAACTATTCATCCGGAAATAGACGCGGCCCATCATCGCACCCTCATTTCATTCGGCTCGGAGCAATACCAGCCGGAGATTCGTTATACACTGGATAGTACTTTACCCAATAGCCAGTCTGCGCGCTACACCGGTCCTTTTACAGTTACCGGCTCTGCTCCTGTCAGGGCGGCTATCTTCAAAGACAATCAACTACAGGGCACTCCGGCTTTCCTGCAATTAGACGATCACCTCGCCATTGGCAAAAAAGTAAGTTATAACCTTCCTTATAGCCAAAAATATCCGGCACAGCAGGCAGCTACTTTTGTAAATGGTTACCGCGGATCTCTTACCTATGGAGACGGCCAGTGGCAAGGGTTTGAAGGAGACATGGATATTACCATCGATATGGACCAGGCAACAGCCCTGCATCGTTTATCCGTTACCTTTATGCAGTTAACGGGTCCCGGGGTATATATCCCAGCTTATGTGGAAATATTGACGAGCGATGACGGGAAAAATTTCAAATCAGTAAAGCAGGTAACTAATGATATTCCTACCAGTGTTACTACGTTGACTTTTAAAGATTTTAAGTTTGATCTGGGTGGACAAACAGCACGATATATCAGGGTTCGCGCCAAAAACGAACAACATGGATTTATGTTCGCCGATGAGGTGATCATCTATTAAAGAGATAAACCGTAGCTGTCAGCAATCACTAACAGCTACGGTTATACGATTATTTCAATTTCAATACTTCTTTGCTTAACCGGTAATCCACCATGCCATTAAAGTTGCTGAGTGGTTTACTGTTTGGAATAGCTGTACGCAGACCATTTACGGTTTCTGTATTCAGCTGTGCCGCCCGGGTAGCCGGGAATGAGCCATTATTGATATAGCTTATAATCTTTATGAGATTATCATCCTGATCAGTTACGCCCCACGGAACATTTACGTAATCCACGGCTGCCTTATCTACATCAATACCAGTATAGTAATCTCCAACACCGGCCGCATTATGTGTAGCAAAATTAATGGCATAAAGATCTGCCAGGTACTTTTGTGTCCCGTTATGGTTGTAGGCAGATACATTAAAATCGATGAAGCCAACTGGTTTGCCGTATGTCTTCTCTCCTACTAACAATACCTTCCGGTAAGGTTTCAGGTTATTCAATGTTAACTCGCTGGCAGAGGCAGTATTGTTGCTGGTAATGAAAAATACATTGTCCAGGTTGAGTCCACCTGTTCCTGCCGGGAACTTCACTGTTTCGGTAAGACCGGTGGCAGAAAGTTGCCCCATCAGTTTGTCATTATACTTGTAGGTGTACATTGTTTTACCCGATGCAGTAGCCGGTGCAATGGCACTATCCAGGTATTCAGCAGTAGTAGTGGCGCCACCTCCGTTATAACGTAAATCCACAATCAGGTTTCTGACTCCGCTGGCAGCAAACTTCGTGAACGCCTGGTCCAGTGCCGTTTTGGTGTAGGTAGCCTGGCCTTTGTCGTTGAAAACACTGGCGAAAGTATACAGTCCGAAGTAACCTATTTTCGTATTATTCGCAGCGGTGTATACCGTATCAAATAATACCGGGTTAATGTTATACGCGGTTGGATTCAGTGTAGTAGTGAAAGTACCCTGATTATTAGGACGCTTAATCCCCAACGTTACCGTGGAAGTAGATGCCATGATTGCATCATATACTGCTTGTAGCGAGGCATTGGTATTGGTAAAAGAAGTAGTGCCGTTAACAGAGATAATTTCGCAACCTCTGTCGATCCCCGCTTTACCTGCCGGGCTGTTTTTGTCCGCATACAGCACAAACAAACGAATCTGGTTGCTGTTGGCAGATGCGAGTACTGGCGCATATTCCAGTCCAAAATCGCTGGTAGTAGCGGCAAACGTACTGGAAGAAACGCCGTTCATGAGTTTATTCGTCAGGGTGCCGTTTCTATCGAGGAAACTATAACGATCATACGGCGCCGAAGTAGCGGGGTTGATCGCATATCTTTTCATAACCGCCAACAACGTATCTGCGTTGGGGTAACTGGCGCTGAATGGATCCAGTTTAGGCACAGAGGAATACCAGAAGTACGTAGGCAGTCCGGCGTTAATATTACGTCCGCCATCACCGTAGGTAACCTGCATGATCTGGTACATCAGGTACTTGAGGGAGTCTTCTGCCTGGGCAGCAGTCAACTGCGTGGTATCTCCCGGCGAAGGTGGGGTCGGCGCCGGGTTATTGTCTTTATGACAAGCCATAAAAACGCTGGCACAGAAAGCTCCCGCCAGTATAGCCTTAGTTCCCGTAGTAAACAATTTGTTATACATAAAAACGATTAAGACAATTTTCAGGGTCGGCAGTGCTAGTGGATGGCAAGTGTTTGCCGGGTCCAGAAGTCTGCAGAATAATACAATGCGAAATGATCAGCGTACTCACCAGGCATGGGCGCCGGCTGCCCTTTGGCACGCTTGGCTTCCAATTCCTTTTTATCTTCTCTCTTCATCGCGTTTACCTTAAAATGATAAGCAATGGGTTGTTCAGTCAGCGTGGTAATACCCAGCATTTTCAGCGGGATAGCCAGTTCACAAACCAGGTTACCGGAGGCTTCGTAAGAAGCAGCTGTTTGAATACCAAACGTATTACGCACCGGAATATTGCCATTGGGGATGCTATCGAATCCATCCACTTTGATGTCTTTCAGGTTAGCCAGGATTTGTTTTTTCAACTCTCCGGCGATTAGCGCCCGGGAAGCTTCGGGGACATCAGGTGCACCGGTGTTTACATTTTCCGTGATCGGGAAGGTAACCGACGCTCCACCTTTCTTTTTACCGGTGGCATTCAGGGAAATGGTAATACCGGAACGCATAATTTTCATCTGGCTTTGCGGATCAGGCACACTTACGATTACGTATATATTTTCTTTATCGTTGGCTACGGTGTAAAATAACTTGGTAACGTTGTTGTAGAACTGCAGCGGTTTGGGCCATTCGGTTGCTTGACCGTCCACCTTCATACCAGCCGGCGCCCATTTGTTAGGTTCATCTTGTGCGGAAGCATTTACGTATAACAAAAGCCCGGCAATCAACCCAGCCCCGGTTATCAGTATCCTGTTCATTTTCATGTGTGTTTTTTTTCAGTTGCAGTACAAGGTTAACAAAGAATTTTCAAAATATGCCAAGAAAAAGCATATATCAGTAAAAACAATCGGTGAATGGGGTGATATGGGGGGTGAAAAAATAATGGATTTGCAGGAGATGAATACCTTCAGAAAGCCTTCTCCTTACAAATCCATTACCGTTGACAGCTTAATATAATAATCTTGTCTTAATCGTATGTTCTACTTCTTTCAACAATGCCAATGCTTCCTGTGACAATTTGGTATCTACGTCCAGTACCACATAACCGATCTGGTCGTTGGTTTTCAGGTACTGGCCCAGGATATTAATTTTATTGGCAGATAACGCGGTATTGATAGCGGATAACACCCCCGGTACGTTCTGGTGGATATGCAAAATACGGTGTGTGTTTTCGATAGGCGGCACGCTGATAGCAGGTACCGTATGTGAACCAAAGCTGGCACCTTTCTCCAGGTAGTTCAGCATTTTGCTACTCACGTCCAGGCCTATATTATGTTGCGCTTCTTCTGTGCTACCACCAATATGTGGCGTCAGAATTACGTTAGACAGCTGCTGTAATGGTGTGCTGAAAGCAGCGCCATTTTTTTCCGGCTCTACCGGGAAAACGTCGATGGCAGCGCCGGATAACTGACCACTTACCAATGCGTCTTTCAGCGCTTCCAGGTCTACCACTTCTCCGCGGGCATAGTTAATGAAAATAGCGCCGGGTTTAGCATCTGCCAATACTTCTGCGGTGATCATGTTAGCAGTAGTTTTGCTGGAGGGCACGTGCAGGGAAATGATATCTGACTTACCAAACAGTTCTTTCAGGCTGCGGATTTGTTCTGCGTTACCCAGCGGCAACTTGGTTTCTGCATCATAATAAATCACGTTCATGCCCATTCCTTCTGCCAGTACACTTACCTGGCTACCGATATTACCGTAACCTACGATACCCAGTGTTTTACCTCTGAGCTCATAGCTGCCGGTGGCTTCTTTCATCCAGATGCCCTTATGGGCAGCGGCATTTTTATCAACAATACGGCGGATAAGAATAATCGACAATCCAATTACCAACTCTGCAACAGAACGGGTGTTGGAATAAGGCGCATTAAATACAGCTACACCGTGTTCAGTAGCGGCTTTCAGATCTACCTGGTTAGTACCGATACAAAAGCATCCTACTGCCTGCAGTTTCCTGGCCGACTCCAGCACTTTACGGGTTACCTTGGTTTTAGAGCGAATGCCCAGAAGGTGTACGTCCTTGATTTCATTAATGAGATCTTCTTCGCTCAATGCGCCCGACAATTTGCGCACCTGATACCCTGCCGTAGTAAATTCTGCTACCGCTGCATCGCTGATGTTCTCTAATAATAAAATGCTGATCTTCTCTTTCGGATAACTTGTCGACTTTTGCTGGTCCATAATATTATACTAAATTATATGTGTATCTATATGTTGCAATTGGCTTAATAATTGCTGATAGCGGGGAAACAGGGCACAAACCTACTCGATGTTGGGGAATAATCAAATAGTAGTGTAATCAAATTCGATTTTATCAAAAAAAGGCAGTTCTCAGCGCCTTTTTTTAAACTTTTTTCAGCGTTTCAGCTTAAAAATCAATTAAAAGGATTTGAAAACGCCGTATTTATTTGGCAGTCTTTTACTTTGGGTATAAATTTAGCGCTTTGTATTTTTTAAGGGTCATTTGAATTAAGCACGTAGTATACACTCCTCTAATGAAGCGATTGAAAGCAGTAAGGATCATTTTAACTATATCGGGAATTGCAATAATAACAAGTTGTCAGAGTAATGCAGCAAAACGGGCAGCTGAAAAGGCTAAAACAGCGTCAGATAGTGTTCTTTACACCCTGGGATTAAGTGCAGCAGAAAAAGAAGCGGTATTGAAATCGCCCCGTACCATTCAGATGCAGCGGGAACTGGATGCATTTTACAACGGTAAACTATTGCGCACCGGATTTAATGGCGCCATACTGGTAGCCAGAAAAGGTGTTGTCATTTTTGAACAATATCACGGGTATGAAAACTCAAGAACGAAGGTGCCTGTGATGGATAGTTCTTCGTTTCAGCTGGCTTCTGTTTCCAAAACCTTTACCGGTGCCGCTGTATTGTGGTTAGCGCAAAAGGAAAAACTCAGCCTCAACGATTCACTGCAAAAATTCTTTCCTGAGTTTCCTTATAAAGGTATCAATGTACGCATGCTGCTGAGCCATCGCAGCGGGTTGCCGAACTACCTTTATTTTTGTGATAGTTTATGGAAAGATGAATCCCGCTTCATTACCAACAATGAAGTGATCAAATTGATGGAGGCACACAAACCTCCTATGCAACACTTGCCGGGTACACATTTCCAGTATTGCAACACCAACTACCTGCTGCTGGCCTCTATCATAGAAAAGGTCAGTGGTCAGAAATATGCCGAGTTCATGGAACAAACCATATTCCGTCCGTTAGGGATGAACAGTACGTTTGTATATGATCCGGCATCTGCCGCGCGTGCACACCAAACACAGAGTCATAAGTATAACGGACAGTTTGAACCAGACACCTATTTCGATGGTGTAATGGGCGACAAAGGCATTTACAGCAGTGCCCGTGACATGCTGAAATGGGACCAGGCGCTTTATTCCGGTCAGCTGTTGAATGAAGCTACCCTGAAAGAAGCCTACACCCCTTACAGCCATGAAAAACCAGGTATCCGGAACTACGGCCTGGGCTGGCGGTTAATGGTGTATCCCGACAGCACTAAAAACATCATTTACCACAATGGCTGGTGGCATGGTAACAACACCGTGTTTTACCGCTTTGTGCAGGATTCTACTACCTTAATCATCTTAGGTAATAAATATAACCGCGGTATTTACCAGGCTGTAAAACCGGTACGTGATATTCTTGGCCATGGTGATGGTGAAGAAGCGGGAGAAGAATAACAAATCAGTATCTTACAGATATCAAAATGCAGCACGGAGCTTACATATCCGCGCTGCATTTTTTTATTACGGACACACCTATACGTAAACATTTCACCCGTTTCAAACACAGGGGAACTATCTGTACCCACTGCTGTTCCACAGCCTGCCCGTCTCCCAAAAATCCCCTCTATTACGCCACCGGTATTAATAAAAAGATAACAATGTGCAGGAGGATATCGCAGCAACAGCTATTACATTTGCGATGGTGCCATGGCGTACCAGGAATTGAGATTTGAGAATTACGAATTACGAATTGGTGGGTAGATATAAGCAAATGATCTTCTGGTAAATCTACCCACCAATCCGTAATTCGTAATTCGCAATTCGTAATTCCTTAAAGTGCGGCATACCATGAAAAAAAACAGTACTAACCCTTATTAATGTACGAAAATGACCGACAACGAATTACACACGCACAATGTGATTGAAAGAATCTTTGGACTGTATGAACAATATGGTCACCAGGAATATGGTGAAGAAGTGACCATGCTGATGCATATGATGCAGGCTGCGCTGATAGCTGAGAAAACAGGCTTTGAGGATGAAATGATCATCGCAGCTTTCCTGCACGACATTGGTCACTTTTTTGAACAAACGGAGCAGATGGGTACATACGGTTCCATGGCACATGATGACCTGGGAAGCGCTTACCTGCTGGAATGTGGCTTTCCTGAAAGAATGGCGAAACTGGTAGGAAGCCATGTGGCTGCCAAACGGTATCTTACCTGGTCCGACAGTGCTTATTATGATACCCTCTCTGACGCCAGTAAGCAAACCCTCGCCTTCCAGGGCGGTCCAATGAATGAGGAAGAAGCCCTCGCCTTCCGTAAAGATCCTTTGTTTTCACAATACATTCAGCTCAGGATATGGGACGATATGGGGAAAGAAACTGATCAACCGGTACACCCGGAAGATGTGGCCAGGATCAGGCAAAAAACACTCGCCTATTTGCTGCAATACGGTAATTAAGGCACTTGTATTATATTGCCGGGCATATGGATCTACGTTCGGAAATATTAGCGGAACATTCCCGCGCCCAATCGCTTCACATAGCGAAATGGATTGGCCGGGATACACAGCGCTTTCAACAGCTGCTTGACTTATTTCTCTTCGACGAATACAGGGTAGTACAGCGTTCCGCCTGGGTAATGCGCCTGGTGGCCGAAAAGTATCCGGCATTACTATCCCCTCACCTGCCCGTGATTGTAGGCAGGATGGAAGAAGCGGGTGTTCCGGTGGCCGTTAAAAGAAATGTATTGGGGGTGCTGCAGGATGTTCATCTCCCTGAAAGCTTGCATGGCCCGGTGATGAACAGTTGCTTTGCTTTCCTGGAAGATCCACAGGAAACCGTGGCGGTGAAGTCTTTCTCAATGACAATCCTCGCCCGTTTGGCAACAGATTACCCGGAAATCAAAAATGAAATCCGCCTGCTGATTGAAGATCAACTGGAAAATAATCCCACACCTGGCATTCGGTCGAAGGCCAGAAAGGTATTAAAGGAGATACAATGACGACAGTTACCCGGTAAAAACAAAAGCAGCACAACAGGGTATTACACCCCATTGTACTGCTTTTTTAAATCAGGTATATCGCCAATGTTTACGCGTTAGTTTCATCTGCGGCTTCTGCTGCTGGAGGAGGTGTAACGGGCGCTTTGGCTTCTCTTGGTTCCCTTGGTTCTCTTGGTTCCTTAGGTTCCTTTTCTTTCTTCTTAGCCGCTTTAGGCGCGAAGATGGCGATCATACGCTTACCTTCCATGGTAGGCATACTTTCCAAACCACCTACTTCTGCCAGTCTTTCAGCAAATTTCAGGAGAATCAACTCACCACGCTCTTTAAACATGATTGCACGACCTTTGAACTGTACATAGGTTTTCACCTTGTTACCGTCTTTCAGGAAGCTTTCAGCATGCTTGGCTTTAAAGTCGAAGTCGTGATCGTCTGTATTAGGCGTAAAACGAATCTCTTTCACTTCGCTTTTGTGCGCCTTCGCCTTCATTTCCTTTTCCTTCTTCTTCTTTTCGTAAAGGAATTTGTTGTAGTCGATGATACGGCAAACGGGGGGCACGGCATTTGGAGAAATTTCAACCAGGTCTAAACCTTGTTCTTCCGCCATTCTCAACGCCTCCTCAGTTCTGTAGACACCTACCTCAATGTTTTCACCTACAAGTCTTACCTCTGGGACGCGTATCATCCTGTTGGTGCGATGTTCTTGTTGTTGTTCTCTGCGGAAATTGGGGTTTCTGCCCCGGTTGTTGTTGTTGCCGCCAAAACTTGGTCTGGGTCTTTGTTGCATTAAGAAAATTAAAATTAATTGATAAATTGTCCAGTTAGTCCATGGTCCACATATCGTCCATGGACCAAAAACAATATTTACAAAAATACGGGGAAAATTATAGCAATAAACATACCTCAATTAAGTAATGTTCATTGTTTTATATACCTTTTTTCCACATTCATTTACTCCGTTATTCCAAAGGCTTCCGGTTGGCCACTTCGTCGTTTATCAAAGCAGCAAATGCTTCGAGCGACATGGTTCCCATATCTCCTTTAGATTGACGACGAACAGCTACTACGTTGTCGGTGGCTTCTTTTTCACCAAGTACGAGCATGTACGGAATTTTTGCCAGCTCTGCTTCCCGGATCTTTTTACCGATTTTTTCGCTTCTGTCATCTATTTCAGCGCGAATTTCCGCTTTTTTTAGCAATTCTGCTACTTTTTCTGCATAGTCCTGACTCTTATCGCTGATAGGCAGGATTTTCACCTGGGTAGGCGCCAGCCACAGCGGGAATTTACCGGCACAGTGCTCAATCAGTACCGCAATGAATCTTTCCAGTGAACCGAATGGTGCACGGTGAATCATTACCGGGCGGTGTTTCTGGTTATCGGCACCGATGTACTCCAATTCGAAACGCTCTGGCAGGTTGTAATCCACCTGGATGGTACCCAACTGCCATTTACGGCCCAGTGCATCTTTCACCATAAAGTCGAGCTTAGGACCGTAGAACGCCGCCTCATCGTATTCAATAACGGTGTTCAGGCCTTTTTCAGCGGCCGACTCAATAATAGCCTGTTCCGCCAGCTCCCAGTTTTCTTCAGAACCGATGTATTTAGCACGGTCGGTCTGATGACGCAGGGAAATCTGTGCAGTGAAATCTGTAAAGCTTAAGCTGTTGAATACATACATCACCAGGTCAATTACCTTCTGGAACTCTTCCTTCACCTGGTCAGGACGGCAGAATAAGTGCGCATCATCCTGGGTAAATCCTCTTACACGGGTCAATCCATGCAATTCACCATGTTGCTCGTAACGATACACGGTACCGAATTCCGCGAAGCGCACCGGTAAATCTTTGTAAGACTTCGGTGATACTTTATACAACTCGCAGTGATGCGGGCAGTTCATCGGTTTCAGCATAAACTCCTCGCCTTCTTCCGGTGTGGAAATCGGCTGAAAGCTATCCTTACCATATTTCTCGTAGTGACCGGAAGTGATGTACAGGTTTTTATTACCGATATGTGGCGTTACTACCGGCAGGTAACCACTTTCAATCTGTGCTTCCTGGAGGAAACGTTGCAGGCGTTCCCGCAGCATGGCTCCTTTAGGTAACCACATAGGCAGCCCCAGTCCTACCTTCTCGGAGAAGGCGAACAGTTCCAGTTCCTTACCCAGTTTGCGGTGATCGCGTTTCTTCGCTTCTTCAATCAGTGTCAGGTACTCATCCAGTTCTTTCTGGTTAGGGAACGTGATGCCGTAGATGCGGGTCAGCATCTTATTTTTTTCACTACCGCGCCAGTAAGCACCTGCAATGCTGAGGAGCTTAATAGATTTGATGAAGCCGGTGTTAGGGATGTGCGGGCCACGACACAAATCTGTAAATCCTCCCTGTGTGTAAAAAGTGATGTTACCGTCTGTCAGTTCTCCGATGGTTTCCAGTTTGTACTGGTCGCCTTTCTCTGTAAAGTAAGCCAGTGCATCTGCTTTGCTGACTTCCTTACGCACATACTCACTATTTTGTTTAGACAATTCCACCATTTTGGCTTCTACCTTTTTCAGGTCTTCTTCCGAAATTGTGCGATCGCCTAAATCAATATCGTAATAGAATCCATTTTCAATTGAGGGGCCATAACCCAGTTTCACACCGGGGTACAGGGCTTCCAGGGCTTCTGCCATCAAGTGCGCAGAGGAATGCCACATCGTAGCCTTACCATCTTTATCCACCCACGTGAGCAGTTGCAGCGTGCTATCCGTCATAATCGGGCGCGTAGCGTCAACTACCTGCCCATTAACATTAGCGGCCAATACTTTGCGTGCCAATCCCTCGCTGATGGATTTGGCAATGTCCAATGCAGTTACTCCTGGTTCATACTGACGAACTGCGCCATCCGGAAAAGTGATATTTATCATACGTTTTGCTGTTAGCTCCATACTTTTTCATATGGGCTATATTTCCTTTATAAAATGTTTGCGAAGTTAAGAAATAGTTTGTTAGCTTTTAGATAACCATGTCATTGAATTAAAGGATTTTAAAAATAAATATTTATACAGCGGTGTGAGTTCAGTTGAAAAAGACGTTAATTTTACGTTTGTAAACTAAAAATATTACAATATGGTCAGAAATTATTTCAACCTCTACGAAACACTAACGAAAGAATTGTATACACCGGAAGCAAAAGCCAAACATCTATCGATTATGATTTATGAAAGTGCCGAAAAACATATAGCTGGCGATAGTCAATGTATCGTGGATATGATGGCTGAGAAATAGCAACGTAAAGAGTCTGTCTGAATGGCAAAAATTGCCAGAAGATTGACCATTGCTCATTATACACTTGTTACTATTATGATTATTGGATCTTTAATCAGCCTCTTGTTCTTCTAAGTATGATTCTTATTTTCTAAACTTAATCCCTAAAATAAAAAAATAATATAGTTAAATAAGATATCTGTTAATTTTTGAATTCAGAAAACAGGAATAGTTTAATTTTAACCTTGTAACAAAAACATATTACATTATGACAACAAATGGAAGTTTAAAATTGTATGACATTTTTCGAAAGGACCTGCATCTCCCAGACAGCAAGGCAATGGAGGCGGTTACCGCACTGGATGACTTTTCGGAAAAACTAGCATCTGACAGACTTGAATCATTAGCAACAAAAGATGAATTGCTTGCTACGAGAAATGAATTAATTGTAGCCAAAAATGAACTTAAACAAGAGATCCACACAGTAGGTGCAAGACTAAATCTGATGGCTACGAAAGAAGAACTCCATTCTGTAGCAACCAGGTTAGATCTAATGGCAACGAAAGAAGAATTAACGGACGTAAAATGTGTATTAGAAAAATCTATTCTTCAAACCGAAAACAGGATAACCAAAAACATTTATGGTGTTACATTAGCGCAAATGATCATTCTAGTTACTTCTGTATATTACTTCCTTAAATTTGCAGGAGTGGTAAGATAACATACCTATGTATGTCCGATCCATTGTATATTTCCACTCCACCCCTATCCCGTTTAAAGCTTCCATCTTATTTAAAACTTGAAATTATATGTCACCGAAGGTATAATCGGAAATAACGACACCTGCTTTGCGTCCACCTTTAATGTCCCATCCAGCGCACTTCCCGTTTGATCCAGGTAAATGAAATAAGGGTTTTTCCTACTGTACACATTGTAGATAGAAAATGACCAACTGCTTTTGATACGCCGGTTCGGCTTCTTAGGCGTTGGCGTATAGGTAGCAGATAAATCCAGCCGGTGATAAGCCGCCATCCGGTAACCGTTAATCTTACCGTAATCCTGCACCAGCGTGGTTTCTATAAAATAGAATTTTTCCGGGAGCGTAGTGGTATTGCCAGTGCCATAAATAAATATACCGGAGAATGTCCAGTGCCTATTCCTGTCGTAAGTACCTACCAGCACGAGGTCGTGGCGACGGTCATACTTCGCCGGGTAAGGTTTCCCATCATTTAAATCAGGGAATTGGCGCCAGGTCCAGGCCAGTGTATAACCCAGCCAACCGGTAAACTGCCCCTTCTTTTTATTCAGGAATAATTCCATGCCATAGGCCCATCCCTTCCCAAATACAAAGTCGCGCTCCGGATCATTCAAATTGGGCGTATAGCCTTCCCGGTACTCAATCTGGTGGTGCATGTCTTTATAATAAATTTCCGCAGACGCTTCATAGGTATTGTCTTTGAAGTTGCGGAAGTAACCGGCGGTGTATTGCCACGACAACTGCGGCTTTACAATGTAAGTACTCGGCACCCATACATCGGTGGGCAATGTAGTGCCTGCATTGGATACCAGGTGAATGAACTGGTAATTGCGGGTCACCGCAGCTTTGATGGAACTCCTGTCATTCCCGGACCACCGCAGGATCATCCTTGGCTCCAGGCCACCATAGCTAACAACCGGCTGCCCGCGCCGGTACGCGATACTATCTGTTACACCACCCGCCTCATTACGGCTATAGCGCGTATAAGGACCTATCTGCATAAAACCACTGTAACGCACGCCTGCATTAAGTTGTAGGTGCGGTGATATTTCCCAGTCGTCCATCACGTACAACGCTACCTCATGTGCGTATTTCTTAAACGCATTTTCCGGCGAAAACTTCGTACTGTCCTGGTTTCCGGAGATAGTAGACGGCGTAAACGTGTGATGAATATAATTACCGCCAAATTTAATATGATGGTTTACATGTGGATAATAATCGATATCTGTTTTCAGATTCAGATCACTGATGCCGGATGAAAGCCGGAGATCAAAATTATTCTGCAGCGCACTGAATTGAAACTTGTAATCGTTGTACAGCAGCGAGGTATTGGCGAAAAGCTTTCTATTGAAAACATGGTTCCACCGCAAAGTAGCCGTGGTATTGCCCCAGGGAATTTTCACATTGAACGTGCGGTCCTTGTTATTAAAGCTAAAAACATCTTTCCCAATATATCCACTCAGATATACCCGGTCTTTATCCGAAAAGATGTAATTCATTTTTACGTTCAGGTCATAGAAATAATAACCCGATCCCTTATACGAAGTATTATTGATAAAGGGTTTGGTGACGAGATCTATGTAGGTGCGTCTGCCGCTGACAATAAACGAGGCCTTATTCTTTTTCAGCGGTCCCTGGAAAGAAAGCCGGGATGAGATCAGCCCTATTCCTCCTTCTCCCTGGAATTTTTTATTATTCCCTTCTTTCATGGAAATGTCCACCACAGAGGATATCCGGCCTCCATAACTGGCAGGCATACTACCTTTAATAAGGGTGGTATTACGGATGGCGTCTGCGTTAAAAACAGAAAAGAAACCAAAGAGATGGCCGGTATTATACACGGGCGCTTCATCCAGCAAAATGAGATTTTGATCAGGACCACCTCCGCGCACATAAAACCCGGCGTTACCTTCTCCGGCAGCCTGTACGCCCGGCATGAGCTGCAGGGCTTTGAGCACGTCCACCTCTCCCATCAGGGCGGGTAGTTTCTTCACCTGGAGCGCAGTGAGCTCCACCCTGCCCATATCGGTACTTTTTACATTGGCGTCTTTTCTCTTGTCGGTAATCACCACTTCTTTTGCCTGGTAAGAACGGGGATACAGCTCCAGGTGCTGGGTCATATCTTCTCTCAGGGTAAAGGCGATGGCTTTGGATTCATATCCAAGAAAAGAATAGAGCAGGATGTAGTTGCCGGCGGGCAGTGTGATGGAATAGAATCCGTAATTATTGGTATGTACGCCGTTGGGAGAATGCAACACCTGTATGGTGGCTCCTGACAGGGATTCGCCGTTGGTACTGTCTTTTATGAAACCGCTGATGGTATATTGCTGTCCCTGCACGCCCGTAAAGGCACATAGGCAATAGAGAAACAATAAAAAGGGACCATATCGTTTGATCATACCATTAAATCATGGACAGCAAAAAGTAGGGTAATTTACGATTTACTGTCCATGATTCAACGAGAACTTATTTATAGATTAAAGTATCCCTGGTTTCCCCGCAGGTAAGCATTTTATGGCCAAAGTAGGGGTTTTGTATGGCAGGTTTATTGCTCAGCCAATAAGCGCCTTTATCATCAAAGGCCATGGGACAAAACTGGTGATAGATAGTATCTCCTTTTAACCCGGTATTCTTAACAAGATCAAATAACGTGTCGGATACCATTTGAAAAGAAGCCCTTTTGCCTTCCAGCCCGGTTTCTCCTTCAAAACCAGCCAATTCCGCGCTGATGCTGCCGGTGATACCGGTAATCTCCGCCAAATGGCTACTGTCCATCTGCAAAAGCGACACCGGCAAACTGTCGATATGCCCTTTCACGGCCGCTGCCAACGCATTGGCGCTGCTGCTGTCGGCCTGTACCAGGGCGTCTGTCAGCCGGTAATAGGCGTTCATGGTATTCGCTAACGAATCGTAAAATACCTGGCTATAAGGCGCCTGCAAAGCCGTGGCCGTACTCCCCTGTTCCGCTGCTTCCGGCGCTTGCTGGTCGCAGGCTAACAAGGAAGTTACGAACATTGCCAGTCCAACGGGAACGCATACTTTAAAATTCATAATTTCGTGCTTTGAAGCAAAACTAAATAAATACCGCGGATTTTGTCTTTGTACAGGATTATACTGATGATACTGATGATATTTTTAAGATTTAGAAAGATAGTAGACTGGTCATTATCTCTCTTAATCTTCAAAATCAAACATAAAAAATCAGTATCATCAGTATAATCCTGTACAAAGACAAAATCCACCAAATACGGACATTTATCCTTAACTTTGCACGTTTTTTATTCAATTTTTCTATTTTTTATGTTGATCGCATTACAGGACATTACGTTTGAGTTTGGATCCAGGGTGATACTGGAAGATTCTTCCTGGCATATAGAACCGGGCGACCGTGTAGGTCTAATCGGGTTAAATGGTACCGGCAAATCCACCCTGTTACGCATCATCAACGGGGAATATTCGATTTCTAAAGGCAGTATTAATAAAAGTAAAAGTCTGACAATTGGCTTCTTTAACCAGGACCTGCTCAGCTTTGAAACCAATGAATCTATTCTCACCGTGGGTATGATGGCGTTTGGTAAAGCGCTGGAACTGGAGAAAGATATTGAACGTATTACCAAAGAACTGGAAGATAGCCAGACCGATGAGCTGCTGCACGAATTCAGCGATAAACTGCACGAATTCGAGGCGCTGGACGGCTATAACATGAAGCATAAAACGGCACAGGTGCTGGAAGGCTTAGGTTTTACCACCGCTGACCTCGACCGTCCTTACAGCCAGTTTTCGGGTGGATGGCGCATGCGCGTACTCCTGGCCCGCTTAATCCTCCAGCAGCCCGATGTACTCATGCTCGATGAGCCTACGAACCACCTGGATCTTCCGTCTATCGAATGGCTGGAAAGATACCTGGTTGGTTACAATGGCGCCGTGATCATTGTATCACACGACCGGTACTTCCTGGATCGTATGGTGAATAAGATCGTGGAAGTATACCAGCAGCAATTACATCACTACGCCGGTTCTTACGCCGATTATGAAGTGGAAAAGGAACTGCGCCGGGAAATGCAGCAACGTGCCTACGAAAACCAACAGGATTATATCCGTCAGCAGGAACGTTTCATCGAGCGCTTTAAGGCCAAAGCCTCTAAAGCTGCACAGGCACAGAGTATCGCCAAAAGGCTGGATAAGCTGGAGCGGGTGGAGCAAACCGATAACGGTCCGTCTAAAATCAAAATTAACTTTACCGTTGACAAAACACCTGGTAAGATTTTATGTACCCTGAATAATATCAGCAAAAGCTTCGGGAACATCGAAATCCTGAAAAACACCAGTGCTGAAATCAACCGTGGCGATAAAATAGCCCTCATCGGGGCCAATGGTAAGGGGAAGTCTACTCTCCTCCGCATCATCTTTGGGATGGAGCCTATGGAAGGGGAAAGAATACCCGGACACAACGTGGTAACCAGTTTCTACGCACAGCACCAGCTGGAATCGCTGGATATGGGCAGTGAAATCCTGGATGAGCTGAAAAACTTCGGCAGTGGCCGTACCGAGCTGGAATTACGGCAGTTATTAGGTTGCTTCCTCTTTACCGGTGACGATGTGTTTAAAAAGATCAAGATCCTGTCCGGGGGTGAAAAAGCACGGGTGGCGCTGGCCAAAACCATTATCAGCCAGGCCAACTTCCTGATGTTGGATGAGCCGACGAACCACCTGGACATGAACTCTGTACAGATGCTGATCGACGCGCTGAACAAATACGATGGTAGTTTGGTACTTGTATCGCACGACCGTTACTTTGTTAGCCAAACGGCCAATAAGATCTGGGAAATTGTAGATGGCGAAATCAAGGAATTCAAAGGCACCTACACAGAGTATGAAGAATGGAAGAAGCGAATGGCCGCTCAGCAACAGGCGCCGGCAAAAACTAACGCCAACGCCGAAACGAAAAAAGAAAACCGTCAGCAAAATAGTGCCCCTACAGTAGAAGCCGGTAAAGGCGCTATTAACAAAGACGTACAACGCGAACTACAAAAACAACAAAAACAGTTTTCGCAGGTAGAAGGCCAGGTGGCCAGCTTGAAAGAACGTAAAGCCAACCTGGAAGCCAGTTTAGGTATGCCTGATATCTACAATGACAAAGCAAAATTTGCGCAGGTAGAAAGCGAATACCAGGACGTACAGAAATACCTGGACCGCGCCAATGAGCAGTACGAGCAGCTATTTGAAAAAATAATGCAGCTGGAAGCGAACCTTACAAACTAAGAATTACGAATTACGAATTACGGATTTGTGGGTAGATTTACCAGTAGATCATTTGCTTATATCTACTCACAAATCCGTAATTCGTAATTCGTAATTCGTAAACTCTGTATTATGCAGAAAATACTGGTAGTTGAAGACGAAGTAAAAGTAGCCAATGCCGTTAAGAAGGGGCTGGAAGAAAATGGTTTTGATGTGGATGTAGCCTATGATGGCCGCATTGGTAAAGGACTCGCCACCAGCAACAATTATGACCTGGTGATCCTGGACCTGAACCTTCCCCATCACAACGGCTATGAGCTTTGTGAAGTAATCCGCCACAAAAATAACAAGGTACCGGTGATCATGCTTACCGCACTGGGCGGCATGGAAGATAAAATGCAGGCGTTTGAAATTGGCGCTGATGATTATCTCATCAAACCATTCGACTTCCGGGAGTTGCTGGCACGTATCCGCGTATTCCTCAAAAGAGCCGGTTCTGAAGCCACCCATGGCACCCAATACAAAATCAGCATCGCTGACCTCGAAATAGACCGGGAGAAAAAAGATGTGACCCGTGGCGGCAAAAAAATTGCCCTCACCGCCAAAGAATACCAATTACTGGAATTCCTGGCCATGCACAAAGGCAAAGTGATTTCCAAGCTTACCATTGCAGAAAAAGTATGGGATATCGATTTTGATACCGGTACCAATGTGATTGAAGTGTATATGAACTTCCTGCGTAAGAAAATAGACAAGGATTTTGAACAGAAGCTACTACATACCAAAACTGGTATGGGCTACTATCTTTCTGAAGAATAATCCCCCGCTCCGGCTGATTGAAGATCAAATACAAAATAGCGCTCTATTACACCATCTCGGCAACGCTGATGCTGATTGCATTTGCAGTGCTGGCCTACTATTTTTCTGCCAAATCCAGGAAAGCAGAATACCTGGAACGACTGGAATACCGGGCCCGTTCCATTGCCAATGTAATTATTGAAGATGGAAATGTAAAAGTAGACCTGTTGCGGAAACTTGATCGCACCACCTTCCAGGATCTCTACAAGGAAACCATCCTGGTATACAACCCTAATTACGATCTGCTGTATAGTAACCTGAAAGACACCACTGTTCGTACACATCCCACTTTGTTGAACTATATCAAGGAAAATAAACTCTATAGCTACGAAAAAAACGGCGGCGAAGTGGTGGGTGTTTATTATACCGAGGGAGATGTTTCCGTAATTGTGCTGGTATCCTCATTTGATAAATATGGCTTTCAGAACCTCCAGAACCTCAGCCAGATCCTACTACTGGAGCTGATTACCGCGGTTATTGTATTGGTGGGTGTAGGCTATTTCTTTGCAAGAAAAATGGTGCAGCCTATTGACCAGTTGGTACAACAGGTAGATAGTATCAATGCTAACAATATGCAGGATACCCAGGTAGCGGTAAAAGGGAAAGATGAAATTGCCACGCTGGGCGCCAACTTCAACACCATGCTGCAGCGGTTAAGTGAGTCTTTCCATCTGCAAAAAAGCTTTGTAAGCAACGCCTCCCATGAGCTGCGTACCCCGTTGGCAGCCATTATCAGTCAATTGCAGGTGGCATTGTCGAAAGACCGGCCCAAAGAAGAATACCTGGCATTACTGACCTCTGTGCTGGAAGATGCCGAAAACCTGTCGGACCTCTCCAACGGCCTGTTACAGCTGGCACAATCGGAAATGCGGCAACAGGAATTTGTGCTGAGCAACGTACGTATCGATGAATTACTCATGGAAATGACCACCATGATACGGCTCAAACACAAAAGTGCCAGCAAGGTAGAGATTCACTTCGTGAAAGTTCCCGACAATGATTTGCTGGTTACCTGTTATGGAAATGAGAATCTGTTGAAGGTCCTTTTCCTGAATCTAATTGATAATGCCTGTAAATTTTCAAAGAATAATTCCGCACTGGTAACCATTGACTTCTTCACGCAATACATCCTGGTACAAATAAAAGACACGGGTATTGGCATTCCTCCGGAAGAAATCAATAAAATATTTGAGCCTTTCTACCGCGGCCAAAATGCCCTTCAAATCCGCGGCCATGGCCTTGGTTTGTCTATCTGTAAAAAAATTGTACAAATCCACAACGGTCATATTACGGTGACCTCCACCCCTTCCGAAGGCACCACCTTTACGGTGATGCTCCCGCATTTATAATCCTGGCCTAACAATTCTTTAAGGTTATTTTAATGTGCCTTAAAGGCCCCTTTAATTCATCTTCATGAGTTTTGTATCATGAAATTTGGATTTATGCGAACTAAAAGGATGCTGTTCCTGACAGCGTGCGTATGCTGCCTGGGATTTATTCAACCTTCACAGGCTCAAACGTCATCAGAACCTATCACCTTGCAAGCCGTAGAGGATTCTTTCCTCGTAAAAAACTATTCTTTGCTGGCACAACGTTACCAGGTAGATGCTGCCAAAGCATTGGTACGACAAGCCAAGATGTGGAGTAACCCATCTTTCAGCAGCGTACTCGGTTTCGGTAGTACCGATAAACTCAAGCCTTTCAATGTGGGTTCCGGTGGTGAAACGCAATACAACATTGATCAGCTGATACAGCTGGCCGGGAAAAGAAACAAGAGCATACAACTTGCTGCCGCCGCCGCGAAAATGAGCGAAGCCAACTTTGATGAGCTGGTACGCACGCTCCGCTTACAACTGCGTGAAAATTTCTACAATATTTACTATCAGCAGCAAACCGAAAAGGTATTAAAAGAGCAGTTGGAAAACCTGCAAAAAATAGTAGATGCTTATGTCACCGCTGATAGAAAAGGCGCTGTGGCCCACTCGGACCTGATCAGGCTACAAGCCCTGCAGGTAGGCATCGAGAATGACTTTGCGGATCTGAAACAACAGGAATTAGAATCTCAAAAAAACCTACAGCAGTTGTTACATACCAGGGATTTTTATGAAGCCAGGCTGCAACCCGCCGACCTGGTTTCATATAGCCTGGACAAAATTCAGCTGCAACCCTTGCTCGACAGTGTAGCGCAAAACAGGCCGGATGTAAGGATTGCCGACATGGAATACCAATCTGCCCAGTTGAATTACCGCTTGCAGAAGTCGCTGGCAGTACCGGATTTACACCTTGGAGCAACCTACGATAAACAGGGCAGCTATGTCAATAATTTCGTGGGGCTCACACTGGGTATTGATTTGCCGGTTTGGAACCGCAACCAGGGTAACATCCGCGCCGCACAATTACAGATTGGCAGTGAAAAGCAACAACTGCTGCAACAACAATCTATTGCACAAACGGAAGTACTGAATGCCTACCAGCGCATTATCGCACTGGAAAAGCGTTACAAGGGATTTGACCTGCATCAGTTCCAGGGCGAATTTGATACCCTCATTGACGAAGTAGCGAAAAACTTCAGTAAAGGCAATATCTCCCTGCTTCAGTTTATTGATTATTTCAACAGCTACAGCGACAACGCGAAAAATATTAACAAGTTTTTATCCAACCGGGTAAATGCTTACGAAGAACTCAACTATGCAACAGGACAAGAACTATTTAAAAACTAAGCGCATGAAACAGCCTATCCTTATTATTGGCTTTTCGCTGCTGGCCACCATTTTATGGAGCGGCTGCAAACACAGCCAGGCAGAAGATACAGAGAAGACCACTTTTGTACTCAGTGACACCATGCTGAAGAATATCCGCATCGACACCGCGCATATGCAACCGGTGTTGAATGAGTTGCGTCTTTCCGGCAAGGTAACCCCTAATGGCGGTAAGGTATTAAAAGTATATCCGCTGGTAAGTGGTTATGTGGAAGATATTAAGGTGCAACTGGGTGATTATGTACAAAAAGGCCAGGTGCTGGCGGTAATACATAGTGCTGAAATTGCTGACTATGAAAAGCAACTGGCGCAGGCTAACTCTGATCACAACGTGGCGGAGAAAAACCTGAAAGTAGCACAGGACCTGTACGACAGCCGTTTGAGTACTGAAAAAGATGTGGTCAACGCCAAAGGAGAAGTGCAGAAATCAAACGCTGAAATCAACCGGCTGAATGACCTGTTCAAGATTTACCGTAAAGGTAAAGGCGCTACCTACCTGGTAACAGCTCCTATCTCGGGTTATGTGATTGAAAAAAACATCAACAACAACATGGAAATCCGTTCGGACAACAGCGCCAACATTTTCACCATCTCTGAACTGGATGATGTGTGGGTAATGGCCAATGTGTTTGAAACCGATATTGCCCGTATTAAGGAAGGCTATGAAGCCAATGTAGTAACGGTGAGCTACCCGGATCAGCCCTTCCATGGGAAGATTGATAAGATTTATAACTTCCTGGATCCGGCTACTAAAACCATGCAGGTGCGTATTAGCATTGATAATAAAAACATGCAGTTAAAACCTGAAATGTTTGCTACCGTATATATTAAGTACCAGGATAACGACCAGAAAATAGCGATCCCGTCGGCGGCCGTCATCTTCGATAACAGCAAAAACTATGTGCTGGTATTTAAAGACAAATTCAATATTGCCGTACGGCAGGTGGAAGTAGCCAAAACAGCCGGTGATATTACTTATATCACTTCCGGTCTCAATCCGGATGAGAAAGTGATCTCCAAAAATCAACTGCTCATATACGATGCGCTTAAAGACTAGACCGGTGAGAAAAGCTCTATTTTTAATAGGTATGCTGGCATGTAGCAGCGCCCGTTTGCTGGCGCAGGATAAAAAGACGGATAGCCTTATCCCCTACACTTTCCATTTCCAGCAAACATTGGTCACCCAGTGGCACCCGGACTTCTCCGCGAAGTATTCCGGTGCCAACAGCTTTCTTACCCATGAAAAAAGCGCTACGTCTATTACCAGTACTATTTACGCCGGTATTCGCCCCTTCAGGGATCTTGAAATATATGTAAACCCGGAACTCGCTGGTGGCGAAGGTCTCAGCCACGCTACCGGCATTGCGGGTTTCCCTAATGGAGAAACGTTCCGGGTAGGTGATCCCAAACCTAAGATATACCTTGCCCGCGCGTTTGCCATCTATACGTTACCATTAACGTCTAAAAGAGAAGTGGATGAAGACGACCTGAATAATGTGGGTGGCACTACGCCTACGCATTACCTGCGCTTCATTGGTGGTAAATACTGCCTGGCTGACTTCTTCGATCAGAACGCCTATGCACATGATCCCCGCACCCAGTTCATGAACTGGGCGCTGATGAGCAATGCTGCGTGGGACTACCCGGCAGATGTACGTGGCTATACCATGGCCCTCACCGTACAATACCGGAAAGATAACTGGATGGTACAAGCCGCCACCTCGCTGGAACCTACTACCGCCAACGGCCCTACGCTTAATTATAATTATGGCAAATCCAACGGAGAAATAGTGGAAGTAACGCACACGCATACACTCAACAAACGTGAGGGAAATGTACGTGTGATGGCTTTTATTAATCAGGCTCCGATGGGCAGTTATAACGAAGCGGTGAAAATGGCAGTAGATACACCCAACATTACGGATGCCAGGAAAGATGGCCGGACCAAGTATGGTTTTGGTATCAATATAGACCAGGCGCTCACCAACAGTGGCGGCGCTTTTCTGAAGGCATCGTGGAATGATGGTCATAATGAAACCTGGGCCTATACCGAAATAGATCGTTCCATCAGCGCCGGATGGCTCCAGAACGGAAGCTGCTGGCACCGCGCACAAGACAATGCAGGCGTAGCATTGGTGGTAAATGGCTTGTCCAAAGACCACCGCAACTACCTCGCGGCTGGTGGTACCGGGTTTATGGTGGGCGATGGCCAGCTAAACTATGCCCCCGAAATGATTGCTGAAGTTTTCTATCAATGTAACATCACCAGGCTACATATTGCCCTGAGCCCTGATTACCAGTTTGTGCTGCATCCTGCTTACAACAAGGACCGCGGACCGGTAAATATCCTGGGTATAAGGACCAGAGTGGCATTCTAAAGAACAGGAGTTATGAATAAATTCATTAGAAATATTGTAGCTTTTTCGCTGAGGAATAAACTGTTTGTTTTCATCAGTGTAGCTACGCTGATTGCAGCAGGCGTATTTTCCTTTCTGCATACACCGATTGAAGCATTTCCGGATGTAACCAATACACAGATCGTTATTGTTACCAAATGGAACGGACGTAGTGCACAGGAAGTAGAACGCTTTGTAACGCTGCCCATAGAAGTGGCCATGAATGCGGTACAAAAGAAAACCAGTGTTCGTTCTGTCACCATGTTCGGATTGTCTGTGGTAAAAATCATGTTTGAAGATGATGTGGAAGACTTCTTCGCCCGGCAACAGGTCAATAACATGCTGGGAGGCCTCGGGCTACCCGAAGGGGCCGACCCCGAAGTACAGCCTCCATATGGCCCTACCGGCGAAATTTTCAGGTACTACCTGAAAAGCAACAAGCGCGATTCCCGCGACCTGCTCACCTGGCAAAACTGGGTGATAGATCGCCAAATCCGTAGTGTACCTGGTGTAGCCGATGTGGTAGCCTTTGGTGGCCAGGAGAAAATTTATGAGATTTCTGCTGACCCGGTAAGACTCGCCAAATACGATATTACTCCACTGGAATTATACCAGGCTGTTACCAAAAGTAATGTGAACGTAGGCGGCGACGTTATTGAAAAGAACGGACAAGCCTATGTAGTGCGCGGTATTGGATTACTGAACAGCATACAGGATATCAATAACATCATCATACAAAATATCAATGGTGTACCCCTACTGGTAAAAGACCTGGCCAACGTACACGAAGCCTCCGCCCCACGTGTGGGACAAGTAGGTATTGATAAAAATGATGACCTGGTAGAAGGTATTGTGGTGATGCGCAAAGGCGAAAATCCCACCGAAGTGCTCATCAAACTGAAGGAGAAGCTAAAAGAACTGAATGAAACCATTCTGCCGGACGACATCAAAATGGAGACGTTCTATGACCGCGACAACCTCATGGAATTCTGTACCCATACGGTAATGCACAACCTGGCAGAAGGTATCATTTTCGTAACGGTGATTGTGTTCCTCTTCATGGCCGACTGGCGTACCACGGTGATTGTATCCATTATTATCCCGCTGGCACTGCTCTTTGCGTTCATGTGCCTGCGACTCAAAGGCATGAGTGCCAACCTGCTGTCGATGGGGGCTATTGACTTCGGTATCATCATAGACGGGGCCGTGGTAATGGTGGAAGGTATTTTCGTAATGCTCGACCACAAGGCCCATAAGTATGGCATGGCGCGTTTCAACAAAATGGCCAAGTTGGGATGGATCAAGCAAACCGGTGGAGAACTGGCAAAGGCCATCTTCTTCTCCAAGCTCATTATTATCATCTCCCTGATCCCTATCTTCTCTTTCCAGAAAGTAGAAGGTAAAATGTTCTCGCCACTGGCCTGGACACTGGGTTTTGCCCTACTGGGTGCCCTCTTGTTCACCTTAACACTGGTGCCGGTGTTGTGTTCTATTTTGCTCAATAAAAATGTAAAAGAGAAACACAACATACTGGTGAATTTCTTTGACCGCATTGTGATGAAAGGCTTTGGCTGGACCTACCGGAACAAACGCTTAAGTATTACCCTCGCAATCGCATTCATGCTGGTAACCTTTGCTTCTGCGAAATTCCTCGGAACAGAGTTCCTCCCACAGCTGAATGAAGGCTCCCTCTGGGTCACCACTGAGCTGCCCATGAGTATGTCTATGACAGAAAGTACAAAAATGGCCCATTCCATCCGGGAAGACCTCGGCGGATTTCCTGAAGTAAAAAGGGTGTTGTCGCAGGTAGGCCGCTCCAATGACGGTACCGATCCTAACGGATTCTACTTCGTACAGTACCAGGTAGACCTGGCGCCAAAAGAAGAGTGGAAACGCAAAATTACACAGGACGAGCTGATTGCAGAAATGGAAGGACGTTTGAAGAAATACCCTGGTATTATCCTCAACTTCTCCCAGCCTATCAGTGACAACGTATCTGAAGCAGTAGCTGGTTTCAAGGCCGCCAATGGGGTGAAAGTATTTGGAGATGACCTCGTGAAACTGGAAGCCTTATCGCAACAGGTGGTTGCCCAGTTGAAAACGGTGCAGGGCATCAAAGACCTCGGAGTGATCCGCAACATTGGTCAGCCGGAAATGAGTATTAACCTGGACGATAATAAAATGGCCCAATATGGCGTAGCTACCGGCGATGCACAGGCAGTAATTGAAATGGCGATTGGTGGTAAAACCGCGACCCAGCTGTATGAAGGCGAGAAAAAATTTGATATCCGGATTCGTTACGATGAAAACTATCGTAAAACAGAAGACGATCTCGCTAACCTGATGGTGCCAACGATCAATAATAATAAAATACCACTGAAAGAGATCGCGGAAATCAAAACCATCACTGGTCCTGCTTTCATTTACCGTGATAGCAACAAGCGTTTCATTGGCGTGAAATTCTCTGTGCGTGATCGTGACCTGGGTAGCACTATTGCAGAAGCACAGGCGCGTATCAACAAAGCCGTAAAACTACCTAAAGGCTATAGCATTGGCTGGACAGGTGAATTTGAGAACCAGGTACGTGCTACCCAACGTTTGGGACAAGTAGTACCGATCAGCATCATTGCAATTTTCATGGTGTTATTCATAATGCTGGGTAGTGTAAAAGATGCGGGACTGGTATTAATGAACGTGCCTTTCGCATTGATTGGTGGTATCCTGGCGCTGCATGTAACCAATATGAACTTCGGCATTTCTGCAGGTGTAGGCTTTATTGCACTCTTTGGTATCTGTATACAAAATGGGGTGATTCTCATTTCTGTATTCCATAAAAACCTGGAAGACCGGTTATCATTGAACGAATCCATTAAACTGGGTGTACAAAGCCGTATCCGGCCGGTAGTGATGACAGCCCTGATGGCAGCCATTGGTCTGATACCTGCGGCGATATCCCATGGTATTGGTTCTGAAACGCAAAAGCCGCTGGCTATTGTAGTAATTGGTGGTTTGATTACCGCAACAGTACTGACGTTGCTGGTATTCCCCATCATTTTCTACACCGCATACAGACGTAAAACAGCTATTAGCCACTAGCTGTTGGCGTTTAGCAAATGCAGCGAAGATCCACATCTGATAAGCTTCGCTGCATTTGCCAAACGTTAATAGCTAACAGCTTAACGCTTTAGTTCGCATATAGGTTGATAGAATGGCTATAAAAAAGAAAAGGCCGGATTACTCCAGCCAATTCAATTTTATAGTCAACTACTCCGCCCTGCCGAGAAGAAACAACGCGGGGCGGATTTTTTATTCTGGTATTCTTCTACGTCTTGATTTATTAAACATCAATCCTTTTTCCACGCCTTTACGCATTTCTGCCTGTTCTTCCACCGGGAGTGCGTGTACGGTCTGACAGGATTCACTACAGCAGCCGTCGTATTTTTTAGCACATTCGTCACACTGAATAAAGAGCAGGTGGCAACCATCGTTTAAGCAATTGGTGTGGCTATCGCAGGGTGCACCGCATTGGTGACACTGGCTGATGATATCGTCGCTGATGCGCTCTCCCAGCCGGTCGTCGAATACAAAGTTTTTACCTTTGAATTTAATGGGCAATCCCTGTTCTTTTGCTTTATTGGTGTATTCAATGATCCCGCCTTCCAGGTGAAATACATTTTTAAACCCATTATGGAGCATGTAGGCAGATGCCTTTTCGCAACGGATTCCACCGGTGCAGTACATGATAATGTTTTTGTCTTTCTTGTCGGCCAACATGTCAACTGCCATGGGCAACTGATCGCGGAAAGTATCTGAGGGCACTTCTATGGCGCCATCAAAATGTCCCACTTCATACTCATAGTGATTGCGCATATCTACAATCACGGTGTCGGGATCTTCGGTCAGTTCGTTGAAAGCTTTTGCATTTACGTAGCGGCCGCGGTTAGCCATATCGAAAGAGGGATCTTCGATACCATCAGCCACAATTTTATCCCTTACTTTGATTTTTAGTACAAAGAAAGATTTACCATCATCATCTACCGCAATATTCAGCCGGATGCCATGGAGGAAGTCGATAGCATACAGTTGTTGCTTAAACGCCTCAAAATGGTGCTCAGGAACGCTGATTTGGGCATTGATACCTTCATGCGCCACATAAATACGTCCGAATGTGTCGAGCTTAAAGAGATCCGCGTATAACTGATCCCGGAATGCTTGTGGGTCGGGGATTTTCGCGTACTGGTAGAAAGAAATAGTAACGCGTTTAAATGTTTCTTTTGCCAGCCGTTGTTTCAACTCGGCGGCAGATACTCTGTTGTGTAATGCCATAATTTCGCCTGAATTTTAAGGACACCTGCGTCGTGAACAAAATTCAATCAGTGCTTTTTCTTCATAAAAAGCAGCTAATCAGGGCGCAAAGGTAGCAAAAATACGGGAATATCAATAGTGATAGGGGTCTGCTTCTTTACTCCAGTCGTACAGTACCTGTAAGGAAAACCAGGCTATTGCACTGATAATGAAGATATAACCGATAAAACCGGGAGTTCTCAATTCCACTGCACCAGGCAGGTCGTTCATTTCCGTGATATAAGCTGCAGCGGCCAGGATGATCCCTGCCAGCAGCGCGTAAAGGGCTAATTTTCTCATACCGATAAATCAAAAAAACAATGATCATTTGGCACGTACGTGTGAGTAAAATGTGCACAGCGCTTGTCCAAATATGCTTACCTTACTAACGTAATTTATCAACCAAAGGTTCATTTATCCCAAAAAAAATATTTTTGTTTTTATAACTATTTGATAATTATTGTATATAACTTTGTGTTTACGTTACAACCCCGATTGGCACCCTTTTTGAAAAATGGCCTAGAGAAGCAATATTGTTTAACCCAAAAATGTTATGTTATGAGTATTTATGTTACTTACTTTATTTATGCAGTAGTTGGTATCTGGATTTATAGATTACTGGCTTACTTCTTCGACGAGAAGAAAGAACTGAAAAGCAGCAGAAAGAAATCCGTGAAGTTTTAAGAGCGCATGTGCCTGTGGAGATACGGGGATTTCGCTACCATGGCTGGTAACTAAATCCCCGGCATCGTTCATTAATCGGTTTTAAATTTGACAATGTTGCCAAGTATGCCCCCAAATCCTACGCGTACGCCTATACGCGTATTTTCCTGACTCTGATAACCGGCTACTACATCTACCCGAATCATTTTAAAGATGTTTTCCAGTCCTCCGAATACTTCCACATAATTATTATCTCCATTTACATAAAAAGCATTGGCACCCGCTACCAGGTTCCATTTCAGCTTATTGAACAATGGGATTTTATTAGTGAGCAACCCATTAAAGTGGTGTTCCACATTGGCGGTAGTATAAAAAGACGCGGTGGTACTGTACCGGTAATACGGCGCCAGCTGGAAGCTATTCAGGTACTGGGTATTATAGAAAGTCCGGTTGCCATTAAAATGCTGGTAGTCGGGGATCTGCACATTATGACTGTTGAGGAATCCACCTACCCCGATATGGTAGCGGAATTCGCCGAGCAATTTGAAATTCATATTGTCCTTCACGGAGAAGTTCCATTTGTCGAAATCAACAATACTGTTGGCGATATTCGGAATTCCTTTGGTGTAGCCTACCGTGAACGTTGGATATTTAGATCCGAAGGGAATTTTGCGGTCTGGTAACTCCACAAATTGTTGCCCGGGTTGAAACGTAAAATTCATATCCACTACTAAGGCCTGATGCTTTTCAAAAGGCACATTAGCCAGTTCATACGGGTGATTAGGCGTAAAAGCTTTCCGGTCGTTCTTAAAGAAAACAAAGTCGGTGGTATTCTCTACCGGCATCCTGCTTTCATAGTTCAGTCCAACAGACAAGCGGTCGTTGGTCTGGAAAGTACGGCTATAGCGAAGATTCCCGAACCAGTTCTCATACAACTTCATGTAGTTTTCTTTCAGGAACAGGGTATAAAATTCATTGGCGATATTGTCAATGGGATTATCACTGTTAAACTGGGAGATACGCTTCCCTCCTGCCAGTGTCCACGTGTTATGCCCGTATTTTTTGCGGATGCGGCTCTCATTCACAAAAGTAATATTCGTATAGGCGTTGAGGTGTGTATTGCTTAATCCATACCGGATACGTGGGGCGATACTCAATGTCGTTTCGTTGCCGGTATTAAAAACTACTTCTGGTTCCAGCGCCAGCGCAAGTCCTTCTACAGTATTATATTTCAGCGCTTTTGCCAATCCTTTTATGTACAGTGAATGCGACTGGACACTGCTGTCGCGGTGGAAGTAGTATTTATGTTTCACCCCGCTCCACAGCACATTCATGAATGTAACTCCTTTTTGTTTTCGTTGTAATGAATCCAGGTAACGGGGGGAAGACGCAGAATCACGTGCCGCCTGGGCTGCACTATCTTTTTGGTGATAATCTTTTACTTCGTCGGGCTCCAGCGGTACCGGGCGAATGCTATCCCAATAGGCATGCTGTTGTTTATCGAAAGCGGTATCATACTTCAGGAAGGTATTATCGAAAAATTTAGCCGGTAAATTGGGATGTACATTATAATCCGAGTAAACATTTACGAAGCTGCCCCCCATGCCGAAGCCAAACTTATTGAAGGATATGCGCATTACCTGGTCTTTCACGCGCCATATGTTTGCTGTTACCGGAACATGCGTTTGGCGGATTTCCAGGGTGTCCATGAGTTCCAGTTGGTATTCACTGGTGAGGATTAAGTCGGTGCTATGAATGCGCCAGTCGTCATCCGTGATGAAGATCGTTCCGGAGAACAGGGGTTCCTGTTTACGGCGTGGTATTACTTTAATCCTGTTCACCGTTTTACCGTCTTCTATAAACGTGCCTTCCAGCCGGTATTTATAGTAGGCCAGGGCGTTTTCTGCTATAGGTGAAATATAGCCACGGGGCCCCATTTGCGTGATAACGGCAGACACGTTATTATCATAAAAGCTGATGATGGCAGGGAAGCTCAAACCGAATCCTCCACCACTTTTGCGGGAGGAGATCACTTCCAGTTTTATTTTGTCGGGTTGGCGGGCAGATATTTTAGTTACTGATTCAGAGAGAAATATCATGCCTTTGCCGGTGCTGTCTACTCCCATATCGTCCTTATCCACCTTTTGTCCGAAAAGCTTTGCCGGCACATTCTTCATACCGATGGTGCCTTTGATATAGGACATACAGGTATATTCCTTTACCTGTTGCTGATAAAAATGTCTTTTCTTAATAGCCTGCCGGATGATGGCGTAGGCAGGGTCTTCGCCGTTGGCCTTCACTACCACTTCCCTGATCTGCATATTAACGGGTTGCAGGTGAAAGTCGAGCGTTTGCGTAGGTGCGTTCACGTTAACCGGCAATTCTGTTTTGCGATATCCGATGTATTGGCAAACGATGGTGTACTGGCCTGCGGGTAAGTCCAGGTGATATTGCCCCGCGGCATTGGTGGTGGTACCGGTAGTGGTTCCTTTAATGAAAACGGTAGCGAAAGGTAGTGGCTGATCTTTCTCGTCCGTCACACGGCCTTTGATCACATTCGCCTGACAATAACCAGAAATTAAAATGCAAATTAGGGTAAACAGGTGTTTCATCATATACCCAAAAATAATTGCGCTCAGCTTATCAATTTAATTGACAAGCCGTTTTACCAGAAATTTAACAGCCATGATAAGAAAGTAGTCCTGCATCAGGCCGGCTTTTTAGCCGCTCTCAGGAAGGCAGCAGTAGTAGCGCCAAAGCCCGCCACCAGTGCTCCCAGGAAGGCGCTTACCACGCCCATTAATGGTGCACTGCGCACTTTCAAAATCATTTCACTCATCCTGTTGGCCAGTATGTGGTCGTTTCTTACATCCATATAAAACGCCAGCATCATCCACAATACAAAGATGGCCAGGAAAGCGCTGAAAAAAGATTTTGCAGGAGACAAGGGCATCAGCACGGTAACGAGGAAAGCAACGAGTGCTACACTCCACCAGGGCAATACCATGCCGGCTACATAAGCCACAAGGAGGATCAGGATAAAATGTGCAAAGGATTTCATCTTTCTAATATAAGCAGAAAAATGCAATAAATATCAGGGCTAATCGCAATAAGGGAATCGTTTTTTAAACGGTTGGAATATAATCGGAGAAAACACCAGCTTATCCCCTTCCACTGTCAGATCACGGGAGGTCATCGTCTGCGAATAATGCCAGATTTCATCTCCGGATTTTCCATCTATTAACTTGAAATCGATGATCTTGTTCTCCGCTGTTGCTTTATTCATTACTGCCTGTACCAATGCCACATCCGGAGTAATCCTGCTATTATGCCCTTTGCGGCGTCTCATCACGCCAATTACGCAGGCATCAACCTTTAGTAATTTGGCGATGGGCGCCAGATCCATGTAAGCTAATCCCAGAAAATTTATGCCCGCTTTCTTCAAAATAGAATCCGTCTTTTCCCAGGGTTGTACTTCTACAAGCAATCGGGAAGTGTCAGTCATAAGCGTCAGATACAATGCCTCCTGCAACTCTACTCCATGGTTCCATTCGGTTGTCCGGAAAGCTGCGATATTGCTGTCGGCCAGGTTCCGATATTCCGTAAAAACGGCTCTGAATGGCAGTACCGCTATTATTTTGTGATCATAATTATTCTGTGCGACAGTCAAAAGTGGACTAACTCCTATTAATAAAAGTAACAGTAATAGTTTTTTCATAAGTCGAGGTCTGTATGTTATAGGTTTACTGAAGTCCGGGCGCAGATTAGCTGCATAATGATCAATAATAATTGGTGGTTAAACCTGCTACAATATTACAACAAGAGCTGACGATCCAGGTGATGCTTTACAGCCGTTCCTTACCGTCAGCTCCGTGATTAATTTTACTTACTTTTTTCCAACGCTTGTTCAATATCTGCCAGGATATCTTTTATGTTTTCCAGTCCCACTGAAATACGGATCAACCCTGGTGTAATGCCGGCAATCGCTCTTTCTGCATCGCTGAGTTTAGCATGGGTAGTGCTGGCAGGATGAGAAGCAATGCTGCGGCTGTCGCCCAGGTTAGCCGTAAGTGACAGGAGTTGCAGCGCATCCAGGAATTTTACGCCTTGCTGCAGGCCGCCTTTCAGTTCGAAACAAACGATACCGCCACCGCCTGTCATTTGCTTTTTAGCAATGGCATATTGCGGATGGCTGGGCAGGAATGGATATTTCACAGACAACAGGTGGGGATTATTTTCCAGCGCCTGTGCCAGTTTAAGTGCACTTTCTGTATGGCGTTCCATTCTCACGTACAGTGTTTCCAGGCTCTTGCTCAGTACCCACGCATTAAACGGAGACATGGCAGGGCCGGTGCTTCTGCAGAAAGTATGTATTTCCTTGATCAGTTCTTTCTTCCCAACAATTACGCCTCCGAGTACACGTCCTTGCCCGTCGATCCACTTGGTAGCGGAATGTGTTACCAGGTGTGCACCGGCAGCGATCGGCCGTTGTAATACCGGCGTAGCAAAACAGTTGTCTACGTTCAATATCAGGTTATGTTTATTGGCAATATCGGCCAGCAGTTCCAGGTCAATGATTTCCAGTCCGGGATTGGAAGGTGTTTCCACGAAGATCATCCGGGTGTTGGGCTTAATCATGGCTTCGATACCGGCGGGATCTGTCATATCGAAATAGGAAGTTTCAATGCCCCATTTAGGCAGGAACTTCGTGATAACGGTATGTGTAGAGCCAAAGATAGAGCGGGCCGACAGCAAATGGTCGCCTGCTTTAAGCAGGGCCATGAAGCTGGCGAAGATGGCACTCATACCGGAGGCGGTGGCATAGCCGGCTTCTCCTCCTTCGAGGGCGCACATCTTCTGTATAAATTCGTCTACGTTAGGATTGCTGAAACGACTGTAAATATTAAAGTCGGTTTCATCCGCGAACGTAGCGCGCATTTCTTCTGCATTATCAAAACAAAAACTGGAGGTCAGGAACATCGGAGAAGCGTGTTCCATCTGGTCTGTTCTGGGAATCTGAATTCTTACCGCATTGGTATCCGGTTGGTATTGATTTCTGTCTTCGCTCATGGAGATGGTAATTACAGCAGTTTATGCGTTCAATTTCACTTCCCAGGTCAGTTTTGTTTTTCCCTGACGCAGGGTTTCCGCTACAGAACAGTATTTGTTCATGGACAATTCCACTGCGCGGGCAGCTTTATCGGGATCTATATTACCTTTGAAATGGAAAATAAGATGTGCCGTTTCCCAGAGAGAAGGTTCTTTCCCTTTTTCTCTTTCCGCTTCAATTTCGATACGGAAATCCACTACTTCCTGGCGTTGCTTTTTCAGGATCATCATCACATCAATGGCAGAACAACCGCCCAGGCCCATGATGACCATTTGCATGGGTCTTACGCCGTTATTCTTACCGCCATTCTCCAGAGATGAGTCCATCAGTACTTTATGGCCGTTTTCATCTACTGCCTCCATATTAAATCCGTCGTCTACTCTTTGTAATGCTATCTTCATAATTAATGCGTTTCTCGAACAAAGATAAAATAAAAGAATTACGAATTACGAATTACGAATTACGGCCATCCGTGATAATAGCCTTAGTGCCGCAGAGCGCTCTATCCGCTTATCTCTCCCACAAATCCGTAATTCGTAATTCGTAATTCGTAATTTTCACTAGTTTTGCGCAAATTCAAAAAAGCATTGTCGGCACAGGTATTTCACAGTCAAGCAGCATTCCGGTTAGAATCCGGTCAGGTATTACCGGGAGTACACATCGCGTATCATACGTATGGAACGATGAATACAGATGGCAGTAACGTGGTATGGGTATGTCATGCGTTAACCGCAAACAGCGATGTAGCTGACTGGTGGACGGGCTTAATAGGCGCCGGCAAGCCAATAGATCCGGAGCAGCATTTCATTGTATGTGCCAATATCATTGGTTCCTGCTATGGCAGCAGTGGTCCGCATACCACCAACCCTGACACCGGGCATCCCTGGTATCAAAGCTTTCCGGCTGTTACCATCCGGGATATGGTACAAGCACATATGCTGTTAAGGCAGCATTTACAGATACCACGTATCCATCTGCTGATTGGTGGCTCTATGGGTGGCTATCAGGCGCTGGAATGGGCGCTGACGGAGCCTGCCATCATTGACCGCTTATTCCTGTTATGTACCGGGGCCGCTGAAAGCGCCTGGGGTATTGCCATACATACCGCGCAGCGACTGGCCATAGAAGCGGATGCCACCTGGCAGGATGATTGTCACAGCGCCGGCTCCAAAGGACTCAAGGCTGCCAGGGCCATTGGCATGCTGACCTATCGTAACTACCAGACTTTTGTGCGTGCACAGTCTGACGAGGACAAAGAAAAGACAGATCATTTCCGGGCTTCTTCCTATATCAACTACCAGGGCGATAAACTGGTAAAACGCTTCAATGCGCAAACCTACTGGCTGCTCACTAAAGCGATGGACAGCCACAATATTGCCCGTGGCCGCCACGAAAATATTACCACTACCCTTTCTCATATTCAGCAGCCAACACTGCTGATAGGTATCAGTAGCGATATCTTGTGTCCGCCAGAAGAACAACAATTCATGGCGGCTCATCTCCCACAGGCAAGTTATCATGAAATAGATTCTACCTATGGGCATGATGGTTTCCTGATAGAATTTGAAAAGATAGGTCGCATCCTCCGGGAATGGATGACAAAATAAAGCCTGTATTCCAATCATATACGAGGAATAAAAATGCAGCGGAGCTTTCCGCTGCATTTTTATTTTAATCCCTTATTCCCAAAATGATAAAAGCAGTTTTTTTTCGGTATATTTAAAATAAGACCAAATCTAAAGCATTAATCCACTGCGTATGAAAAGCATTTCTATCAAAGGCTTATCGGCCGTTCTGGTGCTTTTATTATCCCTGACCCAGGTAATTTCAGCACAAACATCGGCGAGCATTAACGGCATTGTCCGTGAAAAAGGTAATGGCCACGTACTACCTGGCGTAACCGTCAGCATTAAAGGAGCCACGGCAGGCACTATTACCGGCAGCGGTGGTACATTTACCCTTAAAACCACACACTCATTCCCCCTGACCCTCCAATTTTCCTATGTAGGGTACAAAACCGAAGAGAAAGAAATTAGTTCCGCTACCGACAAAGTAGAGGTAGAACTCAGCACCACCGAAATCCTTGGCCAGGAAGTGGTGGTAGCTGCCAGCCGTGTGCAGGAAAGCATCCTGCAATCACCGGTATCTATTGAAAAGCTGGATGCACGCGCCATAAAAGCATCTCCGGCGCCCTCCTTTTACGACGCCATCGGCAACCTGAAAGGCGTGGAAATGAGCACCCAGAGCTTAACTTTCAAATCAGTGAACACCCGCGGATTCAACAGTAATGGTAATACCCGCGTGTTACAACTGAATGATGGCATGGACAACCAGGCACCCGGCCTCAACTTCGCTGTAGGCAACATGGTGGGCATTCCCGAACTGGACCTGGACAACGTAGAGTTGATCCCCGGCGCCGCTTCTGCCCTCTATGGTCCTAACGCCCTCAATGGTATTGTGCTGATGACCAGCAAAAATCCTTTCCAGTACCAGGGCGTCAGCGCACAGGTAAAAACCGGTTTATTGAACGACAATGGTCGTACAAACGCCACTACGGGGTATTATGACGTAGCTATACGCTATGCGCATGCCTTCAACAACAAATGGGCATTTAAATTAAACGTGGGCTACCTGCAGGCGAAAGACTGGCAGGCATACGATCATCGCGACCAAAGCCTTGCCAACGGGCATACGCTGGCCGATGGTACCCGCGCCAATAATGAAGGATATAATGGTGTGAACATCTACGGTGATGAGAACACCGTTAATATGTACAACACTTTTGCCGCACAGGCAGCCGACCCTAATTCAGGCTTCTCGCAGCAATTAAACCAGGTATCCGCCCTCTTACATGGCCTGGTTACACCTGCACAGATTTTTGCAGCGGCTATTCCCGGCGCCGCCAGCAGTAGTGTTACCCGCACCGGTTATAACGAATCAGATGTGGTAGACTATACCACCAAAAATCTGAAATTGAATGGTGCGTTACACTATAAGATTACTGAAAACCTGGAAGCATTGATCCAGGGTAGCTATGGTGCCGGTACTACCGTGTACACCGGGGCAGATCGCTACTCCCTGAAGAACTTCAATATGGGTCAATATAAAGTGGAGTTAAAAAGTCCTGACTTCTATGTAAGATTATATACTACCCAGGAAAGATCCGGTGATAGCTATGCGGGTGGTACCCTTGCTTCTGGTATTAATGAAGCCTGGAAAACCAGTCAGCAGTGGTATGGAGAGTACTTTACCACTTATGCCGGCGCCTCCATAGGTACTTTTGCGCAGGCATATGGCGCTGCATTGCAGGGAGGAGCCTCTCCTGCCGCCGCATTAGCAGCCGCTCAAAATGCGGTGAATAGTAATCGTGGTACCTTCAACACTGCCGCCAGAACCAAAGCCGATCAGGGTCGCTTAATACCCGGCACCGCTGCATTTGACGCCGCTGCCGACAAGGTAAAAAATAAGGCTATCCCGGGCGACGCTTCTGGTGTAGGTGCGAAGTTTACCGATAAAACCAACCTGTACCAGGCTGAGTTCATGTACAATTTCCATAACCTCGTACATTTCGCCGAAATATTGGTGGGCGGCAACTATCGCCGCTATGCACTGAATTCTGAAAAAACGTTGTTTGCACTGGACGATAACGGTAAAGAATTCCGCATCAATGAATACGGTGGCTATGTACAGCTGATGAAAAAGCTGATCAACGACCATCTGAAACTCACAGGTTCTGTGCGTTACGACAAGAATATGAACTTCAAAGGTCAGTTCAGCCCACGCCTGTCTGCCGTGTATACCTTCTTCGAAACACAAAATATCCGCATCTCCTATCAAACAGGTTTCCGTATTCCACACAACCAGGATCAGTATATAGACCTCGTTACGCCACAAGCACACCTGATTGGAGGTTTGCCTTTCCTGCGGGAAAGATACGGTTTGGATAAAGGACCTGTGTATTCCTTGCAATCTGTGCAGGCAGGTGCTCCTAAACAATACACCTTTAACGAGTTTTTACCAGAAAAAATACAGGCATATGAAATCGGATATAAAGCGCTGGTGGCAAAAAAATTGCTGATCGATGCCTATATCTATAAAAATGATTTCAAAAACATGAACGGCATACAGGTGCTCATTCAACCTACCGGTCCTTCTACCCGGAATGTTTTTTCTATCCCGGTAAGTGCACAGGAAACCGTACACTCATGGGGTTGGGCACTGGGACTGGATTACAGTCTGCCACTTAACTTTACTGCTGGTGGTAATGTATCCTACAATGAGTTGACCAATGAAAAAGACCTGGGTTCTTTCCTGGCGATGTACAATACGCCTAAAGTTCGCTATAGCCTGAATGTTGGCAATCGCAATATTGCTAATTCAAATTTTGCTGTCAATGTTTTGTGGAAATGGCAGGACTCCTTTGTATGGCAATCTTCATTCGTAGGCCCAGCTGTAAACGTAGCGGGATTGAGCGAAATGCCTTCATTTGGTACACTGGATGCCATGGTGAGCAAATTCTTCCCGAAAGCTAAAACTACCGTGAAACTGGGTGCTGTGAACCTGTTGAATAAGAAATATATTCAATCATGGGGTAACCCAACTATTGGCTCACAGTATTATGTATCCTTAGGGTATAATTTGTAATAACGTTAGCTGCTGGTAAAGCGGAGATAACGCAAAAATATAAAGGGCCTTGCAGATGTATTTTCCTGGGTAATTATTTAGGAAGATGAATATGCAAGGCCTTTTTATGTGGCATATCCATCGCCTTGCATACTTGCTGTTGGCGGCTTTCAGCGAATTAGAGACCGCCTGAAATATCAAAGGCCTTGTGCATTTACTTTCCTAAGCAATTTTATGTAGGAAGATAAATACGCAAGGCCTTTTTATATAAAAATCTTGCATCTTGCATGCTAGTTTACCCAACAGCTAACAGCTAACAGCTAACAGCTAACAGCTAACAGCTAACAGCTCTTACAGCACATCCCACCAAGGCTTATCTGGTGTGGCGGGCTTATCTGTTGCCGGATTTATCGGAGGCACATTAGCGCCGGATGTTACCTGTTGTGTGGAAGTATTTACCGGAATACCGGTAACACTTGGTGCGGCACCAGATGGAGTTGGCAATTGCTCGCCGGTCCAGATGCTACGGGCTTCCGCTTTAATATCTTCTCTTTGCAGCAATGCTGTCAGCGTGGCTTTCAGCTTTGCGCCAAGCTCCGGTTTCACCATGTATACGAAATTAGCATAGCCTTCCATGCTGCTGATAATGTTCTTTCCTTTCCCCCAGGATTTGCCAGATAACCCGGTATGCGCAATCTGATGCAGGAGTGCGCGGAATTTACGCAATGTGGTGCGATCCAGGCTTAATTTCTCATTCACCACGATGCCGGTTACCTCTTGCTTATCTCCGCGGCGCATTACTTTTAGTTTATCGGGGTGAAGGGTAAATCCTTCTTCCTTCACAAACATCTTAATGGCGCGAAGCAGTTGTCCGGCTTTGTCTGTCGCCTCGCCTTTAGCGGAGAAAGTCATGTCATCTGCATATCGCGTATAGGCGTAACCGTATTTCTGTGCGAGTCCGGCGAAACGTTGATCCAGCTTATAACAAATCAGGTTGGTGATAGCAGGGCTGGTAGGCGCACCTTGTGGCAGGTGGCGCTCTGTTTTAGCTACATAATATTTGCGGCCGTCCAGCAATACTTCGTCTACTTCCGGCTCGGTGCAAATGAGACCGAGTATGGTGGCTACCTGTTCGGCATAGCCTAATTTACAGAAGAGTCCTTTTACCCTTTTGTAAGCCACGGAAGGGAAGAAATCTTTCAGGTCCAGGTTGATGACAATATCCTGGCCTATATGTGGGGCAGCATTGGTTACAATAGATTTTCCTGGTACGAAGCCATGGGCGGCGGCGTTGTTTTTTATTTTATAGAGGATGTTTGCCAGTATCCAGTGTTGTGCTGCTTTCAGCTGTGGCATGGGCGCTGAAATAACGCGGGTACCGCCTGATTTCTTTGGCACCTGGAAACGCTGATAATGGGTATGGTGGCCCACTTTTCGGTTGAACGACAGATAACGCAGTTTACCGATAGTCATATCCATGGCATTGGCTAAAGCCACTGCGTCCGATAGCACCGGCAAACCAAATTTTGTTAGTTGCGCTGTATCGGGCGTTACTTTATTCAGTCCTGCGGAGACTTCTTCCCCCAGGTATACTATTTGCAGATTTTTGGTAACGGCCCAATCCGCAGCGCGTTTCAGCCGTTCTTCTTCCCGGCGCTTTTTTGTTTCCGCACGTTTTAGTTTTGCTTTGGCCATGCGCGCTTTGCGCATGTCTTCCATCAGCTGACGTTTGTTGCGATATTTTTGTTTCTCAGCCAGGAGCTCATTCAGTTGGCGATGTAGCTCTCCTTCCTTACGAATCAATGCTACCGCCGGTGTAGGCTGTCCTACATTATTGGGCCAGAAACCCAGGCGCGTCATTTCTTCCAGTATATATTCCTCTTTAGAGGAAGCACGTATTTGATCGTAGAGCTGTTGACGGGTTAAAGACATGATAAATATTTTGGTATTTATTCATTTTATCTGAAGGGAAACTATATGACCCAAAAGCGCTATGCTATTGGCATACAATTGCCCAAAAGCTTAATTTAAAATACAATGATGATGGTGAAATCTGACCGGCAGTGTAGCCTTGCTGAGTGGAGAAAACAAAATTCTGTAAAGAGGAAAGGCCTTCGTGCGAACCATTGACTAAATCAATCAACTCCAGGGAGGGGCCTACCATACGTATATTTCAGCCCTCGGGGCTACTACCGGAAATATGCGTATGGTAGGCCCCTCCCAAAGTAAAGATTGCATTTAGTGAAGCATGTATAGTCAATTAACCTGAATGACGAAACATCATTCGTCCCTTTTCGGGCGCAAGTGCAATCAATTCCTCTTTACAAAGATCTTTGTTATTAACGAGTCAGCAAGGTAGAAAATAATTTTCGGAAAATAAAATATCTCCCTGAAAATTTATTTCACCGCTTTACTTTCCGAATGTGCTATACGCAGTGCCAGCATGTGTTCGCAGGGACCTTTGTATAATTTATTCGTACCAAAAAAGCTACAATCACAATGCCCTTCACTTAATCTTTCATCGCCATCAATGGTAATAACGGGATGGTATACACGCTGTGTTAACTGCACATTTCCTTTCAGTTGAACGCCAACTCCAGGAATGTCACTTTCCGCCACGCTCACCTTCCCCTCTTTGATATATTTGTTGGCGGCTTCTTCCTGTGGATTGGAAAACCGCAGCTGATCCAGTGGCAATGGCTCGCGGCTCAGTTCCCGCAGGCGATACAAGCCGGTATGCAGGTCATAAATCACTTTACCCGCCTGGGTATAAATACCCAGCGCACCTAACACCGTAGCCTTATCCAGCCCTGTAGCACTGGCTATAGTAGCAGGTTTCGCCATCCACCGTGTTTTCAGGTCTTGCATCACTTTGATCTTTGCGGCATCATCTACGGCTGCTCTTGGCGCCATGAGATCAAACTGTCCGGCACGTGACCAATCGTTGGTTGTCCAACCACTCAGGCCCAGTGTAAACTGCATATCGCCCAGGTCGGCCACATAGAAAGAAGGCAATCCATTACCGGTAAGATGCACGGTAAATTTGCGGGCAATAGGAATCAGTCTTTCCAGTATCAACATCCTTCTCCTCCCCCATATCCGGATCTCCCTGCGCTGCGGACCGGTGTATAACGATCTCGCACATACGATTTCATGATTCCAGGGCTCAAACACTGCCCGTACCGGTTTACCTGGTTCCAGGATAAAACGGATAGAACGGGGGCCTTTCTTTTCTTTGAACCGGCGTAACCAGGAGCAGAAATTGTATACATCCATTGGATGCAGATCGAAGCTGGCAGCGGGTAACGTCATTGCTGAACTCACCTGCAAAAATCCCCTGACCCAGCTATCCGGTAAATCAATCTTTACCTCATGATATAATTCTTCCTGGGAAGTTTGTACCTGGAAGCCTCCCGGATCAATTTTAAAATCTGTTTCTTTATAATCCCTGATCTTCTGGAATTCATTATACAAAGCCGCTGAATAATCAATGTTGGTAGTACCACATTCAAATTCGTTGACTTCTTTGAATACATTATAGTTGGCGCTGAGTTTTCCATAAGTAGATTCATCCTGGCTGAAACATTCAAAGAACAATTCATCCGGATGTACGGTGATGACGGGATCCAGCACAAACCAGGCATCGCGGTCTTTCTGGTATAGGAAGTCAAAGTATTGTTTCCGGGCCTTATAAAAAGGTCCCATCACTTTATCCTTTTCCACGGCGATGTCTTTCAGTTCTCCTCTCAGCGCTTCGATACGCTGATCAGCTGCTGCGCTATCATATTGATTCATGAACTCGGCCAGCCAGAGTGATTCCTGCTGGGCAGCCCATTCTTTATAAGCGGTTTTATCTTTGGGTTTAAAGCGCAAATCAGACACCACTACATCATGCAGGGCGGATATGGCTTCACGAAAAGCTATTTTTTTATGCAGCTTCCCCACAAAGAAAGTCGGGTCACGGTGGGTATCCGGTGCAAAAGAAATACCAGCAGCAGTAGCATTGCTGTACACCTGGGAATTACCACTGTATCTGTAGTTAAATAACATAAAATGGATTACTTTTTAAGATACTCTTATCGCTGTTGGCACTAACTGAATTGGCAGGTCAATGGTATACTGCTGTTGTATACGATACATGATATCAATACAACGGGCTTTATCTCCAATGGCTACGGTAGCGGAAATATGTGCTATGATATGTCCGATGTAGGTAGCGGCGTCTGCTGACTTCAAGGCTTCTTTTTCCAGGAATCCGAAAATCCTTTCCTTGGCTACACGGGCTTTATTTACCCGGCTTAATACAATCCGGAAGTAAGGTTCCAGTTGTTGCAGATACTCCAGGTTACCGGCCGCGTAGCGTTCCAGGTAATTGGTGGCAAATAACTGCATCGACTCGCTGGGATGTTGGCTCAGTTTCAGGAGATAGCTGGTACCGTCTTCTTCGCGGAAGAAGCGCATCAACAATTCCCGGCCAAAGGCCTGGATATCCGGCCTTACGCTATCGGCTACTGCGACTAATGTTTCAGGGCTCCAGTCGTTTTCGCCAAACTGTGTGCGGAAAAACTCCATGGCACTGCGGCGGGTGTCTTCCCATTTCGCATCCAGTAAACCGATGGCGGCATCGCGTTCGTAGCGGATACGTTCCACGTTGGTATAGTAAAACTGCCAGCTCCATTCCCTGGCGGCGAGTAGTTCGTGGCTACCTGCGGCTATCACCTGTTTCAGGGATAATGCCTGCGCAGGTATGTATTTGTTAAGTACCACCAGCCCGAATTCCTGGGCGGAACGATAATTGGAATACAGCAAACGTAGCGCCGTTTCCGTATCTACATCCTGTAAATAATTTACCAGTTCATTACTGAGAATGGCAGCGATATCCGTATGCATACCTTCCGCTGTTTCTTTGCGCATCAGGCGCGGCACCAGTTCATTCACGAGGTAAATGGCCAGGCGGTTATCCTGCTGCACCAGTTGGCTGATCAGCGGACGAATCGCATTTCGTACATCCGTGTACGTATTTAATATGATGTGCAGTATTAGTTCTGGTCTGGCGAGCAATTCGGCCGTACCCATGGCTTTTAGCACTTCCACACCGGCTTCTCTCACTGGCTGGAAACTGTTAGCCAACAGGTTATTTAACAGTCCATCTGATATTTCTGTATAATTGAAATGACCTTGTTTGAGCAGCAACAGGCGCGCTGCAAAAGCATGGCAGGCGGCAACCGGGCTTTTCAGCAAGTCTTCTATCACCGGTATACCCGTTTCCGTCAGGGCCTCCTTACAGAAAGTTTCGATGATATTGCAGCCATCGTTCAGGTTTACATTGCCTGCTTCTGTAGCTGTTTTCAGGGCAAGTAAACCACTGATAGCTTTGAAAGCGAGTACCCTCGCCTTGTCCAGCGGCAGGTACGCCGGCTTCATTTGTTTGCGTACAAAATCGCGTACTTCTTTATAAGGCGAGAAGATAAGATACATGAGGAAATCAGCATCGCTAAAGCACACCGCTTCATGCTCGCTGATCCATTGCAAGCCCTGTATACGCGCCAGGTCCAGCGGACTTTTAATCAGCACATAGAACAGTCCCAGTTCGGGATTAGCGGGATTATATCTTTCTTTCGCCAGCTCCAGTCCAAACATGGAAGGGATGCTGAAAGGATTTGCCAATAACCCGGCAATCACTTTTTCATCCATTTTAGCTTTCAGCGCAGTATAATCGGGATGCTGTTTCAATTGCTCCATGGCAAAAATATGCACCACTTCCATCCGTGCAGAAATCAGCAACTGGATAAATGCCTGTGGTAACTGTTGCCATAAATGCAGGTGAGGCACATCGCTGACTACTTCCGGCGCCTTCTCCGGTTGGTATTCCGGTGGTACAGCAGCCGTGGTGAGGTTCTTTTCCGTTCCACCCAGCCAGCCGAATAATTTTCTCAGCAAGCCATTTTTATCCTGGTTTTTGGTGGCATCAGGATTGGCGCCTAATACGGGTTTGTTTTGACCGGCGGCATCTGCAGGATCTTCTTTTTTGAACATCCATTCGTTGCCACGGGGCAGTAATATCAAATCAGCGGCGTTGCCACGTAATATATAATTGAGGTATACTGCGCGGGAGTTCGCCGGAAACTGCCGGTAGGTAGTTACATAGCGACCGTTCACCCAGGAGTAGTCGCGCACCTGGTATTCCTTGGTAGCATCTTTTTCTTCCTCATATTGCAGCAGTAATGCAGTCGCCAGGCGTACATACTGGATGTCGCTGGCAGCGCCAAACTGGCGCAGGTGACGCATGACGCGGCGATGGAGGTAGGCACGTGTTTTATTGGAATACGACAACCTGCTGGTGGGGCGACGCAGTTCTTTATCTGGCTGCATGGTTTCCTGCAGTTCAGGAACGTATACTTTTCCAGCTACCTTTTCGTCATCGTAGTTGAAGTAGCTGCCGGGATTCACAAACATCGCAGCTTCTCTTTCAAACCTGGCGGCCAGGATGGCTACTATGCCCTGGTCGTCGCGGAGTTCTGCCTGTTTGAAAATATGGCGGATATGCTGGAAGTAGGAAGGTCTGAATGGCAACTGGTGTAACAGCGCAATCATGGCCTGTTTCACGGTGGCATTTTCATACGCTACGAGAAATAGTTCTTCCAACACCTCATAATTCGGTTGTTGCTGGTTCACTATTCTTTCCTGCAGGAGGTGGAAGAGTGCCCCCACATCATTGGAGGCGATGGTGGTTTGAAAAATTTCGGGTAGCCGTTGGAGATAGGACTGAATATGCGCGGCACGTTCTTCTGGCGGCAATACCAGCAGTAAGCCATTCGCTGCCAGCATCCGTACATTGAGTTTCCAGGAGCTGTTGTCTGCGTAAGAACGAAGTGCCGGAATGGCGGCAGGATCGGCGCATTTGCCTAATGCCCATAAGGCGTTGTAACGTTGCAGGGCGTCTCCTTTTTCTACCAGTTTAATCAGGTAGGGAACCGCTTCTTTCAGCTTCTCTTCCCCTGCCCGCCAGATTACGCGGGGGGTATTCCAGGCTGTTTTATAGGAAGACTTTCCTTCTATGGCGTCCTGTAAACGTTTTAGAATAGCGCGGTGCTTAACATCTGCTACAGCGGTAGTGTCTACCGGAACAAATGACAAGTCCTGTGTGGCTTCCTGTTCTCCAAGATATCCTTTGCTTCGCTTCTCCTTTTCAAGAGCGTCGAATATGGTAGTGGCGGCGGGAAGTGCTACCGGGTTAACGGTTTTGGTTCCATCCTTCAGGTTTCCAAATCTTTTTCCGTATCGGAAGTTAACAAGATACTGGTCCGGGCCAACTTCACAAAGGTCAATTTCATACGTCTTATCCGAGTTTCCTTCCCGGAAAAAGAGTTTTACGTTTTTGACAATTCGCATGTGCTACAATAATAATGGTGGGCTAAGCTAATAAAAGATTTACAAAAACAAAGTCATGAATATAAAAACGTGGATAAATAAGTATATATACGTAACCGTTAGTGGGGTAAAATAGCAACGGGCCGGATATACTCCGGCCCGTTGCTGTTGTCATCTTCAAAGATATATCTTACACGTTGAAGCGGAAGTGCATAACATCTCCATCCGCAACAATGTATTCTTTTCCTTCGATACGCAGACGGCCGTTATCGCGGGCGGCTGCTTCTGAACCATATTTCACGTAGTCATCGTAAGCAATTACTTCTGCCTTGATAAATCCTTTTTCGAAATCGGTGTGGATTACGCTGGCAGCCTGTGGTGCTTTCCAACCTTTGTGAATGGTCCAGGCACGTACTTCCTGCACGCCGGCAGTGAAGTAAGTGATCAGTTCCAGCAGGTTGTAGGCAGAGCGGATCAGGCGATTCAGGCCTGGTTCTGTGAGACCGTATTCGCCGAGGAACAGTTCCTTATCAGCCGGATCTTCCATTTCAGAGATCTGTGCTTCGATGGTATTGTTCATTACAATTACGGTGGCATGTTCTGCTTTCACTGCTTCCTGCAGGGCCTCAGAGTATTTATTACCAGTGTGTAAAGACGCCTCATCTACGTTAGCCACGTATAACACGGGTTTTTCGGTGAGGAGGAACAGGTCGGCAATCGCTACGCGTTCCTCTTTGCTGAGGCCCAATTCGCGGATATTGCGTCCTTTTTCCAGGTGTTCCTGGCATCTTTTCAGTACTTCAAATTCAACTTTCGCTTTAGGGTCGCCACCGGTTTTCGCCATTTTCTCGGTGCGGGCTACTTTACGTTCCACGCTATCGAGGTCTTTCAGCTGTAGCTCGGTGTCAATGATTTCCTTATCGCCTACGGGGTTGATTTCGCCTTCTTCGCGAAGAATGTTTTCATCTTCGAAGCAGCGGATCACGTGTACGATAGCATCTACCTCACGGATATTGGCCAGGAATTTATTTCCGAGGCCCTCTCCTTTACTGGCGCCTTTAACGAGACCGGCGATATCCACGAACTCAATGGTTGTAGGCACCACGCGTTCTGGTTTTACCAGTTCCTCCAGTTTATACATACGTTCGTCGGGCACATCTACCTGTCCTACGTTCGGTTCTATCGTACAGAAGCGGTAGTTACTGGCCTGCGCCTTAGCGCTGTTGCTCACCGCATTAAATAAAGTCGATTTTCCTACATTCGGCAATCCTACAATTCCAACTTGCAAAGCCATTTTTTAAAATTTGCGCAAAGATAGGTTTATTTTAGTTTATTTGTTGATTGAATAAACCAATAATCTAATGGCATTAAACTACGTATGGCTGGGATTTTTTCTTATTGCATTCGTTGTAGCAGTTTTCAAGTCGGTAGTTTTACAGGACGCATCGGTATTCGGAGACATTATGAACGGCATGTTTGCCAGCGCTAAAACCGGCGCAGAGATTTCACTGGGCCTGGCAGGTATTATGACGCTGTGGCTGGGAATCATGCGTATTGGGGAGGTAGCCGGCATGATTAACCGCTTTTCACGGCTGGTGAACCCGTTTTTTTCGAAGCTGTTCCCCGACGTACCGAAGGGGCATCCTGCCATGGGTTCTATGATGATGAACTTTTCGGCTACCCTGCTGGGGCTCGACAATGCCGCCACCCCGATGGGACTCAAAGCCATGAAGGAATTGCAGGAAATCAACCCTAAGCCGGAAGAGGCCAGCAATCCGCAGATTATGTTCCTGGTGCTGAATACCGCCGGCATGGTGCTGATCCCCACCTCCGTAATAGCCATCCGGCTGGCAGCGGGCGCAGCCAATCCCGCAGATATCTTCATCCCTACGGTCATCTCTACGTTTATGGCGTTTATTATGGGTATGGTGACGGTATCCATCTTCCAGAAAATTAACCTATTTAAGCTGCCGGTATTAATTGCCATGGGCATTTTTGCAGGCATTATGGCCTTACTCTGGTTCTGGGTGCACAGTATTCCTGCGGCAGAAATTGGCCCTAAAACGGCCTCCCTGGGTGGCGCAGTCATTTTTGTGATTATTGTTACCTTCCTCATTGCAGGTATGGTAAAAAAAATAAATGTATATGACGCTTTTATTGAGGGCGCGAAAGAGGGATTCCAGGTATCTATCCGCATCATTCCTTACCTGGTAGGGATGCTGGTGGCCATCAGCGTATTCCGGACTACGGGCTGCCTGGACTATGTGACCAACGGCATTGGCTTCCTGGTGGGCAAAATGGGGCTCAACACAGATTTCGTACCGGCGTTACCGGTAGCCTTTATGAAACCGCTGAGTGGTGGTGGCGCCCGGGCATTGATGGTTGATATTTTGAAAACACATGGCGTGGATTCTTTTGTGGGCAAGCTGGCGAGCATTATCCAGGGTACCACGGAAACTACCTTCTATGTACTGGCAGTATATTTCGGATCTGTTAATATCAAACAAACGAGGTATGCGCTGGCAGCGGGCCTGATAGCCGATTTCTTTGGCATGCTCTGCGCCATTTTGCTGGGATATTTCTTCTTTCACTAACGTGAAAGAAAATTACGAATTACGAATTACGGATTTGTCAGGAGATAGTAAACGCGAAGAACATTCGCTATCATCTTCTTTCACTAACGTGAAAGAAAATTACGAATTACGAATTACGAATTACGGATTTGTTAGGAGATAGTAAACGCGAAGAACATTCGCTATCATCTCCCCACAAATCCGTAATTCGTAATTTGTAATTCGTAATTCTTTTTACTGATCCCACCAGATGTGATCAGTCAGTTTCATCTCCGGCACATTAGCACCATTGCGGCTTTTCTCGGTATCCGGGTAAGCCACCCGCCTGATAAAGGTGGTCAGTTTCGCATTTTCCGGCAGATTGAAATTTTTGTACTGGTAGTTATACCTGCGGGCATCGTTCCAGGTATCCGGATGCAGGAACTGTGCTGCGTACTTTTCTTTCAAAATAAGATCCAGGGTAATGGCCCCTTCCCCTACGCCTACAGCAGGATTCCGTAAGTAAGCATTTCTTCTGGCGGTATCTACACCCACTTTATCCATGTTGGCGGTGATGCCATCGATATATGCACCATAAGCTTTCTTTTTATCACCCTGCCGGAAGGCAGCTTCTGCGGCGATAAATCGGCACTCAGCGTAGGTAGCCACCAGTAAAGGCGCACCCGGTTTGGAATAAAATCCTTTCAGCGACAGGTAACATTCCTCTTTATCGGTACCTGATCCTACGCGGCCCGCGCCGTTGATGGTACCCCGGTAATCCCCAAACTTAGTAGTGTCGGTAATCAGTGGCAAACGGGGGTCAAACACCCCGTAGGTTTTGCCATTCATAGCGTCTACAAAGTGAGCACTGAGCCAGCCATCAAGGCTGTTATTGGTATTATTAACGGCCGCCTGGTTCCACGGGCTGAGCGACTGAAACTGCAACATCTGCGCATCGTCTGCATTGGTGGTATACGCGTGGTCCAACGCCGCCAGGATAGCGGTGGCATCGTAGGTAGTTTTTTTAGAGAGATGATTGAGCAAACGGGCCCTGATCGCGTACGCCGTTTTAATCCAGGCGCTGGTATTACCGCCGAAGAGCAGGTCTTTGGCACCGTCCAGTTCATATTTGGTATCGGTAGCCTGCAATTGTGCAATTCCTTCTGTCAATAAAGTAAGACAGTAAGTATATACACTATCGTCGGCCGTGTAGGGCGGTTGAATAACGTTAGCGTTGAATGCGCTGGAGTATGGCACGCTTCCCCACAGGTCATTCAGCATTTCCAGGTTAATGGCCATCATTACTTTGCCGGCACCCACGTGACGGGCGGCGCCTACTTTGGACGCCTGGTCTATCAGGTCATGGATATCGGTCATGTTGTGGTACAGCAACTTCCAGGTGGCGCTGTAGTCGGTGGACTGATATGTATCTGTGGCGCCATCCGAATTGGGCGAAGCAAGGTATTGCACCAGGTAAGAGGTAATGTTACTCACCTCGTACACGTTAATAGCCGTATGATAGGTAGCAGATACCAGTAAGCCGTTCAGGGGCGGTGTGATAGCCTGGTTCGGGTTATTATTGATATCCAGCGATTTGTTGCAGGCCATCAGCAGTATCCCGGATAGGGCAATATATAATATGGAGCGTAATTTTTTCATGATCAGCAGTTTTAGAAAGTAACTTGAAGAGTAGCCAGAAAACTTCGTGTAGTCGGATACGTGAATCCGGCGAAGGCATCCACGTTGCTACCGGAAGCATTGGAGCTGGACTCCGGATCAAAGCCGCTATACCTGGTGTGCAACCATATGTTATTACCGGTGAGGGTAATGCTGGCGCCGGAAATCAGGTGAGTGGCACTAAGCAGAGAAGTAGGAAGCTGGTAGGTAAAGCTGATATTGCGCAATCTTACCCAGGCAGCGTTTTCAACAAAGTTTTCTGTTACCCCGCGATAAACGTTCCGGTAAAATCCGGCGCCATAGTTGCGGCCATCAGGTCCTTTGGCCTGCTGTAAATATACCTTCTGGGTATTCGGTGTTCCATCTGCCAATACACCGGGGAATATCGTTTGGTCGGCTCTATTGCCGGTAACCGCCGATTCGCCGAATGCCGCCATAAAGTTGGCCAGCTGGTTGTATTTCTGTACCCCCTGCCGGGTGTCGATGAGGAATGAGAACGTAAATGGGCCATAATTAAAGGTGTTGGTAATACTACCCATCCATTTAGGTTGTGAATTGCCCAGGTACTTCTGTGACTTGTTTATCAATGGGAAGCCGGCGCTGCTGCCGGTTTGTCCAATCACCATCGGTTTACTGTAATCAATGATCAACGGATCTTCCTTATCACTGCCATAGTAGCGCTGATAGCTGGTCCCAAAGATGGCGCCTGCCGGATAGCCTACTATATATTTCATGGCAGCAGTAGAACCAGCATACCCGAACTGGGTAGCTACCACCACCTCGTCCAATCCCTTACCCAAACTCAGTACTTCATTATGATTGGTGGAGAAATTCACCCTCACGTCCCAGCTAAAGTTTTTTGTTTTCACAGGGGTGCCATTCAGGGATACTTCTACTCCACTGTTCCTTAGCGAACCCGCATTGGTGAGGTAGTCTTCGTAACCAGTAGCATTAGATACCTTCAAAGGAATCAGCAGGTCCGTACTTTTAGCGGTATACCAGGTCACATCAACGCCTAAACGATTTTGAAAGAAACGTAATTCTGCTCCTGTTTCGAAGGTGTTGGTGAATTCCGGTTTCAGGTTAGGGTCTCCCAGCCGGTCGGCACGGGTCCAGCCAATAGCGGAGCCACCTATGGGGCCATCTATCAATGGAATGTAACCGGAGCCGGTATTGTATGGGTCTGTATCTTTACCGATCCTGGCCCAGGACACGCGGATTTTACCATATGATAAAACGCGCTCCGGAATTTTCAGATGATCCGTAAACAGGTAAGACAAACTGGCCGATGGATAGAAGAATGCCCGGTGGCTTTTAGGTAATGCAGAGCTGATATCTTGTCTTCCCGTCACATCGAGGTATAGCCACCGGTCCCAGGAAAGGGTCCAGTCGGCATAAACGCCCATGAGATAATAGTTTTCCAGGTATTGTGTGGTCAGTATTTTCTTGGCATTCTGCAGAATCAGTAAATCCGGGATATCCAGGGTATCACCTTCGACAGATACCCGTTTCATTTTCCTGGAATACACTTCGTGTCCTACTTTGAGATCAGAAGATAATTTCGAGCCGATGTTGTTCTTAAAATTTAAGATCAGGTTAGAGGTGAGTGACCTTTTATTCACGGAGTACTCGTCTACAAATCCGAAAGAGTTATCCGTGCTGGGCACTTCTCCTACTACGCCTTTGGGGCCGGGGGCAGCGTGGTTGATGCCACTGGTATAGTGATCAACGCCCGCCCGATAGAGCACATCCAGCCATTTAAAAGGACTATAGGTGAAATTAACGCTCCCAATCAGGCGGTTTACGTTGTCTTCGAATCGATTGCTATAAAGTGTATAAATAGGATTATCGGTGGTGCCATACGTTTTCTGGGTGCCGTCTGGTTTGATGTAATCGCGCATATTCCAGCGTGGCGACCAATAAATCATTTGTTCTCCATAGCGGTCAAAGTTAGCACGGTTTCCGCCTGAGTTAATATAATTAAGGGACACCCCCATTTTAAACTTACTACTCAGCTCAGCGTTGCCGCTTACTTTGGCGGAGTAGTTCTTGTAGTTGCTGAAGGGTACAATCCCGTTCTGATTGAACTGGGATAACGAGGCCGCATATACGACTTTCTCCGTTCCACCCGTGATTCCCAAAGTGTTACGATACTGGCTGCCCGTATTGTAGGCTTGCTTGTATTTATCATACAGCCTTTCAGGATGGGTAGGGTCCAGTTTGCGGGCATCTGCTACCGTTGGACCCCAGGAAGGCCAGAAACTTTGATTATCATAGATGCTATTGTTACCCTGGCTGTAAATATGCTGTACATCGGGGGTTTTACCTACCCTTTCAAAACCGGCGGTAGTACTAAAGCTGACTCTCATGCGTCCGGCTTTACCAGATTTGGTGGTGATAATGATGGCACCGGTGCTGGCACGGGAGCCGTACAGGGCGGTGGCGGCGCCGCCTCTCAGGATGGAGATACTTTCTATGTCATCGGGGTTGAGATCAGCCGCACCATTGCTCAGCCCCCTGGTTTCTGTACTGCTGTTAAGGGTGCCGCTTACATCGGTGCTGTTATCGAATATCATACCGTCGATTACAAATAAGGGTTGATTATCGCGTCCGGGGTCCACCGAGTTGATGCCCCTGATGAGGATACGGGCGCCTTGCCCGGGGGCGCCTCCGCCGCTGGAGATCTGCACACCGGCCGCTTTTCCCTGGAGTGCATTCACAACATTGGATTGTTTAGATTGCATGAGATCCGCCCCACTGACGTCCTGCACGGCATAGCCCAGTGCGCGTTTTTCTTTCTTGATGCCCATGGCCGTTACTACTACCTGTTCCAGGTTGTGGTTATCTACCTGCAACTGGATATCGATGTTGGTACGACCGTTCAGGGGCATCTCCTGTGAAATAAAGCCCACGGATGTAAAGATGAGGGTGGCATTGGCATCCGCTACCTGGAGGCGATAAGTACCGTCTCCTCCGGTAACAGTGCCGGTGGCATGGCCTTTTACCTGGACGGTTACTCCTGGAATACCCTCTGTGGTACCTGCTGTAACAACTTTGCCGGTGATAGTGTGATTCTGAGCGAGCAGCAAAAAGGGTAATAAGAGGAAAGCGCCCACCAGTGTCATAGTGTACAATGACTTCATGGCGTTAGATTTTGGTTTAGAAACAAGTTAGTGAAATAAATATACGCTGAAAATCGTGAAAGCGAAAGAGGGGAAAATGAAAGATCCGGTACAGTATCAACTGACCGGATCTATATTTTTTTACTGGCGGTAAATACTAATCTTGTGAAACGGGTGCTACATTAATAATCTGGTTTACCTTCTTCACGAAATCGTCTGCTTCTGAAGGACTGATCAGCCATTTTTGATTGGCGGATTCTATCAGCACCAGGTTTTCCCGATTAGTACACCAGCGCTGATACTTTCCTATTTCGCTGGAGCGGTAGGTGCCGAGGTAACCGAATATACCACCCAGTCCCACCATACGGGAACTGCTGCCAAGGTCTTCTTCTGAAATGCTTTTTAACCTTAATACCTCCGACATTTCAATAGTGATACTAAACAGCGGCCGTTTGATAAGTATAGCCGTTGCCGTGATAATATAATACCGGGGGCTTAAACTCCAGGCAACCAGTAGCACGGGTACCAGGATGAATAAAAGCATGGTAGTGGCAGTAGCATCATGGGAAACATCCGTTATCTGTCTGCATATAAAAACCAGGGTAAGAATAATAACCAGGTGGGTAACCAGTTTTGAATTGTCATCTAACGGGGCTGCATATCTCATAATTGCTCTCCTTTTGTTCGGTTAGTAAGATAAAAAAAATAACTATATAAGCTCCCTACTTTCCTATTTTTCTTGCTTGGTAAAACTTACGCTGAAAAACGCGAAAAGGTTGCTTTACTGCCGTAAAGCTATCTTTTTTAATAATTATTTCAGCTCTATTTTCTAATTGGTTATTAACAACTTGCATAACTTATATCATAAGTTGATTTAAGTTAAAATGCACTCAATTGAATGAGGTGACGGTATAATCCGCGGGAAATAGTGTTTTTTTACTTAAACAATCAATTTAGATATATTTAACAATATACCAATAAATCAATCAGTTATATGCGTAAAAAAGCAACCCCGCTATCAGCTTTCATTCCCTTTTATTGTCGTTATATATACAAATAATACATTATTTGTTTGCGGAAAAAATTTTTGCTTCTACTCCCTAAAATATAAAGGCAATACGTCCGTCAGTGCGTATTGCCTTTATAAAAACAGGGTTTGATATTTATTTTTTGATGGCGAGATAATTAAACGCATCTAGTCTTTCAAAAGTAAAATCAGCCAACGAACTTAATTTATCGTTTACGGTATCGTCTCCTTCATATCGTTCAAAAATAATCCGGAGATGACGTGCCTGCTGAATAAATTGCCGGGCTCCTTCCAGTACTTCTGTCTCCATACCTTCTACATCCAGTTTTACGATCAACCGGCTGTCTGGTGTAAATCCAAATTCAGGAAACAGGCTATCCAGCTTTTCGATGGGAATGCTCCCTTCTTCTTTGTTATTGCGGTCTATATAACTCGAGCCGGTAACGGTACTCATTATATTAAAGTTGACTTTCTCCTGGTGACTACCAAGGCCACAGGCAAAAAGCGTTACCTTATCGCCTACATTATTCAGTTTTATATTTTCTTCCACAGCTTTAAAATTCACCGGCTCAAAGGCCACGCAACGTACTCCAAGTCCCCCGAGCCAGATATCGTATTCACCGATACAGGCGCCAATATCGATAAACCCATCCAGCTGTCCCTGATCCAGTTGTTGTTTCAGGTAGTTGCGCACGTTTTTTTCGTAAGCGTAGTTAATGAATTGAAAATCTGTAGTCCCTCCTCTTATCCTGAAATGGCCTAATGCAGACCTGGCATGCCAACTTTGCTGGGTAGGCTTGTTCAGTAATACCAATTTAAGAGACGCCTGGAGGGATTTCCAATCGTTATACCTGATATATTCGCTAAAGTAGGCCAGGTACTGTTTATACTTCGACAGATTTCTCCAGGACGGATAATAAGCTGCGTCTTTCATAAACAAGGGAATTTGAATAAAATTACAACTTAAAAAGCAGGCCGCAATCCTTTATCCGCCGGAAGTTTCCTTGTCTGTTATCTTTTTTTCTGCTGCAAAATTACCGCGTGAAATATGCGGGCAGTAACTGGCTGGTAATCATTTTTTCTTCCACTTTACTTCATAAAGATCTTGACGTTTATCCTTCATAGTTTGTACACTTCCGAACGTATGTAGTTCTTTTAATAGTACCAGGTCCACATCTGCAATTACCACCATTTCTGTATTAGGAGTAGATTCAGCCTTAATGCCGGTAACCGGGAATGCGAAGTCTGATGGTGTAAATACCGCCGACTGTGCATATTGTAAATCCATATTATTCACTTTGGGCAGATTACCAATACAACCGGCAATGGCCACATAACATTCATTTTCAATAGCCCTTGCCTGTGCACAAAAGCGTACCCGGTTATAGGCATGCTGGGTGTCTGTCATAAAAGGAACAAAGAGAATCGTCATCCCCTGTTCGGCCAGGATGCGGGAAGGCTCCGGAAACTCCACATCATAGCAAATCTGTATGCCTATTTTGCCACAATCCGTATCAAACACTTTCACCTCATTCCCCCCTTTAATACCCCAGGCAGATACTTCCCCTGGTGTAGGATGGATTTTGATATACTGTTCATAAGTGCCGTCACGGCGGCATAAGTAGGAGATGTTGTAGAGTCCTTCATCAATGACAATGGGCATGCTGCCTGAAATGATATTGACATTATACGCCACTGCATGTTGCTGGAAAATTACCCGCAACTGGTCTGTATACTTTGCCACTCCGCGGATCGCACCTGCGGGATCCATCTGGTTAAACTCCTTCATCAGCGGGGAGTTGAACAACTCAGGAAACACCACAAAATCGGATCCATAGTCGCTTACTGCGTCAATAAAGTATTCTACCTGTTGCAGAAATCCCTCCAGGTCGCCATAATCCCGCATTTGCCATTGCACCAGTCCAATACGCACGGTAGATTTGTTATACCGAATCGTATCCTGGTCTTTTTCATAATAAATATTAAACCACTGCAGCAACGTAGCAAACCCCAATGATGCCTCATCATTGGGCAAATAATTTTTAAGAATCTTCTTTACCGTGAAGTCGTTGGAGAATTGAAAGGTTAAAGTGGGATCATAAATCTCCCGGTCCTGCACTTTTTCTATATACTCCCTTGGCGACAAGCGATCGGCATACTTTTCATAGTTAGGAATACGGCCACCTGCCACAATACCTTCCAGATTCAGTTGTTCACAGAGGATTTTCCGGGAATCGTATAACCGGCGGGCCAGTCTTTTGCCCCGGTAGTCGGGATGCACAAATACTTCAATACCATATAATGTATCTCCTTTTGGATTATGTGTATTAAAGGTATAGTATCCTGTAATCTGCTCATAGGTATGATTGTCGCCGAACTTATCGTAGTCCACAATGATAGCCAGGGCACATCCTACTACCTTATCGTTCACGGTGACGGCAATCTGTCCTTCCGGGAAAAGCTTAATTAATCGTTGAATGGTAGGCTCTCTCCAGTAGCTACCCGCCATATCTGCATAGGCAGACACCATAGATTCTTTCAGGTCGAAGTAGTCTTCTACCGTTAGTTGTCTGATTTCAATTGTTTCTGACATAGAATGATTTTCTGTTTTTAATTAAAACTCTGCCCCTTAGCCACTTGTTCATTAATATTGTTTTTTTTGTTTAATTTGCGGCTGAGTTACCAACTACAATAATTTAACCATCCCCAGGGTAAACCTATTACCGTATATTATCATTTATCAAACCGATACACTTTTAGACTTTTACTACTGTGCCATTAATCCAAGACAGAGATATCGTTATTATAGGGCTTCAACAATGGTATACCGCCATCGGGAGCAATTGTAAAAACATTGCCCAGGAGTTTGCACGGCATAACCGGGTGTTATATATCAACGCACCATTGGACCGTCGTACTGTTTTAAACGGGAAAGACGATCCGAATGTACAATATCATCTCAACACCAAGGATAAAAAGGTGCCTGCCATTGTACCCATTAGCCACAATTTGTGGAACTTCTACCCGTCTGTTGTGTTGGAATCCATTAACTGGGTGCCTTTTACGCCCGTCTTTTCCTGGTTTAACAAAAGAAATAACCGGAAGTTCGCCGACAGTATACAGGAAGCTATAACTGCCATGAATTTCAAAGACATCATCCTCTTCAACGATAATGATATTTTCCGGGGGTTCTATTTAAAAGAGTTCCTTCAACCCGACAAATACGTTTACTATAGCAGGGATTACCTGCTGGGAGTACCTTATTGGCAAAAACATGGGCAGGAGCTGGAACCACGGCATATTGCCAAAGCAGATGTAGCCGTTGCCAATTCACTGTACCTCGCTGAAATGCTGGAACAGTATAACCCGTCCAGTTATTATGTTGGTCAGGGTTGTGATTTGCAACTTTTTGATGCGAACATACAACATCCGGTTCCCCAGGATGTTCCGGTTGGAAAGGGACCTGTTATTGGCTATGTAGGCGCTCTCAAATCATTGCGGCTGGATATTAATATCCTGCTTACAATAGCCAGGGAACGTCCTCAGTGGCAACTGGTACTGGTAGGACCGGAAGATGAAGACTTCCGGCAATCTGCTTTACACGGGCTTCCCAATGTTCATTTCACCGGGAAAAAAGATATTCCTGTTCTGCCGGCATATGTACAATCTTTCGATGTATGCATCAATCCACAGGTGTTGAATACGGTAACGGTTGGCAATTATCCTTTAAAAATTGATGAATACCTGGCTATGGGTAAACCTGTAGTGGCAACAGCTACCAAAACCATGGAGTTATTTAAGGAGTATGTATATCTGGCTGCCACACCGGCTGATTATGTTCCCTTAATAGAAAAGGCAATAGCAGACAATACTACTTCACTGGCTACAGCACGCATACAGTTTGCAGGGACACATACCTGGGAAAATTCAGTGGCGGCCATTTATCGGGCTATCTTAAACAACAGTGAGCATTCCTTATGAGTATCACCAATAACATAAAGCAACATCCCGGCCTGAAGAAACTGGCTTTATACCTGTTGATGCCTAAAAATCAGGCGCGTCCCCGTAAATGGGTACAGTGGTTTGTGAATCCGTTCAAACACAAAAAAGGAAAGGGCTCGCTCATCAGGAGACGTACCAGGATGGATGTGCTGCCTTTTAATACGTTTACACTTGGCAGTTATTCCACCATAGAAGATTTTGCGACTGTCAACAATGGTATGGGAGCAGTTATTATTGGCGATCATACCAGGATTGGTATCGGCAATGTATTAATTGGACCTGTGCGTATAGGCAATAATGTTATACTGGCGCAACATATTGTGTTATCGGGCCTCAACCACGGTTATACTGATCCGGATGTTCCCATTGCATTACAGCCCTGTTCAGTTGGAGAAATTGTTGTGGAAGACGATTGCTGGATCGGCGCCAACAGTGTTATCACCGCCGGCGTAACCATAGGACGTCACTCCGTGGTGGCCGGGGGCAGTGTAGTAACTAAAAACGTACCTCCTTATACTGTAGTGGCGGGCAATCCTGCCCGCCCTATCCGTCAATATCAACCGGCCACCCGTACCTGGGAAAAGGTTTAATTGGCCACTTTAACAAAACGTCCCTTCCAACGGAAGCTGCTGTCATCACCTCTCACATCCATTAAATAGTACCCGGTAGGTATGCTACCGATGTTAATATCCGTTTGAAATGAATCGGGGATATCATACCTGATAGTTTGGTGAAGTCTTCCTTTCACATCGAATATACGCACCTGCAAAGGTGCTTTACCAGTGCGTATCACATGCAGGCGTATGGTGCTTACGGCAGGATTAGGAAATATACGGGCAGAATCTTCCAGATGTGTATCCGGGCCTGCGGCTATTACTGTTACGTGAAAGAATACCGAAGCAGTAGCCTGCATATTGTCAGTTACCGTCAACTGGAATTTATAATCTCCAACTTTCAGGCCTTTGATCAGTGTTTGTGCCAGGTCGGGATTTAAAATTTCTGCAGTGGAGGGGCCTGACACCTGTGTCCATGCATAACCTTTGATACTGCCATCCGGGTCATAAGAAGAACTTCCGTCCGCAAAAACAGATTCCGTTGGCAACTGCACGACCCTGTCACCCGCAGTAGTTGCTACTGGCGGTTTGTTTTCCGGCAATGCTGCCAATACCACTACCGTTACGGTAGCTGTTGCTGTGGCCTGTTTATCATCGGTTACCGTCAACTGATAAGTATAGGTACCTGCTGCCAGGTTTGTAACATTTGTTTTTGCCTGTCCGGGTGTAGATAAGTCGCCGCCAGCAGGCCCTCCTGTTTTTTTCCAGGACCAGGTCGTAATTTGACCGTCTGCATCTGTGGAGCCACTTCCATCCAAAGCTGCGGTGTTTACTGGCAACCGAACCTGGATATTATTACCCGCATTTGCTACCGGCGGTTTATTCGCAGCTGCCAATACCGTTACATTTACGGTGGCGCTATTGCCGGCGCCTGCATTATCGGTAACTGTCAGCTGGAAAGTATAGGTCCCTTCCTGCAGATTACTCACATTCGTTTTTGCAGCATCTGAAACAGATAAATCTCCTCCGGCAGGCCCTCCCGTTTTTTTCCAGGACCAGGTAGTAATTTGTCCGTCTGCATCTGTAGAACCGCTTCCATCCAAAGCTGCGGTGTTTACCGGCAATTGGATCTGGACGCTGTTACCCGCATTCGCTACCGGCGGTTTATTCGCAGCCGCCAATACGGTTACATTTACAGTGGCACTACTGCTGGCGCCTGCATTGTCGGTAACTGTCAACTGGAAAGTATAGGTACCTTCCTGCAGATTACTCACATTCGTTTTTGCAGCGTCTGAAACAGATAAATCTCCTCCGGCAGGACCAGTTGTTTTTTTCCATAGCCAGGAAATAATTTGACCGTCGGGATCTGTAGAACCGCTTCCATCCAAAGCTGCGGCGTTTACCGGCAACTGAATCTGGATGCTATTACCCGCATTCGCTACCGGCGGTTTGTTTTGCGCGACAGCTGGCAACACTGTTACATTTACAGTGGCGCTGCTGCTGGCACCTGCATTATCGGTAACGGTCAATTGAAAAGTATAAGTACCTTCCTGCAGGTTATTGACATTCGTTTTAGCCACATCTGAAGCAGAAAAATCTCCTCCCGTAGGGCCCGCCGTTTTTTTCCATAACCAGGAAGTAATTTGTCCATCTGCATCGGTTGAGCCACTTCCATCCAAAGCAGCCGTATTTACCGGTAACTGGATCTGGATATTATTACCCGCATTCGCCACTGGTGGTTTGTTGGCAGCTGCCAATACCGTAATATTCACACTGGCGCTATTGCTGGCACCTGCGTTATCGGTAACTGTCAGTTGAAAGGTATAGGTACCTTCCTGCAGGTTACTCACATTCGTTTTAGCGGCACCTGCGGCAGACAAATCTCCGCCCGCCGGACCAGCTGTTTTTTTCCACAGCCAGGTAGTAATTTGTCCATCTGCATCTGACGAACCACTTCCATCCAACGCAGCGGTATTAACCGGCAACTGCACCTGGACATTATTACCGGCATTAGCCACCGGTGGTTTGTTGGCAGCGGGTTTAACAATGACACTCACCCTCGCAGATCCCGTTAATCCTTTACTATCCTTCACGGTGAGTTCATATATATAGGTCCCTTCTGTTAGACCAGACAAACCAGGTTTGGCAGTAGTGCCGTTGGTAAGGGTACCGTTTACAGGGCCACTTATTTTTTTCCAGGCATAGCTTTGGATGGTACTACCATTTGCCGCCGTGGAAGCCGAGCCATCAAGCGTCACGTTGTTGACGGGCAGGGTAATGGTAATGTTACTTCCGGCATTTGCCTGCGGCGGAGAAGTAGTGCCCGACTTTAATTCAAAAGCACCCACATCATATTTTCCCTGCTGGGGGCGGGTGGTGCCATCATAATCTGCATTCAAATTAAAGTCACTCATATCCCGACCGGCGTCTACTGCTGTGGATGCTGGCAACAGGTGGTAATTTTTGCTGGTACTATCCACGAAGTTGGCAGCAGCCTGATTGGGGTAGCAGAGATTATTGGCGTACAGGAGTTTAATTGGCTGATCGCCTTTTATATACATCCCTTTCGTTGGATAGTCATAAGCAGTCCCCTGCTCCACCATCAGGTTATTGTATACCTGGTGGCCAATGGGCGTTTGGTATGCAAAAATCTTGATGGCATTGGATCCGTTATCGGTATTAACAATGGTGTTATTATAGATAATAGCGGCGGGCGGTGGGAAAAGATCCGGAGTGGTGTTTGCCGGGATTTTATCTGATACATTGATTCCTTCAAAGTGAATATTCGAAATTACGTTATTGTAGATTTCACTAACACCGGAGCCGAAGATAGTTACTCCCGGCATGTATCCTACCGAAATATTATTGTTATATACTTTCAAACTGGAGCCGGAGCCGACAAGGATGCCATAACCCTGTGCGGAATTTTGTGACATCCCGTAATTTATAATCCTGTTATTGTAAACACGATTATCTCCATTTTTTGCCATGGAAATTTGCATGGCATCACTTCCTATGTTTTCCAGGTAGTTATCATACACCTGGATATTTTCAATCCAGTGTGAACGCATGTCAGTACAAGTACCTTCTGTCCAGAAGTAGTGGGTATTCCCAATGTAAAACCCTTCCCATTGTGAATTCAGGCATTTGATGTGGTGAATTTTTACATTCTTCATTACATAGTTGCCTTCCCAGTACTGTGGCTGCGCACAGGTTTGCAGGGTTTTGGCCTGCAACATAATCCCCCCGTCATGGATATAAATGTTATGTACATCGAAATCGGAACTGCCCACGCCCAACGTAAGACCAAAGATCTGCAGGCCTGTGATATTAGTGCCATTCAGATCAAAGCCATATTCGTAATTTTTATCACCACTACCGCTAATCTCTACAAACCGGCAGGTAGGCGCATTAAAAACAGCTGCAGTCCCCTGGTTCTTAACCCCCAGTTTTACTTGTCCCCCGCAGTTTGTAATGACGATAGGCTTTTCGGCGGTACCGGTAATATTGCCCAGGTGAAGATACTCGTATTCGCCGGCGGGAATACACAAAGTGTCACCGGGTTTAGCGCCCAGTGTAGCCATTGCATTGGGATAGTACATTTCTGCACGTCCGTTGGCGGTATTCGTCATGGGTACCACAATGCGTCTGCCACTGGTTACGGGAGGCGTTACAGTTCCACCTTTGGAATATTGTAACATCCACTCGTACATATTTTTATTATCTTCTTTATAGGTGGGGTCATAAGCTTGGGTCCATGCATCGTGGCCGGAGGCATCAAAAATAGTCAGCCTGGCGAGTGGATTGGGTGCCGGTAGCGTAGCGTTAATATACTTCACCCAATTTATAGAATAGTCTGGTGGTACATTCGGATCTATTTTATTATGGAAAGCCCAGATTGGTGTGTTATTGCCGGCAATATTGGCTGCCAGTGCCGTGGTGGGAGGATAGTAACCACATACTACAGCTGAAGCGGCAAACGCCTGTGCCTCGCTTTTATTTTCGGAAAGCGCCCCCCATGCTTCTCCGCCTCCCATGCTCAAACCTGTAATATAGATGCGGTCTGCATCTATATCATATTTTGTGAGCAGGTAGTTTTTAAATTTAATCGCATCGGCAGATCCCGGCCAGGTATTGAACTGGGGGGAAATGACGATAAAAGAAAAGTCTTTGTTGTTAACAGTAAAGGTAGTGGGGAATTTGCCCTGCGCAATTACTTTTGGAAGACCATTATTCAACACTGCGGATAAGGGGGCGCCGGAACTGGCTAACTCACCTACGCCATGGAAGAAAATAATCAAAGGATATTTTTTACCGCTGCCAGGTGCGTACCCGGCTGGCAGATATTCATAGAAGCCTTTGATATTGGTCATGGAAGGATCATTAAAAGATCTGGCAGTTTGTACCTGGCCAAAACTCCGGGGAGATCCTAAAAAAAACAACAATAAAATAGCGCCTAGTCTATAGATGCCGCAGCTCGAGGGTTGCCTTAGCAATAGCAAAAGGTTGATCATAAATTATATGGCTTGCAAAGTTTTTAAAATTCTATCCTCATAGTATTTCCTTGAAAAGTATTGCTGCGGAAAATTTTCCGTTTTACAAAGAAAGCTTTTTTTTTATTCACATAATTAAAAAACATAACATATATACGCACAATAAATAAAGTATAACTATTTTACATTTATACTTATTTGTTTATTTTCAATTTATAGGTACCATTCTCCTTTCCTTTCAATAAAAAAAACTACCTTTGCATTTCAGTATTTAGATAAATACCCCCATTTTCAAGACCTCATCCTATCAAAGACCATGATTTTCATATAATACGACTGTAATTATTGTTTCATGGCTTTTAAGTTTTTATCGATTTTACGCAACCGGCATTTTCATTCTCTTCTTGGGAATGTGATCATGGCATTTTTTAATGTGCTTTCATTTGCCCTTTTAGTCAGGATGCTTTCCTTAAGTGCATTTGGAGAATGGGTGATGTTCCTGGCTACTTACAGCATCCTGGATCAGATACGCACCGCCATGCTGCAGTCCGGCATCATTAAGTTCGGCGCAGGCGTTGATGAAGCTACCAACAAACGGGTAACCGGTGCGGCCTGGTATATTTCATTGTTGCTGACATTTGCTTTTGTCATCCTCTCCTTAATCGTATATGCAGCTGCCTACCCACTGTTTAGCGCCACCTGGCATTTTTTCCTGGGCTGGCTGGGTATCATGACGTTGCTTTCTCTTCCGTTTAACTTTGCTACCTGGGTATTGCAGGCTAATCACCGGTTTGATAAAATTGTCCAGGTACGTTTCTTACAAAATGGTTCTTTTCTTGTTTTCCTGGGCGTACTCTTTTTCCTGAAACAGGTAAATCTGCATAATGTGTTATACACCTATTCCTTATCGCTGCTGGTAACAAGTATCTACTGTATGTTCTTTAAATGGACCGCATTACATACCATGGCAGCCAGAACCAGGGACCAGGTAAAAGAAATGTATCGTTATGGCAGGTTAATAGTAGGCAGCATGCTGTCTTCCTCCCTGTTAAATTATTCAGACAACCTTGTTCTCAGAACTATGCTTAGCCCAACTGCTGTTGCGATCTACAGCATCCCTCAAAAATTCATGGAAGTAATTGAAATTATTCTGCGAAGTTTTGTGGCTACTTCACAACCTACAATTTCGGGGGCTGCCAACAGAAATGACTGGTCGGGTGTGGCCCGGGCATTCAGCAAATATACCGGGGCTGTTACGCTACTGATCCTTCCGTTTGTGGTGGGATTGTTATTGTTTACCAAACCATTGATACTGATTCTTGCAGCAAAGGCCTATCTACCAGCCACTGATATTGTCAGAATATTCCTGCTGTCGGCTATTCTTTATCCTATTGACCGCTTCATTGGCGTAACACTGGATATGATTAATAAGCCACTGATTAATTTTTATAAGAACCTGTTAAAGCTGGTATTAAATGTAATACTCGATATTACACTGGTGCTGCTATTTGCGGATATACGTTCAGTCGCCATTGCCTCTTCCCTCAACCTTTTGTTTGCCGTTATTTTTGGCTACTATTTCCTTCGTCAATCTCTTCCTGAAGTAACTATAACAAGTATCTGGAAGAATGGCTGGCAGGAGTGCAAAGGCGTTTTACAAAAAATAAAAGTATTTCGTTTGCAATACAAATAATTAGCTGTACATGAAACAAGCTTTTATTATACTAAGTCATAAGAATCCACTGCAACTATGCCGCCTGCTGGAAAGATTGCAACATCCGGCAATAGATTGTTACATTCACCTGGACGCCAAATGTAACATCAACGAATGGCAGCCAGCTATGAATATACCTCAGGTATATTTTATTGAAAAAAGGGTCAATGTTACCTGGGCAGGATATGGTACCATCCAGGCAGCCCTGAACGGCATTGCTGCTATTGTGGATTCCGGTCACCAATATGATTTTGTTCATCTCATCAGTGCACAGGATTATCCGCTGGTTCAGGTAAATAAACTGCATGATTTCTTTAACGCCAACCCTGGTAAACAGTTCCTGGATATACTACCGGAGGCTGCACTTCAACGGGTCATGTCCAAAATAAGGTCTTATCATTTTGAAGACCTTCACCTGCCTGGCAAATACCGGCTGGCCGGCTGGCTGAATAAAATACTACCTCCCAGAAAACATCCCCTTGGACTGGAAGTATTTGGCGGTTCGCTCTGGTGGAGTCTCACCCAGGACTGTGCCGCCTGGTGTCTTACCTATATAAATAAGCATCCTGAACTGAAACGATTTTACAAACGAACCTGGGGCGGTGATGAGTTTATTTTCCAAACCGTTATTATGAACGGCCCTTTCAAAAATAGCGTAGAAAACAACTACCGGCGTTATATCGACTGGTCTGAAGGGCATGCACATCCCAAAACATTTGCGGATGGCGACTTTCTTAAAATTATTGAATCTGGTCAATTACTGGCACGGAAGTTTGACCTGGAAAAAACACCGGAACTGCTGGACAACATCGACAAAGCAGCCGGCTATCGGGTATAAAAAAAGTTGATTCAAATGAATCAACTTTTTTTATACCCGATAGCTTCTTTCAACTTATTTTTTTCGCCATAAGGTATTGAAACCTCCCGTAAAATTATATGGTAATAACTCCGCCACCTGGCAATCCAGTTTCTGAAGGAATTTAACTCTTTTAGTGACTAACGAAAAAGGAAACACATCTTCCACAAAATTGGTCTTGGAAAACTGTATAATTTTAAAATGACTGATATCTGCCAACTGTTGCAAATCTTTGCGGGTAAAAAATTGTACGTGATCCAGGTTATCTGCCTGCGACTGTGCCGTTGTGCCTTTAAACCCTAATCCTCGCTTTACTTTATTGATGGAACTCCATAAGGCTGGATGGTTCCGTGCCTTTAACATAGGTCTGGTTACGCACAACTCCCTGGGACCATTACCATTTGGTACAGTCACCACCAATAATCCATCATCTTTCAACGAAGCATAAATGGTATGTAATAAAAGATGTGGCTGATCAAGGTGTTCCAGCACTTCACTGCATATAACAGCATCGTAGGTTTCTCCCTGTGCAGTCAGTTCTTCTGCGCTGATGGCAGCAAATCTCACATTAGCAAGGGTATTACGTTCATTGGCTACGGCAATTGTTTTTTCGCTGATGTCAATTCCCAACACTTCATATCCAAATTGCCCAAGATGCCGGCTAATAACTCCATTACCACATCCAACATCCAACACACGGCCCCCATCAGGAATATTTTTCTTCAAACTATCTGTAATAAAATTAAGCCGCTTGATATCGGTAATGCGGTTGTATTCGTAGGTGATTGCGGTCTTTGTCATATTGAAATTGATAAAGTATTATTATTTTCCGAGTTGCAGATAAACAGCTGAAATTTTCTCAGTCATTCCTGCTACATTGAAATGTTCTGCTATCGCAGCTTTCGCATTTTGCTGCAACTGCCTCCGTAAGGCGGCATCTACCGCCAGTTTAACAATCGCCGCGGCTAATGCGGTAACATTATTTGCCGGTACCAGTAACCCATTTTCACCATCTATCACGGCCTCTTTAGTACCATCTACATCGCTGGCTATTACAGCTTTGCCCATGGCCATGGCTTCCAGTACCCCTATTGGGAATCCCTCCCATAAGGAAGGAAGGCAATATATATCGGCTGCATAAAGTACCGCCGGAACATCCTGCCGGAAGCCGGCAAATATGACCTGCTGCTCTATCTGCAACTCCTTTGCTGCATCTTCTGCGGCAGTTTTCAGCTCTCCATCTCCTATCATCAGCAATTGCAGATCAGGAGCACTTTTAAGCGCCAATGCAAATGCTTTTATCATACTTACAGGATCCTTCTGATAAGTCATACGGGCAATAAAGCAAAGCAATAGCTTATCTGCCGGGATGTTGTATTCCGCACGCAGATCAGGATATTGGCCGTCGGGATTGAATTTCCTGAGATTAACACCATTCCTGACCACAATACTGTTGAACCCATTAAAAGCTTTTATGCCGGTTTGCCGGTTAGATTCAGAAACACAAATATTCACCTGTGTTTTCCGGGTGATAAACTTTTCCGCCGCAATACGTAAACGTTTGGCGAGGGGATGTAGACCATCGTGAAATGACCAGCCATGAATTGTATACACCACCGGTAAGTTCAGGCTACGGGCCGCCCACAAAACATTGGTGTTGGCCCTTGTGCCATGTACGTGTACAATATCAATGCGTTGTTCCTGTATGAATTTCTTTACCCTTCTCCATACGCTGAGATCAAATGCTTTCTCGCTTTCAATCACAAACGCCGGCACTTCCAGCTGCGCTAATGCTGCAATCATCGGACCGTCTGTAAATGACAGCACAATGGGTTCGAAAGTGGTTTTATCCAGGGATGCTACCAGGTCTAATACATGACTCTCTCCCCCACCAATTTTCCCTTGGCGTATCGTTTCTAGTACACGTATTCTACCATTCTGATTGCTCATATTATAATTTTTCTATCCAGCGGCTGTACCACAACTGGAATACCAATATGTTCCACAATTTCTGATGGCTCACTTTACCACCGGATAAATAAGTTCCCAGCAATTGTTCGACATGAGGAACATTAAAGAGACCTGACTTTGCTAATCTTGCGCCAGACAAATAATATTGCATCTGCTCTTTCAGTTCATCCCGGAACCACTCCTGCAAAGGTGCGATGAATGGGCGTTTAGGGCGTTCCATCAGCGGCTTGGGAATATACTTATGTACAATTTCTTTCAGAATATATTTATTGATTCCATCTTTTACCTTCAGTGAAGCAGGCACCTGCGCCAGGAACTCCACCAGCCGGTGATCAAGCATAGGCTCCCGGCCTTCAATACTCACTGACATGGTTGCCCTGTCTACCTTCACCAGGTTATTATCTACCAGGAAGGTTTTATAATCCACTGCCAGCAATCGGTTCAGGGGATCATTCATGTTATCCAGTTCTCCATTCATATCAAAATTTGTCTGATAACCTGCTGCCGGAAAATTGGTATAATGATTTACTTCCTGTTCTGTTAAATACTGGCTGATGTATTTCAGCGCCTGCTGAGGTTTACCGCTGGCCCAGATCAATTTCATTTTTTCATACCTGGACGCGAAATTGTATTGCTTATTAAAATAAGGTATCACTTCTGGTGAAACCACTGACATGGCCGCACTGATAGTACGTTGCAGTGGTTTGGGAAAACTGGTCGTATACCGGAGAGATTGATTAAACTTATTATACCCGGCAAACACCTCATCCCCTCCATCCGCCGACAACACCACTTTTACCTGCTGTGCTGCAAATTTGCTGACCAGCGTAGTGGGTACCGTAGAATTATCTGCAAATGGTTCATCATATATTTCAGGCAATTGCTCTAACACTGCTTTCGCCTCAGCTGGCCCCACAATCCATTCGTGGTGTTCAGTACCCAGGTGCATGGCTATTTTCTTTGCCTCCCGCGATTCATCCCATTGTGGTTCTTTATAACCGATGGTGAAGGTTTTAATCCGGCTGGAAGTATTGGATTGCAACAGAGCAGCCACACTGGCGCTATCATAGCCCCCACTTAAAAATACACCTACTGGCACATCAGCCACCATGCGATAATTATAGGCGCTGTGCATCAATTCTTCCGTATGCCTGATCACCTCAGCTTCGCCCATACCGGTAAGCGGCTGGCGATAAGCATCCAGCACATTCCAATACTGCGACTCTTTTACACCGGCGTCTTCCAGCGTAACTTTCAAGGTGTGTCCCGGCTTCAGCTTATGTGTATTCCTGTAAATAGTGTATGGAGCTGGAATATAACTGAACTGGAGGAACAGGGATAAGCTTTTCTCGTCAATCTCTTTTTTGAAAGATGGATGCTCACAAAGTCCTTTCAACTCAGATGCAAACAACAAGGTTTGGTTATGCCAATAATAATATAAAGGCTTCACGCCAGCTCTGTCACGAAAAATCGTTACTTCCCTGGATTCACGGTCATAAATAACAAAGGCAAACATACCGATACACTTATCCAGTACTTTCTCCTGCCATTGGGCATATCCTTTTATCAGTACTTCCGTATCGGCGCCTGAATGAAAATGGTGTCCCAGTTTCTCCAGCTCCGTCCGGATTTCCTTGAAATTATATATTTCACCATTGAAAATAATGGAGTATTGCTGATAATGCATTGGCTGATGCCCGGAACTGGAAAGGTCCAGTATTGACAACCGGCGTTGCCCAAGTCCAACAGATGCACGTGCATCCTCATACACTTCATAGCCGGCATCATTGGGCCCACGGTGTGCCATCGCATCTGTCATTTTCCGCAGCATGTCTGCATCCGATTTTTGGGTAAAATCGATAAACCCTGCTATGCCGCACATATGTTATCCGGTTTACGGTGTTTAAGATTCCAAAAAATCCCTCTCCAAAAAGCTTTGAGATGAACAGACTCCTGTTTCAATAAAAACTGCGCCGTATTTTTTGGTATCGTAAGGAAAATAAAATATAGTATGAAAATCATCCGGGCAGGAAGTTTTACATTCCTGCGCATAAATAATATCCTGTTTCGGGTAATGTAGTAAGTCTTCAACGGGCTGTTCTTTCCTGTTGTCATCGACTCCTTATGATAGATCAATGATTTATACTGATAGTAGATTTTGTAGCCCTGTCGTTTAAATTGCTCACACCAGTCAAATTCTTCATAATACAGAAAATAGATTTCCGGCATGACACCTACTTTCTTCACCGCTTCTGCAGACACCATCATAGCGCCACCATGTGCATAATGCGTTTCCGAAAAAACATCATACTGCCCGGTATCCGCTTCCCGGCAACCAATCATACTATTTCTTCCGGTGAGGTTATCTACTATATTATATCCTGCATATTCAATGGTTCCCTTGTGGAAAAAATAATGAAACTTTGGACTTACCACGCCTGCATCCTTGTGTTGCCTGAATACTTCCAGCAACCCTTCTATCAGTCCTTCTGTAAACTCTGTATCATTATTCACCAGGAAAAAATATTCTCCCCTGGCTGCGTTTATACCAAGGTTATTTCCACCAGCGAAGCCCAGGTTCTTTTCACTCATCACTACTTTTGCGGCCGGGTATTCTTGGTGGATAGCTGTCTCCGGGCTTTCCGCAGAAGCGTTATCCACCACAATGACCTCCAGGTTGGGGTAAGAGATCTGCCGCAGCGACCTCATTAACTCTGTGGTGACCTTTGCATTGTTATAATTAACCGTTATAATGGATACCAGTGGATAATATGTACTACTTTCTGGCTGCATCTAATAATGGATTGTCAATACCGGTTTGGGTATGTGTAGTATGAATAAAAGTTTTATCTGCTCCTTTTAAACGGAATAGCAATAAGATCATAATGCCAACGGCCTTAGGCAAAGTAATCATCGCAGTAAACAGGTACTTCGTGAAAAACTTTCCTGGAATAGGTAATAACAGGGAGAGTATGTTCAACCCAAACAATACCACCCAGCAGGCAGGTGATATTATTAAAAACGGCTGCAACAAAAATGCAGCGGCTGTCAGTAAGGTTAAAGCAGCGAGCAATAACATCCGCGGAAGCAGTGCATTCTGACATACAGACAAGTTGAAATAATTGATATCTCCCTTGAATAATGCGGCCCATCCCTGTTTCCAGAAAGTCCGCAGGTAAACCAGCTGACTTGACATCCAGCGCTTGCGCTGATTTTCAAATACAGCCGCATGCGTTATTTTTTCATCAAACACATAGGCATCTTCCAGGTACAAAATAGTGTGTCCTTTCGACAGCACCAGTAATTGCAGCACCTTATCAAACCCACCTGTTGCCTGGATTTCCAGCAAAACTTGTTTGATAAGGGGATAATGAAAAGCCATACCGGAGCCAATAACGGAGGAAGATAATCCCAGGGCATTGGCACCTTTCCTGTATAAAAAATTGGCAATAATTTCGTTGGCCGCATCCAGGATAGCGAAAGGTGTATTGAGGTTCTTGGCTACCCTTTGTCCTTGAATAACGGAATGTCCCTGTTGCCAGGCATGATTAATTTTTAGCAGAAAATCTTCCTCCAGGATATTATCTGCATCACAGATCAATGCCAGGTCGTAATCATCTCCCAAATATTCAAATGCTGCATTCAGCGATTTAGCTTTTGTACTTTTCTCAAACTTCACGGGCACCAGGCTCACACCTGTTGCAGCCAACTCCTCCATTGTTCTCGCCTGCAGCGAATCTGCAATAACCACTACTTCAAAGCGGGTTACCGGGTACCGCAAGCGGTGATAACTTGCTACAGTGGATAAAATAATACTGTCTTCTTTATAGGCAGGAACGAGTATGGCAATTCTGGCGTAAGTATTCGTTTCTTCGTAAAGTATCTTTTTCTTCCGGCTCAAACGGCCGGCAACGGCTAACAAAAGATTATAAAATACGCATCCGGCCAGGTAAACAAACAGTATTATTTCTATACTCGAAATCGCTATCATTATACATTATCTTTTTGCACAAGTGCCAGTGGTGTATTCACAATGAGCCACATATCATATCTGAAGGACCGCTTATGCGCGTAATTAATATCCAGGTCTATCCGCTCTTTTACGGACATATCTTTTTTACCTCTTTTACTTACCTGCCACAAGCCGGTAATGCCTGCAGGTGCCAGGAATCTCTCCACCCAATCATCTGTGGTAAGGGTGGTAGCTTCGTATAAAGGTAATGGGCGGTTACCTACCAGCGACATATCTCCCTTCAATACGTTGAGTAATTGTGGTAATTCGTCCAGGCTGCTGTTCCGTAAAAAGCTTCCCAATTTGGTGACACGTGGGTCGTTGGATACTTTAATGAATACAGGTGCCGCATTATCACCGTCGTATTGATTCAGGTGTTTTATTTTATCAAGCTGCTTATCAGCATCCGGGATCATGGTCCGGAACTTATAAAATTTGAAAACCCGGTAATTACGACCCGCACGTTTAGCCGCATAAAAAATGGGGCCTTTGGATTCCAGTCTGATCAATACAGCTATCAATAACAAGAGGGGGCTTAATAGTAATAACCCGGTGCCTGCGAGCATGACGTCCAGGGAACGTTTCATGATATTACTATAAAATCTGCGGGTATATAACTTTTTGCTGATGATTCCCTTTTTGTAAACCGGGAAAGAACGCATCCGCTTAAACTTGCTTACAATGGCTACTTTATTTGCCAGCATATGCCAGGCGTTCATGGTAATTACATCATCGATGAAAGGATACCGGGTCACCAGTGATTTTAATTCCTCAAATCCTTTATCAGCATAAATGAAAAAGGGAATCGTGTTGAGGAACTGATGTGTGGAGAAGAAGGATTCCCATTCCGGGAGGGCTGATTCATACGCACTCTCAAACCGGTAAATAATAGCGGCCGGCATTTTTTTCAAAACATACTGTAACTGATACATTACCCTTCTTGCATCCTCCACATTAGATGCCATAATACATCTGAACTGATCCTTATCGGTAAGCATCTCTTTATGGGGGTGACCAACAAAAAGCAGAATACTTTCGGTGTCAGCAGTATTGATGCGGAAGCTATCTCTGCTTTCGCCCCTAATGCTTTCTACCTGCAGTACATTCGGTGTAAAGGTATTCATATGTCGCTAATTAGTAGTGTATTGGTTAATTCGATATAACAGCATTCTTACACAGCGGAAATTGTCAGTTGTTCATTCAGTATGAAACCCACCTTATTCAACAATTGCATGGGGTCAAAGGGTTTCTGTACAACTTGTCTTACGCTATTGTACTTGTTAGGCAATTCGTTCATCTTCTCTATAAAAAAGCCTGACAGTACAATTACCGGAACATCCTGGTATAAATAACTACCTGATAAATAATCCAGTAACTCCCATCCGTCTATATTTGGCATCTGAAGATCTGTAATAATAAGATCTGTCTTATTTCCTTTCAGGAGCCAGGTCATTGCAGCCAAACCGTCTGGCGCAGAAACCACGGAATATTCTTTCCCTAAAACAGCTTCCAGCAAATAACGCATTGGCATACTGTCGTCTATTATTAGTATTTTCTTTTTCATTTACCTTCTTTTCTAAACAATGTTTAAAACTGTTAATTGGGTGGTATGCGCACAGAGCATAAACTACACCTGAAGGCTTTAAATGGGATCTGGTCAAGAATTATAAGGTAATTTACCCTAGCGGTTTCTTTCAGGGGATATGAGAGAGGAAAAATGGTTTTTTCTTACTTACTGCTTTGTTATTCGAATATGCTATTCAATTAACATGGAACAAAAATATTATTTCCCTGATATCATCCATTAGTTTTTTGGTAAACGACTCAATTTGGCAGGTAAGTGTTAGAAAATCTACTGTAAACGGTCTGAAGAAATGCTAAAAAACGATCCACTGCAAAAAATGGAGACAAAAAACAGGTTGTGTATGAGCCAAATTATAATACTTTTGTGGCAAAACTACGATCCCCATAAAATTCTTTTCCGCTATGTCAATTTGGTCTGTGATATTTTGGGCAAGCCTTTTCCTGGTATGTTATAGCTATGTAGGATATGGTATACTCCTTTACCTTGTTATCCGCATAAAGCGTTTACTGCAGCGCAGTAGCGCCCGCCAGGAAAGTACGTTTGAGCCGGCCGTTACCTTCCTGGTAGCCGCTTATAATGAAGAAGATTTTATTGCAGAAAAGGTAATTAATACGCTTTCTCTGTCTTATCCGCCGGAAAAAATACAGTTCATTTTTGTCACTGACGGATCTTCCGACCGCACCAACGAGATCATTTCACAGTACCCGACTGTACAGGTATTATATGATCCACAGCGCAAAGGAAAAATGGCAGCTGTAAACCGTGCCATGAAATTGGTAAAAACACCTTTTGTAGTATTATCAGATGCCAATACTATATTAAATACGGCATCTGTTACCCTGTTAATGAAGCATTTTGAAGATGACCGTGTTGGTGTGGTGGCGGGAGAGAAAAAGGTGATGCCTACCACTGGTGCCGCCGAAGCGCAGGGAGAAGGTATGTACTGGAAGTATGAATCGCTGCTAAAAAAATGGGATGCAGAGCTTTATAGTGTAATGGGAGCCGCCGGTGAATTAATAGCCCTCCGCACCGTCTTATATGAGCAGTTACCTGAAGATACCATCCTGGATGATTTCATGCTGTCTTTCCGGATAAACATGAAAGGATATACCGTGATGTACGAGCCGGCGGCCTATGCCATGGAAACCTCTTCTGCTTCACTGGCAGATGAATATAAAAGAAAAGTGAGAATTGCGGCAGGAGGCTTTCAATCGATGGGACGTTTACTCCCCCTGCTAAATCCGTTCAGGTATCCCAAAATAACCTGGCAATATATTTCCCACCGGGTACTCCGGTGGACACTGGCTCCTCTTGGACTGTTATTCGCATTGCTAAGCAATCTTATTCTTATCCTGACAAAAGAAAATGATATCTATATTTTAACCGGCATCGCTCAACTGTGCTTTTATGCAGCTGCCCTGGCCGGTTACCTCCTTACCATCAGGAAAATAAAGGCAAAATATCTATACATCCCCTTTTATTTTGTTTTTATGAATATAGCCGTTTATATGGGGTGTATCCGGTTCTTCCGGAAAAGGCAATCTTCTGTATGGGAAAGGGCCCAGCGCAGCATAGCTGTGCAATAAAAGGGCGCGATCGCATTTCACCTGTAAAATATTTGCGTTTACCAGCTGAAAACGACCGTTTGCAAAAAAAAATTCAATCTATATAAACAGTTATTTAATTTAGCAGCTGTTCTAACTTTATATTACCAAATCGTTAATGGACAAATGAGCTGAAGTTTGGAACGTCAATCGCAGTGAATAGTTAGGATCAGCAGTAATATTCCAATACCTTATCCTTCGACAAGACCCCACCACTATTGGATTAACTTCCAAAGTCGGAATTAATTTTTACCATCTCCTCTGAACTACGAGTATTTCCGGGTTTCCGGAACGGTACTTTTATTTTCCTATGGTTATCAAAAATAGCCACGGATCACGTAACACAACATACTTCCATGAATCGAACTTTACACCGCCTACTCCTTTTCGTGCTCATCTGGCTATGCGCTCCCAACATCTATGCGCAGACAGCACTGAATCCAAGCGATCCTGTTATCACTTACAATGCCAACAATCCCCCTCCTACTCCCCAATACGATAAGATTACAAAATGGGTGAGAACAGTGAGGGTGAGCTACAACACCGACTCTTATAAATGCTATATTTATAAGAACATGGCGTTTCGTCTTAAATTCCCAAAAACATATGTTCCGGGCGTTAATGATGGCAAGAAGTATCCTATCTACCTGTTTTTTCATGGTGTAGGTGAAAAAGGCACCATCTATGATAACGAGTACCAGTTATATTGGGGTGGACAAACGTGGATGAATCGGGTAGACGCGGGAACATTTGATGGATACCTGATATATCCCCAAAGCCAGGGAGGCTTCTGGGGTGCTAACGATTATGATAATCTGAAAGAAGTTATAGACTCCATCGTTGCCAGCGCCAAGGGCGATCCTGATCGTCTTAGCGTGAATGGTTTATCCGGCGGAGGATGGGGTACCTGGGAATTTACCATGCGTTACCCGCAATTGACTGCAGCATCCCTGCCCATGAGTGCCATGACGTTGGATTATGCCAATCACATTGACACGTACAAATTCATCCCTATGTGGCTGTTCCAGGGAGGCCAGGACGGCAATCCGGCACCTTACACTACCAACCAGGTAGTAGCCCAGATCCAGGCAGCCGGGGCTAACTTCAAGCTCACTACTTATCCCAACGATGATCACAATACCTGGTTAGACGCCTGGAATGAACCGGACTTTGCACCGTTCATGCTAAGGGCCAACCGTCTTAATCCATACCCGCTATATGGCTCAGCGACCTTCTGTCCGGGCCAGACAATTACTATTGGTATATCTCCGGGATACCTGCAATATGAGTGGCAGAAAGATAATAGCACCATTGCTACCGGTACTGCAAATTCCATTGTGGTAAATACACCCGGAAGTTACCGGGTAAGGGCGCAATTACCTAATGGATGGACCGGATGGTCTCCTATTCCACTGGTGATCAGCTATAAGCCAGCAACACCGGCGCCAACTATTACTACCTCTCCGGCAATTGCCAGCAATGTTTTGCCAGCTCCGGATGGTAACACCAGTGTTACCATGCAGGTACCAGCAGGCATGGACTCTTATGAATGGTTACGCGCAGGCAGCACTACCGTTATCGGCACTACCAACACCTTCACTACTTCTACGGTAGGAGCCTATGTGGTACGCGTAAAAGCACCCAACAATTGTATCGGCAGTTATTCTGATACATTCAGGGTAGTAGGTGCAACTGGCATCAATGCACCAGATCCAATCAGCGGACTGGTAGTAAACAGCTTCACCAAAACGCAGATTGTACTGTCGTGGGTAGAAAATGCGACTCCGGCATACAACGAAAAATACTTTGAAATTTACAGAGCAACACAAGCTGGTGGTCCGTATACCCTCGTAGGGAAAAACAACGCCAACGTGGTTACTTTTACTGATAATAACCTCATCCCGAATACAAACTACTTTTACAGGGTACGTCCGGTAAATGACTATGCTGCTGGCCCATTATCTGCGGAAGTGAAAGGCACTACAGCATCAGATAGCTCCGCTCCTTCTGCCCCTCCTTCATTGGTAATAACCAGTTATACCAACAACCAGGTTGTTTTAACCTGGACAGCCGCTACCGATGACGCAGGCATTGCCGGTTACGATGTCTATGCCAACAATGTACTTAAAACATCTGTAGGCAACGTGCTTACAGCCACCGTAACAGGACTTGCAGATGGTACCCTGTATAACTTCTATGTCAAGTCGAAAGACCTGTCGGGAAAAACATCTACACCAAGTAACCAGGTAACTGTAAGAACCAAAAAGGCAAATCTTACTTATAAGCTTTATAATGGTACCTGGACCAGCCTGCCGAACTTTAGCACACTGACACCAGCACAAACAGGTAAAGCCTACATCCCGGATCTGAGTGTAGTTCCGCCTGCTACTAACACTAGCTATGCGTTGATGTGGACTGGCTACATACGTATACCCGTAACTGGTTCCTATAAATTTGAAACCAATTCGGATGACGGTAGCAAATTATATTTCAATAAAACCTACTCCTCCCTTGCTATTGCCACAGTAAATAATGATGGCTCACATGGGGCACAATTTGCCTCAGGAACCGTAACGGCAAATGCAGGCGTTTATCCGATTACTGTGACCTACTTCCAGGGAGGCGGCGGCGCCACTATGGAAGTATATTGGACCAGCACAGCAGCAGGTATTAACACCAGACAGTTAATACCATCTGACGCCTTTATTGACACGGCTGTTGTAAATGGTACCGCACCAACTGCACCAACAGGCCTGGCAGTGGCTGCAAATACTAATTACTCCAAGTTAAATCTCACCTGGACAGATAAAAGCAATAACGAAACAGGCTTTGAAATTTACAGAAGTACTGCCAGCGCCGGAACTTACACAATAGTGGCTACCGCTGCTGCCAATGCGGTAAGTTATACTGACACTGCGTTACAGGCAAGTACCGCTTACTACTATAAGATCAGGGCTATTGGTACCTATGGTGAATCTGCTTATACTGCCGTGGCTAACGCTACTACAGCCGCTAAGCCATTACCACCAGCAGTCCCTACTAACCTGGTTACCCAGGCTATTTCCACACAGATTGTGAAATTAACCTGGACAGACAACTCTACTGTCGAAACAGCCTACGAAGTACAACGTTCACTGGCAGACAGCACCCACTTCAGCGTATTGAAAACACTGGGAGCAATTGTTTCCGGACCGGGTACTTTCTCCGACTCTTCTCTGGCAGCCAATACTGTTGCCTACTATAAAGTAAGAGCATTTGGAGACGGTGGTTTCTCTGCCTTCACGCCGGCAGTAAAAGCAAAATCAAAAGACAATCCTCCTGTAATAACAGACATTGCCAGTCAAACTATCCGCTACGGTACTACCCAAAGTATACCTGTAGCTGCTACAGACCCTGACAATGATCCTATCACTTTCAGCTTGTACAATGCACCAGCATTTGTAACACTGCAGGTAAATGCAGGAGTGACTACACTCAATATTGCACCCACTGTTACCCAACAGGGCACTTATAACGGTGTGGGCGTAATCGCTGCAGATAATAACGGTGGTGCAGATACGACCCTCTTCAACCTGGTGGTAAACGATAACTACCCACCAGTAATTGATTCTATTCTTGCTCAAAGCGTGACTGAAGGTAGCACCAAGGTCATAAAACTGAGCCTGTCTGACCAGAACCCAGGCAATACCTTTACCTGGACAGCCTTGCAACTGCCTGCTTTCGCAACCCTGCTGAGCCAGAACGATACCTGCCGTATCACGGTACAACCAGGATATGCAGCAGCCGGCACCTATACCATTAAGGTACAGGCACAAGACAACAAAGGCGGAATAGATACCCGTAGCTTTGTATTAACGGTAGTGGACAACCCAACGCCTAACTACAAACTGTACCTGAACTTCAAACTCAATAACAATGCACCAGCGCCATGGAATAACATCTCCGGAACCACTACTACCGGTCTGAAAGATGATAACGGACAAGTAACCAGTGCAGGTTTAACTTTTGATGAAACCTGGTGGGCTGCAGGAACAGAAGGTGCTACCACAGGTAACAACAGTGGTGTATATCCTGATGTAGTGATGAGTGAATATATGTATTTCGGATCGCTGCCTGGCTTCTTTAGTGGCGCTCCTGCGATGCACGGACATATCACCGGACTGGAGACCAACCGGACATATAGCATTAAATTCTTCTCCAGCAGTAAATGGTGGGCGCCTCAACCAGATAACGGCAGCACCCAGTATACCATTAACGGTGTTACCAAATCATTGAACGTTCAAAATAACACCACGAACACGGCTGTTTTTGAGAACCTGACGGCAGATGCCAACGGTGAAATCAAATTCACCCTGAGTATTCCGGCAGGTGGCCAGGTAGGTTACCTGAATGCCATGGAAATAAATGCAGGCGGTGCAGGAGACAGCGTTATCGTCAACAAGCCACCGGTGATTGCGGCAATTCCTAACAAAACAATGGCTGCCGGCGACACCTTACACGTAGCCGTGAGCGGTACTGATCCGGAACATGATTCCATCACTTATGCCGGTTATAACCTGCCGTCATTTGTTACCGTAGTACAATCTCCGGGCAACGTTTACCTGCTGGTATCCCCTGCTACCAACAACACCGGCCAGTTCAACAACATCGGTGTGATTGGCACAGATACACATGGCAACAGTGATACCGCTGCATTCAATCTGACCGTGAATGCACCGGCAGGCGGCGATACTTCCGGGTACAAATTGTTCCTCAGTATCAAACAAAATACAACCGCACCGGCGCCATGGAATAATATCACCGGTAGCGTTACCACCGCACTGAAAAATGATCAGGGGCAAACCACCGCGGCAGGATTGAAATTTGACGAATCCTGGTGGGCAACCAATGGTGAAGGTGCTACTACCGGCAATAACAGTGGTGTATACCCTGACGCCGTAATGCATGACTTCCTTTACTTTGGATCTTTGCCTGGCTTCTTTACAGGTGCACCATCCATGACCGGTCATCTGACAGGTCTGGAACCCGGTAAGAAGTTTACCGTGAAATTCTTCTCCAGCAGTAAATGGTGGGCGCCACAGCCAGATAATGGCAGCACACAGTTTACCGTCAATGGAGTAAGCCAGACATTGTACGTGCAAAACAATACTACCAATGTGGTGACCTTCTCCAATCTCACACCTAATGCCAGTGGTGAGATCGTATTTACCATGAGCATTCCTGCCGGCGGACAGGTAGGCTACCTGAATGCCATCGAAGTAGATGCAGGTGCCACACAGCAACCAACGAATAATCACGCGCCTGTTATCACCGATATCAGCAATCAAAGCCTGGATGCAGGTACCAGTACGAACATTCCGGTTACCGCCACTGACGCCGACGGAAATCCGATCACTTACAGTACATTGAATCTTCCGTCTTTTGTAACACTGGTACAGTCCGGTGGTAATGTATCACTGTCAGTGGCCCCGGCCATCAATAATGCAGGCACTTATAATAATATCAGCGTCATTGCCAAAGACTCCTATGGTGCAGCAGACACTACCACGTTCAACCTTGTAGTAAATCAACCAGCGGGTTCTGGTGGTAACTACAAACTGTTGTTGAACTTCATGCTCAACGCAAATGCTCCTGCACCATGGAACAATATCTCTGGCAGTACAACCTCCAATTTGAAAAATGACCAGGGACTGGCTACCGGCGTAGGATTAAGGTTTGACGAAACCTGGTGGGCTGCTGGTGTAGAAGGTGCCACTACTGGCAATAACAGCGGCGTGTATCCAGATGTAGTACTCAGCCAGTATCTCTACTTTGGTTCTTTGCCTGGCTTCTTCACAGGTGCTCCTGCTATGCACGGACATTTGACCGGGTTAAGTGCTAATACCACTTATACTATCAAGTTCCTGTCCAGCAGCAAATGGTGGGCGCCTCAACCAGATAATGGTAGCACACAGTTTACTGTTAATGGTGTTAGCAAATCATTGTACGCACAGAATAATACGGCTAACACGGCTGACTTTATTAATCTCACGGCAGATGCCAATGGTGAAATAGCATTTACCTGCAGCATTCCAGCCGGTGGACAGGTAGGTTACCTGAACGCAATGGAAATAGATGTTACACCAGTTACACCTGGCAACCTTGCGAACAAAACCGCGGTAATGAATAATTACCAGCCTGCGCCGATGGTTAATAAAAATAGTACGCTGACCACCAGTATCCAGGCCAATGTTTACCCGAATCCGTTTGTTGATAACGTGTCGATTGACCTGACGCTGCAAAAGCCAGCCGCCAATCTCCTGATAGAAATCAGCGATATCAACGGTAAAGTGCTTTACACTGAAATGAGGAAAAATATACCGGGTGGTAGAAACATGATCAGAGTTGATACACAGCGATTTGCAAATATCACTGGTATGTATATACTAAGACTCACGTCTTCTACTGGTGAAACCAAGAGTGTAAAACTCATGAAACGTTAGCCAACGATAGAGCCACAAACAATAAAAGACCGTTCCGGGGATTATTCCGGAACGGTCTTTTTACATATTCTGTTAGTTTACCCCTTAAACTTCAGCGGTTACCAAGTAATTTTTATGTTTCGCTTAAAAATAAAGTGTCTTTTAATATAATCTTTTACCTTTGAGATCGAACCGGATATGCCCAGGATTTACTATGCCCGGTCATATTTTATGTAACCTCATCCTCCGACAAAACCAAAAGAAACTTTTGGGCAGACAGCCTGAGATTATCTTATTTTTTTACCATCTCCTCTGATCTTCCAGTTACCATACCGGGAACATGGTTAGTATACGAAATCTGTGTACTCCCCCCTGTATATCATATTAAAATGTAGTAAAAGGAAAATTTCTATATGGATATCGTGTACTTTATAAAGGCATTATTAAAAAAGAAATGGTGGATCCTATTCAGCACCATTGCTGCTGTAGCAGGAGCATTTGCCTTTACAATCGGCAAGCCTAAACTTTATGCCTCCACCGCGCAGATGGCTACCGGATTCACTACCAACGAGCAGATTAAACTGCGCGATGAGAATTTAAATTTGTTTGAAGCAGATGTGAAGTTTGATAACGTCATTGAAACAATGAATTCTCCATTGGTTATAGGCCTGCTGGCCTGTGATCTGATGATACATGATCTTTCCAGCAATAAACCCTTCAGAACCCTCACGGAAAAAGAAGTGAATAAACCGGTATATAAAAGTGCCAACCAGGATCAGATTCTTCGTATTTGCCGGCAGAAAAACGATTCTCTGCAAATACTTTCGTCCTCCAACCCTGAGGAACGGAAAGTATTGGAATTTATGAAACTGTATAAGTACGATTTTGAGTCTATTCGCAAAATGGTGTATGCTGGTCGCCTATCAAGAACAGATTATATCAATATCAACTGCTACTCAGAAAACCCTGAACTGTCTGCCTATACGGTAAACACACTTTACAAAGAATTTTTGCGCTTTTACCGCAGCTCCCGTTCTGAGCGTTCTGTGGAAAACGTGGAAACCTTTGAGGCACTGGTAAATCAGAAAAAGGTAGAACTGGATCAAAAAATTGAGGCATTACGCGGATATAAAACAGCACAGGGCGTATTGAATGTTGAAACAGCGAGTGGCAACGAATGGGACCTGATTAAACAGTTTGAAAAATCTGTATCAGATGAAAGAGCGAACTATAATAATTTACAAGCATCACTGGATAACATCAGTACACAACTAACCCAGATGAACAGCGGGAAACCCGCTTATAGCAATTCTAATGGCGATATCATTACTTTAAGAAAACAAATCAATGACCTGAACGATGAATATGTTCGTACAGGTTCCAATGATAATGCACTGGCAGATAAAATTAAAGCCCAGCGCAATAAGTTACAGAAGGCGATGATGGATGCCTCCTCTCCTAACGGTAAAGTAAGTACCAAGGAAGAATTGATACAACGCAAGAGCGCATTGGAAGCGGAAGTAAGCGCGGCAAAACTGAACATCAGCACCCTGGAGGGGAAAATCAGGAATCTCCGGGCATCAGTTGGATCATACGCCAACAAAGAAGCTACAGTTGGCTCGCTGCAACAGGAAGTGGCGCTGGCGCAGGACGAATACAATAAGTTAAAGGAAAAACTGGGCGCAGCACTGGATAACAGAAATGTACCACAGGATAATTTCCGCCAAACATTAAAAGGGCAGCCTGCCTTTACGCCGGAGTCTTCCAAACGACTGGTCATCATGGGGATGTCTGGTATGGCGGTATTCATGCTTTGCTGCATAGGCATACTGTTCAAAGAGTTTATGGACAATTCCGTTAAATCTCCCTCTATCTTCAATCGCACTTCCAACCTGAAACTCATTGGTACAATTAATCATACCAATTTGCAGAAATACAACCTGCTGGAAATACTCCAGAAAAAATCAGATGAAGCCCAGTGGCTGAAAAGACAAAATGTTTTCAGGGAGTTATTACGCAAACTGAGATTTGAGCTGGAAAACAGTGGTAAAAAAATCTTCCTGTTCACCAGCACAGAGCCGCAACAAGGTAAAACCACCCTGCTGCAAGCCGTTGCGCATAGCCTGAGCCTGAGCAATAAAAAGGTATTGGTAATTGATACCAACTTCTGTAATAATGATGTAAGCGTTCAAATGAATGCCAAACCAACATTGGAATTTTTCTCCGTGCCGCCTGAATCATTCAGTATCGAAAAAGTAAAAGAAATAGTAACCTCTTATGCTACTCCGGGGATAGAAGTAATCGGATGTAAAGGGGGCGATTATACTCCTTCAGAAATATTACCTCCTAATCACCTGCTCAATTACCTGGATGAATTAAAAGAATATTACGACTATATTCTGATGGAAGGTGCGCCACTGAATGATTTCACAGATAGCCGTGAATTATCTGCTTATGCAGAAGGGGTAGTCGCTATTTTCTCTTCCCGTTTAAAGATGAAACAAATTGACCGGGAATCTTCTGAATTCCTGGAGTCATTGGGAGATAAGTTCCTGGGAGCTGTTTTAAATGATGTAAAAGAAGATTTTATTGAGTTATGATTTTTAACCATGAAGTTGCAGAAAATTTTTGACGTCTTTAGTTTGCGCCCTGAAAAAAATGATTCCCGCTATGCGTGGATTGACTATGCAAAAGGCATAGCCATTGTGCTGGTGGTATATCGGCATATCGCGTATGGGCTGATTGCCCGCGGTGTGGCATTACCACACCAGGTGCTGGAAACAAATGACATGTTGTATAGTTTTCGTATGCCGCTCTTCTTTCTATTGTCAGGTGTGTTTTTTAGCAAGAGTATCGCAAAAAGAGGTGTCAAAAATTTCACATTTTTAAAGATCAATACTTTATTATATCCCTACTTATTGTGGGCGATTATACAAATAAGTTTGCAGATTATATTTTCCAGGTTTGCTAATTCAGACCGTTCTGCCAAAGACATTTTAAACATTTTTTTGCAACCCAGAACACTGGATCAACTGTGGTATCTATTTGCTCTTTTTAATGTAACAATGCTTTACACAATCGTTTCACAAATAACGGGGAATAAAAAGATATGGCAACTGCTGACGGGGCTGGTATTACTGGGCGTTGCCCCTTATGTACAGGCCTATAGCACACTCTATGATATCGCACTTCATTATATATTCTTTGCCATTGGAGATACTGCGGCCAATTACTTTTTACGGGAACAAACACAAAAAGAATTCGCTAAACTGAAGCACCTGTTATTGATAACACCAATCTTTGCATTACTGCAATGGTATTATCTCTATCATCAGCATATGAATCTATACCTTTTTATGCTCATTGCATTAAATGGTTGTTTGTTTGTGATATTACTGGCTTCCTGGCTTGCCAGCATCCGGAAACTGACTTTTTTGACGGTGATTGGTCATTACTCATTATATGTTTACCTGTTGCATGTAAGCATTTTCGCCTGCATGCGTGCTGTATTGCTGTCACTCGGTGTTGATAACGGTATTGTACTGTTGCTGATACTTATACCGTCATCTATTTTCATTTCTATTATCGTGTATCGTATTTGTGTGTTGCTGAAATTTACCTTCCTGTTTACAGGAAGAATCGGAGAACATGGCATGTGGAAAAAAAGTGCCCGTATAAATTTAATATGAAGAAACAACCAAAAAAGAAGCCAATAGATCAACACCTTCACCAGGTGCTGATTGTCACATTTATAGCACTAACGATTATTGCTATGGCTATTAAAATAGTATTTCTATAAATCAAAGCCAGTGGAATTTGCGAAGAAAAATATTTACAGCCTGTTTATTATTATCTGTTGGGTAATATTGATACCGGCTATTGCGTATATCGGTGCCCAGGATATAAAATATACAGCATTGTTGCTGGGACTGGCCATTGGCATTTCGGTGGCAGCCATTTCCATCCTGAACTACCGCGCAGGCTATTATATAGCACTTACCGTTACGCTTACAGTAAGACTGCTGGAAAGAATGTCGGGGACAGAAATACCCGTAGGCGTACTGATTGATGCGATGGTATTAATTACATTACTGGGAAGTTTGCTTAAACCGGGAGATAAAAGCATCAAGAAGGTAGACTTCCTGCGGGACCCGGCATTGATTACATTTTATATATACGCGGGATTTATTCTGATACAGTTTTTTAATCCGGCTTATGTGTACGACAAACATGGCTGGACCACTTTTGCCAGGGTTTATGTGCGTAATATGGTTTACATGTACCTGGTGATGAAGATGATCCGTAATATGGATGATCTTAAATTTTTCTTCAAATTCTGGATTACAATACTTACGCTGGCCGCCCTGTACGCCTGTATTCAACAATGGTTTGGCCTCATGCCATTTGAAAAAGCATTCATCGCCAAATACCCGGAAAAATTTAAAACAGTGCTTATCCTGACGGGTATCCGTATTTTTTCCTTCGTATCTGACCCGGCGGTATTTGGTGTAATTATGGCCTGTGGATGTATTATAAACATCGTATTGCTAACCAGTCCGAGTAAATTGATATCTGCATCCCAGAAGGGGTTGCTCTTTATATCGCTGGTATTACAGTTTATGGCATTGGGATACTCAGGTACCCGCACCGCTTATATAATGGTGCCAATGGGCTTAATCATGATGCTGTTTGTAAACCTTCGTAATAAGAACGCAGTCATTGGCGCGCTGGTATTCGTTTTTGCCTTCCTCGTTGTTATGTTTGGTCCCTTCCACAACAACACCACCATTATCAGGATACGTACGGCATTCTCCGGATCTGAAGATGCCTCCATGAATGTTCGTGAGGTTAACCGTCATCGGATCCAGCCTTACATCTATAGTCATCCAATAGGTGGAGGGTTCCTTAGTTGCGAGCCCGGTTCAGGTGGTGAGCTGGATGGATTTCCACCGGATAGTGGCTACCTGCGTACTGCCTTGGAACAGGGATATATAGGGCTTATCCTGGTTTGTGTCAACATTTTCCTGATCATGCAATATGCAGTAGCTAATTATTTCAGAAGTACTACGGAAACGGAAAAACAATTAACGCTGGTAATCGTCTGTGTAATGTTTGCGCTGGTCGTTAGCATATATGCACAGGAATCTTCCGGGCTGATAGAATCAGCCCTCCTATACTATGGGCTTAATGGCATTTCTATAAAATTAAAATATTTATCATCTCCAAATATCACAACATGAAACGTGTACTATTCTTTTTATTGGCAGCTATTACGGGTACTGCAACACAAGCGCAGATACAGAAGGCAGATACCAGTATTATTTTACGATTGCCGGCCGATATCTCTACCGTAAGCAGGCTCAAAGAAAAGCTGGTAGAACTCGCGATGAATAATCCCCAGATTAAAGCACTGGAAATTAAGAAAGAAATTACCAAATATGATGAGAACAGGGCTAAAGCAGGTTGGTTAAATATGCTGACAGCAGCCGGTAACCTCAATGAATTCACCATCAAAGGAAGTGGTACTACCAATAACAACACCCTGTATCCAAGGTACAACTTTGGTATCATGGTACCTATTGGTAATTTAATCAGCATTCCTAATGAAGTTAAAGCTGCAAAGGCCAACGGACGCGTATTTGACCAACAGAAAGAAGGTGAGAAACTTGCATTAAAGGCAGCCGTATTGCGTGCTTACGAAGATTATTCTACTAACAAACAACTGTATGAATTACAATTACCGCTGTTGGAAGATGCTTACAATCATTACAAGCAGGTAGAGCAGAAGTTTTCCGGCGGAGATCAGGCCGTTGCAGTAGAGGGATTAAATGACGCCTATCGGATCTATAATGCGGAAATGGTACGTAAAGTTAACCTCGAAAGAGAGGTAAGACAGTCCAAGATTACATTAGAAGCCATTATTGGTACTACACTGGAAGAAGTACTGTTACACTTATAATAAAATTAGTTGCAACCAGGTATTCGCTTAGAATCCCTGATAAATAAGATTGAATGATGAGAATATTCCTTTTAATAGGTATGATGCTGCAAACAGCCATCCTGGCGGCCCAGGATTTGAAGCCATTCAAGCAGATCGAAGTGCAGATTACTCCCTGGCATCATATTCCGGCGCTGCTAAAACTCCCGGATAATGTTAAAAGTGGAAAGAGATACCCATTACTGATTTGTTTGCACGGCAGAAGTATCGCCGGTACAGATATTACCAAAATATTCCGGCAGGGTGTTGCAAGACAAATGCATGAAGGTCAGAATATTGATGCAGTGAACAAGCTGGATGGGAAAAAGTATGAATTCATTGTAATGGCGCCATTGGCCACCAGCTGGTCACTTGGTCCGGATCACCTGTATGCTGCCATTTCTGATGTCATGCAGCGTTATCCGATTGATTCTTCCCGCATTTACATCACCGGCTACAGTGCAGGTGGATGGTCTGTTGGGATGGCAGTAACAGATAAAAAAATGGCAAAAAGAGTGGCTGCGGCGGTTAACATGTCCCCTGCCACCATTGATGCAGAGAATATGAAAAGCTTCCGCATTACCGCAGAGAATAACATCCATGTCTGGTACTTTGGTGGCACTGAAGAACCGGTTTTCCTGGGTAATTGCAAGCTGTTTGCCGATAGTACCAATAAATACAAACCAGGGCTTACCAAACTCACCGTCGGCGACCATAAGCATTGCTGCTGGGAACAATACTACAACCCTGCTTATCGGGAAAACGGCATGAATATCTACGAATGGCTGCTTCAGTATAAAAGATAAACAACTATGATCCTGCTAAAAAAAAGGTGGTTTCGTATTATTGCTTTGCTGTTGTTTGTATTTCTGCTGGGTTTTCTGTTTATCAAAAAAGGACAGGAAACCGCTGAACTGAATGACGTTGCACGTAAACAGGCGCCCGGTCATTTCATCCGGCTGGATCATGGTTTGGTACACTATCAATTATTAGGTCCCGATAGTGCAAAGCTGCTGGTACTGGTCCATGGTGGCGGTACCAGCGGCATGGAAGTGTGGCAATACAATATTCCCTATCTCCTGTCGAAAGGTTATCGCATCCTGGCATACGATCTTTATGGCAGAGGGTATTCAGACAGGCCTGATGTGGTTTATAACCTGGAGCTTTACCGGCAGCAATTAGTACAATTGCTGGATACACTCCGGCTGCAGCAGCCCTTTGATTTAGTAGCCATGTCCATGGGAGCCCCCATTGGCCTTGACTACGCCGCTAATCACCCGGATCATGTGAAACGCATTGTTTTACTTGACCCCGCTGCCAGTGGTGATTTGCAGGCCAATAAACTACTCCGTATCCCGGTCATCTCCGATATAATGATGACGGTTTACTGGTATCCGCGTTCTGTAGAAAACCAACGCAAGGAATTCGTGAACCAGCCGCTATTTAATACCTATTCAGCGCGACTGAAATACTTCATGAATTTCAAAGGATACAAACGGCTTACCCATTCGTCGTGGATGCACATGCTTAATCAGAACCAGCTTTACCTGTTAAAACAAATTGCCCCTGAAAAAATATTGCTACTCTATGGCAGGCAGGATCCTTTCTTTCCTGTAGAGAAATTAGCCTCTTATAAAACATTATACCCAACTTTAGCAGTACATCAGATAGACAGCGCCGGACATATGCCTCATTACGAGCAACCACAGCTTGTAAATGAATTGATGTGGGAGTATCTCAAAACAACTCCCTGAATGTCCGGGAAAATAACAAAGCCGCCCTGCTTACCAGGACGGCTTTGTTATGAATGATATATCGATGTGTTGGGGCTAATTTCCCCGATTATAGTCTACTATAATTTTCTAAACCCTGATGTTGCCAGGTTAGAGGTAGCTTTAGGCTGATAATAATTGTTTATGTCAACCCCGGCTGCATCTACAGTGGGAAACTTAGAGTTGGCATTTACGCCGGTCCCTTCTATGTAGGTACCTCCGTTTTCAGTATAAATGTAGGCGTTTGGAACAATAGACCCACCGTTTACACGTGGCTGTATGAAAGCATTGCCATTTACAATCTGTGGTGCCGTCATTCCCTGGTAGCCGTTGATACGGAGAGATACTCCACCGGCTCTCGCGATAGTATTGTTGGTGATCTGAACAACTGCGTTATTAGTACCTCTCAAGCTTACGCCATCTCCCTGGTTATCTCTCAACAGGTTATTATGAATGATGTGGGTAGCGCCGTTTTCACCGGAGCCATAAAACTGAATCAGTTCTCCCCAGCCATCATGTACGTAGTTATCGTGCACATTGGTATTGGTAGTACGGCCTCCGATGAGGATACCTCCATTGTGGCCGGAGTTGTGCTGTCCGCCCCAATTGGTAACGCTATTACCATATATTTCGAGTTTGTCGATAGCGGCGGTCTGAATACCATCTGCGCCTCCGTTAGACACCTCATTATTATAAATTTTAACATTACGCCATTTGATGGGTTGTACATATTGCTGTCCTGGAGTAAATCCTGACGGGGCGCCATAATAAGGTGCATTGGCAGTTAAATTCCAGTAAAGCGCTGTATGCCCAATGTAAAAAGCTTCATTATTGGTACCGCTGATAGCCACATCATGTATGGACAGGTTTTCCATATAAGAATTCGGATAGTAGGTACTTGCATCGCCCTTTAATGGCTCTGTTTTAGCCCATATACCGGTACCCCCGTTTTGAATAGTGATGTTGCTAACTTCAAAGTTATCCGAATGCTGACTTAACGCCAGGTTAAAGTAGGCTTCTTTACCAGCTTGCGTGCTTCCGCTGATGATAAAATCGGATTTAGACTTTTCCCCGCCAACTTTTACATAATGACAATTGACAAAGCTAAGTGCAGTAGCCCAGGAGCCGCCGCTCCACGCCGGGTTACCTACTTTGAGGACAGTTCCTGCTGCATTTTTAACGATGATAGGTGCGCTGGCTGAACCCTTAAGATTATTAATCACAACGGCCGTAAAGATACCTTTAAGTGCCAGAATGTTTCCCGGTTTATAGACGCTTCCATCTAACAGTAAACGCCCGTCTTTGTCAGGAACAAGCACTATTTCCTGGGTATTAACCGGAGGTTTAGGCGTTACAGTGGTACCAGGGTTTGATGTATCTGGTTTTTTCTGCCTTAATTCTTCTTTGTTACAGCTTTCAGTTGTAACGATAAAAGCCACTAAAAGAGATACGAATGTGTACATAGACAATCGTGAAGAGATGCTGCGCTTCATGGTTTTTCAGATAATTATATGGTTTCAATAAAAAGTTAACAACTACCCCCTTGGTAATTGCAGTTGATGTTCTCTGATATGGATCTGGTATTCCAAAAGAATAATGGCGCCTGATTTTAACTATCTCCGGAAACAATTAAAAGGACTGATTATTATTTCTGGCTGCGAATATCCAGAATTTTGGATATAAAAAGCAGCATCATAACGGTCGTCCTCATTGAATTATTATCGCGCTAAAATGTCTCAAAAGAGGTTATAAACATTTACGGCAATAAAATCAGATCGTACCATTTCGCAAAAGGAATAAACGAAACCCATCACCCACTTATGGGGCGTGAAACGTAGGCCAATCAATCATATTATTATTAAATATAGTGTATTATCAATAATAATATGTAACTTTTTTTGAACCCATTTAAAAAAAATCTGAAAAACTTTTCCACATTTTAAGAAATCAGTTGACTCACCATAAGAACATGTGAAATCAAAAGGTGTTCACTACAAAAACACAACAGCCGTTTCAGTATATTGAAACGGCTGTTGTGATTATATGGTGACCATCTGGTTTTGATTATAAACCGAAAGCGGCTTTCACTTTATCTACATAATCCAGTTTCTCCCAGGTGAACAATTCTACTTGCACACTCTTTTCGTGTTTCTTGCCCTTGTTGAATACCTTGGTTACTACCTGTGGTTCGCGGCCCATGTGGCCATAAGCGGCAGTTTCGCTGTAGATAGGGTTGCGTAGTTTCAATCTCTGCTCAATAGCATAAGGACGCAGGTCGAAGATTTCTTCAATCTTCTTGGCAATCTCACCATCGTTCAGCTTCACTTTCGCAGAACCGTTGGTATTTACATATACCCCGCAAGGTTTTGCCACCCCGATCGCATAAGATACCTGTACCAGTACTTCATCGCATACGCCTGCAGCTACCAGGTTTTTAGCGATATGACGGGTAGCATAGGCAGCAGAGCGGTCTACTTTGGAAGGATCTTTACCGGAGAAAGCACCACCACCGTGAGCTCCTTTACCACCATAGGTATCCACAATGATTTTACGGCCGGTTAAGCCGGTATCGCCGTGAGGACCACCGATTACAAACTTACCGGTTGGGTTGATATGGTGATTGATATCAAAGCCTTCAAACAGTTTCTGTAACTCAGGTTTCAGTTGTTTTTTAACGCGTGGGATCAGGATATTGATCATATCTTCCTTGATCTTAGCGAGCATTTTATCATCGGTATCAAAGTCATCGTGCTGGGTAGAAATCACGATGGTATCGATTCTTACTGGTTTATTATCGTCTGAATATTCGATAGTTACCTGGGATTTTGCATCCGGACGCAGGTATTTGATTTCCTTATTTTCACGACGGAGAACGGCGAGTTCCAGCAACAGCTTGTGGGCCAGATCCAGTGCCAGTGGCATGTAGTTTTCAGTTTCGCGGGTAGCATAACCGAACATCATACCCTGATCGCCAGCGCCTTGATCTTCGGGAGACTTACGATCTACTCCCTGGTTGATATCTGGTGATTGTTCATGAATAGCAGAAAGAATACCACATGAATTGGCTTCAAACATGTATTCACTCTTTGTATAACCTATTTTACGAATCACTTCCCTTGCGATATCCTGCACATCCAGGTAGGCTTCAGATTTCACCTCGCCTGCCAATACAACCTGGCCGGTGGTTACGAGGGTCTCACATGCTACTTTCGATGTTGCATCATACGCCAGGAAGTTATCAATCAACGCATCAGAGATCTGATCGGCTACTTTATCCGGATGTCCTTCTGAAACGGATTCAGATGTAAATAAATAAGGCATAAAAAACTGGGATTAGTAGTTTTATGGTTTAGTGTAAATAATTCTCAGCTTGATATTGTACTGTGACAAGTTGCTACCACCTGCTTTTACACGGTTGACATCCATGTAAAGCGTAGAATAGCCTTCCAGTTTGAAGCCGTTATTAGTATCGAGTTTTTTGATAAACCTTTGCAGGGTATTCGCAAGGTTAAAGGTATATTGGACAACCTGTATACCGCCAAAATTGGTAATCACCTGACGGCTACCGCCAAAATAGGCTGTACCGCCACTCGTATAATAATCGATAGGGATTTTGGTGGAGTCCCCGTTTCCATACTGCCGTAAAGATAAGCTTCCTGGTTCAATAAAAATATTATTCATATCACTTGCACCGGAAGTTATTTGCGTAATCACCAATTCCGCTTTATTGATCAGCACTGCCGGGAAGTTTTCCAGGCCGGGGATGGTCAGCTTGGTATATAAGCCCGGACTGGCATTCAGGAAGATAATGCTATCTCCTTTCGGATTTTTGGTATTAATAAATTTCGATGCCTGCGAACCATTGTAATTACGGGTAAAGTAATTGGCGTGACCACTGGTATACTGGGCAAATGCCATGGTAGCACGGAGCGAATCTTTTTCTGAGTTCTTGTAAAATACCGTGAGTTTGGTATTTGGATCATTCAGTTTCAGGTACAGCATATTGCGGTTGGTACCCAGGTTGGTATCCGGTACAATAGCAAAACCTTTCAGGTATGCGCGAAAAGACGAATCGTTCTTAAAGGCGCCATCTGATTTCTGGCTCAACAATTCATTACCAAAGGCGGTACTCAGTTTAATACGTAACTGGCCGGCTTCTTTGGTGCCATAAACGCTAACAGAATCCCGTAACGATAACGGGGTTACAGTGGCGGTTCCCAATAATTTGCTTTGGTCATAGGCCAGTACCCTGTTATAAGCGTAGTTGGAATCGTAAGTAAAGTTGTTTTCCGACATCCGGTACACCTTAAAGGTTTGGGGGCCGGTAGAATCACCTGCGTATCCGGTGTAAGCTAATGACAAGACTACAGAATCCAGTGTTTGTCCGGCGCCTTCAAAGGTGAAAGCACTTTGGGGCAAAGACACTTGTGTAAATACGAAAGCGTGGGTTCTTCCAAAAACGGGATCGGTTGTAATGGAACCGAGTAATTTGGCGAAGGCCTGATTACCGTTACGAATGCTCGAATCATACCGCTCATAGTTATTGGCAATAATGCCTGAGATAGTAGTATCCTGTGCATTCACAAAATCTCCGGGAGGAATAAGGCCACTACCCAACAGGGTAGATTTATTACAACCGGTTGCTGCATACAGTAGCGTAATATAGGTAGCTAATAAGCTGAGGTTCCTGAAATTGATCTTCACGCGTTATGTTGTTAGTGAGTATTGATTTAACTGCCGTACAAACTTTTAAGGTACTATTTTCCTAACAATTGGTTGTATAATTGCAGGTAGTCACCCAGGTCTTCATTCTCTTTTTTGTAAGGTAAAATGATTTTACCTTTTTCAGCCTTCACTTCATCCACCACTTTCTTTTCCAGCTTATCGCCGGCCAGTACAACAGCATCCGCGTATTTAGCTGCGCCTCTGTTCAGAGCAGTATTGGTACCTTCCTTAAACAGCTCCATATCTTTTTCCTTGATCTGGTTGCTGATGGTTGCTTTTTTAACAAAGGTAGTGCCTAACTTTTCCTTGAACGTATTGGGCGTCAACGAATATATGATTTTTGAATTCGCAAAAACCGGCTCCTTCTTGTAGGCAGTTTTCAGATACATAGGTATCAGAGAGGTCATCCAGCCACTGCAATGAATAATGTCCGGAGGCCATCCGAACTTCTTCACCGTTTCCAGGGCCCCTTTACAAAAGAAGACAGCTCTGGCTGCATTGTCGTCAAAAAACTCTTCGTTTTCATCGGCAAAAACAGTCTTACGCTTAAAATAATCTTCATTATCCAGAAAGTAGACCTGCAGACGAGCATTCGGAAGTGAGGCCACCTTGATAATCAACGGGTAATCATCCCCGTCAATCACAATGTTAATACCTGACAACCTTACCACTTCGTGCAAACGGTGTCTTCTCTCATTAATAATTCCAAATCTAGGCATGATCACTCTCACCTCCAGGCCCGCCTCATTGGACTTAATTGCCATTTTATTGACCATGGCCGCGTAATCACTCAATTCCAGGTACGGCGACATCTCTTGGGCAATAAAAAGAATTCTTTTCTTTGTGGACATTTAACGCTGATTATTAATGCAGTAATTTTTAATTTGGCTTGCAAAATTACGGATTTTTTACGGAATATTGGCCAATCTGTCAGTTTTAACATCCTTTTAAGCAATGATTTATGTATCTATTTAAGCGCAGCACCGATCTGAAGAAGCACCTGGACCTGGTAAGAAAAAGCAACAAAAGCATTGGTTTTGTGCCTACTATGGGAGCCCTCCACAGTGGGCACCTGTCACTTATTCAGGCTGCTAAAGAAAATACCGATGTGGTCGTTTGCAGCATCTTTGTCAATCCAACTCAGTTTAATGACCCAAAAGATTTCGAAAAATATCCCATCACTATTGAAGATGATATAAAAAAATTAAATAATGCTTCAACAGATATACTTTTTCTACCATCCGTAGAGGAGATGTATCCCGAAGGGCTGGAAAGTGATCTGCATTACGACTTCGGTAACCTTGAAACCATTCTCGAAGGCAAATTCCGCCCCGGGCATTTCCAGGGCGTGGGTCGCATTGTTCACAAGTTACTGGATATTGTGCAACCTAACCAGCTTTTTATGGGCCAAAAGGACCTGCAGCAATGTTTAATCATCCGCCGCCTCCTCATCCTTACCCAGTCACCGGTAAAATTGGTGGTGTGCCCCACGGAAAGAGAAAAAGACGGACTGGCCATGAGCAGCCGCAATGCCCGCCTCTCTCCCGCCGCCCGCAAAAAGGCCCCCGCCATCTACCAGGCCCTGCTGGAAATCAAAAATAATTTCGGCAAAGGCCTCCATTTCCTGGAAGGCGCCCACGAAGCTTTTGACACCCTCAAAAAACAAGGTTTTGAGCCCGAATACGTTGATATCCTCCAGCTGGACAACGACATGCTTCATCCGCTCGATCAGCCACCCGGAAATGCCACCGTTGTGGTAGCGCTGGCTGCATGGCTGGATGGCGTCCGGCTCATCGACAATCTCATATTACAGGGAAATTTATAATTCCTTCCCAACAAGGCATACAGCCACCACTGCATTTCGGCTGCATGCCTTGTTCGATCTTCCATATTTTTTTCCTAGTTTTGCAAACGCTCTTTTCAGCGTTTAAGCCAGTATAATATTATGCAAATCGAAATTTTAAAGTGTAAGATTCACCGCGCGGTAGTTACGGAAGCCAATCTGCAATATGTTGGAAGCATTACGATTGACGAAGACCTGATGGATGCCGCTGGTTTAATTGAGTACGAAAAAGTACAGGTATTGAACGTAAATAACGGAGAAAGACTGGAAACCTACGTGATCAAAGGTAAACGTGGTTCCGGTGTCATCTGTATGAATGGCCCTGCTGCCAGACTCGTTGCCCCGGGTGACATAGTAATCATTATCTCCTATGCCACAATGGATTTTGAAGAAGCTAAAAAATATACACCTATTGCCATTTTCCCGAAAGAAGGGAACAAACTGTAAACCCTGATATTGATTTATTAACGCCCTAAAACAACTTTGGATCATGCCCAAAACGCTTAAGAACGTCATTAAGTTTATTTGCTTTTTTGGCGCAGGAGTGCTATTGATATGGCTGTTCACCAGGAATATCAAAGCAGATCAGTGGGACCAGATCAAAGACGCCTTTAAAAGAGCTAACTACTGGCTCCTCATCCCTACTATGACCATTGGTGTGGCCAGTCACTGGTTCCGCGCGGTGCGCTGGAAACTGCTGATGAAGCCATTAGGACATCAACCCACTACCCTCAACACTTTCTTTGCCGTAATGGTAGGCTATCTTGTAAACCTGGCCGTTCCCCGTCTTGGTGAAGTAACCCGTTGTGGCATCATTGCCCAATACGAGAAAGTACCCGCCGATAAACTGGTAGGCACCATGATTGCAGAAAGAGCCGTAGACCTGCTGTGCCTCATCCTGCTGGCGGTACTCACGGTACTCACGCAACTGGAATTATTGGGTTCCTTCGTGAACAAAATGATCTTCCAGAAAATATCCGATAAAATAGCCCATGCCAACGGCGCCCAGCTGCTCATTGGCATCGTGGTACTGGTATTACTCATTGTACTTTTTATCTGGCTGCTCCGGCGCTTTGCCAAATCCAAAGTAGCCGTTACCGTTAAAAGCCTGATCAGGGGCATCGCCGAAGGCGTACTCTCTATAGGCAAAATGGAAGGAAAGAAAAAAGTCTGGTTTATCATTCACTCTGTTCTCATCTGGGGCTGTTATCTCTCCCAGGTATATATTGGATTTTTCTGCCTGCCGGAAACCTCCCACCTCGGTATGAGCGCCGCCCTCGCAGTACTCATGATAGGTAGTGTAGGCATGATCGTTATGCCGGGAGGTATTGTTGCCTACCAGTTGCTGGTACAGGCTACCCTTGCCATCTATGCCATTCCGCTGACCATCGGCTTCGCTTTTGGCTGGATTATCTGGGTCGCACAAACTATCCTCGTACTTGTACTCGGCTTTGGTAGCCTGGTAGCGTTACCTATCTATAACAAGAAGAAGAATACCGCACTCGCTTAAAAAGCCTTTTTATATTTTAAATTTTTCAGGGAGATATAAACGCCGGTTTATATCTCCCTGAAAATTTATACCATTCCCCCTTCACTCCTTCCACAAAAAACCGCGTTTCTCCCGGCTTTTCTTTAACTTTAATTTAATACTCCAATTAAAGCGAAAGCTGTATCATCGTAGTTTAGATGGTGTGAATTTTTTGAATGTAAATATGTTTGTATGCGTTTGCCGAATGGTGAGAACCTTGATATTATGACAATGCCCGATGTAATAGTACAAAAGAAAACAACCCGGAAAAAGCCACTGGCAGAGAAGAATAAAAAAATGATTGCCAGGGATATCAGCTGGCTCGCCTTCAACGCCAGGGTACTACAGGAAGCCGCAGATAAAACTGTTCCGCTCCATGAACGCATCCGATTCCTGGGTATCTTCTCCAATAACCTGGACGAATTTTTCCGGGTAAGAGTAGCCACCCTTAAAAGAATGATGTCGTTCGGGAAAGCCTCCAAAATGCACCTGGAAGAAAACCCCGATAAAATCCTCGACGAAATTCAAAGCCGCGTAATTGAACAACAACGCGAATTTGATACCGTATGGAAAGATATTGCCACCGAAATGGAAGCGCAACACATCTTCCTCCGCACCGAAAAACAGCTCAATAGAGAACAACAAAAATTTGTCACCAATTTCTTCAACGAACAGGTACGCACCAACATCATTCCCCTGATGATTGAAAGCATACAACAGTTCCCTATCCTGCGCGACAAATCCATTTACCTGGCCATCGTACTGGCCCGCCAGGATAACTCCGTTCGTCAGAAATTTGCACTGATAGAAATACCCACCACTGTACTTCCCCGCTTTATCATCCTCCCCTCCAAAGAAGGGGAACATGATATCATCCTGCTGGAAGACCTGGTACGTTTCTGCCTGCCGAATATCTTCGTATACTTCGGCTACGATAAATTTTCTGCCCACATCATCAAAGTGACCCGCGACGCGGAACTGGATATCGATAACGATATCTCCGACAGCATCATTCACCAGATTGAAAAAGGCCTGAAAGACCGCCGCAAAGGTAAGCCGGTAAGGTTTGTATATGATAAAGAGATTGATCCGCTGTTGCTGGAATACCTGATGCGCAGACAAGGATTATCCGGAAAAGATAATCTCATTCCGGGCGCACGCATCCATAATTTCAAAGACTTTATGGACTTCCCGGAATCTATCTTCCCTCCTCACTTACACCGTAAAACCTTTATCCATCCACTGTTCCATAATGCCCCCAGCGTGATGCATGTGATACAACGGCAGGATGTAATGCTGCATTTCCCTTATCATTCCTTCGATACCATCATCGACCTGCTAAGGGAAGCCGCTATTGATCCGAATGTATCTTCCATCAAAATAACAGCGTACAGGCTTGCCCGTAATTCCAAAATTATCAATGCCCTGGTAAACGCCGTACGCAACGGTAAACAGGTAACCGTAGTACTGGAATTACGCGCCCGCTTTGATGAAGCAGCGAACCTCGACTGGAAATCAAGACTGGAAGAAGAAGGCGTAAAAGTATTGCTGGGGATTCCCAATATGAAAATACATGCCAAGCTATGTGTGATCAAAAAGAGAATCGGCACCAAGACCATTCAATGCGGCTTTGTCAGCACCGGTAACCTTAACGAAAGAACGGCCCGTGTATATGGCGATCATTGCCTGCTCACCACCAACCGCGCTATCATCGCAGATATCAACCGCATCTTCGCCTACCTGGAAAGTCCCCGCCACGACATCAAAGTACTCGAAGGCTGCAAAACATTGCCGGTTAGTCCGCTCAATATGCGCGACACTTTCCTGAAACTGATAGACCGCGAAATCAAAAACGCCAAACACAAGAAAAAAGCCAGCATCATCGTGAAAATGAACTCCCTCTCTGATGCTACCCTCATCGCTAAGCTCTATGAAGCAGCGAAAGCAGGCGTAGATATCAAAATGGTGATCAGAGGTATCTGCTGCGCTTATACAGAAAATAAAAAATGGAAGAAAAACATCACGGCAGTGAGCATTGTAGATGAATACCTGGAACATGCCCGCGTATTTATTTTCCATCACGGCGGCCAGGAAAAAGTACTCATCGCTTCCTGCGACTGGATGATACGTAACCTGGATCATCGCGTAGAGGCAGCCGTTCAGATAACGGACCCGGCTATACGCCAGGAGCTGATGGACATCATGAAAATCCAGCTGAGCGGCAACGTAAAAGCCCGTATACTGGACAATGAACAGCGCAATGAGTACCGGAAAGATGGAGATAAGAAAATACGTACGCAGGTAGAGATCTATAAATACCTGCACGAAAAACAATACACATAAACTTTAAAATGTTTTACTTTTGCCCCTTGATATAACCACTACCAGATGAAATTAGCTGCGATTGATATAGGTTCCAATGCTGCCAGGTTGCTCATTTCTGAAGCATCCCCCAACAGCGCCGGTGTAATGGACTTTACCAAATTAAACCTGGTAAGAGTACCGCTCCGCCTGGGGTTTGATGTGTTCAACAGCAATGTTATTTCAGAAAAAAGAGCCGCACACCTCATCAACACCATTAAAGCCTATAAGCTATTGCTGGATGTATATGAAGTGAAATACCTCAAAGCCTGCGCTACCTCTGCCATGCGGGATGCCAGCAATGCCGGCGCTATTTTGCAGGAAGTAAGAACACAAACCGGTATCGATATCAAAGTAATTTCCGGGCAGGAAGAAGCTGCCTTCATTTACGAAAACCATGTGGCAGAAAACATGGATAAAACCAAGTCTTACCTGTACATAGACGTAGGCGGTGGTAGTACAGAACTCACCCTGTTTGGTGGTGGCAAACAAATATTCAAGGAATCCTTCAACATCGGTACCATCCGCCTGTTACAGCAACAGGTAACAGACGCCCAGTGGCAGGGAATGAAAGACTTCCTGAAACAACAGTTAAAATATGTAGGCCCCGTGATGGCGATTGGTTCCGGTGGCAACATCAATAAAATCTTCTCGCTATCCAAACGCAAAGAAGGCAAGCCGCTTTCACTTGATACGTTGAAAGACTACTACAAGGAATTCAGCAATTTCACTGTGGAAGAACGCATTCACCTGTACAACCTCCGGGAAGACCGTGCAGATGTAATTGTACCTGCCCTGCAGATCTACATCAACGTGATGCGTTGGGCAGATACCCCCGAAATTTATGTACCAAAAATCGGGTTGGCGGATGGCCTCATCCATGCGCTATACGAAGAAATAGCTGTAAACAGCCAGCTGTAAAAGGTTAGCTATTGGCCTTAGTATCAAAGTACTAATTACTGATAGCTAACCATTTTAAGCTTACCACTCCCTCCTACCGCTTAAAAAAAACTTTTCCTTTTATCTTTTTATATCACCACCTTTGCGGTTATTGCTAACAGCAAAATGCTAAAAGCTACTGCTTATGTCTGTGAATAAAGAAATAAAGCGTATCACCACGCATACACTGCAGAAGATGAAAGTGGATGGAGAAAAGATATCTATGCTCACTGCGTACGATTACTCCATGGCCCGCATTTTTGACGATGCCGGGATTGATATAATATTGGTCGGTGATTCCGCTTCCAATGTAATGGCGGGACATGAAACCACGCTCCCTATTACACTGGACCAGATGATTTACCATGCTGCTTCTGTAGTTAGAGCGATTAAACGCTGCTTCGTAGTGGTAGATCTTCCGTTTGGTTCTTACCAGGGTAATTCCAAAGAAGCGCTTAGCTCTGCTATCCGCATTATGAAGGAAACCGGTGCACACGGAATCAAAATTGAAGGCGGTGAAGAAATCATTGAATCTGTAAAAAGAATCATCTCCGCTGGCGTACCTGTAATGGGACACTTAGGCTTAACACCGCAATCGATCTACAAATTCGGTACCTATGCCGTACGGGCAACCGAAGAAGCGGAAGCCAATAAACTGATCAACGATGCGAAACTGCTGCAGGAAGCAGGCTGCTTCGCCATTGTACTGGAAAAAATCCCTGCTGCCCTGGCGAAAATAGTGTCGGAGTCTGTAGGTATTCCAATCATTGGCATTGGCGCCGGCAAATATGTAGACGGACAAGTACTGGTGATGCACGATATGCTCGGCATCAACAAAGATTTTAAACCACGCTTCCTCCGTCGTTACCTGGACCTTTACACCCAGATCTATGACGCTACTCAGGGTTACATCAATGATGTAAAAACTAAAGACTTCCCGAACGATAACGAGCAGTATTAAAAATTACGAATTACGAATTACGAATTACGGATTTGTGGGAAGATTATAGCGGATAGCCTTCGCGTTTACTATCTTCCCACAAATCCGTAATTCGTAATTCGTAATTCGTAATTCGTAATTTTTCCCTATATTCGCTTCGCTAATGAACTACCTGTTAAACATACAGCTTTCTCTACTCTCCTATCTACGGAGCACTTGCTCCCATGTGCCATAAGTAGCACAAGGGATTATCCTTCCCGTCACATCTTTACTACATAGCCGTGAAAGCGGTGTGAATGCTGCATTCCAGCATTTCCTACACTCATTATTGTTATTGGCTGTCGTCATTATTTTTTCGTTTTGGCATCGTTATGCCTGGCGGAAATGTTTCGTGATGGACTTATAACGGTAACGACTATACGTAATTATGTGTATTACTGAATACGTCACTTAAACCCGGAGTTACCAGACTCCGTTCACCACTATAATTCCAAACAGATTATGAAACGTGTAATGATTATTGGCGCCGGCAAGATCGGCGAAACCGCTGCTTTTCTTTTGCAACAGTCCGGCGACTATACCGTAACCCTGGCAGACAGCAACCAGGCATTACTGGACAAATGTACTGACACGCATATCCGTAAAACTATACTGGATGTAAACGATGCGCAGGCATTGGAACAAAGCCTGAAAGACCAGGATATGGTACTCAGCGCCTGTCCTTTTTTCCTGAACGTAAAAATTGCTACTGCCGCGGCCAAAGCCAATACCCACTACTTTGATTTAACAGAAGATGTAGCCACCACCAACGCCATCCGCGAAATTGCCGCCAACGCTAACGTAAGTTTTATGCCACAATGTGGACTGGCGCCGGGTTTCATCAGCATTGCCGCGCATGATATCGCCAAACAATTTGATTCACTGGACGCGGTTCGCCTGCGTGTAGGCGCTCTCCCCCAGTTTCCTACCAACAGCCTCATGTACAACCTCACCTGGAGCACCGATGGCCTGATCAATGAATACTGCAACCCCTGCGATGCCATCTACGAAGGCCAACGCAAAGAAGTAATGCCGATGGAAGGCTACGAACGCTTTGCACTGGACGGTGTAGAATACGAAGCCTTTAACACCTCCGGCGGATTAGGCGCCCTGGCGGAAATACTGGACAACAAGGTGTACAACCTCGACTATAAAACCGTGCGCTACCCGGGCCACTGCCAACTAATGAAAATCCTGCTGAGCGAGCTAAAACTGAATAAAAAGAGAGATATTTTGAAGGAGATTATGGAAGATAGCATACCTTTCACTGCGCAGGACGTAGTACTGGTATTTGTGTCTGTTTCCGGCCTGGTAAACGGTCGCTCTGTGCAACGTTCCTACTCCCGTAAGATATATAACCAGTCGGTAGCCGGCAAAGACTTCACCGCTATCCAACTGACTACCGCCGGCGCTGCCTGTGCAGTAATTGACCTGCACGCCAAAGGTCTCCTTCCCGCCAACGGGTTTGTTCGCCAGGAAGACGTGGTATTTAATGATTTAATTAATAACCGCTTCGCGGTATACTATAATTAGTTTTTAAGCAGTAAAAATTAGTAAATTCCTCTGGAGAAGAGCCTCTTTACTAAAAAACACTAACAGCTAAAGGCTAAAACGCTTCATCTCATGTTAAAAGATGTATTAAAAGGGCTGATGGATCGCTATCAGCAGCGCGTTCCGGACGTGGCAGCAGTGATTGCCGCCATGATAAAAGAAGGGATGATTCAACAGGCGGATGATATCGAAAATGATCATATCGCCTTCAGAACAATGGGAGTCCCACAATTAGGTGTACAATCCCTGGAGAAGATATTTCTCCATTATGGCTACAAAAAAATGGATAAATACCATTTTGCTGCCAAGAAACTGGATGCCTGGTGGTATGCGCCTCCGGCGCCTGAATACCCCCGCATTTTCATCAGTGAGCTGCGGGTAAACGACCTCAGTGAAGCCGCACAGGCAATCATTCACCGCTATACCAGCGAAGTCACCACAGACCCGGTAAATGCCCTGAACCTGGACGATGCCAAAGCAGTAGACGCTTTCCTCCACAGCTCCCTCTGGCGCACGCCCACCCTGGCGGATTACCAGTTGCTGGCTGCCGAAAGTGAATACGCTGCCTGGGTGATTTACAACCGGTACTACCTCAATCACTTCACGGTGAGCGTACATAACCTGCCTGCAGGATATAATACTGTGGCCGACTTCAACGTATTCCTGGAGAAACATGGTTTCCGTTTGAATGATGCCGGTGGTAAAATCAAAACCAGCCCCGACGGCGCCTTACTGCAAAGCGCTACGGTAGCAGGTATGATCACAGCTGAATTTGCCGGTGGCGATACCCTGCCCATCGCGGGGTCTTATGTAGAGTTTGCTGAAAGAAAGGTACTGCCACAATTTGCCCACCTGCCTGCTGCTGAAATAGGCAGGGCACAGCGCCGGGAAGGCTTTGAGGCCGGTAATGCCGACAAGATCTTTGAAAGCACTTACGCCACCCAAACAAAAAAAAGTTCCTAATTTCGTTTAATAATACACCCATAATGGAAGATATCTTAAAAGCATTCGGGATCACTACAGAACAGAGTGGTATTAGCACCGGTAACAACTGGCTGCCTGCTCACGGAGCAGAAATCACCTCCTTTTCACCGGTGAACAACAAGAAGATTACTAGTGTAAAAAGCGCTACCCGGGAGGATTACGACCTGGTAGTAGCCGTAGCACAGGAAGCTTTCAAAGAATGGCGGATGTGGCCTGCTCCTAAAAGAGGGGAAGTAGTAAGACAAATAGGCGTAGCCCTCCGGGAACATAAAGAAGCATTGGGTAAACTGGTATCCTATGAAATGGGAAAAAGTTTACAGGAAGGATATGGCGAAGTACAGGAGATGATTGACATCTGTGATTTTGCGGTTGGACTTTCCCGTCAGTTACATGGTTTAACCATGCACTCTGAGCGCCCGGGACACCGGATGTATGAGCAATGGCATCCAATGGGTATTACCGGCATTATTTCCGCCTTTAACTTCCCGGTAGCCGTTTGGAGTTGGAACTCCATGCTGGCATGGGTTTGTGGAAATGTTTGTATCTGGAAACCTTCAGAAAAAACACCGGTAACCGCGCTGGCCTGCCAACGCATTGTAGCCGATGTATTTGCAGCCAACCATGTACCGGAAGGCGTTTGCTGCCTCGTTACAGGCGCCCGCGATGCCGGCGAATGGATGGCACATGATACCCGTATTCCGCTGGTTTCTGCTACCGGTTCCACCCGCATGGGTAAAGCCGTTGGCGCTGCCGTAGGAGAACGTTTGGGTCGCTCCCTGCTGGAATTGGGTGGCAACAATGCCATTATCATTTCCCAGGATGCAGACCTGGATATGTCGTTGATAGGCGCCGTATTCGGTGCGGTAGGTACTGCCGGACAACGTTGTACCTCCACCCGCCGTTTGATTATTCATGAAAGCGTATACGACAGCTTCACCGCAAAACTGGTGAAAGCCTATGCGCAGCTTCGCATAGGTAATCCGCTGGATCAGCATAACCACGTAGGACCATTGATCGATACTGCTGCGGTAGACGCTTACCTGAATTCTATAGAACAGGTAAAACAGCAAGGCGGCTCCTTCCTCGTGGAAGGCGGTGTATTGACCGGCCATGGTTATGAGTCCGGTTGCTATGTGAAACCTTGTATTGCTGCCGTAGAAAACACTTACGCTATTGTACAGCACGAGACCTTTGCGCCTATCCTGTACGTGATGAAATATAAAACGCTGCCAGAAGCGATTGCTATGCAGAATGATGTACCACAGGGCCTTTCCTCTGCCATCATGACCCTGAACCTGCGGGAAGCAGAACAATTCCTGTCGCAGGCCGGCTCTGATTGTGGTATTGCCAACGTTAACATCGGTACTTCCGGTGCTGAAATCGGTGGCGCCTTTGGTGGTGAGAAAGAAACCGGTGGTGGCCGTGAAAGTGGATCAGACGCGTGGAAAGCGTATATGCGCCGTCAAACCAATACCATCAATTATTCCAACAGTTTGCCGCTGGCACAGGGTATTAAATTTGATATCTGATCTGTTATCATAAAAAGAGAAAAGGAGAACATACTACTTTGTATGTTCTCCTTTTTTTATAATTTCTGGAAATTAATTTTTCGTCAATGCTTGGTGGTCTTTTCAGCTCCGAGGCCATCGCCCCGGAGCTTTTAATATTCGTGACAGGAATCGACCCGATCAGATTTTAAAAGCGGTTGATAAAACAGGTTCTGCATATTAGTACCAGCAACTTCAAGCTGCTCACTCTCTACATACACCGATCACATGGTTTTAAAAATAGTAGCGAGGTTAGAGAACCCCGCTTTTCGTTAAACGGAAACCATGCTTATGAGAAAAGTAAGCAATAGCGGGATGCTATTAAATACTCTTCCGGATATAAATATTACACTTTTTTCTGAATATTCATATTCAACTTTTGTGCTACTGCCGTATTATTACTACTGCGTTTTACGACTAAAACCTGTCCAGATCCTTTGTCATAAAGGGTTTTAACATCTTTACCCCTTACGCCTACCTGCCGTATCATCGCAGCAATATTTTCCGGATCGCTACAAATAACGATGGTTTTACCGCTGTTTTTCTTTATCATGTCTTTTACAATACTGGAAGTCAGCTCCGGATCGCCGTTTAACCGGAAATAATCGAGTTGTTGTTGCCGTGCTTTCGCCAGGGGCGTAACGGTTTGAATCGCACGGTTAATAAAGGTTGTGTAGATCGCGCTAATGCTGGTACCTTCCAGGGAACTAACCAACTGGTTGGCCTGGTCTGTTCCGGAAGAACTCAAACCTGGATCTGTAGAGGGAGATGATTCCACTTCACCTGCATTCACGAAAATAATGGTGGTTACTTCGGGCTCAGTAGCAAATACCTGAGTACCGGTGGCCAGCATGGCGGCCATGAAGAGAGCTTTCAACATGATGGGTAGATTTAAAAATTAATTTTTTAAAAGTGATGAAACGAACCTGTAAATCTCGTTTAGCACAAGGGTAGATGAGAGTATATATAGCCCTTAAGGAATGATGTAAAACTAGATTAGTTATAAACACCGGCAAAACAGATTGTGACAGGTGGCAACGGGACTTGTCGGACCCCTCTATCAAGATAAGATTAAGCAAACGGTTTTCGCTGCAAATCAGCACCTTATCCCGCCCCCCCAATGATTCAATCTCCCAATCAACCAACATATAGCGCGCTTATCATTAATATTTAATGTTATACCGCTTTTTCTATACCTTTATTCCTTTCATCAGGATATTTTTTAGTTGTTTTACTATATCGGGAAAATTATTGAACATGAAATTGTTTAGTCGAGAGGTCGCAGTTATGGCCGGATGTGTTGCATTATTGACTGCATTTACAACAAATACCAGCGCGCAAAGTAAGACGCAGGTCCCCAAAAACTGGCATCTGTTGAGTTATGATACTGACAGTGTGTATGGTACTTCTACAGAAAAAGCATATAAAGAATTGTTAAAAGGGAAGAAAAGCACGCCCGTTATTGTGGCGGTGATTGACTCCGGTATTGATACCACCCACGAAGACCTCAAAAAGGTGTTGTGGACCAATACCCGCGAGATTCCCGGCAATGGTAAAGACGACGACCATAACGGTTATGTGGACGATATTCATGGCTGGAACTTCCTGGGAGGTAAAGATGGAAGTAGTGTAAAAGAAGATTCGGAAGAAGCTGCCCGCGAATATTACCGCTATAAAACCCTGTATGGCAACCCGGATTCTGCACTTGCCAACAACTCCAAAGAATTAGCCACCTGGCAACAACTCCAGGCGAAAGTAGAAAAGCCAACTTCCCAGTTTAAGATGCAATACAAAAGCATGTCTAAACTGCAGGAAAACGTAAATAAATGCGAATCTATCCTCAAAACCTACCTGGGTAAGGAGGATTTCAATGTAGCCCAGCTGGACAGTATCCAAACTACTAACCAGGATGTGCTGCTGGCACGCAACTTCATGACCCGCTTATTAAAAAGCGCGGGTGATGTACCTGCCTCTTTCAGCGACTTCAAAATGGAGTTCGACGAATACATGAATGAGCTGAAACGTAAGGCAGAAAGTACAGAAGTATTACCAAACGCCAACAGGGAACGCATCATCGGCGATAACCTGAACGATATCAATGATAACAAATACGGTAACAATGATGTAATGGGCTCCTTTGGTTTCCATGGCACCCACGTATCGGGTATTATCGCTGCCTCCAGGAACAACAGTGTTGGTATGGACGGCATTGCGGATAACGTACGCATCATGTTTGTTAAAGCCGTTCCGGATGGCGATGAAAGAGACAAAGACGTTGCCCTGGCCATCCGTTATGCGGTTGACAACGGCGCGCAAATCATTAACATGAGCTTTGGTAAACCTTTTTCACCGCATAAAGACTGGGTAGACGCGGCAGTGAAATATGCAGAGGAAAAAGGCGTATTGTTGGTACATGCTGCCGGCAACGATGGCAACAACAATGATTCAATCGCCAACTTCCCTAATCCTGATTACCTGGATGGCACTACTGCTACCAACTTCATCACCGTAGGCGCCAGCAACAATGGCACTACTGCGGATAAAGTAGCCAGCTTCTCCAACTACGGTAAAAAAGGTGTTGACCTGTTTGCACCTGGTGTGCAAATCTATTCTACCATTCCCGGTGGCAACAAGTATGGCAGCGCCAGCGGAACCAGTATGGCCAGCCCGGTAGTAGCAGGCGTAGCAGCACTGGTACTCTCCTACTATCCTGAATTGAGCGCCAAACAGCTGAAATATGTGCTGGAAAAGAGTGCTACGCCATTACCTGATGGCACTACCATGGTGAACAAACCAGGCGGCGGTCCGGACGACAAAGTGAATTTCGCAGACTTGTCTAAAACAGGAGGACTGGTAAACAGTTATGAAGCATTAAAGCTGGCTGCTACCATTAAAGGAGAAAATGTGAAGGGTAAAAAGCAGCACAAAGCGAAAGTAAAATCTATTAAAAAGAATTAATACCATCGGGGTTTATTGTTTCGGCAATAAACCCCGATTAATATTTGTCCTACTACTTAACGAGGCGTAAGCTCAGCGGGTATTTGTAAGATTCGCCCTTACTGGCTTTCACTGCCGCAATGATGCTGAAAGTAATATTGATCAGCCAAATTACGCCTAATAAACCTCCCCAACTTAACGCGAAGTCAATTCCTCCCCAGCCTGGTCCCCAGAAATTACCCCAGAATCCATTATTAATATTCACAATCAGCGTAACCAATACATTAGCAATACTGACAGAAATCTGAAAGTTAATGGCTTCTTTGCCTTGCTCGTCAACGAAAGTAGATTCGTTCCGTTTGATCAGCCAGAGAATAAGTACGCCAATAATGTTGTTTACAACACGAAGAGGAAGGATAGTCATGCCTATGATGCCACCCAGGTGTACGAGGATTCCCCAGGTACGCTCATCTTTTTGGTTCATAAAATAGAGATTAATATTAATGGGAAGTTAGCAGCTTATTTTAGCATATCAAAAAAAAGGGAGAGGAAAAAAACTACAAACCTGTAAGCCGGATTCTGTTTCCCGCGGTAGCGGGACTGCTATCATTTATCTGCGACAACGTTCGCACGTTGTCTGTATCTGCCTACCCTCGGTCATCGGGCGAGCAGCCCTCAAGCAACCGTATACATGGCATTTCAGCACGCAAGGTTTACCCGCACAAACAGTTACCTGCCTGCACCGTGGGCTCTTACCCCACATTTTCACCCTTACCCCCCACCATTGGCGGGGGGCGGTCATTTTCTGTGGCACTTGCTGTTCCCCTCCCGCTATAAGCGGGAGAAGCCCCACCCGTTAGGTGGTGCGTTGCTCTGCGCTGTCCGGACTTTCCTTCTCACTGCACAAGTCAGTGAAACGATAGCACGGTTTGTAGTTGAGGCGCGAAGGTAAAGAAAATTATTACCTAAACGTTATTTCTGTAGCACCATAGCCATATTTTGCATGATATTGGTTTACAAAACTGGCTACTTCCGGTGTTTGCTTTAATATCTGGTGAATTTCGTCTTTAAGCTTTCCCTTGCCGATACCATGGATAACAATCAGGTTATGCTGACGGTGACTGATGGCCAGGTCCAGGTAACGCTGGAAGGCATTGAGCTGTACGGCCAGGATAGCGATGTTACTCATTCCTTTCCAGTTTTTCTCCAGGGCTTCAATGTGCAGATCTACTTCCTGCTTGGGTTCGAGCGATGTTTCCGGCTGCAATTGTATTTTGCTCAGCAGGCTGGCAAAATTACCTGATCCCAGGGTAGTAACAGGCGCCTTCTTCTTAGAAGGTTCTGCAGCTGCAGGCGGTTCCGGCGCTTTCTCCGGAAATTTATCGAATAAGGTGTAGGTGATGGTCGCCTCTTCTTTTGCCCGTAGTTCCTGCAACTGTACAAACATTTGTTTCGGCTTTATTTTCCAGGTCTTCTGTACAGAAGTTGCCAGCTTGGGTTGTGGCTCTTTCAGGAAAAAAGAAAATTCGAACCGCGGATTATCATTCAGCGATTCAAATATCAGGTCGGCCAGGTAGAAATTGTTATAAGGCTGAATTTCATTTTTAATTTCCAGGTCCAGCTGATTATTCAACCAAATCTGAAAATAAAAACGCATGGCATGTGGCGTGTCGTTGAACAGGTGAAACTTCATCAGTTTCACTACTTCATCCAGGCCATCCATTTGGTATACCGGCAAAACAGACAGGAACATACCTTTGTCTGTTTTAAATACTTCGTACTTACTTCTATCTACTTTAATCTCATCCCCAGGAATCAGTCTGGGCTTTTCTTTCACCACTTTTTGCTGGGTGAACCGATGGAAATATGGGAAGTCAATCTGGTCCAGATAAACCGGGAAAGAGGTACCTTTTACCTCGATCATCACCATATTATCATTCACAATGTCAACAACCGTTCCTTCTTCTTTTGAACTCAACAGCAAGATGCCGTCGCCTATTTGGTATTTCATAATTGCATTCTTCTGAAATACAAAAATAGAATATTGAAGGGACTTGCGTAGAAGAGATTTAGCAAACGAGGGTTCCGGTGATATCAGGGCTGTTGCTAGAAGTCAACATATTTGCGGTTGCGCACTTTTTCCGGATGTTTGCGCATGTACTCATCTACAGAGATACGGCCACTGCCTTCTATTGCAAACACAATCAGTAACAGCAGTACTACTACGGATAAAGCCATAAATGGATAAACACTAAATAAGCCTGTTGCAGAATGGTTCATTAAAACGGCCCCGATTAATACCGGGATATTGCAGATAGCACAGAACCTGGTGAGGAGGCCCATCGCAATAAATAAACCGCCTACGGTATGGGCAAATACGATGTAATGCCCTAACATTACGGAGATGGCAGCCAGTGCTGGTTTCTGACTAATTACGCCTATCAGATCATCTCTGTTCATGACAAACAATACACCCATTGCCATTAGAAATATTCCCAGCAGAATACGTACGGCACTCAGCCAATTAGGGCTATGTGTATCGCCCCAGTGTTCAACCCGTTGTAGCATGTTCATAAAACATATTTTAAGGATCAAAGAGCAGATGTATATGTAGGGATCAAAGAACCTTTATGAAGATACGAAAAAAAGCGCAAAGCAGAAAGGCGAAAGCATAAAGCTATTTTGGCGAATGATCAGCGCGAATGGATAATATCCGCATTGATCATTCGCCAAAATAGCTTTATGCTTTCGCCTTTCTGCTTTATGCTTTCTTTGCCAACTTACTATTGGTATAGCTGTAGGCAAAATAAATAGTTAAGCCCAGTGCCAGCCAGATGGAGAATACGATCCAGTTTTTCAGGGCAATTTCTGTCATCAGATAAAAACAGCTGAGCATGCCCAAAACGGGTATCAGCGAGAGTTTACGGGTAGCAGAGAAAAAGGTGATCAATATGGTTACTACCACAAAAAGGTAGAAAGGAATATTGTGTTTCCATACTTCCCAACCTCCTTCGGTAGATAGTTTGGCCAAAATTTCTTTATGAAATAAGGCTACCAGGCCGATGACGAGGGCAGGAACGATGATTTGCCCACTGATATAAGGTAATTGAAAACGCTTTACATTGGCCTTTTCCTCTCTCGGTAATATTAAAACACCACCGCAAACAAGGATAAAGGCAAACAGGGTACCAATACTGGTCAGATCTGTTACAATGGTCAGGTTCAGGAACAGTGCCGGTAAACCTACAATAATACCTGTAACAATAGTAGCGTAGGAAGGTGTTTTAAAACGCGGGTGAATTTTGCTGAAACGCTTGGGTAACAGGCCATCGCGGCTCATACTCATCCAGATACGCGGCTGGCCGATCTGGAATACCAGCAATACACTGGTAGTAGCCACTACCGCACTAACAGAAATCAGGTAACTGATCCAGGGTAAATTTACCTGGTGGAAAACGAAGGCCAGCGGGTCGTCTACTTTTAATTTGTAGTACGGCACCATGCCGGTCAGCACAAAGGAAATGAGGATATATAATACGGTACAGATGACCAACGAATAGATCATACCCTTGGGCAAATCCCTTTGCGGGTTCTGACATTCTTCCGCCGTGGTACTGATCGCATCAAAGCCAATATAAGCGAAAAATACGGCCGATACACCTTTCAGGACACCGGAGAACCCGTTTGGCATAAAAGGCGTCCAATTCGCCTTATTTACATAAAAGAAGCCGACCACGATCACAAACAGGATCACCAGTATTTTAAGCGCCACCATAAAATTAGCGCTTCTTTTACTTTCCTGTATCCCTACGTAAGCGAGATAAGTAACGATAAATACAATTAAAAATGCCGGCAGGTTCAGGATAATGGGAATACTGCCGATATGCGGAGCGGCAGCTATAATTTCAGGCGTAGCGCTGTCATAATTACTGGCGAGCCACGACGGCAAACTCATTCCCAAACCGGATAATAGGTTATTGAAATATCCGCTCCACGAAATTGCCACGGCAATATTCCCGATAGCGTATTCCAGGATCAGGGCCCAGCCAATCACCCAGGCTGCCAGTTCTCCAAAAGTAACGTAAGAATAAGTATAAGCACTACCGGAAACGGGGACGCGGGAAGCAAATTCCGCGTAGCAAAGGGCGGAAAAACCGCAGGTAACCGCCGTGATCACAAACAGCAGGGATACACCAGGGCCACCATGGAATGACGCCTCACCGATCGTGGAAAAAATACCTGCGCCAATAACAGCGGCAATCCCCATTGCGGTAAGGTCTTTCACCTTTAATACCTGATGCAACCCTCGTGTTTCATGACCGTCTGCCAATCCATCTGTGGCATCTTTTAAAATAGTGGAAAGGGACTTCTTTCGAAACAGCGAATTTGACATTGGCGAAGGAATTACGTGTTACAGTTGTTTTTTAATGTACTAAAGATACCGTCTTACCCTGCTAAAAATACGAATGCTGATCGCGCTGATTAAATCTTTCAGAAAAAAATCAGTGTGATCAGCATTTCATATCACTTTATCTCTGAATAAGACAAACGCGAATATAATGCGATTTTAAATACAAACCTTATTGCTGACGGTTTAAGAGATAGTTAGCCAGATCCATCAGTGGTTTTTTACGGCCCGACAACACCGCAATGCTCTCCAGGCTTTGGAAAGCAAGCTGTTGGAACCGTTCTTTTTCCCGCTCTGCCCACTCATCTACCTTGCAACTGCGGAATAACGACAGTACCCGTGCTACCTTATCCGCCGGCGAAGTTTCCATCAACATTTTTAATTCTGCCCGTTGCTCCGGGTTACACAGCTCCAGGGCTTTCAATAACAGGAAAGTCTTTTTATTGACAAGGATATCCCCTCCCTGCTGCTTACCAAATTTCTCCGGATCACCAAAAGCATCCAGGTAATCATCCTGGATCTGGAAAGCAATCCCAATATTTTTCCCGAAAGCATACAAGTGCTGCTGGTTACCCTCTCCGGCGCCACCGATAATAGCACCCAGTTGCAGGCTGGCGGCCAGCAATACCGAAGTTTTCAGACCTATCATATTCACATAGTCATCATACTGCACGGCTTCCGGTTCCATTCCTTCAAAGTCCATGTCGAGCTGCTGCCCTTCACATACTTCAATAGCGGCTTTATTGAACACAGAAATGATCTTCTGCTTATAGTGTGCACTCACTTTATTGAGGTGCTCATATACATTGATCAGCATCACATCTCCTGCCAGGATAGCAGCAGACTCCCCGTACACGGTATGTACAGTGGGCTTACCACGGCGAAGCGGGGCTTTATCCATGATATCGTCATGCAGCAGTGTAAAATTGTGAAAAAGCTCCACCGCACTACCTACTTCGAAGGCATCCGGATGCAGGGTTTCAAATAATTCGTTTCCCATCATGCACAACACTGGTCGTATTCTTTTTCCCCCTATATCCAGGATATGAGACGCGGCATTGTATAACTTACTGGGCTGTTCCGGAAATTGTTGTTTCTCAAAATGTTGACTAAACTGCGCTATTAGATCCTGAAATGAATGCATCACTGGTGGCTCGTGTTTTATTATTTACTCTTTTTCTTTGACTTGTTTTTATCTGCTGCCTTCTTAACTACCGGTTTGGCCGTTGCTTTCTTAGCAGGTGCTGGTTTGGCGGCTGCTTTCTTAGCAGGTTTTGCTACCACCGTTGCTTTCTTAGCAGGGGCTGGTTTGGCGGCTGCTTTCTTAGCCGGTTTTGCTACCACCGTTGCTTTCTTGGCAGGTGCTGGTTTGGCAACTGTTTTCTTAGCCGGTTTTGCTACCACCGTTGCTTTCTTGGCAGGTGCTGGTTTGGCAACTGCTTTCTTAGCGGGCTTCGCTACCACCGTTGCTTTCTTAGCAGGTGCTGGTTTGGCAGCTACTTTCTTAGCGGGTTTTGCTACCACCGCTGCTTTCTTAGCCGGTGCTGGTTTAGCAACTGCTTTCTTAGCGGGCTTCGCAACCACCGCCGCTTTCTTAGCCGGTGCTGGTTTGGCAACTGCTTTCTTAGCGGGCTTCGCAACCACTGCCGCTTTCTTAGCCGGTGCTGGTTTTGTAGCTGCCTTTTTAGCGGGCGTTGCTACGACTACTTTCTTAGCCGGTGCTGGTTTGGCAGCTGCTTTCTTAGCAGGTGTTGCTACTACCGCTGCTTTCTTCGCAGGCGCTGGTTTTGTAGCTCCTTTCTTAGCAGGTGTCGCTACCACCGCTGCTTTCTTAACAGGCGCTGGTTTTGCAGGGGTCTTCTTAGCAGTTGGTGTTGCTACTACCGCTGCTTCCTTAGCAGGGGCTTTCTCCGTCCCGGCAGGCTTCACAACAGGTTCCTTAGCTGTTTTTTCCGCAGGAATCGGTGCTGGTGCAACAGGAGCAGTATCGGCTTTTTCTACAGGTGCAGCAGTATCAGCTTTCGATACTTCTGCCTTCGCCTCGCGCCATTTCTTCTTAGCCGGTGCCGTTGGCGGTGTCGGTGTAACAGGTACCACATGGGTTTCTGCTATTACCTGGTCTACCACTGGCAATGGCTCAGACTCTCCCAGAGATATTTGCGGGGCTTTAGGTGTACCTGGCCTGTCTTGCTGCCATGGTTTATGGCCCTGGTAGTCACCGCGATGTTTTTCTTTTTTCTTCTTGCGGTCGTCGCGACGGTTATCACGGCGATCGTCTTTGCGATGATCTTTACGATCATCATGACGTTTCTGCTGGAATTCCGGTCTGGCTGTACCAGTGCCGGTCAGTTCATCTTCCAGGTCGTAGTCCAGCTGGCGTTTAGCCAGGTTGGCAGCGACTACCCGGATACTCACTTTTTCGCCTATACGAAACTTACGGCCGGTCTGTTGACCCACCAAAGCATATTCGCCTTCGTTAAATTGGAATTCTTCTCTTTTGGTCAGGTTATGTATACTAATCAGCCCTTCGCACTTGGTATCGATGGTTTCCACCCAGAAGCCAAAATGCGCTACGCCACTGATAACGCCATCAAAGGTGCTACCAATAAACTGCTGCATGTATTCTACCTGTTTGTATTTATTACCCGCTCTTTCCGCTTCCATGGCTTTCCGTTCCATCTCTGAGCTATGCTTGCATTTCTGCTCCATTTGCTTATCCGGTCTTACGCTGTTAGCCAGGCACTCTGCCAGCACGCGGTGTACCAGTACATCGGGGTAACGACGGATCGGAGAAGTGAAGTGACAATAATCTTCAAACCCAAGTCCATAGTGACCTACATTTTCCACGGTGTAAATGGCTTTGGCCATGGTACGGATACCCAGTGTTTCGAGTACAGGTTGTTCCGGTTTGCCTTTTACCTTTAACAACATATTGTTAAAGGAGCTGGCAATACTTTCCGGTGTACTGAGATCAAACTGATAACCAAACTTACCGGCAAAGAGCGCAAATACTTTCAGCTTCTCCGGATCTGGCGTATCATGCACGCGATAAGGGAAAGGTATTGGTTGTTTATTGATTCTTAATTTAGCTACATAAGCCGCAATGGTTTTATTGGCCAGCAGCATAAATTCTTCAATCAACTGATGGGCTTCTTTACTTTCTTTTACCACAATGCCAACAGGTTTACCGGTTTCATCAAGTTTAAAGCGCACTTCCTGTGAAGAAAAGTTAATAGCCCCGTGTGCAAAACGTTGCGCCCGGAGGGTTTGTGCTATTTTATTCAGCAGCAGTATTTCGTTCTTATAAAGACCGTCTTTCTGCTCTATAATTTCCTGTACTTCTTCGTAGGTAAACCGGTGATCAGAGTGAATCACAGTACGACCAATCCAATGTTGCCTGATTTCTCCTTTGTCGCTCATCTGGAACATAGCGGAGAAAGTGAGTTTATCTTCATGCGGACGCAGAGAGCACAACTCATTGGATATTTTCTCCGGCAGCATAGGCAATACGCGATCCGGCAGGTACACAGAGGTAGCCCGCTTATCCGCTTCTTTATCCAGTTCGGTGCCGGGTAATACGTAGTGACTTACATCGGCGATATGCACGCCAATTTCATAGAAGCCATTTTTCAGCAGGCGAATAGAGATGGCATCGTCAAAGTCTTTGGCATCCACCGGGTCAATGGTCATGGTCAGGACTTTACGGACATCTTTACGTTTGCCAACTTCTTCTTCAGAAATATTTTCCTGGATACTATTTAATTCATCCAGTACTTCTTTGGGGAAGTTTAGCGGGAAACCTGCTTCTATGAGGATTTCCTTCATGGCCAGGTCGTTAGTATTGCTGGCATCCAGGATTTCCACGATTTCACCCACTGGTTTACGGGATTTCTCACCCCAGGCTACAATCTTCACCACGGCTTTATCGCCGTTCTTGGCTTCTCCCAGGGAGTTGGCGGGAATATAGATATCCGGCATGAACAATCCCTTTTCAGGGATGAGGAAAGCAAAACTTTTGCTCACCTGCAGGGTGCCGGTAAATTCTGTTTTATTTCGTTTAAGGATGTCGGTTATGATGCCTTCCATCCGGCCCTCGTTGCGGGCTGCCTTCAGCACGTCTACCAGTACTTCATCTTTATCAAGGGCGGTATGCAGGTTTTTCTGCTTCACCATGATATCCTTTGTCAGGCCGTCTACCATCACAAAAGCCATTCCTGACCTGGTCACTTCCACGATGCCTTTAAAAGTCTTCTTCTGGCCGTTATGGTTGTTGGTGGTATTCGGGTTAGCGTGATGACTATGACCACCTTTTTTATTTTTCTTTTTTCTACTCATGTTAGTCGTAAGTTATCATTGACCGGGAAACGGCAAATGCCTTCCTACGTAGTCAAAAATAAAGTTATTAAATAATGCTGCTTCTCCAAAGAGAAATGAGATCTCCACTGGCATAACAGCTATCTGCAGGTTTTGTTCTGCCAGTGCACCTTTGAGCAGATGCAATCTTACCGCGTCTTTTTCTGTGGTAATGACAATCTTTTGGGTTCCTGGTAACTCGCTGCATTCTTTCTTGATTTTTTCTATATCCTTTTCCGTGTAATAGTAATGATCGGGAAAAGACAACAGGTACACCTGTTCGTAACGTCGTTTTAGTTCTTCCAGCAATGGTTCGGGCCTTGCGATACCGCACGCCAGCAATACGGTTGCTGATTTGGGGACTTCCACCGGTTGATGGGTAATCATATCGGACAGGGCGCCGTACTGCAAGGTAGTGAAAAAGAGCCGCTGATGAGGCAGCGGGTTAATTTCTTTTTCCAAAGCCTGCTTTTCTGCCACACTCATATCCGGCGGACACTTGGATACAATAATGCAGTTCGCCCGGTGATAACCAGCCCTGCCCTCTCTTAAGCGACCGAAAGGCACTACATGATCACGGGTAAACAACCGGCTGTAATCGGTGATCATAATATTGAGGCCCGGTTTGATAGAGCGATGCTGAAACGCATCATCCAGCAGCACTACCTGGGTATCCGGTTCATCGCCCAACAATTGAGGAATGGCCAGCATCCTTTCTTCCCCTACACACACCTTGATATCCGGAAATTTATCATGAAACTGCATGGGTTCATCGCCAATATCGGCAGCCGTGCTTTTTTCATCGGCCAACAGGTAGCCACTGGTCCGACGGTTGTAGCCCCGGCTCAGGGTAGCCGTTTTAAAATAATCTTTCAGCAGGCGGATCAGGTATTCCACATGCGGCGTTTTACCGGTACCACCTACCGATAGGTTCCCTACGGCAATCACCGGCAGATCAAACTCCACGGCGGTGAGCAATCCTTTGTCATAAAAACGGTTCCGCAACCACATCACCAAACCGTACAACAGGGAAAAAGGATATAATAAAAAGCTAAGGTATCTGAGCACAATAGTTTATTTAAATTGATAAATACGATCCGGGGTAACTACCGTTTGCAGCGGTATATCCCAGGCATCCACGTCCGTAATTTCCGGTACCGGTTCAAACAGCGACAGCCCAATGGTACGCACACCGGGGGCGCATTGCTGCAGGAAACGATCATACATTCCTTTGCCATAGCCCACCCGTTGTCCGGCCAGGTCAAAAGCCAGCAAAGGTACAAATACCAGGTCGATGTTTTCCGGCTGTACTTCAATTCCTGCCAGCGGTTCCGGAATGCCGAACTTATTTTTTACCAGTATGGTATTGGCTTTCCAGAGCAGATGTGTCATATCACCGGTTTTCATATCGGAACGGGACAACACCCATTCGAGCTGTGGTTGCTGTTCCCTTAGCCATTTAACCAGGGGCCAGGTATCCACTTCTTTTTTTTCGGAGATGGGTAAAAAAACATGTGCCATGTGGGTGCGACTGTAATCCAGTAGCCGGCAATTCGCCAGCAACCGTTCATTTAACACGCCGGCAGTATCGTCGTCCATATTGAGCCGCTGCTCCAGGAAATGTTTTCGTATATCCTTCTTAGTGGTCATGCCAATAATGTATGTAGCGGGGATGTCAACAACTGTGCCTGTTGCTGTACAAATGCCTTATCTACCTGATTTGTCAGTGGGATATGGCCAATTTTAGGATAGCCACTCCATGTTACAATATCCGCTTCATTGGTATGTTCTTCCCCACTAAACACCCACCCGATAACGGGAACGCCTGTATGTTGCAGCATACGTGCAGTGAGCAGGGAATGGTTGATGCTGCCCAGGTAATTCTGTGCTACGATGACTACCCTGGCCTTCAATGCCAATATAAGATCCAGCGTAAAAACCGTTTCGTTTACCGGTACCATCAGGCCACCTGCCCCTTCTATCACCAACGGACGTTCCGCTGGCTGGTACTGGTTTGCCAGCATCTCAATTTTGCTGGTATTGATCGTCGTATTTTCCAGCCGCGCTGCCAGGTGTGGAGAGGCCGGCGCCTGTAAACGCCAGGCTTCAGGGTGACAAACTGACACCGGGTTGGATAATAATGATACCACCGTGTCGGTATCTGTACCTTCCATTAACCCTGTTTGCACCGGCTTCCAATAATCTGCATGTAATGCTTCGGTAATACAGGCTGCCGTCAGGGTTTTTCCTACACCGGTACCTATGCCGGTGATAAAAATTCTTGCACTCATCCTGACAAAGATAAGAAAGTGACGGGGGATCCTCCATCGGTGGGATTGTCTTTTTCCAGGTTAAACGGGTTAAACTGATTTTAATATTTTGATGATTTTAATAATTATTATCCCTTTGAGCGGGCTTCTTAGAGGGAAGCTGGTATATCTCTGAAAAGATCTGCAGAAAATCTGACAAATCATTAAAATCAGTTTAATCGGGAGAAAGGCAATCCGCCCGGGCAGATCTTCTGCGCCTCCGGGTATCAATGCAATTCCTTATTTTCGTTACCATACAACCTCATTTTTTATGAAATACTGTGATAACATACTCGAAACGATAGGAAATACCCCAATGGTTAAGTTGCATCGCGTCACGGCTACTCTTCCCTGCACGGTGCTTGCTAAAGTAGAATTTTTTAACCCAGGCAACTCTATTAAAGACCGCATGGCCGTGAAAATGGTGGATGTGGCAGAACAAAAAGGATTACTGAAACCCGGTGGCACCCTCATTGAAGGCACCTCCGGTAATACCGGTATGGGACTGGCGCTGGCCGCCATTATCCGGGGATACAAATGTATTTTTACTACTACCGACAAACAATCCAAAGAAAAAGTGGATATCCTGAAAGCGGTAGGAGCCGAAGTTATTGTTTGCCCCACCAATGTAGAGCCGGAAGATCCCCGCTCCTACTATTCTGTTTCCAAACGCCTGGCAACAGAAGTCCCCAACTCTTTTTATGTAAATCAATACGACAACCTCGCCAACCGGGAAGCTCATTATGAACAAACGGGGCCGGAAATATGGGAACAAACGGAGGGAAAAATCACCCACCTGGTAGTGGCCACCGGCACTGGTGGCACCGTTACCGGTACCGGTAAGTACCTGAAAGAAAAAAATCCCAACATCCAGGTATGGGCCATTGACAGCTATGGTTCCCTGTTAAAAAAATATTTTGAAACCGGTCAGCTGGACATGAGTGAGGTATATCCTTATATCACCGAGGGTATCGGGGAAGATTTTGTGCCGGAGAACTATGACATGTCTGTCATTGATAAGTTTGAAAAGGTTACTGATAAGGACGCTGCTGTAATGGCGCGCCGCATTACCAAAGAAGAAGGCATTTTCGTGGGCTATTCTGCCGGATCAGCTATAGCAGGACTTTTACAGCTGAAAGCTTCCCTGAAACCTACCGATGTAGTGGTGGTTATTTTTCATGACCATGGCAGCCGCTATGTAGGAAAAATTTATAACGATCAATGGATGCTGGAACGTGGGTTCCTGGATGTAAAAACAGTAAAGGACGTAGTAAATGGCCGTCGTAAGCAGCCACTGGTTACCATTAGCGCCGATGAAAAAGTAAGCGAAGCCATTGCCCGCATGAAAAAATATGATATCGAACATATCCCTGTAGAACAGGGTGGCGAAATTATTGGCGCTATTTCTGAAACCGGTTTATTTAACCGCCTGATTGATGACGCCAACCTGAAAGATGCGCTGGTTAAACAGGTGCTGCAGCCTTCCTTCCCGCTGGTAAGCCAGGATACGCCAATCGAAAAACTAACGGTGTATATTAACCGGGAAAACGGCGCCGTGCTGACCAAAGACGATAGCGGCAACCACCACATTATCACGAAGTATGATATTATACAGGCCCTGGGCCGATAATTATTTCTTCCGGGAGATGTGGACCGCGCCGTTCACATCTCCCGGAAAAATACCTACCTAACCATTACCACATGATTTTTACCGATCAGTTAAACAGGCAGATAACACTGGAACATCCGCCACAGCGGATTATTTCGCTGGTGCCTTCACAAACTGAATTATTATATTCCCTTGGGCTCGACAAAGAAGTAGCAGGTATCACGAAATTTTGCGTACATCCGTCAACGTGGTTTCGCGAAAAAACAAGGGTAGGCGGTACTAAAAATGTGCACGCCGACAGGATTGCCGCCTTATCTCCCGACCTGATTATTGCCAACAAAGAAGAAAACCTGGAAAGCGATATCCTGCCACTAATGCAGGAATACCCGGTATGGGTCAGTAATATACAGACGCTGGAAGATGCTTATCAAATGATCACCGGCATTGGTGCGTTAACCAACCGCGCTGCTGCCGCAGCAGATTTGGTAACACAAATCAAAGCAGGTTTTGCTGCTTTACCAGTACGTCCCTTCCCTCTCCGGACAGCCTATTTTATCTGGCGCGATCCCTGGATGGTAGCCGGCGGCGATACTTTTATCCATGAAATGTTACAAGCCTGTGGGTTACGAAATGTTTTTGGAGAACTGCTACGGTATCCTTCCATTACTGCGGAACAGCTGGCTGACAGCGGATGTGAGCTGGTATTACTGTCATCAGAGCCCTATCCTTTTAAAGAAAAACACCTCGCGGAATTGCAGGCCATCGTTCCGCAGGCACGTATCCAGTTGGTAGACGGTGAAATGTTTTCGTGGTATGGCAGCCGTTTACTGGAAGCTACCACTTATTTTTCCAGACTTAATTTTTAGAGGCAACCCGTTACTTTCCATTTGCGTAAACAGTTGTATCGAACCACTTAAACGCATCACTTATGGAAAGAAGAGACTTTGTTTCCAACATCGGAATAACGCTGGTATTGGCCTGTACAGCGGGATTAGCAGCCTGTAGCAAAGGTAGCAGCGATAATCCGACGCCTAATCCACCCGGGGGTGGCGGTACCCCCAAACTATCCCTTAACCTGGCATCTGACCTGCCGAATGTGGGTGATTTTAAAATCGCTAATGGCGTGATTATTATTCGTACCGCCACGGGAAATACGGCCGGTAGCTTTACCGCACTTTCCAGCACGTGTACACACCAGGGTTGCACCGTGGCTACTTTCAATAACAGTTCTAAATTAATAGAATGCAATGCCCCTTGTGGTCATGGCAGTCGCTATAGCACCACCGGCGCGGTAAACACCGGACCGGCAACAGCCCCGTTGACCGCTTATACCGTGAAAGTAGACGGTAATGCACTTACCGTTAGCTAATGATTTTGCAGAAAATCTAATACCCATGCGGCGAAAGGAGCGGAACGCCAGACGGTGTTGTGATCTCCGGCCACTGTTCCGTGCATCCCTGCCGGCATCATAGCCGCCAGTGATCCGCCGGTATCATTGTCTTCGTCCTTATCTCCTCCTAATACCAGTACCGGTTGTTGTACTTTGGTCAGCTCCTGCGGTGTTGTAGTGGGTTGGCCAAATTGCATCAGCGCCAGGGCACGTTGATCCAGCCCCGCTTTCTGTACATTTTGTACCATGGCGGCCAGTTCCGGCACGTCCTTTCCGGACAGGGCATCATAAAACTTTAGCCGGCGGGGCCACGCAGGATCAGTGAACCCGGTGCCGATACCGCCCAGTACTGCACTACGCACCCGGGGATCGAGTACCAGCAAACGGGCGGCTATAATGGCGCCACGCGAATAACTCACTACCTGGTAGCTGTTGATGCCCAGGTAAGTCATGAGTCCCATCATATCTTTAGCTTCCGCGTCGTGGAGGTACGCTGTACTGTCGTGCGGATGATCAGACGCTCCATTACCACGTAAATCCAGGGTAATTACCTTACACCCGTGTAATAACAGGGAATCGTATACCGCAGTTTTCTTCCACCCCTCCCCGTCTACAATAAATCCATGTATTAATAATACCGGGTGTCCGCTTCCTTTTACCGCGTAATGAATCCGGGTGCCATCAAAAGAAGTATAATAAAGGACTGAATCTATTGTATGACCTTCAAATGCTTTAGCATCGGGCATTTTCAGGAACAGAACACTCAACAGGGCAAGGTAAAATTTCATATCGTGATGGGTTATGATCGGGTAAAATACGTTTTTCTGCCGGGAGATTTAATACATAAGCACTTACTTTTCGCTATAAATCTTCTATTTAACTCCTTATATTTGCTTTCCTAAAAAATAAAACACATATCAGAGTATGGGAAAATACAGAGCTGGCGTACTATTCGGCGAAGAGCTGGATGCGCTGTATAACGATGCCAAAGACAACGGATTTGCTATGCCTGCCGTAAATGTTGTGGGAACTAACTCCGTAAATGCGGTACTGGAAACAGCTGCTAAAGTAAATTCACCGGTTATTATTCAGTTTTCTAACGGTGGTGCACAATTTTTTGCAGGTAAAGGTATGCCGAATGATAAGCTGCAGGCTAACATTGCAGGTGGTATCTCTGGCGCAAAGCACGTACATGAAGTAGCTAAATATTATGGCGTACCGGTAGTATTACATACTGACCATGCGGCTAAAAAATGGTTACCATGGATCGATGGTTTGCTGGATGCAGGTGAACAATACTTCAAACTCCATGGTCAGCCACTGTACAGCTCCCACATGCTGGATTTGTCTGAAGAACCAATCGCTGAAAACATCGAAATTTCTCATAAATATTTTGAGAGAATGAATAAGCTGGGTATGTCCATCGAAATTGAGCTGGGCGTAACCGGTGGTGAAGAAGATGGCGTGGATAACTCCGGTGTTGACAACTCCAAACTGTACACACAGCCGGAAGAAGTGGCGTATGCTTATGAAATCTTGTCTAAAGTAGGTCCACGTTTCACGGTAGCTGCTGCTTTTGGTAACGTACACGGTGTATACAGCCCGGGTAACGTAGAATTGCGTCCGGTAATCCTGCACAACAGCCAGGAATTCATCCAGGCCAAATACAACACGCCTGCTAAACCAGTTTACTATGTATTCCATGGTGGTAGTGGTTCTCCAAAACACCAGATCTCCGAAGCACTGGGCTATGGCGTTATCAAAATGAACATTGATACCGACATGCAATGGGCATTCTGGGAAGGTATACACGACTTCTACGAAGCGAAAAAAGACTACCTGCAGGGTCAGCTGGGTAACCCGGAAGGCGCTGACAAGCCGAATAAAAAATACTACGATCCACGCGTATGGCTGCGCAAAGGTGAAGAAACCTTTGTAAAACGCCTGGAAGAAGCATTCCATGATCTGAATTGCATCAACAGGAACGCCTAAGCGGGAGCTTAAAGCATAAGTGCTAAAGCACCTGTATACAAAGAAAAAAGCAAAAAGCTATTATAGCGAAGATAAGAGCGATAACATATGTTTAAATAGCATATATTGTCATCTTCGCTACAATAGCTTTTTGCTTTTTCTTTTATGCTTTAAGCTTTTTCTAGCTATGTTTTTGGCTTTATACGATAATTCGTATCTTGCACCACTATTTTCTAATCTAATAGCAAAATATGTCAAGCTGGTTTAAGCGAATTAAACAAGGCATCTCTACCACCACCAGTGAAAAGAAAGAAGCACCGGATGGTTTGTGGCACAAGTGTCCTAACTGTAAAAAAACCGTTACTGTAAAGGATCTGAAAGAGCATTACTATGTGTGTGATAAGTGTAATTATCATAACCGTATTAACTCTGCAGAGTATTTTGAGATCATATTTGACAACAATCAGTTCGAGGAACTGTTTCCAAATATATATCCAACAGACTTCCTGGGCTTTAAGGATTTGAAGCCTTATGGTGACCGACTGAAAGATGCACAAAAGAAATCCGGGTTGAAAGATGCCATGACAGTTGGTTCTGGCAAGGTATTGGGGAATGACCTCGTGGTAGCCTGCATGGATTTTAATTTCATTGGCGGTTCCATGGGATCGGTAGTGGGAGAAAAGATCGCCCGTTCCATCGACTATTGCATCGTTAACAAAAAACCGTTGATGATCATTTCCAAGTCAGGTGGCGCCCGTATGATGGAAAGTGCTTTTTCCCTCATGCAAATGGCAAAAACTTCTGCCAAGCTCACACAGTTGGCGAATGCCAGACTCCCTTACATCTCTTTGATGACGGATCCTACTACCGGTGGTGTAACCGCTTCCTATGCAATGCTGGGCGACCTGAACATTGCGGAACCAGGTGCATTGATTGGCTTTGCGGGTCCAAGGATCATTAAAGAAACGATTAAAAAAGACTTACCTGCTGGCTTCCAGAGCGCAGAGTTCCTGCTGGAACACGGTTTCCTGGATTTCATCATGGATAGAAAAGAATTAAAGACGAAGTTGGCAAGTTTGCTGACGATATTTAAAAACTAGCTGTTGGCTTTTAGCTTTTAGCTTTTAGAAAATGCAGCGGAGATCAACACAATATATGTTCTCCGCTGCATTTTCTAAAAGCTAAAAGCCAATAGCTACCAGCTAGCCAACCCCTTCACAATGGCAGAATTAAAGAACAGATCGGCATATTTCGAATACGCAATAGAAGATAAATATATTGCCGGTATGGTATTGCTGGGAACGGAAATCAAGTCTATTCGAGCCAATAAAGTGAGTTTCAATGATTCATTCTGCTATTTTTCCAAAGGAGAATTGTTTGTAAAAAGCTTGCATATTGCCGAGTACTCCCATGGCACCTCCTCCAACCATGACCCCTTACGCGAGCGCAAGTTGTTGCTGACAAAGCGTGAATTAAGAAAAATCGAAAATAAAATCAAAGAACGCGGCTATACCATTGTACCACTACGTATGTTCATCACAGATAAAAGCCTTGCCAAAATTGAAATCGGTATTGGTAAAGGTAAAAAGCTGCACGATAAACGCGACTCTATCAAAGAAAGAGAAGCAGACCGTGAACTCAGAAGGCAATACAAATAGGCTGGAGCAGGGACTATAGCAGGCAAACATATCCTTATAAAAATAATCCCTTGAAAAAGTTATCATGGAGGCAGCTACTCAGCGTAGCCGCCATTGTCCTTTACACTTTCTTCCTTTCCTGCAGATCAGGCGAAAAATTATACAATAAAGGCAGATACGACGACGCCGTAAATGCGTTCGTAAAGAAATTGCAGCGCAAACCCCAGGATGCCACCGCTACCCGGATGTTGCCAGATGCCTATAAACAGGCCCAATTGAGCCGGGAAGACCGGGTCAATGAACTCCTGCGCTCCAACAACGACCTGAAGTGGGAAGGCGTCCGCAATGAATACCGGGCATTACAAAATTTGTATAATGCCATCCACAGCTCGCCTGCGGCCCTCCGCCTGGTACAACCCAAAGATTACCGGAATGCCATCACCGGCGCCCAGGAAAATGCAGCGGAAACGCGGTACAACCGGGGCCTGTCCTTACTTAATAACGGCGACAAAGCCAGCGCCCGGCAGGCATACGAAGAGTTTGTGGCAGCGCTCAAGCTCGTCCCTAATTATCGCGACGCCCAACAACGAAAAGAAGAAGCCTTTCAATTGGGTGTGATTAATGTGGCGGTGAGCCAGATAGAAGTACGCTCCCCTTACTTCCAATTCTCCGCCGACCAGTTCCGCGACTACCTGGTGAGAAACCTCCAGCAACGTAATATCAACCAGTTTGTACAGTTTTACGATGAACGCACCGTGCGCAACGCCAACCTGTACCCTGATGAATATATCTCCCTGCGCTTTTTCGACTTTGTAGTAGGACAAACCTATGTAGATCGCGTTGAGCGTAATGTGTCTAAAGAAATTGTGGCTGGTACCACCAAAGACTCTACCGGTAAAGAAATCCCTTATTACAGAGTAGTTACCGCTACCCTCTATCTTACTAAAAAAACAGTGGTATCCAAAGGTCTGCTGGACTACCAGATTACCAATACCAGTAATGGACAACTCCTCCGGCAAGACCGCATTCCGGGCAGTTATACCTGGGTAAATCAGTTTGGTACCTTCCGTGGCGATGAAAGAGCGTTAAGCGACGAAGATAAACGCCTGATGAGTGGCCAGGATATCCCCCCTCCACCCCCTACTGATTTATTCATGGAATTTACGCGGCCTATTTACGATATACTCACAAGAGATTTGCAGAGCTACTATAATCGGATATGATGTAGAGCGGAAAGCATAAAGCAGAAAGCAAAAAGCCATTGTAGCGAATGATAAGCGCGGATAAGTAGTTAAAATACCGCTCCTGACATTCGCTACAATGGCTTTTTGCTTTCTGCTTTATGCCTTCTGCTCTACGACAAATGTTGTTTCAGAATCGGCAACAACTGATGCGCCGGCACTACTCCGCTCTGGCGCCATACCAGCCTTCCACTGCGGAAAAGCAACAGGGTTGGTACGCTGCTGATCTGCCATTGTGCGGATAACTGCTGGTTCTTATCTATATCTATCTTAATAATCCTCAACTGGTCTCCCATCTTTTCTTTTACCTCTTTAAGGATTGGTGGCACCATCTGACAGGGCCCGCACCAGGTGGCAAAACAGTCGATCAATACCGGCGTGGGAGATTGTAATATTGCTTGCAGATTTTCCATAGCACACATTTTATTGTAATTAAATTTACGTACCTTTTTGAAAATCAGAAAACGTAATCGCTGTCATACCCACTGTTCTAATATCCTTTACAATATGAATATATTATCCTCTATTATCTGTTTCGCCTGGTTTCTTTCTGAAATATTGCTTCACAGGATTCTTCGCGGCGGAGATCAGGCCGATAAGAAAAAGCAGGACAAAGGCAGCCTGGCTTATATATGGATCGTGATCATCGTATTTATCAATGCCGCCATCTATGTATCTTTTAAAACGCACTATTATATCATGGCAGGCCCGCTCATGAATCGTGTAGGCCTCTCCGTTATATTACTCGGGATGATACTGCGTTTTGTATCTATTGCCCAGCTGGGACGATTATTTACTGTGGTGGTAACAATCCGCAAGGACCATTACATAAAAAAAGACGGTATATATGGTATCATACGGCATCCTGCGTATGCGGGGTCTTTGCTGTCTTTCGTGGGCTTTGGCTTATCCCTCAATAACTGGCTGGCATTTGCCGTGGTGTTTATCCCGGTATTGATCGTGTTTATTTACCGGATTAACGTAGAAGAAAAAATGCTGACAGCACAGTTTGGGGAAGAATATATTGATTACATGAAACATACCAGCAGGCTAATTCCCTGGATTTATTAACTGCACCCGGTGTAAATAAAAAAAAGGACGGTATCGCTACCGTCCTTTTTTTATTTCAATTACTTATTGAGATTTGGATTATTCTGTACTTCCGTTACCGGTATGCTAAACAGATAATAATTGTTATTGGGTGTGAATGGCTTTCCATCAGGTAGCATCGTGGTAGTGTGTCCCTGTCCGGCCACCTCCAGCGTACTGCCATCTGGCTGGATGACGTGAATAATACTGTCTTCTCCTGTATAGGAAAGGAATGGTTTCCTGATAACGGGAGCGCCTGTACGAATAATGTCAGACAGTGCAAACCCTTCTCCCCATAATTCCTTTCTTCTTTCTATCAGGATAGAATCCAGCAGGTTACCGCCGCCTTTGTATACGGTGGCGTTGCGGGCCGTACGTAAGGCATTGAGTGCCTCGGCTCCTTTGCCGGTGTTGCCGCTACGGGTATAGGCTTCTGCTTCGATCAGGTACATTTCTGCACCACGCATCAGCACCAGGTCGCCAATGAGCGCCGTGGCATCACGGAAACGGAATTTCTTGTATCGCAGGTAGCCATCGCTATTCCAGTCGAATAAGCGAAAACGTACATCGGCGCTATCAAAAAAGTTTTGGAAGTACGGATCACACATAAAACTCTGATAGTAAGCTGCCGGCGTAGATACATCCAGGAAGTGGAAATTATAGCTGGCATTACTTTGGTTAGGCGTTTGCCCATGTCCCCAGATCCATTCTGTATTATTAAGATCGTTGAATCCTTTGTTATAATCATCGCCGGACATCAACGGATATCCCTGGCGAGCCGCTACAGCGGCTGGAATAGCCAGGTCCCACTGATGATTATAGAGGTAGGCTCTTGCCAGTAAACCATTTACCACTTTCTGATCGATTTTCCATTTCTGACTGGGATCGCGCTGGTAATCTTTCAGCAATGGCAATGCTTTCTGAAGGTCTGCTATTACCTGTTTGTATACTTCCGAAACTGCTACTCTTGGCTTGCCTACAGAAGCAGGTGTGGTAGGATCCAGGTAAATCGGCACTGCTTTTTCTGCACCTGTATTATTAAACTGGTAGAAAGATGCCAGGTTAAGATAACAGAATCCACGGAGTGCGTAGGCTTGTCCTTTGATACGTGCTCTTTTAGCGTCATCTCCGGTAGCATTATCAATACGGGCAATGATATTATTGCAGTTATCAATTACTTTGTAGAGAATAGTCCAGAATGCATTTACACGGTTCTTGGTATTATCTACCATTTCGGTAAAAGCATAAGAACTGTACAATCCATACACCTGCGGCACTACTGCCACATCATCTCCCATGGCATCACTGGTGAGAGAAAGGGATTTGTAACCTGGAACGGCATATGTGAAGAATTCCTCGAACATATACGACCAGGTACCGTTGACCACCGTTTCCACATTGTCTACGGTATTGTATACCTCTGTATCCGGTATAGCATTGGTAGGCTTGGGTTCCAGGAAATCCTTACTGCAGGACCCCAGTAGCAGCACGGTGATGATAGTGAATATAAATAAGTTCTTTTTCATGGTCATGTTTTTAGAAGCTCAGGTTAATACCGGCAGATAACGATTTGATAGCCGGATAGCGATAGTAAGTAGTACCTCCCACGGATTGCTCAGGATCGAGACCTTTATGCTTATACAAAGTGAACAGGTTTTCTCCCTGCAGGTAAACGGTCACATTATTCAAATGTGCCCTTTGCATCAACCTTCTTGGAAGATTATAGCTCAGGTTCACTGTTTTCAGACGGGCATAACTTGCATCATACAAAAAGCGGTTGGAAGTGGCTGTCCAGTTGGTTTGAACAGTAGTGAGTTTAGGCACATCGGTTTTTGTATTTTGAGGTGTCCAGCGATTCAGCATTTCGGGACCGAAAGACCTACCTGCAGAAGTTCCTGTACCTAACAGGTAGAGGTAATCATTATCCAGAACAGATCCTCCCAGGCTATACGCCCACATAAAGGATAACGAAAAATCTTTGTAGTTAAAGGTATTGGTGAAACCACCATACAAATCCGGTAAAGAAGACTTGCTGTAGTACAGGGAAGCGGCGGCAGAGTTGCTGGTGGTGCCTTTGGTACCATCAGGGTTATTAATATACCATAATGGCAATCCTGTTTTTTCATCCACGCCTGCCCAATCACGAATCCAGAAATCATAAATAGAACGGCCTACCATCAGCTTCTTGGTGCCACTGATAATTTCTTTTTGTGGCAATTCTGTCACCTTATTTTTATAGTGGGTCATATTCAAATCAACCACCCAGCTAAAATCTTTCGTCTTTACCGGTACGCCATGCAGGGTTACCTCAAAGCCGGTATTTTTCAGCGCGCCAATATTTTCAGCGATGGAAGCATACCCCATAGATGGCGGCAATGGCCGGTAATACAGGAGGTTTTTAGAGGCCCGCTGGAAGAATTCCAATGTACCGCTAAAGCGATTGTTGAACATGGCATAATCAACACCAACATTCAGATTCAGGTTGGTTTCCCATTTTAGTTTTTCGTTATACAGTACCCTGCGATAAGTACCCCCTTCTCCGAGGTTGCTGTTTACCTCCAGCAATGGCAGATAGTTGTAGAAGGCGTCATCACCCAGGTTGTCGTTACCCTGTGCACCATAGCTGGCACGTACGGTTAACAGGTTCAGCCAGGGGCTGTTTTTCAGGAAGTCTTCTTCTGTTACTTTCCAGGAAGCTCCTAATGACCAAAAGGTACCCCAGGCATACTGTGGCTTAAAGCGGGAGGATCTGTCTGCGCGCAACGATCCTGACAAAAAGTATTTGCCCAGGTAGTCATATTCAGCGCGGCCCAGGTAACTGTAGATATTATATGTATCAGTATATCCCTGGAGATCTTTGATCAGAGCGGCATCCGACAATTCGTCGAGGCCCAGTAGGGAGAACCCGGAACGTTGACCATCCATGAAGGTGGTGGTGTACTTATACGTTTCCTGGCCTGCCAGTAAATTGAGGTGATGCTTTTCGTTGAAAGTATGATCGTAGGTCAGAATGTTGTTGAATGTCCAGCTGAAAATCCGGGAAGCATTCTTTTCTACGGTACCTCCTACTTCTGCATCAAAGCCGAAGGTAGGATTCGTATAGTCGTGTTGGTTTTTGGCAGTATAGTCTGCGTTGTAGCTGGTTTTAAATTTCAGTCCTGGTAAGATAGTAGCTTCGCCGTAAATACGGGCAGAAACATCGTCTCTTATCAGGTTATGTTTATCGATCGACGAAGTGCCTATGAGGTTACTGTTGGTATTAGCTGCGCTGGGGCGATAGCTACCATAGTCGAACATTTTATTTCCATTGGCATCCAGCAAATAGGCGCCTGTAGTGCGGTCGCGCTGATAGATCGGATAGAAGCTAGCCATCAGGCGGCCGTAGTTCACATAGTTATCTGTGCGGCTGTCTTCTGAAGGAGGCGCCTGCTGATCGGAGTGTGCACCACTGATATTCAGTCCTACCTTCAACCATTTCTTAGCGTCCAATTCTACATTACTGCGTACATTATAGCGCTTGAATCCGGAGGCCAGGTAAACACCTTCATCATTGAGATAGCCACCGGAAATATAATACCTGCTTTTTTCGGTAGCCCCGCTGATACTGAGGTCGGCTTGTGTACGATGTCCGGTACGTTGCATGGCTTCATCCCAGTCATCATTCCACAATGCTTTAGCACCAGCCACCAGTTTACCATCGGTGCCTACCGGTTGCGGGAATGCAGTACCGTAAGGGTTAATACCTACCCTGCTGATAAGCCGGCTGCTGGCCTGTGCAGCAGCGGCAGCGGGAGTTGCACCATTCGTTAAACTACCATTGCGAAGCGCTTCCCAGTACATTTCAAAATACTGATCTGTGCTTACTTTTTCGTAATCCTTCACCGCTCTTTTAGAGAAACCCTGGCTTACGCGGGCATCTATTACGGAGCCTTGTTTTTTACCTTTTTTAGTGGTAATAATAATAACGCCATTGGCACCGCGGGAACCATACAATGCAGCAGAGGTAGCATCTTTTAACACACTGATGGATTCAATATCGGAGGGATTGATGGCACTCAGGCTTCCGCCGTAAGGCACACCGTCCAATACATATAACGGATCTGCAGAAGCATTGATAGATCCTACCCCACGGATACGGATGGTAGCATCTGAACCTGGCTGTCCGCTGGTAGAGGTACTCTGTACACCGGCGGATAAGCCCTGCAAGGCTTTAGATACGCTGGATACCTGCCTGTTTTCCAGCTCTGTCCCTTTGATCTGTGATACAGAACCGGTATAGGATCCTTTCTTGGTGGTACCATAGGCTACCACAATTTCTACTTCTCCCAGGTCTTTCCCGGAAGAGCGAAGCCCAATACTGAGCGGGCTGGTACTGATCAGTACTTCCTGCGATTCCATTCCAATGAAACGAACCTGTAAAGTAGTGGCAGCAGGATCATTAACGGATAGTCTAAAGTTGCCTTCCGGATCCGTAACGGTACCGTTGGAGGTACCTTTTATTACTACGGAAGCACCCGGTAGCGGCGTATTATCTTTCGCCGAAAAAACACGTCCGGTGACAGTTCGTGTTTGTGCAAATACTGCCGGGGCACTAAATAGCAGCAGTAAGAGAAGTAGTCGTTGTAACATAAGTAAAATGTTAAATGAGCGGTGATTGTTGGTTTTTCGAGGCAATACGAATTCTTGCCCGTATGTGAACAGACTTTATATTTGTTGTATCCCGATTTGATAATAATCCCGGAAGTTGTTGAAGCTCCGGTGACAGTTCTTGTTGTTTGTTGTAACCATCTGCTACTGCGATGATGCTAAGCGGAAAAGGTTTGTTGGTTTAATTAATGCAGGCAACAACAATCGTTGCAAACAAAGTATGGTTGGGTATATTTCTTCATAAGCTTACCTTTAAAAATTAGTTCCAATGTATTATCCTATCAATCCTATAGACTAATGGGTCGCAAAGCTAAATTCTTTCCAAGTTAAAAACAAAAGAAATGTTAAAAAAGTTGAAGGTAAAACGATTCACTGCGGGGTAGTTGCAGTACTGAAGCGGATTTTGCCAGATAAAAATGTGATGAGCGGCGTTTTTAGCCGCCTTTATGCATCAACAAGACAATTATAACACCAGAAGTAGTAAGGGTAATATTGGCTACGGCGTAGGCTACCGTGTATCCCAGCGCGGGTACTTTACTGTTCAGTGCATCCTGTACCGCCAGCAAAGGCGCGGATTCATCGTGCGCACCGGCACAGGCTCCCAGACCTATGGCAGGATGAAACTTAAATACATATTTAGAGAGGAACAATGCTACTACCATTGGCAACAGGCTTAGCACCATACCGGCCAGGAACAGCGTCAATCCTTCTTCTCTCAAACCTTGCAAAAAGCCCTGGCTGGCACTGAGTCCTACAATAGCAATAAATACATGCAGTCCCAGTTTGGTCAGTACCCACTGGGAAGCGGCGGGAATATAACCAAACCGCGGACGGATACCACGCATCCAGCCGAATACCAGGCCCGCAATCAGCGCACCACCGCTGGTACTGAGCTCCACCGGCACATTGCCCAACCGTACACTGAGACTTCCTACCAATGTGCCTACTACAATACCGCCCGCCAGGTAAACAATATCGGTTTCTACCCCTACCCTTTCTTTATATCCTAAAATGGCCACTGCTTTGTCCAACTCCTGTTGAATACCGACCATCTCGATTACATCTCCCTTTTGTACTATGGTGTGGGCAGATAATGGCATTTCAATCCCGGAGCGGGTAATTTTGCGAACACTGATACCATGAAATTCCGGATGCCGGGCAAACTCTTTCAAAGGCTTGTTGATAGCGGCTTTTCGGGTAATAATCACGGTGGCTGATTGCACCGGAAAAGTCAACAACTCCGCATCTGCCACCTCTTTTCCCAGTAAGGATTCCGAAGCAATGGCTGCAGATCGTTGTCCGCCAATAGCGATAATATCTCCCTGTTTAATAATAAATCCATTGCTGGTTTCATATAATTTGCCACCCCGTCTTATACGCAGGATGTACAACAATCTTTTTTTCTCATGCAGCATGTGTTCAATGTCGCCCACGGTTTTTCCGTCGCCTGCTAACTCGCCGTTGACGAGGTAAGCCCGGAATGCCACCTGGTCATAGGCATTGGTGATGTTCTCCTCTTCTTCCGGCGAAGCTTCAGATACTTTAGCTTCCAGGTCTTTGGTTTGTTCTATTAATTTGGCGCGACTTCCAGACATAAACCAGGGGCCTATTACAGACAAAAACCAGCTGGTGCCGGCGGTACCAAAGATATACGTCACCGCATATGCTACGGGGATCTGGTTAATTAACCGGGCACGCTCATCATCACTCAGGTTGAGTTCATTAATGGTATTGGAAGCTACACCAATGATGGCAGAGCAGGTATTGGCACCCGACATTAATCCTGCTGTGGTGCCGGTTTCGAAGCGTAGTAAAGAGGCAATGCCCCAGCAGAAAAGTACGCTGCTGCAACATACTATAAAGGAAAACAATGCAATGGGCAATCCATCTTTTTTCAATCCCTGAAAAAATTGCGGACCTATTCCATAGCCGGTACAAAACAGGAAAAAAAGAAAGAAGATAGATTTTGTTTCAGAAGGAATGGTGATATGAAAGCTGCCAATGGCAATACCCACCAACAATACACCCGTTACGGTACCCAGTGTGAAACCTTTGATATGGGCCTTCCCCAGCAGAAAGCCGATCAGCAGGGTAAGCATCACGGCTATTTCAGGGTATTTCTGTAATGTTTCAATGAACCAGGTGAGCATAAAGTAGTATTAAGTTTGCGCTTATATTACAATTATGATCACCTCTTGGTTCGGAGGAGTGCGTTTATTCTATGCGTTATCGCTTTCAAAACCTTCGTCAATCAGCCAGTTGCCGCTATCGGCAGCCTGTGTAGCCAGTTCATCACAACGGTTATTATATGGATTGCTGGCATGTCCTTTCACCCACTGCATTTTTATGCGATGCTTTTTATACAATGGAATGAAACGTTGCCAGAGGTCTTTGTTTTTTTTGTCTTTGAAGTTAATTTTCACCCAGCCCCATAGCCAGCCTTTTTCAATACTGTCTACCACATATTTACTATCTGTAAAAATAGTTACTGCTACGCCGTCTTTTTTCAGGGCTTCCAGTGCTACAATCACAGCCAGTAGCTCCATCCTGTTATTGGTGGTTTTGCGATACCCTTGAGACAACTCTTTCCGGGTATTTCCCCACATCAGCACCACCCCATATCCTCCCGGGCCAGGGTTGCCGCGGGAAGCGCCGTCTGTATATACTACCAGTTCCATGTTCTTCTTTAAAAGTTGCTAAGGTAGTTTTTTTTGAGCTTAAAGCAGAAAGGTGAAAGCATAAAGCTATTTTAGCGAATGACTGAAGCGGATATTGTCTTTGTACAGGATTAGACTGATTAGACTGATTTTTTATTTTGATTTTTTAAGAAGACGGAAAGAGATTTACCATCTTTCCAAATATTAAAAAAATAATCATCAAAATCAGTCTAATCAGTCTAATCCTGCACAAAGACAATATCCGCTTCAGTCATTCGCATCGGTGGCTTTATGCTTTCGCCTTTCTGCTTTACGCTTTCTACACCTGAAATACCCCTACACTAAAGGGTTGTTCTACCGGCGCATTGTTGGCCGCCTTGATACCTTCAGCGATACGTATACGGGTATCGGCGGGATCAATGATATCATCTACCCAAAGGCGGGCGGCCGCATAATAAGGAGTGGTTTGTTCGTAATATTTGTCGGTGATGGCTTTGAGCAGGCGTGCTTCTTCTTCCGGTGTAATGACTTCTCCCTTTGATTTAAGCGCGGCCACCTGTATCTGCAATAATGTTTTGGCGGCTTGTTCTCCACCCATCACTGCTATTTTAGCGGAAGGCCATGCATAAATAAAACGGGGATCGTAGGCTTTACCACACATGGCATAGTTGCCTGCGCCATAGGAGTTACCGATGATGATGGTAATTTTGGGTACTACAGAATTGGCCACTGCATTCACCAGTTTGGCGCCATCTTTAATGATACCGGCATGTTCGCTTCTGCTGCCTACCATGAACCCGGTAACATCCTGTAAAAATACCAATGGAATTTTCTTCTGGTTGCAGTTCATAATAAAGCGGGCGGCTTTATCGGCGCTATCGTTATAAATAACGCCTCCCATCTGCATTTCTCCTTTCCGGCTCTTTACTATTTTACGCTGGTTAGCCACAATGCCAACTGCCCAGCCGTCGATGCGGGCATATCCGCAGATAATGGATTTTCCATAATCCTGTTTGTATTGATCAAATGCGGAACCATCTACCAAACGTTCGATCACTTCCATCATATCATAAGGGCGGGAACTATCGGCTGGTAATACGCTGTCCAGATCCTCCCCTGATTTCAGCGGCAGTTGTGGTTCAATGCGATCAAATCCGGCGGTAGGCTGATGTCCCAGCTTGCTAACGATGCGCTTTACCTGGTCCAGGCATTCTTCATCGGTTTTGAATTTATAGTCGGCGATGCCGGATATTTCTGTGTGGGTAACCGCGCCGCCTAACGTTTCCGCATCTACATCTTCTCCGATAGCTGCTTTTACCAGGTAGGGGCCTGCAAGAAAAATAGAGCCGTTGCCTTCTACCATCAGCACTTCATCGCTCATGATGGGCAGATAAGCACCTCCGGCCACGCAGCTACCCATCACGGCAGCAATTTGCGTAATGCCCATGGCGCTCATGCGGGCATTGTTCCTGAAGATGCGGCCAAAATGTTCTTTGTCCGGGAATATTTCATCCTGCATGGGTAAAAATACACCGGCGCTATCTACCAGGTAAATCACCGGGAGGCGGTTTTCCATGGCGATTTCCTGCAGGCGAAGGTTTTTCTTGCCGGTCATCGGAAACCAGGCGCCGGCTTTCACGGTCATATCATTGGCAACAATCATGCACTGCCGGCCGCTTACATAGCCGATACCTCCAACGGTACCTGCTGCGGGGCAACCTCCATACTCGTTATACATATCATAAGCGGCAAAAGCGCCGATTTCAGTAAAGGTGGAATCACGGTCTATCAAATACTGAATGCGCTCGCGGGCGGTCAGCTTACCACGCTGCCGTACTTTCTCCAGGGCTTTCTTTCCTCCGCCCTGCTCTATTACACCGAGGCGTTGTTTCATAGTGCTGATAGCCATTCGCATAGCATCTTCATTTTTGTTGTTCTCCAGTTGCTGCTGATCCATAACGATGGGTTTTATATTCTTTAAAAATAAGGGAAAGAATTCAGTAAATTCGATAGACGACAGCCCTGCCGGTTGTCGCTTGCTGCACATTTAGATGATTATCACGATTAACGGGATTCTATTCTTATTTATATAGCGGTATACGGATTATGCAGGTACCTGTTTAAAAGAGTCAGATATATCTTTTAAAAAATAAAATCGGTTTCTTATGTCATTAACGGAACATTTAGCTGCTTCGCTGGAAAACCTTTACAATGGGCAACCCTGGATTGATGTAACCTTCCGGGAGCACCTGACACGCATAGATGCAGCACAGGCAGTCAAAACTTTTGGTACCTCCAACGGCACCTCCAATAATAGCTGGGAAATCATTAATCATGTTATATTCTGGCATCAGCGTGTACAACGCTTTATGCATAATGAGGCGCCAGAGCAGGATGGCGATCTGCCAGATTTTTATATGCCCGAAAATCATGGAGAGGAAAACTGGCAGGCCACCATTCACCGGCTGGAGCACTCCTTCGCGCAAATAACCGACAGTATCAGAAAATTTCCGGAGAAAGAATTATTCGATACTTTCCCCGGCACCAAACATATTGCTATTTACTATCTGCAGGGGCTGGCCGAACATGATGCCTACCACCTCGGACAAGTAGTGATGCTGCATAAATACGCCTAGAACAGGTCCATATCATACCGCTGTTCATAGAGTTGTTGTCCCCATAGCTGCAGGTATTTTTCACCGGTTTTGCGGAAGCCTGCCTTCTTGTAAAGGGCAATGGCAGTTTCCTGCATGCTGGTAGTCATCAGGTATACTTTCTGATAATCTTTCTCCCTGCAAAAATCGATGGCCTCTTTCAGGAGTTGCTTACCCAGTCCACGGCCCCGGAAATCGGGATGAATGAGGAACCAGCGCAACTGCGCCAGGTGGCGGGAAGATCCCAGTATGGCCACTGATCCTACAATCTGGTTATCTGCAATGGCCAGGAAAATGCGATCCTTGGCGGGATTATAAGTAGGTAAAAATTCGTAGAAGGTTTTACATACATAGGCTTCAAACTCCAGATTATACCCCGATTCCTTCGCATAGAGCTGTCCGTGCAAATAAATGAGGTATCCCACATCACCCGGCTGGAGTTGATAACGGATATGGATATCCGAAACGGCGCCGGCTTCCGGGGCGGATAAAATCTGCTGAATAGATTTCATGGCGCCGGTCATTTGTTGCTGTTGCTTTTCGGACAAAGGAGTGGTCAGGCGCTGAATTTCAGCGGTTGACTTTTCCTCCAGGCCTGCCAGTAATTTTTTACCGGCTGCGCTGAGCTGCAAAAAAAACGTACGGCCGTCGGCGGTAGATTGCTGCCGGTTCAGCCAGCCGTTTTTCTCAAACTTTTTCAGAAGGCGGCTGAGGTACCCCCCGTCAATCTTTAATACCTGTATTAACTCTCCCGCGGTGCATTTCTGGCGCTGCCCTATTTCATAAATCACCCGCACTTCTGAGAGCGACAGGTTGCTTTCAAGGATATGTTGGTTCAGCAGGCCAATCATGCCGGTATAGAAACGGTTAAACTGGCGGATACTGCTGATGACAGGTTCGGGATGGCTCATAGCTATTTGTTTCTCAAACAAAAATAAATAAATACTTGACAAAAGCAAATAATAAATTTGCCTTTGTCAAGTATTTATTTTAGCTGAGAAAATGTCGCAGTAACAGCCCGTCCGGGCACATTTGGACAATGATTAAAAGCGCTTTGATTTCAGGCGACTCAATGTTTCCTGGGAAATATTCAGGTAAGAAGCGACCAGTTTATTAGGTAGTCGTTGTACAATATGTGCATTTTCGTTTAGTAGTTGCTGGTATCTTTCTCCCGCACTTTGGGTAATAAAACTCATTAACCGCCCGGTATTCACTACATAGGCATTTTCAAGGTAGTGACGATAAAACTTCTCCCAGGCGGGAATCGTATCCAGCAAATAATAGAAATCATTACGGGAAATAGCCAATAACTGACCAGGTAAAACTGCCTGGATGAATTCATGGGAAGGTTTCCCGGAAATAAAGCTCATCAGCCCGCAAACACAATTATTTTCAAATGCCAGGTAGCGGGTGGCTTCCTGGCCATTCTCGTCTATAAAATATACCCTTACACAACCACTGTTAACAAAGAAGATATTTTTAGCTATCTCCCCTTCCGGCAATAATAGCTGGTTACGGACTGTTTTCTGCAACTTGAAATGAGACAGGATCGTGCTCAGCTGCGCATCCGTTACACTAATTCTGCGGAGGATATAGTCGGTTAATTGTTCGTACATGCTTAAGCGTTATTGCGGCGCGACTGTTTTCTCAGCACCAAATATATTAATAATGCAGCAATCGCCACCAGCACTGCCGCCAGCAAAAATACCACCGCAATGGCATGGGTTACCGTTCCCTGTTGTATCAGCATGGCAAACACCGCTCCCAATACTGCCGTTCCTGTTATATGCCCGGTAGTACGTGACAGGGACAAGAGTCCGCTCATGAGTCCACGCTGCGCTGGTGCCGCCAGCTCCATCACCGCCGTATTATTAGGTGTTTGAAAAAATGTAAGTCCTACCTGGATGAGCCCAATCCGCCATAAAAAGCCAACAATACCCTGTTCCACGCTAATGCTGCTCATGGCCACACAACCGGCCACCATAATCAATACGCCCACCAGCATTACTTTACGTGCATGAAATTTATCGGCGGCCTTCCCGGCAAACACGCTCAATACAGCCGTCACCAGTGGTCCAAAGGACATCAATAACCCGGTTTGCAACGGCGTGTAGTGTCCCTCATTGGTGAGATAAAAAGGTAACAGTACTACGGTAGCCATGATCACGGTATATACCAGCCACGCCGCCAGCAAACTGGCAGATAGTAAGGGATGCCGGAAAAGTTGCATGTCCAGGAAGGGATGCCGCACCTTCCGTTCGTAACGCACGAAGCAGATGGCGCCTCCGATAAAACCAGCCAGGAGCAGCCACACCGACCTGCTCAGAAATCCTTTGTCTTCCATCATGGTCATTCCCATGCAATAACACACCAGCACCCCTGCCAGGATCAGCATACCTGTCCAGTCGGCTGGCTGTGCACCCACCCGGGCCGTAGCCGGTACATATTTGCGTACCAGCAGATACGCCAGTATCCCTAGTGGAATGTTCACCAGAAACATCGCCTGCCAACCCAATGTAGCCACCAGGATCCCGCCACAGGTGGGCCCGGAAGCGATACCCAGCGGCACCATCATGGTAAGCCAGCCCATGGTTTTTCCTAACTGACTTTTAGGAACCAGGTCACCGGCAATGGCGAAGCTGAGCGATAAACAGAAGGCGGCGCCTATTCCCTGCATGGCCCGGAAAACAATCAATGCATTAATACCAGCCGCCATTCCACAACCCCAGGACGCAATGGTAAATACCAGGATCCCCAACAGGTACAATTTCTTTTTACCGAACATATCGCCTAAACGACCCGCTCCGGCAATTAATGCGGTCAACAGCAACATATAACTAAGCACTACCCATTGGGCGGCGGCAAAAGAAGCGTGCAGGTGTTTCATTAATACCGGTAATCCTACAATCACAATACTTGTATCCAGGTTTACCATAAACAAGATCAGCGCAAGCCCTGCTACGGCGGCCTTTACCTGCCATGAATGGGGTGGCGGCAATTCCGCTACCGGAGGAGTTTTCTCCGCTATGAGCGGAGCATTTGTTGTTAAACCAGTCATATTTATTCGTTTTTGATGGCACAAAGGTGTAGCCATCCCGCTCCCTGAAAATTGATCCAGGTCAATAAATGAACCGGTGCAGCCCTCTTCTGTCAAAAGACCGGAAGATCATTATCTTTGCCTCTTTGCGGGAAAGTAGTATCTTGATTAAATTTGATGTATGTCGCCAGGTTTATTATTCTCATTCGTCGTTGCCTACTTTGTAATTCTATTGGTAGTCGCATGGTATACAGGTCGTAATTCGAACAACGACTCCTTTTTTATAGGCAACCGTAACAGTAACTGGATGCTGGTGGCCTTCGGTATGATCGGTACTTCGCTCAGTGGGGTGACTTTTGTGAGCGTCCCCGGCGCCGTGGGAAAAGATGCATTTTCGTATATGCAAATTACCCTCGGGTATTTTATCGGGTATATTACCATTGCCTATGTATTGATTCCTTTATACTACCGGCTTCAGTTAACATCTATTTATAATTACCTCCATACACGGTTTGGGAACTATTCTTACAAAACAGGCGCCTCCTTCTTTATTCTTTCCCGTACCCTTGGCGCTACGGCCAGGTTATACCTCGTGGTAAGAATATTACAGGATGCAATCCTCTCCAGTTTTGGCGTTCCCTTCTGGCTTACCACGCTGATTATCTTGTTTATGATCCTGCTGTATACGTATGAAGGTGGTGTAAAAACCATTGTATATACAGATACCCTGCAAACTACCTGTATGCTGGCGGGGCTGATCATCTGCGTTGGATTTATATTACATACCATGGATCTGAGCCTGGGGCAAAGCTTTACTGCTATGCACGAAAAAGGACTTACCACTATTTTCAATACAGATCCAAACAGTAAGCTCTTTTTCGTCAAACAAATTATTGCCGGGGCATTCATTACGATTACCATGACGGGCCTTGACCAGGAGATGATGCAGAAAAATATCTCGGTAAAAACATTAAAAGATTCCAAAAAAAATATGGTGTCGCTGGCCTTTATTATGGTGATTGTAATAGGGCTGTTTCTTTTCCTGGGAGGTTTACTTCACCTGTATGGTGCCCAGCAGCAGGTAACTGTTACGGGAGATAAATTATTCCCTGAGCTGGCGTTGCATCATATGCCGCCCGTGATTTCCGTGATCTTTATTATTGCGCTGATATCGGCCCTGTTTCCAAGTGCAGACGGTGCTATGACGGCGTTAACCTCGTCGCTTTGCATTGACATCCTGGATATGCAGCAACGCACCGACTGGACCGAAGCGCAAAAGAAGAAATATCGTCAGCGGATACACCTGCTGATGGCCCTTATTTTCCTGCTGTTTGTGATGATTTTTGAGTGGGTGAATAATCCAAGCATGATCGGTGTGATCCTTAAAGTGGCGGCTTATACTTATGGTCCTTTGTTAGGATTGTTTGCATTTGGTATTTTAACGAAGCGCCAGGTAAATGATAAGCTGGTGCCGGTGGTATGTGTGGCGGCTCCCTTACTTTGCCTGGTGGTTGATCTTAACCAGGCTGCCTTGTTTGGAAAGTTCCAGATTGGGCTGGAATTATTACTGATCAATGGATTCTTTACTTTCCTGGGATTGTTGTTGATCGGGAAACGAAAAGCATAAAGGATAAAACTATTTAAAGCAAATGACCAGCGCGGGTAATCAGCTTACCTATTCGCGCTGGTCATTTGCTTTAATATTCTACGCTTCCACGGCTACTTCCACTGGCACTGTTTTGCTCAACAGGTCTAACTCCAGCACCGTTGTATTAGCACTCTCGCGGTACATGGGCACAAATTTCCGGTTATGTGAAATTTCCTGGTAAGTATAAGAGGTACGCTGTAACACGGTGTTCGCGTATACATCGTTAAATCCTTTTACCGTCACATATATTTCCACATCTGCTACTTCCATATCTTCCGAAGAAAATCCAAGCAGGGGGCTGTTGTCGTCGATCACGTGCACCACTGTCCAGTTCATTGACAGTGTTTCCACCATTCTCCTTTCCAATGGCAGGCTATAAAATTTGTATACCGCATTGCCATTTTCCTGTACCTGCAAACCCAGTGTTACCAGCACTTCCACGTTGGTAAGCGTATGGTGATCTTTGTAAGAAGCCATGCGGAACATCAGGGCGGTTTTGTCCTGGAAAGGTGTAATCAATGCTTCATCGCTAAACAACAGGTGTGCCCTTGGCTTTGAAAACCGGCCATAGATAAGACCTGTCGCTACCGCGAAGGATAAAAAGCCCGTCATGGCTTCAATAGCAGCGACCACATTTACGCCATCCCCTACGGGATTTACCCGGCCGTAGCCCACGGTGGTAAAGGTTTCTGTGCTGAAGAAATAGATCTCTTTAAATTTTTCCCAGGGAGTTTTACCAATAATCCCCTGGAATTCTCCTACCCCCAAACACCAGTAAATACCGGAATACAGCAGGTTGATGGAAAAATAGAACGTCAATATCACCAACGCAAACTGCCAGGCCGGTAAATTCAGCAGGGCATGGTAAATGTTGAAACGGTGCATAAAGGAACGTCCTTCCCGACGTATATTAAATGAGCCGTCACGATTAATAAAACGACCGCCGTAACCATTGGCATTTACACCAAATCCGGTATCGTTATTTTGCCTGGAAAAAGGGTTGATTCTTTTCAGAAGCGCCATAGATAGATGATTATGGCGTAAAGGTAATTTTTATGCGAATATTAAGATCGCTATAATGCAAAAGGTTGGCTAAAAAGTAATCCACTTCTTAGCCAACCTTTTTCAAAAAGAAATTATTTACAATCACCATCCGGCGTACAAACCTGTCCTGATAAGGTTTCCAGCTCCACTACCGGTTGTGTTTTTTTCCATTCTCCATACGCCTGTTCCAGTGCCTGTGTAAATGCATCCGTTGGTTGTGCTCCGGATACGCCAAACTTACGATCCAGTACAAAAAACGGTACGCCCCTGATGCCCAGTTGTTGTGCTTCATGTACATCTTTGTTTACGGCATCCGCCAGGTCCTTGGATTGTAAAGCGGCGGTGATAGCGGCTTTATCCAATCCTATTTCAGCACCCAGTTCCAACAGGGTATTGTGATCGCTCATATCTTTACCTTCTGTAAAATAGGCATAGAATAAACGTTCTTCTGCTGCGTCGCCGAGCTGGTGTTGTTTTGCCAGCTGGATGAGGCGGTGTGCATCAAAGGAATTGGCGATAACGGCTTTGTCGAAGTTATAGGTGAGTCCTACTTCTTTGGCAGTGCCGGTCATTTGTTCGTGAACGCTCACTGACCATTCGCGGGACTGACCTTTTATTTCTGCCAGGTACTCGTATACATCTTTGCCTGGCTGGGATTTCAGCTCAGGGTTAAGTTGAAAGCTTTTCCACTCAACGGTGATATTCTCTTTTCCCGGAAACTGTGCTAATGCTGCTTCAAATTTCCGTTTGCCGATATAGCAAAACGGACACATGATGTCAGACCATATTTCTACTTTCATCATTTTTTATTTAAGTTCCAACTGTAAAATTAATACATTTGCTATCAAAAAGTAAGCAGTTACCTTAAAGTAAGTGCTTTACCAGAGGTAACCAACCTGTATTGCAGATGAAAACAGAAGAATTAACAGTCGATTGTGGGAAAGAAATGGAGGGCAGCAGTCATACCGACTGCCACAAAGTGATCATGCCGGTGCGGGATGCGCTGGATGTGATCAGTGGTAAATGGAAGCTCCCTATTATCATTGCGGTTTCCCGCGGGCATAAACGTTTCCGGGATATAGAGCGCAGTATTCCCAAAATCACGTCCAAAGTATTATCGAAGGAGCTGAAAGACCTGGAGGCGCATAAGCTGGTTAAGCGAACGGTGTATGATACGCAGCCGGTATCGGTGGAATACACGCTGACGGCCTATGCTGCCACATTAGATAGTGTGATCCTCGCCTTACAACGCTGGGGGATACAACACCGGAAAAAGATATTGGGAAAATAGCGTGGGCGAAAATCCCTCACGCTGTTTTTATTCTTCCGAAATTTTTAATACAATCTTTCCTCTGCCGGGGCCGTTATTTTTGCTGTATTCCTGTGCAGCAGCGGCCTGCGATAAGGGCTGAAATACCCGTCGTACGTAGGGTTTTATCAGTTCTCTTTCCAGCATTTTATGTACTTCTTTCATGGCGGCTACCGTTTTGGTGCCTGCCCAAACTGCGTGAATACCAGCAGCAGCAGCCTGTTCGGAATCCGGCGGGGTAACCAGGCAAAGTAGTTGTCCTCCGGATTTGAGCACTGACATGGAGCGCAGCATGGTATCTCCTCCAACGGTATCCAGTACAATATCTACCGGATCCATCTGCGTTTCAAAGGGTGCCGCTTTATAATCGATGACTTCACTGGCGCCCAGTGAGGTGACAAAATCTATATTTTCAGGGCTGGCGGTGGCTATTACGTAGGCACCTGCATTATAGGCCAGTTGTACGGCGAAATGCCCTACGCCGCCGGCGCCGGCATGAACCAGGATACGTTGTCCTTTTGCCAGGTGGCCCACATCGAATAATGCGCCCCAGGCGGTTTTAGCGCCACCCATCGCAGCAGCTTCCTCAAAAGAAAGCCAGGTTGGTTTACGAAACAGTTGTACGGCGGAGGCAAGGGCATAAGCTGCATAGCTGCCATCTACCGCTCCATATACTTCATCGCCTATTTTCATTCCAAACCCCTCTCCTACGGCAGTTACGATGCCGGCAGCTTCTACCCCCGGTATATAGGGCAACGGATGCTGTTTAAGTCCTTCTCGTACTTTCCAGTCGATCGGGTTTACACCACTGGCCATTACTTTAATCAACACTTCGTCTTTCGCCGGCACGGGTACTGGTATTTCTTCGAGGTGCAATTGTTCAGGCCCTCCATAGGCATGTACACAGATAGCGGGTATGTGGAGGTTTTTCATAGATTTTTTTATGCTAATATAGCTTTTTAGCTTTTAGCAGTTAGCTATTAGCTTTTAGCAAATGCAGCGAAAATTAACGTAATATATGTTCCGCTGCACTTGCTAAAAGCTAATAGCTAACTGCCAAAAGCTAAAAAAACCTACCTTTGCCGTTCATATTATAGCAGTATCATGACTTTTGGTGATTTAAACCTCCATACTCCTTTATTAAACGCGTTAGATGAATTAGGTTATAAACGACCTACTACGATACAACAGCGTGCATTTTCCGTTATTATGTCCGGCCAGGATGTATGCGGCATTGCGCAAACCGGTACAGGTAAAACTTTTGCGTACCTGTTGCCTACCCTTCGTCAGTTTAAGTTTTCGAAAGAGAAATATCCGACTGTACTCATTATTGTGCCTACCAGGGAGTTGGTGGTGCAGGTAGTGGAAGCCGTGAAAAAGCTCACTACCTACATGAGTGTATCTGTGCTGGGGGTATATGGTGGCGTGAACATGAATCCGCAGATGGAAGCGGTACAGGACAAGCTGGACATCCTGGTAGCCACACCCGGACGCCTATACGATATCATTCTCAGCGGCGCGCTGAAAGTGAAGTCCGTGAAAAAGCTGATCATCGATGAGGTGGATGAAATGCTGAATCTCGGCTTCCGGACACAGTTACGGAATATCATGGACCTGTTGCCTCCTAAAAGGCAGAACCTGATGTTTTCTGCTACCATTACGGAAGAGGTGGAAAAAATGATTGAAACACATTTCAATAACCCGGTGCGTATTGAAGCGGCTCCGACTGGTACGCCGCTGGAAAACATTGACCAGATTGTATACCGGGTACCTAATTTCTATACGAAGGTGAACCTGCTGGAAATGCTGATTACAGATGATACCAGCATGACCAAAACCCTCATCTTTGCTGCCACCAAGCAGCTGGCGGATGATTTGCATGAACAACTGGAAAAGGAGTTCCCGGGCCAGGTAGGTATTATTCACTCCAATAAGGAGCAAAATCACCGTTTCAATACGGTGCGCAAATTCCAGGCAAATGAATACCGTTTCCTGATTGCAACAGATATCATTGCCCGCGGTTTGGATATTGCGGAGGTTACACACGTTATCAACTTCGATACGCCGGAAGTGCCGGAGAGCTATATACATCGTATAGGCAGAACCGGTAGGGCCGATAAAAAGGGTATTTCTATCCTGTTCACAAAGGACTCAGAATTGGAGAACCTGGACCGGATACAGGCGCTGATGAATTATGCGATTCCGGAGCAGGAATTACCGGCAGACCTGACCATTTCGGAGGTGTTAACGGAAGATGAAAAACCGAAGATACACATGCGTAATACGCTGGTAAAGGCACCCAAGCGGGAAGATGTGGGACCGGCCTTCCATGAAAAGCTGGCGAAGAACAGGAAGGTCAACAAGAAAGTAACGCATAAAGAAAAGATGATGTTGAAATATGGCAAGCCGAAAAAACGGGGCGCTAAGAAAAAATAAATGGGGATCCCTGGTGAGTGTTTCACCAGGGATTCTTTTTTGCTGTTGAGCCAGCATTTCCCCCCAACATCGAATCCCCTCCGATCATTACAGAGCAGCCGCAAGGACCCCGGCGAATAACGGAATAACAATTCATTAACAAACTTCCGTTATAAATAAAAATCCATACACCTGAATACATCGAATATAAAACTGTGCATGTAAGTGTATCGAGAAAAAACTGTTATCGAAAGGTCATCTGCCGGGTAGATTACATACTCCCGGGTAAGGTGGCGGGCAGTTACCATTAATAACCGCGTAATAACACTCTGAAACAGCAGCCAGACATACCGGGTCTGCCATTATCAACTAAATCCCAGCATGAGTGCATCTATCAACGATATTGAATTGCTTGCACAACTAAAGACGGGCAGTCTTGAGGCGTTCCAGTATTTTTATGGGGCTTATCGCCAGTGGTTATATATCACGGCCATGTCTATACTGAAGAACGAAGCAGAGGCCCAGGAGCTGGTGCAGGATCTTTTTATCGACTTCTGGCAAAAAGACCTGAGTACGCGGATTGACTTAAGCAGTACCAATTCCCTGAAAAATTTTTTATTTGTAAGTATCCGTAATCGTTGTCTTAATAAGATAGCAAAGGATGCCACGCGAAACAAACGATTAAAAGAGATCTTCCTGCCTGAAACCTACACATATCCACAAACCAGGCTGGAAAACAACGAACTGAAAGAGCAGCTGGAAAATGCCATTAGCCAGTTACCGGAGCGGCAGTCGATCGCTTTCCGGCTGGCTTACCAGGAGCACAAGACACGCAAAGAAATAGCGGCCTTCATGGACACCAGTGAAGAAACTGTGAAAAAACAAGTAGCCAACGCGCTGAAAACTTTACGGGCATCTCTAAAAAAAATCCTTTTTTGATACCCCGGCCAATTAAAAAAACGGTTAATAGTGTACATGAACAGCGCAGACGAAATATACAGGCTCATGACTGAGAAGCTTGCGGGAATAATTTCCGCGGCGGATGATCAATTCCTGGAGGATCTAATCGAAGAAGATGCTGCAGTACGGGAGAAGTGGGAACAACTTTCCATGCTCTCCATTCCCCCACCACCAGCCCCCTGGCTGGAAGTGATTGATTTTAAACCTAAAAAATCACTGGGCCGTGTGATCATGACCTGGTCGGCCGCGGCGGCTGTATTGGCACTGATGGCCTTTACCGCCTGGAAATGGGATACCTTCTTCCCTAAAAAGCAGGCAGCTCCGCGGGCAGCGATTGTGATTCCCGATATCATACTAAAAACAGCCGGCGCGCCGGACATCAACCTGTCACAAACAACCGGCCCCATTAATATCGGGGGCAAACAGGTGATTAATAAAGACAATACCCTGTTTTTAAATACCGGCGAGGAATTGCCGGAAGGTACCCACACCCTGATTGTACCACAAGGCAAAAGCTATGAAGTAGCCCTGTCTGATGGTTCTGTGGTTACCCTCAATGCCGCTACCCGAATGGATTTCTCGTTTTCCTTCAAGGGCAGCAACAGCCGGGAAATCACCCTTAACGGAGAAGCCTATCTTAAAATAGCCAAACAGGCAGGTAAGCCTTTCCTGGTACATCTTCCCAACAGCACGGTGGAAGTATTGGGAACTACTTTTAATATCAATAGCTACAACAGCGACCTGGTAAAAGTATCGCTGGTAGATGGTAAAGTAAGAATGAAAGCCGGCAAAAAGGCCGTCATGGTGAAACCCGGAGAACAAGCCATCTTCCATAAAGACGATGCCAGCATCGACACACAACCATTCAATGCAACGGTTGAATTAGGCTGGCAGAAAGGACTTTATTCTTTCTCAGACACACACATGGATGAAATATGTAATGCTATTTTCCGCTGGTATGGCATCCAGGCCTCCCTGGACCGGCCCGACATTGCCAGCAGAACCTTTACCGGCCTGTTAGACAAAAAAACGCCACTCAGCTTTCTCCTGGAAGGGATTAAGGCGACCACCGGTACTGATTATTATTTTACCGCAGACAGCACACTGCATTTCAAATAATAGGCAATATCAAAGGCAAGTAACCATGAAGCAACCAAAGAACAAGTACCTCCTGCTCAGCAGAGATGATACTACCTACACCACCTATGAAGATACGCCCAGCTATTTTCACTCACAGCTGATCCCTTATGCCAAATGCTATACGGATATTGACGATAAAGGCATTATTATGGACCAGCAGATACAGCTGAGTGGACTGAGTATCTATTATCACCTGATTTACCTCCATGAAGGCGTGCAATTAACCACAGTACCGCCCTCCAGGTACATCTTACCCGCCGGTGTATCCGGGTTCACCAACACCAATCACCGTATTCCCATGAAAATGTCCCTCAGCAAAAAAGGTGGGACCGATTTCAACCAGTCGAATACCCTGGTCACGGAAAAGGAATTTGTGATGGACTTCCACGTCAACCTCAGCATCACATCCCTGAAATTTTTATCAGAAGAATTTCCGGCATTCAGAATTATCAATAAAGTAGGGATAAAAAAGATACAGGCACCCGGCAACAGGACGCCTTTCCAGCTTAATGAAGTCAATTACCAGGTGATGAACCGGATCCTGCATTGTAAACTAATTGGCCAAACGGCGGAGATCTTTTTCATGCGTAGCGCCATTGACTTTTACCGCACTTACCTGCGCTACCTGGCTCCCAAATCGCCTATTATGCTGAAAGAGAGCCACCGGCAACAGCTTCAGGAAATAGCAGCTTATATTATTCAATATCCTGCAGAGGCAAACAACATGGAAACGGTCTGCAATAAATTCCGGGTGGTACCGGAATTCCTGTCTGCGCCATTTGAACAGGAATATTATATCTCCGTGGAAGACCTGATACTGCAGGAAAAGATGGCGCTGGCCTTTAAAATGATCACTGAAACCAATCATACCCTCACGTATATTTCCACTTTTACCAAACATAATAGCTGGGAAGAACTAACGGAGGAATTTGAACAATACTATAAATGTAATATCGCAGAATTGCGAAGCGCACAATAACCCCGCTTGTGGTCACCCGGCGGCGGCTTTATGCCGCTGCTGAGTGCCATTTGAACCGCATTCACCTTTTTATTTTCCATCCGGCGGCAGTGCTTTTAGCAGTTCCTGGATAAACAGGTCTGCCGCCTTTTTATGATAGGTCCCCTTCTGCCATACAATATAGGCCCGGCGCTGTAATTCCCTTCCTTCAATAGGAATAGCCACCAGGTTTTTCCATCCTGTCACCGCCCGTTCATTCAGCAGGGTGGCCCAATGGCCTTTTTCCACGAGCGACAAAATAGAATGCACATCATTCATTTCAATCCGGACTGCCGGTTCAATTTTGTTCGTTTGCAATACTTCCTCAAGCGAATCGCGGGCGCTAAAACCCCTGGCAGGAAAGATCAGATCCAGCCCGTTGAGGCTTTGCAGGTGGATCTTTTTTTGCCCGGCCAGCTTATGTTTTCTTGATACAACGGCCACAATTTTGGAACGGAACAGCTCCCGGATTTCCAGGTCTTTATAAAAAGCGGTCGTGTGAAAAGCCAACACCAGGTCCAGTTCTGAAGCCCGGAGTTTGGCCTCCAACTCCCGGGTAGTGCCGTATTCGACATAGATTTTAATACCAGGATACTTTACGGGAAAAGTTGTCAGCGCCGGCAGCAACACAGAAGTGAAGGCATAGGTAACGCCTATACGTAATTCACCACTCAACATATTTTGCAGGTCCTGGATCGCCTGCCGTCCTTTCTCTACATCGAGTAATACCTGCCGGGCATGCAACAGGAATACGCCGCCTGCTTCTGTAAGATGCACATGCTTCCCAATCCTGTCGAATAAAGGCATCCCCAGCTCATTCTCCAGCTGTTTTATTTGCTGTGACAAGGTTGACTGTGTAATGTATAATGCAGCGGCGGCATCTGTGAAATGCGACAGTTCCGCCGCTTTTACAAAATACATGAGTTGACGTAGCTCCATTTCATCAATCGTTTTTATCAATGAATACTATTAAAACAATCTATTTAACAAATATATCCATCTTCCCGAAATTTGCAACAGATGAATAGATTATACACGTCAAACCGATGAACCAATGGATGCTTTTCGCGCTTTAAACTCCCGTAATTTCCGGCTCTTCTTTTCCGGGCAATCAATATCCCTCATAGGCACCTGGGTGCAGAAAACAGCCGTTTGCTGGCTGGTATACCGCCTCACTAATTCAGCCATGCTGCTGGGTGTTGTGAGCTTTGTAAGTTTGATCCCTTCTCTCCTGCTGGCGCCATATGCCGGTAGTTATATTGACCGGCATAACCGTTACCGCATTTTGCTGATTACGCAAATCGTTTCCATGTTGCAGGCGGGCGCACTGGCACTGATGCTGTTGTTGCGTTACTATCACATACCAGGTATCATTTTCCTGTCGCTGGTACAGGGCGTGATCAATGCGTTTGACATGACCTGCCGGCAATCGCTCATGGTGGAGATGGTAGAGAAAAGAGAGGACCTGCCTAATGCCATTGCGTTGAACTCTATCATGGTAAACTTTGCCCGCATTGCAGGCCCCGCTCTGGCAGGGATTATGCTGAGCGTCTTTGGAGAAGATGTTTGTTTCATCAGCAACTTCCTCAGCTACATACCAGTGCTGATTTCCCTGTGGATGATGAAAATTATATTACCACCGGTGGTAAAGTCCGACCGGAGTATATGGGTAGAACTGAGAGAAGGATTCCGTTATGTTTCCGGAGATAAAGACCTGGCCTCGCTCCTGCTCATGTTATGTGCCAGTAGCTTGTTGGTAATTCCCTTCACCACTTTGATGCCGGTATTTGCCAAAGACATTTTCAACGGCGATGCCAAAACATTCAGTTGGTTTGAAAGTGCCGCCGGGCTGGGTTCTGTAGTCTCTGCGGTGTACATGGCCCGGCTAAAACCTGGCAGAGATCTCGTAAAAATACTGATTACAGCGAGTCTTATTTTCTCGCTCAGTCTTTTGCTGCTGGCTGTTTCCGGCTGGTTGCCACTGGCCCTGTTATTCATGATGCTTTCGGGTGTGGGAATGATGGCGCAGGTATCGGCTACCAATACCTATATTCAAACACATGCTATTCCTGAAATGCGGGCCAGGGCGATCAGTTATTATATCATGGCATACCAGGGAATGATACCGGTAGGTAGCTTACTGACGGGGTTATTGGCTAACTATATTGGTCCACAGTTCAGCGTATTTGTGGCGGGGCTGTCGGGCACTATTGCCACCGTGATATTTGTGAACCATCGCAAAAAAATTCGCACCAACCGGTTTGAAATACCGGATGGTGCGAAAGTAGCTGCTTAGAATTTAAACGATACCGTACCGGTGACACTTCTTGGCTTCTGTGGATTCACGGTAGTATAACCCACAAAGTAAAGCTTGTCGGTCAGGTTATCCATCTTCAATGCTACCCGGAAACGGGGTTGATCATAAAAGATGCTCGCGTTTAATACAGTGTAAGAAGGCAGATAGAACGTACCTACTATTTTATCGTTTTGTATTTTATTATCGCTGGCATAGTTCCCGCCGAAGCCAAATCCCAAACCATCTGCAACACCATTGGTAATGCGGTAGCTGAGCCAGAGATTCGCCACACTGGGGGCACCGGCTGTAGCAGGACGCATGCCTTCCACTTCTTTTGAAGCGGCTTCATATTTGGAATCGTTGTAAGCAAAACCTGCCACAATATTGAATCCCTGGAAAGGATTAGCAATTACTTCTGCCTCAAACCCTTTGCTCACCTGGGTTCCATCCTGTATAGAGAAAGTAGGATTGGCGGCATCAGGGCGGAGTACATCTTTTACTTTGATGTTATAATAACTGAGCGTACCGTTAATACGGCCATTGAGCACCTGCAGCTTCACACCTCCTTCCACCTGGTTGGCTTGTTCCGGTTTAAAGGCTTTACCCGCAGCGGAAGTACCCACCTGGTTGGTAAATCCATTCTGGTAATTGGCAAACAACGAAATCCTGTCTTTCACCGGCTCGTATACGATCCCTAATTTAGGCGAAAAGGCGGTTTGGTTGTAACTACCCTCATAGATGCCTTTCACATCGTTATAGGCGCCTTTATTGTCGAAATAGTCCACACGTAAAGCTGCCATCACCATCAGGTTGTCGGTGAGATTCAATAAGTCGGACACATAAGCGCTGTAAGTGTTGGATAACGCGCGAGAGGGGAAGGTAAATCCAAGCCCGTGATTCGCGTACAATGTATCCAGGTTGCGGCGGTTAAAATTAGGATAGGTGGGAATATTGCCGTGCGACGGAATGGTGTCAAATGTACCACCACCAAAGAACTGGTTAGAGTTATGGTAGAGATAATCCAGGCCTCCTACAAAGCGGTTTCTGAGGCTCCCAATTTTAAAATCACCGTTGAAATTATGTTGTATTTGTAAAAAATTATCCTTGCTATTATCGGTAAACTGATCATTACGGGAAATATAATTACTTCCCACCTGTCCCGGCACACCGGTGATAGCGCCATCAGACAGCAGGTAAAAATACGGTGAAGGACCGTTGGAGAAACTGTTAGTAGAACTGATATTGGTGCTCATATTCCACTGATCAGATATTTTGTATTTCATCAACCCGAAAATGTTGGTATTGCGGGAAGTCTGATACAAGTCGTTTCTAGAGAAAGCTCGTTTGAAATCTATTTTCAACTGATCAGCGCGATCCGTTCCCAGCGCAGATATGGGCTGTTGATACGGAAAGAAAAATACGCTGAGGCCGGAGTTCTGACCGGTAGAAAATTCTGCGTCAAACAGGAAAGATAAGCGATCATTCACCCGGTAAGATAAGCTGGGTGCAAAGGCGAAATTCTTATTGAACCCATAATCCTGCCAGCTGCCTTCATAGTTATAGGCCGTGTTGATTCTCAGTAATACATCTTTTTCTTTGTCCAGCGGAGTGTTCACATCGGCGCTGACGCGGTTAAAGCCAAAGCTGCCCATGGCATAAGTAACATCTCCGCCAAAATGGTCATAAGGCTTTTTGGTAACGCGGTTAATTAACCCGCCGTAGGAAGTCAGGCTGTTACCAAATAAGGTGGCAGAGGGGCCTTTGATGACTTCCACCTGTTCCAGGTTGTATGCATCAATTTTAGCAGTGACGTTGCCGGCGAGGCCATTGCGCATTTTACTCTGTACAATGAAACCGCGGAGATTATAATAACCGCCACCATCGCCGCTCCTTCCGGAAGCGTCCCACATGCGCGTTAAACCGGGCGCATTTTTCAATGCATCATCTACCGAAAAAATTACCTGCTGTTGCAACAGGTCTTTGGTGATGGTGGTATATACCTGTGGGTTTTCGAGATTCTTCAGCGGCATCTTCGCTACATCGTAGCTGGAGGTCTTGATTAATTTATTATGATTTCCGGTTACTACCACCTCTTTAAGGGCCTTGCTGGAAACTGCCAGTTGCAGGCGAATAGTGGTGGTTTTACCGGCATTTACGACTACCTCTTCTTCTACCGGTGCATAGCCCATGAGGGTCACGAGGAGATGATAACTGCCGGGTTTAATATGATCGAAAGAAAATCCACCATCAGATTCGGAGATAGCTGTTTCATTGATTTCCTTCAACAGGATCACTACATCTGTAGCGGATTTTCCATCTGTGGTAACTACTTTTCCCCGGATGGCGCCCCCATGCTCATCTTCTGCAATCCCAAGAAATGGCGCGATCAGTAAGGTGATGATTATTAATAGAAAGCCAGTCTGCTTGCTCATATGTTGCACTTTTTTTTAGTGATGCAAAATTGGCGCAGACGAAACTGGCTTACTAATCGTATCGGGAATTTGATTTACGCAATAAGGAAAATTGTCTAGCGAATCACAGCCCTGGTAACTCCTTCCCGGGTAATTTTTACCGGCATGATGTGTCCGTCTTTATCAAAATACATCCGCTCAATGCAGGTTTCACGGGAATTAGCGGCCTTTTCTGTTACCGGGCGGCGATGGTAAATAATATACCAGCGATTTTCGTTCGGAATACTGATGACAGAATGATGTCCTGCACCGTTAGCAATAGCGGGATCCTGCTCCAGTATTTTACCGATCCGCTTAAACGGTCCCATGGGTGAGTCCGCAATGGCATAGGCTACGCTATAGTCGGGGCCGGTCCATCCACCTTCTGACCACATGAAATAATACTTACCGTCTTTTTTAAACATGGTAGGACCTTCCACGTATTTCTCCGGGGTAATTTCCCGGAAGGTAGTGCCATCTTTGAAGGGCAGAAAGCCGGTAAAATCATCTTTGAGGCGGGCAATGTTACAATGTCCCCAGCCGCCATAGATGAGGTAATATTTGCCGTCGCTGTCCCGGAAAACGTATTGATCGATGGGCTGTGCCTTATTAATAATTTTATCGACAAGGGGTTTACCCAGGTAATCTTTAAAGGGCCCGGCCGGGTTATCGGCCACTGCTACCCCGATGCCACCGGTTTCCTCGTTGTGCTGGATGTCGTTGGCGCCAAAGAAGAAGTAATAGCGTCCGTCCTTTTCTACAATAGCAGGCGCCCACATGGCGCGTTTCGCCCATTTAACAGCAGCAGTATCGAGGATATGCGGATGTTTGGTCCAGGTAACGAGGTCCGTAGAAGAAAACGCATCGAAGAATACCTGCTTTTCATAAGCGGCGGAAAAGGTGGGATAGATCCAATAGGTTTTACCAAATACCACGCCCTCCGGATCGGCGTACCAACCGGGGAATAGCGGGTTACCCGATAAATTATCCAGCCTCTTTTGCTGGGCCATGCCACATTGCGTAATTCCTGTCAACAGTAACCAGATAAATATTTTTTTCATGTAACAACTATTAATGTGAATCGTTAAAAATAATAAAAAACGTGTGTGCGTTATAGAGATGATAAGTTTTCAACATACTTTTATCGCACAGAAAGGCTATTTACATGAAGCGGGGAAAAAAAATCATCAGGCTGTTACTGATCATTGCAGCTATATTTTTATTGTTAATCACGATTGCCGGCGGTATTCTTTACAGCCAGCAGGAACGGCTTACGCAGATGGCCGTGAAAGAGCTGAACAAGCAATTTGCCGGGGAACTGGTGATTGCCAGTAGTAGCATTTCTCCTTTCAGCAATTTCCCGTATATCTCTATTGCTTTACATGATGTTCGTTTTTTTGCAGATAAAAAAATGCAGGGGCCACCTTTGTACCAGGTTGCGCGTTTATACGTTGGCTTTAGTTTGCCGGATGTATTGCAGCAGCATTATAATGCCCGCATCATTGTGCTGGCAGATGGACGGGTACACATTGCCCGTTATGCCAATGGCGATGTAGACCTGATCAAAGCACATGAATTTAAAAGCAGCGGCGGTCCGGTGGCGGCAGATTCTTCAGAAACACTGAACCTGGATCTGAAAAAAATCATCCTGAAGAACCTCGACATTACCTACCAGGATGATGTTTCCGGCTGGAAAGTTTCCTCTCATATTGACAAGATAAAAACAGCTTTCTCCATGGATTCGGCGCGTATCGCCATTAACCTGGATAGTAAGCTCCTGATAGATGTTACCAGCAAAACAGATAGTACCTTATTCCGTCATAAGCAACTGGTTTTCCAGTTGAGTGCGATGTACGACAAGCAAAAGCAAATACTTACCCTTCCTCCCGGCAGTATCCGGCTGGAAGCGGCTTCGCTGCAACTGGAGGGTACAGCCAGTAAGCAATATGTAGACCTGAAAGTGAAAGGCGACAAGCCCGACATCAACCTGCTGCTGGCGCTGGTACCCAAAGATGTGGCGGAGATGTTGCAAAAATACAAACATGATGGCCGCATTTTCTTTGATGGAATCATCCAGGGGCCTATTGGCAAAGGCATCATGCCGCTGATGACCTTTAACTTTGGCTGCGAAAATGTATGGTTTCAGAATAAAAAAGTAGACAGGAAGGTAGACTCCATGGGCTTTAAGGGATACTATACCAATGGCGTGGCACATAACCTCCAAACTTCAGAGCTACATATCCTGAACTTCAACGCCAAACCCGGCACTGGTGTATTCAGGGGCAATTTTGTGATGAAAAATTTCACTGATCCGCATATCATCATGCAGCTGTATTCTGAGTTGAACCTGCGGTTTGTGGGAGAATTTTTAGGGATCAAAGACCTGGAACAGATCAGTGGGGAAATCAAACTGAACATGAATTTCCGGGAACTGGTAGATATGCGCATCCCGGAAGAAAGCCTGGCAAAGCTGAAGGAAGGCGTACAAAGTGAGCTGACCGTCAAAAACCTGGAATTCCGTATTCCTGGTTATCATCTGCCCGTGCGGAATATGAACATACATGCGCAGATACAACAGGGACGGTTGCAACTGGACTCCATCGCTTTTCGTATAGGCAGTTCCGATATACTGGCACAGGGATCTGTGAGTGATGTACCCGCCTTATTTCATCAGCAGAACAAACCGGTAGCGGTTACGTTCAGCGCGTCCAGTAAGCGTTTGCAGCTGGGTGAACTTTATAAATTTGATTCTACCCATAAAATTTTATCAAAAGAAGTGATTACCGGGTTTAATATTGGCCTGGCGCTGGAAACATCTGTAAAGGAACTATTACACCCCAATCCCCTACCCCGTGGCACTTTCAGGGTAGAAAAACTGCATGCTGCATTTGAACAGTACCCGCATGCGTTACATGACTTCAATGCGTCCGTAATGATTAATGACACCAGCTTACGGGTGGCTGATTTCAGCGGTAACATCGACAGTAGCGGGTTTGCCTTCAAAGGGCGCCTTAATAACTACCAGCTCTGGTTTGATAAAATTAAGAAAGGCAATACCACTATTGCGTTCGATTTTAAATCCGACCGGCTGGCCGTCAACGACCTGATCAGCCAGCGGGGTCGCAAATTTATTCCGCAGGGCTATTGGTATGAGCAGGCGAATAAGGTGTGGTTACGTTCCAAAATGACCCTGAAATATGATACCGTATTTAAAAAGGTAGATGCACATATCGCCAATATTTCCGGCAGGTTGCGGGAACATCCTATTAACGTGGAAAATATCACCGGCAGGATACGTTATGGCAATAATAAATTCATTGTGATAGACACGCTTACCGGCAAAGTGGGCCGTACGGACTTTGACCTGAATATGCGCTATGCCACAGGACCTGGCAAAAACAAGCAAAAGCGCAGTAACTATTTCCGCTTTAAATCCAACCTGCTGGATGTGGATGAGTTGATGAACTACGACTTCAGCGAGCATCCGGTAGCCACTACGGTACCGGCTAAACGTACTACTGTAAAAGAGAATGATTCCTTACATGCAGCGGGTTTCAACATTTTCAATATCCCATTTTCTGCGTTTGAAGTGCAGGTAGATGTAAAGAAGATTAAGTATAAAAAGTTATGGATGAAAAATGTACTGGCCAATGTACATATGCGGGAAGACCAGAAAATAAAAGTAGATACCCTGGCGATGAATATTGCAGGCGGTCATGTGGCCATGCGCGGCATGCTGAATGCTACTGATCCGAAGAAGCTCTACTTTAAAAATGGGATTTATGTAGAAAATGTGGATCTGTCTAAATTGCTCATCAAGTTCGATAATTTCGGGCAGGACTTTGTATTGAACAACAACCTGAAAGGCACGCTGAATGGGCATATTAAAAGCTACGTACGCCTCCATCCGGATCTGACGCCGGTGTTAAGTGAAACGGAGTCGCAAATGGATATCGCCATTCACAACGGCACCTTGCTGGACTTTGGCCCTATGCAGGCCATGGCCGGATATTTCAGGGATAAGAACCTGCGCATGGTGCGGTTTGATACCCTCCGCAATAAGCTGACACTTAAAAACGGCGTATTGGAAATTCCGAATATGAATATCAATTCTTCGCTGGGTTATATAGAAGTTTCCGGGAGCCAGTCGCTGGACATGCATATGAACTATTACCTCCGCATCCCAATGAAGATGGTAACCCAGGTGGGCTTCCAGGCCCTATTTGGCAGGAAGCAGGAAGAGGTGAATATTGACCAGGTAGATGCCATTGAGATACGCGATAAAGATAAAAAGGTGCGTTTCATGAACCTGAATATTTCCGGAACGCCGGATAAATATAAGATTGCGTTGAAGAAGACGAAGCGGACTACATGAGAGCATAAAGCAAAAAACTATTGAGGCGATTGATCAGAGCGAGTTTTGTCTTTATACAGGATTAGACTGATTATACTGATTTTTTATTTTTTTGATTTTCTGGGATAAGAAAGAAGGGAGATGGAAGCCTATATATTCTGCTTTCATTTCCCTTCATCTTTCTAAATCTTTAAAATTTAGGAAGTGCTGAAAGAAGGCAATGATCCGGCAGTGGATGCAAAGCAGGAAATTAAAACCCTGGAGAAGCTGGTGATGATGAAACTATCGCCTTATAGGGAAAAGGGGTTGTCATTAATTCGGCGGACTACTGTCCGGTATCGGACACGGCGCCATTAAAAGCGGACAACTAAAATTAACCAATACACTGATTATCAATTAGTAATAAGATGGCATTCTATTAGTGCTTCAGGAACGCACTCCCTGGTAAAGGTGTATCAACTATGATGTTTAAAAACTACGTGAAGATCACCCTCCGTAATTTATGGAAAAACAAGACCTACAGCTTTCTCAATATTTTTGGGTTGGCGATTGGTTTAACCTGTGCAGCAGTCATTTTTCTATGGGTGGAGGATGAACTAACGTTTGATAATACACATCTAAAGAAAGATCACCTATACCAGGTGCTGGAAAACTGGGAATACGATGGTGTGCGCACCTTTTCTTCTACTCCCGCGCCCCTGGCGCCAGCCATGAAGGCAGATATACCCGGTATCTGGCAAAGTTGCCGGGCTACAGAGGGTTTAACCAATGCGCTGTTTACTATTGGTGACCATGCTTTGTATGCCAATGGCCTGTATGCCGATTCCAGCCTGTTTGATATGTTTACCTTCTCTTTTACAGCAGGTAGTGCGGCCAGGCCTTTTTCCCAATTATATTCCATTATCCTCACCGAAAAAACGGCCCGGAATTTCTTTGGCAACAGCAAAAACGTGGTAGGAAAAACCGTGATGATGGATCGTCAGCAACCCTACGTAGTAGCAGGTGTGATAAAGGATTTACCGGAAAATTCGAGCATCCGGTTTGACTGGGTAGCTCCATTTGAAATATATTTCCGTAATAATGCTTACCTAAAAAACTGGGGAGCCAATTCTGTCAACACGTTCGTAGAACTTACGCCCAACGCCAACCTCGCTACTATTAACGGGCAGCTGTATGGCTATATTAAACAGCATGATCCGACCTCGATAACACATCCGTTCCTGTTTACCATGAACGACTGGCGCCTGCGCGGACAATTTGAGCATGGACAGCAAAGCGGTGGACGTATTGAATATGTGCACCTGTTTTCATTGATTGCGTGGATCATTCTTTTTATTGCCTGTATTAACTTCATGAATCTTTCTACGGCCCGGAGCGAGCAACGCGCGAAGGAAGTAGGCATCCGGAAAGTAATGGGCGCCGGAAAGCAAAAGTTAGTGATACAATTTATCAGCGAAGCGTTATTTATGTCATTGCTGGCGGCAGGCATTGCCGTGCTGCTGCTATTTTTAGTATTACCTGGTTTTAATACTTTGGTAGATAAGCACCTGGTAATGGGTTTAACCAACCCGGCTCATATTACGTGGCTGCTGTTAATTACGCTGGTTTGTGGGGTGGTAGCTGGTAGTTACCCTTCCTTATATCTATCTTCTTTCAATCCTGTTTTTGTGTTGAAAGGCCTCAAAATTAAAGCTGGTAGCGCAGCTTACATCCGTAAGGGACTGGTGATTGCGCAATTCAGTATATCTATCATCCTCATTATTTGCACGATCATTATTTACCAGCAGATACAGCATGTTAAAAGCAGGAACCTGGGCTTCAACAAGGACAACCTGATTTCATTGGATATCAAGGGGAACATGGTGCAAAATTTCCCGGCTATTAAAGATGCGTTGCTGGCTACTGGTGTAGTACAAAACACTACACTGGCGGATCATCCGGCCATTTATGGTGGCAATAACACCAATGGCATCAGTTGGGAAGGCAAACCGGAGGGAGATAAAGTACTGATTTCCCAGCGACTAACAGGACCCGAATACATCAATACCACCGGGATGAAAATTGTTGCCGGAAGCGATTTTAAACCTACCGTTGCCGCGAATGGAACGGATGTACTCATTACCCAATCACTGGAAAAAATCTTGGGAAATGGCAGTGCGGTTGGCAAAACATTACTGACACCGGATGCGGATACTATTATCCACTCGAGGGTTGTTGGTGTGGTGAAAGACTATGTATATGGTAACATGTATGGCAGTCCTGACCCGGTTGTATTTTACTGCATGCCTAAGAACGCCACCCTGTTGTATATACGTATGAATGCCAACGCGGATAAAGAAGCTGGTATTGCCCGGATTGGTGATGTGATGAAGCAATATAATCCCGGGTATCCATTTACTTACCGCTTTGTGGATGATCAGTTCAACGCCCTGTTTGAGAATGAAACATTGATGCAGCAGTTATCCCGTTTATTTGCTGCCCTGGCCATTATCATCAGTTGCCTGGGATTGTTTGGCCTGGCCGCCTATACAGCAGAACGGCGTACCAAGGAAATTGGTATCCGTAAAGTATTAGGCGCCAGTGTGAGTAGTATCACGCGACTGCTGTCTGTCGATTTCCTGAAACTGGTAGGGGTGTCGGCGCTTATTGCTTTCCCTGTTGCCTGGTATACTATGGCGCACTGGCTGGAGCAATATCCTTACCGGGTAGCTATTCATTATTGGGTATTTATACTGGCAGGGGTAGCCGCGATGGTCATTGCCCTGCTCACCATCAGTTTTCAGTCGGTCAAAGCAGCTTTGATGAATCCTGTGAAGAGTCTCAAAGCAGAATAGTTAACTAACAACAATAACATTATAAAAGGATTCCATTGTACCAAATATGTAGTAGTACAACAAGCAGACAAATAAAAGAATAGTATTTCTCCTTCCGCCATTATAGTTGATTTCGATATTCTTGCTATTGGTTGCCGTTACTTACAACGCTTTAGGTCCTTGCCCCGGCTATCCTGCGAAACCCTTTTTTATTTCCCCACTGCCGCAGGCAGCTAAAATTTGCTTACTTACTACTAAGTAAGTATATTTGTGTGCTGAAATATAAAAACATAGTCAGCATACGTGGGAGCTTTGTGCTTTTCACTTTCTGCTTTCAGCTTCTAAAAACATGTCAGGAACTAAAGACAAGATTGTGTCCATGGCGGACCGCCTGGTAAGAACGAAAGGCTTCAATGCCTTTAGCTACAAGGATATTGCAGCCCCGCTGGATATTAAGAATGCAGCAGTACATTATCATTTCCCGGCCAAATCGGACCTGGGTGTGGAAGTGATTGAACAAGAGATAGAAAAATTCCGGGAGCAAACAGGGAAATGGAAACCGTTGCCTGAAAACGAGCAATTAGCAAAGCTGGTAGATGTTTTCCGGCGGCACAACAGCCAGGGTAATATTTGCCTGATGGGATCTTTGGCTACTGATTTTGAAACCTTTTCTCCCCCTATGCAGGCGAAAGTACAGGAAATGGCCGACGGTATTGTTACCTGGCTAACAGCCTGCCTGGAACAGGGTCGTAAAAATAAATGTATTCATTTCAAAGGAGCTGCCCATGCCAGGGCGTTGCTCATCATGTCCAATTTACAGTCTTCCCTCCTGTTATCAAGAGTAATGGGACCGGCAGCCTTCCGTAGTATTGCGGATCAGCTGCTGGAAGATCTCTGCCAAAAATAATTTACTATGAAAAGAGTTGTCATTACAGGAATGGGAACCGTATCTCCTGTTGGTAACAATGTTACCGATTTCTGGAATAGCCTGATAAACGGGAAAAGCGGCGCTGCCGCTATCACCCATTTTGATGCCAGTCGCTTTCGTACGCGCTTTGCCAACGAGTTGAAAAACTTTGATGCCAGCGCACTACTCGACAAAGCGGAGCTCCGTAAAACCGATCCTTTTACACAATATGCGCTGGTAGCAGCTGACCAGGCTATTAAGGATGCCGGGCTCGATTTTTCCCGCATGGACCCTTTTGATACGGGGGTTATCTGGGGATCCGGCCAGGGCGGTATGCAAACGTTCGAAGAGCAGGTGACAGAATACGTGTCCGGCGATTTTAATCCCCGCTTCAGTCCCTACTTTGTACCCAAGCTCATTACCAATATGGCATCTGGTATGATTTCTATTAAATATGGTTTAATGGGTATCAACTATACCACCGTGTCGGCCTGTGCTACTTCGAATACAGCCATCATGGACGCATTAACGTATATCCGTATCGGTAAGGCCAAGGTAATTGTTACCGGTGGTTCGGAAGCGCCCATTACGCCGGCGTCTGTAGGTGGTTTCTGCGCTATGAAAGCGATGTCGGTGCGTAATGATGACCCGGCGCACGGCTCCCGTCCCTTTGATACCGAACGAGATGGCTTTGTAATGGGAGAAGGCGCCGGTGCCCTCATCCTGGAAGAGTATGAACATGCAAAAGCAAGGGGTGCACATATTTACGCAGAAGTAGCCGGTGCTGCTATGACAGCAGATGCATATCATATGACCGCTACACATCCTGAAGGATTGGGCGCCTTCCGTGCTATGCAACAGGCACTTGAAGATGCCGGACTGAATAAAGAAGACGTGGACTACCTGAATGCACACGCTACCTCTACCCCTGTAGGCGACCTGAGTGAAATAGCCGCTATCGGGAAATTATTTGGCCAGGCGCCGGCACATCTGCACATCAGTGCTACCAAATCCATGACAGGCCATCTGCTCGGAGCTGCAGGCGCCATAGAAGCCATTGCCAGTGTGAAAAGTATTGAACAGGGTATCATCCCTCCTACTATTAACACCCAACAACTGGATCCAGCTATTCCTGCAGGCTTACAAATTGTATTGACAACGGCGATAGAAAAAAAAGTAGCGGTAGCCATGAGTAATACTTTCGGATTTGGGGGACACAATGGCATTGTTGTCTTCAGGAAAATATAAAATACTTTCTTCACCATAAAATGATAACAAAGTGCGCCGGGTAGCTGGCGCACTTTGTTATTATATATACAACGGTTCGGGATCCCATCTTTCAAAAAATAAATTTTTATCTCCGCGTAGGGGTATAAGGGAGGCATGCTGTCGTACTCTAAAGCAATAAAAAATCATTTTAGAAAGTACATTATGAGCCGCAAGCCAACACACCTGCAACACTCGAATCAAAAGAAAGGTTACACCTGTTTGTTATTCGCCTTATTCGCTCTCACTCCCGTACAACGTGTATGGGCGCAGCTGGGAGCCGCTTCCCTCAAGGCTCCCGGCATGGCCGTGAGTGTAGATTATTTGCCTGCGTCCCGCTACATCAGGCCGGAAGATAGTGTAAAAACCCATTCTACTACGTCGCAGGTACGCTACAATTTCGGTGCTATGTTTATGCTGAGCAGTCGTGTGGATACCGTTACCGGTAAGGTAAGAAACTGGTCCCTGGCGGCTTCCGGCAGCTACACCAAACTATCCAACAGCGATTATGATCACAAAGTATTCCCCGAAGAATTACTGGGAACGCAATTAGCACTGCAACATTTCCGTAGCATTAATTCAAAATGGGGTATGGTAGGAATGGTGTCTGTAGGGCTTTTCACCGACATGGAGAAAATTGATGCGCATGATCTTTTTGTAAACGGCGGTGTGTTATTTGTGAGACAAAAAAATCGTCATTTCTCTTATGGAATAGGCGCCATGTTTACCAATACCTTCGGTACACCGATGCTGTTACCGGCTTTCCTCGTGAAATGGCAATCGGATAATAAATACAGGCTGGATATCAACTTCCCGGAGAAAATAAGTGTTAGCACAACGTTGAATAAACGTACCGATGTAGCATTGTCTTTCCGCATGCAGGGCGCAGCGTATGATGTAGAAAGAAGCAATGATAATAAACGGCTCATGGGGCATAGTGAAATGAGTCTCGCGTTGGAGAATACCTGGCACCTGACAAAGCATATTGATTTCGTGGCATCAGGCGGTAGTATTTTGTTGAATGAAACAGGTTTTACAGAGAAGAAATTATCGGAGATGTTTAGCTCTAAACCTAAAGCACGACTGGCGACCAACTACTTTTTCAGTGGTGGTTTAAGATGGAATTTCCAGCCCAAACGTAAGTAAACACTTGCTTCCATATATAAAGGGATGATAGCCGCTTTTTTGACTATCATCCCTCTTTCTTTATCTTACTTCATATGGTGGCTGTGCAGGCGCCTGGTATGGTTTTGTCTGCAGCAGGTTTTTAATTTCGAGGATCGCTCTTTCAATTTGCGGATCCACTCCTTTGGCCATGTCGCCGAGGTTTTCATCTACGGCGATGTCTGGGTCTACACCATGTCCTTCCCGGAACCAGGTACCGTTTTTCTCAAACATCCGGAAAGTGGGCACCGTGATGGCGCCGCCGTCGATGAGTGCCGGTGTACCACTAATGCCAATGAGGCCGCCCCAGGTGCGGGCACCGATGATGGGCCCCAACCCGGCTTTGCGGAAATAGTCAGGGAAAGCATCTCCACCGGAACCGCTCCAACCGTTAATGAGCATCACTTTAGGACCGAAGTGTGCGAATGAAGGCCATGGCGAAGGCTTTCCATCGCGGGTAGCCCAATAAGCCAGGGGCTTACGATTCAGCATTTCAATGAAACGGTCGGGTATTTGTCCCCCATTATTGAAACGTTCATCAATCACCAATGCCGCTTTATCCCATTGTGCATTGAACTGCCGAATCAGTTCATTCTGCCCGTCGATACCAGTGCTGGGTACAAAAATGTATCCTACCTGGTTATTGGTGGCGGCAGCAATACGTTGGCGGTTGCTTTCTATCCAGGCCAGGTGACGCAGGCGATATTCACTGCCCAACGCTTTTACGATGGCTGTTTTAGCACCGGTAAGCGATGGCTGGCTGTTATAGGTAAGCTCAATTACTTTACCTGCCTGTGATTGAAATGCGCTGTAAGGCTCCTGTGCCGTGGTGAGTGGTACACCATTCACGGCGAGAATATAATCGCCTTCTTTGATGGTCAGGCCTGGTGCGTCCAGTGGATTATGCACTTCCGCATTCCAGGGTGCGCCGCGAATAATCCTTTTGATTTTGTAGTAGTTGCCATCTGCCTGCCAGTCGACCCCGAGGTAGCCCACATTTTCTGACTTCGCATTTTCCACGTCGCCGCCAAAATTGTAAGCATGGGACGCATTCATTTCTCCCAGCAGTTCATTGATCACGAAACTTACTTCCTCCCTGGTGCGGGCGCCTTCCAGGAGATGCAGGTATTTCTCTTTCACAGCATTCCAGTCTACGCCATGCATATGCGGATCATAGAAATAGTCTCTTTCGAATCGCCAGGTATCCAGGAACAGTTGTTTCCATTCTTCTTTGGGATTTACGGTCATGGCCATTTCTTCCACGCGCATGGCGGTATCTATTTTCTGGTTTTCCGCAGGTTCTATGATGCCATAGGGGCCGCTGTTGACCAGTATCTTGCTGCCATCGGCGGAAATTTCGTAGCTGCCGGGATTTTTGATAATTGTTTTTACCTGTTTGGTAGCAATATCATAGTACTGCAAGGTGGCTTCGCCGCTACTTTCCTCATCGTCGGGCTGGGTGCTGCTGAGGAACAGGATTTTCCCTTTGGTAGCGCCCAGGCGCGAATAAAGACCACCAGGTACAGGTAGTAATTCCAGGCGGGCTTCCATATTATCCAGGTCGATATGCGTGTTTTTTGTTTCAGCAGCGGGTGTTTCTTTTTTGTCTTTCGCCGCTTTTTCTTTCTTGCCTTTTTCTTTGGCTGCGGGTGTTGCTTCTTTCTTCTCCTCTTTCACTGCCACGGCATCGTTGCGGACAGCGAGCAGGGAGGGCGTTGATTTTTCCAGTCCTATTACCCCCAGCTGGCCTGCGTTGGCGTAGATGAATGTATTATCAATAGCGCTGTAGGTAGGTTTAAATGATTGATTGGTGAGCACATACAGGTATTTACCCTCCTCATCAAATACCGGGCGGCTGCAGTCGTAGAATCCGCTGGTTACCTGGTGGCGCTGGTTGTTTTTGGTATCAAACAAAAATACGGCTTCGTGGAGGTTGTCGAGGTCGCGACTGTAAGTAATCCAGCGGCTGTCGGGTGTCCAGCTGAAGCGGAAGCCTTCCAGTACATCGGGGGAATAGCGAAGGGCCTGATCTACAGCGGTGGTTTTCCCGGAGCCGACATCGAGTACCCACATTTTCAATGCCTGGTCAATGAAAGCAATTTGCTTGCTATCCGGCGACCAGTAAGGGCGGTAGCGGTAGCCGGGACCGTAGTGGGTGATTTGTTTGGCTTCGTTTTCCTTGCCGGCGGGAGCCAGCCACAGTTCATATTCGCCGGACTGATCACTCCACCAGGCGATGCTTTTACCATCGGGCGACCAGACAGGATAGCGTTCTGCCACGCCGCTGGTGCGGGTCAGGTCTTTCACATAGCCGTTGATGGCGGGTACGGAAAATACGTCACCGCGGGCGCTGATCAGTGCCCTTTGCCCGTCGGGGCTGATGGTGGCTGATTGTATGTACTTTACGGTATGGACCACATGTGGTTTGAGCGCTGCCATATCGGTGTTCACGGTAATCTTTACCTCGATAGACTGTTGATTGGCGAGCGACATCAGGTATAACTTGCCGTTGGCTTCATACACGATGTCCGCAGGTCCTATAGATGGAAAGTGTACGTCGTAATCCTTGTAAGTAGTGATTTGTTCATACGCTTTGGTGTTGGTATCAAATCGCCAGAGGTTCATGCGTTTTTCTGTGCCGCGATCTGAGAGGAAGTAGATGTAGTTGTTGTACCACATAGGGAACTCGTCTCCTGCTTCGCTTTTGGCGGAAATATTTTCATCTGTTTGTGTAGCGAAGTCGAACACATGAATGTCTGCTTTCATCCCACCGCGATAGCGTTTCCAGTTACGGAAAGACTGGGAGCGGGTGGTGACAGCCATTTTGCTGCCATCGGGGGAATAAGCGCCGAATTCGGCGTAGGCCAGTGGCAGTTTGGTAGCGGCACCTCCTTTATCGGAGATGGTATAAAACTGGTTGAAGCGTTCTTTGGTACTTTCCCTGCCGGAGGCAAAGAGTACCTGTTTCCCGTCGCGGGTCCAGCCTACCACGCGGTCGGCGCCGCCGTACTGGGTAAGTCGCAGTGGTATGCCACCGGTTACCGGTAATACATATACGTCGGTGTTGCCATCGTAATTACCGCTGAAAGCCAGCTGGCTGCCGTCGGGTGAAAACCTTGGGAAGCTTTCCACGCCGGGGGGAGAAATGAGTTTAATGGCGGTACCGCCGGTTTTGGGAACGATCCAGATATCATTTGCATAGGAAAATGCAATTTGGGTCCGGGATACATCAGGATAGCGGAACAGGCCTGCATCTACCTGTGCCATCGCCTGTTTGCCCAGCATAGTGGCCAACAGGATCAGGGCATGTGTTTTCATCATAAGCGTTTTAGATGTTTGAACAGACTTTTTTGCGGGTCTGATTTTGTTGTTGATCTCAAAAAACAATTAGCTAATCTAGCTAAATATGATATAAGATAATGTTAATGTGTAACGTAATCCGGCAAACGGCAGAAATATAATCCGGCGGCTGTTCTGGCCGGGAAACGGCGCCCCTATTGAAATACAGCTGCCTGCTGCCGGTAGGTGGCAGCAGGCAGAAAGGATATTTCCGGGCTGCTAACTAAAAAAAGCCGATCTTCGTGGTCCAACAAAACTTATCATCAAAATATGGCCAGATCCCAGGAAACGTTTGGTAAAAAAGAGCAGAAAAAGAAAAAGGCACAGCAGCGCCAGGAGAAGGCAGATAGAAAGGAAGAACGAAAAGCAAGCAGCGGAAAAGGAAAGAGTCTGGAAGACATGATGGCGTACATCGATGAAAATGGTAATATTACCGATACGCCGCCAGATCCCAGCAAAAGAAGGGAAATCAATCTGGAAGACATTCAGCTGGGTGCTACCCGGATTGAACCTACTGCACCTGAAGACCTTATCCGTAAGGGCGTGGTAAAGTTTTTCAATGAATCCAAAGGCTATGGGTTTATTATCGATCAACAAACACAGGATAGCGTATTTGTACACGTTAATCAGTTGACCGAAGCCATTAAAGAACGGGACAAAGTTACATTTGAAGTTGAACGGGGACCCAAAGGTCCGAGTGCCGTTAATGTAAAAAAAGAAGTGAAGGGTTAGTCACCTCCGCTACGTAGGCGGTAACTGGTCTACCCTTTTGACATAAATGAAATCTGAGCGGCTACCTGTAACCGCTCATTTTTTTTGTGTGGTAAAGATGCGCTGCCACTACATTATTTAAATCATCCGCCCGTGCCAAACCTATTTAAAAGAATCCTGCGACGTCCTATTATCTGGCTCTCTGATCAATTTTCCTCCCTGCCTAAACGCCCACAGGTATTTGCATCGTTATCGCGGCTGCAGGAGGATATACTGCAGGGCAAGCGGCATTCGGGCGTGGTTATTCCCTTCCACTATGAACAGGATCGTTTCATCATTTTCTCCGATCAGCATAAGGGCCGTAAAGATGGTGCAGATGATTTCATGGCAGCAGAACAAAATTATTTACAGGCACTCCGGCATTACTACGATCACGACTATACGTTTATTAACCTGGGTGACTGCGAAGAATTATGGGAGTGTACGCCAGCCAGTGTAATGGCCGCCAATAACGCTACTTTGCAGGAAGAAGCTCGTTTTCAGCGGCAGCAACGCTACTTTCGGATATTCGGCAACCATGATTTGCAGTGGCACTACAAAGTACCGCGATTACAATTTCTAAGGCCAATATTTGGAAAGAAGTTAAAAGTATACGAGGGCATTATCTTACAAACACAATACGACCAGGAGGAATACCGTATTTTCCTCACACATGGGCACCAGGGCGACCTGCGCAGCGATGGCAATGCATTCAGCAAATGGTTTGTAGCAGCCGTATGGACTCCCCTGCAACGTATCTTCGAAATACACGCCGATACCCTCTCCGATTCCTTTGAGCTGGCAGACCGGCACAATATCATGATGTACGAGTGGAGTATGCAATATGCCCGCACTTTTTTGATTTCCGGGCATACCCATAAACCTGTATTTGCTTCACTGGATCACATAGACCGTCTTACGAAACAACTGGAAAAAGCACGTAGTAAAGGAGATAACGCCGAGGTACAGGTCTTACAAAAAGCCTTATCAGACAAACAAGCCGCCTATGCAGGCAAACAATTTGTAAAAACTATGGCGCATCCCTCCTATTTCAATACCGGCTGCTGTTGCTTCAGCGATGGCGATATTACCGGCATTGAGATTGCCGAAGGATTTATCCGCCTGGTTAAATGGCGGAAGGGCGACTCCGGACCGGTACGGGTAGTACTGGAAGAATCGCCCCTTTATTACTTGTTTGATCAGATGGCCTGATCGGCAGTTTGCTTGCCGTAAGCGGCCTGCTGACTGGCCTGCTCCAGGAATTCACGTTTCACTACTTTTGCGGTTTTATGTTCGCCGGTGTGGCTCCATCCCGGCGGCATTACGATGTACAGGAATTTGTTGGTGATGCCCGGCGCTTTCCAGATATCCTTCCATAAGCAATACAACTCGCCGAAATATACGTCCAGGAAATTATTGGGATTGATTTCCCGGGATATACCATACTCAATCTGCATATCTCTTTTTTCGTTCTGGAAGGTACCAAACACTTTATCCCAGATATTGAGCAGGTTGCAGAAATTGGTATCCATATACAACGGGTTCCTGGCGTGATGCACGCGATGGTGCGAAGGTGTCAGGATAATCTTGTTTAAAAAGCCCAGACGGCCATCTTTGATCATGTTCTCACCCACATGGATAAACGAACCCCAGGTGCCGTCAATAAACATAATGATGAACAGCAACGGCGGATTTACCCCCATTAAAATACAAATGCTGGTGCGGATCACATCTGCATAAGGCGCTTCCAGGAAGAAATGCGCGTAGGTAACTGAGAGATTCATGCTTTCCGGTGCGTGGTGGGTAGAATGCAAACACCAGAACAGACGCACTTTATGGCCGAAATAGTGATAGATGAAATGTGAAAATTCCCATATCACATAACCATAAATAAACCAATACCATTTCAGCGAAGTTTGGAACAACGCATATTTTTCCAGTACCCCAATGCAAAAGGCCACTGCGGCAATAGAGATGAACCGGGAAATAAACCGGTTAGCCACAAAGATGAAGAACGGCATTTTGTAATCTTCAATCTTAAAACGCTTATAAAAAATAGCCCTGAAAATTTCCAGTAATAACAGGAAAGGTATTAAGGGTGAAATCACCGAGAAGATCCCGTTTAAGGTGAGTAAAACTTTGTAGTCGCCCGTTTTACATATCTCTATGAGCTGAGAAATACCGAAGAAAGAGATCACTTCGTGGAATAAAGTCTGAAAGATGGCCATAACGCTGCTTTTAATAAATGGAACCCGTAAAAAACAGACTTTGTATGAACAAAGCCATATATTGTTCGTACAAATTACAATAATCGTCCGAAATTTCAAAGCATCCACTGCCTTTAATAGCAGGCACATGGGTGATAAGCATTTTCAATAGTAGGGTATCCAAAAATAAAGACGCCGTATTGTAAATACAATACGGCTTATCTATAAAGCAAGAATAGCTACAAGTAGACTATTTATTTAATAGCAGTTACGAAATAATCGAGGCAATCGTCCCGTAAAGCATGCTGATAGAAGTCGTCATGTACAATGCCGGCGGTCACATCTTCCATTTTTTTGAGCAAAAGGAAGCGGTTCAGGTTGTTGAGCAATGTGTATGGTATCCGTAAAAGAAAAGCAGGGAGCCGGTACTGCAGACGAAAAATATCTAACCTGGCTATTTTGTTTACACTGGCTTTATTTTCTTCGTAGTAGGTCATGACGGTTTGATTCCCATAAATTCCTTCCACGGATGCTTTAGGAAAATGGGCATTTGCCAGCGCATACATTTCCCGCGGTAAATATTCCCTGATATGGAATGGATTTCTGCTGAGGGAAGTCAGCCGGTTGGGAGTAGTTAAAAACAAGCGTCCGCCGGGTTTCAGTACCCGCCGGATTTCATGTAATAATGCGCTGTCTTCTTTGATGTGTTCAATTACCTGGAAGCAGATAACGGTATCGTAACTATTGTCGGCGATACCTGTTAGCGTTGGCAGGTTGCAGGTTTGAAAAGAGGCATTGGCAGGTAGTTTACTTACTGGTTTCTTTTTATCTACTGCCAGATAATGCGCAACATGTGGCGCCAGCATTTCCATTCCATAACCTTCTCCACACCCCAGTTCCAGTACCTGCTTTTGCTGCAGATGTTCCAATGGTATGGCTCTATAGGCAAATACATGCCGTTGAAAAACGTAATTGTTGATGTAAGAGGAATTGTTGGTTCTTTCTGCCGTTTTTAATAATGCGATCATCGTAATGCCATCTTAATGTGAAAAATGAAGTTGAGCACTACTACTACACGCAACAAATAAAAAACCCTTACTCCCGTTTGTTAAAATTTATATTATAAAATATACCTACCTGGAAGCCAATCCAGGCTTTATTAATTTGTTGGCCGCTCAGGGAGTTACTGATGGTATAGGGCGCATGAATAATGTTCAATACGTCATAATGTAGATCTATATCTTTCAGATCTCTGTCTGCTGAATATTTTACCCGCTGGCTATTCCATACAACGCCCGCCTGTAAGCGGAAATGGTTGCCCAATTGTCGTTCTCCCAGTAAAGCGATTTTCGTTAAGCGGGATGTAACGCTTACCGGAAAGATAACACCGTTGGAGTCCAGGTAATATTCATGATCCTGTTTACCAGTAGTAAACTGCAGATGCAAGCGCCAATCTTCTCCTAAACGGCCCGATACGCCTGCTCCTACCCGTAGATGTGCCAGGTTAAAGTTAGTGCTGCCGGATACAATGCCATATACAAAAGGTAATCCTACCTGAATGGTGGGATTCACATAATATACTTCATCTCCCGAAACACCGGTATTCAGTAAAAATGAAAAAGGGCCCTGTGGTGCTTTGCCACGGGTACCTTGCGGGGCCGGCTTTTGATAAGGGCTGGCAAAAACATTTTTCCAGGCAGACTTCACCCAGGAAGGGTGTGCCGTGGTAGTTGCCGGTTGTTTGTTGGTAGTATTGGGAGATGTGTGTGCAGTGGTAGTTTCGTCCTGCCCCATATTGGTCTTCGTGGCCACCGGCTTTGCCGTTGTTTTTGTTATTTTATCCGGCTGCTGCTGGTTACTGGAGTCCCGTAAAGCAATGGACAACGGTGCACGCCGGGTAGAATCCGTTCCATTGCTTCCCCAGCTTAATTGTATGGATGGCCGGAATTGCCAGCTGGGCAAAGATATCCGGGGAATGTATTTATTTGTTCCAACCCAGGATAGGGAACCATTTTGGCTCGACTTGCGATAATATCCGCCTAACGAGGAATCCTGTTGGTAGCGCTCATGGTATTGAGCAACAAAAACGGAATCCGTTTTATGGGCAGTATGATACTGCTTCACAAAAACCGAATCCGTTTTATTACCCGCAGGATATTGAATAGCAAAAACGGAATCCGTTTTACTGGCAGTAGAATACTGCTTCACAAAAACGGAATCCGTTTGAAGTATAGTGCCGGAGTGCTTTACCAGTGTACTATCTGTTTTACGGAGTGAGTCCGGATATTGTCGGACCCCGTACATGGTATCTTTGGGTGTAACAACCGGTGTATCTACTATATAAATAACCGGTAGCGGCTCCAGGTTTTGCCATGTGCGAATGGGTGGCGCTTTGGTGGCGGATAATTTATGATCTGCCAGTTTCTCCGCGGGGCGCTTTCCTGGTGGCGCCTTAGCCGGCGGTGATTTTTTAGCTGGCGCCGGATGAGGTGTATGCGGGGGATTATCAATGAAAATGATATGTCCTCCTAAAACCGTATAATAAATACCTGCGTCGTTTTGGATGGTGCTAAGGAGTTCTCCAACGGGCATCGCCTTTTTACCGAGATGGATCAGGCGCGATGGTGGAAATTTACTGGTGTTCAGGGAAAACCGCGCCCCCGTTTGGCGGCCGACAATGCTCAGCAGGGAATCGAAACGTAGCGATGAAACAGGTACAACGATTTTTTGTTTTAAGTTGACCCGGGTTTGCTGCGCGCTACAGAGGGAAATAGTTATGACAGAAATAAAGAACGCTGCCACATACTTAATTACACCCACTACCACTGAGATACACGGTATCTTTTTCGATACTATATTGGACATTCAACGTAATTGATATAACCTCAAAAATGAATACTAACGATTTATTGTCGAAAGTGCTGCTCATGGTGCAGCCTTCCAGCTTCTTATTTTTAAAAACGATCCGAACCCCATATGCCTGTTCCAGCTGCACGGCAATGTCTTTCAGGCTTGCATTGGCAAAATTAAAAGACCGCTTCATTTCCGTACTATCGGTTCCGGCTACACTAAAACCATGTGTATTGCTGTGGTAGATCCCGGTTTCACCAGATTTCAGGATAATGCTGCTATCGCCACGGTACATGCTTACGGCGCCTGACTTCACAGCTACTACTACTCCCGCAGTATCGGTTGTCACCATGAAGGTGGTGCCCAATACTTTTATCTGAATATCTCCAACACTCACAATAAACGGTTTTTTAGGATCCGTTGTGACGTCAAACGTTGCATTACCTTTCAGCAGTACCTGCCGGGTATCTCCCTGAAAGTTGTTTGCATAACTGATAGAAGTACCACTGCTAAGGGTTGCAACAGATTGATCCGGCAGCGTATCCTGCAATACCTGCGTGTGGGCTTCCCGTACTACCAGGGAATTGGGCAAAGTAGCGGGAGCTGCAGGGCGCAACCACCAATAAAGACTACCGGTACTCATCAGCACGATCACAGCGGCAGCGATGCGCCAGCGAAAGGTTTTCAGGCTTATTGTTTTGCCCGGTGTGCCGGCTTTTGCCGGTGCCCACTCCTGCCGGACAACACTTAATACAGTTGACTTATCAGGTAATTGCCAGGAATGTCCGGTAGCTGTTTGTTCCCATACCGCCAGTGCCTGTTCAAATAAAGTACGGTTTTCAGCGGATGCATGTGCCCAGTCATCCACTGCAATGGCTTCTTCCGGGGAGGCTTCTCCGGAAAAATACTTTGCCAGTAATTCATCGTCTACATGTGGGTGACCGGGATTATTCATTCTTAATAAATTGTAACTTATTCTTTTTACAACAACAATAATACAACCAGGCTAATCATGATATCAAACAGTTTTGCGCGAAGGATTTTAAGTGCTTTCCCCATTTGTGCTTCCACTGTTTTTACTGATAGCCCCATTTCTGCCGCAATGTCTGCATATTTTTTTCCTTCGAAACGGCTTTTTGTAAATATCAACTGGCATTGGGGAGAAAGTGCCGCAATATGGCCCATAATCTGTTGGCTGATCTCTTTGCTGACCATCACATTTGCTCCTTCGTGTTGTATTGCATTATTATCAGATACGTATCGTGCCTTAATTTTCTCGTGTCTTTTGATATTCAGGCAGTAATTATATACAGCTGTATACAAGTAAGATTTCAGAGATTGCTCTTCGTCAATGGTATCTCTTTTTTCCCATAACTTCAAAAATACCGCCTGTACGGCATCTTTGGCGTTATCGTTGTCTTTTAATATCGTAAAGGCATAGCGGTGTAACCCTTCATAATGATCATGAAAGCTTTGTTCTATCAGTATAACCTGTTTGTCCTGACGTTTGTCCTTGTCCAATGCCCTTTTTTGCTATTATATGCTAATAATACACCTGAAGAGAGGTAAACCCTTATGCCTGTGCAAAAAAATCTTTTTTGCCCCCCAAATGGTAGTGAATGGCCGAACCGGATAAATACTGCGCTTTAATTTTCCTGTGTATCTTAACGTCCAGGCAGTAGTCGTATACATTTGTATACAGGTGAGACTTTACCGCCTTTTCTCCGGCGATGTGCTCCCATTGCTCCCATAACTTCGAAAACGCTTTCTCTACAGCATCTTTGGCGGCATCATTATCTTTCAGGATGATAAAAGCATAATGATGTAACCCTTCATAGTGCTCATAAAAAGACTGTTGTATCCCTAAATATTGCCGGTTGTGGCGATTGTCCATATTCATTATGCTTTTTGCTACTGTATGCTACTAAGACTCCGGAAAAACGCTCTCCCCCTATGCGGGTGAGAAAAATTACTGCCGGATGAAGGTAACCAATGCCGGCACCAGTTCGGGCGATAAAGGTAAGGGGGTCTTTTTATCCGGAGAAATGGCAGCACTGTTTTTCAGTGCATGTGTCATTCCCTCAATGAGTACCAGCTGGGTGCCGGGTTTACAATCCTGCAGCATCGTCACCTGGGCGGGTGTTACCTGTACATCTGCCGCGCCGCCTGCAATTAACACCGGCAGTTGCGCCAGGGCTAACATTGCGCAGGGATCCAGGCGGAACGCACTTTTCCAGTAATTAAAGGTGCCTTTATTAAAAAACAGGTTTAGATCTGCCGGTACGCTGGCGGGTATTTTATTTTCCCGCAGGCCATCGAGGATGCTGACGGACTGTTGGTATAAGGAATCTGCCAGTTTGGGTTTTAACTGCTCCAGCAATACTTTATCGATGCTTTCGCCGGGGGTAGCGAGTGCCACCAGGCATTTCAGCGGTTGCTTATCCGCCAGGGCCAGGCCAATGACGCCTCCTTCACTGTGACCGATCACGGATACACTGGAAAACTGGCGACTGTTCAACAGGTGATCCACGCAGGCCGCCGCATCGGCGATGAAGTCGTCCAGCGTGAGCGTGGTGAGCGGTTTGGCGGATGTGGTACTTTGACCGGTGCCCCGCTTATCATACCGCAGCGACGCAATACCGTTTGTTGCCAGGCCTGCTGCCAGTTGCTGATAAGAAAAACTTTCTGCAGTGGGGAGAAACAGGTTGTTGCCATTACGATCAGTAGGTCCGGAGCCGGCAACGATGAGTACTACCGGGGGATGTGGTTGTCCTTCCGGGAGGGTGAGCGTGCCATACAAGATACTTCCGTCGGTTGTATGGATGGTATCGGTGGTTTCGTTGGTATTAAGCATCACCTGTTTAGGCCGGGAGCCGGTGATAAAGAAGCCTATCAGGCGGTTGGCGCTATCGAGGGCCAGGCGGAATATGACGGTGGCGCGTTCAAAATTATTTTCCGCGGTAACGATATAGCGGTTGCCATCCCGGACTGCTTTCTGTGAAGTAAGGGCCTCCCACTTTCCATTTGCCTGTTCAATTTGTTGCCACACTCCTTTCAGCATCTCTGCTGTTAATTTTTCCTTCATTACAGGCGCCATATACTGCATAGCGCCGGTCCAGTTACTCCTGCCTATTTGTTCAAAGAAGTTATTGACTACCTGCTGCTGTGCCCGGGTGGATTGCAGACTACCGAGCAGCAGGATAAAAAAAAGGAATCGTTTCATATGATCAGGGTTGATGTGTTAGCTTACGATAACGGATATACGAATATACCATGGGTACAAATGCAGCAACAACGATTGAAATAAAGAAGACGACCTGCATTTGTTCCTTATCGGTAAAGAAAGTGGCGATAAATCCGGTGACGCCCAATACAAACATCACGATACCGCCCAGCCGGTGTGTTTCCCGCCAAACAGTGTCATTTTTCAGGGTCCAGGGGGTACGAATACCGAGGAAATTATTCGGGCGTACACTATATAACAGGTTCCCGCAGATAGCATAAAACAGGAGCATTACCTGTACAAGCATTCTGCCGGCATTGACATGGCCGGCCAGCAGTACACAAAACGGGCCTATAGCAGCTACCACGTGGGTACTTACCCAGATGACGACATAAGACTTCCGTCCCATCGGTTTTGGATCGCTACGCTTATACATTACGTCGTACATCCGGTAAATAAACAGATTGAACAACACCGCCATACCAATACCACCTATATAACCCCATAGGGTAGCACTTCCTTCCGTTAATTTACCGGCGCTGACCAACATCTGGTAAATGGGGATGGCAGAGAACAGTCCCATGACGCCTGCCTTTAACCAATATAGCATGGGCTTTACTATGGCCCAGGATTGCTGATCACGGCGGGGTAATAATACTGACAAACTGATGATTGCATACACGAAAGCAGAAACCAATAACATGCTCCATATCAATGTTCCCGGCGGCATCTGTCCGTCTACCACCCATTGCCCATTATCGCCAATAGTGTAATGGGAAGGAATAAGTGCCGGCAGTAATGGTTTTAAATAGAGATAAACAAGGAGGGGGCATAACATGATGCCGATAAGGGGAATTTCCTTCCACCAATTATTTGCCTTCATATTTAGGTTGTGATTTACTGGTAAGGGGTAATTTGTCTGCGGTAAACTGCAACATCCATTTCAATAATTCATCCATCACGGTTGTATTCAGCGAATAGAAAATGAATTGTCCCTTTTTCTCACTGGTAAGTAGTTCGGCCTGTTTGAGCAAGTCGAGATGATGTGATATAGTAGGCTTGGAAAAGTTGAAATGCGTGGCTATCTGACCGGCCGTAAGGTCTTCTTTTTTGAGCAGCTCCAGGATGTCGCGGCGGGTTTTATCATTCAGCGCCTTAAATACATGGTTCATCTGATATATATTTAGACAACTATCTAAATACTAAATTAGGGTAAACCGGGCAATCGGCAAAATAAAAATGAACATGACAGGTATAGGGAATAGCGGAAAGCAGAAAGCAAAAAGCAAAAAGCGATTACAGCGATTGATATAAGCGAATGTTTAATTGAAGTGCCCCTCTGGAAATCAAACACTTTCAGGGGCACTTCAAAACAGCACTATGGCCGGATAGTGATTTGTGTACCACTATTCCAGTGCTTATGCTCAGGCGTATAATACAGGTAACAGTTGCTGGCTTTGGCTTTATAAGTACCTGGCACATCTGCTTTCAGATCCAGCGTTATGGTGTTGGTTTCAGCAGCGCCGAATCCCAGCCAGTATAGCACCAGGTAGTTATCGAATATTTCATAATAGGTTACTTTTTTATTGGTGATCAGCTCTTTCAGCTGCCAGGGCTGTAAGGACAGGCCGGCCGGGATACCTATTTTAGCGATAGACATCGGTTGCAGCATGTTTTTCTTATTCTTCACTTCAATTTTCATGCGCACCGTTTCACCAATTTTTGTTGAGGTGTCAGCCAGTTCGGTCTGGAGTTGTAAATCGGCGTCGGGGCTATTAGGTGGCTGCCATGTATTATACCACAGTTGCAGGTTGTAGGGCACACCGGATTTTTCGTTGCTATAGTGTACGGCCAGGGTGTTGGTGCCTTCTTTCATGGCAACACTGACATTATCACCTGCCACTATTTTTTCTCCGTTTAATTTAAAATCAATGGTACCACTACTTTCCGCACGTCCTTTTATTTTTACATACGCCACAATGGCCTGCAGCGCCAATACGGTTGCCTGCGTTGAGCCATATCCGTAGTAGGATTTCTCCGCCAGGATTTTAGAGATGGCGATACTCATAGCAGTAATATCAGGCTGCTGCTCGCGGGCCAGCGCCAGTACATATAGCGATAACGCCTCTACGCGCAGGGAAGCGTCCCTGGAATTAACCACGGTAGTAGCCGCATTAAATGTGTTTTTCTCAAAGCTGCTTTTCAGTAAGCCCATCAACCGGTTATAATCAGCCGTATTTTTCATGTTGCTGGCTGCCAGGGCCATTAAGCCCTGCTGGTAAGCATCATTTGAGGATAACGCCTTCTGCACAGCGGCTTCATATTCCGGTTGTATTTCACTACCAATGCCTGTCTGCGTTAACGCATATACGATATACAGGTTAGCGATGGCATTGGGTACCGAAGCAAACCGGTCGTAGCCGCCGGACGACAGCTTAAAGCCCCCCTTACCGTCTCTCCGGTTCAACAGGAATTTTTTGGTTCGGGCCAGCATGTCTTTATCTACCTCGATGAAGCTCTGCATATCTGTAAACTCCAGCAAACCATAAGCGGTTAACGCTTCGTGGGCTGGCGCATGCCCAAACCATTCGAATCCATTTTCAGCGGTTTCAAAACTGATCAGGCGTTTGTATCCTTTCTCAATGTAGTCCATGGCTTTCGCCACTACCTGTGGATTGGTTTTACCGGATTCGCGCAGGTATTTCAGGATGAAAATATTGGGATAAGTACTCGAAGAAGTTTGCTCAAAGCAGCCATAAGGTTCTCTCAGCATGGATTCGATGCCATCCAGCAGTTGTCCTTCGAGGGTACTAAAAATGCGCAATTCTGTTTTCAGGCTGCCTTTAATTGGTTGCCCCAGCTCAAACGACCAACGGGCTGATTTGTCTCCGGACATAGTTTTAAATATCGGGAAGCCTTTTTCAGCCGCCTCTATGGGCAACGACAATGTTTCTGAGCCACTGGGGCCACCTACCACAAATTTTATATCGCCTTTACCCGCCGCCATTACCTCCAGTGGAATCAACACCTGCCGCGAGGTATTGGCTCCCAGTGTTACCTGCTCTTCGTAGGCGCCTTTGGTTATTTGTGATGGTAAGGCCACCGCAATATTCAATGAAATGGTGTTTGCGCTGTTATTTTTAAGCACCAGCGGAACCTGCGGGCGATCGCCTACGCTCAGGTAAGGAGGGATTTTGGCATCTATCTGCAGTGCATTCCGGGCCGACCAAGTAGCTTCTGCCCTGCCTGGCTTTCCATTCCAGGCAATGCCTTCTGCCACTGCCCTGAACGTGGTGGCTGCATCAGAATTATAGAACTCCAGCGTGGCCGTACCATCTTTATTTGTTTGCACCACAGGATTCCAGTAGATGGTTTCGCGAAAATCATTGCGCTCTGTTGTGGTTGTACTGGTGTAAACCGGCGCGTAAAACTTTCTTGCTACTGAAAAGTCGGTGGTGATACCTGGCACATAAGTAGTGCTATAGTAGTGGTTACTTAACCTTACCCTCATCGCAGATCCTTTACCATTTTTGGTGGTAATCAGGATCACCCCATTGGCGGCGCGGGTGCCATACAATGCAGTGGCGGCCGCATCTTTAAACACTTCTATTGCGGTAATATCATTGGGATTGAGATCTTCCAGTACCCCATCAAATACTACACCGTCTATGATAAACAGGGGTTTGTTATCCCCGGTGAGCGACGCGTTTCCCCGGATTTGGACTTCGTTGCCGGCACGGAAATTGGCCTGTGGCAGCACCTGTATGCCGGCTATCCGCCCTTCCAGCACCTGGTCTATTCTTAATGGCGCTGCGTTTAGCACGTCTCCACTCACGGTTGTATAACAGGTAGTGATCATCTTTTTTTTCACGCCATACCCTAACACCACTACTTCATCCAACTTTTTCTCCGCTTCTGCTATTCGCCGGGCATCTTCATTTTCTTTTTTAATTGTCCTGGCCGCGTTCGCGTATTCCTGTTTCCTTGCTGCGGGCTTAAAGCCAGGATATGCTTTATAATCGATACTATCTGCCAGTAATATTTTAGTGCGGATGCTATTATTATCATAGCCATTTTGCTCAATCTTTATGCTGACCTGTTCTTTCCGGGCAGCGGATTTCGCAATCAGGTAATAGTGTGCTTTAGCATCCAGCTCCGGGAAGAAAAACGCACCATCTTCCGCTGTATTCATCTGGATGGCTTTGTTTTTCTCGTCCATATTAACCAGGAACACGGAACCTTTTACAGGTTGCCGGTCTTTGTTAATAAGGGTACCACTCAGCACGTAACCATTGTCTGGCAAATACTTCAGGGATTTGCCCTCATTTACTTCCGGCAGGTAGCTAAAGTAGCGGTAGCCATGGGTGAGCATGACCAGGTCTAGCGCAGGACCTGCTTTAGGTTCGTCCTGCTTAAAATAAAATAATGGTTCTTCTATCTTCCCGCTCAACTCAGAACTCATCAGCAACCAGGATAAAATATGATCCTGCTTGTCGTCTGCAAAAGACCAGAGCTTGTCGTCCATCACTGCCAGCGATAGGTTAGCCGGCAGAGGGCTCCCTTTATCATCAGTGGTTTTGAGCGTAAGTACTACTTTTTCCCTGGGCAGATAAGTGGCTTTATCAGACGTAATTTTCACCTGCAGGGTTTGTTGTTGGTTCAGAAATACCATCCTTTCTGCGATGGGCAACTGGTCCGCATTGGTGAGTGTGAAACGTGCAATGCCAGCAGGAAATGCGGCGGGATCTACTTCAACTGTTTGTGTGCCTTTCTTCAGGAAAAGACGGGTAGTATTGTAAATTACTCCTTTCGTTTGACCGGTCAGCGTTACCTGTTGTGCACGGGAAGCGGCAATGTTCAGAAAAAGCTGCGCTCCTTTCCTGACTATATTCATGGCTACACCTTCTTCGGTAAAGGCCGGAAATACGTACTGTTGTGCAATATTCAACGGTGAGGTAATTTTCACGGTATACTTTTCACCTGCTGTTGGTGTAAAAGTAAATTGTCCCATGCCGGCATGATAGCTCCCGAAACTGGCAACTTTGGCTCCTGTATGATTCAGTACCTCCCCTTTTACGTCAACCGGTTTTCCATGTTCATTCACGGCGCGGAAAGCAATATTTCCGGCGAATCCTGCCACCAGTGAGCCTCCTTCGGGTAGTAACTGTAAGTCTATTTTATTCAGTACAATAGGAATGCCCCTGGAAATAGCTTCTTTATAAGATTCATAATCGACGATGATGTTTAGCAATCCATCTGTTGTATTTAATTCCTGCGGTAATTTAAATCGTAACTGTACTTTTCCCTCCCCATCGGTAGTCGCTTGTTGTGTACTTACCAGGTTACCACCCAGCGACACTTTATATTCTATTTTGTAATGAGCAATGGGCTTATCAGAGAGGCTGCGCATGGAATAGTCGGCCACTACTTCGTCGCCGGGACCATATCCTTTTTTAGGAAAATCCAGTTTCATTAATACGCGCGGTGCTATCACCTTTTGCAGGGTTAGTTCCTTTACAAAAAAAGTGCTGTCACTTTCATTTCGCATCCACGAGGTGTAGGCTTTTAGCTTGTAGATACCACCTGGTGCAGTATCGTCGAAACTAAAAGAACCTTCCGCAAATCCATCTGTCACTTTATAGATCAATTTTTTGAGCAGGTTCCCGGCAGGATCGAGTACGTCTACAAACACCACTTTGCTATAGGCTGTTGGCAGCTGGTTCTGGGCATTTACCAGGTACAGCTTGAAGAACAGATCATCTCCCGGTTGAAAGAAAACATGACTGGTATGTATATAGATTTTCTCTTTGTATTTCGCATAATTGAATGACTGTCCCCAGCAGGTACATATCATCACAAAGTATATGCTGATGCTACAGATAATATTTTTCATAGTCTCAGAATTGAAGGGTTACATTAAAGCCATATGTTTTGTTAGCGGGCAGGTTGAAAAAATCCAATCCTGTACTATTCGTTTGGTCAAACAATAGTTGCTCCGGATCTGTGCCACTATAGGGCGTCCACAGCATGATGTTGTTGACATAGGTGCTGAGGATGAGTTTTTTCCGGAGGTGACTAATCCCCATTTCGTAAGAGAGCTTGAGTGTATTCAGTCGCAGCCAGTCGGCCCGTTCTACATAGTCTGCCGCAACGCCGCTGTAGCCATATCTCACCCAGCGGTTTTGTTCTACCGGTAATGCCGGGTTGTAAAAATCTACGGGAGTAGTATTGGTTTTGCCGTTAGCCAGTACGCCGGGGAAAATATAGTTAGTTATTTTTCTGCCTTCGGCAGATGAGGATGATCTGCCATAGTAGTCGAGTACGGCCTGTGTGCCATTCCATCTTTCTCCGCCACTTTTCCATTCCATGATGGCCTTTAGGGTCCATTTGTTCCAACTCACCGTGTTATTCATCTTCATCACGAAATCAGGATTGGGATCTGCAATAATGGCTGGTGTATTTGATACGAGTGGGAATCCATCTGCGCCTATCACCCGGTTGCCGTTAGCATCCTTTTGCCAGGTACTGCCGGTAATTACGCCTAATGGTGCTCCCTTTATCAGGGTGGTATGCACATCGCTAAAACCTGCCAGGGGGGTTAAGTTAGCACCTTCTGCAACCCTTGTCACTGTATTCCTGTAGGCATAAAAACTCAACGTATTGAAGGTTTTAATTTTTCGGGTCCGCACTTGTGATTCAAATAATTTCAGTTCCAGTTCTATGCCTTTGGTTTGGTAATCGCCTATATTTTTCAGTCCCCATGCCTGGTTTTCGTATACCGGGAACAGGTCGTCCGTTACTTTCTTTGAAAATACGGCTGCGGTGAATTGTAAGCGCGACTTACCGGCCGTAATACTATTGCTCCAACTCCTGTTACGTATGGGTTTCAGCTGATCAAAGCTGCTTACTTCCCGTACCGGGAAATAGCGGCCCGCATTGGCGGTGGTATATTGCAGCCCGTTAACATAGGCGAGCGATTTATTAATAGACAGTTCCCTGTTAAACTCCCCGAAAGACGATTTAAATAACAGCACCCACATAGGCTGGCCGAAGTTGTAGGTTACCGCCAAATCAGCAGATGGCTGAAAATAATCAGACACCATTGTCGTATTGGATACATATGCCTTGTTACCGAGTACCAGGTCTATATTCAGGCGGTTAACAGCATAAGTGTTGCGATAGGTGGCCATCATTTCCTGTGCCGAGCGTTGGTACCGGTAGCTGGTTCCCAGGGGTTGGTATTCAATGGTACTGTGCGCATCCGTAAATATATATTGCGCCAGGACACCGCCATTCCAGTTATAGTTGCCATAAGGCAGGCGGGTGGAGGCTTCCAGTTGCAGTTGATAGAACTGATCTGTTTTGTTGCGGTTCAGCGGCTGGCCATCGGGGAAGCCGGCGGTACCGGGTTTGATGCCCTCTTTGCTGTTCTCTTTTCTATCATCATACGACTGTGTGATTACATATTTAATGCGCCGGTAGCTATTCCGTTCCATCATCAGGCTGGCCTGTTGATGGGTAGACCGGAACAAGTGATCATTGTCTTTCAATAGGAAATCTGGATTGTTTGCGTATTGGCTGTAACTGCGTTGGTGGTTGTTAATCGTATAACCCTGTCCGTTATCAAAGCTGATGGGTGTTAGCAGGGATTGCTGGTATACCAGGTTCAGGAACCCATTTCTGTTGCTATTGGAGAACTGATCCCGGGTATAGCTATATTTACCGAGCAGGTGTAACCATTTAATTCTTGCCCCCAGGGAGGCTTCGGCGTTTTTTGCGTAGTTATTGTTTTCACGGATAACGGTTTGTTCGCTGGTATTGCCGAGGTTAATCCCGAACTCCAGTATATTCACTTTTGCTTCCTTTACCAGGCCTTTCAGGCTGAAGGCTTGTGAAAAGAGGGTGCCTGTTCTGAATATATTATTCATATAGGCGACCGGGTTATGACCGTTGCCGCTGCCGGCAGGCACCAGTTTACCGTGGTTATCATATAAATAAGGCTGGCCATCGTATTCCAGTGTTTGCCTTGAGGGGCCATAGCTGAATAACTCATTGGTTTCGGGTCCTTGCCAGGCGAGGCTTCCCGCCTGGGAGCGGCCCTGTACATAATCCGTTTGAAGTGCCGGTAGCTGGTTGACCGTTTTCAGGGCTACGGTGGCAGCGTAACTGCCGGAGATAAGCAGTTCAGTTTTATAATCCGGGTACATGCGTAATTCATTATTACGGATATTTATTTTTCTCAGCCGGGTTTCGGCGCTAAACATTCGTCTCACCTGTAATACCTGGTGCAGCCGTGATGGAGGCAGCTTCACGGTGGTATCCGTATTAATCAGCCGTTGGTAGTCTTCCGAGTAAACCGGTTTAACTTCCGCATTTTGACTGCCTCCGGCATAGGCTGGTCTTATTTCCAGTTTATTTTGTGCAAAAAGTGAAGCAGAGAGGAGCAACAGTATCGGTAAACATCTCACAGGGATATATTTTTATATTTATCAATATAGTATATAATTATAATTCATTATTCCCTTAGCCTGAGTTGGGGGCTGTGGTGGAATGTGTGCTATATTGACTTTGTAAGTTTCTAATAATCATAGCAATAGTCATTTTGGTTGTGTTATCACGGGCTGTCTCCGGCCGCATGATGCGGGAAAAAAAAGAATTCCATAAGAGGTTCAAAAAAAATTTGATTTCTTTTCAAGCCGAAAAAAACGGGGTACTTTTGGGAGAATATCTATAAAATTGCCAACGCTAAAACCTATACAAGTACGGTTATGACAAAAAGACTATCCCTGTTTGCCATATTGGTAACATTTACTGTATCCTGTAAAAAAGATAAGGCGAAGGCGGAAGAGGAAACATTTGTGGGGAGCTGGCAATCGACGATACAGTTGCAGCGTGGTGATAAGTGGCCTGCTATTCCTACGGACAGTGTAAGGGCGGCTGGTAATTTCAGTTATGAATTAAAGAGTAATCATACCGGTATTTTTAAGAGAGTGGTGATGCCTGCCGGCGTTCCGATTTCTGCCGATCTGCTTTCAAAGTGGAGGCCGGGCATACCTCTCGGCAGCGTATATACACCACAGTTACCTCTGCCACCATTCACACTTCCTACGGAAACGGTGGCTATTTTCTGGGAATACAATAAAACGACCAAACAATTAATGATTAAAGGTAGTCAACGGCAGAAGCTGGAAGCCTGGGAGCTGGCTACTGTAGCGGATCATCACCTTATCACTACTACCCTGGAACTCAAACTGGCTATGCCTAACAATGGGGTGCCATTCAAGCTGCATGCCCGGCTGGTATTTATTAAAAAATAAACAACATGCTGCGGTATTATTGCCAGATGAAAAAAGATACTTAACTTAAACGGTATTATTTCATCATTAAACCTCGGTATTACTATGAAACTGAAACACTTGACAGCAGTGGTCCTTTCAATGGGACTTTTATTTATGATTTCCTGTAAAGGGAAGCCGAAAGATGCAGATATCAAAGCCACGGTAGTTGCTGCACTGCAATCCACTCCCGGCATTACTGCTGATGTTAAAGATGGCGTAGTGACCCTTTCCGGTAATGTTGCCTCTGAGGCCGACAAAGATGCCGCTGAAAATACGGCTAAAGTGGCCCAGGGTGTAAAAAGCGTTGTAAACAATTTAACTGTAACACCACCTCCTCCTCCCCCTCCTGCTCCCGCCTCTGCTGAAGATGCTGTGCTGATAAACGGAGTAAACGGCATTGTAAAAGATTTTCCTGGCATCAAAGCCGATGTTAAAGATGGTGTGATCACTATTACTGGTGAGTCTAAAGCCGATCGTTGGAAAAAACTGAAAATGGCATTGGACGGACTGAAGCCTAAGAAAGTAGATGCTTCCGGTTTGAAAATCACCAAATAATCTTCTTCCACTCTAAATACAACAATCATGGCATTACAGGACAAATACAAGGAGTTGATTGATGCGGCGAATGCTGCCGGTGTCAGCAACCTGCAGGTAAATGAACAGGATGGCGTACTGCATGTAGATGGGGAAGCACCCAGCGGCGCGGTAAAGGACCAACTATGGGATATCTATGGAAAGATTGATCCTAACTTTCTTACCGGCGATGTAGTGATGAATATTAATGTAGCTACTGCGGTGGCAGGCGCTAAACTGAAGGTAACCACCGATTCAACGAACCTTAATATCCGTAAGGGTCCGGGTACTGATCAGCCTATTGTCGGCAAAGCAGCACATAACGAAATTGTATCACTGATGAGCAAACAAAGCGATCAGTGGTGGCTTATCCGCACAGATGGCGGTGTAGAAGGATATGCTTCTACGACTTATCTGACTCCGGTGGAGTAAGCGGAAAGCTGAAAGCAAAAAGCAAAAAGCTATTATAGCGAATGATTAAAGCGTAGGATTAAAATATACGCTCTGATTATTCGCTATAATAGCTTTTTGCTTTCCGCTTTCTGCTCCTCATCAAGGTAACTCGTAAGTAAGGCCCACAGGGAGCATCACGTTACCCTTGTTATGAATGTCGATAAAGAGTGTGATGGTATCATTTGTGTTGGCCGTTAGAAAAACATATTTATCCAGGAGACCTGATTTGCTGGTAAACCGGTCTTTTAACAACGGCGGATCATAACCCGGGCTCAAAACAGAACTACGCTGTACCAGCACAAGGTGTTCCTTGTTAACCGTAGTAAGGCCCGACAAATAATTCATTTCTTCCAGGATACTTCTTTCTACACTCCCATTTTTAAGTTTGATTGGATTCGTACAGGCATAACCGTAAGTACTGTCTTTAGCAGCAGATAACTTCACGAAAGCTTTCTGAGCATAGGATGGACGGGTAATGGCTGTTGTCAGTAATACAGTCACGATCGTAACTGAACATCTAAGGTGGCGCTTCATAGTAACGGTTTAATGAGGGTTTTAAAAACGTCAATGATGCATACAACAAATACAACTAATTATTCCAGGGTTCATCGTAAGGTTATTAAAGATAAGGCAAAAAGCAGGAATTATTATCAGGATGATACAAATGGTGTCAATTTTTCCAATCCAAAATCACGATAATATGTATTGCATACTACTATTCAAAACATACATCTTTGCAATACACCAATCGCTTAACCACACGGCAAAATCAACCATCATGATTTGCTAACAGCTAAAACAACTTTATATAATCTTCTATTTTGAAATTGTGCTGCTTGGTAAATGGCGTACTGGTATTGGCAAGCGAGTTAATCATCGGTACTTTAAAGTTTCGATATCCCAGGCGCAGATCGCACCAGGCCACCAGGTGCCATTGGTTGGAATAGAATATCAGCCCCACTGGTTCTATTTCCCGGTTGGTGTAATTGCCTTTGGTATCTGTATAACCGATTTTAAGGCAGCATTTACGGGCAATCCCCTGTTGGATGGCAGTGAGCCAGGCATGCTCCTGTTGTTCGCGGGAGGATGCTGCTGTTGCAGTTTGCGCTGCCACTCCCCCTGCATGGTCATAGGTATCTATCAGCGTTTTAATTTTACGGAGTGCAGTGGTACTGCTTTTCGCTCCGCGACGGTTTGTTAAGCGACTGGCCCATGTTTGCAGCAACAACAGGGCAATGGCTTCTTCACTGCTGAATAAGAGCGGTGGTAATGCATATTCAGTCAGCATACTATACCCCTGATCTTCGGTGTTGATCGGAATACCTATTTCATGGAGTGTGGCCATATCCCTGTAGATGGTGCGCAGGCTGATATTGAATTTTTCGGCTAGTTTTCCGGCAGACATTACTTTACCGGATTGCAGTACGGTGACCAGGCCTGTTAGTCGGTCTATTCTGTTCATGAGGTTAACATTTATACCTCAAAACTAGCTTGTTTCACTGCAATTTCCGGCGTATTTTCATCGCATGGAACACCCAATGGAAACCTTGTTACACGCCTATATTCGTGACTGGAAACTAACGCCTGATGGTCCTTCTTTTTCCACCCGTTGCAGCCTGTTGCAGCCGGTTTTATATGAGGGCACACCCGCTTTTCTTAAAATAGCCCTGGAAGAAGAAGAACGGCTGGGAGCATTGTTACTGAGCTGGTGGGACGGTTCGGGCGCGGCCAAAGTACTCCGGTACGATCAGCAGGCCTTGCTGATGGAAAGGATCAGCAGTACACAACCGACACTGATTGACCTGGTAAAAGCCGGCCGGGATGATGAAGCCACACAAATTATCTGTAACGTAGCACAGGCACTACATCAACCGTCCACTAGGCCGCTTCCGCCCCTGCTGCCGCTCATGCAATGGTTTGAGGCTTTACTTAAAACCGGCGATCCATATGGTCCGCTCATTGTGCAATGCCGGGAATTAGCAACGCAGTTGTTGACGGAGCAACGGGATCCCGCGGTTTTACACGGCGACCTTCATCATGAAAACATCCTGTATAGCGATACCCGGGGCTGGCTGGCGATAGATCCGAAGCGACTGATCGGGGAACGGGCTTTTGACTTTGCGAATATTCTCTGTAATCCGGACAAGGCCACCGCATTGACGGAAGGCCGGTTATTGCGGCAGGCCACTATCATTTCCGGTACGGCGAATATTCCCCTCCAACATTTGATAAAGTGGACTGCCGCATGGGCAGGGCTTTCCGCTGTCTGGATCATGGGCGATGGTGAGGACGCCAGCCTGCAACTGGGCGTAGCGGAAACAGCGTTCCGATTGTTGGCTACCATGGCTTAATTTTATTGCTGGCAGCCTGTTTTCAGCCAGGCATCTACCTGCGCTGGAGTAGCCGTTTTAAACACCTCCAGCAATTCGGGGAGGAAATCTTTGAAGGCAGGGTAACGTTGACGGTTATACTCATATACCTTCATCTTCTCTTCCAGGACCGGTATAAAAACAAAGTGATAGGTGCCTATATGCAGCTGCCGCAGGGCTTGCGCTCTTTTGGTATCTTTCCTGTACTCCACAATACGGATTTCACCGAGCCGCACCAGGTGTTCCATTACGCAGGTATACCAGCTATAGATATCCTACGGCTGCATTACTTTTTACTGCGAGTCCGTAAACAGGTAATTGTATTTTTCAAGGGGCTCCAGGTAACCACGAGCCGGGACTTTTGCTGTGAAAGGCGGGCAGCGACAAGAACAGGCAGGCGTACAACCAATTTCGCAACATCATGATGATTACTTTTTATTGAAAATAATATCAAATGCAGGTTATAAAAATAATATTGTCTGCTTGTTAATTTTAAAGTGCCTGGCGTACGCTGTAATTGTCTTGTACCCGATTGGCCTGATGATACTGGTTTTTATTTTGATGATCTTATATAGCTAAATAACCCAAGTTGCCAGTTATGATATTTTGTTGAGAGTTGTTGCGAAGATGAACTGGCAACCTGGGTTAATTATTATCTTTAAGTGGTAGTATTTACTTAATTTGGCCTCCTAAATACAGTGCGTTTGACAACACAAGCATTCATTACCGGAGCATTGCTCGAAGACGTGGGCAGCGGCGATTACTCTACACTGGCATCCATACCAGCCGATGCGAAAGGTAAGGCGGTACTTAAAATAAAGGAAGAAGGCATACTGGCAGGCATGCAGATGGCGCAGGATATTTTCCATCATCTGGAAGAAGATGCAAAATTCACCCTCTATAAAAAAGATGGCGATGCTGTAAATAATGGCGAAAACGCGTTTACCGTTGAAGCCAGCGTGCATACCATATTAAAAGCAGAAAGACTGGTACTTAACTGCATGCAGCGCATGAGCGGCATCGCAACGCTAACCAATAAGTACGCCAGCAAAATAAAAGGCTACAAAACCAAAATACTCGATACCCGCAAAACTACGCCACTGTTCCGCGAATACGAAAAGCAAGCAGTGCGCATTGGCGGCGGTTACAACCTTCGCATGGGCTTATACGATATGATCATGCTGAAGGATAACCATATTGATTTTTGTGGCGGCATAGAGCAAGCCATACAGAAAACCAACGAGTACCTTGCGGCCAACAACCTGCACCTGAAAATAGAGATCGAGACCCGTAACCTCGATGACGTGCGCCGTGTGCTTGCTGTGGGCAATGTACACCGCATCATGCTCGATAACTACTCGCCGGAACTATTGGAAGAAGCTATTGAGCTAATTGGCGGTAAGTACGAGACCGAGGCGTCGGGCGGTATTAATCTCGATAACATTATTTCATATGCCCGTACTGGTGTCGATTACGTCTCCTGCGGCGCTATCATACATCATGCTGTGAGCATGGACCTTAGTTTAAAAGCACACAAAATATAAAGCAGGTATTATCGTTGTTGTTATTATCTCGCTGTCACTAGCCCTGATACGGATGTCTTCCTTATGACCACATGCCATCTGTAAGGCCATAAAACTTTTTATAATAGGCGAACTTCGCAGCAATTACTTTCCTGGTTTCCGGCAGGCCATCCTGCTTCAATTTTCTAAACAGGGGAAGTACCCGGTCGCCAAATTCTTCAAAAGAGCCACTGTGTGTAATCACATCGGTGAGGTAGCAGGTGGTTTCATCGCATTGCTGCCAATAGGCTTCAATAGCCCGGCAGGCACCTTCTACCAATGTTTTATCATAACATTTCACGAGGCAGCGGGCGGCAGCGGCAGACCTGTCGGGATAGTTCATTAACAGGTAAAAGAGAAAATACTTAATGTTGATGAGGTCTTGTGGAGCCAGCTGGAGCGGCAATAATGCTGCACGTCCGGTGAACAATTCATTATAAGCTGCATCCTGCAGGCGTTTGGTGGTGTGCTTTTCAATCAACAGTTCCAGGTAACCAATGGCTTCCTGTGCGGCTGCAAAATCAGTTGCCTCACAGTCTCTGAACAATTCTTCCAGTACAAGGTGATTCATGAATCTTAATTTTATTGAACGGTTTCGTTGTTTATATTTGTAAAGAAAGTATATTTTCGTCAAATAAACAACGAAACCGACATTAAAATACAACGAAACCGTCTTATATAATGAAACCATTAGTCGCCTTAGTTACCGCCTGGGACAGTTACGCGGGGCAAACCACCACCCCTACAGTGGCTGATTTCTGTCAGCAATATCTCCAGAAGCATCCGCCGGCAACCGGCACAGCACCTATTCCCGGGCATCAGCGCAACGGCGTACTGGCGGGGCTGGTAGGGCAAGCCAGCCAACTACATACCACTTATGCCCGCATGGCAATCAGGGAGATTCCGGGTATAGAACTGGAATGGTTTTATTTACTGAACGTGATCTATATGAAAAAGGCGGCGAAAAAAACGGACGCTATCAGCCTGAGTCACCTGGAACAATCGACGGGCATTGACATCCTGAATCGCATGAAGAAGAAAGGGCTGATTGCGGAAAAGGATGATCCGGCAGATAAACGCGCCCGGTTAGTGAGTCTTACTAGTAAGGGTAAAGCGTTGATGATACAAATAGGTTATCATCTCTATAAAATTTCCTACCTGCTATACCACCCTATTAATGAAGAAGACAAGCAACACATCATCGATATACTGGCTACTACCGCGGCAAAGCATGAACAAATCCGCCTGGCGAAAAAGAACCAGTCTGTTGATGAACTGATACAATCACTCTATGGTGATCATGCGTTGAAGTCCGTACTCAACGACTTTAAAAAAGAAATCAGGCAACAGGAAAAAGTGCTGCGCAACACACCGGATAAGGATATTGACGAACTGATTACCTCCCTGCATAAATAATTAAACTGATTTTTTCTGCCTGCGTAGGGGAAGCTGTAAATGACATGCGTCCTATTAGAAAGTGGCTTTCAAAAGCACTTTGATGATGGTATGATTACGCACAACGATATATTCAAACGCCCATTGTTAACGGGCTTAACTATTATATTAGGCCTGACAGCTTCCCTGTCAACTTCGGCACAAACCAGGCCGTATCCGCTGTTAAAGAGAGATACGCTATCGCACCCGGTACCGTTGACTTACAAGGCACCGCTATCTCTTATGGGGAACAGAGAGCAGGCCCGGCCGAATAATTATACTTACGGTGATTACACCCGTGAAAATAGTTATGACGTTCCTGGTCATCCTTCCCGCAATAACCATTTCCGTTGGAATGATATCACGGCTGTTACAGAGATGGCTTTAAAAGTATATATTCTTTTCAGATAAAAATACCCGACCTCATAGCCGGGTATTTTTATCTGTTGTACTTTTTATGCTAACTCCCTCCGGGAAGTAGGCCGCAATGCCCAGGAAACCAACACGATTGCTGCAAAAATCAGGGGCACGATCAGTTTTCCGGCGGGATCCCCGGTAAAGCCGTGAGAAGCCGCAGCTCCCGTAAGATCAAAGAAAGCCCCTGCATAAGCCCATTCTTTGAGGCGAGGATAACGGGGAACGATGATGGCAATAGCCCCTGCTACCTTCCAGATGCCGAGTATTACGCAAAAATAAACCGGATAACCCAGGTGCGTCATCCCATCTACGAGTGCAGCAGGCCGAATGATATCCCCTACACCGCCTGAACCCAGTTGAAATATGATCAATGCGGTGGCAATCCAATACAGCGTAGTAGTCCGCCAGGAGCCACTAAAATGAGGAAATAGCGGTCCAAAATCACGACGGCTGCCGGGACGCAATGCCCAGGAGGCCAGGGTAATTCCCGCGAAAATAAAAGGCCCTACTGCTGCTGATGGCTCCCCTACTACCAGATGTGAGGCAAAGGCCGTAGCATACACAAAAAACAATCCTGCATAAACCCATTCTTTCAAACGGGGAAAGCCAGGTATTAACAGGAACAAAACTCCCAGTAATTTCCAAACGCCCATAATGCTGAGCACATATTCCGGGTAACCCAATTGTACCAGTACAGTACGGACAAACGTTATTTTTTGCAGGTCCCAGATAGCGCCTACGCCGGTTTCAAGCGCAATGATGCCGGTGGTCAACCAGAATGCCGCTATACGGATCCGGGAACTAGTGACTGAAGTGGTAATGGTATTCATGGTGTTAAGTTTTATCATGATGGTAAATGATGACTGATTACACTACAATAAGTATTGAGTAAATCAGAATTGGACATCTTTGGACAAGTTTTTTTTTGAAGGGAGTCTCCCGTTGTTATTTTTTCAGGAGGATTGGTATTTTTCCTTATTAGATGTTAGCTTAGCGTGTAAAGTCCCTATACATGAAAATTAAGCTGATCAGAAAATTCCTGGAATACGTATACAACAACTATGTCGGCAACTTTTTAGGCTTTGTGGTGGCCATGATGTCCAGCCGGCTGGTATCCCACTACTTCACTACCCGCAGTATCAAAAACTTATGGGGGCTGACTGCCCGCAAAACCGTTATTGATAAACATACCTATACCAACCTGGAATGGGCGATTACCATTGTAATTGGTTTTATCATATTTGAAATTGTGTCCAAATGGTTCAGCAAAAAATTGCAGCAGATACTACCGAAGTATAAACTCACTAAATGGCTGGTAGATACGGAGGAGAAAGATAAGGAAGCGGCAAAGCAGGCAGCAGTGCCGGTTGCAGTGGTGCAGGAGTAAAATTGTTTGCTGCCAGGTTCATAAATAACACCAACATGGAGTGATATTCTAATTAAATATTCTTTTGGCTTTAGACCTGTATAACCTAAAGCGCAAATAAAAGGATGACCAGCCCCGGGAAGTTTAGTCCTCCCGGGGCTGTTTCTATCCGGCCAACCTCCTGTTTTATACCAACACTGTAGGTGGCAGCATTATCGCCCCTTCACCAATTCCTGCAACCGTGTCGCTACTTTTTTCAGTGTAGTATTCCCCTTCCACTCAGACAGCATTTGAATAATCTGTGGATGTTGGATAGTGCTGTTATTCAGGGACAATATCTCGCTATAAATTTCAAGCAGTTTTTTCAGGTCTTTTACCGGTGTTGGTCCAAAGCCGGCCACCGTGGCTGTGAGCATAGCTTCCAGTGCTTCATTATGGGATGGACTTACTTTTATCATACTGCCGGCAATGAGGTCACAGTAACGCTTTAGCGGCGCCCATTCTATGCTTTCCAGCTGCCCAATGATATGTCCCAGTTGGGTGTTGTTGACGCGGTGTGGTACCCGGCTGCTCCAATATGCGGCGGCGTATGCCCGGATGGTTTTATCGGCATGCAACATACAACAGGCAACAAAGAGGGCGCTGATATCATTCGGTGGCGTATCCAGTTCGTGGATGGATTGTAATGCGGCCAATGCCATCGCTGTTTCTCCTACTTCATACCTCAGGGAGTAAGTATGACACGTGTACGCTATCCTGGCCAGCAATACCGCGGGATTGTTGGGAGTGAGCATGAGTAAGCGTTTCACGTCGGGCGCGGGAATGTACATATGCTGGCCTACAGCATTCAGGTACTCCTGCAGCAATGGCGCCGGGCCATTCAGCAATTGGCCGTTAGTCTCCGGGAAACTAATTTCCACCACTGTTTCCTCCGACCAGTAGCGATCATACTCATGTGTTTCCCGGTTGTAGGCACCATAAGCTTTATAAGGGCGGCGATGCGCTTTCCAGGGGATATTGCCTGTCAGAAGCACTATCGGTAAGCGGTGATACGAAAAATCAGCAAAGGCTTCATACGTCAGTAGGGGCGTTTTCGTAATACCGGCCTGCATCCAGGCAGACGGCGTTGCAAAAGGCCCCTGCGGCAGTGCGTCCGTGTATAGCAGGAATTCCAGCAGGCGCCGGTACTCTCCTTCAGGCATAGTGGCAACAAGGGATTTCGCGACACTGGCATCTTCCGGCACACAACGCGCGATGGCTACCTGCAAATCAAATTCATTGGGCGTGATGCCTGCCGCTACGTATAGTTGTAACCGTTGTACCAATACTACCGGATCCAACCAGGCGGGTGTATGAGTGGGCGTAGACAGCAATGGTAGTGTATCCTTATCCGTTAGTTTCTGACCGGCAACTGCCAGTAGCTTTTTGTAGGGAATATAAATACCTGGTTCTTCCCGGTGTGATTTCCAGTGGCTGAATGCAGGGATCTCTGCACGATTTCGCCACCAGTGTTTGGCGTGTTTAATGATATTTAATTGTTCCGCATAATCCGGGCGGGCATCAGCCATACTTTTACCATAATTCAGGAAGAAGAGAGCGAGCGTTTGATCCAGGAAACCGGCAGCAGCCGGCAACTGGTTCAGGATGACGTAAGCCCGCTGAAAAGCCGGATCCAGCTGTAACAAGACGTCGGTGGTAATAATCTCCTGCAGGCCAATCAACAGTGCCGGGAGCTGGTCGATATGATAGGTTTCATGGCCTTCAAAAGCCTGGCTGGCCAGGAACACGAGTTCACCAGGGTCTGTTATTTCAGGGATCTGGTTATGTGGACCCATCAGCGGTAACAACGAAATTTCTTCAGGTGCCGGCATGGCCTCCACGGCTGCTGCTCCTTCGAAAAATGATTGCAGCATTTTCTGCGATCCGGACAGCATACTGTCTTTAAACAGTAATAGTTGCGCTTTCAATATGGCGTCGGTGTCGGTACCATATTGAACAATCAACTTCGCCGTTTTCGTTTGTATCTCTTCGTCTTTTACAATGAAGACCTGGCATAATCCCTGGCATATAACCGCAACAGCTGCCGGATACTTTGTACAAATCTTATCTATCATTTGAATGGTAGTGGCCAGGATCGACTTTTTACCCGTGGCCACTAATTGTGGCAGGTGGTCGATCAGGGTACTATAATCAAAAGCTGAAGCTGATAGCAATGTTTTAAGGAAATTCAGCGAGGTACTTACCGCCTTGCTTTGCGGGGAATCCAGCGCCTGAAACAGCAACGGCTGCAAAGTCAGCAGCTCGGACTGAGTAGGTTGCAGGCTTATCAACAAATCCATCATCCAGCCACTGAGTAATTTATTAAAATTCCGGTTAGCGGCCTTTAAGCAAGCTTCGAGTAGCCGCATCCTGTCAAGGGTGCCGTCTCCGGAAAGCCGCTTCATCACTCCTCTCCAGTTGGGTTCTTCTTCCCCATGCGTGGTGGCTGTTTCCTTTACCTCCCAGCGATCGCTGAAATGAATATTGGAAGGGTATTCAAACAAATACCAGATGTGTTCAGCGAGCGTAACGGGGTATTTATAAAGGATGGCTGTATCGAAGCGATTTCTTTTTTCTCCCGTATAAATGGCCCGTGTCAGGCGGGTTACGATCATGGGAGCGGTAAGGGTGAGCCACTTTTGCGTGCTCATCTCCATCATTCTTTCATAAGACAACTGATAGGGCAACGTGTCTTTCTCTGCCAGTTCGGCCATTAACCCATCAAACCACGGAGCCATATACCAGGGGGCTATTTTATCCAGCATCCCATTCCCGATAATATTGGCCACAAAAGAGTTGGGTTGCATTGCTGCTTTATCGTAACACACAAAGGTGGCGGCAGACAGTATATTCAACTGTCGCTCTGTCATCCTGGTACTATATACATTTTGTCTTATCTGAATCACTTCTCCATAGTAGTTTGCCTGTTGCCTGATGGTGGGCACCAGTGCAATTCTTTCCGCCGGGGAGAGTTGTTGCAGAAACGGAATGATTTCCTCATCATGTTCCTTTTCCAGCATTTGCTGTAGTACGTCCGAATGGGTCATATTAATGGATTAAAACAATTAAAAATGCTGGTCCGCTTTCTTTTTTACTGCCAGTATATGTTTACAGGATCCCCGCTGACCCTGGTTTTTAGCATACCAGGTGCACGTGCAGCGGGCGCGGTCACTTTCCAGTATAACCGTATGCGTGATACCGGTACCGGCTACACGTGCTTCCACTTTATCCGGGGTGGTGGATGTGATCACTACTTTATCATCTGCCAGCAGTTGTAAGGCATCTTTCATACGGGGATTAAGACTAAGAATGCGGCTGAGCTTAAAGGGTAATCGCCGGTAGAAGTAGCTGTTTTCATCCAGGTCGTATCCCAGCAGCCCCATGGCGGCCAGGCGGCCGGTGAGCTGATCGATTTGCTCAAAGCTTACCTGTTCTTTTACAGCCAGCAACGTAGCATTAAATTCCTGGTTCACATACCCGTATTTATCGATGGCTGTTACCAGTTCATCGGGCACCTCCGCTATCAGGGACTCCAATGCGGCGCCTTCTCCCGAAAAGCCTCTCCAGGCCTCGCGGGACAGTGTAAGGCTAAACCGTACACTTCCAAAATACAATTGCCAGGTAGTGCTCTGCATATCCGGATGTGCAAATACCTGTAGTTCATCTGCCAATGGTAACAAAGGCTCCAATAGCTTCAACCGGTGTACACCTCCGATGCAAATTGCATTGGCCGCTTTTGCGGGGCTAAACAGTGGTTTACTGCCTTGTTGTACCAGGTAGTAATCCGCTTTCACACCGGCACCGGGAATGCTTTGGAATAATTGTAATAACTGTACCTTATTGAACCGGTGCATAGCATTGGCCGCCGACAGGAACAACTGCACGGTGGTTAAGCCCTTGATCCATTTTACCGGCAACGGCACTTTCCGTTCTATAATCTTTTCGGTAGGTTTACTTTGCACACTGATCTCCTTCGCCCCTACCGACAACTGTAAATGATCATTTCTTCCAATACTTCCCAGGGCATTGATCATGGGCTGGTTAAAGTCTACGTTCACTGTTCCGCTGGCAGGAAATAACCCGTTATGCCCACCAGGCAAAACATCTACCCTGGCGTATACGCCAGCACAATGAGAAAATCCTTCAAAGCGTAGCTTGTCAGCTCCGGCGGTAACGATAGGATCTTTCAACAAAGAGGCCTGCGCCGGTGTCAGTGTAAAGTTGGCTTTCACCACGTTAGATAAAGTAATCAGGCAACGGGCAGTAATATAGGATTGCTCCAGGCTACCCCGGAAAAACTCCGGCGACTGTACTTTCTCGATTTCGTTGTAACCTGACAACTGTAATTGTGGCGCAGGTCCTGTGTGATGCAGTACAGAAGCGGAGGGATAACAATAAGTGATAATATCAGACATGGTAACTTCAGGTTAGCTGGAAAAAACGAAGCTACATATTTTACCTTAAGCATGGTAAACAGCGATGGATCTTCTCACAAAAATTGAATATTAAATTTTACATTGGTAATTAACAGACGTTATATGATCTATAGTTTTGTTGACGAAATACGGGAAGAGCTTCAGCTCCCTGTTGAATTGATATCAGGTGATGACTCTCTCACACTTCCTCTGCAAACTTTTTTAGTGCTATATGACGAGCAAGCCCCCCCTGCTGCTTACGAGATCCGGTATGACTTTCATTCCAGCCCATTCAGGGCAGTCATTGTCAGCGGAGAGTTGTTGGCGGTAGGGCATGAAGGTTACTTTTACCTCTATGACAGAAGCGCCCGGAAAAATTTGTTGACGCTCCCACTTTCGGGCTACTTCGGTGAGCTGCACCTGGAAGAGGACCGGTTCTATGTGGCGGATGCAAATGGCATTTACTGTATCAATATCGCTGGTGAATTACTTTGGAAAAACGAGCAACTCGGCATTGACGGGGTATTGATTCACCATTTCACGTCGGATAAAATAACTGGTATCAGTGAATGGGATCCTCCGGGTGGATGGCGGGAGTTTATTATCAGACGAGATACCGGCGACATCATTGCATAAATACCCTCTTATCATAAGAAAAAAATCGGGATGACTCCCGATTTTTTCTTATGAACTCTTTTATAAATATCTCCCTTACTTACCTGCTACTTCTTTTGCAGCCTGCATAATCACTGCTGCTACTTTCTGTGGCTGTGAGATATAAACAGCATGGCTGCCTTTGATAATTTCCCTATCTTGAATTTTCACCATTCCGTTGTACCATGCACGTTAATACACAAAAAAAACTTTTTGTACTGCTCTCCTGCACCCGCTTACGTTCCCGAAGGCCTTCTTCATAAAATATTTTTTAAATATATAAGCCGAAAAAATCAACCATTGGATTACTTTATGTGTTATACTTCGAAGTACCTGGTATATAGCTATCAACTGTGACTAAACGAATTTTTCAATGAAAAGCAAACTGTTCTTCCTACTTCTTTCACTGTTATTTTATCATTGTGCCGGGGCACAAACGGCCCCCAGCTTCAAAGAGTTGCTGGATAGTGCTATGCTGCGGGATGCAGACCTTAAATCCCAGCTTACTAAAAACAAACTTACCGTACTGGACCAACACAAGCTGAAAGATGCCTACCTGCCTACCCTGGAAGTAGGTGGCATGGCCGGTTACCTCAATGCCACTGCTCGTGTCATTTCTCCGGAACTGAACCTGCAGCCTTTTTTGACCATTCCCGAAGGGAAGTACAACAACAATATCAATGTATCCGGCTTTTCAGGCCTCGCCAAGGCGGATGCCAAAATGCTGTTGTATGCCGGCGGCAAGATCAAGCAGCTTAACAAAGCGCTGCAGGAAAAACGAGAGTCGGAAAACGTCTTGCTGGAAAAAACATCCGATGACGTTGCCGCTCTTATTTCAAGGGCATACGACCAGCTAGCCCTGGTACATCAGTCCAAAAAGGTGCTCGATGAAGCCAAAAGACGACTGGATGCCAATCGTAAAACAGCCGACAAAGCATTGGGATATGGCCTGATTACGCCATATGATCATAAAAAAATAGAACTGGCACAAGCTACCCTGGATGCCAAAGTAGCCGAATATGAAGGAAAAAAAGAGTTGCTCCTTACCCAACTGGAAGTGTTAACCGACATCAGCAAAGAGCGGCTACGTCTCATTGAGCCGGTGTTGACCGCGGTGGTACTTCCCACTCCGCAGAAAACCATTGAACAGCGGGCAGAGATACGGGCACTGGACCACGGGATCAGCGCCTCCGGGTATAAAATAAAAGCCGAACAAACCTGGTGGATTCCTAAGGTACAGCTCATGGCTTCCACTTATTATATTGGTCTTTATGGCACCAGGATTAAGTCTTCCGATAATATCATCCCTCCTATCCCGGCCATCAATTATCCTGGCCGTAAGCTGGACTGGCGGCCTACCAACCTGAATATTTTTCCGTTGTTAACGGCCGGTGTTGGTTTTAAATGGGAGATCTTCGATGGCAGGGAAGGAAAACATGCCATTGAAACCGCCCGTATTGACCGGGAGCTGCTGCAGAACCAGAAATACGATGCCCTGCGTAAGCTCACCCTGAACCAGGCTAATAACCAATCCAACTATGATATTGCCAATGCGCAGATTGCGCTCAAGCAAAAAGAGAAGGAACTGGCCAATAATGCATTGGTGCAAGCTGAAAAAGAATTCAGGTATGGCATGTCTAAATCCACGGAACTGATTGCCGCAGAAAACGATCTCGAATCAGCAGAACTGGAATATCAGAATGCTATTTTTAACCAGCGAAGGGCAGCTATAGAAGTGATGCGATCAACCCAGGAGCTGGACATCAACAAACTGTATTGATGGAGGCATGCAGCCGCCTACACCCATTACTTAAATTAATTACAATAAGATGAAAGTAACTACCTGCATATTATTCAGCTGTTCACTGGCATTGGCCGGCTGTTCTTCCCAAAAACAAAAGGCTGACCGGTTTGAAGGAAAGGCAAAGAAAGACCTGGTATCTTTTGCGCCAAAGGTGACCGGCCGGATATTAAACATCTATGTAAAGGAAGGGCAGACCGTTAAAAAGGGAGATACGCTCGCCTTGCTGGATGTACCGGAGGTTTCCGCCAAAATAGCACAGGCCCGGGGCGCCGTGAGTGCCGCCACCGCACAGGAGCAGATGGCCCGTAATGGCGCTACTGCCGACCAGATGAAACAATTACAGGCTAAATACAAAGGCCTGAAAGAGCAATATGATTTTGCCCTGAAATCGTTTAACAGGGCCACGAATATGTTCAACGACAGCCTGATGTCGCCACAGGCTTATGATGAAATATACGCCAAGATGCAAGGCGCCAAAGCCCAGTATGACGCTGTAGTAGCGGAACTGGATGATGTAAAGAAAGGTACCCGTGTGGAAAAAGTGAATATGGCGGCCGGTCAGACATCACAGGCCATGGGGGCCTTACAGGAAGCAAATGTGGCTTACTCAGAACGTTACGTTATTGCCACCAACGATATGGAAATAGAAACGATTAGCCTGAATCCCGGTGAACTGGCCACTGCCGGCTTTGCCTTGTTCAATGGCTATATTCCCGGAAGCACCTGGTTTAGGTTCACCATACCGGAAAGTAAGATTTCTACCTTTAAGAAAGGCCAGGACGTAAAATTTGAACTCCTCTATAACAAGGAAGAACTGGATGGTAATATCATCTACATCAAGCAACTGAACCGCTATGCGGATATCAGTACCGCCTTCCCTGATTACCAGCCACAGGATGCCATTTATGAAATCAAAGTACAACCGAAAGATCCTAACAAGGTCAAAGATGTACTGGTAAATGCGAGTGTTTTACTGAAATAACCAGGTATGAAAGAATTTTTCCGATTGCTGAAACGAGAGTTTAAAATGTTCCTGGGTAATTCAACCCTGCGCACCGTCTTTTTCCTTGCGCCGGTATTATATGCGACCCTCATTGGTTTTGTATATAAAAGTGGTAAAGTAGAAAATATACCCGTTATCGTTATAGACAAGGATAATACCCCGCTGTCTAACCAATTGGTGGAAATGCTGGGCGACAATAAAAGTATTAAATTACTTAAAACCCTCCAGGAGCCTGGCAATATCAATGATGAAGTGATCAGGAGAGAGGCGGCCGCTGTGGTGATGATTCCTTCCCGGTTTGAAGCGGAAGTATTCCAGAAAAGGTACCCGGAGGTAAATGTATATGTCAACACCAGTAATGTATTGACCGCCAACTTTGCGTCCAAGGCATTACAGCTCACCATTGGTACATTTTCTGCCGGTGTTTCCATTAAAGGGTTACAGAAAATGGGCATGCCTGCCGTAAGAGCTGCCACACAATATGAGCCCTTTAAAACGAATTACATTACGCTGTTTAATACCACCAGCAACTACCTGATATTTATGTGGCCGGCTATGCTGGCTGTAGTACTGCAACAGGTAATACTGCTTGCCATGGCGATCAGCTTTGCGGCAGAATTTCAGCGTGGTTCTTTTATCACGGAATATGCGGGTATGCGCCGTTGCGCCTTCCCTATTATGCTGATTAAGGTGATACCGATATGGATTTTCTCCATTCTCATTGTGTGCATTTATTATGGCATGCACATCTTTTTCAAAGTACCGTTGCCGCAGGGTATTTGGGACTTCGTACGGTTGACGGCCGTTTTTGTGGGCTCCGTCTCCTTCATGGGTGTATTGGTAAGCATCCTGCTACCTGATGCACTGAAGGCCACACAGGTACTGATGGTGATAGCCTCACCGGCGTTTATTATTAGTGGCTTTACCTGGCCCCTCAGCGCGATGCCTGGCTTTGTGCAGTTTCTCGCGAACATTATCCCGCTGACACCCTTCCTGCAAGCCTTTAAGATTTTACTGATACAGAAAGGTGCTGTAGCACTCACCCTGCCTTATCTCCGGCATTTGAGTATCCTGCTGGTTATTTATGCCGTGCTGGGCTGGCTGGCGTTGAAGATAAAATTGTGGTATTTGTTCCGAAAGGCAAAAGCAAGTGGCACATAAATGATCGTTGAACTTTGCCACATTATAATGATATTGACAGGCATAAAGAAAAAGGTTGCGGGCGATACCTGCAACCTTTTTCTTTATGCTTCTGTCCAAACCGCCAGTTCATACCCATCCGGGTCTGTAAATTGAAATCGTTTTCCACCCGGGAAGGTGAAAATATCTTTTACAATGGTGCCGCCGGCCGCTATTACCTTTTCTTTGGTAGCATCCAGATCATTCGAATAAAGTACCACCAGCACAGATCCTTTCACTGGTTTACCTGTTGTGAAGCCTCCATCTACATATTCTCCGCCAAATGCCGTATAGTCGGGACCGTAGTCCACGAATTTCCAGCCGAAACTGCCGGAATAAAATTCTTTTGCGCGGTTAATGTCTTCGGACAGGAACTCGATGTATTGCACCTGGTGGTGCTTGTACTTTGGGTTAGCGGGTTTGTTTGTCATAAAACAGATAGGATATTTTTAAGGAAGGTACTGATTAAGATTTACTTCCTGGTGGCGTTAAAAAAATTTAACATCTTTTGATATAACGCCTGATTTTTCAGGAAAGAAACCGGGTGATTTCAGCGGCTATATTTGCCGGGGCTTCGTCGTTTTCCGGTGAAAGGTGGCTTAAACCGGGAAGCGTTTGCCGTTGTGCATCCGGAATTGTATTCGTTAATACCTGGTTAGTTACCTGTACAAATGCAGGACTCTTCCCACCGGAAAGTAATAATACCTTGCCAGTAATATGCTGGTAATGCAGATAAGTACGGTGTAATTTTTGAATTTCCTTATGTTCGTTCAGGTTGAGCTCCAGCATAGCGGCTATTTTCTCCCAATGAGGACCTCTGATAGCCAATCGGAGAATGAAACCGGCCAGCCACCGGGGCATTTTGCTCATGGGAGTATGACCGGCGCCTTGCACAAAGCTGGTAAATGCGAGCCTGGGCTGATTATTCTTCATGGCCTGTTCATAAGTGCTGATCCAATCCCATACTGCCGGGCTATCCTGTAATGATACGCCTGGTTCATACAGCACGATCCCTTTAAAAGACACATACCTGGCGGCGGTTTCCAGGGTTACAAATCCGCCAAAACTATGACCAAATATATACACCGCACCGGTAGCTTCCTGTACCGCTTTCACGTCTTCACACTCCTTTTTTATTCCATATTCATTTCCCTGTGGACCGCTTCCACCACGTCCCCGACGATCCAGGATATATACGGTAAAAGAGTTGGCCAGCATCCCGGCGATTTTCGTATAGTCGTCAGCCGTGCTGAGTACGCCTGGTACAATGATTAATCCCGGGCCTTCCCCTCCCTGCTGAAAGCTAATGATCGTGTTGTCCGCGGACCGAATGCTGGAATAGGTAAAAATAGCAGTTGACATAGTGAATGCTTTTTTAATTGAATTATTTTTCAATTGTAAAGCAAATATGATTTCTTTTTCCAGATAAAAAAAATTATTATTGAAAAATATTTCAACAATAACTAAGCAGATGCCAAAACAGAAGGAGCAGTTTGAGGAAATGAGACAACAGACCATTTCCCGGTTAAAAAAATCGGGCCTGGAGCTATTTGCCAGGAAAGGTCTGGCCGCCACCAATATCAAGGAAATAGCCACACATACGGGTATTAGCCTGGGGCTAATGTATCATTACTATGCTTCTAAAGAAGAATTGTACCTCCAGCTTGCCAATGAGGCCATGGACAAATCGCAGCTACTATTTGAGCAGCTACAGTTGCAGGATATTTCTGTAAGGGAAAAAATCCAACAGTTTCTCACTGCATTTCTGTACGGTGTGCACAAAGAGGCGGGCATTTATTATTTCATCCTGGTATCACAGCTATTTGAAACAGGTAATAAGATCGAAGACCGTAAGTTGATGAAGCGGAAAATGCAATCCATCAACAACCTGGCCACCCTGGTAAGCGAAGGGCAACAAACCGGTGAATGTGTTACCGGAGATCCATTTGAGCTGGCTGCCACTTTTATTGCGGCCACGCAAGGTTTGGCCAGTTTTAAGCTGATGTTCAGGGATAAATTTAAAATGCCGGAAGGGATCATACTGACACGCATATTATTATCATCCTGATGATAACAAAGCTGCCAGCAGCACATTATTTTCCCCAACGCTTCACCCTTTTTGCCACTACGCTTGTCTTTAATACAGCAATATTTTAATTATCAGCCATCATCTAACAAGCGTATGAAAGTTTACCAGGGAATAAAAGGCTTGCTGCCGGCGGCTTCCACAGCGTTCCGTCTTAATAATACCAGCAAATGGGGGAAAATAGGCCTTACCCTGGCAGTTGCCATGGCCTTACAATCCTGTTTTAAAACACCGGAAGCGCGGCTACCCGCAAAATTGCCAGTCAAGGTCTTCAACATTACGAATGAAAGGCCGGCCATACGTGTGATGGGTGTGTATTACAACCCAAACAATTTCGGCTTCACTTTTACCGGCGGAGAGCTGGACCTTAAGTTGGGTACCTTTACCCTTGGGCATGTGAAACTGGATACCGTGATGACCATACCTGCACATGCTACGTTCACCATTCCGGTTGTAGTAGAACCTGATTTTGCGAAATTGGGCAACAGTGGCCTTAACCTGGCTGATAGTGTGTTGGTGTCATTCTCTGGTACCATGTCTGGCAAAGTAGGATGGTTCTCTAAAAAAATCGACATTAAATACCAGGGTACACATATGGTGGATATCAGCTTCTAGCCAGGTGTATAAGGATTAAGAACGTTCACGGCATCAAAACAAAGCCACCATCCAACAAGCTATGAAAGTTTACAAAAGCATAAAAAAACTGCGATCAGCCGCTGTTGCCGCATTCGGCGTACATCATCGCGACAAATGGAAAATAACAGGCCTCTGTATAGCAACAGCCATGGCATTACAATCCTGCTCTATATTCAAAGTACCGGAACCACGATTTGCCGGCAAGATGCCTGTGAAGCTTGTCAGCATAGCTCCTGAAAGGCTGGGATTACGCGTGGAGGGCCAATATTACAATCCAAACAACTACAGTTTCACTTTTACCGGCGGAGAGCTGGACCTTAAAGTAGATACCTTCTACCTGGGACATGTGAAAATAGATACCGTGATGACCATACCGGCGCATGCTACCTTCACCGTACCGGTGGTAGTAGAACCTGATTTTGTGAAATTCAGTAATAGCGGTGTTAATGTAAACGACTCAGTAGTGGTATCCTTCACCGGTACCATGACTGGCAAAGCAAAAGGCATCTCCAAAAAAGTTAAGATTACCTACCAGGGCAAACATCTGCTGGATATCGGGATGTAATTGATTCCTGCTTTGATATAACTAAGACCTACCCATTAAAAGAAAAGCCGCACTACGTCGTAGTGTGGCTTTTTAATGATTTGGAATTGCAGCAACAAGCAGCTACATTAGACCTATATAATTTAATTTATCGTAATACTACCGATGAACATTTCCTTTGACCTGGATGATACGCTGATACCCGGTGTTAAACAATTTCCGATAGAACGGAAAACAACCTGGCAAAAATTAATCAGCCGGGAAAGCCTGAGGCGCGGCACTGTTGAGCTGATGAAAAGATTAATAAAGGAAAACCACCAATTGTATGTTTATACCACTTCTTACCGGTCTCCTTTTTATATCCGCATGCTTTTCCTCAGCTACGGTATCCATCTGCATAAAATCATCAACAAAGCGGTGCACGATAAAACGCTGGGAAAGCGCGCTGGCCTGATTTCCAAATACCCTCCCGCATTTGGCATCGACTGGCATGTCGATGATTCACCGGGAGTGGCTATAGAAGGCACACGTCATCACTTCAGGACTATTATTATTCCTGAAAATGATATGACATGGACGACAACTGTATTAACACACTTACAACAAGGCGCAGCTATCAAATAGCATCATGGCCTGGCGCAGCATAGCTGTTCCAGGCGCAGGACTTCCTGCTGCTATTACATCCAATACCTTATCAGTAAAGTGTATTAAAAAGTGCCGTACCCCGAACTTTTTACCGGGCAAATGTACGTACCAGCCTAGGCTTACAAGGCTTTTTTCTCCTGCCTTGCGTGCTTCTGCAAACTAACGTTCTCGCAAATTGAATAAACTGCGTAGAAGAACATCAGCATGAAGATGGTGTACTTGCTGGTGTTGGCTCTGTTAACAACGGCATAAATGGTAATACCGGCTAAACAAAGCATCATTCTGCTGATCATTGCACCGTATACGCGCAGCATAAAAATGCTATTGCTTTCAGCTTCTATACCTTTGCGGCTCATGTTGTAAGTAAACGCCGAAAGAGAGGCCAGTGCAAGGTTTCCGAAGAGTAGTACATTGTGATGTACTCCATTGTCCAACATCCAATCCTTTAATAAAAATAATGCGCCAGTCAATAAAATAAATACGCTAATGGCTCTAAAGTAGAATCTATCCCACATTTCTGCTTCTATCGTTTGATAATGAGGGCGCAAAGGTAAGCCTCAAATTAATACGGGCAAAATGATTCGCTATAAAAATTGCATTTATCGGGATAATCAAGTAGTTTGACAGCGAATCAATCTTTTATTAAATAAATAAAATATATAGTTTCGCAGCATGTTAACAGTAGAAAAAATCGGCGGCACGTCTATGAGTGCCTTAAAAGATGTAATTGACAATATCATTTATTACGAGCGTACGGGAGATGAGTTGTACAACCGTGTTTTCATTGTGTCTGCTTTTTCCGGCGTTACCAACCTGCTACTGGAGAATAAAAAAACGAAAGCCCCGGGTGCTTATCATCAATTCGCCACCCGCGGTGATTATCATAAAGCACTTGCCTCTGTCAGACTTCACCTTAAAGAACTGAATGCATATTACGAACCGCTTGGGCTCAACGTAATAGCTGCGGATGAAGTGACTGATGATATTATTAACCGGGTGCTGATATATCTTGACAGTGCTAATACCATGCTGGCCTCCGGATACCTCAATGAAGGCATTCTACTGGCTGTCCGGGAGATCCTCGCTTCCGTAGGCGAAAGTCACTCCGCCTTTGTGCTAACAAACATCCTGCAAAATAAAGGACTGAACGTAGCGCTGGCAGACCTTAGTGGTTTAGGCGACGGTCGTTCACTGACGATTGATGAACGTATCAGGGAAGAATTTGAACGCATCAATCTTAAAGCCTGCCTTTGCATTGCTACCGGCTACGTGAAAGGCACAGAAGGAATTATGAGGGAATTTGATCGCGGTTATTCTGAAGTAACATTCAGCAGAATTGCGGAACTGCTCCTTCCTGAAGAAGCGATTATCCATAAAGAATATCATTTGTCAACCGCCGACCCTGCGCTGGTAGGCATAGAAAATGTAAAACCGGTGGGTTACACCAACTATGATATTGCCGACCAACTGGCGGACGTAGGGATGGAAGCTATTCACCCAAAAGCCGCGAAGCCACTGGAGATAGCGCGTATCAATCTCCGTATTAAAAATACTTTTGAGCCGGAACATCCAGGCACGCTGATTACTAAAAACTATGTTTCCGAGCATAAGCGGGTGGAAGTCATCACCGGCTCTAACCAACAATTACTCATCGACATTTACGATCCCTTAATGGTAGGTGCAGTAGGCAGTGATCTCGATATCATGCAGGTATTTGCCCGTTATGGTGTCAGCTATACCTTTAAGGCTACCAGCGCCAACAGCATTAGTATTGTGATTTGGGAAAATGATTTGAATCAGCAGCTGCTGAAAGATCTCAAAGAAAAATATGAGCATGTAACCGTTGAACCAATTGCCATTGTTTGTGTACTTGGTTCAAATATGGATCAAACTGGATTATTAGCCAAAGCTACTGCTGCACTGGCCCAGGCGGAAATTAATATCTTAAGTGTAGGTGTAGCTTTACGAAGAGTCAATTTCCAGTTTGTGATTACCCGGGAACATTTCAAAGATGCGATTATTGCGCTTAATAAAGCAGTGGGGCAATAGACAGGCTGTATTAGCTGTTGCTTGTGTAAGAAGAAATACTCACCATAATATTGAAAAAGGAGCTACGCCAAATCAGCGTAGCTCCTTTTTTTTGCTACATATGTTCCTTTATTGGATGACTAAATCATCTACATGAAATCCTGTCATTCGTATTCAATACAAAAAAATGCACTTTTAGTCAACCTATTTGCACTTAAACTGTTGATATAAATAATTGTACCGCTTAAAGACAGATCATAGGCGAATAGCAAGCGTCATTGGACAGGTAATGGTCTTGGGGTTCAATAATTGCATTGATCGATTCATCAATTATCTCTTCTCAATAATATAAATATAAATTTATATATGGAAAGATTCATTATGATTTCAGCGCATATACCTGGCAATCCGCCATCTTTTTTTTAAAAAGACCATCAAAAACTTTAACGGTATCTTGTTTAACAATACTATTTGCTGTACACTTGTGGTCAGTATACAGATACCTTTTCCAAAGGTTCGATATTTTTATTCAATATACCTTATACCTTTTATTATTTGTCGAGTCGTGTGATCCCTTAACTTTTTTTAAAGACAGCCAAAATAACTATTAATGATTTCTCTGGAAAAGAAAATAAAAATTTCTGAAAATAGTATTGTTCGGGAAATGGGGGCAGGTTTTGTCATTCTGAATTTAAGCACCGAGCATTTCTATGAACTCAATGATGTTGGAAAGCGCTTTTGGGAATTAATATCTGATAACCAGCCCTACGGTTCTGTTCTCAATACACTTCAGCTTGAATACGAAGTTAGCACAGAGCGACTTCAGAAAGATATTTCCCTGTTAATAGACGATCTAAAAAAGGCAGAACTAATTATTGTTGATTGATGTATACAGATCACGATTTTATTGCCCTAAACAGCGCTTTGCGAGCACATAATCAATTGTTTTTTCAGGCTCGGATGCTTACCATTCTAACGGAAGCGAGTCTTCGTTTTACGAGCTTAAAAACAACTGAAAATTTACTTTCCTTTTTTATAAAAGAAGTGCCTCCACCTGGCGATGATGAAACGATGGTGATTCTTGACAAATATGCCACACTCTTTCATCAGATGAACCAGTTACCATCTTTAAAAGGCCGATGTTTGTCGCAGTCGTTGGTCATGCGATTACTATTGCGTAGAAAAGGAATTCGCGCGGAGCTTAAAATTGGTGTAAGTCAGGATAAGGGCAGGTTTGATGCACATGCATGGTTAGAGAAAGAAGGGGTGCTTATAAATGATCATCCTTCAATTATTGCAAATTATTTTGTTTTACCTGAGGGTAAACTAAACGCTATTCTCAAATTTTAATGAGCGGATTCATAGGAATAATATCGTCTCCACTCCAGGAGTCCGATATAACATTGCTGGACGTTTCAACAAGAGCCATTTCATCTTGTTGCAGCGACTACCTGGGTGCATGGAACAGCAGCCAGGCTGATTTGCGGTTTGGATGGCTTAAAACCTGTGAAGATACAGCAATAGAGCAGCTTCCTTTTACCGTTGATGGGAATCTCCGGATTGTGGGAGATATTCGTTTGGACAAACGAGTTGACCTGGTAAAAGCACTCGGTGTATATTATAGTGCCATCAGTAACACCACGCCTGACTCCTACCTGGTGCTTTATGCTTATAAGCAATGGGGAGAGGATTGTCTGCAACATATTTCCGGGGACTACGCTTTTGCCATCTGGAATGAAGAAACAGGTTGTCTTTTCTGTGCCCGTGACCATTTTGGGCTGATCCCTTTTTATTATACCCAGTTTGATAACCGGCTGCTGTTCACCAACTTCTATCAATCTCTTAAAAACATCGCACAACGGCAACCTGAGCTGGATGATGATGTTTTGCGGGATTATCTGACAAGTGGGAAAGGCTGGAGTTTCGATCAAACGATCTATAAACAGATAAAAAAGCTTCCGCCGGCACACAAGCTAACTTATAATAACGGAGAAATTCATATCAGCTGCTATTGGAACATTCCTGCTAACATTAAGCCTGTTCGCTATAAAACCACGAAGGAATATGTCAGCCATTTCCATCGCTTATTTGAGCAATCCGTCAAAGATCGCACCCGTACTAATAAAGTAGCCTGCACACTAAGTGGAGGTATGGACAGTTCATCCATCACTGCGACCGCTAAAAAAGTGCTTAACGACGAGTACGGAGACAATCATACACTAAAAGCTTTTAATATCAGTTACCGGCATCTTGTAACTGAAAAGGAGGGATATTTTGGGAAGCTCACCGCCCACCATCTTAAAATACCCATCCAACAATACATTGCAGAAGATTATGTTAAGAACGTTGTACAACCGATATCGTCCTGGATTCCTGAGCCAGTTGCCATACCAGATGCACTGGCAGAGGCCCAGATAATTATTGATGCGGCAACTTTTACGAGGGTGCTATTGACAGGCTTTGGAGGAGACCCACTGTTTGAATATGAGCCACTCTCCCGCCGCGGGCTTATTGCCCAGGGTTACTTGCTGCAACCATACCTGGATGACCTGACCTTCTATAAAACATTTGGAGGTTTCTTCGGTGTAGTCAGGCGTAAACTAGGCAAAAGAAAGAAGAAGGCTCCTGCCACAAATATGTCTGTGCCTCCCTGGTTTGACCCTACCTTCTTTCCCAAAGATTATACGCCAATTAAACCTAATAAAGATGGATCTTCTATACGTTCAAATTTTGCCATGTCAGGAAATGCCTTCTGGTCATGGTTATTTGAAAGTTCCCATCCGGGTTTTACGGGCAATAAGATGAAAATAAGGCAGCCATTTTTTTCACTGGAACTATTCCTTTTTATACTTGCACTCCCTCCCCATCTGTTACACCAAAAGTCGTTGCTACGTATGGCAATGATACCTTATCTACCTAAGGAAATAGTAAGAAGGCCCAAAACGCCCCTTTATGGAAATGCGCACTCTCAAAACCTAAAAACGCAGGATATACGCAACATAGTAGAGGAAAAAATATCGGAATCAGGTGATTTTTTAAAGGGTAAGATAGACATTGACTGCTTATTAACGGCAATTAGGGATCCGGAGTGTTCATCTGCACTCTACAATAATATTTTATCTGTTTTACATGTCATGTCATGGAGAAGTTCTCTTTCTTAATATTTTCATTAATTTAAAAAGCGTTTTATTATGCAACAGACAGTAACTACACAAGAAGAAAAAAAAGTTTATCAATCCCCTGAATTAAAAAAACTCGGAAAACTCGGAGAAATAACAAACACTACATCATCCGGTACACACAATGATGGAGGCACTCAACCAAATTATAATTCATAATTAATCGGACATTTTGCATTTCGCTATTAAATTCACTAATTTAAATTACGCAGGCTTTTCCGGGTTGAAAAAAGAAATCATATTCCATCCGGTGAAACTCTCACCTTCTTCAGCAATGTTTGGCGAAAATGCTTATTTAGGAAACACTTCTGAAAATGAGAAGTGTTTCCTTTTTGAGTATCATGATGGCCTCGAAATCAGGGCGAGCTTTCTTATTTTCTCCGAAGGCAAAAGTGTCTTCTATCATGTGACGCCAGACATCTCACAGCAATCAGTCCAGACATTAATACGGGGAACTATTACCAAATTTTGCCTGCAGGAACAAGGTCATTTTTGCTTACATGCATCTGCCATATGTGTTAATGACCAGGTGGTTTTATTCATAGGCCAGAAAGGTGCAGGGAAATCTACACTGGCCGCCTATTTCCATCTCCAGGGTCATGCGGTATGGGGCGACGACTACGCGATGCTACACCAGGAGCGCAACTCTTTTTGGGTATCCCAGGGAGAAACCTCTTTAAAAATTAATCAAAGTATCGCTGCTACCCTCCCAATTTCCCCAACAAATCTTACACCTGTATTTGAATTACCTGCTAACTGGAAATGGATCAGTGAATCAGATATGATCACCCAAAAATATTACTTCTGCCGGGAAACAAGCCCGGTAGACGTTGTTCCACGAAGAATTGCCGCGGTATTCTTTATACAACCAAGAGTTCAGGAGCCTGACAAAGTGGTTACCACCATAAAAAGAACAACAGCACTTTCTATATTGATGAGTGAAATACTACTTCCTGAACTTAATTCCAAACAGTACGTAAAAACTTACTTTGAATCGGCAACAACCTTCCTGGAAGTTGTACCCTCCTATAATATCCAGGCACCGGATAATATTATGCGTATCCACGAAGTGTATAATTCAATACTTGAAACGATAAGTATACCCTGATATGAAGCACGTATCCGATGAATACTCGCTTTTAAAAGCGTCCCCCGAATTTTTCGATTCACTCCCGGATGTCCTGGTGTCGCCAACGCAAATGACTTTATTAAAAAAGGCAGCAGACTTTTTTCCTCCACTTATCAGAGTTGGATTGGAATGTCGTCTCAATCACCACGAACAGGTAGATCTGCAACTCTGCATACGCAGAGAAGAAGATGACCTACCGGCGCTTTCAGACTGGTTTCAAAACAAGCTTACACGAGATCCGGAACACGAAAAGTTACTCCGATTCATAAAAAGATGGGCAGACAAATCCTCCTCCTCTCATAAAAATATTACGGAAATTTTTCTGGAACTTGATGTGCTGCCTTCGGGCATAAAAACGCCTTTGTTATTTTTTGAATTGCAGCCAGATTTAAATGATATCAGTCGAAAAGATTTCTGTTCTTCTACTATAAAAGAAACATTGGGAGAAAATCAGTCTTTTCTTCCTCTCTTTGAAACAATCATGGATGCTTGCCCTTCCCCGGCATTTATTGCCTACCTGGGCATCCTATTTTCCAGAGATGTGGAAATATTGAGGGTAAACATCAAAAAATTACCTGTTAGCGCAGTAGCTCCTTTCCTGAAAAAAATAGGCTATTCATGGACAGGACCAGTACTGGATCAATGGATATCATTTGTCTACAATTACGCTGACCGGGTAACACTATGCATCGATATTGGGAAAAATATTTTCCCAAAAATCGGTTTTGAATGTTTTTGGGACAGCCAACCAGACATCGAGACTTACTGGCGTTTCTTTATAGAAAAGCTCAATACGCATCAACATTTCAACGAAGATAAAATAGACGCAATATTAAGCTGGGACAGAGAAATATTTCCAGGCCAAATTAATGATTGGCCCGAACACTTATGGATAGCTTCTTTAAGTAAACCGGAAAATGAATTTACTTTTCTAAAGAAAAAGATCTCCCATTTGAAATTATCTTATTATCCCGATAAAGAAATAGAATTAAAAGCCTATCTGGGCTATGGCAATTTATGGCAGGTAAAAAAGCCATTGGCGGTAAATAAGATAACAGAAAAACAACCAGCGCCCAGCTTAGCCACTGATATTAAACAGGCAATTAATAAGGGGATTGATTATTTACTCTCCAGCCAGCAACAATCAGGATGGTGGAGAGATTTTTATATAAAAACCGGGAGCAGCGACGAGTGGGTGACTGCCTATGTAGCCTGTCATCTGGCTCGTTTAAAATGCTCCAAAACCAGTGAAGCCCTGGGAAAAGCCTGGAAAATTTTGAAAACCAGGTATCGGAAAGATCAGGGATGGGGCTATAATATCCTGAACCTGGCCGATGCAGATACTACCATATGGACCTGGCTTTTTGCCAATTCGGCTACATTTGCCAGCGAATTTCCTGAGCCTGGTTTGGATATAATGAACAGGTATGTCGCCGAAGGTGGTGGCATCGTTACTTATTCACCCCGTGGGGCCATCAATAAAAACCACAAGGGACCAGACGGCCAATATTTCAATGGTTGGCAAATACCTCATTATTGTGTTACTGCTGCGCACGCACTAACAGGCTCACAACATGCAATTGACTATTTATTAGATCACCAGCATAGTGCAGGATACTGGTACAGTTACTGGTGGAATGGTCCCGAATATGCCACAGCACTCAGTATTGAAGCCTTGCTTAATAAAAACGCTGATAAATATAAAAATGTAATTAACAAGTCCGTCACCTGGGCTTGTGATAAAGCCCGGAAAGAATTGGATAGTGAGGCTCCCAATGATTTTAAAATAGCCCTTTTATTAAGAATAGTATTATGCTCTCCCTATAAAAACAAGCATCTTAAACTCCTGGAAGAGATGACAAATTATCTCCTCCATACCCAACAGCCTTCCGGACATTGGCATCCTTCTGCAGAATTAAGGATTCCTGGTGTCGATAATTCAGATCATGAAAACGGAGAAAATATATTTGTGGTAAAAGACGAACGAAAGAACTTCGCTACGGCCACCATTCTAGACGCATTAAACAAGTATGACCAGCTTAGTTTTTCTTCGTAAGATGCCGGTACAGAAACCTGAAAGATTTCAATGGTGTAATGAATGGAATAGTCCATGCAGGGGCAGTCGTCAGGGACAAATCGTTAATATTGGGTATCAATAGAAACAAATAGATTCTGACCTTTAATTTTATTCTTTCCAGGAACGATTGTTTTAAATATATCAACCTGTTTTTCCTAAAAAAACCTTCGCGACTGGAGCGCATTTCTGTAGCCGCGAATAAATGATATGCTACTGCAGGGCTATCAGATACCGGAAGTTGAAGTCCAATTATTTCAGTTATAGCACTCACTCCAGACGCTAAAAAAGCAGAAAATTTGTATCGTTTAAAGTGTAAGTTTATTTCCTCCCAATCCAGTTGACTGGAGGAAGTTTGAATCATAGCCGCTAAATCAATCAGATACTTGAATCTTAATAGCGGTTCCCGGATTAAATGATGAGAGGCAACACATAGAAAATCATAGGTGGGAGTTAAGCCGATATGCAAAGTCCCATCCATAGTTGTATATGACTGCAGATGTTGAACAAAAAAATCATACCGGGGAAATTTGCCTAAATAGCCCTCCAACAGCTTCCATTGTAACTCTACTGATGAAGTAATGCCCATCTTATCTTTAGGAGATTTGAAGGAAAGTTCTCTATGAAAGCTTAATACGAACCCTATTTGATGATCTGCAAGACTAAATTTTGACTCATACCCGTTTTCGTGGAGACACTTCCTTATTTGAAACAGGTCATCTTTATCTATTAAAAAATCTATATCTGAGCTTTCTCTTAATAATGGGGATTTATAATACCGGGCTGCCAGTGTATGCCCTTTATATGGAATGACTGTTATTGCTAATTTTTCAAATTCAGCCGTTAGATGGTTTATTAAATTAGCCTGGTAAGATCCAAACAAACTAATTGCCATTACGTCTTTTTTTAACGTATCGTAGATTTGCCGGTCAATCGATATTTTCGATATGGTAATGATATCATAAACAAAGCCTCTTATATCATTATACGAAACAAGTTTGTAGAATAAATTCCAGTCAATCACCTCATGATCAAGAAAATCCTGTATTTCTTCAATTCCCTGCGTACCAAAGTATAAGCGGGTAAATAAGATAATCAGTATTTCTTCTTTCACATAGGAACACTTTAATGTTTCTACATTCAGCATACAAAAATATTAGTAAAAGATTATCACCTGGCGTGTTTAAGCCAACGCATATCCCAATCAATCTGAAATGCCTTTTTTAACTCTTCCACAGAAAAGAAAACACCTTCCCTGGCCGACATTTCAACGAAATCCTTAAGCGACACAACTCCTGTCATGTTTTCGCGTTCATTTTCCCTGTATTGCTGTATTTTTTTTAAGGCGTTTTGAACTGACACTTGTTTTCGTTATAGGTAGTAAAGAATAAACAGTTCCTCCATATCAATGTTATTCACCTTCTGAAAGGATGCTGTAACAAGTCATCATCGCAATCTTACTGTCCGTATTCAGATAGCTTATGCTAACATACAACTAATCTGTTAATATATTGGCAATTCGGGGATGCGAAAATAATCTATTAAATATTTTACTATTTCCCTGGAAGGAATCTATAGCCTCCGTGGCAAAAAGCAATCACCCATCAGGCGAAGCCCTCGCGGGAAGGTGCAATTTGGTGCCTTTTCAGCGACTCAACTATTTTCATACACGCAGCCTCTATATCTGCTACATGCAGCTGATTAATGATCGCTGTGCCGGGCATCAGCGCTATGCCTTCTTCCCTTAGCGCGCTCTCCTGTTGCTTCAGCTGTGTAGGCTCAATTGTTGAGTGATCTACCAACACACAAACGGAGATATTTATTGTATTACTGACATCTGTGCGAATGGCTACCGGGTATGATTCAATAAACCCCGTTCTGATTTTCTTTGACAACTCCCATTTATTATCCATGATCAACGTTGGCTGAAATTGAAACCTGGATAAAAATCATCAAATATGCTACAAAAAAACTGGCCAAACAGTGATTAAACTGTTTGGCCAGTGTAGTGCCCAGAACTGGATTCGAACCAGCACACCCTTGCGGGCGCTGCGACCTGAACACAGTGCGTCTACCAATTTCGCCATCTGGGCAACTGATATCGTGTCAGGGGTTGCAAAGATACACACCCATTTTATTTTTCCAAATTTTCACTGCAATATTTTTTCAGTATGCTTCCCGATAAACAATCAACAGGGCGAGTTGTTATGCTTCTGAAAACCGTTCTCCTTATGGCTTCTATTATCATCATACTGATACTTATTGCACTCAACTTCTACTTCTCTATTGCGGAGATTGGCCTGATATCGGTCGATAAAAATCTACTGCAACAACAGGCGGATAACGGCAACCGGAAGGCATTGAACGTATTGCAACTGATTAAAGATCCGGACGAATTCCTCAGCGCGGTACAGGTAGGTATTACGCTGGTAGGCATACTGGAAGGGATATACGGAGGCGATCTGATGGCCGCCTGGCTGGAGCCAGTTTTCATTGGCTGGGGGATGCACAACTCCTGGGCGCACTTAACCGCCCTGTTGGTGGGCGTAGGCAGCATTACTTATATCACCATTGTAATCGGGGAACTGATTCCTAAAACCCTGGCACTCGTGAACCCGTTGAAGATATCTATACTGATTACCCCTTCCATGATCATCTTCTCAAAAATCACCTACCCTTTTATTAAACTGCTCACCGCCAGTACCAAGTTCATTCTCGGGCTTTTCTCCATTAATACCATCCGGGAAGAGAAACTAACGGAAAATGATATACGAAGTATGCTAACCACCGCGTACAAACAGGGCCTGATAGACAAAGGAGAATTTATATTGCATAAAAACCTCTTCTCTGCCTATGACCTCACCGCGGAAAATATCATGACGCCCGCCACCATGATTACTTATATACAGGAAAAAATGAGCCGGGAAGAAATAACAGAAACGATTAAACGAAGTATACACCGCACCTTCCCTATCACCAACGACAAAAGAGAAATGCTGGGTGCGCTGGGCGCGAAAGACTTTCTCCTCTACCCCGACAAAGCCATTACAGACATCATGGCGCCCATCTCCTTCCTGTCGGCCAACCAGGAAGTATATGATATTTTTCAGCAGCTGAGAAAGGAAAACACCAACATGGGCATCGTGGTGAATGAATACGGCGCCTGCGAGGGCGTAATCACCTACCACGATATTGTATCCGGGCTGTTGGGAGGCAGCCTGCCGGGATTCAATGCCACAGAGCGTTTCCTGGTACAACAACCAGATAAAAGCTGGCTTACTTACGGCTATACGAAGCTCAGTTATATCCGCGAAACCCTGAACTATGAATGGCTCCGGGAATATGAAATGGAAGATATTACGGTAGCCGGGCTGCTGATCGACAAACTGCGGCATATTCCCCGCGCAGGTGAAAAAGTTATGCTGAACCAGGTGACTTTTGAAATCCGGAAAATGGATCATCACCGCATTGATGAAGTAATTATCCGTACGCAAACGCTTGCGCAATAAATGCCGCCACTATACACATTCTGCCATAACCTGTTTATCTTCCCCACAAATATTTTGATGGCTATGGCAAGAAGTATTCTCCTGCTTACGCTGGCTGCACTCACCGGGATAAACAGCATGGCGCAGCAGCAAAAAAAGACAGCAGACCGGCAACAACCAAACATCATCTTCATCTATGCCGATGACCTGGGAATTGGAGAAACCGGCCCTTACGGACAACAAAAGATAAAGACGCCCAACCTGGACCGGCTGTCGGCAGAAGGCATTCACTTCAACCAGTTTTATACCAGCACTCCCGTATGTGCTCCTGCCCGCTGCATGCTGCTTACCGGGCGTCATGGCGGACATTCGTATATCCGTGGCAACTATGAAATGGGCGGCTTTGCGGATTCACTCGAAGGCGGACAAATGCCTTTGCCGGAAGGCACCATCACCGTAGGTAAAATGCTGCAGCAAGCCGGATATACCACCGCCGCCATCGGCAAATGGGGACTGGGCATGCAATACAGCACCGGCGATCCCAACAAACAAGGGTTCAATTACTTCTACGGTTACCTGGATCAGAAACAGGCACACAACTACTACCCTACCCATCTGTGGGAAAATGGCAAGGCTGATAGCTTACGCAATACCTGGGTAAATGTACACCAGACCTTGTCTCCAGCCACCGCCACCGACAAAGACTTTGATCAGTTCAAGGGGAAAGATTATGCGGTAGATGAGATGACGAAGAAAGCGACCCAATTCATCAACGGCCATGGCAAAGCACCTTTCTTTCTATATCTCCCCTACACAATACCACACATCTCTTTACAGGTCCCTGACAGCGCCGTGCAGCACTATTTGGGGCAGTTCAACGACCAACCCTACTACGGGCAACAGGGATATACGCCGCATAAATATCCCCGGGCAGCCTATGCTGCCATGATTACCTACCTGGACACCCAGATTGGTATTATCATGAACCTGGTGGCCAGTATGGGACTGGATGAAAACACCGTTATTATGTTCTCGAGCGATAACGGCCCTACTTTCAACGGTGGTGTGGACGCCGCCTTCTTTAATAGTGCCGGGGGCCTCAGAGGGCTTAAAATGGACCTTTATGAAGGCGGTATCCGTGAGCCCCTCATCGCGAGGTGGCCTGGTAAAATTCCCGCCGGCAAAACGTCTGAACTACCCGGCGTACAATATGATATGATGGCCACTTTTGCCGATATCGCCGGCATTCAGCCACCAGCCAATGATGGTATTTCATTGCTGCCGGAAATGACGGGCAGGCATCGTCAGCAAGCCGACCGGAAATATCTTTATTTTGAATACCCGGAAAAAGGAGGCGCTGTTGCCATTCGGATGGGACAATGGAAAGCCATAAAAAATGGTTTGAAGAAAAACCCCGGTGCTGCTTGGGAATTGTATGATCTCAGCACAGATCCGGCCGAAAATCATGATGTAGCAGCGGCACATACCGCCATGCTACCTGCTTTTGATGCCATCGTGAAAAAAGAACACCGTAATGCACATCTCAATGAATGGGAATTCATTGATTCAAAAATGAAAGTGTCGAAGCCATAAACCTGATATTCCAGGGAGATGGAGCAAAATACCCATCTCCCTGAAATATTTTCCCCACTACTTATTCTCCCATTTAAACCACTTCACACCCACTGTCACAAAAAGGAGCGTATAGCCGATGGAAGCCAGTAACGCGTAAGTAGTTTCCATTTGCCAGGTAGCCGGATCCAGGCTGCCAGCCAGGATTTTCCTTACTACCCCATATGGCGACCAGGTCACTACCTGCTTGATTACATCTCCCAACACTCCAAATTCACCAAACATTCCTATCATTATAAAAACAAAGTATACTAGTCGTGTGGTGGAATTCACCGTATCCGGGTTCTTGATCAACCCTACTATAGCCTGTCCCAGACCCAGGTAAACCGCACCTCCCAGCATGGCCATCAACAGGCCCGCTGCATAACCTGCGGGGGATATTTGTATGTGATCCACAAAATATCCTACCGCAAAAACCAATATGGTCATCAACATAATCATCGCTATCTGCACGGTAATACGGCTCATCATAATCGTCCATGCAGATACCGGTCCTACCCGTAACCGCTGAAATACGCCCTTCTCGCGGTCGCGCGCAACGCTGTTGGAATAGCCCATCAACCCTATGCTGGTGAGTCCAATGGTAATACAGGACGACAGCACAAATACGCCGCCCAGTTTATCGATCAGTCCTTTCCAGGAAATCAATATGATTATTGGCACAATCAATACCAGCCGGAAAGACCGGCGGTTGCGCCATAAAGTCGTAAAATCGGCCTGCAGTAAAGCAGACATCACAGCGGAATTCTTAGGGATTCTTGTTTCCATGTTACCTATTTTATCAGGGGCGAACAGCCGTACCGGTTAATCCAATAAATACATCTTCCAGGGTTACTTTTCCCTTGCGTACTACTTTTAGTACCTCCGGATCATGGCGATGCTTGTCTATCAATGCATCCGGCGTATCTATAGCAATCACGCGCCCATGATCAATAATGGCAATGCGGTCGCAGATAGCCTCTGCTTCTTCCATGGAATGGGTGGTCAGCAGCACGGCATGTCCCCTGTTGCGGAAGTGTTCTATCCTTTCCCATAGTTGTCGCCTTGACTGTGGATCCAGCCCGGTTGTTGGCTCATCGAGCAATATCAGCTGTGGATCATGGATGGTAGAAATAGCCAGCGATACCCGTTGTTGCTGACCGCCGGAGAGCTGCGCAATTTTCTTATCTGCCGCTGCTTCCAGGCTGATTTCTGCCAGTTTTTGTTTCACCTTTTCTTCATTAAGGTCTACGCCATAAATGCTGGCAAAGAGCCGGATAATTTCTGCAATGGTGAGTTCCGGCTGGAAACTGGTGGCCTGCAACTGTACCCCCATATTGGCGCGGGCATGCAGAGGTTTTTCGAGGGTATTAAATCCGGCTACGGTAATGGTCCCCGACGCCGGGCGCAGCAATCCTTCTATAGCACTGAGTGTACTCGTTTTACCGGCACCGTTAGGTCCCAGCAAGCCGAATATTTCCCCTCCCTGCACCCCAAAAGAAACGTCTTTTACGGCCTGGAAAGTGCCATAACGTACGTTTAGCTGATTCACCTCCAGGATCCTATCCGGCAACTGTTGTAGATTATTCATCTCGGCAGATTTAGTTTGATGTTGACCGGTCGAAAGTACAACATCGGGGGTGACTGCCGGCATCCAAAAAGGTGAAGCTGGGAGAAAAAGCGGTAAACGGCGGAGTTAAAGCGGTGAAACCGGCGGAGTGGTTTAACCGGATGTCCGGAATTGAAATCCACTGTCCATAACCGGACGTTAGCCCCCAATCGTTACCTTACCTATAAATTGATTATGAATATATTATACTTTTGACCTACTTTTTGTAGGCTATCCCCCTATTATGATAAACAGCTACCTGAAAACAGCCCTTCGCAGCGTTACCAGAAAAAAAACCTTCGCTGTCCTGAATATAGCAGGACTGGCCACTGGTATTGCAGCTGCACTCGTTATTTTTTTGGTAATCCGGTATGAAAACAGTTATGATACTTACCATCATAACGCCGGAAATATTTATCGTATAACCACTGACGTTATAAAGAAAAGTAATGGGGAAGTCGCCGAGCGCCTCAGTAATGTGCCCCCACAATTTGAAGAGCGGATAAAAGCGGATTTTCCCATGCTGGAAAAAACCGCTGCTATTTCCCAACTAATGGGCGGCGCACAGATATACATCCCTGGCACCGGGGGCGCGGTGGAAAAGCGAATCAAGCAACCCGGCATTTTCTTTACCTCTCCCGGACTTTACCGCATTTTTGATTATACCTGGTTAGCCGGCAATGCGGAGGGGCTATCTGCGCCGAACATGGTAGTTATTTCCGCCAGTACTGCCAAAGCTTATTTTGGCGGCATTGACAAAGCGGTAGGCAGCACTATACAGATGTGGTCTTACCGGATACCGCTACAGGTGAGTGGTGTATTTGAAGACCTGCCGACCAACACCGATATGCCAATAAAACTGGGCATTTCCATGGCTACCGTCCGGAAATTATCACCGGATGCTTTTTCGGATCCTACTTTATGGGATCCCACACGTAGCTGGCACAAATGTTTTGTTTTGCTGAAAAACAAAGCGCAGGTGGCTGCTGTTACTGCCGCGCTACCTGCTTTTGTAAACAGGTATTACAAAGATCAGACTACGCAGGCGGTGCAGCTTCACCTCCAACCAGTACAGGCCATGCACCTGGATAAAAACTATCTCAATTTCGTAGCATCTCCACTTTCGTCAAAAGAATTATGGGCGTTAGGCCTGATTGGTATTTTTCTTTTACTGGTGGCCTGTATCAACTTCATCAACCTGGCCACTGCCTTATCGGTGAATCGTGCAAAAGAAATAGGGGTTAGAAAAGTATTGGGTAGCAACCGACTGCAACTGCTTTCTCAATTCCTGATGGAAACGGCGCTGATCACGGTGGTAGCGGTTATCATTGCGGTGACATTGGTGGCGGTGACTTTACCCAACATCAGCACCCTGATCAATATACCATTGTCGCCCACTTTCCTGGTGAAACCAGACGTTTGGATCACTTTGCTACTTTGTACCATCGTCGTTACTTTCCTCTCAGGATTTTATCCGGGCACGGTTGTATCCGGCTTTAACCCTGTGCTGGCGATCAAAAGCAGGATCAACACCAAATCAACCGGGGGCGCCTCTCTACGCCGGGGGTTAGTGGTATTTCAGTTTATGATTGCACAACTGCTGATCATCGGCACACTGGTAGTGGTAAAGCAAATGCAATATGTAAAGCAGCAGTCGATGGGATTCGTCAGAGATGCGGTGGTACTGGTTAACCTGCCGAGTGACAGTACCATGAAATTGAAATACGATTACCTGGTAAACCGTTTGGCAGCCGTACCCGGAGTGCTGGCCACCAGTCTTTGCGCGGATGCACCTTCTTCCGACAGGGACTTTCAACAGGATTTTTATTTCGACAACAGCCCGGTAAAACAACCTTTCCGGATTTCCGCCAAAGCGGTGGACACTGGCTTCTATCCTACTTTTGACATCCAGATGGTGGCAGGCAGAGTGCCGTATGCCAGTGATACTTTACGGGAAATTGTTGTCAATGAAACAACCGTGAAGAAACTGGGACTTGCTTCTCCCGACGCAATCATCGGTAAAACCCTGACCCTGGACAATACGAAATATCCTGTTGTAGGGGTGTTTCATGACTTCAATAACAAATCCCTGCATGAGGCCATTCCTCCCATGTTTATGGGGCCTCAGAAAAATGGCTACGACTATGTGGCCCTGCGTCTGCAACCTGAAAAAATGGTAGCCACATTAAAAACGGTGGAACAAACTTTCACGGGGGTATATCCCTCGTATATGTATGACCTTACTTTCGTGGATCAGCAAATCAGTGATTATTATCAATCTGAAGTGATTACTTCCCGGTTGTTCCAATTATTTGCGGGTATTGCCATCTTCATTTCCTGCCTGGGTTTATATGGGTTGATCTCTTTCATGGTGGTGCATCGTACGCGGGAAGTGGGCATCCGCAAGGTGTTGGGCGCGTCTGTAGCCAGTATCCTGTTATTGTTTTCCCGTGAGTTTATGTTGTTAATTGGCATTGCATTTTTGTTGGCGGCGCCACTCGGCTATTATTTTATGCAGTTATGGCTGTCTGATTTCTACTATCATACAGCTATTGGTGTTGGCATCTTTATAGCAGCGATTGGTTTGTCCGTGTTGATGGCGTGGGCTACGGTGGGTTATAAAACCTGGATGGCAGCCCGTACAAATCCTGTCAACAACCTGAAAGAATAAGTTTTTCTTACAACGTAACGAGCTGGCGGCGCAATGCTTCCAGCACCATACCGGTACGGCTTTGCACGTTGAGTTTATTGAATAATATTTCCCGGTATCCGTCTACTGTTCTTTCTGTCACATTCATTTTAGCTGCAATGGCTTTGTAGGTAAGGTCGCTGCAGGCCAGGCTGAGAAATTCCCGCTCCCGGTCGGTGAGTGTTTGTTTTTGTTCGGATTGCAACAGCAGCCGGCGGTAATTCACGTTAGCGGCATCGTTGTGGTAAGCGCCGGTGCTATATATTTCCTGTAATGCTTTTTCCAGTTCTGTGGGATGAATATCTTTCAGGAGATAGGCACAGCAGCCTGCTTTCAACATTTCGATGATGGTAGCGTCGTTATCTTTCATAGACAGGGCTACGATTTTAACGGTAGGGTATAATTTCAGTACCGCTTCCGTTGTGCGGGCGCCGTCCATAACGGGCATATTAACATCCAGCAGGAGGATATCCGGTGGATTGGGTAGTTGGGCTAATTTATCGATCATTTCTTTGCCATTCATGGCTTCTGCTACAATGTGAAGGCCTTTAAAGCCACTGATCAATAAACTGAGTGATTTGAGGAATAGCTGGTGATCGTCTGCAATGCCTATGTTGATGTTCATAACAATTATTCAAGGGGTAATGTGATCAATACTGCGGTACCACCTGCGGTGGTTACTTCCCAGCGGATATCGCCGCCCAGCAGGTTGGTACGGTGTTGCATGTTACGGATGCCCATCCCGATAGACGACATACTGGCTTTATCAAAACCAGCGCCATCGTCGGCGATGAGCAAAATGAGTTGTTGGCCGGCGGCCCGGATACTGATATCAATTACCTGCGCGCGGGCATGTTTGATACAGTTTTGCATCGCTTCCTGGATGATGCGAAACAGGATTATCTGTGGTTCAGCCTGTAATGGCAGTACTAACAGTTCATGGGTAAATTTTACTTTAATGGCCCTGCTGGAGTTAATCCGGTCCACTTCTGTTTTCAGGTTCTCGATGAGACTGAACTGGTCGAGCCATTGACGGCTGAAAGATTTGGACAGGGCCCGCAGATGCTGAATGGCTGTACTCAGGGTTTCTTCTGCTGTTTGCAGGGTATCAGGTATTTCTGCCATACTCCTTTGGGTAACATTGATCAGGAGTTTGGTGCTACTTAATAGTTGGCCGATATCGTCATGCAGTTCCTGTCCCAGGTGGGCGAAGGCTTGTTCCTGCATTTCAATCTGGGACCACATAAGCTGTTTGTCGTAATCTTCCTTCATTAGTTTAAGCTGATGTAAATAAGCATCCTGCTTCTTTTTATAACTAAACACTGCCGATACAACCACCAGTCCCATGATGGTAATCAACAGTGAAATAAACATCACAGCTACAAAGAGATCCTGTTTGACCGGAAGCATACTACGCCTTTTATCAGCATAATATACAACAGGTAATTGGATATTGAGTTCAACACCGCGAAAAAATGCCTGGCCCTGGTGGTATCATTTTCCAGTAGCAGGTTATAAAACGCATTAACACTAACAGAAGCCGCGAAATAAATAAAAAAAGCAAGGGTTATCCAAAAAATGGGGTGCCGGAATATAGACGCCTCACTCTCAGGGGTTATTGAAAAAAAGGATAAAAGGCACCAGCAAATGACCAGGAAGCTTTCTATGGTGATGTTAATGCCGGGAAAGGCACGCCATCCACCCAATACAAAACTATAGAACAGGGAAACTATTCCGAACACAAAGATGGAAACTCCCATGAGTAACCGCCATCGATAGTCCTTGATTCCTGATCGGAGAATTATAGTAATCAGACTATATTCCAGCACCACGAAAAAGTGATATACAATAAAAAAGCCTAAACCTTCTGTGCCGATCAACTCTACGATTACTTCTGTAACAATAGACACTCCCAGCAGCACGCATAATATCTTCACCTCCCTGTATTGTAAATGAAAGAGGCTCAAAATAAAGCAGGCTACCAGCAGTACATAATAAGCATACACCCATCCGTTCATCGGCACAAAGATTTAAATACTGTTAATATTATGGGAATACAAGATCCAGGTCCGCAGTCGCCAACGGAGAACCCTGTGCTTTCAATAATTCAAATAATTGTCTGAATGGCGGTGGCGGATATTTACCATTACCTCTCTCCTCAATTTTAGGATCACCGGTGGTTGGTAACAGGTTACCGGTAGTAGCTTTATCCAGCAGTGCCGGGTAGCCTACCTGGTTTTGGTTAAGATCCAGTCCTTCCGCAACGAGCGTGATTTTCTCATTTGCCTCCGGTACCGCATAATGGAAACGAACGTATTCACAACCTTCCTGGCTAAGGATACGCAGCAACGATGCTTTACTAAAATCTACAAAGAAATTTCCCTGGAAAGCGGCCAGCAATTCAGGATATTTCATGAGTAGCAGATAGAAATTGTTCAGCATACCGAAATAAGCTGCAACCGTTACAGGCATACCATAGGTTTGCGGATCTCCCGTAAACGGCATGTTGTAGTCCAGTTGTTGGGGAGTAGGATTCAGGTGGCCCTGGCTATTACAACCATAGCCGGCAAGTGACATTTGATCGCTCATTGTTAGGTCAGTTTAGTGGAAACAAATATTTAACTTTTTCCGCATGTCTGATACCGGGAAAAAACCCGGTATAGCAAAAAGCCAAAAGGAGAAAGCAAAAAGCTATTTTCGCGAGTGATCCAATCGAATTTTGTTTCCACTAAAATCATCCGCAAAAATAGCTTTTTGCTTTCTCCTTTCAGCTTTCTGCTACAACTTCAACAACCCCAGCTTATGTAAAGTATTCACCGGCTTATTATCCCAGAAGAGTTCAAAGTCGTCGAGTCCGGCGGCCTCATAGTTGTCTTTTACCTCCTGGAGCGTATAGGTTTTCGGGTTGGCCACTGCCAGCGCCTGCAGCATACCAGTGAGCCATACTCCCTGTGACGGCTGTACGCTGATATTTATTTTTTCTTTTTTACCCTGGAAGGTCAGGGAAGACATTTCCCAAGTTGCCCCTTTCTTTGATTTGGTAATAATTTCCATAGATGGCTGTTTGCCCAGGTATACCACTTTAGACGTTGGCTTCACGGTACCAGCTTCTTCCTCCATCAGGGCAGTGGTGATAAAATCGGGATGCACCGTGGTTTTCGGCACCTTGAATTCAAACCATTTTGACAATGGGTAATCGAAGCAGGCGCCGTGCATATAATTCAACAGCGACTTTTTCAATCCATAACTGAAGGTTTCATGATCCGCGCCGGTGGGATCAATATGCATGATATCGTTATTGGCAAAGGCGCCGGTTTCGTCGGTTTCCTTTTGCACATTGAATTTTGCGGGGTCCAATCCTACCGGGCTATGCGCGGTCATAGTAAACTGGTGCCAAAACGCTGATTGCAGGATGCCGGCCTGGAACATTTGCCGTACCATTTCCAGGGCGTCGATCGTTTCCTGCGCCGTTTGGGTGGGAAACCCGTACATCAGGTATGCATGCACCATAATCCCCGCTTCTGTGAAATGACGATTTACACGGGCCACCTGGGCCACAGTGATCCCCTTCTGTATGAGGGTCAGCAAACGATCAGAAGCCACCTCCAGGCCGCCGGAAACGGCAATACAGCCCGATGCCTTCAGCAACAGGCAGAGGTCACGCGTAAAACTTTTTTCGAAACGGATATTGGTCCACCAGCTCACCGTCAGTTTACGACGGATGATTTCCAGTGCCAACGCCCGCATCAGGGCCGGTGGCGCGGCTTCGTCCACGAAATGGAACCCGTTTTGCCCGGTTTGGGCAATGATGGCTTCCATCCGGTCGCATAACAACGAGGCGGTGATAGGTTCGTAAATCTTTATATAATCCAGTGAAATATCACAGAAGGTACATTTACCCCAGTAGCAGCCATGCGCCATGGTGAGCTTATTCCAGCGACCATCACTCCAGAGGCTGTGCATCGGGTTCACTACTTCAATAGCAGAAATGTATTTATCGAGCAGCAGGTCGCTGTAATCGGGTGTACCCAGTTGCGACTGCTTATAGTCGTGCGTAGCTTTATCGTTGATATAAGTTACTTTCTCTTCGCTGAGCAGGAAAGTGCGTTTCAGCTCTTCGGTGGTTTTCTTTCCTTCGAGGAACAGCAGCAGGTTTTCGATGGGAGCTTCGCCATCATCGAGTGTAATGAAGTCCACGAATTCAAATACGCGGGCATCCGCCAGCGAGCGCAGTTCTGTATTAGGGAAACCTCCCCCCATCGCTATTTTCACGTGTGGATAGTGCTGTTTCACCCACTGGCCGCAGCGCAACGCTGCGTACAGGTTGCCGGGGAAAGGCACCGAAAGAGCTACCATGGCTGGCTGCACCTGTTCCATATGCGTGGCGAGGAGATCTGTTAAAATACGGTCTATATAGGTATACTCCGCCTGCAGGGCTTCGTATAACTCATCAAAGCTATTGGCAGAGCGACTTAAGCGCTCTGCATACCGGCTGAAACCAAAATGCGGGTCCACACAGACCATGATCAGATCCGACAAGTCTTCCAGGTACATGGTAGCCAGGTGTTTGGCTTTGTCCTGCGTACCCATGGAGCCAAAGGCCCAGTTGAGGTCATCCAGCTGCGCAAAACGGGAAGCTTCCGGTAAATAATCGCGTTTACAGATCAGGTGTGCCAGTGTGGGGTTCTTACCCTGTAAGAACAAGATAACGGCATCAATGGTTTGTATATAATCGTCCTGTAGCACCAGCATGCGGGCAATATTGTCCGACGCCGCTACCGGCGGTGTGGCCGCAATATGCGCAAACAGCTGTTCCAATCCCTGTTTTGAAAATAAACGCAAGGTTACTTCAATACCCAGATCCGCCTGGAAAGAGGGAATGCCTTTGGTGTTCAGAAAACCCTTCAGGTAGGCCGTGGCCGGATAAGGCGTATTCAATTGTGTAAATGGCGGCGTTATTAAAAAAACAGAATTGCTCAAAGCGCGAGGTTTAAACCGCAAATTTAGGACAATTTTTGTTGAGCTTAAAGCATAAAGCAAAAAGCACAAAGCTATTATAGCGATTGATCGAAGCGGATTTTGTCTTTTTCAGGATTAGACTGATTATCCTGATTTTTATTTTTTTGATTTAAAAAGATGAAAGACAATATTAGCGGATGTCTACTTCGAATTATTATCTTATTTAAATTCCTAAAATATAATCATCACAATCAGTCTAATCCTGAAAAAGACAAAATCCGCTTCGATCAATCGCGAAAATAGCTTTGTGCTTTTTGCCTTATGCTTCCTGCTTTTCAGAATAGTCTACAAAATTTATAGACTTTTATTTGGTGATAACAAAACTCCCTATTATCTTTGTTTCACCACCACTGATAAAAGCCACCACTCCATCAGTATTCACCACCAGTTTTAATAGTAACACCGCTTAGTCGCCCCACCAGGACCGGCCCCGACTTGCATTGTTCAACCAATAAAATACCATCATGAAAACGCATAAGCATTTCTTTTTAACCAGCCTGCTGGTGGCAGGATTATTCGGCCAGCATACATTTGCCGCCCCTAAAAAACCATTTGTAAAACAAGGTATCTGGCGTGGTGTATTCACGCTCAGCGAATCCCAGGTGCCTTTTAATTTTGAATTAAAAGGAAAAGATCCTGAACATGCTGTATTTACGCTGATCAACGGCACCCGGCGCGATAACTTCCATGTACAACGCCTGGGCAACGATTCCTTATTCATTAAAATGAACACTTATGACGCCGCACTGGTGGCTCATATAGAGTCTGACGGGAAAATTTCCGGCGAATACAGGAGCCTGGTTCCCAACTTCCGGGGCAACGCCTTACCATTTACGGCGGAACACGGGCAAACTTACCGCTTTGCCGAACCGGGTACTGAAGCTGCTCCTACCTTTGATATCAGTGGTAAATGGGAGCTGAAAATAGCCGCCAAAGAACCTACCCCTAACCGTATTGGCTTATTGAAACAAGAAGGTAATAAGCTCACCGGCGTGATTATGTCCGTAGTGGGCGACAGCCGCGAGCTGGAAGGCAGTGTACACGGGGATGAATTTGAATTATCCGGCTTTACCGGTCCCAGTCCCATCTACATAAAAGGAAAAATAAATGATGATAAATCTATTACCGGTGAAATCAGCCTGGGCATTTACAATAACATCCGCTTTGATGCAGATAAAAATGCAGCAGCAGAACTCCCGGATCCCTACAAGCTCACTTACCTGAAAGAAGGTTACAAAAAACTGGACTTCACCCTCCCCGACCTTACCGGTAAAAATGTATCGTTGAGTGATGAGAAGTATAAAGGGAAAGTAGTGATTGTAGAAATCATTGGTACCTGGTGCCCTAACTGTACCGATCAGACGTCTTTCCTTTCTCCCTGGTATAATCAAAACAAAGACCGTGGCGTAGAAGCCATTGCTATTGGGTTTGAGCAGAAAGATGACCTGGAATATGCCAAGTATACATTGGGTAAGTTAAAAGAGAAATACAACATACAATATGATATTCTTTTTGGTGGCATTGCTGATAAGAAAGTGGCATCGGAGAAATTACCAGCACTCAACCGCATGATGGCCTTCCCGACAACGATTATTATAGACCGTAAAGGGGAAGTAAGGCAGATACATACTGGTTATACCGGGGAAATCACCGGCCAGTATTACAAAGACTATGTGGCCAAATGGAATCATGACCTGGACGAGTTGATTGCAGAAAAATAACTTTAACATTTATTTCCGGATCTCGTAAACATTCATCGGCCGGTCCGCCTTAAATTAGCACCAAATTTAAACACACACATATATGCAACGATTAGCATCTCTGTTCTTTATTGGAGGATCTATCTTTTTAATGTCTTTCACAACACCTGCGACTGTCAACAAAGGAGAAAAACCAGCCAAATCTGCTACTGCCCGCAAAGCCACCGTTTTCCAGGTAGATGCGAAAGAAAGCAAACTGAACTGGACCGGCAAAAAAGTAACCGGACAACACCAGGGCACTATCAATGTTGCCGACGGTAAACTGGAAGTAGACAACAACGTACTGAAAGGCGGCACCTTTTCCCTGGATACCCGTAGCATTTTAGTAACGGATATCAAAGATGAAGGCGGCAATGCCAAATTACTCGGCCACCTGAAAAGTGAAGATTTCTTTGCAGTAGAGAAATTCCCTACGGCTACCTTTGCCACTACCAGCGTTACTTCCAAAGGCGGCGGTAACTACGAAGTAACCGGCAATCTCACTATCAAGGGCATCACCAACCCGGTTACCTTCCCTGCTACTGTAACAGTGGCCGGCAATAAGCTCACTGCAAAAGCAGCTATTAAAGTGGATCGTACCAAATACAATATTAAATACGGTTCCAAAAGCTTCTTTGAAGGCATCGGCGACAAAGCCATCTATGATGATTTTGACCTGGACGTAGTGCTCGTGGCAGCTGCCAAATAAATCATTCATTATTTTACTACCCCATTAATAATTCCTGGGGAGCATGGGCACTCCCGCCCATGTTCCCGGGAATGCCAATCCACCTTTCTTTTTACAGCCTCCTTACAGCAACGCGAACTTTTACCAACCAATTTTTTGCAACCCCCATGTTGCTACCGGGCACCATATGCCCTCCATAATTTTTACCACCATGAAGCGTAGAAAAATGATATTCATTTTACCGGGCATGCTATGTGCAGGCATACTCATCGCGGGGTTCAATATCAGCCCCCGGTCTGCCGATCCGCCCAGTAAGGCCCAGTTAGGAGAGCAGCTTTTTTTTGACCCGTTGTTGTCGAAAGATCGCAGTATCAGCTGCGCATCCTGTCACATTCCGCAATTCGGATTTGCGGATACCCTCACCTTCAGCATCGGGATTCATCATACCCCCACCAAAAGAAATACGCCGGGTATCACCAACCTCTCCGGACGCCCTAACTTTTTCTGGGATGGCAGAGCCGCTTCCCTGGAGGATCAGGCGCTACAACCCATTGCAAATCCGGATGAAATGGGGCTGCCTGTGGAAGAAGCCGTACAACGACTAAATGAACATGAGCGTTACCGGCTTTATTTTCAGCAGGTGTTTAACAGTTTGCCAACGGCTAAAAATTTATCACAGGCGCTGGCCGCTTATGAACGCACGCTGGAAACGGCTAACAGCCCCTATGACCGGTACATCGCCGGGAATGACAGCGCCCTAACGCCGTCGGCTATACGTGGTCGCATGCTGTTTATTGGTAAAGCCAATTGTAATAATTGTCATTCGGGAGAAGATTTTACGGCAGACCGCTTCAAAAACATCGGTCTTTATAACGGGACTACCCTGAAAGATGCCGGTCGTTTTGAAGCTACGAAAGACAGTGCCCATCAGGGTTTCTTCAAGGTACCCAGTTTGCGGAATGTAGCCGTTACTGCGCCCTATATGCATAACGGCATGTTTAAAACGCTGAAAGAAGTGATCGCCTATTACAATGAACCCGACAGCATTGTACATGATGGCATCCACCGGGATTTATCACTGAACAAACCACTGCACCTGAGCAAAGACGAGATGACGGACCTCGAAAATTTCCTGGTCGCACTAACAGATGACCGCTTTAAAGTAGCGCATCACTAACTATAAAAATCAACCAACGCATGAAAAAAATTATACTGCCGGTTTTATCCCCCCTGTTGCTGTTTTCCGCGACGTCGACGGCACAGCAAAAACATCTCACGGACACTACCAAACAACTGGGAGAAATACAGATTGTAGGCTCCCGCAGTGCCAATCGCACCAAACTGAACTCGCCGGTGCCGGTAGATATCATTGATATTAAATCGCTGCAGGAAGCCGCTCCACAAACCAGCATTACACAGTTGCTGCAGTATGTGTCGCCTTCCTTCCATTCGGTTAATGGCACCAACGCCGGTGATGCCGGTTCCGCACTCAGCCTGGCACAGTTGAAAGGCCTGGGCGTAGATCAGTTGCTGGTACTGGTAAACGGCAAACGCCGGCACAAAAGTTCCAACGTCAACTGGGGCGGGCTGGGCAATGGCGCCACCGGGTACGACCTGAATGCTATACCTGCCGGCGCCATAGAGCGCATCGAAATATTGCGTGACGGCGCCGCTGCACAATATGGCTCCGATGCCATTGCCGGTGTGATCAACATTGTACTGAAAAAACAAGCGTCCAATGTAATTGTGGGTACCACCGGCAGTATCCGGCGCAGAGGCGATGGCGCTGCCACCCGCTCCAACATCAACTATGGCGTTAAAATAGGCTCCCGCGGCGGCTACCTCAATGCCACCGCTGAATTTGCCACACAAGCCATTTCGCGGCAACCCGGCCGCGACGATGCCGGATTATACAACGGTCCCATTTATGGCGGCGGCGCCAACACCCGCGGCTACGACAACATATACACGAAAGAAATAGACGACGCCATCCTGAAAAGCCGGGGCATAGACCGGCACTTCTTTGATCAACGAGGCGGAGGTTCCAACAAAGCTAAAGACGCCCTGCTATTTTTTAATACAGCCATTCCCGTTAGTGAGCACGCGGAGGTGTATGCATTCGGTGGTATTAGTCACCGGAACTCGCAATTCACCGCGGTATACCGGCTTCCCGGCTGGACGGAACGCAACAACACCTCCCTGTATCCGGATGGCTTTCTTCCCGCCATGGATAATAGTATCACTGACAAATCCATTGCCATAGGCCTGAAAACCCACGCAGGTGAATGGAGCCTCGATATCTCCAATGTATATGGCAGAAATGATTTCGGTAACGTCATCAGTAATTCGCTGAATGCCAGTTTAGGCGCTAAAAGCCCTACCTCCTTTGACGCAGGTAAATACAATGCCTCCCAGAACACGGCCAGCCTGGATGTGAGCCGCTACTTTACCACCGTGCTGAAAGGCCTCAACGTAGCCTTTGGTGCGCAATACCGCACCGAAACCTACCAGATCATTGCCGGGGAAGAAGCGTCTTACAGCAAAGCCGATTTGCGCCCGGTATATAAAGTAGATACCAGTGTAAATGGTGTACCGTATTTAACGGACGGGGGACTCATTGCGTTGAATGGGCTGTCGCCCGGATCACAGATCCACGCGGGGTTCCGGCCGTCCAATGAAGTGAATGTGAGTCGTGCTATTGTAGCAGGTTACGTAGACCTGGAACTCAACATCACCGACAAATGGTTACTATCCGGCGCTTTACGCGCAGAAAACTTTTCTGACTTTGGCAATGTCACCACCGGTAAAATAGCCACGCGGTATAGCTTTGCGCCATGGCTGAGTATCCGCGGTTCAGCGAATAGTGGCTTCCGTGCACCAGACCTGGCGCAATTCTATTATACGGAAACGTCTACCAGCTTCCAGCAGGGACGTGCTATTGACCAGGTCACTGCTTCCAACAAGAATGCCGCCACCAGGGCGCTTGGTATTCCGTCACTAACGCCTGAAAGATCTACGGGATATACCGCCGGCATTACTTCCCAGCCGGCAGCAAACGTGGAATTGAGTGTAGACGCTTATCTCATCGATATTAAAAACCGGGTGGGCAATACCGGCAACTTCTCTGCCACCGATCTGAACCTGCCGGCAGATGTAAGGGCATTGCTGCTGGCCACCGGCACCACGCAGGCGAAATTTTTCTACAACGCCTTCAGCACCCGCACGCAGGGTATCGAATTTACCGGCAGCTACAAAATACCGCTACAGCGCAGCACCCTGCAACTCCTGGCGGGTGGCAACTTTGTCAAAAATGAAGTAACGGCGGTGAATACCCCTAAAGGATTGGAGCAATACAAAAATGTTATTTTCAGCGAATCAGAAAAGGCGCGGGTAACCACTAATATTCCGCAACAAAAGATAACGTTACAGGCTATACTCAATACCGGCCGGTTTAACTTCCTGGCAAGAACTATTTACTTTGGTTCGGTGACCACCGCGTCTGCCCTGAATGCGAATTTCCCCAAGCCGGATTATTACTTCCAGGAGCTACGTCCTATCTGGGTAACCGATTTCTCTGTGGGTTATCGCATCACCAAAGCAGTGCAGGTAACTGCCGGCGTGAATAATGCGTTCAATGTATTGGGTGATTATACCGATGTGGCTATTTCCGGCCTGCGAAATCCTTCTATTGTAGGTATCCAGAATGGTAGTGCAGGCATACAACCTTTTGTACGGTTATACGCGCGTTTTTAATCTTTCAAATCTTTTCTCATGAAAAACAAGCTTTCTTTTATCCTGGGCAGCTTCACCATACTGGCTTTCAGCGCCTGCAGCAAAACAGATTACCTGGACGTTAATGCGGGCGACCGGCCCCCTTTATCAGCGAATATACGTTTCGTGAACGCGCGTACACAACCAGCGGACATACAGTTCTGGACCTTTACACAGAAGGTAACCACAACCGGCATCGTTCCCGGCACTGCCTCTCCTTATGTGGCCACTACTTTCGGGAATGTACAGATTAATTTTACAGAAGGCAGTGGCACGGCCTACAAAGCTTCCCGGCAGTTTGGCAATAGTGCCGGCTACAGTGCTACCGGAGGTCCTAACGGTCCTATTGCCGGATACTACCATACTGTGTTCGCCGCCCCTGCAAAAAATGATGCGAGCAAAGACACCCTGATACTGTTTTATGATGACCTCTCCGCCCCTCCTGCCGGTAAAGCCAAGCTACGCTTTGTACACCTGGCGGCCGGCATCGGCGGCGTGAGCCTGAAAATCCAACAAGCGGGAACGGAAACCACGCTTTATAACAATATCCCCTATGGTGCGGCAGGCGGCAGCAACTTACAGGGGGCTGCTTACGACAGCGCACCATTCACTAACGTAAATGCAGGTACGATTTCTTTATTGGTGCGTACAGGGGAAGGCGCCACGACTGTAGCTATACAACAACAGGGACTTAGTAATCTATCGCTGGAAGCGGGGAAAATTTATACCGTGTTTATACGAAGCGATGCCAAGGGGCAGGTGTATGCGGGAGTGGTGGCGCTTTGAGGAAGAGCGGCGTAGAGCCAAAAGCTATCAGAGCGGATTTTGTCTTTGTGCAGGATTAGACTGATTATACTGATTTTGTATTTTTAGGATTAAGAAAGATGTGGGGAGAAAACAGCGGATATACCCACTGAAATCTTCTTTTATCTTCTAAAATCATAAAATACAAAATCAGTATAATCAGTCTAATCCTGCACAAAGACAAAATCCGCTCTGATAGCTTTCTGCTTATAATTTAAAACTTGCTCCTACCGTTACCCAGCGGCCAGGCATCATTACGGCGCCTGCTTCTACGTAGGTAACATCCAGCAGGTTGCTGGCATCAGCGTATACCTGGTAACGGGATTGCTTATACGCAATGCGTGCATCAATCAGCGTATAGTCTTTATAGTTAATACGCATGCAATAACGTGCAGCAGCGGAAACGCTGAAGTGGTGCAGCAATTCTGTACGCACATTAGCCGTGAACTGATGGCGCAGGCTTTCAATCACATAGCGGGAAATCTTTGTGGTGATGGCATCGCCTTTGAAAGAAGGAGACAGATAGTTGTAACCGGCATTTACGCCAATGCTATTAAACAGGTAGTGTGGCTGTAACGTGGTGTTATAGCCTGCATTCAGGGTAAAGCCCGTCATATCAGCCCGTTGGAAATTCTGTGGCTGCCAGTTGATGGTAGCCGGATTAGCCACACCTGCGGTATCTTTTACGTAGTCAATAAAGTTGCTGACCTGGCGATAAAAAACGGATCCGCTATAAAAGAATTTACCACTGAATTTGCGGATGCCCACTTCTCCGTAGCTGGCCTTTTCAGGTCCCAGTTTTTCGTTACCGATAATGCCCTGCCCTTTGTAATAGAGGTCGGTGTAAGTAGGCAGTCGTTGCGCCGTACCTGCATTGGCATACAGTTTCAGGTCGGGTGTGATATTAAAGCCCACATCGGCGCCCGGGAAAAACTGCCAGCCATAGAACGAGTTATAGTTCAGGTAGCCACCTACAGTAAAGCTAAAGCGGCGATCGGCGATGGATTTATATTCACCGGACAGACCCAGGTTGGTTCTTTCATGATTACCCAGGCTGGTACTTTTAATATGCTCATATCGGCCTTCCACGCCGGCTCCAAAGGTACCGATGGCGGTGGTGAAGGTGTTATTCAATTCAGCTCCCAGCACATTGGTATTGTGCAGGTTCCGGTATTTGTTGGGCTTGATGTAGATGTAATCGTCTTTGGTATAGCGGTAGCTGATCCGCGGTGTCATCACCCAGTTACGGGTAATGCGGGAGGTATTGCTGACTGCTGCCAGGAAGGTTTTCACGGTTTCTTCTGAGTTGAGATCGCCTGGTGGTGCATAAAAGCCGTTGGCGCCATAGCCGTTATTAATGAAACCAGCCATTACATTGTACTGGTGCAGAGAGTCATTGTTAAAACCTGCCTGGTAAAGGGCGCGGTAGTTATCGTACGCGGTATTGTAGCGATAGCCATTGCCCTGGTTACGGCTTACTGACAGGGAATGGCTGTTGCCTCCCTTTACTAATGCTCCACTGGCGCCCAGGCTATAGGCATCATACAGCTTATTATTTTCGTTCTTCTTAAAGCTGCTACCAGCGCTACCGTTGATGGTAAGACCACTTTCGGTGGCTTTACGGGTAACGATATTAATAGCGCCATTGAGCGCATTAATGCCGTATATGCGGGCAGCGGCACCTCTCAGCACTTCAATATGATCGATGTCGGCCAGCGATACCGGCAGGTTCATCATATTATGACCGGTTTGGGGGTCGGTAATTTTCACGCCATTGAGTAACAGCAGGGTTTGATCGAAGGTACCTCCATCGATGCCAATATCGGCCTGAATCCCTTCCGGGCCACGCTGGCGGACATCCAAACCAGGTACAAACGCCAATACTTCCGTCAGGGAAGTTACCGGCATTGCCTCTATTTGCTTACGGGTAATGATAGTAATATTGCGGTTAATCGCCTTTACGGGCGCCGCCAGCCTGTTTTCCTGTACAATTACCTCATCGAGCTGACGGGTGGCAGGGATGCTATCCCGTGTTTGTGCAGACGCGCTACCACAAAGGCCCAGCAACAGGGAAAAGACTATTTTATTATTCGACATTGCAACACGCATCTTTTAAAAATCATGGCTAAAAGAGCGCAAAGGTAAAGAATTACGAATTACCAATTACGAATTACGGATTTGTGGGTAGATAATAGCAAATGTCATTCGCGTTTACCATCTACCCACAAATTCGTAATTCGTAATTTATTCTAATGCGTATACATACCCATCTGTACTACCAAAAAACAACACACCATCTTCCAGCCAGGGCGTAGATAATATACTGCCCATGTCCAGGAAATCTGCATACATTTTAACGTAATCATCTTTATACCTGGCCATCAGGTCGGGGATTAATTTGTGGGAAGCGGGGTCAAAAAAGCGGCGTTCTTCCTGCCTGCTGGCGGCGGTTTGAAATATGGTGGTGCTTTCACCGCTACCCAGGTTCATTTTCAGTATTTTGCCATCCAGGCTCCCCATATAGCCGTATACGTTAGTACTGGCAATACTGCTGAATACATTGAGTGCTATAGGCGCCTGCCACTGCAAACGGCCACTGGAAGTACTAAAGGCTACTGCCCGGTGGGAGTCGGACGTAGATACCAACAGGCGTTTCCCAGCCAGACTGGGTACGCTGGTCCAGCTGCCGGGTTCATGGAACACCCACAAACCTTTGCCCGTGCGGAGGTGTAACGCGTATACGTTGTAATCACGGGAGCAGAAATAAACACTGCTGTCTGCTACTACTGCATGAAATTGTACTTCGCCCATTGGAAAATAGGTTTCTCCCACGGTATCAAATTTCCAGCGCAGGGAGCCGTTGGTGTTAATGGCGTAAAAGAAGCCATCGAAGCTACCGGCGAGGACAATGTCATCCGCCACGGTGGGGGCCGCATGTACAGCACCATTGGTTTTATACTTCCATTTCAGCTTACCGGTACGCGCGTTTAAAGCGTATATATGCCCATCGGTACTGCCAACGTAAATAATCCCTTTATGTATGGTGGCGGAGGAAAGGAAATAGTCCCACGGATCAACAGCATGTTCTCCGCCGGTGCGGAAAGTCCATAACGGGCGACCAGTATACATATCCAGCGCGTAAAAGTTGCCATCTTCACTCATGAAAAATACTGCGGCACTATCGCAGGCTACGGTACCATTTACGGCTCCTTTGGTTTTAAATTGCCACAGGGCTTTTCCATTGGTGCGATCCAGTGCATACATGCAAGAATCGGCGGCCCCGATAAAGAGATAATTTCCGTTGATAACCGGAGAGGATATTACTTTTCCACCGGTTTTAAACTGCCATTTGATAGCCGGATGATCGGAGATATCGGTAGAGGGACTTTGATTGGCTCTGTTGGCGGAACGGCCCAGCTGTTGGGCATTGAGGGATTGGCTCAGGGTAAGCATCAGCATCGCTGGCCATAACAATAATTTCATAAGCAGAACATATATTCGCTTGTTAAGATACATTTATCTAATCAAAAAATCTGTATTTTCGTGATGTTATGACAATAGATAATACCAGGAAAGCAAAAATCATTAACTGGCTCAAAAAAATCGGCTTCTGGGGTTTCCTTTTCTTCCTTATTAAGGGCCTTGTGTGGCTGGCTTTGGGCTACTGGGTATTCAAGTAAAGCACGCTCCGGAGAGCGTGCGATAAACAACTCAAAATAACTATTACTTCTTTACCCAAAACATTTAAGAAAATACACCTGCAAATGACCCGGCTGATGTAATGTCGGATAGTTGTTTGTGCAATGCGTTATTGACGGCACGGTATACGCTTCCGCCCATACTGATCCGCTTCACTCCTGCTGCAGTTAGCTCACTGAAAGCGGGTAATCCCGGCATGGACAATACATTCACGGGTAGCCGGCTGGCCGCCGTCACCTGGCGGATATCGGCGATATCGTGGATGAAAGGCACAAAGATACTGTCGGCGCCCGCTGCTTCAAAAGCGGCGATGCGGGCCAATGTTTCCTTCATTTTGTTGGGGACGTCCAGTAAAAATGTATCTGTTCTTGCGTTGATGAACATTTGTATATTTTTGCGCGCCAATTCATTTTTAATGAAGTGGAGTGTATGGCTGAAAGATGCTATCGACACCAGTTCCCGCGTACTCCCCACTACGGAATCTTCCAGGTTTACGCCTACTACGCCGATATCATGTAATTGCTCCAGGTGTTGTACTACCACCGCCGGATCTGCACTATAGCCCCGTTCGATATCTGCAGATAACGGGACTTTGGTATGGCGGGCAATTTTTTCTATGATAAAAAATAATTCATCGAAAGGAATCTGTTCTCCATCTTCATAGCCCAGCGTATCTGCGATAGCTGAACTGGAAGTACCTATGGCCGTAATCCCATTATCCTGTAAAATGCGGGCGCTGACAACATTCCAGGCGTTGCCCAGCAACAGCGGCGTAGGTTGATGATGCAGTACTTTAAATAGTTCGTAATTACTCATTGGATATTTTTGTAAGGATGAAACTAAATATGGAAAATTCCTTCAATCACTGTAATAGCCTGTCCCTTCAGCAGTATCCGGTCGTCCTGCCACACTACCTGTAACTCCCCGCCCCGGGCTGATGACTGGTAGGCGAAAAACGTTTTCTTATGCAGGCGGACGGCCCAATAAGGCGCCAGGCTGCAATGAGCAGACCCTGTTACCGGATCTTCATCAATGCCAATGGGACCAGCAAAGAAGCGGGAAACAAAATCGTAGGGCGTGTCTGCGGCTCCTTTCGCGGTAATAATACATTTATGCGCCAGGAGGAGTTGCCGGTCGGGTATAAATTGGGCTACAGCATTGGCCGTTGGTAATTCCACGATATAACGGTCAACACTATACGCCACATTTACAATTTCCTCTTTAAACATTGGTTGCCAGGACTCTGGCAAAACGGCCGGTGTATGCCCTCTTGCCGGGAAATCCAGTGTAATCCAACCATCCTGGCAGGTGGCGGTGAGGAGTCCGCTCAGGGTATAGAAATGAATGGTAGTAGTGCGTGGTACCAGGCCTGCTTCCCATAATACGTGGGCGCTGGCCAGGGTAGCGTGTCCGCAAAGCGGTATTTCCACCAGCGGGGAAAACCAGCGCAGGCGATAGCCATCGCCTTCCGGTAGCAGGAACGCGGTTTCCGCTAGGTTGTTTTCACCGGCGATGGCGGCGAGGATATGATCATCCGGCATGCTGTTCAACAGGCATACACCGGCGGGGTTACCTTTAAAGGGCTGATTCGTAAATGCGTCAACCTGGAAAAAACGAATACTCATGGGCGGTGGATTATGATTATCTCACAAAATTGCCAATAATTATCATTTAAAAACAGATGCAAAAGTTGTTATTTCGACCATATCAGATGCGAGAGAGCAGAAAGCAGAAAGCGGAAAGCTACTGAAGCGAATAAAAAAAGCTCAGTAAGCCATTACAACTTACTGAGCTCCTGAAATATGCGGTTAATTATTTTTTCGGAGGCAGGGCAAACGCTACTGCATCGTGCTCAAAATGTCCTTTATGAGAGCCATCGCAGAAAGGTTTGTTGGCAGATAATCCGCAACGGCAGATGCTTACCAGCTCCCGGCCGCCCAGGTCGTACTTGTTGCCGTCTTTATCGACGATTTCGAATTCACCTTCCACCCTGAGTGAACCATTGTTATTAACTGTAATCTTAGTAGCCATAAAATTTCCTTATTTAGCTGGCAAAAGTAGGAAAAAGTAGGTTATTCGCTCACAACCGACAATATATTCCCCGCCGGATCAGTGAACCAGGCTACTGTAGGCCCTTCCGGGCCGCGGTGAATTCCTTTCTCATTGGTTTTGATAGCGCCGCCGTATTGTAAAAACTCTACGCCTGCTGCCGTAAGCTGATCCACGGTTGCTTCCACATCACTCACCGGGAAATTAAGAATGGTGAAACTGGCCGGGGTATGATCTGGCTTTGCATAAACGATCACCCCATTGCTTCCGGCGATTTTCAGGGTAAACATATACTCGCCTTTGCCGGCTATTTCCAGCCCCAATTTCTGCCCATAAAAATCTTTTGCCTGTTGCAGATCATTGACAGAAAATCCGCTGTATGCTTTTGTGTGCTTAAACATAAATAATGATTTTCCTGGTGAACAATACAAGCCGCAGCGGCCTGCTCAGTAAAGATATCCTCCTAAATGTACGACCATTACCGCAATAGTAAGGGGTGCGAACAAGGCAAAACATGGGTGTTATTGCGACAATAACTGTTACACCATTTGCTTCCGGTAGCGAACGGCTGCTTTTATCATCTTGCTAAAACTAACCAGCAACGGATAAAAAACAAATGCCTGCAATACACCGGTGGCTTCAAACCAAAAATCATCCGGCATTTCATAGACAGGTGGCGGGAACAGCATCCGGAAAAAAGAATTATTACCGGTTACCAAAAAAACAATATTTTTAGCAAGGTGATTGTATACCCCTTCGTATAACCCGATGACCAGTAACGGAAACAGGAGTACGGAAATAAGATAGCACACCAGCAGCCATCTGCTATCCGGGTACTTTTGCAACTGCCGGCCTAATCCATACACCAGTAACATAACTGGTACGGCTACAAATAAGACATGCAAACGCCAGGGGGTGTGATAAATAACGGCGCCATAAGCATGGTGGATGGCCGTTAGTAATAACAACGCCGCGGTAAAAAAAGTGGTTCTTTGTAGTGTTTTCATCGTTTAAATTTCTACAAAGTTGTTGCTTGCCCGCGGAAGCGCCTATAGGTTACCAAAAACTCACTTAGCCACTTTTATGGTTACCTGGTTCTAAATGAATACGATATGAAAAAAGAAATTGCACCTGTTTTAATATATCCACCGGCGTTATGTCCTACCGCACTAACGCTTAACATCATCGGAGGCAAATGGAAGCTGCTCATCCTGCATTTGATTACGCAGCAAATGAATCGTTTTAGCCTGCTGGAGAAGCAGTTACCGGGCATCAGCCGTAAAATGCTGGCCACGCAATTGCGGGAACTGGAAGGAGATGAATTAATTACCCGGGAAATATTTGCAGAAATTCCCCCCAGGGTTGAGTATAGTCTCACGCCCAAAGGGGAATCGTTGGTAGCTGCGGTGATGCACCTGCATCAATGGGGAGAGGAACACCTCATCCCCAAACAACCGCGACACTCCCCTATTCCTTAAGGCACAAACTGTTTAACCGCTTTACCCAGGTCATAAATTTTCACCTGGTTCTCTAATGCCGCCGCAATAATACTACTGCCCGCAGCGCTACGGGTACCACCTGCACAATGTACGACCACCGGTTTATTGACCGGAATTTCGGATATGCGTTCCCGTAGTTGATCCAATGGAATAGACAGGGCCTGATTAAAAAACGGATAATCTGCCGCTTCGTTGGCCATCCGTACGTCAATGATGGTATAATTTTCCGGGTGTGATCTGAATTCTTCCAGTGGCAAAGCATCCATATGAGCGGCTCCGGTGGTGTACACGGCGGCGCCTGTAATGAAGGACTCATAGCCAATTTTAGCAGCTTTTGTTATTACCTGCTGTAAAGCCTCTTCATCTGCTGCCAGTAAATAAAACGGTTCTCCCGGCCCAACGATGCTGCCCAGCCAGGTTTCAAACTTACCTCCATTCTGTATATTGATGGCCCCGGGCGGATGGCCCTGTTTAAAATCGTCTCCCGTGCGGGTATCTATGATGATGGTACCTGCTTCAAAAACAGGCGTACCGGATAGTACCGGCACTTTTCCCAGGGAAGCAGCCAATGGCGCCGCTCCCGCCCTGTTGACATCCACATCATAGGGAAAATATTTTGGGATAAAGGGTTGCATAGATAGCAGCTCTTTTACGAAGGCCGTTTCGGTGAGCTCATCCAGGCTCCAGTTGCTGACTTTTTCTGCCGCAATGGTACTGCTGTCTTCCTCGCTGAGCGATTTACCGCAAAGGGTTCCGGCTCCATGCGCAGGATATACCAATACGTCGTCTGCCAGCACCATTAATTTTTCGCGCAGCGAATGATACATCATCCGGGCCAGGGCTTCCCGGCCAGCGGTAATATTACCGACGCTTTCGCGCAAATCGGGGCGACCACAGTCGCCAATAAATAAGGTATCTCCCGTAAATACCACCCGGTCTTCGTTCTTATAGCTCAATACCACACAGATGCTGTCTGGCGAATGTCCCGGCGTATTCAGGGCCCGGAGGGTGATATCTCCCAACACAATTATATTGCCTTCGTCAAAACTGGTATGGGGATATGCCGCTCCCACCAATTGGGAACAATAAATTACCGCCCCGGTAGTTTGATGCAGCTCCAGGTGACCGCTGATAAAATCGGCGTGGGGGTGCGTTTCAATCACCCCGGTAATGTTCGCCTGCAGCGATTGTGCATAAGCCAGGTAAGGCGCCAGGTCCCTGGAAGGATCAATGAGTATTACTTCATTGGATACTTCACTGTAAATAGCATAACTGTAATGTGCCAGTCCTTTGTCTTCGAATTGTTGAATGTCCATGAATACGGTTCTTTTAATGGTGCTGAAATACGGGGCGTATTAAGGCTGCTGAAATAGCTCACCTAATATACTGCCTATAACGGTCCGGGAGAAAAAAAGTTTGATCCCCATCGCCCCGTTTCAGCAATCCCATTACTTCGCCGCTGCAAACCGTTCTTCGAGATAAGTAGATAGTCCCGGGAGTTTTACCTTGTACCGGTACATTCCACCAAAGCTGTCTTCTTCCTTTAACAACTCATGACCGGATTTACTGATCCAGAAAGTCTGGCTATAATGCCCCCTGGGAGAATCTCCTTCTGTAAACAGTTTCCAGCAATCTACCTGGCGGCTATCCAGTGTTTGCAGGGCGTCACTGCCCGTTACTTTATAGGTCACGTAGGCAGGTGGTTCCAGGCCGGCATCATAAAACCGGATCACAAATGTTTTACCAGCTGACAGTGGCAGCATTTCAAACGTTTCTATATCCAGGTTCCAGTTATAATTGGGCTGATCAAACGCCAGTTTAAAATCAGCTGCTTTATTATCCGGCGAAGCATCGCCTGCAATGCCGGTATGGGACCAGTTATAGGCCTGTTTCAGGTTTCCTTTTGTTTCCGCATGATAAAGCGGAGAAAAGTCGGCCGCGCTGTTTACAGAATGAAATACCCTGTACCGGGCAGTGTCCTCGTTATACCAGTGTTGCGTGATCCTGAATACCGGCTTATTATCCTGGCTGGTTTTCTCTATTTCACGCACCCACAGGCTGAGGCTTAGCATATCAGCACGTTTGGGGAGCTGGAAATAAACCAGGTATTGCTTTATCCCGGGCTTTAGCAGGCTGGTATTCAGGGGATGATGGCGTTGATCTACCGTGTCTGTTTGGGCACCTGCACGTGCTGCAACCAACAACAAGATAACTACAGATAAAAGGATTCTTTGACAAAACATCCGATGCATGTTTACGAGAGATTTAGGTGAATAAAAGGGTGAGTGTGCGTAGGTTACTGGTATCAAAGTTTTCCCGTTTGCCGGAGGATAACAAACCCATTCAATCATTCCGCCGATATTTTAAATGAATGCCCGGATCTGCCTAACAACAGGAAGATTGAAAATATGGCCCCATCAGTTGAACCGATCCCCTGTTTCATTGAATAAAGAAAACCTCCGGGATACCACGACATGGAATAAGTTTAAAACCTTCGTACATTGGGGGTATGCAATTTATAAGGGAAATGACGGCGAGTACCCGCTTACAATGGCTCCTATGGCTGATTGTGTTTTTGATGATGTTTTTCTCCATGTTACCGGAAGATGGTTTTAAGGAGGCCGCTCTTTTCGCCTCGCTCAATGTGGCTTTTTACGCGATGGTGATCTATGGTAATATCAACTGGTTGTATCCTGCCTTGTATCTGAAGGGCCGTTTGCTGGCATATATCTTGTCAGTTTTTGCGTTCCTGCTGGTAACTGGGCTGGTCCGGGCCTACCTGATGGATTGGATTTATATTACCTGGTTTGCCCCCTCCTTCAGGCCCATCACCTTTCCCATTGTATTGCGGTATATGGCGGGTATTCCTTTGCTGTTTTTACTCAGTTTTATTTTCAGGATTGCCATTATTTATTTTTCGCTGAAGCAGCAGGCTGCCGCACTGGTACTGCAAAATGCCAAAACAGAACTGAAGCTCCTGAAATCGCAGGTACAGCCACACTTCCTCTTTAATACCCTGAACAATATTTACTATGAAGCCTACCGGGAAGCGCCGCGTACCGCGGTGCTGATAGAGCGACTCTCGGAGATCATGCGATATTTTGTGGATGAAAGTCCCAAAGACCTGGTGCATTTATCTACCGAAATAAGCTTCCTGGAAAATTATATTGCGCTGGAGAAGATCCGTATCCGGCATGAAATTACGCTTACCTTTACCTGTAAGGTAGCCGATGGCAGCAGCATTCCGCCTATGCTGCTGATGACTTTTGTAGAGAATATCTTTAAACATGGCATCGATAAAACCAGTATGCATAATGTAATTGACATCACCCTTTTGCAGGAGCAGCAACAATTGTTGTTTACCACCCGGAATAGTTTACCGGAAGATGCCTCCGGCCAACGGCAAGGTGGTTCCGGCATCGACAATCTACGGAAGCGACTCACGCTGTTATACGGTGATGCCTATACGTTACAGACCGAAAAATCGGCCACTCATTTCATCGCCTTTTTATCTGTTCCCATATGAGCCTGAAATGTATTATTGTTGACGACGAACCCAATGCAGTGAACCTGCTGGAGCTGCATATACAGCAAACCAGCGACTGGCAACTGCTGGCCAAATGCTATAATGCACTGGAAGCCCTGGCTTTCCTGAAAACGAATAAAGCAGACCTGATTTTCCTGGATATCAATATGCCCAAACTGGATGGGATGGAGCTCGCAGCCCTGCTACCGCCGGAGGTAAAAATTGTATTCACCACCGCCTATGCAGAATATGCAGCGGCCAGTTACAATTTCCAGACCATCGACTACCTGCTGAAACCTATTACCTTAAAGCGTTTCCTGGCAGCACAGCAGAAAATAGTAACGGCGTTTAGTCATGCCCGTTTACCGGATACCAGCGCCGCTTCCGCACCCGATTACTTCTTCGTAAAATCTGGAAAAGTACTGCAGCAAATTCGTTTGCCGGAACTACTTTACTTCGAAGGGGAAAAAGAATATGTAAGAGTAGTGACGCTTAAGGGCGAAACACTGGTGTATAAACGATTAAAAGATATTGCGGAACAACTGGGTGCACCATTTATCAGGGTGCATAATTCGTACATCGTGAACACAGGCCGGATTGATAAAATCCAGGATAATCATATATTTATTGGCGGAAAGAGTATTCCTTTGAGTGACAAGTTCAGAGCGGGTTTCATGGAATTGATCCAGCAACGCTTTTTATAAATAGCCTTATGACCTTACGTAGCATATTTCCTTATATCGTGATTGTATTCCTATTTGCGTTTATTTATTGGTTGACGATGGTGATTCCGACTAAAATGCTTTATGCCATTTGGGGTTGGGAATGGAAAGACGCCAGGTGGAATAGTAAAACACGTCCTCAAAATGATATCTTCTCATTTGGACTCCCCCTTTCACTTTTGATGGTAAATACTCTCGAAATATGTACTACCGTTAAAAGTAAATTTGCGCAACGGATTTTGAAATCTATGCTGACCATCATTCTCACTTTTATGGCAGGATGGTGCGTTTATATGTTGATAGGCGCGCCACTCATGCAGAATATGTATCATTCTTACCGGGGCGTTCCTGCCCGCTTGTTTTGTATAATTAGCCTTTTCTTCACATTCTTTGGCTTAATTATACTGGAACTGATTCAACTTATGTTTTTTGCACTGTTATCAAAAGAAAAAATTACTGCGTGTATTCCGCGGTGGTTGCGAATGGAAGCCCTTCCGACTAACAGCAGCATTATTCATTGATCCAATGGCCTAAATTGTATCATTTATGTCGTTTGAGACAAGGCCACTTCGTTGTATTTTTGCTACATGAAACGCCACATCCCTTCTACTCCTGTTGTCCACGAACGAAAGCGCACTGTTATTGTGATCATGTCGGGGAATATATTGCTGGATATAGCAGGGCCGGTAGATGTATTTGCCACGGCGGCAAAAATGCTGGTTGCCAAGGGTGCGCAGCAGGATTACGACATACTGGTAGCGGCGCCGGGTCGCACTACTGCTATTCCGTGTAGCGGTGGCATACAATTACATTGCGCCGCTTCTATACTGGATGCTGGTCCAATTGATACGTTACTGGTAGCCGGATACGATAGCGAGGCGGAAAACGAGTGCTATTATGACGACTTTTACAGGTGGTTGTCGGTAGCAGCGAAGGATATCCGAAGAATTGGTTCCGTTTGCGTAGGTGCATTTGCGTTAGCTAAGGCGGGTTTACTCAATGGCAGGCAGGTAACCACGCATTGGGAATACTGCGAACAGCTGCAATGCCGCTATCCGGCGATACAGGTAAACCCTAATCCCTTTTTTATTAAAGATGGAAATATATACACTTCCGGCGGGGTATCTTCCGGCATGGACCTGGCATTGGCGCTGATAGAAGAAGATCATGGCAGGGAGCTCGCCATACAGGTGGCCCGTAAGCTGGTGCTTTATTTAAAGCGTCCCGGATCGCAGGCCTCTTTTGGCACATTGGTACCGGAATATGCCATTCAAAATACCCTGGCAGGGCAACTACGCAACTGGATTGTACAACACGCCCATACGCCAATTGGGGTGCCGGAATTAGCGGAGCAGGTGCATATGAGCACCCGCCATTTTAGCCGGATATTCACCAGCGAAACAGGATTATCGCCTGCGAAATTTGTAGAAAAATTGCGCGTAGAACTGGCCAGGAAATACCTGGAAGACAGCGCGCTGAGCATAGACGCTATTGCTGAAAAATGCGGCTTTGGCAGCCTGGTATCTATGCGACGGATTTTTCTACGGCAATTGTTATTGTCGCCCAGCGACTACCGGAAAACGTTCCGCACCTCCCTGGCAAAGGACCATCATTAAGCATCACCACCAGGTATCCATCTTCCTAACTCACTACTGTATGAAATTATTCACTTTTTCATAAGGGCATTGCTATGCCCATTTACTAAATACACAATATCATGCAACAACAGCTCTCCTCCCTCCTTGCCGCGATGTTACAATTACCGGACGATCCCATTTCGCGGGAAGCCCTGCAATTTGTAAAAACGCATGAATCTTTATCGATCTATCATCACAGCATCCGTAGTTTTATTTTTGCCCGCTTATATGCCCACCACAAAGGGTTACAGCAGGAACCCGATTACCAGGAAAACCTGCTTTTTTTATCCTGCCTGTTTCATGATATGGGGCTTACAGACATTGGCAACGGTCCGCAGCGATTTGAAGTAGAAGGCGCTGATCAGGCATTACAATTTCTCGCCAACACGTCCTTCTCTCCCCACGATGCCGACATGGTATGGCAGGCCATTGCATTGCATACTTCTTCTGGTATTGCGGAAAGAAGGGGCACGATTCCGTTGCTGACCCGTATGGGCATTGTGATGGACTTCGGCGGGCCGCTGACCGCCTTTATTACAGACGAACAAGCCAGCGCTATTTTCACGGCCTGGCCCCGGCTATCGCTGGCCACCAGTTTAACAGACTGTATTGTAGGACAGTGCAGGGCCAATCCGGCCAAAGCGCACCGCTATGCCATTGCGGGTGAGTTGTTGCGGGAACGGTCTACCGGCAACGGCACTACGCAGTTGGAAGAAAACACTATTCATGGCAGATGGGGCAATTAGTACCTTGACTCAGGCCGGCTGCCGGGGTACTGTAGCCAATAGTGCCGCTACTTTGGCAGCCATGCCATCGGCCTGTTTGTTCAACTGATCGGCCTGAACCGCATGGTCACAGGCCCACTGCAACAGCTTATTGTCTTTTTTTGCGGCCGCGAGTTGTGCAATCCGGTAGTAAGTATAGGCCAGCAGATCCGGCGCCTGCGAAGGGCATTGCAAACTACGCTGATAATACGCCAGCGCCTCTTCCGGCTTGTTTTGTACAGCGGCGATGCGTCCGAGGTGATAGAGCAGGGCAAATGCAACACCGGTGCTGTCGTTGGGAATCCCCTCTTGCAGGTACGACTGTGCCAGCTTTATGGCTTCCTCATATTTCTGCGCAATACGGAGGTTGAGTACCCGTACTACTTTCGCCTGCGCGCGGGCCAACGGTGTCAGCGTTTCCTCCCAATGTAATATCCTGAAATAAGGATCTGTCTGCACCGCTTTCACGGTACCAGTTACGGGGAGCTGAAAAACTTGCCGGCGGGCGTTGACAGCCAGTTGATGTATAGCAGTAGTGCCATTGTTGTAGAGGATGCGTACTTCCAATGGTAACTGGTATAAGCTATCCTGCTGGGTAATGCTGAGCTGCAGCTCGTTCTGTTGTTGCACCCAACTGCTTTGCCATGCGGGGGCCCCGGTTCTTTCGAACCATTGGTCAAAAAACCATTGCAGGGAATGACCGTATGCCTTTTCTATCTCCCGTTGAAAATCCTCCCAGCTAACACCATTCTGTTGGTACTTTTCACCGATGTTTTGCAACGCCTCATTAAACAGTGGCCGGCCCACGGTGGCTGCCAGCAGGTCTAAAGCCAGGAAGCCTTTACTATCGCCCAGGATATGTTCATTTTCGCCGGTAAGGGCTACCAGTGGTTCATCGTTGCCAGCGGCGGCATTTTTGAGATATCCCAATCCGGATTGATCCCGAAGGTAGCCAGGGTAGCCTGTTCTGCGATAATCAACCGCGTGGGCGCTGTCGAAATAAGCAACGGTTTGCAGGGAGCTATACTGGGCCAATGCTTCTGAAAGCATTCCTGCTCCTTTAGTGCCTCTTGCCCTCACTTTATTGCCCCACCACTGATGGCCTATTTCATGGCCGAAAAGGGCATAGTTAAACTGTCGCAATGCCGCAGTGGGCATCACCACGCCACCTAAAATACTGGCGCCTCCAATGCCGGTTATTTCAGATACTTCATCAGGGAATTCGATAATAGAGAAATTGGGGATCGCCAGCGGTCCAAAACGATCCGACAGGAAACGCAATACTGCAACGGATTTCCTGGACAAATCGCTGCCATTAATCGTGGGGCTAAGGCTATAAGTATAGAAAGCATGGTCTCCTTTATATTCCTGCCTGGAATAATTTCCGATGTACAGAGAGAAAATATCTGGTTGGGTATAGTGATAAATATAAGTTCGTTTATCCGTGGCCGTATTCACTTTACAGGTAGCAGCCGCCATCACTGCCATCCGGTTCCCGGAGGTAGTGATGGTGATTGTACCTATACCACGGGCGCAACTGCCGGTGCTATCTTCTTCCCGCGAAATTACCTGTGGATACCAGGCGGACCCGTATCCACCGGCCATGCAAAAAGTGCTGTCCAGATAATACTGGAAGGTAGGCGCACTACCCCGGTCATATGCATACTTCATTTGTACCTGGGTACCAGGCTTCAGCGCAGGATGAAAATACCAGCGGTACACAATATCTCCCCCGGCATTCACACTGGTATCCATACGCCCGGTGGCGCCGCTCATCTGCCAGGTAACTGTACTGACACCACGACTGACCACAATATCCAGCGAATCGGCACAGGTTGGCGCGGTTTCAAATGTTAGTGTACCCTGTACGGCAAAGCTGCGTTGCTGCAGATCCACCGCGGCCTGCAACTGGTAATCCAGTTTATGTTGAGCGGCTAAAAAAGAAGGTAAGAAGAGGCATATAAAGGCAATTACCCGAGGCATACTTTTTTTATACAAAGTAAGGGTAAGGCTACGCCAAAAAATAGTATCAGATTAACTTTTTCAGCAGGCTCCGGAAACGGTGAGGGGTCACCAAATAAAAGAAACGAAAAGACCTTACCAGGTGGGAAGCATCTGAAAACCCGGCGGCATAGGCAATATCCGTTACGGGCAAGGTAGTGGTAAAAAGCAACTCCACGGCCCGTCTTACCCGCATTTTGAGCTGGTATTCGCCCATGGTGATTCCTTCTCTTTCTTTAAAGGCGCGGGCCAGGTATACAGGATGGACAAACACCCTTTCCGCCACCGATTTAATCGTATGATGGGTATCGAATTCATTCTCCAGGATCGCCTTTGCCTTCGGGAGCCAGGCCAGGCGCAGCGGAACGTGAACAGTGGTGTATTCCGACAACCAGTTTAAAATATATTCTTCGGGTAAGGTTACGTGAGGATCTGTAGAAAAGAAATAAAGCAGGCGATATAAGTAGTCAAAGGTACCTGTTTTATAGACCGTCATTTTCGCGGGCAATACAATACGTTGTTCAAGTTGTTGCAGGTCGGTTTGCTTGAATTCAATATTCAGGCAATGTCCGCCTGTATCCCGGAAATGATTGGCATGATGGTATCCGGCAGGTCTGAACAGTACTTCGCCGGGCATGATGTGGTTGCTCGTTTGCCTGTTCACTTCTTCATAACCACCATTGATCAGGAGGCTCAGGTATGCATTTTCATGATAGTGTTCATGGAGATGCGCATCCGGCTGATAAGCCGTAATATTCAGTTTAAAGGCAGCATTTTCATTAAACTGCTGCTCTTTACCGAAGTAGTGACCGGGTGATAATACAATACCCATAAATGCCCGTGCGGTGTAGACCCTAAAGATACTTCTTTAAAACTTATTGTGCCCGCCAGTCCCAGGCTACCATATCCCATTGGTTGGGGCCGTCCATATACGAATGTATTATCTGGAACCCTACCCTGGCATGGGCTGCATGGGAGCGGGTATTAGCAGCATTTATCTCTGTGACCAGGCAATCGTAGCTACCGGAAAAACGGTCCTTATGCGCCTGGTACAGGGCATCAAACAGTCCTTGTCCGCGCCAGCCTTCCCGGACACAGATCTGGCCTATAAAGTAATGCCGCAATGTAGCCACCTTTGTGCCGTTGACGCTCTGTGTTGCCGCCATTTCCACGGTGGGGCGCATTACTTCGATATCGTTACCTGCATCAACAGAAGTAGCCAGGGCATATCCTACCAGTGTATTGCCAGACATGATCACTGGCTGTGGCATATCTGCCATCATCCTTTCCACCATTGGCTTTGTGTACTCGAAAGTCAGGAAGCCCTGTGATTTTGCTGTTTCGGAAGAAATATGCTTTACAAGATTGCTGCGCAGCAGCTGTAATAAATCATCAATGGCTACAGGCGCTAATACGGTGGATTCAAATGTGTTTTCCGGGTTCATGCGGGTCGGGTTATTTTCCTGTAAGTTGCAGTTTTCCTTTTAAAAAAGCAAACGGGGTCATTTTGAAAAAATGAGTTTAGGTTGACTAAAAAACAAATACCTTACAGTATCCTAAAATGCGATATATCATGAAACGAACTCCCTGGTTTGAAAGAGTGTTTCCCCCTATTGAAGACAACGGTATGATGCCCTCTATTATTGAACGTTTAAGTGGAACCCCTGCCAGAGCGGAAGAAATTACGGCTAAGCTGACCCCGCCCCTACTCACCCGTAAGCTCACCGACAGGTGGTCCGTAAAGGAAGAAATAGGCCACCTGGGTGATCTGGAACCTTTGTGGTCCGGCCGTTTGGACGATTTTACCCGGGGGCTTCCCGAACTGAGAGTAGCAGATTTAACGAATCAGGCTACCCACACCGCGAATCACAACGCCACCGAAATCAGGGCGCTGTTAAAACGCTTCCGGGAAAGAAGACGTGCCCTCGTAACGAAATTATCACAGCTGAGTGATGCACAACTGGTGCATACTGCGCTGCATCCGCGGTTAAAAAAGCCTATGCGCGCTATTGACCTGGCGTATTTTGTAGCAGAACACGATGATCATCACCTGGCAAGTATCCGGGAAATATTGACAGCGATTAGCTGATGTACTGTTCTTCTGATAAAAGAAAAAATCCCCTACGTTTTAAATCATAAGCCCGGCAGTTGAAACATCAACTGCACGGGCTTTGACTCCTAACTATGATCCTCCACTATTCCTCCAGCTGTTTCAGTTTCGTAATTTCCACACAAATAACACAGTAACAGAAGCCGTTTACACAGGCACAATCATATACGGTTCCGTTGCATTCGCGGGTGGTGCAATCGGTGCAGGCGGCCGGGCGATTAGCGGATTGCAGTATTTGTACAATGCGTTGTTCATCTCCCAAATATTTATATACCTTATGATCTTTTTTGAAAACGACCCGCATGCCCGGGACTTCGCTGTCGGCGGTTACCCGCACAAATAAGGCAGGGTCCAATATTTTTTCAGTTCCCTTGCTGATAAACAGGGAATTTAAAAAGGCGGCATCTGCTTCCGCAGTAGTGGAAACACCTTTTTCATTTATACTTTTTGCGGCTGGCTGGGATTCCGTTTTGCGGCCACCGGTGTAGGTGCGATGGTCTTCTGCCTGTATGTCATCAATTTTATGTGAGCCGGAAACACCTTTTTCACTAATGCTTTTCGCCGATGGCTGGTGAATGGTGGTGTCTCCACCGGGATTTTTACCCCCTTTTACGATAATACCACCGATGGGGTTTCCGGGCCTGCTGCTCTGGGCTGCCAGGTGTAAGCCACTATACAGGATAAATGCGAGGATCATTGTCATTGCTTTCATAAAAGGACATTTTGTGGTTGTCTGCTTATATATCAACACTGCCTGCAAATTGTTACCCCCTGTTATGACAACGGGCATAGCTGCGTAGCTATGCCCGTGTTTTTGGCAATGGTGTATGATCACATTGCTATAATTCTCCCAACACTACGTCTAAATGCTGCAAAAAGCTGTCAGCATTTTCTTTGTTGAATACTAATGGTGGTTTTATTTTCAATACGTTATGCAGTGGGCCATCGGTGCTGATGAGGAATCCCCGGTCTTTCATTTTCTCTACTACCACATCAATTTCCGGTACTGCCGGTTCCAATGTTTCCCGGTTACGCACCAGTTCTGCCCCTATGAACAGGCCATGGCCGCGTACATCCCCGATAATCGGATGCTTCGCCATGAGCTCCCGTAATCCTGCCATGAAATGCTCGCCGGTTTCCAGGGCATGCTGTTGCATTTCTTCGTCCTGGATCGTTTGTAATACTGCTTTACCACAGGCCATAGACACGGGGTTACCACCAAAGGTGTTGAAGTATTCCATGCCGTTATTAAAGGCGTCTGCAATGGCTTGCGTGGTAACAACAGCTGCCAGCGGGTGACCGTTGCCAATGGGTTTACCCAGTACCACGATGTCCGGTACTACCTCCTGTAACTGGAAGCCCCAGAATTCGTTGCCTACGCGGCCAAAGCCCACCTGTACCTCATCGGCAATACAAAGACCACCAACCGCACGTACATGCTTATATACCTGCTCCAGGTAGCCGGGAGGCAGCGGTATTTGTCCGCCTACCCCCAGCAGGGTTTCACAAATAAAGGCGGCAATGCCCTTCCCTTCTCCCGATAACCGGGTAATAATATCTGCCACATCCTGCGCATAAGCAGTACCGGCATTAGCATCGTTGTATTTATAAGGGCCCCGGTATAAATCCGGGTTCATGGCTTTATGGGTATGCGCCGGTTTGCCGAAGCCACCTTTACCGTCGAATTTGTAGGGACTCAGTTCCATGGCCACCGTAGAAGTACCATGATAAGCATGGTCCAGTACAATAACATCTTTCTGTTTTGTAAAATGACGGCTCATGCGGATGGCCAGGTCATTTGCTTCGCTACCGGAATTGGTGAAGTAGCATACCTGTAGCGACTCCGGCAAAGTAGCCGTTAGCTGCCGTGCAAAAGCAACCAGTTCATCATGCAGATAGCGGGTGTTGGTATTGAGGCGGGCAGCCTGTTGCTGAATGGCCTGTACTACTGTAGGATGGCAGTGTCCCACATGGCTCACGTTATTCACGCAGTCAATGAAGGTGCGGCCTTTATCATCGTACAGGTATTGCAACGCGCCCTTCCATATTTTCAGTGGTTGTTTGTAGCTGATACTGAGGTTGCGGCCTACGCGTTGTTTCCTTTCTGCCAGCAGTGGTGCATAATCATCGGCAGGATTGATCAGTGGCGCAAAACCTGCGGCTACGCGGAATGCGTCGGTAGCTGCCATGGGATTAATTTTGATCAGCTGGTACAATAATTTCCAGGCGCCGGCTTCCGTGATAAAGTGGAAGGGATTATTGCTGCCTTCCGCGGTGCGTTGTGCGGCGTTAGTAACGCTGATGCATAAACGCGCAGCTACCAGGTAATAGAGACAAGCGATTTCCTGCTCTGTTAACGCCCACTCTGCCTGGTATCCTTTTACTACCTGTGCGGCGGCTGTTAACGGATCTTCCTGGTGTAACATGGCGTAGGTACAGGCAATGGCCAGGTTGTTCACCAACTGCGTGTATACCATATCCCCGAAATCTATCAGGCCGGTGACTGCTTCATTTTTTACGAGCAGGTTATAGTCGTTGGCATCGTTATGAATCACGGCCATGCGTAGCTGTGGCAGTAGTGGTACTATCTCTGTTTCAAACTGCAGTAGGAAATAGGCTACCATGCGACGGCGTTCATGGTCTTTGATAGCCGGCAAATGGGCACGGGCGGCGAGTGTATTGCGCAGATCCCAGCTATAGATGCGGTACGCAGCCGGATGGGCAAACCCTTGCAGGGCGTGGTCCATCTTGCCCATAAAATGACCCAGGCTAAGCAGTAGCTGTGGGGTGTGTGCTATTTCATCTGCCCAAATCCTTCCTTCCAGGAAAGTGAGGATACGCATGTAGCCGGTGGACAGTTTGGTAATTTCTTCGCCCTGCTGATTCAGCAGTACTTGCTGAAACCCTTTAGCTACGGGTGTATCCGCCAGGTGGCGCAGCATTTTCAACTGGGCATCCAACAGGTGCAGATCACTGTTGATGTCCGCCACTTTGCAAATGTATTGCTGGCCGGCATTGTCTGCCAGGAGGAAGTTACGGTCTTCGTAACCATCCAGGGCCTTTACACTTACTTCCAGTCCGTAGTGCTGTTGCACCAGTGCTTTCATTTCTGCTATTTCCATGATGTTTAATTTACTCGTGCAATAACAATAACGTATGTGCTGCCGACCAGCTAAAATTAGGTGCATTCAGTCCTTTGCCGGTCAGCGGATGATAATTTTCGTATAGTGGCAGCGCGTCGTTCATGCCGGTAGCGTTTTGCCATAACTTTGCGGACAGCGTTTTTGCCAGGTCATTGTAGCCGTATGCTTTCAGTCCGGCGATGGCGAAATAAAACTGATCCAGCCATACTGGTCCCCGCCAGTACCCCTTTAATGGGTCAAAGTTGGGATGATCTGCTGTGAGCACCGGTAATGGTACCGTGGTATTAAATTTCCCCGGCTGTGCAATGATGGCGGCTACGCCTGCTGCCTGCTGCTTGCTGGCAATACCAGCCCACAGCGGAATCCAACCTTCTGCACCTTCTATCTTTATCAACTCGTTCCGGCGATCATAATAAAAACCGGTGGCGGTATCAAAATATTGCTGGTTAATTTTCTCTTTCAACGACACTGTCTGTGCTGTCCAGGTATCCTTCAAATGCAGCAGCGATGCCATTTTCGCAAGGTACTGCTTTTCTGCATAAAGATAAGTATTGAGATCTACGGATGACTGATCCAGCGACCAGGCCTGCGCATTATTTTTTTGCATGCGGGCATGATCGAAGCGTACCGCGTTATCCATGCCACTTTCCCAGGCAGCGGCAATGCGGGTGCCGTCAGTAGAACCGTATTCACAAAGGCTATCCCCATCATGATCCCGGTTGGCATACCACCAGCGGTGATAGCGAACCAAAGGTGCATACATTTCTTTTACGAAAGCGGTATCTTTTGTATGACGGAATACTTCCCATACGGCCCATGCTGCCAGTGGAGGCTTGGTATCGCGGGCATTGTTCTCTTTACTGTTGGTATAAATACAATCGATCACCATCCCATCCGGCCATTGGTAGTCGAACATAGCGCGGATATTATTTTTGGCGAGTTCAGGATGAAAGATGCTTACGGCAGCCGCTTGTTTCCAACTATCCCAGGCCCAGAAGCCATAAAATCCCTGGTAGCTGGCAGAAGGGAAAATGCCTTCGTGCTTCAAATCACCGGCAGCGCTGCGCCAGTTGGTCAGCAGCGTCATGACGCATTTTACCATCAGGCGGCGTTGTGTAGTATCTGATGTAAAAGTGGATGCCAGGTAATCATCCCAGCGTTGTTTATTTTGCCGCAGCGCCACATTAAAATCGCGGCCACCGGTAGCAGGTTGCCGGTAGCTCTGCAACTGTGTTTCCTGCCAGCTGCCTTTTGCGGGTAACTGTATTTTCTTTGTGGCAGTATAGCCGGCGTCCCGGAAAATAATCTTCCATTTGGCAGGCGATAAGTAATCGATATAAAACGTATGCCCGTTACCGTTAACCTGCAATTGTTGGTTATTTTGTTTCCAGGCGGGGTGGCTTAACAGGCTACTTCCCTCCCATTGCAGCTCCAGCTGCCGGCGCTTGTTGGCCTGGTTGGTAATACTGGCCTGTATCATGGCGGTGGTGGCACTGGTAAAAATCAGCTGCAAGCGTACCTTTATATCCGACAGTTCATAGCTTTGTTCCAACAGGCCGGGATAGTAATGCTGGGTGCCATTTTCCGGCAACAACTCCTTCCCTTCTTCCAGTACATGGAGCCGGGCAATGGCATTACTCAGCCAGCGGCCATCCATATCCATCAGTAACGGACCTACGAAACCGCCATAGCCGGCGGTACCTGTGGCGGGCAGCGAATAAGCGTGCCATGCGCCATTATCTGAGAAAAAACTTACGCCTACCCCGGAAGTATCTGTTACCTGGTGTCTAATGTCCAATACGTCTGCAAATTGCTGCCTGTCTGCCTGCTGTGCTTTTACACTTAATGTGCCGCAGCAGAGTAACCACCACCATTTCCTCATATTATTCGAATCTTTGTTTAGCTTGTTGTACCGGTGTTGTACCGGGTTGTAAAGGTCTTAATGTAAACGTATACTGATAAGATTTGCAGGGCAGCTGGTATTGCGCATGTGGTTTCGCCCCCCAGCTATTGTCGCCACCGAGGCCTGATTGCAGGTAGTCGATATTCCACCAGATCAGGTCTTCATTGAGCATAGAATGTCCGTGTTTATTTTGTTTGCGGTCGAAGTCCAGGTTAGCCATATCAAAATGTAATACGCCTGCGCTGAGTAAGGAATCGGATACAAACATGAACCCGGCTTTGTTTTTATCCTGCAGCGCCATCCAGCTGATGTCTGTACGGTGACCACTTTCCTGTGCCCGTGGATAAGGATGGAAGAGTTCATCTGCTGCCATATGATATACGTCGATGTCTGCTGCATATTTGCGATCGGGGTAGTTATCGAAAGGTCCTCTGCCCAGCCAGCTTACCTGGTCGTAGCGGGCTGGCAGGATCATGCGCATGCCCATGCGGGGTATTTCCGGCAAGGTGGTATCTGTAGGCATAAACTGCACGGCCACGGCGATATCGCCATTTACGGCGATGGTGTAGGTGGTAGCATAGTTTACTTTTACCTTCGGGAGATAGTGCAGGGTTTTTACCTGCGTACGCGTAGCGCTGAGTGGCGTTACTTCAAACTGCTTTAGCTGTGCATCTTCCAGTGCATGTTGCCATACTTCACAACGTATCTGTTGGCTGTTACCGATATCATTGTCGGTAGCGGCCCGCCAGAAATGTGGTTGCAAAGGGCCTTGCATCAGGGCGTTGTTGCCGGCTGTATAGGTTTCGAGCCAACCGGTGGTTTTATTGAAACCAGCGCCGAATAAGGCGTTGCCGATGCTGCCATCGTTTTTCACTTCCAATGCTGGGCCGGTGAGTGATGTTTTTACCACTGGTACATACGCTGGCAATGGAAACTGTTCGGTGGCAATGACACTATTTTTCTTATCTACTGCTTCAAAGTGAATATAGTAGCGGGTGCCTGGTGTTGGAATAAAGAGAGGCAAGGCAATGGCGATCAGGGAATCTTTGCCTGGAGCGATAGAGAGTGCAGGACAGTTGCCGCTTTCAATAGTAGCTCCGTCTCCCCTGATCCTCCACCTTAACGTATATTCGTTCAGGTTAGTAAAGTCGAAACGGTTAAACACGCGCCATTTATCGCCTTCCTGTTTCACCTGTACGTTCTGGTACACTTTCCTTACTTCAAATGCCTGTGGGTGCGGGGTACGGTCTGCCGCCAGCATGCCATCTGCGCAGAAACTGGTGTCGCTGGTAGCGCCTACGGTACCCATATCACCGCCATAAGCCCATATCTGGCGACCGTTGGCATCTTTTTTCAGGAAGGTCTGATCTGCAAAATCCCAGATAAATCCGCCCTGTAGGCGTGGGTTTTGGTATATCTGATCCCAGTCTTCTTTCAGGTTACCACCGCTGTTTCCCATCATGTGTGCGTATTCGCATTGAATGATGGGGCGGTTATCTTTTACATGTAAGAATTTTTTATCCAGGATGTAGATGGATTTATACATCGGGCAAATGATGTCCGTCCACTCGTTGTGGCCGGCGGCTTCGTATTGTACCGGCCGGGTGTTATCTTTTGCTTTGATGTATTTATAAGTAGCTACAAAATTTTGTCCGAAGCCGCTTTCGTTGCCGAGTGACCAGGTAATAATGCTGCAATAATTTTTATCCCGTTCTACCATGCGTCTGGTGCGATGCAGGTAGGCCTGTTCCCAGTCTGGTTTATCAGAAAGGGTTTGCCAGGGATGGAACGACATACCATCGCATTCTATGTTGGCTTCATCTACCAGGTAAATACCGTATTCATCGCAGAGGTCATACCATTCTTCTGTATCGGGGTAGTGGCTGTTGCGCACGGCGTTGATGTTGTATTGTTTCATCACTTCCAGGTCGTGCACCATACCGGCATGGGATACCACGCGGGCGCGGTACATGTCGTGTTCATGACGGTTCACGCCTTTGATACGGATAGCAACGCCATTCACTAAAAATTGTCCGTCTTTTATTTCAACGGTACGGAAGCCGATGCGGTGGGCCATACTTTCCAGTACGGTGCCATTTTTATCTACGTGTGTGATGACGAGTGTATAGAGTGCCGGATGTTCTGCGTTCCATGCCTGGATGTTTTTCAGGAGGGCATCCATTTGCCAGGTACTGTCTTTACCTATCTTCCATTCTTTGGTGAGTATCACTTTGCCATTATCCAGCAGTTGCACCTGCATGCGTTGTCCGGCTTCGGCGGCGGTGGGTGTTCTGTTCAGGGTGAGTGCCAGGTTAAGCTGGCCGTCTTTATACTGGTTTACCAGTAGTGGTTTTGCGAAGAAGTCATATAAACAGAGCTTAGGCCTGGCGACCAGGTATACGCTGCGTTCAATGCCACTGAGTTTCCACATATCCTGGCCTTCCAGGTAAGAGCCGTCATTAAAGCGGAACACCTGTATCGCTACACTATTGTTGCCTGCCTGCAGGTAGGGCGTGATATCAAATTCGGAAGGGGTTTTGCTGTCTTTACTCAGCCCGATATATTGTCCGTTTATCCAGAGATAGAAAAACGAGTTTACACCGCCGAGGTGAATCCATACTTGTTTGTTTTTCCAGTTGGCGGGTACGGTAAAATCGCGGCGGTAGGAACCCACCGGGTTAAAGTCGGCCGGTACTCTTGGCGGGTCCGGAGGGAAAGGATATTCCACATCGGTAAAAATATAGCTATCGTATCCGGCGGTCTGCCAGTTTTCCGGTACCTCTATTTTTTTCCATTGGGAGACATCTGTCTCTTTCTTATAAAAGTCCAGCGGTCTTTCTGAGGGGTTGCGGGCAATATGAAACTGCCAGGTGCCATCCAGCAGTTTAACAGCTGCACGCCCGGAATCCCGGCGTACAGCTGCTGCTGCGTTGATATAGGGTATGAAATGGGCATGCGGTGCTAATACATGCTCTGCTACTTTATGTGGATTCTCCCAGTCGTTCGTTTGTGCCTGACCGGTAGTAACTACGGGTAGCATCGCCAATAACAACAATAATCTATTATACATACATCTCCTTAATTAGCCATCGGATTATTCACGGTTTCTTTCAGCGGAAGCGGGTAAAATGCTTTATCCAGGGAGAAAGAGCGGTTTGCTTCTTTCATTTCTTTTTCCAGCAGGCCCCACCTGCGCAAGTCGTAGAAGCGGGAGCTTTCCAGGGTCAGCTCCATTACTCTTTCGTGAACCACCTGGTTGAAAATGGCCGTTTTATCGGTGAGGGTCAGTGCCGGCATTTTAGCGCGGTCACGTACGGCGTTGATGAGGGCCATGGCGCCTGGTTTACCCAGTTCGTTCAGCGCTTCCGCCTGCATGAGCATAACGTCTGCCAGACGGATCAGGGGAACGTTGATAGCATTATCATTTCCTAAACGGTCGAGCGAAGCCGGTACCCATTTACGGAAAGCGATGGTATTGGCGGTGGCGCCGAAAATGTCGCTGTACTTATAACCGTAGGCTTTTTTGGTAGCATCATTGAAGTAGGAATCATTGAAAAGAATGGTGCCGTATACGCGGTGATCATACAAATGGTCGCTGGAAGTTTTCCCTTCTTTCAGGAACTCTGCCAGGAAGCGTGGCGTACCATAAATTTCACCGTAGCCGCCCATGTCGGATGCAGCTACCCAGTCGCCCAGGTAGGAACCATACGCAGCACCGTTGTTTACATCGGAAGACTGCTGCAGTTCGAAAATAGATTCCGGCGTATTCCTGGCGGCACCGTTGAACATGGACATGTAATCGTCGTTCAGGTGATACTGATTGGAGGCAATTACTTTACCCAACCAATCGGATGATTCGGTGAGTAACGCCGTAGCATTACCTTTATCTTCTCCGGCGCGATATAAATATACTTTTCCTAACAGTGCCTGCGCAGCACCTTTGGTAGCGCGGCCCAGTTCAGTATCCGGACGATCGGTGCGCAGCGGTAATCCAGCTTCTGCGGCTTTCAGCTCACTGCAGATGAAATCCCAGGCAGCTTTACGTTCTGATACCCCCAGCGGCAGATCTCCTTCTCCCTTTGGCACCTTATCGCGGATAATGATTTTTTCGAAATCAACAATCAGTTTATAGTGATAATAGGCGCGAAGGAAATGCGCTTCCGCCAGGATCTGATTTTTAGAGGCGTCATCGATCATCTCCGGTTTCATCGCTGCTACAGCTTCCAATACCTGGTTGGTATAATAGATACCACGGTAATTTTCGCGCCATAACAGGTCGATCGCATAGTTACCGGAGGTGAAGTTGAAATTATAGTGTTCTACCCACCATGCATAGTTGTAAGCATCATCACCTGGCTCAACATAGTCTTCCCGGTAGAAGCTGCGTACGGAACGTGCTTCCACATAGTTATCCCAGTAAACGAAGCCTTCCACCTGTGAATAGGCCGCAGCCAGACCAGACAATGCCCGCTCTTTGGTAGTCCAGTATAACTCCACATCCAGTTTATCCGGAGAACGCTGATCCAACACATCTTTACTACAACCTGGGGTCAAAGCCAGGAATGCCAGTACAACGGGTATATATAAATATGATTTTTTCATTTTAAATGATTTTATGCTTAGAAAGACAATTGCGCACCCACCATTACTTTTTTGTTCTGCGGATACTGCATCCGATCCAGACCGGTATCCAATACAGAAGCTCTGGAGATTTCAGGATCCAATCCGCTGTATTTGGTAATGGTCAGCAGATTTTGACCAGCGGCATAAAAGCGGATCTTCTGAATTTTGTAGCGGCTCAATAAGCTGGCGGGTAAAGTATACCCCAGTTGGATCGTTTTCAGGCGCACATAGTCTCCTTTTTCGAGGAAGCGGGTAGACTCGCGGGCATTTCTATTGGGATCGCCCAGGATAGCACGCGGCATATCTGTGTGGGTATTTTCCGGTGTCCAGGCATTTAAGGTAGTGGTCAGGAAATTACGGCCGGCATCCATTCCTTCCAGTTCGAAGCGGTTACCATTATAAATTTTATTTCCACTTACGCCCTGTACAAATAAGGTGAAGTCGAAATTTTTATAATTCAGGTTGATATTCAACCCATATTCAAATTTCGGGAAGCCGGAACCCTGGTAGGTTTTATCATTATCATCGATCACGCCGTCACCATTGGTATCCTTGAAGCGTATATCACCTGCTTTGGCAGAAGGTTGCAGCGGATCACCGGCTTTGTTTTTATAATTAGCAGCTTCTGCATCGGTCTGGAAAATACCATCTGCCTCATACAGGTAGAAAGCACCTACTTCCTTGCCTACACGGGTTTGGTTAGCAATATGATCTGAACCAAATTTAAGACCAGTACCATTTAAAGACTGACCATTGTTACCCAGTTCCACTACTTCATTTTTAACACTGCTGACAGTACCGGTAATGTTGTACTGCAGACCATGTACCTGGTTGCTGTAAGTAGCTTCCAGTTCCCATCCACGGTTGTTGAATTTACCGACGTTCAGGGTAGGATTGTTTACACCGGAAGAAGGTGGTACTTCTTTAGTTACCAGCAATCCAATGGTGTGATTATTAAAGTAGTTGAAGGAACCACTCAGGTGATTCTTAATCAGGGCGTAGTCAAAACCAATATTGGCAGAACGGTTGGTTTCCCAATGCTGTTCGCGGCCAATCAGGTCCTGACCAATGATACCAGGCCATGGTGTAGCACCACTACCTTGTACATACCCTCCTGCCCAGGTATTGTCTACATACATGAGGTTCAGGTGACCATAAGGTGTTAATGCCTGTTCTATACCCAGCTCACCATAACTGGCGCGTAATTTCAACATATCCAGCCAGGTAACATTACTCATAAAGGCTTCTTTCTGCAAATTCCAACCCACCGCTACAGACGGGAAGATACCGTAACGCTTGTCGAGGTCAAACTTGGAAGAACCATCTCTTCTGATAGCGAATTGAAACATGTAGCGGTCATCATAAGCATAGTTGATACGGGCCAGCTGAGACAGACGTACATATTTCGTCCTGGTACCACCTGCACCGAAAGTACCGCCCAAAGCACCATCCATGGTTACAAAAGACGGATCTAGGAAACCACCGGGTACTGTTTTCTCTACCAGTACACCATCTTGTATAGTACGTACCACTGTTTTACCATCAGCAGTTACACTGAGGTAGTCATTGCTAATTTCCTGTGCGGTATAACCTACCAGCGCATTCAGGGTGTGCTTACCTTTAGACCAGTCGTAATACAGGAGGTTTTCCATCAGGCGGTCCCGATAGTTAGTGCGCTGATTGAAAAGGTTAGCATAAGGTACGGCGCCGTCATTTGGATTGATACGTACTGCAGGACGGTAGCTGAAACTGAAATCATTTTCATTGATCAGGTTCAGGTTTGTTGTAAACTTCAGTCCTTTCGCCAACGCGAGGGTAAAGCGTCCGTTGGCATTCAGGTATTGGGTAGTTATCGCATTCTGCAAATAGTGATCAGCAGCCATTGGGTTCTGGAACTTCGGCAGATTATCTACCTGCAAAGCGTAACCATATTTTTCTTTACTATCCAATACCGGGAGTAAAGGCGACTGGAAATAAGACTCACGTACAGAAAATCGCTGAACACTGGATTTTGTTTCCGCATAAGCCAGGTTCACTTCCGCTGTCAGGATACCTTTTTTGTATTCATTGCGGGAGCGCAGCGTTTTCTTCTTAAAATCAGATCCGGTGAAAGTACCTTTTTCATTGGTGATATCGCCGCTGAGTGCGTAGGTGATATAATCGCCACCACCGCGGAGGTTGATGTTATAGTTTTCAGCGGTACCCGGGCGGGTTACTTCATCCTGCCAGTTGGTATTTACGCCGGTATTTTTAGTTACATAAGCAGGCAGTGTACGACCAGCATTTTGGTACATCATTTTCAACACTGACTTATACCCTTCTCCATCCAGCAGTTTATATTGACCAGTAGGTTTTACGCCGGCATAGTAGGCCGTAAAATCAACCACGGGTGCACCTTTCTTTCCTTTTTTGGTAGTGATGAGTACCACACCATTAGCTGCAGAAGAACCGTAAATAGATGCCGCAGCACCATCTTTTAACACCTCCATGGAGGCAATATCATTATTGCTTAAGTAAGCAGGGTCGCCGGGAGATCCGTCGATAACAAACAAAGGTTTATGTCCGCCCATGGTACTTAATCCACGGATACGTACATCAGCGGTAGCACCAGGCTGACCGCCCGCATTCACTACTGTTAAACCGGCTACTCGTCCCTGGAGTGCATCTACAGGATTGTTGGTGGACATACTTGAAATGGCCTCACCTTTTACAGAAGAGATGGCGCTGGTTACGTTCCCTTTACGTTGGGTACCATAACCTACTACTACCACCTGGTCTAATATTTTTACGGAAGGATACAGGGTGATGCTCAGGTCTTTTTGGCCGGCTACTTTTACTTCCTGCTCTTCATACCCTATGAAGGTAACTTGCAGGATGGCGTTTTCAGGTACGCCAGTCAGGCTAAAGGAACCATTCTCATTGGTGAGGGTTCCTTTGGCACTGCCTTTAACTTTCACGCTCACACCAGGCATCAGTTCACCAGTGGATGCTTTCACGATACCTTTCAGGTTTTCTTCTTTTTGTTGATCCGCCTGGGAAATGGCGGGTGGAGCGGCTGGCTTTACGAGGATGATGTCCTCCGTTATTTTATATTCCAGGCCGGTAGCGTTACAAATTTCCTTTAGTAAAGCTTCTACCGTACGGACTTTTTTGTCGATGGTAAATTTAGCGGTACGTTCCAGGTCATCCCGGTTGTAAGAAAATTTCAGTGTGGTGTTTTTCTCCAGGTAACGCAATGCGTTGATCACGCTGGTTTGGGAAAAACCTACTTCGACTTTATTCTTTAGTCCTTCGGTAATCTGTACCCATGACAGCAAACACACTGCCACCGCCATACAGAGCACACGTCGGGCTATACCCTTGTAGGTACAAGAGATGCTTTTCTTTCTCATAACATTAGAAAGTTTATTGTTTAGAATGGAATTGCAGCACCGCTGCTATAATCAATGGTTGATAAATAACTCGTCCTTCTGAATAACCGTTTTAAGATTCGTGATGTAACTGATAGAAGCCAATACTTCTGGCAAAGATTTGTTGATGAACTCACCGTTAAAATGAATCGCCGGATAATTGCCCGGTGCTATATGTACTTTAATACCATACCAATATTCCAGTTGTGCAGCCAGCTCTTTCAGCGAAGCATCCCTGAAAAATAATCTGCCCCTGCGCCAGTCTTGTTCGCGGGCTACGTCAAAGTTGCCGGGAATCAGCTGACCATTCTGCGCTTCGAGCGTTTCGCCGGGCAATAATTCTTTGGATGCCTCTGCCGCAGCTACTTTTACTTTCCCGGAAAGCAGGGATACTTTTACACTACTATCGAATAAATAAGCGCGTACTTTAAAAACCGTTCCCAATACCTGTACCCGGGTGTTACCGGCACTCACGGTAAATGGACGCGTATCATCTTTTTGTACATCGCATAATGCTTCTCCCGAAAGTATTAAATGCCGCTCCTGCTGGTTATAATTTTCCGGCACCTGTAATGTGCTGTTCCGGTTTAAAATCACGGTGGTACCATCTGCCAGTACAATCTGCTTACGGGCGCTATCAGCGCGGTAAGTCTTATAGGCGATGGGAGGCGTATCCACCACCGCCTGTTTCTTCCACATCCAGGCAAATGCCAGGCAGCCTGCCAATACAGCCGCCGCCACATAAGGAATGTAATTTCTCCGCCGCACGGTGATCTCCTGATCTGTTTCAATCATGGCCCGCAGCTTGTTGAATTCCGTTTGTTTCTCTTCTGCATTCAGCTTTACCCCTAAACGTAATACCCATTCCCGCGCCTTGTCTGTTTCGGCCTTTTTATGAGGGTTGCGGGCGATCCAGTCAGTCCAGAAAGCCACGTCCTCCTCATTGCTTTGCAGGCAATAACGCACAAAGGAGTCATTCAGCATAAAGTCTTCCGCCATGAAGAATTGCAGGTTCATGTATCGCCCGTTTAAAGTAAAGAGGAGTTGTCGTTTAATTTTTTACCAAAGAAAAATAAATTATTTTTCAAAATACCACATAAGTGTGAGAAAGAGGAAGGACATTATCTTCCGGAGTTGTACAATGGCGGTGTGCAGGGTATTATAAATGGTACGTACAGAAGCAGCGGTTTGCTGGGAGATTTCTTCCATACTCATATTTTCATAAAAGCGTAACCGTATAAATTCTTTTTGCCGCGCGGTTAATTGCGCCAGCACATTCTCCATTTTATGGCGTAGTTGTCCGTCGGATTCCAGGTTGATCAACACCGATTCATACGACTGCTCTTCCGGCTCCTGGAATAATTCTCCTGCATATTTGGCGGAGCGTTTTGATTCTTTCCCCAATAATTTACTGAGACGGCGCTTAAAGCAGATAAAAATATAATTCGGTATATGGTCGGGCATCATCAACTGTTCCCGCTTCTTCCATAACTCCACAAACACATCATTGATGCCTTCTTTCACCATTTGGGTATCTGGCACTACAGAGATGCCATAATGATATAAGCTATCATATAATTCATGATAAATCTTATACAACCCATGTTCGTTATGTTGCTGTAATTCACTCCAGAACACAGACAGTTCTTCCCCGGTAGCAGGAGTGCTACGTTGTACATGAATCTGCCGAATGTTGGTATCGGAATTAGTTAGTGCCACTGGAAGGTTATTGGGGGCCAATTTATTTCATTTCCGGGTGGCAGACTATATAAAAATTATCCCAATGTATACGGATTTTAACCTGTAATTGGTTAAAATCTGAGCAGAAAGCAAAACGCGTAAAGCAAAAAACTATTATAGCAGATGCTCTGAGCGGATTTTGTCTTTGTACAGGATTAAACTGATTAAACTGATTTTTATTTTTAAGATTTTGGAAGATAGATGGGATTAGTGAAGATAGAGGAATAATATACCCACCTGTCTTCGCTTATCTTTTTAATCAAAAAAATATAATCAGTTTAATCAGTTTAATCCTGTACAAAGACAAAATCCGCTCAGGGCGTCCACTAAAATAGCTGTTGCCTTCTGCTCAGGTTTACCCGCTTTTCCTTATATTTAACATGAATAAATGAAACTGCTGCAAGGTCATTAGGTCTTCGATCCCCCAAATAATCCAGATACCCCAACCCCCAAAAGTATTCGAACTTTATGAATCAGCATGATATGGCCCGTGAGGAAATGAATAGCTCATTTTCTGCACCTGGTCCGGCAGTTGCCCCATCCCCAACATTGGAAATACCCAGGATATCTTTACCCTCCGGTGGTGGTGCCTTAAAAGGTATCGATGAAAAATTCCAGGTCAATGCAGCGAATGGAACGGCTACTTATAGTGTTCCGCTCCCCGGCGCAGCGGGCAGAAATGGATTCCAGCCACAGCTGTCGCTCGCCTATAATTCAGGCGCCGGCAACAATCTTTTCGGCATTGGCTGGGATATAGCCCTGCCAGCCATTCAGCGCAGCACCGATAAAAAAATTCCGCGGTACCTGGATACCAACGATACAACCGCCATACAAGCAGAAGACCTTTTTATGTTTACCGGTTTGGAAGAACTGGTGCCACTCATGCATTGGAAGAATAATGAATGGCAGGTGCAGCAGGAAACCGTAGGAGCCTTTACGATCCGCGAATACCGCCCAAGAATAGAGAGCGGGTTTTCAAGAATAGAACGCATTTTTCACGCCAGCAAAGGATATTATTGGCGGGTCACCACGGCCCAAAATATAGTAACCTTTTTTGGCTATAGCCCGGCATGCCGTATCACCCATCCGGACAATGATACCCTGGTTTTTAAATGGCTGCCCGAATGTAGCTTTGATGATAAAGGCTCCGCTATCTGGTATACCTATAAAGCGGAGGATCTCGTCAATATAGCGAATGACCTGCCGGAACGAAACAGGTACAACGGCCGGCAACCCTTTAGCAACAAACATCTCAAAAGCATTCAATACGGCAACAAAACGCCTTATTACCCCAGCGATGTTTATGAAATAACACCGCCCGCAGACTCCGAACATTTTTTTCAGCTGATATTTGATTATGGAGAGCATGATGCGCTACGCCCCCAACCCGATGATACCGGTAAGTGGACAGCACGCAAAGATCCATTTTCCAGTTATCGCGCCGGCTTTGAACTACGTACCTACCGGCTATGCCAGCGGGTACTCCTGTTTCATACTTTTCCGGCGTTAAACAGCGGCATGCCAACACTGGTGAAGTCGCTCGATTTTACTTACACACCAGCCAATGCTCTGAGCGACCAACCCACGTCACTTACTTATCTCACCACTATTACCCAGAAAGGTTATATCTGGCAACAAAACAACTATACCACCCAATCTTTGCCTCCCCTCACATTCGAATATCAATGGCTTCGCTGGAATACGGACGTTAAAGCCGTGCCACCGGAAAGCCTGGTACACGCGCCCACTGGCATTACCGGCAACTATCAATGGGTGGATTTATACAACGAGGGCATTAATGGCATTCTTACAGAGCAGGCTAATAGCTGGTTTTATAAATCCAATAACGGCACAGATGACAACGGTGACCTTTACTTTGAACATGCCCACCCCGTTATACCGAAACCCAGCTTTACCGGGTTCGGAAATGCCACCCTCCAATTGCAGGACCTGGACGCAAACGGGCAAAAGCAAATTGTTGTCAACTCAGCAGCCACACATGGCTATTTCGAATTAGGCGACGACGGCAACTGGCAACCGTTCCGCGCCTTCCTGCAAACACTACACCTGGACCTGCACGATCCTAATATACGCCTGCTCGATATTAACGGAGACGGGAAACCTGATATCCTATTCTCCGACCTGGGCGCTTTCTGGTATTGGGAAAGTGAAGGCAAAACCGGCTATAGCAAAGGTCAACTGGCTCCCAAACCCTACGAAGAAGAGTTGGGCGCCGCCATTCTCTTCTCGGATCCCACGCAACGCATTTTCCTCGCCGATATGTCGGGCGATGGATTAACAGACCTGGTGCGCATCCGCAACGGAGAAATCTGTTACTGGGCCAACATGGGCTACGGCCGCTTTAGCGCCAAAATCACCATGGACAATGCCCCCTTGTTTGACACACCGGAACTATTTAATCCTGCCTGGTTAGTATTAGCGGATATCAGCGGCACCGGCGCCAACGATATTATTTACCTGGGCAAAAATGAATTCAACGCCTATCTGAATCTTTGTGGCAACGCCTGGAGTGAAGCCACCACCATACACCCCTTCTTACCCACCGAACAACCTAACAAAATTACAGTGACCGACTTAACCGGCAACGGAACGGCCTGTATAGTATGGTCGTCTGAATTGCCCGCCTACCGGGATGCTCCCATGCGTTACATTGATTTAATGGGCGGTATCAAACCACATATCATGTGCCGGCATAACAACGGTATGGGAAAAGAAACCACACTGGTTTATAAAAGCTCCACCACTTATTACCTGGCCGACAAAAAAAATGGTACCCCCTGGATTACCAAACTACCATTCCCCGTGCAGGTGGTAGCACAAATTATCGTTTCAGAAGCGGTTACGAATGTCCGGTATACCACCCAGTATACCTATCATCATGGCTATTATGATCATGCAGAACGGGAGTTTCGCGGATTTGGCCGGGTAGAGCAAACCGATGCGGAAGACTTTGATGTATTCAATACGCCGGCAACGGCACAACACCAGGCGCCCGTATTAACCAAAACATGGTTTCACACCGGCGCCTTCCTCAACAGGGAACGCTTGCTCACCCAGTTCACTGATGAATACTGGCAAGTCCTTTTCAATAACAATGGCTATCATACTACCGCTACAGAGCATGCCTTGCCCGACGCTGTATTGATACCCAATCCCCAACTAAGCGGTTTCCCGACAGATCAGCTCAGCGCCGTCACCTGGCGGGAAGCCCTTCGCGCCTGCAAAGGCATGACGCTACGCCAGGAAATATTCGGACTCGACGCGGCACAAAAAATTGCGCAGGAAAAGGCGGCCAAAAATTATGCAGACAATGACCCCGACTTTCTCGCCTTCATTGCAACGGCAGAGGAAACACAACAGATCCCTTATTCCGTGGCTACGCATAACTGCGCCATAGAACTACTACAGATCAACCATCATCATTTATATGCAGCATTCCTGGTAAGAGAAAGTGAATCTATCAACTACCTGTATGAACGCCAGGCAGCCGACCCTCGCATCACCCATACGCTTACACTGGACACCGATGAACGGGGTAACGTACTGGAATCTGTATCTGTGGTATACCACCGGTTACAATCCGAGCCATTACTCCAGGCCAATGCGGCTGATACGCCTGCCACCACACAAGCCAAACTCCAGGGAATAGCGGCGCAGCAAAAACAATGGATCACCTTTACCCGGCAAGACTTCACAAAAGATATACTGGCTGCCGGCAATTATTACCTAAGAAAAAAGTGGCAAACGCAAACCTATGAGTTCACCGGGTTTACGCCCAGCGGTGGTAATACGGCGTACGCTATCAATGATTTCAAAGGAAAGTTCAACAGCATCCCTGAAATTGATTACCAGCAAACGGCAAATAATTTGTCGCCACAAAAACGCCTCACCACCCACACTAAAACCACTTTCTACAACGCCGGCCTTACACAGCCGCTCGCTGATGGCAATATGGCAGCACGCGCCATTCCATATGAAAGCTATCAGCTTACCTATACCCCTTCCCTGCTGCAAGCGCTTTTTGTACCCAGCGCATTTTCACAACCTTTCAGCGTAGGCGCTATTGAATTGCAGCAAAGCGGATTTATGGCGGATGCCGGCAATTGGTGGATACCATCCGGTACTGTGCAATACTGTGTAAGCGGGGAAACGATCAATGATATCCAACAGCGGTTCTTTAGCCCGGTAAGTTATACCGATCCGCTTCAAAGTGTATCTACAGCGTTTTATGATAAAGATTATTTATACCTGCAACGCATGCGCGATGCACACGAAAATGAAACCCGTGTACTGGATTTCAGCTACCGTACCCTTTCTCCTTTACGCATGCTGGATTTCAACCTGAATATTAGCTCCGTTACCTTTGATGAACTGGGCCTGGTAAAGGCAGCGGCCATTGAAGGAAAGGCCGGCAACGATCCACTACAGGGAATAGAAGCGGATAACTTAACCGGCATTACCGACTATACGGGGCTCACAGAACAGGGAAATATTGCCGCCTTCTTTACACTGGCCAATGCGGTAGCCCCTAACATATGCGACTATACGCAATTACTGGTATTGGCCCGGCAGCTACTTCAAAATGCCAGCGTCAGAATCCTTTATGATTTCAGCCGGCAGCCGGGAGTTGCCGCCAGTATTAAACGGGAGCAACATACGGCCGTGAACCCGAACAGTCCATTACAGATTAGTTTTGAATACACCGATGGATTTGGGCAGATAGCCATGAAAAAAGTACCTGCCGAACCGGGACAGGTAGTGCTCCCTGATAACAGCACAGTCGATACAGGCACCCGGCTACGCTGGGTGGGCAACGGGCGCACCGTACGGAATAACAAAGGGAATCCCATCCACCAGTACGAACCGTATTTTTCTACTACCCCCGCTTATGAAAATGATCCGGCCTGGGTGGCCAGAGGCGTATCTCCCACGCTTTACTATGATGCCATTGGCAGAAACATACGCACCACATTGCCCAACGGCACTTTCAATAAAGTAGTGTTCGATGCATGGAAACAATGCTCCTACGATGTAAACGACACCGTAAAAGACAGCGACTGGTATGCCACCCGCATGGCGCTTCCCAATGCGAACGATCCGGAAAAAATAGCTGCCATAAAATCAGCTATCCACTATAACACTCCTTCCTGTGCCATCACAGATACATTAGGCAGAACCATTGTAACTATAGAACATAATCGTTGGGAAGATCAGGCCCAGCTGATACAGGAAGGAAAACATTTCCGGTGGACTGCCATGGATATCACCGGGAATACCCTGTCAGTAACAGATCCCCGTGGCAATACAGTGATGGCCTGGCAATACAATATATCCGGGCAACGCATCCACCAAATCAGTATGGACAGCGGGCAACGCTGGACACTACCGGATGTGATGAATAAACCCGTAAAAATATGGGATGAGCGCTTTCATGAATTATCGTTTGCCTACGATGCCCTGCACCGGCCCATCGGTAAAAGTGTATTGGGAGGCGATAACATCGTTTATACGCCAACGTTATTTGAACAGGTGATCTATGGCGACAGTCCGGGTATGCCACTCCCTGCCCGCCAGGCAGAACAGGCACTAAATCGCATCGGGCAACCTAAATATTTATATGACAACGCCGGCAAAGTGATCTCCGGCATCTTTGATTTTAAAGGTAATCTGCTGGAAAGTACGCGGATCTTTGCACAGGATTATAAAAATATTCCCAACTGGAATGTCCCCCAGCCGGATAACCTGCTGCACAATACACCAGAGGATACCTTCACCACTTATACCGCGTACGATGCCCTCAACCGCATGATCAGCCAGACTACCCCTGATAGCAAAATCACCACCCCGGCATTCAATGCGGCGGGACTACTGACTACCGTTATACTCACTGAAAATGGCCAGGACACCTGGTTTGTAAAAAATATCACCTATAATGAAAAAGGGCAACGCATCAGTATCCGATATGGTAATGATGTTTTAACGAAGTACCAGTACGATCCCCTCACGTTTCGCCTGCGCCATATTATCAGCAGTAATGGTGCTCCAACGCCCCTGCAAAATCTGCACTATGTATATGATCCTACTGGTAATGTTTTACAGGTAGATGATCCCGCGTTGCCGGATATTTTCTTCAAAAATATCCAGGTAACTGCTACCAACGAATATACCTACGATGCCCTGTACCGGCTCATTTACGCCAGCGGCAGAGAGGCAGATACCCTGGTACCGTTTGGTAATAAGGACAACTGGAATGACGCGCCCCTCATTAACCCCCATGCGGAGAGTAGTAACAATGCGCTGCGTAATTACAGTCAGCGCTACCAATATGATGTAGCTGGCAATATTCAACAAATGCTCCACAGCGCCGGCGCCGGGTCCTGGACAAGAAATTATGATTATGAAGATCATAATAACCGCCTTAAAAATACATCTATCGGCCTGCAAACATGGGTATACCCACACCATGCACAACACGGGTTTATGACCAGCATGCCGCACCTGCCCCTCATGCAGTGGAACTTCAAAGAAGAAATACAGGCTACGTCTCAACAGGTCGTCAACAACGGTACCCCCGAAACCACCTACTATGTGTATGACAGCACCGGCCAAAGAATCCGGAAGATCACAGAATATGCTGCTACTAACGGCAACATGCCTGTGAAAAAAGAAGAACGCCTGTACCTGGGTAGCTACGAAATATACCAGCATAACAACGGACTTACAAGGGAAACCGTTCACCTGATGGATGACAAAACCCGGATCGCCATGGTAGATACCGAAACAGCGCCCGCCATGGTAGTAGGTGGCAGCCTGCAGCAAGCACCTGCCGGACGTACCACCCGGTATCAGCTGGATAATCACCTCGACAGCGTTTCACTGGAGCTCGATGAACAGGCACGTATCATCAACTACGAGGAATATCATCCTTTCGGCACCACCGCCTACCAGGCTAATAACAGCGCTATAACAGTAGCGGCTAAACGCTACCGGTACACCAGCCGGGAACGGGATGAAGAAACAGGACTGGAGTATCATACCGCCCGGTATTACATCCCCTGGCTGGGGCGATGGTGTAATACAGATCCTATTGGTACCGGCGCAGGTTTGAATGTATACCGGTATGCCCGCAACAATGCCGTTACCCGTTCGGATATTAATGGCCGCGCCGATATCGCCATTCACCAATACCTCACTACCCTCATTGCCTCGCAATATGTAGGTGACGAAGAAGCCATTGATATTGGCCGCGCTTCCAATGTGGCCGACCGGGTAAACAGGCTGGATGCCACCGAAAACAGTTTTTCTACCAACTACAACAAAGAGGTAAACGTGGAAAAACATGCTTTATATAATGGCACCAGGGAAGAAAAAGTCAACCACTTTTATAACCGGTTCAAAAACACAGACTACCCCAGCCTGGAAGATGCAGGGGAAGATTTATTACACCCCATCCAGGATGCACACTATCACTCCTCGGAATTCCTGTTGGGCGACAGACTGGGGCACCTCATGTTCCCGGAAGCTGATCTCGCCGTACGCGGTAAAAGTTTTGAAGACTTTATGGCGGTGGTAAGAGACAATGAAAAAGCCATGGAGCTTATGCAGGACAAAGGCGTCATATCCAGAGGACAATCCAAAAGAGCCAGGCTGACGGAGAAAGAATGGCGGAATGTTTATGATGGGCTAAAACAGGTGGAAAGTAAATATGACGACACCTTCTTCCTCATTAATGTCGGTGGTATATTCCCTATTCTCGGTATGATGGGCGGCACCATCGGCTCCATACTGGGAGCCATTATTGGAGCGATCGTAGGCGCTATTGTTGCCTTATTTATGTCGATGTTTACCAAAGTGCCCTGGAAGCTCTATGACAACGGTATCTCCGGCCCTAAAATATTAGGAGATGCCATCTCCATAGGACAAACGCTTGGTGGTGCATTAGGCGGATTACCGGGACTGTTGTCCAGCTTACTCAAATCCAAAACGCCGCTCATGAAAACAGTCAATTCGGAAGAAGCACAATTTATGAAGGGCGTGCTAAAGGACAGAGGCATCAAGGTAGAAGGACCGGACGCATCCAAACCCGTTGAAAACTTTTGCTCAGATGTACCCAGTCAACTCTACTACGTGTGTGAGTAATCTTTATAAAAAACAAACACTAAAAATTCTTATTTATGATAGCCCCCAAAAAAGCTGCTGCTCATCTCTTTCACGCCGACTTCGGCAACGACACCGCCTTGCTTCAATCGTTTACCACGTTGTTGTCTTCCCATAACGAAGACGCCGGCGCAGCGATTGCTGCGGTTGCAGCAGACAAAGCTTTTTCACCTGCGTTGGTAAGCAAACTACAGTTCACCGCTACACTTGCCCATTGGTCAGATAATAATGCACCGGTGGTTGCCCGTTTTCAAAAAGATACCAACACCAATACCCTTCGGGATATTGCCCTCCAATTCAGCAGAACTGCCCTTGCCGATAGTATTCCGGATGATGCTGTACCCGAAGGCAGCACAAAAGCCGCATACGCCCAAACCCTGCATGCCCGGCTGTTCCAGGAAGAACCTACCGCGGTAGTAGTAAATATGGTAAAAGACCCGCAAGTGCCATTATTAAATACCCCCACCGGCGCAGAGGTGGCCAATCTACTGACACAAAACCCGGACTTTAATATCCGGCAGCATCCCGTGTATGACTTGCTCAACAAAGAAAATACATTAAGTAACCTCTCTCCCGAAAACAAAGATGCGGTCAGCAAGGATTTAAAATCACTTCAAAGAATTGTGCGGGTAAGCCCTGCCCCCGAAGCAGTACCAGCACTCCTATCGGCCAACTTCACCACCGGCCAGCGCATCAGTGACATGCCGAAACAGCAGTTTACCAGCATGATGACCGCCAACGGCCTCGATGAAAACACGGCCGCACAAATTCATGAAACCGCCATGGCCCGGCGCATTACAAACGAACAAGCCATGATGGCGGCAGTAGAAACGTTGCGCGGCACCGGCGTAGCCCTCATCGATCAATCTATACAAGCCGCCGCCACTACACAAACAACACCCGTAAGCCCGCTGGACTGGAATGCCCTCTTTGCAGATGCCGACTTCTGCGAATGTGGTGAGTGTACCTCCGTATATAGCGCCGCTTCTTACTTCGTGGAACTACTACAGTACCTGCGGAATAATAATTTAAGCGAGAAAGAAAGTGGCGCCGATAGCTCTATCAAAATAAAAATCGACCCTACCGACATTTCCGGCACCCCACTGCAAAAACTATTTGACCGCCGGCCAGACCTCGGCTGCCTGGAACTCACCTGTGCCAACACCAATACCATACTGCCTTATGTGGACCTGGTCAATGAAGTAATGGAACAATATGTGGTATACAACGACCCCAAAAAACTAAAGGCTTTTAATGTTACGAACGAAACCAGCAGTGAACTACTGGCACAACCACAACACACTAACTACAAAGCCTACACGATTTTATCAAAAGCCGTTTATCCTTTTGTACTTCCCTATCATCAGCCTATTGATGTGATCCGGAACTACCTGGAGTTTTTGCAAACAAGCCGCTATGAACTCATGGACACGTTCCGGTCGCCCCGGCAGGTGAATGCTACGGCCACACCCAATCCACTTAACAACGACCGGGATGTTAACGCCCCTGATCCCAATCCGGCCAGTCCCCGGAATATTCAACTGGATCAATATCACAACGAATACTTGCAACGTGCTACAGATGCCGAGTTCCTCTATATCACCCAGGAAGAATATATTATACTGACCAAAGAAGCATTTGTAAGTAAAGCACAATGGGATGTGCAATGTAACCACGTGAACAGCGTCACCGCCTACCATGACGCTATACAGGTAAAACCGGTATGCTATTACTTTGGATATGATGATCCTTCCAAAACTGTTGCCGCCAATACCGCGGACATGCTCAGCACTGATGCCGCCACCAAAACCGGGCTACAGTTTGTTCAAAAGCAGCTGCTGCCCCGCACCGGTATTCAATACGCAGACCTGGTCACCTTACTGAAAACGCAATACCTGAACTTTTGTATGCCCTCAGGCCGGGCGCTGACCATCATGGAAAGCCTCCCCTTCAGCTATCGCTACCTGATGACGCTCACCCTTTCCGAACAGATGACCGCCATCCAGGACCCGGAAAAATGGGCGAAAGCAAAAGGATTGTATTTCAAAAAACCGGTCCCCAACCCCTGCCAGCCACCCAAGAAAACCAAGCCCATTGATGCCCGGGAACTGGAACACTGGCTGATTTGCTCCTTCAAACAAGTGGGCAAAATAATCGTACTGGATGATGGCTGTCATTGTATCGACGGCACCGTTATCTTCCAACGCTCCGATAACAACCCCGCTGTTGCTAACATGTCGGAGGACGTACAGTTTGAGATAAGAGACTGTGTGCTGTACCGGGTAATGAGAAAGCAATCCATACGCATCGCCAGCATAGATTGTAAAACCGGCCTCATTACCTTTGAAGGAGAATATAAATCCTATAATGACGCCTTTAAAAAACTAACCGGCATCGTTGTCCTGAATAACAAGACCATTGGCTATTTCCGGAATAACCAGTTTACGCGGACAGACTTTACAGATACCTGTGATATCTCCAAAACAGAGATCATTCATTTAGACGGCACCCCACTGACTGAGCCGGAATACGATCGCTTCCACCGGTTTATCCGCCTGTGGCATAAGCTGGGATGGACGATTGATGAAACGGATAAAGCCATCATGAGTTTGTCGTCCAAAGCCGTTGCCCTTCCGCCGTGTCAGCCCAAAGCAGTAGACGACTGCCACTGCGAAAATAAACAGTTACAAGCCCTCTTACACTATAACATTAACCCTTATCTGATTCATCAACTGGTAGCCGTAAAAAAACTACTGGACCTCACCGGGCTGGAATTAATAAAATTACTCACCTTCTGGAGCAATATCAGCACCACCGGTGATCCATCCCTCTATGCCCGCTTGTTACTTACCCATAATATTACGGGAGAAGATACCGTATTCCAACCCGACAGTGATGGTAACTACCTCACTGCCACTACCGCTATTAAAGATCATTTGCCGGTACTGATGTCTGCCTTCAACCTGCTGGCGAACGATATGAATGCACTCCTCGCCCAGCAACCAGGTTTGGTAAACCTTACGTTGGACAATGTTTCTTTCATTTATCGTTATGCATTGTTGACGAAAGCACTCAGCCTGCGCATGCCAGACTTCCTCGCAGCCTGGCCGCTGTTCGGCGATCCGTTTACCGATGCCGATACCACCCTGCATTTTATTCAGTCCTGGACAAAAATGGATGACGCCGGATTTGATTACCGGCAACTCAACTACGTACTGAAGGGTATAGATAATACGAAAAAACCATTTACACCTACCCTGATTACGATTCTTCAACTGGCTAAAAATATTTATGACGGGCTGAATGGCATCGATACCGCTAACCCCGACCTGGTACCCGCCGATCCCAGTGCCAGCCCGGACGATCAACTGGCCGACCTGCAAAATCAGGCTTCCAATGACCTCGTAAAAGCGAAAACAAGTTTGTTATATGACCAGGCATCCGTGAGCCTGATCCTGGGTATACTCAATGGTACCAATATTTTCACCACCAACGCTCCGCTGCAGCTCAACAGTGTTAGAGACGGCCTGGATCCCAAAAAAGATACCATCGCCACACCTCCCTCACCAGAGTTGTTGTCATTACGTACCAAACTCATTTACGACTGGACCAATGGCCGCATACAGGTAACCGGCATCCTGACCGCCGGGGAAATCACCGCGTATAATGCATTGAGCAATGACGCAGGATGGGCGCCAGCACTGGACCGCATCGCTAAACAACAAGACAAACAATTTAAACTCCTGCTGGCGGGAGTAGCCGATACCATAAAAAATATTTTACTGCAGGGAGATGTCATCGTCACCGCAGACCAGATGAATGCTGCACAGCCTGACCCCAACACGGCGCCCGTTAAGCGTTTGGCGTTCCTGCAAATATTTTTGCCATATCTGCGGCAGCAATTATACCATCCTTTTATCATCAACCAGTTATCCAATCAAACAGGTATGGACCTGGCGGTAACAGATTTGCTGGCATCTACCATTCTGCAGGTACCTGCTATTCCCACCCCCCTGTCGGTTTACAATGTGTTTGAAAGTATAAAGAACAGCACCGCACCTGCCGCCACTGGCTGGAATGGCTTTCTCATACCCGCTTCCGACACGGTGGTTACTTTTATTGTACAAAACGGCAGCACCGTTCAGGCACCAGTTATTCAACTGGGGAATACCATACTTCCATTTGTTCAACAGGCCGATCCCACCAATGAATGGTGGTCCGTACCTACACAACTGCTCGCCGGAAAAGTATATACCTTCCAGGTAAAGGACCTGGATAGCTCTCTGAAAGATCTTAGCTGGAAAACAGCAACTTCCCTGCCCACGCAGATACCATCTGCTGTATTGTTACCGGATTTCGCCAGCACCAGTACCACAGCGGCCCTTACCCTGCTGGTAAAAACAGCGATCCTCGTCAACGGATTTAATCTCAGTGCAGATGAGATCAACTACATCTTCCATCATACCCCTGATTTTGGGGTGGACTTTAATGCCCCTGATATGACACAGTGGCTTCGGCTGGAAGCTTATACCCGGCTACGTAATTCCCTTCCGCAAACTGGTACCAGCATCATTGAATTTTTCCAATGGACAGGTAGCCCTAACATCGACAATACCCAACTGGTACCTAAAATAGCGGCGCTCACCAACTGGGATGCCACCGCTGTTACGGAATTAATAGCACCAACCCATTTTAACTGGAACGACCCTACGTATTTTAAAAATGAAATCAACCTGCTCACACTGCAACAGGCCATTAGTGTGACCAGCAAAATAGGTATGGAAGCGAACCTGTTATTTGACTGGGCACAGCCTGGCGCCGACTTCCCTACCTGCCATAAGATTGCCGGCAACATCGACAAAGCCATTCATGCCCGGTATAAACAAACCGACTGGGAACAAGTCATCAAACCAGCGAATGACCAACTGCGGAATCATCAAAGGGACGCACTCACCGGCTACCTGCTGGTAGATGAAAAAATACAAAAATGGGGGGTGACAGATGCCAATGGTCTCTTTGAGTATTTCCTGATTGATGTGCAGATGGATGCCGTTATGGAAACCTCCCGTATAGTACAGGCTATTTCGTCCGTACAGCTATTCATACAACGTTGTTTCCTGGGACTGGAAGCAAATAAATCCGGCATCGCCAATGATATCCTCGACCGCGACCGTTGGGACTGGATGCAACGCTATCGCGTATGGGAAGCCAACCGCAAGGTATTCCTGTATCCCGAAAACTGGATAGAAAGTAATCTGCGCGACGATAAAAGCGCTTGCTTTTCAGAACTGGAAAGTGAACTCCTGCAAAAAGATATCAACAAACAAAACATCACCGATGCCCTGAAATCCTATCTCTATAAAGTACATGAGATATCTAATATGGAAGTAGTAGGATTTTATATAGATGGCAGCCCCACCGGTAACCAATGGAGCGCAGGCGCCAAACTACACGTATTTTCCCGCACGCGGAGTACGCCTTTCTTCTTCTATTATCGTTACCTCGACCTGGTAGAAAGCAACTGGTATCCCTGGGAAAAAATGCAACTGGATATTCCGAGTTATGACATCACCGACAAAGAAATTGTGATACTTATTTCGGGTACCCATAAGTATATATCACCCACCACGCATGTCTCCATGACCCATTGCAGTATTAAAAACTACCTTCCGAATACCCCGGATTTTTCGGGAGGTAACTGGACCTGGAAAGGCCATTTGCAAAGCATTACGGATTTCGGAAAATTCAGCCTCTACGTCCCTGCGCTCGATGGTGTGGCGGTAGGAAAAATAATCCAGACAGCCTGGGATCAAAATAACTTTACCGGCATATTCGTTGGACTGCTTACCCGCACCCATAATACGAATGGCTGTTTCCTGGTACCAGTGGTATGGAACCATCGCTTGCTGGTTTTCTTCCCTCAAATGGTGAGAAAAACCAAACCGGCGGAAAATGGTGGCACCACTTTTAACGACCTGGCCAAAACCACGTCCAACGACAATAAGCCGGTCGACTACTACGAAATAAAAATGGGCTGGAGCGAATACCAGAACGGTAAATGGACACAAAAGCAGATAGGCAGCGACTTCTTTAACTCCGCTCCTATCAGCTTACTGCAGGACATTGAATACTTCAAATTTGTGCCGGTAGTATATAGCGATCATGTACTCATTAATGTGGATGACAAATACGACAGTGATGGTACTTTCCGTGCCGCCTTCAGCTTCGACGGTAATGTAATCAGTAACGGTACGCCGGTCACCACAGAAGCCATTCCTATCGACTTTTTCAATCAATCAAAAGGGGAATTATTTTCCTGGCAGATTGCCGCTTCCAACAATACACGTATCAATACCAACATCTACTTTGACTCACCCGGTTTACTGGAAATGTCAAACGGTTTACCAGGCACTGATACGTTCAATTATCCCTACAGCAGCCCTTTGCTGGGGCAGATCAACCTACCGGATATCGCCAGTTTCTTCCGGTATAACCTGACGGCGATTTCCGACAAAGGCGACGCCTTTGGCGCCTATTCACAGCAGCAGTCCAACTCCTATCATGAGCTGAAACGACCTTATTCGCTATATAACTGGGAATTATTCTTTCATGCGCCAATGATGCTGGCGAATGCACTCAGCGATGGACAACAGTTTGAAGAAGCCATGAAATGGTATCACTATGTATTTAATCCGATGGCCACAGGTACCAACGACACCAGGTTCTGGCAGTTTGCACCCTTTAAGGAAATAGATACCAAAAGCACGCTCGATAAAATATTCAATCAGCTCCAGGCTAACAAAGCCGCCGGAGAAGACATCACAGAATGGCGCAACCATCCCTTTATGCCGCATGTGGTAGCCCGCAACCGCCCGGTAGCCTATATGAAGTGGGTAGTTATGAAATACATCGACAACCTGGTAGCCTGGGGAGATTATTTGTTCCGTCAAGACAGTATTGAAAGTATTAACCAGGCCACCCAACTGTACATCCTGGCCTATCATATACTCGGGCAACGGCCTGCTTTCATTCCAAGACGCGGTAAAGTGGCGCCACAAACTTATAAGTCGCTCCTGAACAAATGGGATGCCTTTGGCAATGCCATCGTGGAACTGGAACTGGTTGCGCCCTTCAGCAATCAGCTCATAGCCCCAGGTGTAGTAAACGCACAAAAGGAAATTGAATACGCCAATATTTTTGGATTCGCCTCTACGCTCTATTTCTGTATCCCCAACAACCCTACACTGATGGGCTATTGGGATACATTAGACGACCGGTTATTTAAAATCCGCCATTCAGAAAACATAGATGGTGTATTCCGGCTGCTACCGCTTTTCCAACCACCTATTGACCCTGCATTGCTGGTGAATGCAGCCGCACAGGGACTGAGCATAGATGCGGTTTTAAACGACCTGAATACCGCAATGCCCAATTATCGTTTCTACTACCTGCTGCAAAAAGCACTGGAACTATGTAACGAACTTAAATCCATGGGCTCCGCTATCCTCTCTGCTATCGAAAAAAATGACAATGAAGCCCTCTCGCTTATCCGGGCCAGGCACGAAAATGTGATGCAACAATTGCAGATGGAGATCCGGAAAAAACAGGTAGAAGAAGCCCAGTCTATGCTGGAAGGATTACAACAAAACCGTAAATCTCCCGTATACCGTATGCAGTACTTCCTGCAGCTGATTGGCGAAGATGCCGGCAAAGTACCGGATATGGACACCGACTATACAGAAATTGCCAATGCCATAGAAACTCCATTGGATGATAGCGGGCTAAAATTAATCGCCTACGAACAGGAAGATATGAATATGGCATCACTGGCGGCAGGCTTTCAGCTGGCAGCTGCCACACCGGAAGTAATTGCAGGCATCCTGTTTGCCATACCGCTGATCACCGGATCAGCAGAACCTTTCGGCGTGGGTGTAGGCACCAGCTTTGGCGGCACCAACCTCGGACAGGCAGCACAAACCATGTCTAAAGCCCTCCAGATGACCGCTAATTATATGTCGTACCAATCCGCCAGCGCGGCGAAGAAAGGCGGTTTCAAACGCGCCCTGGAAGACCGCGTGATGCAGGCCAATGCAGCCGGTTATGAAATCAAACAAATCGACAAACAAATAGCTACCCAACAAATCAGGATCGCCATGGCCAACCAGGACCTGGTGAACCAACAAAAACAAATTGATAACGCCCAGGAAGTAGAAGACTTCCTGAAAAATAAATATACTAACACCGCATTATACACCTGGATGAGAGGCAAGCTGAAAACTATGTACCGGCAAGTATATAATGTTGCCTACGACCTGGCACAGAAAGCGGAGAAAACCTATCGCTTTGAACGGGGCCTTACCACTACCAGCTTTATCCAGAGCGGATGCTGGGATACCAGCCACGATGGATTATTAGCCGGCGAACAATTGTATGTGGGTCTGAAACAACTGGAAGCTGCCTACCAGGAAAACCGCGGATATGATTACGAGATCACCAAACATATCTCCATCCGGCAACTGAATCCCCTGGCTTTATTGGCGTTGAAGGAAACCGGCGCCTGTGAGTTCTCCATCCCTGAGTATATTTTCGATATGGACTATCCCGGACATTACAAACGCAGGATCAAAACAGTGTCTTTATCCGTTCCCTGTATTGCCGGTCCTTACACGGGATTAAACGCCACGCTGCGCCTGTTGGATCATACCTGCCGTAACTCCGCATTGGCAACGCCCAATAACTACCCGGAAAAAACCGATGAAGACGATGATCGCTTCATTAAATTCCTGGCGCCAATAATGGCTATTACCGCCAGCTCCGGGCAAAACGACAGCGGTATGTTTGAATTGAATTTTAAAGATGAACGTTACCTTCCTTTTGAAGGAGCAGGTGTCATCAGTAAATGGCAATTAGCATTGCCGTCCTTCCGGCAATTCGATTATAACACCATTTCTGATATCATTATCTCCATCCGTTATACCGCCTCTGAAGGAGGCGATCGCCTCAAATTGGCCGCAGCAAAGAGTGTGAGCAACTTCATCAAAAAAACAGATGATCTGGCACAGGAAGAAGGACTGTTTGTGTTTGCGGATCTGAAACATGATTTACCCACAGAATGGCATAAAGCCATGACGACCACCAATGCACAAGGCGATCATATCATGGAACTGGGGAAACTCACCAACTTCCTTCCCTACTATGCCGCCTATACGTCGCTAAAGCTGAAAGTTACGGATGTGTTCCTGGCCACCAGTGATCAAACCGCCGTATTCTCTGTTAATGGTACCCCATTAACAGATAGTCAGCCTATCGGCGCTTTAAAAAGTGGTACACTGGATGCCCCAACAGATGCCATCAAGAACTGGCAGCTGCGTATACAAAATATGGTGGCACCCATTGACCAGGCATTTATTGTACTACGGTTTACGCTGAGTGTTTGATATGAAAGCGGAAAGTTTAGCGGATGATCAGAGCGGATTTTGTCTTTGTACAGGATTAGACTGATTATACTGATTTTTTTTGTTTTGATTTTTAGGATAAAGAAAGATGGGAGATGAAGGCAGTATCCGCTTTCATCTCCCATCATCTTTTAAAATCTTCAAAATACAATCAGTATAATCAGTCTAATCCTGTACAAAGACAAAATCCGCTCTGATCATCCGCTAAAATAGCTTTTTGCTTTCTCCCTGATGCTTTCTGCTGATTATTTTATATCTTGTTTGCTCACTTGTCACATGTGAATGTTATTTTTTTAAACCGACACCTGCCATTTTATAAAACAACTTTTAATTGAGCGACGGTCATTCTATTGATGCAGCTGACCTCTACCACCAGGTAGCCAACGGTGATGAGGCGGCCTTCAGACGCCTTCTTGAAGTGCATACACCACAACTACTGGCGATGGCCACCCGGATAACGGGATCAGTGGCCGTAGCAGACGACCTCGTGCAGGACACTTTTTTAAAGGTATGGCTTACGCGTGATCAATTGGCAACCGTGCAACATCCCGCTGCATGGATAAAAAAAATCTGTTTTTTCCTGGCGGTTAATTATGTACGCCGTCAAACCGTCCGGGAAAAGGTAATGGCTGTGGTAGCGCCTCAACACGAGGGGGTGGATGACCCTATCGATTTTCAGCAGCTGCTGCAGTTGGTCAACAAAGCAGTGGCGCAGTTGCCGGAAAAGCAGCAACAGATTTACCGCCTGAGCCGGGAACAAGGCCTCTCCATTGCAGAAATAGCCACACATATGGATCTGGCGGTAAGCACCGTTAAAAACCTGCTCGTGATGGCGTTAAAGAGCATCCGGCAGTTTCTTCAAAAGTCCGGTTATCCCCTACTACTGGCCTTATTCATCGATATCCTCGGCTAACTAAAAAAAAGTTTATTTTTTTTCGGTACCATCTTCCCGCTCAATTGTCTGATAATAGAGAAGGGGGAGATGAAAGGCTTCGTTTACCTGTATTCACCACACATTAAATGGAACAACACACCCGATTACAATATTTACTGGAACGGCTTGTCGCCCATACGGCCACACCGGAGGAGCTCACGGAGCTTACCACCCTGGTGGAGCAGGATGGCGGAACAACGATGGAGGAAGTAGCGCAGCTGCTGGCATCGGAAACGCCGGCAGACTACCACCATGACCACTGGATGTCAGTAGCAGACCGGATCCTGGCCGCAGATAAGCTGCCGCCAAATCCAGCAGCAACGCCGGTACACCGGCTGCCTTTCCTCCACAGATGGGGCTGGGCCGCCGCAGTAGTGGTATTGCTGGGAACAGCTGCCTACCTCCTGCAACACTATCAGCGCCGCCCGCAACCACCTGCATTGGTCATCGCGCCTAACCGGCCGGATGCCGCACCAGGCGACAACGGCGCCATACTCACGCTGGCAGATGGTTCCCAGGTGGTACTCGACAGCGCCGGCAAAGGCGTGATCAGCACCCAGGGCAGTACCAGTGTAATGCTGAAAGACAACGGTTTGCAGTATACGCCCGGAGGCAACGCGAATGGCGCTATTGCCTACAATACCATCACCACGCCCAAAGGCAAACAATTTCACGTGGTATTGCCGGATGGTTCACAGGTATGGCTGAATGCAGGCAGTGTATTACAATTCCCGGTGGCCTTTACCGGCAAGGAAAGAATGGTGGACCTCAGCGGGGAAGCCTATTTCGAAGTAGCCACCAAAGCTACGCAGCCCTTCAAGGTAACAGTACGCAAACAACTGGAAATAGCGGTGCTGGGCACCGGCTTTAACGTAAGCGCCTATACGAACGAACAAAGTATCGCCACCACACTGGTTACAGGATCTGTCCGGGTATCCCTGCCTCACGCCACACTGCCCCCGGTAATATTAAAACCGGGGCAACAGGCCCGCTGGGAAGACCAGCAGCTCACCGTAGCGCCCGATGCCAACGTAGAGCAAGCTATTGCCTGGAAAAATGGCCTGTTCAATTTCGAGGGCGTAGGACTGAAAGAAATGATGCGACAACTGGAACGCTGGTACAACCTGGAAGTAGTATACGAAGGAAATGTGCCGGATGTACGCTTCTTCGGAGAAATGAGCCGGTCGTTAAAGCTGTCGGATGTGCTGTCAGGCCTGGAAAGCGCCGAAGTACATTTCCGGCTGGAAGAAGGCCGGCGACTGGTAGTAATGCCTTAATCTAAAAATATACCGTGAATTAAAAAGATGAACACAACGGGTCAGCCACAATAAAAAACCGGGAGTGCGACTAACACTTCCGGTTGCCTTTGATCACTCAAAGGATTGTTCAGCTGATTAGTAAACAGGGTTTCGCGACCACCATTTTTAAACAACCAAACGCTGCAAATCTATGCAAAAAATTGCTTCCTGGAGCGGTGGGGATATGCCATGCCGGCTCCCGACCAAAATCCTCCGGATCATGAAACTAACAACCGTCCTCCTTCTTGCCATCTGTCTACATCTTTCAGCCAGTACCTATTCACAATCCATCACCTTTTCAGGGAAGGACGTGTCAATGGAAAAATTATTTGCCACCATTAAAAAACAAACTGGTTTTGTAGTCTGGGGGAAATCAGATGTATTAAAACAGGCCAATGCCGTTACAGTGAATGTTCGGGATATGCCCTTATTGACCTTCCTCGACCAGGTCGTCAAAGACCAACCATTTAGTTACAAAATTGCCGGCAACACCATCATGCTATCCGCCAAACGGGAGGCAGAAGCAATGAGGGAAGCCGTATCCGAATCGCCGCTTACCGGCCATGTCACCGATAGTATCGGCGTACCACTCCCGGGCGCTACGGTAACAGTGATGGGTACTACCCAGGCGGTAGTCACCAATACGGAAGGCAACTTCACCATTACCGCCACTGCCGGCAATGTGATCCGTATCAGTTACATTGGGTTTAAAACAAAAGAACTACACATCACTGCTGCCATGCTAAAAAATGGCACCACCGGCAATATCATACTACAGGGCATGCCGGCTACCCTCTCGGAATTGAATGTTATCGCCAACACCGGTTACCAGCTGATTCCAAAAGAAAGGGCAACAGGTTCCTTTGGCGTTGTCACAGAAAAAGCGTTGGGCGCCAGGATGGAAACTAGTATCCTCGACCGGCTGGAAGGCATGGTACCAGGTATGGTCATCCAGAATGGTACGGTGACGATCCGTGGTATCTCCACGCTTTACGGCAACCGGACACCCCTATACGTAGTAGATGGCTTTCCGTACGAAGGCGATCTGAATCTCATTAATCCCGCCGACGTGACGAATGTAACGGTGATGAAAGATGCAGCAGCAGCTTCCATCTATGGTACCCGTGCAGCCAACGGCGTTATTTCCATTACTACCCGCTATGGTGGTAAAAGAAAACCAACAGTGGCTTTCTCCAGTACGCTCTACCTGCAGCCCAAACCCAGCTTTGGCGCCATGCACCTGTTGAACGCTCCGCAAATGGTAGATCTGCAACAGGAACTGTTTAACATATGGCACCCTTCCATGGACGCCCAGATGCTGAGAAGTGCGCAGCCTAAAGCAGTAGAAGCCTTATACCAATACGAACAACAGGAAATCACCAAAGCACAACTGGATGCTACCCTCAACAGGTTAAGAAGATCCGATGGACAAAGCCAGCTGATGGACCTGTACACCCGCAACTATTTCCAGCAGCGACATGCATTTTCTGCCGGCGGCGGTAACGACCTGCATCAGTACCAGGTAACCATGAACTATACCGGCGACAGGGGTTATGGACTTAAAAACACTTCAGAGGCGGTCAACATCAGTTTAAAAGAAAAAGTAAAAGTGTTTAATTGGCTGGATGCAGAAGCAGGTGTATTTACCAACACTTCCAATGCTATATATCAAACGCGGCCTCCAAGCGGCTTTTACAACAGCATGCCGTACGAACTGATGCGGAATCCCGATGGCAGCTCTTCTCCCTGGAATTACCTGAAATCCCCTTACGAAATAAACAGGCTAAAACAGGAAGGCCTGCTCGATGAAACCTACAACCCGTTAGATGAGCTGGACAGGTCTGATTCCCGCGGTAACTCCAATTACTTCCGGTTGCAGGGAGGTTTCACGGTAAAAATTATTAAAGGGCTTAGCCTCGATCTGAAATACCAGACCGAACGGGGCAGCACCTATACCAGGACCTACTATGGCCCTAACTCCTATGATGCCAAACACATGATTAATGATGCTACCCAAATTTTCGGCGACAGCATCGTTAAAAATATTCCGGATGGCGGGCAGATACAGGAATTCAGAGGCAACAACCGATCCTATACCGCCCGCGCCCAGCTCAACTTTGATCGCAACTTCAATACCCGTCATCATATCTCCGCATTGGCCGGTGCCGAAAGAAGAGTGGTTACCTCAGACGGAACAGGGTTGTTCAGAGCGGGTTATAATGATAATAACCTCCAGTTTCTCCCGATCAATGAGAACCTGCTGGGTAGCCTGAAAGGGACCGAAGCAGTGGGCAGTGTTTTCTATTATGATTACAATGGCAGGAACTATTTCACCAACCCGGAAGACCGGTATATTTCCGCCTATGGTAATGTGGGGTATACCTACAACGAGAAATACAATCTGACCGGAAGTGTCCGCGTTGATAATTCCAATCTCTTTGGTACTGATCCCCGTTACCGCTACCTGCCGCTCTGGTCTGTTGGCGCCAGTTGGAGAATATCTGAAGAAGACTTCCTGAAATCCATTTCCTGGTTGAGCAGCCTCACTATCCGCTCTACCTATGGCTTAAGTGGTAACGTGGCCCGTAACGTAGGTCCTTACCTGCAAGCGAAATCCATGTTTGTATCAGAAGCTCAAACCATGGGATCAGAAATTATTTATCCTCCCAATAAATCGCTGAGATGGGAAAAAACAGCGATCACCAATATAGGTATAGATTTCGGGGTGTTCCAACAACGTATTTCCGGCTCCATCGATTATTATATCCGCAAAAGCACCGACCTGTTGGGAGACAAATCTACTGACCCCACCAATGCATTTAAGTACGCGCTTATTAACTATGGCAGCCTGGTTAACAAAGGGATAGAAGTGGCTTTACACACGCAGAATATTCAGCATAAACAGTTTAACTGGAGCAGCCACCTGACATTCAGCCTGAATAAAAACAGGATGACGCAAATCAACACCAAAGATCCCACTATCATTGGTATGTCCTCCGTGTATGGTGTAAACAGGATCGGGTATCCTTCTGATGCGATGTTTAGTTTCCGTTCTGCCGGGTTAGACCCCACCAATGGTTCCCTCCTGCTATATGATGCTGCCGGCAAGGTGGTGCAGAACTATGACCAGGGCGGCACCATTGTAGCGAATATGACGGATATCAATGCGCTGGTATACAGTGGCACGGTACGTCCTAAGTATTCCGCCGGCTTTACCAACACCTTCTCCTGGAAACAGCTCACGCTGAATATCATAATTATTGGTAATGGAGGCCATGTAACCCGTGATGCAGTACCCCTGATCACTTCCGGTATCTTTACTACCAACGTTGATAACCGGGTGAGGAATTTCTGGCGTAAACCGGGAGACGAAAAAATCCCGGGAATGGCGCCGGCGCCTGATCTTAAAGGCAATGGAGGCATCTATTACCAGCAAACCTGGTTTGCCGCTGATCAGAATGTCATAAAAGCGGACTATATCAAAGTAAGAGATATTTCCTTATCTTATGATTTTGCTTCCCTGCTGTCGCCCGCGAAAAAAATACAATCCGCGAAGTTCACACTGCAGGTACAAAATCCTTTCCACTGGTTTGCCAACAACCATGGTATTGATCCGGAAAGCTACTGGCCATCTTCTTATTATGCCAACAGGGGTACCCCCATCATGCCGGCTTATATGGCGGGATTAGATCTTACTTTTTAAAATGAAGCATCATGAGGAACATCCAATTTTCTATACTAATATGCGCGGTCCTATTATCCGGTTGTAACAAATTCCTGGATATTAAGCCAAAAGATAAATTCATTCCTATTACGGTAGCTGATTACGAAAGCCTTCTTAATTCCGGTTACAACGTTAACTACAACGATTACTTCTGGGATCTGTTGTCGGACGATGCTTTCCTGCCGGAAGGCGAACCCGGTAACCTGTTTAGTAAACAGCAGCTATGGGGCCGGAAAATATATACCTTCAACACGGTTCCTTTTGAAGCAGGTAGCAATGACTTCGAGTGGAGTGAAGGATATAAAAGAATCTTTTACTTCAATACGGTGATCAATAATATTGCAGATGCTACGGAAGGAACCGAAGCCAATAAAAAGAGCTTACGGGCGGAAGCCCTGCTCGGACGTGCCATGGAACATTTGCTGCTGGTGAATATGTACGCGCAACATTACGATGCAGCTACCGCCGGCACGCAGTTAGGCATTCCCATTGCGCTGATAGCAGATATCAACGCCAAGTTTAAAAGAAATACCGTGAAGGAAGTATATGACCAGGTGATCAGCGATTTGAATACCGCTATTCCAGATCTCCCGGTGAATCATAAACTGACTAAATTCAGATCCTGTAAAGCTGGTGGGTATGCGGCTTTAAGCCGGGTATACCTGTTCATGGGCGATTATGCCAACGCTAAAAAGAATGCAGACCAGGCGTTAGCGCTGCAATCTGATCTGGCTAACATGAACGACTACACGATCATTAAGCCGGGGCCATTCCCTAATGTACCAGGTGCTCCCCTCGGATGGACCGATATCCCCGATGGACAGTTCAACAAAGAAACTATTGTGGCCCGCCACTTCCTCCGCCCCTTTGGTTTGGGCATGGATGTTTGCGCTTCCCCGGAATTGGCAGCCCTCTTCAGCAGTGATGACCGCCGCTGGATGTTGTATTATGCAGACGGATGGCCTCCGGCGCCGCCCTTCAATTACATGAACCGTTACCATGTGAAAATATTCCTGCGGGGCGACTACTACAGCAACTTCCTGAACGTACCGGAAATGTATCTCAATCGCGCTGAATGTAACGCCCGCGCCAACAACCTGGCTGATGCGCTGAATGATGTCAATAAGCTGCGGTTAAACCGGATTACACCAACTGCCTACAAAGCCTTTACCCCGGCCGATTTCAACAATGATGCAGAAAAAGTACTGCGTTTTGTACTGGAAGAAAGAAGACGGGAACTGGCCTTCACCGGTATACGGGTCATTGACCTGAAACGACTGAATAAAGAAACCCGTTTCCAGAAAACAGTGACCCACGTAGCAGAAGGTAAAACGTATCAATTGGCGCCTAACAGTAATCAATACCTGCGTCAACTCTGGCCGGATGCCACCGTTTTTAACCCGGACTGGCCATTGAATCCATAAATGTTTTGTCCTGATTCCTATTTCATAGGGTGCCGGTATTTCCGGCACCCTTGCTTTCCTGTTGACTTTAACTTTTTCCGCCATGCAAGAAAACATCGTTAAAATTGAAGGGCTTTCTCACCGCTACAGCAAAGACTGGGCAGTGCAGGACGTCAGTTTTGAGATCAATAAAAAAGGGATCGTAGGTTTGCTCGGCTCCAATGGTGCCGGCAAATCCACCACCATGAACATCCTGTGTGGAGTGCTCAGTCAAACCCTCGGCAAAGTGCTGATTGAAGGCATTGACATGCGTACTCACCCGGAAGAAGCCAAGAAAAGAATTGGCTTCCTGCCACAGAATGCCCCTTTATATTTAGAACAAACGGTAGATGAATACCTCACCTATTGTGCCCATCTGCGGTTTGTGGACAAACGCAGGATTAAAGCCGCCGTATCGGAAGTAAAGGAAAAATGCGGGGTGGCTCATTTCAGCCATCGTCTTATCAGTAACCTGTCCGGTGGCTACCGCCAGCGTGTAGGTATTGCCCAGGCTCTCATACACCGGCCCATGCTGGTAGTACTCGACGAGCCTACCAATGGCCTCGATCCTAACCAGATCCTGGAAGTAAGACAGCTCATCAAAGAAATTGCCACCGATCGTGCGGTCATCTTTTCTTCGCATATTCTTTCTGAAATACAGGCTACCTGCCAGGATATCATCATGATTGAAGGCGGCAAAATGGTGTTTAAAGACACCATGGAATCCTTCAACAACTACATTGAGCCAGACAGCCTGATTACCACCATGGAAGCGCCTCCTACCCTGACCGTGCTGCAACAGATTCCCGGTATTAACGAAGTTACTTTTCTCAGCGAAAAAACAATCCGCATGCATTTTGACCCAACGGCAGATATCGCGGAAAGCATCGTGGAAATGAGTGTACGTAACAAGTGGCGCCTGAAAGAAATCACCCTCGAGAAAAGTTCGCTGGACGCCATCTTCGCCCAATTATCCAACAAAAAAACTAAACCTGCTTTACCATCATGAGAATCATCACCCGAATAGCCCGGCAGGAACTGAGCCTCCTCTTTCATTCACCGGTAGCATGGCTCATTTTAATTGTGTTCCCGATACAAATAGGCATCGACTATCTCTACTATGTACAAATGATTGGCCGCGCACAGCGCATGGGCAACCATTTCACCGATGTTACCGCCATGATTTTTGGCAGCAAAGAAGGCTTCTATCCCGGCGTAAAAAGTACGCTGTATTTTTATATTCCGTTGTTGACGATGGGACTGATCAGCCGCGAAACACATAGCGGATCCATTAAATTACTGCTGTCATCTCCCATTAAAGTAAAAGATATTATACTCGGAAAATACCTGGCCATGATGGGCTACGGCGCTATACTACTGGCCATCATTTGCTTGTATGCGATATCCGGTTCCTATTTCATTGAACACATCGACTGGCAGTTGCTGGCTTCCGGCGCGCTGGGGCTATATCTGCTGATTTGCGCCTATGCCGCCATCGGTTTATTCATGTCTTCCCTGACTACCTACCAGGTGGTGGCGGCTATCAGTACCCTCGCTGTACTGGCCATGCTAAACTTTATTGGCAGCCTGTTCCAGGGCAATGACACGGTAAGGCACATCACTTATTTCATGTCCATTTCCGGCAGAACAGAACAGTTGATCGCCGGGTTAATCAGCTCGGAAGATGTGCTGTATTTCTTCCTGGTGATTGGCTTCTTCCTCACCATTACCTGCATGCGTTTACAGGACCAGCGCGAAGCAAAATCCGGCTATTTTCGTGTAGCCAGGTACGTTGGCCTGGTAGCTTTTTGTTTTCTGGTGGGTTATATCAGCTCCCTTCCCACGGCTACAGGCTACATCGACATGACCGCTACCCGGAAACATACGCTGGGACCACAAAGCCGGGAACTCGTCAAAAAAATGGACAAGCCATTAAAAATCACTACCTACGTTAATATCTTCGACGGCAACTTCTACCTGGGCGCCCCGGAAAAGAAAAGTGCAGATGAAAGACTTATGACGCCTTATCGCCGTTTCCTCCCAAACCTGGAGATGAACTACGTATACTATTATGACTTTGGTGATAATACCAGCTTGTATAAAAATTATCCGGGAGAAACAGATGCCGCCATTGCTAAAAAGGTAGCCGATATCCAGGAACTTGATTTCAAAAAAGTACTGCCACCATCCACCATCCACAAAATTGTAGACCTGCGTCCGGAAGAAAACAAACTGGTGCGGGTGCTCCAATATGGCGATGGGCAAACGTTCCTGCGGTATTACAACGATATGATGATTTATCCCGGTGAAAGGGAATTCACTGCGGCATTGAAACACCTGGTAACGCCTTCCCGTATGCCAACGGTCACTTTCCTGACCGGTCACGACGAAAGGAGTATTTCCAAAGCCGGCGATGCAGCGCTGAAGATGTTTGTAAAAGAAGGCTCCTACCGGAGTGCGCTGATCAACCAGGGCTTTAACGTAGATACCGTGAACCTTGCTCAGCAATCCATCCCTGTGCAAACATCCATATTAGTCATTGCCGGACCACAAACACCTTTCTCTGCCGAAGAAGAAAAACAACTCCAGCAATACATCGCTAACGGCGGCAACCTGATGGTGATGACGGAGCCTGGATCTGCAGCGGTATTATCCGGCCTGCTACAATCGCTCCACATACAAGCCGGTGACGTTCCTGTACAGGAAGAAAGCCGCGACTATACGCCGGATTTCATCCTGTCGCACTTCTCACCGGAAGCCGCCAAAATATCTTCCACGCTGGGCGCCTGGCAGGCGGACAGTGGCATCGTGTCCATGTCTGGTGCTGTAAACCTGCAATACAGTGCTGGCGACGGTTTCCAGGCAACACCGCTCCTGGTATCGAAAAACAACCAGGCACTGGCGCTTGCACTTGAGAGAAAACAATCAGGTAAAACGCAACGCATTATTGTTACCGGTGATGTAGATTTTATGAGCAGCGTAGAAATTGCGCGCCGCAAACCTACCGTATGGAATCCCTACTTTACTACTGAATTATTCCGCTGGTTCACCAACGGAGCATTCCCGGTGAATACAGGCGCTCAGCCAGCCATGGATGTAATTGACAGTGATGATAAAGGCATCCTCACCATGCGGATATTTTTCTTTGGCATCCTGCCGGTATCGCTGTTAATACTGGCTACAGCCCTATTGATATATCGTAAAAGAAGATAACCTATAAACCAACCAACCCTGTAAGGCCGTTCCGCATGGAGCGGCCTTTTTTATGCTTACTGTGGATGGGGCTTTGGCGCAAATAGTTTAAATTAGGGTACATCAAATATCACGTGATATGCCGTTCGATGATTTTGATTTCAACAAGTCTGTCAACCAGGTGCCAGTACTTGAAAATTACAATTCATACACCTCCCATCCCCTGCTGCAAAAAATCCTGCAACAATATGGCGGCAACTGGATACATCCACAAGCCGCTACGTTTGGCGCGTTGATGGGGAGCCGTGCCATGCAGGAAGCCGGCGACCTGGCCAACAAAAATACGCCGGTACTGAAAACGCATGACCGCTTTGGTAATCGTATTGATCTCGTGGAATATCACCCTTCCTATCACCAGATGATGACCGCCGCCATACAGGAAGGCGTACCTGCCATTGCATGGACGGCCAACCAATACGGCGCTTACCTCGCACATAGTACCCTGTCTTATCTCAAACAACAAATAGATGAAGGCAGCAGCTGTCCTTTAACCATGACATTTGCCGTAGTACCTTCCCTTAAAATAGACAGCAACATTGCCAATGCCTGGCTCCCCAAAGTGGTTTCCCATGAATATGATCCGCGCCCCCTTCCCTGGTTTGAGAAACAGGGAGTCACCTTTGGTATGGCGATGACCGAACCCCAGGGTGGCAGTGATGTTCGCGCCAACACGACTTTTGCGGTACCACAAGGCAATGGCATCTACCAAATCACAGGCAGAAAATGGTTTTGCAGTGCCCCGATGAGTGACGCCTTCCTGGTATTGGCGCAAACCGACAAAGGGTTGAGTTGTTTTCTTGTGCCGAGATTCACCCCAACTGGTGAAAAGAATGCGCTCTATTTTCAGCGGCTGAAAGACAAGCTGGGTAACCGCTCCAACGCCTCTTCAGAAGTGGAGTTTCATGGCGCCTGGGCGCAACTGATCGGAGAAGCGGGGCGGGGAATTCCCAACATCATGGAAATGGTACGGCATACCCGTCTCGACTGCGCAATAGGATCAGCTGCTACGCTGCAACGTGCGCTCGCGGAAGTCATCCATCATTGCCGGCACAGAAGTGCTTTTGGCAAAAAACTAATTGATCAGCCGCTTATGAAAAATGTGTTGGCCGATCTCTGCCTGGAATCTGCTGCTGCTACCACACTGGCCATGCGACTGGCCAAAGGATTTGATGACGCCCTTACCGATGAAACGGCCATGCACTTTACCCGCATTGCCACCGCCATCGGGAAATTCTGGAATACCAAGAGAGCGGTACTGGCAATGGGGGAAGCCCTGGAATGTATTGGCGGCAATGGCTACGTGGAAACATCCATTCTCCCCAGGCTATACCGGGATATTCCCGTAAATGCCATCTGGGAAGGCTCCGGCAACATACAGGCACTGGATGTGCTGCGCGCCATGAGCAAAGAACCTGGTAGCATCGCGGCATTGATGCAATACTTCGATCATGCGAAAGGCCAGGATCCTTACCTGGACCAACACCTGGACAATCTCCGTTCCCTTCTCCCAAAACCGGATGAACACAACGCACGCATCCTCGTGGAAAAAATGGCCCTGGCTATCCAGGCCATTGAACTGATAACCGTATCCCCCACCTGCATTGCGCCTTTGTTCTGCGCCGCCAGGCTTTCGCCGGAACGGCACTTCACCTGGGGTACTCTCCCTCCCGCCACCAACCTGGATGAAGTGATTGACCAGGTATTTTTTGAATAGCAGAAAGCAAAAAGCAGAAAGCAAAAAGCTATTAGAGCGATTGACATGAGCGAGTATTAGTTACTCATCCGCTTATGTCAATCGCTCTAATAGCTTTTTGCTTTCTGCTTTCCGCTTTCTGCTATAATGATTGGTTACTGTTTCACTGCTTTCGTCGTGTGACTTTGCCCGCCATGGTATATATCAATGATATATACTCCTGCCGGCAATGTCGACAAATTATTCAGCTGCAATGTATTGTCTCCCTTCACCACATTTCCCTTTTCTTCTTTGATCATATATCCGTTGAAGTTATACATGCGTACCAACACCGGTGTATTTACTCCAGACTTGTATTGAACGTTGATATGGTCTGCAAACGGGCTGGTAGCGCTGAGCCGGGAAGTGACAGGCAGTTTCTTTTCCATCAACGCCGTACCTCCGGTTATTTTGATGGTGTAATCTTCTACCTCTCCCTGGTAATTATCCACGCCGCAAGGTTTTACATTACTACCGTATCCCATTCTGACACGCATCAGGGTAGCACCTAATTTCGCATTGGCTGGTACCGTGATCGTTTGAGCATATGGACCGCTGCTACGTTTTACATATACTTTTTCTGTGGTATCGTTAAGTTGTTTATCCCCGTTCCAGTCGATCCATGCGGCCACGGAAATATCAGGCCAGTATTCGATATACAAATTTATCTGCAACTGGTAGCTGCCTCCCGCGGTTACCGTAGCTGATTGGGCGGTAAAATCTTTATACCCGTCCCATCCGGAGCTGTTATCCAGGTTGGCAAACCGTACCCGTGTAATGGTGTTGTAATTCAGTGCCGTGCTGGCGGTGCAATAGTCGCTCACATGTACACTGGAATCCGTTGATGGCAGCGACATTTGCCCGGTTTTGATGCTGCCGCCCGGCATAGTATTATACGCATAATCCATCAGCGTATAGCTGGTACCGTTAGCATTTACTTTAAACCTGAACCAGCCATAGAATGTTTCGCCGCCGGTAGTAAAGGTAAATCCGGCATACCCTGTTTGTCCTTTCCAGGTGGCATAGGTAGCAGTGGTAAGATTATGCTCATCCGGGTAAGCGCCACCCGCCACAAAATTAGACGTATCCCTGATCACGGTATTAGCGGGTAACAGCGCGATGTTCTTGGTGGTACCCACACAAACCATTGGTTTGCTATAGGTTTCAAACCGCAGCCTGCCGCTATCCGCCCATAAGCCATAGGCGGCATCAGTAATATTGTCTACCAGGAAATAGTACCAGTTGTTGGTGGTATTGATGGTATACACCGTATCATCGACGTCCACGTACTTAATTTTATACGGATCGCGGAAGTTGACCTGTAGCTGTTTCTGAGTGCTATCAGCCGCCTGTTGGGTGCTGAATGCAGCGGGCAATATGTTAACCGTGACAGCAGCGCTATTGGCAGCAGCATTGCTGGTAGCGGTGCCGGTAAATTTCAGGCTGGCGGTAGTACTGTTCAGTGCCTTTAATTGCACGCTCAATCCTGCCGGCAGGTTACTCACTGTGTAATGCACGTTATTGGTGAAGTTACCGGAGCTGATAGCGAAGGTATTACCCAGGATGCCTACTTCGGCCGTATCTGCGATGCTGCCATCGTTGACCAATGCTTCTTTGAACTGGGTTTTAGACCACGACAAGGTAGCGTGTCCTGCATCGCCGGCGCGGATGCCGCCATTCGGCGCCTGGTTCCAGGCATAGTCTTTAATGGTGTAGCTGCTACCATCAGCGGATACCGTGATCCGGATCCATCCGTATCTTGGCTTGCCTGCCAGGGTGAATTTAACGCCAATATAAGCCGTTTTACCGCCCCATTTGGTGTAGGTAGTACTGTAGATATCATGTTCGTTCGGATAGGCCCCTCCTGCCACAAAAGAAGACGTATCTGCAATCATGGTATTGACAGGCAGCGGGGAAATATTCAGGGACGTACCTTCACAAACGGCCGGTTTCTGATAGGTCTCGAGGCGGAGTTTGCCGCTGTTGAACCAGCCACCGAAGTTGGCATCTCCCGTATTAAAACTAAAATAGGTCCAGTTACTGGTACTGTTGACCACAATATCAGGGATATCGTTATAAATAATCTTATATGGATCCAGGAAATGAATACCCAGGTTAATATACGGACGATATAAGGTAGCAGCGCCACCCTGGATAGCCGCATTCGTGAAAGTAATTTTCAAACTGTCGGTGCTGTTACCGGCATTATGTTGCGTGGCCTGACCACTGAACGATAATATTGCTGTAGTACTGTTGAGCACCTGGATCACAGCCGACAAGCCAGCCGGTAGATTTTGCACCGTAAAATGAGTGCCTTGTGTCATACTGCCACTGCTGAAAGCAAATTGAGCACCACCCAGCAGTTTTAGTGTATCCGCTAACGCTACTGCTCCGTTGTTGACATCGCTTTCATTAAACAGGGTGAATCCCGGTACTATTCTTCTGGTGGAATCGGGCAACAGGGTAGCCGCCAGGTTGGCCGCTGACCATAAGTTATTACGCTGTGCCACGGTGCTGGTAAGCGCCGCTATCATCCTGTCGCGCTGGCCCACCGTAAACATTTTGGTACAGGAAGCGTAATCCATGTAATTCTCCACGTTGGCAACGGTACCACAGGAATTGGCATTCAGGTTACAGCCACCGTAGTTAGACAAAGTAGGCGGCGTATCATCTACTTCGTCGCCGGGTGCATTACACCCGTTTTCGAAGGTATGCTGTAAGTTAAGGAAGTGGCCTACTTCATGGGTAAGTACTCTTTTCATATAGGCGTACCCGTTTTCTGAGCTGCCTACTCCCGGAGCGCCCAGGTAGCGCCAGTTGTAGACCACGCCATCCAGGTGGTTAGCGGCTACCCAGTCGTCCGGCAGGTAGGTCCATCCGGAGTTATTATACACCCCTTTTTGTTCTACCTCACTCACGATCCAGATGTTCAGGTATTTTTCCCCCGGCCAGTAAGAAACACTCTTCACCGCGCTGCCGGTACCATCCGGCGAGCGGCCATCCAGGTCGTTGTAATGATAAGTAACGCCGGTAGTAGGATTGCCTTGCGGGTCAATATCTGCCAACCGGAAGGTGATGTGAAGATTGGCTGCCAACCCGATGAAACGGGAATCGATCTGGCTGTAGTCCGGGTTTAGCAGGTTATAATCCTGGTTCAGGATATCGATGGCAGAGCGTATTTGTTCCATCGTTACCTTATAGGGGTTCACCGCGTCATTGATATGAAATACCACTGGTATGGTGTATTGTGTAGGCGCTACGTCTGCCTGCCGGGCGTTGCGCATCCGGGCAACGATATTTTTTATATTTTGTTCCTGCACGCGGGCGGCTTGCAGAGAGGCAGGATGTTTTTTATATAATTCCTGCATGGCTTTTGAAGACGAGCAGTGGTCCGGCAACGGCGCCGGCGCAGTTCGTTGTTGTGAGATGGCTCCCCCGCTGATGGCAAGGCATAGCAATCCCACTATTATCTGTCGGGATAATGGTAACATATAAATGGTTTAAAGTGTGGACATAAGAATAACAGGAGACAGCATGAGCTGTCTGCAAAATTCAAAAATGTGAAACAGGCCAATAGGGCTGCTATTACGGGTTATAAGAGAATAAAATCTACTTCATAAGATGATTATTATTTTGAGTGACAAATCAGCTGGTAGAATTGGAGATACTTGTTGGCCTGCAGGGCTGGGAAATTCAAAACAGTTGATTCAATATTATGTTGGTTGTTTTGGTTGAAATACAGGAATGGCTTCTAAAAGCCCTCATAAACGGGACGGCTGACACACTTTGCTGTTGCAATTGTCTCGACTTGCTATGGTAGTACGAATTTAACTTAATAACGAGTAGGGATATATGCTGAAATTGATAGGTTCTTTGCTAAAATTAACCAACATGATGAGGGCAGAAACCATAAAGCAGAAAGCAAAAAGCGATTGTAGTGAATGACTATGGCGGATATTAACCGCTTTGATCATTCGTTATAATCGTTTTTTGCTTTCTGCTTTCTGCTCTTACTCCGACCGCAGTGATTTCACAGGATTCATCATAGCGGCTCTGATAGACTGGTAGCTTACTGTTAGCAGTGTGATGAGCAGTGCGCCCATACAGGTTAATAAAATGATGCCGGCAGATATCTCTGTACGGTAGTCATAATGCTGCAGCCATTTATGCATAAAGTACCAGGCCACCGGAACAGCCAGTACCAGGGATATCAATACCAGTATCACAAAATCTTTCGACATCAGTCCCCATAAATTAACTACTGACGCGCCCAATACTTTGCGTACACCTATTTCTTTTACCCGTTGTTCTGCCATAAAAGAAGCCATACCAAAGAGTCCCAGGCAACTGATAAAAATAGCCAATACAGCGAAGAAGCTGGATAGCTTAGCCACACGGCGTTCAGCGTCGAACTTTACGGCGTAGTCATCATCAACGAAATTATAAAGGAATGGAACCCCGGGATTATATTTTTTAAAGACGGCCTCTATCTGGGAGATTGCGGCCGGTACGCTCTTATTAGGACTAATTCTGGCATTAATGATAGAGGCATCGTCAGTTTCTATGGAGAACACCGTGCGAAACACCGGGCTGTACGGCGATCCCATGATCATATCTTTCACTACACCTATTACATGGAATGGCTTATTGTCTACGTTCACGATTTCTCCAACCGGGTTTTTAAAGCCCATAAACTTCACTGCGGCCTCATTGAGGATGATAGCCGAAGAATCGGTCGCAAATGATTTAGAGAAATCGCGGCCGGCAATAATCTCCCATTCAATCGTTTTCCCGAAATCAGGCGTTACCCTTACGGCTCCAAAATTACCCTGGGTACCCGGCGTCATTCCTTTCCAGGTATAGCCATTATTAATAGCACGCAAATCCATGGTACCTCCGGACGAGCGGGCCATATTCGCCACTATGCCCGCGCTCATCAATTCATCACGGATCACGTCGAAATTATTCTTTAGTTTTTCTGTTGTTACCGGTATGGACAGGAGTCCTTCCCGGTTATAAGCAACCGGCCTGTTTTGTGCATGCCTGATCTGACGGAATACCACGAGCGTACCTATGATAAGAATAACGGATACAGTGAACTGGGTTACTACCAAAGCTTTGCGGGGAATAGCGGCATAACGTCCGGCACGGAAAGTGCCTTTCAGCACTTTAATCGGTTCAAAAGAGGAAAGATATAATGCTGGATAACTGCCGGCAATTAACCCGGTTAAGACCGTGATCCCGAAACTGATCAGCCAGAATAAAGGACTGGTTACCGGGATACTCACCTTCTTGCCTGCCACGGCATTAAATACCGGCAAAGCAAACTGCACCAGCAACAATGCCAATACAAAACTGATCAGGGTTACCATGAGGGACTCGCTGAAAAACTGCACAATCAACTGTCCACGTACAGAGCCAATCGCTTTCCGTATACCTACTTCCTTTGCTCTTTTTTCGGAACGGGCCGTGCTCAGGTTCATAAAGTTAATGCAGGCCAGCAGCAACACAAAGATGCCGATAATGGAAAACAGCCATACAAACTGAATGCCACCACCCACGTTTTTTCCATCTTTCCAATCGGCATACAGGTGCCATTTGCTCATAGGGTGCAGGAATACTTCCGGCTTAAAGGCAGCATCTGCTGCGCGTACCTTACGAAGCTTTACATCTTTTATTTTAGCAGATACCTTTTCCAGGTCTGCATTATCTGCCAGCTGTGCATATGTTTGGGTAAAATTAGATCTCCAGGGATTCTCCATCTGCCTGATCCAGGGTTCACTGCTCAAATAGAGTTCCCAGGGCGATATAAATCCCAGGTCCCTGAAATTGGAATTATAAGGCAGATCTTCATACACACCGGTCACTTTCACATCCATCCGGTTATCTATTTTCACCAGCTTATCCATCGGATCCGTTGTCCCGAACAATGCTTTCGCCGTACTGGCCGACAGCATAATGGAAGCCGGATCTTTCAACCCGGCACGGGTACCTTTCAACATTTTAAGTGTCAACATTTCCGGGAAGTCCGGTTCAAAAAAATTACCGGTACTGGAAACCGCCTCATTATTTTGCCCCAGTACGTGCTTGTCTGTCCAGGACGACATGACCACATACTTAAAATCGCTGCCATATTTATCGCGTATTTCATCTCCCAACAAATAAGGATTAGCCGTTTGCGAGCCCACTACGCCGTTAAATGTCTGGTGTTGCATTACCTGTACAATACGGTCGTAATGTGCATGATGCTTATTGTAGGTCAGTTCATCATGAAGCCATAAACCAATCAATAAAGCTACCGCCATACCGGTAGATAATCCTACGATATTGATAATAGAGAAGGTCCTGTTTTTCAGCAGATTCCTCCAGGCTACCTTAGTATTACTTTTTAACATGAATGGGCAATTTCGGGAAGGGCGACAAAAACGTTGCCATAGATACAACTCCCACAGTACAACGATATTATGCATTTTATGGCGTCCGGGAGCGTCCGGATATGAACACAAAGCGTTTGAAAATGAACGAAGGGGAAATGGCAGCAGCTTGTCTACCTATGGAAGGGCTGGCGCTTGCCAGCCCTTCGTTTTTGGGGTAATGGAAAAAAATGGATCAGAATCTGACTGATTGACGGGTATTCTTCATTACATTAAATGAACGTATATTAATTACCTGACGGGGAACACTGGTTGGTGCGGTGTTAGCCGGACCAGGGGATGCAGGTCTGGAAACAGTCACCACATATTCATCGGTAACCGTACCGCGCATTGTAATGCCAAAATCCTGTTGCCCTTGTTCTTCTATTCTCAACACTCCTTCCCCACTACTCTGTGACAGGTCCATGGTGGTTCCATTATTAAATGAGAGCGTAAGATTTATATAAAGCGTTACTTTATCATGACCATCCGGCCATTTTGTTCCGACCACACTCAAATTACTCAACGCCTTCTTCGTAAGATCCTTCTGGTCCAGTCCCGGAACCAATGCCAGCGCGCCAACAAAAGAATTTCCGTTGTCAATCGGCCAGTTGTTACCATCATTAAAATAGGTGAACACCTCTTTGCCGTTGGCGTTACGAAAAGTAAAATGCATATGGGTATTATCATCCTTTCCATCCATCCACGGAGCTGCAACCAGTTTAATTAAACCACTTACCATGGTAGCGGGGCGTTGCGCGGGACTAATCCTTTTCGATGCGGTTAATACTTCACCGAATATACCACGGGCTTTTAGTTCCAGTAACAGCGTATCCATTACTTTTATCTTCTTCTCACCTTTACCCGGTACTTTTTCGCCATTTAGCATTGCAATATCTGAAGAGACTAGCTCCCATTTAACTGTTACGGAGTCTCCCAGGTACACCTCTTCCTGATCACTGTAAAAATAAGCCAGTCCTAATGGTGGTGGGGATTTCAACTGCGCATTCTTTGACTGGGTGGTGGTAGCAAAAATGATGTTCAGATTTTTTCCGGGTATCCGTTTCAGCATCACACTTTTTTCACCATTGCCAATACGTGTCCCTTTTGTAAATGGATTGACAGAGGGTCGCAGTATCTTTCCTCCATCAACGCTCATGTTAGAGAACCGTGTGGTGGCGTCATCTCCGATACCATCGAATGAAGCGGTCAGAATAGCGAGGTTGGGGCCTGCATCCTGCAACAGCAATTGCAGGCCTTTATCTTGTACTCTCGCCTGCAAATATTTACAGCGATACCAGTTATTGGTAAGACTGGTATCTGCATAAGAACTGATAACAGTAAAGGCTACCTGTTTTGATTGGATATCCGTAATTTGCCGGCTATATGTACTCCTCCATTCCTGGTATTTTTGCCGGTCAAAATTACCTGACCCACCAATAGGTATACCGATGTCTGAGAGCAACTGTATACTGAGTCCTGCATCTGTAACTTCCCTGTCCGACTGGAAATTACTTTGATAAACATAGTCAAAAAATGCGCGGCGATAGCTTTCATTGTATTGGATAAAACTGGTTCTAAAAACGCCATTACGCAGAATGGCTTCACAGGGATCATCAAATGTGCTTTTGGGGGAACTTACCGCTTTCTTGTTTGGTTTGCCCGGACCTGGTCCATGTTTTGAAGCGACCGCGTAATAGGTACTACAAAGTAGCAATAACATCATAAGGGGAAATACATAACGTTTCATAGTGTTAAATTTATTTGTTATCAATGAGGGGTGGGACATATTTAGGGCCTGACGATAAAACCCGTGATATAATTTGGTTTTGTGCCCTGAATAAAAGTAGCATCGGCAAAGAAGCCTATCTGACTGCTGATGGGCAGTATAATAGTGAGATCTATTGAGGCCAGGCTGCTACTCATTTCTTTAAATACAAGATTATACTTGCTCTTATCCAGAAGTGCTACAGATGCCTCGGCAGATACATTTATTTTACCCCCTTTGGTCAGCTTCAGGCCTTCGAATTCCAGTCCTATACTATTCCGAAATTGAGAGATATTAACCGTAGCACTATCATTTCCAACATTCTTATAGGTATTCAACCGGTAGGCAGGCAGGTAATAAAATCGCAAAGAAGATTTTTCTTCATGCTCTTCAATTATGCTCCATAAAGTGCAGGTTCCGGCAATGCCGACAGATAAACCTGTTAATGTTAATGCAAGATCTGATACTCCCTTTTTGTTATCATCGTTTTTTTGATTAGTAATAAAATTGCCAAAATTACCTACTATGGAAATGTTCCAATTTTTCGGAGCTGTAATTAATGTATTCAATATAATTTTAGCGGCACCAAAATATTCTTCGCCCAGGTCCCCATCAAGATTATACCCGACTTTGGCACCTACCCACATACTTTTGGGTGAACCCGCAACCCGGTCCAGTCTTTTCTTCGAGCGCAATACGCCATCATCTGGCCGGGCTATCGGCCTTATGTATACAGTGTGCAAAGCAGCATTTCTCAGCGGATACTTAATATATTGACTATCTATATTATTGCCAGGTTCACCTATTGGACAAAATAATCGATCTTGTATCGTCGTAATATCTAGATCTCCTTTGGCAATGGCAATATCTGTAACAGAAGTACTTATACTCTCAGACACCTTACCATGCAATGCATATTGAGCCATACACCAGCTTATTAATAAAAATTGTGCTATTAATACTAAGCAGTACTTTTTCATAAAAGGGGTTTTAGGAGTAAGGATTTCATGATGTAAAAGTATTTTCATCCTCCCTCCCCGGCAAGGGGAAAAGCAAGGATAATGGGGAGGGTATTTTTCCCGTATTTATGCAGGTTTCTCCCGTTATCAGTAATGGCTATTGCTAATCCTATCTGTTTGAATTAACTTGAATCTTATTCTTTAACCTCTCAAAAAAACTAACAATGACCCCTAAATGCTTACAACTGCTCGTAGCTGGTATGCTACTCCTACAAATGTTTTCCTGCAAACCCTGTCCACAAGAACTAACCGATGCAGATAAAAAGATAGTGGCGACACAGCATCTGTTAGACAAGTATTACAATTCCCCGATTCCCGGGGCCGATTCCCTGGGATACGAGGTAGATGCCCAACACGCGGAACTTTGTTTTAAGGCTTATGACAGCGTGATGCGGCTACATAACTTTACTGATATGCCGCTTCAGTCGATTTCAAAAACGATTCCTGATCCAAAATGGATTACCCGGGGAGAAATTTTCAGAAAGGATGTATTGGATAGCTTCCTGGTACATAGAATTGCGGACTATAAGGGAAAAACAGGTAAGATATCTGTTAGAGTACGGCTTGGATTTTACACGGAAGAATATGTCGGGAAAATAGCAACTTCTCTGGGCGCGGGATGCAAGAATGAAGAAGAAATCAGGAAGGCAAATAAAAGACGAATAAATCGAATCGGCGTATTTATCGTCACAGGAACAAGGACAGATACATCTTTTCTCGATGGTGGTACCAAGGTACTCGATTTTGGCGCCTTACAACCCTGATCCCATGCAACTGGAATGGTTTCAATATTTCCAAATCGCCAGCCTGCTCACAGCCATCATTTGCTGGCGCGGGCTGGCGCATTTTTCCCTGCTGGCATTTATCCCTATACTTATTATCACCAATATTACTGAAACCCTTGGTGCAAACATCCGTCAACTAGGTTTAACCAACAGCTATAATATCTACAATATTTATATCTTACTGGTTACTCCCTTTTACTTATATGTGTATAGGAAGATGTTATTAATGGGAAAGCACGAACAAACCGTTTTTATCATCATTGCAGGTTTATGCATATGTTTTCTGTTGCTTAATTTTTTTTACATACAAGGGCCGCAAAAGTTCGACTCCTATTCAGCGATGCTCATTGAATTACTGAACATCATCTTCTGCTGCCTGATCCTGTTACGACTGTTAATGGTAGAAAACGATCAAACTATTTTGTACGGCACTCCCTACTACTGGATAGCCGCTGCTACCCTGCTGTTCAGCATCATAGCACTGGTAGCATTAGGGCTACAGCCCTACATCATACGCGAGGGAATTACCCTGTGGCAACGAAGCCTTTACCGGGCATTGTTGCCGGTGGCAAATATTTTTCTGTATTCAGGTTATATCTATTCATTTATATTATGCAGCAAAGCAAAGAAGAGGTAGTTATCACCATCATTGCCATTATTGGCGTACTGCTTTTCCTGGGAATACTTTTCCTGGTGATGCTGTTTTATTATAACAACAAAAAAATGCAAATGGCAAGGGATACGCTACAGATGAAAAATGATTTTGAACAACAACTGCTGCGCTCCCGGCTGGAAATACAGGATGAAATCTTTAACACCATCAGCCAGGAAATACACGACAACGTAGGGCAAACACTCAGTCTTGCTAAAATACAGGTTAGCATCATTGATCAACAGGAAATACCCGATAAAAAGATGCTACAGGAGGTAAAAGATAGTATAGGCAGGGCCATGACAGATCTCCGCGATATCGCCAAAAGCCTGAGCGGTGAGCGTATTCAACTGTTAGGACTGTCAGATTGCGTAGCAGAAGAATTGGAACGCCTGAAAAAAACCGGTACCGTCAACACCGCTTTAACCATCATCGACAGCGATCAAAAACCAGGGTACCAGCAAAAGCTCATCCTCTTCCGCGTGTTACAGGAACTCATTCAAAATATATTAAAACATGCCAATGCCTCGGAAGTAACGGTACGTATCGACTATAACAACCCACTGAAGATTGTTATCCAGGATAATGGAATTGGATTTGACGTTCCCGCTACCCTGGAAGGAAAGCAAGGATTGGGGTTACAGCATATCAAAAAACGGGTGGCTTTACTAAACGGTAGCTTCCAGATAAACAGCATCATTAACAAAGGTACCCTCATTACTTTAACTATACCATATGCCTGAGAAAAAAACAATCGCCATCATCGATGATCACACCATGTTCCGGAAGGGATTAAAAGCCCTCATCGATTTCTTTGAAGATTATACCGTATTGTTTGACGCCGCCAATGGACGCGATTTCATCCATCAACTTAACCCGGATACCCCTCCCGATATTGTGTTACTCGATATCTCCATGCCAGAAATGGATGGATATGAAACCGCCGCCTGGTTGCAAACCCACCACCCTGATATTGCCGTACTTGCCCTTAGCACCATGGACTCCGAAATGTCAATCATTCGTATGATCCGGCAAGGTGCCAAAGGATACATTCTGAAAGATGCCGACCCTTTGGAACTTAAATACGCATTTAATGAGGTATTAACCCAGGGATACTTCTTCAATGACATCGTTACGCGTAAAGTAATGCGGTCTATCAATCAACTGGTACAGGAAAATGAAAAGGCAGCACAACAAAAAATTACCGACCGTGAAAAAGCATTTCTGAAACTGGCCTGTAGCGAAAAAAGCTACAACGATATAGCAAAAGAAATGTTCCTCAGCGAACGTACCATAGACGGATACCGGGAGGCGCTGTTCAAAAAATTTGGTGTCAGTACCCGTGTGGGATTAGTTATTTATGCCATCAAGAACCAGTTGGTACAGTTGTAGAAACTATCAGTCTTTCGGCTCCCACAATTCAATTTTATTTCCTTCTATATCAAGAATATGTACAAACTTTCCATACTCAGAATCATCTATTTTATCCAATATGGTCACCCCTTCCTTTTTTAATTCTTCCACCAGCACTACCAGGTTTTCTACCCGGTAATTAATCATAAAGTCTTTGGGAGATGGTTCAAAGTATTTGGTCTTGTCGGAAAACGGGCTCCATAGCGTGTATCCATGCTTTGTACTATCTGCTTCCTGCCGCCATTCAAACTTTGTCCCGTATGGATCAGTGCCAAATCCCAGATGCGTATTATACCATTGCTTCATTTTTTCAGGGTCTTTACATTTGAAAAAAATGCCCCCGATACCTGTTACCCGTTTCATGTTCATTTGTTTTTTAGTGGCGTAATTTAAAAGAGAATTGAATGCGAAACCAGCACTGAATGACAGGCTCAACACCCCCATAAATAAAGCGGTTCTTTTCATCCTTTATCAATTTAAACATTAATGACAACTTTTCATGTACCATCTCCCACATGATAAAAACACCCGACAATACCTTTTAAAGTATAAAATTTGTATGTACCTTAAGTGCACTGCAAATACCAGGAATAACAACAATGAAAAAGTACTTTTGCCTCCTCACCTGCTTACTTTTTGTCATTACGAAAGATGTTCTTTCCCAACACCTGACAAAAGACGCGCTGTTGAAAGATCTGATGTATTACAAAGATACGTTGCCCGTCAAACATATCATGCTGTACAACAAAATTACCAAGGCGCAATTTGATGATAAAATAGCAATGATTGCTTCCAAACTGGATACGCTGAGCGAAGAAGGCTTCATGATTGAGCTGTTCAAATTAAACGCGGCTATCGGAGATGAGCACACCAGGATAGAACCGAAGTTCCAGCTGGCTTTACCTATTAAATTCGAAATATTTGAGGAAGGTATCTTTGTTACCGGTATTCTTCCACAAGACTCCAATTACCTTTCCTGCAAACTGGTGGCCATTAATGGTTGGTCAGTGGACGCCATGAACCGGAAATTCAAAGAAGTGATCAAAACAGACAACAAATCCTATTTCGAAATTTACCGGCAGAAGTTCTTCAACAATCCTGTTTTCCTGAAAGGCCTGGGCATTCTACCCTCAGATCAAAGCGGTACCTTCACCTTACAAAATGCCCGCCGGGAAACGTTTAACGTAACATTGTCGTCCGTCCCTACAGGTAGCACAAGATTAGCTACCTGCAGCCAGTACCAGACCCTGTTACCCTATAAAAAAGGAAATAAAAAATACTGGTATGAATACGATACCACCGCCAAAACGCTTTACTTCAACTACGCCACCTGTGCAGAAGATCAACAGGAACCTTTTGAGGGCTTCAATGAGCGGCTATTTGCGACCATTAACAGCGTACATCCCGATAAAATCATCGTAGACCTGCGCTTCAATGACGGTGGTAATTCCGGCGTATTATCTCCTTTCTTAGACAGTATTCAGCATAGCTATCTGAATAAAAAAGGGCACCTGTTTGTGCTGATTGGAAAATTAACGTTCTCCTCTGCGGTCATGAATGCCGTATACTTAAAACGGACTACCCATGCTATTTTAGCGGGACAAATGACCAGTGGTAACATCAACTGCTTTGGAGAAAACCGGGGTTTCCGGCTGCCTAATACCAAAATGGTGATTGGCTATTCCACCAGGTACTGGGAGGTTTGGAAAGGTAAGAAAGGAGCCCTGCAACCCGACCACCCTATTAGTTACCAGGCTAAAAACTTTATTAACAACAAGGATGAAGCCCTGGAATACGTTTATCAACAATAGCACACCGGAATAATATAACATCTTACCAAAATTATATAACACTTAATCCGGAAATTGGTGTTTCCTTTGTCAATATGAAAAAGCTCCTCGCACTCATATTAGCTGTCTTATACATGGGTACCTCTACCGGTGCTACTGTTCACATGCACTATTGCATGGGGAAGCTGATAGATGCAGGGCTGAATGACGGCGAGGTAAAAAAATGCAGCAAATGCGTAAAACCGGCATTGAACAAATGCAATAAAAAATGCTGCAAAGACGAACACAAGACCATTAAACTGGAGAAAGACCAAAAAGTAGCCGAAAACACCCTGTATGCCCTGCAGCTGGCAGTGGCAATTACGCCTGTTTCCTTTATGGACGCAGCGCCTGCAGATAGCCTTTCCCTTGCCACCCTTCACCCGGTTACCCATGCGCCGCCGCGAAGCAGCAAAGTACCTGTGCATGTGTTGAATTGTACCTATCGTATCTGAACCCCGTTCCCGGTGTATATATCTCCCCTATTCATTATTACGTAGCATTCATACGCCGGTTATCTCCTGCTACACCCCCATTTTTCTTTAGCAAAAATATGGACCATGACGCTGGTCAACGCTGCGCATAGCGCAAATGCCCCTGTCATGCCGCTACCAAAAAGTTACTGCCCATTCCGGCACCTGAGAAAAGAACAGTTATGGTACATCGTATTATTGAATGGTCATTGCGTAACCGGTTTATTGTACTGGTAATGGCCACCGCTTTATTTGCCTGGGGCGTTTTTGCGGTGAAAAAGAATCCCATAGACGCCATTCCGGATTTATCAGAAAACCAGGTCATTGTATTTACCGAATGGATGGGACGTGGTCCCCAACTCATCGAAGACCAGATCACCTATCCGCTGGTGACCAATTTACAGGGATTGCCTAAAATTAAGTATGTACGCGGCAGTTCCATGTTTGGCATGAGCTTCATTTATATCATTTTTAATGACAACGTAGATATTTACTGGGCAAGGGAAAGAGTACTGGAAAGATTGAGTACCATTTCCCGCACACTGCCCACCGGCGTCACACCGCAACTGGGGCCGGACGGCACCGGCGTAGGACATGTACTCTGGTACACGCTGGATGCACCCGGCATGGACCTCGGTGAACAACGCGCCCTGCAGGACTGGTACGTAAAATTTGCCCTGCAAAATGTAGAAGGTGTCAGCGAAATCGCCTCCTTCGGCGGCTTCCAGAAACAATACCAGATCACCGTAGATCCCAACAAACTCCTCTACTACCGGCTCTCCGTAGCGGAAGTTATCAACGCCATCCGCGCCAACAACAATGAATCCGGCGGACGAAAGTTTGAGCTGAGCGACATCGGCTATATCATCAAAACGTCCGGTTACCTGAAATCCATTGAAGAGATAGAAAACATTCCCGTGAAAACGCAGAACAGCATTCCTATCCGCGTAGCAGATGTTGCCGCCGTGCAAATGACCGGAGAAACCCGGCTGGGGATATTTGATCAGAACGGCGAAGGAGAACGTGTAGGCGGCATCGTAGTGATGCGATACGGAGAAAACGCCGCCGCCGTAATCGACAAAGTCAAAGCGAAGATGCAGGAAGTAGCCAAAGGCTTTCCCGAAGGCGTTAAATTCGATATTGTATACGACCGGGGCGAGTTAATCCGGGAATCCGTAGACTCTATCAAGCATACCCTCATCGAAGAAATGATCGTGGTATCCGTGGTGGTTATCATTTTCCTCTTCCACTGGCGCAGTGCGCTGAGCATCATTATACAAATTCCTATTACGCTGGCCGCCAGCTTTATCCTGCTGAATGCATTTGGTATTTCCTCCAATATTATGTCGTTAACCGGGATTGCTCTGGCAATCGGGGTGATTGTAGACAATGGCATTATCATGAGCGAAAATGCCTACAAACACCTGTCGGAACGATATGCACAATGGGAGGAACAGCAAAAAAAATAACCAGATTATGAATTGGCTGAAAAATATTTTTAAGAAATCGCCTGACTGGATCACGGAAGAAGAAAGGCTGAAGGTGATAGAGCAATCCAGCAAACAGGTATCCCGTGGGGTATTCTTTGCTACCATCATTATCATTACTTCGTTCCTGCCGGTGTTTATGCTCACAGGGCAGGAAGGCAAGCTGTTTCACCCGCTCGCCTATACGAAAACTTTCATTATGATCATGGATGCCTTCCTCGTGATCACCCTGGCGCCCGTGCTGATCTCCTTTTTTATGAAAGGGAAGTTCAGACCGGATCATGCCAACCCCGTAACCCGGATCCTGGAAAGGATTTACGAACCTGTTATCAAAGGTGTGCTGAAATGGCGTAAAACCACCATCGCCATTAACCTCATCGCGCTGGTCATTACCATTCCCCTGCTCAAAAGCCTGGGTAGTGAATTTATGCCCCCCCTCGATGAGCAAAGCATTCTGTTCATGCCGGTAACTTTACCCGACGTGTCCAATGCAGAAGCAAAACGGATTTTACAGGTACAGGACAAAATCATTAAATCAGTACCTGAAGTAGATAAAGTGCTGGGGAAAGCCGGTCGCGCTAACACGGCCACCGACAATTCCCCTATCAGCATGATTGAAACCATCATCATGCTGAAGCCTAAAGCGAAATGGCGGGAAGGCAAAACCAAGAAAGACATCATCAACGAACTGGATGCGAAACTACAGATTCCGGGCGTAGTGAATGGCTGGACACAGCCCATCATCAACCGTATCAACATGCTGGCCACCGGTATCCGTACCGATGTAGGCGTAAAAGTTTACGGGCAAAACCTGGACACCATTGCAGCGGTATCCGAACGGGTGAGAAAAGAACTGGAAGGCACACCGGGCATCGCAGACCTTTACGTAGAGCCGGTGACAGGCGGTAAATACCTGGACATTGCGGTACGCAGACCAGAACTTGCGCGCTATGGACTGAACGTAGATGACGTAAATCAAACCGTGGAAACCGCCCTGGGCGGCGCTCCTATTGGCAACACCATTGAAGGACGGCAACGCTTTTCCATCAGCGTACGCCTGGCACAGGACTACCGTAACAGCGTGGAGCATATCAAGCGTATTCCCATTATGTCGGCTGCTTTTGGAGAAGTACCACTGTCGTCCGTAGCAGATGTAAAATTTGCGGACGGCCCACCCATGATCACTTCCGACAATGCCATGCTGCGGGGCGCCGTACTATTCAACGTGCGGGGAAGAGACCTCGGTGGTACTGTCAGCGAAGCGATCAGCAAAATGAGTAAAGCGAACGGCATTTTACCGCAGGGCTACTACCTGGAGTGGAGCGGTCAGTACGAGAACCTGATCCGCGGCCAGCAAACACTGATGTGGATTGCCCCGGTAGTACTCGTGATCATTTTCTTCTCCCTGTATTTTGCATTCCATTCTATCCGGGAAGCTTTCCTGAGCCTCATCACCGTACCCTTTGCCCTCATCGGCGGCGCCTATATGATTTACTTCTGGGGCGTGAACCTCTCCGTGGCAGTAGCCGTAGGCTTTATCGCACTTTTTGGTATTGCCGTGGAAACAGGTATCGTGATGGTGATTTACCTGAATGATGCCATGCAGCAGTTAGTGAAAGAGAAAGGCAACAGCGCGGAAACGCTGACCCGGGAAGACTTGCGCAGGGCTATCATATACGGTGCGGCCAAGCGCCTGCGACCCAAACTGATGACGGTATGCGTATCGCTCTTTGGCCTGGTGCCGGTGCTGTGGGCTACCGGCGTAGGTACAGATGTAATGAAGCCCATCGTATTACCCATGATTGGCGGCGTGTTGACTTCTTCCACACATATTTTGTTGGTAACACCGCTGATTTTTTTAATGACGAAAGAATATGAATTACGCAAGTACGGAAAATTGGAAATTCATGAGGTACACCATTAAATACTTATCCCTCCTGCTATTGGGCCTGCCGCTCCAACTGCCGGCCCAACAGGCGCCGGTGCTGCCGCTCGACAGCATCCTGCAACGGGTAGATCGCAACAACGTATTACTGCAATCCTATGGGCTGAAGGCCGAAAGCTATAAATACAGTGCAGACGCCGCCACCGCCTGGATGGCGCCGATGGTGGGCGTGGGTACCTTCATGACGCCCTACCCAGGGCAAATGGTGATGGATGGCAGAGACAAAGGTAGCCTGATGCTACAGCTGGAACAGGACATTCCCAATCCGGCCAAACTCAGCGCCAAAAGGAAATATATCGCTTCGCAGGGCAACATAGAAAAAGCCACCCGCGACATTACCCTGAACGACTTCAAAGCGCAGGCCAAGCGGCTTTACTTCAACTGGCTCATTGCCAGGCAACGTATTGCGGTATTGAGAGAAAATGAAAAAATCATGGTCACCATGAAGAAGATTGAAGAAGTGCGTTTCCCTTATAACCAATCGCAACTGAGCGGAGTATTTAAAGCCACTGCAAAGATTGAGGATAACCACAACATGATCCGCATGCAGGAAGGCAATATTGCAAAAGCCATGTCCTGGCTCAATAGCCTGATGAATGCGCCCGGCAACCAGGTATTTGATATTGACACTACGTATCAGCCGCGATTTGAAATAGCTGCTTCTTATGATACCGCTACCCTGGCCACTGTTAGAAAGGATGTCGTCAAAATGAATGAAGGCATCCACTCCATGCAGCTAAACATTGAGAGTATGAAACGGGAGAAGAAACCCGATTTCAGGTTCCGGTTCGATCACATGTATCCCCTGGACGCAGCCATGCCAAAGTCTTTCAGTGCAATGGGTATGATCAGTATCCCGATTGCCCCCTGGTCTTCCAAAATGTACAAGTCTGGCATCAAAGCGATGCAATACAATGTACAGGCTATGGAAAAAGAGAAAGCGGCTATGTTACAGGAAACGCAGGGTATGTTGTATGGTATGCAATACGAAATACAGTCTATGGAAAAGCGGGTTACCGCCATGGAAGAAAAAATCATCCCGGCCTTACGTCAAACATTGGACGCTAACTTCCTGAACTACCAGGAAAATAAACTGGCACTTTCCAATGTGATAGATTCCTGGGAAGCACTGACCATGATGCAGTCCAATGTATTGGATGAAAAATTGAAACTCTACGAAATGATAGTGGATTATGAGAAACAATTATATCGTTAAAATAACCGCCTGGGGTTTCGCCTTGCTGGGGCTTGCTGCCTGCAAAGACAAAACAGGCAAAGCGGCCCATGCCGACGCACATCATGAGCCGGCGATGGACAGCAGCGTGGCCAGTCTTACCCAACCTGCCAATGCACAAGTGGTAGCCAGCATTCCGGCCATCCGTCCTGAAAGTGGCACCCGTATTTATGCGTCCACTGTCAACGGAGTAGTCACGTACGATACACGTAATCAAACCAGCGTGGCCAGCAGAGTGGGTGGCCGTATAGAACGGTTGCTGATTAAATACAATTATCAGCCGGTGAGAAAGGGACAACTGATTATGGAGGTGTATTCTCCGGACCTGGCAGCGGCACAACGGGAACTACTATACGTAGCGCGCAATAGCACAGAGATGCTGGCAGCCGCCAAACAACGGCTACAGCTGCTGGGCATGCAGCCGGCACAGATTGAACAGATATTAAAAACAGGCCATGTGCTGTATCGAATACCTGTATACAGTAACAGCGATGGCTATATCCTGGAAGAGTCAGCCGCCGGTCCGGCACCTGCGGCCACGCCAGCAGTGGCAGCGCCAGCGGGAGACGGCATGGGCGCTATGAGCGGCGGCGGAGCGGCCGCCTCCACTCCTTCCCCGGCTACGCCTACCAATGCACCCATACTACTGCGTGAAGGGCAGTATGTGAGTGCCGGCCAATCGCTTTTTACCATCTACCAGGCGCAAACACTGGTGGCAGAATTGGCCTTTCCCGCTCAACTGGCCGCCCGGATTAAAACCGGACAACAGGTATTGTTTTTTCCGAACAGCAATGAAAACGCGATGCAATCCGGGCGTATCAGCCTGATAGAACCTGTTTTCAAAGACGGAATCAACTTCACCCGCGCCCGCATTTACCTGGAGGATCGCTCCTTACAGGTAGGCCAACTGCTAACGGCCAATGTACCTGTGGTATATACTTCCGGTTGGTGGCTACCTAAAAAAGCGGTGTGGCGACTTGGCAACAAGGCCGTTGTTTTCAGACAGAACAAAGGCGTGTATGTACCTGTAGTGATAGCAACAGGCGTAGTAACGGCAGATATGGTACAGATCACTACCAACATCAGCGACTGGCAAGTGGCTTCGAATGCCTATTACCTGGTAGACAGTGAGAGCTTTATTAAAACGAATCATTCAATACAATAGCGATATGGAAAGAAAACATTTCTTAAAGACCGTAGCGTTGGTATCGCTGGCACCGGCACTGTTCCTGGCGGCCTGTAAAGAAACCGGGAAAAAAGAAACCGGCAACGAAAAGCAGCAAACCTATACCTGCCCCATGCACCCGCAGGTAGTACAGAATAAACCAGGCATCTGCCCCATATGTGGTATGGACCTGGTGCCGTTTGATAAAAACAACAAAGAAGCTTCACTGACGCTTGGACCCAACCAGGTGGCACTGGCCAATATCACTACCATGGTGGTGGGCAGCGGCGCCTTGTCAAATTTCAAACAACTCAATGGGCGCCTGGCCACTGACCCGGAAAAAACGGCTGTGATCTCCAGCCGCGTGCCTGGCCGCATAGAAGTATTATATGTAAAGGAAATTGGCGTGAAAGTCAGTAAAGGGCAGCCTTTATATAAAATTTATTCGGAGCAACTGGCTTCCCTGCAACAGGAATATTTACTGGCGGTAGCACAGGTCAAACAGTTTCCGGAAGATGCCCGGTTCCGCCAGATAGAACAGGCCGCGCGTCAAAAGCTGACACTATATGATCAGCAGGAGACCCAGATCACACAACTGGTGCAATCCGGGAAAGTGAATCCCTATGTGGTATACCCTGCTACTGTTAGTGGCATTGTGTCGGAAGTAACGGTAACAGAAGGCCAGTACGTGGCAGAAGGCGGTGCCGTGATGCGCCTGGAAGGCTATCAGCAGTTGTGGGTAGAAGCAGATGTATATCCTGCAGAAGCGTCAGCAATACAGGTAGGGCAGCAGGTGAAAGTACTGGTGGCCGGTTGGGAAAACGAGCCGCAAATGATGACCATACAATTCATCAATCCCGCATTGCAAACGGGTAGCCAACTGATGCAACTGCGAGGCACTATACCCAACCCGGATAATCGCTGGCAGCCGGGCCAACAGGTCAATGTTTTACTACCGGTGAAAAGTAAAGGCAATGTGATGAGTTTACCGGTGGATGCCGTAATCCGTGACGGCAAGGGCGCACATGTATGGATTGAAAAATCCCATGGAAAATTTGAACCACGCAGGATCAAAACCGGCATGGAAAATTTTGATGCGGTTGAAATTACCGAGGGACTGCAGGAAGGCGATACGGTGGTAGTTACCGGCGCTTACCTGTTGTATTCTGAATACCTCTTAAAAAAAGGCGTAAATCCCATGGCTGGCATGTAATTTTTTTTCCGTTTCATAAAAACCAACAACCCATGAACAGATTCGTAAATACCATCGTACTTCCTGTCTGCATGCTTGTTTTACTGGCCGCCTGCGGCGAAGCACCCAGGCCAGCTACATCTGCAAAAGACAAAACAGCAACACCTGTTCCGGCAACAGCAGCAACCGTACAATTAAAGGATGATCAACTGAACGCCTTGTACCAACAATACGCGCAGTTAACCAGTGCTTTGGTAAAAGGAGATGCAAAAGAAGCCCGGTTTGCCAGCAATGCCATCGAAGCCGGCGCCAGAGCAATGAAAAATGGCACGCAATTGGGTGCCAGCGCCGCGAAAATCACCGCCACCGCAGACCTGGAAGCACAACGTGCCGCTTTTGCCACCCTGAGCGCCGACCTGGTAGCACTGATTAAACAATCAGGAATACATAGCGGCCAACTGTATGTCGACTTCTGCCCGATGGCCATGAACGACCAGGGAGCCGTATGGCTCAGCGCCGGTAAAACTATTCAGAATCCTTACTTCGGTGAAAGTATGATGACCTGTGGAGCAGTAAAAGAAACCATTCAATAATTCCATCTTTCAAATATTCAAACAATAAAAAATGAAAAGAATCATGATTGCCGCCATGGCTATCGCCGCCGTTACCTTTGCTGCCTGCAACAACAGCCAGTCGTCCCATGAAGGCCACCAACACGACAGTACCACAGTCACCGGCGCAGCCACACACCATGAAACACCTGCCACCACCGATGACCTTACCACGCTAACGCCTCAGTTCACGAATGTAGATCCCGCTGTAGCCGCATCATTGAAACAGGTAACAGATCATTACCTGCATATTAAAAACGCCCTCGCCAATGACAATTCCGCCGAAGCAGCCAATGGCGGCAAAGCTATGGCCAGCGCCCTGGAACAACTCAACAAAACGGCATTGACCCCGGAGCAACAACAGTTGTACAGCCAAAATGAAGATGACCTCAAAGAACATGCAGAACATATTGGCAAAAATGAAGGCAATGCCACCCACCAACGGGAACACTTTGCGCAAATGAGCGAGGATGTATTTGCCCTGGTAAAAGCTTTCGGTGGCGGACAGCCCCTGTACCAGGATTACTGCCCGATGTACGATAATAACAAAGGCGCGTTGTGGTTAAGCGAAAGTAAAGAAATCAAAAATCCTTATTTCGGTAGTAAAATGGCTACCTGCGGATCCGTTAAAGCAATCATTAAATAACGGGAACGACTATATGTTTTCTGTAAACAGACCTATCATCTGTTTACAGAAAACATCGCTAAAGAACTATTGTATGCGAAAACTTCCGATGATACTACTTTTGCTGCTGGCTTTTTTTGTACTGCTGCAATTTTTCCGGCCGCCTGAAAATTTGTCTACCCATCCAGCTGCTACTGCTATTACCCATCTCTATCCGGTTCCCGGCGAAGTACAAACGCTGCTGCAAAACGCCTGCTATGACTGCCATAGTAATAACACCCGGTATCCCTGGTACACCAATATTCAGCCCATTGGTTGGTTCATGGCCAACCATGTCAACCAGGGTAAAAAGGAATTGAATTTTGATGAATATGGCACTTACTCTGTCAAACGGCAGCGGAATAAACTGAAACGAATGAAGGAACAGGTAACAACCGGTAAAATGCCGCTCCGCTCCTATACACTGATGCATGCAGATGCCCGGTTAAATGCGGATCAGCAGCGCGTGTTAGCACAATGGATAGACAGTGTTTTAGCCGGTAACTAAGCGTTGTTACCTTGGCTGCTGCTGCGTTACACAATGCACCATCCCTCCATTGGCAAACAGGTTACGGCAATCGATGCCTACTACTTTTTTACCGGGATATAGTTGTTGAATGATATTCAGTGCCACCGCATCATTGGGATCTTTGTAGACTGGCACCAGTACACTGTTATTAGCTATGTAATAATTGATGTAGGACGCTTTGCCGAGATTTTTACCGTAAGTAGTCACCACCTCATTTTGTGTCAGCGGTACTTTCACAAATTTGTAGGCAGCCGATTCGCGGTTGGTAGCGGTGTATAACCTGCTGATATCTTCCTGGGGTACCTGCCAGTAATCCAGGTCGTCGTTGCTCATAGTGATGATAGTAGTGGAATTGGCAAACCTGGCAAATCCGTCAATATGCATATCCGTGATATCCAGTCCGGCTTGTCCTTCCAGCCAGATGAACTTTGTTACGCCGAGATATTTGGTAAAGATTGCCTCTGCCACCTGCTGTGTCATACCGGGGTTTCTGTTTTCATTTAAAACAGAACTTTTGCACGCCATTAAAACACCGTGTCCATCAATTTCAACACTACCACCTTCATTGACCATGACGTCATTGAGGTTTACTACAGACGTTTGCTGCAACGCCGCTATCTTTGCAGGCACGGCATTGCAGTTGGTGTATGCCGCTTTTCTTCCCCAGGCATTGAATCCCCAGTCTTCAATCAACAATTTCCCGTTTTTATCTTTTACATAGATAGGTCCGTTGTCTCTTGCCCATACATCATCTGTAGGACAAATCACAAAGTTGACGTTTGTTAATGGTACATTATCCTGTTGTAATAAACCGGTGATCCTTTCTTTTTCAAATTCGTCATAGGCCACGATATGCACTTTTTCGCCCCGCACCAGTTCTTTGGTCATGGCTACCCAGGTGGGATCCAGGCGGTTGCGGAAGGCTTTACCATATTGATACTCATGCGGCCATTGCAACCAGGTGCCCTCATGAGGAGCAGATTCTTCCGGCATGGTGTACACTATCGCCGTATCCGGAGTAACCGGCTTAGTACCTTCTTTAGGCACCTCTTTGGTACAGGATGATAATAATGCAGGTAAAAGCAGGAGTAGATTTTCCATTTTTTGCATGATTTAAAAAGTATTGCTGTGGTGAATAATACAGCAAAACTAGGCCGGAGAACGGCGCCAATGTTGTCCGAAATTGACAATCTTATTTCAGGGGTAGCAATATGCCGGTCAGTTGCTCTGCTATTGAATCCGTATTATCCGCATGTTTTATATACCTTTCGATCACCGGCGTATGTCCAAATTCCAGTTTTGATTCCAGCATCCAGCCAGCATATATATCCCTGTATGTTTCTTCGATGTTGTCATATGATCCTGTATGGATAAATTGGGCATAACGCCCGCCCAATATCGTTTTTGAGGGCAATGATTTCCGGATCGCCTGTTCCGAAGCTCCCGCATCATACCTGCAATCCAATGCCTCTTTGATCAACGGTTCATCTGCTATTACGCCAAAATAATGGGTACCACCGGGAAATTCATGCTTCATAAAACGCTCCCATACTAATTCTATCTCCCTGTTCTCATAAGATAAAGTGGCACTCTCATAATATATTTTAACGGGTGGAAAATAAATAATTTCAGGCGCTAATACACGGTCAGACTCTATGGGAACAATATCCGCCTCCTGGAACAACCCTGTTTTGTTCAACCTCGCTTCCTTCGGAGAACAATGAAAATGTTGTTTAAATGCTTTTGAAAAAGACGCCAGGTTCGCAAACCCCACTTTTAATGCGATGGCTGTAATAGGTTCTTTGGTATACAACATTAACTTATACGCATTCTCTATCCGCAGCCTTTTCTGATAGGCCCCAATCGTCTCGCCGCAAGTATACCGGAAGATCCGCTGAATATTGCGGTAGGAATAATGCGACACCGCTTCCAACTCTTTTATTGTAATGGCCCGGTCATAGTGCTGCTCTATAAAGTGGAGCACACTATACACGCAATGCAGATTGGACGGGCTGTGTTCGTTCATTTTGCCGGCTTTTAACGAATACAAAGGTCCTGAAATAATGGGAGATAATTGTATCTTCCTAATTCCCGGCATCTACAAAAATATCCTGTACTTTTACGATATGGATGCCCTGTTCAAAAAAACATCTTACCTGCCTCCTCTCTCCCTTCGTCCTTATATCGATCGTTTCTGGACGGGCGAAGGTACTGCCGCAGCATATGCACAGCCTACCATGGCCGCAGGAACGGGGGCGGAAATGATTTTCCAGCTCAAAGCTCCGTTGAGGCTTGTTACAAAAGAGAACACCGTATACACGCCTCCGTTACAAGCGATTTATTGCATTCGCCATCAGCATTATCATCCACTGATCAACCAGGAACATTTCTTTATTGCTGTCCGGTTTAAAGCGGGCGCGCTCCGGCATTTCAGCCCGATGCCGGTGGCGGATAACATTGAGCAATTTCCGGATATCTGTCAGCTATATGGAGATGCAGGGAAAAGATTGACAGAAAGATTGCATAGCTGCGCAGGCTTGTCGCAGCAACTGACGCTCATTGAAGACTTTCTGCTTTGTCTGCTGGAAAAATATCACCGCCCGCATGCCCTGGTAGATGAAGCTGTGAAGCAATTATATTATAACGTAGATATACCAGACCTGGTATCTTTCAGCGACCGCCTGGGAAAGAGCTACCGGCAGTTTGAGCGCCTGTTCATTCATAACGTGGGCACTACGCCGAAATCGTTCCAGCAAGCAGCGCGACTTAATAACACCGTGAAATATTTGCTGGCCCACCAGATCAAAGATTATCTCCCGGTGGCATTTGATTTCGGTTACTATGACCAGTCGCATTTCATCAGAGCCTGCAGGAGATTCTACGGTGCCAGGCCCGGAGTGATTCTATCTCCTGCAAGACTTGATCAACATTGCTACTTGTCGTCTTTGAGCGCATCCGGCTCAGATGACAAAAAGTAAACCTGCAGGTCCTTCGATTTCCATTTATCCACTTTCTTCACAAACTCCGCCAGGTAAGCCTGCTGAAAATGAAACTTCAGGCCGGCAATGTCCCGGTAATGTTCTATGAGCGTAAATACCCCTGTTTGACCGGATTCCGGGTAATAGGTGTAATCCAGGCAACCTGCTTCCTTCCTGGTTTGCACTGCCAATTGCTCCAGTGCCTGCCGGAATTCCTCTACGGAAGCGGGTTGAATAAACAGTTTAGCGATCACGAATTTTTCCATGGTAACAGGGAGATTTTTTGATGATGTTGTAAGACAGCTGTCTGCCGGTATATGCCGGTCTGCTATAGGATGAGCCAAAGCAGGCAAGGCAAATACCATACAGGCAAGCTGCCACTGAAGTAGCCTGGTGCAATTCATATGTAGTATGTTTTTTTTTGATACGGCAAAACTACGGACTGCCGTTAGCGTAAAATTGTACGATTCTGCCATGGGGTATAGAACGATAAGTAGCCAACGCGCTTTACCAGTATCCCGGCCATCGATGCGATTTATTACCAGAGTAAAAAAAGCATAGATAATTGCTAATATCACGGTTGCGCAATCAATGGAATTGCCGGATCTTCGATTTCTGTCAGGCTCGCATGAAGTGAGGACGATACTGTTGTATAGCTACAGCGTGAACAATATTTTATATGCGGAAGAAACATTTCCGGTCAATCCACGAAGGAACACCACCAGGATCTACCATCTGTTGCAGTGATGAAAACTGCGATATGATTTTCAATTTTCAAAACATATAAGTTGACAACTGCGGCCTTGCAGCTGTAATATTCCAAATTATGAAAAGACGATTCCTCACAACTTTGTTGGTTGCCGGCACTACATTGTTGATTTATCAATGCAGTATTCCACGAAAAAGCACTTCTGTTACAAAGGCATCTGTTACTAAACTACCAAGGGATTCTACCGGGAAAATTATTGTACAGCAACATCCCGACGGTGCTTATTTATCGCCCGAACAAAGCCTGGCCGCCATTCATGTTCCCGACGGCTACCACCTGCAATTAGTGGCCAGTGAACCGATGATTAAAGAGCCCGTTGCGATTGCCTGGGATGGTGATGGTCGTATGTTTGTATCCGAAATGCTTACCTATATGCAGGACGTGGATGGATCTAATGAGAATGCGCCATTGTCGAGGGTTGTTTTGCTGGAAGACAGCAATGGAGATGGCATCATGGATAGGAGTACCGTCTATATCGATAGTCTCGTACTACCACGTATGATTCTTTGTGTAGGCCGAAAGCTGCTCGTCAGTGAAACTTATACCAATAACATTTGGTCTTATGAAGATACAGACCGCGACGGCAAAGCGGATAAAAAGATCCAGGTATTTGGCAACAGCAAGCTGCATACCGGCAATCTGGAGCACCAGCGAAGTGGTTTTACCTGGAATATTGACAATAGAATTTATACCACTTATGAAAATCTGCGATACAGGTATACCGGCGACCAGCTGATTGCGGATACCATGTTTACAGGGTATGGGCAATGGGGCATTGGGAATGATGACTATGGCAGGTTATATTTTTCTTCCGCGGGAGGTGAGGTACCGGCTTTGGGTTTCCAGATCAATCCATTTTATGGCCGGTATGATGTTCCGGAACAGCTCTCCCCCGGCTTCAATGCCGTATGGCCTATTATAGCCACACCAGACGTACAGGGAGGGCCAGACAGGTTACGGCCGGATAGTACGCTCAATCATTTCACCGGGTGTTGCGGACAATCCATTGTCAGGGGAAATGCACTCCCCGACGATCTGAAAGGTGATCTTATTATATGTGAACCGGTAGGCCGGCTGATTCGCCGGGCAAAGGTCCTCAATCAGAATGGTATCAGGGTGTTACAGAATGCATATCAACAGGAAGAGTTTATGGCTGCTACCGACATGAATTTCCGGCCCGTAAATACGGCCAATGGCCCGGATGGCTGCCTGTACATTGTGGATATGCATAGAGGCATTATCCAGGAAGGTAACTGGACGCGGAAAGGAAGTTACCTGAGGCCGGAAATACAGAAACGAAACCTGGACAAAAACATCGGTCAGGGAAGAATTTACCGCCTGGTACATGATGGATATAAACCGGGTCCCCGGCCTGGTATGTTATCCCAGGATGGCAAAACACTGGTATCGTACCTCTCCCATCCCAATGGCTGGTGGCGGGATAACGCACAAAAGGAACTGATTGTGCGAAAAGACAGGTCAGTGATACCTGCACTGCTGGACCTGCTGAAAAATAACCCGAATGAATTGGCGCGTCTTCACGCCCTGTGGACGCTGGAGGGCCTGAATGCGGCTGATAAATCAGTGATTCAAATCGCATTGAAAGATGCAAGCCCACAGGTACGCAAAGCAGCCATTGTTGTCAGCGAGCCATTGCTGAAACAGCGTGATACAACGGTAAGGGCTGCACTAATGGATCTGTCCAATGAGTCGGATGCGGATGTACAAACGCAGTTAGTAGCCTCGCTCTCCTATTATGAATCTGCCGGATCCAACGATATGCTGGAACGTTTTATCGCCTCCGGAAGAAATGTTAAAAGTTTGACCGCTATTGCTGGCTTAATAGCAAAAAACAGTCATCAAAAGAGATATGGCATGGATCTGAGTGGTATTGCGCCAAACGAAAGAGCGATTATTCTCAAGGGTCATGAAACATTTCAGCAGGTTTGTGCCACCTGCCACGGAGATAATGGAAAAGGCATTTCAATTGGCGGCGCTCCGATGGCCGCACCTCCGCTGGCAAATTCAAAAAGGGCCGGAAACAGCGCTGCCCTCATCAACATCCTGCTGCATGGTTTGTCAGGTCCCATCAACGGCAATACCTATCCCGATGTAATGGCGCCGCTGGGTGCAGCGAATAGTGATGAATGGGTATCCAATGTGCTGAGTTATGTTCATTACCGGTTCAAGCCATCGGGCAGTCGTTTCCAGATCATCAGCCCGGAAGAAGTCCGCAATATCAGGGCATTAACCGAAAATCGCACCGCATTATTTACAGCTGCCGAACTGGAAAACCTGGATTCCAGCAACCTGGCTGCCGCAGCAGTAATGAAACAGGCTGCTGTCGCAAAAAAAGAAAATCATCTGCCCAAAACCGCTGGCCTCCAAAAGCCGCAGCAATTTGCCGCAGAAAAGAAACTGATCTCACAACTGGACTGTGCGGCCTGTCATCGGCCGGATCTTAAATTAGTAGGTCCTTCCTATAAAGCCATTGCTCAAAAATATAAGGTGAGTGAAGTCAATGTCAATAAACTGGCCGCTAAAGTTATTGCCGGAGGAAGTGGTAACTGGGGACCAACACCGATGTTGGCACATCCCAACTTAAGCAGCGCTGACGCAAAAAAAATAGTGAGATACATCTTATCGCTCTAAAATTGCGGATATTCGTTTGAGTGTATTTTATAAAACAGTGAACATATGAAAAAAAGATTAGCGTCGTTGAGTGCGTTACGGTGTGTGGCTATTGGCTTAAATATCCCCATAGCATTATTACTGGCGCTGCCAGCAGCAACCGCTCAAAGCCAGGTGAACGGCAAACCCTTCACCATACCGGCGGTTAATACCTGGCAGGGAGATACCGGCACCTACACCCTCCCTTCGCAACTGAATATTATCACCTCCTCACAGGACCGGGCAGCCTTGCAACCTTACATTACTACTTTTAAAAATGATCTTGCCACACAATATGGTGTCAGGGTTGAGCTCAGCGAAAAAAACACGCTACAAAAAGGGGACCTGCAATTTACGCTGTCAACAGACAGCACAAAAAATCCGGAGGCTTACCAGCTGGTAATTGACAGCTGTATTCATATCAGCGGATCTGCCAAAGGTTGCTTCTGGGCAACCCGGACCCTGTTACAACTATTGGCACAATCGCCAACGGCATCCCGCATTCCACGTGGCAGTATTACCGATGCTCCTCAGTGGCCCATTAGGGGGTTTGTACTGGATGTAGGCCGGAAGTTCTTCCCTATGGCGTTTTTACGTGAATATGTTCGCTTCATGGCTTATTATAAAATGAGCGATTTTCATTTGCACCTCAACGACCAGGGACCCAAACAATTCTTTCATAACAACTGGGACAGCACCTACAGTGCTTTCCGGCTGGAAAGTAGTACCTACCCTGCCCTTACGGCCAAAGACGGACATTATACAAAAGCCGAATTCATCGCCTTACAGGAAATGGCAGATAGTTTTGGCGTTAACATCATCCCGGAGATAGACGTCCCCGCTCATTCGCTGGCATTTACCAAACTGTTCCCGGAAATTGGGAGTCGCATATATGGGATGGATCACCTGGATCTCTACAACCCAAAAACCTACGAAGTCATTGATAATGTCTTCAAAGAATACCTGCAGGGCCCTGATCCGGTATTCAGGGGCAAAGAAGTGCATATTGGTACAGATGAATACAGTAAGAAAGAATCTGAGCAGTTCCGTCACTTCATGAATCATTACATCGACCTGGTACAACACTATGGGAAAAAGGCAAGAATGTGGGGGTCTCTTACCAACAACGCCGGCAATACACCGGTGCGTGTGGAGGGTGTAACCATGAATCTCTGGTACAACGGCTATGCCGACCCCAAAGCCATGCTGCAACTGGGCTATAACGCCATCAGTACACCCGATGGCTGGCTTTACATTGTGCCCGCCGCCGGTTATTACTATGACTACCTGAATCTTAAAAACCTCTATAATAAATGGACTCCATCTATGATTGGTGACCAGGTATTTGATGACAACAATCCCCAAATAAAAGGTGGCTCCTTTGCGGTATGGAATGACCATGTAGGCAATGGTATTACGGCAAAAGATGTACACGACCGGGTGTTTCCGGCCATGCAGGTACTGGCCGAAAAAATGTGGTCCGGCAAAAAGCAACTGATGGGCTACGATACGTTTGCGCTCCATGCTGCTGCATTGGGTGAAGGTCCGGGTCTTAACATCAGGGGAAAACTGGCAGGAGACTCTCTTGTTCCTTTCTCTGGCAAATTACAACTACATCAGGCAGATATCCGGCATTACAAAGGCCGTGACGCCGTACACTTAAAATCTTCCGGCAGTTATGTGGAAACGGGCTATGCAGGTATCGGTTACGACTATACGGTATCTTTCTACCTGTGGCCGGAAAAAGGCAACAAAGCGGATGCGGTACTTTTCTCGTCTCCGGATGCGACCGTGAAATTACGGCAGCAGCAAACCGGGTGCCTTGGCTTCTCCCGGGAAGACTATAATTATTCGTTCCATTACGCCGTACCAGAAGAAAAATGGACCCATATCGTAATCACCGGGAATAACAAAGGCACTTCGTTGTATGCAAATGGTGTATTGATAGAAAAGCTGGAAGGTGGTATGCAGCAATTCCCGGAAACAAAAAGTAAGCGAGCCATTGTACAAACACTCTTTTTTCCCTTGCAACATATAGGTGATACTACCAACAGCTTCAAAGGGTATATCAGCGATCTTAAAATTTATAATAAAGTAATAGCTGTTAAATAGAGGCATTTCAACAACATAAAAAGAAAGGCTGGATTAAATCCAGCCTTTCTTTTTGCCGTTTTTTTTTCAATAAAACCGCTCTTTTTTAACTTTTCCCAATTTTTTTTCTGATTTTTTGAACAAAAACCGAATATTTTTAGTTTTCATTAAAAATATTTTACTGTTTTGATTATTTTGATGACTTTTATATCACAAAAGCAGCTTTTTAATAAAATTTATTAAATCACACCATCATCAAAACAAAAAAATAGTAAAAAAAATCTATGTCATCCGCAACATTAACAGCCAGCCACACCACCCTGCTGGGAAAAGAAAAGGCCATTGCCTTTATTAAGGACTATTTCTCGCTGCAGCTATGCAAGCAACTTTCATTGACAAAAGTTGCCGCTCCATTATTTGTTAAATCAGGAACCGGGTTGAATGATGATCTCAATGGCGTTGAAAAACCCGTTTCATTCAAATTAAAAGGTGTAGATAATAATATTGAAATAGTACAATCACTCGCTAAATGGAAACGGAAACGTTTACATGAGCTGGAAATCCCTGCCGGTCAGGGTATCGTTGCCGATATGCGTGCTATCAGACCTGATGAAGTAACCTCTCCTATTCACAGCTTTTTGGTGGATCAGTGGGACTGGGAAAAACATATCACCGTTGCCGACAGAAATATTCCTTTCCTGGAAGCAACCGTAGCAGCCATCTACCAGGCCTTACGCGCTACCAACAGCCGCATACAGGAAGAAGGGCTGCCTGGTCTTGAGTTACCAGAGACCCTGCATTTTGTACATAGTGAAGACCTGCTGCAACAATACCCCGACCTGACACCCAAAGAAAGGGAAAACGCCTGTGCGAAAGAATTTGGCGCCATCTTTATCATTGGTATCGGCGGTCCGCTGAGCAATAGCCTGGTACATGACGACAGGGCCCCGGACTATGACGACTGGACCACCACTAACGATAAGGGCTACACGGGCCTTAATGGTGACCTGATCATCTGGAACCCGGCACTCGATGCAGCACTGGAAATTTCTTCTATGGGCATCCGCGTAGACGCCACCGCCTTACGCAAACAGCTGGAAGCTAAAAATTGTGCCCACCGTGCAGCAATGGAGTTCCATAGCCAGGTATTGAATAATGCCTACCCATTGTCGATGGGCGGCGGTATCGGCCAGTCAAGGCTTTGCATGCTCCTCTTACAACTGAAACATATTTCCGAAGTACAGGCCAGCATATGGCCTTAAGGCTACTGTTGACTATTTAATAATGCGGTATAAAAAAAAGACCAGCCAGGTTGAAGCCTGGCTGGTCTTTTTTATGTGCGAAACAAATCTCCCTTTCCATTCTTCCTTGTTTATTAAAAAAAAGTTTGTAACCTTTTTTCGTTGTTGTCATCTAACAGATAAAGCATTTCCTGCGATTGCCATATGAAAGGAAAGTCAACTACTATGTCAACTCTGATTGCTGACGTAAAGATCATTGAAAGAATATTAGCCGGCGAGAAGCAACTATTTGAGCTGCTCATCCGTAAACACAACCAGCTGTTGTATAGAATGGGCATGTCCGTTCTGGAAAATGAAGCCGAAACGGCCGATGCTATACAAACCAGCTATATTAAAGCGTTTGAACAGCTGTCCGGTTTTAGTGGCCATTCGCAATTCAGCACCTGGCTAATAGATATTATGCTCAACCAGTGCCTGGAAAAACAACGAAAGACCAGTTATCATCTTGCTGAGAACAATGAATCTTACAACTTTATTGATATGAAACCACCTGCAAATAAATCAGCCAATCCAGCACTAAGCAGGATACTCGAAAAGGCTATTGCAGATTTACCAGAGGAATATAGACTGGTATTCATGCTGCGTGAAATAGAGGATATGTCGGTCCACGATACCGCGGAGGCATTGTGTATCGAAGAGGCAAGTGTGAAAGTTCGTTTAACCAGGGCCAGGAGCCTGCTCCGGGGAAACCTGAAAAACTATCTGAAAGATCATATCTATTCTCTCGACCTTTACAGGGGCGACCGTGTGGTGAATTATGTCATGAAACACCTGGGTATTGCCTGACCCAGGGTGGTATACATCGCTTGCTTATCTAACGATATCTATATTATTTTTTACCCAGTATCCTCCTAAAAACCGATCCCCTCTTCTGATTAAAAAAAACCTGGCCTGTAAGTTCACCTTACAGGTCTTTTGCTATAAGGGTATTTTGTTAAGGAGAAACTTTCACCAGAAAAGCATTAAAAAGGAGAAAACTGTTTTGCTTTTATAAGAAGAAAGCAAAACGGATATTTTCACCATTCAACCCACGGATAGCGACAAACACCTCATATTTATACCATTCCAAAAATAATTGTCACACGAAATTTTATTTTTTCTATCTTGACCAATGCTTTAGATAAAGCATTGAGTAATACTATTTTATTAACACAGCGAGCAAAATGATGAAATTTTCACTTGGCCTGATCTATCCTCTTGCAGTATTTATTGGTGCACAATCATTCCTTGGGGATCCCCCCAGTTCTTCCCGTCGTCCGAATCCACCGGAATTAAACATTACCCGGTTTGTCGGCCCTGATGTAACACCCAGCCCCGCCTGCCTTGCAGTAGCGCCCACCGGCGAAGTATTTGTTGGTGTAGATATGATCGGTTCCCTGGGAAAAGATATGGGGAAAGGCCGGATCCTGAAACTCATTGATAAAGACAATGATGGCAAAATGGACCAGCACATTGAATTTGCTACCGTAGATAATCCACGCGGCATCATTGTGCAGGGCAATAAGGTATATGTATTACATACCACCTTTTCCAAAGAAACCGGCAAAGCAACCGGGATGGCCCTCGTAGTGTTTGAAGACAAAGATGGAGATGGCAAGGCCGACGGTCCTGCTCAACCACTTATTGAAAATATCAGTAATGCCAAATATATCCAGGAACGTGGCACCGACCATGCCACCAATGGTATCAGAATGGGCATTGATGGCTGGATCTATATTTCCGTAGGCGATTTCGGATTCCATAACGCCACCGATCGTTCCGGCAAAAAACTGACCATGCTGGGCGGTGGTATTGTGCGGGTACGCCCTGATGGTACCGAAATGGAAGTGTTTACCCATGGTACACGTAACGTATACGATGTAGCCATTGACCCTTACATGAATGTTTTCACCCGTGAAAACACCAACGATGGTGGTGGATGGAACGTGCGTTTCTCGCATCATATCCAATCCGCCGAATATGGCTACCCTGTATTGTTCCAGCACTTCACAGATGAAATCATCCCTGCCCTCGCGGATCTGGGTGGTGGCTCCGGCACAGGCGCCTTATACATGTCTGAACCAGGCTGGCCAGAAAAATACAACAACGTTCCGATGATGGCAGATTGGGGACGCAGCATGCTTTACATTCATCGCGTAACGCCTGATGGCCCTACCTTCACGCAGAAAGATGAAGAGTTCATAGAACTTCCACAGATTACTGACCTGGATGTAGACGGTTCCGGCAGACTTTATCTCTCTGCCTGGGATGGCGCCGGCTATTCCGGAAGCCCCGACAGAGGCTATGTAGTCCGCGTAGTACCAAACGACTGGACCTATAAAGCATTTCCGGATGTAGCCAAAGCCTCTACAGAGGAACTGGCCGGCATGCTGAAATCTGCCAGTGCGGTAGCCCGCTTAACGGCTTCCCGGGAATTAATTGCACATGGCGATAAGCCTTCTGTTGCAGCGGCATTGGCCATCGCTTCAGATGCCCAGTTGCCCTTATATGCACGCGTAGCTGGTCTTTATACCTATGCACAGGCGGCAGGTAAAGACGGCATCGCTACTTTAACAGATTTAGCAAAAGATCCTGCCGTAAGAGAACATGCCCTACGTGCTTTGGCAGATAGAAAAGCTTTCCTGAACGACGTTTCATCCGAACCTTTCCTGGCCGGACTGAAAGATGCGAATCCACGTGTACAGGCAGCAGCCATCGTAGGACTGGGACGTTTAAACCGTATCGAAACCGCCAACGCATTGCTGGACACCAAAGTACCGGCTTCCTTTACCGCACCGGTGAAAGAGGCAGAAGGACCTCATGCTACCCCTAATGCCGCTATTGTACTGCCTCACCTGGCCGTTCGCGCATTGGTAAATATGCATGCCGTAGACGCAGCAGTAGCAGCCATCAACACAGAAAACTCCACCCTCGCTTTATGGGCGTTACGTTATATGCATGATCAGAAAGCCGTAACCGGTTTAATCAGTGCTTATGCTACTTCCAAAAATGAGAAAGTAAAAAAACAGATCGTTGTTACACTGGCTCGTCTTTATAAAAAAGAAGATACCTACGACGCTTCCTGGTGGTGGGGTACCAGACCTGATTCACATGGCCCTTACTACAAAGATGTTACCTGGGAAGGATCACCTGCTATCGAAAAATTCCTGAAAGCGGCATCACTGAAGGCGGGTCCAACCGGGCTGGCATTCTACAGAGATCTCGATGCCCGCAACAGAATGGGTATTGCAGCCTTTGCAGCAGAGAAAAAACCAGCAGCTCCGGTGGCGAAAGAACCTAAGGTAGACCTGGAAAAAATCAAAAGCAAAAAAGGCCAGGTAGGCAAGTCATCTATCGAAGATGTACTGCTGGCGGTTAATAAATTAAAAGGAGATCCTGCGAAAGGAAAAATCCTGTTTACCCAGCAGGGCTGCGTTGCTTGTCACGCTATCAATAAAGGCGAAGTAATGAAAGGACCATTCATGGGACAAATAGGCTCTATCATGAACCGTGAGCAGATCGCTGAATCTATTCTGAAACCTAACGCTTCCATCTCCCAGGGCTTTGCCACGGTGATGATTACCGCAAAAGGCAATAAGTCTTATATGGGATTTGTAACAGAAGAAACTTCTGCTAAAGTGGTGATGAGAAATATCGCAGGGGAAGTATCCACGATTAAAACAGCGGATATCCTTACCCGTAAGGAACTGAAAACGTCTATGATGCCTACTGGCCTTGCCAATGCCTTGTCTTACGAGGAGTTTGCATCACTCGTTACCTTCCTGTCTCAACAGAAGAAATAGAAGAAAAGAATTACGAATTACGAATTACGAATTACGAATTACGGATTTGTGGGGAGATGGTAAACGCGAAATTGATTCGCTATCATCTCCCCACAAATCCGTAATTCGTAATTCGCAATTCGTAATTATCTAAGTAAATTACCGCACATGATAAATAAGCAAGTAAAACGGATGTTTATGGCGATCTGCCTGTTGTGTTGCACGCAGCTGGCAATGGCGCAAAACACACCGGTTAAATCCCAGACACCTATCATGGGCTGGGCCAGCTGGAACAACTTCCGCATTCATATCAATGAACAACTGATCAGGGAACAAGCCGACGCCATGGTGCAAAATGGACTGAAACAAGCCGGCTATCAATACATCAACATCGACGATGGTTTCTTTGGTGGCCGGAATGAAAAAGGCGCATTGCTGCATAACGCACAACGTTTCCCCGGCGGCATGAAACGACTTTCCGATTATATACACAGCAAGGGACTGAAAGCAGGCATCTATGCAGAAGCCGGCGTTAATACCTGCGCTGCCATCTGGGACCAGGATACTATTGGTTCCGGCTCAGGGCTGTATGGGCATGATGAACAAGACCTCACCCTGTTGCTGAAAACATGGGGATATGATTTCCTGAAAGTAGACTGGTGTGGCGGAAAAGATTTAGGACTCGATGAACAATTACGCTATACGCAAATTTCCAACTGGATCAAAAGCATCAAGCCGGAAGTAGTATTCAACATCTGCCGCTGGCAATTCCCCGGCAAATGGGCACCGCTGGTGGCCGACTCATGGCGGGTTTCCGGCGACATCGACAACCACTTCGCGTCTATTCTCCGGATCATTGCACTCAACGCCGATCTGTGGCCCTACTGCTCTCCCGGTCATTTCAATGACATGGATATGCTGCAGGTAGGCCGTGGGATGAGTGATGAAGAAGACAAAAGCCATTTCTCCATGTGGTGTATCATGAACTCTCCCCTCCTGCTGGGCAATGATCTCCGGAAAATATCCCCGCAAACATTATCTATCATTACCAATAAAGAAGTGATTGCGCTTAACCAGGATCCACTTTGTTATCAGGCCAGGAAATTCCGCGATACATTGGGCGTACAGCTTTGGGCCAAACCATTGATCGGTGTTACCAGTGGACAGGTAGCCGTGGCCTTGCTCAACACTACTGATGCACCGGCTGTTGCCGAACTGGAGGTGGGTGCCGTAGGCATAAATGCTGGCAAAGCAGTTACCATACGCGACTTGTGGAAACACGAAGACGTAAAAACTACCAACGGGAAAAAATCCGTTTACCATCTTCCGCCACACGGTATTGTAGTATTGAAGCTAACGGGAACCAGTATGCCGTTTAATGTCTTCACAAAAAATTAAAAATATACCCGGCTGGTAAATCACAAATACCCCTGTTATGCAACAGTGATACAGCAGCACTTTATTTGTTCAGTCAACCTCCACAATATCTGGAATAAAGCCCTGCCGTACCGTATATAAGGTATGGCAGGTACTTCCGTGAACAAGCAAATGCGGATTAAATATCTTCAGTAACTTACGCCGGATGATAGGTACGTGCAATGGTACCATTGGGGAAAACCTTTACATCTACCAGTTTCAGATAAAGTGGCGCTGAAAGACCGTCAAATATCGGTAGTCCGGTTCCAAGCGCAACCGGATGTGTTACTAAATGGTATTCATCTATCAGCCCTGTTGCAATCAGGCTTCTCATAAATCCCGCTCCTCCATGCGCCAGGATAGGGTTCCCTGACTCTGCTTTGAGTTCCCGGATGCCTTCAGCCAAATCGCCGGCAAAAATCCGTGGTGAAGCCCAGGAAGCGGCAGCAGGCGACAGTTCTACAGCAGGCTGCACCCCCGTGGCTGCATCGTATTGCCGGGCACTTTTTAACGCCGTAGTAGTATCTGCCGGATCAAAACCAGTCATCCCTTTTTGGGTAAAAACAGCCTTGGGTACCCCGTTCATAGGCGCTGCAATAGGTAGCGTGGACGTAGGCCAGTAAGACGCCATGTCGTTAAAGCTTTTGCTGCCCATAATATGAATCCCTGCCGTTTTGCAAAGTTCCAATACCCAGGCTGCCGACTCATTATCCCCTGTTTTGAAGAGCCAGTCGAGCTTTCCATTGGCGGCGGCGACAAACCCATCGGTGGAAATTGACATTTTCATCATTAATTTTCGCATGATATAAAGATTTGTTACCTCAAAAGTAAATCACCCTTATAGAATACATAAGGGGCCAAAGCGACAATCTAAGGGGCGATTTGCGTCATACTCTCTGTACGGCTTTCTTAGCAGCAAACTGCTTCCGGTATTTCCTGATGGTCAGGTTTATCACCACAAGTCCTATGATAGCAGGTCCGGTCCAGATAATCAACCCGGGCAAAAAATGGACATTCACTACCAGGAAAGCGGTAATAGTAGCAATATAAGCGCCGGCCATCCCGGAAATATGAGTAAAGAACCAATCTTGTTTGTCTTTGGGAGATACATAAAACTTGCGGACATCTCTTACTACGCTCTGCAACCCGATGCCACCAAAGAGAATGGCCGCATAGGCCAGTGTAGCATACGGGGTCCCCAATCTCATAACACCCCAAACGGTCAACCAGATATTAAAAGCCCCTCCGATCCCGTTAATAAGGTAATCAGGCCAGGCCATACGCATGCCTATATATAATTTTTTCAGGTACAATGCCCGGTATCCCCGCATAAGCTGGTGGTAACTGAAGAAGCCAACCATCAATAAAAAAGTCAGTGATTTAAGCAGTGCCATCCCCACGGCGGTGATAAAAATGATGGTCATACCCACCGTAAAGAGTTTTCCATTCAGACGGTGTGCCCGTCCCCCTTTTTTGGTAAGGGAAGCGAAAGAACCGGTAATCAGTGCAAGGGTACCACCGATGATGTGCAGGATAAGAAGAATCTGGAACAGGTGTTTCATACAAAAATCGTTTCTGCAAAAATGAGCTGTTCCCATTAGTTTATTTTTCAAAAGGGGCTACCAGTAAGCTTCCGGGGTGAACGGAAAGGCGTCCCGGGGCAAAGGGGTGAATGGAAAACTTACAGCAACCGATCCGACAATTCCCGGTGAAGATTCCTGGACACCGGCACCTCCACCGGCAACAATTGGAGCCGCAATTTGTAGCCTGCCGCATTACCACTGATACCTTCTACCCGGTGCAGGTTTACCAGGTAGGTACGATGACAACGAAAGAAATGATCCTTTCCTTCCAGGCTTTCGGCGGCTCGCTTCAGCGTACCGCGTAGCAATACCTGCTTCAGGACAGTCCCGCTCTCGTAAAACACCCTTATATAATTATCAGCGGCTTCAATACAGATCAATTGTGCCGCCTCCAGCGTAAGATCATCTTTAGACTGCTCCGCGGGTATGCGGATCATATTTGCCTGTACAGGATACCCGGCAGGTACTTCTATTTGTTTCTTTTCCTGTACCTGCGCATTCATCACCTCCGCCTCACCGGCATACTTACGCTGCCATCTCAGCTGGTTATATAATATTAATACGGTGAGCGGTATTATGCTGACCGCAATCGTCATGGCGCCAAACAGCAACATTACTGCCAGGGAAAATCCGGTATGGAGGTAAAAACTACCATACAGGAAATTACCGATGGTCACAAAGAAAATGGTGGTCAGCATCATCCCAATCTGTCGGCCCACAGTCCAGGCAGACTCATTGAATATCCGTGGCAGCAACCTGGGCAGCCCCCAGATGCAGGTAAACATCACGACAAGGGTTACCGCTCCATAACCGGCACAGACAAGCAATAAGGACTGCCAGGAATAATCAGACAGGCCAAAAGGCTGGAAGAAGGAAAGAAAGATAAAAACGAATAGGCCGAAAGCCAAAGAGGATAAGCGTTTCCGTTTTACGTCAGGATAACTGGGAAATGGTAGTCGTAAAAAATCCACTGATATAATATTGCTGATAAGCGAATATAAGCGGATTTCAGCTTTGTTGCACCAAAGGAGCGGATATCACTCTTATTTTCAGCACCTGCTGCTGTTCCCCACTATACTACTCCGCTGGCCTGCGCTTTAAGTTTAGCTGCCCCTGTTTTATTCAGCCAGGATTCAAATGTCAGCAGCGCCGGGTAAATTTTCCGCAGGCTTGCTTCGTCTGCTCTGGACACTTTATCGGAGTTAAGTATTTCATATCCCCTGGCGAATCGCGGATTCAGTTGTCGCAACGTTTCCATAGGAAGCTGCTCATACTTCATCTCCAGCCCAGTGGTTTTACTCATAGCGGCCACCATTTGAATGGGCGTTAAGGTATCTCCAGACAGGTCTATTGCCTGACCATTAAATGTCCTGGGGTCTGCGAATGCCAGTGCCGCCAGGTGGCCGATATCTTCCAAAGCAATTAATTGCATTTGTGTACCGGGATAAGCTGCCGTAATAAAGGAAGATCCTTTCACACCAAACCTGGGGTTCAGGAAATTTTCCATAAAAGCTGCCGGCCGCAATATGGTATAGGAAATACCCAGTTCACGAATATAATTTTCAACGATGGCTTTCTCCTGCTGTATACCGGTTTGTTCCGACTGATCCACACCCAGCGCCGAACTATATACTAAATGAGCTACCTGGCAGGCTTTTGCGGCATCAGCCACATGCTTGCCGGCCAGGGCTTCGTCCTGGTCCTGTGCTAACGGTCCCGGATGTACGCTGAATACGCCATATACTCCTTCCATCGCCCGGTCAATCGAACTCCTGTTAGCGAGATCGCCTGCGCTCATCTCTACTCCCATGGCTATCAATTGCTGTGCGGCAACCCCGGTTATATCACGCGTAAATCCACGTACGACCCATCCGGCAGACAATAATACCCGTGCTACTGCCCCTCCCTGCTGACCTGTAATACCAGTTACCAAAATAATACGGTGGCTGTTTTGCATAAGATAATTTTGAATTTATACGCCAAAATTAGCACCGCTCGATTTTCCGGAATTGTATCAGACCGACATTATCGGATGCTGCCGATAACAACAGTCCTGGTAACTTTTGGGGTTCACCCCGGTAAATTGCTTAAAATCGGTAATAAAATGTGACTGGTCATAATACCCGGCAAGGTAGGCGATGTCTGTCAGGCGCCGGGAAGGATGGCGGGCTATTAATTGTTTGGCTTTTTCGAAACGGGAAATCTTCAGAAAACGGCTGATACTAATCCCGGTATATCGCTTGAAATTCCGCTCTATCTGCCGTTCACTCAGTGGTAATTTCTTCAGGTGTCGAAAAGGTGCATCTTCCACATTATTTTTGATGCTATCTGCCAGGTCGAAAATAAGCTGATGGGATGCATGAGGAGCCATAAACCTGTTCAATAAAAAAGATTCAAACAATGGTACCCGTGATGCAAAAGGCAAGGGGTGCATTTCTTCATACAGCAATGATAATTTGCTCCCGAAAAGATCTTCCCCGGTGACAGGTCCCTCATTTAATTCATACATCGGTTGTTTTGTAAACACACTTAATCCGTAAGGCGTAAAGCTGACGAAAAATTTATCTGCCGGAACCGCCTGATCCGTCATGGGGCTGAATCTGACAATCCTTTCTTTTACATCCAGCAAGCCTGTTTTCAGGGGCTGTTCATTATAAAAAGTACCGGAATCAAAATCCATGATAAACGAAGTATTCAAGCGGGAGTAGATGGATTTAAACAAAACGCCGGTACCGTTCAGTTGAACAAAATAGTCAACGTAGGGTGTTAACAACGGGTGCTGTGGTTTTGCAAACTGGTAGTTAAACATAGCCAGGTGATTTCAATAAAGTTATTCGAAGATGAAGGTAATAAATGTATTTGAATACCGCCTCTGGTGCTACTTCGCTCCTTTCTGAGATTTTTTTTATTCCCAGTCACCCTTTTTCATTTCCCGCCTGTCGTATAACAGTAATTCATTTGAAACCAAATGAGGTAAATAATAAAATCGACTAGAATCAAGTAGTGGGCCCACACTAAGAACAAAAGACTAAACCTGACCAGCTCCTGACTACAGGGGAGTATAAACAATGCTATAACAATATGAATATGGACCTTTACAGAAAGTTCCTGATGGGGAACTTGTGCATGTCAACCAAATCATCTGAGAGGCCTGCTTCTAAGGCTAAACAGTTGTCTCTGGTCATCACCACCGCGTTTATATTAGTCTTGGCAGCCAGCGGGGCTGCTACAGCGCAGCAAAAAACAGCCACCGGAGGATCGCCGTCTGCCGCACACGATACCTCCATCATCGTTTCGGGTAAAGTGTCGGACGAAAAAGGAAACGCATTGCCAGGCGTAGTAGTAAGAGCGGCAAACAGCAAAAAAGCCGCAGTAACAGGCAACCTGGGAGAGTTCAGCATTGCCGCTGCACCAAACGACAAGTTGGCCTTTACTTTTATAGGCTTTGCCGCTGTTGTAAAAAATGTAGCTGGCAGCAAACACCTGGATGTTATTATGACGCAGGGCACAAAAGGATTGAGTGAAGTCATTGTGACCGGTTTCCAGGAAATCGATAAAAGAAAATTTGCCGGGGCGAGTACCAAACTAAAAGCAGAAGATATCCGGATGGATGGAACCACCGATATCAGCCGGGCGCTGGAAGGAAAAGCGGCCGGAGTGAGTATTCAGAACGTATCTTCTACTTTTGGATCTGCACCTAAAGTGCGTATCAGGGGAGTTACTTCCCTTACCGGCGAAAACAAACCTTTATGGGTAGTGGATGGTATTGCATTGGAAGATGTAATTGATGTTTCAAATGATCAGCTTTCCAGTGGCGACCCTTCTACGCTGCTTGCGTCGTCTGTGGCCGGGCTGAACATGAATGATGTGGAAGACATCTATATCCTGAAAGATGCGGCTGCTACCTCCCTGTATGGAGCCAGAGCCATGAATGGCGTAGTAGTAATTACCACTAAGAAAGGCCGTTCAGGAAAAATGATTACAAATTATACCGGCAACTTCAGCACACAGCTAAAGCCCAGCTATGATAATTTCAATATCATGAATTCGGCAGAGCAGATGTCTGTCGATGCAGAAATAGCCAGGAAAGGGCTGTTCAACCTGGGGGATATCGGCAACAGTGCCGACAAAGGCGTATACGGTAAGATGTATGACCAGTTACAAACGTATAATCCCGCCACCGGGAAGTTCGTACTTGAAAACACACAGGCTGGCAGAAATGCTTACTTACAACGTTATGCATTGGCGAATACCAACTGGTTCAATATACTCTTCCGCAATTCATTGATACAGGAACATACGATCAGTCTTTCCGGCGGATCGGAAAAAATGCAGTCTTATTTTTCTGCCGGATTCTATAATGACAACGGTTGGACAGTAGCCGACAAAGTAAAACGCTTTACTTTCAACTCTCAAAACAATTATACTTTTTCCGACAAGTTATCTGCCGGCTTTATTGCCACCGGATCTGTAAGGCAGCAGGAAGCCCCCGGCACAGTAGCACGGACCACAGATGCTTTCTCCGGAAAGATGAACCGTGATTTTGACATCAACCCATATAACTACGCGTTAAACACCAGCCGTGCATTAACAGCGTATACCGACAACGGCGACCTGGAATATTTTACCAGAAACTACGCACCTTTTAATATCCTCAATGAGCTGCAAAACAACCGGTTAAAACTTTCCGTTGTAGATGTAAAATTACAAGGTAGCCTGTCTTACAAAATCACCAAACATCTCAGGTACGATTTCATTGGCGCCATCCGGTACGCCAAAACCAGCCAGGAAGACCTGGTAGATGGAACCTCTAATAAAGCGCAGGCATACAGGGCAGCGGCTAATTCTGTTATTGCCAATGCCAACCGCTTCCTGTATAAGGATCCGGATAACCCCAATACCTTTCCACAGATTGTATTGCCGGCCGGCGGGTTTTACAACCGGAATGAAAACGCCCTCACCAACTACAACTTCAGGAATAGCCTGAATTATGCAGAATCCTTTGGTAAACATGACCTGAATGTAATGGTTGGACAGGAGGTTAAATATGCTAACCGGCAAAACGCTTTAAATACGGGATATGGTTACCAATATGACTATGGCGGCAGCGTATTCCCTTACTATCTCGCATTTAAACAGGCCAGTGAAGCGAACCTCCCCTATTTTGGCATGCAGCAAACTTATGATCGTTATGCGGCCTTTTATGCTACTGCGGGGTACACCTACAACAATCGCTACAACTTTACAGGTGCGGTACGTACAGACGGCTCTAACCGTATGGGAAAATCTCCCTCTGCCCGCTGGCTGCCTACCTGGAGTGTAAGTGGCGCCTGGAATATAGAGCAGGAAAATTTCCTGAAAGATGCGGGTAAATTAAACATGCTGAAATTACGGGCCAGTTACGGGCTCACGGCAGATTTAGGATCCGCTACCAATTCGGCGGCAGTACTGAAAGCCCAGAATACCTACCGGCAATATGCGCGGGTAATTGAATCAGGCATCCAGATTATTGACCTCGAAAACGCTGCCCTCACCTGGGAAAAACAATATTCCCTGAATATAGGTGTAGACGCCGCCCTCTTTAATAACCGCCTCACCGCTACAGTGGATCTGTACCGGAAAAATGGCTTCGACCTGATTGCCGGGATAAAAACTTCCGGTATAGGCGGCCAGGATGTAAGGAGTGCAAACTACGCTGACCTGAAATCAAAAGGAGTAGAAGTAACTATTGGCGGAGACATCATCCGCAGTACCAATGTAGGATGGAGAGCCAACGCGACCTTCGGTTACAACCAGAATAAAGTGACCAATGCGAAAAACACCCCTATTATATTTGACCAGGTAAAACCTGAGGGAGGAAACAAAGAAGGGTATCCGGTTAGCAGTCTCTTCTCTCTTGACTACAAAGGATTAGAAAATAATACGGGGATTCCGTTGTTTGTAAACGAAGCAGGAGATGTGTCGCGCAAAGTAAATCTACAGGATATCACTACCAAATACCTGGTATATGAAGGACCGGTAGATCCTCCTGTTACCGGTGGCTTCTCTAATACATTCCGGTACAAAAGTCTATCGCTGAATATATTACTTACTTACCAGGCAGGAAATAAAATCAGGTTAAACCCTGTGTTTAAAGCCTCCTACTCCGATTTGGATGCATTTCCCCGGGAATTCCTGGATCGCTGGACATTGGCCGGTGACGAAAAAACAAGTAATGTACCTTCTATACTGGACGCACTCACCAATTACAGGATGACGGACGCTTATCCTTACAACAACTATAACTATTCGACTGCGAGAGTGGCAGATGGAGGATTTATACGGGTTAAATATATCGCACTCAGTTATGTACTGCCATCCGCTACCATTAAACATATTGGTTTAAGCAATGTATCGCTTACCGCTTCTGCCAGCAATCTCTGGTTGTTGTATTCCGACAGTAAACTACGGGGACAAGATCCGGAGTTCTTCAATGCGGGAGGTGTTGCGCAGCCGTTGCAACGTCAATTAGTGATGTCTTTAAAAGTTGGTTTGTAAGGATTTCTTAAAAGAATTATTATGATGAAAAATATTATCAATACAAGTATATTCCTGTGTGCTGGTATGTTGTTACTCACTGCCTGTAACAAATACCTGGAGGTGGATCCGGACAACAGAACCACACTGGATACCCCTGATAAGGTAGCACAAATGCTTACTTCCGCCTACCCCAGTAACGACTATATCTGTTTTAGTGAATCGATGTCTGATAATGCCGGCGACAGAGGGCATGCGGGCAACCAATATAGTGGAGATCTCCTCGTAAATATTAATGCATATAAGTTTATCGATTATGCAAGCACCAACCAGGGATCACCAGATGTGTACTGGCAAAGTTGTTATAAGGCAATTGCCGCTGCCAACCAGGCGCTGGATGCTATCAACAAAGCCGCCAACCAGGCTACGTATAACCCCTATAAGGGAGAAGGTTTGCTGGCAAGGGCTTATGCCCATTTTATGCTGGTAACGTTCTTTTCAAAAGTGTATGATCCTGCTACCGCTGCCAGCGATCCGGGTATTCCTTATGTAATAGCACCTGAAAAAACCATCAATCCCAGGTACGAAAGGAAAACGGTGAAGTATGTATATGATATGATTGAAAAAGATTTAACCGAAGGATTACCGCTCATCGATAACAATGCTTATAAAGTGCCTTCTTTCCATTTTAACAAAGCTGCCGCCAATGCTTTTGCTGCCCGATTTTACCTGTTTAAGAAAGATTACGCGAAGGCATTAACCTATAGCAGCCAGGTGTTTCCGGGTAGCAACTTCGGGGATTACCTGCGGCCACTTAATACCACCTGGAACACGGCAACCCGGGCCGAAAGAAGCGCCGGGTTTACCAGTCCCGACACTAAAGCCAATCTGTTGCTGGCCACCACAAATTCTATATGGGCCAGGGCCTGGATAGGATATCAGTATGGATTAAACGCTGCCACCGCAATTAGCATATATTATTCCGGGAATATTACAAATGGTAGTCTGGCCTATAACGTGTTCTATTATGGGTCTAATAACAATGACCAGGGCATCGAAAAATGGCTGGAGAATTTTGTTTATACGGGCCCTAATGTGGGTGACCCTTACATATATGTCCCTTTGTTCACCGCCGAAGAAGTACTGTTTAACCATGCAGAAGCCAGTGCACGTACCGGCGACTTTAACAGCGCCATCGCTGATTTGAATACTTATTACAGTACAAGGGTTATTGACTATAATCCTGCGGTCCATAAGCTTACGCTGGATAAAGTAACCACTTATTACAACAAGGCCACTGACCCGTTAGGCGCAACTATCCAGGCCATCCTGGATGCCCGCAGAGGTGAATTTATGCAGGAAGGAATGCGTTGGATGGACATCCTGAGAAATAAACTCACTTTCAAACATGTGGATGATAAAGGCACGGTAATTAATATTAGCGCTGATGATCCGAGGAAAGTGTTGCAAATACCACAGGAAGCACAAGCCAGTGGCCTAGCGCCGAATCCCAGGTAAGGGGTGGTGATGCAGCCATGTCTGCATAAGACATGGTAGCTGTTGAAATAATATATACAACTGATTAAATCTTTAAGAATGAAATATTTAAAATCATTCCTGGTGCTGGTAGTAATGGCAGGCGCTATTATTTCCTGTAACAAGAAAGAAACACTGGACGCAAATATTAATGGCTTGGGCGGAGATGCCTGGGTACAAACAACCATTGATAAATGGCTCTATGATTCTATGGTAAAACCATATAATATAGAAATGAAATACAAATGGGATCAATCCGAATTTGATAAAAGTTTGATCCTGGTGCCTCCGGGAGAAAATACGGTGGTTCCCGTAACGCGGGATATTATCAGTATGTGGATCATGCCTTACAATCAAACTGCCGGCGACAGCACCTTTATGAAAATAAATACCCCGAAGCAGATCATGCTATCCGGAAGCATTGCTTTACAAAGTAACGGCAATGCCGTTGCCGGGCTGGCAGAAGGTGGCCTCAAAATCCTCCTCTTTGGTATTAATTCCTATAACGGGAAAGATAGCGGAAGAGTAGCGGATATGGCGCACCTGATCCACCACGAGTACACGCATATTCTAAATCAAAAGAAAGCTTATCCGATAGCTTTTAACCAGGTAACACCGGATGGTTATACCGGTAACTGGACAGTAGCCAGCGAGAATCCATGGACACTGGGCTTTGTAACTAATTATGCACGGAAAGAACCTGGCGAAGACATCGCAGAACTGGTATCCACCATGTTGGTGATGGGCCGTGCACGCTACGATTACACCCTCTATCATCCTTTTCCCGATGATCCCACCCAGCTTAATACTCCCAAAGGTATCAGCTTGCTGAGGGCTAAAGAAAAAATTGTGGTGGATTATTTCAGAGATGCTTACCACCTTGATTTCTATAGTTTACAAACCGCCGTACAGCAACAGATACATAACGTGTTGAATCGATAAGTGCCGTTAGTTTTTACACTATAAATTTTACAGAAATGAATAAATACCTGGTATATATATTATTGGCTGCGATGGTTTTTACTGCCTGTAAAAAAGATCTGCATTCATCCGTTTTTGACAAATCGGCTGACCAACGCCTAAATGCGGTGTTGGCAAATTATCAATCTATCCTGGCAGCTGCTCCTTATGGCTGGGTTGCTAAAGTGGTGCCTAATCCGGATCAAAATGATAACGTTTATGCTTTCTGGTTTAAGTTCAATGATAGTAACCGGGTCGTTTCAAGATGGCAGAATTTACCAGCCCTGACCAGCAGTTACCGGCTTAAAGCATTACAACAACCTGAATTAATATTCGATACGTATACTTACCTCCATCTATTGGCCGATCCGGAAAGAAAGGTGCCAGGCGCGCAACTCGGCCTGGGGCTGCAATCAGATTTTGAACTGGAGATTATTACCGGCACAGCAGACAGTTTTGTATTAAAAGGGAAATATAACGGGTCGGATGTAACCATGTCAAAAGCCACTGTGAAAGATACTTCCGGTACCATTGTGCTTCCCGGATATCCGCTGGCGGGCAGTTATAAAGATACTTCTGTACGTACCCTGTACAAAACAACACAGGCCAATGGTGTCATTGGCAGTACCTCAAAGTTCAATGGCGTTAAAGTAGCCAATCCGCTGAAGTACACAGGCCAAATAAGCATCGACTACAGTGATCTTGGCGGCTCCGGCTGGCAATATAATATTTCGCTGAAAAATAATGCCCTCACCGTTACCATTAATACGGTGATGCAAAGCCAGATAAAAGCAGGCTCTTTTAAAGTATTGGATCAATCTTATGATCCGGCAAGCGGGCGCATATACTTAAAAACATTTTATACCAATTCCGCCGGTGCGGATCGTGTTAACGAGGAAGTATTTGTCCGGCAGTAACTGCCGGAAGGATATGCTCCTCATAATAGCGACTTTGGTTGATAACAGAGGCGGCAGCATTATTGCTGCTGCAGTTTAATTTTCACTGTAAGCATGTAATGGCTTATTCACTACTGAGGTATCCTCACATTCAGGCCAAGGGGTTTCAAAACAGGATTAGCCAGCAAAGCCTGTGCGGGGATCTCCAGCGTATATCCCGGATCATTCTTTCCGAGTACAAATCGCTGCCGGCTGCGAACCTGTTGGCCAATAACTGGTGTAAAATAATGAACAATAGCAGGGCTATGGGTTCGTCTGAGATCAAACCAGTTATGCAATTGAAAAGCCAGTTCTTTTCTCCGCTCCGTTAGTATGTCGGATAGCAGGTCGGACGTACCTGTTGCGGCGCTTTTCACGCGATAGCTTTTTAACAGGTCTAAATCGGCTAATGCTTTACCGGCTTCTCCCAGGTGTGCGTTTGCTTCTGCCCTGTTAAGATAAGCTTCTGCTGTACGAAACGAAAAACAATATATGTTGCCGGTGGTATTAAATGTTTTGGGAACGATCGTGTTGGTATTATCGTAAAAATAACCACCTAACCGTTGATCTGCGGTATCATACAATTGCAGCAGGTCGGGGGAAACAGTATAGCAATAGCTATTTCCATCTCCAAAAATATTAAAAACAGCAGGATTCAAATCATTATAGAAGGTATAGATCACCTCCGGATTATTTACCCCCAAAAGACTGGAATAAAAATCAGACCTGTCATTGTGCTGATGCGTGATATCATTCAATGCAGGTTTGATTTCCAGGCATTTCCCCGCGAAGGTGGCAGCCAGCTCCCAATGCTGCAAATAAAGATGTATCCTTGAAAGCAGCAGGTAAACGGCTGCAGGGGAATAATGATAAATGCTACCCCCTTTTTGCGATGCCTGTACATAGCTGAGCGCATTGTTCAGATCATCCAGTATTCCCTCGTACACCACATGTACCGGGCTTCTCGGCAGCGTAGCATTTACAGGCGTACTGCCCGTAGGTAACGGCACCCCCATCGAATCATTACGGTTGGCAGGATCATAAGGAGTGCCCCAGATATTGATAAGATAATAATATGCCAATGCCCTGGAAAAATGGGCTTCTCCGAGTAAAAATTGCCGGGACGCAATATCTCCTTCCATCTTTTCTCCCTCCTCTGTGATAATGTTACAAACCTTTATAATTCTATATAACCCCAGCCAGGTATTGTTCAGGATGGCAGACGGCGTATGTCTTTCATCATATTGGGCATCGTATACATTTTGCCAGGTGTAAAAGGCGGCATAAGCGCCTTTTTCCTCTACCGGCGGCGTAGGCCCAATACTTTCTGTTACATCGGCGGTCATCATATCCAGGAAGTAAAGCGAAAAATCGCTGTTAGGCGACAGTGTTCGACTCCAGCCCTCGCCATTGAGCATTTCGGTGTAATCCGCTACTGTTTTTGGGGTGCGCAAATTATCGGCGGGTGTATCCAGGTATTTTTTACAACCACTGGAAATACCTGCGATCATAAGCAAAGAGAAAATATATTTTAAATGGATTTTTTTCATCTGTATTAAAAATTTACATCTATGCCTAATGTCAGAGATGGCCGTCTGGGCATTGTTCCGGCAGGCAGTTCCGGGTCCTGTCCTTTTAGTTTTTTATTCGCCAGCAACAACACATCATGTAGCTGCGTATAACAGGATATATCTTTCAAGAGTTGTTTCCCGGTTTTGCGGGAGCGAATGGTGTGTTGCAGGGAGAGTGTAGAGAGGCTGACATGGCTGGCGTCAACAGTCCGGATATCGCTGTTGTTGTACATGTCCGAGGAAGAAGTAGACATCAGGTAAAGCGGTAGTATCCCATTAAAATACTGCATGGTAGCAGGATCGAAGCGATAATACTGTACGGGCGACATCGTAATGGGATCCACCAGGTAAATACTGGATTGGTTGCCCATGCGGGGGATATTCGTCTTTTTCTCATCTCCGGGTTGTTTCCAGCGTTGTTCAATAACAGTAGACATATTTTCGGCCGGATTAGGGATATAACCTCCGCCTCCGTAAAGGTTGACCAATCGTTGTTTATAAGCCAGTTTAACCCTGAAAATAGCCATGAGCGTCCAGTTACGATACCTGATATTAGTGGAAAAACTTCCGTCTATTAAAGGAATACGACTTCCCACGGGAACAAAAACATGTGCATAATATTCTGATACCGTAGGCTGAACGAGGTAGTCTCTATCATAAATTCCCCGGAAAGTGGGGTATCCGTCTTTGTTAAGTCCTGTAAATTTGTAAGCATACATCATATTAGGATCTGTACCTGATTTGATAATACTCCCATTCAGATATTGTTGCTGATTGCCTATAAATCCCGGGTCTGTAAAGTTCGTTTGTAAGATGCGCGTTTTATTAAAAGATACATTGACGCCTACATTCCATCGCCAGTTTTGTTGCTGAATAATTTGCCATTGAATGCCAGCTTCCATACCATGATTGACCATTGCGGCGCTGTTGTAACTGCCGGAATTTACGCCGTTTTCTTCGGCCAGGTCTATATTCGCCAACAAGTCCCTGCTTTGTTTGCTGTACACTTCCACCGTTCCATATAACCGGTTATTAAAAAATGAAAAATCCATGCCGGCATTAAACACATATGTTTTTTCCCAACGCAAACCGGGGTTAGCAAAACCCGTTATGGTTGCCTGATTATCTCCGGATATAATATCCGGAGATGAATTGGATATAGACAGCCTGGAAGATTTTATTTCCGGCAATCCTACATTATATCCGTAAGAAATGCGGAGGGCCAACAGATTATCCGAACGCATATTTTTCTTTATCCGTGGTTCATCCAGGATACTCCATTTCACTGCGGTGGCCCAGGTTCGCTGCCAGGTGTTATTGCCGTATTGCGTAAAATAATTGGCACCATCCTGGCGCACATTGAAATTAAAGGTATACCTGTCCTTGTAAGAATATACCAGCATCCCATACCAACTCATTTGCCGGTATTTGTTCATGATTTGTTCCCTTGGCAGGATACCAGCATAAGAGAAAAAGGCTCGGTACAGGGGATACTCATTCACTGCGGGCATATGCGCTACCTTTCCACTATCCGGGTAGTATCCGAGTATAAAAAGTTTATCGATATTGTATTTTGACTGTCTTAATTCATTTCCCACCAACACTTGTACATAATGGGAAGGTGCTTTGACACTATATTCTATGGCATGACGGATCGTATAGTCACGTTGCCGGGTATCTGTTTCCTGGTATTCCCCTCCGGCGGGAAGAACCATATTCCGTTTCGCCGCATCACTGTATATCATACCAGGGGCCAGTCCCAGACGGTACTTAGCAGCCACGTAACTGGTTTGCTCTCCGGCGTAGGTGCTATTTTGCGCCGTTGATGCACCGAAGCCGTATAGTCCATGTAATTTAAAAGAACGGAGAAATGTCCAGTCGGCATGAATAACCGCTTTGTAAGTATTAACGTTGGTACTGGTGCGGCTGTTTTCCATTTCGGAAACAATGTTGGACAATGCCAACTGGGAAGTATCCATTTTGTAATTGGCCAACGACCAGTTGGGCGTAAAAGGCGAAGCATTGTAATACATCCGTTGTCCTCCTGTGGTATAAGGCAGGCTCCTGGCAGTATTGTATGCGTATTGATACGGGTTGGTCTGATAGGGATAAGTGCCGGCATCCCGGGCGCCGGATAATTTGATGCCCAACTGCAATGCCTTTACAGGCTGATAGTTGAGGCCGAACATGCCGGAATATTGCCTTGCCTGGGTGAAGATGGCCGGTCCTTTCTGATCGGTATATCCCATAGACGAATAATAGGCTGTTTTGCGTCCTCCCCCGTTCACGGATAAATGATAGTTTTGTGTTACCCCATTATTGAACAGGATGTTGAACCAATCGGTGTTCATGGCCGCATAGGCTGCTTCCTCCGCCGTCAGTTTTTCTTTGCTCATAGTCCCGTTCAGGAAATCTGTATAGTCCCGCTCAAAGCCCTGGGGAAGAATCCCATTTGAAAAAGGCAATTTTTCATCTATGATCTCCTTTGACAACGTCATTCTTTGTGAAGCATTCATGCGGTTCAACTGACGATAGCGTGGCCGGAAAGTAATATTCGTCATTTGGGAAAATTTGACTGCCGGCGCTTCGTGTAGCCTACCATTGCGGGTAGTAATCAATATCACGCCGTTACCGCTGTTTACGCCGTACAATGCAGTAGCAGCGGCATCCTTCAGTACGTCTATCTGTTCAATGTCTTTTGGATTCAATCCTATCACCGGGCTGGTCATGAGGTTTACTTCGTCCAGTGAGTTTACATTTGCGGCATCTAATTTCATCGGCGGGTTGCTAATGATACCATCAATCACCCAAACAGGTTCCCGGTTCCCGAGTAATGTGGCTGTTCCGCGCAATCTTATTTTCGGTGCTGCTCCCGGATTTGTACTGTTCATATTAACAGATAGCCCCGGTACTTTGCTTTGCAGCATATTGTCTATCGAAAGCTGATCATTCCGATCCAGGCTGCCTACGGGGATATTAGTCACTGATGCCGCGGAATATCTCTGTTTAACTTTTGAATACCCATTGATCACTACTTCATTCATAGTAGTCAATACCGGTTGCAGAAAAATTGACAGCAACCCGGTGTTGTTAACGGGTACCTGCTTTGTTTGCATACCGATATAAGACACCTGCAATATGGCATGAACCGGTACCCGGAGATGAAATATGCCGGCGATATCTGTCTTTGTAAAATTATTACTCCCCCGTTCAACTATTGTGGCATCAGGCAGGGGATTACCATTGAGGTCTGCTATCCGGCCGCGCACTTCATTTACGGCCACGCTGCTATCCTGCTTATTGGCGGGTACAATAGCGATAATGCTATTTGTATGAACTATACGCAGCCCGTGATCTTTTAACAGCAGTTGTAGTACGTTGTCAACCGTTTCATTGTTGACCTGCAGGCTTATGCGGGGCAATTTTTTAATTTCCTCAATGTTATAAAAGAAAGTAGCTCCTGTTTTTTCGGTGATAAGCGCTAAAATGTTGGTGACAGGTTTATGCTTTACATGAATTGAAATGCGCTGGGATTGGGCATTTGCCGTCAATGCGAATAAACAGATGAGAAAGCAACATGAATATTTCAGGTATATGAAGAAGGACAACGGTAACCTGTTTCTCAAAAACCAATTGAATGGGTACATCGAACTTATGCGATAATGGTAGATAACGAAAGAATGAGCTCAACTTCTGCCAGTCATTGCACGGTTCTGCCTAATAATTTCCTTCCTGTTCTGAAAGATAGAGAATAATTATTTTATTTCAATACGATGGTGTAAAGTATCCACGTTAAAATTAACATGATTGGGAGTTGTGGCGTTAATCAGCTCCAATAATGGGAAAATACTTGCCGGCTTTGGCATTAGTGGCACATTATAGTGAAGATGATTGAATTGTTGATTTGTAAAAACAACATGGTATCCATAACGCAACCCCAGCTGTTTCATTAAATCATCAAACGCAATATCGGTAAATGCTATTTGTCCTGATTTCCAGGCCAGGGCATTCCCTGCATTACCAGGAGTTACCTGTATAGTACCGGCGAGTGTATCATACACGGCCTGCTGTCCAGGCAGCAGGTATTGCATGGTGGCGGATTGATTGATTATCCCAACAGCTATTTTACCTTGTGTCAGCGTTGTGACCACCTGCTTTCCATAGGCATTGATATTGAATGAAGTTCCCAGCACCTGCACCACCTGGTTATTCACCTTAACAATAAAAGGTTGTTGTGTATTGGCAGCAATTTCGAAATAGGCTTCTCCACTCATTTCCACTATCCTTTCCTTACCGGTAAAAGCCGCAGGATAATGTAACCGTGCCCCCACATTCATCCATATTTTGCTGCCATCAGGCAATAAAACGGGTTCCGTATTGTTCTGTGGGGTTTCCAGGGTGATATAGTTAAGTTCGTTGCCCGGTGTATTTTTTTGTTGAAAAAACAACCAGGCAGCAGTCGCCATGGCAAGTGGTATAAAAATAATGGCCGCATAGCGGATTACTTTGCGCCACAGGGGAACCACTGGAGAAGCGGTATCCGGCAATGATAACCTGGCTTTGAGTTGCTTTAGGCCTTCAGCAGTATTTACGCCCTCCCATCCCTTCAATTCACCTGCCTGGCTACGAATAGCCACTATTTCTTTAAAAAGCTCCAGTTCTTCATCCGTCATTTGCCCGGCAGATACAGGTAGCCCGTTTTGCTCATTCAGCAAATGATGGATCTTCTCCCAATCTATCTCTGTATGATGTCTATGCTTCCCCATTATATAGTATTATGACAGTTGAAAAGAAAAAAAGAGTGACTCCCCAGGCAAGAAGTAGCTAAAATAAGAATGGAGGTAGTTTCCCGGTGCTGCCTCAGGAACAGGTAGGCTTTCCTGATATGCGTTTTTACCGTGTTGATAGAAATATTCATTTGTGCGGCTATTTCAAGGTACTTTAACCCATCTATAGCACTCATCGTAAAAACCTTCCGTCGTTGATCCGGTAATTCGCTGATGGCTTTTAAAAGTCTTACCCTGTTATGCTCATTTTCCATATTACCCGGCTGTAGTGCCTCCTCGCTATACAGCATTCTTTCAATTCCTGGTTGATGGCGTACCTTTACCTGTTCACTTTCAAGATAATTGAGACTCCTGTTTTTAATGGAAACATAGGCATAAGATTCAAAATTATCAGGTTGGCCCTGGTGTAAATATTTCTCCCAGTATTTCACAAAAAAATCCTGCACGATATCCTTTGCTGCGTCATTGTTTTTGACAATACTATAAGCAAACTGACACAATACTTCATAATACTTGTTAAATAAATACTCCAGCCGGATTTGATTAAGACTTGTATTGCTCATATTACCCCTGAATACTAAATGGCATTGGAATCTTTATATTTATTGTAATCCTTTCGCCGGTAAATATAAATGATATAAGGATATAACCACTACGACTTTAAATTATAGCCGGGTGTCCGGCACTCTCTTTCTGCCCTGCAATCCCGGATGCGCGTATTTATATTACATATATTTATCTATGTAAAAAGATGCCCTTTTTAGTTATATCAGTTTGAGTCTTTTAATCCTTATAATAATTCCGTTGGGCGCTCATTATATCTGTATTCCGATCCCTTTTAAATTCCCTGATCTGTTCCCGTTTTTCCGGGCTTTATAACGGAGGCAACAGATAGGTTGCCACACCGGATTATTATATTACCAGGGCACAATGATTTGAGTATTAGCATTATTACAACTATTTACTGCGGTATATTGTAAATTTAAATACTTATATTTAAGCCGGGTTATTGGCAGATGGGTACGGAAAATACTTTTGAGAACCAGGAAAGCAGCACCCATCATTTTTATACATTTAAATAACGTTGCCGGGAAAGTATGCGCATCGCCCACTTAATACTTACCTATACAGATCCCCATCAAACAGAACGGATGATCAAAAGATTATCCCACAACAATTTTGATTTCTATATCCATGTAGATAAAAAGTTTGATATCCAGCCACATTTATATTTGGGAGCATTGCCTAATGTATATTTTATACAAAACCGGCAAAAGGTTACCTGGGCTGCGTTCAGTACTGTGTTGACCACTTTCTCCTGTATCCGGGAGATTGCTGCTTCCGGGATCCGCTACGATTTCATCAATTTTCTGAGCGGGCAGGACTACCCCATTAAATCGGCTGCCTATATCAACGACTTCCTGGAAGCTCACAAAGGGAATGAATTTTTGAGCTACCGGGATTTTGAAAACGACTGGACAGAAGGATTGATCAGACTGGAGAATTATTACCTGACGGGATTTAACTTTAAGGGGAAATACCGGCTGGAAAGGCTGCTCAACAAACTACTTCCAAAAAGGAAGATCCCCTACGGACTGCATCCTTATGGAGGGTCTATGTTCTGGATGTTAAGCCCGGATGCCGCTTTGTACGTGGTCAACAAAGTTACGGGGGATAAAAAACTCCAGCGCTTCTTTTTCTTCAGTTGGGCAAGTGATGAAGTCGTTTTTCAAACAATATTGATGAACTCACCCTACCGGGATAAAATTATCAACAACAGTTATCGTTATATTGACTGGTCACGCGGCGGGGCAAGTCCAAAATTGCTCGATGCCGATGATGCGGCACGATTACTGCAATCCAATATGCTTTTTGCACGAAAATTCAATATGACGAATAGTCCAGAGATTCTTGATATCATTGATGAACATATACCGACTGATGGCAAAATTAATTCATATAAAAACATTTAAGGACGATAGAGGATCATTGACCGTATTGGATGATATGGTTCCGTTTGAAATTAAAAGGCTATTCTACATTTACGCCGTAGATAACTCTTCCAGGGGAGGCCACCGGCACCATACCACCGAACAGGCAGCTATCTGTATCCAGGGTTCCTGCCGAATCAGTAATCATAACAGTAAGGTTAAAGAGGAGTTTGTGCTGGACAGTCCCGATAAATGCCTGCTGTTAATGCCGGAAGACTGGCATGTAATGCATAGTTTTTCGCCCGACGCTATCCTGCTGGTACTGGCATCCACCTCTTTTGATCCAAAAGACTATATTTACGAGCCATACGACGCTACCTGAACCGTAGGCTACTCCAAAGAATATTACTATGAATCATATGATTCCATACGAAAATCTAAATAAACTCAATCATCCCTTTGAAGCGCAATTCAAGCAGCAGCTCTCACATTTCCTGGATAAAGGCTGGTATATATTGGGCGAAGAAGTAGCCAGCTTTGAAAAGGAATTTGCCAACTATCATGGAGAAGAATACGTAGTAGGGGTCGCCAACGGACTCGATGCCCTGATCCTTTCTTTACAGTGCTGTGGCTTCGAAAAAGGCAGCGAAGTAATTGTACCTTCCAATACTTACATTGCCACCATTCTCTCTATTATTCATTGCGGACTGGTACCAGTATTGGCAGAACCAGTTATGCGTACCTATAATATAGACCCTGCTGCTATTACACCATTGATTACATCCAAAACGGTGGCGATCATCGTCGTACATTTATATGGACAATGCTGCGAGATGGAGCCGGTGATGGATATAGCCAGGCAACATGGTCTCAAAATAATTGAAGACTGTGCCCAGGCACATGGAGCCCGTTATAAACAACAACTGGCCGGCACTTTCGGCGACTTTAGTGCTTTTAGTTTCTATCCCACCAAAAACCTCGGTGCACTGGGCGATGCCGGGGCCATTATTTGTAAAACCAGGGAGGACTATCTTAAACTCAGGCAACTCAGGAATTATGGTTCCGAAAAAAAGTATCATAACGGGATTGTTGGATATAACTCCCGCCTGGATGAGCTGCAGGCAGCCTTCCTGAGAATTAAACTGCCCGCACTCGATCGTATCAATGCACACAAAAGAAAGCTGGCAGCCATCTATGACGCGGGTTTAAATGATCAGTTTGTAAAACCGGTCATCCACACCGACTACTTTCACGTTTTTCATATCTACAACGTACTACACACCAAAAGGGATGAACTAAAACAATACCTGGCTGAGCATCATATTACCACCGATATTCATTACCCGGTAGCACCACATGATCAGCAAGCGTTAAAAGGATACCTGCATCATTACCATTATCCCATTTCAACCCTGATCCACCAACAAACCTTAAGTCTCCCCTGCTCTGTTATTCATACCGAAGCTGACATTCAACGAGTAGTCGCTATCATGAATCAATTCCCCGGATAAACCAATGTGCGACTACCTATATATATATTTTATTAAAAATAAAATATATAAGTAAATGAAAATGCGCATGGACAAGCGTTTTTCATCAGCCATTTTTTTATTTTAACATTTTTGTCTAACAAAAATGAATATTTAATCCCATATTTGCCGTCCTGGCATGAAGTATTAATATTTAAAATCTAAAACGCTGTGGGCTTAATCATAAAATCATTGAATTATGTTCATCCAGACAATGAGGAGCTATTCTATGACCTGAACTTTATTTTAAACGATGGTGAAAAAGCAGCATTAGTAGGAGTAAATGGCGCAGGTAAATCAACCCTGCTTCGCATCGCCTCCGGAAAACTTGCATTAACATCGGGAGAAATTATCCATTCGGAAACACCTTGGTATGTACCACAACATTTGGGAGAGTTTGACACCTGGTCTGTTGCCCGGGCATTGGAAGCAGATAAGAAATTGAATGCACTCCATGCTATTTTAGATGGAGATACGGATGCACAGCATTTTACGCAGCTGGATGAAGACTGGGATATTGAAAATAAAGTTAGAAGGTCCCTTGAAAAATGGGGACTTGGCAACATCGATGAAAACCGGCTATTGGGCAGCCTTAGCGGTGGCCAGAAGACCAAAGTTTTCCTGTCTGCCATGGATATGAATAGTCCGAATCTTATTTTGTTAGATGAACCCTCCAATCACCTGGACATTAAAACCAGGATGAAACTTTACACCCTGATCCTTCAAAGCAAATCGACCATGCTGATCGTAAGCCACGACAGGACACTATTGAATCTCATGAACAAAACGCTAGAGCTGAATGAAAAGGGTATTGAAGTATTTGGTGGAAATTTTGAATTTTATCAGCAGAAAAAAATGGAAAAAGTAAATGCCCTGCGCGCCCGGCTGAACGAACAATCCAAAGCATTGAAAGCGTCCGGTAAAAAAGCCAACGATATGGCCAGCCAAAGGGTGCAACAGGAGGCCAAAGGCAGGTCGGCAGGGTTGAGCAATTCAATACCCCGCATTATTGCCGGCGGTTTAAAAAACAAAGCGGAGCGCAGCACAGCGAGAATGATAAATGCACATGAAGAAAAAATCGCCCTGTTGCTACGCAATATCGAAGCCACCAAAGCACAAATCCAGGAATATGAAATTCTTAAAATCGATATCCCGTCGCCGCCGGTACATCCCGGGCAATTGCTGATTGATCTTGCAGATATTAACTTTAAGTATAGTGATCAACTTTTATGGAATAATCTCAGCTTCCAGGTTAAATCCGGCGAGCGGGTACAGATCGAAGGCGAGAATGGAAGCGGGAAAACCACTTTGTTGAAAATTATTACACGAACGCTGACACCTTTTAAAGGCAGCTACAACAGCTCCCCGTTCTCTTATTTTTACCTGGACCAGGACTACTCGATGATAGATCCGAAACTAAGTGTTTATGAACAAATACAAGCCCACAATAAACGCAGGTTAGACGAAGATGAATTAAAAGAATTATTAGTTTACGCCCAGTTCCCCCCCACTGCTTTTGATAAAAAATGTGCCCGTTTAAGCGGTGGAGAGAGAATGAAATTATCGCTGACTTGTTTGTTGGTAAGCAATCAGGCGCCGGATTTACTCATCCTTGATGAACCGACCAATAATCTTGACATCCAGAGTTTGGAAGTGCTCACTTTGGCAGTAAAAAATTTCGAAGGCACACTTTTAGTAATTTCGCACGACGATTATTTTATCAGGGAAATTGGAATTCACTATAGCATCAGTTTAACTTAAAAATATGCCATTAAAAAATACGGGGACTGAGCAGCATATAAAAGACACTGCTAAACGTTTGCTTTTCGCAGAAGGAAAACTTCATGCCACCACGCAGGAAATAGCCGATGCTGCTGGCGTTAATCGAACCGCACTACATTACTATTTCCGGTCGAGGGATCTGCTGATTGCTGCCATATTCCAGGATGCTATGCAGGATTTGAGTCAACGCCTCAACGAATGCATGACGGCTAACCAACCTTTTAAAGCCAAGACGGAAAATATTATTGTCGTTTTTCTCCGGCATATGACTGCATTTCCTTACCAGGAAACATTTTTAGTGACGGAGATCAACACTTTAGGCAAGCAACTGATCACCAACATTCAATCAAACCCTGTAAAGTCTTATTTAAAGGAAGCTGCGGACGAAATGGAGAAAGGAACTATTGAGAAAATGAATCCAGTTCATTTTCTGATGAACTTATTTTCTCTTTTATCCTATCCATTAATCATGGCTCCCCTTTACAAAAAATTATTCCAGGCATCTGAGAAAGATTTCAAAGCGTTGATAAACGAGCGCGGAAAAATTATTATTAGTATGCTATTTAAAACCCCATGATCTACGCTAATATAAAGGTAAGAAGCAGCTCCGATTGAATCCCCGTCTTTTCCGCCGGTAGTTATAGTAGACCAGGTTGACGATAAAATCGCTAAAAATATCCTCTTAACATCCTGCTAACATTGGCCTCCTAAATTAGTGCTATTAACCACCATGGATATGATGAGCATTATACTATTGTCGGGCATCAACCTGTTAACCTGTGTCGCCATTTATTTGTTTAATCTATTACGGCCGAAAGACCGTTTTGAGAAAGCACTGAATGCGTTTCTCACTATGCTGCTGTTTCACCTGGGTATTAAATTATCTCTACTGGTGGTATGGAAGAGTGCTTTCTTATATAATAACAGCCCCAGTGGTTTTGGCTTTGCCTATGGGCCATTATTATACCTGACCACCTTGTTTTACCTGGAACGGAAGGTGAGTTTCCGTATGATGCTGTTACATATGGCGCCGCTTTGTTTTGGGGTGTCAGTATTCCTGGTTAACAGTGTGGAGTACCTGGAGGGAGCGATCTCCCCGCAATTCATGCACCTATACGCCAACATCTATGAAGTAGGTGCTTTCGCCTCCCTGCTCATTTACCCGGTGCTGGCCTGGCGGTTATTGCAAACAGGTAGTAAAGCGCCTGCTGATCCTAAACGCAGACTGCTGGCAACGATCATACGCACAATACTGACAGGTGTATCGATGGCATTAGCGGGTATGGTAATTTATGGCATCCGCACCGGGCGGTGGGATCTCAATGTTTGGATACTGCCCTACCTCTGCTTTGCATGGCTGGTCGTGATGATACTTCGTTATAAGATAGAATCAGTATCGGTACTGCCGCCAGTAGCAAGTATGGTCCCGGAGCCTGCGCCCTTGCAGCAGTATAAGAAATCAGGACTGGATGAAGAGATGATAACCGGCTATGAACATACCCTTGCGCAATTCATGCAACAAAGCAAGATATACCTTGATCCGGAACTATCGCTGGAGGAGCTGTCCCAGCGTGTACAGATACCCAAACACCATATTACACAGTTGTTAAATGAGCGCCTGAACAAGAACTTCTACACTTTTGTCAATGAGTACCGGATTGGGGTGGCCATAGATAAACTGAAAGACCCTTCATTTGATATCAACCTCTCCTCCCTTGCTTATGATTGTGGCTTTAATTCGAAATCATCTTTCAACAGTTATTTCAAGAAAATTACCGGGGCTACCCCATCTGTTTACCGGAAAAATATCCAGCAAAACATTCCGGTAACAATTCAGTAAGAATTACGTAACATTAGCAATACCAGCCATGGTAGCCAATATACATGTATTTCCCACATGGTTCGTACACTTTTCTGACCTGCCCGTCTGGCGTTGTCGTACTAGTTGAGTAGCCTTTCCATTTTTGCGTTGGTACCTATTTATTACCAAAACCAAAAATGAAAAGAAAATGAGATTATTTACGCTACTCAGTACATTTCTCTCCCTCTGGCTGGCCCTTTTGCTTACTACAGGCAATGCCATCGCACAGGAAAGGGTGATCAAAGGGAAGGTGACTGCGACAGATGGCGCCGGCATCCCGGGCGCCAGTGTACGGGAGAAAGGTAAGCCAGGTGGCGCCTTCACCAATTCCATGGGCGAATTTACCATCAAATCCAGTGGCCCCGATGCGATCCTGGTCTTTTCTTATGTAGGCTATTCATCACAGGAAGTGGCTACTGCTTCCAACAGTAATTTCAATATTGTTTTACAGGAAGACCGCAAACGCCTCGACGAGGTGGTGGTAACAGCAATGGGTATACGTAAAGAGGCGAAACGTCTTGGTTATGCTGTACAGGAAGTGAAAGGCGCCGACCTCGTAAAGGCCCGTGATGCCAATCCCATCAACTCACTCGCCGGTAAAGTAGCGGGCCTCTCCGTAGGCGCCAACCCTGAAATGCTGGGTCGCCCAGACCTCGTGCTGCGTGGTAGTAAGGACCTGCTCTTTGTAGTGGATGGTGTTCCTGTCAATTCTGATACCTGGAATATCAACGCGGATGATATTGAGTCCTATTCTATATTGAAAGGAGCTAACGCAGCTGCCCTCTATGGTTTCAGGGGTATAAACGGCGCCATCGTGATCACCACAAAACGCGGCACTAAATCATCGAATGGATGGCAGGTAGACGTAAACAGCAGTACCATGTTTGAAAAAGGATTCCTTGCCCTCCCCGAAATCCAGACAGAATATGGCCGTGGTACCAATTTCAAATATTCCTACGGTGATCAACTCTATGATAACAGCCAGCGTCTTCCCGAATGGGGCCCCCGCTTCGAAGGCCAACTTGTAAAGCAATACGACAGCCCCTGGGACCCTACCACCCGCATCAGAACTGCCACCCCCTGGACCGCCCGTGGCAAAGACAATTTCCAGCACTTCATGGAAACAGGGGTAATCAATACCAACAATATCTCCCTGGCAACCACTACTGATCGTTCAGATATCCGGATATCCGTATCCAATATGAACCAGAAAGGAATGAACCCCAACACCAAGCTGCATACCTATGCACTGTCGCTCAACGCAGGTTACAAAATCACTGATAAACTGAAGATAGAAGCCAGCGCCAATATCAATAAACAATATTCTCCCAACATCCCTGATGTGAACTACGGTCCTAATTCCTATATCTATATGTTCCAGGTGTATGGTTCCGCAGATTATAATATCGACGACCTGAAAGATATCTATAAAGGACCACAGGGCGTACCGAACCTGGTTCCCTATGCGCAGGAGTATGGCCGTGAAAACAGTGCCTGGTTCATTGCCAAAAAATGGCTCCGCTCCCACGATAAAACCGATATTAATGGTTATATCAAAGCGAGCTATAAATTCAATGATGCGTTCGACCTGAACCTACGTACCCAGATCACTACCTGGAACCAGGTAAGGACGGAACAGGTGCCGGCAGGAACTAACCTCAACACCTATACGCCATGGTATTATTTTGGCTGGTATGGTGATTACCGCGAAGATCGCAGAAACCTCTTTGAAAACAATACTGACCTGGTTTTGAATTATAACAAAAAGGTTAGTAAGTTCAATATCTCCGGACTGGCTGGTACCAGCATGCGCTCTTTCAGCTATAACTCCCTGTGGGGTACCACCAAAGCGATGGCCCTCCCTAACGTGTATGCACTCACGAACTCCAAAGAAGCTTTCTCCTCTTTCACCTGGGGTTCCAAAATGCAGGTGTATAGCGGTTTTTATTCTGTCGACTTCACATACGATAAGTTCCTGACATTATCCCACACCGGCCGCGTTGATCACTTGTCTACCCTGGCCGATGGCTACAATACTTTCTATTATCCGTCAGTATCACTAAGCTCTGTGATCAGTGACTACGCCAATCTGCCGAAATTTATCTCGTTATTGAAAGTACGTGGCTCTTATGCTAACGTGAAAGGAGCCCTTACATCTCCTACCCTGCCTTCCGCCTATACACAGGTGACAGGCAAGAGCACCAACAGCCTGTTGGGTTATGGTACCGATCTATATACTTCGTATGATGGCCCTACTTACGCTAACCAAATGGCTTACAGCTATAACAGCTATTACAACAACACGCCTTCTGTAGATTTCTCCAGCGTGATAGCGAATGCTACCCTGAAGCCATTCAGCGTAACTTCCTACGAAGCGGGCGCCGACTTACGTCTGTTCAATAACAGGCTGGGAGTAGACTTCACCTATTTCACCAGCCTGAACGGCCCGCAGATCTTCCCACTGGGCGTAGCACCTTCTTCCAGTTACGAAAAGCATAACGTAAATGCCATCACTACCCGTAAAAAAGGTTATGAGATCACGCTCACTGCTTCACCACTGAAGAACCCTGGTGGATTGAACTGGGACCTGGGTATCAACTATGCAACCTACAAGGAAACACTGGACAAGATTTATGGCGATGAACAGGGTGTTACACTCAATAACCATACTTACCGCAAAGGAGAAAGGATGGATGCCATCTATGCACCAGGTTTCGTACGCGACCAGGGAGGTAATATCATCTACAGCGGCGGCCTTCCGCTGCGGGCGCCTTCCGATATCGGTAACAACGTGTTCCTCGGACATGCTAACCCCGACTTCACTTTCGGTTTTACTAACCGCTTCTCGTATAAGAATTTTACGTTCAGCTTCCAGGTAGATGGTCGCATCGGCGGTAAGATCTATGACGAAGTATACCACGATGGCATGAACGGCGGTACCGCGCTCGCCAGCGCCAGCGGCGACTTTGGCGTTGCCCGTTTGGCCGACTGGCAATCCACCAACGGTGGCACACAAGCGCCTACCGGTCATTATGTTGCAGACGGTATGAAGATTGTTTCCGGTACGCCTGTTTATAAAGATGGCCAGATCACCAACTTCAAAGACCTGACTTTCGCGAAGAACGACGTGGCCACCACTGTACAAAACTTCGTTTCCTCCGGTATCGGTGGTGTCAACGAAAATTGGATGGTAGACCGCTCGTTTGCAAAACTCCGCGAAGTGACCATTGGTTACAGCCTGCCTGCCAGATTGCTGTCCGGCAACCGTTTCATCAGGTCAGCCACTTTCTCGCTTGTTGGTCGTAACCTCCTGTATTGGGCCAAACGTAAAGACATCGACCTCGACCAATTTGCTTCCGGTTATAATGACACAGACCGCTCCCTCAACAACGGTGGTGTCCTCCAGAGCATGACAGCCAGGAGATATGGCTTTAACATCAATGTCAGTTTCTAATTCTTATAAATCATCCATATGAAGATGTCATTCAAATATATCACGATCGTAATGCTGGCAATAGTATCGGCCATCAGCGGTTGTCAGAAAGGAGACCTGCTCTCCAATCCCAACGTAGCTGCTGAAAACTCCACAGTGCCGGTATCCCTGATACTGAACCACCTCACTGCCAACCTGATGCGGGAAGAAGAACCTGTCATCACTACCGTTTACCGTTATAATCAGAATATTGTTTCCAACTATTCTTATTATTTCGGCAGCAATGCGTATAACTGGTCCAATACCAACCATACGTATGATATGATCCGCTATTGCAACCAGCTGGAATCACAGGCTAAAAAGCAATACGGGAACACCTCCAATGTTTACTTTGCATTGAGCAAGTTCTTCAAAGCCTATGCATATATCTGGCTGTCGCAGCGCGTAGGCGACATCCCGATGTCGCAGGCCGGCGATGTCAATAACCTCACTCCAACGTACGACAAACAGCATGATGTATACAAGAATTGCCTCGCCATGCTCGACAGTGCCAACACCATGTTCGGCACCCTCATGAGTACTCCGGCCATTGCGTCCGGTAAAGTGGATGCAAACGGCGATATCTTCGGCCTTACCTACCTGCAATGGCGCAAAGTGATTAATACCTATCGCCTCCGTGTATTGATCAGCCTCAGCAAACGAGCAGATGATAATGCTGACCTGAATATCAAATCACAGTTTGCTGACATCCTGAACAATGCCGATAAATACCCTCTGATGACTTCCAGCGACGATAACATGGTATACCGTTATACCAGTGTTACGCTGTATCCGCCGAACCGCTCCGGTAATGCGCCTTATAACAACTGTGCCAATATCAGCCAGACCTTCTTTAACGTCACTGCTACGTATAAAGATCCCCGTGTATTTGCACTCACAGTACCAGCACCCGCGCAGCTGGCCGGTGGTAAACAGGTGGGCGACTTTACCGCATATGTAGGAGAAGATAATGGAAAATCGCAGGGCCTTATGTCCAGCTTCTCTGCAGATGGTAAATATTCTTCGTTGAGCTATAACCGTTATATGTCGTCGGCGTCAGGCGCAAATGCGGAACCTTATGTGGTACTTGGCTATCCTGAACTATGTTTCAATATCGCCGAAGCAGCTTACCGCGGCTGGGTATCAGCAGATGCGGCGGCCTGGTACCTGAAAGGTATAAATGCTTCTTTGAAATGGTATGGCCTGTCGCAGGGACAAAGCCTAACTGTTGGCAACGCAGATGGCACCAAACCCAACCAGGGCACTGCTGTAGTGGATATCAATACTTTCCTGGCAGATCCCAATGTAGCTTATAACCCTGCCAATGGCCTCACGCAAATATTGACGCAGAAATATGTAGCCTTCTTCATGAACTCCGGTTTTGAAGCATACTACAACTGGCGCAGAACAGGTATTCCTGTGTTCAGCCAGGGTGGCGCAGGTATCGGCACCGCCAATAATATGATCCCGTTGCGTTGGGAATACCCACAAGACGAGATCACTTACAATAACAACAACTACAAAGCAGCCATCAGCAACCAATACAACGGCAACGATGATGTGAATGCCAAAATGTGGTTGATTAAATAAATTTTCAATTTCCTGATTTACGGATTTCTTTCCGGACTTCCGGGTCAGATTCGTAAATCAGGAAATTTCCTCCTCATTTTTACTATGGAAAAACTTTACCATATCTCTGATGATCCTAAGATCAAGGTTTTTGAACCACGGCCGGCAATGGCCTACCAACATAGGATGCTGCCGGATGTAGTGTTTGCTATCTCAGGAAACCTGCTGCATAACTACCTCTTACCCCGTGATTGCCCACGCGTTACCTTCTATTGTGGCGCACAGACATCTGCAGCCGATCAGGCACATTTTTTTGGCAACAGCACCGCTACCTATGTAGTGGCCGTAGAATCTGCGTGGCTGAAACGTATTCAACAGGCAATCATCTATTGCTACGAATTTCCCGGAAATGATTTCGTGTTGTTTGATAAATGTGCCGGATATTATATTGCCCGGCAACCAGTCACCCCGTTGGGAGTAAGACCTATTTACAACGTGATGGACGAAATGCTAAAACGTAATGTAGAATTGCGCTTCATGCCTTCCATTACGGGATTGGCGAATGCGGTGAAACACGCTACGCTCAATTTCTCACTTATCAGGATGCAGTATGCGCGGAATGTTTGATTTTCGGGCTGGTAAACACAATATTACCCGCTGGTCCATTTTTCAGGACGGCCTGGTGGCAGCTGGTTAATTTGATAATCGAAACTACAACCGGGCCTTCGCATCGGCAAAAGCCTGCAGCAAAGTCATAAATTGTGCTGTGGAGAATCCCTTTCGGCCATCTACATGCAATTTACCCTTACCACCTTCTATAATATGCAGCCAATCGTATTCGTAAATGGGCCCTGTCGGCCATCTTGAACGATTACGTAATTCCGTGTATCTTCTTATCTCCAGTACGGTACCGGCTATATTAAAACGAGCCGTACGCCGGCGAAAAACTTTCACATAGTCCACCTCTAACTGATTTCCCCGGATGCGCAATGTGGTCACCAACCGGCTACCAAGGCCCCAAATGACTACACAGATCAGGGCAGGAACAGCAAATACAATACCTGCTTCTCCCATACTACATAAAACGGCAGGAATAAGAAGATAAATAGCGTTAGACAACAAATGATTACCCATTGTTTGGGTGCAGACAATCTCCATAGGCTCACTTTTCTATAAAGGGATATTGGCAAAGATAGTATAATCCGGGTAGCAAAAAGCTTAGAAGGTCCCGGCCAGTTTACCCAGCTTACGAATGGCCTGTTCAACCTGCCGGCCCCATTGCTTATTACAGCTAATACGGATATAATTTCTATACCCACCAGTACTGGAAAAAAGCGGCCCGGGTGCGATATTAATATGCTGTTCCAACGCCAACTTTTGCAGTTTCAGGGCATCTACCTGCTTGGGAAGTTCTACCCAAAGCACCATCCCCCCATCCGGCTGACTTATCTTTGTTCCTGAAGGAAAATATTGTTCGATATACTGACTCGTTAACAACACCTGTTTATGCAACAAAGGCCTCAGCTTCCGGAGGTGACGCTGATAAGTGCCCCTATTAAGCAGGTCGGCGAGCGATAGTTGCAGTACGGTGGCCGTAGACACATTAGTAGTTGCTTTCAGCTGTGATACTTGTTCGAGAAACCTGCCCGGAGCACACCAGCCAATTCGGTAACCACAAGCCACTGTTTTCGAAAACGAAGAGCACTGCATTACCCAACCGTGTTTATCGTAGGTTTTGATAGTAGCGGGCCTTGTTGGACCAAAATACAATTCTCCGTATACATCGTCTTCAATCACCGGAAGCTTACGCTTGGCAGCCATTTCAGCGATCCACTTTTTCTTTTCGTCGGATAACAGCACCCCATTGGGATTGTTGAAATTGGAGATAAACAGGCAGGCGGCAATATCAAAGGAATCGATGATTTCTTCCAATTGTCCAATATTGATGCCTTGTTCAGGATCACAGGACAACTCTATTACTTTTAGTTGCAGTTGCTCAAGGCATTGCAATATCCCGTAATAACAGGGAGATTCCACTACCACCGCATCTCCCGGCTGCGTCACCGCACGCAGGCAAAAGCCAAGAGCTTCAAGTGTTCCATTAGTCACCAGTATGTCGTTGGCCGACAAGCTGCCGTTCCAATAGAAAGAGAGCCTGGCGATTTGTTCCCGCAGTTGCTGGTTTCCCAAGGTAGATTCGTATTGCAGGTGAGCCCCGGTGAGGTCGCGAGATGCTTTCTGCAAGCTACGTCGCACGGCGTTAAAAGGGATCATGTGCGTTTCCAGCGACGCATTAAAGAAAGAAATGAAGCCCGGTGGATATGGACCCGCATCTACCGGCATCTTGCCGATAATACGGCTTACATTAATTTCCCGGATAGCCGGAGTGGCGGTAGTGGCCACGGGCTGTGCGGTATGCCCCATGGATTTGCGCAAGGCTGTATACCCCGATTTTTCCCGGGCTGCCAGCAAACCCTTGTCGATTAATAAACCATAGGCTTTCAGCGATGTACCCACGCTGACGCCAAAGCGTTCACTGATGACACGTAGCGAAGGCAGTTTCTCTCCCAGCGGATAAGTATCGTTGTTGATCATCGACTCTATCCGGTTTGCGATATCTATATATTGGAAGCCTTTCATCTGTTACACTAAAATATCCAAAATCTGTATCTGTTACAGTTCATGCAAAGTAGATATTTTTGGAGAGATAATTACATAAACAATTGAGCATGGAAATAATCAACAGCCAGGCAACAGACATCGATGCTATCTTTTGCCTCTATGACGAAGGTACCAAATACCAGGTGCAGCAAGGTGTAAAACTTTACTGGAAAGGATTTGACCGATCCTTGGTAGCGCAGGAAATCGCGGAACAACGGCAATGGAAACTGGTGGCCGACGGAAAAATTGTTGGTGTATTTGTTACTACCTTCAACGATCCTTTGATATGGGGTAGCAAGGACGAGGAGCCTTCCCTGTATCTTCACCGGATAGCTACACATCCGGAGTACAGAGGTCGTGGATTGGTGAAACAGATTGTTGCCTGGGCCATGCAATACGGCCGGGAAAATCAGCGGCATTATCTGCGCCTGGACACTGGCGCCGGCAATGATAAACTGAACAACTATTATGTAAGCTGTGGTTTTACTTATCTTGGTGTGGCAGCCATTACCGATCCGGCAGGGTTACCTGCTCATTACCGGGATGGAAAGTTTGCCATCTTCCAGCTTCCTCTTTAATATTTATCAGTCACGACTATATGAAAACAACATTTCTAACTCTTTTGACAACCGTACTTATTACCGGGCAAATTTTCCAGACCGCTACTGCCCAGGACTACGAGTACTTTTCCAACCACCGTAACGGCGCTTATGCACTCAGCGATGGCAGCAAGCTGGTGATCAGCCCTTCCTATGGGGACGACCTCCGCTATCGTCGCATGGACGGCACCTCCGGTCGCCTCTTTCTCCAGGCCGACAGCAGTTATCAGTCTGGTCCCGGATGGGCCAACGCTAAAAACCCGAATATATTTGCCCACTTTGGCGGCGGTACTCATGACTCGCTGGCTTTCCAACAAGACGGCCACACCCTTTCAGGAAAACGTATACACTTTCCCGTTATACCAATTCGTTTTAGTGGCAAAGATGCCAGCCTGTACGGAGAATTATTCCTACCGGTAAATAAAAAGCCCCTGGCCGTGGTGATACTTCATTACGGCTCAGGACAGGAGTCGGCCGTATACAATAATTACGTGCAATACCTGTTACCCCTGAACGATATCGCCGTATTTGTATATGACAAACCAGGTACCGGCAGATCTACCGGAAAGCAAACCGCCAACTTTGAACTGCTCGCCACGGATATGATAGCGGCGGTAAAAGCAGTAAGAGCACAACCTGCCATAAAGGGCGTTCCCCTTGGGCTAATGGGAGAAAGCCAGGGCGGATGGATTGTTCCGTTAACTGCCAGTCAAACACCCGTCGATTTTCTCATTGCCAGCTACAGCCTGCTGATTCCTCCCCGTGAAGAAAACCGGCAGCAAATACTACACGACCTTCAACTGGCAGGCTACAACAATGAAGCGATTGAACAAGCCATGCAGGTAGTAGCCGCCACCGACCAGGTGGTACGTGAGCAATTCAATGGCGGCCTGGCAAGGCTTGATTCACTCAAAGCGCGTTACAACCAGGCGCCCTGGTTTAAATCTTTAACCGGAGATTATACCGGCCCCATTCTCAATGCCAGCCGTGCTCAATTGGATACGCTCAAACAAATATTTCCATTAGATATTAACCTTGACTATGATCCCCTCCCAGCTTTCCGCAGCGTTCATATCCCTATGTTATGGGTGATTGCAGGTAAAGATACTGAAGCACCTAATGAAGCCACCATCGATGTCTTGAAAAAAGCTATCACCACCCGGAAAAACATCGACCTGGTCATCTTCCCCAATGCAGACCACGGCATTATTGAAATGGAAGACACGCCAGGAGGCCCGGAACCTTTGGCACGGCAGTCGCCCGGTTACTTTGATCTGTTACGCGACTGGGTAAAAATGCGGCAGGTGAAGAAGCCTTATGGCAACGGAGCGTACTTCGGACATAAATAGCGTAAGGATAAATTGATATCGTTTTATTTATTTTGATAACCATAAGAGAACATCTCATTTAATTTGAGACGTTCTCTTTTATTAAAATTAGATGCCCCTATCTTATTTTTATAAAAAGTGAGCGCGACAAACAAAGAAACGGTAAGTTGCATCGAACAATAAATGAAAAATGTGTAACTATGAAAGGGAAAGAACTCCTCCAGTTTTTAGGTTATAGTGTTGATCACCCGGACTTCAACGCCTTTTTAGCGGCACATCATATCGACCTGCAACGCTTGCCTGACCCACGGTTGCCGGAGAAGAAAGTTCGAAAGCAGCTGCATGCACGATTTTTGCAGGGCTTTGCCCTTTCATTTGACTTTGATAATCCCGCAAGCGCTGCAGCGCTCAGCAAATCAGACCCGGAAGGAAAGTCTATTTTTTCTCCGACAAATTACCGGATCAAAAATCCGGTAGGTAATGGTCCCCTTTATTTAACAAGGATAGATTTCTTTGCACCGGAAACCGGTGCTACCGATCCTATACAGTTGCCTTTCGGTCTTCAGTTGTTGAGCAATGGCCGCACCGTGGCTAAAAAACTAGGGACAGAAAACCCGCATGGACCGGCCAACAGCCAATACTATGAGGCAGATGAAAAGGATTTTTATTACGAACGTTACCACGTGTATGTATATTTTGACCGGGGCGACCGGGAAGAACGGTTACAGCAACTGACGGTTGTGCTTCGATAAAATTGACCAGGCTATTACTTCAGCGTCTTCTTACGTTCAATGCTTTCCTTCGCTTTAATGAAAAGATGATGTATTTTTTTCTACCTTGCCTATTAAATAATCCTGACTCAATCTGATGCACCAGAATGTTTCTGCTCCAACCATTTTCTACGGCCTTTTCGGCCTAAAAATTCCGCTCCGGTTGATTTTTTACTTTATCCAGAAGTGTACAAATATGAAACCATGGTAATTTTGCAGCAGGCTGCTGCAAAATTGAATTCATGTCTGTGGCCGGATCTTGGTCGCTCAAAATTGATAGCTCTGGCCATGCTCGTGCAAAGTTTCTCATATAGCGAAGATTCCTTGAAGAAAGACCCTTAAAGTCAGGAAATGCTATGCTCAAATCATTAGCTAATTGCTCGACTACTTTTGATCCCCATCCCTGATCCCGCTCTTGTTACGATATAGCATTACCTATCTCCCAATAAGTTGCCAATAGCTGCACATTGGCAGTGAGAACAGCTTTCAATTTACGCCAGCCACCGATATTACCTTAAAATAAAAGAGGACAAACCTAAGTTTGTCCTCTTTCGTGCACCGAAGTCTGATTTTATCGAAACCAGAAGGCTACCGATGTAAACCTTCTGGTATTAAAGACCTGCCATTATTTGTGATAACAAGCAAGTAAACATGAAATTAATGACAACTCATACTAACAGCTTCATACCCGCAACATTCGGAAGTAGTTGTGAATACTGCGCATTGTTCTATTGTAGAATAACTCGGGTAATAACATACGCATGCTGTCCCATGATGTTCAATACCTCCGAAAACCTTTTTAATCTGGTCTCTACTAAGTAAGTCTTCTGAATTTTGAAAGGATTCGCTTAATTTAAATTTCTTCATTTCATTAGAATTTAATCATACAAATTAGATGCTCTCGTTTTAAGCCCGTGACGCAGTAGCTGGCTCTATTGATTACAGCGAAATGGGCCCTATTATCGACTGAAATCATAAGAATTTTCAAGTTGTTATAATAAATTCACTAGAGAAATAAACTAAAAATGAGAGGTCTTGAGCGACTATAAATTAGGTTGCTTCCTCTCTCGATATATTCTTTTCAATTCATCACATTTAGCATTGAAAGTAAAATCTAAATTGGTGTTGTAAAATCTCTTCATCCATTCTAATTGCCAATCATTAACGTTATAATGATTAAAGCGTAATTCATCCATACCTACAACAATCGTTTTAGAATTAATAATAGGCAGATAATGAATATTCCAAAACCTAGACGTATTAAACGTAAATCCCTCTGTCTTAACAATATGTTTAGGTGCCCAGTGTCTTGTATCAATCCCTTCAATGCAGTCTAAAATCTCCGTCACCGGAAGCATTACATCTTCAAACCGATCTTTAAATTTTTTTTGCAATAATAAAAGGTCTTTATACCCCTCGTTATCATATTTATTGATAATCTCTTTTATGGACGCTTTACTATATAGAAACTCATCCATATCAATAAATGCAGTCCAATCTGTGTCATCTGTAAAATTAGTTAGATGATGCTCAATTGATTCATTCTGTCCGTAAATTATATTTCCTTCAACATCTTTAGGCGACCAAGGAACATAGACGACCTTCGTGCGGTATCTCTTCAGAATATCCGACAATATTGCCTGGACTTCAGAATCCGAAAAATGCGCTGTTAGATTGCCAAAATTTATATTATACTTATTTGTAGTTGGCGTACTACCATCTCTCCCTATGGAAAGAGAATTGTCATACAATATGATTTTATCAACGCCAATACTAATATGGTAATTGATCCATTCCTCCATAAATAGGATATTCTCACGTAAAACAAATATTGTATGAACAAAAAGCTTCATTCTATTCTATAGTTTCAATAAATCATGTAAAAGAATTTCAAAGAAAATCATTAAACATATGCTTCTGTAATGTATATCGTATCGATCTTATAAGTATAGCTTTACACTATACTTTCAATTACACTAATGCTATTTTCTAACCCAACTACTCAATGCAAATAGGAGCCCAACCAGATAATCCAGAATATTTTAATTTAATAATAATACTTCGCTCCAATTATCGAGCTCTGGTTTAAGAAATCCAATAGTAGTCAACGTAATTCCTGCCATCCCATTATATATTCCTATTGGTAACATGGCTCCATTTAACATCCTGCGATGAATTTCCTCGTGACAATTAATCAGTAGCTTATTTTGAATTTCAATACCATTTAATCGATTATTAGCAATAGTATCTTTAAAACTAATGTTTCCATTATCAATTTGACAACAGGCTACCGGAGATATGCTAGAGCCCAATTCACTTAAGTACGTTTTCCCTTTATCCTCCCAAGCGCTGTAGTTTAATTTCCGACCAGCCATAATATATAAATGTGATAATCGATACATTCGACTTATTAGCAAAGGCTCATTTCTTATAGTTTTATTGTGACAAAATTTCTTCAATATTTCCTCAATATTCCTAATAATGAAAAAAATGCAATCTTCAGATACTGATGAATTTATCTCCGTAGGCGATAACCTAGCTAGAAAGAATAAAATATTCCTGAGTACTTCAAATTTAGTATCGATATCATTAAGCATCGATTGTTCGTCAATTAAATATGATCCGGAAAGTAACTTAGTTTTTATATCATCTGTCAAGATAACCAAGCATTCCTGCTGACAGATCTTCCTAAAGCGATTTGTATTGATGTTTCTGCTCTCAAGTCTTTTCAAAAAATACATCGCTACTCCCAATGTACCTTTGTCTAAAGAAATATCATTTATAGGTGCATATAGGACCTTTTTATAAAGTTCGTCATCGAATTCTTCCAAAATGTCATTGGTATTAGCTTCAATATAGTCATTTTGAGCTAACCATTCCACGGCCCAGCCAATGCCAGCTATCCCATCAGAAAATCCATAGTTTTCAATATTTCCGATATGCTCGGCAACCTCATCAAATAATTCCTGCGCTTTAATAGGCCAATATGGATCATTGGTATATCTACCTATTACATGAAATAATAATGCTGTACCTGTCTTTCCATTCCACAAACCATAGTTCTCAATTTCCGATGTGTTGAGTTGCCCAAATGAATGGAAATTTTTCTGAAGAGATTCTGCTAGCTCCATTTTTCTAAAGATTTAATGTGCCACGGCCAGGTCGCAACATGTTCTTTTAGTTGCTCCTTTTTCATGGATGTAATGTTTAAATAGATTTCCATTAACCTGATTCTGTTCTTCATACTGTTATATCCAGAGTTTTCACTGCGCGGATGTGGAAGGTGATATAGTGATCCGGGAATTTTGATTACGGAATAGCCAAGGATTTGCATTCTTTTCATCCGTTCTACATCTTCAGGTCCCCAGCTGTTTATGTTTTCATTTTCCATTCCAGCCTGTATAAAAGACGCTCTATTTAAGAAAATCGCACCGCCACAAGACCGAAGGGTTGCAGAATAAAATTTACCACGATTAACCTCTAAGACTTCTGGATCAAGTACTTTTACAAAAACCTCCTTTAATAATCTGTCAACACTAGCAAAATCTCCACTGTATGGCAAAACATAGTCTATCTTATTGTTTCTAATTTCATCTATTGCAGTCAGTATTTGATTGATTGGAATAATTACATCAGCATCATATAGCGCCACAATATCTGATTTTGCTTCTCTAATCATATAATTATTATACTTTGTACGATGAAATACAATATCATCATCTTTTACAAAAACAACTTTGCAGCAACTAGGAAAATCTATATGTGATATTTTCGATTTTTTGTCCGCCTCAATTATTATAACTTTCGTAATAAAATATTTATTGATAAATCTCACAATAGTAAGTAAGTTCTCGAGTCGTTCATTTGAGTCAACCCGAATAGGTATTAGGAATGTTACGTCTGATAGATTATGTCTTTCATTTTCTTTCTTTTTAAGCATATCCTTAACTATCTCAACAATAGGCCAACTGCAACTGGTTCTATCAACCTGTTTAAAGTCAAAATCAAATGGCGCGTGAAAGCGAAAAAGCCATTTGGAAAAGAAATTGGCATTGTCGAAATCTACTCCTGTATAATGTAGTATATTTGAGTTATGCCAATTGGAAATATGTTCATTCGGTAAACAAAACTTCAACTTGGGATCAATCCGAATAGATTTGCCAGTTAGCAAAGCATTCCAATAAAGCGCCCACATATCCGAACACCATGTCTGGATAAACTGTAATCTATTAATTTTAATCCCAGTAGATAGGTAGTGACTATAAACTTTATTATTAACATACTTGGTTAAAATATAATAAATAGACTCACTGTCCTGTTCTACTTTATTCCAAAAATCATAAGAAAGATCATTCAATATATATTGGGCTCCTCCAGCGTTGTTGTCATTTTCAATTACTTGATACCTGCTAATACCAACAATATCACACAGCATTTGAAAGACTGATTCTTCACTTGTTCTCAAAATATAACTCGAATCTAGATAAGACCTGGTGTCAGACACATACCAATAATTCTCATTTGCATTATTCGGCCAATCAGGAATTTCTCTAAATAAAACGTCAGAATCATGATAAAATATTACCTCTTGTTGTAGTTCGGGATATTTCTGAAAATGCTGTTTAATTATATGAGGCCGAATAGATGATAAATAATTCCTCCTGACTCTGGTGTCAGGATAGCAGTAAAAAGTACCATGGCTGTTTTGGGACATCAATTGCTTAAATTCATTACTTAAACCGGAGTTTGAATTGTAGCCGATTAAAACATGAATATTACTAGGGTGAACGCCAAGTTTATTGAGGTTATACAATTGCAATTCCAATTGCCAAAGAAAATAGTAGTCATCAGGCTGAGCAGATAAATAAATCATAAAATAGAACTGGTTAATTACAATTGCTGCATTTGCTAACTTCGGTATCCCTTATTATTGAAAGAAGCTTTTCTTTCTCATCTGAAGAAATTTGACTCACTGCCTTTTTAATGTATTCTTGAGCCAAACTTAGTTGACAGTTTCGCTTAAGCAATATGCCAAATGCAAACAGATCCAATGGCGCATTTATTTGTTCTAACATCGGCGAGATTTCATGAAGAAAAAACGAATTAACAACAGAGGGTGTACAATCATTCATTATCTGTTGCCAGAAATTTAAACAACTCGGCTTCGAAAATTTATTATTATACTGGCGTACAAGCGAAAGGTAAGCATCCCAGCTAGTACGAGTTTTTTCATAAAACCGAATGCTTAAAATAAGAGAATCTTTTAGCTTAATACTATCTGGAGATGAACTGGCTCCTATCATGGCATTGAGTAGCCTTTGAAATCCAATAGCATCCTTTGTTTGAATATATTGCAGGCGATATTTGTTAAAAAGGATGCGTAATTTTTCATAGACTTCCTGCCCATACAATTCTTTCAATTTACGGTAATTTCCTATTATAAATTCATCATACTTAGGAGCAGATGCCAAAATGCTAATAACGCTCCAATTTACTTCAGAGTATAAGTCACTTTGTGCCTCTAAGTACTTGAAAACGATTGACGAATCAACACCTCCTTTTGTCCTTACGCTAAAATAGTCATTATAGAATTTCGGAAAGGATAGGTCAATCGTGCCTGAAATTCCGTTGGCTATGGTAGAAGGGGCTTTTAGAGCTGTTACCGTTTCCTGCAAAAATGATCTAAATTGATCTGGTTTATATGGGACCCTGTCTGTTCTATAGTGGACCTGAAAATTACTGTCCAAAATTATAATGGTTGGAAAACTGGAAACACGGAATTTTTTAGCGATGCGAATGCCATCACCAATTTCGGTATTATACGATATTGGAATATAATTTCTATTAATTTCTATCAGAAAAGAAGAGTCTGAAAATATCGTTCTTTCAATCTCTTTGCACGGAATGCACCATGATGTATGGCAATAGAGGAATATCCCCTTATTGTTAGTTTTGGCCTCAACAATAACCTTATCAATGTCGCTATGGGGAAAAGAGAATTCCTGAGCCAAAGCATTTCTTTGGAAAAGAAAAATTGTAGATAATATCATAATAATGACTGCCATAAAGAATCCCCTGGGCCGCCTTTGACATGAGGTGATTTTTAGATTAGTAACACACAAATAAGAAAATAATATTTGCATACATTATTTTTTACCTAAACATAATTGGAGGCAATTTCAAACTAGAAAAACACAGCATTTCAAATCCAATCAAATGCTATTCAATCATGTGATTGAACAGCGTAAAACCAGAAGGCTCGACTAATAAGCCTTCTGGTAACCATACCCGTTGTCCTTTCAGTTAACGGGCGACGAAAAAAGTCTATCCACGGCAATTCATTCCCTCCCATCCGTCTCCACAACATCCTTGAATAGTTGCCGTTGGCGCGCATTGTACTACTTTTGTATCTGAACTCTCCCTGTTCCAGCATTCACATGCTGTTCCGTGATGATCAACTGACCCGCCGAGAATTTTTTTAATCTGGTCTCTGCTTAGCAAGTCTTCTGAATTTTGAAATGATCCGTTTAATTTGAATTTTCTCATTACATTATAATTTAAAAGTTACAAATTAATTGCTCTCATTTTAAGCCCGTGACGCAGTAGTTGGCTCTATTGAATACTCGATATTGATTCTATCATCGATTATATTCATAAGAATTTACAAACTAGCGTAATTATATCCTTTATATCCGTGTACAGAAGTTAATTCAATTAGTGTAATAGGTATCGCATATCAGCAACGCTATAGCCATCAGGAAGCTGGTATCCATTTATGAAAATGGTGGGAGTAAAAGATATCCCTATTTTATTACACCAATTGTGCATTGCGTCTAGCTTTATATCCTGCTCTGATAATTCATTTCCTACAGGGTATCTATTGGCAAAAGTATCATAGTCCTTGTTGCTGTGAATATACCAATCATCGAGCACCTTCTTTATGAAGGTGCTATCCCCTTTTTCATACAATGTCATTAAATGCTTTACTACCCTAGTTTTGGCATCCTCTTTATCACTGGCCGCTGTAAATATAATTTGGACTTGTAAATCAAGATTGGAGTTCAATAGTGACTCTAATACCGCATGAGAAGTAGAGCAAGGTCCACAAAATGGATTGCAAACCTTTATTATTTTATTCTTTGAATTTGGATTTCCCAAAATTATACCTAAGTCTGAAGGCTCAAAAGCTACAGCTTTTTGCTTCAGCAAAAGGGTATCAAATATTTCTGAATTATACTTCAGTTTACTAAAACTCCTTTTGACTTTTTTAATCTCTTGGGCTGTGAGTAAAAGAGGCTTAACAATTAGCCAGCTACTACCAACAAATAAATATGACCCAATTAATCCAGCAGCAGCGAGCCACGAATAGTTATTAGGAACATTAAACTGAGCACCTAAAAGTGATATGACAAATTCTGACGACAAGAGTACCTGTACAAGAAGGCAAAGAATACACCACTGTTTCACTACATGAAACTGATAATAAATAGAGTACAAAATAAATGGAAGAGCAAAAACATTGACTATAGAGCAAAGAAATGTTACGGATAGATTAATATCACTTAATAGTAACGCCATATAGCTTCCGACAAAGTATACGAATCCTATTTCACTCCAACTTATAAAATTAAATATTCGAGACGCTGAAGACTGTAAGACAGCTTTACAATTTGTGGATTTCCCAATCTTACAGATTTTATCAAGTAGATAATTGTTATTATCCAGGTCGTACCATAACAAACAACATGTTACAAAAGAGCCAATTAGTTTAATTGTTAAAAATAAAAAGGGGAATATATTAGAGAAGTTTAAAAATATATATCTATAATATCCTAAATATGTAAATGATCCAATAATAGTAATCAACCATATGAATGTGGCAACTGAAGTTACCTGCCTGTCTTTATTTCCCTGCACATTGATGTTAGTTGAAATATTGTCGCTTTGTTCCATGACCAAGACAACACCATTATACTTTGGATGGAACAAATTCCAACTTATAGTCTGCCAGGAATTTTTAATTGGGTTGAAATACTGTACTTTTTCTTCATCGATCTTTTTAACTATAGTGAATAAAGATTGACCGCCTTCCAGGACTTGGGCAACAAAAGGAGCTTCTAACCCTTTTATTTTCTGGAAGGAAAGTCCTAAAGCATAGTTCTTGATGTTCCAGTTTGACAAAGCATCACTTATACTTAATAAACTCTTAAACGCGGGATGGTCATATAAAGTACTTTCTACCACTTTAGAACTCATTTTAATGCCTAATATAGGTAGTAGCTCTCTGACTATCACGATACAATTTTCTTGAGATTGACCGAGACTCTTTATGAAGTTCAGCATAGATGACATTTTATTCTGTTCCGAAATGGCTGATATAATTGATTGAAAATTTATGTTAAAATTATCTGTCGAGTAAAGAATTAATATGTTTAGTGGGCGTCGGAAGATAAATTAACTGGGCCGGCAGCACTTTTGGGTTTGTCAATGAGCATCCTAAAAGTGTAGAGAATCTTATTGATTACTCTCGTTTTCTTTGTAATGATTTCTGCTGTTCCTGTTAAGCCATTTTTAAAATTAAGTCGTTTCCCATAATCCGTCATCAATGAATCATTGAGCTTAATAGAAACATAGTAGTATCCGTCTTTATTAGGTATTGAAGAGAGAAAAATAACACTACCCTCAAGCCTTCCATATATTTGATATGGGTAACTTTGCAACCAGATAAGTGTCGATTGTCCTAATGCTACCTTTCCATAGTTTTCTTGCGAAACCAACATGCTTGCTGTATACCCCGTCACCTGAGGCAGTACATAAAAAATATCTTGACCAACTTTGACATCTTGTCCCTCTTGTATCAATGACGGAAATACTATTGTTCCATCAATTGGAGAAATAAGTAAGTATTGCTTACTCCAATTATTAATTTCACTGATCAAAGTATTCAAGGATTGGGAAAAACTGGCTTTTTGATCATTGAATTGCTGCTCAATATTTAGTAATTCATTCCTTTTTCCGATTGACGAATTTCTATTATCTATCAAGGCACTGCGGCTATTCTCTATAGGCAATTTTTTGTTCAATAATTTGCTATTTTCTTGCTTGTATTCTAATAGCGGAATTACTTTCTCTTTATATAGTTCTTCTTTTACTGTAAAATCTTGAGATGCGATTTCATAATCTTTCTCATGAACAACTTTCTCTTCTTCCAAACTTTCTCTTAATGCTGATAGATTTAAAAGCTCCTCATTTAATAGACCTTTTTTTTGCATGTAGACCCCATTACTCAAATATGATTTTAATTGAATGAAATTCTGAATGAAGACTTGATACGATTGTTGCAGTTCACCAAGATTTCTAAAGTCAATAATATTGTACTCTTCAAAGGCATTCCAATTGTGTTTGCGAATGTTGTCTAACATATAATTAAGTTCTTTCGATAGCTTAATTACTTCCTCATGATTCGCTGTGCTCTCCATGAAGGCCAAAATTTGTCCCTTTTTGACCTTCTGATTTTCATGCAACGGCATTTTTATGAGCTTTCCATCTAGCCTGGATATAACTGCTTTGGGAGTATTAGTTGCATTTACAGTGGCATTTCCTGTTATAACTTCTGCATATCTTACAAAGAAGCAAACAACAACCATTGACAAAACAATTAAACTAAAAATTACGGCACCCCATCTCATTAGTGATTTTGGCGGTTCACCAATCAATTCTTGCACGCTTTCAGATACAACCTCGTTTGAATAAGAATCTTCTTCAAGAATTACCATCTTGATTTCAGTATTTCGTTCTTTAGTCAACCGCCTTCCATTAATCGAAGTTGATTTCGGCATAGCTTGAAAAATTATCTATACATTACTAGTTACCTAACTCGAGTTGATTCTTTACAAGATTGTAATATCCTCCTTCTGCAAGTGTTAATTCCTGGTGAGTACCGATTTCCTTTATTGCACCTTTATCAAGAACAATGATTTGATCGGCATCTCGAACAGTACTCAATCTGTGAGCTACTATAACTACTGTACGTCCCTTAAAGAATTCTTTAAGATTTTCCATAATAATTTTTTCATTATTGCTGTCTAATGAATTAGTTGCCTCGTCAAATAACATGAAAGATGGGTTTTTGTACACAGCACGAGCTATTAATATTCTTTGTCTTTGTCCATGGCTAATTCCGTTACCTTCCTGACCAATCTGTGTATTATATCCCGCTGGTAGAGACTCAACAAATTCATCAATATTGGCAACACGTGCGGCATGTAGTATTTTCTTCTTATCCGGGTGTTGATCGCCTATTGCTATATTATTCATAATTGAGTCTGAAAAAATATAACCATCCTGCATTACGATGCCACATTGACTCCTCCAATGTCTAAAACTAACATTGTCCAATTTCATACCGCCGATATAGAGGCTCCCTTTAGACGGATTATAGAACCGCAGTAATAATTTTAGTAAAGTTGTTTTGCCACTACCACTCATTCCTACAATAGCCGTAACTTTTCCTTCGGGTATCTTAAGGTTTACATCTTTTAGCACCCAATCTGAATCGTAAGAAGGGTATTTGAAGAAAAGATTCTTAATGGTAATCGTTTTATCAGCAGGGAGATCATGAATAATCGGTTTATCTCTACTTTCTTCATCTTTAACATTATGAATCTCATTTATCCTTTCAATGCTAATTTTTGCGTCTTGGAAAGATTGTATAAATTGAATAAATTGTTGAATTGGGGCATTCAATTGACCGATAATATACTGTATTGCTAGCATTCCACCCAACGTTAGATGGCCTGTAACTACTGCTTGCGCGCTAAAAAAAGTAACAACAATGTTTTTAAGTTGATTAATAAATAGCGCTCCGCCTTGTTGAATTTGATTAACAGTCAAGTTCTTTACATTTACCTTAAACAGCCTGGCCTGAACTTCTTCCCATTCCCATCGTTTGAGATGCTCGCAATTATTCATTTTAATTTCTTGCATCCCGTGGACTAGCTGTATAGAAAGGCTTTGACTCCTCGCCTCAACTTGAAAGCGTTTAAAGTCTAGTTTTCTCCTATATCTTAAAAAGAGAAAAATCCATACAAAATACAATACACTTCCCGCTAAGAAAATTGAAAATATCTTCACATCATATATGACAACTACGATAGTAAGAATAACAAAATTGGCAAATGAAAAGACAATATTGATTGTCGAATTAGTTAAAAATGATTCGATCCTCGAATGATCTCCCATTCTTCGTAGTATATCGCCTGTCATCTTAGTATCAAAGAATGAAATTGGAAGTTTCATTAACTTTATTAGAAATTCCGATAACAACGCGATATTGATTCTAGTACTAACATGCAGTAATATCCAACTCCTCATAAAATCGACAACTGTGGCACCTATAAAAAGCATTAATTGTCCAAGAAGCAATAAATATATAAATTGAATGTCTTTTGTTGCAATTCCCACATCAACAACAGATTGAGTCAGAAAGGGTAGGAATAATTGAAGCCCGCTTCCAAGCACCAAACCTAATATTAGTTGAAAGAACAGCTTTCGGTGCTTTGCAATATATCTTGTAATCCGCCTGATATGAAGCGATGATGATTGATAATCGCCTTCATTTTCGTAAAATGATTCTGTGGGTTCTAAAATTAATACTACTCCCTTTCGATTACCTTCCTCAATGCTTGTCCAACCATCCAGGAAATCATGTACAGCGTATTTAAGAAGGCCTTTAGCAGGATCAGCAACATAAATATGCTTTGGCGTTATTTTATAGACAACGACAAAATGATTCTGATTCCAATGTATTATACATGGCAATGTTACATTGGCGAATAGTTTTGAAATACTTGTTTTAACAGCAATAGTGCGAAGCCCAATATACTCGGCGGCCTCACTGATACCTAACAGGGAAACTCCTTCCCGTCCTATTAAGCACATTTCCCTCAAATTTTGAAGCGAATAGTTTTTTCCATAGTACTTGGAAATCATTCTTAGACATGTTGGGCCACAATCCATTGCGTCCAACTGCTTGAAATAAGGGAATTTCATTTCGTTCTTTTAGGGCCAATTCAATCACCAGGTAAAACAAAGCGTACTATCGTACCAGGGCATTTCTCCTGCAATATAATATTATGTCTTTCAGGCTATTTCTTTCATTGTTCAACATGTTTAGACTATCGTGGATAATATGGAACTCAGGTTATAATAACATGTAAGGTTAAATCAAATGTTATGGAAATTTACATCAACTGATGTAGGTTTAACAAAAAAAATTCAACAAAACAAATATAATAATAGCATTTAAAAAAAGCAACCCTTAGAAAAAAAAAGGGGGGATTTATTGATGTTGATAATTTGAAGTATTTTTTCTACACAGAATCTTACCCGTTTTTCCAGGGAAAAAACTTTAACTATTATCTCCATTCAACATTTTCCTTAACTACTTTGGCTGGCACGCCAGCAGCAAGACACATAGGTGGTACATCCTTGGTTACGACTGATCCTGCCGCAATTATTGCACCATCCCCGATATTAACGCCCTTTAAAATTGTTACATTCATTCCCACCCAGACGTGATTGCCAATCGTTACCGGCTTGGTTCGTATAAGGTTGCCAGGGATTACACTGTGATTATCGGAATCTCTGATACATACATTTTCAGAAATGGCCACATTATCACCAATAGTTATACCCTCAAAACAGCTTAAATTCAAATTACTATTAATGTAGCCACTACCAAGAACAAGTTGGGCCCCTTTATTGATGTAAACTCTTGAACCAGAATAAATATAAAAGTTATGCCTTACAATAAGTGATGTCTCTTCTGCAAGGGACAAAAGTGAAGGAAATGGATCTTCTTTAACCCATGAGGTGTTAAATATGAATACTCCCTTTTCAACTCTAATTTCTGAGGTTTCGTGAATTTGCACAGATGTATTGCCTATCAGGGCTATATTTCCACCAAATCGATTTTGGAATTCATTCATTGAAATTTTCTGAATGCCTCTATTATTAAGCATGAAAATGGAGCCTTTTTTTCTCCGCGTAAATTTAAGGAAGGGTATCATACAGTCGTTATAGTTAAGGGTTTATTAGAGACAATTTATGAATTCTTGATCATAAAGATAGTTACTCATAGCGAATAATGTCATTTAACGTGACCTCCAAAGCTGGCATTAGTTTAATAATAGTGGATAGTCTTATATCCGGTGTTCTATTTTCAAGATATTTAGCCTGGAAGATATTTTAATAACACCATCATCGTATACGTGAAGCATAAAAGCCATGAAAATATTCGGAGAGCATGGCTTTATGTCCCCACACGTACTTTTGAAACTAGCCTTTTCGCGCAGATAATATTCTGCTTTTCAGCTTCCCGTCCTTATACGTACCCTCAACTTGCTTATTGCCTGGAATATTCAGCTTAAAATGTACATCCCATTCTTTCGGCCAGGCAGGAAGAAGTATATTTTTTTTGTTTTCGCATTGTAATACCATCCGCTGAAGAGCAATCATTGCAACATTTCCATGACATTGATCGGGAGTCCAGTCGTAGTTAGGGCCCCAGAATGCTGGAAAACGAAAGCCTTTATCCCAATTTGAAAAGCTTTGTACTACCATATCCTTGGCCTCTGCTGTCAAACCAAGTAATGCCGCCTGAATCGAGTTCTGTTGCCAACCGCCATTTTCTTTATGCACTCTATTGTTAAATGTTTCAAGTGCTACCTGCAAATCAGGTCTGCCAACGCCATAGACCGGATAAGGGAACACCGCATATAGTTCAGGATTTTCTGAATTAGCCTTGTTGCTATATTCATGAGCTGGTACCAGTATGGTTTTACCTGCTATTGTTCGAAGTGGTATAGCCGGTAAATCGCGGATGAGTTTTATCCACGTTGCCCTGTCTTCTGATCCGGTCAGATGCGCGGGAAGCTTCAGCATATTTTCGGCCACCGTGCGAATCCCCACAATTTCCGGCAGCGGGTTGGTAGCTGTGTGAAAAGTTTCCAATGACATAGCCGGGTTAAAGAAAATTTTTCCATCACTTCCCCTCTTCCAATGCAGATCATAGAATCGGAGAATGTTCGACGCCAGAGGTATTAGTGTATCCTTTGCGAATTTAGAACTTCCGGTGAAAGAATAGTAGTCGAGCATCAACAACGACAGTTCCAACCCACCTTGCCAATAATAGCGGATATATGGGTTTTTTGTATAGCCTTCCGGCAGATTGTTTCTTTCACAACCATAGTCACCATCGGCATATGTTCCCCAGAAATTCATAGTCTCCGGAAAAAATGCTCCATCATGATGGTAATACCGCTTTGTTGCTGCTACACGTAAGGGTAGAGCGTCTAAATACATTTTGAACAATGGCTGCATCATAGCAAAGTCGCCCGAATAGAGCATGCTCCAATAGGGTAGTCTTGTATTCTGCCACCAATAGCAACCTCCCCACAGACGAAAGTCGGCATCAAAACCCTTATATTGGCCATCCCGGCTGTAAGTATCTACCGTAAAAATGCTTCCGTTAAACTTAATGGGAGAATGCCCCCGTCCGGAGCAAGCATTTATGTATCGTTGTAAAATATATCCCTGTGTAACGGTCCGCGCTTTCCGATTTTCAATAGAATCTTGCGCCGAAATAAAGATAAAAGACTGACCCCAGAAGCTATGCCACCATTCTTTATGCGCAGTAATACGATTTTTTACATCTATTAACTGTATTGATCTGGCTTGTTTTAGAATCGCTTGTTCCCAACTGTCAACAGTACCTGTTTGAGTCAGCGGAAATACCTGTACCTGGAAGCGATTAGCTGCTGCTGTACTGACCATTACGGTGTCAGATATATTTGTCAGCCCCTTGGCCGCTATCATTAAGCCATAGTTCCGGTGCAAAATCGGATCTGTCATCTTATCCTTATATTCGAAAAGGGATTGCACTTTCAAATTATTTTCAAAAATGGACGAGGTATTGTGATGTACAGAGAGAATGCGATCAGATGCTCCTTTAAAAATGCTGTCGGCTTCCTGGTATATCGCTTTCGGACAATCATTGGATACCTGGGTAGAGCCGATACCCCAGACAGATTTCCCCTCCTCGCCCAAGATAGGGCGTTTTTCCCTTCTCCAGTTTTCGTAGGTTACTTTTATCTGAACAGGAGTTTTACTTTCGATATCAGCCTGGATAACGGGATGATTTGCGTCAATCCAAAAGCGTATCCTCGCATCGCCATAATTAACAAGTATTTCGCCATCCCTAAGAATCATTTCCTGGGAGAATGTTTTTGTATTGAAGCCATTCTGGGTGATAGATATGACAACTTTACCAAGTTTCAGCAGGCGACCTATTTCACTCCAAGCATCAGTCTTGGATATATAAAATGCCAGATCGCCGTTTGATTCCACCCATAGGTTCGCACCTATATCCCCATTTCCAATTGGCATAGAACCTTGTGAGTTGATACCTGGCCTATTCCAACGCACATTGTAGTCATCTAACGGGTTTCTTTGTGCAGCCAACGATTGTGGGATGAGCAGGCTGCAGATCAGGATAGACAAGGAAATTATTTTAATATTCATCTCAAGGAAAATTATCTTACTACCGTTTAAGTGTGATCTCTTTAGGTCATTACCATCGGATTTGCGCTGCCACATAGTTTTCAAAAAAAGAATTACAAAGCGCCTAATTACTTATAATGATTACTATTCACACAAAAGGAATTTGATTTGCCATTTTTCACCCACCCGCCGTCCGAAAAAAAGAAGTCGGACTAAAATTAATGATCTTCTCATTATAAAGATTTCAATTGATTGACTTCTTTTGATGTTATTTTTGCCTATGAAAGGAAGTGTTACTGCTATTTTTCTTATAATTAAGTTCGATTCATCTTCCCGATTTTGCACAACATAGCCAGTAAGTTCAGCTAGTAGACCAAGTGGATTATTATTCTTTCCACCAGCCTTAAAAGATGGCAATAGAACTTTTAAAAGTTAATGCCCCTGTTTCAAAGGTTTGCTATGCCGTAGGATTTGGAAAGCTTAAGCTCATTTACCGGGTTATTTAAGCGGATTATTGGTATAGCTCCTTCAGTATGCCTCCTGCAGCACAAAAAATAAACGTACAAATGTAAAATCACCACTCACCTTTATCCCGGGGTTATTTGGGCTAAAAAAGCGGTCTGGCTAAAAATAGCAATTTTGAAGAGGTGAAACGCTAATTCATAACGGTTCTTTGTGTAAACAAATAAAACGCAAAAAGGATGATCCCCCAAACTAACACATGTAAGCGTCTATTTTCACTCGCATAACTTGCTTAAGGGGCATCTTTTAAACCCCGGGTTATACCAACCTCATTTTTTAAATTATAGGATATGAAAACAATATTTGACAAAACAACAAAAGATGAACTGATTACCAGGATCAATGCGCTTAATGAAAATAGCACCGCTCAGTGGGGCAAAATGAATATTTACCAGGTATTGAAACATTGTATCCTGTATGAAGAAATGCTATTAGGTAAGAAAAAATTTAAGCGGATGTTACTTGGCCGCTTGTTTGGTAAAATTGCTTTGAAAGAACTAATTGGAGATGATAGCCCAATCAAACAAAACCTGCCTACTATCCCAGAAATTAAAGTTAAAGTAACTGACGGCGATATAGCAGCTGAAAAACAGCATTGGATATCCCTGATTAAAGAACATGCGGACTGTTCAAATCCTGAATTTGTACACGCCTTTGTGGGGAAAGTAACAAAAGAACAGAGTGGCTATTTAGCTTATAAACATACGGATCACCATCTCCGGCAGTTTAATTGTTAAGCCATCTGAAAGGGCTATAAGAAAAGCCATCATGATAGTTAAGCGGTATTTCTCCGGTATAATGGAAACCTGCCAAAATCACGGCTCATTTGGCAGATCAAATTTGGCCATTAAAGCCTTTTTTCGCGGCATCTTTTTAACACATTTGCGCTGATTGTATACAGGTAGGTTACCAGTGAATTGTTGTGTCATTTGGTGTGTCAGCAATAGTGAAAAAAAGCGTGGAAACTTGACACTCACAAAAATAAAAAAGCCTTACAAATCAATGACTTGTAAGGCTCTTAGTGCCCAGAACTGGATTCGAACCAGCACACCCTTGCAGGCGCTGCGACCTGAACACAGTGCGTCTACCAATTTCGCCATCTGGGCAACTGATATCGTGTCAGGGGTTGCAAATATACACACCTATTTCATTTCTCCAAAAAAAAATTGAAATAACGTAAACGGCTATACTAATAATTGTAAATGAAACCAAAGGAAGTAATGCTAAAAGGCATGGCGCCCTTTGCCACCAGGTATAAATCATGTACGCCTTCTGCATGCCGCAGGTTACCTGTTAATTTCAATGCGTAAGTACTATCACCGGTATAAGGTATTTCCAGCGTGCCAATAATTTTCCCCTTGGGCTTGTCGATCCGGAATTCGAGCCGGGCATTACTCTTTTTATGCTCAGAAGCTACTTCTACCCGGAACCCTATCTCCCCTAAACTCAGGTTTACCTGCGCAAAACTCAGGTAACTCCCCTCCTTCATCTGGAATTCCGTTGCCCTGTTCCCCTTTTTGGCTACTGCCGCCGGTGCCGCCGTCTGCCCGCAAACAGACAAAGGTACGAAAGCAAAAAGCAGCAATATCATCAGCCTCATAGGATAGGAATAGGTTTCTTCTTCTCGTTTTATTAGAGAACAGCCGCAGCAGTTCCCGGTGATAAATTAATAACAAATATCATAAAATTAAGGAATTATGTAATATTACAGCAAAATAATAACATGAACTGATGAAAATCAGCTCTCCGGGTGATATACATCAGGCCCCACCCCTTCTCTCCACTGTATCTTTATGCCCTCGTTGAAACATTACTTTCAACCGTTTGTTATAAACTAAAAATTGTAATTTATGGAACAGGCATTAATCACCTTAATTCAGTACCAGGGCGCTCCGGCAGTCACTATATTATTATCTACCCATAGAACACACCCCGATAACAGGCAAGATCCCATCCACCTGAAAAAACTGGTGGCTGAAACAGAAACAAAACTGTACGAGGCTTTCGATAAAAGGGAAATTTGGCCCGTGCTCGATAAAATAAAAGAAGCCGAGGCAACAATTGACCACCGCTATAACCTCGACACACTCGCTATCTTCGCCAATCCTGAAGGTGTCAAAGTAATGAGATTACCCATCCCCACCACCGACCGCGTGGTGATCGGCGACCGTTTTGAAGTACGTCCCCTCCTGAAGGCATTGCAACAACAAAAACATTACTACATCCTCACCATCGCACGCCAGAAAATCAGGCTGCTGGAAGCATACAACGATACTTTGGTAAGGGAGATACAAAACGACGACTTCCCCTTTGCCAACGAGTATTACACCAAAGACCCCATGAAATTGCAACAGGACTCCATCGTAGATGACCTCCTGAAGGAATATTTCAATGTGGCCGACAAACAGTTCAAAAAATATTACCAGGAAAATCCACTCCCACTGGTATTGCTGGGCGACACTAAAAGTATTGCCTACTACCAGGAACAAATGGATATCAAAAATATCGTCATCGCCACTGCCGCCGGCAGCTACGATGATACCAGCAGCCACGAAATACTGAAAGTAACCTTCCCGTTGGTGCAGCAATACATGACCAACAAACAACAGACCGACCTGACTGCCATCGAATCAGCACAGTCTAAACAACGCCTGCTGGTAGACCTGGGAGATATTTACCGCGCCGCAGAAGCCGGCGCTGCAGATACCCTCTACCTGGAAACCACCTACTTCCACAATGGTATCATTAAAGATGGGACGGTGATCTCCTCTGATCAACCCGGTGCGGAAGACGTTACACTGAATATCATCGACAGCGTACTGCAGAAAAGCGGGAAAGTGATTTTCATGGACGAAAACACCCTGAACAACTACCAGGGCATCGCACTGGCAACAAGATTCTAGCAAACTTTTCATGGACATACATACGCACAAAACAAAGCCCGCAACGAAAACGTGCGGGCTTGTTTTTTGTAGCGTTGTAACGTTAAATATTCATTACCTGCTATTCTTGCGAAAAGCTTCTTTATTTGATCAGTCCCATATCTTTGAGCTTAGCGGCAGCTTCCATCACCATGGCGCCGCTCAGCTGTGTTGTCAGATCACTGTTGGCGGCCATTTTGGTCCAGTCTGTATTAAAGAGCACCTGCGGACGGGTAGTACCCTTCCCCCACAACGTTTCCGCATTCAACTGCAGGAAGTTGGCGTATTTCGCGGCATCAGTACTACTCAAACTACCGTCTGTAATCAATAACATCAGATAACGCACCAGCACCCCTTTAAACAAGCCGCCATCGCCGGCGCCTTCATCTTTCAGGATATTGGCATTGGTAAAACCACCTCCCAGCGCGTTGTTGGCTGTTTTTAACGCGTCGTTAAGATAGCTGTTCTGACCAGTGAGCTTATACAACTCCACACCCGCGCCAATAAACACACCCTGGTTATAGGTGAAGTTCCAGTTTTTAGTCACCTGGCCGCTGCCATCCTGGTTAATACCATCCCATACAAGGCCACTCACCGGGTCAACCAGCGTGGCTTTCTGCCAATCGTATATTTTCTTTGCCCAGGCGATATCGTCCGGATTTTGTGTAATGCCGTACATGCGACAGGCAATAATACAGGCCGGCGCATTAGCGGGTGTGTTCTTATAATTCTTCGCTTTGTCTTTATTCCAGTGAATACCTCCACCCCACACATCGTCCCATCCACCTTTGATATCATTCCACAGCAACGTGGCTACGTCTTTGTAACGGGTATCTCCGGTGGCTTCAAAAGCACGCAGGCAGGCCAGGTTCATCCACTCCATATCATCATAGAAGTAGTTGATATAAGTGCCGCCATTCTTCACTTTCATTCCTGCCAGCAGGTCGTCCATGCGGGATTTGATAGCAGGGTCACTTTTACGTATATACGCATCCGTAAGCACATCCAGGGCATGGGCGTTGGGCCAGTAGTTAAAAGTAGTACCACCGTTGCTGTTCTGGTTAAAATACTTCTCCTGGTTCCAGAAATTATTGAGCAGACCCTGTGTAGACGAATCAGCGATCTGGGGCCAGTTATAAATATAACGCGCTTTACCGGCGCCCGGACCCGGGCCGTCATCTACCGGTTCTTTTAAACAGGCAGTGAAGGCCAGGGCTCCTATTAATAGTGAATACCGTACTATCTTCATAGCTAATTATTTGACGATTATTTCGTGCGTGTAATTCTTGTCTGTGGTGAAGTATACATTGATGTCGCAGTTCTTGTTATCTGCTTCGGTGGCAAACTTATAGCAATACCCCCACTGGTCGTTCCCCGCAATAGGCTTCAGTTCCCAGAAGCTCAGCGGCGTGGTAGCCGTAGGACGGTTGTTATCGCTGTTGATGCTACCAAACCATTCTTCTCCCACAGTACCACCACTATCTTTCACGGCTAAACGGAATTTATAACGCTCATCCCGTCCCCATGATTCCTGCTTGAAGGTAATCAGCTGATTTTTGATACTCCAGGTACCATTGCCTGCATAATTAATTTCAAATAAGAACTTATTCAGTGGCGCAAACCAGAGTCCGATGGTAGTTACTTCGGTAACAGAAGCGGCGGCGTTGTTGAAGTCCAGGCGCAAACGGTATACTTTTGTACCGGTGGTTTGTTCACCCTCTCCCCCTTCTTTCACTGCTGTTCCGGCTATAGAATAAGTACTGGGAGCGCCTGTATTCCGGTTGGTGAAATGATATTTGCCATTTTTGAGAGACGTATAAATTTCATATACCCCCGGCGCGGTGGATTTCAGCTTCAGCGCTTTCGACAGGTCAGCGCCGGCTTCTGTAGCGTCGCCGGTGAGGAATACATCTGTAGGAATTTCAGCAAAGCCATTGGGTCTTTCTACTTCAATGGTTTTGGTTTCTGCCGCTTTCTGGATGTTATATCCTTTAGCAGCCAGCACGGTCCATTTCAGTTTACCGGTGGCCAGGGAAGCGATGCCCGCTTTACCGGCAATACTGTTCAGGTCTTTATGAGATAAGGTCAGCCTGTTCTGTACGCCACCGCCATCAGAAGCGTATTTGGCAACAGGATTGGAAAAGTCGCCATTCTCTTTATCAAAGGCCACTTCATAAATCACCAGTGAACCATCTTCTGCGCGGGCCTGGTCCCATTCGAAGCTAAGGGTGGCGCTGGTAGCCGGTTGCAGCTTGATGTATTTATTATCGAGCGGCGCGGTGAGCTTCGCTACGGGTTGTATATTGGTATTGAGTGTATAGTCTTTCTTACAGCTAAACAATATCACACTCAGCAGGATCATGAAATATTTTTGCATGTTATTACAGTTTTAGGTGGAAGGATTACCAATCTTGGTTTTGTGAAAGATTTTTGTTCTGATCGCGTTCAATGGTCGGTATAGGCCACAGGTAGTGTTTCGGATTGGTAAACAACCTGTTTTCTACAATGATATAGCCGTTAGGGTCTTTGTTGAAAGCACCTGAAGTAACCTTAATACCTCTCACGGGTCTGTTCATCACAACATCGGCTGTTTTCCAGCGACGGATGTCCAGTATGCGTAATCCTTCAAATGCAAATTCTGCGCGTCTTTCGCGGCGGATCACGGTTTGCAGCTGCGACTGGTTCAGGGCCGCATTAAACTGGGTGGCGCCCGGGTCTGTAAATCCGGCGCGATTGCGCAACGGCTGGATGGTTTGATTCCATACTGCGGATGTCATCTGCCCCAACTCATTCTTTGCCTCCGCATACATCAGTAATACGTCCGCATAACGAATCAGGATCAGGTTTAAGCCGGAAGCATAGTTAGTGGCAGCGCGGTCATAATATTTATAGAAATAATAACCGGTAGGTGATGCGCCCTGGTCATCCACGGTGTTGGTAGACGGGTTAGAGCCGGGCTTCGTCAAAATGGTTTGTACATTCCCGCTGAAGTCAGTCACCCTGGAGCCGTCGTGCAGGATGGTGGCTTCAAAACGCGGATCCCGGTTGACATACGGATTATTCTCATCATACCCCGAGCCTGCATCGCCAATGGCTTTACCGTTGGTCATGATGTAATCGTTTACGAGATCCTGCGTTGGTACCAGTACGCTTCTCAGCGCGGCAATGGTTTGCGGCATAAACTGCCGTTGTTTGTCGTACGTTCTGGCGCCGCCATATTCCAGATCCAGGATCACTTCACTGTTGTATTCATTTGCTACCGTAAACAGGTTGGCGTAGTTGTTAAACAGTGCATAGCTGCCATTATCTGTTTTGTTGATCAGCAGGTCACAATCATTGACTACTGCCTGCCATTCGCTGCGGAACAAGTGTACACGGGCACTCAGGGCAATAGCGGCGCCACGGGTAACACGGCCACGATCACTCTGCGCCTGCTGCGTATTAACAGGCAAATCCTTCTGGATATCTGCCAGCTCTGTTAACACAAACTGCTGAATGGTATTTTTATCGGTGCGGGCAATGGTGCGCGACTGCTCAATGGTAATCAGGTCTGTATAAAAAGGTACATCACCGTACCAGGCCGTCAGCTGAAAGTAAGCATAGGCACGGATGAAACGCGCCTCTGCCAGGATACGGCGTTTTAATGCCGCATCCATATTGGGTACGCGATCGATGTTGGTGGTCACCGTATTACAACGACGAATGGTAGTATAATAATAAGGCCAGGTGTCTACTACGCGGCCATTGGCGCCGTCGTAGCCACCGTTGGCGATGGCGTTTACATTCAGTAAACCGCCGCCGCTGTTATAAGCATTATCACTGAGGGCTTCATCTCCAAAGAAATAATCATCTTTCGATAAATGCTCGTAACAGGCCGTGAGTGCATCGAGGGCATCCTGTGAATCACGCCAATAAGCGGTTTCGGTAAACTCCCGCGTGATGGGCTGATCCAGCTTACGACAGCCAAACAATCCCGCGGCTACTAATATTGATAAAAATATTTTCTTCATAACATTGATTGTTTAGGCATCAAAACTTTATATCCAAACCAAAGGCGAAGGTGGCGGCATTCGGATAATTACGGCCGGCAATGGCATTGTAATTATTCATACCCAGCTTGTCGTCGAACTGTGTAAACTCAGGATCTACGCCAAGTTGACGGAATCGTTTCGGCATAATCGTGATCAGGTTCTGACTGGTAAAGTATATCCTTACGCCCTGCATATTGGCCCTCTTCAATAAAGACGCCGGCAGATTATAGCCTACCTGGAAATTTTTTAGTCGCAGGTACTTCGTATCAAACAACCAGTAGTCGGAATACGCGAAGTTGTTGGCATCCGCTGCACCGATGGTCAAACGCGGATAGGAAGCGCCGGGATTGGTAGGTGTCCAGCGGTCCAGGTGTTGCACCATGGCGTGGTCTTCGTTGTTGTGGAATGCTTCCACAATATCGCCGCGCATAAACTGGGTGCGTTTGCCCACCCCCTGCCAGAACATGGTGAGGTCAAAGTTTCTCCAGCTTACATTATAAGTAAACCCGAAAGTATAGCGTGGGAAAGGATTACCGAAGATGTAACGGTCGTTTTCATCGATCACCCCATCTTTGTTACGGTCAATGTATTTAATATCGCCCGGCATTACCTGTTGGTTATAGGCAAATGGCACCTTCGGTGCATTCTTGATATCGTCCAGGTTCTGGTACAGGCCATTGGATTTGTAGCCGTAGTAAGAGGCAATCGGGTATCCTTCTTTGATGATAAACGTTACATCCGATCCACGAACAGACTCCTGTCCGAATTTAATCACCTTGTTCAGGTTATCGGCGATGTTAAAGCCAAAGGTATGGTGGAAAGCACCGGTGGTGGCATGATACGCCAGGGCCAGCTCCCAGCCCTTATTGTTTACCTTACCCACGTTTTCCAGTGGCGCAGCTGTTCCTGCCGTTCCGGGTACTGTCTGGAACAGGTAAATACCATCGGTCATCTTATTAAAATAATCGAAAGATGCGGTTAACTTACCCCTGAAGAAATCTGCGTCGATGCCATAGTTGCCCATGGTGGAAATTTCCCACTGTAGCAGGTTGTTGAAGGTAGAGAACGTGTTGCCGGGGGCAATAGAGTTGTTGAAAGAATAGTTGGCGTTATTGATAGATACCCTGGACAGATAGTTAAATCCGCCGATGTTAGAGTTACCCACCTGTCCCCAGGAATAACGCAGTTTAAAATTACCGATCTTCTCTTTTACGTCCTGCATAAAGGCTTCTTCCGTAATTCTCCAACCCAGGGAAAAAGCCGGGAAGAACTGCCAGCGATGGCCCGGAGCCAGCTTGGATGAGCCGTCATAACGCCAGGTGATTTCCGCCAGGTATTTATCACTATACGAATAGTTGAAGCGCCCGAACAGGGAATTCAATGCATAGAGATTCGGGTTGGCTAAATCATTGTAAGTACCGATGTCTTTGTAATCATAGGTACCATCCGGTTTCGGAATGTAACCACCGCCTATGCCCCAGCTGGGATCCAGGTTAGTAGTACCATAACGGGTGGCACGGAAGCCATAGCCTTCATCCACCGCATCACTGCGCACGCCTACCTGCCCTTTCACGTAATGTTTACCAAAGGTATTTTCATACTCCGCAGTAGCGTATACGTTAGTGGTCAGGTCTTTGTATTCATCCTGCTGCAACTGGTTATACTGTGGTGGTGTAGCGGTGGTATAGTAAGGTGCGTACGTGAATTTATTGGTGCGGGCATTCAGGTTGTTGATATTATACACGCCGGAAGCGTTCAGGTTAATCCTGAAGTGATTCACCGGGGTGATCACCACATCCAGGCCGCCCATCAGGTTATCGATAGTTCTTAAGTTAAAGCCACCGTCTGCCAGCAGGGCAATCATACTGTTGCTGGTAAGGCTTGGTACCACCCAGTTGCCCAATGTGTCTTTCACGGCATTGGTACGGGGTACACGCATGGCGTCGCGCATCAGCAACCCAATATCCGCCTGCTGTGTACGGTACATAGAACGGGTGTACGCTGCATTGGCATTTACCTTTACGTACTTACTAACGTCTACGGATACGTTTAAACGGGCATTATATCTTTTGTAGTAGAAATCCTGTGGTACATATTTATTCTGCAGCATGTTGCCCTGATCCAGGTAGCCAACGGAAAACAGGTAGCTGCTGCTTTTGCCGCCACCGGTTAAGCTCAGGCTATGATTTTGCTGAGGCGTGTATTGGCGGAGCATTTCATGTAACATGGCAGGTTCCGAGCCGCGGTCGTGCCAGTACTGGATGTTTTCCGGTGTGAATTGTGGTGTTTTGCCGGAGTTCACCAACGCTTCATTTTTCAGTGTCATATACTGCCAGGCTTCTACGTTACGGGGTAAGGTGGTAGGCGTTTGCCAGCCATACATGCCGTTATACTGTACAGAGGGGCGTTCATCTTTTTTTCCTCTTTTGGTGGTAATGTAGATCACACCATTAGCCGCCTGCGAGCCATAAATAGCGGCGGAAGCGGCGTCTTTCAATACGGAGATGGTTTCTACATCGTAAGGGTTGAGGTTTTGTAAACCCGCCGTACCGGCTTGTATACCATCGATGATTACCAGTGGAGCGTTGCCGGTTAAGCTACCCACTCCGCGAATATTCATCACCATGCCGGCGCCGGGTTCGGCGGTAGCTTGTTGCATGATCAGGTTGGGCGCCTGGCCTTGCAGGGCCTGGAACATGTTGACCGCAGGGCGGCTGGTAATATCTTTCGAATTAACCGTGCTGATGGCAGCGGTTACCTGCCCTTTTTTCTGCTGGCCGTAGGCCGTTATCACTACCTCACCGAGATCTTTGGAATCTACGTTGAGCATTGTGACAATATTTGTTCTGCCGGAGATATTTATTTCTGAAGATATATACCCGATAGAGGAAAATATCAATACGCCGTTGGCCGCGGTGGCAGGGATTTTCAGGGAATAGCTGCCATCGGCGGTGGTAACGGCGCCAATGGTTTGTCCTTTCAGGCGAATGTTAGCGCCGGGAATGGGTTGTCCATTGTTATCCACTACGCGGCCGGTGATGATAACTTCCTGTTGCTGATCGCTGGTAACGGTAACGCCTCCACGTTTCAGAATGATTTTGTTGGCAATGAATTCGTAGTTGATTTCTCTTGGCAGGAGGATCATCTGTAATACATCGTCCAGTTTATTATCTTTTACGTTCAGGGATATTTTCTGCGTGGCTTTGATGTCGTCATTGGCATATACAAAAACGAGGGAGGTTTGTGCTTCAATTTTCTCCAGCACTTGCGCCAGGCTTGCATTTTCTACCTGCAGGCTAACCAGGTAGTTGCCGGAAGGCGATCTTTCCTTCATCTTCGCCGGCTCATGCTGTACCTGCCGACGCGTACCTGCTGCGTAGGCTACCTGTGCATGCAGATCCAGCACGCTTAGCAACGATAAGCAGACGATCAGCGACCCGAAAGGTGGACGAAAAGAAGGCTTGTATAGTTCCTTTCTCATAACGTAGTGGTGATTAAAAATGATTAAATGGTAATGTTGGCTTTATATTATTCTCCTATGACCAATGTTGAATCTGTGATGCGATAGTGGAATGCTTTTGACTTGTTCAGGTAGTACATGATATCTTCCAGTGAATTGTTGTGGAAAGAGCCGGTCAGGCGATATTGTTTTGGTGCGTTGGCTTCAAATTCTACCCGTTTATTAAAGTTTCGTTCCAGGCTGGCGCCGATTTCTTCGAGGGTGGCATTCCGGAAAATCAGGCGTCCTTCTGTCCAGGCTTTATCTTCCGCGCCGATGGTATTGCCTTTGATGAGTGTACCGCTGCTGGCTGTAAAGCTGACTTTTACATCTGGCGTAATCAGGATGGTATCACTGATTTTCTTTGCTTCTTCGTACCTGGGAATAAAGGCCACCTTTCCGGTTACCACGGCTGTTTGCACGGGTTCGTTTTCATAGGCGCGGATATTGAAAGAGGTGCCCAGTACTTTAATCGTCCCTTTCTTCAGGTGTACAATAAAAGGGCGTTTGGCATTGGTGGCTACATCAAAAAAGGCTTCTCCTTCCAGGAAAATTTCCCGGCTGTTACCCTTAAATTTCTCTGGATAGGTGAGTACGCTTTCCGCATTCAGCCATATTTTACTGCCGTCGGCCAGCTCTATAAAAGAGCGGGTAGCTTTGCCATTGCTGCGTTTCACCCATTGCTGACGTGTGGCTTCCGGGGAGCGCTGGCCTTTGTTGAATAAGTAAAAGGCGCCGCCCAGCATTAATACTGCCGCTGCTGCTGCCCATCGCCAGGTATGTATCTTTTTAATTTTTACAGGGGGAGATGGCAGGTCCGTTGATTGGGATTTTATTTTTGCCAGCGTGCGCTGCAGGGCCTGTTCCGTATTTTCGGCAGCCTGCTGCAACGGATCTTCGAAATAATGATGCAGGTGTGCGTACCGCTCCTTCAGTACCGGGTATTGTTCGAGCAGGGCCTTTAATTCCGACAACTCTGCCGGAGTGGCTTCCCCGGCCAGTTTACGTGTCACCAGTAAGACGAAATGTTCTTCGTTTATCATAAAATGGAATCGTGTTCAGAGAGAAGGACAGGTAACAAACGGGGAATTACTTACAGGGAGGGGAAATATTTTTTTTGTCTTGGGACAGGATTATGCTGATTATACTGATTACATTTTGAGAATTTGGAAAGATGGAAAATAGATGATGAATAGCAAAACCTCATCGATCTGCTTCCCTTCTTTCTAAATCCTCAATATTAATTTTGTCTTGGGACAGGATTATACTGATTATACTGATTACATTTTGAGAATTTGGAAAGATGGAAAATAGATGATGAATAGCAAAACCTCATCGATCTGCTTCCCTTCTTTCTAAATCCTCAATATCAATACTAAAAATCAGTATAATCAGCATAATCCTGTCCCAAGACAAAATACGCATCAGCAAAAGCCGGGGAACGACAAAGCCAGGAGTATTAATAAAGGGGGTAATATTTCTTTGCTTTTGCCGATGGCGCCTAATCCTTCATTAAGGCGGCGCATGGCCCGGAAAAGCTGGGTTTCTACCGTTCTTGGAGAGATGCTCAGGATTTCGGCTACTTCTTTATATTTAAAGCCATCTTCTTTGATCAGCTGGAACACGCGGCGGCACTGTGCCGGTAAGGCGGCCACCAGCTGGTCCATTTTAAAGCGCATCTCTTTCCATTCGAGGTCGCGCTCCAGGTCTACGCTATTGCGCAGGTCGGCAGTATCGGAACCGGTAAGCGGTACAATACGCAGATGGGAATATTGTTCGAGGTAATTGAGAGAATGATTTTTTACGGCAACAAAGAGATAGACTTCCAGGTTCACTACCTGCTCCAGCTCTGCACGGCGGTTCCACAGTTTCACAAAAACGTCTGATACAATTTCTTCGGCCGCTTCCCTGACATGTACATACCGGATACAAAAATGCAGCAGCCGGTCATACAAATGCCGGAACAGGCGGGAGAAAGCCTGCTCATCATCATAACGCGCAATCTGCATTTGCCATTCACGAATCTCATCCATGCTCATGTCTATGCTAAAACGTTTTTGCTAAATGGACAAAAAAAAAGAATATTTTTTCCTGATTGATCTGGTTGCTAATTAAAAAGGTATAACCGGGTTGGCCCTCTTACAGTAGCAATAATAGAAAAAAGGATTTAGAAAAACAACACTGTCAGGCAGAAAGGGGAAAGCATAAAGCAAAAAGCTATTAAAGCGATTGATATAAGTGGGTATTTAACTGGTCAATCGCTTTAATAGCTTTTTGCTTTATGCTTTCCCCTTTCTGCTCCCTAATCAGGTCAGTATATTAAAGGACACAAAAACGATGGTAATGCTTACGCAAATTAAGGCAATGAGGAAGGTATAGTCCGCTACCAGCTCCAGTTTTTCGCTTCGCCTGTTGTGCCTGTTCTTCAGCGATAAAAATGACAGCAGGCAGCTGGCCATCAACAAAATGGCGGCGATACCGGTGCAATCGTCAATAATGGTAGCGTGATTAAAACGGGCCACTTTGATAGAAGTAAGTACAATCAGGCAAAAACCCAACAGGTTGGTAGACGTATTCAGGATATGTGGCGACTTGCTATTGTTCATATATTTTTTGTTATTACTGCTTAACAATTACTTCTGTATACGAATTGAATGAATTTAGTTTATAGATTCGGTTGTACATGTGATTCTTATGAAAAAAATAACATTTTTAGCCCTGTTGTGTTGGCCTTGCCTTGTTAAGGCACAGCCCGCAAGCTTTATGCTGAAAGGAAAAGTAGCAAAACAAAGCGGCCCATTGCGAGTTTACCTTACCCAGGCCTCGAACGACAAACTGATAGTAGATTCCACGGATGCGCAAAATGGGGAGTTTCGCATTACAGGCATGGTAGATGGGCCCGTAAAGGCCATGCTGATCTTCTGTACTACCGGTGGTAGCATCGACCTGATGCGTCTTCCCGATGGTACTGATTCCAGAATTTTCTACCTGGAAAAAGGCGAGACCAAACTGGAAACCAAACAGTATGTCCACAAAGCCAGGATTATTTCCCCTATCAATGAACAAAATAAGGATTATGAAGAAGCCCTGAAGAACATTGACCAATCCATTGCCCAAATCGATAAGGACCTTGCCCGGGCCTCTGCCAGTGATCGCGAGGACGCCGTATTTGCACAAAAGCTCACGCAACGGTATTCCGTGGCCTGGGAGGCCAGAAGAATGATCCAATATAAATTTATCACCGAACACCCCGGCTCCTTCCTCAGTCTGACAGCCCTGAAAGAAGTTGCCGGTATTCAAATGGACCCTGATCAGATTGAACCGCTCTTTCAACAATTGATCCCGGCCATACGCAATAGCGCAGAAGGCAAAGCATTCCAGGCAGAAATTGCCCAGGTCCGTAAACTGGCCATAGGTTCGCCGGCTCCCGATTTTGAAGTCCCCGATATGGATGGTAACCCCGTTCGGCTTTCCGACTTTAAAGGCAAAACCGTACTGCTCGACTTCTGGGGTTCCTGGTTCACAGCCTCCCGCAATGCACATACTTACATACGGGAAGCCTACCGGGAGTTTAAAGATAAAAACTTTACGGTGATCAGTATCGCAGTAGACCCACCAGCAGACCGGCCTTACCTGCTAAAAGCGATCGAGGAAGACAGCCTCACCTGGACCAACCTCTCCGATCCTACCAGGGACAGGAACGACGCGGCCAAAGCCTATGGGGTTAAAGTCCTTCCCCAGAACTACCTGATCGATTCCACCGGTATGATTATTAATAAAGACCTGCATGGGTCCGCGCTGTCCCAACAACTCAGTAGTCTTTTACTTCCCCAGAATCCGTAAAAATCTATACATTTGCCTTTGTTAATTATAAATATAATATATTATAAATATATAAGGCATGGACAAACAGCCCCTTTTCTGGGCCGCTAATCTGAAATTATTACGGACACGAAAGAAGATCTCACAACAGCACCTATCTGATTTACTGGGACTGAACCGGAACAAGATCACTGCGCAGGAAAGCGGCAAAACACGCAATCCACGTATGGACGACCTGGTATTGATTTCCACTTTTTTTAAAATCGATATCGACCTCCTGGTTAAAACAGACCTCTCACAAATTCCGGAAGCTCAACTGGAAGAACTGGAAGCAGGCAAACAGGTGGATCTCTCAGGAAGGCATATACGCATTCTTCCTATCACGGTAGATAACAGCAATGAAGAAAACATGGAATATGTACCCGCACGCGCCAAAGCGGGCTACCGCAACGGGTTCAGCGATCCCGGCTTCATTGCCGCCCTGCCGAAATTTACCCTGCCGGAACTCCCCAGGGGTAAAACTATCCGCATGTTTCCTATCAGCGGCGACTCTATGGCCCCCATCCCCGATGGTAGCCATATCATTGCGCAATACCTACAGGATTGGTCGCATCTGAAAAATAATACCGCCTGCGTCCTGATCCTGAAAGGTGGAGAAGAAGAAATCGTTTTCAAAGTTGTAGGGAATCATATTAAACAGAACGGCACCCTCGCACTGCATTCCCTGAACAGCAACTATGAAACCGCAATTATAAATATCGATGAAGTACTGGAAATCTGGACATTCATTGGCTATATCAGCAAAGAATTGCCGGAAGCACAGGTGGGATAAAGCGAAGACTGTCTTTTTCAGGATTAAACTGATTAGACTGATTTTTACGATAATATTTTAAAGATTTAAAAAGATAATGGGAGATGAAAGCAGTACAATACCTGCTTCTGTCTCCCATCTTTCTTAATCCGGAAAATCAAAATAAAAAATCAGTCTAATCAGTTTAATCCTGGAAAAGACAATATCCGCTTCGATCATCCGCGAAAATAGCTTTCTGCTTTACTTATAACTTTCCCTGAACGCCTGCAACGCCTCTTCCATCCGCACTCTCAGGCGCTCTCCCTGTGGGCCGTCACCAGGTTTGGCAATGTGGAACATTGATAACGTATTGTTTTCTTTTAATTCCCTGCTGCCCTTTTCACTCTCCGCAATTTTTACCACCTCGCTATTGAATTCCAACCCGATGTAATAATCGTAGAATACCGCTTTAATGGCACTCACCGGAGCCGTGAGCCGATACAACGTATAACTGTTTTCTACCGGGTAGCGGAAAGTAACAGATAAAATCCCATCTTCGCTGATACGAAAGGCAGATTCAATTTTTGCACCCGATTCTGTGAGATAAGATAACTGTGGCGGATACACCGTAGCCGCTTCGTTTAATAGTTTGGTAAACTGGATGGCTGCTTTGGCGCGTGTGCCCGGATTCACCACCGCTTGTTGTGCAAAGGCGCCGGTAAACACAAAAGTACACAGCACCCATAATAGGGAGTAGCATTTTTTCATAGGTATCCTTTCGGTTAATAAGTTCTTTCGACATGTAAATATAATATATTTACATCATACATTATCACCTACTATCCCCGCCCCGCATTTAATATTGTTTACAATCTTTTAAATTTCATTAACAAGTTCTATTTCTGCTTCATACTAACTTCATTGCCTTATTCGGAACCTGTGATCTTATTAAAAAATCGATTTAGCAACCAATAAAAGCGTATCAATCAATCGTCATTTGACCAACAAAACGCGTAGCGTGTCAAGAGTTAGTATCAGCGTATAAGACGTCAACCAATGTCATTTTAACAAACTGGCTATTCAGTATTCCAGTATCATTTCATAAGCTTCAAATTCATTTACATGACTGTTAATTTTACACGATACAGCCATCGCTGTACTGCTATGTTATTAACGTTCTGTCTGGCCCTCTTTTCCCTACCCGGCATCGCGCAGGTAAATCCTGCCACGACAAAAATCACGGTAGCTGGCTTTGTACGGGACGGATCCGACGGAAATCCCCTGCCAGGCGTATCCATCAGTGTTTCAGATGCCAAATCAGGCACTATCTCCAATGCGGATGGTAGCTATTCCCTGAAAGTAAACCCAGGCACACTGCTCACCTTCAGCATTGTAGGTTACCTGCCGCATTCCGTCACCGTAAAAGAAAGTAATGCACACCTGAACATTACTTTACCGGTAGATAGAAAAGCGTTGAAAGATGTGGTGATCATCGGCTACCAGGAAGCCTCCCGCAAAACGGTGACTGCCGCGGTTACTTCTATCAATCCTAAAACCCTGCTGGACGTCCCCACCCCTACCTTTGATGCATTATTGCAGGGTCGCGCCCCCGGACTGGATGTACAAAACTATTCCGGCGAACCCGGGGTAAGAAGTAATGTGGTCATGCGTGGAAACACCGCCGTAAGCCGCAACATCAACAGCAACCCCGCCGATCCGGCCGGGAAAGCCAGCCTGGCCCGCGCATTGAGCGGCCCCCTCTATGTAATTGACGGGGTACCGCAAACCACAGAAGACATTGCCGCCATCAACTACGGTACCGGCACCAACACGGATGTCATGGCCGGTATCGCCATCAATGATATTCAAAGCATAGATATCCTGAAAGATGCATCCGCAGCCGCCATCTATGGATCAAGAGGCGCAGGCGGCGTGATCATCATTAAAACAAAAAGAGGCATCTCCGGCAAACCCAGAGTAGATTTTGCCACCTATCACGGATTCACAGAAAAACCACAACTCGATAAAGTAGTGATCGGCGCGGAAGAACGCAGGGCCAAACTGGACCTGATCAAACATTACGGCAACTGGGGCAACCTCCAGAACCTGCCGCAAATACTGACAGACAGCCTCAATCCCGCCTTCAACAATGCGAACGATTACCAGGGTGGCATGTATCGCACCGGCCGCGTTGATAACTACGATGTATCCATTTCCGGTGGCAACGACCTGGTTAATTATCGCTATGGTCTCAACTATTACGACGAACAAGGCATCGTGAGAAAGTCCGGCTTAAAACGCTACAGCTTTAGCAGCAGCACCGGCCTGAATCTTTCTTCCAATGTAAAAATCTCTACCCAGATCCGCTACTCCAAACTCGACCGGCCCCGCTCTATCAGCGACCTGTCCGGCGGCTTCGGCGCATTCAATGGTGGCTATTATGCCTCCAGTCCCCTGCCCACCTCACTGATGTATATGACCGATGCATCCCGTGACTTTATTTTCGGCAGCGGCAGCGGCGCCACCGATCAAAATACCAACGATAACCTCTCTATCAGTCCCGTAATTGACTGGCGGATTTCAAAGAAATTCAATTTCTCTACCGTCATCTCCTTTACACAAACCAATAGCCGGATGGATACTTATACGCCCGGCATTGCCAGAAGAGATGGTACCGGTGTGGCCACCAGCTTCACCGATAAATCCAATAACTACTTAATGAGCAATACCATCCAGTACACGACCAATGTGGGTAAAAACAATACCATCAACCTGCTTGCCGGACAGAACACAGAGTTCTGGGAATATCGCGCTACCTACGCTACTGCCATCGGCATTCCGAATGATCAGATCCATACCGTAACTGTACTGAACAAAGACCTCGCAGATACCCGCTCCGACTTACTGCAGAGTGGTATCCAATCCCTTTTCCTGAGAGCCAACTACAGCTATAAAGAACGCTACCTGTTATCCGGTGTTATCACCGCAGATGCCTCTTCCCGTTTTGGTAGAAATAATCGCTGGGGATATTTCCCTTCTGTGTCTGCCGGATGGATCATCAGTGATGAACCCGCGCTGAAATCAGCCGCTAACTGGCTCACGATGCTGAAACTACGCGCCAGCTACGGTATTACTGGTCGCCAACCCGATGGTGGCGATAACTACCTCTCCTATAATACCTATAACATTGGCGCCGGTGGCTTCCCCGGTAGTACCAATCCTGCTACGGGCAACAACTACGCATTTGGTTACAACGGCATTCCATCTGTAGCCCTCAACTTCGATAAAGGATTAACCAATAATAACCTGAGCTGGGAGAAGAACGCACAAACCAACCTGGGCCTGGACGTGAGCCTGTATAACGGCCGGTTCAACGTGGTAGCAGATGCCTATGTAAAGAAAACCAATGGCGGTATCTTTAACCTGAATGTACCGGTGACGACCGGCTATTCCATTCTCACGGCCAACGCCATAGGTATCCGCAACACAGGGATAGAACTGCAGCTGATTGCCAACGTACTACAACCATCTTCCAAATTCCAGTGGCAGGCCTTATTAAACCTGGCACATAACGATAACATTATTACTTCACTCCCGAACGGTGGGCGTGATATTTATCTCGACAAATACCTGCTCCGCCAGGGACATCCACTGAACTCTTATAACGTCTTCCGCAAAACAGGCATCTATGCCACTGATGCAGATGTACCAGTTAACAAAGTAACCGGGCAGCCACTCAGCTTCTACGGCTATCCCTTCAAAGGAGGTGATCCTATCTGGCAGGATTCCAATGGCGATGGCATCCTCGATGCCACCGATTACGTACCTGCCGGTAATCCGAACCCCAAAGTAACAGGCGGTTTCGGTAACACCTTTAGCTACAAAGGCTTTAGTTTGTATGTATTCTGCACCTTTACCGCAGGCAGAAAAATATTCAACGACTACCTCGCCGGTAAATTATCGCAACTGATCCCTACTGACGACGGTAATCCGGATCCATATCATTCTATTTCCACACATGCCTTCCCTGACCTGAGCAACATCAATTACTGGAGAAATCCGGGCGACCAGGCAGACTACCCGATGCTGAGCTCCGTATCCGGCACCCACTATAAATATGCCATGGTGACTTCTGCCTGGATAGAAAGTGGCGCCTATTTCCGCGTAAAAAATGTGTCGCTCTCCTACTCCTTTAACCAGGGTGTATTAGACAAACTGCATTTCAAACGTTTACGGATATACGCACTGGCAGATAATCTTTATCTCTTTAAACAATCCAGAAACATTCCTGATCCTGAACAGGTAGATGCGTTCGGCGTATATAGCGGCAGTGGTTATCCCATTCCTAAAAAGTTCACGCTGGGATTGGATTTGAGCCTTTAAACCATCAAAAATTACATCATGAAAAAACAACGCTTATATATTGCATACGCCGCTGCAGTGCTTTCAACTGCCACACTGGTAGCTTCCTGTTCCAAAATACTGGACCTGGAGCCGCATAACTCCACCTTTACCAATGCCTATTTCAGCAGTGAGTCCGATGCTAAAACCTCGCTCTCCGGTGCTTACTCCATCCTGCGCAATATCCTGATCCGGGACAACTCCTGGCACAAATACGGCGATGTGGTATCCGGGGAATTAAGCATCGATGGCGGAAGAGATAATGGTAATTACAACATCTCCAACGGGGAATTCACCGGCCTCAATGTGGGCAGCAATAACTGGAACTGGCAGCAATACTACCAGCTGCTACAGCAGGTAAACCTCATCATCAATAAAGTACCCGGTATTCCCGACAGCAAATTTGCCTCCCCTGATACCAAGCGCCATGTGATCGGTGAAGCCTATTTCCTGCGTGCTTTCACCTATTTCTATATGAGTAGAATATGGGGAGATGTACCACTCAAACTGGAACCAGACTTAGACGTATCTACCGCGAAGAATATTCCGAGAAGCCCGGCAGCAGATGTGTGGAAACAATGCCTGGCAGACCTGGAGCTGGCCAAACCCAACCTGGACTTTGGATACGAAGGCAATGAAACAGATCGTGCCGTAAGGGCCAACAAAGGCAGCGCATTTGCTTTACAAGCGCATATCCTGGCCTGGAAGGGCGACTATGCCGGCGCCGCCGATGCTGCCAATACCGTGATTACCAGCGGAGGTTATTTACTGGCAGATCCCAGCAACTACGCCAAAGTATTTATTGGAAAATCACAGGAGGGCATCTTTGAAATTAACATCAACGATGCACAGTCGGAAGGCCTTTCCCTGCAAAACAACAGCGGCATGGGCGTTACACTCAGTATGCCTTTCATTGATGGCAAAAACTACATTGAATGGCCCGTGAATACCAATATGGTGAAATATTTATACGCAGACAGTGCCAAAGATATCCGCTACCGGACCTTCTTCTATAATGCACAAAGCAACCAGGGACAAATCATAAAATTTGCCAACATTACTTACGCAGATGGCTCTACGAAAAAAGATCCCCGCCTGAGTAATAACCTGATCATTTTCCGGCTCGCAGACATCATTCTGCTGAGATCAGAAATGCTGAATAAGCTCCACCAGGATGGCGATGCCCTCACCCTGGTGAATAAAATACGCGAAAGAGCCGGCTTGTCTGATACCACCGGTACCGGCACAGAACTTGGCACCACTATCCTGGAAGAACGCCTGCGGGAACTGTATTTCGAAGGACATGCCTACTACGACCTGGTACGTACCAAAAAGCTACCGGAGTACAATGAACATTTCCCCGGCACGCAATTCCAGGACGGAGCGCCCACCGGCGGCTGGTTATGGCCCATAGATCCCGCCATGTTCAAAGATGACTACACCCTGGTACAAACACCTTACTGGAGAGGAAAACTTTAACCTATCAAAAAGCATTGTATGAAACATAAATTATTTCCGGCCTTCATCGCACTGGTTTGCATCGCCCTGTTCTCTTGTAAAAAAGAGTATACCATTGGCGGCAGTGTACACGATCCGCATGTAAACATGACCACCTACGATTACCTGAAAAACAATCCCCTCTTTGATACCGTGATGTTGCTGATTGATAAAACCGGTTTGAAAGACGAAGTAAACGCCAGCGGCACTTTCTTTGCCTTCACTAATTACGCATTAGATAACTATATCAGCGTAAAGCAGGAACAGCTGCGGGTATCCCTGGAGCAACCCAATCTGAAATATACCTTCGATTCATTGGATTTTAAAACGTTGAAAGATTCCCTTCGCGCCTATATGTTCAAAGATAAAATCACACTCGACAAAGCCACCAAAACAGGTAAGCTGTATAAGTCGAACGATGGGGAACTGCGACTGGTACAAGGCATCTCTTCCAGCGATTATACCAACGGCGGCGTATTCACCCAATACCCCGTGTACCTGTATCTCACGAAACTGATTCCTAAACCAGGCCGGCCTGTACCTACCGATGATTCAGGCTTACCGAACCTGACACCGGATCAATACCTGCAGACGGTTTGCCAAACTACCGGCATCCTTACCACCACAGGGGTATTACATGTATTGAATAATCGGCACACGTTCACCTATTTCGCGGATGTGTTTAACTGAGTTTTTATCCTAACGCAATGATCATGAAAAGAAATATAAAAATCTTTGGCGCAATACTGCTGGCAACAGCTTTTGCCTATGGTTGTGAAAAAGTAGAAAACGGCTTTCTCAGCGACCAGGTACGCTATGTAGATAACCCGATCCGCATCAACCGTGGACAGGTTCAGCAAACTTCTCCCGTAAGTAATGACGGTTCCAGCGCACCAGTAGTATACAAACTGCTGGATATCCGGGACGCAGAAAAACATCAGCATGCAGATACCGTGTATGCCAAATTTGAGCGGTATGAATGGATTGGCTTGTTTGATCCACAGAAAGATACGACGGTGGAATTGCTGAATAAAAAGCGGCAAAAAGTAAACAAGCCTTCCTGGGAATTCAATGAACATACCGGCGCCTTTACGTTCTATGGCACGTCTGTAAAGATACCCGTTGGCACTTACGAATTTGATATACAGGCGAGCAATGAACATGGCACCAAAGTGTATAAAAACATTGCCACGTTCACCATGGTAGATAAAGACCCCTATGACATAGGCGACGGGGGCTGCGCCTGGTTCAAAGATGGCACCACCACCAGCGGCGACCTGGGTGCCCCCATCGTCACCATCAAAAAAGTATCTGATGAAGGCACTAATATCATCCTGAAAATTGTGGATCAGAATGGAAAGTCGTTCAATCCCGCCAAAGGGGAAATTATCAGGAGAGGTGACCGCAGCGATTTCCAGACCTACGCGCAGTTTCATCCGCTAACGCTCACGGATACTTCGATGATCTGTAATTTCGAAACCACACCATTTCCACTGCTGCAAAGTGGTTATGGCTACCTGATTTACTACCGCATACCAAGTGCGTTTGTAAAGGTAGATCCGGGCTATGCCCCCACTGCCGATCCGGTGTATAACGTCAATCCACGGTTCCAGTTTCATATCTACCAGGAAGGTACTTATGAGGTAACGGTGCAGGTGAAACATGCCACCAGAAAATAGATGAAATACCTGAAACAGGAAAGCCTTCCCGGTAATGGGAAGGCTTTCCTGTTATTAAGAGCTGTTTATTTTTTAACCCACTCCTCTAAAAGCTCAATTGATGGCAAAAATGGGACTATTACCACTTTCCTGGTGGAAGTAAGTTCCCGTACAGTTGTTACATAAACCTGGTATCCCTCAGTCCCCTCCCTTTCTGCATAGGCCCCTACAACGGTGATTTTTTTACTAATGCTATTGTAAGACCAGGCCCCCGCGAAATCAAAAGTAATATTATGGGTAGTATACTTCAGATTATCACAGGTAGAATTATTGATATCCAGCCTGGTATCAATTTCCTTTTCTACAGATGTAAACGTACCATCACTGTTGAATGTTTCATCTAGTAAAATGTGATTGGACCTAATTAAAATTACATCTGTCCCGTTAAATGCCGCGTCCTCCATCACTAGCTTGTTATCTTTACAGCTTGTTTTGACCCACAAAGTATCTTCACGAACCCTGGGAAACCATGGGCTTTGCGAATTCACTCCCTTAGTACTTTTAAGAGACCAGGTACCTACCAATGCTGCGCCATCGTTTCCTCCACCAGCCGGCAATACGGGAATAGCTGCTTTCATTACATTACTTGCTACGTTCGCGGAGTCAAATGCCGCATATTCCAGGTAAATGGTATCTAATTTTATATCCTGCGGCAAGCTGATAATAATAACGGAATCCACCCCTTCACGTAAAAAACGGGGAGTGCTCACATTTGCCTTGCGAGCCCCTGCTTTGGGCGGAAAGGTTACTTTAAAATAACTTTTAGCTCCCACTACTTTCACATAATAACCTTTGGCTGTACCGCGGGTCAGGTTGGGTTTAACAACAGCAAAATGTCCGCCCACAGCAGGGATAATCTGATCCTCAGCTATCATGCTTAATACTGGTGCACCCGCAGCTCCGGTGCCGGCTGGCATAACACCATCTACCGCTTTACTATCTTGTACCTTTAACACAGCGGTAAGTGTGTTCGGGTCTTTGGGGTCTGGTGTCGGTGAGTCACCTGTTTTGTTGTCTTTCTTACATGCAAATAGCCACAGTGCAGCAAGAGAAAGAAGTAATATTCTCTTCATAGATAAAGGATTAAACAAAAAATTGGGGGCAAAAGTACATAATCCCAACACGAGGTCACGATAATTTAAGTGACTAGATAAATTCAACTATTTATTGCCAAATGAAAACGTATCTACCAGCGTCCACGGTCCTTTGTCGAAACGCCACCACTGCAGTCCGATAGCCTGTACTTCCGGCGGCTGAAAGTCTGCCCGCAATTTTTCATATACCTGCTGCGCCTTCCAGTCCGTCACTTTATTCATGATGGTAATATGCGGCTGTAAAGGCTGCTGATCCCGCCAGACCAGCCGGGAAGCCCATTGTTGTTGTAACGACTGGTGCAAGGCTTGTAAAGGAGCCGAAAATAACGTATAGGCTATGCCGTGAGGATAGCGCTGCAATCCTGTCACTTCCAACCTAAAAACACCCGGGACAGGAATTGCCTCAAAGGGATTAGCACCGCGGTATACATCTGCCGGCAGGCGATGAAATAAGGTCAGATGCGCCTCTACTACATTCGCATAAGCCGGGTACCAGGTACGGCGTAACTGGTTAAAATATTCGGTAGCGGCGGGCGACAACTGTAAAGTAAGAATCATGCACACAAAAATAAGTAAAGAGGGCATTCCTATGCTTTGGCACAAGCATAAAAATACCCTCTTTGTGTTCATAAAAATTGGGATAGGATAGACAAAGTCGTCACTACTCTGCTACGCGTGCATGGCAGCTTTTATTTCCTTTCACCATTACCTCCACATAGGAAATCATATTTCCGTTATGATCCACCTCATGCATGGCGCTTCTGGGAGCATTATCTATTGTTATTTTCTGATAGTTCCCGGCAAATGCCGCTCTCCATAACACAGCTTTATTACCCTGTTGCCGGAAAGTAGTTTGTTTTTCCTGGTGATTCACTGCGATCACCGTATTTAACACCTGCAGGTTATTTAACGCAGCAGAACTGCCCTTTTTGCCCCTGTAAAGCGTGGTAATACGCCGGGCTGCTGCATCCGGTGTGATGCCCATTAAACCCCTTACAATACCTTCCACTACGCCAAAAGACACCTCAGGGTATTCTCTCCTGGGTGTAGCCGCATCCGTTAGGTGCAAAATATATTCGCCGGCTTTATCCCAATATCCTTCCTTATACAGGATAGCGGGCAGATAGGAGGTGGTTTCCACGTTCCACGGAGTAGTTATAATATGCTCAATGGTTTTGCGACGCCGGCCCGGGTTGTTCAACGCATCAAACCACAAGAGGAATACCTCTCCCTCTCCTACGCCAAATTCACCTTTTCCATTGCACCAGGTATAGTACCGTGTGGCAGGCTCATTCCACCATGTTTCCATTTGCTGCTGGTATTGGGCTGCTGCTTTTCTCAACTGCGCTGCTTTTGCCTTATTGCCCCGGAGATCTGACATCGCCGCATAGGATAACAATCCCCGGTAAATGGTGGCAATGAGGTCAATCCCCATCTTCAGGGCGCCTACATTTTCTACATACGAAGGCAAGCCTCTGCAGGTATAAAAATTATCATTACTGTTGAAAGATGCCGGTGCATTGGGATGTGTAGGTCTGGTCAACAGGGAATCCGGCTGCAGCGTCCACTGACGAATGTATTCATTCACGGTTCTGTCAAAGAAATTGGTCAGCGCCGGGTTGCTGATGTACGCGGTGTCTCCTGTCCATTGATATAACCTCCAGCAGGCGGACAGTATGTCGAAGTTCGCATTCAAGTTGTACCAAAAGGCGGTGTCATTCCGGTAATCTTCCGGAGCAGGCTTTGCATACCTGTTGATTTCCCAGTAGGAACACCAATCCTTGCTTTTTGAGATGTGTTTTGCAAAAGCGCCGATCATATTCCGGTTTTCTTTATGCAGTCCGTATATCGCGGCGCCAATAGTTTGGTGTGCCACGTCGCGCATACAAAACGCTTCCCGGGAAGGCAGGGCTGCTTCATACCAGGGCCCCACCGGATCGGTGGGGCTTCCCTGGTAATGTTGCACCATGTGCCCGGCCCATTCGTAGGCCCGTTGCATGGCGGTATCTGAAGAGGCAAAAGTAGCCGGTGTCTGGGCTTGTGTTGACATATAACCGGCAGCCGTTATCAACAGTGTCAGCAAGCGTATTTTCATCCTGTTTTTTTATGATGTTCCGTCGACATCGTTTTTGTAACGAGCATTATAATGTTAGCGGTATGTGATCAGTCCTGGCAACTATTCGCTGCCTTTTCCCTCACCGTACAACCCAGGAAGGCTTCCGGTCCGATCCCCTGGTATTTGGGGCCGGCAGCCGTATTCACTACCCTGGCAGCCATAAAGTCGAGGTACCAGTTCATCCACGGAAAAATGTAGTTGTACATCTCTGCGGCATGCACTACCAGGCCATCGCCTGATTTACGGGGTAGTTGCAGACCTTTATCCTGGTAAAAGTTTTCTCCCACGGTATGCAGCCATTCATGTACCCACACCCCGGGGTCGTTATTTTTGTAGTAGTTGATCCGATCGGCAAGACTGGCTCCTGCATCAAACTTCACTGTTACGTAGCCCGTTTTGATAGGCTCTTTCAGCGGATTGGTCCAGGCGAGGCCGAAATAATTGCTTTTAAAGCTACAGGCCCCCTCGCTTTCCCGCCAGAATACAAATACGCAATCGTAAGCACCTGGTTGAATCTCCTGCATCAGGTCTGCAATAGTGGATGGCTCCACTGTATACTGGTTATTAACGCCACGGGTAAGCATCACCGGTGTAGTGATATCTTTTCGTACCACCTCCCAATGGATCGTATTATAGGCATACTTTTCAAAATGTTGTTGCAGACTCCATTTGAAAAAGTCATATCCCTGATCCAGTTCTGTGGTGGTAAAGTGCGTGCTGCAATCTCCGGTTGCACTGGTTCCTTTTGTTTCATTTAACCCTATCCAAAGTGCTTTCCAGACTTTAGGAGTGGGTTTATCACTGGAAGTAAGATTCAGCGAAACGCCGGTTGTTACGTTTACTTCTTTGCGAAGGTATTGCCAGGAATTCTGTAACGCTACGCCTACTACGTGCTTCCCGGCAGCAACTGTAATATTACCAGGGGCCATTGTGCCCGTATAGGCGCCATCGAGATAAATATAGCCGGATTCAGGAGCAGCTACTGCTACTTTTATTTTATCATCCGGCTTGTCGCCACCGGTGGTGGAGGTGCTGCTTTTTTTGCAGGCACCTGTCACCAGTAGTAGTACTAAGATCCATTTTTGCATTGTATGGGGACCGGTTTTTAATGAAGATTAATTGTATCCGGGATTTTGTGGCATGTTGGTTCTCCTGATTTCTTCCCTTGGAATCGGCAACAGGTAATGCTGCGGCTTAAAGACTCTATCCTGTACCTTAATGTAGGTATAGGTTTTGGAGCCATCGGCATTCTTCACAATTTTCACGCCGCCCAATGGTTTATTTTCTGTGACGTCTGCAATTTTCCAGCGGCGTACATCATAGTAGCGGTGGCCTTCCAGGCACAATTCTACCTGGCGTTCGTTCTGTATTTTCGCCAGCAGGGCCGTACCGGTTAAGCTGCCAGGCAGGGTACCGCCAATACCGGCGCGTTGCCTCAACAGATCCAGGTAATGACGGGCCACATCGCTGTTGCCGAGGTGATACTGCGCTTCAGCATAATTTAAATAAATTTCGCCCAGGCGGGAGATAATCCAAAATTTATTCGTTTGTGTTTCTACGTTAAAATTGAAAGTAGTATCCTGGTATTTCCTGAAGCTGTACCTGGTCAGACTGGCATTCCAGGTATCCCATCCCTGTTGGGAGTCGAGTCCGCCTTCATACATTTCTGCCACATTGCTATGACCAGCCGCATAACGGTCTTTGAAGAAATCCGGTCTTCCATACGCCCTACCATCAAAAATAATATCGCTGTAAAAGCGCGGATCCCTGTTGTCGTAAGGTTTTTGTGGATTGTAGCCGGAAGTTGGATCAGTGATATCTTTTCCGTCGGCCGTACCAAAAGCGTCTACCAGGTTCTGGCTGGGCGCAAAGGATGACCATCCATGGAAGCCACATGGGGCCAGGAACATTTCCACGCCCTGGAAAGAACTTCCCTGGTATTTTTTGTTTCCCATACGGGCCATCAGTATTTCGGAGTTCCAAACGGTAAAAAGATTCTCATAACCGCCGGTAAACAGTTGGTATTGGGGCAAGTCGATGATGGCTTTAGCTGCATCGGATGCCTTTGTCCACTTATCTGCATTATCTGTGGCATTCCATTGCGGACTGGCGGCGTACAACAATACTCTTGATTTCAATGCCATGGCAGCAGCCTTGGTGGCACGACCAAGGTTGGCGGAACCGGAGCCATAGTTCACGGGTAATACAGCGGCGGCAGCGTCACATTCCGTCACAATAAAGGCCACGCACTCATCAAATGTACTACGTGGTACGTCAAACTTACTGTTGAGATCAAATGGTTGTTTTACCAAAGGCACGCCGCCATAGTCGCTGACCAGCTTAAAATAACCATAGGCGCGCAGGTAAGTAATTTCTGCTTTCAAACGGGCACGTGTAGCATCATCACCGGGTACACCGTCTATTTTAGACAGGAAGAGGTTACAATCCTGTATCCTTTTATAGGTTTCGTCCCAGATATCAAAGTTGTTGAGGTTATCGGGCGTCAGGGAACCGGAGTTCATGATAGACGCATTATAATCATCAAACTTATTAAATGATTCATCACAGGCAGAGGAGAGCGCCCAGGTACGGTTGCTCAGCTTATCCCAGTAATGGCCGGGATTGGGCAATATGCTATATTGGAAATCAGCAAAGGCCTCTGCCAGCTTCATATCTTTCCAAACTAACTGATCAGAAAATGAATCCAGTGGTACTTTATCCAACACGTTCTTCTGACAACTCATGAATAACATGGTGGCCATTAATGCAGTACCTATTTTCAAGTATATTCTTTTCACAACGATAAATTTAAATGTCCATAAATGTGATAAAATGGATTACAAGCCGATGTTGATACCTGCACGATAAATCCTTGTTTGTGGATAGTTGATACCGGTGATATTATCGGTTTCAGGGTCCCTGTTAAACTTCTTCATTTTGTCGATGGAGAAAAGGTTGAACCCACTCACAAACACCCGGATATTCTGTATACCGATACGGCCATATAAATTTTTGGGAATGATATAAGACAACTGCGCAGATTTGAGGCGGATAAAAGAAGCGTCTACCAACCAGAAGTCGGCGTATACGGAGTTACGTGGATCTTTTGAGTTAAATGCCCTTGGATATGCGGAGTTGGTATTATCCGGTGTCCAGCGACCATCATATAACCACTGTGGAGGCGCCACTACAGATCCCTGCATTTGCGGCAGGATCATTTGTTTCGCTTCGGTTTGCCCAGCCCATACCAGGTCCAGTGCCAGTCCTTTGTATTCAGCACCCATGGTGATACCGAAAACAATTTTTGGAGTGGCGGATTCCGGAATTCTTATCTGGTCGTCGGCAGTAATGACATTATCACCATTTTTATCTACCAGCCACAGGTCACCTGGTTTAGTCCCGGCCATGTGCGGAGAGTTCTTTATTTCATCATCCGTGTGATAAATACCTTTTGTTTCATACACTTTCCAGGAGTTGATAGGCATGCCGGTGGTACGCTGATAGGTAGGGATGTTAGCTGCTTCATCGCTAAACAATACCTTGTTTTTAGCATAGGTAAAATTAAAGCCAACATTGAATTTAACATCCCGAACGTTACCATTGTAGTTCACGATAAAGTCGAACCCTCTGTTCACTGTTTTGCCGATATTTTCAGCCGGTAATGTTAACCCGGTGTACAGTGGAATGGAAGCGCTGCGGGGCGCCAGGATATCTTTACGCAGGTTATGAAAGTAATCTGCTGTTACACTCAGCCTGTTGTTAAAAAACGTGGCATCCACCCCAAAGTTCTTGGTATCCTGCTTTTCCCAGGTGATGTTGACATTAGGGATAGAGGCCAGGAATAAGGCGGTAGATTCTGAGTAGTCACCCCCGAAGTAGGTATAATATTCCTGGGCGGGGCTCCAGTAAGACGATGGCATATTACTCACCAGAGAGTATCTTGCCAGGTACATATACTTGTCTACCGCATCACTACCCATAATACCCCAGGAAGCGCGCAGTTTCAGGTTATCGACAAAAGAAACATGCTCTTTAAAGAATGATTCTTCAGAAATCCGCCAGCCTAATGATACGGAAGGGAACATACCCCAACGTCTGTTACTGGGGAAATTAAATGAACCATTATAACGTCCTACTACTTCTGCGAGGTATTTGTCTGCATAGCTATAAGCGATTCTTCCGAGGTAACTTTCGCGGCCATCCTGGCTCGCACTGCCATTGGCAATCTGGTCAGCAGCGCTACCGGCAAAGAGCTGATCCAGCTTATCACTCACCAGGTTTTTCCGGTAAGCATAAGTCATTCTATAAGTGGACGTCGTTTGTTCGTATCCGGCAAATGCATTGATGCTGTGTTTACCAAAGGTTCTGTCGAATGCAATTTTATAGAAGTAGGTATTCTCATTATAGGATCTTTCGTCCTGGAACAGGCTGAGAATAGCCGTACTGCTTTTCATATTGTTATAGGTATTGGTCGTCAGGCTATAGGTATAAGCATCCCATGGTTTGGTAAAATTCTTTTCGCTTCTCTGACGATAGTCGAATGCCGCGTAACCGCTCATAGACAAGCCTTTCAGGATAGATGGCAGTTGCAGATCGAATCCTATTTTAGGTTGTACAAAGAGGTCGGTTACCTTGTCATAACCTGGTTCAGAGGAAGTCATCAGGTAAGGATTACGCCCGTTGGATATACCGGCAGAAGGTAGCCCATTGGTCCAGTGTACCGGGATAAATGGATACATGCTTACGGTTTCATGCAGGATGGAGCCCAATCCGACGGCTGGATACGTACGGTCTTCTTTCCTGGCGGCGATGTCAAATGTCAGTTTCAGGTTTTTAGTAACAGAAGCATCTATATTGGAGCGGATGTTATAGTTTCTGAAACGTTCGTCGCTATTGCGCCAGTTACTTTGTTGGTCCAGGTATTGGCCGGAAACAAAGAATTTCACGGCTTCACCTCCTCCTCTGACAGAAAGACTGTGGCTGGTTTGTGGCGCGTTTTTGCGGAACACGGCTTTCTGCCAGTCGGTGCTGGTATAGTTGGGATCATTACCCGCTTTATACTTATCGATGTCTGCCTGTGTATAAGGCAGTGAAGTACCCTGGTAACCACTCAGTTCATTGTAGTAGGTCATATATTGCCAGGAGTTCACACGATGTTCCATCCTGGTGAGTTGTTGTATGTCGTAAGTACCTTCGTAAGAAATAGCAGGCCTTCCGGACTTTCCTCTTTTGGTGGTGATGAGGATGGCGCCATTGGCAGAGCGCACGCCATAAATCGCGGCAGACGCGTCTTTCAGTACGGTAACACTTTCTATATCGTTAGGGTTCAGGCGATCAATGTTACGATCGGGAATACCATCCACAATAATTAACGGCGCCGTACCTCCGCTGAAGGAGTTGGTTCCTCTTACAGATAAGCTGGAAGCGTCATCGCCGGGGCGGCCAGAGCGGTTGTTGGCGATTATGCCGGGCACGTGACCAGCGAAAGCATTAGATACGTTACCAGAAGGCACCCTGGTAATTTCCTCTCCTTTGATGGTGGCCACGGAGCCGGTCAGTGTAGCTTTCTTCTGTGTGCCATAGCCCACTACTATCACTTCCTGCTGTTGCGCCACGGAATGTTTCAGTACAACGGTTACGCGTGTACTTTTTCCGATGGTCACTTCCTGTTTCTCCATACCAATAAAAGAGAACACCAATATACCGGATGTATTATCCGGTACACTGATCTGGAATTCTCCGTTTTCTTTGGTCACCACACCGGTGCTGGTACCTTTCAGCTGAACGGTTACTCCTACCAGTGGGGTACCATCTTCACCGGTTACCCTGCCATGGATAATGGTGGCAGCGGCCAAACTCGCGTCATTATCGCCAGCGGGTGTCTGCGATGGCTTACGGACAATAATGGTTTTGTCAATAATTTCATACGTCACCGGCTGGTTTTTGAAAGCCAGTTTCAGCACTTCTTCCACGTTAGCATGGCTTACTTCGATATTTACCTTTGCTGTTTGTTCCAGCAGGGTATTGTTATAAACGAAGTTATAACCATTCTGCCGGGTGATTTCTTTGAATACTGTGCTGAGAGAAGCGTTCTTCAGCGACAGGGTGATTGTTTGTGCATTCGTGGCGGCAGCCGCCTGCATCAGGAATGCCAGTAACAGAAACGTTGTCAGCTTCATTGTCAATCTGATTTTGGCCCATAATCCCGTTTGTGTTCGTTGCTGTATGACATAACAGCCTTTCAAAAAAGTGGAATTACAAAGAACATTTTGCATACTTTTGTCAGTGTTTGGATGTAAACAATTAGCAGTCCCGAAATGATTGTATAACTGTATCGATCCAACAATCCGCCGGGAAGTGCCGCAAACACTGCCCGGTTTTTTGTTGCATCAATTTCTTGATGGAAAAAGATCCTGGTTTTATTTTTTTACGATGATTTTTCTTTCATTGATCACAAAATGAACGCCCCCGCTGAGTTCCATGAATTGCAATAATTTGGATAGCGGCACATTCCTTGACATTTCCATACTATAGGTATCTGTAATTTTATCTGCAAAAGTTACCTCTACATCATACCAGCGGCTGATCTGGCGCATGATTGCCTGCAACTCCATATTATTATAGGAAAACCTGCCTTCTTTCCAGGCCATCAGGGCTTCTATATCGGCATGGGGTATTACCCTGATATCTTCTTTTACCCGGGCCTGTTGACCAGGATTGATCACCACATTTTTTCCCTGGTGTGATACCATTACTTTTCCTTCCAGCAACGTGGTATTAATGGTGGCTTCGTCCGTATAGGCGTTTACGTTAAAATGAGTTCCCAGTACTTTTACTTCCAGGCCCTGCACTTTTACTTTGAAAGGCTGGCTTACCTGTTGTGCTACTTCAAAATAGGCTTCTCCTGTTACCTCCACCACCCGTTCCTTTCCGGTAAACGCGGTAGGAAAATGCAGTGAAGACGCGGCATTCAGCCATACTTTGGTGCCATCCGGCAATACAATCTGGTACTGGCCTCCCCGCGGCGTAGACACGGTATTATAAGTGACTTCTCCGGAGACGCCATTCAACAACTGGTAAGCCAATTGTCCGTTTTTTAGCTTCGTTACAGCCGCAGCGCCCTGTTGACTGAGGGTACCGCTGGCGGCACTATCCAATTCAATACGACGGCCATCTCCGAGTGTCAGCATCGCTTTATTGGTGCCTGGTAGTACTTCTGCTTTTGCCAACCGCGCCGGATGCGTATTTTTTGTGCCTGCATGCTGCTTCACCAGGTACGCGCCCGACCCGGCCATTACCAGCACCATGGCCGCCGCCGCCACTTTCCATCTGGCACTACGCCTTTTCTGAGGCTGCAACAATGGCTCCTCTCCGGCAGCAACGTTCGCTTTCCGGAGGATATCCCGGAAGACATCATCTTGCTGATCCTTACGGGTGCTACTGGCAAATTCCCCGCTCCTCAATGCTTCTTCAATGACCGATAGCAGCGCTTCATCCGTATCCCGCTTACGCAGCTGATCTATTAATCCCCGCAGCGCCTCCGCTGAAAGACGATTATGCAGATATTGCTGCAGCAGTTCTTTTAAATGTTGACTATCCATTTTAAAACAAAAAGGTGAACGTTATTATAAAGACACCCGAAAAAAGGAGAGGTATGAGTGGAAATGAAAAAAAAGTTAATTTTTTTTCAGCAGGTGAAAAATGTAGCGGGTACAAAAACACAAAGGAGTAATATTTCCAGGAAGCAGTAGTGACGGAGATAGTCGCGAATAACATGTAATGCCTTATTCATATGGCTTTTCACGGTATGCCGGGAGATATGAAGGGTGCTGGCAATTTCTTCCTGGCTCAGTCCATGATGGCGACTGAGCGAATAAATAGTACGTTGTTGTTGGGAAAGATGTTCTACTGCCAGTGCCACCTGCTTCTCCAGTTCATTGCACAGCAGATGCTTATCTGGTGTATCTGTAGCGGGCATGGTATCCGCCGCCTCGGCCAACAGGTGATCCGTAAATGTCGTTGTCTTTATTTTTCGGCGGAAGGCATTAAAGATGTGGTTACGGGCCACCATAAACAGGTACCCTTCAAAATTTTCTACAGCTGCCAGCTTTTCTCTTTTCAGCCACAACTTAACAAAAACATCCTGCGCCATCTCATCCGCCATGGTAGAAGATTTGGTCAGGGCCATCGCTACGCCGTATACGGTATCCCAGTATTGGTCAAAGAGCACCCGGAAGGCCGCTTCATCGCCTTCTGCCACTTTCTTAAAAAGGGACGTTTCATTGTATAGCCTTACAGGTGACAATAAATCTGAAATATTTTCTGGTGGAATCAGTTAGGTACCTAATCAATAATTTTGGTTGTGCTATCCTATGGGGTTAAATGTAAATCTAAATGGAAGGCGGGTATTTGCAGAAATTATCCTTTTCTCATCAGATATTAACAGGTAGCTTTTAGCCATTAGCTTTTAGCTTTTAGTAAATGCAGCGAAGATTAACATAACATGTTCTTCGCTGCATTTACTAAAAGCTAAAAGCTAATGGCTAAAAGCTATCTCACTGCCCCCCATTGTTTGTTGGGTTTGGGTCCCATGAATAACTCCAGGGTACCCCCATCTACCAGTTGCTGATGGGTAAAAGCGGGTTTGTTTAAAGGTTGGCCGTTCAACTTTGCCTGCTGAATATATTTATTGACCACAGAGCTGTGATGCGCCTTGATCGTAAACTGTTTTTTATTGGGTAATGCAATACGTACCTCTTCAAATACAGGGCTACCAATGCTATACTCCGGAATACCGGGTGTAACCGGGTAGAAGCCCATGGAAGAAAATACGACGAAAGCCGACATCCCTCCCCCATCTTCATCACCGGGAATACCGAAAATATTATCCCTGAACCAGGCATCCAGCAGGAAGCGAATGCGTTGCTGCGTTTTCCAGGGCGAGCCGGTGTAGTTGTATAAATACGGAATATGGAAACTCGGCTCATTACCCATAGAATATTGCCCTACGAGACCTGTGGCATCCGGGAACTTACTCCAGAAAGCATACCGCGACATATCCAGCGACTCGCGAAACAGCTGATCCAGCCGGTCTTCAAACGCCTGCCTGCCCCCCATGAGCTGCATCAAACCAGGAATATCCTGTTGTACCTGCCAGAGGTAAGTCCAGCCATTATTCTCATCATAATAATCACGGCCACCCATGCCACCATCAAACTTAACATTAATGTCAATCCAGTTGCCCTTATCATCTTTCGGCATAAAGAAACGCTTCTCCGGGTTCCATACGTTCTTATAATTCTGCGCTCTCGGTGCAAACAAACGCTGATCGTCTTTCTTATTCAGATCCCCTGCCAGTTCCGCTACGGCCCAGTCGTCATAAGCGCCACCCAGTGTTACGGCTACCGCCTGGCGCTTTTCAAATGGATGCACTGCCTCCACAGTTTCCTTCTCCCCTATATGCAAAGCAGGAAAATATCCTTTGTTATGATAAAAGTCGTCCAACGTTGTTTTAGGACCATTCTTCCAGGGCAACATAGTGGCGTCTGTAGCATTCTTACGCATACCTTCATAGGCTTTTTCGATATCGAATTTTTTCAACCCCTTCCTCCAGGCATCCAGCAGGACAACCGAAGAATGGAAGCCATTCATACAGGCATGGTCGCCGAACAACACGGGAAATGTAGGCATCCAGCCGCTTTGCTCGTACATATGTACGAACGACTGTAACATATCTTCTTCCTGCGCAGGATGCAGGATCATTCTCAGTGGATGCAGCGCCAGGTATGTATCCCAGGTCCAGTCATCTACATAAAAAGGACGCTTGTCCTGGTGAACCTGTTGATCGAACCCACTGTAATACTGACCATCTTCCGTAATATCTACTGCCCGCTCGTAGGAACGGTATAATGCCGTATAGAAAGAGCGTTGTTGTGCTGGTGTACCACCTTTCACCTGTATCTGCGACATCACGTCGGTCCAGGCTTTCTTACCACTGGAGGCTACCGCATCAAACGACTGACGGCTCACCTCTTCTTCATAGTTCTTCTTGGCTTGTGCAGGACTGATATAACTGATGGCATATTTAAACGTCACCTCTTTTGTAGTCGCAGGGAAACTGATATAGGCTTTAATACCTTTGCCAGCAATGCTTTTATTGTTCGTTAACTGTCCTTGTTCCACTACGCCAGGCGTACCTGCCTCGCTGAAAACCCCATACAGATATACTTTTACATAGTTGTTATAAGTTTCCATACCGGTGAGCACATTGCCCGGCAGGAAGTTGTACGCGGCATCTCCATCATTGTAAACATCAAATAACAATGATTTACTTTTTCCCTGTGGGAAACGGAAACGATAGTAGCCTGCTTTTTTACCGGCGGTGAATTCCACGTTTACTTCCTCCTCCAGTAACCAGGTAGTGTAATACCAGGGCTTGTTGATTTCCAGGTTATGATCATAAGCCATCCGTCTTTCCCAGGCAGCGGCAGCAGGCGTACCTATGGCCGGCTTCAGGGAAAACACCTGCCCTAACCGGTGCGACACAATAGTGAGCGGGAAATTATCAATCTGATCATCCATATAATCCTTTCGTTGGGGCGTAAAACGTATCAGCTGGTTGGGCAACTGTACGGTAGGCCGGGTAGGTTCCAGTAACTGGCCTACGTTACCAATGGTTGGGTCAATCAGGTCAACAGGCTGTTTGGCGCCGGGAATGGTATCCGGGACTGCTGCTGCAGCGTTGCCGGACAAGTATACGAATGGTGTCAGCAACAAAAGGCTGTACAGTGTCCACGTTGTTTTTTTCATTCACTATAGTTTACGATGACAAATTACAAATTACGATTTACGAATGATGGATTTGTGGGTAGATGGTAAACGCGATGATCAACTTCGCTTTTGTCTACCCACAAATCCATCATTCGTAAATCGTAATTCGTAATTCTTTTTTAATAGCTTGGATTCTGTGTCCATCCCGGGCTCAAATTGAGATCACGGAAAGGAATCGGCGCCAGGTACTTAGGACCCGGATTCTTTACTGATTCCGGGTTTAGCGGACGGATTTTAAATTCGTTCGGATCACGTCTGGCGATAACTGCCGGCAGCAACTGCAAACGAACAATATCAAACCAACGCTGTCCAAATTCACCGGCAAATTCATACTTACGTTCCAGTACAACGGAATCGCGGAAGGCGGTGGCGGTTAAACCTCTCGTGATATTGTTCAAACCAGCGCGGCGTCTTACCCGGTTTAATGCATCGTAGGCATCATCCGGTACTGCGTTGGCAGCCATGGTAGCAGCTTCTGCATAGGTAAGCAGCGTTTCCGCAAAACGTACGATGTCGGTAGTTTTGTTGGTGCTGGCATTGAAGCTGATTACTTTGGTGGGCGTTTCCACGATGCCATCGCCTGCACCATAACGGAATTTGTTGTAGTAAGGATGCCTGGTAGCGGTTCTCGGATCATCCCAGCTTACCACACCAAACTTGTTGCTTTTAATTTCCGTGTGGAATGTTTCATCGGTACGTTTACAAACCGGTGCATCTTTAAAGTAATTGATTTCCGGGAAGAAGTCGTCCCATCCGCCTTCATCATCCGGGATACAGGTAGCGCCAAAGGAACGGTTAGGCAACTGGCCGCCTACGTTGTATTCCAGGCCAAATACGGATTCTATGTTGTTGTTGGTTTTGAATACATCGAGATAGTCGGGCACAAGATCGAATTGCTTAGCATCTATTACCGCTTTAGCTTCTGTTGCCGCCAGTGGGTAGTTGGATACCTGGTTGAGCGGCCAGCCGGCCATTGTCAGGTATACGTTCGCCAGCACCGCTCTGGCAGCGAGTGCACCGGGACGACCTACATCTACTCCTGCGGGCGATTTATCGGGCAACATCGTGGAGGCCTTTTTCAGGTCGCTCACAATCTGTGCATATACTTTATCCGCTGCCTGCCGTTCCGGGATGGTGGTGATTACCGCGGGACCGGTTACAATTGGCAACGCGCCAAATGTTCTTACGAGGTAGAAATAACACAACCCTCTGAGGAAATAAGCTTGTCCGCCGGCATAGGTGCGTTTTTGAATAGCATCCGGGGTAGCGGCAGCTACTTTCTCATAATTGCTGATCACATTATTTACCTGGTAAATAGTATTCCACGGACCTTCCCATCCGGCTCTCAAACTGCTGTTGGTACTGGTACCCTGCAACTGGTCGAATTCCCGCGAATCTGCCTTATTGGATTCAGGATGTGTGGTGAGGTCATCGGACCCGAAGTAGGCCGTCATTTTGCTGGTAAATCCCCAGGCGCCATCTATGGCGAGTGCCCGGTAAGCAGAAGTAACGGCGCCATCCAGTTCACTCTGTGTGTTGAAATAGTTGCCGGGCGTTAAAGTGGCTTTGGGATCTTCCGTTAGCTTAACACAGGAAGAAGTGCCTATCATCGCTGTGATCACCAGCGGTAGAAAATATTTTTTGTTCATAATAATATTTTTTAGAAAACCAGCGGCTTTTGCTGCTGCTATTTCAATTATAAACCAAGTCTTACGCCTACTGTATATGATTTAGGATTAGGAATGGTACCTGTTTCTAATCCCTGTGTGATAGCGTTGGTAGCATTGGTTACCTCCGGATCGTAGCCAGGGAAATTGGTGATGGTCCAGATGTTCTGACCGCTGATATATACATCCAGGCTACGGGCATGAATACGGCGCAACAAGGCAGGTGGAATGCTGTAGGTGAGAGAAATATTTTTCAGCTTGATATAGCTGGCGTCATATACATAACGGCTGCTTTTGATTTCATTCTGGTTGCCATACAACGGAACATCTGTTTCCTTTTCAGGTGTCCACATATCCAGTATCCGGGCGTTGGTGGCGTCACGTGCATCTCCCAGTCCGCCCATGGTGTAGGCCTGGCTGAAAGAAAACATCTGGTTACCGTGTGTACCCTGGAACATTAGGTTCAGGCTCCAGTTTTTGTAAGAGAAATCATTGATGAAACCGAAATAATATTTCGGCATCCCATTACCAATGGTGGTCAGGTCGCCACCGGATAATTTATGATCTCCATCCAGGTCGGCATAGCGGGTATCGCCCGGTTTTTTGCCATATAAAGCGGCTTCCGCTTTTTCTGCACTCTTCCAGGTACCAAGATATTTGTAACCGTAGAATGTACCCAGTGGTTGTCCTACTTTAATGATGGATACGCCTTGTTGTGCGGAGCCAATATTACTTACGATGATATTGTCTTGTCCACCCAGATCCAGTACTTCATTTTTATTGAAGGAGATATTAAAATTACTCGTCCATTTGAAATTTCTGCTCACCACAGGAGTACCGCCCACACTGAATTCCAGGCCGGTATTTTTTACGCTGCCGATGTTACGCTGGAAGCTGCCACCACCATAGTAGAAAGGATTATCGGTGTTATACAACAGGTCAGCTACTTTCTTATTATACGCATCAGCGGTGAACGTTAAACGGCCACGCCAGAATTCCATATCAACACCCACATCATAAGTACTATTCTTTTCCCATCTCAGCGTAGTGGATACTGGTGTGCCCAGTGGCGTATTTACACTGGGTGTGCTGCCATCAAAATAGTAAGGAGGTGCGGTACCAATTTGTGCAATGGTAGAATAAGCCGGCACGGCCTGGTTGCCGGTTTGGCCATAGCTGGCACGCACTTTCAGGCCGGTCACCACATTGGAATTCGCCATGAATCCTTCTTTGTCTACTGCCCATCCCAATGCTACGGATGGGAAGGTAGAATACTTCTGTACCAGGTGGGAAGACCCATCTGTACGTACGGCTACTGTTAAGAGGTACTTATCCCTGAACGCATAGTTCACCCTGCCCATGTAGGAAATCAGGGCATCCGCCCAATAGCCGCTGGTGGTAGATTGTGTTTTACCTAAACCCAGGTTCCAGTAACCAAGGCTATAAGTGGAGAGTTTGTTGGCCTGTGCAATGGTGTTGGTATTGGTTTTAGATGCCTGTTCAAACAGGGCAGTCACTGTAAGGGAGTGATCCCCGAACCTGTTATTGTAGGTCAGGAAGTTGGAATTCTGCCAGCTTCTGTAACGATTGATATCCATTTTGGCATAGTCGTTACCGTTATATCCCTCATTGGTTCCCGGTGGGAAAATAGATTGTGTTTGCTGGTGTTGCAGCTCGTAGCTGTTGTTGGATGTAAAGGTGAGGTGATCAATAATGCGATAGGTGAAAACGCCGGTAGCGGTGATGTTGGATGTTTTACCATCTACTGAGCGACTCAAAATATTCTGCACCGGATTTTTTGCGAGGGAGGCAAAATTGGATTGAATAATATAGTTACCTGTTGCGTCTCTCACGGCGCTGGTAGGATCCCACATGCTGGACTCGGCAAACGGATCGGTGATATCACCGGAGAAATCAGTGTTGTGGGAAGTGGGTAACAGGCCGGTGATATTCACTTTCAGGTCCATCCGGTTGTTGAGCTTCACATCTACATTTGCTCTCAGGGTGTTTCTTTTATACCCGGAGTTAATCAGCAAGCCTGGTTGATCGAGGTAGTTATAGGAGAGGTAATATTTTACATTTTCTCCCCCACCGGATACACCTACCTGGTAATTTTGTGCCAGTGGCTTTTGTGTTAGTTCATCCTGCCAGTCGGTGCCACCGGGATTTTGCCGGAGTGCGTCCAGTTGGTCCTGGGTAAAGGGTTGGCCGGTACCTACGATGTTTCCTTTCTTATTCACCTGTGTGGCAAACTCATAGGCATTCAGCAGGCGGAGTTTCTTTGGCAGGGAGTTTTTGCTCAGCCATGCGCTAACGTCTACCCTTGGCTTACCGGATTTACCGGATTTGGTAGTGACCATTACCACGCCGTTAGAACCCCTGGAACCATAGATGGCGGTAGCAGAAGCATCTTTCAAAATCTCCAGGCTTTCAATGTCGCCGGGAGCGATAGATTCCAGGTTACCGCCAATGTAACCATCAATTACATACAGCGGATCATTGCTGCCAGTGATAGAGCTGGCGCCGCGGATTCGTACGCTGATGCCCTTGCCTGGCTGACCGCTGTTACTTTGTACGGTTACACCGGAGGTAGTACCTTGCAAGGCCTGTTCTACTCTTACCAACGGACGCTTGGCAATTTCCACGGCTTTTACAGAACTGGTAGCGCCGGTAACGTCACTTTTCTTTTGGGTACCATAACCTACCACTACCACATCATTTAATGATCTTGCATCTGATTTTAAATGAATGGAGAGCGGAGTACCCGTTGCCGCCACTTCTTGCGTGAGGTAGCCGATATAGGAAATGATCAATACCGGGGAGGCGGCAGCGCCGGTAGCAATCTGGAATTCGCCCAGGGCATTGGTAGGGCTTGAAATGGTGGTACCTTTTAATCGGACCGTAGCGCCGGGTAGTGGTTGGCCGGATTCATCCAGTACTTTACCCTTCGTCGGCTGTTGCTGGCCATAAGCCTGCAGCAGACCTGATGCGAGGAGCATCAGCAATAGCAATTTTTTCATAACGCGAACAAATTTCGATTGATAAAATATAATACCCTGCAAGTAAGCATCGCCGGCCTAACAACAGCGCTAATAATGAGCTAACAAAAGATTAATGCAGTAATTTTTTTTAAATTCTTTTGGAGATAAATAACGTGATCAGTCCTTTTCGTATGCCGGGAACAAGTGGGCGGGCAAAGCGTTTTGCTGACTGCGTTCAAATACATAATTCCCGATTACCAGGTAATCCATTTCTGTACGCATAAAAGCCAGCCAGGCATCTGCAGGAGAGTGTACAATGGGCTCTCCTCTTACATTAAAAGAAGTATTGATGAGCATCGGGCAACCCGTGAGTTTTTTAAAACTATTAATAAGTTGCCAGAACTTAGGATGCGTGGTGCGATGCACGGTTTGTATACGGGCGGAATAGTCTATGTGCGTAACAGCCGGCACTACAGAACGTATTTCGTATAGCCGTTCATATAAGGTATCTGCTGCGGCGGTACTTTCACAACGCAGCGATTTTTTAAGCGGCGTTACAAATAACATATAAGGTGAAGCGGTGCCTGTTTCAAAATAAGCGGCGGCATCTTCTGCCAGCACAGCCGGCGCAAACGGGCGAAAGCCTTCGCGGAATTTAATTTTGAGATTGATGACACGTTGCATGTCGGCATTACGCGGATCTGCCAGGATACTGCGATTCCCCAATGCCCGCGGGCCAAATTCCATCCGGTCCTGGAACCAGCCTACCACTTTCCCTTCCGCTAATTTTGCACTAATTAGGTTGGTGAGCTCCCGGAAATCAGGCCAGTACGTTCCCTTTGCATCATACCTGCCCATCATGTGCTGAATGTCCTTGTCGCCATAGGCAGGACCCAAAAAAGCTCCCTGCATTCCATCATCTCCCGGAAAAAAGATACGTGGTTGTTCCATACCAATATGATACGCGGCAGCGGCGGCGCCAATAGCACCGCCTGCATCACCCGCGGCCGGCTGTATCCAGATGTCTTTAAAAATACCCGCTGTCCTGATTTTATTATTAGCCACCCCATTCAGCGCCACGCCGCCGGCCATTACGAGATAGTCGCTGCCTGTGATCGATTTGGCCGTATGGGTCAATGCCAATACAATTTCTTCCGTTACCTGTTGAATCGCCAACGCCAGGTTCATGTGCACGGGCAGGATACCTGATTCCGGCTCCCGGCGCGGAATGCCGAACAATGCCTCCCATTTGGCGGTATGGACCATTTTCATCCCCGTGGCAAATTCGAAATAGTCCATGTTCAACAGGATAGATCCATCTTTTCGTATATCCACTAACGTGGTACGGATTTTTTCCCGGAACAAAGCCGTTTCCGGGGCATCCGGCTGCCCATAAGGCGATAATCCCATTAACTTATACTCGCCACTGTTTACTTTAAAGCCAAGGAAATAGGTAAACGCAGCATATAACAGTCCCGGTGAATGCGGAAAGCGCAACTCCCTCAACAGCCGGATCTCTCTTCCACTCCCATAGGCAATGGTGGTAGTGGCCCACTCTCCTACACCATCTATGGTAAGGATAGCGGCAGTATCATAAGGCGAAGGATAAAACGCACTGGCGGCATGCGACAAATGATGCTCCGGGAAAAACAAAGGGATGTTGGTAGTAGCCCCCAGTTGCCGGAATGCTTTACGCAACTGCTGTTTCATAAATACCTTTTCCTTCATCCACACCGGCATGGCCGCCAGAAAGCTCCGCCAGCCACGGGGTACAAAGGCATGATACGTTTCCAGTAAACGCTCAAACTTCAACAGCGGCTTATCATAAAAGGCAATAGCCGTGAGTTCATCCATCCTAATACCTGCTTCCGACAGCACATACTGAATGGCCTGCACCGGGAAAGCGGCTGTTTGTTTAACACGGGTAAAACGCTCTTCCTGCGCGGCCGCCACAATATGTCCGTCGATCAACAGCGCGGCCGCACTATCATGATAATACGCCGATATACCGAGTACAATGGTTCTCAAAGCCCTTAAAATATGGCGTAAATAAATGGCGCCAATGCCGATACACTGGTTAATGCCACCAGCGATGCCAGCAACACCAATATCACGATCAAAGGCAGCAACCATAATTTTTTACGCGTTCTTAAAAAGTAAAACAGTTCCTGCAGAAATTCCATCCCGTGCGAATTATATGGTTCTAAAATGTATGTTGTAAGTCGGCCCTGGTATATACATGATTACGTACTACCATTACCGTAGTATCGTTTTTTTTAAACTGTCGCAGTTGTAAACCGTCCCGGCCACGGAGCCTGCGCCACAGTCCTACCGGCACTACTACTGCCACAAAAACAAGGGTAAGCAGTATGCAGACATTGATTTTCCCCAGCAGCTTCGCCGCTCCAAACCAGGTCCGGGCCAGCGGATACCACACCAGTGGCCACAACAGGGTGATCCCCAATACCGGCAATGCCAATTGCACGTATAAAAATTTCCGGGTATACAGTGTGGCTGCAATAGCCGCTAAAGCAGCCACCTGGCCAAATTCAATACATTGTTGCCGGTTGACGCTATGTTGCATGTGTTATACTTTTTTCAACTGACTTTGTAATGTGAGCGCCGCTTTATTTCCCGGCGCTGCGTGTAATACCTTCTCTACATACAAAGCCGCACCTGCCTTATTACCCATCCTGAAATATTTATCTGCTATGGCTAACAGTACTTCTATATTACCCGGATTGCCAGCGGCTGCCTGCTGTAATTGCATTACCTGCGTCAGCAATGCTTTCACCGGCTCCAGGTTCAGGTGCTGCTCATTATTTTCTATGGCGTAGTTGAGGTAAGGCAAGGCTGCTTGTGTTTGATCTAACTGGAGGTGCAACACAAACAGCATCCTGGCTATTTTAAAAGACGGTGATATGGCAAATGCCCGCTTAAAATAAAAGATCGCTGCGGCGGAATTGTTTTCTTTGCCCATGTAGTTCGCCGCTTCCTCATACCAGGTAACATCAGTGGGATGCTCCTGGACAAACGCGGCGGCAATAGTGCCGGCCTTCCCCAGATCACCCTGTTGATTATAGCGATGATACAGCTGTTCCATGGCAGCGGTCCAGGTAATGTGCCTGAAAGCAATATCGTAAGCCAGCTGCTCCTCAGGAGTGGTAATCAGCATGGTATCATTTGTTACGATAGTGCTGGTAAAAGGCTTGCTTCTTTTTAACCGGGCTATTTTATAGGCGCCGGACAGGGAATCTACTACCGTTACCGGCATGGTTTGCTGCAGGGTAGCAAACGACATGTCATGGTTGGGATCCACCCTGACCAGGCCCGTTTGTTTCATCGCATTGTAAAACGCATCCGACAGCAAGGCATACCCTTTCAGGTTAGGATGTACATGTTCCAGGATCAGGTCATTGCCAATAATATGTCCTTTGCTATTGGCTTCAAATACAGCGTTAGCGTCTACCAGGTGCGTATTCTTATACCGGCTGCATAATTCCAGAATAGCCAGGTTAAGCCGGGAAGGCGCCCGGAAACGAAGTGCATCCAGGTCTCTGGCCTTATCGAAATATTGTTTGGCATGTATGGTATCCTGCTGTTGCCACAACAGGGTGCCGAGGTAGTAATTGCAGCCTGCGTGGGCCGGGTAAATGCTGTCGGCCGCCAGGAACGCACGTTGTGCAGCTATCGAATCACCGCCGGCCAGCAGTGCTTCGCCTTGCTGGTAGCGGAACATAAAGCCGGGAAACTTTGTACTATCGGGTGTAATGCTGGTAAACGGAAAGAGATCTTTTTCTGCGGAAACCACGTTACTGACAAAAACAGGGACCTGTGCCTCGCTCAGCAAGCGCAGCACGTGATCCATATTGGTTTTAAACTGGGTAATGCCTTTTTCATAGGTGGCAGATCCAAATGGAATTTCCTGGTCCTTTACCATCAGTTCCATCCGGGTTTTGCCTTCACTCTCCGGGGCCGCTGTTTTCCCGGGCGACAACCGTTGCAGGGTGTTAGCCATCCATTGGGTAATCCGGAGATCACGCAATTGCAGGATCAGGTGAATGAGGAAAGGGTTGCCGGCAATTTTGTCGGTGCTCCCGGTACCGAGGCAGCCGTAATATTCATTATGCCCTGTATAAATCAACACTGCATCCGGCTGATAGGGCAATAATTCTTTCGCAAAACCTTCTGTCGTATATGAATTAACGCCCGTTAGTGACAAATTAATGATCTCAAGCCGTTTATCCGGGCAACTATGCATTAACCGGTATTGAAGCCACCGGTGAAAAGAGCCGTTATGGAAATAGGGATAACCGATGGTGGTGGATTCTCCCAACACGAAGATCCGGAGGGTATTGGTATCCTTTACTTTTTTAAATAGTTCCCGGTTGCCGGTAGTGGCAATGTCGGGGTTGGAAAAATACCTGCGGGAAGCATCGGGATTGAAGATGTAGTAGTCGTTGTTACCCGGTGCGGTGATAAACAACCGCAGATCATGACCGTAGTGAAATAGTCGCAGGCTCAATTCGAGTCCGCCCAATAGTATAAAAGGAAAAAGAATGCTGATGATTTTCATCATCAGCATCTTTCTTTTTTGTAATAAAGCGGCCTGAGTGCCATAATCGTGGAATGTTGTTCTATTCATTAGGTGCAATTTATACGGGCAGCCTTAATAGCAGCACTAATAATGCACTAATTGGGGAAAGAAAGAATTACGAATTACGAATTACGAATTACGGATTTGTGGGGAGATAACAGCGAATATGCTTCGCGTTTACTATCTCCCCACAAATCCGTAATTCGTAATTCGTAATTCGTAATTCTTTCTTACCCTCCGGAGTACGCGGTAAACCGATCGGTAAATTCCTCTCCGTACATGTGTTGATATTCTTTGGCGAATTTATTGAAGGCCGTTTTGGCGAGTGAGTGCCGGCCCAGCGATACCAGGCTGCTGCATTTTAATCGCAATGCTTCTTCATTTACCGGATCAAACAGGAAAATGCTATCGGCAATTTCGATCAGCAGCTCCGGATCGGAGGTAAACTGTGCGGCGGTTTCCATTAAAATATCGAGCGCTTGATTGGATATCTCAGATTGCAGATCTTCCAGCCAGGTGTAGTTGGCATCAGGGAGGAAAGAGCCGCGGCGCAAAATGCTTAACAGCTCCCGTACGGGTTGTTTCGACAAAGGACGGGGCGATTGCAACAGGTGTTGAAAATCGGCCAGGTCCATGCGGATATCGGTAGTAGCATATTGCAAACTCCAGCGGTCAGCTTCTTTCACAAAGGCGCAGGTACCCAGTTTATCCAGGATGGCTTTTAGCTTCACCATATTCACGGAGCGGTTGTTCTGCGCTTCTTTACTGGATTTATCGCGCCATAAAGTGGCATATAGTTTATCGGACGAAATGCCTTTCCCCGAACGGATTGTATGAATGGCGATCAACAGGAATAATTCCTTCAGTAGCGGCGTAAAAAATTTGGTGACGTCCTGCCCTTCTTTGTCCTGTACTTCAAAAGGACCGAAGAAAAAGATATGGCCTCGTCTATCTGCTGCTGGTTCACCAGCAGGTTCGGTTACTTCCACCCGTGCCGGGACAACCGCTGCAGCGGGCGGTGGTGGCGCTACTTCACTTCTTTCAACTGGCGTTGACACAGCGGTATCTTTCACCGGAGTTGCCGGGAGGACCGACTTGCGGCGTTTGAACAACATCATCACCACAAATATCCCCAATGGCACCAGCAACAGGTAATACCAGCCGGCAAAGCCGTGCAGACCGGCAGTTTCTGTGAGCATAACGCCTGGCGGAAATTCCAGGGTATATACTTTTACGGTGGTGATATTGTCTTTGGACGTATACAGGGTAACTGCTACCAGTTTTTTGCCGTCTTTACAATAGTAGAGATCCGCAAAAGATTTGATGTCATGAAAGGAGTATGGAATGGCATCCCCCAGTGGTGCATAAGTTGGTGTTTGCAAAGAGCCTTCAATCAGTTGCAGGGAAGTATTGAATTTATCATCCGGAAAAATGAGTGCGTAATAAGACCGGGTGAGCGGATCTATTACCAGGCTGTTGGCAAAACAAAACTGTGAAGGTGGTTCCGGCAGTTGATAAATTTTATGAAACGCGTGATCGTTTACGGAAAAGGCCATCAGGTCGTAATAGTGGCGGGGATTTACCACCTGGTTGCCGCTGTTGCTGCCATAACCTCCAAGGATAAACGCAGTATCTCCATTGGGTGTACTCCCGGTGGCAGCGAGGTAACGGGGACTGAGTCGTTCACCGGTAGTAGGTACGGAGTCCCATTGGCCGGTGCCAAAATGATACCGTTGAACGGTATTTTTATACTGCAGCTGTCCATACCCGCCGATGATATAAAGCGCATCATCTGCCGCTGAAATAAATTTATTCGCCTGCCAGTAAATCGTGAGCAGATCAGGCGCATAGCTTACCTCCCATTTACGGTTGAGCGAGTCATAGGCGCCGATTTTTTTATGATCGATATAAAAATTATACAGTTTCTTATTATACGGATTGAATACCGACTGGCTACCCGGCATCAGGCTATCCAGGCGTTGTGACAGCCGGATACCTTGCTGTTGGTCATTTTTAAAGGAGATGCTATACAGGGAGTCGGCAGACACAATATATAATACCTCTGTATTTCTGTCAAACGCCACACTTGGGTTTCCGGCAATTTCCCAGTGTTGCACCAGGTTCCAGTTACGATGTTTAGGTCCTATCCAGTTGGCGTTATTGATGGTGGCTGTTTTACTGTCTATTACATCTGTGGCGGTATTGCCGGTATTTTCTGAGAGCGGCCAGTTGTACTTGATACTCCCTCCTTCTTTCACCACAATATTTCGTAGGTTCATGGGCGGTATATCTACCGTTTGAAACCCTTCAAATGTATTGGTACCGAAAAAGACGCGCATACATAGCGGCGTCCCCAGTTTGGCAGGTCCCTTGGCGATAAATTTGTCATTTACCGCAACGGCAGCTTCATTATTGGTCAGATCAAACCGGATGGAAAAATGTGTCCACCCGCCAAACAATGCCAGCGAGTCTACTGCAAATGCCCGGGAGAAACTTTCTCCAATCAAAAAATTAAAGGTGCGCTCTTTCTGATTATATACCAGGTCGATGTTTTGGTTATTAGCTGCAATGATGCGCAGCACATATCCAAAATAAGTTTCTTTGTAAGGCAGGAAATTCAGGTCGAAAGAAATTTCTGCATCTTTCTTAAAACAAAGGGGATCGGCGGAAGTGAGGTGTAAACTGGTTCGTCTTTCCTGTACTACTTCATGGCTAGAAAAGCGTAATCCGTAGGATTGAGCATAACCAGCATTTGTAATCAGATGAACAGATAAAAATAGTAAAAGGATAAATTTCCACATACTCCGCTAAAAAACTAAAATAACTAACGATTCAATAATGATAGATCTCCTGTCGTGTGGAATATACAAATAAAATAGTTATTCGTAGTGAGCGTTTAGCCGCTGGCTGGCAGCTAAACCTTATTTCAGCAATTGTTTGACTAATACTTCCCATTCCTGTTCCAGGCTATAGGCGGGCCGTTGGGTACCTGCGCGGCGATACCAGTAGCCGGCATTTGATTCATCGCCCTCTACCCGGTGCAGATAAGCGTGTACGCGTGCGGCATCTGAGCCTGGTAACTCATCTACCAGGTCATGCGCTTTTTTCCAGTTGCCCTTACCATCATACCACAGCGATTCCAGGAATACCGATAATGATTTCGGTGGATGCTCCTGCTGCAAGGATTGCTTAAATTCATTAAAATCCATCTCTGATTTTTTTTCCGGTCGATATATAAAACGTGGGAGTCAAATATACACAAGCGAGCAGCAAATGTTATCGAATGATGCTAAATTAGCGCATATTTAAAGATCTTCTGCCAAATACATTTATCACATATCACTTCCAGCCCTTTTTTAATTTCTTTTTCTCCTAATTTTATACTATTTTTTCATTGCTATCTGTACAGCAGCTAGCCCCCAAAATAAGATCGCTTCGTTTGCATGTAAGTATGACAGGATCAGCTAATAGTACCAGTTCTTTTATCACCCCATATTCTATTTGTTAACACTCAAAACAGCAGCTGCTGCTAAAAATTATGGAACTCATTGTAACTGTTAAAAAACTTAACCGGCGAAATCGTGTACCAGTCAAGCTTTCCGACAAAGACAGTATCGTAGGCACCGTATTACAGGGATTTAAATTTGAAGGCACAGAAGTACCCAACATCACAGACCCTTCATTGGGGCATTGGTATCAAAGTACGGACGGCTACTTTTACTGGGGAGGCGGATTGATGCCGCTGCCAGCACCCGCTACTATTCCAATAGCGAACCTGCCTGTTCACTTACCAGACAGTTACCTGCTGGGTACGGATTTGTCGCACTACAATTCTCATCCCGACTGGAACGCTATCACGCAGGCGGGTATCAGTTTCGCGTACATTAAAATTGCAGAAGGTGTAGGCTCCCCCGACAGGATGGCCGCTATTCATGCCGCCAATGCAGCCAGGCTGGGCCTCAAAGTTGGCTATTATCATTTTTGCCGGCCAGATACCCGCAACGGCGGTACGGTACAGGCAGATGCTACCGCAGAAGCCAATGCTGCGATCAGTCTTCTCCAAACGCTGCCTCCCACTACCCTGCCATTGGTGCTGGACCTGGAAGATGAAATTACCTGGGATACACCGCTGCACGCAAAGGATTACGAAGCCTGGATAGAAGTCTTTATCCACCAGGTGACACAAAGTACCGGTATCACCCCTATGATCTACAGCCGGAAAGAATACCTCGACCGGAAGCTGGCCATCGATCATGCATTAGGACAATACCGGTTATGGCTCGCTGCTTATTCCATCAGGGATACCAACCATTTGAGATGCCCCGTAGGTTGGCAGGACTGGAGTATGTGGCAATTCACCGGAACAGCTCATATCGGCAGCAACCGCACCCTGGATGTAAATATCCTGAAAGACCTGACGGTATTAACGCCCTGATCAAAATAGATTGCTTATTTCCTGGCAATGATGATCAGGTCAGTATATTCTGTACCATCAACGGCTACCCACACTTTACGTGTGAGTAATACGATGTGGAAATGATGTGCCTGCAAGGCGGCAGTAAGATAACCGGCTTCATGGTAGTACATATAGGTGCTATCGCCGGTAGTAACGGAATGCTTAATCCCCGATTTGCTGTAATCATCTTCCATGGTACTGATATATAATACACCATTGGAATTTAGTACATGGGCGGCATCGGCAATAAAAGTGAGGGCTTCTTCTTTGGAAAAATAGGGAAAACCGAAACCACACATAATAGCGTCGTAGGTATTATCGAGTTGACGGATATCCCGGGCATCCATTACCTGGAAAGTAGCTGTGGGATTACTGATTTGTGCAAGATGGATCATATTGGGCGCCAGATCAGTACTCAGTATTTGCAGTTCCGGCCGTTTGGCCAACAGGTACTTCGTGACATTACCTGGTCCGCATGCCACTTCCAGCACGGCTGCATTTCCTTCGCGGATGCTGTTGCAGAACAGCTCAAAGGTATCTTCATAGCGGGCTATATCCTTGTATTGTTCCTGGTATATAGCTGCATGTTTGTTAAAGATCTCAACGGGTTGCAATGGCTTTTTCATATCCGGAAGATAACTAATAAACAGCAAAAAACCATTGAAGCAATTGATGGCGGCGAATATAATATCCGCCGCCATCAATTGCGTTTTACTTTATTCTCCCAGGTAGAACTCGATGTTTTTGGTTAAAGAAGATTCTACTATTTCCTTCCCGTTTTCTGTATTAATGATCTGCGCTTTCAGCGTGATAGGCACGTCACCTGTTTCGTATAAAAGGAATGCAGCTTTGTATTTTCCATCGTCACTTACTATAGCCAGATCCTGTGTTTGCTTAAATACCTGTTTATCGGAAGTAGTAACCGTAAGCCGGATTTTCCTGGCAACATATGCTGCCTGATCCCCCGTGATATCTACCACTACCATGGTTTGGTTAGAAACGCCTTCGGCATCCCCTCCACCAATAATGACATTGCGGAGATCCAGGTTATTGTTGTCTATAATATTATCTGATAATTTACCAATGACCCGCTTATCTCCCATGGTGTTGTTGGCATTATAATATAAATACCCCTTAATGTCGGCGATGGCGTATGGGCCGCGCGAAGAAGATGATGCGGTGACATTCCCGGGCTTCGCTTTTTTACCTTTCTTAGGAGCAGGTGGCGCCACTAATTCCTCCGTTTGGGCCGCATCCACTACCCCCGCGGCTTTGTGGGTAGTGGTATATTCGAAGCAACCAATACCCACACGGATTACCAGGAACATAAACAGCCCCAATTTCCAATTGTTATTCTTCACTTTCACCATCAGGATTACCAGGAATAATATAGTGATCCCTTCCGTGATGTAGCCCGCATTCTCCTGCCATTTAGCCGCCGCCTCGCTTCCTTTGTAATAGGTAGGAATAACGTAGTGCTGCAGCAAATAACTGAAAAGTATTACTACGTGTATCCATATCAGTAAGCCAAACAGTCCGTCTCCATTTTTTGCGGGTATTTCTTCCGGGTAGTCCGGGTAAGATACGGGAGGAGCAGGAAACTCCTGCTCCATTTCAGGCGGAGCTTCCGTTTCCGGCAATAGCGGCGGTGTTTGTACCTCTCTTTCTGCAGCTGCTGCAACAGGTACAGATTCAGGGATTTGCAATTTGGTGCCGCAGCTTCTGCAAAAATGGGCGGTATCTTTATTCTGGATATGACAATTAGGACAAGTCATGGGCGTTATTAAAATTCACTGGTTTCAATTACCTGCGTACGGGCTGCCATATCTCCCACCTTTCTGCCATCGGGTGTTACCATCAACACAATAGGCTCTATCAACCAACCCACGTAAGGAATACTACCTATTAACAGGGAAACAATGTTTCGTATAGCAGATTCCCCTTTTGTGCAGGGCGTACGCTTATCTATATTCACTACCATTAAATTCATGGTCCGTTTACCCCAGCTTTGTCCTTCGCCCATTCCATCTTTAATCAGTGCATATATAAAAGGAGCCAGCAGCAGTATACCCGTTACAGCAAAAGCACCCATTGCACTTTGCAAATCATAGTCGTACATTTTGCGAACAGACAGGTATCCCATAAAAATAGCAGGAATAGCCAGCAACAACACCAGGAAGCTATCTAACAGATGAGCAACAAAGCGGTTACCCAAAGACGCCTTTGGATAAACAGTGCTGGTAAGATCATCCAGGTGCAGGTTATAGTTCTGCTGAGTACCACCGGTGGCTGCATGCGCATCTGAAGTAGTTGCTCCTCCGGAAGAAGCCCGTATATACTTTACTTTCACTGCGCCCCCATCTCTCGGACAAAATTTAATATCCTCCGAATAAGCTGTATGGCAGGTTTCACACTGGGGAATTAACTCCTTTGGACTTACCAGTTTCGTTCCATCATTGACGCAGTATTTAATATTCGCGGAGTAGGTGGTTCTGCATTCCGGGCACACTGGCTTTTCAATATATTCCAGCTCTAAATTGCAACCACAGGTTTCGCAGAATTTAGACCCTTCCTCAAACGGGGAGGTGCATTTTGGACAGTTTAAGCTCATAGGTAATATTTGGTATAGGGAATAATAACTTAGGGAATAGCACCTAATCTTATACAAAAGGAACTCATAGGTACGGTATAGATAATTATTTCAAAGCACAAAGTATAAAATTCAAACATACGTAATGAATTTTAACTTTCCAATGAACACACGTATTGTTATTATTATAGTTATCAAGCCAATACTGGCTTAGTAGATAAGTGGCAATTAATTACCCGCCCAATCCGGATATCAGGTAACGAATGGTTATTAAAATCTGTTGGCATCCACTACCTGTGTACGTGCAGCCCTGTCTCCTATTTTTCTACCATCCTGGGCAGTTATCAGTACAACAGGCTCTATCAGCCAACCTATGTAAGGAACAGCACCTATTAGCCCGGAAACAAGGTTGCGTATAGCAGATTCTCCTTTTGTACAGGGCGTGTGTTTCTCTATATTCACCACCTTTAACTTCATGATTCGTTTACCCCAGCTTTGTCCTTCGCCCAATCCGTCTTTGATCAATGCATAAATGAGTGGAACAAATACCAGGATAACCATTAATACGCCGGGGCCGATGTCATTTCCGAAACTATAGCTCGATCCGATATTAATGAGGATCGCCATAAAAATAGCAGGAACTGCCAGCAGGCCTATAAATAAACTATCCAACAGGTGGGCAACGAATCTGTCACCCAGGGACGCTTTTCCATAAACGGTATTCGAAATCTCATCAAGATGCAGATTGTAGTCTTGCTGCCTGGTGCTATTACTGTTCCCGTTTTCGGTACTGATACCAGCCCCACAGAATTTACAAAATTTAGCGCCTTCCTCAAAAGGGGCGGTACATTGCGGACAATTTAAGCTCATAGGTAATGCTACTATAGGAATTACGATATCGTATTAACGCCAAACATACGTAATGAATTTCAACTTTCCAATGACCCTATGTGCGCTCGCCGGTGTAATTATCAAGCAGGGTAACGGTTTCGTGCGTGATGGAATAAAAGAAGCCCTGTTGCTGTTCGGCAGCAACAGGGCTTCTTTTATAATAAGGTGTTACCTGTTTTCGAAGAACTCAAATGCATCAATCAGGTCCAGGTAGGCGCCGTCGAAATGACTGTCGAGAATTTTCTGCACATAGGAGGTGCTGTTGCCATAGATAATGTCCTGCCAGGTTTTGTTCCAGTATTGGGCATAAAAATTACCCGGCCAATCCGGATCTTTGGCAACGATGAATGGCGGATTGCCAATTTTCCAGCCAGTTTGCCAGTAGTAGCGATAGTTCTCTACTTCCCCAATTGACAGGTAGCTTACCACCAAACGTTTACCCCCATTGGCTTTTTGCTTCAGGCGGTCAATTTCTGCGGCGGTGAAGGGGGTTTTGTCATAATAAAGATCCATGATAATCAGATCATAATTCGTAGCGCCTACGGCAGCGAGAAATTTACTCTTGTCGGCATACGCTCCCGGATCAATGATGTACAGGAAATTCTTAACCTGCATGATATTGGTAATATCGGTATTGTTTACACCATAGGGGGTGGCCGGGTAGGCTGGAATATTATCCAGTCCGCGGTGGTCGGCCGCAAAAGAAACATAGCCGTTCCCGTTATTGGTGGTGTATGACTTGTCCATGTTTACTTTACCACTACAGTAGTCGGTCACCAATACTTTTTTGGTAGCTTTGATCCGGTTCAGAAATGCGATCATCAGGTTTTTATCTGCCGCAGGAGTAGGTACATTGTCGTCCGTATAACCAAACAACAGGTCTTCCCTACCCACTGCGTCTATGGCCTGTACGTAGGCGGTAGACAATGGTCCGTTGCTTTCACCATCGGTGGTCACCAGGTCATGCCCGTTTTGCGGGATAATAGCAAATTGGGGATTTTTTGATTTGGCGTATTGACTGATACCGATCACGAAATTTCTCATTTCCTGGCGGTAGTCTACTACAGCTGCTACCGCTTTGTTTTTTTCCAGGAGTGCCGCATCCGGCTGGCCGGCTGGCCGTAGGTTTTGTTTTGAGGTACATCCCGTTATACTGCCCGCCAGTACGGTAGCCAATAACAGTTGTCTGTTAAGTGTTTTCATAAAATATATGTTAGGGTGAATAAAGCCGTCCGGCTGCTATTCTTCCGGCAAAGGTCCGTCTGTCAGGTTTTTCGTCATGGTTCCGTTTCTCCGGAAAAATAGGTTTACATCGTTTCCTTGCAATAAAAGTAGGCGATAATTTCAAACAAAAACGGTAAAACATCGCTCAATCGTTTGATTGAAATGTGCATGTATGACACAATAAATTGCCTGTTCACCCCGCCGGCAGACAAAATAACCCCTTCCATCGTACTGCTGCTATACTACTATATCATATATTTAGTATATTTAGAAGGAGTGGAAAAGAATGAACCATCATTAAAATGCCGTTATGAACAATCTTCCGAAGAAGCAAAGACTTTTTGATGCAATTGCCTGGCAATTATCACAATTCCCTAAGCCGGATACACTGGCAGCCAAAGTAGATGGACAATGGAAAACCTACGATACGGCAAGTGTGAGTGACATTGTAAACCGTTTCAGCGCCGGCCTGCTGCAACTGGGGGTGGGAGGAAACGACTTCACACCGGAAGGCGCCGACAAAATCGCTATTATCAGTAACAACCGCCCTGAATGGGTATTTACTGATCTCGCAGTACAACAAACCGGTGCGGTACTTGTCCCCATCTACCCCACTACCAATCCTGCCGAATTACAATTCATCCTGCAGGATGCAGCCGTTAAATACATGTTTGTGAGCAGCAAAGAACTGCTGGATAAAGTCAATAGTATTAAAGACGGCGTACCTTCTTTACAACATGTGTACACCTTCGATCATATCCCCGACACGGCACATTGGTCTGATATTCCAGCCCTGGCTACCCCTGAATTACTGGCCCGCGTGGAAACCGTGAAAGATAGTATAGAACCCGACCACCTGGCGACCATCATCTATACCTCCGGTACCACAGGTACTCCCAAAGGGGTGATGCTCACGCATAAAAATATTGTGACCAACGTGATGTTGTCGAAAGAAAGTTTTCCTTTTGATGATGCACCGCAGCCCTGCAAAGTGTTAAGCTTTTTACCGCTGAATCACATCTTCGAAAAACTTGTTACCTATATTTATCTCTACAGTGGTATCAGTATATACTATGCAGAAAGCATAGATACCCTGAGCGCCAACCTGAAGGAAATAAGCCCTGATGGCTTTACCACCGTACCCCGACTGCTGGAAAAAGTATTTGAAAAAATCATGACTACCGGCAACAACCTGACCGGCATCAAACGCCGCCTGTTTTTCTGGGCCGTGGCACTGGCATCAAAATATGATAACAACATCGATGGAGGCGCCTGGTATAACCTGCAATTGTCCATCGCCAATAAATTAATATTCAGTAAATGGCGGGAAGCCCTGGGCGGCCGGATCAGCTTTATCGTCACCGGTGGCGCCGCCTGCCAGGAAAAATTACTCCGCATCTTTAATGCGGCACGTATCCCCGTATACGAAGGATATGGTCCAACAGAAAACAGCCCGGTAATTTGCGTAAACAGGAGAACACCCGGCGGCACAAAATTTGGCACCGTAGGCCCTCCCATCAATGGGCTGGAAGTAAAGCTGGAACCTGATGGTGAAATTTGTGTAAAAGGAGCTACCGTGATGAAAGGCTACTACAAACGCCCCGACCTCACCGCGGAAACCGTGATAGATGGCTGGTTACATACGGGTGACGTAGGCGAATGGATAGATAATAAGTTTATCAAAATAACAGACCGCAAAAAAGAACTGTTTAAAACCAGTGGCGGTAAATACGTAGCGCCACAGCCCATCGAAAATAAATTCAAAGAAAGTCCTTTTATTGAACAGATCATGGTAGTAGGCGCAGGACAAAAGTTCACCGGCGCGTTGATTGTACCCGCCTTCACCTACCTGAAATACTGGATGAACCAACAAAACATCCCATTCACCACCGCGGAGGAAGCGGTCAAAAACCCTAAAGTACTGGATGCTTACCAGGAAGTACTGAATAAGTATAACCAATTCTTTAACCACGTAGAGCAAATCAAAAAATTTGAATTGCTTTCCGAAGAATGGAGTATTGCAGGTGGTGAAATGACGCCTAAGCTAAGCCTGAAGCGCAAAACGGTGATGGAGAAATATAAAGCTGCGATTGATAGGATTTATAGTTAATACAGCATTTATTTTAGCATTTACATATGGACGAATATTTAAGTGGCTTTGATCGTGGTCGCCTTGATATACCTTACATCCGGCGCCGGGACTTACTGTCTCCGGCGCTAAAAGTTTATATATGGTGCAGTATGCTATTAAGCGGGCTTATTATCATCAAATTGATGGTTGCGCTACCTGCCGTAAAGGCTACTTCCCGGGACTGGTTTGCCGACATGTTCCCCATTGGCGTGATATTATTTAATGCGGGGTTGTTTTTTTCGATGAATTTTCTGTTATGGATGCAGGTAGCATGGGCTATAAAATTTAGCTGGATAGTTGCTGGTGCCTGGCTGGGGATAGGTTTGGTGATAGCTGTTCTACTCAGGAGCATATCAGTGTTTTATCTTCTTCTGCCATTCTTCCTGATTCTTCTCCCTTATTTCATATTAATTTTCCGGATTCGAAAAAAATGGACACATTTATATACTTATGACGGCAAAGCCTTAGATAGGTATATAAAGAAACATCACCTGCCATACTAACGAGTACAACAACATGAAATATTTATTGCTGGTAGCCGCATTAGAAAATAGCCTGGAACACGGGTTAAAATAAGGCTATTGATTTGCAATCGCGGGTTGCTTCCAATCCAGCTGCAACGTTTTGCTGGTCCAGGTCCTGATACGATAGCTTAGTTCCGGGTTTCCTTCCAGCGGTGTACCATAGGAAGGAATCATGGTTTGTAGTTTCTCTTTCCACTCCCCTTTTACTTTATCGGGGAAACAACTTTTCAGCAGGTCCAGCATAATAGATACAGCGGTAGATGCCCCCGGAGAAGCCCCCAGCAGCGCAGAAATGCTACCATCTTCACCAGCTACTACTTCGGTACCAAAACGCAGCGTACCTCCATTATCAGGATCGTTGTAGATCACCTGCACCCGCTGGCCAGCCTCCTGTAATTCCCAATCGTTGCCATCTGCATTTGGATAAAATATCTGCAAAGCGGCGATCCTGTCTTCAAAGGATAAACTTAATTGCTCTACCAGGTATTTTTCTAATCCAAAATTTTCGAGTCCTACCCGCATGAGTGGAAGAATATTCCAGTATTTAATAGATTCAAATAGATCAAGGAAGGAGCCTTCTTTCAAAAACTTCGTGGAGAAAGTAGCGAATGGTCCGAATAAAATGGCCTTTTCACCATCAATAATCCGTGTATCCAGGTGAGGCACACTCATAGGTGGCGCACCCACAGAGGCTTGTCCGTATACCTTGGCATGATGCCTGTTCACGATGGCTTCCTTCTTACATACCAGCCATTCTCCACCTACCGGGAACCCGCCGTAGAGGCGTCCTTCCGGGATGCCCGACTTCTGTAATAACTGTAAAGATCCGCCGCCGGCGCCAATGAATACAAAATCTGCGGTTACGTGAGACGTTTCCCGGGTAAGCAGGTTCTTTACTTTCACCTCCCATTTACCGTCTTCCTGCTGTTCCAGTGTTTCTACTTCATATTCGAGGTGTAATTTAAAATTATGCTGTTGTTGCAACTGTTCCATCAGTGCGCGGGTAAGGGCGCCGTAGTTTACATCTGTACCCAGTTCCATATGGGTGGCAGCTGTTTTTTCTGTACGTTCCCGCCCTTCCATTACCAGGGGAATCCAGTCTTGTATTACCTCCGGATCTTCTGAATATTCCATGCCCCGGTATAGCTGATACTGTTGCAAGGCATCAAATCTTTTGCGCAAATAAGCTACGTCATTGTCGCCATGTACAAAGCTCATATGCGGCGTACTCCGGATAAAGCTGGCGGGATTTTCCAGTTGCCCCTGCTCAATGAGATAAGACCAAAACTGTTTGGATACCTCAAACTGTTCAATAATATGAATAGCCTTACTGGTATCAATACTGCCATCTTCTCTTTCAGGCGTATAGTTGAGTTCACATAGCGCAGAATGGCCCGTACCGGCGTTGTTCCAGGCATCAGAGCTTTCCCCGGCTACCCTGTCCAGGCGTTCATAAACAGCGATGGAACTGTTGGGCGACAAATGTTTGAGCATCGTTGCCAATGTAGCGCTCATGATGCCCGCTCCTATCAGTAAAACATCCGTATGTTGCGTTTGCTTATGCATAAAGACTCCGGTTTGAAGGTGATCCGTTTATAAATTACGGATTGTTTAGGGATCGGGGAAATTTTTTGCTTTTTTTAAGATGGGTACCGCTACAATCCCAACATTTGCAACAAATCATTCCGGTAGCTTTTACCGATTGGAATTTCCAGCTTGTCCAGAAACAGGAGCTGCCCCTGGATCAATGAAATCTTCGATTTATTAACGATAAAAGACCGGTGTACCCGGATAAAATGCTTGCCTGCCAGCATATGTTCTACGGCGGTGAACGACATCGGCAGTACGACAAGTCCATTCCTGGTAATTAACCGGGTATGGTTGCCACTGGCCTCTGCATATAGCAGTTCGTCATATTTCATCCGGAATATTTTGCCTTCTGTTTTGAAAGACAGGAAGCCATCGTCCGCCGTATTATCTTTCGATACAACAGGCCGGTTCGTATAATCTATGCGTTCCAGGGCCCTGTCTACCGAAATAATAAATCGCTCCAGGGAAAAAGGTTTTACCAGGTAATCACAGGCGGATAAATCAAATGCGGTAGCAGCATGCTCTTTGTAGGCGGTAGTAAAAATGATCTGTGGCGGATTTTTCAGGGTTTTTAAAAATGCGATGCCATCCAACACCGGCATATTGATATCTAAAAAAAGCAGTTGAATATCTTTCTGCATCAGTTCTGCCCTGGCATCAAAACTATTTCCGCACAGGCCTGCTATCTCCAGCGATGGAACGGTATTACAATAGTTTACAAGAATCGTTCTTGCAATAGGCTCATCGTCTACAATAAGGCAGCTGATCTTATTCATTTATTTTGCTTTAAGCCGGAGCTCCACGTAATAGTAATTATTTTCCTGCCGGCGGGTCAGCGAATATGCGCCCGGATACAACAAATCCAGTCTTTTTACGGCATTATCTATTCCTACGCCCGAGTTGTTGGTGGCTGCAGTCAACGTTTTACAGCTGTTGCCTATCTTACAAATAATATCTTCTTCTACTACACACAGGTCGATGTCTATCCGGATCCTGGGTTCCAGGGTATTCCGGGAATGTTTAAAGGCATTCTCTACAAACATGATCAGCAGTAGTTGTGCAATCTTTACCCGGCCATGGCCACTATCCATTTGTACGTGGAGCTCCAGCCGGTCGTTGATCCGTATTTTCTCCAGCGCTATATAATTACGAATATAAGCCAGCTCGTCTTCCAATAGCACCCACTGCTGCCCGGTGTCATACACCGAATAGCGCAACAGATCAGATAGCTGTAACAATAAATCGGGTATTTTCTCCTGGTGGGTGAGGGAAAGCCCGTATAAATTATTCAGGGTATTAAAAAGAAAATGAGGGCTAATCTGTGAACGCAATAGTGCCAACTCGCTTTCCTGCTGCTGCGCTCCTACCCGGCTGGCATGTATTTGCGCTCTTCTGGCGGATCTGCTGATGGCGACAAAGCCACCTCCAAATAAGAATAAAAATACAAATCCGGGAATACCCACAAAAAATACCCGCGCATTGTCACTATCAATGGTAACGTTCAGCAGGTAAGCATATCCTATAATACCCAGCATGGCATAAAAAACGGTAAACACCGCAAACAACAGTGCCATAACGATCCAGTGATCTTTTAGTAACCATCTTTTACCAATCCATCTGCCGGTATACGCGCAGGCCAGCAACAAGCTGAAACTAAATACTGCCCTGGGCAGCAGCGAAACGGCGTAACGACTGGAAAACAAAATGATCACAAATACCAACAACAATCCGCCTACAAAAAAAATATGCAGTCCGGATTCTTTCTCAAATACCTTAGGGAAACGGGTGGCTATTGTCTTCACTAAACTAATATCCCAAAATTTAGCTAAAGTAACAACCCATCAGGACAAACGTATTGCAAACGGTGTTGAATCTATCCTTCAAGCGGACGAATCAACACCAGGTGTGCCGGCACTTTCGCCGCAACCCGCCTCCCGCCTGTATTTCGTGCATCCAGCGGGTTACCGGGGATGCTTCCACCCCTCCTTTACCGCGATTCATCCTACACCACGCGCTATCTGACCTGCCTGTTTTCCGGTGGCTGCTGTGAAACATAGATTTGTAGCATCACCTGAAGTTATTACTGTTATGGAACAAACACCCAACCGGATCATCAACACATCCAATCTTGGTTTTGGCTTTCACAAAAAAGAGCCAACACTAAAAGGCTTACATATAGCTGTAGAAAAAGGAGCGATCTACGGCTTCCTGGGGCCAAATGGTGCAGGAAAGACCACCACCATCCGTCTGTTACTGGGCTTGTTGCCTCCCACCGCCGGCAGCATCACCCTCTTTGGGCATCCGCTTGCCCACAACCGCATAGCAACACTGGCCAGGATTGGCTCACTCATAGAACAACCGGCGCTCTATGAACATCTTTCCGGCTGGGATAACCTGGAAATTACGCGGATCATCCGGCGCATTGATAAAAAACGGATCACGGAAGTATTGGAACAAGTACGGCTGACCACCGCTGCTCACCGCAAAGTAAAAACTTATTCCATGGGCATGAAACAACGACTGGGTGTAGCACTGGCGTTATTATCAAACCCCGACCTACTCATCCTGGATGAACCGGTAAACGGGTTAGATCCGGCAGGCATCATTGAAACGCGGGAACTGTTACTGCGGCTCAACAAAGAATCAGGCATCACCATATTTCTCTCCAGCCATTTGCTCGCAGAAATAGAAAAGCTGGTGACACATATTGGTATCCTTCATAAAGGATCATTAATCTTTCAGGGTAGTATGGCGGAACTGAAACAAATTAACAGCAATGCCAACGTCATCCGGATAAAAACAAACAATAACGCCAAAGCGGATTTTCTCCTTCGTCAACAACAATACCCGGTAACTATGGCGGAACAGCAACTGCTCGAAGTGCCTTATGAAAATAATGAGCAGGTAGCCGCCATTGCGGCGCTATTGGTAGCGGCAGGTATCGGCATCTATCAATTATATGTATCCGTAATGGACCTGGAACACACCTTTATTCAGTTCATCGACAAGCACCATTAATATCATCACTATGCAATTTTATACAGAGGTATTGAAAATAAAAAACAATTTCATCTTATGGCTCATTGCCTGCTCGGCCTTTCTTGTTCCATTGCTGACCACCCTCGATTTCATAGACCACGCCAAAGACATCATAGCCACACACGGTGATCCATGGCCGGTTTTCTGGAGAGAAGTCATCAAGGGATTCACCATATTTATTGGTCCGCTTATTATTGTGATGGTAACCTGCATGTACATGCATATCGAACACCGGTACCATGCCTGGAAGTACCTGCTAACGCTACCGGTACATAAGCGCACCATTTACTTTCATAAGCTCCTGATGACACTGCTCTTACTGGTTCTCCTCTATCTCTTCTTCGGGATATGTTGCTTTATTGCTGCCGGCATACTGGGATTGGCCTATCCTCAAATGGGTTTCTTCCAATACACACCCGACTTTGCGGGTATCAGTTACACTATTTTCAGAACCCTGATTGCCTTCCTGGGCATACTGGCGATTCATTTCTGGCTGAGCTTCCGGATAAAAAACATGTTCATCAATATCGGTATTGGTTTATTCGGTATCTGCGTTGCCATTATGTTGTATCGTCATATGGAGAAAGCGGTTTACTTCCCTTATATCGACGGACTACTCACCGTGTTCTACAAATATCCGCAGCAGGGATTCCTGGCTAAAAATGAAATCTATAGCCTCGTGCTGTTCTGCGGTGTGTCGGTGTTGAGCTATGTTGATTTCACGAAACGATTCAGGGGGTAATGCTACAACCGCATTCCCCCATCCATCAGCAACTCCGATCCGGTAATAAAAGAAGCGGCATCTCCTGATAAATGTGCTACCATTTTGGCAATGTCTTCCGCTTTTCCCATGGTTCGTAGCGGCACCCGATCTATGATCCAGTTTTTGAGTTCTCCCAGCTGCTCCTCGTTATATCCTTGCTTATGGAGGATTTCCGTGGCAATGGGCCCGGGACTTACCGCATTTACCCTGATACGGCGCGGTGCCAGTTCTACCGCCGCAATTTTCATGATCGCGTTCAGCGCCGCCTTACTGGAAGAATATATGGAGCTGTTAGCCACATTCATACTGGCCGTATTAGACGACAGCAACACTACCGAGGCACCATCACTCAGCAAAGGAATAAATCTGCTCAGTGTAAAGTAAGCGCCTTTAAAGTTTACCCCTATAATATCGTCGAATAGCGCCTCTGTAGCGTGTTCGATAGAAGTATTCCCCAGGATGCCGGCATTGATAAACAACAGGTCTACCCGACCAAATTGCGTTTTTACGGTGGCCGCCAACTGTTCAATGGCGGACAAATTTCCCTGGTCGGCAACAAGACCGGTAACCCCCAGCTCTCTGGCGGCGGTGTTTACCGCTTCAGGACGACGTCCGGTGATAATCACTTCCGCTCCCTGTGCCTTTAACTCTTTTGCGGTGGCATAACCAATACCGCTGTTACCACCGGTCACCAGCGCTATTTTTCCTTTTAATGTGTTCATCTTAAGATCATTTTTTTCTTTGGCAAAGATATAAGCCTAATGGTATAACTTTGTAACCAGTATAACGAAGTATACCAGTATGACTACTAAAAAAAGAGCCCAACGCGCTAAAGAAGTACTGAGCTTTCCGCGTAATCAGAAAGAAGAGGTACAAGCCCTGCAGGACGCTATCTACGTAATAGGTGGTAAATGGAAACTACCCATCATTAATTCTATTTGTAATGGCAACAAACGCTTCAGAGAAATAGAACGGAGTATTCCTGGTATTACGACCAGGATGTTATCGAAAGATTTAAAAGAGATGGAAGCCAATCAGCTGATAAAGAGAACGGTAATTCCGGACTCGCCGGTAGTAGTGGAATATTCCGCTACTGACTATTGCTATTCTTTCGGTGATATTATACTGGAAATGATTAAATGGGGAAAGACGCACCGGGAGCGGATCATAAGGAATAGCTAAAATAGTTTTCTGCCTGCTGCGTTTTTTAAAAGGACGATTTTTTAAATTTAGTATATGGAAAAGATAACTCCCACCGATATACGTTATGCCGATCTCGCAGAAAAGCGATTCAACAAACGCTTCATGGGCAAACCCGACTATATTTATCTTCCGTCCACTACCGCAGAAGTAGTAGCAGCCGTGCAGGAAGCAGTAACCCATCAAAAAAGAGTGGTGGTGCGCAGCGGCGGATATTGCCTGGAAGGATTTGTGGCAGATCCTGCTGTACAGGTGGTAATTGATATGTCATTGATGAGAAATGTGGACTATGACGCCACCAAAGCCGCGTTTGTAGTGGAAGCGGGCGCTACACTCGGTGAAACCAACCGGAAGCTATTCCTCGGTTGGGGCGCAGTATTGCCCAGTGGCGAGCATCCCAATATCGGTGTGGGTGGTCATGTATTAGGTGGTGCATTTGGTTTTCTCTGTCGCGAATATGGGCTGGCGGCAGATTATCTCTATGCCATAGAACTGGTAGCAGTAGATGCTGCCGGCAAGGCACATGCTGTGATAGCCACCCGTGAAGACAACGACCCTTATCGGGAGCTCTGGTGGGCGCATACCGGGTGCGGAGGTGGTAACTTCGGCATTGTAACCCGTTATTGGTTCAGGGCGCCAGGCGTTGACGGCAGTGATCCATATACTACCATGCCCAAAGCACCGGCCACCATTACCACTTTCCGGATTGGCTGGGAATGGAAAGATATCAACGAAACCCTGTTCACACAACTGGCGAATAATTTCGGCGCCTGGAGCCTGCAGCACAGCCGGCCAGACAGCCCCTTCGTACAGTTGTTCAGCCTCCTTTTTTTGAATCATCGCAACATCGGTAAGCTGGAAATAAAAGGGCTCACTACTGCCGGAGAAAACGCTATACAGCAAATAGCGGCGCATCTCGCCGCGGTAGCAGACCCACTCGGCCTGCCGTATACCCGGCAAATAGAGCAAACACCGTGGCTACGTTTTGCCCTCAATCCCTTCCCGGAACTGTTTCAACCAGGTTTCGATAATGCCACGGCAAAAGTGAAAGATGCTTTCCTGCGTAAGCCATTGACAAATCTCCAAATCAGCACCGCGTATAAATACCTGACCATGGATAAACCTATTGGTGGCGGATTAGGCATGGCTACCTATGGCGGAAAAGTAAATACCATTGCCCCGGATGCTACCGCTTCGGCGCAACGTGATTGTATACTCGATATTGCCTGCAATACCGGCTGGGGCGATCCCAGCGGGGAAGCGCCCAGCGTGGAATGGGTACGGCATTTTTACCAGGACCTGTTTGCCGCTACCGGCGGTGTTCCCGTACCTAATGAACAAGCAGGCGGCAGTATGATTAATCACCCGGATACCGACCTCGCAGATCCGACATGGAATAAGTCCGGCGTACCGTGGTCTACGCTCTACTACAACGATAACTACCCGAGATTACAACAGGTAAAACGCGAATGGGATCCGCTGAATATATTCCATCATGCGCTGTCCATACGGGCTTCTGAATAAGCAGCATTCCTAACTATATATGGCAGCCAGTAACTATAGTGTATTTTCTCAGGAAGATGACCTAATATAAAAGACTATTATAATTCTTATTAAAATATTAGTAGATTCGCCCCCTTCCACGAAAAAGAACGCTAAAAAAATATAGTGACCAATGAAAAGAAATTTATTATTAGGTATACTCCTGTGTTACTTCTCCGCCACATTTTCTCAGGCCAATAAAAGCTGGACACCCGATTTAGGCAATGGGCATTTCAGGAATCCGCTGATGTGGGGCGACTGGCCCGATCCAGACGTTATCCGGGTGGGCGATCAATTTTATTTTATTTCTACCAGCATGCACTATGTACCGGGCTGCCCTATTGCCGTTTCCCGGGACCTGGTGAACTGGGAAATGGCTGGCTATGCAGTGGACCGGTACGAGGAAGACCCACGTTATGATTTAAAGGGGGGAGATATGTACCTCAGCGGATCCTGGGCAGCTACGATCCGCTACCACGACAGCACCTTTTACGCCGGCTTCTGCACTCCACGCATGGATGGAAAAGAAGGACACTTTTCTATGTGCACCGCCAAAAACATCCAGGGGCCATGGACCCGGACTATTTTCCCGGAATATTTATATGACCCGGGGCTGTTCTTTGATGACAATGGTAAAGTGTATGTGGCCCACGGCCAGCAAACACTTTACATCACCGAATTAAACAGCGATGCTAAGTCTGTTAAGGTACCGCAACGAAAAATTTACGATAACCGGGACTACCCTTATCTCGAGGGTTCCCATCTATATAAAATCAATCATAAATATTATATCCTCGGCTCTACCGGTGGTACCCGTGGCCGGCAGGTTTGTTTACGGGCCGACAGCATCTACGGGCCCTATGAATCGAAAGTTGTGATAAAGGACGACCACACCTATCCCGGCAATGGATTGCACCAGGGAGGGATGGTACAGTTAAAAGACGGTTCGTGGTGGTTTATTATTATGCAGGACCGTGGCCCTATTGGACGGGTACCTAACCTGGAACCCGTTACCTGGGTAGATGGCTGGCCTATGCTGGGTAAAGATGGCAAAGGCGTGGATACCTTCCCCAAACCGATAACAGGCTACCCAGTTACCGTACCTGCCAGCACCGATGAATTCAATGCTCCCCGCCTGGCCTTACAATGGCAGTGGAACCATAACCCGGATAACAGCAAGTGGTCGTTGACAGCACGTCCCGGCTACCTTCGCCTGAAGGCCGGGCAGGCGGCCACGTTGAAGCAGGCCGTGAACACCCTCACACAACGCGTAGAAGGCCCATATTCCGAAGGAACCGTCGAAATGGAGGTATCCAACATGAAAAACGGCGATATCGCCGGTTTAGGCATCTTCCAGCTCCCCTACGCATATGTAGCTATTCAGCAAACCAATGGGCGAAAACAAATCGTGATGTCTAACAGCGACAGCACCATCGCCGCTATACCTTTTAAAGGCACCAAAATATGGTTCCGGGTGTACGTGAAAGAACCCGGCTTTGTGGCCACTTTCGCCTACAGCACCAATGGAAAAAAATTTACACCCATCGGAAATCAGCTCAAAATGGGGCTGGGACTGGATTGGACCGCCAACCGCTTCGCCCTGTTTAACTTCAATACCCGCGGCACCGGCGGTGAGGCAGACTTCAACTGGTTCAGGCGGTAATAAAACACTTCCTTAAAATTAAGTCCACCGCCTGCCAGCGGTGGGCTTAATTTTTTTATCAAGCAGGGTTTTGTAACTTGCAGGGGCACTTGTATCAATTATATATCATAGCACCTCATTCGACCATTTTTAATAGATTAGAAGGGATAGGACAATATTTAAGCGACCAGGATTTAACGGGATGAATAATGACGCAATAAATGAAATCACACTTTTCCACCAAATTGCCCAGGGGGATGAACTGGCATTTGAAACATTGTTCCATCTCTATGTTCCTAAAATCAAACCGGTCATTACCCGTGTTATACAGGTAGAAGGGCCAGAAAAAGATATTATACAGGAAATATTCCTGGGCATATGGCTAAGCCGGGAAAAGCTGACCACCGTAATAGCGCCGCACAACTGGATCTTTAAAATGGTATATCACCGTTGTTACAGCTGGTTGCAAAAACAGGGAGTCCGGAATAAAGCCAGTCAGCGTATTGCACAGGAAAGCGACGACCACTCTAACCTGACAGAAGAAAATATTGCTTTTTCGGAAACCGCATTATTGGTAAAACAAGCTATTGAGCAATTACCGCCTCAGGCACAGAAAATTTACCTGCTCAGCAGGGAAAAAGGGCTAAAAATCGCTGCCATAGCAGCGGAACTACAATTATCAGAGCAAACTGTTAAGAATTCACTTGTTCGTTCCCTCAAAGCCATCCGGGAATTTTTGATTTCCAAGGGGATTATTATACCGCTCGTCCTCCTTGGATGGGACATTTTATTCTTTTATTAATTTTTTTTTGAAGCGATAGGTACTAATTGATTAGTTAGCGTACGTATATAAAAAGGGGGCTTTATTCATCAGCCAAGTTACCCTTTGCGACGTCAACTAAATCATTAAGACTCTAAATTTCACTTGTTGTCCACGAACGAAAGACTCAGATACTTGTTAGAACAGGTTCAGCGCCAGCAAGCCACACAAGCTGAATACAAAGAACTGTTACAATTCATCAGCAATGATGAGGCAGGCGATGTTGCGCAGCAACTGGATGCCTTTCATGGCATCGGTTCAGATACCACTTCCACAGCAGCAGATTATGATCATGCCTATTGGCAATCGGTTGTAACGCAAATACTGAATGCAGATAAATCATTACCACTGGCGCCTGTTAAGCAACGTATTCATTTGCTCCAACGCTACTGGTGGGCCGCTGCCAGTGTACTGTTGATGGCTGCCGGTATTTATTATTACCGTACCACAGGCAGCACATCTGCGCCAACAATGGCCACTTCCACGCGGACCAAAGATGTGGCGCCCGGCGGCAACAGGGCCATGCTCACCCTTTCAGATGGCACCCAGATACCACTGGACAGTGCCGGCAATGGCGTACTGGCGCAACAGGGCAATACCCGTATCACCAAGCTAAGCAATGGCCAGTTGGCCTATCAGCCGGCAGGTACAACCGATAAAGTGTTGTACAATACTATGAGCACCCCACTGGGCGGGCAATACAAACTTATTTTACCAGACGGCACCACGGTATGGCTGAATGCCGGCTCTTCTATCTACTACCCTACCGCCTTTACCGGGCAGGATAGAAAAGTAACCATCACCGGTGAAGCATATTTTGAAGTAGCGCAAAATGAAAAAATGCCCTTCTTCATAAAAGCCAATAATACCACGATAGCCGTACTCGGCACACATGTGAATATTAATGCGTATAAAGACGAAGCCAGCACCAATACCACGTTACTGGAAGGAGCTGTAAAAATCATCACCGGCCAGCAGCAACAAACACTTAAACCCGGGCAACAGGCCAGGGTAACCGCTACAGGCCAGTCTATACAGGTAGTGGATCATGTAGACCTGCTACAGATCACCGCCTGGAAAGATGGCTTCTTCTATTTCAATGATGCAGACATTCCCACTGTCATGCGGCAACTGGCACGCTGGTACAATGTAGAAGTAAAATATGAAGGCAATATCCCGGAACGGGCATTTACCGGAGAAATAGGCAGAAACCTTACCCTGTCGCAGGTATTAAAGGGATTAGCAAAAACGAGAATCAGGTATAGAATTGAAAATGGTAACAGGATCGTTATTCAACCATAGGAATGAACAATGAAAGTATAAGAACAATGAAACCGGAGGCAACAAGAACGTCTCCTGTCTGTTAAATGAAAGCCGGGGCTTAAGATTGGCGTCCTACCCCGGCTGGAGTTCAATTTCATCAACAAACAAGTCGGTAAACTTTATTTATTAATTCAACCAAACATTGCAAAAGTATGCAACTTAAGGCTATTTGTAATTCCGGTACCCGCAAATATTGGAAGTTTGCGGAGCTCTCCACCAAAATTTTGTTAGTGATGAGGCTAACTTCTATCATGCTACTCGTAGCAACCTTGCAGGTAAGTGCCAGTAGCAATGCGCAAACAGTTACCTATTCCGCCAAGTCGGAAAGTCTTCAGAAAGTGCTCCGGGTAATAAAAGAGCAAACAGGCTACGTTTTCTTTTACGATAAAGAAGATCTCAAAAACAGCAAGCCTGTTTCAGTAGATATCAAAAATGCCTCGCCGCAAAAGGCCATGGAAATGGTGATGATACAACAGCCACTGAGTTTTGAAATCCAGGGGAACACCATCTTCATTACCAAGAACGAAAAACCGGCAGATGTACTCCCCCTGGCGCCGCCACCGGTAGTTATTTCCGGAAAAATACTCGACAATACCGGTGTGCCTATTCCCGGCGCTTCCGTGGTAATAAAAGGAACCAAGAAAGGAATGATTTCCGGCCCTGATGGTAGCTTTCAACTGAAAGATGTGCCAGACAATGCCGTGCTGGTAATCAGCAGCCTGGGATATGTAACACAGGAAATTCCGATAGCTGGGAAAACACAGTTCAATATACAACTCCTCCAGGATGTAAGCACTTTACAACAATATGTGGTAGTGGGTTATGGCACACAAAAGAAAGCCAACCTGACCGGCGCGGTTTCCTCCATCACCACGGAGCAACTTACAAACAGACCTGTCACTAACGTGGGTAACGCCTTACAAGGTACCATGCCCGGAGTAACGGTTACCTCCAACATTAGCGGACAACCTGGTAGCGATAATGCCACGATTCGCATCAGGGGTATTGGTACACTGAATAATTCGGACCCTATTATCGTAGTAGATGGCGTTATCACCCAACTGACGAACCTGAATAACATCAATCCGGATGATATTGCTACACTGTCCGTTTTGAAAGATGCTGCATCCTCTGCCATCTATGGTTCCCGCGCCGCCAACGGGGTAGTACTCATTACTACCAAGCAAGGCCGCAAAGGAAAACCACAGGTCACCTATAATGCTTATGTAGGTAAACAAAAAGCCACCAGCTTACCAGACTTCTTACCATCCTGGCAGGCGGCTACCTTGTATAACAAAGCTCTCCTGAATGAAAACAAACCAGTACGCTGGACTGACGACGAAATCCAAAAATTCAAAGACGGTTCCGATCCCTATAAATACCCAAATACTGATTGGCTCGGCCTCTTCTATAAAGGCAGCGGCCTGCAACAAAACCATTATGTAGGCGTATCCGGGGGAACCGATAAAACACAATACGCACTCTCCATCGGCTTGTTCGATGAAAATGGTATTGTGAAAGAAACCAATGCCAAACGCTATACCAGCCGGTTAAACATCACTACTGAAGTGACTGACCGGATAAAAGTGAATGCGAACATCGCCTTTACTAATAGTGTAAAAACAGAACCTACCAATCCATACACCGGCGATTTTATACAAATCATAAGACAGATCAACCGTATTTCTCCTACCATTCCTTATAAATATGCCAACGGTTATTATGGCTCTATTTCCGACGGTAACCCTATGGCATGGCTGGAAGGAAATAGCCAAAGCAAGTATAAAAATTATGACCTGGTAGGTAATATTGGCGCAGACTGGGAAATTATAAAAGGTCTTCATTTAAAACCGTCCCTCTCCTATGTGATGGGAATAGCACACAATAAGAAATTTATTGCAGATCAACAGTATTACGATGCCAACGGTAAACCAACGTTTTACCAGGGACCGAATTCTGTAACCGACGAAAACGGCTTCCGTAACATTGTTACACAACAGGCATTACTGGACTATGCCAAGTCATTCAATAAACACAACTTTAAAATATTGGGTGGCTACTCCCAGGAACTGACTAAATATTCATTCGACGACGGCTATCGCAAGGGCTTCCTGAATAACCTGCTGACAGATGTAAACCTGGCCTCTACCGACGGACAAAAAACAACCGGCTATTCTTACGAATTAGCTCTCCGTTCTTATTTCGGCAGATTCAACTATGATTACGACGGTAAATACTTGTTTGAAGCCAATTTACGCTATGATGGCTCCTCCCGCTTCGCGCCAGGCCATAGATGGGGTTCATTTCCCTCCTTCTCCGCCGGTTGGAATATAGATCGCGAAGATTTCTTCGAATCTGTAAAGCAATACGTGTCTTACCTGAAATTAAGAGCCTCCTGGGGCCAACTGGGTAACCAAAACATGAAAGGTATAGATGATATTAACTATCCCAGCTATCCCTATTATCCTTACATTCTGCAGGTAAACGGCAGTCAGAACTATACCTTTGGAGGAACTGGCGCTGTCATTGCCAGCGGTATATCCCCTATTAATGGTAGTAACCCAAACCTGATATGGGAATCTACCACTGAATCAGGTATAGGCATGGATGCAGGTTTCCTGGATGGGAAAATAAATTTCACCGCCGACTATTTCCGTAAAGTAACAAACGGTATCCTGATGTCCGTTGAAGTGGGCGCACCATATGGGTTGAAAGCTCCTGTTCAAAATGCCGGTGGTATGCTGAACAAAGGCTGGGAATTCGCCCTCAGCTACAACGATACAAAAGGTGATTTTAAATACAACGCGTCTATTAACACAGCGTTTATCAAGAATGAAGTCACTAACAGAAACGGTGCAGGCGCCAAAATTGACGGCTATACTTTCCAACAGGTAGGATATCCCGTTTATTCATTATATGGCTATGAAGCAGACGGCATTTTTAAATCGGCTGACGAAGTAAAAAATGCACCTTTCCAAACCAACAGAACTTCTGCCGGGGACATCCGCTACAAGGATAAAGACGGCAATGATACCATCAACACTGCCGACAAAGTATACCTCGGTAACTATTTCCCGAAAGTTACTTTCGGTATTAACCTGGGCGGATCCTGGAAAAATTTTGACCTGGCCGTTTTCCTACAGGGAGCTGCCGGTGTAAAAACTTACATCGATGGTGGTAAACTGGGTAGCGTAAGTTCTTCCGCAGGCAAACCTACTTCCGCCCTGTTGGATACCTGGTCTGCCAACAATCCTAACGCTTCTCTGCCTCGTATCTGGGCCAATAACAAAGAAAATGATCCCAGCAGTACGCCTTCCTCTTTTTGGGTGAAAGACGGTTCTTACCTGCGTTTGAAAAACCTGCAGGTAGGTTATACTCTGCCGGGCAGCCTGGTGAAAAGAATAGGACTCAGCAAAGTACGCTTCTACTATAGCGGACAAAATATCGTCACGTTTGATCACCTGTACAAATGGATAGATCCGGAAGCATCTATTTCCAGCAGTATCTATTACTACCCACAGGTAAAAGTGCATACACTTGGTGTAAATGTTAGTTTTTAACAAAAAGTACGTAACGTCATGAAAAGAAACATTCTCTATATAATACTCGCAGCAGGTCTCGCGCAATCTGCCTGTCAAAAAGATTTTCTCGACAGAAAACCGTTGGATGCCTATAGTAATTCTTCTTTATGGAGCTCCCAGGGTGATGCTCTCGCAGCCCTTAACGGCTGCTTCAAAGATTGGGAAGGCGACTACAGCTTACTGTACCTGGATGCAGTGAGTGATAACCTCTACAGCCAATATCCATGGGAAGGTTATACCGACTACGGCAGCGGTACCGTTACACCCGCCAACACTACGGTACTCACGCGCTGGAACTATACAGTAGTTCAGAAATGCAACTGGTTCCTGGAAAATATTGATAATACTCCCATGGATGCTGCATTAAAAGAGCGGTATAAAAGTGAAGCCCGTTTCCTGAGAGCTTACCAGTATTTTATTATGACGCAGCTCTATGGAGATGTACCTTTCGTTAAAAATACTGTCACTACAGAGGTAGCCAATACCATTACCAGAACACCGGCTGCAGACATCCGCAAGTTTATAAAAGACGAACTGGCTGCTATTGCCGGCTCATTGCCTGTTAGCTATACTGGTAGTGAAGTAGGACATATTACACAAGGCGCCGCCCTCTCCCTGAGAGCGAGGATAGAACTATACGATAAGAATTACGCCGACTGTATCGCTGATTGTAAGAAAGTAATGGGACTAGGCTATGAACTGTTCGGCAGCTACCAGGACCTCTTCCGTATTCTAAACGAAAATAACAAGGAAGTCATCCTGGATGTACAATACAAAGAAAACGATTTCCCCAACTCCGACCTTGGTATTATGCCATCGTCTGGTTTTGGTGGCTGGGGTTCACTCGATCCTACCCAGGCGCTGGTAGACGCTTACGAAACCAAAACGGGTAAAACCATCGATGATCCTACCTCCGGCTATAATGATAAAGATCCGTATAACAACAGGGATCCCCGCTTAAACGCCACCATCGTGTGCCCTGGTCAGTTATATGAAGGCGCTTACTATAACTCTATTGAAAAATCTTCCGGTGATTACTATAACGGCGATAATAACTCCAAGACAGGTTACATCCCGAAAAAATTCACCTCCCACCTCTCCGACTTCAAGGATATGTGGAACACCGGGTTGAATATGATTGTAATCCGTTATGCAGAAGTATTGCTGACCTATGCCGAAGCACAAATTGAATCCGGCATCATCGATAATTCTGTATATGATGCACTGGATGCCATCAGAACCCGCGCCGGCATGCCAGTAGTAGACAGAACAGTTTACAATACCGTAGATAAAATGCGTACCCTGGTAAGACGGGAACGCAGAGTAGAACTGGCACTGGAAGGCTTACGCTGGTTTGACATACAACGCTGGAAAATTGGATCTGCCGTAAGATCAGGCACCGTGTATGGTACCAAGTTAGGCACCGTAGATCCTGCCAATGGCAAACTGACACTTGCAGGCGATCATGTGACCGTAGAGGTACGTACCTTCCAGGATAAGCGGGATTACCTGTGGCCCGTACCACAAAAAGAAAGAGATATCAATAAAAACCTGACACAGAACGCAGGTTATTAATTCCTATCATGCTCATTAAAAAAAATCCCGCGAATTGAAAAATGAGCGGGATTTTTTTATCTTAAAACAAAAAAACATGCCGTTGTTACCATGCCGCTGGCTTATTACACTGCTGCTCCTATATGTATCGTTTCCACCCTATTTGTCGGCACAACACAGAACCGTTTTAAACTTTAATACCAACTGGGCTTTTCACCGCGGCGATGTAGCCGGTGCAGAAAAAATAAAATACAACGACCACAACTGGTCTGGCGTCAGCATTCCGCATGTGATGCGTATTGAAAAAAAGCACAATGGCGGCAATGCCGTTTACCAGGGTACCGGCTGGTACAGACGGTATTTCAGGTTACCGGCCAACTGGCAGGATAAACGCATTACACTTTGTTTTGATGGCGTACAAACCATTGCAGAAGTATATATAAATGGCCGGCGGATCACCACGCATACAGGAGGTTACATGGGCTTTGTAGTGGATATCAGCCCGTATATTTTTTTGGGAGAAGATAACGTACTCGCTGTGCGGGTCAGCAATACAGATAATTCCCAGGTGCCTCCCGGAAAGCCGCAGGCCAAATTAGATTTCAATTATTTTGGTGGCATCTACAGAAATGTTTCCCTGGTAGCAACAGAAAAAGTATTTATTTCCCATCCGCTGGAAGCCAATAAGGTAGCCGGTGGCGGCGTATTTATCAGCTATCCGGTGGCTAATAACACCACTGCGGCCGCTCATATTAAAACCAATATCGTAAACGCCAGCGATAAGCCGGTAAATATATTGCTGAAAACAACGCTCGTGGATAGTAACGGCATCGCTGTAGCCACCGCCGGCAGCCAGCAACGCATCACCGGCCACACAGATACTGATCTAGCACAATCCCTCACCGTCCATCAGCCGCAGCTATGGCACCCCGATCACCCCTATTTGTATCACCTCGTATCAGTCGTTTATCAAAATAATATTGCGGTGGATAGCCTGGTAACAACTACGGGTATACGAAACCTTGCCTTCCGGGCAGACGGCTTTTACCTCAACGGAGAAAAGCTCTACCTGCGCGGCGCCAACAGGCACCAGGCATACGAATATATTGGCGACGCCGCCCCGGATAATATGCAATACCTCGATGCCCTCCAGCTGAAAAAAGGAGGATTCAACGCCGTACGTGCGGCGCACTATCCGCAATCCCCCGCCTTCCTGGATGCCTGTGATAAAACAGGTTTGCTGGTGATTGAATGCGAACCCGGGTGGCAATTCTTTTCTAAAGATTCTCTCTTTATCAGCAATACTTACCGGGATATCCGGGAAATGATCCGCCGCGATCGTAACCATCCGGCCGTTTTTCTCTGGGAAACCTCCCTTAACGAATCCCCTACACCGGCCTCCTGGATGCAACAGGCGGTACAAACTGCACAGGCGGAAATGCCCGGTCAACAACTATTTGTAGCAGATGACTATAACTCCCGCAGCAAAGACCATTACAACGTTTCTTATAAAGTAGTGAATGAAGATGGTTCCGATCCCATGCCTTCACGCCCCTTCCTGACCCGCGAATGGGGTGATAGCTGGATGGCAGATGCGGAGAAAGAAAACAGCCTGCGCGCCAGCAGAATGTACACGGAAAAAGGACTCATCAACCAATGCATATTAAGGCAAAATGCATTGAACGGAGAAACATCGGAAGCGCTTGGCGGCTACTGGGATCACGGCGGACTGGATGCCAATTCCAGGATAGGCGGCTACTTTGTATGGAGTTACAACGACTATACCCGTGGATCCGATCCCATAACAGCGTTCAGCGGTGTAGTGGACCTGGACCGGTATGAAAAGTTCGGCTACTACCAGCTACAGGCCATGCAAAACGCCCGCAATCCGGCTTATGGTCCTATGGTATATATTGGCAGCTATAACAATCAACCTGCATTAGACAGCAACATCATCGTGTTTTCCAATTGTGATGCCGTACAACTTTACCGGAACGGCCAGCTATGCGGTGAAATAACGAGGGCACAAAACGCAGCTACCGCCTCTTTTGTGGCGGCCAAAGGCGGCAGTCCCTACTTTACTTTCCACACCGGGAAATATGAAGCAGGTACCCTGAAAGCCGTAGGTATCCTGGACGGGAAAACCGTTTGCACGCACGCCGTAAAAACACCTGGCGCTCCGCATCACCTGGAAATTGAAATACCAACACACCACACTACCTTCCTTGCTGATGGCTCTTCTATGACGCCTTTCTACGTGAAAGTATGTGACAAAGACGGTACCCTCGTTTCCAACACAACAGCCGGTACCTCTTACCCCACGCAGGTTAGCGTATCCGGTGAAGGCGTATTGATTGGCGGAAACATTTCCCAGCCCAATGTCTCCCTACTCTATACCGAAGGAGGCATTGCCTATGGCCTCATTCAGCATACCGCCACTCCGGGCGATATCCGTATCAGCGCCACCAGCCCCGAAATGACGACCGCTCATTTGGTGATTAAAACCACCGCATCCTCCACGAAATATGCAGCCGACGGGACCCATCACCCATGGCTAAACGAAAATAAAACAGCCCCCACAGGCAGTGACACTGATACCACGAAACTGCCGCCCATTCAACTAACCGGCACAGTCGTTTCCGTACAACCTGCCTCCGGAAAAGATAACGTGCAGCTCATGATAGATGACAATACCAGCACCGGCTGGACCGCAGCTGCAGGAAAGCTTCCCATCATCATTACACTGGATCTCAAAAAAACATATGCGTTAGCAGGTAGTCGTATGGTGTGGGGGAAAGACAGCGACTGGTACACCTACAGCATCTCCGTATCTGCCAATGGCAAAGACTGGGTGGAAGTCAAAAACCAGGAGCGGGTATCCGGACAAGATTATAAAACAGTGCGCATCCAGACGCCTGCTGCAAGGTATGTGCGTTACCTGATTACCAATATCCAACCGGAAACCAGCAGAATAGCGGTGAAAGAAATTCAGCTATTTGGGGAGAGGTAAAAGCAAAAAGCTATTATAGCAAATGATGAAAGCATATAATATCCACAATAATCATCTGCTATAATAGCTTTCGTTTTTTTTACAATGCCCCTTTTTTTAATTGCTGCACGGCATAATTAGCCGCCCTGGCGGTTAACGACATATACAGAATAGAAGGACTCTGATTGCCGGTGCTAGCCATGCAAGCGCCATCGGTCACAAATACATTCTTACAGTGATGCAGCTGGTTCCATTCATTCAGCAATGAAGTGGCCGGGTCTTTTCCCATGCGTACACCACCCATTTCATGTATATCTAATCCCGGCGGCTGGTGATTATCGCTTACCACAATATTTTTAGCGCCAGCTGCTTCAAGCATGGCCCTCCCCTGTTCCAGGAAATCTTTTACCATCCGGTCGTCGTTATCGTCATAATCTACAGCAGTAATCAGCAAAGGAATACCCCACTGATCCGTTTTATCTTTGCTCAATCTTACGTGGTTGCTTTCTTTGGGAATGGTTTCTCCCTGCATATACATGTACGCCCCCCATTTGCCGGGCTTGCTGATGGCATCTTTAAATGCAGCACCCAGTGCGGACGGGATACTCTTGTCGTTTAGTCGTTCCCGGTAGGCACCGCTGAACACAACATAGCCACCAACAAAATCGGTATCCTTTTCATACACATTGCGGAAATTGGGAATAATACATTCCGCCGGCTTGGACACTTTGTAGTATTTATCTTCAAAACCCTCAAACTCGCCACTCATCCCGGCCCTGTAATTATGGAAACAGATATATTTCCCTAACAGCCCGTTGTCATTACCCAATCCATTGGGAAACCGTTGGGAAGTAGAGTTCAGCAAAATAAGATTCGTGTTTAAAGCAGACGCGTTGAGGAAAATAATTTTTGCATAAAAGATCATCGTTTCCTTTGTATTGGTATCGATCACTTTTACACCGGTAGCCTTCCCGGCAGCTTCATCGTAAATGATAGAATGCACTACGGAAAAAGGCCGTATGGTAAGGTTGCCTGTTTTCTCTGCCCAGGGAAGCGTGGACGCATTGGAACTAAAGTAGCCGCCAAACGGGCAACCACGCATACAAAGATTACGGCTCAGGCACTGCCGGTGTTGTTCCTTTGGAACGCCCTGCGGTTCTGTTACCTGTGCCCATCGACCAGATACATAGTGACGCTTGAATTGATTCGTCACTACTTCTTTGATATGCTGCTCCACACAATTTAATTCAAACGCCGGCAGAAACTCTCCATCCGGCATGGTATCAATGCCTTCTTTATTTCCACACACGCCAATGAACTTTTCGACATGACTGTACCATGGCGCAATATCATTATACCCGATGGGCCATTCAATGCCATAGTTGTAGCGATGCGGCGCCGTAAAATCCATTTCACTCCAGCGCGCGCAGGCGCGTCCCCAAATGAGCGACTTACCACCCACCTGGTAGCCCCGTATCCATTCAAATGGCTTCTCCTGGATGTAAGGATGATCAGCGTCTTTTACAAAGAAATGCGCGGTACTGGCATCATATCCCGCCGCCCTGCTGATAAATGGATTTTCTTCCAGCACCTTTTGGGGCAATGCTCCCCGGTATTTGAATTCCCATACCGGCATGGTAGCCGTTGGATAATCTTTTATGTGTTCCACATTTCTGCCCCGTTCCAATACCAGGGTTTTCAATCCTTTCTCACATAACTCTTTTGCGGCCCAGCCACCGCTGATGCCACTGCCAATTACTATGGCGTCAAAGTGCCTGGAAACATCCTGATCGGCTGCCATACGTGAAATTTTAATTTGTCATTGCGCTACTATTTTGCAGTGCCGTTTAACCACAAATCAACCGGTTTGGCTACCTGTGGTGTAAAGGGTAAATTGATCTTTTTACCTTCTCCTGCTGCCGCATATGCTGCGTAGATAATTTCCAATACCACCCGCCCGTCTTTGCCTGTTACCAAAGGTATTTTATCATTTTTCACACAATCGATAAAATGTTTTAACTCCTGTGGATAGCCCTGGTTAAAGGCTTCTTCAAACATGCAAAAACTCCATCCTACGGTGGTATCCGTTTTTTCCATGGCGTAGCCGTAGCCACTTCTGCTATAAGCTAATATGGAATTCCCCGTAAATAAGTCGGCGTAGGCGACACCGTTTGTGCCGTGAATTTCACTGCGGTCATCCATTCCACCGTGCTTTGCCCAGGAATTTTCTACTACACCGGTTACGCCGTTTTCAAATTCAATGATCACGATAGAATTATCTTCCCCCTTTGTCCTGTTTTTATGGAACACAGTATTCATAGATGCGGTGACGCTCAGGGCACGGCTATTTTTCAGGATCCACCGGAACCAGGCGATCCCATGGCATCCCATATCCATCAGCACACCGCCGCCGGATTGATTTACGTCATAGAACCAATCTGAATGCGGGCCGGAATGCTTCTCTGATTGTTTTAGCATATAGATGTCGCCCACCGCGCCTTCTTCCACCATTTGCCGGGCGCGCTCATATTTGGGTGCAAAGCAAAGTTCTTCTGCATACATCAATTTCACCCCTGCTTTTTCACAGGCAGCAATCATGTCATCAGCTTCTTCCAGTGTAACTGCCAAAGGCTTCTCGATAATGATATGCTTGCCAGCAGCGGCGGCCTTTAAGGTGGCTTCGTGGTGCAGGAAGTTAGGTAAACAGATATCTACTACGTCGACCGCCGTATTTTGCAACAACTCGTCTATCGAGGAAAAGTGTTGTGCAATATGATGTTTGTCTGCAAAGGCTTTCGCCTTCTCTGCGTTTCTCGCATATACGGCTACTACTTCGGCTTCCGGTACAAAGCGTGTGTAACTTTCCAAATGAATATCAGCAATAAATCCTGCTCCCAGTATAGCAACTTTTACCCGTGTCATTGGTTTAAAAGATTCGTTAAAAAATATTATCGTACTCCCTGCCGGATGATGACAGAAGGTACGATAATATACAACTTATACTTTTACTATTTTGTCATTTCGTACATGCGGACATAGTCCACCTGCATCGCCGCGGGGAACACGGATTCATCCAGTCCTTCCTTTCCGCCCCAGTTGCCGCCAACCGCCACATTCAGCAACAAATAGAACCGTTTATCGAACGGCCATCCCTCATGCCCTTTGTGTTCATTGGCAACCTGGTAATATACCTGGTTATCGAGCAGGAAGGTGATATGGTCAGGTGTCCACTCCACTCCGTAGAGATGAAATTTATCGTACGGGTGCGCAATAAAAACACCTTTGGTTTTTTGGGTACCAATCACATGGTTATACGTTTTGCTATGCAAACTTCCGAACATGCTGTCTTTCATATACCCTACATGTTCCATCACATCTATTTCCCCGCTTTCCGGCCAGCCGCCGTAGGCATCATCGGTAGACAGCATCCAGATGGCAGGCCACAAGCCTCTGCCTTTGGGCAGTTTGGCTTTTACTTCCAACTTACCATATTTCCAGTCGCCCTTGTGTTTGGTCACCATCCTGGCGGAAGTATATTTATCCTTTCCTGCGCCGGTATTCCGGGCGGTAATGAATAACAAACCATTTTGCACTTTGGCGTTATTGGTATCGGCTGCGGTATACAACTGTAGTTCGTTGTTGCCCCAACCTGATCTGCCTGTCTGATATCCCCATTTGGTGCTGTCCGGCAGGCCGTTATAATTAAACTCATCACTCCAGGCCAGCTTCCACTTTTTATGCCGCTGAATAGACTGGGCCTGTATCGTAGCGGTATAGCCACTTATGATCAGCATTAAAAAAAGGCAATAGTTTTTCTTCATCATGTTCATGATTTCGGTAATAGTAACAATAGTGCTTCCAATGAATTTAATCTTTCAGCTTCGGATTAATATCTTCCTGTGCCTGTGGAATAGGGATATATTCACTTTTCCCTTTCACAAACCCGGGAAGTACGGTAGCTGCCTGATCTGTTCTCAGCAAATCATTAAATCTTTCGCCCCACCATTCGCAGATCAGTTCTGCATGACGCTCATCCATTAGCTGCTGCAGGGTTACATTGGAAATAGGGTTCAGCTTTGCACGTCTCCTTACTTCATTCACCTGGGCATCGCCGCTTTGTCCTTTACGGATTTTTGCTTCTGCATTCATTAATAATGCTTCTGCATAGCGCATGATCCGGATGTTATTATTGGCGCCGTAGTAGTCAACCCGGCCGGGCGTCATCTGTGAAGTAGGAAAATACGCTTTTCCGTTGAAATACTTCTTCCGGGAGCCATTCCCAGAAATGGTATCGCCGGCAGGTGTTACTTTATAAGTACCGGGAGCACCATTGATACCGCAATACTCAATGGCGGTTTTTAAACGTACACTATCATTACGCGTTTTCAGGAAATCAAATGCCTTTTGTGTAGGCACCATCCAACCAGGTCCGGAGATTACCGGGCTGTAGGTATTTTCAGGCGCCTGGAATAAATAAAAGTTACCCCATAATTCATTAGCGCCACCGGAAGTAACGATATCACCGCTACCTTGTCCGAAGTCGGAATATTGCAGTTCCAGGATAGCTTCGTCACATAATTTGCCCGGTTTCTTAAACAACTGGTAGTAGTCGCCAAACAGGGAGAATTTATTACTGCCAACGATCTGGTTGGTGCAATCCAGTACAATATCCCAGTAGGGGCTGCCGCTGTTATTGCCAGCAAGATCCATTGCTGCTTTTGCTTTCAGCATTAGTGCCGTGTATTTTGTTACACCGCCAACATGTACGGCCGCATTAGGCCTGGCGTCTTCCAGGTTGGCAATGCAATAATCCATTTCGGACATTACATACTTGTTGATGTCTTCGATGCTGCTTTTGGTAACACCACCCAGGTTAGCAGGATTATTACTTTCTATACCCAGGATAGGCGTTGCGCCATAGGTTCTGCCAATCCAGAACTGCGCCATTGCTCTATAGAAGCGAACTTCAGCCTGATACCTTGCCATTAGTTTGGTGTTATCGGCATCACCGGCGGGAATATTTTTAGCAAATTCACTTAATTCAAACAAGGCACTGTTGGCGCCTAATACCACTGCATACATGCTGATCCACATGTCATTAATGCCCCAGTAACTTTTTACTGTTACATCAGTTTGAAAGTTGTGGATGGCTATTTGTCCTGCATCATCATTACCTGTTTCTATATCGTCGCTGCGCACAGAACGGATGGCGATACTGATCCATTTCGCAAAGGTACCACTGGCAGCCGTTCTGTATACACCCGATACCGGCTGATACATCAACGATAAATCCTTGTAGTTTACCGTGGTAATGGGTGGTTGGTTTTCCTGCGGGCGATCCAGGAATTTGGAACAGCCTGTAGCAAAAAGCAGGATGATGAGTAAGATGGATATATAACTTCTCATAGTTTCTTTTTTAAAATTGTCTATCACTATATAGAAAACATTTTCTTATGCTGGCGAAAGCCTTTGTTAAAACGTAGCTCTTAATCCTAAGCTATAAGTAGAGGATACCGGGTAAACATTTGAATCATAGCCGGAAACCCCGTTATAAGAACTTATTTCAGGTGTAAAGCCGTTGTACCGGGTAAACATAAAAGGTCTGTCGGCGGTAGCAAATATTCTCATGGCTATCGGCGATTGTTTACCTATATCGAAATTATACCCTAGTTGAATGTTTTGAATACGGAGGTAGGCGCCACTTTCCACAAAGAAGGAATTACTTACTTTAAACCAGCTTTGTCCCAATGCATAAGCGGAAGGATAAGCATTTGTTGAGCCAGGTCCGGTCCAGAGGCTGCTGGCAAATTTTTCATCGAGGTTCAGGGAAGAAGATGCTTTGTAAAGTCTGCCCCTGTTCAGGTTGAATATTTTATTGCCGGATACTCCCTGGAAGGCAATGCTGAAATCAAACTTTTTGTACGTCAACCCAATGTTGAAGCCGTAGGTAAATTTAGGCAGGTAGTTGCCCATATTAACACGGTCTTTATCATCTAATATGCCGTCACCATTCTGGTCTTTATACTTAGGGAAACCAGGAAGAATAGGTGAAGAAGCAGTTTGATTAAAATTTTTCGCGATTGGGTCATTATCTATTTCCTGTTGCGTTTGATAAACGCCAATAAATTGATAACCGTAGAAGTAGTTAATCGGTTGTCCTACCAGGATGCGGTTAGGAAATTCTGCTGTCCACTCAGGGAAACCACCGGTTGAGCTGGGAAGCGTACCTAAGCTGGTTACCTTGTTTTTCAGTGTTGATATATTTCCACCGATGGAATAACCCACACTACCAATTTTATCATTCCAGTTCATTACTATATCCCAGCCGCTGTTTTCCATATCAGCCCAGTTACCATAAACGGTGGCGTAGGTAGACGAAATGGGTTTATAGAATGCTGCTCCCGTCGTTTTCCGGTTGTAGTAGTCAACCGAGCCTTTTAGCCGTCCTTTCAGCATTTCGAAATCAATACCTCCATCCCACTCTGTCACTACTTCCCAGGAAACATCCTGGAAGAAGCGGTTCACAGTATATCCAGGTATATAGTTCCCATTCGCTCCTGGTGTACTTCCGAAAATAGCGGAGTTGCTGTTGCCGGTTTGCAATTTGGCATAGCCTGCATTAGGATTTACCCCGTCATTTCCAAGACGGCCCCAGCTACCCCTGATTTTTAAGAAGTCGAACAGATGCTGTTGTTGCATAAATGCTTCCCTGCTGATCACCCATCCTAAACCCACGGAAGGGAAATAACCCCATTTGGTTTGGTATTTTGAGCTGCCATCTGCGCGGAAAGTGGCAGTCAGCAGGTATTTGTTGTCATAATCATACGTACCGCGGGTAAAGTAGGAAATACCGGCATTGCGGGTACCATCTTCCCCATAGTAGGCAACGTTTGGCCTACCCTGGCCGGCGTACCAGGCTTCTTCCAGGTTAGGCACGTCATCGGCTTCTGTACGGGTTTGGCGCCAGCGCTCTTCCCGGGTAGACTGTCCCAGGAGCAAACTCCAGTGATGACGTCCTATACCGTCTTTGTAAGTCACTAAGTTATCGAGTATATAGTTGGTGATCCGTTCCTGGATAGAAGTCAGGTGCGATACGGTTTTACCGGCGGCTGGTCCCTGGTTCATCTCCGGGCTGTACCTGGTTTCGAGCGATGATCCATAGATCTGGCTTAATTGAGACCGGATCGTGATTTTATTCTGCCAAAATCCTGCCTCTGCATATAAGGTCGGCAAAATCTGGAATCCTTTCGTCCGGTCATAGTGATAATACGCGGTAGCCAGGGCATTTTTATCATCCCCCCTTCCGATCACCGATGGCGCCGTGAATTTTACCGGGTAAGCATTCACGTTGGTACTGTCATACACCGGGAACAAAGGAGAGGCGGTATAGGCATTCAGGAATGCGGAGTTATCCGGGCTGAAAGTAGTGGAATTATTAAAGATGGCTGTCATACCCACTTTCAGCCAGCTAAATGCTTTCGCTTCCAGTTGCAACCGGCCATTATACCTTTTAAAGCTGTTCTGCGCATTCAAAATACCATCCTGGTAGGTATAATTCAGACCTAAGGAATAAGTTACTTTATCACTTCCACCTGAAACGTCAATACCATGGTTGGTGATCAGTGCGCTTTTTCTCAGTATCACATCATACCAGTCGGTGCTGGTAGTGGGATTGAGGCCGCTGCCACCAAATTTTTGGGACGATAGCAAAGCAGTACCGCTATCGGCCACGGAGCCTCTTTGTAGTGAAAACGCCGTATACTGTTTCCCGTTAGCCATTTTCAATACATTTGTGGGCCGTTGCATGCCTACATAACCAGTATAGGTAATCCGGCTTTTCATGTTGTTTTTTCCTTTCCTGGTAGTAATCAATACTACCCCATTGGCAGCACGCACCCCATAGATGGCGGCTGCGGATGCATCTTTTAAAACGGACATCTCCGCAATGTCGCCGGGATTCAGGAAATTAATGTCATTCACAAACATACCGTCTACTACATACAAGGGGTTCTCATTATTAAATGAACCTACTCCCCTGACGCGAACGTTGGGTACACTGCCTGGCGCACCGCTAGTGACCACCTGTACACCAGGTACGCTTCCCTGCAATGCTTCCATTGGCGTAGCAGTGGTACGTTTCATCATATTGTCGGTATTCACCGTGGTAATAGGCGCGGTCAGGTCCGCCTTCTTTTGGGTACCATACCCTACTACCACCACTTCATCTAAACCGGTGCGGGTAGGTTCCAGCTGTACATTCACCAGGTTACCGGTAATGGCCACTACCCGCCTGGAAAATCCAATGGCGGATATTACGAGAGAATCTGCACCGGGAGATACTGCCAGGCTAAATGCACCTACCTCATTGGTAGCCGTACCTATTACTGTGCCTTTTACACCTACCGAGGCGCCAATAACGGGTAGGTTCTTGTCATCTGTCACCGTCCCTTTTACCACTTTGCTTTGAGCATTGGCGGTAAAATGAATGATCATGAAAAGTAAAAGGGGGATAAAAATGCGGGTGTACTGTTTTTTCATACGCAAAATTTAGTTTTGGTCTCATTTCAAAAAATGAATCGTGGATAAACAAATGTAGGTTAGCTGTTAAGAAAATGTTAGAAATGCGGTACTTCATTACTACATCACATCGGCTAAATCTCAATATTTATAGGGTATTTGGCTACTACAGGGGTACTACATCAATGGTTACCTGGTTGAAGGGTGAATAAAACATGGTTCAATGTCCTTTTGTTTTGTTGCTGCTTTCTTCATGGTGATATTTTATGGACAGAAAATGGTTTCTTCCTTTAATAAGTGGCGCTACAACTTTCTCAATAAATTTAAAAAGAAAACCCTGCGGGTGAGGAAAGTCTAATTGAAAACAGACATGTATATAAAAGGGAAAGATATTATTGTTACTCGATATTACGATGAGGGAGGGGGAAGTCTGGATAAGAAAAAAGACCAACTTGTAGACGGACCAGTTGTGGCGTAATTCCATTCTACTTAGGGGGATATTATATTATAAGACAAGAGAAGCAGGCCCCAGGCAGTTTTTAGCAAAGCAAAGGTTTGTCTCTTACAAAATCCCCTTTTCACGGGATACTACGGCCCTGAATTATGCTGTACTTTACTAGTGCAGGTATTTCCCTGTCCACCTCAAATTAAAAAGCTATGAAAAAGAAAATGCAATTGCAGAAACTTGTTTTGAGCAAAAAAATTGTTGCACGATTGAGTCAACAACCAACCAACCATGCAGCAGCCTATCTGATTTCCGATCCAACTACAGAAAATCCCTGTGATCCAACACACAGCATGTTGTTGTGTAGTCGCAGAACCTGCTAAATTTTTTTCCGGGGTCATACACCCCGGAAAATTCATCTTACTAAGCCTTCCACCAGTTGTAATAATTGTGTTCATTGTCCAGCTCAAATCCTGTTCTGGGATACAGTTGATTGCCCACTGTATTTGTTTTCTCTGTTTCCAGTAACAAACCACAGGCATTGGTTTCCTCGCACCAGGCTTTGCAGCGGTCAATGATCATTACGGAAAGACCACGTCCCCGGTAGTTGGGGTCCACGAACAGGTCGCTCAACAACCACTGACGCTCGAGTTTTTTGTAATGAAACAGGGAGTAGAGCTGCGCAAATCCTACGGCCCTGCCATCTACCATCGCCAAAAAAGTATCTGATTCTCCGTTACTAATTCGTTCCCGTAAGAAATGCTTTCCCTTTTCGAGATCAGCAGGCTGCCGGTAAAAAATGCGGTAATGATTGAATAACTCCGCGAATTCATCGAGATGTTCCATCCCTGCTTTGACAATTTGTACCATTGCTTATGATTTAGTGTTTGAGTTACCGATCACTTTAATTTCATGGATTCATCCCAGTAATAGCTGTCAGGAGTAGGTCTTTGGCCAAATACCGCGGTGCCTACGCGAACAATAGTAGCGCCTTCTTCAATGGCGGTTTCCAGGTCGCCACTCATGCCCATAGAAAGCTCCTGCATGACTACGCGGGGAATAGCAGCGGCGCTGATTTGTTGTTGGAGTGATTTCAGGAGATGAAAACAGGCACGCACCTTTGCTGTTTCGGCGCTCAACAACCCGATGGTCATCAAACCTTTTATATGTAGTGTATCAAGGTGAGAAACCCGTTCTACCAGTTCCAGGGCGCTTTCCGGCGATACGCCGAATTTGCTTTCTTCCCCGGAAGTATTTACCTGTATCAGCACGTCCATTTGCCTGTTTTCCAGCAACAGCCGCTGGTGCAGTTTCTCCGCCAGTTCCAGGCGATCCATCGATTGTATACAGGTCACCTCATATTTCAGGATATCTTTGATTTTATTGGTTTGCAGGTGACCAATGAAATGATTTTCATGTGGAACGGCTTTTAAAGCATCGTATTTTTCTTTCAGCTCCTGCACTTTGTTTTCTGCTATCAGCGTACATCCGGCCTCCAGTGCTACTTTGATTCGTTCGGCGGGGACTGTTTTGGTGGCCAGCAACAACTTTACGCTATCTGTACTCCGTCCTCTACTGATAATCGCCTGCTGTATCCTGTTGTTGATGATCCGGAGATGGTGCAGGATTTCTTCGCTCATATGTTCACATTTTTTGTCGCAGACTCCAGGTGAGCAATTAAAGTGGTTTTCACCTGCGTCAGCACATCATCTTTGGCTTCTGCGAAAGAGATATCCATTTTCCGTTCTACCTGCCGCATATGCTCCGGGAAGCGGGACAACAACGTATCGTAATAAGTGTTCAACACCGCGGGAGCGGGCATCTCAAACGAAATGTTGAGCTGAAAACGGCGGAGCAGGGCTTTATCGATAATATGCACATGGTTGGTAGCACAGATCAGCAGGGCCTTTTCAGGGAAATAGTCAATCAGCTGAATGAGCGTATTCACCAGTCGCCTCATCTCTCCTACATCCCGGTCGTCATCGCCGCGGGCTTTGCCTATCTGGTCAAACTCATCTAAAAACAATACTGCCTTTTCCCTTGCGGCCTTGTCGAATACCGCTTTGATATTTTGGGACGTTTCCCCAATGCGGGAACAGATAATATTGCTGAGGTTTAATATAAACAGCGGCTTTCCCAATGCATGCGCGATGGCTTTAGCGGTGGTAGTTTTGCCGCAACCGGAGGCCCCGTGCAGCATGAGTTTATTATTAACCGGAAGCCCATATTGTTGCAGTTCCTGCACATAATAATGTTCCTTAATCAGTTGCTCAATTACTTTCCGCTTTTCTTCGTGCAGGAAAATATCCTCCAGGCGTGTTGTTTCCTTATCTGCAATAATGAGATCGTAAATATTCATGTTGGCTATCGTTCATTTTTTAAGTGACCGGATGATGTTTGCTGCATCATCATACCACAAATGTACGGGATCACTGGATGATGCAGGTGGTCCCATTTTTATAAAATAGGTAGTCCAGCGATAAAGGCTTATTGATTTATATCACTGTGTATTAGTGATAATACCGGCGCATATGACATATCCACATTAAAATGCCTACTTTAGGATGATGAAATGGTTTATTGTTTGCAACAGTTGCGGCGCCCGGGTTTCCGGACTACTAGATAACCAGGTAGCACTGGATTTTGCAGAAAAAGATGATCGTGCATTACTCTCAAAAGGGCAATATGGTATTAACAGCGACGGTGATTTCTACCTTTCTGTATCAGACAAACATCAGTTGTCTTATCATCATGATCTAAACAGAATGCAAGGGTGTTGCGGCCCCTCCCCCGATGGATTGCCTAATCTCGTATGTATTTGTAAATCAGCAATAGGCAGGGAGGTAACGGATTGTTATACGGCCCACTACGTAACACTGTACAAAAAAGGGGTAACAATAAAAGAAGATAGTAGCGGCCTACTGGCAGAGGTATTAAACCTACCCATTGCTGAAGAAATTAAATCCCAGTATGAGGTGCTAATTCAGTATGGAGAAATAAGCGCTGTATTAAAGGCGCTCGAAAAGTAAGTTTAAAAGTGGACGCGCAACACATATCATAAAAATACAATTTATTTAAAAGATAGGCCCATTAAGTATTTCCTTACATTGAAAAGTTAACCAGGCCAAATTATATAAACTTTCTCCTGAATTGTATAACAGGAACCATCCCGTATATCGGAGTTTTGTCCAGGCCCAAATTCAATATTATGCTAAGCAGCTATAAGATATTCATTAAAGGAATGGTATGCGACCGATGTATCCATACGGTGAAAGAAGCGCTCCTTGACCTGAACATACCCGTTACCGGCATTACGCTCGGGGAATTTACCACGGTTGCTGCGTTATCCGCGCCAGACATCGCCGCTGTTGGAGAAAAGTTGCAGCCGCTGGGGTTTTCCCTGCTGGAGGACCGGAAAACCAAGCTGGTGAGAGATATCAAGGCGCTGGTGGAGAAGGTTTATTCGGGGTCATACGACTTCCCGGAAAACTTCCGGTTTTCACAGTTGGCGGCAATTACAATGCGGAAAGACTATGACTTCATCAGCAATACTTTTTCGGAACTAGAAGGCATTACCCTGGAGAAGTACATCATCGCGTACCGTACGGAGAAAGTAAAAGAATTCCTGGTATATAGCGATGAAACGCTGGCTGACCTGGCATTCAGACTGGGCTATAGCAGCGGCGCGCATCTTTCCCGGCAGTTTAAAGATCAAACCGGCCTCAATACCTCTTACTTTAAAGAAATCAGGAAATCGAAGGAAGCCCTGTCACATCAAACAGGCGGGCCTACCCATTAAAAACAACGAACCAACATGAACGATATACAGATCTGGCGTACAGCGCAGATTATCCCGGAAACTGCATCTGCAGTAACCATCCGGTTTGATACAGGCGGTCAGCCTTTTATATACCAGCCGGGGCAATTTATCAATCTTACTTTAATCATCCACGATAAGGCCGTTACCCGGTCTTATTCTTTAAGCTCCGTACCCGGTAAGGATCCACAGCCCGCCATCACTGTAAAAGCAGTGGCAGGCGGAATCATGAGTAATTATATCCTTACACAGGCAGCCGAAATAAAAGAGTGGTCCGTTACCGGTCCCTTTGGCTCCTTCGTACCTGCGGAAGCTACCTGGTCGGCCCAACATATCGTACTGCTGGCTGGCGGAAGCGGTATCACGCCGCTGTATAGTATTGCGCGCTCGATAGTAGACAGTTCTCCCGACACCAACGTTACGCTTATCTATGCCAACCGTACGCATGCTGAAATTATATTCAGGGAAGATATCACCACCTGGCAGGAAAGCTATGCCGGCCGCATTCAGGTGCACCACGCGCTTTCCGCGCATGATGGCGCAGACATACCCAACCTGGTCAAAGGACGTTTGAATAAGCTGGTGACCCGCAAGCTGATCAAGCAAAAAATAGAAGCACCACACACGGATGCGCATTATTTCATTTGTGGCCCCACCGGGTTGATGAAAATGCACCAGGAAATGCTGGAAGCCATGCAGGTACCGGCAGAGCATATCTTCCTGGAATGGTTTTCTCCCGAACCTATCAAAGCCGATGAAGTATTACCGGCAACACCCCAGGAAGTACTTCTTCATTTTTACGAACAATCCAACCTGTTGGATGTAGACCCAGGGAAAACCATATTGGAAGCGGCGCTGGAAGACAGAATACCGCTCCCCTATTCCTGTAGAGGCGGTACCTGCGGCGTTTGTACGGCAAAGCTTACTGCCGGGAAAGTCAAAATGCGCCATAACTATGCACTAAGACCTTCCGATATCGACGATGGAATGATTCTGCTATGCCAGAGTTTTCCGCTTACAGCAGATGTTACCGTGGAAATAGGATAAACACAACGGCCATACGAAAATAATCCGTATGGCCGTTTATATTAAGGCTTACCAAACACCCATCAACGTACATCTTTCAAATTAATATCCACTTTATCGCCATCCTTGCGGATAGTCACCTTTTCTTCTATTTCAGCTGTTGCCCCTGACGCGCCACTGGCGGAGTTATAAATAGGCGTAGAAGATAATACCGCCCCGCTCGGATGTACTAAATTAGAGGTGCCTGCATAATATTGATAAGAATACCGGTGCGTATATCCGAAAGTGGTCCACAAGATATATTCGCCGGGCATTAAATTCGTAAACTCGAAGTGGCCTCTATCATCATATACGGTTGTTTTCTTAATACAACCGGCCACGTTAGGATCGATAGGTACTTCCTGCACTTTATTACGCTTCCGTATTTTTTTATTCACGGCTTTCCATTCTTCCAGGTAATCCGAATTAGGGACAAGGTATACTGCCGTACCTTTGGGAGCAAATTGTGCTTTCTGGATATTCACCACCGCAATACTCCTTTGGTTGTGATCCCTGGCGAAGGCCGTACCTGTAATCACGCTGTTGCCGTTTTCTATCTTCCTTAAATTTTCTTCTTTGTTAAATTTGCTTTCAATAGGCTGGTAATCCAACTCCTCATTGACACAAATTTCTGTGGTGCCGCCACCTACGGGCATTTCCCTTTGCCAGATTCTATGGTCTTTCTTATCGATGATATAGGTGTAAATCGCGCCGGAGGATTCTTCCAATACACTCACCAGCCAGCTTTCATGGTTGCCGGTTTTAGGGGAACGCTGTACATAACTTTTCACCTCCTTTATAATGTAATTAGACAATAAGCTATCGGGATTGTCTGTATAATAAAATTCCGGTACCATGGCTTTATACCCTACATCCAGCGGCAAAGCGGTGAAGAAAATTTCCGACACATTAAAATCAACAAACTTCCCGGCAGGTTTCATCGATATTGACTTATCCTTACCACCTTTCAGGGAGTGATCTTTACCAGTAACAGTTGTTCCGAAATTCAATGCAAAAACGTTTTTCAGCCCTTCAGACTTATAGCTGACGGGGCTTAATGTTTTGGCATCTGCCACAGATGTTCTTTTCCGGTACCATTGATCTTTCTCATCTTTGTAGTCCGCTACAAACGTCAATTCATTTCCTGAAATGGCGATCTCGTTTGTATAACTCCCTTTTTTTGTCCAGGTATCCCCTTTGACATAATAGATCGTGTACAATGATTTTCCGGGTTTCAAACGAGTGGTATTAACGTCCGGGTGGCCGGGTAAAACAGTCTTCTGGGCGAAGCTGGCAAATGGCAACAATAGCAGTAATACAGGTTTTAATGAAATTTGCATGAAGTCCTTATTTCTTACCAAACAATAATAATAACCCCTATCCCGACTCATTTTATGATCGTTGTGATTTTAAAGGTTTTCGAGATATGGCTGGCAAAAATAAGCATAAATAGATAATTATATAAAACATCGCCTCTATAGTGTAACACCACTGCCCACGCCGGGATGTAATTTTACATCATCAATCAGCAAATAATTAAAAAATATAATCATGGAAACAGTACAGTTCAAAACAAACATTAAATGTTCAGGTTGCATCGCCGCAGTTACACCGGCATTAAATGAAGTAGTAGGCGCCGATAACTGGGAAGTAGATTTGCAAAGTCCGGACAAATTATTGGTGGTGGCTACCGATAAGGCAGGAAAAGCTGAAATACAACAGGCGATTGAAAAGGTGGGATATAAGGCGGAAGTGGTGGCGTAAATAGAACGGCCATACGAAAATGATGGAGTTCGTATGGCCGATTTTATGGTTCATTTGTGATCATTAGAAATTACGCCACTACTTAATCACATGCTTCCTGGTACTCACCCCAAACCCGCTAAAACACCCTACTACATTACTTCCCCGTATATTACTCTTCAACACCACCGGCGTAGAAAACGGACCACTATTAGCCTTGGCTTTATTAAAACTATCCCAGAAATCATATACCGGACGTTCTACACTCACGAGGTAGTAAGCCACGGTATCCCCCACAGGCATAACAGCGGAATGTGTGATATGTATGGCCTGTCCGTTTACCAGTTCATCTGTATTGGGCAGATACCTGTCCGTACCAAGTGCACCCCATCCAAAGGTGTTTTTGGTGTAGCGGTTTGCCCAGTAATAAATCTGTGCATTACCAAGTGTGTCTGGATCGGTGTAATGTACGGTGAGCCGGGCACGTACCCTTCCGGAATCGTCTTTAAATGGTGTAGTATTGGTAAGACTATCAATCGGTACCGGAACAGGCAAAGAAGTGATGGCGGTATATTTCTTTCCTTCGGACACAATTTCAAGCAGGTAAGATTTTCCAGGCTTACCTATTAAGGCATTAGCTGAGTCGGTAATAAGCCTGGGATCAAAGTATACTCCCGGCACATACAGGGAGTGCATGGCAGGCATTTTCCCTTCTTTCATCGTTACTTTACCAGCAGTGTTCCATTGATATCCTCTTCCTTTTTCGAACACTCCTTCTGTAATGGTAACCGTTGCTTTTTCTACAGCGGTATTAGCAAATTGGGATTCCGTAAAGTTGACGGTTTTGCCGATGATAATATAGTTGTAGGAACGAAGACCGTTGTTGATATATCCCTCCACCACCAGCATAGGCGGTGTTCTATCCAGTTGGAGATCTATATTCTTCTCACAGGAAGAGCAGAGAAGCAATGATAGTAAAACAAAAATATAGCCGTTGAAGTTATTTGATTTTTTCATACATCAGAAATTAAAATTCCACGAAATGCCTGGCAGAATGGGAAACAGTATCACCTGTTTGCCTTGTATGGTTTGTTTTTTTTCATCCACATCCACATAAATGAAGTAGGGATTACTACGATTGTATACGTTATAGACACTCAATATCCAGCTACTTTTAAACCGCCGGGTACTTTCCGGATTGGGCGTGAAAGTAACGGAGAGGTCGAGGCGATGATATGCCGGCATACGATAGTCGTTGACTTTGCCATAGCGGTCGATATTGGTGAATACCGGTACATCATTCCTGAAATTATACCCCAGGTTATAACCGAATCTACCGTTGGGCATCGTGAGCGCATTGCCGGTACTGAATACAAACAAGCCGGCAAACAACCACTTCTTTGACAGTTGATAATTGGCCACTACGTTGAGATCATGCGTGCGGTCGTACCGGTAAGGAAATGGTTTGCCGCCGTTCAAAGCAGGAAATGTGCGTTCAGTACGACTCAGTGTATAGCCGATCCAGCCGGTGAATGGCCCGGTTTTTTTCTTGAAAAGCAATTCCAGTCCATATGCTTTCCCGGTACCAAAAATCATTTCACCTTCTATGTTCTGATTGAGGAGCAGTTGGGCGCCAGGCATGAATTCAAGTTCGTTGTTCATTTCTTTGTAATAAGCTTCCGCACTGATTTCATAGCCTTTAGAGAGATCTTTGTAGAACCCTGCCGCCACCTGGTCTGCTACTCCTGGTTTTATCAGGCGGCTAACGGGAATCCACAGGTCGCTCGGGAAAGTGGCAGCGCTGGTGGTAGCCAGGTGCAGATACTGTACCGTACGGGTATACGAAAGCTTTATACTTGTTCCCGGATCAAAGAGATACCGCATAGCCAGACGAGGTTCAGGATACATGTACTTCGCTATCCTCGCCCCTTTTCCATATTTAATGGTTTTACCGGTAGGAACGCCGTCTTTCCCATATACCACCACATCTTTAGGGCCTACCTGGTCGAAGTAACTTCCCCGTATTCCTGCCAGGATGTTAAACCGGTTACTGATGTCCCATTCTGCGCTGAGATAGGCGGCGGCTTCCCGGCCGTATTGTTTATTGATCTTTGATATAAATTCCTGTTCTCCGGCGCTGGTATTACCTGCACCGGGCTTAAACTGATGCCAGGTACCTTGCCAGCCGGCTTTTAATTTAAGCTGATTAGTGGGGATATACATCCAGTCATTCCTGACCTGGTAGTCTGAAAGACCTGATGAAAACAGCATTCCATCAGTAATATAGGTAATGCTGCTACCAAGCTCAAAAGAGTTGTGGGACAGCGATAGCTCCTGTTGGATTTGTCTACTGATTTGAGATTTCCAGGTAACACCAGCGAGGGTGTTTCCCCAATTTGCTTTAAAACGACGATCCCTTCCATTGGATTCATCTTTTTCGTAGTTGAATTTGTCTTTGCCCGTATAGAAATTCAGGGAGATACTGTTAGTGCTGTTTAATTCAACATTCAGTTTAGCATTAACATCATAAAAATAATATCCATTTTCGCCCATTGTCTTTGGCGCCGCCCATCGGGCTACCTGGTCAATATACGTGCGGCGGGCACTGATAATAAAGGATGATTTTCCTTTTGAAAGGGGGCCTTCTACTGTTAGGCGGGAAGAAATCAGTCCTATAGCACCATTGAAATGAAGAGAGTCTTTATTCCCTTCCCTGGAGGCAACAGCAATCACACTGCTAAGTCGCCCACCATATTCGGCAGGCATCCCACCTTTAATAACGGATATGCTTTTAACAGCATCCCCATTGAAAATACTAAAAGCCCCCAGCAGGTGAGTAGGATTATACACCGTAATGCCATCCATCAGTACCAGGTTTTCATCGGGGCCGCCGCCTCTCACATAGATACCACCGGCATCTCCGGCATTTTTAATGCCGGGCAGCAACGTTGCGGACTTTAGTGGATCAACTTCCCCAAACAGTGCGGGCATTTTTTTTAACTGCTCAATATTGAGGAAATGCGAACTCATCTGGTTGAGTTGCTGTATCCGATTGGCCTCAATGGTAATTGGTTTGAGCTGTTGGTTACTTTTTAACAGTATAAAAGAAATAGTGGTATCACTGTTCAGCTGGATTTTTTGTGTGCTGCCGGCATAACCAATAGCATTCACGGTAACCTGGTACTGACCTGGAGAAAGCCGTAACAATGCGTTACCAGTTGAGTCCGTAACAGAAGTGACTGCGCCTGCCTTAATACCGGCATTAATACCCTGCCGTTGTTGATCAGTTACACTTACCTTGAGTACGGTCGACTGGCCATAAGCATTCAGTCCTCCAAATAACAAAAATAAAAAGTTCCACTGTCTGATTCGAATGGTTTTCCGCCTGTTTACCATTTTCAGGAGATTATGCTGGTTTACAGAAAGCTCAATTTCATTGAGCACATGTAGGTTTTTCATGATGATCATTTCGCGATTACATAGTGTAAACTGATTGAAGGTTTTTCAGGTATTATTTAATAAGATGTCAATTTGGGGAATGTAACGATACAAAGGAATGATGTGTCCATCTGCATTAATGCCATCAGGCCACTACTGCCACCTGACATGCATACAATAACTGATCATTAATGCGAATGGTGAAAGGCGATAGAAAATAGGACCATCAATAGCCGTAACTATTGTGCTGCTTAAAATCCGGTACGCCCTGGTATTACTATTTGATATGGTTTAATACGGATACTTCGATATGGTTTATGATAATGGCGTTCCCGATATCAACGCTACGGCATTCAACAATAATTACGCCAGAATGGTGGAGGTTGGAATTAATTTTCTTTTATCATTTATCTGCAAAAAATAGCATCGTTAATATAATAAAAAAAGGGTTGCATCGTTAAACACAACCACTGCCTATTTCGTCAATAAAGCCTTTATCAAAACTGTAACCGGAAACTACCAAACAATCCGAAGCCATTATTATGCGAAGCGGCTGTTGGCCGCGGATAAATCCGCCACACTGCATCCACCCGGAAGAACCGGAAAATATTATCGAAACCGGTACCTACTTCCGTATATACGTTTCCTTTAAGAGAGCGCATACCATAGCTACCAAACTCCATGTGGTTATACACCCGGTTGTTGTAAGACAGGTCTCCGATCACCGACTTCACATTCCAGAACTGACGTACACCGGTTCTGCGCATGAATGGCAACAGGTTCAACAATTTCCCGTTGAAGTTATGTTCTATGTTCACGCCTGCGTAGCGGTCGCTAAAAAATTCATATTTTCTCATCAGGCTGAACGCTTCTTTATTGTAATAATAGGTTTCATTTCCCGGATGCATCTGCAACAACATAAAAGGCAAACGATCAGTGAAGATCCGGCCGGCATACACCATGTAATTCACCCTTCCCCAGCCAGGCAGCGGGAACTGCTGCCGTACACTGAAACTGACTTTCTGATATTGATATTTCCCATCGAACATGCCGGTTGGTGCAAAGGCATACGCTAATTCCGTTACCGGCAGATTGCTGCGCACCCGTCTTACTTTACGGAAGGTACGTACCTCTTTCTCTCCCGGCGCAAAGCGGAATTTCAACTGCAGTTCCGTATTCACCACTTTCCCCTTTTCTTCCGGCAGGAATAATTTATGCGATGGCAGCGGATCGAACGTCGTGTAGCAACTACGGCTGACGGTTCCCTGTAGCGAGAACTGCTGGGGGAATTGTTTAATCACAGACAAGCTGGCATCTGCTTCCCGGATAAACTTCTGCGGAATACCACGGCGGCGGACCAGCTGCCCGAAAATATTATCCAGCGATACCTGTTCCCCATTAAAGCCCTTCTGATTATTATCCAGGTCATCTTTGTAAAAGGCCATTGCCTGCCAGCCATTATCACCCGGCGAGGTGTAGGTCACCGCCACGCTGCCTTTCAGCGATTCGTCTTTCATACCATAGGCGAGGTAACCATTTAACCGCCAGTTGCGGCTGAATGCGGCGGTGGTACCCAAGTCAAACCGTACCCGCGGGCCTTCCACCCGGTTACGGCTCACCCACTTATACCATGGGCCGATTTCTACTTTTCCCAGTTTGATATGCCCATCCAGGAGAAATGTAACGGTATTATTCAACCGCTTAAAAGAAGGCATGGATTTCAGTGTATCCACTAACGTTATAGCATGTATTTCGTTAGGCGTCAATGTTTCTGGTCGATGGCGCTCCAGGTATTGTTTACCTGAGGCGAGCGCGCTGTCCTTTATCACCACTTCTTCTTTTCTGCGGTTGGCGTTAATTTTTTCGGTGATAAAGTCCTGGTTAGTGGCAATGTGATTATACAAGGTGGTTTTGCGGCCAATAAAGGTCGTCCTGTCTTTGCCCAGGGGCGCCAGTTCCACGATAAAACGGTCTTTTGCCACCACCCATTCTTTCTCTTTGTATTGGGAAAATTCCTGGATGATATCCAGCCTTTTTACGAAATTGATGTCTACTGCACCATTCACGGACATACTGATTTTCTGTATCGCCCAGGTAGACGCCTGTATCCAGCAGTCGCCGGCAAACAGGTTCTCCCCTTCCCGGCGCGGGGTAAAAGCGAGGTGGTAATACGGTTCACCATGCAGGATAACGGTGTCCAACCCTTTGTAGTGGTAATACCGGTCGCCCACACTCCCCACCGGGCTAATAAACTCGCGACCAAAGATATACAGGGCGTTTTGATAGCTATTGATTTTTTGGTTAATGCCACCCAGGTATTGCATCACCGACTCGTTTCGGATACCGCTGGTATTGAGCGCCCGGATCTCCTCCCTGATACTGGGAGGGCTGCCTGCGGCGTAATAGTCCGAAACAGATTCACTGAGGAATACCGGTAGAAAAGGCCGTTGCTCTGAGGTAGTATCAATCTGGCGTCCAACAAAAGCATAGGGCTTCATGAGCCTCGACTTTTCCCAGCGCTGCTTGTTGATATTGGATAGATCTATTTCCAGTTTATTATAGAGCTCTGCATAATAGTTTTGATAGTGCGCCGGAGAGTTTTTTTCTTTATGGGCCACTATCTGTCGCCACCACACCAGCCCCTTATCCAGCTTAGCCTTCACCTCTACGCTCATTTTTATGGTGGCTTCCAGTTGTATCAGCAACGGCGATACCTGTGTGGCGGCCCACGGCAAGGCTTTCACATCATAGCCCACATAACGCACAATCAATGTGTCGTTTTTCCTGGGACTGCTGGCAAGCTGAAAGTAACCCGCGCTATCGGTCATTACGCCATAGCCGGCAGCTTTCCAATAAACAGTAGCGAATGGTAGTGGTTCTTCCGTGAACTTATTCACCACCCGCCCGTTGGCAGTAGCGGTAGTTTGTGCACAAATCTGTTTAGCCGATAATAGTAAACAAAAAAACACGACCCAGCCCTTGCAAGTACAGATAAAGGTTTGCGGCATCAAATAAACAGTTGTAGTATTTATAAGACGCCTGTTTTTCCATCTCCCCCCATTTGAGGGTCAAAAAAGGGAGGAAAGGAGTAAGCGATAGGCCAAAAGAACTGATACTGAAACGAATGCAAAAAATATTTCTATATTTGCCCACTGCTATAGTGATAGTTGCCATGTAGCTGTCCTTCAATCACCAACCATGTCTGTAATTTAGTATGAAGCATATATACCGACCATGTATTGCCATTGTTTCCTTCATGGTGCTGTTATGCCTGTATACAGGCTGCTCACAGCCAACCGGACCGAAAGAAAAATCAGTACGGGCCGTTACAAATTGGCCGGATACCGCTTTCCTCCAGTTGATTCTTTCACAGGATACACTCGGAAGGCCGGTGATGGCAGATACGGTAAAAACCATCCTGGCGGCACTGGAGAAGAAAAAAAATAAAGAGGAAGATCCGTACTATAACTATTTCAGGGGCTACCAGTATGAATTGAAAAAGCAATTCGACAGTGCCTTGTATTATTATAAGCTGATGGAGCCTTCCCCGAAAGATTCCCAGCTGGCAGCACTACAGGACTTTTCCATACTGAACCTTACTACGGAAGCGACCAATATTACCAAGGCGGAACTGGCAGCGCAATTGCTGGAAGCAATAAAAAAGGCAGAACGGAATAACAGTATATTCCGGTATCGCCTGTACGATTTAATGGCCAGGTCTTATTACACCAATGGAAACATTGCCAAATCTGTTGCTTATACCCGGTTATATTATAATAACAATCCATTTAAGGAGCATCCAATCATACGGCAGCGCTACTTTGATATCTGCTTTATGCTGACTGCCAGGTTGAGCGATCTCAACGGGATGCAGCGTTACCTGGATAGTGCCCGTCGGTTTGCGGTCCTGATTGCAGACAGTATGGCCCTGGTCCGTACTTTTGATTATGAGGCCCAGATATATTCCCGCAAAGGAGAATTTGCCCAATCCACCACCTGTGAGAAGGTATATTTTAATTATATGAAGGCGCACGATCGCCTGAATACCATTGTTTTTAATAATCTCGCCACCAGCTTTGTAAGAAATAACCAGCTGGATTCCGCGATCTATTATTATAACGCCTGTATTGACTGGGCGGCCAAAAAGGAGCAGTCGGCCAATCTTTTTTCTGTATACGAGGGATTAACAGAAGCCTACCGGAAAAAAGGGGATTACAAGAGTGCCCTTGCCTCCTTCCATCAGTCTTTTGAGATTTTCGCAAGAAATATCGACTCTATTGAAGCCTCCAAAATTGAGGAACTACATACCCGCTACCAAACGGAGAAAAAAGATCAGGCCATCGCGGCATTGAAAACCACGAATGCATTAAATAAAAAAATTATCTCACAACAACGCTGGATATTTATAGTCATCTGCAGTTTGCTGGTGATGATCGGGTTTTTCATTTATACCGCCTACCGGCAACGTTTACTGAAAGAGCAACATGAAAAACTGCTGATTGATAATAAACGATTGCTGCTGGAACAAAAAACCAGGCAGATGCAGCTGAATCCTCATTTCATTTACAATGCGGTGGCCAACCTGCAGGGACTTATCAGCAGCGACCGGAAACAGGAGGCCAACGCTTACCTGGTGGCTTTTTCAAGGCTGATGCGCAATATTCTTGAACTGAACCGGGAAGATTTTATTTTGCTGGAAGAAGAAATTGCCTCTCTTGATAACTATATCAGGCTGCAACTAATGCGCTTTACCGAAATGTTTGACTACCGGATCGATGCCGGTGAATTAGATGTTTCCGATATATTAATTCCTCCCATGCTCATACAACCCTTTGTGGAAAATGCGATTGAGCATGGGTTTAAAACCACCGGTTACAAAGGGCTGTTATTGATTACCTTCCGCCAACAGGAAAAACTACTGGTCATTACCATAGACGACAATGGCGTGGGAGATAAAAGTCAAACCAGCCAGAACAAGGAAAAGAAATCACTATCGCGGATTATCGTACAGGAACGCCTGGATTTACTCTTTAATAAAGAACGGCAGCTGGCCTTTTTTTCCTGTAGCCCTAAACCGGAAGGCAGCGGCTTTGTTGTAATCGTAACCATTCCCTTAATAACAGCTTAAAAACAGCAGCGGATGACTGTTTATATACTCGAAGACGAAACCAATATTCAGAGACATATTATTGCCCTGGTGGCGGAAATCCCCTATTTGCAACTGGTAGGGTATGCTGCGGATATCTCCAAAGCGGAAAAAGAAATCCCACAACTGAAACCAGAACTGATTCTGGCAGATATACAGTTGAAAGATGACACCTCCTTTACCCTTTTCAGCCGCATCGATATATCGGCGATGCAAATCATTTTTATTACGGCCTATAATCAATATGCCATTGATGCCCTCAACCTGGGCGCTGCCGGCTACCTGTTGAAACCCCTGGACACTGTACTGTTTAACGAAACCATCGACCGTTGTTTTAGGAAAACAGAGCAGCATAAATTTAACCAGTACCAATTGGAAATTGCTGCCACCCACTACAGGGGCAATGCCCGTCCCAAAAGGATTGCCTTAAAGAGTGCTACCTTTACACAGGTCATCAATATCGAAGATATCGTGTATTGCAGCAGTGATAAGGGATATACCACTTTCTGGCTGAAAGACGGTACCTCTATCCTCGTATCCAAAGTACTGAAGGAATACGAGTCCGTTTTACCGGCAGAAATGTTCCTGCGCTGCCATCAGTCTTTCCTCGTGAATGGCCATTTTGTAAGTAAATATTTTAAAGATGGGTACCTGGAAATGACTACCGGTGCTAAAGTCCCCGTATCGGACCGTAAAAAAGATACGGTGGCAGACTTCCTGGAGCGTATGTAGCCCACGGATATTTTCCCTATTCCTGCAAATAATGACTGATCTCCGGCAAATATTGATCAACTATTCCTGTGACCCTTTCCCTTCTTACTTTTGGATCATCAAATAGGGAATAAGCCCTGTAATAATTTAACCATATACAATGACCTGTAAAATGCATAAGGAAACATGCACCCCAAAGGTCAGTACGGATAAGTAGCACACATTAAAAAAAGCATATATGAAAAAGCTGCAAAAATTAAACGAAAAAAAAGTGACCAACCTGGAAAACGTTAAAGGTGGTTTAATGATGCTCCAGCCTGAATTCTCTCTGGACGATCAAACAAAAACCACTTACAATGAAGCTTCCTGGAACGGAAGACATTGGGTAACTGATACCAAACAAGATCCAAACAATTAATTAGTCACTTGATTTGTTAACTTATTTAAACTTAAACAACCATGAAAAAATTGCAAAAATTAAACGAGAAGAAAATTGAATCCATGGAAACTATCAAAGGTGGTAAAGCCATGTTAGCCGAATTCTCTGTAGATGCAGGTGATTCTACTGTAACTACACACACCGCTACCCAAAGAGGTGACCAGTATTTCTGTGATCACAGCACAGATCCTAAGTGATTATAACCTGTTGGGCAGTTAACCTTCAACTGGTACTGAGCAAATTCAAAGAGGCTGTCCCATAGTGCGGGCAGTCTCTTTTGTTAACTCCTTAGTAGTTATAATCATCCATTACTTATGATCATCCATTGTTCCCCTTCTTTTGATGAATCCGTGAAGCTGCAAAATATAATGATTGATGAACCGGAAAATTCTGATTTTAAGCCAGGCATTCCTGGAAACCAGTACAGATACAGTATGTAAGTGGCTGAACTATTACCAGGTTCCTTACCTGCGATTAAATGGAGAGGATTTATTCCAGCTGAACGGACTGGATGCGCTCCCCCAAAATGAAACAATTGCTGCTGTTTGGTATAGAAGAAAATTATATGAATTCCCTTCAAAATACAGTCTTAAAAAGGAACATGCACCTACCAGCTATACATTAAGACGGTTCCTGATAGATGAGTTTAATGGCTTGCATTCTCTATTGTTTCATACTATCGACAAGCACAAATGGCTGAATGATCCAATAATGGAGGATAACCTGAATAAACTCCATGTGTCAATGTTAGCCCGAAAACATGGACTACAAATTCCATTTACAGAAGTAGTAACCACAAAATCTGCCGTGGTAGCACTATTGGATCGATATCCGGAGTTGATTATCAAGCCGCTGGGGGAATGCATTTTTGTGGAAGATGAATTGGGCACCAAGTTCAAGATGTTGACAGTAGTCGTTAACGGATCTAACCTGAAACGTATGCCAGATCAGTTTTTCCCGTCTATGATACAGGAAAAAGTGGAAAAAAAGTACGAAGTACGGGCCTTCTACCTCGACGGTACTTTTTACAGTATGGCTATCTTCTCCCAAAATAATAAAAGAACCCAGGATGATTTCCGGAACTACGACGAGGAAAGACCCAATAGAACGGTGCCTTACCTGCTGCCGGCAGAAGTGGAAGAAAAGCTCCGGAAAGTAATGCAGGAACTAGGTTTCGGAACTGGTTCCATTGATTTAATGGTAGACAGGCAGGGTAACTATTATTTCCTGGAAGTAAATCCGGCCGGGCAGTTTGGGATGGTGTCTTTCCCCTGCAACTATTACCTGGAAAAGAAAATGGCACAATTACTCAAAAAGGGATCTCCTCATGAAAAAAAAATTCACCAGTAAACTGAAGGAAAAGGAAATACTACCGCTGCCACTGTATTACCTGGATGCTGAGGACACTCAAAAAGCCCGCCATCTTATGAAAATTGGGAAAGCGAGCAAAATTAATGCGCCAGCATATGAACTGCCCGGCTTTTACAAGTTTATTTCAAAATTCTGATGATGGAATTTCTAAATCTATATGCGAACTGTCACTTAGTGCGCGGTGCGAATATGACATTGCTCTGTGATTTGCAGCTGCTAAAATTTTATCACATTCCTAATGACACGATGGAAGTATTGCAGTACCTGCAACAACATTCCATCCAGGATTGTATCGCCCATTTCGGGGAAGACAACCGGGAAGCAATTGATGGCTATGTCAATTTCATAGTAAAAAAAGAGATGGGATTTATTGATGACCATTTACTGAAACAGCTGATCCCTGTTGATTTTCATTGGGATCGCCCTACACCTGTTACCAATGTAATTCTCGAATATAATGAACAGTTGGATTATGCCAACAAATTCATGCATGATTTATTTGATTTGAATGTGCAGTCACTTGAAATCAGATGTTATCAACCCCTACAAATCGCTCATCTCCTTCCGCTACTGGAAATGTTCAATGATACCACCCTGGGTGTAATTAAGCTGATGCTGCCCTACGATAGCAGCATCAGTCTTAATGCGCTCGATACCCTGGTAAAAAAATACCCGCGTGTGAAAGCCATATGGTTTCATAATGCACCTGAACAAAAGGTAGAAAGGATTTTCGATGATTCGGTAACAGTTGTTTTTCTTGCCAAACAGGTTAATTCCTGTAAAGCCTGTGGTGAAATCAGCAGCAGTTATTTCCAGTCGAACCTGGAACTGTTTGCGGAAAGCCAGCATCACAACACCTGCCTGAATCGAAAGCTGTCGATTGACTATAACGGATATATCCGGAATTGTCCTTCCATGGAACAGCATTTCGGACATATGGAAGAAGTTGCACTATCAACTGTATTGGAAGAACCCAACCTTAAAAAGTATTGGAATATCCGGAAGGACGATATCAATACCTGCAAGGATTGTGAATTCCGCCATGTATGCACCGATTGCAGGGCCTATATTGAAACACCGGAGGATATCTATTCCAAGCCGCTAAAATGTGGGTATAACCCTTATACAAATGAATGGGATGAGTGGATCAACAATCCCCTGAAACAAGCAGCTATAGATCATTATGGCCTGAGACCACTGGTAAAATAACATGAAATTAAAATCATTCCCATTCTATAAACAGCCGGATGGCAAGGATTGCGGTCCTACCTGTATAAAGATTATCAGTAAACATTATGGTAAGCTGGTAGATCTGCAGACGATCCGTGACCTCGCGGAAACCACCAGGGAAGGCAGTTCCCTGATGGGGCTCTCCAATGCGGCAGAGACACTGGGCCTGAAATCCCTGGCAGTAAAAATAGATTTTAATACGTTGGTGGAAGATGTGCCACTCCCCTGTATTTGCCACTGGGGTAATCAGCACTTCGTAGTAGTATACCAAATCAAAGGAAAAGGCGACCATACTACTGTGTATGTTTCTGATCCTGCCTATGGACTGTTAACCTACACCAAAAAGGAGTTCATTGAAGGATGGATGGGAAAAGGCAAGCAAGAGAAAGAAGAGGAAGGTATTGCCCTGGTGTTTGAACCTACGCCGGCGTTTTATGAAAATGAATTCGAAGAAACCCCTGACAGAAAAAGCTTCGCCTTTTTATCTAAATATTTATACCAGTACAAAAGACTCATCCTGCAGCTGGCAATAGGATTGCTGGCTGGCAGCGTGTTGTCGCTGATCCTCCCTTTTCTGACCCAAAGTGTGGTAGACGTAGGTATTCAGAATCATGACTTAAATTTCATTTACCTGATATTATTGGCGCAGGTAATGTTGTTTGCCGGAAGAATGGGGATAGAAATTATCAGAAGTTGGATTTTATTGCACCTGTCTACCCGTATCAATATCTCCATTGTATCCGACTTTTTCATCAAGCTGATGAAGCTGCCGATCAGTTTCTTCGATACCAGGATGACCGGCGATATCATGCAGCGCATCAATGATCATAACCGGATTGAGCAACTGCTGACCACTTCCTCCCTGAACACACTATTTTCTCTTTTCAACCTGGTGATATTCAGTGTAGTATTATGTTTCTATGATTACCGCCTATTCCTGATTTATTTATTGGGTGCTATACTGTCTGTTACCTGGATTTCTTTTTTCCTGAAGAAACGCAGGGAGCTGGACTACAAAAGGTTTTCGCAGACTACACAAGAGCAAAGCAAAGTAATTGAGCTGGTCAATGGCATGCAGGAAATCAAGATGCATAATGCGGAAAAGCAAAAGCGCTGGGGCTGGGAGTTTATGCAGGTAAAATTATTCAAGATCCAGATTCGTTCGCTGTCGCTGGAACAATGGCAATCAGTAGGTGGCAATTTTATCAACCAGATGAAAGATATCCTGGTGAGTTTTATCGCAGCCAAGTTGGTATTGGATGGTAAGCTCACCCTTGGTATGATGCTCTCTGTACAATATATCATCGGGCAGTTGAATGGTCCGCTAATGCAACTGATAGATTTTATCAGGCATACACAGGATGCCCGGATAGCCATGGAACGTTTGGGCGAAATACATGGCAAGGCAGATGAAGAGCCACTCCAGGAAATATCTGTAAAAGAGATCCCTCAACAAGACATTGAAATCAATAACCTGTCATTCCGGTATACAGGCGCCAGCACACCGGTATTTGAGCAGCTGAGCCTGCGCATCCCCTACCAGAAAACAACGGCTATTGTAGGCGCCAGTGGAAGCGGTAAAACCACTTTACTGAAACTACTGATGAAGTTTTATGAACCGGGAGAAGGAGAAATAAAGATCGGGAACGTACCCCTGAAAAATATTTCACCCAGGTACTGGCGGGATCAGTGTGGGGTAGTGATGCAGGAAGGATATGTGTTTAATGACAGTATAGCCGGAAACATCGCCGTAGGAGAAGACAACATAGATAAACAAAAACTCAGGCAGGCAGTAGAAATTGCCAATATCAAAGAATTTATAGAAAGCCTTCCATTAAGCTATAACACACAAATTGGTAATGAAGGACTGGGTGTCAGCGGCGGACAAAAGCAACGGTTATTCATAGCCCGGGCCGTTTATAAATCGCCGGAATACATCCTCTTTGATGAGGCCACCAGCGCCCTGGATGCCAATAATGAAAAAGTGATCATGCAGAACCTGGAGCAGTTTTTCCGGGGTAAAACAGCTATCGTGATTGCACACCGCCTGTCCACAGTAAAACATGCAGATAAAATTATAGTACTGGATAAAGGGAAGGTAGTTGAAGAAGGTACGCATGAAGAATTGGTGTTGCTGAAAAAAGAATATTATCGGTTAGTAAAAAATCAGTTGGAGCTTGGAAACTAAAAAAGATATATTAGACGCAGTAGAACTTCGTTCTGAAGGGGTGCAGGATATTATGTCGCAGCCCCCCCACTGGATGATACGTTGGGGCAACACCGTTATATTCATCCTGTTGCTGCTGATCCTTCTCATGAGTTATCTCATTAAATACCCGGTATTCGTTCCATCTACCGTCATCATATCTTCCCAAAAACCACCGGAAAAACCGGAAGTAAGAATTAGCTCCAAAGTAGAAGAAATTTTTGTGCAGGACCAGCAGCAGGTGCCCGCCCACCAACTACTGATGGTGTTACAATCTACTGCTGATTATAAAGATGTACTCAGGCTGAGGGCTATCATGGATACTTTAGGTAATAACAATGTAGCACATTTTCCCATTCACGAAACCGCTGGCTTTAAACTCGGGGAAATTCAGGCCGATTACAACGCCTTTGCCAAAGCACTGACAGATGCACAATTAAATGAACGGCTCCAACCCTATTCACCTGACTATGTGGCTGCAGAACAGAGCCTGGCTACTTCTAAAAGCCGGATACAAACCCTGCTGCAGCAAAAGAAACTGGAACTGGCTAAACTGGAATTATCTCAAAAAGAATTTGACCGGTATCAGCAATTGTTTGGAGAAAAGGTAGTTTCAGCAGCGGAGATGGATCAGGCGAGGATGCGGTTATTACAAGCACAGCAAAATGTAGAAAACCTGAATATCACCATTTCACAGTTACAGGAAAGTATCAGTGGCATCATAAAACTACGCAGTGGCGCAACCATCAGCGCACAGAAAGACAATATCAATTTCAATGCACAAACAGGGCAACTCTTTGAACAGTTGCGGAAATCCCTCAATAGCTGGGAACAAAACTACCTGTTACAATCATCCATTGACGGTACTGTCAGTTTCCAGCAGTTTCTCGGGAAAAACCAATTTGTGAAGCAAGGCGATGTACTGTTTTCGATTATGCCCAAAGAAAAAGATGTACTGATAGGCCGCCTACAAGTTCCTTCCGTGAATTCAGGAAAAGTTAAAACCGGCCAGAAGGTGCTGGTAAAGCTGGATAACTATCCCTTCCAGGAATTTGGTATGGTAGAAGGAAGGGTAAGAAATATGGCCAGCGCACCGGATAAAGATGGCAACTACTACGTGTATATACTTCTCCCCAAAGGATTACAGACCTCCTTCCATAAACAACTGCCATTCGACCGTGAACTGAGGGGAAGTGCAGAAATAGTGACGCAGGACTTAAGATTGATTGAGCGGGTATTTTACCAGATGCGGAAGTTGCTGGGGTATCAGTATTAAACCGGAAAACTGGTAATAGCTCCCCTACTATTAGCGGTGACCATAGAAATATTCCCGTTACTCACCTGGCAAATGGCAGGTTTGATATGATGGACATTTTCTTTTCCATCCTTTTCTACTATTCGCCTGCACAACCGCCAGGCATCAAAACATTAGAATTATTTACAATAACTCATCTATATTATATTTTTATGTCCTGATGCAATTGCCCGATTAATTTTCTAATCTTGTGCTGGATAACATTCGTATGAATCGGTACCAGCAATACTCTGATGCAGCACTGTTAATGTCCTTACGAGAGGACAACAGGGAAGCATTTACCGAAATCTACGACCGCTACTGGAAAAAATTACTCGCCGTTGCCTATGGGCATAGCCGTGATAAAATCATTGCCGAGGAAATTGTACAGGAGGTTTTCATCAGCCTATGGAAACGCCGTGGGGAACTGCATATAGATAATATTAGTGGCTATCTCGCTACCGCTGTGCGCTTATCTGTTTTTAAACATTATGCCAGGCAGAAACGCAGGAACCAGATCATTGAACAAACTGCCGATCCACTGCTTACCTCCTGGGACGAGGAAAAGATTTTCTCCCGCTTTATGCAGCAACATATCAATGGCATTGTAGAGGAATTACCCGAAAAATGCCGGCTGGTATTCAAACTGAGCAGGGAAGAAGGCCTCTCCATACCAGAAATAGCCCAGCGCATGGGTATCGCCGAAAAAACCGCAGAAGCACATCTCACCAAAGCCTTAAAAGTTCTCAAGGTAAACCTCAATCGCCCAATGCTATGGGTCATCCTCCTTACCGAATTGCTGCTTCCCTGAAATTTATTGAAAAATAATGCAATCACACTAAGGGTATCAGCTATCCTTATGGTACATATTCCTGTAAACATAAGCTCCATGTTATGAAGGGTTTTGCTGCTCACAGCAACAACACCCTACATAGGCACCTGTAATATGAAACCGCACCGGCAATTAACTGATGCAGTGTTACTCCTGTCCCTCCGCGGGGACAGCAAGGAAGCTTTTACCGAAATCTATGAACGCTACTGGCAGCCACTACTGGCGATTGCCTATGCACACAGCAAAAATAAGACGATGGCAGAAGAGATGGTGCAGGAGGTGTTCATCAGCCTATGGAACAGGCGGAAAGAACTATATATAGATAATATCGGTGCGTACCTGGCCACGGCCGTACGCCTTTCTGTTTTCAAGCAGTATGTACGGCAAAAACGCCGGGCTGAAATTACGGGCTTAGCCACTGAACCACCGGTAGCTGTTTGGGAGGAGGAAAAAATTCATACGCGGTTCCTGCAGCAACAGATCAATGGCATCGTAGCAACACTTCCTGAAAAATGCCGGCTGGTATTCAGGTTGAGTAGAACCGACGGCCTCAGCATACGTGAAATAGCCAACAACATGGGTATTTCAGAGAAAACAGCAGAGGCACATCTTACAAAGGCATTGAAAACACTACGCTTTAAATTAAGATCACTGCCACGCTAAAAGAAATTTTTATTACCACTAAGGGTAAGCTAACAATTAGGGAACATATCTCTGTAACGATAAAATACATCCGTTGAAAAAAAACATCCTTCATCTCATTGAAAAATACCTGGATGACACCATCACTCCTGCTGAAGAAGCGGAGCTGATGGCCTGGTACCAGGATCACAACAACGCTGATATTGAATGGCTGTCGGAAAATGCCAATGAAGAAGAACAGGTTCGCCTGCGCATGCTCACACGCCTGCAGCAACACATTAGCACACCGGCGGAAAGACCTGCAGCCAAACGTCGCTGGCACTATATCTCCGCAGCAGCATCCCTGCTGTTGCTCCTTGGGCTGGCAGGATATTTTGCCGCCCCCCTGCTCCTGCATAAACAGGCGCATAACCAGCCCGGCCAACTTACGCAGGATGTTCGCCCGGGAGGTAACAAAGCAGTGCTGACACTCAATAATGGCGACAAAGTAATCCTCGAAGACGCAAAAGATGGTATCATTACCGAACAAGGCAACGCTGCCGTTAATAAAACAGGTAATGGTCATGTACAGTACAACAATGGCACTACCTCCGGCGACCCTGCTGTTGTATACAATACCCTCAGCACGCCTTATGGCGGTCAATACCGGCTTACGCTGCAAGACGGCACCAATGTATGGCTAAACGCCGGATCATCCCTGCGCTTCCCGGCCACATTCCCCGGTAACGAGAGAAAAGTAACGCTCAGCGGTGAAGCCTATTTTGAAGTGGCAAAAGACCAGCACAGGCCATTCCAGGTAGCCATTAATACCGGCACAGATATCCCGATGAATGTGCAGGTACTGGGCACGCATTTCAACATCAATGCCTATCCCGATGAACAGCAAAATGTAGTCACCCTGCTGGAAGGCGCCGTGAAAGTGAATTACCGGGACGCCAATCCGCTACTGACACCCGGTAAGGAAGCCGTACTACATAAATCAACCCGGAAAATGAATATCACCGATGGTGATACAGAGCAAGCCACTGCTTGGAAAAACGGCTACTTCTTATTCGATAATGAAAATATAGAAAGCATCATGCGACAAATCAGTCGCTGGTACGATGTAGAAGTACGCTACCAGGGCGATGTTTCAAAGAAAGCCATTGCCGGTAGTTTATCCCGTGCTAAAAATGTATCCGAAGTATTAAATATGCTGGAATTAACCGGCGCCGTACACTTTAAATTAGAAGGAAGGAGGATCACCGTTATGCCATAAAAAAACTACCACGAACAGGGGCCCAATAAAAAAACCGGGAGTGTACCACCACCCCCGGTCAATAATTTGAGCTTACCCTGTGAAAGACAAATCTCTAGTGCTTTTGCAGTCACAGTTATTCGATTCTTAAACTCAAACATCCAAATGTAATGAAATTTTACATACCTGTCGTACGCCAGGGAAATGCTGGCGCTACGCGTAAAAAAATCCTGTTGGTTATGAAACTAACCGTTGTGCTAATGATCGCAGCGTTAATGGAAGTCAGTGCCGCCGGCTACGCCCAGAAGATGACGTTATCAGCAAAACAGATCACACTTAAAGATGTATTTCGCCAAATAAGAAAACAAACCGGGTACAACGTTCTCTGGAATGTAGACATCCTGAAAGATGCCCAACCAGTTGCCCTGCAGGTAACCGATGCCACTATAGGCGAAGTACTCTCAAAGTGTTTCGCCAACCAACCATTCACTTATTCCATCCATCAGAATACCATCGTCATCACCCGCACGCCGGCTCCAACAGTAGTGGCGGTAACCATCAAGGGACGGGTAACAGACCTTAATAAAAATCCTTTGCCTGGTGTAGCCGTCCAGCTCAAAAAATCAATCATAGGCACTGCTACACTCGCAGATGGTTCTTACACGCTGAATGTTCCTGATGCCGGCGGCGTGCTGGAATTCAGGTACATCGGCTATACCACCAAAGAAGTACCGATTAACGGACAAACCATTATCAACGTACAACTGGAGCAAGCATCCTCACAGCTGGGCGAAGTAGTGATTGCTTACGGCAAACAAAGCGCCCGTGATGTAGTAGGTGCTGTTGGAACGCTGAAAGCAGGTGAGATGAAAGATCAGCCCACCGGTACTTTCGCAGAACGGCTACAAGGTAAACTCCCCGGTGCGCAGGTAGCACAAACTACCGGACGCCCGGGTCAGGGTATGGACCTGCGTATCCGTGGCGCGTCCTCCTTTACTTCCAGTGTACGACCATTGGTGGTGGTAGATGGACAACCCATGCCCGGTAATCCTGACAACATCAATAATATCAACCCGGACGAAATTGAAACGTTCACTATCCTGAAAGATGCCGCCTCCACGGCGTTGTATGGCTCCCGTGCCGCCAATGGCGTCATCCTGATCACTACCAAACGCGGTAAAGCCGGCCTTACACAAATCAATTTCAACTCCTACTACGGAGGCGCTTCGCTTATGCGTGAGCTGATTCCGCCCGTGATGAATGCCCACCAACTGGCCACTTACATGAAGGGATTTTATGAAGATAAAATCAAGTACGAAGGCTATACCGGCGGTATCCCTGCGGTATATCAAAACCCGGATCAATACGGCGAAGGCACCGATTGGTTTAGTGCACTTACGAGAACCGCGCCTGTACAGAACTACAGCATTGCCGTCAACACAGGTACAGAGAAAGCCGCCTACAGCGTTGTGGCCGGCTACTTCGATCAGCAGGGCATCCTGGTGAACACCGGCTACAAGCGCTTTTCACTCCGGGTGAACGGCGATTTCACACCGGGCAAACGCGTAAAATTCGGCTTTGGCGTAGCGCCTTCCCTCCAGTTGGAACATAACAACCGGCAAGGCGTTGGCTTCAACGTAGACGGACAACGCGCTATCTTTGCCGCTGCTTCCATGATCCCTACCATGGGCTCTCCCTATAATCCGGATGGCTCGCTGGCCCTGGGTATTTCGGGTTTCACCAACCAATTCGTATGGGCAAATCCGTTACGTCAACTGAGGGAAATAAAAGACGATGCTAACCGCTTTCGCGTATTGGCCAACGTTTTTGCAGAAGTAAAGCTGACAGACTACCTCACCTTCCGCACCTCCGGTAGCACAGATATTGGTACCATGAATCGCCAACGATTCATTCCTTCTACTTCAATGGGTGGATTCAACGCACTACCTATGGAAAATCCACCGCCCGGAAATAACTCCGCGTATGGTGAATCTATGACAAACACCGACTACGTGTGGCTGAATGAAAATACCCTGAACTACAACCAGCGTTTCGGCAACCACTCGCTTGGTGCATTAGCCGGTTTCACGCTTCAGCGCTCCACCGGATTCAACAGCGACATGGTAGGCCGCGATTACCCCGACAACAGCATTCCTTACCTGAGTGCCGCTACCCGCTTCACCACCAATACATCCGGCTTTAACGCCTGGTCGATGGTATCACTGCTGGGCAGAATCAACTATAGCTTTAAAGACCGCTACCTGCTGCAGGCCTCTGTCAGACGCGACGGATCCTCCCGCTTCGGTGCCAACAACAAATGGGGTACCTTCCCTTCCGTAGGCGCCAGCTGGATAGCCAGCGATGAACCCTTCCTGAAAGATATCAAACCACTGAGCTTCCTGAAACTGCGGGCAACCTATGGTTTGACAGGAATGAATGAAATCGGCAACTATACCCCCGTTGCGAGAATTGATAACTCCAACTACACCTTCTCCGGCGGCCTCGCTCCGGGTAAAGTACAGAGTACCCTGGGCAATGCCAACCTGGCCTGGGAACGCAACCGCCAGTTTGATGCAGGTATCGATATCGGGTTATTGGATGGTCGCCTGAATGTGAGCTATGATTACTATGATAAAATGACCCAGGGCCTGCTGTTCGAACTGCCTGTACCACAATCTTCCGGCTTCGTGAAAGTACAGGATAACCTCGGCGATATCCGCCAATGGGGCCATGAGATCACCGTTAGCAGCAAAAACCTGGTAGGGAAATTTAAGTGGAGCACGGATTTCAATATCGCATTCAACCGGAACCTGGTGAAACGTATCGGCCTCAATAATATTCCATTTGCCGCAGATCCCACAGTGACCCTCTCGGAATTCACCGACTTCCGTACGCTGGTAGGCAAGCCAATCGGTCAGTTTTATGGCTATGTATTCGACGGGATTTTCAAAAATCAGGCAGAAGCAGATGCGGGTCCTAAATATTACGGAACCGGTACCACTACTACCTCACAGGCCGGCACAGTGCGATTCAAAGATCTCAACGGCGATGGTAAAATTACTTTCCCCGAAGATCAGACTGTACTTGGGGATCCTAACCCTACATTCATCTTCGGTTTAACCAACAGCTTCCAATACCAGCACTTTGACATGAGTATCACGATGTCTGGTACTTATGGCAACAAGTTAAAAAATGGCATGCAGGAAAGTACCTATAACCTGGATGGTGTGTTCAATGGTCCTCCGGAACTACTGCAACGCTGGCGCTCCGAATCAGATCCCGGCAACGGCCGCGTTGCACGCACTTTAGCGGGTACTACTGCCGCCTATCGCACCGATAATTCATTGTTCGTTCACGATGCTTCTCACCTGACCATCAACAATATCACCCTCGGATATACGCTGCGAAAATTCAGGACGCCAGTTATTAAAAGCCTGAGATTATACGGTTCCGCACAAAATGTATACATCTTCACCAGCTATCCCGGTAACCCTGAAGTGAGCGCTGGTGCAGGGCTATCAAGGGTAACACAACAAGGACAGGACCTCGGCTCCTATCCGCTGCAAAGAACATACACATTTGGCTTGAACCTTGGTCTTTAAAATCAGCAACATGAAAAAAATCATCTCTTTAATATTAGTAATATTTAGTCTGGTCCAGGTGTCCTGCAAAAAATTCCTCGACGAGACCGATCCAAACAATATCAACCTGAATAACTATTTCAAAAACCAGAACGACTACGACCTGGCAGTGAATGGTGCGTACACGCAATTGCGCGGTATCTATAATAACAAAAGCGCCTGGGCGATGGGGGAAATGCGTTCAGATAATACCCACTACGATTATAAATCTTCCGATCAGGCGGTAGCTACTACCAATCGTAATAATATCGCCGATTTCCTGGACGATAAATACAACAATCAAACCCCGCCCAAATGGAATGCCGCCTTCGGTGCCGTATCATCGGCCAATATCGTGATTGATCATATTGATGATATAAAGCTAACAGAAGCCAACCGCAACGCCATCCTGGGGCAGGTAAAATTTATCCGTGCACTTGCCTACTTCGACCTGGTACGCTTCTACGGCGGCGTGCCTATCTACAAACGTGCACCGCTTACCCGCGAGGATACGTACATCCCGCGCGCTACCATATCCGAAGTGTACGACCTGATCATTGCAGATGCCACAGATGCTGCCGCCAAACTTGCCGCACCATCATTTCCACAAACAGGCCGCGCCACAAAGGGCGCCGCACTGACGCTCCTCGGCGATGTTTATCTCACCCTGAAAAAATATGACCTCGCGGAAAATGCCCTGAAACAGGTAACCAGCATGGGCTACTCCCTGTTCCCCAAATACAGCGATGCTTTTGAACTGAATAACAAGAACGGAAGAGAATCCATCTTCGAAATTCAGTTCAACACCAGCCTGGCAGTGCCACAGGCCAATACGGAAGCCTCTGTCTACAATTTCATACCACGCATGACCAATACAACCATTGTTACTGGTGTGAACTATAACAACGTTACTACGGTAGGCGGTTATAACACGCCCACACAGGACCTGATCAATGCTTACGAAAGCGGCGATCTCCGGCTGGACGCCTCCATCGCTATTGCAGAAGGTACCTTCAATGCCAGTGACGATTTCACCGCCACTGCGGTGAAGCCGGTATTGAACTACACACCACCGGCGGGCAAAGTAGGGCGTCCATTCCCTAAGAAATTTCTGCATGCACATACCATTGGGAATCAAACTAACGACGACTGGCCGGTATACCGCTATTCAGAAGCGCTGCTCCTGCTGGCAGAAAGCCTGAATGAACAGGGTAAATCAGCCGAAGCACTGCCATACCTGAATACAGTGAGAGAGCGGGCCTTCGGCGATGCTACCCATAACATCAGCAGCACCGACAAAGCCACGCTGCAAGCAGCCATCCTGCAGGAAAGAAGAGTGGAGCTGGCTTTCGAAAATAAACGCTGGCTGGACCTGGTTCGTACGGGGAAAGCAATCACCGTGATGACCGCATTTGGCGCGAAGCAAAAAGCAATGTACAACTACCTGCTGCCTGGTAGCTATAATGTTACCACCGACAGGTTGCTGTTTCCAATACCCAACGCAGAAATATTGCTGAATGACAAACTCACGCAAAACCCAGGATACTAACTAAAACTTACTATCATGCAAAAGTTTATGTTGCAGGCAGGTATATCCTGCCTACGGTCGGCCTATGTCCGCTGGACAGCACTCGCATTGACCGCCATGACAGTTTCATGTACACGGGAAGCCTCCTCCGTACAGGTGAAAGATGTTACCTCCGCAAAAGACGTCACATCGGAAAAAGTGACCGCTAACCTGGCTGCTACCTGCTGCTGGGTGGCCATCACCAACCAGGCTCCCGATAGAATTGAAGTCTATGATCCGGCAGATGCCACCTGGACCACGCCCAAATGGACCTGGCAGCCTACTACTGCCTTGTCTTATAATGCTACCAGTGAAATTCCGCTTTGGGGGGATCCCACCGATATCAAAGTGCGTAACAATGCTGTATTTGCCAATACCACACAGGTAATTACCGCTACCTCCTACCGGTTTGCTACCATTGCACGTTATACGGGCACGGGTACACGTGGACAAAAGCTCTGGGTCATGGGATTCAATGACACCACCGCCCTGCATGCCATGGAAATCCTGCCGGATGGTAACTGTGTGGTAGCTAGCGCCGGCAAAAATCCTCCGTTGGCAGAAGGATTTATACGTATCTATTCTTCCTCCCAACCGGCTCCCAATCACGGCGTTTATACACAATACTATTTTCCTGCCGCGCATGCCCTGCTGTGGGATCAAACACACCAGGTGTTGTGGGCATTGGGTAACAAGTTGGTAAAATATGCTTATAACGCGCCAGGGTCAGGCGGTACTATTACCAATCCTAAACTGGATACCCTCGCCGTATATCCCAAATTGCCCAAGGCCTGGGGACACGATTTATCAGCAGATGTAAACAACCCGGATCAGTTGCTGCTTTCTACCAACGGAGGTACACATATTTTCAAAATTTCAACGGGCACATTCCAGGATATACCCGGCGCCGCACAACAAACATTTGTGAAGGCAATTAGTAGTCAGCCTGGCCAGAATACACTGGTAGAAACTATTCCAACCTCGGGCTGTACATTAAATACCTGGTGCACCACCACCGTAAATTTCTACGACGCCACCACCGGCGCAGCAACCGGCTCGCGCACCGTACCCGGTTCCGCTATCTATAAAGGAAAAACATTCGATCCTAACTATTATTGATACCATGAAGAAAACCATCATTGGTTTGTTAGTGATGCTTACCGCTTGTACCAAAAACCCTGGAGCTAATACAGCTCCGGGGCCTGGTACAAACCCGCCACCGGTAAAGGTTCCCGAACCTTACCCGGGAAACCTGCTGGCACTCACCAACGACGCCACCAAACAACTGGAAATATACGATCCTTCCGTTATTGACTGGAATACTGCCGAAGCAAAAAAGTGGCGCTGGTCCCCCACTATTGCGCTCGGTTTCACAGCTACTGATATCAATACCTTCGGTGGCGGTACCGATTTTAAAGTCAGGAAGATGGGCATCTGGCAAGGAGCTACTTTCGCTGCCATCAGTGATAACAGTTTCGCTGCTATCGTTGCTTATCCATCCGGGCAACGTGTATGGTCCAAAGTGATACCCGGTAACCTCCACTCTGCCGAATTGCTGCCTAATGGCAACCTCGCCGTGGCCGCCTCAGATGGTAACTGGATCCGGGTATATACTACTTCACAGGGAGCTAACAGTAACACCTATACGGAGTTTACATTGGGCGCTGCACATGCCGTAGTCTGGGATCCGGGGCTCAACTGCCTCTGGGTAACCGGTCAGGATATGACCAACAACGCGCACATCCTTACAGCGCTGGCCATTACCGGAACCGATGCCCAGCCGGAACTCACGGAGCTGAAACAATACCGCACGACACTGCCAACGCCGTGGGGGCACGAAATCAGCGCCTACCAGGGCAACACCAATCTACTCTGGGTAACCAGCAATGGAGGAGAATATGTTTTCAACAAAACAACCAAAAGCTTCTCCGTATCCCCTACCAATAACCTGACTTTTGTAAAAGGAATAGGTAATCAGCCCAACGGGCAAATAGTACTGGTACGGCCGGATGCGAATAAGAATCCGCGACCTAACGCATATTGCTCATTAAATAACTGGTCTACCAGCACCGTAGATTTTTATACCTCCGGCGGACAACTGCAAGGCTCCCGCTTAGTGAATGGCGCCTGCTTCTATAAAGTGAAAATCGTTTACGACAATTACCAGTAATGTACTTCAGCAAAAAAATATTCACCTTCCTCTGCTTCGCGTTTGCAAGCATCAGCATTTGCCACTGTGCCGCGCAAGGTACTTTACCCGCGCTGATTCCCATGCCACAGGTGGTAAAAATGGATACCGGCCTTTTCATGCTCCCTCCCAATTTCATCATCCGTACAAATGGATCGGAGCAACCTGCCGTTGATTATTTCAGCCATCAACTGCGTGCGCAAAAAATCAATGCCAGCGTTGTTGCCAACAGCCGGAAACCAGCATTGCTCATTACTTCCACAGGCGCCGAACATCTACCTGCTGAAGGATACCGCCTGCAGGTAACGCCGGCAGGTATTACACTCACCGGCAAACAGGCAGGTATATTTTATGGTATGCAAACACTGCTGCAACTGATAACTGTCAATGTCAACGGCAATACAGTCATTCCCTGCCTTACCATAGAAGATGCTCCCCGCTTTGGTTACAGGGGATTGATGTTGGACGTTTCCCGTCATTTTTTTACGGTAGAACAGCTCAAACAACTGCTGGACCTGATGGCCTACTATAAGCTAAACCGCTTCCACTGGCACCTAACAGACGACCAGGGCTGGCGCCTGGAAATCAAAAGCTACCCTGAACTTACGCGGGTAGGCGCCTGGCGCGTTCCCCGCCTAGAATTCAGCGGTAATACCCTGCCGCCACAACCAGGTGAAAAAGCCACCGATGGCGGGTACTATACGCAGGAACAAGTACGCGACATCATCCGTTACGCAGCCAACCGCCACATCGATATTCTCCCTGAGATAGACGTCCCCGGTCATTCTATGGCCGCCATAGCAGCCTACCCGGAGCTCTGTGTTACACGCGATAAAAGCATTACCGTAAACCCAGGCAGTCCATTTGCAAAATGGTTTACAGATGGTGGCTATGAGATGTATACCGATAACTCCCTGAATCCTACCAATGAAAAAGTATACGAATTCCTGGACAATGTATTCAGTGAAGTAGCAGCACTGTTCCCTTATCCCTATATCCACATCGGTGGCGATGAATGCTTCAAAGGCTTCTGGCAAAAGGATTCCACGGTACAACAATTTATGAGGCAACACCAGGTAAAAGACGCTCATGAACTCCAGCGCTACTTCATCTCCAGGCTGAATAAAATTATTCTCTCCAAAAATAAAAAACTCATTGGCTGGGATGAAATCACAGAAGGTAACCTGGAAGATCAGGTAGCCGTGATGAATCGCTTCGGCGAAAAAGGCGCCCTCGCGCAAACTAAAAAAGGAATGGACATAGTGCTGGCACCCGGCGGCAACGGCCTGTATTTCGACTATGCACAAAGCACTTCCGACCAGGAACCCTCCAGCCATGGCGGCGATGCACCAACCTGGAAAGCGTATGAATACAACCCGGCATACGCTTCTTTGTCGCCCGCTGACCTGGAACATATTATGGGAGTAGAAGGCTGTATATGGACAGAAAACATCAAGGATATGTCGAAGCTGCAATATATGCTCCTTCCCCGCATGCTGGCGTTAGCGGAAACAGGCTGGACCAACAACGGGCAAAAAAATTATCCCCGCTTCGCCAATTCCGCGCTGCCTGCGCACCTGGCAAGGTTTGACCGCACCAGCATGAACTACCGCGTGCCCACTGTATTTAATTACGTAGATTCAACCATTGTAACCGATTCCTTCAGATTGGAAATAAAACAGCCGCCTGTACCGGGAGCGAAAATATTTTACACGCTCAATAACAGGCCTCCCGGCGACTACGATCACGAATATACGGGGCCTGTTACCATCATCGTTCCAAAAGGTAAAAGCATTCCGTTGAAAACCATTGTAATTACCCCTGCAGGCCGCAGAAGCATTATCACACGCACGCTTCTGGACAATAGTGACAAACCTAAAATCCAGTAACAACATGTTGAAAAAGATATATTATTCCATACTACTTACCGCTGTGTTCACGGCTACCCAGGTACATGCCCAAAAACTACAACGGTTTGAAGAGATCGTACCCAACTTTAAAAATCCTGGCAGGGATTTCGGAACCGTACCATTCTGGGTATGGAACTCAAAAGTAAACAGGCACGACATCGATTCCATGCTAAACGATTACCATAAAAATGACTTCGGTGGCGTGATTATCCACGCCCGCCCCGGGTTGATCACAGAATATTTATCAAAAGACTGGTACGACCTGTTTAAATACGCCATGGAACAAGGTAAGAAGATAGGTCTCAATACCTGGATCTATGACGAAAACTCTTACCCCACCGGGTTTGCCGGCGGGCTGGTAGCCGATGAAATGCCGGAAGCCTACAACCAGGGCCAGATGGTTTACATGGAGGAAACCGATAAATTACCAGCCAATCTATCTCCCTATTTTCTTTTTCTGAAAGAAGAAAATGGAAAGTATAAAGATATCACCGACCATCTGGCAGATGAAAAAAACAGGACCGGCAGCTACCGCTTATTTAAAAAGGTAAACTACCAACGCTCCAATCGCGGATCTGTGGCGGGGCCTATTGGTGTATCGTATGTGGACCTGATGGCTAAAGGGGTTACCCAAAAATTCATAGACGTTACTTATAAGGGATATGAAAAAGTGGTAGGCGACGAATTCGGCAAAACCATCAAAGGTGTTTTTTCCGATGAGCCCACCATCATCAATGAAGGCCGGAATTGTATGCGTTGGACACCCGATCTGTTTAATGCTTTCCACCAGGCCTGGGGCTATGATTTACGCTTGCACCTTCCCTCCCTCTTTAAAGAAACCGGCGACTGGAAACGCGTACGCCACAACTATTACCAGGTACTGTTACAACTGTTTATTGACCGCTGGTCCAGGCCTGTATCTGCTTATATGGCTGCCAAACACCTGACCTGGACCGGACATTATTGGGAGCATGGCTGGCCCAGTCCCTATCACGGACCCGATAACATGGCCATGTATGCCTGGCATCAAATGCCCGGCATTGATATGCTGTTTAACCAATATAACGAGGATAAACCCGTGCAATTTGGTAACATCCGTGCTGTGAAAGAGCTGGGCAGCGTAGCCAATCAGCTGGGAAAAACACGGACGCTCTCGGAAACCTATGGTGGTGGCGGATGGGAACTTACCTTCAAAGATATGAAGCGCCTGGCCGATTGGCAGTACGTACTGGGCGTAAACTTCATGAATCAGCATCTCTCCTTTATGACGCTGAGAGGGGCACGGAAATATGATTATCCGCCAAGCTTCTCCTATCATGAGCCATGGTGGCCATACTACCGCATCATGAATCATTACTTTTCCAGGATGCAATACCTGGTATCAAAAGGCCGGCAATACAATGATATGCTGGTGATAGAACCCACCACCTCCGCCTGGATGTACTACGCCCGCGATGCAGAACACAAACGCTTCTTCGACATCACTAAAAGCTTCAACGACTTTGTTACATTGATGCAGCGGTCCCACCTGGAATATGACCTGGGGTCGGAGAATATTATCAAAGATCACGGCCGTGTTGATGGGAAGCAATTTATCATCGGGCAACGAAACTACCAGGTGGTAGTCATTCCACCCGGTATGGAAAACATAGATGGTACCACTTTCCGTTTGCTGAAAAAGTTCATCGCAGCAGGCGGACAGGTGGTTTGTTTCGAACAACTGCAACTGGTGGACGGCGCTGTTAACAACGAGCTTACCACCCTCCGGCTACCCCGGGTCAGCAACATAAGCCGGCAGGATCTGTTACAGCAACTTCACAACAATGGCTTCAACATAGCGCCGGTAGCAGGCGATAGCATTGGCGGCAACATCTATCATCAACGCCGCAAACTGGCAAATGGGGAGCTGCTGTTGCTCACTAACGCCAGCATGACTAATTCCGCTATCGGTAAGGTGACCATGCCTGGTAAGGACGTGTTAGCACTGGATTTACAAAACGGAGATATCACCCGCTATACACATAGCGTACAGCACACGGACGTGTCATTTGCATTCGATATAGCCCCTGCGGGTAGCCTGATGTTATTTGTAGCAGACAAAAAAATGGCAGGCTATAGGGAAATGAATGTGCCCTCCAATTGGGCTCCTGTTAATGCTTCCGCCACCACCGTGAACAGGCCGGCTTATAATACCCTTACCATCGACTGGTGCGACCTGCATCTCTATCAACCAGACACCAACTATACGCATCTTCATGTGGGGGTAGCCTCCAATACAGCATTCAGGCATTTTGGATTTACGGATGGCGCGGGCAATCCCTGGAATAATCGCACCCAATATAAGAATGCTATTGTAAGCAGGGATACCTTCTCTACCGGTACCGGCTACACGGCCGTATATCATTTTAACGTCAAAGCAGGTATAGATACACGCAATTTCAAAGCTGTAATAGAGCAACCAGGTCTCTGGCATGATGTGAAAATTAATGGCATCACCGTAAAAAACGAACCTGGTGAATGGTGGCTGGACCGCTCCTTTGGCGTATTTAAAATAGGTGACCACATCAAACCCGGTGATAATGAAATAGCCGTTAACGTATCTCCCATGAGTGTTTTTGCGGAAACAGAACCCATTTACATCCTGGGAAACTTCAACCTGGAGGCAGCACAACAGGGATGGAACGTGGTGGCGCCACAACCTCTGCAACTGGGCGCGTGGAACAAACAGGGCCTGCCCTTGTACGGTCAAAGCATTACCTACAGCAAAACATTTGAGGTGCTGAACCCTGCCCTGTCTTACGTCGTGACGCTGGGCAGCTGGAAGGGCACCGTAGTGGCCGTCCGGGTGAATGGGGCATTTGCAGGCGTCATCACGGGGGAACCCAACAAGCTCGACATCAGCAAATTTGTAAAGAAAGGAAACAACGAAATCGCAGTAGAGGTAACCGGTAGCTTAAAAAATGTCCTGGGGCCATTCTACAATAAGCCCGTTCCCGGACTGGTAGACCCAGGCAAGTGGTACAACATAAAGGTACAACCACCTGGCAATGAGTATGACTTGTATGATTACGGACTGAGCGAGGACTACAGGATCATGGTCAATCAATAATGAGAAACAATAGTGATATTCGCTGAATACCAAAGACCCGTTGATGCGCTTTTTGTCAACGGGTCTTTGTGTAAATAGTAGTGCAGAATTTGCATATATTTGCCTTGACAGGAAATTAACCCGGCACCGCTCACATTGACAGAGAATTTCATTTTACCTACAAAATATGGAAGGCTATAATAGTTACAGAATACCGGTGCCATTGGCATATGAAGCGCTCTTCTCTCATTTTTACTTTGCAGAAAATAAATCTGGTAAAACCATTACCCAAACCCTGATACCATCATATCAAACAATTATGGTGTTCTGCTTTGGTAATCCGGCAGCACTGCGCTCAAAAAACGACGATGAAATCACCGTAGATAAATGCATGGTACTCGGACCTATCAAACAGGCTTTTAATTATTCATTACCTCCCGGCGCTGAGATACTTGTATGCAACTTCAAGGACGATACCTTTTTTAGATTTTTTGGAGATATAAATCTGACACAGGGCACCGCGCTACATCCTGACGAACTATTGAACGAAAACTGTTTTACTGCGTTGTGGTCACAACTCAATAAAATAACGGATAACGAAAGCAGGATACAGGTTATCCTTCACTTTTGCAGCCCATATTTACGGGATCGCAACCCCATAGCAGAACAACTCGCCGATTTTGACCGCGAAAATTTTAGCCCTATAAAAGATATCTCTAAGGAAAATAAATTATCTGAAAGATCTATTCAAATTAACCATAAGAAGTATTTCGGCTATACCGCGAAAGAGATACACCGGTATAATCGTTTTCTAAAGGCCATTAAAATTATTCAAACCATTTCGACAGAGCATGCCAAAGTAGATTGGTTTGAAGTAATAGACCAATGTGGTTATTACGATCAAAGTCAACTCATCCGGGATTTCAATCATTATCTCCATCTCAGCCCCGCAAAATATCTGAAGTTCCAGGAAGCGATTTGTAATTCCAGGGATTAACTCACCGCATTCCATTTCCTAACTGTATTTAACCTATTTCCAGGGGTTAAGTAGATGCCTTTTCCTGCACTTTCGTTTTCTTACAATTTTCCCGGTTGGGCTTATTGCAATTTTACAATGTAATCAGCAGAAAGCACAGAAAAAAACAGGTCAGTCACCAAACACTGTTTTCGTTTTCTTACAATACTGCTGGTTGATTAAAATTGAATTTTGAGATATAAAAAACAAATTTATGAAACAGCCTAACATTTTAATTACAGGTGCTACCGGTACTGTGGGCACTCAACTGGTAAAAAACCTGGTAAACCTGGATACACCTTTTAAAGTGCTTGTTCGTACAAATGATCAGGGGGATTTGATGGATAATTTACCGCAAGCGGAAATTGTTGTAGGTGATTTATCAGACAATGACAGCCTCGCGCAGGCGTTGCAAGGAATTGAGAAAGCCTTTCTACTTACCAATTCATCGGAACATGCGGAACAATTACAGCTAAATTTTGTAAATGCAGCACATGCAGCCGGCGTACAGCACATTGTTAAGCTATCACAGTTTGCTGCAGACGAATCTTCACCCGTACGCTTTCTCCGCTATCATGCCAAAGTAGAGAACAGGATTAAAGAACTGGGTATTCATTACACTTTTCTTCGTCCCAATCTGTTCATGCAGGGGTTAATTGGTTTTAAAGATGCTATCAAATATGAGGGTAAATTTTACGGGTCTCTTGGCAACGCTGCTGTTAGCCTCGTTGATATCAGAGATATTGCGGCAATAGCAGCTAAAGCGTTAACCGAACCCGGACATGAAAACCACATCTATAACATTACCGGTAGCGAGGCGCTCACTCATTACCAGGTGGCGGAGATACTTTCCCGGGTATTGGGAAAAGAGATAGCCTATATAGATTTGAGCCCGGAGCAAATGCGCGGGGCACTCACGGACGCCGGGTTTCCCGAATGGCAGGCAGAAGGTTTAATAGAAGACTACGCCCATTATGCCAGAGAAGAGGCGGCCCATGTTTATCACACAGTGAAAGATATCACAGGAAAAGCGGCTATCAACTTTGAACAATTTGTCCAGGATTACAAAAACTTCTTCGGCTGACCAGCAATCCGAATCTTGCGGCAAAATAAAAACAGTAACGGAACAGAACATCGCAACAAACGGATTTCATACGCATACAGGACTATCTACTTTTGGATCATCAAACCAATCAAAAATTTAACAACTAAAAAAATCCAAAAATGGAAAATCAAAAAACAAAAGAAGAACTGAACAAAGAAGTTGTGGTGCGCTGGTTCACTCACTTCTGGGGCCCAACAGTTGATCTTTCAATTGTAGATGAAATTGCCGCACCTGGTATGCTATTGAAGTATTCATTACATGAACCACGCAAAGGCCGTGAAGATATCAAAAACTTCATGACAGATTTCCGTGCTGCTTTTCCTGATCTGAACTTCTGGGGTACCGCAGATTTAATCGCAGAGGGCGATTATGTTGTTGGACAATGGGAAGGTGGCGGAACGCACAATGGCATTGCCTTCAGCGACTTTCTCGCTGGTGCACTTCCTGCATCTACGGGGAAGAAAATGCATTTTACCGGCACCACCGTACTAAAAGTAATCGACGGAAAAATTGTGGAAGAAATCGGTTTGGATGATGGGGTTACGGCATTAACGCAACTCGGATTAATCAAAACGGCATAAGCATCTCCATAAATAAAACAGGCTGGGGAAATACCCTGCCTGTTTTATTTATACCGCCATTGGCCTTTAATCCAAAAGAAAGCAACTTCCGGGTTTTATGCCCTGTATAATAAAAATACCTTCGCGGATATCTAAAATATTCAACTAATGGAAACACAGCAAGAATACGATTATAACAGGGTGGCAGCAGCGATTAGCTTCTTCAAAGAAAACTATAAATCACAGCCGAAGCTGGAAGAGGTAGCGGACCATGTTCATCTTAGTCCATTTCACTTTCAACGAATGTTTCAGCACTGGGCGGGAGTCACCCCCAAGCAGTTCCTGCAATACCTGACCGCGGAATATGCGAAAGACATGCTAAAGCATACAAAGATGAGTTTATTTGATACTTCCTTTGAAGTTGGCTTGTCCAGTACAAGCAGACTACATGACCTGTTTGTAAAAATTGAAGGTATGACGCCCGGAGAATATAAAAATGGCGGCGACCTGCTGAAAATTAATTATTCCTTTGCGGACAGCCCTTTTGGAGAAATATTGGTGGCCTCTACTTTAAAGGGAGTTTGCCACATGTCATTTGTTGACAATGGCCGTCAGACTGCTTTAGATGAATTAAAAGCCATTTTTCCGAATGCCACCTACCTCCAGATGGTAGACATGGTTCAACAAAATGCGTTATTCCTGTTTACACAAGATTGGAGCCAGTTGAATGAAATAAAACTCCATCTGAAAGGTACCGATTTCCAGATCAAAGTATGGGAAACCTTACTAAAGGTGCCTTCCGGAGGGTTTACGACATACAAGAATTTGGCAGCCAATGCAGGCTATGAGGGCGCTTCGAGGGCGGTGGGCACTGCGGTTGGTAATAACCCTGTTGCATTTCTGATTCCCTGTCATCGTGTGATTAAATCTACCGGGGAAATTGGACAGTATCACTGGGGCGCCGTGCGAAAAAATGCGATCATCGGCTGGGAAGCGTCCCGACAGGCCATTGCGCAAGGATAAAAGCCCTACATCAATTAGTATCGCTGTTTGCTTTTGACGATGAATGAAGCAGGCCCGTTTCTGTTATCAGGGCATGCATCAGCTCTCCTGCCTTCCTGTATTTTAAAACAGGGGCTATTTGTCCACCCCAAAAGAATATCATGTCCCACTTTTCTTTATCCAAAGAAGCTTTCCTTAAAGAGGACATGAACTGTGTTTGTAAGGGATGCGGTAAAAACGGTCCGTCTTTTTCCTTTAACGTCTTTGTAATGCGGTTGGAGATCCCCCTTCCCAGCCTGCCGGTAAATGCGCGTGTAAGGGCCGTATATTTTGCATGATCAGAGAACAACCTGTCTTTGTGAACAGCTGAGGCGCCCGACTCATCGCAGGCGAGAAATGCTGTACCTATCTGAACCCCGGCTGCTCCCAGTGTCAGGGCGGCGGTGATCCCCCTTCCGGTAGCAATGCCGCCGGCTGCAATAACAGGTACTTTCACCTTTTCCGCCACCAGCTGCATCAATACAAAACTACCCATGGTGGACGATTCAGCAGCTGCCAGAAATGATGGGCGATGCCCTCCTGCTTCGAAACCGGATGCAATGATCATATCCGTTCCGGTAGCTTCCAGCGCAATGGCCTCATCAAGCGTGGTAGCGGTACCTACCGTGATAATTCCACGCCGGCGGCATTGTTCCAACACATCTTCCGGGAGTGTGCCAAACACGTAGCTAAAAACCCTGGGACGCAAATCCAACACTACCTGTAGCTGATTTTGAAACCTTGAATGAAAAGGGGCAGGTTTTTCCGGCAGGGGTATGTTTGCTTCATCAAAATACGGTTTAAACATTTGCGCTGTTTTTGCATACAGCTCGTCGGTGATCGTTCCGGCGCCACCGGGTATATCGGTATCCGACACCCAAAGATTCAGGTTATAAGGCCTATTGGTAGCTGCTTTTATGCTTTTGTCCACTTCAACAATTTCCTGCGGCGTATTCGTGTATGCGCCATACCCGCCCAGCCCGCCGGCATTAGATACAGCGGATACGAGTTCAACGGATGAAAGACTCCCACCAAAAGGGCCTTGCAAAATGGGATAGTTAATACCTAAAAGCTTTGTTACGCTTGTGTTGTACCACATGATTTTTCTATTTTAATCTTATCTCCTTTACTGCGCCTAATTTCCTATACCCGTTAACAGTGTAATGTCAATCTTATCCGCTTTAATCTTCCCCTTCACAAAATCAAAAAATGCTTTAGAATGTGGCAATGTTTTATGCCGCTCAAAGTCTGATTCACTTTTATAGGTTTCATATATCAAAATGGTCTGAGGCGCATCCACTTTCGTATTTACCAGGAACAATACTACCCCTACTTCTTTACGGGTTTCAGCGGCCATTTCTGCCATTGCTTTTTTTACAGCTCCCTCAAAACCGGGAAGTATCTCCATGGAAGCAACCAGGCTAAATGTTTCGGCGCTGTTAATATCGTTGTTACTTACATCTCCGGCAACGTCGCTGATCATTTTATTGACCAACAACCATTGACCATCGATCTTATGAAAGGACAAATATTCCTGGTAAACAAAATCATACATTTTCACTTTCACCTCAGCTACTGCTATAGAGTTAGTTACCCGTACATCCTGTACAATGCCTTTAAATGGCTTCCCCGACTCTTTGGGAGGCTGTCTGTTAGCCACTCCTGTCAGGTATTCATCCAGTGTTTTTGCATACGGTTGACCTTTCACGTCCCCAAACAACGACGTGCCGGGATGGTAAATTTTACGCAACTGGTTCACATCACCTGAATAGATCCCGGTAAAATATTCGTTTTCCAATATTTGTGAGATCTTTACTGAATCTTCTTTTGTAGTTTTCATGGTCTTTGTTATTTGGGCCCTGGCGCTATAATTCAAAAGCAACAAGGCGATAAATAATATAGCTTTCATTTTACTTGCTTTGGACAGTTGTTACCAATAGGCACATGGGCATCCATGTTCGTGAAATGCATAATTTACCCCCGGGCCATAACCGTTTCACCCACAACTCGGGCTGTAAGTTTTACTTTTAACTCGAAATTATCGGAAATAAGTGTGTCGCCGAGGTCTTTAAAGAAGTGGCCGGAACGGAAACGGATGCCAAACTGTGTACGGTCTACAATGATTGTTGCCAGCGCTGTAAGCATGCCGTCACTGAATTGCAGGCGGGTATCAAAGCCAACGGGTTTTGTAATGCCTTTAATCGTGAGGTTTCCTGCTACATGGTTTCCGTTGACGGTACTGATTTCAAAGTGGGCTTCCGGATACTGGTCGATGCCAAAGAAGTCGTCGGAAGCCAGGTGGCCGGCAAACTGGGCATTAGTGGCCGGATCTGCAATATCCAGTATCTTGATGGAGGTAGTGTCAATAGTGAATGATCCACCACGAAGTTGTTCATCCTCTACATAAAGTGTCCCCGCTTTCAGCGCAATTGTTCCATTATGTGCACCGGTTACCTTGCGGCCTACCCAATCAATATTGCTTTGTGCTAGTATAAGCTCGAATTTCAGCTGTTTCATTTTTTTGAGTTTTTGATGACACAAAGTAACAGCAGTATCGAAAAAGGATTACGTGACCTATGTCACATTCTTTTGGGGGCGGTGCAACCGGCTTAGCGTTTCCCTTGAAACGCCCAGGTAGGCTGCAATCAGGTGTTTGGGAACAAGATTGTATAACAGGGGATATAATTTCAGCAATTCTTCGTAGCGGGTTTTCGCATCGTTATTCATGAATGACAGCAAGCGGTTTTGCGCGGCTACATAGCCTCTATTGGTACGCCAGCGGAAAAAATGTTCTACCGCGTGAATTTCCGCACAAAGCTTTTCCCTGTTGGCATTTGATAACCGGAGCACTTCCACATCCGTTATGCAATCTACATTCACCGTGGCACCCGTTTGCGCATAGAGCGCCTGGTAATCTGAGGCCCACCAGGTGGGCATGGCAAATTGCAGGATGTACATCTTCACTTCATCATTAATGTAGAAGGTTTTTGTACACCCGGAAACAATAAAGTATTCGTGATCTACTTTGTCGCCCTCCCTGACTATTACCTGTCCTTTTTTAAACGACATGGGTTCAAAATGGGAGAAGATATAATCAACCTGATCCCCTGAAAGTGAAATCCTTTGTGCCAGGTGTGCCGCTAGCAAGTTCTTCGCGCTCATATGGAAGCCGGAATAAATTAAGCAATTACCTAAAGGTAATTATAATTTCGTCCAACTTATTCAGGGTATCGAAGCCCATACAATATTACCAACAGGAAAAAAATATTCCGCCGGAGGCCAGTGGCGGGGCTTACCATCCTTCATTCAAAATACCGACAATAAGCCCCACCTGATTATATACTTGCTGCTTCCCGAATGGGTTATACCTCCTAACGGAGATAGGTGGAGTTTTCAAACACTGTTTAAACGGATTCGTTCTTTAAAACAACAGGTTCGTTGAAAAGAACCGGAGCATGTTTACTTCCATGCGTTTCGCTACCCGGTTAATATGATCACCGTCATAAATTTCAAACGAATGCTTAATTCCATATTTATTTAGCTCGCCATCCAGTTTCTCAATACTTTCTGCGATACCCCTGTCTTTGTCCCCTGCATCAAAGGCAATAGATTTCAACTTCCTGATATTGTAAATATATTGATCCAGGTTGTTCAATGGGCGATTTGCATCCCACTTCAACAATATTTCGGGTTGCAGGTTTCCATTTTTTATTGGAAGGTCGAGGTAGAACGGTGGATTGCCGGGATTAGGCGACCAGGCAGCAGCAGATGCAAAGAGCGCCTTCGTGAAAAAATCAGCCTTTTGGAATTCATCCACTGTTTTAATACTTTCGGCACGAAGGAGTTGTGGCATCAGCGTACTTGCCGGCTCTGATGATGAGTTCAGGCAACACGGGCTCAACAGGTACACTGCTGAAAACACATCCGGGTTCTTTTCCCCGATTCTCAATGCCCCATAACCACCCATGGAATGACCGCAGATACCTCTGCTTTCTTTTTGTGAAAGTGTACGGTAATGCTGATCTATATAAGTTACCAGCTCCCTGGCAATAAAGTCTTCCCAATTTCCCGTTGTACTGGAGTTCGAATACATACTTCCCTGGAAACGCGTGTAAGCATCGGGCGTAACAACAATCATTTCATGCGCCGGATCTTTCGAAAATACGGTATCCAGGATGGGCGGCAATTTCATCCAATGATTTTGAAATCCGAACACCTTGGCATCATTATCTGTATAGCCATGCAGGAAATACACAACCGGGTACCGTTTCTTACTTCCAGGCTGATAGCTGGCAGGCAGGTAAATGGACACGTAACGGTCGGCGCTGTCGCCACTCAGATTTCCTTCCAGTAATTTGCTATGCACTTTTATTCGCTGCACGGTACCTTGTAGAACGTCCTTCTTTTGGGCCACGCCAACAGCAGTATATAACGATAACAGACAGAAGGCTACAGCCGTAAAAATAGTATTGCTTTTCATAGTGATACTGTAATTAGCATTTTGGGTAAGATAAAAAACTACCCGTGTATTATCAATCAGCATATTGCCCGATGTCCCACAAATGAGCGTTCTTTAGAATTTAACAACCGCCCAAAAAGCTTTCTTGGGCTGCAACGCTTTGTCGAACAACAGTGGATAGTCTTTTCTGCCGCGCACCGGAAAATTGTCCAGCCAGCTATACCGATCCGAGATATTCCAAAATGTTACCCCGGTCAAAACATGACGATACTTGCGGAAAGTATCAAAACAACGGCGGAACTGTTCGAGTTGCTGCTGCTCCTTTACTGCTGTAAAGTCCATGGCGCTGTCGCCCGCTTGCCACCTTCTCATTTCATGCTCTTTGGGGTAAACGGAAACATCGAATTCAGTAATTTGCATTTTCAGGCCCAGTTTGGCAAAGTCCTGCATAGTACTATCCAATTGCTCCGCCGATGGTTCATTTACCGCCCAATGCGCCTGCAAACCCACTCCGTGCACCGGTATTCCTTTACTGATCAGGCCTTTGAGCATGCGGATAATTTTCTCGCGCTTCACCGTACTAATTTCATTATAATCATTGTAAAACAACAACGCATCAGGGTCGGCTTCATGTGCCCACTGAAATGCTTTCTCTATATACTCTTCTCCGCAGATCTGGTACCACAAAGAATTTCGGTAAAACTCATCCTTGTGGTCACTGATCACTTCATTAGCCACATCCCAGGCATAAACAGTTCCTTTGTATCTTTTTACCACCGTGGTAATATGTTCTTTCAGGCGTTGCAACAAAACTTCTTTAGATACCTGCTGCCCGGTGGCATCCTTAAACATCCATTTCGGGGCCTGGTTATGCCATACTAAGGTATGCCCCCGGAGCTTCATTCCATTACTGCGGGCAAAAGCAGCGATGGAATCGGCATCCCTCCAGTTATACTGCTGTTCCTCAGGATGAATAACACTCATCTTCATGGCATTTTCCGGGGTGATGCTATTAAACTGCTGGCGTACCAATTCCGCTTCATCTGTATGCAGCGCATGCGGAGAAACGGCTACGCCTATAGGAAAATAATCCTTGTAATAATCTTTCAGTCCCGGCGCTACCGGTAAATTAACAGGGCGAATGCGGTAAACGGCGCAGGAAAGACTGATAACAGCGGCCAGCAAAATAATAACAACGTGGCTGATATACTTCATATGTAATTTGATTCATTAACTGTTCGGGAAATTTATCTAAAAGCGCTCAATGTTTGAATAGTCCCATCACTATTATACTTCAACTCCATTACCTTGACGTTTCTCAAATGTGTTTGGCCGGACAATTGCGTATCATGATAAAACAGATACCATTTTTGCCCGATCTGAACAATGGAATGGTGGTTGGTCCAGCCTTCCACCGGCTTCAGGATCACACCCTGATAGGTAAAGGGACCATAGGGATTATCTCCAATGGCATAAACAATGTTATGCGTATCGCCCGTTGAATAGGAGAAGTAATACTTTCCGTTGTATTTGTGCATCCAGGCCGCTTCAAAAAAACGTTTATCGTTGTCCTGTTCATTGTACAAGTGGCCATTAATGTCTGTTATTTTTATGGCAATGGGAGCGTTCTCCAGTTTTTTCATATCCCCGGAAAGTTTTGCTACACGGGGAAGAATAGCTGCTTCGTTTTTTTCACGCAGCTTTGCATTGGCATCATAGTGGTTGTTGTCCCAGTGTTGTAATTGTCCTCCCCAGATGCCACCAAAATACAAATAAAAGGAACCATCGTCATCCCTGAACACACAGGGGTCAATGCTATAGCTGCCGGTGATGGGCTCCTTTTCTGCCACAAACGGACCTGTTGGCTGGGAGGAGGTAGCCACCCCTATTCTGAATATCCCCTGCTTATCTTTTGCGGGGAAATATAAATAATACCTCCCTTTTGAGAACGCCGCATCCGGCGCCCACAGTTGCTTAGATGCCCAGGGGACCTCCTGCACCCGAAGCGCAGCCCCATGGTCTGTTACCTTACCGCCGATGGAGTCCATGGAAAAAATGTGATAGTCGGCCATCTGGAAATGATCCCCATTATCACTTTCCTTTGTGTTTGTAGCTGTGTCGTGTGAAGGGTAGATATATATTTTCCCGTTAAAAAGATGTGCCGACGGATCAGCGGTATAAATATGTGATATCAATGGGGGCGATGTATATGCCTGCTGGTTATCATCTGAGAACGTAAACCAGTTAAAGGCGCCTTTGCCGGCAAATGCAAATGTCAGCCGATGCCTGCCGGTAAGCGGCTTCACAGGTACACTCAGCGTCATGTATTTCAATGATGACTGTTCCGGCACAGCCACCGTAGCATAAGGATTTACTGAATCTTTATCAAGATATATCTGGATACGTCCTCCCCGGGGAGCCACCCGTAGCAACAGGTATTTGTATCCCTTTTCAAATTCCACCTGGTTAAACCGGATCCAGGCGCCAGCCTCCAAATGACTTATCTCCTGCCCTCCCGGCTCGCTTCCATCATTTGCCGGAGCAACACGTGCGCCGTAAATATCATCATACATGGCTCCCTCTATCTGCGCCGAAGCCTTAAAGAGATTGGGAGGCCCCTTCCGGGTATCCATATGGAACCAGTCGACATCAACATAGCCACCGGTTTGGACAGTGGCATAATTAAACAATGTGAACCGGTTACCGGTAAACATTTTCAGGTCAAACTGCATATTCAGCGTATCTCCCAGGGGGATAAATGTTTTATTATCGAAGCTATAATAGAAATGAGCCTGATTCTTCATCGTATTAACGGAAGCCTTGAAGAATACCCGGGGCTCCTTCCCTATGGCAACACTGTCTACCTGCTTGCCGCCATGCTCCATTACAATAAACTTTGCAGTGTTCACTGCGCGGATACCGATGAAGGCATAGGGCAGTTGTAAGACGGCCAGTCCGGCTACATCGCCCGCTTTCATTCCACTAAAATCAAATGCGGCAGTAGCATCAGAGAATGGACCGAATATTCGTTGTGTGAGTGAGTTTTGTGCATGCAGCAAATCAGTGGTAATACCTGGTGTGGTGAGTCGCAGATATCCTTTTCGCTTACTTAAAGACCAGGCACTGTCGTCAGGATTGTGGTTCCAGGCCCATTGTATGCCCGGCTTATCGTCATTAAACTCATCACTGCCGGGAAGTACCTGTACCGGCGCAACGACGTCTGTACGGGGCTTAACGTGCGTTACTACGGCTCTTCCATCTTTCCCAACTACCGGCCAGCCATCTACCCATTGTACCGGTTGCAAAGTGGGGACCCGTCCTACGCCTACCCGGTCCTGGAAAATAATACTCCACCATTCTCCTTTGGGCGTTTCTACCAATGCTCCCTGATGAACCCCTTTTCCATAGAGATTCATATCATCTTTCAGTACCACTTTTTCCTCATAGGGGCCATAGATATTTTTTGACCGGAGGCAAACCTGGTAACCGTCTCCACCACCATAGGTAGCATAAATGTAATAATATCCATCCTTCTTATACACATGTGATCCTTCCAACCCCGGCCTTTGCACTTTGTCGAATACAATGCTGTCTTTACCAATGGGGTTCAGATGAGCATCCACTTCCGTCACAGACAGTTTAGAATATCCATGGGCGATGTAGATGCGGCCATCCTCATCAAAAAACAGCCCGGCGTCGTAGTAGGGTTTTTTCAGTTTTTGTATTTCCCAGGGCCCTTCTGCTTTCGGAGCGGTACATAAAAATCCGCCTTCATCCAGTGTCAGGAATAGTATATAGAACTTTCCCTGGTGATAGCGGATACTGCTGGCCCACTGCCCTTTTCCATACCTGTTTCCTCCTTTTAAATCATAAAAGGGATGCTGCTTAAACCGCTGTACTGCGTTGGCAGCATAGGTCCAGTTCACCAGGTCTTTCGACTGCAATAATGGTACACCGGGAAAAAAATACATAGAGGTAGCTACCATGTAATAAGTATCTCCAACGCGGATCACGTCGTTATCCGGGAAGTCGGCCCAGATGACCGGATTGGTGTAAGTACCATCTTCATTGTCCGACTGCTGCGCATGAAGGGACACACTAAAGATGGACAGGAGTGCTATAACGAGGAATTTTTTATACATTTTTTTAACCTTATTCAGTCATTTTTATTTTTATGGATCATTTTTTAGAAGAAAAATAAAAGCATCGCCTCCTGCCCCGAAACAAAAATACGGGGAGCAGTACTTTCCAGATAGCTCATTTGTTGAAATTGATAGAAAAAATGTCTTTTAGACAATAAATATAGTCAAACAGCAGTCTCTTTGGGCAATTTAATATCATGATGATTATAAATTTCATTACAATACTTAAATTGGGGAATAAAGAACCACGTTTATATTACGCAACCAACATCTTGCTTTTTAATGATCGCCCAATATGCTTAAACATACATTCACCTTCCTGTGCTGTTTACTATCTCTGACTAAAACGGGATGGACGCAAACCGGCCGTCTCAATTTCACCTCCCTCACATCGAAAGACGGGTTAGTATCTAATGGGGTGAATGCCATTACGAAAGACCATTACGGGTTGATGTGGTTTGCTACGGATGATGGTTTAAATAAATTTGATGGTACACACTTTACGGTGTACCGGCATCGGCAGGGTGACTCTTCCAGCCTGAGGGCCAATGAGGTACTGGCATTGCATGAAGATAAGGCGGGCAACCTCTGGATCGGAACCAGTGGTGGCGGGCTTAGCCTGTACGACCGTAAAAAAGATGCCTTTGTCCACTTTCCTCTCCACGCAGATGCCCCACAACTGCCCCCTAATGCAGTGATACTGGGTATTTCCAGCGACACTTCCGGCAACATATGGATGGCACAATACGAGCATTTATTCAAGCTGGTTCCCGGCACACATCATATTTCCAAAATCAACCTGGTAGCCGGGGAAGATGGTCCGGAAGCCAAAGTGAGTCCCCGCTGCATTTTTGTTGACCGCAAACAACAAGTCTGGATCGGCACCGGTCACGGCTTGTACCGGTACATCCCTTCCTCGAACGCTGTAAAACTGATCAACAACAACAAAGCCGGATATAGCCCACAGGATAATGATATCCGCACTATCAGCGGCGACAGCAATGGGCAAATCTGGGTAGGTACCTCTACCGGTTTATATATGCTGCAACCTGATGGCATCAGCATCTCCCCTTATCCTGCCACTTCACTCCTGGACAATAAATTAATTAATTGCATCAGGCCGGACAAGGACCATCAGCTATGGATTGGTACAGAAGAAGGACTGGTGCTGTTAAATACCCGGACAAACACCGCCGATTATTATCTTCCAGCTGATGAAAACACGTATAGCCTCACCAATAAATCCATAAGATGTATTTATAACGACGAGCAGGGTATCTATTGGTTAGGTACTTTCAGGGGTGGGATTAATAAATATGATAAAAACCTGCATCTTTTTAATTTTAAACCAGGTACTGCTTTCCATGAAAATAGCCGGCAGTCGTCCATTGTCACTGCCTTTGCGGAAAACAGCGAGGGCAAGGTATTTGTTGCCACCGACGGCGGCGGGATGTTTGACTTCTCCCGCGAAACCGGTAAAGTTCACCCCATCGATATTCCGCTGCCGGTAAACAGTAATAAAGTGTCCATTATGGCGCTCCAATATACCCGCGACAAAAAATTATACATTGGCACTTATGCGTTGGGGTTACTGATCTGGAATACTGCCACCGGCCATTATAAATATCTCACCAAAGGCACTGCCCCCCACCATCTTGGGGCCAACGATATTTTTTGCATCAAGGAAGACAGCAAAAATAATGTTTGGATAGGCACCAATGGAGCGGGCCTGGATGTACTCAAAAATGACGAAGTAATTGCCCGGTATACGCCTCAGCCCAATCCGGCACTCCCCTATGAAAAAAAACTGCCGTTTAACGGCTATATCAGGGCTGTGGAGGAAGATACAGCAGGCAATATCTGGGTGGGCTCCCATGGCGGAGGTGTTGGCGTGTATCATCCCGGTACCGGGCAATGGGATATCTATACCCAAAGTAATAGCCTGTTGCCAAATGATAAAGTACAAACACTACTGCGGGACAGTAAAGGCCGTATGTGGATAGGTACCTTTGGTGGCCTGAGTCTTTTTGACAAAACGCAACAAAAGTTCATCAATTTCTGCGAAAAAGATGGATTGCAGAATGTGACCATCTACCAAATTCTTGAAGACAAAAGTGGTACTATCTGGCTCAGTACCAATATGGGGATCAGCAGTTTTCATACGGAATCAAAAAAGTTCAGGAACTACAACCGTTACAATGGCGTACAAAATAACAACTTCGTTCATAACTCCGGCATACGCTTGTCTGACGGGGATCTGATGTTCGGTGGACTGGAAGGCATTAACTACTTTACTCCTGCCGATTTAACCATCAACAAATATGCGCCGGTAGTATTGCTGACAGATTTAAAGGTATCCAATAAATCCATACACCCTGATGAAGATGGTCCCATTAAATCCCATATTTCCGTGGCCGATAATATCCGGCTAACCTATAAGCAGAATTTCGTCATCAGCTTTGTAGCACTCAACTATACGCTCCCCACCGAAAATTATTATGCCTACAAACTGGAGGGATTTGATAAAGACTGGAACTACGCCGGAATGGCTAACAGTGCTGCCTACACGAACCTGGACCCGGGAGAATATACTTTTCATGTAAAAGCCGGCAACAATGATGGTGTTTGGAGCAGCCAGGACACCACCATAAAAATATATGTCCGCCCACCCTTCTGGCGCACCATTTATGCCTATCTCTTTTACTGCTGCGTCATCTGTCTTTTACTCTTATATAGCAGGTACCGCGGAATTAAGCGGATCAGGAAAAAATTCCTGTTGGAACAGGAAAGGCTGGAAGTAAAACGACTGCAGGATATAGACCGGCTTAAAATTAAATTTCTTACTAACCTGAGCCACGATTTCAGAACCCCCATTTCACTGATCATGGGCCCGGTAGAACAGCTCATTACAGAAGAGAAAATCAGTCCCCGCCTCGACAAACTAAACATGATCAAAAGAAATTCGCGGCGGCTGCTTAACCTGGTCAACCAATTACTGGATTTCCGGAAAATGGAAGAACATGAGCTAAAATTACAACTGGCAACAGGCGACCTGGTATCTTTTATCAAAGAGGTAACAGATTCTTTCCGCGACTTTTCCGAGCGAAAAAACATTCAATTTACCTTTGTCAGCGGCCCGGTATCATTACCTGTTTTATTTGACCATGATAAAATAGAACGTATTCTTTTCAACTTACTTTCCAACGCCTTCAAGTTTACACCAGAAAAAGGGGCTGTTATCGTGGAGTTACAACAGTCAAAAAAAATGGACGCTACCGGCCAATTATGGATTCAAATAATAGTAAAAGATACAGGCGTTGGCATTCCCAAAGATAAGCAGGAAAAAATATTTGAACACTTCTTCCAAACAGATACCGCTTCTGCCATATTAAACCAGGGAACGGGTATTGGATTGTCTATTACGAAGGAATTTATAAAAATACACGGTGGAACCATTGAAGTAGAAAGCGAATCCGGGCAAGGCGCCACCTTTCTTATACAACTTCCCTTAAAAGCAGCGGTACAAAGCCCGGTACAGGAAATGCCTCCGGTTGCGCCGCTGTTGCCAGCTCCCGAAGAGGCAGAACAGCAGCCGGAAGTTGTGGTGGAAACGCTACCTGATCATCCGGAAATGTCCGTTGTATTGCTGGTGGAAGACAATGAAGACTTCCGCTTCTATCTTAAAGATAACCTCTGCAGGAACTACAAAGTAATCGAAGCCACTAATGGAAAAGAAGGTTGGCAAAAAGCCTTGTCGTTACATCCGCATTTGATCGTCAGCGATATCACCATGCCGGAAATGGATGGCATTAGCTTGTTGCAGAAACTGAAATCAGATAAAAGAACCAGCCATATACCAGTGATATTGCTCACGGCACTCACCAATGAAGATCAACAGGTGACGGGATTGGCCACAGGTGCCAACGACTATATCACCAAACCATTTAATTTCGACATACTGCATGCGAAGATTAAAAACCTCCTGCATCTTAACTATACATTGAAAAACACCTATACCAAACAAATAAAATTACTTTCACCGGAAATAGAAAATGTATCCGCAGAGGAAAAATTATTGGCGCGGATAGCCAGCCACCTGGAAGAAAACCTGAACGATGCACAGCTTTCGGTGGAAAGTCTGAGCAAAGAAGTGGGGATGAGCCGGAGTTCTCTTTACAACAAATTACTGGAATTAACCGGTCAAACACCGGTAGAATATATCCGGTCTTACCGGTTGGAAAAAGCCACCATGCTAATGAAGGGAAGTGACCTCACCATTGCAGAAGTGGCCTACCAGGTGGGATTTTCCACACCTAACTATTTCGCCAAATCCTTCAAAACAAAATACAATATGCTGCCTTCTGAATTTATAGCAAAGATGCAGAAAGACAAGACCTTTGAATAATGACTACCAACAAACAGCCCCCTTACTGATGGTAAGGGGGCTGTTGATTATTGCTATTACTTTGCATTCGCTTCAAGCGCCTTAGCTATTGCGGCATAAGCGAGCTTGCGCACATAACCTTCTGTCCATAATCCCACAGGCTCGCCTGCACGCCAGCCGGAACCGGCCGGGCTATCCAGCGGGCTCCAAATGGTAATACCATAGCGTTGTTTAGCGGGGATGAGTTCAAAATATTTATCAATCACGTACTTGTACATATCGGCCTGGGCTTTATAATGTTCGGCTGTGGCGGCGGTTGTTTTTACACCAACCCCCAAATCCAGCTCGGACACTTTTATCATTTTCCCGGTGGCAGCGAGCAGCTTAAACATTTCTGCAATTTTATCTTTACTGGCGTTAATGTCAATATGCATCTGGGTGCCAATGCCGTCTACTTTGGCGCCCTGACTTTCGATGTAGTTGACATAAGCAATCAGGCCACGGCATTTATCCAGGTTAAACTCCAGGTTATAGTCGTTAATAAAATGAATGTCTGTAGCATTCCCATATTGACGCGCCATTTTGAACGCGGTTACTGCATAATCCTTACCCAGGTAATCCTGCCAATAGAATTCATCCGGTGCTATATCCGTTTTGCCCACCCCTGTTTTTAACTCGTAAGGTTTACCATCGTCCATGGGTTCATTTACTACATCCCAGGCTTTCACTACGGATTTACCGGCACCTACCATGCCGCTCATCCATTTATCCAGGGCATCCGTGAGGATATGTTTTTTCTCTGCAGCCGTTTTTTCCACTACGGTTGTACTTCCGCCGGAGGCTTTGGCGTTTTTCAGCACCACATCATCAATATAAACGGTGCCTGCAAATTCACCATAGCTAAAAATGAGCCGCGTTCTATCGTTTGTTGTTGCGGTAGTGGACATTGTTACCAATGTCCAGTCGGTGGTTACCTGTATTTGTCCGAATCCATTGGATGAATAGTTAGCACTCTGCAATTCCGGGCGAATAATTCCCGGTGCCGTGCCCTTCACCCAAAAGCTCAACTCGTAGGTAGCGCCATTTTCCAGTGGTGCTGCAAAGTCATAGACGGTTTGTACATCCCAGAAGTTAGCCGATTTAGCCGGATTGGTTACATAAAATGCTTTGCCTTTGTTTCCTACCCCCATACCATCGCCGGTTACACCACGGCTAGAACTGCCACCCCAGCCACCCCAGCCGCCGCCGGATTCAAAATTGCCATTGGTTACCAGGTTGTTCACCAGCGGTGTACCCTGGGTGTCGTATACATACAAATTGTTGATATCAATATAATACGATACCCCAGCTTTATTTTGCATATCAAAATGCAGCTTAATATTGTCGGCAGCAAAATCGTTGATGGTAAAACGGATCTCTTTCCACGAAATATCAGTGGGGAAGGTAGCTGTGGGCGTTCCGGATTTTGTCCAGTCTACCAGCGGTGTATTATTATTTAAACCTTCAAAGGTAATTTTTCCCTCGCCGGCTACATTTGACCGGATATACATGACTACTTCATACTTATGGGTTTTGTTGATGGCAATTCCTGGCGTAACGAGTTGCAAATCGGTAGCGGTTCCGTTAGCCTTTAGCTCCACGGCATTATTACCCGTTCCCATACCCGTTCCCGTAACTACTGAAATACCGTTACCGGCATTGAGTTTGGTCCAGTTCGTAAAACTGTTATCCTTTAGCCCGGTGGCATTTAAATCATTGGGATATGCCGGGGAAGTCACCAGCAAATGAGAGATCAGTCCTTTCAGGTAGCTGGCATTCTGATTGGCATGCCACATCAGGGTATGGCCATATACCTGTATTCCGGCTTCTCCCGCAGTTTGCAGGAGCGATTTCACTTTCGTCAGCTCCAGGCTTCCATCTGCCTGTACCACGGCGCCATGTTTCATTTCGTAGCCTAAAACAATTTCATCGAAGTTCCGGTTGGCCAGCCGGTATTTCACACCTTTATCGAGGTATTCCTGCAGGCCAAGCGCCACGCCCCATTTAAATCCGGGTTGTGTAGCGCGGTTGATATAGCTTTTTAACGCCGGATAAGCATCAATGTCTTCCTGTATAGCAACGCTTTCAGGCTTATTTACATTGAATTCCAGTTTTTGATATTTATTGCAGGAAGTTATCACAACAAATGTCAGGAAACCGGCGGCTATTTTATGAAGTTGATTCATACCAATTACTTTAATGTTGGATAAAAATTATTTGCTCACGGGCGTAAATGTTTCCATGGTAACGGAGCGGTCTCTCATCACCAGTGTATCTGTTGTAGACACCTGCATACCGGGCAATGTTACCTGGTAATTGAGATAAAGTGCATCCCGGTCTTTGCTACCCCAGCTGTTCTTCTCTCCTCTTTTTACAAATTGTCCGTTACCGGTAGCACTGATATTGGGCGTAGCGGAAGAAATCGTACATTTTTCGCCCTCCGTGAACGTGAGCAATAACGTACAGTTCACGTTATTACCATCTTTGTCTTTGAATGCCACCGGGAATTCCAGTTCTTTCATGGATCTTGTGCTTAACTTATTTACCTCATCTTTTTCCACATATTCCTTATGTCGCACTACGGTTTGATTGACAGTTCCGGACACTACATCTTTTCCTCTACGCAGGTAGTTGCCATGCCACTCGTTCACATACTTAATAGCATAGAGGATAAAATCTTTTCCACTCAGGATGGAATCCGCGCCTGCCTTGTTGGTGATACGTAATGGAATCACGTAGGTATTTTTAATAGCCTTCGGATCATTAAAGAAGGCGTCGGTTAGTTGTACCTCTACGCCCCCTGTCAGCGCACCTTCGGGGATAACGATTTTATTGTCTGCCAGTGAATAATAGTTAGCCGGCATCTGCAAAATTTCGTCTTTACCGACGCCAAACAATAAGCCGTTTCCCAAGAGGGAATTATCTACTGAGATGCCAATATTCAGGTTCTTTTTACTGTAGTAAACACCGCCCGTGGTGGCCATGATTTTACATTTGCGCTGATTATCCAGCTCTGTGCTGAAGATATCTTCTCCGAAAGTAATTGTACGCACGGGATATTGATAAGCGAAGTATACCGTTTGATAGGGGTAATCCGGAAACGTTGCGTCTTTATTACATGCTGCCAGCAGCAGCAATATCACGGGCATTATAAACTTCTTCATATTTTCTCTTTTTCAAAAAATCAGTTAAAAATGATCTCTGTGTTTCTGTTAACGCCAGCCTTTATTTTGCTCTAAAGCGCCAAACTTCAGTATTTCGCCGTAGGGAATAGGACCATAGGTCATGAAGGGTTGGAATTGCCGGTTCTCCACATTCATCACAGTGGGAACATTATTCTTTATGCTCACTCCCCTGGCAGTTTCACCCAGGTTCACTTTCCAGCGGCGCAGGTCCCAGAAGCGAAACCCTTCAAAGCATAATTCTATTCTCCGTTCATTCCTGATCAGGTCTCTCATTTGTTCTTTACTGGCTTTCGCTCCTTCCAGCCAGGCGTCACCGTTAGTAGTGCCTATACCAGCCCGTTTACGAATAGCTTTGATGACATCATACGCAGAGAATCCATACTTACCGGCTCCCAATGGGCCCCAGGCTTCATTCGCCGCCTCGGCGTAGTTGAGAAAAATTTCTGTGTACCGGATATGTGGTTTGTAATGACGTTGGTTATTGGCGGAGTTAGGATTCAGGTTAACATCCTGTCGCAGCAGTTTGCGCAGGTAGTAACCAGTCCTGGTAGATGTTCCTACTATGTTAAGGCCATCATTAGTGCCGCCATCTGCGGCGGTATTGATCACGGTATTATTCGGACCCGCGGTGCCACCATTCACCAGGATAAACATGCGCAGGCGGGGATCGCGGTTGGAATAGGGATTGGTGGCATCATAGCCGCTACCGGTGCTTCCAATAGGCAGGCCATTGGCCATGGGAAAAGCATCTACGAGGTTTTGGGTGGGGTTGATGCGTCCGTTGCCAAACAATCCAGGTGGATAATTGGCTTGCTCCAGGTCGCGGTTGTCGCCGTAATTATTTCTCCACAATATTTCAGCGGGGTTGGCGCCATCCGCCAGCCCGGCAATTTCAGCGCCATTGGCGTACCAGGTAAGGCCGTTGGCAGCTAATGCGTTTACGCCTCCCTTCAGTGAAAGTACTTCACCGGCAAAATCGGCGGCATCTGCCCAGGTGGTGGTAGTACCGGTGCTAAAAGCCGGACTGGCTGCCAGCAATGCGGCCTTTGACCGGATTGCTTTTGCAATGCGCCCGGTGAGAAATCCACGGAAAGCGGCACCAAAGGCACGGTCATATTGTTCTTTTGTGATAGTGCCGTATTTAGCAGGAATAAGCGCTGCACTCCCAATATTTTCGTAGTCCAGTGGCAGCATATCATCTGCTACCGACAAATCACTATAAATTTGTTTCATGCAGGCTTCAAAGGTGGCCCGGGGTTTATTGAAATCGGCATCCGATCCCTGCACGGTGGTGATAATAGGTACACCCAGCACCGCACCGCTTTCAGACACCCCTGCATGCGCCTGCAACAAATGATAATAGAAAAGGGCGCGCAGGCCGGCAGCTTCCCCTTTTATCCGCATTGCAAATAATTTACTAACAGCAGGATCGGATACCCATTGCACCGTATCTACATCACGTAATGTGATATTAAGATATTGGATGGCCGCATAGGCATTGGCCCACTGATTCAACGGATTGTTATTGGCCGTCCATTGTCCGTTCGCCATTTTCAGGAAACCATTCGTCTGATCATTTGTTACCGCATCATCGGTGGCTACATCATTAAATGACCAGGAATTAGTAGGGATCCGGTTATAGCCGTTCAGCAATATGCCAAATGGCATCGCAGCATCATTGGGTGGATATTTTTTGGGATTCAGGTCCCGGTTATTTTCAATTTCCGGCACCAGCAGATCTTTACACCCGGCCAACAGTAAAAGGCCGGCCAGCAAAAGGATAATATTTCTTTTCATAAAACGGGAACTTAATTATGCGAAAAAAAGATCAAAACAATCCCTTTATACCAAGGTTATATAAACGTGTTTGCGGAGCGATGCCGACATTCATTTCCATTATTTTACGTTCAGCCGATACCGTTAGTAAGTTAAATCCACTGACATATACCCCCATTTCTTTCAGCACTTTTTTCCTGCCCAGCAAGCTGCTCATATCATAGGAAATCTGCACTTTCGCCAGGTCTATACGATTGGTTTTATACAACCAGAAATCTGAATTGCGGAAATTATTATCACTGGCAAACGTAGTGAGGCGTGGGTATTTGGCCGTTTGTGCTGTTTCAGGCGTCCAGCGGTCTCTGACCACGGCGGAATATTTGTCTTCTCCATCTACCCAAAACCAGGAACTATTTTTCATGTCATATGCGCCAAAGCGTCCTACGCCCAGTGCAAAGAAGGAGAAGTTTCTCCATTTGGCACTCAGGTTAATTCCCAATGTCAGCGGAGAGCCAAACCAGCCACCACGGCCCAGGTATACTTCGTCGCGCGTATCAATAACGCCATCTCCATTCTGATCTTTATATTTGATATCCCCTGGTTTCACCTCACCAAAAGCCTGGGTGGGTGAATTTTTTATATCATCTGCATCACGGAAAAATCCCTGATTTTGCAAACCCCATATAGCGTCCAGTGGTTTACCCTGACGATATTGATAGTTGTCCGCATACAATTCCGCACGTTTGGTAGCCTTCGTTTTATAATAGCTGCCTACCAGTCCGATGGTATAACTTACTTCCCGCACCTTTTTCTGGAAGCTGAGGTTGAAGTCAAGCCCTACGCGTTTGTCGTCGTTATAATTGATATAGGGAATGAAAGAGGAAGATGGGAATCCGGTAGTGAAATAAGAAGGATATAATACATCTGGCTGGATGATGTTGCCGGTCATTTTATTGACGAAGAAATTACCCTGCAGTTTTATTAACTGATGGAAGAAGGAACCATCCAGGCCGATGCTGATTTCTTCTCTTTTGGGAAAACGCATGTCAGGATTGGCACCCCGGCGCGACTCTGTAGCCTGCACGCCTGTACCATCTTTCCAACCAAACCAGCTTCCCTGTGTGGTATATACTCCCTGGTACAAATAATAAGAGGCAATATCCAGGTCTGTATGCAATATCCCTGCAGACGCTGTCAAACGGAGGTCGTCGATTGCAGATATTCCACGCAGGAAAGGAGCATTGCTAAGTCGCCATCCCAGCGACACTGTTGGAGAAAAAGCCGTTCTGTTTCCTTCCGGCAGTTTCGCGCTATGAATCACGGCGCTGCTAAAATCTATGTAATAGGTATTGTTGAAATCATAGCCCAGCTGTAAACCCAGGTTAGCATTGCTGGTACGGTGGTATACCGCGGATTCTGATTGTTGGAAACCATTTACCAATAAAACAGCAGAAAGATGATGCTTATCACGGATGGTGTTCAGGTAATTAAACTGCCCGGTGGCGGCGATCGTTTGACGATACCAGCTATTACTCACGTTTTGTACCCCCGAAGTTGCATCCTGTCCGTATTGTGTCAGGCTACTGATTAGGTCTTTGCCGGAGTAAGTATTCCACGTGGGAGCGTATACCGCATAGTTATTATTAAAAGCCAGGTTATAAGAGGTATTATAATCTACGGCAAATGTGGCGCGGAAGGAAAGTCCCTTCAGCAAATTTCTCAGATCCGCATTCACCCCTGTATTAAACTGGAATTGCCGGCTGATATACTTGTTGTTGCCACCGGCATAGATGGCGGCAAAGGGATTGGTTTGATCCAATTGCGTGCCTCCCAGCAAATACTTTCCATCAATAATATGATTACTGTTTTTCACCAGCACATTGGATGCTTCATCGTCTGCTTCTATCCTGTCTAAAGGAATGAGCGGTGCAAAACGGTAGGGACGTAGGGTAGCTGCACTTCTCCAGTAATCAGTATTGACGCCTCTTCCGGTATAAAAAATAGCACTGGCATCTACATTACAGGAAATATAATCGCTCAGGTTAACGTCTACATTACCGCGCAGGTTGAGGCGATCCGATTTCCCATTTTGGCGTGCCTCTCCAAAATTGAGTAATGACCCGGAATTCTGATAGCCGATATTGGTATAATAACGTGCTTTATTATTTCCGCCGGATATTTCTGCCGTTACATCGTAGCGGCTAAAGAATTTTTTAAGGTATTCATCTGTATAATAATCTACGTCAGGATACCGGTATTTATTCTTCCCGGATGCGTACTGATAAATAGTTTCAGGACTATACAGTTCCGTGAGTCCATCATTACGGCGAGCTTCATTATAAAGCGTCATATACTCCGCTGATCCAAGGTATGCAGGATATGCTTTGGGCACGTTGATCCCGGCATTGGCTCTTACATCAATCCGCTGGTTACCGGCTTTCCCTCTTTTGGTAGTAATATATACCACGCCTTTGGCCGCCCGGCTACCGTATAAGGCCACTGCATTGACACCCTTGAGAAAGGAGATTTGTGCTATTTCGGTGGGTAATACATTGGTGGCATCGCGGGGTACACCATCAATAACCAACAGGTAGCTACCCATTCCCCACATGCTATTGCCATTAAAGCCATTGGCCCAGCTCTCCATATTTTCGAGGCTATAGTTCATGTAGTTTTGTGTCATTTGTGCCGATACATCTACCACAGCAATACCACCCAGTACATCTTTTTTGTTCAACTTGCGGAATGCCACCTGCGCCGTATTATTGTCAGCAGCATTTGATATCGTAATGCCGGAAGTATCTTGTGCCTGCAGCACTGGCATGAAGCCTGTCAGTACTATTGCGGCTATTAATGCTTTCATCTGATTCATGAATTTTTGAAATTAGCGTAAACGATACATGTAGGAATTGCACGTTTTACCATCCAGGATTTTGTGCAAACTCCAGGTACATATTGGCATCGGCATTTTTGAGCGGCAGCCAATAATGTTTCTCGGAATACTTGCGTTCCAGGATGACAGCCTCCCGTAAGTTGAGCACTTTATTATTTTTAGGGTCGGCAGTACTAAATGTTGACGACCGGTCAAACTCAACAGATTTCTTCAGGGTATACGGGCTATGTATCAGCAGCATCCACCTTCTCAAATCATTAAAGCGATGACCTTCAAAAGACAGCTCCACGGCCCGTTCGCGCCGTACTTCGCTCATAAAGTCATCCAACGCACCCGTAAAGCGTGCAGCTACATGTCCCGCTCCTGCGCGGTCACGGATTACATTGATGGCGTCCAAAGCCGTTTTGGTATAGTTACCGGATTTACCCACCGGTGTTCCGTAACCTTCCGCCGCTGCCTCTGCATACATCAGGTATACATCTGCCAGGCGCATGTAAGGCAGGTGTATATTCAGCGCCTTATCATAACTCCAGCCGTTATCAAATCTATTGGCGGTCATCGGGATAAATTTGTAGAGTAAATAACCGGAACGGCTGCCACTGCTGATATCCCGGTAACTGCCGCCGGTGTAAAGATTTGCATAGCGGTTCTTTTCATCTGTTGTAGCACCTTGCACACATTTCACCCCATCGAAAACAATATCATTGTAAAAGCGTGGGTCCCTTCCTTTCCAGGGGTATGCCGGATCGTATCCCGACTCCGGATCCGCCTTTGTGGCATCTTTGATAGGTAGCCCATTCGCCATGCCATAATAATCCACATAGTTGGCAGTGGGCACAAAGGTGATGGCTTCTTCTGTCAGCAGTGCAGGGCCATATTGTTTTGCGGTACCGTAGGTAGAACCGTGTGCACCATAGTAAGGACCGCGAAAGATCGCTTCTGTGCTGCCGGGCATTAACCAGTTTTGGCCAGCGCTGTAAAAATTAGTGTAGTACTTTGAAAAATCTACGAGGCTATAAGGCGCATCGCCGGATTCGCAGCGTTGTAAAAGTTCGCCAAAGGCTTCGGCGGCCTTTTGGCAATAAGTGGCATTATATGATTTACTGCCACCCGACACATAATTCATCAACGGACTTCCTGCCCATAGATAATTTTTCCCGAGATAACCCAGCGCCATGATCTTATTAATGCGCAGCTGATTTTTCCCCAACGTTCTTTTTCCGGCAGTAGTATTATCCCAGTTCACCGGCAGCAGTTTTGCCGCTTCGCTGAAATCAGCTGCTGCTTTATCTGCGCATTCGCTGTATTTAAGCCGGGGCAGTGCTAACTTCTGGTCGCCCGGAAGTACTTTATCAATATAAGGCAGGCCGCCAAAATACTGGATAAACATAAAATGAAACCAGCCCCTGAAAAACAACAACTGCCCTTTAATCAGGTCTTTCTCTTCCTGCGTGGCATCGGTGAGTTTATTAAGATTTTCGAGGCCCATATTAGCTTTACGAATGCCATACCAACCCAGCTTCCACAATGATTTTGCAAAACGATCGTCATTGGTGCTGGTATTGTTCCGGTCCATCCAACCTGCCTGCCAGCCATCAAACTGTGATTGCCAGCCCCAGAAATCACCGTTATCTATTTTTATAATAAAGTGAAAATCCCGTGCGGTAGATTGTATTTCATCTTCTCCCCAATTCCAGGAATTTGTCCAGTAAGCGTTGGTAAAATCAGGTATGCAATGATAGAGTTCTTCGGTATATCCCTGAAAGCCGATGAAAGTCTTAAAGGCATTATCTGCTGATACAATAGACTGAGGTTCCCTGTCGAGGAATTTTTTGCAGGAAGCCAGTCCCAACGTGGCGGTTATACCGGCAGTAGCCAGTAGTACCTTTATATATTTATTCATAACGTGCATGTTTAGAAGGTGAAATTGGCGCCGAGATTATAACGTTTTACTGTAGGGTAAGCTCCCTGCGATGCCCAACCGGTACCGGCAAAATTCGATTCGCGGTCGTCCGGCATCTTGCTCCAGGCAGCCAGGTTATTACCGTTGATATATACTCTCAGTGATTCAAGTCCTACACGTTTTATAAATCCAGTATTGAAGGTATAGGCAATCTCCGCGTTCTTTAAGCGCAGGTAGGAACCGTCAAACATGTACTGCGTACCCCGGTAATAATCGGCCGGAGTGGACAACCAGCGGGGCATAGGCACATTTGCGCCGGTGTTGTTCTTTGACCAGTAGCTACCTTCATTATAAACAGTGTGGCCCTGGGAGTTTAAACTATTAAAAACTACCTGACGGGTAACATTATTGGCGCCATAGAATTGTACAAAAGCACTCAGCCCTTTCCAGTCTACACCCAGGGTGGCATTGTAGGTATTAGTGGGCCACCCGCTATGCCCATAGGGAATATTATCGCGTGCATCAATCACCCCATCGCCGTTATAATCCACGAGATAGTAATTGCCCGGTAACTTTTGATTGTCGTTCGTATTATGCATTGTACTTCCATACAGCTCATCCCAGGTGTTATAATATCCCTGGCTCACATAAGAATAAGCCTGGCCTATTTGCATGCCTTCTGATTTTTGGTAGGCTGGCAGCAATGCAGGGTTATCAGCTTCGATGATTTTATTTTTTGTATGGGTCATATTCAGGTCGGCCCATATCCTGGTTTGCTTAGTTGCCGGGTAGCTGAAATGAAGTTCCAGTTCATACCCCTGAGACGTTACCCGTCCGAGGTTAGCCACCGGCGGCGTAGTTCCGTAATAAGATGGTACAGAAGACCGGTTTGCCAGCAATATTTTGGAGCGTTTGTCCTGGAAGAAATCAGCCTTCCCTTTTATGAATCCTTTGAACAATTCAAAGTCGGTACCCACATTAATTTTTTCCGCCTGTTCCCATTGCACGTTTGGATTACCTACCGTTGCTTCGCGGTACCAGGTGAACGGGCTTTGCTCTGCTGCTTCGCCGGTTGTTCCCAGTCGCGCTTGCCCACCATATGACCATTCGGTGAGATACAAGAAGCGGCCCGCCACATCGTCAAAGCCTGTTTGTCCGTAGGAAGCACGGAATTTCAGCAGATCCAGGAACCGGATATTCTTCATGAATCTTTCATTGGAGACAATCCAGTTCACGCCACCAGAAGAGAAGAACGCAAACCGGTAATCAGGCGCAAATTTTTCGGAGCCATTATAAGCGCCATTGTACTCGAATGTATATTTATCGTTGTAGGTATAAGTGGTACGAAATACCCAGTCTTCCCTGTACGAAGGTATCATGCTGCCATAAGCGGTAATGTTCCGGTTCAGGAGCCCCATAGCAGTTATGCTGTGTTTATCCGCAATGGTTTTGGCATAGTTTAGCTGCAACTGGTAAAACAAGCGACGCTGATTATCCGTCACCGCGCCCGCTGCAGGTGTCCACTTCACCCCTTCCTGGAAATCGAAATTAGTTACGCCGTCAAAAGCGCTCTTATAAAATACGTTTCCTGTGGCAGGATCAATCCATTTGCGTTGTACGTCATTGTAAAGGTCGTTGACCCCCCTGTTACTTTCCACGAAGGTATTGTCCATAGAAAGAGTACCATTAAACTTCAACCCTTTGAGGAGCATATCCAGGTTTTGCTCCACGGTGAAGTCGGTGGTGATGCGGGTAGTGGTCTGGTATTGGATACCGCCAACAGCCAGGCTTCTCGCAGAGTTTTCGGCTCTTCCTTCATTGGGTGCATAATATCCCCAGGAACCGTCGGCGTATACCGGTAAAAATACATCTGGTGCAGTAGTATAAGCATCAATCCATGATCCGTACTGATTGCCTGAAAATCCCCAGGGACTTTTCCGTACGCCATATGATCCAGCGAGATTTACTTTAAAGAGTGTGGACGGTGTTAATTGAAAATCCAGGTTAGACCGGGCGTTTAACCGGTTAAATCCGAAACCAGGTTTATAGCCACGCTTATTATCATAAATTTTAAAAAGATCACCTTCATGTAGAAAGTCTACGCTGGTGAAGTATTTAACAAAATGTGTTCCTCCACTGATATTCACGTTGGCATTTTGCGACATTGCATAATTCTTGAACAATGCTTTTTCCCAATCCACATTGGGATAACGTTCTGCCTCTTCCAGGTTAGCCGGATGGCGGTATTTATCTAAGATGGCCTGAGGGTAATAGTTATTCCAGCTTTCTGGTTTTAATGCCAGTTCGTACTCGATGGCTTCATTAACGGTACGCAGTGCATCATATGAATCTGCTTTACCGGGCAATTTAGAAGGTGCTTTCACGATGCTATTGATTGTAGCACGGATGGCCGCCCTACCTGTTTTTCCTCTTTTAGTAGTAATGAGGATAACGCCATTGGCGCCGCGAGAACCAAATACCGCGGTTGCAGAAGCATCTTTTAACACCGTTACTGTTTCTACAGATCCTATATCCACGCTGGACATAGGGCGTTCTACTCCATCCACCAGGATCAATGGATTGCTGTTGTTCCAGGTACTAAGGCCCCGGATAAGCAGCTGGGGATCTTCTTCCCCTGGTAAACCGGTACTTTGGGCAGTAATCAAACCTGGTACATTTCCGGTAAGGGCAGCACCGATATTTGATACGCCCCCTGCGCGTTCCAGGATTTTACCCGTAGTTTGCGACACTGCCGCCACAACGCTTGTTTTTTTCTGCCGGCCATATCCTACTATCACTACATCTTCCAGCCCTACAACATTACTTTTCAGGACGACAGCTATATTTGATTGTTGCCGGACATTTACTTCCTGCGAGACCTTGCCGATGTAGGTAAAAATCAATACGTGTTTATCGGCTGGAACATGCAACTGAAACTTGCCGTCGTTATCAGTGCTGGTACTGATGCGGGTTTCTTTTACCTGCACCGTGGTGCCAGGGATGGGCACCTTCTTTTCATCCAGCACCACTCCCTGGACCACACGTGCATCCTGGGCCTTTAGTGGAAAACCGGCGAGTGTACCCGACAGTGCCAGCACTGTCACAGCAAGCCATTTCCATGACATTTGCGGAAAAATCATTTTAAACATGGAATTCAAAACATTTAATGTTAGGGCAATAAGGGATGCTGAAAGCTCATACAAAGCCATCAGGCCGGAGCACCGGCTGGAATAATTACAATACGGTAAACGATAGTATCCCTACAGTGTGCTTTTGGATACTACAAGATTGCGTGATAAAATTGAAATTGGTTGTAGCGGGACGTGGTGACCCGGATGCTTTAAAACTTCATAAGTGATCATTTAGCATTTAAACAGACAATTATTCATAACGTAAAAAAGTGTTAGTCGACCAAAGAGATTGAAATAAAAAACAACAATCGAATCTACAATAGGGATAAATATATCAATGGCACGAATCTCCAAAAGGATAGTAATAATGTATAAATAACCTGTAAAACGCGCAATCTGCCGGTATTTAACAAACAGTATTATTTAAACAGCTGTTGCGCAAAATTGAATAAATTATTTCTCCACACCGGCCAGGTATGGCCACCGGGATATTCGCTATAAGTATGTTTGATTTTCAGTTCATCCAACTTTGCCAGCATCAGCTGGCAGTTCTTATAAGCGATATCTTCTTTTCCACCCATTGCAATCCATAGCGTTTTCAGATTGTTATTAATGGTGGCGGCATTAGCTTTCATAAAATCGTATTGGGCTGCTGCCGTGCTGCCTTGCCTTGGCTGCATCCAGCCGGAGCTGAATACGCCCAGCCAGGAAAACAGGTCCGTGTTTTTAATGCCCGTATAAAGTGTATGAATACCACCCATAGATAAACCGGCTAATGCCCTTTTCCCGGCACTGCTGTCAACATGAAAATTTTCCTGTACCAGGGGGATAATCACTTCTTTCAACTCTGACTCAAACGCTTTCAACACAGATTCATCGAAAGCAGGACCACCCATGTTAGCATCCGGCATTACAATCAGCATAGGTGCTGCTTTTTTTGAAGCTATCAGGTTATCCATGATAAGGTCGGTTTTGCCCTGTGTAGCCCAGCCGGTTTCATCCTCCCCGCCACCGTGTAAAATATAGAGTACTGGATATTTTCCGGTTGTATTTGCATCATAGCCGGGCGGCGTATAGATATACAACTGGCGCCAGGAACCGGTCACCTTTGAAAAATATTTCCTGATGCGGATGTCTCCGTGCGGTACCTCTTTTAACGCATAATAGTTGCCACCGGCAAAAGGTATCTCAATACCGCTGGCCATTCTGCCCATGCCATAAAAAGTTTCGCTGGCCGGATCTGCAACCGCCACACCATCTATCAGCAAAGAATAATAATGAAATCCTTCCCCTATGGAATCGGTCGTTACTGTCCATAATCCAGCAGTGTCTTTCACCATATCATATTTGCGGCCCAGGTCTACCTGTACTTTTTGTGCGTCCGGTGCTTTAACGCGGAAGATCACGCGGTGATCGGCTGATACCTGTGGGTACTTTGCATTGCGTACATTGGTTGCTGCTGGTATACCCTCCACCTCGTATTTTGAGAATGTGCTGGTATCTACGGGTTTAAAGATCAACTGGGAGAACATATATAATCCATTCTTCCATACTTTAAAGTCGTGGACACCGGGTTCAATGTAATAGATATGTGGTACGTTGTTTTGTTGCAGGTAGTCGTGGGTGCGTTTACTGAAAGTAATTAATCCGTCGCTGGCGCCGCAGGAGATCCAGAGTAGCTTAATTTGCTGCTTTGCTGCTGCGGGATCCGGCACCAACTGCTCGGGTGTTTTCGTATTGGGCGCAGAGGAGAAACCACCTATCCATGCAAACTTGTCCAGGTTGCCGAGGCCAAAATTCAACGACTGCCCTCCTCCCATCGACAGCCCGGCAATGGCCCGGTGCTCCTTGTCGGTGTACACCGGATACTTCTTTTGTATAAAAGGAATAAGATCATTCAGCAAATCTTTTTCAAACGTAGCAAATGCCTGCACCTTATCGGGTGCCATTATGTTGCCGGTGGCCCTGTCGTCTTTCATGGCCCGGCCATTGGGCATCACAACAATCATCGGCTCAATTTTTCCCTGGGCATACAGGTTATCCAGGATTACCTGGGGTGTGCCTCCTTTTAACCATTCCTTCTCGTCGCCGCCAATACCATGCAACAGGTATAGCACCGGGTATTTCTGCTTCCGGGAAAATCCGGGTGGCGTATAAATCAGCGCTTTGCGCAGGTTGCCCACGGTGGTGGAATGATAACTGATGGTATCAATGCTGCCGTGGGGTATTGCTTCACGGAGTGCATCAAAACCGGGCGGTGCATGTTCAATAACATTTTGTGCAGAAACGGACAGGGTCAATAACAGGGAAATAGCAAGATTAAATATTGTTTTTTTCATATCGCGGAATTTGTTTCAAAATAATAAATGTCAATCAAACAATTAATATAATAACAAGTACAATTTGACAAAGCAGTCCACTATTTGTCTGTTCTTAAGACGCGGATACTTTGAATGGTGATCTCTCCGGGGGATCCTGCGGGGAACCGGACAAAAAGATCATGTTGCCCTGACACCTGTTGCAAACTACCCGTGTGGAGCCTGCGTCCACCCGGCTTAACCTGCACCACAGCAATTTGGGTACCTTTCTCCAGATCGTCTGTAAACAGTTCCAATTGGCCTCCTTTGGCAGCACTGCCCGTTATTTCAACAGCCTTTGCTTCTCTGGCGCGTCCAAAATCTACTCCCGATATCATCAGCCATCCACCGTGTACTGAAGCATTCGTAACGCCTGCATTTTCTCCCTTTATTTTGCTGATGCCATAGTAATTGCTGCTTCCCAGGGCAGGCAACCGGGAAAATCCATCTTTACAAACAAAAAAATGAAAGTCGACCGGGCCTTTTTCTGCAAACAGCCCGATACTTGTGCCTACCCAGCTGTTAAAATCAGGTTGTGCTTTATCAATGGGCACCGCACTCACCGGTGCACCCACCTGTTGCCAGTTTTCGCCGTCTGTGCTACAGAAGCCGGTTAACTGGTGTTCAATCCTTTCCAGTTTAAGCCAAACATCTTTCCCTTTGCGATAAGGCAGTTCTCTTACCGCAGTATCCAATTGAAATACAATACGCGAATTACCGCAATCATAATAAAGACGTGCCACTACACTTTGTTTTCCGTTGGTTAGATAAATGCCACCATGCGCATCCTTAACACCGTTGCCCACATTTACCCGGGTAACGGCCGTGTAATAATGGTCTGTTTCTTTTTGCAGCAGGTGGGTTCTCCCGCTATCGGGCGATAAACGGATCCACCCTTTGCGCAGTGTCAATGAATAGCTGGCAGCTGCGGGTTGTGTTAAAAAATGCCACCAGGGCCCCAGGCTGTCGGTGTCAAAACGATCTGTATGCACGCTGCGCCAGGGAGTATTATTGTTATCCAATGCTGGTTTTACTATTGGCCCACTAACCGGCGCTTCTCCCCAGGGACGATCCCCTTCCCATACAACGCGGTAAAGGGACGTTTGCCGGCCCATGCCGGACCAGTCGTCATGGCCATGCTTCTCATAACTCTGACCTATTGTCCACCAGGTGCCATCTGCCAGTTGTACCGGTGCGGAAATATGATTGGGACGCGGGAACGTATTGTTGGGGTCTGTAATGGGCTTAAAAAAATCACCCAGTCGTTCCCATTTGGAGGAATCGGCCGTTAGGGCGGTTGTCCGCAGTACATACTGACCGCCGGATACATCGCCGGCCGGGAAATAATAGTAGTAGCCATTTCGTTTGCACATCACCGGGCCCTCCGCCCAGCTGTACTGCAGTGCAGCGTTCATCCAATCCAGGTTGATCACGGAGTCAGTGAGCTGGCCATCCTTCCCAAGTGCCTGCAGCCGGTTTACCTTCTGGCCATTTTTTATCACCATATAAGGCTTACCGTCATCGTCTACAAAAATGGAATTATCATAACCGAGTGGCCCCGTTTGCACATTCTCCTTTACCCGCGCCGGAGCAGTCCAGGGCCCTGCTGGCGACGAAGCTTTCGAAAACCATTGTCCTCCGGAAGAAAAATAGATCCACCATGACCCATAAAAATAGGTGATGGCGCCCTGCCATACCCCGCTACCAGGGCGATCGGCCACCATCGCGCTATGGTTAGGCAACAATACACGGCTGATCACTTTCCAATGTACCAGGTCGGTGGAATGATAAATGGGGAGATAAGGATTAAAATGAAAAGAAGAACCACAGTGATAGAAGTCATTGCCCATCTTCAATAACGTAGGATCTGGATGATCACCGGGCAAAACCGGGTTCACATAAGTATTTACCCCGGCATAAAAATGTGCAGCCGCCGTTGCCGATACCGGCTGCGGATTGGTTTTCCATGCCGGGCCACCTTGTTGAGCAAACCCGTTCTGTAGCGCCAGACTTAAATATATAACAACAAAAACTATTGATCGTAAAACCATTTGGTGGGTATTTTTTTGTGAAGACAAGATAATCAGCCGCCCTCTCAACCAACTGCCACAAATGTTGAAATGATGAGTAAAAATGTTTTACCGGGAAATATAAAGTGCAAAAAATGCCTCCGGTTAAGTACCGTCGGACGAGATATCTTTTTAAAAAAATTTAAAATAACTGTTAAATTGACAGTTATATAAATTTACATCGTTGCAGCGGCAGCATATTTTCTGCACCTATTACTTATACATATGGTGGCGGTTATTAAGATACATATAGGTTCATCTTCCCTACTCTTTCATTATTTAGTCAAGGGCATCATCTTCTTGAATAAAGTTAATTATTGTACACAAGACACTTAATATTTAAACATTTGTGCCTTTACATAATTTGGGTATTTTTACTTCATGCGCGACGATATTCCCGAATTGCAAAAAAGAATATACGGTGGTGACGCACAAGCATTTAAAGAATTATACGATTGCTTCTGTACGCCATTGCTGCAGTTAGCCCTGGCCATTGTTCATCACAGGGAAATGGCGGAAGAAATAGTAGCAGACGTGTTTATTGCCGTATGGAAAAAAAAGGAAGGCCTCTATCAGGCAAGTAACCTGAAATGGTATCTCTATGCGGCCACCCGCAACATTGCGCTTAACTATCTCCGTAAATATGCGCATAAAAAAACGCTGCAGCTGGACGAAGCCTATTTATTGGAATACGAAATCAACCCGGAGCTGCAACTCATTAGCAATGAAATGGTACAGCATATCAATAAGGCTATCAATGAGCTCCCACCGCAGTGCCGCCTCATTTTCAAACTAGTGAAAGAAGATGGGCTCAAATACAGGGAGGTAGCCATTCTACTGAATATCTCCATAAAAACCGTGGAAAACCAGGTAGGCATCGCCCTGAAAAAGTTAACCAAAATGAAAGCATTTCTTATCACTCCACTACCCGGCGACCAGTAATTTTTTTTCAAAAAAATTTACTGCCCTTTAGGGGTATTCTCTCCTTCCTGTTGTCTTATATCCCTGAGCGTCTTTATTCCACCATTTTCAATGATATTATGAGCAACGACCGTATATGGATATTACTTGGCAAACAGCTTAGCGGCGAAATTGCCCCGGCAGAACTGTCAGAACTGGAAGCATTGCTGAAAGATGATCCGGAGATGGCTGCTTCCCGCGACCTTGCTGCAGCCATCTGGCAGACACCCATACAGGAAATGACGATCGCTCACAGCAGTAAAGAAAGTATATGGGATACCGTGAATCCGCAACTCCACGTACGCCGGCGTTACCTCACATTGCGCAGGCTGGCGACAGCAGCAGCCGCGGCCGCCGTATTCACTGCCGCCTGGATCGGATGGCAACATATACACACCAACACGCCTGTATTGCAACAACTCAGCGCTGCTCCCGGTGGAAAATCCAGGGCAGTGCTTCCCGACGGCTCCATCGTATGGCTCAATTCCAATACACAACTCCATTACAACAAGAACAGCTTTGGCAAACAATACCGGGAAATCACCCTCACTGGTGAAGCCTTTTTTGACATTGCAAAAAGTGAAGGGGTGCCCTTTATTATCCATGCAGGAAAAATAAGTATCCGTGTACTTGGCACCACGTTTAACGTGAAAGCCTATACGAGCGACAGTGCGGTGTTCACTACACTGGTCAGCGGAAAAATTGCGGTGTCGTTCCAGGGAAAAACGGTTGTGCTCCAGCCTGAAGAAAAACTAACGGTACCCATCATCCCACAGGCAACCATTTTTCAGCAACAACACCTGGAAAAAGACAGCAGTGGCCAACTCCGGGAAATATCCTGGTTAAATAACAAACTGGTGTTTGACAATGAAACCTTCAGCGACCTGGCGGTTAAAATGAGCCAGTGGTATGGCGTCACTTTTCATTTCGAATCCCCCGACCTGCAACAACTGCGCTTTTCCGGCATCATAGATACAGAATCAATAGACGAAACGCTGAAAATGCTACAGCTATCAAGACCCTTCCATTTCCGGATCAACGGGAAAGAAGTTCATGTTAGTAACTGATACCGTATTTCTCATCTTCAAAAAAATAAATACCATGACATAAAAAAGACTACACATCCATTTATTCTACTTTCCTTCACCCTCTTATATTCCATGTTATGAAAACAATGTTCATATGGACTTTTAATAAAAGTCTGCATAGCGGGCTACCACGTCTACTCATCCTGGCCCTGCTGTTTACCGGCATCATACCCGCTTACGCCACCTCTGCCACTCAGGAAAAGATCAGCATCTCCCTGGAGAAAGTCAGCATTAAAACCGTGCTGAAAACCATTCAACAAAAAAGCCACTGCCGGCTTATTTACAACGACGACATCCTCCCGGAAAAACCGCCTGTGTCCATTCATGCAGAAAACGCCACCGTAGAACAAGTGCTGGCTCAAACGTTTACCGGCACGCACCTGCGCTACGCTACAATGGATAACGATGTTATTGTGATTGCATCCGGACCTGTAAACGCCCTTAAAATAAGCGGCACAGTAAAAAATGAACGCGGCGATCCACTCGTTGGGGTATCCGTAAAAATAAAAGGTACCAATATTGGTACCGTCACCAATGAAAAAGGCCACTTTGAATTACAGGCTACCACAGGTGTTACATTGGTATTCACTTACGTGGGCTACGAACAAACCGAAATAGTAAGTACCGCCGATCCACTCAACATTATCCTGAAAGAAAGTGCCAGTGGCCTAAACGAAGTGGTGGTGGTGGGTTACGGCACACAGAAGAAAACGTCTTCAACCGCTTCTGTAGCCGCTGTACAAGGAAAGGAACTGGCGAAATCGCCTGTTACCAACATTTCCAATTCACTGGCAGGAAATATTTCCGGCATTAGCATGCGCCCTAATGGCGGACAACCCGGAAGAGATAATCCTGACATCCATATCAGGGGGATCGCCACTACCGGTAACAATTCACCGCTTATCGTAGTAGATGGTATCATTCGCAATAACATCAACGAAATCTCTCCCAGCTCCATTGCCTCTGTCACCGTATTGAAAGATGCCGCCGCCGTAGCACCCTATGGATTAGGAGGCGCCAACGGTGTAATCCTGATCACCACTAAACGTGGACAAACCGGTATCCCATCACTTTCGCTCAACGCCTATTACGGATGGCAAACACCCACGTACTATCCGAAAATGCTAAACGCGCAGGACTACATGCGCCTGCGTAATGAGGCCTATATGAATGAAAATCCAGGCGGTACACAACAACCTTTTGCAGAAGATTTCATCAAAGATTATGCAAATCAGAACGCCAAAGATCCCGACAAATACCCCATCAGCAATACGAAAGACCTGGTACGTATGCAGGCACCCATTCAAAATTATAACCTGCAGTTAAGCGGCGGTACCAAAGTAGTGCGATACTATGCCGGCCTGGGCTTCCTTAACCAGGATGGTATGTTTGCACCGGTGAATTACAAACGTTACGACTATAACGTTAACATGGAAGTAAGCGCCACTCCTTCCACTACCGTGGCCTTGTCGCTGATAGGCGCCATAGAAAATACCAACAGCGTAGATGCCGCTACCACACCGGGGCAACTGTTCCGGGCCGCCTATAAACTGGTCCCCATTACCAATCTCTATTATAGTAATGGCCTCTGGGGCGAATTTGCCGGCAACTCTCCGGTGGGCATCCTGAATGCCGGATACTCTCATCGCAATGCCACATCGCTGCTCACCACACTTTCCGTAGAACAACAACTGCCTTTTATTAAAGGACTTAGCATCAAGGGGACTTTCAGCTACGACCCCAACGACTTTACGGTTAAAGGATGGCATACACCGTTTTACTTTTATTCACAGAATACAACCACTACCCCTTACACCTATACGAAACAGATATCTACTTCGGAAGGTAACGCCGCCGCCTACACCTGGCTCAACCAGGAGTATTCAAAAAACCAGTACTTTACCTACCAGGGATTCCTCAATTACCATAATACTTTTGGCAAACACGACTTTACCGGGTTACTGGTAGCAGAGGCCCGCAAGAATGATTCCACCGGCTTCTCCGCCCGACGCAATAATTTTGCCGTAAACATCGACGAACTGGGCATGGGCAGCTCCAATAAAAATGACTTTGACAACAACGGGTCTACGCTTACCGGCAGTCAACTTGGATTTGTATATCGCCTGGGCTACATCTACGATCATAAATATCTTTTTGAAGCAGCCGGCCGGTACGATGGCCACTACTACTTCGCGCCCGGCAAACGCTGGGGTTATTTCCCCGCCTTCTCTGCGGGATGGATCGTTTCTGAAGAAAACTTTATGGCAGATCATCTTTCGGTACTCAACTATCTTAAACTGAGAGGCTCCTGGGGTAAGTCAGGTAACCTGGCCGGATCGGCATTCCAGTACCTGAACGGTTATAATTTATATGGCAACGCCTATGCCTTCGGAAACGGTAATATGGTACAAGGCTCCAACATCACCCGGGAAGCCAATCCTAATATCACGTGGGAAATATCCACCAAAACAGACATCGGAATGGACCTCTCCTTATGGAAAGGTTTGCTCACGCTGGAAGCAGACTATTTTCATGAAAGAAGAACGGGTATGCTGCTGCCACCAGCCGTTACCGTGCCCGTTGAATATGGTTTGAATCTTTCTGATGAAAACCAGGGTGTCATGGAAAACCGTGGTATTGAAGTGACGGCTGGAACCAACTACCGTTTTGCCAATGGCCTGCAACTAAACCTGACCGGTAATTTCAGCTATGCGAAAAATAAAATGGTGCAGATATTTGAAACCGCTGCCACCCACGATAATCCTAATCGCAGCAGAACGGGCAGACCTTTCGGCACGCAATTCGGCTATCATTCATTGGGACTATTTTCCCAGTCAGATGATAAAAACCACGATGGTATTATTAACAGCGACGACGGCTACAATGTCACCCAGTTTGGTGTACTGCATCCCGGCGACATCCGTTACGCAGACATTAGTGGGCCCGATGGAAAACCCGACGGAAAAATAGATGCCAATGATGAAACCGTAATCGGCAACCCGGTATATCCTTTCATTACCTATGGTTTTACACCCACTGCATCCTGGAAAGGCTTTGACCTCAGCCTGTTTTTCCAGGGGGCTGCGTTGTCCGGCCTGAACATCCGTGGTTTTCAAACCGTACCCTTTAACAACAATAATAGTAATTCAGCCTATGAATACTATAACAACCACTGGACACCCAACACGCCCAACGCAAGGTATCCACGTGCCAATCAATCACCCTACGCCAATAACACCCAAGGTTCTGATTTCTGGATGATGAAAACAGGCTATCTGCGTTTAAAAACTGCCGTACTGGGATATACCCTTCCTGCCAGGATTTCAAAAGCGATGAAAATGCAGCGCCTCCGCTGTTACTTCTCCGGACAAAACCTGCTCACCTTCAGCAAAATGAAATTCATGGATCCGGAAGTAGGCTATACCGATCTTGAAACAGCCTACCCCAACCAAAAGGTATTTGTGTTTGGACTAAACGTCACTTTTTAGATTCATCCTGTTAAATAAGCTATCATGAAACGATACATCATATTGTTACCTGCGGCCATACTGTTGCTCAGTATCCTGTCTTGCAAAAAGGAATTCCTGGAAAATACCAATAAGTCAAAACTCACCGATGCCATTCAATGGAGTACAGAAGGAAATGCCGACCTGTTCCTCAACGATATCTACAGCGCATTGCCCAACTACTGGAATCAACCGGAAAACCTGGATAACTTCACCGACGACAACGATGCCGGCTTTTACTATACTTCCTATAACTGGAAACAAGGTATCGTAGTCCCTTCTTCGAATGACTACACAATATGGGGAGGCATTACCGGTTCCGGAGATCTCACCAACTGGACAACTACCTTCACCAACATCCGGAAATGCAACACCTTCATTACAGAAGTGCGTAAAAATGCCGGCAACTTTTCACCGGAATGGCTGAACAAGCGACTCGACGAAGCCCGGTTTATCCGCGCTTTCTTTTACAGTGAGCTGTGGATGCACATTGGTGGGCTGCCCATTATTACTACGCCCGCAGAAAGACTTACGATGGACAGCGCTGCCATATACACGCCCAGGAGCACCTTCGCAGCAACCGTTGATTTTATCACCTCGCAACTGGACTCCGTTGTTAAAAACAACTACCTGCCGGCTAAATACAATAAAGGCGATGTAAATACCGGCCGGGCTACAGTGGGCGCCGCACTGGCCCTGAAAGGATGGGTAGAATTATATGCCGCCAGTCCTGCCTTCAACGACGCACAACCCGCCGCAGGCAATGATCCTCACAAGATGGCCGGCTACAATAACTACGACGCCCAACGCTGGGTTAAGGCCGCTGCTACCTTCAAACAATTCATTGACCTTTATGGCAACGGTAAAGCATACGACCTCTTTCCGGATCCATCCGCCATCTGGTACGAAGCCAATAAATATAATTCAGAAGTGGTATGGGATCGCCAGGTAGTGGCCAACATCATGGGATCTTCTTTTGAACAATATGGCGGTCCAGTATGGATCAATGGCGTCTACTACACCTGGGGTAACTACTGTCCCACACAGGAACTGGTAGACCAGTTTTACATGGCCAATGGAAAACCCATCACAGACCCCACTTCCGGCTATGACCCGCAGCATCCCTATGTTGGCCGCGAGAAACGCTTCTACGACTGGATCGTATATGACGGTGCACCGTATAAAATGGACTGGATGGACAAAGCTGATATTATATATACCCGCATTGACAAAGTACATCCTTCCAAAAACCAGATTGATTTTGGAACCGATGACGTAAGTAATACCGCCTATTATTTTAAAAAGCGGCTCAACCCACTGGTACGCCCCGGTGGTGGCGCTGTGAGTGGCGCCAACTTTATTTATTACCGCTACGCCGAAGTATTGCTGGGATATGCAGAGGCACAAAACGAAGCCGTAGGACCCGATGCAACTGTATACAATGCCATCAACCAAATACGGAAACGAGCCAACCTTCCGAATCTCACACCCGGACTATCCCAGGGCGAAATGCGGGCCGCTATTTACCAGGAAAGAAGGGTGGAACTCTGTTTTGAAAACAAACGTTTCTATGATATTATCCGCTGGAAAACCGCCAATACGGTAATGAATGTAGACAAACATGCCATGAAGATCACGAATACGATACCTGATAACAACTCAGGCGTATGGAAATACGAAATTGTGCCGTTGAACCATCCTCATGTATTCACCCAGAAAATGTACCTGAATCCTGTCCCTCAGGATGCCATAGACCGGAATCCGAAACTTGTGCAGAATCCCGGATATTAATGGGCTGCCCGTTTTAAAAGGTTGCAGGAATATCCTGCAACCTTTTTTGTCTCATTCATTTAGCCTGGTATTTTTTAGCATAGGTGAGGTAGTCTCTAATGTCTTTCTCCAATTGTATGGGATAATGATAACCCAACGCTGCAGCCAATTCAATACCTAAATCGTGGCCTAAGTCTGCATAGGCATACAATGCCACCCAATTGTCTTCTATATTGCTTCCTGAAAATGTTGCTTCTATTCGCTTCCAAAGTGCCGGAGGTAAATTTTTCTTAAAAAGCCGGCCATGTTTATTTGTCGTGATATTCCAATTGTGTTTTATGGCTATGTACCATTCAATCATAGGAACTAAATAGTCCGTCCTCATCATATTCTCGGTCATAAATTTTGCGTAGAAAATCTCATCCCGGGCAAGGCATTTTGCCACATAGGTCATATCCCACCAAAAGTCATTCAATACCTGGTTAAACTTTTGCTCCGTTGGTTTCTTAATGATGACCGTTTGATAGGTAGGCGGTTTGATGTTGTTAGTGAGCTGATCTTTGTCTACCAAAACCTTATAGCCTACATCCCAATCTTCTTGTAATGCTTCGTTGTTTACCTCTTCTATAAATACTTTTTTACTATAAAGCTTGAAATCAATTTTTACATAATCATCGTAAAGCACCATCCTCATTGCATGTTTACCATCAAAGGCATCCTCATTTTCCACTACTTTCGACATCACTTTTCCGAAAGTGGAAAGCCAGCCATCATCTGCCAGGAATAAGGCTAAGTCATCAATTACAAATTCAATATCTAAATCGCTGAAATCATCCTGTGGAGCATGGGGATTAGTTAGAGAGCTTGTCAGTAACACCGCCCTTATAGCATTATTTTTAGTTGCCCAATCAATGATATTGTCGAGTTTTTGCGCCCGGTTATTCATTTAAGATCTTGTTAAAAAAATTTAAAACCCTAATATACAGGTATCCTTTTTTAAAGAAAAAGACCCTGCAAAAATTATGCAGGGTCTTTTTCTTTAAACCGTATCGATGCTTATTTCAGTGAAAAAGTTAATGTTCCATAACCCAGTTGATCGTAGCCTCCGCTATTGGGGCCATAATTTCCGCCACCTCCCTCCGGGCGTACTTTCTGGGCGAACCTGGCACAATTTGGCGCTACCAGTCCTTTGCGGTTGACATAGTGATTATACACCAGTTCCCAAACAGGGCGCGTATTTCCCCGGCTGCCGCTGCTGATAACATTCTGTACAACACCTACACAATTGGTATAGGGTTTAAAGGGAACCGAATCACCGAGATTATATGCGGCTACATACTCTGCCCCTTTTAAAAACCGGTTGTTGTCGTAACCATACATATCATCACCCTGATTCCAGGCCATTTCACAAAATGTACCCATCAGGCCAATGCCCAGTGTAGTATGTCCCTGGTCTCGCCCACTCTCCTGCCATTGTCCCAGGCCATCCGGGTGAATAAAGTAAATGGCATTGGTAATAGCACCATTTCCGGCGCCGTGCTTAAAATAATTGATGGCTTCATTATATATGTCCCGGTCATCGCACAGTACCCCCGTGGCCAGGATGGAGTTCATCACGCACAAATCCCAGTTGGCGTAGAAGTGGCTCATACACCTTTCTTTTCTCGCGAGGAAAGCATGATTCATCGGGTAAAAAACCTGCAGCATCATTTTCTGGAACCTGGAGAAATCTCCGGGTGCCCAGCCTTTGTATGTTCTCATGATTTCTGCGGCATTGGCAAACTGGTAACCGTATAACCCGGCAGCCAGGTTCGCATCGTTGTTACCGGCGAGGGCCTTTAGCCTGGCGGACCATGCATTCATGATTTGTACCGACTTGTCGGCATATTGCTTGTCGCCCGAGACCTTCCATCTCAATGCGGTAGCATAGGCCGCAGCAATATCATTATACAGCTGGCCATAGTTCTCATGATGAATACCATCGCTGCCGCGGTAAACGGTATCTGCCGGGTTAGGCTGCCAGCTAAGTGCGCTGTGTGAATTAGCGATTAGCTGATTCCACCCTGATAGCCAGGGCTCAGCGTGGGCATCCACTTTACTTTTCATCCGGTCAAAATCAGACTGTTTATGCAATAATCCAGGGTGCACAAAAACAGTGTCATGATTGTTTAATGGTAATTTCCCGCTGGCATCTGCCAGCTCTTTTTTACAGGATGTCACCACGAAAAATAGTAGTATTCCTCCAATGGTACTTAAATTCATTAATCTCACAGGTTTTTCAATTAAATAAATGTTCAAATGACAATAATAAACGTATACGGAAAAATATAAACGCAGGTTGCCTGACAATATTATCCGGGGAGAAATACTTAACAATGCAATCACAAAGTACTTCCTCCTGCTGTGCTTTATGGCATTAACGTTCCGGCGCTACGGATGCAGGACAGGAAATATATATTATTTGTTTTTGTCTGCTTAAATATTATCTTTGTTAACTAAGATACTTATTTAATTAAGATATATAGTGAAAGAAATTAAGCATAAAGAAGAAATGCTTGGCGCTTTCAGATCTGCCAGCAGGTTATATTCGGACAGCTCCATCCTAATGCATGAAGCAATTGCCAGGAAAGCCGGGCTATCCGGCACGGACCACAAATACCTAGGCCTCATCCTTCAAAGCGGAGTAGTTACGGCAGGAGAATTATCAAAGTTGACCGGGCTAACAACCGGGGCTGTTACAGGCGTAATTGACCGTCTTGAAAAAAAGAAACTTGTCAAAAGGCAATTCGACAAAAGCGACAGGCGGAAGGTAATAATAGTACCCAATGAAAAAGAGGCATTAAAAATGTTAACACCGCTATTTACGAGGCTACAGGAAAAAACGGAAGATTTACTATCCTCTTTTACAGAAAAGGAAATACAAACCATACAACGTTATTTCACGGAGGCATCCGTCATATTGAAAGAAGTAACCCACCAATTAAACAATGACTAAAATGGAAAATATCTCCCAAAGCTATCTGACAAGAGCCGAAATATGGCTTTGCATCACTACTCTCCTCTATTTTCTAATGAATGGGGCGCAGATATTTGAGACCCTGGTATTTGTTCCTAAATGGTCAGATTCCCCACCAGCTAATTTCAAACTTTTATTAGATGGACGAGGAGCAAGTCTGAAAAATTTCTGGATCATTCTTCATTCATTACATGAAGTTACTTTTATACTTGCGATCATTTTCTGCTGGAAAATTGATTTTGCCAGGAACTGGTTGCTGGTGCTGTTTGCCATTCATTTCGCTGTAAGAGCCTGGACACTGGCTTTCTTCGCCCCCAACATCATCCATTTCCAGCAGATAGCGGAAACACAAACAACGGGGCAGGATTTAGTGAGCAGAACATCGCTGTGGCAAACACTCAACTACATCCGGGTAGCCATATTTTTCCTGGTTTCGATGGGCCTCATTCCTTTAATGATCAAGTTATTTAATTTACGTCATTAATCATCGGTGGGTGATGATTGCGGAGCCTGCAAGAAGCGTAAAACATAATTCTTTTTATTTCACAAACAGCATTGCATCTGGCCGACTAATCAACCAGATGCACCTATTCAGATATCAAACATTATCGTGCCTGTATGCTTATTGTATTTGCTGATAAACCCGGCGAAGATATTGTCAGCTGAATATCACCGGCGCGTTGCGTGCTTTTGATAACCACTAATGCACGCCCGTGCCATGCTTTACGCGTGTCACCCACATAAGGATCTGTATCCTTAATATCGGCATTATCTATTCCTGCGATCACACCGGGTCCATCAATACTGAAATGCAGACGGTTTGCTGCATTGGGTTGAAATATGCCATCCGCATCTGTTATTTCAACGGTAACGTAAGTCAGGTCTTGTCCATTTGCGGTTAATGTTTTGCGATCGGCAGTTAACTTCATTTTTGCAGCAGCACCGGCGGTTTGCAGCAATCTTGACTCCACTTCTTTATCATTTTCTACCCCCACTGCTTTCAGCACCCCATTTGTATAAGGAACCGTAAATGTTGCTTTGAACTGTTGCTCGCGGGTAGTTGCTTTCTCGCCTATCAGTTTATCATTGAGGTAAAGCCGGACTTTGGGATATTTTGAATAGACTTCCACCTCAACATTTTTCCCTTCAAACCCAGTCCATGTCCAGCTTTCCCAGGTAGGCCATACCGACCACCATGTTTCCTTGATTTCCAGAGGCGCCGGAGCCGGCTCGCGAACAGCCATGTAAAGTTTCTCCCCGCTATTATATAGCATGCTCCTGTAATGCGAGATGGGCTTTCTCCATCCAACCAGGTCTATATCGCCACAATAAGCCGCATGCCACGGAAAGAGATCATGCTCCCAATGCTCTCCCGGTACTTCTCCCGAATAATACCAACGACCGATTCCTGATTCTCCCAGATAATCCATTGCTGTCCAAACGAAGTCCCCCAGCACATAGTGGTTGTCCTGTACCAGTTCCCAATTTTTAAACGCATCTCTCGGATAGGATTCTGTTTGAACAATTACGCGTGAAGGCACTCTTTTATGATCAGCAGGTGCATTGTATAAATGATAATTGTAACCCGCTATGTCATGTACAGCCATCAGTGAATCAAAGATTTCCCATCCGTTATTTTTCTCTACCACTGCGGAGGTCACCGGGCGGGAAAGATCTATTTTCCTGATATGATCAACCAACATCTTAGCTGTTTTTACCGCTTCCGGCTCCCCTCTCTCCGGTATCTCATTTCCTATACTCCACATTATAATGGAAGGATGATTTAAGTCGCGCTTCACCATTGCTTCTAAATCAATACTCCACCACTTATCAAAATACCGCGCGTAGTCATTTTTATTCTTCCCTATTCTCCAGCAATCAAACGCCTCGTCCATTACCAGGATGCCTAATTCATCGCAAGCTTTTAAGAATGCTTCAGCAGGAGGATTATGCGAAGTTCTTACGGCATTGAAACCGGCAGCCTTCAACAATTCCACTTTGTGCTCCTCAGCACGATCAAAGGCAGCGGCACCCAGGCAGCCATTATCATGGTGCACACATCCACCGTTTATTTTTATTGTTTTACCATTCAGCTGAAAACCATTTTCAGGCGTAAATTTTATGGAGCGAATACCAAAAACAGATTTGGTGTCGTCGATTACTTTTTTATCTTTTAAAACCTGTATTTGCGCCTGGTATAAATTGGGCGTTTCCGGCGACCAAAGTAAAGGATTGGATACAACGATGGTACGGGTAATTTCCTTTTCGCTATTAGCCGGGAGCTCCACTTTTACTTGATCATCACCCACATTTTTAGCATTTTTATTCAGCAGCTGCGTCTTAACTACAATGCTTTGGTGGGTAGTGGTTTCATTCTTGATCAGCGTTTTAACCTGGACGGTAGCCTTTTGGGCAGAAACGTTGGGCGTTGAAACCGCAACACCCCATTGTGCTACATGCACCGGATCGGTCATCAACATCCAAACGTGCCGGTAAATACCGGATCCACTATACCACCGGGTGTTGATCTGCTGCGCATTATCTACCCGTACTGATATAACATTTTCTCCGCCATATTCCAGGTAAGGCGATAAATCATAGCTAAACGATGAATAGCCATATGGACGAATGCCAAGCGATTTTCCGTTAATAAAAACTTCAGCATTCATATAAACACCTTCGAAATAAATCGAAAACTGTTTGCCTTTCCATTCTCCCGGAACAGAGAAGGTTTTCCGGTACCATCCAATGCCTGTAGGAAAATATCCACCGGGACCACCAGTGGGATTTTTAGGGTTTATCGCTCCTTCAATGCTCCAATCGTGCGGTAAGTTCAGGTTTCTCCAATCTTTATCGTTGAAGGATTTTGCTTTGGCGTCAGGGGCATCACCTAAAAAAAATTTCCAGCCGTCATCAAACAATTGTTTCCTTTCAATACCACCGCGAGCGCCATTTTTTGCGAATGGAATACCCGCATTTTTCTGCAGCAATACATGATGGCCTGGTTTCTCCGGCATAACCGTATGGGCATAACATGATGACTGATAAATAAACGCTACAGCCAGTGTCACTACTATCCTTGCTATCTTTTTCATGAAATAGAGTCTTTATAAATTTTTATCTTTCAGAAAATTTCCCGTTTATTACCTGGTGATCACCTCCACTTCTGCATATCCCGCATCCTGATGACCGTTTACCTCCTGCAGGGCGCGAAGCTTCACATAGCGGGCCTTTACCGGCGTAAAGCTTCTCGTTTGCCATACCGGATTGTTCCTGATATTTGGGAATTCTCCTTCATCTGCCAGTTTCCACGCGGTGTTATCCTGGGAAACAAAAAACTGGTATTTTGATGCTGCTCCACTAGTACTGCCCTGATCCGGCAGATATTTGAAACCGCAAAGCTGTTGCTCACTTCCCAGATCGAGCAGCAAATCAACAGGCATTTTCTGATCGTTGTGCTGATGCCACGCGGTTGATGGATTTCCATCCAGGATCAGGCGGGCCTTTTCATCGTTTAGTCCCAGGATTTTCCAGTCCTTCCGGGAGATATCAAACTTCTCCCGGGAGACAGGACTACTTTTTCCGGTGGCTGATTCGAAGGCAATAGCGGCTATCTCCAATTTTCCTGCTGATGGAATGGGGCCGGTGTATTGCTTTGATTGGGGAGTAGGCTGCCCGCCACCCAGTGTGTAATAAACAACCGACTCAGTATCTGCCGGAGTGATTGTTATTTCACCGGACTGATTCCTGGTAATAACAGGAGCAGCCAACATTTGCGGGGCATTATAAATGCCGATAGCCGCAATTACGGGACTACTTTTTGAATCGGTGATATTCAACCGTACCTGCGTTGCCTTTACGGCCGGGAAACGCAGGATTCGTTTATAGCCGATTGTTGTTGCTTTTGCCACCTCTTTCCAGGTTCCATCTACCAGCGCCTCCACTGTGAAGGCTTTCACGCGTTGACCCAGCCGGATATATTCCTGAACCAGGAAACGATTGAAGATGGTGGGCTTACCAAGATCTATCGTCAGCGACGCATTAGTCACGTTGTCATCTGTGGCCCAATAGGTATCCTTACTACTATCAACAGCCATCCCGGCACCAAACGCTTTGGCATTTCCGCGAACATTAGAAGCGTCGGCCTTCCTGTTGGCAGCGAGATTTACGGCAAATGCTTCTTTTACAGCCCTGGCAAGTCCAAGCGCGGCCTTTTCATCATTTGGATGAATCAACCCATTGGGCATGATGGGAAAGTTAAGCAGTAGTGTGCCGTTGCGTCCTTCGGAATTATAATAAGTATCCATTAATTGCGGTACTGTTTTCACCTGGCCATCTTCATGAGGATGATAGAACCATTCTGGCCGGATAGATGTATTAACTTCTGCCGGCACCCAGGAGTCGCCGTTTTCGAGGCCATGATGCAACATATTCCATTCCACCTCACCTTTGGCATTTAGCAAACTCCAGTTCGTTTCGCCCACAACACCACCTTCGGTGCCTACCCATCGCAGGTCTGCCCTATCTCCACCATCGTTCCATATTACGCAGTCAGGTTGAAGCCTGCGGATCAGCTTATAGGTATTCTGCCAGTCATAGTAGGTGGTGCGATCAATGGTACGTGTTTCATTAGCCCCACCATAATATCCTGAACCGCCATTGGCGCCATCAAACCACACTTCGAAAATTGGCCCGTAGTTAGTGAGGAGTTCCGTTAGCTGATTTCTGAAGTAAGTGATATATTCCGGCTTTCCATAATCCGGGCTGTTCCTATCCCAGGGCGATAAATAAATGCCCAGTTTTAAGCCGTATTCCTTACAGGCATCTGCCAATTCCCGAACTACATCTCCATGGCCATTTTTCCATGGTGCATTTTTTACGGAGTATTCAGTGTATTTAGAAGGCCAGAGGCAGAAACCACAGTGATGCTTTACGGTAAGTATAATACCTTTCATCCCAGCTTCTTTGCATATACGGGCCCATTGACGGCAATCCAACTTCGATGGATTAAATAATCCAACATCTTCATTACCAAATCCCCACGACTGGTCCGTATAGGTATTTAGGGAGAAATGGACAAAAGCATAATATTTCATCTCCTGCCATCTCATTTGATTTTCCGTTGGCACCGGGCCAAAAGGTGCTGGTGGCTTTACCTGGGCATAGCTAATACTCGCTGAACACAGGAAAAGGAACATTCCACAAAGTAAATATCTCATCCTACTAATAGTCATATTGTTAATATTACCTGGATATAATTTGTCTTCAGAACTTTGAATGTCTTTACCCACGTTGCAGCTTCTACCCGCACTATGTAGCTACCTGCTTTCAGGGAAGCGCCCATCGACATTACATTTGAAATGGCCGTATGCCTGGCTATCTGCATTTCTTTGCCCATGATGTCAAAAATAATAATACGTTTTACCTCCCTGGGTTTATCTATCATCATATTAAATGTTGATGAAAAGGAGACGCCGTTTAATAACCTATATCATTACAGTTTGATCATATTCAAAAAGAATACATCGTTTTCACGGATCTCCAGCTCTTTTGTAAAAGGGACGCCGGCTTTTACAGTCACTATTTCCCGGGCAACGGGCGAACCATCATTTTGCCTTTTTATTTGTTCAACTTCCTGCCTGCTGAGCTGTGCCGGCTTTCCTAGCGATAGATAAGTGGAATAAGCATCGTTGCTATGGTAGCCTACTTTATATACTTCCAGTGCGTAATTGCCTTCGGGCACAGCTGCTATATTGACCTTTAATGTCCCTTTCGTTTTGGAAGGAAGATCGCGGATATAATATTGCTGATTATGTACAGAATCTCCCGGATGTGTATGCGTAAAATCCCAGGCGAGCACCTGGATATTTCCGGCCGGATCCCTGCATACCCAGGAAGTAGCATCGTTATTTACCAACTCAGTATTTCCAAGTTTGTTCAAAAACTGGTAAGCATAGAATACAGGCTTGTTGATGCCCTGCGTATTCAGCATCCCGAAGCCTCCGTGAAAGGGTGTAAAGCGGGGGCCGGCTTCTTCAAAAATATCGGTAAACACCCAATACGACATGGAGTTGGCAGCGTTGCCCACCTGTTTCAGTTTCTGCAACACAAATGCTGCTTCGTGATAACTATCGTGAATGGGATCTGCCGGGGTATAAGAGGCGCTCCATTCGGTGTAATGTAGTTCCAGTCCAGGCATCTTTGACGCCGCTATTTCTTTTCGCGAGTCGAGTACATCGCCACTGATACTCATCGGGTTTTTATCGAGTACCGTACCAGAGCGGCCAAATTCATCGAGGTAACCCTGCTTTACGCCATAAGCATGCGTGCTTATAAAATCTATCGGCACCTGGTGCTTATCGCAATAATCAATCATTTCAGGCTCCCACGCAGCGCCGGCAGTGCCTGGACCACCAACGCGATAAGAAGCATTAACACTTTTAATTGCCTTCGCGCTATAAGTATATAATTTGAAATAGTCTTCCTGGCTCCCTGCCCAAAATCCGTTCAGGTTAGGTTCATTCCAGACCTCGAAATACCAGGTCTTTACTTCATCGGCACCATAACGTTCTGTAAAGTGCCGGGTAAGATCTTTCACTAATGCGGCCCATTTTTCATAATCCTTTGGCGGCGTTACGTTGCCCCTCCACCAGAAGATGGTTTTGGAACCGCTGGCCAGCGCGGAAGGCATAAAACCAAGTTCAACAAATGGTTTCATGCCAATACTTTGCAAAAAGTCGAATAACGCATCAATGTACATATAGTTGTACACCGGGTTGCCTTTATTGTCTTCTGTGTATACCGCCATGTCATCTGTTAAAAGACCATGCATACGGATATACCTGAAACCACATTCTTTTCTTACATACGCCAGCTGTTGTTGCCAATCTGCCCGAAGTCCTTCATTAGCACGGCCGGCACCCACACATTCGTTAAACATCGTGTTGAGTTTTCCGGCTGTTTTATTAAAGTCGATATTGATTACGCGTTCAGGAGCAACTGGTTTCTTCTCCTTTATCCTTTGTGCCACCAATGTTTCTGCAACGGCAGAAAACAGGAGCATCAAAAGAATGACATTCTTTTTCATCTTCTGATATATTTACCTTCCTTACTACTGTTTAAAAATTTGCTGGGAAAACAAGTACAGATTACGATCCCATTCGTTATTGTCATGCCCGTTAGTATCTACATTCCAAACATGGGGAACACCTATTTCGATAAGATACTGATGCGCCTTTTTACTAATATCGAAAAGCCCATCTTTATTCCCACATCCTATCCATAGCAGTTTCATCTTCTCCCGGGCAGCCTGGATATCTGGAATAAATTTGACGTCGGTATACATACCACCAAACTTGTTTGTATTAGGCGCAGAGGAAAATCCACCTACATAGGCAAACGTTTCCAGGTGATGCAACCCTATATTTAACGACTGTCCTCCGCCCATTGACAATCCCGCTATAGCCCGATGTTCATTGTCATTAATCGTGGAATAATGTGAATCAATGTAAGGGATGATATCTTTCAATAAATCCTCCTCAAATGGCTTCCGGTAGCCTTCAAAACCATCTGCTCTCCCGGAACGGCTGGCGGCGGCAGTATCTGTTACCGTCAGCTTGGTATCACCGTTAGGGAAAACTATTATTATTGGTTGTATCTTACCCGTTGCTATCAGGTTATCCGCAACATTGTCTGCCTGGCACCATTCGGTCCATTGACGATAGTCTGCTCCCAAACCATGCAACAGATACAACACCGGATATTTCTTATTGGCGGAGTACCCTGGAGGCGTATACACGTTCATTTCCCGGCGTTTTCCAAGTGTTTTGGAGTCGTACTGAACAACGGTTAATTTGCCGTGAGGCACATTACTTTGCTGTGCATTATACCCGGCTGGCGGGTCAGGAAATGTGGGTATCGTATCGGTTTTAGCAGAAACTTTATCTGTTTGTGCCAGGCAGATATGACTGGCCATCATACATACGATCGAAATAAATAAATACCGGTTACTCATTTTATTTTTTTTAAGGTTATTTTATTCGTTCCAAACCAATACACCGCCTGGTTCCAGTACTTTTTCTCCGATCAATATTTTGGCGTGGTCGGGCATTTTCATCTCATAGTTATCAGAGGAGTAATTCACGGCCACATAGAAGCCATCCCGCCAATAGACAAATACGCCTGGCGGATAACTCTCCACATCGGCACCGGCTTCCACATAGTTACCTTTCAATATCTCCTTTTCCAGCTTCATATCATCGGTCACTACGCCGATATATGTTACCGCTCCTTTACCGATTTTCTTTTTTACCACAGCTGCGCTGCCTTTATAAAACTGGTCGTTGTAAGTCGCCAGCACAAGTGTATTATCATCGGGCTTCAGTAAATCGGCCCAGATATTCCAGGAATAATGATGTTGGTCCGCGAGGATGTCTCCCTTACTATTCGGTGGAATCATATCGGTGGTGGTAATATGCGCGCCGATTAAGTCGGAAAGCGGGGCCGCTGTTTCTCCCTCCCAAAAATGCCCGTTACGGTCCATGGTTGCTGTGCGGCAGGTGATGATTAAATGTCCTCCCTGCTCTACATAATGGGCCCATTTTTGAATCAACCCAGGATCTGCCATTTCATAAGCGGGAATGATGACTACCTTGTAGTCAGACAAATCAGCTTTTTCATCAATTACATCTACAGCAGCGCCGAAAGACTTCGCCATTTCCAAAAACTTCACCGGATAGTTCCAGGAATCCCAGCGTACATTTTGCTTCTGGCGATCGATCGTCCAATAGTTTTCCAAATTCCACACCACAGCGGTTTTTCGCACCGCCAATTTTTGCGGCAGCTGTGCACCAGGTTTATAGTATTGTCGTAATTGCCGTATTTCCTTGTTAAACCGGATATATTCTTCCCCTCCTTGTGAAGGCGTCACTCCATCCGTTTTAATAACCGCGGCATGATATTGTTCTGATCCATATAGAATTTGACGGAAACGGTAAGAACAGGCAAATTGACCACCCGCCGCAAAACTGTGATACAGCCACATTCTCACCGTACCCGGCAACAGCAATGATGCCTGTCCTGCCCAATTGGTTGGTCCCGGTTGCATTTCCATTACACCGGTAAAACCGCCCACTGATTTATAATACTCAGATGCGAATAAAACCGTCTTGCTATCTCCTAATCTGAATCCTAAACTGCCCATATTGCCAGCCCCTCCATTAGGGTAAGCGGTGTAGGCGGCAAAATCCATCTTCCTGGTTAGTCGGGGGTTAGCAAATGGACTAACAGCGGTATAATTGGTAGTGATGTATTGATGGGGGGTAATATATTTTCTTAAAACAGCGGCCTGCAAATCAAGAAAATCTGCCTGCTCATCTGCTGAATATCGTTTCAGGTCCAGTAAAGCATGTGGATTATTTCCCCACCAATTTACCAATGTGGTATTAGGTATCATTATCTGGCTGAATTGATTGTATCGCTGACTCCAGAAAGCGGTTCCCCAGGCCGTGTTCAATGCTTCAATGGTCTTATATTTCCGTTGCAGCCATTGCCGGAATGCTGTTTGTGCAGAAGGACTGTAATCCGTTTTGGCATCAGGTTCATTGTCTAACTGCCAACCCACCACATTCTTATTCTGCCCATAATGTTTCGCCAGTTCCGTTACCGCTCTTTCAACAAAGAATCTATATTTCGCATTCGCATTTGAACCCAGACCACGGGTACCATGCTCGCCACGAATATAATTCCCGTACATCAGGTATGTTTCGGGATACTTATCTCTCATCCATGCAGGCATGGTAGCGGATGGTGTACACATCAGTACTTTCAGGTGATACTTTTCACAGAGATGGATCACTTTATCCAGCCAGGCGAAATCAAATTTTCCTTCTTCCGGCTCAAACCTAAACCATGCGAATTCTGCTACGTGCACAAACTCGTATCCCATGTCGGCTATTTTTTTAATATCCCTCTCCCATTGGTTTTCGTTCCAATGTTCCGGGTAATAATAGATACCAGTGGTGATCAGTTTTTCAGCAGGAAAAAATTGATTGGCTTTCTGTGATTTTGCTGTTAATCCCGACATTAAAATGGCGATAAGAACAGCGATGGCACTTTTATTCATCTGAATGACTGTTTTCATTGATTAACCTTACTTCACCAAAATATTCACCGCGGATGAAATGCCCCGGGATGAATTTCCGATTTGCAATACAAATTCCCCGGCTTCTACATTCCAGGATTTTTTTGACTCATCATAAAAGGCCAGATCAGCCACTTTTATGGTCAGCTCAACAGTTTTCGTTTCGCCGGGCTGTAGAAAAACTTTTTCAAAAGCCTTCAACTCTTTCTCCGGACGCAACACGGTGCATTGCGGATCGCTGACATACAGCTGTACCACTTCTGCCCCTTCGCGGGTTCCTGTATTGGTTATCGTACATTTTGCGTGGATCGTTTCTTCCTTTCCATAACTGGTTTTGTCTGCCGAGAAATTACTGATCGAAAACCCGGTATAAGAAAGACCATATCCAAATGGAAACTGGGGAACAATTTTCTTCGTATCAAACCAACGATATCCTACCAAAATATCTTCTTCATAATTTACACGGAGATCTCTTCCCGGGAAATTGCCCAATGCATGTGCAGGCGACTGGTCCAGAGATACCGGCAGCGTAAAGGGTAGTTTGCCGGAAGGATTTACCTTACCACTCAACAAATCAGCTACTGCATTGCCGGCTTCCATTCCACCAAACCACGACCATAATATGGCGGGTACCCGCTGAACTATACCGGATAATTTCACGGGTGAACCAGCAATAATAACCGCTACGGTATTCGGGTTCGCCTTTGCTACTTCACGAATCAATACATCTTGCCCATAAGGTAAATCCATGTTTTGCTTGTCGGAAGATTCCGTGTCAAAATCATGATTTAGTCCGCCAAAAACAATCACCACGTCCGAAGCTTTCGCTGCATTCACTGCTTCATCAATCAATTTCCAATCGATCTTATCAGCGCTTGTTTGACCAGTATTACTGCCTTCTTTAAAGGTCGACTGCTTTTCATATCCTTGTGCAAAGTTAATTTTCACATCCGCACCGAATTTTTTGCGGATGGCCTCCAGCGGTGTAATTTCGTACAGGGCTTTAATCTCGGAGCTTAGCCCGCCGTTGCAATGCCTGCGTGTGGCATTATCGCCAATAATAGCAACTGATTTTATTTTTTTAAAATCGATGGGAAGTATATTCCCGTTATTCTGTAACAACACGGCCGCTTCAGCAGCATCGTTATACGCTGCCTGCTGATGTTCCGGTGTATTCATTTTCCCTTTTTCGCGCTTCCCTTCATCAAACATTTTTGTGGCCATCATCACCCGCAATACATTCGCTACTTTTTCGTCAACAATGGCTACCGGCACTTTCCCCTCTTTTACCGCGCTGATCAACGGATCGGCAAAGTACCATTCATTGTAATCTTTCTTATCCGTTCCCATCTCCAGGTCAAGACCCGTTAAAGCTGCCTTCACGGTGGTATGTGCAGCTGCCCAGTCGGTCATCAATACCCCTTTAAAGCCAAACTCTTTGCGGAGTATTTCCCTGTTCAGGTATTCATTTTCAGAACACCAGTCGCCTCTGAACTTATTATATGCCGCCATTACTGTGTAGGCTCCGCCTTCGGTTATTGATGCTTTAAATCCGGGCAGATAAATTTCACGCAAGGCACGCTCACTCATATGTACATCTACAGAATCCCGATGCGTTTCCTGGTTATTGGCCAGCCAGTGTTTTACACTTACCGCTACATCTTTCGACTGTAATGCTTTAATATAAGCGACCGCCATCTTTGCAATAAGCAACGGATCTTCACTCATGTACTCAAAATTTCTTCCACCAAGTGGTGAACGGATAATGTTGACACCAGGTCCCAGCAAGATGTCTTTTTCCCGAAAACGGGCTTCTTCACCCAGCACAATTCCGCGTTGGTAAGCCAACTTGGGATTCCAGGTGGCAGCCAATGCTGTGCCTGGCGGAAAGCAGGTAGCGGAGTCATTCGTCCATCCCGCGTAAGCCCAGTCGTGCCGGTTTATTTCTGCACGCACACCATGAGGCCCGTCGCTCAATGCCCATTCCTGAATACCCAATCTCTTTACTCCCGATACATAAAATTTTGAATTGCCATGCAATAAACTAACCTTTTCCGCCAGGGTCATCCGGCGGATCAATGAGCGGATCTTCTCCTCCTGCTTATTGTCATTGCCCGTTAATTGTGCACTGGCCATACCTCCTATCAACAGGCCCGTAATCCCAAGTACCCATCTTCTAACTATTCTTTTCATTTCCATCATTTTCAATTTCAATATGTTCTTTTTATTAAGCTTCACCAGGTGGAAGGCGTTTTTTCCGGATGATTGCCACTGACAGCTTAGCCAGGATGGCGATATGCATCATCGTTTGGCTATGGTATAGGCTTCACTACTGCCACAAATCCACCGCGGCGCAGCATATCAACTTCTACTGAACTGGATTTATCCACCACTAAATACCGGGTGGTAAACGCCTTATCGTGCTTTCCGTCGCTAATCAATGTCAGTTTATATTTAACTCCTTCCGGTAGAAAACTGAAATTGATTTTTTCCTTCTTTTCGTGCATTTCCGCGTTAATAGCGCCAATAAACCATGCATTATTTTTACGGCGTGCCATCATTACATCTTTACCAGGATACCCGGCCAATAACCTGGTATCATCCCAGGCAGCCGGAATCTCCTGTAGAAAACCTTTGGCGGCATCGGGCAATTCACGATAACCCTCCGGGCGATCCGCCAGGTGCTGAATGCCGGATTCAAACACCACACTCAGTGCCAGCTCATGTCCGTAGGAGGTAACATGCGGAAATTGAGAATTCGTAAAGGTAACCGGGGTGTAATCCATTGGCCCCACCACGTTGCGGGTAAAAGGCAAAATGGTGTTATGTGCCGGGGCGGCCATGGTGAAATCGGGTCCATTGTTATACCATTCCGCGCCGCGTACCGCCTCATGGGTCATCAGGTTCGGATAGGTTCTTGTCCAACCCCTTGGTACCAGGCAGCCGTGGAAGTAAACCATCATTTCGAATGCAGCAGCATCTTTCAGGATATCCAGATAGTATTGGATCATCTCCTGTTTTTCACTCTCAAAGAAATCTACTTTTATACCTGCCACGCCCAGCTTTTTCAGTTTTGTAAATTCTTCCACCCGCTTCTCATGCGTCAGCATCCGGTCGCGTGGAGTAGAAGTAACATAAGTATGCGGACCTCCGGAGTTATACCACATCAATGGCTTCACGCCTTTTGCATGAATGTATTGCAATGCATCCTCCAGGTTTCCACCATTACCCATGGCATCCCATTCCCAGTCGAGCAAGGTATAGGGCCAGTTCATTTCTGCTGCCAGGTCGGCAAATGCACAAACAATTTTATAATCCCTGGTACCGTGATTGCTGGACCAATAATTCCAGGAAGCAATTCCCGGCTTAATCCAGTCCGTATGAGCTACAACAGCAGGAGTAGATACATCATCCACCAGGGTTGATGCTACTATATCCGGCAGGCTACCTGCAATGATGACGCGCCAGGGAGATTGCCAGGGCAGCGTAATAGCAGGCTGTGATGCACCCAGTCCTCTTCCGTCTCCCTGGTCCGGAAACGTCAGCTTGTAGATGGATTCATTGTTTGTGTTACTAAGTTTAGTACCACAATAGGTTCCTGTTACATCAGCTTCATGTAACAGGAACCAACAATCATTATCTTTTAACTTAAATAGCGCCGGATAACACCATTGCTGCTTTTGAATACTGCTATCACTCATGGAGGTATAAAATCCTTCATTGGCGGTATTCCATTTTTCCATCCACCGGGTGGTCTCTTTGGGAATGGTGTAGGCCGTCAGTTCATCCTTGACAACAAAAGTCCCTTGTTTCTCCGGAAACTCGTAACGGAAAGCAATGCCATCGTTGTAAGCCCTGATAATAAGATTCAATTTTGCTTTAGAAGGATTTTCAAAAGAAACGGTGATTTCATTCCCATCATTGGTACAAACAGCTCTCTTACCATGTAAAGCAGTGTACTGCTCATGGATAAGCCGGGGTTTACCAACTTTAAGCAACTTCAGTTCCTTTGAAAATTCCTGATCGCTACGCAACAGTCCTACATCAATGCGTGGAATCACCTCCACCAGCTTTCCCTGGCTATTGCAGGATGCGTTGATATACCATTCCCCTGTATCATTATCCTGTGTTGAAAATAAGGAAACACTCATCCGTTGGTCCGGCGATTGAACCGTCACTTTTTGCGCAAACGACGACAAAGCGGAAAAAGAAAAAAAGAAGACGGCGACAATCGCAAATTTCATATTTACCATACTTGTGCTTAACAGTTAGTTCCCTCCTATCATAATTGCATTAATCGTGCGTTGATCCAATACGGTGTTATTCCGTCTGTCCAACGCAGCCCCGGTATCCCAGAAAAAGGGCTTCATACCATTGGCAATGGCCTGTTTGGTGACGTAGGTCAGCCAATAATCCACGGCATCGTTGTGAGTAGCCAGATCTTTGGGAACATACCGGCTGTTGCCGCGCCGGTAGGTACCATATTCACCCAATATCACAGGGATCTGTTTATCAGTGAATTTTGTTTTCATTTTGCTGAAGGTTTTATCTACATCACTTTCTTCTCCCCAGGTTGCATTTCTATCCGGCTCAATGGTAGAGTGATGGCCAGTACCCCAGTAATAAAACATTTTACCCCAGGAGGCATCGCCGTCCATTAGCAAACAGAACTGGGAAGGACCGTAAAAATGTACTTCTGCCATCATACGGTCTTTCACCTGATCTGTGGGAAGTGTATTCATAAAGCTGGTGGTTTTGTCAATATCCGTTCCTGGCCCCTGTATTACCAATACCCTGTAACTATTACGGCCACCGGTGGAACGAACGGCATTAACGAAAGTTTGATGGTAACTGTTGAGGATATCCATCTGTTCTGCATTTTCTGCAGGTGGCTCATTGGCGCTGGCGAACATCAGGTGTTCATCAAAATCACGCATCGTGGTAGCAATCTGTTCCCAGAATGCTTTTTGTTTCGCGATAACGGAGTCCTGTTTGGCCTTGTTAATATTAGCATCCAGCCAACCGCCGTCCCAGTGGATGTTCAGTAAAACATACATATCATTATTGACACAATACTGCACCACCTGTTTTACGCGGTTAAGCCAATCGCCCTGGATCTTAGCGGTGGCCTGATCTGAATGCTGGTTCCAGGAGCAAGGCAGGCGGATGGCATTAAATCCCTGCTGTTTTACCAACCGGATATAGCTTTCACTGATCAAAGGATTTCCCCAGGCGGTTTCACCACCAATGGCTTCTAATGTATTGCCAATATTCCAGCCTAATTTGAACTTTGCTGCCAGTTGCACGGCATTACTTCCCATGCCGCTTGCATCAGCAGGTGCGGGCGATATATTGTATCCCGGATATAAGCTGCCGCCTTGTTGTATGTTCACCCTGCGCACCTGGTTGTTTCCCGCACTAACCGATAACACCGCTGACCGGCTTGCACCCGTAGTGTTCGCCGCCGTGGTTAGGTGCACCGTTACATTACCACTCTTACCGGTTGTTTGGCTTACCTGCAGCCAACCGGAAGCGGGATTACTAATATTCCAGTCTACATTACTGGTAATAGCTACATCCACGACTCCTCCCTCAGGCTGAAAATTAATTTCTGCTGACGACACTGACAATGTAGGTGTGATATCACTCTTTTTACTGCAGTACGCAAACGCCACTGCAAAAATAACAAGGCCGACAGTCGCATACCACCTGCTGATTTTCATATTCATATACTTGGCTAAAATGATTGACACTATTTAATCTTCACCACCCTGATATTATCAATAGCTGCCTGCAAACCGGAAGTAGAAGCAGAACCAGAAAAGTTTTTGGTCTGGATATTTACCTCCCCGTTAGCCGTGCTGCCCAACAAAGTAGTCAGGCTTGCCGCGGCAGTGCCTTTACCATCATTGGTTCTGAACAGGGATAAAGGAATCGTTATAGTACGCCAGCCTTTTGTAGTAAAGGGAGCAACGGCGCCATCTGTACCTGCCCAGGGCTCGTAGCGGGCCATGTAATCAAACGAGTAACCTTTCACCACATAAATGGAGGTGCCGGTCCATGCCGCCGGAACATTGATTTCAAACTTCAACGCATAATCAGCGATAGCAACGTTCAGGCTATCAACAGGAATCCATTGAACTTTATTGGTATTTATACTACGTCCGTCGCCCCACCAGGTACCGTCACCGGCTGGCAATACACCGTTCTTCAGTACCGCATAGTAGCCCCTGTTTCCCGGGAAAGTGGCACTACTGTTATCGGTACCGGTTCCCCAGCTAAAAGTGTTAACGTTATCAAAATTGCAGAGCATACCCGTTTTGTCGTCATTCACATTGTAAGGAGTAGTAGCCGTGCCGGATTTAGTTATCACTACTACGGGGCCGCTTTGGGTAAGCTTAGGTAATACAAATCCAAGAGAAGTACCATCGCTGGCTTCTGCGAAATGGGTAATGGCAGTACCGGCAAAAGTGAGATTTTTTATAAAAAATAAATTTAGTCCGGAAACATACACGGAATCCCCTTCATTGGCATTCTCGTTGGAAACAGCAGTGATAGAAGGCGGTGGCGCCGCAATGCTGAACGTAAACGTAGTAGCCCCCTGCCGCGTAACATAACGGATGGTGTTCAGGGTTTCAGCAGGCACCGATGGAAACGGTATCACGGCAGGCACCAACACGGCAGCACTGGTATCTGAAAACATCACACTGTTCACAGTAGCAGGTACCCCATTGAAGGATATCTGCACCGCATCCTTTAAGTTATGTCCGATCAATACTACCCACTGGCCTGTAGTGATCGTACTTACCAGGGTATCAGCAGGAGATGGCGCATAATTTCTAACACTTGTTATTACCGGAGCTCCTACCGATGCGTCTTTCTTACAGGCAGATTGCATACCCGTAAAAACCACCGCAAGCAAAAGCAGCGGAAAACTTTTATATAGCTGGTTGAATATGATTTTATTCACGGTATATAATTTTTAGTTTTTTAATAATATGATACCGGAGGTTCCTGTAATTTTGGATTGGCAGTAACCTCAGAAGAAGGTATAGGGAAAGTAAAGCTTTGAATAGTGGGAGGAGTAATCACCCCATATGGACTCGCAGGTGTTAAAACACCACCTGGCAGTGTAAAGGTGACGCGCGCCTCCCCTTTTAATTTACTGATAGCTTTTACCGGATTATAATAAGATAACCTTACCAGGTCTATCCAGTATTGTCCTTCTCCTGCCAGTTCAATTCTTCTTTCAATAAGCAGGGAGTCGGCATCTATTTTAGGTGCAGGGAGCATACCGGCTCTCGAACGAACTTTATTAAAATACATAAGAGCATCGGCATTGCTCGTGGAACCATTGTTACCCAGAATTGCTTCCGCATACAAGAGATAAACATCCGCCAGCCTTAATAAAGCATTGTGTTCGGTGGAAGAGGTTAAGTTCATGGTAGGCGCATTATTATCCTTGTTGGTACCGATGATATGTTTTTTCAATCCACACGCTCCTGTATACTTAAATCCACCGCCAGCGGCATTCAGTTCCGGGTAATAGTCGCCGTTGATCATAAACGTAGCTTTACGCCTTAACGAATCCCTGGTAGCATACAACTTGTACATATCCACCGTAGGCGCTATGGCAAACCAACCTGCTGAACCGTTGGCAGATATTTCGGTACCACCCGGAGAGTAGATCTGTAACATATTGCCTTCCAGCCAGCCGCCGCCCGGCGCCCATTGTAATGCAAACAATGACTCAGGATTATCATTAAACTGGGTTTTAAAAAGATCGGCATAATTAGCTGTCAGTGCCAGCCCGCTGTTCTTACACACATTGCCGGCATATTTTGCCGCACTATCAAGGAATGATTGATTCCTGGTTCCCTGCTGATTCAGGCCGGCCGCTGTTAAATAAACCTTTGCCAACATACCCTGTGCAGACCAGGTAGTGACTCTTCCGGCAACATCTGTAACGGGAAGATGCCCGGCTGCAAATGTCAGGTCATTGATCGCGAATTTGTATACGTCTTCTGTTTTGATACGGTTAATCAGGGGAGATACAATCAGTTTACTGTTATCTTCAATAACAGGAACTGCACCCCATAACACCGCCAGGTTATAATAGGCAAAGCCACGAATAAACCGGGCCTCGGCAATGGCGGCATTCTTGTCTTTATCGGTAATCGTACTGGGGGCTTTTTGCTGGATGGCATTAATGGTCACATTACAATGAGCGATGATTTTATACATCGACTTCCAATTAGCAATCATGATCCCATTCATGCCAGTAACAGTAAATGTATTCAACTGCACCGCATCTCCCCAATAGCCAACTGCCATATTTCCACTCAGTACTTCACCTACGGGTAAGTAACAGTTATAATTCCAGTCGGCCCATGGCGTACCAGCATACAATGCAGCTGTTGCCAGTCTAAGGTCACCGGTATTCTGATAAAAATTATCGGCGCTTATTTGTGACAACGGCGGACGATCCAAAAAACTTTTGGAGCATCCTGTCATCACTATTATTATTAGCAGGAACGCAATTATTTTATCCAATATTGATTTCATAACTATTGATATTAATAGATGAATATTTTATTTGGTCAGTTTGATGTTAGCACCAATGGTAAACACCCGTGGCTGCGGATAATAACCACCATCTACGCCAGCTGTCAATGGATCCCATGATCCAATTTCCGGGTCCATTCCCTTGTAGTTGGTAATGATGAAAGCATTTGAAACATTGAAATACACTCTCAGGTATTTAATGCTGGCTTTTGAAATCAGGCTTTCGGGAAGTGTATATCCTAAAGAGATATTCTTACATCTCAGGAAAGTGCCACTTTCCACGAACTTGTCAGAGTTCCGGTTATTATCATTGGTATTATCATTGCGCAGCCCCACAATCCGGGTGTCGGGGTTAGTTACCTTGATATTGTCGATACTAGTGGCGCTGCCATTCGGATCTATCAACGTAAGTTTTGCATAGTCCATTAAAGACCGGAGGTATCCATAGCTGGTACCCGGATATTCACCATTTATACGAAGCTGGTTATATACTTTATTGCCGATATTGGCGGCGAAAAATATATTCAGATCGAAATTTTTATACGAGAAAGTATTGTTGATACCGATCTGGTATTTAGGGATGGGGGAACCCAAAAACGTTTGATCATGTTCATCAATCACACCATCGCCATTAAAGTCTTTGAACTTCAGATCACCATACCAGATACTTCCTCCGGCAGCGCCTACCGGCAACGGTACCCCATTTTTAGTCGGTAAAGCGTGGGTTTTAAAATCTTCTTTTGTTGCAAATACGCCGCCATCAATCACATACCCGTAAAACTCGCCGATGGATCTGCCCACCACCGTTTTACTATATTGCTTGTCCAGCGATGCTCCATCTGTATTAAGTTTCAATACTTCATTGATATTACGCGAAACAGTTACATCTGTTTTCCAGGTGAAGTACTTTCTTTTAATATTGGTGGAACTGATTCTAAAGTCAAAGCCTTTGTTGTTAACAGTGCCTACATTGACATATGGGGCATCCAGCGAACCTGGAGAATAGCCAATAGCGGTGCCTGAATACAAAGGCAAAGGAATCTGTAATACCAATCCATCCGTTTTACGATTGTAAAAATCTACTGAGAAATTTATTCTCCAGTTGAAAAGTGTTCCGTCCAATCCGATGTTGGCATATTTTGTTTTTTCCCACTCCACATATGGATTGCCTACATTTTGCGTCAGCTGCGCGATGCCTGTCAGTCCCGTAGCTACTGTGGCAAGTGTGGAGGTATAGGCGTAGTCGCGGATATTTTGGTTGTTGGTTAAACCATAGCCCAAACGCAGCTTTAACTCATTGACCTCTTTTACCTGCTTTAAAAAATCTTCATTATTCAACTTCCAGGCAAAGGCGCCTGACCAGGTAGTCACCCAGCGGTTATCCGGCGCAAATTTTGAAGAGCCGTCTGCCCGGACGTTGGCTGTGAAAAGATATTTATCGTTGAGCCCAAAGTTGATGCGGCCAAAGTATGATTCCTGGGCACTTTGACCTTTACTGCCGGAATTGGTGGCAGTGGTAGGATCTCCGCTGCTGATTACCTGCACATTGTTGGAAGGGAAATTACTTCTGCCTGTAGATGAATTCTCATTGGTACCCAATTGCGCTTCATGTCCCAGCAATGCATTTACATTATACCGGTTCTTAAACAAATGGGAATAGGTCAGGAAGTTCCTGAGTGTTGTATAGGAGTTTTGAGAAAAATTATATGAGGCACTGTTCGTATTATTTTTTACCAGGCCGAAGGTATAGGAAGGATTAAACCGGTCTTCCGTAGCCATCGAAAAGCTTCCTGTTACTTCGTTTCTAAGCGTCAGGTCCCTGGTAAAGGCTATTTCAGCATATAAATTACCGAAAAGCTGGTTTCTCTTTGCTTCATCTTTATTAATAAGCGCGATGGCATAGGGATTCACCGTACTATTCACCCATCCGTTCGGATTATAGGCGCCACCCCAGCTACCGTCTTCATTTTTCACGGCGATATCCGGTGTCTGGCTTAATGCGGTATTAATGACATTCGAACTGGTAGAGTTTACATTCTCTTTGATATTCACCAATTGCAGGCTGGTACCAATCTTTAACCAATCAGTTGTCCTATTGTCCAGGTTCAATCTTAAAGACATCCTGCGAAAGTTGGACCCAAGGGCAATACCTTCCTGGTTGAAATAAGAACCAGACAGCAGGTATTGGGTCCTGGTATCTCCCCCGCTAACGGTGAGCGTATGATTAGACATGGGCGCATTTCTGAAAAGCTCTTTTTGCCAGTCGGTGCCGTTGCCCAAGTATTTGGGATTCACAAATTCCGGGCGGGTATCAAACCCCCAGCCTAATCCTGTGTTCCTGTCATTTATAAACGAGGCATACTCTCTTAAATTCATCAGGGGTAACCGCTTTGGTATTTGCTGATAGCCCGTGTACATATCGTAAGTAATGCTGGGCGGTGCCACCTGCCCCCGCTTGGTGGTGATTACCACTACGCCATTGGTGGCCTGGGAGCCATAAATGGCGGTTGCAGATGCATCTTTCAATACATCAATTGATTCAATTTCTGATGGGTTAATCCCTGCCAGTGGGTTCACCCCGGCGCCTAATGTGGCAGTGCCGCCAATAATAATCCCATCAATAACATACATAGGTGAACTTCCGCCAAAAGACGATAAGCCCCGGATCTGTACAGACACCGCTCCACCAGGCTGACCAGATATCTGCTGGGCTACCAGGCCGGGAACTTTGCCCTGTAGGGCCTGATCAAAAGTGACTGGCTGTGTTTTACGGATCTCATCACCGGAAACAGAAGAGATGGCACCTGTAACATCAGGTCGTCTTACTTTACCATAACCAATTACCACCACATCTCCCAGTTGTGAAATATTCTCTGATAATGCCACGTCAATGGAGGCACTTTTGTTAACTGCAATTTCTCTTTTCTGATAACCTATGATGGAAACTACCAATGTATTCCCGGTAGCAGCATCAATAGTGAATTTCCCCGCTTCATCGGTAATAACAAATCGGCTGGTATTTTTTAAGGTAACGGTGGCCCCCGGAATAGGTGAAGAATTACTTTTATTGATAACCTTACCGGTTATTTTAATTGTTTGTGCAGAAAGGGGGTTGCTGGAAAGGAATCCCAAAAGGATACCCAATAGCGGCAATATTCGCGAGCGAATCATTTTGGTTGACTTCATGTTGATTTTTTTTACTGGAATAGATGATATCCCCTACAGACGGAGATGACATTTCATAAGGTCAGTGTATACGTGACAGGAGCCTGCCTGTTAAAGTGCCATGCTTTGAGAAACTGGCTTTATTCGATACGACCTGACGACTTCAAGTTTAACTGCCGGAGGTAAGTGAAAAAGTAAAGAAATCATAAAGGTAAAAGGAGGGCCAGCTGCCGTGCGACCGACAGCATAACCTGCCAGCAAATTCCAAAACGGAATATAAGCCGGCATGCGGGATGGCATCAATTGTAGTTTCATATACGTGGATTAGATGCTGTAAAAATATTGTTATACATCCACTAGTAAGGGACTCAAATGATTCAATAAGGTGATTCAAATGTTACAAACAGCTGAATAACATGAGTTATATGCGGCATATAACTCATGAATGGCTTTTCTTTTTAAGATTCGCAGCATATTCCGAAGGGGTAACCCTAAACTCCTCCTTAAACACCTTACTGAACACTTTTGGATTATTAAACCCTACCTCGTAGGCTACATCCGCAATAGACATTCCACTTTTATCTAATAATTGCGCTGCTCTTTTCAGGCGAATAGAGCGAATAAAATCCAATGGCGATTTGCCCGTGAGAGAATTTATTTTCCGGTACAAGGTGACCCTGCTCATGAACATCTCTTTGCTGAATTCATCTACCGAAAAATCAGGATTATCCATTTGTTTTTCAATGATTTCCAATGCCTGTTTCAGGAATTGTTCATCTACCGGCGTTATAGTTACCTCTTCCGGGTTGACAGTTATCTGCTTCTGGAATCTTTTCCTTAATAATTGTTGTTGTGCGAGCAGGTTATTAATACGCGAGGCAAGGATCTCAAAAGTAAAAGGCTTGGTAATGTAGTCATTGGCTCCTGCTTTCAGGCCCTCCAGTTGCTTTTCCTCGCTACCCATGGCGGTCAGCAATATTACGGGAATATGTGCCGTCAGGGTTTCGGATTTAATTTTACCGGTCAGTTCAACACCATCCATTAAGGGCATCATAATATCGCTTACCACCAGGTCCGGGTTTAACTGCTTAATTTTCTCCCAACCCTCACTTCCATTGGTTGCCTCCTCCACATGATACTGTTCCTTCAGGTTGTCCTTTAAATAAAAGCGCAGGTCTTCATTGTCTTCCACTATCATAATTGTTTTTTTCCTGGTTCCTTTCTTCTCTTCTTCAATTATCATTTGCGCTCCTTCATCCACGGGTATTGGCGGAATAACAAACGGGGGCGCAACATACATCTTCCTGGCTGGCATGATCACCGTAAAACAAGTTCCCTGCCCGGGTTCACTTTCCACCGTGATCACACCATTGTGTAACTTTACAAACTCTTTTGTAATGGCCAGCCCGATACCGGTGCCCTGGTTGACCATACTTTCCGGTACTTCGGTCTGAAAAAAGCGTTCAAATATTTTTTCATGCTGAGCAACAGGAATACCAATACCGGAGTCTTTTACGCTGATGGCAATCGTTCCATCAGCTTCATTAACAACAGGGCGATATGCCAGGTTAACACTCACCGCTCCATCGTCATAGGTATATTTAAAAGCGTTGGAAAGCAGGTTAAATAAAATCTTCTCGATTTTATCTTTATCGAAATAAATTTCAAGGTGGTCAATGTCGCACGAGAATGAAAACCGTATTTTCTTCTTTTCTGCAATGTCGGTAAAGGATTCGCTGGTTTCTCTGCAAAAACTGACAATGTCACCTACGGCGGGATGCAGTCTGGCTTCCTGCACTTCCATCTTCCTGAAATCCAATAACTGGTTTACCAGGTTCAGCAAACGTTTGGCATTCCGTTGAACCAGGTTCAGTTGTTCTACCTGTTCCTGGTCAGTAGCCTGTTTAATGATTTTATCCAGCGGCGCAATGATAAGACTTAATGGCGTACGGAATTCATGGCTTACATTGGTAAAGAATTTTGTCTTTAGCTGTTCCAGTGCATGGGCTCTTTCGGCTTCCCTACGTTGCTGTCTGACTTCAAAGCGCATGTGTATCCTGTCCAAGGTGATGCGCCGGATGAGCCAAAACAGGGCCGCCGCGATCAACAAATACAGCAGGTAGGCAATGGGAGTTCGCCAGAATGGTGGTTCAATATTGATCTGCAACGTTTTTACTTCGCTCCATGCGCCTGTTCTGTCCAGTACTTTTACCTTAAAAATATAATGCCCGGGACTCAGGTTGGTATAGGTAGCTCTTCGTTGGTTATCGTCTGTATATAGCCAGTCGGCGTTAAAACCTTCCAGCATATATGCATATGTATCATGGCGGTTATGCGAGAAATCGAGTGAGGCAAAGTCTATAGAGAAAACATTTTCTTTATATTTCAGATCAATACTTTGCAATTGCGATAAAGCACGGGGCAATAATACCCGGTTATTAACCCTTTCACCGGGTGCTATATTTCTATCCAGTATCTGAAAGCCGGTAAAAGCAATGGCAGAGTGTCCAACCGGTTGCTTAACAGCCGCAGGATTGATGATATTAAATCCTGATGGACCTCCAAAAATCAACTCACCCGTCCGCGTCCTTAGTGCTGCATTTTCATTGAATTCGCGGTCCTGCAGGTTATTGGTAGCATCGTAGTTAACGACTGAAAAAGTAATTTGGCTATTATGCTGGCTGGGAATAGCGTTGCATAATCCATTAGGTGTGGAAATCCAGAGCGTTTGATGCGCATCTTCCAGGATATTTAATATCATGTTGTCTGGAAGGCCGTCTGATATCGTAAAGGTCCGGAATTCGTTTGTTTGCTTATTAAACAGGTTCAACCCTTCCCTTGTTCCGACCCAAATCCGCCCCTGGCTGTCTTCAAACAAGCAGAAAATACCATCATCGCTTAAACTGTTTTTCTTGTTTGTATGCTGGTAAGTAGTGACAGCTGCTTTGTTCTTTTCAAAAACAGTAATCCCTCCACTGGTGCCAATCCATAAATCTCCTTTTTTATCCTGTATAATAGCAGAAATATAATTCGCGCCTCCACCACTTTTATAATGAGAGAAGTGATTCGTAGTTCTGTCGAAACGATCCAGCCCTCCGCCTAAAGTGCCAATCCACAACTGCTGTTCCCTATCCTCAAATATTTCCCACACAATGTCATCCGCTAAACTGGACGAATCACTATCCTGGTGCCGGTAATGTGTAAATTTCCCTCCGTCAAACCTGTTAAGTCCTCCGAGATAAGTACCCACCCAAAGGATATTTTCGTGGTCAATCCAGAGGCTCACAATTACATTATTGCTCAGACTATTGCTATTATTGGGATCATGCAGGTATTGTTTAAAAGTATTATTCTTTCTGTCAAAATAAATCAATCCCCCTCCATTGGTACCTATCCAGATATTACCGGATCTGTCTTCCACAAAATGGTTGACATCATCAAACTGCAAGCTCCCGGGATCTGAATCGCGGTGATGAAAATAGGGAAACTGCACCACGTTACTATTATAATAATTTACGCCTTGTTTGTAGGTACCCAGCCAGATAATGCCCTGATTATCTTTATACATGGTAATGATACTGTTTTGGCTGATGCTTTTGGGGTCATTGGGGTTATTCAACAGAAAAGTAGTTTTGAACCCATTCTTTTTATCAATCAGGGTGATACCTCCATGGTCTGTTCCCACCCATATCAGGCCATTATCATCCTGGACAACCTGGCTTACCAGTTCCGACTTTAGCTTTACCGGAAACGAACTTTTGTTCATCAACACCACGCTGCTATCGCCCGGATGGTAAAAAAAGAGACCATTGTTGTAGTTCCAGCACCATATATCACCATCGCTGTCAACAAAAAGGTGGAAGGAACTTTCCCCTTTATGCCGCTGTTGAATAGCTGTACTGGAAAATAGGACTTTCCCTAACCGTATATCATACTCCTGCAAAAGGCCGGACTGATATACCAGCCATAACTTTCCATCGTTTGTTTCTTTTACCGAAGTAATCCTTTCAGCAGGCGCCATACCTGCTGATGGATTAAACCGTTTTACATTTTTATCGCGGGCTGTATATATATATAGGCCCTTGTCCTCGTATAGGAACCAGTATCTTCCGTCTTTTCCGCTTACTATACTGGAAATGGTACCCACAGGTAAACCCATCGCAGACAAATAGCCATAATAGTCTGCATCAAACTTTTCCGTATCCGGGTTGTAGATACAAGGCCCGCCCATGGTTGACACCCACATTTTCCGGCCGGGTAACTCATAAAAACTGACGATATTATTGGCCTTTAGAGAGGTACTGTCGTTATGATCTTTACGAAATACTTTACAGGTGTAACCATCATAACGATTCAATCCATACGTAGTTCCAAACCATAAAAAGCCGTCCTGATCTTTTAATACTGCATTTACCTGGTTGTGAGACAACCCATTATATGTATTGAACTTTGAAAAATTATAGTGCTCCCCCTGTGATAAAACCATCAGGGATTGGAGCAATAAAGCAATCCCCAAAAGGTAACGCATTGCTGTAGGTTTTAGGTATAAAAATTTTGTGCCTGTCCGGCATTCATGCGTTTCCCGCTGGCATCGTTTTCCATTCATGCTTCCTGAAAAGATGTTTTTCAAGGGTATTGTTACATTCTATACCCTAATCTGATATAATCCATACCCCCGGTATGGGCCGGACCATATAACTTTATAATATTATTCCTCGCAATCAACTTGCCTCGTTATAAAATATGCTTGCTGTTGCCTTGCCAGGCTCCCGTTCTTTGCGTGCCCTATTTAACAGAGGCGTCTCCATAAACCATACTTTAAGTGTCAATATAACATATATAATCTGTTACAACAAATTCCACTACTATCAGGCCCCTTTCCTTCCGCAGTAATACTACCATCCACGAATAGAAAATCCATCATCACTTTCTTCAACCTATCTAAAAACGATTCACGTATGAAACATCTTTTATCCTTATCTGTACTGCTAAAATGCAGTTGCAAATGGCTGGTTGTAGCCAGCCAGATGAAAGTGGGCTGGAAGCTTCATCCTACGAAAAAACGGCTATTACCACAAAAGTGGTGATAGCCGTTTTTAAATACTGGAAAAGAAATTTTAAACCATACACTTAATCCAGTTCTATCATCGCTTTAATTACGCCATTGGATGGATCGAGTAAACTTTCGAATTCGTTGGCTACTTTATCAAATGCCATACGATGAGTGATGTAATTGGCCGGTTGTACCCCACCTTTTTTGATGGAAGCAATAACATGATCAAAATCTTCGCGCGTTGCATTACGGCTGCTCATTAATGTGGCTTCCCGCTTGTGGAATTCAGGATGACTGAAACTGATCTCTCCTTTCTGCAAACCTACCAGGACATATCTGCCACCATGCGCTATATATTGGAAGCTGTTATTAATGGCCTTTAAGCTACCGGTAGCATCAATCACTACAGTAGGCATGTCGCCATGGGTGATCGCCACCAGCTCCTCCGCTACGTTTGCGGTAGAAGCATCGATGACGTGATCTACCTTTAGTTTTTCTTTACAAAACGTGAGTCTTTTTACATTCACATCAACCGCAATTACTTTACCACCGGCAATACGCGCAAATTCCATAATCCCCAGGCCGATAGGACCTGCACCAATCACCAATACAAATTCGCCGGGTTTTACGTCTGCCCGCCTGATGCTGTGCGCACCAATAGCCAAAGGTTCAACGAGGGCCAGATCATCGTACCCCAGGCCATTGCCATGTACCAATGCATAGGCAGGCACATTCAGGTATTCCCTCATGCCCCCGTCAACATGCACACCGCAAACATTCATTTTAACACAGCAGTTAGGCTTGCCTGATCTACAGGCAATACAAACGCCACAATTAAAGTAGGGTATAAAAGTGACGATTTCACCGTTTGAAAATCCAGGCGCTCCGTTAGCATCTACTAACTCTCCCGAAAGTTCATGGCCTAAAATACGGGGATAGTTAAAATAAGGCTGGGTTCCTTCGAAAGCATGCAAATCCGTGCCACAAACACCAATCCTGCGAATCCTGATCTGAACATAACCCTCGCCCGGCGCCTCTCTTTGCGTATCTTGCCCTGATAATCTTCCCGGTTCCTCACAAACTATTGTTCGCATATTATTTTTTTAAAGTTGAAAGATTTGTTCCATCATGACCCACTTCTCTCCTTCTTTTGCCCAGGGCAATGGCTGCTGGAACTTCCACATTAATTGTTCCCATTCCTGTACTTTAGGATTAACGGCATCAGCTGCATTCTTTTGCTGCTCATTATACAAATCCGTCGTCTCCATAATCATCATCAGGCGATTACCCGTTCTGTAAATTTCCATTTCCACAATACCTGCATTCAGGATACTTTTTCTTACTTCCGGCCAGCCATTTTCTGCTTTGTGCCAGTATTCATATTCTGCAATCAGTTGGGGATCATCCTTTAGATCAAGCGCTAAACAATATCTTTTCATAGCGTCATTTAATAATTACAAATAACCGGATACATAAGCAGGATCAATCAATCCATCATTCTCCATTTCTTTCCAGAATCCTGCTGGTATGATTGATTGAGGTAACGCCACGTTTTGTGCGACCCTTTCTGCCTGCGTGGTATTTAATGCGATACTTCTGACCCCGGGTGCACTTCTGCCAAAAACCACACATGCCGCTACCGGCTTTATATTATAATTGAAACATAACCGGTAAAACTGCTCCCGCCAATCGTATAATGCTTTATCTTTTACCGGGTCTGTTAACTGGTAATTATAATAAGCAGATCCCGTTAAGAAGCCGCCATTGAAAACAGATGAATTTATAATCGCAATATCTTGTTGCTCCAGCTTTAACATAAAATCTACCAACGCCAACGGATGACTATGAATCGTCATACTATTGGCAATCATCACCCAATCGAGCTTTACATCTCCTGCTATTTTCGCAATGATCCGCCAATCCTTTGCTCCTACTCCTATCGCTTTCACCTTACCGGCCTCTTTCAATTCATGCAAAGCACGGTAAGCCTCCAGTATATCCTGGTAACGTTGTTGCCAATCCTGTTCATTAGCAGATGCGGCGAGGTATTCATCGGGATCGTGCACAGATACCAGCTCCGCATGATAGTCGCCTAATAATTCGTTGCCTTGTTCATAGCATTCCAGGATGCCATGGTAGCTTATTTTTTGAACCGCATCATGTTCCAGGTTGCGCCATACGCCTGGCTCAAAAGTGGGTTCCGCCGTTTTTAATTCGGTGCGTAACCAGCCCAGCTTATTACTGATCAGCACATCCGACGGGGCCACCTGTAATTGTTTCAAACTCCGGCCCAAAGCTTCCAGCGCCAGTCCTGCGCCGTATTTGCCGGCGGAATCAAATATAACCGGTCCTGACGAATATTTTATACATTCACTGACAATAGAGCGCTTTATTTCGTCCGGGAGTGCTACATATAAATTTCCTAACCCGCTGGTGCCAAAAATTACTTCCGGCAATATGAGTTTTTCCATACCAGTGATTACTTATTTTCAAACAATAGATGAGACAATTAATTTTTCCGTTTTCACTTTTACACGATGGCCTTTGAATCCAAAAAAGGCCACTGCTGCAAAACAGATCAAGGGTACTGCGTAACCATACTGAATATTCCCTGTTACATCGCTGATATAGCCAAATACCCTTGGCAATACTGCGCCCCCAACAATAGACATAATGATTAAACTGCTTCCAAATTCTGTATCACCGCGTAATTCCTTGATGCCAAGTGCAAAGATGGTAGGAAACATAATAGACATAAAAAAGCAGATACCTATTACGGTATAAATCGTCACCATACCGGCTCCAAAGATCGCGATGACACAAAGGAAAATATTGATAACGGCATATATCGCCAGTAACCTGGCGGAGCTAAAATGTTGCATCAAATAGGTCCCGATGAATCTTCCTATTAGAAATGCCAGGCCACATGCTCCCAGGTAATCTGCGGCTTTTACTTCGGTGATACCTGCCGCCTTTGTTGCATAAAGGATAAATAAGCTAAACACGCATACCTGGGCGCCAACATAAAAGAATTGTGCTACCACACTCCAGGTGAGGTGCCGGTGCTTAAAGGCATGAAAAATATACTTGCTGCTGGTATGTCCTTCATTTGCCTGGATCGCCGGCAGGCGGGTAAAAGCAAAAATGATGGCTATTAATACCAGTACGCTTCCCAAAATAAAATAAGGCATTTTTACAGTTGCCGCTTCTGCCGCCAGTGCAAGCTGACGGGCATCTGCTGTCATGGCACCCAATTGCGTGGCGGTATATCCTTTTGTAAGAATAACCCGTGCGCCAATCACCGGTGCAAGCGTGGCAGCCAGGCCATTAAATGACTGCGCAAGATTTAACCGCTGTGTAGACGACGCCGGATCTCCAAGTGACGACGCATAAGGATTAGCCGCGGTTTCCAGGATGGTCAGGCCGCAGGCAATAATAAACAATGCGATCAGGAAAAATGTATACTGCTGCGTATTGGCAGCAGGAATAAACAGAAACGAGCCCAGGGCAAACACCAACAGGCCTGTAATGATTCCTGCCTTATAGCCATACTTCTTCATAATAAATCCCGCTGGTAAAGCCATCAGGAAATAGGCAATAAACACGGCAGAATCCACCAGCGTAGCCTGAACAGTAGTCAGCGTAAATGATTTCTGTAAATGAGGTATTAATATAGGGTCAAGATTATGTGCAAAACCCCATAAAAAAAACAGGCTCGTAATCAGTATAAACGGGAATAATGTATGGTTCTTTGCCATGTGGACCTTAAATTTTACTGCAGATTGATCAGGCGGATTGATCCGCCGGTAGTCAGACGATCGCTCCTTCAATTTTCAATACAAAAGCCTCTTTACACGGACGCTGATCCGGCAACTGTACCTTCAAGCCTTCGGATGTTTGCTGAAAGCTCAAACGGTCGTTTCCAAGCAAGCTTACCTGGCTCACTTTTCCTACCTGTTCATTTGCAGCCAGGGACTTCACCGATATGGCATTATTCTCCGGCCATCCCAGCATAATGGCATACAATGTTTTGCCCTTTGTGGTAAAACGAATGTCTTCTGCTACCAATGGTTTGCCCTGTCCTTCATTAAAACCATATGCACTCAATGCTTTGACCGATTCCGTAGCAGGTCCTTCTCCAAATACTTTCCACGGACGTGTACTGTAAATGGCCTCACTGTTCACCTGCATCCAGGCGGCTACCTGTTCTACTACGGCACGCTCTTCACTATCGATAGTACCGTCTCCACGTACAGGAACATTCAGTAACAGATTCCCGTTTTTACTGACAACATCTACCAGCGTATGTACTACCGTTTTGGCGCTTTTATACCCTTTGTTATCGAACAGGCGGCGGTCATAGTGCCAGCCACCAATACAGGTATCCGTTTGCCAAGGCAGCGGTTCTATCTGGTTACTCTGTCCACGCTCAATATCCCATATCATACATTTGCGTTGCTGTTCGTTCAATTTCTTTCCGAACAAAGCCGCCTGCAATTTTCCGTGTTTCTTTATACTGGTGTTATAAAGGTGAGCGGCTATTTTTAACCCTACATCGCTTACAGGCCAAAGCGGCAACGCATTGTCATCAAAATAAACGAGTTCCGGGCCATATTTATCAATGAGATCAATAGTCCGGCTTAAAAACTTATCGCAGTACGCTTTATCAGGCACATTGGCGCCATTCCCCCAGTCCCAGTAGGCACCCATATCCCCCTTCAGACTATCCTTACTCAACGGATGATTTTGTGCATACAATTCCTGAGGGTCGTAACCTTTCCACCATTTATTGTTGCCATCTGCTTTAGTCAGTTTACCATCATATGGAATACCTGCATAAGCTCCACTTTTGTCGGAGCGCTGTGCCACCTCATACCAGGTCCAGGCATGGGCAGCATGGACGGTAACGCCGAAGGGTAATCCCTGTTCTTTGGCAGCCTTTGCCCATCCCCCAATGAGATCTTTTTTGGGTCCTACCCTGGTTGCATTCCACCGGTGGTATTTGCTATCGTACAGGTCAAGATTATCGTGGTGATTGGCCATCGCCATAAAGTACCTGGCGCCGGCTTTTTTGTATAAGGATACCAGTTCTTCGGGATGCCAGTTCTCGGCCTTCCAGTCGTTGATTACATCCTTAAAGCCAAATTTAGAAGGATGACCATATTTTTGAAGATGATAATTGTAATGATCACTTCCTTCCTCATACATACCACGTGCATACCAGTCGCCGTGTTCGGGCTGGCATTGCGGTCCCCAATGTGCCCAGATACCAAACTTTGCATCGCGAAACCAATCAGGCACCTGGTATTGCCCCAACGAATCCCAGGTAGGCTGAAATGGACCTGGTGCCATACGTGGAATGGACGGTGCTTTTAACAAACTGTGTGCGTAAAGATCAGATAGATATAGGGATGACAGACCCGTAGCTAATCCTTTTATCAGTGTTCTTCTTTTCATGGAATTTATTTTTACCGGTTACTGGCACATGCCGGGAATTACCTGTTTGTACTGGTAATTCCCGGCTTATAACAGCACCCCTTAATTAACAAATCAAACTTACTCTGAAATACTTACCCAACATTTAGCTTAATTAGACTTTTTTTTATACAAATCCGACTATTTAACTATCATTGCTATGGCAAAACCACTACATTAAGACAACAGAATACCTGTAAAAGCAATTAGCGGTATTCCCCGCCATCTGTTTGAGCCGATAATTGTATTGTATGATTAAAAGAACATTAAAACAAACATTTACGTTATTGAACGTTGATTACGTAAAACTCGGTTCCAAATGGAATTATAAAAATGTGATCAGCCCTTATTTCAGGATATATTATATTGATGCGGGTGCAGGAGAAATCTGGGATGCTTCCGCCAAAGTTAAACTTGAGCCCGGCTTTCTTTATATTATACCGAGCTTCACATTATGCAACCTGGTATGTCCGCATTATCTCAGCCAGTATTTTGTCCAATTCTTTGAGGAGTCATCGGATGGCATATCCTTATTCGAAAACAACAGATCTATTTTGAAGGTAAAAGCGACGGAAATTGATATACTGAATTTTGGACGGTTATTGGAGATAAACCCGGGGAGAGGCATTAATGGATCCGACAATCCTAAGGTGTATGAAAAAAATACATTTTACAAAGCCTACCAGGATCTTAACAACCGGCAAAGCATGTCAACATTTACCGAAACCCATGGCATCCTGCTCCAATTGGTATCCCGCTTTCTGACACAAGATGCTTTTAAATACAAGGATACACAGCAGGTACCCGCAAAAATTCTAAATGCCATCAGCCATATTCAGTTAAATTTACATCACGACCTGTCGGTAACCGTGCTGGCGAAAAGAGCCAACCTGCATACAGATTATTTTTCCCGCCTTTTCCATCAGCATACCGGGGAAAGACCGATAAAATATGTACAGGAAAAAAGAATTGAGCGCGCCCAATACCTGATGGTAACAACTCAGATGACTTTTACTGAAATTGCCACACAAACAGGTTTTGAAAATGTATTTTACTTTTCTAAAATTTTCAAAAAAATCACGGGCATGTCTCCCGGGAATTACAGGAAACAAATGGACACCGTTGGCTTCTAAATGCCACTGCAATAATGCCTGCCTGGCATCCACTTCCGCTCATTAATTGAGGCTGCTTTAAAATGGCAGCTACCTGGCTTTAAGCAGGCGAACCTCCATGATACATGGGGTAACTTTTCCCGAAGCAGCTTCGAAAACTATTTTCGCAGCACCGGTAGATACCATAACAGCAGGGATCTCCACTACTGCAACCTGCTCTTTCTTATCAGGATCAGCCTGACCGCATAATTCCAGCATTTTTTTGCCTCCAACAATCACACTACCACAGTCGTCTGCATGGGCATAACGGTAACGAATATACAATTGATAATTACTCGCCACACCAGCGCGTAGTGTATAGGCAAACGACTGACGGGTAAATCTGAAATGTTGATCTCCGGCTGCACCGGCACTGCTTCCCTCCTCCTCAAACTGATGGTCGGCTTCCGGCTGCTGCTCACCGGCGTACACACGGTCCACGGTGAGGCTGTCAAGATGCTGCTTGTCGTCATGCTGTGGCAAAGGAAATGGACGCTGTTCGGCTTTGCCGGCATAAGGCCAGTAAAGCATATACCGGGTGTCATGTACCTTGTAAAACGGGACCAGTTTGAGCTGCCTGAAGGCTGGTTGGGAGATAAGATCACCTGCCGTAAATTCCAATGGACTACCCGTGCTCTGCAACTTAACGCGGCCGGGGCCATCCAGCTCCAATACCGGGGCTGCGGACATGGAGCGCAGGTCTCCACTGGCAATCTGTCCCCAACGGCTGGTATCAGCATATAACCCGGTCATATGGAGCGTATCAGTGGCAGCTGCAAGTACAACGGGGCCATACAAAAAGGAAACCCAATGACTGCTGTCTGGTAACCCTTCTGCACGTGCTTCCATTGGAAGATGGATTTTCACAACATCGCCATTTCTCCAGGTGCGACGAACAAACAAATAGCCGGAGGTGCCGGCAGCCGGGGTCACCTGTTGTCCATTAACGGTTATCGTCATACTGTCTTTCACCCATTCCGGCCTTCGTACAGCCATCGTGAATAATTCCGGTTGCTTTAAAGAAAGCGTAAGCATGGACGTCTCCTCCTCCGGGAACCGGGTAGCCTGCACCAGTTTCAGCGATTTATTTTTCCATTGTACTACAGATGGAATAAACAGGTTTATATAGAGTGAATCTGCTGAATGGGCATAAATCAGTTCCGCATATTTTGCATGATTTTCCAGCCCGGTTCCAACGCAGCACCACATGGCATTCTCGGGAGTAGAATATACCCGGTAATGCATAGGATGTATAGGAGTGAAATACACAAAACCTCCGTTGGGGTGTTGGGAGGAAAGAATATGATTATAGAGCGTGCGCTCGTAGTAGTCGATAAATTTGCCGTCGGGATGATCCAGGAAAAGTAACCTGGTCAGCTTCAGCATATTATAACTGTTGCAGGTTTCCGGTCCTTCCGGGCTTTCCAACATGGCACGGAAATTATCGGCAGCATGAAAATGTTCGCGTACGCTGTTACCTCCTATGGCAATACTGCGGTGCGTTACCACTGTGTTCCAGAAAAAAGCGGAAGCATCTTCCAGCATAGCATCATGGCCTACCATGCCTGTTCGCATAAAACCAACTACTTTGGGAATCTGCGTATTGGCGTGTAGCCCGGTAAGTGCGTCGGCATGCCTGGTGAGCGGGCCCAGTAACTGCAGATGAGTAAAGCGCCTTGCCATGTAGAGCCAGGAGGTATCGCCGGTTTGTTCTGCTACTGCGGCAAAAATTTCGTTCATGCCTCCAAATTCTGTTTGCAGCATTAACTGCATTTGTTCATCGCTGAGATTTCCTGTCACCTCCCTGCTCCAGCGGCAAAGCCGTAGCAGCATATCACGGGCCTGTGTACTGCCGGTAAGCGTCCAGGCATCTAATAGCCCGTTGAAAGTTTTATGCAGGTTGTACCAGGGCACCCATCTTTTGGTTACGGCATCCCCCTTTCCTTCTGCTACCTGCTTCCAGAGGCTCTTTCCACCCGGAATGCCGCCAAGATATCCATTGCCGTTCTTCAACTGACACTTTTCCAGTTGATGCAGCATATAATGTAACCGCTGCCTGTAAACCTCTTTCCCGGTAGCCGCATACATCAGTGAAAGTGCGGAAAGGTAATGACCTCCTATGTGTCCATCCAGGCCCCAATGCTCCCAGTTTCCATAACTTTCTTTCTTCGTTGGAATGCCTGCATCCTTCTGAAAAGGCGCCAACAGGCGATCTGGGTCCAGGGAGAGTATATATTTTTCATCGATGTGCTGCGCCTCCTGGAATAATCCTGGTAATAATTGCACCTCAGCGGGGGAAAATGTTTGCAACCGTTGAGATTGAGCAGCTGACATCAAAGGAATAGATACCAACAGAAGAATAAATAACTTTTTCATATGCAGACGTGGAATAATTGTCAAATTAACATTTAAAATCCATCTGTGCAAGTAAAGTCATTTATTCAATATGATATGAGGCAGGCATATTTTGTAAAAGTTATAAATTTTCCTGCAACTGAAGTACGACAAACGGCAGAGACATCATACATTTAAATTTTATACAACACGCCGGTTAAAGCAATCATGATCAGGAAAGTAATCACCCCACCTGCTACAGAAATAGCGAGTGCTTCATGCTTATACCGGCGCCGGAAATGTACCTCCGGCTGTTGTTCTATTCTTTTAATATAATGTACCGCAGCGATATGTGCAAAAACCGCTACCAGGGAAAGCGTATAATAAGGGATGAAAAACAATTTCTCCGGATAATGATTTGCCACCCCGGCAGCAAAGTAAAAATCTGTATTCATCTTCCACTGAAATCGCCCGCGCAATACAGCCACCACGTGAAAAATCATAAAAAAGGACAGATACAATCCGCTTAATACCTGTACCAATACATAAAACGGCCGCTGAAAAAATCGCTTTTTAATCACCATAACAAGCCCACTGATCACCTGGAAACCTACACAAAACAACAACACAAGCTCCACCAACCAGAACCGGTATATATGTCTTAACATATTCATGACGGTGATATGCCACTGCGCTCCGCCCAGTGCAAACAGGTGATTGCTTATATGAAGCAAAAGAAAGCAGGCAAGGATAATACCAGATGTACGATGCAGCTGTTTAACAGATACTGACATAACGCGAAAGGATATAGGATTTAAAACAATAGCTACTAATCTCCGAATACAGATTACCCGAAATATACATAAAAAAATGAAGCGGGTTTAATTATAGTCAAGCAACACCTTTACCACTCCCCTGTATCTTGGGCCATATTGCTGCTGGATTCGGCTCAGGCAAGCGTCAATAATATACATCGGCTGCTGCCTATCATAGGCAACCACTACTGAAGCATCCACCAGGAACGGTATTTTTGATGGCAGCTTATCGGGATGCAAAACATGAAGCTCATCCGGATGGAATTTATCCAGATTGGCAGTAGGCAATAAAGTGAGCCCAAAGCCCGTGGTAATACTGTTACCTGTCAATGTTACACTCTCCAGTGATGTAGGAAAGGTCCGGTTATAGGTATCTAATACAGCAGCCAGCTCCAGCTCATTGGCACCTTCTTGTAATAATACGCCGATCTCCCTGTTTTTCCCAAACAATATTTTCCTGCCGATGGCCATTTTATCACCCAAACCAATGGCAATACTCTTATGTGCCGTTTGTCCGGGAGAAGCTGTATAGCTGATCCCCTTGCTTACCCCCAACATCGTTTGGCGACCGAAAAGTGTATCAATGATAGCAAGTGCACCATCAGTGGCGTTGGAAACCCCTGCAGTACTATACAGATTTTCGCTGTGGGTTACGCGAATATTGTTAACCCATAACGGTTTACTAAATTGATTTCGAATAGCTACGTAATCAGATGCATGGGCAGTAATCGGCTTCCCGTCATAAATCCCCGTAGCTGCTGCTGTCAACGCGCCGTCACAAACAGAAAGCATGATAGTAGTATCGTGATAATGTTTCTTAATCCAATTAAGAATCACCGGATGCTGGTGTCGGGCATCCATCGCGGACAAGTTTGGAATAACGATCACCTGGGCACTGATGCCTGCGGAATCGAATTCATCGAAGGAAAAATGCGGCAGCAGGAAAACCCCTTTTCGCATAATAATGGGTTCTTTCTTCCGGGCAACTACATAAACATTGGCCTTTCCAGTAGCACTGAATAAGTAATACGGCGCCATCAAGTCAAAGATCTCAGTCCCTTCATTATCTGCAATAAGTATCACGGTCTTTTTGCTGGGGTCAAAGCCTGGGGATGAATTGCTAAAAGTAAAAGGGCCATCATATGTTTTCCATCTCATAAACTCCCGGACAGGAGCACACGCATGAAAAAACCAAATCATTGTTATACCTGAAATCAGGAGGATACTGTACGTCACTATGTTATTTCTCACTTTTGCTATTATTTTTTAGTATTCGTTGCAATTGCCGGGCAGATTTGAATCCACACTCCGAAGCGATCATGGCCATTGTGTATTCAGGATTATTACGCAGGGTGCCTGCTTTTTCCAGTCTAAGACGGGTAAGATATTCATTGATCGTTATGCCGGTAGCTTCTTTAAAAATCCTGGTAAGATTTCTTGGGCTGCTATTAAAAAGATCGGATAATATTTCTACCGTCAACGATTGATCCAAATGGCTGATCATATAATCCTGTACCTGGTGAACCTTTGGGTGGATGTGATTCCTATAATCCAGGTAGATATGCTGTTGGCTATGTTTGGCACTTCTGCGATGGTATATCACCAGGCCCCTGGAAACCTGGTTAGCCAATAATGGTCCCTTCCATTCTTCCAGGATGGATAAAGCCATGTCGATTCCGGAACTGATACCCGCGCTGGTATAGATATTTCCACTCTTTACGAACAATACATTCGTAAGCACGCAGGCCGCGGGAAACATGCTTTGCAGGAGATCTGTGCTCCTCCAGTGCGTAGTGCACTCCCGGCCATCCAACAGCCCGGCACTACCCAGTATGAAGGCGGCATTACATACCGAACAAATATTAATCTCCCTGGTGGCACAATCGCCCAGCCAGCGAAAGAATGAGGTTTCAATATCAGGCCGTCTTTTCAGGCCTTCGAAATAAAAACCGGGAATAAAGAGAAAATCACCCGCCTTCAACGTAGCTTTCTGATAGTTCCTGATTTTCCCCAAAGGTAGTCCCACAGCACTGGATGGTTGGTGATGGATAGCATAAAATGCTATGTCAAGTTCAACGCCCATCAAAGCTGCTTCCCTGAAAACCTGTACGGGTCCCGCCAAATCTAACAGTTCCACAAGCGGAGGCAAAATAAAAGCAATTTTTCTGGTCATCCCACAAAAGTAGCCCTTCCTATACATTCCGAAAAGGACAACAATGCGTCATATCTGGCCATCATTTAAACCAACACCCCTGGGACCATGATTACCATAAAAAAAGACGCTTATTATAAAGCGTCTGAAAAATCCTGTTGGTACCATACCCGAATGTTATGTGATTATTAACACCTCCTGAAAAGTTGTAGCAAAACCTATTTAGTTAAACGACTGTCTAAACGCTGAAGGAGAGATCTGTGTTTTGCTTTTGAAAAATTTATTAAATGATGGTGGGTGCTCAAATCCTAAAGCATAGGCAACTTCTGCTACTGAAAGGTGGGTGGTAGAAAGGACTTCTTTTGCTTTTTCAATCAACCGGCTGTGAATATGCTGTTGTGTACTTTGACCAGTGAGCGTACGCAGCATATCACTCAGATAATGCGGGGAAACATGCAACTGGGCAGAAAGATATTGTACAGTGGGCAGTCCTTTCATCAACGACTTTTCGTTATTGAAATAATCATCCAATATACTTTCCAGCTTTGCCAGCAGATCATTGTTAACTGATTTCCTGGTAATAAACTGACGTTTGTAAAAACGATTGCTGTAGTTGAGCAGCAACTCTATCTGGGACACAATAACGTCTTGACTAAAATCATCTATCCGCGCCTCCAGCTCATCACGGATAATTCTGAACACAGACAGAATGGTTGCCTTCTCCTTTTCGGAAAGATGCAATGCTTCATTAGCAGCATAGGAAAAGTAATGATACTTTTTAATTTTTGCTGCCAGCGCGTATGTTTGAAAGAAATCAGGATGCACAAAAATACTCATTCCTTCCGGGCCTTCATCTTCATCCGGTGCGGTTACCAATTGGTTAGGGGATATAAACACCATTCCTCCTTCTTCAAAATCATAGTAGCCCTGCCCATACCTTACTTTTCCGCTTAGATTTTCTTTATATGCAATTTTGTAAAAATCAAGCAGCACCACCGCGGGGAATTCATGCTTTACATTCTTCACATCCCTGTTACTTATCAGGCTTACCAACGGATGTAACGGCTTAGGCAAATTAAGCATCCGGTGTAGTACTGATATGGAGCTAATCCTAAAAGGAACCTCTTCTTTTTTACTCATAATTTAAATATACGATTTTAACCATAGTGGTGTAAAATCCGGCGGACAAAATACGGTCTGTCATCGCTGGCCTTTGCTTTTAACAAACCATAAGATCAGCCCGGGTATGCGCTGATCTTATAGCCGCTTAGCTACAATTGCGCGTTATAAAAACTTTCCAGTTTTTCAGCTACCGGAATAACATACTTCATATCAAAATAGAGATCAACATGGGTAGCGCCGTTAATAACAAAAGCTTCCTTAGGCGCCTTTGCCTTTTCGATAGCTTCTTTTGTCATCCATTGTGTTACCGCTTCAGCACCATAGATCATCAACAAGGGACGTGGTGCAATCATATCCACAAAGCGGAAAGCGTCAAAGCCGGCAATACGGTCTACGCTTTCCCATGCAAATTGTTTCGCCCCCCGTGGATGCTCGCCCAGTGGCGTACAATAATATTTCCAGCCTTCATATACATGTTGCCCACCCGCCCGGGCCTCTTGCTCGTTTGCGGGAAATAATGGAAAATACTGCGTTTCCGAACCCTGGGCCTCGGCGGTACGGGCTTCAGCGGCCATATCTAACATCCCCTGGAGCACGGACGGATCCTGTGTACCATCAGCACCATTCCTGAACTGGTGTCCCGTGCAAGCGCCACTTACAGTGGCAATAGCTTTTATCCTGTGATCAGTGGCTGCAGCCGTAATGCCGTAACCGCCCGATGCACAAAGTCCCAGCACACCTGTTTTATCAGGGGCTACCTCCTCCAGCGTATTTAAAAACGAAACAGCACTTTTAACATCTTCCACACGCTGCGCCGGATCTTCCAATCCCCGTGGCAGCCCTTCACTTTCTCCCTGGTAGGCAGCATCAAAGGTTAACAGGATAAATCCTTTCTCTGCCAATAGCCTCGCGTAGGTAGCAGGCATTTGCTCCTTGACTGCCGATCCCATATGGCCCACTGCTATAGCAGGACCCCGATTGCCTGCTGAATAAACCCCTTTAGGAAGATATAAAACACCGGCCACTTTTATCCCATTGGATAAGAAAGTTACTTTTCTTGTTTCTACCTCGTATGCCACCCTGGTCTGAATTGTTGTGTTCATAAATACTTTGGTTTAATTGTGTTACACAAAATTCCGGTAGTGCCATTGACTAAACGTAGCCTGACTACTGATTTAGTTAGCCAAAATGAAGGAGAGAATATAAAGCTATTAATGCAATAGCATAAATCTACGAAATATCGTAAAGAAACAACTTGGCCAAAACATCACAATTAATTGATTTTCAATTAATTAAAATAAGGCATTTGAATTGACTACCTGTACGAAACTTTTAGAATGAAACCGTCTCCTAATTTATTGTCACCCGACAATCACGCACTTGTACTGATCGACTTTGAAGGTCAGATGGCCTTCGCCACCAAAAGCATCTCAACAACCGAATTAAGAACCAACACTGCCATTGTAGCGGGGGCTTCGAAAATCTTTAACGTTCCAACTGTTGTGACCACTGTAGCAGAAGCCTCTTTTTCCGGCCCTGTGTTCCCGGAGATCGAAGAACTTTATCCGCAGGCAACTTCCGGATACATTGACCGTACTTCCATGAATACCTGGGAAGATGAAGCTGCCTACAAAGCCATTACAGGCAAAGGAAAGCAGAAGCTGGTGATGGCTGGATTATGGACAGGCGTATGCATTGTTGGTCCTGCACTATCCGCTATCGCAGAAGGCTATACGGTGTACGTGATTACCGATGCCTGCGGTGATGTAAGCACGGAAGCACATGAACGCGCCGTACAAAGAATGGTACATGCAGGAGTAATTCCGATGACCAGCATTCAATACCTGCTTGAACTGCAACGCGACTGGGCACGTCAGGAAACCTACGTGGCAGTTACTGACCTGGTGAAAAAATATGGAGGCGCCTATGGTACCGGTATCCACTACGCACATCACATGTTACATCACTAAGCTCCTCATCAACAAAACCTAATCAGTGCCAACTAAACGCCTCCTCAGTTCTCTTCCGTTTTCATTTTTTATGCTTATCGCCCTTTGCTGTTCTCAAGCCAACGGGCAGGGCTTTAAACTCATGCGCTTCGATGAAGACTATTCATACCTGGAAGATTCAACGAACACCTTTTACCGGAAAATCAAATACACCCCTATCTCAAAAAAAGACGGTGCATATGTTTCTTTCGGAGGGTCCGCAAGAGTAGAATATGTAAACTTCAACAATGAGGACTGGGGCAGGTTAGGCATTGGTCATAATGACTTCCTTTTGCAGCGGTACGACCTCCACGCCGATCTGCATCTGAACAACCGCTTCCGCATCTTCGGTCAATTAAGAAGCGCCTGGGAAACCGGTAGAAAAAATGGCCCAAGACCGATAGACGAAGATCATCTTAACATACAAAACCTCTTTGTTGATGCAAAAATTTTAAATACACAAACGCAAACGCTTACACTCCGCGCAGGCCGGCAAGAACTCGACTATGGCAGCGGTAGACTCATCTCTGTGCGGGAAGGACCCAATATCCGGCTGTACTTCGATGGCGCCAAAATAATGTATACCCGTACTAACTGGACAGTTGATGCTTTTGTGATGATGGCCGACACCATCAACACCGGTGCATTCGACAATAAATCCAGTAAAGCAATCAATCTCTGGGGAGCATACAGCAAAATCATCCTGCCGGCATTTCCCAATATCGACTTGTATTACCTGGGCATCAAACGTGATCTGTCGCTCTTTGAAGAAGGCATCGGCAAAGAGCTACGACATACCATCGGCACAAGGATATGGCGCTACGGCGGTGGCTTCATATACAACCTGGAAGGGGCCTGGCAGTTCGGCACTTTCAGCAATGGCAACATCAATGCCTGGACGGCATCCGCAGAAGCCGGCTATATGTTTGAGCATCTCGCGGGTAAACCATTACTGAGTCTTCGCAACGACTATATATCCGGAGATAGACATAAGGGAGATGGCCAGTTACAATCCTTCAATCCACTCTACCCCAAAGGAGGCTACTTTGGATTTAGCCCGCAAATAGGGCCGGTTAACCTGATAGATATCCATCCTTATGCAACGGTGAATATTGGCAGCAAACTCCTGGCACAGGCAGACGTAGTGATGAACTGGAGATATTCCACGCAGGACGGCGTGTACAGACCCAGTGGCGGATTCAATCTGGCAGGGGCTACTTCTCTCAAAAAATACATTGGCACCGCCTACCTCGTCAGCGTGGTATATAGCATGAACAAAAATCTCGCACTGAACTGCGGTGTACAATATTTCAAGGCCGGCGCTTTCATTAAGGATGTGATGCCAACTCCCAAGGACGGTCTTTTTATCAACACCCGGTTAAGCTTCAAATTTTAACTATCAAAAAGATAAACTATGCATAACAAAATTTCAACCTACCGCAGCACCTTCACTGGCATTCTCAGTGCCGTGCTCTTCTTCTTCTACACAACCGCTTTTTCACAGGTAGTAGCAACGCCCGAAAAGTCCACCGCCGTTGGCACTTCCAAAGTATGGGGAAAGGCGGATGGCATCGCCATTGAAGGACTGGTACAGGGCCCTTCTGCCGCGGAAGCTCCGCTGCAGATAGCTTGCGTATTTGAATATACAGCAGGTGATATTTTCAATCCACCTGCATTACCCCATAATCTCAATGGCATGATACACCTGGATGAAGCCCTCCATGGACAAATCACGGAGCTGAGAAAAAGCGGGAAATTCGCCGGCCATTACCTGGAAACCCTGCTCATCACGCCACCCAAAGGAACCATGAAAGCACCAAGACTACTACTGATAGGCATGGGCGACCGTAACAAATTTGATGCAGCACTGATGACAACTATTGGCGCCATCGCACTGCGCGAAGCTGTTCGCATGGGCGTTTCCGGTTTTTCATTTGCGAGCGATATCAAAGATGCCGGTATAGACTCCCCTACCGCAGAGGTAGCGGGCAATGTAACCAAAGGTATTATCAACGCCTGGCATACCCAGCTATACCTGCAACAACGTGGCCTCGCACCAGTCAGCAAATTAAAAAAAGTGACCCTGCTGGCAGGTCCCGCATTCTTTGAAACAGCCGGCGAAGGCATCAGGGCAGCCATCGCATCCTCTAAACAATAAATGAACTGGAATGAAGAAAGCAGATATAATATTGTATAACGGGAAAGTATACACGGTAGATGCACAACAGCCCTCCGCTACAGCAGTAGCTATCAGCGACGGCAAATTTGTAGCGGTAGGCGATGATGCCACTGTTATGAATGAATACGGTCATGATGCTTCATTGAAAATAGATCTGAAGCAAAAGCGGGTAATACCGGGTTTAAACGACTCACATATACACCTCATTCGTGGTGGCCTCAACTATAACCTGGAACTAAGATGGGATGGCGTCCCCTCCCTTGCTGATGCGTTACGCATGCTGAAGAAACAAGTGGATATCACCCCAACACCCCAATGGGTAAGGGTGGTAGGCGGGTGGACAGAACAACAGTTTGCAGAAAAGCGCATGCCAACACTCGCAGAACTCAACGAAATAGCACCAGACACACCGGTATTCATCATGCACTTATATGACCGCGCGTTACTGAATCGTGCGGCTTTACGCGCAGTGGGCTTCACTAAAGACACACCGGCCCCTCCCGGTGGAATAATTGAAAAAAACAGCCATGGCGAGCCTACCGGGTTACTCCTTGCCAGCCCTAATGCCATGATCCTCTATGCCACCCTGGCAAAAGGGCCTAAGCTCTCTTACGACTACCAGGTGAACTCTACCCGTCATTTTATGAGGGAATTAAATCGCTTTGGTATCACCAGTGTGATCGACGCCGGTGGCGGATTCCAGAATTTTCCGGACGACTACCAGGTCATAAATGATCTGCATCAAAAAGGACTCCTCACCGTACGCATCGCCTACAACCTGTTTACACAAAGGCCTAAACAGGAACTGGATGATTTCAAGCACTGGACAGGTACCGTAAAGCTACACCAGGGTGATGATATGTACCGGCATAACGGAGCCGGTGAAATGCTCGTATTCTCCGCAGCAGACTTCGAGGACTTTCTGCAGCCAAGACCCGATCTGCCCGACCAAATGGAAGAAGACCTGGAAAAAGTGGTACGCCACCTGGTGGAAAACCGCTGGCCATTCCGCTTACATGCTACCTACAATGAAAGCATTACCCGATTCCTGAACGTATTTGAAAAAGTAAACCAGGATATCCCATTCAACGGACTTCCCTGGTTGTTTGATCACGCCGAAACAATCGATGAACATAATATTGACCGCGTAAAAGCACTCGGAGGAGGTATCGCTATTCAAAGCAGGATGGCATTCCAGGGCGAATATTTTACTGATCGTTATGGGCAGGAGGCTGCAGCACATACACCACCTGTGAAACGGATGTTACAAGCCGGCGTTCCCGTTGGAGCCGGCACGGATGCCACACGTGTAAGCAGCTATAATCCATGGATTGCCCTCTATTGGCTTTCCGCCGGTAAAACGGTAGGCGGGCAACAGCTATATACAGCCGAAAATAAATTGAGCAGAGAAACCGCCTTAGAACTGTATACCAAAGGAAGCGCATGGTTTTCAGGAGAACAGGATTTGAAGGGAAGCATCAAATCCGGGCAGCTGGCGGATCTTACCGTGCTCGACTCGGACTATTTCACGGTGCCCGAAGAAGCGATCAAACATATTGAAGCGGTGCTCACCATGGTGAATGGCAAAATCGTATATGGCAGCAATGAATTCTCCGATCTTGCGCCCGCGCCTATTACCGTGCTACCTGACTGGTCACCGGTGAATCAGTTTGGAGGCTATTACTCGGCATCTAAAAACAGCCAGGTAAAACCAACAGGGCATCCGGCTACCGCAAGCCATATTCATAGCTGCGCAGGTAGTTGCGATGTGCATGGTCATGATCATAACAAAGCAAGACTGAATGAGGTACCCGTAAATAATTACACTGCATTCTGGGGCGTTTTCGGCTGCTCCTGTTTTGCATTCTAAAATTGAATTTATGAACGAGATAATTCGCATCATACTTTTCTCAGATGCAGGGAGCGAACTAAACAACTACGCCCTATTGGCATTCCGTGTATTGCTGGGTTTTGAACTATTCAGGGTGCATGGGATGAAAAAATTTCGGGGTGGTGTAAACGGGCAACGTGAGGTAGTTCCCAATCCGTTGCATTTGCCAGCCCAATTAAACGGCATGATGGCCACACTATCGGATACCATTGTGCCCTTTCTGCTGATGTTTGGGGTGGCAACAAGACTCGCCGTATTGCCCACTATCGGGGTAACTGCCATCGGATATTTTGTGGTACACAGAAAAGATAGCCTGGAGGTACGCGATGTACCGTATATGTACACGCTCTCGTTGTTGCTGCTGCTGGTACTGGGTCCGGGCCGTTATTCTATTGATGCTCAATTTCTATATTATTTATTTTAAAATCCATATACATGCAAGCTAATATCGGAATCAAACAGGAAAATCTCGCGGCGGTATCCCATTCACTGGGGAAGATCCTGGCAGATGAATTTCTGCTGTACACTAAAACACGGAAAGCACATTGGTGCGTAACAGGGCCGGACTTCCATAGCAAACACCTGTTCTTTGAAAGCCAGTACCAGCAACTGGAAGAGATCATCGACAATGTGGCGGAGCGCATCCGGACATTGGGACATTACCCTCCGGCCACCCTGAAAGAATTCCTGGCACTTACCCATCTCACAGAGCAATCCAGGGAGAAAAACGATGCCATGGGCTTTGTCAGGGAATTGCTGCAGGACCATGAAAGTATCCTTATCCATCTCCGCGAGAATATCAATGGTTATGCCACCGCATTTCACGATGCTGGTAGTAGCGATTATATTACAGGACTGATGGAAACACATGAAAAAATGGCGTGGATGCTCAGAGCACACCTGGAATAAGTCATTTTATATAAACTGGTCAACATCATGATAGAACAAACACATAGTATTAACTGGGTCACTTTCCTGTTAGCCTGGGTGGCAGGATTTTGCGATACAGCTACCTTCGTTTCAGGCGATTCTATTTTTTCCGCGCATGTTACCGGTAACTTCATCGTATTCGCCGCACAGGTGTCTGCCGGAAGCACCAGTGCTATGGCCTGGACCAAACTCCTGACATTCCCTGTTTTTGTCATCGCTGTCATCATCGGTGGCTGGCTGGCGGAAAAATACCAGGGCAAATACATGATATTGTTGGTAGAAGGTATAGTTTTGCTGCTTTGCGGTCTTGGCGCCATCTTACTGCCCATGTTAATGGGTTTGGAAGAGAGGATCATCATGTACCTGATCGTGATGTTAGCAGTATTGGGCATGGGCCTGCAAAATGCCTTCGGGAAACTTTATGGCAAAGAAACGCATGGACCAACAACCATGATGACTGGTAATGTCACGCAGGCGGCACTGGACCTGGGCAATGTAATCAGAAAGGGTATCCGGGGTAACGACGTATCGATATCGGGTCTCCGGAAACAGCTCATTACCATCGGTGGATTTCTGCTCGGGTGCATTATTGGAGCGGCCCTTTCCCGTTGGATCGGGCTGAGCGCCATGATGATTCCAGGAGTAGCCATCATTGTTTGCTACTTGCAGGGCGAGGCCGCAGCACAAAAATCAGAAGGGCAATAATATGCTGGAATATACCATCAGCGGCCGTTGTATGACGGCAATTTTATTTTTTCTCCTGGCATCTGTTTCCCTAATGGGACAGGTGCCGGGAATTTATAAGAAGACAGATACCGCCCAGATTTCCTCTTGGCTGCGGGAGGGCGAGGGATACCTGGACAGGCCGGAATCAAAAGAGGAAGACATTAAGATGGCTTTCCGGATAGCCGACCAAATGGAGGCGCGCAGTAAACAATTGAATTATCAGCGCGGGCTGGGTTTAAGCCTCCTGCTTCGTGCCAAAACGCTCCGCGAATCCGGTCAGGCCATTAAAGGAAGGCCTGTAAGCCGGCAGGCGCTGACCATACTGAACACTTATGGTACCTTAACTGAAAAGGCGCAGGCGGTGATAGAACTTGGAGGAAGCTATTCCAATGATGGTCCGGATTATGCGCCAAAGGTGGCATTGTACCAGGAAGGCGTCAGGCTATGTCTCCAGATGCATGATACCCTAAGTGCAGCTAAACTAATGGAGTTTGTAGGCGACCTCCAACAATATGGAGAAGACTATAAAGATGCCCTGGTAACGTTACATGAAGCACTTGAGCTATACAAAAAAACAAACTTCAAAAGGCTTCAGGGAATTTACTCCCTGATCGGCGAGGCTTATCACGGTGCCGGAAATTTCGTGGAATCGCTCCGATACAACCTGAAAGCGGTAGAAGTAAGCGAAGCATTGAAAGAAGATAGCCCGCTGCTCTCTACCATCTATAATCGCGTTGGCCTTATGTACTACAGCATTTCGTATACGGATCAGGCCATAGAATATTTCAACAAAGGTCTGGATCATGCCCAAAAAAACAATGATACCACCACTGAGCGAACCATGCTTATCAACATAGCAGATGCGCTAAGGACGAAAAAGGAATATCACCAAAGCCTGGATACATTGAGCCGTGCAGAAAAACTGGGCCCGTCTCCCAGGGAGGGTGAAAGGTTGCTGGTAGAAATGACTTACCTGAAAAATTTTGCGGCGCTCAATGAACTGGACAAAGCCAAAATACATTATCAGCGGTTGCTGGTGTTCCTTGAAACAGGTAACGGTCAGAAACAGAGTAGTCAATTATCACGACTGGCAGTGATTTTTTACCTTCAGCATATTGGTCGGTTCGCTGAAACGGTACCTTACCTGGAGGGCTACCAGCGGGCACAGGAAATGTTTCCCTTGTCTCTTATACGTAAAGCCGACGCCGAGCGCATGGCTTTCCGTACCGACTCCGCACTCGGGAAACCTGCATCAGCCATAAAACACTATCAAAACTTTAAATACCTTTCCGACTCCCTCACCAGCATGAACCAGGCGAAACAACTGGGCCTGTTACGCCTGCAATTTGAAACAGAGAAAAAAGATCAGGACATAGAACTACTGACCCAGCGGAGCAAAGTGCAGGAAATTTCCCTGCAGAAAGGCAGGGTATTCCGAAACGTGATCATCGGTGGTATCTGCATGCTGTCGGTCATCCTCGTACTGGTATACAACCGGTATCGGCTGAAAACCAGAACTGCTGAGAAGCTGGAACAACAACAACAGGAAATTAACGCGCAAAACAACACGCTCCAAAAACTGGTGGAAGATAAAGAATGGCTGTTGAAAGAAATACACCACCGGGTGAAAAATAATCTGCAGATCATCATCAGCCTCCTCAACTCCCAGTCCCTGTACCTCGAAAACGAAGACGCCATTGCTGCTATCCGGAACAGCCAGAACAGGATGTATGCCATGTCATTAATACACCAGCGTCTTTACAATACAGATAACCTTGGTGCGATAGATATGAACTGGTACATAAGAGAACTGGTTGGATATATGCGCGACAGCTTTGATACCAGGAAAAACCTTGTTTTTTCTATCGATACTGCTGCTGTTATGCTGGATGTAGCACAAGCTATTCCCTTGGGACTTATCCTGAATGAAGCAGTTAGTAATTCTATTAAATATGCCTTCCCGGGAGACAGGAAGGGAACGGTAAATATCTCATTCCAAAAAGATGAATACGGGTACTGTGTGCTTACTATTGCAGACAATGGCGTAGGATTCAGTAACACCCAACCAGAAGAATCAACGTCGCTGGGCATGAGCCTGATGAGAGGGCTCGCAGAGCAACTGGATGGTACCTTCCGCTTAAAAAGCAACGAGGAAGGCGTTTTAATACAGATCCGTTTTCTAATTGGATCATTTATTAATGCAAACTAATATTACGGAAAATGGAGGGTAAGGAAAAAATCCTGATCGTTGAAGATGAATTCATTGTAAGCAACGATTTAAAGATGATGCTACTCAAAGGTGGGTACGAAGTCTGCGGCATTGCCACTTCTGTTGAGAAAGCAAGAACGATAATAGACGAAAAGAAACCTGATTGGGTACTACTGGACATTACGCTAAAAACAGCTACCAGTGGCATTGAGCTGGGGAAAGAGCTTTTACAGCGCAGGCTACCCTTTTTATACATCTCTGCCAATACCAATCAACAAACCCTGGAAGCAGCTAAAGCCACACAGCCCTACGGTTTCCTGGTAAAGCCTTTTAGAGAGCGCGATCTTTTTATTATGCTGGATATCGCCCGGTATCGTCATGGTATAGAAAATGGGATGATAAAAAGTGAAGGACTCCCCGCGCCATCCGTCAATACATTTGCCCCGGATATTATCGGGAACAGTCTCCCCCTCAGGAAGGCACTCGATAAAATAGTGGCGGTTGCTCCTACGAACACTTCTGTGCTACTATTAGGAGAAAGTGGTACCGGCAAAGAATGTTTTGCTCGTGCCATTCATAAAAACTCCCTTCGGAAGAATAAACCATTTATCACCATCAACTGTGCTGCACTTCCACTATCCTTACTCGAGTCAGAACTATTTGGTCACGAACGGGGTGCGTTTACCGGCGCCATACAAAAACGCGTCGGCAAGTTTGAGCAGGCAAATGGCGGGACACTTTTTCTCGATGAAATAGGAGAACTTCCCCTGGAAGCCCAGGTAAAACTATTACGTGCATTGCAGGAAAGGGAAATTGAAAAGTTAGGCGGCGACCAACTCATTAAGCTGGATGTAAGGGTGATTGCGGCCACCAACAGGAACCTGGAAAAAGAAGTGGCGGAAGGCCGCTTCCGGCTGGACCTTTACTACCGGCTGAAGGTATTTCCCATTGAATTACCGGCCCTGCGGGATCGCAGGGAAGATATTGAACCATTGGTATATCATTTCCTGCAACGGCTGTCGGCCGCCAACAACAAGCAGGTCACAGGCATCAGTCATGCCGCGTTAAAATTGTTGCTGGAATACGACTGGCCGGGAAACATCCGGGAGCTTGAACATCTCATCGAAAGACAATTTATCCTGGCAGATGGCCCGCAACTGGATACAATAGCACTTCCGGCATCACAACTACCGATTGCCAACGATAATAACCTGGAAACTTTGGAAGAAATGGAAAGGGCACATATTATGAGAGTGCTGAAAGCTTGCAATGGCCGGGTATCCGGAAAAATGGGCGCTGCAGAAATTCTGAAAGTTCCACCGCAAACACTGTATTCCAAGATGAAGAAACTCGGCATCAAATCGACCTATAATTAACATTTACCCATTAGTTATGGAGAAAGAAACCGCCAGGATCGAAGGTTTTAGCGATGGCGTTTTTGCCATTGCCATCACCTTGTTGGTATTGGAACTACACGTACCGGAGGGCAATAACAAGCAGGCCATACTGAATAGCCTGGCTGGTCAATGGCCCTCTTTTCTTGCATTCGGACTTTCATTTTTCAGCATATTCATTATGTGGGTGAATCACCACAAAATATTTAAACAGATATATCGCCGTAACAGCGCATTGATGTTTTCCAACGGCCTGATACTATTCCTTGCTACCTGCATATCTTACCCAACCGCACTACTGGCCAAATATTACCATACCCCTTCTGAAACCCTTGCAGTAGCCATTTATACAGGGTTGTTTGTATTGATCAATCTTGCGTTTAACCTGCTATGGGGTATTGCCAGCAGCAACCACGAACTATTGCGCCCTGAGCTCAGTCGTACTGCCATCCGGAATATAAAAAGGAACTACTTGTATGGCGTGCCGGTTCACTTATCAGCATTCCTGTTATCTTTTATATGGCCTTCCGGCGCCCTGGCACTGTGCCTGCTTCTCTGGAGTTACTGGGCCTTTACATCTGGCAGACTGGATCTCTCCATGAGAAACACTAAGGAGGTTGACAACTAAATCCCTCCTGACGTTTCCGGTAAATCAATAAAATGCTTCTTTTGGATACCCAGCTTTTGCATTTTTGAAATAAGGGTGGTGGCCGGGAGCTGTAACTTGGATGCGGCCCCATTTACGCCCGATATTCTACCCCTGGATAATTTTACCATTTTCAAGATATGTTCCCGCTCTACGTCTGCCAAAGAGCGTATCTGGCCCCCTGCATCCGTCACCACAGGGATCACCTCGTTCCTGGTGGGAAGACTTATTTCCGATATGGTATTGGTAGAAGTAAGGAGCACGGCACGTTCAATGAGATGCTCCAACTCCCGGATGTTGCCCGGCCAGGAATAAGCCATCAATTTTTCCTGCATTTTTTTCGTAATGCCGGTGATCTTTCTCCCGGTATTTGTCGCATACTGGCTCATGAAATAAAAGGCAAGTTCCCGGATATCCTCTCCCCGGTCCCGTAGTGGCGGGAGAGTTATAGGAAATACATTCAGGCGGTAATATAAATCGCTCCGGAAACGACCTGCAAGTACCTCGGCTTCCAGGTTTTTGTTGGTGGCAGCAATGATGCGCACATCTACTTTAATAACCGAACGGCCACCAATCCGTTCTATTTCCTTTTCCTGTAGTACCCTCAGTAACTTAGCCTGGATTTCCAGTGGAAGCTCCCCTACTTCATCCAGGAAAAGGGTACTGTTATTGGCCAGTTCAAATTTGCCTATCCTTCTATCTAATGCTCCCGTGAAGCTACCTTTCTCATGGCCAAATAACTCACTTTCTACCAGGTTAGCGGGAATAGCAGCACAATTCACTTTGATCATCAGCTTATCACGTCGTGGAGAGGCATCATGTACCTGGTTTGCAATCAGTTCCTTACCTGTGCCCGTTTCCCCCAGGATCAGCACCGTGGCATCGGACGCCGCTACCTTCGACACCAGGCCATGCACTTTCTTCATAATATCTGAATTGCCAACAGCCTTATTGGCCAGGTGCTTATCTTTTCTCCACGCTTCCTTCAGATAGCTGTTCTCCTGCTCCAATTCCATTTTATATTTCCGGATCTCTTCCAACTGCAACTCAATTTGCTCATTGGCAAGAATATTGGATATCCCCGTTCCCAGCTGATCTGCCACCCCCTTGAGAAGGCCAAATTGCGTCTTGCCAAAGGCGCCGCTTCTTTTCGCATACAGATACAGCACTCCTTTCGGCTTTTTGCCATTACAAATCCTCACCAACATCATCTCTTTTATTCCTGAGTTATGCCAGTGAATAACATAGGTGGGAACGTCCTTTTGCCGGATCAGCCCTTTCATATCCAATATCAATGGCTCCTCCATGTCAATAACCCGGTTAAATATTCCATCGTGAAAAGGATGCTGCTGAAGCATTACCGGACTTTCCCCGGTGATGGATTTTATTTTATTCTTAGCGCTGTATAAAAACGGCGTATGTGTAGTATTATCTTCATTGATGAGACAAAGTGTATAATAGCTGGCGCCAAAATTATCCAATAATTGTTCATTTATTATTTCCCAGAGGTCTGAACGATGTCTGGCCGCAGCTATTACTTTTGAAAAGCATAACAGGGTTTCAAATTCGTTTTTCTTGTCTAAAGCACCATTATCCATAACTCTTAATTTTCTATCAGTAATTAAATCCATGCCGAAGCAAAACGTCCCGCGGCATTGCAATAATACTAAGTCTACATAAAATTACGATATACCGTAATTTTTCAGTTTGCCTAAACAAACTATATATAATTGATAATCAACAGCATAAATACAGGAATAGCATTTGAACATACGGAACTGCTTTATTTATCTGCAAACTGCTATACATCCAATATTTTAGCCGACTATGTTTGAACAAATTGACCGATTTGTAGATCATATCTCTCTGACACCAGCGGAGCGGAAACTATTTCATTCCATGCTCAAATTCAAACGAATCCGTAAACGTACTTACCTTTTACAGGAGGGTGACATCTGCGATTTCGAAGCTTACATTGTAAAAGGATGTATCCGCACCTACTACTTAAGTGAGGATGGCACTGAAACAATTCTCACCTTTGCAACTGAAAATTGGTGGGTGAGCGATCCTTCCAGCTTTACAGAACAAACACCTTCCAACATGTTTATTGAGTCATTGGAAGATTGTGAACTGCTGATGATCGACCACAAAAACAAAGCAATGCTTTACGAGAAAATACCCAAGTTTGAAGCATTGTTTCGCCTGTTGATGCAACGCTCTCTATTCTCCTTCCAAAAACGCCTGCACAGTCTTGTTTCGCAAACAGCAGAGCAACGCTACCTGGCTTTTATTGAAAAATATCCACAGGTGGTACAGCGCGTACCACAAAATCAAATAGCCCGTTACCTTGGCGTATCCCCGGAATTTCTCAGCAAAGTCAGAAACACCCTGCAGAAAAAGAAACGATAGCGCTCTTCTTTCCGCTTTAAATACACGATGCCACGAAGTTCCGTGATATTACTGTTGGGTCCTATGAACCAGTTTAAGAAATCGCATTAACCTATATTAAGATTTCGCATTAATGCAAGCGGCCCGGAATAATCCCGGGCCGCTTGCTATACAAATACGGATGATAGCTATTCTCTGATGAACGCTAACAAGTCTTTATTGATCGTAGCGGCTTCTGTTGTTGGCATACCATGCGGAAATCCTGGGTAGGTAATCAGCCTGCCATTTTTCAACAGCGCTGCTGCCTTTACTCCAGTGGTCGCAATAGGTACAATCTGATCATCTTCACCATGCATCACCAGCACAGGAATCTCAACGCGCTTAAGGTCTTCTGTAAAATCTGTTTCAGAAAATGCCTTGATGCAATCATAATGCGCTTTTATTGCCCCCATCATTCCCTGACGCCACCAATTGTCCATAATACCCTGAGACTTCTTTGCCCCTTCGCGGTTATAGCCATAAAATGGAATGGTGAAATCCTGAAAATATTGCTGCCTGTTGGTAGCTGTATTGGCACGTATTTCATCAAAAACAGACAATGGAACACCATCCGGATTATTTTCGTTCTTAACCATTATGGGTGTCACCGCGCTTACAAGCACTGCTTTGGCCACACGTCCTTTCCCATATTTGGCCACATAGCGTATTACTTCTCCGCCACCTGTTGAATGCCCAATATGCACCGCATTTTTTAAATCAAGCGCATGAACCAGTTCCGCCACATCAGCAGCATAAGTGTCCATATCATGTCCAATGGCAGTTTGGCTGGAACGTCCATGTCCCCGGCGATCAAAAGCAATGACTCTGAATCCCTGGTTCAGGAAATAAATCATTTGACCATCCCAATCATCGCTCGATAATGGCCATCCATGGTGGAAAACAAGGGGTTGACCAGTTCCCCAATCCTTGTAATAGATTTCTGTCCCGTCTTTTACTGTAATCTTGTTCATTTTTTTGAGTTTAATAGTTAAATGATCAGTAAACATTTCTGTTCATCAGATAAGAAACGATCAGGCTGGATCCCACTATATTTGGGGCTTTCCAGTCCTCTCAATCGTAGAACAAAAGTCGCTTACAAGACAGTCATCCACCAATAATCTAGCTTAAGAATTAGGATTAATCTAGATTAAGAATCTGGCGTATCAAAATGGTCCTTTCACCAGCATCTGCCCCTACCCTTGTCATTTTTCGTCGGCGAATTTTCAGCAAAAAAACAGCATTTCTTCAAAAATATTATTTAAGTTGCTTCCAGTCTATTTTCCAGGAAGTAAAACTGCTATTTATCCACTTCCTTCTATAATGACATCTACACTAGTTTAAAACGAAGTTGCTATGAAACGCAAGAAAATCTTCCTGTGGATTGTGTTGTTGGTAGTTGTTTTAATACAATTTTATCGACCGGCAAGAAATATCACTGATGCGGCACCCGCTCATGACATCACCACTACTTATACCACTCCTCCGGAAGTAAAGGATATACTAAAGCGGGCGTGTAATGACTGTCATAGTAACAATACCGTTTATCCGTGGTATGCGGAAATTCAACCCCTAACCTGGTGGCTGAATAAACATGTGAAGGATGGAAAACGTCATCTGAATTTCAACGAATTCACCAACAACCGAATTGCAAGGCAGTATAAAAAACTGGGAGAAAGCATCGAGATGGTTAACGAAGGAGAAATGCCCTTATCATCTTATACCATCATTCACACCAATGCGAGATTAACAGCTGCCGAAAAGAAACTTTTCAGCGACTGGTGCGAAGGAATACGCACCATTATGAAAGCGAAATATCCAGCGGATAGTTTTGTTGTTAAAAAGAAAGTTAACGCCATATAACCCCAACAACGCTAGCGTTTGCGACAACATTATACCCTGTTCCCTTGTTTCAACAATTAAAGGGTACATTCGCCTGTGCAGCAAAATGGAACAATGACCAATATCAAAGAAATATCTGACGGCTGTCATTGTAATCCGCTTACTAAAAAAAGAACTTCGGGGCTGTTTACAACATTTTAATACTTTATTATTTAATACTTTATTATGCTGTTAATCCTCAATGGTGGTTCGTCCAGCATTAAATTTGCCATTTTTACACAAACAGAAAATCCGGAAAAAATACTTTCAGGGCAAATTAATAATATTGGAAGAACGGGTATCAGCTTCAAAATAAGGCTAGCAAACACCGGGATAACCCAAACTATACCGGCTGATACTATCTGTGATTATCCTTCTGCTATTCTTTGTCTCGCCAACTGGCTGGAAAGCCAAAAGGATATTGAAAAAATAGTTGCCATTGCTCACAGGATAGTGCATGGTATGCAACACACTGCTCCGGCCGTTATTACAGCATCTTTACTGGCCTCATTAAAACAGATCATTCCCTACGACCCCGATCATCTTCCGAATGAAATCAACCTGGTAGAGGTTTTCCAGCAGCATTATCCGGGTAAAACCCATATTGCCTGCTTCGATACTGCTTTTCACCAAACAATCCCCCGCGTAGCCAGGCAGCTTCCTGTTCCCCGGAGATTTGAAAGCCAGGGCATCATGCGGTATGGCTTCCATGGCTTATCCTATCAGTATCTTATGCTTGCATTGGAAAAAACAGCGGGAAAAGATAACGCCAACGGCCGGGTAGTATTGGCGCATCTCGGGAACGGCGCCAGTTTAGCCGCCGTACATCAGGGACAAAGCATGGATACCAGCATGGCTTTTACACCTGCCTCCGGTATTCCCATGAGTAGCAGAAGTGGAGACATTGATCCCGGTGTTGCCTGGTACATCATGAAATCCGAAAATCTCTCCACCGATCAGTTCAATCACCTCATTAATCACGAATCCGGGTTGCTGGGAATAGCAGAAACTACCGGCGACATGGCGGACTTACTTATCCAGGAAAACACCGATATCCGGGCCCGGGAAGCCATTGACCTGTTCTGTTACGAAGTCAGGAAAAAGATTGGTGCTTACGCGGCAGTACTGGGAGGTATTGACACACTGGTATTTTCAGGTGGTATTGGAGAAAATTCACCGGTTATCAGGCAACGTATTTGTGCGCATTTGAATTTCCTGGGAATCAGGTTGGACGATCAACGTAACCGGGAAAATAGCGGCCTGATATCTATCGATAAAGGGCCAACTACCGTCAGGGTAATACCAACGGATGAGGAATGGATGATGGCACAAATAGCAATTGGCATGATCCGTCATTAAATAATATCATTATCAAAAAAATATACTCATGAATAATGCAGTCGAAACAGCCACCAGCACAGATGCGCCGTTATCACCGGCGATGCTTGATAAGATACATGCCTATTGGCGCGCCGCCAACTACTTGTCAGTAGGCCAGCTCTATCTCCGGGATAATCCCTTGCTAAAGGAACCATTGCAAATGGCGCATATAAAAAAAATGCAGCTGGGCCACTGGGGAACAACTCCCGGACAGAATTTCATTTATACGCATCTTAACAGGATCATCTGCAAATATGATCTTAACATGCTTTATGTATCTGGTCCCGGGCACGGCGGTCCGGCGGTGGTGTCCGGCACCTACCTGGAAGGTACATATAGCGAAGTATATCCCGCCATTACGCAGGATGAAGAGGGACTACGAAAACTATTTACACAGTTTTCCTACCCTGGTGGAGTTTCCAGCCACGCTTCCCCTCAAACACCAGGCTCCATTCATGAAGGTGGCGAATTGGGTTATTCTCTCAGCCATTCCTTTGGCGCTGTTTTAGATAATCCGTCTCTTATTGTAGCCTGTGTAGTAGGTGATGGAGAAGCTGAAACAGGGCCGCTGGCAACTGCCTGGCATTCGAATAAATTCCTGCATCCAGCCACAGATGGTGTTGTATTGCCAATTTTACATCTAAACGGGTATAAGATCTCCAACCCTACTGTATTGGCCAGAATTTCTCACGCTGAACTAGAGTTGCTGTTTACAGGATATGGCTGGACACCCATTTTTGTGGAAGGCTCGGACCCCACAGAAATGCACCAGGCAATGGCTGCCGCGCTGGATAGCGCTGTCAGCCAGATCAAAAATATAAAACAGCAAGCTGCAGATCATATCAAAACAGGACGTCCCCGGTGGCCAATGATTATTTTGAGGTCACCCAAAGGCTGGACCGGACCTAAAGTAGTAGATGGGTATAAGATAGAAGGTAACTTCCGTGCGCATCAGATTCCACTGGCTGTTACTGCCCATAGTCCGGCAAATCATCTTCCCATGCTGGAAGCATGGATGAAAAGCTACAAACCGGCAGAACTTTTTGATGAAAGAGGGCAGCTGAATAAAGATATTGCAGCGCTGGCGCCAAAGGGCGAAAAAAGAATGGGCGCCAACCTTCATGCCAATGGGGGGCTGCTAACTAAAACACTCAAAATGCCTGATTTTTGTAATTATGCCGTCAGCTGCACAGAAAGAGGGAAAATGGGAGAAGGTGACGTGCATGTGAGCGGACGCTTTTTACGGGATATCATTCATCTGAATGAAGACAGTAACAACTTCCGGATCTTCGGGCCCGATGAAACCGTATCCAATCGCCTCGAGGCAGTGTTTGAAGTAACCAACAGACAATGGAATGCCGACACTGACAAAAGTGATGAGTTCCTGGCACCATCAGGGAAAGTAATGGAGATGCTGAGTGAACACCAATGTGAAGGATGGCTGGAAGGCTATCTGCTGACCGGCAGACATGGAATATTTAACTGCTACGAAGCATTCATTCATATAGTCGATTCCATGTTTAATCAACATGCCAAATGGCTAAAAATGACCCGCGAAATTCCCTGGCGCAGGCAGATACCATCATTAAACATCCTGCTCACCTCCACCGTGTGGCGACAAGACCACAACGGATTTACCCATCAGGATCCCGGCTTTATTGATCATGTCATTAATAAGAAAGCAGAAATCGTAAGGGTATATCTTCCTCCCGATTCCAACTGCCTGTTATCTGTAACGGATCACTGCCTGCGCAGTATGCATTATGTCAATGTAATCATTGCAGGAAAACACCCCTCCCCTCAATGGCTGAACATGGAAGAGGCTATTCAGCATTGTACCCGTGGATTAAGTATCTGGAGCTGGGCCAGCAATGACCAGGAATGCGAACCCGACGTAGTGATGGCCTGTAGCGGCGATGTTCCTACATTGGAGACGCTTGCCGCCGTATCTATTCTCAGAGAGCATCTACCCGAGTTAAAGATCCGTGTGATTAATGTTGTAGATCTTCTAAAACTGGAAAGACAAACAGAACATCCGCATGGGTTAAGTGATAAAGACTTTGATGCACTGTTTACCACTTCCAAACCAGTTATTTTTGCGTTTCATGGTTATCCGTGGCTCATACACCGGTTAACTTACAGCAGGGCCAATAACAGTAATATCCATGTAAGAGGGTATAAGGAAGAAGGCACTGTTACCACCGCCTTTGATATGACCGTACTGAACGAAATGGACAGGTTCCACCTGGTAATGGATGTAATAGATCGCCTGCCCCAAACTGGCAGCAGGGGTGTTTATCTGAAGCAACTACTGCAGGATAAGCTGGTAGCGCATAAACAATACATCAAGGCAAATGGCCAGGATATGCCGGAAATTACCAACTGGCAATGGGAATATTAATAAACAGGAAAGCGGATGTGAACCATCCGCTTTCCTGTTTATTTGCAGAGCAATTGATGTTACCGTTATCTCTTCCATCAATACATGACAACAATCACTGTTACGCCTAATGAGTATCAGGTAATGGATCTCCATATAAGCCTACATTAGTAACAGAAATATTTTTGATCATGGAATCAACACAACCATCTATACTCGTTACAAAATCCAGTGGTACCAAAGTCCCATTCTCTTCAGAAAAGATTAAGCAATCCCTGAAGAGATCAGGTGTTAGTTCTGAATTAATTGATAAGATACTCAAGGAGCTATATAAACAAGTATATCCCAACATGCCCACGCGCATGATTTATAAGATGGCATATGATTTACTAAAAAAATCATCCCGTCAACTGGCCGGTCGATACCGGTTGAAGCAAGCCATTTTTGAGCTGGGACCTTCCGGTTTTCCTTTCGAACAATATGTGGCCCATCTTTTCAGACAAGCAGGCTATTCAGCTATTACCAATCAACTAATGACCGGACACTGTATTACACATGAGGTAGATATCTATGCAGTCAAAAACACACGTGCATATATCATTGAATGCAAATATCACCAGGTACAGGGCACGCACTGCGATGTGAAAATTCCATTGTACATACAGTCACGGTTTAAAGACATCGTATATAAAATGACTTCGTTGGATAACCAGCCCCAACAGGAGTACCAGGGATGGCTGGTAACGAATACACGTATCACTCCGGATGCGACACAATATGCAGCATGTATGGGGTTAAATATGCTATCCTGGGATTATCCCGTTGGAAAGGGGCTAAAGGATATTGTTGATAAAACCGGCCTTTATCCTATCACCTGTCTTTCCACATTGAGTCGCCACGAAAAATATATGCTGCTGGAAAAGGGAGTCGTATTATGTCGCACTCTCATAGAACAACCTGACTTTCTTACAAATACTAACATTATCAGTCCCAGATATGACCTGGCTATAGCAGAAGCGCGTCATTTGTGCGAAAATATAATCCCCGTGGAATGGGCCTGATTACTGTGTAGTAATAAAACTTAAACAATATGAAAACGCATGCAAGCACCAAAACAATCCCGGCTACATTGGTGGAACTGATGGATATCAGGGGAATTACAGCTGACAAAGTAAACATTATCTGTCATGAACTTGGAATAAAAAATCTCAGTGAATTCACTACTGCCGTAGCAATGGAACAACTGGACAAGATCCAGGTATTAACAGCCGAGAATAAAAAGAACATCAGGCGGGCATTAAAACTATACAAAGAAGCAGCTAACCGCTTACAATTTCCGGAAGCCATTTTGCAGGGTAAAGAAATATTACACACCATCCGTCAGCTTCCGGAAGTGCAAAAAGCGGCGCTGGCAGGTAGTCTTAGAAGAGGGAAAGACACCATAGGAGATATTGACATCGTAGTACAAATAAACGGTCCGGACAAAAAAAAGTTACTCTATAAGATTATCCGCCTGCCATTAACGGAAAGTATTTTTGCTGCCGGGGAGAATAGGATAGGCATTGTATTACATAGTCAGCTGTTGGTATATCTTTACCTGACAGATGCCAAACATTATGGAGGCACGCTGTTATATTATACGGGTTCAAAAAACTACAACGCCCTGATGGAAAATTGGGCTGTCCAAAAAGGATACCGGCTGGGGGCCAATGGCTTGTATGATGTCAAAAATCGCCAATATGTTGCCTGCGAAAAAGAAGAGGAAATATTTCAACATATGCAGTTGGACTATGTTCCACCAGAACTGAGAGAGGAACAGGATATTATTACCGGCGCAGCAGAACATGCTTTACCTTCCCTTGTAACATTTAATCAGTTAAGAGGCGATATGCAGATACACAGTAACTGGAGTGATGGAAAGGAAAGCATTGCCCATATTGCCCGTTATGTATTTAGCATATTCCCTCACTATCAATATATCGTCATCACAGATCATGCATCCGGTGACAGAACAGGGCATGTACTACAACCAGCAGATATAGCGCGTCAGGCTGCCGAAATAAACAATGTGAATGAACAACTGGGATATGATTACGTAAAAAAAGGCGTAGAAGTAGATATCCTGGAAGATGGCCAGTTGTCATTACCCGATAAACTTTTGAAACAGTTCGATTGGGTCATCGCGTCTATCCATAGCCACTTTACAAAAGACAATACGGACAGGTTAATGAAAGCCTGTGAAAACCCATATGTTCATTGTATAGGTCACCCCAGTGGCCGCCTTATTGGCAGTAGAAATCCTTACCCTGTGGACTGGGATCAATTATTTAAAAAAGCCGCAGCTACCGGTACTGCCATCGAAATAAATGCACGTCCTAACCGGCTGGATCTAAACGATAGCCTGGTAAAAAAAGCGATTGCCGAAGGAGTGAAATTGGTTATCGATACAGATGCGCACGAATTGACACATTTTGATTTTATGCAGTTGGGTATATGGGTAGCGAGAAGAGGGGGTTGCTGCAAGACTAACATTCTCAATACCTACAGCTGGGAAGACATTGTGAAATTTAAAAAGAACAAATTGGCAGCTATCAGCAAGATAGTATAGTTAAATCAGTTCTTTCCGTAAACATCTTCATAAAACCTTACCTGACCTGTACTATCGGGCCATGCAGTATTATAAAGTATAAAAACATACGCCAGGCTCTTAACCGGAAATATCACCGGGTGCTGATTCGGCTGACTACCCTTTGCCTCCAGTGCCACCATGCCCGGGGCATCCTTATCCAAAAGTAAATGCGCTAAAGGTAAGGCTTCTTCCACCCTTACGCAGCCGTGACTAAAAAAACGCTGTTTCAACATAAACAGGCTCTTTCCCGGCGTATCATGCAGATAAACATCAAACGGGCTGAAAAAATTCAATTTCACAATACCCAGGGAATTATCACATCCCGTATTCTGCCGGATAACGTAGGGGAAATTACCCGGCCCCAGCTGATGCCAGTTAATGGATGATGGATCTGTTATATGCCCATGCTTGTCTAATACCTGGTATTGGTTATCAACAAGATATTGCTGATCCCTTTTTATATGCGGCAGCAATTCCCTGACAGCGATTTTATTAGGAACCATCCAATAAGGGAAAAGTACCACCTCCGTAATTCTGCTGCAAAGCGTAGGTGTAGGAGTGCTCTTCTTACCTGTAATCACCCTTGAAGATAGCACCAACTTATTGTTTTGATAAAACGTAACTGTGGTGGAAGGTATATTTACCAACACCACGGAGGCATGTACTTTATAGTAATACAACCAACGGATTTGATTCAAGGCATTTTTCAGTACTTGCAATCTCGAGGATAATGGTGTATTTAATGCCTGCAGGAAACCAGGTCTTAACACACCATCATCCAGCATATTAAACAACTGTTGCGCCGCAATAATCCTTTCTTGCAGGGATGGATCCGGGATACCTGGTAAAGTATCCGCTACACCAATTTGATGAAGCCGTCTTAATAAGGCGGTGTTGGCGCTATCTGCTTTTAATGACGTAACGGGTATCTCTGCAAAAGCGGTATCCAGCAGTACTGTATAGAAGCCGGCGATAAGCTGCTTCAGGGTACCATACGCCGTATCTGCCGGCTCTACATGCTGTAAAAAAACAGCGAATTGATCTTTTGACAAACTCTCAGCTAGTTCAGCAGCGATGGCAACTCTTCTGTCAGATGGCGGTGGGAGTCCATCAAATTTCACAAATGGTTTTACCTGCCGGCCACCAGCTACATCGCTAAAAAATTGCAACGCAGTTTCTGTAATTCGTACATCTGTAGACAGGCTATCCGCGGCAGTCAGCATTTTCCAGCTATTCTCTGTCGCTGCCTGGATCATCACCGGCTCATAGTCCTTTGTGTCCAGGCCCAGGTAAGTAGCTTGCCGGATATAGTGGTTTAACAAATTCAACTGGGGCCTTCCTGCTGCGGTAAGCCACACAAGTTGCTTGTCCATTTTCTGATAAAAAGAACGTGTAACGGAATCAGTAGGTGTGTTGTAAGGACTACGTTGCCGGGCAGTGCAAAAAAACGGGAATAATAGTAATATAAAAAAGCACTTCGTCATTTAACGGCGACTTGATTTAGTTTACCTACTGCATCAACAATTACTAATAATTGGTCCCTGCTTACGTTATTGTAATCTGTCATTACAATGCTTTCGCCCCGTTTTTTTGCCAGCCACGCGCCCATTCTCAACAAAATTTTATCGGGGAGCGATAACTTGTTGAACTCGAGTTTGCCCGGAAGGAAAAAGCAGCTACACCTGGATCTGATTTCAGCACTAACATTAATGGTAATGTACTCCTGTAGCTTTTCCTTCTCTGAAACAGGTGTACCTGCCACCAGGAAAAGAAATAGCTTTTTATTCAGCAGTAAATCCTGATGTTGCTCAATCCACTTGCGTAACTGCAATTTCCCAATATAAACACTGGTTCCCATAATTATATAATCTGCCGCCTGCAATTGGTCCTTCATTTCACTCCCGGCCAGTACCGCCGGGATATTCAACATATTACCCAACCAAATGGCATACTGACGGGTGGCTCCATATTTTCCTTTATAAATAATGATTCCCTTCATAAAAAATGCTTTACGGATGCGTGATAAACACTGGAATATTTGTAGTACGCAGGATGTTTTCTGCATCACTGTGGTGGAAAAACCGGGACAGATCACTCCGTCCAAAAGCGCCATAGGTAACGATACAGTCATTTCGGCGTATTAATAATGCCAGGAAAACAGTGGCCGGCTCTCCGCTCATTCTCACAAAATCCACCTGGTTATAATGCGTTTGCAGATAGTCTTTCAGCTGATATTCAAATGGAATTGCCTGCTCGTTGTTTTCAGCCACATATACCACCTTTACCGGGGTATCTGCAAATCCAGGGAAAAGCAGGGTAAACTGGCGGATCGCATAAATAGAAGAGTATGTACCGCTATATGCAAAGATGATTTCCTTAATGGGCGACAATACCTCCGGCAATACCATTACCGGGCATGTTGCCGCTACCAATAAATCTTTCACAAACCTGGGAGGATTAGTATCAGAGAGTGCAGTAAAAGAGGTATTGTTAGTGACGAGCAACAGATCTGCAAAACGACTGGCAGCTACTACCTCTTCCACGGGGTAACTAACAGACTCCCTGGTATCGATCCCGATATGTTCTCTATCGCAAATCTGGTGTAACTGTTTTACATTTTTGTTTCTCTGCCATTGCAACGCCGCTCTCCCCTCTACACTAATCTCCTCATAAGTAACTACGGGAGATTCAGAAAATATACCCGCTACCGGAATAGCACCGGTAGTTAAATTATCCATACAAAGAAGCGTCAGTTCGCCATTGGCTTCCCGGGCGAAATAATTAAAGCATGCTACCTGGTCCTCAGAGAAATGTAAAGCGTCAATAGCGCCTATGATCTTTTTCATAAAATATTCTTAGTAATGTGAAATAAATATGGGTTGAGTGCTCACCTTTAGTATTGGTTCAGCAGGATTGGGAAGTACCATTTTCGACAAAAAACTCCGGCCGTAAGCACCCATTACCATAAATGTGTGCTCTTTACTGAACAGGTATTCCATCAATCGCCCGCCTACATTGGTATCTTCCAGCACCTTAATGGTGGCGTTGTCATAGTGTGTGGCTAACCATTCTTCCAGCCTGTCCCGATCCCCTTTTATCTGTTTGCCGGTTTCGATGACACTTAATACCGTCACTTTGCTATGACGATATGCCGGGAATAAGTGCGTAAATTGTTTAATGGCAAACATAGAAGAAGGACTGCCATTATAAGTAAAGACAATCTCTTCAATACCCTCAAAGGAAAATGGCGCAATAACAACCGGGCATTCGGACTTTTCTAAAATCTCTTTTACAAAAGCAGTTGGGCTACTCTCGGACTTCCACGAAAAACTGGTAGTAGCATCAATTACCAGCAAGTCCGCGTACCTGCTTTCTTTCAACACCTCGGCAGCCGGCATTCCTGTATTCTTATGTATTTCAAAATTTACCCCATTTGATTCACAGATACTTTTAAACAAAGAGATATTTTCATCTCTGTATAGTTGTTTCTGTATATCAAGTGGTACTCCCCGAACCGGCGCACAAACAGCTATTTCCTCAATGGCTTCTGCAGATCTGAGTTCTAATTCCTGGTTTTCAAGAAATACACCCGTCACTTTTGAATGTGTTAGGTTGCCGAGGTAACAGGAAAAATCAAGACATTCCCTGCTCATAGTGACCGCATCTGATATAAATAATATCTTTTCCATAAAAGACCGTTTTTTGACTTAGGTAAAATCCCTGTCAGAAGAGTCCGACAGGGGATCAATCTTCCTATTTTACAGCTATGCGAATACTCTTCCCATTCTTTTTCGCGTCTTCATTCTTAGGTAATTTTAACTTGAGCACACCTGCATCGTAGCGCGCTTCTATTTTATCCCGGCTGACCATTTCCGGCAAATTAAAACTGCGGGAGAAATTGCTGTAATTGTATTCCTGCCTGCTATACTTCTCATTTTTCTCCTCCTTCTCACTTGCTGTTTCCGCGCTAATAGTCAGCGTATTCCCCTCCAAATCAATTTTAAAGTCCTCTTTTTTCATTCCTGGTGCCGCCAAAGACAGCTTATAACTTTCTTTATCTTCTGTTACATTAACTGCTGGAATAGTTAAGGCATTAAAAGCCCTGCCATCAAAACCGCCGGCCCATTCTCTCCAGGGTTTTAAAAAATCATCAAAAAATGATGGCATTAACGCAGTACGTTTACTTAATGATACGGATGACATAAAAACCTCCTTTTTTTGGTTAAATATTTTGATGGCAAACTACTGTCTCTACCAGGCAAAAAAAATGATGCCCCTCATCCTGTTCACTGATTGAAATCATCCTCAGTTATTCCCGTAAGGCCATCATTAAATAAAAAAGAAAAGATACTACTGGTAATGTGGGCAGTAAGAAACGGAACAGGTATTATTTGACTACCTGCTCAAAAAAAAGGCACTGGTGGTAAGGGGGAACAATCCATCGTTATGATATACCTATCATCTTCCCCGAGGGAGTTTTGCCGGTCTGCAGGCATTATTTAATGCCTCCAATGTCCAGTCATCCGTACCTCCCCTTTCCAACCACAGGCTGCCTTTTTTGGGAAGTACCTGTACATGTAATCCTAAGATGTGACCAAAATCATGCTCTACTGCTGCTGCCGTCCGGTAGTAGCTGATATCCAGCCATCCAAAACCATTTCGCATTCTGATTTTTTCAACGGGTATATCTGCTGAAATACTATCCTTGGCAGGAGCATGTTCTCCTATAATTGGCGGTTTCCTGAAAAATGCCAGTTTCAGGTAGGGATACATGGTCTGGAACTTGTCCTGGATATCCCCTATCACGGCTTCTTCACTAATATATATCTGCATAAAAAACTGTTTTACTCCAATACAATTTAGCCTCCCTTACGCGCGGAAAAAATGAGATCAATCAAACTGTTATATGACAGCGGTCATAATCCTGCAAAGAATATAATAGGAAATTGATTTCCTAATATTCAACTTATGCATGCCAATAATACGGGTCGTCAAACGTCGGCTATTACACAGGAATTACCCGGACATGAAGAAAAGTACTTTCTGGAAGGCCCCAGGTCCAGGACAAAGGAATTCTTCTTTTCGCTGAAAGTATTATTTGAATTTATTCGTGGGTTCAGGGTATTGCATTTTGCCGGCCCCTGTATCGCTGTATTTGGGTCAGCGAGAGTAAATCCGGGGTCCGACTATTATGAATTAGGACGGAAATCAGGAGCCGGCATTGCCAAACTCGGCTTTACGGTTATGACGGGTGGTGGACCCGGCATTATGGAAGCAGCTAACCGCGGCGCAAAAGAAGCGGGAGGTAAATCAGTAGGCTGTAATATCAGTTTGCCCAGGGAACAAGCTGCCAATAAATACCTCGACCTGCAATTCAACTGCAAATATTTCTTTATACGTAAAGTACTCATGTTTAAATATTCATATGGATTCATGATATTACCAGGCGGAATCGGTACGCTGGATGAATTTTCTGAAGCACTTACTTTGATACAAACACATAAAATTCTTAACTTTCCGCTGGTGCTGATGAATCGCGGCTATTGGGAGCCATTGATGCCACTGTTTCATAAAATGCTTGAAAATTACATGATAGCTCCAAATGACCTACAGTATATACTTTTAACAGATTCCATTGATGAAGCAATGGCTCATTTCCAAAAGTATGCTGTTGAGAAATACCACACCAAGCGAAAGGAAGAGTTTCACCGGTTAATACTTTTAGGAGAATAGACCGGATTATCGTCTTATACCAGTAAATGACACAATGAGTTTATCTATCAGTGATTTAGATACGGATTTTCAGCTAAGCATCTTCGCGGCCATCATGCAACGTGTTCCAGGACTTGTTGCTATAAGGGACCTCAAAAACGGAAAGTTGATATATATCAACGAAACAGGCATTAAAATGCTGGGCTCCGATGATTATGCTTCCCTTGAATTAATCATGGAACAAAATAAAATAGGATCTGTAGGAGGATTAGCAAATACCGTAAAAGGGAACCTGGTTGTGGAAGAACGCGAGTTTAAGAATATAAAAGGCGAAACTTTCACAGGCGTATACGAAGAAATTTTCCTCAAACATGATCATAAAGATTATTGCTTTTTCAGGATTACCGACATTTTAACGGACAGACGTTATAAACAGCAACTCAATAAGGAATTAGAGCGTTTTGGGGCTTTGTTTGACTACGCCAGTATTGGAATACTGGTAGCCAATAAAGAAGGAGAAATTGTACTTATTAATAACTTCGCGCTGCAACAATTTGGCTACGTACGGGAAGGACTAATAGGCAAAAAAATCGAAATTTTAATCCCTGAACGTGTTCACCAGCGTCATGTGATCCATAGGGAAAGATATACTGCGGATCCTCAGAGCAGGCCAATGGGTATTGGACTTGACCTATACGCAGTTCGCAGTGATGGATCGGAATTCCCCGTGGAAATAAGTCTTAGTCATTACTCCAATGAAGAAGGCAATTTCGTCATTGCCTACATCAGCAATATTACCGAACGGAAAAAAGCAGAAGAACGGGTAGAAAAATTGTATGCTGAACTGGAAGATATGGTAGAAGACCGTACCACAAAGCTTCGCCAGGCACTCGAAGCCCTGGAGGCATCTAAGGAAGAACTTACTATTGCATTAGGCAAAGAAAAAGAACTGGGTGACCTCAAATCCCGTTTCGTTTCGATGGCTTCCCATGAATTCCGCACCCCACTCAGCACAATTCTTTCCTCTGCATTCCTGGTGAAACATTATGACACAGACCAGGATCAGCCTATCCGTAATAAACACATCCAACGAATCGTCAATAATGTCAGCTTATTAACGGATACCTTGAATGATTTTCTTTCCGTAGGTAAAATTGAAGAAGGTAAAGTACAGGTGCGAAGTGCCGAATTTGATATTGAAGAGCATTTTAATACTGTTATACAGGAAATGCAAGGCATCGTCAAAGATAACCAGGTTATAGAATACAAGCATACCGGCGGGAAAAATTTGGTGCTTGACCCCTCCCTGATAAAGCACATCGTTATGAACCTGTTAGGGAATGCTATTAAATTTTCAAAACCCAGCAGCCTTATAACCATTGCAACCATAAATGCCAACAATAAATTTACCCTCCTCGTAAAAGACAATGGGATTGGCATATCAGCGGAAGACCAGCTACATCTGTTTGAACGCTTCTATCGTGGAAGCAATGTCACTAATATCCAGGGAACTGGCTTAGGACTGCATATCGTCCATAAATATAGTGAGATGCTGAATGGCACTATTTCATGTACCAGTGAATTGAATAAAGGCACAACTTTTACTATTATTTTCCCTATTGATAATGAAAACATCCCCTTGTAACATGAAAAAAATACTATTGATTGAAGATAATGAAGAGCTACGGGAAAACACAGTAGATATTATAACCATTGCCGGCTACAGCGTACTGACGGCCAACAACGGAAAAACGGGAATGGAAATGATCCTCCAACATCATCCTGACCTTGTAATTTGCGACATTATGATGCCCGTATTGGATGGCTTCGGCGTTTTACATCTTATGCAACAACATGAAGAAGTGAAAGACACGCCATTTATCTTTCTCACAGCAAAAACAGAAAGAGCAGATTTTAGAAAAGGAATGGGGATGGGCGCCGATGATTATATTACCAAACCTTTCACCGGAACAGAGCTATGGGATGCCATATCCAGCAGGCTAAAAAAAGCGGCTATCAAAAAGCAAAACTTCTCTCCCAACTTACAAGGGCTTAATAAACTCATGTACGAAGCAACCGGAAAGGAATCTCTTAAAGCACTGGCAGAAGGGCGGAACATTGACAAATACAAGAAAAAACAAACTATTTACGCGGAAGGAAATCACCCATCCAGATTATTTTTTGTATTAAAAGGAAAAGTAAAAACCTCCAAAACCAATGATTTAGGCAAAGAATTAGTAACAGAACTATATACTGACGGCGACTTTCTGGGTTATACGGCGCTGTTGGAAGGATCTGTCTATAAAGATACTGCGGTGGCAATGGAGGAAACTGAAATTGCCGTTATTCCATTAGAAGACTTTGAAGAGCTGCTCCATAACAACTATGAAGTAGCCTTACAGTTTATCCGGATGCTGGCTAAAAATGTGTCTTTCAGGGAACAGCAGTTGCTGGGACTGGCCTATAATTCTCTCCGGAAAAAAGTAGCAGAGGCGTTGCTCAATCTGCTTAAAAAGTATAATCCTCAGCACGAGCCTCCTCTTATTGTAAAGATCAGCCGGGAAAACCTGGCCAATATTGCAGGTACCGCCACGGAATCACTCATTCGAACGTTAAGCGACTTCCGTGACGAAAAACTGATAGATATAAAAGATGGCGTTGTGGCAATTCTTGATGAAAAGAAGCTCGCTAATATGCTATACTAATCACTACGGGAGCCTGCGTAAATGTATACGAAATCTGAAAAAGAAGAGATCAAAGCGCTCATTCATTCTATTCATCTTCACTTCCAATATTTATGTAGTTGGGTAATCCTGTCCGGACGGATGGTTACCCAACTATTTTTTTGCCGGAAATTCAGCAACGCACTAACCTCCTGCCAGAGCAAGCAGGAATAACCTCAATCAAAAACAGGTATGGGAAGATACTCCCGGCAGTTGCCAGCGATAATCCATCATTTCAATACAACGTCACAGGTAATCATTTTGCCTTGTCGGATTATTTTCAATAATATCTTGTCCCCGGGATGATGCAAAACCATTACTTGCTGGATATCCCCCACACTTCTTACTTCCTTGCTATCAATTTCCTTTATAATATCCATAACCTGGATACCGGCCTTTACAGCGGAGCTACCCTCCAGTAATTTATATACATACACACCCGGCATTTCGGGCGTATTGGAGATGTATACCCCCAGGGAAGCACGAGTGGCCCGCCCGTCACGCAACAGGTCATTGCATACTTTTTTCACTACTTCTACCGGTATCGCAAAAGAATAACCCGCAAAATTCCCGGTTGGTGTAAGTATGGCATTACTTACACCTATCAGCCTGCCATTAATATCTACCAATGCGCCTCCGCTATTGCCTCCATTCATCACTGCATCTGTTTGTATAAAAGAGGAAAGGGTTCCCTGCTCTTCCTGATCCGTAAAAATCCGGGATTTCGCACTTATGATTCCTGCTGTAACAGTAGAATTCATACCCAACGGGCAGCCTATCGCCAAAGCCCAATCTCCTACTGCCACCGAATCCGTACTCCCAAAACGAACGAAAGGCAATTGCTGACCACTAATCTTCAACAACGCGATATCCGTGAGCGAGTCCATTCCTATTATCCTTGCTTTGAAAGAGTATTGATTTGGCAGCACTACTTCAAGTTTATCTGCTTTTTGTACAACATGACAGTTAGTTACTATATAGCCATCGGGTGTAATAATCACGCCGGAAGCACTGCCCGTAATAACTGTTGGATGAAGATAGGATGTATTCGACTGACGAAAACTAATATCTTCTACCCCTTTAAAATCTGGTTGATAAGTAGCCACAATATGTACCACTCCCGGTAACGCTTTAGCAGCAGCATAGCGCAAACTGTTAGCTGTACCCGTTGGCTGGGGTAAATTACGTTCTTCGGATTCTTTCGCAAGCTGTTGTCTTTCCTCGAGCGAAACAGATGACATCCCCGGGGAGATGATAGTCATGCGATTTTCTTGTGCCAGGCAATTCCCGGCAGCAAAGGCCATCGCAATAAACATAATAAAGTACCTCATACGGCAAATATGATAGTGAGAAAAAAATTATTGGTATTGAATATATACGGGTTGAGGATACAACATCAGTACTTCTGCAGGATCCATCAAATGTCCACCTGCTGTAATATCATTTTTATAGAATAATTTAAATCCTGTAAATTGTACTGGTTCTCCTGCTATCCAGCATTTATAACTATCCGTCTTTTTAGCGATACCGCCAAAGCCATCCATATTCATTACCAGTTGTACTTCCGGCCGCAGACGTATTTTCTTATAGTTGGTAACCATTCCTGCTGTAAAGCGATGCACAATCAATATTTTAGGTGGCAGATGATGTTGCTTCACCAACCCCGCCAACCAGTCAATGACATCATTAATATCTTCCGCGTCCAAAGTGCCTATAGCGGTACAGGGTACCTGTCTGCTTTTCATGGAATATTCCGGATCAATGCCCAGGTGTACATCCGGCCTTAACAGGTATTTTTCTAATAATGGCAGTTCCTCCTGCAAGGAACTCCATCCCGGTTGAATATCCAGGAAAACAATCGCGTGGCTTTTTTTCGCGATGCTGAATACTTTATTAATTTCAGTGTCCGGCATACGGAGTCTGTACTTTTTATCTTTCCCCGCGCTTTTTTGAGCTGTTACAGCAATATAATGTAATGCAGGAACGACCGGCATACAGGTATCAGCCTGCTTCCATTTATTTACTTCTGCTGCCAGCTGCACCATCATTTCATCACCAGGTAGTGCTCCCAATATACCCATCCGGGAGGAATACAGGTTACCATAAAAGGCAACAATCCGATGATACGGCAATAACGCCCCGGGCAATGGAAAACCAGCTTTTACAGGCCAGTTGGCCGTTGGCTTCTTGTGTACCAGGTGAAGCTGAATTTCATTAAAGCGGGCCGTATCTATAGGGTCGTCTGTAGTTTGTTCTGCACGAATCTCAATTCCGGCAGGCAATATCGCTGTCTTATGTGAAGATCCTACCAGCTTTCTGTCTTCCCATTGCTGGAAGGATAACACATCTACAGTTGTAAAAACATATAACACCAAAGCCCCTGCCCATAAAAAAAAGGCTGCACCAAGTATTACATTTGCCAGTTTCAATACTGTTTTCATGTTGAAGATTTCAAATAATATTGAGCCGAACCCGGTAGCAAAACTATCCCCACCTGCTTTGGTAAAAAATGATACTGCTCATGACAGTAATTGATTATGGTCAGGGATACGGTAATCCATTACAACATCTCCGCGAATTCATTACTGCCCGGCCATTGTATTCAAAATCATACGCTGATATGACTATCATCATATTTAAGCCAATTCGGCAGGACTATCTTTAACTTAAAAAAATATGGAAAAGATACTACTGGCCATGTGTGGCGCGGCGCCGACCAAAAATGCCGTGAATTTTGCCTGTTACCTGGCCGATATAACCCGATCAAAATTGACAGGTTTCTTCTTTGAAAAAGAGTACTATGCTCCTACAACAGCGCCAAAAGAGCTATACGAACAGCCTTACGTAGAAAGTAGTACTACTGGCTGCCAGCCGGAACATTATCAGAAAGCAGAAAGAATAGAAGACCATATGCGGATATTTGAGAGCATATGCGAAAACAAAGGAGTACAGGCTGCCATAAGATACGTGGAGGATAATATCATTGAAAACCTCGTCGCTGAAAGTAGATTTGCAGACCTGATCATCGCAGATGCCACCATCTCTGCTACTTCAAAAATACAGGAAATACCTTCGCCGCTCTTACAGCAATTACTCGCTGCCGCACAGTGCCCGGTAATCGTTGCCCCATCTGCCTTTACACCGATTAATGAAGTAGTTTTTTGTTATGATGGCAGCCCCTCCTCTATTTTTGCAATGAAGCAGCTGACTTATCTTTTGCCAGAGCTGGGAGAATCGAGAGCAACCGTTATCCAGATCAGTGACCAAGAACTACCGGCCGGAGAAAGAAAATATATTACTACCTGGATGCGCAGGCACTTTGAAAGTTCTGATTTTGTTACACTGCATGGTAACACAGAAAAAATGTTATTTGATTATCTTCTTAAAAAACAACATGCACTGGTGGTAATGGGCGCATATGGTAGAAATATAGTATCCCGGATATTCCGTCATAGTTATGCTGACTTGTTGATAAAAACACTGCCGTATCCACTTTTTATCACCCATTATTAACTATCATCAAAACTTACTGCCATGACACACGCATTATATCCTGCACAGGCAAGGGATACTATCAGGGAATATGGTACCACCTTCATTTCCTGGGGAGTCGGGATAGCACTGCTCTTGATTGGATTTCCCCTGTCAACACAACTTATTAAACAATTGCTCCTGTTACTGTATGAAGTATTTATTCAGTACCGGTACTAGCTATCTATATTTTTAATTTTTAAAAAACACTTATGTTAGGCGAACTTAATTACGATGAAATTAACCAGGTGCTGGCCAACAACATTACAGGACGTATTGGATGTACCGACGGTAAGAAAGTATACATTGTGCCTATTAATTATGCCTTCAATGATACTTATATCATCGCACATTCACAGGAGGGTATGAAAATAGAAATAATGAGAAATTATCCACACATCTGTTTTCAGGTAGATGAAATGATCAGTCTTACCAACTGGCGCAGTGTTATCCTTTGGGGAGATTATGAAGAAATAGTAGATCCGAAAGAAAAATACTATGCAATGAAGTTCCTGGTAAGCCATTTATCACAGCAGCAGGTAAGTGAAACAGCCGGCGTTGCACAAATGCAGGAGGAAATAAGAAAGGAACATACCACGGAAAATATTATCAGGCCAGTACTTTACAGAATTCGTATCAATGAAAAAACCGGCAAATTTGAAAAGGGATAATCAGCCTGCCGGTAACTATTTTAGTGATGATCTCGTTTTTCCTGAAATTGCATGATAGGATGCCTTTCAGGTTTTCCTACATTATTCAGTTTCTCCAATGTCCGGTTATCGGTACTCCATGTCTCCAGCCATAAGGTCCCTGCTTTGCAATTATCCACCTGTCATATGATTGCGATCATATGACAGGTGGATAGGATTGTGGAAATTGATCCATAATATGTCAATATTCCGGATGAAAAACTGACAAATATGATATATCAAACGCCCGGAAAATATTTATGCAGATAGATTTTAAAGTCTGACGCCAGCGCGTCAAAATTATCTTGTATTATTTCCATCTTTGCTGCCAATACTTCCTGCAGCGTGTTTACACTTGGCGGATAATCTGCCGCTGCGTTATGATGTTGCATTTCTTCCTTCCACTCCCTTAATTCATGCCTCAGCAACCCTATCTGTTCATCCATCTTCAGAAATCTGTGCTGAAAAACTTCCAGGTATTCTAAATGTCTTCTTTCAAAATCGTTCGACAGAATATCGGCCAATTGCGTTTTAAAAATAATGGTCTCATCCTCCATTACTCTTAATGTATACTTCCAGGATTCATGCGATGATATATGCCTTTCGAAATCGTCCAACATTGTTCTATTCTTTAATATGAAAACTAAATTATTATTCCCTCTTTATCTAACATATGACCATTATCAGTATTTCTCCTGTTTATAATCATTTATTATGTGCTATAAAGAGCGGGAATGGCAACGTCTGCATCAGCACATCAGCCATACTTTCCCTGAACCACCGGGAAACGGTACTCCTTCTGTAAGCCCCCAGTACTCCAATGGTTCCTTCGGTTTGCTCCAGCATGTAGTTCACGATTTCCTCTTCCGGCCCCCCTTCCATCACGCTATATCCTGCATCCGGGAAATGTCGCTTAATAAACTCTTTTATAAGGTGCTTATTCTCCAGGTGATTCCCTTCGGGATTAACAGAAACTACTGTGGTGGGCAATGTTTGCAGAGAAGACAGCACGTAGCTATACATTTTTATTGCGTATACAGAAGAAGGTTCTCCGTCATACAACAATACAACATTATTGATATCACTGAAAACCGGTGGCACCATAAACTGGGTAGGTACAATCAGTACAGGGCATTGTACATCCGTCAGGAGATCCCTGATAAAACGGGTAGGAGGTTTCATATCTTCATGTACAAATGTTTCGCGGGCATCCACTATTAATAAATCAGCATAAATGCTTTCCTCCAGAGCTGCCAGGAGCGAAATATTTTTGTTGCGGTGAACACTGTAAGCGATTCCCTCTTTCTGGCAGGCAGCCTCAAATATACCTGCGGCGGTTTCCCGTTTCCCGTTGTCCGCGACTTCCAGTTGCCCGATGGTGGCCTGGTCCGTTCCTGCTTTTAACAGTTGATACAAACTGAAACTATTGTAAGTAAAATCATGTGGAAACACCCCTGTCAGGTGTGCCCCTTGCTGCTTCGCTATCAATATGGAGTAATGAAGTGTGCTTTCTGAAAATTTTAGGCCATCAAATATGGCAGCAATCTTTTGCATAGTAATATCATTTTATTCAAATCTACTTTGGGAAAGAAGTAAGAAACATGATCCCCATTAGGCGAAACCATGATTATCGTCATCGCCGGAATAATGATGGGAATCAAGTGCAGATATGACGGGTATCATTTATCTGCTGCGATGACTCCTTTAATTTTATTAACAGATAAACATATTCATTTTCGTACCTCACCTTTCAAAACTAATGTCATGCACGCTAATATTTTCTCTCTCACCTACCTGATAGCCAATACGGTTAGCCTGGTTATATTGATAGCAGCCATCTTCCGGCCTGTTATTGCCCGGTTACTATTAGCGTTGCTCTTTATTGGCGCTGGTATCTTCAATGGCATCATGGCCATCCGCTCACCGGAGCTTTTCATGGATTATGGCGCAATGACTGTTTCAGCCGCTTACGAACAATTTATCTATGGCGCATTCCGTGATAATACAACCGCCATTGTGATGGGAATTTCCTTAGGTCAACTGATCGTGGGAATATTCATCGCCAGCAGGGATGTTTTCCTGAAGCTGGGTTTAACAGGAGCCATTATTTTCCTGATAGCAATAACCCCACTTGGGGCGGGTTCGGCCTTTCCTGCTACTATCTTGCTGACGATTGCAGCCATTATATTGCTCTTTAAAGAACGGTATCTTTCCGCACACCCACTACGCTTTCTTTCCTACTGATCATCCTCCACGTGGCGGGATCCTCCTCACTGAAAAGATAGGCTACCAGCAGTCAGAATAATTGTTGCTTCCAATCCATTTTTTTTGATCGTAAGAAAAGAAACTCACTAATATAAAACAGCACTTTTATGATTTCGGAGCCTGTTACATAATTGCAGGCAATAAAGACGGATGGCATGCACGGGGCTTAATGGCTGCAGGAAATTCCTGCAGCCGTTTTTCTGCAGAACCAGGCATAGGATACCCTATTCTCCAGACTTACAACAGATCATTTGAAAGTTTTGATGATGTGCCTGACAAGCACCACAGGGCAGGAACCGGGCAAGTCATATTGAGTTCGGCTACTGTTCTTCAATGTCATCCGGCAACCGGAATCGCTGGGGTTTTACAGGCTGTCCGGCAATATTTAATTCTTCCAGTGTCCAGTTATCTGTAGTGGTGGTTTCCAGCCATAAGTCGCCTGAACGATGCTGAATCTGTACATTTAAACCATATTGATCACTGAAATCGTGTTCAACAGCTGCCGCTATACGGCAATAACTAATGTCGAGCCAACCAAAACTGTGTATCATTCTGATCTTATCGATAGGTGTGTCGGGGGATACTATTTCCTTCTCTGGTGAGCACTCTCCCTTTACATATGGATTGCGATAAAACACCAGTTTCAGATGAGGATAACACTCCCGGAACCGGTCTTGTATATCCCCTACCATGGCTTCTTCACTAATATAGATGTTCATGATCTTAAAATTATATTAATACAATATTACCTCCTCACTGCTTCATGTGAAATGAGATCGGTCAACCATCTGTATGACAACGGTCATATGCGCTGAAGTATGCTCATGTCAACGGCATTAAGGGAATCGGACAATGCATGGCTGGTTGCCGCGTAAAATCAGCCGCTGCTCCAAATACTGATTACAATCAGTAGTCAATTGGATTATCATCATTATAGATTGCTAAAAATCATTTCTATATTGCAGGCATGAAATGGATTACCCGCGAACGTCCTAAGATTGACCGGCTGGCCTGCCCCTGGCTGATAAAGCGTTTTGTAGATACCGCAGCCGTGTTTATTTACGTTCCATTTGACCAGGTACTGGCCCGGGCGGAAACCGAAGGTGCCATTCCTTTCGACATCGCTGGGGTTGAATACACACACTACGAAGATCAGTGTACCTTCGACTACATTATCAAAAAACATGGCATCGAAGATGCCGCCGTACATATAATGGCCCCCATTGTACGCGGTGCGGATACAGACCGCCACAATCTCGCCACACAGGCATCCGGGTTATGGGCTATCTCTGCCGGGTTGGCTTACAATGAATCCGACGACCTGGTGCTACTCGAAAAAGGTATGTTATTGTACGATGCCCTGTACAGTTGGGCTAAATACCTGCAACACGTAAAGCACACCCAGCAGCCATTTGAAAACCAGCTCATCGACATTTTTAAGCAATTCATTCAGCAGGAAAAAGACAGCCGAAAAATACCCGGCTGGGCCAAAGAACTGAAAGAGATCATCCAGGACCAGATAGATACCAACCTCAATCTGAGTCTGAAAGGCTTGTCAGAAACATTGCAAGTCCACCCGGCCTATCTTTCACGGGAATTTTCAAAGTACTTCGATGACCTGTCTTTTGGCGATTATATCCGCAAACTCCGGATAGACAAAGCAGTCCAGCTACTAAGCACAACAGAACACTCCCTCACTGAAATTGCTTACCTCACCGGCTTTTCAGATCAAAGCCATTTTACCCGTATATTTAAGAAGTTTACAGGTAGAAGTCCGTCTGCCTACAAAAAAGGGCTGGCTAAAAAGTAAAAAACAGACCAAACCTTACTATTCATTCTATTTTTTAGATAGTAGCAATCGGAACTTGCAGATATAAATCCAACATCATGAAATGGATTACCCGTGAGCGTCCTAAAATAGACCGTATTGCCTGCCCCTGGTTAATATCCCGCTTTATTGACCAGGAAGCAGAAATCATCTACGTACCAACCGGTCAGGTATTGGAAAAAGCAAAGGAATATAACGCCATTGCTTTCGATATCCCCGGAGTTGAACATTCCCATGAAGGAGAATATTGCTCGTTCGATTACTTCCTGAAAAAATATAAGCTGGACGATCCGGCCCTGCTGCAATTAGCCATCATCGTTCGCGCCGCTGATACCAACCGGTTCGACCTTGCACCACAGGCAGCAGGGTTATGGGCTATTTCAGCAGGCTTGTCCTACAACCACCAGGACGACTACCAAATGCTGGAAGTAGGAAAGAAGATGTACGACGCGCTATATAGCTGGGCAAAATACCGCCAAACTGAAAAACACAAATGGACACAAACACCCCCTCAAAATGGACAGTAGTAGCACAACAGTACCGTACAGCCTCCGTGACCTGATCATCTATTTTGTAAAACTGGGTACCTGGGGGTTCGGTGGCCCCGTTGCCCTCGCAGGGTACATGCAGCGCGATCTTGTTGAAAAGAAACAGTGGATTAGCGAAGAAGACTACAAAGAGGGGCTGGCCCTGGCACAATTGGCCCCCGGACCGTTGGCTGCGCAACTTGGGATATATATGGGGTATGTTCATTATCGCCTGCTGGGAGCAACACTGGCCGGGTTGGCGTTTGTCCTCCCTTCTTTTCTGATGGTACTGGCGCTTGGATTTATCTATGTCCGTTGGCAGGGCATTCCGTGGATGCAGGCCGTTTTCTACGGGGTTGGTGCTGCCGTCATCGGCATTATTAGTACCAGCGCATGGAAATTGACCCGTAAATCCGTAGGCAATAGCAAAATGCTGATCACAATTTATATAGTTGCCGCAGCCTACACTGTATGGAAGGAAAACGAAAATATCTGGTTGTTCCTTGGCGCAGGAATTATCTATTGGCTCATAAAAGCGCCACCTACCAAATTATCGTTTCTTCGCAAAGCAGCTGCCATACCAAAATTATTCATTCATCCGATATTACTGAACGTCCCCCAGGCTACATCCGGGAAAACCATCTGGCAAATACTCCTCTATTTTACCAAAGCAGGAGCGTTCGTGTTTGGTAGCGGCCTGGCTATTGTACCCTTCCTCTATGGAGGCGTAGTAAAAGAATATGGCTGGCTGAATGAACAACAGTTCCTTGATGCCGTAGCAGTGGCAATGATCACCCCCGGTCCGGTAGTCATTACGGTAGGATTTATAGGATATCTTACCGCCGGTTTTTCCGGTGCCTGTGCTGCCGCATTTGGTACTTTTTTCCCTTGTTACCTTTTCACAGTACTCCCCGCACCTTATTTCAGAAAATATGGTAAACACCCCGGTATTAAAGCCTTTGTAGATGGAGTTACCGCCGCTGCAATTGGCGCTATCACCGGCGCCGTAATCGTGTTGGCGAAACGATCACTCATTGATGTATACACTGTGAGCATTGCGTTTGTTGCCATCATCCTTCTCCGGCGATTCAAAAAAATACCAGAGCCAGTTATTATTTTAGCGGGGGCTTGTGCAGGGCTGCTATTGAAAACCTTCTTAAAAACATGAACACCCTTTGCTATAAATACATCACGAATGAATGCTTTTAATAAAAATAAATTAATACTGGCTGCCGCTGTTATTCTCTCCCTCAACGTGTACGCACAACAAAAGCCACTACATATAAAGGAGGTGCTGTCCCTGGTGCAGTCCTCCCAACCACAAATGAGGGCTTATGAAGAACAGGCAAAAAGTAGTCAGTACAACGTGAAGCTGGCAAAAAACAGCTTGCTGCCGGACGTGAACATCGGTTATCAGGCAGGATACGCCACCTATAACAATATCACCGGCATGAGTTACCCCGGATTGATACTGCCCATCAGTGGGCCTCCTTCTGCCGGCAATACTTACGACCCTGTGCCGGGTACCGCCGCCGGTGCATTGGTGAAATGGAATCCCCTGACTTTCGGACAAAGGAGTGCTGCCATCGAGAAGGCTACCGCACAATACAAACTGGCTAACAGCACCTACAACGATGCCTTGTTTCGTCAACAGTACGCGGCATTATCTGTTTACCTGGATGCCGTGTATCTGCAAAAGCTGATGCAAACCTATCAGGCCAACATCGACCGAACCTATGCAGGATTACAACAATCGCTGGTTTTCACCAGAGAAGGGCTGCGCCCGGGAATAGATACTACTCAATTCCAATCAGCATTAGCACAGGCACAAACAGATTTGTTGATGGTGCAGCGGCAATATTATGCCCAATTGACTGAACTCACCAGGATAACCGGCCTGCCTGATCAGCCCGACAATATTATATTAGCCGATACTACGCTGCTTAGCCTGTTACCTCAAATAGCTGATACGACAGCCGGTCCGTCAGCCAATCCCGTATATCAATACTACCAGGTGAAGAAAGAAGTGACACAAACATCCTTGAAAGAAGTGGAACGCATTTGGCGGCCGAAGCTTGATTTATGGGCCAATGCCTACGCAAGGGGTTCCGGCGTTCAGGCAGACGGTACAATAGACAAGGCAGACGGTTGGTCTCTTTCCCATAGAAATTATGGTGTTGGTATGCAAGTCAGTTTTCCCATCCTTCAATTTTCAGAAGTGCGATTGAAAAAGAAGCAATACACTGCCATACTCAAAGCTGATGAAGCGCAACTGGATCAGGTCACATTAAACCTGCAAAAACAGAAAGAAGCCGCCCGATACAACTACCATCAGAATATCCTGATAACAAAGCAGGCAGTAGTACAATCACGGGCTGCAAGATTTGCCTTCGACGGTTTAAAATTAAGTTATACCAGTGGGTTAATCGACTTCACCCGGTTAATTCAGGGCCAGTATGATCTACTCAGGGCTGAAACAGGAGAAGCGGGAGCATTCGTACAGGCATGGCGGTCCCTGTTGGATATTGCCATCGCAAACGGTCAACTGACAACATTTACAGACAATTTGAAATAACAACATAAGCATAGCATATGAAGCTAATCCGTTCGGCATTACGGCATCCCGTCACCATCCTGGTCGCTGTTTTGTCCATTGTGTTTTTTTCTTACCTCTCCATCCGGCAGGCGAAGGTGGATATTTTTCCACGTCTGGGATTACCGGTAGTCTATGTGGCGCAGCCATACGGAGGTCTGTCACCCGAGCAGATGGAAGGTTTTGTCACCTCTTACTACGAGTATCATTTCCTATATATCACCGGCGTTAAATCTGTCGATTCCCGAAACATACAGGGTGCCGCCATCATCAAAATTGAATTTAACGAAGGTACCGACATGAGCCAGGCCATGGCTGAAGTAGTAGGATACGTAAACCGCGCCAGAGCATTCATGCCACCCGGCACAGTCCCCCCTTTCATTACCAGGTTCGATGCCGGCAGTGTGCCAGTGGGGCAATTGGTATTCAGCTCAGACAGCCGTTCATTGAGTGAAATATCTGACCTCGCGCTTTTCCGGGTACGCCCTATGTTCGCCACTTTACCGGGAGTATCTGCGCCACCTCCTTTCGGAGGAAACCAGAAAACAGTACTCATCACAATAGATCCTGATAAACTACGGAGCTACAACCTGGCGCCCAATCAGGTAGTACAGGCCATTGCAAAATCAAATACTATATCGCCCGCCGGGAATGTACGCATTGGAGATTCCACCTATATCACGCCGCAAAACAGTGTTATTGAATCATTACAGGATTTACAAAATACCCCCCTCCTGTTGGGTGCCGGCCCTGCTGTATATGTAAAAGACATCGCCAATGTAAGCCTGGGGGCCGATGTTACCACCAGCTATGCGCTGGTCAATGGTAAGCGCTCTGTGTATATCCCCGTTATCAAAAGAGCAGATGCTTCCACATGGGACGTAGTGCAGCGGGTAAAAGCTGCATTGCCCGACATGCAGGCTGCCATACCATCCGATATAAAAGTGACCTATGCATTCGATCAATCCGGCTATGTGATCAATTCATTGAAAAGCCTGTTGTTTGAAGGTGGGCTGGGCGCGATCTTAACCGGGTTAATGGTGCTGCTCTTCCTGGGAGATAAGCGCAGCGCGCTCATCGTCATCATGATCATTCCCCTCGCATTGCTTTCCTCTGCTATCTTGCTGTACCTGACGGGGCAAACCATTAACATCATGACATTGGGCGGCCTTGCTTTGTCCGTCGGTATTTTAGTGGATGAAGCCACCGTTACCATAGAAAATATTCACCGGCATATGGAAACGGGCAAAACCAAAGCCCGCGCCATTGCTGATGCCAGCATGGAAATAGCAGGCCCCAAATTATTGATCTTATTGAGCATCCTCGCGGTATTTGTTCCTGCGATGTTTATGAACGGCGTCCCCAAAGCGATGTTCCTGCCGTTATCGCTGGCCGTTGGTTTTGCGATGATCGCCTCCTTCATTTTATCCCAAACATTCGTCCCGGTAGTTGCTAACTGGTTGTTTGAAACATCATTGCCTGCGAAAGAAAAAGAAAAGCAAGGGTTTTTTGACAGGTTAAAACACCGGTATGTGTCTGCCGGTGATCGCAGGAAATCCAGCTTCCGGCTAGATACCGTGTTATTTCTCCTGCTATCAACCGGGCTGGCAATACTACTTTTCCTGTTTACCGGTACCGAACTTTTTCCGCAAACCGATAGCGGTCAGGCACAGGTACGTCTGCGGTTGCCGGTTGGCACCCGCTTTGAAAGAACAGAAGATGCCACCCGGAAACTGCTTTCGCTAACAGACAGCCTTGTTGGTAAACAAAACGTAGAAATCACTTCTGCCTTTATTGGTACCCAGCCTTCCAGTTACCCGGTGAACTACATTCACCTATGGACAAGCGGGCCGCAGGAAGCCGTACTAAAAATAAAACTGAAACGCGGCGCAATGCCTATTGCCACGTTCAGGGAGAAGCTAAGAGCAGCAGCAATAGCCGCTATTCCAGGCATAAAGCTATCGTTTGAACCCGGTGATATCGTGGAACAGGTATTAAACCTTGGCAGCAGTAACCCGATAGAAATTGCGGTAGTAAACAAAAATCTGGCGGAAGGGAAAAAGACCGCGGAACAACTCATCGGAAAGCTGTCGGCCATTCCCTCCCTGCGCGATCTTCAAATAGCTACTCCGACAGACTATCCCGCCATCCGGTTAGAACTGGACCGCGTGAAAGCAGGTCAGCTGGGCCTTACCAGTGAACAGATCGCACGATCTACAGTGGCGGCTACCTCTTCCAGTCGTTTCACCACGCCCAATTACTGGCTGGACAAGGCCACCGGTACAGCCTACCAGGTGCAGGTACAGTATCCTGAATTTAAAATGAACAGCACCAGCCAGCTGGAAGCAATACCCATTTCCGGTGGTAGTGGCAATACACACTATCTCAGCGAAGTTGCCAGCTGGAAGCGGGTAACAATGCCCGGAGAATACGACCGGCTCAATCAACAGCGGTATATCACCATCACTGCCAACGTACATAAACAAGACCTGGGCACTGTCTTTAAACAGGTGAAACACACCATTGCCAGCATGGGGCAGCTGCCCAACGGCGCTAAGATCATTTTGCGCGGACAACCGGTCCTGTTACAGGAAACCCTTACCAGCCTACAGTTTGGTTTGCTGGTTGCCATTGTAGTTATTTTCCTGGTGATGGCAGTGTACTTTCAATCTTTCCGTATAGCCTTCACCGTATTATCGATTATTCCGGCAGTGGTGGCAGGTTCACTACTGCTTTTATTCCTGACAGGTAATTCACTCAACATACAATCTTACATGGGGGCCATTATGGCGGTGGGCGTGGCTATTGCCAATGCAGTACTGTTCATTACCAACGCTGAATATTACCGGAAAAACAACATCGATCACCCACAACTACAGGCTGCCGAAAACCGGCTCCGCCCCATCCTGATGACCAGCGCCGCTATGATCGTCGGCATGATTCCGATGGCATTAGGGCTGTCTGAAGGTGGCGATCAAACTGCACCACTGGGCGTTGCTGTAATTGGAGGTTTGTTATTCTCTTCCATCAGCGTACTATTCTTTCTCCCACATGTTTATCAGTGGGTAGCCGGAAGAAAACCCTACAAATATGTATCACTGGACCCTGACGATGAAAAAAGCAATTACTATGACAAACAATCATAAAATATTAATCAAGCATATGCGGATAATCACTTCCATCATTTTCCTGCTCATTTTTTCAGCGTGTGGCAGTCATTCACCGGCGCCGGCTGCAAATGCCGACACACCGGTAGCTGACACCGTGCCGGTATTCATTCTGAAACAGGACACATTGAAAAAAGCAGCAGAATTTACTGCCGAACTGGTACCCTACGAAAATGCCGAACTGTTTGCCAAAGTCCAGGGCTTTGTCAAAGAAATGAAGGTAGACATGGGAGACCGCGTAAAGAAAGGCCAGGTGTTGGCAGTCATTGAAGCGCCGGAAGTAAACAGCCGGTTGGCAGAATCTGAAGCCTCCCTGCAGGCCGCCAAATCAAAATGGGCATCCAGTAAAGATAATTATGAAAGATTATATCGTGCATCGCAGGCCAACACACCCGGTATCGTTGCACCGGTAGACCTGGAACGTAGTCGTAACCAGATGCAGGCCGACAGCGCCACCTTTGTGGCCGCAGGGCGGCAGGCGCAATCCTACAAAGCAGTGTCAGGATATCTTTACATCATCGCACCTTTCGATGGCGTTATTACCGCCCGTAAAGCTGACCCCGGCGCACTGGTAGGTACCACTGCCATGCTACTAACCATACAAAACAATAACGTATTACGTTTACGTGTAGCCGTTCCTGAGATATATGTCGCCACCGCCGGAGGCCTTCATAACATTGATTTCAGAGTAGATGCCTATCCTACGGAGCGTTTCAAAGCAGTGCTTACCCGCAAGTCAGAAACAATAGACCCTTCTACGCGTACCGAACTATGGGAATTTAAAGTAGACAACAACGATCACCGGTTAAAAGCAGGGGTTTTCTGTTATGTAAAAATTCCGCTGGAAAGAAATACGCCGTCTTTCGTGGTTCCCTTTTCATCCGTGGCTACCACGCAAGAAAGGAAATTCGTTATTCGGGTAAAAGATGGAAAAGCAGAGTGGGTGGATGTTCGGCAGGGTATGACTGTTGATGCAGGCGTAGAAATATTCGGCAACATAACTGCCGGAGATACGCTGCTGAAGAAAGCAACAGACGAAAGAAAACCCGGCAGCACCGGCTTATGGATGCTAAAGAAATGATTTTAAAATCCTTGTACAATAAAAAAGGTCCACTTCCGTGGACCTTTTTTATTGTAGCTGTCGTACCAGAAACTGGACCCGGACCTACAAAATTAAAATCCTCCCGAACGCCTGGAAAGAAAGCGGTTAAGAAAAATCTTAGTCCCTCAAAACTTTCGTCAGGTATACGGTAAAAGAACTCTTTACACTTACCTTTTTCGAACCACGGACATTACCGTTAAAAGGCGGAAGCTGTTCTCCTGTTGACGCGCCTTCAACAGAATCAGGATTTTCATCATAAGCGGCATTAAAACGAAAACTACCCACAAGCTTTACATAATCTCCAACATCCTGTATCTGCGTTAAAGTAAGATATACCTTGCTGTTAGCACCATTACTATCTGTATCGAAATAACTTTGGTACATTGTTGTACTGTAGGTTTTAGTTTTGACATCATTCTCTACTACGAATGAACCAAAACCACCTGTTTGCTCAACGCCTGTTTGAAGAGCTACCGGCATCACAATATTGGCCTTATAAGAGGTTCCATCTTTTCCGACTACAGTACCGCCAACAGTAAGCGGACTGACACTGGTTTGAGTGAATTTCAGAAACCCGAGTGCTACATCCTCTTCCCCGGATACCTGGATGCTTTTACGCTCGTCGCCGGATATTTCAGCAGATACCGCATTAACATACTTATTGTTGCTTGTCGTCACCTTTTGCGCCTGGCTGCTTTCACTAATATTCAGTAAGCCTGTAAAAAGGATACCACAAAGAAATTTACGAATCATTTTTGGATAGATTAAGGCGCAATGATAAGCAAATAAATCAGCAACCATGAATCTGCATGTTATAAATTAAAAGAAGATATGGAAGCCAAATAACACAATTTTCTGCTTCGGGGATATTTAAAAAAGAAGTGTCAAAGCACTTATCAGAAACTGAAGAAATCCGGAGCATTTGAAATAAGGTTAAGCAGAAGAAATTAACGTAGAAGCAATAAGGTTCTTTAACTCCTTACGACAATAACAGTATGCAAACTTCCTATAAATAAAAAAGGTTCACTTTCGTGAACCTTTTTAAACTTTGGTAGTAAGGTGCCCACTAGGGGAATGTTATCGAACCAAATGTTACTGATTTTGAAACGTTTATCCTATAATTATTAAATAAAGTGACTTGTTTCCGATCGACTTGTAAAATTTAGAAATTGAAATAGGCAGTTATTCTATAATTTTTTAAGGTGTTTAAGGATTATAAACGTGTACCAGGGTTCGGCGCAATACCATTCCTGACCATCTACTAGTCGCTTAACAGTTTTTGATTCAACTAATTTCTTTGGCGAAGCGTTTTTTATAGATGCAGGGAGTATTTATTGTTGATCACTTCAAAACTCTCGGCAGTGCTGAGAGTTTTGAAGTGATCGGAATAAAGCCAAGGAAAAGTTTTCTATCACCAGCTTATCCGTTGCTGAAATCGTCGATGAGCTGGGCTTCGAACATCCGCAGAGCTTCAGCAAATTGTTTAAAAGCAAGACTAACCAAAGTCAGCTGGCGTTCAGGGCAGGGTTTAACTGAGCCGCCCGATTTTAAGTGTTGTTTATGGTATGGGCGCGTCCCCTGTATAGGGCTTATGCATCCAATGCAGCACATGTGCAGTTGGTAGCCTTCGCAATCATAAAAAACGCGCCGCTTCAAAACCCCATACCGGGGCCGGGCTATTCGCTATTACTCCTCGCTCGTGCCTCGCTGCGGGGGAATTGCTGCTATCCCTCGCTACGGGGGGAATTCTGTTTTCAAATGTATCCATATTTAGCTATATTTGCATAATGTGCAGATTAATTTACATCTTATGAAGATCAATCGCCTCAAAAGTGTTTTGGCAGAACACTCTAAAACAAGCAAGTGGTTAGCAGAACAATTGAGCAAAAATGAAACCACTATTTCACGTTGGTGTACCAATGAGGTACAACCATCTGTAGAAACCTTGACAGAAATTGCTAAACTTCTAAAAATTGACGTACGGGAATTATTAAACCCTACAAAATAATATTATGACACTTGCAGAATTCTTAAAAGATTCAAACTATAAACTTACACAGTTTAATACAGCGCTTATTCAGAGATTTGAACAGTCTGTTTTTATAAAACAAGTCAAAGTAAAAGAGGTTCCATATATCAACTGCATAATCCGTAAAAAGGAAATGAAGCTGACACCTGAAGAAGCAATCAGGCAATTATACCTAATGGTTTTAACGGAGGAGTTAAATTATCCATTAGATAGGATTGAACTGGAATATGCTGTTTCCTTTGGCCGTGAGAAAAAACGAGCTGATATTGTCGTTTTCGATAAGGATCGTAGCACTTCGCCTTACATTATGGTGGAGCTGAAAAAGCCGAAACTTAAAGACGGTAAGGAGCAGCTTAAATCATATTGTAATGCTACCGGTGCACCAATTGGCGTTTGGACCAATGGTGATTCTATTTCTTATTACCATCGCAAAGACCCTAATTATTTTGAGGATCTATCACAATTACCTAATGCTAACGAAAAACTCTCAGATGTTTTAAAAGAACGTTGGACAATAGATGATTTGTTAGCAAAAGACAAGTTGGTTACTGAAAGAAAATCGTTGAAAGATTTGATTTTAGAAATGGAAGATGAAGTATTGGCAAATGCAGGTGTAGATGTCTTTGAAGAGCTGTTTAAACTCATTTTTACCAAGCTGTTTGACGAGATGCAAAGTGGCAGGAACAAGACACGTTTATTAGAGTTTCGTAACTATGGCGATACCGAAACAGAACTGAAGGAAAAAATACAAAACTTATTTGATAAGGCTAAGAAGAAATGGGAAGGTGTATTTACGGACGATGCCAAACTAATGCTTACTCCTTCGCATCTTTCTGTATGTGTGGCATCACTGCAGGATGTGAAATTATTCAACTCTAACCTTGATGTGGTAGATGAAGCATTTGAATACCTCATCAATAAAAGTAGTAAAGGAGAGAAGGGACAATACTTTACGCCACGTTATGTGATTGACATGTGTGTAAAAATGTTAAACCCACAGGCACATGAAACCTTAATTGATACCGCTGCCGGGAGTTGTGGATTTCCTGTACATAGCATTTTCTATGTTTGGGAGCAAATACTGAAACAAAAAGGGTTAGACAAAAGCCATTTATTTACCCTGGAAGAAAAACCTCAGGAATGTACAGACTATGTAACGGATAAAGTATTTGCGATTGACTTTGATGAGCGTGCTGTACGTGTAGCCCGTACCTTAAACCTGATAGCGGGTGATGGACAAACCAATGTACTACATTTAAATACTTTAGACTGGGAACGCTGGGATGAAAAAACAGAAGATGAAGATTGGATAGACACCTATAATGAAGGTTGGAAAAAGCTGAAGAAATTACGTACTCATAAAAACAGCAATCAAGATTTCCAGTTTGATCTACTCATGGCTAACCCACCTTTTGCAGGGGATATCAAAGAAAGCAGGATATTGGCTAAGTATGAACTGGGGAAGAAGCCGGACGGTAAATACCAAAGTAAAGTAGGCCGCGATATTTTGTTTATAGAACGTAATCTGGATTTTCTAAAGCCTGGAGGCCGTATGGCGATTGTATTGCCTCAGGGCCGGTTTAATAACAGTAGCGACAAACATATACGGGATTTTATAGCGGAGCATTGCCGGATATTGGGCGTAGTAGGATTGCACGGCAATGTTTTTAAACCCCATACAGGCACCAAGACTTCTGTATTATTAGTACAAAAGTGGGATGACAAGCTATGTCCGAAAAAAGAGGATTACCCCATCTTTTTTGCCACGATGCAAGAACCTAGTAAGGACAATAGCGGTGAAAAGGTTTTTGTACGTAAAAAAGACTTCCCCAAATCTGCGCAGGAAACAGGCGATGAAAGTTTGGTAGAAGAACCAGTAGATGTATATAACGAACTACCCCAGAATCTGGATGAATACCTCCTCGACACACATGGCCACCTTATTGTAAAGCATGATTTATTTAATCATGATCACCTCACGAGAGATGGCATAGCAGAAGCATTTATTGAGTTTGCCAAAAAAGAACGATTAAGTTTTTTTTAAACCGCCCTTTCAGCGAACAGCGGTATAAGCAGTTGTTGGAAGGGCTTGAAGTTTCAATCTTAAATCTCAAAGATGTTCTTATTGAAAACGCCAATAAAAGAATCGATAGTGAATATTTCAAAAAGCAATTTTTACAATTTTTTCAAAATGTTCCGGATCTACGACCATTAGGAAGTCTCGTGAAAGATGGGTACAGGGTTGTTTACGAAAACACAAAAATCATAGACAAAGAAGAAGCGAAAGAAAAAGATTTTCCAATATTTCTTCAAGCAACAGATTTAGAAACCCCTTTCATAAGAACAGATAATTTATTTCACGTTGATGATACAGATTGGGAGCGATACCCCAAAGGTAGAATAAACAAAGGCGAAATACTTATTGAGGTAAAAGGTAAAATAGATAAAGTTGCAATAGTACCTGATGACTTTCCTGAAAAAACACTTGTAACAGGAAGTTTATTTAAACTAACTGTAAACGAAAAAATAAGTAAGAATATTTTATTGACTTATTTGATTTCAAAATATGGTGTTGCGTTTAAAGATAGGTACAAAACCAATTTATTGATTTCGTTTGTTAGCAAACCGGATTTGTACAGAATCCCCGTTCCTACTTTCAGTAAAGAGTTTGAAAACAAAATTGATGATATATATACGAAAATTTTCAGCTCTCAAAAAAAATCAAAACAACTTTACATCCAAGCCGAAAACCTATTATTGGAAACTTTGGGCTTACAAAGCTTTCAACCTTCAATAGAAGCTGTAAATACAAAATCACTGAAAGAAAGTTTTTTGAGTTCAGGGCGTTTGGATGCAGAGTACTACCAACCAAAATATGAGGATTTGCTTAACCAACTTACGAGCCTAAACCATAAATCATTAGGTTCAATAGTCAATATTAAAAAATCTATTGAACCTGGTTCTCCTGCATATCAGGAGTATGGAATACCATTTGTGAGAGTCTCTAATCTCAATAAATTTGGTATTTCTGAGCCTGAAATTCATTTAGACGAAAAAGAATATGGAAATATAATCAAACCGAAAAAAGACACTATTTTACTTTCCAAAGACGGTTCTGTAGGGATAGCTTACAAAGTTGAAGATGATTTAAACTGTATTACCTCGGGAGCAATTTTGCATTTAACAATAAAGGATAAAGACATATTACCTGATTATTTGACATTGGTATTAAATTCTTTTATTGTCAAAATGCAGGCAGAAAGAGATGCCGGGGGCTCGATCATTCAGCATTGGAAACCATCAGAAATCCAGGAAGTGATCATTCCTATAGCCGATAAGGATATTCAAAAGCAAGTTACTCAATTAGTCCAGGAAAGCTTTGCGTTAAAAGTAGAAAGTGAAAAATTACTAGCTGTAGCTAAACGGGCCGTAGAAATTGCTATTGAGGAAAGTGAGCAAAAGGCAATGGTATTTATAAATGAAAATAGTTAAGGGATGGCTGATAATAGATTTACAAATTGGCAAAATTCCATTGACATAGATTATTTGTCTTTATATATCAAGACTTGGTTTGCTTTTTTATCGACTGTCCATGAATTACATCCTGAAGCTATAAATGGTAGTGGTGACGGTAGCGTTATTTCTATTTATAAGAATAATGTTGGTATCCCTGCAAAATTTGTAGATGTAATGGTTCCTCATATTCATAAAGTTTATACAATTGGAGATAACATCATACCAATAGACGTGCCCAAAAGCTATTATGTAAACTATTACAACACAAATAAAGGCTATACTCTAGATGAGGAATACCAATTGACAAAATATAAAATAGTTGATGGACAAAGAGTATATTTTAAATCATATATTAAGATTGAGTATAAAGATAAATTATCAGGTCAAAATAATCCAAATCTACTCATTACTATAAAAAGTGATCAACCAAAGTTCAATGAAAACCTTGCATGTTATCACGTTACAGTAAATATAGAATTGAGTAAATTCATTGACCAAGTAGGAATAGATGGTATCAATAATATCTTCAAGTCTAAAGATGAGTGTATTGGATTAATCGAAACATCCTTAAAAAATGAACTGTATAATATTGTTAATGAACTAAAAATCGAAGAAGATGAAAAAGAAGAGCGCAAAGGATATTGTAATGGGTTGTTAGTTCCTCTTATACAGGTCTTAAGACAGAATTTCTCTAATGATGATTTGTTCACTCATTTGCCATTGAAAGGTTTCCCTGAAGCATATGATATTGACGTAAATAAAATAAAAGTTTTAAATTGGTTTATTTCATTCAATTATCAAATCCGAAACTTATTATTTCATTCTCTTATTGATCCTTTTAATCCGCAATGGCTTAGGTTATTTAAGCATGCTTATTTAGCGTTAAAAGAATTAGTAGAGCATAATATTGAAAAAATAGACGACAATCAAGCAATAGTAGAATAGATCATGCGGTTCTTCAAAAACAATAAACAAACCCTTTCCGTAATAAAGGAAATACCCTTTAAGTTGGAAAAAGATATTCAAACACTGTTTGAACAAAATCTTGAACTGGTTACTAATCTAACATTGATCAAGTCTGAATTTACGATTAAAAGCAACCGGATCGATACTCTGGCCTTCGATGCCGAAAGTAAAGCCTTCGTGATCATTGAATACAAACGTAACCAAAACTACAGTGTTATAGATCAAGGGGGTTCATACCTTAACCTGATGCTTGAATACAAAGCCGATTTTATTATTTAGTACAACGAATCTCAGAAAGAAAGTATCAAGCGTTTTGATGTGGATTGGTCGCAGAGTAAGATCATTTTTGTTTCCCCTTCTTTTACTGATTTTCAAAAACAATCTTCCAATTTCAAAGATCTGGCTATTGAACTTTGGGAAATAAAACAATTTGAACAAGATGTTTTGGTTATGAACCCTATCAAAAAATCCAAATTGGCACCGAGCATTAAACAAGTACAGCAAGACGATAGTTCTGAAATTAGTAAAGTAACTAAAGAGCTGAAAATTTACACAGCAGAAGACCATATTCAGCACAAGTCGGATGATATAACAGAGCTTTATGAAGCTTACAAAAATGCGATCCTCAGCCTCTCCGATAACATTGAGATCATTCCCCGTAAAGATTATATAGCTTTAAAAAAAGAAACAAACATTACAGACATTTGCATCCAACGTAGTGGATTAAAAATTTGGATCAATCAAAAGAAAGGACAATTAGACGATCCTAAAAACTTGACCAGAGATGTGTCGAGTACGGGACATTGGGGTAACGGTGATTACGAAATAGTGGTAACCAATACCGACAATCTTGAATACATCATGAGCCTTATAAAACAAGCATTGTAGTTACGTGCTGCGTTGGGGGAAGAGTCATGAAATAACAATACAACAAGCAATATCCGTGGCTTCCTTAAAAGAGCTGTCAATGCTCATTATCACGGAACAGTAGACATCCTTATTTCCTTGATCGCACACTAAATATGGTTCGATAACATCAGTGGCTTTTCGCAAAAATGGGCTAATAAATATTGCAATGAAGTAAACAGCTTTTATTTGTGTGATTAATAGTATTTTATATGGTTCGAATCTAATTGTCCTACACAACTGGAATGAAAATGGAATTTTGGCTGAAAGCACTAATTGTACTGCATTTCAACGGTTCGATAAATAAATTTACGAAAAAAATATTATTACACTTTAAATAAGTGTAATAAGGGTCAGATGCTTTGAAATGCTTTTCTGTAAATAATTTCAGCTTATTTGAAAAAGAGAAAGGTTCCGTTTGGAACCTTTCTTCTTAAGTGCCCAGAACAGGAATCGAACCTGCACTCCCTTTCGAAAACAAGATTTTGAGTCTAGCGCGTCTACCAATTCCGCCATCTGGGCATTGTTGCTATATGTTTCAGGGAGCGCAAATGTAAGCATCCATTTTAATTATCCAAAAAATCTGCTACCGCCAACGGCTATACTTATTATTGAACATAAATGATCACTTTCACTGAGAAAAAATATCTTGCGGAAGCAAAACCCAACCTCAAATGTCAATTTGCACCCGGTACTTAATACCGTCTATCTCCTCCGCGATGGCACCCGTTTGTAACATCATACATTCAATGGAGAGGCTACATGTTATACTTACTGAAGAAAACGTTAGTACCCGGGCTATCCGTTTGTGAAAAAAAACTGCCCTTTTGCGAATAGAACCGAATGTAGTAATCCATTTCTGAAATGCGAGGCCCCCCGGAAACGGGAGGCCTTTTTCATTCTATTAGCTACATGTTATTGGTCTAAGATTATTGGAACGGATCAAATGTACCACCCCACATCATACTTTGCTGCAGCTTCGGATTCCTCGATAAAAAGCTGTAAGGCAATCCATAGATGTACATTTTGTCCGGAACAGAAAGATTATCCTTATCGGTAGTGATCACGGTATAATTAAATTTGTTGTATACTTTATTGATGTCTGCCATCGGCGCAGGATCGGTCTCTCCCTGCTTCAACGTAATAGCCAGGCCGTGACGCTGCTTTCCTCTCAGCTGATCAAATCTCTTCCAGCGGCGGAGGTCATCCCAACGTTTGCCTTCAAAGGCAAACTCTACGAAACGCTCATCCTGGTATGCTTTACGGATATCTTCCATGCTCGCGGCTGCAATACCGTAATTTCCGGTACCCTGGGAAATACCGGCGCGCTGCCGGATATCATGCAGTACCTGCAATGCTTCACTGGTCTTCCCCAGCTCATTGGCCGCTTCTCCATAGTTCATCAGCACCTCTGCATAACGTATTTCCGGCCAGTCTACATCAGACTGCTCCACACCAGGCGCATGCCTGTCTACCCCTTTCAGTTTCAGGAAAAAACAATTCAGTTCTCCCATCCCCTGACCGATCCAGTTGCCATCGGTTACAATGGAATTCAGGGTACCTGTTACGCCACCGGCTGGTGTAAAAGTAGGGTTGGTCAGATAAGTCCAGTAGTATTCGTTTTTAGCGACCATCTTGGGCGTAAACTGCACCGGAGCCCCATTGTAGTAGATAGTAGCATAGAAGCGGTCGTCCCTGTTCCGGAATAAAGTAGGATAGTTGGCATCTGATGGTGCAAAGCGGCTGCCATCCTTCATCGGGAATGCATTGACCAACTCCAGGGATGGCATATCATTATCCCAATCGTCGGCAGAATAACGCAGTGGCGCATTTCCCGGGGCTGCATAAAATGCATCTGGAAAGGTGAACCGCCGTACCATTACCTGCTCTTTGTTCATTTCTGTATTCCAGATGTCGCCATAAACCGGGTATAATCCTTTCCCCATGCCGGCCAGGAAATTTTTTGCGGCAAGGTTGGCATCATAGGCCATCTGCCAGGTAGCCACGCCATTCAATCCATTAAACAAGGGGCTGGCAAAAAATAATAACACCCTGCCCTTAAAAGCCATCGCCACGCCTTTATCGATACGTCCGGCATCTGCGCCTTTCCAGCTGTCTGGCAGCACTGCAATAGCATCGTCCAGGTCTTTTAATATCTGCTTCACGCATTCGGAAGTCTTGTTACGTGGCATTTGTACCTGTGAGAGATCACTCACTGCTGCCTGCGGTGTCAGGATCAATGGCACGCCGCCCACATCTTTCACCAGCTTATAATAAGCCCATGCACGCCAGAATAGTGCCTGTCCTTTGATCTGATCCTTCGACTGCTGGGCAAAAGTGGCCTTGTCAATATTAGCGAGTACATTGTTGCACGTACGGATGTCACCGAAGGTATTCACGCCCCAGTTTAAACGCACACCGGCAGCAGCATTGTCGTAATTTTCCAGCCAGTCGTAAGTGGCGGTACCCAACAATACTTTATCTGAATAGCGGTGCGGAGATATGGCCTCATCGGTACCATTACCAGTCCCAAAATTTACAAATTGCCAGTTTTTCACCCAACCGTCCCAGAACCAGTTATTATACACCCTCGAACATCCACCGGGATTCCCCATACCATATGGCCAGCAAGGCATCAGGTCATAGTAAACCGTATCCAGGTATGCCGTTGCAGATCGCTCCGATCCCCATACCTGCTCGTTGGTAAGGGCATTCAACGGATCTCTTTCCAATATTTTCCGGCAGCTGGCAAAACTTACCAGCACCAATATGGCTGGTAATATATATTTCAATACATAGCTTTTCATGGTTGCACTTTTTAGCATTAGAACTGTACATTAAGGCCAAGTGTCACATTTGTCATAATGGGATAACTGCCGTAGGAATATACCTCAGGATCATACAACTTGAACTTCCTCAGGCAGAACAGGTTTGTGGCGCCCGCAAATACCTGGGCAGTACTTAAACCACTTCTCTTTAATAATGTTTGTGAGAAATCATATGAGAGGTTCAGATTTTTGAGGCGCAGGAAATCGCCGCGGAATATATTCAGGGATGACACGACGGAATAATCCTGCCGCTGATTGCCGCTGGAATTGTATAGCCGTGGAAATTTCCCATTAGGATTACTTTCGGAATAGGAATCCGCGTAATACGCAGGGTATGGAATCTGACCACCATTCCTGCCCCATGGATCGTTATAGATCACTTTGTAACCTGCCAGGCCGGCGAACAGTACGTTCAGGCGAAAGCCTTTGTATCCAAGATTGATATTAAGACCATAAGAGATAGGGGCATTGTTGGACTGGGCGGTGCCACCGTTACTGGGACTACCTATGATAGGTGCATTGGAGTATTGCGCTACCACTACTTTATCATAGCTATCGATCACTCCATCCGGCTTTCCACCAGGACCGCCTACATCAACAAAGTTCATCATTCCTTTCTCTGGCTTTACACCAAAAATGGTATAACCGGTAGGAAGGGCAGATACATCGGCATCAGTGCGCAGGATACCGCTGGTCTGGTATCCTACCTGGTAGTTCAATGGTTTTCCAACAGGATCTTCCGCAGATGTAGCACCCAGGGCTTTATCCTTTACCAGCACTTTGGTAGTGGCCAGCCCGAAATTGGCTTTCACATCGAAGGTGAAGTCTTTACCTATTTTTCCATTGACATATCCCAGCTCGATGTCCATCCCTTTTGCGCTCATCCTGCCATAGTTTTCTATCGGATAACTGGAACCAAATTCCACCGGGGTTTCGAGTATGCGTTGGCCAAGAATGTTAAAAGTATTCTTTGTCCATACATCGAATACCACATTCCAATGTTGCCTGTAATTCAGGTCTACACCCGCGTTGTAGGATTTGGCGCCTTCCCAGGTATAATTCGTTTGGGCAATACCGTTATAGGCAAGGATAGATTTCAAAGAAGCAGGATCTCCCAGGTAGAATGGCGTGGAGGATGCATTATATATCTCCTTGAATAGCCAGGCGGGGATGTTATCGTTACCAGTAGATCCATAGGATGCACGCAGTTTCAGCAAATCCACCCCACTTCTTTTCAGCCCGGCCATGAAATTTTCTTCAGACAATACCCATCCGAAAGAGGCTGCCGGAAAATATCCCCAACGTTTATTCTTCGAAAATTTGGAAGAGCCATCAGCACGTACAGAAGCAGATACCAGGTATTTGTGTCCATAGTCGTAATTCACCCTGCCCACGTAAGATACGCGTGAATCCAGGTAACTTTCAAAGCCATCGGCTTTAGTGTCGCCGGATGCACGGCTGGCAAAGGGAAACTGGTCCGTAGTAAATACCGGGAAGTTATATTTATAGATACTGGAGTAAGTGTAATACCCATCGAACTGTTCGTAAACACCGGTAACATTCAGGTTGTGCTTACCGAAATGACCTTCATAATTAGCGATCGCGTTCAGCTGATAGGAATTGGTTCTGCCATTTTCATTTCCTACATAAGGTTGCGCCGGCGAAGTGGATAACCTGGTACCAATTACTTCATTGGTATATAGCTGCTGTATGCCGCTTTTGGGATCTAACTTAAACTGGTACAGCAACGGTTGTATAGCATATGCTTTGGAGAAATCGTTACCATTATACAGGTCTGCCACTCCTTTCAATGAAAGTCCTTTGATAAAGGGTACTTTGTATTCCACGTTAATAATCCCATCCATATATTGTTTGGTAATACGCTGATACCCCCCATTCTTGATGAACTCCACCGGGTTGGTGACCCAGTTGGGAGACATCGGTTTACCATCGATATATGCATAAGTAGTGGGAGGCATGATGTATTTCAACTTTTCATAGAGACCAGATAAATCATCACTCTGACCTGGTATACTATGCCGTTGCCCGTTATTATAGCTGAGGTTCAACCCAATGCTGAGATCCCTGGTAACAGCCACCTGCAAATTACTCCGTAAATTATATTTCCGGTAAGACAATTGAGGCAGGAATCCGGTTTCATCATAAAAAGTACCTCCCACAAAATAATTAACGCGGTCAGTACCGCCTGATATATTCAGTGACTGACGTTGATTGAAGGGGTTATGATAAAGTTCATCATAGTGTAAGTTTCCTTTGGGATTATGCTGGTGTATCCAGTCGCGGTCGTATTGGTTGTAACGAAAATCCGCCGCACCCGTGTGCGTGGAATTATACATATCCATGCCCTGGTCCATGCTGAGGTATTTCACATCTATTTCCGGTTTACTGTATACCCCGAATACGGAATTGAACTGAACGACAGATTTACCGGATTTCCCGGTTTTGGTAGTTACCAGCAACACCCCGTCGGATGAGCGGGAGCCATAGATGGCCGCGGATGCCGCATCTTTCAGGATGGTGATTGTCTGCACCTGGTTAGGGTCCAGTGCATCAAATGCTACCTGGTCGCGCACAATACCGTCAATAACGATCAGCGGCCCTGCACTGTTCCAGGAGGAAGAGGAGCGAATACGCACGATGGAAGCTTTACCAGGTATACCGGTACCCGTTTGCACAAAGGTACCGGAAGCCCGCCCTGCCAGCACGTTTGACAGGTTGGACGTGGCAATATTTGTCATTTCCTTGGCATTCACCGTCGTGACTGCCGACGTGAGGCTGGCCTTTTTCTGCGTACCGTATCCCACCACTACTACTTCATCCACCTTTGATTCGGAAGGCTTCAGGGTGATCGCTCGAAAACCAGCCTTGGTAATATTTATCCGGGTTTGCTCATACCCAACATAAGTAACCAGCAATACCGTATTACCGGCAGGCACTCTCAACCGGAAGGCACCGGTGGCATCCGTGGCGGTACCATCATGAGTACCCTCCCTGGATACCGACGCTCCCGGAAGTGGGTTACCATTGACATCTACCACCCGGCCGGTGATCACCATCCCGGGGGTATCCACTACCGGGGCGGACTCCTTTGGCAGCACCGATGCTGGCTTTGCAGAAATGGCGATAATACCATCCACATCGTTATAGGCAAAACGATCCTTCTTCAGGCACAGTGCCAGCACCTTCTCCACCGGCTGGTTTTTCACATCCAGTGTAAGGCAGCCAATCTTGAAAAGTGTCTCTTCGCTTACCACCAGGCTTTTGCCCGTTTGTTGCTGTATCTCACGAAAGACTTCTTTCGCCGGCATATTCCTGACCGACATCGTAACATTTTGCCCGTTCGTACTTGCAGCCGCAGCTTGCAAACAGATACCGAGTATTAGGAACACTGTTACTTTCATGATCCTCAAAAATTTTTGAGTGGGCCGCAGCGCCCTTTGGTTTGATAAAATGTAAATAGGAATTAATTGCATAGCTTTGCAATGTTTGGGTTTGTAAATCCGGTTGACAATTGTATTTAAAAGCCCATCCCTGCCAGAAGTGTTAAGGCCACTTCTGGCTTTTTTTGGACTAGATAACGCGGTAATAAATAATCAATTAATTAATGCATACTGATGATCAGTTTCTTTTCTGCTCCGGTAGTTAATCCTCCATCAATTTTAAAATGAGTATTGGTTGTTTGCAGCGCCTTCAATACCGTGGACAAACTGTTGCTGCGTTTTATAATAGCAAATATTTTATCTTCAGGCACTTCCCCTTCAAAAACAATATCCACATCATACCATCTCGAGAACTGGCGAAGTGCAGCCACCAATGTAGTGCTCTCGAAATGAAAATATCCTTCTTTCCAGGCCATTATTTCTGCTGTATTAACGTGTGTGTTTACCGTGAGATGACCATCTTTTCCTGACAGGGACTGTTGTCCCGGCTGCAGCCCCACTTCCTGCCCTTCTTTTTTAACCTTCACCGCTCCCTCCAACAGGGTTGTTGCAACAAATGGTTCATCCGTATAGGCGTTAACGTTAAAGTGCGTACCTAATACTTCTATTGTTGTATTGCCTGCTGCCACGGTAAAAGGTAATCTGCGCTTTCCATCAGGCGCAAATACCTTGGCTACCTCGAAATAAACTTCTCCCGTTACCTCCACATGACGTGCCCCTCCGGCGAAAGATGAGGGAAAACGTATACTGCTGGCGGCATTCAGCCATACCTGCGTACCGTCTTCCAACACCATCGACATATGTCGGCCTTTTGGCGTACTCAAAGTATTGTATACTACTGGTCCACTTTCGTGGCCCAATGATTTATAGCTCACTACATCAGCCGACTTACTGATCGTTACCTTGCCCTGTGCGGCCAGGGCGCCGTTGCCCGCAACATCCAGCAAAATCTTTTTCCCGTTTCCAAGCGTAAGCACTGCGCCGGCCTGCCCTGCCGGCACATCCACTGAAGCCAGCACATGTCCGGGAACAACGGTAAGACGCCGGGACTGGAAAACACAGAAAGTTACCAGCAGCACAATAATGCTCGCTGCCGCCATCATCCACAAACGCCTGCGGATAATGCCCCGCGGCGGGTCCTTCCGCTCTTTCCGGATAAATGTCAATATTGCTTCTTCCGCAGCATCTGATGGAATGCTGAGCGGCAACTCTTCATGCATATAAGTATGCAGGATATCCATCAGCCGTCCCTTATTAGCCGGAGAAGCCACCATTTCCATCAGCTCACGCTCTTCCGCTTCGCTCGCCTCCCGCCATATGTAGCGGTCAAAAAGAAATTGTAGCCTTTCCTGTTGCATGATTATAAAAGGAGTTATTAATAGTAAAGAGTAGGGGAAAAAACAAAACGGGTTAGTGCAACGGAAAAATTATTTTATCACAAAGAAGATAGGTATAATAAAAGTCCACAGCCTGAAACTTGTCCGGCAATATGCCTTCACCAATTTTACGGCCTTAGCCAGGTGTGCTTTCACTGTTTCCGGCTTTATTTGCATTAAGGCGGCAGACTGCTCTCTTGATAAGCCATCCACCTTTACCAGTTGATATACCTGTCGCTGCTGAGGCGACAAACTGCTCACTGCCTTTTGAAGCAACTGCCGCTGCTCCGAAGTAAATATCGTCTCCATCACATCATCATGATACAGCTCCTCCATTGGAAACTCTCCGGCAGCAAGTCTTTCCACGGCTATCTGCCGAAGCGCCTTATAAGCCTTATTGCGTGTAATAATAAACAGGTAGGATTGAAAACAGGAAATCTCCGCCAGGTTATGCCGCCTCTTCCATATCACAACAAATACATCCTGCAGCAGCTCTTCTGCATGCACCGGTGAACGAGTGATCGCCAATAGTACGGTGTAAATTTTTCGCTTGTTATGGTTGAATAATTTCAGGAATGCCGCCTCATTGCCCAGGGCAATCATCGCGAGAAGTGCTTGCTCATTATAATCATTGGCACATTCCATTTCATTGGTAATTAATCATAGATATTGCGAGTAGTTAAATCTAGCTAAAATAAACCTCATAAAACCTCCACTAATTTGACTAATCCCGGTGTTTTTTTTGCACCATAACATATCATGATATAATCATCGACCACATCTCCGGGCTATAGGGGTAATACGCTCCTGACGAGGGCAGATTATTCCATCACATTAAACTTCAGTGAATCGGCCTGGTCATTATAGATAAACATTCTGAGTATATGCACACACTTCTTTCCCGTAGCATATTTGTGACCATTGCTGCTGCAGGCCTCTCCATAATAGCCGGTTGCAGTAAGAAAAACGACACGGTGCCATCTACCTTGCCTCCTCAGCAGCCACAAGGTGTTTTGGCAACGGTAATCATACACCCTGATGAAACCGGGGCGCCCCTGTCAACTTCTTTCCTGGGCTTCAGTTATGAAACCGGTACACTTCCAGACAGCAGCTTTCTCACGTCTTCCAATACGGTACTGGTACAGTTGATCCGCAACCTTGGTAATGGGGTGATCCGGGTGGGCGGCAACAGCAGCGACCGGCTTGTATGGACCAATGCTGCACGCACCGCAGCCACCGGCAAGGACTCCCTCTCTACTACCGATGTAGATCGTTTTGCTGCCTTTGCCAAAGCCACGGGCTGGCCAGTGCTTTTTGGCCTTAACCTGGGCATATATGATCCTGCCAAAGCAGCTACAGAAGCAAGTTATGTAAGCCATGCCCTGGGTGCTGACCTTATGGCCTTTCAAACTGGCAATGAAACAGACCTCTTTTCCAGGAACGGGCACCGCGATGTTTCCTATCAATATGTCAACTATCAACAGGAATGGAGCCAGTACTTCCACGCCGTACGCAATGTGCTGCCGGCAAGCCCTTTCGCCGGCCCCGATGTAGCTTACAAAACAGCGTGGATCTCCAGCTTCGCTACCGCCGGTCATCAAAACATCAATTTGCTTGATGGCCACTATTATCGTACCGGTCCCGCATCCGACAGCAGTATCACCTATCATACGATACTCACGCCAGACACTAAATTACCAGGATACCTCGCCACGTTAAACAACAATGCACAGCCTTACTCACTGCCTTACCGTATCTCTGAGTGTAACAGCGTTTATTCTGGCGGAAGAAAAGGAGTAAGTGACGTTTTTGCATCAGCGCTATGGGCGCTGGACTATATGTGGACCGTAGCAAAATACAACGGGCAGGGTATTAACTTTCATGGCGGTACCGGTGGCGCCTATACCCCCATCGCCATGACGAACGGCACTCCCGTAGCGCGTCCGGAATATTATGCTATGCTGGCTTTCCATCAGGCAGCACATGGTAGCCTCATTCCCGCTGATGTAAATACAGGACAACTCAATGCCAGCGTATTCACCTGTAAGGATGCCAACGCAACATATGTTACATTGATTAACAAGGAAGATAACCAGGATATATCCTTCACCATCACACCAGGCATGAAAGCCACTACAGCACAAATATTCATGCTCAGCGCGCCAGCTATCACCGCTACCAACGGCATTACCTTTGCAGGTAGTCAGCCTGATGCCAACGGCAAATTCACACCGGTGAGCACTCCGGCATATCGCCCTTTAAACAATAACTTCATCGTAAATGTGCCGGCAGGAAGCGCGGCGGTAGTAGTGATACGCTAGAAAGGCCTTACCTACACATTTGTAGTGATTCCTTTTAGACTTACACACCATATAAGACGAAAAAATCCGGCATCCTAACCCCAAATTATGCGCCTTCGAAGGCCGAATTTATTGTGTCAATGATTTCAGGATAACGCAAATAAATGATGATAAGGAAGATTTGTCGTTGGTAAAAAGCACCAACAAAAATGAGTTAACTTAAAATAAATAAAGTTCTTTAACACCTTACAACAATAATAGAATACAAAGTTGGCACAAACAAAAAAGGTCCACTTTCGTGAACCTTTTCTTTTGGTAGTTACTGTGCCCAGAACAGGAATCGAACCTGCACTCCCTTTCGAAAACAAGATTTTGAGTCTAGCGCGTCTACCAATTCCGCCATCTGGGCAATCATTTTATAAGAACTCTCCGCGTCAATTGCGGGATGCAAATATAGGAACTCTTTTTTATTCTCCAAGAAAATTTTTCATCCCGTCATAAAAAATCTTTCTAACCCAATAAATCCAATAACAGCATCACATTAGCCAATAGCTCAAAATAAGCCACCACAAGCAATTACAAGCAACAATTCTTCCTGCTGCCCGTCTCAAAAAAAATCCCCACCCTACCCATGCTGTTCCTTAAAATACCGTAAATTCAGACATGCAAAACACGATACACATAGGACTCATCCGGGAAGAAAAACATCCACACGACAACCGCGTGGCCTTTACCCCTAAGCAATGCCAGTGGATCTTGCACCACTTCCCACAGGTACGGCTATACGTACAACCCTCCCCCCGCCGTTGCTTCACGGATGAAGAATATAAAAAAGCAGGCATTCCACTTCAGGAAGACCTCGCCGGATGCGCCATCCTGCTGGGTATCAAAGAAGTGCCTATTGATCATCTTTTAGCGGATAAAACCTATCTCTTCTTCAGCCATACCAAAAAAAAGCAGCCACATAACCAGCGGATGCTGCAAACTATCCTGCAAAAAAATATTACACTGATAGATTATGAATGCCTCGTACACCCCGACGGACAACGCATCCTGGGCTTCGGATTCTTTGCCGGCATCGTAGGCGCACACAACGGCCTGATGGCTTTTGGGGAAAAAACAAAAAGCTTTCACTTCAAAAGAGTACATACCTGCCACGACTTCCAGGAACTAATCGGACATTATTTCGGGATCAAATTGCCACCCATGAAAATCGTTATTACCGGCTCCGGACGCGTTGCTGCCGGCGCATTGGAAATCATGGGCCTGCTCGGGATCAAATATCTCCCTCCGGAAGAATACCTGGTTAACAGCTACGCCTATCCCGTATATACCCAACTAAAAGCAGGAGAACTATACCTGAAAAAAGATGACAAAACATATAGCCGGGCCGACTTTCACGCACATCCGGAAAACTACGAATGCCGCTTCCTGCCTTATGTTACTGCCAGCGATATCCTGATGAATGGCATCTACTGGGACCACAACATCCCTCCCCTGTTTCATCCCGGCGACCTGAAAAAAGATAATTTCCGCATACAGGTGATCGCCGATATTACCGACGATACCAACGGATCCGTTCCCTGTAACCTGGGCGATAGTACCATAGAAAACCCGGTGTATGGCGTTACAAAAGATACCATGCAACAAACCCCTCCTTATCTGCCGGATACGGTAGACATGATGTGTGTCAGCAATTTGCCCAATGAATTACCCAGAGATGCCTCCCAGTATTTCGGAGATCAACTGATGAAATATGTGTTTGAAGAATTATTAAAACAAGACGGCACCATGATACAAAATGCCACCATTGCCAGCAAAGGAGCTCTCACTACGCCTTTTGCCTACCTGGAAGATTATGCAAAAGGCGCCTCGTGAAAATTTACCGGAGCAAATGAACCGCCCCTTTCAGCATCTTCTCTACCCCTTCTATATTTTTATAACGGATAAAATATACATAGCTGCCTACCGGTTGCGGCGCTCCTTTATAAGTACCATCCCACCCGCGCATGATATCAGTGGTGGTATATATTTCTGCCCCCCAACGGTCAAATACCCTGAATTCCAGTAATACTTCTCCATGAGGAGTACGTAGCCGGAAGATATCGTTTTGCCCGTCACCATTAGGGGTAAAGGCATTCGGCACATATAAATCCAATGCACAGGCTTTGGCCACTGTTTGCAATACGGTGGTTCCACATTCATTGCTGACATTTACCCGGTACACACCCGGATTACGGATCACCAATGTGTTGGTGGTGCTGCCATTCTCCCATAAATACTGATATCCTGGCGGTACCACCACCGTCGCCGGCATATAATTATACAAACATACTTCCGCCGGAATACTTACCAGCGGCTTGTTTTTTAAGGCCAGATGCGTAAGCACGATACTGTCGCAACCATATGCCGAAGTTAATGTACTGGTGTAGTCACCTCCCGCCAATACACTACGGCCATCCGGTAGCGTATAGGCTCTCCCGTTACATGTAGTATCAAACACTTCCGTATGGAGCGCTGATACAACATTCAGGGTGGTGGTAATAATACTATCGCAGCCCCGGTATGTTTTAAGAGAGGATACATATGTCCCATTGGTATTGACACGACGTCCATCCGGCAACTGGTACACCTGGCTGCCGCAAATCGTTACCACTTCTTTTAAATTATATACGGGCAGCAAATTAACGGTGGTAGTAATCACACTATCACAGCCACTGGCCACTCTTTTCAAGGTGGTAATGTAAGTTCCTGCCGCATTCACGGATGTCCCGTCCGGCAAAACATAACTATCTCCGGTGCAGATGGATTTGGTCACGGATTGCTGTATCCGCGCTTCATTAAGCACCTGGCGGGTTTTCTCATCATTGCTGCAACGCCCGGTAACCGTTACTTTCACGGTGTAGGTGCCCTCACTGGCGTAAATATGCTCCGGTGACACGTCCGTCGAAGTACTACCATCTCCGAAGTCCCACGACACCCCGGCTGCTCCCGAAGCATCCACGAGTTTAAAAGTGGGTTTACCTTCACAAATATTGGAAACGGTGAAATCAGCTGGCTGCAAAACCGTCAACGTAGTTGTAATAAGACTGTCGCACCCATGGTATGTTTTGAAAGACGATACATATGTACCCGCAGTACTTACGCTACGTCCATCTGGCAACAGGTATTGCTGCCCGGTGCAAATGCTGGCATCTTCCTTTTTATTATAAGTGGGCCAAAACTTCACAGTAGTCGTGATCACGCTATCGCAACTGCCGCTGGCTCTTTTAATCGTGCTCACATAAGTTCCTTCGGCATTGATCGTCTTTCCGTCCGGCAAAACATAAGAACTTCCATCACAAATAAATTGGGTAACCGCTTTATCTATTTTGCCGTCAATAACCACATCACGGGTTTTGTTATTGGTGCTACATTTTGCGGTAACAGTTACCTTTACGGTGTAGGTTGTCTTACTCGCATAAATGTGTTCGGGGCTCATTTGTTGGGAAGTGGTTCCGTCTCCAAAATCCCATAATACACCTGTTACCCCCGTTTCATTGACCAGCTTAAAGGTAGCCTTCCCGTCACAATCGGAGGAAACATTAAAATCAGCAGGCACATACAAAAAGCTATTCACAAACGTAGGAAAACACAACGAGGTACGTCGCAGCCCCTGACCAGTTGGGTCCATATCCATGCCGTCCTGCACAAAATTACACCCCGTTCCTCTTACGTTCGGTTGTGTAATCAGCCCTACATAACGATACCCTTGCCCTTTCTCGTACCCCACGTAAATGCGCCGGTCGGGCCCCATTTGGATTCCCCCCATCTGCATAGGATAATCAACACTGGCCACTATCGTTTGTGAGGCATTCACATCTGCTGCCGTAAGATCATATTGATAAATAAGGCTCCATACCTGGTAATTCATACTCACCACGTACAGCAGTTTTCCGTCAGGTGAAAATTCCACCCCTGTAGGAAAAACCGCATTCAGTGTTTGGAAAGGAGCGCTGATGGCGCCGGTAGTATTATCAAATTTTAAAAGATCGACCTTACTCATAGCCCCTTGCTGCAGGGAGGCTATTGAATGCACAATAGTACCGCCGTCATCCGAAAACTTGATATATCCCGCTTCTTCCCAGCCTCCGGGATGAATGACAGCACCGGTAGTATATACGGTAGGCGCTGATAACCCCGCTGATGTTAACAGGTATACGTAATAGTCCGCACTGTTCCTGGCATGGGTCACCACCCAGTAATCCTTTCCGTTACAATGCCTGGTGGCAGCCATTTTCTCTGTACTCATGGAATTATCCAGTAGCACCGTATTTCTTGTGCTGGCAACAATATCTCCATGGCCATTGTCCAGCGCCATATCCAGCAGATTATAACGGAACCCTTTGTCGGTCATGGTGGTAAATAAATAGTATTGGCCCGGATGACCAGGGAAAGGTACCGCAATAGCCGATTGCACGCTGGAGGGATCTCCCAGTAACCCTGTACCGTTAGGCATTATCTGGTGTTGGGCATTCCATACCGTACTTCCTTCTGTATAAAATAACAAATCACCTGTGGTACCATCGCAAATAGTAGCCACCCCTTCACGGGTATACGTCTGGCCATCGGTGAGAATAGAGGCGGGTGTCGTATTAAAGTTGATACCGGCATTATAGCCAAAATACCATCGGTAAACTTCTTTCTGGGCGGTAGCCGAAAATGTAGCCAACAGTAACAGACAAAAACAAACAATTCTTCTGTACATAAACAAGGATAAATAGCGGGGACGAAGATACTAAATACTTATAGATACAGGTAGTAGGGTGTCAACAAAGCAACAAAGGCATTGGTATACACCCGGTTAGCATCATGTATGGCTAACTCTTTTACGGTAGTATCTCCCGCCCCCCGGCTAAAAATACCCACGGCCCGGAAAAAGCCATGGTTCACCGTTTGCCGGATATACAATACCTCCCGGAGCTGAAACCCGGCCGCTATCGCCAGTTCCCGGAATGTTTCAAATGCGGTATATGGCAGGAGCACGGATACTTCTCCTGATGGCGCCAACTGCCTGTCGATCGCTTTTATCAGCTCTCCGTAACTCAGGTTCGTGGCGTGCATGGCCTGATCCTTCTGTGTATGCCCGCTTTTCAGCGCACGCTCATAAAAAGGTGGATTGGTGACAATAAAATCATACGGCAATACAGGGGCCATATCACGTATATCCGTTTCCGTAAGGGTTAAGCGATCCGCCCATAATGAGGCGGCAAAATTGGCCCGGGCCTGCATGGCTGCCCCCGGATCCAGTTCCACCGCTGTAATAGCGGCATGGGTTTGCTGGGCCAGCATCAAACTGAGCAAACCGGTGCCGGCGCCAATATCCAGTATGGCAGGTACGTTTTTATGCGCCAGGTATTGCGCCGTGAAAGCTCCCTGTATACAGGCGTCTGTACACACTTTCATGGCGCAATGCTCCTGGTGAACCGTAAACTGCTTAAATTTAAAAAATGTATTTGCCATCGCTATTTTGACTCCATCACTACCGCCAGGTTAGGCATCCGCAAATTGCGATGCACCGATACCGGGTTAGCCTCCCTGATCACAACCGTTTCTACTTTACCATTGCCTTTAACAGCCGTATTCAACACTTGTTCATACAATACCTGCGGTACCTGGCGATTAATACCCATCACCATTTCTTTTGCAAAACGGTTGTAATATTTTACCACCAACTGGTTCTTACCCGCCTTCAGCGGCAACAACAGCACTTCGTTTTGCTGTCCGCCTCTTTCCGGGTTATTATGTAAGGTCTGCTCTTCTCCATTTAAATACACGGCAATACCGTCACCGCTGGTGAAACCAATAAGGTAATCACCCGCCTGTGTAGCGGTAATTTCCTGTAAGATGTAATTAGCTTCGCTCCTGCCACCCGGCACTTTAATCACGGCATCATTCTTCCAGCCGGATTGCAGCGTCCAGGCTTTATGATCCTTATCAGGCCAGGCTTGCGCAGGATCAATATCTTTTACGGAGCCATGTGTACCGTCAATGCCTGACCAGAAAGGACCATCACTGTACATAGGTCCCCACTGGAGATGGGCGGCATCGTTATGCAGCGGCAGCTCCCTGCCACCAGTGAGTGGTATTACCTCGCTGTTGCCATTCAGCATCAGCTGAATACTTCTGCCTTTTTCTGCCTCCGTATAAATCAATTTCAAATGGGCGGGACGAACGCTGGTAAATGCCCAGGCATCACCTACCTGGCTGCGATAATAGCTTTCGTAATCAACCCCGGAAAAGCTAAACAGCGGCGTAGCATTATCCCTCGTTAAGCGCGTAGCCTGACGCAGTAAATGCTGCGGCGTAATATCCACGCCACCTTTGCAGGTAAGTACCAACACGGGAATATCTTTATCGGCTACACTAAAACCCGCTGGCAGTTGTAACCGGGTAAGTCCCTCTTTTACACTGATTTTTACGGGTAATTTCTTACCACTGCTCAATAAAGTTACCATGCTGATGTTACTGTTCAGTCCTGGTAAAATAATAGTGCCGTTATCCGGATTTTTTAACAGGTGCAGATACAGCTTGCCGGGTTTCGTTGTCACTTCACCCCAGGCGAACGTGGTATCAAATGGATTGGCAGATGCGCTATAAATGGCTTCCCCATTGAGTTGTAGCCAGGCGCCATTGAGCAGTAATACTTCTCTCTCAAAATCTACTACAGATCCATCTCCACGGGGACCGATGTTCAACAGGTAGTTGCCTCCCCTGCTTACTACTTTAATCAGGCCTTCCAACTTTTCATGTGCTTTATCCGCAGCCTTACCGTGCTGTTGCCAGCTACGATAGCCCCAGGTTTCATCATATACAGAGGCGGGCGTTTGCCAGGCCGAAGCAATTTTATAATCAGGGTATTGGTTATCTCCCATCACACAAAAATCTCCGGCATCATTCCCTAATCGTCCACTCACCATACATCCCGGTTGTAAACGATGTACAATATCTGCCAGGTCGCGGCTCTGCTGTGCTGTCAGTGATCCCATATCAAACCAGATCTCAGATACGGGGCCGTAGTTAGTCATCAGCTCTGTTACCTGCTTTTTATTATACTCGTGATGCTCCGGTGTAATAGGGTCGCTGTTGGAACTGGAAATAGGATACGCCTGCGGAAAGTGCCAGTCGATCAGCGAAAAATACATCCCGAACTTCAGGCCATGACGCTGACAGGCATCCGATAATTCTTTCAGTACATCCCTTTTAAAAGGCGTAGCATCTACTACATTATAGTCGGTATAGGCAGAATGAAACATGCAGAAACCATCATGGTGCTTCGAGGTCATCACCACCGATTTCATGCCCGCAGCCTTTGCCAGCAGTACAATTGAATCCGCATTCCATTGTTCAGGATGGAATTGTTTGGCCACATCTCCATACACATCACTGTAAATACCGGCATGCGCCTGTATTTGCTCACTATAACCCCTGGTAACCGGTTTACCTTCCCAAACACCACCTAATGTAGAGTAAATGGCTCCCCAGTGAATAAACATGGAATACTTCTGGTTCTTCCACCCGGTTTGTGCGGCCTGTTCTTGTGCCGACGCAAATTGAAAGGTCATTGTCAGACCCAGTAAAGCAATCAGGACTTTCTTCATAGATATTTGCTGTTATATATCAGATAAAGCTAAATCGATTCAGTTAAGGAAAGGAATAGCATTTTACCCAAAGCTGTTGGCCTTTTAACAGCTTTCTGCTTTTTTTCTTTTTTTCCGGAGATGTGGTTAAAATGGTGACCACCTTTGCTACAGCTAAAAAGCGGCTCTGGCGGTAGGCACCACGTCGAGCGAGGCAAAATCACCCGCCAGGTATTTATAGTACGCCGTGATGGCAATCATACCCGCATTATCGGTACAATACTCAAACTTTGGAATAAAAGTACGCCAGTGATATTTTTCTCCATACACCTGCAATGCTTTACGCAGGCCACTATTGGCGCTTACGCCACCAGCAATGGCAATATCCCGGATCCCTGTTTCCTCTGCCGCTTTCACCACCTTATTCAACAGAATAGTGATAATACGTTGCTGTATAGAGGCGCAGATATCAGGTAAATTTTGTTGGATGAAATCCGGGGTTTCCTTCTGATTTTCCTGCAGGAAATAGAGAATCCCTGTTTTCAGGCCACTGAAGCTGAAGTTCAGATCCGGAATACGCGGCTCTGTAAACTTAAACCGTTCCGGGTTGCCAGATTGGGCATATTTATCGATCAATGGGCCACCTGGATAAGGCAGGCCCAATATTTTGGCACTTTTGTCAAACGCTTCGCCAGCGGCATCATCCAGCGTTTCACCAATTACCCGCATCGACAGCGGACTTTCGCATAAAACGATCTGCGTGTGGCCACCAGACACCGTTAAGCATAAAAATGGGAAATCGGGCTTGGGGTCGTCAATGAAATTAGCCAATACGTGCGCCTGCATATGATGCACGCCAATCAGCGGAATATCCAGCGCCATGGCCATCGACTTGGCAAAGCAACTACCTACCAGCAGCGAGCCAATCAACCCCGGCGATTGCGTAAAAGCAATAGCCGTCAACTCCTCCCGCTTTACACCCGCCGTTTGCAGGGCGATATCCACTACCGGTACAATATTCTCCTGGTGCGCCCTGGACGCCAGTTCCGGCACCACACCCCCATATTGTTCATGTACCTTCTGATTGGCAATATGATTGGATAATACCTTTCCATCTACCAGTACGGCCGCCCCTGTATCATCACAAGAGGATTCTATCGCTAATATTTTAACAGACATAAGCCGCAAAATTAATAAAAAAGGCGGGAAAACCCCGCCTGTACAACAGCATCACTGCTGCCCAATATCTTTCTGCTTAATTACTCCGGATAGCTACCACCGGATCCAGCCTGCTGGCCAGGTAGGCCGGAATAAACCCTGCCAGCATCCCTACCCCCACAGAAGTAACCATTCCCCCCACAAAAGCCCCCACAGATATAATCATTTCAAAGGAACTAACTGATCCAATGATGACTGTTAAAAGATACACCATCAGCAGCCCCAGCACCCCTCCGAATAAACAAAGACAAACAGACTCCAGCAAAAATTCCATCAGAATAATACTTTTACGCGCACCTATAGCTTTTTTCAGTCCTATAATATTGGTACGCTCCTTCACCGTCACAAACATAATATTGGCTATCCCGAAACCGCCTACCAGCAATGAAAAGAAAGCGATAAGCCCTCCCCCCAAATTAATCATGGCAAACATGGAATTTAAGCTATCATTGGCAGAGCTGATTTCATTCAGTGCAAAATCATCCTCCTCTCTTGGCTTTAACCGATGTGCTGCCCGCATCACTCCTCTCAGCTCATCTTTGAGCTGATCCAGGCTCACACCGGGCCTCGCTTTCACCAAAATGTAAGGATCTGCATTACGACGCTCATCTACAATGGTACGTGCAAAACGATAAGGCAAAATAATCGCATTATCATAACTACCCGCACCAATCATGCTCTCCCCTTTCTTTTTCAGCACCCCGATGACTTTTACATCCCGGCCGGCAATCTTCACAATCTTACCCAGCGCCGATTCCGGGGAAGCAAACAACCCATCCCAGATCGTAAACCCAAGAATAGCCACATTAGCCCCACTATTACTTTCTGTATTGGCAAAAAAGCGCCCATCCAGTATTTGCAGGGTTTGTATCTGGTCAAAGTCATTACTCACCGCCGTCATGGTCACCCCATCCATATAATCACTCCCATACTCCACCTTTTTGTTGCTCACATCAAAATTAAAAGAAGCATAACTCGCGCTATGCACCTTATCTTGTACAGGCTTCAAATCCTTGAACTGTGGCTCCGGACGGTTCATGTATTTCCACCAGGCATATTCTCCGTTGCCTCCCCAGGGCCACTTCTGCAAGTAAATCACGTCTTCCCCCAGGTCTGCCAGATCCTTCCGGATATTATGTTCCAGGCTGCCTGTCAACGTAAGCACGGCAATGATACAGAAGATGCCTATGGTGATTCCGAACAGCGACAAAAACGTACGCAGCTTATTCACCCGCAGCTCTTGTATCGCCATTTTGAAACTATTCCATAATATTTTAAGGGTCGCTATCATATTCCAAATTTAGCGGATTTATGCTCACCGGCAGTGCCAATAAACACGAAATATAGCCGGACAAAAAATTTAGTTACCTTTGCTGCCATTTTTCGGACATTTATGAAGTACGCTAACGAGATCAATAAAAGAAAATCCTTTGCTATCATCGCCCACCCGGATGCCGGTAAAACTACGCTGACAGAGAAATTCCTCCTGTTTGGCGGTGCCATTCAAACGGCTGGTGCAGTGAAGTCTAATAAGATAAAAAAACATACCACCTCGGATTTCATGGAAATTGAAAGACAGAGAGGTATCTCCGTGGCCACTTCCGTTATGACCTTCGAATACCGCGATATCCTCGTTAACCTCCTGGATACCCCCGGTCACAAGGACTTTGCGGAAGACACCTACCGCACCCTGACTGCGGTAGACAGTGTGGTACTGGTAATCGACTGCGTGAAAGGGGTGGAAGAACAAACGGAAAGACTAATGGAAGTATGCCGCATGCGCGATACTCCCGTTATCATTTTTGTGAATAAAATGGACCGCGACGGTAAATATCCGTTCGACCTCCTGGATGAACTGGAAGAAAAACTCAATATCCGTGTAAGACCACTCAGCTGGCCTATCAACATGGGTAGCGATTTCAAAGGGGTATATAACCTCTACGATAAAAACCTGGTAGCGTTCCAACCCAATAAGAAAGCCACTGACGACGATATCGTACCACTGCCCGACCTCAGCAGCAGCTACGTGGATGAGCACTTCAACGAAAAAGATGCCGCCCAGCTACGGGGAGACGTCGAACTGATTGAAGGCGTATACGATACCTTCAACCGCGAAGAATACCTTGCCGGTAAACTGGCGCCCGTATTCTTTGGTAGCGCCGTTAATAACTTCGGGGTGAAAGACCTGCTCGATACCTTCGTAGACATTGCACCGGTACCCCGCAACCGTACCGCTACCACCCGCGAAATTGAAGTCAATGAAGATAAATTCAGCGGCTTCGTTTTCAAAATACACGCGAACCTCGATCCACGGCACCGCGACCGTATTGCGTTTCTCCGCGTTTGCTCCGGCAAATTTGAACGCAACAAATTCTATCATCACGTTCGTTTAGACAAAGACGTTAGATTCAGCAACCCTTACAGCTTCCTCGCCCGCGAGAAAAACATTGTAGACGATGCCTTCCCTGGCGACGTAGTAGGTTTGTTTGATACCGGCAACTTCAAAATAGGCGATACCTTAACAGAAGGCGAAAACTTCTACATCACTGGTATTCCCAGCTTCTCTCCTGAACTATTCAAGGAACTGGTGAACAAGGACCCAATGAAAACCAAGCAACTGGAAAAAGGTATCCGTCAGCTGACAGACGAGGGCGTTGCCCAGCTGTTTACCCAGCATGGCGGCAACCGTAAAATCATCGGTTGTGTGGGAGAACTCCAGTTTGAAGTAATCCAATACCGCCTCCTGCAGGAATATGGCGCCGCGTGTCAGTTCAATACACTGCCATTCTACAAAGCCTGCTGGTTGACCGGCCCTAAAAATAAAATCGAAGAATTCATCCGCTTTAAATCTTCCAACATCGTTGAAGATAAAGACGGACACCTGGTATACCTGGCCCAATCCGAATGGTACTTAAATACAGAAAGAACCAATAACCCGGATATCCAGTTCAACTTCACTTCCGAGATACATAAGTAGAGCGGAAAGCATAAAGCAGAAAGCAAAAAGCTATGGAAGCGGATGATCAGAGCGGATATTAATACGCTTTCATTATTCGCTTCCATAGCTTTTTGCTTTATGCTTTATGCTTTCCGCTCAAAAAAAAGGCCGCTTCCCGTGAACAGGTGCGGCATTGCTTGTACGACCAACTCAAATTATTGCTTTATTGAGAATATTTTGATTTAGGTGTTTCTGTATATCGTGTGTTATACAAAAGTAAGTGCCATCATCTCCGCAACACTCTCAAAGCGGGAAAATGATTTACGCAATCGGGAAACTTTGGGAAAGCATAAAGCGGAAAGCAAAAAGCTATTGAAACGAATGATCAGAGCGGATATTAATACGCTTTCATTATTCGTTTCAATAGCTTTTTGCTTTCCGCTTTATGCTTTCTGCTCTCTTCTCAATCTTCAGCAATAATGTACTGAAAAATATACTCCTCAATCGTCCCATCCCGGGTGCCTTCTACGCGGGCTTCCAGGTGGCGGACATCTTTAAATCGATAAGTAATTTTTTTAGGGAAGTCGTTATTAAGATCTTCTGCTACGAAACCTATTGGCTTTAATACCCGTAATCGCAGGCGCACAGGTGTTTTGGGCTGATGCCCTGCATACACTGGCAGGAAATACATCTCATTTTCCCGCCTCACAAGCTGCATGGTCTGCTGTAGGGCGCTGTCGGCGCCTACAATGCGCCAGGTTTTGCCGCTCCAGGTAGAGTCATTGAGTTTGCTCCAGCTTTCCACGATCGTGCTTTTGCGGGTATTCATGCTCCAGGTACCGGCCAGCTTATCCAGGATACGGAAATCGGCCGGGTTAGCCTGGCCGGCTACCTGGAAGCTGCCGGCCAGTAGCAATAGCAGCAGCGGTAAGAGTTTACTGTTGTACCACTGCTTCTTCACCATAAATCTGTTGTTTGTATTTGAGAGAGGGAGAAGCCAGGAAAGGACCTATGCCCAATTCTCCCCATTTGGCGTCTATTTTACTGATGGTGGCGTCATCTGCCACAATAATATTGGGCCAGTCGCGCTCAAAGCCATCCAGCAGCCTGGTTTTCAGGGTACCGTCCATACCAATACCTCCTATATATTTTCCGGGGGTAGCAGCCGGCTTATTAATTACAAAGCTATCCCGTTTAGGATCCAGGTTATTACAGAAGCGCCACAATGCCGAGGCCAGGTCGCTCACGTCTACGGTATGTTCCACATAGAGAATCATCTTTACGCCTGCCAATGCGGGCAGGGCATAGAGTTGTTCATTCAGTTCCCGCACATGAAATGGCCGGCTTTTTTCTATTGCTACCAGTATACAGGAGATATCCATTGCCAGCAGCTGGCTGTTGATGCCCTTAATTTCAGGGAACTGCTGCATAATAGCGGCCGTATCAATGGCAGCTGGCGTAGCTACCTGCAAATAAGCAGTATCTGTTTCTTCTTCGTATTTGCGGGTGCCGTCTATACACATTTTGCCGCCAAAGCCCATTTTAGAGCAGGAATGATCCAACACATCCATAGGCCCCTGGCTGAGGTAAATATCTGTGGCCGGGTTCAGATGCCGGAAGACATGCTGTGCCAGCTGTTTATAATCGTTGATCTTCACACCATCGTCTGTTACCACGAGGATCTTATTGAACATCATTTGTCCGGCTCCCCACATAGCATTCATCACTTTCTGTGCCTGCCCTGCATAATCTTTCTTGATTTGCGCAATCACCAGGTTATGGAAAACCCCTTCTACCGGCATTTCCATGTCAACAATTTCCGGTACCAGTGTCATTTTAATAGGCGCCAGGAAAATACGTTCTGTCGCTTTTCCGATCCAGGCGTCTTCCTGCGGAGGAATACCTACTATCGTGGAAGGATATACGGCATCTTTTCGATGGGTAATAGCGGTAATATGGAATTTAGGGTACCAGTCAGCCAGCGAATAGTAGCCGGTATGGTCGCCAAACGGTCCTTCCCAGATCAGCTCTTCCGAGGGGTCCACGTAACCTTCTATTACAAAATCGGCATCTGCCGGTACTTCTATTTCAGGTTGGGTAATACATTTTACCAGTTCTACTTTCTTCTTGCGAAGAAAACCTGCCAACATGTATTCATCTACGTTTTCAGGCAACGGTGCAGTGGCAGAATAAGTGTATACCGGATCGCCACCGAGTACTACGGCAACGGGCATACGCTTATTCAGCTTCTTATATTCCATGAAATGCTTGGCAGATACTTTATGTTTATGCCAATGCATACCGGTCATGTCTTTTTCAAATACCTGCATCCGGTACATCCCTACGTTGCGGGTGCCGGTGAGCGGGTCTTTGGTATGTATAACGGGTAATGTCACAAAAGGACCGCCATCTTTAGGCCAGCAGGTGAGAACGGGCAATTTGCCCATATCAGGGTTGGCCATTACTACTTCCTGGCAGCTGCCCTTACCGCTAACTACTTTCGGCATCCAGGAGGCAAATTGACCCAGTTTAGGCAGTAATGCCAGTTTATCCAGTATACTTTCCTTGGGTTTGGATAACAGTTTAAAAAGGTTTTCAATTTCACTAGCTACGTCATCCAGCTCCTGTACTCCCAGTGCGAGGCACATCCGTTTATAGCTGCCCATAGAGTTGATGAGTACCGGGAAATCGGTGCCTGTATTTTCAAACAGCAATGCTTTACCACCATCAGGCGATTTGCTCACCCGGTCTGTTATTTCAGCTATTTCCAGTTTAGGGTCCACATAGGTTTTGATGCGTACCAGTTCGCCTGCCTGCTCCAGCGTATCTATAAAGTGTCTGAGATTTTTATATGCCATGTTTGAATCTTGTTACCAATCAACAAAAGTAACCAACCCATACCGCAATAACAAAATGCCCCCCATTAAATAATGGGAGGCATTCATTTTATTCCATTTTCAGTTATCAGTTCACAATTGTAACGCCTGCATGGAATACGGCCCTGGGCCTGGATGGGTAGTAGCGCACTGGTGCTGGAACCGGAATGGGTACTGGTACTACTGGATAATAAGCGGGTTGTGCATACACTACCCTTCTTCTTGGACGGTAGCACTGTTCATCCTCATCATCCCAGTCGCGGCGGCAATCTCTTCTACGTTCGTAGCGGTCGTCGCAGCGATCTTCATGTTTCCAGCGGCCATGTCCCCGGCCATGATCACGATATCCATTGTCGTATCCTCTTTGTGCGGAAGTGCTTAGCACTGCACCGCCCATCAGCAGCATCATTAACAATACTTTTTTCATGTTGTGTGGTTTTTAGTTCAAGATTGGTTGGCAAAAATTGTGGTGTACTTATGATTCAACTACAGGCAATTACTTAACTAAGGCTATATTCCGCTCCCGGGTACCTCACGTAGCTATATCGGTGATAATGACGGTGGTGAGGTTTATAGTGCTTACGATAATGTGCGTGTCTGTGTGGCCTTGGAGGATGCGGTGGCATCGGCGGCCGGTGAAAATGCGGCCTTGGCGGCAAAGGCGGATGCGGCAAATGCCTTGGATGTGGCGGCAGCGGCGGCAAAGGTGGCGCAGGAGGTCTATGTTGTGCTGAAATACTCATACTACCCGCTATCAACATCACCGAAGCTAAAAACAAAAACTTCTTCATGGCATTTCTTTTTAGTGAATTATAACAGGCAGTTGCACACCAACTTATTTTTTACGGGCACTGTTTCATTACTCTCTCCGCGATTTGTGATGCTGCTCTCCGTGATAAGCTGGTGGCTGCATTATACCTGTTTGAACTTATAAATTCAACAACTATGCCAATAAAAAATCCCCCCTGCCGAAGCCGGGGGGATTGCATACAAATAACCCATTTAAATATCTATGCAGTACGTTTCGTTTATGGTCTGAGTATCGGGCAACGGGTGGCTTTCTGTTTGCCCCAGCCGCTGTTACCACCTAAACGATAAGTAATGGTGAATCCTGAAAATACATACCAGTCGTTATACTTATCGGAGCCCCGCTTGGAGCCATCCGCAGGATAGGTGCCCGGTGTTACTTTCCCGGTTACTTCATCTCCGCGGTAAGCCATATCCACTGCTTTCTGACCACGATAAGCCAGTAATGTATTCTGATCTACATAAGTCTTACTTACATCATCCAGGTAATCCGTTGTAGTAGGACGGAAGCCTACTTCAAAGCCCAATGTCCACTTATCATTCAGAATCGCTTTTACGCCCCCTCCAAAAGGAATGGAAATCGCGAATAAATCGTATGGCTGGCGGTCCGGATACTGCGGTAATCCTTGTCCTTCCGTACCCAATGGACGCAGCCGTACCCAGTTACCTGACTGGTCTTTGGCTTTTGGATCAAAACCAAAACCACCTATACCAACAAAAACATAGGGCGTAAACCCTTTTTCCTCCAGGTCCAGGAAATTGAATTCTCCAATCAAACTTCCTTCTAAAATATTGGAACGAAAGCTCAGGTTTCTGGCTATCAGTGCTTTCTCAGCATTAGTGCTGTCGGCACCGGTAGCAATTCCCCAGGTAAGGGAAGCGCGGATAGTGAGGTAACGGTTGATGTCTTTTCTTACCAGCAACCCAAGCGCCGGGCGGGTGTATTTCATGTCCACCTTTTGCTGCACCAGGTCTCCACTGTAATTAGAAATACCGAGAAAAGCGCCCACGTGCCAGTCCTGCGCAAAAGAGAGAAAAGGAAGGGCCATGAATAACAACAGGATTCCGGTAGATTTAGTCAATTTCAAAGTATTAAAGTTTAAGAGGTTAGTCCTTTTTTAATCTTGCAAACCATTTAACGTTATTATCACAATTTTTATTTGGTGCACCCCGGCTAATAGTTTCCACACGTATCCCCGCACGGCCAATAAAAATGTAAAAATAAACTAATAAACCAATTAACTAATAAACAATTAAACTAACATCTTATATAGGCCCATCCTTCCTGTTGACGACTCACTAAATGAAATATGCCTGCAGGCACCTCCCGGGTTGAAGGTAGCAGTTGGGTGAGGGATAGCTGCCGGCTATGCAGGGTATTACGGCAGATAAGGAATTGAACGGCGCGCTCCTGCAGAGATGCTACTTTCTCCGCCAGGGGGTTCCCTTCCTTTAATAATAGGTTCCAGGCCTGGCCGTGTACTACCACCTCTACGCCTATAGCCGTTTGTGTGGTGGCCGCCTGTTGAAGAAGATTATGGAGCTGCCCCAGCATGGCCGCCTGTACCTCCTGCTCACCGGAGGTGATTTGAAAAACTACCTGCATGGCAACAAACCTACCCAAATATTGGCAAAATGAAAAGTGTAAAAAGGTGGATGTGAATGCAATAATTAATGTTCGTCTTTGTGCTTCGCGCTATACAACTCGTATTGTACCTTCCTCAACTTGTCTTCCAGCTTGCGATACTGCTCTTTCACATCGTGCAGCTGGTATAACAGGGAAGCCTCCCGCTGCTCCTGCTTTACCAGGTTGATGTGTGCTGTTTGTAACGCCCTGAAATGACGGAATAATAATACCCATCCAAGGCACATGAATAACAATAAAATAACGATAATGGCTACCATATAATAAGCAATTATACTACGGGATCGACTATACGCTACTGCCGGTAAATGGCGTTGCGGGCCGCCGCAACTCCATAACAGGATTGATAGGACAAATATGTTGACTGTTATAAAATCCGTACTGATTACCTGGCTGGAGCTATAAACATGACACTGCCGCTAAAGTTATTTATTCTCCTTAACAGCTGTTTGTCCATTTTAGCTTTTTTCAGATTTTCCGCGAAAAAAAAATCCGTTTTCATCCTTGCCCCGTACATATTATGAATATAAATACTTTAATAATCTCTATATCATATTGAATATCATTGAATTAAAATGATTTCAAAAATTATATTGCCAGTGATCATAAAAAAATTAAATTAGATATAATGATCATGTAGAAAAAGAATACATTTTGTTCAACTTTTGCAGGTACCAGCATCCAATGAAAATCATTTAAATCCCCGTATTGTATGGCCACCCTCTTGACGAAAGAACAACTCAAAAATTTTGCATTACAGGGCTTATCTTTTGCCGACGATCATGTCGCGGATCCGTTTAATATTAAAGATGTTGCAGAAAGACTGGGTATCTCCTACTCCTATTTCTATCACAATTTTACCATGTACATGGGAGAACCCTTCTGGCAATATGTAAAAAGACACCGGCTGGAACTGGCGGCAGGCCTGCTCCGGCATAGTGGCTATAATATCAGTGAAATTGGAGACATGTGTGGATACGCTACTACAGCGGCTTTCAGCAAGGCTTTTAAACAATACTTCCTGGAAAGCCCCAAAGAATTCCGCCGCATTATTACACTTCCCAACGAAAAAAGAACCCTCCAGATTACAGAAGGTATCACCGCCGCCTTTGGCAGCGAAGCTTTTGGAGGATTATTCAACTACGATCGTTGTGAAAAAGTTAAACTACCCGATAGCATCTTATATTATACCCTCATTTCCCAGGGACAAGATCCTGTTACAGAAATGATCGCCCGGATGACCCAGCATTATACGCTGTTTAAAAAGATGCAAACACTATATGATGTGCCGCAAAGCAAAATTATTACCGGCACCCTCGATGCCGTTCCGGTAACCAACTACGAAAGATTATCGATGTTCGCTGGCATCCTGGTACCTATTACCGCCACAGCGGTACATTTCCAGCTCCAGCAGAACTTCCCGTACCTGATGGTTAAACGAGTACCCGGTGGTAGCTATCTCCGGTTACCCGTACCCATGGACTTCGCTACCGCAGGCGTTCCTATGTATAACTTCATCAGCATGAACTGTAAGGAAGGCGTCTTTAAAATGAGTGGCAATCACTTCTTCCTGTCTCTCAACGGTCCAAATTATACCGAAATTTTTATCCCGGTCCTGAAGAAACACTATTAAATAACCGGAAAGCATAAAGCGGAAAGCAAAAAGCTATTGAAGCAAATGATCATTGCGAATATTATATACGCTTTGATCATTTGCTTCAATAGCTTTTTGCTTTCCGCTTTATGCTTTCCGCTATTTAACAAATATCGCCCGGAAGCAATTAGCACTCGTATTCAACGTGTCCTTCTGAGGCTTTCCCCTTCCATAAAACTCATCAAGAAAACTACCGGCATCCGACCAAACCGTTTGCATCATTCCCTGGAAACGAGGCTTCATTTCTTTGGTAGCACTGTTCCGGTAATCATACATATCTTTCAGCTGCAGCTTTGCATTTTCCGGCATTCTCCACGGGCAGGTAATCACAGATAAACCTTTCATGGCAAAATAAACCGGAGTCTTATCCGGTCTTTCATAATGCCAGTCGCAAATCATAATGTCTTTAGGTACCAGGTCCACCGCCCGGTGTGTATTATTCATACTGGCTTCCCAGGCGCCTAACCCGGTAGTTTTGCCTTCCAGTAAACGATCTCCCCAAATCCACAACTGACGCCCTTTTTGCTCCAGGTGATTGCGGATAGTCCATACTTCGCCGGCATATAATTCGGCTTTATCTTTTCCTCCGCAACGCGGACATTTCTCCTCTCCTATATAAAATACTTCATCCATCCCCGCATGAAAAGCGGAGGATTCAAAGGCATCACAAATTTCATCTACCAATTCAAATACCACCTTATGTACCCCCGGATGCAACGGACAATAACTCTTACAATACAACCCATCCGGGTTAGGCCATTCATACTTCACCGGCATCTTTACCCAGGGCGTTTCATCAAAATCAGGATATACTTTCAACAGGTTCATCGTGGTACCTGCCCACGATTGATGCCCCAGCAAATTAATCTGTGGAATCAACCGGATATGATATTTCTTACAGGCCTGTACCAATTGCTTTACTGCCTGCTCCGACAAACTTCCCGGGTCACGCAATTCAGGATGGGATTTAAACTCATAATTAAAATCTACCCGCAATACCAACGTGTTAACGTGGCGCGGCGCCAGTTCAGTTTCAATAAACTTCAGAAAAGCAGGCAGTCCGTCCGCTCTGGGGGCAGCTATACAAAATCCCCGGACCGGCAATGTATCTGTTGGCTGGGGATTTGCAACACAGAGGGAAATACTGCCGCAAACCACCCATAAAAGGGCAAATAGTTTTCTCATAAGTTTTTAAAATTTTTTAAGATGCAGTAAATTAAGGAAAGCAACGGGGAACTACAATCTTTTCCTACAAACAAATGTATAATAGCTATTGTAATGTTATACCCGTTGATTTTTAATATCTTTGGTAAAAGCACTAACTTCTATGAATGAGTTTAAACTACCGTTTAACGCAAGACTCACCTTTACCCTTTTATCCATTATCCTGGTTATTTATGTTGCCCACATTGGCAGCAGTATTATCGTACCATTGATGTTTGCGATGCTGATTGCCATCATGCTGCTGCCCGTAGTACACCGGCTGGAAAAATGGCGCATTCCCCGCGGAATGGCTGCTATCCTGGCCGTATTCCTGTTCATCATTGTTATTGCCCTGATCATGACATTACTCGGCCGGCAAATGGAAGCATTCATTTCTGACTTCCCCCAACTGCAACAAAAGCTCATGCTGGTCATCACTTCCACACAAGACTGGGTCAACGCCAAGTTTCATATCAATTCCAGCACGCAGTTAACCTACGTAGAGAAAGCATTGATGGGTACTCTTGGTACTGCCACCAGCTTCCTCAGCCAAACATTTTTATCACTTTCCTCCCTGCTGGTATTCGTGGTATTCGTATTTCTGTATGCTTTTTTTATTCTCTTCTACCGGAGGTTACTGGTAAAATTCCTGGTAAAAAACTTCAAAGAAGAACACCGCGAAAAATTACTCAACGTCATCGGAAGTACCCGCACTATTATTAAAAGTTATGTGGGTGGGCTCATGATAGAAATGGTGATTGTAGCCATTCTTAATACCACCCTCTTCCTCGTCCTGGGTATCAAATATGCTATCCTGCTGGGTGTAATGGCCGCTATATTCAATATCATTCCTTATGTTGGTATTTTAACTGCCACCATACTCATTCTACTGGTTACCCTGGCTACGGGAACGCCTATACAGGCCCTCCAGGCAGGTATCGCCCTGTTCCTCGTACATATCCTGGACAGCAACGTTTTATTCCCCAGCATTGTTGGTTCAAAAGTAAAAATCAATGCACTGATCACGATTATCGGCGTGGTATTGGGCAATATGCTATGGGGTATACCAGGGATGTTCCTCGCCATTCCTACTATTGCAATTATCAAAATCATCTGTGAAAACATCCCCGAAATGCAGCCATGGGCCATATTATTGGGAGACGAATCAAAGCCTAAAGTAAAGAAAGTAAAACCTAAAAAAGAGGAAGAATAAACCCAGTCATCATAAAAAAAGGCTGTCTTCTGATGAAGACAGCCACACTAACTAAACATATAAAACCAACCTTCTTTATTATTCCGGATGTTTGGTATCCACTTTACGATAAGCCCAGCCAAATATCAGCGGGAAAATGATCAGCGAGAAAATCATCGCACACAGGATCCCTCCAATTACCACACGCGCCAATGGTCTTGAACTTTCAGAACCAATACCATGAGAAATAGCAGCCGGGAACAATCCAATAGCAGCCATTAAAGCAGTCATCATTACCGGGCGTATTCTTGAATTTACCCCCAGCTTGATAGCGGTATACAAGGAGCCTCCCTGCCCCCGCATCTTTTCCAGGTTTTGTTTAAACACCGTGATCAACAACACCCCATCCTGGATACAAATACCGAACAAAGCAATGAAACCAATACCCGCAGAGATACTAAAGTTAGTCCCCGTCAGATGCAATGCCAGCAAGCCTCCTACAATGGCAAACGGTACATTGAGGAACACCAGCGCCGCATCCATCAGGTTACCAAACATCACAAACAACAGGATAAAAATCAACGTAAGACTGATCGGCACTACTTGCTGTAAACGTTTGGTGGCACGTTGTTCATTCTCAAAGTCACCCTGCCATACCATCGAATAGCCTCCTTTTAGTTTTACCACTTCATCTACTTTATGCTGCGCTTCCGCAATGGTGCTACCCATGTCACGTCCCCTCACGGAAAACTTCACGGCCGAATAGCGCTCATTCGCGTCGCGGAAAATCAGGCAGGGACCCGTTTTCATCACAATGTTGGCGATCTCCTTCACAGGTACCTTGGAACCACTCTGCGTGGGCACCATCAGGTTACCGATGTCTTCCGCATCTTTACGGTACTCTTCCGGGAAACGTAAACGGATATCAAACTTCTTAATCCCTTCATACAACGTACTCGCCGCTTTACCACCAATCGCCATTTCAATCACCGCGTTGGCATCGGCAGTAGCTACGCCATACAAGGCCATCTTTCCCTGATCAAGGTCTATATTCAATTCCGGTTGGCCAATATTTTTGATCACCCCTAAATCCTCTATCCCTCTTACATTTCGTAGTACATCATGCACCCGCGTAATCTGGTCCTCCATATAATTGAGCGAGTCGCCGAATATCTTCACACAAATAGATCCTTTTACACCCGATACCGCTTCTTCAATGTTGTCCATAATGGGCTGGGAGAAGTTAAGCGAAGCACCTGGTATCACGGAAAGCGTATCATTCATCTGATCGATCAGTTGCTCTTTGGTGATATGTGGCTTCCAGTTTTTCTCCGGATAAAGCATGACGTCAAATTCGTTGTTATAGAACCCTGCCACATCCGTTCCATCGTCCGGACGGCCGGTTTGCGATACAATGCTTTTCACCTGCGGAAACAACATCAGCCTGGATCGCACCTCTTTGGAGGTTTCTACCGACTTTTCCAGCGACACACTGTAAGGCAGCTGTACCCTCAGCCAGATGGAACCTTCGTTCAACTCCGGCAGGAACTCTGTTCCCAAAAATTTAAAGGAATACAACCCGAGGCCGATAATAATAAAAGAGGAGAAGATCGCTAACTTCCGATGCTTGAAAGTAAAGGAGAACCACCCCAACATGAAACCCGTCATGGCATGCAGGATCGGATTGTGCTTCTCATGTACATTTTTCCGAAGCAGCAGGTTAATCAGTACCGGCACCAGTGTTAACGTAGTTATCAACGCACCCAGCAGGGCAAAGCCAAGGGTATATGCCAGTGGAGAAAACATTTTCCCTTCCACTTTCTGGAATGCAAAGATGGGAAGTAAACCGGTGATGATAATTACTTTGGCAAAGAAAATCGCCTTACCCAGTTGGGCGCCATGTTTCCTGATCAGCCCCATCTTGGCCATCTTGTTAAATCGTTCCATGCCCACATCCCGCGCCTGGTGGTCAAGGACGACAAACAATCCCTCCACCATCACCACGGCGCCGTCTATGATAATCCCGAAATCTACGGCGCCCAGCGACAACAGGTTAGCCGACATGCCCATCAAACGCAGACAGATAAAGGCAAACAACAACGACAATGGGATGATGATAGATACAATGAGCGTAGTACGCCAGCTGAACATGAAAATAGATACCAGCAGGGTAACGAGCAAGATACCTTCCACAAGGTTGTGCATCACGGTATCTGTAGCGTAATGTATCAGGTCTTCGCGATCATAGAAAGGAACTATTTTGGTGTCCTGTGGTAACACAGAGGCATTCAGCTTTTTAATTTTCTCCTTCACCGCCTGTACCACCTCAGAAGGATTCTCTCCTTTCCGCATGATGATAATGGCCTGTACCACATCATCTTCATCTGTGACGGTTCTCCGGCCGCTGGAATCCAGGATGGCATCCGTGCGTCCTACGTGGCCCAACCGGGGCATATTGGATATATCTACCGTAGCTACATCCTTTACCAATACAGGAATTCCATTAACGTTCTGTATAATGATATTTTTAATTTCATGGATATCATTTAACAGCCCGATGCCACGTACCACATAAGCCTGGTTATTTTTAACAATAACGTCACCGCCTATATTAATGTTACTTTTGGCTACGGCAGAATACACGTCCAGCGGGGTGATCCCCAGGTTGGTGAGTTTTCCCGGGTCTACCTTAATTTCATAAGTTTTTACTTCCCCGCCGAAGCTCACAATATCCGCTACCCCCGGCACAGAACGGAGTTGCCGGTCGATGGTCCAGTCCTGTATCGTTTTCAGCTCTCTTACATCGCGGAAAGAGCTTTTAAGTGTATAGCGGTAAATTTCACCGGTAGGCCCTGTGGGCGGCTGTACAGAAGGATTGATCCCTTCTGGCAGGCTGGCATTGGCCAGGAGGTTGTTTACCTGTATCCTGGCTTCATTATCGGTGACTTTATCGTCGAAGATTATTTTTACGTAAGATAAGCCGAAGATACTGGTAGAACGCAGACTGGTTTTCTTTTGTACGGGATTCATCGCGATTTCTATCGGAATGGTCACGAACTTTTCTACTTCTTCTGCGCTTCTGCCGGGCCACTGCGTAATAATGCTGATCTCTGTATTGGTAACATCGGGGAAGGCCTCTATGGGCATGTTTTTAAAACAAATAATACCCGACACCAACAGCAGCAACGTGGCGAAGAAAATGAAATATTTATTCTTCAGCGAAAAGCCTATTATACTTCTGAGAACTTTATTCATCTAAAAACAATTATACTAATGATGAGTGAGCAGGTTTCGCCTAATTATTCAGTGCGTCATAGATAAGAATAGCCTGTGAAGCAATCACTTTCTCTCCGGCCTGCAAACCTGCGGAGATGTAGGTTTTATCGCCAATAGAATTGATCACAGATACCGGTGCAATTCTCACGTCAGACTTACTGTTGTATACCAGCACATAGTATTGGCTATGATCGAAAATCAGCGCGCCTGATGGAATGGTCAATGCCTCTCCCCCATCTTTATAAATCACTCTTACACTGGCAAACATTTCAGGTTTCAGGGCATAATCTTCGTTAGGCAAACTCACTCTCACCTTCATGACTTTATTTGTTGGATCAAGTACATTAAACATCTTGTCTACCTGTCCGCGGAATACTTTACCGGGATATGACAACGTGGTTACTTCCACATTATCACCCATATGGACCTGGCCAATATTTGATTCATAAACATTGGCCATGATCCATACATTTTTCAAATCGGAGATGGTAAATAGCTGGGTGCTGTTATCGTTACGCACCAACGTATTGTTGGTAACCAGTTTCTCTACTACGAAGCCGCTGATGGGGGAAGTAATGATGTATTCGCCGGCGGTATTACCACCATTGATATTCAGTACGCGCTTTACCCGGTTTAACTCAGATTGTGCTTTCTGGTAATCGGTTTGTGCCGACAACAAATCACGCTGGGAGGCGATACCGCTGTTAAACATATCCTGTGTGGCATCCAGGCTTTTCTTAGCTACAGCTACTCCTGCTTCTGCATTCACCAGGTCGCTGCTATAACCTGCCATCTCTGCGCTGTTCATGACTGCCAGCGTTTGGCCTTTGGTTACATAATCGCCGAGCATCACTTTGATGTCGCGGATTTTACCACTTACCATCGGATAAATCCGGGATACATTATCGTCGTTGAACGCCACCTTACCCGTCAGCTTCAAATCATTCACCACAGCGCTACGTTGTACAGTATCAATTTTAAGGGAGTGTAACACGGTATCGGGAATCACATACTTAGGCCTTTCATTGGGATCTTTCTCCGGTTTAGTATTACAACTGTGTGCGAGAAAAATACCTGCAATGATCAATAGAAAACGGCCTATGCTGCCTGCCTTTATAAAGTTTTGCATACTATCTGTAGATTTATCTTAATTAAAAAAGTTGGTTCCGGTAATGAAGTTGAGTTCTTCAAAAGCCCTCATGCGATTGTATTGTATGGTATTCAACTGCAATACATTCTGCTTGTAAGAATCATAAAAATCCAGGAAGTCCAACATGGTGATATTCCGCTTCTGATAGTTGATCAATACCTCGTGCATCAACCGCTGAAAGTCCTTTGAGAAGGCAGCATCTATATTCCTGTATAGTTTGTCTGCTGCGATACTTTTCTCCAGCACGCGGTATACCTGTTCCTGTACCGTGGCTTCCGTACTTTTCTGCGTAGCGTCATTAAAAGCAATCATGGCTTTGGCGGACTTAATGTTGCCCTGGTTCCGGTTAAAAACAGGCAGGTCAAAGGCTACACCGGCGCCGTTATAATTCTTGATATAACTACCCTGGTGGTCGTACGACAAGTTGAAGGTCAGGTCCGGTACAGCGAGGGCTTTCTGATAGCTATAATTCAGTTTGCTGATATCGGTATTGGCGCGGGCCATCATCAGGTCGGTACGGTTGGTATAGGCAGAATCCAGCAGCACCGGCAGCGGATACCGTGCAGGATTCATGGTTTCCAGGGTAGCCGGATCCAGGATGGGGTCAATGTACACGGGTTTCACCTGCAATACCAGCCGCATTTCACTTTGCTGATCGCTGATTTGTTCGAGGAGATCTTTATACTCGCTTTTCAGGCTATACAGCTGTGCTTTGATTCTCACCGCCTCTTTCTGCGAGATATATCCCTTCCCTTTTTGTTCTTCAAATGCATCCACTACTTTTTGCAGGGAATTTATTTCGTCGTCGTAGGCTTTGGCAGATTGCTGCAGGTAGTAAATATTGTAAAAATCATCTCTCAGGGTAAATTTCAGCGTGCGGAGCAGGTCATACAGTTCATACTCCGACAACCGGGCATTGGCTTTGGCAATCTTTATTTGTTTATTGCGTTTGCCTGCCAGCATCACCAATTGCGACAGGCCTGCGGTGGTTTGTCCGTCGCTACCCAGTGGGAAAAACTTTTTGGTTTCCGTGTTATAGATACCGTGTTCAATATTAAAAGTAGGGTTGGCGTAAAGCTTTGCCTGTATCACTAAAGCCTTCTGGGCATCTACGTTATAACGTTGTGCCAGCAGCATTAGATTTTGCCTTAGGAAGATATTTTCCGCGCTGTCGAGCGTAAGGTGAAGAGTGTCGGAAGGCGGGCCTGAAGTAACAGAAGGCTGCTGTTGCGCTGATACCGTCATCCGGAATAAAGCTACAAACAGTACAAAATAGGTACATAATGCTAATCTATTGATCATACAACTGATTTTTCGTTGCAAAGATGGCAATAGGCTATTAGCTACATATTAGAATGAAGTTAAAACAAAATTAGAATTTACCGTCGTGGGGAAAGAAAATATTAAAAGTAGTGCCCTGTCCTAATACGCTGCTCACCGTAATGGCCGCGTTATGCAGTTGTACGATCTTTTGGGTCATAGACAGGCCAATACCATATCCATCAAAATTGTGGGCATTACCGGCGCGGTAAAGCGGCATAAATATTTTTTCCAGGTCGGTACCGGCAATCCCAATACCATGGTCGCTGACAGACAAGGTCATACCTGATTTACTATGCATGAGATGGCAGCTAACATCCTGGTTATATGAAAACTTAAACGCATTTCGTACAATGTTTTGAAACGCCAGCATCAGGAGTGGGCGATTTCCCCGGATGCACAACCGGGCAGCATCTTCCGGCATATTACTAAGCTTTATATGCAATCGGCCTGCCGGTGTTTTATGTCGCCAGAACTCCTGTATTTCCCACAATAACTCATCCAACCGGATCATTTCTGTGTTGGCATCGGTGAGCACGGCATCTACACGTGTCAGCTGCAGGAGCCCGTCAGTAATAATCTTCAGCTTTTCTGATTCACCCAACAGGGTTTCCAGTGTTTGTATATATTCTTCTTTGCTCCGTTCTTTATGAAGCGTTACTTCTATTTCCCCGATAAGGGTAGTCAATGGTGTACGTAATTCATGGGAAGCATTGGATACAAAAGAACGTTGCATGTCAAACGCCTGCTCCATATGCTGTAGTAAGCTATTAAAGTTAGTGGCCAATTCGTCTATTTCGTCTTTATTGCGTCCTTGCTGTACGCGCATATGCAGGTTATTGGAGCGGATATTTTTTACCTGCCGGTTAATACTCTTGATGGGCTCTAATGCCCGTGTAGCGTACCATTGCCCCATTACGAAAGTAATGAGTAAGGCCACAAAAAACATAATAATCAATATCCACAGGAGGAACTGTAACTGTTGTACGCCCATGGTATTGCGGGCGGTAACAATCACCACAAAGTCGCCCTGGTTATCCGGGTAATAAATCCCCAACCCGGATTCATCCTGGAAGCGAAACCGGTACACCTCCCGGTGGCGGATCGTTTCCAGCATAGATACCGGCCAGTTATACTTTATTTTCTCTATAAAAACGGGCTGATTATGTGAATCATAAATATTACTGGATTCATCGGGTATGCGTTCCCGGTAGCTTTTCTCGATTTCCAGGAATTTCTTCTTGGTCAGCTCATCTTTTTCAAGATACACCTGGGCGGTAACAAGCGCGCGCATCTGCAACAGTTTATAAAAACTGTTCTGTACATATTGTGCAGAAAGCAGGTATATCAGCACAAAAGCAATGGTCAGTATAATACCTGAAATGAGTGTAAACTGGAGCGATAAACGATGACGAATTTTCATATAGCTGTTAGCTTTTAGCCACTAGCTGTTAACGTTTACTTTTTGTTGAGGGACTAAAAGCTAATAGCTAACACCTTACTTCTGTTTCATTACATAGCCCATACCAACCACCGTGTGGATCAGTTTTTCGCCAGCAAATCCTTTTTCTATTTTATTCCGGAGATAATTTACATATACATCGATGGTGTTGGTGCCGGTATCAAATTCCAGGCCCCATACCGCTTCCGAGATGAGTGCGCGCGACAGTACTTTGCCGGTATTCCTGAGCAATAATTCCAACAACGCATATTCCTTGGCGGTAAGGGTAATTTCCTGTCCGTCCCGGTTGGCTGTTTTGGTGTTGGTATTGAGTTGAAGGTCAGCAAACGTAAGAATGGCCTGGTCCTGGTGAAACTGGCTTTTCCTGCGGGAAAGAGCGTTGATCCTGGCTACCAGTTCAGAGAAATGAAAAGGTTTGGCCAGGTAATCGTCGGCGCCGGCATTAAGCCCGTCTACAATATCCTGTGTGGCATTCAGGGCGGTTAACATCAATATAGGGGAACTTACCTCCAGGGTACGCAGGTTTTTACAAAGCGTAATCCCGTTAATCCCCGGCAACATAATGTCCAGCAGGATCAGGTCATAGTCCTGCTCCAGTGCAGCTTGTTGACCGGCAATACCATCCGCGTATACATCCACCTGGTGGTGGTGTTCTTCCAGTCCTCTTTTTATAAAGGCCCCCACTTTGGTTTCATCTTCTATCACCAATATTTTCATAGATCATAATTAATATCAATAACCTTTACAAAAGTAGGATTGTTTACACCGGCGCTCATTAAAGCCACATTAAAATCGAGGAGGGTATAAACAATTTACCAAAAACTGTAGCTTTGTCCTAACCTAAACCGGCAACAGGATCATGCATTTACCCGTATTAAGTACCGGCGAACTGGTATTAAGACCCATAGAAGAGAAAGATACTGCTGCTTTGTTCCATCATTTTTCCAATGACGCGGTGACAAAATATATGGACATTGATTCCTTTTCCAATATCAGTGAGGCAACCCATATTATTCAATTCTTCCGGAAAAGCCTGGAAGACGAAACCGGCATGCGCTGGGCGATTACCATTGCCGGGCAGGATGAACTGATTGGCACTTGTGGCTATCACAATATTAACAAAACCCATTTCAAAGCAGAAATCGGGTACGACCTGTCTCCTGCCTGGTGGGGCAAAGGCATTATGAAAGAAGCGGTAGGCAGTATGCTGAACTATGGCTTCAATGAATTGCAGTATAACCGCATTGAAGCATTTGTGGATCCGGTGAATATTGCTTCGGCGAAACTGCTGACCAACCTGGCTTTTCGCTATGAAGGTTTTTTAAGAGATGCTTTTTTTGAGAAGGGAAAATTTGTGGATGCGGAATTATACAGTCTTTTGAGACGAGAACATACCCGGGAGTCTATTTACTAATTAATATATACTATGAGTTTGGAATTCAGGCATGCTACCATCGACGATTTGCCAAGGATCGTGGAAATTTATAACAGTACTGTAGCCGGCAGAATGGTCACCGCAGATACCAGTCCGGTAACGCCGGAGAGCCGCCTGGCCTGGTTTGAGGCACACAGCGCTACCCATCGCCCATTGTGGATGGTGAACCTGGATGGAAAGAATGTGGGATGGATGAGTTTTCAATCGTTTTACGGCCGGCCGGCCTATAATGGCACCGTGGAAGTAAGTATTTACCTGGACGAATCCGCTCGTGGCAAGGGTTTGGGCAAACAGATCCTGCGTCATGCAATTACAGTGGCTCCTGAATTTGGTGTACAAACCCTGCTGGGCTTTATTTTTGCACATAACCTTCCCAGCCTGAAACTCTTTATGGACACCGGTTTTAAAGAATGGGCCCATTTACCGGATATTGCGGTGTTGGATGGTGTAGAAAGAAGCCTGAAGATATTGGGGTATAAAATAGTTAGGAATTAGGAATTACGAATTACGAATTACGGATTTGTGAGTAGATAGTAAACGCGGGAATAATCATTCGCTGTAATCTACTCACAAATCCGTAATTCGTAATTCCTAATTCGTAATTTCATCCAAAAGATGATCTATGTGGTGGATTTACGCTTTACTATCGGCTGCTTTTGCTGCGCTCACGGCTATTTTCGCCAAAATAGGGGTGGCAGATATTCCTTCTAACCTCGCTACGGCGATCAGAACGGTGATAATACTGATCATGGCCTGGGCAATTGTATTGGCAAGAGGGGAATTCAAAAGTATTGGCGCTATTTCCAAACACAGTATGTTGTTCCTGGTGTTGTCCGGGTTAGCGACGGGTTGCTCCTGGATTTTTTATTTCAAAGCCTTACAGATAGGTAAGGTATCGCAGGTAGCGCCGGTAGATAAACTCAGTGTGGCGCTGACCATTATTATGGCCGCTGTTTTTCTTCACGAGGCGCTGACCTGGAAAACGGCTATTGGTGCGGGGCTGATTATAGCCGGCACATTGGTATTGATCCTGAAATAGGCTGCTGGCAATAAAGGCCGGAGAAACCATGCAAAAAATGTTAGATAAAATAACCATTGCTACTATTCAGCAATATGCTGCTGCATCAGAGCAGCTGCAATCACTTCACCCTGCACTGCTGGAACTGGCCTGGAACCAGGGCTGGTTTAAACTTTTTGTGCCGGCAGTATATGGCGGACCAGGAAAAACCCTACCAGAAATATTAAGACTGGAAGAAGCCATTGCTGCCGCAGATGGCAGCCTGGGCTGGACAGTCACCCTTTGCAGTGGCGCCGGGTGGTTTGCAGGTTTCCTTGATCCCGCACTTGCCCATACTTTATTTGCCAATCCGAAAGCCTGCTTTGCAGGGAGTGGCGAAATAGGTGGCACGGCAACCCGCTACGATGATCATTATGTTGTTAACGGCACCTGGCATTATGCCAGTGGGGCCAGCCACGCCACTGTGTTCACGGCCAACTGCACCTTACTCCTTCCGGATGGATCTCCTGCACTGGATATGGCTGGTGAGCCGGAAGTGGTATCTTTTATTTTATTACCGGAAGAAGTCAACATTATTCCCGGATGGTCTTATATGGGCATGGTAGCCACCGGCAGCCATGCTTTCGGAGCTGTCCGGCAGAAAGTGCCGCTGAACCGGACCTTCCGGATTAATGAGGGGATACAGGTGAGCAGCCCCGGGTTTGATTATCCGTTTTTGCAGCTGGCAGAAACCACGCTGGCAGTGAACAGCGCCGGCATGGGGCAACATTTCCTGGAATTAGTGGAAGCGGCTTTCCGCAAAAGATCCGGGCAAAAAAAATATACACCGGAACAAGTGCAGGTATTCGGGAAATTGCTCGAAAAAAGTATGCAGACCTTACATGCCACGAGGGCTGATTTTTACGCGGCCTTTGACACATCCTGGGAAATGTTGCAATTACACCGGCAAATTCCGGAGCCGCAATTACAGCAGGTCAGCACTGCTTCCCGGTTATTGGCACATACTGCCCGGGAAATATGTGATCGGCTGTATCCTTACTGCGGACTGGAAGCCGCCAAAAAAGAAACGGACATAAACCGGGTGTGGAGGGATATTCATACAGCCAGCCAACATGCCCTGCTTACCTTTGCCTGAAAAAAAGGGGAAATAAAAAGGCCGTCTCACGGGAGACGGCCTTCAATATATTATCTGACTATTTATTCGGCTTCGATTTTATATACGCAGCGGCGGGCGCCGTTGATGATATGTTCCATGCGGGAAACATTCATTTTCTCTCCAAGTATGCTCACAAATGTTCTCATTTCGGAGGTACATATGTTATCGCATTCGGAAGCGGCACAGCAGATGGGGCAATGATTTTCTATAAAGAAGTAGGTATCTCCTTCTTTTTTCCATTCTGCCAGGTAGCCTTCGCCGGAGCGGATGGCTGCGAAGGAAGTTAAGCGGTTTTCGATGCCGTTAACGCCTTCCAGGGCGGTACTGTATTTCTCCAGTTGCTTTTTCTCCCGGGCGTTCACTACGTTATCGAGTGCTTCCTTACCCAATACTGTTTTGATGGTTTGTATCAGTTGCAGGCTTAGTTCGGTATGTGTGTCGGGGAAGCGGGCATTTCCCAAGGGGGTAAGACTCCATATTAATACGGGGCGGCCTACGCCTCTGGAAATGCTTTCGGATTGTGCTAATCCTTCTTCTGCCAGCTTCAGCAGTTGGAGGCGGGCGCCTTCTCCGGTGATACCCAATTCGCTGGCCAGTTCGGCTGCAGACAAGGGTCCCCGAGTCTTGAGCAATGTCAAAAACCGTTCGGCAGCGTTCTTGGTTCGTATTGGATAATTTTCCAAGTTATTACTTGTTTTATTATCAAATATCGTATTTTTGTGAAAGCTAAAAAAAAAGATTTTGGGGTTTTGATGATTGTGAGCGGTAAGACATCAACACTTAATCTCATAATCAACTGAATCTCTAAATATTAAATATTAATGAACGTACTGATATTTAATGGAGCGATTGACGACCGTCCCTATGCCACCTCTAACCAACTGGCGGCGTATTTGACGGAGCAACTACAGGAAAAAGGATTCTCCCCGGAGATATTTAGTCTCGGGAACACACAGATTCCTTTTTTCTCGCAACAGGAAGCAGGACAAAAGCCCCCGGCGGTAGATGCGATGTGTGAAGCTTTTTGCAGGGCGGATTTACATATATGGATGACACCGTTATATCATGGCAGCATGACCGGCGCCATGAAAAATTGCCTGGACTGGCTGGAGATGACCAGCAAGAACCAACGCCCTTATTTAACAGGAAAGGTTGTAGCTTTGCTGTCCTGGGCAGATGGCACACAGGCCATGCAGGGTATAAATGCGATGGATGCAGTGGCGAAAGCGTTGAGGGCATGGGTATTACCATATTCCCTGCCTATTTTGAAAGACAACCTGTACGACCCGCAAACCCGCGCGTTCACTGCGTTTTATAAAAACAAACTGGATACGATGGTGCAGTTACTATGTGCGGCAAAATCGCATGTGGTGGCAGGTATTGAAGGATAAATCGTGAAACACACCGGCTTGCCGGTGATAGCTAATTAAAACAATTCTGAGTATGATAACCGTTTCAGAAAAAGCAGGGGCATATATCAAAGCATTGATGGAGAGAGAACATCATGCACCAGGCACCTTTGTACGTGTAGGCGTAAAAGGTGGTGGCTGCTCCGGCCTCGAATATGTGCTGAAATTTGAAGCAACTGAAGAAGAAGGCGACCAGGTATTTGAAGATAAGGGTATAAAAGTAGTGGTACAAATGAAAAGCCTGTTATACCTATATGGTACAGAACTGGACTTTTCAGATGGACTCAATGGCAAAGGCCTTTTCTTTAATAATCCTAATGCAACCAGAACCTGCAGCTGCGGCGAAAGCTTCGGGGTATAAATTTTAAACTTGTATGATCAACAGTAACGAAATAATTGATGATATAGCCAATAAGGAGTATGAGTTTGGCTTTAGCACCGATATTGAAATGGATATGGCTCCTCCGGGGCTGAATGAAGATATCATCCGTTTTATTTCGGCGAAAAAGAATGAACCTGAATGGCTGCTCGAATGGCGCCTGAAGGGATTTGCCGCATTTAAGAAAATGGAATTCCCAAAATGGCAGCACTTTGAAATGCCGGAGCTGGATCTGCAGGCGCTTTCCTATTATGCTGCCCCCAAGAAAAAAGTACAGCTCAACAGCCTGGATGAAGTAGATCCTGAGCTGCTGGCCACTTTCGAGAAACTGGGTATTCCCCTGAATGAACAGAAAGCACTGACAGGTGTAGCCGTAGACGCCGTATTTGACAGCGTTTCCGTAGCTACCACCTTCAAAGGCAAACTGAAAGAAATGGGCGTTATCTTCTGCTCTTTCGGTGAAGCCGTACAGGAACATCCTGAACTGGTAAAAAAATACCTGGGCAGCGTAGTTCCACACACAGACAATATCTTCGCCGCACTCAACGCCGCTGTATTCTCTGATGGTTCCTTTGTATACATTCCCAAAGGCGTACGTTGCCCGATGGAACTGAGCACCTACTTCCGTATCAATGCACAGAACACCGGACAATTTGAGCGTACCCTGATCATTGCAGACGACAACAGCTATGTAAGTTACCTGGAAGGTTGTACGGCCCCTATGCGTGATGAAAATCAACTGCATGCGGCGGTAGTAGAACTGGTAGCCATGGAACAGGCTGAAATAAAATATTCTACCGTACAAAACTGGTATCCCGGTGATAAAGACGGGAAAGGCGGTATCTACAACTTCGTGACCAAGAGAGGTATCTGTAAAGGTACTTCCAGCAAAATCTCCTGGACACAGGTGGAAACCGGTTCTGCTATTACCTGGAAATATCCCAGCGTAATTCTGCAGGGCGATTATTCTGAAGGCGAATTCTATTCCGTAGCAGTAGTCCGTAACAAACAGATTGCTGATACCGGTACCAAAATTCACCATATCGGGAAAAGCACCAAGAGCCGTATCATTTCCAAAGGTATTTCTGCCGGCCGTGGCGACAATAGCTACCGCGGACTGGTATCCGTTGGGCCGCGTGCAGACAATGCACGTAACTTTACACAGTGCGACTCTCTCCTGATCGGCAACCAATGCGGATCTCACACATTCCCTTATATTGAATCCAGGAACAAAACTGCGATGATCGAACACGAAGCTACCACTTCCAAGATCGGAGAAGATCAGATCTTCTACCTGAATCAACGTGGTATCGACAGCGAGAAAGCAGTAGCCCTGATCGTAAATGGTTATGTGAAAGAGGTACTGAACCAGCTGCCCATGGAGTTTGCTGTGGAAGCCCAGAAATTATTATCTATTACACTTGAAGGAAGCGTTGGATAATTCATTATTCAACTAATACATACAGAACGAAAAAAACAATCATGCTGACGATTAAAAATCTGCACGCAGAAGTAGAAGGGAAAAAAATTCTGAAAGGCATTAATCTCGAAATAAACAAAGGAGAAATGCACGCCATCATGGGACCTAACGGTTCCGGCAAAAGCTCACTGGCTTCTGTCCTGGCGGGTCGTGATAACTATACCGTCACCGAAGGTGAAGTATGGTTCAATGGCAAAAATCTGCTGGACATGGCTCCGGAAGATCGCGCCCGTGAAGGTGTATTCCTTGCTTTTCAATACCCTGTAGAAATCCCAGGCGTTTCTAACCTCAACTTCCTCAAAACTGCACTGAATGAAATCAGGGCGTATAAAGGTCTCCCTGCCCTCGAAGCCAGAGAGTTCCTGAAGCTGACCAAAGAGAAACAACAACTGGTAGATTTCCACTCTAACCTGATGAACCGTTCCCTGAACGAAGGCTTCAGCGGTGGAGAAAAGAAACGTAACGAAATTTTCCAACTGGCTATGCTGGATCCACAGCTGGCAATACTGGATGAAACAGATTCCGGATTAGATATCGATGCGCTGCGTATTGTTTCCAATGGTGTAAACAAATTACGTGATGCTGAAAAATCTTTCGTAGTGATTACCCACTACCAACGCCTGTTGGAGTATATCATACCTGACTTTGTACATGTACTGTACAATGGCCGTATCATTAAAACCGGTACCAAAGAACTGGCACTGGAACTCGAAGAAAGAGGATACGACTGGCTGAAAGAGGAATTACATTTGAAAGAATCTGTATAAAGAAGAATTACGAATTACGAATTACGAATTACGGATTTGTGGGTAGATGGTAAACGCGACTATTATCTCCCTTTATATCTCCCCACAAATCCGTAATTCGTAATTCGCAATTCGTAATTCATAATTTGGATATAAATTATGATAAGCAATATGATATTGCCATTTTACCAGGCGTTAACGGAAGATGTACAGGCATTGTCGGCACAGGTTTCGGCCCCCGCTGCCACTGCACTGAACGATATTCGCCGCAAAGCGTTGGAGCGCTTTACAGCAATCGGACTTCCTTCGCTGAAAACGGAAGCATGGCGCTACACCAATATTCAGCGCTATCTGAAAGAGTTTCCTTACGAATTGCTGACCACTGCTACCCCGGTTGCTGCTGCGGTAGCTGAAAGCAAAGCAATTCCTGAACTGGATTGCTACCGTGTGGTACTGGTAAATGGTCACCTGCAGGCGGATCAATCTACCCTGCCCGAAGGCAAAGGCATTACCATTGGCGCTATGAGTGCACACACTACTGCTGCTGGTTTTACCGCTTACTTCAATCAACAACCACACCTGGCCGGTGAATCCCTGGCCCAGTTAAATACCGCCCTCTTTGCAGATGGCTTATATATTGAACTGGCAGCCAACACCGTGCTGGACAAACCTATACATGTAGTACACGTATACTCTTCCACTGCACACGCTTTCATTCAACCCCGTCATTTATGGGTACTGAACAGAAGCGCTGCTGCTACTATTATTGAAAGTTCCGTTCACCCGGAAACCGCTACCGTGGCTTTTGCTAACAGCGTACTGGAAACCGTGGTAATGGAAAATGCAGAGCTGTGGCACTATAACGTACAACAGGGAGAAGAAAGCTTCCGCGAAGTACATACTACTGCCGCACAACAATATAAAGACAGCCGTTACCATCATTTTAATTTCACCCTGCCTAATACCCCGTTCACCCGTAACAATCTGAGCGTGGCATTGAATGGCAGTCATACCGAAACTAATCTGAATGGTTTATATATTGCCAACAAACACCAGCATGTAGATAACCATACTTTCATGGATCATATCATGCCGGATTGTAACAGTAATGAGCTGTACAAAGGCGTACTGCTGGATGATGCCAATGGCGTATTCACCGGTAAAATCCTCGTACACCAGGAAGCGCAGAAAACCAATGCATTCCAGCAAAACAACAACCTGTTACTGGGCAACAAAGCAGATATTAACTCACAGCCGCAGCTGGAAATATATGCCGATGATGTAAAATGCAGCCATGGCTTTACTGCTGGCCAGTTCAGCGAAGAGTCCATGTTCTATCTGCGTTCCCGTGGCATAGGAGAAGATGCAGCGAAAGCACTGATGGTAAATGCCTTCTCTCATGACATTACAGATGCCATCAAGGTACCAGCCCTGCAACATTACCTGCAGGAGCAGATTGCGGAGATCATGAATAACTAAACGAATCATGGAACATATTGCTAACATAGTAACCGACGGCCTGGACATTGCGCAGATCAGAAAGGACTTCCCTATCCTGCAGCAACAGGTATATGGCAAACCGCTGGTATACTTCGATAACGGAGCTACCACGCAGAAGCCGCGGGTAGTAATAGCAGCTGAAGCCCGCTATTACGAAGAATATAACAGCAATGTGCACCGGGGTGTACACCACCTCAGCCAGGTGGCCACGAATGCATACGAAAAAGCACGTATCACCGTAGCCGGCTATATCAATGCAGCAGATCCACACGAAGTCATCTTCACCAAAGGCACTACAGACAGCATCAACCTGGTAGCCAATACCATGGGACGCCGTTTCCTGAAGGCCGGTGACAGCGTGATCATTTCTTCCATGGAGCACCATAGTAATATTGTGCCCTGGCAAATTGCCTGTGAAGAAAGCGGCGCTACCCTGAAGGTAATCCCTATCAATGAGCGCGGTGAACTGCTGATGGATGCCTACGAAGCCATGCTGGACGATACCGTGAAAATTGTTGCCGTTACCTATGTATCCAATACCATGGGTACCATCAACCCGGTACAGGATATTATCACGCTGGCGCATGCACGAAATATACCGGTATTGCTGGATGCCGCACAGGCCATTCAACATATCAGTATTGATGTACAGGCCCTGGACGTGGACTTCCTGGCATTCTCCGGCCATAAAATTTATGCGCCTACCGGTACCGGTGTGCTGTATGGCAAAAAAGAATGGCTGAACAAACTGCCTCCTTACCAGGGCGGTGGAGATATGATCAAAACCGTTACTTTCGAAAAAACTATCTATAACGAATTGCCGTATAAATTCGAAGCGGGTACCCCTAACATTGCAGGCGCTATTGCGCTGGGTACCGCCATTGAATATTTACAGCAATTAGGTGTTGAGAAAATTCAGCAACGGGAAGAAGCACTGATGGCCTACGCCATGCAGGAACTGCGCAAGATCGATGGGATCCGCTTTATTGGCGATGCTGCCCACAGAAGCGGTGCGATCTCCTTCCTGGTACACAACATTCACCCATTTGATATGGGCGAATTGCTGGACCAACAGGGTATTGCGGTGAGAACAGGTCACCACTGCACGGAACCACTGATGGATCTGTTTAAGATCCCTGGTACGGTTCGTGCGTCCCTCTCTTTCTACAATACACGGGAAGAAATAGACAAGCTGGTGGCCGGTATTAAAAGAGCCGCTGCCATGCTGTTGTAAACAGGTGAATATGACGATTCAGGAAATACAGGAAGAAATAATATCCGATTTTTCGGTGATGGGTACCTGGGAAGATAAATATGAATATATTATCCAACTCGGCAAAGAATTACCCCTCATTGCAGAAGAATTTAAAACACCTGACAACCTGATAAAAGGCTGTCAGTCGCGCGTGTGGCTGCATACAGAGCTGAAAGACGGGAAGCTGTTTTTTACCGGCGACAGTGACGCAGTAATTACCAAAGGACTGGTGAGCCTGATGATTTATGTATTGTCGGGTCATACGCCACAGGAAATTGCTGCAGCAGACATTCATTTCATTGATGCCATTGGTTTAAGCAGTCATCTCTCTCCTACCCGTTCCAATGGGTTGCTGAGTATGCTCAAACAAATGAAATTGTATGCCATCGCTTACCAGGCAAAAATTAACCAGCAATGAACGACGAAGCAACATTAAGAGAACTCATAGAAGCGCAGCTCAGAACCGTGTATGATCCGGAAATCCCGGTGAATATCATGGAACTGGGACTGGTATACGCCATCAAAATCAAGGAGAACAACCGGATTGGTATTGATATGACGCTGACCGCACCTGGTTGCCCCGTAGCCGGAGATATTATCCGCGAGGTAGATGAAAAGGTAAGAAATATTGAAGGGGTGTCTGATGTAGATGTACACCTGACCTTTGATCCACCATGGACCAAAGATATGATGAGTGAAGAAGCAAAGCTGGAACTGGGCTTTATGTAAGCCGCAAAAAATATCAGAAAATTGAACCAAATACCAAATACACTGCGTAGTGTTATTTGATATTTGGTTTTTTATTTTATGGAATTATTTACTTTGTGCCTTAAATCGTTAATCCATTGAACCTATCCGACGAACAAGTGCTTGCCATGGCGCCTGATGACTCTTCCCGTAAATCAGGGAAGGACCTGGCCAACCCGGCCAAATGGGTCAGTAAAGGCGTTGGCGATAATGCGTTATGGGGAGAATGCCAGGGTAGCGGCAGCAAACCATACCAGACACAAATAGACACCGGCAACATGGCATTCAAATGCAGTTGCCCCAGTCGTAAATTCCCTTGTAAACATGGCCTGGGACTACTATTACAGTACTCCCGGCAACCTGATTCTTTTACCTCCACTACGCCGCCGGCCTGGGTCAGCGAGTGGCTGGCCAAACGTGCTGAAAGAGAAGAGAAAAAAGCCGTAGCCGCCAGTGCACCTGAAAAACAGGTTGACACCGCAGCACAGGCAAAACGCCAGCAGGCCCGTCAACAGAAAGTAGCTGATGGCACCGCAGAATTACTGCGCTGGATAAAAGACCTGGTACGCAACGGCATCATGGACCTCCCTGAAAAAGATGCCGCCTTCTTCGAAAATATGGAGCGCCGCATGGTAGATGCCCAGGCCCCCGGCCTGGCCGCCATGATGCGCGAACTCGCCGATATCAGCTATTTCCATGAAGGCTGGCAAACCGTTTTCATGAACCAGCTGCTGCGCATTTACCTGGTGATCCAGGGCTATCAGCACCTCGATCAACTACCTGCTCTCCTACAGCAGGACATCCGCAGCCTGATTGGCTTTGCCCAGGCGCAGGATGAACTGAAAGAACAAACCGGTATCACCGATACCTGGCGCGTACTGGGCAAACAAACCACCGAAGATGACCGGCTCACCGTAGAACGGTATTGGCTATTCGGCATCAACACCCAACGCCGGGCATTGATCCTGCAATTTTTTGTACGCGGACAAAGCACTATTGCACAACCACTCACTCCCGGTAGTACCATACAGGCAGAACTGGTGTACTACCCTTCTGCCGCTCCCCTGCGGGCCATCATAAAACAACAGATGACCGTACCACCGAATCATACCTTCCAGGGTTTTCCCGGATGGGAAGAAGTAGTGGCATCTCAAACCGCCATCGCCGCAGTATTGCCGGTATATAACGACCAGGTATATACGATTGCTACCCTGACGCCGGTATGGCACCAGGAACAATGGTGGTTACAGGATAGCCGGCAACAACTAATGCCGGTGAAAAAAGGCTTTCCGCATATATGGAAGCTCCTGGCCTTCAGTGGCGGAGCCCCACTACATATGGCCGTTACCGGCAGGGAAATGCAATATGAACCCATCGGCGTATGGCATGAACAGGAATACAAAATATTATAATGGAACGCTGGCATCATATCATTAACACTGCCCTGCTGGGTACTGCTAAAAAGCAGGCCGACGGACAGGGACTTCAGGGACCGCTACAGGCGGCAGCAGCCACCATTTTGGGCAATACTGCCACCGATAAAGAAGAACAATTCCTGCAACTGGCGGCCGTAGTATACAACTACCGGCAATCCGGTACACAGCCGGTAACTACCGCCGTGCCTCCACTCACCGTTTGCCCGGCAGAAACCAAAGCTTACTGCCCTCCGGCCGCTATCCGGGCGTTGCAGCCGGTACTGGAAACCGACAGCATACAACTCCTGCAGCTCTGGCTGGAACACTGTACCCAACGCAACCTCGTGTTGCCGCCGGCACAGTTGCCCGTTATGCTCGACAAAGCCTGGCGCAATAAATCATTGCGCGCGCTTACAGCCGCAGCAGGCGGATACCGGGCTGAATGGCTGGGACAATTTAACCCCGACTGGAACTTTTCCCGCGTGGCGGAAACACTGGAAGAAAGATGGGAAAACGGGGCCACTGCACAACGGGTAGAGGCCCTACAGGAATTACGTGCAACCGATCCCGTTATGGCGCGCACCTGGCTGCAGCAAAGCTGGCCCAAAGAAAGCGCCACGGTAAAAGCGGAACTGTTAGCCGTACTGGAACAACCACCGCAGGAAAGCGACCTCGAATGGCTGGAATCTTTGCTCACAGAGAAAAGCAAGTCGGTAAAAGAGATCGTAATCCGGTTGCTGAAAAAACTACCCGGCTCCTCCCTCCATGAATTATACTGGCAGGTACTCGCCGGCGCCGTACAACCGCAGGGCGACGGCCACGTAGTGGTAGCCTTACCGGAATTAACAGACGAACGTATTTTCCAGGGCGGCATCGAAAAACTCAGCAACAATAAAAACGTTTCAGACGAGACACATATATTGTATCAGCTCATCAGCGCAGTACACCCTTCCCGCTGGGAAATGCATTTCGGTCGCACACCGGCGGAGGTGATCCGGTTATTTTTGCAGTATGAAACGCTGCAGCCTTTTGTACCGGCGCTGGTACAGGCCATCACCTGGTTTGAAGCGCGGGAATGGGCCACTACGTTTATGGAACATAGTGAAACCTTTTACATTGATATCATTCCGATGTTACCCACTGCGCAACAGCAGCAACTCAGCGAGCACCATTTCGTGGAATATCCGGAAGCGATCATCAAATACGCCGGCCAGCACCCGGCAGAATGGAGCGTGTCCCTGTGCACCCGCATATTGCGCTACGCAGCTACCCAACCTTATACTTACAACCAGTTGTACATGAATAATGTGATACGCCAGATACCCGTAGCCATTGCCGCTACACTGGATGATATAGTGCCAACGGAATCTTACCATGTAGGCTACTGGAATAATATCAAAGTACACCTGGGCCGGCTGATACAGGCTAAAAGCCAGCTTCCGGGATGCTTTAACCTATAAACAAATACAAATCATATTAACAGCCAAAGCAGTTATTAAAAGCTAACAGCTAAAGGCTAAAAGCTAATAAATCCCCTCTCATGTCAGACATTTTACGTTATCATGCCGAACAGCTTTTTGCACAAGAGCTGGAAGAATTGAAAAAGCAAGACTCCGGAAAGCGCCCGCACAACTGGTTGTTAACGCCCCAGTCGGTGGTTACCTACCTGATTGGTGGAAAATTGAAAAACGGTTTTGAGGTAACCCCTAAATATATTGGCAGCAAACGCCTGATGGAAATCGCGGTGGCCACCCTGGCTACCGATCGCGCCCTGCTGTTGTATGGTTTACCCGGTACTGCCAAAAGCTGGGTAAGTGAACACCTGGCCGCTGCTATCAGTGGTGATTCCACCCTGATTGTGCAAGGTACTGCCGGCACCAGCGAGGAAAGCATCCGTTACGGCTGGAACTATGCCCGCCTGCTGGCGGAAGGGCCTTCCCTGAACGCACTGGTGGAAACACCGGTAATGCGCGCCATGAAAGATGGTAAAATTGCGAGAATAGAAGAGCTGACCCGCATTGGCGCCGACGTACAGGATACCCTGATCACTATCCTGTCGGAGAAAACACTTCCTATTCCGGAACTAAACACAGAAGTACAGGCCTCGAAAGGATTTAATGTGATTGCCACCGCCAATAACCGCGATAAGGGAGTAAACGAACTATCCAGCGCTTTAAAACGTAGGTTCAATACCGTTATATTACCGGTACCGGATTCTATGGAAGAAGAAATTGATATCGTTAGAAGAAGAGTGGAAAGCTTCGAAAAAGTGATGGAGCTGCCGGCAGAAAAACCGGCGCTGGAAGAAATCCGGCGCATCGTTACTATCTTCCGGGAGCTGCGTAATGGCGTAACACTGGATGGTAAAACCAAGTTGAAATCACCCGGAAGCACCCTGAGTACCGCAGAAGCTATCTCAGTGGTTAACAATGGGTTAGCATTAGCTGCTTACTTTGGTGATGGAACCCTGAACGCCGCAGATCTGGCCGCTGGCATCATGGGTGCGGTGGTGAAAGATCCGGTACAGGATAAACTGGTTTGGCAGGAATACCTGGAAACGGTTGTTAAAACACGGGAAGACTGGAAAGATGTTTACCGTGCCTGCAGGGATTTGAACTAAGCTGTTAGCCTTTAGCTATTAGCTTTTAGCAAATGCAGCGGAGATTTGCTGGTATGTTAAGCTATAATGTTACAAACAGCATAGCTACAGCAAAGGAGATACTAGCAGCCGGGAAAAAAATCCATTTTATTTATTACTAATTGCTAATTAAACTTTCAAAATAAAATGATAATCAGTTATTTATGATTATTTTATTTTGAAAGACAACATAGGCTATCATCTGCTTAAAAAACAACCATCTGCTCATTGCAAATGAGAACATTTTAAGCCATCAATAGCTGTCATCCTCTTAAAATAAAATTATCAGCTACCTCGGGTAATGATTGTTTTTTAAGGAGATAAATAGCTGATCATCTACTTACAATAAAATATTAAGCCGCAACGGGTAATATTGTTTTCAGGGAGATGATTACCGCTGACCACTTATTTTTTTACGATTAAGCACCACATATGTCCGTACATATTTTAGGTATCCGGCACCACGGACCTGGCTCTGCCAGGAATGTAAAAGCTTTCCTTGAAGAGCTGCAACCGGATATTGTGCTGATAGAAGGCCCTCCGGAAGCAGATGCATTGCTGCAATGGGCAGGTCATGAAGACCTGCAGCCACCGGTAGCCATCCTCGCCTATCAACCTGACAGTCCGCAGAAAGCCTGCTTCTATCCGTTTGCAGATTTCTCACCGGAATGGCAGGCGATGTTGTACGCCAAACAACATCGCATACACGCCCGCTTCATGGACCTTCCACTGGCGCACGTATTCGGAATGGAAAATGAAGCGGCCACCAAAGAGGCGGCGGCAAGTGAAACAGCAGAGCATGATAGCGCCACAGCTAATGCTATGCAGCGGCTACACAATGGCCAGGACATCACAGCAGCTCCTGATGCGGCGACCTTACTCTCCGCCCGCGATCCGATGTCACATTTGGCCGCTGCGGCCGGCTATGACGACGGCGAAAGATGGTGGGAGCATATGTTTGAATATCGCCTGGAACAAGCGGCTGTTTTTGAGGCCGTCAATGACGCCATGCAGGCCCTCCGCGAAGAACTCCCCCGGAAAGAAGACCGGAAGGAACAACTCCGGGAAGCCTGGATGCGGAAGTGTATCCGTCAGGCGGAAAAGGAAATGTTTCAGCGGATTGCCGTAATCTGTGGCGCCTGGCATGGGCCGGCGCTGCAAAACATGCCCAAACAAAAAGACGACAACGACCTACTAAAAGGACTCCCTAAGGCCAAAGTGGAATGCACCTGGATACCATGGACGTATAGCCGTTTGAGTTACGAGAGCGGTTATGGCGCCGGTATTCCTTCCCCCGGATGGTATGAACATATCTGGGAACATCCCACGGATGATGGTACCCGCTGGATGGCAGGTGTAGCCAAATTGTTCAGGGAGCAGCAACAGGATACCTCTGTAGCCCATGTCATGGAAGCCGTAAGGCTCGCCAATGCCCTGGCCTCCCTGCGGCATTTCTCCAGGCCGGGCCTGGAAGAATTAAATGAGGCCACCCTTAGCGTGCTGTGTAATGGAGAAAGTATCCTGATGCAACTGATCCGGGACGAACTCATTGTACGCAACCGGATCGGCAAAGTGCCCCTGGAAGTACCTACTCCACCCCTGCAGGCCGATATCGCCAAATGGCAGAAGAAACTACGATTGCCGCAAACGGCAGATTTCAAGGACTATATCCTGGATCTGCGCAAGGATACAGACCTGGAAAGAAGTATTTTCCTGCACCGTTTACAACTGCTGGAAATACACTGGGGCAAACGCACCGAAATAGCAGGTAAGGGTACCTTCAAGGAACAATGGCGCCTGCAATGGGACCCGGCCTTTTCAATCGACATCATTGAAAAAGGCAGCTGGGGTAATACGGTCGCCGAAGCCGCTACCCGCTATGTCACCCACAGCGCCGAAAATACTGCCACGCTCCGGCAGGTATGTAACATGCTGGGCTCCGCCATCCCGGCAGAACTGCCCGCTGTAGTGGAAGTTTTGATTCACCGGATCAATAACCTGGCTGCTGCTTCCGGTGATGTGTTACAGCTGATGGAGGTGATTCCTTCACTGGTAAACATCAGCCGGTATGGCAACGTCCGTAAAACAGATGCGGCACTGGTAAATGGTATCACAGAAAGCATGATCAGCCGCATCTGTATCAGTTTGCCGGCCGCCTGTACTTCCGTAGCCGAAGATGCTGCCCTTGCTCTGCTGGACCTCTTCTACGCCATGAATGATGCCATCAGCCTGTTACAACAGGCCCCGCTAACCAACGCCTGGCTGGAAACATTACAAGCTATTTCCCGTAATGAGCAATCTGCGCCCATGATAGCCGGCTACGCTACGCGGCTGCTGTTCGACGCCAAAATCCTGGAAGGAGAAGCGCTCAGCAAAGCCTTCAGTGTATCCATGTCCGTAGCCAACCCGCCTTCCCTGGCAGCCGCCTGGCTCGAAGGATTCCTAAGAGGCAGCGGAACCTTACTGCTACTGGATGACAGCCTGTGGGGAATGGTACATCATTGGGTTTCTCAGCTGGAAAATGATATTTTCATACAGGTATTGCCGTTATTACGCCGCACCTTTTCTAACTTTACCGCCCCGGAAAGAAAAAAACTGGGCGACAAAGTGAAGAACGGTGGCAGCAGTAACAGCATAAAAACCACTACCAGCGGGGGCCTCGACGAAGAACGTGGAGCCAGAGGTATCCCGGTGGTGATGCAGTTACTCGGATTGGATGACTCAAAATTGTTAGCAGATGGAGCATGAAGAACAGATTCGCAGGTGGCGGCTGGTGCTGGGAGGATCCCAGAATGATGGTACCGGCTTTTCGTTAAATAAAACGGACCTGCAGGTAGATAAAACACTGGAAGCCTTATACGACAGCACCCGGCAGGGCGGCTTAGGACCTTCGTCACCCAACGTGAGCCGGTGGCTGGGCGACATACGCAGCTACTTCCCCTCCTCTGTAGTGCAGGTCATGCAACAGGATGCGCTGAAACGACTGAACCTGACCCAGATGCTCTTCGAAAAAGAGATGCTGGAAAACGTGGAAGCAGATGTTCACCTGGTGGCTACCCTGATGACTTTGAGCCGGGTGATCCCGGAAAAAACCAAAGATACTGCCCGGCAGGTGGTCCGGAAAGTAGTGGACGAACTGCTGAAGAAACTGTCGCAGCCCACACAACAGGCCATCAACGGCAGCTTAAACCGCAGTGCGCGGAACAGGCGTCCTCGTCACAACGAAATCAACTGGGACCTGACCATCCGGAAAAATCTACAGCACTACCAGCCCGCCTACAAAACCATTATCCCGGAAACCCTGATTGGATATGGTCGTAAGCGGTCGGCACTCAAAGAGGTGGTGCTTTGCCTGGACCAGAGTGGTTCTATGGGGACTTCAGTAGTATATTCTGGTATCTTCGGAGCGGTCATGGCATCTATCCCTGCCCTAAAAACACAAATGGTTGTTTTTGATACCGCCGTTGCCGATCTTACAGAAGAATTACAAGACCCGGTAGAATTACTGTTTGGCGTTCAGCTGGGCGGTGGCACTGATATCAACGCCGCATTAAAATATTGCGGACAAATTATCAGCCGGCCCACCGATACCGTATTGGTACTGGTCACCGATCTTTTTGAAGGCGGCGACGAAAAAAACATGCGCAAACGCTTTACCGACCTGGCGGCAGCAGGGGTGCAGGTAATCGTATTACTGGCACTAAACGATGAAGGCGCTCCCAGCTACGATCATGAAAATGCACAGTTCCTCGCGAACCTGGGCATACCGGTATTTGCCTGCTCTCCGGATAAATTCCCGGATATGATGGCCATGGCACTAAGTAAACAAGATGTTGCCCAATGGGCCGCAAAAGAAGATATTGTGCTGAAAAAATAATGAATCTATTTATACCTTATGCCGTACAACAAGGAAGACATACTACCGCTGCTTGAAAAACTGAACTTGACTATCTATGAAAACAATGAACCTATTAGAACCGGGGTAGCTTTCCTTACTGGGCAAACATTACAACCTCCCCTGTTTAACAACGCGGAGGAGGCCCGCACCCTCGGGGTATTTATTCAATTGCTGCAGGTACCGGAACATTGGAACGACAATGACCGCCTGGTACTACAGCTCATTTCCTCACCCGACACCTGGAAGGTGTGCCAACCACTTTTTTTATCCCGCGTGGTCCCTATGATGGACCTGCCGGGTACTTCCTCATCCATTGTACTGCGATTCAGTTATTTTACCAGCTTCCTCCAACAAAGAGGCTGTACACCAGAAGAAATAGGCTCTCAACTCATCAGCTATTCCGGTGATGGCAACAACTTCGACCTCGCCCCACTGAAATTTACGCCCCTGCGTAAATTTCTACAGGACCTGATCAAAAGCGCCGAACGATATGTCATAGATGACTACCTCACTACCTGGAAACCTAAAAACTGGAATTCCCTTTTCTATCGGCTGCTGGCCAAAGGCCACCCGGAACGGGAAATGGAATACCTCGAAAACATGCTGCTGCCATCGGGCAACCTTCCCGACCAGTACGAACTATCTAAAGTATTACTGCAAAACAACCTGCAGAAATATGAGCCACTCATAGAGAAAGCCACTGAACAAGCACAGTTACGGCCAGATCATGCCGCCGCTTTACATGGCTATCATCTGTTGGCACATCATCTGCCGGAAAAATACCAGGAAAGGCTGATACAATCAGCCTACAACTACCTGGACCTCCCTAAAACAGGCATGGAAGACCGCGCATTAACCGGTTCACTGGTAACAGGTTTGTGGATACCAGATGTGCTCCCATCAGGCATACTGGCCATCCGTGAACTGTTGCAAAAAGACCAGACCGCTCTCCTGCCCTATCTAAATAATTACCTGGCGGAGCAACGCTACCTGCACCCGGATACTTTCCAACTGCTGGTAGATGAACTTGGCAATGCCGCAGTCCCCCTGTTGCTGAACGCCCTCGACCACGACTACGACGCGCGGGTAGTATTACCAGCGCTCACGCAGTTACCGGTTGGATTGTATATAGAACAACTATGGCCATTTGTATACCATAAACTAAAATCAGTTCGTTCACTCGTTGCCGTTGTACTGGCGCAACATCCGCAGGCAATGGAGCGGGCAGCAGAACTCTTATTAAGCACCAAAGCAGATCAACGTCTCACGGGCGTTCAAATCCTCGTCCGGCTCCATCACCCGCATGCCATCACTTTGCTGCAGCAGATATTGCAGAAAGAAGTGAACGACGATGCGCGTGACCTGATGCTGGAAACCCTGGACGACCATACCATTACCGGCGAAGATGATCTCGCCGTAGTTACACAGCTGGTGGCCTATGCCAAGAAAAGAGGCAAGTTGTCCAAACCAGCAGAAAAATGGCTGGACGACAGCAGTATGCCGCCACTCTACCTGTTGAGCGGCGAAGTGGCCTCTATAGAGATGGTGCGCTTCCTCTTTTACCGCATGAGCCGCACCAAAGAAATCCATGCTGACATGGAAGCCAAACCATTCCTGCGCTTGGTGGACCGTACCCGTAGCGGGGATTTCGCCAATCATCTCTTCCAGTTGTACATCGACAGAGGTGGCGATGCGAAATTCAAATACCTGATGACGCTCGCTGTACTGGTGGGCGATGATACCCTTGCAGCCAACCTGCGGGTGGCCCTGCAATTCTGGATTGATACGAAGCGACTCAAAATGGCAGAACATGGCGTGGGCGCCCTGGCCCTCCATGGCAGCAACCAGGCGTTACGCATGGTGGAATACCTCTCGCGCCGGTACCGCACCCGCAAGCCAAATGTAGGTGCAGCTGCGTTGGCAGCCCTCCAACAAACCGCAGCGGAAAGAGGTATGAGCCTGCACGATTTAGGCGACCATATAGTACCCGATTTTGGCTTTGACGGATTATACAAATCCTTTGAAGTAAAGAACGATGTGTACCGGGCTTACCTGGATCGTAATTTCAAACCGGCTTATATCAACCATAACAATCGTCAGCTGAAAGCTATACCAGCCGCCGCTTCTGCAGAAATCAGGGAATCGTTCAAAGCATTGGCCAAGGAAGTGGCGGAGACCGTGAAATCACAAACTCCCCGCATGGAACACTTCCTGGTAACACAACGGAAGTGGCGTGCCACGCAATGGCAGCAATTCTTCGGGCAACATCCGGTGATGTTTGTATATGCCGGCCGCCTGGCCTGGGGACTTTTTGATGAAGAAGATCAACTGATCACTTCTTTCTATTGCCGGGAAGACGGCGCCCTGCTCACGCTGGCCGATACCGTCATCACCCTGCCGGAAAATGCTTCCGTACGCATGCTTCACCCGGTATACCTGGACGCAACTACCTTGCAACAGTGGAAACATAAATTTGCAGCACTGAATATTACACCGGTCTTTCCTCAATTGGAAAGACCGGTGGCTGCGCTGTCTCCGCAGCAGGCCTATAGTACGCTGGTACACGACTTCGAGGATATTTCCATGGAAAGTAATATCCTGAACCAGTATATGGAAAAGAAAGGCTGGCAGCTCAGCGAAGGCAGTGATGGCAAATTTGTATATGCCTATCACAAAACCGACGATGAGCATCAGCTCGAAGTAATTGTGGAGATGAGCAGTGTTTACAATGAAGACAGCTTCCGGTATAAATTAGGCAAACTGTACTTTATAGATAAAACCAAAACACAGCAACGCTGGTTCCGCAGCACCGATAAAGAAGCGGTAGACTGTCTGCTGCCACTGAAGAATGTGCCACCGGTATTTTATTCGGAAGCGATTACGGACATTTCGATTTCCCGCGATCAAACCGCATTGGCATAGCTTGTTTTAAATCACGGGATTTTATTTGTATTTTTTCACCTTCACAAGTGAACATGAACAATTTAAAATCCTACGTATGTTAAAACTACGCAATACCCTGGCGGGGGCCTTTATGCTACTGCTATCAGCCAGTACCCTGCCCCTCCAGGCCATTCATATTATTCCGCAGCCCTCGGAAGTAAAAACATTGTCCGGCACCTTTACATTATCCGGCGCCACTGCTATTATTCCCGGCAAGAGCGCCGGCGAGGCCAATCAGCTGCAACAAGCCCTGCAGGAAACCTTTGGCCTTTCACTCTCTCTGAAACCTGCTGCCCAAAAAGACTTCATCCGTTTGACGTTAAATGAAAAATTAAAACAAGACCTCGGTGCAGAGGGCTATCAACTATTGGTACAACCCGGTGGCATCACCATTACGGCCGCTTCTAATGCAGGCATTTTTTATGGTATACAATCATTGCGTCAATTAATCATAACTAACGGAAACGCATATACTGTAGATGCCGTATCGGTGAAAGATAAGCCCCGCTTTGGTTGGAGAGCCTTTATGCTGGATGAGGGCCGTTATTTCAAAGGTGATGAAACTGTGAAACACCTGTTGGATGAAATGGCACTGCTGAAAATGAATGTTTTTCACTGGCACCTTACCGATGACCAGGGCTGGCGCATAGAAATCAAAAAATATCCCCTGCTTACTACTGTAGGAAGTAAAAGAGATTCTACGCAGATAGGCAGCTGGGGCAGCAAAAACTTTGATGGAAAAGTACATCAGGGCTTTTACACCCAGGAACAAATCAAAGACATAATCAAATATGCCGCCGACAGGCACATCACCATTGTACCGGAAATAGAAATGCCCGGCCATTCCAGCGCCGCCATTGCTGCCTATCCCTGGTTAGGTACCAAAGACGAACCCATTAAAGTGCCAGGCACTTTTGGCGTACATTATGATGTTTTCAATGTTAGTAATCCTAAGGTAATCACCTTCCTCCAGGATGTACTGGATGAAGTAAGCGCGCTGTTTCCTTCTAAAGTTATTCATATTGGTGGTGATGAAGTAAAATATAATCAATGGAAAGCAGATGCTGGTGTACAGTCTTACATGGCAGCGCATAAACTGGCTTCTCCGGCAGATTTACAAATCTTCTTTACTAACAATATCTCCGTTTACCTGTCTAAAAAAGGCCGTCGTATGGCGGGCTGGAACGAAATCATGGGCAGCAAACTCCATGAATTTACAGACAGCAAAGATGTAGCTGCTACGGAAAAACTGGCGCCGGGTACCATCGTTCAATTCTGGAAGGGAGAGCTCAACCTCATTACGGATGCGGTGTCTAAAGGGTATGATGTGGTGAATTCCTATCATGCCGCTACTTACCTGGACTACAGCTATAGTGACATCTCCCTGGAAAAAGCATATAACTTCGATCCTATTCCGGCGGGACTGGATCCAAAATATCATTCAAAGATTTTGGGGAGTGGTTGCCAGATGTGGGGGGAATGGATACCCGATAATAAAGCGATGAACCACCAGGTATTCCCAAGACTGGCAGCTTATGCGGAAGATGGCTGGACAGTGCCAGCCAATAAAAACTTCACACAGTTCCAGGAGGCGTTGCAATTTTTCTATGCGCGCTGGGATAAGGAAGGAATAGGTTATAATAAATAAGTGTACAATAAAAAGAGAAGCGACGAACGAAAGCCACTACTGCTTTTGTCCGTCGCTTCTCTTTTTTTGGCAGGCTCACTTCACCGGCAACAATTTCATCGTATCTCCTTCCTGCTTCAGATCATACAAAATGATTCCCAGTGTATTGGCTGTCAGCGCATCTGATGCACCTTCCCGGTACACCGGGTAAGTGCGGACCAGGTTTTTCCCTTTAATAGCGAAGCTGTCCTGTCCGCGGTAGGTGGCCTGCTCCATTGTATCAATGGCGGAAACATCAATACGGATGATAGGATGCTGTAGCTCAAAGCCATAAACTTTCCCATATTGCCCGGTCCCTTCAGATAACATGGTACAATAAATTTCAGGCCGGCCATTTCCATTCAAATCCGCGACCAGCACATTTCTCAGCTGTCCTTTTACATCTTTCTCTATCACACTGTCAGCTACTGTTGTATCTTTCTTTGACCCAACTGCCAGGACCAGGTCGCGCATATAGGCATTGCCTTTAGTTATTACGGCGATGCGGTAATCACCGTAGGTGGTATCGCGTTCTACTGATTTACTGTCTGTGGTATTGGGTGTAACCGGCGCTTTATTGGCCGAATCATGCGCTGCCTGTTCTGCCTTATTCTGCATAGGATTATTACATGCGCAAAGCGCTGCCACTACGAGAAGACCGGCCATACTTATTTTATTGTACCACATAGCTGTTATATTTTTCTAAAGATACCAGAGAAAAATCAAGGATCAGTTTTAATACCGCCACAAAAGCAGTGCCTTATTCGATCACTCTCCATGTGTCCCTGTTTCCCCTGATTGACGGGCAAAATCCACAATTTCTGCATGATGTTTCAGGCCGGTAAATGCCTTTGAAAAGAGACAACTAAAATATGCTCAGGCAATTATAACAAATGCAGCCTTATGCGCCTAAAGAAGCATGATATGTGCATATGTACTACCTGGACATAAATCTTTATTATATGAAAAACCTTCCGGCAACTATTGGATTCGTGGTGATACTGGCCCTGTTTGTTTTTTTTAAGGGAAATCCGGACCGTGCTGTGCTGGCTGGCCCGGTAAATGATCCCGCTAATATTGAAATTTTCCAACAGGATACTTTCCCACCTAAGCCACTGGATACTACCATGAGACATCATAAAAAGGACAAGAAAAAAATGGATACAACGTGGAAACATCGAAGAGATACGTTGTAGACAATTACGAATTACGAATTACGGCTTTGTAAGAAGGTCATAGCGAATAAAATTCGCGTGTACTATCTTCTTACAAAGCCGTAATTCGTAATTCTATTTCTATTTCTCCAGTGTTCCGAACAGCCCATTCTTATAGTCTGCCATAGCTTGCTCAATTTCTTCAGCAGTATTCATTACAAAATTATCTTTGGCGGCTACCGGTTCATTAATAGGTTCGGCGCAAAGATAGAGTATCCGGGTGTTTTCGGACGCTGTGATATGAATATCTGCCTGCTCATCGTCTTTATCAAAAACAATGAGATGGTAGCCATTTACATCTGTTCCGTTCACTTTCAAACCACCGTCAATTACATATAATAGGGTCCAATATCCACGTGTAGCCGTTAAGGTTACTTCTTTCCCTGCTTCGATGTTTCCCCAGATGGCGGTAATAGGTGTGAAATTTTTCAGCGGTCCTTTTTTACCTTCATAATCACCGCTTACCAGGGTGAGGTGTACCCCATCTTTTACCGCTACGGGTGGCATTTCCGTGCCTTTAATATACTGGTACCAGGGCGCTTCGCCTTTATGGGTAGCAGGCACATTGAACCATAGCTGCAACAGTTCATAGTTCCCTCCTTTCTCCAGGAATCCGGCAGAAGGGCCTTCACTGTGCAGGATACCTTTCCCGGCAAACATCCATTGTACGTCGCCACCATTGACGGTCATGGCGTTACCGGCATTATCGCGGTGATAGCCCTGGCCCTGCAGCATAAAGGTGACTGGTGCAAAACCGCGGTGAGGGTGCGGATGCAGCCGGTCTTCCGGTGATCCCGGGGCGAAATACTTCGCCGGCATATGATGTACCACAATAAATGGGTTGGCAAACCGGAACTGCATAGTGGGTAAGGATTGCCGCACTATTTCGGTATCGGTAATATGTTTTTCCCGTCCTTCCAGGACGTGGAGGATTTTCTTCTCCATAAAAAATTATTTTATCGGATCAGTCTGAGTCGTGCTTTTTCTACAGAGCTACGGAACATTTTAAGGATCAGCACCTCGTAGTTCTCGATGATGATCACTTCACCTTCACGGGGAATGGTTCCGTGGATGTAATTGATTAAACCAGAAAGGGTTTCATAATGTTCACTCTCCGGCAGCGGATAAGGTAACAATTCATTAATATCCGCCAGGTATTCATGTGCGTCCACGATGAAGTTATCATCTTTTTGTTCTACGATGGGTGCTTCGTGGTCATGTTCGTCCTGTATATCTCCTACCAGTTCTTCCAGGATATCTTCCATGGTAACAATCCCCTCGGTATCACCAAATTCGTTGGTCACCACGGCCATTTGCAGGCGTTGGCCCTGGAAAGTACGGAGCAGGTCTTTTATTTTCATGCTGTCTGGTACATAGAATACCGGCTTCATGATGTCTTTGAGATCCTGAAGTGTTTTTTCGTGTACGCCTTTCACCACATCTTTCGTATATACCACGCCCTTCAGTTCATCGAGGGAGCCGCTGAATACGGGATAGCGGGAATAGCCGTCTTTAATCACCTGGTCAATAAGTTGATCCAGGGGGAGATTGATATCGAGCGCTGAAATGTCTTTGCGGTGTGTGAGGATTTCTTTTACGCGGCTGTCGTCAAATTCAAATACGTTCTGGATCAGTTCCCGTTCTGTTTCTTCGATGGCGCCACCTTCCTGGCTTTCTGAGATAATGAGTTTCAGTTCTTCTTCTGAGTGAATTTCCGATTCGCCGGCGGGTGTGATACCGATGAGGCGCAGAATGCTGTTGGCCAGGCCATTGAGCATCCAGATAAAGGGGCGGAAAATGACGAAGAGAACGCGCAATGGTATAGCTACGGCCAATGTGGTAGGCAATGGCTTACGGATGGCCATTGATTTAGGGGCCAGTTCTCCGAAAACGATATGCAAAATCGTGATAATGGTAAAGGCGATGGCGACAGAAACGGCCTCCACTACGCCATGTGAGATGTTGTGGATACCCAGTTTATCCATTCCCTGCAGCACAATGGCGGTCATTACCGACTCACCTACCCAACCGAGGCCCAGGGAGGCCAGTGTGATACCTAATTGCGTGGCAGCCAGGTAGCCATCCAGGTTACTTAACACGCTCTTTGCGGCTGCTGTGGCTCTTTTACCCGCCATGCCGCCTTTGCTGTTGATTTGAGAAGTACGTACTTTAACAATGGCAAATTCTGCCGCAACAAAGAATCCGTTTAATAGCACTAAAATAATTGTCCAGAAAAGTTGCCAAAGCATGTAGTTCGTAGATTGGTTCGCAACCCCAAATATAGGTAAATCAATTTTTATACGTTGTAGTATTTTGGAGAATTACGAATTAGCAATTACGAATTACGGATTTGTGGGGAGATTGTCGTAAACGATTATCGGGTCAATCTCCCCACAAATTCGTAATTCATAATTCGTAATTCGTAATTTTTTCCATATAGTCTACTTATTTCATAGAGTTTATGTATTTTGTGGTGAATTAAGGCATGGTATATATAAAATGGAGAAAGAACTTACTACCCTGGTTGCCCCGGTAGCCACTACCACAGCGGAATCAAAGGCATCATCGCCCGAAATTATCACCACCAGCGAAAACAGCGCATTAAAGAAACAGCGCTGGATATTTGGTTTGGGGGGCATTTTGTTATTGGCGGTCATATTAGGGGTTTCCTGGTGGCAATCGCCCGCTTTCCGCACCTATGTGGAGGATGTACCTCCTGTCTTTTATTATTTCCTGGTTGCCGGTTTTATATTTGCCATGATTGATGGCGCCATTGGCATGTCTTATGGCATCACTTCCACTACCTTTTCTTTATCGATGGGAATTCCGCCTGCTTCGGCCAGTACGGCGGTGCATATATCGGAAATCCTGAGTTGTGGTATTGCAGGCTGGATGCACCAGCGGATGGGTAACGTGAATAAAAAGCTCTTTAAAATACTCATATTACCGGGCATTGCCGGTGCCGTGATCGGCGCCTACCTGCTTTCTTCGCTGGAACATTATGCGATGTATACCAAACCCGTGGTGTCATTATATACCCTGATCCTGGGTACCATCATCCTGTTGCGTGCCATCCGGGCACAACGCAAAAAGCACGTTGCTAAAAAGATAAAAAAAATTGGCTTACTGGGCTTTGGTGGCGGATTTATAGACGCTATTGGCGGCGGTGGCTGGGGGTCTATCGTATTATCTTCGCTGATTGCCGGTGGCAGACATCCCCGTTTTTCGCTGGGCACGGTAAAGGCTACCCGTTTCTTTATCGCGATGCTCAGCTCTCTTACTTTTGTGACCGTACTTTCTCATGTACACTGGGATGCGGTGTTAGGACTGGTAATAGGCAGTGCTATTGCTTCTCCTATTGCTGCCAAGGTGTCCAATAAAATTTCTGCCAAAACAATTATGGTAGCGGTAGCGGTGATTGTGATCCTGGTAAGCATGAAGAGTATTTTCAGCTTCCTGGTAAAAATCATATAGTCTTCTGCGTTAGTCGTCGTTATTCACCACCTGGTTTACTCTCAGGGTAATAGGTTTATTGATTTCATACTGTACCAGTGCTTTGATGGTCACCGCCTCCTTATCGGTGAAGGGTTTACGGGGCAGGTACCGGGGATCAATAGCTACTTGTATTTCCGCCGTTTTATCTTCGAAGAGGTAATTGTTATCACGCAGTTTTTTGGTCACATAGCCGGTAATTTGTACCGCGGTGCTGTCATTATGCAGTTGCCGGGCATTGCGCATCACCTCCCCTATGGTGTAGGTGCGATCCTGCAGGAAAAAGGGCAGCAACAAACAGAGCAGCAAGCTTTTCATGATAAACAGATGGTTTTGCTATGAGCATAAACAATAATCATGTCTGATTGTTCACTGATCGGTGACATTTGGTTATCTTGTATAATATATACTTCATTCATGGGATTTATTAAAAATTACAGCAGCATGTTTTGGCTGCTGGGTGGTATAATAGCCGGCAGTATAGCAGGACTGATTTTCAGGGAAAAGGTAGTTATTATTAAGCCAATCGGTGATATTTTTTTGAACCTGTTATTTACGGTCATCATACCACTGGTGTTTTTCAGTATTTCTAATGCCATGGCCCATATAGAGGCCGGGCATAAACTGGGAAAAATATTAGGCACCATGTCATTGGTATTTCTCAGTACCATCCTGGTATCCGCTTTTCTGACGATTGTAACAGTATGGATTTTCCCGATTCATCAGCCGGTAGTATTGTCTAAAACCCTGCACCTGGAGCAGCCGGGCAACTGGGGCGACCAACTGAGCCGGTTACTCACTGTGAATGAGTTTTATGAATTGTTGTCGCGCAAAAACATGTTGCCTTTCATCATTTTTTCCGGTCTTGTTGGATTTGCCGCTATGCGTGTAGGCGAGGCAGGCAAAGCTTTCCGGCACTTTTTACATTCCGGTAATGAGGTGATGAAAGAAGTACTGGGTGTTATTATGAAAATAGGCCCCGTAGGGTTGGGTGCTTATTTTGCTTACCAGGTGGGCACAGTAGGCCCACAACTGTTTGGCACCTACGCGCAATCACTTGGTATTTACTATGGCTTCGGCATTGTTTATTTCATTTTTGGTTTCACGTTTTATGCGTTTGTAGCCGGGGGACTTCCGGGTATTAAAATCTTCTGGAAAAATAATATCATCCCTACGCTCACCGCTGTGGGCACGGGTAGCAGCATAGCCACCATACCCGCTAATCTTGAAGCGGTGAGCAAAATGGGGGTACCGGCAGATATTGGTAATGTGGTGGTACCATTGGGCGCCACCCTTCATAAAGATGGCTCCAGTATTTCTTCTATTATAAAAATGGCGGTTGTATTCAGTATGTTTGGCAGAAGCTTCGACAGCGCTACGGTGATTGCGATGGCGATGGGCGTTACCGTTATAGCCAGCATTGTGGAAGGCGGTATTCCCAATGGCGGCTACATTGGCGAGCTGCTCGTGATGAGCATCTATGGCTTTCCTATAGAAGCCTTGCCTCCGTTGATGATCATCGGCACGCTGGTAGATCCGCTGGCCACTATCCTGAATGCTACAGGCGATAATGTAGCAGCCATGCTTACAACACGCTTTCTGCGTGGACGGGCGCAGGCAGCTTCGTAAAGGCCTGTTCTAAATCTGCCAGCAGGTCAACGGTTTCTTCCAGTCCTACGGAGAGGCGGATCAGGCTATCGCTTACGCCCGCAGCCCTTCTCTTTTCAGCAGGAATAGATTTATGGGTCATCGCAGCCGGATGGCATAATAAACTTTTGATACCTCCCAGGCTCTCTGCCAGCTTAAAGTAGCGGGTAGACGTTACAAAAGCAGTAGCGGCTTCCGTAGTATCATTTTTCAGTGTAAAGGAGATAATACCTCCAAATCCTTTACTCTGGCGTTTCGCCAGTTCATGACCTTTATGGGAAGGTAAGCCCGGATAATATACTTTATCCACTGCCGGATGACCTTCCAGGTATTCCGCCAGCGCCTGTGCATTGATACCATGTTGTTTAATGCGCAGGTGCAGGGTTTCAATACCACGTATCAATAAAAAGCTGTCGAAAGGCCCGAGTATGGCCCCTGTGGCATTTTGATAGAATTTAATTTCTTCTCCCAACGGTATTGTTTTGGAGACCACCACACCGGCAATCAGGTCACTGTGGCCGCCGAGATATTTGGTAGCGCTGTGTACCACCAGGTCTGCGCCCAGTTCCAGCGGCTTTTGCAGGATAGGAGACGCAAAAGTATTATCCACGCAGAACAAACAGTTATGTGCTTTGGCAATGCGGCCAATGGCGGCAATATCAGAGATCTTGAGCGTAGGATTGGTCGGCGTTTCCAGCCATATCAGGCGGGTAGCCGGTGTGATGGCATTGAATACGGCCTGCGTATCCGAAGTATCAACGTACGTGACGCGGATACCAAACTTCTCATATACTTTATGAAAGAGGCGGAAAGCGCCGCCATAGATATCGTCTACCGCCACAATTTCATCGCCGGATTTCAATAATTTAATGACAGCATCAATGGCTGCCAACCCGCTACCAAAAAGGGATGCAGCGGCCCCTCCTTCCAGTTGAGCGATAATTTTTTCTGCCGTTTCGCGGGTAGGATTATTGGAACGTGCATAGTCGTATCCTTTATTTACACCGGGTGCGTCCTGCACAAAAGTAGACGTTTGATAAATAGGTACTGCAATAGCGCCAGTGCGGGGATCTACGGGAATAGAATGGATTAATTCTGTAATTGTGCTCATCTGTTTTTGATTTTTAGTTTGATGAAAATTGATTAAACAGGTCCGTTAAATGAGCGTATCGCGGGAAGGTAGGGGCATAAAAAAACTCACCTGGAGCCAGATGAGTTTGATCATTATATAGATATAATAATGTATTGCAAAACTTGTATCTGACTTATCTTTCCCCGCTAAAAACGGGGATGGATGCAGCACCTTTCTCCCCGCTTTTAGCGGGGGGATGGTTGCTAAGGTATCGTTGGGCCATGTCCCTCCTCCTTTCTTGATAAGCTATTTAAAGAACTGGTGCAAAGATAAGGCAGAAAATCAAACCACCAAATTTATTTTCCTACAAAATTAGTAGACTATTGTTTCTTTAGTTTTTATGGGAGATAAATACCTCCCGGCAGCCCGCGTATCAAGGATCTAATGGATCGAGCGGATTAGCCTGCAGGGAACGGAGGTCAGGTAAGAACGACAAAAAATAGAGATCCGATTGCTGGATATCTGCCGCAGGCATATATCCCAGTTCTGTAGTACAACGCTGTTTAAACACCGGGCTGTTTACATATACCAGGTGCATGGCATCAGACACGCACAACATTCGTTTATTAACGGGGATGCCGCTTCTCCACGCGATGCGGATGGCATTGCGCACATTGGTGGTGGTGTGTCTCGCGTAAGGATCTACCATTACCGCGTCTGCTGGTATTTTCAGTTCGTTGACCAGGTATTTCTTCATCTCCACCCCTTCTGCATAAGCGGTGCCTACCGGTCTTACATGTCCGCCGGAAACAATGATAAATGGTGCCAGGCCTTTACGGAACAATTCTGCGCCGGCGCGGCAGCGTCCTTTACCCGCGTCGCTGATCACCTCTTTGCCTGCAGGGCTGGCGCCGAGTATGAGCATGGCCGAATAGGTATACTTTGTCCAGTCCGTTTTTTTTATTTGCGTATATGCTTCTGCGTTAGTAGCAGACATAGGTTCATAGCGACCGGCTTCGTCGCGGCGATTGAGAACGAGCAGGTCCAGCGCCAATGCCAGGGATGGCTGGAAAAATAAATAAACCTGTTGCTGCTGCTTCCCTATTTGCGTGATACTTCGTTGTACGGCGGTTTTATAAGAAGGAGCCTGCACATAAAACCTTGCCGAGTCAATCATGGGATAGCGCATACCGCTGCCATTCGTATAGGCGTTAATGATATAGTTAACCCCTTCGGCGGCATCTTTCCAGGCAGCCGTAAGCAGCCCGGCGTCACTTTCGGAGGCATGTAGTTCAAATAGCCCGCTGGCACGCATTTCCTGCAGCAGCCTTCCAAAAGGTGCAGGGTGTTGTTGCAACAACCGGTTAAGAGCCTCACCAGTTTGCTGAATAACGGCATCCGAAAATAAAAGTGCGGGGGCATTTTCCCCTTTACCCACGGGATGGGTTATACGCTGTTTATAGGTATCTGCCAGCGATTTAAGGACGCTGTCTTTACACAGCAATAACGGTAAGTCGGGCAATCGTTCCAACAGTGTAAACAGGTAAAAATTACGGTCCTGCAATACGTTTGGGCCGGTTACAAACTTATACTGCGGATCCGGGTTTACTGATTGACTGTAAACAAATGGTGATAATGCAAGGAAGAGCAAACAGGTAAGACAACTTTTCAGATAGTGCATCAGGGAAAAATTATATCGCAACAATACTACAAAAAATAATAAAGGCCTTCGTTCCCTTTAAAGTTGTCTTGTATACCGAAACTAAAACAGGGACTACCTGTATAGCCATCTTTCAATACATAAAAAAATATAATGTATGAATTACCACAATACATATATAATTCAGAAGTGTACAAATACCCATATCATTGTTTTACATTGATTATCCATTAGTTACGCCCAATAAATTCATTTATTTTCGTGGGCCGTATAACGAAATACGAAGCCAACGTCCAATTTTAATATCACGATGTATAGAACCCACGAGAAAAAAACCTTTGTACGCTATACTGTACTAACGATAATGGTTTTGGTGCTGATGACATTTTTTATGATCATCTTTTTACGAAAACGCGAATCTCAACAGTTAGGTATTGTTGTGAAGGACCTTGTTGCCACAAAAACAGATGCCGGTCATATTGACCTGGCCATGCAGTTGTTATATGGCGCTGATAACAATTTTCGTATTTATACGCTCACCTACGATAAACATTATCTAAATATCTATGCAGGTCAGCTGCAGGCGATTGCCGCGCACCTGGACAGCGCCGTTAGCTCCCGGCAGGATGAACGGCAGATGGACGCCCTACTCGCGGATAAAGCCCGGAAATCACAACTGTTCTTACAAACACGGCTATACGTAGATTCCCTGTTACAATTATCACAGGTATGGGATACCGCCAACCAACCACTGCCCATGCAGCAGTTAGGCGATATCAAAATATCGCAGCCGATACGGCAGGCCGATACGTTGATTACTACGGAAACGGCGCAGACCAAAGGCCGGAAAAAATTGTTCGGCCGCATCAAAGATGCCATCAGCAACAAGCCCAATATCCAGCAAACAAAAAAGGAAGTAAAAATTGTGCAGTATGATGCCCCTGCCAATAACAAAGCATTTACCAAAGAGCAGCTACAAAGAATACAGGACGCCTATACGAAGTTTATCAAAAAGGCGGCAGAAAGCCATAATAACCTGAAGCAGAAAGAATATGCGCTGGTAATTGCCAATGAGCGCTTATTTACAGAACTGCTTCATCAAATGGCAGCGCTGAAGCAGCATATGCTGGAGGAAACAGATAAACGACGCCTGCAACTGGGACAAGATATTGACCATTCGTTATATAAACTGGATAAGCATAATTACTGGGAAATTCCTTTAATCCTGCTAATGGCGGGCATTATCATTTATGGTCTTATTCGCTTATACCGGTATGAGCTGGCCCTGTTGAAAGCCAAGCAGGATGCCGAACACTTTGCGCAACAGAAAAGTGATTTTGCCGCCACTATCAGCCATGAACTCCGTACTCCGGTACAGTCCATCCTGGGCTTTACCTACCTGCTGGAACAGGATAAAACGCCCGAAACGGTATCGGCTATACGCCATTCGGCGGACCTGCTGCTGCAGGTAGTGAATAACGTGCTGGATTACACGCGGATGGAAACAGCAGAACCGGTACTGCGACAGGAAAAATTTGCGCCCCGTACTGCTATCGAAGAAGTATGTCATTCACTGGCCGTGCAGGCGGAAATGAAATCGCTTTCTTTAATCGTGAACATCTATTTTCCCAGCACCCTGCTGGTGATGGGTGATGCCTTCCGGCTTAAACAGGTACTGATTAACCTGGTGGCCAACGCCATTAAATTTACGGAACAGGGCAGCGTTACAGTAACAGCGCATGTGCGGGAGAATAACTTGTTGCAGGTCAGTGTAAAAGATACCGGGCCGGGTATTTCCCATAAAGAATTACCTTTGGTGTTCGACGCTTTCTCCCAGGGAAATAATCATTATCATAAAGGCAGTGGATTAGGATTACATATTTCCAGGAAAATCATTGATCTTCACAAAGGAAAAATCAATGTAGAGAGTCTTCCCGGGAAAGGCACGACATTCTATTTTGAAATCAGGTACCAGTTGATAACACCCTCTCCTGCTACCAAAAAAATTATTGTCCCCGTGAACAGTTCATCCGCAAGCCCCATTATTCCAGCGGGCATTAGATTGTTAGTGGTAGAAGACAGCATCCTGAATCAGAAGCTACTGGCCCTTATGCTGGACCGGATGCAGGCATCTTACCTGATTGTTTCTTCCGCCGAAGAGGCGTTGGAAGTATACCAGCGGGAATCCTTTGATTTTGTGCTGACAGACATCGACTTACCGGGTATTGATGGCCTGATGCTGACTGCCATGATCCGGGAATTACCCGATAAAAAGAAGGCTGCCGTGACCATTATTGCCATTACGGGTAATGTGTTGGAAGATGATATTGCGCTGTACCTCCGCTCCGGCCTAAATGATTACATCATGAAGCCTTACCGGGAAGAAGACATCCTGGAGAAAATTACCCGCCATCATCAAATGGTGTAAATTGCGGCATGACCATCGCCGATCAGATTATTGCATTCAACAGCCACCTGCATTTTCCGGGCAAACTGCCGGCAGGTATCCGTGTCATGAATCCTTTTAAGGAAGGCCCCGGCATTATGGATATCATGACACAGTTTTACAAAAAATTTTATGATGATCAACGCCCCCGGCAGCTGATCCTGGGCATTAATCCCGGGCGACTGGGCTCTGGTTCCACCGGTGTTCCCTTTACCGATACCAAAAGAATGCTGGATAAGTGTGGTATCGAAATTAAAGGGCTGAAAACCCATGAACCCTCCTCCGTATTTGTTTATGATGTAATAGACGCCTATGGCGGCGTAAAACCCTTTTATCAACACTTTTATATCAGCAGTATTTGTCCGCTTGGATTTACGGCATTACAGGCTGGCGGGAAAGAAGTGAATTATAATTATTACGATAGTGCCGCGCTCACCAAAGCTGCCTATCCTTTTATTGTGAGTAGCTTAAAAGAGCAGTTGGAATGGAATATCAGTCGTGAGGTTTGTTACTGTATGGGTACGGGAAAAAATGCAGCATTTCTGCAGGCATTAAATGCACAGGAGCGATTCTTCAAAACAATTGTGCCATTGGAGCATCCGCGGTTTGTGATGCAGTATAAAAGCAAAACCAAGGACCAGTACGTTGATAAATACCTGTCGGCTTTTGCGGAACATCCATAACCACGCTTTGTGGATTTTTTACGCTGTTTGCATGGCAATCTGATCGGCGATACTGTTGAGTAAACCCATTTCGAAACGATGGCCGTTGTCTGTAGCGCCTGGTGCACGTACATATCCGTCTTCATCTTTCTCCATCATAACTTCCTCTCCATTTACATCTACCAGGAAGCGTTCGGCGGAACTGGGCTTTACATAAAAGCGACCTCCGGATGTTTTAATCATGAAAGCGTTCATAAGATCTTTTTCCAGATCTTCAGCAAATCACGGACCAGCTATGTCAGGACAAAAAATAATAATATTGATTCCAGATCAGTTCAAATTCCGCCTGCGTAATCAGTTCAGGAACAAATTGTTTATCGCCGCTGATATCGGCTATTTCAGGCATTACGAGGTCTGACAGCGCGGTGCCGCCAAAATGAAAATTACAATTGGCGATCCCGAAGCTTCCATCTTCATAGATTTCTATCTTCCGGTTTTCAAAACGCTGATTGTCAATTTCACTATACAGGAATATTGGCTGATCTTCAAAGCGATGCAGCCATGAAATTTTCAGGTATTCCATGCCTATACTTTTACCAAACGGCAGTCCCACGTATCTGTTGGTTTTTCAGTGGGCGAATCCGGCGTCACGACGCCCGTTATCTGGTAAATATTTCCTTCCTCGTGTAACCGGTCCCCTATCTGAGGTGTGAGATCCTCTTTAAACCTGATAGTGGCAATGATACCAAAGGATTTGTAACTGTGAATTTTTACAATATTCGCAGATCTTACGGGCAACAAGTATTCAGACTTCTTGCGATTGTGACTCCGGTAAAGGGAGAACATCAGCCATAATGCCAGGGCAAACAGGCTAAGTAGCAGCAGATTCACGGCTTTAATTAGGTTTAGGTGATATAATCTTTCAATGGTTAAAGCGTACCTCCCGTTGGCTTGGTGAGGCAGTATAACAATATAGCGATTTTAATATATGTAAACAAATTTTTTTGAGCGGAAAGCATAAAGCGGAAAGCAAAAAGCTATTTTAGCGGATAATCAGAGCGGATTTTGTCTTTTTCAGGATTAGGCTGATTATACTGATTTTATTTTTTGATTAAGAAAGGAAAGGGGAGATAGCAGCGGATATCCGCTATTATCTCCCCTTTCCTTTTAAATCTTTAAAGATAAAATCGATCTAATCAGTATAATCAGCCTAATCCTGAAAAAGACAAAATCCGCTCTGATTATCCGCTAAAACGGCTTTCCGCTTTATGCTTTCACCTCATTGAACACCATTAAAGGATCATCATACTTGAAGGGGTATTGCAGTGCATACCTGAGTTTACGGGAACTGACTATTTTGTAGGGCTGCTCTTCTGCTGGTAGCTTGCGGGGTAATGGTACCCCCATTGCCAGTGCGGCGGCTTTATAATAGTTGGATCGCTGCGGATGTCCGCTGGCGCAAGCGTTGAACACTTCTCCCCAGATTTCTTTTTCAATGACGGCCTGGATAACGCCAATACAATCGTCCCGGTGTATGACATTCATAGGTTGCTCATTGTTCCGTTTGCCCTCGCGGATACGATTGGCATCGGGCAGGCGATCGTAACCAATCAGCCCCCCGAAACGCAGGATGGTCGTTTCAAAGCGGGTGGCCATGAGCAGTTGTTTTTCGGCAGCCCGTAAAGCAAGTCCATTTGGGGTTTCAGGCAACTCCTGGCTTTCCTCTGTGACTAGTCCGTTGACATCCGCATATACAGAAGTAGAACTAATGAATATTACTTTGGTGATGGGCGTGGTTTCCAGGAAACTGCTCAACAGGGCTATTTCTTCCACATGTGCTTCCGCCCCCCTTTCTTTGCGGGGAGGAATATTGATGATGAGTATATCTGCGTCCCAGAACGCATCGGGGCCGGTGAGAACGTCTGTAGATAAAATAACTTCATAGGCTTCCAGGCCCAGGGCGGTGAGTTCTGCCACGCCGGCGGCAGAAGTTCTGGCTCCCTTTACCCGGTAGCCTGCTTCCTGGAGATGAAGCGCCAAAGGCTTACCCAGCCAACCACAACTTAAAATACTAATCTTCGTTTGCTTCGTGTGCATATTAAAACTTTACCATGACCTAACCACTTCCTTACTATATCCGTAATAAAACGCCGTTTGGATTTTACCGGGTTATATTCTATCCCCCTGACAGGTGTGCGGAAAGCGCCGGCGCGAAGTTATAGTATCGGGACTATTGTTGGGCATGCCAAAGCAGGTAATATTTTATGGATGCAATACAAATAATCATAACGAAAGTAACGGCATGGTTGATATATATGACTTTGCTGAATTCTTCGTGCTCAATATCCCTTTCATTTTCGCCGATAAAAGGTTTGTGTACCAACTCGCCTCCGTAGGTATTGGGTCCGCCGAAGCGGCAGTCGAGAATACCTGCCAATGCGGCTTCCGGGTAGGCGGAGTTAGGGCTGGCATGTGCTGAACCATAGCGGATCATGAAATGCCAGGCACGGCTGCTGCCGTACAATAAAATCATGAGTAATGCGGTGATGCGTGCCGGGATATAATTTGCCACGTCATCGAGCCGGGCGGCGAAACGGCCAAAATACCGATACTGCTCATTTTTATAGCCGATCATTGAATCAAGCGTATTGATCATTTTATACAACATCATCCCGGGTAAACCGAGTATCGCATAAAAGCAAAGCGGCGCTATTACGCCGTCGCTCAGGTTTTCTGACATAGATTCCAGTACGGCTATACGAATTTGCTGTGGTGATAACTGCGCCGTGTCGCGGCCTACAATCCATGATAGTCGCTCACGCCCTGCTTCTACCCCATTTTTGTGCAGGATATCGAATACTGCTTTACCTTCCTGCAACAGGCTTTTATTAGCCAGTGCAAAGAACACAAAAATGCTGCTGAAAGCGTACCAGGCCACTGGCCATTGTTCCAGCCCCCGTTGGGTAAAGTAGAAAAAACAAAAAGCGGCGGTACACAAGAGAATCGTGAGTAAAGCGCCCTTCCAAAAACGGGCAGCTCCCCTGTTCAGCCATTGGGTACCTTTGCGGATCAGTGTACCATACAGCTTTACCGGGTGAGGCCAGCTACGTGGATCTCCCAGTAATAAATCAGCGGCATATCCTAACAGTAACGGCAATACGAATTTTAATACAGGCTCCATTGGCGCAATGCGGTAATCAGTAATGTATTATCGGCGGAACTTTGACAGGCCACGCGGCAATGTCCCTGTTCCAGTCCGTAAAAATTAGAGGCATCCCGGATAAGGATACCATGGTTTTCCATCAGCCATGCTTTCAGCGAAGCCGCGGTTCCTGTCAGTGTTTCGAACAGAAAAAAATGTGTATGCGTACGCGATACCTTAAACTCCGGCATTTTACGGATACCTTCCCAGAAATGAAAGGTATCCTGTAATAAGGATTCTTTTGATAAAGCAAATTGTGTTGGATGTTCCAGGATGTAATAGCCCGCTTCCAGCGCCAGGCTGTTGACTGACCAGGGCATTCTGTAGGCACGTACACGGTCCAGCAGCTGCTTTCTGCCGGCAATATACCCCAGGCGTAAACCGGGAATACAGCAGCTTTTTGTGAGCGAACGGAGCACCAGTACATTAGGTAAGCGGTGCAAGTATGGCAGCATAGTAGCCGTAGCCAACGTAAATTCTATATAGGCTTCATCGATAACAAATATGGTGTGTTTATTCCGTTGAACCAGGTTTTGCAAAGCATGATCATCCAACGCCTGCCCCGTTGGATTGTTGGGGTTGCAAAGAAAAACCATATCTGTATTGAAGCTGGTATCCGGCGTTAGTTTATCCCACAACAGGTATTGTACCTGGTGACGGTACAGTTTGCAGGCATCCGCATATTCTGCGAAGGTAGGTGCAACGATGGTCACCGTAGCACCGGCAAAAGCCTGTGCTACCAGGTAAATCGCTTCCGTGCCGCCATTAGTGACCAGGATGCTGCCTGCGGGAAGGCCTGCCTGCTTTTCCAGCATGCCCTGCAATTTTTGGGCCCCCGCATCGGGATAATGATCTATGCCACCAATCTTATTGCCAAGATGAGTTTTCAGTCCTGCCTGCAGACCACCATACCACACATTAGAGCTGAAGTCCGCTTTAACGGGTTGGTCAAACAGGTAGCCATCGTCGCCGTGTCCTTGTATCATAAGATCCTAATATTATAATTCCAGTGCCTTATAAACAGCTGAAATGTCAAGATGTTCACGAATATGTGTGGCCAGTTTGTTATATTGTTCTTCTTTGAAACTTTTATAGTCAAATTCCTTTACTGCTGCGGGTTTACCACATTGTGCCAACAGATCGCTGACAATAATATCGTTATCGAGGATCCCATGCAAATAAGTACCCCAGCACCTGGAATGAAGGAAATAGCCATCGGTGGCGCCAGTGGTCAGTTCATTGAGCGGAGCAGGCTGCCGGGCAGTAGTTTCTCCCATATGAATTTCATATCCTTCGCAAATTTTTTCTTTCCCCCGGTAGCGGAAGCTACGTTGTTGTGTCGTTTTTTCACGGGTAAGGACGGTGGTTACCGGTAATAATCCCAGCCCGGGAATGCTGCCCACAGGGCCTTCTACGCCGAACGGATCCGCTATCTCCTCACCCATCATCTGGTAGCCACCACAAATACCGATGACTACTTTATTTCGTTTATACGCTTCCGTTATAGCGGCCGCGGTACCATTATTTTTAATGGCCACTAAATCGCTGATGGTGTTTTTACTGCCGGGAATGATAATAATATCAGCAGCGGTAATTTCAGCGGGATTATCGGTATAAAAAATGTGGACGCGCCCGTCTTTCTCCAGCGCGTTGAAGTCCGTAAAGTTAGACATATGCCGCAATAAAACTACGGCAATATTGATGCGACCGGCCATGTGCTGTTTATGCTTCAGCGAGCCGGCTACGGAATCTTCTTCTTCAATATGGATATCGTGATAATAGGGCAGCACACCTGTAACCGGTACACCGGTGAGGCTTTCCAGCTGTTTGCGCCCGTCTTCAAACAGGCGGATATCGCCGCGGAATTTGTTGATGATGATACCTTTGATCAGTGCTTTTTCTTCCGGTGGTAACAGCGCGATGGTACCATATACGCTACCGAAAATACCGCCGCGGTCAATATCTGCAATGAGGTATACAGCAGCGCCTGCGTGTAGGGCGATACGCATGTTCGTGATATCGCGGTTCCGGAGATTGAGTTCAGAGATACTACCGGCGCCTTCCATCACAATAGGATTATAGCGTCCGGCAAGCCGGTTAAAGGATTGTTTTACTTCTTCAAATAAGGCGTGCTTATCCTTCTCCATAAAATATTCCCAGGCTGACTGGGTACCGGCAGGTTTGCCATGTAAAACCAATTGCGCGCGCTGATCGCTGGTAGGCTTCAGTAGCACCGGGTTCATATCTGTATGAGCAGGAACACCCGCTGCTTCTGCCTGAACGGCCTGTGCACGGCCTATTTCCAGTCCATCGGGTGTAGCATAGCTGTTGAGCGACATATTCTGCGCCTTGAAAGGGGCCGGCGTATATCCATCCTGCCTGAAAATACGGCAAAACCCGGCGGTAATCACGCTCTTTCCCACGTCGGAAGCGGTACCCACAAACATGACTGGCCGAAGTTGTTTCATATGCATCTCGTCGTTAAGTGGGACGAAGATATATAAAGAAGCAGAAAGCTTAAAGCAGAAAGCAAAAAGCGATTGGAGCGAATGAACTAAAGCGAATGTAATATTCGCCGTCATCATTCGCTCCAATCGCTTTTTGCTTTCTGCTTTAAGCTTTCTGCTTACTTAAACTGATCGTCGCTTAACCCGCCGTTAACGGTAGCAGTTTTCAGTCGCAGGTTAGTATTATATCCGCCCATGTTGGTCTCCATTTTGAATGGAAACTGGATACCACTTACTTCGCGATAATCGCTGTAATCGACGGTACCTTCTGTGCCACCGCCTTCTTGTCCGGCGAGTGTTACTGCGCGTACTTTCAGGCCTGTTTTAGCATCGTAATAGTTACGAAATAATGCACCACTGGGGGTTGCAATGTTCACCACATAGGCAGGGGAACCATTCACATCTTCCGTTACCGGTGCCAGTTCCAGCTTGGCATTGTACTCCGGTGCTGCAAAGTAAAGTTCAGGAAACAGCAGGTATTTATCTTTCTGGATCGCTTTCTCTGTTGCGGAAAGCGGCATTTCCTTTCCGGCGTTCATCATGGTGATATTATTACCATTTATCACCAGCTTCATAGCCGTCAGATTTGCGATAGGAATAAATACCTGCACTAATGCCTTATCGGGTTGTTTGTGTTTCATGGTAAATTCCAATGCTGTGCCGGCTACTTCCCCCTCTTCGAGCAGCGCAACGTCTTTTACGGCTTTCAGTTTATCGGCGCCGCCAATGGCATCAATGTACTTTTTCAGTATAGTCGTGGCCGTAGTACCGGCAGGTACCGGCTGACCGGCATCCGCTTTCCAGTTGTTATTGGAAGGATTGATATCCGGGAAGTTACCCAATGGATCAATCAGTACGCTGCTGAGTTTAACGGTAGACGGGTAGTGGAATGTCCAGGAGGAACCACGTTGCCATACTTCAACCGGGAGGCGTACGGTATCTGATTTACCATTTACGTCTTTGATGGCAATTACTACCGGCATTGGCAATTGTTCCAGGTTCTGGACGGTAATCATAGCACCTTGTGCCGGATCACCTTTTACGTATTGTACCCCTTTCACACCCTGATCCAGTTTCCAGGTGTTAAAGAACCAACCCCGCCAGAACCAGGCCAGGTCTTCACCGGAAGCATTTTCCATGGTACGGAAAAAGTCCCATGGCGTAGGGTGCTTAAATGCCCAGCGTTTAATGTATTCACGGAAAGCGTAATCAAAACGTTCTGGTCCGAGGATTTGATCGCGGAGCAAGCTCAGTCCCATACCGGGTTTGAAGTAAGCGGCGATGCCGAGGTAGCCCATGTCGAGTACATCGGGGGTATTTAAAATAGATTCTGCTTTATTGGAGAACAACATTGGTGCAATTCGCTGTGCCGGCTGTGGCACTTTGAATTCTCCTTTGTTGAATGCAGCCGTAGAGATACCATTGATGAAGGTGTTGAAGCCTTCATCCATCCAGGCATATTTACGTTCGTTGGAGCCAACGATCATCGGGAACCAGTTGTGGCCGAATTCGTGATCGGTTACGCCCCACAGGCCTCCTTTAGTGGATTTCCAGGAGCAGAACACGATACCGGGATATTCCATCCCTCCTACCGTACCTGCTACGTTGGTAGCTACCGGGTAAGTATATACGTACCACTGTTTAGAGTAGTGTTCGATACAGCCTTTTACAAATTCGGTGGATCTGCCCCAGGCGCTGTTGCCGGCAACTTCTACCGGGTAGAGTGACATCGCCAGGGATTTCTTTCCACCGGGTAAATTAATACGGGCAGCATCCCAGATAAAGGCGGCAGAAGCGCCCCAGGCTACGTCGCGGGAGTTCTGGCATACGAAATGCCAGGTGCGGTTACCTTTTGCGGTGCCGGTATTAATTTCAGAGCTGTCGCGGATAAACACGGTTTCATCACTGTTGCGTGCTTTCGCCAGGCGGCTGATTTCCTTCGGCGTTAACACCTGTGCTTCATTCACCAGTTGACCGGAGCCACTCAGCACCATGTTGGCAGGAGCGGTAATATTATAATCGAAGTTGCCATACTCCAGGTAAAACTCTGAAGCGCCCATGTAGGGAATATTATTCCATCCGAGAATGTCGTCATATACAGCCATACGTGGATACCATTGCGCAATTTCGTATATCCATCCGTTAGCGGTGCGTAAACGGGAGGTACGGTCGGTACCATATTCCGGAACGGTGTAAGCGTATTCGATTTTGATCTGCAGTGAGGTGCCCGATTTCATGGCATCGGCCAGTTTAATCTGCATGCGGGTATCGTTCACCAGGTAGTTGGCGGCGATGGTTTTGCCGTTACTGATGAGGCTAACTGTTTTAAGCTCAAAGCCCTGGGTGTAAGTTTTATTCGCGAATCGATCGCCGGAAACGGCTACGGTAGCGGACCCACGGGAGTCTTCCCGGTATATATTCTGATCCAGCTGCAACCATAAAAAGGGTAGTTGATCCGGGCTGTTGTTTTTATAGGTAATAACCACGGTACCACTGATCCGGTGTTGTAAAGTATCCAGGGTTACGTCTAACTTGTAATCGGCACCATTTTGCCAGTATTTTGGGCCTGGTTGTCCGCCGGCACTGCGGAATTCATTACCAGGGGCCGGGTAAAACAATGGAGCAAACGCCTCATGTTGGTCATATTTAGACGTCGTTTGTGCTGCTCCCTGCTGTATCCCGCCACATAGTAACATGGCTGCGATAGCATAGATTTTGTTGCGTTTCATCGGAAGAGATTAGATTATGATAAATCGAATATATCAAAAAAAGCATAAAGCGTAAAGCAGAAAGCAAAAAGCTATTGGGGCGAATGACCATTGCGGAATTATATACGCTTTGATCATTCGCCCCAATAGCTTTTTGCTTTCTGCTTTACGCTTTATGCTCTTTCTTTACTTGTCTTAGCCGGAAAGCGAAAGCAATGCTGAGTACACCGGTAGCCCAGAAGGCGGTGGCCATGAGTCCGAGGATGGCGGCAACACCCAGGGCCGGGTTATCGAGTATAACGATGGCAATGATAATTAAAAGAATTCCTCCCACCAGCAACCAGCCCCAGTTGGGGATTCTTTCGGTTTGCAGCTGAATAGAAAAGCCAATGAGGCTGATCCCCTTGAACATAAACCAGAAAGCCAGGAACAACGGGAGTACCGCCATACTGATAGCGGGATAGCCAATCAGGATACCACCTATCACCACATCTACCATCCCGGAAGCCAGCGACCATCCCCAACCCGTATGGGACGAGCGGTTGCTGAGCGCAAAAGCGATTTCAAAAATACCCGTTACAAATAATGTGACACTAAAAAAAATACTTAGCAACACATAGCTGCTGAAAGGATTGGAGAAAACAATGAAACCGGCAACCAGGAAGATAATCCCGTTAAGCAGATAGAGCCACCAATACTTCACGTTATTACGAATAGCTGAGATGATTTGTGACATAATCGTTACTTTAATGTTAATAAAGCGTAGTAGTATGTTTCCTCTAACACCTTCTATCGCAAAAAGTTCGGCGGAATTTCATTCACGGAAAAACGGATGAAAGCACATAACTTTGTCAAAATGATTAAAATCATAGTTTAAACAAAAGACGGAAATTATCTTTGCGGAATGAATAAGGCGATCAAGCAAGACAGAAAACCACCTAATTGGTGGCATCAGGCAGACTTCATGGGCATACACGCTGTGCCTCTATTAGCTTTTTTTACCGGCACAACAGCATTTGACTGGATCTTATGTGGCGTATTGTATGTGATCCGTATGTTTTTTGTGACAGCGGGTTATCATCGTTATTTCTCGCATCGCGCCTTTAAAACGTCGAGATTCTTCCAGTTTATCCTTGCTGGTGGTGCGCAGAGCAGCTTGCAGAAAGGCGCTTTATGGTGGTCGGCTAATCACCGTATCCATCACAAACATAGTGACACCCCTGAAGACCCGCATTCAGCGAATGTTTACGGCTTCTGGTATGCACATATTGGCTGGATCATGGGACCAGAATACAAACCTACCCGTTTTGACCTGATCAAGGATCACAAAGCCAAAGAATTGTTATGGCTGAACAAATGGCATATGGTGCCTGCTGTGATACTGGCAATAGCCGTTTATTTTGTGGGTAACAAAGTAAATGGTACCGGTTGGTTCGACTGGCATGCAGGGTTATCTACCTTACTGATCGGGTTCTTCCTGAGTACGGTGATATTGTACCATGGCACGTTCACCATCAACTCTCTCATGCATAAAATTGGTAATAAAAGATATTATACCGGAGATGAATCCCGCAACAGTGCTATCCTGGCATTGATTACTTTGGGAGAAGGCTGGCATAACAACCACCACTATTATCAGAGTGCGGCCAGACAAGGCTTCTACTGGTGGGAATTTGATATCACTTACTATGTTATCAAAACGTTAGGCCTCCTCGGAATTGTATGGGAAATACGTCCGGTACCTCCGAAACTGAAGAACAGCAATAAGCTTACACAGCTGGCTGCTGAACGCATTCCGGTAGAAGAGGCGCACTAAAACCAAGAGCAGAAAGCATAAAGCAGAAAGCAAAAAGCTATTGAGGCGAATATGACCCGCTACAATAGCTTTTTGCTTTCTGCTTTATGCTTTCTGCTTTTCCCTTTTATTTTTTATCTTGTCTCCCTAAAATTCAGCATTCCATGCAATACGCTCCAGCAGCCAACAGATATGATCATATGACCTATAACCGTTGCGGTAAGAGTGGCATTCAGCTACCGGCCGTTTCACTGGGATTATGGCACAACTTCGGTTCTATCGACAATTTTGAAAATGGACGTAGTATTATCCGCCATGCATTCGACAAAGGGATTACCCATTTCGACCTGGCCAACAACTATGGCCCGTTGCCCGGTAGTGCAGAAGAAAATTTCGGTCGCGTCCTGAAACAGGATTTTACCGGTCATCTTCGTGATGAACTGATTATTTCCACCAAAGCCGGTTATACCATGTGGCCTGGCCCTTATGGCGACTGGGGCTCCCGCAAATACCTTGTTTCCAGCCTGGATCAGAGTTTACGCCGTATGCAGCTGGACTATGTAGACATCTTCTATTCCCACCGCCCGGATCCTTCCACGCCTATAGAAGAAACCATGGGTGCACTGCACAGCATTGTGCAACAGGGAAAGGCATTATACGTAGGACTTTCCAACTATACCGCCGAACAAACCAGTACTGCCGTGGCTGTGTTGAAATCACTGGGAACACCCTGCCTGATTCATCAGCCCAAATACAGTATGTTTGAACGTTGGGTAGAAAATGGCTTACTGGATGTACTGGAAGCAAATGGCGTGGGTTGTATTCCTTTCTCTCCCCTGGCGCAGGGCTTACTGACGGATCGTTACCTGAATGGTATTCCGGCCGGTTCACGTGCCAGCAAGCCAAGTGGCTTTTTACAGGAAGGAGATGTAACGCCGGCAAAAATTGAAAAGGTGAAAAAATTAAACCAGCTGGCGCAACAACGCGGACAATCGCTTGCCCAGATGGCGCTGGCCTGGATCCTGAAAGACAAACGTATTACCACAGTATTAATTGGCGCCAGCTCTGTAGCACAGCTGGATAATAACCTGGATACGTTAAAAAATACTGCTTTTACGAAAGAAGAACTGGATGCCATTGAAACCATCCTGAAATAATTTCCGGACGTGCAAAGATGCTACCTGCGCATCTTTGCACGTTCATATTGTATAGGCCATTTTATTTCGGCCTGTAATGTGTGGGCCGCATGTAAGGGGAAATAAGGGTTTCTCAGTAGTTCCCTGGCCATGAGTACCATATCTGCACGTCCTTCTGCAATAATATCTTCTGCTTCTTCGGCAGTAGTGATCAGTCCTACCGCACCTGTGGCGATGCCCGCTTCCTTTTTTACCTTTTCTGCAAACGGCGTTTGATATAACGGGCCGGGTTTGATTTGCTGATGTGCCGCAAGGCCGCCGGAGGAACAATCTACCAGGTCTACCCCATTTTCTTTCAGGATCCTGGCCAGTTGCACCGATTCTTCGGGATTCCAGCCACCTTCTGCCCAGTCGGTAACGGAAATTCTGACCAATAACGGATATTGCTCCGGCCATACTGCACGCACGGTGGTCACTACTTCCAGCAGGAGGCGTATCCTGTTATCAAAACTGCCGCCATATTCATCGGTGCGATGGTTGCTGAGCGGGGATAAAAAGCTGTGCAGCAGGTACCCGTGCGCTGCATGTAACTCCACCACTTCAAAACCGGCCTGTAAGGCACGAATAGTAGCCGCTTTAAAATCTTTTACCACCTGGCGTATGCCCGTTTCCGTCAATGCTTCCGGTAATGGGTATACGTCGTTGAACGGAATGGCGCTGGGCGCCACCACCTGCCAGCCGCCAGCGGCGGCCGGGAGCGTACCACTGCCTTCCCAGGGCCTGAGGGTACTGGCTTTCCGGCCGGCATGCGCCAGCTGAATACCAGGAACCGCGCCCTGCGCGGCAATAAAGGCTGTGATGCGTTGCAGCATAGGAATATGTTCATCTTTCCAGATACCCAGGTCATGGATGGAAATGCGTCCTTCCGGCGACACGGCGGCAGCCTCCGTGAGCACCAGCCCGGCCCCTCCTACTGCCCTCGTTCCAAGGTGTACCAGGTGCCAGTCGTTCGCAAAACCATCCTCCGATGAATACTCACACATAGGGGATACCGCGATGCGATTCCGGAATTCAACTTTTCTCAGTGAAAAAGGACTGAACAAATGCGACATAATCCATTGCTTTTAAGTTCGTTAAAATTAAGCATAAATCGTATAGCGAAAACATAATATTCAAGTACTTATCTATCCCGGAAAAATACCCGGAAATGCTTAATTTTAAAGCCTTATACCTATTATTACGATGCATCTGTTCCCTGTCATGCGCAACGTTGTTGGAGCCCTGTTGCTATTTCTGTTTACCAATTTCTTTAACACTCCTGGCGCCTATGCGCAACAGAAAGCTGATTTTTCTGCCACGGTAGTCAGTGACTGTGAATCCGTAAGCACTACATTCAGTGACTTATCTACCGGCACACCGGTGGCCTGGCAGTGGGATTTCGGTAACGGTAATACCAGTACGAAAAAGAAGCCGGCAGCCACCTATGTAAAAGTAGGCAGCTATACGGTGACGCTGAAAGTGACCTATGCAGACGGAAGTACCCAAACCAGCACAAAACCAGACTACATCCACGTAAGAGCCAAGCCTACGGTTGATTTCAGTGTATCCTCCGCCAAAGGTTGTGTGCCTTTCACCCCTACCTTTACAGACAAATCCAAACCCGGCGACGGCAACCTGCAGAGCTATAGCTGGGATTTTGGTGATGGAGGCGCCGCTGAAAATGCATCCAGCACGGTTACACATAATTATACCGTACCAGGTGTATATAGTGTGCTCCTCACCGTTACCAACAGTTACGGCTGTACGAATTTCAAAGTGATGGACAAAGCTGTGGACGTTGCAGCCGCGTTAAATGCGGACTTCACCGTAGCAGATAAAATGCTTTGTAAAGCACCGGTAGATGTATTGTTTACCAATACTTCTTCCGGCGCCGGCACCCTGGGCTACAAATGGGAGTTTGATGACGGTGGCAGCAGTACCGCCAAAGATCCGGGGAAACATAACTTCACCACCAAAGGCACCCACAGCATCAAACTCACGGTAAGCAATGAAAGAGGTTGTACTGCCGTAAAAACGGTCAACGATATTAACGTTGCCAATTATACCACCACGCTATCGGCGCCTACCCTTTCCTGTACGGGTCAATATGCCAGCTTTCTGGCCAATTTTACTCCTGTACAACCACAAAGCACTACCTGGGAAGTAAATGGGCAACCTACCTGGGGATATAACAATACCTACGCTTACGTTCCCACCACCGCTGGCCCCGCAAAAATAAAAGTAACCGCAATGTTTGGAAACTGTGTGGATGTAGTAGAGAAAACAATTGATGTAAAACAAACACCATCAGTAGCCATTGTCACCGATAATAAACCCATTTGTAACGTACCGGCCACCGTTTCTTTCACTGGCAATACTACCTATGCGGACAGTTGGACCTGGAGCTTTGGGGATGGCCAATCTTCTACCCAGCAGAGTCCGACGCATGTGTATAACCAGGAAGGGATGTTTTACATTACCATGGAGAGTAAAAACAAGGAGGGTTGCGCGGCCAGCACTACAGCCAATCTATATATATTCAAAACAACCGTCACTGCTTATGCCTCCAATTATACTGGTTGCGAAGGTTTGGCCGCTTCTTTTGTTGCTGGTATCAGCAGTACTGACAAGATAAAAACATTCCTGTGGAATTTCGGTGATGGCAGCACCTCCACGGAGGAGTCGCCTACTCATACTTATCCGAATGCAGGCAATTACCAGGTTACCTTAAAATATACTACCGCTAACGGCTGTACGGGTACCACCACTGTACCCGCCAGCATATGGGTATATAAAAAGCCTACACCGGATTTCAGCTCTCCTAACGCCCCTACAGTATGCGGTAACTCCACCACTTCTTTCATCGGCACATCAGACGTAGGAGATAACTGGTACTGGAATTTTGGCGATCCTTTTACCGGGTCTGGTCAGAACACATCGCATAGTTACCTGGAGCCGGGAACCTATGATATCACCTTAACAGTCACCAACGGTACCTGTCCTAACACAATTACGAAGAAAGCCTACATTACTACCGTGAATCCTTTCCCCAGATTTACCGTCAACCCGGTAAACTGCGACAATCGTATGACCGTTAGCGTTACAGAGAACTCCCTTGGCGCTACCAGCTGGAAATGGAGCTGGGGAGATGGAAAAGATACCAGCTATACTGCGCATAGTGATGTGGTAACACATACCTATGCCAAATCCGGTACTTATACGATACAACTCACCACTTCCGATGGTCATTGTACTACCTATCTTAGCGGCCAGGTAAGAATCATAGCTCCTTCTCCCGTAACTATCACCAGCGATAAAACAGTACTCTGTAGTAACGAAACAGTTACCGGGCGTGTAACACAGGAAGATGTGAGTATACACAGCACCTATCCTTATCATTGGACGATGGACGGCGGCGATAACTGGTGGTATAATTACACTAACACTATCACCTACTCCAATTTAACCCCTGGCAAGCATTCCCTCGGTTTAAAAATCATAGACCAACTGGGTTGTCCCAATCCCAGCAACAATATAGATCTTACAATACGCGGTCCGCTAGCAGACTATAACCTGCCCTCACAAATAGAATGTAAAGGGACCGAACTTACCTTTACTGATAATACCGATCTGACAAACAGTAGCGGCATTAAAAAATGGGCATGGAATTTTGGCGACAACACTTCCCTTCAAACCTTTACCAGCCCGCCATTTAAGCATACCTACGCCACCGCAGGAAATTATGTAGCTACGCTTACCGTTACCGATAAAGACGGCTGCGTCAATACTTTTGGCGGTAAATACCTCCAGGTAAATGGGCCGGTAGCGGATTTTAACGCCGATGCGTATGTAGTCCAACCCGGCAGCCCGGTGAACTTCTGGAACGCATCCTCCGAATTTGGTGGCACTATTACCAACTTTAAATGGGAGATGGGAGATGGCACCAGTTCTAACGAGTGGTATTCCGTTACACATCAATACCCCGACAAAGGCGTATACCCTGTAACCCTGAAGATGACAGATGACAACGGCTGTACCGATTCAAAAACCAAAACCATCAAAGTATCTGCTGTAGGCGCAGGTTTTACTTATACCAGCTCTTTTGTAAACGGAGGCAATTGTGCGCCCATGATTTTCCGTTTTAACAATACCTCCATCAACTACAACACCTGTTCATGGGACTTCGGAGATGGCGCCACATCCGACCAGGCCTTTCCCGTACATACCTTTACCGAGGCCGGGCACTACAAAGTAACGCTGAAGGTAAAAGGTATTGCTGATTCAGAAGATGAATACAGCGAGGTAGTAGTGGTAAAGGGGCCTTATGCCACCATTACTACCAGTGCCGAAGGGGGATGCCTGGAAAAAGAAATATCGTTTACGGTGAAGCCGGAAAATGCCACTTCATTTAGCTGGGATTTTGCAGATGGTGATGTAGAAGAAACAGACAAATTGAATATCACCCACCGTTTTACCGACCCGGGTATTTACAAGCCGCGGTTGTTGCTGAAAGATGATGCCGGCTGTAAAGGCCAGGCCTTCCTGGATCATCCGATTGTAATAGATCAACTGGATATTAAGCTCAACCCCAATCCGGCAAAGATATGCGGAGAAGGCACTTTAACTTTTGCACCTGCGTTTAACAGCTACTCAGTGGATGAGTTGAATATACCTCCCACCTTCACCTGGACCTATGATCCGGCACTGACGGCCAAAAATACCAACACCACTACACCTGAGTTTTACCTCGATAAAGCGGGCACTTACCCCTTTGGACTTACCGCTACCACCAAATATGGATGTACCCAAACCGTGGAGGTACCGTACAACGTATACCCACAACCGTTAGCATCTATCAGTGGATTACCGGAAGTATGTAAAGATGCACCCATCAGCTTTGAAGGCAAGGTTAGTCCGGCGACCGATGTTACCTGGGACTGGGAATTCGGTAACGGCAAAACCGGCACGAAACAACAACCGGCAGCGCAAACCTACTCCCAGTCTGGCAATGCAGTGGTAACGCTGACCGTAACCAGCAAAGACGGCTGTATCGACAAAACCACCCATGCCCTGACGGTATTGCCTTTACCGGATATTAAGGCCAGTGCGCCGGCAGAATTTATTTGCCTGAATAACACGACCCTCTTACATGCCGGCGGTGGCGTAAACTACGAGTGGACGCCCGCAGCGGGCCTCAGTGATCCTACCATTCCGAATCCTGTTGCCGCGCCAACAGTGACTACTACCTACCAGGTAAAGGTTACGGACAACAAGGGCTGCGTAAATACCGACCAGGTAAAAATCAGGGTTGTACAACCGTTCACCATTCACGCTACGCCGGATACCATACTCTGTTTGGGCGATCCGTTGAAACTGCGCGTTTGGGGTGCTGATTATTATCTGTGGCGTGGGTTTGGACTGGATAAACCTAACTCCCCTACGCCCCTTGCCATGTTAAAACGTACTGGCCGGTTCACGTATGATGTAACCGGGTATGATAAAGACAACTGCTTTTCTGACCAGACTTCGGTGACCGTAAATGTAAACCCCACCCCTATCGTCAACGCTGGCATTGATCGGCAAACCATGGCCGGGGTGCCGGTATTTCTTACCAGCAACAACAGTAATGACGTGATCCGCTGGACCTGGACTCCACCGGAATACCTGGATTGTTCCGGTTGTCAGCGGGTACAGGCACTACCTAACCTCAGCACCCTTTACAAGGTGGAGGTAGAAAACGTATATGGCTGCAAGGCATCAGACGACGTGATGGTACATGTACTTTGCCAGCAGAGCGCCATCTTTATGCCGAATGCATTTACACCCAATCACGATGGTAAAAACGAACGGATTTACCCCAAAGGGAAAGGCGTAAAAGAAGTAGAATGGCTGCGTATCTACGACCGATGGGGCACCCTGGTGTTTGAAAGAACACACTTCCCCGTGAACGTACCTTCCGCAGGATGGGATGGGCGCAGCAATAACCGCGAAGCGCCGTTGGGTACCTATATCTACTCCATGCAAACCGTGTGTGAAAGTGGAGAAAAATTTGAGTTTAAAGGAAATATTACTTTAATAAAATAATTCACTTTACAGGAAGGGGTCTCAAAATTACTTTTGAGACCCTTTTTATTTTATGCCACTGTATCAAAAGCGGACAGTTTTTGTATCAAAAACGGACAAATGGATTCCCTTCAGTTATCAATATCCCAGTAAATCAGCGTTATTGCTATCTGGCACCATCTTGGACCGCCATTTCCCCAATAGTTACAGATGACCCTTCAATACATTTTATGTTCAAAAACTTCCTAAAGGTGGCCTACCGGAGTTTGCTCCGGAATAAAGGCTTCTCTTTTATCAACATAACGGGGTTAGCCATTGGCATGGCCGCAGCCATGCTTATTTTCCTCTGGATACAAGATGAATTGAGCTACGATCAGTTCCACAAAAATAAAGACCGGATATACGAAGTCTGGAACCGGGTACCGATGGATGGGAAAATAACCTGCTCGAACACCACTTCCGCATTACTGGGGCCAGTTGTAGAAAAGGACCTTCCTGAAGTGGAGCGGGCGGTGCGGGTTAATTACCCGGATCAATATCTCTTTTCCATCGGCGATAAGAAAATGATGAAATCGGGCTCCATTGTGGATACAGGGTTCCTCCAAATGTTTAGTTTCCCGATGCTGGAAGGCAACCCGCTAACCGCCCTGAATGGTGCCACCAACATCGTGTTGACAGAAAAAACCGCCAAAAGTTTGTTTGGCAATGAATCTGCCATGGGCAAGGTGATAAAACTGGAAAACAAATATGACTTCACGGTTACAGGTGTACTGAAAGATTTACCTGTTAATACCAGGTTTGAATTCGACTGCCTGCTACCCTGGGAATGTATGAAATTGAGTGACCGTGCTGATTTCGGCTGGGGCGACAATAGTACGCTCACTTACGTACTGCTGAAACCCAACGTAAATGTGGCGGCAGTATCCGGTAAAATCAAAGACTTAAAACAACATTACCACGATGAAGCCAAAACCATAAAATGGGAACTTTTTATATACCCTATGGATCGATGGCGGCTATACTCCAGCTTCACTGACGGCAAGGAAGATAATAACGGCCGCAGTATGTTTGTGAAGCTGTTCAGCATCATCGCGTTGTTTATCCTCCTCATTGCCTGTATCAACTTCATGAACCTCAGCACTGCCCGCAGTGAGAAACGGGCGAAGGAAGTAGGCATCCGTAAAGTAGTAGGCGCACAGAAACGTTCCCTGATCGGCCAGTTTATCGGGGAATCCATATTCCTGGCTAGTATTGCCGGCATAGTAGCCCTGGTGATTGTTCAGTTAAGTTTGCCTGCCTACAACCGGCTCACAGAAAAGCAATTATTCATTGATACCTATAACGGCTATACGTGGATGGCGTTTATTGGGTTTATATTGATTACCGGCCTGCTGGCTGGCAGCTACCCCGCATTTTTCCTGTCTTCTTTTCAGCCGGTAAAAGTATTAAAAGGCACTTTTAAAAGAACCCATGCATTGATAACACCAAGGAAAGCGTTGGTGGTGTTGCAGTTTTCCTTCGCTATCCTGCTCATCATCTGCACGATTGTAGTGAAGCAGCAAATTGATTATGCCCGTAACCGGGAAACGGGGTATAACCGGGACCATCTTATTTATCATTCACTCGCCGGGGACGTCGGTAAAAATTATGCCGCTATCAAAGAGGAATTACTGGCCTCCAACGTGGCTACTTCCGTCACCAAAACCAATTCTCCGCTAACAGAAAGGTGGAGTGACGGCTGGGGTCAAAGTTGGGAAGGGAAAGACCCGAACGACCGTACTACATTCGACAGATATATGGCAGATGAAGGACTGGGTGCTACTGCGGGTTTACAATTTATACAGGGACGCGATTTCGATTTGAAAAAATTCCCTACAGATTCGTTCGGATTAATCATCAACGAGTCTTCCCTGAAAGTAATGAAGTTTAAAGATCCGATTGGTAAAGTAGTATCAGACCTGGGAGTAAACTGGCATATTGTGGGGGTGATCAAAGATTTTATTCTTACCAGTCCTTATGAACCCACCAGGCCCATATTGATTTCCGGTGGTAAAAGTAAATTTTTGACCTTCAATGTGATGCAGATAAAACTGAATGGTCGGCAAACCACGGCAAAGAACCTGGAAAAAGCGGCGGCCATTTTCAAAAAATACAACCCGGGATTTGCTTTCGAGCCTAAGTTTGTGGATGCAGAATATGCCAGGAAATTTGAGAATGAACAACGTCAGGGTACCCTGGCAGGCTTGTTTGCCGGGTTAACGATATTCATTTCCAGCCTGGGCTTATTTGGATTAACCACTTATATGGCGGAAAGCAGGATCAAAGAAATTGGCGTCCGGAAAATCATGGGGGCTTCCGTTGCCAGTATCACCACCTTGTTATCGAAAGACTTTATAAAACTGGTAGTGATTGCCTTCTTTATTGCGGCGCCATTGGCAGGCTGGATAATGCATGAATGGCTGCAAAGCTACGCTTACCGGGTAGGTGTTTCCTGGTGGATATTTGTGGTGGCAGGTGTCTTAGCTGTGGCAATTGCGTTGCTGACAGTCAGTTACCAGTCGATCAAAGCAGCCCTGGCCAATCCAGTGAAAAGTTTGCGGGCAGAATGAGGCAGCTAAATGCTAACTGTTAATTGCCAATAGCTATTTTCATTCTTATCTACCAAGTTAAAGAAAACATAAACGGCTGCTTCATTCATAAAAAATGGGTTAATTAGTACGCGCTAAAAACCCTGTCATGCAGCACCTCAGCGAACCCACACATTCGTGGTCCCTTTCCGGGAAGCTTTTCTTCAGATTCTGGAGCGTTTATTTCCTGCTATACTTCACGGGAAATTTCGGCTTTTCCCAATCTTTCTGGACGCCACTCGCTAACTTGGCGGGCAAGTTGCTGATTCGCCGCGACTTTGAAGTCACTGTATGGACTAACGGTAGCGGAGATACGACTTACAACTACCTGGTTGTTTTCTGCGCGTTCATGTTATCCTTGCTGATCTGTATTGTATGGTCCGTGCTGGACCGCAAAAGGAAAAATTACGACCGGCTGTTGTATTGGGTGACGGTGCTATTCCGTTATTGCCTGGCTACCGCCATGCTCAGTTATGGTATGGCCAAGCTAACAAAAACACAGTTCCCATTTCCTTTTCTGGCCAAGTTGGATGACATTTTCGGCAATACCTCCCCGATGGGGCTGGCGTGGTCCTATATGGGCTATTCCACTGGCTACAATATATTCACCGGGTTGGCCGAATTCCTTGGCGGATGCTTTCTTTTCTTCCGCAGCACCCGCCTGTTTGGTGCCTTATGGTCAATGACGGTGATGTTGAATGTAGTAGCGATGAATTTCTGCTATGACATCCCTGTAAAACTATTCTCCACGCATCTGTTCCTGATGGCAGTGTTTATCGCCATACCGGATGTACCGCGATTGCTTCAATTCTTCTTCTCACAAAAGCCGGTGACAGTGTCTCCGCTATGGGTTCCTGTTTTCCGTACAAAATGGAAACGTATTACACTCATCTCTTTAAAATACCTGGTTGTTGGCACTCTTTCCGGATTCTTAATATATGAAGGTATTACTATTGCAAAGGCCGCACATCCGGATATAAAAAACGCGCCATTATATGGTATTTATGAGGTATCACAGGTACGTGCGGACTCGTTGTTCAACCCCTGGGTAATGGATATACGACACTATCAAAAAATGTATATTGAAAAAGACAACGGGCTCACTACCCGAAAAAATAATACCGAACTTTCTTATTACGATTCAAAAACAGATACGGTAAAACATCAGTTTTCTTTCTGGGCTAACACCGGCGATACGGTACACCTCCATTATCAGCTGGCGGGGAAAGATGTATATTTGATGGATGGCACTGCCGGCAAAGACAGTATCCATCTGCAACTGAAACGAAAAGATCCCAATGAATACCTGCTGGTAAACAGAGAATTTCATTGGATCAATGAACATTCATTGAATCGGTAATATGAATATAGCCAAACACCGGGAACGAATATACGAAGACGGCTTCACCGTGATAGAAAAGGTATTTGACCACACCGTTATTGACGCCATGCTGGAAGTAATTAATCGCACGGATACCTCCGGTCCTTTATTCCGTAAAACGAACGACCTTTTTGCGATCCGTCGTTTTCTGCAGACAGTACCGGATATGCCTCCACTGATTTTTACGGCGCAGCTGCAAAGCTTACTGGATGGGATTTTCGGCGAAGGCTTTTTCCCGGTAAAATCTATTTATTTCGACAAGCCCGGGCAATCGAACTGGTTTGTGGCCTGGCACCAGGATCTCACCATTTCTGTGGCAGAAAAAATAGCCGTAGATGGCTATGGTCCGTGGACGGTGAAACCGGGCCAATTTGCCGTGCAACCTCCTGTTCACATCCTCGAAAACAATTTTACCATCCGCATTCACCTGGATGATACCGATGAAGAGAATGGCGCTTTGAAAGTCATTCCCGGCTCACACCGGAAAGGCATTTACCGGGCCGACACTCTTGATAGGAACATAACACCGGATGTTAGTTGCAACGTACCCAAAGGAGGCATCATGCTGATGCGTCCTTTGCTCATGCATGCGTCCGGTCGCAGCAGCAACGGGCATAATCGCCGGGTGATACATATTGAGTTTAGTAATCAGATGCTTCCGGATGGGCTACGTTGGGCAGAGCAGAAAGCATAAAGCCGAAAGCATAAAGCTATTGTAGCGAATGACCAGGGCGTATATAATATTCGCAATAATTATTCGCTACAATAGCTTTATGCTTTCGGCTTTACGCTTTTAGCTTCTCCTAATATCCCTGATTCTGTTTCAGCACGGATGCGCCATTCTTCACACTCAGGTCTATCTGGCGTTGGGGAATAGGGTACCTTACATTTTTGGCCGCAAAGTTACCGTTAACAATATCTGTAGTAATTGTCTTTTCGTAGGTGAAATAACGATTGAGTTCTGTTTGTGCGATGCCCCAGCGAACGAGATCGAAATAGCGGTGTCCTTCCATGGCCAGTTCCAGCTTACGTTCAAATTGAATGGCTTTAAGCGCCCAGGCTTTACCGGATGTGGCAAAGGCACCTACCGGGTAAGGGCTTACCTTATAATTGGCCGCTGGGGTGTTGGTATATCCTGCCATTGGATGTGACGGATCCAGGTAGGTTTTCACCCAGCCTGCCGGGTTAGCAGCGCGGGAACGAACTGTATTGACATGTTCCTGTGCAATCCCCAGATCTCCGGCCTGCGCCTGGCATTCTGCTGCCATGAGTAATACATCGGCAAAGCGGATCAGCACATAGTTAATAGCATTGCCGGGTGCCCAGCCATTACCGTCGTAGTATTTATCCTGTGTGGCCTGCATATATACGTTCTTCAAAGCAGAGTAAGGACCGGCTGAATGCTGATCGCGGATCCAGTCCATACCAGGATGATTTCCCCAATCCAGGAAAGGGATACCCCGGCGCCCTACGGTCCAGTCGAGCCGTGGATCAAGATTATCGGCATCCGGCGTGAATGATTCACTACTGGTAATATCCATATCATTCTTCACCGGGTGATCATTGAAATTATCTATATAAGGGAGTCCTTTTGCATCTGTCCGGAAAGAATTTACCAGGTCCTGTGAAGGCTGATAAAAACCGCAGCAGCTAAAAGGGCCATTATAAGGGTAATTCAGCATCTCTCCCTGGTTAGCGTTACCGGTGCCTCCGGAGCCATCATTAGCGCTGTATTGGATAGAAAAAACGGCTTCTGAATTATTTTCGGTGAAGGCATCGAAGTTATCATGGAATTTTTCCATCAGGTGGAAAGGCACGCCTTTAGCGTTAACCCCGTTGGCAATGACATCTTCAAAAATCGGTAATGCATCTGCATATTTTTTTTCGTAGAGATAGGTTTTAGCCAGGTAAGCTTTAGCGGCCCAGCTATTGGCACGACCTATCACGTCCTGTACTTCGTTCAGGTTCTCCGCCGCATATTTGAAGTCGGCTTCAATCATGGGCCAGATATCCTTATCGTTAGGTACCTTATAATCGTCTACATTCAGTTTCAGGTAGCTTTCTGAATTCTCATCTACCCAGGGTACATTATCAAACATTTTCTTCAGGTCGGAATAAAAATGTCCGCGGAGGAAACGTGCTTCAGCAGCCAGTTCCTTCTTCTCATCTGCTGACATATCCGGTACACCTTTCAGTATATGCAATACAAAGTTGCAGCGGCGCACCCCTTCATAATCCACGCGCCACTTATCGTTGAAGAAGCCGTTAGTGGCGTTGCCAAAGAAAGTGCCTATCTGCAGAATGGCGGCGGCATCGCCGGGGTCACTGCCTTTGTGGGCCTCTCCACCGCATACGCTGCCATAAATCCAGTTATCCGGTGATACGGTGTATCCACTGCCTCCGGCGAGATTGACCATATCTCCGTCTTTAAAATCCTGTCCATCCAGCGCACCATAGGCGCCAATCAACAGCGTATTCACCCCTTTCTTGTTTGTGAGCGCGCTCTCTTCCAGGGAAGATTGCGGCGTACGCTGGAGAAAGCTTTTACCGCAACCGGTCAGCAAGGGAGTTGCAATAGCCGCACTCAGTAGTATATGATAAAATGATTTCATGATCATACTTTTTTAAATGAGCAATTGTTAGAAACCCAGGTTAATACCTATCAGGAACTGGCGTTGATTAGGATAAGCACCTTCGTCTACACCAAAGTCAGTGATATCGGACCCACCAATTTCCGGATCTAAACCGGAGTACTTAGTGATGGTAAACAGGTTGGCGGCCTGCACATACACACGCAGTTTTTCCACCTTTAAGCGGGTAAGTGCACCGCCTTTGAAGGTATATCCCAGCTGCATGTTTTTAGCGCGTAGATAAGCCCCGTTTTCCACCATGTAAGAGTTAGGAACGTTGTTGGTACTGGTAGACCCATCCACTTCCTGTATAGGTGCCTTCGCGTTGTGATGATCCGGTCTCCAGGAATCATAGAGGGCGGTTTTGCTTTTGGCGCTGATAAAGGGTCCGTAGAAATCATGCCACCACCGTACGTTGTTCCAGATCTGGTTACCATGTGTGCCAAAGAGGAAGATGCTGAAATCAAATCCTTTGTAAGTGACGCCGATGTTCAATCCATAAGAGAAATCCGGATTAGGGTTACCCAGGAAGGTACGGTCGTCCGGGGTGATAATCCCATCGCCGTTTACGTCCTGGTAACGGAAACGACCCAGCCCCTCTCCTTCCTGGTAGCTGGCATCCGGTGTATTGGTGGCCTTTTGGGCTTGTTTATCGGCAGCGGCTAATTCTTCTGCGCTATTCCAGAAACCAATTACTTTGTAGCCAAAGAAAGAAGATACCGGCTGTCCTACTGCATTGCGGATAATGTTACTGCCATCAAAACGGCGGCCATCACTATCGAAGTAGTCTACGCCGTCGGCAATTTTGATGATTTTATTTTTATAGGTAGTCAGTGTACCCGTTACGTTTAGTTGCAGGCTTTTATTGATATTTTTATGCCAGCCCACGGAGAAGTCGAAGCCTTCGTTTTTCATTTGGGCAATGTTCACATATGGCTGTGCAGAGGTACCTGCGAGGCCCGGCAGTTCTGGGTTGTACAGCAAGTCCCTGATATCTTTGCGGTAGTAATCAGCGGAGAAGTCCAGTTGTCCGTTGAACAGGCTCGCATCGATACCGAGGTTAGCATTGACATCGCTTTCCCATTTGGCATCGGGGTTACCGATCTGGAAGCTGGCAAATCCGGCGGTGAGGCCATTGTTTACACCGGCCAGGTCATAGTAAGTAGAGCTGCGTTTACCGCCGTAGAGGAAGTAACCGTTGTTGACGCCAAGGTTTAACTGGTTCCCCATGATTCCCCATCCTCCCCGTAGTTTCAGGTCAGATATCCAGCTTACCTTCTTCATAAATTCTTCCTGGGAAATACGCCAACCGGCAGTAATAGCGGGGAAGGTACCGTAAGGATTATTTACAAACTTGGAAGAGCCATCGCGGCGTAGGGTAGCACTTAACAGGTATTTATCTTTATAAGCATAATCTACCCGGCCTAATATCGAAAACAGTCCTTCTGATTCGCGGTTGCTGTAGTTGGTTTGTACGCCAGTACCGGTAGACAGGTCAGGGAAATAAGGGTCGAAAGTGAAATAATCCTTCGTAGTACCTCCTACGGCCCTGTTGCGGCTATCAAATGCTTCTGTACCTGCTATCACTTTCAGGTCGTGCACATTGTTGAAAGTTTGATGCCAGGTAAGGGTGTTGGTCCAGGTCCATGCATGGGAGTTAGTAGAGCCCTCTGTATAGGAGTTGCTGGTAGCATTTTCCTTATTCTCGTATTGTGGATAGGTAAAAGAATGGGACCAGCCGGACGCGATTTCACCGCCAAAGCTGGTGCGGAAGGTGAGGGTCTTCAGGAGGTCTACTTCTCCATATACATTACCAAACAAACGGCTGTTAAACCCTTTATTATTACGGCTACGTGCTTGTATGGCTACCGGGTTATTGGCATCGCCCAGCGCATCCCCGGCGGAACCGGCATAATTGCCTTTGATATCATATACCGGGATAATGCTCTGTTCACGCAAGGCGTGACCAATGGCTGCATCTGCGGTGTTAATATCTACCGTTGGGTTTTCTGACATAGAAAACGCCAGGTTCTCCCCTACGCGGATACGACTGCTGATATTATACTGGGTATTAGAACGAATCGTATAACGGCGTAAATAGGTATTCATCAAAGTACCCTGTTGATTAAAATAATTCAGGGAGAAGAGATAGTTTCCTCTATCACCGCCGCCACTCACCGCCACATTGTGGCTGGTAATGGGCGCCGGACGGAATATTTCGTGGTACCAGTCGGTACCCGCTTTATTTGCCTTTACAATCTGGTAGAAGCTATTATAATCATCCAGGTCGGTATAGTTTGGATTGAGGTAATACAGGGAAGGATTTACCCGTGGATCGCCTTCCATAGCGCCGGATGGCAATATATAATCCGGGATCACCGGTGTAGTGCCATGGCCATACTGATCTGTTCCCGGATCGGCGCCGGAATTTTTATAGGCGAGCCATCTGAGGTCGGCCTGTTCTTTTGGATTCAGGGTGTTCCATACATTTCCCCTCTTGGGGTATTGGCGACCGTAGTAGCCGTCGTAAGTAACTTTCACTTTACCACTGCCTCGACGGGTAGTGATAATGATCACCCCATTGGATGCGCGGGAACCGTAGATAGAAGCAGCTCCGGCATCTTTCAGTACCTGCAGGTTAGCCACATCATTGGGGTTGAGGTCAGCGATATCCGTGGTAGGTACCCCATCTACTACATATAGTGGCGAGTTGGAGCCAAAAGTATTTACCCCGCGGATACGGATTTGCGGAGCCTCTCCTGGTTGTCCGGAGCCGATGACCGTTACGCCGGAAGCTTGTCCCTGTAACTGTTCTGTTACCTGGGCAGAAGGCTGTTTAATCAAGTTATCGATGTTTACCACGGCTACAGATCCTGTGAGGTCTTTCTTCTTCTGGGTGGTATAGCCGGTTACTACAATTTCGTTGAGTGCGCTGGCGCCTTCTTTCAGGGTGATATTGATGAGTTGTCTACCGCCAACGGCCAAACGCTGCGTTTCATATCCGATGAAACTTATTTCCAGTTCATCGTTGCTTTTGCCGGGAGCGGAAATGGAGTAAGAACCGTCTGCGCTGGTTACGGTACCGATGTTGGTACCACTAAGGCGCACCGTAACACCGGGAAAGGGATTTCCTTTTTCATCTTTCACCACTCCCCTGACAGGATGTTGTTGCTGTACGGCTCCTGATTCTGCGGGAGCGGGCGCCGGTGCTTTTTCACTGACCATATAGAAGTGTTCCCTTACCTTTTCGAAGTGGAGGTTGAAGGGCGTCAGGGCTTTGCCCAGTGCTTCTTCCGGCGACTGGCAGGTGGCGACGGACACTTGTACTTTTTTATTTTTTACCAGGTTGCTTTTATAAGCAATAGAAACATTGAAGTGGGCTTCAATGAGATGCAGTACATTTTTCAGGGAAGATTCATCGGGTTGCTCTTCCCCGCTGTTATTCGCTTCCGGGGGCGTTTGCGGACCAGCGACGGCAGCGAGGTTTTGTGCCGACACCGTTTGGAATAGGAAATACAGGGCTAATGTTTGCATTAGCAAAACACGTAAACCTTTTTTCATGTTGAACAGGTTTTAACGATTAAGGAATAGACTACTTATATAGTTACGAGCGGCGATGCCTATTTTTTACGGATCCAAACTTCATCGCCTCTTTGGTTGAATTGCATATGGAAAACCTTTCCCAGCTGAGTCATCATGGTATCGGGGTTGTAAATAACAGGCATTGACCCGGATACCTTATAGCTTAATAATTGTGTGTCGCGTACGATCAGTGTTTTCCCAAACACTTGTTGCATAAAGGTGGCGGCATCGCTGAGGGTGAAGTCGTCCATAACGAGCCGGCCGGTATGCCAGGAAGTAAAGTTGTCCGCTATCACGCTCTTCTTCGTATAGTCGCCATCCACCTTGTTATACCGCACCATTTCACCCGGATGCAGGTACAGTTCTGCGGACTTGCCGTCTACCGGTGCACCTATATTGAGTAGTATACTACCCTGTTGCAGCACCACCACGATCTCTTTACCGCTGTTGTTTACATTGAACTGCGTACCTAATACTTCTACGTTGAGGTGATCGTAGGTATGAACAATAAACTTCTGGTGGGAGGCCGTATGTTTTACATGAAAGAAAGCTTCGCCATCGAGCCATACTTCCCTTTTTCCGCCGGTTGTTGCCGTATAAAGTAATCGTGAATTGGCATTCAGGGTTACTTCCGAAGAGTCAGGCAACATCATTTTTTTTGTTTCGCCCAGTCTTGTATACCCGCTCATCATCACCTGCTGATGGGTGCGTGATTGCCACCACCACCACCCCGCGCTAGTCAGTAGCACGCCCAATAACAATGCGGCTGCGTATTTTCCTGTTTGTTTCCACCAGGGTATAGGTATAATAGTATTGACAGTTGTTGGCTCTTCCTCTCCCAGCCCGTTCCAGACGGCATCCCATAGCTGTTCCTTCTCCGTATTGGAGAGGGTGTATGAACGGAATTTTATACTATGCACCAGCTGCCGGGCGTCATGGATAATAGGTGCTTTTTCGGGGTGCTGGCGGAGCCATGTTTCCCAAAACACATTTCCCTGTTCCGGGTGCAATACCCATTCCTGGAAAGCTTCATCCATGGCAAACTCCCTGGCGGTGTATGATAAATAGTTGCTGACTGCCAAGAGAACTGCTTTTGTTTAAAGAGACCGTAGTGAAAGAAATCTCATCACTTTTTTTAAAGTTTTTTTTTATTTGCTTAAAAGCAGCAACAGGAGCGGGAGAGAGAGATTTTTCCGAAGGATACTAATGGCTTTGGAGATGGTATTATAAACGGAATCTACCTGCATGGACATTACATCGGCTACTTCGTCGTAACTGAGGTTTTGGAAGAAACGGAGGTAGATGGCTTCCCGTTGGCGGCGGGTAAGGTTGGCCAGTCCTTCCTGGAGGAGGCGTTTCTGCGCTTCCATCGTTTCCTGTTGGATCAACTGATTTTCGAGGGGGAGTGTATATTCAAATTCGAAGGCTTCCCAGGAATCGCGGTGCTGGCAGCGGCGGTCTTTGCGAAGTGCCCGGAGGAGTCGTCTTCTCAGGCTGCTGATCAGGTAATAGCGTACATGCTGGATATCGGCCGACAGATGTGTTCTGCTGATCCAGAGGTCCTGGAACAGGTCCTGCAGGCAGTCTTTTACCCTTTCTTTATCCTGGCAAAAATGCATGCCATAATGAAAGAGATCATCGATGTGTGCATCATATATTTCGGCGAAAGCGTGGCGGTCACCTTGTAGAAATCGTCCCCAAAGTGAGGAATGGGAAGTCACCACGCGCAAACCTGATTTATGGGCTTTCCCAGTGTACATACTATTTTGGTTGATATCTTAAAGCTTGTGAATTATTCTGACAACTGCAAATATATTTTGGTACAGGATATGTCTGGGGGTATATATCATTAAAACTGAAGACTATGAAGCACCTTTCTTATTATTTATTAACCGGCCTGGTTCTTTTTCTCAGCAGCTGCCAGGTTATAGGCGGTATATTCAAAGCCGGTGTATGGACAGGGATATTGATAGTGGCCATCGTAGTAGGGCTGATTATATTTTTGATAAGCCGGGGCGGAAAGCGGGATTAAACCGGAAGTATTTTTAAAAAAAGTATACTTAATATTTTGAAAAATAAAATAATTGGCTACTTTTGCATCCCGTCAAATCACAAAAATACCGGTTAAAACGGGACGTAGCGCAGCCCGGTAGCGCGCTTGCATGGGGTGCAAGAGGTCGCTAGTTCGAATCTAGTCGTCCCGACGAGAATTTAAAACCCGCTCTGGTAGCGGGTTTTTTGTTTGTATGATTTACCCCAATTTTCAGCATTCCCGCTATCTTCCATTCTGAATATCCACCGGTTGGAATATCGTAACCCTAAAGTTTAATTTCTATCAACGTAAGTGTATTCCCATGTTATAGCCGTCGATATATCGAATCGTTCAATTTAATAGTAATTACGGGTTTCCGGAAATTATTTATTGCTAAAATCTCCATTTTGCAGGTCAATTAAATCATCAATTATGACCAGACATCAAGTTACCTGCATTAACAAACGTGGTAGCCACTATGACGCTCATGAAAGAATTTCCCATATCGGAGGGCTAAACGATAATGGAACCCGCTGGAAATTGACGGAAGATGAAGCAATCAAATCAATTGAACAGGGTAAGCACCAATTCTTCGTTAATGTTAATGGCCGAAGCGCAAATGTTATCATCGCGTTGCATGATAAACGAAAATATCTCAAAACAGAATCTGATGGATACAGCCCCAATAACCTGCTGAATCTTCCGGAATGTCCATCAAGCTAGAATTTCCCCCAAAGATCATGGATTTATTGAATCATCAATAGAAGAAAGGCGACTCAAATCCACCAGGAAGTGGTTCGAAAAATGTACAGGCAGGTCGACAGAAGAAAAGCTTACTCGTAAATGAGTAGGCTTTTTTGTTTTGGTGAATTTTGTTGGTTATGCCCCATTATATCAAAGGTAGAAAAATGGAAACAAGTCACAGAAACCACACCTGCCGGGTCTTGATGATAAATTGAGTACCTATTTTCATGCATATAAGAAAAATAAAACAGCCAGGTCTTCAAGTCCTTTGACCTGAAGCCCTGGCATCTTAATGACTCCGATGGGACGGCCCAACAGCATACCATCTTTACCGATCAATAAATAACCAGCGCATACGCTGCTTGTATTTCTGCTGCAGTTATAACATGACTTAAAATTACGGTATTGGTAGAGTTACTGACACATATCACCAGGTCACCTTCCTGAACCGTCAAGTACTTAGTATAACCATTAAAAGGACCGGAGCTATTAGTTCCATAAACTCCTGTATTGTAATTTAAGGCCTCATAATATTTATTTCCCAAGGGAAACATTCCTGAAAGATCATCAATCTGGAACCTGATCTGGATACGCGCTCTGGCCGGAGCACTGTGCAAATGGTTTGCACCCGTAGCTTCTACATGAAGGTTACCAATAAATAACATCAGCAGCAGTACAGCAGCAAAATAAAATAGTTTCTTCATAATTTGTTAGGTTTAAATGATAATGAAATTCCCTACACTCTTTTTAGGATAAGGGTTTTAATAGAATGACCTAAAACTATCAAACATAAATGCGGAATAGTTGCATTTGTTTGCGTTACGTTATCAGGAAACTTTACTTTTTGTAGGCATTGATAACACAGAGATAACACATGTAAACACCTTCCGGGCTATGAAATGAGCTACACTAATAAAACAAAGATGAGAAGTCAGCATCACTAATCATAGGGAAAGAAACTACTGTTGTTTATTATTCATTGCTGAAGGTCGCTAGTTCGAACCTAGTCGTCCCGACGAAAAAAAGCAGGATGGTATTTATACCATCCTGTTCTTTTTTAACCCCATCTGCAATCCTATTCAGGCTTACAATTGGCGCAAATACTTCGTTTATCTTTGTGGTCAGCAATGTGCGTTTTTCGTGATTATAGCTTCCCCCTTCGGGAAACAGCAATTTTTACACTTTCTCCCGGAAATGTTATAAACTTGTGTTAGTCGGGTAATTAAACTAAAAATCTAAAAAAACCTTACCACAAATTAACCATGAAAGATAAGGGCGTCAGGAAAAGTAATCCGAACTCACAAGCTGATAAGAAAGCAACTGTTTGGGCTCACGAGCTCCCTCAAACAGTTGAAAACATTAAAAGAGAGAATCAAATTCTGCTAACCCTCAGCAATGATCTAACCAGGATTCGTGATAAAAATGACTTTATTCTTCTTTTCAAAAAAGGAATCAAGGAGTTGTTTCACATCAGCCATACGATTATTACGCTAATCGACTATAAAGACGAAACATATACACCATTTCTGCTTGACAATGCCGCCTCCCCTGTTAGTACTGATGATGGGTACCAGGAAATTGTGCAACCTCATTATTCATTAGATGCACCATTTATTCAATCTGTTCTCCAATCAGAAAAGCCAATATCATTTTTGCTGGAGGATCTCATAGATAAGCCGCAGTACCCGCCGTTTCTACGCGTAAATTGCGAAAAGGGGGCAGTTGAAATGCTAATGACTAAACTTATGAAGGATGGCAAACCAATGGGATTTCTTCATATTTATACAGATAAACCGGGCGGCTTTAATGTTGAATTCAGCAATATCATCCACCGTATTGCGCCACAAATTTCAAGTGCTGCTTCTAATATTATTAAGAACGAGGCGCTGATCAAATTGGAAAATGAAAAATCTTTTCTGTTGGACTTCTCAAGTGAGATTGCGGCAGTACGCACCAAAGAGGGGCTTACTCATACTATTAGTGCAGCATTACAAAAGTTAAGTCCTTCTGGAAGTTTTAGTATTCGGAGAATCAATGAAGATAAAAGCACACTTAGTCCCTATGTTCACGATTTTACAAAGGCTCATAACAAAAAAATTATAGCCTCGCTGGAAAAATCCAATTTCCTGATCAATGATGGTCTACAAAATCGTATACTTAGCAGTTCTATTCCGCTCTTGTTGAATATAGACAGAGAAATACAACGCGGCATAACTTCTACCTATTTAAATGATTGGAAACAACTCGGGATTGAAAACCTGGTGGGCATCCGATTACGTAATGGGGTAACAGACCTGGGCATATTATTACTTGATATCAATGAAGTAAATGTCAGGTTATTACAAGGCATTTGTGCTCAGATATCTATTGCCATGGCAAATATTATGGCCAACGAGCAAATCAGCAGAACACAGGAAGAGCAAGCATTTCTCCTCAATTTCAGCAAGGATATCTCCCGTGTAAGGACACGGCAGGACTTGCAGAATGCTATTTTCACGGTGCTGGCTAAAACACTACATACGCAACTGGCAATGATAAGGGTAATTGAAGAGGATGGCATACATTTGTCATCATTCATGTATGACCGGTCATTATTCACAAATGCAAAGGATTCCTTTGATGACATGGCCGGGGTTCGCATAACCGTTGATGAAACCTATACAGCGCAGGTATTGGCAAGCGAAGAAGGTATCATGTTCAGTGTTGAAGACGAGCTAAAAAGTGACAATGCCTATGCTGTATTATGGAAGTCAACAGGACTAAAAAATATGTATGCGTTACCTTTACGTGTAGGTGATAAAAATATTGGCACCATCTGGATACTTGCAAACCGCTTAAGTTCTTTGATAATAAAAGGTGTCTGTGCTCAAATATCTATTGGCATAGCCAATATCCTGGCAAATGAAAAGCTGCTTACTTATAAAAAGTTGCTGGAAGTTGAAAATGATTACCTGAAAGAACAGATCGAAACTATCTATAATTTTTCGGAAATTATTGGCAGCGGTGAACAGATGCAAAAAGTATATCGGCTGATTTCACTTGTAGCAGATTCAAATACCAGTGTTTTAATTACAGGCGAAACCGGAACTGGTAAAGAATTAATTGCCAGGGCTATACATAACGCATCACCGCGAAAGGACAAGCTGATGGTAAAAGTAAATTGCGCTGCATTACCGGCAAGCCTTATAGAAAGTGAATTATTCGGACATGAACGAGGGGCTTTCACTGGCGCTACCGATCGCCGTATTGGCAAGTTTGAGTTAGCCAATCACGGTACGTTATTCCTTGATGAAATTGGGGAACTATCGCTCGATGCGCAGGCCAAAGTATTACGTGTAATCCAGGAACGCGAATTGGAACGAATAGGTGGTAAACAAACGATCAGTCTTGATGTTCGACTGCTTGCTGCTACCAATCGCAATCTGGAAGAAGAAATAAAGGCTGGTCGTTTCAGGGCAGACCTATATTTTCGTCTGAATGTATTTCCTATCCATCTGCCACCACTTCGGGAACGCCCGGCAGACATTGAACCGTTAACGAAATTCTTTATCCAGAAATACACCAGAAGTACCGGCCGCAAAATCAAAAGCATATCTCCCAAAGCATTGCATAAACTTCGCAGTTACTCCTGGCCGGGAAATGTAAGGGAGCTCGAACACTTTATAGAACGCAGTATTCTCCTGTCGGAAAACGGTAAAATTGAGGATGTATTTATACCAGACAATACAGGCGAAGAGAGGCACAATCCTGCTGATTTTTTTAATCGGTCTTTAGATGAGGTCGAACGCAGTTACATCATCAAAGCATTAAAACGATGTGGTGGTAAAATTTCTGGTGCTGGTGGGGCTGCAGAAATTCTGAAAATCCCAGGTAATACCTTACATTCAAAAATGAAAAAATTAGGTATTTCAAAAAGCGACTACTTCTCTTAAGTATTCACTTTATATAGTGACCCCAATCGTTATTTCACGAAATATAGTGAAATAAAATAACACAATTTCTCATATACAATTCATTATCAACACTTTATATCAATTGGCATTGATTTGGCCTATCCAGGACAGACCATCACAATTAAAAATAAAGTATGAAAATCTTAGTTATTGGCGGTTCCGGCCTTATAGGAACAAAAGTTGTAGCAAAGCTTCGTCAGCAGGGTCATCAGGTTATCGCAGGTTCCCCATCTACAGGTATCAATACCATCACAGGAGAAGGCTTAACAACAGCCATGAAAGACACTGATATTGTTATTGACCTTGCCAATTCCCCAGTATTTGAGGATAAAGCTGTAATGGAATTTTTTCAGACTGCAGGCCGTAATTTATTAGGTGCTGAAATCAGTGCCAGCGTAAAACATCATGTGGCCCTTTCCATAGTAGGTATTGACGCAATGGAGAAGGTAGGCTATATGAGAGCTAAAATTGCCCAGGAAGATCTGATCAGGAAATCTGGTGTACCTTATTCGATCATTAGAAGCACTCAATTTATGGAGTTTGTTGGCGCTCTTGCTTCTCAGGCCACACAAGGAACCGAAGTACATCTTTCAGATGTAGATTTTCAACCTATTGCAGCGGAGGATGTAGCCACATTTGTTGTAAAATACGCGTTGGCAGCACCTCTTAACGGCAAAGTAGAAATCGCCGGCCAGGATCGTTTGCCTTTGTACGAAATAGTGGACCGTTACCTGAAATTCACCAAAGACCCTCGTACAGTAATATCAAATGGCAGAGACGAATACTTTGGAGGAGAAATTACCCATTCAGCGCTTGTTCCGGCGGGTGAGGCACAACTAGGTGCTATCAAATTCGAGCAGTGGTTAAACAACCAAAAACAGAGTGCTTAACATACAAACAGCTATCTGCTTAAAGCGCTATCGCATTAAGCAGGTAGCTGAATATTATTTCACCATTCAAATCTAATATTATGAATCTGTTTTCCCATAAAGCCCCAAAAACCGAACCCAATAAGGATGTAATCATCCCTCATGAACAGGAATATACAAACGAGGGGGGTGAATATCTCGACGATGCTATTCGAATGGAAGATGTGCAGTTACCGCTCCAGGAAGCAGATGAAACTTCCATTATCGAAGAAAATTAGTCTGCAGCAACAAACATCACAAAATGTATACTGGCAAATCATATAAAATATCCGAGTTTCTATTCTGGACACGCAGGAATCTCATTATTCTTGTACTAGTTGGTGCTGTACCTACCATATTATACCAGCTATTTGACTTGAAATGGTTATCCGTTCCCTGGCCAATAATAGCTTTTCTTGGTACGGCAACTGCTTTTGTAGTTGGCTTTAAAAATCAGCAGACCTATAACCGTACCTGGGAAGCCAGGCAGGTATGGGGATCAATTATAAGTGCCAGCCAGGCATGGGCCATCATGTGCAGGGATTTTATTACTGACCGGGAAAGCGCTCAAAAAATTATTTACCGCCACTTAGCCTGGCTAACTGCTTTGCGTTACCAGCTTAGAGAAGGGCGGGGATGGGAAACAATAAACCAATCGTACAATAAGGAATACTCACAGTTTTACACCATTCCCGAAAAAGAATTATCCATTAATGATGAATTACTAAAATTCATTCCAATAGAAGAGTTGGAAAAAATTCTGCCTCAAGGTAATCCGGCTATTCAATTATTAAGCCATCAAAGCCTGGCCCTAACAAACCTGCTAAATGAAGGCAAAGTAGATAACGCCAGGTTTATGGAAATACATAAATCCATACGGGAACTTTCGACGCTGCAGGAGAAATGTGAAAGAATAAAAAACTTTCCTTATCCCCGGCAATACGCAACCATAAACAGAATTTTTGTACGGCTGTTTTGTATTTTATTACCCTTCGCTATGCTTAAAGAATTCGATGAACTTAATGTTATTGCCTCCGGTTTTTTAAAGGGTCAAATGGTTTGGATGGTGTTACCATTTAGCGTTTTGATATCCTGGGTATATACCTCTCTGGAACAAGTTGGAGAAAGTACGGAGAATCCATTTGAAGGCAATGCAAATGATATTCCTATTTCACAATTGAGCAGAGGCGCGGAAATTGATATACGAGAGATGTTGGGCGAATCTAATTTGCCACCCGCATTGAATCCCCGAAACAATATTGTAATGTAACGGGATCCATTCATACATATTTGTCCTGGAAAACAGGACCTGGGGACCGGGCAGGTAGTAAAGCGGTAATTATATGTGACCATGCTTATGGCTTATGGCTTATACCTCAGACCAAGAGCCGGTTGCTCTGTTTATGCGAGTCGTTATACAGTCAGCATTCATTTGTCGTATAAAGAAAAAATTATCGCCGAACGCTGCCCCTTAAGCTAAAGCGCTGCAGCCATTTCCTCCGCATTGATAATTACCCGCAACCCGAAGAGCGCCCGAATCTCTTCCTTTGCCAGATTAAAATCCTGGTCAAAAGTCAGGAAATTGGTGCACCCGATATGCTCTGCTATTAGTAAATGCATGATATCGGCCATGCCAATCTGGAACTTTGATAACACGAGTAACTTCTCGATTTTATCTGGATCGGTGAGCGAGAAATTCTCAATATTGACTAAGGTCACTCCTTCCATCGATAGCCAGCCTCCATATGAATCTGGAAACAATTCAAAAAGCCCTGGGCCCAGATTATCCCAGGGAGAGGCCAGGCTTTCACATTCGACTACGAAATCATCATACATGGCTTTTACAATTTTACTCAATTCCTTGGAATTCATTTTATGGATAGTTTTTGCGCCTAGTTCCGCAGAAAGCACATTTAAGATTCGATTTTTCGCCGTTATTTCTGCATATTCTATTGTGCACAATGGACTATACACCAAGCCTAGTGATTCTAACTCAAATAGTCTCTCAGAGATCGCCATAAGTTTGGCTGTTCTACTGCTGTTCTTCCTCCAATATTTTCTGATTAAAACGGATTCCATCTTAGGCTGACCACACGTCTCGCAGAATGTGCTCAGATACTCCGCATACGAATCCTCCAGTTCTATGAGAAAAGAGGTATCACAATATGACAATGAATTATCGAGCTTGCCATCCGCATGTAAATTATCCATATTAACCTATTTTAATTCGGTTACTACCTACCTGCTAGCTATCATACAAATGATGATCAGATCTCCTATCATGCAGTAATCCAACCGCCCGTACTAACCCATTTCTCAACTCCTGGTAGATTTTTCCTTTTTATCATATGGCTTAAAAACATTGTTACAATATAAATACACCGCAACAACTGAAGTAGTAACACCAATTGCTATATTTATGAGTAAGTTTCAAACTTCGACGCTTCTGGCTTGTCGATAATGAATCTTTGTGCGCTGCCATTATTTCGCTGTCTTTTCAGCCATAATGAAAAAGAAAGGTAGAATAGGTATTATTCGCTTTTACAACTGGAGGAGCGGTATCATAACCTTAAATTTAGTGAAAACATTCATTTTAAGCATTTTTTGAATACTTTTGCCTCCACTCAATAAGAGCACAGAATAGTCTAACTTACAACTGATAACATAAAACTGCGCCATAATGGACACAAGCGAAAATCGAAAAATGGTGATAATTAATTCTTACGAGGAATATAGCACGTATCTTGGGAAAGAATTAGGTGTTTCCGATTGGCATACCATAGACCAGGAACAGATTAATAAGTTTGCGGACGCAACACTGGATCACCAATGGATTCATACAGATCAGGAAAAAGCTAAGCGCGAAGGCCCATTCAACGGAACCATCGCTCACGGCTACTTAACATTGGCGTTAATCCCATATCTGTGGAAGCAGATTGTAGATGTTCGCAATATTAAAATGGAAATAAACTATGGTATAGAGTGTTTTAAATTTGGCCAGCCTGTTTTGGTGGACAGTGAAGTTCAGCTAAAGGCTAAACTCAATACCATAGTAAATTTAAGAGGGGTCACTAAAGTTATTATCGAAGCCACACTTACTATTAAAGATCAGCCGAAGCCTGCTTATACTGGTAATGTGGTGTTCTTATATCATTTTAAGTAATATCTCTGAAAATCGCAATTCTATATCTCATAGGTGTTGACATTATTGAGGCGTCAACACCTATGACTTCCAACAATAATTTCCGATACACTTTTCTGGTACGAGAAACAGCAGATCTTTAGCCGGAATAGCTACCTCCGGCCTTTCCATAAGTTGTGGTACCCCAAAAAATCCCATAGAACACTCCCCTCTCCCCCACACCTGCCAATTACAACAAATCTCAAAATCCCCGATACCGGAAAATTAATGCTTTGGTAACATTGCACGTTTACATTTGCGTCATATATCAACTCATGAACGCGAACCCACAGGAAGATATGGAATTGCTGCAGGGCATCCGGCAAAATGATGCCGGCGCTTTTCGTCAGTTGTTCGACCGTTACTGGCAGCTACTCTATCAGCTGACCGTGCGGAAAATAGCCGATGCGGAAGACGCAGAAGATATTGTACAGGAGCTTTTCATTGAGCTATGGCGGAAAAAGGAACCCTTTGAACTGCGGGTGAGCCTTCGAAGCTACCTGGTTTCCTGTATCTATCTGAAAATATTCCAGTACTTCCGAAAAAAAGGGTTCCGGGAAAAGCATTATGAAGACTTTGCCCGTTACGAAGCACAGATCAGGTTGTCGCCCGAAGCTGCGGAGCTGAGCGCTCATGCCTTTGAATCGGAATATGGCAAACTACAGGATATTATCATGGAAACTATTGCGATGATGCCGCCGCAGATGCAGCACGTATTTTCCATGAAACACTACCGTGGTATGAGTACCAACGATATTGCCGCTGAATTGAATATCTCGCCCGAGTCTGTAAAAACCCACCTGAAGCTCGGTATGGTCCGTTTGCGTAAAGCCGGCGCTCAGTATCCTGCCGGCGTTATACTACTCCACTCCTTTTTGGCGATTATAGAGCGTTCATATTAATTTAACATAGCAGGCTTCCCCCATTCATCGTGTTTGCGCAATTACCATTTGTATGGCGCAACCTAAAAAACGATTAGACCAGCTGCTGCATCAATTTATCTATCGCAGCGCTGATCCGAAAGAAGAGTCCCTGTTATGGCAATGGCTCTGGCACCTGGACATCCCGGAACAGGATACTGTTACGGACAACAGTCGGCAGGAACGATTGTGGAACAGTATTTATTCCCACACGCTTATCACTACTTCCCGGCGCCGGCAGCTTCGTCCATGGCGACTGGCAGCCGCGGCCGCGTTACTCTGTGGTGTTATTGCTATTGCCTGCTGGTGGCTGTTACCACAGCAGCAATCCGTCGTGCAATACGTGATCACCAGTGATAGCCAGCACCTGAAATCCGTCCTGCTGCCCGATGGTACATCTATTCAACTAAACGTGTCTTCCTCCCTCACCTATGCTTCCGATTATAATAAAGTTACCCGCAGGGTAATACTACAGGGAGAAGGATACTTCAAAGTAGCTGCTGATGGCCAGCGACCCTTTATCGTACAATCTGGTGAACTGGAAACGAAGGTGCTTGGAACAGCTTTTAATATTGAGGCCCACAAAGGAGCCACACAAATACGTATTGCACTGACAGCCGGTAAAATCGTGGTTTATCCTATACAACATCCACAACAAAAAACACTGTTGGAACCCGGGCAACTGCTACGCTATGAACCTGGTACCGGTAATACTAATACAGGTGCTTTTTCCAATGACGTAACCACCTGGACTACCGGCGGCCTTTCGTTTAACGGTATTCCCTTATCCGAAGCAATCCGGAAAATTGCCACTCATTATCATATCCGGATACAATATCACCCGCAACAAGCATATCATAAAACAGTAACAGCTTCCCTGGAAAAAACCAGTTGGCAGAAAGCATTGTCGGCCATCCTGTTTCCACATAACCTGACTTACCAGGTAAAAGACAGTACCGTGATTATTCATTAAGCATAAAAAAAGGAGATGCTACCAACATCTCCCTTTGTAATACCTGCATTAAAAAAACACAAGTATCAGTATGAACTACAATTTTACCCAAAAAAAAGGGAAGCACAAAAGGTACCAAAAAACAAAATGGCGGTTTCGGGTTATGCTGTTTGCATTACCGCTGCTGTTGCTGCAGCTGTCGGCCAGCGCACAATTTAGTCAGCTAACAGAAAAAGTGACGGTTCACCTGCAGGCTACCACGGGATTAAAACTGATTGAGGCTCTCGACAAACAAAGCAGTTACGGATTTACTTTTGCGGCAGAACAATTAAACGCGTTGAATATCCCCAGCTTTCATGCCACCGGCATCACATTGGGAGAAGTGCTACAACAGCTACATAAAGCATATGGGCTGGAGTTTTCCCTACAGGATAAAAATATTTCGGTAAAAGCAGCGCCGCCGGCAGCCGGTAAACAGGCTCCTGGAAAAGTAACCGGCAAAATCCTCGACGATGAAAACGGCCAACCTATTATTGGCGCCACTATCCGGGTCAACGACAAAGGCGTTGTGACCGATGTGGAAGGCGCCTTTACTTTACCCCTGCCAACAGGCAGGTATGAAGCGATCATCAGTTCTATCGGTTACGGCACCAAAGCCATTACCGATATTGAAATACGAGACAATCAAACCTTTATTTTAAATGCAGGGCTCAAAAGAAGTAAAGGACAACTCCAAAGCGTAGTAGTTACCGCCAATGCCCGCAAAGAAAGCGTGAATGCCCTCCTGTTGCAGCAGAAGAAAGCCGCAGAAATTACCAATGGCATCAGTGCGGAAGAAATATCCCGCACACCGGATAAAAACATCGGTGAAAGCTTAAAACGGATCAGTGGCGTCAGCACCAACGAGAATAAGTATGTGATTGTACGGGGCATCGGTGAACGCTATAATACCGCCATGCTCGACGGTATTACATTGCCCAGTACCGAAGCACAAAGCAGGAACTTCTCCTTCGACCTTATTCCATCAAACCTGGTAGATAATGTAATCGTTAGCAAAACAATTACACCAGATATGAACGCCAGCTTTGGTGGTGGCCTGATACAGATTAATACCAAGGATATCCCCGCCACTAATTTTACATCTGTCAGCGCCGGTATTTCTTATAATGATCAAACCACCGGTAAAGATTTTTACAGCCGCGTAAGAGGTAAATATGACTACCTGGGATTTGATGACGGCCACAGGGCACAATTCCCTGCCAACCTGCGACCAACACAAGATATCTATTACCCGGGGCATAAAATACCTTTCGATATCTTCGAACAAAGCCGCGAGTTTAAGAACAACGATAATTTCATCACTTATCGTTACAAAGCGATGCCATCGCAAAACTACCAGTTTACTATAGGCAGAACGCTGCGGCTTGACACCACCGGCCGCAATAAGCTGGGATATACCGGTTCCCTCAGCTACCGGAATACGCAAACCATCACCAACCACCAGGATCTGCGCCGTGGCGCCTGGAACGCCACAGACAGCACTATTAATAATGCAGGTGCTACTTATAGCTTTGTTACTACCATAGGTGCATTATTAAATATCGGCTGGCAAACGGGCAACAACCGTTTTAGTTTCCGCAACACCTATACCCGGATGTTTGATAATTCGTTGGTGAGAACCTTTGGTTATGACAGAGATGCGGGCAGGCCAACGCCGGATGCTCCTCCTATGCTCCAGGAAACAGATGATCCTACTTTCCTGGATCTGTTACAAAATAAACTGAGCGGGCAACACCTGGCAGGGAAAGTGAAAATAGAATGGAACCTGGCCAGAACAGCTATACACCGGAATGAAAAAGACGTCATCTTCACATCTGCCAGTCCCGAAAAAGTAGGTAATGGCTACATTTACACTTACGGTATGGGCAGTAGCAGCGAACCCAAGGAATTACCCATGTCCCGGTCGTACTTCCGGAATAATGAAACACGTTACAACTGGGCTGTTAATGCCGCCATACCTTTCCGCGTGGGGAGCATTTTCAGCACCTTCAAAACAGGGTATGCCGGGAATTCGAAAAAGAGCCGGTTTCGCTGGGAAATAGCACCATTTGCCGCTACCGGCAATTTTGCCGACAGCCTCCACTACCTGCCCGTAAGCGAATGGGGCAATCATATGTACGATTCCACCGGGTTTTTGTATGCGATCAACCCCTATGGGCTGGATTATTATGAAGCCAAAAGTCAATCTCACGCCGGCTTTGTAATGTTTGATCAGCAACTGTTGAAAAACCTGCGGTTGGTATGGGGTGTACGCGCAGAATACTATGCGTATACGGAACTCAACAACCCCACCAATACCAACCTGAGTTTTTATGCTCCCAAAGAAGATCCGAAATGGCAATGGATGCCCTCCGCCAATCTTACCTGGAGCGTAACCCGGCAGATCAACCTGCGCGCATCATGGAGCAATACCGTTGTACGCCCGGAGATGATGGACAACAGTCGCTTTAACCGCTACAGTCCTTATTATGACGGGCAACTGATGTCGGGAGGTATTGCCTCTACCCGCATTACCAGCTACGATTTTAAAGCAGAATGGTATCCCGGCGCCGGAGAAATTATTTCCGCAGGCGTTTTCCATAAATATTTTGATAAACCGGTTGAATTAGTCATCAGAGCCAATTCCGGCAATCCCGCTTATGTATTGCAAAATTCAGAATGGGCTAAAGTATATGGACTTGAATTTGAAGCCAGGAAAAATCTCGGCTTCATAGCACCGGCAGAATGGCTGCAAAACATTACACTATTCGGTAACCTCACGTTACAAAAATCTACCGTACAAAGTCAATATACGATGTATGATTCCCAGAACAATAAGGATGTCACTTATATATACGACTCCAAACGGGAGTTATACGGACAAGTACCTTTCCTGTTGAACGCAGGCATTACCTATAGCGGCAAACATGTTGGTTTTAATATCGCTTATAATAAAGCCGGGTACAAAACCAACCTGGTATCTGATCTGCCCACTTTAATGGAACGTGAAATGCCCCGGGAGCAACTCGACGCGCAGGTGAGCTACAGAATGTTCCGTAACAAGATGGAGGTGAAATTTAATATGGGTAATTTGTTAAATGGTCCGTTTCAGTATTACAAAAATCTCAACTCGAGGCAAAAGCCCGACTACGTAGACTCCAACGACCACCGGTTTGACTGGAGTAGCCGGTATGAATGGCTGCCGGGATACAGCGAAAAATATGAACCTGGCGACACCCGTACTTTTACCCGCTTCCTGGGCCGCACCTACAGCTTATCCGCCTCCTTTAATTTCTAATAACATCATCTCATGAAAAATATCCGCAGATTATTCATCTATATTTTCAGCATCTCACTGCTAACAACAGGTTGCAATAAAAAAGAACTGGCTATGCCATCACCAGCAGTAGTTAAAATTATGTTCCAGGGGTATTCCATTGGCGACACCCTGGAAGCGGTAAAAAATAACCAGGTAATTGCCACTATGAAGCCCAATACCGGGTTCTCTGTTATTTCCCTGGTAACCATTAACAGCGATAAGGAAGAAGTTCGCTTACGTAAAAAAGGGACCACCACTACACTTAATACTTTTGAGGTAAACCGCTCTCCTTTCGTGCAGCAGAGAAAAATATTCTTTGATGGTGAAACGGTGAATTACAAAATGGATCTGACGCCTGTCAGCAACCCGAAAAATATAGGTTTCCGGGTGTGTTTTAAAAGCGACTTCCCTTATTTCTACGGCGGGCCGGTAGATTTTGAAATTTTTGAACGGACCGTGGACAATAATACTTTTGAATACACGGATAAAAAAGTAAAAGAAGTAAAAAACGTTGGCAGTACCTTCGGCGAGTTTGTAGAATTACCCTATGTCACCTTTAACGATCAGGTAACGCGTAGTTACATATTTCACGTGTATAAGGCAGGCACCAAAGAACTGCCCTATAAAGAAGGAGTGGATTTGTCGGCCCTGCCAGAACCTGATTTTTACTGTGGGACTATTGATGTGAAGGCCGGACAGAGCGCATTGATCATGGTTAGCCCTTATTACTACGATAAAACGCTGGGCGACAGCTTCCAGATAGAAGATATTGCGTTTAGCTTCCGTTAAAATCTATTTATCCTTTAAAACCGGAAAGTCGCCTCTGTATTAGCACTGAGGCGACTTTCTTTTTTAATACCAGTGCGGCGCCCGGGCTTCTCCAGGCAATGCCTGGATACATTATGGGCTTTGCAAAAACGACATCTTTTTTATATATAATTTTTAAACTATGTATCTTTTTATGATTACAATCATTTGCAATAGTTTCATACCTTTGCCACCCAATTGTAATATATGATCGAAAATTTGAAAATAGGAATATTAGGAGGTGGTCAGCTGGGTGGTATGCTTATCAGGCACGCCATAGATTTTGGCCTCAGCATTTCGGTAATGGATAAAGACCCAAATGCGCCTTGCGCACGTTATACTTCTTTCTTTACTTGCGGAAATCCTACTTCTTATGAAGATGTGCTGAATTTTGGTAAAGGGATGGATGTTATTACGATAGAAATGGAAGCGGTAAATATCGATGCTTTACGCGAATTGGTACAACAAGGCGTAAAAGTTTTCCCTTCCCCCGATACGATTAAAACAATCCAGGACAAATATACCCAAAAGCAGTTTTTGCTGTCGCACCATATACCCGTTGTGCCTGGCCAGGCGATTGAAGGTAAAAGTGATCTTTATAAGTACGAAAATAAACTACCCGGCTGCCTGAAAAAACGCCGCAATGGGTACGATGGATATGGCGTAATGGTATTGAAAACCACAGCGGATATTGAAACAGCTTTTGATGAGCCATCCGTACTGGAAGAACTGGTAGATATCAAAAACGAAATTTCTGTTATTGTAGCAAGAAATGAACACGGTGCTGTGACCTGTTATGACCCCGTTAACATGGTATTTTCCGGAGAAAAGTTTGTATTGGAATTCCAGGAAGCGCCGGCACAGATAGAGGAAGCATTGCAAAAAGAAGCGATCGCACTCGCAGAAAAAATAGCAAATGCCCTCCAACTGGTAGGAATACTGGCAGTGGAAATGTTTATCACGAAAGAGAATAAACTGTTGGTAAATGAGTTGGCACCAAGACCACATAACAGCGGTCACCATACCATAGAAGCCAGCACTACATCGCAATATGAGCAACTGCTCCGCGCCATTTTAGGCTTGCCACTGGGTGACACGACCCTGCATTTGCCGTCTTTAATGTTGAATATACTCGAAACTGCAGCGCTGAGTTCAAACAGACAGGAAAAACTGCAGCGTTTATTGGAAGTACCTGGTGCGCATCTGCACTGGTATGGCAAAAAAGGCAGCAGATTAGGCAGGAAAGTAGGACATGTTACGATCACAGACAGTACCATGGAAAAAGTGGTAGCAAAAGCTGAAACCATTCGGAAAATTTTAAATTAAAAAATATGAAACAGGCAGAAGTAGGCATTATTATGGGCAGTAGTTCAGATGCGCCTATTATGAGTCAGGCAATCGAGGTGTTAAAGAAATTCGACATCGGCTTCGAATTTAATGTTGTATCAGCACACCGCAGCCCTCAAAGAATGTTTGAGTATGCCGCTGCTGCTGAAGAACGTGGCTTGAAAATCATCATTGCCGGCGCCGGTGGTGCAGCACATCTTCCCGGTATGGTGGCGGCTATTACCACTTTACCTGTGGTAGGTGTACCTATCAAGTCTTCCAACTCCCTGGATGGCTGGGATTCTCTTTTATCAATCGTTCAGATGCCTGGTGATGTACCTGTAGCTACCATGAGTGTAAATGGCGCACGTAACGCTGGTCTACTGGCCGTGCAGATATTAGCTACGCATAATCCTGCACTCAGAGAAAAGCTGGCAGCTATGAAAAAGGAAAATTATGAGAAAGTGCTCAAACAAGATGAGAGCTTAGATCAGTTTAAATAAATAATGTTATAAAAAAGCCTTACAGCCATCAACTGTAAGGCTTTTTTTATTCGGCCTTCCCGGAATACAGATACTTTACCATATCATATAGCAGTGGCATCCGGTTCCTATCCTTCATCAAAGCAGGACAATTGCTCTCCAGGAAACTGGTAATGGCCGGTGTAAACACCAATAACCTCTCTTCGTTAAAAATCAATGCACAAGGCAAGCGCATCGCATTAAGCTGCTCCGTATATGAATACTGAATCCTCAAAGTTTCTCCATTATCGTTTACCAAACTTATTGCCATCCAGTCAGTAGTCGTACTCCGCATATGATCCGAATTCAACAATATTTTACCCATTGCTGCCGAGTCCAGTGTTTTAATGCTATCCACTAATAAGATCAGCTTATTAAAATCAACATTATTTTCTCTGATATAGAAACCGGTGTTTTCTTTTCCTGGTCTGTCATCGATTTTTCTATTCACATTAAATGCCTGAATATCTTTTTTACACTGATCATACTCTTTTTGCGTAAATCCAAAATCAGCAATACCAGGCATCCTATTATAATCATTACATACTGCTTTCACCAACCGCTTCACGTCTTCTGCGTTTATTGTTTCTTTTGTAGTATTCAATTGGTTGGTATGCTTTGTCCCCTGGGAATTATTGTCCATCAATACATATTCATTCCCTTCTCTCTGGTATTCGAGGTTATCACTATACCGATGAAAACAGCCATGGCTACCGGTAGAGACAATAACCCGGTTAACGGGATGTTGCTGAAACAAGGAGAGATACTCCCCTTTACGGTTAGCCCTCATATTTCCATTGTCTATATCCACATGATAAACAGAATCGTTCGTATAGAATGCTATCTCATTCTTCTCCCCGTTAAAAGTCAATGTATTCATATCCGGACTTAGAGAAAGTGTTTGTAGTGTTGTCCATTTATCTTTCTCCACCTTCTTCCTGTAAATTACATTACCGGAGATTCCATAATAGTATTTACCATTAGCAGACATCCCGAATATCTCAGGTTCCATGACTACGGCTTGGTCACTCAGGATAGGATATTGCTGTATCCCATCATTTCCGGATATACCAATTACACTATTAAGTGCAAGCAAATAAAGTTTACCATTTACACAAACACCTGAAAATGGATCTCCGGTAACTTTTCCTATGGTAACCGTATCCAGTCGCTCATTTACATGCACCACAGATTTATCTTTCATCCTGAGATACAAATCATCATGTTCCGGATCTGCGTAAAAGTTATCAATATTGCTAATATGCTTCCATACCAAGGAATCTTTATCCGCCATAAAAACCATGTCTTCCTGTTTTACGAGGAGATAGTTCCTGAAAATAGCCACATCATTAAATTCCGGTCGTTGATTCGGGTTTGTCTTATTATATTTCTTTTGATCCAGGGGCGTGGCCAATAGCTTCCAGCTTTTGCCGCTATTGACAGAATAGGCCAGGGAATTCCAGACAGACCCCATTATTCCTTCCCGCTTACGGTTGAAAAACATCTTGGAATAGCGCTGCGTTCCATTCACTGCTGGGGAGGCTATTTCCCAGGTTTTTCCATAATCAACGGTATGGGCAATGCCTTTCCCCGCAATGCTCATCCAGGCTTCGCCATTAAAGAGATTTGCCGTTGCATCAATCCAGCCATCCTGTCCGAAATACACTGCCGTCCAGTTCCTCCCACCATTTTCCGTTCTGTAGATAACGTCATACTTACCTTTATTTTCAATAAATCCGGATGTAAAGGCCGTATCCTTATTAAACAGATTGGTCCGCTCCAGCAGCCATCCGTAAGACTTTTCTCCTTTATCCATCGGCGATATACTACGCCAGATTCCCTTTACGGAGTCGGTATAGGCTACTTCTCCACCCTTGGTTGTAATAACCATACTCCCGTTAGGCGCCACATTCAGCGTTCGGGCATAACTTCTAAAAGGGAAGGGTGATGTAGGTTGCTGTGCGGTAATTTCCTGGTTTGCTCCACAGCAGAGCAATAGTATAAGGGATATCACAACTCTGTTCATAGCGGGATCATTGAACATGATAAGTTAATACAGTACACGGTTTTGAGTAATTAAGTTACTTAAATAGTGGCAGATTTTCTGACAAAACTTGTTGCTACCCATCTTTTGGTACTGTATAATAAGAAAGCCTGTAAATCAAATGATTTACAGGCTTTCTTACTTTGCGAAACGTATAATTTACTTAGCCAGGATTTCAAAGCAGTCCACGATATCGCCAACCGTTTTCATTTGAAAGATTTAGCCGCAAATGGTGCACAATCAGGCAGACGCAGGCGTTCGTTTCCAGATGGGCCCGGCTTTACCAGCGATCCCTATTCAAATATCTTATTCAATTGTTCTCCCGGGTTACGAAAAAAATCTTCCACACTACTCAATTCTTTCAATTCTCCGTGTTCATAGTCTGCAAATGCCAGGCATTTCTTTTTGGGATACCAAACCAATAGTCCTTCTGCTCCATAGTTATCTGCATCCGACAGAAGATCCAGGAATTTATGCTTGTTCCAGTTTACTTCTTTCAAATCTACCACCCTGTTAAACGCTATATAACTTACATATTCGTTTCCGGGAATTTCCATGCGGCGGTTGTCGCTTCTCAGCACCTCTAATAGCTTAGCGGGGATTTTATACTTTTTCAGATCTGCCAGCCGCTGCTCTTCTTCATGCCACTGCGGCGGCTCCAACGCTTTGATATAGGCGATCATTTCTTCATTCTTCTTAGCCACGGCAGCGTTGTAAGGGCGTTCACCATACTTGTCCTTTATCGTAACATCAGCACCTTTTTCCACCAATACCTTCACGGTGTTGAAGTCATTGTTTTGTGCAGCCACACACACCGCCGTGGGATTATACGGGAACACCATATCGGGTATATGCAGGTTTACATCTACCCCTGCTTCCAACAATATTTTAATGGCTGGATACTGTCGGTTGGAAACGGCCTGTCGTAATGAGCGCCCATCGTCCTGTAAACGATATCCATTGGCCAGCAACAAGGCAATGTTATCATATTTATTCCCATACAAAGCGGCTGTCAGGGCTGTTTTACCTAATTTATCCGGTTGATTGACATGGGCGCCTTTGTCGATCAATAACTGCAGCACTGCCGGCTTACAGGTAGCAGCAGCTGTAATCAGTGCCGGAGACGCTTTATCATTAATGACCGCATTTTTCTCCAGCAGCCAGTGCACCACCTTCATTTTTTGTTCACTGAGTGCGAGGGTCAACGGGGACACATCAATATGCCGGGTGACATTAAACACTGCATTCAAATCCCATCCTGCCGACAACTGATTTTCCAATGCCTGCAAGTCTTCCTCCATAATTCGTGTAGCCAATTCCGTTAGTTCTGCACCAGGACCAAATAATTTCATGTTCGTTAATTTTTCCCATTTATTTGCGTGAGCCTGGACAGCTCATCAAAAGTAGCCGTAATCGTATTTCCATTCCAGGTAGCTGTTAACCCACCTGGGCCCTCTTCCACTGTATAACCTATCTGGCTGATATAATTGGTGAAAGTATTTTTATGATTCATCTCGAAAAAACTGATCAGTTGCGGAAAAACAGACAAGGGCCGCGCGAGGTTATTACGTTCTGCCTGATCAATCTTATCGCCTTTTATAGTAGCCAGTAAAACACCCTGACCATAATCAGCGAGGTAATAGGCGCTGTCATCAAACATACCCGCAGCAATCATACCGATGCGGTGAAGATCATTTTCTGTGGCTTCAAATTCGTCTTGCGTAAATAAGTCGATATGATGTTGTGCGCCAAAAGCTTTGAGTTGCAATGCCTCTTCCAGCACCGCCGGAGGAATAGCAGATTGTGTGTTAGCCCAGGCCCACAACCAGGACTGCGCACTATGCGAAAAAGTACCCAGCACCTGTAAAGGAAATACCTTTCCTTCCCCAAAGGTGATGGTGCCTGCTTCCAGGTCGGCATCCCAATTATGTTCGCCAATCACTTCATACAAATTATGTTGTTTATCCAGGCTGCTGCCACCATATTGCTCCAGTAGCGCTTGTGCGGTATTAGCGGGATTAACATTAACAGCGGGGGCATGTGCTCTCCCCGGAATATATTTAAAAAAACTCATAGCATGGTCTATTTGAACAGGTTCAAAAATAGGAATTTATTGGGCTCCAATACTAACCGGGTTTGTTTAAAATGTCAGCAATTTGGCTTGTTCCGGAATAATCAACTTCACCTGCAGCGGATTGTATTTTTTCAATTGCGCAGGGATCAGTTGCTCCCGCTTAGCTCCGGGTTTGATATGCGTGATCACTACCGGGAAACCCTTCAGTACCGCCGTACCTGATAAGGAAGCCAACGTCTGTAACTCCGACATTAACCAATGCGGTGTCAGGTGCCCGAACAATTGTTTATCTGGTTGTTCATTGGTGAAGGATACTTCTATAAAAAGCGCCTTCAATTTTTTATCTTTCAGTAATGGGGCTACGTGTTGCCATAACTGTTGCATTTTATCCGAATGTTCTACGGAATCCGGGCCTGTATCTCCCAGGTATAATACATATGCTTCTTTATACCGCACCAGGAAAGCCGTACTTTGGTAAGGGCTGCCATGGCTTAACGGGAATGCAGTTACCTGCATATCGGTGTTTTGCAGCGACGTTTCCACACCAGGCCTAAGCACCGCATAGTGGTATTTGCCTAAGGCTGGTTTCTCGCCTTCATCAGCAAAGTTGGCCCAGCTGTTCCAGGAAAAATATTTATCCTTAAGTACATCCAGGCAATAATCGAGGCCATAAATATTTTTAGTACTATCATCCGGTGAGTTGATAACCATGCCTGCGAGGTGATCCAGATGTGCATGCGAGATGAGGTAGCCTTTTATATTTTTCTTCAGGACATCTGCTGCGCTGCCCTTTAAGAGCTTTGCCTGTATGGCCTTTTTAATGCCATAGTGTAAAGTACCGGCGTCGAGGCATACATAGTCGTTGCTGCCCTGCGGGGCAATCATATAGGAAGAAAGATTGCTTTCATCAATACCACCTTTCACGCCTAACGGAATGACTTTAAAAGTGGCCTGCGAAAATGCAGTATGGCAGCACAACATAGCTGCAAACGTAACGATGGCTAAAACGGACTTCATGGCCTAAAGTTATATTTAATACGGGAATTTACGCGCCTCCGCCCTTGAGCTCCGATATAAAACGGCAAAAAATCCGGCCTGATAATGTATACAATTTCTATCTTCAGTAATATTTCAGAAAGACCATACTTATTAAACGCACATCCATGAACCGAATAATACCCATCGCTGTAGCTGTACTGCTCACGGCATCCTGCAAACCGGGCACGGCGACCAATACCACCACCTCAGATACTGCATTAGTTGCTCCCGCCGATAATCCGCCCAACAGTGTGGGCAAAAGCTACCAGGGTACCTGGATCCGGGTGGTGCAAAGAGACAGTAATAATTATGTTGTTTTTCGTCCCTGTGGCCAGGAACTGCAATTAATTCGTGTGGGCGAGAATGATTTATATGAACAAACGGGCATCGAATCGCAAACGATCAGGATAAAATCAGTCGTGCCGGTAGATAGTAACGCCGTTAGTGTTAAGAGTACAGGTGCCTCCACTTACACCTTTAGCTGGAAAAACAAGGATAAATACATTGTAGCCTGGACACCGAAGTATTCGGCTTCTTATCCGGCGCAGGAGTACTTATATGTAGACAGCGCGCATGCCAGCTTTCTCAAATGGGAAAAAGAGCCAGGTTGTAAATAAAATTTCTTATCCTATCAGATAGCTACTCCGAAGCAATGCTTTCGCCTGCGTTATCATCAGCTCCCGTTTAGGCGATTCAATATAGAACGTCCAGGAATCACGGCTTGGCCCCAGGAACCGGTATAGTATCTGTACCGCCAGATGTGCATTTAACGTGTCTTTGACTTCCGCATAGGTTATCAGGGTATTAATTCCGAAATAAAACTCCAGCATCCGCTTAATAGTCACCTGCATCACTTCCGACCCGAAGTACCATTGGCAAATGAGTAATTCGCTGAGCAGGTATGCCAGGTCGTATACCGGGTGACCGATGTGCGACTGCTCGAAATCGATGATGCCAATTGCTTCGGTTTCTTCGTTGAGTACAATATTCCTTGAGTTGATATCTCCATGCAACATGCAGTACAATTGGGTACTATAGCTGTCTGCCAGTTGTTGTACAGTGGCGGCCATTTCTGGTTCCAGTTCCCGGGACAGCTCGTAGTACTGCAATTTTAATTTATAATCCCTGAAGATGGTGTTACAAAACAGGGGTTGTTCCGTATATGCCCTTACGTTATAGGTGGCTGCATGTAACCGGGCCAGTACCCGCGCCGCTGCCAGCAATGCAGTAACCGGCGTTTTGCCTGCCGCGAGATATTCTATGAGTGGTTTCGCATGGGGGATGCCGGCAATGACCAGCGTATTACTTGTTTTGTCTTGCCGTATTTCCGGTACGTGGGCGGCGTTCCCCTCTACCTGTCTGCAAAGGGCATGTACTTTAAAAGCCAACTCACAGCGTTGGCCGGCAGGTATTTCAGGAGGAGAGAATATCCCGGACACTTGTTTATCCAGGTATTGTTTGATATACCAGGCCTGTTGTTCGTCGTTTATCCGGTATACCTGGTTGAACAATCCCCCGGTAACGCTATGAATGGACGGCTCTTCCAGCCTTATGTTCAGTCGTTCTTCCAGGAATTGTTGCCAATAGGATACTTCATTTGTTAGCTCCATAGGGATTAAGGTAGAGAAAAAATACCAGTTGGCGCCAACTAATACTCATGCTATACTACTCCCTACATCTTATTTTTATCCGGTACCGGCATCAGGTAAGTAATCAATTTCTTTATCAGCCCGTTTTCCATCTCAAAAACATCACAAAATACCAGGTGAATGATCACTCCTTCTTTCGTTTGTGCCTGCACGGTACCTTCGGCAATGACGATATCCCCTTCTTCCATCATCCGGGCAACTGCGTTGACAGGCTTGCCCGTAAATCCTTCGTTTTCAATTTCCTTGTCGAACGCCGCTTTGCCTTTATGCGAGTAAACGCCCGGCAGTTCCCATGTTACGTCGTCCGTTAAACAAGCCAGTATTTTAGCGTGGTCTTTCTGATTGAAAGCTGCCATGTACTTCGTCACCGTTTCTTTATTCGGGCTCATATGATTGGGTATTAAAACATTCGTAAAACTGCTTATCAGCAAGGAAAGCAGTAGTAATGGCAAAAGCTTGAAGCAGCGCATGATTTTATCATTTACTGGTGGCCAATAATACCTTCAAACGATCAAACATGCTGAACCAACTTTGATAAGCACCTGTTTTTTTAGCTTCCGCTTCCGCCACGGTTTGGTGCAGGGTTAGTTTGGTTTGCTCGCCTAACGCCTCAAAGGTGATGGTGGTAATAATGGCTGATGGCCAGTCTTTAGATTTCCCGGCTGCAGTAGCGCTAACGGGTACTCCGTCTTCATTACACAATTCCATGGTGAACACCAGTTTTTCCGGTGCGTTTACTTCCAGGTATTCGCCGGTGATCCAGCAGGGGCCATGCACGGGATCCTGTACTACCGAATGAAACCGGCCTCCCACCCTGACATCTATCGACTTAAATACAATATCACAGCCGTCTGGTGCATACCAGTGTTGCAGGTGTTCAGGATCTGTCCAGGCATCAAAAACGGTTTCGCGTGGAGCATCAAACAGATGCGTGATTAAGAGATCTTCAGTTTTCGTCATCATTTGTTTTTGGATTTCTGTTGTTGTAAGTATTTGTCTAATTTTTCAAATCGTTTCGTCCATAATTTCCGGGATTGATCGATCCAGGTAACTACTTCCTCAAGCTGATCCAACTGTACCTCACAAAATCTTTCCCTGCCGCTTTGTGTAATCACCAGCATCCCGCATTCCTCCAGTATTTTAACGTGCAGGGAGATGGCCTGCCGGGTCATGTCAAACTTTTCGGCGATGGTGTTTACATTGTACGACTGCCCTGCTACCAGGTTAATAATTTCCCTTCGTGTAGGATCGGCGATGGCCTGATAAACATCTCTTCTGACTTTCATATATGCAAGTATCTGCTTGCAAATATAAAAGCAAGTATTTACTTGCACAAATAAACTTTATCCCGACGCCTTACCCGATTAATTACCTGATTTGCAAATCATATTATATGACCATATATTTGTTTAATTCAATCATATACATAACGTACATATGCGTACACCCAAACTATCCACTATTCTATTAACGGCGGTGATTGCAGCGCTTTTTTTCATTCCTTTCCTGGGAAGGGTTCATTTGTTTGACTGGGATGAAATTAATTTCGCGGAGTGCTCCAGGGAGATGTTGAAGCTGGATGACTATACCAGGATTTATATCAATTTCAAACCATTCTGGGAAAAACCACCGATGTTCTTCTGGATGCAGAGCTTGTCGATGAAAATATTTGGTATCAACGAATTTGCTGCCCGCTTTCCCAATGCGGTTTGCGGTGTTGTGACCCTGGTAGTGTTATTGATATGTGGTACCCGGCTGTACGACCGGAAATTCGGGATACTCTGGGCGCTGGCTTTTGGTGGCTCCCTGTTTCCTAATATGTATTTCAAATCAGGTATTATTGATCCCTGGTTTAACCTGTTTACTTTCCTGGCGTTGTACTTCTTTATATTGTATCACTGGAAACGGAATGGGTATGATAAAGAAGGGATAGATAAGAAACCGCTGTACTATGCCGTGTGGTCGGGTATTTTCATGGGACTTGCTATTTTAACCAAAGGGCAGGTGGCACTGATGGTATTCCTGCTGGTGCTGGGTGTTTATTTCATCTATAACAAATTCCGGATCTATTTTAACTGGGGACATGCGCTGTTGTTTCTTGTTGTTACGGCATTGGTTACTCTTACCTGGTACGGATACGAAACGGCCAAGAATGGCCCCTGGTTCATTACAGAGTTTTTAAAATACCAATACCGGCTGTTCACGACCCATGATGCCGGACAAGCAGGCTTCTTTGGCTATCACTTTGTAGTGTTGCTGGTAGGCTGTTTTCCTGCTTCTCTTTTTGCCATTCCTTCCTTCTTTAAAGCGCGCTATAGCGGCAGGTATGACAAAGACTTTAAGATCTGGATGCTGTTGTTGTTCTGGGTAGTCACCATCCTGTTCACCATTGTACAATCGCGCATTATTCACTATTCTTCCCTGGCCTGGTTCCCGATTAGTTTCCTGGCAGCGTATACGTTCTATAAATGGGACAGAAAAGAACTGGATTACAAAAAGTACGCAGGCGTATTAGCCACCACCCTGGGCGCCATCATTGCCATTGTATTGCTGGCGGTGGCGGTGATTGCTTTAAATATCAAACAACTGATTCCTTATGTACATGACACCTTTGCACAGGCCAACATGGCAGCAGATGTGAAATGGAGCGGCTGGGAAGGTATCGTAGGACTCCTGATGCTGGCCACTATCATAATAGGACTCCGGCAACTGAAAAAACATGCATTCATCAATGCCGCCACCACCTATTTTGTGGGTACCGGTTTGGTTATTTTCCTGGCGGCCGCTATCATTGTTCCTAAAGTAGAGAAGTACTCACAAGCGGCTGCGATTGAGTTTTTGGAACAAAGACAGGGAGAAGATTGCTACGTGACTACATTAGGCTACTGGAGCTACGCACCATTCTTCTATACCCATAAAGAAAAACCTGTCAACCAAAACTCCTATGATGAAAACTGGTTGCTGACAGGTCCTATTGATAAGCCTACTTATTTCGTGACAAAGATAGACAGGGTGGATCCTTATCTACAGCATCCTGGTGTGAAAGAGTTGTATCGTAAAAATGGTTTTGTATTCCTGAAACGGGAAGTAACTGCTAAGTAAGCAGAAAGCGAAAAGCAGAAAGCATAAAGCAATTGTAGCGAGTGAACTTTGCGAATATTATATCCGCATTGATCACCCGCTACAATTGCTTTATGCTTTCTGCTTTTCGCTTTCTGCTATTTCTTGCGGGAGAAGAACCGCAATACTTTACTGATCACTTTATCGTTGGAGCCGAGCATACCTTTGATTTCTGTATAAACAGCCACCATGGTATTATCCAGCTTCACCATAAATTTCTTTTTCTCTTCTCCGGGGCGCACCATATAACGGGTAGCTCTGCGGAAAGGCTGTGCTTCTTCTGTATAATAATACAGCGCAATAGATCTTCTGTGTTGATCTTCGGGGCAAGTGGTGGGCTCGGGGTGTCCATGATAAGAATCCGCATCTGTATTAAAGATTACGCAGCGGTTAAAAACAGGTAACACCTTCTTCTCACAAGCCTTCATTTCTGTATCCCACAATTCCAGTTTACCACCCCATTCTTCCACCCAGTCTTTGTTGACATACACCAGCACATTCACCCGGCGTTGCCAGTGACGATGATGCGGATGCACGGTGAAATCGGCGTGAATATTCAGGTAGCCGCCGCGTTTCGACTGATGTATACCTCCGCCTTCCAGGAGATCATCTTTCATCAGTCCTTTTATGCCGGTCAGCGTACTTAGGAATTCCAGGAACTGGGGAGAATTCAGTTCATTAATGGTCCGCTTAATGGTAGCAGGCAACAAATCCAGTTTATTCAACCCGGCTTTGTTTTCGTTGTAATGAACATAGTTGATCCAGCCATCGTCCTCATTCAATTTATCAAACTCCTTCGCGCAGGCCATCAGGGCGTCGGGGTTCAGGAAATTTTCTAATACAATATGAGGATATGGACCGGCTCCCTGGTATTCCTTACTAAGTGAAGGAAGCTGCTGATTCCAATAATCGTAGTCGAATAGCTGCGTAGTTTGCGCTGTTTCAGTGGTAGTTTGCACTTCTTGAGTTTTTAAACACGACTTTCAAAGGAGGTATAAATATAGTGCAAATATAATTCGCCGGGCATACCGGTAATAAAATATTTCCTCCCCGCTCAAAAGCAGTATTCCTGCCCCTTTTCAGTGTGGTTCCCGGGCTATCCTTCCTTCATCTGGCGGGCGATGGTGGCCGCCAATGCGTCGCCGCTATTTTCCAGGCGTTCGCTGATCCGCTGCCTTTCGCCGGCGGTTTTATTTTGAGACACCTTCTTTTGTCCCTGTAAATCGGTCACTTCTATTTCAAAAGCAACAATGCCTTTCATCATTCCCTTTTTGTATTTATCCGAGAGGCTGTTCCATTGCTCCAGGTAGCCGGCTTCATATTGGAGAATCATTTGCTCCATCACCCGGGACACCGTTGTTTCATCCTCCACAATAGTGGCTTTACCATAGGCATGCACCGCCATGTAGTTCCAGGTAGGCACGCTTTCTCTTTTATCATAATCTACTGGCGATATATAAGCATGTGGCTCGGCAAAAATAACCAGGGAGGTATTTTGAGCAATATATTTTGCCTGTTCGTTGGCAGCTGCAAAGTGTCCTTTCAACAAGAGTTTGCCAGCGCTATCGTCAATAACGAAGGGCAATGACGTAGCCACTGGTATATTGTCTTTTATAGTCACGATGGTGGCAAAGCTATATTGCTTCATAAATGCCACCATTTCCTTCCGGTCATTAAATTTAAAATATGGTGGTACGTACATATCCAATGTTTAATTGCATAATATAAAAGTAACACCTCATTGGATTACCTTTGTAGTCCAATACCAATAAAATGGATAGTCCAATTATTTCCGGGTTATTTGAGCATATTACCCTCGATCACATGGCGGAACGGCCGGTTTACCTGCAACTCGCCGATAGCATGCTGGCACTGATCCAACAAGGCACCCTGCGTGCCGGCCAGAAATTGCCCGGGAGCCGGGATATTGCCCGCATACTGGGCATCAACCGGATTACGGTTCAGAAAGCTATCGAAGAGCTGACCATACAAGGCTGGCTGGAAAGCCTGGTTGGCAGAGGTACTTTTGTGTCCACACACATGAAAGGTTACGAACCGGTAAAGCCGGATAAGTACCTGTCTTCCCATGCCCACCAAAAAGCGGGATTTCCCATCACCCCCATTCATTACCTGCACACCGTACCGGATATTCCTTTCCCGGAATTACACCTGGACGACGGCTACCCCGATCCCGGATTAGCGCCCTTAAAAGAATTGTACAGGGCCTACCGCAACCAGCTCACCCGAAGCGGCCTATACAACAAATTTGGTTGCTATGGCAACCCCGCGGGTACTCCCTGGTACCGGCAAACCATGTCTGATTACCTGAATACCACCCGTGGACTACATACCACCGCTCAAAATATACTTTCTGTAAGAGGTACCCTGATGGGCATCAACCTGGTTTGCAACGCGCTGATTGAACCCGGCGACATTGTAGTAACAGGCGTTCCCGGCTACTCCCGCATGGAACAGAACATCAGGCACGCCGGTGCGCAACATATCGGGATTGCGGTGGATGAACATGGGCTGGTAACAGAAGAACTAAAAGTGATCTGCGAACAACATCGCGTAAGAATGGTATACGTAACACCGCATCACCACTACCCTACTACCGTGTCCCTGCGTTTAGACAGGCGAATGGAATTACTCCGGCTGGCCAATGAATATGGGTTTATTATTTTGGAAGATGATTACGATTTTGATTTTCACTATAAACACAGGCCGTTACTACCACTCGCCAGCGCCGACCAGCACGGCATGGTGATTTACTGCGGCTCCTTCAGCAAAAGCTTTTCGCCGGCTTTCCGGATGGGATACCTGGTGGCAGCAGAAAATGTTATCGAACACCTGTCGAAAGTACGGGTAATGCAAGACCGACAAGGAGATCATATACTGGACAACGCAGTAGCCGACATTATCCATGATGGCACTATTCCCCGCTATTTAAGGAGAACTTTGCCGGTGTACGAGCGAAGACGCGACTGGTTTTGCAGCTTACTGCAACAACAATTAAAAGACCGGGTTAGCTTCACCATACCAGAAGGTGGCATGTCTGTATGGACGCTATTTGACAAGAGCATTAACCTGCATGAGCTGGCGCAAAAGGCCTATCAGAAAGGCTTGCTGTTATCTGATGGAGACCTGCACGGACATCGTCCGCATTACAACAACGGCATCCGTATTGGCTTTGCCTCTTCTACAGAAGAGCAATTAACCAGGAGTGTAGCTATTTTAAAAACACTTATCGAATAAGCAGATGATCGCGGGAGGCCCCCGCGATCATCCTCCTACTGTTCCAGGTGTCGTATATCCTTGTGCGTGATCACATTTCCATTTGCATCCAGTGGTATCAATGGATTGGTACCAATATCCCAGAGGTTCCCTTCCACGTCCTGTACATAGCCTGTGTAAGCACCAAAGAAGGTCTTTTCCGGCATTTTTACCACAGTCACTCCCTTGCTTTTTAATGCTGCATACAGCTCGTCTACTTCCTGCTCTGTATTCACGATATATCCCAGAATGTAGTGCCTGGAAAATTGATCTGTATAAGGAATTCTGGCGTCGTCGGCCAACGCTTTCGCAGAAAAAAGGGAAATAAGGCTGCCATTGATTTTGTAAAATACAATATCCTTATTGACGGCCTCCGGTACCCATCCAAACTTTTGTTCGTAGAAGGCGCGCATAGCGGACATATCTTTCACGCCAATGGTCAGAATACTCATTCGTTGTTTCATCGTCTGTTTTTTTTGTGCAGCAATATCGTTACTGGTGGTAATGATCAGGATAACCAGCAGTATCCGGCTAATGATGTTCATATTAAAGATATTTTTCTGCACAAAACTAAGCAGCGCCGATAGCCGGGTGTTTGTATAAAAACGACAAACTACTCCTCCATAAATAGCTGCCTGATCTCCGCATGATGTTGCGCCTCACTTACCTGCAATACTTCGTTTACCAGGTCTGTTGATACCGGTCTCGGGCCGGGGTATCGATGATGTTGCAAAAAATTCCTCAGTGCTTCATTTACCTTATGCTCGCCTATCAGTTCACTAAGTTGTACCATTACTACCGCTCCTTTGGAGTAGGTGATATGTGTTTGTTCTTCCCGTACTTTGTACAAAGGCCGGTTCTCGGAAAGTCCTTTCTCACTATCATATATTTGCTGATGTATTTTCACCTTTTCCCACATCTTCTCCCTCCCATACATTTTCTTATATAACATCATCTCGGTATACATCGCCAATGTTTCGGTGAGCATGGCGGCTCCTTCCCGGTTATCGGGGTCTATCTGGCTATTTCCCCACCAGATATGCGACACCTCATGCGCGGCTAATTCATTAATTACATCCTGTTGTTGATCACCTTTGATATTGGCATGAAAGAGGCTACTCTCGGTCATAAAAATACTGGCCGGATAGGCAGTACCCGCAAAAGCACTGGAAAAGGCAGACACCTCGGAAAAGGTAAGCGAATGAAAGGGATACGGACCGAAATTTTCCCGGCAATAATCCAGCGTTTGTTCAGCAACGGACATTAAATGAGCTACATTTTCCGGATGTGTGGGATGGTAGTATACGTACAAGGCTATTCCTTTATAAATTGCACGGCGCATGGCATAACAGGCAGACGAAACGGCGAAACGAAAGGGACAGGGATTTGAAGTCCGGTAATGAAAATAGTTGCGACCATGCTGCGACCATCGCTGCACCAACTCTCCTGTACCAATGGCCGTTTGTGTGGCATCCGTAGAAATCACCAGGTCTAAATGAATAAAGTTGTAAGGGGCTGTTTTAGGGTGATCTACCGGTACTACGCCAGTAGCCACACCTAATCCTGCCTCCCGACGTTGTAGCGTATCCGTTATTTCCCGTGCCGCCTGATACCCTATTTGTGGAAAATAACGGCTGATTCTCATGAAGGAACCATTTTCCAGGATGGCATTGGCCGGCTGGTGTCCATTAACAGGCGTCCATTTGTATGACATCTCAAAATAAATATCAGCGCTATCGGCTGGCTGCAGGGGATGCTGTAACAACAGCTCCGACACCGGCTGACGAATAGAGATTACTTCATTGGCAGCAGCATACCGGGCATTCATCAGGTTCAATTCATCATCAAAGTTGATCAGTATTTTATAGATGGCGCTCCTGGAAATATTCCTAATACGATACTTACCTGTAATCATCCAGGCCCTTTCGCGAGGGTATAAATTAACCTGGGTAACTACTTCCGTAATTACCGGTTGTTCCATCTCCTGGTACTTCCGGTATGCTTGCTCATATTGGACAGCCGCAGCCAGTTTGCTGGCATCGTCCGTCTTCCGGTATCCTACCATAAATGCTTTGCCGGAGAAAAAGCCCACCACCGCCAGCATCATCACTTCCAACAACAACAATCCTTTTAACTTCCTCCTTTTCACCATATCATAAAGGAGCCATAGTATTCCTATCACAGCGGTTCCAAATACCAGTCTTGCGACAAAAGCAGGCAAATAAGCCCCGTATCCGTTGAAATCGCTATACACGCCATTAAACCCCGAAAAAAAGCGAAATAGCGGGTGTAAGATCACTTTCTTAGACAACGGACTTGCAAGGGCCAGCGCCATTAAAATATTTGTACTCAAAGCCAGGTAGTGACGATTCATCAATTGGTTTATCAACAACAACGCAGCCGTCAGCAACAGTAATGGCCAGGTATTGAAAACGAGTACACCTGCGTAAGCGCGCCAATCGACCACAGGATACTGGTATATCCATTGGAAAATCAGGCCCAGCAGGATCATGATGATCGTATATGAGAACAGGAGTATCACACTGCTTCCCGCGTGCCCCCATAGCTTACTGGTAGCTTGTGCTGTGCTGTTTTCAATCGGGGAAATTCTCACCGTATTACTTTTCCAATACCCCTCTGTTACAAAATATATCATGAGTAACATCCCGATGAAATGAAAGTTCCCGATAATAGTAGTAGCTATTAACCCTGATCCGGCATATTGCTGCGGCAGCCGAATACCTTTGTCGATAGCAGCATACAGCTCCATGCTGATATAAAAAATCAATAACAGGAGGCTGACAGGGAATGAAATACTTTTGATGAGGTGCCTCATATCCATTTTTATAAATGCCCCTATCGACTGTAGTCGGGTACGTAAATTATACCTGGCAACGACTGTCACGTTAACGGCTATAGGCAAATTCCCCGATGCTGCTATGGTGGCTAATTTTCGCCTACCGGCACTACGGAAGAAACGATTATAGCCGATCAATAAGCAAATCAGGGAGGAGACTATTACCAGGCCTCTGTTTAACAGGAAATATCCAGTTGCCGGTATTAACACGGTATTATGCTGGCTCACGGAAAGAAGGCGGCTATCGTAAAACCAGGCCGATAGTCCGAAGGGGTCCAGGATAGCAGATAACGCCTGCACTGTCAGAGATTGCGGGGAAGTCTGTGCCATCAGCGGTGAATTTGAAAACAGTAATAGCACCATGTATAACACATACAACAACAGGCCTCCTATAGCCATCGTTAGTTTATTACGGGTGCTCCATGCCAGGCAGCACAGCCAGCTGCATACAAATAAACTGTTGACACCTGCGAAAAAAATGAATGGATATATGTAACTAATCACCGGAATGGGCTCACCGGCTCTTATCACCTGTCCGATACCAAACCCCAGCGTCAATAGCAAAAAGCCGGCAAGTGTTAATATCCAAAGGGACAGGAACCGTCCGCCCGCCACCATATATTTACTGACCGGCGTAGTAAACAGGATTCCGTCAAACCGGGTATCCCATTCTTTGAATAACAATTGTTGCGCAAAAACAGTAGCGGTGAGGATGATAGAGAGGCTCAGGAACCCCAACATAAAGCCGATACTGTAGGCCGATTTAAAAGAGATGCTGGCACTTGCCGCCATATTAAACTGACTGCCCGCGAACAAGCCCGCACCCACCAAACAGGCTATCAGCAAACAGCTGGTTAACCCTTTCGTATATGCTTTTATATCAAACAGGAAAATGGCTTTCATGGGTTAGTGTGATAAAGGGCGTGAAAATATGCATGTTCCAGTGTAGGCGTTAACGGTAGAAAACCGGTTGGGGGTTGTTCTGCAAAGACGGTAATATACATAGCGCCCGCAATGAACTGTTGCCCTATCAGCCGGTAGTTATTTTCGGAAGATGGGAAAACTACTGTGCGTACCTGTTTGGTCCAGATTTTTCCCTTTAGTCTCCTGATCATTTCTGCAGGGCTTCCGACGGCCTGCAGCTCGCCGCCTTTGATGATGGCGGCTTGTGAACACATCTGCTGTACATCTTCTATGATATGCGTAGAAAGGATCACGATTACCTGCTCGCTGATTTCACTCAATAATATGTTGAACCTGTTGCGCTCTTCCGGATCCAATCCGGCGGTAGGTTCATCCACGATGATCAACTGAGGATTTCCCAACAATGCCTGCGCCACCCCGAAGCGTTGCTTCATGCCTCCTGAAAAAGTGTACACTTCTTTGTTTTGCACATGAAGCAGGTTTACTTTATTGAGTAAATAACCTATCTGTGCTTTTCTTTCTGTGGCGCTACTGATACCTTTGAGTATGGCAAGATGTTGCAGCAAGTCGTAAGCTGATATCTTCGGATAAACACCAAAGTCCTGCGGCAAAAATCCTAATTGTTTTCTGAGGAATGTAGGATGTTTTATGACATCCACCCCGTTAAAAACAATCTGTCCGTTATCCGCCTTTTGCAGTCCTACGATGGTTTTCATGAGCGATGATTTACCGGCGCCATTGGGTCCTAATAAGCCGAACATCCCGTTGCCCATATCCAGTGAAATATTGCAGAGTGCCTTTACACCATTTTTATAGGTAAGCGAAAGCTGATCAATATAAAGCCTGTTCATATTAACTGAGTTTAGACAATACAATCCCTGGCAATGGTGGACCATTGCTTTTTTTATACGGTTGATGATTATGATGGATTATGCTTCTTCCCTATATTCTAAAATATCGCCGGGTTGGCATGCCAGAATTTTGCAGATGGCCTCCAGGGTATCAAACCGTACCCCTTTGGCTTTTCCGGTTTTAAGTATGGATAAGTTGACCGGCGTAATACCTAATTTTTCCGCCAATTCTTTGCTTTGCATTTTACGTTTTGCAAGCATCACATCAATGTTTATGATAATTGGCATAGTTATATAAATAAGTCTTGTTCGTTTTGCAATTGTAATCCCTGCTTAAATATCGCTGCCATAAACCAGGCAAAAACTCCCAGGAACAAATGCACGATAACGAGCACCCATATGGCCTGCTGCACCGCAACAAATAAGGTGGCGCATAGGGTAGTAATACCGGGCGCTATGCAGTTTAGCAAGTAAAATCTGCGCAACTGCGCGATATGATGCAGTGAAAATAATTTAGGCTGACAGAAGACTTTAAAGACACCCGACGCCAGTTGGAAGAATATGCTATATAACACCAGTGGCACCAGGAAAGAGAAAACAATATAAGATGGCTGGTATTCTATACTAAGGAAAGCCTGGCGGGTAAATGGATAAAAAATATGGAGATATTTGCCTTCTCCATAGGTGGCCACATTCCAGTTAGCCAGCAAACAAATAATGGCATACCCGGTAGTTAACAGGTAGCCGAGGGCTAATGCTTTGCTGATATAATACAATATTTTAGAAACAGCTTTTACACGGATCATTGGAGGTAATTTAAATCAATGATCCAAAAGTAGTAATTAATTATCGTAAAACGATAATTAATTACTACTTTTTTATAAATAATTCTTTGTTGAGTTGGACTGTTAGCAGGAGTATTGGTTTTACAATTACACCTTTAACGCACTACGGAAACCTCTCACGGCATAATAAGAATCCGCACCGTTGTGGTATATAAATATTTTATTGTAGCGCCTATCCGCGAATTCGGCGCCACCAAGCTTTCTTACAGCCGCGGGCGTTTTAATCCAGCTGGAAGTTTTCAGATCAAACGCTCCCAGCTCCTGCAATGCCCGGTATTCTTCTTCTGTTAAAAGCTCCACGCCCATTGCTGCTGCCATGCCTACAGCGCTACCGGCAGGCTTGTGCTCTTTCCTGGCTTCGAGTGCTTCCTGGTCGTAGCAAATGCTACGGCGGCCTTTGGGTGTTTCGGGTGAGCAATCATAAAAAAGATACTCGTCTGTTTTTTTATCATAGCCTACCACATCCGGTTCCCCACCAGTGTTTTCCATTTCCTGTAATGACCAGAGTTTTTTGGTATCGGCGGTTAGCCTGGAAGCGATTTTGGTCCAGTCGAGGCCCTTATGCCGCTGCATATGTTTTTCAAAACGGGTTTTCAGTGTTTGGAGTAACGTTTCCTGTTGTGCGGAGGACAGCGTTTTTTTCGTGGTAGCCATAGTGTTGATGTTTTATGGTATCTGGCGGAGGTTTGAAGGTTGCAATTTAACTAGAAAATATACAGGTTCCGTTTATTTTTGATCAGTTTTGGCTGCGTATCGATTTAGATAGCCAGCCAAAACCCCTTCTCTCTTATTTTTTTACCACAAAACTAATCCTCCCATTCGTCTCCATCTGCGCCTGCACCACGTCTTCCAGCGCATTTTTCGTTGTTTCCAGCCGTAGGCTTTCCAGTAAGTCCTGTTTGCTTAAAGAGGCTACCTTCATATGCTCCCAGATAATTTCACCTTGCGCGTATAACAGTAACGACTCTCCTTTTATCAACGCCGCTACTTTACGGGATTTGGTACACGCCCAGGCCAACAGCCTGTCTACTAAAACAATCACGGTGGCAGCCGCTACTGTAGAGAAGAAAGGAGAAGCTCCTACAATCCCCCTTGCCAACACTGCCCCCAGCATAATAATAACGATTGTATCAACCGCGGATTTCTTCCCAAAGATGCGCATACCTCCTACCCGGATCAACAGGAGGGTAATAAAGAACATGGCAAAAGCCCTGCACGACATTTGCAACATAGATAGTTGTTCTCCGTCACCAAATAGAAAATGTATCGTATTCATGCTATATCTTTAAATCATTTCCGCCGCAAAAACTCATGCCGGAATAGTGCTCCAGCAAGCCAAACCGTAGTATTCATCCATATTTACAGCTATCGCAATCACTATCAGACACAACAAATAAATAGGGAAAATCTCCAACACAAAAGAACATCACTACGTCAAAGCGGGCATTTTTATCCCCGCAATTATTAACGGCTGTTGGCAAAGTCAGCATCTGCAATACAAGGTAGTGCGAGCATCATCCCAAAGTATCCTTCAGGCATGTCTTTTGAAAAAATAAAGAGATCACTCACTTTAAAACTATCATTATGGCTACGAAAACAATAACCGGCAGATCAACTGCCAGTAAAGGAAGCACCGCCAGATCTTCCGGTAAACCCACCAAAATGGAAAATTCTGAATTTCACCGCTTTTTCGTGGATGAATTAAAAGACATTTACTGGGCGGAAAAAGCGCTGGTAAAAGCGCTTCCTAAAATGAAAAAATCGGCCACCAGCGAAGAACTGGCCGCTGCATTTGAAAAACACACGGGCGAAACCCAAACACATGTGGCTACGCTGGAACAAGTGTTTGAACTATTAGGCGAAAAAGCAGTTGCCAAAAAATGTGATGCCATGGAAGGGCTCATCGCAGAAGCTAACTCCATCATTGAAGATACCGAAGCCGACTCCATGGTTCGTGATGCCGGACTAATCCTGGCTGCGCAAAAAGTAGAACACTATGAAATTGCTACTTACGGTACACTTCGCGTTTTTGCAGCTAATATGGGACATGAGGACGTGGAAAAATTACTTTCCCAAACCTTGGCTAACGAAAAAGCAACAGACAATGCATTAACTGATTTGGCAGAATCTTCTATTAATGAAGAAGCCAGTGAAGAATAAGGTTTAACAATAGTGAATAAACAGCGTATGGGGGTACTTTTCAAAGTACTCCTTTTTTATTATTTTTAAAAACCATCCCCCCTTCCTACCGGTTTCAACAAGTCAAAATCCGATCAACACTGATCAAAAATTGTAAACTTGCCTGCTTGCCAGCATACTACCTTCGCCCCAGCATAATAAAGTACATGACACCGAAATAAATATATACGCTGGGAGTGCCATCTCACTACCGGCCGCTTTTTTTTTGGAAACTATATTTTAAAAATACTAATTAATTCCATGATTAAAAATACAATAACCTTTTTCCTGGCTGCTGTAGCTTCGGCTACCACTACGCTCAGCGCCCAGCAAATCATTACGGTAGAAACAGCACATAATGCACTCGTAATGGAAACTGACCAGGAAAAATCGCTACTCGTTACCTATTTCGGTGCAAAAGCTAACAACATAAATGAATACAAGCTCCTACGTTCCCTGGATAAATTCAAACCCGGCAACGACGACCTGTACAACAAACGAGAAGTATACATGGGCTCCGGTTCTCTCAACCTGCTGGAACCCGCACTGGCAGTGACACATTACAATGGCGATAAATCACTCGTATTGCAATATGTTACCCACCAGGTGAAACAGCTGGACGATAACCGCACCCTTACCACCATACAGCTCAAAGACAGCGTGTATAACGTACAGGTAACACTGTATATGGAAGCATACGGCAAAGAAGATGTCATTGAGCAATGGGCGGAAATTATACACCACGAAAAGGGAGACATCTTACTAAACAAATATGCCTCCGCTAATCTTACCCTGCAGGGAAAAGCATTCTACCTGAATAATCATTACAGCAGCTATGGACAGGAAATGCAACCGGAAGAACAACTACTGCCACATGGTATACGTACCATTGACTCCAAGCTTGGCACAAGGAATAACCTGCTCCACTCCTCCTCTTTTATGATATCGCTGGACAAGCCAGCCACAGAAGACGAAGGACAGGTAATTGCCGGATCACTTGAATGGACCGGCAACTTCCGGCTCGATTTCGAAACTTTTGATGAATATTATCTGCGGGTGACGGCCGGCATCAACAATGCTGCGGCCAATTACACCTTAAAACCCAACGAACCGTTTGTTACCCCTAAATTTGTGTATACACTGTCTGACAACGGTAAAGGTCTGGCCAGTCGCAATTTGCAGCACTGGGCCAGGCAATACCGCCTGTTAAACGGTACTGGTGAACGATACACGCTGCTGAATAACTGGGAAACCACCTACTTCGATTTCGATGATGCCAAACTGGACGCACTCATACAGGACGCCAAAAAATTAGGCACCAATGTATTCCTGTTGGACGATGGATGGTTTGGCAACAAGTACCCGAGAAATAACGCTACCGGCGGACTGGGCGACTGGCAGGTAAATCACGCAAAACTTAAAAAGGGTCTCGGCCACCTGGACCAGGTGGCTAAAGAAAATGGCGTAAAATTCGGAATATGGATAGAACCTGAAATGGTGAACCCCAGAAGCGAATTATACGAAAAACATCCTGACTGGGTATTGAAAGAACCAGGCCGCAAGGAATATTATATGCGCAACCAACTGGTACTGGATCTCTCCAATCCACTGGTACAGGATTTCATCTACCAAACTATCGACAACATCTTTAAAGAAGCACCAGGACTCTCTTTCTTTAAGTGGGACTGCAATTCACTGATCTATAACGCCCACTCTGCCACACTGAAAAACCAGGATCACCTCAATATTGAATATGTACGTGGGTTGTACAGCGTATTGGAGAAAATCCGGAAAAAATATCCTGATGTTGCAATGATGCTTTGCGCCGGCGGTGGCTCCAGGGTAGACTATGGCGCGTTACAATACTTTACTGAATTCTGGCCCAGCGATAACACCAACGCCTACGACAGGATCTTTATACAATGGGACTACTCCTATTATTTCCCGTCTATTGCTGTAGATAACCATGTGACCGATATGGGTAAACAGCCCATCAAATTCAGAACAGATGTGGCCATGATGGGAAAATTAGGCTTCGATATAAAAGTAAATGAGCTGTCGCCCAACGACCTTTTATTCTGCCAGCAAGCCATCCGGTTGTACGATTCCTTCAAGGATATTATATGGCATGGCGACCAATACCGTTTACAGGATCCCCGTCACAACAAAGTAGCGTCTGTTGCCTACGTAGATGCAAAGCAGGATGAAGCTGTGGTATTCAACTATCATATGCCAACTACTTTTGTAACAACACTGATGCCTCCCATTAAAATGAAAGGACTTGATCCCAATAAACAATATACCATTGAAGAAATTAATCTCTATCCAGGTAGTACGACGCCGCTGAATGCTACCCAAACCTATTCAGGAGATTTCCTGATGAAAATAGGTTTTAATCCACAAACGAGCGCCAGACGCACGAGTGTGATACTGCGGATAAAGGCAACCCGGTAACAGATAGTCTTTGGGCTGTAGGTTACCCTCTTATGCTGTCGGGCTTTTTGTTCAGTTTAGCCCGGCAGTATTTTTTTCAGGAATAATACAAGAGTCATTTTACAGGTGTGATATTGCGTATAAAACAGCAACCCGGTAGTTTATAGCCTGCAGGCTATAAACTACCGGGTTGTTATGTAATGGGAAATATTACTTTTTATAAAGCGGGCAGCGCTTAACGAGGTATTCCATGGTGTTTTTATACGCGTCGGCGGTATTCCAGAAAGCTTTCCTGTTCTGGTTATAAATGATATCGCTTTTGTTGTTATAAATTTTCATGTCCATGGTCGTTTCGTAGTTCTGTACACTGGTAGAATTATTACTGGCATATCCGCTGCTCTTCTTATCATCATCGTCTTTCTTGGTTTTATCGCTATAAGTAGTGCTGCCGTAACTGGTTTGCGTGGTGCGGTTTTGTGTAATCATACCATCAACAATATATTCTACCCCCAGTATGTCTGCTATTTCCGCCATGGTATAATTCAGCATAGTGGCCCTGGTAATACCGGCTTTATTGAGTTTCACATTGGTAGCACGCGGGCTCACGATCGTGTATACCCCGGCATGTTTGCTCAATAAATCATACAGTTCATTCTGTACGCCATCGCTCACTTCCTGCGCTGCATTTTGACCATCTTTCACAAAACTAAAGGGCAGAATAGCTACTTTATTACGGCGTTCCTCTGCACTCACGGGCGCCGGAGTGGCAGTACCAGCCGGGGTTGCTGTCGCCGGCGCATTTACCACTTCTACCCGTCCGCTGGCAAATGTAATTTTCTGGATATCCGTCTTTTTCAGGGTATATACCAGCTTTTCGCCTGTATAGGTAAACCGGATCGCATCATCTGTGATTTCAATTACATCCCCTTTTAGCTCTTCGCCATTAAGTTTTAAGATAACATCGTGTTTTTTTTCTGTTTGACTAAAGGAAGGATGATAAAAAGTAACAGCCAGTAGTAACAGGATAATTGCTTTAAAAGAAATGGAGTTTTTCATCATTTTTATCGAGGTTATTTTACTACCGAATTTAACAATTTTACCTTACCCAACCGAATATTTATGACCTCAAATGGATACTACCGCAATAGCTCCAACAATTCTGTATCCTCGTCGTCCAGGAACTCCAATGGGGTGGTACCATCTATATTGGTGATGGTTTTATCGGCGCCGGCGGCCAGGAGTAAACGAACACACGCCGCCTGGTGATACCTGTTCTTTTCTCCGCCAAATTTATAGCCATGGATGGCCCATAAAAGCGGGGTACCCTGAAAATCAATGCAGCGCTGATTCAGTGCTGCCTTTTCGCGGATCAGCCTTTCTACCAGCTTATCCCTTCCTACCCAGGCGGCCCAGTGTAAGGCAGTACCACCATGACAACCGGCATGGTGAATATCGGCACCATTGTCTATACACAACAAGCCCACTTCTTCTGCGTGTAAACTGGCAGCGGCGGTAAGCGGCGTATCTAATCCGGCTGTCAACGTATTACCATTCACGTTAGCACCGTATGATAAAAATATTCGCGCCATCTCCACGCCTTCCTGGTCTGTGTAGGTATGTGCAAATACACCGTCACAGATACGGTGCAGGGGATGGGCTTTGGTTGGATTTTCTTCATCAAAAGGAATGCCTTCGTTAGCCAGTGAAGGATTTGCAGAAAGCGCTTTTTTGATTCCTTCCACATCCTTGTTATCTATCAGTTCTTTCATGATGCTTTTGTATTGGTTAACATCATAAATATAAACTCATTTTCCCATACTTGCTTATTAACAAAGCCGCCCCGCCACGCGATATTGCGTGGCGGGGCGGCTTGCTGCTTCATCATCTCTACATTAATATCCAGGGGCTTGAACTAACTTTTTATTCCGGTCGATTTCGCTTTGTGGCACGGGGTAGAAATAAAATTTATTATCCCACTGTGCCCTGGTAAAGGCCACAATTCTTTTATGAAATTCCGGATCGGACAGGAAGGAGCCTTTTTCGATATTCATTCCATGGAATTGTCCGCCCTGGTGCTGGTCCGGTGTGCTGGCTACTTTCCAACGACGCACGTCCCAATAGCGGTGTCCTTCATACATCAACTCAATCTGGCGTTCGAGATGAATTTGCTTACGCATTTCTTCCTGGCTGGCGCCGGGCGAAAGGTCTGCCAATCCTCCGCGATGACGGATTCTATTGAGGTACTTCAATACATCCGGATTGCCGGGATCATATTCATTCAATGCTTCGGCATAGTTCAAGTAAATTTCACCGAGGCGAATCATCATCGCCGGGCGGGAAAAACTTCTGCCACTTCTGAAATCAGTGTTCGGATGAATATTTTTGCGGGCGGTATAGCCGGTAGACGGCCAGTCGCGCGGAGCGCCATTCTTTCCGGAGTTGCCGGTAAAGAAGAATTCCACCCGGGTTTGGCCGTTTTCCGGCACCACGGGAATAACGGATCCATTAAAGGTCACATCTACATAAAACCTCGGTTCCCTGCCCACATACATATTGGAGGTACCATCTACATAATAAGGGGTAGCGGTATTGGTAAACCCGGTTTCCGTATAGCCGCTGCTGTTATCTGTAATCGGCTTACCATTTGCCGTCCGGAAAACATCCACCATTTCCTGTGTAACGGCAATACCATTCCAGGCGTTACCGTTGGCGCATCTGGGCGAACAGTGGCGTTCCCAGTTACCCACATGGTCGGAGTTGGTACGAATCCAGATCGCTTCTGTTTGCCAGCCATCAAAGAATAAATTGCGGCAGGAAAGAAAAGCCGCTCTAAATGGATCAGCATCCGCCACGGTATATAACTGCCATTTGTTCAGGTCTATCACCGCCTTGGCAGCATCAGCTGCTTTCTTCCATTTTTCTTTGTCGAAAGTGGGGTTAATCAGGGGAGCGCCATCTGCATTTTTAAAGTTGCTCATCTCGCTGTTACCATTAAACAACGGACTGGCACTATATAACAGGATCTGCGATTTCACGGCCAGGATAATTGGCTGTGTAATACGACCAGTTTGCGTTACATCTGGTTGTGTAGGATCCACAGGGTTCATGTGTTGTACCGGTACATCAGGGAAGGCTTTGTCCATTTCTGACAGTACATACCCCACGCAGTTATCCCATGGGCTTCTGGGTATCTGAAAATCAGCGTCTGGTGCCATCGGTTCTTCTCCCATTAAAACTACAGGGCCGTATTGCCGCATCAGCAACCAGTAGTAATAGGCCCGGAGAAAGCGTGCTTCTGCTTTATATTGTTTCAGCAACTGTACGCCATTGGGCTGCGACTGAATCTCTTTATTTAAATCTGCGTTCTTCAAAAATATAGCCGCCTGACGGATCGTCTGGTAATATCCATTCCAATAAGAAGGATTGGCGTTATCAGCGGTAATAGCACCAGAGTTGATACCGGGTTGTACCCAGGCATAATCTACTTCATCGCATTGCCCCGTCCAGGGAACGCTATATGGCTGTGCCCACATGTCTGGCATCGGGTTATAAATACGCGCCAGCCATTGCTCTGTCATGGCCCTGTTGGTGAACACATCATTCAGTGTGGTAATATTATCCGGTACTGTATTCAGGAATCCTTTCTTACAACTGCCCGCCAGCAACAGCAGCAGGAGTAGCAGGATATTTTTTGGAAAGAAGTAATGATTCATAATCGTGCAGTTTTATTTGAAATTAGCCCGGATACCAAAATTGAAACTGGTCATGTTAGGATACGCCGTTCCTCTACCATCGCCCAATTCCGGGTCCCATATTTTCCAGGGGGAGATGGTAAAGAGGTTGGTACCGTTCAGGTAGGTACGTATGCTCTTCAAACCAAATCGTTGTAACCGGTCGCCACCAAACGTATAGCCCAACTCCGCACTTTTCAGGCGGATATAGTCGGCGCGTTTGATCCACCAGGTACTTTCATAGTAGTTAGTGGTAATATCCTGGCGGGTTGACATTCTTGGATAGAAAGGCTGCTTATTAGGATTATCGGGTGTCCAGCGGTCTGTTGCTATCGTATATAGGTTACCGATAGTAGGTCCTTCATAGAAGGGATTGGTAGCATGCCCACCGCTATACATAAAGTCTACCATGGCTACGCCCTGGAAAAACAGGCTCAGGTCAAATCCTTTGGCTCCTACGCTGAAATTCAATCCATATACGATACGGGGTACTGAACCATAACCAATGGCCTGCTGATCGTAGCTGTTAATTTGTCCATCGCCGTTCAGGTCTTTATACTTAATATCACCCGGACGTACATCCCCTGCCTGTTTTGGCGACTTCGATATTTCTGCTGAATCTGCAAACAAGCCCAGGGCTACATAACCAAAACGCTGGTCAATAGGATGCCCGGTGCGATTCAGCCATGGGTATTGCCAGGCAGGTAACCCATCGTATACATCTTTGTTGATGTTGAAGTTGAAATTCCCGCGGAAGGCAACCCAATAGTTTTTCGAAAATGATTTATTATACTCGAGGGTAACGTCAATGCCTTTATTTTCAGTAATCCCAATATTGCTATAGGGGATGTTGTCGCTCGTATAGCCGGAAGCGTAAGGGATATCATACTTTCTTAGCAGGATACCGGTTCTGCGCTCTTTAAATAATTCCACAATCAGCGACAGTTCATCGTGGAAGGCTTTTACCTCAATCCCAAGGTTCTGCCGCTTACCGGTTTCCCAGCTTACTTCTGAACCAATCTGGTCTTCCTGTAAGCCCTTAGACCAGGTAGTATTGCCCGGTACTCCAAAAGTGTAGCCTAACCCGTCGTCTGCCTTGATCCTGGTCAAGAACAGGAAGCGGGAGCCGGTATTACTATTGCCGGATAACCCATAGGTATAGCGGAGTTTTAAATAGCTCAATACATTGCTCAGTGGAGCAAAAAAGCTTTCATTGGATACCACCCATCCTACACCATAAGAAGGGAATAAACCATAGCGCTTCCTGGGGGTGAAGTTTTCAGAGCCATTGTAACCGAAGTTCACTTCTGCGAAGTAACGGCTCTTATAACCATAGGTGGCTCTTCCACTCAGGCCCCTGATACGGTAGGGAATCGATTCAATCAGGGAACCGGCATCTGCGTTGATATAGTCCGACTGGTTATACAACAACAACCCGGATACATCATGGTCGCCAAATTTGTTCGCATAGTTCAATGCGGTTTCCGTATAGAAACGGCGGTCTCCTCCCCTGGATACTTCAAATCCCAATACGTTGGATCCCGGATCCACTACTTTGGTGATGAGGTTGCCTAATGAGTCGCGACCGGTAGCATAGTAGGTTTGTACTTCCCTTTTCCTGTTCAGGTTATTCCAGCCATAGGCATCAAAAGCAAACATGCTGGTGGCAGACAAACCTTTCAGGATGAAGTCAAAATTTTGTCTTAACCGGATATTGGAACGGATGGTGTTCCGGTATTCGGTGGCATAGCCGGACTGTGTAAGATTACGATACGGACTTGGGTAGCTACCATTCGGTATTTTGGGCCATTGTCCGTTAGAGTATTGTGGTGGAATCAGGTGTGGGGGTACCTGTGTAGCCAGGTCAAATAAAGCGTTGGTACCAATCCCCGGATAATTACTATTGATGATATAACCGTTTACCCCTAATTCCAGTTTGGTTGTTTTGGTGATATTAGCATCAACGTTCGTTGTAAAATTATATCGATCCAGTTTAATATCTGAATTATAAGATTGCATATGATCGCGTTTCAGCAACCCTGTTTCTGAGTAGTAGCCTGCTGAAATGTAGTAGGTAGCGAATTCGGAGCCTCCTTTTACATTGAGGTTGGCTCTTCTGCTCTGGCCCCATTTATTGAACAATACCTTGAACCAGTCTACATTGGGGTACAGGTCGGGATCTTCGCCGGAAGTATGTTTTTGTATGGTTTCATCTGAATATAGTGGTGTTCTGCCTCTCATCTCCAGGCCTTCATTATACAAGTGCATAAAAGTGGGTGCATCTACAAACTTAGGCAGCTGTGTAAATTTAGTGATGGCCTGGTTGAGTTCCACATTGATTTGTGGCTTACCGGCTTTACCTGTTTTGGTATTCACGAGAATAACGCCATTAGCGCCGCGGGTACCATATACGGCGGTAGCGGAGGCATCTTTCAATACCGTAAAGCTGGCGATGTCTTCCGGGTCGAGATCGTTGATACTGCGGTTAGGTACGCCGTCTACGATGATGAGTGGACCACGCGGACTGGAGCCAAAAGTAGAGATACCACGTATCCAGATGTCGGAGCCATCGTAGCCGGGTTCACCGCTTCTTGTTACGGCTACAATGCCTGCCAGTCGCCCGCCTAATGCATTCGTCAAACTTCTTACCGGCAGTTTCAGCTCTTCCGGTTTGATGGTAGACTGTGCACCTACGAGGCTGATTTTCTTTTGTGCACCGAAGCCGACTACCACTACTTCATTCAACCCTCCTTCTTTCGCCAGCATTTCTACGTTGATATCTACTTTATTCCTCACCGTGATTTGTTGGGGCTGATAACCGATGTAAGAAAATTCGAGTATGTCGGTAGGTTCCACATCCAGTTCATAGTAACCTTTATCATTGGTGGTGGTACCGGTGGGTGTTCCCTGTATTTTGACGGTAACGCCTACCAGGGGCGCTCCCAGCTTGTCTTTTACAGTACCGGATACTTTCAGTTTCACGGCGGGTTTTCGTACAGGCGGGGGCGTGCGGTTTTCAGCAGGTGTAATCACATATTGGGAAGGACCCATGGGACTCAGGCTGAGGTTATGCCCCAGTAGTGTTTTCTGCAGAAAGGGTACTACTTTTTCTGCGTCCATTCTCAGTACTTTATCGGGCAGCAAAATATCTTTTGCATACTTTTCATTCAGTGCGATTCTGAGTTGATATTTTGAATAAATTTTTTCGAGGGCATCCTTTAGTGGAATCATTTGGGTTTTGCTTCCCGTTTCAGAAGGGCTACTTCGGTCACGTTCCTGGTTGACCGGCGCTTCAATGCCGGCCATTGCGTCCTGCGCATGTAAAGGCGGGGTTACCGCGATCAGTACAAAGCATAGGCCAGCCGCTCCCTTCAGGCAATGCCGTAGAGATCCAAATTTCATAACGAATAAATTTTGGTTAAAGACTACATATTTGATTAAAGACTACTTCATTAAAATGGGACTCAACCCCATATTAATTGTCACTGCTGTTTTATCATATGGTTTCAATCATAGCACACCAGTATCCGTTGACGCACTGGCTGCCCATCAGAACAAGATAAGTATTTCATCTAACGCGGCGCATAAAGTTGTCCTGCCTCTGTAATCAGGCGGCAACATTAGGATTTTCAATACAAAAAAATTCAGATTACCTACTTAGCTGACAGGCATTTGACGATACATTTTTAAAGCATACTTATTTTGGTTGAATAATAATCCGGTTGCCATCTTTTCGCACGGTGGCGTTTAACATGGCCCCCAATACTTTGCATAAACTGTTTTCATCTGTTATCAATACACGTCCGCTGATACGGGTATCACGGAACTTTTGTGGTTGCAATACGGCTACTTCATATCCATAGTTTGCCAGCAAAAGTTCCCTTAATTCATCTATGGAGGTATCTTCGAACTTGTAATCCCCATCTTTCCAGGCTGCATATAACTGTGGGTTGACGTGATCTATCCGTAGCTGACTATCAGTTACCATGCCTCTTTCCCCGGGATGCACCAGCAATTCCTTATTGAAAGCGGTGGCTTTAATCAGGCCGGTATTCACCATCACCGCGGCATGGCGTCCATGCTCATTGATGGTGAAAGCTGTACCCAATACTGTCACCACCATATCGGGCGCATGTACTGTAAATGGTGCGGCTGCTTTTTTCGCTACTTCAAAATAAGCGCTTCCTTCCAGCCATACCTCGCGTATACTTTCGTTTTTCCCTTTTCTCATTTTCAGGGCTCCTCCCGGCTTTACCCATATACGGGTACTGTCTGGTAAAAGGATGGTTTGTACGGACGTTTTTTTCGACACCAGCGTTACCCATGATGCAACCGGCGTGTTGTTCTTTTTCCATAGGTAGGTCCCCACTCCACCCGCCAGCATCAATACCAGGACAGCCGCTGCATATTTCATCCAACCAAGCCGCTTTACGGGTGTAACGCGTTCATCGGACAACTGCGCGATCACCTTTTCCCAACTTTGATTGGCATCAGCAGGCGTAATACTGCTGGCCAGTTGCTGGTCAAAGATATCTTTTACCCGGAAATACAGCGCCTGGTTGTCGGGAGAAGCCGCTAACCAGGCAGTAACTGCCGCCGTTTCCTCCGGTGTTGTTTGTTCGTCTATGAACCTGATTAAAATCGTATAATCCAAATCGTTAGTATTATGTGGTGACATGTCATTTATTTAGACGACAAGGAGAGAATATCTACGTATGCTTTTTTCAATTTTTTTTTAGAAAAACGAAAAAAGGCAAAAAGAGGGATGGGGGACTACATCATAATAAAGGAAAACAGGAGGTTAGTACGCCGGATCATTCCTCTTAATTGTTTAATGGCTTTATACAACTGTGTTTCTACGGTACGGGAAGAAATCCCCATGGCTTCGGAGATTTCCCCGGTTTTGAGCCCTTGCTGGTAGCGGAGCTTTACCACTTCCCGGCATTTTGGTGGCAGTTCCTCTATGGCCTGCCATACGCTGGCTTCCAGGTTATCCTGCTCTAACAGGCTTTGCCTGGAGCCGTCAGGGCTGAAATAATCCAGTTCTGCCGCAGTGAGCCCCGGCAGGGAGGCGTTTACATAACGCTGGTGTACAGCCTGGTGTTTAATATAATCCAGGCAGCTATTATGGATGCTACGAAACAGGTAACTTTTAATATTGGTGGTAATATGCAGAGAGGAACCTTTGCGATGTAGTTGTACAAAAACATCCTGCACTATGTCTTCGGCGGTTTCCCGCAATACATATTTGCAGGCGTAAGCTAAGAGAACAGCGTAGCTCTCTTTAAATACCAGCTCCAGCCCGGCAGCCTCTTGCTGTAATAACGTGGCGGTTTTAGGCCCTTCCTCTACCGGATCCCCCATGGCTTAACGAAATTGTTTTGAAGCAATTCAACCAAGGTAATGATAATAAAATTAAAATGCAATACTGGCGGCAGCCCTTCTTATTCTTCGATCGGGAGGCCATCACGGAAGTAAAAAATGTGACCGGTCAGTACCTTTGGCGGCATACTATTCCTTACCAGAAATGTTTATCAAATCTTTTATCACTTTACTAGTTTCTTCCAGGCTGCCAGTATAAAAAGTAACGTTATAGGCGGTATTATTTCCGCGGCGAACGCAAGTAAATAGTTTTATAAAAGAAACAGCCTCGTAGCATATGCTACGAGGCTGTTTCCATTTCCATACAGTTGCTTACGTAACTGAATTATTTTTTGGTTGCTTTTACGCTGAAACCAATTTCCACTTCTTTGCTGATCATCCAGTTTTCAGGGCTACCTTCTGTTTTGTAGCTGATGCCCCAGGCAGATCTGTCGATCACAAATTTAGCGTTAGCAGTAACATCGTTACCGTTTACAGCAATTTGTGCAGGGAAAGTGATGTTCAGGGTGCTGTCTTTCAGCGTCAGGTTACCACTGATCAGGTTAGTAGCACCAGGCAACAGGCTTTTTTGTTTAGCGCTATCGTAAGGAGCAACAGCAGTAATAACGAATTTAGCAGCAGGATACTTTGCTACATCAAAGAAATCGCCGCTTTTCAGGTGACCATCCAGGTCAGTTGACTTTTTACCTGCTTCCGTTACAGAAGCCGGGTCAGTAGTCAGGCTGTTCATGTTTACGTCGAAGCTACCGCCGGTAACTGCGCCGTTGTCAACGTTCAGGCTACCATTGGTTACTTTGATAGCACCAAAGCGTGGAGCGAATCCACCTTTGTGTGTAGCACGCCATTGTACAGCACTGGTAGTAGTGTCAATTGCATAAGCTGCGCCGGTAGTGGCTGCAACTTCTTTTTTTTCTTCGGTCTTCGTCTGTTCAGTCGAAGCGCCACCGCATGCTGCCAAGGTAAGCAGCAGCGCAAAAGCTGGTACTGTTTGCTTCATAAATTTCGATTAGCTATTATATATAAGGCAGCGAAATTAGTTATTTTGGCGTATTCAACCATGCAATACATTGAAAAATGTCAATATTATAACAATTCCTTCACAGACCCCGGCGCATGACGATCGCCTTACAACATAATCACAGAATCAATCGTGGATACCTGTTTGTAATAAGTAATCACTTCTTCTTCATTCTGAACAGGCACCAATACGGTAAATGACTTATATTTTCCCCCGGAAGAATTAGTTTCTGTCATCTTTGCGGCTACATTTGCAAACATAGACTTCAGCTCCGCAATCTTCTCCTCCTCTGCTTTTATAATGAACTTAAAAGTATATTCAGTGGGAAATACAATGGACTGCTGCAACAACGACCGAAAATTTTCATATGGATCTCCGCCCTGGTTGGCATTTACATTTTCTCCTATAGACATATTAATACTATTTATCAAATTTATAGTCAGCATTAACCTGCAAAATACCTTCTTTTTCAACAACATTATAAACAAGACTGACATCGCTATAGAAAAACCAATGAGAATGCGCTATCTCAGCGGATTTAGCTAAATAATACACTGGCGAGCCCTCTTTGCAGTCCGCGTAATTCCGCGAGCCCTTTGAGCCTGCCAATACAGGAATAACCCGGATAGGTAATTTTAGCCTGATCATCCAACAGCTGATGACCATGGTCCGGCCTTACCGGCAACACCACCTTTCTTTCCTTCATCAGGCGCAACAGTGCCCGTACCACTCCTACCATATCCACATCTCCGTTTAAATGATCGGCTTCATAAAAATTGCCTTGATTATCGCAACGCGTATTGCGGAGATGCAAAAAGTGAATATGTTCTCCCAGTTGCGCGATAATAGCCATGAGATCATTATCCGGTCGTACTCCCAGCGATCCGGAACAAAAGCAAATTCCGTTAGCGGGCGAAGGCACCGATGCCACTATCTCCTGTAAATCGGGCGCCGTGCTTACAATGCGTGGCAATCCCAATACCGGGTAAGGGGGATCATCCGGATGTATAGCCATCTTCAGCCCCAGAGATTCCGCTACCGGCACCACTTCGCTTAAAAAATAAAACAGGTGTGCCTTTAAGGTAGCAGTATCTATTCCTTTATAGGTGTCCAACGCCGCCAGGATGTCGGCGGGTGCAAAGCGCCCCGTACTCCCCGGCAACCCCAGCAACGCATTCTGGAATACCGCCTGCTTTTCCGCATCCGTATGGGTATGCAGCCAATGCTTCGCTGTACTGATTTCCGCTGGTGTATAATCTTTTTCCGCCTGTGGTCTTTTCAACATAAAAAGATCAAATGCGATAAATGCCGCACGCTCAAAATAAAGTGCTTTACCACCTGACGGCAACGTATAACTGATGTCGGTACGCACCCAATCCATCACGGGCATGAAGTTGTACGTCACCACTTTTATCCCGCAGGCAGCCAGGTTCTGCAAACTTGTTTTGTAATGGGCGATATGCGTTTTATAATCGCCGCTTTGCCGTTTAATATCTTCACTAACGGGCAAACTTTCCACCACTGTCCAACTCATGCCTTCTTTTTCTATCATCGCTTTTCTCGCCTGAATATCGACAGCAGGCCACACTTCTCCCACCGGGATATGATGTAACGCAGTTACCACACCTTCACACCCGGCCTGACGGATGTCGCTTAACCGAACAATATCGTGTGGTCCAAACCAACGCATCGTTTCCTGCATGAACATAATGATTGTTTTACTAGGTGATCTAAAATGAAGCGGATACATTCAAAATAATCGTGGCAGCCGTTAAGGCCGCCGATTGTGCCGTTATGGTGGACTGCCACAGGTGTGGGCCTAGTGGGAAGCATCGTAATTACGTTGTTTCATAACGGGTGTTTTACGTGAAAATTACCCGTTGGCGTATCTGTGGACTTGGGTTTCAAAGGGACGAATATAAGGAAAAACAGTATTGGCGTAACCGATTGCATTTTTTTATTCAAAAAAAGTTCATTTCCTTTGAAGGAGAAGCTGTAAATAAATGTCAGAAGACCGGGAAGTAACGATATATGATATCGCAAAATACCTGAATGTATCGGCGGCCACTGTAAGCAGGGGATTAAAAAACAATCCCATGATCAGCAAAAGTACCCGCAAGAAAATTGAGGAAACGGCGAAGTTGTTGGGTTATCAGTCGAATACATTTGCCAGCAGCCTGAGAAGCGGGCAAACCAATACCCTGGGGGTACTGGTACCGCGACTGAACAGCCACTTCATGTCGTCGGCCATTGCCGGCATGGAAGATGCCGCCAACCGGCACGGCTACAATCTCATTATTGCGCAATCGTTGGAAGATGTAGAAAAAGAAAAGCGCAACGCGGCCACAATGTTTAATAAGCGGGTAGATGGCTTGCTCATCTCCCTCTCTTATAATACCCAAAATATCCAGCACCTGGAACCTTTCTTCAAGAAGAAGATTCCTGTGGTATTCTTTGACCGCATTTATCAGCATGATGAAAGCACGGCAATAGGTATTAATAATTATGAAGCAGCTTATAATGTTACCAAACACCTGGTCAGCCAGGGTTGCCGGAAAATTATGCACCTGGGTGGTAACCTGCTGCGGAATGTGTACCAGGACAGACTTAACGGATACCAGCAAGCCCTTCGTGATCATCATTTACCCGTGAAAGAAAAATGGCACTTAACCGGCGATCTCTCGGAGCAGGCTGGCTCCGATGCCGCCAGGTATATACTGGAGCTACCCGCCAAAGAACGCCCGGATGCTGTTTTTTCCGCCAACGATACGGCAGCTGTATATTGCATGCTGGCACTGAAAGCCGCCGGCCTGCGCATCCCGGAAGATATTGCCTTCGCGGGTTTCAACAATGACCCTATCAGCCGGGTAATTGAGCCCAACCTTACTACCGTGGAGTATCCCGGGGAAAGCCTTGGACATACCGCTGCCACCCACCTGATTAATCACCTCAAAGGCGTCAATAACCTCTATACCACCAATGCCATTACCCTCCGGGCCGACCTGGTGATCAGAACCTCTTCCCTTAAAAACAAATTGCGGGAATAAATTTTTTTTAAGATATTTACGCAACCGATTGCGAAAATAATGCGTAAAAGTGATTATCCTACGATATTTCAGGAAAAGAAATACGGTATTTCGATCGCTAAAAACATATAGTCAATACCGTTATACTGCATCGTCATTCAATAAAATTGTTGTATGAAGAAAACCACGTTATGGCTACTCTGTCTCTGCTACGCTCTTACCGCCAAAGGAGAAAACGGATATGATCTGTGGCTCCGGTACACACGGGTGGCTAACCCATCTCTCCTTACCTCCTACCGCCAACAAGCCAACACCCTTCATATCAATGGCACTTCGGCGACCCTGCATATTGTAAAAGAAGAATTGCGTAACGGGCTGTCGGGGTTACTGGCCCACACACCCGTATTCAGCAACACCATAGATAGAGACGGCACCATCATCGCAGGTACGCCCGACTCCTCTCCGCTGATTCATAACGCCAACATCCGTACGCAGCTGGAACAAGTCGGGGAAGAAGGTTTCGTCATCGCCACTACGCTCATCCATCACAAAAAATGCATACTCATCGCCGGCAACACCGACGTGGGCGTATTATACGGCGCCTTTCATTTTCTCCGTCTACTGCAAACGGAACAACCTATTCCATCCACCCCTTTTGTGTCTGCACCTAAACTGCGGCTTCGCATGCTGAATCACTGGGATAACCTCGACAGAACCGTGGAAAGAGGCTATGCCGGCTTCTCCCTCTGGAACTGGCATACCCTTCCCGATTATATCGATCAACGATATATGGATTATGCAAGAGCCAATGCGTCTATCGGCATCAACGGTACCGTCATCACCAACGTAAATGCCAATGCCACCGTTCTCACACCTGCTTACCTCGAAAAAGTAAAGGCACTGGCTGATGTATTCCGGCCTTATGGTATCAAAGTATATCTCACGGCAAGATTCAGCGCCCCCATGAACATCGGCGGACTGAAAACGGCGGATCCACTGGATCCGGCCGTACAACAATGGTGGAAAGAAAAAATTAAAGAGATATATACCTATATCCCCGACTTCGGCGGCTTCCTCGTAAAAGCCAACAGTGAAGGGCAACCCGGTCCGCAGGATTATCACCGTACCCATGCGGAAGGAGCCAACATGCTCGCAGATGCGATTGCTCCCTTTCACGGCGTAATCATTTGGCGCGCTTTCGTATACAGCCACGAAAACCCGGTAGACCGGCATCAACAGGCGTACAACGACTTTGTACCACTCGACGGCCGCTTCCATCCTAATGTGATGGTACAAGTGAAAAACGGCGCCATTGACTTCATGCCCAGGGAACCATTTCATCCGCTGTTTGGCGCGATGCCACATACTCCCCTGATGATGGAATTCCAGGTAACCCAGGAATACCTGGGACAAGGTACCAGTCTCGTTTTCCTTGCGCCGTTATTCAAAGAAGCATTACAGAGCGATACCTACGCCAAAGGAAAAGGCAGCACCGTAGCCAAAGTCATTGATGGGAGCCTTGACCCGCACCCACTCACCGGCATGGCAGGCGTAGCCAACATCGGCAATGATATCAACTGGTGCGGACATCCCTTTGCACAAGCCAACTGGTATGCACTGGGACGCCTCGCCTGGGATCACACCCTTTCCAGCGAACAAATTGCGGACGAATGGCTGCGGATGACCTGGTCCAACAACCCTGCCTTCCTGAAAGCCGCGTCACCACTCCTACTGGAAAGCAGAGATCTGTTTGTACAATATGCGAACCCGTTAGGACTACATCATATCATGGGTACCAGTCATCACTACGGACCTGCTCCATGGGTCAGCCATTTGAGTCGACCGGAATGGAACCCGGTATACTATCACAAAGCTGACAGCTATGGTATCGGCTTCGATCGCACGGCTACCGGCAGTAATGCGCTGGCGCAATATCATCCCACCGTACAGCAGCAATGGGCCGACATCAACACCTGCGATGAAAAGTACCTGTTATGGTTTCATCATGTACCCTGGCAATTCAGGATGAAAAGCGGCAGGAATTTATGGGAAGAACTTTGCTGTCAATACTATACCGGCGCCGCAAAAGCAGGCAACATGCAAATTACCTGGAAATCATTGCAACCTTACGTAGACAAACAACGATTTGAACAGGTTCGCATGTTGCTGGCAATACAACATAAAGAAGCCCTCTGGTGGCGAAATGCCTGTGTATTATATTTTCAATCCTTTCATGACATGCCCATTCCGGCTGGTTATGAAAAACCGGACCATACATTGGAATATTATAAACAGCTACAGTTCCCGTTTGCACCGGGTATTTAAAATAAAGTATTTAAACTGACGAAGGCAGATGACGACAGCAACAAGAAGAAAAGTAGCCATCGTGACTGGCGGTGGCTCCGGGCTGGGCCTGGCGATTGCCGAAAAATTTGTACAGCAAGGTATACTGGTAATCATTGCAGGAAGAAACCTGGATAGGCTCACCGCTGCACAACAACAACTGGGGCCGCTATGCAAGGCCATTGCGATAGATGTTACCCATCTTTCCACTATTCCGGCATTTGTACAATCGGTAGTGGATCAATATGGCGCCATCGATATCCTGGTGAATAATGCCGGTACCAACATGAAAAAAGATTTTACCGCCGTTACGGACGAAGAATTTCAGCAGGTCATCCTGACGAATCTTACCGCAGTATTCACTATGAGCCGGGAAGTAGTGAAACATATGCAGCTACAAAATTCCGGCTGTATCATTCATATTAGTTCCATGGCGGCACAATATGGCTTGCCGAAAGTGATTGCTTATTCTGCCAGCAAAACAGCGATCGATGGAATGACCAGGGCCATGGCTGTAGAGCTGTCGCCGCAGGGAATCCGTGTCAACGCCATAGCTCCTGGATTTATCTATTCCGATATGACAGCGAAAGCACTCAACAGCGATCCGGAACGGAAAGCAAAAGTATTTGGCAGAACCCCTATGGGTACTATGGGACAGCCTGCCGACATTGCCGACGCCGCCTATTTCCTGGTCAGCGACGCCGCCAAATTTATTACCGGCATTGTATTACCGGTAGACGGTGGCAACAGCATCGGTTTTTAGTAATTAAAATACTACGTTATCGCTTTACAATTTACACGTTATGAAAAAATGGCTCCTGCTCTCACTCTGTTGTTGCCTGCTAAGTAAAATCACGGCACAGGTAAAACTCCCCCGGCTGGTACGCGATAGCATGATTCTGCAACGGGATGAAAAAGTAAAATTATGGGGATGGGCATCCGGTAAGGAAAAAGTAACCGTCCGATTTAACGGTAAGGTCTATACGACTACAGCTGATAGCAGCGGCAACTGGGCGCTGTACTTACCTCCCACCAAAGCCGGCGGACCTTATACCCTCTCGATTAACCAGGTCACCTTACATGATATCCTTTTTGGAGATGTGTGGTTTTGTAGTGGACAATCGAACATGGTGCACCAGCTGGGGATTCATGAGGTAACCTATGCCCGCGATATCCTCGAAGCCAATGATCCGCAGATCCGCCAATTCCTGGTACCTGTGCTCAGCAATGTTGCCGGCCCGCAAACGGATCTCCCCACGGGCTACTGGAAGCCCGCCATGCAGGCAGACATACGTGCCTTTTCTGCCGTCGCCTGGTTCTTCGCTAAAAAATTACACGAACAATATAAAGTCCCCATCGGTATCATCAATGCCAGCGTAGGCGGCACGCCTATAGAAGCATGGACGAGTGAAGAAGGGCTCAAAGATTTTCCGGCACAACAAGCAATCATCGAAAAAAATAAAACGAATGGTATCCAACAGACGCCTCCCTCTCCGGCGCCGCCTGCTGATGCCGGATTAAGCGCTACGCCAGCGTGGTATCAATCTGCCTATATGCCGGTGGGATGGCGCAACATCCATATCCCCGGCTACTGGGAAGACCAGGGCCTGAAAGATCTCAACGGTGTTGTATGGTATCGCCGGGAAATCAACGTCCCCACTGCGATGGCAGGACAACCAGCCCGCGTTTTCCTGGGACGTATAGTCGATGCCGATGCCCTCTATATCAACGGGCAACAGGTAGGTACTACCGCCTACCAATATCCGCAACGGCGCTACACCGTGCCGGCGGGCTTATTGAAGGCCGGCAAAAACCTGCTGGTGATACGTGTTACCAATACCGCCGGTAAAGGCGGATTTGTGCCGGATAAACCCTATGCTTTGTTTACCAACACAGATACGATTGATTTAAAAGGCGACTGGACCTATAAAGTAGGCGTAGCATTCAAACCAGTAACAGATAAAAACATTCGTATAGATCCATCACATCAGCCGGCAGCCCTGTATAATGCCATGGTTGCTCCTGCCATCCACTATACCCTCAAAGGAATTTGCTGGTATCAGGGAGAAGCCAATACCGGCCAACCCAATTTATACGCCCAGCTACTCCCGGCGCTGATCCATGACTGGAGAGCCAAATGGACACAAGCGCAACTGCCTTTTCTCTACGTGCAATTACCCGGCTTCATGGATTACAACTATTGGCCTGTGGAAAGTAACTGGGCACTACTGAGAGATGCACAACTGCAATCCCTGTCCGTTCCCCATACCGCCATGGCCGTAGCTATTGACCTCGGCGAATGGAACGATATACATCCCGATAATAAAAAAGAAGTAGGCGAGCGCCTTGCATTAGCCGCCAGGAAAGTAGCGTACCTCGAGCCGGTTATCTATAGTGGTCCCTTATATCAATCCGCTGTAGTAGCAGACTCCTGCATCGTTGTGCACTTTACACAAACCGGCAGTGGACTGATCACCGCCGATGGCGAAGCCCCTGCTACTTTTGAAATTGCAGGCGCCGATAAAAAATTTGTATGGGCACAAGCTAAAATAGCAGATGATAAAATTGTAGTGTGGAGTGAAGAAATACCGCATCCTGTCTACGTTCGTTACGCTTTTTCTGATAATCCGGTGAATCCGAATCTTTACAACCGGGAGAAATTGCCGGCGTCTCCTTTCAGAACAGACAAATGAACCGGCATTGACAAACCAGGTGGCAGCCATTATATTTGCATGCACGCCACCTGCAATAAAGCAGTTGGAAAAACAACCCGGTGATCATGAAAAAGAATGCATTGCTCCTGCTATCTCTTTTAGCAGCCTTTTCCGCATGTAAGGTTACAGAACGACAAGGTAAAAACGGATACATCTATACACAAAAAGCAGGTCGGGAAAATAAGCAGTGGAAACTGGTATGGCAGGACCACTTCAATGGCCCTGCGCTGGATACCACCAAATGGACCCGTATTCCGCCCAATAATGCTGCCTGGGGCAAACATATGACCAGTGATGATCAATGTTACCGGATAGATAGTGGTAAGATATACCTGCGCGGCATTAACAATCCTGATACACAGAAAGATCCCCGCCCTTTCCTCACCGGCGGTATCTATACAAAAGGGAAATTTGCGTTCCAGTACGGGAGAATTGAAATTCGGGCCAAACTGGAATGCGCCAGAGGCGCCTGGCCGGCCATGTGGATGCTGGCGGAAACAGAGAAATACGGCAAATATCCCCGGAACGGAGAAATTGATATCATGGAGCACCTGAACTACGACTCCCTTATTTATCAAACTACCCATTCTTATTACACGCTGGACCTGAAACAAACTGCGAATCCGCCGCATGGAGGCACCGCTGCTGTAAACCCGCTGGCTTTCAATACCTACGGCATCAGCTGGTATCCCGACCGCATCGTATTTACCGTAAATGGAAAAGATACGTTTACCTATCCCCGTGTGAAAGGCGTAGATCCTTCCCAATGGCCGTATGATCAGCCTTTCTATATCCTGATAGATCAACAACTGGGCGGCGACTGGGTAGGTAAAGTAACCCCCGGCACCCTACCGGTACAAATGATTGTTGACTGGGTAAAAGTTTACCAGTAAGGCGATTTCCGGGTATCCCGGATTATGTTTATTTTCGTAAGCTGTCGGCCACATTGGGCCGACATAAAAATCTAAACAAACAGTTATATGGGTAGTGAAAAAGCCATTCTTGCCGGCGGTTGTTTCTGGGGTGTGGAAGAACTGATCCGTCACCAGCCAGGTGTACTGCATACCGTAGTGGGATATACCGGCGGCGATGTACCCAATGCCACCTATCGCCATCATGGTACACATGCGGAAGGCATTGAAATTACATTTGATCCGGAAAAAATATCGTATCGTAAACTCCTGGAATATTTCTTCCAGATTCATGACCCTACCACTAAAAACAGGCAGGGCAACGACATCGGTACTTCTTACCGTTCTGCCATCTTTTTCCTCAATGAAGCGCAGCAGGCCACCGCTAACGCATTAATTGCGGAGATGACGGCCTCGGGGAAATGGCCAGGCAAAATTATTACGGAAGTAGTTCCTGCAGGCGATTTCTGGAACGCAGAAGAAGAACACCAGGACTATTTACAGAAACATCCTCATGGATACACCTGCCATTTTGAGCGGCCGGATTGGAAATTAAGCTAAAAGTTATTTTGGCGGATGATCAGTGCGGATTTTGTCTTTGTACAGGATTAGACTGATTATACTGATTTTATTTTTTGATTAAAAAAGAAGAGGGAAGACAGATAAGTGCATAGCTTATCTATCTTCCCTCTTCTTATCTATCTCCCCAAAAAAAAAATCAATAAAATCAGTATAATCAGTCTAATCCTGTACAAAGACAAAATCCGCACTGATCATCCCCCAAAATAGCTTTCCGCTTTATGCTTTCAGCTCCTTTACGTATCTTTAGTAATACTGTGCTTAACCTCATCTGCCATGAGATATAATGAAATAAAGCCCTGCAAACCATTAGCCCCCTATATAAAATGCTACTACATCTACGAGTCGGATACCACCGCGGCTTTTGACGACACCGTGTTTCCCAGTGGATGCGTGGAAATTATCTTCAACCTTGGCAGCGGACATTGGCAAACAGCTGCTAACAATACTTTTGTGACCACCCCACCTATTGAATTATGGGGACAAATTACCCGGCCGCTACCCATTAAATCGGCCGGACGGAACGTCATGCTGGGCATCCGTTTCTATCCGCATGCTGCCGCGGTTTTCCTGCGGGATCCGGTAGACCTGTTTAACAACCAGGTCATCGATTTCCGCGACTGCTCCGACAGGGCAGTACAGGCGCTCTACGGCAGATTACTGGATATAACGGTTTGGCATACACGGATTACACTGGTAGAAAACTTTCTGTTGCAGCGCCTGGCGATCTCTACTCAAACTGGTAGTAAAATAGCTGTTGTGAGCGAGGTGATGAATGAAATACGGCAATATGATTTCTTTGATAACATCGACAATGTTGCGTCCCGTTATGGTATCACGTCCCGTTATCTTCAAAAAATATTCTTACAATATACCGGCCTTACGCCCAAGCTCTACAGCAAGATTAACCGCTTCCAGCACAGTTTACAGCTGTTGGTGAAAAAAGAAGTATCATTAACGGATATTGCATACGACTGTGGTTATTTTGATCAGTCGCATTTTATAAGGGAATTTAAATCATTTACCGGCTATACCCCTTCCGGCTATGCGCGGGAAACCTCCCCTGTTACCCTTGCCGTGGCCCATAATTAATTGTTCCGATTTGTACAATTTCTGCCGCTCCACCCGGAATAATTTTGTGTTGTTAATGATTCAAATCAACTCACAAATTTATTCAACATGTCTTCCAATTTCGAAAAGTTCAGGGATTTACACCATTCCGACCGTTTATTTGTAATACCCAATGCCTGGGATGCTAAAAGCGCTGCTGGCTTTCAGCAAGCTAATTTCCCCGCAGTAGCTACGTCCAGTGCGGCGGTAGCGGGTAGCCTGGGTTATGATGACGGTGAAAAAATGCCATTCAGCGATTATCTTTTTATGATTAAGCGGATATTATCAGTGATACAGGTGCCTTTGTCGGTAGACCTGGAAATGGGATATGGCAACACGAATGAAGCCATTTTCGACAACATCCGTCAACTGGTACAACTGGGTGTGGCAGGGATTAACATCGAAGACTCGGAGATATTACCCAATGGAAGGGTACTGAAAGATGCCCGGGTATTTGCGCAAACAATTGCCTATATCAAACAAAAGCTGCGCGAAGAAAATTTATCCCTGTTTGTAAATGTGCGTTGCGATACGTTTCTGCTGAACGTTACGGACAAACAATCGGAAACCATAGACCGGTTGAAATTATATGAAAATAATGGGGCAGATGGTATTTTTCTTCCCTGCATCAGTGTACCGGCAGATATTACCCTGGCTGTCCGTAACACGTCATTGCCGCTGAATGTGATGTGTATACCGGGATTACCCGAATTCGACGTACTGCAACAGGCAGGCGTACGACGGGCCAGTATGGGACCTTTCTTATTCAGTAAGGTATATGACCAGGCGGTGGCATTTTCCCATGAAATGGTGGCGGCTAATAGCTTTTCACCTATTCTCTGACAGCAGCACAGCAGTTATTTTTTTGACTACAACAAGCAGCGTTCCGGCTACAAATACCAAACAATTTCCGGTCAATTTTGTGATACAAAAACACAAACAGATGAAAGTATTTGTAACCGGAGCCAGTGGCTTCATTGGTATGCCCGTTGTGAAAGAACTACTGGCAGCCGGACACCAGGTAGTAGGGCTGGCACGTTCAGCGGAAGCAGCCGAAAAAATAGCAGCGCTCGGCGCTATCCCGCACCGGGGTGACCTGACCGATCTCGACAGCCTGAAATCAGGTGCCGCCGCTGCCGATGGTGTTATTCACCTGGGCTTTATTCATGATTTTAAAAATTTCGCCGCCATGTGCGCCGTTGATGAAAAAGCGATTGAAGCAATGGGAGAAGTGTTGATGGGCACAAAGCGCCCGTTGCTGATTGCTTCCGGAACAGCCATCATTCACAAAGACGGGCTGGTGACTGAACAAGACCGCATTACACAGGAAGCCGCGCCGCGTACTATTTCCGAAAAGACAGCAGACAGGCTGGCGGAGAAAGGTGTTCATACCGTGGTAATTAGGCTCTCCATTGTACACGGCGAAAACGACCCCGGCTTTATCACCTTGCTGACCGGTATTGCGAAAGAAAAAGGGAAGTCAGCCATGATCCTGGACGGGGCCAACGTATGGCCATCCATACATAAGCTGGATGCAGCCCGATTACTTCGACTGGCCCTGGAAAAAGAAGCGGCCCCAGGTACGCGTTATCATGCGGTGGCGGAACAGGGTGTTCCTTTTCGCAACATTGCCACCATCATCGGGAAAAAGTTAAACCTGCCGGTAGTTTCCCTGCAACCGGAAGAAGTAGCAGACCACTTTACCTGGTTTTCTCACTTTGCCCGGTTCAACAACCTGGCCTCCAGTGATATCACCCAACGCAGCCTGGGCTGGACTCCCCAGCACGGTACCCTGCTGGAAGATATGGAGGGAGATGTCTACTTCCCGGCAAACAAGTAAAACACGTACATTTACCTGGAGGCGGCGGCGCCGCTGGTACCGCCGCCTCCAGGTTTATTAACTGATATTATCATGACTACTCCGCTTCACATCAAAACCATATCGGCCTATCATACCTTACGTGGATTACCCAAGCCCAAACATCCGCTGATCAGTGTGATCAATTTCGATGATATGGAAAATGCTCCTGAGCTGGGCAGCCAAAGCCTGATTTTCGATTTTTACAATATCTCTATTAAAAGAGGGATGAACTATAAGTACCGGTACGGGCAACAGGATTATGATTTTGATGAAGGAATCATGTTTTTCATGGCGCCTAAACAAGTATTAAGAATTGAAAGAGAAGAAGGCTATCAAAATCCTTCCGGCTGGATGTTACTGATACACCCGGATTTCCTCTGGAATACGCCTTTGGCGGCTGCCATCAAGCAATATGAATTCTTTGATTATGCGGTGCATGAAGCACTGTTTCTTTCCGGAGATGAAGAATTAAAAATCCGGCAGATCATCGATAACATTCAACAGGAATATCATACCAACATCGATCAGTTCAGTCAAAGTATTATTATATCCCAACTCGAAACCCTGCTGAACTACGCGGATCGTTTTTATCAGCGCCAGTTCATTACGCGGAACAAGGCAAACCACCTGGTACTGGAACAACTGGAAAAACTATTGCAGGATTATTTTGATACGCCAGACCTGATCAGTAAAGGTCTTCCTACGGTGCAGTATATTTCTGACCAGCTCCACCTCTCTCCCACTTACCTGCGTAGCCTGCTCAAAATGCTGACGGGGCAAAATACGCAACAGCTCATTCATCAGAAGGTGATCGACAAAGCCATGGAAAAACTCAGCACCACAGACCTGTCTGTTGGTGAAATTGCTTATGAACTGGGCTTTGAGCATCCACAATCTTTCAATAAATTATTTAAGAAGAAAACCAATGTTACCCCGATGGAGTTCCGGCAACGATTTAACTGAGGGCTAACAGCAGCCCGTAAATTTTCTTTCGATGGCCGGCCTGATATTACGCAATTTTCGATAACTTGATGTTAAAGTATATCATTATGACCACAAAAGAAACGTTTACCCTCCACGGTGAAAACCTGGTAAAAAAAGTAAAGGAACTGATAGCAGAAGGTAATATCCGGAAAATTACAATTACTGATAAAGACGGCAAAGAACTGATGTCCTTTCCACTTACGATCGGTGTAGTAGGGGTACTATTTGCCCCGGTGCTGGCAGCTATCGGTGCGGTAGCCGCGTTGATTGGCGAATGCAGTATTGAGGTGGAGAGAGAAGCTCCGAAAGACGCAGAAAGCTGAAAGCATAAAGCATAAAGCTATTATAGCGAAGGCTCAACGCGGATTTTCTGAAGTGCACCCTAAAGGTTGGACGTTTTTTTAAATGTTAAAAAGTTATGCGGCTTGAGTTCGGTATTTAACTGGGCTCAAGCCGTTTAGTTTTAATTTAATCCTATCGTTGTTATAATAGTGTATATATTCAATTAACCCCTGCTTTAAAGCTGATAGCGAATCAAAATTTTCAAGATAAAATAGTTCTGTTTTGAGGATAGCGAAAAAGCTTTCCATAGCGGCATTGTCCAGACAATTTCCTTTTGCAGACATACTTTGTTTGATCTTATTGTCTCGAAGAATTGTCTGATATTTCTTCATTTGATACTGCCAACCCTGGTCAGAGTGTAATATCAAATTGCTTTTCTTCGGTAGCCGGGAAAATGCTTTTTGCAGCATATCAACAATTTGACCAAACGTTGGCCGTTCTGATATATTATAACTCATTATTTCTCCATTATACAGGTCCATAATTGGAGAAAGATATAATTTTTTACCCCCAACAGAGAATACTGTTATATCTGTGACCCACTTCTGGTAAGGCTTTTCGGCATTGAAGTCACGCATTAGCAGATTAGGAGCTATTTTACCCTGCTCTCCTTTATATGACTTATACTTCTTCATTCTGACCAGGCTTTTAATATTACCCGATCGCATGATTTTTAATACCGTCTTATGATTAACAGATCTCCCCGATTGCCGTATATCCCTTGTTATTCGCCTATAGCCATATCTGCCTTTATGCCGATTGTAAATGGTCATTATCTCAGTTTGCAATGCAGCATGCTTTTGAGGCTGGGTTAATAACTTCAAATTGTAATAATAGCTACTACGTGCCATATCCGCTGCTTTTAACAGCAAATCTAATGGATAAAGCGGCCTTAATTCCCTGATGGCTTCTGCCGTTTGCTTTGACCGGCTTGTTCTTTTTGAATTAAGGCCTTTAACTTTTTTAAAAGTGCATTTTCAGCTCGAAGGTATTGTAACTCAGCTTCTAAAGCGGCTAGTTTGGCCGTATCCGGGTCCGTTGCTACCTCTGTGGATTTACTCTTTTTTGCCATTTGCTTCTTTTTTGATCCTCGTTTACTTTTAAGTAAACCTATGGCCCCTTCACGTTCATATTGTTTTAACCATAGACCAACAGTATGATCTTGCGCGACTCCGAATATCATCGCCGCCTGCAATAAAGATAATCGCTTTTTGAATACTGTTCGGATAACCTCCAGTTTAAACTCACCACTATAAATCACTCCCGCACGAGGTTTCAATCCGGCTACACCATGATACTTATAAAGATGTAACCACCGATGCACCGATGTATCGGTCGTTCCTAGCTTGCGAGCTACTGATGCTATATGGTCCTTACCTGAAAGCACGGCCTGCACGGCTCGAAGCTTCTGGTTTAAACTGAATTTAATCTTTCCTGCCATAAAAATGCCCCCTAAAAGTGTCCAACTTTTAGGGGGCATTTCATTCTTACGCTTTAATCATTCGCTATAATAGCTTTCTGCTTCTATTTTTTCATATCCTTTTCTGCACGGAAACTACCATTGGGTTGAATGGATATCACTGCCACTACCTGCCCCTTGTCATTCCTGACAAATTGTATTTTAAATCCTTTCAGGCCCTTTAAGCTGAACACATCTTTATCCACAGGTTCCAGTGTGTAGGTAGGCTGTCCCGGCACTTCCATCAACAGTACTTTCGCATCCGATAATTTGATCGTAATAGCGGTACCGGATATACGGTAAATGCCTGTTAGCTGTTCATAAGCAACTGCATCCAGCTCAACTTTAGACAATTGCTTATCGAAGATCACCGGATCTCCGGCCGGATCATAGGAGAAACCCACGCGGTCAATATCTCCCGTACTATTCATCAAAAACTGCAGGCGCATATTGGATTTATAGCGCGGATCAATCACCGTATCCGTAGCATTGTAGGGGGAATAAATGTTATAGTCTTCATGATGGAGGTACCAGGTAATATCTGGCAGCCATACAAACAAGGAATCGGATCTCCGGTAAATATTCAGGCTACCGAATGCATCATTTTTAAACACGCCCGTGAAAGCGGTTATCGGGTGGGTAGCCGGATGTGGTTTGAAATTAGGATCCACATAAGGTTTGCTGGTATCTCCTCCTTCGGGTTGGGGCTTCTTTTTAGCGGGAGCGGCTACGCCAAACAGTTGATCCGATACCGCGTTAATTACCCTGGCGGGAACCCGGGAAGCGGCCTGGTTACTGAGTACCACGATACCAATACTATCAATGGGATAAAAGGTAGTCAGGGCGGTAAATCCATCTACATTTCCACCATGTTCTACCCGGTAATGCCCCCGATAGGAAAAAAGCATCCAGCCCAAGCCATAATTACCAAATTGTTCATATGGCTTTTCCGGAGTAGGTGCACCGGCGTCCATAATCATTTGCGAGGAAATGGCTTCCTTTACATAATCAGCCGGTAGCACCTCTTTTTGTGCATACTTACCGCCATTTATCCAGGTAATAAGCCACTTCGCCATGTCCGTAGCAGTACTGTTGATTGCGCCCGCCGGGCCCATGGCTATAATAGGGCGATAGGGTTGTTCTTTAATCGTTATTACGCCCTTATCATTTTTGTCTATAGTATAGCCACGCGATGGTTCCGGTGCGGCAGCTAAAGCCACCGTACCAATAGACGATTCACTCATCCCGATGGGCTGAAAAATCTGGCTGCTGATATTTTGTTCCCAGGATTGCCCGGTGAGCCGTTCTGCTACCATGCCCTGTACCATAAACATGAAGTTGTTATACTGCCAGCGGCTACGCAGCGGCGCCGTAGGTTTCATATAGTGCATACGTTGTAACAGCGTATCCCGGGAACTGGTATTGAAAAAGTACCAGGCCAGGTCGTACCGGGAAAAGCCCGTTCTGTGACACATCATATCGCGTAAAGTCACCTGGTAGTTCAGGGCCGGATCGGAGAAGTCGAGCGCCGGTAAATAGGTAGTAGCTGGTTTGTCAAAATCTACTTTCCCGTCTTTGCGTAAGTTGCCCAGTAATGCACTGGTAAATGCTTTCGTGCAGGAGCCAATAGCAAACTGCGTGTGGGCCGTAACCGGCAGCTTTCCCGCTACATCGCGAAAGCCAAAGCCTTTTGTAAATACCACCTTGTTTTTTTCTACAACAGCGATGGCAAACCCGGCACCGTGTTCCTCTTTCAGTATGTCTGATAAGGCGGCATCTATTTTTTCCAATTTCTGAGCGGGGGTTTGGGCATTCGCCAGGGACATCAGGCCTAAACAAAAAAGGGTACTGAGGCCCAAGCGTACAAAAGAGACTTTCATCGGGTTATGTTATTACTCAATAAGATTACGGTAAATAAGCGACTTCCACAAGTATCCGGACAGATATTTATGATGATGGATAAGATTTGTAATTCCTGTTTTAATACCAGACCTTCGCGCTCCAACTTTAGCACAAATTAACGATGGCAATACCCGTAATAAAAAAATTCACTTTCTCCGCACAGGTGGAAGACCAGGAAGTAACGTTTGATATGCACCCGGTAAATATCCGCGAAAAGCAATTGTACCAGGTGTATGCTCCCTATAATAATGCGCAGATACGTTTCCATATGCAGGCCGCAGATGGCATCAATTTCAAAATTACGGACCGGAATATTTGTCCGCCGGCCTATTTACAGCTGGAGCAGCAGCTATCAGATGCTATTGGCATGAATTAATGGATGATCATCCCCATCATAGGCAATAGAAGTCCGGGATAAGGCGAAAATCACCTGGTATCGCGATTTAAGTGTGATATCCCTACATTAAAAACTGCTGAAAAAAACCGGCTTATAACAGTGACGGCTATCTGAAAGTGTAGGGGTGCTCAACCAGCTTTGTTGCGCCACCTGTGCTGTACAGGGGCCATAGGTAATAATGCTGATTTTCCGTTGCCGGGATACCTTTTGCAGCAATGCCAATACGTCCTGCATCATTTCTCCGGTAAAGGGGGTAAACATAAAAAACACCGTACCGGTGGTATAATCTGCCTGTCGCGCATCTGTATTGATAAAAGAAACATCCGATAAGCCCAGTTCCGCAGCGCAGCTGGCAGCTGCCTCGCAAAAAGCCGGTTCCAGTTCTATTCCGCAGGTACGGATACCGGTGAGCAAATGCACCAGGATGGCTACCTGTCCCAGCCCCGCTCCTATGTCCACAAATACATCGGATGATTTGAATGCCCATTGCTCTACCAGCTCAAAAACAATCCTTGCGGGTGTTTTCTGATAATAAACCATTTCCGGTTCCAGCTCCCTGGTTTGTTCCGGCATGGCAGGGAATAGGGAAAGTCCGTTGATAAAGAGATCCAGGTTATCATAGCCTGGTACAACAGACGAGGTGGCAGAGGAGCAGGGAACATATGTGTCCACCAACGCTTTAAAAGCAGGCCCCCGGCAGGCGCCTCCCCTGATCATTGATTTCAGCTTTTGATACAGTTGGCTATTCACTTCTTCCAATACTATACTCAGCTGTAAAGCCTGCTGCTGTATGGCGTTCATCATTGGGTCCGACAAACATTCCGCGATCGCCTCGATCGCTTCACTGCGGTCCTCAAAATTCATTTCGTCATACAGCGTGGTATCTTTTGCAATAGCATCCATGTAGGACTGCCTGTCAGAAATAAACTCCTGCATAACAATTTGTTGCTGTGTCCTGAATAACGCTGTACAAGGTATCTTATTGCGGTCGGATGCCCTCTGCTTACAGCCACGTCCCTTCCTGCTAAACATACATTATTTCGGGGCATTTTGGACATTATAAAATGTGTATATTTGTCAAAAGCTTATCCATGAAACATGTTACCATTGTGGTTCCTTCCGGCAGCATTAACCTGAGCAGTATTACCGGCTCTTTTGAAATATTGAAGGGCGCCCACGCCTATTGGCAGGCAATAGGGCATCCTCCGCTCATGGAAATACATATTGCCGGATTTGTGAAAGAACTGAAAGTAGACCACGGTTTCTTTTCTGTACGTCCTACCCACCTGGGCGACATCGCCAAAACGGATTTACTCATTATCCCGTCTGTAGACTACGATGATCAGCTTATACAGAAAAACGGGCCGCTGATTAACTGGATCAAAACACAATATAAAGGCGGCGCCGAAATAGCCAGTATGTGCTCGGGCGCATTCCTGCTGGCGTCTACCGGCTTACTGGACGGTAAAAGCTGTGCCACACACTGGCGTTTATCTGCCAATTTCAGCCAGTTATTTCCAAACGTGCAGCTGCAACCCGATCACCTGATTACTGCTGAACAAAGGATCTATACTAACGGTGGCGGCTACTCTTTTTTAAACCTGATCCTTTATCTCGTGGAGATATATTTCGACCGGGCTACCGCCGTTTACTGTTCGAAAATATTTCAGATTGATATTGAACGCTCTTCCCAGTCACCTTTCCGGATTTTCCAGGTGCAAAAGAATCATGGTGATGAATTAATTTCCCAGGCACAAACATATATTGAAGAAAACCTGGGCGAGCGGATTTCTTTTGAACAACTGGCCTCCAAACTGGCTACCAGCAGACGAAATTTCGACAGGCGGTTTATTAAAGCTACGGGCAATACCCCCGTTGAATACCTGCAACGCGTAAAAGTGGAAGTGGCTAAGAGTACGCTGGAAAAAAGCAATAAGAGCGTTCTCGAAGTAATGATAGATGTAGGATATTCAGACGAAAAAGCGTTCCGGGAAGTATTCAAAAAAATAACAGGTTTATCTCCCTTAGACTATAAAGAAAAATTTCATAAAGCAACGGCCGAGATGTCATGGATATAAAAGATGCTATCGCACTCATTCAAAATAATGCGATCCCTCCTACCGGCACCTGGGCTGACCTGGGATGCGGTAGCGGATTATTCACCTATGCCCTGGCGCACTATCTGACAACTGGCAGCACCATCTATGCTTTAGACAAAAATAAACCGGCATTGTCCTCCTTACCAAATCCACAGCAGGTGATCATTCAACCCGGGCAACTGGATTTCGTGACAAATGATTTACCGGTATCGTCGCTCAACGGCATCCTGATGGCAAATGCGCTCCATTATGTAGCAGACAAACCTGCCTTTATTGAAAAAGTGAAACCACATCTGCGGGAGAACAGTTTTTTCTTAATCGTAGAATATGAAACTACCCGGGCGAATCCATGGGTACCTTATCCCGTGCCATTTAATGCCTTGAAAACGTTGTTTCACCAGGCGGGATTTGCCCGGGCGATGAAACTTGGCGAAAGACCTTCTGCTTATGGTGCCGGGAGTATGTATGCAGCGTTATTTGAAAGAAACAGTTCCATCTGACCTACCGTTTGTAGAAGAACAGCCTGTCCAAATCACCCCGTAGAAAGTCCATTCTCCCCCCTTTCACTCCCTGAATTACGCCATACCTTTGGCCAATAAGCAACGTAAAAAATAGCATCAACATGAAAGCATCCAACTACAAAAAATCGAAGCTGATAACTACTGCTCATACCAGAAGGACATTGCTCATAGCCTGCTTAGCGGTATTTTTATTTACATTGCAAAGCAATGCACAAACTGCGGCAGACAATGCAACCATTACATCTACATCATCCCAAAAAAATAAAACAACGATCATGAAAGAGAAAGATTTCTCAACGACCATCCTGGTGGATCAATCACCCACAGAAGTATTCAATGCTGTTAACAATGTTCGCGCCTGGTGGCCGGGCGAAATTGCCGGTGGTACCGATAAACTCAATGATGAGTTTACCTACGAGGTAAAAGACATTCATTATTCAAAGCAAAAAATAGTAGAAATTATTCCCAACAAAAAAGTAACCTGGCTGATCACCGGCAGTAAATTAAGTTATGTACAACATAAAGAAGAATGGACTGGTACAACAATAACTTTTGATATTTCCAAAGAAGGTGAAAAAACCAAACTCACGTTTACGCATCACGGACTGGTGCCGGCATTCGAATGCTATGATGGCTGCTCGGGTACCTGGGAGCCGCTTATTCAAAAAAGTTTATTCAGCCTAATTACGACAGGCAAAGGAGTGAATATATTTCAAAAGTAAAAAAGGGGACGGCCGCCCCGCTCGTATTCAGTTCACTTGATCCGAACATTAAACGTATCGCCTTTTCATTAGTGAAAAGGCGATACGTTTAATGTTTCAATTGTTTAATAGCGGGTGTTCCCAGGTAAGCCCGCCAGAAGAGATAATTAGTATTTACACAGTGATTCTTTCCCGGGAAGCAAAAAAAATTTGACAATCAGAAAAGGGTTATTAAATTTATAGCATTCTCGGGATGTAGCGCAGCCCGGTAGCGCGCTTCGTTCGGGACGAAGAGGCCGCTGGTTCGAATCCAGTCATCCCGACTTGATTGGACAGGATGGTATAAAAAACATCCTGTCCTTTTTTATTTTTATTTTGACCTATAACGCTGTTCAGACTTGCAATTAGCTTGAATGCTTCATTTATGTTTCCGGTTGCTGCTCCCTTAGAACAGAATCCTAAATATTAAATAATGAAAATTCTAAATTTTCGTGGTATTAACGTTCATCAACGCCTCTTTTTTGACATAAATTTCAACGAAGACTTATCAATTATTACAGGAATAAATTTTTTTATTCTTTACTACTTCCACCCCAAAAATGTTCTATAATTTCCCATTCGCCTTCATTGCCCATTTTCGTGGTTCCCGCATATCCTAAATTTTTCTGATAAAATTCAATTATAATTTGACCAGGTTTACTTTCAGTTGTTTTATATACTTGGATGATTGGCGTTGGTTTTATTTCAACTTTTGAATAACCTCTATTTTGGGAAGTCCATGAAGCAGTACAACTAATATTTTTTCCATTAATATCAGGATAAGTCCAGCTAACTGTTTTTCCCATTGGAGGAATTTTCAGCAGAACTACGTTAGTCGTATCATATTTTCTTTGTGTTATATTCCCTGAATTATCTTTTCGAAATATTTCTTTTAAATGTACTTCGTTATTAATAAAAGAGATTGAATTTGTTTCTACATAACGTAAATCTCCGTTTTCATATTTGGTACTTATTACATCATAGCCGGCATCAGTTTTATGGTAAACAATTTTTCGTTTTAGATTAAAATCGTTTTGAAACGTAATATTTTTACAAAAAGTACTTACAACAAATGGATGCTCCGGTATATAGAAATCAAATACTTGTTGTGCATTAATCTTACTGATAAGTGTCAATAAAAAAAAGGTTGTAATGTAATGTTTTATTGTCATGAATGTCAATTTTAGAGAATCGGTACAAAATTACTACCACCTCGAAAATAAATGCAATTGTTCAGTTTTTAAAATATTAAATATTAGCCGGTGAGCTTTATTTCTCAGTTGTTTTCAAAAAACTGTGTAATGCGCATTTTGTATGTATTAGGGCCTATCCTGACTATCCAGGCAGCTTTAAAATTATTGGGCGATAACAGCGGCAAGATTATCAATATCAGTTCAGATGCAAGCAAATACCCACTTCCGGGAGCCTTTGTACGCTGCAACTAAGGCGGCTTTAGATGCCTTCACCATTGCTTTATCAAAAAAAATGGGCGCAAAAAAAGTTCGTATCAATTCTATTTTACCGGGCGCTACGGAAACGGAAAGAGCAGCCAGCGCAGGCGTCACTGCAGGCAGTGACTATAAAAAAATGTTTATTGCCAACACATCGCTTGGTAGAAGAGGTCAGCCCGGGGATATTGCAAAAGCTGTCGTATTTATTGCCTCCGATGATGCCGCGTGGATCACGGGCGAGCAGATCTCCGTTTCGGGTGGTATGTATGGTTTTTAAACAATGGTTGCAAAGTATAAGTTTCTTTCAAGTCCCTGTTGCTTCTGGAAGCAGGGATTTTTGTTGCTTTAAATAACCGCCCTTCTTTTTAAAATGGCTATTTGAATAGGTGTCTTTATTTTTTTCAATTTCTGTCCAAGATCACTTTTTTTTGCAATTTTACTGTGATTAGTATAAAAAGTGTCGATTTTGACCAAATCATCAATCAATAAGTTCGAAATGTGTCCAGTTGCGCCTATTTTTATCGATGTAGTCGCAGAAAGACTAATTTTATACGACGCTAAAAATCAGTAAATTGGGAGTTCGAATACAACTACGTATTCTCAATAATAAGAAATGATTTTCGAAATATACAAACCAACAGGAATACTAAGCAACCATATTGAAAGTTATTTGGTTGTAAAAACCAAACAAGCAATTTCAGACGCTATAATTCCCGAAACCTCACCGATTCTATCTTTTAGAAGCAACGGACAACACAGTTATTGGGTAAATGACATTCAAAAAGACTTACCGCCTTCCGCCATTACAGGATTAAGAAAATCGGTGAAACCTATTTTTCTATCAAAGAACACAGAAACAATTTTAGTAAAATTTAAACCCTGTGAATCCGCTTTATTTTTTAAAGAACCCTTGCAAAATTTTTCAGGAGTTAGTATATCATTGTACGATTTCCTTCCAAGGCAAGTTGTTTTAAGTGTTGAGGAACAATTGGCCCAAGCCAGTAATAATCTTCAAAAAATCCATACTATTGAAAACTTTCTGCTTTCTTTATTTAATAGTAATCGTTCTAATAATTTAATAAAAACTGCTGTTCAAAAAATAGTGGCGTCGAATGGCACTATAAAAATAAGAGCGCTTGCATCAATTTTAAATGTAAGCTTAGATGCCTTTGAAAAGCAGTTCAGAAAAACTGCAGGCACATCTCCTAAGCAATTTTCTTCCATAGTACGGCTTACAAGCTTAATCAACAGAAAATACAACCATCAATCTTTATCTGACATTGCCTATGACTATGGATATTTTGATCAATCGCATTTTATAAAGGATTTCAAAATGTTTACTGGCAAAACACCCCTGGATTATTTTAAGAACACATCCGGTTCAATAAATCAATGATTTTTTACTATTTATTCTTTTTCGTGTTTCCGATTTTTGTTCCTTAAAAAAAATCTAAATAAAAGGGAATGGAACAAAACAACAAAAACACTGCCCTGCTTGTAATGGATGTACAGTCAGGAATAGTTGGAACTCTTCCCAACGCTGCAGATTCGCTACCCAAAGTTGCGCAAGCCATAACGAGTGCGCGGGAAAATAAAATCCCGGTAATTTATGTAACTGTTGGTTTTAGACAAGGTGCGCCAGAAGTAAGCACGAATAATAAGGGGGTTGCTGCTGTCAAAGAGCGCCTTGCCACGGTAAATATGAATGAGTTTACCAAACTCCACTCGTATTTAGCTCCGCAAGACGGAGAGCTTACTGTTATGAAACGCCGGTTAAGTGCGTTTTCAGGTAGCGACCTGGAACTAATTTTACGGGCTTGGGGTATTCAGCACCTGGTACTTACCGGTTTTTCTACCAGCGGTGTAGTATTGTCAACTTTACGCGAAGCAACTGATAAAGACTATCGTTTAACAGTACTGGCCGATTGCTGCACCGATGGCGACGAGGAAGTGCACCGTGTGCTTACTACTAAAATTTTCCCCCGTCATGCGGATGTATTACTGGTAGACGATTGGATTGCTTATAATCTTAAATATTAGACAGTTAGACGAGCAAGTAGCTTTAAAATAGTTCGAAAATTGTACAGGCAGGACGACTAGACAGGGCAGGATGGTATAAAAACCATCCTGTCCTTTTTTATTTTGACCTACCTCCTGATTTATTCCCTTACATACTTTGAAAAGGATTCACAGATAATTTGTTTCAATCACCATTAGCAACTAACTTGATAAGTTGATATAATTAGTTCGAAATGAAAATCCGTCAAAAGTTAATTTTAAGATATCTTATCGTAAAATTTGTATGTGTGCTAATTAGTATGTTCAATACTCTTTGGATATGGAAATGAGTTATCAATTGCCATTTAAGGGCGAAATAGAAAGCTTTAATCAGTTGTTCAGGGAGCATTATCCCGCATTGAGAGCTTATGCCGGTTTATTGGTAGGAGATACCACTGCGGAAGACGTTGTTCAGGATGTTTTTCTCCAAACCTGGCAAAATAGAGATACAATTAACATTCATACCTCCATTAAGGCCTACTTGTTCAAATCAGTATATAATCGTTCTCTTAATACACTGAGCAGTTTAAAAATGCGACATGGCAAGCAACAGGAAATTGAATATACATTAAAAATTCAAGAAGCCCTTCTGTGTGATCCTGATAAGAATCCGGTCATTCACAAATTATATAATAATGAATTAAGGGACGAGGTCCACCAGGCAATAGAAAGTCTCCCTGACAAATGCCGGGAGGTGTTCAAATTAAGTTACCTCGATGATTACAGAAACAAAGAGATCAGCGAAATGATGAGTATTTCGGTCAGCACTGTTGAAAAGCATATTAATCATGCCTTGAAAACATTACGGAGAACACTTCTTCATCTCAAAGCCTTGTTAATGAATTTCTTATAATTTCTGACCTCAGCAATTTTTTTTTGGGGGGATATGGAGGTTTTTGTGGGGTCAACTGTCTTATAACAGGTAGAAAAGCCGTATAAGATGAGCGAACAGCTTAACGAACTAATAATGATCAGGTATCTGCAAGGCACCTGTTCTCCGGAAGAGAAGCAGTCTTTTGAAGCCTGGCTAGAGGCTTCCGAACAAAACCGTCATCTGTTTTATGAAACCCGGGTATTATGGTATGCTTCCAGGATAGAATATTTCGGTTCTGAGGAGCAGCTGGCCAAATCCCTCGCCGTCCTTACTGAAAATATTCGGCGTAACAGCGGGCAACCCAGGAGGAAAATATACCTGCAATGGGGTAGTTATGCCGCGATATTCATCGGTGCAATGGCTGTTGCCTGGTTCTTCCTGGTGCATCATCATTTTAATAAAAACACAGAAACCTGGCTCACCGCTTCGGTAAAGCATACAGACAGTAGTAAGCTGGTAGTGCTGAGTGATGGAACCCGGATATGGTTGAATAGCAATAGTACCATATCATATCCCCGTCAATTCCTAAATGACACACGAACCGTATCTCTACAAGGTGAAGCGTATTTTGATGTAGCTCATGATTCATCCCATCCCTTTATCATACACACCTCGAACATAAATATTAAAGTATTAGGCACCAGCTTCAATGTTCAGGCTTATCCGGGGGAAAGTCAGGCCGAAGCAGTATTAATAAGGGGAAAAATCGCTATTGACGACAGTGTAGGAAATAAACTTGCAGTTCTTGCGCCGGGGCAAATCGCCCGCTTTGAAAAAGGCGATCAAAAACTAACGGTGCAAAATGTAAATACTGATGCCTATACTAGTTGGCGACATGGGCAGGTAACGCTGGGCGCCGCCAGCCTTAAAACTATTGTCAACAAATTATCTGAATTATACCAGGTACATTTTTCGATAGATTCCTCAGTAACCGACACCGTCGGATATAATTTCACTTTCTCCAAGAGAAAAACAGTAACGGAAGTTATGGATATGCTATGTTTTGTTGCGCCTATACGTTACCAGATCCAGGGAAATGAAATATTGATCACCAGAAAATAAAAAACCGGCAATATGTTACGAGCATATTTACCGGCTATTGTAATTCCATCAACAAAGCGTTCAAGCATTATTGACTAAATCTAAACAAAAGTATGAAAAAAAGCCGATGGATGGCTGCTGCTACTTTGCAGAGCCTTCTTCTATTCTTTGCCACAACCGTACCTGCTCTTGCACAAAACGAACGCATTACGCTAGATCTGAACAACGTACCGCTTATATCTGCGTTGGATTCTATTCAGCAGCATTCCGGGTATCGCTTTTCATATAGCCTGGAGCTCGTGCCTTTGTTAAAAGAAAGTCGCGTATCGATCCATTTCAAAAATCATTCTATAGAAAAAGTGCTATTCCTGCTGTTTGCTGAAAAGGGCATTAAATACCGTGTGATAGATAACATGGTCCTGCTTTCGAAGAACGCCCCGGCATCTACAAAAAGAACAGATGTACCTGGGCTGACACAGGTTATTAAGGGGAAAGTGGTGGATAAAGAAAGCCATTCGCCCCTGGCAAATGTGAGTGTTACAGTTTTAAATGCCTCAATGGCAAGGGGCGCCATTACCGATAGTAATGGCTTTTTTCTGTTGGAAATTCCGGTAGGCCGGCAAAGCCTGCAGTTCTCTTCTATTGGTTACCAGGAACAATTAGCTGCGGATATTATAGTGGTTTCAGGCAAAGAAACATTTCTGACGATCGAACTCCAGGAATCAGTTAAAACCTTGCGGGAAGTGGTCGTTAGCCAAAGTCAAAGCAGAGACCGTGCATTAAATTCAATGGCAACGGTCAGTGCACATGTGATTACCCCGGAAGATGCGTCCAGATATGCTGCGGGGTACAATGATCCGGCACGCATGGTCAGTGCTTTGGCCGGAGTATTATCGGGCGGAAATGGCAGGAATAACATCATTATTCGCGGCAATGCTCCCAGTGGATTATTATGGAAGCTGGAGGGCGTAGAAATCCCGGCTCCTAACCATTTTAGCAGAGGACAGGGAGATGCTGGCGGCCTGTTCAGCATAGTGGGTGCAGGTATGCTTTCAAATTTTGATTTTTTTACAGGCGCCTTCCCTGCCGAATATGGAAATGCGCTGGCAGGTATCATGGATCTTAATTTGCGCAAAGGAAATTCCGACAAAGCCGAATATGGCCTGCAAGTGGGTGTGATAGGTTCCGAGGCTTCATTGGAAGGGCCGATATCAAAGAATAAAAAAAGTTCCTACTTGCTGAACTATCGTTATGGCAACCTTCAGTTCCTGAGCGAAGGAGGTATCATCCACCTGCCAGACAACCAGAAACCACCTATATTCCAGGACTTCAGTATGCATATCAATCTCCCTACCCGGAAGGCAGGTGAATTTTCTATCTTTGGTATCGGCGGTATCAGTAAAACAGGTTATTACAGCTCCAATGACTCAATGATGTGGCGCCGGGACCCAGGCACACAGCTCGACAAGGTTGAATACCATCAGATTGGAGTGCTAGGTGTGAAGCATACACTGTTGTTGCCAAATAAAAAAACCTATCTTAAATCAACGCTTGCACTTTCCTATCAATCAGATCGTTTGACAAGCAAAGAACTGGACAACAATTATCACTTTTGGCCTAAAGACAGCAGCCGTTATAGCTACCCCACCATTCGATTCACCACTTCAGTGAACCATAAATTTAATTCCGGGAGCGTTGTCAGGGCAGGTATGACCTACAGCCATTTTTTCTTTTCGATTTATGGAATGCAGTATGACCAGCATCGCGTTAGCCAGGTGTACCTGGATCAGCATGGCAATACGGGGTCGATAGAAGGATTTTTTCAATGGAAGTATCGCCTGTCCTCAAACCTTGAGATCAATAGTGGTCTGCATGCAACCAACTTTTTACTGAATCATAAATACGCCATTGAGCCACGGCTCAGCGCGAAATTGAATACAGGAAGCAATAGCTTCTTGAGTTTTGGCTTTGGTATGCATTCAAGAATTGAACCCATCTCGATGTATTTTACCAGGATAAAAGAACCTGGCGGTGCAACCACTCAGCCCAATATGAATTTGAAGCTTACGAAAGCCATGCACTATGTACTTGGATATGAAAAATTGCTTTCAAAGAACCTTAGATTAAAAGCAGAGATATATTACCAGTACTTATATCACATTCCTGTCGTCGACAGCCCCGGAAGTATTATTTCCACTATTAACAACTTGTACGGCTTGACAGACGCAGCTTATGCAAGCAAGGGAAAGGGATATAATAAAGGCATCGAGATAACAGTGGAAAAATTCTTTTCAAAAAACTACTATTTCCTGCTCTCCGGCAGCTTGTTCGATTCAAAGTACAAGCCGGCCAATGGTAAAACATATAACACCCGTTTTAACACTAACTACCTGGTGAACGCACTGGCTGGTAAGGACTTCAATACAGGTACCCTTAAACAAAATACGTTCAGCATTAATGTAAGAGCTACTTCCCACGGCGGCTTCCGTTATTCACCAGGTCGGGTGGTCACTGATAATAGTGGAAAATCTTATCTGTTTTTTCCACCAGAGGAAACGTATAGTCAGCATATGTCCCGATATATACGATTTGATGCCGGTTTAAAGTTCAGAAAAAATAACCGACGTTATTCGTGGATATTATCGTTGGATGTACAGAATATCACTAACCGGGAAAATGTTCTTGAAGTAGAGCCCAACGTTGACCCAAGGAATCTCATACATCTTGACCCAACAGTAACAGATCTGGGTATTATTCCGGTTCTCAACCTTAAAGTTGAGTTTTGATGTATTAGGCGGCAGCATAAGATTAATAAATTCTATTAAAACATTTTATATGAAAAAATTTTTTGGTTTAGTATGTATTGTTATAATACTGGTAATTGCATGTAAGAAAAAGGGGGTCGATAATCTTAATCCCGGGGAAGTAGATTGTGGCTCCATCACCACTACTTTTTCGACTAACGTGAAACCTTTAATCATATCCAGTTGCGCCAAAAGCGGTTGTCATGCAGCTGGCAGCACCAGCGGCCCAGGCGAATTGACAACTTATTCGCAGATATTCAATTCACGGGCAGCCATTCGCGTCGCAGTAGCAAATGGAACAATGCCCCGTGATACCACTTTTACAGCAATCCAAAAAGCAATTATTACCTGCTGGATTGATGCGGGAGCGCAGAATAATTAATGCAAAAGGTATCATTTATAAGAGGGTGTCCTCGAAGATGAAGTGCCCCCAAAAGGTTAGACAACTTTTGGGGGCACTTCACTTTTGGGTAACCGTTTTTAAATTAACTCAACAAATGCTTAGAAGTTTGTCGACAGATAATTGCTGCAATCAGGGTCAGAAGATGCGAGTGTTGACGCATTGTATGGAGGCCTGTTAGTATTACAGTAATTGGCTTCGGCAGATACTGCCAGATATTCTGCCTGGTTGGAGAGCACGTAAGAACCGGAAGGATACACACCGGAATAGTAGCAGTTTACGTACAGATTGTAGATGGTAGAATTGTTGAAGCCACCGGATATCCACTGATCGTGGAGGTAATGGATCAATTCATGAAAGATTACATTGCCCGGAGCGGTATGCACGCTGCGATAGGTAGCGAAATTTACAATATATACGTTCCCGTTATTGTAGAAGAGATCGCCACTTCCGGGACTGGAGTATACATTGATGGGGGCACCTCTCATTCTTGATTTGGTGGTACTACTAGTGCTGGTAGCATACAGTTGGTCAATTTCCCCGTTTACCAGCGCTTTGATATCACTGGGAACGGAGCCTGAGTAATTGATGGTAAAAGAGCGGTAGCTAGCAGCGGCTACAGCTCCTGATGCCTCGCCACGGGCATTTTGGTTTTTCTTGAAGAAGTCGATCACTTTCTGACGTTCTGGAGTAATCGTCAGGTGATCTTCAACAGCTTGTTGGGCTACAGGTTGCAGTGGTGCTACAGGAGAAGTTTTGTCTTCTTTTCTACAGCTGGTGATGACAAGGATGGTTAACAGCAAGGTAATAGCTGAGTTAACACGGGTTTTTGAGTGTCTCATTGGTTAGATTTTGGGTTAATTCCATATAATAACCTACAACGCTATCATATTTGTAGGCTTTAAAATCATCACAATACTAGTGTGCCTTACTGTTATCAGGCTACATGATTAACTGACCGCTGTTATACTTTGCTTTAATGGGGTCTCTATTCGCCAGATACCTGAATGAGAAACAAGAACTTCGGTTAAAATTCGGGGAATTAAAAAAAATATTTTTTTTTGTTGCAAATCCAGATAGCTGTGAGATCCCTACCACTATTTGACACATTAATTTATCTTTCCTACATTTGATATTATCCCTGTATGCATTAATATCACCTATTTACCTATGAAATACCCGCTTCTGATTTGTGCCATGCTGCTGGCCAGCATAAAAAGCTTTGCCCAAAATGTTTATCAGATCCGTGCCGATAGTGTTCGCATCTATAATGTATGTGACACAGCAGAACTCATCCTGGAAAACCGCACACAAGGCGTTACTGGTTTTCTCTACAATAAAGGGCAAGGCCGGACAGAGTTCAGGAAAGTCCGACTGGAAAAAATCGGTAACAGCCAGATTGCTATAACAGGACAAGATACACTCGACCTGGGCTCTCTAACGGGCATCTCTGGTCTGGATACCATTTACCGTTCCGGAGATAATATTGTATATCGAAAAAAGGGATTGCTATATAGTATCCCGGCTCCGTCCTTTAACGCAGCCGATTATATACAAAATCAAAATACTGCGGCGCAGACAAACGCCAACGGATGGGTCAGCGGCTTTTTGTCGGGCGCCACCCTGAGGGCTACCGCCGGACCAGGTGTTGGCGATCTGCAGTTATACAACGGGAACCTCTCTCCCACCAATCTACGTTGGGTCCTTTTCAAAAATGTTACAGAAAGCGCTGGTGACACAGGTAGTGACCTGATGATAAAAAATTATTCCAACACGGGGGTTAACCTGAGCACTCCCCTTCAAATAAAAAGATCCACTGGTTTAGTTACCATGGCCAATGGCTTTAAAGGCGCCAATACGTCTGGTATCATTGGGAACAATACCACCGCTGCGACCAACACTGCGATTTTTGAGTTTGATTTAGCCAATGCTATTACCCGGACAGGCTATGTAGGTACTATCGCCGGAGATGCTTATCTAACCAGCGAAAATAACAATGTACACCTGAGAGCCGGTGCTCCCAACAGCAGTCAGTTCATATTGTCTCCAACGGCATTAAAACTGAGTACCGGATTACTTGCCTTAACTAATAGCACTTCCAATATTATCTCCTTTGCACTTGGCGGACTCGGCGCCCCAACTTTTAACACCTCCAGCCCAGGTACCAAAATTATTTTGTGGGACGGTGTTTCAGCCACTGCAACTGACTGGGCCATTGGTATGGAAGGTACAGCCCTTTGGATGGGCATACCCAATGCCTCGGTAAGCAATGGTTTTAAATGGTATGCCAGTAACAACCTGGTGTCCAGACTTGATGGCCTCGGCAACCAGGAATGGGCAGGTTCCGGCCGCTTCAAAGGGCGTCCTTCTCCTACGTCTCCAGGAACAGCTCCGGCAGTTGAATTGGGCTTTGCCAGCGGCAGTGGTATTATACAATCGGTAGACCCCAACGGCAACCTTTACCTGCCCACCAGGGTGATTGGCGGCTCTAACTCAGTTTCTCCCAATTTTGGCACACTGCTGGTAGATTCCGCAGGTACACATATCTACGACAACGGATATTTTTCCAACGGCGCGGCGGGACACCTATTGCCTAACACCGCTTTAAGCACCTTCACTTTCAGCGTCCAAAAAGGAGCTACATCAATTCCCCTGTCTATAAATGCTTCAGTGGTAAAACTGGAAGCCCCCATCACAGTGGCGGGAACGGCCACTGTTACCGGGAGTGTAAGTCAAACTGGTAGCATAAAAGCGATTCGTGTCATTACAGCCAGCTATACGGTTACCGCTAACGACTACACGCTTATTAACAGATCTGTCGCCGGAAGCCCTGTGCTTACCTTTCCTGCGGCGGCAGCCAACCCAGGTCGTGAATATGTTATTGTAGATGAATCAGCGAACCTCACCAACAATGGTTTTACGTTTTCACCAGCTGTAATATACAGGGGGAGCACCTATACCAGTTGGGGAAATCCTGCTTTATCTGCTACCACACGCATCACCGTGCAAAGTGACGGGGCTAACTGGGTTATTACCAGTCAGCCGAAATAGGAAGTTATTACCCCGGAGGGCTTCCCCGGCATAAAAAGATTGGACTCTGGTAATGTGTTTGGAAAATTAGTACTAAAAGTTTAAGATGGCAGGTCGCATTTTATTATCACGGATAACCATGCGAAGCTGCCCCGGACACGTAATAGAAAGCCTCCTCATTGGGAGGCTTTCTTACTTATGCTGCATCTTCGTCACCAAGGTATTTCTCCTGTCACAGGATTATTTTCCTCACTAAAAAATTTTCCTGTTGGGCCATCATTGTCAATCAGCGCATATTTTACAATCCGCTTTCCCGCATCATTAACCGTTCCGGGGCCCCGATGTCCATTAAAATCTGTTTTAGTATATCCCGGGCAAACGGCATTTATTTTGAAGTTGGTATTTTTAAATTCGTACGCCAAAACAACGGTGTACATGTTCAGGGCTGATTTTGAAGAAAGATATACCGCGGCTTTGTAGTCGTAGTATTTATAGGTTGGATCGCTGTGCAGGGTAATGGAGCCCTGGCTTGAACTTACATTTACAATACGGGGTGTGGACGATTCTTTCAATAAATCAATAAATGCCTGTGTAACCCGCACCGCGCCGTAAACATTTGCATCATAAGTTGCTTTAAACTGGTCAATAGTTGCGTCAAGTGCGGTTTGTGGGTAACCACCATAAATACCCGCATTATTAATCAGTATGTCCAACACTTTTGTTTTTTTGCCTATTGCTTTACGGGCTTTACTAACTGATTCATCATTTGTAATGTCCAGCTCAATAGCTTCTACATTGTTTAATCCCTTCGCTTTTAATTTAGCAACGGCTTCCACACCATTTTCTAAATTACGGCTGCCGAGGTAAACATAAATTTCTTTTTGAGCAAGCTGCTGCGCAACTTCAAAGCCTATGCTTTTGTTAGCTCCTGTTACTAATGCAAATTTCATTTCTTGTATGAATTTTATAAAGCAAAAGTAGCGGGCTAAAAAATAGCGGAAATGGACAATTCAATTTATTTCCCCGACAAATCTTGCCTGGGCAAAAATTCACTTGCACTTTTTCCTGTGTTCTTTTTGAAGAGCTTTGAGAAATAATCGGGGTCATTAAAGCCCAGTTCATAGGCCACTTCCTTGATAGAAGTATTGGAGTAGCGTAATTTCCGCTGCGCTTCGGACATCAAACGGTGAATGAAATAATCCTTTGGCGATGTTCCGGCATATTCTTTTACAATCCGATATAAACTGTTTGTAGATAAAGCTAACTTTTCTGCGATTGCGTTAATAGATGGTTGCTCGGTAAGGGACGTTTCCACGACTAATTTGAACTCGACAAACTTTGAGAGGTTAGTGTTTAAGATATTGACGGATTCTTTGTTTTTGAAATAAGCGCTGTTTAATTCTGATAGCAATGAGTTCAGATAAGCTAATATTATTTCAGTGTCGGTTGCATCTTTATCTACGTAAAGTAGCTGATTTAAAATTTCAAAAACCTTTATTACTCTTTCTTTTGCAGCACTGTCGAGCACTATGGTTTGTGCGTTTAAGGGGTTGACCAGAAAAGAGAATTGTTGCGGCAACAATCCCAATGTATTTTCATCAAACAGCAGCTTGAAATATTTAAGATCGTCAGTTTTAGCGGGTGGCGTAAAAATTTGATTGGGCATTGCAAATAGCACGTGCCCGTCGGCAAGCGTAAAGTCTTGCAAGTCTATATTGTAGGTAATGGAACCGCTTTCAATTAATACAATAAAATAAGCAGATAATCTGCGAGGTTGCAGCACTTTTTGTTGAATATCAGGAGCAAGATATGGATTATCGTTTGAGCGAATCTTTATTCCCAGCTCATCATGCTGCGATCCCTCTTGTTTTTCTTTTTTTCCTTTCATATTATTTGCTCAAAAGTTTGCAGGTAATTTTTGATTGGGAAAGGTGTTAAAGTATCAAAGCCTTTATAAAACAAATGATCTTCCCAGGGAGGAGCAGGTCCATGAATTTGTTTTTTACAACCGGATTTTTATACAGCGCCTTAGTCAAGCCAGATTTTAGTCATCATGTCAACTACCTTTCAATACTGATAATTACGATTGGGAAAGTCATTTAACTATACCAGTAAAATACGGGAAACTTTCCAACCAGCCCAAATGTATGGAAAAATTTCTTACCTCTTTGACTGCGTATTAGCATCGGCGGGAAACCTATTTTAATAGTTCGGTAGGCGTTAGTCCGAAACGTTTTTTAAACGCCCGATGAAAATGCTGTGGGTGGGCATAGCCCAGTTCATAAGCAATCTGGGAGATGTTTTTTTCACCGTCTTTAATCAGGTACCGGGCTGCTTTCAATCTTTCTTCCTGTAATATTCCAAAAACGGTTGTGCCGAAAACCTGTTTAAAATACTTTTTCAATTTAAACTCATTGAGTCCACAAAGCAGGGAGAGTGCGGATAGTGAAAGCGGATCTCGAAGATGCCCCAACACCAGGGCATGTGCATGATATACCTTCTCCAGGTCCGCTTTGGATACCTGGCAGTCTTTGGGCTGATGCCCGGTCAATATTTCACATTGACGGCATAATAGGTCGAGGATCTTCGCATCAAAGTATAGTTTACCTAATCCCGGAGTTAAGGGTGCATCCCAGAAAGTAGCAAAGAAATATTTAAAATCCCCACTTAGCGCCTTTGAAGGCGATTGCAATACGAAGGGCTCCCTGTTAGCGATCTTTTCTGCCAATGGCGTCAATTCCGGCAAATAACCGCAAATAAGACCAGCCATATAATCCGGTAGCAGGTGGGCTGAAAATAAGCGATGGGTGCCGCCATGCATGATCTGGTTCGTTTCCTCCCCGGATGGGTTGAATAATAGTTGATGGTCTCCTGCTGTCATTGTACTGGCAGGCAATGGATGAGCGTATCCCAATCCTGCTGTGCCCGCCAGCATAAAATTGAGTTCAACCATTGGCATCCAGTTTTTATGACGAACAGCAGCTGTTTGGGTATCCGTAATAACAGTTTTGTCGACGATACCCATGGTGTCTGTTACCACAAATGTTAACTTTTGCTCGTTCCCCGGGGAGGAAACAGTGACCTGCTGTGTGGTTCCACGCGTTACCGCGAGCACGGATTCCCTGTTAACCGGCGGCATTTCTGCGTAACTGCTTATTTTTCCCCTGATTTCCATAAATGGTACATATAAATCCGTTTGATGCCCTCCTATTGGATACCCAGCCCTTAAATTTGTTTCTTTAAGGAATAAAATAGATATAACAAGTCAGAAATGCAAACAAAACTTACGGAAGGATTTAAAAATGGCTGGGTGTTCTCTGCCGATGGTATCCGTATTGGTTACCGGCAAATTGGAAATGGCCCTGGTCTGATATTATTACATGGTGCTCTGCAATCCTCCCTGAATTTCACGGAACTGGCTAAAGCGTTGTCGGCCAACTTCACTGTTTATTTGCCAGATCGCCGGGGCCGGGGTTTAAGCGGCCCCTATCAGGCAGGTGATGACCTGCTGACGGAAGCAAATGACCTCCTTGCTATCATCCACCAGACGAAAACAGTTAACATTTTCGGATTAAGCTCCGGTGCAGTTATTACATTACAGGCTTTATTGCTGGAAAAAGGTTTACAAAAAATAGCGCTTTACGAGCCGCCATTGGCTATTGCGGGACACCCATTCAATAAAATAAACGGGGTTTATCAAAAAGCCCTGAAGGATAATAATTATGGCCGGGCCTTTGTTGCTATCCTTAAAGGCACAGGCGATAATTCGCTATTTAGTAAACTTCCCTCATTCATCACTGCCCCATTGATCAATTGGCAAATGAAAAGCCAGTCCAAAAAACCTGTTGAAGATGAAATTCCGCTGCGGGTACTGGTGGAAAACTTTAGTCAGGACCATATTGTTGTTAACGATTCCGCGCGGCTGTTACCGCAAATCAAGGATATACAGCCAAGCATACTGTTGTTGGGCGGCACCAAAAGCATAGATTATTTAGAGATGGCCCTCGACAGCTTACAACAAATCATACCCGATGCCAGGCGTATTTATCTAAAAGGACTAGGCCATATTGCGGCAGACAATAGTGAGCAACCGTTAAAAGTGGCGGAAGTCCTTTTAGATTTTTTTAAGTTGCAGGATCGTTTACCAATATATACCGCGCAAAAAGATGCTTCTTAAGCGCTAATTTCAAGCTTATAGCCTTTGCCGCGTATCACCACAATTTTGCAAGTTGGATCAGGTTCCAGTTTTTTCCTAAGTTTTGATATGAACATATCCAGGCTACGCCCAACAATCACACCTTCATCTTCCCAAATCTCTTTTTGCAACCGGCTTCTCTCTATGATCTCGTTAGGAGACGCTGCGAATATAAGCAGCAGACGTGTTTCAGTTCCTGTCAGGTCTATGGTCTTTTCATTTATTATCAACTGCCGTTTCTCCTCATCAAACAACACAGAGCCAAAAGTGAAAGCCCTGGCCGGCTGACTTCCAGGTGCGGGTTTCCGCGGCTTAACAGATCTAAAAAACATAAAACCAACAAGTGCCAAAAGTGGCAGACTGCCCAGCAAATATCCATTCTTTGCCATATTTATACCTGTCGATTTGAATTTAACATTGATCAGGTAACAGGCCCTGGGTTGTTTTCTTCCCAGGCATGCCACAATATCATCTTTTGTGTTTTTGGATACCGCGTATCCATAAGCAACACTGGAACTGCTACAGTTCAGCACATTAACAACATAGTCACCTGCAAGCGGGTCTTTGCCCAACAAACGCCGGGTAGTATTCACCAGGGAATCCGGTTGAAAAGTAAGATCATGCTCAAAACTGATTTGATATTCGTTGTCACCGATCTTTTTTACCGGAAGCACCCTTGAGGTACTGTCGCCCGACTGTAAGAGCACTTCATGTCCGATCCGGCGGAGCAAAACTTCCCTCCTGGCGATATCAAAATCGTTATTGCCGGTCAAACTAAAAGCCGCGCAGACTACAGCAATAAGCGAGAATATTAAAAATCCACCCAGGTACCTGCGTTTCCCGGAGAGATGATTTCCGCTACCAGACATACATTGACATTTATTTACAAAGTTTACATTTCTATTTACAATCCAGGTTCCCCGGGCTGAAAGATATCGAAGTATTTTCGCTGAATCAACTTTGATATGATATGAAAAATACAAAAAAACTTTTTTACAGCCTGATGGTTCTGCTGTTGGCAGGCGTAATTTATTCGCTCGCACCGGCTCCGCAGAAACAGGACGCCAAGGCTGTTATTTACAAATCTGATGCAAAAAAAACGGCATCGTGGGACTTTATCTCCACCCATACGACAACCTTATTGACAATAAAATCCCGATCGTGCTGAAGCGTGCTTTTACCAACTGATCAACAAAGAGAACTTCATTGCCCGCTATCGGAAAATCCGGGCAATGAAGGCGGTATAAAAATATTGAAGGGGAATGGCATTCGATATTAAAGACAAGCATGCCATCACGATGTACAGCTATTTTTTTTCGAACATACATTTGGATATTTAAAAACAATACAAGTAGCTTTGCAAAAAAAACTATGGAAACCTTCACAAACAAAGTTGGAGCAGACGAGGAAAAGCATTTGATTCAGCTTACGCTTAACGACTATCTCCAGGGGCGTCCCGTAAAAGACATCGAAAGACTCCAGGGCGCCTTTCACCCCGATGCATACATCAGGACTATCATAGAAGGGAAGTTGGTTCAGTGGACATTGCCGCAATACCTGGACCTCGTTGCCCAGGCTGCATTGCAGGAATGCCAACCCGAACTGCTTTCATATACCTGGGACGGAGACACCGGATCAGCCCAGGTGCAATTAACTTTTGCCACTTTCCGGTTCATTGACCGGTTTAACCTGGTAAAATTAGACGGGAAATGGCTGATCATGGATAAGGTCTCCTATCGACAGGAGCTATCGTGAGATTTCGCCGGGTGAAAAGCCTGATTTGAAAATTGTACAAAGAAGTTAACTTAGTTGGACAGGATAGTATACACTATCCTGTCCTTTTTATTTTTCCTGGAGTATAGTGCAGAAATTACAAAAAAAACTATCCTATAGCGGCTTCTTTTGTAACAACCGGAATATAAATATCAAAAGTTACTCCTTTGTTCAACTTACCGGATGCGGTAATGAAGCCATCATGATTATCAATAATCTTTTTCACAATAGCAAGACCAATACCGGTTCCGGGGTATTCTTCCTTAATGTGAAGCCGTTGAAAGAGTTCGAAGACTTTTGTATTATAATCAGCATCGAAGCCGATTCCCTTATCTGCAATAGAAATATGACAATATTCCTTTTGAGGATAAAGTTTATCATACTTTAATCTTTCACCCGTAGCAATTTTGCTTTTAATGGTAATATGAGGTGGCGTGTCCGGGTGGCAAAATTTCAGTGAATTACTGATGATGTTGTAAAAAAGCTGCTGAAATTGAAAAGGAATAATGTCTGCCTGACATAGTTCACTTACCTGTATGGTGGCATTCTTTTCCTGGATGGTATCCTTCAGTTGCTCTAATGCATTATTGAGTACCTGGGAGAGGTCAGTCTTCCAGCTTTTTTGCCCGGCGGTAGTGGCGCGGGAATAGGAAAGCAATTCGTTAATCAGTATCTGCATTCTATTCGCAGCGTTTTTAATCTTCTCAAAATATACTTTTCCTCCCTCTGATAAATTTTCAACTTCTTTTTCAAGAATACGGGAGATAAAAGTTTGTATTTTCCGGAGAGGTTCCTGCAAATCGTGACTGGATATATAGCTGAACGATTCCAGTTCTTTATTCATCCTCAACAGTTCATGGTTGGCTTGTTGAAGATCTTCGTTGGCTTGCTGTATTTCGTGGGTCCTGTTTTCCACCGTTGTTTCCAATTGCTCTTTTTGTTGTTTCTGTAACTGAATTTCAGTACTAGCTCCCAACCACATCCTTATGTTTCCTTTGTCGTCCTTGTGCGCCTTCCCACGGCTAAGGTGCCATTTGTACTCTCCTTCTTTATTCAGGAATCTATGTTCGCATTCAAAAATAGCCCCGGTCTTAATGCACTCCTGCCAACGTTGCATATTTTCCGCCAAATCATCCGGATGCACTATTTTTTTCCAGCCCCCCTCCTTTAACTCCTCTAAACTCAAACCGGTATACTCTAACCAGTTCTGATTATAATAATTAACATTCCCTTCACGATCGGCCGTCCAAATTTTTTGTGGTACCAGTTCAGCTATTTCCCGGAGATGTTCTTCATTTTGTTTCAGAATAAGTTCTGCTCTGATTCGTTCTGTAACGTCTTCGAATGAAAGTAGTATTAACTTTTCTTCCCCGCTTTCTCTTGTTACTTCACGCGCATTCAATAATATGGTACGCTTACCGATAGCAGGAAAATCGAAGGTTACCGCAAAATCAAAAAAAGTTTCTTTCGCCGGTAATATGGCGGCCAATAGCTTGCGTAATGCCGGGGTGTCCCATTGTTTGTTACCAAGTTCAAAAATCAGCATTCCTTCTGTTTCCTGCTCATCTACCTGGAAAGTTTTATAAAAGCTCCGGTTACCTGTTTTTACCCGAAAATCGCCATCGATAATAAGCAGCGGTTCCCGTATGGTAGCGATAATAGCTTCAGAATAATCTTTTTCTGCTTTTAACTTGTCATTAAGACTGAGTAGTTCCTGGTTTACGGCAGTAAGTTCTTCAATAGTTCCCTGCAGTTCCTCTTTGCCTGTTTCCAACTCTTCATTCAGGCTCTGTAATTCTTCACTGCTGCTCAATAACTCTTCATTAGCGCTCTGCAGCTCTTCGTTAACGGCTTCCTGGTCTTCCGTAATGCTTCGCATATCTTCGCGCTTCTGCAGCAGCTCCTTCTCCAATTGCTCAATCCGCAGATCCTTATTTGTTGTCCTTGATTTAGCAGAGCTCCTGGTAGCGAATCTTAAAGAGTTTTCATGAAAGAGAATCAAATAATGTGGCTCTATCATATTGGGTAAACAAATGGCTTCGATGCTAATAAGGTGTTGGCCTTCACTAACCTGTACCGCAATATTCTCTTTTATAACCGGAATTTTATCCTTTTGAACCTTATGAATTAAATTACGCAACTCAAAACCTAACCCGGATTTAGCCATTTTAAACAGATTATGACTTGGTTTACCCGCAGCTTGTTCCAGGTAAGCGCCGGTGGCCCCCCGGAAATGAACGATATCCATTGCCTCATTAATTACCACACCGGCAGGGCTATACTTATTAAGTATAATCTCATCCGCTTTTCTTTGGAAATCTGTCGTCGTATTTTCCCCTTTCAGATTGGTGTTGATGTCGATCATACGCTGTTCCCTTCTTGAGTCAGACGAAATAAAAAAGCTGCTGGGCGCATCTTTTCGGAGGAATAATTTTTCATTATTACTAGCGGAAGCAAAAAGCTCAGGAACAGCACTTCCTGTTTCAGACTTGCCTAATAATAAATACCCTTTAGGGTTTAAAGCATAATGGAAAGTGGTTAATGCCTTCTTTTGAAGATATGGCTCCAGGTAAATTAACACATTACGACAACTTATAAAATCCATCCTGACAAAGGGAGGATCATTTAAGAAATCGTGTTGGGTAAAAATACACAACTCCCTTATCTGTTTAGCAACCTGGTAGCTGTCTTTAGATTTAATAAAATATTCCTGTAAACGTTGTGGTGTTAAGCCTGCCACTTCATTCTTTGTGTAAACACCCGCTCTCGCCTTTTTAATAGCTATGTCACTTAAGTCTGTAGCGAAAATTTGTATCTTCCTATGCCTTCCACCGAAAAACTCGTTGAAGCAAATAGCGATGGAATAGGCTTCTTCTCCAGTGCTACATCCTGCCACCCACAAACGGATAGGCTCATTGGCGGACTTACTTTTTGCAATTACCGGAAAAACGGAGGCACATAAATTATTAAAGATTTGCGGATCGCGAAAGAAACCAGTTACCGGGATTAAAAGATCCTGGTATAAAATATCTTGCTCCTGTTTATTTTCTTGTAAATATTTAAGATAAGCTGAAGGTTCACGTTTCTGATTCAGCAACATTCTCCGCAGTATACGCCGGCGGATGGTTGTTTGCTTATAATAGGTAAAATCCACTCCTTTCCGGATATTCAACAGTAAAAGTATTTGCTTAAATACATCTTCGTCTGTCAATGATGTATTTGTTTCCTCCTTACGGTTTCTGTGAGTACTATGAATTATGCTCAATAATTTCCGGGGGATTTCCTCCGGGGAAAGAATAAAATCCACCACTCCTGCCTGAATAGCACTACTGGGCATTCCATCATATGCAGCTGACGCCACATCTTGCGCAATAGTAATACCCCCTTTTTCCCTGATAGCTTTCAACCCCTGGGTGCCATCTGAAGCCGTACCAGATAAAACTACCCCAATGGCGTCAGATTGATGCACCTCTGCCAATGAAGCAAAAAAAAGGTCTATTGGCATACTTAGCTCGTTTCCGGATTTTGGAGGACGTATGCTCAATTGTAACATGCCATCATTTGCTATGAGTATTTTATTACTCGGGATGGTATAAATATGATTGGGGGCCACCCTCACTTCATCCGTAATTTCCAAAACCGGAATACTGGTCACCTTTTGCAGCAGCTCCTGTAACGCACTTTTATGATGAGGGTCCAGATGCTGCACCAAAACATAAGCCATTCCTGAGTTCTCAGGAATAGCATGGAGCAATTTTTTAAAAGCCTCCAGGCCACCTGCAGAAGCGCCAATACCAACTACGGGAAATAGATTTGACGATTTGATTAATGGCTTATTTGTCTTCTTTTTCATAAACGGTTGAAGATAACACAAATGCTGCCTGAGCAGGTGGCTTGAGTATTCCCAGCAATACAAGACTTAATGCATGATAAATCACCTTTTTCAAATCTGAAAATTCATTGGGCTTTTGAATATAATAGAGCGCCCCGTTCTTGTAAAGCTGATTTACGATATCCTCATTCAGTGAAGTAGAGAAGATGATGATGGGTATTGCCTTCCATTCTATACGCTGCTTTATCTCCAACAGGCACTGGAAACCACTTTTGCGTGGCATATTCAAATCAAGAAAAAGAATGTCCGGCAACTGGCTTTCATTTCCTGATAGCAATTGCATCAGTTGCTCACCATCATTGGCCGTTGTAAGAACAGTGGATAACGCCAGTTCTTCCAAAACCTCCTTAAAAAGAAGACAATCGTCAAGGTCGTCGTCGGCAAGCAGTATATGGAGGGTTCGTAATTTCTGAAAAGACATATACACTTTTTAATTACGTAAAACATCTAAAGCCAATTCAATCTCTACCACACCAGTCGAAATTTGCTATACTCAGGTTAGCCTGATATTCCGCATAAAAAATGAAAACGCTCTAATTAACGAAGACTATTGTTTTTGAGGTATTTGATTCCGGTAAGTAACACTTATAGCATAATACTCACAAGTTACAACGGATTGGGCTAAAAACAATACATTAAACAATAGTCACTTGCTCAAATGGCTTGAACAGTATGCACTTTTCCCTAAAAGAGGAAATACCCGGATAAAGGCGAATGGTAGTGACATTAACATCCGGAGGAACAAAAAGGTCCTGCACTTATTTAAAAAATAAATCATCACTACGGCAGCCGTACTCATCAATAGGAAGGTAAAATCCATTGGAAATTATCATTCCGCTAACTGCAAGAAGCCCCAAATAGCCTGTAATTCTATTTAAGCCTTTACAAGAAACTCCCAATACCGAAATCAGATGGCTATTTAAATATAGCTCAACAATCTATTACTACTCCTGCTCTTTAAATTACCATACCATTTGCAGAGTGGGTACATCATCGCTACTACACCTATCCATACTGCGTACACACCCCACAAATTAAATCCATAGCCGGCAGGGAAAGGATTGGGAAACTGTACAAAATCATGTACTTTAAAGCCTTGCCATACACCAACGATTAGTGCGAAAAAATGGATCAGGTAAAAGTGGACAACGTAGTAAAATAACGGCACTCTTCCATACACGATAAAAAATAAATCCAGCTTACCTCCCCCATTTTCTATGATCGCCAGGAATATTAATGCAGGCCCTAATGTCATCAGCAGAAAGCTTAATGAAGGAGGATATTTGGTGGTATTAAGAAAAGACAGGAAAGTAAACAGCCCATTCTTCTGGAACGACCACGGAGCAGGATCACCATAAATATTGACCGCTCTTATCAATACAAAAGCCACCATAGCGCCAATTCCCAGCCACAACAAGATTTTCCGCCTGCGAAGTGGCTCCAGCTGAAAAACCTGGCCAGAAACATAACCGATGGCCATCACACCTATCCAGGGTACAAGCGGATATGCAATCAAAACATTCGTCTTTCCAGCTATAGGCACCAAACCCTGCTGATGCAATATCATCCAGACCACTCCCAGGAAACCAGTACTCTCCACCCTGATACTATCCAACGCATTATGCCCTACTATGAGTAAAATACCAATAGCTGCTATCCATTTTACCGGCAGATACACCAGCGCCGCCATGATAATCATACAACAACCAATAAGCCATAGCACAAGCAGTACAATGATGTCGTAATGGAGATTAAAGGCCGTGCCAAAATACATAACAGTCATCTCCAGGAATATCAACACCAGGCCACGGGTCCATAAAAAACGAGACAGTTGCGGGATACTATTATTCTTTACCCCATAAAAGAAGGCCCCGGCGCCACTGAGAAAAACGAAAACCGGTGCACAGAAATACGTAATCCATCTTGTAAAGAAGTAGCCTGGCGTGGTTAAAGCAAGGTCGGTGGGGCTAAATCGCACATTGGTAAAGAAATCCCTGACATGGTCAAGCGCCATGATCACCATTATAAGACCACGCAAAACGTCCAAAGAGGCAATACGGTTCTTCATCCGGAGAAGTTTGAAAAGTGTAGGAATATATTAAATTTAATCAAAATTTGGGATATCTGTATCGCCTGCAAATGAGGAACAGTAAATAACGCAATATGCCTTATGTGACGTTAGAAAAACTTCGGTAAATGGAAAAATTGATTATTTTCAGGCGCACTTATATCATCTGTAGTTATGACGACAAAAATATCCCTGTCAACAATTCTCCTGTTTGTATTTGCTTCTTGTCAAGGTCCCCGGGTGCAATCACCCCTTCAACAAGAAACACCAAAAGCATTGGAAGATAAAAGCTCTTTTGAAATCATTTCAAAAAGAACGGAGAATAATTTAGTAGAAAATCTTTATGGGGAGCTTGTCAGTAAAGACCCGCAGCTAAAAAAGCTGGAAGAGAAAATTGATATACTCAACAGTAGTCAAAATGACTCCATTGAATCATTCAACAGCTTTAACAGGAAAGTAACACACTATTTCAGTTCTGCAGATGGACACCTGTCTCAAATTCAAGACTCATTATTGAGAGAAAAAATGAAACTATTAATAGCGAGCAACCTGGAAAAATACAACGCACGCATTGCAAAACACGATGCATTGCTCAAAGCTATTGCCTCAAACGAAACCAGCATTTCAGACCTTCATACCATACTGAAACTTGTAAAGACTTTACCCGTTATTGAAAAATACCAACAGGATAACCTGCCTTCCACGAAACCGCTGGAAGGATTTATAAAACAACAACACCAAACGATTAGCCTGGCAGATACGCTGGTTAAACAATAATTTTGATGTCCGGTGGGAAGATATTACTGATACTATTTTTTTCGTGCTAAACCCTTATTAACAAAGGATTTAACACGAAAAATACTTTTTTATGATTGATACTTTTTCCTATAATCAGTAAGTGACATACCTGTATACCTTCTGAATACTTTCCTGAAAGCATTGACATCGTTGTACCCGATTTCGAAAATAATCTCGTTGATTGTTTTTGTTCCCAGTTCCAACTGCTTTTTGATTGCCTCAACTTTTACCCTTTGTATATATTCCATCAAAGAATTACCAGTCGACTTTTTAAACCGCCTTTCAAATGTTCTTCGACTGATGCCAAATTTTGAACTGATCTCGTCGATCGTAAATCGCTTATCCGAATTGTCTTCAATGAACTGTTGCGCTTTTAATACGGCAGCATCATCGTGGTTTTTCTGCCCCATAAAAATGAGAAATGGGTGCTGACTTTTTCTTTCGATATCGATTTCAAACATTTTGGCAGCCAATACCGCTATTTCTCTCCCCAGGTGTTTTTCGATGATATACAAAAGCAGGTTTAAGTAGGAATAATTTCCTCCGCTGGTATAAATCCCATTTTCATCGGTTATGATGGCGTCTTCCTGTAAATTCACTGTGGGGAACATGGTTTCAAATTCGTTTTTAGCTGCCCAGTGGGTAGCACATTTCCTGCCATCGAGTAATCCTGTTGACGCTAAAAAGAAAGAGCCTACACAAAGGCTCACTATCTCCGCCCCTTGTTGATGCTGCACCCTGATCCAATCACAGAAGCCTTCATTGGACTTCAAGACCTTTGGAAAATCACCACATATAATTGGTATCACAACCAGGTCCGTTTTCCTGACCTCACTTGTTTTTTTATTAACGTTAATGGTATACAGTGCTCCGTTTAAAGAAATATGCCCCGACAGCCCTACCAACTCAATGGTATAAAAGGGTTCTCCTCCCTGGTATTTAAGAAAATCATTAATCCTTGAAAATAATAGAAGACTCCCGTCAATACTGGTCATGGTGGCATCATTCAACGCCAGAATTGAAATATGTTTCATAGCCTGCTTTTAATAAAACGGTGTCGTGATCAACATATAAGATTGTCGTTTTTGCCATGCTTATTATTCTTCGGATGAAAGTAATATTGTAATAAATCAGTTATCATGAAACGAATATTAAGCGCTGCTATGGCCGGATGTATTGTACTCTTTATATGGGGAGCCATTTCACACCTGCTTTTATTTATTGGTGCAGGATTTACGCCACTGCCCAATGAAGATACAATTATCAAGACATTCGAAGATAATCTTCCCCAAAAAGGGCTTTACTTCTTTCCGGGGAAAGATTTCAGACACACTACCCCACAACAGGAATCATCATTTGAGAAAAAATTTGAAACAGGACCCGTTGGCATGATTATCTACCGCCCTGTTGGCGGTTCTCCGCTATCATTTAATAAATTAGCGACCCAATTCACCAGTAATTTTATCACTACACTGGTCATTGCTTATATTGTGTCGCTCATCACTGCCTCTTATTGGAAACGTGTTTTCGTGGCCGGCCTCCTGGGCGCTTTAGCTTGTGCTTCCGTAAGCACGATTTATTGGAACTGGTATGAATTTCCCAACAGCTTTTTCCTGGCGCAATGTGTTGATCAAGTCGTTGGCTGCGGGTTAACGGGCGTGGTAATCGCTAAAATTATTCCTTCATAGACATTTTTATCCGCCCCTGAAAATTTTTTCCCCGGTTGTCCGGCATATCGGTTATGCTCATTTTTGCTGTCATTAAACAGCAAGTATGAAAATAGAAAAAGACGTAACCGTTATTGGCCTGGGAGATATGGGAACTGTGCTCGCCAGCACACTGCTCAAACATGGATATAAAGTAACCGTTTGGAACCGCACTCCTGCTAAAGCAGCATCACTGGTAGAGAAAGGGGCCGTATTTATTCCGGAAATAGCTGCCGCCATCGCAGCCAGTCCGGTGATCATCACCTGTGTGACAAACTACCACAATACACGCAGCATATTAGGGAGGGAAGATGTAGCACCGGTACTTGCGGGGAAAGTACAGATCGAACTTAGCTCTGGCACCCCTCAAAACGCGCGGGATGGCGCTGCATGGGCCAGGGAAAGGGGACTTGATTACCTCGATGGAGCGATACTAGCCACACCCAGCCAGATTGGAAGACCAGACACCCCTATTTTTGTATCCGGTTCCAAAATAGCATATGAACAACATGAACATATACTTAAAGCGCTTGCCGGTGGTTTGCAGTATATGGGAGAAGAGCCAGGCGCTGCCGCCACCTGGGATATGGGTTTCCTGTCAACACTCTTTGGCATGACCACAGGCTTCTTTCATGGTGCAAATATCTTTCAATCAGAAGGGCTGCCAATAGCTGCATTGGGAGCTATGATATTACAGACGGCACCGGTATTGGGAGAGATGATCAAACGACAGGCGGATGTAATTCAAACAGGTGATTATTCCAACCCGGAAAGCTCGCTTAATATCTGCGTAGATGGGATACAACTTTTCCTGCAACAGGCAAAGGAATCGGGTATTAATGCGGAAATCCCTTCATTCATCCATAGTATTTTCAAAAGAGCACAGGCCGCAGGCTTTGGAAATGAGCAGTTGGCGGCCGTATTTAAAGTCCTGAAATAACAGGTTGTTCAATATCAAAGCCGCACCCGTAAATAAGTGCGGCTTTGATACTTTTATTGTGCAATCGCCAGTTGTTCTTTCTTTTCCATTAATTGCTCAAATACCTCCTGGTATTGGTCTCCCCATTTATCCATCGCGGCTACTACCGGCAGTAAGGATTCTCCAAATTCCGTGAGGTAGTATTCTACTTTAGGAGGCAACTCCGGGTAAATCACCCGTTTGATGATCCCGTGAAATTCCAACTCCCTCAGTTGAAGGTCCAGCACCCTCCTGCTGGCAGAAGGAACCGCTTTGTGCAGCTCCCCTGGTCTTCTCACCCCTTTGTTGATTAAAAAGACCAGGTATGATTTCCATTTCCCGCCAATAATCTCCATGATAATTGCCATACCACAGGTAAATTTTTTGGGCATCTTTTTCTCATACATAGTAATGCTGTTTTAACAAGGACAAATTTATCCCTTATGTCTGAATGATGAGCATACGGATAAAATTATCCGTATGGAATCGATGCTTCCGGGAGTAATGCCCAACACTACTTCGCTTCTTTATCAAGTCTTAAGTCCAATTTGTCCGCTATTCCGCGAAGATGCAAAATACTCCGTTCTCCCTCCGGATCCCACCCTCCATTTAATGCATATAGTATGACTTGTCGAACAATATAGCCTGTAATCAGTAGCTGTTGTTCCATATGAGTTATTACCATACCATCTGCTGTGATGGTCTGTCCCACTGGTTTGGAGTGATAATCGAACAAAGCGCTTAATAAATTATGTTGAGCGGCTATTGGAACTACAGAAAGATGCAGTCCACCATCTGTACCCTTTACGCTCCAGGCATAGCCTTTATGATCTACTGAAATTTTCCGATGCCCTTTTTTGGGGAGTGTCATAGTATTTATAAAATCAGGGATTACACCCATTGAATAAAATGAAGTATTTCCATTGCTACTGTTTCAGGACTTTTACCTTCCGTCACAAATTCAGTTGCCTGCCCATTATCTTCGGTTCTCATCCTGGCTACCTGTTCCAGTGACCGGCTAACCTGTCGCTGTTGATTGATACCTATCTCTCTTTTATGAATCTTCTCCATTAATTCAGTATCCGTTGGCATTAAGCGTACAACGATAAATTGAGCCCCCGGAATGGCCGCCGATATCCAACGCTTATTCATTTCAAGATCAACCATTACGCCGGATAAAATCAGGCGGGTATGTCCCAGTTGTTTAAAGTTGGCCCAAATGGCGGCCAGGTTAGCGCTACTAATATCAATGGTCAGCGGATCATTCACCGGCACCGGATAAATCCTATCCAGCTCATCCGTTTCAATGGCAGCATGGGCAATGTTAGCGTTTGCCAGTATTTTCTGTATTTCCCAGCTAGTCGTGGATTTACCGGCGCCACCAGGCCCCGTGATCAGCAAAATTTCTGTACGTTCTTGCATTTGGGTAGATATATTTCAATAACCAGCAAATGAATGCTTCATTTTCAACCTACAATATGGTTTTATTCCCGGGAAAATCAAAGCGCAAGCGCTTTAAGTTTTCCTGAAACTCATACCTATGGGTAAAGAATGGCAACCTGAATGTTTCTGTCCAGGGACCTGGCAGTAACAGCAACAGCACGCAGCTATTGTGCCGCCCCGAAAATGAACACTATGTTGTTATTCATTAATGCAGGTTACTATTTGCCCAGGCCACCATTAAAGTATTGACATTTGAATTCATGGCTTCTTTATAGGCATCTCTTACTACATTCAACCAATTGGCGCCTTCCGGATGACTAGCAGGATACTTCTTCTTGTATTGCTTCCGGGTAGTGCTAATGATCCTGCCAAACTCACCAGTGCCTTTCATATTCTGGTCATTAATCTGGCTGATATCAACACCGTCTTTTTTCTTCAGAAATACAGTAACCCCATCTTTAAAGAAATAGGGTATAAAAAAGTCCTTTTTGTCCATATCTTCATACACCACACCCAGCACAGGGAATTGCCCGTTAGAAGCCCCATTAATAGTAGTGAGCATGAAGTCGGTATTTTTTTTATCCAGTTTACCGGTGGTGAGTACGCAGGCGGAAATAACCCAGGAGGCGAGCTTTTTAGCGTCGGGGTTTAACAAATAAACATACGCTGTTAAAGGGCCTTTTTCCTTATCCTTCACGATATATTTGTAGAAAGAAACCTTCACGCCCTCCCAGCCTTTAAGGGTATCAGTGGTGCTGATCAACTCCTGCACCATGTACCTCGATTTAATAATTCTTTTTTCTACGCGACCGGCAATAACGTCGAGGCTATCTCTTAAATATTTGTCCAACACCGCATTATCCTGCGAATAAGCCATCAACACGGTACTTAACAAAGCCACCAGGGCGATCATTTTTTTCATGTTAAAAATTTAAGGTGTTAAATATCTTCTCAATATTCTTACGATAATAATTTCCGCCGAGATGATTGTATCCTTTCTGCGCAATGGTAAAGGCATATTGCAATGCAGCCTCTCTTTCAGAAAAGGCCCCCGTGCGCATGCTTTCCCGATACGCTTGCGCTGCGCCTATATATCTTCTACCTAATAAAATTTTATAGACCAGGTATTGGATAGCTGCCTGTCTGTCTGCAAAAATGCGGTACCGGTTATCTATCCTGGTTGATTCGTCAAAAATGACCCGGTTCTCGCCATAGCTTTTCAATACTTTATTTTTCACGCCCTCGCTGGGCTGCCCTTTTAATACGTAAGCAGTGATCGTGTCTTTGGTAAATATCTTTATGCCAAACAAATTGTTGGCATACCAGGCCGTCCTGGTAAAGCCATATCCGCTTTCTCCAATTGCCATCGCCAAAATAGTTTTGGCCGGCAGCTGTTCTTTATGACACAAGGAATCTACATAGTCTTTGATAGTGCTGATAAATTGCTGTTTTTCTGCTGCGGTAGGATGATTAAGGGCGCTCAGATAACAGTTATCATTCCTGCCATGCAGGGAATCTTCATTAGGTGTTGGAGCGAATTTAATTGTCTGGGAAGAAACATTAGATCCAATAATGGCAATAATTACTATTAGCAGGAATTGCTTCATATTAGTTATTTTGGGGTATTGGTAATCTTGTTGCTACAACAATGACATATAGCACCACATAAAAGAATACATTTGGAGACTTCTTTCCATTTGGGGCTATGATTTTATACTTCAGATTTCCCGCTACAGATTCGGGGTTGCACTTATCTTATACCTATGAAGTTATGAAAAATGTTTAAATCAAGTTAATTCCATCCACCTTTTTTCTCCGCGTCTTATCAAATGTTAGTACTTCCTTCTTTCATATAAGTTTTGTTCCAGATAATCAGCATCTCCCTTTATGAACGCCTGCACACAGGACAATCCAAAATCGGCATCCATACCATCCATTTGTGTGGCAAACTTGGGATTCAGTACATCCTTCTTTGTAAAAAATCCTTTACGTTCCATTTTTGGGCGCATATATCCTATTCCAACACGGCCTCTCAAACATCCTGAAATGCAGAGTGTTTCGGGCTCGCCTAGCTGATTTTTCCGGTTTATCTCAAAAAAATAAAATGGATTCTCAGGACTGCTACGGGTTTCTTCAATCTCCCGGTAAAGGCGTTCCCAATCAATTTCCTGGTATAAATGAAGGGCTTTTTCACTGTTGCAGTCGGGGTGGGCCACCGGATAACGGGTAAATGGAGATTGTATTTTTATATCGTACATATACAGATTTTTCCCATAAAAACAAGGCGGTTTCTCACGTTGGGCCGCGGTTTGCAATATTAGGCAATATTTTTGAGTATTGCGATAGTACGCTGCCATTAGTGCCATTTATGACACAGGCAAATTATCTTTTTTATTAATATTTGAAACTGCCAGCTCAGGAAAAAGTGAGGAAATGAGAATAAGTATAGTGCACCACGCGAAGGTGATTTTTTTAGTTTTGCTTATGCTAACCAGCCTCCGGGCGTTTTGTCAAACACCGGAAGATACCATCAAAGCACAAAAGACGGTTTACCTTTTCAGTGGTATAGGGGCAGATTCAAGTATATTCATGAATCTGCAACTCCCGGGCTACCACAAAGTATTTATCTCCTGGATACCAGCGTTACCTGGCGAATCACTCACCCAATATGCAGGGAGGATAAAAAGCCAGATCACCGTTGACAATCCATATCTCATAGGGCTTTCCTTTGGCGGTATCATAGCGGTAGAAGTATCTAAACAGATTTCTTACAAAAAAATGGTATTGATCTCGTCTGTACGAACAAAAAAAGAACTGAATCCCGTACAGTTTTTCTTTATGAAAATAGGGTTATATCACATTATTCCCGGCGGCATGATCAAGCGTACCAATTTTCTTACCTATCGCTACTTTGGCGCCAAATCCCCGGAAGATAAAGCCGCATTAACAAGACTATTAAAAGACACAGACGTTACCTTTTTCCGCTGGGCATTAAGAGGCCTGGCCTACTGGAATAATAAACAGGCGCCTGAAAGAACCATTCAGATACATGGCACCGCCGACCGGGTTATTACCAGCAGGCTGGTACATCCTGAGTACCGGATCAAAGGAGGAGGTCATTTGATGATTTTAGACAAAGCGGATACCATTGGGCATATTATTACGAATTATTTTGGGGAGTAGTGGAAACCGACTCGTGTAAGATATTCAACACGGAATTTCTCCGGCCTTCCGGAAATCACTAACTTCGTATCCAACCTATTTAGTATGCACTCCTCTGGCTGGTTTAAAATAATGTTACTTAGTATAATCACTATTTATTGTAGTTGTAAACCTAAGTCTGATCAGCCATTTACTTCCTTATCCCCTTTACCTGACAGTATCCGGCAGCCAATGCAAAACTTTGCAACACATGTTTTCTTTAAGGATAGCGGCTTTGGAGCCTCCGATTCTATCATGTTGCTGGGTTGGCAGAAGGATACTCTCTATTTTTACGATCAGGATGTTAAGCTTTGGATAGCCAGGAAACATGAAAACAAATGGTACCTGTTAGATACCATCATAGGGATGGGGCTTTCTTATATTGATACCATGGATCTTAACCGTGACGGCTACACGGATATTCTAATTACAGGAATTCCTCAAATGAATGGTCACAGACCTACGATACCGGTATTATCCAGGCAAGACGGCAGCTTATGGGTAAGACAAGATTGTAAATTATGGAATTTTGCATATGTCCCGGAAAGAAATGTGATAAGATCCAGTTGGGAAGGTAGTTGGTATGCTACCAAATTTAAAGAAGAATACCATTGGGAGAATGACACGCTAAAACTTGTAACAGGCGTCAGGCTCATTCCAAATACTACGAGAATGGAGGATACCAGTAATATAACCACTCTGGAATACTATCATCTGCAAGGAGATACTGAAATCGTCACCAGGCGTATGCTAAGCGATACTAACGATGCGGAATACGAGAAAGCTCTGTGGGAAGGATATGACAGCAACCCATAGCCAGGAAGTCTACCCTACTTCCTTCTGACTCGCTTCTTCAAAAAGACGCATTGCCGTCAATCCATTTCCTACGGCGCCGCCTGCACGAAGTGCCGCTGCAATAAACACCGTTTCTGCAATTTCTTCACGGGTAGCGCCGGCTTTAACGGCATTCTCAATATGTGATTCAATGCAAAAAGCGCATTGCGTGGTCAACGCTACTGCTACAGACATCAGTTCCCGGTATTTAACCGGGATAGCGCCATCCTTTCTCTCCGCCGTGTGCTTCAAATTCATAAATGCGGCCGATTCTTTACTGGCTGCCTTCAGCAGCATTTCGGTATATGCCCTGTCACCGGGATTTTGATATGCAGACATCTTTCAAAATTTGGGTTTACTATAGTAAAATACGCGATAACAAAATAAAAAACCGGTTTTCTTTCTCCTGCCCGCAGATCGCAGCCCTTCGTTTAACCAGCACGTTCCGGAAAATTATTTGGCAGAATAAACAATTTATATTTGTTTTGCCCGACTTTCCAGTCTATGGGAGATATCTATAAAAATATAATCAACAGACCTTCTTAGCAGGCACTCCTCCTGCTGGCAGCTTACTGCTGCAATCATCCGGCTTATTAATACATCATTTTCGACGCTGTTGGCAACAATGCCTATGGGCGCGATTTCCAACCATTAACATACTTTTTTAATATGACTTTCGAAAACAGCCTGGCTTTCGCACAAAGCCTGGATCGGAAAGATCCACTACGCCACCTGAGAAGCGAATTTCTATTTCCCAAACAACAGGGCACTCCTTTCATCTATATGTGCGGAAATTCGCTGGGATTACAGCCCAAATCAGCGCGTACCTACATTGATCAACAGCTGAACAATTGGGAGAACCTGGCCGTAGAAGGCTGGTTTGAAGGTGAAACACCCTGGATGTACTACCACAAAGAACTAAAAGGACTGATGGCCAACATCGTGGGCGCCAGCCCCCGGGAAGTATGCCCGATGAATACCCTCACGGTGAACCTGCACCTGCTGATGGTAAGCTTTTACCGCCCCACTGCCGGCAGGTTCAAGATCATTATGGAAGCAGGCGCCTTCCCTTCCGACCAATACGCCATGGAAAGCCAGGTGAGGTTCCATGGATATGATCCCAAAGACGCTATTATTGAAGTAGCACCACGCAGCGGTGAAGCCACTTTACGAACAGAAGATATCCTGGCTGCCATTGCCAACAACGGCGAACAAACAGCGCTGGTATTGTTTGGCGGCATCAACTATTTAACCGGCCAATGGTTCGATATGCCAGCCATTACGGAAGCTGGTCACCGCGCCGGCGCAGTAGTAGGATTCGACCTCGCCCACGCAGCAGGCAACGTGCCGCTGAAACTACATGAATGGAACATCGATTTTGCCTGTTGGTGCTCCTACAAATACCAAAATGCCGGCCCCGGGGGAATCAGCGGGATTTTTGTTCATGAAAAACATTTTTCCGATACCTCCCTCCACCGCTTTGCAGGATGGTGGGGATACCAGGAACAACAGCGATTCAAAATGGAGAAAGGCTTTACGGCGGAAGCAGGCGCCGATGGATGGCAGATAAGCTGTACCCAGGTCATTCCAATGGCACTCTATCACGCCTCCCTTAAAATTTTCGAGCAAGCCGGTTTCATGGATCCACTCCGAAACAAAAGCCAGCAACTGACGGCCTATCTGCACTACCTGATCACGAATATCAACGAAACCCTTGGCTTTGAACAATACAAGATCATCACACCCGCTGCCGGCATGGAACGGGGTGCGCAGCTGTCCATCATTGCCAGGTACAAAGCCAAAGAAGTATTCCAGGGCCTGGTAGCTAACCATATCCTGGGCGACTGGCGCGAGCCCGATGTCATCCGACTTAGCCCGGTACCTTTGTACAACAGCTTCGAAGATGTATACCACACGGCTGCACGCATGCTACAGATAAGTAAAGAATTGATTACACCAGCACAACAATAAAAGAAATGGAAATAACAACCGCCATCAAAGAAAGACTGTCCTTACTGCAGGAGAAATATGCGGCCATGGGACAGGATATCACGGCATATCTTGACGGCCTGCTGTATGCCGATTATCTTACCTATTGGGACTATATTCATTTGGATACATTGTTGAGTCTTCAGCATCCGAAAACCTCTTATCCGGATGAAGAGATTTTCATTATGTATCACCAGATCACTGAACTCTATTTCAAACTGGCCCTGCATGAGTGCAAACAGATAAGCACCCACGCCTCATTGACACCCGATTTTTTTGCGTCCCGGCTGAAGAGAATCAACGCCTATTTCACGGCCCTCGTGTCCTCTTTCGATATCATGGTAGACGGCATGGATAAAGAACAATTCCTGAAATTCAGAATGTCGCTGTTGCCTGCCAGTGGCTTCCAATCAGGGCAATACCGCATGATTGAAATCTACTCCACTAATCTCATTCAACTGGTATCCCTAAGCAAAAGAGAGGAGTTAAAAAACGCTCCGCTAACGGAACAGTTTGAATATATCTACTGGAAATACGGCGCTTCAGAATTATCTACCGGCAAACAAACGCTTACTCTGCAACAATTCATTGTGAAATATGCCAGCCAATTACTACAACTGGCGCAAAACAATGTCGACACCAATTTTTCTGCCCTTTACCAAACACTGCAACAACGGGGAGAAGATATGAGCACGGTGGAAGAAGAACTCAGAAAACTGGATTTGTTTGTGAACGTGGAATGGCCCTTATCACACTACAAATCTGCAGTACGTTACCTGGAGCGTGACCCGGTAGACATCGCCGCTACCGGCGGAACCAACTGGCAGAAATACCTGCCTCCAAGATTCCAGAAAAGAATTTTCTATCCTTATCTGTGGACAGAAGAACAAATTGACCAATGGGGTAAATCCTGGGTAATGAATGTATTAAAATCTTACAGAACGTAACAATATCAGGAGAAGGCATTTACGCCGGCGGGGTGAATGTCTTCTCTTATTTAAATCACAATGGCTGTTACCCGCTTACCTCCTCAATATCTTCTCCATCGGCTTTCCTTTCGCTAATTCATCGATCAGCTTATCTAAATACCGGATTTGTTTCATCAGGCCATCTTCCATTTCCTCTACCCTATAACCGCAAATGACACCGGTAATTTTTGAAACATTCGGATTCATTCCCGGCGCTTCTCCAAAGAAAGTTGCCACATCAACCTGCTGATCAATTTGCTGTTGAAGCCCCTGTTTATCATATCCTGTCAGCCAAAAAATGATTTCATTCACTTCCTCTGCGGTACGGCCTTTTTTTTCTACTTTTTTAATATACAGGGGATATATACCGGAGAATGCAGTACGAAATATTTTTGTATTGTTCATATCCAACGTTTACTATTTAACTTTAGCTTATTGAAAATACGAATCCCCTTGACCCCAACTATGCCTTGTACTATAACTTCCAATTTTTATAGGGATGTATTGTTAAGTTGGAATTATAATATTGCTTTTCCCCCGTCACTTCTTCTCTTACCCATTCCGGTTTTTCGAAAACCTCGTCTTCACTGTCCAATTCAATTTCAGCAATAAAAAGTCCGGCGTTATCGCCCAGGAACTCATCCACTTCCCAGGTGTGTTGCTTAAACTCAATATTGTACCTGATTTTTGAAAGTTCTGATACTGCAAAATGGTCTAATAATTCGGTGGCCTCAGCAACAGGTATTTCGTACTCATACTCTAGCCTGGAGGCGCCGGTAGAAATACCTTTTATTGTTAGAAAACCTTTGGTGGCAGTAAGCCTTACCCTGATAGTTTTCTGAGGATCTGTAACCAGGTAGCCCTGTCGGTAGTGATGCCCGGCAGGTTTTTCTATTTCTTTCCATTTATTCAGATCAATCAGATATTTTCTTTCTATTTCCTGGGCCATCGTAAGATGTTTTATAAAATATTGAATAGCACCCGTGCTAAAGGTTATCAAATGTAGATTTATTTTCACAAAATGTGCCTTCAATAGGCCCCCGCATACCGTTGAATCCGCCGCTATATTTAAAGCAACAACTTAGGATCAGGAAGCCGTATCTTTTCCTTTCTTCTTCATCAGCAATGCTTCATGCTTCCCCAATGCCGCTGATATGGCTTCTTCTACCGAATGCGACTCTTGTATATTCGCTTTCGTACTGGTTATTTCTACCATTTTGCAATAATATCTATGCAAAACATCCAGTTCCTCTTCCGTTAAATTTTCCACATCGATCAGCCGGTTACTGGCGAATTTATTAGCGGCAATCAGCTCGTTTAGCTTTAGCTGTATTGACTTAGAATCCTTGTTTTGTGATTTCTGTATTAAAAAAACCATCAAAAAAGTAACGATGGTAGTCCCTGTATTAACTACCAATTGCCAGGTATCTGAATATTTGAAAAAGGGGCCAGTAATACCCCAAACTGCAATAATAAGCAGGGCTACTACAAAGGCGCCGGCGCTACCAGTAACCGATACTGCCGTGGCAGCCGTCCGTTCAAAGAATCCGGCCTTCCTGGTGGCATTAATGTCCATGTTTTTCATAGTGTATATTATTAACATTATAATATACACTATGCCATAAAATGTATGCCATATAACCCCAGGTACCGGAAGCGATGTCCTTTTTCTCTCCCGGGTAAAGAAACTATTTTTACCCTTTTCCGTAAACAATATCTGCAATATTGGTACGCAGCAATTTCCCTGTAGCATCGGCACTTACAAAATATAATCATTATCCGGCCGCTGGTATTAAAAAAATCAAACTGGGAACACATACAGTGGGATATGCGCTCCGCACCTTGGACGATATTTACATAGAGGCGAAAGATGACTGGTTATTGAAAAGAGACCATGCAGATACCTACTTTACGGCGGATAACAAAGGAATGATATCCAGTTGCGGATATGTTGAAAGAGGCCGCCAGGATGATTGTTTCCGGGGGATAAGTATTCATTTTATAGAAAAGATATAAGATAACAAAAGTCCCCACCTGGTATGCAGGTGGGGACTTTTGTTATCTACTCGTTTAGGTTGCGGTCATTATTAGCTGGCTTCAATAAACCATCTGCCCTTTCCTTCGCGGTAGGCTCATCAAAATTGACAAGTAATGGAATTTCCAACAACATGGCCACTAATGCGTCTTTCGTCGTTACCCTGACATTACTGTCGGCTTGTTCACGCATCAACTGATAAGCCTGTACGAAATCTTCATTTGTGGGTATTCTCTGTAAATGGATACTATTCGCTTTCGTTCCAACCACCTGCTCCAGGTATTTTGCTGATTTAGGGAAGACGATATAAATGAATTGATTATTATCCGGGTTTCCCTTTAACTTTTTGCGGGCGGCAACACTGGATTCTCCCGGCTGGTTTTGTGGCCCTCTGTCAAACACAACACCAATAAGCGAATCCACTATCTTACCATGGGCATCCAACCGATAAGTAATGGTTACATCACCTTCTCTTACGCCCAAACGTTTAACCCCATCAAAATGGTGTTGCCCGGAAGCAATACCGGGTAAAACAGTTCCATATAACGTGTTCGGATCAAAGTCACATTTATATTTTCCTTCAAAGGAATTACCTTTTTGTGTGGTGCTGTTCTTCCCTTTTTTTTTGGCGAGACGCCAATCGTCATCTTCATCACAATCGGCCCGAAAGCCAATGGAAGCGGTATCTCCGTATATGGTAAGACTATAATTTTTTTTATAATACCCATGTGTTGGTCCGTGATTGACCTCATTTACCCTGTAACTAACAGGAGCCGTTGATACTACCGGAATAGTTGTGGTACCGGAATAGGTTTGGCCATAAACAACAGTGGTAAGCCCTATGCAAAGCAGGCTTAAAAAAGGGGTTGTTGCTAACAGTTTCATAGTTGACAGATTTTGAGGAAAAGGGGTTGAATTAAAAAAGTACTATTATACTTACACAGAAAGCTCCTGCACTATACCATCTGAAGATAGTATTTTTTAATCCATTCCTACATTCCTCCTACTGTTACTTTACAAAACTACCATCTCCCCGCCGCGAACCGGTGGCAGATTTACTGCGGGTAAAGCGCTGCGGATTCCACGACAACTGGCATAAGAAGTAACGGCTTTTAAGATTGGATACCGCATTGGTATACCCTGTAGCTGTTTGCAAAATGCTGTTATTATTATTCTGTTGAAAAGCATCCATCACCATAAAGCTGATGATGGCATCCTTTCTCTTCAGAAACCGCTTCTCAATATTAGCATTGAGTACAAAGGGATGCTGGCTCACTGGCAGGCTGCTGGCCCGGGTGACCGTTTGTCTTGCGCTAACATTTATCTTCAGGTCTGCCGGGAAGTAAATACCGGCATTGATGTGCGCATTCAGTTCATTATTATACAATGGGCGTCCCGGTTGCAATGAATTCTGGTTGTTGCTGGTATTGTATGCCACATCCGGCGCCAGATCCAACCATTTTACCGGGGTAAATAATGCCGTAAAGCTATAACTGTTCATGCGTTGATCTGTTTGCTCCAGGCTACCATTTGCTAAAAATACCTGCTGCCCCCATTGATGCATGCCATTTATGCTAAGCGTTGTATTCATTGGCTTCATGTTTTTAGACAATGAATAAAAAAACGATTTATTATCCCCGCCTTGTATATTGAGGTAGTGGGTTTCCGTACGGATGGTATTGGTGACTGAATCTACCAGGATAATCCTGTTAGCACCGATATTGCTGCCGGTGAAACTATAGTTGAAAGCAGTATTAAATACGATGCCCGGCCTGGGAATATTCTTAAAAATCTGCACGACAAGGGTATTACTAACCCCATTTTTCAGATCCGGGCTTCCAATGGTTACATCAAACGGCGTGGCATAATAGGGCCTGGGATTAAGCTGGAGCAGTGTAGGCAGATTTACATTCCTGGCATAAGATGCGCTCAGCAGTCCTCCATTCTTAATTTGATATTTAAAATCTATCCTGGGAGTAAAAAAAGCGGACCGGGTAGAAAGATCTAATTCCTTCAAACGAAACTGGCTATGCCGCCAATTGATTTCGTAATTGCCTCTCAATTCAATGGACATTGCGTTCAGCGGAGAATAAGTGACTGATATTGCAGTGGGTAAGCGGTAGTTCAACAACACATTATCGTTACTGAGTTCCGTCAACCGTTTTGCCGGCTGGTCCGGTATAAGTTGGTCCCGGTAATTAATATCTGCATTCCTGGTGAATCCTGGTGCTGTTTCCAGGCTAAAGACATATTTTTTCCGCCATTGATACATCAAAGCAATATTCGCACTGTAAGCAGATAAACTAGTCTTTTGTTGCTGGAACAGGTGCAGGGAGCTATCCGGCTTCACACCACCGGCACTATAAGTATCGGTGTTATCCTGTCCGGATCCATCTCTGCTGTTGCCAGTAGCCGCAATTCGTACCTGCAAACTCACTTTCTTCCCCTCATAAAAATGCAGGGAAGAATTTAACTGGTAAGAAGGTGCCTGTGAACGCATGCCTGTTCCAACCTGCTGCAGGTTATCAAATATTCCTGTTTGGCGGATTTCGCGAAAGTTATTACTTACACTGCCGGATGAGGAAACACTTGCCTGGGTCATCATCCTGAAAATTCCTTTTTGCAAATCCGCATACAAGAGCAGGCTGTGGCTGGTGAAGGTATTATCATCGGTGCTGGTAGTATTTTTCTTCAGATTTCCTTCCTTATAAAACTCCTCTGAAATAACGGACGTCTCATTCCGGGCATGTGCTCTGTCAAGACTATAGTTTATCCCATATCTCAAGCGCCCGATTTTGTCCCCGTAATTCAATTGCACAGCGGTCCGGTTTTGCATGCCGCCCGATCCGCCTCCACCTACATCACGTCCCAAACCTTCCGTCATCTTACTGATGGTACCTAATGGTGCATCCCTTTTGATGCCTGATGGCTCCTGCCCCACTGAAACGGCAGCCTCCCAGGTATGTATGCCATCAATAGATTTAGCGGAAAGCATGCCTGAATAACGATCCTGTGTGCCGGCAGCCAGGCTTCCGAGGTACATTTTGCCGGCCGATTTATCTGCCTTGGTAACAATATTCAATGTTTGAGAGGAAGATTCTGACATAGATTTCCTCGCACCTGTTCCGGTTTCATTATCCTGGATCACCTGTATCCGCTCTACAATATCGGCGGGCAGTTCCCTGATAGCGGCCGCCACATCTCCGTCAAAGTACCTCGTTCCGTTGAAGAGTGCCCTGCTAACAGGCTTGCCATTGTAACTCAACGCACCATTGGCATCTGTCGAAAATCCCTCCATCCGCTTCAGCATATCTTCCAGGCGGGCATAGTCCCGGACAATGTAATCTTTCGCCCAGAACTCTGTAGTATCGCCTCTTTGCTGCGGTCCTTTCTCCGTTGTGACTACAATCCCTTTTAGTTGTACCATGCTGGAAGTCAATACCAGCGGTGGTAATACCAGGATAGCCTTTGTGTCGTTCAGGAAGTATTTCTTAAAGTAAGGATGATAACCTGCCATCTGTACTTCAACGGAAAAAGATTCACTGTGCACCTCCCGGAAGTTAAATACCCCATATTCAGAAGTAAGGGTATGCAGGGTATCTTTGGAAGAAATCAACCTGATGGCAGCAGCCGGAATAGCCTTACCCAGACTATCCCGGACTACACCATTCACTCTTCTCACCGTTACCGGTGTTGGTTTAGACGGCAATTGCGCAAAAAGCGCGGCGCCGGATATGAACAAAAGTGCGACAGTTAACAGGAATTTATACAAAGGATTTATTTTAAGAGATAAGTAACCGATAATTTTGCATCTTTCACCAGCGCGTCAATGCTGTTCCCCGATCCTTTGCTGAAATCAAAATGGGCCTTGAGGTTTAACAGGTCCAGCGCTGTTGCTAAATCCTTCTCCGAACCGATAAACATCCTGATGGTACAGGTTCCTGTTGCCACCGGCAATAGCTTTCGGGGAATCGCCAACTCACCATCCGCTCCAATCCAATAAGCAAATTCGCCTCCATCAGGACCTTCCCCCGCTTCTTTGGCAACTACCTGCTTATACCAGAAGCCTCCGGCAGCCTGAATCCCATAGTCGTTGTACACCGTTAAAGTATCAAATGAACTGCCGCCCGCTTTTTTAAGTTCCAGGTGATTCCACATCTCATCTTTATTATCGCTATAATGGCCGGGATAAACAATTTGAACACCCGGCTTATCGCCATCACCGATTTCAAACATCATCCGTTGGGGCAAGGCTATATTCCACGCAAATTTTGGACGCTTAAACGCGATGTACAAAAAGTCCTGGTCGTTGTGTATGTCGTAGTAAAGCACTGCCGCCTTATCGTAGTGCTTCAATGATGCGCCCCATTCAGACAGTTTACCGTCTACAATGACATTCTCCGGTCCGGATGTTTGTGCATAAACAGCATGGGAAAACCCGCAACAGGTAAATAATAATGTATTCAGAATCCTTCGCAGGTGCATGGTCGTTTTTTTTACAGCTATCCCTATATTCAAGTCATACAGACAATCTGCTGCTCCCCTTCACAGGGTACAAACAGGCATTGGAGGCAGTATTTTACTACCCCTGTCATCTCTCCAGGTCCTGTTTAATAGATATAGATGGCTTATTCTTACCTATAGACAACAAAATCATCAAAAAGGGTGAAGACAAAATAGATCAGGATAAGTATTCCCTCCAAAACATTACATTAATTTAAAATACATATAACCCCTCCGGACGGGGTTAAAATATTTTTACCTTTACCGGGTGATAAATCGCCCATTCCGGTATATAATAGCGAACAAACAGCACAGCAGCATGCAAACAATATCAGACAACACCTTGCTTATCCGGCTTAGAAGTGAGCACAGCACTGCTTTTGAAGAACTTTATCACTACTGCTACCCCTCCATTGCCTCCTATGTCGTCCAGCACCACGGCAAAACTGAAGATGCGGAAGATATCTTCCAGGAAGCCATGATTGTTCTCCTCCGGAAAGTAAGGCAGCCCGGTTTTCAACTCACTGCCTCCCTGAAAACCTATCTCTTTTCCATTGCCCGAAACTTGTGGCTAAAGCACCTGCGGGACAATAAACTGCTACCGGTAGCCGATGTTGACAGCTACCAATGCCCCGAAGAAGCCTTTGTAACCACCCTGCATCCCGAAAAAAGCAAAGACGAAAAAGTGCAGTCCTGGATCACGAGGATCACCCTGCATTGTCAACGCATCTTAAAAGCCGTTTTCTTTTATCGGGAACCCATGGAATTGCTCATGAAAAAAATGAAGTGGAAAAACAAGCACACAGCGGCAAACCAGCAATACAAGTGTATTCAACAAATTAAGAAAATCAAACAACAGGAGGAAGAATGATAGTTTTTTGGGTGATTGTTTTGCCAAACGGGTATTAATCAACAAATCACCTTTAAAACAACCGTATATGTCTGCAAAAACAAAAATCATTCTCTGCATCGTTTCCCTGGTATTAACAGGCGTTTGTCTTTATCATTTCTTCGGTTAACAAAAACAGGGAAAATGAAAACAAATGATTACGAAAAGTTGGAGGACAACGGCCCCTCCTGCCCAATTATCCCGGCGCACCTGCCCTGGTATAAAAAAGTCATCCTCACCTTCTTCCGTTTCGGTGTATGCCCGTTATGTATTACCATGAGTATTGCCTATAGCATTCGCCAGATGGCAAAGCATCACACCGTCAGAAGATAGCAACGTATATCCGTTGACGTAATAAACAAGGATGCATCGGAAAAGATGCATCCTTGTTGCTGCTAATAGCCCGATCCAGTTCCCGGATTGGATCCTGTACCGGAGGTCATTTGAGTGCTGGTTATCTGCCCCCTTATTTCTCCATTCGGAAAAGTTGCGGTATGAATATTTACATACCAGTTACCAGACAACAAATCGCCGGCTTGTCCCTGACTGATCACGGCTGTTCCGGAAAATGTACCACTGGCGGTAGCCGGAAAACCTGTAATACTCACTACTACCGGGGCAGAAACGCCCGCCGCTCCGGGCCCGTGAAAGTGCATTCCTGTGGGCGCCCCACTTATTTTACTCCAGGTAACCGTATAAGTAATTTTATACGTCGACGGATCATAAGTACCTGTTAAAGTACCCGTAGCTGTACTGCTGTTGGCAGGTGTTTCCTGCGCCCCCGTCAGCGTAGCACTGATGGAATACGTATTACCTCCGCCAGGATTACCATTATTACTACCATAGCCCCCGCCACTACAGGCAGTCATACACACAGCAAAAAATAAAGAACTGTATGCCAACCACTGTCTCTTCCACATGCGGGAGAGCGATATCTTTTTCATAACAGTTGTTTATAGTTAATACGCGCAATGAGTGTCAATAGTTGCGTCATTAACGGTACTTTAACGTCCCGCTAACAGTGCTGGGATAACGGTTTTATACCATATAAATACATAAAAATGTCTATCTTCCCGTGAAACAATTGCTTATGTTAGACCCACAGATCAGCGAGCGAATCAACGCCAGTTTTGGCCGCCAGAAATTAATGCAACTGTATGGTGCTTCCATTGAAAATATCGACAGCGGCGCCATTTCCATCGCCGTTCCTCCTACCGATTTCCTGTTGCGTACCTCCGGCATTTTTCATGGCGGGGTGATTGCCGCACTGGCTGATTCCGCCGGAGGATATGCCGCTACCACACTTTACGCGGAAGATGTTTCCTTCCTGACCATAGAATTTAAAATCAATTTTCTCCGGCAGGCAAAAGGGGAAAAACTGATCGCCCGGGCCAGGGTTATCAAGGGAGGCGCTACCATTACCATTGTGCAAACTGACCTGTACATCATCAGCCAGGACAAAGAATCCCAGGTGGCCACCGCATTACTCACCTTCATGAAAGCCAGTAAATAAACCATGGAAATCATTACTATCGCCCCTTTCCTCGAATATTACGATAAAGTACGGGCGCGTACCCTCCGGCTGATAGAAGTAGTACCACGGGACCAGCTGGACTGGTGCTACCGCCCCGGCAAATTCAGTATTGGCGACCAAATCAGGCACATCGCTACCATTGAAAGATATATGTTTGCAGAAACCATTACTGGCAGAAAAAGTGCCTACCAGGGCTGTGGTAAAGACCTGGCCGACGGCTATGATAATGTACTGACCTTCTTCAACAAACTACATGAACAATCGCTCGATATTTTCCGTGGTTTAAGCGATGAGGATCTGCAACGTACCTGCACTACGCCCGGTAATATAAATATGCGTACCTGGAAATGGCTACGCGCCATGGTAGAACATGAGATCCACCACCGCGGCGAATTATATATCTACCTGAACCTGTTGGGCGTAAAAACACCTCCCATGTACGGACTTACCTCAGAAGAGGTAGGGCGAAACAGCTGTTAGCTGTTAGCCTTTAGCCTTTAGCAAAATGCAGCGAAGACCACATAACATGATCTTCGCTGCATTTTGCTAACTGCTAACTGCTAACAGCTAACAGCTATAGTGACCGGTATATTATTTTTTACTGCTTTCGAATAAGGGCAGGTATTATGCGCTGCATCCACTACCTGTTGTGCCATCCCAACTTCCAGTCCGGGCAATGCTACGTTTAGCCGTGCCTGTAAGCTGTAGTCACTCCCACTTAACACCAGGTCTACTTCCGCATTTACCGCCGTGCCTTCAGGCAGGCGGACGCCTCTTGCCTGTGCAGCAATCCCCATCGCCCCAATGAAACAGGCCGACCATCCTGCAGCAAACAGCTGTTCCGGGTTGGTGCCCTTTCCACTGCCTGGTGTACCCAGTTTAATTTGCAGTTGTTCATCGCTGCTGGTTGCCAGCCCTTCGCGGCCGCCTGTGGTATGTGTTTTTCCGGTATATAATACTTTGTTCATGATAATGTGTTTTTATATTTTATGTTAGTGAGACAGATACTTACGATAACCAGGTATGCCTATTTATTGTGAACGGCCACTTTGCCGGCTGCAATGATTTTCCCGTCGCTGTTGCGTTGCACAAACCCAATCAGTTCCCAGTCCTGGCTGTTAAAGCCTGCCGGAATATTTACCAGAACGCTTTTATTCTTGTCCGGGTCAATCGTCGTCAGCTGCCGCACGATTTGCACATGCGATAATTTCCTGCCTGCATTTTCGCCTGCTCTTACATTGCTTTGCGCATTTTTCTGCACAAAGGCCAGGTGTAAGCGTGTATGCTTTTGAGGCGCCGGAAGTGTCCATGATACATTCATTTTCCCGTCTGCGGATTGTCCTTCCAGTGCCAGGTTTTGTCCCTCATTGGCATTAAAGGCTTCATTGATGCGGTAGGTAATATTGCCGGCATCGGAGCCAACATACTGGCTGCTGCCGTTAATAACTACCTGTGGCGTATATACGCTGTTGAGGTGAAGCCAGCCGGCATATGCTTCCTGTCTTTCTGAGAAGCTATGCTGACTAAAGCTGTCTTTCCATCCCTGGTGATCCCAGTAATCCACGTGAAATGCCAGCAGGTACAGTGGTTTACCCTGGCTTTCTTTCTCCAGGCGTGCCAGCAATTCATCTGCCGGCGGACAACTGGAGCATCCTTCAGAAGTAAACAGCTCCACTACTGCGAAGCCTTTGGTACTATCGGCAGGGCTCAGCAACGCATGGGAACTATTGCCGTAAGAGATATTACAGGCGCCCAGTAACAGGGCAAAGAGTGAGGATATCATTAATGTTTTCATATGCCAGGTTTTAAAAGATCAGTGTGGATCGCATGGATACCATGCGCGGTCGATGGTTTGTATAAAAGTAGCTCTTCTGTTTGTATCAGCCGGCGTGTATTGGTCGCCGTTATAACGCTGCAATGAGTAGGCCGGGGCTTTTCCGGTAATGGTGGGTGGCACCTCTACGGTTTCCACCCGGAGTAACTCGCCGTTGATATCGCTGCCAAACCAAAATTGATTTGCCTGTTCGCGGTAGGTGACCAGCTTATATTGGGCGCCGGGGAGCTGGGTGGCTGGCTGACGAACATGACCATCCATGGCTGCGGGATTGCCATATAACATAGCTACCTCGCCGTTTTTTTCGTTGATAACCGTGGTAATCACCTGCAGGCCACTATCATTGAAAGCAAATGGCCGGATGGCAGGCAGTGCTGCCTTATTGCCGGAGCAACTGCTGATTCCAATAACCAGGATAGTTAAGAATGTGATAACGCGCATGACTATATTAATTAATGGTGGAAAGATCGAAGATACCGCCGGTATTGCCGGCTGCTTTATGACAGGAAGCGCAGGTTTGCGCCGTGAGCACCGTACCGTAGGGTTTAAGTGCCGGTGTTTCAAATTTGGCGTAGCCCCATCCATCCGTATCCCTGTACCGTTGCTGATCCCTGACCATATACTGCACATTCAGGAATTTACCGGGATGAATGTATCCTTCGCTATCCCGCTCCTTTTCCCATACTACCTTGGCGATGATAGCGCCATCGGGCCAGGGATGAATCTGATTATTTTTGATCGCCCGGATGGCGATAGGATTGGCAAACATCACCCGCATGGTGGTATTGTCGAAGCGGGAAGTAGTACTCATCACCTGCCATGTTCTGAACTCGGGCATAAAGCGTATTCCCGTGGCCGCAACGGGCAATGTAGCCGGCGTGGGGATACTGTCTGCCACTGGTTTACCGCTGGCTGCCGGTACTGTTTTACGTTTGGTATTGAGATAATCCCGGAGCGTCGCCAATTCAGCTGCTGTCACCGTAGCATTACGATGGAGTGCTTTGTAGGCCGGCAAAGGCATGGTACCGGAATTAATCATGTTGTATGCTTCCCAGAGCGCGCCGTCCTGTTCTGCTTTGGAAAGCCGGTCCCATTCAGAAAAGTTCAGGTGTTTGCGGGCCGTGCGGATATCATGGCTCACCAGGGAGGCTATGCCAGGCAATTTATTGAACCACTGCACCTGCGACGTGTTGGAATGGCAATCATAACAGGCATGCCGGAAGATCTGCTTCACTTCCTCCGGCGCATCCAGGTCGCCCGTCACAGGCGGATGATCCGCCACCGTAGTATTAAAAGAAAAGACGGCAGTTGCTACCACTATTATCCCTGCCGTAATGCCTGCCAGGCTGCGTTTGTTTGTTATTTTCATGTGCCGAAGTATTATGACACAAAGAGAAAAAAAGTTGGAAACAGGTAAAAACGGAATGCCCTGTATCCGGCAAATGAGGGGGCGAGCCGGGCATATTCCCGGATGAACCTGCAAAGCAGTTTCACCGGCCTAAACAGCCACAGGAAAGCAGTTGCCGCTATGAACTCCCCAGCTGCCGGGTTCAGGGCCAGAAATGCCGGGTTCACCTCTTCCTTGTTTCCCTGGCAGGGAAATACCATTATCTTTGGTGCGCTATGAATAAAAGGAAGCCATTCAAAATATCCGGGCGCATCATATGGTTAAGCTCCTTGTTTTTAGGGGTTATTGTATCATTACCCAGCCTGATTCAACACGAGTATAACCTATACGAAGTAATCGCCAATTCGGCTATTACCTTCGTATTCTCCCTGTTTGTATGGTACTATAATATGTACACACTCCCGGTATATACCTCGCAGGAAGTAGCCCGGGGATTTTCATTGTATCCCCTGCTCAGGAACCTGGTAGTGGGCGTAGTAGTGATGTTCCTTTTATCTTATGTACAACAGCTGATACTCACACATATCAATTTCGGACCGGTGATGCTGATGTTTGAAGTGAGAGGGATACTGATCAACCTTACCTTCTATATGTTCATCCACCTGCTATATCAAACTTATCAAAACCAACGGGTAAGTATAGAGCTGGAACGCAGTAAGATGGATAACCTGGCGGCACAGTTTGAACTGCTGCGGCAACAGGTAAATCCACATTTTCTTTTTAACACCTTGAATACGTTGAAATACATGGTGGAAAGCGGGGATGAACACAGCGTAGACTTTATCCTGAAGTTATCTGACTTTTACCGGTTTACCCTGGAAAACCGGAAGCTGGACCTGATCCGGTTATCGGAAGAATTAAAAATTCTGCAAGCCTATATCTATTTACTAAAAGCGCGTTTTGAAGAAGGGTTTGATGTGGAAATCAACATTCCTCCCGCACACGCCGCCACCATGATACCTCCATTCACTTTACAACTGTTGGTAGAAAACTGTATTAAACACAATGTGGTAGCACCTGACAAAACGTTGTACGTAAAAATTTATGCTGAAGATGACTACCTCGTAGTTTCCAATAATGTACAACCTAAGATGACCCCTGAAGTGTCTACCGGGATTGGTTTGGAGAATATCAACGAGCGATATGATCATCTTCTCGGAAAAAATATTGACATATTACCTGCATCAAACACCTTTACTGTAAAACTCCCGATTATTCATGAGGATAGTCATTATTGAAGACGAAATTAAAGCCGCTAAATCGCTGGCAAACCTGGTGGCTAAAAGTCGCCCCGACGCTACGGTAGAAGCAATGCTGCATAGTATAGAACAAGCGGTTACCTACCTCGCTACCAATCCACCGCCCGACCTGATTTTCATGGACGTGCAGCTTTCCGACGGGCTATGCTTTGAAATATTCCGTCTGGCGAAAATTTCCAGCCCGGTGATATTCACCACAGCCTTCGGAGAATATGCGATGGATGCCATTAAATCCAACGGCGTAGACTACCTGCTGAAACCCTTTTCTGCGGCAGACCTGGAAGCAGCGTTCCAGAAGATAGCACAATTCAAAAACTTCTTCCAGCAACAATCCCAATCCGATTGGCAGGAGCTGGTAAAGCGACTGGATAAACCGGAAAGTAAAAGCAGCTTCCTGATTTTTCACAACAACCGGTACATCACCGTGCGCACCGAACAAATTGCTTATATCTACATTAAGTACGATGCACCCTATATAGTTACTTTCCAGCAACAGAAATACATTATTCCACAAACGCTGGAACAGTTGCAGTCCCAGCTATCGGCCAAACAGTTTTATCGTTTAAACCGGCAATACCTGGTTAATTTTGATGCCATCAAAGAAGTAGAAAACTTTTCTTCCCGCAAGCTGGGATTACATCTTATGGTGCCTACGGAAGAACAGCTGGTGGTGGGAAAAGACAAGATGACGCAATTTTTGCAGTGGATGGAGAATAGGTAATCTGCATGATTTTTTTTATATTCGGATGATAGTCCCCCATTAGGGGCGACTGCCGCCTACTATGCAACAAATCCCGTTCTCCCAAAAATTCATTACTTGTACACTGGCCGGCCTGGTTATAGGCGCCACCACGTTACGCATTGGTTTTACATTTATGCGTACCTGGCTGCCAACACCCGTGATTGTAAATATCCCTACGTTGCTGGTAGTGGCAGCTGTTATATCTGCCATCATATGGCAGATACGGAAGTCCTCTACCCCTGCTACTCTTGCCTTTTGGCAGGGATTAATACGTTATGGCGTTGCATTTGATCTCGCCACCTTCGGATGGGAAAAGATTTTCCATTTTCAATTTGTGATGCCATTGAGCAAGTTTGATCTGCCTTACAGCAGTTTTTCGTCATCCGACTTATTCTGGTCTTTCTTCAGCCATTCATATACGTTAGGAGCCATTATTGCCGGATCTCAGATCATGGGCGCGCTACTGCTGCTATTCCGGAGAACACGGCTGGTCGGTGTTTTTATATTACTGCCCATACTAGCCAACATTTTACTAATGGATATATTTTATGAGATAGGTACTTCTGTGGTTATTCATGCATCCATTATGTTATCAGGTGTGCTGTACTTCCTGTTCATAGAATTTGACCGGCTGAAAGCCTTCTTCTTTGCAGCAAAAGATCAACTGCCGCAGCTACAACTATCAAAATATGTAAAAATCATCATCCGTCTTTCCATTATTTATATCCCGCTTCTACTTATTGCCACCCATACAAAAACCAACCAGGATCCGGATCTGATGGGCAAATACGAGGTCAAACAGCTCATCATTAACCATCAGACGCTTCATCGTACGGATTGTGCAGACAGCCTGCTGACCACGGTATACTTCGACATAAAAAATGGATGTGTATTTGAATTCAATACGGTTCAGAAAAGGTGGTATGGAAAGTATCAGAAAAAGAATAATCAACTGACTATAAATTGGCAGGAACCTACCGGTATTCCAGCTTTGAAAGGGGTTATTTCGCCGGTGAATGCTAATGCTCCACTAACATTCACCGGCATTGTGGGAAAAGATACAATGAGCGTAACCTTACAAAAAACAAGTCATTAGATAATAGTTATTCAGGCTTACTTATCCAACATGGCCTTAATCAGGTTATCCATATCCGCCGTCATCATAGAATTTGCACGCATCAGAATTTTACCGTCTTTTCCGATCAGAATCTTCGTCGGATAGCTGGTGATTTCATACGCCTTGACAATATCCACCCCACCTTTCATTTCATCATTCAAGACGTGTATCCAGTTTGCTTCGTCTTTCTTTATCGCTTCCTGCCAGGTAGTTTTACGTTCCGTCATTGTTCTGTTCCCATGCACCCCTTCGTTAGCCACCGCAATAATTTCCAGCCCTTTATTTTTATATTCGTTGTAAACTTCTTTTAAATGAGGGTGAGATTGTCTGCAGGCACCGCACCAGCTACCCCAGAAGTCCAGCATCACTAATTTTCCTTTATAGTCACTCAGCTTAATGGTTTTACCATCCTGGGTAGTACGGGTAAAATTTACTGCCTGCTTACCAATGGGAGATGATTTCTTCCACGCTTCCAGTCTGTCGTGGATACGTTGGCCTACATAAGTTTTCTTGAGGTCATCATTCAGCCCCTTGTAAGCTGCATCATAGGTCACCACGGTATACATGTCGTTGTTTTCATCCAACATATATAAGCTGAGATAAGAGTCAGGATGTGCTTTTACAAAGTCTACCTTCAGCAGCAATTTTTGCTTATAAACCGCTGCGGGCCTGGTGGTAACAAATTTAACAAATGCTGCACTATCCTTCACCATATCCAATGACCGCAGTTGGGTCATCATAGCTATTTCTCCTATATCTTTTCTCAAAATAGCATTCATGGCATTGAAATCAGGCAGTACCTGGCTTTCCTTTACGTTATCTTTCGTCAGTGCAGCCATCACCTCATCCAGTTTCAGGTCAAATAAACAGCTGTCGGGAATGTCTTGTTTGGTCTGTTGCTGACAAAATCCCGTCAGGGGAAGCAGGAGCATGCTCCATAGAAAGATTTTTTTCATATCCATTGGTTGATACTATATAGGCATCGCAAGTGGCAAAAAGGGTGAATGCAAAGGGAAATAATTCCTGAAGCAGCCATCCTGGCCACTTGCGCTGGCCCGATTTACCAGCAACCTCCCCGAATGATGTCGCAAAGCACCCCGGAATTGTCGTTTATGGGGCGGCTGACTGTTACCTCATCCGGGTACCTTTGTTGGGTAGTCGCGCATCAAAAAGCAAGGCGCAACCTGATATTTTTAAAATTATAAAGTTTATACGATGAAAGTTATTGTTTACCTCGCCACTTCGGCCAACGGCATGATCAGTAATAACAGGAATGTACCAGATTGGCTATCGCCGGAATACGGCCAGGGATTTATGACCATAAGTCAGCGTACCCAAGCCGTGATCATGGGAAAAACCACTTATCACATCCTGGCGCCCGATTATCTGCCCTTAAAAGAAACCGGTTCACTGGTGGTACTTACCCATAATACAGAAGAGGTTCCTTCTCAAACCAATGTGCGGTTCACGGATGATAACCCGGAAAAAATTGTTGCTCAACTAACCGCGGAAGGGTACAAGGAAGCAGTCATCATCGGCGGACGGCAAGCTGTTAGTGCATTCATATCTGCGGGGCTGGTAGATGAAATCATACTCGTCGTAGAACCCGTACTGTTCGGCAAGGGATTATCCCTGGTAGAAGACGCCGGATTTGAAATACCCTTATCCCTGGTAGCGGTACAACCATTAAATGGCCACACGGTACAACTACATTATGCCGTGAAACGTAAATAAAAAGTAACAGTCCCCTGACCAGCTATACAGGCCTGTCATAGCGGGAGCTGTTATTTTTACCGGGTGATTTATCTGTTATAAAACGGGCACCTTTTCAGCATATAAAACAAGGCATCTTTATAAGAATTCTCTTCTGAAAGTAAAGCGGTACGATGATTATCGAATACTTTCTCATTTTGTTGGTTGTAAATAAGGATAGACACCTCATTCTGATAGCTTTTTTCCACAACAGTATGAGATGCTTTATTTTGCCGGGCCCTGTCATCGTCTACCTTGGTAGTTTTGGTTTCAGCGCTTGAAACACTCTCCTTGGTACTGCGTGATAAGCCCCCCTGCACAATAAACCCGGTACCCAATATTTTACATAGCTCATCGAAAGTATATGCCTTGATACTGTTTTCATCAATGCCTCTCCGTATCAACAAGGCGTTGGTAGTTTGCGGATCCTGGAATTTATACAGTCCGTTGCGTTTGCTGAGGTAAGAATAAGTGTCATCCTGCAACTTTTCTTTGGTGGCATTAATTTGTTCCAACGGCTCTCCCACACTGCGGTATTTAAAGGGTAATACGGCGATCAGGTTATGTACTACCGGGGGGTAATTATCAGCAGCGGCAGCCGATGATGCAGGGTTTGTAACGATTTCCGTTCTTCCGCTGGCGAATGTGATTTGCTGTATCTCATTCTTCTTTAAAGTATATTCCAGGCTTTCCCCACTATGCACAAAAGAAACGGCATCAGCTCCCACGGCAGTTATTTTACCGTGTTTTACCTCGCCGGTCAACATCATTACGGTATCTTCTTTTACTGCAATATTTTTTGCCGGCGCACTTTTTTGTGCCATTAAAGGAGAATAATTACTAAAGAGCAGGCATAACATACCGCCTAACAGCATCCAGTGCTTTTTCATGTAAGCTTGATATTTGTGGTTATAACTAGTAACGTCCGTCAGGGTAACTTACCCCCACGTTTCCCCTCAAAGAATTAATACTTGAAAAGTTTAGGCTTAAAAAACACGCTATCAGGCAGCATTATCGGGTAAATTTATGGATAGCTCCCGGATTAAGTCATAACTTCCGCTACAAAAAAGAAAGCATGCGGATGCTACTGTATTACTCCAGGGAGCTATTCAAATTCAACTTCATTTTTTCACTCGTTATGGGCCTCGCCGGCATCGCCATAACACGTGGCGATCATTTGACACAATATTTCCTGAAATTTTTTGTCTTTACATATTTCACCGGTGGATTTTTCTTAGCGGTTTTCTTTTTTAACCTCCGGTTTCCACAGCAATACTATAGCTATTATAACAAAGGGTTTTCTAAAACAACATTGAATATCCTGGCCTATATACTTAATGCTCCGCTGTTAACCCTTATATTTCTTTTCTAAAAAACCGGATGTGAAAAGTACGCTTGAAGTAGAAAGCATTATCAAATATGTAAAGAATCGTCAGATCATTTCAGATTGCTACCTTAAATGTGAAACTGGTGACATTGTAGGGCTATTAGGCAGAAATGGTGCCGGCAAGTCGCTGTTATTAAAAATCATATTTGGTATTGAACCTGCTTATAATAAATTCGTACGGATAAATAATATCCCGTATGAACATCCTTACAAAAAAAAGCAGCTCATCGCTTATTTACCCCAGCATCCTTTTCTTCCTAAAAACATTACCGTTGCGCAGATAATAAAAATATTCACCGGTCAAACACCTGACCGGATACCTGTAATGCAACAGGATATTATTCAAAAGAATCTTTCCCGGAAGGTTGGGAATTTGTCGGGCGGAGAGTTAAAATTTTTAGAGATACTATTAATTTTTTCCCTGGAGACAAAATTCGTGCTGTTAGACGAACCCTTCACCGGGATTGAACCACTGCTGGTAAAAAGTATGATGGAGGTGATCCGCCACCAAAGTGTTACACAGGGTATAGTGATCACCGATCATAAATATGAACTTATTCTACAACTGGGAACGAAAAATATGTTGCTGGCGAACGGCGTCTGCCGGCAAATTACTTCTCCGGAAGAGCTAAAATTTTGGCAATTTCTTCCGGCAAATCTTTAACGGGTATTTCAATATTATATTCCTTAATAAGCCCCGCTCCATACCGGATCAGCATTTCAACAACCGGCAGCGCCTTCCTGCCTTTTTCTGTGATACTATATTCTACCCGGGGTGGGATCTCTGCATAGGCCGTTCTTAAAATCAACCCTACGGCTTCCAGTTCCTTCAGTTGTGAAGTCAGCATCTTATCCGTGATGTGGGGAATATCTTTCTTTAATTCACCATATCGCAGTACCTGGTCTTTCAATCGCCAGAGAATAGGCATTTTCCAGGTGCCTCCAATATGCGAAAGCGCCAGTTCTATCGGGTTATAATATAGCTTTCCGTCATAGGTAAATTCAGGCATATCTCCTCCAATTTTATTTCTTTCAAAAAAGTAAGTATCGCACTAAAGTGTATGTAAAATAAAACAATGTGAATAACTGTCAAATTTGCGGAAAATATTTAACACACCTCATCATGGAAAAATTAAACATCCCCGCATTAAGACAGGAACTGGAAGCATATGCCATACAACATGCCCTGAAACCGATACCAGCTATTGAGAGGATGACCGATCAACAAATCAACGACACGCTGCGCATACGTATCTACCGGAACAACACTGCCGAAAAAAAACTGCCCGCTTTAATTTTTCTGCATGGAGGCGGTTGGGTCAGGGGTAGCATCGCTTCACACGACTACCTGTGCCGGCACCTGGCACAAGAGGGCGCATTTACCGTTATTTCCGTTGATTACAGACTGGCCCCTGAATACACCTACCCCGCGCCGGTGGAAGATGGATTGTTGGTGCTTGATTGGATACACAAACATGCCAACGAAATACAGGTTGACACCCATCGTTTGGCAATTGGCGGCGACAGCGCCGGCGGCAATATTGCCATTGCCCTGACGCAGCAAGCAATCACACAAACCATGGCTATACGTGCATTGGTAGTGGCTTATCCCCCTGTTAGCTATTATTTCGACACGATGTCTTATCAAAAGTACGCCACCGGTTATGGATTAACCGCCTCCTTAATGAAAGCCTGCTGGGAGGCCTATGTAGGCGCTGAAAACAGGCTCCCGCCATTGGCCTCCGTCGTTTCTAACAACTTCACGGCATTCCCTCCTACCCTGATCATAGGTACGGATGAAGACGTGTTGCATGATGATGGAAAACAGTTACTGGAAAAACTAACTACGCATGGTGTGGATGTACGGTATTCCTTTTACGCTGGTACAAGACATGCCTTTCTGTTGCGGCTCGCCGTCGAAGAAAAAAGCAGGATGTCAAAAGACGAAATAGTACATTTTCTGAAGATGAAATTATAACCGATATTACAGGGCTACATCACCAGGAGAAGATGATAGGAAGAAATCTTCTCCCGGTGATTATCACTCTAAAAAAGTTAACATATGCCTCATTTCGTTGTTGAATGCTCCGCTAATGTTTTAGCACAACAATCCGCTGATGTCATCATGAATACTATACATGATACGGCTGCCGATACCGGATTATTTGCTGAAAACGATATTAAAGTACGCATCATCCCGTTTGAATATTATAAACTGGGAGCAGACAAAGACAGCTTCCTGCATATCTTCGCGTATATCATGCAGGGCCGCAGCACGGCACAAAGAGCCGACCTTGCGAAAGCAATAATAGAAAAAATAACGCCACTGCTACCAGGCGTTTCTTTCCTATCTATCAACATCAGCGAGTTTGAAGCCGACACCTACTGTAATAAGTCGCTCATTCATCCACTCAACACCACCAGGAACCGTCATTTCTGATGCCGCTTACCTGTAGTAACGGGATGCTTTCAGAAACTCCGCTACCACTGTTGGGTCGCCATAATTTAAGCGAATGATATCTTTTATCGCCTGCGATTTATTTTTGGCATAATGGTAATAAGATTTACAGATGGTATATCCCATAAAATAGCCCAGGTCGCCCATTGTTTTGGTAGTAGATCCGTTATATAACCAGTTGCTCATGTCTTCCCCCATCATTTCTTTCTTGAATTGTTCTTTCAGTTCCGGTTCATGTTGCTGTCCGTATGCAATATAAGCATTGGTCAGTGGTGCGCCGAGAACCTGTTCCGCCACAAAATCACAGGCGCCTTCATAGAGCGACTGCGCCAATAGTGTTTTAGCATGTCCGTTTTGTTGGGTATGCACATATTCGTGGATAACCACCGGAACAATATTATCGGAAGTTCTAGTGCTGAAGAAGTTCGCCAGCCTTTTGTCGGGAAACTCAGATATATCTGTATGGATATTTCCGGTGGCTATTTCTGACCCTATCAGCATGAGGGAGTCCTTAACGGTACCGGCTGCACGTACTGCGGTGATCGTAAAGAAGATCTTTCCTTCCCGGTGTTCCGGGTAGAGGGCATTAAATTTCTGCAAATTGGCTTCAATAGCGGGGAGCTGTCCTTTTATACTCAGGGTACTGCTCCTGGCAGAAGCCCAGAACTTAGGATATTTGTTGATGGCGCCGACTAATTTTGCAGCATTGAAGTTGCGGAGTACCATGAAATGCTTCAATCCTTCGGTGCCCTTATCGATGTACAACGACTGCATCATAGCCACCCGTTGGGCACTATCTTTTACCGTTTGAATACTGTCGAATGCGGCCCAGAAATGATCTATGTCGCTGGTAAAAATGTTGGCAGCATTTTGTCCACGGCCAGTCATCGTACTGGCAAGGGAACAAATGAATACAATAAAGAAAACAGATTTTTTTTGGTTGAAAAACATGAAGATAGATTTTGATAGTTGTAACCACTCCCTGGCATAGGGGAATAAAGATGCAAAGTAAAATAAAATCGTGCAGAAAATTTATTTCGTGGAAGTAGATTTTTAAAAAAACAGTCAGGCGGTTTCCTAAAAGTAAGGCCGCCTCCATAGAGACGGCCTCCAGTATATAGGTCCTCAATTCAGCTCATTACTTACGGGAGTACATCCGGTAAAAACTCACGCCGCTTGTATAATCATTCATTGACCTGGTATACAACACGCTGCCCTGCTTATCTACCCCTATCAACCAGATATATTCAGGAAACAATACATTTCTGGCTGGTCCTGTTAGTTGCGTTTGTGTACTATTGGAACTCACTAATCCAATTTCTGTCCCGGCATAGCAATAGATCGTTTTATTGGGTAAGTTAATTGCCCCTATGGAAGCATTTTGCTGTTGCAATAGTTCTCCGTTGGCCGTGTACAGAAAATTGCTCAAATAATTGGTATTGCCCAGGAAAAAAACGGGAGAGAATTCCTTTTCATGATACCCGTTAACGGAAGAAGTATCATAAGAAAAGAAACTATACGTGGGTTGATAAAACCCCGTACTATACTGCGATTCACCCTGCTCCAGGTCAAAAGAACCAAAGCTATAGGCGATATTGAAACTCACTTGGTTATTACAGAAAAATGTTTTCCCATCCGGACTAATCACATAGTCAAAAGTCATTTGTATGGGCGTTCCCGGAATAGCATATAAAGAAGGGCCGGCCCACACGTCATTTTGAGTGAACAGTGATTTCACGGCGCCACCGGGGTCCAGCCTGCAAATATTATTATACAAAGCAGGATCTGACTCCGGGTTAGTCGGCCACAAACCATTTATATACCATTGCGAATTAATATGGTCGGTGCGTGCCGGCGAATAGCTGTTAAGAAAATATACCATTCCATTGGCATCGGCCTTTAACCTCGATGCTACAATCTTCAGGCTTCCGATTGCTCCTTCAAATGGCCCGACTTTTTCATTCTGGGACGCGGCTTCTTTAGTGACCAAAGTACGATTAATAGTGGTCACCTGCCGGGTAGCCAGGTTCATATTGCATAACCGGAAAATATACGAGGTAGCTTCCTCCGGAATGCCTTCCGTTACTTCTACAGAAAAAGTAAGTCTGCTACCATCATAGCTTACCACATTACCTGCTATTGATTTAATAGTGAATGTGCTTCCATTCTCTGTAAATTGATCATTGGCTTTCAACAGCTTTGTAATCTTTCCTTCATGAACCGCATTAATAACGGAATAATTACCAAAATAAACATCTCCTTCTGCCGTAACACTACAATTAGTCACCATCGGTAAAGAATGCTGCTGATAAAATGCCAAATCATCGGGCTTCCAGTTAGCCAACTGCGCTACATACAAGGTAGTATCCGTTTGTTGCATACTTCCGGAAAATTGCCGGATAGAAATGTCCGGGGCCCGAAGGGTTTTCCCGTTACCAGTAATACTTAATGAGATATGACTTCCTAACCCCATTTCTTTAGTGATCACAAAACGAATCACGTCCAAGTATTCTGTTTGTTGGGTATAGCTGTTAATTCCATTCGACAGTTTGTATTTCTCCAATGGCTGTATCGTTTGATTCCCCAGGCGGATCAGTGAACCAGGTTTGTCGACAAAAAATCTGCCTACCAGTGTCATCGTATCCCCCAACAGATAGGAGCGCGAAAAGCCCGCATAGCTGCCTTTTCCTATAGTCTCTAAATTTATGTACCCGGTAACCAGGTAAGGCGTATCATTTACCTCCTGTGCATACTCATTTGTTTTCTTACAGGAAAAAAATGAGATCAGCAGCAGCATGAAACAGATAGGACGATGAAGAATTTTATATTTGATTAACATCTTGTCAATTTTAAAATAAGTAATGTAGCGACCTTATTTCACCTGTGTCAATGCCACTTTCAGGCTGGCGTCGAAACTGAGAAACTGGTTGGTGACCGGATCCATAAATGACTGCGCATGCTCATATCCTTTCAGCACAATATTATACGCGCCCCCCGGTATCGTTAGCAGCGTAGTACTGAGTATGGATTGTTCTGGTGTTTCAGGATGATAAACACGGATTCGCAGTGTATCCGATCCCTTTATGGGCATAGGCAGGAAAGTGGTAACCTCTCCGTAGTCTATAGTAGTGGGGAAATTTGTCACCTTATGCCCGTTCACGGTAAAATATATCTTTCCCAAATCAGGACTCAGGTGTATGAGACGCAGACCAATGGCATCAGGGGAGATGTTCGCTTCGTCAGATAATTTCCAGGTACGGAATTTCCCCAGGCTATCTGCAAAATAGATAGTAGTGGATTGATCGTGACGGGTTATCAATGTATCCTTTACTAATACCCGGTGTCCGCTGGTATCCATCAGGAGCAACTGATGCGAGCCTTCGAAGACGCGCATGTAATCCAACCATGGCTGCGGGTGATTCGTATAATAAGACACATTAGGATACTGACTGGCATACACGCCTGTTTGAAAACGGGGAGTAGTAACTACTCCCACCGTATCCTTCGTATCAAGGAACAGGTAACCAGGACGATAATTCCGTTGCAATTGCAGCCGCACATATTCGGACGCATTGTAAAATCCAATCTTTGCATCTACCGGTGGCAAATCATCCTTCCGGCTGCAGGCAGACAATAACAGCAAACCTGCTATCGCGCCCATTCTTATTGAAGTATAAATGATATTCATAAGTTGATTTTTTTTAGCACCATTAAAATGCATAGGTCAACGCCAGCAGGAAGTATCGACCCGGCTTATAGCTGCTGTAAGTATTATCTCCCTTGTAATAAATTGCTCCAGTCATACTCGTTGCCAGACGTTCTTTATTGTAATGCTGGTTGTAGTCGTAATCTTCCACAATACGTGTTTCCTGGTCGAGCAGGTTTTGAATGCTGAATTTCACCTTGAGTGATTTAACGATGCGTTGCGTTATAGACAGGTCGAGCAAATGCATAGGCAGTTGTACCAGGTCAGGACGGGTGCTGATAAAATTGAGCGTATCCTGTTTACTATCCATCACATCTTTTAATGCGGCTGATTTGGTATAAATCACCGGGCCGCTGACGTTATAGGTCAACCCTATTTTGGTTCCGGTAGCAGGATGTTCATAGAAAAGTCCGGCATTCAATACATAGGGGGCTTGTCCCTGTAACGGTCTTCCGGAAACAATTAAGGTATCCAGTACCCCACGGGGCGTGTAGTGCTGGTAAACATACCGTCGGGTGCTACTCTTCACCAGGGTACCGTTTAATACAATACTTAATCTTTTAGCGAAGGAGCCTCCCAGGAAGGCCAGGCTTTTCTTTACTTCTGCCTCTACGCCATATACAATACCACTTTTCGCATTCGCGAAATTGATCCTGGTAAATCCTAAACCATCTGCATAGCCGTTTTTCTCGGCACGCATGCGTTCTATAGGGTTCGTCAATTGCTTATAAAAAACGCCCAGGTTAAAGGTTTCCTGTTGCTCTGCATTGCGTGGATAGTATTCCAGCCGCAGATCATAGTTATCTATAGTAGCTGTCACCAGTTTCTCATTACCGGTAATCTGCTCGTTGTTAACAAAGTCATAGTCATTGTAAGGCGTCAGCTCCCTGAACTCTGGCCTGTTTACAGAACGCCCCCATCCTGTGCGAATAACTACTGTATTAAAAGGACGATAGCTGAAATTCAGGGAAGGCAATACGGAAGTATTAGGATGATCCACAAACACCGTATTGACACCTCCCATATCTGAACCCGTGGCGCCTGCCAGTTTCTGACGGTCGTACTCCACTCGTACGCCTCCATTCAGCGTGAGCTTCTCATCGACCGTTTTCCACTCCATCATGCCATAGAAGGCATTATTTTGTTCGCTGGCGACATATTTGTCCACCGGACTGGTAGCATCATATACCTGTAATCCACTCTTGTTTTCGGGAAAATATTTGGTGCTCCATACCTGGTCCAGGTCCTGCAAACGGAAATTGATCAGTGCCGGATTACTAAAGCCATATCCCTGCAACCAGCCACCAGAAGCGCCTTCATTACCTGGCATACTTGTCTCTTCCGGCGCCAGCCCTCCCCTGTTCACCCGGAAAAAGCGACGACCTAACTCCCGCAGTTTGTACGACTGGAAAGTTCCTGCCCGGAAAAGCCATTGTGGAGATGCGTGAAAAGTATAATCTATCGAACCATTGTATATCCGTTCTGTGTTTTTTACAAACAACCTGGAAATCATTCCCATAAAAGCATCTTTATCACCCAGATTAGATCCCATAGCGCTATAAGCCAGGACTGGCGCCTCAACAGGGAACCCACGTAAAGAAGTTCCAAAGCGGCTGATACGCTGGTCCGGCACATTCTGTTGATTATAGGTGTATCCCAGGTTCCAATCCACCTGGTGTTTATAATGGCTTCCCAGTTGATGCTGCCCTCCGAGGTTACCAGAGTACAAGGTTCGTTGCTGGAAAGACAACACGATACTTCTTAACCGGTTTAAAGCATAGTGAGAGGAGTCTTCCGATGGTCGTGCATTGGGCTGTTGATCATTGATAGCCGTATACCTGCGTCCATCATTCACAAAGAAATTCTTGAACTGTATGGTATTATGGGGATTCAGTTTCAAGGTCAGATTTTCCAATATGTTGATTTTCCCTATTTCCGTACTTTGCCTGGATATCCCTCTCTGGTTGTTACCATCCAGGTTCCAATCTACAATACCCCGGCCCGCCACATCGGTATTACCAGTTTGACGATACACCTCATAACTGGTTGTTTCTTTCGTATAAGTAACAGAACTCAGGTTATATAACCAGGCCTTCCCGATATGAAATGCATCATAATAATTGAAGAACAATTGCATATCCGGTGTAGTAGATACTTTCTGCGTATTCAATGTAGAAGAAAAGGATTGCAGCAAACTGGCCTGGGACATATTCACCGCGCTTTTATCAGACTGTGCATAATTGGGTGCCAGGGACGGCAGCTTACGGGTGCCATCTTCTATTCCCAGCCAATCCAGTTTGCCTCCCTTATAGCTATCGATATTCGTCATGGTGGCACCCGGGCGATGTCCGAACTGTATGCCTATATCCATGTGCTTCACCGGCACCGCATTTTTAGTAAATACTTTCACAGCGGCGCCTACAAACTCTCCATTGAGATCAGGGCGGGGTGATTTATATACTAATATTTTATCGATGATACTACTCGGCAACAGGTCGTACGCAAAAGCCTTGCTATAGGTTTCTGTAGCCGGTGCCAGGTTATCATTCAGGTAAGTAAGATTGTAGCGCTCGTTCATACCACGCACCACAATAAAACGATTATCTACTACCGATACGCCGGATATACGTTTTACCACTTCGGCAGCGTTACGGTCGGTGGTGCGGGCAATCATTTCATTGGAGATACCGGATACAACGCCGGTGGCGCCGCGTATTTCCGTGAGCAGTTCCTTTTCTGTAGAATGCGTCACCGCCTTCACTTTTCGGGGGCCCGACTGTATCACTACTTCATCCAGGTTTTTACCCGCCTGCATTTTTATATCGGTCACGGTTTCACGGTCATCCTGTACCCTCAGGCCTGGAATTGTTTTCTTCTGGTAACCGGTATAAGTAATGATCAGCGAATAAGTACCTGATGGTATCTTTTTAAACTGATAAAAACCTTTTTCGTCAGATAGGACCGTTTGCCCTACTTCCGGGATACTGATAGTTGCTCCCGGCATGGGCTGTGTGGTTTCAAAATCTACAATGCGGCCTTTCGCACTACCATTGCCTGCGGGTTTTGCCTGCTGAGGCCCCTTAACGGTAACGGCTATATTATTACTCAGCAGGGTATATTCGAGCCCGGCTTTTCCCTGCAGGGCGATGAGGGCTTTACCCAATGGAAGCTGCTTCCATTGGATGTCGTGTACTGTGATGGCAGACAACCGGGGTTTATCATAGGAAAAAATAAAGTGGGTTTGTTTTTGTAAACTCACCATCACATCGGCTACGGTGATGTTTTGGGCCTGCAAGGTAACATTGCCGGTAAGGTGGGATACCTGGGCAAAGCCTGCGGCTGTTGACAGGCATAGCAATACCAGCAGCACCAGGTGCTGACAGATGGAGCGGCTTCGCCTCCACCTGGATAAGACTTTAGTCATGTATATGTTGTTTGAATCTTTAGCGCTTACGCAATGGTATGCCTGGGATATCAGGCATGTATAATGATCTCCCGATCAGGTCCTGTTTTATAAGATAATTGATAAATGAACAGTAGATGATGCAACGCCTGTTGCCAGGTCTGATCCCGCCGATAAGTAGCGGTTACTGTTTTTTGTTGCAGTAAAGCGGGAGCTGCTTTGATACGGATACCATAATAGGCAGCCAGTTTGGGCAATGCTTCCGACAACGGCAACTGATTAAATACCAGGTTGCCGCTTACCCATCCGGCTACATCTGCCACGCCTGTTTTACTCACCGGGATGGGACCGTCCCCGTGTCCTGCCTTTACCATTTCTCCGGGTTGCAGCGTTACCGCAGTGGTATCATGCAGCGAGGCTTCATCGCTATGACGCTGTACCTTCACACTGCCTTTCACCAGGCTCACATACACCGCATTTTGTCCGGGGGTATTGTCGATATTAAAGGTGGTACCCAACACCAGCGTTTGTACGTTGCCGGCAGTCACCCGAAAAGGATTTGTTTCATTGTGTGTTACGTCAAAATATCCTTCTCCCTGTAAACGTACTTCCCGGCTATTATTGTAGTCTTTACGAATATAGAGTACCGCTTTTTTATTGAGCCAGACCCGGGTTTGATCCGGCAGCGTCAACATTTTTACGCCCGCAGAGGTATTGGCAATACTATCCCAGTAAACGGGGGTAGACGTTAATGTTGCCAGCATGCGTTGTTCCCATGGTTTCCAGATCAACAGGCCGGAAATACCCGCCAACAGTACCGAAGCCGCCGCCCAGCGGAGCGTATACCGCCGAATAGCATACATCCGGCGACCACCGGTTATCGTTTCCTGTAACCGCATATGCAGGCGCTCTGCCATGGCTGCCGGCATGGTGTCCTTCTCCCCATCCGTTGGCGCCGCCCGTATCAGGGCTGCCAGCTCTTCCTGGCCGGCCTGTTGCAACCAGGCGTCCAGGGCCTCCAACTCTTCGCGGGAAGCAGTGCCGTCAAGATATTTCTTCCAGGTAGATACCGGTAACTTCATCTGCTGATCATTTATTTTTCATTTACCGGATAACAGGATCCGGTACTTTACAATAAACTGTCGGTAGAAATCATTTTCCGCCAATCACCAATATGAACTTATTGTTAACAGGATACAGATGTGAAAAGGAAAGCGATAGTTTTGTTGCCGCAACCACCCTATCAATGTCTAAACACGAAGAAGCTGCATTCTTACAGATATTTGAAAGCACCCGGGATGGCCTGTACCGGATTTTCCGGAAGCAGGTGCCGGATGAATTTCAGGTGGAAGACCTGATACAGGAATGTTATCTGGAATTATGGAAGAAATGGACAACTATAGAAGATCCCACCAATTATGTGTTTGGTATCGCCTATAATATGCTAAAAGTGTATCACCGGAAAAAAATTCGTGTATCCATTACCGTTGCATCACTGCCGGAAGATGCAGAAAACAACCCAGATCAGTTGGATCCCGAACAACAATACCAGCTGAAAGAAACCCAACACCGGATACAACAGGGAATGATGCAGCTGTCACCAGAAAAAAGAGCCGCATTCCATCTCATTAAAGAAGAAGAAAAATCGTACCTGGAAGCAGCACAATTATTAAATGTCCCCGTAAGCACGCTAGAGAAGCGCGTTTCAGGCAGTTTGAAGGCCCTGCGTAAAATTCTTACGTTCTTTTGTTGACAAGCGAACTAAAACAACCTCGCCTCTTCCATCACCTGCCAGCTGCCTTCTGCTATTTCCGTATCCAGTTCAGCAAAGTCCCATCCACAGTAACCGATAAACAAACGGATATCCTGCTCCGACAAAGTGCCATTATTGATATGCTTTACAGCGGCTTTGAAATCGCCACCCAGGTAAATGTTTGCAGTAATCAACACACCGCCCGTGATTAATTCAGGCCGGCGATGTACAAAGTAAAGATGCTCCTGGTCTACCGGGCCACCTTCGTACAACGGGAAAGGGCGGCTGTTGCTGAATTCCTGCAGCTCATTAAATTTACGGGGAAACAACTTATTGGTAACAAAACCCATCGCTCCTTTCTCATTATATTCAGTAATAAATATTACCACCTTTTCGAAAACGGTGTCATCCAGCAATGGTGTGCTGCCAATATATATGCCTGCATTTATCATCTGAAATATCTGATACTTTTAAAGCCCTAATGTACGCATCAAAATCGGGATGCAAAAATACAAAAGGGCCACGAAACGGTTGTTCCGTGGCCCTTCGCTGATTACCTTTTAATTAGTGTTTCTTTTTCGGTTTGGGAATCAATTGAAAATTTCCTTTTTCATTCCATGCATCCGGCATATAAATACCATTCACTTTTTTGTCCGTGGTTTCTGTCAGCTCCGCATCAAAAGCAATCTTCCCTTTCCTGATCTCATAAAACCGGGAGGGGACATAATAAATGGTGTCTGCTGACGGATTTGGTGGTGCCTGTTCGCTACCTCCAAACTCCAGGTTGCCATCCCGGTCGTAGTCTTTCACATCAGAGCTGATAGCTGTCAACACAGAATCTGCCAGGGAGTGGTCGATCCGGAAAACATACAGCTTATTCTTTTTAGGGCTACCATTCACTTCCAGGAAAAGAAATACAGAGGAACCATCTTCTATCAGGCGGTTACGCTTGCTGGGATAATTGATAATGTCTTCATGGAATACAAAAGCTTTATTTCCGTTCACAAAAATATTGCCTTTGTATACCGTAATGAGTTGTCGCTGGCTGCTGGTAAAATGTAATTCATTGGCTTTCTTCTGCGCCATCACCGGCAGGCAAAAGCAACATAACAGGCATAGTTTGAATAGATGGTGTATCATAGTTTTTAAAATAAGGCCTTAATTTAGTTAATTCCTCCGGATATCGCGGTAAGAAACAAAAAGTAAATAACTTGTGATGGATTTATTTACAGCAGGATGATGGAATTCGTATACACATACATGGATACGCCGGTAGGCAAACTCACTTTGATTGGAAGCGACAAAGGGCTGGCCGCCATCCTTTGGGAAAATGACCGTCCCGGGCGGGTTCGTGCAACACCGGATATCAAAGTAACGGATCACCCGGTACTGGTAGAAACAACACAACAATTACACGAATATTTTGAGGGAAAACGCAGATCGTTTTCAATACCCCTCGACCTGCTGGGCACCTCCTTTCAAAAAGAAGTATGGGCGCTGCTGGCGACCATCCCCTATGGCGAAACCCGCAGTTATTTACAGATCGCGGAACAATTGAATAACCCAAAAGCCGTACGGGCAGTAGGCGCTGCCAACGGCAGAAACCCGGTGTCTATTATACTTCCCTGCCATCGGGTTATTGCTACGTCTGGTGCGCTCACCGGTTTTGCCGGCGGGTTACCGGCAAAGGCCACGCTGCTATCACTGGAAGGCGCTAAAGGGAATACTTCACAAATGGAAATCAGTTGGTAACACTAGTTTCCAAACTCAGCAACAACGGACGCTTTATATTGACCGGTACCTATGATTTCCCGGAGCAGGGCGCTGTCTTGCTGATAGGTTAACAATTTACCCTCACAGGTATACAGATGACAGGCAAAGCAGGACAGGAAATTAGCCTGTACATTCACATAGTCCTGACCGTTATGGGTAATTACCTTTACATCTCCCGCTTGTTTAATACGGAGAAAGCTATCCACGGTATGTCTCAACCAGGGAATATTGTTAACCGGATCCGTAATACCACAAACTTTTTCCGTATTCCCTTTGTGTTTATCTTTTTTACACGCCAATGCAGACAAGGCTATAGCAATGCAACAGTACAGCAACTTCATAGGTCGTATTTTTTTGTGGAACGCTCCGGGGAGAAAGAATGTTACATAGGTAGATAACAACTTCCGGGAAACCTTTCTTTACCGGAACTCAGCCCGTTTTCACCGACTTACCAGGTGGACTTACCTGTTTCAGATTGAAGTTCCTTCCATGCCGTACTAGCTTTGACGGTATGAAAACAAAACATATCCTCATATCCGGCGCCAGCATTGCCGGCCCCGCTTTAGCCTACTGGCTGCATCGTTATGGTTTCCAGGTAACCATTGTAGAACGCGCCCCCCATATCCGCCCCGGTGGCTATGCTATAGACTTTCGCGGTGCTGCTATGCAGGTATTAGACCAAATGAATTTACTGGATAACATACGCCAGTTCGAAACCCGCTCTGGCAGAATCACCATTGTCAATAAACAAAACAAGGAAGTAGCGCGTATGCCGGATGGCTTCACCAGCGGAGAGCTGGAAATCCTGCGGGGTGACCTCGCCAACGTTTTTTATGAAGCCACCCGGCACAACGTGGAATATATTTTTGATGATTCCATCACAGCCATAGCAGAAGATGCGGCCGGTACCACCGTTACCTTTCTCAGCGGCGCTACCCGCCGTTTTGATATGGTAGTAGGCGCCGACGGACTTCATTCAAAAGTCCGCTCCCTTACTTTCGGCGACGAATCCAGGTTTCTGCACCACCTGGGCATTTACCTGGCCGTATTTACCGTCCCTAACTTCCTGCAACTAAAAGATATGGCGGGCGTATTTTATAGCTCACTGGGCAAGCGCGTAGGCGTTTTCAGCGCCCGGGAAGACCGGGAAGCCAGGGCCAGTTTTTATTTTGCAGCACCCACCCTCCACTACGACTACCGCGATACCCAGGCCCAGCAACAGATGGTCCGCGACCGCTTTGCGAATGATGAATGGGTGGTGCCACAATTATTACAATACATGGACCAGGCCACCGACTTCTATTTCGATGCCGCCAGCCAGATTAAAATGGATTGCTGGTCTTCCGGACGTGTTACCTTACTCGGCGATGCTGCCGGCTGCGCCTCTCCTATGTCTGGCATGGGTACCAGCATGGCCGTTGTAGGCGCTTATATCTTAGCCGGAGAACTCAAAGCCGCCGATGGCGAACATACCATTGCCTTTGCCCGCTACGAAGCGCAAATGCGCGATTTTGTCGCTGCCTGTCAAAAGCTCGCCGATGGCGTAGAATGGTTTGTACCCACTACCCCCTTTAAACGCTGGATGAGCGAAAAAATATGGAAGATCCTGCCCTATACCCCCTGGAAAAATATGATGATAGAAATGCCGAAGAAAGTGGCGAATTCTATTGAGTTGAAAAAGTATTGAAGTAGCTGTTAGCTGTTAGCTTTTAGCTTTTAGCAAAATGCAGCGGAGACATAAGCGCAAGTGATTATTATACTTTGCTTATGTCTCCGCTGCATTTTGCTAACAGCTAATAGCTAATGGCTAACAACGGTATCCAACCAATCCTTCAGCTGCTGTTCTTCTTCCATTGTTAATTTTATCTCGCGGCCTTTGGGCATCCGTCTTTTTACAAACACCTGCTTATAAATTTTCGGGGCCAGGCTTTCCATATTATCGGCCGTAAATACTTTTCCCGGGTTATTGGTCCGGTGACACACATTACATTTTTGTGTCAGCACAGATAAAGCGGTTTGCTGCAGCCGGGTAATGTTACCCGGTACCAGGGGGCCGGTGGCGGCCCGGTTTGTTTGAAAAGGATAGCCGGCTAATACTACCAGCAGTAGCATGGTTACAATGGAGCAGGTTTTCATTTGGATTTGTTTGAAAGAATGCAGGCAATAATTACAAATACCAGGGAGATAGTACCGCAAATGGCTCTTACCAGGTTAAGGTTGTTCCAGGGGCCTTCAAAGCGGAGACGTTGTGCCGCCAGTTCAGCAGCGGAAGCACCCTGAATATTAAACACATCCAATGCGTCATTCATCGGTACATTACCTACCATGGTCACACCAAATACGCCGATGGCATAAAACAAGGTGGCAAACAACAGGCAAAGAAAAGTACCATTGAGCGGCTGCTGGTAATACAGGTAAGTACATACCGGTAATAATATCAGCGTACCCATAAAGAGGCTCAGGAAAAATCCGTTCAGGATAGCACGGTTCATCACCTGCATGGCAGACAGGTAAGCCGCATCCGGGAGACGGGCAATACCTATCGTTACAGAACAGGACCAGGCGTAGAAAAGACCCGCCATCAGGGCGGTAGAAGTAGCTGTGATGATCAGCATTAAAGTTGAAAACTTAAACATATCGGTGATGTATTTATTTCTTGGTGCAAATTACTAAGGGCACGCATCGCAAAATAGAACAAAACCGACAACGCAAAAATCACGTTTTAAGGGGTATTTTTTAATAACTGATCCAGCTCGGCCTCTGTTATCTTCACCACGGTACCATGGCGAAGGCCTGCCGGCATGGACAATTTATCAGACACATCTTCCCAGTGAACCAGGTCCGTAGAGGTTACAGCACCATAGCTGTGCTGCATATATTTATCGAAATACACGATCCAGCCATCGCCCACTTTCAACGTGGTAGGGCCCTCCGCCCAATAATTACCGGTAATCGGCGCAGATGGCTTCCCGTAACCGCCTGTTAATTTCTTACTCCCGGCTATACGAATATTCTTCTGCGGAGGGGTTCTCGTTTCATCTTTCAGGAACAGGAGATACCGCCCATGATCCCATACAATGGTGCCATCAATCACATTAAAGCCGGGATCATACAATAATTTAGCCGGGCTGAATTGCTTAAAATCTCTGGTGGTAACATAATACAAACGGTGATTATACTTATCATCCCCATTGTGTTCACCCGCCGTAAACCTGCCTGGTATCGTGGTGGCCCAGTAAATCATATAGGTTTTATGCCGCGCATCGTAGGTGATTTCCGGTGCCCAGCAATTTAAAGCACCTGGTTCCTGCTTCATCACAGGGATACCTTTTTGTTCGGACCAGTGCAGCAAGTCCGGGGACGATGCATAGCCGATCCCTTTCTCTTTCCAGCTAACCGTCCACACCATATGAAACAGGCTGTCGGCACCCCGGATAATACAGGGATCCCGCATCAGTTTATCATCACCCACGGTAGGCTGCAGCACTGAGCGGCCCTGGTTCAGTTCTTTCCAGGTATATCCATCACGGCTATACGCCAGGTGCAAACCATCCTGCCCATTGTCTTTAAAATAGGAAAATATATACGCCGGTTGTTGGGCGGCAGCAGTTTTCGCCAGTCCGCACCACAGCATAAAAAGAAGAATTTTTCTCATCACCGTATTTTAGAAGGGATAAAATACGGCGAATTATGCGGGAATAAAAGCATGTATTTTAAGAAACCATATCTACTAATCCATCTTCCTGTAATTTCTTAAACGCCATCAATACCCCTGCTACCTGGTGCGCTTCTTTTAAATATTCCGCCAGGTCGAAATAGCGGATAGCGCCTATTTCGGCAGAAGGTCGGGGCGTTTGTTGCAGCTCATGCAGGAAACAATCCTGTCGCATCTCCAGCTGATGTTCTCCAAAAGCAGGCGCCGTAATATGATAATACCAACGAAGGCTGTCCGCCGGTAAATCCAGGTTCAGCTCTTCCCGGATTTCCCGCTGTAAGCCTGCCAACGGGGTTTCGCCGGCATCGGTTTTTCCTCCCGGCAAATACCAGGCGCCTTTATTTTTACTAAATGCCAGTAATAATTTACGGTCTTTTACTACAATCAGGCCGGCACAATTGATATAGTTCATGCCACAAAAATAATAAAGCCAGCCCACTCCCAGGGGGCAAAAATTCATCCGATTATCCTATATTCACTGGTATATCTAACGATTATTATGAATAAAAGCCGCCTTGAAGCCTTTAGCGATGGGGTCATCGCCATTATCATCACCATCATGGTGCTGGAAATTAAAACCCCTCATGGCGCGGAGTGGAGCGACCTGCTGCCACTGTATCCCACCGTGCTCAGTTATATTATCAGCTTTATTTACGTAGGCATTTATTGGTGTAACCATCACCACCTGCTGCATACCGTGAAAAAAGTGGGACCTGGCATCATGTGGTCCAACATGCATTTATTGTTCTGGCTGTCTCTCATCCCCTTTGCTACCGCCTGGATGGGCGAAAACCACTTTGCCCCGCATACCCTCATCTTATATGCATTGCTATTGATGATGTGTGGCGTGGCATTTACCATATTGCAACAAGTCATTGTAAAGTGCCACCCATCGTATGAGCCGGCCATGGTAGAAGTTTTGCAGCGGCAACGCAAAAAAGCCCTCCTGTCTGTGGGGTTGTACATACTGGCTATCCCTATGGCTTTTTACAGCGCTGTCTTATCAGGCTCCCTGTTTATCATTGTGGCTATTATCTGGTTAATACCCGATCAGAATATTGCCCGGGCGCTGGAAGCAGAGGGCGATTAAACGGTTCCAGGCAAGATATTTCACATGAAAGTAACAACCGGTACTATTCCAAATAGCCAGGCCACAACAATTGTTGTGGCCTGGCTATTTTACTTATTTCTTCATCTGGAAAGCAAGTAGCCGAAGTCCGTTAAACACTACCAGCAAGGTAGATCCTTCGTGGGCAATAACGGCCACCCCAATAGTAGCAACGCCCAGGATAGTGAGTGGAATCAGTACTGCCACCATGCCTAAACTCATCCACAAATTCTGGCGGATAATCCCTTTCGACTTTCTACTCAACGCAATGGCGAAAGGCAGGTTATCCAGGTTATCAGCCATCAGCGCGATATCGGCAGTTTCCAGTGCCACTGCGGATCCGGCGGCGCCCATGGCAATACCCACGGTACTTTTTGCCATCGCCGGCGCATCGTTTACACCATCGCCAATCATGGCCACCTGGCCTTCTTCCTGGCTTAATTTTTCTATGGCAGCTACTTTTTGCGCTGGCAGCAAACTTCCCCAGGCATCGGTAATACCAATTTTTTTGGCTACGGCGGCGGCTACACGTTGATTGTCGCCAGTGAGCATCACCATCTTTTTAATCCCGATTTCTTTCAGTAATGCCAATGCAGACACGGCTTCTTTCCGGGGCACATCCATCAGGGCTATTAACCCGATGACAACACCATCCACCTGTACCACCATGGTAGTATTTCCTTCCTGTTCCAGCTGATCCACCTTGGAAGATACTTCCGCAGGTATTTGCTGGCCGAGATGTTCAAATAAACCGAGGTTGCCTATCACCACTTCTTTCCCCTGGTATCCTGCTTTGATACCCCGTCCGGAAACAGCGGTGAGTCCCTCTGCGGTGGCAACGTCTTTTTTCAGTCGTTCGAGGCCACCTTTTACAACGGCAGCTGCCAACGGGTGGTCACTTAACTTCTCTACCGCTACGGCGATTTCCAGCACCTGTTCCTCTGTTGTGTTGTTAAACGCTACCACATTAGTCAACTGTGGTTTGCCTTCGGTTAAGGTGCCCGTTTTATCGAATGCCAGGGCATTTAAACTACCCAACTGCTCTAATGGTCCGCCACCTTTAATCAATACCCCACTGCGGGCGGCGCGGGCGATACCACTTAGTACCGCGCTGGGCGTAGAAATAGCTAAAGCACAGGGGCTTGCCGCCACTAACACGGAAATAGCCCGGTAAAAGCTCTGGCTGAAGGTTTCATCAATTACCAGGAAGGCAAAAAGTAAGAGTACCACCAGTCCTAATACCAACGGCACAAAGTATTTTTCAAATTTGTCGGTAAACAGTTGTGTGGGCGATTTCTGTGCTTCGGTTTCGTTAACCAGCCTGATTAACCGCGCCAAAGTGGAATCTGCCGCTACGCTGGTGACTTTTACTTCCAGCACCTGGCTACCATTGATGGTGCCGGCATATACTTTATGTTCAGCGCTCACATTTTTATCTGCCTGTTGCGGGTCTGGTACCGGGGTTTTATCTACCGGGATACTTTCTCCTGTAATAGGCGCCTGATTTACGCTGCTGCTGCCTTTGATAACAATACCATCGGCAGATATTTTACTGTTGGGCTTTACAATGATAATATCATTGGCCAGTAGTTCTTCTATGACTACTTCCCGCTCCTCACCATTACGTCTTACGATGGCTGTTTTAGGTGCTAGTTCCGCCAGGGCGGCAATAGATTTCCGCGCCTTATTCATGGCGTAATGTTCCAGTGCATGGCCCAGGCTAAACAGGAACAATAACAATGCTCCCTCTGCCCAGTCGCCCAGGATAGCCGCCCCGATGGCCGCTACCAACATGAGAAAATCTATTTCAAATTTTCCTTTGGCAATAGATTCCACCGCTTCTTTGGTGGTATAAAATCCACCAAAAAAGTAGGCGCCGATATATAACGACAAACTCAGCCAGGCCGGTAAAGCAGGCATATAAGAGATGAGAAAGCCTATGCCCAGCAAGGCACCACAGATAAGGCTAAAAACCACTTCCGTATTTTTCCCGAAAATACCGCCATGTTCATGACTATGGTCATGTTCATTATTGTGGTCATGGTCTTTTTTACAAGCCGCCGCTGGTGTTGTTTCCGGTGGAGCTACCGTTTGCGTGCTATTGTTATCATCGGACTTCATCATGATATGCTTTTTAACTATAAAAATCATTTGCTCCGATGCCCTCCGGCATCAAAGCATTATAACAGTAACGACTACACTAAGTTAACAGAGGAATTGCCTCACAGCAAAGGGTAAACAAGCATTTACAGGTACGCTGTGGCGTGCTCATCTTGCAATATTATAAAGGTAAAACTTCATACAGATCTTTTCAGAAAAAAGATTGCAACTCCGTTGTATATCAAGAGCAGAAAGCAGAAAGCAAAAAGCTATTGAAGCGATTGATCATAGCGAATTTGTAATTTAATACTCGCCTTTATCATTCGCTTCAATAGCTTTTTGCTTTCTGCTTTTTGCTTTCTGCTTAAAATACAATCCCTGCTGAAATCGCGCTTACATTCACGGATTTATCGCCAAAATCCACCTGGTTGTTGGTGGTGATCTGCGTAGGATAACGATACTTATAACCGCGGAAAATATAGGAAGCAAACACCCCTATTTTGCTAAAATGCCAGGCAACACCGGCACCTACCCCATAAAAGTATTTCCCGGATTCATTAAACGTGATAGATTGTTGTCCACCGGCAGCCGCATGGATAGATTCAGTACGATTTACATCATATACGTTACGGCCAAACTGCCCGGTGATATAGGGTTCAATATGCAGGAACCGGTGCTTTACTTTAAGGTCGGCAAATACGGGAACCAGCAGATGGTCATTGTAAGCGGTCAGCTCCACTCCCGGCCCTACGGCCACGGCATTGTGCAACAAGGATACGTTACCAATAATACCACCGCCACCGGCGCCGTCATGTACCATACCATACACATATCCATTTAGTAGTTTGCTACTTTGGCCCGCACTAAAAAGTGGCAGCAATAACAATAAGAAGCCTATTTTCCGCATATTCGCAGTTTTCTGTTGATCTTAAACAGGGTTACTGTATGGTAACATCCGGCCGGCATATATTGTTGCGCCGTTTTCACGCCAATTGAAAAACAAAAAGGGGAGCACATCAATTGATGCGCTCCCCTTTTTCTAATATTACTAAATACTATTTAGACTTGTATTGCAGCACCAGGCGTGGGAACTTAGCAGCATCAGCCTGATCTGTAGAACAGAAAATCCGAATGTTGTAGTTGTTGGATTCATCTACCAGTTGCGCCATGAAACCAATCGCACCAGATTTATCACCATCTGCAATAACCTGTTTTACGATACTGGTTACATCCACTTCCACATCCTGGAAAGCCAGGTTAGTATGTGGCACTAATACCTGGTTGGCAGTAGTCGTACCTGGTTGATTCAGCCAGTTAATGGATTTGATAGTAGTGATGTCCTGGTAACCATTTACTCTCCTGATATAAAACGAATTGTTTGAACCGGAGTTAGCAACATTACCATTACCGTTGCCAGCAGGATTTGGATCAGAAAACAGCTTCAGCTTAGCAGATATCAGTACCGAAGAATCTTTTACAGGTAACGGAACAGTGGTATAAAACACACTCCTGTAGGTGTACCAGGTACCATCAACAGTCCATCTGCCGGCAATGAAAGCCCTGTACGGGTATATTGTTCCATCAAAGTCTGATTTACCAAATAACATCACTGTCTTTTCTACGTAAGGACCAGTCGGAATTACTGTACCCGGCTTAGTAGTATCGCAGCAGGCTTTGCAGGAATCATTGTAAACGTTGGTAATATAAACTTTTTTACAGCTGGTGGCCGCAAAATACAGTGGCAGCGCAAGGAGCGACAGTTTACAGAAGGTTGAAAATTTCATGGACCGGGATTTAAAATGACGGAAAATAAAATGTATAGGTGTATATTTTATACTGCGCAAATGTAGTGTAAATAATTCCTTTTGACAACTTTCCCCCTCACAAGAAAACTTCACGTGATCTGGTGTAAATAGCACCAAATATAGCAACAGATAACCGTACGCGTTAGATAGGCAGATAAAGTGAGCAGCTTGCCCGCTACTCGTTCCCTGTAACATCATTTACACTTTTTGGGTACTAAATTAAAATGCCGTTATTTCCCCGATGTTTGAATTATATTTAAGGAACTCATTCAAATCCTATGTGTAAACAGTTTTCCACGTTGCTGCTACTGGTAATCATTTCCCTGACCGCCCACAGCCAGCTTCGCCACACGATTTGGGATGTACCCCCTATTTATCAGACACCCACTTACAAAGTAGTCAGCAGCGATTCCGTAAAGGGCATCCTCTACCAGGGACTTCCTTATCATAATAGTCCTCAGCAGGTATTTGCCTACTATGCCACTCCCGGTACCCTTACCGGCAATAAAAGCCTGGATCATCACCTGCCAGCCGTAGTACTGGTACATGGCGGAGGTGGCGCCGCATTTAAAGAATGGGCTATCTTATGGGCAAAAAAAGGTTACGCTGCCATTGCCATGGACTTACGCGGCAACGGACCAGACCGAAATCACCTAGAATACGGCTTCGTAGAACCCGAAAATAAAACGCCCTATTTCACCATCACTCCCACCCTCTCCGATCAATGGATGTACCAGGCCGTAGCCAATGTAATACTGGCCAACAACCTGCTACGGAGCTTCCCCGAAGTAGACAGCAACCGCATCGCCCTCACCGGCATCAGCTGGGGTGGTATCATCTCCTGCCTGATAGCCGGTATAGACAACCGGTACAAAGCCGTAGTACCTGTATATGGTTGCGGCTACCTGTTCTACAACACTGCCATGCTCAAAGACCTGAACCAACTCTCTCCTGCCGACAAAAAAACCTGGATTGAACAATACGATCCGTCACAATACATCCACCAGGCTAAAATGCCGATGCTTTTTATCAACGGTACCAACGACAGCCATTTCTATCTCGACAGCTATCAAAAAACATACGAACAGGTAAAAAACCGGCAGCTTTGTATTAAACCAGGATTACATCACAGTCACCATGACGGCTGGAAGAGTGACGAAATTTTCGCTTTCATCAACAGTTACCTGAATCATACGCCAAAACTACCTGAATTTATAAAAACTACTACAACAAAAACAGGTATCACCGCAAAAGTGGCGTTCACAATACCACTCACCGATGCAGATCTTCATTATACTACGGATACCGCTACGGTTTTAAAAGATAAAGTATGGCAATCCATAAGTGCCAATATAAACGGAGCACGCGTAGAAGTGGGGCTACCTCCAGCGGAAACCTTGATTTGGTACCTATCTGTAAAGGATAAACGGGGAATGCAGGTTTCCGGGGATATTCATTTTGAAAAATAAAATAGTTCAAACACGTAAAAAAAGCGGGCAGCTAAGGATCATAAATTGTTGGACCCAATGACCTTTGTTAAACACAACAGGAACCCCATAAAAAATAAAGTATACTTGCGCTTCATCTTTTTCCAAAAAAATCTTAACAATAACCCGGATAATGCTATCGGGAATCCCAAAATGGAAGCATAAATCAAGATGAAACATACATAATAGACCAAGGGGAACCACCAGTTTTCAATTTTTCCTATATACAGGCATAGCCTGATAATACCACCCGATAACCCTAAGAGTGCGATGCAGGTCCCGGTTAATTTAAGTACATCAATGCCCAGCTTTTTCAATTTATTAGGTTCCATCTATTGTTGTTATTGCCAATGATATCTATACTTTAACCGTTTCAAAACGTTATCTCATATGCGTTGATACCCAATTTAGACTATCCGGGAAGTCTCTGCCGCAAAACTTAAAATCATATGGAGTCATCAACATCCTGTTCACTGCCGGGTCTTTAAAATAATAAACTACGGGAAAAGATTTATTAATAAAGTATCCTCCTGAAACACTATAGGAAGCATTTTCTGAAATATTTCCCGTACACTTTTTATTTCCGTCGTAAAACTCATACAAAAACCTCAGGTTACCCTTGTTCCCTCTTTCCACATTAATGATCACGCCTGTTGTCCAATACCCATGGTTACGTAACTTACTTCTCGTATTTAAATGTATAAGAACAAAATACCCGTACACTAACACCAGGGCCGAAATAAGCATCCATTTTGCATTCTTTTTCCATTTCATACAGTAATACTACCTGAATTTATTACATAAAAAAACACTGAGCAAAGTACAATTATACCTTCACTCAGTGATATTACTTTCCATTGCGTATAGGGATTCAAAATAATGCGATGCGTACAAAATATAAACTCATTTTTAGGGCGTTTTACCCCCAGAGTGCATAAATGTATACACGTTTTCCCACACAGAAAAATTTCTACCCTAAATAGTCCTTGGCAACGTCCCCCCTTGCCGTCATGAGAACCTACACCTTCGTCACCGCAATCAATCCTGCCAGCACTGTACATCCCAGCAATATGTAATACGCATTCCTGCTGAGCGGTTTCTTATCATACATCGCATTAATCACCGTTACCACCAGGAACAGTCCCAGCTTAGGCCCCACTTTATAATAGTTCACCACAGGATATTTCATCCATACCAGTGCCAGCCCGGTAAGCAGGATAGTAATCCCCAACGGCAGTCCCCATTTATCTTTCGGTGGGTTCTTTACCGGAAACAGCAACGCCAGGCGGCATAAATATGTCAGAAAAGCCGCGAAATGTGTGAGCAGTAATACGTTAAATAATAACATCGTTAAATCGGTTAAGTATACAGCAAAGCTACCGGGTGTTTCTCCTCTTTTCATGCACCTGGGTTAATAAATTACAGATCCTCCCGATGAACTTCGCGGCCTGTTTATTGTTAACTATTAGTCATTATGTGCGCAGCTACCCGACAGAAAAAACCTTTAGCTCCAACACCTTTCCTGCCGGAAGGTGAAAAACAGGCGTCTGTTAAAATGGATGGGCACCTGCTCAAACTGACGAACCTCGATAAGCTATACTGGCCCGACGAAGGCATTACCAAAGGAGATATGATCAACTATTACGCGGCCATCGCCGATACCATACTCCCCTACCTGAAAAACAGGCCACAGTCGCTCAACCGCTTCCCGGAAGGCATCAAAGGCTTTCACTTCTACCAGAAAAATGTAGAAGACAAAGTCGCCTCCTGGATAAAACGTTTCCCGTATACCAGTGATACAGATGGAGAGACGAAAGAATTCATGGTCTGTACCGATAAAGCCAGTCTCCTTTACATGGCCAACCTGGGCTGTATAGAACTAAATCCCTGGCACAGCCGGATCAACAACCCGGATTACCCCGACTACTGCCTCATTGACCTCGATCCTGATACTAACCCCTTTAACCAGGTGATAGAAACGGCGCTGGTTATCAAAGACATCCTCGATCAAATCGGCGCTACTGCTTTCGTAAAAACATCCGGCGCTACTGGCATGCATATACTGATTCCGTTAGGTGCCAAATATACCTTCGAACAATCCCGCATGCTGGCGGAATTAGTGGTGGGCATTGCCAACCGGCGCCTCCCTGCTATCACCAGCGTACTCAGAACGCCGGCTAAACGAAAAGGGAAGATATATCTCGACTTTCTCCAGAACAGGCAGATACAAACCGTAGCATCCGCTTACGCACTGCGTCCCCGGCCCGGCGCCACCGTTTCTGCACCATTGCATTGGGCAGAAGTGAAAAAAGGCCTGAAAGTAAGCGACTTCAACATCTATAATATGCCGCAACGGATTGCCCGCGAAGGAGACCTGTTACAGGGACTGCTCGGAAAAGGCGTCAATATGAACACCATACTCGACAAACTAAAACCCTTGCTGTCTTAACCCGCTTTCCTCATTTAATTTAGGTTCGGGTAAACACTTCCCATTGATTAATTGTAATAGGAAGATAAGAAAACCTGTATCCTTATGTCTGATTCTCAACACCCGGACAAATTTGTACCTCGTGGCGCCGTAGCATTCTTTGTGTTGCTGGTAGTCCTCGGATTAATCATTTGGTTTGGCATCTATTTTCTAATGCTTTCCAGGATCTAAATCGTTCACTATGATCGACCAATTTGAAAGGAACGTCATCATCACTGCACTCTGTGTATCCCTCCTGTTCATCTTTTCGCTGTTTTATGCGATGGGCGCTAAAAAGGCGGATGTTACCGAGTGTTTGCCCTATGACAAGGCCTACGAAACTGCCCGGGTAAACCAGGTAGATAAAAGTACCTACCAGATTTTCTATGTAGCCAGGATGTGGAACTTTGAGCCTGCTATCTCCTATATCCCGGTAGGCAGTGAGGTAGACCTGTTCGTGACCTCGCTGGATGTGGTACACGGCTTTAATATTTTTAATAAGAATGTAAACCTGATGGCCGTACCGGGAGGTGTATCCAAAACCACCATCCACTTTGATGAACCCGGGGTATACAAAGTAGTATGCCATGAATACTGTGGTACAGGGCATCAGAATATGGAAGCCGAAATTATCGTCAACTATCCTAATAAAAATAAGTAACCGATGAATGTAAGCAGGTTCCTGAAGAACATTATACTGATAGAGTTATTTGTACCGGTACTGTTACTCACGGTCGGCATCTATCATGGATTAATGCAGGTGATTTACCGGGCCGGGGTTATTCATCAGGCTTCCGTAGCCAAACTGGACTATTACCAGGGCCTCACCCTCCATGGTGTTATTAATGCCATAGTACTCACCACTTTTTTTGCGGTAGCTTTTGGACACGCTACCATCGCCTTTTACCTGAAGCAGGAACCCGGCAGGAAAGCCACCCTCCTGTCGATGGTACTGATGATAACGGGCACCCTGATGGCTGCTGCCGCCATGCTGGCGGGCAAAGCCTCTGTGCTGTATACCTTTTATCCGCCGCTGAAAGCGCATCCTGCATTTTACATTGGTACGGCCATGCTGATTGTTGGTTCCTGGGTAGCGTATTGGGACTGGTGCGTGGTATATGTTAGATGGAAGCGCACCCACCGGGATATCAACACGCCGCTGGCCGTGATTGGCACGCTGGTGAACTTTACCATCTGGTTTGTTTGCACACTGGCCGTGGCCTATGAAGTACTGATCCTGCTGGTGCCCTGGAGCATGGGATGGACTGCCGGTGTAAACGTAGTATTGGCGCGTACGTTATTTTGGTTCTTCGGTCATGCGCTGGTATACTTCTGGCTATTACCTTCCTATATCATGTTTTATACCATGCTGCCCAAACTGGCCGGTGGAAAGCTATACTCCGCCACCGCCGGACGTATCGCTTTCTTTCTTTTCCTGTTGTTATCGATTCCTATCGGGGTGCATCACCAGTTTGGCGATCCTTCCATTGGCAGAGGCATTAAGCTCACACAGTCTATACTCACCTTTGGTGTAGCCATTCCCAGCTTTATCACGGCGTTCACCATTGCCGCCTCGTTAGAGTATGCGTCGCGGTTACGGGGCGGAAAAGGCCTATATAGCTGGATCTGGAAGCTGCCCTTTTTCAGGAAAGATGTGTTCCTGTTCGGATACCTCATCAATGGATTAATCCTCTTTATTTTCGGCGGATTAACAGGGTTGGTGAACGCTTCTTATTCCTTGAACAACGTAGTACATAATACCGCTTTTATTCCCGGCCACTTTCACCTTACCGTAGCGGGGCCCGTGTTCCTCGCGATACTGGGCATGTCTATCTTCCTGGTGTCACAGCTAACGGGTAGAAAAATATTCCTGCCTACTATCAACACCATCATTCCTTATCTGTGGACAGTAGGCGTATTGATTTTTTCGGCCGGGCTGATGTGGGGCGGCTTAATGGGCGAGCCCCGCAGAACCAATATGGGGCTTACTTACCTGAATCCTGCCAGCGAGCAGTTTCATTCCTACTGGGTGATTTCCAGTATGCTGGGACTGGCAGGCGGAGGTATCATGTTTATTGCCGGGTTCCTTTATTTCATTGTATTTTTTGGTACTTTTTTCCGGAAGAAGACCATGGCCAGTGTCATCGATTTTCCGGTCAGCGAAAGTTATCACGAAGACAAGCACATTCCCTTATTTGATACTTTCCGTCCCTGGCTGGTACTGATGGGGCTTATTATCCTGTTGGCCTACATCCCGGCTATTTCCGATGCGCTGAATAATACTGGCAGGAAAGCACCGCCTTATCAGCCAGCAGATCCTACACCTGTTATCCTCAAAAAATGAAAGGCCCTTCATTCCATATACTCCATTCCTGGAAACCAGCGATGGCGGCGTTGATCACCCTGCCGCTGCTGGCTTACGGTATTGTACACTGGACGGAAAACAGATACGGCCAGTTGCCCCTGTATGGCCCCAACAATGTACCGGTGAATACCGTGAAAAAGGCGGCCCAATTACCTGCTTTCGCTTTTACAGACCAGGACAGTATAACGGTAACGAATACACTGTTGCAGGGTCATATCACCGTCGCCAATTTTTTCTTCACTTCCTGCCCGGTAATATGCCCGGCCATGATGCAGCAAATACGCCGCATACAGGCCGCCGACTCCTCCGTGATATTGCTTTCCCTCACGGTTGATCCGGTGCGGGATACACCGGATAAATTACGTAGCTATGCCGGCAAATTACCGGTGAACGGCCACCACTGGAAACTACTGACCGGCGATAAAAAAACGTTGTATTACTTCGCCAGGAAAGGACTCTACATCACTGCCACCGATGGGGATGGCGGCGAAGATGATTTCATACACAGCGATAACATCGTCTTACTGGATAAACAACAACATATCAGGGGCTACTATAAAGGCACTACTGCTACAGAAATAAACATACTCCTGGATGACATCAAAAAATTACAACATGAACAGTAAACACTTGCTCGTTATGATCCTGCTTTGCGCGCCGGTCATCATAAAAGCTGCGGATCCGGCAGCAGGTAAAACGCTATTCCAGGCAAGGTGTGCCTCCTGTCACAATGTAAATAAAAAGCTGACGGGTCCGGCACTGGCAGGTGTGGAAGAACGCCATCCGGAAGCCTGGATCATCAGCTTCGTTAAATCATCCCAAACCATGATCAAAGCAGGCGACAAAGCCGCCCTGACAGTATACAATCAAAACAACCAGGTAGCCATGCCCGATCACCCCGATCTGAGCGATGACCATATACGCGATATCCTCGCCTATATCAAAGAAGAAGCCGGCAAAGCCCCCAAAGATGATGCGCCCTTTCCCCGGCCCGGGCAAACACAACCGAACCTGATGCCACTCACCATTTACAACATGCCGTTTATGATTGCCTACATTATGCTGGTAATAGTGATGATCATTTTACTGGTATTCCTCGTGAACCTTAAAAGCTACGAACAACATATGGAGGAGAAAAAACAGGAATAACAACAATCTTAAAACCGATACCCCCCCGGCACCCCATTTTTGGAAAGTACAATTTGCCATAACTGGCTTTTCCTGGCCCGGAAAGAACCGGCGCAGGATAGAAGATAATACTTCCACATGCGGAAAAAAGTAGCGTCATACTTTGCTTTCAGCTGATCCCAGTTTTGCAGAATGTTCTGGTACCAGGCCATCAATGTGCGATCATAATTGACACTGAAATTCTGCCAGTGCTCCATCACAAACAGTCCTTCTATGTACTGCCCGATGAGCCGGATAGTAGGTATCATGGCATTGGGAAAAATGTATTTATTGAGCCACTGATCTGTAAATGCATTGGGCACATTGCCTCCGATGGTATGGAGTAAAAATAAACCATCGTCTTTCAGGCAGCGATGTGCCATTTTCATATAGGCGTCATAGTTTTTATATCCTACGTGTTCAAACATCCCCAGGGAAACAATGGCATCAAAAGGTTCGTTCAGGCTACGATAGTCTGCCAGCCGGATCTCCACCGGTAAGCCTTTACAGCGTTCCCGGCCCAGTTCCGCCTGTTCTTTGGAAATAGTAATACCGGTAACGCGTACCCCGTACTTTTCCGCAGCAAATTTGGCGAAGCTTCCCCAGCCACAACCGATGTCCAGCACATGCATACCCGGCTTCAGCAGTAACTTACGGCAGCTGAGATCTAGTTTTTGTTCCTGGGCTTCATCCAGGTTGGTAGCCTGATCCCAGAAAGCGCAGGTATACGTCATCCGTTTGTCCAGCATCACCTCGAAAAGGTCATTGCCGGTATCATAGTGTGCGCTGCCATTGCGGTAAGCTTTGGCTGGTGTTTGATGATTCAATAACCGGGCGAGTAAAATGTCTGCCTTAAACCGGAAACTCTTTTTAACACGGGTATCCAGGTTCGCCAGCAATATTTTTGTAAAAAACTGGTCCAGCTGCTGGCAATCCCAGTAGCTGTTCATGTAAGATTCTCCCAGTCCAAGCGAGCCACTGTTAAGTACTTCCTCGTAAAAAGCTGCTTCATGTACCTGTATATCCCATGGCTGCTGACCGTTTACAGTAACACCGGCGGCAGATAAAAGACTGGTAACGATATTTTGGGGATGTTGGAGCATAGCAAACGTTTTAACCGCCCTTCTCATGAATATCTGCTATAGGAACAATACAGCTCAATGCTTTGTTCAGGTTTTGGTGCAAAAGAAAAGCCGTTCTTATAGAACGGCTTTCTCCCCAACTTCCGTACGTCGGAAGGATAATTTATCTGATCATATACCCTTACCCGTTAGCCACTGCTATGGGCCGGCACTACCTGAGTTTATACAGTTTATATCCGAAGTAAAAAATAACCGCATAGCAAGCGATGGGCAGATAGTAAGCCGTGGCAATATTGGTATCTGCCAGGCGTCCCATGATGAAAGGAAAGATAGCGCCACCAAACATCCCCATCACAATAAACGACGATGCCTGCTGCGTTTGCGGTCCGAGGTCTTTCAAACCAAGACTGAAAATAGTAGGATACATGATACTGAAGAAGAAATTAATCATCAGCAATGCGATGTAGGAGGTCCAGCCCCAGCCCTGCGCCACCAGGATACACATCAGTATATTGCCCAACGCAAATGCTGCGAGTAGTTTATTCGGCGCGATATACCGCATTAAGGCAGTGCCTACAAACCTTCCTGCCAGCATCATCCCCATGAAAGGCAGCATGAAATAGCCGGCTTTTTCATCGGAAAAGCCCATGACTTCATGACCATAGTTGATAAAGAAAGCCCAGGTACCCGCCTGTGCAGCCACATTAAAGAACTGCGCCACTACTGCCCATACAAAATGTTTTTGCTGGTATAATTTCTTCCGGGGGCCAGTAGTAACCGCGGCGTCTGCAGCACCGTCATGCGGGTCTGTTACCGGCGGCACTTTCACCAATGCAAAAGCTACCGCAATAGCGGCAATCACCGCACCAATATAGATGTACAGCGTTTTTACGGATACCAGTTCGGCACCTGCTTCATGCCCGGCGCTGAGTAAAAAGTGCGTGCCCAGGGTAGGGCCTACCATAGCGCCTACCGCGTTGAAAGACTGCGCGAAATTAATCCGCTGGTCGCTCGTGCGCTGATCTCCCAATGCTGCCATAAACGGATGCGCCACCGTTTCCAGTGTAGCCATGCCGCAGGCCAACACAAATAATGCGATACGGAATACCGTGAAGGAAGCCGCGTTGGCCGCAGGCACAAACAAAAAGGCGCCCAGGGCGTATAACGTGAGGCCCAGTAACACACCGTTTTTGTATCCCATCTTTTTAATAAATAGCCCTGCCGGGATACCCATCAGCGCATAAGCACCAAAAATAGAAAACTGTACCAGGCCCGATTGTGATTTAGACAAGCCCAATACATTCTGGAAATGTTTGTTTAACACATCTCCCATGGTCAACGCTATCCCCCAGCACATAAACAGGGAGGTGACGAAAATCAGCGTAATGACGTATTTCTTTTCTGTAAATTTTGCCGGTAATAAAGTAGTGGAATTTTTAGCCGCCGGAATAGCTTCCTGCCCGGATGAAATCATAGTCCTGAGTTTTAATTATGTATAACGTGGTCTGACAGCCATACCGACTGTTTTCAGGTACCAATATACGGCACCGATTTAATAATCACTAGTCTTGGGGGAAACAAAATGGCCTCCCCGGGAGGAGGCCACCATCGCTATTTCAGCGGTAATTCCATTTGTATATTAGCGCGTTCATAAGGCGTAGGGCGACCAGCGACTTTTTTGAAGCCCAGCTTTTCGTACAGGCTGATAGCCGGCTTCAGGATGGTATTGCTTTCCAGGTAAATATTCCGGGCGCCTAACGCGGTAGCTTTCTGTACAATGGCTTGCCCCAGCAGCCATCCTATACTTTTCCCCTGGGCTTTGGGAGATACCGCCATTTTTGCCATCTCGTAATCGTAGTCCGGATCCTCCATTTTTATTAAGGCACAAACTCCTACTGGCTCGTCTTTGTAGAGGGCCACGAAAATATGTCCGCCTTTTTGCAGGATATAGCCTTCCGGGTTGTCCAGTGATTTATAATCCGCTTCCTCCATTTTAAAATAATTGGAAATCCACTCCACGTTCAATGCTTTGAAAGCAGCCTTATATTCCGGTTGGTAATCCACGATTCGCACGTTAGCCGCCTCGCGCTTCTTCTGCTGTTCTTTTACCCGGTCTAACAGTGACCGCTGTGCCAGCAGGTATTCCCATTCCGCGATGGCTTTCCACAGGTCGTGGGTAGTTTGGGAAGATATGTCTTCAATGGCATTTCCCACATCAATGAGCTGATCGGCGAGCTTTGCGTTAATATCGGTGCCTTTTTTGGTGAGACGCACCATGTTCCTTCTGCCGTCTGCTTTATCCTTTTTCTCCGCTACCAGTCCTTGCTTCTTCATTTCTGCAATGATCTTGCTGACGGAGGGATGGGAATGCCCAATTTCTTTGGCGATGGCGGTGATGGTTTTCTCTGCTCCTTCCGACAGCACATAAAATACCGGAAACCATTTGGGTTGCAAGGGCGTGTTATATAATTCGTAGATCTGGGCAGCGCCTTCGGTGATAGTTTCCGTTAACATACGCAGCCTGCTGCCAAGCGCTGCCTTACCGGTTTTATTAAAGAATTCCATATTACAATCAATTACGTAACTAGTTACGTAAATATAATAATAATTTTAAAACGGCCTTGTTTTTTATCGCTATTTTTCTGCTTTACGACGGAAGGATACCGGCGTCATCTTATGTCGGCTTCTGAAGAAATGAGAGAGATGGCTTTCATCAGCGAAGCCAAATTCAGCGGAAATTTGTTTCAGCGTTAACTGTCCGCAGGTAATTCTCTTTTCAATCAGTTTCGTGCGATAACAATTGACATACTCCCGGTAGCTGATGTTAAAGTTTCTTTTGAAATAAGCGCTGAAATAATTGACGGCAATGTTGAAGTGTGCAGCAATATTTTTTACCTGGATTTTTTCCGGCTCATAAATATGCTGATGGATATAAGAGATCAACGCTTCTTTATCGGGCGCACCATGATCAATACGGATATCCAGTTTGGCAATTGCTTCTTTCACCAAACCAAAAACTGACAGGATCTGGTAGTATACTAACGGTGACGTAGCTACGTCCTGGCGGCAATTATAGGCCACAATACTTTCCACGGTATTACGCAAAATAGTTTTGCAGGGCTCCTCCAGCGTGAGCTTCACTTCTTTCAGCAGCTTATGCCGCATCATCGTTTCCGGCTTGCCCATTAAAAAGACATCAGGTGCCAGGTGATTTTTGGTGCTGAAATAACTATCGGTGAATTTGATGAAGGCAAACCGGGTGGTTTTGCTGATGTGAAAGTAATGCTCATCTTCCGGGGAAATCAGGAACAGGTCGCCCGCTTTATAGGGAAGCTGGTTATTATTAAGATGGTGGATACCGCTGCCTTTAAAGATATACACGATTTCATAGTAGGTATGACTATGTACGGGCTGATGAAATACATCTTCTTCAAAGGCGTGAATCACCAGCGTGTCAAACTGCTTCAGCTTCTTCATCTCACAAAAATACAATTATATGCTATAAATTTACAACTGCTACGTCCCGTCTTTCCCAGACCTTTGTTCCTGCTTAACATATAAAATCATCTTTGATGGAATACAGACAATTAGGGGCATCCGGACTGCAAGTACCGGTGCTCAGCTTTGGTACCGCCACCTTTGGCGGAGGCAATGAGTTCTTTAAAGCCTGGGGCAGTACCCAGGTAGCAGAAGCCACCCGGCTGGTAAATGTATGCCTGGACGCCGGCGTGAACCTGTTCGACACTGCTGACGTTTATTCTGAAGGACTTTCCGAAGAAATTCTCGGCAAAGCCATTGCTGGTAAAAGAGATCAGCTGCTGCTTTCTACCAAATCCACCTTCACATTTGGCAAAGGGCCGAATAACCAGGGCTCTTCCCGCTTTCACATCCTGCGGCAAATTGAAGGTAGTTTGAAACGCCTCGGTACCGATTACATCGACATCTACCACATGCACGGCTTTGACGGCGTTACGCCCGTGGAAGAAACGATGCGGGTGCTGGATGATTTAATTCAAAGTGGCAAAGTACGTTATATTGCCGCCTCCAACTTCTCTGGCTGGCACCTGATGAAATCCCAGGCCATCGCCGACAAGTATGGGAGGAACCGGTATGTAGGACACCAGGTATATTATTCGCTCGCTAACCGTGAATATGAATGGGAACTGATGCCACTGGGTATAGACCAAAACATTGGCGCCATCGTGTGGTCGCCGTTGGCCGCAGGTAAATTGGGAGGAAAATATCGCCGCAACAGTCCTGTTCCTCCGCAGGGGCGGGTAGCACAGGGCGGAAGTCCGGTGCCGGAGGCCGCGATCCGGGATGACGTCTTCTATAATATTATTGATGCCCTGGATGCCATTGCTGCCGAAACCGGCAAAACGGTGGCCCAGATAGCCATTAACTGGCTGTTGCAACGCCCTACGGTTTCCAGCATCATTATTGGCGCGCGTAATGAAGAGCAGCTGATTCAAAACCTGGGCGCCACCGGCTGGAACCTGACCACTGACCAGGTGAAACAACTGGATGCTGCCAGTGAAGTGCCTACCATTTATCCTTACTGGCATCAGCGGCAAAATCTTACACTCAATCCGCCACCATCGTTTTATTGAGCATAAAGCGGAAAGCATAAAGCTATTGTAGCGAGTAAGGGATCAAAATATCCGTTTCAACCATTCGCCACAATAGCTTTTTGCTTTATGCATGGTATGTCTGAAGTAGGTGTAATCACTATATAGTTTCAGGTCAAATCCGTTACCGCCTGCATAAGTTTTATAACCATCGATGCCCCTTTCCGCCACTTTCCCCCAGGTACCCAATAGGGGTGTTAATGATAACTGCTGATCTTTTTTGCAGCTTGTTAAAGGAGTTGGGAAACGCGCTACCTCGGCACGCCCGCTTCAAACTTATCTTGTCAAATTATTTCCAGTGGCGGCCCGTTATGTTCCCGAACTACCTTAAATTAGTAGGTTAAAATCAAACCAGCATTATGAAAAAATTATTTCTCCTCTCCTTCCTGTTGCCGTTCATGGCAGTAGCACAGGAACAAGGCATCCACTTTGAACATGGCACGTCCTGGGCGGATGTACAAGCTAAAGCCAAAGCGGAAAACAAGTATATCTTCATGGACTGTTTCACTACCTGGTGCGGCCCCTGCAAGTATATGTCGGCTAATATTTTTCCGCAGGAAAAAGTAGGCAGCTTCATGAACGATAAATTCATCAGCGTAAAAGTGCAGATGGATAAAACTGAAAAAGATAACGACGACGTAAAAAACTGGTATACTTCTGCCAAAGAAATTGAGAAAGATTACAGCATCCGCGCTTATCCTACTTTCCTGGTATTTGCACCGGATGGCCATATCGTAGACCGCCAGGTGGGCGGTGCTGATGCAGATGGATTCATCAAAAGATGCGCTGCCTCTCTCGAACCAGCTACCCAATATTACACGCAGCTGGACAAATTCAAGAAAGGACAGAAAGATACTGCCTTCCTGCGTCAAATCGCGCTTTTGGCATTAGACAAATACGACCAGGCAAATGCCTCTGAGATCTCCAAAATGTACCTGGCCCAACAGAAAAATCTGTATACACCAGGTAACCTGGACTTCATCGAGAAATTCACCAACAGCAGCAAAGATGTGGGTTTCGACATGTTCCTCCACCATGCTGATAAAGTAAACAAAGTACTCGGTGCTGGTAAAGCAGAGGATAAAGTGATGGAAATTGTAGCGAAAGAAGAAGTATATCCACAGCTGATGAAAAAAGACAACAGCGCGCCAGACTTCGCCTCCGTTGAAAAAAATCTGAAAGCCAAATATCCGGCTATCGCGGAAGAACTGGTCCTGAAAACAAAAGTGCAATATTACAGCTATGTAAAAGATGCCAACAATGCCGTGACTAACATTGTAGCCTATATGAAAAAATACGGCCACAAAGCAGATCCACAGGCATTAAATGAATATGCATGGACCATCTTCGAAAAATGTAATGATATGCAATGCATAGAACAAGCCCTCGAATGGAGCAAACGTTCTTTCAAAGACCAGGAAATTCCTGCTTACATGGATACCTACGCTAACCTGCTGTATAAATCCGGTAAGAAAGAAGACGCCCTCGCCTGGGAAGAAAAAGCAATAAATAAGGCTGTAGGCGATGAAAAAAAGAATTACGAAACTACCCTGGAAAGAATGAAGAAAGGGGATAAATACTGGGAATAGTCTGATCAACCTCCAATAAAAAAAGACCGGTTCATGGAAAGCATTATGGCCACCCATGAACCGGTTTTTATTTTATCACCAGCTTGTGTACAAAAGCAATCAATGGCGTGTTCAGGTTCCAGCTTTTCATTTCCTGGTCTACCAGGTCTTTATGCTTTTTCCGGATATCCCGTAATGCATTCCCCACTGACTTCCGGAGATATTCACTCTCTTTTGACTTCAGCTGACTGATCAATGCAATAGCCGTTTCCGGATGCGTTTTAAAATAGGGCCGGCTGGTCCAGATACGTAACCCCTCTACCACGGCTCTGTTCAAGAAAGGATCTTTATGCGTTGCCCAGTAGGTTATTTCCGGCAACGCCGTTTCATACCCGATCACGCTGCAGTAATGATCGATGGCTTTGGCCAGCATTTCCTGCACCCGCCAGTTCTCGTCTGTTACCACCCTGGTTTTGAGTAGTTGCAATGCTTTTTTATTTTCAGGAGATAATAAGCCAAGCATATAAACGCCCAGCATCCGTTCCTGGTAGCTATCGCCGCTGATGAGTGCTGTAGCTGTTGCCAGGTGATCTCCTGCTGTCGCGATGATTTTATCGCCCGCTTCCATCACATGTTTGAAACCATGTTCCGTTTTTTTCAGGTCAGCAATTACTGATGATAACATGGAAATACTATTTGATGGCAATATAGCTATTCATTCATTTGTTTGATAAAAACAGTTTCATTTTCATCGAAGGGTGATCCATCCGGGCGGAAGATATCGTGATACCATATTGCAGGCTCCGGTTCTCCCCCTTTGTTTCCCTGCGGGTAATTGGTCTGCGTTTTACCGGCTACTAATCCCCAGTTGATAGCACCAATACCATTGGCTTTGAAAATCGGCAAATGCGTGGCAAAAGTGCTGTTATTAGGGCGCTTCATGTACTCTGTACAGATCACAGGCCGTTTGTAGGTTTTCAGCGTATCTATGGCCGTCATCAACGAAGTAGTATCCCGGTAATTGTGAAAGGTAATAATATCAGAATTTTCCAATTGGAATTGATTAAAAACCGTAAAGTCTTTATTCCATATCCCTATCGTAACAGGTTGCTCCGGCTGCACCGCTCTTGCCCAGGCTACCACATTCTTGAGGAGGGGCCAGCTTTTGTCGCCATGGCCAAAGTGTCCTGGTTCATTATACAGGTCCCACATGGCGATACGATCATCACTACGGAAGGTTGTCAGGATATCTTTTACATACCATTGCAGCGTATCCATTAATGCGGGGTTAGTATCAATATAACCACCGGGGTCTTTCAACCATCCGCTGTTGTGTACACCCGGAACCGGGGCCGGCTGTGTACCTGCCTGGTATTGATCCCGCCAGCAATCGTCGAAAAAAACGAAGATGGTTTTGATATGGTTATCGCCGGCGATCTCCAGGTATTGTTGTACCCTCGCTTTAAATCCCACGGCATCTTCCTGCCAGGCCACATGATGAAGATATACACGCATCGTATTAAAGCCAATCGCTTTTGCATAGCCCAGCTCCCGTTTAATAGTAGCCGGATCAAAGGTGGGGCTCTGCCACATTTCCAATTGATTCACGGCGGTAGAAGGAATGAAGTTGGCGCCGGTCATCCAGGGTTGTTGCTGATACCATTTGCTGGCTTTTTCTGCCGACCAGCGTGATTGTGCGAAAAGGGTACTGCTGCAGAGCAACAGTGCAATCATTGCTTTCATGTTAAGTTATTATTATCATTTGTTGTTTTACAAAAAAGGAAAAAATACTTCAGTAGTAGTACCGTAATTTATTATACAACCCTACGCATATGTCAACTACTTTTCCCTCGTTCGTGTTATCCAAGGATAATCGTATTTATTTGCTGGTAGCGGCTATTGGCGCTATTGTACAGCTGATCATTTTTAAACTCTGTTATCCTTTTGCGGATTTCTTTTCGGATTCGTATAGTTACATATTTGCGGCGGCGGCACGGCTAGATGTAAATATATGGCCGATCGGGTATTCGAAATTTCTGTGGTTATTCCACCAGGTCACCCATTCAGATACCGCGGTAGTAGCCTTTCAATATTTGTTTGGGCAATTGATGGCGTTGTATTTTTTCTTTACGCTCCGGTATTTCTATACACCGGGAAGATGGATTAGCATTATCATTTTCTCGTGCCTGTTTTTCAATCCATTACTTTTATATTTAAGCAATTACATTTCCAGTGATGCGTTGTTTCTGGCGTTGAGTTTATTATGGGTTACACAGTTGCTTTGGATTATACACCGGCCCCGTCCAGCGCAGATATTCATTCATGGGTTACTAATAGTGGTGCTATTTACCATTCGGTATAATGCCATGTTTTACCCACTAATCAGTGCCATCGCACTACTGATGTCCAAACGTACTTTGATCTGGAAACTGGCAGGCATTGCGTTACCATTGGTACTTATACTAGTGTTTATCAATCATACAAAGAACAGTGCTGAGCAGCTTACCGGCCATCGGCAGTTTTCTATTTTCGGCGGCTGGCAAATGGCGAACAATGCGCTGTATATGTATCCGTTTATTATCGAAGATGGAGCACCGCCGGCAGGGTGTCAGGACTTTGACAAGGAGGTGAAGCGATTCTTCGACAAATACCATGAAAATGCAAAAAGAATTTCCCCAAGAGATGGTGCATTTTATATTAAATTCCCTTATGCACCTCTAAAACAATATGTAGAAACTCATGTCAATACCGATAAAGATCCCACGCATGGTGTTATTTCCTGGGGAATGGTAGCTCCTATTTACGGAAGCTATGGAAAGTTCTTAATTATGCGCCATCCAGCAGCCTTTGCCAGGTATTTTCTCTTACCCAATGCCATCAACTATTGTTCTCCCTCATTAGAAAAACTGGAAGTATATAATCTTGGAGAAACAAAAGTATACCCAATTGCTGCTGGATGGTTTCATTATACTGATATAAATGTAAAAGCTATTTCCCTAACAGCGCAAGGGCATATTCTTCGACTTTTTCCCGGCATTTTCCTGATCGTTAATATATTCTTTCTGTGGACATTCATTTTATGGATCAAAAACCTGGCGCGCAACAGGGCGAAAGACCATACACTTCACAAGGCGTTAATCATAACTTTCATATTCTTACTGGCAAACTGTGGCTTCAGTATATTAGCCTCGCCAATTGTATTTCGGTACCAGGTGCTTCCTTTGATCCTTTGCATCTCATTTTCGTTATTAATTGCTGAAAAACTGGAAATGTTCACAACTAAATCCGCATAATCAATATGGGTCCAGCGAAATAGCAGGTCTAATACTAAACCTGTTTGAGACTGCTTCGAAGTTCTTTCAAGGCCGCCAACACCTGATTCTTCACCGTTTGCAGGCCAATACCCCTTTGAGCTGCTATTTCTCGCTGGCTGATTCCCTCCAGGTACTGCATCTGGAAAACAGCCCTACTGGCGGGTGCAATATTATCGATGGCTCGCTGCAGATGCATTCCCAACTCTTTAGTCTCGAGTTCGGAAGGAATAATACAAATATCTCTAATATAAGCGTACTGTTGCTGACGTTTCCGGATCATTTTCTGTGATCTGATTTTATTAAGACAATAATGCTTAATGGCTCCACAGAGGTAATTTTTTAAAGAGGACTGTAACTGGACACTCCCTTTCTTTTGCCAGATCCAGATGAACAGTTCCTGTACAGCATCCTCTGCCTCCTCAATTCCTAATCGCTGACAAGCAGATGCAAACAGCAATCGCCGATAACGTATTATAAGTATATCAAATGCGTCGCTACACCCAATCTTCACAAGATTAAACAGTGCCTCATCGCTTATTTCCTGCATAAGAATAATCATTAAATTCTGATGCAATCAAATAAATATCCCCCCAAAAACTGTAAATCGAAAGTTAATAAAAACCGGTTTCAATATTGTTCATATTATATTAACATGAAAACCGGAGTATCCAATAGTACTTACTACATGAAACCGTTCCTTCCTTAATAGTCGTGTGAAGATTTTTCCCTCAAAAAACCAATCTATAACCGTAAAAGTCAATATTAATCGAGCGGATTCGATTCCGGTCGTAAAGAACGATAGCTGCTATAACTATAAAAACCGAACTAATAATTATTACGATATGTCATGGAAAACCACCTGCTTACTACCTGTTATGTTATTAACGATATGTAATAATAACTATGCACAGGGACCAGCTACTCCCAGGTTACCAGGTATTCGCAGTACCCATCCAGATCCTCAAAAGGAAATTCAAATTGGGGATGCTATACCTGATATTAGAATTGGAAATGTACTAAACTATTCCACGAACGAGCTTCGAATGTCAGACCTAAAAGGTAAGGTAGTCATCTTTGATTTCTGGGCGACCTGGTGCACAAGTTGTGTCGAGGCATTTTCACATATAGACAGCCTGCAAAAAGAATTTGGCGCCGACCTGCAAATCTTTCTGGTTAACTACAAAAAAAACACCAGAGATGACATGGCAAAAATTGAAAACCTCGTCCAAAAATGGGAATCCACCCATGCCGTCAAACTAGGCGTGCCAATTATTCCATTAGATTCTTCACTCGGTTACATGTTCAAACACATAGCAGTTCCTCATTATGTATGGATTGATAAAGAAGGAAAGCTATTGGCTACTACTGCCTCTTCATATGTAACAGCAGCCAATATCCGGCGCGCATTAAATGGAGATTCATTAGATGCAAAAATTAAAACTGATAATACCCAATTTGATGTATCAACTCCACTTCTAATTAAGAACAATGGTGGCAATGAAGACCATTTCCTTTACAGATCACTTATCACAGGATATCTCGATGGCGTGAATGCATGGTCAGGTCGTACAAATGTGGGTAACTCAAAAAAAACAAATCATATATACTCTGTAAACAAAAGTATTGTTGCACTATACCAGATGACAGAAGATCCAGTAAAAGAAGATTACAGTTACAATAACAGACTAATACTGGAAGTAGGTGATAAAACAAAATATGAAAGCCCCAAACGTGATATAGATATTTCTGCATGGGCTTATGAGCATTCTTACTCTGTTGATCTGATAGTACCCGAAATGCAGGCTGACCACATCCGTGAAATATTGAGAAAGGAATTAAATACATTCTTCAACTGTTCTTATACTGTTGAGAAACGGGAGGTTGATTGCTTACTTCTTGTTACGCTAAAAGACAAAAAAAAATACCTTCCCTTAAGAACAAAAGGCGGCGAACCAAAAGAAGAAATACTGGAATCCATCAAACTCCAGAATCAGTCTATGAAACAATTCGCATATCTGCTATCGTATATCCCCAACCTACCTCCGCTAGTTAATGAAACCGGCATAGATTATAATATAGATATTGATATTAAGGATCCGGAATGGGACCTGAAAAAGCTGATGCTTGAGTTAAACAAGTATGGCCTGGGGTTGGTAAAATCCAAAAGATTACTAACTATGAGAATCCTAAAGGAAAATAAATAAACCATCTATTTCATACGCAAAGAACAGGCAATATTCTCATCACTCAATCTATGAAAATGAAACCAATTATACGCCTATCATATTATGTACATTTCTTGATGCAGTTGTCATTATGCGTAATCGCATGCATATTTTCAACTTCAATAAACTCCATGGCCCAATCTGCAGATCAATATCTTATTACAGGGACCATTATGTCAGCGGACAACACTCCCTTATCTGGCGCGACAATAAAAATATTAAATAGCAACAGAAGCATTCTCAGCGACGCCAGTGGCCATTTTAGCATAATGCTAAAAGGGCTCAGGAACCAAATGAGTATAAGCTACATAGGCTACGAAAACAAAGTAGTATATGTTAACTCTCTAAGAGAAAACAAGTACAACATTATCCTTTCTCCTGTAAAAACCCAATTGAAAGAAGTAGAAGTTTCTACAGGTTATCAAACTTTAAGCGTTAATCATTCTACCGGATCTATAAGTACAGTAGAAAATAAATTATTTAACAGAAAGCCCTCCTCTGACGTAATAAGCAGATTAGAAAACCTAACTCCCAGTATCCAGTTTGACCGGAGAGCCGGAGATGACAATCCCAGTTTTTCTATTCGGGGGGTAAGTACGATCTACGCCAATACACAACCATTAATAGTACTGGACAACTTTCCCTTTGATGGAGACATTAATAGTATCAACCCCAATGATGTGGAAAGTATCAACATACTGAAAGATGCAGCAGCAGCAGCAATATGGGGCGTAAGGGCCGGAAACGGAGTTATCGTAATCAATACCAAAAAGGGATACAAAGGTCAGGCATTAAAAATGGATTTTGCGAGTAACCTAACACTAGGCGAAAAACCTAACCTTTTCTATACTCCTGGCATGTCTACGTCAGACTTTATCGACGTAGAGAAAAAACTATTTGAAAGTGGCTATTATAATTACGATGAAAACTCACTCACCAAAAACGCCTTAACTCCGGTGGTAGAACTACTGATAAAAGGCCGTGACGGTATTCTAACTCCACAGCAGGTCAACAGCAGTATTGATTCCTTGAGAACAAAAGACGTCAGAAACGACTACGAAAAATATTACTATAGAAAAAGTATTTACCAGCAATATCATCTCAATCTGTCCGGCGGCACTCAAAATCTTACCTATTATGTGTCCGGTGGGTATGACAGAAACGCATACAATATCAAAAACAATGATTATACCCGCTATACGTTGAAGTCGGCAATCACACTGAATCCTATCAGGAACCTGACTTTATCTGCCGGTATTCAGATCCTAAGCACTGACGCCAATAATACCACTAACGGCTCCTACAGTGCCACCTCAGGCTTTCAAAAACTTATCTATCCCTACGCACAATTAAAAAACGATAATGGAAGCTGGAATAACATCAACTGGGATTATAATACCACTTTTATCAATGCAGCCATATCCAATGGCTACCTGGATTGGACCTACAATCCCATTCAAAACATGCTTGCTAATTCTATATCAAACAAAAATATTGACAATCTTATCAAATTCGGTATCAAGTATAATATCTTGAAAGGGCTTAGTGTTGATATAAAATATCAAAATCAAAAAATTTCGATGAGGCAAAAAGCCGTTCAGGATGAAAGTTCATATTCTGCCAGGAACCTGGTTAACCAATATGCTCAGGTTGACGCTTCGGGGAAAGTGATTAGTACACCTATCCCTCCCGGGGGTATCATCGACCATAGCAACAATGATTTAACATCAAAAACAGTCCGGGCCCAGCTAAACTTCGATAAATCTTTTGGTATACATTATCTTAATATAATTGGAGGATTTGAAGTTAAGGAGGAAAAAACAGAGATGACCAAAAACAAACTATACGGATATGCCGATAAAGACGGGTCATCATATGGCGTTGACTATATTACCCAGTTCCTCACAACGCCAATGAATATATACCTGAAGATTCCATTTATGGATCAAAGTAACTATCTGCTGGACAGATATAAATCTTTCTATGCAAACGGCGCATATACACTACAGGAAAAATACACCTTCTCTGTAAGTGGAAGAATTGATGAAAGTAACCTATTTGGTGTTAAAACAAACCAAAAAAGCGTTCCACTCTGGCATATTGCCGGCAGCTGGCTTTTATCAAAAGAGGATTTTATTCCCCATGGACTATTCCAGATGCTAAAACTCCGGGCCAGCTTTGGATATAATGGTAATGTCGACAAAAGGACTTCAGCATTTACCATTGTATCATCTGGCGTTTCAGATATTACCAACTTGAAATATCTCAAAATTGAAAGTCCCGCCAACCCACAACTGCGGTGGGAAAAAATAGGTATTCTTGACTTTGGTGTCGACTTCTCCTTGTCAAAATCAAGGTTATTTGGCAGTATTGACTACTATATAAAGAATGCAAAAGATTTAATGGGCTATGCTATCATTGATCCTACTACCGGCATCATTAATGGAGGTGGAACGGGTACCTTTTATAGGAACCTTGCCTCTATGAAAGGCAAGGGAATTGATTTAGATCTCGGGTCGAATGTGCTGGATAAAAAGTTTAAGTGGATTATCAACGGTCTTTTCAGCTACAATTCTACAGAAGTTACCAAATATGAAAACCCAACCGCCAACATTTCCAATCGGTTAAATGACGGAAGATCCATTTCGCCCATAGTAGGGAAACCATTAAATGCTATTTTCAGCTATAAATGGGCAGGACTGGATCCTCAAAATGGAAATCCACAAGTATATTTAGATGGAAAAATATCTTCTGATTATGTACTAATCAGCAAATCAACCAATACTGATAATCTCGTTTATTCAGGACCAGCGTTACCAACCATATTCGGTTCCGTGAGAAACACCTTTTTATACAAAGAATTTAGCCTGAGCACCACTATTAGCTACAAATTTGGTTATTATTTTAGAACTCCCTCTATTAGCTATAACGACTTGATAACACAGCGGATCGGTGTGGCGGACTATAGTAAGAGGTGGCAAAAACCAGGCGACGAGAAAATCACCAATGTACCTTCTTTCCCCGCCAATAACGATCCTTTACGTGATTTCACTTATCAGCTGTCAGATGTACTGGTTAGAAAAGGCGATCATATCCGGCTATCGGATATCGTGCTATCTTATGATATCCCGCCTACCGTCATTAAAACCGTTAAAATTCAGGTGGGACTGTTCGCCAATAATCTTGGCTTAATATGGTGCGCCAATAAAGAGAAAAGAGACCCCGACTATATTGGCTACTTTACTTTACCTCAGCCCAAATCCTTTGGCCTTAATTTAAAAATTAGTTATTAAAAATATCTTATGAAGAAAATATATCTCATTGGTTTTCTTTTAATAGTTATATCCTGCAAAAAAGATTGGATTAACGTAAAATCACAACAATCTCTTTTTATTGCACAAAACCTGGACGACTATCAAGCCCTACTGGACAATACCGATATTTTAAATGGCAGTAATAGTGCAGGGGGGATAGTGCCCGCATTAGGACAGCTATCCTGCGACGATTATTTTGAAAATGAACCCTACTGGCAATACGTACAAATCCAGGAAAGAAATATATATCTATGGAATAAAGATTTTTATACCAACCCAACTGTTCCCGATTGGAGTTATCCATACAGGGCAATATACTATGCCAACCAGGCATTGGAAGGAGTATCGGATATCACACCCGATACTAAAACAAAAAATCAATGGAATCAGGTGAAAGGAAGCGCCTTGTTCTTCAGGGCATTCTGTCATTTTCAACTGGCACAGATATTTGCGCCAGCTTTTGAGTCTTCCGCTTCCAATACACAATTAAGTATTCCATTAAAACTGTCATCCGATCCAAATATTGTCTCCGTCCGGAGCTCAAACAGTGAAGTATATGCGCAAATCATAAAAGATCTGAATGAATCCGTTCCGTTACTCCCCGATCTCCCAACGGTTAAAACAAGGCCTTCTAAAGCTTCAGCGTTGGCCCTTCTATCTAAGGTATATCTCACAACCAATGATTTCAGTAATGCCAAAACATCAGCAGAGGCAAGCCTAAAAATTTATTCAAAACTTATTGATTATAATGCTGTAGATGGTACCGCAGCTTACCCCTTCCCTCCACTAAATGATGAGATTATACTTGAAGCATTGATGATAAACAGGTACACACTCCTTATTTATCCTGTCATCTCTGTTGACACAACCCTGTATAATATGTATGAAGAAACTGATTTACGAAAAACTCTTTTTTTTAACAATATCAATGGAACAATTCAGTTTCGCGGAAGTTATGAAAGTACCTATAACTGCTTTGCTGGCATAGCAACAGACGAGTTGTACCTTACTTTGGCAGAATGTGATGCCAGACTGGGAGATATTAGTTCCGCCAAAAGAAACCTGGATGTATTACTCTCCAAAAGATACGTTACGGGTACATACAAAGATAATATTACCGATAAAGATACCTTATTGAGAAAGATAATTGACGAACGAAGAAAAGAACTTGTTTTCAGAGGAACAAGATGGCATGATCTTAAACGCTTAAACTTAGATCCCAAATTTGCAAAGTCCATTTTCAGGCAACAAGCAGGCACTACCTATGAACTAAAACCAGGTAGTATACGATATACTTTACCTATACCTCAGTCAGTTATTGATGCCTCAGGGATACCCCAAAACGATAGGTAACATTAACGGAAATACGTACAAAAAATAACAGGTATCTGCAATTGCTGCAGATACCTGTTATCCGGAGCCACCTTAAAGCGCCTTAAGGCCGTAATCCCGGAAAGTAAAATTTGATCAACTTTAATGACATAAATGCTAGTTTTCAAAGTGTCCTGCGCTGTCCTATATGTTCCTCACAGGTAACTGAACCATCGATGTCACATAGATACGGAAAAGGAGAACCCAGATATAAAAGGCATACCTCCTCCGGATTTCAAGATCCCAAATTACTGGATTCCAATCAGGATACTGACTTTTACAGCCGTATACCAGCAACTGCATGTAAGGTGACAATAACACCAATACGTACTTTCTGCATCTTCTAAAAGATTACATCACCTTAGAAAGGTTTAAATGCAGTCAGTTTAGAAAGCAAAGTTTGGCCAGCTTTAATAGTATAAACACCAGCTTTTAAAGTAACCTGTGCAGCAGTATATGCTCTTGCACAAGTAACAGCACCAGCAGAACAAGAAGATGGTGCATTTGCACTCTGTTGGGCATAGCTATAGTGTCCAGCTGATTTCAGGAACCAGAAATAATTAATTCTTGCTAAGTTACTAGCTTTTACGGCAGTTACACCTGCAATTGCAACCAGGGCGGCAATAGCGCCAATACGTACTTTTTTCATTTTTTTGAGTTTAAAATGGTTAAATAATAGTTGATATTCCGGAATTCTTTAATTGCTATAGTAATACAGCATCTCATATACTCTTATGGGAATGGTTTGAACACCTGTATCTTTGGATGGCTCATTTCTGCCGGTCTTATTTGAATAGTTGGGAAGGTGCTACTAAGTTGATCAGCACTGTACCCTAATGCACAATAATATCCCCCTGACGAGCATCCAGTAGGCGGGTATGAAGCAAACTGCAGATAAAGTGTTGGATATCCGCTAACACTTGCGTCAAACCAATAGTAATTATCAAGCGAACTTTTTGCCGCATGATTAACAGAAAGTAGCAACCCAACTAAAAATAAGCTGACTACCTGAAGGTGTATCCTTTTCATCTATTCGCTTTTAGTTTCGTTTAATAAAAATTTTATTGTGTCTATAACCTATACGCTCGTTTCTACTCCTTATAAATTCTGTTGAAAAACCTTCCGCCTGCTAATAACATCTACATAAAATGTCCAGATTGTCATACTTAGAAAAACAATATTCATAATTAAATGCTGTGGCCAGCTCAGACTTGTTATTACACCTCCACACGTACAAGGCAAATGGGGATAATTGCTGATCATGTAAGAAAGGTATACGGTAAAAACGAACAACATTACACCCGCACTATAGATACCATAAAATCTTGTTCGTTCGAAAAGCAACAGCACTGAAATCGCAATTTCCAATAAAGGCAATCCAATTGAAATCACCCCCGAGTATGACTTCAGTAGAGGAGATTCTTCTAATTGAATCCTGAATATCTGATAATCCAATATCTTACTGAGTCCTGTATAAAGGAATAACAACAGCAATAAGGCGGAAATGATATTAATAGCTTTCTTATAATTCATTTTCAATATTTTACTTCATTATCTGTTTCTCCTTAACATTAACCTTTACATCCAAATAGGTGGCTGACTCAAAGAACCTGGTATCCAATAATGGATAACAATAACTATCCGGGTCCGAGTATCGCAATAAAAAATGTAACACCCCTCCAGCACCCAAAAACAAATTGGCTGATGGATATTCTTTCGTGTGTGCCAACCAAAAGACCTCCGAGTTTTCATTTTCCATTCTTCTGTTTACTATCAACGTTGCAATCCAGGTTGCTCTATCATACCATGACTTGTCGCCAAATACACGGTAAGCTTCCAGATATACCTCTCCAAGTCCGCTCAGCCCATAACATTGACTTAAATTTGAACTAATGATTGCTGCCGGACGCACTCGCAATGCGCCTTCTGCCACCTCTCTATAACTTGCATCCCCTAATACTTCAAAAGCTTTAATGAATACTAATGCAATACCAGTACTTCCTTCTCCCCACCCTTTCACCTCTTCCTTTCTTAGATTACTGATCGGCCAATACAGCGCTCCATTTCTTAAGCGTCTCACTTTCATGAGCCAGGCCAATCCTTTTATAGCTGCAGATTTAACCGATGAATCCTGATAGATCCTCCAATACTCCAGTAGAAAGAAAATGATTCCAGCTGCTCCATATGCGAACCCGGTTTGCATTTCCGGCCATACTTTTCCACCCAATAAAACGGCCGAATCCCATGAGCCTTCCTTATTCTGCGCGGCAAGCAATTCCCTTACTTTATCCCGCAGTAGTTCATCCATTTTCTGCTGATTAAGTGTATCTCTACATTGCAGAATGGCTACGCCCTCACCCGCTACGCCATTAATCATATTTAATACTGCCGGCTTTCCTGAAAAACAAACTTCCATAATCGCTAACATGTCAGTTGTCGGCTCAACAAAACCAGCTCTCACAGCATAACAAAGGGCTACGCTTATTCCTGTTTTGCCGAAATGATAACCTGTTGTCTTGACTTCGGGATCCGATCCCACTGTCTGGATATATTCAATCGAATTTGCAATAGCAGGTAGCGCTCTTGAAATATCGTACCCGGCATGTTTTGCCTTAGCGAGAAAATACAATACACCAGATACACCAACATTAAGGTTGTAATAAATGCCCCGGTCAAGTTCCCCACTCTCCTTAGTTCTATCATCCGGAAGAAGATCAGACGTCCAGAGAAACTCCTCCATTAGCATAGGATTAGATATACCATCTATGCCATGTTGTATCACTTCGGATAATCCTGCAACAATATAATTTGGTGGATAACCGGAAAATAGTGCCGGTGTTGATGATCCAATAGTTCGCTCAAAATCCGTCAACACCTGTTCAATATGCGTTATAGAAGGACGACCTTCTGGTATTAGATCTATCCCGGAAATAATCAGCTCAGACAATTCCCTGCTATTAGACAGGTAGAATAACTTATTAAAAAGATTAGTTCTATTCCGCTCAATTATAAAAGAAGGCTCTGTACCCGTAATCGCAAAAATAATTAACCCCGACAATGCGTAAATATCATCCGGATAATCCGGCAACACCACTCCCCCTTCCTGTTGCGGCGAAATATAGCCCGGTGTTCCAAATGTAAAGGGAGGTGTAGGATAGGCATCCCGTTTTGAATAGGAAAGCTCCAGATCAATCGGAATTACCTGATTATGCTTATCCATTAAAAAATTGGTAGCCGATAAATCCCGATGCACATACCCTTCACTATGAATCGTTTTTACGATGGATATAATTGTATGAAGCGCCTGCAATATCTCCTTCTTATTACTGGTTGAAACATATGCCCAGTGTACAGATTCATGCTTTGTATTGATCCATTCAAAAAAGTCAACGCCCTTCTTATATTCGATGACCAGGTAGTGCCGGTCGTTTTCTTCAAATGAATCTATATAGGATGGAATGGGAATCAATCCGGTAAATCTCTTGTGCAAATGGGATTGCCATTCAATTCTGTCCTTCATGCCTCTTCCATAGATATCAACATTCGTGGAGGCTTCGCCCTCTTTGATAACACACTTTTCCAATCTCCAGAAATTCCGGAAATACAATGCCAAATAAACGGATCCTCTTTCGTCATATTTAAGTCTCTTCAATATTAAATAGGTACCTTTTAAAATCCGTTTCGGAAAATCTGTAGCTGTGTGGCCGGGACTAGACATAGTATCTCCTTTTGGGTATTATTATATCACCAAACAATTATTAAACTAAATCTGTAAAAAAGACAAAGGGGAGTCAAAATCGTTGACATTCCTGGGTAATACACATACTCTCCCCTTGCCCCATGATCATTATGAAGCATTATACTGGTACCATAGCATTAACCCTGGATGCTTAATGTTATAATATTGGTATTAAAGGAGGACAAACACATTGTTATCAGGTATCTGATAAAAATGTCCTGAAGTTTTTCATTGGCATAAACACGTCATTTTGAGGGTGCTGTTACTTGCTTAAGATACCAGCAAATTGAATACGCTATCGTTGGTTTCTATGGGATTAAACTCCGTGCTTTCGTTCCTTCTTATGTAAATATCAAAAATTAATTTTAAAATAATGTTCAAAAACGCGAATATAAAAACCTACAATATTTCGCCTTTATCTGTTTTCTTGCTTTCATTCCTTTGTCTATACTCTCTCGGCGAACAATGCTGAATTTTCCGGAACACAAAGGAGAAATAATTAGTCCCTGCAAATCCAACGTGGTAGGCAATCGCCGTAATGGGCATGTCGCTATTTTTCAGTAATTCGGCGGCGAGTTTTACCCGTAGCTGTTCAATATATTCTTTGGCTTTAACACCAAAATTGGCTTTAAATCCTTTCTCAAAACTACGCAGGTTCATACCCGCTTTACGGCTTAAAAACTGCATTTTAAGCGGCAGATGATAGTTCTCCTGTATAAATTTTTCGATCTCTTTAAATCGCTCCTGCTGGTCTTCTATCCGCAAACGCCCTTTATCACTGGCTTCCAGCGAAGAAAAATAACTCAGCAGCAAATCATTGATCCTCGCCTGCATAAATATTTGTTTAGCCGGACCTGTCAGGTTACTGTTCCCGATAGCATCCAGGATCTTACGTTCTTCTATACCGATTTTAAAAACCGGTAGCACATTGGCGGCTGTTACCAACTGCTGCTGTGCGGCATACAATTCCTGGAAGTTAATATGTTGCCCTGCAAACGATTCCAGAAAGGCCGCCGAAAATGAAAAGTAAACGGTATGATGCTCTTCTTCTGTGAGGAATATGTTACCGGAGATATGCGCCGGGATATAATAAAACCCATACTTCCCCTTAGGCAATGTAAAATTGCCATAGCCAGGCAGCTCGTAAGTGGCTTTCCCTTTCAACGTACATACCAATGCCACCATCGGTTTGCTGGCGGAAAATTTCAGCGTTGCCGCCTGCCGGATAGAGAAATTCAACCATCCCATTACCCACTGGGCACTACGTATTTCCTGGGTAGCAAAGCAACCAAATCCTCCTTCTGTATACGTTACAAATGCACCTCTTAAAGCGTTATGCTGGTAATGCACAGGTAACAATGGAGAGGATTCGGTTGCTGCTTCAGATTTGGTTGATAATAAAAATCTTATTGTTGCAGGATAGTCATCAATAAACATTTTCATAGTAAATTTAGTGGGTGAGACAAACAGCACGCGGTTGGCGCAGGTGCGTTTCCCTGGTCAAATGCACTGCTATAAGGCAACGCATTCTTGTAAATTAATTTCCTTTACTGCGGCAATATGGCGATAATAAAAACTTAACATTGACGACTCCCAATAAAAAATGCCGGCCCTAAGGCCAGCATGTCCATAAAACACTTTATTTGCAAATACGCTATACCGCTGTTATCCACCAGGTATTACCAAACGGATCTTTCACGCCACCGGAACGACCATAAGATTGATCTGCTACTGGCATTACTACGGTGGCACCTGCATCCAATGCTTTTTTAAAAGTAGCATCTGCATCCTCCACATAAATATACAATCCTGCGTTTTCTGTTCCCCAGGTATCACTGCTTTGCCCAAACATAATAGTGGCATCGCCGATCCTGATCTCTCCATGTCTTAGTGTACGCTGATCATCCTGGTAGCCGCGGTAGCGCTCTTCCGCATCAAATACTTTTTTGGTGAAATCGAAAAAATTCACTGCATTTTGCAGAATCAGGTAAGGTATCACGCGCTGATGTCCTTCGGGTAGTTTCATAATAACATAATTTTAAGGTGATATTGCAACACAAAGATGAGGAACACGACTATCTTAAAATTGGAAAAAACCGACATTATTCCCGCCACGCAGTCGCCTCAGAACGACCGGAGAAAAACTGTTTGGGATGCAAACCAGAAAATGCTTTAAAGTCGCTGATAAAATGCGACTGATCATAATATCCGCATTCCAGTGCAATGCTGCCCAGGCTCAGGTCAGCACGTTTGTAAAAAGAAGCAGCCGACTGAAAACGAATGATACGTGAAAACAGCCGGGGCGTTAAACCCGCATATTGCTTAAACTGCCGCTCAAATTGCCGCTCAGAGAGATAGTATTGCTTCGATAACGCCGTAATAGAGATGGCTGGTTGATGATGAATGATATGCCGGATGGCAGCAAATACCGGCGGCTCCGCATCATAGCGCCGGGCCATCCGCTGTTCGGTAAAGCGACAAATAATCCGGCAACGCTCCGCATGACTTTTCGCTTCCGCCATCTCCGTTTCCAGCTGTACACCGGCACTTTTCAATAGGTAACTCAACTCCGCAGTCGTATTCGTGAGCGCAGAGGCAGGTATCGAAAAAAGTAATGGTATGGCCTGAGGATAGAAGTATACGCCGAAAATGCCAAAGCCGGCATCAATGGTATACCGGCGCAAGACATGTGTGGCGCCATGCAGGCCTGCCGTGAAAGAAGCACTCCGGCTACCATTGTTTTCTATTTCATCAAAACGTCCCCGGTAATGAAACAACATCTCCACACAGGCATCCGCCATGTTATGATGGGTATATCCCTCCTCTCCTTCCATGACCCAGAAAAACCGGATCACATGTGCCAGGTGAGGTGGTGGTGGAAACGTTGCGTAATACATACCTAAATTTACAACCTTTTAGTCAATATAATCCGTACGCCCCTGCCCGGATTCAGTATGTTTACCGGGTTCAAAAAAATCAAAATAATACAGCCCATCCTTTGCATATAATGCCTGTTGCACTTTCAGCCGGTCTTTAAACCTATTGAAGTCCCGCAGCTCCGGCCTTGTCCATGCGGTTTCTGCTACTGCCGCAATACGGGGAAATAAGAGGAAATCCAACCGCTGATTACTATGCACCGTTTCTGTCCATACACAAGCCTGCACCCCCAGTATCAACGATTCATGCACTGCGATAGCGGGGAGACCAGCCGCCGTAAAATGATAAACAGCCGACAGGTTATTCAGCTCCCCATCTTTCCAGCGACGCCCTATTTTATGGGAGCTGTCCTGCACAAAATCCAGGTAGAAAGGCAAACGCGGACATAATACCACGGAATATCCTTTCTGCAGAGCCATCGCCAGGCTCTCTGGTTTATCCTGCCGCCACCAACATACAATAGTACGGTCAGCGGGCAAATTACTGGTAGCTATTTCATCCCAGGCCAATACACGGTTATGCAGTGCCAATACGGTGTCGGCCATACGTTGAATAAAATAGTCCTCTACCTGCTTACGTGTTTGCAGGCCATGAGCGGCTTTCAGACGCGTTACACCGCTATCAGTATCCCAGCCGGCATTGCCGAAGGTCACTTCATCTCCACCAATATGTATCATCTGCGCTGGAAAAAGTTGAGCCGTTTCCGTTAGGATATCCGCCAGGTATTGGTAGGTGCCTTCTTTACCAGGGTTAAAGGTAAACTGCGGATAATGCGACGTACCTCCCCCATCAAAGGCCGGATAGGCGCGATTGGCCGCTGCCGCATGTCCCGGCATATCTATTTCCGGGATGATCACAATATTGCGTGCCTGCGCATAGGCCACTATTTCCCGGATATCGTCCTGGGTATAGTAAGCTGCCGGTGCCCGGGGATCTTTGATATTACCAATGCCACCCACCGTTGTCAATAATGGATATTTCTTTATTTCCAGCCTCCAGCCCGGCACATCTGTGAGGTGCCAGTGAAAACGGTTCAACTTATAAAAGGCCATCCAGTTGAGCAGGGACTTCACTTTCTCTTTGCCGAAGAAAAACCTAGACTCATCCAGCATTACACCACGCCAGCCATATTGAGGTGCATCACTGATGTTCCAGCAGGGAACTGCCAGTGCTTTACCTGCCGGCGCTGTGGTGGTTAGTTGCAATAAGGAGATGATACCATTGAATACCCCTTCCCGTTGTGCCGCGGTGATCACCGCTGTTGCCGGCGTCATCGTAAGCGTATAGGCCTCCGCGTTATCATCCTTTTCCCCTTTTTTTAGTAAGATGGCAGCCGCCTTGTTACTACCTCCGATGGATACACGCAGTTGATACCGGCGCCATAGCTCCTCTTGCAGGTACATGGCCACCGGACGCAGGGAGGTATCTTCCACCCGGATGATAGTCTGCCCGGTGATCTTAAACGTGCCGGTTCCCGGCGCGGCTTTCACCGGCAATGGTATCACGGGGCAGCGCTGCTGCGCCGCCAGCGAAGACACGATAAAAAAGAGAATAATCAATAACTGATAACGTTTCATATGTTGCACTGTTTTAACCCCCAACCTGCTATAAACAGCAGAAAGCTGAAGGCGTAAAGCAAAAAGCTATTGTCCCGGAGATATTCGCGAAAATAGCTTTTTGCTTTACGCCTTCAGCTTTCTGCTCCTTTAAGCGGCCGGCGAACAAAATAGTAAATTATCCTCAGTACTTTGCCATATTAAATTTGTTCTCTGCCGTAATAGTGAGGCGGTGCTCAGCAAACCAATCTACAAAATGTTCCCATTTATCATTATGCTCCAACTTCCAGTGATTAAAACTCACCTTGTCCCCTTCACTCAATATCCAGTAGTTATAGGCCTCCAGGTGTCCCGCAGCTTTCAATTCGTTTTGATAATCAAATAAAACAACCGGCCTTTTCTCCTGGTGTCCCAACTGATCATATGCCTGTAAGAAACGGTCACGCACCCGGCTCAGGGAAGCCAGGTCAATGCTATGTTCTCCTGCTAAGGCAACGCCCAGCGTTGGCTCATAAACACCGGTACCAAAGGGCGCTTTCACCTGCTTTAACGCCGCTAACAAGGCTTCGGGGCCCGAATCCGGGTTATAGGTGATATTGATGGTCTTATTCTTCGAGAAGCTAACAGCAATACCCGTATCTCCGGAAAATGTAATCTGCGATTTATAAGTATCAAATAAGAGCTTACTTATTTCAGCCGTACGAGCCGTATTGGGCTCCAGGTTTATAAATATCTCCCCATACATCATTCCCCATACTTTCTCATCTGTTGCCAGGCAAAGTAACTTCGTTGCACGGTAATAATTGGAAGGAAAACGCGGCGCCTTTTCTATCCCCGCCTCAAAAAAATTCAATGCTTTGCTATAGTCTTTGGCCTTCATTTCCATGATACCCCGCTCCAGGTAAAGATTACCGGCATCGGGATATTCTCTTAATCCTTCTTCATAGATTTTAATCGCCTGCTTAGGATCTCCATCATCATCATAGGAATTACCTAACAGCTGATAAACATTAGCCCCCAAACTTTTATCTTCCGTTAATTTCTTCAGTATTTTACGGGCAGCTTTATAATCCTTCATCATATAAAGCGCATAAGATTTTTCATAACGGATACTATTATTGTCCGGATCCAGCTTCATGGCTTCTTCCAACAAAGGAAGGGATTCCGCTAATTTGCCATTGTCCATCAGCAGTACCGCTTCATTTACTTTTTCATGGGCTTTTTCTGCATTGGTTTGCCCATTGGCAGACATGATACTGACAAGGCTACAGAACAGTAGGGAAAGGTATCGTTTCATATATAGGTATTTAGCTTCATGATTCACCTCATGACAATATTCCATAATAATATGGAAAAAAGGTGATCACCCAAAAAGCCCCATTATCATAAAACCGGATTTTCTACAGTTCACCGGGCTTATCCCACAACTCAGCGGAAAATCGTTTGTGATCAACGTATCCAGTGGCACTTTTGCCATAAATCATTTCGTATGCAAAGCTTACCTGTTTTATTGATCAGCAGCGCCTTCTTTATCCGCTCCTTATTCGGCGATACCAGCGAGTTTAAGCTGGTAAAGCAGGATAAAGCGATTACGCTGTATGAACGGTGGATTCCGGGAACTGGTGGTGAAAAGGTAAGGGAAATAAAAGCCGTATTTCTCGTTAAAGCTGCGGTACCAACGGTCATTGGTCTTTTTAAGGACCAGTCCCGCGGTATGCAATGGAACACCAATGCCAGCGATTATAAAATAATCCCCCAATCAGACGAACAACATTGGATCACCTATATACGGTACAATATCCCCTGGCCCATGGACGACCAGGACTGCTGCCTGCTTTACCAGTACCGCAACCTGTCCGGCGCCGGTAACACCGCTGAAGTCATCTTCGAAAGTACTGCCGACAGCCGCTTCCCTTTGCCGGATAAAACCACCCGCATTACGGGCACCAAAGGCAAATGGATCATGGAACCGGCCACAGGCGGACAAATGAAAATCACCTATATGGTGACCACTGACCGGAGCAAAAAGGTACCCCGCTGGGTATCCGACCCAATTATTCACGATAACCTGTTCAAAACAATGACCCGGTTCAAAGACCTGTTGGAAAAATAATGGTTATGTCTGCAACTACTTACACACTGATTACCGGCGCCAGCTCCGGACTTGGCAAAGAATTCGCCATCCATTGCGCCAGGAAGGGCATGAATATCATTCTCCTTGCCCTGCCCGGAGGCAACCTGTCTTCCATCGCCCACAACCTGGAACTGGAATACCAGGTGAGCGTAAAAGTTTTTGAATTTGACCTGTCTGACAGCGAAATACTAAAACAACAGCTACACATCATCACGGAACAATATGCCATTAACTTTCTCATTAATAACGCCGGCGTAGGTGGCACTTCTGCCATTACCCATACCTCACTCAAACGGATAGACGATATTATTATGCTCAATGTAAGAGGCACCGTATTGCTCACACATCTGCTGATCCCTCACCTGCTGAAGCATCCACAGAGTTATATCATGAACATTGCCAGCATGGCCGCTTTTACACCCATTGCATATAAAACGGTGTACCCGGCTTCCAAAGCATTTATCTCTTCTTTCTTCCTCGGCCTGAAAGAAGAACTCACCGGCACCGGGTTATCTGTCAGCGTGGTATATCCAGGCCCTATTATGACCAACTCCCATACCTCCCGCCGCATTATCAGCCAGGGACGTAAAGGAAAAATGGGGCTGCTGCCTACACCGGAAATTGCCCGGATAGCCCTCAAAGGCACGCTGGCAAAACATCCGGTTATCATCCCCGGCCTGATGAATAAAGTCAATCACCTGCTCATGCAGTTGTTACCGCTATCACTGAAAATGAGAATCGTGTCGCGGGAAGTAAAGAAAGAAATACCATTTGCATTATCTGTATAAGACATATGAAAAAAATACTGATTACCGGCGCCAACGGCTTCCTTGGCTCCAACCTCACCCGGGAACTGTATAGACTGGGGTATGATATCCGGATCATTGTGCGGCCTGCCGCCGATTTGAAAGGCATTGCCGACATCCCCTGCGAAGTATTCTTTGGTCATATCGATAATATCGAACATGTACTCAATGCCGTCAAAGGCTGTGACATTGTGATCCATGCGGCTTGTATCACCGAACAGTGGGGCATTTCCTTCGGAGAATATGAAAAGGTGAACTTCATTGCCACCCGCCACATTACCGCGGCCTGCCTCGCCCACCAGGTAAAACAGTTTATTTATGTGAGTACCGCCAATACGATTGGTCCGGGTAACAAATCAAACCCCGGTAATGAACTCAACGGATTTACCCTGTTCAATGCCAACTCCGGCTATATCAACAGTAAATACCTCGCCCAGCAATATGTACTGGAGCAGGTGGCCGCCAAACAATTGCCTGCCGTAGTGGTAAACCCCACCTTTATGATAGGCCCAAACGATGTAAAGCCCAGCTCTGGTAAACTCATCCTCTATGGCCTGAAACACCGGCTGCTGTTCTATCCTCCCGGAGGAAAAAACTTCGTACATATCAAAGATGTATGCCGGGGTATTATCAATGCCATCGAAAAAGGCAAAACAGGTGATTGCTACCTGCTGGCAGGTCAAAACCTCTCCTATGGCGAATTTTTCAGGCTGTTGAGAAAGATATCCGGCAAGCGGCAACTGCTGATCCCCATCCCCGGGTTCGTGCTGAAGTTTGCGGGTATGATCGGGTCACTGCCGGGTATCTCCGGAAAATTAAATTACAGCACAGCCTATATGCTATGCCTGGATAATTATTATTCCGGCAAAAAGTCAGAGCGCGAACTACAGTTGCAATATACCCCGGTAGAAAGCGCCGTTTCCGGCGCATTCGCGTGGTTTAAGGAAAATAACTACATTTAGTATCATACAAACGCGGAATGAATTTTCAGGGAAACGAAAAATTATTTTCAAGCAAAGTATTTCTGTATCTGTCCAGGATACTGATTCTGTACACCTTCAGTACCATCTTCAAATCCTTCGATCACACCTTCACCACCGGGTTGCAGATGATGGATTTAAGGGGACAGGTGTTCAGTATTTTTTATGTCCTGTTCGGACTAATCGCCTGGGAGGGCGCCACCTGGCTGGCCCGGACGGTAGAGAAAAAAACACAGCAGCAGAAACCGGCCAGCCGCCTGGTATTCCTCTGTAGCAGCCAGATCATATATGGTATGCTGGTAGCCTTTGTATTTGGCTTATGCTACGGCATAGCAGACATTGTACTGTTTCACCGCTATGAAGCCTGGGAAAGCTTCCGCCGCTTTAGCTACGACCTGAACTTCGGTATCTTCATGTTTTACCTGCTGATATTAACGTTCAATGGTATCATCTTTTATTATTCCGAATGGAAAGAATACCAACTGCAAACAGAACGGCTCATGCGCGAAAATATCCAGGCCCGTTACGATGCACTGCGTAACCAGATAGATCCGCACTTCTTTTTCAACTCCCTCAGCGTACTCACCAACCTGGTATATAAAAGCCCGGATCTTTCGGCCGACTATATCACACAGCTGGCCAAAACCTATCGCTATATACTGGACAAAAAATTCGAAAACCTGGTTCCGGTACAAACGGAACTGGACTTCCTGGATGCTTATCTTTTCCTGATCCGCATCCGCCACCAGCAAAGCATTCAGTTCATAACCGATATTTCTGAAAAAGTAAAAACAAAAGGGATGATACCACCGGTCACCCTGCAAATGCTGATAGAAAACGCAATTAAACATAACCGGTTTTCTGCGCAGGATCCATTGTTGATCACCATCAAAAGCGAAGGAAATTTCCTGGTCATATCCAATCATATCCGTTTAAAAGCCAGCCCGGAAATATCTTCCGGCATAGGACTGGAAAATATCCAGAAACGATACGCGCTGATCAGCAACAACAACATAGAAATTTGCCAGGAAAACGACCAGTTTATTGTAAAACTACCCATTATTACAACGTCATGAAAATAGTAATTTTTGAAGATGAGATGCACAATGCCGAGCGGCTTACGCAATTATTGCGCAAATGTAATCCGGATATAGAAGTAGTAGCAGTGATTGAATCGGTAGAAGAAGGACTAAAATGGCTGGAACAAAAACAGCCGGTAGACCTGATGCTGATGGATATACAATTGTCAGATGGCAACTGCTTTGAGCTGTTCAATAAAACGAAAGTCCGCACACCCATTATATTCACCACAGCCTATGATGGCTTTTCCCTGCAGGCTTTCAAAGTAAATAGCATCGACTATTTAATGAAGCCTATTGACCTGGAAGAACTGCGCAATGCCCTGAAAAAATACGAACAATTCAGACCCGCCAACAACTATACAGTAGATATCAGTAAACTGGCAGAAGAGTTCCTGCGCCGCGACAGCACCCGTTTTATTGGCCGTATCAATAACCAGCTCATTTATGTGAAAGCAAAAGATATTGCCTGGCTGCAATTCGCCAAAGGTACTACCTGGGCTACCACGGCTACTAATCAGCGGGTACCGCTGGACTATTCGCTGGACCAGATAGAAAAACTACTGGATAAGAATCAGTTCTTTCGTATTAACCGGCAATTCATTATTCATATAGATGCCATTAAAAAAATAACCACTTACTACAATAGTAGATTAATTCTTCAATTAGCACCCGATGTTGATACTGATGTTATTATTAGCCGTGAAAGGGTTACGGAATTCAAAAGCTGGCTCGAAGGGCAGGAAGTATAAGGAACAAAGCGAATTTTGTCTTGACCAGGATTAGACTGATTAAACTGATTTTGATGTTTTTTTATGATTTTATAAGATGAAAAAATATTCCCGTAATCAGTTTAATCAGTCTAATCCTGGTCAAGACAAAATTCGCTTTTCCAGCTTTTTCAATATTTTTATATAATTAAGGGATGACAACGGATGCATTCCCATATACCGGTGCAGAAATAACCGGGGTGCTGCATCACCAGGATGTACCCATTTTCCGGCAATTATATAGTGACCCTTTGCGGTTCCCTTCTCATGGTATCTATTACTTCAGGTACTTATCAATAAAAGCGCCCAGTTTTTCATATCCCTGTTCATTAGGATGTAATCCGTCGGAAAACAGGTTTTCCTGTAGTTTTCCATCTGCCTGTAAAAACAATGATCCCGCATTGGCAAATTGAATTTTACCATTTGCAGGAATACGGGCAATTAACTTATTAATACCCTCCACCCTCGCTTCCATATTCCGGCGCGGCAAAATGCCCATTAATATAATTTTGGCAGCAGGCTGCTTCTCTTGCATTACCAGCAACAGGTTTTTCAATCCGTCTACAATTTCGGTATCGGTATTGAGCTGAAGATTATTAGTGCCAATCATCAACACAATGTAGGCAGGCCGGATACCATCCAGTTCACCATGCTGCATGCGCCACAGCACATTCTCTACCCGATCCCAGCCAAAGCCCATATTAACGGCCTGTTTGGGCGCAAAATACTTATTCCAGGAACTACTGCCCCTGACCACCGAAGATACCGGGTTGCCACCCCAGAAGTGGGTAATGGAATTGCCAATAAAGAGTACTTTAGGTGAATTTGCTTTGTTATATGCCAACACTTCATAGTGACGGGTTTCCCAGTCGTAGTTACTGGCATCGCGACGTTGTGTAACGGGTGTAGTGGTAACCGTGTTGCCGTCTTTTTCTTTAAATATACCGCGGATCTTTTTAGTATAGGCGTTGGCGTAAGCCATCATGCCCAGGTCACTGGGGTGAGTGCCATCTACCATGGCATCGGGGTCCTGGCCAATCTCATCTTTGGTGAGCAGGGTAATATTTTTAACCCCGGCTTTTAACATAGAATCAACTACCTCCCGCAACGCTTTATTGGCACGCACGTAGGAGTCTGTACGTTCTACATTCGTTTCATTGGTATATCCATCATGCTCTGTCAGTAATATGGGTATGCCCGGGCGCTGCTCCTGCAACAGTTGAACGCACTCGGCGGTACGTCTTCTTATGTCAGCTTCCGTATATTCTGCCGGTGTCAAATTAGGCATGCAGTCCAGCACATACAGGCTGGCCGGTATTTGCGCCAGGAAGGCTGCCACTTCTTTTTCCATGCGTCCATTGCCGGAAAAACCCAGGTTAATCACCGGCCGGTCTAACTTGCGTTCCAGGATGTTGGTCCAGGCCATACCAGGCCGGGAAGCACAACCGCCTTGCGCAATAGAAGTCCCGTATACTACTACAGGCGCTTCTGTACGAACCGGCATGGGTTTAAAATCACTCTCCTCCGGCACCGATATACTCAACGATTTCACGGAGTTATATAAAGGCAGAAACAACGTATATTCAACATTCTTTACATGCTGATCTGTTTTTTTCAGGTGCTTAAACCGATAAACAACGGTACTGTCAAAGTCGTATTGGCCAGAGCAAAACACCCATCTGCCATCAATAGTTTTAACATACAAATCAACGCCACTCACAGCGGTTGCAGACATATGAGGCATACTAACGTCTCCCCGGATACCGTATTTCACTACAATTTCATCCGCGTCTGTTTTGAAACGTATACTCAGCCCTGCGCTATTGCGCGATAAATTCCATACATGATCGCGTACTTTGTTTTTTGCTGCCGGCGGGAGCCGGGTATAATAATCATCTGAGCTGCCGCGCCATCCCTGCCCTTCCAGCGCGTATACGCTGTTATCTGTAGCGGGCTCCCAGCTCTTAAATTTACGGCCTGTTTGTGCAGTACATATATTCACCAGCATAAAAAGCAGTGCTGTACCCACCAGTATTGTTGTTTTCATACGTGCATTTTTTCGTGGCTGCCATCATTCTGAGAACGAGCGCCCATAGTTATAATATCATTGATCTACCACACAGCGGAATCCAAGTGTGCCGGCACGGTCCATGCCAGGCGACAGCAACAGGTATTTGCCATGTTGTGTCAATTGCTGCGCTTGTGGAAAGTACCAGTAAGATGTTTGAGGGTGGTAATAACTGCCGCCCTTCAATACCGCTGAGCGGGTATGTTCATCTGCATATTCATCGGTCCATTGCCATACATTACCGGTAAGATCCATCACGCCAAAAGGACTGGCGCCGGTGGTACAGGCATTTACGTTAGCCGGCCCTGTCAACACACGACCTGTATCTGCGGGAGGAATCCGGCTGCTGTCGGCTGTCATACCCCAGGGATAGAGGCGTCCGTCGGTACCTTGTGCGGCATATTGCCATTCCCATTCATGCGGCAGCCGCTTGCCTGCCCAGGCAGCATAAGCCCTGGCATCCTCTATGCTCACCCAGGTAACCGGCTGCTGTTCCCAGCCGGCAGGATAGGTACCATTTTTCCAATCCTTCAGGAAGTTATGATTATCTGCCGGGCGATAATGAGTGGCATCCATAAATTGCTTAAACTGACGGTTGGTGACGGGGTAACGGTCTATATAAAACGCGTCCATCGTCATCTCTTTTGTATGCGTACGTTGCGGATGCTCCTCCCAGGGATATTGTACTCCTATTGCGTCCGGCAACTCATTCCCTTCAATCATCACCCCCGTAGATACAAATTGGTAGACCGGGGCCGCGGGGATATATACCATACCTTCCGGCGTCGTTTTCGCCTTTTTGGTGGCAGGTATAGGTGTTATTTGCTGCGTCAGTGGTGCACGGGTAGCAGGCAACTGCTCCAATGGGGTAGACAACAACTGTTGCCGGCCAGCCAGGAAGCCCGCCAGTGTTTTGTGCTGAGCCGTTGCCGGAATGACGGCAACAGCGCCAAAACCACGGCCCGGTATGCGAAAGCTGAGTGTTACTTTATCGCCCGCTTTTACGGCGTTCAGCTCTTGTCCATTCCACACATCATAGTAGCGGTCGCCAGGCTTGCCTTCGAGCGTAAGTTGCGGACCTGTTTTATCAGTACTATCACGGTTCACCAGCGTGTATACGGTAGCGTTAGTTCCTGGAAATTTAGAGGCAAAAACGCCCGGTTGCAACGTAGCAATATGCGGCTCCCAACCGGAACTGTTCCACACTTCCGGAAACTGCCGGTATATCTCCCGTATACTGCGGATCATCGCTGCGTACCGCGGTGGTACCTGGTTCCAGATACCCCATATATTTTCCCAGGCGTTATAACCTACGCCATTGAAGAAAGCATATTGCAGGTCGTCTGTTTTATCGATGGCCCAGCGATTGGTAACATGTACCTGGTGGCGCGGTTCCAGCCATTTGTATATACTAACACCGGGTACATACCGGAAGTCCGGGCTGCCCCACTTTTCCCAATAATAGCCCCAACTCATGGTATTCCACTCCACCATCTTTAAATCGCCGATATGAATTTCCGGCTGCAATGCCAAGGGATAACCCATACGGGTATACGCATCTTTGAAGTCTTCTGTTACACCATGCATCGTGTCGCCATTCAGGCCGTCGGCCCCCAGTTCTTTCATTTCCGCTGTCAGCTCATCCGCCATGGGAATGCTGATGCGACGGGTGCCATGGTCCCAGATCATAATAGGGAAAAATACCCGCACGCCTCTTTTGTGGAAGTCGCGGATCATTTGTTGCAGAGCTGCCTTGCCGCCGGGCATATCTGCTACCAGGTCAAACTGGTTGCGGTTATCAATCCCGATGTTAGGATACGTAGGCCAAACCAACACCGCATCCAGGCCACCGTAGCGTTGTTCCAGGTCATGCAGGAAGCGGTTCACCGTATACTTCCGCGTTGCAGGATCATAGAGGTAACGGTCATGCGCCATAATCTGGGCATACATGAAAGTACCCGGTATCCAGTTCAGTGCTTTATGCGCATAGGCTTGCCCGTTATATTGCAACTTGTCTTTTTCGTGTGTTCGCCACCGTTGCAGTGAGTCCAGCCACTGCGCCCGTTGCGACGGCTGTTCCGGCCCGGCTATCAGCTCCCCTTCTGCGCCCTGTAAGCGAATTTGCGCACAGAGGGTCACCGGCAGGCATAGCGTTGCCATAGCCACCAGCCTTGCAATTACATTCATACAATTATTTAATTTTCTGATAGATGAAATGATTAATATCCCCACTTCCGCATCACTTGCAGGTCATCGCGTACGGCATCCAGTGGCGCCTGTCCCTGGTAGGATTCCTGCTCAATAATAAAGTAACGCGTGCCGCCTGATTTTTCGCCGAGGTCAATCACTTCTTTCACCGGGATAATACCTTTTCCCAGTATGGTACTTTCGTACTTGCTCCCCATCTCCCCTTTCTCCGTTTTAATTTCATCTTTTACGTGCATCAGTTCAAAACGGCCAGGGTATTGCTTAATAATATCCAGTGCCACACCGCCGGCATGGTACATGTTGCCGATATCTAACTGCTGTGCTACCAGCGAAGGATCTGTACTTTGCAGGATGAGATCAAATATTTTGTGTCCATTCAGCTGTTGGCTGAATTCAAAATCATGATTATGGTAGCCAAACTTCATCCCTGACTTTTGGCAAAGGGCGCCACTTTTGTTGAATACGTCCATGTAGGCTTTGAAGTCGTCGTAATTCTTACGTAAACTCTCATCCAGCCATGGACTGATGACATAATGCTGTCCTACAACAGCCGCATCTTCTACCGTGTATTTCCATTCGTCGGTAAAATCTTTTTTTGCAGCATCCCAGTGTTGTTTGCCCATAACGGTATGACCGCTTGGCATTACCAGGCCCAGGTCGTCCAATAATTTTTTAAAGTCTTTGGCTACATAGCCGTAAAATTTACGGGACGCATAACCCGCATGCTCTACGTTTTTATACCCCATCGCGGCCAATTGTTTCAGCGTGCCGGCCGGGTCTTTTTTCATATCCTCGCGGATAGAGTATAACTGGATGCCCAGTACTTGTTGGGGTGCACCCGCAGCCAGCAAACCTTTTGGCAGCAGTGCGGTACCGGCCAGTGCCAGGGTACCTTTCATCAGGAAACTTCTTCTTGAAATACTCATAAGAAAAGATAATTTATATGTTGACAGATACGTTTTTACAGTGAAAAAGCGAGATAAGTATCGCCTGATTTCTTACCCAGCTTACCGCCGCCGCAGGCAATCACTACATATTGTTTTCCATTTACTTCGTACACAGCTGGCGTGGCAAAACCACAGGCAGGTAAAGTCGTTTCCCACAACAGCTCACCGGTTCTTTTGTTAAATGCCCTGAACTTACTGTCGGCCGTAGCGGCAATGAATAACAAACCGCCGGCAGTTACTACCGGGCCTCCATAATTTTCCGTACCACTGTGAATCCCTTTGGCCTTCAGTTCCGGGTAATCGCCCAGTGTGTCTTTCCATAACAACTGCCCGGTGTTGAGGTCAATGGCACTCAGGGTGCCCCATGGTGGCGACACCGCCGGGTATCCTTCTTTCGTTAAAAATTTATTATACCCGGTTGCCCGGTAAGGTAAATCTGTATAGGGGTCTGCGTTTTTCTTGCTGGCTACAAATACCAGCGACTGTTGTGCTTTGATGTCCAGTATAAAAGCCGCCAATGCCTTTTTCTCGCTGCTGTCGAGCTGTTTAAACGCCGGCATCATTCTTCTGCCACCATCTATCAGCTGGGTAAACGCTGCCTCATTATATTTATCACGGGTATGCACCAACGAAGGGAAGTTACTGCTGCCCTTGCGTTCCGGACCATGGCAAGCCATGCAATGGGTGGTGTATAAACGTTGCCCGGCCTGCAACTGTGTTTCTTTTACGGTGGCCGTCTTTTCTTTTGCGTCTACCATAGTGAGCACCCATGGCATTTCGCTGGCGTTGACATACAACACGCCGGTGGTGGGATCTACCGCCGGACCACCCCATTCCGCGCCGCCGTCGAAGCCCGGGAAAATCACGGTGCCTTGCCGGGAAGGCGGGTTAAAGAGATGCCCGGTTTTATATGTACCAAGTCTGTGCAGGATATCCTGGTAAGAACTGTCCGGTACCAATCGGTTCAGGTCTGCTACCTGTAAGGATTGTCTGACAAAAGGGGAGAAAAAAGTGGGAACAGGTTGTGTGGGAGACAGGTACTCTCCGGGCAGGGCGGTATCTGCCGGCACCGGGGTTTCTGTTACAGGGTACAGTGGTTGCCCGGTTTGCTGATCCAGCAAAAAGATGAATCCTGATTTGGTCACCTGTACTACCGCCGCAACAGCTTTGCCGTCTTTTTTTATAGTAACCAGCATGGGCGCCGTGGGCAGATCCCGGTCCCATATATCATGATGTACTGTTTGATAATGCCAGATCCGCTTGCCGGTGGCCGCATCCAGGGCCAGTACACAATTGGCAAAAAGGTTGTTACCTCTCCGACGACCACCGTAGAAGTCGTACGTAGCAGAACCTATGGGCGCAAACACCACCCCGTTTTTTTCATCCAGGCTAAATCCCGCCCAGGCGTTCACGCCGCCGGTATGTTGCCAGGCTTCTTTGTCTTCCCAGGAGTCGTAGCCCTCTTCCCCTGGTTGGGGAATGGTATGAAAAATCCATCTCAGCTTGCCGGTATGCACGTCGTAGGCGCGTATATAGCCGGGGGCGCCGCCGGCTTCTTCATCTACCCGCGTGCCTATGATGATAAGGTCTTTATAAATAACGCCGGGGGTAGTGGAGGTAATGTACAGCGGGTCCATATTACGCCCCATATCATGATGCAGGTCTACACGGCCACTGTCGCCGAAAGAAGTAATGAGCTGACCTTTATCGGCGTCAACGCAATGCAGCTTTGCGCCTGCGGTATAAAATATCCGCCGGTCGGTAGTCCCGTTTTCATAGTAGGCCACGCCCCGGCAGGCGTTGTACTGGAAATACCCCTTGCCTTTCACTTCTCCCGATATATTCACCGGGTCAAATACCCACAGTTGCTTACCGGAAGCAGCGTGGATGGCAAACAATTTCAATTTGGGAGATACACCATACAGCCGGTCGCCTATGACCACCGGGTTCACCTGTATCTGTGTCATTTCTTCCGCGTCACCAGTATGATAAGCCCAGGCTACCTGCAGCTTAGCCACATTGCTGGTATCCAGCGCTGTTAAGGCACTATAATGAATATTTTCCCTGCTCCCTCCATATACCTGCCAGGTACGATGCGTATTGCTACGCGAAGTACAGGATAATAATAAGATAGCTATCGGCAAGCTAAGGATCGTGGAACGCATGGGAAATAGTATTGATGCTGGTTCCTCTAAAAATATACTTTTTAAAATAATTTTTTAAGAAAACTACATCATTTTTTGAGCAGAAGGCATAAAGCAGAAAGCAAAAAGCTATTAAAGCGAATGACCGGCGTGGATGAGTAATTTAAATACTCGCGCTGGTCATTCGCTTTAATAGCTTTTTGCTTTCTGCTTTATGCCTTCTGCTCAAAAAAATATCAGCCCTTCATTTTCACCACAAACAGTCCATTAGCGATATCGCCCGGACGCAGCGCTGATAAATCTATTACACAATCTTTGCCTTTCTGTGACCAGGAAATCTTTTTACTGGTACCCAGGATACTTGCCACCGCACCTTTGGCTGGTGTATAGTTCCGGATAGTTACCTGCGACTGATACGCCGGCAAGAAGCAATATAGCGCACCAGGCTTGCTGGTAAAGAACATTTCTACACTGGCATGCTCTTTTGAAGGCTTCACCAGGTTGCTGATGTTATAACCAGACATGAAAGCTTCGTCCTTCACTTCCGGACGTTTGCCCATACTCCACTGCCTGGTTTCTTTCCATGGTTTGGAATCATAGATACCTTCTCCGTTTGTTTCCAGCCATTGACCAATGTCCAGCAGTTTCTGCTGCATGATCACCGGGATACGGCCATCTGCGGTGGGTCCAATATCCAGCAGCAGGTTGCCACCTCTGGATACGATATCTACCAGCATTAAAATCAGGTCGCTGCTTTTCTTGTAGTCATCGGCGGTTTCCATGCGGTTATAACCGTATGACTGCCCGATACCCTGGCTTTCTTCCCATACAACGCCGGGCTGCATGCCACTGCCATATTCTGAAGTCAGGTAAGTAGCACCATTGTTTTTACCCCGGGTACCACTGCCCCAGCGGTCATCTACAGCTACTTCGTCTTTTACAGGAGATTCGTTATACAACCAGGCCAGCAGCGAGGTGCTGTTCCAGGCAGTATCAGACAAATCCCATTCTCCATCAGAGAAAATAACAGAAGGTTTATAGCGGGTTACCAGGTCTTTAAACTGTGGTGTCATCACTTCCCTGACATAACGGGGCTTATCTTTTTCCCACAGCGGGTTAAACCACTCGTACAGGGAATAGTAGTATCCCATGCGCAATCCTTCTGCACGTACGGCATTGGTGAGGTTGCCCAGCAAATCCCGTTTAGGCGTACCCGTAACGGCGTTCCAGGAACGGCCCCAGGACGTATTGGCTTCCTTGCTATCCCACAGGCAATAACCCTCGTGGTGTTTGGAGGTCAGCACCACATATTTTGCACCGGAACGGCGAAATACGTCTGCCCATTGCTTCGGATTAAAAAGCGAAGCTGTAAACTGGCTCTCCAGGCTCTGATACGGTGTATTGGCGCCATAATTCTTTTCATGAAAAGCTTTCGTTTTCTCATGATTATCTCCGGAACCACTGTTGAGTGTAGCCCAATACCATTCAGAATACCCACCAGGTCCTACTGCAGAGAAAGAAGGTACCGCGTACACACCCCAGTGAATGAAGATGCCGAATTTAGCATTATTAAACCAGGCGGGAATGCCTCGTTTATTCAGCGAAGCCCAGTTCGCTTCATACTTTTGTGCAAAACCGGCGGTCATACACAGGAAAAAAAAGAGTATACCAACAACGCGTTTTTTCATAACAAGTCTTTAAATACTTAAGGTTCCCAAAGTTAGTCATTGCTGTTGCCTATGTTAATGGTATTTTCTCTGATGATAATAATTACTTCCCCGTCTGCACTTATTCCCCGGTTATCTGCACATTCACCCGTCTTGTCTATATACCGTCCTCCCACACCCGCTGCCGTGCTAAATTTGCCAGGTATCCGGTATTCCCATAAAAAAAACAGTAGCTTTAAGGCAAGCATCATCATGACTATTCAGGCGCCATTCAGGAAAATTATTATCGCGCTCCATATATTGATATGGAGTGTATTGTTGTTGCTCCCTTACATTGTTTCCAATGCCGCCAATGATTACCGCATTGGTACTTTCCCCGGGTTGTTTTTTACCATCTGTGGTTTTATCCATATGGGTATTTTTTACGCTAATTCTCTGTTTCTGTATCCACGGTTGTGGAATAAACAGTACTGGTGGTTGTATATTCTTTCCGTGATCCTGCTGATTGGCATCTCCTTCCCGCTGAAATACAGCATCATGGCACATGGATTCCCGACGGTACTCCGGGATATGTCGTCCTACCGCTTTGTATTTGCACCTTCTGTAGGCACTTATATCATCAGCCTGGTATATTGTAAGGTAGTAGACAGGATCCGGGCAGACCGGCTACAAAAAGAGCAACAGGCCGCGCAACTCAGCACGGAATTAAAATTTCTGCGTTCACAGGTAAGCCCACATTTTCTTTTTAATGTACTCACCAACCTGGTATCGCTGGCCCGCAAAAAATCGGATCAGCTGGAACCCGCCCTCATCATGCTCTCCGACCTCATGCGCTACATGCTGTATGATACCACCGGCAAAAAAGTACTGCTCACAAAAGAAGTGGCTTATCTCAACAGTTATATCGCCCTGCAACAACTCCGGTTCGGGAATGATGTAGCTATCCACCATCATATCAATATCGATCCCAATACCGCGCATCTTACCATAGAACCTATGCTGCTCATCCCTTTCGTGGAAAATGCATTCAAGCACGGTACCGGCTATACGCAACGGCCGGAAATTGAGATTCGCCTGCTGGCGGTAGATGAGCAACTCACGTTCGATGTACAAAACCAGTTCGATAATGATCCCGCTGCCAGCAAAGATGAAAACTCCGGCATAGGACTGGCCAATGTGCAATCCAGGCTGCAACTGCTCTATCCGGGCAAACACCAGCTAATTATCCGGAACCAGCCACCTGTTTTCCATATTACCTTAACTTTACAGCTCACATGATACGTTGCTTAGCCATAGACGATGAACAACTGGTGCGGGAACTGCTGGAAGATAATATCCGGCAGGTGCCCTTTTTGCACCTGGTAAAAACATGTAAAAACGCTATGGAAGCGCTGGAAGTATTACAACAGGAACAAATTGATCTCCTCTTCCTGGATATACAAATGCCCCGCCTGAATGGTCTGCAACTACTACAATCCCTCCAACAACCGCCAATGGTGATACTGGTAACCGCCTATGAACAATACGCACTCGAAGGCTTCAACCTGCAGGTAGTAGACTACCTCCTGAAACCATTTAGCTTTGAACGCTTCCTGAAAGCCTGCAACCGGGCCAATGAACTGCACCGGCTGAAACAAGGCAGCACGGCGCCTCCCGACGACCACTACTTTTTTGTAAACGTAGAATATACACAGGTGAAAATAGTCACCGCCAATATTAATTATATTGAAGCCCTGAAAGATTATATCAAAATACATCTCACCAATTCCACCAAACCTATACTCACCCGCATGACCATGAAGGCCGTAGAAGAAAAGCTGCCAGCGGCGTCTTTTATTCGTACCCATAAATCTTACCTGGTGGCCAGGCAAAAAGTTACCATGATTAAGCGCGACCTCGTTTGCATCGGCGACCTGGAAATTCCGGTCAGCGAATTTTATAAAGAGAATGTAAACAGGCTGCTGCATACCTAAGCCTTTCCCGTTTTGTCGCAACACTTCCCCATCCTGTCTACTCTTCAAAATCCCGCTTGTTCTTCCGCCTAGTTTTGCTGTAACATCTTGCTACAGTAATGAAAACAAGTACCATCATACTCCTCCTGTTTGCCAGCACGGCGGCGGCACAAAACAAGCCAACAGCAGATACATCGCGTAAAGCCCTGCCTGCTGCCGACACAGCCCACGCCGTAGCAGACACCGCTATTAAAAGCAAACGCGCGCTGCACGAAGTAGTTATCAGCGCAGGCGCTTTTGAAGCCAACGACCGCGCCAAAGGCGCTTCACTCACACCTATTGAAGCGGTCACCGTAGCCGGCAGTGGCGGTGATATCAGCCTGGCATTACGGTCTCTTCCAGGCGCCCAACAAATTGGCGAACAGGAAGGCTTGTTTGTACGCGGCGGTACCAGCGACGAAACCCGGCAATTCATAGACGGCACTTTGCTACGTACGCCTAACTACCCGTCCGTACCAGGCGTACAACAATCTGCCCGTATCAATCCTTTCCTGTTCAAAGGCATCTTATTCAGCACCGGCGGCTACTCCGCTTTGTATGGCGGCGCCATGAGCAGTGCCCTCATATTGGAAAGCGAAGACCTTCCGGAAAAAACCTCTGCGAGGCTTTTTGTATTTCCCACTACCCTCGGCGCCGGCATGCAACACCTCGCTAAAAATAACCGCAGCAGCTACGGATTCAACCTGAGTTATAGTAATCAATCGCTCTACAACAGCATCGTTCCGCAAAAACCGGATTATTTCAGCGGCCCGCTCTACGCGGATGGCAACTTCAACTTCCGGATCAAAACCGGTAAAACAGGCATGCTGAAACTCTATAGCGGCTGGGGACACAGCGATGTAGGTATGAATAATCCCGACATCGACAGCGCCGCACTAAAAGCTGGCTACCAGGTACGCGGATGGAACAGCTATAATAATCTCAGCTTCCGCAGCTACCTGAACGAAAACTGGAAACTGGACGCCGGCCTGGCCTATAGCTATAACCGGCAGGAAAACAGCCTGCACCTCAGTGATGTTAAAGGAAATATCGTCACTATTCCGTATATCCCTTACAGTTATAAAAGCAATGAACGGAATATAGAAACGGATTTTGCACAGGCCCGGCTGGTGCTCACCCATTTCTTTCCACAGGGGCAAACATTGCGCTTTGGAGCAGAACAGTTTTATACGCATGACCATGGCCACTCCAACGACAGCCTGCTCCGTGTAACTGATTACCTCACGGCCGTATTTGCAGAAGGTGATATTTACCTCGCGGATAATCTCGCGGCTAAGGCGGGTGCACGGATGGAGTATTCTTCTGTGTTACAGAAAACTGTAGTGGCGCCACGTATCAGTCTGGCCTACCGGTTACAGGATGGCAGCCAGTTTAACCTGGCCTATGGCATCTTTTACCAGGAGCCGGCCAACGACTACCTGTACCAGTCCACCCAGCTTAATTTTTCCAGTGCTACCCACTACGTGCTGAACTATACGAAGAAAGCCAATAACCGCTTCTTCCGGGCAGAAGTATACTACAAGCAATACCAGGATCTCATCAAAACATCGCCCGTACTTAGTAATAACGGGAAAGGCTATGCTCAGGGAGTGGAACTATTCTGGCGGGATAAAAAAAGTATCAAAAACCTGGACTACTGGATAACCTATACTTATCTCGATACCAAACGCGATTTCCTGAACTATCCCTACCAGCTACGGCCCTCTTTTGCAGCGCCACACACCGCTACTGTAGCCATTAAAAAGTACTTTCCCAATATCAATACCAACGTAAACCTGTCCTGGGCCATGGCTGCAGGCAGGCCATACTACAACATCGGTAACAATGGTATTAATGACGAAGGAACTACCAAAGGATATAATGCGGTAAACCTGCACGTGGCCTGGCTCTGCTCTTTCTTTAAAAACAAAAAATGGAAAGACTTCTCCGGCGTGGCCATGGGCATCAACAATATCACCGGCACCCGGCAGGTGTTTGGATATAACTACAGCTATAATGGACTCATTAAACAACCTGTTACGCTACCGGCTACACGAAATGTGTTTATTGGCATATTCATGAGCTTCGGCATAGATCGTACGGACGACTTCCTAAATAACAATTTATAAACCTTACAAAAAAAGAAAAATGAAAAAACTATTGATTTGCCTGTCTGTTTTATTCGTTACCTATAGCGGGTTTGCACAATCCAATGCCTTACAGCAGGCAGTAACGAAATTGGATCAGGCCCAAACGGTAAAAGACTATGAAACACTGGAGAAAACATTCCTTGGTATCACTGAACAACCGACTTGGCTGGCGCCTTACTATGCGGCATTATGTAACGCAAAAATTGGCTTTCTTTTACAGGATGATGGCGAAAAAATTGAACCATACAGCATCCGCGGCGAAGAGCAGGCAAAAAAAGCACTGGCCTTATTAGACGCCACCAAACAACCTAAAGAAGCAGCAGAAGTATATACCGTATTGAGCATGGTATACCGCACCAAAGTGTTTATCAACCCTATGAGCTATGGCCGTAAATATGGCCCGCAGTCGGAACAGGCACTGAAACAGGCCAAAGCCTTAGACCCACAAAATCCAAGGGCCATGTTTGTGACGGCCTGGGTGAAATATTATACACCAAGAATGTGGGGTGGCGATAAAGACCTGGCGAAACAACTGGCTACACAAAGCCTGCAGCAACTGGCTACTCCGGCTACCGGCATAGATCCGCACTGGGGTAAAGCGGAAGATGAAGCGCTGCTGAGCAAATTTAAATAACCTTTAAATGGAAAGATCATGGGATTTGGGATTATAATCCTGCTACGCGTTCTATTTGTAGCGTGCATGGTATTTATTATCGGGAACATTTTTGGCGGCTTTTCGAAAAAACCGGCCCTCCGTACTATTGGCAAAGTAGCAGCTATACTGGTCATTGTACTCTTCTTTGTCAGCAATGCGATCTTCATGAGAATGGCATTTGCCCGGGGTAACGGTAATGGCCCCTGGTGCCATTACCGGGAAGAAGTGAAAGTAACGGCTCCTCACCCTTAAAACAAACCATGATCGCTGTCCGGATACCCGGACAGCGATCTTTTTAATGGGAAAACCGTCAAAATTGCGATAGGTGTTACCACTCCGCAGTCAACCATAGCAAAGATGACATAAAACCGGGTGCAGCAATGCCAAAACGGCACCTGCTGCAATCTGGAAATAAATTTGAGCGCCGTACTATTATGGATAACTCAATTTCATTTCTAACGCACCAGGCGTCGAACGATAGGAGTTTATTAGATGCCTATTCCCAGACCGTTACCGGTGTAGTGGGTACGGTGGCTGAATCAGTGGTACACATAGAAGTACAGAAAAAAGTAAGCGATCAGCGTTCGCGGGAAAGGCGTACGCAGGCGGGTACCGGCTCCGGCTTCATTATATCTTCTGATGGTTTCATCATTACCAACAATCACGTGGTAGAAAATGCCGAAAGCATAAAAGTATCTTTTGTGGATGGCAGAAGAGTGAGCGCAGAAATCAAAGGCGCCGATCCTTCTACGGATATTGCCGTACTGAAAATTGATGAATCGGGGCTTAAAGCAATGCCGTTAGCCGACTCGTCTACGTTGCAGGTAGGACAAATCGCCATCGCTATTGGTAATCCGATGGGATTACAATATACGGTCACCGCCGGGGTGGTGAGCGCATTGGGACGCACCCTCCGCGCCAGCAACGGCCGGCTGATAGACAATGTGATACAAACGGATGCAGCCCTTAACCCGGGCAATAGCGGCGGTCCGCTGGTTAATTCCGTGGGACAGGTAATCGGCGTAAACACCGCGGTCATCGCCTCCGCACAGGGGCTCTGCTTCGCCATCTCCTCCAACCTGGCCGCACAGATAGCTGGTCAGCTCATCCTGCACGGCAAAATCAGGAGAGCGCAACTGGGTATTGCCGCACAGCCGGTGAACCTCAGCAGCCGTATGATTGCTGCCAACAAATTATCCGTCCAAACCGGGGTATACGTTTTTGAAACAGTACCGGACGGCAATTTCTACAACTCCGAATTACACATCGGCGATATCATCATCGCCTTTGATGGGAAACCGGTAGCCTCTGTTGATGATCTTCACCTGCTGCTGTCTGATAAACAGATCGGGAAAAAGATTGCAGTAGATGTTTTACGGGGAGGAAGAAAAGTAGTAGTGGAAGTGATTCCGGGGGAAATCAAGCAGTAACAAACGAAAAGGCTGACCCGGATGCGTTCGGGTCAGCCTTTTCATTTATGTTGTAAGCATATGCTTTCATGCGCTATGGCTGCCCATATCACGCACGATGTATAAAATTTTTAATAGTGGTTCTTACCGGGTTAGATTTTACCGGGAACGGAGCCATGTAAAAAAACACCATCCGCTCATTGATCACACTTCTGCGGGATAAACCCAGGCTGGCGAAACAGATCCGGAGAGGAGCCATTAGCAATAAGCGCCATTTATTCTTTCCCTTATTTTTCTGCAACAGGTAATGTGCCCGGTGATATTCCAGCAATATCTTTTGGGCGTCTACAATCCCCTCCAGCAAACGATCACGGTAAGCTGCTGTTAATCGTTCTTTGGGTATAAAATGTTGCATTTTCAAATCCTGGTCATAATACAACCGATAATCCCATAACAGCAACCGCTTACAATATTCGAAGTCATCACCAGTGCTTAATTTTTCACCATCCCTACCATTCAGAAGAGAAGGATAGCGATCGTCCAGCGCCTCCAGGAACAAGGATCTTTTTGTTACCATCCCCGCTCCCACTACATATCCGCGCTCTGTAATATCTCCCGATATTTCTGCAGGAATACCAATGGCATAATTAGCCTTATATTCCTCAAACCAATCCGGATAGACATCGATGTCTGATATAGGCGCAATCTGACCACCTGCTATGCCGGTGTTGGGATGTTGTGTCATCACCTGCCACGATTTAAAAACATAGTTTTTATCCAGCAGGTTATCATCATCACAAAAAACCAGGTACTCATACTTTGCTTCCCTGACACCTGTTTTCCGGGCATACATCTGCCCCGGTGTAAGTTCATCAATGATCCTGCAAGTGGCATTTACCGGTTTTCTGGCCTCCCAGATTTCGTTGGTAAGGGCCACCGTGTTATCGGTGGAAGCATTATTGATCAATAAAATCTCCCAGAAAAAATTATCAGGAATAACCTGCGCTGCCAGATGCGCCAGTGTTTGCGGCAAGCGACCGGCACTATTATAGCAACAAATGATCACGGAAATACCGCTGGTATCATGCTCCTGAACTCTTATCTGCATTTTTCTTTCCAATTAAATTTATAAACACAAAACAAGTGGTTGTTTATTTATTCCACCCGAAGTGATTTTATGATGCGGTTCACCAACCCCGGAACAGGTTTATTCAACGCGGTATATATCGCTGTATTTTGCGCAATGAATCCTACCAGTTTAAATACCCGGTGCGGATTGCTGCTAAATTTAGACCGCAGGTATTTCTTCAGCGATACCCTGGAGAATTTTCCTGCCGGCATCAACCGCTGTTCCACGGCCGGTTTTTGCTCCGGGAAAACCTGTAACAGGCAAGTCTCGTACCACAGGTAATTCCCATATATCAACCGTTCCAGGTATTTCCTGTTGGCGCGATTTCCGGGAATCATATGTGTGATCTTCATCGATGGCGCTACGCCCGCCGCATATCCTTTGCTGATACAAAGAAATACCATCTGCGTATCTTCTCCACTCATCAGTTTATTACCTTTTCTGCCGGAAGCGGTAAAGCGGCCCTGTTTGGCCATTTCCGCGTATTCCTTCAGCAGGGCAGCTTTTATAGAAAGCCCGGTACCAAAAGGATAACAGGGTTGCCAGGAATGTTCCCTGGCCATTCTTACTTCCTTTTCCGTTCTTTTCTGAAAAACATAACTGGCAAAAACTTCAATATCAGCCGCTATACCGTCCATGAAATCTACCTCAACGATACCAGGCCCCCATGCTCCCACTTCCGGGAATTGGGTATTTAATTTTTTCAGTTCCTGGATATAGTGACGGTCTGGTTCATTATCATCATCAAAACATACAATGTAGTTTCCCCTCGATTGCTCAATCCCTGCAATACGGGCATGACTCAATCCCTGTTCCAGTACCCGGAGAATGCTGAGCCCCGCGATCTTCTCTTTGAACGCCTGCACAAAAGGCCGGTCTGCTAAAGGAACCTGGCTATTGTTGTCTACCAGGATAACCTCCACAGCCATATTGGTTGTATCCAACTGCATCACAGCATTCAAACAACGCTTTAATATACGCTCATCGGGGTTATAGGTACATATAACCAACGAATAGTCTATTACTTCATGCGAATCGATCATATCAAACAATTGCTCATTTAAACAGTCCCTTTACCCATCTCTTAATACGCGTTTTCAATTTCTTCTCTTTACGGTATCTCGCCCATCTGTGCACCAATCCGAAATCTTTCCATTGAAAAAAGTAATCGGCATCATCTTCTGGTGAAACATACAGCGGATGTACCAATGGCTTATCCAGTTCTCCCGTTGGTAAGTTGGCGTGATGATTCAGCATACTATTATGAGTATGTGTGGCATCCGCTCTGAATCCTATGTTGCTGATCAGGTTCACATTAGGCGTGATACACAGTCCGCTACGAAAAAAATTAATCAGGCTAAACCGGTAATCCCACGAATTTATTTTTCCAGTGTTTAAGTCCTGCAAGGTTTCCATCCATGCCTGAATGAGCATCTGGTCCCGGAAAATATAATTTAATCTTCTGCGGACTTCAGCCTCCTCGTACATGCTCATATCCGTATTGTACGCTGCCCAGGCCCTACGCCAGCCGGCCCAGCCCCATATCTGCGTATAACGGGAGAAGTAATAACTGGCGTCGCCCCACTTCTTTCCCATTTGCAGGTTAGTACCAGTCACATTCACCATGCGGGTATCATACCGGTAACGTTCCAGCATGGTATCACAGAAATAAAAAAAATCATCCGCAGGTAAACAATCGTCTTCCAGGATGATACCTTCTTCTTCGTGTTGAAAAAACCAGGTAATGGCTTCCGCCACTGCTACGTCACAGCTTTTATTGTCTGTATGGAACAATTTATGAACGGTACATTCCCAATCAATCTGATCGTAAATTTGCCTGGTTTCCGCGCATAAAAGTATATCCTTCTCTACACCCGGCCGGGGGCCATCCGCTGCTATGTACAATCTTGACGGCCTGGCCTCTCTCACCTTGTTAAATACCTGTAACGCCGTATCCGGCCGGTTAAAAGCGAGTAACAAAACAGGTGATTTCACTGCATAGTTTAACATAGCAAGTAATGAATCTTATATTTAATAAAATGCAAATCTAAATCATTGATACCAGAAAGATATCCTTCCACCCTATCCCGCATCCGGCATTTCCCTGATATAATCCTTCCAGAATCCCCAATATTTAGCCCAGGCATGGCATCCCAGGGGCAACTGCTGGTGGTTCCGTTGATATAACGCATCAGCGTTTACTTCAAAACTAAAAGTAGCGGCCAACTCCGGTGGGGCCACTTTAAAAAAGGGATAAAGTGCTGGCACCACCTGTGTCCAGATCATATCTTCATGAAAGAAGCGATCTTTGAAAAAATGGTTAAGATGATAATTTAAAATGAGTTCTTTTCGCTCCGTTGTTACCAACTTGCGTACACCCGGGATACTGGTAAGGAAAAATTTTTCTACCTTCCACCAGAACCGGTATTTATAGAGCTTATCCAGTACCCTGATACAAGATTTAATATTTCTTATAGAGAAGCCCGAATTAAGTGCATTAAGGAAAGGTGCATCCTTCTTCGCTTCCCCAAAACCCTCAAAAATGGGAGCGCCAATAAAATCAAAGGCAAATCCATGATGTTCCGCAATGTTGGAATTAAAAATATATGCATCCAATTCATACGTCATCATAAAATCGTATTCGGCAAATAGCGCATAAAACGCCGGCGATACCTTCGTTTTGTTATAGTTTTGGATGGAGGAAAGCCAGGAAGCCGGTACCGGCTTTAATATCAGCTGAGGATTAATCTTCAGATAATCGTCTGTTACTAATCCTTCCGGAAATACCAGGAAACAAGCATAATCCTTCAAATGCCGGCTACAGGCAAGCAACGAGGCCCTTTCTTCAGCAGACAAAACAGGTTTGTGTACGGGTATAACTACGCATAATTTCCGGGAATCGACCATAAAAGACTATTAACAATCACATTTTTGGCTTACAAATGTAAGATAAAATTAATCCGGGGCGAAATTTTTAACCGCAGGAGGCCGCCAGGGGCTTTATTTCCGATTGGGCCTCTATACGCCGGCAACACCTTCTTTTTTATGCCAATCATCGCAAAACAAGAAACTACTTATCTTCGGCAGGCATGAAAAAAATACCGGTAAGACATATTCCGCCTGCCTCCTTTGGTATCCGTGATCTCCAGGACGTACTGGCGGGAAATGATATGGTGCAGGAGCTACACCGGCACGACTTCTACTACCTGCTGGCCGTGAAAGAAGGAACCGGGCATCATGAAATAGATTTCACACCATACCGCATTGGGCATCATGCCATTTTTTTCCTGCGCCCCGGGCAGGTTCATCAACTCCACCTGGGAAAAAACAGCACCGGGTATATGATGCAGTTCAATCCTGCCTATTATGTTCCTGCCAGCCCAACCGCCGCACAACAGTTTCATGAAGCGGCCCATACTAATCACTACCAACCCGACACTGCCCAGTCGAAAAAATTATTTTCATTGCTCGCAGATATCCTGCAGGAAAATACCCGGCAGCAACCAGGTTACCTGCCCATCATTGCGGCCACGCTGGATATTTTCTTCATCACACTTACCCGTAGCGATGTAACACAGGCAAACAACCATCACTCCTATATGCAGGAACAACTGCAAACATTTTCCACTTTGCTGGAAACACATATCTCCCAACACAAACAAGTGGCACAATATGCTTCCCTGTTGCATTTGTCGCCCTATCAACTCAACACCATCACGAAAACCCTGCTGGGCAAAACAGCCTCTCAAATGATCAATGAATATATCCTGCTGGAAGCCAAAAGATACCTGCTGGCCACCAGCAACCAGGTAAACCAGGTGGCTGATCTGCTGGGCTACGAAGATGTTTCCTACTTTATCCGGTTCTTTAAAAAACATACCGGCCAATCTCCGGAAGCATTCCGGCATCACTTCAAATAAATCCTATACAACTACCTATTTGTCCTACTCCGGCATCAGCCTTCCCGCCTATCTTTACCACCGTAACAATAGCACCACCATGACCACCGGAAACGACAAACAAAAGTGGAACGACCGATATCGCACCACTACCTATGCTTATGGCAAAACCCCTAATCTTTTTTTTAAAGAATGGCTACAAAAATTCCCCCCCGGTACTATCCTTATGCCCGCCGATGGAGAAGCCCGCAACGGCGTATTTGCGGCACAAATGGGCTGGAACGTCACGTCCTTCGACCTGAGTGAAGAAGCCTGCAGCAAAGCCCTGCAATTAGCCCGGGAACAACAGGTAACGATTAATTACCTCGTAGGTGAACTGGAACAGCTCTCCTTTCCACCCGCGTCCTTTGACGCCATTGGACTAATCTACGCCCATATTGCAGCCGAAAAAAAATCAGCCTTTCACCGTCAACTCAATACACTGTTGAAACCCGGCGGCATTATCCTCTTCGAAGCTTTTAGCAAAAAACATCTTCCCCTTAAACAACTAAATCCCAAAGTAGGCGGCCCCGATGATATCGCCGCCTTATTCTCCGAGGCAGAAATCATGGCCGATTTTGTGAACTATGATACGCTCCTGCTCACAGAAGAAGAAATACACCTGGAGGAAGGGCGCTTTCACAGTGGCAAGGGCGCCGTAATCAGGTTTGTAGGTAGAAAAAGCGCGTAACAACACAGATCCGTAACACCCAACAAAACACTTTGCAAATCCGGAACCCGCTCATTACAAACCCGGTGAAAAGCTGAATAGATTTATCATTTCGACCCTTTTTATACACGGGGGACTGCCATTCAAAGTGGCAGTCCCTCTTTTGTGTTATCCCGCCATTCTTTTTCGGACGTACTCCCCTACATTAATACATTTGTAATCCGGGAAAAGAAAACCACTAATTATCACTTGTCATGACTCCCGTTGAAAAAGATCGACTTTATATCTATTCACCTTTAAAATGCAATTTGTCATGCTATCAACAATTTCCACTCCGGAACTTTATTGCCCGTTCCCTGAAACACTCCATCCGCAAGTATATGAAGCGGATCAACACACCACCGATTGGGTACATGCTTTCCACCTCGCGAAAGACCATGCTACCTGGGAACATTACCACCAGCAGAAATTCACCTGGATGGTAGCCCGTATGTTCCCGAATGCCTCCCTGTTTTCGCTATGCATTGCAAGCGATTTCAACACGCTGCTCTTCCTCTGGGACGACCACCTCGATGCCCTCGCACCCAACGAGTTCAATACCGGGTTCGAACGCATGGTATACCAGATGATGCAGGTGCTGGAAGCAAACAAAACGTTTACGCTGGCCACCGGCGGCCCTATTCTCGCCGCAATGAGCGACATCTGGCAACGGATGCGGCAAATCAGCAACAAAGCCTGGCAAACCCGCTTCGCCCGCAGCCTTAAAGACGCCTTTATGGCCAATATGTGGCGTATGAAGCATGTGGACAATGCCAGGAACATTCCCCTGAACGATTACATCCGTTTCCGCCCACAAATCGGGGGCGCTAACTTCTTCCTGGACCTCGCCACGCTGGTAGGAGAAATCAATTTGCCGGCGGATTTACGGGCCAACAAACAGGTAAAAAGCCTGGGGTTGTATTGCAGTCGCACCATCTGCTGGGCAAACGATTTATACTCTTTTTCCAAAGAACTGGAAGGAGGAGATGAACTGAACCTGGTAATGCTGCTTAAACACCATCATCAGCTTACGCTGGAACAAGCCGTAGAGCAGGCTGTCCGCATCCACAATTCAGAAGTAGCGTTGTTTAATAACACGGCAGATGTACTCACTGCCCTTTGTTCCAATACGGTAAAACCCGTACTGGAGGAATATGTGCTGGCACTTGGCCGCATGATGAGAGGAAATATCGATTGGAGTAGCCAGGATACTACCCGCTACCTGTATGTATATGCTTAATTATTGTGGTAACAGTTTATTCAGGGTGTTGTTCAACAGCCGTAGATCAATAGGCTTGGAAATGTATTCACTGGCGCCAGCCCCGAGCAAATCATCGATCGACTCCTGGAAAGCATCACCCGACACGGCAATCACCGGAATGTCTTTAAACGCAGGTATTTCCCGGAATCGTTTGATGGTATCGCTTCCGCTAAGTCCCGGCATATAACTATCTATGAAAACAACGTCCGGTTTTTCATCCATTGCCTTGTTAATCCCTTCAACCCCACTACCAGCTACCAGGGTATTAAAGCCCAGTTTACGCAGGAAATTAGCCAGTACCAACTGACTCATCTCATTGTCATCAATCACCAGCCCTTTCATCCCTTTATGCAGGGTTAATTCCATAAAAGAGGCAGCGCGCGGGGCTACCGGTTTCTCCGGCACTATCAGCGGCAATTGCACCACAAAAGTGGCTCCTTCCTGCAGCACGCTGTTAACGGCTATTTTTCCGCCCATTAACTCCACATACTTCTTTGTGATAGGTAAACCCAGCCCGGTACCCTCAAAATCGCTTTTCCCGGCCTTAAATGGCGTAAATACCGACAACAGTTCTTGTTCCGGTATGCCCGGTCCCTGATCTTTCACCTGGAACTGCCAGAAGTCCCCATCTCTCAAAACGGTAATATTCACTACACTATTGACACGGGTAAACTTGATGGCATTAAACAACAGGTTATTCAATACCTGCGTGAATTTGCCTTTATCCGCTACAACGGAAGCCGGCATCCCCTCGCGGATATCCGCTTTAATCCGGATACCGCGAAGGTCGGCAATGTATTGGTATACAATTACTTTGTCTGTAATGAGTTCCCGGATATTGAATGCCTCCGGATGCAGGTCGTGTGAAGCCCCCCCTTCTATCCGGGAAATAGCCAACACATTATTGATAATCTGTAATACGTTATGCGTAGCGGAATAAAGGTGCTCTATTTCAGGGCGGATATCGGCATACCGTTCTTCCTTATGCACTTTCATCAGCAGGTCCTGACTAATGCCATAAATAGCATTCAGCGGGTTGCGGATTTCATGGCTGGTTTCCCGCACAAAAATGGTTTTCTCGTCGGTAGCCCTGACCAGTTTATTGTTGAGCGTTTTTAATCTTTTTACATATAGGAAGACAGTAGCGATGTCCAGCAGGAGAATAGCCGGCAGGGTAATCCAGCGGATAATAAATTGCTGTTCATGTCCCAGGGGCATCGGTGGCACCACGTTGATGTAATAGTTGATTTCACAGGCTATCACAGACAAGGCGGCCACTACTATGCTGGCTGCTACCAGGGTACGGGTCTGGAATATCATCAGCGAGGCGCCCAGGAGAAACAGGAATAACAGGTGTACTTCCGTTAACATCCCCATTACAGCGCTGAAATACACAATTGCCACATTGTTAATGGCAACAAACGAGATACTGGCTAAAACAGGCTTATTGGCCGCATTTAACAGCAATACGCCTATGAACAATGCTGCTTCTATGTACGCCGGAACCAACAGGGCCATTTTACCCGCCCCCAAATAGACCAGCGCACCAAAAAGCAAACAAAGCGTAGTGGTAGTTACTGAAAAAATATTGACCATCCTGGTCACCTTAGCCTGCGCTTCCTCCTGGTGGGAAGTGCCGGCATTCACAACGTGGTGAAATAGCTGGCGAGTATCCATATGGTTATTATTTTGAGAGGCATTTTCGGGATGATAACATGGCGAAAATAACAGTTGTAAACTAATATACGATCACATGATTAAATCCGCTACAATATTACGCAATATTTATGGTTTACCTCCTTTCACTTTTAACAGGCTGGCATTAATTGCCACCACTACCGTACTCACCGTCATTAATACCGCCCCGGCAGCCGGACTTAGTAAAATTCCCTGCTTATACAGTACTCCGGCAGCCAGTGGCAAGGCCACTACGTTATACCCGGTTGCCCAGACCAGGTTCTGCATCATTTTACGCCAGGTGGCCTTCCCAAACAAAATCAGGTTTACCACGTCCTGGGGATTGCTGTTTACCAATACAATTCCGGCTGTTTCGGCCGCCACATCACTACCACTGCCAATAGCAATCCCCACATCTGCTTTGGCCAGCGCCGGCGCATCATTGATGCCGTCGCCGGTCATTGCTACAAATTCCCCTTGCTGCTGTAATTCTTTTATCTTATCCAGCTTTTCATGTGGCAATACTTCTGCAAAAAAGCTATCCATGCCCAGCGTTTTGCTCACGCTTTCTGCCACCTTACGGTTATCACCGGTGAGCAACACGGTTTTAATATGGTTTTGTTTCAGGGTGGCAATCGCTCCCGCTGATTCCGGCCTGATTTGATCCGCCAATGCAATAAATCCCGCAACCGCATTGTCTACTACTACATATACCACCGTTTCCCCGGAGGAAATGTTGGCACTCGTGTTTTGGTCTTTAAACTGCTCCTCAATAAATCCTGGGCTCACTACTTTTACTTCTTTACCCCCCACTTTACCCGTAATTCCCTTACCGGTAATAGCAGCAATATTTTCTGCCACAGGCAGGGATAATTGTAACGCTTTTGCTTTGTCCACAATACCCGTTGCAATCGGATGTTCTGAACTACCTTCCAGTGCAGCGGCCAATGCCAGCATGGATTCTTTGGTTAAGCCGGCTTGCAGGCTATCGAAACGAACCACTTCAAAACGGCCAACGGTAAGGGTACCCGTTTTATCAAATACAATGGTGGTGATGTTACGGGAGTTTTCAAAGTCTGTCCGGTTCTTAATCAGCAACCCATGTCTGGCCGACAGGGCGGTGGATTTGGCGATTACCAGTGGCACCGCCAGTCCCAGCGCATGCGGACAACAAATCACGATCACCGTCACCATTCGCTCAATGGCAAAGGAGAGATCCCGTCCACTCATCCACCAGTACAAGAAGGTGGCGATACCCGCCACGATAGCAATCAGGGTAAGCCAGCGGGCCGCTTTATCTGCCAGTAATTGTGTTTTCGATTTGGATTGCTGTGCATCCTGTACCAGCTTCACTACCTGCGATAAATAAGAATCTGCTGAGCCATGCGTAACGGATACTTTGATTGCCCCGTTACCATTCACTGAACCAGCAATCACTTTATCGCGGGCCTGCTTCTGCACCGGTTTCGACTCTCCCGTCAGCATGCTCTCATTCAGATAGGTTTCCCCTTCTGTTACCACGCCATCCGCCGCTACTTTTTCCCCCGGCTTCACCAGGATAATATCTCCTGCCTTCAGCGACGCGGTTTGTACATCCATGATATGATCTCCATGTACCAGGTGCGCATTGTCCGGCATCAGTTGTACCAGTAGTTCCAGCTCCCTGGATGCACCTACAATGGATTTCATTTCAATCCAGTGTCCCAGCAACATAATGAGGATCAACGTGGTTAATTCCCAGAAGAAATCCATCCCTGATAAGCCCAGCACAGTGGCCACACTGTATATATACGCCACGGTGATAGCAAATCCTATCAGCGTCATCATGCCCGGCTCCCAGGCTTTCATTTCGTCGTACCAGCCTTTTAAAAAGGGCCAGCCGCCATATACAAAAACTGCAGAAGACAGTGCGAGCAATACGTACTTATCTCCCGTAAAATTTATTGAAATACCTAACCACTGCTGAATCATTTTTGATAACAGCATCACCGGAACGGTGAGTAGTAACACTACATAAAAACGTTTCCTAAAGTCGGCAATCATCATGGCATGATGATCGTGATGTCCGCCATGCTGGTGTCCGGAATGATCCGGCATGTTATTCATATCGTGTGGTGAATGATGAGCATGTTCTGACGCTGGTGGATGTTCAGGTATTGGTGGATGTTGATCCCCGTGTTGGTGCTCATGCTGATGTTGATGATCCATTTCTCTTAAATTTTAATAGCTTAATGTAATCCCCGCGCCAAGTCCCATGTCACTATCGTAGTGTGTTGAAAAAGCAAAGTTCCTGGTAACAATGTACCGGAAGCCGGCCATGTACTCTTTATCGGTGTTTACCATGAAACTAAACCGTAGCCGCTTCGTTACCGGTACATCATCCCGCATCAGCTGAAACCGCAGGCGTCCGTCCGTATCCACAGAGGCATCCGCTACTATCAGCATCGGCAATGTATACTCCAATCCCACGTGAAACACCTGCCTGAAGTCTTTGGTATTTTTTTGTCCGAATAAATTCTTCTCAGATTCCTCCATTTTGCGGTAACGCACATCCCAACCGATGTAGGGAAACAGCCATTGCATTTTACCTATATACCGCCCAAAATGGCTCTCACTTTCATACCCATGATGATCATTTAATCCCAGCCGCCATTCGGTAGATAAGCGGTAACGGGTGTTCGCTACCATAATTTCCCCATCACTCCCCGTGCTTTCCAGTCCTACCCGGGCCATGGTATGCAGCATGCGATCATCTTTCTTCAGCATGCGATAAGCCATTGCAGGATCCGGCACCTCCGGATTGGGAGGAGAATCTTCATAACTGAATACCCGTCCCATACCACTCATCATGTGATAAAGAATATGACAGTGGAAGAACCAGTCGCCGCTTTCGGTGGCCGCAAACTCAATGGTATCCGTTTCCATGGGCATAATATCCAGTACCGTTTTCAGCGGGGAATACTCTCCCTGTCCGTTCAGGACCCGGAAGAAGTGCCCATGTAAATGCATCGGGTGGCGCATCATCGTGTTGTTATACAGCACAATTCTTACATTCTCCCCTTTCTTAATTAAGATCTTATCGGTTTCGGACACCGTTTTATTATTGATACTCCACACATAACGGTTCATATTACCGGTTAGTTCGAAGTTGAGTACTTTGGTGGGCCCTGGTGGCAGGGTTGTTTTCTCCGGCGCCTTTAACATGCCATAATTGAGTGTTACAATATCTCCGGATGTACTGTCCATGTGCATACCGGCCATGTCGTGCTGCATGGGAGCAGCCGTTTCGCCGCCGGTAATTTCAGGATACATCACGGTATTCATGTCCATCTGCTGATTGGTCATCTGCATACCGCCACTGGTATCCAGGTCGCCGTTCATTTGCATCATGTCGTTCATCATCTTCATCCCTTCAAAATATTTCAGTCGGGGTAGCGGTTTGGCAGGCATCTTCATGCCTTCACCCAGCCAGAGGGAAGTACTACCGGTGCGGTCCTCTGCCGTGGCCATAAATTCATACTGCATATTTTCCGGCACGGTAACAACTACATCGTATGTTTCGGACACGCCTACCAGCAGGCGGTCTACTTCTACCGGTTCTACATCGGCGCCGTCGTTGGCCACCACGGTAATTTTTCCGCCGGCATAATGCAGCCAGAAATAGGTAGAGGAGCTACCGTTGATAATACGCAGCCGTACCTTATCGCCTGCTTTGAATTGTGGTGCAGTGGCGGCGGGCTGGCCATTGGAGAGAAAGCGCTCGTAATAAACATCGCTCACATCCATGGCATTCATGCGTTTCCATTCATTGGTCACTTTGGTAGAAAAATGCTGGTGCTTTACCGCTTCTGCATAGCTCTGTACAGATCCCTTCTTTATGGCAAACCAGTCGTTGGCATTGTGCAGGTAGCGGTTCACAGTATGTGGGTGCATATCGGTCCAGTCGCTCAGCAATAACGTATATTCTTTCTCGCTAGTTTCATTTCTTTTATGGATAACAATGGCGCCATACATACCGCTTTGTTCCTGGAACATGGTATGGCTGTGATACCAGTAGGTACCGTGTTGTACCAGGGGAAAGCGGTAGAGATGTGTTTCGCCTGCTTTCACCGGGCTGGTGGTGAGGTAAGATACCCCGTCGTACTGATTAGGTAAAATAAGTCCGTGCCAGTGGATGGAAGTTGTTTCTTTCAGGGTATTATGTACGTATATTTCGGCGGTATCGCCTTCGGTGAAATGCATGGTAGTGCCGGGGATGGCGCCGTTGATGGCCAGTGCATGCCTGGTTTTTCCGGAGTAGTTAACCATGGTATCTCCTACATACAAATCGTAGCGAACTACTTTAGGAGCCTGGGTTAAAGAAGCCTGTGCGGTAACCACACCACACAGGCTTATCAACAATATTATATACAGGAATAGTGCTTTCATAATCGAAATTGAAGATGCTGCTACTTAATGGTATCGCTTACTTTACCGCAAGTCAGCATCTGGTTGCCGAAGTAAGGATTTTTGATGGCGTTGCTGCTGCTCAGCCAGTAGGCTTTTTTCATGGGGCAATATTCCTGGTATACTGGTGCGGCAGATAATGATACTGCTTTCGCCAGTGAATAAATATTGTCAGAAAACGTTTTAAAATATTCTCTTTGTTTATTGATATCTTTTGTGCCGGCAATTGCTTTAGCATCGGCTACTAACTTGTCAGACAAAGGCATATAAGCGTTGTGATCTGCTGCAGGCATGGATTTCATATCTACACTGGCAGCGGCCTTTACAAATGCTTCGGCTTGTGCAGCGACGGCAGTAGCATTGCTACCGATCAACGCGTCTTTAATCTGATAGTATTGCGTCAACAAAGGTGAGAGTTGAGCGGAAGCTGTTTTATCCTGTGCCTTGCCTTGTTGGAAAAATCCGGCTACTAAAACCATTCCTGCCAGTAATATCTTTTTCATGTTGATATGTTTTATTTTTTTGAAGAAATTTATCCGTTCGTGTAGTTGTTAGCGTTATGACAATGCTTCTGCTTTGTAACCTGCTTTTTCGATTGCTACCCTTACTTCACTTTTATCGAGGTTTTCTTTGGCGATGGTGAGTATTTTATCTGCGCTGGTCAGGTCTACTTCCCAGTTATCTGCGCCGGCCAGTTCATTTAATACAGGCGTTACCGTTGCTATACATCCTGAACATTTTATATTGGTCTTGAATTGTACTGTTTCCATTCTGTTTATTTTTTTATGAGATAATTGTCTGATTGATGATGTAAAATTACGTGCTAAGGAACCGGGGATTGTTACACAATTCATAATTCCTTTTACATAATTATAGTTTGGTCATTTTAAGGCGTAAGCTGTTACTCACCACACTTACAGAACTCAGCGCCATAGCTGCTCCGGCAATCATGGGATCCAGCAGGAAGCCATTTACCGGGAATAATACACCTGCCGCAACTGGAATACCGATGACATTATATATAAACGCCCAGAAGAGATTTTGTTTAATGGTACGCACTGTTTTTCCGGATAATTTAAATGCCCGGGGAATACTGTTCAGATCTGAGGTGATCAGGGTCATTTTAGCCACATCCATCGCAATGTCAGCACCTTTACCCATCGCGATGCTCACATCTGCCTGTGCCAGCGCCTGGGAGTCGTTGATACCATCCCCGGCCATCGCCACTACTTTACCTGCCTGCTGCAACTCTTTTACAAATTCGGCTTTGTAGGAAGGCAGCACTTCTGCCTTGTAATGCTTAATGCCTACCTGTTGTGCCACAGCGGCTGCGGTGTGCGCGTTATCGCCGGTCAGCATGTATACTTCTATACCGCTGCGTTGCAATGATTCGATAGCCGCCCTGGACGTAGCTTTGATTTTATCAGCAATGGCGATTACGGCCAGCAGTTTTTTGTCGACCGCAAAGTAAACTACGGTATTGGCGGCAGCTTGTAACGCGGCGGCCTTCGCTTTAATAGTGGCATCCAGTATCACTTTATGCGCTTCCATCAGCTTTCCGTTACCTACATACCAGGTACTGCCTTCGTACCGTGCTTCTACTCCCTGCCCGGTAATGCTTTCAAAATGATCCAGCACCACGGGCGTTACATTGCTTTCCTGCAAGTGTGCCACTACGGCTTCTGCCAGCGGGTGTTCAGACTGGCGTTCCAGCGCATACAATACTTTTTGAGCGGTTTCTCCTTCCACATTCCAGGTAATATCCGTTACTACGGGTTTACCTTCGGTGATGGTACCGGTTTTATCCAGTATCAGTGCGTTTACTTTATGTGCTAACTCCAGGCTTTCCGCGTCGCGGATCAGGATATTGTTTTCAGCGCCTTTACCTACGCCCACCATGATAGCTGTAGGTGTAGCCAATCCCAGTGCACAAGGACAAGCAATCACGAGTACGGTCACCGCCGTGAGCAACGCATGACTGAAAGCGTTATCTGTACCTAATATCATCCAGGTAGCAAAGGTTAAGATGGCAATGCCTATCACTACAGGGACAAAGATGCCCGCAATTTTATCGACCAGTTTTTGTACCGGAGCTTTACTACCCTGGGCTTCCTGTACCATCTTGATAATCTGGGCCAGTAAGGTGTTGGCCCCTACTTTCTCCGCGTGGAACTGAAAGCTGCCTTTCTGGTTAATAGTACCCGCAAACACCGCGTCTCCGGCCTTTTTAGCTACGGCTACCGGCTCCCCGGTAATCATGCTTTCATCTACATAGGAAGTACCGTTGGCTACTTTACCATCTACCGGGATTTTTTCACCAGGCTTCACCATCAGCAGGTCGTTTACCTGTACCTGCGCAATCGGAATTTCGGTGGTATTGCCATCGCTGCCTACCAGCAATACAGTTTTAGGTTGTAATCCAATCAGTTTTTTGATGGCAGAAGAAGTATTTGATTTCGCTTTTTCTTCCAGTAATTTTCCGAGAGATATAAACGCAATCACCACCGCTGCTGCTTCAAAGTAAACATGTGCATGCAACCCGCGCTGGTGCCAGAATTCAGGGTAAAAGGTGTTGAAGGCGCTGAATAACCATGCAATACCGGTACTCAATGCTACCAGGGTATCCATGTTAGCTTTACCGAATTTGGCCTGCTTCCAGGCATTCACGAAGAAATGACGTCCGAGGAAAAACACCACCGGCGTGGCAAAAGCCATCATGATATAATTACCATACGGCATATCCATGAAAAACATACCGATGATCACTACCGGGAGCGATAACACCGCTGACCAGATTGTTCTTTGTTTGACATGCTGGTAGTGCTTTTGCTGTGCAGCCGCCTGTTCCTCCTCCTGGTTTTCTTTATTGATCAATAAATCATATCCTACACTGCGAACGCTGCGCTGCAGGCCCTCCGGCGTTACTACGGCGGGATCATACACCACCCAGGCCCGCTGGTTGGCGAAGTTTACGCCGGCATCAGATACGCCGGGAACTGATTTCAGCATAGATTCCACGCTGATGGCACAGGCAGCACAGGTCATTTCCAATACAGGGTAAGATTCTTTTATCTCTTGTTTCTTATGTGCAGCTGGCTGCACGGATATAGCGATTGACATATTTCTCTTGATTTTATGCAAAGCTACTTCCAATGCGAGGGGGAACTGTTACACTATTCAGGGTTATTTGTATATAATTTTAAGCCATCGGGTATTATTACTTTATCATAATAAGTTATAAAATAAAAAAACGCTTCCTTACATTTATAGCCGCATAGCGATTCCACGCGTTTCTTGATAACGACAATACCACAAATATGAAAAAAACAGTTTTGTTACTGGCCGCCACTATGATGACCTCCGTTGGGTGGGCCACCGTTCGTCTTCCCAACATTTTCGGGGATAATATGGTACTCCAGCGCGATAAACCCATTCCGGTGTGGGGCTGGGCAGATAAAAATGAAAAAGTCACCATTCAGTTCAATGGACAAACAAAAACCATTAAAGCCGATAAAAACGGACAGTGGAAAGTATTGTTGAATCCGGAGAAAGCGGGTGGTCCGTATAATTTATCGGTACAGGGAAAAAACAGTATTACCCTGCACGATATCCTCATGGGAGATGTATGGGTATGTAGTGGTCAGTCGAACATGGAATTTCCTGTAAATGCCGTATTCAATGCGGATAAAGAGAAAGCGGCATCTGCCAACCCCAGCATCCGTCATTTCTATTTGCCGAAAGATATTTCGGCTACCCCCAAGGCAGATACCAAGCCTGGCGCCTGGAAGGCGGCCAGCCCTGAAAATACCGGTGATTTTACCGCCGTTGGCTACTTCTTTGCCAAAGCCCTGAATGAGCAACTGCACGTCCCTATTGGCCTCATACACACCTCCTGGGGTGGCTCTATGGTGGAAACCTGGATCAGCCGCGACGGCATGGCCAATAACGAAGTGTTCAGTGAGCTCATGAAAAACACGCCGGTATTGAATATCGACTCTTTTGCGATCGCCAATAAAAAAAGAATCCAGCAGATCATTCAAACCAAACAGGGTAGCATCCCTGATGCCGCGACCGCTGCCGGTTGGTCGGCCGAAAACGTAGCGGATCAGTCCTGGGATAAGATGGAAGTGCCTGGCGCCTGGGAAACGCGGCAACTCGGCGACTTCGACGGTATAGTATGGTTCCGCCGCAGCTTCGATGTAGCGGCATCACAAGCCGGTCAACCCGCGGAATTAAGTTTGGGCACAATAGACGACAACGATATTGCCTATATCAATGGCGTCCGCGTAGGCAGCACCAATGCTTATAATGCCACCCGCCTGTATAAGATTCCGGCTGGTGTGCTAAAAGCCGGCAAAAATACCATTGCAGTAAGAATAGAAGATACCGGCGGCGGTGGCGGTTTTACCGGAGATGCGGCTGATATGTTTGTGAATATAGCAGGCCACAAACAGCCACTGGCGGGCAACTGGGCTTACCGTATAGCATCCGCTATTATACCCGATGTAAGTGTAAGCCCCAACAGCTACCCTTCTCTGTTGTATAATGCCATGATCCATCCCATATTACCATTTGCCATTAAAGGCGCCATCTGGTACCAGGGCGAAACCAATGCCGGCCGTGCTTATGAATACCGGAAATCATTTCCGCTGCTCATCAACGACTGGCGCAGATTGTGGAACCAGGGCGAGTTTCCGTTTTACTTTGTACAATTGGCCAGCTTCAATTCTGCCAATGGCAACAGCCAGCGGGGAAGCAACTGGGCAGAACTGAGAGAAGCACAAACGCTTACCCTGAACATGCCTAATACAGGCATGGCCGTTATTACAGACATTGGCGAACCTAAAGACATTCACCCACGCAACAAGCAGGATGTAGGAAAAAGACTGGCCGCCGTTGCTTTACACAACACCTATGGTCAAAACAATGTATACAGCGGTCCGGTGTATCAATCCATGCAAACCAATGGCAACAAAGTAACACTTAGCTTTACCAGCGTAGGCGGCGGTCTTACCGTAAACGACAAATATGGCTATATCAAAGGCTTTGAAGTAGCCGGCGCCGATCAGCAATTCCATTATGCCAAAGCCTATGTGGCTGGCGATAAAGTGGTGGTGTTTTGCGACGAAGTAAGTAACCCGGTAGCCGTGCGTTACGGCTGGGCCGATGATAACCTGGAGGATAATCTTTTTAATAAAGAAGGTTTCCCCGCAGCGCCTTTCCGCACAGATAACTGGAAAGGAGTTACTGAAAATAATAAATACATTGTTGGTAAATAAGGTGATTATTTCGGGAGATGGGTACCGCCGTGTACACGCGTAATAAACGCTTATATCCCGTGGCTATCCTGCCGCCGGATTTTCTGGATAAATAGCCTTATTTTTCTTAAAATACAAAGAGGGTGTCTCAAATTACTTTTGAGACACCCTCTTCTTTTTTCTACTTACGATAACTGATCAGGCATGCCGACGGGACTTCTCTATTTCCATCTCCCTATAACCTGATTAACTTGGCACTACTCACTTTACGTGTTTGCTGACTGGTGACTCTGATAATCCACGTGCCCACATGTACCTTACTGATATTGATACTTACGGGTTGCACTCCTTTTGATGCAGGCACATACACCTGTTGTATCACGGGTGCGTTTCCATGCAGGTCCATTATTTCTATCAGTAATTTATCACCTGGATTACCCTCTACTTTCAACCGAATCTCGTTGCCATTAGCAGGATTAGGGTAGGAAAGCAAGGAGGAAGGAGCAATCGATTTAGATAGCACTGCATTATTTACGATGGCTGCGCCGGTACAATCTCTCACGTATTCCCATGGCTTTCCGGAGCCCGTATTCAGATCTGGTCTATCGCCCTGTGTCCACCATTTGGAGTTATATACTTTACCGGCATATACTACCTGGCTACCTCCATTATAAGCCGTAGTAGCTACCCATGCGGCAATGCCACCGCAACCTCCGCCACCGGCAGGATTTACCACCACATTTACAACAGCTGAGGTAGTGGAAGCACCACCATTATCCGTTGCCTTAGCTGTAATGGCGTAATTACCGGCAGTTACATTGGTCCAACTATAGCTATATGGCGCACTGGAATCTGTTGACAGCAAAGTAGTACCATTATAAAAAGTAACGTAAGAAATGGTACCGTCTGCATCAGCAGATGTAACGTTAACGGCTATACTGGCAGGAGCAGTAAATGCTGCATTATTAGCAGGTGACGTAATGCTCACTGTTGGCGGCGTATTGCCCGGTGTGCCGCCACAATCCCTTACATATTCCCAGGGCTTTCCTGAGCCTGTATTCAGATCTGGCTGTTCTCCCTGTGTCCACCATTTGGAGTTGTATACTTTGCCGCCGTATACGACCTGGGTACCTCCATTGTATGCAGTAGTAGCTACCCATCCAGCAATTCCATCGCAACCACCGCCACCAGCAGGATTTACAATGATATTCACGATACCGGAAGTCGTAGATGCGCCACCGTTATCCGTTGCCTTAGCTGTAATAGCGTAGTTACCTGCTGCTACATTGGTCCAGCTATAGCTATATGGCGCAACGGAATCTGTTGACAACAATGTGGTACCATTGTAAAACTCCACCCTTACAATAGTGCCTGCACTATCTGTAGCCGTAGCGTTTATCAATACGGTTGCTGGCGCAGTGTAAGTGGTGTTATTGGCAGGAGCTGTAATGTTTACCACAGGTGGTTTATTACCCGGGGTATTTACTTTCACTGTAACAACAGACGACCTTGTGCTGTCGCCTTTATTATCTGTTGCCAGCGCCGTGAGGTTGTAGGTACCCACAGGTACATTGTTCCATACAAAGGAATACGGAGCCACGCTATCTGTTGCCAGCAGTGCATTGCCGTTATAGAATTTTACAGCGATCACGATGCCATCGGAATCACTGGCTGCAGCCTGGATGGTAATGCTGGCCGGTGCATTGTAATTGGTATTGCCGGCCGGAGCTGTAATGTTTACCACAGGAGGTTTATTTACCACGGTAGTGCCAAAGAAATAATCGTAGTAGTTACTGGCAAACTCATCGCCATGCACTTTATCCCAGTTAACCGACCAGGTCATGATACCTCTGAAGTTCGGATAACCGGCAGGTTTGCGCAACGTGTAGGCGCCGCCGTATGCCTGTCCTTTAATTAAATAATCCAGTGCTTTCTTCACATTCACCGGGGTAGTATAACCACCGCCTGCTGCACTGGCGGATGCCGGTACACCAAAGGCCACCTGGTCTTCCCGGAGTGGTGGAAATACTTTACCTGTACCGGATACCGGGAATCCCTGCAACAACACTTCCGACATGGCTACTATGAAATCGGAAGTAGCCTGGCTGTAGATACCATTGTCGAGTCCCATCACAGAACCTGTATTATAATATTGCGGATGGATGAAAGTGAGCTCTGTGCGTACACCATGAATCACCGGCAAATAAGCGCCTACCAGTGGTCCATAGGTGGAGCCATAAGCGGTTTGTACATAATAGGTTTCTGGCGCCATGGTCAGCCAGCAGTCTTTACCGAGTCCTTTGCGGTAGGCCACTACTTCTTTAATAGCGGCTATCAGGTTCACTACTTTTGGGGTAGTAGGATTTGTAAAATCATTGTCGCCGCTGTTGAGTTGCAGGTTAGCACCGCCTTCGATGTCTATATCAAAGCCGTCAAAATTATATTGGTCCAGCAAGGATTTCAGGGAAGTAACGAAGGCTTGCTTTTGTGCTGTGGTGCTAAGGTCCAGCGTACCCGTTTCGCCGCCAATAGACAACAGCACTTTTTTGCCCTGTGATTGCAGGTAAGCCACATCCGAAGCAAATACTGCCGGAGTGGTATTTTCCGGTACAAAGCTCATCGTGGCCTTATCCGTACCACTCATGGCAAATGCAATTTCAATCACATTGTATTTCGGGTTCACATTACGGAGAGGGATATACGGAGAGGCATCTGTAGGAGTGCCCCAGTTTTGCCAGTAGCCTACAATCACTTTGCCGGTGCTCACAGAGCCGCCGGTCACCGTGATATTGGCCACCGTAGAAGTAGTGCTGGCGCCTTTATCATCCGTAGCAATGGCTTTGATAGCATAGCTGCCGGCGGTTGTGCTGGTCCAGCTATAAGCATAGGGTGCCGTACTGTCAATGGCTAACAGCGTAGTATCCCGGTAGAAAGCCACTCGTTTCACCACGCCATCAGAATCACTGGCAGATGCCTGTATGTTGATAGTAGCAGGTAGAGTAAAAGTGGTATTGTTGACCGGTGAAATGAGATTTACTTTGGGCGGGATGTTGCCTGTTACATTGCCGGCAAAAACTTCATTGATCTTATTGACCAGTGGAGAAGTGGTGTTGGGGCAATAGATCAGTTTTCCTTTCGCCTGTGTAGCGGTCGTCATATTGAGCATATCGCCGAATACCTGCCAAATGATCACACCTGCCAGACTATTATCTTTGATATACTGGGCCTTTTCACCAATGGAGCGTTCGTTATCATAGCTGAGGAAAAAGCTGCCATTAGTTTTATAAGGCACTTTGGCTACATCATCCCAGTGATCTGTCCAGCCGGAGCCACTACCTGTTTTATTGAGGACGTAGCTATAGTTGGGTGTACCGTCCCATTGGTCTTTAGCCCAGTTGGTATAATCGGCGCAGGTTTGTATGGGTCCGTCAGGTTGCACGGTTTCTGCGCGTTTAACGGTAGCACCATTCAGGGCAGCCGCACCGCTGGTAATCACCCCCCGACCGTAAAAAGGGGCGCCCAGGTTTACTTTACTCATGTTTACGCCCAGCGCACGGAGTGCCTGCGTAGTAGCATTGAGAGAAAAGCCACTGTATTCCGCACCAGGATAATCATATAACGGCGCATTATGTCCGGCTTTATTGGACCAGCCACCATTATAGTCATAGGTCATCATGTCAAAATAATTCATGGAATTATTTAGTCTTGCCCAGTCGAAACCCTGTAGCTTAGCGGGTGCGGCAGCAAAGCAGGCCGTGATGATTTTACTGGGGCCAATAGCTGCACGTAGCTGCTCTACCAGGGCAGCAAAGTTGGCGAAATCTGTTGGTCCATAATGCTCGATGTTCATACCGGGATCGTTGGGATATTCCCAGTCAAAGTCGATACCATCAAAACCCATGCTGATCAACTCCTGGCAGCCTGCAATAAAACGGCCCCTTTTGGTGGCATCTGCGGCCATTTCAGGATAGTGTTTACACATACTCCAACCGCCGATGGAAGCCACTACTTTTACGCCCTTCTGATGCGCCAGGTCAATCACGCCGGGGGCACCCCCCTGTTTGGGAACGGATAAAGGGAAAGATCCAGTTTTACCGGTGTTGACATTACTCCATCCGCCACCGGCATTGCGATAGCCCAGTGAATAAGCATAACTGCCATCCGATATATTATAAAGGATGTCCAGTTCTCCATAAAGCAGGTACATGTCCCAGCTGCTGTAAATATCTGTATTTACCAATGCTGCCGGGGCTTGTGTGGCACCTACCTGGTAAATATTTTTATTGCGGTAGTCGCCACTGTGCAAGGAACCATCTACCGCTACGCCAAAGAAAGAAAAATTGAGCTGGGTGTACTGCGAGTAATCCACATTCAAATGATTGTAACCGCCAGCGGGTACAATACCTGCGATGTTTTTCCAGGCGTCCCATTGGGTGATATAGCCTATCACCTGCTTATTGTGTTGATGAGTGGTGGCTGGTACAGGCGGGCTTACCTGCGCCATCAGATTGCTGCATAGGAGGCCTGGCAGTAGCCAGCATGCCAGCAGCATCCGGCGTACGATGCCGGTTCTTAATGCAAAGAGGGAATTCATACTGTTGATTTTATTGTGGTTGAAAAAAAATCATACGTCTTGGCTGATATGGTTTGCTATTACACACGCTACGGGAATTCCAGGCAACGGTCGCCTTCATTACAGGTTTAGTTTTTCAAATGCAGAATTACACAATGGAATGCACATTACAGCGGCTCTCAAAAGCGATGTCGGACAGGCGTCCGAGTAGTACTATCGGAAAGAATAAATTATTTTTTATCCCGAAATAATTCCATTCGGGTCGATCACCTGGCTGGAATCATCAAATATTTGGCTAATTAAGGCCCCCCTCCTGGATGGACGCAATACCTTTGCGCACAAAAAATACCTCCAACCAGCCAACTGGTATATGCCAAAATGCTCAATTTTATGATCTCGCGTCACCATTTCCCACATTAGCAGGCAGTAATAGTGTTGACGAAAAATGATAACTTTATAAGGCCAGCGATCTTTTACCATGTATTTTACCCATCTGCCCGATCATACGCAACCAGGCTTTGATGAAGCACAGCATTTTGAGCGCTTCAGCAAACACAATATCATCTTCCATGCGGAGAGCAGGGAGAGTTTTTGCGACGACCATGTTGGCTGTCTTTCTATAAAAACGGTATTAAGCGGAACAGAGATTTATGGGATAGATGGCCGGCAATTAGCGGTTCGCCCGGGACAATTCCTGGTCTTAAACAACGAACAACGTTATTCCTGCCGCATTCGCAGCAAAGAAAAAGTACGATGCCTATCTGTCTTCTTTAAAAATGAATTTGCGGCCGCCGTATTTTCCGACACCCAACACACAGACACCTGGTTACTGGACAACCCTGCCGACAGCATCCATAGCACTCCTGAGTTTTTTCAGACACTTCGCTCCATTACACCCGCTATGAGCCGGCAATTATACCATCTCATATCCCTGCTCGAAACCAACGGCTACCAGGAAGCCATGACAGATGAGTATCTCGTATTCCTGTTGCGCCACCTGTTAAGTATGCATGGATCAGATGTAAGAGCTACCAACCTGGTGAAGGCCATTAAAGCCGGTACCCGGCAGGAAATATATAAACGTTTATGCGTAGCCAGGGATGTGCTCCACTCTGTACCCGGACAAAACATTGATTTAACACAAATCGGCGCCCAGGCTGGCTTATCGGTACCGCAACTGGTCAGACAGTTCAAAGCGGTTTTTCATACCACACCGTACCAGTATCTGACCGGCATCCGGTTACAACAGGCGGCCGACTTCTTACAACACAGCCAGGAACCCGTGCAGGACATTGCCTGGATGTGCGGATTTGAAAGTGCCAGCGCTTTTTCCAGGGCATTTAAATCGGCCTATGGGGTGCAACCTACCTACTTCCGGATAAACGGATAATTTGAGCATTTTGGCATAGTCCCCGTAGCTGAAGATCGCTACTTTTAGTGGTATGATAAGTAAGCTCATAAAATTCAGCACTTTTATATCCATGCTTTGGCTACAACAAGCCACAGCACAACAGATCCCCCTTTACGAAGAGAGTGTGCCCAATGCCCGCAAGGCCCCGGCAGATTTCCTGGAACAAACAGATGCCGATGAGTGTGTAACCCGGATCACCCAACCGGCACTCATTCCTTTTTTTCCGAAGAAAGAAAATGCCACCGGCACCGCCATACTTATCTTTCCGGGTGGAGGCTACCGCCTCTTGTCGCTCCCATCGTGTGAAGAAATTGCTAAAGCGCTGAACGAAAAAGGTATTGCTGCTTTTATTGTAAAGTATCGTTTGCCCAATGATACCATCATGATCAATAAATCTATTGGTCCGTTGCAGGATGCACAGGCCGCTATCCGGCTAGTGCGTAAAAGGGCCACAGAATGGAGCATTAACCCTGCCAAAGTAGGTATGATGGGACTTTCAGCCGGTGGACACCTGGTATCAATGGAAGGCACACAAGCCAACAGGATCGTGATCGATAACAAAGAAAACATTTCACTCCGGCCAGATTTCATGGCATTGTTATACCCGGTGATTATCTACGACCCGGCTATTCCACGAACCCGCGAAAACCTCATTGGCAAAGACCCCTCGCCGGAATTACTACACCTCTATAGTACCGATAAACATGTTACCGCTACTACTCCACCCACCTTTATGGTACACGCCGCAGATGATGACGTCATCCCAGTCAAAAACACCCTTTCGTTTTTTAATGCACTGTTACAAAACCATGTAAAAGCAGAAATGCATATCCTGCAATCAGGTGGACACGGTTTTGCATTGACTGATTCGAATAGCAAAGACCATTGGTTTAAGATGTTCAACAGTTGGTTGATGGAAAATGGATTCTGAGAAAATATTGATCCCCTATAAATAAAAGTAGCTGCCTCAAAAAGACAGCTACTTTGTCTGGGATAATTATTTAGAATAATAACGGTGCGGGTAACAATATCACTTCCTCTTCTGCCACTACAGCCGCTAATGTTGTTATCAGTTTTCGTACCTGCGTTTCCGTTTCGGCATCGGTAATCACACCCGCCTCGTTTACTTTCCGCTTCACGCCAGATACCACCAACTGCGCATCCTCTCCTATTTTAGACTCTATAATGAGTAAGGTTCCCAACAGCGACTGATGCGCCTTATATCCAGAAGTGCCCGCCGTAATCAATGCCACCGGTTTACGGGAAAAATGCATGGAGGAAACGGTCCAGTCGATGGCATTCTTCAGCGTTCCCGGTACGCCAATGGCGTATTCCGGCGAACAAATCAATACGGCATCAGCTGCTGCCAGTTCTTCGCGGAATTGCTGTACGGGGGCTGGTGCACTCTCTGGTGTCATATCTTCGTCCGGGTTGAAATGGGGCAAGGCTGTCAGCCCGTCCCATAACTGCACATCGAAGATATCTGCACTTAAAGTGGTAATCGCTTTAATCAGGTGATGATTGGAGGAAACCTGGCGGGTGCTTCCGCAAATCGCCAGTACTTTTATTTTATGGCTCATGATAGTAGATCCTGTTATGTGGGCTCAAATATAAATCAATCCACAGGAAAGAAGGGAAGCAGCGACGGCAAATTTCCTATCCCCTCATTTTTTTTGTATGTTGCACTATTCCCAACAAACCTATAGTCGATTGTAACACATTGGATACATGAAAAGAAGTACTTTTATTCAGCAGGTTACCGCAGGCATTATCCTTCCTTCCCTGCTGGGCGCCAATAAGCTACTGGCTGGCACCGGTGACACCGCTTTTGCAGATAAATTGCTCACTGCACCGGTAGGCGGCGGTTTTAAAATGGATGATTACTGGGTATGGGACCCTTCTGTAGTAAAAGGAGAAGACGGGCAATATCACATGTTCGCCTCCCGCTGGTCGAAAGACCTGGGCTTTGGTAACTGGGTTACCAATTCGCAAATTGTAAGAGCCGTGTCGCCTACCCCGGAAGGCCCTTACACCTTTGCAGAAGTAGTACTGTCGCCCCGCGGCAAGGATTATTTCGACGGCCTGGTCACCCACAATCCAAGAATAGTAAAATATAAAAATAAATACCTGCTTTACTACATGGGTACCTCCTACGATTTCAAAGTACCCGATAACCGCGAAGACGTATGGGCCGATGGACGCGCGCAACGCGCCTGGATGCACAAGCGTGTAGGCATGGCCGTATCTGACTCGGTTTTCGGGCCCTGGAAACGGATGGACCACCCGGTCATATCACCCCGCCCCGGCAAATGGGATGCCTCTATTACCTCCAACCCTTCACCGGTGATCAAACCCGATGGCAGCGTATACCTGATGTATAAATCTTCTTCCAAAGACCAATCACCCCCATTATTGCTGGGCGCCGCCGGCGCCAAACGCTATGATGCTGTATACGAACGGCTTTCAGACAAACCTGTTTTCTCCTTTCATAGCAAAGAAAACATGGACAACGATGTGGAAGACCCATTTGTATGGTGGTCCGGAAAACAATATGAACTGATCATGAAAGATCGCTTCGGACATATTTGCGGAGAAGAAGGCGGCGGTATTCATGCTACTTCGAAAAATGGCATCGACTGGAAATTATCCAGTCCCGTAAAAGCCTATTCACGTGTTGTGAAATGGAATGATGGCACTACCACCCATCAGGCCAACTTTGAAAGACCATTTCTTTTATTTGAAAATGGCAAACCTACGCATCTGTTTGCGGCCACCGGCTCCGGCCCCAGACCGTATGAAGTAGATAAGACATGGAATATGGTCATCAACCTAAAATAATACCTATGGAATCTTCTATTCTGGCTACTCTTTTCTTCATGGCTGTAGCTTTTGTTATTCTCTGGATATGTTATTTCTTTTCCCGGAAAATATACCGCGTATTTCAAACCAAAGGCGATACAATAGCACTCACAGCAGGGATCATTACTTTTGTCCTCTGCTTGCTGATCATCGTTGGTAGCATTACCTACTTGATTCTCCTCAATTTTTCGCTGGGAAGAGGATAATTTTTTTGTGGGACTGTATGGAATAAGATAGTCATCCACCTAAATAAAATTGGGGATTTATTTCCTATTCAAAGCCGTGATTCTTTTAGCTGCCTTTGATGTCAAATAAATCCATCCTTCCGCCAATAACAAATTGGGAACAAATCCCAACCATGCATCGATCATGTATAGTGTGAGCGGATCTATATCAAAACTGCGCGATAATATTTCCTTCCAGGTTCTGAGCGTAATCGCAGAAAGCGTTAGCGCATAACTCCGGATCATAAAACGCCGGTGTGCAGCGATGTCCCCTCTTTTGGCCGTCACAACGCCCTGCCAGGTAAACCAGCACCATAAACAATCCAATATCGTAAAAGCGATTTTAGATGGCAGCAAGCCATTGGCATAAATAGCCATGATCATGCCCGCCGGAAAATTAATGGCCATGATATTCCAGGCATACAACCGCCCCACTAACCGATGTATGGAAGAACGTTCTTTAAGCAGATCTCCCGAAAACTGCGTAAATCCTGCCATCAGGGCAAAAATCGCAGAAAATACATGCACATAAAAAGCAGTCTTCCAAACCTTATTACCTACGTATGCCTGCTTCAACTGTAAAAAACCAACATTATCCTGCAGGACGGTATACTGCAAAATAGTTCTCAGCATTAAAAATGTAGCTGCACATAGAAGCAGGTAAACAATAAAAGCGCACAATATCTGGCCTATAATTTTCAAGTAAGGAAGCTTTTTCCCAAAATACCATTTTTCTATCACTAACAAATAGTTGGTCAAGAGGGAAAATCAGGCAGAATAAACAATTGTTTTTAGTAAAATTGCAGTAGCTAAAACAATCTCTGGTCGGCCATGAAAAGATTTACAAGCATTGCAGGATTATGCGTGCTGCTGATGAGCATTAGCACCCTGCTCTCTGCGCAACGAAAAATAACAGGCATCTTCCACGATAGAAATGATTTCCTGGGTAATCAGCTCAACTATCACGATAGCAGCGCCCCGGCCTCGATTAAATTATATACTTTGTCTCCTAAAAGCTATGTCACTATCCACTGTAAAGACAGCGTTATACAACTAAACAAGAAAGACATTTTTGCTTATCGGCTTACTAACGGAGAAGTATATAGGATCATTGGCAACCATAGCTACCAGGTGCTCAATAACAATCCGACCATACTGCTGTATAAAAGAAAAATCCCTGCTTCGCCCAAAGAAGGACCTACAGACCAGTTCAAATACTATTTCTCCGCAGCCAATGGGCAGCTACAAACATTAACTGCCTGGAATCTGAAACAGGCATTCCGCGATCATCCGGCCTTAGCAGACCAGATAGATGCTTTATTTAAAAGGGATGCCGCACTCATGGACTACGACAGCTTCCACCAGATGTATAAACTGGAATGGTTGCTGAAATAATTACCGGTGCAACGCCTTTAAGATGAAATCCACAATAGGCGTAGAATCCGGGAAACTATGTGGATGATGCGCAAAACCCGGTTTATGCATCACCGTTATATCGCCACCGGCTGCACGTACTTTGGCTTCAAAAGGAAGCGTATTTTCAGCAGGAATTACATCCCGGTCCTCATCTGCCAAAACATGCAACATAGGATATTTCCCTTTTACAATCTCGTTTACCTTATACAGGGGACTGCCTGTAAACGCTAGTGCTGCTGAATCAGTGGGCAGCTGATAATCTTTCTTAAACGTTTCCCACTCATTGCGGCCAGCCAGTTGCTTTTTATACTGTATGCCCGGCCAGCTCGTAAGGTCGATTACCGGGTTGTCTACATATACCGCCGCCACCTTATCCGGATTTACTGCGGCCCAGTTATACACGTAGATACCACCCCGGCTCATGCCTTCCATCACCGCTTTGGCAGCCAGTCCTCTTCCATGCAACATCGCATAGAAATCATTCCACAACTGAATCGCTTCTTCATTACCAAATAATTCTGACGCATCACAATACACTACATGGAAGCCTCTTTCCAGCAATGCAATATCTGTTTGTGGCTCATGCCCCCAAAAGCGGGCCCGCCAAATCCACGGATAACCTGCCGCTTCCCGTACCGGTGCTACCACCTTGCAATCGCGTCCCTTAAAATCAAAATCCGCCATCCGATAGCCATAAAAATAACTTAAAGACACGTGATTAGGTAAATTATTAAGAAGATCCAAAGAGGGCGCTGCTTCCGGATGAATCACCTCATACAACGTTTTCGCCATCAGGGTAGTGCCTTCCAGCCCTGGATGAATACCATCCGGCAACAACGCAGGCTTCCCTATAAACAGGGAATTTAAATTCACCACCTCCACATTTTCTTCATGTGCTACCCACCTCACTTTCGGCACAAGGCGATTAGCAATCACCGGATCCCAGATCTGCGTGGTGTCGGTCACAAACGACACAATCGGCAATAACAATACAATACGCGGCTTTGAAGGCAAGGCCTTAAACGCTTGTATCATGTCACGATAATCTTTCTCGTACTCATCCAGGTACACCCGGTTCACCAGCTTACTGTCGTTCCCTCCCAGATCAATGAGCACCACATCCGGGTTGGCGGCCAATGCAGCCTTATATTGTGGTGTATTCCAATAAGGATGATCTCCCTTTTTCAATAAGGTAGTGCTGCTCACACCGTAGTTGGTGACCAGGTACCCCTTTCCCAGCATGCGTTCCAACTGGGCAGGATACGACTGCGTTTTCGGATCCGCTAATCGCGCACCGGCACAGATACTGGCGCCCAGACAGGCAATTTTTACCGGCTTCGCAGCCGCAGACATATGATAAAATAAAACGGACAACAGTACGAGGTACCTGAAAGTCATATGCATCAATTATACGTGGAAGAATAGGGTGTTAAGATAATAAAATATTCCACGTATATCCGTTATAGTTGTTCCTTCACCCAGTACGCTGTAGTTGCCTGTTGTCCCGATGGTTAAACTTGAGCCACGAAAGTAGCGGAAGCCCGGCTGCCGGGAAGATACAGTCAGCGGAAATACAAGCGGTACAGATGATGCCTAATGGGCAGACGCATAGATCCCTATCTTACGTAATACCGCTTCTTTGGCGGCCGTATATTTATCTGCGAATACCAGCCGGAAATACTGGTTAAAAACAGGGCGGAAAGAAAAGGCAGATCCGGGTGTAAACTTCACCCCGATTTGCTCACAATACCGGTAAAATGCCTTCATGTCCTGCTGTGGCGGCATCTGCACCCATAAATGATATCCGCCCTGCGGACGGGATAAGATGGTATCAGCCGGAAAATGTGCTTTTACCAGCCGGATACTCTGCTTACACTGTGCCTGCAACTGCTGACGGAATACGCGGAGATGTTTCTCATAAGCGCTGCTATCGAGGATCTTCAGCATCGTTTCCTGGTACACGGGCGATACCGCACTACCGATGGCAAAACGGATTTGTTCCGCCTGCCGGAAAAAACGACCGGCCGACAACCATCCCAACCGGATCCCCGGCGCCAGCGACTTCGCAAAAGATGCACAAGTCATCACCCAACCACTGTCGTCAAAAGAGCGAATGGTAGAAGGCCGCTTCCCATTGAAATACAATTCCCCATAAATATCATTTTCAATCAGGGCGATACCATTGGTTTGCGCCACCTGCAGCAACAAACGCTTTTGTTCGTCTGTCATCAGCGCCCCGGTAGGATTGTGAAAGTTAGGCGTTACCACAATGGCTTTAAAAGTATGCAACGTACATGCCTGCTGCAAAGCAGCAATATCAAACCCGGTGCGGGGATGCACCGGAATTTCCACCACGTTTAAACGCAGTACCCGGATCACTTCCAGCACAGAAAATATGCAGGGGCTTTCGATGGCAATAACATCACCCGGCTCGCATACCGCTGCCAATGCTATATATATGGCCTGTAAGGCGCCATCTGTAATCAATAGTTCATTTGCCTGTAAACGGGTATGATAGTGTGCGGCACGTTTGGTAATGGCGGCTCTGAGTGCTGCAGAGCCATTGGGAGGATAATATTTCAACAACGCGGCGCCTTTTTCGCGGATCACCTGTTGCATGGTTTTAAGTAATAACTGTTGCGGTAACAGTAAATCGCCGGGTGCGGCCACATTAAACTCTGATAACGCACTGCGTTGCAGGTTTTCAGAGGTGATCACCGCCAGGTTGGCACGGAACACGGGGTCACGTACTACCATCGTTTCACCGGCAGGGTCAACGGGCTCCGGCCGGGCACATACAAAATAGCCCGACCGGGGTACACTCTCCACCCATCCTTTTAATAACAAATCATCATAGGCACTTTGTATCGTGCTCAAACTGGTTTGGTAACGCTCTTTCAGCGCCCTTACAGAAGGTAACTTATGCCCCGGCAGATATTGCCCGCCCTGAATGTTACGGGCTATTTCTGCGGCTATTTCTTCATATTTATGCTGTTTCATTCGGTTATCCGTTACCTTTCAAAGGTAGGCGAATTACACAGCTAATTAAAGCGTATTTCATCTGCAAACACCCAACCTGCAGATCCTTTGCCCGGATGCCACTCCGGAAGCTTAGCTACCGGCGTCATAATCACTTTTACGCAGGACAAAGTCGTTAGCGGGAAACTGCAATCTATATCCAGTGCGGTTACAGGATCGTCTTTCTTACCGGCTGCAGGCACTACCCTTTTCAGGAGTTTCAGGTGCTGAGGGTCAGACCCTCCCCATACTTCTACTTTGGAAGGCGGGAAAATATAAGCGGCTACATTGTTTAAGCTACCCACGGCCACCTGCTGCAGCGGAACGGGCTTTTTAAACAACATCACTACTTCCATTGGTTTTCCATTATATCCCAGCCATTTGCCATTGCCATGCTCCATACCGCCCTTCTGCAGATCAATGAGCGTCTTAGGCCCAGTACCCGGATAAGAGCTATGCGGCTGCGTGATCAGGGATATACTGTCAGGGATATACGAAGATTTGTAAAAGCTGTACTGCACCGGATCACTGGCATACCAGCCCTTTTTACAGGCAATAGCGCGAATGGTGAGGTTTTTGTCGATTAACAGGCTGTCTTTAAACACGGGCGACTGCATACTATCCGGCGCGGAGCCATCTGTAGTATAGCGTATTTCCACGCCTTTGATCGGATGTTTCAATAACAGCTGGATCTGATCTCTGAAAATCATGGCCGTGTTCATCAACTGCGGCTGATTCAACTTCAGCAGGTTGCCATCGTCCATAAATCCTTTGATCACTGCTACCTGTTTGAATGCACTTTGTACCTGTTGCAAATCAGCCGCTGTCATGGCTGTATTCCAGAGATATAATTCCTTCAGCGCCGGCGCTTTCTTCAATGCCTGCAGCTCTGCCATGGTAACTGGTGTACCGGACAACGACAAGCTTTCCAGGTGAGGCAGAGACACCAGGGCCTCGAGCGTTTTCCCTTTCAGGTTAGTAAAGCTCAGGTTCAGGGTACGCAATTGTTGAAACTGAGAAATCGTTTTCAAATCTGCATCCTGTACCGGCATTTTCTGCAGGTGCATTTCAATGATCTGTTTCTTTAATGGCAACAGTTCTTCGATCGCTTTGCCGTTGAACACGTCTTTGTTGTAACAGTTCACCACAAGTGGCGCCGCATGCAACGCAATCGGGTAAATGACACGGTAATTATTATTCAATTTCTCCACCAGCTTTTCATCTGCTGCCGCAAAATCATATACCAGCTCCTTTTTCTCTTCCGGCTGCAACATAGTGGCGGCCAGTAAACGTAGGCTATCATGTGCCGGCTGGCTGGCTACTTTTGTTTTGAAATCAGCTCCCGCTTTTATCCAGTAATACAACAACGCTACTTCTTCATCTGTTAGCTGGGGTTTACCTGCAGGAGGCATATGCTTCTTTGCATCGAGCGGCATATGCAACCTTTCCAGCAACAGGCTCACTTCCGGTTTACCGGCAACAAACAGTTTACCACTCTTTCCGCCCTTCAGCAACTGCTGTGGTAAATCCATCGCCAGTTCACCCTTTGCTTTGCCTGCATTATGGCAATTCATACATTTTTCTTCCAGTATCGGCTTCACCAGGTGTTCATATACCAGGGCCTGATCAAACGGCACTGCCCCCTTTTTTCCGGCAGGCGTTACCGGTGCCAGTACAAAGTTCTCCCCATGGGTGATATCGGCGCCAAAATGGCCTGTTATAACCAATAAAAGCATGGTAACAACCACTCCTGCCTGCTGCAACCGCAACCTGGGCGTAGCGGATTGACCCAGCCAGTACAATGCAGCCGCCAGCCAGCAAATACCTACCCCACTCCATTTATGCCATTGCAGGATACCACTGCCATTATAACCTTCCTCTTTGGAGAGGAACAGGCCCATAATAACGGTAACGACTGCACTCAGTGCACCGGTGAGTAATAAAGCGGCTGTTAATTGTTGCCTCCATGATTCCGCAGCCGGATCACGTAAACGAATAAACGTTAATATACCCGCCAGGAGCAACAGCACAATCGGGAAGTGCAGTATTAAGGGATGCATACGTCCCAGTACCTGCAACCAGGGCGGTAATACCACCTGGTTGTTGAAAACGAGTAAAAAGAGAACAAAGATATTGGCGGCAAACAACAGGTTACTACCTGCTGCCTGCCAACGAAAGCGCTGTTTCAATGTCATTATACCCTCCTGAGTTTATATGGATACACTTTTCCTGAAGCCCACTGCGCCACATATAAATTTTCATCATTGTCTACGCACACGTCATGAGGATGTACAAATATTTTTTCCGCCTGCTGCATCGGCTGCAGTTGGCCATTGGTATATACCGGAGCAGTACCCCCAATATTAGACACTACTTTATTATTTTTGTCCAGTACCGTTACAAAACCGCTACCCTCCTTGTCCATATTGGGAGAACGTAATACCGCAGCATACAGGTGGTCTCCTTTGATCACCGGGCGGCAAACGCAGGCGCCTGGCAATGCAATCACCTCCTGCAGCTTTCCGTCCATGCTGAAACGTTTAAAACAATTACGCGTTCTATCAGTAACAATCAGCGTAGGCGTGCCCTGACGATGATCCACGGTGATACCGTGGGCATTATCCAGGTGTTCATCTCCCTGACCTCTTCCTCCCCAGATATCCAACAGCTTTCCATTGCGGTCGTAGTGCATCACATACTGTGCGCCATATCCATCGGCAATATAAATATCTCCGTTAGGGGCTATCGTAGTTTCTGTAGGCACAAATTCTTCTTTCTTGGTGTACTTCCCCGTTTCCGCCGGATAGTCAATCGTCATAATGATTTTACCATCCATCGTGGTTTTATACACCTGGTGTTTTTCGGTATCGGTGATAAATAAAAACTCGGTACCGTTCTCATTGCTAAGCGTTAAACCGTGGGCACCGGGGAATTCATGGCCCCAGTTCTCCAGCAGTTTGCCGGATTTATTGTAAACGAGAATATTATTCTTTGTTTCATTGGTCAGCAGGATGATCCTTCCCTTTTTGTCCTGTACCATTTCATGGCAATCTTTCACCGGGTAGCGGCTGCTATCCAGCGTTCCCCACTTTGTATCCAGGGCATAACGCATACCATTATGACCATATACCGGACCTTTTGGCTTCGCAAAAAGATCACGGGAAATGTAAAAAGAGGCTGTTACTAACGCCGACGCTTGTATGAATTGTCTTCTTTCCATAGTTGTGTATTTATCAGGCCATCAATCCCGGTATTACTTTACCGGCAACGTCAGTAAGCCGGTAGCGGCGACCCTGGTGTTTAAAAGTTAATTTCTCGTGATCCAGCCCCATCAGGTGTAAAACGGTGGCATGGAAATCATGTACGTGCACCGGGTCTTTGATAATGTTATAACCGAATTCGTCTGTTTCTCCGTATACCCCTGGTTTTACACCACCACCGGCCATCCAGATGGAGAAGCAGCGCGGATGGTGATCACGGCCATAGTTGTCGGCAGTCATTTTGCCCTGGCAATAGTTAGTACGACCAAACTCTCCACCCCAGATCACCAGCGTTTCATCCAGCAGGCCCCGTTGTTTCAGGTCAGTAATCAGTGCGGCAGAAGCACGATCCACGTCCTTCGCCTGGCCAGCCATTTCATTGGGCAGGTTACCATGCTGATCCCAACCCTGGTGATACAACTGGATAAAGCGTACACCACTTTCAGACAGTTTTCTTGACAACAGGCAATTGGCTGCAAAAGTGCCTGGCACCAGGCATTCCGGTCCATACAGTTTAATAATATCATCCGATTCTTTGGAGAGATCCGTCAGCTCCGGCACCGCCGTTTGCATACGATACGCCATTTCATACTGCTGTATTTTAGTGGCAATTTCCGGATCCCCGAACTCTTTCAGCGACTGATCATTCAAAGCCGACAACTGGTCCAGCATCTGACGGCGGTTCGCCATATCAATACCATCGGGGTTGTTGAGGTATAACACCGGGCTTTCGCCGCTGCTAAACTGTACCCCCTGGTGAATACTATCTAAAAATCCATTGGACCATAGCTTGGAATATACGCCCTGCCCGTTACCTTTTCCTCTCGACAGCAACACACAAAATGCCGGCAGATTTTTATTCTCACTACCTAATCCATAACTCATCCAGGAACCAAAGCTGGCGCGGTTTCCCTGCTGTGCACCGGTTTGGAAAAATGTTAAGGCAGGATCATGGTTGATGGCTTCCGTAAACATGGACCGCACAATACAGATATCATCTACTATTTTGGCGGTATGCGGAAACAGGTCACTGATCCAGGCTCTCGAATCACCGTACTGTTTAAAATCGTAATGCGATCCTACCAGCGGAAATGACGACTGTCCGGACGTCATACCCGTTAAACGTTGTCCCATGCGGATAGAAGGGGGCAACTCCTGCCCCATCATTTCACGCAGCTTAGGTTTATAGTCGAAGCTTTCCAACTGCGACGGCGCGCCATTTTGAAACAGGTAAATAATCCTTTTCGCCTTGGGTGCAAAGTGTGGCACACCTGGAATAAACGGGGCTTCTTCTGCACCGCCTTTACCAAAAATATCCGGTATCAGCAAAGATCCCAACGCCAGACTACCTACGCCCAAACTCAGTCGTGACAAGAATTTGCGGCGGTTCATATTCAGGTGATGCTCTATAAATTCATTTTTCATCTTCCTATATTTAAAAGGGTGACGGCCCGTTTATGTTTTTGAAAGCGTTTCTTCCAGGTTATAAATAGTGGTGATTACCTGCATCATAGCTGCCCATTGGGCGTTGTCCAGGTTGGCAGCCATGGGGGATTCCCCCTGATGTAATAGCTTCACCGCATTCGCTGGTTGTTGTTTATATAATTGTTGTTGTTGCTCGTAGTATTTCTGCAAAATCGCTACTTCCTGCTGTTGTGGTGTGCGGCAAACGATCAAACGAAATGCCTGTTCTATATTTTTTGCCGGGTTATTGTTTTGTTGCAGTAACCGCGAAGCCAGTACCCTGGAGGCTTCCAGCACAGTAGGATCATTCAGCATAATCAATGCCTGCAATGGTGTATTGGTATTGCTGCGTTTCACTTCGCACTGATCCCGGTTGCTGGCGTCGAAAATCATCATAGAAGGTGGTGGTACCGTACGTTTGATGAAGGTATATAATCCGCGGCGGTACAGGCTTTCCCCATGATCTTGTTTATAGGTAGCGAGGATACCTCTGCCCGAGGTAGCCATTTCCCATAATCCCTTAGGTTGATAAGGTTTTACACTGGGGCCTCCTATGGTATGTACCAACAAACCACTGCTCTGCAATACCAGGTCGCGCACCAGCTCTGCCGGCAGGCGGAAACGGGGGCCACGGGAAAGGAAAATATTTTCCGGATCCATTTTCTGCTTTTCTTTGGAAGCTACCGCGGACTGCCGATAGGTAGCCGACATCACCATTTGCTTCATGAGGCGTTTAATATTCCAGCCATGCTGCATGAAGTCGGTGGCCAGCCAGTCGAGCAACTGCGGATTAGTGGGCAAATCTCCCTGCATGCCAAAGTCGCCCGTGCTTTTTACAATCCCTCTGCCGAAAATTTCCTGCCACTGCTGATTCACGAAAACCCTTGCGGTAAGCGGATTGCGTTTATCAAACAACCAGCCCGCCAGTCCTAACCGGTTCGCCGGATATTGTTTAACATCGAAAGGTAATACGGAATGAGGTGTTTCCGGTGTGACTTCCAGCGTAGGGTTGTCATAGTTACCACGGCCAAGGATATACGTTTTCCGGGTGGTATCTCTTTCTCCCATCACCGATACAATCAATCTATTGGTGTCTTGTTTGTTGATGAAGTGCAGCACGCCTTTGAGATCTTCTTTGGTGATCTCCATATATGGCGTTTTGGCGTAGGTTTCAGGACCACCTACAACAGATTGCAAGCCTACTTCTTTTACATTATTAAAGAAGGCGAACAGCTCATAATATTCCTTTTGTGAAAACGGATCGTATTTATGATCATGGCAGTGCGCGCATTCTATGGTAATGCCCAGCAGGCTTTTACCGAAAGCATTGGTGCGGTCTGATACATATTCAATACGGTATTCTTCATCTATTACCCCGCCTTCTTCTGTGATTTTATGATTGCGGTTATAACCGGATGCCAGCAGTTGTTCGCGGGTAGCGTTGGGCATCATATCTCCTGCCAGCTGCCAGGTAATAAAGTCTTTGTAAGACAGGTTTTCGTTGAATGCATGAATCACCCAATCCCGCCAGGGCCACATAGTACGGTAGTTATCGTCCTGGTAGCCGTGAGAGTCGGCGTAACGGGCAACGTCCATCCAATGGATGGCCATTTTTTCGCCATAGGCGGTGTCTTGCAGCAGTTCATCCACCATGCGCTCGTAACCTTGTGCGCTGGTATCTTTTGCGAAACGGTCCATCCGTTCCTGGGAAGGCGGTAAGCCGGTGAGGTCCAGGCAAAGGCGTTTCAGCAATCTTTCATGATCCGCTACAGGATTGGGTTCCAGCCCCTTGGTTTCCATATGTGCCAATACAAAGCGGTCAATTTCATTGCGTGGCCATTGGGCATCATTTACTTTCGGCAGCGCCGGCGATACCGGTGCCACAAATGCCCAGTGCGGTTTGTATTGGGCGCCCTGTTTAATCCACTTCTCAATCAACTTGATTTCATAGCCGGTGAGCGCCATATTGGACGAAACCGGCGGCATGCGCATCGAAGTATCTTTGGTGCTGATGCGTTGGTATACTGCGGAGGCCATGGGATTACCCGGCACCAGTGCGTGTGCACCGGGCGTTTCTCTCAATGCCTTATAGGCACTGTCAGCAATGTCCAGGCGCAATCCGGCTTCCCGCTTGTTTGCATCAGGACCGTGACAAGCGTAACATTTATCCGATAAGATGGGACGAATATTGAAGTTGTAATCAACTATCTCTGGTAACTTTTCTTCCTGCTTATCGGGAGAGCCACCACTATTACAGGCAGCCAACACTGCCAGGAAACCGACCGTCAGTTTAGCATAACGTTGGAACATAATTCATTTTATTAAGCGTATATCACACTCTTGATTTTTGATAATCGCGGTAATTACAAAGCATGGCAGAGATTTCCACCAGTATTCAATCTATAGCTATTGGTTGTTTCATTGTCGCTCGGTAAATATCGGCCTTTAAGGCATACTATTTTGATACTATTTTGACCCAATGTACCGTTATTTTACCATTATGTATATACATATGTACAATGTAGCATTTTTGGGGAAAAGAGCGCATTTTTTTGGGATGAGTGGTCAGTCAATATCTTCCAGTGGGGAAAAAAGATATTTGGGAGGAGAAGGAATGAGTATTTTTACCATCCCCGCATACTTGCCGTGATGACTAACGGAAACAGGCCAACGTTCTCCGCTATAACGGTCATGAATATACGGAATGCCATGTTCATCCTTTTGAAACAGTTCGGTAGGTGGCAATAATTGTTGCCAATCTGATATAATATGATACCGGGTGTTGGCCCTTGCCTGCTGCAGCAATGCGGGTGTAACAGCTGCTACTGTATGAATGCAGGACCCGATGTGGTGGCTTTGAAAATAATAAGGCTCTTGCCGGTAAATGACTTCGCCTGTTGCTTCAGCATCTGGGGAGAGGTAGCAGGCAAACTGCTGTGGTGCGAACTTTCTTTCACGGGTATTACGATGAATGATTTTATAGACGGCCTCCTTGCAGCTCCAGAGCAACCAGAGCATCACTGCAGGATGCGCCGCCTTTTCAATCATATCCTGCTCATGGGGCAAAAATAATTTGTCCCGGAATCCCTTGCGGTGAATATTGCTTTCCTGTTCCGCCAGGTGTAAATCAACAATGTCGTTGCCAATCACTTTTCTTTCAGCTTTGCTTCCACAATATCCAGGGCGGCCTGTACATTGAGCATTCGCTCCATTTCTTCGTTCTGGATAACGATATCGTACTTCTCCTCTACATCCAGCACTACATCTACCAGGTTGGCAGAATTAATCTTCAGGTCGTTGATGAAATCGGTCGACAGATTAATCTGCGCCAGGGCTTCCTGGTTCTTTGCATAAGGCCTGACTATTTCTCTTAATTGCTCAATGAATGTTGCTTGTTCCATATGTTTTCGTTTATGATTGCCCGTATTTTTTCAGGATGATACATGCGTTTACATCTCCAAAACCAAAGCTGGCTTTTGCGGCCACCTGTATGTCCTTATACAATAGCTGCCGCGGAATACGCTCCGGATCTACCATAGCGGCTACCTCCGGATGCAGATCTTCACAGTTAATGTTCGGACATATAAATCCTTCTTTCAGTTGTAATGCCACGGCTACCATTTCTATACTTCCCGATGCGCTCAAACAATGTCCTACCATCGATTTCAATGCGTTCAGCCAGGGGAAATCTTTACCACTGCGTCCCAGTGCCACACACCAGTTTTGTACTTCTTCTGCATCTTTTCCTGTGGCCGTAAGGTGTCCGTTAATCAAATCAACCTCGGCTCCGGAAACGCCTGCCTGTTGCAGTGCCGCGCTGATACAGCGTTGCACGGCATCCGGGTTGGGGGCGGTCATGCTCCCGCCATTTCGCTGGCCACCTGAATTAATATTACCCCCCAATACTTCTGCATAAATCGGGGCATTACGTGCCAGCGCACTATCCAGCGATTCCAGCAACAACGCCCCTGCACCACTGCCAGGTACAATACCACTGGCAGTAGCACTCAACGGTCTGGATCCTGCCGCAGGTTGTTCATTATATTTAAACGTACTTACTTTCATGGCATCAAAGCCGCCCCATATATAAGGACCACTTTCACTGGTACTGCCTGCCAGCATACGTTTGGCATGACCATATTTAATCCGTTCGTAAGCCAGTAATATACTTTCGGCGCCCGTTGTACAGGCAGAAGAGTTAGTAGTTACCTGGTTGCCCAATCCCAGCTTGCCACCCAAGAAAGCACTGATGCCGCTGGCCATGGTTTGGGTGACGGCCGTACTGCCCAGGCGCCTTACCTGTAAATCATCTACTTTATAAATAGCTTCCCGGAATTTATCTACGCCAGAAGTACCGGCGCCAAATATCGTACCGCTATCCCAGTCGGGTGTGTTAGTAGCAGGCAATGGCAACTGTGCATCTGCCCAGGCCTGCATACCGGCAATAACGCCATATATAATGCCGGAACTTTTCAGTTGCTTCAATTCCAGCTCATCGAAATATTGCTTTTGCAAGTCCTCGGAAACAACCGGCCGGCCGGCAATACAGCAGGAAAACTGTAGCGCCGCCAGCTCCGCTTCATAACGGATACCGGATACACCGCTTTTAATGGCATCGCGGAAATCCGCTATACCAACACCATTCGGCGATACTACGCCCAATCCTGTAATTACAACCCTGTTATTCATGATTAGTTGTCATCATCATTCCGGCAATAACACCATCGCAAACCAATTCACCAACTGCATTATGCAGCGCCACCCGGCACTTCAGCTTATTAAACCGGAAATATATTTTTGTAGCTGTTGCCGTTACTTTTTCTCCCGGGTACACCGGCCGGTAAAAATCTACCTGGGTGGAGGTCATCGCCACCGATGGTACCTGCGTCTGTATCTTATCTCTCCATAAATAAATACCCAAACAAGCTACGCCGATTTGTGCCATTACTTCTGTGAGCAGCACTCCTGGCGTTACCGGGTGTCCTTTAAAATGTCCCTGGTAACAGGGCAGGTCTGCATTAAATATATACGTGCCCGTTACCTTTTCTTCATCAATATATTCCAGCGCATCTACAAATAAAAAAGGAGGTGCGTAAGGTAAATGCAATAATATTTCTTCCTTCGTCATAACTTAATGAATATGCGTACCGCCATCTACCGGGATGATAGCGCCGTTGATCCAGGCGGCTTCGTCTTTGCACAACAGGTATACCACATTGGCCACATCCTCCGGTGTAGTTAACCGCTGGAAGGGGTTGTGTGCCTTCCCATAGGCCAGCAACACATCACTGCCCGGAATGCGCTGCAAAGACGCGGTATCAGTAATCCCTGCACGAATGCAATTGGCACGGATACCATAGGGGGCAAATTCCAATGCCATACTTCGTGTAATCGCTTCCAGTGCCGCTTTGGCGGCAGATACCGCCGCATAGTTGGCCACTGCCTTGTAACTACCATCGCTGGTAAAAGAAAGGATACGCCCATCTGCCGTAAATAGTTGCCTTTGTAACAGCTCCGCCGACCACTCGTACAGGCTCACCGCCATATGTTGAATAGTGGTATTAAAATCATCTCCCTGCAATACCGGCAAGGGTTTGAGATTGCCCCGTGCAATGCTGTGCAGCAGGCAACGAACGCGCCCCGTTTCTCCCATGGCGACTTGCAGTTGTGTTAATACCTCCGCGCGCTTCTCCGGATGCAACACATCCACGTTAAAGGAAAGCACCTGTACCCCGAGGGCTTTGATATCTCCCAAAGCTGCTTCAATGGCAGGTAACTCCACCCGGGTATTACGATGCACGATACAAATATTCATGCCATGTGCTGCCAGCTTACGCGCCGACGCCAGTCCCAACCCTGAACTACCTCCTAATATTAATGCCCAGCTGGCATCAAACTCTTTTACCATTGTAATAGAATTCGCTGTGCGGAAAATCCTGGCCCAAAACTCAGCATCAGCCCCTTGTCACCTTTGGGAAGCGCCTTGTCCATAAATCGTTCCAGTACATATAACACGGTGGCGCTGGACATGTTGCCATATAAGCGCAAAATTTCTTTGGTGTCGTCTAATTTCTTGCCCATATTACGAAACAGCTCTTCTACCAGCTGAATAATTTTTTTGCCACCGGGATGGAAGATGAGGTGATCAATATCTGCAATTTCCAGGTTATTTTTAGCCAGAAAGGGATGCACAATATCCCCAAAGTGTGCTTCTATTTTCTCGGGGACCTCAATATCTAACACCATTTTGAGACCGGTATTGGAAAGATGGAACCCCATGAGATAATCAGCGTCATAGAAATGATACATCTCTTCCGCGAGAATTTCCGGGCCGGTATCTGCTGCATGTGAAGATAAAATAGCGCAGGCAGCACCATCTCCGAAGATAGCCGCACTCACCACATTAGCCATAGAAAAATCGTCGAGTTGAAAAGTAGCGGTAGGCGATTCCACCGCAATCACTGCCGCGCGTTTGCCGGGATTGGCTTCCAGCATTTTCTTGGCATAAATAATCCCTGATACACCTGCCGCACATCCCATTTCAGTAACGGGCAATCTTATAATATCCTGGCGCAGCTGCAGCTCATTGATCAGGTATGCATCCAGCGAAGGAATCATAATACCGGTACAACTAACGGTAATAATATAATCTATATCCGTGTTTTTCAATCCGGCTTTCTGCAGCGCGTCCAGCAGGCAGGTACGCCCCAGTACAATCGCCTCCCGCATGTAAATATTATTCTTCTCCTCAAAAGATGTTTTGTTAAACACTTCTTCCGGCCCCATGATAGAATAGCGTTTGTCGACGCCCGCATTCTCAAAGATCTTCTTTACTTTCCGGATGAAGCGGTCGTCCTGACCGTGTAGCCAGGCATCTAAAAATGGTAATATTTCCGCGGTAGTTCTCGTATAGGGAGGGATAGCTTTAGCGACAGATTGTATTTTAACGCTCATAAATTATTGATTATCCATTGATACCGGAATGCCCATTTCCATTGCAGGGAATAGGCGCCGATATTAAGTTCTGCTGATAAATGATGTAATTCCTTCTTCTTAAATCCCCGCAAAATAGATACTTGTCCGTCTGCCCGCACCATGCTGTTTAAATTAAATACGAGGCAAATCAGCTGAAACAGGCGATACGCCAGGGCGCTGCGGTGTAAGTCGTTCACCACAATGCCGATGCGGGCCTGTTCCCGGAATATGGTCATCAAATGACGGATTTCCGCTTCTGTAAAATGATGCAGGGTAAGCGTACATAAAATAATATCATAGCGTTGTTCCCGGAATGCAGGCGTCATAATATCCTGGCAATAATACTGAATATCCGGGTATTGCCGGGATAATTCCCGTGCATACGTTACCGTAGTGAGATTGGCATCTATACCAACCAGTTGAAAGCGCCGGTTTATTTTTTTTCCGTAGGAAGATAACTGCCGGAGCATATCGCCATTGCCACAACCAACATCCACGATGCTAATAGTTTGATGAGCAGGAATATCTTTGAGGAGGGCAGCCACACCTTTTAAGGTGATGCGGTTACCTCCCAGCAGCCTGTTGATTTGTGCTATTTTATGCAGTGTTTCTTTTAACAACGCACCTTCCATGTTAAAATCATCCATTATTTCAGGCGCCTGACTTCTTTGCCGGGTATCTATACGCATTCGGCTGCTACTTTTAGCGGTTTGCCATGGGTACGTTTGATAATACCTGGCAATAAACCCGGAAATATAATGAGGCCCTTCATCATGGTAGCCGATAATTTTTCGTTGTGGAACAGGCGTGATAACAATCTGCCGGTGCGCATACGCCCATTAAACACTTTCCCCCACTCTTTTGTATATCCTTGTTCCATTACCAGCCTGCTTTTCCCTGCGCCGTCGAAATATTGCAATACTTTTTCTGATGCTATCTGCGCGCTTTGAATAGCCATGGCCATTCCGTTTCCGCAAAGGGGATGAATCAACCCTGCCGTATCGCCCGTCATCAGGATATGATTCACTACTTTTTCCTTTTCAGAAAACGACACCTGGCTAATGGTCAGCGGCTTGTCGAACAGCATCGTGCTGTTTTCAAAAATCGCTTTCAGGTGATGATTACGATGTAATACTTCTTCCTGGTGCGCCGCAATATTTTTATAGTTTTTGAAGCTTTCATAACTCACGAGGTAGCAGATATTGAGGATATCATCTTCTACTTTAGATACCCCGCAATAGCCGCCATCGAAATTATGCAGTCCTACCGTATCTGCCGGAAAATCTCCCCGGTAGTGGGCTTTCACTGCCAGCCAGGGCGATTTTTCATTCATGAAATTCCGGCCCAGCTTAGTATCCAGCGCCGCTCTTTTCCCATAAGCACCAAGTACCACCGGTGCAGAAAATACTCCGTGTTCGTTGGTATCTATAAAGAAACGATCATTTTCAAACACTACGTTGGTCACGGTATCGGCAATCAATACCACGCCATTTTGCAGCATCTGCTGCATCAGGAATTGGTCAAATGCATAGCGGCTCACCCCGAAGCCTCCCAGTGGGAGCTGCGTTTCCAATGTTTTGCCGTAATGATCTGAAATCATCAACCGGCTGATGCGGGAAGGTTGTAATGCTGCCGGGTCTGCCCCAAGCGATTGTAAATAAGGTAATACTTCATTGGACACATACTCTCCGCATACTTTATGCGAAGGATAGGTATTTTTTTCAATAACAGTTACCTGCAAGCCAGCTTTCGATAAATGAATAGCGCTGCTAAGGCCGGAAAGGCCGCCTCCGATAATAATGACATCTCTGGATCCCATAACCCCTATGGTTAAAACAATAACAAGCTCCGACACAACAAAACGGCAGCTCTTCTAAATATAATGAATTTACGGCTGAAAATGGCAGCGAAAAATAACCCCGGCGCATCGTACTAACTGTACCGACTATACGAAACTATATGACCATCCCCCTCTTCCCACATCTTTAACATTCAATAAATATATAAATTACAAAAGGCACATACGTCTGTTTACCATACTCCTATAAAACTTAACATTGCCAATATTATATAATTGTTAATTTTGAACCTAATTGTTTTTGTAAATAAATTATTTATCCATGACCGATTCCAGGAAACCGGCCGGCAAGCATCTGAAAAAGGATGCTGGTTTAAAAGTAGCCGAAGTATTAACCGCCGCTTTAGGTGATTTAAAAGAATTGTTAGGGGAGAAGAAATTTCATCGTAACATCAAAAAGGCAAGTAAAGCCATGGTAGCCGGTTTGTCAGATAAAAAAGCGCCTGCCAAACCTAAAAAGAAAGCTGCCGCCAAAAAAGCCGTTGCTAAAAAAACTACCGCTCCTAAGGCTGATACTCCTAAGACAGCCAAGCCCGAAACTGCCGCTAAAAAATCTGCTCCCAAAAAAGCAGCCGCCAAAAAAGCCTAAGCCAGCTACCGCCGGATCAACTTAACCTGTAGTGTCTTTATTGCGCCGCCCTGTCAGGGCCTGGGATGACCATGCCTTTACAGCAGGTTCAGTAAAGATGCTTTACTGGTGCGGTGCCCGCAGCAACGCATACATATTGATATCATAAGCTTTATTATCCCACCACATCCATTGTGCCAACAACCCCTCATGATGAAAGCCAGCTTTGGTTAATACCCTTTCAGAAGCCAGGTTTCCAGGTAATACCTCCGCCTCTATCCGCTTCAACTGCAGTGTGGTAAAACCATACTCCAGTACTGCGCCAATTGCCTCCGACATATAGCCTTTCCCCCAATACTCCTGCATCAGCGCAAACACCAGCACTCCCTTATGCCCCGGCACAAAACTGTTGAAACCAATCATACCAATCAGCTCCTCCCGCCCTTCCAACGCAATCCCCCAGCGGATACCCTGCTGATCCACGAAACGCTGTTTTAAAAAATCCACCACTTTTCTTACATCCGCTACCTCTCTGAGCGGCACTACATGATAATATTCCGTTACCCGCTTATCTGTTAACAGGTAGAATAAATCCGGCTGATGCAAGTGCTGAATTTCGATAAGACGCAAACGTTGGGTTGGCAAAACGGGGAACTGATTCATGATAAAGTTGGGTCGTTTTTGAAACTAAATATAGGATAAAAAGAAATGCTACCATCCCCCACAAACAGGGTAGTTCCCAGGCAAAAAAAAGTATCTTGTTTAAAATTTATTCCACGACATGCGAAGCATCACTCAGCGTCCGGCAGCAGCCCTGCTGGCTGTCCTCTTGTGGGGTACTACTACCGCTTACGGGCAGCAGTCCTCCTTCGACGAAAAAGGCATTTCCAGGCCCCTGCTGGAGAACTACCTGAATCATGCAGTCACCATGACCGAATTCCTGGCCGTAGATCCCTACGCGTTGGATGCGCCTTATCCCAACAAGGAAGATGACATCCGGCTCATTCATCACTTGGGCGCCAAATTCATTGGCAGGGCCATTTACCGCTGGGGAAGCGAGGCCGTATTGACCAACAAAGACTATCTCGCCAACGCCAAACGCCTGGTCCAGGCTGTACACAAAAACGATCCGGACGTAATTTTTCAGGCCGCCCTGTTTGAACAGATTACGCCACAGGTCAATACCATCCCCATTCCCGTCTGGGCATTTACCGCGCTGGGCCTTCCACCGGAAAACCGCCATTTCCGGTATGACGACATGCTCAATCTTCACGGGAAACTGGTGGACCACTGGAGCAAAGGCAACAGCGTACCAGATATTACCCGGAATGAAACACAGCTATGGTTGATGTTCCTGGCCGGCACTTACCTGGAAATAGGCTGTGAAGCCTTGCACCTGGGACAAATTGCACTGATCGGCATGGAAGATCCTACCCTCAGCACCTGGGCCACCTTCCTGCAAAAGCTACGCGCTTACGCCAAAGACCATACCCTCCATCACTGGGTATTGCTCGATGCCCATACCCCCTCCGGTGGCATGGTAGTAAACGGACAAAGTTTGCTCGACTTCAACTCCTTCCCCCTCCGTATTAAATCTGTGCCTGCGCATCCGCAGCAGGGAGTACTGGAGATGGGTTTTACCGATGCCCTTTTCGGGAGAAGCAAAGGCGCGGTGGCACCCAGTGGCTGGCAGGCCGCCTCGATGCCTTACCTGGTGGAGTTGGATAATTTTGGTATCAGCAAGCATCCTGGCGTACCGGATACTACTACCATCTACCCCTGGGGCTATGATGAAATCAGTTGGTTTTACCAACAACCGGAACAATACCGCAATGACTGGCTGCGCTATGCCCACACCTGGATCGCCGCTCATGATACCAACGGGCATTTACAAATGCCCGTGACCCGCATTGTTACATTGGGATACAAACAGCCCAGGGTGAAGTTCCGCGCGAATACCCGTTCTGCCGGCTGCCCCGATGGGATGAATACGGAAGAAACGATTAAAGCTATCTGGCGGGAGGCCGATGCCAAAAATAAATAACTATTACATTCAGCCGCCCCATTATAAAAACAAAAGGTGACCATATGGCCACCTTTTGTTTTTATAGTGAAATCAGTTAATTTATTTCTTCTTCACAAATTTAATTACCTGTGATCCCGATATCTGAACGCCAGGCATTGATATCTGCCCGAGATCCATGCTTAAAGTCATGTTATCGCCGTCAATAGCTACGGTAGCATCAGCTGCTGAGGAAACGTTGCCCATGGTGCCGGTTGGATCTTCCATAAAGCCCTCATCAAAGTGAATGGTATTACCCGTTAGCTTATACCCCGAAGAACCACTATAAGGTTGCATCAGCTCATTAATCGGAATATTCTGTGTCTGGGATGGTATACCCGGGTAAGTTATAGTCATCTTCATGGTACCGCTAAAGAGATATGACATATCAGTAAAAGTCACCTTTTTATCGTCAAACACAAAAACACCCGCGTTATTGGTGGTATTGATCTCTGAATAGGAAGTAAGTGTTCCTCCTCCCTGGGTTTGCTTTGTACTACTTTTCTGTACAAAACCTGTAAAAGTCCAGGTACCTACTATTTTTGCGTCCCCACCTGAACCCGGATTGGGTGTTCCCGGATTGTTTGTTCCAGGCGGATAAACAGGATTAGCATCTGGTCCGGCCATTTCAAGATTACAGGAAACAAATGCAATACTACAGGCAGCTAACAGGAGCAGGGATCTAAAAGCACTCATTATTTTCATAAATAATTTGGTATTACTACAGGGATTACGGCAGCGAAGATACTACCATTCATGAGTACACGAAAATAGAATATGACAGATACTTATCTAGTGGCCACTATTCTCATTTCTTCGAAAAAAGGGGTACGCCGTTCCTCTACACACTTTACGGCATACAGGTACAAAGCAGCGCTCCAGGTTTGCCATTCCTGTCCTTTGGCTGTCCCATCCTGTGCTTTCAGCCATTCATTGAAGCCATATGTGAGGGTGCCGCTATTGGAAATCGTCACCACCCGGGTTAACTCTACCAGCTTTTCTTCCGCCAGTTTATATTTTTTTGCCGCCACCAGTGCCGCTACATAAAAGCCACAGATAAAAGGCCAGATGCCACCGTTATGGTATTCTCCCGGCAGGTTATAGATAGCATATCGCTCGTGCCAGTCGTAATCCCCCGGTTTCGTATAGGGGAAGAAGTTAGGCGGCAGTTTCACGGCCAGTTGCCCGCTGTCTATCAGCGCGGCACATTCTTCTTCAATCCAGCTCACCATTTCCGCAGCCCTTGTAGGCGCTGCCAGGCCAGAGAGAATAGCCAGGCTGTTGCCCAGCAAATCAAACCGCTCACTGCTCAGCACTTTATACGACCACATGGCGTAATAAGGCTTATGTTTTACTACCAATCCTTCGTGTACATGGTGGTGTTGCACGCCTCCGGTAATAGTAAAACGGCCCATGTCCTGCCGTACCCGGTCTGCCCGCTCGTGTTGGCCCAGCACCCGCAGGTAGCTATACATCAGCGTATTTACAAACAATCCATACCCCAGCACCCACTGCTCATCGCGCCAGTCGCTGGTAGGCTGCTGCGCCACCAGGAAACGATCCGAAGGGCTCTGGTACTCCATCCATTTCAACGACCTGTTCACCGCTTCTTCCAGGAACAGCGGCTCTCCCACCAGCTGCCGGTACATGCCGGTAACCAATAAAAATAACGGCGTGCTATCGCTGGACCCCAGGTCTTCTTTATCATGCACCAGCGACGCGATATGTCCATGTGGTGTTTGGTTCTTCGCCAATGTTTCCAATACTTTCCGGATACTCTTTATCAGCACCTTATTACCGGTAACGGCTACCCCAAAAAAAGACAACAGCAAATCCCTTGTATAGGGTTCCGGATATCCCCATCCCGCAGTACGTGGCAGCCCATGAAACGGGCCGTTTACGTTATGCAATAACACCTGCAGTGCTGCCTCTTTTGCGGCATTTATTGTTAACCAGGTAGATGCTTCCATATTCAATGAATATTTAGCTTTTCATTCAACACCCGCACAAATTGCCGGGCTACCGCGCGATAATCAAATTTTGACACTACATGCTCCCGGGCTGCCAGGCCCAGTTGCTGCCGGCAGGCGCTATCGTTCATCAACCGGTGCAAATGCCGGCGGATATCATTCACATCTGCCCTATAGTCTACCGTACGCGGGGTACCAAATACTACTTTATGATTCACTGTAAAACCGGATTCCAATCCCAGGATCACTTCATTCACCACAATCCGCTCTCCTACTTCCGCCATCAGCGCCGTTTTTTCATGCACCAGCGTATCCAACATTCCCATCGCATGAATACCCATCACCGGCTTTCCGCATGCCCCCGCCTCTACCTGGGGCATTCCAAACCCCTCCAACCGGGACGGCGCCACATAAATATCACAGGCATTGATCAGGTAAGGCATATAATTTCTGGACACAATACTGGTAACATACTGTACTTTATCTTTCAGTCCCAGCTGTGTTGCCAGCTCCAGATCGGATTCATTCTGCAACCACGTGCGGGGCTGCGGCCATACTTTACAAACATATTGCCACTTAGGCGGCACTTGTCCTTCCAGTTGCGACAACGCCTGCATGGTTTCCCGGGCGCCTTTGGAACAGGCGTCACCACCAATAGTGAGCAACATCAGTTCATCATCTGCAATACCCAGCGATTCCCTGATGGCGTGCACTTGCGGATGGGTCCTGGGCAAAGGAGTAAACTGTTCCGTATTACATCCTACCGGCAACACCACAATTTTATCGCCACGAATACCATCACGTATATACATCTCCTTTACCCATTCAGATGTCACCAATATCAGCGGCAGCTTATTCAGCACCTCCTGGTAATTGGCAATATAGCCGTCTGCCACCAGCCAGGGAACTGGCTGCAAACCGAACTTCTGCGGGTGGAGAATCAACTGGGGCGTATGGCCCCAATAACCAATCCCTACTACTACATCGGGCTTAAACCAACGGTAGTACCATTCTTTTTCCAATGGAGAATCGTAGTGCACTGAAAATGCTTCTACGCCAATATCTAACAGGCCCTGGTACAATAAATGACCTTGCGTAGCTAATCCACCGGGAGCCGGTGGGTAATCGTACAATAATAATACTCTCATCAGTCACATGATAAACTGTTCAGCCATTGCTGCGCTTCTTCCGGGCTACCAAAACGCCAGAATGACTCCGCCAATGGTGTAGTGGCTGCTTCCCAACTATCAGTCGTAAAACCATATGTATCCGTAATTACCTCATATTTCTGTTGCCAGATATCCTTTTCCAATACATGATAAATAGTGGCTTCCGGCACGGCCTCCGGGTAGTATGCTTTCTGCCCGTCTTCATAAGCAAATACCCACAATTCATCGGCCACAATTTTTCCCTGTTGCCATAACCCCAGCACCGCCCTGCTCACCTCCTCATGCCGCAAATGCCGGGTATATTCCCCCTGCGGATGATGGGTAATAATCACATCATAATGCTGCACCGGCAGCAATGCCAACACCTGCGCTTCTACGGTTGTCAGTGGCAACGGCGTTTGCTCCGGCCCATCATCCATATCTCCCAGTATGCCCTGTGCTCCAAAATGCTGTAATGCCTTAAAAAATTTAGGCGCCCTGTCGGCATCACTGGCCCTGCAAAGACCCACTATAGTCCAGTCCCACTGCGGATGGTATAAAATGGTGCCGCCTGCCCATAAGGTTTCATCGTCGGGGTGAGCAACTATAACGGCCGCGACTTTCTGATGCTTTATTACAGGGTTCTCTAATTTCATGGCTATTTGAATTTGACGGGAGGGTTAGTAAGTAGTAGCTAAAGTTACTGAAAATGCGGGAAGGTTGGGGGGAATTTGTGGGGTTATTCTGCTTGTTTAGTTATTTCCTTACTCCGACATAAGCGTTAAGCACTTTCAATAATGCCTCTTTTAAAGACGATTCATCAGCCCGAATCATTTCGTGCTTCGTACCAGGGAATGTGATGAAAACTGTATACTGGACGGCAGTTCGTTCCCCATCAAACTTAATAACACCCACGTCTCCATTGTTTTTCAATAATTCAAAACAAGTAATCAATTGTTCAATCGTGATGTCATTGGCTGATACTGCGAGGATAGCTGTAATAGTGGATACGCTCATAAAAATGGGTTAAATTAAATGCCAAATAAAAATGTGGACTAGTCATCACAAAACAACCAACTCATTTATTCCACCCTCATCATCATTCAATCGAATCATATTCATTCGGGGAAATATAGTCACATAATCACTAAGATCGAAAAATAAGCTTCATTCCGGCATATGCTGCTCAACCAAATATTTTCACGCCCCCTCTTCAATGGTTATTTGTACAAACTAGGGAAAATTGCATCTAAATAATAGATTCCGCTTAACGCTACGACAATCTATGATTTAGATGCATGACACCCTTTATCTAATGAACCTTATTTAATTCTAAGGCTAATGAGAATATTGATAATCTTGACAACAATTAGTGAAGAGACAAAACTACTCACCGTGGAAAAGTAAAAAAAGCCCAGAAATGGGGCATTATTCATAAATCCAAAAAAATCTTTGAAATCTGGAATAATAAAAACAAAAAGAATAGACGTTGTTAAATTAATCAAACCATAAAGTATTGGAATACCTGCCTTCCTAAAAAGTGGCATTTCTTCTTTGACACTCAATAATGACAATGTCAGCAAATATATAGGAATTCCTAAATATATAATTTTAAGCATTGTTAAACTGGTAAAATAATCAATGGTCTGCTCCACCCCATCTCCTCCATGACCAATAAATACTATTATTATGGGAATTACAGGGCTTATCAATACCTCTAATAATAAACTAAGTGTTATTACTATTAAAAAGTAGATATACCTACTAATCATCTTTTTTCTTTTGTTCATGTAGTTTATCAATTATTTTTTCTCCCAGCTTCACACGATTATCGTAGCTACTAAAGTCAAATGTCGATTTTCCACCTTCTGTAAAATTCTCTTTCATTACCTCTCGAACTATGGCCGGTGCTAATTTGAAACTCTTATTCACCTCAGTCATCACTTTGTTCACGTCCTCAATTTTGTGCGTTTTAACAAAATCTCTTACTAATTCCTGAACCATTGTCTGTTCGAACTTTACAAGTGCGTAGTCCAATTCTTTCCCTGTTTTCCCTGCTAGTTTAACATCTTCTCCATTTGCAGCGGTAAAGCTTTCGATCATCCAACCAGTCATAAGTCCTCTCATATTTCCCATATTATAAGTGAATAGAAATCTATTCCCTCCACTTACAAATTTATCTGTCAATTCACTGGTAACGATTCCAAAATCTGGCATTTCAGTACCTCCAACCCCTTGTATTCCAGTTACAACCGCTGCCGCTTTAAACCATTGGCTTCCTCCTGCCAATTTATTGTTATCAATATACGATTGTGCCCATTCATAATAAGCATGTCTTTCTGCAACATTCTTATACAAATCAGGTCTATTGTTAAGCGTGTTATCTATCGAAGCAAACGAAAACGACTTAGTTAAATCGCCTGGCGAATTATAACGACTATAGAAGTCCCATTCTGAAGATTTTTTAATTTTTGCCTCCCCTGAAAAATATCTCCTCCAATACTCTTTATGGCTTAGCTCTTCCAATCCATCCAAATCAATAGCTTCTATTGGCTTGTTTCCAGCAAATTGATATGGCGTATACCAGGGATAAGATTTCGTTAGTGGGTCTGTACTAAGGAATTTCCCTATCCTCGGATCATATACCCTCATCCCATAGTCCTGCTGATTTCCGTCTCCCTTCACCTCATTATCATTCTCCTTTCCGTTAAAACCATAACGATACTTTCCAGCATCAAATCCTCTGCTCTGTAACCCCATACCAAATGGCGCATAATCTTGTGCGCTCGCTATTTCTGCTTCGTAGTGATCTATCACATTCCCATCAACAGACACTGCTTTCTTCGCATCCGTCACGGTTGCCAACACATTTCCCAGATGATTGCTTAATTCAAAGACCTTATTACCTCTCACAAAGGTAGTAAACGTCCCGAATCCTAATCCAGTTAGTCTTACCTGCTCAGGCACTTCATCATTTTGAACCTGCGTTGCCATATTATTGATCCCAAGCCTGCTGTTTCCATACAGATGTGTTTCTGTCTGACTGAGTAAACCGCTATTAATGCCTGGATCCCCGCTCACATACACACTCATTACATTACCTGAGGCATCCCTGATATAACGGGTTTCTACTCCTTTAGCAACTTTGCTAATCCGATTGCGGGCCGCATCATAAGTATAAACGATAGTAGAATTGGCTCCCTTCTTTACTTGCCTGATTTTTCCATATACCGTCCATTCTATGTCAATACCTGCCTGCACATCTTTAATCAGATTACCTATACTATCATATACGTAGTTATTATTTCCCTGACCATCGATGTCGTTGCTATAAGCAAGAGGATCTACATCATCACTGATCGATAACAACTGATTCTTTCCAGATTGATAGTGATACTGCATGCTATCCATCTGAAGTGACTTACCTGCCCAGGTGCTATTACCATGACGATCATAACTTAGTATGTTACCATTTGGATCATAGCTAATTCTTTCTCCAAAGTCTCCTACACCTATTGGCGCCCAGGCATTCGTAGTGGTGTTCAAGTTATGTGCTACATCCATAGCCACCAGCCTGTTCAATGCATCATAAGTATATGAATACATCAGCGGGGTACCTACCTTAGGGATGTTCACGCTCATCGCACTGATATTACCATTGTAAAGCGACTTTAACCCTGATCCGGCAGATGCAAATGGGCGAACCGTGCTGCTAATAGGTTTATAATCATTATCTCCGTAATAATGTAAAGCAAAACCAAATGCATCCTGTGCGGTAATACCTCCTTTAGCGCCATCTTTTCCTATATCAAACGCGCTGGTAGTGGTAGTACTGTTGGCGCCTTTAAGCCAGCCTTGTAAGTTGTAGGCGTAGTCTAGCCCCTGCACCTGTTGTTGTCCAATGACACTCCTGGCTAGCGGTCCATGCTTATAATACTGATAATAAGCATCATTCTCCCAGTAAATACTATCACGACTGGTTTCTACATTCGTTATCCTGTCCTCCGCATCATAGTTATAACGGTGATAGAATGCATCCCGCTGACCAGGCTGGTAACTAACCTCATTTACCTTCCCACTGATAAGATCATAGTTATATTCAATTTTCTTAAAACGGTTACCAGGATTAGGAGTATTGGCACTGTAGTCCTGTAGGATCGTACGTGCATTACCATGAATATCATAACTGTAATAAGTGGCTGAAGCCTGACCTCCTGGAATAGTATCCGCAATATTATTATACACCGCACTCCACGATACCCGGTTACGCAGGTTCTTTGCCTGCCAGATATCCTGTTCCAGGAAAGTATTGGGCAGATCATATACTGTTCTGGTGATCTGCGAACGGCTACCGCCGGCGGTAGCGAGCCACTGAGATAGCTGCATAGCATCCTTACAGATTTCCGGTGTCATAGCTGCACTGCTCGATAGCTCACCCACCTCTGTTATACGTCCCAGATAGTCATATAACGTATAGCTGTATGCGTTACTAAGCTCTTGCTTCCTGTTCTGTGACACCGCCAGTCTTCCTAAACGATCATACCAGAAATGACTCAGGTTACCATCCGGTGAATACTGCGCCACTACCTGGTTTAAAGTATTATACCGGTAATTAGTAGCCATGGCATGAGCCGGCACCAACGACTGACCCGCCGCTCTTGCCGCTGCTACACGGTTAGCCCACTCAGGGGTAGCATCTTTTACAACGCCCGCCGGTGGAATTGTTTTTACCAGGTTACCTGCCTGGTCATAATAATACAACGTATAGTGATGCTCATAGCTGGCATGCTGCACCGCAAAGCGCTCTCCGTGCACTGCCGATAAAGCGGTGCTGATATAAGACCGGTCAAAATCATTGATCAATGAGTCCCTGTATACATTGAATAACTCCCTGCCTTTAGCATCCGCATAACGGGAACTATCGGAGCAATTGGTGATTTGTGGCAGCTCGATATCTGGGAAAGTAGGCTCTGTGTTACCACATAACAACGGTCCTTCCAACAACTCATAACAACTGTCTATACCCGGACAGGTTTCAGTAGAAAATGTAGGCGTACATACTCTTTCTACAAGGGCAACAGTACTGATACTGTTAGTAGTTAACGAAATCTCAGTGGTGGTACCTAGCCCTTTGGGCGTACATGCAGCAGTGATATCCACCATACCTAATGTTTCAGCAACATCTGTACAGCCGGTTTTACCCTGCGCGTCTGCCAGCATCAACATCGCATGGTTATTATTTAACCCTATACCAGCAAAACCTCCACTCTTGTTCTGTACCAAACGGGTTAACCATTCGGTAGCTCCGATATTTACCCTGCTGCCCCAACGTGGTATATTATTAGCATCGAGCTTATACCAGTAAGCATTACTAGTAGACTGTGTGGCAATAACACCTCCATCGCTGGTAGCGGCAGATACCCATGATACAGTAGCCGCCTGGGGATCATAAGACGCCGGGGGCAGCATCTTCTTCGCTGAAACAATCCCTCCGCCTGTATTTACATCCAGCAATACAGGATTTACAATGCTGTTACCCGCGTCTTTTAAATTAACGATAGACAACCGGTAACCGCCAGGGGTCTTAAATATATTATTACAAATATTACCTCTGCCCTCCAGGTCATACTGGTAAACGCCAAGGCCATTACCTGTTTTCTTGTCTACTTTTATCAATACCGCGTCAAAGTTGCCACTATCCATAACCGACGTGGCTACCAGCAGTGTATCATTATTTTCCAGCAGATTGATCACATCCCGGTTAACGGCAGAACCACCCTGTTTCATCCAGTTCAGGTCACCAGTGCCCGTCAGTGAACCTACTATCCAATCAGTATACAGGCTACCGGTACGACGTAATCCTCCAAAAGCATAGCCTCCATCTGAGGTGGCCACGATGTCATTACCTGCACCACCATAGTTTTTGCCGAAGTCCACCACTTTATTCCATACTACACCACCATTAGCATCCATCTTCACTATCAGGATAGCTCCCTGGTCATAACAGTAGGAATTAGTGCTGCCTATCGCGATATAACCTCCGTCCTGAGTAGGAGTTAACCGGGAGAAAGTATCATCCCCAGTGCTGCCATAAGTTTTAGCCCACAGTAAGTCTCCCTTCTTATTGGTACGGATGATATAACCATCTTTACCTCCATTGCTGCAACCGGTGGTATAACCAGCCAGGATATAACCATCATCTGCAGTAGTGCGCACATCCACCATCACATCTGTACCGCCATTGGAGTACTTATTGATCATTCTCTTGCTGTCTGCACTGCCCGGCACGCAGATATTATGGCCGGTATGAACCGGGCCTTTGCTGCAACTGTCTATAAACTTCAGGTAGTCATAGGCCAGGTAATGATAACCCAAACGGTTATTCATATAAGCAGCAAACAAACGATTCTTCGCATTCTGTACAGAATCATTGTTCAGGTTTAATGCAGGCTTCGACTGAGGATAAGCCACCAGGTAAGCAGCATATAAACTATCGGTAACATAACAAGGTACGCAAGCTGCCGCCCCATTACAATCCAGCAATGCTGGAATATTAACCGGCTTTTGAAGATAGTTACAGTTAGGGGTAACATTGGTACAGGCATCTATCAACGCATTCAGGTCCGATTGAGGAATCTTCACTCCACGGGTACGCTGCAGGTAAGTGGATAAATCAATATCGGCGGGCTCCTTCTTCAGGTTGTATTCATTGCGCAGCGATTTCAGTTTATCACACTGACAATCATCCGGACGGGTGAAGCTCCCAGAACGGCTCACCGCTGCCTGCTTGCCATAAGCGGCAGGATCAGTCAGTAACTCCGCATTACATACATAAGGATTTCTTAAAGGAAGATGACGTGCATTATAACCGGCAATCACTTCTTCAAAGTTACTGGGTACGCCAGCAACCGGGTTTTTCATCGTACGCGAGCCATAAGGATGATCCATATCTGCACCACCTTTACATACAATCAACAAACTGTCCGTGATTTCACGCAAGGCGACTGAATCATAGTTACATGGCGCCAACTGCTGCATCCACACTTTCACATAAGCACGACAGTTATCGTCATACATTTGAGCTACCAGCGCTTTCACTTTATCATTCGCATTGTTGGGATCACCATCTGGTGGGCCCAGCTTCACATGATTAGCCATATCCAGCACCGATGTAAAATGAGGTAGCTTACCCTTACCTAATAAGGTGGCTGCATTTACACTTCCTGAAACGTTCAACAAATTATTAATCTCATCATTTCTGAGCTGCAGGTATAAAGTCCGGAACGACCGCCACGCCATATCAAGATCTCCTCCACACATCATCGACTCATTAAAGGCTGCAGTGTCTTCCTTGTTAAGCCCAACGCAGGCATCTTCCATTTTGGGACACTTTACCGTCAGCGTGGCCATCACCCAGAGGGAATAGTCTTTATCCTTATATCGCTGCAGTCCACTTTTTAAGGCATCGAACCTCTTGATCATCAGCGGATCATGTTTCCCACTGCCTGCAAATCGACTGTTGGTACCTATTGGATCAAGGTACCCTTTTTGTTTGGCGGCAAAGTAAGTGGCCGTTGACTCAAAATCTTTTGCCCACAACTGCGCTTCTTTCAACTCACTCTGATAATACTGTAATTTCTGATATTCCGGATGATACGGTAATAGCGTCCTGGCCCAGGAAGATTTAAAGGCATCTGAAAACTGCTCCGCTGATAAATCCTGAGGAAGACCATTCTTACGGGTAAGTGGATTCATTACAGAATCAATCTCTCCCAGTTCATTGTAATAACGGATATTGGAACGTGCATAAGTGCCAGCGGATCCATCCCCGCCACCTTTAAATATAGAATAATCTTCATTGGATTTTGTCAAATCTGCATACTGACCTGAAGGTGGGCTCATATCCTGCAACATCGCCTGCTCAATATCATCTCCATCTGTATGAAGGCTATCGCAGCCAACACAGGATGGGTTACAATCCTTCTTCTGCGCTTCCTGCAACTGCTGCTCTATTAATTTCTCTACTGTTGTACATACTGCCGATGGAAGGAAAATACTGTCGCGGTAATAATCCATCGCCTGCTTGCTGATCTCCAGCGTCTTGGTAATATTATACACCCCTTTATAAAGCATCCGGCTAAACGATACTTTTATCGTATCTGGTAAAGTAGGACGCTGGCCTGCGGTAATAGCTGCCGGATCATAATTGCGGAAAACCACTTCTACCGGCTGACCTCCCAAACTTTGGTTGCGGACATTATCAGTAATGCGGATTCGTAAATCATATAAACCGGTATAGTAGGTGATCGCACTGTCGCATCCCTTCTTTTGCAATACGGGCGGGGCCAGCAGATAATTAAAGCTGCATAAACTGCTATCGGCATCTATCAGCAGTGGATACATACTTTGTATGGATCGTTCGGTGATGATATTATTATCTACACCAGACAAAGAATCTGTAACTACCAACGCTTTCTTTGTCGGCAGATCATTCAGGGTTTTATTTTCTGTTTCACCCGTTAAAGCGGTAGCAATGGTGCGGCCATGCATATCCAGGTAAGCAATAGATAGCTGCCCATTCGCATCAGAAACCGCATTCTTAAAATAGTGAGATGCCAGACCCACTTCTGTTCCGAAGAGGGCATCTAACTCAGACTGTACCGGCCGGTTGTAATAATACTTCGTTTCATGTTTACTGCCTAAGCGATAGGTAGGTCCTACGCCACTCTGACGGCTTATTCTACCCGTATTATCCGGTGTATACTCTGTTTCGGTAAACGCATATCCTTCTGCATCAGGAATATATTGAGACATGCCTTTGCTGGCTTCAGGATTAGCAGGAGAATAATATTTATTGGCGCCGGAACTGGTATCCATGCGCTGGGCACTGGCATTCACCAGTTCTCCATCATTAGCTATATAGTCGTATTTATCTTTATCGTATTCGGCCCCGTTTAATGGTAAGTTAAGCCCGGGGGTATATTTCATTACCTTGTCCAGTGTCGGCGTGGGTAATACCTGGATAGCAGGTCTTCCCTGGTAATCATAAAAGGACTCCGCCACCACAATGTTCTGAGTGATATTATCTTTAGTCACCGTTTGCCGGTTGCGCAAACTACCATCGAAATACTGTACCACCACTTTACGCTTACCGTCTTCTGCAAACGAAATAGAAGACTGCCAGTTCAGGTTAGTTTGATGACCATTAAAACTATATTGACCCAATCCTGTGCTGAATTTTGAACTCCAGTCAGTTTCCACCCGGATGTCATCTGGCTTCTCCTGCACTGCACGCACCCGGAAATATAAAACACCTACTTTATCGTATAATAAAGGAATCGTGTAATTAGTCCCGGCAATGGTTACCCGGGTAGTATTATTGGCGAAAATGTCTTTTACATCAGGTGTGCTCCAGCCCTTTGTTTCAATCGCACTGGAATCAAGATAAGCCCATTCCAGGTCATAAGCATCGGCGCCTACAATAGCTGGCCAGCTAACTGGCAACTCGTCTGCCTGATCTCCGTTAACTGGTGCCTGAAAATTAATAGTCGTGATCACATCATTGGTACACGATAACTTATACACTGGGCGAATCTCCATCTCATTGTCCAACACCAAGGCAGACCTAATATCTTTACCTGCATTGCTGGTGATACCCAATATTTTTACTGTAACCTGATGGGCATTATTAAACACGAAACTATTTCGCTGCGTATAAGTATGTGCAGTATCATAGTTGAGTGTCAACGTTACCGTAGAAGAATCCACATTCCCATCTGGCTTCAGGTAATAAATCCGCACATTGGCTGAGGCGGTGAAAGGAGCCCCCAGGTAGAGCGTCGAATACTCATTGAGCCTGAAGGTGATCACATTCCGTAGAAAATACGTTGATTCCAATTTTACTTTAGTAACCGGATCAAAGTAAACACTGTCTTTCAGCGTTACCGACGAGTCCTGTACCAGTTGACCTTTGCTACCGTCCAATGTTCGTTTCAATGAGATGCCCTTACTATTTTGGGCATGGGCATTATTCATCAGTAACAGTAACAGCAACAAACAACTACACCGGGCAATCACTTTCAGCAAAATAGGCTTCATATATTTCAATAGGTTCGGGAATACTTTCTACAATAGACTTGCACAGTATTGTGTACTATGGACCATTTTCTTATCAACAATAAAAGGTTGTTAAAACAATTTCATAATACAGATCTGGCAACAACACTGACAACAGGGATATTTCTAGTAACTCTTAAAAAATGAACACTGTAATTAATATTGTTGGTTAACATTTCTTACTTTACATTATTAGGCGATAACAAATTACCTATAGTAAAACCGAAAAACAACTTAATCATGTAAACAATAAATCAATCTATCACATCATTATCTCCAAAGGCAATCCGTTATCTTTAAATAATGTAATAAATAATTGCAATATAATAACTTCCAATCAAAATCTCACCCCTAGTCATCTTCATCTGATAAAATTAAATGAAGGCTTAAAATTTCCAGCGAGCATTAAACGTTGATAATCAATATGTCAAAATAACCAATACCAAGCAATATATTTTACAATGAACGTGATGAGATGTTGCCTTGCATCGAAGCGGCTAAAAAATAGTGAGGCTGATTGATATTACTGGTGGCTATTTACACGATGGAGCTCATGACACAAACATCCTTGTGTTTTTCCAATTATTGACTCTGGGGAGCTAGCACTCAGCCCGTCTAAAATAAGCATAACATAGCCCCCTTTTTTAATTTGATCTATACTTGTAATCATCTCCATTGTTGTTATGACATTCATTTTTCCTTTAAATGTGTAATGAACTATATCACTTCCTGTGGCAGCTATTTTTCCGTTTGGATAGCTGTCGCCCCATTGTCCTACTCCTTCCCGGGAAAGAATACTATTGACCCTAGGGTTTAAGATATTAGACTCCATATTAAACTTCTCCTGAGTCAACGCCGTACTTGAAAGATTTAACACCTTGTAGTGTATTTGGACCGAACCCTGGAGTTCAAATTGAGTCCTGGTCTTCGTAAGCTTATCAATAGTTACCTTTACCTCTTCACCATCTAAATCTATTCCCATAACTGGTGTATTACTTGCAAATTGATACGACGTTAATTCTGGATACTTCTTCGTCAGTGGATCCACACTCAAAAACTTTCTTATCCTCGGATCATACACCCTCATTCCATAGTCCTGCTGATTCCCTTCACCTCATTATCATTCTCCTTTCCGTTAAAACCATATCTATACCCCACCGCCTCGAGCTTCCACGTGCTTCCCGCCAGCGGTAACCTAGCGCATACTCAAAGAGCCATGATGGAGATATAACTTTTTCTTTCATCTGTTTTTTCGGTTAAAAAAACAGATGAAAGAAAAAAAACAATCCTGTTCTGGTAGGTAGATGATGATAAAGTTTTCAAAAATCTTCGTAGCTTTTGAGAACAGTTCTAATAAAATAAAGAAACAAGATTAACAACTAATGCAACAACATGAAACAATAAATAAATAACTAATGGGAATAAAAGGAAAAAGGTCCAAACAGGCCTTTTTTCCCACCATTTATATTTCTTTTCAAGTTGAAAAATTATAAAAGAATAAAGGACGATAATCAACAATAAAACTACGTAAATACCAGGTGTAAAAATATCAACTTTCCTCGATATACTTATCTGCAGTACAATAAGATCAATTAAAACACATAAAATAACTATTCTAAATACCCATTTCATAGGAGTTATTGTTTGTCGGGTTTGTAATAACGACGATAATCAGTATACCAGTTAAAGGTTAATGAAAATGTCTGTGCAAAATTTGAATTTTTATTAGACCCCATTTGCTGATTTTGTTTAATTCCATTTGGCCAGCGTGCACTTCCGAGGACCTCTTTACCTAGTGTACCTGATGTTAGACTTGTAACATTGGTCATCGTCAACGTTAGCACATTCTTATCATTAATTGAAATAGAATAATCGACTGATCCCACAAAATCTTGCAGTCTAAATCCACCGGAAACCATATTAAACATTGATGAAGCAACAGAAGGCGTAGCTGATTTCCCAGAAGTTATTCCTTTATTAACATAATCAGACAGAGCCTGAGTTACCTGCGGCGAATTTCTCAAAAATTCGCTTCCGAAACCATCTGTGGGAAATACAACATTTTCTGGGGCCGAACCATTCAGAAAACTTCCTAGCAATAAACTGACTAACCCTGATTCACTTCCAGTTACATTTTCATCAATCATGAACTGTTTATTCAAGCTACTTATTGCTTCATTATGCTCTTTTGCAGATGGTTTTTGATTTACATCTATGATGTTGCTGGGAACTTTTTCTTTCAGCACTGACCAATGACCAAGCTCCTCCCAAGACTTCTGTTTGTTATAAAAATCATCACCTCCCATTGTTAAATAAGCCATGTTGGGAGCCCATAGTAAAGAAGTATTAATGGCGGCTCTCTGAGACTTCAATCTTTCACTTGACATATAATCCAATGCTGTTCTTGAGTGTTGATATCCACCAGGGGAGCCAAAAATAAATTTAAATCCAGCAGCAATCTTCGATTGTTCCTCCGCACCATCTAAGTCTACCGCCATAATTGGCTTATTCCCTGCAAACTGATATGGCGTATACCACGAATATTGGCGCGTCAACGGATCCACACTTAAAAATTTCCCTATCCTTGGATCATACACCCTCATCCCATAATCCTGCTGATTCCCTTCTCCCTTCACTTCATTATCATTCTCCTTCCCGTTAAACCCATAACGATACTTTCCAGCATCAAATCCTCTGCTCTGTAATCCCATACCAAATGGCGCATAATCTTGTGCACTTACTATTTCTGCTTCGTAGTGATCTATCACATTCCCATCAACAGATACTGCTTTCTTCGCATCTGTCACAGTAGCCAACACATTATCAAGATGATTGTTTAATTCAAAGAACTTATTACCTCTCACAAAGGTAGTAAACGTTCCGAATCCTAAGCCATTCAGTCTTATAAGTTCAGGAGTTTCTTCATTCTGTACTTGGGTAGACATATTATTGATCCCCAGCCTACTACTGCCATACAGGTGTGTTTCTGTTTGGCTGAGTAAACCGCCATTGATAGACGGATCTCCACTCACATAAACACTCATTACATTACCTGAGGCATCCCTGATATATCGGGTTTCTATTCCTTTGGCTACTTTACTGATACGGTTACCAACAACATCATAAGTGTAAACAATAGTAGTGTCGGCCTTCTTTACTTGCCTGATTTTTCCATATACCGTCCATTCTATGTCAATACCTGCCTGCACATCCTTAATCAGATTACCTATACTATCATATACGTAGTTATTATTTCCCTGACCATCGATGTCGTTGCTATAAGCAAGAGGATCCACATCATCACTGATCGATAACAACTGATTCTTTCCAGATTGATAGTGATACTGCATGCTATCCATCTGAAGAGACTTACCTGCCCAGGTGCTATTGCCATGGCGATCATAACTCAGTATATTACCATTCGGATCATAGCTAATTCTTTCTCCAAAGTCTCCTACACCTATTGGCGCCCAGGCATTAGTAGTGGTGTTCAGATTATACGCGGCATCCATGGCCACCAGCCTGTTCAAAGCATCATAAGTGTACGAATACTTCAGCGGCGTACCTACCTTAGGGATATTCACGCTCATCGCACTGATATTACCATTGTAGAGCGACTTTAACCCTCCTCCTGCTGAAGCAAATGGATGAACTGCACCACTAATCGGTTTATAATCATTATCGCCATAGTAATGCAACGCAAAACCAAATGCATCCTGCGCGGTAATACCTCCTTTAGCCCCATCTTTCCCAATATCAAACGCGCTGGTGGCAGTAGTACTGTTAATCCCTTTAAGCCAGCCCTGAAGGGTATATGCATAGTCCAGGCCCTGTACCTGTTGTTGCCCGATAACACTTCTGGCTAATGGCCCATATTTATAGTACTGATAGTAAGCGTCATTTTCCCAATATATGCTGTCACGACTGGTTTCCACATTCGTGACTCTATTTTCCGCATCGTAGCTGTAACGATGATAGAATGCATCCCGCTGACCAGGCTGGTAACTTACCGAATTTACTTTTCCACTGACAAGGTCATAATTGTATGCTATCTTCTTAAAGCGGTTACCTGGATTAGGGGTATTAGCACTGTAATCCTGTAATAACGTACGTACGTTACCGTGAATATCATAACTGTAATAAGTAGCAGAGGCCTGACCTCCCGGAATAGTATCCGCAATTTGATTATACACTGCACTCCATGATACCCGGTTACGCAGGTTCTTTGCCTGCCAGATATCCTGTTCCAGGAACGTATTAGGCTGGTCATATACTGTTCGGGTGATCTGAGAACGGCTGCCACCTGCTGCTGCGATCCACTGGGATAACAATGTTGCATCATGGCAAATCTCTGGTGTCATACTGGCACTGCTGGAGATCTCTCCTACCTCTGTAATACGGCCCAGGTAATCATATAACGTATAGCTATATCCGTTATTAAGTGCTTGCTTCCTGTTCTGTGACACTGCCAGTCTTCCCAAACGATCATACCAGAAATGACTCAGGTTACCATCCGGTGAATACTGTGCCACCACCTGGTTTAAAGTATTGTAGCGGTAATTGGTAGCCATGGTATGAGCCGGCACCAATGACTGACCCACTGCTCTTGCCGCTGCTACACGGTTAGCCCACTCAGGGGTAGCATCTTTTACAACACCCGCCGGTGGAATTGTTTTTACCAGGTTACCTGCCTGATCATAATAATACAACGTATAGTGATGCTCATAGCTGGCATGCTGCACCGCAAAGCGCTCTCCGTACACTGCCGATAAAGCGGTGCTGATATAAGACCGGTCAAAATCATTGATCAATGAGTCCCTGTATACATTGAATAACTCCCTGCCTTTAGCATCCGCATAACGGGAACTATCGGAGCAATTGGTGATTTGTGGCAGCTCGATATCTGGGAAAGTAGGCTCTGTGTTACCACATAACAACGGTCCTTCCAACAACTCATAACAACTGTCTATACCCGGACAGGTTTCAGTAGAAAATGTAGGCGTACATACTCTTTCTACAAGGGCAACAGTACTGATACTGTTAGTAGTTAACGAAATCTCAGTGGTGGTACCTAGCCCTTTGGGCGTACATGCAGCAGTGATATCCACCATACCCAATGTTTCGGCAACATCTGTACAACCGGTTTTACCCTGCGCATCTGCCAGCATCAACATCGCATGGTTATTATTTAACCCTATACCAGCAAAACCTCCACTCTTGTTCTGTACCAAACGGGTTAACCATTCGGTAGCTCCGATATTTACCCTGCTGCCCCAACGTGGTATATTATTAGCATCGAGCTTATACCAGTAAGCATTACTAGTAGACTGTGTGGCAATAACACCTCCATCGCTGGTAGCGGCAGATACCCATGATACATTAGGCGTCTGGGAAACATAAGATGCAGGAGGCAACATCTTCTTCGCTGAAACAACACCTCCGCTTGTATTCACATCCAGCAATACAGGATTTACAATGCTGTTACCTGCGTCTTTCAAATTAACGATAGACAACCGGTAACCGCCAGGGGTCTTAAATATATTATTACAAATATTACCTCTGCCCTCCAGGTCATACTGGTAAACGCCTAGTCCATTACCTGTTTTCTTGTCTACTTTTATCAATACCGCGTCAAAGTTGCCACTATCCATAACCGAGGTGGCCACCAGCAGTGTGTCATTATTTTCTAACAGATTGATCACATCCCGGTTAACGGCAGAACCGCCCTGTTTCATCCAGTTCAGGTCACCAGTGCCCGTCAGTGAACCAACTATCCAATCAGTATATAAACTACCGCTACGCCGTAATCCTCCAAAAGCATAGCCGCCATCTGAGGTGGCCACGATGTCATTACCTGCACCACCATAGTTTTTGCCGAAATCCACCACTTTATTCCATTCAACACTACCATTAGCATCCATCTTCACTATCAGGATAGCTCCCTGGTCATAACAGTAGGAATTAGTGCTGCCTATCGCGATATAACCGCCGTCCTGAGTAGGAGTTAACCGGGAGAAAGTATCATCCCCAGTGCTGCCATAAGTCTTTGCCCACAACAGATCTCCCTGCTTATTGGTCCGGATAATATAACCATCCTTACCTCCGTTGCTGCAACCGGTGGTATAACCTGCCAGGATATAACCATCATCTGTAGTAGTGCGCACATCCACCATCACATCGGTACCGCCATTGGAGTACTTATTGATCATTCGCTTGCTGTCGGCACTGCCCGGTACACAAATATTATGGCCGGTATGAACCGGGCCTTTGCTACAACTGTCTATAAACTTCAGGTAGTCATAAGCCAGGTAATGATAACCCAAACGGTTATTCATATAGGCCGCAAACAAACGGTTCTTCGCATTCTGTACTGAATCATTGTTCAGGTTTAAGGCAGGCTTCGACTGAGGATAAGCCACCAGGTAAGCAGCATATAAACTATCGGTAACATAACAAGGTACGCAAGCTGGCGCCCCATTACAGTCCAGCAATGCTGGAATATTAACCGGCTTTTGAAGATAGTTACAGTTAGGGGTAACATTGGTACAGGCATCTATCAACGCATTCAGGTCCGATTGTGGGATCTTCACCCCACGGGTACGCTGCAGGTAAGTGGATAAATCAATATCGGCGGGCTCCTTCTTCAGGTTGTATTCATTGCGCAGCGACTTCAGCTTATCACACTGACAATCATCCGGACGGGTGAAGCTCCCAGAACGGCTCACCGCGGCCTGCTTGCCATAGGCCGCAGGATCTGTCAGTAACTCCGCATTACATACATAAGGATTTCTTAAAGGAAGATGACGTGCATTATAACCAGCAATCACTTCTTCAAAGTTACTGGGTACACCAGCAACCGGATTTTTCATCGTACGCGAGCCATAAGGATGATCCATATCTGCACCTCCTTTACATACAATCAACAAACTATCCGTGATTTCACGCAAGGCCACCGAATCATAATTACAGGGCGCCAACTGCTGCATCCACACTTTCACATAAGCACGGCAGTTATCGTCATACATTTTAGCTATCGCTTCATTTACTTTCTTATTCGCTTTAGCGGTATCTCCGGCAGGATCTCCCAGTGTCACATGCTCCGCCATATCTTTCACCGCTGAAAAATGAGGCATCTTACCTTTACCTAATAAAGTGGCTGCATTTACACTTCCTGAAACGTTCAACAAATTATTAATCTCATCATTTCTGAGCTGCAGATATAAAGTCCGGAACGACCGCCACGCCATATCAAGATCTCCTCCACACATCATCGACTCATTAAAGGCTGCAGTGTCTTCCTTGTTAAGCCCAACGCAGGCATCTTCCATTTTGGGACACTTTACCGTCAGCGTGGCCATCACCCAGAGGGAATAGTCTTTATCCTTATATCGCTGCAGTCCACTTTTTAAGGCGTCGAATCTCTTGGTCATCAGCGGATCATGTTTCCCACTGCCTGCAAATCGACTGTTGGTACCTATTGGATCAAGGTACCCTTTTTGTTTGGCGGCAAAGTAAGTGGCCGTTGACTCAAAATCTTTTGCCCACAACTGCGCTTCTTTCAACGCACTCTGATAATACTGTAATTTCTGATATTCCGGATGATACGGTAATAGCGTCCTGGCCCAGGAAGATTTAAAGGCATCTGAAAACTGCTCCGCTGATAAGCCCTGTGGGAGGCCATTCTTACGGCTAAGTGGATTCATTACAGAATCAATCTCTCCCAGTTCATTGTAATAACGGATATCAGAACGTGCATAAGTGCCAGCGGATCCATCCCCGCCACCTTTAAATATAGAGTAATCTTCGTTGGATTTTGTCAAATCTGCATACTGGCCTGAAGGTGGGCTCATATCCTGCAACATCGCCTGCTCAATATCATCTCCATCTGTATGAAGGCTATCGCATCCAACACAGGATGGGTTACAATCCTTCTTCTGCGCTTCCTGCAACTGCTGCTCTATTAATTTCTCTACTGTTGTACATACTGCCGATGGGAGGAAAATACTGTCGCGGTAATAATCCATCGCCTGCTTGCTGATCTCCAGCGTCTTGGTAATATTATACACCCCTTTATAAAGCATCCGGCTAAACGATACTTTTATCGTATCTGGTAAAGTAGGACGCTGGCCTGCGGTAATAGCTGCCGGATCATAATTGCGGAAAACCACTTCTACCGGCTGACCTCCCAAACTTTGGTTGCGGACATTATCAGTAATGCGGATTCGTAAATCATATAAACCGGTATAGTAGGTGATCGCACTGTCGCATCCCTTCTTTTGCAATACGGGCGGGGCCAGCAGATAATTAAAGCTGCATAAACTGCTATCGGCATCTATCAGCAGTGGATACATACTTTGTATGGATCGTTCGGTGATGATATTATTATCTACACCAGACAAAGAATCTGTAACTACCAACGCTTTCTTTGTCGGCAGATCATTCAGGGTTTTATTTTCTGTTTCACCCGTTAAAGCGGTAGCAATGGTGCGGCCATGCATATCCAGGTAAGCAATAGATAGCTGCCCATTCGCATCAGAAACCGCATTCTTAAAATAGTGAGATGCCAGACCCACTTCTGTTCCGAAGAGGGCATCTAACTCAGACTGTACCGGCCGGTTGTAATAATACTTCGTTTCATGTTTACTGCCTAAGCGATAGGTAGGTCCTACGCCACTCTGACGACTTATTCTGCCGGTATTATCCGGTGTATACTCTGTTTCAGTGAATGCATATCCTTCTGCATCAGGAATATACTGGGACATTCCTTTATTGGCTTCCGGGTTAGCAGGAGAATAATATTTATTGGCGCCGGAACTGGTATCCATTCGCTGGGCGCTGGCATTCACCAGTTCTCCATCATTAGCTATATAGTCGTACTTATCTTTATCGTATTCTGCCCCGTTTAATGGTAAGTTAAGCCCGGGGGTATATTTCATCACCTTATCCAGTGTCGGTGTGGGTAATACCTGGATAACAGGCCTGCCCTGGTAGTCATAAAAGGACTCCGCCACCACAATGTTCTGCGTGATATTATCTTTGGTCACCGTTTGCCGGTTACGCAAACTACCATCGAAATACTGCACCACCACTTTGCGTTTACCATCTTCTGCGAAGGAAATAGAAGACTGCCAGTTCAGGTTAGTTTGATGGCCATTAAAACTATATTGACCCAATCCTGTGCTGAACTTGGAACTCCAGTCAGTTTCCACCCGGATATCATCCGGCTTCTCCTGCACTGCACGCACACGGAAATATAAAACCCCTACTTTATCGTATAGTAAAGGAATCGTGTAATTAGTCCCTGCAATGGTTACCCGGGTGGTATTATTGGCGAAAATGTCTTTTACATCGGGCGTAATCCACCCCTTTGTTTCAATGGCGCTGGAGTCAAGATAAGCCCATTCCAGATCGTAGGCATCAGCACCTACAATAGCCGGCCAGCTAACCGGTAGCTCATCTGCCAGATCTCCGTTCGCTGGTGCCTGAAAGTTAATAGTCGTGATCACATCATTGGTACACGATAACTTATACACTGGGCGAATCTCCATCTCATTGTCCAACACCAGCGCAGAGCGGATATCTTTACCTGCATTGCTGGTAATACCCAGTATTTTTACCGTAACCTGGTGGGCATTATTAAATACAAAACTATTTCGTTGCGTGTATGTATGCGCAGTATCATAGTTGAGTGTCAACGTTACCGTAAAAGAATCCTCATTCCCGTCTGGCTTCAGGTAATAAATCCGAACATTCGCTGAGGCGGTGAAAGGTGCCCCCAGGTAGAGCGTCGAATACTCATTGATCCGGAAGGTGATCACATTCCGTAGAAAATATGTTGATTCCAATTTTACTTTAGTAACCGGATCAAAGTAAACACTGTCTTTCAGCGTTACCGACGAGTCCTGTACCAGTTGACCTTTGCTACCGTCCAATGTTCGTTTCAATGAGATGCCCTTGCCATTTTGGGCATGGACAGTATTCATCAGCAACAGTAACAATAACAGGCCGCTACACCTGGTAATCACTTTCAGCAAAATAGGCTTCATATATCTCAATAGATTCGGGAATGATTTTAATGATAACACTTACACATTACAGCGACTACTCACCTGTTTCTTTTAACAATGCACTCCTGGTTTCTTTAATCGTTTTAACACCCCTCTCGGTTTCTTTCTTCACCCTGGTAAGGGTGCCATCATCATCATACTCATAGAAGGTAGCAAAGTTATTTTCATCCAATTCTCCCATTAACCGCAGGTTCTTTGGATCATATACATACGACTTCATATTGGCATTATAAGGATGTACCCTTATATCATCAAAGTACGCAGTTGTATTGTTGGTAGTAGCTATTACCAGGCTGAAAGCAGTGGACCCTGCTGGCACATCTATCACTTCTTCATAACGCTGCCACCCTTCAATGATCGCTCCTGTTGGCTTAGCGGCTACAGTAACACGCACCGGGCCTCCTACAAACAAGGTTACATTGACGTTCTCATAATTACTGCAGTGACAGTCTTGTGCCTGTTTTACCCATGCACTGAAAAGGATTTTCTTACCCGCAACTGGAGAATAAATAGGCAATAATACATCCCTATTTACCCGCACACTCTGTAATACAGGGCTGGTAGAACAATTAGTAGGTCCTGTCCGGAAATCCGGCGGCAAGAGTATCTTATCAGTATCCGTTACTATCGACGAAAACAGGATGCTATCTCCCGGCGATACTTTCAAACTATACCGACCAGTATGGCTTTGGGTAGTATCCATCTTACTGAGGTAGCCGGAAAAGTCAAAATGACGGCCAATCGGACAATCTCCACTACCACAAGCATTGCCGCCAAAAGCATAGTCTTCAAACCCTTCATAACCTGCCTCCCGGTAACGGCTATTTTGGACTATAGCTACCGGCACCGCATTACTATAACCATATACAGCCGCATTATAACGTCCTAATGGATCTTTGTTTTCCAGTTCAAAGCTCTTTTTGTTGAAAATGGTGCTTTCCGCATTCCATACCCAGGCAGGGTTGCTATTTTGGGGCACCCAGTTTTTAGTTTGTTTTTGCCAGAAAGACAAGAAGTCATTAAACGCGCCGTCTTTACGGATATTCGTTGCCTGTCCGGGATCAGATTCTGCACGCGCTCCATAATAAGTGTAAGACTTAGCAGCTCTCCAGTTACCCAACAAGCCATGTATATAAGGGTTTACACTGGTATCGGTAACCGCGCTGTAACATTTGGTGATATAAGGAGCTACCCGGAGGTATACATCTCCCTCAATAGGCGAACCACAAAGATCAGACGTAATTTTTACGTGATAATTACCAACATTAGTGGAGTCTACATTATAAATGGCTATAGATTGCGTAGTATCAATCACCATACCCTGCGGATTTGTCCAGGTATAATGCTTGGCTGAGGTAGGTAAATTAACGGCAGTAAAATTTACAGTATCCCCCACACAGAACAATGGTTTATCTGCTGTTATGGCCTGAAAATTGGCAAAGTCAAGGATCTTAATTCCTCTTACTATAAACGCGTTACACTCGTCAATTACCTGCACATCATAATTTTTATTCTTCATCAACGAATAACGTGCATTGGAAGTGAAGCTACCGGTAGTATTACTGTCAAGGTAAGGCCCTGTACTTCCCTGGCCTTCTTCCGCCAGTTTATACTTGTAGGTGCCATAGCTACCTTTGCTACCATTTCCATTCATAGCAATAGCCCTGATACTACCGGAATTAGCTGGAGCGCCGGGGCAAACCCAACCCAAAGAAAACAGTAAATCGAGATTCTTTCTATAGTAGTAAATCTTTTTCACATTCACGCCATTACCACGAGGTGGGGAAAAATCGTATATCCTCCCTCCCGCTACGGCATCTGCAACACCAATTGTATAGTTACCCGTTTCAGTTAACAATATGGATGACGTAGGATTACCCTGTCCATTTTTTAAAACGGCAATACTCAATGGGTAAGTATAACCTCTGACAGTTGCATTACCAACGGGTGTAATCAGTAGTCCCTCGCAGGTTTCCTGGGAGGTATAATTCCAGTTATATCGGAAAATATCATTGTCATTAACATGAACAGACATGATGTATTGCTTACATTGATCAGTAACAATAAATGTATAATCACCTGCTGTAAATCTTCTTCCCGGTTCACCTCTGGGATTTGCCACCGCATATCCATACGTATCCCCCGTTATGATCTCATCAAATGCAAAAGCTTGCGGACTTACCAGTTGGACCCGGGTTCCAGCATGCAAATATGTTCTGTTACTATTAATTACAAAACCCACAGCGCCATCATTACCATTCACTCCGTCGAAGTTATCGATTGACACGTAGTAAGGGTTACTCGTATCCCGTGGAACTTTCAGAGTAACAGTATCTAATTTGTAACCATCTATTGTCACAGCAGATATCCGATAAATGCCATACGGAGCAGTGGTAATGGATCCCCACATAGGTTTAGAAACACCAAGCGTGTCTTTCCATACTCTTTTGGAAATAGTATCCTGTATATTCAAGAAAACTGGTGCACAAACATTCGCATTATTAATATAATAGGAAAGATTAACAGTTGTATCGCAGGTAGAGTAAGGAGTATATCCGGCACTAATGCTGGGAGCCTGAATGCCTGTAACAAATGTCCTGGAATAACCACATGGTGAAGTAGCATAAACAGTAATGGATGTGTCACTATAGAGGCTTTTAAAGTCTACTCCAGATGGTAGCTTAAAGACGTTCCCTCCGTAATTATAGCGGTATCCCTGCAAAAGGGGTACCCCCTTTATTTTGTAACTGAATAAAAAGTTACTTGTATCATTTAAATAATTCTGATATCCGGCAATATTAGGAGTCAAAGGAGGAAGTATTATTTCATCACAACTGCCTGTTTTTGAATTTGCTGTATATATGGAAAATGCACTCGCATCAAGTACAGAACTATAAATCTTCTTCGGCTTAATTTTACCATTACCGCATTGGTCTGTTACGGAGAAATTATAATCCCCGGCAGGTAAATTCGGTATCTGAAATGGACTTGCATTAATTGCAAACGTTCTGGGGCCAGTGTAAGCAGCAGGAGCATCTAATATCGTGGCAGTAAAGGGGCCCCGTCCATTTGTAATAATGACGGAAAGCTTGCCGTTACTGCAAGTACCCAGAGCGGACAAATCAACATCCAATACATAATCCATATCCACATAACTTCCTGTCACTGTCACGTCTACAGACTTCACCACAGGGTTTGCGCCACATAAGCCATTCACAGTCAGCCGATAGCTTGCCGGACGAAGATTCTGAAAAATATTGGAAGTATTCTGTGCTACGTCAGTTCCACCGGGAGTTATTGCTTCCAGCCTGTATTGCAAACTATCAAGACTACGAACATCGGAACCTGTAAGGGTTACCGTTATTTTTCCATTGGCAGCGCAGGTAGCATTGTCAATCTTAGTCGAAATATTCCAGTCAACGCATTGTGCAAATGAATTCACCGCACTCATCAACAATAAGACAATAATGCTTAGTAAGTGCCTATATTTCATTTGTAGTAGTTTGAATGTACGCATACCTGTAAACTCCATTGTATTAAATCGTAATATTGAATCAATTTGCCCTTTCATAATAACAGGTATATATCAGCTTTACCCGCATATTTGTACTTCCCTCGCTATAATAAGAGGGAGGCATTTCGAGGGCTAATGATTTATTTGCTCCTGTACTATAATTCCATGGAATGCCTGCCCTTATAGCTTCAGGCAACAAAGGTTTATCACCTTTCCTTTTATACCAAAAATGTCCATTATCATCTGTTATATAGACACCCACCTCAACACCATAACTATGCTGGATACGACAATCATGTCCCTGAAACATCAATGCTATTGGCACAAACCCACGGATGGTCCGCATAGCATCAATGGTAGTCAACACCTTCTCCTCCAGTAGCTTTCCATCCTGCTGAGAATAAGTCCTGGCCACCACCTTGACGATATTCCAATTACCCGTTAATGCTCCCGCAGGAATGCTATCCTGCGCTTGCACTTTTCCTGCAAAAAACAATACGATAACTATTAAAATATGGCGTATATACATAACTGATAGTTTCAATTTTAATAAACACATTCTCTTACTGATTTCATGGCATCTTCTACGTGCCAATTCTGTTTAAATTCTGTCACCGATGCGTTAATGATATTCCTACTCTTGTCGATCAGCAACTCATAATTATTGCCGTTCTTCACCAATGGCGTCTTCATCATAGTAACAGATCCCATGCTCGCACTTAAGTTCTTACGGCCAGAAGTAATGACTTTCAGGGTCACATCTTCTCCTGTAAATGGCTTTCCCTCCTTGGTGAGGAAATAAATATCAGGAGCATTACCATTCAGTGCATTGGCATCAACTGCCCATAATTTACTGTTGCTGGGGAACGTAGCCAGGCCGGCAGGATCTCCAACACATGGATCGCCATACACACGGTTCCTGGAATAGATCAGCATTTCATCACCGGAAACAAATAACTCATTTTGTTCTGTCGCTGAAAGTCCTGATATAATTTTCCCGTTCCTGATATTCACACCAGCTACAGTCGTTTGGATATTTTTATATGCACCTGCCATACCATCGTACGCCCACGCCGCCGGATAGTTGAACTGATAAATCGAATCCCCAAACTCATTCTGCGTAGCGGTTAGCAATACGTCACCAGTCTCACTATCATACAATAAGTTCCGGGTTACTACTTTGCTTCCTTTATCCACTACTTCTATTCGATCCAAAATACCCTGACGGTTAATCACTTTTGTAGTGGCTACTGATTTGAATATATTCTCCTCATTCCTTGGATAACCAAAATACACTGGAATGTATATGAGATAAATACCAATCACGAACCCATCTGTATTAATGCTCCTATCTGTACTATGCGTGCGGAAAGTCTGCTGACGCATATCCATCATCAACTCTATATTTTTCCCAATAATCGCTGCTGTGTCAATTTCTCCTTTAGCATTTATAGTGGCAACTGTATTACGTAAATGCTTGATCTCCGAAGAATCATTATCAACGCGATAATAATAGGTGGTGGACGCTATGGGATCTTTACCTGATTCAGGGAAAGAGGACTTAGACCTTACCTTACCATGCATATCATTCAACTCTATTCTAAAACCCTGCGTAATCGCCATATGATACTTGGCGTTGATCCTCAGAAAATTCTGGAACCCCGGCTTATAGCGGAACTTCGATTCATCACCCAACTCTGAGCTTTCTACAATAGTGGGGAACTCATAAGCGGTGTAAAAACAGGTTTCTTCACTTCCATTAGCAGAACGTGTGTTCTTTGTATTGATTGATCGTGTAGTTACTTTAGCATAACCTACGCTCGGTGCAGGAAAGAATCCTTCACCCAGAGGATTCTCTACATAACTGGTAAACACGGGTGCTAAATGTCCTGCCTGCTCGGAATAAATATTAGGTGTATGGAATGGATTCTCGTCGCCGCCTAAAATAGGTTCATAGATAGCCACGCCACTACTGATTTCCTCGTCTTTTCCGTCAATTTTCTTGACAGTGGTGTATTTATACTCAGTACCGTATACCGACTCCTTCTTGCCAGTCATCTTATTCCAGTGATCATAGATCAACAACTTCTTCACTCGTAACCCACCTCCATATTTTTTATAATCCGGGTCATTTAACCGGGCATAGGAACGGCTAAGATCCACCTCTTGTGCCCATCCGTCTTTACGTGCATTTCTATCAAACGACACTAACTGCTTCAGCGCTCCGGTAGCCATGTTTACAACCATTTGAATTGCCTCACCCATATCCAGATTGTCGCCGGTATTAGATCCGGGGAATGCTTTCGACGGAAGGTTCAAACGCAGAAAATGCATTGCTGCCTGGGCAATCGGGCTATAGTCGCCTCCTTCATTGCCCTTCTTATTGACAGCACGCAGCTTCACATAAATAATGTTAGTTCCTTCAATAAAACCGTAGTCTGACTGATCAATAAAACCATAGCAGGGCACATACTCATTTCCACTTCCAAAGTCATCTGATGGCATTTTTACATTTAGTCTGAAAAACAGCGTATCACGCAACTCTGATAAATACCGGCTGCGTACTTCTTCTTTGGAAGTCACCTTCCTGGAAACATTAAATGCTACATAGAGATTATCGTACTTCCAATCAAAGCCACGCTCATATAAATGATTGGAAAGATCCCCCGCAGCGCGAGGTGCTCTGTCAGAAAAACCAGCGATATTCGTCATTTTGGCCGCCCGACGGTTTTGTACATACGCATAGTCGTCCGCTTCATATACTACTTTTATCCGTCCTCCGGAAGGCAGTTTGATAGAATCTAATGTCCATGCGCCGGCATTAGCGGCAGCCAACGTACTATCCTGTAATGCATAAGGATATTCCGGGTTCGTCATCGGCTTGCCGTCGCTACCAATCGGATTCTGCGAAGCGGCTTTATAGTCGCCCCACCGGTCGTAAGACTTAGCGGCATATGCCGGGTTAAGTTTATTATAGTTAAAGACGTAAGCGTTTTGCTGTGCTCTTTTAAGATTAGTTTTACTTTCATTGCCATTATAAGAGAACCACACTTTTTTAAGCGTCAGCTTTCCTGAGTCACTCTCAGGAGCATTTACGCCCGGACATAGTTCATAACTATATTCAAAATGAACCGTTTTTACCGGTTTGGCAGCAGCTCCATTCTTCAGGTAATCTGCTTTTACATACAGATTTATTTCCTTCAGGCGTTTTGCCTGGTGGGTATTACGTATTTTATTTCCCTGCTCATCAATAGGCAAAAGATCGGCTCTATCTTCCACGGCAAAGGTGGCCACCATATTTTTAGATTCAATGGAGTTCAGGTACCACAGTTCTTTCTCACCATATACATAGCTACCCTTATCATCATTATTTTCTGTCTTGAAGCCTTCATTATACGTGGCATTTTTGGTGTAAGGTGTTCTCCATTTATAAGGATTTCCCTGACCTGCCGTTTTGGTATAGTTAAACTTCACGGCATTACCAGCATCGTCATCGGTAATACCATCCCCTGTTAAATCTACATAATCAGGCGATACAACTCCTGTTAACAGGAAAGAGTGAGCATATGCAGGCGTTTCTTCTGAAACGAAATAATGATCATTACCACTGTTATTGCTTACACTATCTTCCCTGTTTTTGTCGCCAGGTGTTGAATTATAAGCTACAATACCATCTTCCGCATTTCCGTTCTCATGCTTTACGGAAAAGGTCACCTCTTTCTCTTTGAGGTTATATACCGGTAAGCCGTATACGTATTTCTTGCCATCATTATTTAAAACATCTATTTCAGAAAGATGATGAGGTTTGCGAATGCTATCCACCCTTTCTTCTTTGGTTAGCTTGCCAGGTAAAATGGTGTATGAGAAAACCTTTTCGGGTTGATAGATATCATTAGGCACAACAACGCTATTACCATAATATACATTCAGTATAATGACTGCATCACGTGAGTCATTAAAATACTCCACTTCTAAATCATAGATATTACCCTTTTCAAGATTTACATTGAACCCATCGTGACGAGTCCCCCTTATGTCATTCTTCCAATTCGAGTAAGTGGTAAATTCTTTTCCATTAATGCGTATCCGGATACCATCATCTACCTGAAAATCAAAACGATATGCTCCTGTAGCAGGAGCCTTTAACTTACCTGTCCAACGAGATGACATATGTTCTACATTACTTAAGCCCGTACCATTAGTTAATGCCTTAGGATGATCTTCTCCCTGGGGGTGATCAATATCAGGAGCTATCATTGTATTTCGTCTTCCATAGTTTTCCTCGCTCAACCACTCATTCTGAAAATTTTCCCTTTTATACCCATGCTTTTCTTCTGGTAAACCCGAATAAGACGTAACACAGTTATTGAACACATACTGATTCTCTCCATAATTCTCAATCAGTCTTGAAAGTCCTGCTAGTTTAGCCTCCTCCGCTGTGAGATAGGAAATCACCTGGGTTCTTTTACTTCTTTCCTGGTTAGCTGCATTAATATTATTAAACGGTAATTTGCCTATAAGCTTACCACCTTTATATCTCCATAAAGTATCTGTAGTAGAAATGTTAGGGGTATTATTACCTGCCATCTGAGCAAACACCACATCGTCACCTCCCAGCATCTCATAGTATGCTTTAGGTTGTGTAGTCATTTCTCCAGGGTTCCCGAAATGAACGGCTTCATACTGCTTCTTTGAAGCGGTGAAAGCAATGTCTTTTGCAAGTGGATTATTCTCCACCCAGGCACTATTGGTAGTGGTAGAATGTGTTTCCGTTAAATCTATACCTGCGTGCCAGGCGTTCCCTAAACCAACTTCCCCGCCAAGACTGGTTGAGCTACTTTTGGTAGCCATAAAGTGATCATACACATACCCAATATCATTACGGAATGCGCGAAACATTCCACCCGTACCTTCCCCTGAAATAGAAAATACATCACTTGTATATGCTGGTATCGCGATATTCTTGATACCTTCTTTGATAGGCATCTCCCGCTCCCGGTTATAATCCATCAATGCATTTGCATTTCCGGCTCCATTATAATAGTAGAGATACCCAAATGCAGGTAAAGTCAATGTTTTGTCCGCGTCAGCAATATATTGACGCACCTGATACCCGGAAGCAAATCCCTGCGGGTGAAAACCGTTCACCTCTCCTCCTAAAGCAAACTTACCTGTATACATTTCACTGGTATAAGGGATACTCATGGCCGGAATAGAACCAGGATATGCATAGGAAATACTGGCAGAAAAAAGGTTCTCGCTTGTACTAAATCGCCCATATCCGGTTGTCAATCCATGCTTCATTTTAAAATAAGTCCTATACTTACTAACCCCGCCAGAATACTGCAATGCCTTCAAACCGCTACGCGTGTTAAACGTAAGTGAAGTACTTATTTGCCCGCTGTAAACACTTTTAATATCAGAATCCTTCTGACGCATTGTAACGTCCAGGCTAGGGCTGATAGACAATCCTTCGTCCTGGGTATTCATCCCTAAGCTTAAACCAGCGGTCAATCCTCCTGCACCTTTACCACTTACACCAATACTGGGTGAAATACTCGCTTCCATGCCCCATCCTCTGTAAGTATTCTTAAACACGCCCAGGGATGCGCTAAGTTTAACCGAAACGGAAGCAGAATCAAATATTGTCCCCGCCGCTTTTAGATCAAGACCAAAAAGTTCAAACGTTGCACCACCAGTACCGCCGGAAGTCTTATTCTCCTTAATGTTCATTTTTTTGGTGATCTGATCCGATCCATTGAAATCATCCGGCAATCCCCTCACATTCCTTGTAATCGTACCGGGATTAATATTCCATCCCAAGCCTGTCCAACTGGCCTCCTGGTCCATCGTAATCCCACTACTGTACCCGAGCGACAAAGGATACCCATCCACATCCAGCAAGGGAATATTGTAAGAGAAATTGCCCGAAAACAAATCTACCATATTATCACTGTTCACCGAATGGAAGCTTTCCATTTCAGGCTGGGTAGGACCTCCCGTACCTTTCGGTAACGCAGCAGCTGAAACTGCTTTCGCAGGTGTCGGCGCCGTAGAGCGACCACCTGCCCGCACCGGATCTTCCACCGGCGTCAAAGTAACCGGCTTAGCTGCCGGCACACCCGCGCCAACCCTATAAACGGTTCGCCTGCTGCCCAGCGCATACGCAGGCACCACTGCTTCCAAATAAATTAACGCCAACATCACACACGCAATCGTCTTCTTACCCTTTGCTGCAAAAGCCAGTATCATTTCAACGTAATTTTATAGGTCTTACTATTAATCTTCTTTCGTGTAAATAAATTTCACCTGCCAATATTCCTCCCTGGAATTCTGCAAACGAAACAGGTATAGCTGTCCGCCATGCAAGCCCCGTCTTTTCTCCAGCGGAATATCCAGGTAATTGGTACCTCTGTTCACCGCTAACGTACCCGAATACACGACTTTATTGCTGTTGTCAAGCGATATCAGTTCATAAGCAATAGTACTGTCGGCCGTTTCATTGTTATATCCTACCTGCAATAAACGTCCACCATGCATCACCGAGCCATCCAGTTCTTTACGCAATTGCACATAAGCGCCATGGAGACGGTCCGCACTGTTAACATTCCCTTTTACCCGGAATGTCCATACTTCCGTTTGCGCGGCAAACAAATTTCCATTCCGCGCTATCACCGACCAGGCATACGTATTGGCAGTATCCAACTGCACAGCGCCAGATGGATAATTCACGAAAATGTTTTTCAGCCTCGGTACTCTTAACACCGGGATATTTTGCTGTATGGCCTCTTCCGGCGACTGACCACTATGTACTTCTGTAAGTATCATTTCATAATTGAGGTCGCTGAACATATTCAGTGGAGCAGGCGGCAACCAGGTGAACTGAGGTAAAAAGGTGAGTAACTCGCTCTGATGAGCAGGGCTATTCAGCAACGGTGGACTTACCGGCTCACTAACAAATGGGATACAATCTTCACCCGGTTGATTGCCTTCTTTATCCCCTACCACGATCAGGCTGTAACAAGCGAGATAGTTGCCTGCGGCAAGAAAGCCATTCACACTCCGGTCTATTACCGGCGAAAGATATTCATACTGTATAGGCATCAAATCCCCTGCCTGCAATTGCCGGGCGCCTTTGTTCAGCGGAATACTGCGGGTAATACCTGTTAATACAGGCTGATTGGTACGGGCATCCATTAAACGCATGGTCACCTGCACATTGACAGAACGCTCAAAGGCTGAAACCAATACAACATTCCACAACTGCGCCTTTAACAATACACCTGCAGGTGGTAATTGTACGGTCATACTAACTTGTGCGCCTACACGAATGCAGTACAACATCATTAGCAGGAATAGGGATCTTTTCATATTAGCAACTTAAAAAATTCTGGTATAGGTTAATCGCCCGGTTTTATTAGGAACTAACTGTTTATTTACACCCGGCACAAACCCTTTATCTCCCATCACTGTTATCTCTCCAATTTTGGGAATGTTTAACCTGGCATTGGCAGTATAACCGGTTTGTCGCAACTCAAACACAGTCTGATAATTGTACTTTAGTCCACCTCCCACTTCCAGCCACTTCAACATCCGGTACTGCACATTGGCATCCGCCCCATATACGGCATAGTCCGACGTAGAAGCCACTGATCCACCGCCATTCAGGGTGAATTTCCCCAGGAAAACGGTTTGATTCAGTAATAAATTAGTGCTGTTGAAATACACGAAATTGCTGTCTGTCTGGTGATTATAAAACCGGGTACCGGAAAACATGGTATTCATTCCAATTCCCCTGTACTGGTAAAAATAGCTACCAGTAGCCACCAGGGTGTAATAGAGGTTTTCCATGAACCGGTCTTCACTCAGCTTCATCAACTGCGACGACGGGAAATAACCCACTGATAGTACCGGCCATTTTTTACGGCGGAAAGTGGCTTGTATACTCTTAAAAACAGTATTACTGCGATAGCTGGAATTCTCAAAAACACTGGTATAAACATTCTGTCTCACCGATCCGGTAAGGGTCAACTGCTGCTTAAATAGTGGTTGGGTTACCTGTACCATCCAGGCACTCTGTGCAGAACCGGTAGCGTATAAACTAAAGGACTGAAAATTTGCGCCCATCCGTTTATACATGCCCGTAATACGTGTAGCCGTACGCGGTAAAAATGAAAAAGTACTGATCGCATACGCTTCATTACTATGATCACTAAATCCAATCATACTGTTGCCCAGCCCCTGGTGGTTGGCAGTCCGGGCATAATAAGGCAAGGAAGATTTTGCCAGCTCACCTATTACATAGTTATTTCTATTTAACTGGTAACGGCCCTCCAGCGATAAGCCCATTATTTTATAATCCGGCGTAGCCGTATTCCCTCCAGCCGGAGGGCTAGTATTAAAATTGTATACCTGCTTCTTACCAAAATAATAAGACAGGATAACGTGGTTCCCTTCTTTCAAACCTTTACCTACCCGCACCATATTCAGGTATTGCCGGGTCCTGTTCTCATTCACAATAAAATCGCGGAAACGGTAATCTACTGCACCAGTAGCAAATGCAAGGTACCAGGATGGATTCAATTCCGCCTGTACCCCCATTATGCTGATATTCTTTGCGGTGAGTTCCGAATAGTCGACCATAGTGCGGCCCAGCCCTACTGATCTGATAGCCAGTAACGTTTTATAGCCTTTAGGCAAAATGGAATCCGGCAGTTGCAGGGATTCAAGATTATCCGACAACTCCTTGTTGTCCTTGCTATGCTGTAAAGCATCCATCAGGGAGCCTTTACGCGCATTATATGATTTTTCCTTTTTCTGATACAACTGTTCATTGACGGCAAATGCTTTTTGCAGGGAGTCCAGCAATGCTTTTTTCTCATCATATTCTTTCCTGAAACGTATAGCAAGGCTATCCTTCCAGGCCAGCTTTTCATTAAGCCCATCCGGTAAATCCAGCGAGGGCCGTTTCCCTTCCTTCGCCAACTGCGACAAAGAATCGTTTAGCCGTAACTGGTACTCCCGCTCCTTAGCCTCCACCATTCGCTGCACTTGTGCCGGGGAGTTAAACCAGGCTTTTAATTTATTAATATCATTCCAGTCGTAGTCCAGTTTTTGCTTTAACTGGTCCAAAGCTACTTTTTGCTTTAGCCTGCCTGCATCCCATCCTTTAGCCTTAGCCAGTAACATATTTTTAAAATCCTGGCTGGTATATTGAAAATTAACACCGGTGATATTCCGGAAAAGACGCGAATTCCCTTTACTGGTACTAAATGCAAGATGAAGAGGGTATTGATCTTTAACGGTAATATCCAATACTGTTTGTAAAGTATGCTGGTAGATATCCCGTTCCAGGTAAGGCGTATCTGAATTAGACTGATAATACCCATCATAGGTCACATTACCATGCACTACCAGCAATGGTTTACGTGTAGCCACTACCGGTATATTTTCCACGTGTTTTCTTCGGATTACCTGGTAATGGGTATCACCAGGGGGAGATGCATACAAAACTACCTGTACCGGTAATTTCATTTTACACCCCGTATGTATATAGTAATAGCTGGTATCTGACGCTCTACCGTTGTTTCCGGGTAGATGCATCTGCGCATCGCTATCATAGGTGAGAAAAAGGGATACAATCACTAATATCAGGGAAACACTTCTCAAGACAACGATTTACTATTAACAGTACGAGTTAACATATAGGCACAGGTGTTCACGGGATTTCATTTTTATATTTACAAATGTATAAATAATATTAATATATTAAAAAATCAAGCACTTTTCTCCAAAACTTTAATTAATAATATACCACACTGTACCACTACTCTGTATCTGCACACTCTTGAGATAGGTATTAAACGCAAAGGAAGCTGCATTCTCTATCAAATCCGTTCCCTGCGCCTGGATGGTAATATTAAACGCGTTGTTGGAAATCTTTTTGATGTTATAAATTCTTCCTTTGTTAGTGGCGGCAGCAGGCAGGTTGACGGTAACAGCAGCGCTGTTATTAATAATTGTGGTATAATCATTCTGTCCGAGGGTAATACCTCCTAAGATAACATTGATCGGTGCAATCCCTGTTCCCGGTGCCTTTAACCGCACAACCCCATTGGCATCTGTGGTTAAAATACTATCCCCCGCAGCGTTGTTCTTTGCATTGGCAATCCTTACCCCTCCGTTTACATCCAGTAATGCAACGGGAGTAGTGGTACCTATTCCCACATAACCGTTACTACCGGTTATGCGCATACGTTCACCGTACGTCTTATCTCCTGTTCGTTGTCCAATCACAATATTCCCCTGGTAAGTAGTTCCCGGAGTAGTAACAAGACCCATATAGGCTGATTGATAAAGCAATGCCCCGTTAATCCCCTGGAAGGAAATACCCGAATAAATACTATCTGCACCAACTGTATTATATAGGCCCAGCAAGGTTCCCAGCGGATAGCTTTCTCTCACATATTGAGGAGTATATTTTACGTTAATAGTATCTGATACGCATAACTTAAATCCCGGAGTAGGTGTATTAATGCCTACATTCCCTATTGTTCTGAGACCATCATTCATGGTAACAATACCCGAAGCCCTTTCAATAGTCAACGCATTTGCCACAAATGTTCCGGAGTCACTATATCTCGCCAAACGGAAATCAGATCCCTTATTACCTGCCCCTGCTTCTGTATTGTACAAAAAAGTAGCCCAACGGGAGGTATTTCCACCGGGCTTTAGCATTACTGTATGAGGTGAATTAATGGTATTGTTTGTCATGAAGGCACCCGCCCTGCCTGCTCCGGATATCCAAAAGCTAGATAGTGGTTGTGATACAGCCGATTGCTGCCAGATATATAAAGAATCCCCACTCCCTTTCACAAGAGAAGATAACGCCAACGTATCTTGTCCTTCAATAGCAATTGAATTATTGATGGCCCTCAGGCGCAACCGTTGAAACTCCGTACGCCCTTTCCCTTTATTAAACAAGAATCCGGAAACATTTTGCGTGCGATTTTCAAGAATTAATTCCGCAGTATCACAGCTATTATAAATCCTGACACTGTCAGCTTTTATCTGATAAACATTTTGAGCGACGCTGCTACTAACACAGAAAAACAGCACCAGGGCGGAGAGAAAACACTTCATAGGAATAGGTTACAAAATAACAAATACAACTACCAGGGCAACATTTATTTATACAACACAGCGATCACTTCATTACTCGTTAACTGCTGCAAGCTAATATAACTTTCTCAAATAGTCTACCTGGTTAAATATTTTTTTTGAAAAATAGTTCTCCAAACGCCATCGAATTTTTTATCTTGTTCCCCATCCCTCATAACAGACAAACACATGAACTTGAAATACATAAAGAACGCCTGGGGGCTGTTGCTGCTATTGGCTGCTAACAGCTATGCACAGCAGCAACGCCCAAACATCATCTTTATCTTCTCCGACGATCATGCCTACCAGGCTATCAGCGCCTATGGCAGTAAACTGGTACAAACACCTAATATTGACCGTATCGCCAAACAAGGCGCTATTTTCAAAAATGCGCTGGTGACCAACTCCATCTGTGGCCCCAGCAGGGCAACGCTGCTCACCGGCAAATATAGCCACATCAATGGCTATACGCTGAATGAGAAAAAGTTTGATGTGGAACAACAACTCTTCCCTGCCCTCCTGCAGCAAAGCGGGTATCAAACTGCCTGGATCGGCAAATGGCATCTCGGCAACTTGCCCAAAGGATTCGACTACTGGCGGATCCTCAACAGCCAGGGCCAATACTTTAACCCAGATATCATCGGACCAGGTGATACCACCCGCATGCCGGGCTATGTTACCAATATCATCACGTCCCTGTCGCTCAACTGGCTGAATAACCGCGATACGTCCAAACCTTTCTTCCTGGTTGTAGGTGAAAAAGCCACCCACCGCGAATGGCTGCCGGATATACAAGACCTCGGCATCTATGATGATAAAACATTCCCGCTGCCACCTACTTTTAAAGACAACTACAAAAACCGGCTGGCCGCACAAAACCAGGACATGACCATCGATAAAACCATGCGCCTCCGGGAAGACCTGAAAGTACATGCCAATTACGAAAAAGGCATCTATGGCCGCTTCTCCCCGGAACAAAAAAAAGCGTATATCGACTACTACGAAAACAAAATCAGTAAAGAGTTTGATGCCCTGCACCTTTCCGGCGATGCACTGGTAGAATGGAAATACCAACGCTACCTGAAAGATTACCTCGCCACGGCTAAATCACTCGACCGTAACATCGGGCAACTCCTGGACTACCTCGATAAATCAGGACTGTCAAAAAATACGGTAGTGGTCTATGCCTCTGATCAGGGCTTCTATATGGGAGAACATGGTTGGTTTGATAAACGCTTTATCTACGAAGAATCCCTGCGCACTCCTTTTATCATCAAGTACCCCGGCGTGGTAAAACCAGGCACCTCCATCAACCAGCTGATGCTAAACATCGACTGGGCGCCTACCTTCCTGCAAATGGCTGGCGTAAAAGTGCCTGCGGATATTCAGGGTACTTCTTTCCTGCCCTTGCTGAAAGCTGGTCCGGCAATAGCGAACTGGAGAAAAGAAGCTTATTATCATTATTATGAATTCCCGGAACCACACCATGTATACCCCCATTTCGGTATCCGCACGGAACGCTATACGCTGGTACATTTCTACGGCGAATCAAAAAGCTGGGAATTGTACGACCTGCAACAAGATCCACACGAGGTGAATAATCTCTATGGCCAAAAAAACTACGAAAAACTAACCACCAGCTTAAAGGATAGATTGAAAAAGCTGATGATCACTTATAAAGACACGGAAGCACTGAAAATATTAGCACAAGACTAAACACTTTCCGCCGCACCGTTGCCGGTGCGTCTTTTTGCTGGCCCCGGCCACCTTACATCTCCAAATCTTTTGACAATTAAGCCAAAAGGGCTATTTTTGACCCCTGATTGCAGCATTTACTGGTGAGCTGCAGGCTTGAAAGTGCGTCTGAAAAATATTTCTTTAAGTTATTGATAAACAGGAAATTAAAAACTTAAGGAACCGCATCAGCAACGATGCGGTTTTTTTTATGCAGCACTTAATCATTTAAGATTATTATTAAAATATGAAGACATACTTCCGGCTTTTATCATTTGCTAAACCTATTAACAGATTTGCGATCCCCTATATTATCTGCACATTGCTGGCAGTAGTGTTCAGTACCCTAAACCTCGCGCTGCTGGCGCCTTTACTCGATACTTTATTTAGTAAGAACCCCACCAATGTAGTCACCCCGATGCCGGATAACTACTTCAAAATATTCGAGATTTTCAAACACTATACCACCCTCGTCTCCCATGAATACGGACAACTGGCCAGCCTGCAATTTGTATGTGCCGGCATTGCCACCTCTGTTTTAATGGGGAACATGTTCCGCTACTTTGCTGACCGTACCATGGAAAGCCTGCGGATCCAGACCTTACTGAACCTGCGCAGAAGTGTATTCAATAATGTGATGAACCTGCACCTGGGCTATTTCAGTAATGAAAGAAAGGGAGATATTATTTCTAAAATCGCCTCCGATGTACAAGTAGTGCAATATACCGTAACAGGTACGCTGCAGGTATTATTTAAAGAACCTGCCAGCCTCATCTCTTTCCTGGTCATGCTGTTCCTGATCTCCTATAAATTAACGCTGATCTCCATGCTGGTAATCCCTGTAGCAGGACTAATTATCAGTAGAATTGTAAGAAAGCTGAAAGCACAAGCCACCGCTTCTCACGAAACCTATGGCGTAATGATTAGCTACCTCGATGAAGCCCTGCATGGTATCCGGATCGTGAAAGCATTTAACGCAGTAGATTTTATTACCGGCCGCTTTGATAAACAAAACCGCAAATACTCCCGGATTTCCCGCTCCATGGCCAGAAGACAACAGATGGCGTCTCCGGTGTCTGAAACCTTAGGCGTACTCATGGTAGCAGGCATTGTATTATATGGCGGTTCCCTGATAATTAATAACCAGGGAGACATGGACGGCTCTACCTTTATCGTATATATCGCGCTGTTCTCCCAGGTCATGAGACCTGCAAAGGCTATTTCCGGCGCTTTCACCAACATCCACTCCGGTATTGCAGCAGGAGAAAGGGTATTGAACCTGATAGATGAAAAGTCACAGGTATTCAATGCGCCTGATGCCACAGTCCTTACCAGCTTTGACGACAGTATCCATTTTGAAAACGTGAGTTTCTCCTATGGTGATAAAACCATCCTCCATAATATTAATCTCACGATCCCAAAAGGTAGCTCTGTTGCCCTGGTAGGTCCTTCCGGTGGTGGTAAATCCACGATGATGGATTTAATTCCCCGCTTTATGGATCCTAAACAGGGTAGCGTGCTGATAGATGGTAAAAACCTGAAGTCCGTAACAATGGAATCCCTCCGCGCCTTGATGGGAGTAGTGAACCAGGAGTCTATCCTCTTTAATGATACCATCTTTAATAACATTGCATTTGCCAAACCTGCCGCCACTGCTGCTGAAGTAGAAGCAGCCGCCCGGATTGCCAATGCACATGAATTTATTACCAATACGGAAAACGGTTACCAAACCAACATCGGTGATAAAGGATCCAAACTTTCCGGCGGGCAACGTCAACGTATTTGTATTGCGCGGGCTGTACTTTCTAATCCACCACTGATGTTGCTGGATGAGGCAACGTCTGCACTGGATACTGAATCCGAAAAAATGGTACAGGATGCACTCAATAATCTCATGAAGAACCGTACCTCCCTGGTGATTGCTCACCGCCTGAGCACCATTCAAAACGCAGACCTGATTGTAGTACTGGACAACGGACAAATTGCTGAGCAAGGTACCCACCTCCAACTACTGAATAATAACGGCATTTACAAACGCTTGATAGAGATGCAGACGTTTAGTACCAGCGAAGAAGCATAAATGCAAAAAGCTATTAAAGCGAATGACCAGAACGTATGAGTAATTTACATACTCGCTCTGGTCATTCGCTTTAATAGCTTTTTGCCTTCAGCTTTATGCTTTACGCTCCTTCCGTTACCAGCTGACGGTGGTAACCATTGGAACAATAAGCTATTTTCTGATTTAAGGTATCCAGGTAAACCCGGTAATTAATATTTTCGTGTACGCGTGAGTTAAACGGATGATGCAAATGGTAGCAAACTGCTTTTAACTTCACCTTCTTCTGATAAAGACCAGAATTAATAAAGCGGGCTGCCAGTTCAATATCTTCATGTCCCCAACCCTTGAGTTCATTATTATAACCATTTACTTTTAAAAAGTCTTTACGCCAGAAAGCACAATTACAGCCAATCCAGTTCCTGGAACGTTTTGTCTTCTTGATCACCAGTGGCGCTAAAAATGGTATGCGAAGCGAGTTAATCCGGTTGCGTACGCCTTTACTGAATGTAGACACCGGCTCAAAATTACCATTCACCAAACATCGCTTCGTAATATCTTCTGGCAACAGCACCCTGCTACCCCGGATATAATACCCGCTTTCCGCTTCACTGATATGATCTTTTATAAAAAGCTCATGCATCACAATGTCACCATCAATCTGGATAATATAATCTGATGAAGTTCCTGTAATAGCCTGATTAATGATAATTGTTTTTCGAAAACCCTCATCCGGATGCCAAAAATGCTTTACCGGAATGGACGTCTTCTTTCTGAAAGCATCTACAACAGCCCTGGTACTTTCTCCAGAGCCATCATCCGCGATGATTACCTCATCGGGGAGCACGGTTTGAACCAGTACACTTTCCAGCACCAGCTTTAAGGCTTCCGGCCAGTTGTATGTTGTAACAAGTAAGGCTACCGACACTCTTTCCCCCATATTAATTAAATATAAATTTAATGTTTAAAATGCTCACGTCGCTCTCTTTCTATTATATAACGACCTTTTACAGCAATTTATTACGCAGTGCCTTTCTATCGTGTGGTCAGATGTTTCTTCCTTAGTCTTCTATAGTCAGGAAATGGGTAGGCTCATCTCGCTATAAATTTGTCAGTTATACTTTAAGTTAGCTTATTACTTATAAACGTTTCAAGGATACAATAAGTTACAAGTTGCTACAGACTTTCAATAAAATTGTGCCAAACTGGTCATTCTAAAACTTATCATGACTTTTTTATGGTTAAAAGGGTTTAAACGATAAAAACATAATAATTTTATGCAATTTATAATATAATTACCATAACCACATAATATTTTTTTTTGACTATTCTCCCCCATCAACTTTTTTTACCAGCTCCTGCCTCACCACCAGTGGTACTTTGTCAAGTAATTTGTAGCGGGTCACCTTTTCTATTTCTTCAATAGAGGTCAGGTAAGCAGACCATTTCGTATTAACATCGTTCCTGTTTGGCGTATTCACAGCAATGACCCGGGTACTTTTGCTTATACGCTTCAAGTCGTTTCCCCCTTCCGGTAAAACCACCATAATTTTCCATATATGATCCGGCACATTCACCCGGCTACGATCAATGGTTTTCGCAGTTCCCTTGCTACCCATCCCGCCACTGCCATAACTTCCCATAATAACATATACCTCATTGCCGTCCATCACCAACTCCCGCGTATAATCTTCCAGGTTCTTCCACAAATGCTGATTGTGATTGGGCGCCTGCGGAATCATGTTCGTCATCAGGAAAGTAGCTTCATTAGCCGCCCTGGTAGCAGTACGGTCGCCGGAGGGACAATTATGCCCACGATCAAAACCACTACCAATATAACTCGTCTGCGATACCTGGTACCAGTTGTCCGGTAAATCAGCATCCGGTCTGAAATCATTGGCCCTGGACATTTTTCCGAGGTCCCGGCGCGACACATGCCAGCTCACCCAATTAGGTGTTCCCTTCTCCCGGTTATAGGACAACTTGTAATATCCTTTATCCATCAGGTAGTTATTTGCCATCACCAACGACGCCGAAGCATCACTGGGGTTACCCAGCAACATATTATCATTGTCACCATCCGCAGGTTTGGGAGCAGGTGTTCCCGGCTCCAGCTTTCCGCCGGCCGTTACACAGAATACATCAAAATTCAGCCTGCTGTTACCTTTGTCCGTTTTACGGATATCAAAACGGATGGTGCGGGTGCCTGATACCGTAAAAGTAGCCGTACGCAAAGTAGTGGAAGTAACACTCACGGCATCCCCTACACGAAAATAACTTTGCCCCTGGTTAACAGATGCCCACAGTTCCCATTCTCCTTTTTCATCAGCACCATACAACGCATATTTTAGTGTAACCGTTACCGTTCCATTAACAGGAATATCGAAATCCATACCCGCCATACCCGTGTTGCGGATACGCAGCGCCTGATCACCGGTTTTATGATCTTCTTCCAGTCCACCGGTTACCGCATCCTTAAATTTCCAGGTACCACTGGACAAGGCCACCACCCCATTGTTATAATTGGTTTTAGACCCTGCTTCAAAATCTTCCGTCAGCAAAGGAGTAACAGTGCGTGGCTTACTATTTTTTTTGTGAGATGTTTTCCGGGTAGTATGCTTCTCTTTAACGGTCTTATCTCCCGTGATTTTCCGGGAGCAGGTAGTCACTGCAAAAGCGGCAATAGATAGTATAACAACAACGGCTAAACTACTGAATCCTTGATTCTTCTTTTTCTTCTTTGGCATAGTAAATTCGAACGGCCGCGAAGATAGTGGAAAAAGAAGAAGCGTGTAATAGAAAAACAGAAAGCAAAAGCTGCTAAAGCGGATGATCAGAGCGGAGGTTTGTCTTGTACAGGATTAAACTGATTATACTGATTATATTTTTAAGATTTTAAAAGATGATAATAGATGTAGGTTGATTTACCTACCACATTTCTATTCTTTTAAAACCAGAAAATAAAAAATAGAAAATCAGTATAATCAGTTTAATCCTGTACAAGACAAACCTCCGCTCTGATCATCCACTTTAATAGCTTTCAGCTTAAAAAAACAACTGTGACAACACATTCGCCGCGTCATTCGCTTTCGGCTTCAATCCCAGGAACTTCGTATACTGACTCAGCGTCAATAATGTTTTCAACTTCGAAAAAACACCTTTTTGCAAACCGGCGAATTTCGACGTATAGGCACTGGGGTTAGATTGCTGCAGCGGTAATATCGCTGCTTTCTTTTTCAGAAATCCTGTCAGCAGGTTCTGCACTTTCGGTTGCTGCGCCGGGGTAAGGGATAGCGAAGGAGTGAGTTGCCCCATAATACTACTGGCAATACTACCTACATTAAATGAGCTTCCGGATGATACACCGCCAGCTGTCTTTTTTGCCTGGTCTAAAATACTTTGCGCCTGTACGGTGGCGGTACCCAGAAAACAAACACATGAAATCGCCAAAACAATTCTCTTCATGACAGGGGGATTTTAAATGATGGATTATAAATATTGATGCTCAACTAAATATAACAAAATCTAATCAAAAGAGCAATGGCCGGAACAAACAAAATATTGACCCAAAAACGCAGATCGGCCATCAAACCGCAGCGTATTTTTGTTGTCTCAAATCACAACTGCGATTTCCACGCACCATGTATAACGACAGAATCAAAAAAACAGGGCTTGAAGACAGGATTACCACTGCAGCAACGGCAGCCGGATTATTCAAAGATAAAATGGTGGTGGCATCCAGTGGTTTTACCAAAGCCGGCGACAGCAAAGCAGTACTGAAAGCGCTGGCCACACGTGCAGCCACAGATCCCCTGCAGATCACCCTCCTCACCGGCGCCTCCCTGGGACACGGTACCGACGGACTGCTCACCTCCGCACACGTACTGCATAAAAGGATGCCCTTCCAGGTAGATCCCATCCTCCGCCAGGGCATCAATAACGGCGAAGTATTGTTCATTGACCAACACCTCGGCGAGAGCGCAGACATCATCCACGAAAAAATTATTCCAGGCATCGATATCGCCATCATAGAAGCCCTGATGATAAATGAAGATGGCAGCATCGTACCTACTACCTCTGTAGGCAACTCTCCCACCTTCGCCGCCGCCGCCGATAAAATAATTGTGGAAATAAATACATCAGTCCCCCTTTCCTTACTGGGCATACACGATATTTTTTCCGCCGGCAACTGGCCCGGTAAACAGCTCATTCCAATAACGGAAACGAATACACGCATAGGCACTACCGCCATCCCCGTGGATCCGGCGAAAATTGCCGCCATCGTATTCACCGAAACAACCGACAGCCCCGCTGCTATCAATGAACGTGATGATAAAACACGCGCCATCGCAGCCCACCTGCTGCAGTTCTTTGAGCACGAAATAAAGAAGGGACGGCTCCTTCATTCCCTCAGACCCTTGCAGTCCGGCATTGGCAAAGTAGCCAATGCTGTGATGGAAGGCTTTATTGACGGTAACTTCCATCACCTCACCATGTACTCTGAGGTTGTCCAGGACAGCGCCTTTAACCTGATAGATGCCGGCAAACTCAACTTTGCATCGGCTTCCTCTATCACCGTATCCCAGGATTGCTACAACCGCGTGTTCAACAATTTTGAAAAATACAAACCACACCTGGTGCTTCGGCCACAAGACATCAGCAACGCGGCAGAAGTCATACGCCGGCTGGGCGTTATCAGCATCAACACCGCCATTGAATGCGATATTTACGGCAACGTAAACTCAACACACATCGGTGGTACCCATATGATGAACGGCATCGGTGGCTCCAATGATTTCGCCAGAAACGCCTTCCTCAGCATCTTTGTAGCACAATCATCCTCTAAAGGCGGCGCCATCTCACACCTCGTGCCCATGGCCTCGCATATAGACAACACAGAACACGACGTCGACATTTTTGTAACGGAAAACGGATTAGCCGATCTCCGTGGACTTGCACCACGGGAACGCGCCAAAGTATTGATAAATAACTGCGCACACGCCAGCTATCGTGATGAACTGAACGATTATTTTACCAATGCCTGTAAGGCAGGAGGACAAACACCCCACCTCTTACAGGAGGCCCTTAGCTGGCATGTCCGCTTTAAGGAAAACGGAACCATGCTTAGAACCAATTCCTGTGTAGTTTGATAGTGTGATGAGAAAAAAAGAAGCCGGTTCTGCACTGAGAACCGGCTTTCTTTTTTTATAACTTACATCTCCTATTGACGCCCCACACCCGTAATCATATACCGCCATACCGGCAAAAACTGTACTCCCAGCGTAGAACCATGCGGTTCTTCTTTATCCGTATCCGTTACCAGTATATGACGAGTAGACTGCACCGCCGTACGCGGCTGCACCATCGTAGTATCTGTTGCTAACTGATGATTAATCGCGGTTACATCTGCCACCTGGTAACTAAAATTAAACGGATCCCTGGCATGCAGAAAGGCATAATACCGGTTTACCGGCGTACGCCCATTTTCCCGCTGCCAACGCGATGGCATACTAAAATTCACCAGGTAATCCTGCGGACCGGAAAACATCAACACTCCTCTTAACTTAAACTGCTTGCCCATATAAGCAGCATGCCCCGCTCCCTGCGAATGTCCCGCGGCAATGATCCTATCCCAGCGAGGCTTGCCTTTTACCACAAACGCCCTCCAGCGAACATCCTTCGCAGCCATATATTGCAATAACTTCGTTAAACGATTCACCAGGCTATTCACTGTATCTACTGATACCTTGTCACTCACGGGCGTACCAAACATAATTTCCTCCCTGAAGTGATCAAAACAGGTACTGTCTTCACTTTTAGAACAAGTAGTGGTAATTACATTATTGGGATAGTCCAACGTCACCACATAATATCCCATAGCAGCAAAACTGCTGTCGAATGTCCGGAAACGTTTTTCATCTGCACCGGCGCCTGTACCTGGTATCATGACCAGCAACTGGTGACGATCCTGCTTGACTATTGGTGTCGCCGTCAAATGAGGCGTATGTACCTGCATCACGCCAGCACCCGTTACTTCCGGTGATACCGTTTGCAGTTGCACCTGTGCATGTCCCGTTACAGGCGCCAACAGGGCAGTTAAGAACAACAGGGAAATTGTACGTACCAACATATGGAAAATGTAATTGTATCTCCCAAGATACACTTTTTAAAAGCTTTAACACAACGCCTATACGACTGAAATAATAGCGCCACAATTATTGCGTAAATTAGTAGTATGATACCCTGGACAGAAATATTACAACGCCTGGCGCTGGCGGCAATTTTCGGCGGCATAATAGGACTGGAAAGAGAACGCAAGGACTGGGCTGCCGGCCTGAGAACACATATGATGGTAGCAGTGGGCGCCGCCCTTACCATGATGGTTTCTTCCTATGGCTTTGCAGATGTGTTAGGCAAGCCCAATATAGTACTGGACCCATCCAGGGTAGCAGCACAGGTGATCAGTGGTATTGGATTTATTGGCGCAGGTACTATTTTGTTTTTGAAAGAAGGCGTTATCCGGGGCCTTACTACCGCTGCGGGTTTGTGGACAGTAGCCGCCATCGGGCTGGCCACAGGAGGCGGCATGTACGCAGCGGCATTCATCGCCACTGCCATTGCCATCATCATCCTTTGGTTACTGCAACCGATAGAGCGGAAATTTCCTTCCAGGTTCGAACAGCGAACCATTCGTATCATCACACAGGAAAGAAGCAAATCACTGGAAGTGGTAGATAAACTTTTTCAAAACACCGCCCTCAATATCATGTCTTGTAATATAGAACAAGCTGATAGCCTGTTCTATATTATCATTCGCTTCAAAAGCATCGACAAAGCCATTGTTGGCAAGCTGATCGCCGATATCCAAACTGATGAAGGCGTTAAACAGGTCATCTGGAATAACTGATTAACGGATCAGCGTCACCACACCTTTCACCAACTGGGTAGTGCCATCCATAAACTCTACCGTAGCCATATACACATAAGTACCTATGGGCGCTGGTTGCCCTTTGATATTGCCGTCCCAGCCGTAACTTCTGTCGTTCGCTGGTGTATTATGCGCTTCAAATATCTTGTTCCCTACCCGGTTATAAATGCTGAAATCCCTCAACTGCTTGATGTCCCAGCCACCAATCACATAAAACCAATCATTCTGTCCGTCACCGTTAGGCGTAAACGCATTTGGCATAGTAATGCCCGCAGCGGTAGACGTTTTAATGTATACGGAAGCTGTATCCGTGCAATAATACTGATTGGCGGCCATCACGGTATAACGCATAGAAGACGTGGTATTGGCCACCGGCCATGCGCAGGTAGTGCAGGACAAACCACTGGCCGGCGTCCATGCATATGAAATGGCAGGACCACCGTCTACCAGTGCATGCAGATTCACCGCAGCAGGCCGGGGCAATTCTATCAACGCAGGACGTAAACTAACCGTAAAAGGCGTATACGCCAAATCCGACTGGTTGTTGGTATAATTCGTTTCATCCTTCACGAAATCCTTTTGCTGATTCACAATCGCCGTTATCGCATTACTATTGGGCGCAGTCAGCACGGTCGTGAAATTATAGCAAACACCCGCCGTAACAGGTGTATAAAATAACGGCGATAATAAGGATGTGCGCTCACTGCTGGGATCACCATTATAAAAAGATACGGGTACTGCAGCATGAATGCTGTCGTATCCATTACCAGTACATATTTTAAAGTTTACCAGCACATGTCCGTTATCATAACATTCCGCTTTTTGCAGATCAATGGTAAAGTCAGGCGGGAATATGCGAACATACTGTTTGTCTTTTATCACACAGCCATATTTATTCGTCAGTTGCACCCCTACATAAGCACTGTCTTTCATCTTCGCCTGCGGCCCCGCACATACATAACAACTAAGCGTATAGGCATCATCGTTTGACCATAAAATATCAGCGGGCGTAAAATTGGCCACTTTATAATACAATGGGAAAGCCGCTTTCCGGATCACCACAGAATCCTGTGGAAATACAGACACCAGCGGCGCTTTGTACTGCCAGCGATGCGTATTATTATTGAAATTGGCTTCGTTCAACCCTGTTTCCGGTGGATGCGCCGTACGATCCTGGTTCACAATAGCATATACGTCGCCGGTATTGGTTTGTTTGATATAACTGCCATAGTCGGCGCACACACCCGTACTGGGCAATGGTGTGGTAAACCCTTTACCCAGCAATACGGCTGCGGGATCTGTGGGTGAGCGGTCGTAAAACGATACCGCCAGCTGTGCCGGGATATTTCCTTTGGTATATAAATTACAAAGGGAGAAATCAACATGTAAATTATTTCCGCTGGCACAATCTACATTTTTCATTTGCACGGTATAGTCATCCACTACAGGAATATGCAGTTTCGCGGTAGTGCTGTCAAAACAGGCATTATCGGTATAAGCAAGTACCTGTACCGTGGTAACGGTATCTTTCCGGTAAGGCGCGGTGAATGTGGCGTCCACACAATTGGTACAACTCAGGTAATCCCCTGTCCACTTGCCGCTTTGTATAGTGCCATTGGTGCCCTTAGGTTGCAGTACTACCTGTTGTTCCGGCGTCAGGGTATAATCTGCCGGATTTAAGGCTACCTTAAATTTAAAGCCATGTTTAACGCTGATATTGTTACCATAATTTGTTTCCACTACGGTGGTATTGGTAAATGCAGGTGGCAAAGAGGAGCCATCATCATTCAATACTACACCCAGGCTATCCAGGTTGGCACGCCCGGCATCTACAATAGCAGACAACAACGTGGTAGAACATTTTCCGGTAATATCTTCGGGCAGTGGCCAGGTGCTCAGTTTATGGGTGCCTGCTACCCGTGGGTCTCCATCATAAAAAGTAACCGGCGTATTTTTAGGAATGGTTTGATAACCGAAGTTGTGGAAGTACAAGCTCACCTTCACTTTGGTTTGCTGATAACATTCTATCTTGGTCACATACACGGCGCCATCCGCAGTAGGGTCATCCACCCTGATTTGTACGGTATTCGTGGTATCAAAACAGTGACCATCGGTAGCGGCTAAACGAACCCGGTAAACGCCCGGTATCTTAAAAACGTATTTCAGTTGTTCATCTGTGCTAATTACCTGTTCTGCCATTCCTTTGTCATTGCTCATCAGCCAGCTCCAGCTGGTCGCATTGCGGGAACGGTTATTGAAATAAACACTGTCCAGTTCAATGCCATCTTTAGAAGCAATTACTCTTTTGCTGGGCCAGAACCGGGCTACTACGCCGCAACTCACAGATACCATATCGTTGGCCGTCACAAAGCAGGTACTACCGGTATTGGATACACGCAATATTACTTCATAATTTTTCTTCGCCGTAACGGTTAGCTGCATGGTAGGGCTATTACCACTGGGTACGCCGTCAACCAGCCATTGGTAAGTATTTCCGCCGGTGCTGGTACTGGTAAAAGTCACTATATCTCCTACTACCGGGTAGTCCTTATCCCGTGTGAAACTGGCGCTGATATTATCAGCACAGGGTTCATTGCAAACGGTACTCGTGAGCATCCCGGTTAAAGCCACGTCAATAAAGTCGTGCATACGCGTTGCCTGGCCGGCGGTAAAAGACAAGATACAGCCGGTTCCCTGTCCATAGTCCATGAAATTATCAGGAAGGTCTGGTACATCAACTGTGAAACCGGACAACGTATCTGTACTACAGGAATTTTGGGGCACACTACAGGCATAGCCACCGGTAATCGTTTTTTCCGGTGGTGTATCACACACCTTATCTCCATCTACCAAACAATCATCATTTTTACAATCCAGGTTACCGAAGGTGTGCAGGAGACTCAGGTAGTGGCCCATTTCATGTGCCAGTAAACCCACACTAACGCCGGCTACCACAATATCGCCGCCTGCGCTGGCATAACCGCCCATCTTCAGACGGGTCCACTTACCGCAGGAGAAGCTCTGCATATACTCCGACTTAATGTCCTTTACCACCCAAATGTTCACGTAACGGGCAGGATCCCATCTGCCCAGGGCGGTCAGGTCGCCCCCTTCCATTTCATTGTCGAAGTCCGTTAAATAAGAGTGGACACGTACAATGCCGGTGGTTTTTCCGCCATCGGGGGCCGTTTTAGCCAGGCAAAACTGGATTTTAGTATCAGTACGCGCCCCGGTAAATGCGCCAGTGGCGCCATAGGCGTCGTTTAACAGCTTCAGGGCGGCCACAATCTCGGCATCTGTATAAGCTGCCGGGTCCTCATTGATAATATGAAATACAACCGGTAATACCACCAGTCCGGGCGCTTTTTGAGGCGCTCCCGGTATGCGGATATATTGTTTTTGTAAGATAGCGTTATTGATAGCCCGTTCCCGGGCCTGGTAAGACGCGTCTTTCCGCCATAACTCCTGTAGTGCATCTACGCCACAGGGGCGAACAGTAGCAGGCATTCCCTCCTGCGCTTTTAAGGCGGCAGGCAATAAAAGGCATAGCAATAGCGATACGCAGAGGTTTTTCAAAGCTGGCAAATGCATCGACGACAGATATTAACGATGCGCAAATATATATTCATTTTTACTAATCAATAAACTTATTATGTGGGCATAAAAAAGGGCCGGCTGTAAACACAGCCAGCCCGGATCCATCACCCTAAAAATTTAGTACCGGAAGGCTTCCCAACCGGAAATAGTAGTGCGATTGCAGGTCATGGCCTGTGTGCCGTTCTCGCACGATATATATTTGCCATTATTGCCCCTGAGAGAGATAGAACCGTCCGCATTCACTATCCAGTCAAATTTTTCCCAGTCGCCCACACTGGTACGGTTGCACGTAATGGGATTCACACCATTTTCGGACGATACATACTTACCCTGGCTTTTCAGTGCCACTTTACCAGCACCAGCATCTTCCACCGCAAATTGCTCCCAGGCCTGCGCGGTAGCCCTGTTGCAGGTCATAGGCTGCGTACCGTTTTCTCCGCTCACATATGCATTGTTAAACCCTTTCAGGGTAATAGTGCTGCCTACCGGCGCAGTACCGCCACTATTGGTCATGGAGTATACCCTTACATAATCCACGTACATGTTGGCGGGCAGCTTGCTTTCGTCAATCGTCTGGCCGGGAAAATCTCCACCCACAGCCAGATTCAGGATAATGAAAAAGTCGTTGTGAAACTCCTCCGTGCTATTAATATTATTCAGGATATTGGCCGTGGCATATTGGTTCCCATCCACATACCAGCGGATTTCACTGGCGTCCCATTCTACCGCATATACGTGGTAGTCTGTAATGGTGGTACTGGTATTGCCCCCATAGGAAACATGCCCGTTAGCATCCCAGTGAATAGTGCCATAGATGGTATTGCTGGTATTTACCTGCTCCATAATATCTATCTCTCCGCATTTGGGCCAGCCCACTGACCCTATATTGTTGCCCAGCATCCAGAAGGCAGGCCATAATCCCTGACCGGAAGCCAGTTTAATACGTGCTTCAATGCGGCCATATTTTGTAGTAAAATGCCCGGCGGTATTCATACGGGCAGAGGTATACGCCCAGCCGTTTACACTTTGCTTTTTGGCGGTAATCACCAGGTTGCCGTTGCTCACGGAGGCATTGGCCGACTGGTAATATTGCTTTTCATTATTAACACCCGGGCCGGTTTCGAAAGACCACTTGGAGGTATTGACGCTGCTGCCGTCAAATTCATCTGACCAGATCAACTGGTAAGCGGTAGCTGCTGCCTGCACCGCCGCCGCAGCAGACTTGGTTTTCAGGGGTTCCGGGGAGGTCGTTTTCTTAGCCTCTTTCGTACAGGAGGTAGTGGCTAACAGGCAAGCACCTACGCCAATGATTAACAAGGTTGTTTTCATGGAATTTACAATTAAATGAAGGTGAACAAATACGGGTTAATGGATCAACGCGGAATATTTTTATCAAGTGGCGTAAATTTGCAGCTTGTTGGGTGGGTAACAAAATTTTGGGCTACGTCAAATGTACGTCTGGGCAAAAACCTTCACCAGACAGTCATTACAAACATTTTGAGAGATGCAAAAAGAGGACAGGAAAACTATGAATGTAGCGTTACACAACCTTCTGCCCTGCTTTTCACATCTTCAAAATCCAGCAGTTAAAACTAGCTATTGCTTTACAAAGGTGATCCCACTAAAACGACCTCCTCCTTCTGAAAAGCGGATACGCAATTGATGGGTACCCTTGGCCAGTTGAATATTTTTTATGGTTACTGTTTGCCAGCCCTTTATGGCTGCCGGAACGGGGATATCGGCGGCCAACATCTTACCATTGCTGATAATGCTAAAATGCCCGCTGCTATTATCTGCATCCAGCTTTACCTGCAGCATATAAGTGCCCGCTGCAGTGACCTTCACGGTATACTGCAACCATTCCCCATTTTCAACATGAAACACCACAAAGTCATTTCCATCTTGCCGGATATCAACCCCATCATTACGATAGCTGTATCCCCGGTTACCCTGGGTATTTACCCCCGGAGTATAATGATAACTGGCTGTATCCATATCGGCATAAGCAGATAAATTTCTCCCTAAATCATAATCTACCGCCCGGATAACGGCTTTATCTTTTACCAGGTGCTCCTTAAAAGGAATCGCAGCTGCGGAATGTACCTGTCTGAACATCGCATCTGTTACATCTCTGTGATAAATGTTATGGTCAATACGGGTATTATGCACCAATTCCTGCAACGTTTTCCATGCCACATCTGCTGCGGGGGCAGGCCCTTTGCCACTCCAGTAATCCAGGATGGCGGAATAGCCCGCCGGCATCGGTATTTCCAGTGGTTGATTATTTCCCATCTTCTTCAACTGCCACCATGCCCAGCCAATATCCTGTCCTTCTACCATCCCGATGGTATGGGTATACCAGTTATTGGAATTTTCACCTGACTCACCCAACCAAAGCGGCAGTTGATACTTCTCCCGCAGATCCAGGAAATGCCGGATGGTAGTTACATCTGTGAAGTTGCCATACTTATGAAAGCTCAGCACTATATTATCATCCCAGGCAGGCAGTATGCCATTGTAGTTATTGCCAAAGCCATTCCCTTCTATAATGATGATATGATTTTTGTCTACCTCCCGGATAGCTTTGGTGATATCCTGCATCAACTGCTTCAACGGGATGTTCTTTGTTTCTTTGATACCACGGGTATCTGCAACCGTGTCTTCAAATCCCCAGTTCGGCTCATTAATAATATCGTATCCGCCAATCCAGGGTTCGTTGGCATAACGTTCCGCCAGCTTCCTCCACAGCGCAATGGTTTTATTACGGTTGGCTTCACTTTCCCAGAGAGATGGTTGTTCCGGGTGTCTGTCGGAAATAGGCAAATCGTTCCCCTGCCCTCCGGGGGTAGCATGCAAATCCAATATCAGGTACAGGTGATTGGCTTTACACCACTGCAGCAAACTATCCGTTAAGGCGAATCCTTTCTCCAGCCAGGTATTTTGCCCGGCTACAGGCTCCTCGGCTACCGGTAACGTATATAGGTTAAAGTGCATGGGCAGCCGAACGGAGTTAAATCCCCAGGCTGCCAGGGAGTCAATATCTCCTTTAGTAGTATGACTGTTCAGCCATTCGTCATAGAAGACTTGTGTTTTTTCAGGTCCCACCAGCTCCTGGATTTTTGCCCGGATCTTATATTGTTGTCCGATGTTGCCCAGCCGGAACATGTATCCTTCCTGCAACATCCAGCCTCCCAATCCCATACCCCGCAGGATAACTTTTTCATTCCGTTCGTTAACAATAATGGTTCCTTTCGTTTTCAGGTAGCCCTGCCCGTTAGTATGACCTATACATACCAATAAAAAAATGAGTGTCAGTCCGTGGAATTTCAGCAGCATAAATAAGGTCGTTTGAGAAAATAATGAGGATTCCAAGATCTATATTAAAACGGAAAAATTAACTTTTCCAGCTACGTCATCTCTACTTCAGAATCAATTAATCCATTGATTATGAATAACCCACCCCTACTACTACCCTACTTCAACAAAAAATGATACTTTTAGTAAAACACTTTAGATGAGGTACTTCCTGTTACTGGCCTGTATATTCCATGTTCACCTGCTCTGTGCACAAAACACCATTGGTTTGCCGCCTGTTATTAACTACAGCAAAGCACAGTACCAGGGCAACGGACAAACCTGGGATATAGATATGGACAGCCGGGGCATCCTGTACTTTGCCAATAACGAAGGACTGATCACCTATAACGGCACTTACTGGCACCTGTACCATATGCCCAACAACACCTGTGTTCGCGCCGTAAAAATATCACCCGATGGACATATATATGTGGGCGCACAAGATGAATTCGGCTACTTTTATCCGGATAAAAATGGTATCCTCACCTATACATCTCTCAAAAAAAATATCCCCGCTGGTCAAACACAATTTGCAGACATCTGGAATATCGCTTTATACAACAACGGCGTATATTTCAGATGCAATGGTAAAATCTTTGAATGGCGTGACCAGCAGATACAGGTATATAACGCCCCCTGGGAATGGAAAATCATGACCAGCACGCCCTATGGACTGTATGCACAGGACCATCAACAGGGACTCGTTAAATTAGTAAATGGTAAATGGCAAAGCGTATGTCCGCAAACCAGCGGGCAACAATTTATGATAACGGCTATCCTGCAGGAAAAAGAAGATACCCTGCTGATTGCTACGCAGAAAAATGGCCTTTTTAAAATCAGTCACCAGCAACTAATCCCCTTCCACACGGCGGCCGACGATATATTCCGCACCAGCCGCATCTACTGCGCCATTATCATGCCCCGGGATCAACTGGCCATCGGTACCTTTTCGAAAGGAGGCTTCATTATAAATGGCACCAATGGAAAAGTGATCCAGCAATTCAGTATGGAAGAAGGACTGCAAAATAATAACGTCCTCAAGTTATTCAGCGATCCCCAACAAAATATCTGGCTGGCCCTGGACAATGGCATCGACCAAATCCGCTACAATACCGCCATCAAACAAATCTTACCCGACAAACACAATGCGGTCACCACTTATGCGGCGCAGGTATTTAACCACCGGCTATATATAGGTACCTCTGATGGCTTGTACAGTAGCGCATTAGATAGCGCCGCCGATATCAGCTTTTCCAAAGGCGGTTTTCAGTCCGTAGCCAACACCAAAGGACAGGTATGGCATCTCTCCGCTATTGATCAGCGACTGCTCATGGCGCACCAGGATGGCACTTTTGAGATTACGGATAATAAAGCCACCCCCATCCTGAAAGACCTGGGCTGCTGGCTATACCTGCCCATGGGCAATAACATCATTGTAGGTACTTATAATGGCTTGTCCACTATCCAATTCCATCCCACTCCGCAAGTCAGGCATATTAACGGTTTATCTGAAACGCTGCGCTTCCTGGCACTGGACAATAAAAACAGGATATGGTCTTCCCATCCTTACCGAGGCGTATTCCAGCTCACACTTCAAAATGATACCACCTTGCATACCCAGCTCTTTACTCAAAAGGATGGGCTTCCAACAGACAATAACAACTATGTATTTCGTATCGGGGATAAAATAGTAGCCGGTACTGCACAGGGAATCTATGAATATGATGATAACACTAAACATTTCATTCCTTCTCCCTCCCTGTACCCCTTGTTAAAAAACCGTCTCGTACAATACCTTACCGCAGACAGCAGTGGAAACATCTGGCTGGTATCAGAGAAAAAAACAGGAGTCATCAATGCAGCACGCAACAAGGTTACGTGGTTTCCGGAACTGGAGGGAAAAATTACCAGCGGGTTTCCATTCATCTATCCTTACAACAATGAAAATATTTTCTTCGCCGGCGATAAAGGCATTTATCAACTCAATTACAAAAAATACAATAGTCATAGTGGCCAACTATCCGTACTCCTGGGGCAAATAAAGGCCATTGGTAAAAAAGACACCTTACTTTTCGGTGGCTATGCAGCGCGGCCGGTACAGGAAGCAGCATTGCCACATACTTACAATAGCTTTCATTTTGAATATACTGCTCCGGCAGCCGAACAGGGAAATAATATCACCTACAGTTATCAACTGTCGGGGTTCGACAAAGAGCCCGGTGAGTGGACCAGCAAAACAGAGAAAGAATATACCAATCTTCCTTATGGTCAATACACCTTCCTGGTGAAAGCAAAAGATAACCTGGGCAACATTTCCCCAGCGGCCACCTATAACTTTACCATTCTACCCGCCTGGTATCAAACGTATGCAGCGTGGGTTTGCTATGTCCTAGCGTTATTGGGATTCATCGGCTTCCTGGCTTACAGGCAGAAAAAGAAATTCGCCGCGCAAAAAGCAAAACACGAACAGGAACAGGAGCACCTGATCTTTCAACACCAACTGGAACTGGAAAGAAACGAAAAACAACTGATTCAACTGCGAAATGAAAAGCTGGAAGCAGATGTACATCACAAAAATAAAGAACTGGCCACTGCCGCCATGCACCAGGTACAGAAAGGTAAATTACTATCTAATATCCGTGAAGAATTGGAAGAAAGCATCAAAAAAATAAATGATACCACCACACTGCCGGCTTTTAAAAAAGTATTGCGACTGTTTGAAGAAGCAGAAAATAATGAGGAAGACTGGGCGCAATTTTCACAACACTTTGACGATGTGCACGACAACTTTTTACGCACGCTGAAACAATTATTTCCTGAGCTGAGTACTACAGATCTCAAATTATGTGCATACTTACGCTTAAATCTCACCACCAAAGAAATTGCACAATCAATGGGCATATCCGTACGGGGCGTGGAAACCAGCCGGTACCGGCTTCGCAAAAAATTAAACATTACCGGTGATATCCCATTGTATGATTTTCTGATTAACGTCAAGGCATCATAAAAACATAACAGGATATTGACAGGAAGCAGACAATTGCAGCCGGTCGTCCTCGCATTTTCTGTTTATTTTTGCGGGGCATTTTTTAAAGAGATATTTACCTTGGCCAACGAACACTCCAGATCGAAATATATTTCGCTCATTTTAATATTAGGTACACTTACTGCATTAGGACCATTTTCCATTGACATGTACTTGCCCGGCTTTCCGGCTATAGGAAAGGAATTAGGGGTTGACCCTGCAAGGGTAGCCCTGTCTCTTTCCAGTTTCTTCGTGGGTATTTCTGCGGGGCAGTTGCTGTATGGCCCGCTGCTGGACCGTTTCGGCAGAAAGAAACCTTTATATATAGGATTGCTACTCTATGTACTTTCCTCTATTGGGTGCATCTATGCATCCTCTCTTAACAGCCTGATCCTACTTCGTTTTGTGCAGGCTATCGGCAGCTGTGCAGCGGCAGTAGCGTCTGTAGCCATGGTACGTGACCTGTTTCCGGTGAATGAAAACGCAAAAGTATTTGCCCTGTTGATGCTGGTAGTTGGTACATCACCGATGATTGCGCCTACGGTAGGAAGTTATGTGACCAGCGCTTTCAGTTGGCACGCAGTTTTCCTCGTATTGGGTGTGATGGGTGCGTTGATCCTCCTGGCCACCATTTTATGGCTACCGGAAAGCTACAAACCCGACACGTCCATGTCGCTCAAGCCCAAACCGATTATCAATAATTTCCTGCAGGTAATCGGCGAGCCGCAATTCTACACCTATTGCTTTGCAGGCGCCATCTCCTTCTCCGGCTTGTTTGCTTACGTATCTGCCTCACCACAGGTATTCATGGATATTTACCAACTGAGTGACAAAGCCTACGGCTGGATTTTTGCCTTTTTATCGATTGGCCTCATCGGCTCCAGCCAGGTCAATAGTATTTTACTAAAACGCTTTACCAGTCAGCAAATAGTACCAGTGGCATTGGTAGCACAAACCATTACCGGTCTTATTTTCGTGATATGTGCCTGGAACAACTGGTTATCACTGGCAGGTATCATTGTATTGTTGTTTGCCTTCCTTTGCTGCCTTGGTTTTATCAATCCGAATACGGCTGCTTTATCACTGGCGCCTTTCACAAAAAATGCCGGCAGCGCTTCATCATTGATGGGCGCTATACAGATGGGTATAGGCTCCCTGGCCTCTACGGTAGTGAGCTTGTATAACACGCATACGGCTACGCCGATGGCAGTCACGATGTTTGGATCCTCCTTAGTCGCGTTTTTGATTTTAGTAATTTGCAGCAGAAATATTAAAACAGCGGTTACCGCCAGTACTGCCGGTGCTGCCATAGCCCATTAAAAGCGTGTCCTTTTTATTTTATGAAGATTCTTGCTGTTGTCCTATTACAACACGATAACGTATACGAAGCCCTCGCACACCTGCGGGAAACACTGGAAATACGGTACGGCAATTGAGGGGAAATTGTATCTTTAATATCTCCCAAAAAACAATACATATGCCCTACAATGAAAAACTGGCCGACCGCATTCGTGAACTCCTCGCGGAATCTACCAGCGAAATAGAAGAAAAGAAAATGTTCGGTGGACTATGTTTCATGGTCAACGATAAAATGTGCGTCTGTACCCGCCTCGACAGGATAATGATCAGGATCGATCCAGACAAGGCCGACGCGATTGCTGCGGATACGCCCGGTGTAGCACAAATGATACACGGCGGTAAAGTAATGAAAGGATATATTTATATCCAGGAAGAAGCCCTACAAACAAAAAAACAATTACAGCCCTGGATTAAAATGGCATTAAATTTTAATGCAGATGCGAAGTCTTCGAAGAAAAAGTAAACCGAAGCGCCCAGTCAGATAATCATTTGCCACATTTTTTTCTATCTTTAAAGCCCTCCGGAAAAAACTGTAGCATCATTAGGAACCTGATTTTTTAACTGGCATTATTCGATTTGCTTATGAACACTTTTGCACTCATAACGGCTTTAGTCACCATTAGCGCGTTAATTTCCTACATCAATAACCGCTTCATTAAATTACCCGGAACTATAGGCGTGATCGTGGTTTCACTCCTGTTGTCCGTACTCATTCTGTTAACAGGTAAAATATTTCCCGGCGCATTTACCTTCATTAAAGACCTTACCAACGGCATCGATTTCACCGGTACCCTGTTGGATATTATGTTAGGCTTCCTCCTCTTTGCCAGCGCCTTGCATTTCGATTTCAATAAACTGAAAGAACAACGATATCCCGTACTGGTACTCAGTACGGTAGGTGTAATAGGTTCTACCTTCATTTTCGGATTCCTGCTGTATTGGGCTACAACGCTGATGCACATTGATATTCCCCTGGTATATTGCCTGCTCTTTGGCGCCTTGATTTCACCTACCGATCCGGTAGCGGTGCTGTCTATCCTGAAAAAATCAAAGGTCCCTCCTGCGCTGGAAACCATTATTGGTGGAGAATCCTTACTGAATGATGGTACCGGTATCCTCTTGTTTGTGATCCTCAAAGAAGTAGCCGGACAGGCAGATACCCATGTATCTTTATCTCATGCGGCAGCACTGTTTTCACAGGAAGTATTCGGTGGTATTTTATTGGGCGTAATTTCAGCCATCGTCGCTTACCGCACCATGAAACGGGTAGATGATTTCCAGATTATCGTAATGGTATCTTTATCCATGGTGATGGTAATTTCCGTGCTGGGGGCCATGTTACACGTATCTATTCCGCTGGCGGCCGTATCAGCTGGACTCATATTGGGAAATACTTCTCTCGGTACCAAACAGTCGGAAAATATGCAACACTATTTTCATAATGTTTGGAGCCTGATAGATGAATTGCTGAACACCATCCTGTTTGTGATGATAGGCCTGCAGATTGTCATCATGCCATTCTTAAAAAATTACTGGTTCACCGGCCTGCTGGCAGCCTTATTTGTGCTGATTGCCCGTGCACTGAGTATCACGCTACCGGCTATACTGTTAAAACGTAGCCTGGACATTAACTATAAAAGCATCTCTATCCTGGTGTGGGCGGGATTACGCGGGGGTATTTCGGTGGCCCTGGCGATGTCATTACCGGAATCTCCCTACAAAGAAATTATCCTTTCCGCCAGCTATTTCGTGGTATTGTTCTCTATCATCATACAGGGACTCACACTGAAAAAAGTAGTAGACCGCATGGTATAAATGAAGAAGGTTGTCTTATCCGGGATCAACCGGGTAAAACAACCTCTTCTCAACAACTATTAGTTGCCTGTTAAACTAAATGTCTGTGTCAGCACAAATTCCGCTGAACTCTTGCCTATATTAATTTGATAGTTGCCTTTATATATCTCCCATACATGTCGCGTTAAATCCCATTTCTGTAGTTCCGCTACCGGTATCTCCAATTGTACTGTTTCCTGGCCGCCCTGCTTTACATGCACCCGTTTAAATGCCTTCAATTCCTTTATGGGCATCCTGTCCATCTTAGGATAGGTGATATAAGCCTGTACTACTTCATCTCCATCACAGGCGCCGTTATTTTTTACGGATACGGATACACGAATAGTATCACGGTTATTATACTTCTTTGCAGGCATAGCTGCCCAGGCATAGTCAAATTTCGTATAGCTAAGTCCGTAGCCAAACGGGTAGGCTGCATTACCTTTGAAATAGCGGTAAGTGCGGTTTTTCATGCTGTAGTCCTGGTAGTCAGGCAGGTCGTTCAGGGAATGATAAAAGGTGACTGGTAGTCGCCCTGCGGGCGAATATTTTCCGAAGATGATATCCGCCAGGGCATTTCCTCCCTGTTCACCCGGATACCAGGCCAAAATAACGGCATCAGCATACGGTGCAATGGCAGACACGTCTACCGCACTTCCGGATGTAATCACCGCAATAATAGGTTTCTTATGCGCTGCACGCAGCTTCTGCATAAACAGGATCTGCGAGCGGGGCAAACTGAGCGTTTGCTTGTCGCCACCAGAGGCAGATAAAAAGGCATCACCTTCCTCTCCTTCCAGTAAAGGGGTTAAACCGATAACGGCCACCGTTACATCGCAGTTTTCCGAAGCCCAGATACCGCCAAAATGCAAGGTATCCGTAAAATCACATCCCTGGTCATATTGCATGGCCATACCCGGACCAGCAGCTTTTGCCAATCCGGCCGCAAAAGTCACCATATCGCCGGATACACCATGGTAATTGCCCATCAGCGCCTCCAGGGAGGCCGAATTGGACCCTGTTACCAGCATAGACGCATATTTGTCGGGCTGCAGTGGCAATACACCATCATTCTTGAGCAATACCATACTTTCCCGGGCGGCTTCCCGGGCCAGGCCGGCATGGTAAGCATTATTCACGCTGTCAATGCCATAGCGGCTGTAAGGACTTTCTCCAGGAGCATTATACAATCCCAGCTGCAACTGCGTGCGCAAACTGGCGCTCAGCGCGCTGTCTACGTCGGCCTGCGTGAGCCGGCCGTTTTTAATGGCATTCATCACATCATCCTGTAAAATATTGGCGCAGTCAAGGTTTACACCTGCTTTGATAGCCGCTGCCGCTACCTCTTCCCGGGTAGGAATGGCTTTATGCCTTAACCAGATATCATCCAGCGCCCAGCAATCTGTAACTACCTGCCCGCCAAACTTCCACTCATGCCGCAGGATATCCTGCAACAGGGTATTACCTGTACAACAGGGTTCACTGTTAACCCGGTTGTAGGCACACATAATTGAAGATACTTTCCCATCTACCAGCTTTTTAAAAGCATAGAGATAAGTTTCTCTCAAATCTTTCTCATCTATAATCGCATTAAAACTATGACGTCCCGCTTCCGGACCGCTGTGTACCGCAAAGTGTTTAGCGCAGGCGGCGGTTTTCAGCGCCCCCGGCACTTCCCCCTGCAAGCCTTTGACAAAAGCACCGGCCATGGTAGCGGTCAGGAAAGGATCTTCTCCATAGGTTTCCTGCCCACGCCCCCAGCGGGGATCACGGAAAATATTGATGTTAGGGGTCCAGAAATTTAACCCCATATATTGTACATGCCGGTGCTGCTGTACCGCCAGGTTATACTTGGCGCGGGCCTCCGTAGAAATGGTATTGGCCACTTCCTTTGCCAGCGCGGCATTAAAAGTAGCGGAAAGCCCTATGGCCTGCGGGTATACGGTAGCTTCCCCTCCCCTGGCAATACCATGTAGCGCTTCATTCCACCAGTTATAGGCCGGCAGTTGCAGTCGCGGTATAGCCGGACTATTATATCCCAGCAGTGAAATCTTTTCCGCCAGCGTCAGCGTATGCAACAGGTCATTGACCCGCTCATTCACCGGCGCAGCCGGATTTCTGAAAACCGGCTGCTGCTGGGCAACCGCTTTAATAACTGTCAGTAGTACAATTGAACAAAAAGTGAAAAGCTGTTTTCTCCTCATGCTAAAAACCTTGAAATAGTAATGAAATATAACCAACCCGGCTGCAATTTATCACATAAAAAAGATAATCATTCCTGCCCGACGGCTCACTGATTTAATTTGCTTAATATAGTATAGGATTTAATAAAATAGTATAACTCAATGATATGAATAAATGGGAAATAATCAGGGCAGACTATCCGGTAAATGAGAAAAGCGTTTACCTGTTCACCAACGGCGGTGGCCCTGTCAGCAAACCTTTTGTACAGTACGCCCATACCCTGCTCACCGAATTGAGCGAAAAAGGCCGTATGGTGATGCCGGGCTGGAATAACCAGGTAACGGAAGTGCGACAACTGATCGCTAACATGATCCGGGCCGAAGCCGATGACATCGCATTCGTGTCCAACACCGCACATGCCATGACCTTACTCCAGGGCATGTTTCCAAAACATTACGAAATCATCAGCATGCAGAATGATTTTCCCACCAGCTTTGTTGGATGGCTACACCACGGCCACCCGGTACACCTGGTCAATAGCGATGATAACGGTAACATTTCCCTGGAAGCCATCTCACAAAAAATTACACCGGCTACCAAAATACTGATCACCAGTCATGTAATGTTCAGAACAGGTTTCCGCCAGCAGTTGAAAGAAATAGGGGCATTATGCAAAAAACATCAGCTCATACACATCGTAGACGCCACCCAATCATTTGGCGTGAATGAGATCGATGTACAGGAGTGCAATATCGATGTATTGATTTTCCACGGCTATAAATGGGTAACAGCAGGCTATGGCAGCGGTGCTATGTATGTATCAAAACAACTTATAGAGAAATACCCGCCAGCGGCGTTAAGCTGGTATAGCGTAGACTATGAACGGCCTGATTTCGATCTTGTGCAGGACTACACGAAATTTACACCAAAGAAAAATGCACTGGTATTTGAAACCGGTACCCCTCCTTTCATCAACATCCTGTTGCTGGGCTATGCGCTGCAATACCTACAACGTATAGGCATTGCCGATATATCGGCTTACATAGATGAACTGGTTGACTACCTGGGGCAGCAGGCCAAAGCTCATCATATCAAATTATTATCTGATTATGCACCGGAAAACCGCTCTGCCATTCAATTACTGGAGATTACACCAGAGCAGTATGCTAAAGTACAACAGGCAAATATTATGGCGAGGTATAAAAATAACCGGTTAACCGTAGCGCTTAATTTCTATAATAACAAGGAAGACATTAACCGCCTGTTTGCGGCAATTTCCTGAAAAGAAAGATAGTTCCAGGCTGGTAAAGCAGCCTGGAACTGTCACTATTAAAAATCAAAATGATCCGGATCCGGCCCTACACGTTCTCCACGATCCAACGCGGAAATACGCTGCACATCTTCTTCACTGATATTGAAATGGAAAATATCGGCATTGGAAATAACCCGTTCCTTGCGGATACTTTTAGGAATAGTGACCACGCCTTTCTGCAGATCCCAGCGTAGCACCAGCTGAGCCACAGATACGTTGTATTTGGCGGCCAGCTCTTTCAACAACGGCACTTCAAAAGCTTTACCCTGCATTAATGGGCTCCAGGCTTCGTATTGTACCTTGTGCTGCTGGCAAAAGTCCAGCAATGACTGCTGTACCAGGTGAGGATGAAACTCCAGCTGATCTACCATCGGTATCACTTTAGCTGCCTGGAACAAATCTTCCAGGTGATGCTGCAAAAAGTTGCTGACGCCAATCGCTTTCACACGTCCGTCAGCATATAACTGCTCCAACGCCCGCCAGGTTTCTTTGTACTTTCCTTTCACCGGCCAGTGCACCAGGTAAAGATCCAGGTAATCTGTTTTCAATTTGGCCAGCGAAGTATCAAACGCTTTTAAAGTGCTGTCATATCCCTGGTCGGCATTCCATACCTTGGTAGTCAGGAAAATATCCTTACGGTCAGTAGCATTCTTCTCAATCGCGATACCTACGCCTTCTTCATTACCGTAAATGGCAGCGGTATCGATATGACGATAGCCTGCATCCAGCGCATAAGTAACGGAGTCTATTACTTCCTGTCCATCTTTCGTTTTGAAAACGCCTAATCCAAAATAAGGCATCTGTACGCCATTTGCGAGCGACACGGTGCCCTTAAGGTCTGTAATATTCATCTGGGAAGTTTTATGGTGATTAAAAATATAGTCCGATCATGATGAAACACGGCGCATCCGTATTTGTTCATATCATGTTATAAAATAACACGGGTAAATGTTAAAGCGCAAAGGTACATCCCATCTCCTCCGTTACACCTGTAAATAAGAAGGATTTTTTTGTAAAAAGACGTGAAAAAAAACGAGGTGATAACGGACCGTCCTTTGTATCATTGCGTACGAATTAGTTTTTTTCATATAATTAAAGTATCTTTGCGGAGCAATTTCAAAAACATGAAACGTACACTCACATATCAGACAACCAGGCACACAGCTACCGTTATCAGAGCGGTAATTGCAAGTACTTGTATTGTCTTAATTCAAGACGGGGAGGCAAATCCATCCCGGATATGAGAGGTTAATATATAACTCCTGAAATCTTTTCAAGAGGCCTCTTCATCCGAAGAGGCCTTTTTTATTTGCTTCCCCCACACCTCAATTTTCAAGAAAAAATTAATTATAAGTAATGAGCAACTACAACAGGAAATTTATTATTAAAGCATTGTTAGTTACACGGTTCTACCGGTAATGCAGGGCCTCCTGTTGCATGTTTGCAAAAGCCTCTCATTACCAGATGAGAGGCTTTTTTAATTCCCTTTTTAAACAGCAAATTATATGAAACGCTTAGCAGATTTTAGAAATATAGGTATCATGGCTCACGTTGACGCAGGTAAAACAACGCTCACCGAACGCATGCTTTACTTCACCGGCTTTACGCATAAACTGGGTAATGTAGACGAAGGCAATACCGTTATGGACAGCGATCCGCAGGAAGAAAAAAGAGGTATCACTATTTCATCTGCTGCAATTACCACTTACTGGAAACACCAGGATAATACCTGGCAGATTAATATTATTGATACCCCGGGCCACGTGGATTTCACGGCGGAAGTAGAACGTTCCCTGCGCGTGCTCGACAGCGCCATTGCTGTATTCTGTGCCCGCTCAGGTGTGCAACCACAGTCGGAAACAGTATGGCATCAGGCCAATCACTATAACATTCCCCGCATTGCGTTCATCAACAAAATGGACCGGCAGGGCGCCGACTTCCGCAGGGTCGTCAATGAAATACGGGAACGACTAAACGCAAATGCCTTACCCGTGCAAATACCGATTGGTGCAGAAGATGATTTCAGCGGCGTCATTGACCTCATTAACTGGAAAGCAATGATATGGGATACCGCCGACGGTAAAACATTCAACACCGTAGACATTCCCGAAATATTACTGCCCGCTGCCACCGCAGCCCGGCAGGAGCTGCTGGAAGAATTATCCCTGCTGGATGAGTCGCTGTTGAATAAATATACCGATGCACCAGGAAGCATTACGGCGGAGGACCTTTACGCCGCGCTTCGCGGCGCCACGCTCCGTATGGAAGCCGTACCCGTACTGGCCGGTGCAGCCTATAAAAATAAAGGCATACAACCACTGCTGGATGCAGTAGCATTGTACCTGCCCGCACCATCGGACATTGCTACCATAAAAGCCGTCAACCCGGATAATGATGAACCCGTGCTGATACCAGCGAGTGAAACATCTCCACTGGCAGCCCTGGCCTTCAAAATCATCACGGATGATTACGTAGGTAAGTTAACGTTAGTACGCGTATATGCGGGCATCCTGCGCGCTGGTGATACGCTATGGAACAGTCGCACCCAACGCAAAGTCAGGATCAGCCGCTTAATGCGTATCATGTCGGACAAATTTGAAAGCGTGGAAGAAATTGGCGCCGGCGACATTGGCGCCGTAGTAGGACTAAAAGATGTGAAAACAGGGGACTCCCTTTCACATCCGGATCACCCGGTACTATTATCGCCCATCAGCTTCCCCGAACCCATGGTTGGATATGCGATTGAAGCTAAATCGGCGAAAGACAACGACAAACTCGGTGAAGCGCTGGCCCGCCTGCTGGATGAAGATCCTACGCTCAGCGTGGCGGTAGATAACGCCACCGGGCAAACGATCCTGAAAGGAATGGGCGAACTCCACCTGGAAGTGGTGCTGGAAAAACTGGCGTCACAATACCACCTGGAAGTCAACAAAGGCAAGCCGCAGATTGCGTATAAGGAAATATTCACGAAAGCCGTTACCCACCGCGAAACGTATAGAAAACAAAATGGTGGCTCCGGTAATTTTGCGGAAATAGCCTTTGAATTGTCGCCAAAAGTGGATGATACACCCGGACTGGAATTCATCAACGAAATCAAAGGTGGCGCCATACCAAAAGAGTTCATTCCTTCCATCAGCAAAGGATTTGAATCGGCTATGTTCAACGGCGCCCTGGCGGGATACCCGTTGAAATCAATGCGGGTGAGATTACTGGACGGAAAAATCCATGATACCGACTCCCATGCACCGGACTTTGAACAGGTGGCCATCATCGGGTTTAAGAAAATTGCCAAACAGGCGGCTCCCCGCCTGCTGGAACCCTGGATGAAAGTGGTGGTAACCATGCCGGAAGAATATACCGGCGCCATTACCGGTGACCTGAACAGGCGCCGCGGGGTGATTAAACACATCGATATGGAAGCACAGTTGCAAACGATTACCGCCAAGGTGCCGCTGTCTGAATTATTCGGGTATATAACGGCACTGCGTACACTCTCTTCCGGCAGGGCATCCGCCTCGCTTACGTTTGAGGACTACCAAACCGTACCTGAAAACATCAGCAATGGCTTACTGGTGAAATAAAAATGAAAATGGTGAAGGAATTAAATCCTTCACCATTTCTTTTATTGCGAAAAAACCATGCACACTTTAATAACAGCCCTTACTCCGTATCATGATAAAACGCCTTCACCAAACGGCTGTCGGGCAATGAATTCAGCACCGCTATTAACCATTTACCGTCTTTCCGTATAGCCTTCCCTTTATAATAACCTACAGACATCAGCTGTATCTGCCCGGTGGTTAAATCCGTCCATAAACAGGAGCTGTACATACTTACTTTTACAGTATCATTTTCACCGCGAAAAAACTGCATATTCGTAATCATGTGCCGGGGCTGAAAATGCGTATTGCGGGTACTCATCACCAAAGAATCAATTTTGGCCGTCCAGTTCTTCTTCCCCCGCAGCTTCACCCCATCTATTTCTCCCCGGATACTGTCGTCCATAAATTCTACACATTTATCCAGGTTGCCATTATCGAAATGCTCGCAAAATCCGAGTACCACTTTTTCAATTTGGCGTTGCTCTTTAAATGATACATCCTTGTTTTCAAGCTCCTCCGGCACAACAGCCGGATTGGCAGTTACGGGTTTTTCTTTGGGAGATGAATTACAGGAAAAGAGGCTGGTTAAACTACAAACCAGCGCGATGGCAATAAGGGAATATCTGAACATCAGGAACGTTTTATGATATAACAAAACAAATGAATAATAAGTTTTGTCATATCATAAAAAAATCTTCCTATAAAAAAGTATAATAGATGGGAAATCCTTATAAAGGACAATTCTGGTGGTAGTCAATGAGTTCGATAGGTGTATCCGCCAGCTCAATGCCTTTGTAGTACACTTCAATTTCGTCCAGCACGGCTTCTACTTCTTCCACCGTTTTCAGGGTAACCAGGCGGCTCCTGAATTGCTTGATATCCGGCAATCCTTTCAGGTAATTAGCATAGCAGCCACGCATTTCATTAATACCCTGCACCGGTCCTTTCCATTCTACCGATAAACGCAGGTGCTTTTTACTCACGGCAATACGTTCTTCCAGGGTTGGCCCTGCCATCAACTCACCTGTTTTTACGTAGTGTTTGATTTCGCGGAACAGCCATGGATAACCAATTACGGCACGACCAATCATAATGCCGTCTACACCATAACGATTCTTGTATTCCAGTGCTTTCTGCGGACTGTTAATATCGCCATTACCAAAAATGGGAATATGTATACGGGGGTTATTCTTTACTTTTCCGATCAGGTCCCAGTCGGCCTGCCCTTTGTACATCTGGCAGCGGGTACGGCCATGAATAGCCAGTGCTTTAATACCCACATCCTGCAAACGTTCTGCTACTTCTTCAATATTCTTGGAATCTTCATCCCAGCCCAGTCTTGTTTTTACTGTTACCGGCAGCTTGGTGGCCTTTACACAGGCGGCGGTTAAACGCACCATCAGGTCCAGGTCTTTCAACACACCTGCACCAGCGCCTCTTCCGGCTACCTTCTTCACCGGGCACCCGAAATTGATATCCAACAAGTCAGGATTGGTGACATCTACGATTTTAGCGGCCATCGCCAGGCTATCCTCATCTCCGCCAAAAATCTGTATACCCACCGGACGCTCATATTCGAAAATATCCAGTTTCCTTCTGCACTTGATGGCGTCCCGAATCAATCCCTCACTGGAAATAAATTCCGTATACATCAGGTCAGCACCGGCATCCTTGCACACCGCCCGGAACGGGGGATCACTGACATCCTCCATAGGAGCCAGCAGCAAAGGAAAATCGGGGAGCGTTATGTTGTCAATCTTTACCAAAATCAATAATTTTTCGCAGCAGGCGCAAAGATAAGCATTATATAGCTTTTAGCCATTAGCATTTAGCTGTTAGCAAAATGTAGCGAAAATTACCATTTGTTGATCTTTGCTGCATTTTGCTAACAGCTAAATGCTAACGGCTAAAAGCTATTCGTAATTCCCAAATTTTGCCTACTTTCCATTGGTATAATCTTTGGCCTCCGCTCCTTAAAACACTCCATATGCAAAAATTTGATGCAATTGTCATTGGATCCGGTCAGGGTGGTAACCCACTGGCAAAAAAAATGGCAGCAAAAGGCTGGAAAACTGCAATGGTGGAACAACGCTACCCGGGCGGTACCTGTATCAACGACGGCTGTACCCCCACCAAAGCCATGATTGCCTGCGCAAAAGTAGCGCATACCGTTTTTCACAGCAAGCTATGGGGCGTACATAGCCACGGCCTCACCGTAGACCTCCCGTTTATTGTAGCCCGAAAAAATAATATCGTGGCAGAGTTTCGCGAATCAACCGCCAAAGGGTTACATACAAAAGGAGTGACCTTTTTCCACGGTACCGCTACTTTCACGGACCATAAAACCCTGAAAGTAACCATGGATAACAACGAAGAACAATTCCTCACCGCAGATCACATCTTCCTCAATACCGGCACTACACCGCATATTCCACCTATTCCGGGGTTATCAGACATCCCTTACCTCACCTCTACCACTATTCTCGATGAAGTGGTGATTCCCCGCTCGCTGATAATATTGGGAGGTAGTTACATTGCGCTGGAAATGGGGCAACTGTATCAGCGTTTAGGCAGCACCGTTACTATCATTGAAACATCGCCGCAGCTGGTATCCAAAGAAGATCCCGATGTTGCCGCTGTCATCAAAAAAATGCTGGAATCCGAAGGGCTGCAAATCTATACCGGCACCCAGGCTGAACGCATCACGCAAACAGGTAAAAACATCCGGGTAGATATTGTTACCGGCACCAACCGGGAAACACTCACAGGCACACATCTGCTGGTAGCTACCGGCCGTACCCCACAAACCGCTGCATTACAATTACAACACACGCAAATACTCACCGATGAAAAAGGTTATATCCAGGTAAATGATCGGCTGGAAACAACAGCGCCAGGCATTTACGCAATGGGCGATGTAAAAGGAGGCCCTGCTTTCACACATATTTCTTATAACGATCATCTTATTATTTACAAAAATCTGTTTGAAAATGGTACCTTTTCCGTCAAATCACGACAAGTACCTTATTGCATGTTTACCGATCCGCAACTGGGTCGTATAGGCATCACCGAAAAAGAAGCGATGAAAGCAGGCATTCCCATAAAAATTGCCAGCCTCTCCATGGATAAAGTAGCAAGAGCTATTGAAACCGGGCAAACAAGAGGCTTCCTGAAAGCACTGGTGCATCCGGAGACCGACGCAATCCTGGGCGCCGCCGTGATTGGAACAGAGGGCGGAGAAATTATGTCCTTGCTGCAAATGGCCATGTTGGGTGGCATTACGGCTACGCAACTACGTGAAATGGTGTTTGCGCATCCCTTGTATGCAGAATCGTTGAATAACCTCTTTATGACCCTGGAAAAATAGGCTTCAGATTGAGCAAGTTTTTCCCCATATTATCCTATCAAGCAAATGATTAAACTGGATCATGTCTCGAAAAGCTTTGGCCCGGAAAAAAAAGTGGTAAATGATATTTCCTTTGAAGTAGCAGCGGGAGAAACACTGGTATTACTCGGTACCAGCGGTTGCGGAAAAACCACTACCCTGCGCATGATTAACCGGTTACTGGAACCTGGTAGCGGCCACATCTATGTAAATGGAACAGAAGTAAGGCAACTGCCACCGGAAACACTTCGCCGCAGCATTGGCTATGTACTGCAAAATACCGGTTTGTTTCCTCACTATACCGTCAGTGAAAATATAGGCATCGTTCCTACGCTCCTGAAATGGGAGAAAGCACGTATACAGGAACGTACGGTCACGTTAATGAATAAACTACGTTTACCCGCCGCAGATTATGCCGACCTGTATCCACATCAGCTGAGCGGCGGACAACAACAACGCGTAGGCCTTGCCCGTGCACTGGCGGCAGATGCCCCTGCACTGCTGATGGATGAACCTTTCGGCGCACTCGATCCACTTACCCGCATCAGTGTACGAAAAGAATTCAAAGCCCTCGATGAAATCAACAACAAAACAATTATACTGGTGACCCATGATATAGAAGAAGCCTTTGAACTGGGTACCCGCATTTGTCTCATGAACGAAGGACGTATTCAACAAATAGGTGCGCCGGCAGCACTCCTGTTTCACCCCGCCAATGATTTTGTACGCTCTTTCCTCGATCCACAACGCCTGCAGCTGGAACTGAAAGCCCTTACCATAAAAGATCTATGGACATGGCTTCCGGCACATCCCGGCAATGGCAACACGGTAACCCTGACCGCAGACAACACCTGCTGGGAAGCCCTGGAAACGCTGACTTCCAGCCCTGCCACCGTAGTGTATCACCAGGAACAAAAAGTAATTGACGGGAATGGATTAATGGCCGCTATTGCTGCGCGCAAAAAATAATATTGCTGCATGGAAACACCGGAAACATTTTGGGATTTTATACAACAACAATCCGGCAAATTGCTGGAACAAACGCTCACGCATACCGGTCTTACTTTTATATCCGTACTGTTGGCAGTGGCCATCGGCGTGCCTGCCGGTATACTGATTACCCGCAGAAAAAAACTGGCTGCCTGGGTGTTGGGATTTGCCGGCGTTATGCAAACTATTCCCAGCATCGCCCTGCTGGGATTCATGATTCCATTGCTCGGCATAGGCCCCAAACCTGCTATCGTAGCGTTATTTCTCTATGCTTTGCTGCCCATTATACGCAATACCTTCACCGGTATCAACGGCGTAGATCCCAGTGTTACAGAAGCCGCTACCGGCATGGGCCTCAGCAAGCGACAACTCCTCTATAAAGTACAGTTACCACTCGCCCTCCCCGTGATCATGGCCGGCATACGCACCGCTACCGTGATCAATGTTGGTGTAGCTACGCTGGCTGCCTATATTGCCGCCGGCGGACTGGGAGAATTCATTTTCGGAGGCATTGCACTCAATAATACCCACATGATGCTGGCAGGCGCCATACCTGCCGCCTTACTGGCTATCTTATTCGATTGGCTACTGTCGCTGCTGCAACATATCAATGTCCGCAAAGCACGTAAAACATTATACCTGCTACCTGCTATACTCATTGGGCTATCCTCTTTCTATCTGCTGCCGGATACCTATCATTCCAAAATGCTGGCAGGATTTACGCCGGAATTCATGGGCCGGAAAGACGGCTACCTGGGGCTTAAATCCGTATACGGTTTACGTATACCCACACTCGTCATCAGCGATATGATCATGTACAAAGCGGCCTACGAAAAAAAGCTGGATGTGATCAGTGGTAGTAGTACTGATGGCCGTGTAAAGGCATTTGACCTGGTAGTGCTGGAAGATGATAAACATATTTTTCCGCCCTACTACGCCGCTCCTATTGTGCGCAATGAAACCCTGCTGAAATACCCGGAACTGGAACCCACACTTAATCGCCTGTCTGGTACAATTAATGATAGCATTATGACGGAATTAAACTACCACGTAGACTATCTGAAAGAGAATCCGGAGAAAGTGGCCAAAGATTTCCTGGTAGCACAGAAATTATGGAAACCGGCAGGCACCGGCAGCAAAGGCAGCATCCGCATTGGCTCCAAAATATTCGGCGATGGCTACATCCTCGCCAATATGTATAAAATGCTGATTGAAGGATACACGGATCTTTCTGCCGTTACCAAAACAGGACTGGGAGGCACCAAAATAGTATTCGATGCCCTGACTAATAACCAGATAGACATGTACCCGGAATACACCGGCACCGGCCTGCTGGTCATACTGCAAACACCACAACAGGTAACAGACAGTATTATCAGCAACCCGCAAAAGGTATACGATTATGTAAGCACAGGATTTGAAAAACAATATGCTATTAAATGGCTCAAACCCATCGGATTTAATAACACTTACGCATTGATGATGCGTAGAGCAGATGCAGAAAAACTACATATCAGCAGTATTTCCGCATTTACCCATTATGTGAACCAACAGTAACCACCTGTAATATGCTTTTGCAAAAAGAATACGAAACCGTGCGCAGGCGAACAGAAAGTATCTGCGCGCCACTGAAAACAGAAGACTACGTTGTACAGCCAATTGTAGATGTAAGTCCGCCCAAATGGCACCTGGGCCATACCACCTGGTTTTTCGAAACATTTATACTGCTTCCTAACGCTAAAGGATACACGGTATTTGATCCGCAATACAATTATGTATTCAACAGCTACTATGAATCAGTGGGTGCGCGGGTCATCCGCACGAACCGGGGAAATCTCAGTCGCCCGGCGGTAGAAGACATTATGCGTTACCGTAAATACGTAGATGAAGCGATGATGGCTTTCCTGGATAGCACAACGCTTACACCTGAGCTGACCGCGCTCTTTATATTGGGATTAAACCATGAAGAACAGCACCAGGAGTTGCTATATACCGATATTAAATATATTCTCGGGCATAACCCGCTATTTCCGGCGTATGACCCGGCACGGAAAGATATTGTCCCGGTGAACAATCAACCCGGTTCGTGGTTAAATATGAGTGCCGGTATATATGATATTGGATTTTCGGGAGATGGATTTTGTTTTGATAATGAACTGGGCAGACACAAAGTATATCTCGCGGATTACAGCATCAGTCAGGCCCTGGTTACCAATACGGAATACCTCGACTTTATCCAGGCCGGCGGCTACCAGGATTTCCGGTACTGGCATGCAGAAGGCTGGGATTGGGTAAAAAACAACCAGGTAACCACGCCCATGTACTGGTATAATATAGATGGCCAATGGATGCATTATACCTGGCAAGGTTTGCAACCCCTGATGCCGGATGCTCCTGTAACGCACGTAAACTATTATGAGGCTGCGGCCTATGCCGCATGGAAGAACGCCCGGCTACCCACAGAATTTGAATGGGAAGCAGCCGCCCCTCAGCTAAACTGGGGGCTTCGCTGGGAATGGACGGAAAGTGCCTATTTGCCTTATCCCGGCTTTGCCAAAGCACCGGGAGCAATTGGCGAATACAACGGTAAATTCATGGTAAGTCAGATGGTACTAAGAGGTGGCGCAGAAGTGACCTCTCCCAACCACAGCCGTATTACCTATCGCAATTTTTTCCATCCTTCACTGAGATGGCAATTTACCGGGATCAGATTGGCAAGATGATTGAAGCAACCGTTATGAAATGAAAAGAATTGTCTGAAACAAACAACTGTCATCAGGCCAATTCACTTTCGAACATCAAAACCCTTGTATGACTGTAATTCCAACAATGCTGACGTGTAAGCGGAAGCCTGCTACCGACACATTTTACCACGATGTAGTAAAGGGCCTCAGCGCACCGCAGAAATACCTGGACCCTAAATATTTTTATGACGCCACCGGCGATGCCCTTTTTCAACAAATCATGCAATGCCATGAATACTATCTGACTGGTTGCGAAATGGAAATTCTCCGTACCCAATCCGCTCAAATAGCTACCGCATTGCAAAACTATGCAGGTACTTTCGACCTCGTGGAATTAGGCGCCGGCGATGCTACCAAATCAGTACACCTGCTCCGGCAATTGCTCGACAACGGCGTAGATTATACGTATTTCCCCATAGATATTTCCGGGAACGTTATCCAGCAACTGGAAAAATCGCTCCCGGAAACACTACCAGGCCTACAGCTCCATGGCTTACACGGCGAATATTTTCATATGCTGCAACAGGCGAACCAGTTTACCAGCCGCAAAAAAGTGCTGCTGTTTATGGGCGCCAACATCGGCAACTTCAGCGTAACTGCTGCCAGTAATTTCTGCCAGCAGCTACGGCAATACCTTCAGCCAGGCGACTTACTGCTGACCGGGTTTGATCTGAAAAAACATCCGCAGGTAATTTTGAATGCATACAACGACAGCACCGGCATTACCCGCGCCTTTAACTTCAACCTGCTCCATCGCATTAACCGGGAACTACAGGCGGATTTTGATATCACAAAATTTGACCACTTCCCTACTTATGATCCGGGAACCGGCGCCTGTAAGAGTTTTTTAATCAGCCTGGAAGACCAGGTGGTACATATTGGCGATGACTTTGCGGTTAGTTTCGCAGAAAACGAAGCCCTTTATATGGAAATTTCTCAGAAGTATAGCCTGGACGAAATAGATCAACTGGCCGCCTTCGCAGGATTTAAACCAGTAGCCCGTTTCTTCGACAGGAAGCACTGGTTTTCAGATTGCCTCTGGAAATGTGTATAAAGCCGGCTAATGCCAGGCGCCCAACATACGGCGCAGGGTTACAATCTCACCGGTATGATAACTGGTATGATCCAATAACAAAATCGCTTCTCTGAATAAATGCTGCCCGTTTCCCCATGGAAACGGGCTAAATATATCTACCCCCGGCGCTTCCAATAACCCAATAAATGTATGGAGGTCTTTATCTACCTGGGCGACACTATGTTTCCAGGCAGCTTCATCTGCCGGGGCCTTGGCTTCAGGCCAATAAGCCTTGGGCCATTCCATTTCCTTATAATCAGGATTCCGTGAGAAATCAAGGATATCATATTGCGTAATGCGGATATGCTCCACCAGCTGCCAGATACTATACGGCATCTGAGGAGGCACTTCTCCTCTCAGGGCGGCAGGTACCGATTTTACTGCATCTGCAAAAGTTACGTGGGCATTTGCTTTGAGCAACATGTCCTTTAAAGATTTTACCAAAGTTGGAGTATTCATAAAAAATGGGTTTTGAGCCGGATTTTATCAAATAGGGTGTTTACGCTTTCCAAAAGTGAGGACTGTTAACAAAACAGCCCTATAACAATCAATTCCCTATAAAGTTGCTAACGACTTGTTAATCTGTTTTCATTTTCATTATGATTGTATTTTAATCATTTCTATAACATTACGTTTTGATTAACACATTCTCTCCTGCCAGGGATTATCATTGCATAAAAATACAATTCTCAACCAAATCCGTGCAATGGTAAAATTCGCCTTAACGTTAACCATCTTATTAACAAGTATTCATCTCACTTTATTTGCGCAGAGAGAGGTCAAAGGAATGGCGTATGATAAAGATACCAGGAAACCATTGGAAGGAGCGACTGTACTGCTGTTTACAGCTGAAAAATCGATTTTGAAGGGACAGAGTCAATCTGATAAAGCCGGTAATTTCCAGATAACAAATATTCCGCCCGGCAACTTCATGCTTACCATCAGTTATATGGGATATGTAGCAGCCACTATTCCATTATCCCTCACTGAAAAAGGAAAAGTGCATACACTTCCCCTGCAACAAACAGGACTGCAAAGAAACGCCATCAACCTGGCAGGTGTCAGTATTAAAATCATTAAACCCATCTACACTATTCGTAAAGACACCATAGAGTTTTCCGCAGGCGATTTCCAGACCGCAGAAAATGCCTCTCTGAAAAACCTGCTGCAGAAACTCCCGGGCCTGACGGTAGATAGGGAGGGAAATTTTTTCTATATGGGCAAACAAGTCCATGAGCTATATGTGGATGGCAGAGCCGTATTTCAATCATCAACCAACACCTCCGGCGACCCTAAAAAAATATCCAGGATGCTCCAGGCTAACCTGGTAGATAAAATACAGATAGCCGATAAAAAAGGCGTGGATGGCATGCTGGAAGGCGGAAAAAACGAAAAAGTAATTAACATCACGATCAAAAAAGAAATGAAGAAAGGTATCAATGGTGCCGTAGGAGCCGGATACGGCAACCATGACCGTTATAATATTGCCGCCAATGCCAACATGTTCCGCGACGACAAACAGGTAATCGCCAATACCCTGTTCAATAACATAAATGCCATGGCTGCTCCGTTTTCCACAGAAGAAACGCTTAACCAGGTCTCAGCGGGAGGAGGACGATCTAACATAAACAACAGCAACGCCAATATATCGCTGGATCTCACAAAAAAAATTAAACTATCTGCCAATTATACCCATGCGGGCGGCCAACTTGATAACGACCAGGCATTACAGCGCGACAACATTTTACCGGATAGTAATTTTCGCTATAATAGTCGCACAAAAGTCAACAACAAAACATCCATCAATACCTTATTCAGCAACCTTGCTATACAGCTCAATGAGCGCAACAACCTCTTCATTGATCTCGCGGGAGGGCAGGATCAAAAACATCTTCTCTCCGGGAATACATATACTTCGCTGGGAGGGAAAAGAAATGACATTATTAACAAGGGCAATACGATGAATGATGAAACCGAAAAAAATAAATACCTGAATATAGGTGCCATGTATATCCATATACTAAGCAAGAAACAGGGTAGTATAAGTGTCAATATTAATATAGATCATAATAATGCACAGAATAACCAGGGCAATCATAACCTGAATTTTGTAGCCGCATCCCAGCACACGGATACTGTCAATCAACAATTATCCAACCGGCTAAACACCCGGAAAATTGCTGCAAATGTGGGTTATACACGTCCCTTGAGTGATGAATTTTCCGTTAATACAGGCTACAAGTATACTAACAACCTTACAAAAAACAACCAGGAAGTATTTGATTTCGATAATATCAAAAATGGGTACGATATTGTCAATAAAGATTTGACTTATACGTTTCAAAACAGGTATATCGTCCATTCATTCAGCATGGGCCTTCTAATTAACAAAACTAAACTACAGGGGCAATTGCAAATTTCTTATAATAACGCCAAATCTGTCAGTAACATTTATTCAGACCAAAAAGAATATCAGCAGCAAATAAACTACTTCGCCCCCAACCTGAATTTGACTTATAAAATTAATAACTACAAATCCATTACCCTCAATGCCGCCCGCGAAACCCAGGTACCCAATACCGGCACCGCGCTCGTTCCGGTAATATCTGTACAAAATCCATTGTATGTACAACTCGGCAACCCGGATCTTAAACCAATCATTTATAACACAACCTCTTTCAGCTATCAATCTTATAGCGTAGAGGGCCTTACCTTCAATACAAATCTATCCCTGGCTGCACCTCAAAACGCTACCACCCCATCCATATCTTCCGATTCTACCGGCAAACAAATTTCCAGACCAATGAATGTAAATGGGAACTATGACATTGGTCACAGTATAACCATAGGAAAAAGATTTAAAAAGTCCGGACTCACTTTAAATTATACCCTGAACAACCACTACGGTTACTTCAAAAACATCATCAACCAACAAACCAGCAATACCTCAGACATCAACATCGGACAACAACTAAGCAGCTCCTGGACCTATAAAAAACTATTGGAACTGAACAGCTCCATGTACATGTCATATTTCGGGAACAAGTACGCCATTCAGAACAATACCTATTACGACTACACCATGTACCTCCTGTCGTTATCTGCCAATCTTTTTCTACCACTCGACATCAACTTCGGTACTGTTGCTAACTACATCAACATCACCAGCCAACGACAACAATATGTCATCGTAAACACCTGGATCTCCAAATCCTTTCTTCCCGATAAAAGTATCCTGTTAAAAGCATATATATATGACCTGTTCAGGAAAAATCAGGCGCTGCTTACGATGCAATCATTCACTTACATAGAACAACAACGCAACACTGTACTATCCCGCTATGGTTTGCTCAGTGCCACGTGGTTCTTTGGTAAGAAAAAAGCGGCTGCAACGCCTGGTTCCCCCACATTATAATGTACCCGTCAGCCCCCAGAGCTGCCCGCTCCCAATCGTATTTACCCACACCTTACTTCTCTCCAGGTAACCTTTTAATTGTGCTTCCGCAGCTTCAAAAGAAATGTCATTCAATACCGCATACTCTTTAGTGGTAAGCGTAGGGAAATAAGTAAACAATTCCAGGTTGCCGGCATAAGTCCTGGCCGTTGCTTCCGGCAATAACTTATGTAGGGCGGTGGTAAATACCTGGTAAGGCTTCGCGCCATATACCAATTCTGAGCGGCCGCTTTGATCAATAAAAAAGATAGATGGAAACCCACGCACCCCCAGTTGTCTGCCCAAAGCCAGATCAGCTTCAAACAATGCAGGCCCCTTTTGGTCAAAATCTTTCTGTAACTGCAAAATATCCAGCCCCGCAAACGCCGCTGATTTCAGCACCGGCTCCGGCTTACAGATGTTTTGCTTTTCCATAAACAACAGCTCCCGCATACGCCGTAAAAAGATCACCGCCCGGTGTTTATCCTGCAGCTGGGCCGCCTTAAACCAGATGGAGGGCGGATAAGAAGAGGGTAATGGATCTTCCAGCCACACATTACCATCTATAGGCATCTGGTAATGGCGACTTACCTCATCCCAGTGATGCGCTACATCCGACGGACCACTGATGCCCCCGGAATTATATACATCCCAGCCTGGCAACAAACCACCCATATGATAGCTGATATCCAGCACATGCCCGTATTCGAGTTTTAAGCGACGCCATTGCGGCTCTATTCCCCAGCAAGTGGAGCAGATCGGATCTGTAAAATAAATCAGTTTTAATGGCTTATCAGCCGACTGTAAGCCATTCGTTGCAGTAGCATCTGTAATAGCCAGTCCAGGGATTTCACAAACTCCGCTCACCGGATCACAAAACATAGGTTCTTTCATACTTATACATTTATGCCGGGCAAAGATAGCAGAAAGGATAAAGCTAAAAGCAAAAAGCTATAGTAGTGAATGATTGAAGCGTAGGATTAAATATCCGCTCTGACCATTCGCTACTATAGCTTTTTGCTTTTAGCTTACTGCTTTCTGCGCTATAATTAGTTCGCTGGTTTCTCCAGTAACTTGAAGAACTGATCCAACTGTGGTAATATCACGATCCTTGTTCTGCGGTTCGCTGCTTTACCTTCTGGTGTGTCGTTGGACGCTACCGGCAGGTATTCACTTCTACCAGCGGCAGTCATACGTGCCGGCGGAATGTTATACTGATTCTGCAGGATACGTACTACCGAGGTAGCTCTCTTCACACTCAGATCCCAGTTGTCCAGTAATACATTCGGACGGTAAGGAACATTGTCAGTATGACCCTCCACCATGAACTCAATATCAGGCTGCGCAATCAGCACCTTGGCAACTTTACCAAGTACTTCTTTTGCTCTCTCGTTGATATCATAGCTACCACTCTTAAACAACAGTTTATCAGAGATATCAATGTAAACCACACCTTTATCTACCTTAATATTGATGTCTTTATCATCCATATTACCAATAGCGCCTTTCAGGTTCATTACCAGTTGCATATTCAGGGAATCCTTACGGGCAATAGCTGATTGCAGGTCCTTGATATACGCGTCTTTTGCGCCAATATTATCAAGTGATTTCTTGATACTTTCTGCCTGGGAACTGGAGATTACAGACAACTCTTTCAGGTGATCCAGCATCTGGGAGTTGTTCGTTTTTAATTGTTCTTGCTGCTCTGTCAGATTGGTCACTTTATCTTTATACGAAGCAGCCGCGCGTGCAGCATCTTCTTCGCAATTTCTCAGCTTACCATAGGTAGCTCGGTAAAGACTATCCAATTGCGCATTTCTTGCTTGTGACTCCCGTAATTTCCGCGGAGCGGAACAAGAAGCGAGAATGGTTACTAAAGCTACCGGCAAGGCTAATTGTACGACTTTCATAAAAATGTTATATTTTAATAATCTAACAAAAAGGTATATATGATTTATCAGGGATGCAATGGAGATAGTCGCTGTACAGCAAATAACAGGCCGAAGCACCCATCAGTTCGTTATAAAGAGGTTAAAAAACAAGAAAAGTTGCACCCGGAAACATAGAAACATCCTCCACGCCTGTTAAATCATCTTTATTCATAAAAAAAAGTTAATGTTTTCCAATATCTAAGTAACTTGTCCGGCAGAGTACATGCTGTATCTATTTTCTATTAATTGCTGAAATGTATGAGAAAGGTGGTTTCTTCGGGTCAACCAACAATAAAGGAAATTGCAAAAAGGCTGAATATCTCTGTATCTACGGTATCTAGAGCGTTACATGATCATCACAGTATAGGGCTGAGAACCAAAACAAGGGTAAAAGAACTGGCCGCTGAACTGAATTATGAGCGCAATCAAACAGCTATCTATTTCCAGCAAGGTAAAACCTTCACCATAGGGATTCTTTTACCGGAACTGTCGGAAGCTTTTTTTGCCAGCGCTATCAGCGGTATTGAAGATACCGCCTATAGTAACAATTATACCGTACTGCTGGGCCAGTCGCACGACGATGAAGCCCGCGAAAAACAAATCATCCAAAGCATGAAACAGCACCGGGTCGACGGCTGCATTGTTTCTATCGGAAAAAATACCAGTAACTACGAACACTTTGAAATGCTGCAACAGGCACGCATCCCGGTGGTATTCTTTGACCGCATCCCGGATTTGCCGAACATGCATTCCGTGTCCTGCAACCTGGAATCCGGCACTGTTCAGGCCGTTGACTTCCTGCTGAAACAAGGCCATCGCGTCATCGGCATGATCAACGGACCAGAAACCATGGTCGCCAGTAAAGAACGTGCAGCCGGCTATAGCCGCGCACTACACAAGCATCGCCTGAAATATGATCCCAAACTGATCGTCAATGCCGATCTCACCGCTGCCGGCACCGAAGAAGCCATGCAATACCTGCTGTCGCTCAAAAGAAAAGTAACAGCCATCGTTACATTCAACGACTACGTAGCCATGGATGCTGTACAATACGCCCTGAAACAAAAATTGGAAATAAATAAGGATATAACTTTTGTATCTTACGCCAATACACCGGTAAGCGGTTATACGGCATTTCCTCCTGCTGCGTCTGTGGAGCAGTTCCCTTACGAACAAGGACAGGCCGCCACTAATATGTTATTGGCTATTTTGAATGGAGAACATGCGCTGAATGATTATCAACGCACCATCATGGAGTCGCAACTGGTGATTCATCACCGTTAAGGCTTATCGACAACCTTGCCACAGCAAACCACCATGGCACAGGTTTATCGACTTCATTGTTCGCTGTCTGTTATGCTGCTTTTCGGGCTAAATTCACTGTTCTAAAAAAGTTCACTGTTCTACTTAATTGCTACAACGATTCTACACGTTTTTTTTAACATTCCATGTACGCAAACGCTTGCGTTATCAGCGCAAGCGTTTGCGTAAAGCCCTTAAAATGCCTTTATCTGCTATTTCTGTACTACCCAACGATTAACCGTATTCAACGGCGCCTCCAGCACCACCTTGTAAAACCCTGCCGGCAAGCCTTTCACACTTATTGTTGCTTTTTCCGCTGATACTGGAACCGCTCCCAACAACTGATAGGTATCATGACCACCGGTTTTATAGTGATTGGTAGTGGTAACCCATATTTTCACCTTGCCCTTTTTATCATACGACTTCCACCCTAACTGCAACACATCCCCCGTGATACCCGCTGTTGGCTGCGCCAGCGAAATAGCACCTGTAAGTGGCACGCCATCCAGCTCCCTCAGATTCTCTACCGGGATCTTAATATCCATGAAACGGGCAATAGAAGGTAGTATATCAACAATACCAGGTTGCGCGGTCTTGAAATAAGTATTCAATCCTTTGGCGTTGGTAACCATCCAGGTAGTACGCTCGCGATCCGACTGCCCGCCATGGCCATGGCCTCCATGTGCATCACGCCCGTGATCAGTGGTAATATAAATCTGCCAGTCTTCATTAAAATGCTGACGGCGATATTCAATGGCATCCCAGATTTTTCCTACCATGTCATCTGTCATCCGCACTGCCGTATCCAATCGCTCTCCGGTGCCATAACGATGCCCCATATCATCACTGTATTCAAGATACACCCAGGTCATATCCGGTGCATCACGCTTTACATATTCCGCAGCTTTGGTTGCTACTGTTTCGTCAATCAAATGGGTATACCAGCTATCTTTATCATGCGGAAACTGCACCGTGTCATGCTCCAGTCCGTCCACGGCATGATCTATATGCAGTCCACCAGTTTGAGGTAATCCATCTCCCACCAACTTTGTTCTGTTATCTAACCACGTAGAAAAAATAGCCGTAGTGCCTTTTGGATAAGCCGATTTAAAAAAACGGAATATGCTGGGATAATTGTAATTCTGCGCCGCAATATCATTATCCCATACATTGTGTTTATTCACCCAGGTACTGGTGAGCAAACTGTTGTAACCTACTGCAGAAATGGTCGGTGTTTGCGAATACCCATCTTTCTCACCCCCTACATATGCCCTGCAATAGCCACCCTCTTTAGCAATACGTTTCAGATTAGGCGTAGGTTGCGATTCAATCACATCTGCGGGTATTCCATCTGCAATAATGAATAATACTTTGTGCTTCTTCTGTTGCGCACATAACGTAGAAAATGACAGCAAACCAACTGCCAGGAATAAATATTTCATTGTCGACTGTTTTTAGGTAAGACAAGATAATAAAATACCATAAAGCAAAAAGCTATTGTTGCGGGTAATCATCCGCGACAATAGCTTTTTTGCTTTATGCTTTCTGCTATTTCAACTGTGCATCAAAATAGTCCGTTATCTTCTGCATCAGGTGTACCCTGTCTTTTCCTAACACATTATGTAAATGTCCCGGGTATACGAAATAATCCACCTGCACCTCATTATCTACACAAGCCCTGATGAAATCGAGCGAATGTTGCCATACCACTACATCATCATTGGTACCATGAATCAGCATCAGGTGCCCCTGCAGATTTTTAGTTTTTGTGAGCAAATTAGCATTGGCATAACCTTCCGGATTTTCCTGGGGAGTATCCATGTAGCGTTCGGTATACATAATTTCATACATGCTCCAGTCAATCACCGGCCCGCCTGCTACTGCTGCCTGAAACACACCAGGATGGCGCAACATCAGGGAAGTAGTCATGAAGCCACCAAAACTCCAGCCATGCACGCCCATTTTCTTTTGATTAATATAAGGCAGTGATTTCAGGTAAGCCACGCCCTGTAACTGGTCATTCATCTCCACTGTTCCCAGCTGCCGGAAAGTAGCCTGTTCAAAGGCCTTTCCGCGGTTATCGCTACCACGACCATCCATCGTGAAAATAACATAGCCATGCTGCGCCATGTATTCGTACCAGAGATTACCACTGAATGGGAACGTGTTACGGATCAACTGTACATTAGGACCATTATACAGGTACACAATCACCGGGTAGTTTTTGGTAGAATCAAAGTTCACCGGCAATATCAGTTTGCCATACAAAGGCGTACCATCATCTGCCTTCAGTGTTACCTGCCTGATTTGAGGACGTTGAAAATCTTTCAGCGGGTCTGCGGCGGTAATCAGGTTTTGTTCCCATTTACCGGAAGTAGCAGCTATTCTCGCCACATAAGGAGTAGTACCGGAACTATAAGCATCCAATAGGTAACTACCATCGCTGCTCACCTGTACATCATGCCATCCGGCAGCTTTGTCAAGGCGCACATAAGGTGTGCCTTTGGAAGGTTTGCGGTAATTAGTGGCATAAATATGCTTTTCCATCGGCCCTTCTTTCGAAGCGGTAAAAATCACCTCGTTTTGTTTCACATCTACCAACTCATTTACTAACCACTCACCGGCAGTAATTTGTTTTAAGAGCTTTCCCTCGTTATTATAGAGATATAAATGTTGGTAGCCACTCCTTTCACTGAACCAGATAAATTCATCCGGCTTGCCTGGTACGAAAGTAAGAGGGTGCGTAGGATGTACATACTTCACATCCGTTTCTTCAAACAGCGTTTTCACCAAATCACCGGTACTTGCGTTGTACTGGTTCAACCACAGGTGGTTTTGCTCACGATTCAACAACCCAACATATACAGATTGCTGATCCGGCGACCAGGTCACGCAAGTCAGGTAATGATCTGCTGGGCCACCGGTTTTCAGGAAAATAGTTTTTTGGGTAGATGGCTGATAAACACCCAGTGTTACTTCATGAGATGTGCCACCTGCCATCGGGTATTTGATATTGTTGTTGTGCGCCGGGGTAACAGACCAGTCGATGATTGGATAATCCTTTACCATGCGTTGATCCATGCGATAAAATGCCAGCAGATCACCCTGGGGAGAAAAGAAAATTCCTTTGTCGATGCCGAATTCCTCCCGGTGTACACTTTTACCATTCACAATATTCTCATCTGCATCGTTGGTAACTGCCTGTACGGCGCCATCAGCTGTGCGGATAAAGAGATTATTTTTTACGGTCCAGGCAACCTGCCCGCTATTGGTGTTAACGGTAATATTTTCTGCTGTTTCAGGCAGTTCGCACCAGCGGGAGAATTGCATCGCGCCATTTTGCAAAGTGCCTTTATACAACACATTGCCCAGGGCAAACCAGGCATCACCAGCGGAAATCCAGTGCAGTGGTGGTAATCCACGCAGCGGCTTTGCCGCAAATAATTGTTGATTAAGATCTGCGAGGCGCAGTAAAGTATCTGTTTTAATGGCACTGCCAGTGAGGGTATTCTTCACCCAGGCCACATTCCCATTTGTTGCCACCATCTGGCTATAGGCATTTTGACCAGGCACCCACTCAAACAGTTTCAGTCGTTCCGGCGCCAGTTGTAGACGAAGCCCGTTGGTAGCTTCCGCCATGGTATACTGACGCTGTTGTGCTGTTACATACAAGCCACTTGTCATCCATCCTGTCAAAAGCAATAGAAAAGCTTTCTTCATCTCTCTTTTTGGGAAGCTAAATTAAGGCATTAGGTGTTAGCTTCCGGCCCTTAATAAAAAATGCAGCGAGGAAACAGGTCCCCCACTGCATTTTAGCTATCATTAGAAATGTTTATGCCTGTTGGTTACTTACCAAATGTCTTCTTACCCACTCTTTCTCTTCCGGGAGTAAATAATCCGCTCTCGTTTCCGTGATCCAGGAGAATGTTTTTTTGATTTCCGCTTTTGCGGTACGGAACCGGAATAGAAACTCCATCCCCAGCATCAGGTCAGTGAATCCATTTTTCACGGTTTCTATGGTCATACGGGCACTGCTTCTTCTTTTCGATAACAGCTCTGTAATCCGGGTAGTCACCGCCTGTATTGCCTTTTCATCTGCATATTTGTAGATGGCTTCCATGGCCTCAAACTTCAATTGCCCACGGAGGAGATAGCGCTGGTAAAACATGGCTTCTTTTTCCTTTTCAATATCAGCCATGGTGGCGAAAGCAAGACTTTTAACATCTTGCCGGTGATATTCCAGTAGCCTGCGTAAAGCCGGAACACTTTTTTGGGTACCTATCTTATGCAGTAATAAAGTAATATAGTAGATGTCGTATTCGTTGGATGTTCGTTTTAACAGGGACAATGCCCAGTCTTCCACTGCCGGGTTATGGGTTCCTCTAAGGGCCAGCAGGGCTGAACGGCGTATATTATTATTAACAGATAAAGTGTTATTGAACAACGGTTCCAGGTTGATATATCCCGGAATGGCAAGCCCCCGTTCAAGATCTTGTTGAATAGCCGTAATCATATCTGCATCCTGCTCAATTCTGAGGCGATCTAATAAAAACCGGATTACTTCAGGGTCATTGGTGTTCCTGGAGAGCTGGGAGATGATAAATAAAGCCGCACGGCGTTTATCTTTGTCGGATTCCTGGTCAATGTATTGGTACAGCAGGGGAATATATGCATGATTAGCGAGTTGTTCGGCTTCGCGAAGTGCCTGCCAGCTGATGGTCTGGCCATTATGCAATTGATCCGAGCGGTCGCATATCCGAGCTACGAGGTGAGTAAGATAGTCAATCATCATTAGTTATTTTGATCTGCTACCTCTGCATTTTCAATTATCATACCAACCTGAAGGAGACCCTGAAAAGTCCCGATGGTCCAACTTCATCAATTAACAGTTTTATGTTACATTTGCCCCTGTATTTTCGGACAGGTATAGAACGTAAAGCATGCACATACTACTCAAGAACGTAAAGATTATAGCGCCTTCCTCTCCCTTGCACGGGCAGCAAAAAGACATTTCTATTCAAAACGGCATCATTCAACAGGTGGCAAACAACCTTGAAGATGCCCGGGCAACGGTCATTTCAGGTAACAACCTGCATGTTTCCGCCGGATGGATGGATGTTTTCGCACACTTCTGCGACCCCGGACAAGAACACAAAGAGGATTTGCAAAGCGGTATCAAAGCAGCAGCTACTGGTGGGTATACAACCGTAATGATTGTGCCTAACACCCAGCCGGCACTGCATACCAAGCCACAAATCGAATATGTACTGAGCAGAACGCGCCATTCGGCCGCTACCATCCTGCCAATTGGCGCCGCCACTAAGAATGTGGAAGGCACCGGCCTGGCAGAAATGTACGAAATGCAACAGGCAGGCGCCGTCGCATTCTCTGATGGGCTCAAACCTTTACAGTCGCCCGGATTAATGCTGAAAGCCCTCCAATACATCAAAGCATTTGACGGCACCCTCATACAATTACCTGACGATCAGAGCATTTCCGCCCACGGACTCATGAACGAGGGTATTTACTCTACCCAGCTCGGCATGCCGGGAAAACCAGCACTGGCTGAAGAACTGATCATACAACGTGATATTGAACTGGCTAAATACACCGACTCCCGCATTCACTTTACCGGCATCAGCACCCGCAAAGCAGTGGAACTGATTGCTGCCGCGAAAGCAGACGGCGTAAAAGTAACCTGCTCCGTTACCCCTTATCACCTGTCGCTTACTGATGCCCGCCTCGTCAATTACGATACCCACCTGAAAGTAAATCCGCCACTGCGTACTGCTGATGACGTGAAAGCTTTGCAGGAAGCCGTATTACATGGCACTATCGACTGTATAGCTACCCATCACCTGCCGCAGGACTGGGATGCCAAACAACTGGAATTTGAATATGCTAAAAATGGCATGATCGGCCTGGAAAGCACGTTTGGTGTACTCAGACAATACCTGCCGCAATTACCACTGGAACAGCTAATCAATATGCTGACTACCCAGCCGCGTAAGATATTCGGACTCACCCAACCCATGCTGCAGGAAGGCGCCACCGCCAATCTTACGGTATTTGATCCGGAAACTACCTGGCAGTTCACCACGGCGCATATCGCTTCCCGGTCCAAAAATTCAGCGTATATTGGCGAACAACTGAAGGGTAAAGTATATGCCACTGTGAATGGACCTGTTTTTCATATAAATAATTAACCTGTATGCAGCAAAACGCTAACCCAGGATTAAAATGGGGAATAGTAGGTGGCATTGTCATCGTATTTTTAAATGTATTGACTTACATAACGGGACCTGAAATATTATTCTCCTGGTGGAATGGTCTTATCCAACTGGCTGTTTTTATTGCATTTGCAGTACTGGCTGGTAAAGAAAAGAAAAAGCAACTGGGTGGGTTCATCTCTTTCAAAGAGGCACTGCAACCGGTATTTACTACTTTTATTATCGGCGCGGCGATCATCACTGTTTATCAGTATATCCTGTATAAATACATTGATCCGCAACTGGTAGATGCCCTGAAACAGAACCTGTTGGAATCTACTGCCAAATTACTGCGCAGATTTAAGGCACCACAGGAGGAAATAGACAAACAACTGGATGAACTGGCGAAAACAGATTTCCATGTGGGCTTAGCCAAATCATTCATGGATTTCCTGAAATTGGTTATTTCTTACTTTGTGATAGCAGCTATTATTTCACTGATCATACGTAAAAAACCAGCCTTAGGGCAGCACTTATAATACTATTCTATTAAGATGAACATATCCGTAATCGTTCCTTTAAAAAACGAAGAAGAATCTTTACCAGAGCTGGCCGCATGGATTGAGAAAGTCATGGATGCACATCACTTCACTTATGAAGTATGGATGATAGATGATGGTAGTACTGACGATTCGTGGGGAGTAATTCAGCAACTGGCTGCCAGAAACCCACAGATCAAAGGCATCAAATTTCAACGCAACTATGGTAAATCTGCCGCACTGAACGAAGGTTTCAGCGCTGCCCAGGGAGATGTTGTCATCACCATGGATGCTGACCTACAGGATAGCCCCGATGAAATTCCGGAATTGTACCGGATGATTATGGAAGATGGATACGACCTCGTGAGCGGCTGGAAAAAGAAACGTTACGACAATGCCTTTACCAAAAACCTCCCTTCTAAATTATACAACTTTACCACTACCCGCATGAGCGGTGTAAAGCTGCACGACATGAACTGTGGTTTGAAGTCGTACCGCAAAAAAGTAGTGAAATCAATAGAAGTATACGGTGAAATGCACCGCTATATCCCGGTAATTGCCAAATGGAACGGCTTCCGTAAAATCGGGGAGAAAGTGGTAGAACACCGTGCCCGCAAATACGGTGTTACCAAATTTGGGCTGGAACGCTTTATCAACGGCTTCCTGGATCTGGCTACCATTATGTTCATCGGCAAATTCGGCAAACGCCCTATGCACCTGTTTGGTGCCCTGGGTTCCCTGTCGTTTTTCGTAGGGTTTGTAATTGCCCTTTACCTGGCGCTTGCCAAAATCTTTTTTGATAAAGTGAATATGACAGAGAGACCCCTGTTTTATCTTGGACTGTTGTGCATGATCATCGGTTCTCAATTATTCCTGACCGGGTTTATCGGTGAACTGGTAACCCGCAACGCTACCGAACGTAATAGTTACCTGGTAGAAGAACGGATGGATCATACCAAAAATATTACGGATGACGATTTACAACTGTCGAAGCTTGCCGACCGCCAGCTTTAATCCGGTAATTCATTATTCGTAATTTGTAACTATGGCTAACAAGAAGAAAATACTTATTTTAGGTACAGCCTATCCTTTCCGGGGTGGGCTGGCTGCTTATAACGAGCGACTGGCAGAAGAACTACAGCAAACCAACGAGGTGGAAATATGGACGTTTACACTTCAGTATCCGAAACTGTTTTTTCCTGGTAAAAGCCAGTTTTCTACTGACCCTGCACCCAAACATCTGACCATCAAACGGCTGATCAACTCTGTCAACCCATTAAACTGGTTAATCGTCGGTCGCAAAATCCGGAAAATGAACCCGGATATCATCATCACCAAATACTGGCTGCCTATTATGGGGCCTGCGCTGGGCTCACTCCTGCGCTTAGGTAAACGTAAACACACCAAAGTAATCGCAGTACTGGATAACGTGGTGCCGCACGAAAAACGCCCCGGCGACGTGGCTTTTACCAAATACTTCCTGAAACCGGTAGATGCTTTCGTGGCCATGAGCCAGTCTGTATTGAACGATTTACGCGTGTTTGAGCCGGTGAAAAAAGCTTCACTCATCCCCCATCCTATTTACGACAACTACGGTGCACTGATTACCAAAGAAGCCGCCCGTGAACAGTTGAAACTCCAGCCCGGCAAACGATACATCCTGTTTTTTGGATTCATTCGCCAGTATAAGGGACTGGATTTATTACTGGAAGCAATGGCAGACGAACGCCTGAAAAAACTGGATGTCCACGCCATTGTTGCCGGTGAATATTACGAAGATGCCGCTCCTTACCTGGAGCTGTTGAATAAACTGCAATTGGGAAACCGGGTACTCATGCATACCGATTTCATTCCCAATGATGCCGTAAAAAATTATTTCTGTGCTGCCGACCTGGTGGTACAACCTTACAAAAGTGCTACCCAAAGCGGCATTTCACAGATTGCCTACCATTTCGAAAAACCGATGGTGGTAACAAACGTAGGCGGATTGGTGGAAATGGTACCAGATGGCGTAGTAGGCTTTCAGGCCGAACCCGATCCCGCTTCCATTGCTGCAGCGATTGAAAAATACTTCACAGACAACCGGGAAGCCGATATGGTAGCCGCGCTGCGCCAGGAAAAATTACAATATTCCTGGAGCAGGTTAGGGAACGAAATACTTAAATTAGCGGAAAGCTAAAGGCATAAAGCACAAAGCTATTGAAGCGAATGATAGTAGCGGATTTTAAAAGACCATTATTCGCGTCCATCATTCGCTTCAATAGCTTTTTGCTTTCAACTCTAAAAAAACGACCATGATATACAGAAGCAAAGCTCCTTTACGAATTGGCCTCGCAGGTGGTGGCACAGATGTAAGTCCGTACTCGGATTTATACGGTGGCGCCATTCTCAACGCAACCATCTCTTTATATGCCCGTGCTGCCATAGAACCACGTACAGATGGCAAAATTATTTTTGAATGCGCTGACCGGAGAGAAACTGCTTCCTACGATGCCGTATATCCTTTACCGTTAGATGGCACACTGGATATCCTCAAAGGAGTCATCAACCGGGTACAACAGGACTATGGCTCGCTGCCGGCCACCGGCTTTAAACTCACTACCTTCGTGGATGCACCCGCCGGATCGGGATTGGGCACCTCTTCTACCCTGGTAGTGGCGGTACTCGGCGCTTTTGCTGAATGGCTCAAATTGCCACTGGGAGAGTATGACATGGCGCACCTGGCGTATTCTATTGAGCGGGAAGACCTTCTGCAGGCCGGTGGTAAACAGGATCAGTATGCGGCCACTTTCGGCGGCGTAAACTTCATGGAGTTTTACAAAGGCGATAAAGTAATTGTAAACCCGCTCCGCATCAAGGAAACAAACCTACATGAACTGGAAAACAACCTGGTATTATTCTACACCTCTACCAGCCGCTTGTCTTCCACTATCATCTCAGAACAACAGAAAAATGTAACCGATAAAAAAGATGCTTCCATTGAAGCCATGCACCACCTGAAAGAACAGGCGGTGATGATGAAAGAAGCATTATTACGGGGTACCATCGACAAAATCGGTGAAATCCTGGATTACGGATTTGAATATAAAAAGAAGATGGCCAAAGGCATCACCAATCCCCAACTCGATGAAATATACGACGCTGCCCGCAAAGCCGGCGCCAGCGGTGGTAAAATTTCAGGTGCAGGCGGTGGCGGATTTATGATCTTCTATTGCCCTAAAAATACCCGCTTCGCAGTAGTAGATGCCCTGAGCGGTTTTGGTGGCGATGTAAAACGCTATACCTTTACCAACCACGGTATTCAAACGTGGAGTATTTAAGGCTATACACCAAATCAAAAAACTGTTTCATGAAACAACATATTATCAACAAGCTCCGCGAAAGTATAACGGTAAAAGAGGCGATTTGCCAGGATGAGCCACTGTTGAACACCATAAAAGTGGTAGCTGATACCATTACCCACAGCCTGCAAACCGACCACAAGATTCTCTTTTGCGGCAACGGCGGTAGTGCCGCTGATGCACAACACCTGGCCGCTGAATTTTCCGGTCGTTTTTATAAAGACCGCATGCCCTTGTATGCAGAAGCACTCCACTGCAACTCCTCTTATATGACGGCAGTAGGCAACGACTATGGCTATGACCAGGTATATGCCCGCATCCTGAGAGGAATAGGCCGCCCTGGCGATGTGCTGGTGGCAATTTCTACTTCCGGCAATTCTGCCAATTTATTGGAAGCCATTAAAGTGGCGAAAGAGCAGGGCATGATCGTAGTGAGCATGACAGGCAGCACCGGAGGGAAAATGAAAGCCGGCAGCGACTACCTGATCAATATTCCGTCTACCGACACGCCACGCATACAGGAAGCGCATATTACCGTAGGACATATCATTTGCGAAATAGTAGAAAACAACCTGTTTGCATAATGGTACGCGAATGCATTATACTTGCCGGAGGTTTAGGTACACGCCTGCGCAGTGTGGTAGCTGATAAGCCCAAATGTATGGCGCCTTTGGGCGATCATCCGTTTTTATACTACCTGCTCCAATATCTCCATAAACAAGGTGTTACCCATGCGGTATTATCCCTGGGTTACTTATCTGAACAAGTAATTAACTGGTGCAATAACACGCCATTACCATTGCGTGTATCCTTTACCGTTGAACCAACCCCGCTGGGTACCGGTGGAGGCATCCTGCATGCTTTACCAGCATTGGAAGGCAAAGAAGTATTCATTGTAAATGGTGACACCTATTTCGATGTGGACCTGGCAGCATTTTCCGCGTTCCACCACGAACGGCAAAGTCCTCTGTCGCTGGCGCTGAAGCCCATGCTGCAATTTGACCGCTATGGTAGCATAGAACTGGATGCACAGCAGCGAATCACGGCTTTTCATGAGAAAAAGTTTTGCGCAGCAGGCCTGATCAATGGTGGCATTTACATCACCAATACGGACTTTTTACATCGCCTGGCGCTACCGGAAAAATTTTCTTTTGAGAAGGAAGTCCTGGAGCCCGGAGCTGCTGCGGGCCACCTATACGGCTTTATCAGCGATACATATTTCATCGATATCGGCATTCCGGAAGATTACGAAGCCGCACAAAAAGTATTGGTATCATGACGTTATTTCTCGACAGAGATGGAGTGATCAATGAGGAGATCCGTGATGGATACGTGTTACGTCCGGATATGTTTCAATTCAGTGAAGGGGTACTGGCCGCGATGCCATTACTGGCCAAACGTTTTGAGCGTATCCTCGTAGTCACCAATCAACGCTGCATTGGCCGTGGCTTACTGACCGTAGAAGGACTACGGGAAATTCACCGGTATATGTTACAGGCAATTGAGCAACAGGGCGGACGAATCGATAACATCTATTTTTGCCCTGACCTGGATAGTACCAGTCCTTGCCGTAAACCAGCCATTGGCATGGGCTTACAGGCAAAACAGGATTTTCCGGCAATCGATTTTACCCAGGCGGTGATGGTAGGCAATACATTAAGCGATATGCAATTTGGGAAAAGCCTGGGCATGCAAACCGTATTTATTCCTTCCACCCGCCCGGAAGTACCGTTTCCGCATCCGCTGATTGATCAGCGATGCCAAAACCTGTTGCAGTTTGCACAATCCATACAATAATTCCTGTCCCGAACCGTATAATAGATATGGCAAAAAAATCATTACTGTCACTGTTACTGCTGATAACTAGTTTACTGACCTACGCGCAGCAACCGGATGCCGCAGGTATGAAACAATTGAAACGGGACCAGGATACACTGCAGGTACTCAGCAGGCTTATCTTCGATGGCAAAGGTGATGATGGCCGTGAAAGGGCGAAAGATGCGTTTATTCCCCTGCTGGTGCGGGCATTAAAAACCAAACACTCCTTCAAATTCCCTTTTGACTCGCTGAAAACCATTTCCATTCAATATCCGCAAGACAGCGCCTTCCGGATATTTACCTGGGCACTGGAAAGAGAAAATGGCTTTTACCGGCACTTTGGCGCCATACAAATGAATACAACAGATGGTGCACTCAAGCTGTTCCCACTCTTCGACGCCTCCGATTATATCACCAATACTGATACTATTACCGATAATAAATACTGGTATGGCTGCCTGTATTACAACATTATACATCGCCATTACTTCAACCAGGAGTTTTATACCCTCTTTGGCTGGGATGCCAATAATCCCCGGAGCCAGAAGAAAATCGTAGAAATGCTCACCTTCAAAAACGGCCTGCCTGTGCTGGGCGGACCATTTTTCAGCTTTGCAGAAGATAGCACGCCGAAGCCTACCCAAAACCGCTTTATCATAGAATTTAAGAAGGAAAGCACGGCTACCCTCAATTATAACAAAGAGCTGAATATGATTGTGTATGACCATCTTATATCAGAGACCAATGAACCCATGAAGAAGTTTACTTACGTGTCTGATATGGACTACGAAGGCTTTAAGTGGCTGGCCGGCAAATGGATGCATGTCAACAAGGTCTTTAATGATGCCATTCCAATGGGCAAGGGTGCTCCTACTCCACAGCCACTGGATCAAAAGAAAAAGATTATGACCCAACCTAAATCTGCAGAAGATTACCAGGAAACACCTAAACAACCCCTGCAAAAGAAAAAGCAATAGCCCACCCGGATAATAGCCTTTTGCCTGCTGCTGCTATCTTTCCATGAGCGACGAGGGCCAGCCACAGCTCCGTTATCTATCTCCGGAAAAAAAATTTGGGCTTTTTAGTAAAAAGAATGATTGTTCGATTATATTTGCACTATAAAAGAGCGAACATTCATTTATTACCTTTACACTTATGCAACTCAATCACTTAAACCTCACTGTAAAAGATGTGCCTGCAACGCGCACCTTCTTTGAAACCTATTTTAATTTCCGTTGCACCGACCCAAAACTCAATGATAGCTTATCCGTGTTAACCGGACCCGATGGTTTTTTGCTTGTACTCATGCATCAACGCTTCAACGACAAAGAAAACCATACTTATCCGGATGCTTTTCATATAGGCTTTTACCTGGACAACCAGGAAGCGGTAATGGCTATGTATCAGCGCCTGCAGGATGGTGGTATTGTATTGGAACAACCACCACAGCCCATGCGCAAAACATTTGGCTTTTATATGCACTTCGATAGCATCATGATTGAAATTACCACACCCGTTAAAGATTAATATATTATATGCCATCTGACATTAAACAGAAACTACCTATCGGCTGGTACCTGAAAGAAGCTGACAGCCTGATTACACAATACATCAACAACGCCTTTGAAACTTTTGGGATCAACAGGTTTCACTGGCAGGTACTCAAACAAATTGACACACACGGAAAAATCAGCCGGGAGCTGTATTACTACCAGGTTAACAGGTTCCTCACAGAATCTGCACTGGACGAGATATTAGCTTCACTGGTAGCCCGCAACTGGGTGCAACAAAATGAGGACATGTATTCATTTACACCACTCGGAGCTGCCGAATTTGCGAAAATAGCCGCCGACCAGGACGAGAACTACAAAAAAATCCTCAACGGCACTTCTATAGAAGCCTATCTCGCTACGATCGACTTCCTGGAAATCATTATCAGGAACATGGGAGGCAAGATCTAGTAGAAGCAGAAAGCATAAGGCATAAAGCAAAAAGTTATTAAAGCGATTGATAAAAGTGGATGAGTAACATTGATACTCGCTTTTATCAATCGCTTTAATAACTTTTTGCTTTATGCCTTATGCTTTCTGCTTCTTAAAACAATTCGCCTTGCCCTCCAGCTGGTCCTTCTTCGTTCGGATCCGGATCTTCGTCTTCCGACAGCAACTCTGCACTAATCAGGTCATCGCCGGCAATCCTTGTTCCTACTGCTTTCCAGCCGGTCACTTCCACAAATTCAGAGAGATCAATTTCCTCTTCTTCCGGACTCCGTTTCTTACCGGTTTTCAGCAATACGATTGGCTGGGTATGGGTTGTCACCATTTCCAGGTAGTTCGCTGCACCTTCTTTAATGAAGAGGAATTTATTATTCAATGTCTGCGTTTCAATACGGAAACGTTTCACATTAAACTGCTTCTTATCTGCATCAAAATAGATAGCGGTCACTGTTTTTTCCGGGTTGAATTTCTCGATGTATACTACATCTCCGGATTCATAACGGTTGGTGAGATCGTAGTTGGTAAGCTCGTAAGTACCGTTCTTAAAGGCTACAAATATCTTGTCTTCCCCTTCAAAGGCACCAATGTATACACCACGTTCTTCCGTATTTAAACGACCTGTTTCTGTATCATACCAGATTTTTTGTCCGGCTAATGTAGATACACCTTTCTCTTTGAACTTCACACTGCGGATCGGGTATTTGGTGACCACATTCCCCATGGAGCTACGTCCTTTGATGGCAATCGTTTCAAAGAACATGTCAAATTCTTTGTTACGTGCACTACAGTTCGGGCTAAGCTTAATGGTGACTACTTCCGCCTCTCCGTTAGGATTGGAAGAGAAGTAATGTACTTTGGAATTCTTCTCGCCTTTGTGCGCCAGCTCATATTCCTTGTCGCGGGTAACACCCGTTACATTGAAACGTTTCGCATAGCTCACACCCGTTTTACCTTCTACGTAAATCATGTTGTAGGTAGTACGTTCATCATTCTTGCGGAAGATGTCCACATGAATAATATCCTTCCCTACAAAGGTTTTGTCGGCTACTTTCGTTACCAGCATTTTACCATCCCGGCGGAACACGATGATATTATCGAGGTCAGAACAATCTGCCACAAATTCATCTTTCTTCAGCGAGGTACCAATAAACCCATCTGCACGGTTTACATATATCTTAGTATTGGCAATCGCCACCTGTGCTACCTGTATAGTATCAAAAGTTTTGATCACTGTTTTACGTTCGCGGCCTTTACCAAATTTCTTCAGCAGGTTGTCGTAGTAAGCAACAGTATAATCAACCAGGTTGGCCAGGTGATGCTTTACTTCTTTGATTTCTGCTTCGATATTTTTGATTTGTTCATTCAGCTCATTGATATCAAGGCGGTAAATTCTACGTACAGGCTTCTCCGTTAATTTCACAATATCTTCACGGGTGATCTCGCGTTTCAATTGTTTTTTATATGGATTAAATCCTTTGTCGATCGCCACCAGTACTGCTTCCCAGTCCTTGTGTTTTTGCTCCAGCTCCTTGTAAATACCTTTTTCGAAGAAGATTTTTTCCAGGGAGGTGTAATGCCATTTTTCCTGCAGCTCTGCCAATTTGATTTCCAGCTCCTGTTTGAGCAGGTCTTTGGTGTAATCAGCAGATGCTTTCAATAAATCAGAAGCGGTGAGGAACTGCGGTTTATCATTTACAATAACGCAGGCATTTGGAGAAATCGATATTTCACAATCCGTGAATGCGTACAATGCGTCAATGGTAATATCCGGCGAAATACCTGGTGCCAGCTGCACTTCAATTTCCACTTCTGCGGCGGTATTATCCACCACTTTACGAATCTTGATTTTACCACTGTCGTTAGCTTTCACGATAGACTCCATCAGCTGGGTGGTGGTAATACCATGCGGTACATCCTTTATCAGCAGGGTCTTTTTATCTTTCTCTTCGATATGTGCGCGTACACGTACTTTACCACCGCGTTTACCATCGTTGTAGTTGGCTACATCCACCATGCCGCCGGTACTGAAATCGGGAAACAGCTCAAATTTCTTACCACGTAAATACTTTACAGAAGCATCTATCAGCTCTATAAAGTTGTGTGGTAATATTTTGGTAGATAAACCTACCGCGATACCTTCCGCTCCCTGTGCCAATAACAGCGGGAACTTCATCGGTAATGCGAGGGGCTCGTTTTTACGGCCATCGTAGCTCAGTTGCCAGGAAGTGGTTTTAGGATTAAACCCTACCTCCAGTGCAAACTTCGACAAGCGTGCTTCAATATACCTGGCAGCTGCTGCATCATCTCCGGTTCTGACATCGCCCCAGTTACCCTGCGTTTCAATGAGCAGGTCTTTCTGACCGAGGTTTACAATAGCATCACTGATGGAAGCATCCCCGTGTGGGTGATACTGCATCGTTTGCCCGATAACGTTTGCCACTTTATTAAAACGGCCGTCATCCATTTCTTTCATGGCGTGCAGGATACGACGCTGTACGGGCTTCAACCCATCTTCCACGCTGGGCACTGCCCGCTCCAGGATTACATAAGAAGCGTAATCCAGGAACCAGCTCTCATACATGCCCCCCACGTGGATGACATTGTGCAGAGATTCGTCTGGTGTTTTATTTTCCATGTCCATGTATAATACACTTACGGTTTTACGTTAATCATTTTTTCAAAATCTTCCCTCCATATACGAATACTGTCCTTTTGCACATCTTCGAGAGAGTTCAGTTCAATAAAGCAACAATCTGTTATCGCTATCAGCTGATGCCAAACATTCACCGGCACTTCTACCCTGGCCGGCGCTGTTATTTCCGTGACCACAATTTCTTTTCCATCCAGTGGACACCAATGCATGGCGGCCTTACCGGTAAAAAGATAGAGTACTTCCGGATTTTTGTTATCACTTTTGCCTTCGTGGTAATGCTGTCCGCTACTGCTGCCGGCATTACGGTAACAAACCATAAAATCGCCGGTGCGGTTGCAATTCCAGAAATAACCGCTGCCGCGGTCATCTGCTCCCAACAGGTCAAGGGATGTTACCTTTATCATAGGGTAGTTGGATTTTCAGTGTTTTCTGTTGGGGTAGTTTCTCCTCCGCCCTCACCAGGTAATTTCACTTCAAAATCGCGGATTGTTTTTAATTCTCCCCTGCTATCCAGTTTGCCTTCGCGGATCAGCTCTTTCAGCCGCCAACCCAGGAACTGGTCCATCACAGGATATTTCAATTTACCGGTTACCTGTTGTACTACCCGCCATGCTTTCACAAAGTCTTTCCCACTTTGTGCCAGCAATTCTTTATCATAAAACAGGGTCGGCTCTCCCTTTATTTTTTTGCCGCCTTCCAGTAAACGGATACCGGCATTTTCATTCATCATTCGATGCCATTCATCTCCATCCAGCTCATACTCTGCCAGCGAAACAGCACGGGCCAGTTTCTTCGCCTTCAGGAATTCCTTTGGCAATATCTGGTGCAGATGAGTAGGATAAAATACCGCACCCTTCTCATTCAGGAAAGGCAGGTTATTGAGATAAATGATATGTATACGTCCGGCAAAGTCATAACATTGACTCACCAGCCAGTAATAACCACAAACATCACGGGCGTTTTGTCCGGCCCAGATCCATACTTCCTGTTCCGGATTTTCCTTCAGCTGAGCCTTCAGCGCGCTAAAGCGATCCGCATCTTCCGGCTCCTCTTCTACAACAAGTGCAGGCGCCACTGCGTCTCCTTCCTGGGCGGGTGCCGGCGAAATACCCGCCAGTTGCTGCCAGAACATTTTTCGTCCTGCCCTGCCTTCTTTAGTGTCCAGTATGAACAAGGGTCCAACAGACAGATCATCTTCAAAACAAAGTATCTCTCCGCTCATTTTCTCATCCATCGCAATCGCTTCTCCCAGCACCGGAACCGAAGATTGACCAAAAACAATGTGTATTAAGCCCATACAATGAAGTTAATTACGAATTTCAAATTACGAATTACGGATTTGTGGGGAGATAGTAGAAGAAGATATTCGCGTTCTTCTTCCCATAAATCTGTAATTCGTAATTTGAAATTCGTAATTCTTTTTATACTGTTTCTTCAACTAAATCTTTTTCATACCGCAGGTTGTTAATGATAAACTCCTGACGGGTCTGGGTATTTTTACCCATATAGTATTCCAGCAACTTCTGGACATGGATATCTTTCGATAAAATGATCGGCTCAATACGGATATCTTCCCCAATAAAACGGCCAAATTCATCCGGAGAAATTTCTCCCAATCCTTTAAAACGGGTGATCTCCGGTTTACTACCCAGTTTCTTCACCGCTTTCTGTTTCTCCTCTTCCGTATAACAGTAAATAGTTTCCTGCTTGTTACGCACCCGGAACAATGGTGTTTCCAGGATATATACGTGTCCGTTCTTTACCAGGTCAGGGAAGAACTGCAGGAAGAAGGTCAGCAGCAGCAAACGGATGTGCATACCGTCCACATCGGCATCAGTTGCTACCACAATATTGTTGTAGCGCAATCCTTCCAGGCCTTCTTCAATATTCAGTGCGTGTTGCAGGAGGTTGAATTCCTCATTCTCATACACAATCTTCTTGGTCAAACCGAAGCTGTTCAGCGGTTTACCACGTAAGCTAAATACTGCCTGTGTTTCCACGTTGCGGGATTTAGTAATGGAACCACTCGCAGAATCACCCTCTGTAATAAAGATGGTAGAATCCAGGCGGCGTGCCTCCTGTTCTGCTTTGTCTTTTCCGGTTAACTCATCATTGAGGTGTAAACGGCAGTCGCGCAGTTTCCTGTTATGCAGGTTGGCTTTCTTTGCTCTTTCGTTGGCAAGCTTTTTAATACCTGCCAGCTCCTTGCGTTCACGCTCACTTTGTTCGATGCGTTTCTTCAACGCATCGGCAATAGCGGAGTTACGATGCAGGTAATCATCCAGGTGTTTGGACAGGAATTCCAGTACAAATGCCTTTACAGAAGGACCTCCGTCTGACACCACCTGGGAACCCAACTTGGTTTTAGTTTGCGATTCAAATACCGGCTCCTGTACCCTGATGGCTACTGCAGCGCAGATAGAAGCCCGGATATCAGTAGCTTCATAATCCTTTTTATAAAAGTCGCGGACAGTTTTTACAAATGCCTCGCGGAAAGCCGCCAGATGCGTACCTCCCTGGGTGGTATGCTGCCCGTTCACGAATGAATAATACTCTTCTCCGTATTGGCTTTCATGGGTGATCGCCACTTCAATATCCTCTCCTTTCAGGTGAATGATCGGATAGCGCAGGTCTTCTTCATTGGTTTTACGCTGTAACAAGTCCAGCAAACCATTCTTGGAAATATATTTTTTCCCGTTGAAGTTGACGGTCAGACCCGCATTCAAAAAGCAATAGTTCCAGATCTGGTTTTCCAGGAATTCCGGGATAAAGCGATAATTTTTAAATACGGTATCATCCGGTGTAAACGTTACCAGCGTACCATTAGGTTCGGTGGTAGCTGCTTCCTTATGTTCTTTTATCAGTACACCTCTTTCAAACTCCGCCACTTTCATACGGCCATCGCGAACGGATTGTACGCGGAAATAGCTCGACAAAGCGTTCACTGCTTTGGTACCCACCCCGTTCAATCCCACTGACTTCTGGAAAGCTTTGCTGTCGTATTTGGCGCCGGTATTGATTTTACTCACTACATCCACTACTTTTCCCAACGGGATACCACGTCCATAGTCGCGGATCGTAACATGATGTTCTGTTACTTTGATGTCTATCTGCTTACCAAAGCCCATAGTATGCTCATCAATACAGTTATCCGTTACCTCTTTAAGCAGGATGTAAATACCATCATCCATACTGGAGCCGTCTCCCAGCTTACCGATGTACATACCAGGCCGGAGGCGGATATGCTCCCGCCAGTCCAGCGACCGTATGGAGTCTTCCGTATAGGAAGCAAATAGATCTTTGTTATCCGTTTTGTCCGTATTTGCCATAATATATTAAAATTTCCTAAATATTACTGTTTCAAGGGTTCATTCATGATCTGCAAGGATACTAAATCTTTTAGCAAAATCAGATTGCTGGCAAAAATAACGGATTCATTGAATCATCCCAAGTATAAGTTATGCACTATGCTTACACTATTGATAATCAATTTATTAAGACTTATAAATTTTGTATTTTCGGGAAAAATCCATCTTTTTAGGGTATTTTAAAAATCGATCACATGAAAATGGTATAAAAAAAATTTATTTGAAATAAATGTTATATCAATAAATTATCTATATTTACGTAAGTCAACTTTACAGAGAGAACCTAACCTAATCCTTATGAAAATACTATTCCTTACCCTACTCACCGTAGTAGTTTTAGTAGCATTTGTAGCTACCTATTTCATCAAAAAAGAACAGGATAACAGCATTGGTAACAAATTCCTCCGCCTGATCCGGAAATTTGATTCCTGGCAAATGATGCGCTAATCCGCTATTACTATTTATAACCGGCTTTTTACAATATCCGCAACAAGTTTCATCAGTCTGGCAATAGCCATCAGGGAGTGTTATGTCTAATATTGAAGGTATCCAACCTATTAACCGTATAATCCCTATCCTATGAAAACTGGTTTAGTATTCAAACTTGCTTGTTTATTGATTGCAGCAGTAGTGCTAACAGTGCATTTGCTGAAGAGAAGCATGACGCTGAAGCAGAAAGCATAAAGCAGAAAACAAAAAGCTATTGTGGCGAATGATCAAATTGTATTAATAATGTTCGCTACAATAGCTTTTTGCTTTCTGCTTTATGCTTTCTACTTTCAATTATCTGTTATAATATTTATTCACCGCATCTGTACGGCTTCTTACGTGCAGTTTTTCGTAGATGTTGTGTACGTGGCGTCTTACCGTTTCAATACTGATAAACAGGTTGCTGGCAATTTCTTTGTATAGGTATCCTTTGGACAGTTGGTCCAAGATTTCCTTTTCACGTGTTGTTAATGCTTCCAGCGCAGGATTGGGTTTTGCCTGTTTCTGGAAAAACGCTACCACCCTTCTGGCAATTTGCGAACTCATGGGCGAACCACCATCGTACAAATCACGGATGGCTTCGAGTAATTCACCCGGTGATGTTTTCTTGAGAATATATCCACTCGCACCCGCCTCCAGCGCCATGAAGATTTTATCATCATCTTCATAAACTGTCAGCATCATAAATTGCATATCGGGATGTTCCCGCTTCAACTGCGCAATACATTCAATACCATTCATACCACCCGGCAAATTGAAATCCATCAGCACTACATTTGGCATCAATTGAGGGATCTGTTCTACTGCGGTTTCTGCATTATTAAAAGTCCCTACACAGGCATAACCGTCAGAACCATTAATCAGCAATTCCATAGCCGTGCGGATATCATGATTATCTTCTACTATCGCAATAGTGATAGTGTCCATGTTATCCTGGGACTTCTTCTTTGAGTATACCGTCATGTTTTAAGGAATTATAACACTTAAATGTTATTAAAAACAAATGTATGTTAATTTAGTGGGATATCGAGAAAAACTATTGTTCCATTGTTCGAGGAGATATCCGCATTCCCCCCTACTGATATCATTCTCTTCTGAATATTTTTCAAGCCATTACCAAATAACCTCACCTTTTCCTGATCAAATCCTTTACCATTATCCTTGATCATGATCGTCATATTTTTGTGCACTTTTACTTCTACAATCACCTCTGTTGCCTTGGCATGCTTGACTACGTTGTGCAACGATTCTTTCACCGCCAGGTAAATGTTTCTCCTGGTCCCCCCACTCAGCTTGATATTGGGAATACTTTCCGGTATGTAAAACTGATGCGTAATATGCGCATGCTCCAGGAACTCTGCTGCAAAACTTCTCATATAGGCGATCAGGTTAGCCAGTGAATCATTGGAAGAACTCATCGCCCAGATGATTTCACTCATCTTATCCACCATCTCTCCTGCTGTTTCAGAAATACGCTCTACTTCCCTGGTTTGCGCAGGATCCTGTATTTTCCGTTTGGCCACCTCACTCAGCAAACGAATCGTTGATAACCCCGATCCCAGGTCGTCATGCATATCACTCGAAATACGCGCCCGCTCCTGGTCTACCGCCTGCTCTTTCTCCAGTTTCAATTTCTCATGCCGGATCTTATAATCCAGGTACAGGGTGGAAAAATAATACGCAATTCCCAGCAACAGCAACAATAACAGGAAGCGGAACCATAACGATTGCCAGAATGGAATCCGGATCACAATTTCCAGCGTGGTCGGAATAGTACTCCAGATATCATCATTATTGGATCCCCTTACTTTAAAAGTGTAACTACCAGGATGCAGATTCGTATAACGGGCCATCCTGAAGGTACCCGCCTGCACCCAATCCTCATCTGCGCCTTCCAGCTTATACTGCACCTTGTTTTTCAATGGATTAGTATATTCTAATGGCACAAATTCAATGGCAATGGTATTCTGGTTATATGGCAACTCCACTTTCTTCAGCAGGGAAATAGCCGTATCTGATTCATACGGCTTATCCAGCACTTCCATACGCCGGATAATCACTTTGGAATTAGACAGGTTGTCGCGGAAGTTTTTTGGATAAAATCCGTTTACCCCGCGAATACCACCAAAAAACAGCTCTCCGTCAATAGATTTGTAAAATGCTCCGGTATTAAACTCGTTCGATTGTAGCCCATCTTCGTAATTATATGTAGTGATCTCTCCTGATAACGGATTAATCTGCGATAACCCCTTATTGTGACTCACCCAAATTCTATCTTTATCATCTAATAGCACGCCATACATGTAGTCATTGATCAGCTTGGGGTTATCATAACTATTATAATGCTGCTTGATCCGCCCCGCTTCATCAATGATGAATAATCCCTTGTTAGTGGCTACCAGCAACTCTTTATGTGCATTCTTATTGATGGATTTCACCGTGGTACCCGACGGTAACGGGATCGATTTCCAGCGGGAATCCACCGCATTTTTTGCATACAACGCCGATTTCGTACCCACGTACTGGTTACCCATGAAGTCTTCATAATAGGTGGTCAGCATTTCGTCCGCAAAATTATGCACCACCGATACTTCATAGCCTTTGCCAGTATTGTCGTACATCAGCAGGTAGCCCCCATAGTTGAAATATATTTCACTATTGGTACGCTTGAACAGGAAAGGAAACGGATCCCGCTGTGCCGGTAGTCCCAATGCGGTTACCTTACCCGTGAGGTCCTGGTAAGACTTGGTTTGTACATTAAATAACCCGATGTGCATGCCTGCAAAGTGCAGCCATAAATGATCTGCATTTTCCCGGCAAATAGCGCCCAGGTCATTTCCCGGAAACTTCCCGGGGTATAATTCATTGGAAATACGCTCCAGGAATTTTCCGCCATCTTCATAAATATTCATCCCGTCGCGCATCAGGCCCACATAGAGTTTGCCGTCGTCATGCTTATACACGGCCTGCACCATATTATGCGTGATATAAGGCGACCGGAAAAGGTTAAATACTTTTTTATGGGGAGAATATTTTTTCAGTCCGTCGCCATCAGTGCCTACCCACATGTTGTCGGAAATATCACGATACAGGCAGGAAACATTATTGAAAGAGCGGGTTTCGAATGTATTGAAGCTCACAATATGCCGCAAAATTTCGTTGCGGGTAATACTATATACCAGCACACCATCATTGCCGCCGATCCATACATTTCCAAACTGATCCACCTCAGATACGCCCGGGATAAAAGGTTCTCCCTTTTCGTTTCTCATATCGAAAGCCAGGTCACTGAATTTATTCCGTTGTTTGTTGAAGATGGTAATATGCCCGGCACTGATGATAATCATCGAATCCTTATTGAGATTCCGCATAACAGGCTCAGGGCCTATTCCCGGCAGGCAATAAGTCGACAGCCGCAGGTTTTTAGTATTGAGAGAAAAAAGTTCTCCTGGCTCACCATTCATCCAGATCGTATTCCCATCTTTCATTACCACGGTAGGCAATACTCCCCGCTGGCGGAACTGTGGCGGATAAAGAATAATACGACGCACTGCATAAGTGGTATTATCCAACACATACAGCCCTTTCATGGGGCGCCATATCCATAAAGAATTGCTGGCAGTGTCTTCTCCCAGGATAGTGAACTTTACATTATTATCACGTTCCCGGGCGTTTACATTAGAGGTATCCTCCAGCAACGTCCGGAAGCTGTTACGATATTTATCATACACACTGATGCCGTTGTTGTGGGCCAGCAGCAGCTGTTGACGACTGTCTTTATAAAAAGAGAATCCTTTATATCCTTTAAGGTCGAAGCGGTTAATCACCGCCCTGTTGCCGGTAGAACCACGGGGCACCAGCTCTCCTTTACCTTCTCCTGCTTTGTAGAGGGTGCTCGGTTTGTACCGGTATTCATTGAAGGTGTAGCCATCGAAACGGTTAATACCATCTCGCGTGGCAATCCACATAAATCCCTGGTCGTCCCTGGTAATATCGAATACAGTACTTTGAGAAAGGCCATCATTAACACTATAGCTGTCGAAAATGTATGGTTTGTCCTGTGCATGCAGCTCCCCGGAGAAGAGCCCCCAAATACAGCATAGGATGAACATTTTTAAACGATGCGGTTGATGCACTATAGTTATTTATTGAGTAAGCAGGTTAGGTAATCTGCAAATATATAAATCTGTACCACACTTTGTAGCAATTTTGTAATTTTCTTCCCGATAACAGATTGGGAATAAATGATATACTTTATGAAGACAAGCAGCTATTACGCCCGCTTAAACACCTTAAATTCTTTACAGTGGCGCATTACCGCTAACAAGCGCGGGCGCATGGCTTACCGGGTGCTCCTGGCCATGTTTTATTTCGGGTGTGCCGGTTTACCGGTGGTAGCGCAACAGCAGGCTGCCAATTACCAGATTAACGTCATTGCACATCCTCCTACGAAAAGTATCCGGGGCCTCAGTGTGGTAACTAATGATATTATATGGGCTTCCGGTACCGGCGGCCAGGTAGGCAAAAGCACTGACGGCGGTGCTCATTGGAACTGGACAGTGGTACCAGGTTGCGATAGTTGCGACTGGCGCTCACTTTATGCTTTTGATGCCCGCAAAGCTATTGTCCTGAATGCCGGTGCTCCTGCCAATATTTTTTTAACGGAAGATGGAGGTACGTCGTGGAAACGGGTATACTACGATGACCGCCCGGGCATTTTCTTTGACGCCATGCAGTTTTTTAATGACCAGGAAGGTATCGCCATTGGTGATCCTTTAGCGGATAAATTTGTGGTCATTCGCACGCATAACGGTGGTTTGTCCTGGGAATCCGATGCAGCCGGCTCCTCTCCCACGGCTACGGCAGGAGAATCTATTTTTGCTGCCAGCGGCACCAGTATGGTCACCTTTCCGGGGAAGAAAGTGTATTTTGCCACCGGTGGCAGCGTAGCACGCCTTTTTGTATCCGGTAATAACTGGCAGGCCTATACGATTCCCGTGATACAGGGTACCAGCACCACGGGTGCTTTTTCCATTGCATTCCTGGATAATCAAACGGGGATTGCCGTAGGCGGTGACTATAAGCTTGATACCGCCCGTAAAGGTAATTGTATGCTCACCAACAATGGCGGTCGCACCTGGTATGCACCTGTTACTGCTCCGGGCGGATTCCGCTCCGGTGTGACGTACATCTCACCCAAATTATTAATAGCTACCGGCACATCCGGCACTGATATTTCCGAAGATGGTGGCCGCAACTGGAAAAGCGTGGGTGGTAATTTTAATGTGGTGGCCCGGGCCAGAAAAGGAACCAAAGTATTCCTGGCGGGAAAGGATATTGCCCAATTAAGCAGTAACCGGTAACTGCTAATAAAAAGGTGCTCCTGGAAAGGTGCACCCATTAAAATAGGTTAAAGCAAAAAGTAAATTTATTGATATGAAGTTAATAAGTAATTTATTCATTACACAGTATTTTTTGTCAAGCAAGCGATTTAAAGGGTAAACGCAGAAATATGGGCATCTAACGCGAATAGACTATAACTACTCTGATTTTTTATGTAATTTAAGACCTGTTAGATATTACCAGGGATCCAGAAAAAGAGATTATGCAAGTTGAAACCTCCTCAAGTAAATACGGCGCCAAGCACTATCCCGATAGTATCAGGGAATGGAAAAAAGAAGGAAATTACTTTTGCTTTTATACTACCGAAACCATACTGGAAATAAGGGTCATTGCCGATAAGATCATTCGCTTCAGATATGCTGCAGACGGCACTTTCCAGCGAGACTTCTCCTACGCTACCAGCGACACACTCGAAGAATCTCCTATCTCCTTTGGAATCAAGGAATGGGAGGAGACTTTTGAGATATATACCGATGCGCTCCGGGTGTTTATTGCCAGGGATAATCTGCGCATCACCATTTCCGATAAGGATGGAAAAGTAATCAACCAGGATGAAATGGGTTACCACTGGCAGCATTACCTGCTAAAGGGTGGTAAAATCCAGTATTGCAGCAAGCTGGTACAGGAAGGCGAATGTTTTTATGGTTTGGGAGATAAGCCTACAGAGTTGAATCTCCGGGGCAAACGATTGGAAAATTATGGTACAGATGCATATGGCTACCAAAAGGATACCGATCCACTTTACCGCAATATCCCCTTCTACTATGGCCTGCACCATGGCATTGGCTATGGTATTTTCTTCGATAACACCTTCCGCACCATTTTCGATTTTGGCAAGGAAAGGGAAGATGCATGCAGCTTTTGGGCACGCGGCGGAGAAATGAACTACTACTTTATTTATGGCCCTGACCTGCTGGAGGTGGCCGAATCTTATACTAAAATCACCGGCACCCCGGAACTCCCCCCGCTGTGGGCATTGGGATACCACCAGTGCCGCTGGAGCTACTACCCTGATACGCGGGTAAAGGAAATTGCCAAAGAATTCAGAACCCGGAACATTCCCTGCGACGTGATCTACCTGGACATCGACTACATGGATGGCTTCCGCTGCTTTACCTGGAATAAAGAATGGTTCCCAGATCCGGTTGGCCTGATTAAAGACCTGGCGGCAGAAGGGTTCAAAGTGGTGGTGATCATTGATCCCGGTATCAAAGTAGATCCCGACTATAGCGTATATAAAGAAGGTATCAAAAACAACTACTTCTGTAAGCGGGCCGATGGCGCCCTGATGGAGGGAGATGTTTGGCCGGGCAAATGTGTATTCCCTGATTATACCAACCCGGAAGTCCGCGAATGGTGGAGCAGCCTGTTTAAAAGCCTGGCAGAAACCGGCGTACGTGGTGTGTGGAACGACATGAACGAACCGGCAGTATTCGAAATGGGCTCCTTCCCGGAAGACGTACGCCATGACTACGATGGAGAAGAAGTGAGTCACCGGAAAGCACATAATATATACGGTCACCTGATGAGTAAGGCTACGGCTGCCGGCATGAAAAAATACCTGATGCCGCACCGCTCCTTCCTCATTACCCGCTCCTGCTATTCAGGTGCACAGCGTTGGTCTTCTGTATGGACCGGCGACAATGTATCCAGCTGGGAGCACTTATGGCTGGCCAGCGTTCAGTGTCAGCGTTTATCCGTTTCCGGTATTTCTTTTACCGGTAGTGATATTGGTGGTTTCATCGGGGAACCGGACGGAGAACTTTACACCCGCTGGATTCAACTGGCTGTATTTCATCCGCTGATGCGTACCCACTCCGCCAGCAATGAAACTGGCTTTAACCAGGAGCCATGGAGCTTTGGGCCTGATTACGAAAAAGTAGTGACTAAGTTTATCCAATTAAGATACCGGCTGTTACCTTATTTATATACCACCTTCTGGCAGTATGCTACCCATGGTACACCGATGCTGCGCCCACTGGCCTTTGTGGCACAACAGGATGCGGCCACCCATAACTGCTCTCACGAGTTTATGTTTGGGGATGCTTTGCTGCTCAGTCATGTGAGTGAAAAAGGCATGAAACAAAAATCTGTTTACCTACCGGCCGGCAACTGGTATTACTTCTGGAATGACCACAAATATACCGGCGCCCAGGCAGTAACGGTAGATACCCCGCTGGAGGAAATGCCGCTGTTTGTAAAAGCAGGTGCCGTGCTGCCACAATTCCCGGATATGCAATACACGCAGGAAAAGCCCGTAACGGAGATGCTCCTCCATGTATATTATGGCGACCAGGAAGTTAAAAGCGTATTGTATGAAGATGCAGGTGATCATTATGGCTATAAAAACGGGCAGTACAATGTTATCCGCTTCAGACAACAGTCTACACCACAGCAATTCCATCTGAAGAAACAGTTTTACGTGAATTATGAAACGTCCTATACGCACCATCGCATTACTGTACATGGCCTGCCGTTTAAACCTGTTTCATTGCTGATAGATGGACAAACGATCGCATTATTGCCAGAAAATCTGCTGGCAGACCATACCGTATCCTTTTTGGCGCCAAGAAATTTTGAAGAAATTATGATGAGTTGACAGGCAGCTAAGGTAGGTTGCTAAATGGAAAAAGAAAAGGCACTTCAGATAGAGATCTCGCGCCGGTTTCATAACCTATGCCAACTTTAGAGATACGAAAGTAGATGCTAAATCTGAGTGTACAAAATGTCTGTAGCCCTGAAAGGCACAATGAACAAAATGAATAGGTTGTTAACATTGAATTAAGAATGTCTAACTAACATTTAAAAAAATATTCATCGCAAACCCTTTACAACAGGGGATTGTAGAAGAAAAAATCAATTTAGCAACTGCTTCAGATAGGTATCCAAACAAACGGCGCCACGCGGAAAATCCACGTAGCGCCGTTTGTTTTTGCGTGTAGCGAACTACAACACTTTTTAAATATTTTGATTAATATAAAACAGACAGGAAAATAATCGATGTTAATGCACAAAACACCAAAAAGATAAAAATGGCCCTGAACAGGATCTCCATTTTGTCAGTCGCGTTATAGTCTATTCCGTGCAATTCTTGCGGATTTTCTCCGTGGTTGATACTTAGGCTTTTCATACAAACAAATTAAAAGGATTAAGCGATAAAAAATATTCGTGGACTTGGGGTTCCAAAAGATCAACATCCTAAAATGAAATTACAGAAAAAAAGCTAAAATGGACAAATCTTTTTGTTCATTTTAGCTTTTCCGCTGTTCATTTCTAAATAAAGTAATTATCCTTTCTTCTTATGCCGGCCTTCATTTTCATGAGGCAGCTGCAACACCGCCTTCTTCACCGGGGGCGCCGCCTCCGTGGTGCTATCTCCCAACTCCCCGGCAGTAACGGTTTCACCACGTTTGTAATATTCCTTTACCATTTTACCAGTTTCTTCATCATATAATTTCCATACCCCGTTACGCACAGAATTTCCCTTGCGGATAATTTCCGTAGGTGTTTCCACATTGGTGACCGGGTCAATAATCATAATGGTATCCCGCTGCCCTTCTACCTCTGTAGAAATGTAGGCGCCTTCCTCACTTGGTTTTCCATTGGAATAAAAATACCGGCAATAGCCGTCCAGCACATTATTCTTAAAGGTTTCTTCGGCTATTAAATTCCCGATAGACGTTGTTTTTTTCCACACCCCCTCTTTACGGTCGTTCTTATAGGTGCCTTCCCAGCTATAGCCAGGTTCTCCCCTGATTTCTCCTACTTCCTCCACCCAACGCCCCTGCTTCCGTCCCTGTGCATCGCGCTGATTGGTTTTCACCTGTGCTACACAGCTGCCGATTACCACTATCTGCAGCAATAGGTATAAAAACGCTTTTTGTATCATCTTGAAATCTTTTGCACAAGTTAAATATTTTCCACATATAAAAAACATCCTGCTGCCGGCGAATAACCGCCAACAACAGGATGCCATAGGGTTTATCTCAATAATTTATTTATGCAACTGAATATCGCCAACCCTGGTGTCTTTACCACGTTCTACCTTCACATTGGTAATGGTAGTGTCTTTGTAACCATTGGAAGCATTTACAAATACATTCCAGTTGCCTACTTTCAGACCACGTACTTTATAATCACCATTTCTCCATGGCAGCGCATATAAAGTATCATTATTATTGTTATACACAGAAATCACCGGATAAGCATCCCATGGAGTTACACGGCCAGAGAGGCTGCCCATTTTCAGGATGGTAAACACATTAATATACGGTCTGAGAATGAATTGTCCTCTCCAGGTTTGGATGATAGACCGTTGAACATCAAAGTCTAACCACAGTTGCAGGTCGTCGGAAGTCAGCTGATCCCACTCATCATGACGCACCCTTACAATAATTTTTGTTTGACCAGATACAGATTTCAACGGATAGGTTACGCCATTTTTCACCAGGGAATTCTGGTCACCAACGGTAATACGGATACGCTCCATGGTGCCTTTGTGAACATGACCACCAGCTAACAGCGTATCAGCGCCGTTACGCAAGGTCAGCACATCGTAGATACCCGGATGAATACCTAATGAATCCCATGCCTGGCAAGTATCCGGCTTAGGCTTTCTGTCGTGGTCGGAATCCTCGTCCCACCAGCATCTGTCTCTATCGTTCCATCCTTCGTCGTCTATTTTACCACACGTATCTACCAACACTTCCACTTTCCGAATGTCCAATAATACCTTGTCGAAAAGGCCCGGATCATCAGAAAGGAACAAGCTCACTTTTTGTTGATTGGCCGACGTATTGGGGGAGGAAGCTGAATTATCCTTTTTACAGGCTTCCATTATGGAAAAGGCAACTACAATTGCCATTGCTAAACCAAGCCCCGGCTTGCGGAGAAAGTTTTTCATAAATGAATGGTTTTTAGTGTCTAATAAAAATATATGGTTTGTACTGATTTGGCTGAACGATTACGCATTATATCAAACGTTCCATCCTTTGGCATTATTGCTGTTCCGGAGCAGTCTGATAATAGATAAGATTAAAACCGGAAAGTTTAAAGGCAACAAAAATTTAGCCGAAAAAAAAGGCCTGTCTCTTGCGAAACAGGCCTCCGGCCTATAATTACATTATTTTTAATACGGAATAGTATACCAGGATGACGTTCCTGCCTACTGCAACTTCAGTATCGTTGCCCCCAATGGTGGCAAACGTAAAGAAAGCGTATAGTCTCTACCGTTATACGTTTGTTTCACTGTTCTTAATACCCCTGTATTCACCACACCACTTCCATAATATACCGGTGCATCGCTGTTCAACACTTCCACCCACGCTCCCGCTACCGGTAAGCCTACCAGGTAGTTCTCTCTCACTACCGGTGTCATGTTCAGCACCACCAGTAACACATCTCCCGGCTCTACGCCTTTTCTGACATATCCCAATACACAATTATCATAATCATTTACGGTTATCCATTCAAATCCAGCGGGATCAAACTGCTGTTCATATAACGCAGTAGCACTGGTATACAATCCGTTGAGATCTGTTACAAATGCCTTCAAACCTTTGTGGGTGGCATATTGCATCAGGTGCCAGTCTAACTCGCCTTTGAAGTTCCATTCTGAAGTTTGTCCAAACTCATCTCCCATAAACAACAACTTCGTACCTGGATGCGTGTACATATAACTATACAGCAAACGGAGATTGGCAAACTTCTGCCAGTCATCTCCCGGCATTTTATACAACATCGGCGATTTGCCATGTACCACTTCATCATGGCTCAACGGCAACATGAAATTTTCGCCGAAAGCATATACCAAACTAAAAGTCAGGTCGTTCTGATACCACTTACGATGAATCGGATCCTTCTTAAAATAATCCAGCGTATCATTCATCCAGCCCATCATCCATTTCATCCCAAAACCCAATCCCCCCATAAACGTAGGCCTGGACACACCATAATGCGAAGTGGAATCTTCTGCAATGGTTTGAACATCCGGAAACAACGCATAGATGGTTTCATTTAATTTTTTCAGGAAACTAATCGCCTCCAGGTTTTCATTGCCACCCAGTTCATTAGGTACCCAGGCATCCCGTTGCCGGGAATAATCCAGGTGAATCATAGAAGCAATGGCATCCACCCGCAAACCGTCGGCATGGAACCGATCCAGCCAGAACACGGCGTTACTCAGCAGGAACGACCTCACCTCATTACGCGCATAATTGAAAATATAACTGTTCCAATCCGGATGGTACCCCTTACGCATATCTGCATATTCATACACATGTGAGCCATCGAAGCGATACAATCCATGGGCATCATATGGAAAATGCGAAGGCACCCAGTCGAGGATAACGCCAATATCAGCCAGGTGAAAAGCTTCCACCATTTCCATGAAATCCTGTGGCGTACCATACCTGGAAGTAGGTGCAAAATAACCGGTGAGCTGATATCCCCAGGAACCATCGAACGGATGCTCCATCACCGGCATCAGTTCCACATGGGTAAAGCCCATTTCTTTCACATAAGGTACCAACATCTCTGCTATTTCCTGGTAAGAATACACCCGCTCCGGATCAGTTGGATCCGGCCGGCGCCAGGAACCCAGGTGCACCTCATATACTGCAAAAGGACTGCTGAGCGAATTACGCTTCGCCCGCTGGCTCATCCACTTCTTATCATCCCACTCATAATCCAGCGGATACACAATGGAAGCCGTTTTAGGGCGTACTTCCCAGTAATTGGCGTAAGGATCTCCTTTCATCAGCTCCTCTCCACTATTCGATCGGATAAAATACTTGTAAAGCGAACCCGCTTTTACCCCGGGTACAAATCCCTCCCAGATCCCCGAGTTATCCCAACGGGGCAACAGGGTATGACTGTAATGGTCCCACTCATTAAAATCGCCCATGACAGCTACGAAGGCCGCATTCGGCGCCCACACTGCGAAATAGGTTCCGTTGGCCCCCTCCACCTCCATGGGGTGTGCACCAAATTTTTCGTATAACCGGTAATGTGATCCCGCCTGAAAAAGGGTAATATCCGTGGAAGAAAATAGGGAAAACGGTTCAACATACTGTAAAGCGCGATTAGTATCTCCGATCATAGTAACGTGTGAATTGGATGTGTTCTAAACAAGGTAGTTAAATTTTGGGAAAATGGGGGATCCCGGGAAACAGTTATTTTAAAAAGAAAAGAGGCTGCCTTATTTTGAAGTGAACCCAAAAGTTTAGACAGCTTTTTTGATTAAGCGGCTTGAGTTCGGTATTGTACTGGGCTCAAGCCGTTAAGTTTTTGTTTGATTCTGTCGTTATTGTAATAGTGAATATAATTGACAATATTCTTTTTAAGCGTTTCGATTGATGTAAATTTTTTCAGATGGAACATTTCAGATTTCAGAATGGCGAAGAAGCTTTCCATAGCTGCATTATCCAGGCAATTGCCTCTTCTTGACATGCTTTGCCTTATTCTTCTTTTTCGCAGCCTTTGTTGATACCCTTTCATTTGATATTGCCATCCTTGATCAGAATGGAGGATCGGTCTGGATTTTTCAGGCAACTTTTTTAGCGCCATTTCAAGCATATCCATAGTCTGATGGAACGTTGCCCGTTTCGATAGGGTGTAGCTGATTATCTCACCATTGTAAAGGTCCATAATTGGCGATAAATACAACTTTTTACCTGACACACTGAACTCCGTTACATCGGTCACCCACTTTTGATTAGGCTTCCGGGCGTTAAAATCTCTATTCAGCAGATTCCGGGCAATTTTTCCTTGCTGCCCTTTATAAGATTTGTACTTCTTCCTTCTAACAAGGCTTTTTAGACCGCACTCTTTCATTAGTCTGGCAACACGTTTATGGTTGATTTGCATCCCACTGCTCTTTAGAGCATCCGTTATTCGGCGATAACCATATCTACCCTTATGTTGACGATAAATAGCTATTATTGACGTTTTAACGTGATTATCCTTATCAGGTTGTACCGATTTTTTCAAGTAATAGTAAAAAGTACTCCGTGCCATCCCCGCTACTTTTAGCAATATTTCCTGATCGTAGGACCGCCTTAATTCCTGGATGGCTTTTGCTGCCTGGCTTGTGCTTTGGCAGCTTTTTCCTGCTGAATTAAGGCGTCTAACTTTTTTAAAAATGCAAGCTCTGTGCGCAAATACTCGTTCTCTGCCTGCAAGGCAGCAAGCTTTTCCGCTTCGGGGTTAGACGCTATTCTAGTGGTCTTTTTTTTCTTATTAGGCATTGCTGACTTTTTTCTACCTCTGTTTTCCATCAGTAAACCGCCTACTCCCTGGCTTTCATATATCTTTAACCAACGGCCTACTACACTGTCGTTAGCAATACCAAAGAGTGCTGATGTCTGCAATAAAGATAGGTGCTTTTTTAGCATATATTTTATAACCCGAACTTTAAATTCGCCCTCATAGCTGCCAGAGCGAAGCAACAACCCCTTCTTCCCAAACTGATTGTAAAGATTTACCCAGCGCTGAATACTCTTGTCGTTTCCTCCAATTTTACGTGCTGCAGAAGCCAGAGAATCCTTACCAGAGATCACCGACTGTACTGCACATATTTTTTGTTGATAACTGTATTTGATTCTTTTATTCATAAAAAATGCCCCCTAAAAGTGTCTAACTTTTAGGGGGCACTTCATTTCCTGGCAGCCTCTTTAATTGGTCACTATTCTGATTTACGTAGTTATTGCATCCAGTATACTTTTTGGGCTACCTGCTCAACGGGGGTAGCGCCATTGGTGGCTTTCTTCCAGTTTTCGTGGTTATTTACGTTTTCATCATCCGGGTAAGGCAGTTTATTGAAGGTACCCGGATTATAAAGTGGATCTTTAGGCGTCAGCCCGGTCCTTCTCACAATTGCCCAGGACTCTGCCGGCTGGAACATGGTAGCCAACCAGGCCTGCGTGGCAATTTTTTTCAATGCGGCAGCATCATCAGCGCCGTTATAAGCCACCGCCGGGTGATTGATAAATGCGCTCATCTTCGCGGCATTCGGTACAGGCGGCTTTTGTAACCATATCGGCGACTGCTGCGTATAGGCATACCAGAAATCAACAGATGCCTTTAAGCCCGCTTCGTATTCCGTTTTTGCCAACGCCGTATTTTTTGCAACGCCCATACCCCGCTGGTAAATTTCCGCTTTCAGGAAATGTACGTCCGCCTCAGTGATCACCAGGATAGGATAATTAACACGGTCGTACGCGATGAAGTAATTGAACGTGGCAAATTTATTCTCCGGATCACTTCCAATTGCCTTTCTTTCTGTTCCATTATCAAACGGGCGCCCTCCATCCGGTACAGAGCCATCCTGTGGCTGCGGTACCCATTTGTTGTCGTTGTTGGTCATAAAGAATACCACGCACCGGGGATCATAGATATCTTTACCGGAAGGATCATTGGAGGAAGACATCTGCTTCCATACATTACTGCTCATCCGGATATTGGAAATAGACAACTCCCGGTAAGAATCCCATTTGCTGCTCATCGACCCCAGGATATTGCCAGAGGCGCCGGCAATAAGATTAGGCCATAAACCAAAATTGTCATTTTGCAGGGCCGTGGGCGACTGGCCCGCCGGCAAAGGCTTGTTACCATTCAGGATATCTGTAATAATACTGCTGGCTAACGCATTTTCTTTATTATAGAGTCTAACGGCATAGCGTAAACGCAATGCATTCGCAAATTTTTTCCAGGCAGTAAAATCATTCTTCAGGTAACTCTCGAAAGCGCCGATACTGGTTTGTGAAGGATCCGCGGTAATACTATCCGCTGCATTTTTCAGGTCCTGTAATACGCTTTTATATACATCCGCCTGGGCATCATAAACAGGGCGATAATAGCCTACCCCGTCGCGCGCCTTTGAGGCCTGAGAATAAGGAATATCTCCATAGTAATCCAGCATACGCAATGTTTTCGATGCCATCAGTACCGCTGCCATATGCCGCACATTATCAAAAGTCTGTGGAGTAGGCTGTTCTGCAATCTTTTTCAGCAATGCTTTATAAGTAAGTAAATCCGGATAATATTGGCTCCAGAAAGTACCGGCATAGTTAACATAAGGCGCCACCGTATTCTGACAAGCCTGTTGATTGGTCATCGGGTAAAGGAGGCTTACATTAAGCGCATCATCTCCATACTTACCCAATGAAGATACCAGCCCGTTAAATAAACCAGGAACGGAAGCCGTTTGCTCATCCGCCTGTTTATATGGCTTATTAATTTCGTCAAAGTCTTTGGTACAGGCGCCCATTCCGAGAATGGCAGTACCTACCAGCATACTATATATAGATCGTTGTATATTCTTCATCATGGAATGTTTTTGGTGTTATAAAGAAGCTTTCACGGTAAAACCAAAGGAACGGATACGCGGCATAGAGGAATACTCAATACCCTGTACGTTACCAATACCGTTTACACCCTCTGGATTAAGTCCTTTCGGAATGGTAGTGAACAGATAGAACAGGTCTCTGCCAATCAGGGAAACGCTCATCTGCTGAAGCACCCTGGTTTTCTTCACCCATGACTGTGGTATCTGATAAGTTAAAGCCACCTCGCGCAACTTCATCCAGCTGTTCTGAAATACGGCAGCAGAGCGGGGCACGCCCAGGTGGTTCCAGGAAGTATAGGTGGAGAGGTAATACCATTGATAACTTACCACATCATTATTAGGTTTACCATCTGCAAATACACCACCGAAATTCACACCAGTGTTTGCTTTGGTTCCATCAGGATATACCATCGGCAATCCACCGCCATCACGCTCTTTCAGGGTTTCATTTAGCAATCCATTTCCCATGGCAGCCGCATAAGTACCGAAATAAGTATCGCCTCCAAACTTCCCATCCATCATCAGGTACAACGACACGTTCTTATACCTGAAGGTATTGCCAATACCACCCGTTAAAAATGGTTGTGAATTACCAATAGGCACTTCTTTGTCTGTAAGCACCCACTGCGTACCAGCAACATAGTTTTTACCTTCTACATCATAATTCAATAAAGCACCCGTTTTAGGATTCACCGCCCGCTTTACTACTTTCTCGCCATTCAGGTACGTATAGTCTTTACCGTAGAGTGTACCATAATTATCTCCCACTCTCACCCGCTGGGAAACACCGCTACCGCCAAAAAAGGTACCCAGTGTCAACTCTTCAATACCATTGTCGAGCGCCAATATTTTATTCTGTGCATGTGCACCATTAACAGACACATTCCAGGAAAAATCTTTGGTGCGTACCGGTGAAGCAGTGATCACAAACTCAATTCCCTTATTACCCAGCGAGCCTCTGTTCAACTGAATATTATTAAACCCGGAAGAAATAGGCAGCGGATTAGTCAATATCTGGTTGAAGGTTTTCATGGAATAAGCAGTGATCTCCACATTCAGGCGACTGTTAAACATCGCGGTACTTAATCCAATTTCGTATTGGCGACTCCGTTGTGGCTGTATCCCCTGGAATTTCAACATAGAAGGATAAGTTTGCGCCGCCTGCTTATTAAAAGCTGCGGTATTCAGTACGTTGAAAACAGAATAAGGATCTGTATCGCTACCTGTTTCAGCATAAGACAATGTCAACTTTCCGAAATTCAACCAGGAAATGTTGTGCATAGCTGCGATACCATCTGTAAATACATAACTTAAATTGGCAGATGGATAGAAATAAGCATTGTTTCCTTTAACGAGTGTGGATGACCAGTCATTTCTGCCAGTCACCTGCAGGAAGAGGTAGTTATGATAAGAAAGGTCGAGGAAGCCAAAAACGGAATTAATCTTCTTGGCAAACCGTGTTTCTTCTGCCGGATCTGGCGCGTCTGCACCATTATTTAGCGCGAAAATGAAAGGATTAATAAACTCTCCGTTTGTTTTGTTACTTACAGTGTAGTCTTTCCGGTAGTAAGATTCTCCCCCTACCGTAAAGCTGGCATTGAACATTTTAGTAAAGAGCCCGTCCTTATATATTCTCGCCATCGCATTCAGGTTACGGCTTAAATTGCGGGACATGGCTTCTTTATAAGCGCCGGTAGTTCCCTGTATGTTCTTGGGATATTCCCGGATCTCTGTTCCATCACTGGAATTATCAACGCTTCCCTGTGCAGTTAAGGTTAACCAGTCGGTCAGTTCCGATGTCAGCCGTATACCGCCTATTAACTGGTTACGATTAAACACCGTGTTATTCTTATAAATGTTCCAGTAAGAATTAGCCATATAAGAATAATAAGGATACTTCGGTGAGCCGGCGGGAAAGTTACTGCTGTTCGTAACATCCCGTTGGGTTCCATTCAAGCCGAAGTCATTTAACGCTTCTACATCCGAACGGTAGTCGCGGGTGGCCGCGTAGGAAAAGCCGGCCATAAAAGCACCGGCGCCTACGGGTGGGGTGTTCAAACGTTGATAATTTATATAACTACCAGTAATATCTGCAGCTAATTTCTTACTGATCTTCAAACTGGAGCCAATGTTGAAGGTGTTGTTCCTGTAATTACTGTTGAGAATATTGGCCTTACTGTCATCCCTGGTATAGGAAAAACGTACGGTACCCACGTCACCACCACCGGAAACAGATACGCTATGCTGACTTACATTCCCATTTGGAAAAAATGGTTTCCAGTTATCTGGTTGTGCAGAATAAGGACGCGTTACACCATCATACCATAAAATATCTTTATCGTCGAAGCGCGGCCCCCAGGAAAGCCCGCTGGGAAAAGAAAACAAATCCCAGGCCTGCGTACTGTTGTTATAAGGCAACATACCATAGGCGCCGGTCTGATAATCTCCTGCTACAGCGGTACCCGTGTAAGTACCTATCTGTGCACGTTTGTTATTAATTAAAGGGAATTGCTTTTCCTGGTTGGCAGTCCACAGGGAACCTACTAATCCTGAACCATATTTGTTCTGGAAATCCAGGTACTCATAAGCTTTCGTGAAACGATTGGAGTAAGAATAATCCACGCCTAATCCTTTTCTCTTTTCTCCTTTTTTGCGGGTTACCAGGATCACACCATTTGCACCTCTTGCCCCATACAATGCCGCCGCAGCAGGCCCTTTCAGTACCGTCACATCCTCAATATCTTCCGGGTTAATGAAGTTGAGCCCCGTTCCCCAGTCGTTGTAAGAAGAAACATCAGCTCCCTGTTCTGTACCAACAGCCCCTCCGCCACCATTATTTTTATTGTTGTTAATAGGATCATTGTTTAAGGCTACGCCGTCTACAATAATCAGTGCCCGGTTATCGCCGGTAAGCGTGGTGTTACCGCGGATCACCAAACGGGAAGAACCGCCTTCCACCCCACCGGATGCCTGGCTGATATTTAAGCCGGCTACTTTACCCATCAACCCCTGTGCAATGGTAGGCGCCTGGGCTACCGTAATATCATTTCCGGTTACTTTCTGTACCGCATATCCCAGCGAGCGTGGGCTGCGTTTCACGCCCATAGCAGTTACCATCACTTCTCCCAATGCCTGCTCATCTGTTTCCAATATAACAGCATAGGTAGATGCTGCTGTAACCGGAATTTCCTTCCGCTTAAATCCAATTCCCGAGATCACCAACACTTCTCCCTCATTCACTTCCAGCGAAAAATTGCCGTTCGTATCTGAAGTAGTTCCTTTGGTAGTACCCTTAATGGCAATGGTAACACCCGGAACAGTGCTACCGGTGGCATCTTTCACGGTACCTTTTATAGGTCGTGCATTGGTGCCATCCATGCTTTCTGACAGGAATACCGCAATATCCGCATCATCGGACTTTTCTTTTTTCAATACAATCTGGTTACTGATCGCTTCAAAGCGTATATCAAACGGCGTGAATAGATCAGCAAATACTTTCCCCAGTTTTTCTTCTTTGGCCGACAACGAAACTTTCTCTTTTTCCGGTATCGTATTACGGGTATAAGAAAACTTCACATTCGCCAGGGTACTAATTTTATTTAATACCAAACGGAATGCTTCATTATTCACAGAAAGGGAAATCCTTTTTTCTAAAATACCTTGTTCTGTCAACGGCTTTGAAGCCGCACCCGCGGGAAAGGCCAACGTCAGAAAATAGGGTATCAGGGCTGCCTTCATAAAGAAAGACATCGTGCTACAATAAAAGTGAAATTTCTTCATAACTAAAACGATTAAGCGATCATGAATTGTGGTTGAAGATGTTTATGTGCATAGCGATTCTGCGGCGTATATCCATGGGAAGTCCGCCTGATCCTGGTTGTCAGTTTTTTTAGAGATTATTTAATAACTAAGTGATTGCTTCCGCTAAAATTTAAACGTGCATTGTCTCTGTCAGCACTCACTAATGGCAGCCATTTCCTTTTATGATGATACCATAGTTACTGATTGTATAGGATGCGTCTACAGTTTTGGTAATAACTTTCAATATATCTTCCAGGCTTTCGTTACCTAATGAAATGGTCAGGTAGCAATTAGCAAATACATCTGCATTGTACCTGATGGGGATGGCATACATTTTCTCCAGCGTTTTAATAACAGTATCCAATCGGGCATCTTCAAAATTTAATGCACTGTTTTGCTCCAGTACGCTGTTGGCTTCCATAGGATGTGCATCGGGACGTATCACTAATCCGGACTGCTCCCTGGAATAGGTGCAGATCTGTTGCGGTAATACAATTTTAGCCGCTAACTGCTCCAGGTCCTGCCCTTTTAAGTACACAGATACCTTACCGGATGCCACTGCCACTGACTCTTGCTGCCCCGAACTCGTAATACGGAAACTGGTGCCTAATACTTTTACCACTACTTTATTGGTGTATATATAAAAAGGTTGTTGGGGATTTTTCGCAATATCAAAAAATGCATCTCCGGTCAGTGTTACCTCCCGCTTGTCTCCATTCATCAGCAGGTTATAGGTTATCCTGGCACCGCTTGCCAGTACTACTTTAGAGCCATCTGGCAGGAAAAGTAATTCTTCTTTCTTGTTGCCATTATAACGAATCACCTCTCCATTATAGGCGATAGGCTTTTCAGTTTCTACCGCCACCGCATGACCCGGATATTTCACCAACTTCACCAGCAGCAATAACCCCGCTACGGCGGCTGCAATTGCGATATATCTATAGATAACTGGCCTTCGTTTCACGGGTTCTTTGATAACACCTGCTTTGATGTGATCCAGCATTTGCGCATATCCTTCCTCGCTGATAGGTGTTGGGGTTTCCTCCTCTGCCAGTTGCAGGTCCAGTAGAAATTTCCTCGCAGCGGCTGCCAGCAGCACATTTTCGGCATCTGCCGCCAGCCACTCCTGCCAATATCCGGCATAGGGACTGTTGGGGTTTGCCACCCAGTCAACAAACCGGTTGTCCAGCAAAAGTGCATTTATCTTTTCTTCGGATTGATCCATAGCAATAGCAGTGTCTATAAAGTAATGTCCGGAATTACATTTATATACTCACCTGCCGGCAACTTTTTTTATTTTTTGGAAGAAAAATGCGGATATCCTTTTTTGAGAGATTGTAATGCGCGTTGTATGAGATTAAGCACCGACTGGTAATTCATGTTCATGAGCTCAGCCATCTTTTCGTAGGGAATATTTTGATAGAAGCGGAGAAAAACGGCTTCCTGCTGGCGTTGGGGGAGCTTTTCCAGCAATTGTTTCAGGGTTTGAGCGGTTTGCAATTCGCCTTCCCGGCTCATTATTTCCAGCTCTATATGTTCTGCACGCAGGTTATCGAAAGCCAGCTGCATTTCGCTTTCACTCACGTACGATTGTTTTCCCTGTACTTTAATCAGCTTATTGCGTAAGGCCCGGAATAAGTAGAAGCGGGGCTGAGTGGTATCTGCCAGGTTATGCCGGTATTTCCAGATGTCAAGAAAGAGATCCTGTATGCTGTCGCGGATCAGATCTATATCATCTGTGATCTTCAATCCATAACGCACCATTGCCTTCACATGCGCCCTGTAAATGGCTTCTAACGCTGTTACATCACCGTTTTTCAAACGGCTCCATTCCATATCGTGTTCGCTATTGAGCAAAGAAAGGTTGTTTTACAGAGTTGGAAAAGTACAGGTGCTCTACAATACGTTCTCTAAAATAGTTAAAAAAAGATTGGGGCAAATATTTTTTTGGAGAACATGATAAAGTGATAGTGGCAACGTGTATAAAAACAAAAAGGTCATCTCAAATGAGATGACCTTTTTATTATATCGCTATTCCGTTAAATCCGGATTAGTATTTTTTCTTGTACGGAGGCTTGCTGCCACCGAAAGATTCGCGTCTGTCGCCACCTGGACGGCTACCACCAGGGCGGCTGCCACCTTCAGCACTCCAGCTTCTTTTACGCGGACCATCTTCTCTGCGCGGACCACGATCGCCACCAGTGCGTGGACGTCTGTCGCCATCCTGCGACATTTCAATCCTTACACTACGGCCATTGTATTCCACTTTCTTGAAAGCTTCAGTTACTTTAGATAACTCTTCGTTTTCTACTTCAAAGAAAGAATAAACACCTTTCAGATCGATGCGACCAATTTTATTGCCACGTAAGCCTGTGTTATCGCACAGGTAGCGGAGCATATCACCACGGTTGAAATCATCTACTGAACCCAGGTTGATGAATAAGCGGGTGAATTTGCCATCGCTTCTACGCGGACCTCTTTCGTCACCGAAAGTAGTGCTACGTCTGTCGTCTTTTGCATTCAGATCAGGCGCATCCTGGTAGTATTCCAGGAATTGGTTGAACTCGAGGGAAGCGAAACGTTTGATCAGTTCTTCCTTAGTCATAGCGGCAAACTCTTCGTTGATGCGCTCCATGTAAGGTTCAATCTGTTCTTCGTTTACTACTACGTTATGTACTTTGTGTACCAGGCCAAACAGTTGTTTTTCACATACTGCGAAACCATCCGGTACTTCTGCTTTTACAAACTTCTTCTGGATAACTCTTTCGATCTGGCGGATTTTACCGGTATCACGGCTGCTGATGATAGCAATAGAGATACCTGATTTTCCGGCCCTACCGGTACGACCACTTCTGTGGGTGTAGTTTTCTACATCATCCGGTAAATCATAGTTAATTACGTGCGTAACGTTATCCACGTCGATACCGCGGGCGGCTACGTCAGTAGCTACCAGCACCTGCAGTGCTCTTTCACGGAAACGCTTCATTACTTTATCACGTTGTTGCTGGGTCAGATCGCCGTGCAACGCATCTGCGTTGTAACCATCCTTAATCAGCGATTCCGCAATTTCCTGTGATTCAATTTTGGTACGGGTAAAGATGATACCAAAAATTTCAGGGTTGAAATCCACGATACGTTTCAGGGCCGCATATTTTTCGCGCGGACGCACCACATAGTATTCGTGTTCTATATTAACGTTACCGCTGTTTTTGCTACCTACGGTCAGTTCAAACGGATCTTCCATGTATTTTTTGGCGATACGGCGAACTTCCTGTGGCATAGTAGCTGAAAACAACCAGGTAGTTTTACCTTCTGGTGTGTTAGACAGGATGCTGTTGATATCTTCCTGGAATCCCATGTTCAGCATTTCATCTGCTTCATCCAGTACTGCGTAACGTACGTTATCAAAATTAACGGCGCCACGGTCTATAATATCCAGTAAACGACCTGGAGTGGCCACTACAATGTGTACACCTCTTTTCAGTTCACGCAGCTGTTGTACAATGCTGGAACCGCCATATACCGCTACGATGCTAACATCGCCGAGATATTTACTAAAATTTTTCAGATCATTGGTGATCTGGAGACAAAGTTCACGGGTGGGGCATAAAATCAGGCCCTGAGGTTTATTTATTTTCAGATCCAGTTGCTGCAGCAAAGGCAGACCAAAAGCGGCTGTCTTACCGGTGCCCGTCTGGGCCAGACCTACGAAATCGCGGTCACCTCCTAATAATACCGGTATTGCCTGTTCCTGGATGGGAGTTGGGGAAACGAAGCCCAGGTCCGTAATTCCCTTCAAAATAGGCTCTTGTAAGCCCAGTGATTCAAATGTTGTCATTGATTTGCATTAATCAAGCTCCGTCGGGAGCTGTGGATGTAGCTTTTAGCAATTAGCTATCAGCTGTTAGAAATATTTTTTTAGCTCCTAGCGGTTAGCTATGGGCTGTTCACATGAGCTCTTAGCGGTTAAAATTAGCTATATAAATCGCGCACCTAATAGCTAAATGCTAACAACTAAACGCTCTTACACCAGCTCTCCTTCGAGGTCATAGTCGAATGCTTTGGTGATACGGACTTCTACGAAATCTCCTGGTTTCAGGCGTTTGTTAGTGTCGATGATCACTTCATTATCTACTTCCACCGAATCAAACTCGGTACGGGCCAGATATCTGCCCGCTTCTTTTTTGTCTATTATTACCTTAAAGATCTTTCCTACTTTCTCCTGGTTTTTTTCCAGGGAGATTTCCTGTTGAACTTCCATGATTTCCTGCGCTCTTCTTTCCTTCTCTTCTGCCGGGATATTGTCTTCCAGCGCATAAGCACTGGTGCCTTCTTCATGGCTGTAAGTAAATACACCCACCCTGTCAAAACGCATTCTTTCGAGGAAGCCTTTCAGTTCTTCTACATCGTCTTCTGTTTCGCCGGGGAAACCAGCAATCAGGGTAGTACGTAAACAGATACCAGGTACCTTTGCGCGGATATTATGTACCAGCTCTTCTATTTCTTCGCGTGTTATCTGACGTTTCATTGCTTTTAACATGGCATTGGAAGCATGTTGCAATGGCATATCAATATAGTTGCAGATATTGGGGAACTCGTTCATCACATCCAGAATTTCCATAGGGAATTTGGTGGGATAAGCATAGTGGAGACGAATCCACTCCAGCCCTTGTATGCTTGCCAACGCGCGCATCAGGTCACCCAGGCGACGTTGCTTGTACAAGTCCAGACCATAATAAGTCAGTTCCTGTGCAATCAGCATAATTTCTTTTACACCTGATTTCACCAGCTTCTCAGCTTCCATTACCAATTCTTCAATTGGTTTGGAAACATGGGTACCACGCATCAGTGGAATAGCGCAAAAAGAACAGGTTCTGTTACAACCTTCTGCTATTTTCAGGTAAGCATAGTGAGATGGGGTACTCAATAATCTTTCTCCTACCAGCTCTGCTTTATAATCTGCATCAAATTTCTTGAGGATCAGGGGCAATTCCATGGTACCGAACCAGGCATCCACACCGGCAATTTCTGATTCCAGGTCGCCACGATAGCGCTCACTCAGACATCCGGTAACATATACCTTGTCCAGTTTGCCGCGTTGCTTTAATTCTACCTGTTCCAGGATGGTGTTAATCGATTCTTCTTTGGCCTTGTCAATAAAACCACAGGTGTTCACCACCACAATATTGTGATCACGTTTAGCACTTTCATGCACCACGTCGATATCGTTAGCAGCGAGCTGTCCGCTCAATACTTCCGAATCCACCATGTTCTTGGAACAACCAAGCGTAATAATATTAACCTTGTCTTTCTTTAAAGTTTTTGTCTTCAAGCGCGAATTGTTTTTAACAAGCGGACAGGCATTCGCTGCGCCGCTACCGCCACGAAGACACACAGACACTAATTGTATTTAACAGCAGACTTACTGTACGTGACTTGAGTCTTAGTGGGGGTTGAAATAAGGAAGGTGCAAAGGTAGCGAAAAGAATTGATAATTAGAAATTTATGCTAAGTAACTGTTGTTTAGTCACTTAGCATAAAATGTACTTACTACTACCCCATGGCCTGCAGTGCCTTGTCGGCACGTGCTCTGGCCATTTTTCTTTTATAATGATACCACCACTTGGGGGCCATCTTAATCATCAGGTTATTCATGCCTCTGAGTCCTACTATATGGTATAGTCCGTTTAACTTACCCAGGAGAGAAGGATCTAATGCCCGTAAACTCATGGCGAAGCCGCCGTCGAGGTACTCCATATGGTGCCAGTAACCGGCCGGCATAAACATGGTGTCGCCATGGTTCAGGATAGTGGTATATCCCTGCGCATGTTTCAAAGCCGGGAATTGCTCCGTATCCAGGTTTTCATGCCAGTTCACGAAGTTGGCAGCACTTTCTACCGTAAAAGGCATGCGGTAAATGAAGGGCGACTGCTTATTTTCCAGTAATAACACCCGCTTCCGCCCCAGGAACTGGGTATGGAAGATGTGCGACAGGTCAATGTCGTAGTGCATATGCGCCACTGAACCAGCACCTCCTACAAACAGCATAGGGTACTTCTTCAGGAAGCCGGACGAGAACTGGTCGGGCCAGCTAAAATCCTCCACCAGCTGAGGAGCGTGCTGAAAAATATTAAAGAGAAAAATGCGGAGGGCTACCGGACCCTGCTCCACCATATTCAGGTATTCACCAAAAGAAATGTAATCATCCGCTCCGTTAACAAGGGTATTTTCGCCGGCGCGTTCATTATTGTATACCCCTACTGTCTTGTCTCCCACAATCGATTTGAAATAATCCCATGTCCACTTTGAATAAGCCGGCCAGTTTTTGCTAAGGCCTCCTGCCGGGATAATGACAGGTTTACGTGGAGTGTAGTAGTTCTTCTTGAATTCCGCTGGTGTAATATCTTCAACTCGATCTATGTGCTGTACTATCATACTTACGAATTGTTAAAAAGGGTACAAAAAGGGAACAATTATTCAAATTTAAGGAAAGCAGTGTTATTTATTGAAACAAAGAAACTGGTTGAATGTTAACGAAAACACCGGGCTCCGTACAGGGAGCCCGAGTGGTGAATTATTTGAAGTAAAATATTAAACAAGCTTTATGCCAATTGGGAGATAACATTCACAAACATCACAAAATCAAGAATTTACACTAAACAGTGAATCCACGAAAGATTCTTTATTAAACACCTGTAAATCTTCCATTTTTTCACCGATACCGATGTATTTTACCGGTATTTTGAACTGGTTGGCGATGGCTAATACCACCCCGCCTTTAGCGGTACCATCCAGTTTGGTAATTGCCAGGGCAGTTACCTCCGTAGTGGCCGTAAATTGTTTGGCTTGTTCCAGTGCATTTTGCCCGGTAGATCCGTCCAACACCAGTAATACTTCATGGGGTGCATCAGGAATTACCTTTTTCATTACCCGCTTGATTTTGCCTAACTCATCCATCAGGTGGAGTTTATTATGCAAACGGCCGGCAGTATCTATAATAATTACATCTACTTCTTTGGCGGCACCGCTCTGTACAGTGTCAAAAGCCACCGCTCCGGGGTCAGAGCCCATTTGTTGCTTCACAATAGGTACCCCTGCCCTTTCACTCCAGATAGTCAGCTGATCTACTGCAGCCGCACGGAAAGTATCCGCTGCACCTAACATTACTGATTTACCTGCTTTCTTAAAGTTATAGGCCAGTTTACCAATGGTGGTGGTTTTACCTACACCATTTACGCCTACTACCATAATGACATAAGGCTTTTTACCAGCAGGCACATCAAAATCACGGAACCCACTGTCCGGTGCGTCTACCAGGATAGCTGCAATTTCTTCCTGCAACATCCTGTTTAACTCACTGGTTCCCAAATATTTATCTTTTGCGACACGTTGTTCTATGCGGTCAATGATTTTTACAGTGGTTTCTACGCCTACATCAGCAGAAACAAGGGCATCTTCCAGGTTATCCAATACCTCGGTGTCTACCGTTGATTTTCCTGCAATGGCGCGTCCTATTTTACTCAGGAAGCTCTCTTTGGTTTTTTGTAAACCCTGATCCAGATTTTCTTTCTTCTCCCTGGAAAATAGTTTATTGAAAAAGCTCATAGTTTAGTTTAGTTGGGTCGAGACAGCTTTTGGCTTTTCGCTTTTAGCAGTTAGTAAATGCTGCGAAGATAAGCACTTATCGCCTTTACTGCATTTTTTATTACCAGCCAGGGCGATTTTGGTTTTGGGCTTCCGCTTGTCAACAGTTATTGAATGCGGTAAAGATAACAAGTTATCACTTTCCAACCTCCACAGTATTGGCCGGATACCTGCTCGTGGTTAGCGGCCGGACCAAATACAAAAAGCTGTCCGTATAACGGGACAGCCTTTCAGTATTATTAGTAAAGCCGAATTACTTTTGATTCATGTACTCCTGGACTTTGTCCTTGTGTACGATTGCGTCTTTAAAAGTATAAGCGCCGGTTTTAGGAGAGCGTACTGCTCTGATTACCTTAGTCCATACTTTAGACTCAGCTGCTGCTTTAGCATCTTTAACCTTCGAGTTTTTTGAAGCTACTTTTGCCATTGTATTCTATTGTTTTTATGGTCAAACGGCTAATTGGCTGGTATGCAAATACAGCCAGTCACCATCAACAATTATTTATTTAATTTCTTTGTGTACGGTAACTTTCCTTAAAATAGGATTGTACTTCTTCAACTCCAGACGCTCAGGAGTATTTTTCTTATTCTTGTTAGAGATATAACGGGAAGTTCCGGGCTGACCAGAAGTCTTGTGCTCTGTGCACTCCAGAATTACCTGTACTCTATTACCTTTTTTTGCCATTGTGTATTACAAATTAAGTGAGTCTTAGAATTAGATTTCCTGACCAGCTGCACGCAATTCCTTCACAACTGCATACAAACCTCTCTTGTTGATGGTTCTCAAACCGTCAGCAGATACTTTCAATGATATCCATTTGTCTTCTTCTGCCAGGAAAAAACGTTTCTTTTGCAGGTTAGGAAGAAACCTTCTGTTTGTCTTAATGTTGGAGAAGGAAACATGGTGACCCGTGATCGGCTTCTTTCCTGTCACCTGACATACTCTTGCCATGATCTAAAAATTTAGGAATGCAAAAGTCCAATTTTTTTATGGATTTTGCAAATATTATTAAATGAATTTATTCACAAGTACATTAAAAGCCCCTTATAAAAGGCCTTAACTTAAGATGTGAACACAATGCAAAAGATTGATAATCAAATGACTATCAGGCAAATTTTCATCTGTCTTTTGCCGAAAAAATATTTTACAATAATACAACTAAACTACGTAAAACTGCACCTAATCTTACCGACTCCAATATTCTCTGTTGATCCGTTCCATGTTTCAACAAAGCTTCTTCGTGGGAAGTCACGCACATTTCACAACCATTGAGTGCAGACACCACCAGGCTCAACAACTCAAAAAATTCTTTTCCCAATACCGGGTTAGCCATAATGCTCATCCGGATACCAGCAGGCGTATTGGTATAAAACTCTTTATTCACAAAATGCCTGAAACGATAAAATACGTTATTAGCATTCATGAGGGAAGTACAGCTAATTACTTCTGCGATCTCTTTCTCTGTTGCTCCTTCCTGGGTGGCCAGCTTTTCAAAAGCTGCCTGCAGCACAGTATGCTTCTCATTCACTGCCACGGCTACTCCGATCATATAAGCCTCTTTCTTCGACAGCGTAGCTGCAGCAAGAGAATTAGACACATTGATCTTCAGATCCTTCAGATAACGTGCATCCACATTTACGAGTGACTGCAGTTTACCGGATACCTGCTCACCTGTCAAACCCACTGCTTCCAACAATTGTACTGCCGTATCCTGATTCGTAGTTGCAAACATAATATGTATTTTTTTTATTTCATGATTTTACCAACTGAATATTTTACCGGCGCACAGCATCGCCTGCTCCGGCAAAATATCCAATCAGTAAAATAAAAAATGACTTAATGATTAAGCAGTCAGGGTAGCTTCTCCCTTAGTCCAGTTGCAAGGGCACAGCTCATCTGTTTGCAGGGCATCCAGTACACGTAAAACTTCTTTTACGCTACGGCCTACAGACAGGTCGTACAGGGAAACCCAACGTACAATACCTTGAGGATCTACAATGTAAGTAGCACGGTAAGCAACTTTCTCGTTTGCTTCCAGGATACCCAGTTCAGTAGCGAGGGATTTGGAAGTATCAGCCAGCATAGGGAACTGCAGGCCACGCAGATCTTCATGATCTCTTCTCCATGCAGCATGTACAAACTCACTGTCAGTAGAAGCACCGATCAATACCGCATCACGGTCAGCGAAATCCTGCGCATGTTTGTTGAATTCTGCGATTTCAGTAGGGCATACGAAAGTAAAGTCTTTAGGCCACCAGAACATCACCATCCATTTACCAGAGTTTTTCAGCTCTTCTGAAGACAATTCGTAAAATTCTTTACCTTTTTCAATAGATACAACTGCCGTTTTTTTGAATTCGGGAAACTCTGACCCTACGGATAAGATAACATTTTTCATAATAACTATTCTCTTTTTGATTTACAGACTAATGATTTTATGCTTTTTGACGGCGCAAAGATCACATTACATTCATTAGTAATCAAATAGATTTTAAAAATGTGACATTGAGTTTCTCTATATATCGTGTTTTTCACCATGGGGACAAGGGTAATGAACTATTACCGCCTATATACTCAAAAAAAATATCCTGGAGTTAACATTTTAATGGTATTTCTGTAACATTTTGGCACGTTATTTAGTTATATAAGTGGAACTTTTTAACACAATTAGCATGGAAATGAAGAAAAAATACTTTTTACTGGTGGTTATAACGATTGGACTTGCTTTGATTCCGTTTATTAAAAACAGTATCATTAAACACGATGAATTTGACGCTACACGAGATCTGTTCATTTAGTGTTTAGCGGGTCCCATTGACCGTATCTAAAACTGCCCCAAAGCGGGGTCGGGTTTCCATTGGCTGTCCGGTTCATAGTGCTGCCAAATCGCAAAACCCACCTTCCGCAACAGTTGCCACGCCTCATTATCAGGAGTCCAACGCTGATCCTGGTTGTTTTTGGTAATTATACAATATACATAGTCGCCATGAGGCGCATTCACCATTATTACTTCCGAACGTGATTCGTCCACCGCGCCATTTTTCGACGCGGTACGAATGTTTGGGGGCACTTGTACTAACCCCTGCCCATCCCAGTAGTTACGGGTAAGATTCCGGTACATCCGTTCACTGGCCGCCGCACTAATTACTTCTCCCTTGTAAATCATTTCCATTAACCGCGCCATTTCACGCGGACTGGTTTGCCCCCATCCATATTCCTGTCGGTTGGCCTCCCGCCCCTTCGTCCGGGAATTGACCCGTAAATGCTCAAATCCATGCGCTTCCAACCACTGATTAATCGTTAGCCCCCCTCCTGCCAATGATTGTAGCCACAAACTCGCCGTATTATCACTCATCGTCAGCATTAACATCACCACTTTATCCAACGCTATCTGCTCGCTGTCGCGAAACGAACCCAGGATATCTTCTCCCTTATACAGCAACGAATCCCGGTACAACAGGTTCTGATGGTATTGCAGCTCCCCCTGGGCCAGCTTGTTGAAAATACCTACCTGGATAGCCGTTTTAATCATACTGGCAGTAGGAAACGTGGTATCGGCATTTATAGCCACGATACGGTCCTTTTTCAGGTGGTGTACATAAACACCCACCTGACCATGAAAACCGGTTAAAAGCGGCCCTAAAATAGCCGTAAGCGCTTTGTCTGTTTTTTGGGCACCGGCGGAAAAGGTAACAAGCAACAATAACGATAGGATGGATAGTTTTCTCATATGTTGTAAAGCTGAAAGCGTAAAAAGCGATTAAGGCGATTGATATAAGCGAAATAATCAATATCTCCTTCTTCTTATAAAGCTAAAAAAAGAAAGCGGAAAGCAAAACACCATAGTTTCTGCTTTCCGCTTTTTGTCACAAAACACAATAGCTTTCAGCTTTGCGCTTTATGCTTTATGCTCACGTAGTGATGTTGATCAAATCAGCAAAACTCCGGACCCCTATCTTTTTAGCAGAAGTATAGCCTTCCGCATACTCCACTCCTACCATTTTACCGAACATTTTAGCGCGGTAAACAACACTGTCGAAGAAGTTGGTACCAGAAATATACGTTTGTGGTTCATTGTCTTTCGCCGCCAGGAATTGAGAGCTAAACGCCTTGATAGCAGCCAGTTTCCGGTCTATTACGGGTGTAATATCTATCACAAAATCCGGCTCATGATAGCGGTCCTGTATGAAATGAAACACCTGCTTAGGTCGCCACGCTTCCTGCGGCTGTCCATCAAAAGTAGTTTCGATCTTTCTCAATCCGGCCATGAAAGCGCTGTCGGAGATCAGTTGGGCAGCACGTCCGTGATCAGGATGACGATCCTCTACGGCATTGGCCAGTATAATATCAGGGCGATACTTACGGATAGCTGTAATAATGGCCATTTGCTCCATGGTATCGTTTCTGAAAAAGCCATCTGCCAGGCCCAGGTTTTCCCTTACTTCCAGTCCCATAATTTCCGCAGCAGCTGCTGCTTCCTGTATGCGCAGCTCCGGTGTACCACGGGTACCCAGTTCTCCGCGGGTTAAATCAACTACGCCTACTTTCATCCCCTGTTGTGCATGCATCATCAATGTGCCCGCACAGCCCAGTTCCACATCGTCGGGGTGCACGGCTATCGCCAGTATATCTAGTTTCATATGCTGTAAATTGAGGTGCAAAGATGGGGAATTTATCAATCTTCTGAACTGGTGATCACAACAACGGCCCCGAACACTTTATTCGGGTTCATTTTCTCCTGTTGTTCCTTTGTGAGAATATTTATGGAACGGAAAGTTTTCTGATCCAATGTCATGAACCGGGTTTCATTTGTTGGTTCTATGGGATGGCCATTTACGATGTATAAAAACGCACTGTCGTTTTCGTATTTATGCAGCAGGCTATCATATTGGGAGGATTTGCTGCTTAACAGCACCTGTACTCTTCTGCGGGCAAAAGGTTTGGTCTCTATGTATACTACGCCGTTTTCAGCCTGGCTGCCATATTTCAGCACTGCTTTAGACCCTTTGGCGATGGTAATCAAACCAATGCGATCCGGGGATACCTGGCCAATGGCGGTCTGGGTTACTACTACGCTGTCCAGCACATATACCGGATCATCGTCTGCTACGGCCTGCGCCATAGCACCTGTTGACATAAAAATTGAGCTGATAAGTAAGATCCATGCTTGCTTCATAATAAATCGGTTGCGTTCAGGGCGAATCTTACGAAGATAAACGAATTAATTATAGGCGCGGTAGTGCTGGTACATTTCCAGTTCCTGTACAATGATTTCAATGTCTTTATCTTCCTGTTTGTCGTAATCACTTTTAAGATTACCGCCAAAGAAGAAGGCTACGGTTTGCCATACACGGGCATTAAACCCACCTTTTAATTCTTTGATGATCTCATAGCAGTTTTGACCTGTTTCCCGGTCAATCAGTTTCATGAGTACTTTACCCTGGTATACGGAGAGGTTTTCCAGTTTATCACCAAACTGGGCTTTTAATTCTTTTTCTTTGGTAGCCAGGAAAGCTTTGCGTTCCCTTTTGTTCATGTTAGCCATGCTGGCATTCACATCTTTCAACACCTTGGCGGCAGATCTGGCGTAAGGATAAGTTACATATACGGCATTCCGTAAACGGCTCCAGCGTTCGCGTTCTTTGCGCAGTGCTTTCGGCATTTTTTCCACCACATCAAATATTGCCAGTGTGATAACGGGGATAGTATCTTTTCCTACTACGATGGCGTGCAACGGGATAACATCTGCTCCATGCGCTTCCTGGGCCATCGCACCTGTATGACAAAGGGATATCCCCAATACCAGGAAAACAAAAACGATGATTTGTTTGAAACGAAGGCGCATAGTTTACTAACGTTGCTTAGATATAGAATGTTATCACAAGTTATAAAAGATTTCAGATTTGCGGCTAACTAAATAGTGTTACGGAACCGGCGTCATTCTTAACTTATTGATGGCGAAGTCACTGATGGCTTTCTCCACTGCTGGCAGATCTTGTCCAGTGAGTGCAGAGCCCATTACATGTGCACCGGCGCCGGGAATAGGAACGGATGCTTTCATCGTGGCTGGCGTCCCCAGCTCCTGCTCCATCTCGAGGATAGCGGATACTTTTACGGTAGGGTCCTGGTGGGTTTCATCTTTATAATAATAGAGATTCAATACCGGCTGATGTATTTTTTCAAAGGTGGCGGGTGTCATCGTGGATGCCAGCAGGTTTTGCAGTTGCACTACACCTTCCAGGCGATAACTGTTATACCAGTACCTGGCCCGTACGACATCCGTGTCCGTGCCGCGGCGAAAATCTCCTTTGCTCACCCAGCGGGCCAACTGCAGTCCCCAGGGATGATTGGCCAGAAATGCCAGTTTATCGTTGATAGCAATGTTGGGCGACATATTAATAAGCGCATATACATCATCAGGATAAGCAGCAGCCAGTTGCAGCGCCAGTGTTCCGCCGGTGGAGGTCCCCATCAGGATCACTGTGTCGCCCAGTGCTTTGCCTATACTCAATGCTTCTTCTGCATCTTTCCATAATCCTTCGGCAGTCATGTGTAACAAAGGATCGGAAGTATCTATTCCATGTCCGTCCAGCCTTGATAAATACAAATTACAGCCGAAACGTTTGGCAAAATTGCGGTGTACAGGATTCCCCTCTTCCTGGCTGGCGGAAAAGCCATGCAGGTATACCACCGCATAAGGTGTTTTATGATGCAGGGAATCATGCCAGACAATGCGGGCCTCGTTATCCGGTTTCAAGCGGTGTTGGGCTTCCTTATTATGGATATAGGCTTCCAGCGCCGGGCCGGCTGCTGGTACGGATGGCAGCTGATGATTATATACCGGATCGGCCGGTTTGGGTCCGAGCAAGTATACCACTGAAAGCGTGGCTATAACGATGAGGGCTATACGCAACCACCTACGCATCATAAGAACATTTAATAACTAAATGTAGATAAGAATTCTGATATGCCACGCACCCCGACTACATTTAATACAAAAAAAATCCTCCAACAGCGTCGCCATTGGAGGATTTCTTTTTATAAAATATAAACAGTACCTATCTTCTTCTTACTTTCTGATAAATACTCATAAAGGTACCTATAATCGTAACGATAATACCCAGCCATAAAACGTTGATATACGGGAATATCAAGGCTTTCATCACAATATAATCGCTGAAACCATTGGCTTCTTTAACCTTCAGTTCGATCTTATTTTCTGCAGGCATAATCTTGGAGAACCTTACATTCAGTCCCAGCGGCGCCAGTGTATCTTCCACACTGTATTGATAGCTGCTGTCGCGAATAAAGTAGATCGGCTGTAATTTAAAGTGATCATCCGTTTGGGTATATACCTCCAGCTCTGCACCTACGGCCAGGTCGCCGCTCTGTGCGATATAGTTGCGGCTTTCCGGTTTGGTGTTCAACCCTTTCAGTACAATAAATCCTTTGGAGAAGAACACAGAGTCGCCTTGTTTCATCAGGTGCGTCACATACGGTGTAGTGTCAGCTTTTGCTTCTTCTTCCTTGTTGGGTGCAGCAGATACGTAGGTATAAATATCCTTGGTCAGGTAGTGCCTGGAAGCAGGATTGGAAGAGATAGAATTCTCTTTCTTATTCACAAACGCATCCGGGTAAAGCGTAAAGCGCTCTACTACATTACCAGTTTGCTTATCCTTTTTCTCATAATTTACTTTGTAATACGTTTTCGCATCACCTTGTGCGATTGAGTCGCCGGCATAGGTAACATGGTAGTCGCCCATTTGCACCGGTACATCTTTCGGTAGCATGATGTTTTCACGCGGATTCTGTTTGCTTTCTTTTCTGAAGAAGCCATCATTCAGCATCTTCATCCGGTCATGCGAAATCACTTCCATTTTGGCGGAAGAAATAAGTATACCCAGCAATACCATACCGAAACCAATATGTGCTACAGAAGCACCTGCATTTTTCAACTTGCCTTTCAGGCCGGTGAAAATATAGGTGAGGTTACCTACGATAGCATAAATGCTGGCAAACAGCATCATATAAATAGCTGTCAGGAATCCGGCGCCATATTTATCAAAGGTGATGGTACCTTTCCAGGCAATCAGGCCGGTTAACAGTAATGCCACCAGTGTAGGTATGGCCAGTTTTTTGGTAATCTCTCCACGTGGAGTATCCTTATATCTCATGAATTGTACGATGGCGGTTAATACACCCAGTACAATTGCAATCCAGATCTGAATTTTGTTATAGTGGAAAATTACGTCTGATGGCGGTGCAATATCATTCATATTGAACGCCCCTTTGATGCCGGTGAAGCTCATCAACTTGTTCCACACCGGGATAGAGGTGGTGAAGGTTACCTGGATAGCGGCAATCAGCATGATCAGGGAACCTACAAACAGCCAGAACTCACGGGAGTAGCTGTTTTCTTCTTTCTTCACAGATGGAATTTCCTTTCTGCGTGCAATCAGCAGTGCAATAGATGGTATAGTGAATACCAGCATGGCAAACAGCAACTGTGCGGTCATCCCCATATCCGTAAATGAGTGTACGGAGGTATCTCCCAACACACCACTCTTGGTGAGGAAGGAAGAATAGAGGATCATGACGTAGGAAATAAAGAAGAAGAAGATGGTAGACTTCAGGGAGTGTCCGGTGGCTTTATAAGCCAGCAGCGTGTGTACACCGGCCACCATGGTCAGCCATGGCACCAGAGACGCATTTTCTACAGGATCCCAGGCCCAGTAACCACCGAAGTTGAGGGACTCGTAGGCCCAGGCAGCACCCATCATAATACCGGTACCCAGCAATGCAATGGCAAACAGGCCCCATGGCTGTACAGGTTTTACCCAACCGGTATAATCGCGGGTCCAGATGCCGGCAAAAGCGAAGGCAAAAGGAATGATCATGGAAGCGAAGCCCAGGAACAGGATGGGTGGGTGAATGACCATCCAGTAGTTCTGGAGGGTAACGTTCAAACCATTACCATCATGGATATGCTGCATGTAATCTGCCGTCTGGAAAATAGGCGCCAGTTGGTTTTCAGGCGCCTGGCGCAGTAACATAAAAGGATTGCTACCTACTTTGTAGCCCAATATAAATATACCGAGCAGCATGCTGGCCATAATCAGCTGTGCAAGGGAGAAAATAGTCATTACCGGTGCTTCCCATTTTTTGGAAGTACGGATCAGGACAATCCCCAATATACTGTTCCAGATACTCCAGAGCAGGAAGCTACCTTCCTGGTCGGACCAGAGACTGGACAAAAGATATTGAATAGGCAGGTCGCGGGAAGTATTACGCCATGCGTATTTATATTCAAAAAAGTGATTATACAGAATATAGTACAGGCAGGAGAAGACACCGATCACAGCAGCAGACTGGATCACGAAAGACCAGCGTGCCAATCGTTTCCAGGAATCCTGTAAAGCTGGCTCTTTAAGTTTAACGGCATTATAATAAGCCACCGTGGCTACTATAGATGCTACAAATGCCAGTATGGCAAAGAAGTGGCCTAGTTGGCCCGGCAGTAAATGTTCCCCTACAAACTTCATAAAATTCCTCTAGAGATGTGAATATTCCGGCATTGCCCATTTTGAAATACCTGTTTATACCGGTATATGCCGGACAAACCTCAAAATGTTCAAATGATTACTTTAAAGTTGTTTGTTGCCGACAACCACCTGGTCGTCTTTATATTTAGAAGGGCATTTCATCAGAATTTTGCTGCAATGAAACTCTCCTCCTTCCATTTTACCGGTGAGTACAATGGATTCAGCTTTCTCGAAGTCGGTTGGTTTGGCGCCGTAGAATACGACTTTATGAGATTCCCCGGTTTTATCGTGTACATAGAAGCTAAATAAGTTAGCATCTTTGATGGGATCGTAGTTCATGGCTTTTAAGGTATCGAGCTTCCCGATGACATGAAATTCCTTTCCTTCCTTCTCACGGGCTGTTGCGAAAGTTTCATAGGTACTAAAATCCCCCACCATTGTTACAATCACTCCAATTGCCACCGCAATTACCACCAGCAGAATAATATTTGTTTTTTTCATATGAAAATTATCTTCCCTATTGATTTGATTCAAACAGCAAAACCCTTTACCAGCGCGCACCTAACTTCTCTTGCCTTTTCCTTTCTTTTATTTGTTTCCGATTAATCGGCAAAATTAAGTCAAAATGACCTTCTTCGGACAAATTTTATATAAAAGGCAATTCTTTTTATCAGAAGGACGGCTGTAAGTAAACATAATCCTATCTTTGCGCGGAATTTAGAAAAGTACGATTTTATCATGGCAGATTTATCACAATTTGACCCTAACTCAGTTGGTCTTTTATCCAACAACGTTTTTGGCTTACCTTTTTCTGAGGAAGAAGCCCGGCTGGTATTATTACCTGTTCCCTGGGAAGTAACCGTTTCGTATAATAATGGTACTGCCCGTGGACCGGAGCGTATATTCAGGGCCTCCTTCCAGATCGATCTTTATGACGCTGATGTGAAAGATGGCTGGAAACAGGGTTTCTACATGCGTGAACCAGATAAGCACCTGTTACTGCGCAGCGATTACCTGCGCAAAGAAGCGGAGCTGTACCTGAAATTCCTGACTGAAGGGGGAGATATTTCTGAAAATGAGTTCCTGAAAAAAACACTGGTAGACGTAGGCAACGGTACCCGGGCAATGAACGAATGGGTGTATACCCAAACCAAAGCATTGCTGGAAAAAGGCAAGCTGGTAGGACTGGTAGGCGGTGATCACAGCACGCCTCTGGGCTTCTTCAAAGCTATGGGTGAACATGCCGGCGATTTCGGTATTCTCCAGATCGATGCACACTGCGATTTGCGTGATGCATACGAAGGATTTACCTACTCCCATGCCTCCATCATGTACAATGCCCTGGCAGAAGTACCACAACTGTCGAAGCTGGTGCAAGTGGGGATCCGCGACTATTGCGAAGAAGAAGTAGGTTATATTAATAATAGCGAAGGCCGGGTAGTGACCTTCTTCGATAAACAAATCAAAGAAAGACAATTTGAAGGGGAAACCTGGCAGTCGATCTGCGATAGTATTGTAGCTACTTTACCTCAGCAGGTGTATATCAGCTTTGATATTGACGGGCTGGATCCAAAACTGTGTCCGCATACGGGTACGCCGGTAGCGGGTGGTTTTGAAGTAGAGCAGATATACTACCTCTTTAAGCGTGTACTGGCCAGTGGCCGCAAGCTGATTGGGTTTGACCTGAACGAAGTGAGCGCTTCCCACGATGAATGGGATGCTAACGTAGGCGCCCGTGTATTGTTCAAGTTGTGTAACCTGTTGATCAGTTCTAATTCCTAATCTTACATTCCTGTACATGCATAGTTTGCGCATCCTTCATCCCAATACCAGCAGCAGAATCCGGTTATTACCGGTGATGCATGGTTTGGTAGGTATCCTGTTTCTGATTAATGCGATTGGCGTATACCGCAGTCCGCAGCCTAACTGGTTCCTGGTCGTTTTTTTCCTGGTAGTAGGGCTGCTGGCAATAGCATTTCCATTTACCATGAAACGGTTTAAGCAATTTTCAGAAGCCAATACCGTAGCACGGATGATAGAAGCGCTGATCTGTTTTACAGGCAGTTTGTATTTTTTGTCGCACCTGCAGCCGGTAACAGCCTTGCTGTTGCTCCTGACAGGCATCGGGATCGCTTATGTAGGTTGGATGGAATATAAAATTTTCCAGCCCTCCTATGTAAAAATGGATACTACCGGTATCACCCTGCCCACCACCTTCTCTAAAAAGCTGGTTGGCTGGAACGAGCTGAATAACGTAATTTTGCGGAACGACCTACTGACAATAGACTTTAAAAATAACAAGATTCTGCAGCTGGAAATATTGGATGAACCAGGCCAGGAGCAAAGAACGGTGTTAAATACCTTCTTTCAGACCAGGGTTCAGTAACGGTTTCTACCTGCAGATCATAAAATCACAAAATGTTAAAACAAACACCTTACATATTATATTCTGACGGTGAAGGGAATATTTTTGAAGATACCAGCATGTATGTAACTGGCCGCAGTGGCTGGGATGCATGGCCGGTGGAAGCAGATGAGTGGATCGAATTACCGGAAGGAGGCAATTTGTATGAGTTGCCAGGACGCCGTGGTATTGGTATCAATGCTGCCACTGGCGATATGCAGCTTTGTGATAAAGGATGGGCAGTAGCAGCCTTCATTCCGCCGGCACATACCGGTTTTTACCTGGCAGCTTACGAAACCATGCCGGATGCGCCTACGCTCCCGCTGTTTTGCTATACTGCAGTAGGTTGGCTGGATGGTAAGTTTTATGTACCTGCCACCCGTATTGAAGCCGATATCCGCCAGGAATGCGCCGGATTCGACGATAAAAAAGTAAAACAAGGGGTAAAAACCCTCGTGGAAGCCTATCCGCATAACAGGCTGGTACAACACCTCGCGGAGAATTGCGCCCTGACTTATGAATGTCCTGCTGCGCGTAATTATTTTATGGGGAGATGGGAATGCCCTATTCCTTCCTCACCTGCATGTAATGCCAACTGCGTAGGTTGCATTTCATTCCAGCCGGAAGAAGAAAGCATTGTTTCTACACAAGACCGCTTACGTTTTAAACCAACGGCAGCAGAAATCGTAGAATATACCGTACCGCACCTGGAAACCGCCCCCTTCCCTATCGTGAGCTTTGGCCAGGGTTGTGAAGGAGAGCCTTTACTGATGTGGGAAACCATCCGCGAGTCTATTATCGAAATACGTAAACATACGCCTAAAGGCAGCATTAATATCAATACCAACGGTAGCAAGCCCGATGCTGTAAGAGCCTTGTGTGAAGCAGGTTTGAACAGTATTCGTGTGAGCCTGAACTCAGCCCAGGAAAAATATTATACGCCTTACTATCGTCCTAACAACTACGCTTTTGAAGACATCATCGAAAGCCTGAAAGTAGTACGTGAATTTGGTGGCTGGACTTCCATCAACTACTTCGTATTTCCGGGTATGACCGATAGTGCGGATGAGTATGAAGCCTTGCGTAAGCTGATCCGGGAAACTGGTTTGAATATGATTCAGTGGCGTAACTTCAACATTGATCCGGACTGGTACCTGGGCAAACTGGGTGTTACCGAAACCGGAGAATGCCTGGGCGTGAAACAATTACAGGAACTGATTCATGAAGAGTTCCCCGATCTTAAATTCGGGTACTTCAATCCGCCTATGGAACGTATTACCGGCGATTATATGGAGGATTTCGCGCATTAATTAAGCAGAAAGCTGAAAGCAGAAAGCAAAAAGCTATAAAAGCGAATGACCAGAGCGAGTATTTAATTTACTCATACGCTCTGGTCATTCGCTTTTATAGCTTTTTGCTTTCTGCTTTCAGCTTTCTGCTTCCTCGAACCGATACTGCCTCGCATACGCCGAAGGAGACATCCCTGTTACTTTGCGGAATACGCGGTTGAAGGTGATAGGATTGTTATAGCCCGTTGCATAAGCTACTGCAGCGATGCTGTCGAAGTCGCCATTGATAATTTTTTTGCAGGCTACATTAATCCTGATTTCATTGAGGAATTCAAGGTAAGTTTTGCGCGTGTGTTTTTTGAAGTATTTGCAAAATGCGTAAGTAGTCAGATGGGCCACGCCTGCAATTTGTCCGAGTGAAATATTTTCTGCGTAGTGTTCCAGTGTATATTGGTAAATATCATTCATGCGCAATCCTTCTGACTCACTGTAGGAATGCCTGGAGAATCCGGTGGATAAAGACTTCCAATCCTTTACTTGTTTAGAAAAATAAACCAACATACCTACAAATGCCAGTAGTCGTTCTGGTCCGCTGAGGCGGGATATTTTCAGTATATCTGTGGCTATTTTGTCGGCGTGTTCGGCAGGTAGTTGCAGGCTGTTTGCGGTGAGTGGCAGAAATTTGCGCACGGTTTCCATTTCCTTTAAGGAAAATAATCCCTGCAACGCCTGTTCATGATCGAAGAAAATGTGAATGGCGTGAATATTCTTCTCCTGTAAATTTTCAAAATACCGGGCATCCCCTTTAAACATATGTGGTTGGTTAGCGCCAATCACATAAATCTCCCCGGCCTTAAATGGCTGGGTGTAATTGCCGGCAATCAGGGTGCCTTCTCCCTTAATGATGAGTGTCACCTGTGCCTCTTTATGACGATGCAGGTAATTATAGAAATAGGGGAGAATATCTTCCTGTATCACAACCGCTCCTTGCTCGGCCACGGGAACAGTAAATTGAATCACTTTCATTAACCAATTTTACTACTTTTTACGCAAAATTAGCCTTTTGAGGACAATAATTGTAAAGTCTTTAACAATTTCAACCATGTCCCCCTCCCATTAATCACGCGCTATGCCAGGCTGGACGCCCGCACCGTTTCTTTACGGGCAGCTAATTTCTTTTGCAACCACCAGAAGCCTGCGCCAGACAGCACACAACCCAGGGCCGTAAGCGCCCACCAGGGCTTAAATCCCAGATGTTGCACCACAAAAGCGCCGGTAGTGGGCGACACAATATTGGCCAGCGAATAGGAAATCGTATACAGGGCTGCATATTGCCCGCGGTTATGGTCTTTACTCCGGGCAATCCAGAAGCTATTCATGAAAGGAAGGCAGAACATTTCCCCAAAAGTGATCACCAGCATGAACAAGCCTGCTACGGCCCAGAACGGCGGCAACACACTCAGCAGCAGGTAGGAGATACATACCATCATAGCCCCTCTGGCTACAAACAGGAGGTTAGGCCTGGTGCCTTCCAACCGGTATACCATGATCATTTCCACCAGGGCAATGAGGATCCCGTTGATAGACATGTTCAGGCCAATCTGCCATTCTTCCATGTGCATCACGTCTTTAAAATACAAGGGAACAATACTGCTGAACTGGAACAGGCAAATAGCATTTATCGTAGCAAACAACAGGAACCATAGGTAAATGGCGTCTTTCCAGACTTTATCTTCCTTTATCACGCGCGCTTTCTCCGTTTTAGCGGGTGCCGGCACCGGTGGCAGGAAAATACGCATTAATATGGCGGCAGTCATACAGGTAAATCCATCTACCCAAAAAAGCAACTGGTAACTGAAGCTGGCCAGGATACCGCCTATGGCAGGACCTACCGACCAACCCAGGTTCACGGCCAGGCGGTTCAGGGCATAGGAACGGGTACGGTTTTCCGGGGCGCTATAGGCTGCCACCGCAATACTGTTGGCTGGCCGGAATGCGTCTCCCACAGAGCTCATCACAAATACACAGATACATATTTGCTCAAACGTGCGCATCTGACCCAATAAAAGGAACAATAATCCGTTAGAGAAGAGGCTCCAGAACTGGACCTGGTAAAAACCAATTTTATCGGAGAGCCATCCGCCCAGCAATGCGCCCACAATAGCGCCGCAGCCAAAACAGGCCATCACCAGTCCTGCCTGGGCAATAGAGAAATGCAGATGTTGCGTGAGGTACACGGTCATAAAAGGAATCACCATGGTACCGCTTCTGTTGATCAGCAACACGAGTGATAACCACCAGGTTGCAGGAGAAAGCCCTGTGTAGGCATTCTGATAAAGACGGATAGTTTGCTTTGCGAGGTTCATAAAATTGGCGAAAAATAAATTCCAGAAACCGGATTAACAGCACAGTTTTTGCGAAGATCCGAAATTCATCTTTTGATGAGTGATTATTTTTTCTGGATCAAAACATTAACTTTGGTCTAAACAGGCGCTCAATAAGGTTATCATGGAGGAAAAAAACGGTAAAAAAAATATCCAGGCATTAGGTGTTACTATCGGCGTTCATGCGTTGCTGTTAGTGGCGCTGATATTTACCGGTTTTTCTGCCCCTCCGCCCCTGCCCGACCAGGATTTGGGCATGGAAGTAAACCTGGGTACCTCTGATGAGGGTATGGGAACAGAGCAACCACTTAATCCCAATCCGCCCAGCGCAGCAGCGCCAGAACCAGCACCTGCTGAAAGCCCTGCTACTGCAGAAAAAGACGCCAGCGAACCTCCCCAGGATATTGCCACACAGGACGAAGAAGAGGCACCGGAAGTAAAAAAACCGGAAAAACCAGTAGAAAAGCCCAAAGAGCTTCCTAAAAAACTGGAGCCTAAACCGGTGGTTAAACCTGCTAAAAAACCAACAGAAGCACCTCCCAAACCAGCACCTCCTGCACCTAAACCCAAAGCAGTATTTGGCGGCGGCACCGGCAACAGTGCCAACAGCGGGAATAACGCAAACGGTTCCAACAACGCTACAGGAGAAGGAAATACCGGCAAACCCGGCGACCGTGGCCAACTGGGTGGCAACCCTAACGGCGGCGGATATACGGGCGGCGGACTCGGAGGAGGACGTTCCGACTTCCACCTCAACGGCAGAAACCTGATCGGAAGACCACAGGTAACCTACGATGGTACCGAAACAGGCTATGTAGCGATCAATATTAAAGTAGACCAACAAGGAAATGTGACATCTGCCACTTTTAGCATGAAAGGATCTACTATCAGCAATCCACAGCTGATAGAAATTGCGAAAAAAGCGGCCAGAAGTGGACAACTTAAATATAATGCAAACCCGGATGCTCCCGAAGAACAGTTTGGGACCGTACGTTTCTATTTCAAAGCAGAATAATGTGATTGCCGTGTTTTAAGCATCGTGTAGCCACCTACAGCTATCGCCGTATAAAAACCGGACCTGGACTTCCTATAACTCTACCTATGACTTCAAGCGCAAATAAGTACAAGATTTTTGTGTCATTTCGAGAAACCTATTTTTTATCGCCAGCAATGATTGTAAGACTTAACCGTATCCTTTTCAGCACATCAGTACTGCTACTACTGACTTATACCGCTATGGCACAATCTTTCCCTGGGTACAACAACAGCAATTATGCGGGTATTTATGGCGTACTTTCCAACCCCGCCAGCGCTGCCGGCTATCGTTATAAATGGGATGTCAATATTGTGGGTGTAGACGTAAATGCCGGCAACACATACGCCAGTGTACCCAAGTCGATACTATTCAGTATACCGGACACCCTGCGCCGCAACCGGGACTATTTCCTGGATGAAGGGGCCAACAGAAAACAAAATGGCTGGGCGATGGCTGAAGTAGTATTGCCCTCTGTATTATATGCCATCGATGAAAAACAGTCTGTATCATTTGTATGGCGCATGCGCAGCAGCGGCAATGCGGGTGATGTGACCACCCCTATTGCCAATTTCTTTGGTATCAATTTCCCCAATACCGGGTATGAACATGTGAACTTAAGTATTCCGCAAACCGGCGTTAGTGAACACATCTGGCATGAGCTGGGACTGAGCTACGCCCGTGTGCTGAAAGAAACATATACAGGTCGCTGGAAAGCCGGTGTTACTCTGAAATTGCTGAGTGGTGTGGCAGCAGGCTATGCTTCCGTGAAAGATGCCGCATTTCGCCTCAACAGTAACCAGGATGCCTCCATCACCAGCGGTACCTTGCGTTACGGTTATAACAAAGAACTGGATCATTGGGAATCCCCTGCGCAAAGCAACCTGAAACTCTTTAATAATGTTGGGTTGGGAGCTGATATCGGGGTTATTTACGAATTCCGCCCGGACAATGGCGGCTTTGGAGCCTATGACGGCACGGATGCAGACGATTACAAATTTCGTATAGGCGTTTCCATTACAGATATTGGTAAAATTAAATACACCAAGGGAGCCATTAATACTGATCTCAGCCTGGTAAAAGACCATGTAGTACCAAAAGATATTGAATACCGGAAAAAGGAAAGTTTGCAACAATATGCACGCAGGCTGAACAATTATTTCACCCCGCTGCCCTCAGATTCTACCTTCAATATGACTTTACCCACCGCCCTGAACCTGATGGGCGATTACAATATCGACGGTCGCTTTTTTGTAAGTGCACAAGCCGTAATAGCACTAACGGCAGGCCATACTGATATTAGTAAAACATACGCACTGACACAGTTCAATATTACCCCCCGGTACGAAACCTATCTCTTTGGGGCTTACCTGCCAATGACCATCAACCATAATGGTCAGGCTGATATTGGTGCCGCATTTCGTATAGGCCCTGTACTGATAGGTTCTTCTACTCTTTTTACCAACCTTTTTGAAAGACGTATTGATCATGCAGCGGCTTTCGTAGCTTTGCGATTAAATTCAAGCATGTTCAAACGGGGCGAAGGCAAAGGTGGCAAAGGCCAGCTGGGCTGCCCGGTTAATTATTAAAAAAAATTACGAATTACGAATTACGAATTACGGATTTGCGAGTAGGTCCTCTGAAATCCGTAATTCGTAATTCGTAATTCGTAATTGTAATTTACAATTATGGCCTCTTACAAAGAAACGCTGGACTATCTTTTTGCGCAGCTGCCTATGTTTACCAGGGTGGGCGCCAGTGCTTTTAAAACAGATTTACATAATACGCTGGCATTGCTGGAGATACTGGAACATCCACAGCGCAGTTTTAAAACTATACATGTTGCCGGCACCAATGGGAAAGGCTCTTCCAGCCATATGCTGGCTGCCATTTTCCAACAGGCAGGCTACAAAACAGGTTTATATACTTCTCCTCACCTGCTGGATTTCCGGGAACGTATCCGTATCAACGGGCAGGTAGTACCGGAAGATTTTGTGATTCGCTTTACCGAACAAATGCGATCACATATTGGCGATATACAACCTTCTTTTTTTGAGCTAACAGTAGCAATGGCTTTCCGGTACTTCCAGGAGCAAGCCGTGGATATTGCCATCATAGAAGTAGGATTGGGCGGCCGTTTGGACAGTACCAACGTCATTACGCCAGAGCTGTCACTGATCACGAATATCAGCTTTGATCATAAAAATCTTTTGGGAGATACTCTCCCCCAGATAGCCAAAGAAAAAGCGGGCATTATCAAAGCAGGTGTACCCGTGGTTATCAGTGAAACGCAATCAGAAGTGGCCGATGTTTTTATTAGTACTGCTGCCGGACTTAACACCTCTATTCATTTTGCAGACCAGGAGTGGATGGAGTCTTCCAGCGCTATTGAAGGCAACCATCTGAATATAACGTTAATGGATACACGCCAACAACAAATGCGGCGTTTCCAACTGGACCTGAATGGTCAATACCAGGAAAAAAATGTGATGGGCGTATTGTCTGCCGTCAAGGTATTACAACAAAATGGCTGGCATATTACCTGGGAGCAGGTCAGTGAAGCGTTATCGCATGTAAAAAAGCTGACCGGTTTAAGAGGGCGCTGGGATGTCATCCAGCAACATCCCCTCACGGTGCTTGATGTAGGCCATAATGAAGCGGGTATCCGGGAAATCATGGAGCAACTGGGACATGTCAATTATCAGCAGCTGCATATTGTGGTAGGGTTTGTAAAAGATAAGGAAGTAGAAAAAGTACTGCCTTTATTTCCTCCTACTGCACATTATTATTTTTGTAAAGCGCAAATTCCCCGCGCCATGGATGAAGTAGCACTGGCAGAAATGGCTGCTACCAATGGATTACATGGTCATGCCCATGCTTCCGTGCAGGCAGCCTTACAGGCGGCCAGGCAGCACGCCCAGCCCGATGATCTGATCCTGGTATGTGGAAGCTTTTTTGTGGTAGCAGAAGTAATGTAAACTACTTCATCCCCATTTTACCGAGACGCAGCAACGCGTAGAAGATACAGGTGGTATGCAGACTTTGCTCGATCTTGTGATCTAATACCAGTTGCTGTAGTTCCCCCAGCGGCATGGTGACTATTTCAATTTCTTCGTTATGATCCAGCTGTTGTTCCTGTACTTTTACGCCACCGGTGGCGAGGAACATATGCGTATAATTGTTGCTGGACGCAGGATTGGGAGCAATGCTACCTAATGATATCCATTCCTTAAATTCGTAGCCGGTTTCTTCCAGCATCTCCCGTTGCATGGCAAACAGCGGAGAAGGATCGGTGGGATCCATGGTACCACCAGGAATTTCCAGCAAGGTTTTGCCCACGCCATGCCGGTATTGACGGATCATAATTACCTGCCCATCTTCCCGTAATGCCACACCATTTACCCAGTTATTGTATTCCAACACATAATAAGGCGCTATTATCTTACCGGAAGGCGTTTCACATTTATCAACACGGGCAGTGAGCCAGGCGTCTTTAAACAGGTATTCCGATGATAGTATTTTCCAATCCATATTCATAAATCAATGCTTTACCAGTCCATTCTTTCTTTCAGGCGCAGTATGTGCTCCAGGTGGTGTTTTCCATGCCAGGCGTAATTGGCGGCATGGGTCTTTAAATTATGTTGGGTTCCATTGGCCGGGTGGATAAATGTCCGTTCCCAGTCCGCAGGCGTTAAATGTTCCATCAGGTTGGTCCAGCGGGTATGCAGTGCATGTAAAAGGGTAATGGACATATTGATGGGTGTAAATTTTACATCCGGCAGTTCTGCCCAGGCGCCTTCTTCGTATGGCTTAATGATGGGTTGTTCTTCTGTGAGGGCCAGCTTCATGCGGGTATACCCGTTCATGTGGCTGTCGGCCAGGTGATGCACTACCTGTGCCACCGTCCAGCCTTCCGGCCGGTAGGGTGTTTGCAGCTGGTATTCATCCAGTTGCTGCACGGCAATTTCTATCAACTGGGGCAAATAGCGGATATCATTAATAAACCCCTTCAGCATAGCCGGTGTATACTCCGGTAAAGGAACAAACCGGCCAATAGGATATTTAAGTGCTTCCATCGGGTATTGATTTTATTCTTCCCGCAAATCCTTACCAGTCAGGTGAATGAACACATCTTCCAGGTTCGCTTTCTTCACTTCTTTTTGCCGTTCGAAACCGGAAGACACCAGTTGGTCGATCAAAGCATCAGGTGAATTGATGGCAATGATACGTCCGCTGTCAACAATTGCGCAGCGATCACAGAGGAATTCTGCTTCATCCATATAGTGGGTGGTGATGACTACCGTAGTACCCTGGCTGCGTACCTGTTGAATCAGGTCCCAGAGGTTACGTCTGGCCTGGGGATCCAGCCCAGTGGTAGGTTCATCCAGGAAAATGATCTGAGGTTTGTTGATCAGGGTGGTAGCAATAGAAAACCGTTGCTTCTGACCGCCGGAAAGCTCTTTGAACTTTGCTTTGGCCTTGTCTTCCAGGTTAAACATACCCAGGAGTTGCATGGGTGATACCGGCTGGTTATAGAGGCCGCCGAACATTTCGATCAGTTCTACCAGGTTCAGGCCAGGGTAATAACCAGAGCTTTGCAGCTGTACGCCGATAATCTTTTTTATATCGTTTGGATCTTTGTCGAGGTCGTAGCCTCCAACAATGACCTTTCCTTCCGTCTTATCCCGAAGTGTTTCAATAATTTCCAGGGTCGTTGATTTACCCGCACCATTAGGGCCTAACAGGCCGAAGATCTCCCCTTCATACACCTCAAAGCTGATTCCTTTTACCGCGGTAAAATCCCCGTATTTTTTAACCAGGTTGCTTACCTCAATGATCTTTTTCTTTTCCATGGGGGCAAATTAGTAAAAGTGGAGCAGAAAGCAGAGCGGATTTTGTCTTTGTACAGGATTAGACTGATTACACTGATTATATTTTAAAGATTATGAAAGAAGAAGGGAGATGAATGCAGATATATACCGGCTTTCGTCTCCCTTATTTCCTAATCAAAAAATAAAAAATCAGTTTAATCAGTCTAATCCTGTACAAAGACAAAATCCGCTTTGATCATTCGCCAGGATAGCTTATTGTTTTATAAAGACCTGCGTAAAGAAAGTGATTCTGCCTTTGTCGGCGGTACCGATGCCGATCAGGGTATAATCACCCAGCATGTTTTTGCGGTGGCCGGGACTTTTAATCCAGCCATTCACTACGGCTTCAGCGTCCAGGGTGCCATAAGCTACGTTTTCAGCGGCGCTGGATACGCGACCCATTTTCTTGGAAACGTTGGCTACCCTTTCTTCGAATCCTTCGTGTCCGAAGCCGGTGCTGCCGTTGGCCATGTCGCGGCTATGCCGGAGCGCCTGCTGGCTGATGGTGGCATCCAGCTGTAAAGGCTTCAGGCCTTTAGACTGACGGAACTTATTGGTGTAGTAGAGGATTTGCTCGGTCATACTACCACCGGTGTTACTGCTGTCTGCCGAACGGGTGGTGGCACGTGAACACGCGCTGGCCTGGAAAAAGGCAAACATAGCTACCAGTAACGTAAGGATCCGTTGGTTCTTCAAAATCAACATAGAATAAAAATGGTTAATAATTAAAAATAAATAATGGCTAATACTTAGACTATTAAAACAACCTCATGTTTAACAACTGTTGTACCAGAAATTAAAAACGGTGTACCAGGAACATTTTGTATTCCTGATACACCGTTTTTTTATAGCGTTTTTTGATGTTAGTCGTTGATGATATGCTGCCAGGTATCCATCATGGTTTTGGATCCGATGAAAATAGGCATGCGCTGGTGCAATTGTGCCGGTTTGAGTTCCAGCAGGCGCTGTCTGCTATTGGCCATGGCTACGCCGCCGGCTTTCTCCATGATAAAGGACATGGGATTACACTCGTAGCAAAGTCTCAGGCGTCCGGAGGAGTATTTGCCGAAGGCAGGGTACATGAAGATACCACCCTGGATCAGGGTCCGGTGTATTTCCGCTACCATACACCCAACGAAACGATGGCGATAAATCCGGTCGTTCTCATTACGGGCCATGAAATGGTCGATTGACTTGCGGATCTTTTCTTCATACAAGTGGTAGTAGCCTACGTTTACGGAGAAAATATCGCTATCGGGCGGGCATTTCAGGTTGGGGTGCGACAGGCAGAACTCTCCGATAGAAGGATCCAGCGTAAAGCCCTGTACACTGCGGCGGGTAGCATATACCATCATGGTAGAAGAACCATAAATGATATAGCCGGCGGCAATCTGGTAGATCCCCTGCTGCAGGAAATCTTCCAGCTCGCACTCTGTTCCTTCCGGGCTGAGGCGGCGATATACAGAGAAAATGGTACCGATAGATACGTTTACATCTATATTACTGGAGCCATCTAACGGGTCCAGCAGCACCACATACTTTGATTTTTTGGAATGCTCGTCATGAAAAGGGATAAAGTTTTCATTTTCCTCGGAGGCTACTCCGCAGCAATAAATACTGGTTTCCAGGGAACTGATAAACTGTTCGTTGGCAAATTCATCTAATTTTTTTACGGATTCGCCCTGCACGTTGGTTTTGCCGGCTTCTCCGAGGATGTCCGCAATACCAGCCTTATTTACCTCTACATTCACCCTTTTTGCTGCCAGCCCTATATCGCGCAGCAAACCGGAGAGCTGTCCGGTTGCACCCGGATAATTCCGCAACTCCTGGATGGTGAATTCATCCAGGGTCATTACTTTTTGCTTAAGATTCATAACGTTAGGTTGTACGAACGAAATTAACGGAATTGCCCCTATTTTAACGGGACTGTCATTTATCCATAAACAGATTTTAAAACAATTCTAAACTTGTCTTACTTTGCCAAATAATTTTTTAATAGAAGATAAACTATCATATGAAGGTTTTCAAGTTTGGTGGCGCAAGTTTAGAAAGTGTTGAACGTATCCGGCAGGTGGCGCAAATAGTACAGTCATTTCCGGACGAAAAACTCCTCATTGTTATTTCTGCCATGGCAAAAACAACCAATGAGCTGGAAAAGGTAGCGGAAAGTTTCTTCCAGCGGAAAAGGGAAATTGCCGCACAATTACTGTTTAATATTGAGCAACATCACCTGAATGTAGCCGAATCCCTGCTGGGTACCCGCGAGCATCCGCTGTTTACACAATTGCAGCAGTTATTTACGGAAGCAGAATGGACACTGGGCGAAAAACCGTTACGTACCTACGACTATTACTATGATCAGCTGGTAAGCGTGGGCGAGTTACTGAGTACCGCTATTGTAAGTGCATTCTTTAATAGTATCGGCCTTAATAATACCTGGCTGGACGTTAGAGATATTTTCCGGACAGACGACAACTTCCGGGATGCCAACATTGACTGGACCTATACCCAAAGGCAGGTAACTGAAAAGGTGCTCCCTCTCTTCCACCAAACCAACATCGTGATTGCACAGGGCTTTATTGGCGCTACCGACCAAAACGAAAGCGTAACCCTGGGCCGCGAGGGCAGCGATTACTCCGCCGCTGTTTTTGCCAATATGCTGGACGCAGAAAGCCAAACGATCTGGAAAGACGTGGAAGGCCTCAAAAATGCAGACCCAAAATTGTTTCCCAATACGGTGAATATACCAGAGATCACGTATGGAGAAGTGATTGAAATGGCGTACTATGGCGCCCAGGTCATACACCCAAAAACTATCAAACCATTGCAAAACAAGCAGATACCCTTGCTGGTAAAATGCTTCCTGGATAAAAATCTACCTGGCACGGTAATTAAGGAAACGGCGGATATAAAACAGCTGCCCCCTATTATTGTGCTGAAAAAGAACCAGGTATTGCTGAATATCACGTCCAAAGATTACTCCTTTATCACAGAAGATAAGATTAGCGACATCTATGAGATCTTCCACGGGCTAAAGGTGAAGATAAACCTGATGCAAAACGGGGCGATCAACTTCTCTTGTTGCATAGATAATAACCCGGAGAAGATAGAATTACTGATCAAAACCCTCCACGAGCAGTTCAAAATCGTGTATAATGAAGGACTGGAATTGCTGACGGTAAGGTATTACCAGCCCAGTTTGCTGGAAGAACTCAGTAACGGGCACACAATTCTTTTGGAACAACGTTCCCCCGCTACCATACAGCGTCTCTGGAAAAAATAAACTTATCCCGTAAAATTATTCCCCTCATCCGTGCAACTTTTTTTGTACCTGTTCGTCTTTAGTTAAAATGAATTGGTATGAAAAAAGTTGCTATCGTTTTAGGCCTGAGTACTTTCCTGATGCTCATGTTAGTACTGGGATCAAACCTGGCAGCCCACGGCCATCATTCAGCCAATAACCCGGATGAACTGCCTATATATCTGATTACGCTCGGGAATTTCCGGGAAATACCCGCAGCCCCTGCTAACCCTTCATGTACAATTACGTTGACAGAGAAGATGCCGCTGGAAACAGCGAAAGACCTTATGGACGTGGCATTTAGGTATTATCAGCAACATTACCCGAAACCCTAGCATGTAAGGTTACCTACTTATTTATTGGTTTAGCTTTTGAGAAAACATATAACGGAAACGATCGTATGAAAACAATCATCGTAGCTCTGGGAATGCTGTTTTGTTGCGCCCCTATGGCTTTTGCCCAACAATCTAATGCTACAGGAAAAATAACACTTACCATAACAGACAATGCAGGCAAGCCCCTCCCCTTTACCAGTGTAATGCTGCGGAAGGCGAAAGACTCTGCCCTTGTAAAAGGAGAGATGACCACCGAAAATGGTACCTGCGCATTCGACAAAATTGCCGCCGGCCATTACTTTATTCAGGCCTCCCAAATGGGTTATACCACGTCGTATAGTACTGCCTTCCAGGTAGATGCTGCCCATAAAGCGGTAGCCCTGGGCAACATGACGTTGCCACCCCTGGGTAAAAACCTGCAGGCAGTCAATGTTACCGCCCAAAAACCTTACATAGAAAGCTCCGCCGGTAAAACCGTAATGAATATTGAAAACAGCATGGCTGCGGCGGGCAATACCGCACTGGATTTATTACGCAGAGCACCTGGTGTACAGGTAGACAACAACGAAAACGTAACGCTGAAGGGACAAAGCGTAACCGTCATGATCGATGGTAAACTGACGTACTTAAGCGGCGAACAGCTTACCAATCTCCTGAAAACTACTCCCGGGGAAAGCATTGCGTCGATAGAAATCCTGACCAGCCCTTCCGCCAAATACGATGCCTCCGGTAACGGCGGGATCATCAATATCAAAACGAAAAAAGGGAAAATGACGGGGATAAACGGTAGTATCAGCACCACCCTTACCCAGTCGAGGTATGGCCGCTACGGCATATCCGGTAATATTAACTGGAGAACGGAGAAATTCAACATCTTCGGCAACTTCGACCAGGGCGATTATCCCCGCCAAGTGACCCGCGACTATAAACGCTCCGTAAAGGAAGCTGATGGCAGCACCACTTTCCTGCAACAGGATGTTTTTCAGCGTAACCGCTTCAAAAACAATTATCTCAAAGTAGGGATGGACTACTTTATTAATGATAAACACACCATTGGTGTGCTGGCGAATGGCTTCAAAAATTCGTTCTCGAACCAGATCTACAGCCAAACCCACCTGGGCAAACCCAACCTGCCGCCGGATTCTGTGTTGAACTCACTCACCAGAAACCAAAACAAATTCGACAATATTGCGCTTAATCTGAACTATAAAGGCGTTCTCGATACTGCTGGCGGCCGCGAAATCAGTGTTGATGCAGACTATGCCCAATTCAACAACCATCGGTTGATGCAGCTGAACGACAGTATGTTTGATACACATACCAAATTAAACAGGAATCCTAATAGCATACAAACACTCGGCAATACACAGGTTATCATTAAAAGTTTAAAAGCAGACCTGAGCTGGCCCCTTAACAAAGACATCAAACTGGAAGCAGGTGCCAAAGCCAGTTTTGTTACCACCACCAACGCATTGGAGTTCGACTCCCTGTATAAAGGAATATTCATGCCCGCCCCCTCACTGAGCGACCGGTTTAACTACCAGGAAAATGTATATGCAGCCTATGCCAACTATAAACAACAAATACATAAGACAGTGCTGCAACTGGGTTTACGGGTGGAGAACACCCAATCTACCGGGCATTCATTTTCAGTAGACAAGTATGTAAAGCGTTCTTATACCGACTACTTTCCTAACATTAACGTAGAACAAAAAATAAATGATAAAAATAAAATTAGCCTGGCGATGTCACGCAGGATTGAACGGCCCCAATATGGACAGCTAAATCCTTTTATGTTCTACCTGGACAAATACACCTATTTCCAGGGGAACCCTTATCTGAAGCCACAGTACAGCAATATCGCGGAATTATCCTATACCTTTAAGGATAAGTACATTGCCACCCTGCGATACTCCCGTATCAAAGACATGATGGAAGAATTTATTACACAAAACGACAGTACCAAAGCATCTATCAGTACAGAACGGAACTATGATAAAACAGATATCTATAGCCTGTTGCTGACCATCCCGGTACAAGTCACGAAATGGTGGACGAGCGATAATAGCGTTGACCTTTCCTATAACCAGTATAAGTTCGAGGATCCTACCTCCAACGCCCCCTACTTCCGTTATAACTTTAACTACTATATCAGCAGCACCAATACCATCACGCTGCCGCATGATATCAAAGTAGAAGTAATGGGATATTACAATTCGCCATTTGTGTTCGGTATTTTCAGGGGTTATAGTCAGTATAACCTGAACCTGGGCGTACAAAAGCTATTCCTGAATAAAAATGCTACAGTAAAAGTGAGTTACAATAATATATTACGGAATGAAAGTTACCGTGGTGCGGCAGAATTTGCAAACCTGAACATGAGTATTTTCAATACCTGGCAGTTCAGAACCGTAAATCTTACGTTCAGCTATAAATTTGGTAGTGCTACTATTAAAGCAGCCAGGGAGAGAAAAACCGGTACCACCGATGAACAGAACAGGGCAGGGTGATTACACCTGTTAGCTTATTGCTACACCAATATCTTCATCATTTGCTGTATCAGTTGCATCATGGCAGTAGGATATATACCCAGTCCTATCAGGAGTATAGTTAGCAATACCAGGGTAATGTTCCCTGCCATGGGTAAGGCCGGCACCACCGTTGTTTGTTCCCCATCTGCCGGTACTGCAAACATCGCAGCCACCAAACGGATATAATAATACAGTCCTATCACGCTATTGATGACCAGCATCAGTAACAGGAACCACTGGTGACCATTCACTCCAGCCATCACCACATAAAACTTTCCAATAAACCCGGCTGTTAGCGGAATGCCAGCGAGCGATAACAACATGGCCGTAAATACCGTTGCTATCCAGGGATAACGCCAGAACAGGCCTTTATAGTCCGCAATGGTTTCCGCATCCTGCCGGCTGCTGGACATCACAATCACTACGCCGAATGCGCCGATACTGGTAATAAAATAGGCCACCAGGTAAAATGCCAGCGCCTCCAGACCTGTTTGTACTCCCGACAAAAAAGCCACCAGGATATACCCCATATGCGCAATAGATGAATAGGCCAGTATACGCTTGATGTTTTGCTGCGTAAGTGCCAGCCAGTTACCGGCAAACATAGACGCCACGGCTATGATAGCCACTATCCACCATAACATGGGGTAATCATTGCCGTGAATATCCTGGTAAAAACGAATCAATAGTACCAGCATCGCACCTTTTGAAGCCGTAGCAATAAAAGCGGCTACCGGTAAGGGTGCTCCTTCATAAATATCGGGTGCCCACATATGAAAAGGTACCACACCCAACTTAAAACCTATGCCAATCAACATCAGGCCGAAACCCGCCATAACGCTCACCGGTAAATAGCCCGCCTGTCGCAACGCCATTCCGATACCGGGAAAATCCATATGGCCGGTAAAAGCATATACCAACGCCATCCCGAACAAAAGAAATGCAGAAGATAACGCCGCCAGCATCAGGTATTTGATGCCCGCTTCGTCAGAACGCTCGCGTGCCCGCAGGTATGCTATCAGTCCATATAAACTGATGCTCAGGATCTCCAGGCCCAGGAACAGGGCCATAAAGTGCCGGCTCACCACCAACACCAAAGCCCCTACAGTAGCCAGTATCAGCAATATATAGTATTCCTCTTTGCGCTCTTCCCGTTCTTCAAAATAATTGAAAGACAACAACAAGATAATGAAACCCGCTACCAGGATCAGTCCCGAATTAAACAGGGAGAACTCATCAATCACCACTAAGGGAGGATAAGTATGCGGAATATACCGTATAGCCGGAATAACGGCCATCATAGACATGATAAAAGCAATCAGCGTGAAGCCATATACAATACGGTGATTACGCCATATCGCTACGAGCAACATGGCTCCTACCGCCGCAGCGCATAAGGTAATCAGCGGTCCAAGGCTTAGAAAATCAACGAACGACATAATCGATATTTTGGGAAGTATGTAGTACCGGCTGCGGATGAAATCCCAGCCAGCAAATAACAATAACCAGGGCTACTATAATCACCAGTTCCCGTCCATTCAGGTCCGGCACCGTATACTGCCGGTCACACGGACCAAAAAAAACTTTCTGCATAATACGCAAAGAATAGGCGGTGGCTACTACCAGGCCAATAGTGGCCAGAATAGTCAGCAAATGATTCGCCTGCCAGCTTCCCAGTAATACCAGGAATTCCGCCACGAAATTGCCTAAACCCGGCAATCCAAGCGATGCCATTACAAAAATCATGGCCGCACTCCCCATCATAGGCACACGCAGCCAAAGCCCCCCCATTTGCCGCATATTACGCGTATGAATACGCTCGTACAACGCGCCGGCTATAATGAATAAGGCCCCCGTGCTAATACCATGTGTTATCATCTGCATCACTACGCCCTGATAGGCAATTTCATTTAATGAAAAAGCACCTAACAACACAAATCCCATATGACTAACACTTGTATAGGCAATTAGCCGTTTGAGATCCATTTGTGCGTATGCCAGCATGCCGCCGTACAAAATACCTATAACACCCAGTAACATCGCCACCGGCGCCACCTCCACAGCTGCAACAGGAAAAAGTGGTAACACAAAACGAAGGATACCATACGCACCGGTTTTTAATAAAAGCCCCGCCAGTACTACACTACCTGCAGTAGGCGCTTCAGTATGGGCATCCGGTAACCAGGTATGAAAAGGTACTGCCGGCAACTTCACCAAGAAAGCAACCAGGAATCCCAACATCAGCCAACGTTCGGTGGATGGCGCCATCGGGGTATGCAACAAAGCAAAATAATCAAAGGTATATACCTGTGTATTAGCCCCGTGTACAAAGTAAAGCCCCAGTATTGCCAGCAACATTAATAATCCTCCGGCCTGTGTAAACAGAAAAAATTTGTTGGCTGCATATTCCCGGTGCTCATGCCCCCATATTCCTATCAGGAAGTACATTGGTATGAGCATCATCTCCCAGAAAAAGTAAAACAAAAAAAGATCCATGGTAAGAAATACGCCGGTAATACCACAAAGTACAAACAAGAGATTGAAATGAAAGAAGCCAACCCTGGTATTAATTTCTCTCCAGGAAATCAATACAGACAAGGCTCCCAGGAAAAATGTGAGGGCCAGCATCAGCAGGCTGAGACCATCCATTGCCAGATGCAGGCTAATACCGAAATGAGGCACCCAATCTACCTGGTATTGATACCACCACCGATCGCCCGATGCCGGACGGCTGATCCAAATGCCGGCAACAATACCCAGGTTCAGCAACAGGCTACAGAGTGCTATCCAGCGGCTCGCTGCATAGCTTCCCGCACCTGCTACCCAGGATAACAGCGCCGCAGCGAAAAGGATGATTAACAATACCAGCAGGATCATATTATTTCGTTTAATCGTTAACGTTATATATAAATTCGCCAGATCAATACCGATAAAATCGCCACTGCGCCCAATACCACTCCCAGTATATACCACCGTAGCAAACCGCTTTGTGTACGCGCCAGCACATTATGGCACCACTCCATGGCTGAAGCCAGCCCGGTGTACAATTTGTCGATCAGGTCCTTACTATTGATACGTGACAGGTATACATAAGGGTATACCAACCCGATATTATACAGTTTATCGACATCCCATCCTCTGCTCCAATACCCGCGCAACCAAAGCATAGCCGGCATTTCCAGGAAATCTGACATGCCCTTTGGATGCTTCACTATCCACACATAAGCCAATCCAATACCACTCAACGCCAATACAGCCGACAAACCCTGTGAAACCCATTCCATGGCAACACTGTCTTTCAGCACCGTTACAGCCGGCAACACCGGCAACAACCAATTACTGAAAAGTGTTACATGGCCGAGCGTATGCGGCAGCTCAATAAAACCGGCAACGGTAGAACATACTGCCAGGATATACAATGGGATCATCATGCTTTTGCCCGGTAAATGATGCACGGTTGTTTTTATTTCTCCATAAAAAACCAGGAAAAACATCCGGAACGTATACATCCCCGTAAGCAAGGCTCCCAGCAGCCCAGCCAGCCAGAAACCGATATGCCCGCCGGTGGCCGACCACGACAACCAGATGATCTGATCCTTGCTATAAAAACCTGCTGTAACAAAAGGAATAGCCGCCAAAGAAGCGCATCCAATCAGGAATACCCAGTATACACCCCGTAGCTGTTTTTTTAATCCGCCCATCTTAAACAGATCCTGCTCATGATGCAACGCCACAATGATGGCGCCCGCAGCCATAAATAGCAGCGCCTTAAAAAATGCGTGCGTCACAAAATGGAATACAGCGGCCGACCAGGCGCCACAACCCAGTGCCAGGAACATATAACCAATCTGACTAATGGTAGAATAAGCCAGCACCCGCTTAATATCTGTTTGCACCAACGCGCTGAAACCAGCCAATACCAGGGTAACTGCACCAATTACCGCGGTAGTGGTTTGCGCCGCCGGCGCCAGTTCAAACAATGTATGCGTACGGGCAATGAGATATACGCCTGCAGTGACCATTGTGGCAGCATGAATCAAGGCACTCACCGGTGTAGGCCCGGCCATCGCATCCGGCAACCAGGTTTGTAAAGGCAGCTGGGCCGACTTTCCTACTGCGCCGCCCAACAACAACAACGCAATCCATGTAATTACCGGACCACCTTTTGCCCACAAGTGGCTACTGCCCTCCAGGATTTCGGGAATACGTAAAGTGCCGTTGTATTGAAACAACATAAATAAGGCAATGGCCATCGCCGTATCGCCTACACGCGTTACAATAAACGCTTTCCGCGCCGCATAACCGTTGGCCCTGTCTTTATACCAGAAGCCAATAAGCAGGTAGCTGCAAAGACCTACGCCTTCCCAGCCGAAGTACAATAACAATAGATTATCGGCCATTACCAGTGTCAACATAGCACCCACAAACAAATTCATGCAGGCGAAAAAACGTGCGTAGTCCGGCTCTTCGTGCATATAACCAGACGCATAAACATGTATAAGGAAGCCTACTATCGTTATCACACCAACAAACACTACTGATAAGGCATCCAACCGCAAATCAAAACCGGCCTTGAAGCCGCCTGCTTCCAGCCAGTCGCCTGCGTGTTGCACCATAGCCTGTTCGCCATGAGTGGCAAACTGTATGGCTGTCAACACGGCTACTATCGCCGCCAGACCGATGCTACCACATCCGATTACGGTAACGGCTACACGGCTCATACGTTTCCAGCCCAACATGAGTAGCAGGGCGCTGATAAAGGGGATGAGCGGTATGAGTGCAGGGAGTATCATTTTATTTTTTTTATCCGTTCATTTTTGAGGCTTCATCACTATCCAATGTTTTTAGCTGATGATATAACTGTAGTATCAATGCCAGTCCTACCGATACCTCTGCAGCTGCCATGGCCAGTATGAAGATGAACATCACCTGTCCATCGGCCGTTCCCCAGTGAGAAGAAGCCACCACAAAGGCCAATCCGGCGGCATTGAGCATCACTTCCACCGATAAGAGCATGAAAATAATGTCACGCCGTACCAGTATACTGATCAGCCCCAGCACAAATAAAACGCCGGCGAGCAACATGCCCGCAGTAGTAGGATGCACATTCATAATTCATGATTATTTTCCAGAAACCGGTGTAATGTTTTCTCCTTCTGCCGCCCAAGGTGATAAGCGCCCACAATACCGGCCATCAGCAGCATTCCGGTAAGTTCTACTGCCAATATATAAGGTCCGAACAAAGCCATTCCTACTGCTTTTGGTTGCACGGCTATTATCTCCGCCCCCGGATGATGATGCTGCACAACCAGGAACACCAGCTCTCCCAGCAATACAATACAAAGTATAGAAGGAAATATCCAGATACGTGGCCGCAACCATAATTTTTCCTGCGCTGCCGACTCCTTCCCAAGATTAAGCATCATCACAAAAAATATCAGCAACACCATAATGGCGCCGGCATATACGATCACCTCCAATGCCGCCATAAAAGGCGCACCGTAGAGATACAATACCACGGCCACAGCCAGCAGGGATACAACCAGGTAAAGCAGCGCATGCATGATATTATAACGCGTAATCACCATTAAAGTGGCCAGAATGGCGATAGCAGCAGCGATATAGAAGGCAGGTCCTATCATGGTAATAAACTTTTTACATCTACCGGCGGTTCCTCCTGTTGGGCATCACCTTTATCTTTTCCCCGTATAGCCATGCCTGCTATGTTATAGTAATTATATCCGGGGTATTTTCCCTCGCTGTTAATCAGCAAATCCTCTTTTTCATATACCAGGTTTTGTCGGTTATATTCCGCCATTTCATAATCAGGCAGAAGTTGTATTGCATAGGTGGGACATGCTTCTTCACAAAATCCACAGAAAATGCAACGGGAAAAATTAATACGAAAAAACTCAGGATATCGTCTGCCCGACTCGTCTTCAGTAGATTGTAAGGAAATACAGTCTACCGGACAAGCGGCAGCGCAGAGATAACAACCTACGCAACGCTCACCTCCATCCGGATCGCGGGTGAGTGCAATCCGGCCACGCCAGCGGGCGGGTAGTGGTGCTTTTTGCTCCGGATACTGAAAAGTTTCCCGTTTATGAAACATATGCAGGAAAATCAGCCACATACTTCTTACCAGACTAAGCATTGTTGTACATTTTAAGTATTCAACCAAAGTTTAATGGCCGCCGTCACCATCAGGTTCAATATCGACAGCGGAAATAATACCTTCCATCCATACTCCATCAACTGATCATACCGGGGTCGCGGCATAGATGCCCGAAACAGGATAAACATCGCGATGAAGGCAAACGTTTTTATCACAAACCATAATACTGGCGGCAGAAAAGCCGGCCCGAGCCAGCCACCAAAATACAGGGTAACTAACATCCCGGAAATAAGCGTGATACCCAGATACTCTCCAATAAAAAACATTCCGAATTTCATTCCTGAGTATTCCGAGTGAAAGCCTGCTACCAGCTCACTTTCCGCCTCTGGTATATCAAATGGTAACCGGTGTGTTTCGGCAACACCTGCTACGAGAAAAATGAGAAAACCGATGAACTGAGGAACAATAAACCACACTTTCTTCTGCGCTTCCACTATCTCACGCAGATTAAAAGAGCCGCTCAGTACTACTACTCCCATCAGGGCCAACCCCATAAATACTTCATAGCTGATCATCTGTGAAGCTCCGCGCATGGCCCCCAGCAACGCATACTTATTATTGGAAGCCCAACCGCCCAACACCACGCTATATACGCCCAAAGAAGACATGGCCAGGAAAAATAACAGGCCAATATTTAAATCCGCTACAATAATATTTGGTGCAAAAGGCATCACCACAAAGCTCATGAGCACACTAAGCATTACAACTGCCGGTGCAAATACAAACACTACTTTATCCGCAAAAGGAGGAATCCAGTCTTCCTTGAAAAACAGCTTAATAGTATCCGCCAGCACCACCAATAGCCCAAAAGGTCCGGCTCTGTTAGGTCCGTACCGGTCCTGCCACAGCGCGAGCATCCGGCGTTCCACCCAGATCAGGCCAGCCGCCGTATTTAATAGTGCAAAGAGCACCCCTCCTATGATCCACCAAAAGTTTGTCATATCGTTATACTTTTATCAGCTGCGGCGCTTCGGCAATCTGTATGCCCGGCAGACCCACAGGTATACCAGCTACCCCTTGCTGTAAGGTATTGTTAATGATGACCGGCAACGTATAATCGTATCCGTTATCTTTAAAATGCAACAGATGTCCTGAAGCTACTTGTAATTTTTTCGCATCTTCACTGTGCAGCATGATGTAAGGTGTGGGAATACGTTCGGCTATTCCCGGCGTATGACTGCTCAGTTCTTCTGAACCGAAAATATGATACAGGGGTACCAGCAGTAAATGTTCTGCGAGTGGCAGATAGGGTTCCGGGACTTCCGTAAAGAAAGGCGATTGACCGTTACTATTAGCGGCAATCAATCGTTTCCCTCCATTGCCATCATGCAGGGGACCACCAGTTTCCACCTGGAATTTATTCACAGATTGTACAGAGTTCCAACCGGGCGCCCAGAAGAATGGAATCATAGCGGAAGGTGGTTCTCCACGATATCCTTCCATTGTAAAAGAGAGGGCAGTATCCTGGTCTTCCGGCGGCTTGGGTTCACTCACCTGCAAGTTGGCCTGCATAGCCGTACGACCACTATACCGGTGCGGCTCCCGTGGTATTTTCTGTCCGGCCATACGAAAATCAGCTGTTGGCGTAAGTGTTTCTATTCCTGCAAATACCGGATACCTGGCAACCAGGTGTGTAACTAATTCGTCGAAGTGTTGCAGGGCGCCCAGCGTAGCATGCTGCTGGCCGGCGGCTATTTGCAGCAGCCAGCCCCAGCTTTCCCGGACCGCGGTGACAGGTGAAAATACCTGGAAGAAACGTTGCGCACGGCCTTCGTTGTTGACCAGAGTACCATCAGATTCTGCAAACGTGCCGGCGGGTAACAGGATAGTCGCTTTCTCAGCCGTGGCATTATACAGATGATCCAGTAAAATAACATCGTGTACCCTGCTAAAAAAAAGATCGGCCCTGTGCTGATTCAAACGGCGGTACAGGTCATTTTCCAGGATGATCACCGTATCTGCTTCATTATTCAACGCACGGTCTACTGCCGATTCCAGCCGGTGGCCATCCAGCATTTCCAATCCCATACTATTACATTCCGGTACTGTGAAGGTGAGCATGGCATCAATACCCTGGTCATGTAACGCCCAGGCAACGTTGGCGGCAGCTTTTATCACGGCTTCGCTACCGCTGCCATAACCCGCTATAATCAATGGATTTCTGGCAGTTTTCAGTATTCCCGCTATTTCGGCAGCAATGGCTTTCCCTTGCTCTGACATGCCGGTTACTTCCGGCATTTTGCTGCTCAACAGGTGACTAACGCCAAAGCCTATACGTGCTATATTATCAGGTGCGGTATGCCAGGCTCCGCGGGCCAGTTCATCCAGTTTTGTTTCCTGCACATTCAATATGTACAGGGGACCCTTACTATCCTGTACCGCCTCCCGGACCGCTGCATCCTGCCAGGCTGGAATATGTACACTGTTAATGGCTTCGCTTACCGGAATACGGCGGATGGCCTGTCGGACAGAGAGTGCCAGCATAGGCGCTGTATTGGTCACATCTTCGCCCAGGATCAGCACCACATCGGCCGCCGCTGCTTCCTGCAGGGAAGCTGCTCGTACTGGCCCCTGCCGCAAAATTCTGAGGGAAAGGGATACGAGGTCGTGATCTGCTTCCGCAACACCCAGGTAAAAATTATCTTCCCCTACCAACTCTTTCAGTACTGCGTTGGATTCCAATGAAGCGCGGGGTGACCCGATGCCGATAGTTTTACCAGGCTTCATCCGGCTTTGAATATGTTGCAACACAGGGATACCGTTCGCTTGTTCGGCCGGCCCATGATATACCATAGGGGTTTTAATCCGTTGCGGGCTGTTTACAAACTCATAGCCATAGCGACCACGATCACAGAGGAAATAGCCATTCACATCACCATTGAAACGATTGGTAATTTGCCGGATGACGCCATATCTTTCTCCAGCCAGTATATTACAGCCCAGGCCACAGCCCTGACAAACAGAAGGCGCAGAGGTAAGATCCCATTTGCGGGTATAATGTTGTTTGAGTGTTTTATCGGTGAATACGCCTGTGGGGCAAATCTCCGCCAGATTACCACTGAACTCACTTTCCAGGACACCATCCTGCTGACGTCCGAAGTATACGTGATTATGTGCCGCAAATACGTCCAGGTCTTTTCCGCCGGCAAAATCTTTATAGAAACGCACGCAGCGATAACATTGTATGCAGCGGTTCATTTCATGATTAAGGAATGGCCCTAAGTATTGGTTGTTGTATGTTCTTTTTGTGAAATGATAATCGCGGTAAGAATGACCGGTCATGACGGTCATGTCCTGCAGGTGACAGGCGCCTCCTTCATCGCATACAGCGCAGTCATGTGGGTGATTGGTCATCAGCCAGCCGATCACCTGTTCGCGGAATTTTTTGGCGTCTTTATCGTCAACGGACAAACGCAACTGATCCTTTACCGGCTCCATGCACGACATTACAATACGCCCTTTGGTATCCTGTTCGTCTTTAAACACTTTTACAGCGCACTGGCGACAGGCGCCTACCGAACCAAGGGCGGGGTGCCAGCAAAAGTAAGGAAGGTTTAAACCGAGCGACAGGCAAGCTTCCAGCAGGTTCTTGCCTTCCTTTACTTCATAAGGTTTATTATCTATGTTAATGATGGGCATATGGACATTTTTTTTCTTTGATATGTTGCTCAAAGTCTTCCCGGAAATATTTCAGCGCACTTTGCAAAGGTTCCATAGCGCCGGGTGCCAGGGCGCAGAAAGTATTACCGGGACCGAGCAGCCGGGTATGTAGTTCCAGTTGTTCCAGGTCGGCATAGGTGCCGTGACCCTGTTCCAACGCATATAGTATTTTTTCTGTCCAGGGCAGTCCCTCCCTGCAGGGCGTACAGAATCCACAGGATTCCTGTGCAAAGAAGTGTTCCAGGTTATGAACAAAGCCTACCGGACAGGTACGATCATCTAATACTACCATAGTACCGGTACCCAGGCGGCTTCCTGCGGCGGCTACTCCAGCGAAATCCATTTTCACATCCAGGTGGGCATCGGTTAAAAAATCTGTTGAAGCGCCGCCGGGCAGTGCGCCACGAAAGCGATAACCTGCTTTCATGCCACCAGCGTGTTCCTCCAGCAACTCCCGCATTGTAACACCCATAGGTAGTTCCCAGGCACCGGGCTTATTGACCTTACCGCTTACCCCGTATATTTTCGTACCCCCATCGGCGGTATAACTCAATGATTTGAACCATTCGCCGCCGTTGTTCATGATATGCGGTATGTAAGACAGTGTTTCCACATTGTTCACGATGGTCGGCTTGCCGAACAATCCACTTACCTGTGGAAATGGCGGCTTGGCGCGGGGTACAGCGCGTTTACCTTCCAGAGAGTTGAGCAGGGCTGTTTCTTCCCCACACATATATCTGCCTACACCGGTATGCAATTGCATTTCCAGGTGATAGTTTTTTCCGAGGATATTTTTACCCAGATAGCCGGCCGCATAAGCATCTGCAATCGCCTGGCGCATAATATGCGCGGCATCTTTATAGGCCCAGCGCATGAATACAAACGCTTGCGTGGCCTGTATGGCGTAAGCAGAGATGATCATGCCTTCCAGCAATTGATGCGGATTACCTTCCAGCAACCACCGGTCTTTGAAAGTACCCGGCTCCATTTCATCCGCATTGGCGACCAGGTATTTTGGACCGGCTACATTCATGGGTACAAAACTCCATTTCATGCCGGTACTGAAACCGGCGCCTCCTCTACCTTTTAGGTTAGCGTCTTTTACTTTTCCGGTCACTTCCTGCGGTGTTAGTTCCTGCAATACTTTGCGCAGTGCCGTGTAGCCGCCCACGGCCTCGTATTCCTTCAGATGAAGCGTGGCGCCCGAAGCGGGAATATGTTGAGTGAGCGGTCGTTCCATACTTATAAGTATTGATCCAGTATTTGTGAAAGGTCTGTCGCTTTCAGGTCTTTGTAGAGATCATTATCAATCATCAATGCCGGTGCATGATCGCAGGTACCGAGGCAGGCATTTGGCAGCAGGGTAAAGCGTTCATCCGGTGTTGTTTGTCCGAATTTTATCTGCAGCAGCTCCATCAGTTGTTGCTTTATCTCCGTATAGCCCATCACGTAACAGCTGATACTATCGCACAACAAGATCACGTGGCGGCCCACAGGGTGCCTGAAAATCAGGTTGTAAAAAGTAGCCACACTGTCTACCTCTGCGGTGCTCATGTCGAGCAGGCGGGCAATATCAGCCACGCTATCGTCTGATATCCAGCGGCGCTGCTGCTGTACAATTTTCAGGGCTTCAATAACTGCCGCCTTTTTAACCGGCACCAGTTCCAGCTCATGGGTGATTTGTTCTATTTCGATAGCAGAAAGCATATGTTATTCAATTATCGGTCAATGTCTGCGAGTACATAATCCATTCCTCCCAGTATAGAAAGCAAATCGGCCACGGTATATCCCCGGCTGATCAGCGGAATCATCTGCATGTGTGGAAACGAGGGCGTTCGCACCCTGACGCGGTAAGCAGCGGTATTTCCGTCGCTGACCAGGTAGTAGCTGTTCCAACCTTTTGTGGCTTCTGTAGCCACCATCGCCTCACCGGCGGGGATAACGGGTCCCCAGCTAACGTTGAGAAAATGATGTATGAGTGTTTCAATGTCTTGCATCGTGCGGGCTTTCACCGGAGGGGTAGCCAGTGGGTGGTGCGATTTATAATCACCTGCGGGCATATTGGCCACACACTGTTCTATAATGCGCAGGCTTTGTCTCATTTCTTCCACCCGTACTACCGCCCTGTCGTAGCAGTCGCCGTTCTGGGCAACCGGGATTTCAAAAGCGAAATTTTCATACCCTCCGTAGGGTCTTTTCCTGCGCATATCCCATTCCATTCCGCAGGCGCGGAGTCCGGGGCCGGTAACGCCCCAGTCAATAGCTTCTTCCAGGGTATAGATCCCAATACCTTTGGTACGGGCTTTAAACAGGTAATTTTTCATTACCATGTTATCATATTCTCTCAGCTGTTTGGGGAAATAGTTAAGGAAGTTTTTCACCAGTGGTTCCCATCCGTTGGGCAAGTCCTGCGCTACTCCGCCAATACGGAACCAATTGGGGTGCATACGGCCGCCACAGATAGACTCTATGATTTCGAAGATGCGTTCGCGGTCGGTGAACATATAAAATACGGGCGACAACTGTCCCAGATCCTGGGCGAAGGTTCCATACCATACCAGGTGACTTGCAATGCGGAACAGTTCACAAAGCATAATACGGATTACCTGGGCACGTAGCGGAACCTCAATCCCCCCCAATTGTTCCACCGCCAGCAAGTACGACAGGTTATTGTTCACCCCGCCGAGGTAGTCAATACGATCGGTGTAGGGGATATAGGTGTGCCATGACTGGCGTTCGCCCATTTTTTCGGCCCCGCGGTGATGGAAGCCGATGTCTGGTACAGCATCCACAATATCTTCTCCGTTGAGTTGAAGGATAATGCGTAATACCCCATGAGTACCGGGGTGTTGAGGGCCGATGTTGAGGAACATAAAGTCTGAGTCCTCGCTATGGCGTTTTAAGCCCCATTCTTCGGGTTTAAACCGCAGGGCCTCCTGCTCCCTGTCCTGCTTCTCGTCATACAGCTTAAACGGCCCCATTTCCGTGGCGCGTGCGGGATGCTCCTTACGGAGCGGATGCCCCTCCCAGGTGGAAGGCATAAGGATACGTTTTAACAGCGGGTGACCATGGAAGCGGATGCCAAACATATCGTATACCTCACGTTCATACCAGTTGGCGGCCGCCCATATAGGCGTAATGCTGTCCAGTGCCGGGTATTCTCCGTGTAAACCGGCTTTGATACGCAGGAATTCATTTCTGTCAAAGGAAAACAGGGTATAAACAACGGTAAAGTCATAGGGTTTATGCCCGTTTTGTTGCCGTTTACAGGCACGCTCATCGATAGCCGTGAGGTCATAGAGCATGCGGTAAGGCAGTTGTATGTCAGATTTAAGAAACTGCAGTACAGACGCCACGTGTTCGGCAGGCGTCCAAAAAGTAGGCGTCCCATCCTTTGTAGCCTGTGGCAGGAAGGTGATATCACCGAAACGGGTGCTTAATTCCGCTGCAATGCTCGTAGGCATGGCCTATCAGATTTTAAACAATTGAGGTAAAAGTGGCAGCTTCTTCCAACTGGTTATTTCATATATCCGTAACTGTTAGTAAGTATTAAATTTCGTCAGGTGTTTTAAATTGCGTCATCTGCTGTCGTTTGTCACGCAGGGCATCTTTCATGGAAATTTTTTCTGGTCTGACTACGCCTTGTTCTCCAATCACCCAGCTCAGCGGACGTTTTTCTTTACCTACGCTGTCACGCAGCATCACGAGCCCCTGCATAAATGCGTCGGGGCGGGGGGGACAACCGGGTACGTATACATCTACCGGTAAAAATTTATCCACTCCCTGTACTACACTATAGATGTCGTACATTCCTCCGGAATTGGCGCAGGAACCCATGGATATTACCCAGCGTGGTTCCATCATCTGCTCATATAAACGCTGGATGACGGGCGCCATTTTAATGAATACTGTACCGGCAATGATCATGACATCCGCTTCGCGTGGGGTGCCTCTGATGACTTCTGCACCGAAGCGGGCTACATCATATTTGGGGGTCATTGCCGTTGCCATTTCAACAAAACAACAGGAAAGGCCGAAGTGGAAAGGCCAAAGCGAATTTTTCCGCCCCCAGGCAAGGAGGCTTTCCACCGAAGTAAGCATTACACTTTGCTGGATAACTTCTTCCATAGAAGTATTGCCGGAAACTTTGCCCGTTATATCATTTGCATTGGTTAACCACCATTTCATAAATGAGTTGATTATGCGTGATTCATAAAATCAACATCCTGTTGTTACGTAAGTGCCTTTGGTGTTGGAGTCTTAATATCCGTGTAACCGTTAACGTTAGCGGCTTTTTTCTTTTGCAGTTTTTTATAGGCGCGTAATATTTTCTTCCCATCGGGCCCGAAGTCCAATGCGCCGTTACGCCATTCGTAAATCAGTACAGCCAGTAATATGAAGATAAAAACTGTTACGCCCAGAAAGCCAGCCCAGCCTACTTCTTTGTAGGCAATTGCCCAGGAAATAATCAATACTGTTTCAATGTCAAAGATGACGAAAAGCATTGCTACCAAATAAAATTGAGAAGGGAACCTAAGTCGGGCGGAGCCGGTGGAGATAATACCGGACTCATATGCCTCGCCAGTTGCGCGGTCTTTATGGCGTTGGCCTAATACATAAGATAGTCCCAGTATGGTACAAATCAGTACCAACACAATAGCACCATATGCTAAAAATGGCCAAATGGGGGTGTTGTCAGAAACAGCGCTTTTCAAAGTGTTCGCCCTCCGAGCGATTTACTTAAAAGTCCGCTATGCCAGTCTGTTAAAAAAACCAGTAGTCTGCTTTCCAATCTACTGAAACAATGCTATCAGGTATCTGTATATACGTCTGTAAACCGCTTCATTCAAAGAGGGATACCGAACCGGGTCCGGTTTCATAACGTTGTCATCCGCATTACGGTAAAGACTATATGAAATTGAAGTTACAAAAATTAGTGCGAATCTGCAAAACTGTTTCCACTGCGGAAATCAGGTATGCGTGCCCGTAATATAACATTCCAGGCTGGTAATGATATATCGTTGGTCATCTATTATGAATTTCACCACATCACCAATAGAGATCAAACCAATTAATCTGCTTTGTGCGTCTACTACTGGCAGGTGACGAATTCTTTTATCAGTCATCAACGCCATACAGTCTTCGATGGAATCGTCTTCCAATACTGTAATGGGGCGTTCTGTCATGATTTCACGGATCAGGGTTTCTTTGGAGGCTCGTCCTTTCAGAATAACTCTGCGGGCGTAGTCCCGTTCTGAAAAAATTCCCAGGAAGCGATCCTGACTATCTACCACTGTAAGTGCCCCTACGTTACGGTCCACCAACATTTGAAGGGCTTCAAAAACAGTGCTGTCCGGGTTTACTGAGTATACTGCATGACCTTTAGCCTGCAGGATATTACGTACCTTTCCCATGGCAAGCTTTTTAAGAAAGTAAATAAATGAAAAACCACCATTTCTAAGTTACAAATTTTCACTGTCAAAAGCAAAGCGGTGAAAATATTTGTTTTGTGTACAATCAACACAAAGGATACATAAAAGGGGAAAGCGATGGAGGCGATTGACCTGTCAATCGCCTCCATCGCTTCCCCCTTTTGCTGTTAGCTTTCTGCTTTACAGGGTTGCGGCGCCTGATACCGGCGCAGCTGTTTCCTGGTGTAAATCGAATACTACAATTTCATTGGCACCTTTCTTCAGCCAGGGAGCAGGGCAGTACAGTCTTTTTTGTGGTCCTATTTCCCAAAAACGGCCCAGGTTATGACCATTTACCCATACGATCCCTTTTTTATAGGCAGACATATCAATATAAGTATCCCCGGTTTTATTGAGGTTAAAGCTGCCTTTGAAGAACTGTCCTGGTTTAGTGGTATTATTGGCAGAAGCGCTGAGGTCTTCCACAAATTTTTCTGTCATCGGTAAACCATATACGTCCCAGTTCATCAGTGTCATCCCGTTGAGGACTACACGATCCGTGATACCTTTGCGATCAATAAGGGCATCAGCGAAGTTGATGCGGCCCATTCCTTCTACCAGGATTTCCAGTACCGGGTTGGGTACCTCGCTTACCGGGATATCAATGGTTTTTTCTCCCAAACGACGATCCAGTTTACCTACATATTTTCCGTTGATGAACACCGTAGCATAATCATGCAGGTCCTTAATAGTGAGTTTACCACTCTTATGGCCAATCAGTGTGGTTTTATACAACATAAAGCCATAATCCTGTCCGAAAGCTTCAAACGGTTTAGGTTGCGGTGTATGCGTAGCTGCCGGCAAATGATCCCATACAGAAGTAAATGCGCTAAGCTGGAATTCCGGGATGGTAATAGTTGGAATAGGTGCCGGGATAGCCGGTAATTTTTTACCCTTCGGGAGATAGGTACCTAGCAGTTGACGCAAAGCCTGGTACTTGGGTGTCGCGGCTCCCTGCTCGTTAACAGGTGCATCATAATCGTAGCTGGTTACATCAGGCTCATAACCACCTTTGCCACCGGAATTAGCCCCGGCAGTATAACCGAAGTTGGTGCCACCGTGAATCACATACAAATTAAAAGAGCGTTTGGTATCCATGAGGAATTTTACTTCTTTGGAAATACCTTCAATGCCCGGGCGCTGCCATTGTTCTCCCCAATGGGTTAACCAACCCGGATAAGATTCACTGCTGAATGCAGGAACATTAGGGTTCTGTTTTTTAGCTGCGGCGAAATCCTCTTCAGAACCGCCGGAATCCAGTCCAATGGCGGCACCTTCTACTCCACCTGCTTCCAGCATGTAAGCAGTAGCGCCATCTGCCGTGTAAAACGGTACGTTGATACCATTTTTCACCCACATCTCTTTCAAAGTATTCAGGTAGTCTTTATCGTTACCATAACTACCGTATTCATTTTCTATCTGCACCATTACAACCGGGCCGCCGTTAGTCACCAGCAAAGGTTTTATTTCCTGCGACAGGCGATCTACGTAGGTACGTACCGCCGCAATATAACGGGGATCCATACAACGTACTTTAATATCCGGTGTTTGCAACAGATAAGGTGGCAGGCCGCCAAATTCCCACTCCGCACATACGTAAGGACCCGGACGGAGTAATACCCACATTCCTTCTTCCTGTGCTATTTTGATAAATTCCGCAATATTGTGATTACCACTGCTGAAATCAAATTGTCCTTTTACCGGTTCATGATAGTTCCAGAACACATAAGCTGCAATGGTATTACAGCCCATGGCTTTCGCCATCTGAATGCGGTGACGCCAGTATTCATGGGGAATACGTGCAGGATGCATTTCACCACTAATCATCTGGAATGGTTTACCATCCAGCATGAAATCAGTTTTACTCAAGGCAAAGGAATGTTTGCTTTGCGCCTGTACAGCCTGTCCCATCCAGCAAGACAGCGCCAGCATGCCGCTTAAAATTACTTTCTTCATTGTTCAAATAATAAGTTGCAGATAAGCGTACAAAATACGCGAAAAAAAGCAGAAAGCAAAAAGGATAAAGCAAAAAGCTATTGTAGCGAATGATCAAAGCGTAATATTTGCAATGATCATTCGCTACAATAGCTTTTTGCTTTATCCTTTTTGCTTTCTGCTTTCCACTTCTAAATATTCCCTTTCTTTAGTTCTTTAACGGCATGATCACATGCCCTGGCGGTAAGCGCCATATAGGTGATAGAAGGATTTACGCAAGAGGAGGAAGTCATGCAGGCACCATCGGTGACAAATACATTCTTTGCAGCATGTACCTGGTTAAAACCATTCAGCACCGATGTTTTAGGATCCTTACCCATGCGGGCGGTGCCCATTTCGTGAATGCAGTGTCCCGGAGGCGGTGCCTCATCGTAACCATGCACATTCTTTAATCCGGCGGCTTCCAGCATTTCTATGGCACTCGCCTGCATATCTTTACGCATGGCCATTTCATTGGCCTTAAACTCACAGTCGATGTCTAATGTTGGTAATCCGTACTTATCTTTCTTGGTTTTGTTCATGGTTACCTTATTCTCAAAATAAGGCAGGTGTTCACCCCAGGAGCCAATGCCCAGGCCCCATTTACCCGGCTCTGTTTGGGCCGCTTTCAGTTGTACGCCAATACCTTCCCAGCTGGCACCTCTGTCTCTGCCAGCACCGCCCTGGTAGCCGAATCCACGTACGTAGTCGGTACGCATGGTTTTGGCGTTAGTATTACGGAAACGCGGAATATAGATCCCGTTAGGCCGGCGGCCACTGTTGTAATATTGATCCTCAAAACCGTCAAAACTGCCACCAGCGCCTACGCCGAAGTGGTGATCCATCAGGTTATGTCCCAGCTGTCCGCTGTCATTTCCAAAACCATTCGGGAACCGGTCAGATACGGAATTCATCATAATCCAGCTGGTACCAAGTGTAGAGGCATTCAGGAAAATGATATTTGCATAATATTCTACGGTTTGTAAGGTATGCGAATCCATTACTCTTACACCGGTTGCTTTGCTTTTATCTTTGTCGTATAATACTTCCAACACAATAGAATCCGGGCGCAGCGTCATGTTGCCGGTAGCCGCGGCAGCTGGCAATGTAACGCCGTTGCTGCTGAAGTAGCCGGTAAACGGACAACCACGGGCGCAGAGATTACGGAACTGGCAGGGACCACGATCTTTCAATCCTTTGGTCAGGTGTGCTGCACGGCCAATGGTGACGATACGGTCGTTGTATTTTTCCTTTACCCTTGCTGCCACATGCTTTTCCAGGCAGTTCATTTCCATGGGTGGCAGGAAATAGCCATCCGGCAATTGTGGGAGTCCTTCTGCTTGTCCACTTACCCCAATATACTTTTCCACGTATTCATACCAGGGCGCAATGTCTTTATAACGGATAGGCCAATCCACGCCGTGACCGTCTTTTCCGTTGGCGGTGAAATCGAGATCGCTCCAACGGTACACCTGGCGGCCCCACATGAGAGAACGGCCACCTACCTGATAGCCACGCAGCCAGTTAAAAGGTTTTACTTCATTATAAGGATTCTCTTTATCATTTACCCAGTATTGTTGGGTAGCTTCATCAAAAGCATAGCAGCGGCTCTGGATCGGGTGTTTGTCCCGCATCTCGTTGGTAGTATTGAGATGATGTGCAAATTCCCAGGGCGCTTTGAGGGCCGTAGTGTAGTCTTTGATATGTTCAACGTTCCGGCCTCTTTCCAGTACCAGGGTTTTCAAACCTTTTTCACTCAGCTCTTTCGCTGCCCATCCGCCACTGATACCGGATCCCACCACAATAGCATCGTATGTATTTTCTTTTTGCGCCTTTATATTCAGGTTCATATCACGAAGTGTTATAAGTGATTAGCGGCCAGGGCATAGCTTTTCCTTCAAAAGCTATCTCCTGACCGCTAAGTACTATGGTGTTAAATATTGCCTTTCTTTAATTCTTTCACTGCATAATCTACCGCACGGGCTGTCATGGCCATATACGTGAGGGAAGGATTTACGCAGGAAGCTGAAGTCATGAAAGAACCATCGGTTACGAAAACGTTTTTCACTGCATGCATCTGGTTAAATCCATTGAGCATAGAGGTTTTCGGATCACGTCCCATACGGGCGGTACCCATTTCATGGATGGCCATACCTGGATAAGAACCGTTGTCGTATGTTTTCACGTTTTTGATACCGGCTGCTTCCAGCATTTCTGCGGCATCATTCATCATGTCTACGCGCATCTTCTTCTCGTTCTCCTTGAATTCTGCGTCGAATTTCAGGACTGGCTGGCCCCATGCGTCTTTCACGGAGTTATCCAACGTTACTTTGTTATCTTCATAAGGTAAGCATTCGCCGAAACCACCCAAACCAATGCCCCATTTACCGGGCTCGGTAAGCATTTCTTTGAAGTCTTTTCCTACGCCCATTTCGGCAATACCCCTACTCCATCCGGAACGGCTGGCGCCGCCCTGGTAGCCAAATCCGCGGATGTAATCGCGTTTGTCGCTGCCAATGTTGCGGTAACGTGGTACGTAGATGCCGTTTGCACGGCGACCGAAATAATATTTATCATCATACCCTTCTGCGGTGCCGGAGGCGCCGTTGCGGAAGTGGTGATCCATCAGGTATTTACCGAGTACGCCACTATCATTTCCTAATCCGTTGGGGAAGCGGGAAGATACAGAGTTCATCATCACAAAGGTGGAACCCAGTGTAGATCCGTTGATGAAGATGATTTTAGCGTAATATTCCACCATTTGTTTGGTGTGCTTGTCGATTACTTTTACACCGGTCGCTTTACCTGCTTTTTCATCGTAGATCACGGAGTTTACGATGGAATCCGGACGCAGCGTGAGGTTGCCGGTAGCTCTGGCAGCAGGCAGTGTAGAAGATTGCGTGCTGAAGTAAGCACCAAACGGACATCCACGGCTGCAAAGGTTGCGGTACTGGCATTTCTCACGGCCAGGTAATGGTTGTGTGATGTTAGCCACACGTCCCATGGTGATGATACGGCCTTTGAATTTTCCTTCCACCGCTGTTTTGACATCTTTTTCCACGCAGTTCATTTCCATGGCGGGCATAAAGTGACCATCGGGGAGCTGTGGCAATCCTTCACGGGTGCCACTGATACCAGCAAATTTTTCTACGTAATCGTACCAGGGAGCAATATCCTTATAGCGGATAGGCCAGTCTACTGCGATACCATCTTTCAGGTTGGCTTCAAAATCAATATCGCTGAGGCGGTACGACTGGCGGCCCCACATAATGGATTTACCACCCACGATGTCCGGACGATACCAGTCAAAGCGTTTTACTTCGTTATAAGGACTTTCTGAATCATTGATCCAGTATTTTTCGTTGTGTTCTGAGTAAGGGTAGTCGCGGCTCAGCTTAGGATGTGTTTCGCGCTGATCAACGGTGATACGTCCACGGTGTTTGAATTTCCAGGGGTCCTCCATGGCAGTATCATAGTCTTTCACATGCTCCAGTGGTTTACCACGATCGAGCATCAATACTTTGAGTCCTTTTTCGGTCAGCTCTTTGGCTGCCCAGCCACCACTCACACCTGAGCCAATCACAATGGCATCATAGGTGTGCTCGTCCTGTGCTTTTATATTCAGGTTCATGTAAGATCAGATTTAAGCTTAAAAAAGAAGGATTATACAGCCCAGGCTTTTTCTCCTTTGGTGTAAGGAATACAGCCTTCGTACTTACCTGGAATCGGTACATAGCGCAGTGCTTTGGTACAGCCTGCCTCTGACGTGAAATAGCCCAGCAGGGTTAATTCTTTCAGGTACTGGAAGTAGTGGGTAGGATCTCCTTCTTTTTTGTTAGGACGCTTGTTGTAGTTCACGCGTTCTTCTTCAATCGCTGTGAGCAGTTTGGTACGTTGCTCAGGGGTGATCTCCATGAAACTTTTCTTGAATTCTTTGTTGCTGGCAGCGTCAATTTTCACCAAGCCGTCGAGGAATACCTGCTGGTCTTCCTTTTTATAGCAGTCATTCATCATGGTAATAATGAATTCCTCTACTTTGGCATCTTTGGCGCCAGGGGTATCGGTTCTGGGGATGATGGTATCTGCTATTTCCGCCAGGATTGCTTTGGTTTCCGGCTTTTGCAAATCATAGTTTTTCGGAGCGGAGCCTGTACAACTTTCTAAGGCTGATAACGTGGAAGCGGAAATGGCGGTGCCCAACAAAATCGCCACATTCCTGATTGCGTCTCTTCTGTGCATACTGGTAAATTGATTTGACCTTCGAACAAGTTGGAAAAAAAATCGCTAAAATCCAAATTAATATGGGCAAAAGGCAGGAATAATGGTGTAAAAGTTACACTAAGGGGGTTTTCAATAATCGAACTACCTGATTTTAAAGGGGTTCCGGGTAAGTGAGCTTGAAAAAAAGTTTGGGAGATAAAAAACGCTAAAGCGATTCTTATCTCCCAAAATATTTTTCATTTTTTGTAATTGCTGTGATCTGTTTACATCACGTATTTTCCTTTATCATCTACCAGTACTACCGGCAGGCGGTGATGCTTCTCAAAATAATCGTAAGCGCCTCTCAGTTCTGTCCAGAATTGTTTGGAAGAACCGTCGGTCAGTGTAAATGTACCCAGGTAATTCATGGAGCCTGTGTTGCCAAATTTCACGGGAAAAACGTGTACGGGGATAAAGTCTTGCCCGGCATTTTTAGCGTTCACGGCCAGGATGTATACTTCGTCAATGAACTCATCTGTTAACGGGATACAACCTACGGTAATGCAGTTACCGTGAATATAGATTTCGCCACCTGGATTTTTGGCGTCACTCAGGATACGATCCGAAAAGTTGGGATAGTTGATCCCGAGTGAGAGGTGGTAGTTGCTGTTTGGATTGAAGTCGTTGATATAGTAGAAGCCTTCTGGTACCTGCCGGTCGCCTTCCTTGCGTTTAGGGCCCATTTTACCGGACAGTGTGCAAACACGGTACGACTTAAACAGGCGGAAAGTATCTGATGCATTATTCTTCACCCATATTTCCATTTCGCTATCGAGTTTGAAGGAGCGGATGAACATATACTTTGCAGGATAAGTCAGTCCTTTCTTTTCGAACTCTTTTTTCAGCAACTCTTCCTTCTCACGATATGCCTCCCCTACTTTGGGAAACATTTTCTGGTTTTCGAGGAAAGATTGCTGGGCAAACAGGTTGCCTGCACCTAATAAAACCAAAACGATTACAACAAGTCGCTTCATATACTAATTCAACAAAATTTTAATATTAAACCAGATTTACGTAGGCAAGATAAAACAATAAGAGGGCAAAAATAAAATATATTACCATGCTCACTTTCTTGCTGGCAATCTTCAATATATAATGCTTGTGCCCCTGATAGATCAATATAGCCGTAAAAGCCTGGAAAATCCCACCTAACAAAAACAATATACCAAACAGTGTTTGTATCCTCATAAAAAACGGAACAGTTATATTTATATTGTAAAGTTAAGTGATTATCGCGTTACTGTAGCTTAATCCATTCCAGTTTTACTACCGCCGCGTCTACTCCGGAAGTATAAGTACCGCGTACAGGGTATTTGGCGCCGTTATAGGCATACGAATAAGTGCTGGTAACTACACGGGAAGAATTGATGCTGCTGATATTCTCCGTCAGGATGTTATGAGCTGATAAGTTCGCTGCGCTCAGTTCTGTCAGGCAACCCAGTTCCGCTTGTTGCTGCTGTGGGTTTTGTTGTTTGTCGTACGTATAGCTCACTGCAGAAGTGTGCACAAACTTAGCGTAGCCGGGTTGTTTGCCGTAGTTATCCAATTGCGCTACGTTACCATCGTTATCCCAGGTCAGTTGCTGATAGCCGGTATTTTCCCAGTTACCCTTCACCGGATTTTTCCCGAACTGGTAGCGTACGGCGAGTTTACCGTTTTCATTATATACCAGTGAATCATAAGTATACACGCCATTATTGCGGTAGTAGCTGATTTTAGCTACTTTGTCGCCGGCATAATCAAAAGACGTGTAGAGGTCGCCGGTAGTGGCATTTTCTTCGTCCGCAAACAGGCTTTTTACCAGGCGGCCATTTTCATACACCGGAATTTGCACGTCTGTGTAAGAAGCATTTTCTGTTTTACGAAACTGGGTGATTTTCTTAATGGTTTTATCCGCATTATATTCCAGCACAGTTTGACCAGCCGGGGAAGATATTTTATGCAGATAAGTACCTGGTTGAGTGCCGTTATCAGCGCGAAATGCCGAAAAAACGAAAGTTGATGCCATTACAAGTACGGCAAGCCCGGCCCGTTGGGCAGCAGATGTGTTGAGCATAGGTTACAAATATTAAATTTTTACATTGTATAAAGAATACGCAAAACTATGGTGAACATAAATGAGATATGGTTATTAAGTTGTTAACAACAAATGAATTAACATAACCAGGTCTTCAATTAGGCTTTTCATATGGTTTTAAAATATACATTAAAAATAATAAATATTTATTAAAACCAAAATAAAAAAAGCCTGCTTGAATTTCAAGCAGGCTCTACATTTAAGTTGTTGTAACCATCATCAGCCGGGGCCAATGAGGACTCCTGCTAAAGAGGAGTGGCTAAAGCAAGCATAGATAAATTATAAGTTGCCGCGCAAGGCCTGTTCTCTTTCTATTGATTCAAACAGTGCCTTGAAGTTGCCTTTACCAAAAGACTGTGCTCCTTTGCGCTGAATAATTTCGAAGAACACGGTAGGTCTGTCCTGTAGTGGTTTGGTGAAGATCTGCAGCAGATAACCTTCATCATCTCTATCTACCAGGATACCCAGTTCCTGCAATGGTGCAATGGCTTCATCTATTTTGCCCACGCGATCCAGCAGGGTTTCATAGTATTCAGACGGTACTTTCAGGAACTCTATCCCCCTGCGTTGTAGTTCTGACACGGTTTTCACAATATCATTGGTAGCAATGGCCACGTGTTGAACGCCAGGACCGCCGTAAAAATCCAGGTATTCTTCAATCTGCGATTTCTTTTTACCTTCTGCCGGTTCATTAATCGGGAATTTCACACGCCCGTTACCGTTACTCATTACTTTACTCATGAGTGCAGAATATTCGGTAGAGATATCCTTATCGTCGAAGGAGAGCAGGTTCCGGAAGCCCATTACGCGCTCATAGAATTCCACCCAGGTATTCATTTCATTCCAGCCTACGTTACCTACACAGTGGTCAACGTACAACAGGCCGGTATCTGTTGGATTGTAGTCTGTTTTCCATTCTTTGAAACCTGGCAGGAACAATCCTTTATAATTCTTGCGTTCTACAAATACGTGTACGGTATCGCCGTAAGTATGAATACCGCTGCGTACTACTTCTCCAAATGCATCTTTTTCTACCGTGGGTTCCATATAAGGTGTAGCACCGCGTTTTACGGTTTCTTCATAAGCAGAACGGGCATCATCTACCCATAATGCCAGTACCTTTACGCCATCACCATGTTTGGCAACGTGACGGGCAATTTCTGTATCGGGCAGCAGGGAGGTAGTAAGTACAAAGCGTAATTTATTTTGTACCAGCACATAGGAAACCCGGTCTCTTACACCGGTTTCAGGGCCGGCATAAGCAACTGACTGAAAGCCGAAAGCTGTTTTGTAATAGAGGGCGGCCTGTTTGGCGTTGCCTACGTAAAACTCAACGTAATCTGTTCCGTTGAGGGGTAAAAAATCCTGCTGACCAGTTAAATTGTCTGCATTCACTAATGCTGTTTCCATAACATTCAATTGTTTTGGTGTTTATAAGGTGGTTGGTTGCCGTTAATATTATTTTGTTATTCTGCCCAGCTCATTACATAGCTGCCATCTTCAATGCCCAGTGCTTCTTCTGTGATTTGCAGGGGATGGAAAGTATCCACCATTACTGCCAGTTCTTTTGTTTCTTTTGCGCCAATACTTTTTTCTACGGCTCCCGGATGCGGGCCATGCGGAATACCCGCCGGATGGAGGGTGATCATGCCGCGTACCACATGTTTACGGCTCATAAAATCGCCGTCTACATAATATAATACCTCATCGCTGTCGATATTACTATGGTTATAAGGCGCCGGAATAGCCTGTGGATGGTAATCAAATAAGCGAGGGCAGAAGGAGCAAACTACGAAGTTGTTGCCTTCAAACGTTTGGTGCACGGGTGGTGGCTGATGTACACGCCCGGTGATGGGTTCGAAGTCATGAATGGAAAAGGCAAATGGATATTCGCATCCATCCCATCCTACCACATCAAAAGGATGGTGTTTGTAGTGAATCGGGTATATCACACCTTTCTTCTTGATGCGGATCAGGAAATCGCCGGCTTCATCGATGGTTTCCAGGTTTTGCGGCTGGCGGATATCCCGTTCGCAATACGGCGAATGTTCCAGCAGTTGCCCATATTTGCTCAGGTATCTTTTTGGATAACGGATTGGGCTAAACGATTCTACAATAAACAGGCGATTGTCTGCACTATTGAAAGAGATCTGGTAAATGGTACCACGGGGAATAACGAGATAGTCGCCGTAGCCAAATTCGAGTTGTCCGTATTGTGTCTTCAGTACACCACTGCCTTCGTGTACGAAGATCATTTCATCTCCGTCTGCATTCTTGTAGAAGTAACCTTCCATGCTTTTACGGGGAGAGGCCAGTACAATATGCAGATCACTGTTGACCAGCACGGCTTTGCGGCTTTGGAGGAAATCGTCTTCCGGTCTAATATTGAAGCCCATGAAACTGCGGTGCTTCAGCATTTTTTCTTCCGCCACCTTGGGAGCTACGGAATAAGGCTCATCCACTTTCACAATTTCCGTAGGAGGATGACAATGATATAATAAGCTGGAGTGAGACGAAAAGCCTTCCGTGGAAAACAACTGTTCCGAATACAGCTGGCCATCCGGTTTACGAAACTGGGTATGGCGTTTATGCGGTATTTGTCCGAGTTTATGATAATGTGGCATAACAGGTAAATTGAAAAAATTGTTTTGGTGTACAATTGTTCTGGTGTACAATTAATGATTGAATGGGTGTATGATTCCTGTTGGTGTATGATCGAAATTATATGTCCACGCGCAACCCGTAAAGGCAGTAAAAAATATCAGATACACATGCACCCGGATAGCCCAAAACTATCAATACAAAGTTACGGTATATAAACACGAAGAATGGCCGGTAGCGGCTGTTGGAAGAGGTTATGCCAAAGTCGAATCCATGGCAAGCGTGGCCATGAGAAAGTAGTAGTTAAGCTGACTATTGCTTGTATATTTCAGTGAAATGGACAAGTGGCAATTGTTTAGGCAACTAAGTTAAGGATATAATTCTATAATATCCAAAATTGTGTTTTAAACGGTGAGAAAACAAAACCATAAATGGGGTGTCAATCCTTTTTGGGCATTTCCCACAAACACGACCTGATTGTCATTAAAAAGTCATGTAAGTGTAATTTTCAGTTCATATTGAAATAACAAAAACATACATAAAAGCCAATTTCATTATAGCAAAATCAATAAAACCACATTTATAAATCACACAAACAAATAAAAAGCCCATTTTTTGAAATATTTCTAAATATCCCCACTGCACTTTTATTTACCGGTGTAATTGTAGACTTTTGTTACACAATCGTCATATTTCAAATAGTGATACCGTTTTATACATATCAATTCTCTGTTACTCCTGCCACTCAGCAGGACGCGGACACTATTATGCCGACAACGTCCACAACAATTATTACAACCCCACTGCGGGGTTAGTTTTCACATATGATCCAACGACCACGAAGGTGGTACTTCACCGGGAGGACCCGGAGTTTATCTACGTATAAATTTTCCATATGCAAGTATTAAAATTTGGCGGCACTTCTGTTGGAAGCGCCAAAGCAATAGAACAGGTTTGTTACATCCTCAAAAAATATAAACCTGCCGGACAATATGCCATCGTTGTATCTGCATTGGGCGGAGTAACGGACAAGCTTATACGCTGCGGACAACTCGCAGAGCAGGGCCAGGAAGACTACAAAAACCTATTGCAGGAAATTGAAGCCCGGCATCTCGATACCATCCGTGAACTGTTCCCTATTACCGCACAAAGCAGCCAGATAAGCCAGCTGAAGAAAAAACTGAATGCCCTCGAAAACCTCTGTGATGGCATCTTCCAGGTAGCAGAACTCAGTGCGCGTACCCTGGATAAAATCATGAGCTACGGCGAACTGATGTCCTGCACCATTGTAGCTGAAAAATTAAAACAACAGGGACTCTCCGCCACCTGCAAAGACAGCCGGGAACTCATTGTAACCGATCATCACTTCGGCCATGCCAACGTAAATTTTGTTGCCACCAATCATAATATTACCCAGTACTTTGCACAGTCGACCGTTGACTATGTTGTATTACCGGGCTTCGTAGCCGCTACCGCCGAAGGCGATACCACTACCCTGGGCCGTGGCGGATCCGATTATACCGCCGCTATTATTGCTGCTGCTGTAAATGCTGATGTACTGGACATCTGGACAGATGTAAGCGGCATGATGACCGCTGATCCCCGTATCGTATCACAGGCCATTCCCATTTCGCATATCTCTTATGTGGAGGCAATGGAGTTGTCGCACTTCGGCGCCAAAGTCATTTATCCACCTACTATACAACCCGTGATGAGTAAACGTATTCCTATCTGGATCAAAAACACATTTGCCCCGGAAGATCACGGTACCCTCATACAAGACAGTGCAGACCGCAGTTTCCCGGTTACCGGCATCTCCGGCATACAGCATATTGCCTTGCTTACCCTCGAAGGAAGCGGCATGGTGGGCATTCCCGGCTTCTCTAAAAGACTGTTTGAATCGCTCTTACGGGAACGGATCAACGTGATCCTGATTACCCAGAGTTCTTCCGAACACTCTATTACCGTAGGTATTCATGAAGCGGATATGCTCAAAGCCAAAACTACCGTTGACAGCGAATTTGGGCAGGAAATACTCGAGAAACGCATTGAACCCCTGCAGGTAGAAAAAGACCTTTGCATTGTAGCCGTGGTAGGTGATAAAATGAAGAATCATCACGGCACCAGCGGCAAACTCTTTGGCACCCTGGGTCGCAACGGTGTCAACGTACGCGCCATTGCGCAAGGTTCTACCGAGAAAAATATCTCTGCGGTGATTAACAAAGCCGATATCAAAAAAGCCCTCAACGTCATGCACGAAACCTTCTTTGAAACCCCGCTGAAGCAGGTAAACCTCTTCATTGCCGGTGTAGGCAATGTAGGCAGCAAGCTGCTGGAACAATTACAGCAGCAGGAACATTACCTGCGGGATGAACTGGGTTTACAGGTGCGCGTAATTGGCCTTGCCAACAGCAAACGTACCCTGGTGGCGGATGGAGGCATTACGCTGGACAACTGGCGTTCCCAACTGGAACAGGGCAGCCATATGAGTACCGCCGACTTTGTGCAACAAATAAAAGCACTGAACCTGCGCAACAGCGTATTTGTAGACAACACTGCCAGCGGCGATATCGCTGCCGTATATCACGAGTTTTTGCAACACGGCATTTCGGTAGTTACCTGCAATAAAATTGCTTGTTCTTCTGACTATGTTTATTATAAACAGCTGAAAGACCTGGCCCGGAAATACAATGCGTCGTTCCTCTTTGAAACCAATGTTGGCGCCGGGTTACCCGTTATCAACACCCTGAATGACCTGATCAGAAGCGGCGATAAAGTACATAGTATCGAAGCCGTTTTATCCGGCAGCCTGAACTTTGTATTCAATCATTTTGTGAATGGGGCCAGCTTCCGGGAAGTGGTGAAAGCCGCGCAGGATGAAGGATACACAGAGCCAGATCCGCGTATTGACCTGAGTGGTAAAGACGTGATGCGGAAAATACTCATCCTCGCACGGGAAAGCGGAGCTGCCATTGAAATGGATGAAATCACCAACCACTCCTTCCTCCCGGCGGCTTGCCTGGATGCCCCATCTGTGCCTGACTTCTATGAAGAGCTGGATGTTCATGCCGGCCATTTCCAGGGACTTCGGGAAACCGCTGCCGCCGCAGGCAAACGCCTGAAATTTGTGGCGAGCTATATCAATGGTAAAGCTTCGGTAGGATTGCAAAGTGTGGCCCCGGATCATCCGTTCTACCAGTTGGAAGGAAAAGATAATATCGTGTTGTATACAACCAGTCGCTATAAAGACCAGCCACTGATTGTAAAAGGAGCCGGCGCCGGTGCAGATGTTACCGCTTCGGGCATCTTCGCAGATATAATCCGCAGCGCCAGGTGATGATCTTTTCATTAATCCTTACCAAAGCCTTGCAAACGTAGGAATCTATTATTAAATTAAACTAACTAAACGGTTATATGGATAGTATAAAAGTATTTGCGCCAGGAACTGTAGCCAATGTGGCCTGTGGCTTTGATGTGATTGGCCTGGCGCTGGATGCGCCGGGAGATGAAATGATCCTGCGCAGGGTCGCCGAACCCGGAATCCGCATTACTGCCATCCATGGCGCAGACCTGCCACTGGACCCGGCCCGCAACGTAGCAGGCGTAGCTATTCAGGCATTATTACAGAAATACGAACAACCGGATATAGGCATTGAAGTAGAGATTTTCAAGAAAATACATCCGGGCAGCGGCATTGGTTCCAGCGCCGCCAGCAGCGCCGGCGCCGTGGTAGGTGTGAACCATTTACTGGGAGAGCCTTTCACAAAAAAACAACTGGTTCGTTTTGCCATGGAAGGCGAAAGGCTGGCCTGTGGCTCTGCACATGCCGACAACGTAGCGCCGGCCATACTGGGTGGCTTTACACTGGTAAGAAGTTACCGTCCGCTGGACATCACCACCCTACATACCCCGGAACATTTATGGGTAACCGTTATACATCCGCAGATAGAAGTAAAAACCTCGGATGCCCGTGAAATCCTGAAACAGAAGGTGCTGATGACCGATGCCATCCGGCAGTGGGGTAACGTGGGCGCACTGGTGGCTGGCTTGTACCAGGATGATTATGAACTGATCAGCCGCTCACTGGAAGATGTGATTGTAGAACCGGTGCGTGCCATTCTCATTCCTGCCTTCCATGAACTGAAACTGAAATGCAAAGAAGCCGGCGCACTCGGCGGCGGTATTTCCGGTTCCGGCCCATCTGTATTTATGCTGAGTAAAGGAGAAGAAAATGCCCGCAAAGTAGCGGCTACTATGGATAGCGTTTACGCACCACTGGGAGTAGACTATAAAATCTATGTGTCCCAAATCAACACCGCCGGTGTTAAAGTGATTGACTAACCAAAACAACGTATTATCCATGCAGTATTTCAGCTTACAAAACAAGCAGCACCAGGTAAATTTCGAAACAGCAGTAGTACAGGGATTGGCACCAGACAGGGGGTTATATTTTCCGGAACAGATCCCCACATTGGACAAAAATTTTCTTGCTCACCTGCACGACTATACGGATCATGAAATCGGATTACAAGTTATCCGCCCATTTGTAGGAGACGAAATACCCGAAGAAGCATTAAAAAAGATAGTGGCCGACACCCTGCACTTTCCTTTCCCCGTGCAGAAAGTGACTGGTCACACCTTTGCCCTTGAACTATTCCACGGTCCCACCCTTGCCTTCAAAGATGTAGGCGCGCGTTTCATGGCAGGGTGCCTGGGCTATTTCCGCCGCAACAACAGCAAGCCCGTTACCGTGTTGGTAGCCACTTCCGGCGATACCGGCGGCGCAGTGGCCAGCGGTTTTTATAATGTTCCCGGTGTAGAAGTAGTGATCCTCTACCCTTCGCAGAAAGTGAGTATACTGCAGGAAAAGCAACTGACTACACTGGGTAAAAACATCCATGCCCTGGAAATACAGGGCACCTTCGACGACTGCCAACAACTGGTGAAAACGGCCTTCCTCGACCGGGAATTACAGGATCATCGCTCGCTGACCAGCGCCAACTCTATTAATGTGGCCCGCTGGCTGCCGCAGATGTTCTATTATTTCCTGGCGTATAAACAAATGAAAGCAGCTCATCCCAAACTGGTATTTTCTGTACCGAGCGGCAATTTCGGCAACATTTGCGCGGGCATGATGGCCGCAGCCATGGGCTTACCTATTGCTCATTTTGTGGCCGCTACCAATATTAATGATACCGTTCCCCGTTTCATGACCAGTGGCAAATATGAGCCGGGTAAGGCATCGCCTACCCTCTCCAACGCTATGGACGTGGCGGATCCGAGCAACTTTGTGCGGATACTGGAGTTATTTGGGAACAGCCTGCCCGCACTTTCAGAAAAACTGACGGCCTATAGCTTTAATGATAAAGACACTGCCCGTACCATGGAACAGGTTTGGAAAGAAAACCATTACATGCTGGATCCACATGGGGCTGTAGGCTTTATGGGCCTGCAACGTTACCTGGAGGATGCGCCTGCACTGACCGGTGTATTCCTGGAAACCGCGCATCCGGTGAAATTTGAAGATACTGCGCCGAAGTCTATCCGCGAGGAAATATATACCCCGTCCAAGGTGATGTCTTTATATGGTAAAGAAAAAGAAGCTACTTTATTGCCTGCCGACTACCCCACCTTCAAAAAGTGGTTAATGCGATAAGGATTCTGTAGTTTTGGCGCTCGTATGAAGTATTTATCTATCCTCCTGTTATTAGCGGGTGCCGTAGCCTGTAACAATGGCGGCACCCGGCAGCCGGCAGCTACTGCCAATGCCGACACCGTATTACAAAGTGACATTATCCGTCCTGTTTCGGACTCTATCCGGCAGTTTCCGGACAACCCGGAGTTGTATTACCGTCGTGCGCTATTACTGTTTAATACCAATCCGGCGCTGGCGCAGGCTGATTTCGAAAAAGCCGCCAGGCTGACACCCGCCAATACAGACTACTGGGCCGGCGCAGGTGAAGCCGCCCTGATGGTGAATGACTATAAAAAGGCGGCAGATTACTTCCGGCAGGCATTAACTACCGCTCCCGGCTATACGTATCTTCAATACCGCCTGGGTACTGCCCTGATAGAAAATAAAGCTTATACGTCTGCAGATAGTATCGCCAATGTACTGGCCACTACTGCAGAAGGACGGGATAAAGCCTTTTACCTGAAAGCCCGCATGGCGGAAGACAAGCAAGATACCGTTACCGCTATCCGCCACCTTACCTCTGCTATTCATGCCGCCGGCGCACAGCCTGAATTTGAAGCCGTGATGGAACTCGCCGACTTGTTGCGCAGCCGCAAAGCACCTGCTGCACTGGCATATTATACACAGGCATGGCGGTTAGATACTGCCAACGCCTGGCCTTTATATGAAGCGGCACAGTTCCAGGAAGAACTGGGTGACCCCGCCAATGCACTGCTCTCCTACCGGAAATGTATTGTAGCAGATCCCGGCTTTGAAAAAGCCTACCTGGCCCTGGGAAAAATTTACAGTGATAAAAAAGCCTGGAAAGACGCCTATACGTATTACAACCTGGCCGCCAGATCAGCGCCCACCGATGCCTGGGCTTATTACTACCGTGGGCTGACACAGGAACAACTGGGTAATAAAGCCATGGCGATAGATGACTATGCTAAAGCCACTTCGTTTAAAAAAGATTTCAGAGAGGCAAAAGAGGCGTTGCAAAGACTGAAGCCTTAATTGCTTAAATTTACATGACTCAAAAATACTGCAGTTGGAAAAACATCCTGTTTTAGTGGCGCCATCTTTACTGGCAGCGAATTTCCTGGAGTTGGGAAAAGATATTGATATGGTGAACCGCAGTGAAGCCGACTGGTTTCACCTCGACGTAATGGATGGCAGATTTGTACCTAATATCAGTTACGGCCTGCCGGTGATTGCGCAAATAAAGAAAAGAGCGAACAAGCCCTGTGATGTACATTTAATGATTGAAGAACCGGAAAAGTATGCTGCAGACTTCAAAAAAGCCGGGGCAGATATCTTAACGGTGCACCTCGAAGCCTGTATTCATCTTCACAGAAACATACAACAGATAAAAGGACTGGGCATGAAAGCTGGCGTTGCATTAAACCCGCATACGCCTATCAGCATGCTTGAAAATGTAATCCGTGATATTGATGTAGTACTGGTTATGAGTGTGAATCCCGGATTCGGCGGCCAAACGTTCATTGAACAAACCTATCATAAAATCAAACAGCTGAGAAAGCTGATATCAGACACCCATGCACACGCATTGATTGAAGTAGATGGAGGGATAGGAACCGAAAATGCCGGGCAACTCATTCATGCAGGCGCTAATGTGCTGGTGGCAGGCAGCGCAGTATTTTCATCCGCTGACCCGGAGAAAACAATTCATGCACTTAAGACAAGTGCGCAATAATTTCCTTTGATAGTGGCTTGGTGAGATAACCTGTTACAAAATCATACGCGCTTACCCGCTCGCGGTCTTTTTCATCAATAGAAGAGGTAAGCACAAAGATCCGGATACTTTTGGGTAGCTGACCACAAAATGCAGCATACTCTTCCAGGAACTCCCAGCCATCCATCACCGGCATGTTCAAATCCAGCAGAATAAGATCCGGCAATGCAGCAGTATCCTGGGCATTTTCACGGATATAATCCAACACATCCTGCGCATCCGAAAACACACGGATGTTAGTGCTGATAGCCTGCCGTTCGATCATGATTTTAGCAATCTGCTGGTGAATCGGGTCATCATCTACAATAAAAATCGTATTGATCAACTTCATAAAGGGGGTTTATTCTGATCTAAATGTAATAATAAATTTTGTTCCCTCTCCAGGATGGCTTTCTGCTCTTATACTTCCACCCATTGCTTCTACCTGGGTTTTGGTGATAAAAAGGCCTATTCCCTTTGCATCTTTGTTCTTATGAAACGTTTTACGGAAGCCAAATAACTTATTGCCGAAGCGCTCCATATCTATGCCCACACCATTGTCCTGCACACTTAGCAGGATGTTTTCATTCTCCTTCCAGGTTTGCAAATGTACGGCAGGAGTACGTTCGGAAGAACGATAGCGGATCGCATTTGTAATAAAATTCTGTAAAATGCTGTCCAGGTATACCCTTGGGTATTCAATAACCGGCTCCTCGCCAAAATTATACGTAATCTGGATGTTACTGGTTTCGATATCCACCAGCAATACATCCCTTACTTTCTGCAGCCTTTCTGAGAACAGCAGCTTTTCCTTCTCCACATTCACATCTTTCCTTATCTGTACTACTTCTACAAGGTCGTTCAGGGTTTCATCAATTTTTTTGATCACCTCATGGACCATGCCCAGGTATAGGTCTCTCTCCTGCTGTGCTACTGCCTCGTTATGCATTTGCATTAATGCCTTCAGGTTGGCGATGGGCGCCCGCAGGTTATGGGAGGTAATATGGGCAAAATCTTCCAGCTGTTTGTTCTGGTTCAACAGGTTCTTGTTCAGATTAGACAGTTGGTCATTGGCTTTTCTGAGGTCCTTCTGCATTTTACGGCTGTCGGTGATATCCCGCATGAATACAGAGATACCGCCGTCCTGCATGGGTGTGAGGAGGAAGTCGTACCACTTATCTACCCCCGGGAAGTAGATGCCGAACGACTGGGAGGCTTGCCGGAGGATACATTCCTGCAAACGGGCATAGAATACGGTACCGCTGAGGCGGGGAAATTCCTGGAAGATATTGCTGCCTATGGCTACCGGGTGACCAATCATTTTTTCGGCCTTGCGGTTCAGGAAGTTGACGTTCCCGTTTCTTTCCATAGCGGCATATCCCATATCGATGGTATCGAAGAAAAGCCGCATCAGCTCTGTATTGCGGGTGAGCGCATCCCGTATTTCCACTTGTTCAGTAATATCCTGTACTACGCCATACATCCTCACCAGGCGGCCATCTACATAGCCGGGCTGCCCGATGGAGCGTACCCTTTTCACTTGTTGCCGTTCGGATACAATAGTGAGTTGTGCATCAAAAGGCTTCCCTGTTTCCAGGCATTGTTTCAGGAGGGTATCGAGAATTTCTCTGGCTTCCTGGGTATAGTATCCTTTGGCTTTTTGCAGGTCGATGGTCGTACCTACCGGGCAATCGTGGATATGATAAGATTCGTCTGTCCAACGCACCTTATTACTGTCTATATCCAGTTCCCAGCCCCCAATTTTACCGATGGTACCGGTTTGCTGCAGGAATTCCTGGTTTTTCCTGTTTTCCAGTTCCTGCATTTTTTTATCGGTGATATCATTTACCAGCGCCACTACAATCATCTCCTTATCTATCGGCTCTATCACGGGGAATACGGTCAGGTCCAGGTATACCTCGCGGCCCACGGTAGTCCAGCGTTTATCCTGGGAGAAGTCGATTTTCTTTTCCACGCGCAGCGACCTGTTTTCTTCCAACGCCTGAATGAAGAGCTTATCCAACTCAAACATGGTGGAGAGGTCGTCGTTCATGACATTGAAAGGTTGCCGGCCGGCGGGATATGGAGAATTAAAGAAGAAGCGTTGGGTTTGATTGATGCGGCGAATAAACCCGAAGTTATCGAACTGAATATAGCCGATGGGTAGGTTTTCGATGATATTATCGAGGAGTCGTTCACTTTTCTGGAGGCTGAGTTCAGAGAGTTTTTTCTCTGTGATATCGTCCAGGATGAGGAATACGTTGACCATATTTCGCTGCTGATCTGTGAGCGGGAATAGGGTAGCCTCAAAGTAAACGGGGTATAGCCGGGTAATATTTTCGTTTCTTTTTTCGCGGTAGCTGAGTAATATTTCGCGTTTGAGTGTTTTGCCGGTAACGATCACTTCTTCAAACAAATCGGACAGGCCATTGAGGCGGTAGAACGGGTCCTGTAGCCATTGGTAGCCGGGTTTTGTAAAGAAGGGATGGGCATCGCCCCATATTTCGCGTTGGCGGCTATTCATATCCACGCTCTTGCCATCGGTTGAAAACTGTTGCAGGCCGAGGGGAAGATTTTCCAGTACCTGGCTGTAATAGATTTCATTTTGTTCTCTTTTTATTTCGGCGAGTTTGCGGGAGGTGATGTCGATGCCGATGAGTATACAATGTTCCAGGTCTCCGTTGGTATTGAGTAACGGGCTGATACCGGCTTCGAGCCAGAGGGGAGTATGTTCGTTTTTAAGAAAGCAACATTGCTCCTGTACCGGTTGGCCGGCGAGGAGGGTATTCCATATTTTCTGCCACTGGTCTGGGTTGGCTGGCCGGAGAATGTGGGTGAGTTGCTGGCCTGTCAGTATTTCGGACGATTGCTGCAAAGCGGCTACCACCTGCGTATTTACCGCAGTCACCGTACCAGCGGCATCTATTGTAATAGAAAGTGCACAGGCATTAATAGCGGCTTCAAGATGTTGTAAGTGCCGGTAATGCTGTTCCAGCATAACTACATTCATATGATAGCAGAATCTAAGATCGTTGTATCAGGAAGTCCTAAAGTAGGCATTATATAATAAAAAATCACTATTATGTTGGTAAAAGTAATAAAATGTTGGATAAAGGTCAATTCTTTACAAATGCGTGCTTAACAAGGGGATGAATGGTAGGGTTTGATCATTTATCCACGTGTTGTGGATTTCCAGTTTTCTGAAATTGCTAACCGATCAATATCTTTGGGTTAGCTATATAGATTAACATTTTTTAAATACTATTAGCGATGAAAGTTTTGATTATCATGGGACGGAGCGTAACAAACCTGTAAAGGAAGCTGCGGCACATTGTAACCCTAACAAAGTAATAGAATTGTGTATAACCGCACAGGTGGAAGGATTGGGCGTAATTGATGAAGTAGCGGGGGAGAATTTAGTGATAGCTTAACAATTGCGTCTTCCAGGTTGTACAAGATTTAAATATATTCGGATTGAAAAATACCGATCATTTCCTGGACAATTAAATCAAGAATCATTGACTGAATCCATTATCAATTTAGACAGTATTAATCCCATTGAGTTTTTCGGTGTTAACAACGGAAAACTAGATCTGCTGAAAAAGAAATTCCCATTGCTTAAGATCCTGTCCAGGGGCACCCAGTTAAAATTGAGTGGGGCACCGGAAGAAGTGGCTACAGCGGAGGAAAAAATCGGCCAGATCGTTAAATACCTGGAGCGAAATGGTAATCTGACGGAGAACTATTTTGAACAGATTCTTGGAGACGAAGAAGGTACCAAAATTGACAATTTCAGTGAGCGTAACCCCAATGAAGTATTGGTATTTGGCCCCAACGGACGTACGGTAAGAGCCCGTACAGCCAACCAGAAAAAAATGGTATCCTTAGCGGAGAAGAATGACATCATTTTCGCGATTGGTCCTGCTGGTACTGGTAAAACCTATACTGCTGTGGCGTTGGCGGTGCGTGCGCTAAAGAACAAAGCCGTAAAGAAGATTATTCTGACCCGTCCTGCAGTAGAAGCAGGAGAAAGTCTGGGTTTTCTTCCGGGAGATTTAAAGGAAAAGATTGACCCATATCTGCGGCCATTGTACGATGCGCTGGATGATATGATCCCTGCGGAGAAGTTGAGTTATTACATGACTAACCGCGTGATTGAGATTGCTCCACTGGCGTATATGCGTGGTCGTACCCTGGATAATTCGTTTATTATCCTGGATGAGGCGCAAAATGCCACTGATTTGCAGATCAAAATGTTTCTAACCCGTATCGGTGCATCTGCCCAGGCCATTATTACCGGTGACCTTACGCAGATAGATTTACCTAAAAATCAACAATCCGGTCTGGAAAGGGCTTGCCGTATCCTTCGTAACATTGATGGTATTGCACATGTAGAACTTGATGAAGAAGATGTGGTAAGACACCGTTTGGTGAAAGCCATCATCAAGGCCTACGAAGCCAATAAGGACAAATAACAGATGTAGTATTTGGCTATTTTGTTACCGGGTATTTTTCCGCCGCAAATGCGGAACAGGGGAAAATATCGGGTAATAAAATGGCCAAATATTAAAATATTAACTCTTTGTTAACGGCGATTGCCGTAAGTTCACCTCTTTTTATCCAAGGGAAAGATTCAGTCCGGAAGCCTGTGAATGAGCTATACTATCGTTGTACGACTTTGCAGAATTGAAGTTTACCCCTATTTTTGTTGTGATATATCATAATTTATCGACCGCATGACCAATTTTTTTCGAATCATGACACTGGCATTGACTACAACGTTGCTACTGGGCAGTTGTAAAAAGCGGGCTTCCCCTGAAGAGGTAGCACTGGCGTTTATGCATGCGATTCAGGATTCGAACTACGACCAGGCAAGAGACTATGCCACCAAGGAGTCTCAACAGGTAATACAGATCTACGCAATTTTTGATGGCCGCCGTAGTGGCCCGGAAAGAGAAAAGATCAAAAATGCGCGGATAGAGGTAGTCAACATCGAAGAAAACGGCGACAAAGCAGCTGTCACCATACTCAACTCCTCTGCCCACCAGAAAGAAGTGCTACAAATGGTAAAAGAAAACGGACAATGGAAAATATCCCTGACGTTCGACAGTATCATACCTAACTACGCACCACAAACAGGTAACGCATTTGATTCTACCGGGGTTTTATCCGCAGATACCACCGCTGCTACCGGTATTATTATGCCTGAAACTAAATAATTTCTCCCCTTTTACACAAAAGGAAGGGATAATTTTTAGCTATTAACGGGTAGTTCCCTTAATTTTGCCACGCATTAATGAATTGAATGTGTGGCGATTTTCCTGTTTTTACTTACCGGAAACCTGACCATATCTTCATGAAAAGTGAGGTGAGTACCTTATTCACTTTTCTGCATTAATCCAATATTGAACAATAAACCTTAAAGTAAAGTACATTTATTATGATGACAAATCCCTGGCACAGTGTGAGCCCAGGCTCTGAAGTGCCAAATGTTGTAAATGCAATTATAGAAATTCCAAAGGGATGCCGTGCCAAATATGAACTGGATAAAGAGAGCGGTTTACTGAAACTGGACCGTGTTTTATATTCTTCTGTATATTATCCTGCCAATTACGGTTTTATTCCACAGTCTTACTGCGATGACCATGATCCATTGGACATCCTGGTATTGTCTCAGATAGAATGCGTACCTATGTGCATCATCGAAGCCAAAGTCATCGGTGTAATGCAGATGGTAGATGGTGGTGAAGCGGATGATAAAATCATCGCAGTAGCAGCGAACGATATGAGTGTAAATCACATCAACGATATTTCTGAACTACCGCCTCATTTCATTGATGAAATGCGTCACTTCTTTGAAGAATATAAAAGACTGGAGAAGAAAACCGTTGTGGTAGAAGAATTCCAGAACAAAGCTAAAGCAGCAGAGATTATTACGCAGAGCTTCGAAGATTATCGCAAGATCTTCAAGCAAAGCTAAAAGCATAAAGCAGAAAGCAAAAAGCTATTGTCGCGTATATCATTCGCTACAATAGCTTTTTGCTTTCTGCTTTATGCTTTTAGCTTCTTAGAAGTATCTTTTGATAATCCGTAGCTGGTGCGTACGGAGACCAGTATCTGCATTAATGATGCCCTGGTTATCGATCGGATCAATGCGGACTTTGCCGGAAGAATGGATAATTTCGTGGTCATTGAGCAAGATGCCTACATGTGTAATTCTGCCTTCTTCATTGTCGAAGAAAGCGAGGTCACCGAGGTGGGCTTCCTGTAAAAAATCGACCAGGTGCCCCTGGGTGGCCTGCTGATAAGCATCCCGCCAGAGCGGAATACCGGACAATTTAAATACGTTTTGTGTAAACCCGGAGCAATCCACCCCAAACACACTGACGCCACCCCAGAGATAACCGGTGTTTAAAAACTGCATGGCAGCCTGCTTTAACGCCGTCACCCCTGCTACAGCAATATTCGTATAGGGAAGTGGCTTATCTTCGAATTTTACGGTAATATTGCCCCATTGGGTAGCGTTATTATCGGCACTCTTTACCAGGCAACCAAAAGGGACCTGCATCGGTTGCCCATTCATGGTAACACGGTTCACCCAGCCAGGAAAATACCAAGTGGCGGGTGTTTTGAACAAAACTTCATCAATTGGTTCCAGGTGAGCCATGGTAGCCCAGCCAGTATATTCGTCGTATTGGTTTTTCACCTGCACCCAGCCCCCGGGAGCTGTTTCTATGATTTCTACACAGGCGCCCCACAGCAATTGGGAAATCATTTCACTCTTATGTGACGCGGCATTCCGTAAAGGCGCAACTGGCACAATGACAATGGCGTATGGCATATTAATTGTATAAATCCGTTTTATTATTCAATAATTTGATGCGCTAAATGAACTTTTTCCGCTTTTGTACGTAAATATAAAGTAATAAGTTTATGCAACAACAGTTAACCAATTTATCGGACAAAGAGCTAATATCCCGCGCCAGGAAGCAACATGATCGCGAGGCAGAAGGCGTATTGATGGACAGGTACAGTCATCTGCTGGTTGCTGTTACCATGCCGCATTTGAAAAATAATCCCAATCTGGACCCCAATATTGTTTTTCCTACCCTGCTACAAAGACTTAGTGCCAGTCTTAAAACGCAGACCATCTACAAGGCCAATGAGTGGATCTTACATATTCAGAAAGGATACCTGGGTAAACCGGAAAAAAACACCCCTTTCTATCCATCACGCGATGGCAGAGATTTATTACACATAGAAAACACCGTAGACAAAGCCGCCACCAACATTATTGACCGGCAGGATCTGATTGTACGTCTGGAACAGGCATTAGAACGACTTCATACAGACGACAAATCCATCATCACGCAATTTTATCTTGAAAATAAATCTTTTGCGGATCTTTCAGCAGCCACCGGCCTATCGCGTGACAAGCTGAGATCCCAGCTGAAAGCAGCCAAAGGAAAACTTGCCAAGCTATTTATGAATCAGGGATATGTTAAGTAGTAAACCGAATAATGATAAAGTACTAAAGATTTTTTCCGCTATCCGTTGCCTCAGCAGAGATCAGTTACCCCGCTACCTCGATGGCAGATTGACTGACGTGGAAAGACATCTTGTAGAACAACATCTCACAGACTGTGATCTGTGTTATGATGCCCTGCAGGCATTAGAGAAAGAGGAAAACACCGATAATTACCAGGATCTCACCAATAAACTACAACGCTACGTACATAACAGCATTCAACCTGTTTCGCATGTACAGAAAGTAGCGCAGTATACCCGCAAAGAAAAGAACAAGGAGCATATGCTCACCTACTTTTGGGTAGTCGCATTTATTGGTTTGGGCGTTGGCAGTATTTATGTATTGCGTGGTCATATGCGGAACCAGCCGCCGGTAAGAGTAATGGCAGCTACCCTGCCCTCCCGGGATTCCGTGAAGGATACCGTGGTGACCACTACCCCGGTAATAACACCGGTAAACAATACACCAACAGCTGCCCCCCCCGTGCCGGCTACGCATCCGGCAGCAACTACTACCAAGCCAGTGATTGCCGCCAATCCCCCCCGGCCGGATTCTATTGCCCTGAAAAAAGCGGCTGCGTTAAAAGCACAGCAAAGGAAGGCAGCGGCAGACAGTGTAAAACGACAACAGGCATTACAAAAACAGGCCGATTCCATAAAAAAGGCCGCCGCTGATAAAGCAAAAGACGACGACAAAAAGCCGGATCCCAAACCAGAAAATAAACCCGCTCCCAAAGAGGATAAGCCCGCTCCTACCCCGGATCCACCTAAAAAGGAAACACCGGTAACAGCCGTCAACAGCGATGAATATCTCTACAAAGCCGCCATGGTGTATCAGCAACAAGGTAACCTCGGTGAAGCTATTGACCGGTACAGGAGAATTGAATCTGTGAGCTCTGGCAAATATGTGGAGATGGCACGCTATCAACTGGCGATCTGCTACCGCAGTAAAGGACAAATGGGCAAAGCCCGCCGTATGTTCAGAGAAGTAATTCGCATGGATGGCACCATGAAAAATGCAGCCCAGCAAGCTTTAGACAGCATGTAATAAAAATATATCAAAAATATTATGGACTTTTGTGAATGCTGCATCCTATATGCAGCATTCCATTTATTAGCCTGTGAATAATCCAGACATACAACAACTAACAGACCAGGAGCTACTGCAACGGTTCAAAGCTGATAACAACAGTGATTGGATAGGTGTGCTGTTTGACCGCTATGCCGTACTATTACTGGGTATGTGCATGAAGTACCTGAAGAACGAAGAAGATGCGCGCGATGCCGTGCAGCAAATCTTTCTCAAGATGTTATCCGACATCAATAAACATGAGATACAATATTTCAGGGCCTGGATTTACCAGGTAACTAAAAACTACTGCCTCATGCAGTTGCGGCAAAAACATATGAAATACAAGGAAGAAATTTCCGATAAACATATGGGAGGCATCGCAGCAGAGGAAGAAGATAAGCGGGTATACCAGGAAAAGGATATCTTGCTGGAAAATATGGGTCAGGCCATCAACCTGTTAAACCCCGAACAGAAAGTTTGTGTACAGCTGTTTTACCTGCAAAAGAAATCATACCAGGAAATTGCTGATCAAACAGGGTATAACCTGCTACAGGTAAAGAGTTATATCCAGAATGGCAAAAGGAACCTGAAACTTTTACTGGAAAAACAACAACGCGCAAACAACAGTTAATTTGCATTAATAGTGATATGAACGAGCATTTCAACGATATCTTTGGAACTACTGGCTGTCCTTCACAACAGCAGCTGCTGGACTATGTGCAGGGTAAGCTGACTGCTGAAGAACAACATGAGGTAGAAATGCACCTGGCCGACTGCGAACTTTGCAGTGATGCACTGGAAGGGCTGGCTGCCATCAAAGATAAAGAGAAGATACCCGGATGGATCAGAGAGATGAAATGGGAGCTGTTAAAGAAATTACATAAACGCTACCGCACCAGGAGAAAATCGGATAATTATATATACCTCACCGTTATTATTCTTAGTATCCTGTTTTTGATGCTGGCCTTATTCTGGGCTTATCATTTTTCAATACACCGGGTTAAATAAAAATCATATAAAAAAAATGCAGTAACACTACTGCATTTTTTTTATAGTTAATATAGTGTTTTGTCTCCTTTCTCTTTCCAATCCCGGAAAACACCTAACGCGGCATCTGTCGGCATTGCAATCAGCGGAATTTTTTTATCAGTATGTGACTTGTTGATTTCTTTGTAAATAAATGAGTCATCAAAATTAATGGCTGCCGCATCTTCCTTGGTATTGGCGTAATATACACGCATGGGCCTGGCCCAGTAAATAGCCCCCAAACACATCGGACATGGTTCACAGGAAGTAAAGATTTCACAGTCGTGTAACTGGAATGTACCCAGCTTTTTACAAGCCTGCCTGATGGCCACTACTTCTGCATGGGCGGTAGGATCGGTATCTGTCAGCACCTGGTTCCATCCTTCTCCCACAATCTCCTCTCCTCTTACTACAATAGCACCAAAGGGGCCGCCATCACCATTTTCCATGCCCCGGCGCGACAAAGCAATGGCATGCTGCATAAATCGTTTTTCTCTTTCTCCCGGCATATGGTCATTTTTTAGTTCATTCAAATTTAACGAAAGCTGCGCAGAATACCCGCGGTGATAAACAGCATAAAAAAGCCCCGCGAAGAATCGCGGGGCTTATCGTTAACTATGTATCGTCGTATTTAGAATTAATTGTTTCTGATTACTACTACGCCATCAAACACATCTATCAACACTGGTTTGGATTTGTCAATATCACCGCTGAGAATTTTCTTACTCAGGAGATTAATGATTTCCTTCTGAATCAGGCGTTTCAATGGTCTTGCACCAAACTGCGGATCGTAACCCTGAACGGAAAGGTATTCAAGCGCATAATCTGAAAATTCCAATATCATGCCATTCTTTGCTACCATGTCCTTCAACTGTTGTAACTGTATGTTAATTATTCCTTTAATTTCACTTCTCATCAACGGCTGGAACATAATCACCTCATCAATCCGGTTCAGGAATTCAGGGCGAATGGTTTGTTTCAGCAGATTCATCACTTCATCCTTCGTCTTATCAACTATCTCTTCCCTATTGGAATCGTTAATGTTTTCAAAATTCTCCTGGATAATATGGCTTCCCATATTGCTGGTCATGATGATGATGGTGTTTTTAAAGTTCACCACACGGCCTTTGTTATCTGTTAAACGACCATCATCTAATACCTGTAACAAAATGTTAAAAGTATCCGGGTGCGCTTTTTCGATTTCATCGAGCAGGATAACAGAGTATGGTTTGCGGCGTACGGCTTCTGTGAGCTGTCCACCTTCATCATATCCAACATATCCCGGAGGTGCTCCTACCAGCCGGCTTACCGAGTGTTTTTCCTGGTATTCGCTCATGTCTATACGCGTCATCATGTTTTCATCATCAAACAGGTATTCGGCTAATGCTTTGGCCAGCTCTGTTTTACCGACCCCGGTAGTACCGAGGAAAATGAAAGACCCGATAGGCCTGCGGGGATCCTGCAATCCGGCGCGGCTGCGGCGTATGGCGTCAGACACAGCGATGATGGCTTCGTCCTGACCAATTACCCGCTGATGCAGTTCTTCTTCCAGGTGCAGTAATTTATCTTTTTCACTCTGCATCATTTTTGACACCGGGATGCCGGTAGCCTTGGCTACGTTTTCCGCGATATCTTCCGCATCTACTTCTTCTTTAAGAAGACGTTTATGATTGGCAGATATTTTATTCAATTCTTCGGTGAGGTCAATGACCAGCTTTTCCTGTTCTTTTACCTTACCGTAGCGGATTTCTGCTACCCGGCCAAAGTCGCCGTTACGTTCTGCCTGTTCGGCTTCCAGTTTCAGGTTTTCGATGGCAGATTTAGCATTCTGGATCTGATCCACTACTTCTTTCTCGGCCTGCCATTTCGCTTTAAAGGTGTTACGTTCTTCGCTCAGGCGGGCTATTTCTTCCCGCAGTTCGCGGAGTTTATCTTCATCATTTTCCCGTTTAATTGCTTCTCTTTCAATTTCCAGCTGACGGATTCTTCTTTCCAGTTCATCCAGTTCTTCCGGCATGGAATTCATTTCCAGCCTGAGTTTAGCAGCGCTTTCGTCGATCAGGTCAATGGCCTTGTCGGGTAAGAAGCGATCGGTGATATAACGATGTGATAATTCTACCGCCGCAATGATGGCTTCATCTTTAATCAATACATGGTGATGGCTTTCGTATTTTTCCTTCAGTCCACGCAAGATAGAGATGGCATCTTCTACGGAAGGCTCGTCTACCAATACTTTCTGGAAACGGCGTTCCAGGGCTTTATCTTTCTCAAAATATTTCTGGTATTCGTTCAGGGTGGTAGCACCAATAGCACGAAGCTCTCCTCTTGCCAATGCTGGCTTCAGGATGTTAGCAGCATCCATGGCACCTTCCATGGCGCCTGCGCCGATCAGGGTATGGATTTCATCAATAAAGAGGATGATTTCCCCGTTACTTTCTGCTACTTCTTTTACCACGCCTTTCAATCTTTCCTCAAACTCACCGCGGTATTTAGCACCCGCCATCAATGCACCCATATCGAGGGCATAGATGATTTTAGACTTCAGATTTTCCGGAACGTCGCCGTTGATGATACGGTGGCCTAATCCTTCTACGATGGCTGTTTTACCAACGCCTGGCTCTCCGACCAGGATAGGATTGTTTTTAGACCTGCGGGAGAGGATATGTAAGGTTCTGCGGATTTCCTCATCACGACCAATAACCGGATCCAGTTTACCTTCCCGGGCCATTTCGTTGAGGTTCTTCGCATACTTTTGAAGTGTATTATATTGGTTACCGCCGGTTTGCGAGTTGACGGTATCCCCTTTGCGCAGTTCCCGGATAGCGGCTTTAAGCCCTTTTTCCGTCAGCCCTGCATCTTTCAGCAATTTAGCGGTATCATCGCTACCGCCGAGAATACCCAGCAGCAGGTGCTCTACGCTTACAAATTCGTCTTTGAATTCTTTAATGGCTGCGCCGGCCCTTAATATTACATTATTGGCGTCGCGGCTGAGGGATTGACCGCCTTCGCCGGCAGCCATCCGTGGGTATTTATTGATCTGCTCATTGAGTTTACTGTTGACGAAAGTAGTGTTCACATCATTCTTCTTTAGTAAGTATTCAATGGGGCTATCTTCATCATTTAACAAGGCTTTCAACAGGTGCCCTGTTTCGATAGACTGGTTTTGGTTATTGAATGCCAGTTGCTGTGCCTGTTGCAGTATTTCCTGCGATTTTATAGTGAAATTATTCAAGTTCATAAGTGCGTTTTTTGTCTCCTTTTTTGATTTCTCAAACGTGTTTAGGTAACAACAAACCGCGATCCAATGTTCTATAACCGGTAATTATGACATATAAAGCAAAGTATTACTGCATTTTTAGCAGAAAAATAGCGTAGTAACTGCTAATTTTTCATTATAACCGGGTTTTTATAGTGTCTATATTCGTGGATCAGTTAAACCAACCATGAAACGAATTACCTATATCGTATGTGCGATTACGTTATCGCTCTTTTCCGGGCGCCTGCAGGCACAGCAAGCAGCAATTTATGCGGGAGGTGCGTCCACCGCTAAAGCGAAGGCGTTGAGCTTACCAGAGGGCCTCATACAGGCAAAGGCGATGCTCAGGCAGCACCCGAATGCCAACATTACCATTTACCTGCGGCCAGGCACCTATTTCCTGGATAGCACCCTGGTATTGTCTTCTGCAGACCTGCCACCGGGCAAAGGCAGCATCACCGTGACCCCTGCAGGGAACGACAAGCCACATGTAGCACCAGCGAAGGTGACCATCAGTGGAGGGCAGCCATTACGCCTCCAGTGGACTTTATGGAAAGACGGCATTTACAAAGCCCCGCTGGACATACCTTTTGAATTTAGCCAGCTGTATATTAATGACGAACAACAGATCCGCGCCCGCTATCCCAATTTCGACAGCGGTGCCAAACATTTCAATGGCACGGCAGCCGATGCCCTCAGCCCGGAAAGGATAAAAACCTGGCAGCATCCTGAAGGAGGCTATATACATGCCCTGCACCAACACGAATGGGGGGGTTACCACTACCGCATTACCGGCGTAAATGGTGATGGCACACTGAAACTGGAAGGTGGTTACCAAAACAACCGGCAGATGGGCATGAACGAAAAACAGCGTTTTGTGGAAAATATCTTCGAAGAACTGGATGCGCCCAGGGAATGGTATTATGACAAAGCAGGTAAAACGCTTTATTATAAACCTGTTGCCGGCATATCGCTGACCAATGCAACTGTCATCATTTCCCGGCTACCGGAAATTGTGGCATTAAAAGGCAGCGCGGACAAACCCGTGAAGAATATAACGTTCAGGAATATACGCTTTGCGCATAGCAATGCTACGTTTATGGATACCCGTGAGCCGCTGTTGCGGAGCGACTGGGCCATTTACCGCGGCGGCGCTGTATTGCTGGATGGCACCAGCCATTGCAGTATCCGTGATTGTGAATTTGATCATAATGGCGGCAACGCGATTTTCCTGAGCAACTATAACCGCCACGCTAACATATCCGGCAACCTTATCCATGATGCCGGCGGCAGTGGTATTTGCTTTGTAGGAAACCCGGATGCCGTAAGGGCGCCCTTATTCGAATACAATCAATCGCCGGTATTTGCAGGCATGGACACTGCTGCAGGGCCTAAGAACCTTAACTATCCTGCCTCCTGTGTGGCTTATGATAACCTCATTTACCGCACCGGCCGGATAGAAAAACAAAGCGCCGGCGTACAGATATCTATGGCGATGGATATTACGGTATCGCATAATACTATTTATGACGTACCACGTGCAGGCATTAACGTGAGTGAAGGCACGTGGGGCGGACATATCATTGAGTACAACGATGTATTTAATACCGTATTGGAAACCGGTGACCACGGCGCCTTTAACTCCTGGGGCCGTGACCGCTGGTGGTATCCCAACCGGAACCTACTGGATAGCATGGCAGCTGCCCACCCCTGGCTGATCAAACAAGACGCCATGAAAACCAATATCCTGCGGAACAACCGTTTCCGTTGCGATCATGGCTGGGATATAGACCTGGACGATGGTTCCTCCAATTATCATATCTACAACAACGTTTGTTTGAATGGTGGGCTTAAACTACGGGAAGGATTCTACCGTACCGTAGAAAATAATATTATGCTTAACAACTCTTTTCACCCACATGTATGGTTTGAAAACAGTCATGATATTTTCCGCCATAATATTGTTAGTCGTACCTACAAGCCCATTGGGATTGAGTTTTGGGGAGATGAGACAGACCACAACTTTTTCCCGGAGCAAAATGCGATCAAGCCCCCTACGGATGGAAATTCGCTGGCAGGTGACCCCATGTATATTTCCCCTGCTACCGGTGATTATCGCGTACAGCCCCAATCACTGGCCTTAAAAACAGGTTTCCGAAACTTCCCGATGGATCAATTTGGCGTTATTACGCCGGCATTGAAAGCAAGGGCGAAAAAGGCCCCCTTGCCGGTATTGGAAAAGGAAGTGCTGGTAGAAGAACCCAGCTTTTCCGGTTGGCAGGGCGCCCTCATGAAAAATATTGAAACCCTGGGAGAACGCTCTGCCACCGGTTTACCGGATAACAAAGGCGCCTATGTAGTAGCGGTACCAGAAGGACATAAGTATCCCATACGCAAAGGGGATGTTATTCTGCAGCTGGGCGATAAAAAAATCAATACCAAAGAAGACCTGGAGAAAGCGGATACATTTTATGGCGATAAGAAAGTGCCACTCGTTATTTTCAGGAATCAACAAAGAATGACGCTGTAAAGAGCTAAAAGCAAAAAGCCGAAAGCAAAAAGCCATTTTCGCGTATATCACTCGCGAAAATGGCTTTTTGCTTTCGGCTTTTTGCTTTTAGCTTTACCAGCTATCTACCAAGTCCTGGTGCTGCGCCATCCAGGTTTTCACGGCGGCATCTTCTTCTCTGTCCGCATCTGCCAGTGCGCCCATGAGGGAGCTGAGTTGTTCGCTGTTTAACTGGAATTTACGGAAGAAGGCAACAGCTACGGTGTCGGTTACACTAAATTCATTGTTAGCGATGGTTTGAATTTTTTCAGTAGTACCGAATACCTGTTGCGGGTCATCGAGGAAACGGAGTTGATAGCGGGAAAACATCCAATGAGGCGCCCAACCGGTGATGACGACAGGCTGTTTTGCATCGATGCTTTTCTTCAGGGTGGCCATCATGGCTGCTTCGCTGGAGGCTTGCAGCTTGTAGTCCAGTGCATAGGTTTTTACCGCTTCTGCTGCTTTGCTCATGATACCGGCACCGGCATCGATGCCTACGATGTGTTGAAGGAACTTATCTTTAGTGTTGTTGAGTTCCGCTATGCTGTGAATATTTACATAGTCCGGTACTACCAGTCCTACCCTGGCGCCATCAAAGTTGGTATTTAATACGGTTAGTTGCTGACCAAACCTTTCCATATAGCGCTGGTGTGTAACCGGCATCCAGGCGTCGAGGAATATATCGGCGTCTCCACCGGCAACGGCCGCAAATATGGGCGCCACGTCTGCATTTTTCAGGATTACTTCGTATCCTTTCTTCTCGAGTACATTTTTAGCCAGGCAGGTCATCGCAACGCCTTCTGCCCAGTTGACACAGCCAATAGTAATTTTCTTTTTACCGTTGGCGCCACCGGTGTTACAGGCGGCTATGCCGAGTATAAGGGCTACCAGGGTGAATAAAAATATTTGCTTCATATCAGGTTGTTTTTGAAGTACGTTGTTTTCTTTTTCCAAATGACTGGGTGATGCGATCCAGGATGATGGCCAGGATGACTACGGCAATCCCGCCTTCAAAGCCCACGCCTATTTTCAGTTGCGTGATTCCTTTCAGGACAACTTCTCCCAGTCCGCCGGCAGCAATCATGGCAGAAATCACCACCATCGACAAAGCCATCATAATGGTTTGGTTAACGCCTGCCAGTAAGGTAGGCATGGCCAGTGGCAATTCTACTTTGAAGAGCAGTTGCCGGGAGGTGGCACCGAAAGAGCGGGTGGCCTCCACGATATCTTCGGGGACCTGTTTAATACCCAGGGTAGTAAGTCGCACCGCCGGTGGCATCGCAAAGATGATGGTAGCAAATACACCGGGTACTTTTCCCAATCCGAAAAATAATACGGCGGGAATGAGGTATACGAATGCCGGCATGGTTTGCATCAGGTCCATCAGTGGGCGCATCAATTTGCCGGCTATTTTGCTTTTAGCGGCCCAGATACCCAATGGAATGCCTATTAACAGGGCAATAACGGCCGATACAAGGACTAATGCCAGTGTTTCCATGGTTTGCCCCCAGTATCCCATGCCATAGATAAAACCCAGGCCCAGGAGAGTCATGATACCCACGCCCCAGCCAGCCCGTTTCCAGGCCAGGACTGCCAGTAAAGCAATTACAATATAAAAGGGGGTGAAAGTCAGCAGCCATTGTACGCTGCCAACCGTTGCTTCTACCCCTATTTTGAGGGCCTTAAAAAAGGAACCAAAGTGATAGGTGAGCCAATAGATGAAGTGTTCAATATATTTTCCTATTCTGATCATATGTTAATTCGTTTATTCGTTGGGGTTATACCAGCTGACGACCGGTGGTTTCAATGATGAGTGATGTTTGCGAAATCAGTCCCAGCAGTTTATTGTTTTGTGGGTCTACCACGGCTACCGGCTTATCTGTTTCCGCGATAAAGGGCAGCATTTGTTCAACGGTAGTATCCGGATGTGCCACGGGGACATCGCGGTGAATGGCTGCTTCGATGGTTTTATCGCCCCGTCGTTTTACTTCCAGTACTTCCCGGAGATATACAAAGCCGAGGAAGTGTTTGTCTACGGTTACTGCCGGGAGTATATCGAGGCCGGTAGCGCGCATTTTACGCAAGCTTCCTTCCGGACCGTCTTTCCGGAATACTGCCATAGTAGGTTTGGTATCCATCATGGAAGAGGCGGTGATAATAGTTTTGCGATCGACTTTTTCCACGAAGGAGGATACATAGTCGTTGGCAGGCGTAGTGAGAATTTCCTCCGGTGTGCCTATTTGTATTACTTCTCCATCTTTCATGATAGCGATGCGGTCGCCGAGGCGGATGGCTTCATCGAGGTCGTGGGTGATGAATATGATGGTTTTGTGCATTTTTTCCTGGAGGTCGAGCAATTCGTCCTGCATTTGGGTGCGGATGAGCGGATCGAGTGCAGAAAAGGCTTCGTCCATGAGTAATACTTCCGGATCGTTGGCCAGTGCGCGGGCCAGGCCTACGCGTTGCTGCATACCACCGGATAATTCTGATGGGAGCATTTGTTCATATCCTTTGAGTCCTACGAGTTCTACTACGTTGCGGGCTTTGTCCGTTCTTTCTGCCACGGGCATGCCTTGCAGTTCCAGGCCGAATGCGATATTTTCCAATACTGTACGATGTGGCAGCAATCCGAATTTCTGGAACACCATGGAAATTTCCTTTCTGCGTGTTTGTTGCAGGGCAGCTTCATTCAATTGCGTGATATTGGTACCGTTGAGTAAAACATCTCCCGCAGTGGGTTCTATTAAACGGTTCAAACAGCGCAGCAGGCTGGATTTACCGCTGCCGGAGAGACCCATGATCACAAAAAATTCTCCTTTCTCTATCTGGAAAGAAGCATTTTTTACAGCCACGGTACAGCCGGTAGCATCTAGTATGGCTGCTTTGCTTTTACCTTCCCTCAGCAGTTGCAGCGCGGCATTTCGCTCGCGGCCAAAGATGAGGGTCAGGTTATTGATTTGAAGTTTAGGCATGTTTAATAGTTTTTAGCGGTGTCGGAAGCCTGGCAGCCGGTGGTATCCAGTGTGGGAAGGCAGGATCAGCTACCCGCACAGCAAAGCCCAATACGATGATGGATCCTCATCGTTATCAATTTTTGCATATGAATAAGCTGATCTTTTCCCTGGCGACATAGGTATCCTATGTGCATGCAACTGCGTAAAACAGCTAGCCGGAAATGGAAACCGGGCGCGATGTGGCCCGACAAATGATCAATCCAATAAATATTGACTGTTATAGCGTATTGCGTGGTGCACGGAAGGCACATTCAACAGTCGGAAAATGCGTAAAGCAAAGCAAAGGTACGAAAAAATGGCTGCCCTGCCAAGGGAAACAACCAAAAAGGTATCTATCTACCTAAAAATCAATATTTTATTTACAATTTATTATATATCAAAATTGTTATTTCCCGGCAATTATACGGGGATTCAAACAACAACGGGGACTCTGTTGTTATACCATTCCTATAACATACAATTGTCTGTTTCCGCTAACAGCCGGATGATCGAGCATCAGAACTGATAAATACATTCATCATCTTAAACCCTACAATTATGTCTTTCGACTTACTGGAAAGCGCTAAAAGTATTTTCAACAACAATGTGGTTGGTCAGGCTTCCTCACAACTTGGGGAAAGTGAGGGTGGTATTCAGAAAGCCCTTGGTGGTATTATACCTGTTATTTTGGGTGGACTGCTCAACAAAGCGGGATCATCGGGAAATAGTGCCGGCGGGTTACTGGATATGGTGAAGGGGGTAGCCGGAGACGCGAATCCATCGGCCATAACCGGCGCTCTTCAGGGCGGCGCAGGAGGGCTCATGAGCAAAGGAGCTGATTTACTGCGTAGCCTGTTTGGCGACAAAGTGGGTTCCATTGCAGGCATGTTATCTTCTTTTGCCGGCATCAAGGAATCATCTGCCAATACCTTGCTGCAAACCGCTGCACCGGCTACATTGGGCACGGTAGGTCAGTATGCTGCACAAAATAATCTTAGTCCTAACTCTTTCCTTTCTTTACTGGATTCTCAAAAAGATAAGATACTGGGTGCTATTCCTGGTGGATTAAATATTGCCGGCATCCTTGGGCTGGCCAACCTGGGAGACCTGGGTAAAAAACTGGGTATTGGCACTGATACTGCCACTACTACCGCCGGTGCAGTGAATATCAAGCCGGGTGGCGGTAGCAGCAATCGTTGGGTATGGTCGCTGTTACTGATCCTGATTGCCATCATCCTGCTGTGGTACCTGATGCGCGGCTGTGGCGGCAATAAACCTGCCGGCACGCCGGTAACCGACAGCATTACTACCAGTCAGCTGGCAGATTCTGCTGCCATGGGTGTATCCGCAACGCCTCCATCCACCACTCGTGAAAGCATCAAAGTAACCCTCCCGAATGGCACCGTACTGGATGCATATAAAGGCGGTATTGAAGACCAACTGGTAACTTTCCTCAAAGACAACAGCCGGCCGGCCGGCAAAGATGTATGGTTTGATTTTGATAACCTGAACTTCAAAACCGGCAGTGCCGAACTAACAGAAGAAAGTATGAAACAGGTAGGCAACATTGCCGCCATTATGAAAGCATTCCCGAAAGCTAAAATAAAAATAGGCGGTTATACCGACCGCACCGGCGATAGCACCGCTAACCTCCGCCTGTCTAAAGAACGCGCTGAATCTGTGGTTACCTCGCTGAAGAAAGAAAAAACCAGTGCAGACCAGTTACTGGGTGCAGAAGGTTATGGCTCTCAATTTGCGAAAGCCGCTGCCAATGCTCCTGACGAAGAAAGGAAAAAAGACAGGCATATTTCAGTGAGTGTTCGGGAGAAATAGTTCCTATTGAGCAGAAAGCAGAAAGCAGAAAGCAAAAAGCTATTAAAGCGAGTGATATACGCGTTAATAGCTTTTTGCTTTTTGCTTTCTGCTTTTTGCTTTCTGCTTTCTGCTTTCTGCTTTCTACTTATTCTTTCACCAGCACTACCCTATTTCTATCTGCTTTATAAATGGTGGCCAGGAATTTTACCAACTCAGGAAAATCAGTAGCCGGGAACACGCCTGCCTGTCGTTCGATTTTTCTTATGTAGGCGATTGTATTTCCTTTTACCATGGCAGCTGAGCTGTAGGTACCAAACTTTCCACTCACTGTTACCGGTTCTGGCATGGCTTCCGGCCGATAGCCCGCCGGTAAAGTGATATTAACGGTATCAATATCCCGATACGCCATGTCAAACCTGATTTCAGATTTCCGCTCTTCTTCTGCATCCAGTTTCATACCTCCGCGATTAAGAATATCGGGTACCAGGAACATTCGTTTACCCGTTACCGTTGCATAGTTGTGTCCTTTGATCTGGATCTTTTCTTCAATAGACGGAATCGCGGTAGGTAATTCTTTGCAACGATAACCAGTGATATCATAGCTGGAAAGATCAAGCCCTTTCCGTAACAGCTCCAGCTGCTTTTCTTCACTCAACTCGTGAATAATACTATGCAGCAGATCCTGCTGTAGTCCGCTGTGGATGGTTACTGCGCTAATATCGATGTTGCCACTGGAGTCCACTATGGCATTAACAGTACGTAATTGTTGATTACAATTAATGTCGTAAGATGGTGTTCGAACCAGTTTACTATCCTTTTCATCCAGGAGCAATACAGGTCTGTTATCCGTAAAACTGCTGAGATATCCGGCAGGCAGTGTATTACTGGTACATTCCAGCCAGGTAGTATCCTTGCTGCCTGGCACACAAAGAATAACATGGTTAAACTGGGAGGAAGGAAAGTCTTCCCGGAGGGTATGCGAAAACTCTCCGGATTTTACCAACACGCAATTCGATTTAATACCTGCTTCTTTCAGCAGTGCCATCATGTAATTAGACAATGCCTTACAATCCCCATATCCTTTTGATGCAACAGAAGCTGCGTCGAAAGTTTGCCAGCCACCTATACCAAACTGAATACTGATGTAGCGGGTATTTTGCTGCATGTATTTATATAATACATTTATTTTTTCATTCCGGGAAAGTCCTTTGGTCAGTTCCTGTACTTTGGCTTTGATATTCTCCGGCAACACGTCTCTGCCTTCATTCAGTTTATAAATAAAGGTGCCGAAGTCTTTCCAGGAACTCATGTTTCCCTTATAACGGGCCACTTCAAAATCAGTAGGCCCGAGAAACACGGCCGGGGTGCGATGGTAAAATTCACCTGAATTTACTTCCTGTTTTAATGCCGTCAGCTGCTTTACTTCCCAGGTATACGTTTTGGTATTTTTATCTGTAGTAACCACCGGTTCACCCGTATACAGGTAACTACGATAGCGCAATGCATACTCCTGCGGCGTTGTAACGGTGAGCTTACTTTGCTCTACTGTGCAGTCGATCGCGTCCTGTGGTTGCCAGTGTGGCAGGAACGCGGTATTATTAAAACGTAATTCTACTGTATACTCTACCGTATACGGATACACATTATAATAAAACTGGTGAATCTTCATCCGGTCGTCTGTCATGAGGCTACCATCTCCTACAACGCTGACATCCCTTATTTCGCTTTGTTTCAACCGTTTTACCAGTTCGCCGTTAGCATCATATAATGCACCGGAGATGGAACGTATTTCTCTTAGTTCATCATAGTATTCGTATAGGCGCACATCGGCGGCTCCTGCTTCATCCAGCACGGTGGTTACGTAATGAAGGGTAATGCGGGTATCTGACAGATCAATGATTTTAACAGTGGTTTCATCCAGTCGTTTCACCACGTGTGCATGTTCTTTCAGCGCTGCGGGTATTGTTTTAGCCGGGTATACCGGATCCTCTGCCGTTGCTGAGGAGGTGATGAGCATCAACACCGGTAATATAGCGAGCGGCCACCAATATCCTGCGCTTATTACTAACAGTTTGCGCATATACTATTTTTTCTTTTTTAAGACAATTTGCTCCGCCTGTTTTTTTACGATCAGGTCAAAAAATTCGCGCAGGGTGGAATAATCATCCGGCTCGAACCTGGCTTTGGTCAGTTTAATGCGGCAACGCAGCTGGATATGATTTTCTGACTGCTGAACCAGGTACTGGAACTCGCCTTCATTTTCATTGAATTTGGCGATGGTGGGCTTAGGCAATTCATCTACCACATACCCTTCCGGCACCTCCATGTTAAACGAGTATACTTCATCTGACACGCTCGTCATTTCTACCGGGAATTTGCGTTCCATAGATTTAAAGGGATTGCTTTTATAGGCTTCTCCCATCATTGGGTTGATATATAATATATCTTCATTTCCCAACTGCATTTTAAATTCATACTTTACCATTACCGGTTCTTCCAGGTTTCCGATATCTTCAATTCCTTTATTCTTCAATTCTATTTCACCGGTATAACTTTTCTTTATTTGCGTAAAATATTCATTCTCCCCTTTTTCTTTCACCTTATTACGCACCGCATAGGATTCAAAGTAGGTAGGTCTTTGCATAAAGGCGCCCTCGATCATACCATCGTTCAATTTTCCCAACAGCATCACGCTGGTGAATTTTTGTTCCTTCAGCGAGTCAGCCCACAGGGCAAGCGGCGTAGCAAATTCATCTACTGTTCTGGCGGCGCCGTTATAGCAGTCAGAAGGTAGCTTGCAGAAGCCCATCAGCGGATGGGATGCATCAAGTGTTACATATTCATCGCCCAGGTTTACACCAGCTATCACATAATTAAATCGGGTATACAGCGGATAAAACTGGTATACATAGCCATTGTCACGGGTGCTGAGAATGACTGGCGACGCAAAGAGTCCCGCTTTTTTCAGCATCGCTACCAGCAGGATATTTATTTCTGCCACACTTCCATTCTTTGCGCTAAAAACGGTTTTCAGTGATCTCTTCATCCACAGGGCCTGATGAGTTGTGCAGGTAAAGTTGTCGCGTACCCAGGTAAATATTTTCTGTGCTTTTTCCCTGTTTGTTTTGGCATCTTTTACCAGTTCCTCTACTGTGCTTCCGAGGAAACCGTTACTGTTGTCCAATGCGCCGGCCATATCCGGGTCCTTCAGCATATCTTTCATCAGTTGTTCCCAGGTACTTTGTACCGGTTTGCGTGGCTGGTCGGGCCAGTTATAGGCCGACAGCTGGAATTCTATACGGTTTACGTAGTTATCAGTAGTGGTGATAAAGCTTTCACTATGAATGGCCGGTACTTCTTTCAACGCCCATTTATACGTAGTGATGTTAGGCGAAACGGTGACCGTTTCGGAAGGGCCGGTGGAGCCATGTGATTCACTACGGAAGGTAAAAGTAGAGCGGCTGTATTCCTTTGTTTTCACTACATACTTTTCATATCCCTGTGGGATAAGCACATAATCGAAATACTCAGGAATGGATACACTGTACTCACTCCACAGCCGCGGGTATTCGCCCTGGAAGTCCCAGGAGCGCAGGTGGTGGTAGGAAGGAGAAGCAATACTGTAGGTATACTCGATAATGGTACCTTCTTTTACTGCGGGAAGGGTAAATTTCTTCACCAGCAAAGACTTATCCTGTTTATCGCTGAATACATTTTTGCTGTCCATTTTTGTTTCCACCACTTCTCCATTTTCCAGGTTGTAAGCGGAGGCTTTGACGTTCAGCAATTTCTCTTCCTGTGTTTCTGATCTGTACAGGGGAACTTCTACGGTGGCTACGTCGTAGCCATTTTTGTCGATTACCTTAATGCGGCGGTGGACTTTGTAGACCAGCCGCAGGTCATCACCATCTGTTTCAAACTTTGAGGAGCCGATTTCGGCCAGCACAATGGCATGGGCGCCGGTATCCTTGTCAAATTTTTCGATGATGAATTCGTTTTTGTCAACTTTCCCAAATTTCATTTTGGAGCGATCCTGGGCAATGGCACGCAGGGAAAACAAACTACCTGCCAGGCAGGCGAGCGTAACAATGTTATAGCGCATACAGTATAAGGGCATAGCGGATAATATGCGGAACTAAGGTATAAAAATTCACGTAATTTCGCGGAGATGACGCACACTTTATTCATAAAAGAGCTGGCCCGGGAACTGGGGTTTGACCACTGTGGTATTGCAAAGGCCGTGCAACTGGATGAGGATGCGCGCAGACTGGAGACCTGGCTGAATAAGGGCATGCATGGCAACATGCAGTATATGGAAAATCATTTCGACAAGCGTATAGATCCCCGCAAGCTGGTAGATGGCGCCCAGTCTGTTATTACCTTATTATTTAACTATTTTCCGGCGGAGCGGCAACGCAGCGATGCCCCGCGTATTTCCAAGTATGCTTATGGGCATGATTATCATGAGGTAATCCGGGCGAAGTTGAAAACCATGTTGTTCCGGATGCAGGAGCATATCGGACCCGTGCAGGGACGCGGATTTGTGGATTCCGCACCGGTACTGGAGCGGGCCTGGGCCAGGCGCAGTGGGCTGGGCTGGATAGGTAAAAATGGGAACCTTATTCACAAACAGGCCGGTTCGTTTTTCTTTATTGCCACCTTGATTACGGATCTGGCCCTCGACTATGATGGCCCGGTGGGCGACTATTGCGGATCTTGCACCCGTTGCCTGGATGCGTGTCCTACCGAAGCGCTGGTAGCGCCGGGCGTAGTAGATGGCAGCAAATGTATTTCTTATTTTACCATAGAACTGAAAGAGCAGCTGATACCTGATAAGATGAAGGGGCAGTTTGACGACTGGATGTTTGGCTGTGATACCTGCCAGGATGTATGCCCCTGGAACCGGTTCTCCAAAGCGCACCAGGAGGCGGAGTTTACACCTATACCCGCTATCCTCAACTTCTCTACCCGCGACTGGGAAGAGCTGACAGAGGAAGCATTTAAAACTATTTTCCGTCACTCTCCCCTTAAACGCAGCAAATTTGGGGGCATTCGCCGCAACCTGGATTTCTTAAGCTCTTAGCCATTAGCTTTTAGCAAAATGCAGCGGAGATTAACATAGGATGTTCTCCGCTGCATTTTGCTAAAAGCTAATGGCTAACCGCCGAAATCAGCCACTGCGTGAGGTCTGCTGCGGCCTCCACATTTTGGTAAGATGCTGGTAGCCGCTTTCCATCTACATATTCGTTATAAAACCAGGGATCTCCAACGGCAAACACCTTTCCTTTACCCACTTTGGCTACGGCCATAATCACATGTTCTCCGTCTTTAAAAACGGCGCTGGCAGGCGGCTTTACCTGTATGGTAGATAGTTCCTTGATATATACTTTTTCGCCGTGGGTAAAAATATCATGCCCAACAGGGAGCTGAAAGGTGCCCTGCTCCCAGTTCTTTCCTTTCACGCGGTTGCGGCTGTCGCCATTGAAGTGGATACCAAATTTTTCACTCAGCTCATTAAAGTGGTCAAATTCAGCGTTGGCGGAATCATTTTCCATCAGCACCAAAACGCCGCCGGCTTTTACCCATTTGACGATGGCGGCGGCATCCTTTTCATTCATGTAGTTGGGATGGGAGGATTCCTTTTCGGTGTCCGGATCGATGATCATATAGATATCGGTTTTGGCCAGATTGGCCGCTGTAGGTGCTTCCAGGAGGCTATCCCTTCTAACGCCCAGGGAGTCAAAAATGCCACCCCATATGGATAGTCCGCCCATGTCTGTTTCGGTCCAGATGTAATGCCAGCGCACGGGAGTACCGTCTTTGCCGGGTTTAAACTCGTTGTTGTAATAGTAATCGAGGGTAACGGTCAGTCCTTTACCCGGCTGCTGTTGGGCGATAGCGGTGATCACCAGGCTACATAACAGCAGCATACTTGTCAGGATACGTTTCATGGATGTTCAGATTAGTAAAAAAGTACTCATTTATCTTTAAAGCTAATAACCGCCCCGTCTTAAAATTATCTTGTAATCCTAAAATCACCATCCAGGGCTTATTTTCATTTTTTTTAAAATATTATTTGCTAATTTCTTGACAATCGTTTTAGCTTCATTTACTTTTGTAGAGCAAGAGGCTGGCTACCCCAACAAAAGCGCAAATATCACTCGTTATATACCGGTTATGCCGGACAAGCTGATTAACTTTTTATGGACCTGAGTGCCATAACGTGGAATTTTAGCAATAAAGGTCGAATTCTTTCGACCTTTCTTTGTTTATAATCGTTTTGTACTATATTGTTGCGCCTTAATAATTGTCAGGATAACATTTTTTTTCAACCAAGGAATGTACATGCGGAAGAGTGTCTTCATATGCTTTTTTTTACTACTACTTATACAGCATCTACGGGGTCAAACCCAGACCTACCAGTTTAACCGGATAGATATTAACCAGGGCTTGTCTAACAACCAGGTGAACTGCGTATTCAGGGATAGCACTGGTTTTATGTGGATAGGCACCGTATCGGGGTTAAACCGGTTCGACGGCTATCATTTTACCATATTCCAGCACGACCTGCGCGACAGCAGTTCTGTCTCCGACAATAATATCAGTAAAATCATGGCGGGTCCGGGGCAACAGCTCTGGATACAAACCCGCACCGGCATCAATATATATAACCCGTTAAAAGCTACCTTTAACCGGCATCCCGAAACCCTCCTGCAGCAATGGGGCATACCCGGCAACGTGTTAACGGATATTGTAAAAGACCCATCAGGGCAATATTGGTTCCTGCACCCCACGGCGGGTATTTTTTTGGCAGATGGATACCACAAAGCACTTTCACTGGTACATACGGCAGACAGCAACAGCATTGCCAGCAACAGTGTTGCCGTCATGACACCCGCCAAAGACGGTGGTTATTGGCTGTTACACAGCAATGGCATCCTGGAAAAATTGGATGCCCGCAGTCATCGCATCGTTTACCGCAACCGCACACTGGTAAAACCTGAAAGACCTGGCACTGGCTGGTCGATGGTAGCCGATAATGATGGTGACCTCTGGATATTCAGTAACAATGAAGACAACGGCGTTTACTATTTTGCGGTAAACGCACGCAGCTTCCGGCATATTGATCAAACCACTGGGGGTTTGGCGCTCAACAATAATATTGTAAAAGGCATTGTACCGGATAACAACGGCCAGGTATGGATAGGGACGGATCATGGCGGCATCAATATCATCGATAAAAAGGCATCCACTGTCCGCTACATAGAAAATATCCCCGAAGATACACGCAGCCTGAGCCAGAACAGTACCACCACCCTCTATAAAGATAATACCGGCATCATATGGGTCGGTACTTATAAGAAAGGATTGAATTATTACCATGAAAACATGGTAAAATTTCCACTTTACCAGTACCAGGCGTATAGCCGTAACAGTTTACCCTATAATGATGTAAACCGGTTTGTGGAAGACGACCAACACAACTTATGGATAGGTACCAACGGCGGCGGCCTGATTTATTTTGACCGCCGCCGCAACACCTTTACGCAATACCGCCATGACCCTGGCAATTCCAACAGTATATCCGGCAACGTTATTGTGAGCCTTTGGATAGACCATCGCAGGCAACTATGGGTGGGGACTTATTTTGGTGGACTGGACCGGATGGAGGGGCAGCGGTTTGTACATTACAAGCATGATCCCAAAGACAGTACCAGTATCAGCGACAACAGTATCTGGGAGGTGCTGGAAGACAGCCATCAACAACTGTGGGTAGGCACGCTCAGCGGCGGCCTTAACCGCATGGACCCGGCAACACAGCAGTTTCAACACTTTCAGCGGGAAGTGCCTTCCCGGTATATTGCCGCACTACTGGAAGACAAAGCCGGGAACTTATGGGTGGGCACATCGGAAGGACTCGATGTCAGAAGCCCCGGTACTGGTCTTTTTACCCACTACAGCAGTAATCCGTCGGTACCCGGCAGCTTGAGCCATAATAACGTGGTTTGCATTTTCCAGGACAGCCAGGACCGCATCTGGGTGGGCACCCGCGAGGGGCTGGATCTTTTCAACCCCGGTAACCACACCTTTCAGACCCTCCGTAAAGAAGACGGGCTACCAGATAACTCCATTCTCAATATCCTGGAAGCCAATGATCATAGCCTTTGGATGAGTACCCCCAATGGCTTGTCCAATATGACTATACACCCGGGCACTAACGGCAAAGGCAATACGTATTCGTTCAAAAATTATGATGAGTCTGACGGACTACAAGGCAAAGAGTTTAATGAAAATGCCGCATTGAAAACCAGTCGCGGCGAACTGATATTCGGTGGAGGTAATGGTTTTAATATCTTCTATCCTGATCAGATGACTATTAACAAAAACATCTCTCCGGTAGTATTAACGGATCTGCAGATCTTCAATAAAAGTATTTTACCGGGTGAAAAAGTCAATGGCAGGACACTGCTTACTGCTGCCATTTCGGAAACACGCAGCATTACGCTGAAGCCTGGTGAAAATGTATTTTCCCTGGAATTTGCGTCCCTGAATTACTTCCATCCGGAGAAGAACCGGTATGCTTATATGCTGGAAGGCTTTAATAAAGAGTGGCTATACACCGACGGTCTGCAAAGAAAGGCCACTTTTACCAACCTGGATCCGGGGGAATATACTTTCCGCGTAAAGGCCTCCAATAATGACGGCGTTTGGAATGATACAGGACTTACCCTACACATCCGGGTATTACCTCCCTTCTGGAAAACCTGGCCCGCATTTCTTTGCTATGCGCTGCTGATATTGGGCGCGTTGCTATTGGCCCGGCGCATCATCCAGGAAAGAGAGCGGCTCAAATTCAGGATGGAACAGCAAACACAAGAAGCCGCCCGCATGCACGAACTGGATGCGTTGAAAATACGTTTCTTTACCAATGTAAGCCACGAATTCAGGACACCACTGAGCCTTATTATCACGCCACTGGAAAAAATTATTCGTCAAACTACGGAAGGGAATTTAAAAGGACAACTGGAGTTGATGCAACGGAATGCCCGGCGCCTGCTCAACCTCGTCAACCAGTTGCTCGACTTCCGTAAAATGGAAGTACAGGAAATAAAGCTGCATACTGCTGAAGGCGACCTGGTTGGCTTCGCCCGGGAACTGACAGCCTCTTTCTCCGACCTGTCTGATAAAAAGCATATACAACTGACCTTCCACAGTAATGTACAGGAACTAAAGATGTTGTATGATGCTGACAAGATAGAAAAGATCCTGTTCAACCTTCTTTCCAACGCCTTTAAATTTACGCCGGAAGAAGGTAGTATCGCGGTGCAGGTGAATTACCCTGAAGGCGCCACGCAGGTAGAAATTGCGGTAAAAGATAATGGTATTGGCATTCCATTGGAAAAACAGGCATATATCTTTGAACGTTTCTTCCAGCATGAAGTACCGGCTTCCATGGTGAACCAGGGCAGTGGCATAGGATTGTCTATTACCCGGGAATTTGTCAAAATGCATGGTGGCAGCATTAGCGTAGACAGCGCCCCGGAAATGGGTAGCTGCTTTACGGTGATACTCCCCGTAAAAACCGCTGCGGTGGTAGTACCCGGGCAGGTAGAGGAAACAATCCGGCCCACAACAGCCCACACACCTCCTGCTGCCATTAATCCTAACAGTAAAAAACCGGTGCTGCTACTGGTAGAAGACAATGAAGATTTCCGCTTTTACCTGAAAGATAACCTGGGGCAATATTTCCAGGTAATAGCCGCAGAAAATGGGTTGGCGGCATGGAAGATATTACAAACCACCTTGCCTCATCTCATAGTAAGTGATATTTCCATGCCTGAAATGGATGGACTGGAATTATGTAAAAAAGTGCGTTCCCAACAGCAAACCGCGCACCTGCCAATTGTATTGCTCACAGCCCGGGCAGAAGAAGCGCAACAACTGGAAGCCCTGGAAACAGGGGCCTCCGACTATATCACCAAGCCATTTAACTTCGAGGTGCTCCTGTCTCGCTTAAAAAATATTATTTCCCAACAATCCTCGTTACGGAAAACCTTCCAGCAACATATTGAGGTCAATCCCAGCGAAATAGCTATTTCTTCCGCTGATGAACAGTTTATCCAGCAGGCGTTGCAAATTGTAGAACAACATATTTCCAACCCGGATTTTTCGGTAGAAGAGCTGAGTCGTACGCTCTTTATGAGCCGTGTATCTGTTTATAAAAAGATATTGGCACTCACCGGCAAATCGCCCATTGAATTTATCCGGGGTATCCGTTTGAAGCGGGCGGCCCAGCTACTCGAAAAAAGCCAGCTTACAGTCGCTGAAGTAGCGTACGAAGTAGGCTTCAACAACCCGAAGTATTTCTCTAAATACTTTAAGATGGAGTATAATATGCTGCCTTCGCAATATAAAGCAGAAGGCGGAAAGCATAAAGCATAAAGCCATTTTAGCGAATAAGCAGAGCGGATTTTGTCTTTGTACAGGATTAGACTGATTATACTGATTACATTTTTCTGATTATGTAAGATAGATGAATAATATATGTTGTCTATCTTACTTAATCATAAAATCGTAAAAACAAAAATCAGTATAATCAGTCTAATCCTGTACAAAGACAAAATCCGCTCTGTTCAATTCTCCTATCAACATTTTTACCCCTTTAAATAACGAAATGCTACCCTTCCCTGCAGCAGGCAATGGATAATTTTGTGGTTGATTATCAAATCTGTCTATGTTCAAGCACAATTTTAAGAAAAGCAATCGTTTGTATCTGTTGATCGAAGTTCTCCTGTATGGTTTAATTACCATCTCCCTTATCGGGTTGTTACTGCTATAAACTATTTAAAGCCAGCCACTTTCCACTCACCGATTAACATTTGATACCCTGATCAGGATCATTTCATTACCCGGGTAAATCTTCCGGTTAACATAATCGCCCTACATTTAAAACATACGGCTACCCTATGTTTCGGGGTGTCCATTTATTTTTGTTTCCACACGTTCTGAAGTTAACACGTTTTTGAAAACAACCAAACGCATTACATCACGCATACTACTATACGTAAAAGAAGGCGCCACTCTGCCAATGGGTTCTGTCTTATAATATACAAACGAACACAAAGCAGACACCATACAGTTATATGTATATACCGGTAAAGACGGTGATTTTACTTTATATGAAGATGAAAATAATAACTATCAATACAAGAAAGGCGCTTACAGCAACATCCCTTTCCACTGGGATGAAGCAGCGCAAAGGCTCAGTAAAGGAAAAAGAACGGGGAGTTTTCCGGGAATGTTACAGCAGCGGTACTTCCGCGTGGCATTTGTTGACCAACAAATGCCTGCTGATCCGGATATTCCACAACAAGCAGGTCACATGATAACATATAATGGAATAGCAAAAACGGTCCGGGCCTTCTGACCTGGACCATATTCATCAGACTGGTTCAGTTAAAACACCAATACGTTATTGAACTCCTTTGCCATATAAAACACGTTAAACATGAAAATCTGGTACAAAGTCAGCAATTTTTCGACGCGGCAGTCTGTCATACGAACGCTTACTGTATGTAGTATGGCTGCTGTTGTTGCGCCTCCCGCGCTACATGCCGCCGCCCGTAACGGGAAAGCATATACGTGCCTGGTAAAACCTACAATATTATTACGCTGAACGAAAATGAGCTGACGCTGGTACAACATGGTGATGGCTGGCGGAACATCTGGATGTTCAAGCGGAAAGGGTTTGTATTTTAAAAATCCACTTATGCCCCCCGTTGGGCCTTTCCGCGGGGGGATTTTGTTTAGCATGATGAATTAATATAACACGACTACTTAAGATACTCAGTATTAATCAATGCTGTTTTGGTTGTTACCTGTTGCCGGAGTTTTTCAGCTCCGGCCATTTTATAAATACCCATCTCTCCTTCCGTCTGTCATACGTAATTCGTAATTCGTCATTCTTTTTGCTATCTTTCAATACACAAATAACGTCATGGAAATTAAAGTACTAACTGCACCGGGGTTGGGTAGCTCCGGTCCATTACACTGGCAAACGCTGTGGGAAGAGTCGATACCCGGTACCAGGCGGATCGAGCAAACAGACTGGGATGCGCCGGTTTGCGAACGCTGGATAGCAGAAATAGAGAAAGCTGTTAAGGCCGCGGGGCCACAGGTGGTGATTGCCGCCCATAGTTTGGCTTGTATTGCGCTGGCACATTGGGCCAGGCAAAGCAAAACACCCATTACCGGGGCATTGCTGGTAGCGCCGGCAGATGCAGAAAGGCCTGAATTTCCGGAGGCTGCGGTGGGGTTTTCGCCTATTCCGCTGGTAAAGCTGCCTTTTGAAAGCATTATTGTTGCCAGCACCAATGATCCTTATTGCTCGCTGGAAAGGGCTGCTTTTTTTGCCGGGAAATGGGGTAGCCGCTTTGTAAATGCCGGGGCCAGGGGCCATATCAACAGTGAATCCGGTTTGGGAGCCTGGGAAGAAGGGCAAAACCTGCTCAAAGAATTGGTGCAAAACTGGCCCACCCTCTGATAATTTGCTCTCCATACGTTTAACCTGTAGTTTCTACGAATTCCACGTCCACCTTCCTCCGCTTATCCAATACTTTCCTTTTGCCGCCAAAAAAATATATCTTAGTCGCTGAATGCTCAACTAAATCGATTTTTCAGCGGCAACAATTAACATAATGATAAACTACTACCGGAAGGCTGCCAGATAAGATTGTTGCTACCTTTGCCCCCTTTAAACGGGGGACGCTTTATTTATAAAGTAACCATTGCATTTTACAACAGATGAATTATACAATGAAGAATTTTGTTTCGGTTTTGTCGGGCGTATTGCTGGCGGCCAGTGCAAATGCACAAATCAGACAATACACGATGGCGGCGGCGCATTCGCATAACGACTATGAACGTGCCACCCCCTTTTATGCTGCGGCTTCTTTGCAGTTTGGGTCTATTGAGGCAGATATACACCTGAAAGACGGTGTTATATATGTCGCACATGATCCCAGCGCCATCACCCCTTTCCGCACCTTTAAAGAAATGTACCTGCAACCGGTACTGCGGCAGTTTGCCTTATATAACGGCAAACCATATGCAGATAACTCTCCTATGCAGTTACTGATAGATATTAAAACCGAAGGCAGTCCTACCCTGCAGGCATTACAGGCGCTGCTGCTGCCTTACCGTCAATACTTCGACCGCAGCACCAATCCATCTGCGGTAAAACTGGTGATTTCCGGCAACCTGCCTCCTATGGCGGAATGGGAAAAATTTGATCCCATTTTCTTCTTTGATGGCAGACCCGACAGCGTATACCCGGCGGCGTTAAAACAGCGTATTGCTATGCTGAGCGTTGATTTTGGACTATACAGCCAGTGGAATGGTAAAGGTACCCTTGTACCGGCTGAAATGAAAAAAGTGACCCAGGTTATTGACAAGGTACACCAACAAGGCTATGCCTTCCGTTTCTGGGGCGCGCCTTCCACCAGGAGTACTTACTATAAACTGATGGACCTTGGAGTTGACTGGATTGGCACCGATCATCCGGAAGAGCTGTACGACGTAATGCATAAAACCACGCATACCACGGCTGGCGATATGCCGGTACATCCTGTATATACACCGAGTTACGTGTCTGATGCCACGCAGGTACGCTCTAAAAACGTAATCCTCTTTATTGGCGATGGTACCGGGCTGGCAGAAATGTTTGCTGGTTATACCGCCAACAAAGGTGCGCTCAATATTTTCCAGATGAAACAGGTAGGCTTGTCTAAAACCCAGTCGACCGATAACTACCATACCGACTCCGCTGCCGGCGGCTCTGCGCTGGGTACAGGCAGCAAAACTCATAACCGGGCTATTGGTATGGACAACACCTACGTAGCTATTCCCGTACTTCCTGAAGTACTGGCCCCTAAAGGCATACAGAGTGGTGTGATTGTAACGGAAGAAATTACCGGCGCCACCCCAGGCTCTTTCTATGGTCATACGCCAGACAGGGATAGCACTTATACCCTGAACAGGCAACTCCTCAGCAGCAAACTGCAACTGGCCGTAGGCGGTGGCAGGGAAGAGCTGAACAGAGATGGCGGCGCAGCACTGTCTGATGCAGGTATTCAGCTGTATGACAACCTGGATAGCTGGGACCCGGCGATGAAAAAACGGACCCTGGTGATATTGAGCGACAAAGTGGTTACTTCCATGCGTAATGGTCGTGGTGCTTATCTGAAAACAGCGTTGAAAAAGGCATTACAGCAGCTGAATGCTTCGGGGAAAGGTTTCTTCCTGATGGTAGAAGGCTCCCGTATTGATCATGGTGGTCACTTCAACGACCTGGATTACCTGGTACGTGAAATGCTCGATTTTGACGATGCTATTGGAGAAGCCCTGCGCTTTGCTGACAAGGACAAACAAACCACCGTTATTGTGACAGCGGACCATGAAACCAGTGGTCTGGCGCTGATGGATGGTGATATTGCAAAAGGCACCTTACGCGGTCACTTTGCTACCAACGATCATACTGGTATTCCTGTGATGGTATTTGCTTATGGTCCTAATTCCAACTTGTTCCGCGGGGTGTATGAGAATAATGAAATACACGCGAAGATGCTGAAATGCTTCCGGTTCTAAAATAGTTGATGGGGGGACGCGTTTCGCGTTCCCCTTCTTTCTCCCTTAGCGCAAGTTGCCCGGATCTGTTACAAAGTTCAGGAAGGCATTGAATTTAGCGTTGTACTTGCGTTTATCCAGTTTGAAGTAGAAGGCGCCCCGTTTGGAGCTAAGGCGGTCTTTATCTTTCTGTTTTATCAACAGTCCGGTAGACAGCACTTTACGGCTGAAATTACGTTTATCAAAGGTAACATCGTATACGGCTTCGTACAGAAGTTGCAATTGGGGGATGGTAAATTTCAGTGGCAGCAGTTCAAACAAAATGGGGTGTATGGCGGCTTTATAGCGAATTTTCTCCTGGGCCATCGCCACCATTTCTGTATGGTCAAAAATCAGGTCTGGCAGTTTATCCAGCGAAATCCATTCTGCGTGGTATTCGTCGCTGATCTGTAGTTTGAGCTGGTTGAGGTCAAGCAGGGCGAAGTAGGCAATGGAAACGGTGCGTTCTACCGGGTCGCGGGATGGCTCACCGAAAGCAAAGAGTTGTTCCATGTATACGCCTTCGAGGCCGGTTAGTTTATGGAGCACCCGCTCAGCAGCTGTTTCAAAGCTTTCATCCGGCTGCACAAATCCGCCCATCAGGCTCCATTTATTCTTCTGCGGCTCGAATCCGCGCTTGATCAGCAACAGCTTCAATTCTTCCCCATCAAAACCGAAAATGATACAATCGACTGCTACCAGCATTCTTGATTGCCCCGAATAACGTGTCATACCGCGAAATATTTATATAGGCCGGCAATTTATGGTACAAGGCTGACATTAGGAAATTATATTGCGATATTTCCGGATAATCAAAACAACTGTTGCAACACCGGATCGGTATAATCTGCCACAAATGCAATGATATTGTTGTAGGCATCGAATTCTTCCCGTGTATGCATAGTAGTGAGCACAACGGCTTTCATGCCTGCATTCAATGCCGCTTCCACTCCTTTGGGAGCATCTTCAAATACAATACAGTTGGCCGGCGTGGCGCCAAGCAGGGAAGCGCATTTCAGGAATACTTCCGGGTTGGGCTTACTGGTAGCTACATCATCCGCGCTTACGATCGCCTCCAGGTAACGGCGTATATCCAGGTTATCCAATACATAATTGATGTTGAAGGTATTGGCAGCAGAGCCAATAGCCATAGGAATGCCCGTAGCGGCGGCCTTTTCCAGGAATGCAGGCAGTCCTGCAATCAGTTCCAGGTGAGGGCGGAATGCCTCCTGGTATAGTACTTCTTTCTCATGCGCAATATCCTGCATCTGCTGTGAGGTGAAATGATTCTCCCCGAATATGCGCATCAGCAACTCTTCATTCTTGCCATACATATGGCTCCTTACGATCTCCCGTGGCAGGTTAGCGCCCAGTTTGTTCAGCATGTTATACCATCCTTCGAGGTGGTATTCCATGTCATCAATCATGGTACCGTTGAGGTCGAATATAAATGCTTTTTGCTGCTGGTTCATAATGCCTTTTTTTGTAAGGCGCAAAGATACGCGGAATTTATTAGCAGTTAGCCATTAGCTTTTAGCAATTAGACAATGCAGCGGAGATCATCAAATGTTGGTCTTCTCCGCATTAGCTAACTGCTAAAAGCTAATGGCTAATAGCTATTCCAGCATGTTGGTCTTCTCCACATTAGCTAACGGCTAAAAGCTAATGGCTAATAGCTATTCCAGCATGTTGGTCTTCTCCACATTAGCTAACGGCTAAAAGCTAATGGCTAATAGCTATTCCAGCATGTTGGTCTTCTCCGCATTAGCTAACGGCTAAAAGCTAATGGCTAATAGCTATTCCAGCATGTTGGTCTTCTCCGCATTAGCTAACTGCTAAAAGCTAATGGCTAATAGCTATTCCAGCATCTTCTTCAATCCAGCTTCGTAATTATCTATTTCAGCAGCCAGTGCATCTACCAATGGTTTACGGCTGTTCTTATCTCCTTCCAGTATAATACCCCAGCGTATTACCGAACTATCGTCCTTATCCGGCAGGGATTCTACCAACGCGGTAACGGTAGCATGGGTAATTCCGTTGGGTAAAGGAGATTCGATATTGAATACAAAGAATTTGTAGGACTCATGTACCTGTTCGATAACATCCCGGCGTTTACGATTATCCGTGAACGTGATATCACGGTAACGGGTTTCTCCTTCGGTTACGATTTGTACATCTTTGATCATACCATTTGAGTAATCCTTTACCTGTGGCAGGTTACGGATCACACGCCATATTTTTACGGGCTGGGCCTTAATCACCGTTTCATGTGTATAATCGGGGATGATTTTCTTAGCTGCCTGCATTTGCGCCATCACGGCGGTACTACAACAGATTAACAACAGTGTCCATAATTTTTTCATAACTCAGTACTATTACAGGTGATTTGTTTATTTACCAAAAATTTCCGCCAGCTTTTGACTTAATTCTTCTCCACGCAGGTTTACGGCTACAATTTTTCCTTCCTTATCGATTAAGAAATTGCTGGGAACCGCATTGATATTATATTCCTTAGCGACTGCATTTTTCCAGCCTTTCAGATCGCTGACATGTGCCCATTCCAGGCCGTCGTCTTTAATGGCTTTCAGCCATGCGTCTTTCTTATCATCCAGTGATACGCCGAGGATTTCCAATCCTTTGCTGTGGTACTTTTCGTAGTTGTCCAATACGTTAGGATTCTCTGCCCGGCAGGGACCGCACCAGCTGGCCCAGAAATCGAGCAATACATATTTACCGCGATAATCCGACAATTTGATGGGTTTACCTGTTGTATTGTTTTGGGTAAAGTCCATCGCTGTTACGCCGATAGCGGTTTTCTTTGCTATGGCTTCGGCTCTTTCCATGTCTATCTTTTTCTGTTTTGCTTCTGCCAGCCACGGGTATTCTTTCGATAAACGGCTGATTTCTGCCAGGATCAGGGCTTTGTCTTTGCGGGGATGCAGAAAGTCCAGTGCGTACATCAGTACAGGTGTATGCGGGTTCATTTTTACCAACAGCTTAATGCGTTCATCCATGTCATCACCCAACCAGCCAAACTGGTCCATTAACGCACGTTCCAGCGCCGTATCTTTTGTCAATGAGGCTTTATATTGCAGCTGTCCTACCTGTATCATGTTCTGATAATTACGGTGCACAATAAAGTTCACGTCGTTGATCAGGTTATTTTCCTTACTCCCTTCAATGAATACATAAGGAGGATTCTTGATTTTTATGAAAGCGGTATCACTACCGCGAAAATCAATTTTCAGGTCGTCTTTACCGGCCCATACTGTGAGGCGATCTTCCTCAAATTCATTGAGAATATAGAATTGAGGGCGGGTGGCGTCGAGCTTCACACTGTAGGAACCATCTGCTTTCAGGTGAATGGTATCTATGGTTACGCGGTCATCGCCTACTTGTTTCTGTACCCTGAACGGAAATTTTTCCTGTTGTTCTGCCGGAGGCGGAAATTTTATTTTACCGCTTACGGTAATGAATTTTTTTGCCTGCTGTGCGGAAGCGGAGGTGGTGATTCCCGCTGCCAGCAATAGAATACACGTTAACTTGTGTTGGTACTTTTTCATCTGTATGTAGCTGTTTTAAAGATATTAATTATTGCATTGGCACCATCGGAGTGGCTTCTGTTACTTTGCCATTTTCTTTGGCTGGCTTTTCTGCAGGTTTTACGTTACCGCCAAAAAGGGACGCCAGTTTCTTTTCTATTTCGCCGCTGCCATCCGGGTTGAAGCCTACTTCTTTCATCAGGATAACGCCCTCCGGGCTGATCAGGTAAGTAGTAGGCACACCGGTAATAGCGAAGCCTTTGCCGGCAATATTGCTGTTGTCTAAGGCCTGTTTCCAGGGGTTATTTTCTATTCCCACTGCCTTCAGCCAATCGCTTTTACTTTTATCGATAGAGATGCTGTAAATCTCGAATGGTTGATTTTTGTATTGCTGGTATACTTCCCGCATGTGTGGAAACGACTGCCGGCAGGGGCTGCACCAGCTGGCCCAGAAGTCGATCAGCACATACTTTCCCTTAAATTGATTGAAAGCCAGTGGTTGATCTTTTTCATCCGGGAGCGTAAAGTCATTTACCTTTTTACCCACGGCGGAATTCCTGAGCCCTTGTGAAAACTCCAGGAACTCTTTTGCTTCCTTTGTTTTTTTCATTTCGGGAGATAGGTTCGCGTACAGTCGCTCCTGTTGCTCCGGGCTCATGTTCTCCCGGGCATCTGACAGGCTGAATACGGAAGCAAACGAGTTGGGATGCTGTTTTACCAGCTTTTCCAGTAACGGGTTGATATACTTTTGTTGCAGGCTTCTCTGCTTTGCGTCAAAAGCGGCATAGCGGGGATCATCTTCCTGTAGCCAGGCTTGGCCGAATTCTTTTTTCAGCTCATTGCTGATTGTTTCCCAGGCAGCTGATTTTTGTTTTCCGTACGCCTGCAATAGTTCAACGGCTTCTGAACCCTTTATCGTAGAGGCGCTCAGCCCTTTTACCACATCCGAAGTAACGGTGTAGGTAACCGGTTTATCCATCAGGATACCGAAGGGCGTATACATTTGTCGCTCTGCCAGGATATATTCCGGGAGCAACATCAGGAACACCGGCTCTTTAAAAGGAATTTTAAACGCGTAGTGGCCATTTTCTATGATAGCAGAATCGTTGTATGTACGGGAATAGATGTACATTTTATTGTGTCCTTTCAGGTCGCCGGTGATGGTGCCCTGTAACACTATTTGTTGTTGTGTTTGGGCGTAGCTGCACATCCCTATCAGGGTGGCTGCAATCGCGCCGGTCATTTTTCTCATTTGCATTTATTTATGTTTCCGGTATGATGATTAATAACCTGCATTTTGTTTAATGAGGCCTTTGGTAATATCAATTTCGTGTTGCGGAATGGGCCATGCATAACGATTGGCGGGCAATTGCGGGTTAGGCGCCGTATTAGTGCGGATGGCATCGTAGCGGGCAAATCCTTCAAAAGCCAGTTCCCAGCGGCGCTCCTGCAGTATCCTGGTGATCAGGACTGCCGGTGTAGCAAAGTCGGCTGCCGTGTATACTTTCGGTGGTCCTTTTTTCGTATATGCGCGGGCGTATACCTGGTTGAGTAAATCAATAGAAGTGCTATTTACGCCTTTGGTTTGAGCCAGGGCTTCCGCCAGTGTAAGCATTACTTCCGGCAAGCGGATCAGGGGTACATTATCCCGGATATTCAGATCTGTAAACTTGCGCATTACCGGGTCATGATATAACATCAGGCTATCGTGGCGCTCGTCGCCGGCAGTATATGTATTCAGGAAATCAGGCAGGGGATTATTGAACCCGTATGCATAGTAGATGCCATTGTTATCATTGTACCTGGATGTTTTATTGAAGCTTTCCGGGAGCGCAAATAATATTTCACTGCTCAACGGATAGCTACCCTGGCTGGTTTTATAATTATCCGGCCACAGGTCCCAGAAGGTGGGTTGCAGATGATATACATTTCCCGTCAGGGCTGCCTGTGCGTATACTACTGCTTTATCGTAAGCCTGGCTGTATAAACAAACCCTTGCCGCCAGCGCATTGGCGGCGCCCCTGGTGGCCCTGCTACCCTGGCTAAGTGCATCGCCACGGGTTACCGGCAGGTCGGGGATCGCCGCATCCAGGTCTTTCAATATTTGCGTGTAAACTTCTCCGTTAGTAGCACGTGGTACATTTTGTGAACCGTCATAACCATCGAAGGGATCCAGTCGTAATGGTACCCCCATATTACCGGACTTTCCCTGTAATGCGCCATCACCGTAAAGGCGCAACAATGCCAGGTAGCAGTAGGCCCGTATAAACCTGGCTTCTCCGATGAAGATGGCTTGTTTGTTTTTATCGAACTGCGCATATTTGGGCAGTTGGGAAATGATCACATTACACTGATTGATGGTGGCATAAGGATTTGACCACATAGGCGTATACCGGTCGTCGCGTGGGTCCATAGTGCCTTTGACCACATTTTGATCGAAAGTACTGGCAATACCGGCAGTTACATCTCCCACCTGATAATTATCACCTGATACGGCGTTCATCAGGTTTAGATAAGTGCTTCCGAGGTAGCCTTCTGCAGTTTGTTCATTCTTCAGCAATTCCGATTCCACCATAGTGCCTTCCGGTTTCAGATCCAGTTGTTTGCTGCAGGCGCTTATCAGCAGCAGCAACGTAAACAGGCTTATATGGTACGTATATTTTTTCATATCCAGCTCAGTTTATAATGTTAAAAAGAAGCCTTTATACCCAGCCTCCACGTACGTGGAGAAGGCATCGTGAGTTCGTCAAATCCCATATTTAAGGCAGAAGAGCCATATGCACTCACTTCGGGATCCAGTCCGGAATATTTCGTGAGAATAAAGAGATTATTTACTTCTGCATATACTTTCAACGCGGTAAATATCCGGGCGGTTTTCAGTTGTTGAGGGCTAAAGTTGTATCCCAGTACCAGGCTACGCAACTTTACAAATGATGCGTCTTCCAGGAAACGGGAATTTTTCCGGTCCAGCGTATAGTCGTACGAGGTACCAAAGCCCGCCAGTGAGTAATTAGAAGCATTGATCAATGCCGGGATATCTGTTTTTTGTCCGGGAGTTTTCCAGTAATTCACTAAGTCGCCCGACAGATTGTATAAATTATTGGCAACTGCGGAACTGCCCAAATAGCTATACATAGCAGCTTTTGCACCATTATACATTTTATTACCGGCAGAGAAAGAAAAGAAGCAGTTCAGTTCCCATCCCTTCCAGCTAAAGCTATTTCCAAGCCCACCGAAAACGACGGGCATTGCATCTCCCATATACTTCCGGTTTACATAAGGTGCATCCGGGTATTGTTTCTGTATGGGCACTTCAGATATCTTTCCGCTACCATCTGACCATTGTGGCTGCCCGTTATTGCTATTTACGCCTGCCCAATCGTATAAGTAGAAAGCGGTGGCAGAATGGCCGACACGCCAGAAGCGACTACCGGTGACTTCATTTTCTGCGGCCAACTGTTCTTCGTCGATCTGATGTAAGCGGGTAACCGTATTACGGTTGCCTGAGATATTGAAAGTAGTATTCCAGCTAAAATTCTTCGTCTTTATATTCTGGCTGTTGATGCTAAATTCGATCCCTTTATTGGTAAGATCTGCACGATTCTGTTGCTGCAAATCGAAGCCCATAAAGAAAGGCAGCGCAGACTGCAAAATGGCATTAGATGTTTGACGGCGGTAATAGTCGATTGCACCGCTTACCTTTCCCTGCCAGAGGCTATAGTCCGCTCCGATGTTCCAGGTGGTAGTACGTTCCCATTGCAGATTGGGGTTAGCTGGTTGTTTATTGTCGATCGTAGGTAGGTTACCGTAAGTAGCGCCATATACATTGATAACGTACTGTCCCTGGTTACCATAGTAGCCGTTGCCACCATCATTACCCGTAAACCCTACGCTGGCACGCAATTTCAGCTGTTCAATTAATTTGGATCCTTTGAGGAAATTTTCCTCGCTGGGCGCCCATCCCAACGCAAAGGAAGGGAAACCTACATAACGATGATTCGCGGAAAAGCGGGAAGATCCATCGAGGCGATAGGTAATGCCGGCCAGGTATTTATGTTTGTATTCATAGCTCAGGCGGCTCAGGAAAGATACCTGTGCCCATTGTTGCTGCAGGGAGTTCTGTACTCTTTTATCGCTGGCGGTAAGAATGCTGAGCATATCATCATTCATAAATCCTCTTCCACTTACACTATTGATATTTTCTACCGACTTCTCAAAACTTTGTCCCAGCATAGCACTCACGGCATGTCCGTCTCCCAGCACTTTATTAATATCCAGCCGGTTATTAATGACCCATTTGCGGAGTTGTTGTTGTGTTTCGGTAGCGGAGCCGCCTATGGTTTGAGGGCGGTCGATGATGCGGTTATAAGCGCGGGAGCTGATCCAGTCGATCCCTACATCAGAATGCGCAGTTAACCAGGGGAGCAATTTGAGATCTGCAAAAACATTCCCCAGCACCAGGTTATCGGTGTTATAGTTTTTACCTGTTCTCGCCTCTCCTACCGGATTCGACACATTCTCCGGGCCAGTGGGATTATTCCCATACAACCAGTTGTATTTGCTGCCGGTGCTATCAAAGACACTGATATTTGGCGCTTTCTGAATAGCACTGCGATAGATACTTTGAGCACTTAAAGCGTTATTCACCGTTTGGTTCAATGTCATGCTGACACCCACTTTCAGTGATTTGCTCATCTGGTTATCAAAGTTCACGCGGCCCTGGTAGCGGGTTAAATCATTATTGATAATATATGATTGGTCTTTGGTGTAGCCAAGACTTACATAGTAATTGGTTTTGTCTGTTCCCCCGCTCATAGACACAACTGCATTGTTACTATAGGCATTACGGACTACCTCGTTGAGCCAATTGGTATTGACATTAGTGGGGAATTTATAATTCAATGGTGTGTACCAGTTGCCGGAGGTAGCTTTACCGATAGAATCCTTTTGCCGGAACAGTTCCGTATAAAAATCGCCGTATTGTTTACCATTCATAATAGATGGTAACTGCCGTGGTTTGCTCAGGGAAGAGCTCACCTGTACGTCTACACGCATTTTTCCTTTCGCTCCTTTTTTGGTAGTGATGAGGATCACGCCGGCAGAACCACGGGAGCCGTAGATAGCAGTAGAGTAGGCATCTTTCAGCACTTCTATGGATTCGATATCGTCTGGATTGAGGGTGGCGAGTGGATTTTTTTCGAAGGTGGTAGGCTGGCGGTATTCATTGACTACCTGGTTGCCACCGTAAGAAAAGGCAGCAGATCCACCTTTATTATAATCTACTGTATTGAGGTTGGGATCGATACCGTAAATGGGCACCCCATCTACTACAATCAGCGGGGAGTTTCCACTGCTGTTGAGCGTACTGATACCACGGATAGTGATATTGGAAGCAGCTCCCGGCACACCGCTGGAGGGCGCAATGAATACACCGGGCAGTTTTCCTACCATAGCCTGATCGATGGTGAGTGGCGATTGTCCGGGCTCTTCACCGGGTTTATAGGTAGCTACAGCACCCAGCAGGCTACGCCTTTCCTGTACACCGTAGCCGATGGCTACCGCCTCGGTTAAGCGGAGTGCTTCCATGTATAAAGCCACGTCCCGGCTGGCGATTGTGCCGGACAATACTTTTACCCCTGGTAGTGTAACTGCGCCATAACCAATGGAGGTAAAACTCACATTATAAGTACCGGCAGGCAGGCTGATTTCAAAGGCACCCTCTGCATTCGTAATGGCATAGTATTTTGTACCCACTACTTTCACGGTAACACCTGGTACCGGCGGCCCCTGCGCGCCTTCCCTGACGATTCCTTTTATTTTACCGGGACCAGTTTGCGGCATTTCCAGCATGGTGGCCGGTGCGGGCGCTTGTTTAATAATCAGCAGCACCCCATTTTTTTCTACATACTTCAATGGCGTATTGGCCAGCAAGGCATCCAATACTTTAGCCAGCGGTTCATTTACAAACTTTAATTTCTTTACCTGGTAGCGTACCAATTCCTGGTTATCATATCCAAAGGAAAGATGGTACCCGGACTCCAGTTTTTTCACACAGGATGCAAGGGATTCGTTCTCGAATTTCTCTGTTACCCTTACTTGCTGTAATAGTTGGCTATACCCTTTACTGGCATACAGGAGGGTGAAACCTCCCAGTATAAAAACAGTGACCATTACGCTCCATCTCATAAGACCTGGTATAAAAGTTAGCGTAAGCGATTTTTGCATATATTTGGTTGATTTTAGTGTTAACTAAATGCATATGACAGTCATCAAGCGTGTCTCCAAATCACTGCCTGACTGTTGTATAACTTTCTAAAAACCGTCGCTGCGCCAACAGAGGCGGTTTTTTTTAGCTGTTAGCCTTTAGCTGTTAGCTGTTAGCCAATGCAGCGAAGACCAGCATTTGATTATCTCCGCTGCATTGGCTAACAGCTAACAGCTAAAGGCTAACAGCTATATGGGACATAGCTATCGCATAGGATGGTATGGTTTTCCCATCCTCATTTATTTTGGTTGCATCCTCCTTGTATGCGGGTTTTTTAGCTGTTAGTTATTAGCTTCCAGTCTTTAGCTAATACAGCGGCGGTAATCAAATGTTAGTCTTCGCCGCATTTGCTAAAAGCTAACTACTAAAGGCTAAAAGCTTTTACGATGTATGGTAATCTCTTTTTCCTTTATGTCATATTGTAAAGGGTGAATAGTGCTGATCAGGTCAAGTACCTGGGTGATCGTTAATTCTTTGCTGCACCGTAACGTATATTCGTCTTGCTTCATTTCTGCCGGATTAAACCGGATATGTACGCCATACTGATTTTCCAAAATGAGGGCCAGTTCAGCGAAACCAACCTGCGAGAGGCTGATCATGCCGCTGGCCCATTCATTTATTTGTTGGTTATCGATTTTCGATTTCATGTACTGTTGTGCGGAGCGGCTAAAGGTGAGCTGATCATTAGCGCTGAGTACATCCAGCCCCTTTTGTGCGTGCAGTACCTTTACCATACCGGTTTTCACGGTCACCTGTGTTTCATCGAGGGTACCGTACGCTTTCACGTCGAACGAAGTACCGAGTACCTGTACATTGAGTTCGGAGGTATGCACTTCAAACGGATGTTTTGCATCTGGTTGTATGTCAAAAAATCCTTCTCCATCGAGCTTTACGGTACGTACTGCGCCAAATTGCTGCGGATATTCCATCCGGGCGCCGGCATTGAGCCATACGTGGGAGCCATCTGGCAATACCATTTCCTGCTGATGCCCGGGAGCCACCTGCACAATGATCATATGATGACGTGGTTGCCATTGCTGCACAAACCACCATCCTCCCGTGAGCGCCATTCCAGCCACCACTGCTGCCGCTATCCACCAACGGGACCGCATCTTCACAACGGGCGCCGTTACCGGTTCCAGCTGCCCATGGATCTGTTGTAACAGATCAGCTTGCAGCTGCTGCCGATGGGCTTCATCCCGGAATGTATGCATGGGTTGTTCGGGCTGGCGATCATACCAGTCCTGCAGCCATTGCAGTTCTTGTGGAGTACAGGTTCCGGTTTCAAGCCGCTGGAGGATCTTTTCTATTTTATCTTGAGCATCCACGCTTTTAACCATTTGTAATATTAAAGACACCCGTGTAAAACGGTAGTACTAGATGAGGAAAAAATATTTTTTATTTATAGCGCTGTAGCTTGTCTTTCAGTCGTTTCAGGGCAGAAGTCAACTGATTTTTTACAGTTTGACCGGAGATACCCAGGCGCGTAGCTGTTTCCTGCACCGTGAGGCCATCCCGGCGGCTTAGCAGATATACTTCCTTCATTTTTTCGGGCATATCGGCGATGGTATCCCTGATGATAGTCTGAATTTCTGTCAAAAAAAGGTGGTCATCTGCCGAAGGCAAAACAGGCACGGGAAAATCAGCAAATATATCCAGATGTTTCTGATAGTGTTGGCGGTGGCGGAGATGATTGAGCACACGGTATTTGAGCGAAACAAAAAGGTATGCATCCAGCTGTTCCCGGATTACAATTTCCTTTCTCTTATGCCAAAGGGCCACAAACACTTCCTGTAAGCAATCCTTTGCGTCTGCTTCATTTTGCAACCTGGCGTAAGCGGCGATGTATAATTTCTCCCAGTAACGGTGATACAATTCATCAAAGGCAGCTTTATCATCCAGCAACTGCATACGTTCCAGCAACGCGGTATCCGGCAAGTGCATCTATCACCAAAAGGTTTAAACGTAAATATATGGAAAAGCGCTTCAAAAAAACAAGGGGTATTTAGTGTTAGGCTAAACACTACAGGTTGTCTCCAGAATCAACCACGAGTTTTGCCAGATAACAATTCATGCCATGAAACAAGCACTCACCGCTCTATTTTTGTTTTCTGCCACCGCTACTATGGCGCAATCCGGCACCTACCAGGTCACCAAAACTTTCCCCGTACCGGGAGATGGCAAATGGGATTACATTGCCCTGAACCCTGTAACCGGCCATTTATATGCCGCGCATGGTACAGTAGTTAACATCCTGGATAAAAAAACCGGCCAGGCTGTTGGCACCATCAGCGGTACCACCGGCGTACATGGGGTAGCTTTTGCCGAAAAATTCCGGAAAGGATATACTACCAATGGTAAACTGAATACCGCTACCGTGTTTGATATACAAACCAACAAAGTACTCGGGGAAGTAAAAACAGGCGAAAAACCAGATGCGATCTTGTTTGATCCCTTCTCCCAAAAAATCATTGTTTGTAATGGCAATAGTGCCAGTCTGACGGTGATCGATCCTGCCAGCGACAAAGTAGTAGCCACCGTAGCATTGGGAGGCAGCCCCGAAACCGCTGTTACCGATGGGAAAGGAGACATTTACGTAAACCTGGAAGATAAAAGTGAAGTAGTGAAAGTAGATGCCCGTACGTTTACTGCCGGCCCACACTGGTCGCTGGGTAAAGGAGAAGCGCCTACCGGCCTGGCTATTGATGTGGCTACGCACCGCTTATTCTCCGGTTGCGATAATAAGCTGCTGGTAGTCCTCAATGCCGATAACGGCAAGGTAGTTACCTCCCTGCCTATTGGCGACGGCTGCGATGGCGTAGCATTCGATGCGGGTACCCACATCATTTTTGCGTCCAATGGCGAAGGCACCTTATCTGTTATTGAGGAAAAAAGCGCCGATAAATACCTCTCCCAAAAACCGGTTACTACCCGTAAAGGAGCCAGAACACTGGTAGTAGATCCTCAAACGCATCATGTATATCTTCCCGTAGCTGATTTCTTGCCTGCCAAAGGCAATACCAAAGCGGATATTGCGCCAGGCACCTTTAAAGTGCTGGAAGTGGGTAAGTAGTTGGTTCGTAGGAATTACTTATATTTGAAGATGTGACTTTCTGAACTGTGTAAAACCTGCAAAAGCGGACTAAACCAAGCTAATAACCGGGTTTAGTCCGCCCACTCAAAATTACCAGTTTAGCGGCTATAGTGCATCATTTCAAATATATATCGTTGCTATGGACATTATTCAAAGAAATAACATCCACGTTGTTGGTAACCAGGATGCCCATCAAACCCTTATGTTTGCTCATGGTTTTGGATTAGATCAACACACTTTTTCAAAAATTATCCCGGCTTTCGAAAACGATTACCAGATTATATTATTTGACAATGTTGGCGGCGGCAAAGCCGAGTTAAAATCGTACAGCCCTAAACGTTATGAATCCATCAACGGCTATGCCACTGATGTAGCAGATATTATCCAGGCATTAGATGCCAAAAACCTCACTTTTATCGGGCACTCTGTAAGCGGGATAATTGGCCTGCTGACCAGCATACTTTATCCCGGCATGATAGATCGCCTGATCCTGTTAGGAGCCAGCCCCCGTTATCTCAACGATCCAAAAGACGGCTATATCGGAGGGTTCGACAACGCCGCGCTGACCAGTTTATTTGAAGCCATGGAAGGCAACTACCACGCCTGGGCCAGCGGGTTCTCCAAACTGGCGATGCGCAATGAAGACAGGCCCGAATTAGCTGAAGCATTTGCTACTTCCTTATCGGCGATACGCCCGGACATCGCCATCCAGGTAGCCAGGGCCATCTTTTACATGGATCACCGCGATGCCCTGCCTAAAGTAACCATTCCTACCCTGGTAATACAAACAGCCAACGATATTGCCGTACCTGCCGTGGTAAGCGAATACCTGGAAGCCCACATCCCGAACAGCCGGCGAACGGCTGTACAAACGCATGGACACTTCCCACAGGTTTCTGCACCCGCCGAAGTAATTGCCGCTATACAGTCTTTCCTGTAATTTCTTTCATTCTTCAATTTAATACTGTGAGTACCTGGGAGCGTAAAGCCTTAAATTTTATCAATCAAACCAGTCGATGGGACAAGGATAAACATATCTCGTCCTTTCTGGCCTTCAGTATTTCACTGGTGAAAAACCTGACGGCGGCAGATATTGCCCTGCAACTGGAATTTGAAGATGAGGATACCGCTAAAGTGAAGTGTGCATCTCCAGTTCACCTGAACGACCTGGTCCTGAACCCAGAGCCTATTAAGAAACTATTATATACACAAGGATTTAAAACGATTTACTGGCGCGACATTCCGCCACCAAAAGAAAACGTATTCCAGGAAATACTACAGGCCTTTTCATCCGCCATTATTATTCCGCTGAATACAATGCCCAACAACAGCCTGCTGGTACTGGGATGGAGTTCGCCGCAGCAATTTGAAGGCGACTTCCTGGAATGTATTGAAACCATCCGCCTACGGCTTAAAGAAGTATTGCTGCAATCCCAGCAACAATTATATTTTCAACGCACCGCCATCCGCTTTGCTGCCATCCTCCACACGATCCCTTACGCATTGGTGTTTATCAACAACGATGGGTTTTCCGGATGGGTGAACCAGGAAGGCGCCACCTTGCTTGGGCTTTCAGGGCCGGGAGAACAGTTACCGGCTATCCTTTCCGATGCCATGATGCAACTGCGGAATAATGCATTGAACATAGAAGACATCTATAAAGAAGCAGTACTGTTATTTTCTTCTCCCGAAAATTCCATTTCCAACTGGATCTGGAAACTGGATAATAAGACATTGAAAGTATCCTGCTTACCCGTTACCACGCAACAAATCAGTGGCCGCCTGTGGATATTTGAGTAGCCTTAATAGCGTTGCCGCCACAGGAAATAAAAGGTACTTCCTTCCCCTGGCTGGGAGTCTACCCATACCTTACCTCCCTGCTCCTCTACCAGCAATTTGAAGATATTTAACCCGATACCACTCCCCTCTTCTTTACTGCCGTTATCCACTCTTTCGAACAAGCGGAAAATCCGGTCGGTATCACGTTTGGCAACGCCGGGGCCATTGTCTTTCACATAAAATTCATAAAACTCTTCTTTATCAGTGCCCCCAATCACGATACTGCCTTCCTTTTTGTCATTATACTTAATAGCGTTGGAAATCAGGTTCTGGAACACCTGTTGCAGCTTTAGTTTGTTGGTGTTCAGCACCGGCAGCAAACCTTCGGTGGAAATATGGATATGGGCCGGCGGGAATAATAATCTCGACAGCTCCCCGATCAGGCCATGTACATCTACTTCTTCAATGGTTTGCTCCATTTCGCTTTGCCGGGTATAGTCCAGCATAGAAGTGATCATTTCTGTGAGGTGGTTGGTGGCGCCCAAAACAATCTTCATATACTCTTTCAGGTCGGGCGCATTTTGAATACGCTCATCTTCATTGATCAATGCCAACAGGCCGATAGCGCCTGACAACGGGGATTTCAGGTCGTGCGCCACTACATACATGAAGCGCTCCAGTTGTTTATTGACCTTCTCCTTCTCTACCATGGCTTCTTTCAGCTCCTGCTGGTAGAAATACAGTTTTTCAAACACACTTACCTTGGCCCTTGTTACATTGATGTCAAGCGGCTTTGAGAGATAATCTACGGCACCTTCTTCAAAGCCCCGCATCACATATTGTTCGTCTTTATTAATAGCAGTAACGAAAATAATAGAGATATCCTTGGTTTTGGGATTGCTTTGTAATAGCCTGGCTACTTCATAGCCATCCATATCGGGCATTTGTACATCGAGCATAATTAACCCGATATCGTTATGACGCAGCACTGTTTTTAGTGCTTCATTACCGGAGGTAGCCTGTATAATTTCGCGGTTATCCCCTTCCAGCATATGTTCCAGGGAAACCAGGTTCTCCGGTTTATCATCAACGAGCAGGATGGTGAATGTCTTCGGTTTTTGCGGCTTCATTTGTCAACTTTTATTTGCTATGCTTATATTTTTCAAATATGTTATTATCTGTTCTGCAGCCATGGCTTTTACGCCGGCGCACTGATCCAGGGCGGCCTGTGGCATCATGGCGAACAAGGCGGTGGCCGGGTCCTGTACAATTCCAGTACCACCCCGGGCAACGATTTGGCAAAGCCCGGCTGCGCCGTCGTTATTAGCGCCGCTGAGCAGAATTCCCAGCACCCCGGAGCCAAAGGCAGTGGCGGCAGTGCTAAAGCTCATGTCTATAGCCGGACGACTATAATTCAATGGCTCTGAATAGTCAAGGGAAAAGGTGCTGTCTTCTTCTACCAGCAGGTGATAATTTTGAGGAGCGAGGTAAATATTCCCTGGTAGTAAGGGTGCTTTATCTTCTGGTTCTACAATTTTCTGCTGCACCGACAATAGTTTGTCCAATTCACTCTCCACGTTTTTCAGGCGATGTATCACTATCACAATCGGGATATTAAAAGGAGATGGCAGTTGGCTCATTAACTCCACCAGTACCGGCATACTACCAGCGGAACCTCCGATTATCACAAGACGGTATTTACGGGGAACTGTCAATGACTATACTTTACGCCTGAAAATTTTATTTGGAATGCTGACTGCTTCAAATTTATGTCGGTGTTCATTATACAGGAGCGATTCTTTTATACCCAATGCCAGATATCCCAGCGAAGTTAAGCTATCATAGAATAATTTAACTACCCGTTCCTGTAGGGTTCTGTTAAAATATATAAAAACGTTCCGGCAACAGATCATTTGAAATTCGTTGAACACCTGGTCTGTTACCAGGTTGTGTTGAAAGAAAATAATGTTCCGTCGCAGGGCTGGCTGTATAATTGCGTTATCATAACGGGCCGTATAGTAATTGGAAAAATCATGGATACCGCCGGATTGTATATAATTATAGGTATATTCTTTCATATTTTTCAACGCAATGACACCGGCTTCTGCTTTGCGCAGGTTGGCGGTATTCATATCGGTAGCGTATATACGACAACGGTCCAGTAAACCGGCTTCCTCCAGCATGATAGCCATTGAATATACTTCTTCCCCGGTAGCACAGCCGGCATGCCATATTTTAATAATAGGATAAGATGCCAGCCTTGGCAGTACCTGTTCCCGAAGGGCTTTATAGAAAGATGGATCCCGGAACATTTCTGTCACATTCACAGTAATATACTGGACCATTTCCTGGAAAAAATCGTTTTCGTTTAGCAGGCGATGTTTTAATTCAAACAGGCTATTGATTTTGGTATACCCGGTAAACCGGATGAATCGTCGCTTCAGGGAAGCCGGGGCATAGTCTGTAAAATCATAGCCATATCGCTGTTGAATAATTTTCACCAGTTCCGTGAAATCGTTGTTACTGATATCTTCTACCATAGATTGTTATGATAACCATACCCTTAACAAAGATAATAGTTTTATGTTGTCTACCGGTTTAGCGATGTAGTCCGAAGCGCCTGCTTCAATACATTTCTGGCGGTCGCCGGCCATGGCTTTGGCGGTGAGGGCAATGACCGGCAGCTGTTGAAAACGGGCATCAGCGCGGATTTGCCTCATGGCTTCAAAACCATCCATTTCCGGCATCATGATATCCATGAGTACCAGGTCCAGTTGGGGATGGTTATTGAGCACCTGCAATGCCTCGCGGCCATCTGCTGCGGTGAGTACTTCTATCCCATGCTCTTCCATAAGGGCGCTGATAGAAAAAACATTGCGCATATCATCATCGGCGAGCAATACTTTTTTCCCGGAGAGATCGCCATCCATCGGTGCTTCCGGTGGGATCCCCACATTTGTTTTCTTTTGTAATTTATAGAGGAACAGTTCCAGTTCATCCATCAGGCGATCAGTAGAATGAGAGGAGTTGCGGACAATGGCCGACGCATACTTTTTCAACTGTTGCTCTTCCTGACCGGTGATATCCTGGTCGAGATAAACGATGAGCGGCGTATTCCCGGCGGTGGAAATACCCGACAACGCCTGCAATTGGCCAATACCGGCGTTTAAGTCGCTCCCAATCTCCACAATCACTGCATCATATTTTTTAGCGGTCAACAGTGAGGAGGCCGACCGAATATTATCGGCCATATCATACTGGGTTTCCAGGTTCCTTTCGTCGCTCTTCGTTTTTAACTGTGTATCAGCGCCCAGCGGACCGGCAGACACCAGCAATACTTTCTTCAACCGGGCTTGTATCTGGGAACTGATGTTGACGAATACCTCTTCGAGGTCTTTGAGCTCCAGTGGCTTTCTCGTATATCCATGGATGTTATCCCCTGCTATCGCCTGAATATCGGCTGCGGTCACCACATGGATCAGTATTTTGCTTAGTTCTTCACTGCTCCTCAGGATCTTGAGAATGCTGCCACCGTCAATAACCGGCAGGTTCATATCCAGGATAATCGCTGCCGGCAGGTATTTGCGGGCATAAGCCAATCCATCCTGCCCGTTATGTGCAACAATGGTTTTAAAGCCTTTGTTGCGGGCAAAGTCCCGGAGGATATCGGCAAAATAAATGTCATCTTCAATAATCAGTATAAGTTTGTCCTGCTTGCTGAAGTTATGCCGGTCGTCGTCCACTTCCACCGCAACGGGGGGAGTTACTACGGGGGTAATGGGCGGCGCCGCCTCGTAACTTTCCGACGGCTCCATAGGTTGACCATTTGTTGGGATCACTACCGAGAATGTGCTACCGTTAGGCGTACTACTATCCAGGTGTATTTCCCCGTGCAGGAGCAGCATGAGTTCCCGGCTGATGCTCAATCCCAGGCCGGTGCCGCCAAATTTGCGGTTAGTAGCGCCATCTCCCTGGTGGAAGGCCTGGAATATCAGGTCCTGTTTATCTTCCGGGATACCGGGACCGGTATCCGTCACGCTGATACCCAGGGTATTTGCATTACTCATGTACCAGGAAATGCTGATCACACCGCCATTGGGCGTAAACTTAAAGGCATTGGACAACAGGTTGCGGACTACCTGTTGCAGGCGGAGTTTATCCGTAACAACGGTAGCGGGAACATCCGGCGCGATATTTTTTATAAACTGGATTTTCTTTTCATTCGCCACAATGTCAAAGAGGTCGGACAGATCCTCCATCATGCCGGTCACCGTTACTTCCTCGAAATTCATTTCCACTTTGCCGGCTTCAATTTTAGAGAGGTCCAGCACATCATTGATCAGGTGCAGGAGATCTGACCCTGATTTATAGATGATACCCGCGTATTCTATTTGTTTTTCGGTGAGATTTTTACTTTTATTTTCCTGCAGCATTTTGGCGAGAATCAACACGCTGTTGAGTGGCGTGCGTAGTTCATGCGACATATTCGCCAGGAACTCCGATTTGTAGCGGCTGCTGGATTCCAGTTCCGTGGCTTTGAGCGCCAGGGCGCCACGGGCGGCTTCCAAAGCTTTGTTTTTCTCCACCATCTCCGCATTTACCTGTCTCATTTCTTCTTCCTGTACCCGCAGCTCTTCTTCGGAGGCTTGTAGTACTTCCGACTGGCGGCTTAACTCCTCATTGGATTGCCGCAGCTCTTCCTGTTGGCTGATGAGGATTTCTTTTTGTTCCTGTACCTGCTGTAGTAATGTGAATACTTTTGCGCGGGAATTGGCGGCATTAACGGCAACGGATATATCTTTTTCGAGCAGTTCCAGCAGGCGGAGCTGTTGTGCGCTGATAGCGTTAAAGGAAGCCAGTTCCATCACGCCGAGCAATTCGTTTTTAGACCAGAGGGGAATCATTACAATGGCGCCCGGCACAGCCTGGCCACTGGCGGAGCTGAGTTGCCAGTAGGTAGCGGGCAGGCCATTGACAACCCGGATATTCCGGTTACCAGCGGCGGCGCCAATAAAGCCATCATTCATCCCTACCCTTTGCGGCAGGGAAGCCGGCATACTAACGGCTGCGGTCAAACGAAGATCCTTATGGGCTTCATCGTAACAGTAAAAGGCGCCAGCGGTAAATCCAACAAAGGAGGTCAGGGTATGGAGGCAATTACGGACCAGTTCATCACGTTGATCTACGCCCTGCAGGCTGTCGTTCATCGTATTTACGCCGGTGAGCAGCCAGTTTTTCTCGTTGGCGGCCTCGTTGAGGTCTACCACTTCTTCGAGTTTATTATTCAGCGCTGCCTGCGCTTTTAGTCGTCGTCTGAATTCCACGTAGGTAATACGCATCAGGATGAATCCTACCAATAGAATAAATGCATTATTTAACAGCAGCATTTTTACCGCCCTGGTAAAAGACTCACTTTTCATGCCTTCCCGGAGGGCGAGCAGGCGGCGTTCTTCCGCATTTACCGCGCCAATCCTGGCTCTTACTTTATCGACCAGCAGGGTTTCTTTCTCCGTAATAGCGCTGTTATCTTTAACACGTTGCTGATCGGCTGTATGATCCAGTACATTCCAGAAGCTTAACAAATGATTGATTTCATCTTCCAGCGAATCCACATTTTTCACCTGCACCGGATTATCGTCTACCATAGAGTGCAGATCATTCAGTGCGGGTGCTACTTTCGGTAACGCCAGTTCGTAAGGCTGCAGGTACTTCCGTTCGAAAGTGCTGCGGAACCCGCGCCTGGCAGCCTCCATATCAAATATCAACCGTTGTACCCGTTCAGAATTATTTAATACACGATAGGTGTGTTGCACCCAGCCAGCTTCTTCTGTTTGTGTATCAAACGTTCGCCAGGTTAGGAAACCTCCCAGTAGTACTAATAAAACTACCAGCGAAAATCCAAGGTACAGCCTGTTAATCAGTGAAATTTTCATTTTGTATGCGGCAAAAAGGTAATTGTTCTATTTTACAAAATAACTATCTTAGATATAAAAGTACCGAAATGCCTTCATATTCAATACCTTTGAGCACCGTTAAAATATTCATATTCCTGTTATATTAAAAATTTGTACCGGCTGAGAAAAACCTAACCATACGCTTTCTAAGTATATATCAAAGCAAACTGCAGGTGAGGTAAACATAACAACGAAGAAAACCAGTTTCCAGATTTCATGGTCTGTATCAAAAATAAAATTTATAATATATCTGCGTCTCTTAAACAATGTGGTAATTGTATTGTTTACGGGATTAAATTCAACTACTATGTCTAAAATACTGTTAATTGAAGATGACGAAATTATGCCGAAGGTAGTTGCCAGAATTCTTCCTCTTCCTGATTATCAGCTGGATCATGTATCCAATGGCAAAGAAGCATTTGAGAAGCTGGAAGCCACGAATTATGACTATGATCTGATTATCACAGACATTATGATGCCCTATGCCAACGGTTTTGAAATTCTCAGTAAAGTTAAAAATCATGAGAGAGAAAAAAGCATTCCTGTAATCATTGTTTCCAATGCCGGTAATGAAGATATGATTATGGAAGCCTTCAAACTGGGTGCGGATGATTTTCTCAAAAAACCTATTATACCTGCCGAATTAATAATCCGGGTGAAAAGATTATTAATGAATAAATAGCTGCATCTTGTATATACAAATACCTGATTTCCTGGAACCAGCCTGGAACCTTTTCCAGGGAGCGCCGGTGGCTATACAGCTGGCGATGATATTTATTGTAATTGCAACGCTCATTACCCTTCTCGCTTATTTTTCTATCCTGAGAAACCGTTTCCTGGGCTATCAGCGTGCAAAGAGACTGGCCAAATTACTTCCGCCTTTAGACAACCTGATTGTGGAAGAAGTATTGGCCAACCCGGATCCACTGGCGCAAACCCAGCCGGATAAGGTGCAGCTGAACCTGGAGCCGTTTTACCAACTTCCGTTGAGTAAAAAATGGGCACGGCAAGCTGTTACCGACCGGATCATTCACTTTCGCCGGAATGTGAGAGGTAATCCCGGGCGTTTGCTTCGGGCGCTGTACATGCAGTTGGAACTGGACCAAGACAATGTGAAACAGATGAAATCCTCCAAATGGGAGCGGAAAGTCCGGGCCCTGACAGAGTTCATCGAAATGGACATTCCCATTGCCGACGTAACGATACTGCCATTAACGAATAGCCATAACCGTGAGTTGAGGGCGGCCGCCAGGCATGCATATATCAAACTCAGTAAAAATGAGCCTTTCAAGTTTTTTGATGTGGTCACCGATCCCCTGCTGATGTGGGACCAGGTAGAATTGTTCCGGATCATTACCACTACGGAAGATATCGCCATTCCGAATTTTGCGCGTTGGGTCACCTACTCTTCCAATAGAAGCGTGGTGTCTTTTTGCTTAAAGCTGATTGTACATTATAACCAGCTACCGGCAGTACCGGCCGTGAAACAACTGTTGGATACCAAAGACCACCACCTCCGTGCAGATGCGATCAATTGCCTGGGTAAGCTCCGGGTACCGGATGTAGAAGACAAGCTGGTATATATGTACAGCAGCCAGCCACTCCAGTGCCAGATAGAAATTCTGAAGGCGGTAGGACGCATTGGTGGCGGACAACATATCGATTTTCTGAAACAGGAATTCCTGCATTCTACCAATTTCGATCTGCGTAAGAGTGCAGCGAAGTCCATCGTAAAAAATGAATCGATCGCTAACAAGATATTACAGGAACTGCTGGACACAGCAGATCCGGGCAGCCTGCTGATTCTTAAACATTGTATGAACCCGTTAATCAAATACTGATGAATGGATTATTAGAAACGGCAGGGAGGATTTATGAAAGCACACTTTTCGTATATGGATTGGTGTTGTTATTTACCTATGCCCTGCTGGCCATCTTATCCATGCTGGCCATTAGAAAATATGTTAAACGGGACAATGAACATCAGCTGGAAGTGTTGTCCAGCTCTCCGCTGGCACCAGGCATTACGATCCTGGCGCCTGCCTATAACGAAGGGCTTACCATTGTATCCAATGTACGCTCCCTGCTCACGCTGAATTATCCGCGTTATGAAATCATCATCATCAACGACGGTAGTGCAGACGATACTATGGAGCAACTGATCAAAGAATTTAAAATAGTGCCGGTAGACTTTGCCTATAATGTAAGGATTCAAACCAAACCGGTACGGAGTATCTATAAATCCACCGACCCGGCCTATTCTTCCCTGGTAGTCATTGATAAAGTAAATGGGAAAAGTAAGGCTGATGCCGTTAATGCAGGCATCAACATCGCTGCATTCGATTATTTTGTATGTACCGATGTGGATTGTATTCTCCATAAAGATACGCTGCTGGAGCTGATCCGGCCGGTGATGCAGGAAGTGAGAAAACGGGTAATTGCGGTTGGCGCCACCCTTCGTATTGCCAATTCATCGGAGTTCGATGAAGGCGTGATGACGCGGATGCGCGCGCCTAAACAGCTGCTGCCCCGTTTCCAGGAAGTAGAGTATATCCGGTCTTTTGTACTGGGAAAAATGGGATGGAGTTATATTAACTGTGTTCCTAACGTATCCGGCGGATTGGGATTATTCGACCGGGAAGTAGCCACCCGTTGCGGTGGATACGATCATAGTTCCTTTGGAGAGGACATGGAGTTGCTCACGAGGATGTGCCGGTATGCGCACGACAATAAGATTAACTACGCCGTTCGCTATATCCCTAAAACCCTTTGCTGGACAGAAGCACCGGCCAGCATTAAAATATTCAGCCGGCAACGTGTTCGCTGGTCACGTGGACTGGCACAGCTCATGGCGGCCCACTTTAGTATGTTCCTCAATCCCCGCTACGGCCGGATGGGGCTCATTGTATTCCCGTTCAATTTCTTTTTTGAACTACTGGCGCCCCTGGTGGAATTCTCGGGTATTATTGTATATATCATATTGGCAGCACTCCATTTGATCAACTGGCCATATGCCCTGCTTTTGCTGCTGTTCGTATATACGTATGCCGTCATGATTACCACCATCTCTATCCTATGGGACCAGCTTTCGTTCCGCTATTACAAATCGTGGCGGGAGGTGGCTTCCCTTTGTTTAATGCCCTTCCTGGAGTTTTTATTATATCATCCGCTGATTGTAATTAATTCCCTGCGGGGCTATTATAACTTCCTGACTGGCAAAAGAAGTACCTGGGGTAATATGCAACGGCAAGGTTTTGGAAAAAAGAAATAAAGAAAAGAGCAACGTATGCTGAGAAATATTTTTGAACAAGGCGTATTTATATATGGTTGTACCTTATTATTCATGTACGCCCTGCTGGCGTATATGTCTTACCGTGGTATTATACGCTTTCGTAAAAAAAACAGCTTTACCAACTATGATCACCTGCTGGATTCGCCGCTCACACCGGGCATTTCCGTGATAGCGCCCGCTTTTAACGAAGGCGTTACCATTATTATGAATGTTCGCTCCTTACTAACGTTGAATTATACACGCTTTGAGGTTATTATCGTGAACGACGGCAGTACAGACGACACCCTGGAAAAACTCGTCAACGAGTTTCAGTTGGTGCCGGTAGACTTTGCCTATAACGAAAGAATTGTTACCAAACCGGTAAAACAGCTGTATAAGTCGACCAACACCGCCTACGACAAGCTGCTGGTGATTGATAAGGTGAACGGAAAAAGTAAGGCCGACGCGTCCAATGCGGGTATCAATGCCGCCTCATTTGATTATTTCCTCTGTACCGACGTGGATTGTATTATAGAGAAAGATACCCTGCTGCGCATGATTAAGCCCTTCATGGATGAAGAGATTAAGAAAACCAGGGAAGTAGGTGAGCCTTGCCCCCAGTGCGGATTTATACATGTAGTGGAAGATAGCCGCCAGGTAATTGCTACGGGCGCTACACTCCGGCTCGCCAATTCCACAGAAGTAGATGAGGGTGTTATCATACGGGTACGCCCCCCCGAAAGACTATTACCCCGCTTCCAGGAAATGGAGTACATACGGGCTTACGTGTTAGGGAAAATGGGATGGAGCGGGCTAAACAGCGTACCCAATGTATCAGGCGGACTGGGATTATTTGACAAAGAAGTAGCGATCAAAGCAGGAGGCTATGACCATGCCTCTTTTGCGGAAGACATGGACATCGTTACCCGCATGTGTGCTTACATGCTGGACAATAAAATGAAGTACGCCATCCGTTATATTCCCACCACCCAATGCTGGACGGAAGGGCCTCCCAATATGAAAATATTCAGCCGGCAGCGTACCCGCTGGGGACGCGGACTGGCAGAGATCATCACCATACACCGGAAATTATTTTTCAATCCCCGGTATAAAAAACTGGGATTGGTGGTATTACCTTATAACCTGTTTTTTGAATTCCTGGCGCCGGTCATTGAATTCATTGGTATCCTTTATTACATCTATCTCGGCGTTACGGGTCAGGTAAACTGGCAATATGCACTTATCTTATTGTTGTTTGTATACCTGTATTCTGTCATGATCACCACGCTGGCCATTTGCTGGGATCAGATCACCTACGGTTATTACAAAACCTGGCGGGAAGTAATCGGACTGGCACTCATGGCATTTTTCGAGCCGTTGATGTACCACCCATTGATCGTATTTTTTGCATTGCGGGGATATTGGTATTTTCTTATTGGTAAAAAATCTACCTGGGGAAATATGCAGAGACAAGGATTTGGTAAACGAAAGTAAACTTATAAACAGGAAAGCGATGGCTGTATTAAAACATCTGTTCACAGGTATAGTAGTGTGTTTGACGTTGCAAACGCAGGCGCAGGTTTTTAAGCAGAAGAATAGTGCAGAAGCGCTGTACAATCAGGCAGTGGCGGAAACGAAACAACAGCATTACGACAAGGCGATTGCTTTATCGCAGCAGGCTTTGCAGCAACAACCAGATTATATTGATCAGCAGTTATTGCTGGCCAGGTTATATATGCTCACCAAACAGTACGACCTCTCCCGCAAATATGTGAAAGAAGTACTGACGAAGAATCCCCGGTACCGGGATGCTTATTATTATGCCATCAATGTAGAATTAACCACCGGCAGATATACCGAAGCAGAATGTTATGCAGATGAAGCCCTGGCTTATTTCCCCGGCAGCCTCGAATTTATGCGCAAGAAACTGGGCATCCTGGACCTGCAACACAAGGTATACCGCGGCAATGAGCTGGCGGAAACCATGATGAGTAAATACCCGGAAGACACCACCGTACGCAACTCCTATATAGAACATTACCTGCTCACCGGCCGCTACTATCAACAGCTGAATAATGCTGGTATGGCGCGTCAGAGCTACGATAAAGTTCTACTGGCAGATCCACGCAACCAGCAAGCCAGGGAAGCGAGCCTGGCTGTGGCCCTCAAAGGCGGCAGCTACCAATCGGCGCTCGACCAGGTAAATGAAAACCTGAGCACAGCACCCGGCTCTTATGACTTGCTGATGCGTAAACTCGGCATCTTACAAGACATGCATGCCTATGTAGACGCCCTCAGCACCTTGAAGGAAATACAACGGCGCTACCCCAACGATGCCAAAACCCGCACGCTGGAAACAACCCTGCGGATGGAAGCAGCCGCCTGGTACGCTAACACCGACCCCTATACGCTGTACGAAGGCGTAGTGGAAAAAAATCCCGGCAACCGTGAAGCACTCGACAAACTCATTGGTTACAGCATGGCCCGTGGCGCTTATAAAGAAGCGTTGGCATGGATCAACAAAGGCCTGAAAAATAATCCAACAGACGCCCGTCTACTCGCATTGAAGATGGATGTACTGGAAGGAGATCATAAATACAGTGCGGCAGCGGCATTAGCCAGCACACTCTATCAACGCTCCCCTAACCCGGAGTTGAAAGAGCGACTGATAGTACTGCAAACCGCCAGTGGACGCGATTACCTGGCACAACAGCAATATGACCTGGCGTTGGCTTCTTTCGAAAGCGCACTCGCTGTGAGTCCTAACGATACGACGGTACTCAATCTTTTAGCCAATACCTACATCTCTCAAAAAAATACACCAGCCGCCTTAAAAGTGCTGGACCAGGCACTCAACTATTACCCGGACAATACTTACTTCTTACTAAAAAAGTCCGGTGTACTGGCAGATGCCGGCAGGTATGAAGAAGCCGCCGCTATCGCCGCGCAGCTGTCCAACCGCTTCCCTTCAGACGATCGCTTCAGCAGTAACCTCGCAGAAATGCGACTGACTGCCGGAAGGGTATTGATGAAAGCAGAAGAATACGACCTTGCCAAACAACAGTTTGAACAGGTATTGGCTGTAGCACCCTCCAACCAGGATGCACTGGAATATATGATCAACCTGCAAAGCGCCACCGGCAACCCCGACAGCGCCCTGTACTATGCAGATAAAGCATTGGGATACTATCCCGGCAATCGCGACTTCCTCCTGAAGAAAGCATCGGTACTACAGGATAACCACGATTATGCTGCCGCAGCAGCCATCACGGCAGACCTGATGGCCCGGTACCCATACACGCTCAAATACAAAGCCGCTTATATCAACAGCCTGACCTACGCCGGTACCGAGTACCAGCGCCGGCAACAACCGGATAGCGCACTGGCCATGTTTAACCAGGTGCTGGCGTTGAATCCGAAAGACTCCATGGTACTGCTGTATAGCATCAATGCCCTCAACGGACAACAACGCTACGACAGCGCGCTGGCATATACGGTACAAGGCTTAAAATATTATCCTAACAATGATGCGTTTTTAATGAAGCGCGTGGTAACACTGGAGAATAAAAAAGACTTTGCCGCCGCCGCACTGGCCGCAGATTCGCTGGTAAAGCTACAGCCCACCACCGTAAACACTGACTATCGCGATTACCTGCAAAGCAAAACATTGAAGAACCAGTTTGGATTATATTATCTGAATTCCAGCTACGACTACTCCGACAACAAATACAATATTGCGACGATAGAATACCGCCGGTTTATAAAACGGGGGTCTTATGCATTCCAGCTCAACTATGCCGGCAGACAAACTGGTAACGGCTTACAGGGATTAGCAGAGATGTATTATACCCACCACCCTAAATTATACTCCTACGGTATGGTGGCGTATTCCAATAAAACGGTGTTCCCGCAACTGCGCGCTGCCTACTCTATCTTCAAAACCTTTGGAAAAGATTTTGAGGTGGAACTGGGTGGACGTTACCTGAACCTGGACAGCGTGAGCAGTATTTCCGGCGTAGTGTCTGTAGCTAAACCATTTGGTGATTTCTGGGTGAACCTGCGTGGCTTCGTGATCAGCGAGTCTTCAAAAAACTATACCGCATTTAACCTGACTTCCCGTTACTATATGAACAGGCGGCAGGATTACCTGCAGGTAGTAGCGGGCCTGGGAACTTCTCCGGACGACCGCAGCCGGCTGGTGAACTTTCCGAATCTTTCCGGGCTGCTGACGCATAGCATTGGCGCCGGCTATCAGAAAGTACTGCATTACCGTACCACGCTGGGATTATTTGGCACCTGGATTAACCAGAAAATTACTGATACCGGGTTCCAGAACCAATATGATATTTATGTAACGCTTCAGCGGAAATTTTAACTGACTTACAATGTACAGGACTATGAGTTACCTTTTGTTGACGATGACGACGTTGTTGCACACGGCATGTGCACCAGGTAAAGCAGACGACTTATACCTGGTAAAGCAGGGCCAGAGCGCTTATGTGATTGTTGTACCGGAATCGGCTACCAAAGCGGAAACGAAAGCAGCCGGCATATTCCAGGATTATGTGCAACGCATTTCCGGCGTAAAACTAACGGTGATCCCTGAACGTCAATATAAAGATCAGCCAGCCGTTTTTATTGGTAATACCGCCCACTCATCAGGGCCGGAGAAAATAAAAGGCGATGGCTATTTCACCGGAAGCAAAGACAAACAACTGTATATCCGCGGCGGCAGCGGACAAGGTGTGGTATATGGTGTATACCATACATTAGAAACGTATATGGGTTGCCGTAAAGATACCAAAGGACCGGCAGTTGTACCCACATCAAAGGATATACGCATTGCCGGTGGGATATCTGATTTACAGGAGCCTGCCTTCCTATACCGGGAAAGCTATTACCCTGCTTCTACGGACGCGGAATACCTGTCGTGGCACGGATTACAGCGCTTCGAGGATTTATGGGGACTATGGGGCCATTCCTTTTTTAAGCTCGTACCTCCCGCTACTTATTTTAAAGACCACCCGGAATATTACTCCCTGGTAAACGGAAAACGCCAGGCCCAGCAATTGTGCCTGAGCAATGAAAACGTATATACATTAACGGTAGCCTGGTTTAAAAAGGCGATTGCAGACAATCCGGATGCCATGTATTGGTCTATTGCCCCGGAAGATGGGGGCGGCGCCTGCACCTGTAACTTATGCAAAAGAGCAGATGTGGAAGAAGGCGGCCCACAGGGATCGCTGATCCGGTTTGTGAACCGTGTAGCCAGCCAGTTTCCGGCGCAGCGCTTTACCACGCTGGCATATGGCTATACCTCTAAACCACCGTTGAAAACGAAACCTGCCGGCAATGTATACATCATGCTGAGCACCATTGATGCTTTCCGGCAGGAGCCATTGTCGCAAGCCCCTTCTGCCGCAGCGTTCCGGAAAAACCTGGAGGGATGGGGCGCTACTACCGGCAACCTGTTCATCTGGGATTATACCACGCAGTTTACTAACTACCTGGCCCCGTTCCCGGATTATAATCACCTGCAACCCAATCTTCAATATTTTGCGACCCATAAGGTGAAAGGCGTTTTTTCGCAAGGCAGCGGGGAAACCTATGGTGATATGGCGGAATATAACAGCTACGTGCAGGCGGCACTGTTATGGCAGCCTAATGCAGATCTTAAAACGGTGAAAGAAGCGTTTTTAAAGGGTTATTACGGCCCTGCCGCTCCTTTTGTGGGGCAATACCTGGATGCACTGAGTAACGCCGTTAAAAGCACGCGCAGTACCCTGGACATCTATGGCAATCCCATCTTCAATACCCGCGATTATTTATCTCCAACGCTGATAGACCAATACTCTACCCTGCTGGACAAAGCCGAAGCAGCAGCAGGTGATAACACGCCATACCTGCAGCATGTATACCAGACCCGCTTATTCCTGGAGTATGTGGTATTGCAGCAGTCGCGTTTTTATGGCAATGAAAAGTATGGTTACTTACAGGCAGATGGCAGCGTGGTGCCGAAATGGCCAGCGCGGGTAACGCATTTTGTGGAGCAGTGTAAAGCTGCCGGTGTAACGGAGTTGTCTGAAGGCGGTTTATCGCCGGATGCCTATGCCCAGGAATGGCAGGCGTTATTCTCCCGTAAATGGATCAATGGCCTGGCGCTGCATGCGCCGGTCACCCTCGTTAACGCCTATACGCCGGAGTATACGCCTAAAAAAGAAGCAACCCTGACGGATGGCTTATTTGGCGGCAACGACTTCAGCTATAACTGGTTGTTCACTTATGGAAAAGATATGATAGCTACTATTGACATGGGTAGCAACAAAACCATTCATCAGATACAGCTAAATTTTTTACAGGACGCCCGGCATTATATCTTTAATCCAACACAGTTACTGATTGCTACTTCTACCGATGGTATTAATTTCAAAGAAGCGGGTGTGAAAGATATTCCTGTTCCGGGGGAAGACTTCGGGGTACATATCATTCCTTATTCCTTCTCCTTACCGGCTACATCAGCGAGGTACCTGCGGGTAACGGCGAAATGCCCGGCGACATTGCCGGACTGGCGGCTGGTGGAAGGAAAAAAGCCGGCACTGTGCTGCGATGAGGTGAGTGTGGAGTAGCACGTCTCCGGCTTCATCCTGTTTTGAGTTTATACAATATCACATGAAAAATTGCTCTGAAATAATTTTGCCGTCTTTTACATGATATACGCAAAGCTCACTCATGGTCATACGCTCCTTGCCTGTCATTTTAATATCCATTGTCAATACAAAGGCAATCACATTGCCCGCAATAAGCGGTGACGATACCGTAACACCATACCGGGCTTCCACCATAGCGTTGAACTTTTTGTCTTTCTCTATTAAAGCCTTGCGTCCTCTGGTTTCTTTTTCAAATTCGGGGGTAGCATAGGGTTCTATGCTTACTGCATCATCTGCATACAGCTCCTGCTGTGCCACATCAAATTTTTCTTCCCGGCAAAGGGCCGCCAGGCGGGAGGCAATCTGTTCTACTGTCATAATTATGCGTTTTTATTGATACAAATTGATACAAAATGCTGTTACCGGGTCTTTTCCATTTGTTTGATAGCTGTCCATCCCTCCGGCGTGATACCCATAATTTCGGTGACCACACCCAGCGGCTGGTAAGTATCAAAGAAGGCCATCCTGGCAATGGGGTGATCTACTTCGCTGATTACCGGGTAACCCTGTTCCCGCAGGTCGGCGGTCACCCGCTCAAATCCGCTGACTGGTAAACGAAAGGCAAGATGTTGTGTGCCGCCTGCTGGAAATTTGGCCAGGTAGTCATGAAACATACTTTGACCGGAAAGCGGCTGGACCAGTTCTATGAAGGTGCCCCCGTTATAAGTCTGGGTAGTCAGCCAGTCGCCTGCCACTACCTTACCGTAATAGGTCATATCAAGATCCTCCGCACGGACATGCTCTGGTTCCGGGAAACCAATACCCAGCGCATTGGAGAGAAATTTCACCGCCGAATGAATATCCGGAACTACCCAGCCAATCTGGGCCAATTCCAATCCTGCAATAGTATTATTAACACTGCTCATACCCGTTTGTTATTAGTGTAAAACAAAATTAAACCGGAGAAAATTGTCATCGCGGGGGTATTTACGCCAAAAAAGAGGTAATTTATGACCCACTGACCATCCTCCTCCAAAATAAAATTTGGATAATAAACACTGTTCAGTATATTTGCACTGTAAACAATTCAACGTGGGCATTATAGAAAGAAAAGAGCGTGAAAAAGCAGAAATGCGCAGACGTATTGTAGACGTAGCTGCTAAAATGATTGTGGAAGAAGGATATGAAAAGGTATCCATCCGCAACATAGCAGATAAAATAGAGTACAGTCCTGCCACTATTTATCTTTATTATAAAGATAAAGACCAGTTGTTGTATGATGTGCAGACAGATGCTTTTGCTACCCTGTCGAGAGAGTTTCAGACGAAGATCACCGAAGAAGCACCGTTTAAAAGGCTGGAGCAACTGGCGAAGGCTTATGTGGATTTTTCCAGGGAACATCCGGAATTGTATGACCTGATGTTTATCATTAAAGCACCCATGAATGCCCTGGTAGAAGAAGAGAAATGGAAAAACGGGGATCCTGCATATGATGCCTTGTTTTACCTGATGAAAGATTGCATTGAGAAGAGGTTGGTGAAGTTTAAAGACCCTACCATTGCTACGCTTTCCGTATGGGGTTTTGCGCATGGCTTGATTAGCCTGCACCTGCGTGGCAGATGCTCAAAAGTATCGAGGGTTTCCGAAGAAGATATGCCGAAAGTAGTAGACGAAGCGATCCAGGATTATTTACGCATGATTAAAATGTAATTTTTTTTTCCATTGCCTAAAATATATCGCGGAGTTGATCGTCTTAACAAGTAGTAGCCTGTCAAATTTGCCCGGCAGTGAGAAAGCAATGTGTCGTTAAAATCAATTAAAAAGCCTTCCCGGCTTTTTTTTAAGCGCAGTATTAAACACCGTTCAGTATATCAACAATGATAACAAAAGCCGCACTGGCTTTATTTTTTTCGGTTTAAATAAACACCGTTCACTATGTACACATCACTCACAAAAGGAGCATTGTTAACAGGCCTGCTCATGGCGGGTTTCAGCTCCTTCGCACAAAACACCGTGCTGGATCAATACATACAATCCGCCTTCAGCAACAATAAAGGGTTGAAAGATCAAAATTTTCAGCTCACCAAATCGCTACTGGCATTGCAGGAAGCTAAAAGCCTGTTTGGTCCCAATGTATCCCTACTTGGTAGTTACACCAAATCGAATGGTGGACGCACCATTGATTTCCCCATCGGTGATATCATGAACCCGGTGTATAATAGCCTGAACCAGCTCACCAACAGCCATAACTTCAAACCATTGGAAAATGTGGCCGTTCAATTAAACCCCGACAACTTTTACGACGCTAAAATCAGGACCAGTTTGCCGCTGATCAACGCCGAAATTTATTACAACCAAAAAATTAAGAAAGAACAAATCACCCAGCAGCAGGCAGCGCTAAATGTGTACAAACGGGAGCTGGTGCGCGATATTAAAACCGCCTACTATCAATATTACCAGGCTTCCCAGGCAGTAGCGATTTATAACAACGCCCTTTCATTGATCAACGAAAATATCCGCATCAATGAAAGCATGGTACGCAACGGCATTAGGAATAACACAGCCCTGTACCGTTCGCAAACAGAAAAAGAGAAAACAGCCGCCGATATCAACAAAGCCATCAACAACCGGCAGAATGCCCAGGCATATTTTAACTTCCTGCTTAACCGCGGCCTGGAAGAAAACATCACCCTGGACAGCACCCTGCTCATCACGCCGGAACAGTTACCTGGCAAGGATATCAACGAACGGGAAGAGTTAGCACAATACAAAAGCGCTACTACCGTATACCGCCTGAACGAACAATTGCAACGCTCCTACCTGGTTCCCAAACTCAGCACCTTCATTGACCTGGGCTCGCAGGGAACGGGCGCCCACTTCGATGCAAATACCCGCTATTATCTCTTCGGACTCAACCTGGAATGGAACCTGTTTGCTTCTCATAAATATAAATACAAGATCAAACAAGCCTCCAATGAAGTTGCCACCATCACCAATGCGGCTTCACAAACCACCGATCAGTTACGCTTACAGCTATACGAAGCCCTCAACAATTATCAAACCGCACTGCGCAACTTCAAAAGTGCACAAAGTCAACTGGCTTTTGCCGAAAGGTATTTCCGGGATCAAATGAAAGTATATAAGGAAGGACAACTACTCTACATAGAACTACTGGACGCACAAAATCAACTGACCCAGGCACAACTACAAACTACCGTATCACAGGCCGCTGTGCAAACGGCGTATGCCGGGGTAGAACGTGCACAGGCATCTTACAATATCGACAATCACAACAACTAATAAATGCATGCTCATGAAAAATACATTGCTTCTCCTCCCGATTTCTATGGTCCTGTTTTCCTGCGGCACCAAGCCGGCTGCAACAGCTACCGTTTCAGATACGATCCCGGTAAAAATAATGCCACTCGCCAAACAAGGTACCGCTACCACGATTAACGCGTCTGGCCAGTTTACTACCGATGATGAAGTATATCTTTCCTTCAAAACAAACGGTATCATCAGTAATATACTGGTAAAAGAAGGGGATCCCGTACGCAAAGGTCAGCTGCTGGCCACTTTGAACCTCACCGAAATAGATGCACAGGTACAAAAAGACCAACTGGCTTTTGATAAAGCCCAACGGGATTACCAACGTATTGTACGCCTGCATAACGACAGCGTAGCCACACAAGAGCAGCTGGAAAACAGCAAAACCGTGATGGATCAGGCTAAGCAACAACTGAGTACCACCCAGTTTAACCGCAGCTATTCTGCTATCCACGCCACACAGGATGGTTACGTACTGCATAAGCTGGTGAGCAGCGGCCAGATGGTGACTGCCGGTACCCCGGTGTTGCAAACCAACGGCGCCAGCAGTGCACATTGGTTATTGCGTGTAGGCGTTAGCGATAGAGAATGGGCGCAGGTGAAAAATGGCGACAAAGCAAGCATTGAAATTTCCGGTGTTCCCGGTGATACCCTCACCGGCATGGTGACACGCAAATCAGAAGGCATTGATGCCCAAAGCGGGACCTTCCTCATTGATGTACAGCTCTCCGGCAACAAGCCCGCCGCTATCGCGGCCGGCATGTTTGGCCGTTGCCATATCAATACCAGCGCGGCTGCCAGCCACAACACCGCCTGGAGCATCCCCTATGCCGCCCTCCTGGATGGCAATGGCAGCAGCGGATTTGTATTCGTGACCAACGACAACAAAACCGCTCAGAAAATACCCGTCACCATTGCCGGCATGGAAAAAGAAAATGTACTCATCAGCAATGGCATGGAACAGGCAAAGGCACTCATCATTTCAGGTAGCGCCTATCTCAAGGATCAATCTCCCATCCGTATCATCCAATAACAATTACTACCATGAAAATATCCAGATACGCCGTCAAAAATTACCAGTTTACCCTGGTGATATTCATCATGATCATTGTGCTGGGCATCACCACCATCCTTAATATGCCCCGCTCTGAAGATCCGGAAATGAGAGCACCGCAATATAGTCTCATCGTGGTATATCCCGGCACCAGCCCTAAAGACATGGAAGACCTGGTAGTAGACCCATTGGAAAAAGAGATCTATGCACTGGATGATATCAAACGCATACGTACTTCCATCAGCGATGGCGTAGCCGTAATGCGGGTGGAATATAAATACAGTTCCAACGTAGACCAGAAATACCAGGAACTCGTAAGAGAAGTGAATAATAAACGGAAAGACCTGCCGGCAGATATTTACAGCATAGAAGTACGTAAACAGGAACCCTCCGATGTAAATGTAGTACAGGTAGCCCTCATCTCGGAAAATGCTTCCCGTGATAAACTCCGCTACTACGCCGATAAATTACAGGATGAACTGGAGAAAGTATCTTCCCTGAAAAATGTAAAACTACATGGCCTGCCCGATCAACAGGTACGGGTAGAATTACAACTGGACAAAATGGCGCAACTGCACCTGCCCGTTAACACGGTAATGGCTGCCGTGCAAAGTGAAATGGCCAATATACCCGGTGGCAGCATCGACGCCGGTGAAAAAAGTTTCAACATCAAAACCAGCGGCAACTATCAAAACATAGAAGAAATCAGCAACACCATTGTATCCAATGCCAACGGCAAAAATGTTTTCCTGAAAGATATTGCCCGCGTTTATTATGGTTTTGAAGATGAGAAATACTTTGTGCGACTGAATGGACACCGTTGCGTAGTGGTTTCTGCGGCGCAGAAATCCGGTGAAAACATCACCAAAACACAGCAACAATACAAGCCGGTCATAGAAAATTTCAAAAAAACATTGCCCGCCAATATTGACCTGGTACAATACTTCGACCAGGCCGATGCCGTGAATAACCGCCTGAGCGGATTGGGTAAGGATTTCATCATTGCTATCCTGCTGGTAGCCTTCACCTTATTGCCCTTAGGACAGCGTCCGGCATTGATTGTAATGATTTCGATTCCGTTATCATTGTCTATCGGTATCGTGTTGCTGCAATTGTTTGGTTTTAACCTCAACCAGCTGAGTATTGTAGGATTGGTGGTAGCGCTGGGACTACTGGTAGACGACAGCATTGTGGTAGTAGAAAATATAGAACGCTGGATGCTGGAAGGACACAGTCGCATGGAAGCCACGCTGAAAGCTACCTCACAAATTGGCTTAGCCGTAATAGGGTGTACCGCAGCTTTGATCATCGCGTTCATGCCACTGGTATTTATGCCGGAAGGTAGCGGCGATTTTATCCGCAGCCTTCCCCTGGCCGTGATATTCAGTGTACTGGCTTCTATGGCGGTATCGCTGACGATTATTCCTTTCCTTTCCAGCCGTTTGCTGAAAGAACATAGCGGCAACCCGGAAGGCAATTTCTTTATGCGTTTGCTGAAAAGAATGATCCATGGCAGCTATGCTAAATTACTGGACAAAGCTTTGCATCGTCCGGTGTTAACCGTAGTAGTGTCGTTAGCGATCTTTGGGGCGGCCATCGGATTGTTTAAGGTGATTGGTTTCAGCTTATTCCCATCTTCCGAAAAACCACAATTCCTGATCAATATTTTTACGCCGCCACAATCCAATCTTACTTATACCAACGAAGTGGTACAGCAGATCGAAAAGGAGCTGAAGCAGGAAAAAACGATTAAGTCCTACGCCAGCAACATCGGTAAAGGCAACCCACGCATCTACTATAACGAAACCCAGGAAAACGAAAGAAGCGATTACGCGCAGATCTTTGTACAACTTGATGACCATGCCAGTCCGGCGGCAAAAAACAAGCTGATTGAGGCCCTGCGTAAAAAATGGACACCCTATCCCGGCGCCAAGGTAGAAGTGAAAAACTTCGAACAAGGTCCGCCCATGGTGGCGCCGGTAGAGGTACGTTTATTCGGCGATAACCTGGATAGTTTACGTTCCATGGCCGCCAACGTAGAAAAGTTGCTGGAAAAAACACCCGGCACCATTTACATCAACAACCCGGTAAGCACCCTGAAATCAGATATCCGGGTAAAGATAGATCGTGAAAAAGCACAGCAGCTGGGCATTCCTACGGCCAATATCGACCGCGTGGTACGTTTAGCCATCTCCGGTATTAACCTCGGTCAATACAACGATCAGAATGACAATGACTATGACATCCTCCTCACAAAGCAAAAAACAGGCAAGCCTACCATGGATGTGTTCAAAGACTTATACGTCAATAACAGCCAGGGGACCGCGATTCCGCTTTCACAGGTAGCACAGCTACAGTTGGAAACATCTCCCCTGACGATCCGTCACCAGGAGAAAAACCGGGTAGTAGCTGTGAGTGCCTTTATCCGGAAAGGTTTCCTGACAGACAAGGTAATTGAAGACGTGGTAAAACAAATGGATGCGCTGAAACTCCCTGCTGGCTATACTTATGAGATGGGAGGAGAAGTGGAGAGCAGGAAAAACTCCTTTGGTGGATTCATGAGTGTGATCATTGTGACCGTATTCCTTTTTGTTGCCGTGCTGATTTTGCAGTTCAAAACTTTCAAGAGTATGTTGATTGTATTGTCTGTGATTCCGCTGGGCATCGTAGGAGCTGCTATCGCACTGTGGCTGACAGGTAATTCCCTGTCGTTTGTAGCCATCATAGGCTTGATAGCGTTGGCGGGTATTGAAGTAAAGAATACCATTTTGCTGGTAGATTTTACCAACCAGTTGCGTATGGAGGGGCACTCGCTGGAGGCCGCGATTCGAGAAGCCGGAGAAGTACGTTTCCTGCCAATTGTACTCACCTCACTCACCGCGATTGGCGGCCTGATACCGGTGGCTATCTCCACCAATCCTTTAATTGCCCCGCTGGCGATTGTACTGATTGGAGGCCTGATCAGCTCTACCCTGCTATCCCGTATAGTAACGCCGGTAGTGTATAAGCTGATTCCGCCCAGGATAGAAGCGAATCCGAAAAATAACCATACTACCAAAGCGGTGAAAGAGCATTTGGAAATAGCATAAAGCTGAAAGGCGAAAGCAAAAAGCTATTAAAGCGGATGATTGAGCGGGTAATGAAGTAATTTATCCCCGCTGGTCATCTGCTTTAATAGCTTTTTGCTTTCGCCTTTATGCTTTCTGCTCCCATTTAAGATTTGTTCCTTATTTTTACAGCTAATTTGTAGTCAACCATTCCTTTGAAAATTAGTTTCTTATGAAAAAAATCTTCCTGTCATTTGCAACCATGCTATTGGTGATCTGTATCAGTACGCAATCATCACAGGCACAATTGAAGCGTTTTAGTATCGGGCCTTTTGTAGAAGCAGGCTTCCCTACGGGCGACTTCAGTAATACTCATAATACCGGCTATGGTATTGGTTTAGGTGCTGACGTAAAACTGGTAGCAGGTTTAACTGCGGTAGGTTCCGTGAGCTACTTCCATTTTGGTGGTAAAAGCGGTACTACCAACGGTGTAGGCTATGATTACAAGGATTTAAATACCGTTCCTATTCGTTTAGGCTTACGTTATAAGCTGATTTCGCTGTTGTATGTAAAAGTAGAAGGTGGTACTGTTCAGTATACCGGAAAAAATTACAATGGTGTAGGCGGGCTGGTAGCACCAGGTTTGGGTATCCGTTTACTCGGTCTGGATGTAGAAGCCAAGTATGAGGCATGGTTCAAAGATGGTACCCGTGGCTTCTTTGGGCTGAAAGCCGGATATAATTTCTAAAGCAGTTAGCTTTTAGCTTTTAGCAGTTAGCTAATGCCGCGAAGATCAACATAACATTATCTCCGCGGCATTAGCTAACTGCTAACTGCTAACTGCTAAAAGCTAACCGCTTAATACAGCATTGCTGTCCAGGTTCTTTCAAAGCTGCCACCAGGTGCCAGCTGATTAATCCCCTCTTTCTCTTCCAGCGCGCCTGTAGCTGCTACATTATCTGCAATCCCGCACCAGGGTTCAATACATACAAAATCACCGTCTTTAGCGGCCCATATGCCCATATACGGGAATCCTTCAAACTCCATGGTTAAGCCATGCGGTGTAGCTTTGCTTTTGATGCTGATGGCGGTAGAGGCCAGATTTTTGAATACCAGGGCATCGTGGTAGAACAATGATTTCTGCAGGCCCAGTTCATGGGTATGTTCCAGCATGGGTACCGGCGTCATTTCTATTTGTCCGCCGGCCGACAGTGGCCAGATACCTGTGGTTTCTTCTTTATTGAAATAGAGGTAATAGTCTTCATAGCCTGTACTATCTACCAATGGTATTTTAAATGCCGGGTGGGCACCTACTGAAAAGAATAATGTTTTATCGTCGTTGTTGACTACCCGGTAGGTTACCTGTAGCTGGTCATCTTGTAGCAGGTATTGAATGGTAAAATCGAAATGAAAAGGATATACGGCAAGGGTAGTTGGATTATCTGTGAGATGGAGACTTACGTGGTCTGTTCCCTGCGTCATAATGCTGAACAGTTGTTCCCTGGCAAAGCCGTGGCGACCGAGGGTGTACGACTGACCATTGTAATGGTAGGTATTGTCTTTTAGTCCGCCTACTATCGGGAAGAGCACCGGGCTTTTTTTGCCCCATACCGCGGGGTCTCCGCTCCATAGATATTCAAGTCCATTGTCTTTGCGGATGATGCTTTGCAGTTCTGCGCCCTGTGGATTTATTACCACAGTAAGTTTTTCATTGGAGATTGTGATCATTGTTGGGTACTGTTATATAGTGGATATAATGCGAAGATAATCCGTAAATGTAACAAAGGGTTGTACCTTTGCCAGGTATTTTTTGTCATTAAGAAATGAACGCATTATGGAATCTTTAAAAGGAAAGAAGGCCCTGATCACTGGTGGTGGTAAGGGTATTGGTCGTGCGCTGGCAGTGGCGCTGGCACAGGAAGGTGTTGATATCGCGCTGATGGGCCGTAGTGCAGGTTCACTGGAAGAAGTGGCCGGAGAGATCAAAGGCCTGGGCGTAAAAGTGGCATATGCCACCGCAGATGTGAGTGATATGAACGCGGTGAATGCAGCAGTAGCTCAACTCACCAAAGAAATGGGCGTAATAGATATCCTGATCAACAATGCGGGTATTGCGGCGTTTGGCGGTTTCCTGGACCTGGAGCCGGCACAGTGGGAGCAAATCATACAGGTTAACCTGATGGGGGTTTATTATGTTACCCGTGCAGTGTTGCCGGAAATGATCGCCAGGAAAACAGGTGATATCATCAATATCTCCTCTACCGCCGGACAACGGGGAGCTCCGTTGACCAGCGCCTACAGCGCTTCTAAATTCGGGCTGCTGGGATTAACCGAATCCCTGATGCTGGAAGTAAGAAAGCATAATATCCGGGTAAGCGCTTTAACACCAAGTACCATTGCTACTGATATGGCGAAAGACCTGAACTTAACAGACGGTAATCCGGATAAGGTATTACAACCGGAAGACCTGGCGGAGTTTGTGGTAGCGCAACTGAAGCTGAACAGACGAGTGCTGGTGAAATCAGCGGGATTATGGTCAACAAACCCATAAATTAGCAGAAAGCTGAAAGCTGAAAGCAAAAAGCTATTGAGGCGAATAATCAGAGCGGATATTTTTACGCTTTAATTATTCGCCTCAATAGCTTTTTGCTTTTTGCTTTTTGCTTTCAGCTTTCAGCTTTCTGCTAATAAACTATTTCTTTATGCGGTAAGCATAGCCGATAGATGCAGTAGCTGCACCGGTATTGTTTTTACCGTTAGCGCTTCCTTTTTGGATATTGAGGAAGCCATAGTTTCCACCGCCTTCAACAAATACCTGGTTGCGTCCAAAGAGATAGGCCAGTCCTACGTTTCCACTTACGCCGAAGTTGAAAGTATTCAACTGATCTTTGATATCAACGGTTCTGTCGAAAGGTTGTGTGCCAGGCAAAGGCATTTTGCCTTCGTTATCCAGGTAAACAGTTTGATTGCCGCCGGTTACTACTTGTTTGCCGCTCAACAGGAATCCGAAAAACGGACCGGCATCTACGTACAGGCGTAACGGAGATGTAGGCCCCAGGTTCCAGCCAAATTTCGCCAGGATAGGCACCATCAGGTAGTTCAGTTTAGCCTGGCTTTTGAAATTAGCATAGAGGTATTGCGTTCCCGGAGGTAATTGAGCTGCCTGTGCAGGTGTAACAGGAAATGCTTGTAATCCATCTTTTTTACCACCCTGGGAAGAATAGCTGATCATTGCTTCCACAGAGAAGAGTTTGCTGACATGGTATTCACCAAATATACCGAAATCAGGCCCCTGACGGGATTTATAACCTTTGTTGAGAGGGTTTTCTTCACCACTGCCAGCAGTGAGATTAGGGATACTGATGCCTCCTCTGGCACCGAGGTCGATTTGCTGCGCACTTGCTTTTGTACAACAAAACATGACAATAGCAGGCAAAAGCCACTTAATAGAGCTTTGGATTTTCATAATTATAGAATTGTAACATCGAAATTACTAATTTCTAACATTACTCAACCAACCTGCTACAAACAATAAAACATCCCGGCTATCGGGCTCATTGTGCATTTCGTGATACATGCCTTCCCATTCCCGGTAAGTAAGCAGTGTGGCGGGCGCTCTGCGGGCAAAAAGACGGGAACCTTCCACGGCGGTAAACTCATCGGCGTTGCCATGGATTAACAAAGCGGGTACGCGTAACTCATCCGCGTGTAACAGGCACCAGGCCCCATTCCGGATCATATCGTTGGCAAGGCGCAGGCTTAGTTTGTCGTGCCGCAAAGGATCTGCCTGAAACTTTTCTACTGCCCCCTTATCATGTGAAATTTTATTGATATCCAATCCTTGTTTAATCCGAAGATTGGGCGCTAATGTACTGGCGGCTTTCAGGAAACCTTTGAGGAATGTTCCCGGGCGCATGCCGATGATCAGCGCCGGAGCGGAAATCACGGCTGCCTGAATATCCGGATGCCGTTTTAGTAAGAAGCCCGTTAATACACCACCTCCCATACTGTGGCCATACATGACTACCGGTTGCTGCCAGGTATCTTTTACGTATTGTAAAAACGCCTGCAGGTAGTCAAACATAAATTCAAATCCTTTGGAACCACCTCTGGGGCCATCGCTTTTACCATGGCCGTAGTGATCAATACCCACTACCGCAAAACCTTCTTTCATAAAAAATTCCGCCACATGGTCATAGCGCCCAACATGCTCTCCAATACCATGTACAATGATCATGACACGATGGTGTTGTTCGGGAACCCAGTGGATACCATGAAACTTTGTTTGCTGATAATTCCAGTAAAATTCATTCATAGCCGGACTTTTGCTGGTACAAAACGAAGATAAAGAATATCTTTATCCCCTATTTCAACCAGGTAAAATTAACCGAACAACACACATGAGCAAACAAGTCACCACATCACCGGTATACAGCATTCCTTTAAGTTATCGTAAAATGGAAAACCTGCATATTGTTTTCTGGTTATTGAAAGATATCAGCTGGTGTATGATCTGGAAGCCCCTGGGCATTGCCATGATTTTTCCTACACTCATTATTTCCATCGTAATTGCCTGGCGTACCCGCCAGTATATGTCGGAGTTATGCCACAACGTAGCCATTACCGTTTGGATTACAGCCAACTCTTACTGGATGATCAGCGAGTTCTTTCACTTTGATACGCAGGTAATCATCGGAGCAATCACCTTCAAGCACCTGGCGCTGATTCCTTTTGTAACGGGTATCCTGATACTGGCTTATTTTTACGGGTATTATCAACCCCGGCATAAAGAAGAAACGGAAGGGATTACTGAATAAGATGAGCGGCCAGTAATTCACTGATTTTGGGTTCCAGTAAAGCGGGTTTTTCTACCGTAACATTTACCAGGTAGTAATGATTGCCGTTGCGGAGTGCATCCCATCGCCATTCGAGCTGGCTGCTGCTGCGACGGTTATGGCTTTCATACCACCAGGCGGTATAAAGGCGACTATTGTCTTTTTGTAATGTAGCAGTATACATTTTCACGCCCTGTATAGTACGTTCCTGTGCATTGGAGAATTCGAAGCCACTCCCCTTCCAGCAAATCATAGGCTGATGGTCTGTAAAATAGAAACCCGGAATAGGTTTTACATACAACAACGCATCCGGAGCCGTTTGCTTTACTACGTGATCGTTTTCGTTGGTGCGTACATAACCGGGCAGGGTTGTTACGGCTCCATTAAAGCTGCTGTTATTAACGGCAGGATGCCACGCCCATACCTGGGCAGCAATAATGCCCAACAGTAATCCCCCTTGTAATATAGCCGCATAACGGCGAGGCACCTGCGTGGAAGGTGTGCTGGCAGTTTTACCATAACGTTGCAACAACCATTTGATGCCTGGTATCATAGGCAACACTACATAGGCCAGCAGCGATAAAATCCCCACCCCGTCATGCGCCAGTGTACCCGGGGGCAGTGCAAACTGGACCAGCAAAATGATACGGAACCCGTTGGCAATGACGTTTAACCCCGCAATTACCAGCAATGCCAACAGCACCAATACGGCGGGTAATGTTTTCTGGTACCGGCGTTGATAAAAGGCGATCAGCATCACCCCGCAAAGCAGCGACGTCAGCATCATTTGCAGGCCCATACAGGCCACATCTACCGTAAAAGCCTGCTGTCCCAACTGAATCATATTGCCGCTCGTAGTAACCGCCGGATTTACGGTTGCCAGGATATTACCTGCAACACCTGTTAACCACAGTCGTAGCGGGAAACTAAATACATTTACCAGGTAGTCGATAACCGGCGTAGCCAGCATAGTGGTGATAAAAGTGAGAAAATGGAGACGGCCATAAAAATATTCTACCACAAAGAAAGCAGCGGATATCAATACCAGGTAACGCAATGTCATCACGGGCATTGCGCAGGAGAGCAGCAAAAATAACAAGGCGGCCCAACCGCACCTGGTGGTTCCCTTTAAGGCGGTATTCACCCTGAATACCATGCCCATAGCGAGTAGCGATAATCCAAAAAAAGCGCTGCGCCAGGCGAAATAGTGTTGTAGTTCGAAAATAGCGATACAACCATAAACTGCCAGCAACCAGGTTGCCGGCAGTTTTGCCCCTCTATTTGTACACCGTGTATACAATAACGTTAGCATGCTTTCTCTTTTTTGCGGAACAGCAGTTTCTCAAACCTGACATAGGTAAGCAAGGCTACTGCCACTATAAACAAGGCCCATTCATGCGGTTCCGGTACGGCGCCATGTCCTTTCAGGGAGGCATTCTTCAGGGTATTTCCGTCGTCTTTAATACCAAACTGATCGTAGTCTGCCTGTGTTTCCAGTACAATCAAACTGGATAGCGGCGTTACCAGGTATGCCTCTTTTGCGGCCTGAACAAGCAGACTGTCTTTGCCGGCATCCGAAGCCGTTACACGCGGCCCCAGTTCCTGTAATATATAGTTGTAGGCAAACAGTCGCGCCAAATGATCCGGACCGGACGTCCGGGTACTATCTGTGCTGCGGGCAATGCGTATGCCGGATTGCGGCATAATCAGCTGGCTGCTGTCTTCTTCCGGTTTCAGGAAACTGTTTTTACTGATTTGAGACAGCAATTGTTCCGTGGTGCCTTTTTCGTATATCAGTGACCGTGACTCCTTCAATGTGGCGAGGTAGGGCGATAAAGTAGTGCCTATATCGTATAGTCGTATACGTTGTTTCCTGAAGCAGGCACGTAAACTGTCTTCGAAATGGGTGGCGCCCAAATCGCTGAGTTGTGGCGATGTTTGTCCGGAAACAGCAATCACCATTGCCGTGGCGGGTTGCGGAATCTGATGAAAGGGGAACACGGAAAAGTTGAACTGTTGCAGGTCTTCGAACAACGCCTTTTTATTTTGCGCGTTCACGGCCACCATTCCTTTTTCCGGATGAAACACCCATACCGGCTTATTTTCCAGCCTGGTTATTATTTTTTGATAGTCTTCATAGTGCCAGTTCTGATTAACATCGAGATAATAATTGGCGGGTGTAAAGAATTCATAGGCCGGTGTATACGGCAATAGCGTATATCGTTGCCCGTTAAAATTAAAAGCGGCGTTGTTTATGGATTCGTTGGGGATTTTTAGTTCCCAATCGGTGTGGTAGTTACCCAGGTATGACAAGCGATTGCCTTTATCGTGAAAGAACCCGGAAGGAGTGGTCATTTCTTTTGGCCACTGTTGCATGTTCAGCGTTACATTGTAGGTGGCGTGTTCCGCCGGCGGACCTTCAAACCAGGTGGGTTGGTATAACAGCTGGCCATCTTTTACGGCCAGTGGTGCGGTAATCCCAATTTTAAATTTTCGTTTATCGCGTGGCACCACCGGGAATACGCGTACCACTACCCGGTTTCCTTCCTGCCAGTGTACTACAGACGGGTCGCGGTATTGATGACCAACAATTTCTTTATAGGCGCTATCTGCTTTTTGTTTGGTGGTCAGTATGCCTTTTTCTTCTTTGTCGTTCATCCAGAGGGATAAGGAAGTGACTACGCCGCCTTCCGGCAGGTGAAAAGTATAGATGGCTTCTTCATTCCGTAGCCCCCACTCTTTCCCGTCTTCATTGCTAACCACAATCGTATTTTCCGTATAGGCCAGGTGATATTGGGGCCATAGGTCTACGCGTGTATTCACATCTGTGGTACTTAAATGTTTGCCGCTCCAAAGGCGTTCTTCCGCAAAATGGCGTTTATCATAGGCCACGTTCAGGATGTTGATTCTGTCTTCTTCCGGGATGGAGGTGCGGCCAAAGAGGAAAGTGGAGAGGACGAACAGGGGATCATGTTTTACTTCGCTATCATATTCCCGCTTCGGCATCTCGAAAATACCGAAGGCATCCATGTCAGGTGCGGTGTAAATAATGTTGGTTTTTAAAATCATCTCTGTAACCGGACCAAACAACGGTTCCTGTGCGACTCTTATCCAGCCGGGCATGTTGGTTGTAGTTTGACGATAAATACGGTCCATGGCGTTTACCTTCGTCGCATACAAAAAAGAATAGGCAGCGATCACCATTACTGCCAGCCCCATGGTGATCAGGTAAATCACGCGGAAACGATATACCGGCCATACCAGGATGCGTACCATCCTGGTATGGAACCAAATTACGAATATGGGAGAAAAAGTGACCAGGGAAATACCAATGGCGATCAGCCCAATGATGCTGATGAGATACATACTCAGGAGATAACAAGCCAGGTATACCGGCGCCAGGAAAGTAAAGCCCAGCACCCCACACTGCAAACACTTCACCCATTCCGGGAATGCCTCAAACCAGGAAAATGCCAGGATATTGGCACCCATGATCACCAGGATAATCACAAACCATAGTGTGGTGGCGTCAAATACCGACATCACCATATTCACGGTATAAGCATCTACCAGGAGCAGCAACACAAATATGGCGACTATCTTTCGCCTGTCGGGATTGGGTTTCAGGTAGCCTCCTATCCAGACCAGGAAAAAATAAGCTAATAAAATGAGATGGTTCATCAGAAAACAAGCCGACCTAACCCCATCTTCCTCCCTGAAACCAGAGAAGGTTAGCACCAATATGGCAAGACATAGGCATACTATACCAGACATGAACGATGCCGGCAGGCGTTTGGAAATTCCAGTTTCCATATATAGGTTTTGAATACAGGGTAAAATTATAAAATAAAAAGCACTTTGCAATACAAAGCGCCCTTTATTTTACCACATGTAAAGTTTGGAAGAGCACAAAAAAGCCCCGCGAGGAATCGCGGGGCGTAATCTCCGTTATAGCTTGTGAAAAAACGGCCATTGATGGCGAACAAATTAAGGTATAGGGCTATTTAGCTTCGTTGGTATTTCTGTCTGGTGGGTTCACCTGCAGCAGGTGTTGCACAAAAAAATCGCGGCGTTTTCCGCGTCCGTAAGGGCCGCCATCGCTATGTCCCATGCCGGGTATCGGCAGAAAATCAAAGCTTTTGCCTTTTTTAATGAGGGCATCCACCACGCGATAGGTAGATTCCGGCGGTACGTTGGTATCGGCCTCGCCTACGATGAGGAGGAGATCGCCCTGCAGTTTACCTGCATTGGTAACGTTGGACTGCTCCTCATAGTGCTTGTCTACCGGGTATCCCATCCACTGCTCGTTCCACCATTGCTTATCTACCCGGTTGTCGTGGCAACCACATGAGGCCACTGCGGCTTTATAAAATTCCGGGTGAAAGAGGAGTCCGCCGAGGGCATTTTGCCCGCCGGCAGAGGTACCGTATAGTCCTACCCTACTGGTATCTACAAAGGGATATTGCCGGGCCAGTGCCTGGATCCATAACATACGATCCGGGAAACCTGCATCCACCAGGTTTTTCCAGCATACATCATGAAAAGCTTTGGAGCGGTTGGCGGTACCCATCCCATCAATTTGTACCACAATAAAGCCCAGGTCGGCCAGTGCCTGCATATCTGAGTAGTAGCTCATGAAGCTCTTTGGCACATAGGCATCCTGTGGACCGGCATAAATATTTTCCACAACCGGATAGCGTTTAGTGGAATCGAAGTTAGAAGGACGGCACATGATGCCCCAGATATCTGTTTTGCCATCGCGGCCTTTTGCGGTAAATGGCGTTGGAAAAGGCACACCGGTAGCCTGCCAGGCGCTGACGTCCGCTTTTTCCAATACGGCAATAAGTTTGCCGTCGGCAGTGCGGCGCAATTCATTTACTGGTGGCACATTTACCTGCGAGTATTTATCTATATAAAATTTTTTATCGGGAGAAAAGAAAACAGTGTGGTTACCGGTACCTGGTGTCAGCTCCAGGAGCTTACTTCCGTCGAAGCCGATACGGTAGTAATGTATAAAGTAAGGATCTTCCCCGGCGTTTCTGCCACTGCCGCGAAACCATATCTCTCTTTTCTTCGCGTCTACGCTGTCGATTTCCCGCACGATCCAATTCCCTTTGGTGACCTCATTTTTCACGTCGCCGGTGAGGGTGTTTACCAGGTAAAGATGCTGCCAGCCGTCTTTTTCGGACGTCCACAACAGTTCGTTGGTATCGGGTAAATAGTGGGTAAATATTCTTGATTCATAAATAAAGGTGGTGGTTTTTTCCTCTAGTACCGTACGGGTGTTACCGTTAGTAACGTCCACTTCTATAATGCGGAAGCGCTGGTGGCCGCGGTCTACTTTTTCATAGAGAAAATGGCGGTTATCCGGTTCGCGCCAGTGCAATACGGGGGCGTCAAAGAAATCGATGAGGGGTGTATTTACTTTGGTAGCAGAGGTAGTGGCGGGGTCAAATACATACATTTCGTAGGTGGTAAAGGGATCGCCTGGTTGCTTGTAGGGCTGGGAACGGAGCTGGCCGCGGGTAGTGCCGGGCTGGCTGGTCAGCACGTAATATACCGCAGTATCCTCTACCGGGTGGATGCGATAGCCTACCAGGTGCTTACTATCCGGCGACCAGGCGAGGGAGCCATAATAATCTTTCGTGGTGTCGCCATCATGGGTAAATTGTTTGATGGAGCCATCCAGCAGTGAACGTATATATACATTCCCGTTAATGGTGGTGGCTACCCATTGCTTGCTGGGAGAGATGCTGTCGGTAGCAAAACTTTCCCAGCGACGGGGTTCCGGATGTTGGAAAGGGCGGTTAGCGGCAGGTGTTCCGTTAAATTTTGCAATTTTTGCAGTATCTGCGATCACCTCTTTTTTCCCGGTGAGGGCGTTTACAAGGTAGTAAGTCTTTGTGCTGTCTTTATCCTCTGCCTTATACCAGAAGGAATTTCCACCTGGCAGCCAGTTGGCTTCCACATTATGCCGGAATACGGTTTTCCGGGTAACGGTATCCAATCGCGCCATGTTACGATAACGCTGCAATATTTCCGCATGTCCGGGCAGATAGGGCGTTAGCTGGTTTTGTTGTGCCCATAATCCGGCAGGTACAAGGCCTGGTAATACCAGGAAAAAAAGGAATTTCAGGTACTTCATACTGTAATGCTGATCGGTGGTATGTACATGCAAAGCAGGCAACTTATGCGCATAAGTTGCTCCACGAATTTTTTTTAAAAGTACTACCTGCCGCGCGTAGTTTTTAAACGATTTTTAATAACTTGTTCTCATATCTTCACCTAAATTCGGCTGCAAAAGCTATTAAGGTGTTAAAAAAAGAATAATGTAAGTAAATGAAAGTATTACAGTTTACGATCCCTGTAGCGCATGACAAAACCATTATCACACAAAAAGATTCGCTGCCGGCGTTCTATCCGCATCTGCATCGTCATGAAGAAATTCAGCTCACCTGGATTCAACATGGCCATGGTACGCTGATTGTAGAGAACAATATGCATGCTTTCTGGTCCAATGAAATTTACTGGATAGGGAGTAATCAACCCCATGTGTTAAAAAGTGAGGAATTACCATTTGGCAGTAAGAACAAAAAAAACGTACAGGCGCTAACGGTATTTTTTAACCCGGAAGGCAAACTGGCGCCGTTATTTGATTTACCTGAATTTAAGAAGATCCGGAGTTTTGTAGAGCAATCACGGAATGGCTTCAAGATCCCGGAGGCGCATGTGCTGGACATTTCCAGCCGTATGCTGAAGATTCACCAATCGCAGGGTATTGCGCAGTTCCTGGCTTTTGTGGAGTTGATGAACTTTTTCCTGACCATCAAAAGCCTGGAGCCGTTGATTACCGGTTCGCGGTTATCGGCGGTAAATGAGCAGGAAGGTATCCGTATCGGGTACATCTATAATTACATCATGCAGCATTATGATACGGAGATAAAGCTGGAAGATATTGCCCGGGAGGCGCATATGACGCCCCAGGCCTTTTGCCGGTATTTCAAGAAGCATACGCGACTCACGTTTGTGTCTTTCTTAAATGAAGTACGTATTAATGAAGCCTGCAAAAAGCTGGCAGGTGGCTCGTTCGATAGTATTGCCACCGTAGCTTACAATTGTGGTTTTAATAGTATCGCCAACTTCAACCGGGTATTTAAGAGTATAACAGGTAAATCACCCCGTAGTTATTTGCGGGAATATGAGCAACTAGATAACACGGGCGATGGTACGCCTATAAAATCTGCCTAGTGGCCCGGATACACCCTGATGGGCCAAATCCCGGCGGAAATGACAGCAGTAAAAACCGGTGCTTTCTATCTCCCGAAGGGAAAAAAAACCTTCTCCTACTCATTTATGAACGTTTTCAGGGGGCTGATATATCAGCCCCTTTTTTTTATTGATCCGCTATAAGCGTCTGCCATACGCCTTCACAAGTGTTAATACATAATTAATCTATCACCAATACAAGGTAAAAAACTATACTGTTACATTTGTAAAATTCATTACCTTTCTGGCCGAGTCCTGTGTATGTAGTCATGTGTATAGTGCCAACCATTTTTTTTCATCATTTTTGAAACCCAGTGAAAAACTAAAAAACAAACCTACAACATGCAATAGTGCAATAACGATTTAGCAACAATTATTCATTAACAACCAAAACCAGTAATTCAGTAAACAATCAACAGGCAGGCCGTAATCTGTACGAATCACGTTTATCAAAATTCACTTCTTTATTCATCAAATTATGAGGTATTCATTCACTGGAAAATTATGCTTTCTGATGGTCTTTCTATTGGCAGTCACCAGCGCTGCGATAGCCCAGAAGACCATTACCGGAAAAGTTACCGGGGCGGCAGACGGAGCAGGTCTGCCTGGTGTAAATGTATTAGTGCCGGGCACCAGCAATGGCACCAGTACAGATGCAAAAGGGAACTACAGCCTTTCTTTACCGTCAGGTGCTAAATCGGTTTTGTTCTCATTTATCGGCTATGAACCGCAAACAATCACGGTTGGCGATAAAAGCGTTATCAACGTATCCCTGAATGCTACCACCAAAGGATTGGGAGAAGTAGTAGTGGTAGGTTATGGTACACAAACCCGCCGCGATGTAACCGGAACCATTGCTTCCGTAAAAGGATCAGACATCAAAAACCTGCCGGTACCTGACGCTGCTTCTGCCATACAGGGCCGCGTAACGGGTGTGGACATTGTTCGCTCTGATGGCGCTCCCGGCAGCACCCCGGCTATTCGTATACGCGGTACCGGTACTATCAACAACGCGGATCCCCTCATTATTATCGATGGTATCCCCGCCGTCAACCTGAGTGATGTTAATCCTAACGACATCGCCTCCATGGAAATCCTGAAAGATGCCTCCTCCTCTGCTATATATGGTACCCGTGCCGCCAACGGCGTGGTAATCATCACCACCAAAAAAGGCAGCTACGGTGAAAAACTCAAAGCATCTGTCAATGTATACCGCGGTATATCCAATACCATCCGCTATATTCCGCTGCTCACCGCACCTGACCTGGCCATGCTGAAACAGGAACGTGCTACCAACGATGGTGGCGCCGTAGATCCTATCTGGAAAGATCCTTACTACGCTACCCAACGCACCGACTGGCAACGTGCCCTCCTGCGTTCCGGTAACGTCACCAATGCAGACGTTAACTTACGCGGCGGTAATGCTACTTCCAACTACATGCTCAGCGCAGGTTATTACAATGAAAACGGTCTCATTGTCAACTCTTATTTCAAACGCTACTCTGTTCGCATCAACTCAGAACATAAGCTGGGCAAACGTTTCAAAGTAGGCGAAAATATGCAGCTGACCTATAAACAAAATGCAGGTCCGGATACTTATTCTTCCCAAACCGGTCTTATTTTCAGCGCCCTCCGCTTCAACCCTGCTATCCCGGTACACAATCCCGACGGCAGCTACGGCAGCTCCAAAGCGAGCAATGAACTGGGAGATATCAACAACCCGGTATATACTGCTGAAACCACTGATCAATGGGGTAAAACCTACCGCATGCTGGCCAGCGTATACGGAGAACTGGAAATTACCAACGGACTTACCCTCCGCGCTAACTACGGCTTTGATGGTAACATCTACAACGAGTATAACTTCCAGCCGAAAGTACTGGATCAAACCCGTGCCCGCGACCACGCCGAGTTATTCAACCGCAGCACCACGGAAAACAACCAGCTGAGCGAAATTTTCATGACGTACAATAAGTTCTTCAATCAGGTACATCATGTTACCGTTACCGGTGGTTACTCTCAGCAAACTTATAATGGTTCCTTCTTCCGGGCCGACCGCTGGGGCTTCAACGACGAATCTCCCGATCAACGCGTGCTGAGCAATGGTAACGATATCCATGACGCACAAGGCAACTTCAAACCAGCAAATGCACTGGCATCAGGCTTTGTAAGAGGCTTCTATGGTTATAAAGAAAAATACCTGCTGACCGTTACTTTCCGTGCAGATGGTTCCTCCAAATTTGCACCTGATCAGCGCTGGGGTTACTTCCCTGCGTTCTCTGCAGGATGGCGCGTTTCAGATGAAGCCTTCTTCAAAGAAAATGTAAAAGTAGTCAGCAACCTGAAAATCACCGGTGGCTGGGGACAGCTGGGTAACCAGAACGTTGCCGACTTCCAATACCTTGCACCTGTTCTCAAAGACAGACGCTATAACTTCGGTGATATGCCATACACAGGTATCTGGAATGCCAGTCTCGCTAACCCTAATATCACCTGGGAAAAAGCAGCGATGACCAACATCAGCGTAGAAGCCGGCTTCTTCGATAACAAACTGAATACCACCATTACCTGGTTTAACAAAAATACCCGCGACATGCTGGTGCCTGCACCAGAAATGGACCTCCATGGTACCGCTACTATCCCCGATCGTAACATCGGTCAGCTGAACAACAAAGGCTGGGAAGTGGAAGTTGGCTACCAGGGCGGCAACCATGGCTTCCGTTACAACGTGAGCGCCAACGCCTCCTTCATCAAAAATGAAGTCACTAAATTATACGATCCTTCTTCTTACATCGGCTCTACCGTGTATGGCAGACAAGGCGTAGAAATTTCCCACACCTATGTAGGTCAGCCACTGGCATCTTACTATGGTTGGAAAACCGATGGTATCTATCAAACAACCGCCGATATCCAGAACGATCCTAATGTTGCACACGATCCTAACAGAAATAAAATTAAACCAGGCGATGTACGCTTCCTGGATGTGAATGGTGATGGTATCGTGAACGACCAGGACCGCGTAAACCTGGGCAGCCCGAATCCTAAAATGGTGTACGGTATCCAGGCCAGCGGCAGCTACAAAGGCTTTGACCTGAGTCTCTCTTTTGCCGGCGTAAGCGGTGTGAAACTGTACAACGCAGATAAAATGCAGGGTATGGATCCTACCTATTCTTACAACATGTATGCAGAAGCGTTAAACCGCTGGCATGGTGCAGGTACCAGCAACAGCGTGCCACGTATGTCTAAAAACGATGACAACGGTAACGCCCGTGTATCTGACCGCTTTGTAGAAAACGGTAATTATTTCTCCCTGAAAAACGTTTCCCTGGGATATACTATCCCGTCTAAATTATGGGGTCGCAGTGGCATCTCCGATATCCATGTATATGTAGCGGCACAGAACCTGTTTATCCTGACACCATACACCGGCCTGACACCACAACTGGGTTACAACGGTACCCCGGATGGTAACAGACAACGTGGTGTAGACGTAGCCGCCTATCCACAGGCCCGGACCTATACATTTGGCGCTACCCTTAACTTTTAATTCACGGGAACTTTAAATTAACTACTATGCAACGGATGAAACATATATTTTTAGCAAGTGCCTTGCTGCTGGCGGGTTGTAAGAGTGTGCTGGATGTACAGCCTAAAGGTAACTACACCACCGGTAACTACTGGCGTAACCAAAGCGATGCCTTAGACGGCGTTACCGGTATGTATAATGTATTGTTGGAAGAAGATTATACCGGCTTTAACGAGTTTGTATTCGATAACTGCTCAGATGACCAGGTACGCGGTGGCGACCACGGTTACGATGGTGCTATTGAAGACTTCTCCTACGATCCTACCACCTATAGCGTAAGAGTAGGCTGGAGATGGAAATACGAAACCATTAACCGCGCTAACAACGTATTGATCTATGTTCCTAAAATCACGGATATAGACCCGGCTATTAAAGCCCGTTGCCTCGGCGAAGCACATTTCTTCCGCGCTTTTGCCTACTGGCGTTTGTTGCTCATCTATGGTGATGCCCCTATGGTAACTGAAGATGACGTATTGAAATCCAACTACAAAAAACCTAAAGTAAGCGCCGACGAACTGCGTGCACAAATTGAAACAGACCTGATAGCTGCTGCTGAGCAACTACCGGAATCTTATGGTGACGCCGACAAAGGTCGCGTTAGCAAAGGTACTGCCTGGGGCCTGCTGTGCAAGCTGTACATGAACTGGGAAAAGCTGGATAAAGCCGTGGAAGCAGGTAGCAAAGTAGTTAGCAATACGCACTATGCTTTGGCACCTAACTATGCGGATAACTTCAGTGTAGCTACCGGCAATAACTCAGAAATGTTAATGGCTGTTCAAACTGTAGATGGCAACGGTTATTCCGATTTCATCACTTATCACGCACCCCGTAACTGGAATGGATGGAGCTTCTTCTACCCTACCAAAGGGCTCGTAGATGAATTTGAAGCTGGCGACCCACGCAAAAACATCTGCATCATGCAACCTGGCGATAAAGTAAATATCGGTACCGGTATTGCTACTTACAATGCAGATGCATCATGGAGTGGTTATCACTATAAAAAATTCTGCGCCTGGAAATCTTCCGGCGGATTGGATTACTCCCTGAAAACGCCTTTAATGCGCTCTTCCGATATCTACCTGCTGGTGGCTGAAGCCAAGATCCGCCTGCATGGCGCCGGCGCCGGTGATGCGGAAATTAATGCCGTTCGCAAACGTGCTTCCGCTACGTTGACTCCGGTTACCAACGGTGGTATGAAGGAACTGATGCATGAGCGCAGGGTAGAATTATGTGGTGAAAACGAGCGTCACCAGGATTTAATCCGTTGGGATAAAGCGAAACTGGTAGACATTGTGGCATTATACAAACAGCCTAAACTGGCGTATGATAATACCCAAATTATCAACGGTGGTGCTGCGAGAACGTTTGTTCGTCCGAAGAACTACTACTTCCCAATGCCACAGCAGGAAATAGACAGAAGCCAGGGCTTATTGATACAGAATCCGAATTTCAAGTAAGCAGAAAGCGGAAAGCATAAAGCAAAAAGCTATTAAGGCGAATGATCATTGCGAATATTAAATACGCTTTGATCATTCGCCTTAATAGCTTTTTGCTTTATGCTTTCCGCTTTCTGCTATTTTGTAGAGAATTTGTACACGGTAGTTTGCGCAAACGTTTCACCTGGTTTCAGGATCACACCAGGAAAAGAGGGTTGATTTGGTGAATCAGGGAAGTGTTGTGTTTCGAGGCAAAGTGCAGCATGTTGCACATACTTCTGACCATTACGTGTATTGGTTAGCTTACCATCCAGGAAGTTACCGGTATAAAACTGCATACCAGGTTGCGTGGTAGCTACTTCCATAAAACGACCACTGGTTGGATCATACAAGGTAGCTACTATTTCCAGCGCGCCTTCTTTCTTATCCAGGACCCAGTTGTGGTCGTACCCACCATTTACCTTGCCGATATCTGCACCAATTTTCTTAGGTGAAGTAAAATCCATCGGCGTTCCTTTCACTGCTTCCAGCTTACCGGTAGGAATGAGTTTATCATTTACGGGTGTATATTGATTGGCTTTCAGCGATAATTCATGACCCAGGATGGTGCTGTCTTTACCGGCAGACAGGTTAAAGTACGCGTGATTGGTAAGATTTACCGGGGTAGGTTTATCGGTGGTTGCTTTATAGGTGATCTGCAGGGCATTATCTGGTGTAAGGGTATACACTACTGTTGCCTGTAAATTGCCCGGATATCCTTCTTCCCCATCTTTACTGTTATACACCAGTTGCAGGCTGCTGTCGCCTGCCGGTGTAGCAGCCCAAACTACTTTATCAAATCCTTTCAAACCACCATGGAGGCTATTGCCATTGTTATTGGGGGCCAGGGTATATTCCTTGCCATCCAGTTTAAATTTGGCGTTGGCAATTCTGTTGGCGTAGCGGCCAATCAGTGCACCGAAGTAAGGTTGTCCTTTTTGCTGATAACCGGACAGGGAATCATAGGATAATACGACGTTCCCTTTTTGTCCTTGTTTGTCAGGGGTGATGATGTCTGTAATGGTACCACCATAGTTCAGTATTTTCACTTCCATGCCATTGGCATTCTTCAGGGTATATTGCAATACATCCTGACCATCTGCCTGGCCGAAGTGAGTGGGGCCGGAAGCCGGAGTAGCAGCTACTGCTGTGGAGTCCTTACTTTCTTCTGTCTTAGCTGCATTGTTATTACAGGAAGCCAATAGGGTACCACCGGAAATCAATAGGGCAGTCATCGCCTTAAAATTCATGTCCATAACGTATTTTGATAATTAATGATTAAGTGAAAAGTGTTACTAAATATCGGGATTATCCGGTGAAAGTCAAACAATTTTATTTCTTTTTTGGTGTCACCTGAACAACTAAAAAAGCCTTGTAAAATACGGCGCAAGTATATTACAAGGGAGTTGCAGGAAAACCTCTCTCTTTTATACGCCGGTCACCCGGAAAAGGTACTATGAGATGAACTGAAATTAATGTCTTCTTAAAATAAAAACCGTTGACAGCCAATTGCATGTCAACGGTTTACACTATACGAAAGTGCGCTCGTCAGGTTACTGTTTCCTCTTTACACGGATCACATCAAAAGACCAGGGAGCCATGTGTACGGAGATTGTTTTTCCTTTTATGTCAATGCTTTGCTCCACAGGAGCGATACGAGTGGGGTGCTCCAATGAATTAAGGCCTTGTAAATCGTTGTGTTGTAAGATGGTTAAATGGCCGGTTGTGGCGAGTTTCGCGCCTTGTACTGTTAACGTAACGGGCGCAGCAGTAGCAGCCGCATTCACCAGTTTTATCACCAGTTCACCGGCAGCCTGGTCGAGTACCGCAGACGCATACACGCTGTCCTGTCCGCTGATGATGCTGTTCCCTTTCAGTATAGGTACTACAGCACTGCCTTTGTTGTTGGCATACAGCTTCTGCACGTAATAGTTGGGGGTGCCGTAGGCACGTAGATTATCAAACCAGATCAGGTCGGGTGTCCATTGCCAGCCGTCAACGTGCGCGAGCAGCGGCGCATACGATGCCATGGCCACTACGTCGGTATTGCGTTCCAGCCCTGTCATGAAAGCGGCTTCCGCCAGGGCGCATTGCCAGGTATTTTTATTATCGCCGTTTCCAACGCCTTTACTATGGGCGGCATATTCGCCGGCGAAAATTTTTGGACCGTGACGGTCATAGGTATCGTAGCGGCCAGCGTTTTGCAGGAACCATTCCGGGGAGCTGTAATAATGCTCATCGAGTATATCTGCCTGCAACTTACGCAGCGTATCATTCAGGAAGGTAAACTTGTCGCCGTCCGGACCGGGGCCCAGGCTGTTTACCAATTGCATCGCCGGATACCGGGCCTTGATAGCTTTAGCGAAAATGGTATATCGCTCTACATACTGTGGTCCCCACTGCTCATTGCCTACGCCCATCATCTGTAGGTTAAACGGCGCCGGATGGCCCATCTTAGCGCGCAGCGCGCCCCAGGTGGTATGTATATCTCCATTGGCAAATTCTATGAGATCCAGGGCATCCTGTATGTAGGGATCCAGTTCATTCACAGCCACCACTTCGCCGCTATTGTACTGGCAGGCCATGCCGCAGTTGAGAATCGGCAACGGCGCCGCGCCGATATCTTCCGCGAGCTGGAAGTATTCGAAGAATCCCAGTCCGAACGACTGGAAATAATCCGGCGTAGCACGGTGGGCAAACTCATTATTCCAGCGGTTCATGATTACCGTCCGTTCATTAACATCTCCTACTGTTTTCTTCCACTGGTAACGGTTGGTCAGTTCCCTCCCTTCTACAATACAGCCTCCGGGGAAACGGAGGAATCCCGGGTGCAGATCTGCCAGCAGTTGTACCAGGTCGGCGCGCAATCCGTTGGGGCGCTCCTTCCAGGTATGCTGCGGGAACAATGACACCATGTCTATATCCAGGACGCCAGGACCACTGAATTCCACCTGCAGCTTCGCTTTAACGGCAGTAGCTGTGGCGGTGACACTTGCTTTGTATTGCTGCCAGTCGTTGCTGTCTGGTATAAGCGTAGTGCTGCCAATCGCTTTTCCTGCTTCATCCAGCAAGGTGGCGGTTAATTTCACGGCATCACGTCCCTGCCGACGGGCATACACAGCAAAATGATACTGCTCTCCTGCTTTAATCCCCATGCCCCGGAAACCTTCATTGACCAGCGCGTAGCTACGTGTACCCGTTACTGTTATTTCAGCAAAACGCGGATTAGCCGGATGACCGGCCTCACGATTGATGATTAGTACCTGACCATTGCCTGCCACTTCTTTCGGAATATTCCAACCCATTAAGGGGGAGCTAAATTCAAAAGAGCGGTTCTTCACCAGTTCAGCGTAGATACCACCGTCGGCACTGAGGTTGATATCTTCGAAGAAGATGCCCCACATATGCGGCGATACGGTAGCTTTTATTTCGTTAGCTTTTATGGTAAAGTTCAGCGGTTGCTGTGCTACTAACGGCGTAGTATATACGCCCAATAGCATAGAGAAAGCCGCTATCATACCTCGTGTGTTCATATATCGTTGATCATTTTACGCGGTGATGTTTGTCTTTGTACAGGATTAGACTGATTATACTGATTTATATTTTTTGATTCTAAAAGATAATAACAGATGCTCTTCTATCCCAATCCACTGAAAACAAAAATCAGTATAATCAGTCTAATCCTGTACAAGACAAAAATCTTGTATTAAAAGCTCACATCATTCCAGCGCAATTCATTTTTAAACTCCCGCAAATCGGTATTCTTACCTATCAGTGCCAGTTCAATACCTGCCATATCGGCGAAGTCCTGCATATGTGTGGCTGTAAGGTTCTGGCTGTAACAGGTATGATGCGCGCCGCCGGCCAGTATCCAGGCGGTACATGCTTTTTTCATGTCCGGGTATGGCTTCCAGAGTACGCGGGCTACTGGTAGTTTAGGCAGGTCCTGTGGCGGTGCTACGGCTTCTACTTCATTCACCAGCAGGCGGAAACGGTTGCCCATATCTACGAGAGAAGCATTGATAGCCGGGCCTGCGGCGGTGTTGAATACCAGTCGTACCGGATCGGCTTTTCCGCCGATGCCGAGTGGATGCTTCTCGCAGGACGGTTTACCTGCTGCGATGGAGGCGCAAATTTCCAGCATGTGTGAACCGAGCACCATCGGGTTAGCGGGGTCAAAATGGTAGGTGTAGTCTTCCATGAAGGAGTTACCACCTGGTAAACCGCTGCCCATTACTTTCATGGCTCTTACAAGTGCGGCCGTTTTCCAGTCGCCCTCTCCGGCAAAACCGTAGCCTGCCTGCATGAGGCGTTGTACTGCTATACCGGGTAGTTGTATCATGCCATGCAGGTCTTCGAATGTATCGGAGAAGCCTTTGTAGTTGCCTGCTTCGAGGAATGCTTTGAGGCCGAGTTCTATCCTGGCAGCATCTTTCAATGCCTGATCGTGCAGTAGCGCGCCTGATATCGTGTAGGCGTCGGCGTATTCCTGTACGAGTGCTGCCACAGCAGTATCAGCAATGCCATTGATGACACTAACGAGGTCGCCTATACCGTGAGTATTGCAGGAGAAGCCGAGTTTACTTTCTGCTTCTACTTTATCGCCATCTGTAACGGCAACATAGCGCATGTTATCACCGAAGCGTACGAAGCGCGCACCTTGCCAGTCGTGCCAGCCGGCAGCTACCCTGGCCCAGGCGCTCAGTTCTTCCACTACTTCCGGATCCTGCCAGTGACCGGTAATTACTTTCCGGTTGATGCGCATCCGGCTCATCATAAATCCGAACTCCCGGTCGCCATGCGCGCTTTGGTTCAGGTTCATGAAATCCATGTCTATTTCGCTCCAGGGGATATCGCGGTTGTATTGGGTATGCAGGTGGCAGATGGGTTTGGCCAGTGCTTTTAGTCCGCGTATCCACATTTTGGCAGGAGAGAACGTATGCATCCAGGTAACAACGCCGATACAATTGGGGGCGGCGTTGGCTTCCATGCAAACCGCATAAATTTCTTCCGGTGATTTTACGGTGGGCTTATATACTACGGTTACGGGTATACGCGAGTTATTGTTAAGTGCGGCCGCAATTTCCTGGCTATGCAGTGCTACCTGTTTCAATGTTTCTTCTCCATACAGGTGTTGACTACCTGTTACCAACCAAATTTCGAATGTTTTCAGATGAAGCATATTATTGGATTTATTGGCCGTAATAGGATTGCGGGCCGTGTTTACGTTCAAAGTGTTTTTTAATCAGGGCGTCTTTCAAACGCGGCGCGTTGCCGTTGATGGATTCTGTGAGGTAGGCCATCTGGGCAACCGCTTCGAGTACGGCGCTGTTATAGACTGCCTTCTCTGCTGTTTTGCCCCAGGTAAACGGGGCATGATTCCCTACCAGGATCATTTCTATGTCCTTGTAGGTAAGGCCGCGTTGTGTCAGTGCCTGCATGATCTGAAAGCCGGTCTGGTATTCATAGTCGCCGGCAATCATGTCATCAGGCATGGGTGGGGCGCAGGGAATATCTACGGTGTTGTGATCTGCATGGGTGGTGCCGTAAATGGGAATATCACGCTGGCTTTGCGCCCATGCGGTAGCATAGGTAGAATGCGTATGTACAATTCCGCCGATCTGTTCCCAGTGTTTATAGAGTACTGCATGGGTGAGCGTATCGGAAGAGGGGCGTAAATGGCCATCCACTGTTTTCCCGTCAAAGTCCACGATGACCATGCTTTCTGGTGTGAGTGCAGTGTATGGCACTCCGCTGGGTTTGATGGCAAATACGCCTTTGTTGCGATCGGCGGCGCTCACATTACCAAAGGTAAAAATCACCAATCCCAGTGCGGGCAACTGCATATTAGCTTCATAGGCGGCCTGCCGGATGTCCTGGTAGCTTTGCATACAAATTTTAATCTATGGTGAGGGCGCTGGTGAAAGCGCCTAATGCTTTATACTTTTCATACCTGTTGGCGTATATGCCTGCCCGTTGAGCATCGGGTGTATACGTTTTTTCGAAGCCTTGTCCCATGGTTTCCATGGCGTCTTCCACGCGGGTAAAGAGGCCGGCGGCGGTGGCCGCAAACATAGCGGCGCCCAATGCGCAGGTTTGTTCAGAGCGGTGAATACGGATAGGCATGTTCATCACATCGGCCATCATTTGCATGATGAAGGCCGATTTTTTCGCTACGCCACCAATGCCAATCAATCCTTTTACGGGTACTCCTTCCCGTTCGAAGCGGTCTACAATGGCTTTGGCGCCGAAGCAGGTAGACTCGGCCACGCTGCGAAAAAGCCGGGGGGCGTCTGTAGCCAGGTGGAGACCGGTGAGACTGCCTTTGAGCGATTGATCCGCGTCGGGGGTACGGCGGCCGTTCAGCCAATCGATGGCCAGCTCACTGTGTTCGTCCGGGGTAATCTGTGCGGCCTGCAGTGATAGTTCCGCAATCATTTTGCCGCTCATTTCCGCGGCCAGTTTTGCGGCGGTGGCGGCATCTATCAGGGAGGTAGCCGGCAGCAGCTGTTGCAACGGCCACGCCAGTACGTTGCTGAACCAGGCATAGGCGTCACCGAAAGCCGATTGTCCTGCTTCCATGCCCATCATACCAGGGATCACTGATCCGGGCACTTGCCCACAGATTCCTTTCACCAGCTTGTGTTGCATATCTTCCATGGGTGCTACCAGCATATCACAGGTAGAGGTGCCCATTACTTTACTGAGGTGGTAAGGCGCTATTTGCCCGCCTACGGCGCCCATGTGTGCGTCAAAGGCACCGATGCCAATAACTACACTGGTAGATAATCCCAGCCGTTCTGCCCAGGCTGCACTGAGATAGCCTGCCGCTTCACTGCTGGTGTAGGTGCGGGTAAACAACCGTTGTGTGAAGCCCTGTAACAGTGGATCTATGGCGGTGAAAAATGCATCCGGCGGCAATCCGCCAAACTCTGCTGCAAACAAGGCTTTATGCCCGGCGCTGCAAACACCTCTCTTCAACTGGCTCACATGCGTGCCACCAGAGAGCAGAAAGGGGATCCAGTCGCAATGCTCTACCCAGGAGTAGGTGGCGTTCCTAACGGTTTCATCTACACGAAGTATATGCAGCAATTTAGCCCAGAACCATTCGGAAGAATAGATCCCCCCTACAAAGCGGAGGTAGTTTTCCTTAAAAGTGGCGGCGGTAGCATTAATCGCAGCAGCTTCTTTCAACGCAGTATGATCTTTCCACAATACAAACATGGCGTTTGGGTTATCCCGGAAAGCGGGTGTCAGCGCCAATGGTGTACCGCTTTCATCAACTGCTACGGGGCTGGAGCCGGTGGTATCCACTGAAATGGCTTTGATATTCGCGGCTACGCTGTTACCGGCTTGTTGCAGACATTGTTTGATGGTGGCCTCCAATCCTTCGATATAGTCCAGCGGATGCTGGCGAAAACGGCTTTCTGCGGCGTTGCAGTACAGTCCATCTTTCCAGCGGGGGTAATAAAATACCGCTGCGGCTACTTCCTGCCCATTTTGTACATCTACAATAATGGATCGAACTGAGTCGGTGCCAAAGTCCACGCCTATTACATATCCTGATTTCATATTTATTGTAAAATTGACACTTATAAAAAAGCACAAAAAATTACGAATAACGGTGAGCGGCGGAAGTTGTTTACTATACCTGGTGGTACGCCCGGTATTGCATCATCGTGTAAACACCTCCTCCACTACACCATTATTCGTATTGGCTATTTCAATTCCAGTACTACCACGGAGAAAGGTGGCAGCTTTACGCTGATGGTATTCTTCTTCAGCGAAGCGCCTTTAAAGTCGGCCGGCTTAATATTATCCGGCTTGCTAAAGCTATTATAGTCCTGCAGTTTGGCGGATGTGAGTATCCGGCCGCTGACAGACTTATAATTTTCTGTACGGGTATCCAGCGTGATTTCCTGGGTTTTGTGAGCATCTATGTTCACCAGTGAAATATGCGTCACCCCGTTTTTATCTTTCGAAGCAGATGCTGATACGGCAGGCAGTTTTTCATTGCCCAGCGTATAGTTGTTGCTATGAATATCTATGGGAATCAGGGTGGCATCCTGGTGTACACTGTACATCTCCATCACATAGTAAGTAGGTGTGAGGATCATAGTATCTCCTTTGGTGAGAATCACAGATTGCAATACATTGACAGCCTGTGCCAGGTTGGCCATGCGTACACGGTCGGAGTGGTTGTTAAAGATATTGAGGGTAGATCCGGCAAGCATCGCATCCCGCATGGTATTTTGCTGGAAAAGAAACCCGGGGTTCGTTCCCCCTTCTACGTTATACCATCCTCCCCATTCATCTACCACCATGGCTATTTTCTTACCCGGATCATATTTATCCATAATGGCAGCATGTTTATGGATGAGTGTATCCATGAACAGCGCCGATCTCATGGTAGTGAAGTATTGCTGCTCGTTGAAGTCTACCGCATCGCCTTTCTTATTCCAGTCTATCACCGAATAGTGGTGAAGGGCAACCCCATCCAGCAGAGAACCGGGAATATTTTTCATCAGTACTTCCGTCCAGTTATAGTCAGAACTATTCGCCCCGGAAGCAATTCTGAAAATGTGCCCCTGCATGAAGGTGGCAAATTTACGATACAGGTCTACATAGTACTCCGGGCGCATGTTACCGCCACAGCCCCACGCTTCATTACCGATTCCCCAGAAATTTACCTTCCATGGTTCCTGCCGGCCATTTTGCCGGCGCAGGTCAGACATAGGGCTTTTGCCGCTGAAGTTGGCATATTGTACCCAATCGGCCAGTTCCTGCACGGTACCACTGCCCACATTGCCGGAGAGGTAAGGTTCCGCGCCCAGTTCTTCACACATATTCAGGAAATCGTGGGTACCGAAGCTGTTGTTTTCGGTTACATTTCCCCACCAGCTGTTAACGATAGTAGGTCTTTTATCTTTGGGCCCTATGCCGTCTTTCCAATGGTAAGTATCTGCGAAACAACCGCCTGGCCAACGTAAATTAGGAATCTTCATTTTACGCAGTGCCGCAATCACATCTTTACGTACACCATCGGTATTAGGAATATGCGAAGTATCGCCTACATAAAATCCGCCATAAATACAGTTGCCCAGGTGTTCTGCAAAATGTCCGTAGATATTGCGGTTGATGGTTTGTGTGGGCGCTTCCGGCTTAAAAGTGACCGTGTTCTGTGCCTGTATGGCCTGCGTGGAAAGCAGCAGCCCCAGGATACCGGTGCGGATGTATTGATATTTTTTTTTCATAACGAGAATTTTAAAATGCCGTCAGACAACCATGACTTGTTGTGACCATTCAAAAGAACAAAATAATTGTCAATTTTACAATTAAAAAAGAAAAAAAATATTAAAACGAGCCACCATGAACAGATGTAAGGCATGCCACCAAATAAAAAACGTATTTTATTAATATAAAAAGCAGGGATATTGCAGTCGTGGTTATCTACTTTCAGCAGGGTCCAGGGGATCGGAATATATTTTAGGGAGATGACCTACATTTGCCGGGTAATTTTCTGACCATGAAGCATTTTATATTGGCGAGCACCTCCACCTTATTTGGAGAAACCTACCTGGCTTACCTGCAACCATCTATGAAGGTGTTGTTTGCGGGTGCAGATGAAATCATCTTTATTCCATTTGCACGGCCGGGCGGCATTTCGCACGATGACTATACCAGCCGGGCGGCGGAAGCGTTTGATGCCATTGGTATCCGGGTACGCGGACTGCATACATTTGATGATCCGGCGGCGGCCATTAAAAATGCGAAAGGCTTTTTCACCGGGGGAGGGAATACCTTTCTGCTGGTAAAAACCCTGCATGAGCTGGGGCTGATGACCACTTTGCGGGATGCGGTTAACAGTGGTACTCCTTATATGGGATGCAGCGCCGGCAGTAATATTGGCGGTGTGACTATGAGAAACACGAACGACATGCCCATTGTATACCCTTCCAGTTTCGATACCATGGGACTTATTCCGTTTAACCTGAATCCACATTACCAGGACCCGGTTGAGGGCTCCCAGCATATGGGAGAAACCCGGGAAACCCGTATTAAAGAATACCTGACGCAGAATACAGTGCCGGTATTAGGCCTGCGGGAAGGTAGCTGGGTATATGCACGTAATGGCACTTTAACGCTGCAAGGTAAGTTGACGGCCCGCGTTTTTGAAGCGGGTAAAGACCCCTATGAACTCCCTGCGGGCAGTTCCCTGGCCGATCTGAAATAAAAATCTCCCGGAGCACTTAAAAGAACAATCATTCTTTTATCTTTGCGGCATGCGCGCTAAAGATGAAAATAAAGCCATAGTGATCCGGGAGAAAGCCATGGAAATGATTGTCCTGGAAGGATTTGATGGATTAAGTATGCATAAACTGGCCAAAGCGGCTGGTATATCTGCATCTACCATCTATATCTACTTTAAAAACCGGGAGGACCTGCTGAATCAGCTCTATGCGGAAGCATCCAACAACTTCGTGCAGTCGATGCTGCAAAACTTTAGCGCCGACATGACCTTTGAAGAAGGACTATGGCAGCAATGGCATAACCGCTATCACCATATCCTCCGGCATCCACTACATCATCGTTTCTGGGAACAATTCAGGAATTCCCCGCTTATAGAAAAACAAAACAATCCCTGTGAGCTGGAATTTAAGCGTACCATGCGGGATTTTGTGGCCAATGCCGAGAAAAAAAACGAAATCGTACAGCTGCCACAGGAAATTTTCTGGGCGATTGCTTACGGCACTTTTTATACACTTATCAAATTTCACCTCGATAACTCCACGATGGCCGGCCTTCCTTTTTCTCTCAATGATGCCTTGCTGAAACAAACATTTGACCGGATCATGCATGCGTTACGCCCATAACGGCAACGTATATACTTTTTATGTATATTTGCAGTGGTAGGAGTATAGCTCAGTTTGGAAGAGCATCTGCCCTGCACGCAGAGGGTCACCAGTTCGAAGCCGGTTGCTGCTACCATTTTTCTCTCCTATTTCCTTACGGCAACGCATCTACTTTTTTATTACCTTCGCACAGGTGAAAGCGTAGTTCAGTTGGAAGAACACTTGCCCCACAGCTTGAAGTCACCGGTTCGATCCCGGTCGCTTTTACCATTTTTTATTACCTGGTAAGGGTATTTTCCGGTTGAAGTGTGGTAATAGAAAACCACATATGCCAAAAGTAAAGCGCCCCATAAGTTTGTTGGTCTTACCACTTATTACCGCAGCGATCATCCTCAATACCTTGTCTTGCAAAAAAGATCCTGCCACCACTCATCATGATCCGGACCCCGTTCCAACACCTGGTACCAGCCCTGGTGCGCCTCATCTGCCGGCTACGCTATATGATTATGTAAACACCCTCAATAATATGCCTGCCTGGATGAAGGCACATATGAAAGCACATCCGGAACTGGACAATACACCCGCGGACAATCCCATCACCAATGCGGGCGCCACTTTAGGCCGGGTACTGTTTTATGATAAATCCCTGTCGGTTAATAATACCATTGCCTGCGCTTCCTGCCATCACCAGGCCAATGCTTTTGCAGATATCACTGCTTTATCGAAGGGATTTGATGGCGGGCATACCCGGCGCAATGCCATGCCGGTGGTGAATATCCGCTTCTTCGTGGATCGAAAAATGTTCTGGGACTTCCGGGCGGGTGATATTGAAACACAAACACTGATGCCCATCCTGGATCATATAGAAATGGGCATGCCTGATTTAGCCACTTTGGAAAATAAGTTAAGTAAGATAAATTATTATCCGGCCCTGTTTAAATCCGCGTTCGGCACCACCGATGTTACTGCTGCTAAAATAGGCAAAGCATTATCACAGTTCCTGCGCTCCATTGTTTCCTTTAATTCAAAATATGACCAGGGCGTAGAAAACAATTTTGCCAACTTCACGCCACAGGAATTAGATGGCTTGCATATCATGCAGCGCGACTTCTGTACAGAATGCCACAGTGATCTGGGTACCAGTGGCCTGGGACAGAAATCCTCTTTTCTGACGCTGGAAAATACCGGTATCAATACAGGGATCGGCTCCAACAATGGATTGGAAACAGATTACACCGACAAAGGCTACGGAGAAATTACGCATCAGGCCAAAGACCAGGGTACCTTTAAAATTCCCAGTCTCCGCAATGTGGCTTTAACAGCGCCCTATATGCACGATGGCCGGTTTGCTACACTGGATGCCGTGCTGGATCATTACGCCACTGACATTAAGGGCAACCCTAACCTCGGCATACAGCTGGTACCCGGTGGCATCCATTTAACAGCAGATGAGAAAAAGAACCTGATCGCTTTCATGCATACGCTCACAGATGAATCGCTGTTGAAAGATGCGAAGTATGCTGATCCATTTGTGAAATAAAAAACGGTTCTATCACTGTTCTGCATACACGCTTAAATCATTACTTTTGCCACGGCAACAGTATGGACTAGTTTGGAAAGTCACCTCCCTGCCAGGGAGGAAATATCAGTTCGAGTCTGGTTATTGTTGCCTCCATTTTATTTAAGCACCATCATTATGCAGGAGTTCTCAACAGAAGAGTGGGATAAATTTTATACCATACTACAGTTTCTCAGCAAACACCCTTTTGACTCCCCTGATACCGAACGTTTAAAAGGATTAGTTACCAAAGTATATAAAACTGCCCGTAAGGAAATCCGGCAAACAGCATTGTCGCGCCGCGGAGAATCTGACCAGCGTAAGCTGGAGAATACGGTCGTGTTTCAGCAAGGGCTACAGTCTTCCGTAGACCAGGTACTTACCGACACCATTTATTTGCCCATCCAGCAGGAACTAGAAAGTGCCTGTATTTGTTATGCCTGCCGGGAGCGCTATACCACCGTACATTATCACTATCACCGGCTTTGTCCCCGCTGTGCACAAATTCACCAGGAAAAGAAAGTACAACGTGTATCCCTCACCGGTAGAGCAGCCATTGTCACCGGCGCACGCATGAAAATCGGGTATGTAACGGCATTACGCTTGCTTCGTGACGGCGCCACCGTGATCGCCACCACCCGCTTCCCGGCGGATGCACTGCTGCAATACACCAAAGAACCGGATTACGCGGAATGGAAAGACCGGCTTACCATATATGGCCTGGATTTAATCAGTATCCCGCAGGTAGAACAATTCATACAATACTGCTATCAAAACTTGCCAGCGTTGGATATCCTTATCAACAACGCCGCGCAAACCATTCACTATCCACCGGAATATTACCAGCCTTTAATAGATAAGGCTGCGCAGTTACCGTTACTACCGGTGGCTGATCAGGCGCGGATTGCCGGAACCGCCCCCACCACGCCTACGCTGATTGGTAACAGCGATGTATTCCCACCCGGACAACTGGACTATTTTAATCAGCCCCTGGACCTGAGAAGCAGCAACAGCTGGGTGATGCGGCTGGATGAAATAGGCACCACCGAAGTACTGTCTGCCAACCTGGTGAATAATATATCTCCGTTTATGCTGAACAGTCGCCTGAAGGCGCTGATGCAGGCATCTTCCTTCCCGGATAGATTCATCATCAATGTAACGTCTTCAGAAGGACAATTCAGCTATGCGCAAAAAACCATTTATCACCCGCATACCAACATGACCAAGGCGGCCCTGAATATGATGACCCGCACCAGCGCGACCGACTATGCAGCGGCAAATATTTACATGAACAGCGTAGATGTGGGATGGGTGTCTACCGGCAACCCGGTAGAAAAGAAATCCAGGCTGGAACAAAATGGCTTTCTGCCACCACTCATGCTGGACGATGCCGCTGCACGTATCTATGATCCTATGGTACAGGCAATAAATGGTACTCCTGCATTCGGGAAACTCTATAAAAATTATGAAGAAGTATCCTGGTAAGATTACAACGCCAGGCCGCCGTCACAACGTATTACCGTACCCGTTATATTGCCATTCCGCATCAGGAACAGGATGGTATCTGCAATATCATCCGGCTCCCCTACCCTGCCTACCGGTGTTTGTGCTGCATAGGCCTCAAAGGTAGCGGCTTTATCTGCTGCCGGCAGGAAATCCCACCAACCTGTATTCACTACACCCGGAGAAACGGCGTTGATCCGTAAAGGTTGTATTTCTTTGGCGATAGAAGGGATCATTAATTCCAGTGCGCCGTTGATAGCTGCCAGTCCGGATACGCCCGGCGCTTGTGATACCGCAGAGATGGCGGTAATCAGGGTAATGCTGCCGCCTTTATTGATATAAGGCAGGGCCGCCTGCAGGGTATTCAACTGGGGCCAGAACTTACCTTCAAAACCGGCTCTCAGGTCGTCCAGCGACAAATCCGCAAACTTACCGGCGCCTTTTGCACCGCTTAATGCAATCACCAGGTGATCAATGCCACCCTGTGTGCTAAAAAACGCGTCCAATGCGGCGCGGCTGTTGCTGTCCAATGCGGCGGTTTGAACGCCGGGATGCGCTGCCGCTGCACTTTCCAGGCTGGCAGCAGAGCGGCCTGTTACGATTACATTCGCTTTTTCTTTGGCCAATAATGCAGCAGTTGCCAAACCAATACCGGTGGAACCGCCAGCAATAACTACTTTCTTACTTTCAAATGTGGTAGACATATCGTGATCTTTTATGTACACAAAGTTGGTACATAAAGCAGGATGTGTTGTTAACCGGATTATGCATTGTATTAACCCGATTATGCATTTTTACGATACGACAAGGGCGTTTGACCGGTTTGCTCCCGGAAGAAGCGGTTGAAACCCGCGGGGTCACTGAAGTTTAGCTGATAGGAGATTTCTGATATCGCGGTATCTGTATAGCGCAATACGGCTTTAGCTTCCTGCACCAGCATGTCTGCAATAGCGGCGGATGCCGTATGCCCGGTTACTTCCTTCACGGTACGATTCAGGTGATTAGGCGTCACACCCAGCAATGCTGCATAATCCGCTACTTTTTTCTTTGTCAGAAAATGTTGGCTCACCAGTTTCTTAAACCGGGGCACCAGGTAGGTATTGCGTGTATCTGTAGCCGTTAGATGCAATTCCTGCGTGAGATAACTTCGCTTTACCTCCAACAGCAACAGGTAGAGGTACATACGCATCGCCTTGTTACATCCGGGCTGATGACGCCTTAACTCCTCATTCATCTTACCCACAAAATCTGCCACAGCCGTAATAGCGGCTTTATCCAGCTGTATAAAGGGTACACCGGAATAATCGAAGAAAGGAAACTCTATGGGTATCCTGTCTGCCGGCAGCAGGTCTTCCAGGAAGTCGGCATTGAATAAAATGTAGTACCCGAAAGTATCTGCACTGATATTGTCTTTGCTGAACACCTGCCCTGGAAAAGTAAAACTCAAAGTACCTGCCTGATGCCGGAACTTTTCCAGGCCCAGCTGCACATCTACGCCTCCGCTTAAAGTAATACTGATCCGGTAAAAATCGGATTTCAGCGGGCCTACCGCAGGCCGCAGTCCTTCACTGGAATACACTTCGAAACCAGGAATGCGTTTCTCTGCTTCCAGGTTATTATACCCGAAATCGGAGATGTCATTTTCCTGCCGGTGCAGGTGGCGGAAGTCGCCCAATACATATTGTGGTATTTCCGGTTGCCTGGTTTTGGTACTCATTTGCCTATATTCGTTGTTAAAAATAGACAAAAATCAACAATGGAGTTAACCACCCTTTATCGACCCGTAGGACCAGCAGAGCTGGCATTAATTGAACAATCAGGCTGGAAGCGATTTCCGCCAAGGCTACCCGACCAACCTATTTTCTACCCGGTGATGAATGAGGCATATGCCATACAAATCTCGGTAGAATGGAATGTACCTGCTTATGGCGCCGGCTATGTGACCAGGTTTGAGGTAGACAGCAATTTCCTGCAACGCTATAACGTAGAAAATGTAGGCGGGGTAATACATAATGAGTTATGGGTACCTGCGGAAGAATTGGCGGAGTTTAATGATCATATTGTGGGGTTGATTGAGGTGACGCAATCTTATGGCCAATAACGCATCCTGACCTTACACATATACCTGTCATCAGCCATCATTTCATTGAAATGGTGGCTGATGACATTTTAGCCCAACTGATCATGATCTCCCTGTAGCCAGCAAAGAAAAAGGTGTTATTGGTCAAAATTTGCCTTGTTCAACGATAGCAGGAACGCGAACTTTAATAAGTGCGATACAATAGTGTTGTTTGTTATAATGTAGAAGCCCCCTTGTTACGCCAGTACCACGAAGTATGAATCCCTTTATAATATCCTTCATTAATTAAATCACTATTTATGAAAAAGATCCTATCAGTATTATCATTCTGTTTGCTGGGTTTTGCTGCTAATGCCCAGTTTGGTTATTCTATCGGAAGTGTTAATTGTTTTACCTCTATGGGCTTTAATGTAGGCGCGCAGAAAATGGAGGCAACCTATCAGCTACTTCCTGCGGCGAGCATGAATTGCAGCGGAAATCAATCTGATTACCAATATAATCTCGGTACAGAGGTACAGGTGAGTTTCGATTATTCTTCCTGGCCTGCTCAGTGTACTTACAAGGCGAATAACGCGCTGAACACCATCACGCCAACGGCAACGGTTCCCAGTGGCGCTCCCAACGGTTCATACGTTTATGATTACTATGAACTGAAATCTGTTTGTGGCTCCAAACTACTTTTTGAAGTTTACAGAAGCATGAGTGGCAACGTTATTTCTATATTGGTATATAGTCATGACCTGGTGATATCGGGGCTTGGCTGTTACTGATATCCTAAAATAAAAACGGACGTCTCAGTATCATTGAGACGTCCGTTTTTAAAATATTGTAGATCTTATCTCGCGATATCAATCTTCACTTTCTTATTCTTGATTTTCTCATTTTTGATTTGTTCCAGCACGTGTCCTACTTTGGATTTCACGACTGCCACAAAAGAGAAAAAGTCTTTCACTTCAATTAACCCGATATCTTCCTGTTTCAGGTGGGCTCTCTTGGAGAGGAAGCCTACGATATCTACCTTATTCACTTTATCTTTTTTACCGGCGGCGATGAAAATGGTGGTCCATTTTGGTTTGTCTGGTATCACAGCGGTAGCGGGCAGTTCGATGTTTTCAACGATTTCATCTGCCAGGTAAGGCATCCGTTTTTCATCGGGTGCCAGTATAACGATAGCGGTACCACTGGCTTCCATCCTGGCGGTACGGCCGTTACGGTGTGTCCAGCTATCTTCTGTATGTGGCAGGTGGAAATGTATGATATAACGGATATTCGGAATATCGAGGCCACGGGCAGCCAGATCGGTGGTCACCAGTACGTTTACGGAGCCGTTACGGAATTTGCAGAGGGCCGCATCGCGTTCCTGTTGTTCCATAGCGCCGTGATAGAAAGTATTGATGATACTTTTTTCTGACAGCAGTTTGCTGGTGCGTTCTACGGCATCGCGGTGGTTACAGAATACGATGGTAGAGCGGTTACCGAGGTAACAGATAAGGCGGAACAGGGTGTCTACCTTATCATTTTCCGGCGACAACACTTCTTTGATGGTGAGTCGTGCTACCGGGGTACCTTCTTCTGGCAGGAAGTTCAGCTTCTGTGGCTCATTGAGTGCCAGGAATTCCGGGATCTCTACGGCTTCAGTAGCGGACGTTAATATGCGTTTCTTAATATTGGGCAATGATTCCACAATAAAAGATACTTCTTCCTGGAAGCCCAGTTCCAGTGTTTTATCGAATTCGTCCAGTACCAGCGTTTCAATGGCTGCTACGGTAATATTTTCGCGACGGATGTGATCTCCCAGGCGGCCAGGTGTTCCCACAATGACTGCCGGCGGCTGAACCAGGTTATTTTCTTCTGTTTCCCTCAGGTGACCACCATAGCAGGCAGTGATTTTATAGCCGGTTCCCATGAGTTTAAACACCTTCTCAATTTGAAGGGCCAGTTCGCGGGAAGGCACCACAATCAGGGCCTGTGTATTTTTATTGGCAGGATCCAGCAGTTCCAGTATGGGCAGCAGGAATGCCAGCGTTTTACCGGAACCGGTAGCCGACAACAGGATTACATCAGCGTGTTGCTTGTTCGCGTCCACCGATGCCTGTTGCATGTCATTGAGTGAATCGATCTTTAGATTGGTAAGGATATTACCTAATGAGTACTTTTCTTTTTGCATTTGCAGGCAAAAGTACGAAGAAACTATGAAGCGGAAGCAGAAAGCAAAAAGCAGAAAGCAAAAAGCCCTTGAAGCGCTTGGCCATTGCGAATATTAGATACGCGTTAATCATTCGCGTCAAGGGCTTTTTGCTTTCTGCTTTTTGCTTTCTGCTACTTACAAAGATGCACCTGGTCATTGGCCGGATAGCTGAATGTATTTGGTATTACCCATCTTGCTTTATAAATTTTCCAGCCTTTATGGGAGAAGACACTATTCCCTTTCGCATCCAGTACTTCGTCTGTCCACCATGATTCTTTTGGCCGCACCAGCAGCACCGGCAAGCCGTTTCCGGCGGAGGATATGCTTTTGATATTGGCCTGTAGTACGTCTGCCTGGGTCAGTTGTTTACTGATCACATTAAAAGTATATACGTTGGTGGTATTGGTGAGCCATAGATTTTTTTCACCATATACCGGGAACAGGTCGTGCGCTTCGGTGCCAGGAAGGTTAATGACCGTATCCGGTACCAGGTCAGGGGCGGCACAATTGAAATTATACTTAAAACTCCGCATGGTAGCCATGGCAGCGGACCAGAGTCTTTGCTGCCCGGCATCCCAAACTACGTTGTGACCAAAGTCGATGGCCACTTTTTTCGTATATACGCCATCAGGGAATTGAAGCGTATCTGTTTTAAACAGCATCAGGTAGTTGCCTGTGCTGGAAGCGCTGACAATATTACCGTCGGGCAATAACTCAGCGGAGTGGGTATTTCCACCGGCATAGGCATAGAACACCGTTTTTTTATCCGCGATCCTGATCAGGGCCACGCCTCCACCAGAGGCATTGGTCAGGATATACTGATTATTATATACGGGTTTAGCATCGCTGGGGTTGCTAAACCACTTAATATGTTCCGGTTTTACGTTGGAATTTTCCGGTTTCCACTCCCAAACCAGGGCGCCGGTAGGCACATCTACAATCACCACCCGGTTTTGTGATTGCTCTGCCAACACCATGCATTTCGTGCAAGCCGCCACGGTGGCGGGTGTATCTGCAACAACTACCGGTGGCGTCACTACCGGCGCCACCTTGCTTTTACCAGAACAGGCTACGGCCATGCCGCTCACCAGGCAAAATATATATCCTATTTTTTTCATCATCAATAATTATCGTTTTGGGTGAGATTAGGATTCAGGTCGCGCTGTGTTTGCGGTACCGGCCACCAGTAATCCCTTGCTTTATTAAACGTTCTTTTTACGATCTGTTGATTTTCAGAATTAAAAATCGCTGCGTTCATCACGGTTTCCGCCAGTTTCCAGCGACGGATATCTGTGTAATAACTGCCTTCAAACGCGAATTCAATGCGTCTTTCATGCCAGATCAGCTGACGCATAGCAGCCTGTGTTTGTGCGGCAGGTATCTCATATGGCTGCAGCCCTGCACGCTGGCGCACGCGGTTAATGGCATCATATACACTGGCATCCGGGCCACTCACTTCATTCTGCGCTTCTGCGTACATCAATAATACATCAGCAAAACGGATATACATATAATTTGTTTCTGAGCGCATGGCCTGGTTAATCAGGTTAGTGGTAGGCTCTTTATCATAGATACTGTACTTCTTCACCCCATAGCCGGTAATCTTGAAAGGTGCTGTGGGCGTGGTCACCGCACCAATATATGTATCGCCGGGGAATACCATGCTCTTGTAAAAACGCGGGTCCCGGTTTTCATAAGGTTTTGCCGGATTATACAGGGGAGATGTTTCTTTCGGACTGCCATCTTTCATATCATACGCATCCACGATGCTGCGCAATGGTGCGTTGGTATTGTATTGACGGTCAATAAGGTCAAAAGAGTTTCCCAGCTCGGGGATTTTTGCGCCCACATCGAAAATACATTCCTGGCTGTTTTCATTGGCTGGCAAAAACAGGCTCCTGTAGTCGGCAAACAAGCCATAGCCCGTGCCTGGCAGGTCTATTACCGCTTTGGCCGCATCCGCAGCCAGTTTCCAGGAAGCAATATTACCGGAAGGATTATTCAGGGGACTGGCATCGAAGAGCAGGATCTTTGCTTTCAGGGCCATAGCAGCACCTTTCGTAGCACGACCAATATCTCCGCCACTGTATTTTACCGGGAGCACCGCCGCGGCTTCATCCAGGTCTTTCAATACCTGCTTTACTACTTCAGCCCGGGTATTGCGGGGTAGCTTGCCCTGCTTAACGGGATCCGGGGCTTCGAGGATCAGGGGTACACCGCCATAGTAAGTGGAGAGCATCCCGTAATAGAGTGCCCTTAAAAACTTCGCTTCTGCCGCCATACGCGCCTTTAACGCGCTGTCCATAGGCACGGCAACAGCACGGGCCAGGAAGTTATTACATCTCCCTAAACCCACATTACAATCACGCCAGCGGGCATTGATGATAGTGGAGTTAGTAGGCGTTTGCGTACCCAGGGCAATGGAATTAAAGCCCCTGGAGTCGTCGTAGTTATAAGCATTAGGCGTGGCTGTTTCTTCCCACAACACGGTGGCGTCTCCGCCCAGCACACCTTCCAGCCGGAGGGCAGCATAGCAACCGGTGAGCGCCGCCGTTACATTTTTCTCAGAAGTCCAATAGCTTTCATCTGTGTAGCGGTCGTTGGGCATGGTATCCAGCGCCTTGTCCGAGCAAGCAGCCAGCAGCATCATCCCTGCAACTATCAAAATCAATTGTTTCATCAGCTATAATTTACAGGTGGATTAAAAGGTGACGTTTACACCGAAACTGTATGTTTTCAAAGAAGGGTACTCATAAAAAGTATCTCCTTTGATATTTTTCTCCGGGTCAAAGTTTTTAAAAGGTGTAAACGTGAATAGGTTTTCACCGTTGGCAAATACAGCTACCCGCTTCACTTTCACGCGGGTCAGCCAGCCTTGTGGCAAATCATATTTCAATTGCAGGTTTTTCATCCGCAGATAAGAACCGTTTTTCAGCCAGAAAGTAGAGGGCTGGAAATTCTCTGTGGCGCCGGTGGCGGTGGTGAGAATTGGTAAGGAAGCATTGCGGTTATCTGGTGTCCAGGAGTTATTGACCCATTCTTTGGTAACGCCGGCGCCATTGTTAAACGGCATCGCCAGGTTCACCGTAGGATACAGGTTAATCCCCTGCACACCCTGGAAGAAGGCATTCAGCGTAAGTCCTTTATAACCGAGGTTAACATTGAAACTATAGTTATACTTAGGAATAGAATTACCGGCAATCACGCGGTCGTACGCATCAATTTTGCCATCGGGCTTGCCGTCCGGTCCACTCAGATCCGCGTATTTGATATAACCGGGTTTCACCGCGTTGCTGATTTTGGCGCTGTTGTCCACGTCTTCCTGCGACTGGTAAATACCGATGGCCTGGTACAGGTAGTAGGCATCAATAGGCGCGCCTGCTTTGGTAATGCGGCGGGTGCTGATGATAGATTCTCCGTTCAGGCTAATCACCTTATTTTGCACATAACTAACGTTGGCGGATATACTATAATTGAAAGCACCAATATCATTCCTATGTGTTACCGTAACTTCATAGCCTGAATTATTCACGGTGCCTACATTGGTCACCGGACCTGCCAATCCCCCACCCTGTTGAGGAATGGCTATCGGGCGCAGGATATCTTCTGTACGTCTTTTGAAAACATCTACACTCAGGGCCAGCTTACCATTCCAGGCACTGGCGTCCACACCGAGGTTGTAAGTGCTGGTAGTTTCCCAGGAGATATTCTGATCACTGAATTTAGTGACCGCAGCGCCGGGATTCACGGTATTGTTGAAGGAGTAATCCTGTCCCAGGTTCACGGTGCTCATGTAACCGTAGAGATCCGCGGCATCATTGCCCTGGTTACCCTGGTTTCCCAGCTTACCATAAGAAGCGCGCAGCTTCAACAGATCAATGATACGGGATGATCCGAAAAAAGCTTCTTTATCAATACGCCAGCCGGCAGATACCGCGGGATATAATCCCCAGCGGTTACCGGGTGCGAAGCGGGAAGAGCCATCATAGCGCATGGTGGCTTCCAGTAAATATTTATCGGCGTAATTATAATTCACCCTGCCGAAATAAGAGGCCAGCACATCGCGGGTCACGCGGCCATTGGCGGTAGGGTTCAGGGAACCGGCATCAAGATCGGTGAGGGTATTATCGAAATAGCCTTCGATATGTGCCGTTGTATTTGCATTTTCAAAACGGTTGTAACTGGTACCTGCCATCACATTGAGGTGATGCCGGGTGTTAAAATCGCGTTGCCAGTTCAGGGTTTGATAAAAGGAAATATTGACATTATTATCGTCGTAGCTGTTGGAAGAAGGATTGATGTTATAGTTATTGGGCGCGCCGGTTTTAGGGTTATACGTCACCAGGTAAGGTACAAAGCTACGGGCATAACCATCCAGTTTATCCACGCCAAAGTTGATATTGTACGTGATATTAAACGGCAGTTGGTAATCGGCGTAGATCTTTGCCAGCAGGCGTTGCGGTGCATGGTAGTTACTTCCTTCTTTCAACAGCATCAGCGGGTTTTCGATCGTATTTCTACCGGGGGTAGTAAATACGCTGCTCCCATATTTTCCGTCTTTGGTATAGGGAGAAAAAATAGGCAGTACCCTGGTGAGTCGCGTAAAATAATAGCCGGTGGCATCTCCGCCGCCGAATGGCGGTTCCGTATAGGTGCGGTAGTTGCCGATGATGCTGGTACCCACATGCAGGCGTTTAGATACCTGCGCCGATACGTTTACATCCAGCGTATACCGGTTAGCGTGATTGGCGGCAATGAGAATACCGTCCTGGTCCATATAGCCTAATGCAATGCTGTACAGTATGTTGTCGGTTCCGCCGGAAAAGCGCAGGTTATGCTGTTGCAGGTTACCGTTTTTCAACACCAGGTCGAACCAGTTAATATTCGGATAGGCGTATGGGTTAGTTGCCATACCGTTCTTATATTCTTCAATTTGCGCAGGCGTGTAATCCACCGCTGCCGGCGACTTTCCTTCATTGATCATGGCCTGATCTTTCATCTGCATGTATTGGATGGGGTCCCATACTACATCCGGTAAGGCGGTAGGTTTCTGAATACCGTAGGAATAGCTGTAGTTCACTTCCATTTTTCCTTTCTTACCGCTTTTGGTGGTAATCAGTACCACGCCGTTGGCGGCCCTGGAGCCATAAATAGCGGCGGAGGCGTCTTTCAGCACCGTAATATTTTCGATGAAGTCGGGATTGATTTCGTTGATATCATACTCCACGCCATCTACCAATACGAGTGGGTTGTTGTTGTTGAGTGTACCTACGCCCCTGACGCGAATGGTGGCGCCATCTTGTCCGGGTTTACCGCCCGCTTGGTTTACCCAGAGGCCGGATACACCGTGTAACGCCTGGCTGGCAGAGGTAACCGGTGTATTTTCTTTGGTGCGCATATCGAGTGTGGATACTGCGCCGGTCAGGTTTACCTGTTTCTGCGTGCCATATCCTACTACGACCACCTGGTTTAAAGCAGTAGGTACTTCTTTCATTTTTACCACGAGTGATAGCTGCTCACCTGCTTTCAGCTGGTACCCCGAAAGGGTTTGTGTTTCATAGCCTACGTAGGTAAATACAAAACTATAAGGGCCGCCAGCTTCCAGGTTCGTAAAATGGAAGAGGCCTTTTTCATCTGTCTGCATTCCTTTCGTAGTGGCGTTACCGTTCAGTTTAACGGCCACGGTTACACCGGGCAGGGCTTCGTTCTTCTCTCCTTTCACCATACCCGTTACGCCCACATGAGATTGTGCCTGCAGCGGGATACCGGGGATGATGAGCAGCATCCACAGCAGGGCCGTACAAAAAAATAGAGGTTGCTTTGTAGCGGTGATCATATACCAAATTTTAGGCAATACATTATTACTTTCATCCATGCTGATGAAATAGGTTTGTTGAAAAAATGTCGCTGAAATGTTTATTTATAAATATGAAATCCAGTACTGTCTTGTGTTACATTAAGTTTATTCAACAGCCCGATGGTATTTAAAATGGTGGCTGCTGATTCTGTTTTCAATAGTTGTCCGGAGAAATAATATTTCTTCAGCCGGGCGGGCGAATAGTTAATATGGATATTGTATTGTTGCGCTAATCCTGCCAGCAGTTGTGGCAGTGGTACTTTCGTATATACAAACGCGTCGTTGGTTTCTTCCACGGTACCCATGATGGGTGCAGGCGTTGGCGTTAGGTCGGCCGCTTTACTACGGTGCACTTCAAAGGTTTGGGTGGCTATCCTGAAATCCGCGGCCTGACCGGGTTCCAGGTAAATAGCGCGTGCCATGGAAGTATCTGTTGCCGGTTGTATGCTAACTTTTCCCGACAATAGTTTAATGTGAGTAGTTGTACCCGCATTGATTTCAAATACGGTACCCAGTACGGTAGTCGTAACCTGTTTGGTGTACACAATAAAAGGATTGGCAGCGTTGGCGGTAACGGTAAACTGCGCCTTTCCTTCGAGGTATACTTTTCGTTGGCCGGCATGCCATTTCAACTGGCTGTTGGATCCCAGTTCCACTACAGATCCATCTTCCAGCGGAATGCTGATTTTTTCCCGGTCTTTGTTTACCCGGATCATTTCGGGTGCAGCCGCGATGGCTGTGGGTGACGCTGGTGTATGTGACGGCGCAGGGCTTTCCTTACCGGAAGGCCGGTACACCCATACCAGCAAACCGGCCAGCATAGCGGCAGCAGCGATAATGATTTTCGGGAGCATACGTTTCACCGGCGCTACGGTACTTTGTTGCTTCACTGCATCCAGCATGGCCATGCTGTGCGCAGCGGGCAGTCGCTCGGTGGTTTCAAATGTTTCCCACTCCTCTTCCGGCAGCCACTGTTCCAGCAATTCCGGATGCTGTTCCAGGTAATCGGCTACTGCGGCCGCCTCCGCAGCATTACAATCATTCGCAAAGAAGCGCCGGATCAGGGCAGGCGTTATTTCCATAGTTAAAATTGTCAGGCCGTTCAGTATATATTACGTTGGAAAAATGCGTTGTACCCACGCGGACAGAAAAAAATTTCCGGGAGTTTATAACCGGGACAGAATCAGTAACAACACCATGACTTCTTTGATTTGCTTGATTGCCCTGTTGACCTGGTTCTCCACGGTTTTAAGGGAAAGCGACAAGTGTTCGGCTATTTCTTTGTTGGTTAACCCGTTAATACGGTATTGAAATATTTTCTTTCTTTCTGCCGGCAGGGCTTCCATGGCTCTGTGGAGCAGTTGCATATTATCGCGGTGAATCAGGGAGGCCGACATATCTGTCTCTGCTGCCGGCATTTCCGGATCTACCGGTTCCATTCTTTGCTGTGCTTTTTGTCGTAGTACATCTATTAAGGTAGTACGCGCGATGCGGAAAATTTGCCGGGACAGCGGAATATCAGGGTTGAGACGGCTGTGGTACCGCCACAGTTTAATAAAGGTAAGCTGTACCAGCTCCTGCGTAACATCAGCAGCGCCAGTGCGTTTCAAAAAGTAGTAATACAGTTTTTCGTGATACTGGTAATACATCTCTTCAAAAGTGGCCGTGGATCCTGGTTGTATGTAGTTTGATTTGTTCAAAACAATAATTAGCAATCATTACATTGTTCACAAAGTAACCTACAATAGCTTTTATTTGGAAATTAATTGATTGTTAACTCGTTCTTCATCGCGATCGCACATAATTACAATCTTTTTTTTGAAATAAAAAGGGGATACCGGTAAAAGCGTTTTGCCGCTTTTTGCTTAATTTCAGCTTATGAAAATACCTTATATAGTACTGGCGCTGGGAACCGGCATCCTCACATCCTGCCATCAGCAAGGGCAGCAGCAGAAAACCGTTGTAACAGATTCCTTACCGGTTGAAACGGAAAAAAAGGTCAACTGTTATGAAAAGACCCTGGGTAAAGATACCATTCAGCTCACCCTTACCTACCAGGATAGTATAGCCACTGGCAAACTGGTATATAATTTTTTTGAGAAAGATAAAAATACCGGTGACTTTAACGGTATCGTTCACCAGGGCATTATCCGCGGTAAATATACTTTCTATAGTGAAGGCGTAGAAAGCAGCAGGCCGGTGATTTTTAAAGTCACTAAAGAACAAGCTTTTGAAGCAGTACCTGAAAGCTTTGATCAACAAGGCATTCCTGTGTTTCCAGCAGATGATAGTCAGTTGAAGTTTGATAGTGTTCCACTGGAAGCCGGGGCATGTAAGTAATGATATTAGTGTAAATAAAAGCGCCCCCTGCTAAAAACGGGGGGCGCTTGTTTATTGATAACACGACAATTATTAGAATTTGTAAGATACCGTTCCGGTGAACTGGGTTGGAGGTATCGGGTTAACGCTATAGTTTTCGTGTACGTAGTAGTTGTAAGTATTGGTAACGTTAGATACTTTCGCCATCACGCCGAAACGTTTGAAGTTGTAACCTGCGCTTATATCGAGGGTAGAGAAACCTGGTACAGAGATCAGGCGGCTTGGTAACGGCTTATCTTTAGGCTGTACCGTGTTGTTCCAACCTGCGAAGCGCTGACCGATATAGTAGTAACCTACACCGAGTTTCAGGCCTTTCAGTTTAGTTTCCTGTAAAGTATAAAATACACTGGCGTTAGCGGTGTGATTAGGGTTACCTACTAAACGCTCGCCGGCAACAGAACTACCGGTTACGCCTGGTGTATTTTCAATGGTCATGTTATTGTAGCTATAACCGGCAATTACATCCAGACCTGGCAAAGGATGACCTGCGATATCCACTTCCACACCCTGGCTCAGTGTTTCGCCAATCAGTGCTTTAAAGTTGGTATTGGTGTTCGCCTTTCCGGTAGAATCGAATGGCGCCGTTTGTGTGTAGTTGTTATTCTTAATACGGTAAACGGTTACGTTTACAGACAACCGTCCTTTCAGGAAGTCATTTTTCACCCCTGCTTCATATTGAGAAATAATGGAAGGAGGCAGGTTGTTGTTGTAAATATCTTTTCCACTGTTAGGTGTAAAGGAAGTAGAATAGCTCGCAAAGATTGCAGAGGTTGGAATCGGTTTGTATACTATTCCAAAGCGAGGTGAAAATGCCTGGTCATATCGGGCAGTACCAATGGTTTTGCCACCTTTGAAGTCATATACAGCCGGTCCTTCTGTTTGCAGGTAAGAATAACGGACGCCTGCCATTACTTTTACTTTTTCTGAGATGCTGATCAAATCCTGTACGTATACACCAATTCTGTTTACTGGCGCATTAGTCACGGATTTCAGGGTATCTACCGGCTTATCTGTACGGCGGGCATACATAGCAGGATCAAATACATTGATGCTATCATACACACCGGCAGTTTTATTCACAGATGTTACGGCATAACCGTAGGTGCCGGTCAGGTACCTGTCGGCATCTACCCCTGCCAGGATGGTATGTTCGATACGGCCGGTTTTCAGCGTACCGGTTACGTCTACCTGTCCGGAGAAGTAATCCTCGTTAGTAGCGTTGGCACCTAAAGCGCGGAACAATTTACCGTCTGTTTTGGCCTGTATTCTTTCCAGTGAATAATAATCACGCTGGTATTTAGAGTAAGAAACGATACCGTTCAGGCTCCAGTTGTTGCTCAATTTATGCCTGATATTGGCGGAAGTAGTGGTTTGCTGCGTGTTTGCATTGTTCCAGGCTTCACCATAGAAAGTATTACGGGAGGCTGCATAATTAAGTGAGTTATCACCAATGGATCCGATACCAAAATCAGGTGTAAAATTATGTTTCAGGTAATCTGCCTGTACCAGTAATTCTGTGCGGTCGCTGAGTTTGAACAGGAAGGAAGGGTTGATATAATAACGTTTGGAATGCACCTGGTCGCGGTAGCTGTCTGCTGTTTCGAAGGTACCATTTACGCGGTAAGCAATTTTAGAAGACAGTGGGCCATATACATCGAAAGATGGTTTTAACAGGCCAAAGCTACCTGCGCGAACGTTTACTTCTCCACCAAAGTTGAACTTAGGTTGTTTGGTTACCATGTTCAGGATAGCACCCGGAGAAACGTTGCCATACAGGATGGCGGCACTGCCTTTCAGTACTTCTACTCTTTCCAGGGAGCTCATTTCCGGCATAGCACCGGAGTTAACGCGGGCACCGTTTTTAAAGGTGTTGGTGCTGGAGAAACCGTAACCACGTGCGTTGAAGGTTTCCTGTGTACCGGCCCTGGTAGATGCCATGTACACCCCATTGATATTTTTCACCACATCGCTCATGCGTTGTGCCTGTTGATTTTCTATTACTTCGTGGCCGATCAGGGCTACTGCCTGTGGTAAATCCATAGCAGGTACCGGTAATTTACCGATGGCCACCGGCTTGCGGTTAATGGTGCGGGTATGGGTACCATCTACCACTACCTCATTCAGCTGACTGGAAGTGGCTTCCAGTGCATAGTTTACGGCTGTGATCTGGTCTGCTACTACTGTTACCTGGTTGTTACCAGTTTTGGTACCAGTGCAGGAAATCACTAATGTATAATTACCTGGCTTCACATTTTTAAAAGCAAATTCCCCGTCTTCATTGGTGAGGGTACCTTTTTTGGTGTCCTTCAGTCCAATGGTCACAAATGCTGCTGGTTGTCCGTCTGCTGAGCTAATTTTCCCTTTGATACCGCCGGTTTGCGCCAGTACTGAGAGATTTACTAAAATGAGTCCGATGATAAAGTATAAATGTTTCAACTACCGTTATTTTGCGCAAATGTCCGGCAAAGTGAACCGTAATGATGATCGAATCGGGAAATTGATTTACGCAATCCGGAAAAAATGCGGAAGCTGTCTTGTCCAGGATTAAACTGATTATACTGATTTTTTATCTATTTAATTAAAATAAAACGGGGTATACATGTTACATATAACATATATACCCCGTTCCGGATCCGTCTTATGGTCATCAAAAAGGGAAAATCAGTATAATCGGTTTAATCCTGGACAAGATAAACGCCCTTATTTCTTCATTTCGTTGATCCATTGTTTAATCAGCGCCACCCCTTCTTTATGTATGACCGTACGTGCCAGCTCCGGCATAGCGGTGCCTGGTTCTACGCTGTTCATGCGGTAAGCCAGGATAGAATGTTGGGCATCACCGGGAATTACATCGTAATCGAGGCCACCTGCGCCACCACCGGCAGAAACCGGCGATTTCCGGATACCCAGGTTATCGGGACCGGTTTGCTCATATTCCAGGAAAAGGCCTGTATTATAGGCATCTCCCCCCTTGGTATGGCAATGGGCACAATTCACATCCAGGTAGGCCCTGGCCCTTTGATTAACGGTGAAATGTACACTGTCTTTCCAGTTGGGAAGTTGCGGTACCTTGTCCATGGCCGGCAAGCCACTGAGTCGACCACCGGAAGCCCACTGCTGCAGCTGATTCTGTGCCTGCCCGTTGCGGGTATAATTCAGGTTGCGTGCCTTTGGCCCAATGGGGGTGAGTACGCTGTTATTAATATGGCAACGCTTACAATCGTTGGTATTAGGCATCTGGTATACGGTAGACTGTTGCTGCCCGCTATCGTCCAGGAAGGTAATCGGGATCTTTTTGCCCAGGATCCACTTCTCAGCGTCCTGCTGGTCCTTGTTCCAGAGGTAATTCATTACCTTCCATTGCTTATCTGCCGGATCTTTGAAGAGAAGCCGGGTTTCGATCATGATCTTTTCATGGGCCGGGTTGGTATAAGCAAAGTTCTTCACGATGAATGTCGAATCGGGAAAATCCAGCGGACCATGATCGGTATACTGCAACGACTTCCCTTCCGGCAATACAATGAAGCGATCTTTTACGGAATAATCCGTGAACAACGGTGTTGCCAGTTCATAGTTCAGTATTCCTTTGCGTGGCGTCAGTGATTTAAGCGCGCCCGTAAAGAAACCATAATCCGATAATTTCGCTTTAAACTGAAACGGGCCTGCCGCCGCAGCAGGCGCCGGTTTCTGCTGACAACTCTGCGTGGCAGCTATCCAAACTAAAAAACACGCTATTATTAAGCTAGGCTTCCTCATCTCCCTAAAAAAAATTTATACCACTATTTACAAACATAAGGCGTCACATCAGTGCTGGGATGCCATTTCTTAGACGTCATATTCAGCGCGTCTACATTGACGAATAAATTCGGACCGGTTTGTTTAATACACAGCGAATCCGGGTTTACCGCCGTACCCTTGGTCAGGATATTGGTAGTAATACCATCATAGGTGATGAAAGGCAGGCGCGCATTTTTACGGGAAGGATCCATGGCGTTGAGCTGCTGTTCTATACCCACCAGTATTTTACCGGTATGGTGCTCATATACGGCCTGTGGGAAAGCAGGACCTACTTCCATCGTGTTATCGTGAATGTATACATTTTTAGGAATCGGGAAATAATGATCATTGATTTTGGCGCCGGCACTTTCATCGATAAAGAACCCGGATACCACGGAAATGGCGCTGGAGTTATTATTGATGATCCGGTTGTTATACAGCTCAATATCTGAAGCCGCCAAAATCACTACCCCGCTGCCCGGTGCGGCATTGCCCACACCCCAGGTAGAACCGAAGCTACCGGATTTGGCAAAGTTTCTTTCGTTGTTATCGTGGAAATAGTTGTTGTATGCTTTTACGAAACCACCGCGTTTGGATAAATCGGGTAAGTCGAAAATGAGGAAGCCGGCGGTATTGCCCCAAAATTCATTGTCGTATACCTGTGCGTGAGAAGTGTTTTCTATTTCGCAGCCCGCCACATTCTTAAACGCTTTACATTTACGAACAATGGCGCTATCGGTTTGTCCTACGTAAATGCCCGCATCGGAAGCGCCTTGTGCATAGCAGTTTTCCACCAATACATTTTTACACATCACCGGGTAAATGGCGTAGCCACCGCTGGTAGAATCGGATACCGACCAGATAGCGTGCAGGTTGGTGATCACTACATTTTCGCTTTTGTTGATCTTGATCAGGTCTCCTTTGGAATCGCGCAGGGTAAGGCCATCGATGGTGAAGCCCTTTACATCCGTTACTCGAATCCCTTCCCCACCCTGGCTTTGGGCCGAAAAATCGAGGATGGTTTTATCTGGTCCGGCGCCCTGTATCAGGATATGCTTCAACTGGGCGATGCTCAGGTTATCGAATTTATAGAGGCCTTCTTTCAGCGTAATGGCACTGCTATCGGTAAGCGACAACAACGCTTCCGCAATTTTAGTTTCATCGCCGGGACCAAAATTCAGGCGGGTTTTGTACCCCTGCGGGTCTTTCGCGGCTTCCGGGTTATTATGACAAGCCGCCAACAGGGCAATCAATAATAAGCAGATATGATATCGTTTCATATATGGGTTTGTTTTTTAAAATCAGAAAACATTATAGGCAAAAGTGACGTAGTACATACCACCAATAGCGGGGCTACCAAAACCGTTCCTGTAGTAGGTATTGGTGAGATTCACCCCACCCAGTTTAATGGTAGAATGTGCCTGCAGCAAGCGATAGCTCACCTGTGCATCTATTACCGCCGAAGCAGGCACGGTGCCGCTGCCAAAGCCAATCTGGTAGAAGTAAGCCGGACGATAGCGGAAGGTGGTATTGAAAGAGAAGCGTTCTTTCTTACCAAATCCTGTATTACCGAAATCTACGTTGAATTTGTAATTAGGCGTATTAAAATTATTCACCTGGCTGTTGTTACGGTTCTTCAGGAAATCCGAAGAGAAGTTCACCTTCGCCAGGAAATGATGGGAAAGGTCTACACTCACACTGGCAGCGTAGCCATAGGTATTTACTTTCTCGGCCCCGTTGTAGGCGATATTGTATTGTATGTATTTGCTGTGATCGAGGAAATCGTTCGGATCCTTACTACCGGGTGTATTGGCCACATTCACGTAGCCGATAAAGTTTTTCCAGGTGGAATAGTATCCTAATACATCGATGAGTACGCAGCCACTGATCAGGGAAGAATAACCTAACTCAAACGCATCTACGGATTGTGGCTTGATATCTTTGAGCTGAAAGGTTTTCAGGTCTGCCGGATTCTTGGTGCGTTGGAAAGAGTCTACGCTTTCCAGGGTGTAGGCCGGGAACTGATCGAAATGATATACGCCGTTGAGCAGGCGGTCGGAGCCACCGGAGGCGAAGCTGTTATAATCTACCGGCGTGCTTTGCAGCGATTGGATATTAGAAGGGAAGCTGTATGCATTCTGGTAAGAGAAGCGGATAAAGCTTTCCTTATTTACTTCCAGTACAGCCGATGCCCTGGTAGTGACGCGGGGTTTGGCGAACAGGGTATTTTTATCGTAGCGGAAGGCGGTAGCCAGGCTTAGTTTCTCATGTATTACTTTTTTGGTAAGATGGGCATATGCACTGTACTCTGCAACATCAATCGGTGCATCATTGTCGGGGAAGAGGGTGCCTTTTGAATCGAGGCGATAGAGGCGATAGTTCAGCCCCGCAATCAACTCTGCAAATTTTATGAGGTGTGTAAAATTGTATTGGGTTTCCGCATTAAAGAGGCGGCTTTTGTCGGTGAACAGGGTACCTCCTTTAGAAGTAGGGATACCGGAGATACTGTCTTTCAGGTGGAGAAACAGCGGGCTGCCGGCGCCAGGGCGGCCCTGGTCAGCGAAGGTCCTGGCAAGGTTGCTGGCATCCTGGTAGCTTTTACCCTGTGACATGGCCTCCAACAAAGCGCTGGTGTATTGTGGATACCAGCCATCACCGGTATTACCATCGTAGCTTGGCTTCCAGGCTTCGTTGATCAACTGGGCGGTTGGCATGGCGATGATGGTATGACCAGAATTTTCGCGGCTGGTGTAGGCGCGTACAAACCAGTGTTCTGCTTTTAGTTCTGCGCGGTATTGTCCCAGGTGGAAGCCTTTCAGTGCATAGCGGGTATCATTGCTGTATACCGCATCGCCTTGTCCGTAGGTGCCGGAGAGAATTGCTTCCAGCTTGGGTTTTATCTTGTAGCGCAGTTCCACATTGGCTTTAAACATTTTAGCATCGCTGCTGAGGTAGCCATATTCCGGGTACCCGGTGCGGGCTACCTGGTGGCGGCCTTCTGCCAGCAGGGGGTTGATGATAGGCGCCAGTTCAGGCACCTGTTGCAGGGCACCTTCCAGGAAAGGATTGATGTCTACAGAAGTTTTGCTGCCATAAATATTCACCCCGTTGTAGTTGGGGTCTTGCAGCGGGCCACCAGGGCCGTTGGTATTGGTGGTATCGTTGGCCATCCAGTCTTTCGCCTGGGTGTATTGAACGTTTATTTTGAAGGCAAATTTGTCGTTTACTTTTTTGGCCCAGCGAACGGTCCAGTCGTAGTACGGTGATGGCCCCAGCGGGTCATTCGACTTTCCTTTTTTCACGTGGTTAACGCCCTGGGTGATCTGGGCGCTGAGGCCCTGGTATTTAAAGGGATCCTTCCCGGTCATTACCATGGTACCATTCAGGCCGCGGGAGCCGTACAGGGCAGACGAAGCGCCGGAGAGCACTTCAAGGTTATCCACATCCAGCTCGGTCAGTCCAATGATGGCGCCGATGGGGAAGTTCAGGCCAGGTGCCTGGTTATCCATCCCATCTACAATCTGGGTGAAGTTGGTGTTGCCGCTGGTATTAAAACCGCGGGTAGTAATGGTGGTGAACAGCAAACTGGAGGTGGTTACATCTACGCCTTTGAGGCCTTGTATCATGTTATAATAACTGGGCTGCGGGGAGTTGATGATGTCTTTGGTGCCAATTCTTTCGATGGTTACCGGTGATTCTATTTTCTTTTGTACAAAACGGCTGGCTGAAACCACCACTTCTTTACCGAGTACCGAAGCGGGCGTAAGCTCTATGCGTTGGAACCCGGGGCCGGAAATGATGATTTCTTTTGTTTCAAAGCCTACCGATGACAGTATAAGGGTAACAGGATAATTTTTCCTGGTAGAGAATTTAAAGTTGCCCTGATCATTGGTATAATCTCCGTTGGGTGCTTCCTTCATGGTAACAGACACTACGGGTACTACTTCCTTGGTGGAACTGTTGCGAACATTTCCCGAAATGACAATTTGTGCCTTTGCGCTAAACTGTATCAGTAAGCAGCAAACCAATCCTATGAATATGGATCTTAACATCGGCAGGGAGATTTAGATGGTTTGGTTGTGGATTTTTACTCGTAATAATGGCCATGTGATATAGCGATATTACCAAAATCCCCTGATCGAAAACGGCAGTGGTAGTGTATTTGGGGCGAAATAGGGGCTATTGGGGGTAAAATCAGGCCACCGGGGCGAATCGTTCCTGTAACGTGGGCAAACAGGTAGCCGATACAGGTATGCTGATGTCATCCAATCCTTCCAATTGCAGGTAATAACCTTTTGTATTTTTCTTAAAAAGAACCACTTTGGTGAGGTTGATCAGGTAAGACCGGTGTGCGCGCACAAAGGTACCGGCAGGTAAACAGGCTTCCATTTTTTTCATGGACGTCCTGATCAGTTCTTTAGCGATCGAATTGCCGGACAGATAAAATACCTGTACATAATTATCTTCTGCCTTCATGAGCAGCAATTTATTAGGATGCAGGGTAAGCACCGGCTTATCATGTTCATCGCGGAGTAATAAGCAGGGGTCCTCAATTTTTGCAATGGGTTCCGGTTGCTGTTCCCGCTCTTGTTCCAGGTTCTTCAGCTGGGTTATTTTTTCCCGGGTAAAAAACCATAGCAGTGCAATGCAGTAAGGCAAAGGCAGGATCAGGGCGGTATAACGGAGGGTATTGATAAACTCTGTCCAGGTAAAGAAGAAAGTATCTGTAATGGTTACGTTAACGATGGTGACCATAAGCGCCACCAGGATCACTTCTCCCAGGAACCAGCAGCCATAGGTGGCATTGGTGAGTTTACGGCGCCATTTTAAATTAGCCAGTAAAAATTGGGTAATACCTAATACCACTACCCCACATAACGTAAAAATGAGGAATAATGGCAGCAGGGAAAGATGTTGCCCTTCATACCAGATATTGATATTAAAGGGCAGGAAAATATACATGAAAAGAAAGCTGAACACACTGCAAAAAGCGATCAGTGAAATTCTGTTAGCTACCGGGTCCAGTAAGGTAAAGCGGGGTTGCTCTGCGGCATATTTTGAGATAAGTGGCAAAGTTTGCATGCTTTTCATATCGTGGATGATTTTCTATATTCAAGATATGTAAAAAAAGCCGGAATAAGCACACCGCTGTTTACCATTCCCGCCATAAATCGGTGATCCCGTCTCCTTCCGCATAATCTTCCGGTTGTAAGCCGGCAGCCACGGTAATCATGTCGAAAATATCGCAGAGGTCCTCGCGTTCCCCCGTCTCTATAAAACCGGCAATTTCTTCATTCATTTCATTATATGCTTTCACGGCCGTTTCAAACAGGCCCAGTTTGGTGGCTTCTTCGGCGCTTTCGCCTGCGGTTTGTAAGCCGGCAATCAGCTCATTTAAAATGTTGGCAGCGGCTTCGCAATTTTCCGGGCTGTATTGGTCCATACCGCCAATGTCATCTTCATCAGGATAAAATTTTTCGCTCCACTCTTCAAATGGGTAATGTGCCTTTACAGCCGCTAATCTCTCCGCGTATGTCATTGTTCTTTTTTTGAGGGGGCAAATATAGGTTATTCTGCTGCCCTTTTTTCCTGCCTTAGTAGAGTTTTTTCACCTCCCCGATATAACTCCCGGAACAAGTAACCACCGGCGCATTTCTTTCCCGTATATACTTATACAACTTACTATTGAGGGGATCTATGGTTCCTCCTTTCTGACTAAGCAGGTCAATAGCCGTTACGCCAAAAGCCTGCACTTCACAGCACATGCTTTGCAACATGACCAAAATTTTCGGCAGTGGATCCGGCGTAGCAATGAGTGCGGTAATATATTTTCCCTCTTCTGTACGGGCCCCACAATTCATGGCGTATATTTTATTAAAAGAGATTTCCACTGCTACGTCATGCACTGTTTTTTGCGCATGATAAAAGTTATTCCGGCTTTCCAGGAAAGTCTTCATCGCTGCTGCATTATAATGGATCGCTTTTACCGTGCTATCGGCTTCCAGGAAGGCAGGGCCTTTTGAAAACGCACTTTCTGTAAAACAAACAGCACTCAGCAGGATGCTATCGTTCCGCGTTAATAAATTAATAAAAAAGTTGTTGGGATAGAACCGTATAGCGATGCGCTGGTGATGCACCTCACCATGCAACGGCCGGTTCAGCGGCGTACCTATTCCGCTGTTGGATGGCATATAATTTTTTAGCAGTGTATTCAACTGCTGCATTAAAGCAGTTTTAGTGACAGCTTTCGCCACCGCTGCATTCACCGCATCGAAATCTTTTTTGGCAAAGTGTTGGCCATGGGCGGAAAAGCACAGCACCAACATAAGGTTGACAAGGACATAGATACGGGATAGCATATGGTTATTATTTAAAATCAGGTATTTCTCCCGGCTTCAACTCCCTCCCCCGCCGCTGTTCCGCTATTGCCAATGCTTCCGCCGGCAATGGGTTGAATCCTTTGGGCGCCTTATGTGCCGGACCTTTATAAATGCCAATAAATGGTTTTGAAATGGTGCGCCGGGTAACGGGATCGGTCATACGAAAATACTGGGGATACCAACCTTGCACCACCCGGGTATCCGGCAAAGGCTTTTTTGCCACTTTTTCCCTATTGGCTAATATTTTTTCCAGGGAGATGCGACTGATATCCGTTGCCGAGAAGAAATATACTTTTCGCCCCCGGAGCGACTGGCCCGAACTGCTTTTAAATACGCCGGCATGGTGCCATTCCGTAGCAAATACTTCCAGCTCCTTCGCCGCTATTTTAACCTGGAACTGTTTCGACAGCAACGCCGCTACCTCACCGGCTTTCAGTAATCCTTTATCTTCCGCGTCCTGGTAGTTTTCGGACTTTCCCTGCCGGAGGTAATCACTCATTTTCATGCCGGCAAGATACAATTTATTTACCCACTAGATATTCTCCAGCTTCATGTTTAATATTTCCTCCTCAATATCTACCAACTCATGATATTTCCTGATAATTTCATGTTCCGTATGGGGATTTTTATTGAGTTCGTGTAATACTTTGCGCTGATGCTCCAACATCTTCAGGTATATCTTCTTATATATTTTATGATCCACCTTTTCTGTCTGACTATGTATAGTTACTGACTTACGATGCACCAGGTCTTCCCGTAACTGCTGTAAAGCCGTATTAGCCGCCAGTTCTTTTGCATGATACGTATCCAGGAAGTGAATACTTTCCCGTACCAGGGCTTCGCGGATATTTCTTTCCTGCTCTTCCGGCGACAAGTGCTTATCCGGATCTTCCATCTTCAACCACCGGATCAGCAAAGGCAGCGTAAGCCCCTGTACCACCAGGGTCATTAATATCACCGTGAAAGTGATAAATAAAATCAGGTTGCGTTGCGGAAATAATTGACCATTATCCATGTACACCGGGATAGATAACGCCGCCGCCAGCGACACCACCCCTCTCATGCCCGCCCAGCCTATAATCAACGGGCCTTTCCAGCCAGGACGATTATCTGCCGTAGTAATATAACGACTTGCAAACACCGTAAAAGCAGAAGCCCCCAGGGTGGATAGCAACCGCGTTACCATCAGTACCACCGTGATAATAAGGCCATATTTAATCGCAGCTCCAAGACTCACAGTGCCCAGTTCTTTGATAATCACCGGTAACTCCAATCCTATCAACATAAATACCAATCCATTCAATAAAAATCCCAACGTAGACCAAACATTGGCACCCTGCAGGCGGCTTCTGTAATTCAAAATCCGCTGACTCCGGGCGGAAAGGAAAAGTCCGCCACTTACCACCGCCAGCACACCGGAACCGTGAAATGATTCTGCCGCGATATACATCACATAAGGTGCGGTGAGGGTCAGCAATACATCCATCTCTGTACTGGTAGGCAGCCAGCGATGAATAATGTAATACAGCACTCCTACCAGCAACCCAATGGCCACGCCCATTACAATCACCACCACAAAACTAACGGCGGCATCACGGAATACAAATACGCCCGTCATCACCGCTACTTTAGCAAACCCAAATACGATTAAACTGGAAGCATCGTTCATCAGGCTTTCGCCCTCCAATATCGCTGATAAACGCTTCGGTACTTTCACATACTTCAGGATAGTAGTAGCAGATACCGCATCTGGCGGCGATACAATGCCGCCTAACAGGAAACCCAACGCCAGCGTAAAACCCGGGATAAGTGCATGCGATACCAACGCCACCACCAATGAAGTCACCATCACAATCAGAAAAGCAAAACTGGAAATCACCCGGCGCCATCGCCAGAACTCTTTCCACGATGTATACCACGCCGCTTCATATAACAAGGGTGGTAAAATAATCAGCAAAATCAGCTCCGGATTGATTTGTATAGACGGCAGAAAATGAAACATGCTTAAAACCAGCCCTCCTATCACCAGCACAATCGGATAAGCTATTTTCAGTTTCTGCGCCAGCATCACCAAAGACAAGATAATAAAGACCAGGATAATATATTCGATGACGTTAGCAAGCATATGAGGACAGAATGTATAACAAGATAAAAAAACGTTCTGTTAATCAACATACTGCCCGGCAAGATTGTTGGAAAAGCCGGCAGCAACTTATTATATTTGTTAGCACGGCAATTATTTTCTCCCCGGAAAAAATAACCCGGTATACATCTCACTAAGTAAACACGTATGAAAACAAGCCTGGCCCTTCTTATTTCCTGTTTCATTACCGGATTTGCCTTTGCGCAACCATCGTCCACCACCGGCATTCAATTCTTTAAAGGTACCTACGCCGCCTTGCTACAGGAAGCACAGCAACAACACAAAATGATTTTCATAGATGTATATACCGATTGGTGCGGACCTTGTAAAGGAATGGATAAATTTGTTTTCCCCTTAAAAGAAGTAGGTGATAAATATAATCCTTCGTTCCTGAACTATAAGTTGAATGCAGAAAAAGGAGAAGGCATCGCACTCGCCAAAAAGTTTAATATCACCGCCTACCCTACATTCCTGTTTCTTAACAGCAATGGCTACCTGGTGCATAAAGTGATCGGGGAAAGTGAAGCACCGGTATTTATCCATCATGTTGATAAAGCACTGGCGCTGGCCACCGATAAAAATCAACTGGGTAACCTCGAGGCGGCCTTCGCTGCCGGCAACCGGGAACCGGCGTTCCTGCGCACTTATATCATGCAGCAAGCCACACTGGCCATGGATAACAGCCAAACCTTTGATGCCTGGTTCAATGCCATGCCAACGGCTGAATTAAAAAAGGAGACACAGTTGTTGTTTATCGGGCAGTACTTAAACGGTACACATACCAAAGCCCTGCCCTGGCTAATGAAACACTATGCCACTTTGAGCGATACCGCCAGGGCCATTATTACCAAACATATTTATAATGAAGTTTCGGAAAAAGGTATCCCAGTAGCACTCCGGGACAAAAATATACCGGAACTGAAACAACTCGTAGCCTTTGCGCAGCAATTGGGTACGGCCAACCAACAACAGGCCACCCGTATGAACCGGATTTATTTAATGTATGCGGAACTGGTAAAAGACACCGCCCTACTGAAGAAGAGTGGTTATACCATGGTAGGTAACCTGATGCAACTCAACATTGACAGCATTCGTGCAGAAGATGCAAGGCGATATGCCAAACTGCTAGGGCCATACCTGTCAGGAGAAAAAGACAGCAGCAAAATAGCCAACTTCCAGGAGGAAAAAGCCTTTGCGGTGAATACCTATTCGAAAGAAATATACATGTGGCTGTTTACAGCTGCTTCGGCCTTTGGCAACACGCTCGACGGCAGGGATAAGGGTTTGGAAGATGCGCTTAAATGGGCTAACAGAGCGGACCAATTAATTCCGGGCATCAAAGAAAACACCGCCCTGATGACAAAACTGAAAAATGCTATTTCTTCATCAGGTGATCACTGATCAGTTTCATCAACTCCTCTTTATAATTTTTACTGACAGGAATTTTGTGGGTACCTATCGTGATTTCATTATTGGAGATGGACTGAATTTTATCCACCGCTACTATAAATGATTTCTGTATCCGCAAAAACTTTGCTGGTGGCAGCTGTTCTTCTACTGACTTCATGGTGGCCAGTGTCAGGAACTTTTGCTGCTGCGTATAAATGGTGACATAGTTCTGGCTGCCTTCAATGAAAAGGATATCCTGGTAAGCTATTTTCTCATAGCTGTTATTACATTTGATAAAGAAGAAGGAAGCCGTGGCAGGATCGGCTGACTGCTGGGATTGCAGAAAGTCCTGCGCCCGGTTTACACTACGCAGGAAACGATCCGGTGTAATTGGTTTTACCAGGTAATCGAGTACATTCAGTTCAAACCCTTCCAGCGCAAAATTAGGATATGCCGTGGTGATGATCACCAGCGGTTTTACGGCCAGTCCACGGAGGAAATCAGTGCCACGTATTTTCGGCATTTCAATGTCCAGGAACATCAGGTCTATTTTCTCCTGTGACAATACCTGGCTGGCTTCCATCACGTTACTGCAGCTGGCGCTCAGTTTCAGAAAACCCGTATCCTGCACCAGCAGCTCCAGTCCTTCCCGTGCCAGGGGCTCGTCGTCAACAATGATACATGTTATGTTCATACAATATTGATGGTCAATAACACCCGGTAATTAGTGGCACCGGGAGTGATTTGTAAATGATAATTCCCTTTGTAAATCAATTCCAGTCTGCGCTTCACATTTTCCAGTCCTATGCCTCCGGTGGTGGTGTCGCTTGTTTGCAGGGTAGCATCTGTGCTGTTATCTATCTCCAGTGAAAACACCGGATGCTGATAATCCAGGTACAGTTGTATATAATTTTCGTTGTTCGTATAGGCGGATACGTATTTCCAGGCATTTTCCACGAAAGGCAGCAGTATCAGGGGCGCGATGGAAAAATTAGCCACCGTGGGCGCCACCTGGTAATCCAGTTGCAGCGTCTTTCCCTTGCGGAGCTGTTCCAGCTGTACATAGTTATCCAGGTAGTAAATTTCCCGTTCTATCGGAATATAGGGCGTATTACATTCGTATAGCTGGTACCGTAGCATATCTGCAAAGGTGGCCAGTGTGCCGGCGGCCATCTCCTGGTCTTTCCGGATGAGCACATAGATACTGTTGATGGCGTTAAAAAGAAAGTGCGGGTTCATCTGTGATTTGAGGAAGCGCAGTTCATTTTCCGTACGTTCTTTTTCCACTGCTTGCTGGTGGCGGTCGCTGAGGAGTTTATTCTTAATCAGTTTGGCCGCTATAAACATAAATGCAGTATAGAAATTAGTCATTGCTATAAAGCCGGAGAAGTAAAGTACATCGCGTACAATGTTATCCCGTTTTTCGCCGATCAAATATATTTCTATCCAGGCAATGAGCAGTGCCGAAATGATTAACAGCAGAAAGGCGATGCCACCGAATTTCCAGTACTTCTTCTGATAAAAATACCGGGGCAGCAGCCCGTAAATAATGGTGTACACCAGTGTTGCCTGGATCAGCAGCCAAATAGCAATAGACAGGAACGCTTCCGGCAACGTGCTATGGTAAGACCGATAGCTGAAAAAGGACCAGAAGAGCAGATCAGCTGTCCAAAACAGGATATGAAACCCTTTATATTTTGTGAAGAATTGACGCATAATGGGGCAAGGTAGGCGGCGCTCTACAATGTAGCAATATTAATTGACGAAACCATTGCTCCCGTTGATCAAATACAAAATAGTGCACCAACGGGGTGTTGAGCGCGCTGGTATCCGGGTGTGCTATCACCTTGTCCTTTCAAAATGCTATTTGGTCAAACTGATTTTTGCAGGTAGCGAAGAAGCTGTCCCTTTACAGCAACAACAAAAAACTTTCCTTTATGAAACAGTTTCTTTCACGTTTATCCGGCGGTATACTGCTGATCGCCTGCTGCTTACTGGTAATGGCGCCCATGCGGGGCAATGCGGCTACCCCGTATTCATTTGCCGTTAAAAAAGAAGGACATGGCAAACCCGTTATTTTTATACATGGGCTTTATTGCTCCGGCGCCATCTGGGATGAAACCGTAGCTCATTACAAAAAAGATTATACCTGTTATGAAATTACCTTGCCGGGCTTTGCCGGACAGGCGCCTATTGCGTCCGACAATATGCTGAAATCATTTACGCAGGAGCTGGCTACCTTTATCCAGGAAAACAAGCTCGACAAGCCCGCTATTGTTGGGCATAGTATGGGAGGCTGGCTGGCACTGGAATTGGCTATCTTGTATCCTGCGCTGCCTGGTAAGCTGGTATGTGTTAGTACCGGTCCGTTTTTACCCGCCTTTATGATGGGTGCTACTGCTACAGCCGATAGCAGCCGTTCCATGGCATTGCAGATGAAAGAAAGGATGTCGTCCCTCACACCTGACCAGGTGCGCGCCGCACAAAAGTATATCGCAGGCGGTATGGTGACCGACAGCGCCAACATTAAAAAAATTATGGAGATGGCCATTAACTCCGATTCCCGTACACAGGGAGAAGTGATGTACGAATTATACACGACAGATTTAAGAGGGCAGTTGGGAGCTATTACCTGCCCCGTGCTGGCGCTGGGCGACTGGCTCGCTTATAAAAACTACGGCGCCACCCGGGAAGGTGTACTGGAAAATTACCGGCAGCAATATGAGAAGGCACCACAAACCGTTTTTGCAATCAATGATGTATCCAAACATTTCATTATGCTGGATGAACCAACGTGGTTCTATGAACAGGTAGATCCTTTTCTTTCCAAATAAGAAAAAAAGATCGTCTCATTCCATAATGAGACGATCTTTTTTTGTGACTTTTTTTTGGATTACGCATTCCACACACCAGCACCAGCAGCCGTTTCAGCATAGGCGCTAAAATCTTTCGGTGCTCTTCCCAATGCGCGTTGCACGCCATCGCTGAGATAAGTGTTACGTCCGTCCAATACTTCAGTGAATAAGTAGCTAATCAGCCAGATCATATCTTCCGACACCTGGTATTCCACCATCATGCTTTTATATTCTTCCATAGACAACTGCTGATAGACCAATGGTCTGCCGGTAGCGCGGGCCACATCTGCCACGGCTTCTGCAAAGGTCATTAAACGGGGTCCGGTGAGTTCATAAAGTTGTCCGGCATGTCCCTCCTCTGTAAATGCAGCCACCGCTACATCTGCAATATCATCTGCGTCAACAAACGGTTCTGTTACATTACCTACAGGCAGGGCCACATGACCCGCCAGGATGGGATCCAGTAAGTACCCTTCGCTAAAGTTTTGGCTAAACCAGGCCGCGCGCAGGATGGTCCAGTCGAGGCCGGCATTCATCACAACTTCTTCCGCAGCCTGTGCTTCCTTTTCTCCGCGGCCCGACAGCAATACAATATGACGGATCCCTTTTTTCACCGCTGCCTGGGTAAATGCCTGTATCGTTTCCAGGGCGCCAGGCACTGCCAGATCCGGCTGATAGCTGAGGTACACCGCATCCATTCCCTGCAAAGCCGGCTCCCAGGTGGTAGCATCTTCCCAGTCAAAAGCTGGTGAACCACTGCGTGAACCGATACGAACCGGCCAGCCTGCCGCCGTGAGTTTTGCTGCCACCCGGCTACCTGTTTTACCGGTGCCACCTAATACTAATACGTTAGACGGAATATTCTTTTTCGTTTTCATACTTATTTTCTTTTTGACAAAACTAAGCCGGCCGCATTCCGGGAAATAGAACAAAACCGACAACCACTATTTTTTTGTCTGTTAAAAAGATAGGCTGACTGTTAACCGCCAAACGATTTGTACCTTCCTTACATGAAAAGGAAAAAGATACCCGTTGCCTTTTACCGGCAGGCAGATGTACTGACCATAGCGAAGGAGTTATTGGGGAAAACCCTGGTCACCAACATAGATGGTGTTCGTACGTCCGGGGTCATCGTGGAAACAGAAGCCTATGCGGGTGTTACCGACCGGGCTTCCCACGCATGGAATGAGCGGCGTACCAGCCGTACTGCCGTGATGTATCAACCGGGCGGTGTGGCCTATGTATACCTCTGCTATGGCATACATTATCTTTTCAACGTGATTACCCATACGCAGGAGATGCCACATGCGGTACTGATCCGGGCACTGGAGCCCGCAGATGGCCTGGACATCATGAAAGCCCGTTTTGGCCAGCAACCTACGCATAACATTACAGCGGGCCCGGGTAACCTGAGCAAGGCCCTTGGCATTGATAACACCCTCACCGGTGAAAGTATGAGCGGGCCGACGGTTTGGATAGAAGACGCTCCTGTATTACCGGATGACCAGGTAGTGATATCCACCCGCGTAGGTGTTGCCTATGCCGGGGAAGATGCTTATCGCCCCTATCGTTTTAGCGTAAGGGATAATAAGTGGGTGAGTAAAGGAAAAGGGCTTATAAAAAAATAATGGACCAAGTGTGATTTTTCAGATGTTGGTGCGAATAATGAAGAAAGCAAACAATTTTTTCATCCTGGTTTCTGACAATTATCACTCATGAAGTCACCTGGCAAATCGGATAACTTTCTGGCTGTTATTCAAACGCACAAAGGCATTTTATATAAAGTTGCTCATGCTTACTGCAAGGATGCGGAAGACCGAAAAGACCTGGTACAGGAAATCATCATACAGCTGTGGAAATCGTTTGATAAATATTCAGCGGAGTACAAATACTCCACCTGGATATATCGTATCTCCTTAAACGTTGCTATTTCATTTTACCGCAGGGAGCACAGACGCAAAGCAGTTGACAATCCGCTTTCTGATGGTGTCCTGAATATGACCGATCCCCCTCTCACGGACGACATTACAGAAAATATTGGTTTTTTGCAGCAGTTCATATCGGAACTGAAGGAATTAGACAAAGCGCTGATGCTATTATATCTCGAAGAAAAAAGTCACCAGGAAATAGCTGACATCATTGGTATCTCTGTCAGCAATGTGGCTACAAAAATCAGCCGGATCAAAGCCGTTCTCAAACAAAAATTCACCCATCTCAAACCTTGATTGCAATGGAAGACGCAGACATCATTCATCTCTGGAAAGCCTATGATAAACGGCTGGAGGAATACCTGTCATTCAACAGGCAAAATGCAGCAGACATTACGCACATGAAAGTTCAATCGGCCCTGGCTTCCATGACGCCCCTAAAAATATTCGCCGTCATAGCTGGCATAGTATGGGTAATTTTGGTAGACTGTATACTGGTCCGCACTTTCCATAGCGCCAGTTTCTTTTTCCTGGTTTCGGCCGGCATACAGGTATTACTGACCAAACTGGCCATCGGTATCTATCTCTATCAGTTAATACTGATTCAACAGGTAAACATCAATGCGCCCATACTGGGTACACAGGAGAAATTGTCCCGGCTAAAGTCCTCCACGCTCTGGTGCGCCCGGATACTATTCCTGCAGCTACCTTTATGGACTACCTTTTACTGGAACCAAAGCATGCTGGATAATGGCAATGGCTGGCTATACCTCCTGCAGATAGTAGTAACGGTGGTATTCAGCTGGGCGGCCATCTGGTTGTTTGTAAATATCCGGTATGAAAACCGGGGCAAAAAATGGTTTCGCTTTATCTTCAGTGGAAAAGAATGGGATCCGGTGATCAGGGCGATGGAACTATTACAACAGGTAGCGGAATACCGATAGCGGCGTGATTATCTGGCGGCTGTGGCAAAAGTTGATGCATAAAACCATAACGATAATAGCGTTAATTACCTGCAGCCGCCAGCGACAAGATGATTACACGATTAGTGTATAAATCTGCCGTTAGTGGGTGCCACCCTCTAAACTATTGTAGTACGCAATCAGCTTTACCAGGTCGGCATCATTTTTTACATTTAGTTGTTGTTTGCTGATGTACTCCCGTAACACTGTAGTATCGCCTCCTAAGGCTTCCAATACCGCTTTTTCATTTTTCCTAATTAACACGGGTACGTTGCCTTTAGCAATAAAATAGCTGTCATAGTTTTCTATAGTACGGGTAACTGTAGCAGCATTAAATGCTTTATCATCACGGATCTTCTTTACGGTTCTTGTCAGTAGTTGTGCTTTACCGTCTGCAAGCACCTGGTAGTAAGACGCTTCATTCGCATTTTTGGCTGGCGTGAAACCATTGCGAAACAACAGCGTACTATTGTCTTTCCGGCTATTAATGGTAAAGGATTTGACCGGTTGTGTAAAGACATTCATTTCCCCCCTTTCATTTTTAAACAGCACCCTGTCTTTAACTTCATCATACTTCAGGGCTACTCCCTTATAGGATTTACCATTTACCAGTTCAACATTACCTATTGCCCAATCGTCCTGCAGATAGGGGGATCCCTGTACATCTATATAAGTCTTTTCAAACACCGGAAGGCCATCTCCACCTTTCGATAACAAAGCCGCGCCGTTCTGGGCATATAACTGATGTACCGTAACGATACATAAACATCCGATTAAAAACCAAGATTTCATGGTAAGTACTTTTACATTTTAGTATGCTAAAGTACAAAAGAGTTACCCGTATTCCATATCCGTCATCGTTATGACACCGTTTGGTAGATATACAACTTATTGGCTGCTGCCATTTCGCAGTCATCGGATTGCCCCAAACGAAAAACCCGCCTTACAGCGGGTTTCGTTTGGGGGTAACACTTATCGAAGCACAAAAGGTTTACTGTTTTACCAGTGTATTAATATTGATATGGGGCCACATAATTAATCCTGGCTCGCCGAAACGGGGCAGAAAATTAAAGTTGGTTTGCTGGGTATATTGTAACTGGAGGAAACTGGTATTAGCCATAGTTACTTCTTCTACCCAAAAAACGGTGGTAAAATTATTAGGGTCTACGTGTTGGGTGGTAAAAGGAATATTCAGTATGCTGGAGGTATCCAATGCAAAGGTAGTCACCTTTCCGATCTGTTGATTTTCCAATGCTTTCCGGAGAGTAGCATTAGGATTTTTCACATCAAAATCAGGAAATTTGGTTTGCGCCTGCAGGTATTGGTCCAGGTAGCCCAGTGGCACGTCGGGGCCTGCCAGTGGCGTAGAATCATTATCCGCGATAGGCGGCGCGCCGGTGGACACAAAAGAGTTACCCAGCACCAGCAGGGCATCTCCATGCGGGATGCTGGCCTGCCTTGCAATGGTTTGAGCGGGTGATGGTAAAGCGGCGGCGGCAGCCAGCTGCTGTGGCTCAATATGCGCCAGGTTTAACCACATGCCATTTTCCACATGCAGTACTCCACCCGTGAGGTTATCCGTTACCGTGAGGTCATATATTACTGCCCCTACCATTTGTTCTACTGCGCCACCACGATTAGGTACAGGCGCACTCACCGCGGTGAAGTTGATGGTTTCTGTATAGTTCTGTATTAGCAGCAGGAAGCCTTCGGCGCCATTGGGCACCGCTACCAGGTTCCAGCCCTGGGAACCTTTCCAGGTACCCAGTAAGGCGGCTAACGGGCCCAGTTCATCTTCAATTTCCGCATTGGTACCGGCCAGGCGGACGAAGTTCTTTAAGGGAGGGAGACTTTGAAAGGATTGCATCATAATGTTGTTTTAGGAGTGGATAAAATATACAAGGATCTATTTTACATACTCAAAACTTGGCGCCGCATATAATCCATTTCCCATGGGTACCTGCATCAACCCAATGGCCTGGTACTTCAGGTCATACATCATCATGACTGCATCTTTCATTTTCTCTTTATGTCCATTCATGGTATCGTGCAGGATGGATAACATATTGCAGTAGCTTTTATTGAACCGGTACATCAGGTCCCATTCTTCGGTGCCTTCCTTAAAATCCTTCATTTTAATGTTCTCTTTGATGTTGTACACGGCATTCCAGTCCACCGGCAGTTTAGCCCCTGTAGGGCCTGATTTAGGGGTATCTGTGATCAGGTAATAGCGTTCTTCATGAATTTCATTGAAGCGGAAATAATGGGCATATTCCACTTCTTCGCCAAACAGTAAATGATCGCTGTCTTCGATGGTACCGTCAATACCTTCTCCCTGTCCTACAATTTCGCCGATGGCTTCCAGTGCAGAAGGGAGGTCATGTACCAGTATCAGGCCGCCGCCACCGCCGTAAAACTGCTCAGGTGTTACCTGGAGGGAAGGTTTGCCAGTAAAAATATTTTCTTTGGCCGACAGGGTTTTCAGTCCATCCGCGATCGCCTCATAAAACTGGCCGATGGTGGCATAATGGTCTGCTTGGGGTGGTGCATCTTTTACTGCCGGCTTTTCTATTTTCAGGAAAGTTTCAATCGCAGATTTGGAGAACTTCTCCAGGTTTACTTTAAAAGCGTCGTCGCTATGTGGCAGGTAAGTGGGGTATTCGGGGATGAACTTCGGATGCTGAAGGTCCGGGCTGCCGCCAACGGCATTCAGCAGGTTGCAGGCCAGTACCATATGGAGCATTTCTTCCATCACCACTCCCTTTATGATCCGGGATGATACACTATTGGTGCCGTCTTTTATAGCATATAATGCAAAGAGATAAGGAGGAATGGTAGAATGTTCCAGTTCTATGGCCCATTGCAGGTGTTTACGTAAACTTTCGATCGTAGCTATTTTACCATCGGTCAGCGCTGCATCCTGTTTAGATAAAAGGCGATGACGGATACCGGATATCAGGTTATTGGCTTCCATATTCAATTGATTAGATGAGTAACTATTTAAGTACGTTCAGGATATTTTCCGCAGCGGCAAAAGACAGGGCGGCCAGGGTAAGTGTAGGATTGGAAGTACCGAGTGTACACATGTTCCCCGCACCTACCAGGAAAAGATTTTCGTGATCCCAGGCCTGCTGTTTGGCGTTTACCACAGAGTTTTGGGGAGAGTCGCCCATTCTATGCGTCCCCACTACGTGACCTGCACCGCGGAACACATACCCTTGTTTATCGAAGGTGACATAGTCCGGTTCGGTGGAGGGATAGCTGGTATAATCTGCTACACCCATGCCTGCAAAAAGCTGATCAGATACACTTTTGGCTGCTTTAAAAGATTTCAGCGTGTATTCGTCAACATTATACTCTATAACAGGGCGATAGTTACCGAGGTTATCGAGGTAATCTTTACTGATGGTAACGCGGTTCTTTTTATCCGGCAGCTGTTCACATTCAAAATGCAGGAGTAATTGCCGGGAAAGCAAGTCGCCGATATAATCTCTCAACTCTTTACCAAACAAATTCAGTGTATAGATGGCTTTGTCCAGGTCTGTATCTGGGGATCCGGTAGGCCAGCCCCAGCCCCAGTTATCCACCGGGGATATCCAGGCCGCAAAATCTTTTCTGAAGTCTCCGTCGCGGAAAGTAGGGATGTTGGTAGTAGATCCCGGGCCACGGAAAGGATATACTTTTTCTTTCATCAGGCCCCAGGTGAGCAGCACGGTATGGTCCATGAGGTTGCAACCTACTTCACCGCTGGAGGTGCAGGCGCCGGATGCCAGCAGTATTTTGGCATTTTCAATCGCATTGGCTGCCAGCACAAATATTTTTCCGCGGGCGCGCTTTTCTGCTGCTTTTTTAGAGTTGGGATCGGTATACTGTTTATATACCACGCTGCTGACTTTCCCGGAAGTTTTGTCGATTTCAATCTGCGTTACTACCGCCTGGCTCACCAGGGTGATATTTTCCCGTTTGGAACTTTTGAGTGTTTTAAGCGCGTTGTATTTTGCCTGCACAGGGCAAATAGGTACGCAACTGGTATTTCCTTCGCAACGCTGCCCGGTATAAGGATCCCAGATAGCACCAACGGGGGTGTATACATCGGTATCCTTTTCGAAATGTTTTAGTTCCAGCTTATTTTTAGCAGGATTCCAAACCGTACCGGCATATGGGTATTTTGTGTTGGGCGTGGAGTTTCTGCCTTGCGGTGTGCTGGTACACCAGGGAGTATAGGTTTCTCCATCCAGGGTTACCTTTATGCCCTCCATATCTGCTATAAAGTGTTTATCGATATAACTCTGCGGAATTTTATACATGGGGAATACATATTCCTTGCCGAAGAAATTGTTGCCCATATTGGGATACCGTTGTTCTTCCACATCGCTGGAAACGCCTATTTCATGTTCAGCCATTTCGTAAAATGGTTTGAGGTATTCATAGTCGATGGGCCAGTCTACTCCTTTCTTGTATTTCTTGTACATTTTAAAATCGTTGGGGAGCATGCGCAAACAGGTGCCCAGCCAATGCAGGGTGGTTCCGCCCGGGGAGCGGGTATAGTCGCTGGCAAAGGGTAACGGGCCTTTCTGTACAAAATAGCCGTTGGTATCCGGATGCCCTTTGGTTACTTGTGTAATATCAAGTACGTTGGGCGATTCTGCATCTTTTACATCCGGGTAAGGCGCGTTGGGTACTTTGGCCAGGGCGGTATAATAAGATTCCAGGTAGCGTTGATAATTCTCATAGGCGCCGTTGGTATCAAAGGCCATACCGGCTTCCAGTCCGGCTTCCAGTACCAATACTTTTTTGCCGGCGTGCGTCAGCATTTTGGCAACAATGGCACCGGCAATACCGCTGCCTACAATTACTACATCGTATTCTATGTTTTCCATTTACGCAGGAGTTTTATAGGATTCACATTTTCGTATATACTTATTAGTTAGTTTTCACTTTAGCGGTAGGAGAAAGTGGCGGGATACTCCAGGAGCCAAAACCGGGTTGTTTGGCGCCTTCCGCATGACTGCCCATGGCCTTCCATGTCAGGCCTTCTTTATAGGCATTAGCAGAGATAAAGTGTTCCTCGTTATGCTTTATATCTTTGCCATAAGCGGCTACCCATTCCTTTGACAGGGGTAACCAGGATCCCCAGTACCATAGCTGGATGACGTTGCGGGTAACAGGTCCGTACTTCAGGCTGGCTAACAGTTGTTGCCTGATGGCTTTGTTGAGTGCAGGCTCATTACTGCCGGCGTCTTTAAGCAGGTCCGCTGCTACGGACAACCAATCTTTCGTGATGGTGGTACCCAGGATATCATGCAGGGCTTTGAGATAGTCGGCACACATGCCGGTAGTTTGTAATTCCACTTTTGAATAGCCGGTCAACGGCACGGAGATGGCCGTAAAAATGTCCAGTTCATTAAGCTTTGTTTCCATAAAATAGGTTTTAATATAAATGGGAAGGGAAGCGCATATAAGAAAATGTTTTACCAGCATGCTTTCAACAGGTAGCTCACCTGTTATGCAAACTGACATAACAATCCTGCACAGTATTTATGTACCGTGTATCAGCAACAAAACAATGTTCATCAGTTGCTGCTAAGCATCTGTCATTTCATTATTTGTATGCGAATATTTAGATAAATATCTACTGCATAAGTACGCAGTATTGTTCCGGGGAAAACCGTTCTTACAGAAGTCGGGTATTTCTTTTCTAACGTGACTAAACATGCTGTGGTCGTATATTTTGAGGGTATCACACGTATTTCAGGGTATATTATAAATAGGGAAACCGGCTCCTCCGATCAGTCAATTGGATGTTTGATTTGCTATTTTGAGTTGTCTGAAATTTCGAAAGCAGGTTTGTAATTGTATTGTATAAATGTAAAATAATTTTAGCAAAAAAACGAAATTGATTTCCAGTAAATTAGTTCCTGATTTCCAACACAAACTTTACCTTTATAGGATATACACCATATACCATGCATGACCAACTTTACTACGCTGATCCGCAAATTGTAGCCGTATGGGCAAAAGGATGGGCACACGCCCGGGAAGTGACGCCTCCGGTTGCTGACAGCGGCGCATATCGCATTGAAGTAGGACTCCCCGATCACGTAAGGCGTTATATCTTTGATGCACCTTCACCGGCTGTCCGCCAACTGGCCGACAGGATTACGGAGCCCTATGTTTTCATCAAAGTATGCGCACCACCGGAAGTAGTGCGTCCCCTGCTGCCGCCGAACTGGGTGTTACAATCGCCCGCTTATATGATGACCGCCCTGGAAGGCATGACGCCGGTAAACATGGAACTGCCGGAGGGTTATACCTTGAAGATCACGGAAAACCCCGACGTATCAATTGCACAAATTTTTGCTGCCAACGGAGAAGAAGCTGCCATTGGGCGTATTGGCTTTATGGAAGATTTTGGTATATACGACCGCATCGTCACCAATGAAAACCACCGTCGCCGCAAACTGGGTACAATCATTATGAAAGCACTGGAGTCGGTCGGGAATGCCCGTGGCATTAAAAAATGCCTGCTGGTGGCCACCGATGATGGCAAAGCCTTGTATGAAACCCTGGGCTGGAAACTGCATTCACTCTATTGCACCGCTGAAATTCCCGCATCTTCCTGATCATAATATTAAACATCAAACTCCTATCCTATGTCTTTATCATTGCCTGTTAAAAACAGTTTGACACTTGTTGTCATTACTATTGGCGTCTTATTGTTCTTTACCTATTCCTGGACCGCCTTCGCCACTATCACCAACCGAAGCGGTTTGAACGGCAGTCTTTACCTCTACTACCAGGTGAATCAACTGTTCTTTTTCTGGTATAATGTACTGGTAGCCATTATTACCGGTTGTATGACGGTCTTTCTGCTCATGGGACTTCAGCGAAAACAACAACGGCTCATAAAAAAGGGCTACCTGGTTTTTCTCCTGTTGGTAGTGATATTAGCCGCAGGTGAAATATATTTACATAACAGCTTTGCCGGAAAGGGCTAGATAATAGCGGGAGAAAAAATACTTGTTCATTTTCCGGTTGTTGTCCGGCAGTAACCTACGTACTTTTGAAAAAAAAGAATAGACATGCTGACACACGAGATCATGTACCAGGCACTTGTTGAGAAAGATGTGTCTTACGAAGGAACGTTTATTGCCGGGGTAAAAACCACGGGTATATTTTGCCGCCCTACCTGCACCGCCCGTAAACCCAAACCGGAAAATGTAGAGTTTTTTCATACCGCTAAGGAAGCCATCTTAAAAGGATACCGCCCCTGCAAGGTGTGCAATCCCCTGGAGAAACTGAACGAAACGCCCCCACCCATAAAGGAGTTACTGGATGCATTACATGCAGATCCGTCCCGTAAATTTAAAGATGCCGACCTGCTGCAAAGAGGGATAGAGCCGATTACCATCCGGAGATGGTTCCTAAAAAATCATGGCGTTACCTTCCAGGCTTATCAAAGGATGTTCCGCATCAATGCGGCCTTCAAAAAAATACAACAGGGCGAACCTGTTACTGCCGTAGCTTTTGATGCGGGTTATGAATCGCTGAGCGGCTTTGGAGACTCGTTTAAATCGGTGTTTGGTGTATCCCCGGTAAATAGTAAAAACAAGCAGGTAATTAACATCACCCGGCTGGAAACTCCTTTGGGGACGATGTTTGCCTGTGCGGTGGAACAAGGGATCTGTTTACTGGAATTTACGGATCGAAAAATGCTGGAAACGGAACTCACGTCGCTGGCAAAGCTGTTAAATGCCAACATCATCCAGGGGGCGAACCCGCATTTTGATACGCTCCAACAACAACTGGAGGAATACTTTGCGGGCAGCCGGAAAACGTTTACTGTGCCGCTATACTCTCCCGGAACACCCTTCCAGCAAACCATCTGGGAAGTATTACAAACGGTGGCTTATGGCACTACCAGTTCCTACAAACAACAGGCGATCGCCGTAAATCGTCCGGAAGCGGTGCGTGCAGTAGCAAATGCCAATGGCATGAACCGGATCTCCATCCTGGTACCTTGTCACCGCGTGATTGCGGAAGACGGCCAACTGGCCGGCTATGGTGGTGGCATCTGGAGAAAGAAATGGTTGCTGGATCATGAAAGAGCAAATGTGCATTCCTGAGTTATTTTACCCGGTCCCAGTAGATGGTTTTCCCAAACAGTGAAATCCCCACATAGCCCCTGATTTCGAGGCGACCACTTCTCACCTTCATCGTAGCGCGGTAGGATCTACCGCTGGTGGCATCATAAATTTCACCGCCTTCCCATTGCCCGTTGCGGTATTGAAAACCCGTTAACATGATCATGTTCGGCCATTCACGGCTTCTTAAGGCAGGATTGGGATTCTTCGTATCTTTACGTGGATTCCCTTTTTCATCCAACATATAGATGCCCCATAATAATTTTCCCAGGTACACATTTCCTGACTGATAAATTTCAATTTTCCCGGTTTTATCCTCATTCATCCAGGTGCCTAATACACTGTGGGCCGGGTTATCCTGGGCATTTATTTTTAGTAGAAAGAAAAAAAGACAGCAAAAAAACAGGGTTATTCTTTTCGCTACCAGGTGATATTTTTCCATTGGCGTATGCGTATTGTGCTGTTAAGTTAAGCGTTCAACAGCTAATATGCTACAAGGCCGTTTTTTAATTTAAGTAAGCGCCGCAATTTTCTGCTGTATAGTACGTTTATCCGTTCCCGTTTTGGCCAGTATCAATGCATGTTGGAGATGCTGTAAGGCCCTGGCGTTATCTATCTCGCTATACAATTCTCCCAGCAATACATAGTAGTAATGGTTACCCGGCAATTGCAGTTTTTCTGCTTCCACAATAGCTGCTGCCTTCCCTTTTACTTTCGACAAGGCATAAGTTCTGTTAAGTGCCGCCATAGGTGAATATACCAGCTGCAGCAGGCGATTGTACAGTTGCAGGATGTGCTCCCATTTTTCGGGGGTATCTGTTTTCTGTGTATTCCAATAGGCGATGGTAGCTTCTATATGGTACCGCGACATCTCCCTGCCTTGCGAAGCAGCATGTAAAAAATAAGCACCGCGGCCAATCAGTTCTTCGTTCCAGCGGGTTTCATCCTGGTCCTGGTACAATACGATTTCCCCATTTTCATTTCTACGCGCTTCAAAACGGGAGGCATGAAAGCACATGAGGGAAAACAGGGCATTGACACGGGGTTGATTGGTTTGTTGATTTTCAATCAGCAGGTAAGTGAGGCGCATGGCTTCCAGGCAAAGGTCTTCTCTTAAAACGGCATCCTGGCTTTCCGAATAATAACCTTCGTTGAATAACAGGTAGAGGGTAGTCAACACGGTATCCAGCCGGTCCTGGATTTCGGCATTCCCCGGAAATACGATGTCTACCTTTTCTGTTCTTAATTTTTCTTTGGCGCGGAACAGCCGCTTGTTGATAACGTCTTTGCTGGTTAAGAAAGCGTTGGCAATTTCTTCGATACCGAAGCCACAAAGGATACGGAGTGCCAGCCCTATTTGTGCATCCATGGGAATGGCGGGATGACAAATTGCAAACAGCATTTGTAACTGGCTGTCGGCGATATTTTCTTCAGACAGGTTGATCTCCATATTCACTGCTTCCGGAGATTCCGCCTTTATTTTGGCGATTATTTTCTCCGCGAAAAGCTGGTTACGTTGGTAATAATTTTTGGCTTTATTTTTTGCCACAAGGTATAGCCAGGCGGTGGGATTCTCCGGGATACCTTTATAGGGCCACGTTTCCAGTGCAGATAAAAACGTTTCGCTGGCCAGGTCTTCTGCAATTTCCATATGTTCCATACCAAACACTTTACAGAGTACGGCTGTAATTTTCCGGAACTCTGTCCGGAACAGGTGTGGTATCAGATCGGGTTGCATCATACGAACAAAAGCTCCGCCGTGGCGGGGCGGAGCCATTTACTTTTTAATGAACACCATCACCTTTGGCAATTTTACGCACTTCCACGGTGTTGCCTTCTCCTTGCAAAACGGGGCAGCCTTTGGCAAACTCAACAGCTTCTTCGATAGAATTACCTTTTACCGTGATGTAGCCGCCAATGGTTTCCTTTATTTCACCGAAAGGACCATTTGTTACCATCTTGTTGGCATGTACCACTTTGGCGTCCTCAAAAAATAATCCGTTGCCGACAACAAATTTGTTCTGGGCGGCGATACCGCCAATCCAGTCCATGGTTTGCTTCATCCATACCTGTATCTGTTCGGGAGAAGCTACCTTTTTGCCGTCCTGGTGTCTGAAAATTAACATAAACTCGTCCATCTTGTAAGTTTTTAGTGTGCCTGAATAATTGATACTATACCCTTATAACAAATGGAATTCCAGCAATGTGACAGCGGATATAAATTTTTTTTTCAGATAGCGGGCTGATACTCTATATGGTATTTGAGATCTGCCAGCCGTTGTTTTACATTTTTTTCGAGATGGCGCTTAATAAATTTGTCCAGTAAGGTAAAGGGAAAGCGGACAGCGAAAGAGTACAAAAATATGACTTCGGTAGTATGGTGATCAATGGGTTTGAAGGTCCAGGACCCCAGAAATGATTTAAACATATAAGGACCTTTGGTCATCCTCACGGCGGTTACTTTGGGGGGGTTAAAGGTAACATATTCCGTTACCATACCAATGCCGTTTTGCGCCACACAATAGGCTCTAACACCTTTACCGGCGGAGCTGGCGCCATTCATCAGGTCGGCCTTCTTCAGGAAAGTATCCCATTGAAGGCGCTTGCCATAATCCTGCGTATAGTCGAAAACATTTGCAGCATTGGCATTAATCTGGATAGCTGCAGTAAACTTGATTACTTGCATAACGGGCAATATAATTTTTTCGTGCTCAGGGTGATTTTGTTGGATAGCCTGCGCTAATTCTGCGCTGATACAAACGGCCTTATTGGTTGATCATCTTTAAAAGTACTAAAAGAATTACGAATTAAAAATTACGAATTACGGATTGGCAGGGAGATGTACACGATGCTACCAGTCGTGTTTACTATCTCCTTACCAATCCGTAATTCGTAATTTTTAATTCGTAATTCCTTTGTTTAACCTAGCAATGCGCCGAATGCGTGAATCTCGTGTGCATATAATTCAGGCACTTCCAGTGCAGCAAAACGTCCTCCCTGTGGCAGTTTATTAAAACTTTTCAGGTTTACCCGGCGGGCAGCCCATTCTTCCGGGGTATCGCTATCTGCCGGAAAAATAGATACCGCTGTAGGTACTTCCGTTCTGGGTACTGGTTTGGGGCCTTGTGGGCCAAAATTAGCGCGGGCATCTTCTGCGTATCTTCTGATGGAGCTGTTGATGGTATTGGATACCCAGTAGATCATGATGTTGGTGAGTAATTCATCTTTTGTAAAGCTGTTGGCGATATCGCCTTTGGTATCACTCCAGGCGTAGAATTTTTCCAGTATCCAGGAAGCGAGTCCTACTGGCGAGTCATTTAATCCATAGCCTAACGTTTGTGGCTTGGTAGACTGTATCATATTAAACGCGCCTTCCATAAACCACCAGCCCTGGATAAACTGACCGAACTGCTGTTCTGCCGGCGACATGGTGGACCAGTCTTCTGTTCCGTTCGGGTAGCCGGTATCCGTTAGGTGGATGGCTTTTACCTGTGCAGGATAATTTTGCGCCAGTGCGGTGGTGATGGCGAAGTCGCCGGCGGCGAGGAAGCTGGAATAGCCCAGTACTTCCGTTGCCAGCTTCGCCCAGAGATGGGCAGATTTTTCGGAGCTAACGGCCACGTGACCGGAAAAACCATGGCCAGGAACAGAAGGAATGATCAGGTCAAATGCGTCGGTGAGCAGTGGAATGACTTTATAAAAACGGAAAAAGGAATCGGGCCATTCGTGGGTGAGCAGCAGGGGTTTGTTGTTGCTGCCTTTTCCTTTTATATAGACAAAATGGATGTCGATGCCATCAATAGTGGTCATAAACTGCGGGAAGCTGTTGAGCAGGGCTTCCTGTTTGCGCCAGTCGAACTGATGCTGCCAATACTGCGTGAGCTCCCGCAGGTATTGTGGATTGGTGCCGTAGCTCCAGCCGGCATTTTCGGGTTCATCTGTCCAGCGGGTTTGTTGGAGTCTTACAGACAGATCGTTCAGTGTTTCTTGTGCTACATGGATGCTAAATGGTTTCATATGAAGTTGTTTAAAGTTTTTGTTTTTGATGATGATACAAAGCTAGTGGTGCTATGTGACAACAGTTTGTCAGTTGCAAACAGGCACCTTAAAATAATTTTTTTTTTGAGGCAAAAAAGGGACCGGTACCAACGGGCATCATTTGAGTGCGATGAAACCCTCACCAGGTATATATCTCCCAAAAAAAATAAAAAAAACAGGAAAAAAACTTGCTTCCTTAAACGTTTAAGCATATTTTTAAATGATGAAGAAGGTTTCACTGAAAGATATTGCCACCGCAGCAGGTGTGTCTACCGCGTTGGTATCTTATGTGCTGACCAACAAAGAAAAAGAGGCCCGGGTGGGAGAAGAGATCGCTAAGAAGATCCGGGAAATAGCCCGCAAGCTGAATTATCAGCCCAATCATATTGCCCGCAGCCTGAAGAGTGGGCGGTCGTTTACCATTGGTTTAATTGTGGCCGATATTTCCAACCCTTTCTTCGCCAATGTGGCCCGTACCATAGAAGATGAAGCGAAGCAACATAATTATACGGTGATTTTCGGCAGTTCTGACGAAAACGTGGATAAATCCCGCGACCTGATTAATGTATTAATTAACCGGCAGGTAGATGGATTAATCATTACCCCTACCGAAGGATCGGAAGAGGATATCCGGCAACTGAAAGCACAGAAGATACCTTTTGTGTTGATAGACCGTTTCTTTCCCGACATTGATGCCAGCCATATTGCGGTAAATAATTATGAATCGGCTTACCAGGCGGTGTCCCATCTTATTAAAACGGGGAGAAAGCGCATTGGCATGGTGGGATACAAAACCAACCTGCATCATATCAGCGAGCGGAAACGCGGCTATAAAGAAGCCCTGCAGCACCATCATATGCCAGGGGCCAATACCTTGCTTAAATCGGTTCGCTATTCGCATTTAAAAGAAGATATTGAATTGTCCATTGATCAATTGTTGAGTGGGCGGCAACCGGCAGATGCCGTGTTTTTTGCCACCAACAGCATTGCCATGGCGGGATTGAAATATATTAATTCGTTAGGGATACGCATTCCGGATCAACTGGCCGTGATCACCTTCGATGAAGGAGAGGCACTGGACCTGTTTTACTCGCCCGTTACTTATGTACGGCAACCCATCCTCGAAATAGGTAAAGCAGCGGTGCGTGTGCTACTGGAAGAAATCAAAGACAGTAAAAAAGCAATTGAACATATTTGCATCGATACCACACTGGTCGTGAGAAAGTCCTGCGGACAACGCTAACCTTTTCGTCACGCCCTTTGAGGAAGATGCCGCTGGTTTTACCACTATGCTTAAACGTTAAAGCAACCTTATTGCTAAAAATCCACTGATCATGAAAAAACTGCTGCTACTATCATTATCTGCCTGTTTAACCTGGGCCGCCACCGCACAACAATCCTTCAATGGATTAGACATGAACATGGGGAACTTATTCCGTCTCTCCAACGCCAAAACCCGCTCTATCAGCCCGGAAAACCTCACCGGCGAACCCGGCAAAGGCGGCATGGCTACCCTGGAGCAGGGTAATGCCCGCGGCGCCGCCCGGGAACTGGGACAAGGCTGGAAAGTAAATCCCTACATTTTTATTGAACCCGGCAAAACCGTTACACTGGCAGAAATGAGCGGCCCCGGCGCCATTCAGCATATCTGGATGACACCCACCGGCAACTGGCGCTATTCTATACTCCGCTTTTACTGGGATGATGAAACTACCCCATCTGTAGAAGTACCCGTAGGCGATTTCTTCGGCATGGGCTGGGGAGAATATGCTCCACTCAGCTCTCTCGCCGTTTGCGTCAATCCCGGCAGCGCCTTCAACTGCTACTGGGCCATGCCTTTCCGCAAGAAGTGTAAAATCACCATGGAAAATATCAATACCGAACGCATGACACTCTACTACCAGGTCGACTATACGCTGACAACCGTGCCTGAAGATGCGGGTTATTTCCATGCACAATTCCGTCGCAACAATCCCGTGAAAGAAGGGTCTTTCACCATGCTGGACGGCGTAAAAGGACAAGGACAATATGTAGGCACCTATCTCGCCTGGGGCGTGAATAACAATGGCTGGTGGGGCGAAGGGGAAATTAAATTCTTCATGGACGGCGACACCAAATTTCCTACCATTTGCGGCACCGGTACGGAAGATTATTTCTGCGGCTCCTACAACTTTGACGTTAAAGGCAAATACAATGAATTCTGTACACCTTATACAGGCTTGCACCAGGTGATCCGCCCGGATGGTTTATATAAATCGCAGCAACGCTTTGGCCTGTATCGCTGGCATATCATGGATCCTATCCGTTTTGAAAAGGAACTGAAAGTGACCATACAGGACCTGGGCTGGCGCAGTGGCGGTCGTTACCTGCCACAACAATCTGATATCAGCAGCGTAGTATTCTGGTACCAGCGTGAACCACATGCCCCCTTCCCTAAACTGCCTGCGATGAATGATCTGGAAGTAAACTAACTATTCAAATAAAAAATTCAGGAAGATGAGTCGAGCATTGTTAACAGGATTACAACTGATCGGAAATAATTTTTCGGGAGAAGGCGATCAGCTGTTCCGGGCATTTGATCCCGTACAGCAGCAATGGTTGCCGCAGGAATTCCGCGAAGCCACTACCGGTGAAATAGATGCGGCCCTAACGCTGGCCGCCAAAGCATTTATCACCTATAAAAAAACAACACCATCGCAGCGGGCCGAATTTCTCCATGCCATCGCGGATGATATTGTTTCCTTGGGAGATGAATTAATACAGGTAGCTGCGTCGGAAAGCGGGCTCCCACTTACGAGGCTACAGGGCGAAAGAGATCGTACTACGGGGCAGTTGCGGTTATTTGCCAACACCATTGCAGAAGGATCCTGGGTAAATGCACGCATCAACACCGGCACGCCGGATGTACGGCAAATGCAGATTCCTCTTGGCGTTATCGGTATTTTTGGCGCCAGCAATTTTCCGCTGGCCTTTTCTGTAGCCGGTGGCGACACCGCCGCCGCACTGGCTGCCGGTTGTCCCGTAGTATTCAAAGCACATCCCGCGCACCCGCACACCTCGTACCTGGTAGCCACCGCCATCCGCAAAGCCGTGTTACGCACACAAATGCCGGAAGGCGTGTTCTCCATGGTACACGGCACTTCCCATGAAACCGGTCAGTACCTGGCCGCGCATCCTTTGGTATCCGCCATTGCCTTTACCGGCTCCTTCAAAGGCGGCAAGGCACTATATGATACGGCTACACGCCGCGCCGTACCCATCCCGGTATTTGCGGAAATGGGCAGCGTAAACCCGGTGTTTTTCCTACCGGGAATATTACGGGAGAAAGGACCCGCCCTGGCCATGCAACTGCTGCAATCTGTGATCCTGGGCACCGGACAATTTTGTACCAACCCGGGATTGTTTATTACCCCCGGCGATGAGGCCACCACCGCATTCATCCAGGCATTGCAACAGGGCATCGGAACTTCGCCGGCCGGGCATATGCTGACACCGGGCATCTTACAGGCCTATCAACAACGCATACACGCGTTGCAGCAACAGGGCGTCCTTGTATTAGGCGCCGCCATCCCGGCACCACAACAAGCTACTCCTCACCTGCTGCAAATCACCGCGGAAAAAGCGCTGGAGAAACCACAGCTATTGGAAGAGGTATTTGGTCCGGCCTCCTTACATATTCATGCCGGCAGTATTGCACAGGTATATGCCGTGGCGCGTCAACTGGAAGGTCAGCTCACCGCTACTATTCACGGTACGCCCGACGACCTGCAGGAACATGCCGGTTTGATCGATATTCTCCGGGAAAAGGCCGGCAGGATTATCATCAATGGTTTTCCTACAGGCGTGGCCGTTAACCATGCCATGGTGCACGGCGGCCCCTGGCCCGCTACTACACCGGCAGCAGGTACTTCTGTAGGTACCGCGGCCATCTATCGTTTCTGCCGGCCGGTATGCTACCAGGACTTCCCGGCTTACCTGTTGCCACCGGAATTACAGGATCATAATCCCATGCACATCTGGCGATTAGTAAATGGTGAGTTTACAAGAATTACGGATTAAGAATTACGAATTACGGATTGGTAAGAAGATATAAGCGAATAGCATTTGTATCTGTTTCTGACAAATCCATAGTTCCTAACGCTCAATTCGACATACGCTTATATCTCCCCACCAATCCGTAATTCGTAATTCTTAATTCGTAATTCAATAAAAATGGACTTAGGTTTAAAAGACAAGGTCATCATTGTAACCGGCGGCGCCAAAGGAATTGGTGCGGCCATCACTTCCGTACTCGCACAGGAAGGCGCTTTGCCTGTTATTGTTGGCAGAAGTAAAGAAGATAACCTGCAACACCTCGCCCACATCGGAGGGAAAGGTGCACAGGTAGTAGCAGAACTCACCGACCCTGCTGCCTGCCAACAGGCCGTGGCAGCAGTTGTAGCGCAATATGGCCGCATAGACGGACTCATTAACAACGCCGGCATTAACGATGGCATTGGGTTGGAGAATGGCTCCTACGAAGGGTTCATGCAATCGCTACACCGCAACCTGGTACACTACTATCTCATGGCACATCATGCGCTGCCATACCTGAAAACCAGTAAAGGCGCCATTGTTAATATCACCTCTAAAACGGCAGAAACCGGGCAGGGCAACACTTCTGCCTATGCCGCCGCCAACGGTGGCCGCAATGCACTTACCCGCGAATGGGCCGTAGAATTACTGCCTTATAGCATCCGCGTAAATGCCATTGTAGTAGCCGAATCCTGGACGCCACTCTATGAAAACTGGATCAACACCTTTGAAGATAAAGCCGCTAAACTGGCCAGCATCGTGGCACGCATTCCACTGGAAAAACGCATGACCACGCCGGAAGAAATTGCGCAGATGGCGGTGTTCCTGCTATCTGAAAAATCCAGCCATACTACCGGTCAGCTGATTCATGTAGACGGCGGATACGTACACCTCGACAGATCGTTGTTATAAATCATTATCATCATGAAACAAACCACGCTAAAAATACATCCGGCCGACAATGTATGGGTAGCCCTGCAAGACATTCCCGGCGGCACCGCAGTGACCTGCGGAAATGAAACGGTAACGGCCATACGTAACGTTGCCGCCAAGCACAAAATAGCCGCGCAGCCTATTGCCAAAGATGCTGCCATTAATATGTACGGCGTGTTGGTAGGCATTGCCAACGAAGACATTCCCGCCGGAGAAGTTATCACCACGCAAAATATCCGGCATGCCTCCGGGAGTTTTTCGGTGAGCGGAGAACGCCAACAGCACTGGACTGCACCGGATATCACCCGCTGGCAACACCGCACCTTCAACGGCTACCACCGCAGCGATGGCCGTGTTGGCACTGGCAACTACTGGGTGATTATCCCATTGGTATTTTGTGAGAACAGGAATGTACAATTGCTGCACGAAGTACTGGTAAAAGAACTGGGCTACCGTAAACAACCTGTCTACGAAGCCATGCTGCAACAGCTCCTACAGGGCTTCCGGCAAGGCACCCCTACCGATTCCGTTACGATTACAGATTACACCACGGATACCATTCAGCCACTACGTACATTTCCCAACATCGATGGCATCAAACTGCTCACACATACTATGGGCTGCGGCGGTACTAAACAAGACGCCCGTACGCTTTGCGGTATCCTGGCCGGCTATATCACCCACCCCAACGTGGCCGGAGCCACGGTGTTGAGTCTCGGTTGCCAGAATGCGCAAATCGATATGCTGAAAGAAGAAATCGAAAAGCGGGTACCTGGATTTGACCGCACCGTAATCTACCTGGAACAACAACAAACTGGTTCTGAAAAAGCACTGATGACACAAGCCATCCAACAAACCTTTGATGGACTGGCCAAAGCCAATAACTACCAACGTCAGCCTGCTCCCCTCAGCAAATTATGTATAGGCATGGAATGCGGCGGCTCCGATGGATTTTCCGGTATCTCCGCCAATCCAGCCGTAGGGCGTGTAGCCGACACCGTGGTAGCATTGGGCGGCTCCGTGATCCTTTCTGAATTTCCGGAGTTATGCGGCGTAGAACAGGAACTGAGCGACCGCTGCGTAAATGCCGAACTGGCCACCCGTTACGTACAACTGATGCGCGACTACGCCAGCAGCGCAGAGGCCGTGGGATCCGGGTTTGACTCAAACCCTTCTGCCGGCAACATCAAAGATGGACTCATCACCGATGCTATTAAATCTGCCGGCGCCGCCAAGAAAGGCGGCTCCTCTCCTGTTACGGATGTCATTGATTATCCAGGATGGGTACAACGCCCCGGTCTTGCATTGTTATGCACACCAGGCAGTGACGTGGAATCCACTACCGCTGAAGTAGGCGCCGGCGCCAACATCGTATTGTTTACCACCGGCCTCGGTACCCCTACCGGGAATCCCGTAAGCCCCGTGCTTAAACTATCTACCAACAGCAAACTGGCTGCTAAAATGCCAGATATCGTTGACCTGGATACTGGCGCCATCATCAATGGCGAAGCTTCGCTGGATGAGGTGGCAGCAGATATACTGGAACTCGTCATTGCCACCGCCAGCGGGGAATACGCCACAAAAGCACAACAGCTAGGACAAGATGATTTTATTCCGTGGAAGAGAGGAATATCGCTCTAGCTGTTAGCCATTAGCTATTAGCAGTTAGCTGGTGTAGAAGGATGGTAGCGAACAACGGATATTGGAAGGACTTATTTTATTCCGTGGAAGAGAGGGACATCGCTTTAGCTGTTAGCTGTTAGCTGTTAGCTATTAGCAGTTAGCTGGTGTAGAAGGATGGTAGCGAACAGCGGATATTGGAAGGACTTATTTTATTATTCATTTTAATTCCATTGATATGAAATCCATTTTTATCTCCGGTTGCCTGGTTGCGGCATTAGCTGCATGCAACGGACCGGGCGCCACGCATGAACAACATAATATGAAACCGGTCAACTTTGGTGAAGACGTTAGCTTTCTGCAGCAACATTTAAAAAATGTAGTGGTATTAAAACATGCCGGCGACAGCGGCCGCGTAGTGATTACCGGCGATTACCAGGCAAGGGTGATGACCAGTACTACCGGAGGCAGCGCTGGCAGAAGCTTTGGCTGGATCAACTACGGCCTGGTAGCTGCACAAAAATTTGCCCCACATATCAATGCATTCGGCGGAGAAGAACGTTTCTGGCTGGGACCGGAAGGTGGGCAGTACGCGCTGTTCTTCCCTCCCGGAAAGTCTTTTGATTTCGCTAACTGGCAAACGCCGGGACTGATCGACACGGCACATTATGCACTCACAGCACAATCTGATACCGAGGTAACCTATCAGCAGGATGGCATCTTACAAAATTATTCCGGCAGTACTTTCAAAGTACATATCAACAGGAGTATACGTCTTTTAGGAAGTACAGATATCAGCAGCAAACTGGGATTTGCACCGCCGGTGGGCATCAGTAGCGTTGCCTATGAAACGGATAACACCGTTACCAACAGCGGTGACAGCGCCTGGCAGGAACAAAAAGGATTGCTGAGTATCTGGCTGCTGGGGATGTTCAAGCCATCTGATCAAACCGCTATTGTAGCACCTTTCCAGGCCATCCCCGATGCCAAATCTCATATCACAGATGATTACTTTGGTAAAATTCCGCCGCAAAACCTGTTGGTAAAAGACAGCCTGCTACTGTTCCGTGCAGATGGCAAATCCCGTGGCAAACTGGGCTTGTCGCCGCTGATCGCGAAAAGAGGCGCCGGCAGCATCGACCTGGAAAATAATACGCTCACGGTGTTATTCTACGAAGTAGTGCCAACTGGTCGTTATGTAAATTCAAAATGGGAATTACAAAAAGAACCGTTTAAAGGCGATGCCGTTAACTGCTACAATGATGGCCCTTTAGCCGATGGTACGCAAATGGGACCTTTCTATGAAGTAGAATCTTCTTCCGATGCCCGCGCGCTGAAACCGGGAGAATCCCTGCGTTATCAACAAGTGACCATGCATTTTGAAGGCGACCGCAAAGCCATGGAAGCCATGGCTGCACAGCTCTGGCAATTACCTTTACACGATGCCGAAAATTTTCTGCATCACAAATAGCTTTTTCATATGGACATCATCCGCATCTATAAAACTTCTGCTGCCTTGCTGGTTTCCTACCAGGATCAATATTATACGGTAGCTGCCAACTGGAATACCTATGTAAACAGAACCGGCCTGTTTGATTATGTACTGGCTGATTTAAAAGGTAAAACACCTGTACCTGCTGCCATTGCAGAACAACTATTAACGGCTGACTTACTCCCCCCGATTGGTGTACAGGAAGTATGGGCCGCTGGCGTTACCTATTACCGGAGTCGTACCGCGCGCATGGAAGAATCGGAAATCTCCGGTGGCGCTACCTTTTACGATAAAGTGTATGTAGCAGAAAGACCGGAACTATTCTTCAAAGCCACGCCACACCGCGTTTCCGGCCATGGGCAAACCGTGTATATCCGTGAAGATTCTTCCTGGGATGTACCGGAACCGGAACTTACTTTGTTCATCAGCAGCCAGGGTACCATTGAAGGTTATACCATTGGCAATGATATGAGTTCCCGTAGTATAGAAGGCGAAAATCCCCTGTACCTGCCGCAGGCAAAAGTATATGAGAAATGCGCCGGACTTGGCCCCTGCCTGATGGTACCCAGTGTACCTATTCCACCGGATACCGTGATCAACATGGCTATTTACCGCAACAACGAAGTACAATACGCCGATAGTGTGCCCATTAGTCAAATGAAACGCAGCCACCAGGAGTTAGTGAATTTCCTTTACAAGGGCTGTGCCTTCCCGGAAGGTTGCTACCTGATGACGGGCACCTGCCTGGTACCGGATAATAGCTTCACGCTGCAAGACAACGATCGTGTAGAAATCAGTATAGATCATATTGGCCGGCTGGTCAACGAAGTGCAGACCTGCCGGCTATAACCCATCATCAAACCCGCTTTTATGGATTCCACTACGATTGATGTAAAGAAAGGGGCCACCGCGGCCCCTTCCGGCAACAGCTCCGTGAAAGTTGCTACTGTACTTATTATCAGCCTTTTCTTCCTGTGGGCGCTTACCGGCAACCTCATTCCTGTACTCATTCCTCACCTGAGAAAAGCCTGCCAGCTGAATGATTTTCAATCCGCCTTCATTGACGCCGCTTATTGGATCAGTTACTTTTTCTTTGCCCTGCCCGCCGCATGGCTTATGCGTAAATGGAGTTACAAAACAGGAATCATCACCGGGCTGTTAATAGCCGCTGCCGGTGCCGTATTATTTTTTCCTGCGGCAGAATGGCGCTCCTTCGGGATGTTCCTGTTTGCCCTGTTCCTGGTAGCCGCCGGTATGACCTTCCTCGAAACAGCGGCCAATCCCTATATTACCATCATGGGATCGCCGGAAACGGCCGTGCAGCGGCTTAATTTCGCACAAGCGTTTAATGGGCTGGGCGCATTTGTGGCGGCGTTTTTTCTCAGCAAGGTTATTCTCTCCGGTAAAGAGTTTACACATGCGCAACTGAACAGTATGCCGCCGGATGTGCTCAATGCCTACCTGTTGTCTGAAGCACGTTCCGTACAAGTGCCGTATCTCGTTATTGCCGGTGTATTATTACTTACTGCGGTACTGTTTATGGTGGTGCGTTTTCCACCCATCCAGGAAGAGCATAGTGATGGCCTGCAAATCAATTTTCGTGTATTCAGACACGTGCATTTTCGTTGGGGCGTGATCGCGCAATTTGCGTACGTAGGCGCGCAGGTATGCATTTCCAGCTTCTTCATCCGGTATGCGGGGTATAGCGGGCATATGCCGGAAAAAGAAGCAACTACGCTGCTGGGCATCCTGTTGTTATGTTTTATGATAGGAAGATATGCCGGTACTTTCCTGATGCGGAAAATTGCCCCCCGTCGTTTATTGTTGTGGTATAGTATGGCCTGTGTATTACTACTATGTTATAGTGTAGGCGTTGGCGGTAGAACTGGTGTATACCTGCTGCCTGCCGTGGAATTTTTTATGTCGATTATGTTTCCCACCATTTTTTCGTTAGCTATCCATGATCTGGGCAATGAAACCAAATCGGCATCGGCCTTCCTGGTGATGTCTATTGTGGGCGGGGCATTGATACCGCTGGGTCTGGGAGCCGTTAGTTATTACAGTAATGTGCAGCTGGGTTATATTGTACCGTTGATTTGTTTTGCGGTAGTGGGTTATTATGCCTGGCGACATGCACTCCCGGTTATTAAACAATGATGCCACAACAGGCCACGCCTAAAGCGTGGCCGTCGTGGCTATGTGAAAGGTTAAACGGTTACTCCGACAACAATTGTTCGACGGTTTTGCGGGTGAGGCCAAAATAAAATTGCTGGCCACTATGATATTGTTGTCTTAATTCAAAGTTTTCGAAAGAAGGGCCACCGGGAATATTGATGTATGCGGATGGATCGCCGTTGGCGCCACTCCAGTATTTGGCGCGCCCATTCACTCTTGTCTGTAGCGAAGGATCTACGTGTGCCGCTGCTACCCGCCAGTATTGTGTTAATTTATAAAACGGGCGATAGCGCCAGCCCCATTTAGCGGTATAGGCCGGTGTTTCCGGCCAGGCACTCAGTTCATTTAATGTTTCATCGGGTTGTGCCATCACGATTACATCGCCGCTATGATTGCGTAATAATTGTGGTAATGGATAAGCCGCCTTCTCTATAAAATTAATATCCTGGTAGCCCGCGTATAATTTACGGGCATTCACGATGGAATCCCGCAGGAACAAATTTCTCAGGCGGGAATAATTGCCCATGGTAGCCGTTACCCCACAACGCTCCATCACCGCGCTGCCTGGCTGCTGAAATACTTCTATGCACAGTTCTTCCGGCCGGCTGCTATGAATACTCAACCGGAGATAAGGATGCGCTCCATGGATGAATTTCTCCATAAAAACATAGAGGTACAAAATGGTATTCCCCGGATGTTGGGCATCTGCAACGATCTGGCTCAGTGTATCTGTTACGATTACACCGCGCGTGCCTGCACCCGCTAAAAACCTTGCGGGGTCAGCGGTTTCACCGGCCCACATCAGCTTGCCCCATTTACCATCAACCTGCGAAGCGGATATTTCACTGAATTCCATTTTTCCATTTACTATCGGCTCAATAGCAATATAGTTGATATGGTAAATGATACGTTGCCATTCATAACCTATCCGTAACAATCCCCTGGGACCGCCATCATTGCCGAGCCGGGGGTTCTCAATAGCAGCAGGCCAGAGCGCCACCACGATCCCGTTGCGGATACCCCATACCGGCGGGCTTTCCGCATGCTCCGGCCGTATCCATTCCGTAGTAGCCTGTTGCGCGAAAAGTCCTACCGGTATACTAACGATCACGAGTATACTAAAAATCCGTCTGCTTAGCCTGCTGATACCACAGGGGTGGATGGCGTTTTTCATCTTACAAAAACCTGATATGACAAAATAGTTTACCAGCCTGGATTCTGCACCAGGTTAGGGTTTTTATTGATTTCCGTTTGTTGTAACGGCCATAAGTAATGCTTAGGCGATACAAACACGCGTTTTTCTATGACTGTTCTTTTATAAAAATTATCGTCGTTGAGTGCAGCACCGGCGCCAATGTTCATGCCGTGTATTTCTTTGTTGTCTATATCCCCGGCGGTTTTCCAGCGATGGGTATCAAAGTAGCGATGCGCTTCAAAAGCCAGTTCAATACGGCGTTCATGATGAATACGTTCCCTCATTTCGTTCTGCGACAAGCCGGTGGCGAGTCCTGGTAAACCAGACCGGTCGCGGATCGCATTTACATATTTGTATACATCTGGTACCGGGCCATCTGCCTCATTGAGGGCTTCTGCATAGTTTAAATATACTTCACCCAAACGATAATAGATCCAGGTATTTAGCGAGAACCTGTTTTGGAAGATATCGGAGGTAGGGTTCACCATTTTCTTCATCAGGTAACCGGAGATGCAGTAATCGGAACCAGCCCTCCTTCTGCCGTCCAGCCCCTCATTCCAGAATTGTATGCCACGATTTTTCCAGATGGCGCCATTAAAATTGATGCTTGCATAAAAGCGGGGTTCCCGTTTCACGTACATATTCCGCACGCCGGCAGGATAGTAATCTTTCGGATGTTTATCAGTTACATAACCGGTTTCCACATATCCGGATGCGGCATTGATAATAGGTGAACCATCTGCCTGGTAGCCGGTTATAGGGCGCAGCCCATTTTCCATTTCATAATCGTCTACCAGTTCCTGGGTAGGGCAAAAAATGGAGTAACCACCATAACTGATTGGGTTGCTGCAGCGTTCAAAATGCGAGTGTTCACCAGCATTACGGGCAAACAATACTTCTGCATTATTCCGTTCTATAAATACTTCCTGGTAATTGCGCACCGGGTCGTTAGAAGCAGAGCGATACAGTTTATAGCCGTTGGCTTCTGCCCCGTCTATACAAAGTTTAGCAGCTACTGCGGCGGCTCTCCATCTTTCTTTATCATACCCCGGAAAAAGAGAGGTACCGTCTTTGTCTTTGATACCGGTGTAATCAGGGTTCCCATTCCACAGAGGGCTGGCCATGTACAGCAGGGCTTGTGCCTTTAAAGCCATGGCAGCGGCTTTGGTAATGCGGCCGTATTTATCGGGTGTAACGCTCCAGTCCAGCAACCCGGCTGCCTTATCACATTCGGAAGTAATAAAGCCAATCACTTTATCGATGGGGGCGCGGCGTATTTTCGTATAGTCTTCACTGAGGGTATAAGCGTGATCACCAATGGGTATTGGGCCATAAATGCGGGCCAGCATAAAATGATAAAAGGCTCGTAAAAAAGTAGCTTCTCCTATCCATTTTTTCCGGTCTTCTTCCGGCATGGGCACCAGTGCTACATTTTCCAAAAATATATTGGTTTTACGGATGCCTTCATACATATATCCCCAGATATCCGGGTAGTAATCGTTGGCGCTCCAGGCGCCTGAATTCAACAGGTGTGAATAGGCGCCGAGGAAAGTGATCTCCATTTCATCACAGGCGCCAGTAAAGGGATTGCGCTGATCCCAGTCTGCCGCCCCCAACATTACGGGAATATTGCTATAGGCGGAAGAGAGAAAGGCTTCAGCATACTTTCTTTCTGAGAATACTTTTTTAATATCCAGGTCTTCATCCGGCGCCTTTTTCAGGTAGTTTTTGGAGCAAGATGGCAGCAGGAGCATGCTCAGCAGCAGCAGGCAAAGTTGTTTTGATAAGATGGCAAATATATTTTTCATCATGGAATGAGTTAAAAGGTGAGCTGGGTACCAAAATTCACGCTACGCTGCAAGGGATATCCGCCGGTACCATATTCTGATTCCGGATCTATGGCTTTTATTTTATCCCAGGTTACCAGGTTGAAGCCGTTGATAAATATTCTTATTCCCTGCAGGCCTGGATTCCGTCCTGGTTTCAGGTGAATGTTATAAGCCACTTCGGCGCTTTTCAAACGCAGGTAGGCCGCATTTTGCAGGAACAAGGTAGAGGTGCGGTTGTTGTTGGGATTTTCCAACGGCGATACCCGCGGGTATTTGGCGTTGGGATGGTCAGGTGTCCAGCGGTTATCATAGTATTCATGCAGGATATTGAAAGTACCGAGGCCCATCTGGAAGGCGTACATCGAAGGACCATCTACAAAAAGGCTGGCTTGTGCTGCGCCTGTGAAGAAGAAACTCAGTTCAAATCCTTTGTAACCAAAGCTGGCGCCGGCGCCGTACACTATTTGCGGCGTTCTTGGATAGCCGATAGGAACGCGGTCGTAGTCATCAATCACATGATCCCCATTCATATCCTGGTATTTGATATCACCAGGTTTTACCCGCTCCATGAAATTTTGCTTCGGACTTTTGTCGATATCTGCCTGATCTTTAAAGAAGCCCAGCGCTACCAATCCCATGGGCTGATCGATGGGTTGGCCTACAAACGACTGGTAGTCGTACTTCGGAATGGGATCATCATTTTGTGTGCAGATACTACGGGCATAGGTAAACGTACCCCTGATGTTATAATAAAGTCCGCCGCGGGTGGTACGCTTTACTTCCAGCATTGCATCTACGCCGCTGTTCTTTGCTTTACCCAGGTTCGCATACGGCAGGATGCCCGGGTTATAACCCGTTACCCGCGGAATCACACCGCGCTGAATTAAAATGCCGGTTCTGTTTTCTTTGAATCCATCTATCTGCAGGGTGATGGCGCCATTGAGCAATTCGAGATCCAATCCCAGGTTAGATTTAGTGGCTACTTCCCAGGTGACATTATCATTTCCCAGTTGCGCTTCATCGAATCCCTGGTAGAAGCGTTGGTTATCTCCGAAGAGGTAAGACTGGCCGTTGCGGTTAATGGTAGTGAGAAACAGGAAGCGGCGGATGTCTGTACCGATGCTGATTTGGTCGTTACCCACCTGGCCGTAGGAGCCCCTGATTTTGAGGTTTGAAATAGCTTTGATGGGCCAGAAATTTTCGTTGCTGATCACCCAGCCTGCTGATACGGAAGGGAAGAAACCATATTGTTTTCCTTCGGGAAAATTCTCGGAGCCGTTGTATCCTGCATTTACTTCTGCGAGGTAACGGTTTTTAAAATTGTAGGTGATGCGTCCGGCGAGGCCCTGGCGGCGATAAGGCAGGTTGTTAATGGTGCTATTGGCCGTTAAATCGATGTATTCGCGGCGATTACCGAGGATCATGCCTGTTACGTTATGCGCGCCGAAGCTGCGGTTGTAGTTCACCGCCAGCTCCGTATATACGGCACGGTTAGCCCGGTTGATGACCCTGTATCCCATGGGTTGTTCTTCCCGGATGATGGCATATTTGTCGTTGCCGCTGTTGTCTTTGCCCAGGTATTGCTGAATGGCGTACTGTTTATTTCTTTCTGTGGAAGCAAAGTAAGTATGATCGTAGGAGAACATACCCCGTACGGACAGGCCTTCTGTGACGAGTGACGACAAGTCCCATTTACCGCTGAACGTACCTTGCAGCGTATTCATATCCTGCCGGGTGTAACCCGCGCGGGTAACGAATCCCCAGGGATTGTTCTGCAGGTACGACGTAGAGGCGCCGGCAATAGAGTTATCCGGATTTACTTTTGGATAGTTAATGGGAGAGGTAATTTTCAGGGCGTCAAAAATATCAGGCGCACGGGTGCCCGGGTAGTTACCTTGTTGAATCACGCCACCAACGCCCAGTTCCAGGCTGATGGTTTTGGATACATTGATATCTACATTGGAGCGGAAGTTATAGCGCTTCATTTGCGCGTTGGTTTTGTACGCATTGGCAGGATCCTGTTTGTAGATACCATTCAAAATCGTATAGCCAACATTGGTATAGTATTTTATGATTTCATTACCGCCGGTTACGCTGAGATTATTGATGCTCTGGAAGGTATTTTTCTTCAGTACTGCATCGGTCCAGTTAACATCGGGGTAGAGATACGGGTCGGAATGATCTTTAAATTTTTGCAGTTCTTCCGGTGTATATTTTAGGGGAAGATTATCATTCCCCAATGCTTCATTTATCAGGCCGGCATATTCGCCGCCGTTAATATAATTGGGCAGGCGCAGGGCGGTGAGACTGGCATTTTCTGTACGGAATATAACTTGTGGCTTCCCGGTTTTCCCTCTTTTGGTGGTGATGAGGATAACGCCGTTGGCGCCTCTCACGCCGTATACGGCGGTAGCAGAGGCATCTTTCAGGATAGAGAAGCTTTCAATTTCCTGGGTGTTGAGATTGTTGATATCCCGTTCTACGCCATCTACGAGGATCAGCGGACTTCTGTTGGCCCAGGTACCGAAGCCGCGGATAAATACGGCAGCGCCATCGTATCCGGGTTCGCCGGAGCTCTGGCGGGTAATGATGCCGGGCATACTGCCGGCTAATGCATTTGATAAAGAGGGTGTAGCAATGCGCTGCAGGTTATTCACCGGTACGCTGGAAATGGCGCCTGTTACAGAGATTTTCTTCTGCTTACCAAATCCAACTACTACCACATCTCCCAGGGTGCTGGATTGCTGCTTCAGGGCAACATTTAATTCCGTTTGATTACCTACTGGTATTAGCTGGGTTTCATAGCCCACGTATGTAAATACCAGTGTTACATTTGGTTCTACTTTAATAGCGTAGGTTCCATCGGGATAGGTAGTAGTACCTACCGGTGTACCTTTTACCACTACATTCACTTCCGCCAAAGGCTTGCCGGTGGCGAATGCGGTGACTTTCCCGGTGATTACTTTTTGTGCGGATACGGTATAGATGATCGTGAAAAAAAGGAACAGGAAAACCAGGCCTGCTTTTTTAAGGCATCGCGACATGGATGGTCTTCCTTGCTGGGAAGCTTTCATAAACGTGTGGATTTTGGTGATTTTCTTTTACTTAATCGTTTAAGCAACAAAACCTTACAATCTGTCTAACGGGAAATGCCTGTCTTATGAGTCCCTGAAAAAGATGTGTACTATACGGATAACGGTATTTTTTTTCCATTCACGATGGCGTGGGTAGCGGGGATAGCGCCATAGGCCACCTGCAGCGAGGGAATACCTTTTTTCCAACTGACGGTACCGAAGCCTTTCTCTGTGGCGAGGAAACTGCTGAAATCCCCGATGCGTGAGTCGATGTAAAGGAGGTTTTCTACCGCATCGTAGCGCAGGCCGGTGAGTCCCTGCAACAGTCCGTAGCTGGACATGGCCCGGGCGTACCAGTGGCCGCATTCGTATTCATTGAAAGGATTGCGCACCGTGCCGTCGTAGCGTTGTCGGCAAGCCTTTACTATCTCCAATCCTTTTGCTACCTCTCCCTGGAACATCAGGTGAGACGCCACCTGGTATTCGATGCCGGTCCATACTTCATTGCTGTATACAAACGGGAGCGACAGCATGCCACCTTTAGGCCAGGAGCATAGCAGTAGTCCGCCTTCGTTGCCGAGGGCATAGGTAGAGCGTTGTGGGTTTACGTGCTGGCTTAAATCTTTCTTGAGGTTATAGCGGTGTACTGCCAGTAAATGACTTTTTGTTTTTGCAGGATCTGCGGGTTCTTCCATGCCGCATACGCGGGCCATCCAGCTGCCGAGAATACCGTCTGACAAACAGCCATCGCCGTACTGGTATTTAGGTCCTTCTTTTTGTAGCAGTGCCACAGCCTCCTCTGCATACTGCGTACTGAAAGACTGTGCCTTTACGGGATCGGGCGCATTTAGGCCGGTCCATTGAATTTTTTGGATGAAGTATTCCCCGTTGTAGAGAGTGGTTTCCAGTTGTTGTTTTCCTTTCTGATAAAGCGCAGTGTAGGTGGCCACATCTTTACCCAATGCAGTGCCCATTAATGTAAATGCCTGCAAAGCACCGAGGTAGAAACTGGTACACATCCCGGTGGCACCCCAAAATTCAATGTCATAGGTGTTGTGATGGGGTTCTTCCACCAATCCCTTGCCGCGGGGATCCCAGGTGCGGATGCAGTAGTCCATGCTTACTTTCACCAATGGATACATTTGTTGCAGCCATGCAGTGTCGCCACTGATGCGCCATTCGCGGTATACTTTCATGATACCGCCCAGTTGTCCGTCTGCTGCGGAGTGAAAATTATGTACCAATGGGGAAATGGGGATGTTGGCCCTGAATCCCTGGTGGCCTTCGTTATTTTGATTTTCGTGGAATTCGGTGTGGCGTAAACTTCTTTCCAGCCGGGGAAATAAATGTGGTACGGCCTGTGCGTAATTCCATACGTGGGTGCAGGTACCATGGCAACTCCCCCAGTTATCGCCGGATCCTTCCCAGCACCAGAAGCGGCCATCGTATTGGCGCATGACCGTAGCTGATTTCAGGATGGTGAGATTGGCGGCCACTGCTTCTACTACTTCCGGTGGTAACGTGCTTTTATAGAAAGTGTCGGTGAATAATGCGGTTTTTTTATACAGGTCGGCATAATTCATCTTCCAGTAATCTGTTACTTCGTTTATATTCTTAAACCGGTTACTGTACCAGGGTTTGTAATAGTTGCCGAATGTGCTGGTAGCGTTATCGCCTATACGAAGTTTTGAATCGGGTACATACCAGGCCATCATCAGGCGGATAAATTTCTTTTCACCGGGCTTCAGCCGGAAAGGCACAAAGAGGGACGCACCAGGAGCGTCCTTGTCGACCGGCGGCGTATTCCGCGTGTTGCCATCTTTCAAGGTATTCCATACCATGGTCAATGGATCAAACCAGCCACCGCGGAACCAGCAGTGATCGACCACCGTTTCCGGTTCGGTAGTGAAAATGGCAAAGTGGCCTTGTTTCTCCACCGCTTGCTCTGGCGCTTCCTGCGATAAAATAAATCCATTGGGCATGGCTTTCACGGTGTGCCCGGTATCGGCTTGTCGCATAAAATTGCGGGCATTATAAGAGAAGATATAATTTTCTGTTTTGCTGCCGGCGTTGGTGAAATGATATTCCATTGCGCCTATTGGCATGCTGGCATGGTCTTCATCGCCGGGAATGAAAGGACTCCAACCTTTTACGACCACTTGTAGTGGAATGGCAGGATCTTTCAGTTGTATATCGGCAAAGGGAAAGCGGGCTTTCATAGTGGCGTCCTTAAAGCGGGGCAGTCCCCAGGTAGCGCCACCCGTGCCGCCTAAGCCGGCATCGCGTTGTCCAAATTTTTTCCAGTCGGGCACCGCACCTTCCAATACGCGGGCTGCGCCGCCTTTGATGCTGATAGCAGCAAACATGGCGGGTTCGTAAAACATTTCCGGGTTGTGCCGGATAGACATATGAGAGATAGCGCCGGTGCCTTCCAGGCAAAACATGCCGGCGCCAATACCACCAATGGGAAAGGCGATGCGGTTATTATATTTTCCTGCGTAGGCGTCATTAAAGCGGCGGCCATCAGCTGGCGAGGGTGTGGGCTGTTCTGTTGTTTCATCTTCCGTGGTGGGCTTTCCCAATGCTATTGCTGGCAGTGCAGAAATTCCCAGGCAGGCTACGCCCATATTTCTCAGAAAAAAACGTCGGTTGTTACTTTTTTTCATGTATCTGTGGTTTTATAAAAGCTGCCGGCAGATGTGGTGGCCGGCTATTATATAAGTGCAGCTCCGGAGCTGGCGTGTGCTACTTCTTCCCTGTTTTTCATACCCGTGGCACCCATTTGCTTAAACGTTTAAGCAAATGGACAATAAAAAAAATTACTTTATGCAATGAAACTAAAATAATTTATCTGAGCATCCAAATTTTTTTTGAGATCAGGATCGTTGTTTCAGCATTACTTCGGTATCAATACCATCTTCATTGATTTCGATAATCCGATAGCCGAAGAATTTATAATCCATTTCCAGGGTAGCCGCCTCTTTTACAAATTGTACAGAAACGGCTGGTGTCACATACTGTTGAATATGCCCCTGCGTTTGTTCATCATCGAGGTGAAGATGTCCGCAGAAAATGTATACGTTGTGTGGATGTTGCTTCAATACGGCGGCAATATCATCGCGGCCTTTCAGCGGATAGGCGCGGTCTACTTCTGCCTCAACGCCGAGGATAGGATGATGTACAAACAGGATTATTTTTTTATTGGTCTGCATTTCCTGTTTGAACCATTCCAGTTGTGCAGCACTGATTTCTTCTGAGGAAGAATCCAGGAAAATGTGTTTGTAGCCGTCGTGTTCCTCTGAATAGTACATCTCCTCCCTTCCCGATGGCAAAGGGTTGTAGTAGGTAATTACTTCTTTGAATTTGTCGTGATTACCCAGGGTAATCTTTACACTACCGGCATATTGCCGCAACAGATCGAAGGTAAAAGTATGCGAAGCTTTATCTCCTATATCGCCGCCAATCACCACATTTTTAATACCGGCAGCGTGTACTTCCTGTAGCATATTTTTGATGTCTTCCCTTACATTCACGGGAAAATTTGCGAGCCCGGCTTCATCGAGGTGGGGATCTGTAATGTAGGCGATCACATTTTTCATATGAGTGGATTATGATTAAATATAAGAATTCCTTTTCTAAAAAAACAGGCAGCCGACCCACAATAATGTAGGTCGGCTGCCTGCTTAAATTTTCGGATTTTTACTTAAACCAGGCGGCATAGTCCTGCACAAAAGCTTCCGCTGTGCGTGCCGGTTTCCGAAGAATATCTGACACCGCACTACTCACCATTGCGGCCCCGCCATTGCGTTGCACTTCTATGTACGCCATAAACGTTTGTACCGCCCAGGGAGGTAATCCTTTTTGCTCCAACTGTTGCCGGCCTTCTTCCAGCGTGAGCGGGATATACGTCACCAGCTCCGCTGTCAATGCACTCAGCATTGTTGCCAACTGTGCATAATTGATGGCCTCCCCACCTGTAAGCATATACGTTTTCCCGTCATGACCTGCCGGTGTTTTTAAAATCGTACCCGCTACTTCTGCAATATCTCTCACATCAATATATGCCCGCTTTCCATCGCCGGTAGCTTCCCCAATCGTACGCTGCGTTTTCACCCGCTGGGAAAATTCTCCCAACCAGTTTTGCATAAATCCTGTAGGTCGCAATATGGTCCAGGGAATACCGGCCGCTTTCAGATAATCCTCCACGGCGCCATGCGACGCGGCAATAGCAGAACGGTCAATGCTGCTACCCACCGCAGCAGAAGAGAGCTTCACAATATGCGTCACGCCTGTTTCCGTGGCCACCTGGATAACCTGTTGCTGCTCTGTCACGAAATTAGCACCCATACCCGATGACAAAAACACCGCACTACTATGATCCATCGTTTTGTATAAACTGGCTTTATCAAACATATCTGCTTCTACCCACTCCACAAAAGGCAGTGCTACTGCCCTACTTTTATTACGCGTCACGGCAATAGCCGGGATACCCGCCGCTGATAGAAATTTGAGCAATGCACTACCTATCTTCCCGGTAGCCCCAAATACGGTGACATACTGATTGTTTTCCATTTTATTGATTTAATTTAGTAGGCCAAAGTTAACCGCCTGCTGCCCCCACCGGTTAACGCAAAAGGAAGTTTCATCAACGCAAAAAGAAGTTTTATGCTCAACAGTTGCCACACAGGTAGTACCAGTTCTGCCCCCGTACAGGAAAAGCAGGTTCGCCTCCATGACGGCACCGGGTTTCAGATCCAACTGGAAGAATTATCCCTCCGGGAAATTGATTTTCGCTGGGGGAACTACCATAACCCTGCCTCCAAAGTGATGACCTTCCAACCCGCTAAAAAAGCCATTGTATCTCATTTCCGGCTACAGGATGATACGCCCGCTGCGGCTGCCATACCGGAAAAACAATTTGTGATATACCGGGAATCACCAGCCTCTTATGAATTAACGGTAGCAGCTACCCCTCACAAAAACCGTTTATTTTTTGAGCTGATGTTCTCAGAAAATTTCTATCAGCAACTCTTCACAGAAGAAAGTCCCTTTATGCGGCGCTTCCTGCAGGATGCTACCTTTAACCAGCCCTCCCCTGCCTTCACCGCTCAAATGCTGCCTGCCATGCAGGGTATCATTAACAACCTGCAACAAGCTCCTTACCAGGGTCATCTGAAAGCAGTATACCTCGAAGCCAAAGCCATCGAGCTATTTCTGCTGCAAGTGAAACAACTGGATGATATACATCTCCCTCCAAAAAGCACCTTGCCGGCAAAAGATATAGCAGCCCTATACGCTATCCGCGATTACATCACCCAACATTTTGACCAACCATTATCACTCATACAACTGGCGCGCAAAGCCGGTATCAACCAGATGAAACTTAAAACAGGTTTCAAAGAGTTATTCAACACCACCGTATTTGGATACCTCAGCGATATCCGGATGCAGGAAGCCAGACGATTATTACAAGAGGAGAAACTATATGTGAGCGAAGTGGCAGACAGAATTGGATATAAACATCCACATCATTTTACAGCGGCATTCAGGAAGAAGTTTGGAGAGCTACCAAGGGATATACGGAAATAAAAAATTAGCGACAGTAGTATATTACGATAGCAACTACTATCCCGGTTACTATCATACCAATTACGCCGTCTATATCATTATCGTCGAGGAGTACTTCTTTGTATGTTCGTTTTCTTCCGGTAAATATCCATCTGAAGAAAGCACCAGGAATGGCGAAGATAATGAAAACGAAAGCCTCGATGACTATTTCCAGGAGATGATGCATAGCTAAATATTCATGCTGAGAAACTTATTTTTTGGAAATCAGCTGAGTGTCAATGACAGGAATATCAATAACATCGACACTACAAACTGTATATAAAAAAGATATAGACAAACATTCCCTGTCTTCAATAATAAATTCATCTTCTGCGGCTGCTCTTTACTAATAGGGCTGGGGATGATGTACTTTACACTTCTGACATGCTTCCCAATAGAGAAAAATACATATCCCAAGGATCGACCATGCGCCCGGTCGTAAAAAATGATCCTTAACATAAGGAAAAAACATGTCAATATTATTGCCGTGTTTAAAATGAGATCCATACTAATGATTTAAATATGTAACGCAAGTTCCTGCACTAGTCCGGCTCCCTTGCTGATACTCCCTACATTGGCGTATCCGTTACTTGTACTTTTCAAAGCGACAAAATCAAATTGTCGCAAATATTTATCAGGATTTGTCTGCCTTTTTATTAACTGTACTTTTTTCAATTAACATATCCAATGTGCTTCCATTTCTTCTTTACTGTCAGTTCAAAAGCCTCTGTCATTCCATCATCTCCGAATAGTCCCAGGAGAACGATAGATTCAAATATTACCTCGGATAAATTGCATGGGTAAATATTGGATTAGTTAAAAAAGTGATTTACTTTCGATATCTCGTCACTAAAATATCCATTAATAATCCTTCCATCTCCTTATATAGTATTTCAATACTTTCAGCTGGTAACTCATCTGCCAGTTCAAATGCTATGGTCTTCTCCTGAAGAATTTCCCCAGATGACCGGATAATTAAAAACTCCAGATGCCAGTTTTGATCTGCCTTGTCAAGGGAAACTGTCAGTGTCGGACCATGATCTTCCGTGGTATACCCCTCCAAATTATCCTGGTACATTAAATCTATTACTTCCACAATATACTGGACTCCTTCATTCAGATAGTGATTTTCCTGCCTGACACTGATATCTCCCATATCTTTATCCCGAAGCCGCGCCTCAAAACTAACAACCAGGTTATTAGTGAGAAAAGATAATCTATTATCCAGTTCCGGCATACTAAACGCCTTAAATACGACTCCAATACTTTGATAAAAACCTGGTAACAGCTCCATTAAGTTCTCCTCTTCATGGCTATAATATTCTGCATCCAATTTATCCAGTATCGAAACAGAAGTATCATTATGGAAAATAGCCAGGTCCCCGGAAAGCATCTTTTGCATAAAAACGTCTTCCGGATCTTTATCTGCATTTACTATTGCGAACGCACGTTCAACAATCGCCATCTTTTTAAATGCTCCTACATGCTTCAACGCCGCCACAGTTGCAGCGGCGAATATTCCATATCGATTTGTAAAATACTGATGGAATCCACCATTATATACCTGCCCTTCCAGCACTATCAGCAAGTAAGTCACGCTATGCTGAACTGACAGGTTCATAACATACTGATACCAGCTATCATCCTCCAGTTCAAACCATTCCTCCCTCAATCCCTCTATAGCGATAGAAAATGCCTGATGAACTTGTCCTTTACCATCCATATACTATTTTTTACATCAATCACTTACCGGATCATTATTGGCAGATTAAAACGATCCAATCTCAATGCAGCTCTTCTATACTTTTTCAAAATAAAGGGCGAATTATATGCTGCTAAATATGCAAACACTTTGTAGCTTCTTCCTACTACAAAATCATACCTCAACAGATGATCAGATATAATCAATTCCATCATTATATAATCAGGAATATGTCCGAAGTCGCCCTTTAGTCTTGATAATATTTTAATATTAACAATGGCGACCTTATCATCTCTTTTTCTTTCAAGCTGGTATTTTGGATTTATCACGTTAACAGTATCAATACTATATACTTTTGCCGTGAATTCATGCGTATAACTCTCTTGTTCTTTAACTGTGGGAGATTGCGCATATAGGCAGGATATAGTAAAACAGATAAGCAGCAGTATAAGAATTCTTCTATGCATAATTAAAGCCCTGGTCTGAACAGGTATGGCCGTAGCAGCAAATTATCATGATAAATACAGGCATTATCAAAGATTTATGAAGGCTTCTCTTGTTGGCATATATCCTATAAACATACACATAATACATGTGCGTCAACAACGAAAACCTGGTATCAGGATGAAGGTATAAAAATATTCACACCTTATAAAACAAATCCACCATTTCGTTATGCGAACTACTAATACAACGGATTCTGCACTATCTTCGGATCCGTCTGTGTTTCTATATACGGAATCGGCCATAAATAATCCCTTCCCGGGTTAAACGTCCGCACTTCTACTACACGCATATTCGCCCTATTCGCCACCTGGCTGTAATCCGCGATGCCATTGGCATCTATCACCGGTGCACTGGCCAGTAATCCTCTCGGTACGCGGCCATACAACGGGCCTTTCATCACTTTCTCTGCAATCTTCCAACGACGGATATCAAATAAACGGAAACCTTCGTATGCTAACTCGTACATCCGCTCTTTGCGCACAGCAGAACGTAATTCCGCTTGCGTGGCAGTTACAGGTATTGCAGGCATGTTTACACCAGGCCGTTGCCTTACCGCGTTAATCGCCTGAAACGCGGAAGCATCCAGCTCTCCGGCTTCCATCTTCGCTTCGGTATAGGTAAGTAATACTTCGGCATAGCGGATCAGCGTGAGGCTCATAGTAGACTGACGCATGTTGTCTTTATCTTTCAAATCTATATACTTACGCCAGCAATAGCCGGTGAAAGAAGCGTAAGCATTCACTGCGTCCTGGTTCACAATACGGGTGGCAGGAGTAGTGTTATAATTCCAGCACATGAGGCTGTCTTTATGCGTTTCAAACTGGTAGTTAAAAAATATGGACCCCGGTAATGCAATCGTGTAGGCCAGCCTGGGATCCCGGTTCTCAAAAGGATGCGCCGGATCATAACGGGGCGATTTATCGATGGTTAGTCCGTCGGTGCATTCATAGCTGTCCACTAAAGATTGCGAGGGCACTTTGTTGGAAGCACCGCCGGCATTGCGGCATAGAATAGGATAAGGCCCTCCCCAGTTGATAACGGGTAATTGATATTGCAGGGCAAGAATGACTTCGGCGGAATTTTTATTATCATAAGAAAACAAGCGAGGGAAATTATCTTCCAGTTTATACACGTTCAGATCTATCACCGCTTTGGCTGCGTCGGCAGCTACTTTCCATTTCTCATTGTACAAAGCTACTCTGGCTTTAATAGCCAGTGCAGCACCCTTGGTAGCCCGACCGGCATCTACAGCAGTGTAGGTAGCTGGTAGCGCAGCAGCGGCGCTGTCTAGTTCCTGGAAGATAAAATCAAGTACTACCTGTTTATCACTACGTGGAATTTGCGCTGTTTCCAGTGTAAGCGTATGCGTTACCAATGGTACGCCACCGAATAAGGAAATAAGTTGTTCATACATGTAGGCACGGACAAACTTTGCTTCGCCTATGCTGCGCCTGAACAAAGTAGCATCTGTGACAGATTTCACTTTATCCGCGTTGTCGAGGATATAGTTACAGCGACCAATCACCTTGTAAAAATCCGTCCACAGCCCTTGTGTATAGGTGTTGTTGGCGTCATGGTTGCCGGTACCAATTTTCTGCAAGTCGCTGGCATTGCGTTCATAACCAATATCAGTGGCGGCATCCAGCATGAAACTGATGTTTGGGCCTTCCAGCTGCCCCGGGTCATATTCGTCCATCGGCTTGTTCATGGCGCGGTACAGGCCATTGACGGCCAGCAGCAGTTCATCCTGGTTTTTGAAATAAGCGGCATCAGAAGGGCCGTTAAGCGGACTTTTATCGAGATAATCTTTATTGCAGGCTTGTGCGGCCAGCAGTGTGATCAGGAGTATGTAAAGAAGATAATTTCTCATAACGATGGTTTTAGAAATTTACATTAACACCAAAACTGTAGACCTTCATCACAGGATAGTTATCCGCCACACCCACGGCGGTTTCTACGTCATATCCTTTCCAGAATTTATTGGCGGTAAACAGGTTTGAGCCGTTTACAAAAACACGAAGACTACTGAGCTTCATCGATTTGGTCAGGTGAGGGGGCAGGGTATAACCAATTTGCAAATTCTTCAAACGCAGATAGGCAGCGCTTTTCATCCAGAAACTGGAAATCTGTTGGTTGTTGGTACCACCGAATACCAATCGAGGAAAAGCGGCGTCTTTATGTTCCGGTGTCCAGTAGTCTTTGAACCTTTCCTGTGCAGTACCACCTACAGAGCTTACATAAAACGGCATGATGCCGGCGCCATAAATCAGTCCGTCTACTTTACCTACACCCTGCAGAAATAAGCCAAGGTCGAAGCCTTTCCAGGCAGCATTCAAACTTATACCATAGGTATAACGGGGAATGGTGTTGCCCAGAATTACTTTATCGCTTTCATTGATGATGCCATCACCATTCTGATCTTTGTACTTGATATCTCCCGGCGCAATGGTGCCGAATTGGGTAGCATGTTTGGCTACTTCATCAGCATCCCGGAAGAAGCCTTCTGCCTGTAGTCCGAAGATGGCATTCACGGGATAACCTTCCCTGCTCACGGTAACCGCCGATTGATTAATACCGTGCATGTCTACCACTTTATTTTTTACATCCGATACATTTACACCGATATTGTATTTAAAATCTTTGATGGCGCCGTCGTAGTTAACACCCAGTTCCCAGCCTTTATTGCTCACTTTACCTGCGTTCTGGTAGGGTGCTTTCAGGCCGGTGATCAGCGGGATATTCAGCAGCAGGAGAATATCTTTTGTTTTGCTGCTATAATAATCTGCTGTTATAGAGAGATGTGAAAACAAGGTGACATCTAATCCTACATCACTCATCTCGGTAGTTTCCCAGGTGATATTTTTGTTCGCCAATGCGTCCATTGCGGCGGCATTTACAATTTGTCCGCCGATGGTATAGGAGCTAAGATTCACCACCGTAGCCGATGGGTAAGTGCCTATGTTCTGATTCCCCAGCTTTCCCCAGGAACCACGCAGTTTCAGTTCATTCAACGCAGGCTTCAGCGCCGCCATGAAATCTTCTTCTGAAATACGCCAGCCGGCAGATGCAGAAGGGAATACGCCCCACTTCCTGCCTTCTGCGAAACGGGAAGAACCGTCGTTACGAATATTCATTTCCAGCAGGTACTTTTCTTTATAGTTGTAATTCACCCTGCCGAAAAAAGAGCGCAGCGACCATTCCGATCCACCCCCTCCATTTTTCATATTGCCCGCGCCGCCGGCGTCCAATACCGGGTAATCGGGTAATACGTAGTTATCGCGGGAGGCAGATAATATATCCTGCCGGTAGTTGTTTTGCTCAGCACCGGCCAGTACTTTTACATCATGCTTACCCCAGGCTTTGTGAAAGGTGAGCGTACCACGCATATTGTTGTAAAACTCGCGCTGACTGCTTACCTCCAGTGCGCTGATCTGTGGATTCCTGTTAGCCAGCGTACCATCGGGATGATAGGTTTGCAGCGCTTTGGTAAATTTATTCGTATAGGTTTGTACGTATTTGGGCGCGATATTAAAAGAGGCGGTCAACCATTCTACCGGCTGATAATTAATGGTGGTATTAATGCTACCCCAGGGAGCGCTTAGCTTCTTTAATCCCCCTTCTTTTGCGGAAGCAGCGGGGTTGTTGCCTACCCATCCATCGCCACGGGTGCCGTTGGAGTTAACAGCCAGCTGATTGGGCGAGATGTTATTCATATAGGCAAAGATGGCGTCTACACCAGCGGAAGGTTCTGTAGTAACAGGACTGATATATTGCAGGTCAAACTGCATATTCAGCTTTTTAGAAAAAATGATGTCGTTGTTAGCGCGAATGGTAAGGCGCTTAAACTCAGATTGTTTAATCAACCCTTTCTGATCAAAATATCCTACCGACAACAACATTTTCACTTTATCGGTACCACCGTTTACGGTTAAGAAATGACTTTGCTGAAAGCCGGAACCGGTAAGCACTGCTTTCTGCCAGTCTGTGTTAGGTAACGAATCTGAACTGCCGTTGCCTTGCCGGCGGTAGCTTTCCAGCAATGATTCCGCGTAGAGTGGCGTACGGCCTGAGTTTTTATAGGCTTCATTCGCCAATAACATATAGTCGAGTGCGTTAGTCAGGTCTGGCAAGTTGGTGGCACGTTGCCAACCTGCATAATTGTTATAGTTGATGGAAAGTTTGCTGCTCTTGCCTCTTTTGGTTGTTACCAGTATCACGCCGTTAGCGGCACGGGAGCCGTAGATTGAAGCGGATGCAGCGTCTTTCAACACGGTAACAGACGCAATCACATTGGGATCGATGTTGTTAATAGATCCTTCTACTCCATCTACCAGTATCAGCGGATCCGGGTTTTTCAATGTTCCCCAGCCGCGGATGCGGATGGAGCCGCCATCGCCGCCGGGTTTACCATTGCCTTGTGTGATGGTAACGCCGGGCATGGTGCCTTGCAGCCCCGCAGAGGTTTGTCCTACCGGCCTGGCCGCCAGTGTTTCACCGGATACGGTGGCTACGGCGCCGGTGAGGTCTACCTTTTTCTGCGTGCTATAGCCTACTACCACTACTTCTACAAGCGACTTAGGCGTAGGAGATAACCGGATATGAAAAGTAGATTGCTCCTTTACCGGCTCCTGTACGGTTTGATAGCCGATGCTGGAAATCGTGAGTACATCCTGGTCGTTGATATTGTTAATAGTAAAATGTCCGTTAACATCTGTTTGTACGCCTTTCGACGTAAACTTCACGCCAACGGATACACCGGGCAAGCCCATGCCGGTGCTATCCGTGATGGTACCGGTGATGGTTTTACCCGGTAGCTCTTTTCCATTTACGGGCGCCGCTTTAGCGCCAGCGGCGCTTTTTTTTATCACTACGGTACCGTATTTAATCAGGTAAGTGAGTGGCAGGTCTTTCAGACATATCTTCAGGGCCTCTTCCAACGTTTTGTTTTTGATATCTACACTCAGCGGCGGCGTATTTTCCAGTAGTTTTTCATCACAGATAAACTGGTAGCCGGTTTGTTTACTGAGCAAATCAAATACCTTGTCTAACGGCATTTTACTGACCGATAGTTTTACGGTTTGTGTTTGTGCATGGGCGGTGAAAGCACCTGCCAGCAACACGCAGCCAAGCAGCCATATTTTGAGTGTAGCCGACATGCGACTCCTCCTTCCCTGGGAGCGGGAAATGGTAAGCAATTCCATATTATCTTTTGGTTGAGTTTTACATATATTCAGGCAGGTGTTGAACGTGGAAACACCGCTGACAATAACTATTTCATTTCTGCCGGCATCACCGTGATACGATTCCCGATGGTGCTGAAATGTACCATCCCGGTTTGTTCCAGCAATTCCAGCAGTTGTGCAACATTTTCTTTGCGGGTCATGCTGCCATATAATTTAATACCAGATAAGTCTCCTTTGTAGGCAATCTCTACATCGTACCAGCGGGCTATTTGCCGCATGATCATCGGTATATCTGTTTTGTGAAATCTGAATTCACCGTTTTTCCAGGCTACTACGTCTGAGATATCCGGGCGACTGATACGAAACGCCTTACCCACATCATCTATACTGGCCTGCTGTCCAGGTTGCATCAGCGAAGTAGCGTTACCTTGCGATACACTCACCGCACCTTCCAGCAGCGTAGTTTTCACGGGGCCTTCATCGGTATAAGCCATCACGTTGAAGTGCGTGCCCAATACTTTTACGGCCATACCGCTGGTGTGCACCATGAAAGGTTGTTGGGCATTTTGCGCCACTTCGAAATAAGCTTCTCCTGTGAGGGTAACCGATCTGCTGTTACCGGTAAATGCTACCGGGAATCGCAGGGAAGAGGCGGCATTCAACCATACCTGGCTACCATCCGGTAATTCCACCTGGTATTGGCCGCCTTTAGGGGTGCTGATGGTATTATATTGCGGCGCTGTCGTTGCATGGTTGCTGCCGGCAGCATACGCTAAACGGCCGTGTTGTAGTTTAATAATACGGGTACTCCCCTGTTGTCTCAAAGCGCCATTTTGCGCGCTATCGAGTTCTATCACACTGCCATCTGCCAGTGTCAGTATCGCCTTATCTCCTGCCGGGATGGTGGCGGGCATTACGTGATCTGCAACAGTGGTTTTAACGGGGATACTCCGGTACCACCAGGCGCCTGCCCCCAGCACTAACAGGAATATAGCGGCAGCGGCCAGTTTATAGAGAATATGAATACCGGGAGATGTGGAAGCAGTAGCCGGCAATTCCGCTACAGATTCTTTTCCCATCGCTTCTCGTATAGACGCTACCGTTATTACCTCGTTGAAAGCCTGTTGTACATCTTTTTTAGGTGTGGCCGTATAGCGATCCTCTGCCAGGATAGCGGCAATCATATCACCCAGTGCCGGTTCATGGTCTGTCTTCTGCACCTGTGCCTGCAAACATTGCAACTCTTCCGGGGTGATGTGATCGCCCAGGTACTTTTCCAACAATGTTTTTAATTCCTCGTTTGACATAAAACCAGATAACAGATCAGCACACTCTCATGAAGGGCTGTTATAATAAAGACGAAAAAAACAGGCGTCCGAATCCTTGCCTCCCCAACTTTTTACTTCCCTAACCACAGCAATAATAAGATCCCGGTAAGGTGACCGGCTTTGGCCGACAAGTGTTTCCGGATTGCGGCAATAGAACGGGCAATATAGTTCTTGGAGGTAACGCGTGATATGTTCATCTCCCGCGCAATTTCATCATGCGACATGCCCTGGAAGCGACTCAACCGGAACGCCAGCTGCATCTGCGTTGGCAACCGGTCGATCGCTGCATTCAACTGTATTTCTACATCCTTGAATTCCAGTTTATCCTGCGCGGAAGGGAGATCTGATGGCAGATACACATCCTGGCCGTTTTCGGGCACTGTAGGCAACACGCGCTTACGGAATTCATCCAGGATCATGTTTTTGGACATGGTATATAAAAAGGCATCAAAGCGGTTGACAGCCGTTAACCGCTCCCGGCTCATCCACACCTTGATAAATATTTCCTGTGTGAGATCCTCCGCTTTGGCTGCTGACTTCACAAACTGCAAGGTGTTGGCGTACATCTTCTCCCAATAACGGTCAAACAATAGTCGGAAGGCCTGTTGGTCTCCGGCAGCCACACGCTGCAACAGCTCTCTTTCAGTATGTAAGCTATCTTTCAGCAAGGAAGGTCATGGAATTTATTACAAAATAATCATTTTGTGGAATTACCTCAGTTTATGCCCGCTATTCCTAAAGACGGGAAAAAATAGCTTCCGAATCCTTCCGGCTCATTATTTTTTTTAACGGGGGATAAATAACACGGCATCGGCCACCACCACGCCCCCGGTTTTATGGTTGTCTATTTCCACATACGCACTGTTGCCAGCCGGTAAATCATAAGTGCCCAAATTCACCCATTCCCCGGAAGTTTGTCCCAGCACTTTCACCGTAGCCGCCGCTACCTGTTTTTCGGTTACCCGTTTGCCGTCGCTCACTTTTACCTGCATATTGCCATCTATTCCAGGCACACGCGGTACGTACGTGTACACATCGTATTTACCTGCTTTCTTCACTTCTGGTGTAAAGCGCACTGATTTCGCCACCGCTCCCTTGCTGTCGTCTGTCAGGAAAGTGGCGCCATATCCCCCATGGATGAGCGTTTTCCATTCGCCCGTAATGGTTACATGGGCGGCGTCATTATCATCTACCAAAATCTCCGGTGTGCTGTTATTCGCCAGCGGATCTGCTGTTAACAATTGTTGCACTTTCTTTACATCTGCTTCCTGTACGGAACGGTTTTGATCAATCGCCACTGCCGCTGCCGTGGCCGCGGATTGACCCAGCACCATAAATACCGGCTCCATACGAATAGAACCATAGGCAATATGCGAAGCCGATAAACATACCGGCACCAGTACATTGCGTGCATCGGTAGATTTAGGGATAATAGACCGGTAAGCAATGGGATAAGGACTCAAGTTGCCAATCTCCACATCGCCTTCATTTTTTACCATACCGTTTACGACTATACGCTGGCAATTATGCGAATCCATACCATAAGCGGCCATACCTACGCCATCAACTACTTTCTCTTTGCCCTCGCAATTGGCTTGCGTCATCACGTAGTCGCCGATCATGCGCCGTACTTCCCGTACGTACATTTGAGGCGACCAATGGCCATTGTCGGTATATTCGTCTTTCGGATAGCCCCAGGTAAGCATTTCCTCCCGCAGGTGGGCCGGTACCCGTAGATCATGTCCAATAAAATATAGCAATCCTTTCGTGTATACTTCGTGATCATGAATGATTTTCCGGCGGGTAGCATAGTCTGCTTCCGGATAATTGTAGTTCATCCCGATCATATCGGTGGAAAAAGCGCCTTTATTGTTGATATCCGTTTTACCATTGGGCATCAGGTCCAGCTTCAGCATGGGCCCCAGGCTTTTAGGCTGGGTATGTTCCAGCAGGCGGATTAATAATTCATACTTAGTGGGATCATATCCTTCCGGCGCGGTAATCGGGATCCGGTTGTTGGGCTGATTACTCAGGCAAATCCGGAAGTTGTAGGCCTGTACAAATTTATCGCCGGAGCCATGATCCGCGAGGGTGCCGCTGCTGATGCCCCAGAGCAGGCCACTTTCCGGCTTACCAGGTGTTTTGTAGGGATCAATGCCATCAGGAAACTGGTGCATGTCCCGGAGCTGCACGCCGTTATAGGTTTCGTTATACTGGCTGTTAGCTTCCCGGCCCACTGTGTAGGGAATGCCAGCTTTGGCCATCAGGTCGCCTTCGTAGGAGCAGTCAATAAACATTTTGGCTTTCACCACGCGGGTATCAGCGCCATTGATCACGATTTGCCGGATATACCCATTTTCCTTTTGTGCGCTGCGGATGGTATACTCATACAGCACGGGCACTTGGGCGCTGCGGATGTATTGCTGGAAAATATTTTCCGCTACACCCGGCTCAAAAATCCATTGTTCCAGCTGGCCATAGTGCTTCCCGATGCGACGGTAGAAGTCGCGCGATAACCCCGTAATCGCATACTTATTGCCGATATCGGTGTAGCCCAGTCCCCCGGTAGTAAGGCCACCTAAATGCTTGTCCGGCGATACCAGGATAACAGACTTATGTAATTGTTTGGCTGTATAAGCGGCAATAACGCCGGCGGAGGTACCTCCATATACACAGATATCCACTTCCACAGGAGGGGTGGCATATACCGCGTGACCAGCGGTTAACAGGCCACAAATGCCCAGTAGCCTCCATTTCAGGGAGGAAAAGATCTTGGTGCTTGTTTTCATACGCAGAATGACCATTTGGAAGGTCTTATATCCTAAAGACGAAAAAAATAGCGGTCCGGATTCGTGGGAGGAAAAATAAATTTTGCCCGGGGAGATATCAGGCGTTCCAAATTATGGCTTGTTAAGTATCTTTGTGCCCTTCAATGATTCGCAGATACCGCAACAAATAACTAAAAGATTTTAATATGACAGCAACATCTGTATTGCTAGACGGGAAAGGTTTATCCAAAGAAATGGAAGCTGCTTTAAGTGTCAGGGTAGCGAAAGTGATTGCCCAAACAGGCGTAGTACCGGTACTGGCAACGATCCTGGTAGGTAATGATCCTTCTTCTGAAGTATATGTAAAAATGAAAGGCAATGCCTGTGAGCGAGTAGGCATGAAATCCCTGCGGGTACATTTACCGGAAGCAACCACCACGGAAGAGTTGCTCGCTGAAATTGAGAAATTAAATAACGACGATCAGATTTGCGGTATCCTGTTACAGCACCCGGTTCCTCACCAGATTGATGAAAGGGCCTGTTTCGATAAAATCGCTATTCATAAAGATGTTGACGGCGTTACCTGTTTAGGGTTTGGCCGTATGTCGATGAATGAACCTGCCTATGGTAGTGCTACTCCGGCTGGTATCATGGAACTGTTGAAACATTACAAATTACCTATTGCCGGCAAACATGCGGTGGTAGTGGGTCGTAGCCCTATCCTGGGTAAGCCTGTTGCCATGATGCTGCTGAATGAAAATGCTACCGTTACTATCTGCCATTCCAAAACCAACAATTTACCGGAGCTGATCAAACAGGCCGACATTGTGGTGGGTGCAGTAGGCAGACCAGAATTTATCAAGGCGGAATGGATTAAAGACGGCGCTATTGTAGTCGATGCCGGCTATCATAAAGGCGGACTGGGTGATATCGAAATCAATAAAGTGAAAGATCGTGCCGCTGCTTACACCCCGGTACCCGGCGGCGTTGGTCCAATGACCATTGCTACCTTAATTGCGCAGACAGTGGCATCTGCCGAAAAGAAAATTACTGCTTAATAACACAACAACGATTAACGACGCTACCGGCAACAAACCGGTAGCGTTTTTCTTTGTCGCTTTATGCCAGCTATATTGGCGTATTAACCCCCGCTCCAAATCAGGATATCCGTTTAAGTTTGCAGCAGATAAAACATGCTGTTATGAGAACTGCACTCCTCCAAGATATTGATCACACCGGCAGCACCTTACTTCGACTGCTTTCGGCTTTAAGTACCGAACAATTGAATACGCTGCCTTTCGAGGGTAGCTGGACCGCCGCACAGCTGGCAGAGCATATCTGGAAAGCGGGCGACTGCAGCCTGCTCTATGGCCCTACCGCCCCTACTGACCGGATACCGGATGAAAAAGTAGATGCTATCAAGGCCATGTTCCTGAACTTTAGCTTTAAGATGCAATCGCCTGAAATGATACAGCCTGGCAATGACTATCATACCCGGGAAACCGTACTCGGTAACATTCACCAGGTATGGGAAAAACTTACAAATGCCGCTAACACGCTGGATTTAGAAGAGGAGTGCACCAGCTTTGAAGTGCCGGGGTTTGGGCCGTTCACACGGTATGAGTGGATACAGTTCATTAATATTCATACGCAACGACATATACACCAACTGCAAAATATACAATCGCATTTATTGCGCGCCTGATGATCCGGTTAAACGGTGCTTCATCCTTTCTATTTGCCGCCGGTGACGTAGTATATGAACAATAGCATGTTCCATCAATTGCTCAATATCGTACCACTGGCCCCAGTTCGTCAATATTTTTTCCGACTGGGCCATGCGTTCCAGCTCATCATCTTTTACTGCTCCCAACACCTGTGTGGTAAAATGAAAGGCGTCCTGTATAGTAGCAATAAACAAGGTAATGGTGGCATGCAGCGTTTTCTCCGGTTTCGTATAGGCATTGCCTTTAAAACGGTGAATATAACCAGCGTAGGAATACATGGAATTGGCGACATGTGCCAACACCGTTTGAATAGAGCGACAATCCGGGTTTTGCGTAACCGGGTCAACAATGGCCACCAACGCTGTATCCGGAATATCCATGATACAAAGAATCAGTTCCCCTATGGCTCTTTCATATTCATCTAGTAAAGCGCCAACAGCGCCTTGTCTATATACTTTATACATGTTGTGCCGTTCCTTTAACGGAACAGCACAAAATTAATTATTTAAAGTTAATCCCCAATCCTACCTGTGCCTGCTGTGTTTTCCACTGATAGCGATCATCAATGTTATTCACATTAGATAACCCATATACATACCGCGCATACACATGTAAAATATCAAATGTAAAAGTAGCGCCGGCAGTAATGCCCAGGTCGCTGCGTTTAAAAGCCGATTGATTATAAGTGAGCAGGTTTTCATTGGCATAAAACAAATAACTGTACTCCGGACCCGCATTGATGGTGATCTTTTTATTGATGTTATAACGCAGCAACACCGGCAGCGTGAGGTAGCTCAGTTTAATATTTTTGTTGGCCTGGTCATTACTGTTGTGAATATAGCGGGAGCTGAAATCATCGCCACGTTTGGGTCCTGCCTGTGAAAATAATAACTCCGGCTGAATACCCCACTTTTGTGTAAAATCATAGATGGCAAAAAAACCGATTCTGCCCCCCATCGTGTAGTTCGATTTAATACCTTCTCCATTCAGCTTAAACATATTCAGATCAGCTTTAAGGCCATAATGCAATTGCTGTGCGTTGGCTACGGCAACCGCCGCGCACAGGATAGTGATAGCGAATAATCGTTTTTTCATAGTGATCAATTTGACCGTAAAGAAACGAATTGATCACATGGCTATTGCAGCGCCAAAGCTACTAATAGATGATCCTGCTGTTTTTCACTATCATGTACGGAAATTCCTCGGCCAATCAAAAAGGCTTAAAGCTGCAAATTCACTTTTTGCCCGGTTTTTACTGCTTTATAGATGCCGTCAATGATTTTTAAGTCCTTCAACGCTTCTTCTCCGTTCACAGGTACCACCGGTTGTTTGCCTTCCAGCAGGATGCCCGCCATTTCTTCCATCTGCACGGTTTGATGGGTAACATGCGGCTGCGTTAACTCTCCCTTATTGGTGCGTCCCTTAATAGGACCATAACCGGTAGATGGCCACAATTCAGCAAACCCCTTCTCCCCGTTCAGAAAGAAGCGGTCCAGGTTGTTCATGTTATAGGTAGACAGGCACGACGCCACCGCGCCACTGGGAAAGCCCAGCTGGAATTGAATCGTTTCATCCACACCAGGCTTAAATTTCACCGGGTCTGTTTTGGTTTCCTGCGCCGTTACCCACACCGGTTCTTCTCCCACCATATAACGGGCGCCGTTAATCGCATAAATACCAATATCCATCATAGCGCCGCCACCAGCCAGTTGCTTGTTCAACCGCCACTGCGTGGGGTCGCCAATACGGAAACCACATTGCCCCTGGAAAAACAGGATCTTTCCCAGCTCCCCGCTATTTCTCATCCGGATGATCTCCAGCGTTTTGGGCTCAAAGTGCATCCTGTACCCTACCAACAGCTGTACTCCGGCCTTTTTACAGGCATCGATCATTTCCTGCGCTTCCTTTGCATTCACCGCCATGGGCTTCTCACAAATTACCTGCTTACCGGCAGCGGCTACACGTATTACCTGGTCGTGATGCAAGCCATTGGGCGTGGTAATATATACCGCATCAATGTCGGGGTTGTTTTTGATCTGGTCGAAGTTGTCGTAGTTATAACAATTCTTCTCCGGGATACCGAAACGGCCCTGCCAGTCCTTTATTTTAGCGGGGGTACCGCTGATCACCCCGGTAAGTTTTGCTTTTACACAAGCTTTCATCGCTTCTGCCACCCGGTTGCCATAACTACCCAATCCCATGATGGCTACTTTTAGAACAGGCCCATCATAGCGGTTAGCACGGGCAGCCCAGCCAGCCAGTGGCATTAACGGCATCACAATAGCAGAAGCGGCAATTTTTTGCAGGAAATCGCGACGTGAATTCATAACGGGAATATTTTGGGTTTCAGATAGAATAATAATACAAAAAATATTCTGCTATGTAGCGGATTTTGTCTTGGGACAGGATTATACTGATTATACTGATTTTCTGTTTGATTGTAAAAGATTAGGGGAGATATAAGCCGCTTGCTTATGTCTCCCCTAATCTTTTATATCCAATAAAATCAACAAACAAAATCAGTATAATCAGTATAATCCTGTCCCAAGACAAAATCCGCTACTGTTTCACATCATACAGGATCACAAACTCCACTCTCCTGTTCTTCGCTTTACCGGCTTCTGTATCGTTGGTCGCAATAGGATCACGGTCAGACAAGCCCCAGGTAAACATCCGGTCGTTGCTCACATTAAAACTGTTCAGCAATTGTTTGGCGCCGGCTGCACGTCTTTCTGATAAATCACGGTTATAAGTGGCGGCACCGGTATTGTCGGTATGGCCGGTGATCAGGATCTTTGTTTTGGTATACTTGTTTAGTACTTCCGCAAAATGACCAAAAGTAGGCTTCACACTTTCATTCACCTGGTCAGAGGCGGTTGCAAAAAGAACATTGTTGGGGAAAATCACTTTGACACTATCTTTGATAATGCTTACTTCCGCTTCATTCAACACATTTTTCAGCTCTACATACTGCTTGTTCATATATACCTGCTGACTACTGGTTTTCTTTGAAGATGCGCAGGAAGCCATTACAACAATGGCCATCAGAGCCAGCAAACAATAGCGTGAGGTCAATAACATTCTTTTCATGATCAGACGTATTAGGCCACAAAGGTATGTAAAATAGGCATTATCAAGCTGTTGCGGGGACAATCTATCATATTATCAAAACAGGATATATATCAAAAAACCCGGAAAATGTCATTTCTTTGACCCTTATCTTTATCAAACAGTAACAGCAACAGCGGGTAAGCTACCTTTACTACTGCTGATTTTAACGGTGAACAATACATGAAAAAACTACTGCTATTTGTTTTTTTAGCTTTTTCGGGTGCAATCACTTTTGCACAAACGTCAGAAAAATCCAAAGTTTTCTGGCAGGAAAGTTTTAAATCCAACAACCTTCCCAATGGATGGAAAAATGTGGATTCCAGTAAAAAGGATCTCAACTGGATTGTAACGGATCAGCCCTATCCCGGCTCCTATCAATACCAGCAACAGGCGCCGCCCATTGCTTCCCGCAGCCGCGGGTATCACCTGCAATTCCAGGCAGGCTACTTTGTAGACGAAGACCAACCATCGTGGGTGAAAAAGAAAGAATATCCGGACACCTGGGTACAAACCGGCGCTATCGACTGCGCCAGCAAATCTTCTGTGATATTGCGCTTCCAGCATACCTTCCGGTACAACAGCGAATTTGCTGCTCCCGGAGCCGCCCTGCTGGTAGGTGTTAGCACCGATGGCATAAAATGGACCGACTACAACGTCATGAACAATATGCCCGCCGCCAATGATATGTTTATCCCGGTTAACCAGGAACTCAATATCACAGCAGTAGCGGCGCATCAGCCCCACGTATATATCCGTTTCTACTGGAAAGGATTTTATAGCTGGTATTGGATGATCGATGATATTGAACTGGCAGAAGCCTATAAAAAAGACCTGGCTATTACCCGCCTGACTTCCCACCAGGAACAAAAAAACACCTTCACCAACGCCGATGCACTGGCGGTGACCGTTAAAAATACGGGTATTGAAACCGTAAAAGCTGGCTTTAAGGTAAGTTGTAAAATAGATCAGCATAGAGAGATCAGTACCGCCGTACCCGCCGGTAAAAAAGGACTGGCGCCAGGAGAAGAAGTAACCGTGAAATTTCCAGCCACTGATTTAACAGACCGCACCATGCACGCACTCACTTTTGTGTTGCAGGACGCCGGCGATGAAAACGCCGCCAATGATACGTTGCGTGCACGGGTGAATGCCAAAGAATCACATATCGGTAACCTCACTGATTTTAAAGGCAGCGGCCATGAATTTGATATCAAAGCGGGCTTATCGGCTTTTAAACTGATTTTCTATACAGATGATATCTTCCGTATCTGGATGGCGCCGGACGGCGAATTCAGCAACCCTGCCGGCAATGACATCGTGGTAGATTACACACCCGGTAAATCAACGGTAACGGCAACGGATAAAGGAAATTACTACCAGGTAAAAAGCAAATCTTGCGTAGTACGGGTATACAAGCAGCCATTGCGCTTTGCCATGTATGATGAAAATGATACCCGGGTGATCTGGGAAGAAGCAGCGCCCTTATCTTTCGGCGCCAGCACTACCCAAACCATGCATCGCCAGCCGGAGGAATACTTCTATGGCGGCGGTATGCAGAATGGTTACTTCTCCCACCGTGGCCAGGAAATATTAATCGAAAAAGGCAATGGATGGGATAATGGCGGCAGACCCAATCCTGCCCCGTTCTATATGTCCACCGCCGGCTATGGCGCCTTCAGAAATACCTTTGATGTAGGCCGCTATTCCTTCAAAGAGGAGCTACAGTTTGCACATAATGAAAATCGTTTCGACTGCTTCTATTTTTACGGGCCTTCTTTAAAACAAATCCTCAACGGCTATACGCAGATCACCGGACGTCCCTTCTTAATGCCCCGCTGGGCACTGAGCCTGGGCGATGCCAACTGCTACAATCGCGGTGGCACCGGCACAGACTCCAAAGCATATAAAGGCACCGGTACCACCGGTACTACGCCGGACGTAATTCAACTGGTAGCTGACAAATACATTGAAAACGATATGCCCCGTGGCTGGATATTGCCCAACGATGGCTACGGTTGTGGCTACACGAAACTGGATTCCACCATTATGGAATTACATAAACGTGGCTTCTACACCGGCTTGTGGACAGAAAACGGTGTAGATAAAATGGCGAGAGAAGTAGGTACCTACGGCTCCCGCCTCGCCAAGCTCGACGTAGCCTGGGTGGGACCCGGCTATAAATTTGCGCTGGATGGTTGCAGGGCTGCCTACGAAGGCATTGAAAATAACAGCAATGCCCGTGGCTATATCTGGAGCGTAATGGGTTGGGCCGGCACCCAGCGGTATTCCACGGTTTGGTCTGGTGATCAGTCGGGCAACTGGGAATACATCCGCTTCCACATCCCTACCATTATTGGTGCGGGACTGTCTGCGCAAAATGCCGCCACCGGCGACGTAGACGGTATCTTCCGTGGCAGTGATTCCACCTATGTTCGCGACCTGCAATGGAAATGCTTTACACCGGTATTTATGGTGATGAGTGGCTGGGCAAAGAAAAACAAACAACCCTATTTGCAAGGTGCTGAAAATACAGCCACCAACCGCAAATACCTCCAGCTGAAAATGCGGATGACGCCTTACATGTATACCCTTTGTGCGGAAGCACATGCTACCGGCATACCTGCTTCCAGGGCGATGGTATTAGAGTTTCCGGAAGATGTGGTGTGCAAAGGTACCCAAACGGAATACCAGTTCATGAACGGGCCTTCCCTGCTGGTAGCACCAGTATATAAAAGCGAAGGAAAAAGAGACAGTATCTACTTGCCCGCCGGCACCTGGTACGACTACTGGGATGGTACCGCCTATAGCGGTCCTACCGTGATCAATAACTACCATGCCCCGCTGGATAAATTGCCGCTGCTGGTAAAGCAAGGTGCGATCATTCCAATGTATCCAGTCATGAACTTTGATGGAGAAAAGAAAACGGATACACTTACACTGGATATTTATCCTTCCGGCAAATCTTCTTTTGACTTATATGAAGATGATGGACTGACACGTGCCTATAAAACCGGCGCTTTCGCCCAAACCCTGCTGGAAGTAGATGCTACCAAAGGCGTACAGGTAAAAATCAATGCCGCCAGAGGCGCCTTTGATGGCATGCACGCAAAAAGAATCTATCTGCTGGATATACATCAACCGGCGAAACCTAAAAAAGTAACCGTGAACGGACAATCCGTAAAAATATTCACCGATCAGCAGGCATTCGATAAAGCCGCCACTGGCTGCTATTTCAATGCTAACGAGAAAAAAGGTATCCTGCATATCAAAACCAACTGGCTCAGTACTACTGCTGCGCAGGAATTACGAATTACGAATTAGGAATTACGGATTTGTGGGTAGATAGTAAACGAGAAAGTCAACTTCTCGTTTACTATCTACCCATAATTCATAATTCCCTATTATATTTATCCCCATCAATCTACTCACAAATCCGTAATTCGTAATTCGTAATTCGTAATTTTTTATGAAAGGTCTTATTCTGTCACTGGGTGCGCCTAATGACAACGCCGGCAACCTCAGTACCATTGCACAAGACAGGCTCAATGCCGTATTGCAGATTTACCGTTACAATCCTCAATTCATGATTGCCTGTACCGGCGGCAAAGGCGCACATTTCAACGAAACCGACCATCCCCACTATTACTACTCCCATCGCTATCTGCTATCGCATGGCATTCCGGAAACAGCCCTCACTACCCCGGTCGATTCCGTGAATACTATAGACGATTTTGTACAGGCGAAGGCACTCATCTATAATATGGCGCCGGACATCCTCTGGGTAGTCACCTCCGATTTTCATGTAGCACGGGCTACACTCATCCAGGCGCAACAGGTAAACTATCCGCATACCATTTTCTGGGGAGCGCCCTCTACCCTTCCTGCACCAGCATTACAGGCATTGCAGGCACATGAGCAAAAAGCTATCGCCCGTTTACAGGCAGGGTAACCCGAAAAAATAAATGATTATCTTGTATCACTATGAACACCGTTCCACTGATACAAAGCATACTGGGCTTACTGGCGGGCATTGGCCTCATTGTATTGCTCACCGCCCGGTTCAGGATACATGCCTTCTTTGCTTTATTACTCGCCAGCCTACTCACTGGTTGCATTTTGGAATTGCCAGTAACGGAAATCATTGACAGCATCAAAGCAGGTATCGGAAAAATCATTGGTTCATTAGGATTACTGATTGTACTCGGCACTACGCTGGGATTAATACTGGAACATAGCGGCAGTACTACGGTACTCGCTAACTATGTATTGCGTCTCACCGGTACCCGCCGCGCTTCCATGGCCATGAATATTATTGGTTACCTGGTAGGTATGCCCATCTTTTGTGATTCAGGATTTATTGTATTGAGCGGGTTAAACAAAGCACTGGCCAAACGTTCTGGTATTCCTATGGTGGTGATGGCTTCTTCATTAGCCACCGGGCTCTATGCCGTGCATTGCCTGATGCCGCCGCATCCCGGCATTACCGCCGCTACCGGTACCTTACAGGCGGAAACCGGGAAAGTGATGTTATATGGTTTATTGATTGCTATTCCGGCTTCTATCAGCGGATATTGTTGGTCGGGGTTTGCCGGACGCAGGGTAGCCGTTTCGGTTAGTGAGGACACCACTGCTACTGCCGATGCCGGAAAGGGGCCTTCCGTATGGATGGCAGTGCTGCCCGTGGCGTTGCCTGTTTTACTCATTGCCATCCGTTCACTCAGCGGGCTTGAAGTAAGCCACCCTTCCCCCGCGCTGCAGCTCCTGGCCATCCTGGGGATCCCGGAAGTAGCGTTGAGCACAGGTATCCTGCTGGCGTTGACCCAACTGAAAAGTAATATGGGAAAAATATTAGTGGAAGGAGCAGAAAAAGCGGCCGGCATACTGATTATTATCGGTGGCGGCGGCGCCTTTGGCGCCATCCTTGCCAAAGCAGATATTGGTAGTCATATAGCACAAAACCAATCTATTGCCGCTATGGGGTTACTCCTTCCCTTCCTCGTCACGGCATTACTGAAAACTGCCCAGGGCTCTTCCACTGTTGCGGTGATTGCGGCAGCAGCTATTATGCAGCCGTTGCTACCACTCATGGGCCTGGATACCGCCAATGGGCGTATTCTTTGTGTATTAGCCATGGGGGCTGGTTCTATGATGATATCACATACCAATGATGCCTACTTCTGGGTGATATCGAAATTCTCCGGACTGGAGATTAAGGAAATGTTGCGCGTATATAGCACCGGAACCATTGTAATGGCAGTGTTGTCTATGGCAGGGGTGTATGTATTGTCCTTGTTACTGTAACTATTTTCCCCTGGCAATTACGTCGCCATCCGTTGATCCTCCACCTCAGGGAGCGGCAATTTTTTTGCAGTCAGGTGATGACCGCAGACAACGAAGACCCACACCCAGCGGGCTATTTACAATAATTTACATTGTTTACATTTTAATTTACAATCCTAATCCTTCCAGCTGAAAGGATTAAAGTAGGTTCGCTGTATCATCAAATTTCAGTATGAAAAATCAAAGAGATGCCTTTAGCGGATCTGATTTATCAGGAGATAGATCTTTGTTAATTAAAACTACAAAAAATATGAAAAAAGCTATTTATGCGCTGATCTTACCGCTGGTAGTGGTAGGCGGACTAGTATTTGCCAATCGCGCAATCAAAAATGAAAATGCTAAAAAACCAATCCCAAAACCACTCTCTGCGGAAGAAATGAAAGCAGAACGGTTAAAATGGGAGGCTACCCCTGCCGGTATAATGTTCAAAAAATGGCAAGTCTCTCCCGAAGGCCAAAAAGTGCTTGCGGGTGCTGCTAAAATAAGCAAGCCTGTACGTGATTTTACCAATATGGAGGCGGTTGTAACTTCTCTTACTCTTCCGCCAGGCTCCCGGTTAGGTTTCGGAGTGATGACCAGGATTAATGGAGACGATTATATTCTTAGTTTCGGGCTGGAAAACGCTAATGAATTTCAGCAATTGCGTAGCCTGAAAGTTAACGACAAGATAATTATAAGAAGCCACAACGTATCGTACGCCCCCAAGTATACATATCCAATAGTAGCGGGCGACTATGTAGAAAGAGATAGTAAACTACTATATAAGCGTCCCCCTCACAAAGGTGGTTGCTGAGTATAATTTACTTCATCGGGCCTGAAGGTCTTCGTGGTCTTCAGGCTTTTTTATGCTTCCATCTTTTCGTTTTACACTACTCAAATATTTGTTTTTGCCCTGGCATACGCTCCTAATGTTTCAACGCCTGTTCCAAATCATTCAAAATATCCGTTATATCCTCCAACCCGACACTCATGCGGATCAATCCATCAGAAATACCTGCTTTCTCCCGGTCTTCTTTCTTCATGCCGGAATGCGTCATGGAAGCCGGGTGAGAAATCAGCGTATCCAAGGTACCCAATGACACTGCACGCAAGCACATTTGCAGGCGGTCGATGAACCGTACGGCCGCATCAAATCCGTTTTTCAGTTCAAAACTCATCACGGCGCCGGGGTGGCGCATCTGCCGGGCGGATAATTCATAATCCGGGTGTGAAGTGAGGCCATTGAAATTAACGGCAGCAACCGCAGGGTGCGCCTGCAGGAACTCCGCTACCTGCTGGGCATTGCTGCAATGTTGCTTCATGCGTAGCTCCAGTGTTTTAATGCCTTGTATGAGCAGGAAGGTATCGAAAGGATTGGCAGTGCCTCCTAACAACTTCGCTGTTTTATTTATTTTCTGCATGGCGGCCAGGTCCTTGCCCAGCAGTACACCGCCGATGGCAGTACCGTGTCCGTTCAGAAATTTGGTGGTAGAGTGGAAAACGAAATCGGCGCCATAGCGGAAGGGCTGTTGCAGGTAAGGTGTGGCAAACGTATTGTCTACACTTACTTTTACGCCATGGGCATGGGCAATGTCGCAAATGCCGGCAATATCCACGCAACGCATGGAGGGATTGGCCGGTGATTCAATATGAATCATGCGGATATCCGGACGCGTTTGCAGGAGCTGTTCTACTTGTGGCAGGTCGTGCAAATCGGCTATCAGCGCTTTTACGCCGAATTTCGGGAGGAAATCAAACAGGAACTCATGGGTACCGCCGTAGAGGGAATAATGCGTTAATACGATATCTCCGGATGCAATATTAGCCAGGAACAGGGTAGCCATTGCGGCTTGTCCACTGGCATGAAGGATGGCTTTCAGCGTCAAAGGGCTTCCATCTTCCTGTACAATACCAAAAGATTCCAGGGCCGCTATCAGCTGCTCCGCCACGGTAACTGTTGGATTACCAAACCGGGAATAAATATACCCCGGCGCGGTACCGGAAAAACGGTCCATGCCTTGCTGCGCATTGTCGAATGTAAAAGTAGAAGTAGCGTAAACGGGTACCAGGTGGGCATTTTCGCCCATACCAGCCTGCGCGGCATGAATAGCGGCAGACGCCATGGCGGTAAATTGCGGATGATTTTCCATCTTGTAAATTAACCGTTTCCCCTCTTTATATCCAACAAAAAAATACGCCGTGGAAAGAAAGCGCTTGCTGGAAAAGCGGAAATGATATAATATTGATGAGATAAAATACCGCACAGACATTGATTTCAACAGAGGACAGGCTTCTTTTTTTTCAAATTGCAGATGGAGATGAAACAGCCTTCCGCTCCTTATATCATCGTTACAATGCCGTACTGCTGGGGTCTGTAAAAAAGTTACTGAAATCAGATACCGCAGCAGAAGAAGTGATGCAGGAAGTTTTCCTGAAAGTATGGCTGGTACGGCACACCTTACGGGATATCGACAATCCCGGTGGCTGGCTGTATACACTGGCCACTAACTATTCCCTCTCCGCCCTCCGGAAACATGCCAGAGAAAGAAACCGGCAGGATGATATAGAAGAAGTGGCGGACCAGGAAGATGCTTCCGCCGGCATTTACGCGAGAGAACTACAGGCCCTTATTAAAGAGGCGGTAGAAAAATTACCTGCTTCCCGCAGGGAAGTATTTATGATGAATACCCAGGAAGGCAAATCCCGTAAGGAAATAGCCGATACCCTGGCCATTTCTGAAAATACTGTCAAAAACCAGTTGGTGACTGCCCGCAAATTTATACGCGAATACCTGGAAAAGCAAACAGGCACGCGACTTCCTATCCTGCTGATTATACTCCTATCCAGGTTTTTTTAATTTTTTTTCCAGACGCATAGTACACTTGTTATTTCCTGGCGTCTAAGGAGCAAAAGAAGGGATTGTATCGTGGAAGCAAAAGAGTATTACCGGTTTTTATTGCATCGTTATTATAACGGTACCGCTACCGCCGCGGAAGAAGAAGAATTGTTTGCCGCACTGCGTGCAGATGAGGACGAAGACGCATGGAGTTCATTAATCAGCGAACTCCATGCGTCTGCCGTGCCCGATCCTGCCTATAATCCCGCGCAATATGAAGACGTTATTCAGGCCATCCTTCAACCGGCAATACCGGTAAGAAAAATCCGTTCGTTCCGCTGGTATTATGCCGCTGCTGCCACTATATTACTGCTGATAGCAGCAGGCGGCTACCTGCTGCAACGCCCGGCTACCAAAGCGCCGGCAGCAGTGCTGGCCACCAATGCCAACGATGTAAAACCAGGTAAAAATGGTGCTATACTCACCCTTGGCGATGGCAGCCAGGTGGTACTGGACAGCCTAAATAATGGTATCATCAGCACCCAGCAAGGCACCAAACTCCTGCTCCAAAACGGGCAGCTGAGCTATGACGCCTCCGGGGCCGGCACCGTTAATTATAATACCATGGCCACCCCACGGGGCCGTAAATTCCAACTGCTGCTACCCGATGGTACACATGTATGGATGAATGCTGCCAGCACCCTCACCTTCCCTACTGCCTTCACCGGCAACACCAGGAGTGTAACACTTTCCGGAGAAGCTTACTTCGAAGTAGCGGCCCGTCCAAACGCACCCTTCATCGTAAAGTTGAATAATGAAACCGCCGTTGAAGTACTCGGCACACATTTCAATATCAGCGCTTATCACGACGATGCCAACATCAGCACCACCCTGCTGGAAGGCGCTGTACAGGTAAACGCACAACAACAAATCAGGCGGCTGCAACCCGGTCAGCAACTGGATATCAATCAAACTACCGGCACAGCTACCCTCAACAAACTCGTAGATACCCTCGCCGTCATTGCCTGGAAAAATGGGATCCTGAATTTCCAGGATAAAAAACTGGCCAATGTTATCAGCATCATTGCCAGGTGGTACGACATTGAAGTAGTATATGAAACAGTGCCACCGGATATCACTTTTGTGGGAGAAATCAACAGCGATGTAACACTCGCTGCGGTACTCAATTTCCTGCGGGAATCAGGCATCCACTTCCGGTTAGAAGGTAGAAAATTAATTATAAGCGCATAAAAATCACCAGATCAGACAACCAAAAAGAATGTTATAGAAAAACAGTGAACTGACGTTCCACCATCAACGCAAGACTACCTGTAATAAAAAAGCCGAAGGTGTTTCGACCACCTCCGACCCAAAGATTACAGCTGTACAAAGCAGTTGAATATTCCGGACAACTATCTATTTACAAGCCAAATCAATGCAAAGCTATGCAAAAAATTGCTCTTTGTAACCAGGCCCGCTATGTACCTACACCAACAAAAGTACTGGACCGGCGCTGGTTTTCAACCAAAATGCTGTTAGTTATGAAACTGACGTTTTTATTACTTACCACCGCACTATTACAGGTACACGCTGCCGGATACGGACAGCTGATTACCTGGTCAGGCAAAAATGTGCCGGTGGAAAAAATCTTCCCCGTTATCCGGGTGCAATCCGGCTACACCGTAGTAGCCAGCAGGGAAGTATTGGAAAAAGCCAATCCCGTTACCATGAAGGTGGAAAACGCGCCTATACAGGCTTTCCTGGACCTGATGCTGAAAGGACAACCACTGAAATACGAAATCGTGAACAAATCGATTTTCATTTCACCCAAAGTAACCACTGCGCCTGATAATATCGTTGCCGCACCGCCAACAGATGTAAAAGGAAAAGTAGTGGATGAAGCAGGCGCCCCTTTACCCGGCGTATCTGTAAGGGTAAAAGGTACCTCCCAGGGCGCCAACACCAGCACTGATGGCACTTACGCCCTGCACATCACCGGCGAAGGGCCGCATGTACTGGTATTCTCTTACCTCGGTATGACACCACAGGAAGTAACCGTTACCGGCAGCGCTACTTTCAACATCGTGATGAAAATGTCCGTAGAACAACAAACAGAAGTGGTAGTAGTGGGCTATGGTACCCAGAAAAGAAGCGACGTTACCGGCGCTATCGCCTCCGTACCCAAAGAACGCCTGCAGAACCTTCCCGTTACAAACGTTTTGCAATCGATTCAAGGAACCACTCCCGGCGTTAATATCGTGAGCAACAGTAGCAAGCCAGGCAGCTCTCCTGCCTTCTATTTACGCGGCCTTAAATCCATCAATGCCAGCAATGCTCCCTTAATTGTATTGGATGGAATCCCCTTCGCCGGTTCTTACAACGATATCAATCCAAATGATATCGCTGCCATCGACCTGCTGAAAGATGTATCCGCTTCCGCCATCTATGGCGCCAGAGGTGCTAACGGCGTCATCATGATCACCACTAAAAAAGGTAAAACAGGTAAAGCCGTAATTTCCTACAACGGCTACGCCGGCCCGGAATACCAGGCCAACACCGTTAAACAAATGAATGGCGAACAATACCGCACCAAAAATCACTGGTACAATATCCAGGCAGGACGTCCCGATGCACCCGACTTGCCTTACCTGTCTGAACAACAAAATTTTGCTGCCGGTAAACCGGAAGTAGACTGGCTGAAAGAAATCGCGCAACAAGGATATATCCACAGCCATGAACTCAGTATCTCCGGCGGTACCGACAACGTGAAATATTACGTTTCCGGCACTTACCTGAAAGAAGAAGGCACGATCAAAGGATTTCAGTATAACCGCGCCAGCATCCGCGCCAACATCGACGCAAACGTGACACCGTGGATGAAAACAGGGGTGAATATGTTTTTCGTAAACAACAACCAGGACGGCGGAAAAGCCACCCTGTTTGATGCCAACGCACTCAGCCCGTATGGTACACTGTACAATGCTGCTGGCGACTATGAAGTATATCCCATTGCACCGCAAACATTGTATATGAGTCCGCTCATCAACCTGTACAATCCGGGACTGGACCGTGGTAAAAACATCACCAGCAGCGGTTATGCGGAAATAGCACCGCCTTTCCTGAAAGGATTGAAATACCGCGTAAATGCCTCCTACTCTTTCCGGCCCAACCGCACCAGCGACTATTCCGGGCGTAAAATGGGCGACATGCAGGGAACCGCTAAAGTGTATAACGAAGAAAATAAACAATGGATTGTAGAAAATCTCCTGACCTATAACCTGCGCGTGAAAAAACACCAGCTGGATTTCACCGCTTTATACAGTGCACAACAAGACGAACAATTCACCTCACAACTGGATGCAAATTCCTTTGTGAATGATAACCTCGACTTCAACAACCTGAAAGCGGCACAGGTACAAAAAACTACCACATCTTATACCGGTAGTTCCCTGGTATCACAGATGTTCCGTGCCAATTACAACTACGACAGCCGCTACCTCTTCACCGCTACCATCCGTCGCGATGGCTACTCCGGGTTCGGCGCCAACAACAAATATGGCGTGTTCCCCTCTGTTGCTGCCGGCTGGAATATCCAACAGGAAAAATTCATGGCGGCTATTCCTACCATCTCTCAACTGAAGCTGAGAGCTTCTTATGGTAAATCCGGTAACCAGGCAGTAGGCGCCTACCGTACGTTAACAAGGCTCAACACCGCCAACTACGTATATGACGGCGTTACCTCCATCGGCCTGGTGCCTAACACACTGGGTAATCCAAACCTAAAATGGGAAACTACCGCCGGGTTAAATGTGGGTATCGACTTCGCCGTACTCCATGATCGTCTCAGTGGTAGCATCGAAGGCTATAGCACACATACCAGCGACCTCCTGCTCAGCAGGAAAATCCCTGCTATCAACGGCTATACTTCTGTATATGATAACATCGGCGAAACTGCCAACAAAGGATTGGAAATTTTGCTGAACAGCCGCAATATTGAATCAGAAAACTTCACCTGGCAAACTTCTTTCAATATCTCCTTTAATAAAAATAAAGTAGTGGCCCTGTATGGTGATAATAAAGATGATATCGGCAACAACCTGTTTATTGGTAAACCAATGCTGGGTGTTTACGATTATACAATGACAGGCATCTGGCAGGTAGGTGAAGATGCGAAAATAGATCCGGGTGCAAAAGCAGGCTACATCAAATTTAAAGACCTGGATAACAGCGGTAAAATAGACGCCGCCGACCGTTCCTATCTTGGCACACAATTACCAAAATATGTAGCCGGTTTAACCAATACCTTCCGCTACAAAAATTTTACGCTGAACATCTTTGTACAGGATGTACATGGCGGCATGCGCCCTAACAGCATCCTCGACAACAGGGACCAGGCCGGCATCGTTAACCTGCCTGCCGACATTCCCTACTGGACTTCCGACAACAAAATCAACACCAACCCGGCGTTGTTTTACACGAATCCTAAAGGATACAAATACGCGCAGGATGCCTCTTTCGCGCGTTTGAAAGATGTAACACTGAGTTATAATTTTGATAAACACACTTTACAACGGTACAAAATTTCGAACCTGCAGGTATATATCAGCGGCCGTAACCTCGCCACTTTTACCAAATGGCAGGGCTATGATCCGGAAACAGCGCCTTCTTCACTGGCTACCTCAGGAACCACCAAAGACCTGCGTTTAGCGAATGGACAAGGGCCTGATCAGCAGAGTTCAAATTTCTACCCGCTTAACACCACCATCATCCTGGGGGTAAATATCAGTTTATAACCTAAAAAGATATGACGATGAAAAAGAGTCTATATATATACGGAATGCTGGCAGCGGGTGTGTTCATCACCTCCCTGTCATCCTGCAGCAAAAGCTTTCTCAACGAACAACTGAAATCGGATTATGCACCAGCCAATACCCTGGTAGATCCACTCGGCTTTGAAGCCGCCAGCACCGGCCTGTTAAGCAATGTACGCAACGACTATGGCGATGTACAGGGATTACTGGCTACCTTTTACGTAGGCACCGATATGGCGATTACCGGCCAGCCCAATACCGTGCAGGCTCCTTACGAAAACTACCAGAACCTGAATTCACAAACCGGTTCCCTGGTAAGCATCTGGAACTATGGTTATAAAGTCATCAATACCGCCAATGTAATCATTGCAGCGGCAAAGAATCCTGCTGCCACCCTCTCCCAAACGCAACGGGATTTTTATACCGCCGAAGCCTGCTTCTTCCGCGCCTATGCATACAACCATCTCTCTATCCTGTTTGGTGGTGTGCCACTGATTACCGCACCGGTATCTGTGCCACGCACCGATTATACACGGGCTACAGAAGATGCCGTAATCCAACAAATCATCACTGACCTTACCTTTGCAGAAGCACACCTGCCAGACCCGGCGACTGTGATCAAACAAGGACGTATCAATAAGTTTGCGGCTACACAGTTACTAGCTGAAGCCTATCTCCGCGCCAACAAACCAGCAGATGCAGAAGCAGCCGCCAAGCGTGTTATCGACAGCAAATTCTTTACCCTGGTCACCAGCCGTTACGGCGTAAAAGCCTCCCAGCCCGGCGATCCGTTTGCTGATATGTTTACCTACGGCAATATGCGCCGCAGCCAGGGCAATACAGAAGCTATCTGGGTATTGGAACAAACATATAATGTAACCGGTGGCGGTTCTACGTTCGACCAGCGTCGCCGCGAATGGGGACCTTTCTACGTAAACGTATCCGGCATGAAAGTATGTGACTCCCTCGGTGGACGTGGCATCGGAAGAATCCGCCCTACCAACTGGTGGACGTATGAACTGTACGAACAAAAAGATATGCGTAACTCTCCGTACAATATCCGCCGCAACTATTACTACAACGATCCCGCTTCTCCCAAATACGGACAACCGGTAATCGTAAGCGGATTCGATACCATACAGAACATCTACGCACATACTACCAAATGGTACGAGTTCCAGCCACAAGATATCCAGGGTGCACAATCGTACAAAGACCGCATACAAATGCGTTTGGGAGAAACCTATCTCCTGATGGCAGAAGCACAACTGCTCCAGGGGCGCCCCGGCGATGCATCCACCAGTATCAATGTAATCCGCAACCGCGCCAAAGCGACGCCTGTACAGGCCGCTGACGTCACCATGGATTATATCCTCGATGAAAGGGCACGGGAACTGACCGCAGAAGAATTACGCCGCCTAACGCTAATCCGTACACGAAAATTGGTGGACCGCGTGAAGAAATACAACCCGAAAGTGGCACCTACTATTAGCGACTTCAACATACATTTGCCTATTCCACAATCGGAAATAGATGTGAACAAAGACGCCGTACTGCAACAGAACGACGGATATGGTAAATAATCAGCGCTGAACAATGAATAAACATACCTTTATTACATTCCTTTCTGTACTCCTGTTTTTACAGGGGTACGGACAGGAAGGAAGACAAGTACTTCCTTTCAACGACGGATGGGCCTTCAGAAAAGGGACGCTCACCACACCTGCTAACGCCACAGATACCAACTGGACGAATGTCGCTGTGCCGCATACCTGGAACAATAAAGACATGCAGGAAGGAAAAAATTTCTATGCCGGCGATGGCTGCTATAAGAAAATTTTCACCGTAGCTTCTTCCCTGAAAGGGAAAAGATTATTTCTCCGTTTCGATGGCGTTGGCTCCGTAGCTACGCTCTACGTCAACAATCGCCTGATTGGTGAGCACAAGGGGTCTTACGCCGCCTTCTGCTTTGAAATCACCCATTCTGTGAAGTATGGGGAAGAAAATACGATTGTGCTCAAAGCCAACAACCAGGCCAGGGAAGATGTATTACCCATCAACAATTTTCTATTCGGCATTTTCGGTGGCATCTATCGCCCGGTGAATCTGCTGATTACGAATGATATTAATATCACCACCACCGACTACGCCTCCTCCGGCCTCGCCATCACCCAGGAAAATGTAAGCGATAAAAACGCAGACATACAGGTAGTCGCTAAAATTGAAAACAAACAACCGCATCATACTAACGTACAGGTACAAACGGAAATCAGGGACCGGCAAGGAAAGCGTGTAGCCATCACCGTTAAAGAAGTTATACTCAGTCCACAAGGTATCAACATCATCCGGCAGGTCCTGCCGGTAGCGCGTCCACACCGCTGGAACGGCGTAAAAGATCCATATTTGTACTCGCTCACCACGTCCATCTTATCCAAAGGGCAAACACTCGATGCCGTTACACAGCCATTTGGCATTCGTTGTTTTGAAGTGATCCCGGGCAAAGGCTTCTTCCTCAACGGCCAACCCTACGCCATGCACGGTGTTACCCGCCACCAGGAATGGCAGGACTGTGGTAACGCCCTCAGTAACCAGCAACACAAAACAGACCTGGATCTGATCCGCGAAATAGGCGCTACTACCATCAGGTTCGCGCACTACCAACAATCAGACTATCTCTATTCGCAATGTGATACCATGGGTTTTGTGATCTGGGCAGAGATACCGTTTGTGAACAACTTCTCCGGAAAAGAAAGTGAAAATGCCCGGCAGCAACTCACAGAGCTCATCCGGCAAAACCGCAATCATCCGGCTATTTATGTATGGGGCATGCACAATGAAGTATATGCCAAAACACCGGATGAACACGTGGCCGTATTAACAAGGCAACTAAATGACCTGGCTAAAACAGAGGATCCCGATCGCTATACTGTGGCCGTGAGTGGCTACGGTGAAATGAATCGCCCGGCTAACCTGGCGGCCGACATACAAGGCATGAACCGCTACTTCGGCTGGTATGAAGGCAAAATAGATGATATTGAACCATGGGTAAGTGGATTGGAGAAAAACTATCCCGACTATAAACTAATGCTTACCGAATACGGCGCCGACGGCAATATCAATCAACATACAGATAGTTTGAGTACAGATTTCGATCCTGTAAGCGGCCAGTTTTTCCCGGAAACTTATCAAACTGCCACCCACGTAAAACAGTGGTCGGTGATAGAAAAACACCCTTATATTGCTGCCTCCTATTTGTGGAATATGTTCGAATTTGCGGTACCCATGTGGAACAGGGGCGGCGTTAATGCCCGGAATCTGAAAGGATTGATTACCTACGACCGCAAACAGAAAAAAGACGCATTTTACTGGTACAAAGCCAACTGGAATCCTGCGCCCATGATCTACATTGCAGAACGCCGGAATAATACGAACCGGCCCGCACAGGTAAAGGTAGAAGTATTCAGTAACCTGGAAAACATCACACTGACCGTCAACGGCAACCAACCGGTAACGGGCCACCCGGGCGCCAATAAGCGGGATTTCATTTTCGATAACATTACGTTGCAAACAGGGGTAAACACCTTGCAGGCATCGGGCATTCATAACGGTAAAGTATATACCGACACCATTACCTGGACGCATTAACTGATTACTATGAAGAAACTTTGTACGGCCGCAGCCAGCGCATTGCTGTTGTTACAACTACACGGACAGGCACAAACGGCCACTCCAGGAAAAGATACCATTCCATTGGTCCATGGCGCCCACCGCACTGGCAACAGAACAGATGCTGATATGGCGCGCTGGAGAACCCTCCGCCTCGGACAGTTTATCCACTGGGGACTCTACGCCATTCCCGGCGGCGAATGGAAAGGAAAAACTTATAACGGCGCTGCAGAATGGATTCGCTCCTGGAAGGAAATGCCGCAAGCTGATTACGACAACCTGTATAAACAATTCAACCCGGTAAATTATCAACCGGAACAGTGGGCGCAACAAGCCAAAGACATGGGCGCCGGCTACATGATCATCACCACCAAACATCACGACGGCTTTTGTTTATGGCCCAGTAAGTATAGCCGCTACACGGTAGCTGCATCTCCCTGGAAAAAAGATATCATCGGCCCCATGGTAAATGCATATAATAAACAGGGCATCGACGTATATCTCTACTTTTCTATCATCGATTGGAACAACCCGGACTGGCGCACGTCGTTGAAAACGCCGGAAGATAGCGCGGCTTATGGTCGCTTTAAAGTTTTTGTAAAGAACCAGTTACAGGAGTTATTGGTAAGATATCCCACTATTAAAGGTTTCTGGTTCGACGGTACCTGGGACAACTCCTGGAAACAGGACGGCGCTTTCTCTGATGAACTGGAACAATATCTCCAGAAAATTCATCCGGGGCTGATCATCGGCAGCCGCCTGCGCGCCGATGAAAAAGGCGCCCGCCACTTTGATAGCAATGGTCACCTCATGGGTGACTACGAACAGGGCTGGGAACGTAAGCTACCTGCGCAGTTCGCCGATATACACGGCAACGACTGGGAAGGCGTGATGACCATCCCCGAAAATCAATGGGGCTACAATGCCAAATGGGCCGGACACATCAAAACATCGAACGAATTAATTGAGATGCTGGTGAAATCCACCTCCCTGGGCGGTAACTTCGTCATCAACTTTGGTCCTAAAAGCGATGGTACTTTCCGTACAGAAGAAGTACAATGCATGCATGAAATCGGGCAGTGGATGAGAGTAAATGGAACGGCTATACGCGGTGGCGGTTACGCGGGGTTCGAGAAACAGGACTGGGGATACTATATCCGCAAAACCGGTACCGACAGCGTTTTTATGGTGGTATGCAATGTACCCGTATCCGGTAGTTTGCGCGTAAAACTACCAGCCAACACCACGCTCACACAGGCCAGTTACCTGGAAAATCCCGGTGTAACCCTGACGCCGGAAGTGATTGGTGCGCATGAATACTTCCTCCACCTGGATACCAATAAGCATTTCCAGGCACCGGTAGTTATCCTGCTAAATACCAGTAATACAACTGCAACAGACAACGGACATTTTGAAAAGGCGAAAACATAGCGATTTTTTGTCTTGTACAGGATTATACTGATTAAACTGATTTTTGTTTTAACCTCTTTTTTAATCAAAAAAACAATCAGTTTAATCAGTATAATCCTGTACAAGACAAAATCCGCGGCAACAACAAAAACCAACAATAAAATACCGGCAGCCCGCAAGGCTGCCGGTGTCGTTTTCATCCAATTCCGTTGCTCAACTTTTCGCTACCTTCGAAAAAAATTCAAGTTTATGATAGCATTCTTAGGCATGGGCCTTCTGGGATCAAATTTCGTGAGGGCGCTTATCAAAAATGGCGAAACGGTACAGGTATGGAATCGCACCACCGCTAAAGCCACTGCGCTGGAACAATACGGCGCCAAAGCATTTGCCGATGTAACAGCCGCTGTAAAAGGAGCCCATCGCATACATATTACACTTAAAGATGATCATACGGTAGATGAAGTACTGGCGGCAGCCGCTGCCGGACTTACACCGGGTGCCATCATCATTGATCATACTACTACCTCCGCCGATGGCGCCATTCAAAGAACCCAAGACTGGGCGGCCCGTGGATTTACTTATGTACATGCTCCTGTATTCATGGGTCCATCCAATGCATTGGACGGTACCGGCTACATGCTGGTTTCCGGTGACCAGGCCATCATCAACAGCATCCTACCGGCGCTTGAAAAGATGACCGGCAAAGTGGTTAATTTCGGTGACACAGTGGGTAAAGCGGCTGCCATCAAACTGGTCGGCAACAGCTTCCTCGTAGGTTTAACGGCCAGCCTCTCTGATACCTTATCACTGGCCAAAGCATTGAATATTCCCAACAGCGATGTGGCTGGTTTGTTTGACCTCTGGAATCCGGGTGCAGGCTTACCTGTCAGGCTGCAACGCATGACCAGCGGCGATTACAGCAACCCTTCCTGGGAACTGAGTATGGCCAGGAAAGATACCCAGCTGTTTATAGATGCCGTAGAAAAAGGAAATGGCCACCTGGCGGTATTACCGGCTATTGCAGCAGAAATGGATCGCTGGATAGCGAAAGGGCATGGTAATGAAGACTGGGTTGTGATTGGGAAAGATGGCGTTTTGTAAAAATAATCGCATAAAACGCAAAGGCTGTCTCCATAGTTAGGGACAGCCTTTGTGATGATTATTTATTAATCAGTACTTACGTGTTCTTATCCAGCAAGAGGCTTATCATGTCTTGCAACATCAGTTGCGCTTCCGGAGTTTGAATCATAAAATTGGAGAAGATGATTCTTCCCTCCTGGTCTATCAGGAAGTTACTGGGTGCTCCTCTTACAGGCAGGTTTGTGCGGGCTGTTTCTTTGTCTCGCAACGCTGTAAAAGTATACTTACTGGATTTTAGAAACGGAATAACATATTCGTCCTGTTCTGCCAGTATATTCACTCCTATATAATTGACGTTATCCCGGTTGAAATGTTTCAACACTTCTTCGAAGTGAGGGAATTCGCCCCTGCATGGCCCGCAGCCGGGAAACCAGAACGTAAGCAGTACTACTTTTCCACTGTAGTCCTTCATGGTTTTTTTACCAGGTTCCATATAAGCGTCGAAAGAGAAGATGGCAGGTTTGGAGGTATTGAGTAACCTGGATTTAATATCTTTTTCAATCGCTTCGTTTGTTTTACCGGCTTGCCGTCCGTAGCTGTATAGCGGTTCTTTCATCACACGGGCCGGCTCTTTAAGGTAGTACTTCATCAGCGTATCATATCCCTGTTGCGGATTTACAGCCGCTGCAGCTTTCGCTTTCGCCAATGCTACAATACTAATGGTTGGCCCCCAGCGCTTGGCTTTCAGGTTGCTAAGCAAGGTGATGGCGGCAGCATTCTTGCCTGTCTGTAGCAGTTCATCTGCTTTCAGCAACTGTTCTGCCATTAATTTATTTTTTGCAAACTCGTCTTTTGTAGAGGCTTCAATACCTGGTGTTGCCGCCAGTTCTCCTGCCAATGCCGCCGCTTTTTCGGGGCTATTGCTTAGCAATGCATCAAAGTAATCACTCATACCTGACGCCCCCCATCTTGATTTATTGATAGGATAATGCTGCTTCATATCTTCATAAATGGCTACTTTCTCGTTAAAGTCTGTAGTGCGTAAAGCTTTCCAGTAAAGCGCCTGGGCGCCACGGTCGCTCTCCGGAAATTTGGTTCTCAACTCCTTCAACAGTGCTGCATATTTAACAGGATCTTTGGTTTCAAAATGGTACATGTAACTAAACAGGTAGTCTGGGTTATCCGGGCTTGCTTCATAAGCTTTCCGTTGAAATTCAGCGGCCTGATCAAACTCGCCCCATCTTTCTGCGTCAATGGCCAGTTCTGCGTAAGCGACCGATAACTTAGGATTGAGAGCTACCGCTTTCAACAGGTAGGGACGGGCTGCCGGGCTTTCCTGGTTAGTATACAAAGTTCCCATGCCGTAGTAGATGCCAGCTGATTGGGGATACTTTTTCATCCAGGTTTTATAATACCGCAGCGGGAGCGTGGTGTCGCGGTTCATTGATTGATTAAATTCATCAATAGCAGCAATATTATCCGGCTGCTTGCTAATCACTGCCACAAGGCTATCCACCTTCTTTTGGTTGATCTGCTGTGCGGCAGTTATACATGGAATAGCCATCAATGTTATTGCGATGGCTGTATTTCTGGAATAAAGTTTCATGACTGATTTTTTTAGGATGAATATTTTTTAAGACCAATCACCAGCCCTGGTTTTGTTCAGGAACTTTACCAGCCGGATATTTTTGCAGCTGCGATTGCGGGATTGGGAAATAATACATTTTGTCGCTCCAATGGCGCTGTTCCAGCGGAACCGTTTTGTAACTGCGTACTCCATTCGTTTCGCTGATCTGCATGGCCGTAATAGCAGTACCTATCATGGTGGCGCCAGTACCCCAACGACGGATATCATTGAACCGTTGCCCTTCAAAAGCCAGTTCCACAGTGCGTTCACGTACATAAGTATCCCAGGTGAGTTGTCCGGATGGTATTACGGGCATGCCTGCACGCTGACGCAGCAGGTTGATATACGTGCGGGCTTCTTCCGGATTGCCAAGTTTCAATTGGCATTCGGCGTAGTTGAGATATATCTCCCCTAAGCGCAGCATGATACAGTTTTGATAATTATTATTAGTTCCATTGAAGATGTATTTCGGATTAAGGAACTTCCGCAACATGTAACCTGTAATGGCGGTGCTGTAAGTAGCCGGATTATACTTTGATCCCAGCTGCAGGTCCATGGTTTCATTCATCCAGTTGGTGCCATCATAAATAATGCTGGCATGAAAACGCGGATCCCTATTGGCATATGGGTGTGCCGGATCAAATTTCGGCGATTGATTCCAGGGCAACCCATCTGTCATCAGGTACTGATCCACCATATTCTGGGTGGGGCAATCTACCAGGCTACTGAATCCTGTAAAAAAAGCCGCATTATCGTATGCATCCAGCGAATGTACTTGTCCACTTAAATCACCGGCAAACTCTTTATTGAAAATCACTTCCTGGTTGTCGTCGTTTTCAGGGTAGAACATGGCCCCGTAGTCCGGGAACAGGCTATATCCTCCTTTATCTATCACTTCTTTTGCAACAGCCGCAGCCCCCTGGTAGTCCTTCTGGTTCAGCAGCAGCCGGCATTTCATGCCTAATGCAGCATACCTGGTAGCACGGCCCGCTTCCGTTTTGGGATAAGTAGCAGGTAACAAAACTGCCGCCTGGTTAAGATCATCCAGCATCAGCTTTACGCAATCATCCGCAGTACCTCTTGGCACGGTAAGGTCATCGGTGAGTGACAATACTTTTGTTATAATTGGAAAGCGACCAAAAATGGAGTAGAGATCCATATAATGCAAGGCGCGCAGGAAAAGCATTTCACCTTTGATCCGTTGTTTCCCGGCTTCACTGAGTGTCATATCCGGCAAATGTTCCAGCACATTATTACAGTTCCTGACCATGGTATAGGTATTAGTCCATACATCGTCGTAAATACCGGTAGATGCCGTGTATTGCCCGGTATTGATCAGGTTGGATTCAAGAAAAGATCTTGCTGACTTACCTTCATCGGTGATGTCCATGGGCATCCAATTGCCGGCATCATCATAAATACTATGAATACCGTCATATGATTCCAGCACCACACGGCTGATCAGTGCGCTGTCTTTCCAGATGTTACTGTCGCTATAAAGATTCAGCGGCCCTTTGTTCAAAGCCTCCTTGTTGCAGGCAACCACCCCCATTATCAGTGTTCCTGTTATATAGGCAATAATTTTTTTCATGTCAGTTCAGATTAGAATTGCAAAGAAATACCGGCTGTATACGACTTCATCAACGGGTCACGTACCTGTCCGGCGCTTTCTGGATCAAACAGTTTGAAGTGAGTGAACGTGTATACGTTGTTGGCGGTCACGAAAATTCGCAGGGCATTGGCGTGAATAGGTTTTAAGATGCTTTGTGGTAAAGCATATGCCAACTCAATATTTTTCACACGCAGGTAGGCCGTGTTGCGCAGCCAATAATCGGAATCCTCCTGGTTGTTCTGGTTATTGTACCACAAGCGGGGCCAGGACGCACCTGGATTTTCTGGTGTCCATCTGTCAAGCTTGGCGGTTGTTGCCGGTAAACTGTTGTAAGCGTAGCCTTTAACATTTCCTGCGCCCTGCAGGAGTACATTTAGTTCCAGCCCATTATACTTTGCACCGAAACGAACACCGTACTGAATTTTTGGGAAAAGTTCAGCACCCATCAGTACACGGTCTGCTGCCGTGATCTTACCATCGCCATCTATGTCTTTATAGCGTATGTCTCCTGCTTTTGTATCCGGGTACAGTGGTGTGGGACCTTTTACCACTTCATCGTCCGACTGGTAAAGCCCGTCAGCCACATATCCCAGCCCATGCTGGCCCACCGCGTTATAGAAATAACCGATAGATTTTCCACTTACTCTCTGCCAGTCAGGAATACTTTGGGATTCGGGATAGTGTATTACTTTGTTTTTTGCGAATGTGATGTTCGGTGATACATAGTAACTGAATTTGCCAATATGCATCGTGTGTGTCAGATTAAGTTCTATCCCCCTGGTATCAACAATCCCATCGTTGGTAGACGGCAGCCCGATACCGATGACGGAAGGCACCTGCGCTGCAGGCGGCGCCAGGATATCCTGGGTACGTTTATAGAAATAATCCGCCTCTATGGTCAGCAGGTCGCCCTTAATATGCATTTCCAGGCCTGCATTGGAAATATTGGCGCGTTCCCAGGTAAATACCGGGTTAGGTAATACGCTGGGGCTAAGTGTCTGGTAATAGGTGGGCGATGCGCCTCCCAGTGAATACCCCGCCGTACGGCCAAGATTATAGGTAGTCAGAAATTGATAGGGATCTACCCGGTCATTACCCAACTGTCCCCAGGAAGCACGTAGCTTAAGGAAATCGATCTTATCTGCTATTCCCCGCATAAATGGTTCATCTGATATTACCCAGCCTGCAGAAAAGGAAGGGAAGAAGCCAAACCGATGATCTGGTGGAAAGATGTCAGATCCATCGTAGCGGAAGTTAAACTGAAACAGGTAGCGGGTATCGAAATTATAGTTCAGTCTTCCCACCAGGCCCCTCCTGGCGTTCTGCGTAGCTGAGCCGGCATTCGTAACCCTTGTCGGGTCGCCAAGACTCAGTTCTGACAAACTTGAAGATACAAATCCATTCCGCTGGGTATTGAAATTATCAGATTTCCCATTTGTTTGCGTGTACAACAAGGTACCGGATACCTGGTGTTTACCGAAGATATTATCGTACTGCAGGCCGCCCTCCAGTGTAACGCTCTGCGTTTGTGTAAAGTATTCCCTCAGGAAGGGTTCCGTTGGATAAGCTGCCACTTTCGTATAGTTGCCGGAGGAACTGATGGAGTACATGTCGAACGGCGTGGCAAAACGTTTACCAAAAGTATAGAGTTTATCGTAGGCAGCATTCCCTTTCAGAGACAGCCCTTTAATAAAAGGCAGATCATACTGCAAGGTGGCTACTGAGTTGAAGATATTGGTATTGGTAGACCAATAACCGGATTGCCCGACAGACTGCTGATAAGCGTTGCCGCGTTGCTCCGGCACATAGGCGTATAGTCCGTTGGAAAACCTGTTTACACGGGTTGGTGGTGTACCATAGAGATTCTCTATTACATATTCTGTGCTGTAAACGGCTTCCCCGTCTGTATTAGCGAATGAACCGTTGATATTCAGGGACACTTTCAGATCACGTGTGATGTTTGCATCCAGGTTGCTGCGCAGATTGTATCGCTTGTAACCTTCCACATTCACCAGGCCATTGTTTTTCGTATAGCCACCGGAAAGATAATAGCGGACCTTTTCTGCGCCACCGGAAATAGCCAGGTTGTAGTTCTGCTGCCAGAGGGATTTCGCGAGAATTTCATCCACCCAGTTTGTATTGGGGTAATGATCTGGATCAGTACCATCTTTATATTTCTGCAGCATCTCGTCAGAGAAGCCCATCCCCTGGCCTGGATTAAAAACATCTTCATTCTTCAGTGCCTCATTATATAGCCTGGCATAGTCATATGAATTCATTTGTTTGTAATACTGGGTGGGGCGCTGGTTAATGGCATTCGCGGTAAATGTAATAGTGGATTTACCCAGGCTCCCTTTTTTAGTAGTAATCAATATTACCCCATTTGCTGCACGCGCTCCATATACCGATATGGCAGATGCATCTTTCAACACGGAGATGGTTGCTATGTCGTTCGCATTCAGGTCATCCAATCTTCTGTCTGGTATACCATCAATCACCACCAATGGAGTAGAATTGTTAAAGGTACTTAGACCGCGTACGAACAAGGTGCTGCCGGCGCCGGGTGCGCCACCGGATTTCAGCGCATACAGTCCGGGCAACTGGCCTGAGAGCATGTCTGACACCGCAACACTGGCGTGATTCTGCATCAGCTCTTCTGATTTCAGCGTAGCCATGGATTCTGTTTTAGCACGCTGCGTAGTGGTACCATAGCCAACAACAACAGAGGCATTCAGCTCCTGCAGCTCGGGTTTCAGGGCTATACGCAGTGTTACTGCACTTCCGTCCACACGTAGGCTGTGCCGGTAACTACCGTATCCAATAAAGCTGACGGTAAGCTGGTATTCGCCGGGGGGCAGGTTTTTAAAACTGAATGAACCATCTTCCGCAGTAACGGTGCCTTTATTGAAAGGCCTGATAGCAACAGTGGCGCCGAAAATTGGCTTTCCCTGTTCATCCACCACTACCCCATTAATGCCACCATTTACGATCGGTACAACAAAAACAGTATTGGCAGGCGGCTGTCCGATGGTTACCAATTTGTGTTCCTCATCGATGTACCAGGTAAGTGGCTGTCCTTCCATTATAACCGACATCGCGTTTTTGAGCGATGTTTTCTGCAGACTGGAAGTTACTGGCAGTGCAGCTTTTAGCTGCTGTGCGTCATAAAAGAAATGGTAATTGCTTTGCTTTTTAATGTTGGCGAGTACCTGTTCCAGGGGGGCCTCTTTAACGGATATGGAAATATCCTGTGACAGACTCTTAGCGCTCACATGCAAACACATTACCAGGATCAGGAAGAAATTGATCTTCATAATGAGCATCGTTTTTTTTAGTAGGGAACGGGCAAAAAAATGCCGGTAGCAATTTGTTAATTGCATAAATTTGTCTTGTTTGGGTGAAGAGATAAGCGTTCTTGGTCGGATGACTATCGACGAACCCGAATAAATGAACAGAAGCGTTGCAACCGCTTCTGTTTTTGTTTTTTAAGCGTTGTGTTGTTGTTTAAGTGCTGTTTTTTTTCATAATAACAAATGGTTGATTTTTGGTTGATGCTATTTTGGTTGGTATACGATTTAGTGCTGGTTGTAACAATATCGCTGTGTGTCGGCTTTGATTTCCTAGTCAGTGATGGTTACCGTTCTCCCTTTGATGGTATAATTAATTCCACTATGTTTTAAAATACCCATGGCTTGCTCCAATGTTACGCTCCTGGGTATTTCTCCTACGAACTGATGTGATTTGGTTTTAGTTTCAATAACAATATTTATATCATACCACCTTTCAAGCTGCCGCATGACGGCGTCAATATTTGCTTTATTAAAAGAAAAGTAACCATTTTTCCAGGCCATGGCCGCATCGGTGTCAGCACTTTGCAACACTTGCCAGCTGTTCCTGTTATGTTGTAATTGCTGACCTGGTAGCAGTACGGCTGATTTATCACCAGCACTTACCTTCACCTTTCCTGTAATCAGCGTGGTACTGATCATTGTTTCCTCTTCATAACCGCTGATGTTGAAGCTCGTACCCAATACCTGCACCCGTTGGTTCCTGGAGTTTACAACAAATGGATGATCGGCCGCACCTGCTATTTCAAAGTAAGCTTCTCCCGATAGTGTTACGGTTCTCTCCTGGCTGCTGAAAGCAGAAGGGAATGTAAGCTCGCTCATAGCATTCAACCATACTTTCGTACCATCCGGAAGAATAATACTGTATTGTCTGCCCTTCGGTGTGATCAACGTATTGAGCACCTGCTCACTGCTATTTGCCGTTCCTCTGAAGGCCAGCAGTCCACTATCCAGTTTCACAATACTCATACCGCCTTGTTGGGACACTATGCCATTGCTGGCATCAGACAGCACAATTGTTTTACCATTGCTCATCCGCAGAATGGGTTTACCAGCAGCCGGCACAATCGTTGCCACTGGTTGCTTCACCGTTGATACCCGCTGCTGCCTATTCAGCCAAAAGCCTCCTGCTACCACCATTACGGCAACAGCAGCAGCATATTTCCACCAAGTACCGAAGCCCTTTCCAGGAGCCGGATCTATTGGTATTACCCTGCCGGTGGCGGGTCCATCAGCACTTAATACCCGCTGCAATACCGGTTCCCACTGTTGTGGATCCACTCCTTCCCCAATGAGAGCATCCGTATTTTTTTGCATTTCCAGGTCAAAGACTTCACGGTTAGCTTCATTTAAAAAGAACGCATGCAGTTCTTTTTCTTCGTCCTCTGTGAGCACTGTATCCTGACTCTTTTTTATCAAAAAGAATATTCGCTCTTGCATATATGGTTTTCAAAACTAATAGATAGAATTACAGGCACGCTATAACAGCGTTATATAGATAAGAATGAAAAAAAGGGAAATGGTACCTATCGAATAAAAAATATTTTTTTGGGGAAACCGGGAAAGTGCTAGCTAAGAACAGGGGGCCCGGCGAAAGTTAATGGGGAAGATTGCTTACAGGAACGGAATTGACTTCCCCGCTGCCTGCAAAAACTGCCTGATATTATTGAGTGCGGCGCTTAAAGTATTTTTCACATAACTCTGCGACAACTGTAGTTGATCTGCTATTTCCTGTGTTTTGAGGCCTTGTTCCCTGCTCATCAGGTATATTTTCCGGCGTTGGGGAGGAAGCAGTGCTATTGCTTGTTTGATGAGATGAAGGGTTTCTCTGCTGGCCACCAGTTCTTCCACCTGGTTAGTTGTTGCTTCCGGCAAAGCATCATGAAGGGCCATCGTCATACGGGCGGCTGCCTGCTTATGAAACCAGGTAAAGCATTCATTGCTGGCCACGCGCATAATCCATGCCCGGAGGTTTTCAATGCCAGGTAATTTGTCCCTGCTGATCCAGATACGGATAAATGTTTCCTGTATTACCTCTTCCACGCTATCGGGGTCCCGTATTACTTTCTTCACATAGGGAGTCAGCCATGGCAGCACCGCAAAGAACAATTGCCTGAATGCGTCCCCATCACCTTCCGCTATATTAACAAGTGTTGTTGTATCAATATGAAACCTGGTACTATCCAATATTCCTCCATTAGTCTGGTGCTAATTTAATAAAAAAGAGGGTCGATTTATACAGAAAATACCGTTAGGCTGGTAAATAGCCGATGGATGCTGTTTTAGTGTGTTAAAGTTGAGCACTTATTGGAAACTCGTCTTTTAATCAAAAAATCAATCTAAATTTTCCCTTTATGTATAATAATGCAGCCGGCGCCTCAAATAGTTTTGAGACGCCGGCTGTAGGCTATGCTAAAAGAAAAAATTAATCTGCCTTCAGGCTTACTCTATACTCACTTCCCACAAACGTTTCCGTTTTAGGCTCGGTAATCACCTGTATATTCATACTACCGGGAGCCGGCGCGGTAAGTTTATAATGAATAATCGCCTCATGATCTGCGGTAAAATCAATGCGGGTTACCTGTAACACGTAGCCACCGGTTGACTTTTGTCCGGCAGACAGTACCACACTGTTCACATGGTCATTCACTGGTGTAGTGGTAAAGCTAATGGTACCATCGGTGGCGGGTAAGTCACCGGCATGTGCTTTTATGGTATTGATAAAGTCTGCTGCTTTTTTTACCATGGCTGCCGCTTCTGCTTTGGTGATAAATGCTTTAGGACGGAAATGACCGTTTTCCAGCGTTACTACTTTAGATTTAACAAGAGATTGAACGGCATTGAGGCTGTTCCCTGAAAAAGACTTTTCATCTTTTACTACTATCCACATCATGTTTTCCGGGTATGGGCCGGTATGCTGAATGGCCTCGTGCAGTGCCAGTGCAAATTGCTCCCTGGTAGCAGGTGCTTCGGGATTTAAATTGCGACCAGATTCAATACCGTTATTACCGGCAATGATGAGCGACTCCGCATAAGGTGCTTTGTCGTTGGCCTTTTTAAAATAGTCGCTGGCTTTGGGCGCCTTGATAAAGCGGATATTGTCGATATTCAAACCCAAACCTTTTACGATCAGGTCAATACCACTGCCAAAAGATATGCGTGTTTGAGGTTTTGGGGCGGTATATTCCGTTACAGGTTTGTCTTTGCTGTAAAGGTCCTGGGTGGTTAGGGTCAGGAGAAATACCGGTAATGCTACGGCCGTGTAAAGTTTCATATAAGCAGGTTTTATTCAATGCACCGAAATTAGGCATTTATGGGAGGTTTAAAAAATCTCCGGATTAATAAGACAACGTTCGCACCCGCGTATCCCTCCATTGTGATTTAAAAAAGGTATATTTAGTCATCATCCCCTTACTATAAACATTCCGATACTGTACCAGCAATGAAAGAAAACACCCTACCCTTTAAAAAAATTTTGTACGGGACCGGTTTGTCCCTGACGGCAGGGTGGTTATCCCTGGTACCCGCAAAGGCCGCTCCACTGCTGTACGCCGCAACAACAGATACCTTTATGGTAAAAGGTACTGTTCAGATTGTAAACAACGCTACTGGTAAGATAGAAGGACTGCCGGCCACCACTATCATGGTAAAAGGTACCCGCATCGGCGTTCTATCCGGTGGCAACGGAGACTTTCAACTCCAACACCTTCCCGAACAAGATACCATCACACTGGTATTTTCCTCTGTCGGTTTTTTTAATAAAGAAATTACCATCATCAACCGGCATGCAGAAAATGAAATGAACCTGGGGAACATTACGATGAATGTCCGACCAGCTATTGGCTGCCCTGTTATAAAAGGAGAAAAACCTATCAAAAAACATTAACGCTTACTTTTTCGGCGTATTCAATACCTGTAGCGCTTTATATGTAGCGTTATGCAAAATAGTGAGGTGATCTTCCGCCGGCATAGGTACAAACGTTACTGCCGCTTTTTCTGCCTGTAGCTTTGCTGCCAGGGCTTTTGCATCATCTTCCATCTGCTTGCCTTCTGTACCCACGGCAATGAAAATCTGCGCATTGGCAAAAGGAGGTTTTATTTTAGTGAGTAGCGATTCATTATCCCACCACAAACTGGGACTAATAATCACATACCTGCTGAACAACTGCGGGCGTTCAGCCAGCACCGTAGTTGCTAGTAATCCGCCTAATGATTGTCCGATCAAGGTAGTAGTATCATTGGTCCGGAAATGCTGCTTTACATAAGGCTGTAGCTCCTTTTCCAGGAAACGGATAAACGGCGCGGCATGTCCCGTGCTAGGATATGCTTTTTTATCTGCTTCAATGGTGGTAGGAAAAGTGAAGTCCCGCTTACGATCTACATTGGCGATACCCACCACGATGGTAGGTGGCATTTGTTGTATCATTGTTAAGAACTGTACCAGCCCTGTAATATGCACAAAGTCTTCGTTAGCCGATCCATCCAGCAGGTAGATCACCGGGTACTGTTGTTGGGTATTTTGCTGATATCCCTCCGGGAGATAGATATTCAGTGTACGTGTTTCGTTAAGTTCATTGGAACGAAGCTGCTGTACCTCGCCAATGGAGAAAGGAGTGGTTTGTGCGTGGGCGGTGCTAATAAACAAGATGCCAAACAATAAGAATACCAGGCGCATTTTTTTCCTTCAAACTTACGTATAAAATCCCTTAACAATGGCATAACATGCCCCGGTTATATTTGTATGTCCTGATACCATGATGAAAGCGTGGACCTTTCTAATTCCAACAACACTTTACTATGCAACAGATGAAGCGAAGAAAATTCCTCGGCAACTTTCTCAAAGCCGGCAGCCTGCTCCCGTTTGCGGGTGGTGCAGCGTTGCTACAGTCGGCCGCCGTTCCCGGAGAACCGGCACCACTGGCTTATCCGGCAAGCAATACCCCCGATCGTATTATACTAACGGTAACGGATAAACCGGCTACATCGGTAACCCTGAACTGGCGTACGGCCAATGCTGCCGGCGGGCATTTTGCGGAATATGCTGTGGCAGATGCACATCCGTCTTTTGCCACCAACGCCACCCGTATAGCTGCTGATGCCCGCAGCTTCCGGTTTGAACAGGTAACCGCTGCCCATCACCGGGTTACCCTGCAACAACTGCAGCCGGCCACAACTTATACTTACCGCGTGGGCAACGACACCGGCTGGAGTGAATGGATGACTTTTCGTACAGCCGCCACCGATAGCAGCCGTTTGTCTTTTATCTACCTCGGAGATGCCCAGGTAGGCATCCGCCCCTTCTGGAGCCGTGTGATCCGCAAAGCCTATGCGCAATTACCCGATGCACAGCTGATTATTCATGCCGGCGACCTGGTAAACCGCGCCAACAGCGATGAAGAATGGGGCCAATGGTTTGAAGCAGGTGGCTATATTCATGGCAGCATCCCTGCTATCGTTACACCCGGCAACCATGAATACACCCATGAAAATGACCAACCACATTTATCAGTGTACTGGAAAGAACAGTTTGGCCTGCCGGCCAATGGCACAGGAGATGAATACCTCGATGGCAGTGTATATTATACAGATATCCAAAACGTACGTTTCATTTCACTCAATACCATGATGATGGAAGATGCCACCAGCGAAACACAAATACGCCGCCAAACCGCGTGGCTGGAAAACGTGCTGAAAAATAATCCCTGCAAATGGACCTGTATCACCATGCACCACCCGGTGTTTTCCACTAAAAAAGGACGCGATAACAAAGCGGTAAAAACCTGGTTCAAACCACTCTTCGATCAATACAAAGTGGATATTGTATTACAGGGACATGACCACGCTTATGGCAGGGGCATGCAAAAGGTGGCGCCGGGAGGCACCATGTACCTGGTGACCGTAAGCGGATCCAAAATGTATGAGTATGACAACACCATCGAATGGACCGATGTAGTTACCGGCGATATTCAGCTATACAGCCTGATCACGATTGATAACGATACCTTGTCGTTCCGCTCCTGCCTGGCCACCGGGGAAGTTTTTGATGCCTTCGACCTGGTGAAGCAACCCGGGCGTACCAACCGGCTGATAAACCGCAAGCCCTAACAACGACACCTATACGTAAATCGGCTTCTTTTTATCATGTACCACGGGAATACCCATTTTTGATACGTTTTATCGAAACAATGAGTCATTTGGGATAACAGCCGATCCGTATTACGGATAAATTAGCCAGGAAAAATTGCGCTGACCGTTCATGAAATTCGTTGCTATTATTTCCACGCTATGGCTGGGTCTTTCCTTAGCCACCCTGGCACAGGGGAAAAAAAGTACTACCCCTGTGCCTTCTTATCACCCGAACCGCTCTCCACTGGCACCCAGGCCCTACCTGGCACTTCCCCTGGGCGCTATCACGCCCAAAGGCTGGCTGCTCCATCTGTTGGTACAACAAAAAAATGGCGCCACCGGGCAACTGGATCAGCTATATCCACAGGTAATGGGCCCACGCAATGGTTGGCTGGGCGGCGATGGCGATCAATGGGAACGGGGTCCCTACTGGATAGACGGCCTGCTTCCACTGGCCTATATCCTGAAAGACACCGCCCTTATTGCCAAAGTAAAGCCCTGGGTGGAATGGTCCGTTAAAAGTCAGCAACCAGACGGCTATTTCGGACCGGCCAAAGACTATCCCGCGGAACCTGGCATCCAAAGAGACAATAGCCGGGACTGGTGGCCTAAAATGGTGATGCTGAAAGTATTGAAACAATACTATGAAGCCACCGCCGATCCCCGTATTATTCGCCTGCTCACAAATTACTTCCACTACCAGTTAAAAGAACTCCCGCAACACCCACTGGACCACTGGACCTTCTGGGCGCGTTACCGGGCCGGCGATAACCTCATGGTAGTGTACTGGCTTTATAATATCACGGGAGATGCTTCCCTGCTGGATCTGGCCACGCTGTTACACCATCAGACATTTGACTATACCAACGCATTTCTGCATACCTCCCTCCTGTCTACCACAGGCAGCATCCATGGTGTAAACCTTGCCCAGGGCATGAAAGAGCCAATGATCTACTATCAGCAGCAACCAGATCAACTATATATAGAAGCCACCCGTAAAGGATTGGAAGACCTGCGCCGGTTCAATGGCACAGCACAGGGCCTCTATGGCGGTGATGAAGCATTGCATGGCAACAACCCTACCCAGGGCGCAGAACTTTGCACTGCCGTGGAAATGATGTTTACACTGGAAAGTATCCTCGAAATAAGTGGAGACGTGAGCTATGCCGATCAGCTGGAAAAAATTGCGTTCAATGCGTTGCCTACGCAAATATCGGCCGACTTTATGACCCACCAGTACTTCCAACAGGCCAACCAGGTAATGGCTACCCGTCATATCCGCAACTTCGATGTGAATCACAGCGGCACAGACCTCTGTTATGGACTACTCACCGGTTACCCCTGCTGTACGTCCAACATGCACCAGGGCTGGCCCAAATTCACACAAAACTTATGGTATGCCACCACCGACAGTGGAGTGGCGGCTCTGCTGTACGCACCCAGTGAAGTAAAAGTGTATGTGGGCGCACAAATACCGGTTACCTTCAAAGAAGAAACCAACTATCCCTTCGAAGAAAGTATCCGGTTCACCCTCAGCAGCCCGAAAAAAATAAACTTTCCTTTCCACCTGCGCATACCCGCCTGGTGCAACAAAGGCATCATCAAAATAAATGGCAAGATATGGCAGGAAGCTACCGGCAACCAGGTAGTGAGGATTGCGCGGGAATGGTCACCCGGTGATGTCCTGACCCTGGAACTCCCCATGCACCTGTATCAGCAAACCTGGCAGGAAAACTCCCTGTCAGTTGAACGCGGCCCGCTCACCTATGCCTTGCAAATCGGCGAAGCAGAACAAGTCATCAACAATACAACAGATCCGGCCGAATACGGTGAAACCTACACGGAAATACGCCCCACAACACCCTGGAACTATGGCCTGATGAATGGCCCGGGTCATGGTCAATATAAAATAGAAAAAGCCGCAGTAATACCCGTGGATCCATGGTCCTCCAAACAGGTGCCCATCTCCATAAAAACAACCGCCAAAAGAATCCCTTCCTGGCAATTGTATAATGACATGAGCGGGCCTATTCCTAATATTTCGTATGGTATGGAAAGCGAGGCTAAAGAAGAGGAAATAACACTCATTCCCTATGGCTGCACCCGATTACGGATTTCTGAATTTCCGGTGTTGGGAAACCGGTAGACATAAAAAGGGACGCTTCATCAGCGTCCCCACTTTTTAAATTTATTTATTTTTATGCTGCAATTTTGTTTGCATGCTCGTCGTCAGGTTTAGATCTACTTCAAACTTGGACTCTGCTAAAACAAACAGGCTGCGGATCTTGTAGATATTCTCCAGCTTGGATAATTTACTGAGGTTAAACTGCTCATAGGCTTCCATATCTGCCACCAGTACTTTCAGCAGGTAGTCAAACTGTCCGTTCATCTTATAACATTCCATCACTTCGGGGAAAGAGTTGATGGAATGCTCGAAGGCCAGCAGCCGATCATGGCCATGCTCTTTCAGCGTTACGCTGGTATAGGCCACGAGGTTTTTACCCAACTTATTCCTGTTCAGTACAGCTATATAGCGTAATATATACCCTTCTGCTTCCAGTCGTTTTACTCTTTCAAAAATGGAAGTAACTGACTTACCTAACCTGGAAGCAATCTCTTTATTGGTTGTTCTGGCGTCTTCCTGCAATATGTCCATTATACACATATCAATCTGGTCAGGTATGAAACTCATGCGCGTATTTTTATCAAAAATAGGGGAACTGTCACGGATTTAGGAAAAAAAATCTGTGGCAACCAATTTTTTTAGTTTTCTTTTCGCTTTTCTCCGGCTTGTCGTCGTTACACCTCTACATGGCATAATTTGCCGTTACAGAATCAAACCACGTTTGGAAGACATACATCATCCTTCCATATTTTTTATTCATTAAACTCATTTTTATATGAGAGAAAGTATTGTACTGCCGCTAAAAGCGGTGGGCATGGATGCTATTGCCCTGGTAGGCGGGAAATCTGCCTCGCTGGGAGAAATGATTGCCAACCTCGACAAAATGGGTGTAGCCGTACCCGATGGATTTGCGATTACCACTACCGCCTATTATGAATTTATGAAACAAAGCGGGCTGGAAAAATTTATCGCCGAACAGGTAGCCACGGTCGACTTTAACGATATCCTTACCCTGCGCAGAGCTGGGCAAAAAATAAGACAAGCCATCAGCAACACCCGGTTCCCTCACGAACTGAGCGACCACATCATTGCCGCCTATCATGAATTATCACAGGAATACGGGCAGGAACAAACGGATGTTGCCGTAAGATCTTCCGCCACCGCCGAAGACCTCCCGGACGCCTCCTTCGCCGGGCAACAGGAAACCTTCCTCAACGTTAGAGGTCCTGCCGCATTAATTGATGCCGTAAGAAACTGTTTCGCGTCTCTCTTTACCGACCGCGCCATCAGCTACCGGGCGAACTTCGGCTATGATCATTTTAGTATAGGCTTGTCTGTTTGTGTACAAAAAATGGTCCGCTCCGATCTCGGTGCTTCCGGCGTAGCCTTCTCCCTAGATACCGAATCCGGGTTCAAAGATGTAGTAGTCATCAACGGCTCTTTCGGATTAGGTGAAATGGTGGTACAGGGCGCCGTATCTCCCGATGAATTCATCGTATTCAAACCTTGCATGCAAGCCGGCTATACACCCATCATAGAAAAAAAGCTGGGCGTGAAAGACAAGAAAATGGTGTACGGAGAAAGCAGTGATGAAAGAACGAAAATTATACCGGTAGAAAAAAAGCAACAGCAACACTTTTGCTTAAGTGATGCACAAATCATGCAACTGGCTACCTGGGTACGCAGCATTGAAACTTACTACTCCGATAAAAAAGGCCGCTGGTGCCCGATGGACATAGAATGGGCTGTGGACGGTCTCACCAATGAATTGTACATTGTACAGGCTCGCCCGGAAACCATTCACTCCCGGAAAGATCATAGCCTGATCACCTCCTATTCGATTGATCATACCGACACCGCTAAACAATTATTAAAAGGTATTGCCGTAGGCGATAAAATTGCTGCCGGTAAAGTGAATATTCTCTTTTCCCTCGACAACCGCTTAATTACCGGTAGTGAATTCAAACCCGGCGATGTACTGGTTACCGACATGACCGACCCCGACTGGGAACCGATCATGAAAATGGCTTCCGCTATTGTAACCAATAAAGGCGGACGTACCTGTCATGCTGCCATCGTGGCGCGTGAAATGGGCATCCCAGCTATCGTTGGTTGCGGCGACGCCACCGAAAAATTAAATGATGGCCAGGAAATCACTGTCTGCTGCGCACAAGGCAGTGAAGGCATCGTATACGAAGGACGGTTGCCGTTCCGGGAAGAACAACTGGATCTCACCAAACTCCCCGCTATACGCACACCGCTGATGCTCAACGTTGGCTCTCCTTCTATGGCCTTCCAGTTTGCACATCTGCCTAACAAAGGCGTGGGTCTTGCCAGGGAAGAATTCATTATCAACAACTACATCAAAGTACACCCGCTGGCGTTACTAAAGCATAAAGAACTGCACGATGCAGAGCTCTCTGCCAGTATCGCCCAACTGATACAAGGCCACGATAACGAAACAGACTACTTCGTCAACAAACTGGCCTACGGCGTGGGAAAAATTGCCTCGGCATTTTACCCGGAAAAAGTAATCGTGCGCTTCTCCGATTTCAAAAGCAACGAATACTTCAATCTCCTGGGTGGTAAATACTTTGAGCCAACAGAAGAAAATCCCATGATCGGCTGGAGAGGCGCGTCCCGCTATTATTCCCCGCAATACAAACCTGCCTTTGAACTGGAATGTAAAGCCCTGCTCAAAGTAAGACAAACCATGGGGCTCAAAAATGTAGTAGTGATGATTCCTTTCTGTCGCACCGTAGAAGAACTCCAACTGGTACTGGCAACCATGGAAGAATTTGGATTGCGCCGCGGCGACAACGGATTGGAAGTATACCTGATGGCAGAACTCCCCTCCAATATTATGATGGCGGAAGAATTTTCCGCTTTCATTGATGGATTCTCGATAGGATCAAATGATCTGACGCAGCTCACACTTGGTCTCGACAGGGATTCCTCCCTGGTGGCCAATCTTTATAATGAGCTAAACCCGGCAGTACAACGGCTCATTGCGCATTTGATCAAAGTAGCAAAACAACAGAAAGTAAAAGTAGGTATCTGCGGACAAGGACCATCCGATTTTCCGGAGTTCACAAAATTCCTGGTACAACAAGGCATTGACAGTATTTCAGTTACACCAGATGCAATCATAAAAACGGTGAGAGCGATTCATGAGGCGGAAAAGTAAGAAAAGTTAGATGCTGATGAAACCCTGTATAATACAGGGTTTCATCATTTTAACAACCTATTCTTCCAACTGGATAGAATTGATCACCTCCATCACCTTCCTTACAAACAGTTTTCCTGCTGCATCTTCCTCTTTCGATAAAAACTTATATAATGATTCTAAATTTCAAAAAACTTACCTTTTACCTCGGCATATTAATCACCTCCATAAACTGTTTCATATAGGCGTCTCCGATAGGAACATTATAAGTTCCTGTAAAAATACGTTGTCGTTCTATGCTATCTATTTTATCCAGGGAGATGATATAAGATTTATGTACCCTGAAAAACCGGAAGGGCGCCAGGATTTCTTCAAAGCTACGAAGGTTTTGCAGCGTAAGAATTTTCTGTTGGGTAGTTTGAATGGCAACATAATTACGCAATGCTTCCACGAAAAGAATGTCTTTTACATCTACGCGGACAATACGTTTATCGGTGCGCACAAAAATATAATCCGTGCCGGCAGGTTGTGAAATAGCAGGCGTAACTTTGGCTTGTACCCGTTGCACAGCCCTGGCAAAACGTTCAAAAGATACTGGCTTCAGGAGATAATCTACCGCTTCCCGGTCGAAGCTTTCTACGGCATATTCATCATAGGCAGATACAATGACGATCTGTATTCCCGCTGGCGCCAGTTGCATAAACTCTATGCCGCTGAGCTCCTGCATTTGTATATCCAGGAATACCAGGTCTATTTTTTCCTGCTTTAGAAAAAGCAATGCTTCCTGCGGATGCAAAAATGTTTTTACCAACTGCAGATCCGGCGTTTTATTGATAAAGGAAACCATTACCTGCGCTGCCAAAGGCTCATCGTCTACCACGATACACTTTACTGCCATATCATTACCAGTTAATCACTAAGTTACTATAATATTCATCTTTCTGATCTACCACCTCCAGCGTATGTTTGCCGGGATAAATCAACTGTAAACGCTTACGCACATTATCTAACCCAATACCCCCTGTTTTATCACGCTGTTGCCCTAATACATGGTTATGCACCCGGAATACCAGTTGCTGCGGGTCGCCCATCAGGGTAATGGTAACCGGTTTATCCGGGCGGTTACTCACACCATGCTTAAATGCATTTTCTACGAAAGGTACGAGCAATAAAGGGGCAACTATCTTATCTGGCAATGCTTCCGGGAAGTCAAATACCACCCCTTCTTTGCAGCCGGTACGTATGCGTTGTAAAGTTACAAAGTCCTGCAGATAACGCACCTCTTCTCCTATAGGAGCACGGTATGAAATATCGGACGATTGATTGACCATATAGGCCAGCAAATCAGTAAGGGTTTTATGCGCAGTAATCACTTCCGGTGAATCCATGAGTGCCAGCGAATAAATGCTGTTAAGACTGTTGATCAGGAAATGAGAATTTAACTGCATCTTCAGAAAACCTGATTCCGCTTGTTGTTGCTGTTGTTGTAAAGTAGCTCTTCGTTTATCTTCCTGTAACCATAAAATAAAAAAGCAATAAGCGAATGCTGCCAGCAGGATAATAACACCACTCCACAAACCATTCACGAAGTAGGTCCCGAAAGATTGGTACAGCTGTACCTTTTCCTTATTAACATAATGGTAGCCTCCATTTAAGATCGTATCCCGGAAAAAGGTATCCGCTATCACATATTTCAGTACAATGCTGCCAACCATTAATGGCAATACCGCCATCAGCAGGTGACCCCAATTATTATGTTGCAGGAAAGGAGGTACCACCCAACGCAGATATACATAACATACCAGGAAGTTGAGTATACCAAATAAGCCATAATTAATATGGAAGCTATGCATTATCAGCGGGGTACGTTTCACCAGGGTGATGGCATTCAGTCCGTATACCAACAGCATCCATACCAGCAGTAAGGCAAAAAACTCAACGATATGTTTACGGACATTACTCATTTGCGGGCCATCTGATTATTTTATCCTGGGAAACCAAACCGGTATTTTCTCCTGTCACCAACATCGTTATCACTTCCCGCTCAATATCAAGCCTAATCAACAGGCTACCGGGAACATCCTGCAGTTCCTTTAACTTTCTGTCCACCAGGTATTGCAGGCGCGATGCATCCACCAATCCTGCCGGTTCTTCACCGGTTATGTCCAGGGTAATGGACTGCGTAGCGCTACAAAGATTACGTAGTGTGATGTATCGTTCAAAATTCAACAATTCTTTTTTCAAACTCACTTTATCCTGCTCCATTGCCTTATCATACAACATATATCTCAGCAGATCCGACAATAGCAACATCGCCTGTGTCCCTTTCTTTTCGCGGGTTTGAGGATTTTCCAACAGCGGTCCCAGTTGTTGCAGGTTATACAATAACTGCCTGGATCCTTCCTGCATGCGTTCATACCGGCGCCGTGCCTGGGCAGCGGTAGTAGCCAGTAGCCGGTCGCCCGGCGCGGCATTTCGCCATTCCAGGAAGAGCCGGTAACCATAGGCCAGTAGCGCTACCCCAGTGCCTAGTTGTATGGTCAGGGGCAAATACTGCATAAAGGTCATGGGCTTCGGCAGTGGCGCGTTCATGGAAAGCATTCTCAGTGGAATAGCCCGGAACAATACGATATCGGGAAAAAGAAAATAACCAATAAGATATTTAATAACAGAAAAACCCAGGATCGATGCAATGGTATATAATGCCATCCGGGTGTACTGCCGCTTTCTTACTACCGTAGGCAGGAGCACAAACACCAGCAGGTAAAACAACTGGAAATTAATACAGCCATACAGCAGGTATTTTACACTGGTCCATTTCAACAAATGCGCATTCGCCAACGCACCCTTTATCTGTGGGTATATATATAGCAGTAGGAGGGCCATCCAAACAGCCAGGTGGGCAAAATAGCGGTATGTTTTATTGTGTCGCATATACACTTACAACATTGAAGATAATATTTACCACCACCGTTTCAGCATAAATAGGCGCTTATTTTTTTCGTACCTGTTTAATGCCCGTTCGTACTCACAAAGCCCCTAAAAGTACTTACCTGTGGCTATTTCACGCATATTTCAGCGCTATGGCGTTAAAATTATTTCATCCATGTAAAAAGTCGGAATGTACTTTCTGCTGCCGGGTATGTCCATTATCTGGGAAATTAAATAACAGGATAAGTACTTTGGATTTTCATTCTTGTTCGGGACCGTTCACATATCGTAAAAATCAACCAACTATTGTATGAGAAAGTCATTTTTATTTATCCTCCTATGCATGTCGGGCATGTCTGTATATGCACAACAGGTATTAAAAGGAACCGTGAAGGACGCGGTATCCCACCAGCCGGTGCCCGGAGCCACGGTAAAAGTAATTGGTGCATCCAAAGGAGCTACCACCAACGACAAAGGAGAATTTGAGCTCAACGTGCCCGCCAACGCACAACTGCAAATCACTTCTATTGGTTTTGAAAATGTAGTGGTAGCTGCCAGCCTCGTAAAGGCCGGCCCTGTACTGATGCAAATGAGGGCCATCAGCCTGGTGGATGCTGTTGTAGTAGGCTATGGTACGCAGCAAAAATCCAAGGTGACTACTTCTATTTCCACGGTAAAAGCCGATGCTTTATCGCCGGAAAAAAACATTGCCAGCGATTTCGGAAAAGCGCTGACGGGCAGAGTAGCCGGTGTATTTGTGGCATCCAAAGACGGAAGCCCGGGCGGTACTCCCAATATCCTCATCCGGGGCGCACAATCGGTAAACACTACCGGTACCAATCCCCTCATTGTGATTGATGGATTGATTGTAGACGGTAACACCATCTCTATCAATAACATTAATCCGCAGGATATTGAATCCATAGAGGTTCTCAAAGATGCGGCATCTGCGGCGATATACGGCGCCAGGGGTTCCTCTGGTGTGATTATTGTCACTACCAAAAAAGGAAAACTGAACAGCAGACCCACTTTAAACGTCAACATGTACACGGGGGTAAACAATGTGCCAACCTCCCGGCATATGCTCAATACGGATGAATATAAATCTGCCTTCAACGATTCCCGCAACAACCGGATAGGCGATATTGATGCATTACTGGCCAACCCGGACGGCCTTCCCCCTGCCAGAATCAGCCAGCTAAAAAATGAAAAAACAACGCTGCAAAACCAGCTGAATGGCTTGCAGATGGCTAATCGCAGCACCGACTGGTTGGAGCGTATCAAAAATAAAAATGCACCTGTCAATAATATGCAGGCCAGTATGAGCGGCGGCAGTGATAAAAATAATTATTACATGTCCCTTGGCCGCTATTCCGAAGCAGCCAGCATGGGTGCCGGTACCTTTGAAAGATATACCGGTCGCCTGGACCTCACCCAACAAATCAACAACTGGCTTAAAGTGAATGGTAACATCAACATTACACAATCTGTCAGAAAAAATATCAGCTTCCCTTTAGTATCTGCATTCAACGCCCGGCCTGATACCCCGGAAGATCCGGTGCTCAACCCGGACGGCTCACTGGGTTACTATGTAGGCCAGCAGCAACATCCATTGGGCGTGATGAGGGATAACAACAACAAAGATAAAAACAACGTGTACCTGGGTAGCCTGTCTGCCGACGTAAAATTGTTAGAGGGTCTTTCTTTCCGTTCCTCTTTCAACGCTACCAAATTTAATGATCTCGCCATTACCTTCTATCCTGCCTCCGGCTACCTCGGCGCCTTCAACAATGGTGTCTTCAAAAACCTGGGCGTGGATAATTTCTCTTATAACTTCGATAACTATTTCACCTATACGAAAAGAATTCACCACCTGGGTATCAATTCTACCCTGGGTTATACCTTCTATAGCAATGAAATGAATAGTTTCGGTTATGATCTCAATGGCTTCCCGAAAGTAGATGGTATTACGGGCGGCGGATCCGGCGCCACTTACGGCAGCCCATTTAGTATTGGCAGCAATAACATCAACAACAAAGAAGTATCTGACGCCTATTTCCTGCGCACCGGTTTCGACTGGGAGGGTAAATACCTGCTCAATGCCTCTATCCGCCGCGATGGTTCTTCCAAGTTAAGTGGCCAATACCGCTACGCCTGGTTTCCTTCCATTTCCGGCGGATGGGATATCGCCCGTGAAAACTTCCTGGCCGGCAACCGTTTCATCAACCAGTTAAAGATCCGCAGCAGCTACGGCATGAGTGGTAACATCCGCCCACTGCAATACTTTGATGCACAAAACCTGCTCAATGCTACCTCCTATATGGGTAATTCCGCCCTTATACTCGGCACCATCATTGGTAACCCTGGTATACGCTGGGAGCGCACCAAACAGGCAGATGCAGGAGTAGATGTAGCCCTGCTCAACAACCGGGTTACTTTTACGGCCGACTACTACAATAAAACCACCGATGGTTTACTGAGTAGCAACAATGTTTCCTATATCTATGGCGCAGGCAGTATTCCCGATAACATTGGCACCATCCGCAACTATGGAGTAGACCTGGAACTGGCGGTGAGCAGCCGCGCCAGCGCCGCCTTCTCCTGGAAAGTGGAAACCAATATGAACATCAACCGGAATATACTCGTGTCATTAAAAGACTCCCTCACCAACTACGGCGCCTTTGTTTTTGGTGGCCCGCAAACCAAAGCCAAAGTAGGGCAATCAGTGGGGTCTGTACAGGTATATGAATCATTAGGCGTAGATCCTCAAACCGGTGATATGATGTATAAAGATCAAAACAAAGATGGTAAATGGGATAGCAATGATCTGATCACCATCCCGGTGGCACTACCCAAATTCACCGGGGGCACCAATATTACCCTGTCTTACAAAAAAATCACGGTATCCGCTTTATTCAACTACGTGGTAGGCAACAAAGTATATGACTTCTATGAGCAAACACTTCGCAACTATAGTTTAGACGCCTATGGTGTAATGCCTAATAAATTTGATATCATCAACAAACGCTGGAAGCAAAAAGGCGATATCACGGATGTACCGAGAGCGATTACAGGCCCACACGGCGCCGGACAAACCACCGACTGGAACTCCCGGCCCTCCACCCAATTCATATATGACGCCTCTTACGTACGCCTGCGCAATCTTAGCGTAAGCTATGAGTTGCCAACAACTTTACTGTCGAAAGCTAAAATTACACGGGCACGCATCTACGCATCTGCACAGAATGTATTCACGATCACCAAATATATCGGGTTTGACCCCGAAGCCGCTGCGAACAACGGCGTTGTTAGCACCAACGTGCCCAATCCTCGTTCCGCTGTTATTGGTATAGATCTTTCATTTTAATACGCCACCACATGAAACAACATACTTTATTACATATCGCGGCTACCTGCATCATCGGCTTATCTGCCTGCAGCAAGCAACTGGGTGAAGTAGTCCCTAATACAAAGATTGCCTTTTCACAAATCAACAAAAATAACCTGCCACTGGTGATCAATGGCGCCAAGCTGGCCCTCACCAACAACAATGCATTTTATGCCTACTACGGGCTGCAGGATATTATGAGCGATGATTTTCAGTCGGTGGGTTTCATCCCGTATGAAAGCAATAACATCCCTTCTAATGACAACGCCCTGGTACCCGTTTATAAACAACCTTACCAATGCATTGCCAATGCCAATATGGCCATACAATATGCGGTACAGTTTCCCGGCGACAGCAGCATTAGCGCGGCCCTCGGCGAAGCCTACCTCCTGCGTGCATACTCCTATATGCTCCTCACCGAAAGCTTTGGTGATGTAGTTATCGTATACGGTGGCGAAGATCCCAGGAGCCGCCCTCCCCGCAACCCGGTAACGGAAGTAAATCAGCTGATTGAAGCGGATCTTAAAAAAGCAATCGATCAACTACCCGCCTATACAAGCCCGGTAAGCGGTTCCAAACAAGGCGCACAACTGCTGCTCGCCAGGTATTACCTGAACCAGGGCAGTTACGACAACGCCTTGTTGATGGCTAACGCAGTGATTAACTCCGGGAAGTTCAGCCTGCAATCCAATTTTGGCGATATTTTCAAATCGGCTGTAAACAGCGCCGAAGCCGTTTACAAAATCAATGAAACCAGCACCAGCACGTTCTATGGCCTGCCCAATTTGTACGGACAGGGAGGTAGCGGGCTGGCAGGTTCCGGCACTACCTGGGCCGACAGCAACCTGGTAAAATCATACGACCCAACAGATACCCGCAGGAACTACTTTGTTCGCGCCAAAGGCAGTTCTCTGGCAGATACCGTTTACTTCCTGAACAAATTCCCATCGGAACTCACGCCCTCCTACCCGGTATGCCGCTATAGTGAAGCATTTCTTATCGTGGCAGAAGCAAATGCCCGCAAAGGCGTAGTTGATGTTACGGCATATAACCAGTTACGCACCGCAAGGAAAGCCAGCACTGCTAATAACAGCGACTTTGCCAGCCCGGCCGCTTTCCTCGCTACTATTGAACAGGAAAGAAGAAGAGAGTTCATCGGAGAAAGACTCAGATGGAGCGATATGCAACGCTTTGGTAAAATGAATTCCTGGCTGCAATCATTCGGACAACCCATTACACATGTATTGATGCCCATTCCATCCAGGGAGTTTTTCATTAATCCGAACCTGTCACAAAATGCCGATTACAGTAAATAAAAACGGAAATCAAATAAATTAAAATTAATAACGATGAAGAAAACAGTAGTTAAATTTTGCGCACCGATGATGCTATTAGCCGCTCCGGCAGCACTGATGGCGCAACAAAACAAAATAGTAAAAGCCATTACGGTAAAAGGTAGTGTGGAATTCACTGATCCTAAACAGAGTGTTAACAAAGTATTCCTGTTAAAAGATAACCTGAAAGGAAAACCGGAAGTGGTAGATTCCTGCGTAGTAGGGAAAGACAATACCTTTTCCTTCCATGTCAAACAGGATCACCAGGGTATTTACCAACTCAATGCCATGAACTGGGATCATGCTAGTTTCTGGAGCGATGCGGATGTAAAAGTAGCGATGAGAGGTTACGATACTGCCAGGTACAAGGTAAAAATCCCCCACTACAATTATGTAGAAGGATCTTACGATAATAATTTCATCAACCTGAGTTCATTGAACAATGAACTTAACTACCGGCGGTTGATCGATGAATATAACATGGAATATTATGCCAAGAAAGCAACGGATACTACCTGGTACGGTTATATGAAAAATACCAAAAAGTATAACCCGATGAGAGAAGATTACAAAATGCGGGAAGAAATTTTGATTAAATCTTATGCAGACCGTCCGGTAATCATAGCTGCTATCCGGGGCATGGCAGGTACTGAATCTGGTGAAAAATATGATAACGCTATGAAAATGCTGGATGCATTGATGGTCCGCTACCCATGGTTAACAGAAGCCAAAGATTTAAAACAAACCATCATCACCAACAAAGCACAAGCCATGCGCCTGAAATCAGGTCAGCCAATGCCGTCCGTAAAATATCCGGATGCAAACGGTAGCCTGGCAGGATTGGAAAAATACAAAGGCAAATACCTGCTGGTAGACTTCTGGGCAAGCTGGTGTGGACCATGCAGACAAGCCATTCCAAAGGTAAAAGAACTGTATACCAGCTACAAAGATAAAGGATTTGAAGTGGTAAGTATTTCTATCGACACCGATAAAAACGCCTGGAAAAAAGCCATGAAAGAAGAAGAAATGCCATGGGAACAAATGCTGAGCGATAATAAAGATAAAACCATGGAACAATTCCAGTTCTCCGGCATCCCTACCATGTACCTGGTAGATCGCGAAGGTAGAATTATGGAGCGCTTCACTGGCTTCACCGAAGAAGCAGCCACTAAAATAAAGGAAAGTCTGAACAACGGCACCAAGGCAGCAGCACCCGCTCAAAAAGCCGCATCTATGTCAATGACCAGTTTCTAACGATCATACACCAACCATGACAAAAAACACCCTCCTGATGGCCGGCAGCTTGCTGCTGGCCTCTTTTCTCCCGGCAGCGGCGCAGAAAAGCTACAAAGTAACTGCTAATATCAAAGGACAGGGCGACTATCGTCTCTCCCTTTCGTATGTAACAGCAGACGGTCATAAAACAGATACCGTCATCTCCCGTAATGGTGACCAGTTCACTTTTTCCGGCAATGTAAGCGAACCCGTAATAGCCACTTTCATGAGCCGTCATCCGGCCAATAAATTCGAAATTGTAAAAGGCGGAATGTTTATGCCTGCACCTGGCCTGGAAATTATCTTGTCGGACAAAACGAATGTGCAGATCACGGGAGATGCAGAAGAATTATACAAGGCAACCGTAAAAGGCGATAAAGCCAATGAAGAAATGAACGCATTCCGGCAAAAAGAAATGCCGCTGATTGAAAAGGTATGGGAACTACGTAAAAAATCTGCCGGGATGCGCAAGCCGGAAGACAGTACCGCCAAAAAAGCCGCGATAGCGGAAATGCTGGCAGCCAACGAACAACTCACCGCCATGCAGAAAGAATTCGTTGCCACCCATCCCAAGTCATTTTTGAGCGTTAGCCTGCTCACCAGGCTGCAAGGCGATTTTGACCCGGTAGCTTATGAACAGGCATTCAATAAACTAAGTGATACTTACAAAGACACTTACCTCGGTAAATACCTGTCTTCCCGCATCACAGGTGCCAAAGCCACCAGCGAAGGGGCCATCATCAATTTTACCAAAAAAGACAATCACGGCGACCCGTTTAGTTTAGCCTCCCTCAAAGGGAAATATGTGCTGCTCGACTTCTGGGGTAGCTGGTGCGGTCCCTGCAGGGCCAGTCACCCTCACCTGAAAGAAGTATACGCAAAGTATAAAGACAAAGGGCTGGAAATAGTAGGTATTGCAGATGAAAAATCAGATGACATCAACGACGCCAAAGCCGCATGGCTAAAGGCGATTAAAGATGACGGCATCAACTGGATACAGGTTCTTAACAACTACGACAGATCCACCAACAACCTGGCGATGTCATATGGTATCACCGGTTTCCCAACTAAAATACTGCTGGATAAAAACGGCAAAGTATTATTTAAAATCATTGGTAGCGGCGGTGATGAACTGGATCAGAAATTAAAAGCCACTTTAGGCATGTAAAAAAATAAAGGTGTACCGGCATTACCCGGTACACCCTTTTATCGTAAGCCCCCTCAGGCATTACCTTCCTGTTATTTCACCGGCGTAAGCTCCAGCACTTTCACTTCAAACGGCGCCAGTTCAATAGTAACATTTTCCTCGCTATCCATATTCCCCATCCCCGTATTAGTGACTACATTAAACACCGAAAAACGCGTATGATAGTCTTCCGGCAATTCCAATACCTCTTTTAACCGGAAGGTAATTTTTGCCGTTCCGGCAGATGGATTCCGCCATGTCAGCGTTCCTTCTTTATGATTCCAGGCCGCAAAGCCATATACTGCTGCTTTACCAGGGTCGCCGCCTATCCAGTGTATATCGGATAATACATCCTGGTGTTGCGCAGACCACTTCATGCCCTTCGCCAATACATTCCAGCCGGCCGTAGTCACCAGGTGCGGATTAATATACAATTCCTGCATACCGGTGCCGTTCCCAAAAAATGTCCATACATCTTCCGCCAAACCAGCATCATCATTGGCAAAGGAAGCACCCAGGCCGTTTTCATTATTCACTACAATGCCATGATACATCAACGCATTGAGTGGATACAGGCGGGAACGCTGTACTACATTCTTATATACTTCCGCATCGCGGTAATTGATCCATTGCTGTCTTTTTGTACCTGCACCCAGTAGCCCCATGTCTTCCCCCGCTCTCCAGATGGCATCGCCATAATTCAGCCAATAGGGAGAAGGCCACGTACCTACGGTCAGGTTAAAATACAGATCCGGCTTTATTTTGCGTAAGTCCGTGATCACCCGCAGGAAAGATTCCACGTCTTTTGCATATTTCTCTCCTGCTCCTCCAACGCCATTGCCAGCGCCTACACCGTCAAATTTGAAACTCACCACCCCCTGGTGTTGCACAAAGCCGGTGGTCAGCTTCCTGAAATAATCGAAATAATGCGGGTCAGCCAGGCTTAAACCATTGTCGTTCGGCGTAAACGGTAAATGCAGGGTTTTAATACTGGCCAGGCGACTGATCTTCTCCTGGTCATAACCTCCCCAGGGAGATACCCACACACCCATCGCTGCGTGATACTGCCGGGCCAATGCTTCCATCTTTTTAAAGCCATTGGGTAGCTTGCTACTGAAGTACCAGAGACGGTTATAATCGTCCCAGCCACTATCCCATAAAAAAGCATTCAGCTTTGCCTTACGTTTCACCACCAGGCTATCACCAAACATTTTGATGCGATCCAACGCATTGGCTTCTGTAATTTCGCGGCCATCATATCCTACATCATACCAGGAATTATAATGCGGAAACACCCGGTAAGGCACCGCCCTTACTTTCTCGAGGTAAGTTAAAAAACCCCGCCGAAGTTGCCCCGCAGGCGTAACACCCCAGGCTACACTAACATTAAAACCGTCGCCAGAGCGCAGTGTGGCCGAAGCGGCTACGCTGCTCTGCGTAACAGTTGAACCTTCCTCCTGGTGCGCCATCGGGTGCTCCAGGGCAAAAAACAGGTTGTCTACCAATACCGGTGAACCATCTACCGAACCGGAAAGCACCGGTTTAGCCGCAGCTGGAATATTTACCAGGGATAAATCTTTGATCGCATGTTGTGGATCCGTGATATGAAAATGTTGCTGAATAAAATTGCAGTTGTCGTGTAATACAATGCGCCACACGATATTGAGCTGATGCGCTTTGTTGAAAAGCCCAAACACCAGCTGTTTTCCCGGCAAGCGGTCTATGCCACTGATTGCTGCCGGTGTTGCGGCCACGGATGCTTCCCGCCGGCTCGTTACGGTGAAATCTGATGGCAATAAGGCCGTACCATCATCCAATTTTAAAACAAACAACTGGTTAGCATCGAAATGCACCTGCGTGGACGATAGTTTATCGCGAAACGTTACGGGGCCTAACTGTGCTTTAACCGTTCCCAGGTTTACTTCGAGGACCTCATTTCCCAATATATTCTTTCCCGGTACTATCACCGCTTTTGCCGGTGCCTTGCCCGCATAAAACACCTGCGCCTGTACAGGCAACTGCATGGCCAGCAACAGGGCAACCGCCAGCCCGCTGATGAGATTTTTTTTCATGATTCATCTGTTGAACAGGATAATGTTAACAGATTTTACCCAGAAATACCGGAACAAACGATTGCGCAATTTAATTGGCTCAATATGCCATTCAAATTGTCGTGTTTACCCCGTATAAAAGCAAGGGATACCTGCTACCTTTAGCTTACTAAACCACCATACCATGCAACCCATTACGCTGGATCATGACATAGAAGTATTTTATGTAAAAGCAGACTCCTTTCCAATGGGCATTAAGCCTGCTTTCGAAAAGCTAACCACCCTGCTCGGAGATATGACCGGGCGGCAGCTATATGGTATCTCCCGCCCGGAGAATGGAAACGGCGTTGTATACAGGGCTGCAGTAGCCGCACAAACACCCGGGGAAGGGGCTAACTATGGCCTTGATAGTTTTATCATCCGGAAGGGCACTTATATCAGCGAAGTATTACGGCATTACGAACAACATATCATGGAAGTCACCCCCACCTTTGCCCGATTGCTGGATACGCCTGGTATTGATCCGCAAGGCTATTGCCTGGAAGACTATTTCAACGACACCGACATACGGTGTATGGTGCCGTTGAAATAACTATTACCAACGCAACACCTTACCATCTTTGATCACCATCACCGGCGTAAACAGGCTGGCCAGGTTCGTGTAAGGATCTGTGTTAGTAACCAGCAAATCGGCGCGTTTACCTGCACGCACTACACCGCGATCCTGCAAACCGGTAACGGCAGCACCGTTGAGCGTAGCGCATTGAATAGCGGCAGCGCGACTTAAGCCGCATTTGCTTACCAACAATTCCAGTTCCTGTTCCAAAGGCACCGCCTCATTTTTTTCAGGATATATCCAGTCGGTACCAGTAACAATCTTCACGCCCAATTGGTGCGCCATGCGGGTAATAGTGAGTGCATTCCACATTTTATTATTGGTGGCATGAAAGACCGTGGGATCCAGGAAAATATGCTGCTGCTGCATACCTTGTAGCAACTTCTGCTGCACCCCGGTATCCAGTACAAAGTTCTTATAGATTTGTTCCCATGCTTTGCTGACGTTCAGGGTATCTCCTTTTAGTTGCTGAAAACAAAGGTCTGCCGCATGGGATAAACTATTCACACCGGCGGCCACGCCATCAGCGGGTTTGGCGGGAAACACCGTGCCATGGCTCCATACCTGTATGCCCTGTGCGTGCGCTTCTTTGGTAATAGCTGCCATTTGTTTTTTGGTAAGATCGGCATACACTTTAATGCCGGTAACGCCCGCCCCTTTGGCTTCGGCGATCGCCAGCCTCAAATCCGTTTCGGGTGTAATAGCGCGGTACCAGGGCGTTGTGCCCAGGTCTTTGTCACCACGGGAACCACCTTTCATCATCTCAAAATAACCAGGACCAGCAAACTGCGCAGCATAAAAAATATCCGGCCCCATCAGCTGCCCTGTGGCCGTTTTCCTTTTATACTCTGCCAGGAAAATGGCATCACCAGCCATATCCCGCACGGTAGTAATACCATGCCGGATCATGTTTTCCAGGATACTATCTGCTTTCAGGTGCATACCTTTCTGATCATCCATATCTACCGTAGCCAGGTGTACGTGCGCGTCCATCAGCCCGGGTGTGATAAACTGACCACTACAATCAATGACGGTTAATTTTTCAGTGGGAACGGCACCATCAAAAATCAGTTTTTCGATGATCCCATCGCGTACTAATACAGATCCCTTCCGGGGCTTTACCGCAGCATCGCCGTCGATGATGGTGGCATTTTTCAGCAATAACTGCGCACGGGTGTGCGGCGCGAAGCCAAGCAACGCGAGTAATAACAATATACCTTGTTTCATAAAAAATATTTACAACTTTTCCAGGTCGGCGATTTCAATATGCTGCTGAATAATGGTACCGCTTTTGTCAACCAGGAAGGTAGCCGGCAATGATTGTACTTTGTATTGCTTTACAAAATCGCTGTTCATACCATGAGGACTTAACAACTGGGTCCAGGGAATATTATCTGATGCAACGGCTTTCTCCCATAGTTCTCTTTTCTCATCTACAGAAACAGATACAAAGCCTATTCCTTTCTTGCTGAATTTTTCGTACAGGGGTGCGAGTTTGCGGTTGGTGGCGCGGCAAGGTGTACACCAGGAAGCCCAAACGTCCAGTAATACGTATTGATGTTGTTTAAACAAACTATCCAACGCGATATTACTGCCATTCATTGCAGGTAAAGAAAACACCGGTGCTTTTTTTCCGGTCATGTTAAACGCGGCCGCGGCTTTTTGCTTCTCTGATAAAACCTGATAGGTGCTTTGGGCGGCTGCTTGCTGCTGAAATGCCGGCACTAATTTTTCAAGGTTATCCGGTGACCAGGCAAACGCATAATAGTAGCCCATCCAGGCACCGGCTAAATTACCCGCATTGCTCAATACAAAAGCCAGTCTTTTTTGCTGCACTTTTTCCGCATACCGGTTACTTTCGGCGTTGGCTTTTAATTTTTCATCGAGGTTAGGTGCAGTTTCATATTTATGTCCCCATTCATTCCAGGCTTTTTCATCGGGCCTGATGGCTTTTTCAAAATCGCTCCATTTCGTTTGTAGCGCACCACCGTTTACTAACACAGCAGAATCTTTAGTAACATTGATAGTCACCTTCTCCCCTTCTTCTAATAATACCGCATCTACAAAAGGCTTGCGTAAACGCACGGAATATACACCGGCGCCAGTTGGCAAGGTGTAAGTAACTTTTCCGCTGGAAAGCCGCAGTGTATCTATCAGTTGCCGGGTAGGCCACTCCCGGTAAATGGTCACTTTTTCATTCTCTGCATGTAACGCAGTGGTAAATGTTAACTGCTGTGCGTGGGTGGCAGTACCGAGTAATAGTATGGCGGAAAGAGCACTTAAAAATTTCATATCCGTTTTTTTTAAAAAGGCTGACTAAAAAATTCATTTTTAGCCAGCCTGTGAACAGGTGATTACCTGGGATTTTGTATAATGGCTGGGTTTATGGTAATGATCTTTGGCGCAATCTGCAGCAGGTAGCGGGGATCATTCGCGGTCAGCGTATAAGTAACGCCTTTATAACTGCGGGTCAGCTCCTTTTTGAAGCGGGGATCACGGTTTAACCTTTTCAGGTCAAACCAACGTACCCCATGATACATCAACTCCCTTCTTCTTTCCTGCAGCACCTGCACCAGGGCTTCTTCTGCTGTATTAGCCGTTAGTGCGGTGTATTCCGTTGGCTTAAACCTTTTCTGGCGAAGGGTATTTAGCAGGTTGATGGCTTCGTCTTTATCATTGCTGCGGGCCAGGCATTCTGCTTTTGTTAACATCATTTCAGGCACACCTATGCTGTAATTGATATAGTTACCAAAGTAATCAGGATATGGATTTACAGGAGCAGTAGAATTCCTGAGAATTCTTGTAAACGAATATACATAGCGCAAGTCCTTCTCTCCTAAAATCCCGAGTAAATCCGGGTTAATCATAAAACGCGTGATAACGCCACTCTGGCTCGTAGTCCGGGAAAGAATATTCTCCGGGTTGGCATCAACTGTAGGCTGGCCTTTTAAACCACTATATGGTTTTGCAGGATTAATGAAGCTGATGGTATTGTAATCCAGCAAAGTATTTTTTAATGCCAACGCTGCTGATGCCGCCTTCTGTGCCTGCTCATAGTTACCCATAAACAGGTATACCCTCGCCTGTAACGCATAAGCACCTGCCTTCCCAGGATGCACATAATTCCTGCCCATATCCGGCAATCCACTTTCTGCCAATGCTTCCGACAAATCCCTGATGACCTGGTTAAGCACTTCCTGTACAGTAGCCCGTTTCGTTTTAGCTTCCAGGTCCGGTGTTAACAGTATAGGCACTGCCAGATCGGTATTGGCGGTAGCTGCCTGGTAATCATTACCAAACAGATTGGCTAAGTGGAAGTAACAAAAAGCGCGGTGAATCTTTGCTTCCGCGGTGAGACGACTTACATCGGCAGGTGTACCACCCGTAGCAGTACCTATCTCTTGCAACACCAGGTTACAGTTATAGATATTACGATACAAACCATTCCATTCTCCATCATCTTCTGTTGCCTTGAACAAATCTTTCACCCAGAGATAACTACGCGCGCTACGTCCATCACCCAGTAAGCCCATCCCGTAATCTGTATAGGCTACATCATCCGTCATCATTTCTTCATTTCCATAGCAGGCATCGGCTATCAACGGATCATTCATAAACAGTTCATATTCTGCCACTGTTTTCGGCAGGAATTTCCCTTTAGGGGTTACGTCCAGGAATTTTTTGCAACTGCTGGAAAACAGCGCCAGCAACGTTATTGAATATATCGCTAATTTTTTCATGAGCTCTTTTTTTACAGTTCAACACGAATGGTAATCGTTGTTACCTTAGGTTCCGGTAAATAATAACCTCCATTGAGAGGGTCTATCGCTTCCGGATCTATACCATACTTATTCTTCTTCCATAAAGCCACATTGTTCATCTGTGCAATCAGGTGCACACCTCTCAGGAAAGAACCTTTCAGTAAAGAAGCCGGTAAATTATACCCCAGCTGTATTTCACGTAAACGGATATAGTCGCCCGGAATAATGCTATTAGAAGAATACTGCATGGCACGTTCCCTTCCATCGTAGAAGTCTGCCGGATCAAAAGACGGCGTGATCGCTGCAATATCTGTTTTGGCTTCATCGCCTGGTTTACGCCAGCGGTCCCTGACCTGGTAATTCAATGCATTAGAGAAAGAATAACCGTACATATCCGGCATTTCACGACGAAGTACATTGCCAAAATTGAAAGTGGTTAACGCACTCGCAAAAAATCCACGATAAGTAAATACGTTGGTAAAACCACCGGAGAAAGGTGCCCGGTAAGTACCACTATGTACCAGTGAAGAGAACTGCGCTACTTTTACTTTCTCTCCTTTATCGCCATATACCTGCGGGTTACCATGATCATCCAGTCCTGCCCATTGATAGCTCCACAGGGATTCCCGTGCATATCCTTCTACATATTGCGTAGTGCCGGATACCCGGTTCAACTCAGGATTGGCATCCGGTATTTTATTATCCAGGATCACATTTTTATTATAGGCAGCATTCAAGCGGCTGTTCCATTTGAATTGCCTGGTTTCAATAATATTGCCCTGTATAGCCAGCTCAATACCTTTGTTCCTCATTTTAGCCGCATTAATTTTCATATTGGTAAATCCTACGGTAGGATCCAGTGTAGTGGTACCCAACAAGTCATAACCATATTTATTGTACACATCTGCACTTACCTGTAAGCGCCCTTCATACATTGCCAGGTCTACTCCCAGGTTAACGGTACGGGTTCTTTCCCAACGCAACTTTGGGTTATAGCTGCTTACCCTGGCATAAAATTCATTGAGTTTTGCTGAAAAGAAACGGTTAGCTACCAGCAATGGTGTAGTGGTACGATCAAAGTTACCGGTGAGACCCACGGAACCACGCAACTTCAGCATGCTGACATTATTAATATGGAAAAACTTTTCCCGTGCCATATCCCAGGATCCACCTAAAGACCACAACGGCGTACGGCGGTATTTAGGATCGGCGCCAAACAAGTTCGACTGATCCACGCGGTAACTACCGGTAACAGTATAGCGATCATCATAAGTGTAGGCGCCAGTACCATAGTAAGATCTTTCTCTTGTATCGTTATACGAAAACAGGTCATTCCGGGTGGCATCATATATAGGAATAGCATTCCCATTCCACCATCTGAGGTTATTGCTCAGTAACATCTTCTGATCGATCGGTTGCCAGGATTGTAAATCATCATTATATCCAAATTTGGTAGCGGTAAACCCTTCGTTCACGTAACGTTTTACCTCCGTACCAGCAATAAAATTCACAAAGTGCTTTCCCTGAAACAGGTTGGTATAACTCAACTGTGAACGAAAAGCCCAGTTGTTGTTGGTATATTCCGACTGATTCAAACGATCGCCCTGTGGCAGGTTATACACCGCTTTGTTATTGGCATCCAGGGTAGTAAACTGGTTAATATAATTACGGTTATCATAGGAATACTGTGATACGAGATCGCGCCCACTCTGCTTCATACGATCATACAGGAATCCGGCATTCAGCGTCAGGCCTTTGATAATTTTCCATTCACCACCTACATTGGTTCTCAATCCAAAGTTTTTACTCCGATTGTTAGATAACCTCGCATCCTGTAATAAATTCCGGCCATTCTCTGCATAGCCCAGGGGTTTCAGCTCATCATTCGCCGCTTTATTGAAACTCGTATAGTCGTACAGGTAGTTCCCACTACCATCTACCAGTAACTGGTAAGGCGCCAGTTGTTGTATATCTCCGCTGATATTTGGCGCCGTCTTCAGATCCTGGAACACGCCATTAATATCTACATTGAAGCGCAGGTTGGGATTCAGTTCAAAATCGCCGCGGGTATTCAGTTGCATAGATTCAGTTTTATCCGTGATATACACGGATTTCCCCTTATCATAAGAACCGGATACCATGAAGCGATACCCTTTACCACCGCCGGAAAGCGACAGGTAATGGTTTTGGCGTACACCCGTACGCAACAACAAATCGCTCACCTGCGACCGGTTAGAAATACTGCCCAATGAATCCTGTTTACGTTTAAATTCCGCATCAGTAATCAGGCCTTTATTCAGTTGGAAGAGAAGGTCAAAAGAAGGAGAATAACCACTGGATGATCCTTCAAAAATCTCTGGTATAATGAATCCTTTATCATACAGCTCTTTATCATAATCCACCAGGTCCGCGCTATTGGCGCGTTTCAGGGTGGAATAGTCCGGGCGCTGGGTAAAGTACATATTGGTAGCGTAGTTCACTTTCAGTTTTCCTTCTTTCCCTCTTTTGGTGGTTACCACAATTACGCCATTGGAAGCTCTCGCTCCCCAGATAGCAGCTGCGGCAGCATCTTTCAGCACATCCACTTTTTCCACATCATTCATGTTATCTGGTAACTGGTTCACCGGAAACCCGTCCACAATAATTAGCGGCGCACTACGCTCTGTTTGTATGGCGCTGCCACCACGCACCTGGATATTGATACCATTCTGCTGACGATCTTTACTGGTACCGGAATAACCCGTTGCCAACGTTAATCCAGGGATGCTTCCCTCCAGTAAACTGGTGAGTGACTGGCTGCTTCTGCGTTGTATTTCCGCACTGCCAATCTGGGAATAAGCGCCGGTAGTGTTCTTCCGGGCCAGCGACTGGTACCCGGTAGAAATCACTACTTCCGGAATATTGCGCAGGGACTGGCGCAGGGTTACATTCACCATGCTTCTGTCGCCTGCTTCCAGTTCGCTCGTTTCATAACCCACGCAACTGATGCTCAGCTGTGCTTCCGCGGTTTTGAGCTTCATGGAAAAATATCCTTTATCATCTGTGATAGCCGCATTGGTGCTACCTGCTTCGCGGATGGTCACCCCTGCATTGTACACAATGGCATCGTTTTCATATAGGCCAACACGTCCACGAATACTGCGTTCTGCCTGGGCTGGCGTAGCAGGCGTTACCCGGCTTACACTGATCATATTATCATTCCTGCGAAACGCATAATGATAATTCGCTGTCAGGTATTGCAATACTTCCTCCAGTGATTTTTCTCCCGCAGGAATGGTGATCACTTCATTGGAATGAACAGCAGAACCCGCGTAAAAAAAGCGGACTTTGTACAAGGCTGATAAGCTGCGAAAAGCCTTCTCAGCGGGCACTTTTTCCAACACCACTTGTTTCTTCATCTGCGCTTGTGCAGGCATTAGCGCCAGCGTAAGTACTAACACCATCATCATCGCAAACAAGGCATGAGAATGTCTACTCGTTATCCTCGCGGATAACCGGCAAATACGTAAATACATAATACTACGAATGGTTTTGGTTGATTATTTAATTAATACATTGGTTGAATCAACGAATTGATATTGCTTGTTTAAAGTAAAACACAGTACATCCAATACGGCTGGCAGTGCGTCATTTTTAAATCGTCCTGAAAAAACTTCCTTTTGTAACGTGCTATCGCTTATCTGAATCTGAATATTATAACTGGCCTCGAGTTGCAGTATCACATCGCGTACCGGGGTGTGATCAAATACCATTTCCTGTGCTTTCCAGGCATTCAGGGTGGCGGCGGTAAAATGTTGCTGCTGTTGTTTGTTTTGGTGAGACGGATCTATCAGCAGGCTTTCGGTAGGCTGCAAATAAGCCACCAGTGTACGTGTGCCGTTCCGGCTGTTTTCTACCATCACCTTTCCCGTTTCTAATAATACGTGCAATTTGCCATTGGCGGCTGTCATCCGGAATGCGGTACCCAAGGCAGTAACGATGTAATCGCCACCCGTTACGGCGAAACGATGCATTGGATCCGGGGATATTTTAAAATAAGCGGTCCCATTCAACACCATGCTGCGGGTGGTTTTGCCGAAGGTGCTGTCCAGTTGTAAACTGGCGCCACTTTCCAGCAGTACATAGCTGCTATCCGGCAATACAATTCCTTGTATGGCACTACTGGTATTGCTGTAGTATAGTTTAACCGGCGTTGCCACTGTTGCCAGGCCGGGTTGCGTAACCGCCGGCGCAGGCCGGAAGTACCAAACGGCAACAACTATCAATAGTACTGCGGCGGCAGCGGCAGGATAATACCAGCGTATACGGCGCACCGGCGTGGCTGTTTGTAGCAACCATTCGTCCATTTTAGCCATCGCCGCTGGTTTCTCCTTTTCTGCTACTAACAGCCAACCAGCGGCTTTCACCATGTCAGTGGCCTCCCGAACAATAGCTGCCTGCTCCGGATGAGCGGCTATCCAGTTATTCCAATAGCGTACATCGTCTTCATTCGTATGAAAACAATAATTAATAAAAGACGGCTGTCCTATTAATCGTTCTACTGAAATATCGGCCATGCAGGGATGCTTTTTCTATACAGAGGGGAAAGCGGGTTGGATTTACCACAGAAAAAAAATATTTTTTTTACCCACCTCCTGCCGGAGTTGTACAATCGCCCTGTGGGTAAGATTATAGACCGTACGGAGACTGGTATTTTTGGCATCTGCAATTTGTTGGAGGGACATATTTTGGAGGAAACGAAGCTCAATGACCTCCCTTTGCGCCGGGGTTAATGTTTGTAAGGCCTGTTGGATGCGGTTAAACTGTGCAGTGAAAATATCGGTATCTTCCTCCCCGTCGGCGGAAAGGTTAATCAGGCTGCTAACGTCTGTCAGCTTCTTTTTCCGCCCCCATTGCTCAATTAAACGACGTTTAAAGGCGGTGAGCAGGTAAGCCGATACGTTGATATCGGACGATAAATTGGCGCGCTTCTCCCAGAGATAAATAAAAAAATCGTGCAGATGATCTTTCACGAAAGCCGTGTCACCATCCAGCCATTTACAGCCCCAAACAAACATGCGCGAATAATATGTATCATATAATTCGCGGAATGCAGCTTGTTCACCGGCACAAAATTTCTTCCAGATATCGCGTTCATCAGGCATACCACTTCGCTCCTCAGGCGTTTCTCTCTTACTTTGGTTGAGGCCAAAGATATATAAAAAGAGCAGAAAGCTTAAAGCAGAAAGCAAAAAGCTATTTTAGCGGATGATCAACGCGGATTTTGTCTTTGTACAGGATTATACTGATTATACTGATTTTTGTTTTTTTGATTCTAGAAGATAGGAAAAGATCTTAGCGGGTATATCCTCGTCAGGGTTCCTATATTTTTCTAAATATAAAAATCAAATATAAAAATCAGTATAATCAGTATAATCCTGTACAAAGACAAAATCCGCATTGATCATCCGCTAAAATAGCTTTTTGCTTTCTGCTTTAAGCTTTCTGCTCTTTTATAATTTCTCTTTCTTCCTTATTTCGGCAAACAATGCCTTAAAGGTGTTTACGTTGTCCATCGTTCCCGGACGTACGCCTTTACGCCCGTAATAGCCATCTATAAACTCTTTGGTATTGACCCACATAGTTTCAAATATGCCGGGCATACGTTCCGCCAGCGTACGGGAGAAATCGGCCTGCAGCCCATTTTTGCGGGCGGCATATACCTGCTCCAACTGCGCCATTGCAGAAGATACTTTACCACACGAAGAAGGCAACACCTGGAATCCTTTCACCGCAAAATAGGCAGGCGTAGGAGGTGCATCTTCATACTTCCAGTCACAAATCATAATATCTTTCGGTATCATATCTATCGCCCTGGCGGTATTGTTCATACTTGCCTGCCAGGCCAGCAGGTTGGTTTCCTTACCATCTATCAGGCGATCACTCCACATCCACATCTGGCATTTTTTTTCTTTGAGATGCTGATGCAGGGCCGTTACATAGGCCCCAAATAATTCCGCCGGGTCTTTGCCACCACAGCGTGGACATTTATTGTACCCGATAATCCAGGCTTCATCCAGGCCCACGTGAAAAGCATCCGCACCTGATACATCAATCAGCTCATCTACCAAAGGAAAAATGACTTTCAATAAATCCGGATGCTGTGTACAAAGGCATTTACTGTAGAAATCGAACATACCACCATTTTTCCAGGGCACCGGCGGATTATAATCCGGTGATTCGTCCAGCTGTGGATACTTCTTTAACAGCGGTCCTATCTCCGTTTGTTCTGATTGATGCGCCAACAGGTTCATTGTCGGAATAAACCGGATCCCCGCTTCTTTGCAGGCCTGTACAATCTGTTTCAGATCATCTTCGGTAATCCCGTTCCACTCCGCTACTTCGGGATCAGATTTAAATTTGTAGGCCAATTCAATTCTCAATGCCAATGTATTCACTCCTTCTGCTACCAATGCTTTTTTAATAAAATCACAGAGCAATGGTACGTCCTGTCGTTGCGGTACACTCAACAATAATCCTTTTACCGGAAGCACATTCCATTTAAAGGGAGCGGGTTGCTGTGCGCGTGCATGAAAGAGCGTTAACAGCAAACATCCCACTAATATTATCTTCTTTAACCTCATCATATTTATTCCCCAATTACTTTTCGAATCCTGTTATTATTTCTGTCCAGTACGTATACAACACCGTTTTTATCTACCGCTACACCGGTAGGTGCATTAAACAGTGCGGAAGCACCCGCACCATCTGCAAATCCGGCGGTACTGCCACCAATATAAGTAGTCACATCCCAGGTGTTGGCGGTGATTTTACGAATGCATTGGTTGGTGTTCACAGAAGAACCGTCGCCGGTACCATTACCCGCTACAAACAGGTTGTTGTTTGCATCTACGGCAATCGCCCATGGATAATCAAAACGCGCCGCAGCGCCTGTTCCATTCACCAGGCCAGTTTGGTAAGCGGCACCTGCAATCACCGTAGGCTCCCAGGTATCAGCAGCAAACTTCTTAATCATAGAAGTACCATTCTCTGATACATACAGGTTGCCTTTATCATCTACGGCTACATCTACGGGATAAACAAGGTTCTTAATAATCTCGGTGGCAGTACCTGCAGGTGTTACCTGGAAAATACTCCCGGAACCACGGGCATTGGCATAATAGATATTGCCATTACGTTTATCAATACCTATTCCCCAGGCCTCTCCCCACGCAATCAGGGAAGTAGTACCATCGGCGGTCACCCTGCGGATGGTCCAGTCGGCCGGATCTGCTACAATCACGGTACCGTCTTTGTCTACCGCCACGTCCAGGGGGAGTGAGAACTGTGCAGTTTCTCCCTTACCTTCCATATAGCCCCAGTTGCCATTGCCTGCCAGCGAAGTCACGGTACCATCCGGCGCTATCTTACGTACCCGGCGGTTATCGCCATCTGCTACGTACACGTTACCAGCAGCATCTACATCCAACCCACATCTTTTACCAAAATTGAAAGAGGAGAAAATGCCTTTTCCATCTGCAAAACCCGCGGCCCCATTGCCGGCCAGCGTGCTTACTTTATAAGAGGTAATATATCCAAATTCCTTTGCTGTGGTAGTTGTTTTTCCATTAATGGTGACGGTGATTTTACCACTACCTGCTTTTTCCGGTATTACCATGAGGATATGATCGCCGATAACTCCTTCTACCAATGCTTTTACACCATTTACGGTCACGCTTACCGCGGCGGTATCCGTGGTGAAATTGCTGCCGTAGATGAGCACTTCTGTGCCCGCGGCTCCCGATTCAGGCGTAAATTTATCTACTAAAATCGGGGCATTGTTGTCGTGCACAAAACCCTTGTCTTTTTTACAGGCAGCTGCTACCACTATCAGCAACAGTATTTGCAAACGATATAATATAGTTTTCATTCGTTCTTGTTTAAGTGAAACAGTGACAGTTACCAACCCGGATTTTGTGTGAAGCCTGAATTGTGGCCACTCACCTTGTCGATCTCGCTTTGCGGAACAGGCAACCAGTAATTTTTACTTGCATCAAATACGCGTTTCTCTATCACGGGATAAGTATAGGTAACATTTCCGGTACCGGAAACGGCTACGCCATGTACATCTTTATTATCTACCTGTTCAGCTATTTTCCAGCGGCGAACATCCCAGAAGCGATGATCTTCCAGCGCCAGCTCTATCCTTCTCTCATGACGGATTTTAGCGCGCAAAGATGCCTTATCACCACCACTGAAAGCTGGCATCCCGGACCGGGCACGTATCGCGTTCAGCGCATTGTATACATCTGCCTGCGGGCCTGTAGCCTCATTCTGTGCCTCTGCATAGTTGAGATACAGTTCTGCGGTTCTGATCAGCACCCATTTACGATCGCTTCCACCGGTACCGGAAAACAGATCCACCGAAGGCAGCAGGTATTTACGCTGCCAGTAATTAGTGGAAATTTGTCCGGAACGGGGTGCATCCGCACCATTGGGATCAAGGACCTTTCCTTTCCAGGTAGCGCCAGGATACAGGATGGTAGCATAAAAGCGGGGATCTCTTCCCTCGTAAGGTCTTTGCGCAACATAGCCGGAAGCAGGATCCGTAATTGGCAAACCGGTAACTTTCATTTCATAATCATCTACCAACTCCTGTAAGGGTGTAACGTTGCCATAACCGTTGGCACTGCGGGGATTCATTTCGCGGTCGATGCCACCATCGCCGAAAGCACCGGGCGCCGGGCGGCTCCAGATCACTTCACGATTAAAATACTGCGTAAAAATATCGCTGTAGTTATCGTTCAGCGTATAGCCGTTGATGACAGCCGTATCTAATGCAGCGCGACACGCTACCGCCGCCTGTTGCCAGCGGGTAGCGTCATTGCCGGGATTAAACAATGGGCTGGCATAAAACAAACGTACACGTCCTTCCAGTGCCATGGCAATCATTTTGCTGGCACGCCCCCAGTTAGATGGCCGGTCGGCATAAGTAACCGGCAACAACGCACCGGCTTCCTGCAGATCTTTCAATATGCTGGCAGTTACTTCGTCGATGCTGTTACGTTTATAGTAAAGGCTGGCCGGATCATCAAAAGGACTCTTTTCCGTCAACAACAAAGGTAATCCGCCCCAGGAACGCATCAGCTCAAAGTAATAATATCCACGTAACAGCAACACTTCTCCTTTGAGGCGGCCACGGCGTTCCGGATAGTTAGGATCCATGGGCACCAGGTCGTAGTTAGCCAGGAATTTATTGCAGGCGCGGATTTTTCCATAATAACTGCTCCACAAATCAGACATCGGGAAATTCGACGGACTCATAGATCCGGTGTTGAAATTACCTGCATCGGGATAAGAAGCAGAGTTATCAATACTCTGGTTGGTTTCATCTGTAGCACTGTTTAAACCCCAGGCAGACCCTGGTTTAAACATATTCGGTAAGCTCTGGTAAATGGTATTGACAAAGCCTTCCGTATTTTCAATATTGGAAAATACTTCCTTTTCTGTGATCAGGTCACTGGGCTTCCTGTCGAGATAATTTTTACTGCAGGCAGTTGCACACAGCAGCACGGCAGCGATCCCTGTTTTTATGAATACCTTTTTCATCATTATAATTTATCTCCCGTGATTAAAGATTGATTGTAATACCTGCGTTATATATACGCATAATCGGATAAGGTTGCCAGCCCCAGCGTCCGCCGGTGTTGGATTCCGGATCTATACCCAGGTCTTTTACATTATCCCAGCTAATCAGGTTCATACCATTCACATAAATGCGCGCGCTCTTTATTTTTACTCTTTTCAATAAATGAGCAGGTAAGCGATAGCCGATTTCCGCATTCTTTAACTTCACGTAATCTGTTTTTCTGATCCAGTACGTAGAGCTCACGAAATTATTGGCCATGTTGCTTTCTGAAAGGTGCAGGGCCGGGAACGTTGCGTTGGCAGCATTTTCCGGTGTCCATCTGCCCTCGTGAATAGGACGATAGCTTTCGCGGTAGTTGGCGGTGAGCTGCGAAGAATAGATCTGACGGCCACCCGTAGCACCCTGGAACAACACACTCACATCTATCCCTTTATAATCAATGCCGAAGGTGGCGCCGAAATAGCCGGTAGGAACATTCAACATCGGTAACATAGTTCTGTCGGCCTCGTCAATTTTGCCATCGTCATTGAGATCTTTGTATTTGATATCACCAGGTATCAATGGGGCAAAGGTTTGTCTGGGGCTTTTATTGATTTCGTCCTGGCTCTGGAACAGTCCTTCTGCAATATATCCCAGGTCGTAGCCGATAGGCAGTCCTATCTGGCTCTGGTAAGGGTAGGCCAGCTTGGGTTCATCCAGTTCCAGGATTTTATTTTTCACAAACTGGTAATTCAGTTTTGCAAATAAGCCTACCTGTCCCGCGTTGGCGTTGAGATTTAATTCTGCTTCTATCCCTCTGTTCTGGATACGTCCCATATTTCTGTTCAGGTCTGCTGTAATACCCATATAACCGGGGATAGTGCGGGCCGCTACGAGGATATCTTTACGCAGTTCATTAAAGAAGTCCACAGAAAATTTCAGCTGATCTTTCAGGAAGCCGGTTTCTATGCCAAGGTCTGTTTTGGCGGCCTTCTCCCAGGTAATGGCGGTATTGCCAATCCTGTTTTCATAATAGCCCCCTACGCCGGAAGCCACGCTACCAAAGGTAAATCCACCACCACGGGAGTAGTCAGATAAATACAACCAACGACCTCCGTTCACCTGGTCGTTACCCACATATCCGTGTGAGAATCGCATTTTCAGGAAGCTGAATGCATGTTGATCTTTCATAAAATTTTCCTGGCTTACTACCCATGCAGCAGAAATGGCAGGGAAAAATCCATAGCGCTTGCCCGAAGGGAAGTTCTCAGATCCATTGTAGCCGGCATTGAATTCCAGGTAGTATTTGGTGGCATAGTTATAGGCAATTCTTCCCACATACCCTTCGTATACCCGTGGCAGGTTGCCCGACTGGGAACGATAGTTACGGTTAAAGAGAAGCAAACCGCTGACAGCATGTTTACCGAAATCGCGGTCGTACATGAGTTTCAGGTCGTAGTAGTAATATCTTTCTCCGCTGGAATAGCCAGAGCGCTGTAAGCTGGTAGCTTTGCGGTGTTGGGTATAGGTGCCGTCTCCACCGGGAGTGGATTTATAGCGCCAGGAATCAAATTCCTGGTCCAGTGCAAAGTTGATATCACCATAGTTTTCAAAAGTAAAGAGACCTTTTACTTTCAGGCCGGGCGTAATAAAATCCAGCTTACGCGTCAATGCCACACTACCATTGGTGCTATGCCAGTAGGCATCGAGGTAGCCGTTGCGGGTGATGATGCCATAAGGATTGTAAAAATCCTCGCGCATGGTGCCGGAAGCTATACTACCGTTGGGGTTGAGCCGCGGCGTAAGGCGATTGGTCATCTGTGATAATACCACCCAGAAAAATTCATTATTACCACGGTCGCCGGAAGGACTGGTTCTGTTCTCCAGTCGCGATGCCAGGTCTACCTGCAGCGTCGTATTTTTATCCAGTGTAATATCTACGTTAGAGCGGAAGTTGAAACGATCGTATTTATATTTGATGCCATAAATGTTCTCATTGGCGTGGTTGTAAATAGGCTCCTGGCGCAGGTAAGAGCCGGAAACAAAATATTTTACATACTTGGATCCACCGCCGATATTAATATTCAGTGTTTTCTGCGGCGAATTTTTCCGGATCATTTCACTGTACCAGTCGGTGTTGGGGTAATCATATGGTTTCAGGCCGGTTTTATAATATTCCAATTCCTGGTCCGTAAATACAGCAGGCATGCCATCATTTTTAGCAGCTTCATTTTCCAATACTCCAGACTCATAAGAGCTGAGGAAGCGGGGGAAATTGGTAGGCTGCTGCAAGGCGTATTGCATGTTTACCTGGATATTGGGAGGTCCATCCTTTCCACGTTTGGTGGTCACCAGTACGATTCCGTTGGCGCCTTGTATCCCATACAAGGCAGTAGAGGAGGCATCTTTCAGGATAGAAACGGATTCTATTTCATTGGGGTCCAGCTGGCCAATATTAGCATCCCCCCTGGGCAAACCATCAATCACCACGAGCGGGTTAGTGGCGCCGGTAGTACCAATACCACGGATGAACAGCTGCGAATCATCACTACCCGGGCGACCCGAATGTTGTGCCGTGATCAATCCCGGAAGCCTTCCGGCCAGGGCATTGGATAAGTTAGCCACCGGGCTTTGTTTCAGCTCTTTTGTTTGGATGCTGGATACTGCACCAGTGATACTCTGCCTGGTTTGTTTTTGTCCGTAGCCCAATACCACTACCTCGTTGAGGCCCGATTCCGCCGCCTTCAGCCTGATTTGTAACTGGGTATTCCCTTTTACCGGTACTTCTTTGGTTTCATACCCGAGATAGGAAATCACCAGGATACCATTTTCCGGTACGGTCATTTTAAAATTACCATCCACATCGGTAGCAGTTCCTTTACTGGTACCCTTCAACTGCACACTCACGCCGGGTAACTCCTGACCATTTTCCGCCATTACCTTACCTGATACTGTTATGTCCGCCCTACTCTCAGAGATAGCCACCAGTCCACCTTCCAGCATTTTATAGCGAAAGTTTTTGTCCAGCACCTGGTCCAGGATTTCAGGAAGGGTGGCTTCTTTGAAATTCACATCTACCTTTTCATCTTTCGGAAAGGTTTTGTAGTTGTACAGGAAACGGTAGTCGCTTTTGGTTTCCACCCACTCCAGCAGCTTATGCAAGGCAATTTGCCGGCTGTTAAGCGTAAACCGACTCTGTGAATGCACATCGGCACGCGCCTGTAGAATGAAAGCCGTAATCAGGATGAGGCAAAGCTTCATACACAAGAATGTTTTTCTCACTAAATAGTTGGAAAGGGCTGTTTTTAAACACAGCGTTTTTTTCATACATTTGAATTGAACGTTAGACATTTGAAACAATAAAATCCCGCACGGACTATTTGTTTCGTTCCATGTTTAGCTTTTAAAAGGGAGGTGTGGCGACACTTCCCTCTTTTTTTGGCGGAAAGAGTGTGTTATACAGGTTCCAGTGGAATCGGTGTATTGTTTTTCATCGTGTTACTGTTTTTGTGATCTGGTTGATTAATGATGTATGTAAATAGTATCTCCTTTTATCGTATAATTAAAATCGGCCGTTACCTGTAATGCTTTCAGGACGTCGGTGACAGTTTCTTTCTTAAAAGTGCCCTTGAATTTATAATCTGACGGGAACGTATCTGTTAATATAATTTTGCGATTGTACCAGCGGCTCATCAGCTTTACCAGCTCCGGGAAGGTTTTATCTTTAAACTCCAGCCGGTCGTCCATCCATACCAGTTCACTGACCTGCTGACTGCTCACATTAGGGGTTACTTTTTCCACGATGAGTAATACATCGCCCCAGTCTACCATACGCCCGTTTACCGTCCCTTCATGGGTCCTGGTTGTCTTCTTTTTCAGGATGGCCTTTTCACCTGGCTCAAGTACCAGGCTGTTACCGTTGCGGCTAAGGGCTACGCGGCCTTCTACCAGTGTGGTTTCTATGCTACCTTCTCCCTCATACGCTTTTATGTTAAAGCGGGTGCCAAGCACCTGCACATTCAGATCGGCAGTGTGAATCACAAAAGGATGCGCCGCTTTTTGCGCTACCTCGAAGAATGCTTCTCCTTTCAAATACACTTCCCGGCTGCTGCTACCAATGTTGGCGGGATAGGTAAGATGACTGCCCACATTGAGCCATACCTGGGTGCCGTCTTCCAGCGACACCTTTTTCCGGATACCTTCCGGCGTGTCCAGCACCAGCTGACGATTACTTCCGGGCGCCCACATCCATATGGCGGCACCTGCTACCAGCAACAATACAGCCGCGGCGGCCGCCATTTTCCACCATGTAGCGGAAGAACGACGCACCATCGTAGCCGGAGCCTCCTGCCACGCTCCTTCCTGTTTCAAACGATCCGTAATATCCGTGTACATCCGCAGCAAATCCGGCTGCACATCACCACTATCAGGTATCTGAGCAGATCTGTATTTTTCATACCAGGATTCCAGCGCCGCTTGTTCGTCTTCCGTACAATGGCCCTGCAGGTATTTTTCCAATAATCCTATCAGTTGTTGGTCACTCATTATTTTGGTTGTCTGCTGATATAGACACGGCATTTATCACCTACCCTACCCCCATCCTGAAATTTATTTTTACCCTTTTTTACCGGGAACCCCCTATTTTTTTATATCTTTTACGCTTTATAGGCAGCCGGATACCAAAACAATACCGGCGTAAGTGGTAAGCATGACGGAGTATATTGCATTACAGGATGAGGCATTAATAGCACTACTGGCGAATAACGACAACAAGGCATTCGAAACCTTGTACCAACGTTATGCTGCCACCCTGTACAATCATGCATACAAAAAATTTCCGGTACCTCACTTGCTGGAAGACATGCTACAAGACATTTTCACGACCCTTTATAAAAAACGCGCTACACTTACCGGCATACAAAATCTCTCTGCATACCTTCACGGCGCCCTGCGCAACCGCATCCTCAATGAATTGCGTAATTCGCTGCTGCATCAGCAGCATCATCAACATCTCCCCGTAACCAAAACAGCAGAAAATGACCATGCATATGATTACAAACTGCTGGAAAAAAGATTTACACAGGCACTGGACAAACTCACAGAACGTAGCCGGGAAGTATTCCTGCTCAGCCGCCGTGACCACCTGTCCAATAAAGAAATTGCACAACGTTTAGGCATTTCCGTGAAAGCGGTAGAAAAGCATATGGGAAAATCACTACAGGTGATGCGTGGGGAATTCAAGGACTATGGCCTGCTGCTGGTGGCACTCTCTACCGTTTTTTATCATTGATAGCAGAAAGCGGAAGACATAAAGTAAAAAGCCATTGTAGCGAATAAACAGTGCGAACAGGATACTCGCAACAATCATCTGCTACAATGGCTTCTTGCTTTCCGCTTTATGCTTTATGCGCTTTATGAAGCAATACCATCGCTAACAACATCAAAGCTACGCCGGCCCATTGCCAGCCATTTACCGGTTCCTGTAATACCAGGTGAGAACAAACAATGGCCACCGGCAACTCCGCCGTCATGATCACCGCACTGATACCCGCCCCAATTTTGGGAATCCCCTTCGCAAATAATAACGGAGGGATAATGGTACCGAACAATGCCAGGAATAAAGCCCATTTCAACAGCCCCGTATCAAAATGTGTACTCGTCAGCAACGGTGCAGCATTCACCAGCAAAATACCAGCCGTAGATCCCGTCATAATCACCGCACCTTTTTCTAATGGCGCTAATTGTTTTCCTACCCGGCTATTGGCAATTACATACACCGCGTACAAAAAGGCAGATGCACCGGCATAAAGCAATCCCTTAATGGACAACGCCAGTGAGCCTCCGGTGGCCAGTCCGCTGCCCAGCCAGGTACCTGTGAGAATCAGGGCGGTTGTGGTCAATTGCAGCCAGGAGGGCCGCTTTCCGAATAACAACCATTCAAGCAACAGCCCTATCCAGGTAAACTGCATCAATACCACAATGGCTACGGAAGCCGGAATATAAGCCACAGATATATAGTACACGAAACTGGTGAAACCAATGCTGGCGCCGGTTAACAACAAGCCACCCCACTGCCGCGCATTCATGGCAATTGTATTTTTACGGCATATCCACCATAGTATCCATAATACCATCATGCCTGTAAAGGCTTGTGTAGCGGATATCTCAGCGGGCGTATACCCTTCGCGGTAAGCTAATTTTACAAATGTAGAAAGTATGCCAAAGCTGCACGCCCCGGCGAAAACCATTAATATATACCTGGTCATTATTTTCGCTTAAATAAAAAAGAAAATGGGAATTAAAGGGCACGAAAAAATAACCAGGTCAAACAGACTTAGACAGATATAACAAACCTGCTGCTTCCGACAGGCGGAACAGCGGCTAAGCAGAAGAAATGCTGGTTATTTTTCTTAGAAAACAACAACAGCAGGAGGAGGTGTACTGGAATAAATGCGGTGCATATGGTTTATATTATTAAAGCAAGATAGATAAAAAATCGGGTTCTTCCTATGTTACAATAAAAACGCCACCATTATTGGAACGGTGGCGTTACTAGTAAAAGTCGTTCCCCGTTAAAGGAAAGGCCGGGGATCAAAAATTACCTTCAGTGAGGTAACCTTACCTGCATCCAGGTGGTACCAGCCGCAGCCAAAAACGGTTTTACCTTCCATGGTGAGTGAATAGAACAGGCATACATCTTCCTGGTCTACAAACACCTTCTGTACGTCATATTTCAGCTTCATTTTCCTCATATCCCCGAAATAAGCGGCGGCTCCCTGCCGGGTGCCCAGTACGCCTTCAAAGGTCATATCTTCTTTTGCAAAATGCTCCGCAGCATCGAAATCTTCCTCGTTAATGGCTTGTATCAGGGAAAGCACCACTTTCGCATTATCAGATACCTGGTTAATCTTTTCCATCATACCTTTACTTTTACCCATTACTGCGAAAAAATCGTACCGGTACTTTTATGGGCAGATATGGGCATTTCAGGGTACAAAATTCCGCAATCGGGGTATCTGTCGCGGTGTAGGCTACTCATTTAATGCATAAAAAGGGGCGCATCCGAAGATGCTGCCCCGTTCAAATCTACGACGGATTGTAAATTATACTTCAGCCACCCGGACTTTTTTCCCGGCTGGCGCTGACTTCTTCTTCCGGCCTTTTCCCCACCAGATAATAAACCCGGTAACAGGTAAAGTAGCACCAATCAGGCTGGCAAAAAACGCCAGGAACTTACCCGGTAAGCCCAGTATGCTGCCTACATGAATGTCATAATTCATACGCCGCAACTTGCCGGCGAAATCCGCTTCGGCATATGACTGTTCATATAGTTTGTTGCCGCTAAGTGGTTCCAGGGTATGCTGATCATATGCGTAACGACGGTTGTTGTAATATTGCCCCCTGGAAGGATACACGATCACGGTTATCGTCGCCTCGCTTTTAGTGGTATCCGGCAGGCCAAGATAAAAACCGGCTGCCTCCGGATGCTTGCCAATAGTCTTTTTCCAGGAGATATCCATCTTTTGCCCCAGGTTGTCAAAATGATGTTTCCCTGCCTGTAAGGAATCTGATTTCAGTTCCACAAACCCAGGGAGGCTTTTACCCCCGGAAGTAGCCCAATACAGCCCTTTACTCCACCATTCCAGTCCGTACACCATGCCGGTCACCCCAATTGCGAAAAGGAGCAACAATGCGTAAAAACCCAGTACATTATGTAAGTCGTAGTTGACACGTTTGGTACTGGCGCCCCATTTTATTTTAAAGCTTTGGTTGCGGGTACTTTTATTCCATTTTTTGGGCCACCACAATACCAACCCGCTGATCAGGGTAATTACACAAACCAGCGTACTGTAGTTGATAATCGGGCGCCCTATTTTGTACGGCAACCAAAGAAAGCGATGCCCATTCAATACCCAACGAAAAAAATTCACCTCTCCCTCTTTGCGGGCTACCTTGCTGATCACCGCGCCGGTATAGGGATGCAGCTTCAGCGTAGAGCCGCCACGTCGTCCGCCAATATTCGCTTCTACCGCTTTACCTTCTTTATACAGGAGGTATCCTACCGATTTCCCGGGATACACTTTTTCCGCCACCGCCATGGCCTGCGAGGGCGTAATCAGGGCCTGTGATTGTACCGGGATATTGGCCTCCGGTTCCATCCAGCTGGTAATTTCTTCATTAAATACATAGATGCAACCGGTAATACAAATGATCACAACAACGATGCCGGACACCAGCCCCAGCCACAAATGCAGCCAGGCGGAAATGCGGTAAAACAACGACCGGAATTGGGTTTTCTTCCTGGTCGATTTTTTTGAACTATTCATTTTCTTCCCTGCTTAAACAGATGATTAATATTCCACTTTGGTAATCGCGGTAATTTTGCCTCCTTCTACTGTTAAACCACGTGTAGCCGTTGCCGTTGCAATGTCTACTTTATATACCCAACTGCCGGTAGTGGTATTTAAACCGATGTAACCGGTTTTCCCATTGGTCGACAATGTATTATTGTTATAAGCGGCCGAGGTACTTAAAATCTCAGCAGGCGCACCATTCACCCAGGTAAAGGTTTTCCGCACCACGTTCACCATGGCCATGCGCAGGCGCCCGCTTACGGCATTGGGTTGCTCATACATCATCAGCAAAAACACGTTATCGCCCAGGTAAGTTTGTGTGGCCACATGATGCCCACCAGATGCCTCTTCCAGGTTGAAGAAATAGTTTTTGTCAAACTCCTTTGCACCTTTCAGCACCCGTAACACAGCAGAAGGTTTGGTAGTGGTCACTTTCCCATTGTTGGTAGCAGCAGCAGCCGAAAAACCATATACATCCCCATTTTCCATTACGCCTAAACCATTGTTGAAATAAGCGCCCAGGTAACTGGTACGGTTATCCCGGATGATGTGCTGTAGTTTCAGCTCCGGGTAAGAAAATACGGCTATCCAGCTGCTGTCGGGGTACTGGGTGCCAAAGGCATCATTGCAACATCCCCTGATACTCATATACGGTGCAAACACTTTATCTCCCACTTGTGTAAACCAGGTAAAATGCGCCCGTTCTCCATTGGCGGCCAGCTTCACGATGTTAACGCTGTCGTTCCCCACAATTCTTGATTTCAGCGCATCAATGCGATACATGGTAGCGGTTTCATTGGCGCCGCTTCTCGGTATTTTCACCAGCAGCAGTTCATCATTCACGCGGGTAAATGCCTGCACGGTTTCTGTCTGGAAATTGGACGTTTTCACCAGTTTACCGGCCGGGGTGAAACGATAGGTAGTCACGGCGCCCGGGTTTCCCTGTCCGTACAACAAACTAAAAAAACGTCCCTTATGTGTCAGGTAATAACGATAAGATCCGTCTTGCTCTTTACCGTTATGGGCGGTGGTAATAGATCCGCCACCCAAACTATCTGCGGTGAGCAGGATGTCTGCGATGCCCGTAGTACCTATAGGCGTTACCGTTACCACATATTTGGACAGTCCCTGGAATTCCCCTTCTACAAAATCAACACTCTCCAGCTGGTCTTCCTTATCACATGAAATACCCGGCAAAGCCATGCTGCCAATCAGTAATATGCATTGGGTTATTTTTCTCATTCCTTTGGTTCTTTGTTTTATTTACTGATAAAATATCTCAGCTTGGCATAGAAGGCACGACCTGGTTTCTGCAAACTGAAGTTATCATAGAGCCTGTTGTCTACCAGGTTCTTACATTCTACGGCGATATTGTACCGGCCATTCGCCAGGCTGTATACCATGTTCACGTCCTGGCAAAACTGCCGGGGAATTTCCTGTTTTTCAGCGGCCTGTCCGGGCCAGGAGAGATAGTAAGTATGTACATACAGGAAGTTGTAGCCCAGTGTAAGGGTATTACCTTTTTTCAGCACATTCCGGAAAAACAGTGAAGCATCTGCATTCCCGAAGAGATACGGCATATTCGGAATGCGATCCCGGTACAGCGGACTCACGTTCTTCTGCTCTTCTTCATACTTTGTATTGTTACGCAGATTCTGGTAGGTAACATTAAATCCGGCGGTAAACAACTGCAAAAACGAGTACCTTACTTCTGCATCTACCCCCATATTGGTAACGGCGGCCTGGTTGAAATTGGTTTGCTTACCGTGATTATTCTGCAATCCAGGGCGGATAAAATCCTTTGCATTACGATAAAGGAAATTAGCGTCGAAGCTGAAACGATGTGCCTGCCGGATATGTGTTTGATAGTTTACACCAAAATTAAAGTTGTCACTTGTTTCTGGTTTCAGGCTTAGGTTACCATCCAGGTTCACCACATCTCCAAACAACTCTTCCGGCTCCGGTAAACGGAAACTTCTTTCAAATGATGTTTTCAACTGTAGTGCCGGCAATAAAAAATAAGTAGTGGCAGCGCCATATCCCAGCTTATTAAATTTCGTTTCCATCTGCTGGTAGGCAATATCTCCCCAGTTACCACTGGGATTATAAGCAAGCGAAAAACGGTTACGCTGCTGATAATTTTTTACAAACAACGACGTATTCCATTTCTCATTATAATCGAATTTATAGCCCAGCCCGAGTATATTTTTATTCACTTTTTTGGGCTGCCGGTATTTTTCATCTGATGGGAACAACTCATCCGTTCCTTTGCGGTTGAAGGTGCTGTACACATTATTCAGTACAAAGGAATGATGTGCATCCAGCCGGTAACTCAGGTTAGCGGTACCTAAGCCGTTGTTATTGGAATATTGATACATGCTCCGGTCTCTTTCTCCGCCGGCATGTGGCACATATTGTTGATACCAGTTATAGCGACGGTCCACCGTGTCTATGTTATTCTCCTTACCCAGGTTATAATTACCGGTTAAGCTGAAATTCAGTCCTTTTACAAACAGGTCTTTCACCTGGTATTTTATGCTGGGCATGATGATATTACCATGGCGGTGCCAGTTTCCAAAAACAGTGACCATTCTGGCGCCGGTTTGTATTTCCGCATAGTTTTGCCCCATGGTGATACCGAAGAGTAATTTATCTGCATACTTCTTTCCTACCACCCCTACGTTAGCCATCACTGTTTCATTATGATAAGTATCGTGAAACCGCCGTACCCATTGACGGGGATAATATTCACCGGTTACCAGGTCGGCTACGTCAACGCGTACACGATAATTATTATCGGAATAATTCTGAAATGCATTCAGTTGTACGGTAAAGCCGGATTGGGAAGTATAACCTGCATTTACGGCGGAGCGGTGTGTATTGAAGGAGCCAAAGGAATAAGATGCATCCACATAGCTACGTTTGCTGTTGCTGGTAACAATGTTGATAGCGCCCCCCAGGGCATCAGCTCCAAGCCATACCGGCACCACGCCTTTATATACTTCTACCCTTTCTGCCAGGTTGATAGGAATATTATTCAACTGAAAAGAAGAGCCGAAGTTATCCATAGGAACGCCGTCGAGAAAGAACTTTACCTGGCGGCCGGTAAACCCGTTGAGAGAAAAGTTCATCCGGGAGCCCAGGCCGCCGTCTTCGCGCACCCGTATGCCCGAAACGCGGTCCAGTGCATGAGAAATATCGAGCGTGGAATTGTACAGTTTTTTAGCGTCAATCGCGGTAACATTGAAGGCCTGCCGGTTCACTTCCTGGCTGGCGGAACGCCCGATTACTGATACAGCATTTATTTCACTTACTGCCGGCATCAGCGTAAGCTGAAGCTGATTATGCTCTCCCGCTTTTACTTCTGTTTTCCGGGCTATGGGAGAAAATCCCACCATGGAAATACGCAACATATATTTACCTGGCTTTACCCGGGTGATCGTGAAATATCCCGCAGCATCTGCCACGCTGCTGCCGTGGCCAGGTTCCAGTTGTACGGACGCACCTACTACTGCTTTACCAGCAGCATCTTTAACGTATCCACTCACAGTAGTGGTAGTATCTTTTCGGGCATAGGTGTAGAGGACAAGGCATAACAATATGCTTGTCAGCAATAGTTTTCTGATGTACATTTTAAATGGTCTTTTAAATTTTTCCCGTACGGCAATAGTCACCCGCAGGTGCCTGTTGTCCTGTGTTTGCTTAATTCCGTGTGTATGTGTAGAAAAGGTATAGCCCCGCCCTGTAGCAGGCGTTCACATACAGTAATGACTATAGGTATTTAATTGCTGTGGCAAAAGTATCAGAAAAATTAACAAACCATTTTCGACATCGGGAATTTTTAATGACGGGAATTTTTCCGGATTGCGCAGGGAGAATAATACGTTGATGCGTATACGTTATTATTCCTGAAAATAATCAGGATAACGTACTAAAATTACCAGGTACAAAAAACAACCTTAACATATAACTTATAAACAATATAAGTTCATATTGTTTATAACCCCGTTAAAAATGTGCGTTTCTTGTGAAGATCTTCCATGGATAACTTTAAACTTCTCGTAAAACAACTATGTTGTTAACAAAGAATTTACACTTGATAATCTGCATTCTTCTACCTTGAATGCAAACAGTAAACTATGATCTGCACCCCATTTTGTATTCGAAAACCTGGAAAACTATGGAAATGACTACTACACTACCCAGGACAACCAGTCAGAGTGCTGAAGCAGCGGAAACAACGGAACGGATTATAAAGATTGTTAATTCCCTGGCCATTGGAGCCAGTTTACTTGCCCTGGTATTGGGCTGCTTACTCTATTATATGACAGGGTATAAAAGCATCCTGTACCCGGCACTGGCAGAAAGCGCCTGTTTTATGTCTATCCTGCTAATTACCCGGTACAGCAAACCGGAATACGGGCAGCAGCTCATGTTCCTGCTACACAGCCTGTCTATTTGGTATTTCGGTATTATATTAGGGCCTGCTTCCCAGATCTACCTGTTTGCTCCCTTCCTCGCGTTTTGTGTATTCCTGGTATTTCACCGGCCACTGGCCCAGGTCATCGTTTTAACCACCAGTGCAGCCATGCTGTTGCTCATTGAAATGAATTACCGGCGGGGCATTATTCCGCCACTGGTATTAACGAAAGACACCGAAGCCGGCCTGCACTGGCTGGTGATACTGGCCGCCACCTTCCTGAACGGCACCGCCCTGTATTACTTTACCCGGGAAAGCCGCTTTCAGAATAAACAGCTGCAACTGCTGGTGAACCAACTGGACAAAACCAACCAGGCCATGCGCATCTACGTGCGGGAAACCACCCATGAAATCAGGTCACCCCTGAATGTTGTGAACAGTATCCTGCAAAACTATATTGAAACTGCCGACAGGGGCAAACGAACCGTCCAGGTAGGCATTGCCCACCTGGAAGCGGTTCACTTCGCCTGCCAGGATATGCAGCTCGTGATGAGCAACGCCCTTGGCTGGTCAAAGATTGAAGCCGGGAAAGATGAAATCAGTAAATCTCCCTTCCTGTTCACCGATTGGATACAACAACTCTGCGATACCTATGAATATCTCGCCAAAAGAAGATCCGTACATATTAATATTGCCTTCAGCGATAACCTGCCCGAATATATCCTGGCAGATAAATCAAAACTTCGCACCATCATCGTTAACCTCCTCAGCAATGCCATTAAGTTTACCACCTTCCGGTCTATCATTACAGTACAGGCAGTGATGAAAAACAACCAGCTCCGCCTGTCAGTAACGGACCAGGGAGCAGGCATTTCGGCAGATAAAAAGGAACATATTTTTGATCCGTATGTAAGCGAACAGGGACAACAAACGGAATCAAGCGGACTGGGACTTCCCATTGCGCGACACCTGGCACGTATGATGGGGGGCGACTTAACCGTTTCCGATAACACAGACGGCGGCGGCAGCATGTTTACCCTGCAACTGCCTGTAGAAAGTATTGCACCGCCGCCCAGCGCTAATACAGTAATCGACTACTCCTTACTCAGCGGCCTTAAAGTATTGGTAGTCGACGATGACCATCTCAACCACCTCGCATTTTCACTGGCACTCAAACGCATGGGCATTGAGGTAATCCTCGCAGACTCAGGCCCGCAAGGCTTTACCAAAGCCACTTTGCATCAGCCCGACGTAATCCTGATGGACATGATCATGCCACATGTAAGTGGCATAGAAATGCTGGCGAAATTTAAAGCCGACAGAACACTCCGGCAAATTCCGTTTATCCTGGTATCCGGCAACTGCTACAGCGAAGTAAGGGAAGAAGTTATCGCTTCCGGAGCAGATGGCTTTTTAAGCAAGCCCGTAAATATGGAACAATTGTATAACACCCTGAAAGAACTTGTCGTGATGGCATAAACATTACTCCTTACCCGCCAAAACGTTCGCATAAAAATCAGGCACAGGACTATTGCGGATCCCTGTAATGGTAGCTTCCACCGGATAGTCTACCTTACGGATCTCCGGTATTACCCCGTCGACGCTAATCGTTAACTGCAAATAGGTCGCCAGCCGGTCCGGCTCTTTAGATCTGCCCACTGATCCTGTATTCAGCACCATCTTGCCTGCCAAAGGCAATGGCCGTATATACGATATATGCGTATGACCCGTGATTAATACATCTGCCTGAAAATCGTTTAACATACTTAATATATCCTCCGCATCATGCTGCTCATAGATATACTCATCATTACTCCGGGTACTGCCATGCACTAACAGGAAGGTAATACCATGGAAATATAATTTTATAAAACGGGGTAAATCGGCCAGGAACGCTTTGTTGGCAACTGTAATACTATCTTTTGTATACTGGATAGCAATGTTCCGTGCAGCCTGCTCCTCTTTACTGTGCTTACTAAGTGGCACTACCGGATGATCATACGCAATACGTTCATCATGATTCCCCATGATCACCGGCATGTGCCGGCTCCTGATCAGCGTAATTACTTCATTGTGCCAGGGCGCAGCATCTGTTAAGTCGCCCAAACAATACACCTGGTCTGCTCCGGATAACCTTATATCCTCCAGCACCGCCCTCAACGCCGGCAAGTTGGCGTGAATATCGCTGATGATCGCTATTTTCAACATACTAATGATTCATTGATCGGTTACAAGATTACATCATTCTTGCCCCTGTGTAATAACCGCCTGTAAAAAAACACAACGTTTACCCTAAAAAACACCAGTACCTGTTTTCCCCAACACCGCAAGAACCGGGTTTTCTACCGCGCAACACGGGGGTAATTTTACCATTCAATATAAATGATGACAGATGAACAATATACATCAACGCCTGCTATCGCACAACTGGTCCGCTACCACGGAACAATTACTGGAGCAAGGCTACGCCCTCGCGGAAGGCATGCTCTCAAAAACGGAATGTGATGCCCTGATCCAGGATTACAACGCAGACAATACTTACCGGAAAACGATTGTCATGGAACGATACCGCTTCGGCAAAGGGGAATACAAATACTTTCAATATCCGCTGCCACCGCTGATTACCGACATCCGGGAAACCGTATACGCCTTTATTGCGCCGGTGGCGAATAAATGGATGGAGGTATTACAGATCGATAAAAAATTCCCCGCCACACATGCGGAATTAAAAACCTACTGCCATGAAAATGGTCAAACCAAACCTACTATCCTGATATTGAAATATGGGGCCAACGGGTTCAACACCCTGCACCAGGATCTGTACGGCGACATTTACTTCCCAATGCAGGTAGTACTGTTTTTAAATGAGCCGGAAGAAGATTATACGGGGGGAGAATTTGTACTCACCGAACAAATTCCCAGGGCGCAGTCTAAAGCCAATGTGCTCAAACCTAAGCGGGGCGACCTGTTGATATTCACCACCAACTTCCGGCCGGTAAAAGGCAGCAAAGGCTACTACCGCGTAAATATGAAACATGGGGTTAGCCCGGTACACAGTGGTAACCGGCATACATTAGGCATCATTTTCCACGATGCGCTGAGCTGATAAAATGAAACAATATGGTGTATCATGAAAAAATATCACGGATACAACTGGGTAAGCTGATTCACCGGGGAGCCATCAAACTGGGAGGTAATCAGTCGCTCAAAATATACGGAACCCTTTCCTGTGCCTCCGGTAAGCGCATGAAAACATCCAATCGTGTTTTCTTCGCAGATGAAGCGGAAGCCTGGCAAAACGGGTACCGTCCCTGTGGACATTGTATGCGGGTGGCCTACAAAAAGTGGCTCGAAAGATAATATTATTCTCCCCAGGCGGTCAGCATCAATCTACGCGGGCCGCCATCATTGCGGTGCTCACATAAATATACGCCCTGCCAGGTACCCAGTGCCAGCCGGCCATTCCGGATCGGGATCATCACCGAACTACCTAACAAACTCGCTTTCAGGTGAGCCGGCATATCGTCCGGTCCTTCATCGTCGTGCAAATAAGCCGGATCGTTTTCCGGTACTGTTTTGCTGAAGTACATTTCAAAATCCAGTCGCACTGTGGGATCTGCATTTTCATTGATCGTCAATGCCGCTGAAGTATGCTGGATAAATACCTGCAACATCCCTGTTCTTATTTCCGCGAGTTGTGGAAATGCCTGTACCAGTTCGGCTGTGATCAGGTGAAATCCTCTCTTTCTTTGATGTAGTTGTACCGGTTGCTGGAATATTTTCATACGGATTGATTTAAAGTAATGATGGTAATACGTCTGCTTTCCTAACAAAGTCTACCATACGTATTATTAAATATTTAATTCGAATACTCTCACATTTTTTATTATCTTCATATTTCCCGCCAAGTGACCGAACGAATGAAAATCCATTATCTTTTAAAATTTTAACCATGACAAAGCCGCAAAAAATAATGATTATTGATGACGACGCGGATGACCGAAGCTTCTTCCAGGAAGCCATTCACAACATCTCACCCGTAATAGAAACGCATATTTGCGACAGTGGCATCCAGGCACTGGCCATGCTGGAGGAAAACAAAATCCAGGCGCCGGACTTTATATTCCTCGACTTTAACATGCCGTTGATGAATGGGAGGGAATGTTTGATAGAGCTAAAAAAAATACTGCAACACAAAATTACCAATATCATCATCCTCAGCACTTCTGATATGAAAGAAGATATGGAAGATGCATTACGTTTAGGTGCTAAACTATTCCTGACCAAGCCTAATACTTTCCAGGAACTATGCAGCATGTTAAAAGGCGTATTGGAAGGTAGCTGGCAAAAGTTATTCTCCCATACTGCGGGTCCGGATACACAAGCTTAACTGACCTTCATCACGCTTTTATTATACTTATTCCTATACTCTAATGGTGACAACCCGGTAGTTTTCTTAAAAATAGTTCTAAAAGCTTTGGTATCAGAATAACCCACTTCCCACATTACTTCATTGATATTTTTTCGACTGCTTTCAAAGCCTTTTTTTGCTACTTCTACTTTAACCCGCTGAATATATTCAGATACTGTGTTGCTGGTTGCTTTTTTAAATCGTCTTTCCAGGCTGCGACGGCCTACAGCAAACATGGTCGACAATTGTTCCACTGTGATCTTTTCCTGGAAATTTTGCTCAATAAATTCCTGGGCCTGTTTCACCGATTCATCCTGGTGCTCCCGCTGTCCTTTGAAGATGGTAAAGGAAGCCTGGCTTTCGCGGTCTATTTCTATCTCAAAATATTTAGACGCCAGGATGGCCATGTCCCGGTCAGTATATTTTTCGATCAGGTAAATCAGGAGGTTCCAGAATGAGTTGGCGCCACCGCTGGTATAGATGCCATGTTCATCGGTGATAATTTTTTCAGATACCAGTTCCACATCCGGGAACATGCTCCTGAAATCATCTGCTGCCAGCCAGTGAGTGGAACAACGCCGGCCCTGCAATAACCCGGTAGACGCCAGCAAAAAGGCTCCTACACATAAACTGGCTACCTCTGCTCCCGCTTTATGTTGCTGTACTATCCACGGATAAAACGCCTGGTTGTCGCTAATGGCTACTTCCCGCTCTCCATTCACCGCCGGGATAATAATCAGGTCCGCCTTATGAGGTTCTGTGATCAGCACATCCGGCGAAACACGGAAAAGCCGGTCGTATACCTGCGCCTCTTTAGTCAATCCCACCAGCTTCACATTAAACAAGGCAGGCCTTCCCAGGCTTTCCAGGAAATCATTCGCCTTGGTAAAGGCAACAAAAGACCCTTCAATACAACTGAGCGCCACCGCGCCTTTTGGAACAAGAATAGATATCTGCTTCATATACCAAATCTAAGATAAAAGAATGTCGGAATCAACCCTTTTTAAGTCGTGCCGCCCCCCATCATCATTTTAACCGGCAACTTACTTTTGAATCAGCGAAGGTAACCACCTTAAACTGTTATAAAAATATGAAAAAGACTAAAATCATTTACTGGATCTTTACCGGTATCTTATCTGCTTTAATCTTGCTGGGCGCCATTCCTAACCTCCTGAGCGCACCAGAGGCACAAACTGTGTTTAAACACCTGGGCTATCCCATGTACCTGCTGCCCTTCCTGGGACTGGCTAAAATACTGGGAGTCATTGCAATTCTTATTCCCCGCTATCCGCGACTGAAGGAATGGGCCTACGCAGGTCTTTTCTTCGATCTCACCGGCGCCATGTACTCTGGCTTTTCCGTAGGCGATCCTGCTTCACAATGGGCTCCTATCCTGGTGGGTTACATCCTGATTTTTGGGTCCTATATCTGCTATCATCAATTAGCGGCCGCCAAAGAAAAAAGCAGTCGTCAATTTAATATAGCATAAGTGATTTCATACGCCTGGACGTCTGCCCCTTTTTCTTAACTAAAGAAACAATAGCTGAGGCTGAGCCTCAGCTATCTGGCTCCTTACAGGGCAGAACGGTTCTGCATTTATCCGAAATTCGTCCGGATGTTGTACATTGTTTCAGGTGGCAACAGGCCCCTTACCTAAACGATCACACAACCTCTTTTTATTCAATCACTTACTACATCTTAGTCAGCAATATTATGAGTAAAATTATTTTTGACGGCGGCCTATCATTGGATGGCTTTTTTGCCGGCGATAACAGGAGTCCCGCCAACCCGATTGGTGACAATGGCCCCACCATTCATAACTGGATGTACAAACAAAAAGCATTTTGGAAACACATCAATATGGAGGGCGGTGAGGAATATGGTACTGACAGCAAATTAATTGATGACGTATTTGCCAGAACAGGTGCTTACATTATGGGCAAACGAATGTTTGAAGAAGGCGAAGTCCATTGGAAAGAAGATTTGTACAAAGCCGATGTATATGTGCTGACCCACGAAAAACGGCCCCCCTGGGTACAGAAAGGAACCACTACTTTTTACTTCATCAATGACGGTATACAAAGCGCATTGGAAAAAGCAAAGCAATCCGCCAAAGGAAAGGATATCAGAATACAAGGTGGTGCAAATACGATTCAACAATTTCTCAATGCCGGACTTATAGACGAATTTTTCATTCACATTGCGCCGCTCTTCCTGGGAAGTGGCATCCGGTTGTTTGACGGCATCGACAAAAATAAATATGATATTCAAATTATGGAAGTAATTCCATCGGACCTGGCTACACACCTGAGATATAAATTAACCAGGAAATAGCGGGGCTTCGTAGTAAGAGGTATCCGCTTTGCGTGATGCACCATCGGGAAAATTTAAAACGGCTGCCTCATGATCAGGAAGGCAGCCGTTTATTGTTTTACGCTTCTGTAGCAACGGCCACTGGCGCAGCGCCTGCACCCCGTGCTATTTTATTTTTCACCACTACACTTACGCGATATACCAGGAAAATACAAGGGACCGTGAGCCCCACTACCACCCAACCCAGCGTATCATAATTGGTCAGCGGGCTGAATTTATCTTTTTGCGATACAATCATACCGCCAATTACCGCGGCAATGCCACCTGCAATTTGCTGCAGGGAGGAGTTAACACTCATAAAGGCGCCCCTGTCTGCCAGTTCGGGAATACCGGTGGTGAGCGCGGTAAAAGGGATCATACGCCCCATGATACCACCCATCATCAGCACGTTGATGCCCATGACGATCCACAGTGGTTGCGGCGATAAATGCGTATAAATAATCACAATCACCATCATGTATACCGCTGCCGCCGCGAACAACTTAAACTTATCTATCTTATCACTTACCTTTCCTAATACCGGCATGATGAACAGGCTACCAATGCCGGCTACCATAAACAGCAACGGTAATTGCTCCGCAGTAACATGCAGGTTATTGATGGCAAACGCACTACCGAAAGGCATCATCATAAAACCGCCGATAGACATCAGCGCAGTAGCGGTGAAGCCTATACGATATTCTTTATTCATGACCGTATGCAGCAAATGTTTGAAGGCGCTCTTATCCCGCTGCACCGCCAGGTGCGCAGTAATGGGTTCCAGTTGTATACCGATTACCAGCATCACCAATACAGCAATACCAGCAATCATAAAGAAAGGTGCTTCCCAACCCCATGCATTGGCCAGGTATAAACCAATAGGAATGCCCAATACCTGGCTGGCGCCGAAAGCCATCTGTACAAATCCCATTACCCGGCCGCGCTGTGATAAAGGAAACAAGTCTGTGATAATAGCCATAGAAATAGATCCCATTACGCCGCCAAATAAACCGGTGATGACGCGTGCCGCCATCATCGTATAATAGGTGTTGGCCAGGCCACAACATAATGTTCCCAGGATAAAGCCGCCGTAAAAAAACAACAGCAGTTTTTTGCGGTCGAAACGGTCCGCAAAACCGGCAGTAAGTAACCCGGATATACCGGCACTGAATGCATAGGCAGATACAATCAAACCAAACTGGTTAGGCTTGATACTCATCGATTTCATGAGCATATCGCCAAGTGGCGACATCACCATAAAATCCAATACAACGGTGAACTGTGTGAAGGCCAATAGGGCAATCACCAATTTCTGGTGGGCGGAGAAGGCAGGTGCTTGTTGTTTCATATAAAGGATATTAATACATATTAGTCTTCTAACTCTGCGCATTGGTAGGCGCAGGCATTTACCAGGGCAATTACGCGGTCGGTCACCGGCGCTGTGGCCACTACCCGCAATACACGGTCTACATCTTCCAGGTCTACTGTCCATTTGCTAATGCCCGGCTCCAGGTCCAGTACCTGCGCCACTTTCCGGCGATCTTCCTGGTTGTTGATGTTAGTTCTGAAAATGAGAATGTAAGCGATAGACATATTTATAAGCAAGCGCTCATTTATTTAATTAAGCAAAAAAATAGTTAAACAGATAGCCCTTTCAACACACAATCAAATGTTTCTTTCATCACCTGCTCAGAGAACTTAAACTTGCGTCCATCCAGGCTTTTTCCTTCATTGTGAAACTTAATCAGCGAATACAACGGCGCAAAAGCCACAGACCAGTATACTTCCAGCGACATCCGTTTTATGTCACCCCGGATAATAGCATTCTCCACAAAATTGCCCATATTCCGTTTAAACTCATCCCCAATAAATTCCACCATTTTATCCTTATAGGTAGAGTTGCGAAGTTGTTCAAAAAAAGCAGCCGACTTATGATTATCCAATGAAAATGCCGCACGGTTTTGCCATTGCTTCCATAATCCGTCTTTAAACGACATGGTCGGATCAAATCCTTTCAGGGTAGCACGGGTCATCCTAAGCCCTTCTTCTATGCTGATACTGGTGAGCAGGTCTTCCTTGTCCTTATAGTAGATGTATATAGTAGCCGGAGATACCCCTGCTGCTTTTGCCAGGCGGTTGATCCCGAAGTTTTCCAGCCCATCGCTGGCTACCATGTCGATAGCAGCTTCCCGGATGGCCTGCACCTTATTTTCGTCTCTATATCTCATCTGGCACAAAGATAAGTGAGCATTTGCTCATTTAAAAATATTTTAGCTGTTTTTTTTAAAATTGAGGGCAAAGTCTACAATTTGTAGCGAACGAATTACATATAAGCCCTAATTATTTGAGTGATATGCTGCGCGTAACGTAAGTACAATGTCGTATACTATAAGATCCGTATAACTACCGACAAACCGCCCCCTGGCATGCACTAGTTTTGCTGCACTTCCAACACGTTATTTATGATGCCATCACCATTACCAACCGCCGTTGTAACAGGCGGCAGCAGCGGAATCGGATTCGCGCTTACGCAAAAATTACTGCAAGAAGGGTATCATGTATTTGCCACCTCCCGGTCCGGGAATATTGCCGGCATTGTACATCCATCCTTAACCGTTATTCCATTGGACATTACCGACTTATCCATGGTACAGGCGGCCGCTGCTACCCTGGCAGCTTCCGGCAGGAGCATAGACTTGCTGGTTAACAATGCCGGCGCGGCGCCGGATGTATATAACCTGGCACCTGAGTTTCATGCCTTTACGCAAACCTTTGCCACCAACGTGACCGGGCTTGTTTTTTTCACAGAAACATTACTGCCGCATCTTAGTCCGGGTGCACAGGTGGTAATGATGTCATCGGCGATGGGACTAATTAAAAATGCAGGCATCAATGGCCCTGCCTACCGGATGTCGAAAGCGGCGGTGAATATGTACGCAGCCATGTTGGCGAAACGATTATCAGAAAAACAGATCCGGGTAACAGCTATGCACCCCGGCTGGGTAAAAACAAAACTGGGTGGAATGAATGCTACCCTTACTCCCGGCCAATCTGCGGAAGCAATTTATACCGGTATCCGCAACAATACCGCTACCGGGCAGTTCTGGAACACGGATCTCAATGGTGTGGAAACCTTTTAACTAACGGAACAGGCTACACGTAAATAGTGCAGCCTGTCATTATTTTTTTAGGGAGATGGATACCGCTGCAGTATCACATCTCCCTAAACTATTCTCCTTCCCCCCGGCTAATGCGAGGCATCCGGTGGCGTTAATTTCTTTGATAGGCCACCATCTACTGTAATTTCTTCGCCGGTAGTAAACGTGGCGTCAAATGCCAGGAACAACACCGCTTTGGCTACCTCTTCTGCCCTGCCATTACGCTTTAGTGGCGTGATGGCTGCCCCTAGCTTTTCAAACTCCTGCAGGGTTTCTTTCGATACCCCCGTTACCCCCATCGTGGGCGTGTGGATGAATCCCGGACTCACCGCATTCACGCGGATACCACGGGGCAGTAACTCCGCCGCAAACCCTTTTACAAAAGCAGCCAACGCCGCCTTCGCGCCTGCATATACACTCATGCCTGCATAACCAGACTGGTTCGCAATAGAGGTGGTAAACACAATAGCTCCATGATCCTTTATCAACGGCGCCAGCTGCTGCACGGTAAAGAAAGCCCCTTTGGTATTGATGTCAAATGTTTTGTCGTAAGATGCTTCCGTTACCTGACCATATAACTCCAACAGGGAAAAACCAGCGTTAATAAACAGGAAATCAATTTGTCCGAATTGCGCGGCTACCAAGTCTGCCAGGATACGGATATCTTCCAGGTTGGCGGTGTCAGAGGCAACTACCTGTACCGCCGGTCCTAACTCTGTTTGCGTGGCGGCTATATTTTTTGCATTATAACCGGTGAGCAATACTTCTGCGCCGCCGGCTATCAACATCTTTACGGTAGCCAATCCCATGCCATGGGTACCGCCGGTTACCACTACTTTTTTTCCTATATACGGTGTTGTCATGTTATTTTCTTTTTGATGAACAATACCGCAAAGGGACATCGTTTCATTCAGCGGAACAATAACGGTAAGAATGTTCCGGTATAGAAAATTTTATCCGGATAAGAAGTAGATAATGAAAGTACAGCAGCTACCACCAGGCAGTTTGTTGAAAAAATGCCTGTGGGGTTTTTCCGGTAAATGCTTTAAAATCTTTGATAAAATGCGCCTGATCAAAATAGCCAGCTTTATAAGCCGCGTCTGTTAAACTTTCCTTTCCATCAAAATGATCGAGCAAACGTCGTAATCGTACAATGGCAGCAAACTGTTTGGGGCTACAACCAATATGGCGCCGGAAACGCTTTTCAAAGGCATCCTGACTGATAAATAAATCGGCTGCCAGTTGCTTGATTTTGATATTGCCGTAACTGTTTTTAATTTGTTCTACGGCATGACGCACCAGTACATCTGGTGCCTGCATGTTTAACACGGATAACAGGAAAGCTTCTACCACCGCAATTCTTTGGGCATGATTCGCCGCTTCTTCCAGCTGTTCCTCTACTTCCCTGATCTGTTGCAAACGGATTAAATCATCCAGGGGCTGCTGGGCTTCAAACAATTCATGCAAGGGTGTTTTAAAGAAAGCGGCAGCGCCACCTTCCTCAAATAATACCAGCAAGTTACCGGTATCGGGTTCGTATTTCCACTGCCTCACGGATTTGCGCAAACCTGATAAACCAGCACCTGGCAAAGGATCGGTGAGGGTGGGCGTAACACAGGCCACACTTCCTTTAAACCGGAAACTCATCACCACAGACGTATCCGGCAAAGTGCTGTTCTCCATCCCGTCACTGCTTTCTATAATCAGGAAAGCTTTGACGAAAGGCTTCAGAGCAGCAACAGGCAGATGACGTTCCATTTTCATATAACACCCGGTTTCTGGAATAAAGATAGGCAATAATTAAAGCACTGCCTGTGCACTCATTCCCGTTTAACCGCAAAGGTTGTTAATAGCAGCATATTGCAACAGCATAATGGTTTTCCCGTCTCTGATCTCGCCGGTACGAATCATATCCATGGCCGCAGTAAACGGCAGTTCCAATACTTCGATATTTTCCTGCTCATGTTCCAGGCCTCCGCCCGCATGCACCTGCTGCTCTTTGGAATAGGCCGCCACAAAGAAATGCAGGATCTCCGTCACCGAGCCTGGCGACATATACGATTCAAATACCTTGCGCACATCAGTGATGTTGTATCCGGTTTCTTCCATCGTTTCGCGGCGTATACATGCTTCGGGATTGTCTTCATCCAGCAAACCCGCACAGCATTCTATCAGCATCCCACTGGGATTACCATTGATGTAGGTGGGCATACGGAATTGCCGGGTGAGTATCACGGTTTTATTTTCTTTATTATATAGCAAGATGGTAGCTCCGTTGCCCCTGTCGTATGCTTCGCGCTCCTGTCGTACCATCACGCCATCAGACCCCTTTATTTCATAAATCACTTTTTTCAGAGTATACCAGTTATCAGACAGGATCACCGTGTCAAGGATATTTATCTCTTTCATATTCAATTGATCGTTTTTGATCGTTTTTGATTATTTTTGATCAAGTTAAAGCTTTAAAATGAATTTCCAATTACGCAAGCAAAAAATTCTGGCCCAGCTGGCTACAAAGGGAGAAGTAGATACCAAAGACCTGGCCCGGGCATTAGGCATTTCGGAAATCACCATCCGCCGCGACCTGAACCTCTTATCAGATCAGGGACTGCTTTATCGCACCCACGGCGGCGCTATCCCGGTAGAAGCGCCGGAAATGCCACATCGCTTCGTTAACAAAGCCGCCGCCAACCTGGCCGCAAAAGATAAAATAGCCGCCAAAGCCGCCAGCTATATTGAAGAAGGAGATATCATTTTCATGGACTGTGGCAGCACCGTATTTCGCTTATGCCAGTTCATTAAAAACAAACGGATCAAAGTCATCACCAACTCTATGCCCGTAATCAGTGAACTACAAAACAGCCAGGTATCGCTCAACATCGTTGGCGGTGAATACGATGCAGAACGGCAAGCCATTCACGGCAGCATGGCCATAGAACATATCCGCAGATACCAGGCAGGCAAAGCATTTATTGGCGTAGACGGCTTATCCGCACAAGGCTTATTTGCCCACAGCGAAAAAGAAGCTGCCATGGCATTGGCCCTCGCCGCACAAAGCACACAAACCTACCTGCTATGCGATGCCGGTAAAATAGATAAGCCCTCTTATCTGCAATTTGCGCCGTTGGAAATAGTACATGCTATTGTCACCAATGCCGATCCTACACAGCTGAAGTATGCGAAGAAAAAAGGCGTAAAAATAATAGGGGTTTGAACCGATAATGAATTGACTACTCCAATACCCGCGACAACGCCGCCTGGTAATCCGGGTGATCCGTCATGTTGTTGTGCCCCTGCCCATGCAAGGTAATCAGCGTATCTTCCGGCTTCAGGAAGGGTTTCAACTTAACCGCTGATGATTCGTAATAGATCACCTCATCCCGGTCACCGTGGAAAATAGTAACGGGTACCGTAACATCCTGCAGGTAGTAATATGTAGGGAATTTATAGCGTAGCAAAAAAGAAGGGAGAAAAGGATAATGATGAGCCGCCATATCTGTCATGCTATAATAGGGCGCCTGTAAAATCAATCGCTGCGGATGGTTGGTGGCGGCCAGTTTCGCCGCCATACCCGTACCAAGCGAATAACCAAGTAGGGTGATGAGATGTTCCGGGTACCGCATTTTCAGTTGGTCATATACCGTTTGTACATCTTCATATAACTGGTTTTCACTGGTAATATGCCCCTCGCTTTTACCATAACCGCGATAATCCAACATCAACACATCATATCCCAAACGGGTATACGTAGTAGCTACGTTTCCCCAGGTATTGAGTGCCCCGCCATTACCATGAAGATAAAAAACCAGCCCTTTAGCGCTATCTCCCGTAAACAATAATCCATGTAACCGGGTACCATCCTGCATGCGGAAGGATTGTTCCTCAAAAGGCGCCTGAAAATGAAAGGTGTAATCAGCGGGCAACCGCTGCGGAAAGAAAAGCAAACGTTCCTGGATAAAATAAACAACGATACATATACCGAGGTATAGCAGCAATAATATAGCGCCGGTCTTCCAGAGAATCTTCATCTTACTAATATACAAACAAAGTCACTCCTTCCCTCAATGAAAATAATGCTTCAATACCTGGTCGGCGGTTAATGCACCGGTGGTCATATTCAAAGAATCTATTTTCGACAATTCCTGCTTTGCCAGCGAAATGGTGCTGCTTTCCAGCATACGTTTCATAATCGGCTGTTTCGATGCAGGCAACGTATCACGCAGGTATTTTTCCATCATCAGGTTAGCAATAGGCACCGCAAAGGCAGATCCCATGCCGGCATTCTCCACAATAACGGCAATGGCAATACGCGGATGCTCGCGGGGTGCAAACGCCACAAACACTGAATGGTCTTTGAGGTCCACTACTTTACCATCTACGATCCCCCTGTTTTGTGCAGTACCGGTTTTACCGCATACGTCAATACCGTCCATATGCGCCCCTCTTCCTGTACCATGTTCTATCACATCTTCCATTCCATAAATCACCGCGCTATACGCTGTATCAGATACATTACCTACCGCATGCTTTTCTTTGAATTTCTTCAGCAGGTCAGTATTGTCCTGGTCTATCGACTGCACCAGGTGCGGTAAATAATAGAAACCCCTGTTGGCAATCAAACACATGGCATTGGCCATTTGTAGCGGCGTAACAGCTACCTGCCCCTGTCCCATTCCTACATACAATTCAGAGCAGGAGCTCCAATTGCCGTGATATAACCGGTTCAATACGGCGGTATCTGCCACAATGCCGGGGTTTTCTCCGGGGATATCAATACCCAGTTTATGCCCCAGTCCAAACTTCGACATATACTCTTTCCACTTGGTGTGTCCGTTTTTTACGCCGCCCCATTTGCCGGCGTCTACTTCCAGCCGGTACAGGTGCATAAAATAGGAGTTACAGGAATGCGCCATTGCAATACGCAGATTGGCAGCGTGCCCCGCTTCTGCGTGCATGCAACCTACTCTGTGGCCACAGGCGTAATACCCGCCGGTACAGGGATATCCAAAGGCGGGTGTAATCAATCCTTCATCCAATGCCACAATGGCCGTTAAAGGTTTCATGGAAGATCCCGGCTGATAGGTAGCTTGTATGCCCCGGTTCAGGAACGGTTCTGTAGGATCGGTGAACAGCTTGCTCACATTGCGGGTGCGGGAACTACCCGTTAACAGGTTTGGATCAAAAACAGGCCCGCTCACCATAGCCAGTATACCACCGGTTTGTGGATCAATGGCAACAATGCTGCCTATCTTATTACGCATCAGCTGCTCGCCTAACACCTGCAATTCAATGTCGAGTGATAGCCGCAGATTCTTCCCTGCAATCGCCGCGGTGTCATAAGCCCCGTTTTCCAGTGCACCCTGCGGACGGTTCAGGTTATCTTTGATAATGTATTGCGTACCCCGTTGTCCCATTAAAACAGACTCGTAGGTTTTCTCCAACCCGGTAAGACCAATATAATCACCCGACTGGTAATCGCTGTAATTTTTCAACTTCAGCATGGCCGGCGATATTTCACCAATATACCCCAATATGTTGGCCGCTGCTTTATAGGGATAGGAACGTATAGGCCGCTGCACCAGCTCAAAACCGGATTGAAACAAGTACATACTTTCCTGTAAACGGCTGTAAGTGGTAGCCGACAACAACCCCGCGAAAACGGAAGGACGTACCCGCCCGTTCTTCTTAACGGCATCGGCTATACGCGATTTGAATTCATCGATATCTATTTGCAGGATATTGCAGAGATAGGCGGTATCTATCTTTTTAACAGCCGCCGGGATAACTACCAGGTCATACAAAATATCATTACTCAGAATACTCCGGTTCTGCCGGTCAAAAATAATTCCCCTGCTGGGGTATACAATTTTTCGGGTAACGGCATTGGCATCGGCCAGTCGAACATACTTTTTTTCTACGACCTGCAAATAAAGTAAGCGGATGATCAGTATCAACGTTAATCCTGTGACAATGAGCATCAGGACACGTTTTCTGGGTTGATTGTAAGCGGACATGGTAAGTAATGACGGGCGTCTTTTAACATCACAAAACTATTTCATAAAAACAGCTTTATGTGAAAAAATAGATGAGCGGCCATTACACCGGATGAAAAGCAGAAAGCAGAAAGCAGAAAGCAAAAAGCTATTGAAGCGAATGATCCAAGCTTATTAACATCCGCTATAGGAAATCGCCTCAATAGCTTTTTGCTTTCTACTTTCTGCTTTCTGCCTTTTTATAGATTCCATTCACGCCATCCCAGCTATAGCTAAACGTAGCTTTTATTTCCTTCATGACAGGGTCTCCGTTCTTATCCGTCTTCTCTGTCGCCTCTCCATCTAATATGTCACAGCGGATGATATCCGGTTGCCCGTTCTTCTCTGCCGGGAATGTAAATGTTTCGTCGTGATAATAAGCTCCTGCATCTCCTACACTCATCCTCGAAGGCAATGGTACCAGGCGGCTGTCATTCAGCCATGCAAAATAAAAGTAGTTGCTTTCAATGCCGCAAGCTTCTCCACCAAACGTGAGTACCACAATATTTTGTACATTGGATAATCCGAGGCCACTCATGACTTTCGCGTCACCAAAATTCGCGCTTTCCCCGTCAAAGATCTTAAAGGCACTCATCGCTTTCACCTGGCCGGCCTGCACTATTTTCAGCTTTACTAAAAAATACTTCATCAGTGTTTTCACGCCATCTTCTACCACGGTGCTGTCCATACGACGATCAATCGCATATATATACTTTGTATCTCCCCTGCGCAATTGCCGGAAGGAAATAAGCCCCTGCCAGAGATAACCTTCTTTATCTATCCCATCTTTTTTATACTTAACCTGTATCCAGGGTGCAGTAAGCCCTTTCAGGTTCAATAGCTTATCGGTAATTTTCACTACCGTAATTTCTTCACCGGTTAACAATGTATCTACCGGCGCCTGTTTCGTGTCGGCGCTGATACGCACAAATGCAGTATCTGCAAAAATATAACGGGTGTCATTTTCCGCCAGGCTCCAGGTACGTACATCATCCTGGGCAAAAGAGGTCATGGTGATGCAAGACAGGCAACAAACAAACAGTACAAAGAAAAGCTTTCTCATGAGGTATCTCCAAATTTGAGCCGCAAAAATAAGGGTTTATGCGCTGAAAAAAGAAAGGCCCCTATTTCTCAGGCGGACAAACCTGCATCAGGTACACTGCGCTGCTGGCCTCGTACGATTGTAACACCCCGCCTACACAGGGAATAGCATAGTTGCGGTAGGTAAGATTTCTTTCCGGATCCCGGTTGCGCCAGGCGGCATCAATATTTTGGCGTATCCAGGGCAGCCACTGCGTTTGCTTTCCGGTAGTAATCAATGTCATCACATACTGCCCGAGAATCGCTTTTAATACCCCCTGCTCGTTCCAGTCGCCCTCCGCCGGCAATATCCCTTTAACGCCCATGTTTTGTTGCGTATACCTGGCTGCCAGGTTAGCCTGTTGCAGGTATTCCATTACACCGGTAGCCTTATACAGCATCACGGCCGCCCCGATAAAAGTACCCTGGTTATAGGTATAATCCGACCAGCCCTTACGGCCATTTAGATAATTGTCGGCCACCCTGCCGGTGGCGGTATCAAACAGGTGTTGTGCTCCCCAATGATATACCGTTTTCGCCCGTTGTAAGTAACTGCTGTCACCAGTGCCCTGGAACAAGGTCATGGCAGCAATCACCGTAGGAAAATTGATGCAGGCATTTTTACCACTGTGCTTAAAGTCCCAGAACATCCCACCACCTGCAGGATCGTAGGAGCCTTCCCATACCCGCTTAAACCCCGCCACTGCCAATGGCAGATACGCTTTATCTCCCATGAGCTGATGCGCCCGGGCCAATGATATCACCCACCACATGATATCATCATAAATAAACCATTCTTTCGTATTGTTCCAGTTGTATTTATCGTAACGGCGGTAGCCTCCCTCAAATATATCCCTCACCCTCTTCCGGTCTGCCGCTGCATGGGTACGCTGATATACATTCATCGCCATATCCCAGTAAATCGCCTGGGTCCAGATGGCACCGATACTTTTCCGTTCTGTATTGGCATAATACAGCTGGTCCGCTTCACTGTAGAAATACTGATTAAAGGCCGCATAAGCTTTGGCTGCATCTTTCTTCGTAAAAGACGACGGCGTGTTATAGGCGCATAACAACAAAGCCGTGAAAATTATACCGGTTACCTTTTTCATACGATTGGGTTAAAGTAGCTTTTAGCCATTAGCTTTTAGCATTTAGTAAAGCGAGGACCAATATATTAATTTTCGCTGCATTTACTAAATGCTAAAAGCTAACGGCTAAAAGCTATCTTATTGTTTATCCCACCATACGCGGCTGCTCAGGTCGTCCGGGCTGCCCATCCGTTGCACGGCTTCATCATAATGTTGTTTGTTCAACAATGCTTCCCGGGAGGGATATCCATGCCGGCGGGGTATTTGTCCGTCGCGGGTTTGCGCATTGGCAGGTGGCAGCAATTTCGGGAAACCGGTTCTTCTCCATTCGTGCCATGCTTCCCAACCGTTGAGGAATAAGGCGACCCATTTCTGTGTTCCAATCTGCTCCAGCGCTTTCGCCGGATTGTATACTACATTCGGAGATGCAATGCAGGCCGCATAAGCGGCATCGGTATATACGCCAAATTGTTGCATAGACGCCTTAATACCGGCCAGGTAATAGCCTTCTGTTTCTACGTCACCACCTGCTATCCATCCCAGTTTCACCGCTTCTGCCAATGCAAACTGTACTTCGGCGGCGGTATAAAAGTAAACCGGTGTTTCCGGCTTGCGCATCGCTGCTCCCAGCAGGGACATGGAAGAGAAATTGGTATTAATTACGCCATAGGTTTGTCCGTGATACAAGCCATCACCGGCTTTATCTGCAAACTTTGGCAAACGGGGATCATTGTTGGCCTGCAGGTTATCTACCAGCGTGCTGGATAAGGCATAGGGGTTGTTGTCTACCCGCCAGCTGAAAGACCAGTAGCTTTCATTGTTCTGATCTCCTGCCAGATAGTTATACACCACGTTATCTTTGTTATCCAGGATCACCCCATCCGTGAGTGCGGCATTAAATTCTGCTTTCCCCTTTACGGCATCTATTTTGGAAAGGCGCAGTGCCATTACCAAACGCATGGTGGCCGCAAATTTCTTCCACCTGCCAGGATCACCACCAAACAGGATATCGCCTTTTACGTTGACGCCACCATCAAACTGGGCGGCTGCTTCTTTTAGTTCTTTAAACAGGTCGTTGTAGATATCCTGCTGTTTATCATACGCGGGAGTAAGATTATCACTGCCTTTCAGGGCATCCTTGTAAGGCACGTCGCCCCAGCGATCAGTCAGGTGCAAAAAGAAATAGGCCCTGATAATGCGGGCTACTGCGAGCTGGTTGGCATTGGAACCAAATGTAATAGCCTGCAGCTTCGTGGCCGGATCCTGGTTAGTCTTTATCACCACCTGCACATCATTTAACGGTCCCTGGTAATAACCGAAATCCCAGTTACCTTTTACGTATACTCCTTCCCGTTGGTAAGTCATTTCCGCCAGGTGCTGGGAATACAACGGCGCCTCGCGGATAGGGCTACCACTGCTGCCTCCAATGGTGGCCGCCATATCGCGGATAATATTGGTAATCATATAGCCCGTATAAGGCCGCTTCGGCATGTTGGGATTGGTGTTAATATCCCCGAAATCGCCCGGCTTACAACCATATACGGTCAGTAATAGTAAAACTATATAGGTAATTGATGAATGCTTCATAAGTCAATGTTTGATGGTTATAATACCAGTTTCAGGTTAAAACCAATGGTGCGGGTAGCCGGCACCTGTCCTCTTTCTTCCCAGAAACTTTCCAGCTCGGAAGTATCAATGCCTTTCAGGGCGGTATAAATCAACCAAGGATTTTGCGCATATAAGGCCACATTCAAACTGTTTACCCCCAGGCGTTTAGTCCAGGGTCTGGCAGCGAACGTATAGCCCAAACGCAACTCCCGCAGCTTCACATAGCTGGCATCATAAATGAACGGTGGCGCTACTTTGTTAAACAGGTAAGTCCAGTAATACGTACGTGCTTCCACGTAGCCATTAAAAGGGGTACCATCTGCCAGCACGCCGTCTGGCTTAATACCACCACCCTGCGCTACCGGCAGGCGCCAGTCGTTGCCTTTATCATTGGTACCTACCGTAGATGGGTCCAGGCCCGTTCCCAGCAGGAACATCTTGGTGAGCGACAAAAACTTACCACCTACCTGGTAGTCGATGGAGAAAGTAAAGTCAAAGTTTTTATATACAAAGGTACTTCCCAAACCACCCGTAAACTTAGGCAGAATAGATCCCAGTGGCTGGTTTTCGTTGGTCAGGTACGCGCCGTTGGCGTTTACAATCGGTTTGCCGTTAGACGGACTTTCAATATTCTTACCATTGGCATCTTTTGCCTGGTAGTACTGGAAGGTAGGGCCTACCAGCAATCCCCACTCTGCTCCCTTGCGGTGATCGAGTTCCAGGCGCAGCCCATTTTCTCTCGACGCGGCGAGATAGTTGTCCATGTTGGCCGCCAGGTCTATTACTTTAGATTTGTTGGTAGCGGCATTCGCATACAAATCCCAGGAGAAATCCCGCTTGCGTATAGGCGTGGCAGTAATGGCAATGTCCATTCCCTTGCTCTGAATTTCGCCGAGATTGGTCAGGTAACTGTTGTAACCATTCGTTTCACTGATCTGCAAATTAGCAATCTGTTTGGTGTTTTTATTCTTGTAGAAGCTAACATCTACCCCTAAACGATTATTCAGGAGCTTCAGTGCTACACCGGCTTCAATGCTGGTGCTCAGTGATGGCGACAACCGTGGATCTACCAGTTGATCCGGGGTATTCAACGCTGGTGAGCCATTGTAGGAATTTTGCAGGTTATAGCCGGTATTAATAGCAAAGATGCCCGCATCAGAACCTGCTTGTGCTACCCCCAACCGCACTTTACCAAAGTTCAGCCAGTTGCTTTTAGGCAGCAGCTCCGTGAAAATAAAGCTACCGGATACGGAAGGGTAGAAATAATAATTCTTCGCCGTAGGCAAGGTAGAGGACCAGTCGTTACGACCGGTAATATCCACATACAGTAAACGCTTATACCCTACGGATACTTTACCATACACACTTCTTATTTCCTGCTCAAAATAATCGTTGAAGGCGTTGGGGCGCTGAATAGAAGCGGTAATGGCGTACAGGTTAGGTACACTCAATCCACCTACGGTATTGGCTTCATTGCGGGTCAATTTATAATGGCGGATGTTGCCCCCCACTAATCCGTCAATGGAAAAATCGCGCAACTGTTTGTTATAGTTTAGCGTCATTTCATAGTTGAACTCACGGGGCAGCGACTGGCCGGACTTATACATATCCTGTTTTACGGTGCCGGAGGCGATGCGGTCATCGTAATCATCTACCATGATATCCGCGCGTATCAGCGATTGCAGCTTCAGGTTAGGTAATATTTTATAATTGAAACCGGCATTACCAAATACACGGAAATTGGCGTAGCGACGATAGCTTTCATAATACACGCTATAGGGGTTATCGCGTTTACGGGGACGTAAGGTGGTGGCGGAGTCATTGCCGTTAGGACCTACAATATTCCAGGTGCGGTAGGTACCGTCGGCCGTTTTGTAATCGCGTAATCTTTTCATGTCTACAGAGCGCTGAAACTCCTGGTTAAACTGCGCCATGATACTACGTTGATTGGAGTTACCACCGTCGTAAGGTTCTGCGATCTGTTTGGTACTCACTACATTGATATCTGCAAAAACAGAAAACTTGTCGGTCACATCAAAAGTACCGGCAAAATCAATGAAGTTACGTTTACGGTTGGCATTGGGATAAATCAGGTCACGGTATTGATTGGCGTAAGACAAGCGATAGGACGCTCTTTCAGAGCCACCGGAAAAAGCCACGCTGTTATTAAGATTGATACCGGTTCTAAAAAAATCACGGACATTGTTGGGATGTGATTCGAAGGGGGTAAGCTTTCCGAAATCTTCTCCGGGATACCAGCTAAACCATTCCCGCACCATGGTACCATCCATTTTTGGGCCCCAGCTTTGGTCCATATAATACTGAACCATTTTCTGACCGTCAAATTGTTTCCAGGTAGCGGGATGTTTGTTGGCGTCATAGTGAAAAACATCGAAGTTCATGTTATCGCCGGCGCCATAGATATTCTGGTATTGCGGGATCACGGATAATTTTTCAAACGCAGTACCGGAATTCACTTCTACCCGCATGGGCTGATTACGTTTGCCTGTTTTGGAAGTCAGCAATACCGCGCCGGCAGCCGCGCGGATACCGTATAAAGCGGTAGCCGCTGCGCCTTTTAGTACAGAAATAGATTCTATATTATCCAGGTTGATATCGGTATGGGAAATGATGGTACCATCCAGTACAAAAATGGGAGAGCCTCCACTTAAGCTATTAGCACCCCGTAAACGTATGCCCGCGTCGCGAAAAGTGGAGCTGGGCGCGCCTACCAGTTGAGCGCCGGCAATTTTGCCTGCCAGGGCTGTTTTCAGGTCGGTGAACTTGGCATTATCGACCTGTTCTCCGCCAATTTTCTGGATGGCATATCCCAGGGAACGTTCTTCTCTTTTAATACCCAGTGCGGTCACCACTACTTCTCCCAGTTTCTGAAAATCACCTTCCATGTTTACATTCAGTGTACCTTCTGCTGTTACAATTTGCTCCTGCTTTTTCAAACCGGTGATGCTGAACTGCAAGGTAGCCGGGAGATTCTTCAGCTTAATGGTATAGCGGCCGTTTTCATCAGTGATGGTACCATTGCCGGTGCCTTCTTCCAGTACGGTAACGCCGGGCAGGGGGCCGGTTTTATCGCTGACAATACCACTGGTTTTGCGGACTGGTTTGGTAGCAGGAGCAGCGGGTGTTTCTCCGGGAAGAATCACAATCACGCCGGATTGCTCGTTGACTACCGTTTTGGTATTTTTCAGGATGCCGGCTAATATTTCCCGTAAACTCTTGTTGTCATAGGTTTGGTGATTAACGGTGAAAGTCTTTAGCTGGTTGGCGTTGTAGGCAAAATTAAGCCCGGTAATTTTTTCAATTTCTTTCAGGGCGTCCAGGGCATTGCCTGCCGGGATGGCCACATGTGGTATTTTCTTATCTAGTGCGGGGCTGGTTTGCCCTAAAACGTTGCTGCTAAAGGCCAAAGGTAGTAGCCATAGCAACAACCGGAGTACTTTTGCCTTAAATAATTGGCAAATAGGTATCCTTTTTCTAATTTTAGAAATGAGAATCATGAGCTTACATTTTATGTGAGAGTTTTCAGCAGCATTCGTTAGGGCGAATGCTGTTTCATTTTACATACAAGTGGATTTTGTTTTGTTGGTCTTTACTGCTAAACCGTACATTACTTATTTTCTCTACAATCGAGAGCACGCTCTGCAAAGGCATGCCGGCATTAAAGGTGATTGTCCGGAGTGAATCATCGGATAGGGTATACTTATCAAACTCCACCCCATAGATCATCTCCAGTCGCTCCAGTATATTAGACAATGGTTCTTCCCGCATTACAATACGTCCACTGGTCCATTCATCGCCGGCCAGTCCGGCTTCATGGCTGCTGGTAAAACGATAGTCTTTGCTGCTGATCAACACCTGGTCTGCCGGCAGCAGTTGACAAAATGTTTGCTGTGCTTTGCCCACGCCTACCTTACCTGTTTTCACGGTGATCTTCACGGCAGCACTGTGTACATACCTGATCACATTGAAAGAGGTACCCAGTACGGTAGTCACGATGCTATCGGTCAATACTTTAAATGGGCGGGCAGGCTGTGGTTGCACATTGAAAAAGGCTTCTCCTTTGTGAAGGGTAACGATGCGGTCTTCTTTATTGAAATGGTTGCTAAAACTGATTTGTGAATTGGCGTTGAGGGTTACTACAGAGCTGTCTGGTAACAACACCCGTTTCTGTTCTTTAATACCGGTGCTGATCCAGGTAAGGGATACTTTTTCTTCCCGGGCGGGTCCCTGTAACGCATAACGGAAACCTAGAAAAAGAAGTACCGCGGCGGCGGCGCTGCCGGCAATACGATACACCCAGGTAAGCGGACGAACCCTGGCTTTTGCCGGTGCGGCATTAGCGAGGATAGACTGTAGTAAGCGCTGCTTTGCCTGCTCTTTCTCTGCTTCAGAAGCAAAGGGCGCGGCCTTATTTTGTTGACTCAACTGGTCCAGCCAATCGGATATTTTCTTATCATGTTCCCCCATAGTAACCCGTATGTGTATACGAAGACAACTACGCCATCCTTTTTTGATCAGACGAAAACAGCAATTAACATTTCATTAACAATATTATTTATTTGCGCAGCAGCCGTCGTTTTACGTTGTTGAGTTGATTACGCACGGTATGTTCAGACAGGGAGAGCTGGTCGGAGATTTCTTTAATATTAAGGCCATCCATCAGATAGAGGCGGGCAACTTTCCTCATTTTATCGGGGAGTACTTCCAGGTGGTACAGGAGCCGTCGTACATACTCTTTTCGTTCCATCACGGCATCTTCCTCCGCAACATTCCCCATGTTGTTGAGCAGCGCCTGATAGTGGGCATTTTTTACCGCATTGGCTTTCAGGAAATTGTAGATCCGGTTTTTTAAGCTCCGGAATAAGTATCCTTTTACGTTAGTATCTATCTCAATGGTTTCCCGTTTATCCCATATATGCAGGAAAAGCTCCTGCAGTACGTCTTCCACATGATCTTTATTACCCAGGATCTTCCAGGCGTAGTCATACAACGCTTCCCAGTGGCGTAAGTACAACTCCGTAAAGCCTTCTATGCTGCCAGTTTTAACCAGGTGAAACAGTGCTATGTCTGTTAAATAGGTAGTCATATTAATTGAATGATCGCACCTGACGAAATTACTTTTATCCGCTAAACCGGTAAACGGCAAGCGTATTATCAAAACATTAATTCAGTTGGAATGATTAATTTATAGGACCCGGAATGGCGCGGATATTGCTTTTCATAACGTCAAAAATACATTTTGGCTGTACACTTATCTTTTTGAAAATTAATCAAATTGTAAGAAGAATACCAAAAAAAATTACGAATTACAGATTACGGATCAACTGAAGATAATACCCGGCAATATCTCCCCGCCAATTCGTAATTCGTAATTCGTAATTCTTGCCTTAAATTCGTTATATGTCAACAACCGGAACCCGAAATCTGTTAGAGCGTGTGAAAACATTTTCACTGTATATTATTGGAGATCCCCTGCACTTCACCCTTGAAAACCGCATCTTTAATGCTATTTGTGCTATCTCACTGATCATCATTGGATTTAATGTGCCATATAACTACTTTACAGGGCTCACAACTACCTCGCTGATTTTTTTGATGCTGGTCATTATTTTTACCGGTATCTATTATTTATCAAGAGTAAGGAAGATGGTAGATCTGTGTATTGCCATTGCCGTAGTCATGATCAACATCGGTTTCGCAGTAAATTATTTCTATAGCGGTGGTATCAGAGGCGCCTCCCTCCTCTCTTTTACCCTGGCCTTCTTCCTTACCATGCTGATCTCCCCTGCCAAACAATACTACTGGTGGATAGTGTTAAACCTCGTTACCGTACTGGGACTTATCATCTACGAATATTACCATCCCAACCTGATTGCGGATGTTTACCCTAAGCGGGGCGACATCTTCGCAGATATGACACCCACTTACATTATTAACGTAGTGGTTATTTTTGTAGGTACTGTTTATTTAAAAAACGCCTACAATAAGGAGAAGAAAAGAGGGGAAGAAAAAACCCGTTCCCTGGAAATCATGAATACAGAGAAAAGTAAACTGTTCTCCCTCATTTCCCATGATCTCCGCAATCCACTGGCATCTATACAGTCTTACCTGCAACTATTGCGGGAAATAGAAATAGACCCGCAAAGCAAAGTACAGATAGAAACAGAACTGCTGTATGTTGTCAACAGTACGCAGGAAATGCTGTATAATATATTAGTATGGTCTAAAACCCAAATGGATGGCCTCAATGTAAACCTGGCTCCTATAGAGGTAGCTGCCGCCATACTACCTATTCTCAAAATCAATAAAATGGCGGTAGCCAAAAAGAATATCAGCCTGGACACCAATATAGATGCATCCATTAAGGTAATGGCCGACCTCAACATGTTGCAATTAATTGTACGTAACCTGGTAGGCAACGCGTCAAAATTCACGCCTGCAGGAGGTGCTATCTATATCCTCACCACCCGGAATGGCGGCAAATGCCGTATCGAAGTAAAAGACAGCGGCGCCGGCATAGATCCCTCCCGGCAACTGGATATCTTTTCGCTGAAGGTAAGGTCTACCTTTGGTACGGATAATGAGAAAGGAATTGGATTGGGACTTTTCCTCTGTAAAGAATATACGATGGCGCAACAGGGAGAAATCTGGTTCGAAAATAATAAAGAAGGTGGCAGCTCCTTTTACCTGGAGCTACCACTGGCTGATTAATTATTCTGCTTTCAGGCTATTCACAGGGTTCGCTAATGCGGCCCTGATAGCCCGGTAACTCACGGTAAGCATCGTAATCAGGATGGCAATACCAGCAGCAGCAATAAATACTGTCCAGCTAATCTGCACCCGGTAAGCGAAATCCTGTAACCACCGGTTCATCATAAACCAGGCAAGCGGTGTAGCAATGACAATAGCTACGAATACCAGTTTCAGGAAGTCTTTCGATAACATCGTTACAATACCCACTACAGAAGCTCCCAATACTTTGCGAATACCTATTTCCCGGGTACGCTGCTCTGCCGCATAAGTAATCAGTCCCAGCACACCCAAAGCCGCAATCAGCACCGCCAGCACCGCAAAAGATATAAAGATCCGGCTGGTACGCTGTTCTGCCAGGTATAACCGGTTAAAGTCATCATCCATGAAAGAATAAACAAATGGTTGTCCACTCATACCATCCTGCGCTTCATAACGACGTTTCACCTCAGCGATGGTACCCTGCAGATTACCCGTACGCACCCTAAACACCATTTTACGATGATACTCACCCAAACGGAAAATAATAGGCGGTATCTTCTTTCTTAAAGAGCCGGTATTGAAATCCTTCACAACACCAACAATCTTTAACGGCAACATGCCCTCATTGTTGGCATAGAGATATTTGTTCTCCAGGTCTGTAATTCCCAGCAAACGCGCAGCGGTTTCATTCATCAGTAACCCGGTGGTATCAGAGGGCATCTGCGGCGAAAAATTTCTCCCACGCGCCATTTCCATCCCCATGGTTGGAATATAATCCGCATCGATATACCATTCATTCAAACCCGTTACCTGCCCGTTGCTTTTCGCGGCATCTTTGGAATAAATGCTGGTGTTCATGGCAATCTCCGTAGGCAGGTTGGCCGTCATAGTACCCGCTTCCACACCGGGAACTGACAACACTTCATCCCGGAAGCTTTTGGCATGAGTACCTAAAGAAGCTGTATTTCCCAATACCAGCATCTGCTCTTTGTTATATCCCAGTTTTTTATGACGGATATAATTCAACTGGTTGTTGATCACCAACGTACCTACAATTAGTAATATGGCTGCCGCAAACTGGAATACCACTAAACTGTTTCTTAGCCAGCTACCTTTAAAACCTGTAGTCAGCTTTCCTTTCAATACTTTCATAGGATCAAAGGCAGATAGGAAAAAAGCGGGATAACTACCGGCCAGCAAACCTATCACGGTTGCGGTTACCACGAGGAAAGGCAACAGCCAAACCAGGTAAGCCATTTTCAACGTAATATGTTTATCTGATAACTGGTTCAAAAAAGGCAATAACAACAGGGCCATCGCCAACGCAAGTATCAATGCAAAAAAACTGGTCAGGATAGATTCTGTCAGGAACTGAAACACCAAGGCAGAACGTTGGGAACCTAATACCTTCCTCACTCCTACTTCTTTGGACCTTCCGGCAGAGCGGGCAGTAGAAAGATTCATAAAGTTCACGCAGGCAATAAGCAGGATAATAATCGCTACCACAATGAAAATATATACATACTGTATGTTACCGGAAGGCTCTACCTCATTGGCTAAAGGAGATTTCAAATGAATAGCAGGCAAAGCAATAGGTGCATACCTGAAATGTCCGCCCGATTTTTCCAAATCGGCCATCGTGCTCCCCGTCATTTTCTGCAGGGAAGTTTCCATATACTTCCGTGTTGTTTTACTGAGATAGTCACTCAGCTGCGCAGTGGTAGCACCGGGACGCATTAATACATACGTGGTATAATTATCTGCCATCCATTGGGTATTGCGACTATCTTCCAGCTCAGACATGGCACGCACAAAATCGAAATGCAGGTGCGACTGGTCGGGCACATCTTTCATCACACCGGTTACCTGGTAGGTATTGGTATTATCGGTGAGCAACGTTTTTCCCAGCACATCAGTACTGTTAAAATACTTGCGGGCCATCCGCTCAGAAATCACGATGGAATGTGGTTGTGTCAATGCCGTTTTGGGATCACCGGCCAGCAGGGGTAAAGTAAATACATCAAATAAAGAAGAATCGGCAAAGCTGGCGTTCTGCTCTACCAGGGTGGAAGTACCTTTTCTTACCAGGATATTACCCTGCTGAAAAAAACGTACGTAATTTTCTACCTGTGGGAAATCCTGCGCCAAAACAGGCCCTAACTGACTGGGAGAATATCTTTCGTGGAACGCATTCCCATTCACTTCGAAATCTGCATCCAGCCGGAAAATACGATCCGCTTTTTCATTAAACCGGTCGTAACTCAATTCATCGGTTACAAATAATGTAATCAGCAAACAAGTAGCCATCCCAATGGCTAATCCAAAAATAGTAATCGCAGAAAAACCTTTGCTTCTCCAAATATTCCGTAATGCGATCCGGAAGTAATTTTTAAACATAGTGTAATGTTATAGCCGTTCAACGTATAGACACGTGATCCGGCATATAGTTGCTCCAATAAAATGCCGAAACAAAAACACTATGGTTATCAAGTAATTACAATCAACTACGCCCCACCAAATGCCCGCTAACAGCACATTTCATGTCCGATTCCGGACAATACTACCGGCTGATAGGCCGCGCTCTCAGGGCCGTCCAGGTATCATCAATAGAGATGCTGGTAACCGCCTCCAATCCTGCTGCCTGAAAAGCTGTCCATACCGTTTCCCGCTTGATATCACTTTTTATACTACCGGTGCCTTTGGGATAACAGGCCCAGAAAATACAATCCGGTTTACCGGATGCAACATGCACCTGTACCAATTTTTCAAGCGCCGATTGTTGCGTGGCAAATACCTGCACAAACTCATAGGCGCCCTTCTTTTTAGCAGCGGGTTTGGTATCGTAAGCTACATCGCCAATAAGGGCAATATATTCATCAGGTGCACCCACTATCAAAGCAGTAGCAGCTTTATGAAAGTATAGTTTCTTTAATACAGGAGTTCCGGGCATTTCGTTAGCATTTCAAATATAAATATAAGCAGAAAGCAGAAAGGCGAAAGCAAAAAGCTATTTTAGCGAATGATCAAAGCGAGTAAATATTCGCCACGGTCATTCGCTAAAATAGCTTTTTGCTTTCGCCTTTCTGCTTTCTGCTATAAAAACATCCCACCGGAGGCTTCAATACGTTGCGCAGTAATCCAGCGGGCTTCTTCTGTGCAAAGAAATGCTACGATACCACCAATATCATCAGGCACGCCCGTGCGACCCAGCGCTGTTTGTGCAGAGATATGTGCAATGGCCTGTGGCGCATGATCAAATACCGCTTTGGTAAAGTCGGTTTCAATAATACCTGGTGCTACTACATTGGCGGTAATACCACGCACTCCTACTTCTTTTGCCAGGTAGCGGGTAAATACTTCAATAGCACCTTTCATAGAAGCGTAGGCCGCATAACCCGGTGTAACAAAACGTGCCAACCCGGTAGAAAGATTGATGATACGGCCGTTGTCTGCAATAAAAGGCAATGCCTTCTGGGTAAAGAAGTATACACCTTTTAAATGTACGTGATACAAATCGTCAAAATCAGCTTCTGTTGTTTGCGGAATCAGGGAACCACGATCAATACCGGCATTATTAACCAGGAAGTCAAATGTGCCGCTACCGGTTTTTGTTTGCAGATAGCCGGATACGGTATCGAAGAACCCGTCAAAAGCGGTTGTATCCGCGGTATCCAGTTGGAAAGCAGCTGCTTTTCGGCCTAACGCCTGTATTTCTGTTACTACTTTTTTAGCTTCTGCCTGGTTGCTTTTATAAGTGATAATGATATCATGCCCGTTTTTAGCAAGATGTAAAGACATGTTCCTGCCTAAACCACGACTACCGCCCGTTACCAGGGCTACTTTAGTTTTTGCTGTCATTTGTTGTGCTATTTTTTTTGATAACACAAATGTCAGTCATTCCATTGGACCGGTTATGGTGATAGTTTAAGTATTTATAACGAAGCCGGCCATTTGACCTCATATCAAATGGCCGGCTATACAATCAGCGGTTATTATTCCGCCAGCAATAAGTCTATTTGTTGCTTTAATTTATCGGCCAGCTCCGGGCCTTCAAATCCAATGTTGCTGAACTGAATATTACCCGCCTTATTGATCAGGTACGAGGCCGGAATAATATTAAACCGGAACTGGTCTCCGATAGCAGGATCAGTGTTGTAATACACCGGGAACGTATACTTTTTATGTCCGCTCCAGCCCTGCGCATCCGCCAGTGTATTTTTTGCACCACTGTTGGTAATCATAAACACTATATCCGGGTGATGCTGGTATTGCTCATACAACTTTTGCAGATACGGCATTTCCTGCATACAAGGCACACACCAGGTGGCCCAGAAGTCTATCAGCACAATTTTACCTTTGAGCGATGTTGCAGACACCGGCTTTCCCTGCATATCCACGAAGCTGGCCAGCGATGGCGCGGGCCTGTTAATCCGCTGCCGGGTTACTTTCTCCAACAAACGTTGCTTCCGGAATGCTTCCAATGCCATTAGCCCGGCTGTATTGTTGGTTTGTTGATAATAAGCCGCCACCTTGTCCAATGTTTCCTTATCTGCCTCAACTCCTATTGCAGCTTCCATGTATTGATTTGCAGCAGCAACATGTCCCTGTTTCAAAGCGATCCATCCTAATATGGATGACAGGTGTCGACTCGCTTTGCGAATGGTAGCCTGTCGCGTGCTATCATCTACCGCAGGATAGATATATCCTGTTTCCGGGAAATAACGGATCACGCCCACCGGAAAATCCCCCACACTATCCAGTGCTTTTTGCGCATAATAACGGGCAGTATCCAATGCCAGGTTGTTATCCAGCAGGGTTTGTGCAACCTGTTGCCAGGTAGGTCCCCGGTAGGGATCTTCCTTTTCGTTTGTCAGGAAACGGGCATGATATAAGGCTTTGTTGCTGTCTTTTGCTACGGTGTAATATTGAAACAACACTTCGTGCATACCGGTGAAAGATGCCGCATTGCCGGCTGTTTCCTTTTTTAATTCCCGTTCAAAAAAAACGATTTGCCGGGCAGTATCCTTTCCTTTTGCCACGGCGGCTGTCACCAGCTCCCGTCCCGGTGCGGAGTCAGGGTAACGCTCCCGGACTACGTTGCGGATGGAATCCAGCCGGCTATTTTCGCCGATGATCAGGTACCCCATGGTGACTTTGTTGAGGTTCCCGCTGTTTGTTGGTGCTGCATTAAACCGATCTGCTATTACTTGTTGCGCTTGTGTTCTGAACGCCGCTTTGGCTTTATCCGTGGTGGCTTTGCTGATTTCATATGCCAGTAAACGCAACTTTGCTTCGTAGTTATCCGGGTAACGTTGCAGTTCTTCTTTGTAGCACGCGGCCTGTTGGGCCGCCAGTAGCGGCGACTTCCCCATTTGCGCGCTCATACTATATCCCTTGTAAAGCGATACATCGGGTACCGGTACTTTATTTTTATACACTGCTATTTCATAATGCCGGTCTTTTGCAGGCTTATCTGTTGCGGTACTGCTTTCCAGGTAAAAAGTGGCAAACGTGCTGTAGTTGGCCAATACAAAGGAAGTTGTCCATTTGCCACCATGCCGTTGCATGGGCATTCTCCACGGTTGGTTGTAAAAATTAGAATAGGAGAACACCACCGTAACAGGACTATCAACCGCCGGAATACCTGCGCCCGGCGCACCTGGATCATAGGTGATCGTCACCCGTTGACCACGTTCGGGGTAAGCAGGTGTAATCACCACCCGCTGTTGTGCTATAGCGATCTGCGTTGCCAGCAATACCGGCAAAAGCAGGAAAACAAAGTATTTCATTTTGCTACGGTTATTTGTACCCCTCATTCTGGGTCAGGTTCACATTGGTTCTGATAGCATCAGATGGAATAGGATACAAGGTATCCGTTGACTGCCAGTTCGCTCCTTTCAATGGCCCCAATACCGCGTCTGATCTTTTGGTACGTTTCAGATCAAACCAGCGATGTCCCCACTCTGCAAAGAGTTCTACTTTACGCTCCTGTTCAACCGCCAGTAGTAAAGCCGGTTGTGTAAGCCCCGTAGCAAGGTCGGGTATGCCGGCACGTTCACGAACTGCGTCCAGGTCATCACGGCCTTCATTTAATTTACCTTGCTGTATGCGGGCTTCTGCGCGAATCAGGTATTGCTCTGCTACCCGCATCACCATGGAGTATTCGGTAACGGTTCCCGCAGTACCCAATCGTACTTTATATTTGTAAGGGAAATAATAGGTAGCACCAGCCGAGGTTTTCCGGAAGCCGGTCCAGTTGGCAAGGCGTTGATCTCCCGGCTCAAATTTGCGGATCAGCTGCAGGGTATCCAACCGGAATAAGGCGCTGGCTGTAGCATTGGGGGGTGTAGAGGTAAATCCTTCCCAGGTATTGCGTCCCCCGCTTAGGTTCACCGGTTGCAGTTGCCAGATAGCTTCCTGGCTGTTAGCGAGGAATACAGTATTCAGGTCTTTCAACAACGTATAACGGCTATTATTGATCACGAGTGAAGCAGTGGCTTCTGCCTGCGCCCATTGTTGATTATACAGATAAACCCTTGCCAGCAATGCATTGGCGGCCGCTTTATTAGGGCGTACCCGCGTACCGGTGGGATAATCATCTGCCATCAGCGTCACAGCCGATTTCAAATTGCTGATAATAGTATCATACACGGCGGCCCTGGGTGCACGGGGCTTCACGCCATTTTCTTTGTAATCTGTGCTGGTAATCATCGGTACATCACCATACATATTTACCAGGTAAAAATATAAGAAAGAACGTGTAAAATAAGATTCTCCCAATAACTGGTTTTTCACCGCCGGCGATAAATTAGTAGATGTGGAAATACCTGCTATACAGGCATTCATCTGGTAAATGTAACTATACACATCTGCAAACATGCGCGTTACAAACGTACTACTTGGTATCAGTCTCGTTTCCCGAAACACGTCATAGTCGGCATAGGTGGTGTAATAGTACATTTCATCCGACTGCATGGCCGGCAAATAATTCATCAGCACATTGGCAAACTGGTAGTTGTAGGCATTCATGGTGCTATACAACCCGGTAACAGCAGCCGTGGCAGTTTTATCATCCGTAAAAACCAACCCCGACACCAGCTCATTTTTTGGTAAAGGCGTATCTACATACTTACTGCAGGCAGCAGTTCCTATGATGATCAAACCGGCTAAAAATATATGAATACGTTTCATGTGATATCTTTTTATCTGCTAAACAGAAATAATACTTTATAAACCCAACTGTAATCCGATTACATAAGATTTCAGCGGAGGCATTACCATACCCTGTGTTTCAGGATCCATTCCTTTATAGTTGGTGAAGGTGAGTAGGTTTTGCGCCAACGCATAGACGCTCAGGCTACTGATTTTCCATTTCTTCACGAACTTTGAAAAATCATATTTCAGGGAAACATTTTTCAAACGGATGTAAGAGGCATCGCCCCAATTAGCCGTAGAAAGACTGTAATTACGATAGTCTGTAATCCCCGCTACCGTGGTAGCTCCGGGAACCGTAGTGATATCTCCTTTTTGTTTCCAGCGGTCCAGTGCCCGAAGGTCCTGGTTAGCGAAGTTGCCAATAGCGGGAACATTATAGCCATAGTTAATACCAGGGCCTTCCTGTTTCACAAACTGGAACAGGAAATCCAGGCTGAATTCCTTCCAGGTAAAACCATTCGATATACCGCCATAAAACCGCGGATCACGGTTGCCCAATATCACGTAATCAACAAATTCCGAAGGTGCAGCATTACCGCTGTTGCTAAAAAAGTTGGGCCGGCCGGTTTCCGGGTTAATACCCAGGAACTGGTAACCTTTTACCACAGATAAGGGCTGTCCTATTACGTATACATCTTTATAGGCAGAGGCTTCAATATCTGGAAATGATTTGAGTTCATTTTTACTCACCGTCAGGTTCACGGATGTTTTCCAGGAGAAATGCGGGCGTATAATATTGGACGTATTTATTTCAAACTCCCAGCCGCGGTTCATTACACTGGCCGGCAGGTTGGCCGTAATGGAAGGAAAACCTACCTGTGGACTCAACTGTAAATCCACCAGCTGATTATTGGAAATATTATAATAATAGTTGGTATTGAAGAAGATGCGGTCGTTCAGGAATCCCAACTCCAGGCCGATCTCTTTTTTATGGCTTTCTTCCCAGCGGTACAGGGAATTAGGAAGACGGGATGGCGTCAATCCCGGCACACCGTTATAAGGGAAATTAGTAGAGCTCCAGCTATCCAGGTATTGATAGTCTCCTACTTTATCATTGCCGGAGTTACCGATGCTACCCCGGAGTTTACCAAAACTCAGGAAGTGCAGGTTTTTCATAACATCTTCCTTGCTGAATATCCACGCGGCACCTACTGCACCGAAGTTACCAAAGCGGTTACCCGGCCCAAACCTGGTGGAACCATCGCGGCGGAAAGAAGCATTAACGATATACTTTTCCTCCCAGTTATAATTTACCCGGCCAAATACAGAGGTATAACGATAAAACGCATATTCCGACGGACGGGGTGTAATCAGGCCAGCCGCTTGCTGGTCTTCCAGCAACGCATCACTGGAAAAACCATCTGCAATTACCGATTGCCCTTGTGTGATACTCTGCTGCCAGCTGCTTCCCAGCAACACCTGCAAGTTTCCTTTAGCAATGGTTTTATTATAATCCAGTTGTGGTTCTACGATATAGGATCCAAAGCTGGAGTTGCCAAAGTAAGACTGGCTACCGGTACCTTCTCTGGGATTAAAGCTGGCATTTGGTGTAATCCGCATCTGTTTCATATCTGTGCGGGTATATCCCAGGTTGGCTTTTATATTTAAACCAGGCAGCAATGTATACCGGATCACACTGTTAGCCACCAGGTTATTGCTGCGCACTTCTGATTTACGCAGCAGGTAGGCCGCCGGATTCTGTTCATTGGAAAACCAGTACAGTTTACCAACAGAATCATACAACGGATAATTAGGTGGCAGGTTATAAAACATCACCAGGTCTGTAGGCAGGGAATTATCTACACTGGCGGAGTAATTGACAGACGCCATGACATTGAATCTGCCGTTCGCGCCGGAATGGTTGACGTTTATATGTCCGGCGCCGCGCTGAAACCCAAGGCTACCTGGCATTACTGTTGTTTCCTTATGCCAGGTACCGCTCAACAGGAATTGTGTTTGCTCATTGCCTCCTGATACAGATCCCTGTGCTTCGGTAATATGGGCGTTATTCCCCATAAAAAATTTCTGCCAGTTGGTGGTTTGTTGCTGGTCCCACACGGTGAGATCCGGTGCGGTTTCTGCGTCATAGGGTTTATTGTCATTCTTAAACGCTTCCTTCCGCATCGCTACATACTCCGGTGTGCTCAGCATGTTCATCATATGCACCGGCTTACCTAATCCCGTATATACGTTAAAGTTAGTCTGCGTTTTACCGGCCTTTCCTTTCTTCGTGGTAATGAGGACCACACCATTTGCGCCCCTGGAGCCATAGATAGAAGTGGCGTCTGCATCTTTCAATATATCAATCCGCTCTATATCTGCCGGATTAATAGACGCCATGGGACTTTGGTTCCCATTAGCAGAAGTAAATTGGTTGATAGGATCTGCATAAAAAGGTACGCCATCTATTACGTACAGCGGATCGTTGGGATGCAGGATAGAGCTTTGTCCCCGGATCAGTACTTTAAAATTGGAACCGGGCAATCCGCTGGAAGAATTAATAAACACTCCGGATACGCGGCCCTGCATAGCGCCCAGGGCGTCCAGCACAGGTTGCGAAGCAATGTCGCCGGCTTTGATACTGGCCACAGATCCGGTATTATACCGCTTACTGGTAGTACCATAGCCAATTACCACGGTTTCATCCAGGCTGCTGGTTTGCCGTTTTAAAAATAGCTGATAAGGATTGTTATGGGCCACCCGGAATGTCATGGGCTGATATCCTACATAAGATACTTCCAGTTCATCTCCCAGGCTGGCTACAATAGAAAAACGGCCCTCCTCATCGGTAACCGTACCAGTACGGGTGCCTTTCACTTTGATGGTCACCCCAATGAGTATATTGCGTGCTTCATCTTTGACAACACCTGTAACCGTGTGTTGCTGCGCGCCTTCATCTACCATATGGGTAGCCGGTTTCTCCGTGGCGGGAAGCTTTTGCTTAATAAAAATGGTTCTGTCTTTCAGGGTGTAATCCAGCGGTTGGCCTTTAAACACTTCCTTCAGAAAGTCTGCCAGCGGTTGGTGATCCGCCTTCACCGTTACTGGTTTGGCTACTTTCAGCATATCCCTGTCATAAAAGAAGAAATAGCCGGTTTGTTGTTTTACGGAGGAAAAAATATCCTCCATCGGTGCGTTTTTCACCGACACCGTCACTGTTTGCGCAAAAGCACCTGCTGATACTTTCAAGGTCGCCACCATCATGAGAACAATCGTTAATCTCATAGTAAGTGCAATTTTGGTTGGGAAAAGTCCGGGCATAGAAAGGACTTTTCCATGATAAGTCAATTGCATAAATTTGCATTTGTTAGGATGGATAATCTGTATTCGAGTATGTACACGCTTAATGCGGCTATCGTCCGGACATTTTTCCGGGGGTGGGTCCAATCACCTCCGGCTTTTTTTTGCCCGGACAACCGCGTATAAATGCTAAAGTTGGTGGTGCATAATATTCAGTTGACATCGCTAAAATAAATCCCCTATAGCTATGGCTCCACAATAATACTGCGTCCCTGGACGCGGAAATGGATGCCGGTATTTTCTAATCCTTCCAATACATCCGACAGCGGAAGATTCCGTTGAATTTCGCCCCGGAACCTGCGAACAGGAATATTACCGGCATAAACAATGGATACATCATACCACCGCGCCAATTGCCGCATAATGGTGGGGATGTCTGCATCATGGAAGTAAAATTCATTCTTCTTCCAGGCCAGGATGGCTGCTGTATCGGCTTTAGCCACTATATTCAGCTGATCAGGCCCGGTAACCTGTGCCTGCTGCCCCGGTAATAATACCCTGGAAACCTGTCCCGTATTTACTTTTACGGCACCCTGTATCAGGGTGGTTTGAACGCCCGGCTCATCCGTGTAGGCGTTTACGTTAAAGCTGGTACCTAATACTTCTATGGTAGCATGACGGCCAGCCTTCACCAGGAATGGCATTTTCGCTTTTGCCGCCACTTCAAAATAAACTTCTCCTTTTATTTCCACTTCTCTTTTTCCTTCGGAAAATACCGTAGGATAAGTAATAGCAGCAGCTGCATTCAGCCATACCTGCGTACCATCCGGCAGTGTAAGGCGAAACTGTCCACCTCTCGGCGTGGTAAGGGTATTGAGGGTGGCTGACGCAGAATAGTCCTGCGTATTATATTGTAACTGCCCATTTTGTAAACGAATCAGGGCGCCCTGTTGCCTGATCACCTGTTGACCATTACTATCCAGGGGAACCACTGAACCGTCTGCCAGCGTCAGCGTGGCTTTGGTAGATCCCGGCAATATCCGGGCAACGGGTATGGCGGATCCCGTTGTCGCCGGAGCTGCCTCACGATACCAATATATACTGCCCGCCAATAAGAGCAACACCGCAGCAGCGGCACTCCACCACCAATGGGCACGGGATGACCGCACTACTTTGGCTGCGGGAAAATGCTGCGCACTAAAGGTGGCCCAGGCGGCGGTCATATCAAATTTTTCGTACTGCGCCAGCTTGTTCCGGAGTATATCCGGATCCGTTAGTCGTTCAAACAAACGCTGGTTATCCGCAGACGCAGCGATCCATGTCCGCAGCTCATCTTCCTCTGCAGCAGTCAACAACTCCCGGTGATACCGGGATACCAGGTACGCGATTCGTTGCAATATTGGATTGGTTTCACTGTTTTGATCTGTTGCCAATTCGTTCCTTTACTATAGAAACAACGAAAGTTTATTTTCGATTAAAGCTTTTGGAAAAAATATTTTCCGGGTCAACAGATCCGTTAATAATTATGGTAATGTTTCATCAGGGCTATATACAGACCCAACAACGGTAATATATTCTTTTTAATCAGGCTGCTCCGGATGAGTTTAAGCGCCCTTAACTTCTGCGCCCGCACCGTGTTATAAGAGATGTGCAAGGCATTGGCAATATCTTCATTCTTCTGACCTTCGAGATAACTCATCTTAAAAATACGCCTGCACTGTGAAGGTAAACCTTCTATTTCCTCATACAGCTGCTGAATAATTTCTGTTTCCGTTAACACCGGGTCAAAACCACTCATCTCCTCAACAAACGCCGCTTCCTGCAAATAAGAAAACTCCTTTTCTCTGACAGAAAGCCGTTCCCGGCTCTTCAGAAAATTAAGGCCCGCGTTTTTCGTGGCAATAAAAAGAAATGCTTTGATATTGGTGGCAGAAGTAAAATCACCCCGTTTATGCCATAGCTTCGAAAAGGTTTCCTGCACGAGGTCTTCTGCCTCTTGTTCGTTATCTACAATCGTAAAAGCAAAATAACAGAGCGCCCGGTAATGCTGATTAAATATGTATTGGAACGCAGATTGTTCTCCTTCAGCAAATTTTTGCAGTAATAAGTGCTCATTCTTGGTATACTCGGCTATCATCCCCTCCTCCTGACAATATAAACGATGATTTATCGGAATAAAAATACCGATAAAAGCTGAGTATTCATAGCCGTCCCGGAAAAACAAGCACAGACAGGCTTCACACGGATGTAATGATATTGCTGATAAACTCATTGTACTCGTCTTTCATCGGCAGCTCCATATTGCAGTGCAATTGCCGCCTTTTCACGATCACTGGTACCTGTGCCTTTATATCAAACCCTTCTTTTGCCACCTCCGCCCAATAAATACCGCTGCCTCTCTTCTGCCACTGTGGTAACTCATTAAAGTTAACACCCAGCGAAAACAACAATTCATTTTTCTCCGCGGTACTCAACCGCTCTATCTGCTGCGTGGCATCTGCCTTGTTGGCTCCCTCCTGCCGCAAACGCCAGTAACAATGGGCATTCAGCGAGTTGCGGTGCGCATCCTCATTACGCCAGCGAAAATAATCGATGACCAGGCTAGCATTAGGCAATTCGGAAATACGACAGTCGAAAGCGGCCACACCTCCCAGCAATACCGAGAATTGTGCGCTGGCTTCACCTGCCAGTATGGAAATGAATTTCCGGCGCTTGCGGGAAAACGCGGATTCATTCAAATCAAACAATAACGATATCTCATCGCTTTGTGTATATCCATAAATAACTTTAAAACCGCAAGTCATCAGGTGCTCCGTGGTAGCAATCATGTAATCACGGAAACGCGTGTCGAAAGGCGCCTCAAAAGAGTGTGTCTCTTTAGTAAGCCGGGTAAAGCCACGGCCATCAAGCCTTGCTACCATGTACATGCCGGGTACTACATGCGCGTCATTGGCGGTTTCATATACACGCATTTTGGCATCTAACTCATCAAATTTCATCGGTCCAGGGTTTAACAACAAATGTATCGTTTATAATAGCTACCACATATAATTCATCAAAGCCTTCCTGCATGGAAGGTAGTTCCAATCGCTTATAAGTACCACGGACGCCCACTTCCGGAATTAACGCTTTACCAGACCGATTGTTATTGCGCTGCAAAGCATCCATTAAGCCTGATTGGAAATAGTATCCCGTCACTTTAAATTTATGCTGCCTGGCAAGGGTAATATATTTCTCCCGGTCGGCTTTACCAGGGTTGGTGTTGTCTACTACAAATGCCTGGTGCAGGGAAAAGCAATACTCCAGTAACTTCCCTTCTTTATTCCGTGTATGCAGCTGATCCATCGAGATCCGCAAATGGGTATCGAAAAAATGTTGCTTGTAAAAAGTGGATTTGCCGGTGGCCTGAATGCCACAAAAAATAACTGCTTCCATAGGTAATATCTTTTCCGGGATCATCCCTACATCAGATCAGGGCACAAAAACAGCACAGAGGTATTTATCTCCCTAAAAATTACTTTCCTGTAATCTCATATACACAACGACGTTGCCCTTCAGTAATGTGTTCTGTACGTACAATAACGGCGTGTTTCCCGAGTACGGTACTGAAAATTTCCTGTTCCAGCTGGCAAAAATAGCCGCAGCATTTTGCAGCCGCCTGAATAGGACAATGATTTTCTATCAGCAACAACGTATCTCCTTCTTTTTTAAATTCTGCCATATACCCTTCGCGTTTGCGGATATCGGCCAGCAAGATCACTTTACTTTCCAGGTTTTTGCAGTCTTTCAGCTCTTCCTGGTATTTCTCCAGTGTACTTTGTGCGGTAGCTTGCAGTACTTCTCCCATCTTGGCTGGTTCCAGGGTTTTACTCATGTTACAGAGTAACTTCAATGCCAGGTCCTGGTGACGGTCCGGGAAACGTGCATTGCCGGCTTCCGTTAGCCCCCATATCTGCTTGGGTCTTCCCCTGCCCTCAGATATAGTAGTGGCAGTTACCAACCCTTCATTTGCCAGTTTGAGCAATTGAAAACGCGCACCTTCCATGGTTACCTTCAACTCGTCTGCTAATGCCTGCAACGGTTGTGGCCCCCTGGTTTTAAGTATCCATATCGCCCGCTCATTGTCGGCAAAATTATTATTCATAATAAACAAAGTGTTTATTTGGTTTATTCAGCAAAGATACTATCTTTGTCTCAGAAATACGATGAATAGTTCCGTACCACCATACCGGTGCTGCCGCGTGTATACCGTGCGCAGTAGCTGTATGCGGGGCACAGCGGACCACTACCTCCGGCAGGGCCCTCCGGAGGGTAAAATAACACATACGAACCAACAATTGCCGCTGCGGGGTTCCCTGCAGTACCAGGCAACATGTGCATACTAAAACATAAATAACAACTCCATGAAAATAGCTATCATAATCGGCAGCATCCGGCAGGGACGGCAATCCCAGAAGATCGGCCATTATCTGCAACATAAACTGGCGGCGCAAAACCACCATATCGACCTGGTAGACCTGGCCGCCATATCGCTCCCTATGCTGGAAGAGCGGGTAGGCAAACATCCGCAGCTGCCGGCGGCCGTACAGGATTTAAGTAACCGCCTGCATGCCGCCGATGCCTTAATCATGGTCACACCGGAATACCATGGCAGCTTCTCCGGTGTACTGAAAAACGCACTCGATTATTTTTACAGCGAATTCTCGAGAAAAGTAGTGGGCATTGTTACCGTCAGTGCGGGCAAACTCGGTGGTATCAACGCCGCTACACAACTGCAACATGTCATCCTCAGCCTTGGCGCGTTCCCGCTTCCCACCAAATTACTGGTACCGGAAGTATATGGCGCCTTCAACGAGGCACAGGAACTTACCAGCGACATCACCACCCGATCGGCACAAAGATTTATAGATGAATTCCAATGGTTCGCCAGCGCTATCTGCGAAAAGAAACAATCCGCAGTCGGCATTTAAAACAATCACGCTACAGCGGAGAATACGGGCATTCTCCGCTGTATGCATTTAAATGAACTATACCGTTAAAAAATTAATATCTTGCTAAATATTTCTACAATATTTGCAGAACGCAATCGTCTTCAAAAAAGGAAATCCTGTTTTTTAGCCACACCCTGCAAAAAATATATTATCTCGTAAGATGAAACAAGACGCTGGTACTAAAAAGAAAGAAGCCGGCATATTCAGTCTGCTACGGCCATACATGGGGATGGTTGCTTTGCTGATACTGTTTACGCTGTTGAGCAATGGCCTCAATTTATGGCTGCCCAAAATTATCGGAAACGGCATCGATGCTTATGAACATGGCACGTTTCAGCTTAACCCGCTACTGATAAAATTCGGCGTCGCCATTTTTATCATCCTGGTGTTCACCTATCTTCAGAATATCATACAAACATATGTGTCTGAAAAAGTGGCCCGGAATCTCCGCACGCAAATATCCAACAAGATATCCGGCCAAAGCTACGCATGGGTGGAACAAGCCAACCCTTCCCGGTTGCTCACCAACCTGATTGCGGATGTAGACTCCATCAAATTATTTGTATCCCAGGCCATCGTATCACTGGTATCCTCCCTGTTTATCATCATCGGCGCCAGTATATTACTGATCACAATCAACTGGAAACTGGCACTGGCCGTGATTGCTACACTCCCGGTAATTGGCGTTACCTTTTTCCTGGTATTACGTAAGGTAAGAGCCGTGTTTATCAAAAGCAGGGAAGTAATGGACTGGCTCAATAAAGTCATCAACGAAAGTATACTGGGCGCAGCCCTTATCCGCGTAGTGAATTCCCAGCAACTGGAATATGAAAAATTCCTCGATGCCAATACCAAAGCCATGAACTTTGGCCTCACCATTATCCGGCTCTTCGCCGGACTGATTCCCGTGATCACCTTTACCGCAGGCCTCGCCGGGCTGATCATCCTTTCTCTCGGCGGACATTTCGTGATCACGAATTCCATGAGCCTCGGCGATTTTGCGGCGTTCAACAGCTACCTCGCCATGCTCATTTTCCCGATCCTCGTTATCGGGTTTATGAGTAATGTGATTGCCCAGGCCACCGCGTCTTACCAAAGGATCAGCACCGTGATCAATATGCCGGATGTGATGCCATCCGGTACCATTAATACACCTGTTAAGGGAGATATCCACTTCAGCAATGTATCTGTCAACTACGGTCAGAAGCCCGTGCTGAAAAATATTTCCTTTTCCGTAAAAGCAGGATCGAAAGTAGCCGTGATAGGACCTACCGCCGCTGGCAAAACCCAGCTGCTCTATTTACTCACCGGCCTCATTAAACCAACCAGCGGAGAAGTACTGATAGACGGCCAACCCGTTACCGCCTACAACTCCGAAGCTATTCACAAACAAATAGGTTTCGTATTCCAGGATAGTATCATCTTTAACATGAGCATCCGCGAAAACATCGCCTTCAATGAAACGGTAACTGATGCCGCCATGGAAAAAGCACTCGATACTGCTGCCTTAAGGGAATTTACGGAATCACTCCCCGAAAAACTGGATACCATCGTATCAGAAAGAGGAACCAGCCTTTCCGGCGGACAAAAACAACGTCTTATGCTGGCCCGCGCACTGGCCATGAATCCTACTATTCTCTTGCTGGACGACTTCACAGCAAGAGTAGACACCAATACGGAGAAGAAAATACTGGACAATGTACAGTCAGCATACCCAGGCATCACCCTGTTGTCAGTAACACAGAAAATTGCCTCCGTAACGCATTATGATCAGATCATCCTGCTCATGCAAGGTGAAATTATTGCCAGCGGTACCCATCATGAACTGATCAATTCCAGTCCTGAGTACATCCAGATTTTTAATTCCCAACAAAGTACCAGCAACTATGAATTACAATCTTAATAAATATACCGGCAAGGAACATAAAACGTCCAACTATACGGCATTCAGAAACCTGCTGCAACTCATTACGCATGAGAAAAAGAACCTGTACATTGCGTTGCTGGCAATTGTACTGAATGCAAGCCTTAACCTCTCCGGCCCACTGCTGATTGGTTATACCGTGGATCATTATTTAGTACATAAACAATATCATGGTGTACTGCTGTTCTCCGGCATACTCCTCTGTATGTACCTCGTGGCATTTGTCACCAGCTACTTCCAGACCAAACTGATGGGAGGTGTGGGTCAGCGTACCCTCTTTACCCTACGCAATTCTATCTTCAGTAAAATACAACAACTGCCGGTAGCTTTTTTTAACCAGAACAAGGCAGGAGATCTTATTTCCCGGGTAAATAATGATACGGATAAACTCAACCAGTTTTTTTCTCAATCACTGATGCAGTTTGTCGGCAATATTATGATGATGATTGGAGCCGGTGTGTTCCTGATCATCATCAATTATAAAATAGGTATTGCCGCGCTGGCGCCGGCGGTGCTCATCCTTTTGTTTACCCGCGTATTATCACCCTGGATCAAAAGAAAGAATGCCGCCAACATGAAAACCGTGGGCGGCATGAGTGCGGAAATCCAGGAAAGCCTGAGCAATTTTAAAGTGATTGTTGCCTTCAACCGCCGCGATTATTTTAGAAAACGCTTTGACGAAGCCAATACCCAAAACTATGAAACAGCTATTGGTGCTGGTTTGGCCAACAACGTCTTCCTCCCTTTCTACGCCATGTGCGCCAGTCTGGCACAACTACTGGTACTTACCGGTGGTATCTACCTGATTGCACAAGACGAATTCTCGATAGGGCTCCTGGTAAGCTACCTCGCGTATGCCAACTATTTCTATAACCCATTAAGACAACTCGCTACCCTTTGGGCAAACTTCCAGGTAGCCATGGCCGGATGGGACCGGATCTCTGAAATACTGGTGCTGGAAACAGACCTGGTAACCGTACCGGCTCCTGCTACATCCATCCCCAATGCACCGCTGCTGGAGTTCAAACACGTACACTTTGGCTATCCTGAAGGCAGGGAAATACTACATAATATCAGTCTTACCCTGGAAAAAGGAAAAACCTATGCCTTGGTAGGCCCTACTGGTGGCGGTAAAACAACCACCGCCTCTCTCATTGCACGCCTGTACGATCCCACACAGGGAACGGTATTGCTGAATGGGAAAGACATACGCAGTTACGATGCCAATGAACGCTCCCAAAAAATCGGGTTTATTTTACAGGAACCATTTTTATTCACAGGTACCGTAAAAGAAAATATTTTATACGGCAATCCGCAATACAAGGAGTATTCTAATGAGCAGCTCACGGATGTCATTAAGGAAGCGAACCTGGAAAAACTACTGGCCATCTTTGAAGAGGGACTGGAAACAAAAGTAGCCGCCAGCGGCGATGGTGTAAGCCTCGGGCAAAAACAGCTAATTGCCTTTATGCGGGCCGTTCTGCGCAAACCAGACCTCCTGATTTTGGATGAAGCCACCGCCAATATTGATACAGTAACCGAACAATTACTGGGTGAAATACTGGAGAAATTGCCAGCTACTACCACCCGTGTAATTATTGCCCACCGGTTGAACACGATAGAAAATGCAGATGAAATATTCTTTGTGAATTCAGGAGAAGTTACCCGTGCAGGATCGCTGCAAAATGCGATGGAGAAACTATTGCACGGCGTAAGAGTTAGCTGATACCATTACTTAGGGTAGCTATCCTGTAGTACCCGATCTATATATACATATTCCGGCAGCGATTGTAACTTTTGTAACAGCGTGGCCGGAATTTTTGTTGGTCCCAATAGCGCTCCCGCTACTTGTCCGGCGATGGAAGCGTTGGTATCTGTATCACCACCGGCTGCCATGAGGGCATCAAACATCTCCTGCATGCCGGTTTGCGCTACGCGCGAAGCCGCAAATAAAGCCAGGGGCACGGAGTTAACCACATAACCATTATTGCCCAATGCGGCCACCTCCTTTATTCCTGCTTCCTTTCCCAATTGTTGTATCCCGATCAACCGATCCCGTATGCGCGTATCCGGTAGTTGGGGTATCACAATATCAAAGAGATCAGTAGTGATAGTCCAGGCGCCTGACAATGCCGCGCGTATAGCCAATACCACTGCCAGTGCACCAATGTAGGCTTCCTCGTGTTGATGGGTAATGCGGCAGGCGTCCCTGATATCCTCACGGGAACGACTATCCCAAAATGCAAAAGGAGCTATTCTCATAGCTGCGCCGTTGCCAGCACTATATTCCCCACTATTGCCGGCATAGCGCCAGTGTATACCTGCCGCTAAATCCCGCATGGCTTTTAAGGTACTGGCCCCAATACCTGCTATGCTGCCTGCTTTAAAGTATTGCAGAAATTGTGCAGCCAGGGCATCTGTATTTTTATCGAGCGATAATATTTCGCAGGTAGCCAACGTGAGCCACGTGTCATCGGTCAACGTCCACCGGGGCAGTGGAGCTGATATTTCTCCCAGGTAAAAAGTCCTTGAATTGGGCTGTGGGGGCGTATTTTCAAAGCAGCTTCCCCAGGCGTCGCCAATAGCGCCTGCTAAAATACAGCCTTCAAATCGTGCCCGCTTGCTTAATGTCATATGGTAAAATACGGTTATTCCGGGTGCCTTTCCCCACTCATACCAGCTTTTTTCGGTATATTCACTGCATGTCAAAATTTAAAGATGTAGTGGTAACACTATCAAAAAAGCACCCGCAAACAAGTGAACCGGTACAAGCGGGGCACACGTTTGTGATTGGCGTATTAGGCAAAAAAACTGCCTTCTACGAAATCGCCACCGAGGCGCTGAACAACCTTCACAATGATGATCTGCAGAAAGCGTTGTTCCAACTCCTCCACCCACAAACCCCACATCACTAATTAATTTATTTCCAATGTTGAATTCGCCTGTACAGGGTTTTCAGCATTGGGAAAAATTTTGTACTATTTGGTAAAGAATATACCTTTACCTGTAAATTCATGTAGCATGTCAGGCAGACCTAAGATATTTGATGAGCAGGAAGTGATCAGTAAAGCTGCGGACCTTTTCTGGCGGCAAGGGTACGAAGCCACTTCCACAGAAGACTTGCTGGCAGAAATGGGCATTGGCAAAGGCAGCTTTTACCTCGCTTTCAAAGGAGGTAAAAAAGAATTGTTTGAAAAAGCCCTGACCCAAAACAGTGAAAAAGCGATCACCCGCTTTAAAAAAGAAGTGGCGGAAGCCGCCGATCCGATCGAATATATCCGGCAATTCTTTCGCAGCATTACCGATAGCCCCAAAAAAATACATCAACGCGGCTGTATTATGGGCAACACCGTAGCCGAGTTGTCGAATACCGACCTGCTCCTGATGAAAAAAGCCGCCCATCACCTGCAGGAACTGGAAGGACTTTTCCATCAGGCACTCCTGCGCGGGAAAGAACTGGGCACCCTGCATACCAAACAAGATCCCGCACTGCTGGCCCGTTTGCTGCTCAATAACTGGAATGGCCTGGGCATCACCCGCCGGATCTATCCCGATAATGAAGCCCTCGGGGAACTCATAGAAATGCAATTAAAAATCCTGGATTAACCCAGGTACTTGTGCGAATAACATTTTATAAACGCATACTTAATTTTGTACCAATCAGTACAATATAAATACTTCAGCATGGAAAAAGTAACACCACTCACCACATCTACCGCTTTATTATTTGCCATCGCCAGCGGATGCGCCGTTGCCAACGTATACTACGCCCAGCCATTACTCAACACCATGAGCCAGGATCTTCAGATCCCGGAGGCAGATGCGGGTATCATAGTAACCGTCACCCAAACCGGTTATGCAGCCGGCCTACTGTTGCTGCTGCCACTGGGCGACTTGTTCAATCGCCGCAAACTGATTGTAACCCAGCTCCTGCTGGCCATGGCAGCACTCGGACTCGTTGCCTGGGCGCCTACACGCCTCCTCTTCTTCGTAGGAATGGCCGCCGTAGGCATGCTGGCAGTGGTCACCCAAACATTGGTAGCCTATGCGGCCACGCTCGCAGCACCGGCTGCACGCGGACGCATGGTAGGATTGGTCACCAGCGGCGTAGTCCTCGGCATCCTGCTGGCCCGCACCATTTCCGGCACCCTGGCCGATCTTGCAGGATGGAGAGCCGTATATCTTTTCTCTGCGACGCTCATGCTGCTCACCGCCATCGCCCTGTTCCGCGTGCTGCCCCGTGAAGATCCCCATAAAGTGGTAGCCTCCTATCCGCAACTATTGGCCTCCGTTTTTCAACTGATGCTGCAGGAACCCATACTACGCACCCGCGCCGTGCTGGCGGGATTTATCTTCGCCTCCTTCAGCGTACTATGGACTTCCCTGGTGTTACCACTCAGCGCACCACCTTATGGATTCAATCATATAGTGATCGGCCTGTTTGGACTCATCGGCGTAGCCGGCGCACTGGGCGCCGCCAAAGCCGGACAACTGGCCGACCAGGGCCGCAGCCAATGGACTACCGGCATAGCCCTCACCCTACTCCTCCTCTCCTGGATACCACTTGGCTTCACGACCACTTATCTCCCTGCACTCATCATCGGTATTATAGCGCTGGACCTCGCGGTACAGGCAGTACACGTCACCAACCAAAGTCTTATTTATCAAATTCGCCCGGAATCGCGAAATCGCCTTGTAGCCGGATACATGCTTTTTTACTCCATTGGAAGCGGTATTGGGAGTATTGCTGCTACAACTACCTATGCTCATGCCGGCTGGACAGGCGTATGCATACTGGGCGCCGCTATCAGTGCCGGGGGACTCCTCTTCTGGGCCATCACCGTTCCCCGCACCCGCACGCATAAAAAAGCAATAACTTTAGGGTACCGTAAATAACCCATGTCATGCCACATATTCCCATTTACCAGGTAGATGCCTTCACAGACGAATTATTCCGCGGCAACCCGGCAGCGGTGTGCCAATTGGAAACCTGGCTACCCACCGATATCCTGCAGAAAATTGCCGCCGAAAATTTCCTGCCGGAAACAGCCTTCTTCCTACCCACCGCGCAGTCCGGGCATTATGAACTCCGTTGGTTCACACCCGAAATAGAAATGGATCTCTGCGGACACGCCACCCTCGCTACTGCACATGTGCTGTTCAATCATCTGGGCTGGGACTTCCACCAGCTGACGTTTCATACACAAAGCGGCGAGCTGGTTGTCAGCAAAAATAACCAGCTACTCACCCTGAACTTCCCGGCAAGGCCGGCCACCACCGCCTCTCTGCCGCCGGAAATTCTCAAAGGCATCGGTGCATATCCGATGGAAGTGCTGAAAGCCCGCGACTATATACTCGTATACCACGATGAAAATATAGTGCGCCAGCTACAACCCGACAAAGCCATCCTGGACCAGATCAACCTGGACCCCGGCGGTATTATCGTCACCGCAAAAGGAAAAGAAGTTGATTTTGTGTCCCGTTTCTTTACCCCACAGGCCAGCATCTTCGAAGATCCTGTTACCGGATCGGCGCACTGCTCCCTTATCCCCTTCTGGAGTGCACAACTCGATAAGAAAGAAATGATTGCTTTACAGGTATCTGCAAGAACCGGGAAATTGTATTGCGTAAATGCCGGAGATCGCGTATTCATTGGTGGCCACTGCAGAACCTATCTCGAAGGAAATATTTTTGTACCTTAAACAAATGACACGCTACCTTATACCGCTGCTGATATTACTTTGCTGTACCACGTTAGCCCCTGCACAAAGCCTGCCGGCGATAGATAATACCGTAAACGCTTTTATGACCAAATACCAGGTGCCCGGTATGGCCATCGCAGTGACCCATCATGGAAAGCTGGTATATGCCAAAGGTTACGGATACGCGGATACCTCACACCACACGGCAGCAACCTCCAATAGTCTCTTTCGCATTGCCAGCGTATCAAAGTGTATAACAGCTACGGCTATACTAAAATTAGTGGACGCAGGGAAATTGTCACTCGACGCAACCGTATTTGGAAAGAATGGTATACTCGGTACTACCTACGGACAAGCACCGTATGCGGAAAATCTGCGGAAAATTACGGTACGCCAACTACTGCAACATACAGCCGGCGGCTGGACCAACAACGGCACAGATCCCATGTTCAGTCATCCCGACTTATCTGCCAACGAACTGATTTCCTGGACTATCACCCATCAACCGCTGGAAAATACACCCGGTACTGTATATGCCTATTCCAACTTCGGCTATTGCATACTAGGCAGAATCATCGAAAAAGTGTCCGGTATGCCTTACGATGCCTATGTGAAAAAAGCCGTACTGCAACCCGCGGGCATTACCGATATGGAGATTGGCGGCAACACCCTGGCACAGCAAAAAACAAACGAAGTCACTTATTACGGTCAACATAGCGAACAACCCTACATCTACAACATCACCCGTATGGATGCACACGGCGGGTGGATTGCTTCTGCCACTGACCTGGCCCGCCTACTGGTACAGGTGGATGGATTTCCTTCTCCCAAAGATATCCTCTCTGATAGCGCCATCACCGCCATGACTACCGGCTCTGAAGCTAACCCGGGCTATGCCCTGGGCTGGGCGGTAAATCCTTACCACAACTGGTGGCATTCCGGCTCGCTCCCTGGTACCGCCAGCGAAATAATCCGCTCCCATCACGGATTTACCTGGGTAATGCTTTGCAATACCCGTACGGACGATAGCTTCTTCAACGATCTGGATGGTTTACTGTGGGGCGCCGTCAACGATCCGGCAACCCCATGGCCTGCAGCAGATCTTTTTACGGGTAAATAATGACTACTTAACAGCGGCCCACAAAATAGCCTGCTGTAACAACTGCGTATAAGCCGGGTTATGCAATAACGCGGGACTATGCCCCATAAAAATGTAGATATTCTTTGCTTTCACCTGCTCATTGGTCCATACCACAGGATGATCCCCCATTTTCCGGTCTGATGCCGGCATATAGGTAGCCTCATCTACACTGGCCAGCACATGCACCGCACCCCTGGGGCTTTTATCATAGGTATACCATTCTTCTTTTTGAATAAGAAAGGTCGAAGGAATGCCTTTCATCACCGGGTGCTTTTTATCTTCCACCATAACGTTACCATCCGCAAAATCCGGGATGTAGTTAGTAAAACGGATCCCGCCCATAAAGCCGGAAAACCAGTTCCACATGGGGAAACCGTCAAATTCTCCCAGCAATGTGGCATGATGCAGTCCTACCCAGCCGCCACGCCCGCTGGTAATATATCGTTCAAAAGCAGCTGCTGCAGCTGGCTTCCAGCCATAAGGCGCATAATCCAGCTGTATAAACAACTGGAACTGTGCCAGGTATTCATCGGTGATCACGTCGGGAGTTTGAATGTATTGTACTTCAAAATGATGCGTGGCCGCCAGTTGATCCAGCCACGTACGGGCTGCCGCCGAAAAGGCCACGTGATGCCCTCCGTTTTCATACAACACCAATGCCCTGAAAGCAGGTTGATGGGAGGATGCTCCGGACAACACCGGCCATAACAATAACAGGGAAAAAAAGTGTATCCGTAATAAGCGGGTAACGTTGTTGAACATAGCGGATAGTTATGTATACCCAAGATAATGTTATTCCCTTGTCCTTGTATGCCAAAAGAATTTATCAACATTATGGGCATTAATCCACGCAATTAATGCTTTGTTAACGCTGCTGTTAGGGCTGTCCGCTTTACTTGCAGCTTATTCCGGTATAATGTACCGGTATAACAAGAGGTGAATGCAAAACCTATGGAGAATCCGGACTGGCCGGGTTCTCCAATTTTTACCGTCACCCGGATTCCACGTTAATAAAAACAGTACATATGAAGCGTATCTTAACGGCTTTCCTGCTGCTGATAGCAGTACCCGCCCTGGCACAATTAAAACACAGCAAAGCATCGCAGTACCCTACTTACCACGGGTTGATCATGGCCGGCTACCAGGGCTGGTTTCGCGCCGCCGGCGATGGCTCCGGCGTCCAACACTACGCCTATGGTGATGAAACCCGCAGCGGCATTGATATGTGGCCGGATGTCAGCGAATATGAAAAAACATATGCCACGCCCTTTAAGCTGGCCAACGGACAGCCCGCCCATTTCTTTAGCTCTTACGATAAAAGCACGGTAGACCTCCATTTCAAATGGATGCAGCAATACAATATCGACGGCGTTTTTATGCAACGCTTTTTTAACAACGCCAAACTTCACGACAGCATCTCCGGCACTATTCTAAAAAATGCTTTTGCGGCGGCTTCGAAATATAAAAGAGCCATTGCCATTATGTATGATCTCTCCGGCCTGAAAGCATCCGGGGAAGATTGTTCCGCGATTATTGAAGACTGGAAATACCTGGTAGACCAGTTGAAAGTGACTAATCAGCCGGGAGCCAAAACTTATCTACAGGAAAATGGTAAACCAATTGTGGCGATCTGGGGCATCGGTTTTCCGGATCGGCCTTACCAGCTCCGCAATATTGGGCTGGACCGGCTGATTAACTTCCTAAAGAATGATCCGGTATACGGAGGTTGTGCCGTGATGCTGGGTGTACCCACTGCCTGGCGCACCCTGCAGGCTGATTGCCTGCCCGACCCCTACCTGCATACCATCATAGAACAGGCAGATATCGTGTTGCCATGGACCGTACAACGCTATTCTCCGTTGTTACACAACGACATGGACCGGTTCCGCGACAATACCATTGCCGACCTGGCCTGGTGCCGCGCCCACAAAGTGGAATACGTTCCCTGTGTATACCCGGGATTTAGTTGGCATAACCTGAGTCGCTACGAATTTCCGGACGATGTAAAGCCCTCCGGGTCAATTCCCAGGCAAGGCGGCCGCTTTTATTGGCAGCAAATCACCACTGCACTCGGCGCCGGTGCAGATATGCTCTATGTAGCCATGTTTGACGAGGTAAATGAAGCAACGGCCATCTTTAAAACGACCAACCAGCCCCCTGTCAGCAATACCACTCCCTTTATTGACCTCGACGGTAAACCCTCCGATCATTATTTATGGTTAACGGGAGAAGCCGCTAAAATGCTGCGCAATGAAATACCGGTCAGTGTAACCATGCCGGAAAGAAAATAAAGGGGCACAAAAAAGGCTGATTAAAGTATCCTTTTAATCAGCCTGGTTATTCTCTATCATTATGAAACAAGCGTATTATCAATACGTTATTTAATCACCTGTACTCCCAGGTATTTACTTTTCGTTAACAAATAAACACCACCCAGGTAAGAAGCAATGCCTACCAACGCAAACATTACCAGCATCCAGATAATTTTACGCCGGTTGCCTTTACGTCTTTCATCCCTGGTCAGGATCATCTGCTCTAATTCCAGCCAGCATTTGCCTGGATCACCGCATTTGAAACGCTCATCCAAACTGCCTGATTTTATCATTTTCTGATAAGCCGCTGCTACTGATTTGGCGTTGGGTATATTGTCCATTAACGCTGTCAACTCTATGGTTTCCGCATCCGCTACGCGCCTGGTTACCGTTGGCTTTTCTGGCAACTTTCTTAGCCCTATACTATCTGCAATCATTTTAAAATAAGAATTCATAATAATGCCTGCATGATTAAAATTGATCTCGGTAATGTATGTACGATAAGTAAGCATGCATAGTTTTAATTTTCCTAAGAAAAACCATTTAGCTATGGTGGACACCGTTTTATCATTTATATACTTTATTTACTTAAATATTGATACCCAGGCAGCTATCTCCTGAAATCCATCACACTAATATGGACACCTAACCATAAAGCCATAAACCATTTACCAACAAGCATTTCCGGGAATCACCCCCCTCAATCCCGCCACTACAGATTTCCTTTAGGAATTATCCCTATTTTTAGCCCATGAAAGTGCTGATTATAGAAGACGAACCTGCGCTCAGAACCAGTATACAGGAATATTTGGAACACCAGGGCTATATCTGTGAACTGGCCGCCGATTTTAAGCAGGCCATCGATAAAGTCAATGAGTTTGACTACGATTGTATTGTAGCAGATATTGGTCTTCCCTTCGGAAACGGACTGGATGTGGTAAAGGAGCTGAAATTACTGGAATCCAAAGCGGGCATCATCATTATCTCTGCCAAAGATTCCCTGGAAGATAAACTCAGTGGCCTGGAACTGGGTGCAGATGATTATCTCACCAAGCCTTTCCATCTATCTGAATTAAATGCCCGCGTAAACGCCATTTTACGCCGTAAAAACTTTGATGGCAATACCACCATCACGTTCGCGGAAATTGTAATCAAACCCGCCTCCAAAACAGTGCTGGTACACAATAAATCTATCACCCTCACCGGCAAAGAATACCAACTATTGCTGTACTTCATCGCCAATCAACACCGGGTAGTGACCAAATCCGCACTGGCCGGACATCTGTGGGGAGATGAATACGACCAGGCCGGCTCCTACGATTTTATCTATACCCACATCAAAAATCTCCGTAAAAAAATGCTGGAAGCTGGCGGAGAAGATTATATCAAAACGGTTTATGGCACCGGTTACCGCTTCGGATAAACCCCGCCCGTAATAAATAAATATACACCGCTATCATGAAGTTGCTGACCAAAACAACCGTTTACTTTTTACTGATCATGTTACCTGTTTTTACAGCAGGCGCTTTCTTCTTCTATACTAAATTCAATAAGGAGATAAAACATGAAACAGATGAAGAACTAATCAACGATAAATTACAGTGGATGCGTTACCTGGATACCGCCAGTGTTAACAATCCCGTTTTCAGCATCCATACACCGGAGTTTAATTTGCAGCCAACAGAAAATACGGCACAAAAAAAACATAAACTAAAAGGCATCAATATTTACCAGGAACCGGAAAATACCTACGCTCCCTTCCGGCAACTATCGCAGGTCATCACCCTGCACAACCAGAACTATGAACTCACGCTGCGCAAGTCGCTCATTGAAAAAGATGACCTGATCAAAAACGTAGCTTATGTAATGCTCACCGCCTTCGGAGGATTATTGATCTTTGTACTGATCACTAACTGGCTGATCAGCAGAAGCGTATGGAAACCATTTTATCACTCCCTCGATAAAATACAACGCCTGCAGTTGAATAAACTGGAGAATACCGTATTTGACCGCACCGCCACACACGAATTTAACCAACTCAATGCGGCACTGAATAATATGACGAGCCGCATTCACCAGGACTATACCAGCATCAAGGAACTCACAGAAGATGCTGCCCATGAAATGCAGACCCCACTTGCTATTGCACAAAGTAAACTGGAATTATTATTACAGGATGATACCCTTTCTGAAACACAGCTCAATGGCATCCTGATGAGCTATGAAGAACTGCAACGCTTATCCAGGCTTAATCACAACCTGCTGCTGCTGGCCAAAATAGAAAATCAGCAATACCCGGTTACCGAACAGCCAGACCTCTGTACCGTAACAGAAAAATATCTACTGCTTTTTGAAGAATTAATCCGGGAGAAGGAAATCAGTATCCATAAAGAAATGACAGACAATGCCCCCTGGCCCCTGCACCCGGCACTCACCGATATCCTTGTGAGTAACCTGCTCGGCAACGCTATCAAATACAATTATCCCAAAGGCAATATTGATATCCGGATCACCGCGCAAACGTTCGTCGTCACCAATACCAGCGAACTACCGGAAATCCCTGCCGCCATGCTGTTTCAACGCTTCAAAAAACAAACTACCGGTTACTCCAATTCCAATGGCCTGGGACTCGCCATCGTAAAAAAAATAGCAGATTCCTATCACCTGCAGATCCGCTATGAGTATAGCAATGGACAACATACCTTTACCGTAACAGCATAATTGCTCAGATTTACTCCAGATTCACTGCTTTACTTTGTGCAGTAAATTATAAGCGCCGTTATATGAAACAAATACTACTGGCCATCACTGTACTCAGCACAGCCCTTCCATTGGCTGCTCAAAATCGTGTAGCCGCTCCCGTTAAGGACACCGTCAAACCTGCCCCGGCAGACACCATCAGCAAAGTGTCCGATCTCAACGAAGTGATTATTACTTCTACCCGTAATAACAGTCGCATTGAAGACCTACCCATGAAAGTAGAAGTGCTGGGTAAAGAAGAAATGCTGGAAGAAAGCGGTATCAAACCAGGTAACGTAGCCAGTATCCTGGGCGACTTATCCGTTATACATATTCAGAACACCTCTGCAGTGAGCGGCAACAACGCCATCCGTATGCAGGGACTGGATGGCAAATACACCCAGTTGCTTCGTGATGGTGTGCCTGTGTATGAAGGCCTCAGCGGCAACTTCGGCGTACTCGCCATTCCGCCATTGGATCTCAAACAAATAGAAATCATTAAAGGATCAGTATCCACCCTGTACGGTGGGGGCGCTATTGCCGGCATCATCAACTTCGTAGCCAAAACACCGGGTAGCAAACCCGAACTCACCATCCTGGCCAACCGCAGCACCCTGAAAGAAACTAACGTAAACGCTTTCTATGCAGAACGATATGGCAAAACAGGACTGACCCTCTTCGCCGGCGTAACTACGCAAAATCCTGTAGACGTCAATAAAGACGGCTTCAGCGACGTACCCCGCCTGCGCCAATACCTCCTCCATCCCCGCTTCTTCTGGTACATCAACCCACAAACTACCCTGGTAGCAGGTTATACCGGTACCATCGAGAAAAGAGAAGGCGGCGACATGCGGGTACTGGAACATCAGGCCGATAATACGCACCAATACACAGAAGTAAATAACAGCGATCGCCACAGTGTAGACCTCCAGTTTACCCGCAAAAACCTGGGCGGCGGTACCCTCGCCATCAAAGGCGTGGGTAGCTTCTTCCACCTGCAAAACGATCAGGGCACCTTTGCCTTGCTGGGTAATCAAACCAGCACCTACGCAGAAGCTTCGTACAACAAAAAAAGCGGCAAACACGACTGGGTAGCAGGACTCAATAACACCGGCGAAATTTACCGTCGCGCCACCGGCGACAGCACCCTGTTAGGCAACTACACCTACAACACCATGGGCGCCTTTATACAGGACGGCTACCACATCACTGATCAGCTCCTGGCGGAAGCCGGACTACGCGCCGACTACCATAACGTATTCGGATGGTATGTATTGCCCCGCCTGGCCTTTGTATACAAACCGGTAGACGACCTTTCCCTGCGACTGAGCGCTGGTACCGGGTATAAATCACCCGCTATCTTTACCGCACAAACACAAACCATCGGCTACCGTAACCTGCTGCCACTGAGCGCAGGTGTAAAATCAGAAAGAAGCCAGGGCATCAACTTCGATGGCAACTACCGCGCCTCATTGGGTAAAGTAGAAATGACCATTAACCAGGCACTCTACTACACCCATATTAAAGACCCCATATTGCCGGTAGCCAGCGCCTCCAATTCAAACATGCTCATGCTGGAAAACATGCCTTACCAGGTAAACAGCCTTGGTACAGATACTTACCTCCGCTTTGCATTGGATCACCTGGAATTATACCTGGGCTACAACCACACCGTTTCCCGGTATAACAACACCGGATCCGTTAATATTCCTTTTGCACCACAGGATAAATTCGCCAGCACCCTGGCGTATGAAATAGAAGGCAAATGGCGCTTTGGCATTGAAAACAGCTGGATAGGTAACCAATACGATTACAACAACCAGAAAACACCTAACTATTGGTTCTGGGCCGCTATGATTTCCCGGCAGTTTGGAGAACATATCACCCTCGTACTGAATGGTGAAAACATCTTCGATGCCCGTCAGGGTAAAAATACGCCGCTCTTTACCGGACCAGTTAGCAATCCATCCTTTGCTAACCTCTGGGGACCTATCGATGGCCGTACCATCAACATGTCCGTAAAATTTAATTTATAGATAATATTGAGAACGGCGTACCTTTGCGATCCTAATTTTCTGTATTAAGATGAAATTCGCAAAAAACAGGTACGCCGTTTTATTTGGCTTCGGCACCCTGCTCCTTATACTGTCATTCCTCGTAAGAACTGCGCTGCTGATCTGGATTTACCCGCAATCCGGCCTCCACTTTTCTGATGTACCGGTTATTTATGGTAAGGGTTTGATATACGATATCGGGGTGGCTTTGTTCTTTACTATCGCCTACGCCTTCTATCTGCTGATATTGCCGCAGCGACTGAATAACACTTTATTCAACCGGCTGTTTACCTATATCGGCTGTTTCCTGGCCCTCATGATCCTCATATTTTCCTTCTTTGCAGAATTCACTTTCTGGGGAGAATATGCCGGTCGCTTCGACTTTATTGCGGTAGATTATCTCATCTACACGTACGAAGTAATCAGCAATATCAACGAATCTTACCCGCTGCCCCTGCTGATTGGAGGCGTATTGTTGTTTACCTTGCTGCTTACCTGGGGCCTTGCCCGCCGTGGTACTTTCCGCCGGAGCTTTCAATCCAATACCTCTTTCGGGAAAAGGCTTTTCACCTTTGCAGGCCTCCTTGGGTTATTATTGCTGCATACTTTTCTGATCAGCAACACCTGGGCTGAGCAAAGCAAAAACCGCTATGCACAGGAGCTCTCCAAGGCAGGTGTGTACTCATTTGTATCTGCCTACCTCAACAATGAACTGGCATACGACAAATACTATTTACAGGAAGATAATAACCGTGCTTTTGAACACCTGCGTACCCTGCTGCAATCACCCGATAGCCGCTACCTGGAAAACGGCAACAGTATACTCAGAAGCATTACAGATACCACCACAAAGGTGTCGCCCAATGTGATCATGGTGACTATCGAAAGCTTCAGCGCCGACTTCATGACACGCTTCGGTAATACGCAACATATCACACCAGTACTGGACAGCATCGCCAAACAGGGTATCTTGTTTACCGGGATGTACGCCACGGGCACCCGCACCGTGAGAGGCATGGAAGCCCTCTCCCTCGCTGTGCCGCCTACACCCGGACAAAGTATTGTACGCCGCAAAAACAATGAAGGCCTGTTTTCTATCGGGCAAATCTTTGAACAGGCCGGCTACGAAAGCACCTTCTTCTATGGCGGCGACGGATACTTCGATAACATGAACAAATTTTTTGGCAACAACGGCTATGATATCACCGATCGTCTCCGCAATAAATTTGTGCACGATGAAATCACCACTACCCGCACCAATATACCAGACAGCGACGTGCATTTTGAAAATGCCTGGGGCATCTGCGATGAAGATATTTACAACGCTGCCATCAAAAGCGCGGATGCAAAGTATGCCGCCGGAAAGCCGTTCTACGACTTCATCATGACCACCTCTAATCACCGTCCTTACACATACCCTGCCGGCAAAATAGATATTCCATCCGGTACCAGCCGCGAAGGCGCCGTGAAATATACCGACTATGCCATCGGGGAATTCCTGAAAAATATCAGCACCAAACCATGGTTTAAAAATACGGTAGTCATCTTTGTAGCCGACCATTGCGCCAGCAGCGCCGGCAAAAATGAAATTGAAATCAGTAAATATCATATCCCCTGCATCGTGTACAATGTGCCAGGGGTTGCACCACAGGAAATCAACGCCATGTGCTCCCAGATCGATATTTACCCTACCCTGCTCGGTTTACTGCATTGGAGCTACAATAGCAAGCTCTATGGTAAAAACGTGCTGGAACCAGGCTATCAGCCACGTGCCATGGTGAGCACCTACCAGAAACTGGGCTACCTGGAACCCGGCAAGCTGCTCATCCTCAGCCCGCAACAAAAAGCTGAATGCTTCAACTGGAATGAGGCCCACAATGAGCAACACCCTGCTCCGATGGACAGCTCCCTGCTCAAAAATAGCATTGCCAACTATCAAACTGCTTACTTCCTGTTTAAAAACGGGGGAATGAAAAAATAATAAAATAAGGCCGGGGTAATAAAATACCCCGGCCTTATTTTTAAACAAATTATCAGGAAACCCACAAAAATTTCACCCTATTTCTGCACTTAATTCCCTAAATTTATTTTTCCGGTATTCTTAAGATTGTTTTTGTACCCACCGGCACGCATAATCTGGCCTCTTTTTTAAGTTGCATTCAAATGATGTATAAAAGCACTGTCCCTGTTGACAGCCATACCGCATTTATGTATTTGTTGGAACAGCAACCGAAACTATAAAATTAATATTATTCATGCTGGCTACTACTTTTACAGATCCCTTCCGTCATGATCCTGCCAATGGGGAACTGAAAAACAGTGCGCAAGGCCATGAACAAAATATACACCAGCAATTACTGGAAATAATTGGTCGCATACACGTGGATTTTCCCGCATGTCATCATTTGTCCGAAGCATATGAACGCCTGCTGCCAGCCCTGCTTTCACTGCTGAATGGTACACATGGTTTTGTGGGAGAAGTCACCAAAAGCCGGGAAGGCGGCATTCGCCTACAACCGCTGGCCGTTATCAATCCCCTGCCCGAAAGCGAAGGGAGTGTGGTAGCCGCGTTGCAGGGAGTGGCACATACCGGCCAACCACAAATCAGCCACCTCAATAACACCGCTACTTTTATCGGTTTGCCGGTGATTTTTCAACAGGAAATATTGGTAGTCATTGGCCTGATCAGCCCCACCACCGCCTACACGAAAGATACCCTTCTTTTCCTCCAGCCACTGCTGCAGGTATTGGGCTATCACCATGTAAACGCGCAGGCCGTTCGTCACTATCAACAACTGAAACAAAACCATATTGCCCTCAAATCAGAATGGGAAGCACTCATGCTGACACTGGATGATATCGTGTTTGAAATGAATGACCAGAAAGCTTTTACCAAAATATGGTGCAACCAGGAAAGCCTCCTGTTTCGTCCACGGGAAGAAGTAATTGGCAAAACCATTTCGGAAGTACTCGGCCAACACGCCGTTGCTTTTAATCGCCTGGCAGATAAAATTCTTCGCACAGGAGAATCACAACAATATATCTACCCCGATATCCGGCACGACCTGGAACATTGGTATGAAATAAAAATGACGCTGATCAAAAGCCCCGGACCCAAACGCATACTCATCCTGATCAGAAATATTTCTGCCAGGGAAAGACAACACCTGGCCTACCAGCAGGCACAGTCAGAACTTAAACGGAGTAACCAGTTGCTGGGTATTTGTCAGCAGATGGGAAAAATGGGCGGCTGGGAATTTAATGTGGTTACCGGAGAAATGTACTGGACCCGGGAAGTATATGCCCTGAGAGAAGTGCCAAACGATTACCCTGTTACGCTTCAGGGCGCAGCCAGTTTCTATCATCCGGACGACCAACCCACTTTCATCGCCGCCAGGGATCGCCTCTTCAATGAAAAGATTCCCTTTGACCTGGAAATACGCCAGGTGTCTGCCAAAGGGAAAAAAACCTGGGTGCGTTCAGTAGGCAGGCCGGTATATAATAGCAACGGTATCCTCACCCACTTCCGGGGCATTATCATGGATATTACTGACAAAAAAGATACAGAACTGGCGCTCACCACCGCCAGGGATAACGCACAAAAAGCAGCACAGGCCAGAAGCGAATTCTTATCTGTGATGAGCCATGAAATCCGTACCCCTTTAAATGCGATCATTGGCATTGCCAACATACTGGAGGGCAGCCCGGTGACGGAAGATGCAGATATCATTCATAGCCTGCAATTCTCCGCCAACCATTTGCTGGGCCTCATCAATGACATCCTCGACTTCAGCAAAATGGAATCCGGAAAAATTGAGTTGGAAAAAATCCATTTCGATCCGGCCACGCTGATACAAGGCATTTGCAACAATTATCTGCCATTGACAAAAGCCAAGGCGATTGCCTTACACACACATATCGATAAAAGGCTGCCAGCCCGCATTACCGGTGACCCGGTACGGCTGTCGCAGATCATCAACAACCTCCTCAGCAATGCCATCAAATTTACCAAAGAAGGCAGTGTAACTGTATCCGTGCAACAGGAAGTAACGACTGATAATTACTGCCGGATTTCCTTCCAGGTAAAAGATACCGGGATTGGTATTGTACCCGAAATGCACGATAAAATATTTGAAACCTTTGTACAGGAAGATTCCGCCACTACCCGCCACCATGGCGGCACAGGATTGGGACTCGCCATCACTAAAAAACTGGTCACCTTGCACAACAGCGACATTACACTGGAAAGCAAAAAAAATGAAGGCACCTCCTTCCGCTTTGAGATAGATTTTCCCGTGCCGGAAACCAACGCCAACCTGCTCCGGCAAAAAGAACCGCATACACCCGGATTCCTGGAAGGTATGCGCCTGCTGGTAGTAGAAGACAATGCCATTAACATCCGCATTATTGGCTTGCAACTGAAAAGCTCCGGCGTCACCATCGTTACCGCCAACAACGGCCGGCAAGCACTGGAAAAAATGCAGGAGCAATCATTCGATGGCGTCGTCCTCGACCTCCATATGCCGGAAATGAATGGCTATGCCACCATTCCGCATATCCAACACCTGCAACCCAATGCATTCATTATTGTACTGACCGCCGATGTAATGCCCGAAGTAAAAGAACGCCTGGCGCAGCTGCAGGTAAAAGATATGCTGCCCAAGCCTTATGCCGCTGAAGATCTGCTGCATATGCTGGCGCAATACAGCAAAGTATCATCGCCACGGGATTGATGTGTTTTGTAGTACCTTCGCGCCTGCACAAAAGCCAACAATATGCTTACATCTTCTTTGTCGGCCCGCGATCTCGACGTGATCTGGCATCCATATACACAAATGCAAACAGCGCCTGCGCCCATTGGGATTGTACGCGGACAGGGCGCCCTCCTTTTTGATGAACAAAACAATGCCTACCTGGATGCTACTTCCAGCTGGTGGGTAAATATACACGGTCATGCACATCCGCATATTGCACAGCAACTGGCCGCCCAGGCGCTACAATTGGAACATTGCATCTTTGCCGGATATACGCACCCGCCGGCAGTAAACCTCGCCGAACGCCTGCTGAAAATCCTGCCGGATAACCAACGCCGCGTTTTTTACTCCGACAACGGATCCACCGCCATTGAAGTAGCACTGAAAATGGCCATACAATACTGGGATAACAAAGGAATCCGCAAACAAAAAATACTCGCATTTAAAAATGCCTACCACGGCGATACCTTTGGCGCCATGAGCGTGAGCGGCAGAAGTGTATTCACCCGCGTGTTCGACGACCTTCTGTTTGACGTTCATTTCATCGATGTCCCCACCGCGGACAACATCTCCCAAATTATAAATACTATTGCCGCGCTACAACCGGAAGATATTGCCGCCTTTGTTTTTGAGCCATTGCTGCAAGGCTCCGGAGGCATGATCATGTATGAAGCGCCCGCGTTCGAACAACTACTGCAATACTGTGCAGCCCAACAGATACTGCTCATTGCTGATGAGGTAATGACGGGCTTTGGCAGAACCGGTAAAAACTTCGCCATGGAATATGTGCACACACAGCCGGATATGATTTGTTTGTCCAAAGGGCTTACCGGCGGCAGTATGGCGCTGGGCGTTACCACCAGCACCGCAGCAGTGTATGAAGCCTTTCTGTCCAACGACAAGCTAAAAACGTTATTCCACGGCCACTCTTTTACGGCCAACCCACTGGCCTGCACCGCTGCACTGGCCAGCCTGGATCTCTTTACCGATCCTGCCTGCGCCGCCAACCGGCAACGGATACATGAAAAGCATGTGGCATTCCTGGCAGAACTGCAACAGATACCCGTCATCAAAAATCCCCGGCTATTAGGCACCATTCTCGCGTTCGAAATTATTACTACTAACGCCGATGGTTACACGAATGCATTGGCAGATCACCTGCATCGCTTTTTCCGGGAAAAAAGAATCATGCTACGTCCATTAGGTAACACCTTGTATATACTGCCTCCCTATTGTATTACCAACGAACAACTGGACCAGGTTTATGCCAGTATCCGGGAGCTGATACCAACGCTTTAATACGCATAAAAAGGGCCGCAACTATTTAGCTGCGGCCCTTTTCAAATGCATTCACCTGTATCGTTATTTTACCGGCACAGCAATTTTAGTATCATCCCACTCAAATACCACGGCATTACCAGGCAATGTGAAAGTGAGTTTTTCAGCGGGTGTAGACAGCGCTTCGCGCTTTACTTTCACCGCTACCACGTCTTCACCTTTATTCTTTTCATAATCGTACGCACCCCATTGTCCCAGTTTACCATTGAGGATCACAGTCCAGGTTTTAGGATCCGGAATAGAGAACAAAGTGTAAGTACCCGCTTTAACAGGTTTGCCGCCAAAAACCACATCTTTACTGAAAGTGATTTGAGTAGCTTCATCTGCACCAGTACGCCATACTTTACCAAATGGTTCCAGGGTACCAAAAATTACGCGGCCGTTTTTAGACGGTTGTCCGTAAACTACTTTAATACCGTTGGCTTCTGTTGTAACGTGAGGGCTTTTACGCGGTTTTTCCTGTGCAAAAACGAGGCTGGTAACGGCCAAAAATAAGGTTGCCAAAAAGAAATGTTTCATTTTGTTAGTTTTTTCTGGAATAAGAAGAATTTTTCAAGAAAGCTTTATCCTTTAAATTAAACCATTAAATCTGTTGTAAACAAAACATTGGGATCAATGGTAAAATAACTCCATATTATTTCTTCTCACAGCTATTGCTCAGCTTCGTCAAACCAGCTTCCATGGCAGGACCATAAATCCGGTCGGTCACAAAGCCCCTTAATTTCCACCAGGGCAGCATGCCCAGCTTAATTTCCATATGCCAGAATATAGCCGTACCGGTGCCATCAGCCGTAGGTTTCAGCTCTATGCCACCATGTACTGGCCGGGCATTTTTAATGTCCAGCAGGTAATGTATACCTTTCGTAGAATCGCTATCCAGGATGGTTACCTTTCCACTGCTTTCTTTACCCTCCCAGCTGTACCAGGCGCCAGTGCCCGCTGCGGGTGAAGAAAATACCAGGTTAGCTGTAGTATCCGGCCGGGTCCAGGGATTCCAGGACTCCCAGGCCTTCAGGTCGCCCACATGGGCATACACCACACTGATAGGGGCCCGGATCACACCGGTACGCTCCACTACGCCCGTGGAAGGGAATAATAATGACAACAAAAAAATCATACTGCCCAAAATAACTACACTGAGCAGCAATAGCTTAATAAAACGCATAAACAGAAATTACAGCTAACGAATGCATGCCCAAAGCCGGCATGCTTATGATCTGGCGGCCGACAACCGCTTTATATTCTCTAATCCTTTTTCAAAATCTTTCCCTATCCACTTATCCATCATCAGCCCCATGACCTTTCTCAGCGGATGCTGACCAGTATTACAAACCATGCCCCAGGTAACCAGTGTGCCCCCGGCAATGGCATCAAAACGAAAATAGCCCCTGGCAACGCCCATGGCCATAAAATCGTTATCAGTGGCAATGTATTGATCCTCCCTCGATTCCGTCACAGACATATGGCCCCGTCCTACATTACGGTTATTACTTTCCCAGCTGTATCCCGCACCTACTCCACTCTCCTTTTCACCATACGTGATCTTCGTGGCAGGGTCCAGCTCCTTCCAGGGCGACCATAACTCCCAGTTACGGACAACATTCACCAATGGGAAAATAACCCCGGGCGCTGCCGGCATTACCAGGGAACGCTCCACTTTAACAGTGGGTGACAGGAAAAAACTAAAAATGAAAAGCCCCAGCACAAGGACGATAAATGCACCCAGAATAATGAAAAAGGCTTGCATCTGACTGGATTTTAGATAGCACAAATCTACTAAAATCAGACTACTCCCATTTGAATACTTTCACGGCTACCGCATACACGATAATACCCCATAAAGTCAAAATGGCAATATCCCAGCCCACATGCCACAGATGCTGCCCCTCAAAGGCCACTTTACGCAACGCATCAATCAGGTAAGTGAGCGGCATTATTTTACAGATAGGCTGCAACCAGCCCGGGAAAGAGTCGATCGGGAAAAAGGTGCCCGCCAGCAGGAACTGCGGCAAGGTAACAATATTCGCCAGCGGTGGAATGGTGCTTTCGTTCTTGGCTAAACTACTCACCACAAAGCCAAAGCCCATAAATACCAGCAGCCCGAATACGGATAATACCAGCATTTCCAGGAAAGTGGCAAAACCGTGCACCAGCGTAAACCCAAAGGCAAAATGCCCCAGTGCAATGATCACCACAGAGCTGATCAGCTGGAAAATCATCCGGCTCAGCGCTTCTGCCAGTACAATATAGGTGCGCTTGATCGGAGTAGCGAAGAAACGCTTGAGTACCAATGTTTGACGCATATTATAAAACAGGAAAGCGGTGCCAAATACGGCGGCACTCATGAGCGCAAAGCCCAGCTGTCCGGGTAAAATAAAGTCGATGGTCTTGAATTCACGTCCGGGGATCTCTGTTTGCTTGAAAACAGCCACAGATGGACGTTTATAACTTACATCATCCAGTTGGGTGGTCACACTCTTCAATATCCCCATCAGGATCATTTTCTTACCGGCATCAGAAGCGGTGGAAGTACGGATATTGACCTCATAATGGGGTACGGAATCATTCCCAGGAACCGGCACTATATTTAAAATGGCTACCAGTCTGCCTTTCTTCAGATCATCCTCCATTTCGGCTGCTGGCTGAGTGGTGACCAGCTTCAAAGTACCCGCCTGCTGTAACCCCTGGTAAAACTTGGTAGTAATATCGGTTTGGCGGTCTACGCCTACTTTTACAGAAACAGAACTCCCCCCAATAAACCCAAACACCAGGATAAATACCAGCGGGAACCCCAAACTAAACACCACGGCGGAAGGACTGCGGAATATACCCCTTAAACTTCCTTTCGTTATAGCCAACATGGCCCTCAACTGATTGTACTTAGCTCCTTTCATCCTATTTTCTAAAGTTGCAGGCAAAACTACAATAAAAATGCAGAAGCTAAAAGCACAAAGCACAAAGCTATAAAAGCGAATGACCGGAGCGTATGAGTTTAAGTACTCGCTCCGGTCATTCGCTTTTATAGCTTTGTGCTTTAAGCTTTCCGCTTTCTGCTCGTTTTAGAAACTGGTATATTTAAACGGCAACATCCTGGCCTGTATCCGGCCATGCAGCTGCTGTACATCTTTTAACTCCTGGTACAATTCGTAGTTTGTGCCCAGCTCTTTTTTCACCATGCTGGTACGGGCTTCTGCGCCTAACCCTCTCAGGAAACGGCCAATCTTGTTCTTTTTGGCTTCCGGATATTCCCTCAAGCGATAATCAGACAGCTTAGCCAAATGGGCAGCACAAGCCAGTGCTTCTTTTACACCACCAATACGGTCTACCAGTCCCAGTTCTTTTGCCTCCAGGCCGCTCCATACGCGTCCTTGTGCAATGCTGTCTACCACCGCCGGGTCCAGCTTTCTACCCGCTACTACGCGTGATTTGAAGGAGGCATAAGTGCTGTCAACCCCATTCTGGATAAAGCGCTTCTCTCCGTCTGTCAGCGGACGCCCCATGCTGCCCAGGTCAGCATACTGTGCGGTTTTCACCCCATCAAAAGTAACACCCAGCTTATTTTTAAAGAAGTCCTGCATATTAAACATCACACCAAATACGCCGATAGAACCGGTTAAGGTATTCGGTTCCGCAAAAATGCTGTCGGCCATACAGGAAATATAGTAACCGCCGGAAGCAGCGTAATCCCCCATGGAAACAACTACAGGTTTTACTTTCTTTGCCAGCGACAACTCCCGCCAGATCACTTCAGAAGCCAATGCACTACCTCCACCGGAATTCACACGGAACACGATGGCTTTTACACTTTTATCTTCCCTTACCTTACGGATTTCGCTGATATAATCTGCACTGGCAATATTAGTCCCCCTGTCGGATTCTCCATCTACGATATCTCCTTCCGCGTAAATCAGGGCAATTTTTCCATCAGCGGTACTGATTGGTAAGTCTGCTGCTACATTGTATTTTCCGAGGGAAACAAAATTGATGGCATCATCTGCTTTGGTAGCGGTTTTGCTTTTCAATTCTGCGGTTATTTCATCATCATATTTCAAACCGTCTACCAACTTATATTTCAGGGCATCATTCGGTTCCTGGATCATATTTTCGTTAGCATAGCCATGCAACGCAGCAGTATCTATATTACGCGCCTTACCAACGCCTGCCAGGAAATGACCATATAACTCACCCAGGAACTGGGTAGTCTGAACACGGTTAGCCTCAGTCATCTGCGTTTCACGTAAGGGTTCTGTGGCACTTTTAAATTTACCACAGTAGAAAATTTCAGGCTTTATTTCCAACTTTTCCAGCAAACCTTTTACAAAAGGTATTTGCGTGGAGAAACCCGTGAAATCCAGTCCTCCTTTGGGATTGAGGTAAACTTTATCGGCAGCAGACACCAGGTAATAAGCCCCCTGGCCAATTACTTCGCCATACGCATATACGAATTTACCTGATTTACGGAAGCGAAGCAGGGCATTACGCAACTCTTCTGTACTGGCAAAACCACTGGGGTTACCGTTTACTTTCAGATAAATACCTTTGATATTATCATCATTGGCGGCGTTTTCGATTAATCGCACGGCCTGAAACAAACCGGGAGTTTCTCCTTCGTCATCCTGCAGGAAGGTGCCCAGCGGACTTGACATCGTTTGTTCCTTGTACGATTGACCGGTTTCCAACACCAGGACAGAATTGGGGCTAATGGTGATTTGATTGGGGGCTAAAGCCTTGCCTAACATCACCAGCAATACGATGACGCATATACCCGCAAATGCAATAAATGCAAGCAGGGCGGCCAGAAAAACTTTGAAGAAACGCATATTCTTTTGTTAAGATGAAACTGAGGTGGAAAGATACATTTTTTCAAAAATAAGGAATATGGCTACTTTTGGGATTCGAAATCTACATGAATACAGCAATATTACTTATAGGTGGCAATTTAGGCGACCGTACCGCGAACCTTGAAAAGGCGGTACAACTAATCGCCGAAACAGCCGGCGAGGTCGTAAAGATCTCCTCCTTATACCAGACCGCTCCATGGGGAGCCGTAGACCAGCCTGATTATCTGAATCAGGGGGTAGCAATCCGTACAACAATGGATGCACTAACGTTACTGCATACACTGTTGGAAATAGAAAGAAAAATTGGTCGGATCCGCCAGGAGAAATGGGGTTCCAGGGTCATTGACATTGACCTCATCTTCTTTAACGACAGTATCCTGTCGTTGCCGGATTTAAAAATACCTCATCCACAGATGCAGCTACGGCAATTTGTACTGGTACCTTTACTGGAAATTATTCCGGACTATGTACATCCCGTGCTGCATAAAACCGTAAAGGAACTGGCGGAGAACTGCCCGGATACTTTACCCGTTAACCGCTACCAGCTTCCCTAACGGACTGGCTAGCTTACACACTAAACAAAATATTCATGCATTATAAATTTATTACGGTAGAAGGAAACATTGGCGCTGGCAAAACTACATTGGCCAATATGCTGTCTGCTCATTTTTCTGCCAAATTAATCCTGGAAGAATTTGCAGACAATCCATTTCTGCCGCTGTTCTATGAACGCCCCCAGCAATACGCCTTCCCGCTGGAGTTGTTTTTCATGGCAGAACGTTACAAGCAACTCAAGGAAATGCTGCAGTCAAAGGATCTTTTCAGTGATGTCATCATCTCCGATTATCTCTTTATCAAAAGCCTGCTATTTGCAAAAGTAAACCTGCCGGAAGAAGAATATGCCTTGTACCAGAAGTTATTCGATATTATTAATCCGCAATTGGTACAACCCGATTTGCTGATCTTCCTGAATGCCCCGGTAACCAAGCTGCAGGAAAATATCAAACACCGCAATCGCACCTACGAACAACAAATTCCGGATGAATACCTGATGAGCGTACACGACACCTACATGCAGTATATCAAACAACATCCTGTACGTACACTTGTGGTAGACACTACCAAAGTAGATTTCATCCGTCAGCCGGACGATTTCAAAAACCTGTTGGCGGCGCTGGAAAAGGAGTATGCCCCAGGGGTGCACTATTTGAAACTGGAGCAGAAAGCATAAAGCAGAAAGCAAAAAGCTATTGTAGCGAATGATCAAAGCGTATCCGCAACTGTCATTCGCTACAATCGCTTTTTGCTTTCTGCTTTACGCCTTCTGCTTCCCAGCAATAGCTGTCGCGGCTACAAAGCCGCTGGTCCATGCGTGCTGAAAGTTGAAGCCACCGGTAATACCATCTACATCCATCACCTCTCCGGCGAAATATAAATCAGGCACCAGCTTACTTTCCATGGTAGCCGGGTCTATTTCACTGAGGGTAATCCCCCCACAGGTCACAAACTCTTCTTTGAAAGTTGTTTTACCTTTTACCGGGAATTCCATGCTCACCAACAGTTTCATCAAACGATTCTGGTCTTTTGCCGGCAGGTCGGCCCAGCGCATATCTTCGGGGATGCCTACCTGTTGCAGCAAAAACTGCCAGAGCCGTTGTGGTAAGCCGAAAGGATTTTTATGATGCAGTTTTTGTTTTCCTAACTCAAAACGCAGATGTTGCCAGTCTTCCCGCAGGCTATTCTCATTATACTGTGGCAGCCAGTTCACAATAGCAGTAAATGTATACTGTAACTGCTGCAGCTCCCGGGCGCCCCAGGCAGAGAGTCGGAGTACAGCAGGACCGCTCATGCCCCAGTGAGTAATCAGCAGCGGACCTTGCTCCTGTAGTTTGGTGCCGGCAATTTTAACATGTGCGGTATGTGCCACGCCCATCAGGCTGGTAACAGGATTCCCCGGCATATTAAAAGTAAACAGGGAAGGCGCCGGAGGCACTACGCTATGTCCACTCTGCAACAGCCAGGCGAATTTATCCGCCTGCGCATATCCACCAGCGGCAATACACAGGTAATCGGCTGTGAGAGTGCCACCATTTTGCAGTTGCAGCTGCCAGCCACCGCCAGGGCCTTTCTTAAAGGAAGTTACTTCGGTATTGGTACGGATACTTAAGCGGTATTTATCTGCCTCACGCAACAGGCAGTCGATAATCGTCTGGGAACTATCTGTCACCGGGAACATACGGCCGTCGTCTTCTGCCTTCAGTTTCACCCCTCTTTCCGCAAACCAGTTGATCGTATCTGTCACAAAAAAGCGGGAAAATGATTTTTTGACAAAATTTTGCCCCCTTGGATAACGTTTAGCCATATACGTAATATCCGGTGCGTTGTGGGTCACATTACACCTGCCGCCTCCACTTACCTTCACTTTGGATAGTAGCTTGCCTGTTTTCTCCAACAGCACTACTTCCAGCTGCGGGCAAAGTCGGGCTGCATTTACCGCACAAAAAAATCCGGCAGCTCCACCGCCTGCCACCACTAAACGTTTTTGTTCTGAACTCATTAAAATCTTGTTAAAACCATGGCTTGAACACGCAATAATAACAAACCTGCGATTAATTACCGATTAATCTTCCGAAGTTTATATTTTTACATATATTATACTGGCTCAAAATATATTACATGCAACCGCACCTGAAGAAAAAGAGACATCACCTGAAATGGATGATCCCTGCCGTTCTGTTGACCGGCGCAATGAGTGCACTGGCTATACTACCTTCGCCCAACGATTGGTCCGATCGCATAGTAAAGGCATTACAAACATTCGGCGCCCGTTACCCTGCCGAAAAAGTATATCTCCACCTGGATAAAGACTACTACGCTGCTGGTGAAACCATCTGGTTTAAAGGCTATATCACCCTGCAGGGAATGCCTTCCACCACCGCCACAAATCTTTATGTGGAGTTGCTGGATAAGAATAATAACGTTGTACAAAAGAAACTGTTTGCGGCCGGTAATGCCGGATCTCCGGGCAACTTCGACCTGCCGGAAACCCAGAAACCCGGCGTATACCAGCTCCGTGCTTATACCGCCTGGATGCTCAACTTCGATCCCGCTTTCAGCTATAGCAGAACCATACAAATATTTGATCCTTCCCAAAAAACGGTTGCTCCGCCCGATAGCGTTACTACGCCCGACTTTGCCGTACAGTTTTTCCCGGAAGGAGGTAACCTTATCGCCGGTCAGCCTAACGTCGTAGCGTTCAAAGCGATCGACAATAACGGCTACCCCACTGAAGTTACCGGTACCGTGAAAGATGCCAAAGGCGCCAACCCGGTAGCCCTCAAATCCGTACACGACGGGATGGGTACCTTCGATATCACCCCCGCCAACGGACAGGATATTTTCCAGGCAACCATAAAAAATGCCAAAGGACAAACCAAAACATTTGCCCTCCCCGCGCCCGTTACCACCGGCGTTTCCCTGAAAGTATTCAATAAAGGCAGCCGCATCTTCTACCAGGCCGTTCCTGCGAATGTAAGCGACACTGCCTTCAACGACCTCGTAATCGTTGCCCAGATGGGCTCCCAGCTGGTATACAAAGCCACCCTGGATATCGGCGAAGGCCGTATCAGCGGCTTTATCCCGGCAGACCACCTGCCCTCCGGTATCTTACACATCACCCTCTTCGCTAAGTCCGGTCTGCCGCTCTCTGAAAGGCTCTCCTTCGTCCGCAAAAATGACCTCCTCCAAATGGATGTACTGGATGCCGACACCCACAAAGAGCCCAGAGCCAAAAATGCCATAGAAATACGCCTGCCGGATTCTATGCAAACCAGTATCTCTATGTCTATCACAGATGCAGATGCCGTACCGGTAGATAAAAATTCCAATAATATCGTATCTACCTTCTTACTCACCTCCGATCTGAAAGGCTACATATACAACCCTTCCTGGTACTTCCGCAACGAAGCCGATTCCACCCTCCGTGGCCTCGACCTCGTGATGATGACCCATGGTTGGACACGATTCAGCTGGGAAAAAATCGTGAAGAACGAATTCCCGGAAATCAGGTTCCCTTACGAACAAGGACTGCTCATGAAAGGACAGGCTACCATGTTGAATGGCCGCCCAATGCCTACCGGTAAACTGGATATGATCATCCGCCTGCCAATAGACAGCTCCTCCATGTTTGCTTCCGCTCCTATCAACGAGAAAGGAGAATTCGAAATTGCCAACATGGTATTCCCGGATACCGCCTACATCTACTACCAGGGAAATGACCTCGTGAAAAAAGGAGTAGACGTAAACGTGAAGTTCGATAACCACTTCTTTGAACGTCCTACACAAATTAAAATACCTTATCCACTGCGTATACCACCTGCAGTAGATAATAATGCACTGAAACAATTCCTCACCAGCGCCTCAGAAGGCAATAAGGTAAACCGTTCTATCAACAATAAAATGGTATACCTGAAAGAAGTAAACGTAAATGCAGCCAAAGTAAAACCGGAAGAAACCACGGAGAAACGTTATACCTCCGGTATGTTCTCCGGCGGCGATGGCTACACCTTTGACCTCACCAAGGAAAATCCGATTGCACTCAACGTATTCCAATACCTGCAATCAAAAGTAGCAGGCCTCCAGATTACCGGCGACTACAACAATCCGTCCCTCTCCTGGCGGGGTGGTAAACCAGGCTTATACCTGAATGAAATGCAAACAGATGTGAGTATGCTGAGCACCCTCTCCATGCAGGATATTGCGCTCGTTAAAGTATTCCGTCCTCCGTTTATGGGTGGCTTTGGCGGCGCTAATGGCGCTATCGCAGTATACACCAAAAAAGGCGGCGATAACGCCCCTAAAAACGATCCAAGTATCCGCGGTTTCAAATTGTATAAAAAGGCCGGCTATACCATCGTAAAACAATTCTACTCCCCGGACTACTCCGTGAAGAAAGAAGTACATGCTTTACCTGATAAACGCCTCACCCTCTACTGGAACCCGAACGTAGCAGTGGATACCCTCACGCATACTGCGAGAATACAATTCTATAACAACGATTTCACCAAACGTTTCCGTCTGGTAGTGGAAGGTATTGCGGATGATGGTAGCGTAGGCAGACTGGAACAGGAATTATAAAAGCGGATTTTTGTCTTTTCCAGGATTATACTGATTATACTGATTTTTAGTTTTTTTGATTATAAAAGATTAGGGAAGATGAAAGCGAATATCCGCATTCATCTTCCCTAATCTTTTATAATCTTCCAAAATCAAAAGTAAAAATCAGTATAATCAGTATAATCCTGGAAAAGACAAAAATCCGCTTTTATAAAATCAACAAGGGCGTCACAATCCCCACAGAGAAACGGAAGTTATCATTGTTCACCATGCCAAATTTCGTTTGTGCGTAATTGCTATAACGGTACACCCGTCCTATCATATTAGCATACACTTTTAAATTGACGGTCTTAAACGGATATACCTCTACCCCCGGTATATATCCCCAGGCGGTACGCAGCTTTTTATCTTTGTTAGGATCGGGATTGCCATCCCAATAAGCAAAATCCACCATCCCGGTTAAGGCCAGGTGTACAATGCGACTCAGTTTAATATCCACACTCAGCCAATGGCCCATGTACCGGACACCCTGCACCGCTTTCTTATCGGGTGTAAAGCTGCTAACTAATAACTTACGATCCAGGTTCTCCAGGCTTAATTTAAAATCATATTGCAGCCGGAAATTATGCAACGATAACTGGTTACCGAAAGCAAAATAATTCATGTACTGGTGCGTAGCTTCTTTAAAAATACTGTAAGACCAGATAGTACTAAACTTGCCATCAAATAAATTGCCCCGCCAGTTAATCACGGCAGCGAAAGGAAATTTACTTTCAGTAATACCGGGAATGGTGTCGTATAATTCCTTGAATGTTTTGGTGCGGCTGTTTAATATCTGGAAAGTAAACTCATTGTTCTTGTCTGGCAGAAAGCCCACCCCGGCGCCGGTCAGGAAGTTATCTGCATACTCAATGATGTCTGAGTATTCATAAATGTCAATAGGGTTTAAATCAAATTCATAACCGCCCCAGTCGGCACATAACTTACCGGCATATATTTTCCATTTCTCATTCGGATCAAAACGTACATATGCCAGGTCGGTGGATCTGCTGAGATTATCAACTGATTGCGTGGCGGGATCACGGGTATAGCGGTCGCGGAAACGGAAATACAGTTTATCCGATACTTTACCTTTGATTTCCAGCCGGAACTGTTCATTCACAAAACGGGAACCAGTATACGTTCCATTTTGGAAATCATTGCGGAAGGCAACACGCATATTGGCAAGCACATCTACGTTATTCAATAAAGATTGCTTGCTGACAGGAATCAACGGGGTATGCAGGGTATCATTTTTTGCTTCCTGCTGCTGTGCAGATGCAGTAATAGCGCACAATAGCAGGCACGCCATCAGCCATTTGAGGATATGCATAATCAATAGATTTCGGAAGTAACCAGCCTGTATATTGTATTACCACAATATTCCTGCGAGGACGAAGCCCACTGCTACAGAAACCGCCACGCTCACAATACCAGGTATCATAAAACTATGGTTCACCAGGAATTTACCAATATGTGTACTGCCGGTACGGTCAAAGTTAATGGCCGCCAGCAGTGTAGGATAGCCGGGTAAAACGAAGTCACCATTTACCGCCGGAAACATGGCTACCAGGTGAGGAGGAATAATGCCAAGCGATAATCCCAACGGCATCAACGCCTTGGTAGTAGCGGCCTGGCTAAAGAGCAGGATGCTCAGGAGGAACAGGGCAATAGCAAATGTCCAGGGAGCAGAACGAACCATGTCTCCCAGCGTATGTTCTATAATGTCGGTATTGGTTTGCATAAACGTAGCACTCATCCACACTACGCCAAAAATAGACACCACTGCCTGCGCACCGGAACCAAACAAACTTGCTTTGGCTACGGCTGCAGTAGAGGTTTTACACAGCAGCATAATAGCCGCGGCAGCAGCCAGCATCACCAGTTCTATCACAGCAGCCATTTTGATATTACCTGCCCCATCTACAGACAGGTTGCTGGTACCAGGACCAAAAGAAGGCAACATGGCCGGGAAAGCACCTACCAATACAATCAGCAATACTGCTAATCCAAAAATCAACACGGATGATTTTGCACCAGGTAACAAAGGCGCTGCTGCAGTAGCCGAATCTGCATTAATACTGGCCGCAAATTCAGGGTCTTTCATTTTTTCGAGAAACAGCGGATCCTGGTCCAGCTCCTTCCCTTTTTTCCAACATACCACCACGCCTGCCAGCGTGCCAATCAAGGTAGCCGGAATACATACTTTCAAAATTTCCAGGAGCTCTACCTTACCACTCAATATCGTTAATAACGCCGCGGTAGCAGCAGATATAGGGCTGGCCGTAATGGCCAGGTGGGAAGAAATCACCGATATACTCAAAGCCCTTTCCGGACGTATTCTTTTTTTGGTAGATACTTCTGCAATAATGGGCAACAGCGAATACGTGATATGCGCAGTACCCGCAAACAACGTAAACATATAGGTGACCAATGGCCCCAGTAATACAATCAGCGAAGGCTTGCTGCGCAATATTTTTTCGGCCAGCCGTACCAGGTAATCCATTCCCCCGGCTGCCTGCAAAGTAGCTGCCGTGCTCACCACCGCGAGAATAATCAGCATCACATCAATCGGCGGATCGGCAGGACGCATCCGGAACAGGAATATATAAATGGCCAATGCCACCATTCCCATCACTCCCAGGCCGATACCTTTCATACGGGCACCTACGAGGATAGCCCCCAACAAAATTGCAAATTGTAACCAGATCATATGAAGCGTGTATATCTGATGATTAGCTGTTCCTACACTGCAAACCGGCTCCAACAAAGCAATAGCGCCGGAACTAAAACAGGCAGTCAGCCGGCATAACCGGGCGACTGCCTTCGTACTTTATTGTATAAATTGGGGTCTGATCAGGTTGTCAAAAGTGAAAATCTCATCCCACTTCTCTTGTGTTACCCACTTCTTTTCCTTTACTGCCAGGTCATGCACAGATTTGCCTGTTTCCAGTGCTTCCCTTGCAATCGCAGAACATTTTTCATAACCGATAATAGGATTCAACTGTGTAACAATACCAATGCTGTGCATCACCATTTCTTTGGTACGGTCTGCATTGGCAGTGATCCCCACCACACATTTATCTTTCAACGTTTGACAAGCATTATTCATATAAGTGATGGCCGTAAATAACGCAAACGCGATAGTGGGCTCCATTACGTTGAGCTGCAATTGTCCGGCTTCGGCGGCCATAGTGACCATCAAATCGGCGCCAATCACATAAAATGCGGTTTGGTTCACCACTTCCGGGATCACTGGGTTTACTTTACCAGGCATAATAGAAGACCCGGGCTGCATAGGCGGCAGGTTAATTTCGTTTAAGCCTGTACGTGGGCCGGAAGATAATAACCGCAAATCGTTACATATCTTGGAAACCTTTACCGCAGTACGTTTCAGCACACCGGATAATTGTACATACGCGCCGGTATCATAAGTAGCTTCAATCAGATCGCCTGCCAGGATGAGCTCCAGGCCGGTGATAGTGGCCAGGTGTTTGGTTACCAGTTCTGCATATCCTTTGGGGGCATTTACACCGGTACCAATAGCGGTGGCCCCCATATTGATTTCAGAGATCAGGCGTTTGCTTTCTTCCACGCGTGCCAGCTCTTCGTTGATATTGGTAGCGAAAGCTTTGAATTCATCGCCCATGCTCATTGGCACCGCATCCTGTAATTGGGTGCGTCCCATTTTCAGTACGTTCTTAAACTCTTCTCCCTTGGCAGCAAAGGCATCTGCTAGTTGTCCGAGGGTTGCTTTATACCCGGTGAGTTTATTGATGAGGGCTATACGAAAAGCAGTAGGATATGCGTCGTTGGTAGACTGGGAACAGTTTACATGGTTGTTCGGATGACAGAATTCATATTGCCCCTTTTCTTTGCCCATCATTTCAAGCGCCACATTGGCTATCACTTCATTGGCATTCATATTCACAGAAGTACCGGCTCCGCCCTGTATCAGGTCGCTCAGGAACTGGTCGTTGAACTCGCCGGCTATCACGCGATCGCAGGCCTTAATAATATGTTCTGCAATATTTTTATCAAGTACGCCCAGGTCGCGATTGGCCATGGCTGCACCTTTCTTTACATAGCCCAATGCCTGTACGAAAATGGGTTCTACCTTCAGGGGAATACCCGTAATATGAAAATTCTCAATTGCACGCAGGGTTTGAATACCGTAATAAACGTTTTGTGGTATTTCTTTTTCACCAAGGAAATCATGCTCAATTCTCTTTGCCATATTTAAAGTAATTTAGGCTTGAAAGTTAAACGCATTTACAACAATGAAACAATGCGAATTGTTTTATTTTATCTTAAAGAGGAGCGCTTTTATTAGTATTTTACTTGTTGTTCACGAATTGTAATTCATAAATTTCCATGATCTACCGCCTTTCACTGTTTGGTTTTCTATTTTTATTTTTCGGGAGAAATGTTGCTTTTGCCCAACACCTCCAACCTCATTTTAACCCATCCGAATATGCAGAACTATTGAAAATGGTGGACCGGCTGGGCGATACCCCCTGGACGAAAGTAAAAAGCAGTCCTCCCCGCGATTGTGAACTGGTATATCGTGCCGCCGAATCAGGACTGGTGAATCGCTGGGATCTGTGGAAACGAAAAGATGGTGTGGGTATTATTGTGATCCGGGGCACTGTAGGCAGCAGCACCTCGTGGCTGGAAAACTTTTATGCGGGCATGATTCCGGCGCAGGGTACTGTTAAACTCAACGACAGTACTTCCGTTCCTTATAAAGTAGCCGAAGATCCCAAAGCCTATGTGCATGCGGGATGGATGCTGGCCGTGGCGGCTATGGGACCGGACATGATCCGTAAAATAAACGAGTACTATCAGCAAGGCATACACGAATTTATCATCTTCGGTCATAGCCAGGGCGGCGCCATCTCTTTCCTGATGCGTTCCTATTTTGCCTATACCGACAGACTGCCAAAAGACATCGTATTTAAAACATACGCCAGTGCAGCACCCAAGCCCGGTAATCTTAACTATGCTTACGACTATGATTATATTACACGGGACGGCTGGGGTTTGCGCGTAGTCAATACGCGCGACTGGGTACCGGAAACACCGTTTTCCCTGCAAACCACCCGGGACTTCACGGCGGTGAATCCTTTCGCCAACATAAAGGCTTCGATGAAAGATCAGAAATGGGCGGTTCGTTGGGTACTTAGTTATATGTATGGTCGGCTGGATCGTCCTGCGAAAAGGGCTTCGCGGCGTATGCAAAGGGTATTGGGCAAATTTGCCTATACCCGTGTAAAAAAGATACTGCCGGAGTATCAGCGCCCGGATTTTGTAACCAGTCACAATTATACGCCGGCAGGTACGCCTGTTATTCTATATCCCGTAAAAGGATACGATGAAAATTTTCCGTTTGATGGCAAAAACATTTTCAGGCACCATATGTTAGAGCCGTACCGGTGGGAGCTGGAACAGATTTACCACGTAGATGCCCATTAATCATTACCGCTCTTCTCCCCGGTAAACCAATGTTCTTTATCTCTGAACAATACGTTGAAAGTAGTGAGTGAGCCGTAGATACGGGTGATGTATTGCTGCATATTTACCTTTTCTTCATCAGTGAGCACTTTGTGGCTGTTGATATTTTGCTCAAGTACACGGAGGCGGTCACGTAGCATTACTATTTTATGGAAGAAGGTATCAATCGGCAGCTCTTTCGCTTTCAGCGATGGGTCGCCAGGCTGAAGAATAAGGTTACCACCTTTCCAACGATCACCCAATGGCACTACTTCTGCAATGCCTCCCCATAAACGCAGAATTTTCAACAACGATGTTTCCACCTCTGAAGCGGTTTCCACTTCCGGGGTGGTGTTTTCTGCCACCAGTACTTCAAAGAGCGGATCTGTTTTATCGATCATCTTAATGCCATGATCCATAAAAGTAACACGGTACTGGGCGTATTTTACCGCCACAATTACACCAGGGCCATAATGAGCATGCTGTACTCTGGAGCCAACGCCGAGGGTGAGTTCTTCCATCTTTTTTCCTCAAACATAAAAAATTCCGGCAAAAGGAATAAACTAACATTTGTTAGGGGATATGGGAAGGGAAGCATTTACTATTACCGCTGCTAAAAACAACCGATATGACTCCTGCAGCCAAACTGATGTGTGGCCTTATTCTCATCACCATTCCGACTATTGAATTCGGGGGCTATTTCCTGTTAAAAATACGCAGTGGCCAAATGAAACAATTGCCACTCACCCCTTTCCAACAGTCCATGTTCCGTGCAGGACATGCCCATGCAGGAGTGTTGGTAATATTATCCCTGGTTTGTCAGTTATTGGCAGATGAGGCGATGTTGGGCGCCACCTTGTTGTGGTTGGTACGAATAGCGATTCCTTTCAGCACCCTGTTGATTAGCGGAGGGTTTTTCACGGCGGCAGCGGGCAATGCCCGCACGCAGCCTAATCAATGGATTGGAATACTGTATGCGGGGGTGATCCTGTTGGGGTTAAGTATCATTACACTTGGGTTAGGATTGCTATAAAAAAAGTGAGATGAGCTATTGCTCATCTCACCTAATAACTATTCTTTTACTTTATTCAGAAAGTAGGACAATTTAAATAGTAGTTCGTCCTGTAAACCGGCACGCAGTTTGGCTTCATCATCGGTGATACCTAAGCGGCGCAAGCGCTGATAGTATACATAAGAACCGCCGATGAGTTCAAGGCATTCTGTTATTTTAGTTTTCACTTCTGCCTCTTTGGAGCGTTTTTCAAATTCTTTTTTAGTGAGAATTTTATCTACGAAGTAGAAGTTGTCTTTATCTTCTACCCACTTCTTGCCTTCCCTGTGTTGTGGCTTATACACTTCGAGGTAGCAGTTATCCAGCTTCAACACATCTCCAAATTCTGCGCGTATATCTATCACCGTTGGTTTCTCTGCAGCGGGTTTAGCCAGGCGTTTTTTGATGTGATTGCTGATGGTAACACCCAGTTCATCGCTGCTCATCAGGATCTGGTTCAGTTCTGAAAATTCCAGGCTGATGGTGATGCGGGCATAGCCTCTGCCGCTTTTTATCTTACCAAATAAACTAGGGGTGGTTTGTTCATCAAATATGATGTCTTCCACCTGTACTTTGGTAATAGTTTTATAGTTAGGTGTATACCCTTCTTCCAATGGGGTAGCGCGTTTGTTTACCAGGCGGGAAGGTTCCTGGCGGCGTGCAAACTGTATGAATTCATCAATAAAACGCAGCTCCTGTTTTTTCAGTTTAGCATAGAGTTCATGCGTAGTATGATTATGTATTTTACTCAGCAGCATCAGGTCATTCCAGCTATCGAAATGCTGCATTTTTTTCAATTCATCCAGGATATCTCCTGCGTCCATATTACGACGATAGAAGAGTTCTCCAATGAGAAACAATGCGTATTCCTGGGCCGGGTATCCCAGTTCAGGTAATACGTCGTAGGGACTGCGTTTCTGGTCGCGTCCACTTTCTAAAAGATCAATATCTGACATAACCGGTGCCAAAAGGTACTTACGTGCTGCCGCACGCAGTTTCTTGCTCACATAATCTACCAACTGATCACTTACGTGTCCATGATGCACAAAGTCGTGCAGTATTTGCACAAAGCGCCGTGAAGCAGGCAATCCAAATTGTGAAAGAATATCGTTTTCCATGTCCAGCACGTCCTCAAAACCAGGCTCCTCCTTTCCAGGCTTCACCCGTTGATCCATTTGCTGGTAACGCTGATAGTACTCCTGCAACTTCAGTTTAAGCTGATCCATAATGTATATACAATTAAATATTAAACACTTATTTTAAACACTCCTATAGCGCAACCGAATTTCAAAAAAATTTTCGCGCTGGTTAACATATCCAGCCTAAACAGGCCGCAAATTGCCGAAAATACGGGCGCGCGGATGCTTGAAAAACAACATATAGTTGATTACCAACAACTTATAAAAATGGGAATGGAATGGGAAAGTGCGCAAAGATACGATATTTTTTGAAGGAGCAAAAAGCTGGAAGAAGAAAGCGGAAAGAGAATCTGCGCGTATATTCAGTTGATTTTTGATATAATACCTAACCCCTTATGTTTCAGGTAAGAAACAGGTGAAACCTATACCAGGAAAGAGAATGGAACAATCACAACCGGGCACTTGTAAGCCCCTCCGCACTCTCCGGTTATCCCACTTTTTCATTTGGCAAATTATTCACATGTATAATACTCTGAAAATTTTTTATTCAAAGTATTTGGAATTTAAAAATAGTTTCGCTTATCTTTGCACTCCCAACAACGGAAATACGGTGGTTGTAGCTCAGTTGGTTAGAGCATCAGATTGTGGTTCTGAGGGTCGAGGGTTCGAAACCCTTCAATCACCCAAACGTTTAAAAAGGCTTCTGTAAAAAGAAGCCTTTTTTGTTTTTATACCTGCTCCAAAATAGCTTCGCGCTTGTTTTTTTACCTAAAAGCCATCAAAAAACCTCCTTTCTCCCGGAAGAAAAATATTATCTGAAAAAACATCGAAAAAAATTTCTTTAGTAGAAAAAGATTCTCTTATATTTGCACTCCGAAAAACGGGGTAACCGTTGAAACACGGTGGTTGTAGCTCAGTTGGTTAGAGCATCAGATTGTGGTTCTGAGGGTCGAGGGTTCGAAACCCTTCAATCACCCAAAATTTAAAAAGGCTTCTGTAAAAAGAAGCCTTTTTTGTTTTAAGGAATCGCATGGAATATGCCCACAGCAAAATGAAAGTTGTTATATTGACAACTCATTCTGCAACGCACTATCCAAGAAATAAAAGCCTGCAAACAACACCACCAGGTCATCTGCCTCCAATACACCGGTTACTTCAACAACACCTTCAAACGCTTTGTCAATAATGTTATGCCTCCTGGATAAAGTAGGATCAATGTGAAAAGAATAAGTGCATTCCATCCCTTCCCTTCTTATCTGGTATTTATAGTATCCCCATGTATCTCTGTCGAACAACGAAGAAAACACGCTGAGTTTCTGAAAAGCATATCGCTGGTCATTTAGCAGTATGGTGCCTCCATTTCGTAACGACTTCCATCCATCATGCCTGTATTCACCAACAATTTTATCCGTGCAGGCATCCACGATACACATGCGTTGAAATAACCGTTCTCCGGCACGCATTACCTTCATCCGTATTTCACCGATATTAAAAAATCCTTGCCAGGCATTGCAATAAACTTCACCGACTAACTTGTCTGCTGTATTATACACACTGAATAAATGATACTTGCCAGTATTAATAAACCCATTATTGGGACCGTCAACAATAACTCTTTTAGTGAAATAATACTCCATAGATAATAGGTATTGATGATAACTCCCCTAAATTTAACCACAGTTTTTACTTTTTCAAGTACTTGTTTTGCATCGCAATACCCTACATTTGTGCAAACATGAAAATTAACTACCGATAATGATCTTTTTCCTCCCACTTCTCGCTGCATTTATTGGCTGGCTCCTCAATAGCCTTGCTGTCACGGTGTTTTTCCGCCGTGTTTTTCCCAAAAAACAAGCTCAACTGGCGAGCAGCATCGGCGCTATGGTAGGCAAACAATTGTTCTCTTTTGATGATATCAAAAACAAGCTCACTGATCCCGAAAAGATCAAAAAAATTATCCCAATGGTAGAAGCACACCTGGATACTTTTTTACGGGAGAAGTTACCTAAAGCAATGCCTGTACTCTCCATGTTTATCGGCGATAGTATCGTGAACCAGATCAAAACTCACCTGGTAGCGGAATTGGATACCCTGTTTCCTTTAATGATCGGTCAATACCTCGATAATGTGCAACAGGACCTGGACCTGGAAAAAATTGTTTCTCAGAAAATTGCCGGCATCTCCGCCACACAATTTGAAACTGCCGCCAACAACCTGTTGAAAAACGAACTGCAAAGCTTCAAACTCCTCGGCGCCATCAGTGGATTTATTACCGGGTTAATCTGCATAGGCATCTCTGTTATAACCCACATACAACAACTCTGTTAAGTAGTGTTAAAGCGCCTGATCTGTTAACTACTGTTAAGACCTCTTAGCGGCTGTTTTTGCAATTTCCTGCGGATAATCATTCCGCTCATCACAATCTCAAACCATTCATACCAGTACCCCGATACATTTGTCCTTATCTGAGAAGAAAGTCCGGATAAAAAACGATAAGGATGAAAAAAAGCTACGTAGTACTTGCTGCTATACTGTTGTGGCACACAGGCGCTTTTGCACAGGCGCCTAAAACAGCAGGTACCCAGCAGGGACCAGGACAACAAGGACGACCCAACATGCCACAGATTGGCCACTTATACGGCAAACTGGTAGACGCCAAAACGGGGAAACCCATCGAATACGCTTCCGTTACATTACTCAAACAACGGGACTCCTCACTGATTACCGGCATGCTCACCAAGCCCAACGGCGATTTCAGTCTCGAAAATCTTCCCTTCGGTCCGGCAATACTGCGCGTTAACTTCATGGGCTATACGAGCCTCCAGAAAAAAGTGCAGATCACGCCACAAACGACGGAACAGGATCTTGGCAATATAAAACTGGCACAAAACGTAAAAACATTGCAAAGCGTAGAGGTAACCGGGCAAAAAAGCGCGTTTACCATGGGCATTGATAAAAAAGTGTTTAACGTAGATCGTAATCTCAGCAGCGTAGGCGGTACCGCACAAGACGTACTGAAAAACGTACCGTCTGTAAACATAGACCTGGATGGTAATGTTACAGTACGGAATGCCGCACCTAATATTTTCGTAGATGGCAAACCATCTACCCTCACCCTGGACCAAATCCCGGCAGACGCTATCGAAAGTGTGGAACTGGTAACCAATCCATCTGCCAAATACGATGCGGAAGGGATGTCAGGTATTCTGAATATTGTGCTGAAGAAAAACCGCAAATCCGGCTTCAACGGCGCGGTGAACGCAGGCATCGGTACCGGCAACAAATACAACGGTGGTGGCAATATCAACATCCGCCAGGGAAAATTCAATGTGTTCGCCAACTACAACATCAACGCCAACCGTAACTGGGCCGATGGTACTACTAGTCGTAGTAACTACCGCAACGGCGCCGCCGCAGATACCAACTACCTCTTCCAAAACAGCAACAGTACCAGCAAACCACTGTTTCAGTTCGGACGATTCGGATTAGACTATATGCTCGACAACCGGAACACCATTTCCGTGGCACAAAACATCGTAGCCGGCGATTTCAAAAACACAGAAGACCTGCGCAGTACCTTCTCCGATAAAACACATACCATCACTGGTATCAGCGATCGCTTAAACAATAACAATTTCAACTTCCGGAACTACACTACCACGCTGAGTTTCAAACATACTTACGCCCAACCTAACAAAGAATGGACGGCAGACCTCAACTATAATAAAAGCTCCAATACCCGCAACGGCGACTACCTCACACAGGCACAAGACCCACTCGGCAAGGCGATCGGGCAAGCGATGCTGCAAAATAATACCAGCAACGGTAAAACCACTTTCATGACTTTCCAAACAGATTATACCAATCCGATTGGGAAAAATGGCAAGCTGGAACTGGGGGCCAAAGCTACTATACGCAACTATACCAGCGCCTATAATGTATACGATAAAGACACGATCACCGGAGAATTTGTCAACAACCCGTTGCTATCCAACAACTATAAATACAATGAAGAAATATATGCCGGCTATGCCAACTTTGCCAATACCATTGGCAACTTCGGTTACCAGGCAGGCTTGCGTGTAGAACAGTATGTATATGCCGGAGAAAATGAAGGCACTAAATACAAACCTACCAAAGCCGTACCCGGATTGTATCCCAGCCTGTTCCTCTCCGAAAAATTAAAGCATGACCAGGAGCTGCAGCTCAACTACTCCCGCCGTGTTAACCGGCCTAATTTCTTCCAATTGATTCCCTACCGCGATTACAGCGATCCGCAAAACCAACGCGAAGGAAATCCGAACCTGAAGCCGGAGTATACCAACAGCTTTGAATTTTCCTACGTAAAGAACTGGGCGAACAGCAATTTCCTCGGTAGCATTTACTTCAGGAATACTAACAATATGATTTCTACCATCAGTACCCCTATTGGCGCAGATACCCTGCTGACACAGTATATCAACGCCAACAGGAGCAACTCTTACGGTGCGGAATTCACCATGAAAAACCAGATCATTAAAGGATGGGATGTTACCAGCAATGTAAACCTGTATCAAACAGACATGAAGGTAAATACCAACGGACATAACTTTGATAACAATGGTTTTAGCTGGTTTGCGAAAATAAATTCAGAAACTAAACTGCCCGCTAATTTTACCTTCCAGGTAAATGCTACTTACCAGGCGCCTACCATTGCATTGCCCTCTTCCGGCGGTGGTGGCGGCCGTGGCGGCGGCGGTGGTGGATTCAACCAGATACCATCTTCTGCACAGGGTACCATCAAAGGCTTCAGCACGGTAGATGTAGCCGTGAAAAAAGACTTTCTGAAAAACAAAGCCGCTTCTGTAACGCTGAGTTTATCAGATGTATTCAATACCCGTCAGTACGAGCTGAACCAGTCGTCGCCTGAGTTTGCACAAGATTATATCCGCAAACGCGAATCACGTATCCTAAAACTGAACTTCAGCTACCGCTTCGGTAAATTCGATGCGTCACTGTTTAAAAAGAAAAAGAAAGATCAGGGAAGCGACTCGCAAATGGGTGATCCTATGCAAAGCTTCTAAAAAGAAATAGAAGAAGGTGAATGCAAACCACAGGCCGGTTAACCACGCTGTAGCGGGGTTGCCGGCCATGTTTTTTTAGCTACCACTCATCATATTTCGCTGATGTTTACACTTTCGCCTGTTACTTTTATGGTGTTGTTGTATCACTTGTAAAGTTGCTAAATCCACGCATGCGAAGTTTTCTATCACTCATGTTCGTGTTGATTGTTATGTCTTATAACGTCAACGCACAAACGACAATTCCGGCGGCCCTGAAAGTCACCGGAAAAGTAGCGGATATTGTCACCGCAAAACCCATCGAATACGCTTCTGTGGTATTGCTCAAACAGGCCGACTCCACCATGGTTACCGGCGCTTACACTACTCCCGCAGGCCAGTTCACGCTGAATAATATTGCTCCCGGCATTTATATTTTACGCATCACCTTTATGGGATACGAAAAACTGGAAAAAGCCATCCGGGTAACAGAAGGAAAAAATACGCTCGCCGGCACCCTACGCCTGCAATCGGCCGGTAAGGTATTGAATGCCGTGGAAATCAAAGCAGAAAAACCTGCATTCTCCATGCAGATAGATCGCCAGGTATTTGATGCCGGCAACATGATCAATGCAGAAGGAGGCACGGGAACGGATATACTAAAAAATATTCCCAGCGTTGATGTAGACATCGACGATAACATTACCCTGAGAGGAAAAAGTGTAACCATCTACGTAGATGGCAAACCTTCCCCTTTTGGCGATGCTAAAACAGCCCTGCAAATGATTCCTGCAGAAAGCATTGATCGCGTGGAAGTAATCAATAACCCTTCGGCTAAATTTGAAGCAAACGGCAGCGGTGGTATTATCAACATCGTGCTGAAAAAAGATAAAGCCATCGGGTATAACGTGATGTTCAATGCCGGCGGCGCCACCCGCGGTGAAGCCAATGGTAGCGTCAATGCCAGCCTTCGGATGAAGCGCTTTAACTTCTTTGGCAACTATAACGGTCGCTACGAAAACGTGAACGGTAGCGGACTAAGCTCCCGTCAAAACCTGGTGCCCGACAGCAGCCATACTTCCTTCTTCTCCCAATCCAGCAAAAACGAAAACACCAACAGCAATAATGGCGGCCGCTTTGGATTTGACTATTTTATGGATGACCACAATACCTTCACCATCTCACAAGGTATTAACAACAACAGGAGCAATAATGAGGACAATATCTACCTCAACTACATGGATGAAAAAAAAGAAACCCTGCGTTATGGCAACCGGAATAATACCAGCGATAACCGCAGCAGTAACAATAATACCAACCTGAACTATAAACACACCTTTGCTAAAGAAAACCAGGAATTAACAGCCTACATCAGCTACAGCGGTAACAAAAGCAATGGCAACAGTGGCTATAATACCCAGTATCACTACACGGGGGTAGATACCCTGCCAAACGCCGATAAACAACGGAACACCAGCAATAATGGCAACCGGTTCTGGAATATACAATCCGATTATACCTCTCCCATAGGGAAAAAAGGTAAGCTGGAAGCGGGCGTAAAAGGCACCATGCGGCATATCGACAATAACTACGTGGCTACCTTATACGACTGGACCACCAAAGATTACCTCGTAAGCCCGGTGTTATCTAACCAGTATAATTATGAAGAAGATATTTACGGCGGCTATCTCAACTTCGCAAACGCCATCGGTAATCTTGGCTACCAGGTAGGTGTGCGGGCCGAACAATCGTTCCTGAAGGGCTACTCTGTGACCCGGGATACCACGGTCAACAACCGTTTTTTTAACCTGTTTCCCAGCGTATTCCTGAAATATAACTTACCGAAAAACCAAAACCAAAGCCTGGTATTCAACTACTCTACCCGCATTGATCGGCCCAATTTTGACCAGTTACTGCCGTATATCAATAACTCCGATCCCCAAAACATCCGGACCGGTAACCCGGAACTGCAGCCAGCCTTGTCGCATAAATTTGAAATGAGCTACTCTGTATATTATCCTAAAACCAATAATTACCTGAGTACCAGCACTTACTATGCACAAACCAACGACAACATTGACCGCATCAGTACCCTGGACACTATTTCCGGCGTTACTACCACCAAACCCATGAACCTGGCTACCCAGCAAAATATTGGTGGCAACGTATCCTATAGCTTAAATCTCAACAAATGGTGGAAAATATGGGCCAACCTGAACCTGGAATATAATAAACTCACCAGCATTACGGTGAATAACGAAAATTTCAGTTACGGCCTAAACGGCAATACCCAATTTCGTTTACCCGGCAGGGTAAGTATTGAGTTGGGCGGCCACTTCCGCTCTCCACGGATACAACCCCAGGGTACCTTTAAAGCCATGAATGGTATGGACCTGGGCGTTCGCAAGGAATTCCTGAAAACAAAGGCGCTCGTAGTAGCCCTGAATATTTCCGATATCCTGAATACACAGCAATTCAACTCCCATTACCAAACAGCTACGTTCATACAGGACTATGATCGCAAAAGGGCCACCCGCTTTATCCGGCTGAATGTCCGGTACCGGTTTGGCAAAATGGACCCTAACCTGTTTAAGAAAAAGAAACCACAACCGGAAGAAGAAGAAAAGAAAGACGAGGAGAAAGAAAAACCGAAGGAAGGAACAGGAAGATTATAACAGGAGCAGAAAGCATAAAGCGGAAAGCATAAAGCTATTAAAGCGAATGACAAGAGCGAGTATACGCTTATATCATTCGCTTTAATAGCTTTATGCTTTCTGCTCTTCCAACTACTTCTTCCCTGCCAGCATGGGCACAAAAGAAAAGTTATCGAACAGCTCCTGTTCGTTTTCTGTATCGCTTATTTTAGTAATCCGTAGCATCCGCTGGATTTCCTGTCCTCCTACGGGGATCACCATTTTACCCCCTATTTTCATCTGCTGCAGCAGTTTTTCCGGGATATGCGGTGCGGCCGCAGTTACCAGTACCTTATCGAAGGGGGCATAAGTAGATAGGCCTTCGTAGCCGTCTCCGTAAAACAGCCGGAGATTGGGATACTGGGACTTAAAAGGAAATACCTTTACCTGGTCAAACAGTCTGCGTTGCCGTTCTATGCTAAAAACATTGGCTTTCAGTTCTGCCAGTACACAGGCCTGGTAGGCGCTGCCGGTACCGATTTCCAGCACTTTTTCATAAGGCTTTACTTCCAGCAACTGGGTCTGGTAAGCTACCGTATATGGCTGTGAAATGGTTTGTCCCTCTCCGATTGGGAAAGCCCTGTCGTCATAGGCTATACTTTCAAAAGCCGTATCAAGGAAAAAATGCCTGGGAATATTGCCGATAGCCGCCAGTACACTTTCATCTGTAATACCTTTCTGACGGATACTATCAACTAACTGTTTGCGTAATCCTTTTTGTTTATAAGTATCTTCATACCGCCTCATGGCCGCAAAATTAACCATTACGGGACGATTTTCAATGTATTTTGAAATCTGTAATTTCCCACATTCGGTTTTTTATTTTTACTTTACAATCCATTTTAGCATTTACGGCTTACAAAATAAGAACCATGGATATCAATATTCAAAACAAAGTATCGCAATGGCTCAACGGGAATTACGACGCTGAAACCGTTGCCACACTGAAGAAAATGCAGGAAGGTAACCCCGATGAACTAAACGACGCCTTCTATCGTAACCTCGAATTTGGTACTGGCGGCTTACGTGGTATCATGGGCGTAGGTACCAACCGCATGAATAAATATACCCTCGGTATGGCCACCCAGGGCTTTGCCAACTACCTTAAAAAAACCTTTACCGGTGAAATTAAGATAGCCATTGCACACGATAGCCGCAATAATGCCCGCTTTTTTGCAGAAACCGTTGCCAACGTGTTTGCTGCCAATGATATCAAAGTATTTCTGTTCGAAAGCCTCCGGCCTACGCCAGAATTGTCTTTCACCATCCGCCACCTGCAATGCCACGGCGGCGTGGTACTCACTGCCTCCCATAATCCCAAGGAATACAACGGCTACAAAGCTTATTGGAATGATGGCGCCCAGCTGGTACCACCACACGATAGCAACGTGATCCGCGAAGTGGAAAACATTGCTTCCCCCGATGAAGTGAAATGGACCGGCGGTGAATCCAATATTACCCTCATCGGCAAAGACGTAGATGCCGCCTACCAGCAGGAACTGGTAAGCCTGTCTATCAACCCGGACATCATTAAAGCACAACACGATCTTAAAATAGTATATACGCCTATTCATGGCACCGGCATTACCCAGGTACCTGCCGTATTGCAACAATATGGCTTTACCAATGTAAACATCGTACAGGAACAGGCTACCCCGGATGGTAACTTCCCTACTGTAGTATATCCTAACCCCGAAGAATCGGAAGCCATGAGCCTTGGCCTGAAAAAGGCAAAGGAACTGGATGCAGACATACTGCTGGGTACTGACCCTGATGCGGATCGTGTAGGCATCGCCGTGAAAGACCTGAAAGGAGAATGGATCCTGCTCAACGGGAACCAAACCGGTGTACTGCTGTTCAACTACATTGTGGAAGCACGCAAACGCAAAGGCCTGGCTAAACCCAACGATTATATCGCCAAAACCGTGGTGACCTCCGACCTGATCGATGTATTTGCCGCTAAAAACAATATTACCTGCTATAATGTACTCACCGGCTTTAAATGGATCGCTGACCTGATCCGTCGTAAAGAACCACTGGAAAACTTCATCTGTGGCGGGGAGGAATCATATGGCTATATGATAGGGAACAACATCCGCGACAAAGACGCCATTTCTTCCGTCGCCATGATTTGCGAAATGGCCGCTGTTGCACGCAGCCACGGCAAAACCTTGTTCGAAGAACTGATCGACATCTACGTACGTTACGGTTATTACAAGGAAAGCCTGATCTCTATTACCAAAAAAGGAATGAGAGGCGCCGAAGAAATTGCGGAGATGATGCGTGGATACCGCGAAAACCCACCGGTAACCATCAATGGTTCCCCGGTAGTAACGCTCTACGACTACCAGTTACAGCAAATCAGGGATATCAAAACCGGCGCTGTCAAAGCACTGGACTTGCCTAAATCTAACGTATTGCAGTTTGTACTGGCAGATGGCAGCAAAATATCTGCCCGTCCTTCCGGTACAGAACCTAAAATTAAATTCTATTTCAGCGTAAATGCACCACTGAATAGCGCGGCAGACTATGATAAAGTAACGGCTGAACTGGATCAGAAAATAAATGGTATTATCCAGGACATGCACCTGAAATAAGAATTACGAATTACGAATTACGAATTACGGATTTGTGGGTAGACCTAAGCATATCCTTAGCCCGTAATTCGTAATTCGCAATTCGTAATTTTTATGAAAAAACCACTGTTGATCCTGATCCTGGCGCTGTCATTCCTTTGCAGCACGGCACAAAAAAAAGTGCCTTTCTTTGCCATTCCGGATACTACTGTTAACGCCCACGTATGGCTACTAAGCGGCACCACCGTTGCATTATACGGGGCCAGCCTGGCAGCACTCAACACTGCCTGGTATAAAGGCTATCCCAGGTCCAACTTCCACTTTTTTAATGATATGGCAGAATGGAACCAGGTAGATAAAGCAGGGCATGTTTTCAGTGCTTATTTTATAGGAAAATACAGCCGGGAGATGTGGCGCTGGTCGGGGCTTCCCAGGAAAAAACAAATCTGGATTGGCGGACTTAGTGGCCTGGCCTTTCAATCAGTGATTGAAGTACTGGATGGCTATTCTTCTGAGTGGGGATTTTCCTGGGGCGATATGGGCGCCAATGCTATTGGCTCCGCCTTGCTGATCAGCCAGGAGCTGGCCTGGGATGAGCAACGTATTCAACTGAAATTCTCATCGCACCCGCAGCGCTACGATGATCCGGTATTACGGGAAAAAGCAGACCAGCTTTTCGGCCAATCCTACTGGGAAAGAACATTGAAAAACTATAACGGCCAAACCTATTGGTTGTCTGTCAATCTATATTCCTTCAATAAAAACAGTCACCTGCCCCAATGGCTGAATATCGCCGTTGGATACGGCGCCCAGGGCATGATCGGTGGCAGGGATAATACCTGGACAGATAACAATGGGCATTATTACGACTACAGCCATCTTTCGCGCATACGGCAATTCTACCTTTCGCCTGATGTGGATTTTACCAAAATTCCCACCCGCAAAAAGAGCATGAAAGTATTGTTCCAGGTATTAAACATGGTAAAATTCCCTGCACCAACGTTAGAAATTAACTCACAGGGACATGCGAAAGTACATGCAATCTATTTTTAAGGCAGCTTATTCAAAATAGGCGGAAACAATTTCCTCCCCGTTCATTTCTACCAATACCATATCCTGTAAGGTAGTGGCGAGAGAATAGCCTACAAAGTCGACCGATAGCGGGAAAGATTTGTGCTTACGGTCTACCAGCACGGCCGTCTGGATTTTTTTAGGCAGGAATTTCAATAATGGTTTCAATGCATACAGCATGGTGCGGCCAGAATTGGCCACATCATCTACTACCACGACTACTTTATCGTTAAAATCAATGTCTTCAGATACCGCTACCTCTCCCGGATTTTGTTTATCCAGTCGCAGTTCTATAATATGGGTTTTCAGGGGAGATATCTGCTCCAGTATTGCCGCTATTTTATGCGCAATGATCACGCCCCGGTCCCAGATGCCGGCCAGGATAATATCCGTACCATCGCTGTTCAATTCATAAATTTCGTAAGCGATACGTTCAATTTTCTTTTGAATGATATCCTGCGTTAGAATGATATTCCTGTTTTCCATAGTTGCAAAAATAAGTAATTCACTATTAGCTTTTAACTATCCAAAATCAGTCATCGATAAAAAGTCCAATATACTAAAAGCTAAATGCTAACAGCTAATAGCTAAAAATGGCCTAAATTAGGGAGTCAAATCTGAGATAATGCGAATTGTACAAGAATTATTATTTGTAATCCTCTTCGGGGCAGCCCTGTATCTTTTTGCCCGGAAGGCAGGACAGATAAGGAAAAACATATTGCTGGGAAGAGATAAAGACCTCAGCGATCACCCCGATCTTCGATGGAAAAACCTCCTGCTGCTGGCCTTCGGACAGAAAAAAATGTTCCGTAACCCGCTGGTAGCTGTCCTCCACTTTTTTGTGTATGCCGGCTTCCTGATTATCAACCTGGAAATACTGGAAATTATCCTGGACGGGATACTGGGCACGCATCGTTTATTCGTTCCCGTATTAGGTAGTTTATACCCGGTATTAATCAGTCTTTTTGAAGTATTGGCTGTATTGGTACTTACCGGCTGCGCCATTTTCCTGGTACGCAGAAATATTTTGAAACTGAAACGCTTTATCAGCAAAGACCTGGATGGATGGCCGCGTTCCGATGCCAACTATATCCTGATCACAGAAATTGTGTTAATGGCTTTGTTCCTGATCATGGATACCGCCGATCAAACCCTGCAGGCAAGAGGCGTTGCTCATTATATTCCTACCGGTTCTTTCTGGGTATCAGGCATGTTCACACCATTATTCAGCGGCTTGTCTGATGGTACACTGGAAGCCATAGAACGTGGTTGCTGGTGGCTGCACATCACAGGTGTACTGGCCTTCCTCAACTACCTCCCCTACTCCAAACACCTTCATATTATACTGGCCTTTCCGAACGCTTACTACGCCAGCCTGGAGCCTAAAGGCGAAATGGAAAATATGCCTGCCGTACAACATGAAGTACAGCTAATGCTGCAGCCGGAACTGGCCGCTAACGCCCCCGCTGCGGATGCCATGCCTAAGTTTGGCGCCAAAGACGTGATGGACCTGACCTGGAAAAATTTACTCGATGCCTATAGCTGTACAGAATGTGGCCGTTGCAGCGCCGCCTGCCCTGCTAATATCACCGGTAAACTGCTGTCGCCCAGGAAAATCATGATGGATACCCGCGACCGCCTGGAAGAAGTAGGCCGTAATATTAAAGCCAATGGCAGCTTTACAGACGATAACAAATCCCTGTTACGCGATTATATTTCTGAAGAAGAACTCCGCGCCTGCACTACCTGCAACGCCTGTGTACAGGAATGCCCCGTGAGCATTAGCCCACTGGACATCATTCTGCAACTACGCCGCCACCTGGTGATGGAAGAATCCAGTGCCCCGGCAGAATGGACCGGTATGTTCAGCAACATTGAAAACAACATGGCGCCGTGGAAATTCAGTATGGACGACAGAGATAAATGGGCAACTGAATAAGCTGCTCCCGTCCTCATTTTCACTATTACTTTAAAAAAATCAGCATGCATATTAAAACAATGGCAGAATATGCCGCAAATGGAGAAACCCCTGAAGTCCTTTTCTGGGTGGGTTGTGCAGGTAGTTTTGATCAGCGCGCCCAAAAAATCACCAAAGCATTTGCCACCATCCTCGATAAAGTAGGCGTTCAATTTGCCATTTTAGGAAAAGAAGAAAGCTGCACCGGAGATCCTGCGAGAAGAGCAGGAAATGAATTTATTTTCCAGATGATGGCCCAGAATAATATCCAGCTCCTTAATATGTATGGTGTAAAAAAAATAGTAACCGCCTGCCCACATTGCTTTAATACACTGAAAAACGAATATCCGGCCCTGGGCGGCAACTATGAAGTCATTCACCACACCTCTTTCCTGCAATCGCTGATCGACGAAGGAAAAATTAAGATGCAGGAAGGCGGCACTTTTAAAGGTAAAAAAATCACTTACCACGACTCCTGCTACCTCGGTCGGGCCAATAATATATATGAAGCGCCCCGTAAAGTACTCGAAACACTGGATGCAGAGCTGGTAGAAATGAAGCGCTGCCGCAGCAAAGGCCTATGCTGTGGTGCCGGCGGTGCACAAATGTTCAAGGAAGAAGAAAAAGGTACTGCCAGGATCAATTTCGAACGTGGACACGAAGCGGTGGCCACTGGTGCATCCGTCATTGCCGCCAATTGCCCTTTCTGCATGACCATGCTCACAGATGGCGTAAAAGAAGCTGGTAAAGAAGAAGACGTAAAAGTGCTGGACATAGCTGAACTCATTGCCCAGAGCATGAAATAAAAATTACGAATTATGAATTACGAATTACGGATTTGAGCGGGTATATCCGATGTTATCTCCCCACAAATCCGTAATTCGTAATTCATAATTCGTAATTGTTTAAATTTGTACCATGAATACTAACAACATCTTCCCTTCAGGCTTTTCTCCAGCCTCCAGGGTGTGGATATACCAGAGCAACAGACCGTTTAATGAACAGGAGACAGTCGAAATCAATGAACAACTGAACCAGTTCACAGCGCAATGGAATGCACACGGAGCACCCGTAAAAGGCTGGGGACAGGTAGTCTTTAACCAACTGATTGTGTTGATTGCAGACGAAACGAACACAACCGTAAGTGGTTGCAGTACTGATAGTTCTGTTCGGATCGTCAAAAGCATCGAAAAACAGTACGAAGTAAATATGTTTGATCGCCTACTGCTGGGCTTTATCGTAAAAGATAAGGTACAGCTCCTCCCTATGGCCCAGGTAGCCTATGCGCTGGAAAAAGGCTATATCGACGAAAACACCATTTACCTCAACAATACCGTACTCACCCGGCAGGAATTAGATACCCACTGGCTGCAACCGTTGAAAGACAGCTGGATAGCTAAAAAACTGGCGGCGAAAGCTTAATACAATCTATTATTGATAAAATGGCCCTGTAACAATGCAGTTGTTACAGGGCTTTTATTTTTAAGGCGACTGCTGACATTCTGTCATTTTGTTGTTTTTATTACCTATTTTTGCCTTCCTAAATTTTTTGTCAGGATGCTGGATCTGGATACCAAAGTGCATGATGAAAGTCGCCAGGGAGAAGCCTTTTCTCCGGTAACGACAGGCACCCAAACATATACTAAAAAATTCTACATCGAAAGCTATGGTTGTGCGATGAACTTCAACGATAGCGAAATAGTGGCGTCTATACTCGGAGCAGAAGGTTATGGCCCTACCCGTAATACGGAAGAAGCCAACCTGATCCTCCTCAATACCTGCTCTATCCGCGAAAAAGCAGAGCAAACCGTACGTAAACGTTTAACCGAATTCAAAAAGCTAAAGCAACAAACACCAGGCATGCTGGTAGGCGTGTTAGGCTGCATGGCGGAACGTATCAAAGGCAAACTGCTGGAAGAAGAAAAACTGGTAGACCTGGTAGTAGGCCCCGATGCCTACCGCAGCCTACCGGCGCTGATCGCTGAAGCAGGTGCCGGTCAGAAGTCCGTCAACGTGTTATTGAGCCGGGAAGAAACCTACGGCGACATCAGCCCCGTACGACTGGATAACAACGGTGTTACCTCCTTTGTATCTATTATGCGCGGCTGTAATAACATGTGTACTTTCTGTGTAGTACCATTTACCCGTGGCCGGGAACGCAGTCGTGATGCCTACTCCATCGTAAAAGAAGCCGAAGAACTGTTTGCCAGCGGCTACCGCGAAGTAACCCTCCTCGGCCAGAACGTGGACTCCTACTACTGGCATAGCGACGATGGACAGGAAACGGTAACCTTTGCCATGTTGCTGGAAAGAGTAGCCCTCATCAATCCTTTACTCCGCGTACGCTTCAGCACTTCTCACCCTAAAGATATTACAGATGAAGTACTCTTCACCATGATGAAGTACGATAACATCTGCAACTATATTCACCTGCCGGTACAAAGCGGTAGCTCCCGCATATTGCAACTCATGAACCGCACGTATACACGTGAATGGTACATGAAAAAAGTAAACCGTATCCGCGAGCTGATCCCCGACTGTGGCCTCTCTACCGATATCATCACCGGTTTCTGCACAGAAACAGAAGAAGACCACCAGGACACCCTCAGCCTCATGGAATTTGCAAAATATGACCTGGCTTACATGTACTTCTATTCTGAACGCCCTGGTACCCTGGCAGAACGCCGCTATAAAGATGATGTACCGGAAGAGGTAAAGAAAAGAAGGCTGGCAGAAGTAGTAGAATTATACCGCGGCCACTCACAGGCCACCATGGAAAAAGAAGTGGGCAAAACCTTCAGGGTATTGGCAGAAGGTACTTCCAAACGTTCTGATGAAGACCTCTTTGGCCGTAATGATCAGAATAAAGTAATCGTCTTCCCGAAAGAAAACTTTAAAAAGGGCGATTATGTTTTGGTAAAAGTGGAAAGCTGTACCTCCGGTACTTTAATTGGAAAAGCCGTACAATAGCAGTGCTCCGGTAACGGAGATGATATTTTTAACCATCAAACACATGAACAACCGCTTATGGACATTCAGGCTATAAAAAACAGGTTTGGCATTATCGGTAGCAGTCCGGCACTCAACTATGCATTGCAGGTGGCTGTCCAGGTAGCTAATACTGATCTCACTGTATTAATCAATGGAGAAAGCGGGGTGGGTAAAGAGGTGTTTTCCCAAATCATTCATGCCCTCAGCGCACGTAAACATAATCCTTTTATAGCCGTTAACTGCGGCGCCATTCCGGAAGGAACCATCGACTCAGAGCTGTTTGGCCACGAGAAAGGCTCCTTTACCGGTGCAGTCGACAGCCGCAAAGGCTACTTCGAAACTGTAAACGGCGGCACCATTTTCCTCGATGAAATTGGAGAAATGCCCATGGGCACACAGGCACGCTTGTTGCGTGTACTGGAAACCGGCGAATATATCCGTGTAGGTTCTTCCAAAGTACAAAAAACAGATGTACGCGTAGTAGCCGCCACCAACCGCGATTTGCTCGAACGTACCCAACAGGGTAAGTTCCGCGAAGACCTCTACTACCGCCTCAACACCGTACCTATCCGCGTTCCCGCCCTGCGCGACCGCAAAGAAGATATTCCCTTATTGTTCAGGAAATTCTCGGTAGACTTCTCTGAAAAATATAAAACCCCCTCTATCCAACTGGATGAAGAAGCACGTAACATTCTCGTAAACTATCCCTGGAGAGGTAATATCCGCGAACTGAAAAATATTGCGGAACAAATTTCAGTATTGTCGTCTGACAAGCTCGTAACTGCCAACGACCTGAAACGCTTCCTGCCAGAGCAACCGGAGATAAACCGCCTGCCTATGCTGGCAGCACCGCAGCCTAACAACGATTTCAATAGCGAAAGAGATATCCTGTACAAACTTTTCTTCGACATGAAAAAAGATGTCACCGAAGTAAAGAAAATGTTCTTCGATATTCTCCAGAATCCGAATATGCCACACCCTTCTGAATACCCGGTAGATAACCACGTGATACACAGTTATGCATCACCTGCGGAAATGACACCTTCTCCGGGTCCGGGCATGGGCAATACACAGCCTATTATCCTGGCCGATAATAAAATTGATCATCACGAAGAAGTAGAGGAAACGTTATCCATTGCCGACAAAGAGAAAGAACTGATTGTGAAAGCGCTGAAAAAACATAAAGGCAAGCGTAAAGATGCCGCCCTTGACCTGGGCATCTCCGAAAGAACACTTTACCGCAAACTGAAAGAATATAACATTGCCGAATAAACGAATTTAATATCAGCATAACAATGATAACCAGTATCAAAGCATTTATATCCATCGCATTGCTGACTGTACTAGCCGGTTGCAGCGTAAAATATTCTACCACCGGCGCCAGTATAGAAAAGGAAGCAAAGACGGTGAATATCCGTTTTATTGAAAACAGGGCGCCCATTAATAACCCCACTTTAAGCCAGAAACTGACACAGAAACTGCGCGATAAAGTGACCGGTCAAACCAGTTTAACACAGGTAAACGAAACAGAGCCGAGAGCAGACTACGAATTTAAGTCTACCATCACCGGTTACTCGTTTTCCAATGCGGCGGTAACAAATGTAGACCAGGCGGCTACCTCGCGTTTGAATGTGACCGTAAACGTTACTTTTATTAAACGTGTAGGCGATAAAAAAGGATTTACCCAGTCATTTTCCCGTTCTGCCGAATTCCCGGCTACCCAGTTGCCCAGCACCGTAGAAAATAACCTGCTGGAAAACAATATCATTCCGGGTATTACAGATGATATCTTTAACAGGGCTTTTGCCAACTGGTAAGGTGTAGTCGTTTTTTTTATTACATTAGCAACCTATGACGGCAAACAGGATTATAGCGCATGTGTTTCTTCAGCCCTCCCTTCATTTAGTAAATGAAGCGGCGATGGAACAATTGGTAGCGGATCACCCGTATTTTTCTGCTGCCCGCTTGCTGCTGGCCAGGAAAGTGTTCCAGAAAACCGGCGACCTTCAAAGTCCCGCCGTGAAAAAGGCCTTGCTTTATACCAACCAGCATCATTACGCGTACCAGGTGATTTCAGAAGAACAAGTATTACAGGAAGTAGAGAACAGGATTGCCCCGGCCATCCAGGAAGATACATTACCCGTTGAAACAATCACTGCTCCCGTAGCAGTAGCCGATACCCCTTCCCTTGTGGAAGAAATAGCAGCCACCACTGCTTTACCCGTGGTGGAAGACCGTATTCCGGCGGTCATCCCGGAAGATGCGCTCCCCGTTGAAACGGCGCCATTACCCGAAGCAACAACTGCTGTTACAATCGAAACAGCTTTACCTATAGAGGAAAACCATGTTCCGGTGACCATTCATGACGAAGTGGTGCCAGTGGATATGTCAACATCAGTAGCAACCGAAATAGCCGCTACCATTGCCTTACCGGTAGTGGAAGACCGTATTCCGGTGGCTATTCCTGAAGATGCCCTTCCAGTAGGTGCTACCCCGGAATTTACTACTACCATCGCTGATGAGGAAGTACACCATTTTTCTGCTGTTACGGAAGATGTGGTGGACAATGCCACTACCGCCGCTGCAACAGTGATCACGGAACTACCGGAAACACCTGCGCCGGTAGCAGCACAAGCCCCGGTTGAAGCGGAAGCCGAGGTTGATGCAGAAGCAGCGCTACCCATTAAAATCTTCCCGCTAACAACCGCTACAGAAGAAACGGAACTGATTTTTCAACCACTCTATACAGACGACTATTTTGCCTATAAAAGATTGAAAAATCCGGAAGAAGCAGATGAATTGAATGCGCAGGGCGCCGCTGAAATGAAGAGCTTTACCTCCTGGCTGCGGCAAATGAAGGATAACTTTGTTGGCAAAACCAGCAAAGACTGGTACCACCAGCAATTACACCGGATTTATGAAGAAGAGGATGAACCGGAAGTTTCTGAAACCGTAGAGAAAATGGCGATGGACTCGATTGTGTTTAACAACGATATCGTGTCTGAAACCCTCGCGGAAATCTGGGTACGTCAGCAGCAATATAGCAACGCGATTAAGATATATCAAAAATTAAGTTTGCTTAATCCCGACAAAAACGCTTATTTTGCGCAAAAGATATTAGAATTAAAGTCACAAACAGACAAAAAAAATAAACAGTAATTTACTATGTTGATAATTTTTGGTATCCTGATCATATTAGCCTGTGTGTTGTTAGGCTTCTTCGTGCTGATCCAGAACCCTAAAGGTGGCGGACTCTCCGGCGCACTTGGTGGTGTTGGTAATCAGGTGATTGGGGTGCGTCAGACGACTGACGTATTGGAAAAAGGTACCTGGATCCTGGCTATACTGATTGCTGTATTGTGCCTCACTGCTCCGTTTTTCATTGGTAAAAGCAGCAAAACTCAAACACTGGCTCCCAGTGCAGTAGAAAAAGCAGGTGCAGGCGCGCCAATTACACCGTCAGCTCCTTCAGCTCCGTTACCAACTGGTGGTGCAACTCCAGCTCCAGCTCCGGCTCCCAGCAAATAAGCAATTTATTGAATAATAATATTTGAAACCTCGCCGTTAAAAGCGAGGTTTTTTTTAATGGCGACTGACGAGTATATTGAAGAACCTTACACATCACGACTTTCGCTCATTTGTAACGACCAATACTATCTATGGCTAAAAAAAGCAAAGCATCCAGCGCAAAATCCATCTGGATAAGACGGATACTGGTAATAGCCGGCTGCCTGGCCGCCGGAGCCCTGGTATATACTTCTTACCGCGTATTTGGTCCCAACACCAAAGCATTCGGCGATAATAAATATTTCTACATACGTACCAACAGTACCTACAGCAATGTGCTGGATGGCCTGGAAGAACAGGGCATTATACGTAACCGCAGCAGCTTTAACTGGGTAGCTCAAAAAATGGACTATCCTTCCCGTGTTAAAGCCGGCCGCTACAAAATCACCAGGGGCATGAGCAACTTCGATATTGCCCGCCTGCTGCGCTCTGGTAAACAATCACCGGTAGTACTCGTGATCAATAAACTACGCACCAAAGACGATTTTGTCAGAAAGGTAAGCACCAACCTGGAAGCTGATTCCGGTGTACTCCGTTCCCTCATGCACGATGCGGTATACCTCCGCCAGTTTGGCCTGGATACCAACACCGTAATGTGTGTAGTAGTCCCCAACACGTACGAATTTTACTGGAACACCAGCGCAGAAACCGTCTTCAAAAAACTGGAAAAAGAAAGAGAAGAATTCTGGACACCGGAAAGAAAGGAAAAAGCAGATAAACTCCACCTCACCGAAAACCAGGTCACCATACTGGCCTCCATTGTGGAAGAGGAAAGTAACAAAAACGATGAGAAACCACTCATCGCCAGTGTATACCTGAACCGCTTCCGTAAAGGCATGCGCCTGCAGGCAGATCCTACGGTGAAATTTGCATTGCAGGATTTCGGTTTGAAAAGAATACGGGAAAATCATACCCTGTACGATTCTCCGTATAACACTTACCGTTATGAAGGTTTCCCGCCGGGCCCTATCTGTACCCCATCTGAAAAAACGCTGAACGCTGTTTTAAATACTCCGGAAACAGACTACCTTTATTTCTGTGCCAGGTCCGATTTCTCCGGATATCATGCTTTCGCTGCCACCTACGCAGAGCACCTGGTGAATGCCCGGAAATACCAGGCAGAATTGAATAAAAGAGGATTCTAAAATATGAATTACGAATTACGAATTACGAATTACGGATTGGTGGGAAGATTGTAAACGTGAAGATTAACGTCGCTGCTATCTCCCCACCAATCCGTAATTCGTAATTCGTAATTCGTAATTTTTAATTCTTAAACATTGGCTTTCAAACCCGAAAACATCATCTTTCGTTCCCGCCCCTACCGCCGACTGGTAGAGCGGACCAAAACCCTGATCCTTCCCGGATTTGAAGGGCTGCCGTTATATGATGTACTGAAACATTTCGGGCAGGAAACCAAAAACAGGGGCCTGGGCGACCGCGCCAGGGCTATCTCCTTCAACTTCCTGCTGGCCATTCCACCCTTTTTCATCTTCCTGTTTACACTCGTACCCTATGTACCGGTAAAAAACATTGAATCCACCCTCTACGACCTGGCGGAAGACCTTACACCTAACTACAACACCTATATGATTGTGAGAGGAATGATCCACGACTTCCTCTATACACATCGTAATGGATTGCTCTCTATCGCCTTCCTGATGGGTTTTTTCTATTCTTCTAATGGTGTAATGGGTATACTCCGCTCCTTCAGCAAAATTCAGGGCGCAGGGTTCCGCAAAAGAAAATGGTGGCAAAATCGCCTGATTGCATTGCAATTAACTGCTATCCTGGTGGTATTGCTGCTCATCACCGTAACACTGATTATTGCCCAGGGTGCCACCCTGCGCTGGGTATTCAACCACATCGGCATTAAAAGTACCTGGCTCAGAAACCTGATTGATATAGGCCGCTGGGTGGTGATTGTAATGCTGTTTTACTCCGTAAATGGCTTTCTGTACCGTATTGGCGCCGCCACTACCCGCAGATGGAAGTTCATCACCGCTGGTGCTACGGTGGCTACCATTTTCATGATCGTAGTAACAGTGGGCTTCTCCTGGTTTGTTAACAACTTTGGCAACTACAATAAAATTTATGGCTCTATCGGTACCATCCTGGTACTCATGCTCTGGATTTTCCTCAACTCCCTCATTCTCCTGATTGGTTTTGAACTCAATGCCAGCATCAGAACCGTCAGTGACGCAAGACAAGAAGATAGAAAAAAGCAACTGTCTGCTAATCAATCTTAAGCATTCCGGTACGGGTGTTATACTTACCAGATATTTTTATTTTATATTTTTTTATTATATTTTACTTGATTATTTGCTATCAGAAAAGCAAAACGATACTGCCGCATTTTACTATATTTAATCAGGACCTGAAAAACATTTGTTATGATCAAGGCCAGCTTTTATTTATCCTGTATTGCCGTTTCATTATGCGCTTTCCAGCCCAACATAGAAACACCGCTGGAACCGGGCGCACTGCTGCCAAAGTCTGATGTAAGCCTGATGGACATTTCCGGGAAGAAAATCACCCTGGCAAGTGCCAAAGGCAGTAATGGATTGCTGGTTATTTTTGGCAGTAATAGCTGCCCATATATCATACGCAATGAAAGCAGGCTCCAGGCCGTTTGTCACCTGGCGCGTAAAAACAATATTGGTGTAGTGATCGTCAATTCCAATGAAGCGGAACGCCACGACCGGGAATCTTATGCCGCTATGCAAAAGTATGGCACTGCACAAAATTTCGCCTGGTATTATGTGGTGGATATGAACGCGGTACTAGCCAATGCTTTTGATGCCAACCATACCCCTGAATGCTATCTCTTTGATAAAAACAGCCGGCTGGCTTATAAGGGAGGAATTGATGATAGCCCCGGTAACGCGGAAAAAGTGAAAGTAACTTTATTGCAAAATGCCATCAATGAACTATTGGCAGGGAAAGCCGTTACAGTTAACAGCTCCAGCAGTTTAGGCTGTAATATAAAAAGAAACCTGTAGGTGATTTACCAGGTAGTGAATGTTGGGAGATAAATACCGCCATCCCCTACCTGGTATAAAATATCTTCCCTATTGCCCCACGAGGAATACGGCGTTACTAAACAATAGCTTACCATTTTCCCAGAAACTTCTGAACAACGGGTTATCTGCCAGGATCACCACAGATCCGCTACCCATCTCTTTCACACCAAACAACAATCCATCTTTCAATTGCTTCCGGGTGTCTGCTCCCACAAAACCACTCAGGTAACTATCTTTCTTCAACACACCTACGTTCCAGCCTCCGCTTTCTATAAACTCGTATAAGTGTGCATCCTGTTTCAGCGTGTAGTAGGAACCGTTATAACCGAAAGCTAAAGGATGTGTGGTATCCAGTTGTACTTTATAAATAGCACCCGGAATAAACTGTTTGATACTCTCTCTTTCGCGGTTAGCATAAGGTTTCAGGGCATTGTAGGTATCGGCTGCAGTTCCTTTTTCTTTACCTTCTTTATCCTTCTCTTTCTCTTCTTCTTTCTTCAGCTTAATACCCCAGTCTGCACCGGCAATCTGTGCGGCGGCGCCTTCCAGCGCTATCAGCTTACCACCATTATTCACCCAGTCTTTTAAACGCTCTGCGGCAGCTTTATCACCAAATACTTTGTAGTCGCCATCTGTTAATATTAGCACATCTGTTTGTTCCCAGTTGATATCGCTCATATTTCGTTGATTCACCACCGTTAGTGGGAAATCCAGTTGCTGTTCAAAGAAATGCCATACTTCCCCTACCCCCAGTGAACCAATGCCATCGCCTGCGAGCAGTACTACATTGGGCTTTCTGATAAACCTGATTTTGTCGGAACCAAAATCAGTTCCTTTATCTACAAAACCACTGCTTACCGCATCCAGGGTAATTTTAAACCGGTTGGCCTGGGTAGTTATGTACTGGTCAAACTGATCGCCTTTGCCGGCATTACCGGAACGGGTAATGATCAGCGTGCCGGCCGGGAAATCTTTCCCACTCACGGTAAACGGCGCTTCCGTAAATCGTACCTTGATATCGTTTTGCAATAATGCAGATAAGAATTTCACATCTCTCACACTATTCCACTGCGCCAGGTAAGCATAAGGCTTCTGTGCCATCAGCGCCGTATTATTACGCATCACCGGTGCACCGGCAGCTGGTGTCAGTGGCTGTTTCACCGCATAAGACGTTAACCCGTATGCATAAGGCAAAGCCCAGGCAGTAATATCATAGGTTACAGAATCCGTGAGGTGAGATACTGGTTCAAACAATACCCGCAACATATTGGAATGTGGCTGAAACATGCTGATCACCATGTCTTCTTTGTCAATGGTAAATGTTTCGGTTTTGCCGGTGAAATAATTGAACCCGGCAGCAGTACCTGTATTGGCGCCATAGCCAAAAGCAATATTGTTTTTGCGCAACAGCTCCGCCAGTGTGTTCAGCTTTTCGGTATTACCACCCGCTTTTACCACGTAGGCTTTATATCCACCCTGTGGCGCTTTTTCTGCTGCTATAAAATAGTTGTTGTACTCACTGATAATTTTTGGCGCATTCTGCGAAGCTACTTCTATGGTAGACATCCCAGTGGTATAGTGATGCGCAATCCGGTCAGACAGCGTTAATGTATCCCCGTCTTTTTTCAGTACTGCCACACCAGCGTGGCCACTTCCGCCCTGCTCATAGGTCATACCCAGGGAGCCATTGTACATCGGATAGGTATCACCATAGCTGGGATAGAATAAATCAAAGCGTTCTTTGGTAAAATACAACCAACCCTGCTGATCAAAATACTTCGCATTATTCTTACCGATCATCACCTGCAACTGGCGCTGCCAGGGCGTTACGGCATCATGAAAAGGTTCTGCTGCCGGCGCGAAATAATACGGCGCCTCTATTTCCTGTTCGTGGAAATCTACGTGCAGCTGTGGCATCCATTCATTATATTTTGCCACCCGCTGCTGCGACTCTTTTTGTGTTTGCCAGGCCCAGTCGCGGTTCAGGTCAAAATAATAGTGATTGGGTCTTCCACCGGGCCAGGGTTCATTGTGTTCCCTGGAATAAGGGCTCACATTGGGTTTTACGGCACGGCTGGCGTTGTAAAAATTCACATACCTGTCGCGTCCATCGGGATTCAGACAGGGATCAATGATAACAACCGTATTCTTTAACCACTCCTGCGTTTGTGCATTCCCGTTATTCACCAGTTCATACAGCGTTTTCATCGCTGCTTCTGTAGATACCGCTTCATTACCATGTACGTTGTAACTTAACCATACAATGACCGGCTGATTGGCCGTGGTATTGTTACGGGCATTAGACATGTCCAGGCTATGCTGACGGATCTCATCCAGCCGGGAAAAGTTCTCTTGCGAGGCCACGATAGCCATAATGAGTGGTCTGCCTTCATAGGTAACGCCATATTGCTCGAATTTCACATTCTTAGCCGTAGCGGCTACCTGTTTAAAATAATCCACCACCCGGTAATGTGGGGTAAATTGGGTCCCCAGGGGATAGCCAAGGAATTGATCAGGCGTTGGTACCTGGGCTGATGTAGTCATAAAGCCCAGCATAGCGAAAGCCAGTAATAGATATTTGCGCATAAAAGCCCGCGATTAGATGCCGTAAGTTAGGAATTGTTTTCCGGTTATGGAGGTGTCGGAAAGCGTTAAAATATCTTCCGGCTCCTGCCAGCGTCATTAAAATATTTTAATTTCCTATAGTTGCGGGCATGTCTTAATTTAGACCCAAACACGATAACCCATGCGTTTCCTGATCCTGCCAGGGCTGCTGGTATGTATGCTTCATACTGCCTGTGCCCAACAAACGATAGACGATTTACACCCATACGACTACACTACTGAGAAAGATATCAAGGTGTTACATGGTGCGGTGGTATCGGCGCATCCGCTGGCCAGCCGGGTGGGTGCAATCATATTGCAGCAGGGAGGTAATGCCGTAGATGCGGCCATTGCCACACAACTGGCGCTTGCCGTGGTATACCCCGGCGCCGGTAATATCGGCGGTGGTGGTTTCCTGGTAGGCCACCTGAAAAACGGGCGCAATATTGCCATCGACTTCAGAGAAACCGCTCCGGCAAAGGCGCAGCGCGATATGTACCTCGATTCACTCGGCCAGCCCATCACCCAGCTAAGCCTGGATGGCCACCTGGCCGCAGGTATCCCGGGTACGGTAGCCGGCCTGTTTGCCTCCATGAAATACGCCAAACTGCCCTTCAGTAAACTGATTGACCCAGCTATCCGCCTGGCAGAGAAAGGGTTTGTGATCACTGCCGCTGATGCCGCACTCCTGAATGAAACAAAAGCTGATTTCGAAAGACTCAATACCGCCAAAACAGCCTTCGTAAAAGATATTCCCTGGAAAGCCGGCGATACGCTGATACAAAAAGAGCTGGCACATACGCTCACGCTTATACGAAATAAAGGTGCCGCCGGATTCTATGAGGGGGAAACAGCCGCCAACATCGTAGCCGAAATGAAACGCGGCCACGGCATCATTACCCTGCAGGACCTGAAAAATTATAAAGCTAAAGAACGTACCGCCGTGGCCTTTAACTATAAAGGCTACACGATTGTAACCATGCCGCTCCCCTCCAGTGGCGGCATCTGTTTGCAACAACTGATGGGCATGGTGGAAAACTACCCCTTGTCGCAATGGGGATTCCAGTCGCCCCAGGCCATACAACTCATGGTGGAAGCAGAAAGACGGGCATATGCCGACAGGGCCCAATTTCTGGGCGATCCGGACTTTGTAAAAGTACCCGTAGCGAAACTCACGGATAAAAAATACCTGGCAGCACGCATGCAGGACTTCACCCCGGGCAAAGCCGGCTCCAGTGAGCAAACCAAAGCAGGCGTTTTCCCGGAAAGCGAGGAGACCACGCATCTCAGTATCATCGACGAAGCCGGCAACGCTGTTGCTGTAACCACCACGCTCAACGGCCACTTCGGCAGCAGAACCGTGGTAGGTAAATCCGGCTTCCTGCTCAACAATGAAATGGACGACTTCAGCGTAAAACCCGGCGTTCCCAATATGTACGGACTGGTAGGCACAGAAGCCAATTCCATTGCACCCGCCAAACGCATGCTCAGCTCTATGACCCCTACCCTGGTACTCCAGGGCAACGAGGTATTATACACCCTGGGTACTCCCGGCGGATCCACCATCATCACCTCTGTATTTCAAACCTTAATGAATACACTGGAATTTGGTTTGTCGCCTTCAGAAGCCATCAACAAACCCAAATTCCATCATCAATGGCTGCCGGATGTAATCGCCGTGGAACCTGGTTTCCCCGACAGCACCATCCAAACCATGCAGAATATGGGCTATAAAGTGGTAAAACGCGGCCCTATAGGACGTACCGAAATCATCAAACGGGCGCCGGAAAGCCGCTACCTGGAAGCCGCTGCGGATAAGCGCGGGGATGACGGCGCCGCCGGATATTGAGAAAGCTATTAGCAGTTAGCTTTTAGCAGTTAGCAGTTAGCAAGCGACTATTAGCCTGACTTTTTGTTTACTTTTACTTTTGGGAGATATAACTCCCTACAACAAAATCGGATCATGTCTATCCAATCTATTTATTTACAAAGTGCATTACAACGGCTGGAAATACACCGCCAACTGGGTCTTAAAACCATAGAAAGACTCAACGGCGAACAGTTGCAATGGCAACCGGAAGGACAGCCTAACAGTATTGCCCATATCATCAAACACCTGCATGGCAACATGTTATCACGCTGGACCGACTTCCTCACCACCGATGGAGAAAAGCCCAACCGTAACAGGGACCTGGAGTTTGAAGACAGCCACCAAACGGCCGAAGAACTGCGACAGTTGTGGAACACGGGCTGGGACTGTATGATGAATGCCATCCGCAGCCTGCAGGAAACAGACCTCGACAGAACCGTTTTCATCCGCAATGAGCCACATATCGTGATAGATGCCATTAACCGGCAACTGGCACATGTACCTTATCATGTTGGACAAATCGTGTACATTGGTAAAATGATCCTGAAAGATCAGTGGGAAAGCCTGTCCATCCCCAGAGGTGGATCTGAAGCCTATAATAAAGCAAAAACAGGGAACAAATAATTCATGAAAATACGTATTGCCTTCACCGTTATTACAACACTATTGGTGCTCTCTGCCTGCCAGGGTAAAAAAGCCAACGACCTGCTGATGAACAAAAAGTGGCGGGTATATGATGTGAGAATCCCACCGGAATCTCCTATCAGCAACACCCAGTATATCCAGGCCGAAGATCTGAAAAAAGGCTACTACCGCGATGCCTACTACCAATTCCTCGACAATAATGTTTTTGTAGCGACCATCGCCAATAAATCAGATACCGGTAAATACTTTATCCTCAGCAATGGCGCCATGATTTCTGTAACGGCGAAAAATGGAGACCGTAAAGTGGAAAACCTCGTGACTATTACCAAACTAACGGAAGACTATTTCGACATGCAGGTCACCTCTACAGATTTCCAGTTTATCTTATGTACTAAAAAAGAATAAAGGCCTATGTTGTCTACCCACCATACCCCAGGCAGAACAGTAGTACAGGAAGGCCGCACCTGCCTGTTCTTCTCCGGTTTCGCTTACCTGGGCCTGCATCAGTTACCGGCCTTCAAAGCGCTGCTGATACAGGGCATAGAGCAGTATGGTACGGTATTCCCTTCTTCCAGGGCAGGCAACTTACGGTTATCGATATACGAAGAGATAGAACATGCGTTGTGTACCCTGCTACATCAACAGGCAGCAACAGTGTTCTCTTCCGGCTACCTGGCCTCACAGGCCGCGGTACAATATGGCGCAAGCCGCGGAGAATTATTATATGCTCCCGGCACCCACCCTTCCTTATGGCATCCTGCAGTGGCGCTTCCATCACTCAGCCGGGAAGACTGGATCACCCAAACCATTGAAAAAATAAATACACATCCGGACCATCACTTCGTGATAGTTACGGATACCGTGAATCCACTTACCAGTACTATTCATTCTTTTCACTGGCTGGAAGCCCTGCAACGCAAAGTGTTGGTCATTGCCGATGACTCTCATGGTATTGGCATATTAGGACCCATCGGAGAAGGCAGCATTCATTTTTTACCGGTATTACCACCCGTACGTTACCTGCTCACCGCCTCGCTGGCCAAGGCTTATAGCGTACAAGGCGGTGTAGTGGCGGGTCATGCGGCCGATATCATGGCATTAAAAAAACAACCGTTACATGCGGGCAGCACGCCCATGATGCCTGCCAATGTATACGCCTGGCTACATGCCGGTGAGTTAATACAAAAAATGCGCAGATCACTGCAACAAAATGTTGCTTATTTACTACACCTGACGGCCGGTTCGGCGGTACATAATCCGCATGGATTACCGATGTTCATATTACCAGAGGGAGAAGCTATTGTGCAATATCTGCTGGAACGGGATGTGATTATTTCGAGTTTCCCTTATCCACAGCCACATAGTCCGGTGGTGAACAGGGCGGTGGTATCGGCCTTGCATTTGCAGGAGGATATGACAACGCTGCAGCGGTTTCTGAAGGAATATAATGTTTTATAATGCTTCTTCCGCTAGCACTTCCTTCTTTAGCGTTTATGAATTTACAAATATCAATAATAAAAAGTCATTAGAAAACGTGGTAAATAGTCTAACCCCTTCCGATCTCCAAGCTGTAGTATAACGAGTGTTTTTTATACACTTGACTCGTTCATTAAAAGCCTTAAACTTAAACGGATGCAAAACTCCGCAAGGTTGCTTGCGGAGTTTTTACTAAATTTATACCCAACAGAAAGATTAAAATGTACTACTATAATTTATGCAATCATTCTCCGGTATACTCTTCATTATAACCATCACTGCCTTTTTTACTGATCTTTGGAAAACTTCTATAAAAAGAAATTGTAAATGCCACAATCGTTATACAGCCATTTATCACACCGTACTTATCAATATGACGTTGAGAAGTCAACTGGGTAAAAATAAAATACTCTCCAACCAACACCCCATACAAAATTACAATAAAGTAGATCAAAGGAACTTTAAAAGCGTAGTATAATGGAGCCGATAAAAATAAAATATTTAATATCGGAAGTGGTAACATTATCAATACAAGAAAGATAACTCCTTCTATACTTACAGATGTAGATACGCTGGAGGCGTCATAAGTCAAGATAGTAAATACAAGATAGTATACAAGATACTTAATCAATATAAACCATACAATATTTCCATAGGAAGCTTTAAACATAATACTTACTGTCTTTTCTCATTAACTAAGTTAAACTGATCATCAAATAAAACAAAATTAAGATAGGCTTAAGCTAAATATAGCGATCCGGCCCATGATTTAGCTAACAATCTTTTTTAGGAATTGAAGTAATTAAAGTAGCAAGTTATCTTTATAAAAAGAGGAAGAGACATAATAATGTCTCTTCCTCTTTTTATATCAACGTTCTATAAACGATTCTACTTACTTGTCTTTGTTGTTTTCTGCATTCTAATCTCCACCAAATAAGTTCCTGCTTTCATCAAACGGAATGATATGATAGGATTCACACTGCCTATCTTGGTTGTCAGGCTATTATCTACTGATAAGAAAGCCGAAGGAAGACGATAATACATCAGGAAATTCCATTGGGTTCCATTGGCGTAATATCTGCTCAGCGGAAATGGTGCAATCTCAAAATTACAAATCATGGAAGTATCGGTGTACTCTATCGGATGAAACCGTGCATAATTCTCAAAAATAGGGCGATCACCACGTTTAATAATTTCTCCCTTCTTTGGATTAAATGCATTGCCATTCTTATCCGCTAATTTTAAGATAACAGAATTACCACTTTCACTTACACGCGTGATGGTCATACTAGGTTTCGGCATGGGCACGGTTTTAGAACCATCATCCGGGAACAAATTACAACCAGTAGACGTATCAGTCAGCAATGGCCCGTCAACGGTGAACATTTTACCAATATTCTTATACACCTTTGATCCGGTAACGTTGGATACTTCTACATCGTACTCGTAATTTACATCCACCGGTAAACTATCTGTAGCACCATTAAATACAAACTGCCCGCTTTCCAGAAATGTAAACGGCTGCAGTGTTTTTTTCTCACGCTTTTTGTTCACCTGTTCAATGGTAGTATCTACAGCAGGATCAACTGCTGCATTATACACCCACACGGGATATTGCTTAAAAAATTCATCCGCATGTTTCTTGGTATCTGCTCTGCGGACGTCCAACAGTTTCACGCTCATTGGGCGTGTACTACCATCCGGCAGGATAGCGGCAGTTTTCTGGAAAGGGGTACCACGTTCTATTTTAATGGGTGAATCTGGCACGTACAACTCATCACTCAAAAAACCTTCATCGATTTTCTTACACCCTACCACCAGCACACCTAGTAGCGCTGCTGCTCCCAGCAATTTTTTCAAATTATATTTGTCAAACATACTTTTAAGTTTTTTGATGATCATTATTTCCAGTAAAACACGTGACGATTTTCGAGTACATGCAATACCCCGGTTTTAGTGATGATGCCACTGGTTTGTAATACATTGATCTTATCTTTGTCATCATCAGGATATTTTTCCGGCAGCGGATCCGGATCAAGACCATTAATAATCTTGGCAACCGTCATGTAACGTACACCAGCAGATAAAACATCAGAAAAATCAGTAGATTTTACAAGTCTAAAATAAAACGGTTCACCTACTTTATTCTGATAGAAACTAGCGTCCAATGAAAGATCTGCTCTTACAATAGACCCATTAAAAATATATGCCGACAGTGAATCCCTTAACTCCGGTGCTTTCAAACTATCAAGCGTGTATTTAACGTTTTCATCATTGGTCGCCTTTTGTAACGCGGTTGTCCGTTTAGCTAACAATGCCTTAATTGCGTAGTCAGTCGGTGCTACAAAGGTGACATTACTATTAATGGTTTCTTTTAATCCTGCTTTATCAATCAGCAATATCAGCGTATCAAAAAGCGGATTCTGTTTCAGATAGTCATAGGTCGTAAGGTCCGTATGGTCATTAGTGGGGCTACCACCAATGAAATGGTCATCTTTTTTGCAGGCTGTAAACAGGAGTGCGATCAGCACTATCGCCCATCCTGCAGACTTATCCCATATTTTCAGTTTTTTCATGTCGATGCTTTTAAAAAAGTTCAAAATGTTAATTCACTTTACCCAACCAGAAATCATTTTGGGTAATCACGCTGTTATTGAGAAACAAGGCGCGTCCTACCGGCCACTTCCAACCACCCGCATCATACCGGCTTTTTGGAAAGCTACTCCCGGCGTTCATATCCTGCTCAGTTAGGAAACCGGTGCGAACCAGGTCATACCAGCGTTGCCCTTCTGCATATAATTCCCTGGTACGTTCGCGAGACACTTCTTTTTTAATATCATCTATATCATCGGCCGTCAATGTGGTGGCATGTGCACGATCCCTTACTTTATTAATATCCAGCAACGCAGCGCCCATATTTCCCTGATCGGCATAAGCTTCGGCGCGCAACAATAATAAATCCGCATAGCGCATGATAATGATATTCGCGTCAACCGCAGGATCTGTAAAATTGCCCGGATTTCTGTAGTTGATATTCTCTCCGTTAGGTCCGGCAAATTTGCAAATCACCGCATTGTATTGGTTATCTGCATTCAAACTCGAAAAGTAATATTTAGGGCGAACATCAGCCGTATCCCAATCATACAATTCACTGATCAGATCTATATTAGGAGCATCAGATTTATTCAATTTATTCTGGATAAACGGCGTTTTCAAGATGTAATAGTAGAAACCTTTTGCCACCTGTTGTTCCCCATTTCCCACCTGCATATTGATTTCAAATACACCCTCTGTTGACTTTCCATGAAAAATTTTTGGATATTCTGTCGCCGGCGGCAAATCATATTGTCCGCTGTTCGCCACAGAATCTATCGCAGCAATAGCATTGGTCAAATCCGACGCTACCTGGCCTTTATTCAGAAAGTTCCTCCACATGTATGCATGCGCCAGTAAACCCAATGCAGCCCCTTTGTTGGCTCTTACCGCTCTCTCGCTACCTGATTGATAAGCCATTGGCAATAAACGGATAGCATTGCGGAGATCGCCAATCACGGTGTCCAATACCGCTTTTTCATTCACACGTGGCAAATTCACTGCACGTGCAGGATCTTCGTCATATTTGGTTACCAGGGGCACATCTCCCCATATACGCACCATGTAGAAATAAGCAAACGCACGTATAAAGTAAGCCTCACCCAGGAAACGATTACGCGTACGGGTAGCATTATCTGTGAACTGAGCATCCGGGATGTTAGGAATATTATGCAACATAATATTCGCCTGCGTCACTATTTTATAATAAGGCGACCAGTTGTGATAAGGATCCAGGTAAGAACCTATAAAATCAGCTGTATTAAACCCATCTCCCCCTTTTACCAGTGCACGCACATCATATAAGTTGAAGTCGGTAAACTCAAATGCTGGTATAGAGCCATACGCAAAATGCGACAGATTCTGATCCCAGTCTGTATTCGTAGTCAATGCCTTGCGTATTAATGCATATCCGCCCGCTACGCCTTGTTCAGCATCCCGCTGGTTTTGCCAGAAAACCGTATTATAAGGTGAGTTGATAGGATCCTGATTCAGTAACTTCTTACAGGATACGAACGGCGATAATGCCAATCCCGTTACCACTACTGCACATATATTTTTAAGAAAATTCATAACTGCTGCTTTTAAAAATTAAAAACCAATATTTACACCCAGGGTGAACTTACGCGGTATAGGGTAGCCTCCACCGGTATAAGTACCCTTTTCGTCCACCGCTTCTGCATCCGGTACACTGGATTTCTGGAACATCTTCACGTTATCAATCACTCCATATATCTGCACTTTATTCAGTTTGGTGCGCTCCAGGAGTTTAGGACTAAAATTGTAGGCCAGATTCAGATATTTAATACGCAGGTAAGAGCCATTTTCTACGAAAGCAGAAGAAAAAGGCAGGAATTGATAATAGTAGTGCTCATTGTAAGGAATGACTTCTCCATATTTACTGTTGTCTCCTTCTTTACGCCAGCTATTAACACCATTGGGATCAATAGCCGCAATCTCTGCATAAGCAGTCGTTAAACCGATCAGGCGATCAGACATGAATTTGTTGTAAATATCACGCTTCAGGGTGAAAGTCATGTATATCTGCGCACTCCACGGACCATAAGAAAATGCGTTGGTAAAACCACCGGTACAACCTGGATTGGGGTTACCACTACGTACTTTATCATTCCAATCCCACACGTCATAATCTCCATTCTGATCTACCCAGATGAAATCACCAGCTTGTACCGTGTGATTACCATTCCAGTAAGTCAGCTTTTCACCGGTGTAAGGGTTAAAAGGAATATCCTTCGCATTGGCATATACGCCCTTACTTTGTATCATGTAAAATTCATTGATCGGTCTTCCTTTAGTCAGGATATAAGTCATACCGGTATTGTCATCGTTTACCACCAGGTCACGGTTACCATTTGGCAATGCTGCAATCTGGTTTCTGATAAAGGATAATATCAGCGTGGTATTCCATTGGAATTTGCTCTGAGGCGGCATAATACGTCCCTGGATAGTAAACTCTACCCCGGTATTACGGATATCCACCGCGTTAGTATTTACCTTATTATATCCGGCAGTAGACGGCAGCAATAAGTCAAATAATTTTTTGGAAGTACCACGGTTAAACGCATCTACCGTAACGCTTAAACGACTATTGAAGAAACTTGCATCAATACCGACGTTCGACTGTATCGCCTGTTCCCAGGTTAAGCCCTTTTGTGCCACACCATCCGAGAAGTTAGGCGTTACCGCATTTATACCGTTGTAAGTTCCTCCGGTAGAACCACCGTAAGTACCCTGGTTAATGCTATAAGTATTAAATGGCATATAGTAGCCATTAGGTAAGCTACCCGTTACCCCATAGCTTCCACGGATCTTCAGGAAGTCCATCCATTTTTTGGTGGGCGCCATGAATGGCTCTTCTGAAATATTCCAACCAGCAGAAAACGACGGGAAATATCCCCATCTGCTGTCTGCACCAAAGCGGGAAGAAGCATCCGCACGATAAGCCAATGATAACAGGTATTTCTCCTTATAATCATAGTTAATACGGGAGAAGAAAGACAACATACCAGCTGACTGATAATCGGATCCGGATACAAGGCCACCGTACACATCTCTGTATAACAGGTAATTCAGATTATATCCCTGTACCACTTTCACATTGTCATTACCCAATGATCCACTACCAATACCAGTATACTCATTTCTGACGTTGTTTATCGTATTACCTAACAGTACATTCAGGTGGTGATCCCGGTTGATAATATTTGTATTGAAGTTCAGGGTATTATCCAGGTTCACATTTTCATAACGTGATTTGCTGCTTTGTGCAAAAGATAATCCGGCAGTATTCAATTCTCCCGGGCGGAAGATATCACGCGTATTTACACTCGACTGAATTGATCCTACAGAAGAAAAACGGAGCTTCGGCGTAAAATCGTAGTTCAGTGTGAGGCTGGCGGTAATATCATCATTGAGATTCTTATCACGGCCGGAAGTTAAGTCACCGGTGAAGTTCTTCTTGTCTACATCCGACAGATTAAACAGGGAAGATGCATACTGGCCTTTATACAACGGGATGATGTTTTCACCAGGAAATACACCTCTACCGCGGGATCTGTCGCCCCGGCTTAAGCGGAACAGGGAAGATATATTCAGTTTTGGTGTTAATTTCACGCCCATCGCACCAGAAACGGTATAACGTTTAAAGCCGGTACCTTTGATAGTTCCTTCTTCGTTATAGTAGTTACCACTTACACGGTAGTTAATGGTTTCAGAAGCGCCTGCGGCAGACAGGTCATAGTTTTGGATCAGTGCATTCTGATAGAACATATCCTGCCAGTCAACTGCTCCGCTGAAAGCCGGATTCAAACTATCTGTCAGCATCAGTGGTAAGGTACCATTGGCTATCTGATCATCAGTCAGGTATTTTTTCAGGTAATCCATTTTAAACCATCTTTCTTCTGCACCACCATATACCGTTTCAAACTTTGGTTTCTGAATCAAACCAGCATAGGTAGAGAAGTTAATCTGTGGTTTACCTTGTTTACCACGTTTGGTTTTTACTATTACTACGCCATTCGCACCACGGGAGCCATAGATAGCCGCTGCAGAAGCATCTTTCAGGATGTCGATAGACTCAATGTCATTTGGGTTGATGCCTGCAATGTAGTTGGTACCGGTGTTATCGAATGCCGCCGCATCATCCATAGAGATGGGAATATCATCAATTACAAATAACGGAGAACTTAAAGTACGGGCAGCATTAGCGCTACGGTTGATAGACGTATTTCCTCTTACCACAAAAGAACCACGTACACCTGGCTCTCCGGTAAAGTTCTGTACGTTCAAGCCGGCTGCACGTCCTTGTAACAATGCATCAAAGCTGGGAGAAGGTAAGTTTTCTATGTCTTTACCTTTCACGCTGGAAACCGCTGCGGTTACCGTTTTACGCTTTACTTCCTGGTACCCGATTACCACTACATCTTTTAAACTCTTCGCATCGGGTTTCAGGCTGATACGAAAAGAAGTTTTACCTGCTATCTCTACAGTTTGTGTTTCAAATCCAATAAATGAGGCAGAGAGTTTGTTGGAATTACCTTTCAGGGTAAGGGTAAACTTTCCATCCGGAGAAGTAGCAACACCGTTGTTGGTACCCACCTCTTTTACAGATACACCGGGCAATGCGCCCCCTTTGTCGTCTGTAACGGTTCCCGAAATTTTCCGCTCCTGGGCCCATACCTGTAGGCATAGCAATCCCATGAGCGCTAATAGTAGCAACTTTTTGTGCATAGATTCTGGTTTAATAAATTACGCTGGAATAATCAGATCGGCTAACGCTAATGCTAATGATACCTGTGCTTGTTCACTGTTGAATAAATAACGATTGCTTTTTTGGAACTTGGTTAATAGAAATTTGTATTGAAAAATATCCTGGTTGAATGATTGATAAGCAAAACACTGATGTACTCTTTGATACGCTCTGATCGGATTTAGAATGAGTTTAATAATTTGTTTTTCGGTTGACCTAAACTTGCTACGATTGCAATACTACTTATTCACTGTTACGGTACTTTGTTCACTTACTTTATTGTTCTGGATGGAAATTATAATTGTTAAAGTTTTCCTAATAGGAAAATAAAAACAACTGACAGAATAATGACAATTTGCTTTATACGATTAAAAAATGAGCTAAACACGATAAATATATGATAATTAGCATTCAAGAAAAGAAAATTCCTCTATATGCGTCAATTTACATTAAAATAATATCACAAAACAACAATTTAATACCATTAAATTTTATCTCAGGTAGACAATTCCATGATATTTACTTGTCAAGCTACAGATTGTTGTTCACTTTCGCTGCCATACTCACTGTTACCTATATACGAAAACGATTGGCGGCGGAATAATTTCCCCCCTGCTTGCCTCACTCATTATTAATTCATAATGATCGTGTTGTAATATGGCCCTGATTGACAACTATTAATTATTTTTGCCGGATAAACTTTGCAGCCTGAAAAAAGTACGGAAAATATTATCTGTCGTGTTACTATGTTTGTTAGGCCTCGTCATTCTCATTGGAATACTGGTTAACATACCTGTGGTACAAAACTTCCTCGTGGGAGAAGTCACCAGCCGCCTGGCTTCACAGCTGAAAACAAAAGTACAGATAGACAGGGTCAGCTTCCGGCTGTTTAACAGCATGCAGCTGGAGGGCGCACTCATAGAGGATCAACACCGGGATACCCTGCTTTACGCCGGCAAATTACAGGTACGCATTACCGACTGGTTCTTTTTCCAGGATAAACCCGTCATCAAATTCATTGGCCTGGAAAATGCACAAGTCAACCTGCTACGGTCACGCAAAGACTCTGTCTGGAACTACCATTTCATCGAAGCAGCCTTCGGCTCCTCCACCCCGGATACCAGCCATACCCCCTCCCCCGGTATTTCCCTGGACCTGAAAAAAATTGATCTTAAAAACATTCAACTCAACCAGGTAGACGCCTGGGTAGGTGAAGATATGCGGGCATCCGCCAAACGCATCTACCTGGACGCCAAAAACCTGGACCTGCAAAAACATAATATCGATATACAGGAACTCACCCTTACTGAGCCTTACTTCGTCATCAGCAGCTATGCCTCCTCTCCACTCCGGCATAAAAGACACCATACCCCCGATAACTCCGTTTCCGATACCAGCCATCAATTACGATGGAATGGCGCTAACTGGAAACTCATGGTAAAAGAAATTAATATAAAAAACGGCATCTTCGGAGTAGATAACCCGGACGATAGCACGAAAATAGAACCCGGATATTTTGCCCCCCATCATATCCGCTTCAATGAAATTAACCTGTCGCTCACCAACACCAGCCTGGTGAAAGACAGCATCATCGGGGACCTCAACCTCACCACCAAAGAACGCAGCGGCTTCGAAGTAAAAAAACTCAGCAGCCGGTTTAAAATGTCGCCCGTGGAAATGGAGTTCTCCCAGCTGGACCTGGAAACAAACCGCAGCCACATTGGCGACTACTACGCCATGCAATACAACGACATCAACGATATGAGCGATTATATCAACGATGTATTTATGCAGGCCCACTTTAAAAATTGTAAACTTTCTTCCGACGATATCGCATTTTTTGCTCCGCCCCTTTCCTCCTGGAAAAAAGAAATCACCCTCAACGGAAAGGCCCGTGGCCCTGTCAGCAACCTGAAAGCATCCGAAATTGAACTGGAAGCCGGCAACACCACCCGCATGAAAGGAAGCTTCGAAATGCGCGGCCTGCCGGATATCTACGAAACCTTCATCGATTTCCATGCAGAAGAACTGGTCACCACCGGGAAAGATGTGATGCAAATCATGCCCATCGTAAAAGATATCGTGAATACCGTCCGGATCGATCGCCTCACTGCCATCCGCTTCCAGGGTAGTTATACCGGCTTTATCAACGACTTTGTGGCCTATGGCCAATTCCAGACCAACCTGGGCAAACTCAATTCGGATCTGAACTTCAAAACCAGCCGTGATGTGCCCGTTTACTCCGGAAGCCTCACTGCTACTAAATTTGATATCGGTAGCCTTTTTGATAACACCAACCTCTCCACCATTTCCCTGGATGCAAAAGTAGACGGAGCCGGGTTTAACTTCAAAACGCTGAAAGCCAGCGTAGACGCCAATGTGCAGGAAATTTCCCTCTTCGGATACAATTACCAGCACATCAAAACAAAAGGGGAAATGAGCCGCAAATTCTTTAATGGCTCCCTCACCGCCAATGATCCTAACCTCGATTTGGATTTTGCCGGTACCATCGACTTCAACGAAGCCCTGCCTGTATTCAATTTCAATGCAGACGTACGCAAAAGCGACCTGAAAGCATTACATATCACAGAAGATTCTGTTACCCTGCAAGCCAAAGTAGACCTGAACTTCGCAGGCAGCAACATCGACAACTTCGACGGCATTGCCCGGATGTATGAAGTATTTGTATTTAAAGATAAGCGCCGCCTGGAATTCGACTCCCTCAATGTGTCGTCTCATATGGTAGACAACCAAAAAGTACTGGAATTTGCCGGCAGCGAAATTTCCGGCTTTGTAAAAGGCCAATACAGCTTCCTCCAACTGCCGGACGCTTTCCACCTGCTGCTCTATAAATATTACCCCAGCTACTTCAGTGCGCCTATGCATATCAGCGATAACCAAAACTTCTCCTTTGCCTTTAACCTGGGAGAAGTAGACAAATTGCTGAAAGGCTTTACCCAACAGTTTTCCGGCTTTAACGACAGTAAAGTTACCGGCGCCCTCAGCACCATGAATGGCGGCAATCTGGCATTAAACATCGATATACCGGAAGCCGGCTACCTGAATTATCATGTACAGGATTTGCAGGTAAAGGGAGATGGGAACTTCAACAAAGTCAACATCAGCACCAGTATAGGCAAGGTGCTCTCGGGCAAAAATGTAATCCTCGAAAATCCATTGATATTGGCCAGTTCCGGCCATGATACCTCTTTTGTAAAGGTAGACCTGGCCGCAGAAGATACTTCTTCCCTCGATGGTTTCTATGCCCGGATCATTACCGTACCAGAAGGGCTGAAAATAAATTTCCTCAACAGCGCCTTCACGGTAAATGAGCGGCAATGGAATGTAACACCCGGCAATGAAGTTTACTGGAGCAAACACTTTCTCACGGTAAAAAACCTGCGCGTTACCCGCAACGACCAGAGCATTACCATTGAAACCAATGAGTATAATCCGGACGAATCGAAATTTATTGTTACACTCAAAAACATAAACCTGGCCGACGTCATCCCGGCACAACTTATCACCACCCGCATCGAAGGTATTACAGACGGTACCATCAACATCGCCGACCCTACCCAAAACCTGGACATCAACACCGCGCTCAGAACAAGGGAACTGCGTATCGATAATGATTCTATCGGTATTTTAAATGTGGATGGTAGCTATCATCACCAAACCGGCATTGCCACCTTTAATATCCAGTCAGATAATGAAGGGAAAGCATTCCTGGCCCAGGGCAAAGTAGGCCTGCTGGCCGCTAACCGGGATATAGATGCCAACATCAAACTCAATGGCACCTCCATCAGCCTGCTGAATAAATACCTGGCCGGATATGTATCCCAGCTAACCGGTAGTGTAGCCGGTAGCCTGAACATCAGCGGTACCACTACACTTCCCTCCGTAAAAGGAACGCTCACACTGGATACCCTCGGCGTCAAGGTAGATTACCTGGGCACCCATTACCGGATTCCTAAACTCACGGTGAATGTAGATGATAACCTGATAGAATTCGGCAACTTCGTACTAATCGATAAAAACAACACCAAAGGCAACGCCAGCGGCTATATCAGCCATGACCACTTCGACAAACTCAATTTCGATTTTGACGTAACCGGTCGTGGATTCGTATTCCTGAATACCAGCGCCGCCGACAACGACCTGTTTTATGGAGATGTGATCGCCGATGGTAAAGTATATTTTTCCGGACCGCTGAATGATATGCAAATGCATATCCTCGCCCGTCCCATCAAAGGCACCCATTTCTACCTCCCGATGTCCGACAGTAAGGATATTGGTAAATACGACTACATTACTTTCAAAACTTACGGAAAAGAAATAGTAGAAAAGAAAAAGAAGAAAGACAACACCAAACTCACTGTAAAACTGGACATCGCCGCCAACCCGGATGCACAGATAGATGTCATCCTGGATGCCACCACCGGCGATATTATTTCAGCTAATGGTACCGGTAACCTGCAAGTCACCGTGAACACGGAAGGCGACTTTTCCATGTTTGGTAACTATGAGATCAATAATGGATCTTACAACTTTACTTTCCAACGCCTGACGAGCTGGAAATTTGATATCGAGAAAAACAGTACCATCACCTGGAATGGTGATCCATCCGAGGCCAGGGTAAACATCATGGCGAAGTACTCGTTGCCTAAGGTGAGCCTGTACAACCTGGTCGGACAAGGTACCAATGCACAAAACGATAAATTGGCGACCCGCACTGAAAAAGTAGATGTGGAAATCAACCTGCGGGGCGCATTGCTGAAACCAGACATTACCTATTCCATTCAATTGCCGGAAGTAGGTAGCCTGGCGTATGAAAGTGGTGTGGCTGCTCACCTGAAAGAAATTAACAATGACCAGAATAAGGCTTTATTCCAGGTATGGGGGCTGCTGTTCTCCAACCAGTTCCTGCCGGATGATGCCTCTTCCACGGCTGCCGCCAATGTAGGTATTACCGGTAAAAACAGCGTGGGACAAGCGCTCTCCGCGCAGGCACAAGCCATTTTGAATAATATTACCGGCGCCTTACTCAAAGGCAGTGGCATCGGCGTAAACGTAAATTATCGCGCCTATAACGTGGGCGGTCCATTGGATAATTCTTCCGTAGACCGTAACCAGGTGAGTGCCGGTATTACCAGTAACCTGTTTAATAATCGCTTCCGTTTGTATGCAGGCGGGGACTACGACTGGGGTAAAACCGCTACCTCTGCCAATACCAACCGGTTTGCGGGCGACTTCCGTATAGAATACCTGCTTACGCCCGATGGCCGTTTCCGTATTAATGCGTTCAGCAAAACGGACTACGACGTATATAACCTCAACAACCGTACGAAATCTGGTGTGGGCATTTCTTATATCAGGGAATACAATCGCTTCAGTGAATTATTTGGCGGCAATCGCCGCTCCCGCACACCATTGATGGATTCGCTCCGCAAGGCAGCGGCCCTCAAACAAGAGCAGGAAGACGCCGAGAAAGTAAAGGCAGACACTACCACCACTAAATAGCAACCGCCCGAAAACAGCAAAGGAGCAAAGCCTGTCTGTGCAAGCGTTGCTCCTCTGTGTGGTTTAAATGATATTGCCGTATTTTCAGATACGGCAACCTCTTACGCGGTTCACCAATGAATCGTCTTATCCTTTCAGGATCTCGTGTCCTAATTTATCTCTTTTTGTTTTCAGGTAAATTTCGTTATGCGGATTGGGATGAATTTCGATCGGCACATTTTCCACTACTTCCAAACCATAACCGCTTAACCCGGCGCGTTTACGCGGATTGTTGGTTATCAGGCGCAGTTTGCTGATGCCCAGCTGACGAAGGATTTGTGCCCCCACGCCATAATCGCGTTCATCCATTTTAAAGCCCAGCTCCAGGTTAGCTTCCACGGTATCCATTCCTTCTTCCTGCAGCTTATAAGCTTTCAGTTTGTTCATCAGGCCAATACCTCTTCCTTCCTGGTTCATATATAATATAAGGCCTTTCCCCTCTCTTTCTACCATTTGCATCGCGGCATGCAGTTGTTCACCACAATCGCAACGCAGGGAATGAAGGATATCGCCGGTTACGCAGGAAGAGTGTACCCGCACCAGTATTGGTTCATCTTTTTTCCAGTCGCCCTTCTTCAACGCCATGTGAATTTCACCGGAATTGATTTGTTTGAAGGCAATCAGTTCAAAATTGCCGTATTTGGTGGGCATCTGCACTTTTACGCCTTCTTCTATCAGCGTTTCGGTGCTGAGGAGGTAAGCGATCAAATCTTTTATGGAGATGAGTTTCAGGTCAAACTTGTCGGCTATTTCGCGCAGTTGCGGCAAACGGGCCATGGAACCATCTTCATTCATGATTTCCACCAGTACACCGGCAGGTTCGAATCCAGCCAAACGGGCCAGATCGATGGTTGCCTCGGTGTGGCCGGAACGGCGTAATACACCACCGGTTTTTGCTTTCAGCGGAAATATATGGCCGGGTTTACCCAGGTGTTCCGGTTTGGTAGTTGGATCGATCAGTGCCTGTACGGTTTTGGCCCTGTCGTGTGCGGAAATACCAGTTGTACAGCCATGCCCCAGCAAGTCAACCGATACGGTGAATGGGGTTTGATGCAAGGCCGTATTATCCCGTACCATCAGTTCCAGTCCCAGTTCCTCGCAACGTTCTTCCACTAATGGAGCGCATATCAGCCCACGTCCGTGGGTACTCATAAAGTTGATAATCTCAGGTGTTACATTGCGCGCTGCTGTTATAAAGTCACCTTCGTTTTCACGGTCCTCGTCATCTACTACGATCACCAGTTTACCGTTTTTTATATCTTCTATTGCTGCTTCTATTTTATCTAACATATTAAATTCCCTCCGGGTCAGTAATGTTGAATTGCGCAAAGTTACGACATATACATGTGAAAAACTGAGGCAAGGGGTTCGGGTTTTGAGACAAAATACCTACTGTAATTATGTAGGTTATACTCACTAACTTTCACATATAAAAAATTAGCATCATCTTTGATTGCCGCATACATTTAAAACCCCATAAAGTTCACTCTGGTTAAAGGTTTCATTCATTATTAATAACGTCAATTTGAGAATTTATAATTTTTAACCGAAATCTTGAAAATTTCGCTTGCGAATCCGCAATCAGCTAGATGCCATGCAATTTTTTGTTGACACGTTGAGATATTCACAGTGTACTTAACAATTTGTTAATTTCAAGTTAAAATTATAAGAAGAAAATTACCCACCTTTGCGGCTGATTCAACAACATCTTTGCTTTATGGGGTTTAAAAAATTACTCTTAACAACATTAGTTCTGTTTGTTTCCATCCTCACTTTTGGCCAGGTTACAACTGGTAGCATGACCGGTTACGTAAAAGACGAAAAAGGAGAAGGATTAATTGGTGCAACAGTTAAAGCCGTACACATTCCATCTGGTACTATCTATGGTACAACCACGCAGGATGGCGGCCGTTACAACATCCCTAACATGAGGGTAGGTGGACCATACACCATCACCGTATCATTTGTCAGCTTCCAGGAACAAAAGGAAGAGAATGTAAGCCTGCCATTGGGCCAGACATTCAAAATTGACTTTAAATTGCAGTCCTCCACTACCGCACTGAAAGAGCTGGTAGTTGTAGGTAAGCAAAGCACCACCTTTAACAGTTCCCGTACCGGTGCTGCTACTTATATCTCCAGAGAGCAGTTACAGAATCTGCCATCTTTAAACAGAGGTATACAGGACTTCACCAAACTGACTCCTCAGGCAGGTAAAGGCCTCACTTTTGCCGGCAGAAACAACCTCTACAACTCCTTTACCGTAGATGGTTCCCTGTTCAGCAATGCCTTTGGTTTATCCGATTTACCAGGTGGCGCTACCAACTCTCAACCTATCAGTCTGGATGCGATTGATCAGATCCAGGTGAACCTGGCGCCGTATGATGTTAAACTGAGTGGTTTCACTGGTGCAAACATCAATGCTGTCACCAAATCTGGTACTAACGAGTTCTCCGGCTCTATTTACACCTTTATCAGAAGCACTGACCTCACTGGCGGTAAAGTAAAAGGTGCAGATGTTAGTAACGATCAATACAACCTTAAACAATATGGCTTCCGTGTAGGTGGTCCGATTATCAAAAATAAATTGTTCTTCTTCCTGAATGGTGAGTTGGAAAGACAAAGCACTCCAGGAAGCAACTTCCGCGCTAACCGCGGTACCGATGGCCCTGGCATTTCCAATGTGAAGGCATCTGATCTGGACCAGGTTAAAACTGCCCTACAGAAATTAGGCTATGATCCTGGTGCTTATGAAGGCTACGAGTTTCAACAGAATAACGAAAAGATAACCGCGCGTATCGACTGGAACATCAATTCCAAGAATAAGTTCAACTTCCGTTATTCTTACATGAACGCATTCCGGGATATCAATTCGAGTACTTCCAACTCCAACACCGGTCGTGGTCCAAGCCAAACCAGCTTACTGTTCCAGAATACCAGCTACCGTCAATACAACAAGATCAATTCTTATGTAGCGGAACTGAACAGCTCCATCTCCAACAAAATGTCTAACAACCTGTCTGTAACCTATAGCAGGTTCCGTGACTACCGTACTGCACCAGGTGGCTTGTTCCCTCTGATAGACATCGAAGATGGTAATGGTAAAAACTACATCTCTGCCGGTTCTGAACCTTTCAGCGCAGTGAATAAACTGAGCCAGGATCTGGTACAATTTGCCAATAACTTCAACCTGTATTCAGGTAAACATACCTGGACATTTGGTATCGCTGGTGAATACTTTAAATTCAGCAACGCATTTGCTCAGTTCTACCTGGGTCAGTTCCGTTATAAAGACATGACCTCTGCACTGGCTGCACTGGGTGGCGACCAAACGGTTCAACCTACATTGTACCAGCTGTCTTATTCTGCCATCAAAGGTAATCCGGCTCCGTCTGCAGACTTAAGCGCAGCTACCGCTTCTGCTTATGCACAGGATGAATTCCAGATCAAAGACAACTTCAAATTAACTTATGGAGTAAGATTTGATCTTCCTTTCTACCCTACCAAACTGGATAAAAACCCAAATATTGATGCGGTATCATTCCGTAACGGTGAACACCTGGACGTAAGCGTTCTGCCTAAAGCCAAACTGATGGTTTCACCTCGTATCGGTTTCAACTGGGATGTTAAAAATGACCAATCCTTACAGATCCGCGGTGGATCTGGTATCTTCACTGGTCGTATCCCTTATGTTTGGGCTGTTAACCAGGCTGGCCAGAATGGTTTGCTGTATGGTAACGACAAAATCACCAACTTTGCTGGTGCAAATGCCCGTCCATTCAATCCTAATCCAGGTGCATACATTCCAGCAAATCCGTCTGCTCCAAACAGCGTGCTGATTAACGTAATGTCTCCTGATTTCAAATACCCACAGATCTGGCGTACGAACCTGGCAGTTGACGTGTTATTACCAGGTAAAATCCTGGGTACCTTCGAAGGTATCTACACGAAAGATATCAACGCAGTATACCACAGAGATGCGAACCTCGTAAATCCAACCGGTAAATCTGTAGGACCAGGTGCCCGTGACACTTTCCCTACGACTACTAACCGCGTAAGCCCGAAAGCAACCAACGCTATCGTACTGGATAATACCTCCAAAGGCTGGTCTTACTCTTTGTCTGCACAGTTCTCCAAAACATTTGACTTTGGTCTGTATGCTTCTGCTGCTTATGCTTACCAGAATGCAAAAGACGTTACTTCCAGCCCAGGATCTCAGGCTGCCAGTGCGTTCAATGGTAATGCTATCGTGAACGATCCAAACAACCCGGTATTATCTTACACCGGATTCCTGGTGAAACACAGAGTAGTAGCAACCCTGTCTTACAAAATTCAGTATGCGAAAATGCTCGCTACTACGGTATCTGTTATCTACGAAGGATCTCCATTCTCTGATGCATTTAGCAATACCCGTATCAGCTACGTATATGCTGGTGACATGAACCACGATGGTTCTACCACTAACAACGACCTGATCTACGTTCCAAAAGATAAAAACGACATCATCCTGATTCCAAGCAAAGTACCGGCTGGTGCTCCTGCTGATACCCGCACCCCAGATCAAATCTGGAGCGATCTGGATCAGTTTATCTCCAAGGATAAATACCTGAACAGCCGCAGAGGACAGTTTACTGAAAGAAATGGTGGTCAATATCCATGGTGGAATCACTTTGATGTGAAATTGATCCAGGATATCGATTTCGCTAAAATTGCTCCGAAAAGCAAAAGCAAATTGCAGGCAACCCTCGATATCATCAACTTTGGTAACCTGCTGAACAGTAACTGGGGTGTAGCAAAAACTGTTGCGAACCCTGCTTTCTTAACCTACCGTGATAGCAACGGTCCAGGTGGACAAGCCCGTTACTCTTTCAACAATATCAAGAGCCCATTCATTGACTTCACTTCTGTGTTGTCCAGATGGCAGATGCAGGTTGGTGTAAGATATATCTTCAACTAATCTGTTATAAATTGACTTTAACAAGAGGGCGTCCCATCAGGGACGCCCTCTTCGTTTTATAATAAATCTACCTCCCTCCCCGTTATACCCCAAATCCTGACCCTTGATACGTATTCTTATCCTGTCACTCACTTTCCTGTTGCCACTCCAACGCCTGCACGCGCAAAATATCGTCGCCAACCCGGGCTTCTCCGATGTCAACATCTGCACAGAATACAACTTTCCCTGTGCTCCCAGTGCCTGGGAATCCGTAGCTCCCAATACCAGCAAAATTATGTACACGGAAGACAGGGGCAACCGTTACATTACCCTCACCCTCTATAGCAGCATTGATCCCAACTTCCGCTCCTATAGCGAAACACAGCTACTATGCCCCCTGCAGAAAGGGAAAGAGTACCGGTTGAAATTATATACCCTGATGGAAGAAGACCGCCCCTACCCACTTCCCGGCGTATTATTTGACTCCGGTCCCATACACCGCTGGACACCCCGCCCTTTGGCCATGCCCGCTACATTGTACTTTTCAAGAGACTCCGATAAACACCCGGAAAAAAAATGGACCGTACTGGAAAAAACATTTGTGGCTCCAGCCGATGCCCGGTACATGATTATCGGCAACTTCGATTCCATCACCAACAACTATCCCCGCAATGAAGCGTTTTACCTGAACATCGATAGCGTATCACTCATACCCTTATCCGGTGGTAGCTGCGCGAATACCAAAGAAACCGCCGCGAAACTATACGCTATGCACGACCGCCATCACTTTATTTCACCGGACAACGACCTGCAACCCGTGGAAACACCCAAACTACAAACCGTTTTTTATAATCCCGGCAGTTGTGATACCCTGGTGCTGAAGACCGACTTCTTTCTCCCTAAAAGCAAAAATATCAACCCCAACTATGCCGGCCAGCTGGAAACAGCGCTCAAGCCTACAGGGGCCGTACTACGCCGCAAAATCAAACTCACCGGATATGTATTTAAAAACCCCAGTGAAAAATACAACGAGGTGATGGCGCAAGACCGCGCACAAGCAGTAGCCAGCTTCCTGGTATACAAAAAAGGCTTCAGCTTCGACGACTTTATCATTACCGGTATTGGGAAATTACCTCCCGATGGCGACTCCACCGAACGCGTGGAGCTCGTAAATTGCCAACCAGCCGAAGAGGTAACGGTATCGGTTACACGTACGGATACCCTACTCATCCCCGACCTCCTGTTTCAGGTAAACAGCCATGAACTGGAAAATAAAATGCAACAATCCCTGGATAGCCTCATCGATAAAATTCCCTCCGGAGATCATATATCCATCAGCGTTACCGGACATACCGATAATACTGGTACGAATATCTACAACCAGGAGCTATCTATGCGCCGCGCCTTTACCGTAGCAGATTACGTACGCAATAAAAAACCAGGCAGCAATATCTCTGCAGTAAATGGAATGGGAGAATCCATGCCCGTAGCCGATAACCGCACCCCGGCAGGCCGGCGAAAAAACAGGCGGGTAGAAATTGTGATCTATTACCTGTCGGAATAATTCCGTAAACCACCATCGCCAACCGTTATGGTGGCTTACCCGGCTAACAAAAACGGAATTTTTTCCGGCTATTTTCTATCTGAAATTTTCCCGATTGCGTAAACGGGCCGGAATGCTTTTGTCTAATTTTGCTCCTCGGAAATCAATACTCCTACAGCAAACCAGGAAAGCATTTACATTATCTAAACGGCTATGCACAATTCATTCAACGCAAAATTATTGGTGCTACTCTTCTCCGGATGCAGCATCACCGCTCCGCTAGTAGCGCAACAACGCAATCACCACAACGAACATAAAAAAGACAGCATCCCGGCTACCAACACCGACCAAAAAGTTTTGGGCGAAATTGTAGTAACCGCCAGCAGGAAACCCGTTTCACTCGATAACGTTCCTTCTTCCGTAACCGTTATTACCCGCAAAACACTGGAAAACGACCTGAGAATCAATACCGATGTAACAGACATCCTGGCAAAGGAAGTACCCGGACTGGCCCCGGGCACACAAACCAACAGCAACGTGGGGCAATCACTCCGCGGACGTTCGGTACTGATCATGATTGATGGCATTCCACAATCCACACCACTCCGCAACGGAGAAGTAGATATGCGCTCCATAGACCCGGCCGTACTGGAAAGAGTAGATGTGCTCAAAGGCGCTACCGCCATCTACGGCAACGGCGCTACCGGTGGTTTGATCAACTACATTACCACTACACCAAAAGAAGATAAAATACTGTCCGGCAGAACCAGCATCAACACCACCGGCTCCCTTACCAACCTGAAAAATAGTGTAGGCGGCCGCGTTGGCCAGTTGTTGCAGGGAAAATATAAAAAGTTCGATTACATCGTGAGTGGTGTAGCCGAAGAAACCGGCGAATACAAAGACGCCAAAGGCAAGCTGGTAGGGCCTAACTATAGCCTGGGAGAAACCAACAGCTATAACGTATTTGCCAAAACCAGCTATCAGATTAACAGCCGGCAACGCTTACAGCTGATGTACAACTACTACCGCAGCCAGCAAAACTCCAACTATACCGTGGTAAACGGCGATATTGCCAAAGGTATTCCTTCTTCCGGCGTACTGGGGCAACCGGCCGGTGTACCTACGGGTTCCAGAGGAAATCATAACCTGCACCTCACCTACCAGGCCGACAGTCTCATAGGTGGTACCTCGCTGAATGCCGATGCCTACTACACTTCCCGCGACGATATCTTCTATGTATCCTTCGGCCGCTTTGAAGGCGGCGATGGACAATCACATACACTGGATAAAAAGAAAGGATTGCGCCTCCTGCTCAGTTCTCCACTGTCCAACAAATACGATTTTTCCGGAACCCTTTCCTATGGTGCTGATCTGCTGAATAATGTCACCTCACAGCCACTGGTAGATGGTCGCATATGGGTACCCAAAATGAACATGCTGAACTATGCCCCTTTTGCAGAAACCCAGTGGAATTTGTGGCAAAACCTCATCCTTAAAGCAGGCGTAAGAATAGAAAAGGTGCATGTAAGTGTGGACGACTATAACACGCTGCCCCTCACCAGCAACAATGGCACTGTACCTCCCAGCATCCGGGTAACAGGTGGCAGCCTGGATTATACAGCTACCCTGTTTAATGCCGGGATCCGCTACAACCGCCTTCCCGCTTTCATGCCCTACGTGAGCTTTTCACAGGGATTCTCGGTAGCAGATGTAGGCCTCGCATTGCGTGATGCAAAGGTAAATGACCTCAAAAAGATTAATACAGAAGCCGTATTAGTGAATAACTATGAACTGGGCTTTGTAAGCGAACATCAAAAATTCCGCTTTGAACTCAGCGGCTTCCTCAGCACCTCCAAACTCGGTGCAGACATGATATTTGATCCAAATACCGGTCTGTTTAATGTAAGCAGAACACCTGAACGTATATACGGTTTTGAGGCCGCTATCACCTACCAGCCCCTGCGTAACCTGGACATCAGCGCCAGCTATAGCTACGTGGAAGGGAAAGCGGATACTGCCAAAACCGGCGGACAATATAACGTATACCTCAATGGTAGAAGAATTGCACCACCTAAAGTAACCGGTAGCATTAACTACCGTCCACTGAAAGAACTGGAGCTCCGGCTGCAATACATGGGCATCAATGGAAGGGATCGTTTTGAGAAGAATGCCAAAGGCGTGTATAATGGTAACGAAGGCCGCGTGAAAGCCTACAACCTGTTTAACTTCAACGCCAACTATAAAGTAACGCCACGCACCATGCTGACATTAGGCATAGAAAACCTTTTCAACGAAGATTATTTCCCGGCCCGTGCACAATGGTTTATGATTCCCAATCAATACGCTAAAGGAAGAGGTGCTGCGTTTAATATAGGCGTTATCGTTAACTACTGATAAAAGAAAGGCAGTTGTAAAAACACATCCATAGCAATTTTCCAGGTGGCGGTATCGTGCCGGCCACCTGGAATCTCCAGGTAAAAAACATCTTTATCTGGCTTATATCCCTTCGCCAGCAACTCTTTCACCAGGTCCCGCGTATCATCAATGCTGTCAATTACCCCATTCTGATTCCTGTCGGCCGTTTCATCGGCAGTCCCACATTCAAAGAAAAACTGCTGCCCCGGATGCCGATGGCCCTGCCGGATCAACTGATGCATGATACGATGTTGATGATCGTCGTAACCGGCTCCCAGCGGCCTGCTCCGCCACCACAATGCACCTGAAAACACGCCTGCCAACTGGAAAAGATCGGGATAACGCCAGGTAATATCCAATGCTGATAAGCCTCCCAGGGAGAAGCCGGCAAAAGCCCGCTGCCGGAGCTGCATAGCGGGATACTGCTGTTGCAGAAAAGGCAGTAACTCCCGGAGAATAAAACGGGTATAATTTTCCGCTAAGGCCCCCTGGCCCTGGTAATCCAATATGCCGGCAGTACCATATTCCGCCCGGCGTTGCGCACCGGCGTGAATGCCTGTTATCAACACCCCGGGAGGAATTTGCCCCAGCATATTGCCCAGTTCCTGTCCGTCGTTTACCAGCAATAACACGGTGGGGGCTGCCCCGCTGAAATAAGTATCCAGCACTACTTCCCGCTGCAGGTACAAAGAATTGATATAATGTTGACACGTTTGCACGCCAACAATTTACCAATAAACCAATAATCTTCTTTAAATTTAACTAAATGCTTCCCGTGACCGAAAACTATTTGAAATGGCATTCTCCCAGCCTGGGAAAGGAATTTGAAATGCTGGTATTCGGCGACAGCGGATATCCGTTACTCCTCTTTCCCACCTCTATGGGACGCTACTATGAAAGCAAAGATTTTGGCCTGATTGAAGCCATCCGCTGGTTTATTGAAGAAGGCAGAATCAGGGTATATTGCCCCGACAGCATCGATGTGATGAGTTGGTATAACAAACAAATCACCCCGGAACAAAGAGCGTATAATCATACCTGTTATGACAAACTGCTCATGGAAGAAATTCTGCCCCGTATGGAAGCGGAAACCGGGCAACAACGGATTGTAGCCGCCGGCTGTAGTTTTGGTGGGTATCATGCTGCCAACTTCGCCTTCCGCCACCCGGAAAAAGTTTCTTATTTATTTAGCCTCAGCGGTGTTTTTGATATCAAACCCCGCGTAGATGGCTATTACGACGATAACATTTACTTCAATAATCCAACAGATTACCTGCCCGACAATCAGCATGCTGATCTATGGCGCATGGGCATTGTACTGGGCGTAGCTGACCGGGATGTTACCCGGCCGCAAAACGAACAATTATCAGGATTACTGGCAGCAAAAAAAATCGCACACTGGCTCGACATACGGCCGCAAACAACGCACGACTGGCCCGTATGGCGGGAAATGCTGCCACATTATATATCACTTATCAAGTAAGTTCTGTATGAAAAAAATAGGCATCCTCTTCGGACAGGAAAACACTTTCCCTCAGGCTTTTGTAGATCGCATTAACCGCATCAATCCGCCTGGTATCTTCGCTGAATTTGTCACTATCGATAAAGTAATGCAGGGAGGAGATAGCGGCTATGCCGTTATCCTGGACCGTATTTCACAAGATGTGCCCTTCTACCGGGCTTACTTAAAAAACGCAGCGGCCGCAGGCACGGCTGTTATCAATAATCCCTTCTGGTGGAGTGCGGATGATAAATTTTTTAATAATGCTTTGGCAGATAAAATAGGCATCCATGTGCCTAACACCGTACTGCTCCCCTCCTATAAGTTACCGGACGACACCACCGATAAATCATTCCGTAACCTGATTTATCCGTTCGACTGGAACACCATTTTCGACTACGTGAGCTTCCCCGCCTACATGAAACCATACGCCGGCGGTGGATGGAAACATGTGTACCGGGTAGAAGATAAAGAGGATTTTTTCCATAAACACAGCGAAACCGGGCAACTGGTGATGATGCTGCAGGAGGAAATTAATTATAGCCAGTATTACCGCTGCTTCTGCATTGGCGGTAAGCACGTTCGCATCATGCCTTACAATCCCAAGCACCCGCATGAACGACGCTATGACGCCAGTTATGAGCCGAGCCCTGAACTGGCCGCACAAATCACCGAACAGGTATTGGCATTGAATCAACACCTGGGTTATGATTTTAATACCGTGGAGATGGCCGTGCGCAGTGAAGTACCTTATGCTATAGACTTTTGCAATCCTGCTCCGGATGCGGACCTTCACTCTATTGGCGAAGAACATTTTGAGTGGGTGGTAGAAACCAGTGCGCGTTATGCTATTGAAAGAGCCATTGCACAGAAGCCCGGAAAAGATAATCTTACCTGGGGCAAGTTTGTGCAACGCAGTCCGGCAAAAACAACTAAACCAGCCGCCACTCCTGAAAAAAAGAAAGCGGAAGCTCCTAAACCAAAGAAATCCGCTGCAGAAAAGGCGCCCAAAACCACCGCCAAAAAAACAACCGCTAAAAAAAGCGCTGTTAAAAAACAACAAAAAGAAAAATGAGACCGTTTACTGCACTAAATTTGTTCTGGCTTTTAGCTATTAGTTGTTAGCTGTTGGTAAATGCAGCAAAGACCATCATATGCTTACCTTCGCCGCATTTACCAACAGCTAACAGCTAATAGCTAAAGGCTGCTAAAAAGTATCCGCTATGTTAAAAGCCTTTACGCTGGGAATTGAAGAAGAGTACATGGTCATTGATCCCGTTACCCGGGAACTCAGGTCTCATGAACAAAAAATAGTTGAACAGGCACATAAAGTAATCAGCGACCAGGTAAAGGCTGAATTTCACCAGGCAGTAGTGGAAGTAGGTACCCGCATTTGCGCGAATATAGACGAAGCCAGATCCGACGTAGCCCTGCTCCGTCGTACCATTGCACAAATTGCCGGCGACCTGGGATTCAATATCGGCGCTTCCGGTACCCACCCCTTCAGCAAATGGGAAAAACAACTCATCACGGATCATCCCCGCTATTTCGAAATCGTGAACGAAATGCAGGATGCCGCCCGTTCTAACCTCATCTTCGGGCTACACGTGCATGTAGGCATGGAAAACCGGGAAATGGCCATTCATATAGCCAACTCCGTTAGATATTTCCTGCCGCATATTTTTGCCCTCAGTACCAACTCTCCTTTCTGGGAAGGCCGTAACACCGGTTTTAAATCGTTCCGTACCAAAGTATTTGATAAATTTCCGCGCACAGGAATCCCCGATTACTTCGCCAGTATTGAAGAATACGATAACTATATCAAACTGCTGGTAAAAACCAACTGTATAGATAACGCCAAAAAAGTGTGGTGGGACCTCAGGGTACATCCCTTCTTTAATACCGTGGAATTCCGCATTTGTGATGTGCCGCTGACCATTGACGACACTATCATGCTGGCAGGGCTTTTCCAGGCAGTATGCGCCAAAATATACAAGCTGCGCATGCAGAATCTTAACTTTATCATCTACAACCGCGCCCTGATCAATGAAAACAAATGGCGGGCCTCCCGCTATGGTATTGATGGCTACCTGATTGATTTTGGGAAAGAAATGGAAGTCAATACCCGCTCCCTCATCTTCGAACTGCTCGACTTTATTGATGATGTAGTAGATGACTTAGGCAGCAGGGAAATCATACAAGCCACCACCCGCATCATGGAAACTGGTACGGGCGCCGATAAACAACTCCAGGTATTTGCAGACACCAACGACCTCGTAGCCGTAACAGACTTCATTCATGATCAGTTTCTGCAGGGCTGCTAATAAGCGATTTTTTGTCTTATCCAGGATTATACTGATGATACTGATTCCCATTTTTTAATCTTATAAAATAAGAATCCGTATCATCAGTATAATCCTGGGCAAGACAAATTCCACGTATTTCGTAATTTTGCGGTATGCATCCAATTAAAAAAAGCTGGAAGGTAGCTGTGCTGGATATGTACGAGGGTGTTCCTAATGAAGGGATGCGCTGTATTCGTGAAATATTAACGAAATATGCCAGCATGCATACGCTGGACCTCCAATTCGATGAGTTTGAAGTACGGCAGCAAATACAGGTACCAGATACGTCCTACGATATTTATATTTCTACCGGAGGCCCCGGCAGCCCGGTAGCCAGTGAAGGCAGTGCCTGGGAAACCGCCTATTTTTCCCTCATCGATGAATTATTGGAATGGAATCGCGTACAGCCTGTAAAAAAGCCGGCATTCTTCATCTGCCACTCTTACCAGATCATGTGCCGGTATTATAAACTGGGCAATGTATGCAAACGTAAATCACCCGCTTTTGGCGTTTTTCCTGTGCATAAAAGCGCCGCTGGTTTGCGGGAAAAAGTTTTCAGCGCACTCCCCGATCCTTTTTTTATTGTGGATAGCCGCGACTGGCAAGTGATAGAACTGGACTACGAAAATTTGCAGGCGATGGGCGGACATGTACTAGCACTGGAAAAAGAAAGGCCGCATGTACCCCTGGAAAGGGCTACTATGGCCATCCGGTTTAATGAGCATTTCATAGGCACCCAGTTCCACCCGGAAGCAGATGCCGCCGGCATGCACATGTACCTTCAACAGGAAGAAAAGAAAAAACAAGTGGTTAATCACCACGGACTGGAAAAATATAACAGCATGATCAGCCAGCTCACTGATCCGGACAAGATTATGCTTACACACGACCGCTTCATTACCGCCTTCCTGGACTATGCTATTTATGGCGGACTGTCTGACCGGCTGGCGGCTATTGAACGCCTGGTACAGGTGGCCTCCCACACAGATAATGAGCACTCGTTCTTTTAATTAAAAGACATCATGATCCCATTTATCAGAACAGCATATAACGAACAATTTACCACCGCCAAATACCGGGATTTTTTAGACGGTATCGCGGCGGATACGGGTGTGGTGCCTGCATTCCGGATTGCGGAAACCCCGGTGTTTGTGCCGGCTACCCTCGGCAATAAATTGGTACAGGCCTGCGAGGAAATTGTCAATGTTATACTTCGCCCCGACTTCAAAACCATTACCCAGGATGCCATTCCGGCGGCCATGAAATTACCGCGCGAAAATGAGCATCCTCACTTCATTGTGATCGACTTTGCAGTATGTAAAACATCCGACGGAGAACTGATACCACAATTGATTGAACTACAGGGATTCCCTACCATGCTGGCTTTCCAGGAAGTGATGGCCCGCCGCTTTAAAACACATTTCAATATCCCCACCGGCTTCAGCAATTTTTTCAACGGACTGGATGAAGCGGCCTATTATCAACTGCTTCGTGAAATGATCGTAGGGCCGTATCAACCGGAAGAAGTGATATTGCTGGAAGTAAAACCGGAAGCGCAAAAAACCCGTATTGACTTTGCCAGTACCCAAATAAATCTGGGTATTCCTACCATATGTTTAACCGCTTTAATACAGGAAGGAAAGAAATTATTTTATTTGAAAGATGGCGTTAAAATGCCCATTCAACGCATCTATAACCGCATCATTTTTGATGACCTGCAACGGCAATCCGCGGCACTGGGCGAATATGTAAACCTCTTCCAGGACCTGGATGTAGAATGGATCACGCATCCCAACTGGTTTTACCGGATCAGTAAATACATGATGCCTTTTATTCATAGTGAATATGTGCCTAAAAGCTGGTTCCTTCATGAACTACCCGTTATCCCGGCCGACCTGGAAAATTATGTATTAAAACCACTCTTTTCCTTCGCCGGGCAAGGTGTATTGATAGATGTTACCCAGACGGATATCGACAACATAAAAGATCCTGAAAACTGGATCCTTCAACATAAGGTAAAATATGCCCCTGCTATTGAAACGCCCACCGGTCCTGCCATCTGCGAGATAAGAATGATTTACATCTGGCTGGACGGCGCCGCACGGCCCGTATTGGTGCACAATCTTGCCCGTATCAGCAAAGGCAAAATGATTGGCGTGGGTTATAATAGTAAAGATACCTGGGTGGGAGGCAGTACTGCCTTTTTTGAAGAGCTGAAAGCATAAAGCAGAAAGCAAAAAGCTATGGTAGCGAATGATTAAAGCGGATATAATATTCGCAATGTTCATTCGCTACCATAGCTTTTTGCTTTCTGCTTTATGCTTTCAGCTTCTACAACTCAAACTCCTCAATTAAAGGACCATGGCTGTATTCACTCCTGCTGCCTAATCCAATCGCCAATTCCTGGTTCTCACTGTTTTTTACGATCAGGAAAGGTTGTCCGTATTTTTGTTTACCGGCAAAAATTACAGCCACCTCTGTACAGGAAAAAACATCTGACTGTTGCAGTGTAATTTCTTTGTTATCGTCGAGTACATTTTCCGTCTTGCGACTGTCTTTCTTCAAGCGTAATTGCCTGCCAACATACCGTTGCTTCAGCCACTCATAATTGGCATTAATGATGACGGGCGTATTCGCGAGGTTTTCGGCAGGCACCTGGAAAAGGAGCAGTTTACGATCTTCATCACGCAGCGTGAATATAAGCGTATTTATACCGCCATCTAGGCTTTTACGATCGTAGTCAACAATGCGGAATGTTTTGTTCTCTACCGCTTTGTAGGGCGTATAAAAATGGCCGCCTTTGAGCACACTTTTATAAGGTACTTCTACCACTGCTTTCACCTTAATGTTGTCCAGGAGACTGTCTTCTTTATTTCTAACCGCCCGTCTCGGGTTGAGCTTTAAAAAGGTGATATCCTGCCCTATCAGCGTAAGCTGTGCAATGTTGGGCGAAAGGCGCTGAAAGGCAATGCTGCTGTCGTAAGGAACTAAAGTCGGCTTCTTCTCTGTATCCCTGTATTTGATTTGTGCGGAAGCGCTGCAAGCCGCTACCATCAGAAAGCACAGGGCTAAATGTTTCAATTTCATATGATCAAAATATACGCAAATATAGAATGTATTAAATATTTTCATCTTCTATGCGGGTAAATACCGGCATAATTAAAGATAACGACGAGTTCACAAATACATTGCGTAGTAGCACTCTAACTTGGCAATAATAACATATTTTTATGTGTATATGTCAACTTAATACCTATCCTTATGTTTAGTAACCTGGCCATAGATGTGGCCCTTGGCCTTATTTTCATTTACCTGCTCTATAGTTTGCTGGCCTCTGTTGTGCAGGAATTAATCGCCCGCATCTTTAATTCCCGGGCCCGTGTATTAACCAAAGGCTTACGCCGGATGTTGGAAGAAGATGACCACAGTAAAGACCTGGGCTGGTTCGGAAAGTTTACCTTTTTCAACTGGTTTTATGAGCTGGGTTGGAGCGTTGTTTATTTTTTTGCTCCTTTTCACCGCAGCCCTTTTCTGAAACAGTTTTATGGCGCTCCGTCCATCCGGCATCTCGGGGAAAACAGCGCTGCAGCGAGGCCGGCTTATATCAGCCCGCAAATTTTTTCCCAGACTATGGTGCACCTGTTGCGTAGCAGTATCAAGGTGATCAGTAACAGGCCTGCCACCACAGAAACAGGCGCCTCATCCACTGCAACAACACCGCAGCTCACTGACGCAGCAAACATCAAATCCGCGCTTACACAAAATTATCTCCAACTGGCGCCCGATGTACAGGATCACTTGCTGCAACTCTTTGAAGATGCGCAACAGGATATCCCGGCATTCCGGGTGAACATGGAAAGCTGGTTCAATGAAACCATGACCCGCGCCAGTGGCTGGTATCGCAAGCAAACACAAACCTGGTTGCTATGCATCGGCATTGGCATTGCAGCTTTGTTTAATGTAGACTCCATTGCCATTGCGCGCATTTTAATGAAAGATAAAAACGTTCGCACGGAAATGGTACAATTGGCCAGCAGCCGGACGCCTGCCTATACAGCTATAACTGATACGCTTATACGTAAAAACATGCTGCATAAAGACAGTGCCTTTTTCCATGCCGATACTTCACTTCGTGTATTCGTAAACGATACCTCACTGATAGGCGTATATGCCATGCTCCGCAACGATGCCGGCGATGCCAGGAATGTGCTGGGCATTAGCCGGGGCTGTATCACCGACAGCAGCAGCGGACACCCGGTTATACGTTGTGGCTACACCCATCCTTTCCAACAAAACGGCGGCCTCGTTTTCGCCGGCTGGTGTATTACCGCACTCGCCATTTCTTTGGGCGCACCGTTTTGGTTTGATTTGCTGGGAAAAGTAGTAAAGTTCAGAACAGCTACACCTCCGGACGATAAAACACGTTAGCTTATACTGCTACCCGTACTAAAGAAGATGTTGTAACTTTGCGTATCTCCTCACTTCTTTAAACAATACTATGAAACGCACCAATTATTCCTCCGGAGCCATCTGGGAAGGTAAAGTCGGCTATTCAAGGGCTGTAAGAGTAGGCAATATCATTGAAGTATCCGGTACCGTGGCAACGGACAACGACAAAGTAGTAGCAGAAGGTGATGCGTATGAACAAACAAAGTTTGCACTGGCCAAAATTGAATCGGCCCTCATCAATGCCGGCGCCACCCTACACGACGTAGTACGCACCCGCATGTTTGTAACAGATATATCCCGGTGGGAAGAATATGGCAGGGCCCATGGCGAATTCTTTAAAAGCATTAAACCCGCCACCTCCATGGTAGAAGTAAGTAAACTGATTGATCCCCGGTACCTCGTGGAAATTGAGGCAACCGCTATTATTGAGCAGAAAGCATAAAGCAGAAAGCAAAAAGCTATTGTAGCGAATGAATAGTGCGAATATATCCGCTTTAATCATTCGCTACAATAGCTTTTTGCTTTCTCTTTTATGCTTTCTGCTATTTATACAATTCTGTCCATTTCAGCATTCCACCTACCAGGTTTTTGGTATTGGAGAAGCCCATAGAGTCCAGCAGCATGCAGGCCTGACCGCTGCGGTTGCCGCTACGGCAGTAAACAATCATTTCTTTATCTTTCCAGTCTTCGATTTCTTCTACATCCATCTGTTGAATGAAACCTAATGGAATATGTTTGCCTCCGATATTGAATTCTTCGCGTTCATGAGGTTCTCTCACGTCTAATATATAGAGCTCTTCGCCGTTATCTATGCGCTGTTTCAGCTCTTCTGCGGTGATATTTTGCATGTTATAGGAATTTAAAATCAAATCAAATTACGTCATTTTCTGTTATTCCTGGTTGGCCGGTTTCGCGGTGGCAGTGCTATCCACTACCGGCTTGGTAGCTGATAACCAGAAGTCTACGCTCTCTCCTGCCCTTAGCATATTGAAATCGCCGATTTCATTTTTGCGGGTAGGCACCTGCTTAATAATATAGGCATTAGCGGTATCTGTTACATTAGGATCAATGATCACCGTACCTGCATTCAGGTTGCTGGCACTCAGGATTTCGCGGGCTTCGGCATACGTGAGTCCGATGAAACTAGGCACCGGGTTTTCCACACTGCCAGTACCGCTACCTAATATCAGGGTAATGTTGCTACCTTCTGCAACAGGGGTACCTGGTTTTATTTTCTTGCCATTCAGCAACTGTTGCAATACAGAGTTGGTGGCAATATCCGGGCGATAAATAGTATCTCCTACATTGAGGCGCATGCTTTTCAGCATCATTTCAGCACTACGGAAAGTCAATCCTTCCAGGTCCGGCATTTTCACCATAGGCGCCACTACTTTATTGACGGTCAGGTAAATAGTTCTGCCCACTTTCACCTGCGCACCTTTATCAGGTGTTTGGGCATATACGGCCAGGGCAGGGATAGAGTCCACATAGATGGAGTCTCTTACATCCGCTTCAAAACCGGCTTTTTCCAGCAGTTCAATGGCTTCCTTTACATTTTTTCCATGTACATCGGGTACTGTCAGCTGTTGGCCATGTTTGGTAATAAAGCCCAGCATAGAAAAGAACAGCAAGGCCAGCGCAAAAAACATAGCGATAACTGCTAACAGATTGACGACAAATGAACGTTTGGTAATAAAGTCGAACACGATAAATATATTAAGTGTGATAATCCTTATTTCATGCTCTCTTCCAAAAGCAAGCCATAAAATTCCTGCAGGGTTTTGCCTGCCGCCCTAACCTGCTGTGGTACCAGGCTATTTTCTGACTGTCCGGGCATGGTATTTATTTCCAGGAAATATAATTTCCCGGTACCTTCTTCATAGATAAAGTCTACCCGTACAATTCCTTTACAGTTCAACTTATTATACAATACAGCAGATATTTCCTGTACCTGCCGGGCTACTTCAGCAGCAACGGGCGCTGGGGTAATTTCGTTGGATACACCCGGCGTATATTTTGCCTCATAGTCGAAAAACTCCTTGCTGCTAACCACTTCAGTAATGGGCAGGGTAGTAATAGCGCCATTGGAGCGATACAGCCCCATAGTCAGTTCCCGGCCTTTAATAAACTCTTCAATCAGTATCTGGCAATCCTCGTTAAACGCTTTATCAATGGCTGGTTGCAGTTCTTCCGCCGTTTTTACCTTAGACATGCCAATGCTGCTGCCACCTTCTGCCGGCTTCACAAAAACAGGCAGGCGCAGTTGCTGCAATATTTCAGCGGTATTATAAGGCTGATCACGGAAAATATGCACCGATTTGGATACATTCACCACGTTCAGGGCATCTACCACCTTGTTACAATAGCTTTTATTGAATGTCAGGGCTGACGTCACCATACCGCAGCTGGTAAAAGGAATACCGAGCATTTCAAAATATCCCTGCAAACGGCCATCTTCTCCCGGTGTACCGTGAATACCAATGAATACCGCATCAAAAGTGATTTTCTGGCCATTGATGGTTAAAGAAAAATCATTTTTATCAACCGCTATCACTTCTCCTCCGGCACTGGTATAGCTCCAGCTATCCCTGGTAATAATAATCTTGTAAACATTATATTGGTTACTATCCAGGTTATTTTCAATTGTTACTGCACTCTGAACAGATATCACATATTCCCCGGAATATCCACCGGCTACCAAAGCTATATTCTTCTTCATAAGATATTTTACAATAAGCGGGTAAAGTTAAAGGTTATTTGTTAATTGTCAAGAGACACGACCTGCTCTCGTGTTGCTGTTCAAATTACATAAAAAAAACCGTCACCACCAAAGCGGGAACGGTTTTTTAAGCTTCTTTAAGAATATATTAAAGATGCAGTTTCGCCTGCTTTCCAAGCAGCTCTTCTACGGTTTCCTGGTACATCTCGTCCGGAACGCAGCAATCTATCGGGCAAACCGCTACACATTGCGGTTCTTCATGAAATCCCTGGCACTCTGTACATTTATTGGGTACAATATAGTAGGCGTTTGCATTAACAGGGGCATTCCGTTGTTTAGCATCCATTACTGTTCCGTCCATCAGGGTATAGGCGCCTGTTAATGTGGTACCATCAGCCATCGCCCATTCAACACCTGCTTCGTAGATCGCGTTATTGGGACATTCTGGCTCGCAGGCGGAGCATCCGATACATTCATCTGTGATCTTAATTGCCATTGCGTAAGTTTTTAGGTGAGGGACTGGGGCATTATCAGGGTTCAAATTACATAAAAAAACCGTCCCAGCCGGAGCTGTGACGGTTTTTTAAGCTTCCTTAAAATTATATTAAAGGTGCAGTTTCGCTTTCTTTCCAAGCAGCTCATCCACTGTTTCCTGGTACATTTCGTCCGGAACGCAGCAATCTACCGGGCAAACGGCAGCACATTGTGGTTCTTCATGAAATCCCTGGCATTCTGTACATTTGTTGGGCACAATATAGTAGGTATCTACGCTGATAGGGGCATTACGCTGATCAGCGTCCATAACACTACCGTCCATCAGGGTATAGGGGCCTTTTACAGTGGTGCCATCGGTCATGGCCCACTCTACACCGCCTTCATATATCGCATTATTCGGGCATTCCGGTTCGCAGGCGCCACAGTTTATACATTCGTCTGTTATCTTAATTGCCATAGTGTAAACTTTTTGGTTAAGTAGTAAGCCATTAATTTTGTGTGACAAAAATAAAATTTTCCCGGTTTAATCAAGTCAATTATTTATATAGTTTCATGAACATAGCAGAAAAAGAAGCCGCATTGGTGCGCCTGGGGCAGTATCTGGCGGAAAAAAGCCCGGAATTGGAAGCAGTGAAAGAGCGTGCTTATATTGCAAATGGTTGGTTTATCCCTTCCTTTATAGACAATGCCCTGGACAATATCACCCAATATTTCCTCTCTCCTGCCCCCTTACAGCAGTGGTTAGCAGGCTATCCGACCGTGGGCAACAGCCGTACTCCTAAAACCGTGGGAATCGTATCTGCCGGTAATATTCCCCTGGTAGGCTTCCACGACTGGCTTTGTGGCTTCATCAGCGGACACCGGGTAAAAATGAAACTTTCCGGTAAGGATGAAATCCTGATGAAACACATCCTGGAGAAGATGAGCGAATGGTACCCGGAAGAAGCCCATCAAACAGAAATACAGGACATGCTGAAAAATTGTGATGCCTACATTGCCACCGGCAGCAACAATTCTGCCCGGTATTTTCACTACTATTTCGCCAAATATCCCAACATTATACGCCATAACCGTACTTCGGCCGCCATACTAACCGGCAAAGAAACACCGGAAGAATTATCCGCACTCGCAGATGATATCATGCTGTACTTCGGGCTTGGGTGCCGAAACGTTACCAAAATATATGTACCGGTAAACTATGATTTTGTACCGCTGCTGAAGGCTTTGGAGAAATACAGCTACCTGGCCGATCATCATAAATACAAGAATAACTACGATTATAACCTGGCACTGCTCCTCCTGAATGCCAGCCCATATATGACCAATGGCGCTATACTGCTGCAGGAAAACACGTCCCTGTTTTCCCCGCTCAGTGTATTGCACTACAGTTATTATATAGATATGGCCCAGCTGCAACAGGAGCTTTCCGGTGAAGAAGCGCTGCAGTGCCTCGTAGGACAATCATTTACGCCCTTTGGCAACGCACAACAACCTTCCCTCAGCGACTATGCAGACGGGGTAGATACGATGAAATTTTTCCTGGAAATATAGCAGGAGAGCAGAAAGTACAAAGCTATTGAAATGAATGACGATGGTGGACATACGCTTTAATCATTCGCTTCAATAGCTTTGTGCTTTCCGCTTTTTGCTTTCTGCTTCCTAACAAATTGTCGCATTTACTTGTTATATTGACATAGATGCTGACAAGGTTGTCAGCCAGACATTAAGCCGCGTTTAACGATTACGATAAAAATGTGTTAAAACAAATCATGGGTATACCGTTTCATTCTTCCCGCAGGTTAAATTTGTAGTAAGGGCATGTAAATTGATCATATCCCGGCGTTATTATCTCATTAATTATCACGCAAACACACTATAATATGAAATTCAAGCAAATCGTTACAACTGTTCTTATCAGTGCTGTAACTGCCGCTGCCTCCATATTTGTGTATGGCAAATATATACAGCAAAGGCAACCTATGGTTTTCCAGAATGGCACAGAAGTCCCCGTAAATTACGCGCGCTACATGCCAGGTACAACAGGCAATGTAAACGCAACCCCACCCTCTGATTTTACGACTGCAGCAAAAGCAGTGGTTCCCGGTGTAGTGCATATCAAAACAAAAATCAATCCCCGTCAAGTCACGAATGGCAATAACCTTCAAAGAAAGCGCAGCATTTTACAAGATCTTTTTGGAGATGAATTTTTTGGAGATGAATTCAATGGCGGTGGCGATGGCCGCAGATACTACATTCCCGGCCAGATGGCATCCGGCTCCGGTGTGTTGATTTCTTCCGATGGTTATATTGTTACCAATAACCACGTGATTGCAGATGCTGATGAAATCAGTGTCACCCTCAGCAACTCCACCAAAACATTCAAGGCCAAGCTGATAGGTACGGATCCCAGCACTGACCTGGCCGTGGTTAAAATTGAAGCTTCCGGCCTCCCCTACCTGATTTATGGTAATTCCGATAACGTGGAAATTGGTCAATGGGTACTGGCAGTAGGTTATCCACTGAACCTGGATGCTACAGTAACCGCGGGTATTGTGAGCGCCAAATCCCGCTCTATTGGTATCAACAAAAGCGGGGGTAAAGTAAACAGCGCCATCGAATCCTTTATACAAACCGATGCTGCCGTGAACCAGGGTAACAGTGGTGGTGCGCTGGTAAATACTGCCGGTGAGCTGGTGGGTATTAACTCCGCCATCGCCTCACCTACCGGGTCTTATGCAGGGTACTCCTATGCCATCCCGGTAAACCTCATCAAAAAAGTGGTGAACGATATCCTGAAATATGGTAACGTTCAAAGAGCTTACCTCGGTGTAAAATATGCTCCTTCTTCTCTCATCGCCAATATGAGCGACGAACAACTGAAAGATGCAGGTATCAGAAGAGATGTAAATGGCGTACAGATAACAGAAGTAATGCCTAACAGTTCTGCAGCTGCTGCCGGTCTTCGCACAGGTGATGTGATTACCGCCATCAATGGCGTGAAAATCCCTACCACTTCTCAACTGAGCGAACAAGTGGCCCGGTACAAACCAGGCGACAAAATTTCCATCACCTACCTGCGCGACAACAAAGAAGTTACCGCGGAAAATGTAGTTCTGAGAAACCTGAAAGGTAATACAGACCTGGTGAAGGTTACCACGCTGGATCGCCTGGGTGCAGATTTATCTGAACTGGACAAAGAACAGGCTGCCCAACTCGGTGTAAATGGAGGTGTAGTGGTAAATGATATAGGTAACGGTATCCTGAAAAAACAAACTACCATGGCCCCAGGCTTCGTTATCCTGAAAGCCGGCAACGTTCCTGTTACCTCTGTGGATGCGCTGAGTTCTGCGGTGGAAAAACAAAAATCTCTCAAACTGATTGGCTTCTACCCTGAAAAAGGTAGCAGCATCTATTACTACAATATTACTACCGGTGCCGGTAGCGAAAATCTCTAAGCTTACTTTAGAGGGCTTCAAAAATTTAAAAGTCCCGTTCCCGGATAAACCGGGGCGGGACTTTTCCATTAAGTCGTACATGCATTGCCTGGAAAAGCATATCATGCAATTAGCCAATCTATGAAAACCCATTATGAAAATAATATAAGTATATGACATTACTTTCCACGATTCCGTGAAAGCAGAGAAAGAACCAGCGAATGATAGAAAATGCATGTTAAATGCGAGGAAACCTGGATTATTCGTTACCCAAAATGACGGAAACAGCCCTTAACAAGCGTCTTTTAACACACTAAAAGCAACAGGCCCACGCGAAGCGCAGGCCTGTTAATATAATTTTTCCAGCTAACTGCTATAAGTTAATCACTCCTTTCAGCTGGGTAAAGAATTCATCTTTTTTACGGGAAGAGATCGGAATATTCTTCTGATCGCTCATCACCACGGCTGTTCCCAGGCCTTTGATGATTTTTACGATATGGTGAATATTGATGAGGAAAGACTTATGCACCCGATAAAATCCTTTATCAGAGAGCATTTCTTCGTATTCCTTCAATGATTTTGAAATAAGATGGGAAACATTGTTGATGAGCTGAATCTTGGTATAGCTATCAAATGCTTCGCAATAGATAATGTCTTTCAAATCAATCACATTATACCCATCGTTGACAGGAATAACGATTTTTGAGAAAGCGTTATCATTGTTTTTGACATAATCTTTCAGGATAGATGCCAATTCGTTGAGCCGGCCCTTCTTGCTCTTTTTTACCTTTTCCAGGGCATCTTCCACCTCACTCACCTTGATTGGTTTCAACAAATAGTCCAGTGCTGCAAACTTAATGGCCTGCAGGGCATATTCCTGAAACGCGGTGATAAAAATGACTTCAAAATTCAGTACAGGAAACATTTCCAATAGCTGAAACCCATTGTGTGGTGGCATCTCAATGTCAAGAAACAGTACATCAATGGGGTTATTCTTAATCATTTCTGCCGCCTCATTGATATTCTGCGCTTCACCGACAACCGTTACATCCTTGCAGTAGTTCTCCAGTATATTGCGTAAAATATGAATGTTGCGGACTTCATCGTCTACAATGGCAGCTTTTATATTACTCATAACATCTTAACAATGGGAATCAGTATTTCAACTAAGGTACCTTCCTTATTGCCGAAACCAGATTTAAATTTATCAATAATTTCTAACTTTCCAACACTTCCATTAAAAGATTTTATAATCTGCAACCGCTCCTTAATCACGCTAAGTGCGGTAGACTCATGTTTAATGAGCCTTGAACTTTTAATGCTATTTGACTTATCCCAGCCTATACCGTCATCATCCACGGAACAATATAAGAGATCATCTACAATTTCCAGCTTAATTTCCAGGTAACCGCTAATATTCTTTGGTGCAAGGCCGTGTTTAATGGCATTTTCCACGATGGGCTGGATAATCATTGGTGGAATGTAGATGGTATACTCCTTCAGGGCATCTTCGAGAATGAAATGATACTTAAAGGAATGTGCAAACCTTATTTTCTCCAGTTCCAGGTACCGTGTCAGGAACGCGATCTCTTCTTCCAGCGAAATATAGGATTTACGGGAGTTATTGAGCATCTGCCGCATCAGTGTGGCAAAATCTGCCAGGAAATTAAGGGCTTGTTTTTCCTCTTTCTCCAGGATAAGATGCTGCACGGAGTTCAGGGAATTGAAAATAAAATGCGGGTTCATCTGGTTGGTCAGCGCTTTGGCTTCCAACTCTGCGATGCGCCGGTTGTATTCCGTTTTTCGCTTTTCTGCCTGTTTAATACGCCGGATGATGTAACGCAATCCTACCAACACCAGCAGCAGTCCTGCCAGCAGCAGGATGCCTCTTGCCCACCATTGCTGATACCACCGGGGCAGGATATTCACATCTATGTTCAGCGTGCTGGACCAGTCGCTTTTGTATTTGCGGGCCCTCACCATCAATTTATAGCTACCTGGTTGTAAATCAGGGAACGGGATAATGTTCGACATGGTAGTGATCCACCCGTTAGTCGTATCTCCCGAAAAATTATACTGGTATTCCACCAGCTCCGGCAGATCAAAAACGATGGTACCGAATTCTGCCTCAAAAGAAGCCTTTCTTTTATACAGGTGCAGGAAAGCATTGGCTGCCAGGAAGGTACTGTCGCCGTAGCGGATATTATTCAGGTAGATCACCGGCGGAACCGTGTCTACCGGGATATGATCCGCATTGAAATAGCACAGCCCATTGGAGGTGGCTATATACAGGATATCATGATCGGCGTATACCCCACGGATATCGTCAGACATCAGGCCATCGTTGGAGGTGATATTACGTGTAATGGATTGTGTTTTCACATCAATCACAGATACGCCGCGGTTGGTAGCCACATACAGGCGGCCCACGCCATCGTAGTAGAGTTGCTGGCAAATATCACTGGCCAGGTTGTTGGCGGAGGCAAGATGTTTCACTATCGCATCATGCTGCATCACATAAATTCCCTGGTCGCTGGTACCAATCCACAGAGCGCCGTTGATCCACTTCAGGTCTTTGATATTTACCTTACGCAGGGTATCCGGACCGGCAGGCTGCAGCTGCTTTTTGCCATCTGTGCAAGCATAAAGTCCGTTGTTGGTTCCAACATAGTAATCGGAGTCATTGACGCTGGCGATGGAGGTGACCAACATATCCAGGTCGCTGATGGTATAATCATCCAGGGCGATTACCTGGTTTTTCGCTGCCACCCTGATTTTGCCGGCGGGCGATATATCTACATCCTTCAGCATTTTTATACCTTTCAGGAGAGATGTTTTATGCGTCCCGGTATTAAAATCATACAGTCCGTTATCGGTGCCTATAAGTACATGATCGTCTTTTAGCGGCATCATGGTTAACAGGCTATTGCGCCCGGAACTGGTGTCTATTGTATACTGATTGCTGATGTGGCCTTCCCCATCCATTGTATTGAGCACGCCTGCACTTTGCCCGATTAGCAGCAGGTTATTCTTTTTATCCTTGCTGACGCTGAAAATGGAATGCGAGTAAAGGCCATTGGTATTATCGAGATAGCTGAAATAAAAATTTTTATAGGGGATATTATACACGCCATCTCCAAAGGTGGTAATCCAGATGTTACCATCCCGGTCTTTCAACAGGGAGGTGATGTAGTGGTTGTCGAGTAACTTGATCTTCTTTTTTTCGTTTTTAAAATATCCCTTCAGGAAAAACAATGCGCGCTGGGTACCTACCCACAGGTTATCATTGTCTACGCACATATGGCTGATATCATCATGGATCCCCCATTCTGCTCCGTTAAAAAAGCACAGGGCATGGGAGGCGGTATAGGACCAGATGGTATTCCGCATAATAACAATGGCGCTGTCTTTGATGCGGGCGCGCAATCCCGGGTCATCTAACGGATACGGACATACGGGATCTATTTTCTGACCAGTGTTAGCGGGATCAGTCAGACTTTCCAGGTGAAAAAAGGCATCCAACGGGTGGAAGATGTTGTAATTTCTCATCATGAAAAGCAGATCCGCACCGGATTTGCCGAATTTATCGTAGGTGGTTTCTTTACCGTTGTACTGAACAATCCGGTTGTTGGTATTCAGGAACCAGATGAGCCCTCCTCCTTTACCTTCAAAAGCATACTGCATGTAATGGCTGCGGCTGTTAAAGATCAGTGAGCTATCATTTTCTTCACTGTGGATAACGGATTTTTTGTAGAAGGACGGTTTTCCATTGAGGGTAAAAAACCATACGCGGCCTTTGGAATCGGCGGCCAGTTTTACGACGTCGTTATCTGTAAGACCATCTTTTTTAGCGTAGTTACGGAATCGTTTTCCATCAAACTTACTGACGCCGGTGGGAGTAGCAAACCATATGAAACCGTCTTTATCCTGCACAGCAGCATAAACAGTGGCGTTGGCCAGTCCGTCCTTTACATTATAGTTACGGATCATCAGCCCCTGGGCCAGCGTATTAGTAACAGTGCAAAAGAAAACCAGCGCCCATAACATTATGTAACGGTTCAAGGGCATCGGATCGTTTTAATGATTTATTGAAGAATTACGAATTACGAATTACGAATTACGGGTTTGTGCGGAGATGGTAAACGCGAATGATATTCGTTATAATCTACCCACAAATCCGTAATTCGTAATTCGTAATTCGTAATTCTTTCTAGTACGCTCTTGCGAACAACACCCTTTCTTTGGACGGTTTGCCGGTCAGAATACAAGTGCCTTCTTCCTGCGGATTGTTGAGCGGAATGCAGCGGATCGTAGCTTTGGTACGTTCTTTTATCTGTTCTTCTGTTTCGGCGGTACCATCCCAGTGCGCAGAGATAAAGCCACCTTTTTCCTCCAATACTTTCTCAAATTCTTCGAAAGTATCAACACGGGTTATGTGGCTATCGCGATACGCTTTAGCTTTATTGAAGAGGTTGAGTTGAATTTCTTCCAGCAGTTCCTGAATGCGGGCAGGTAAACCATCCAGCGACAGGCTCATTTTTTCCTTGGTATCACGGCGGGTTACTTCCGCCACGTTATTTTCGAGATCTCTCGCGCCAATGGCTATACGAACAGGTACGCCTTTCATTTCGTACTCTGCGAATTTCCATCCCGGACGGTTGTTGTCGGAGTCGTCGTATTTCACGCTGATACCGGCTTTCCTCAGTTCCTGTACGATAACATTTACTTTTTCATCGAGACCGGCTTTCTGATCAGGGCCTTTATAGATAGGGACAATCACTACCTGGGTAGGTGCAATTCTCGGAGGCAATACCAGTCCCTGGTCGTCGCTGTGTACCATGATGAGTGCACCGATGAGGCGGGTAGATACGCCCCAGGAGGTAGCCCATACATAGTCCAGTTTATTTTCCTTGTTGGAGAACTGTACATCAAATGCTTTGGCGAAGTTCTGACCGAGGAAGTGGGAAGTACCTGCCTGTAAGGCTTTACCATCCTGCATCATCGCTTCAACGCAGTAGGTTTCTACGGCGCCGGCAAATCTTTCGCTGGCGGATTTGATACCACGTACTACGGGTACAGCCATATAGTTTTCAGCAAAATCAGCGTAGATGTTCAGCATCTGTTCTGTTTCTGCGATGGCTTCATCGGCCGTAGCGTGTGCGGTATGTCCTTCCTGCCAGAGGAATTCGGTGGTACGGAGGAAAAGGCGGGTACGCATTTCCCAGCGCACTACGTTGGCCCATTGGTTGATGAGCAGTGGCAAGTCGCGGTAAGACTGGATCCAGTCTTTATAAGTATTCCAGATAATTGTTTCGGAAGTAGGGCGAACGATCAGTTCTTCTGCCAGTTTGGCTTCCGGATCCACGATTACGCCACCGCCATCGGGGTCGTTTTTCAGGCGATAGTGGGTTACTACGGCGCATTCTTTCGCGAATCCTTCTACGTGTGCAGCTTCTTTGCTCAGGAAGCTTTTAGGGATGAACAGCGGGAAGTAGGCATTCTGGTGGCCGGTTTCTTTAAATTTACGGTCCAGTATATCGCGCATGGCTTCCCACAGGGCAAATCCGTATGGTTTAATTACCATACATCCTTTTACTGCGGAATAGTCTGCCAGGCCGCCTTTCAATACCAGGTCGTTATACCACTTTGAATAGTCTTCTGAACGGGCTGTAATCTCTTTACTCATAAAAATTATAACTTATTTATATCTCGTTATTTTTAACTCCTTTCCGACTCAATTTGTCGTGTCAAAATTAATTTCACCTGACAGCCGGTAAAAGCTGGATTGGCTTAGTTTTTGTCACTTTAATATGCAAGAGGAAAATTCCACAAACATAGATGAAAAACATAACTGTGCAAATAGTTATCAGAAAATAATATCACCTAGACTATGTTATTGTAACTTTCTTCCACTGAAATCCGTTAAAAAGAAGTAAATTTACTACACGAATCACGCTTAAAACATATTTCAAATGAAGCCTATATTATACATCGGACTGGCCGCATCGCTCGCACTGGGAGCGTGTTCCAGTACCTATAAAACGGCTCAGACTCCGGATGATGTTTACTATTCTCCGCGTCAACAGCAGCGTACCTATGCCTCTAACAATGGTTCGAATGGCAATAGCCGTCAGGATGAAAATGATGCGAACTACGTACAGGGCACCCAGGATGATGGTGGTACCTATGTGACTTACCAGGATGAGGACCAGGGAGATTATCAACGTCGTCTGAACAGATTTGGCAGTAACGGCAATAACTATTCCGGTAGTTACTGGGATGGTTACAATGATGCTTCCAGCATGTATATGATGAATAGCTTTGGAATGGGTTATGGATATGGCAGCGGCTTTGGACTGGGTTTCAGCCCATACAGCAGCTTCTACGGACCTTCTTTCAGCATGGGACTCGGCTGGGGCATGGGCGGTTATTATAGCCCATGGAGCATGGGTTACTATGGTGGATTTGGTTATCCATATGTTGGTAGCTATTGGCCTTCTTACTACTACCCCTATTATGGCGGTGGATACTATGGCGGTGGCTATTACGGACATGGCTTCTATGGTGGTGGATACTATCCCAGCCGTCCGGCCGGATCTTACGGTCCTTCCCGTTCCAGTGGAGAAAGAATCATTTCCAGACCTACGTATACCAGTGGTGGTAATGTGAGTGGCGGCGGTGGATATACCCGTCCTAACAGAACCGGTACTTTCCAGCCAGTTAATGGCGGTAATGGTAGCGTAAACCCAGGTGGTGGCAGCACAGACAGACCACGCCGGGTGTTCCAACAGTCCAGCTCTGAAAGACCAGTGACCAGACCAGTTTACGAAAACAACGGCGGCAACAATGGTAATAGCGGTGGCTATTCCCGTCCGCAACGTGTAGAATACAGCAGACCTGCTCCTTCTCCTGCACCCAGCTATACTCCACCTAGCTCCGGCGGTGGCCGTATCGGCGGTGGTAACAGCGGTGGCGGCGGCGGCGGATACAGTCGCCCATCCAGGGGAGGCCGTTAATAAAACATTGACAAGATAAGCGTAGCCTAAAAACCTACGCTTATTTTTTATCTTCGCACAAGGTTTTACCCATATAACCGTTATACTCATTGCAGCACACGTCAGCATCAGTAGAATAGCCTGCAAAGCAAATCTCATTTATTAAGTTTTCAGATCATGATTAAAAGACTTTATCCTCTTTTAGGCGGCTTGTTTTTATCTGCGACAGCCATGGCCCAGAGCTCAAACGACGCATTACTTTATTCACCCAACCAACCTCATGGTACGGCCAGAACACAGGCATTAGGTGGTGTTGGTGTGGGCCTTGGAGGAGATTATTCATCCGCACATCTTAACCCGGCGGGTATCGCCATCTTTAAAACCGGAGAATTTCATATCTCCGCAGGCGTTGGTATCTCCCAGTTTACTTCTAATTACCTTGGCAACGGCCAACTTGATAATAAAGGCAACCGCACTAATTTCCAGCTGCCTTCCCTCGGTGTGGTAATGGCTACCAATAAAAATGATGGTGCCAGCACCTGGAATAACATCACCTTTTCACTGGGTATGGAACGCCTCGCGAACTATAACAATGAAATGGCCATTGCCGGACGTAACAACGTATCTTCTCTCAGCGATGCATGGGTAGATGACTTTTTTGACGCTGGTAAGCCTGCCCAATCACTGGGTGCTGACCTGGCAGATGCCACCGGCCTGTTTGCTGATTACCAGCCCACTACCGGCAATAAACAATTAATGACCCTGGCTTCACCTTCCCGGCAAATAGGTAACCTCGCTGGTATCCAGCAAAGAGGCATCCTGAAAACAGAAGGCGGACTGAATGAATATGCTTTTGCCATTGGTGGTAACTACGGTAACCGCCTGTACATCGGCGCCAGCCTGAACCTGCCCAGCATTAACTATAAGGAAACACTTTCCTGGTCTGAAGATGATGCCACCGGGGATAAAAACAACCACTTTAACTACTTTGACTATACGAAAGTGTTAAGGCGCACTGGTCTTGGATTTGGTGGTAAATTGGGTATCCTGTACAAGATATCAGATCACTTCAGATTAGGCGGTACCTTTGCAACTCCTACCTGGTACTCTCTTCACGACAGCAAAACAGCAGAACTGTATTCTGATATAGAAGATAGCAAAGGAGAAGTAGGCGCCAGATCCGTTGATCTCAACAATGGCTACGCCACAGAATACGACTACAACTATACTGCGCCATTGCGTGCTGCCGCCGGCGCATCTTATTTCTTCGGCGATTTGTCTGCTCCTAAAACCACACAAGGATTTATCTCCGCTGATTACGAATTCGTAAACCAGTCGTCCGGTAAATTCAGAATGAGTGATGCCAGAGGCGTACAGGACGATTTGAACAATAATATCAGTGCTATCTATAAATCTACTTCCAATATCCGCGCAGGTGCTGAGGTAAGATTCCAGGCCATGTATGCGGTAAGACTCGGTTTTGCAGCCTTTGGCAATCCATATAGCAACGATCCTTACAACGCTGGTATCGACGCTTCCCGCAAAGTATATAGCGGTGGTTTAGGTTTCCGTAACAAGGGTTTCTATGCAGATCTTACCTATAGCTATACCCAGGGTGATGACAGATACCAACCGTATAATGTGTTTCACGAAGCGGGCAAACCTGATCTGAGCCCCAAAGCAGCTACCCTGGCTTATAACAGAAGCAATATTATACTGACATTAGGATTTAAGTTCTAAGATTATTGTACATCTTTATAAGAGAAAGGCCCCTCACAATGAAGTGAGGGGCCTTTCTCTTATAAACTTATGAATTATTCATTACTCCATCCGCAGGCTTTTTACCGGGTTCTCCAACGCCGCTCTTATGGACTGAAAACTCACGGTGAGCAAGGTAATCAGTAGTATCGCGCCGCCCACCACTGCAAATACGTCTACGCCTAAACGAATATGATAGGCAAAACCCTGCAACCAATGATCCATGAAATACCAGGCCAGTGGTAGGCCTAAGATGATAGCAATAGCAACAGGACGGAAAAATTCTTTCGATAACATCATCACCACATTTGTAACAGTAGCGCCTAACGTTTTACGGATGCTGATTTCTTTACGCCTGCTTTCCGCAGTGAAAGTAGCCAAGCCAAATAACCCCAGGCAGGAAATGAGCAATGCCAGGCCGGTAAAGTATTTCGACAGCGCGGCTACCCTTTTTTCCGCTACGTATTGCGCCTGGAAATCATCATCCAGGAATTTATAATCGAAGGTAAAACCAGGGTTATACGTATTATAAAAGGACGCAAGTCGATCCAGTACTACTTTGGTTTCACCGGCTTTTATTTTCACCATCACGGTACTGTTGTGAAAATCCATCATGAAAAACTGCGGCTTGATGGTTTCGTGCAGCGACTGGAAATGGAAATTTTTCACGACACCGATAATAGTGGTGGTCATGCCATTGAACTCAATTACTTTTCCTACCGGATCCGTAATACCCATAGCGTTGATGGCCGCTTCATTAAAAATAATGTTGGTACTATCTGTAGCAAAATCGTGGGAGAATGGCCGGCCGGCCGCCATTTCGAGGCCCAATGTTTCAATCATATCATAATTAACCAACACCGGGCGGCAGAGAATCGTTTCTTCCGTACCTCTCCCCTTCCAGCTATAACCCATGCCCGGCGCGCCCAGCAGGTTGCCTACCATACCGGAGGCATTCACTACACCCGGGATTTTCTTTACGGCGGCCAGGAAAGCCGGCATCCCTTCTTTCGCCACCTTTCCCTCTGCATCAAAATATACTACATGATCCTTATCGTAACCGGTTTTCTTTGCCTGTACATAAGCGATTTGGCGGTAGATGGTTATCACGGCCACCATAAATAATACAGAGAGCGTAAACTGAAATACCACCAGCCCTTTGCGCGCCAGTAGCTGACCAGTACTGGTTTGTATTTTTCCTTTCAGTACGGCCAGCGGATGAAAGCCGGAGAGGTACAAAGCCGGGTAACTGCCTGCCAGCAGGCCGGTGAGTAGTGTGATACCCAGCACGGACAATATCATGGCCGGTTGCATAGTGATATGCAGCGTTTTACCGGTAATATCATTGAAATACGGCAGCAGCAAGGCTACCATTCCCAGTGCAATGATTAACGCAGCAAAAGTCAGCAGCGTCGATTCGCTGAGGTATTGCCCGATCAGTGTGAGGCGGTTGGCACCAATGGCTTTGCGGATACCCATTTCTTTCATTCTTTCGGAAGCCCTGGCAGTGGAGAGATTCACGAAATTGATGGCCGCAATCAGGATAATGAACAGGGCGATCAGCGAAAACAGTTTTACATAGCTGATACGGCCGCCTGCCACTACCCCATTTTCGTAGGTGCCATACAGGTAGCTATCACTGTAATGTTGCAGGAACATGTTCCGGTTACTGCCGGCACCTTTGGTGATACCGGTCATGAAGCTGCTCAGCTTCGCATTAAATGCGGGTACACTGGTACCGTTTTTCAACACGAGATAAGTGAGAAAAGGCCCCTGTGGCTCCATGCCGGTAATGTTCATGATATCTTTGAAGGCATCAAAGGGTAATATAAAGTCGAATTGTGTGGAAGAGTTAGCGGGTGTGTTTTTCAGGACACCTGTTACAATGCTGCTCTTTTTAATTGCATCAAATTGCCAGCTAACCGTTTTGCCCACGGCATTTTCTGCCTGGTGAAAAAGTACCTGCGCGAGTTTCTCGGAAATAACGATGCCGTTTTTATCCTGCAATACCTGCTGTGCGCTCCCTTGCAACAGTGGATAGGAGAAAACGCGGAGATAATCTTTCCCGGCGAAGATGCCGCCTGCCTTACTGCGTTGTTCGCCTGCAGACAATATTACTTTAGGAAACCAGGAAGGCGGTGTGCTTGCCGTTGCATATTCCACTTCCGGCATGTTGGCGGCGAGTGTTTCCGCTAGCAGAGCGGGTGTTTCTCCTGTGGTAACAATACCTTTTTCGTGTGGTTTATTTTCCATTACCTGGAACAGGTGCTGGTCGTTCTGGTGAAAATGATCAAAAGCGCGTTCATCCTGTGCCCATAGGTAAATGAGCAGGGTGCAAGCCAGGCCGGTAGACAGGCCGATGAGATTCAGGATAGTAAAGCGCCTGTTTTTTACCAGTTGGCGCCAGGCGATTTTCAGGTAGTTTTTAAACATAAGCGGATGTTTGTGTGGGCGAACAGCTTTGAAAAACGTGAAGCAGCGAAGAAAATGCCATGATAGCATCTGCCTAAAAACAAATCATATACATATTTTATATAAAATAAATTTGTTCGGTTTTAGTACAATGGCTGTTCGTATTTGTTTTCCGGGAGATCATCCACGCGGTGAGCATACTGCTGCTACGTCATTTCGCGTGGCATCTACAGCAGTTGTTGCTGTACATATTCCAGGATCGGTGTTTCCTGACGGGAATCGAACCATTGGAAGGCGGGATCCTTGCGGAACCAGGTCAACTGGCGTTTAGCATATTGGCGGGTATGTATTTTCACCTCTTCAATGGCCTGATCGAGGGAGATATGGCCATCGAGGAAGTTAAAGATTTCCTGGTAGCCTACTGTGCGCAAGGCATTATGTTCCCGGTATGGCTCTACTTCTCTTACTTCTTCCACCAGGCCGGCGTGGATCATCTGGTCTACCCGTTGATGAATGCGTTGGTGCAATATTTCTTTGGGTGGGGTAATGCCTATTTTAATGATCCTGAAGTTACGCTGGGCGCGGGTAGCACTGCGGAAAGTGGTAATAGATTGTCCGGTGGCATCGAGTACTTCCAGGGCGCGGATGAGACGTTGTGGATTCTGGGTTTCGGCGGTAGCGTAAAACCCGGGATCGCGCTCCTGCAGTTGCTGTTGGAGCCAGGAAAGGCCATGGAGGGCAAATTGTTCATTGAGGTGGGTACGGATGCCGGGGGGAATATCGGGCATATCGTCGATCCCATCGGCAAAGGCCCTGATGTAAAGGCCGGTACCACCGCACATCACGGCGATGTCGTTGTTTTGAAAGATATCGTTCGCATAGCCGAGGGCCAGTTTTTCGTAGATGCCGGCATTTACTTCTTCCCGGATGCTATGTGAATCGATGAAATAGTGAGGTACGGCCGCCAGCTCTTCTGCGGAGGGTTTTGCTGTACCGATACTGATTTCACGGTAGCATTGCCTCGAATCGGCAGAGATAACAGCGGTATTAAACAGTTGTGCCATTTGGACAGACAACGCTGTTTTACCGGAAGCTGTTGGCCCTGCAATCACAATGACGGTCTTTTGCATAAATCCTAAATTAAGAATTACGGATTACGAATTACGAATTACGGATTTGTGGCTAGATAGTAAACGCGAATGATCTCCTTCGCTTATATCTAGCCACAAATCCGTAATTCGTAATTCGTAATTCGTAATTTATTAAAAGCTGTTATCCTCTTCTGCGCCGAATTCTTCGCCGCCGTCGCTGCCGAGTGCGTCGCTTTCTTCGCCTTCTTCGCCGAATCCGTCGGCGTCCATGCCTTCTTTATTGAGATCGTATTTTTCCTCCATTTCCACGAGTTTATCACCTACGAGGCCTTTAGTACCGTATTGGCTGGGCGCGAGGCCTTCTTTACGTACGCAGGCAGGATATACGATTTTACTGTTTTCGTCTTTTGAAACGCCGATCAGTTCTACCAGGAAAGACCAGTTTTTGGCGAAGTCGTACAGGTAGATAAATTTCTGATTGGGATCTTTTACGGCGACGCCAATCATGGTATCGGCCATGAGCAGGGGTTCTACTTTGCGTGGCTGATTGTCGGCTTCCAGAATAATTTCCCGGCCGCGTTGCCAGTTATCATTGCTACGGAAAAAGGTAGCCTTATGTTTTGAATCAAATTCGAATGCTTGCAAAATTGCTTGGTGAAATACTAAAAACGTCTGATTCGGCTTAATGGCAATGTCTCTGTAGACACTTTCATCTTCTTCCCAGTAAACTCTGAATTTTAAAACCGGCATGACAAAAAGGTTATAAGTTATATAATGTTTAAACAGGCCGCTGTAGGCGGTAGCATTTTGAATGCTAGTGAATACTTATTATGGTGATGTAAAATTACCAATTTTATTTAACCGGGCTTAGGTTCAATGCGCTGGCTTTTTCCAATAAAAAAGCGTATGCGGCATCATAGGTATTTGGGATTTCGCCATCCAGGATGGCTTCTCTGATGGCACTTTTCAGATCACCTACGATCCTGCCGGGTTTCAGCCCAAATGTTTCCATGATCATTTCGCCGGTTACAGGGGGTTGCCAGTTGCGGATCCGGTCGCTTTCCTCTACTTCTTTCAATCGTCTGCGGACCAGTTCAAAATTTTCCAGGTACCGTTTTACCTTGGCTTTGTTTTTTGAGGTAATATCCGCTTCACAGAGCATCATGAGCCCTTCTATGTCATCTCCGGCATCGAACAGTAATCTGCGGATAGCCGAGTCTGTTATATTTTCTTTTGTGAGACTAATAGGCCGCAGGTGTAATTCTACCAATTTTTTCACCAATTTCATTTTGTCGCTCAGTGGCAACTTCATTTTGGTAAAAATACGCTGCACCATTTTACCTCCTACCGCATCGTGGCCGTGAAAAGTCCAGCCGTGACCGGGTTCAAATTTTTTGGTAGCGGGTTTGCCAATATCATGTAAAAGCGCTGCCCAACGTAGCCAAAGATCGCGGGTATTGGCCGAGATATTATCTACTACCTGCAAGGTATGATAAAAATTATCTTTGTGCCCCTTCCCTTCATTCATCTCCACACCCACCATATCAATCATTTGGGGGAAAATGATTTTCAGCAGGCCGGCTTTATATAAAAGATCCAGTCCTACAGAGGGTTTAGCTGAGAGCATAATTTTATTAAACTCATCGGTAATTCTTTCCTGGGAAATAATACGGATGCGTTCTGCATTTTCCTGTATTGCAGTAAAGGCGGAAGCTTCGATGGTGAATTGCAGCTGTGAAGCGAAGCGAATGGCCCGCATCATGCGCAATGGATCATCACTGAATGTTTGTGCCGGCGCCAGTGGCGTGCGAATAATTTGCTTATCGAGATCGGCCAGTCCCCCGAATGGATCGAGCAGGGAGCCATAGTCTTGCTCTCTGAGGCTGATAGCCATGGCATTAATGGTAAAATCACGGCGGTTTTGGTCGTCCTGCAGTGTACCTGCAGATACTTCCGGGTTGCGTGATTCCTGGCGATAACTTTCTTTACGGGCGCCAACAAATTCAATTTCCAGCTCATTCCATTTTACCTGTGCAGTACCGTAGGTTTTGAAGAAACTTACGGGAATATTATCGCCCAGGCTTTCTGCCACCTTATGCGCGAGGGCAATACCATCGCCTACGCACACAATATCCATATCTTTTGTTTTCCTTCCCAACAGTTTATCCCGCACAAAGCCACCGATCAGATAGGCCGGCACCTTTAATTCATGGGCTGCCAATGCTATCTTCTCCAGCACTTTTCTTTCCTGCAGGGAGCAGGGGATGTCCAACGGCTTACTGCTGATCATATAAAAATATTCCTGTTAAATGTATTCCTTTCGCTGAAATCAGGGCGCAAATGTAATAAATAAACGTTTTTAATCCCGGATTATCGCTACTGAACCATCTTTGTTTATCCTGATAATCCTGGAGGCTATGCCGGGAGTTGCTTCCTCCTGGCGGTGTTTGACGATATAATCCACCCCATTACGGATGGCGGGACTTACGTCAGCAAAGCTTGCCGGAGACGGCTCGCCGCTGATATTGGCGGAGGTTGACACCAATGGTTTCCGCAGTCTTTTTATCAAATGGCGGCAGAAAGGATCTTTCACAATACGGATAGCAATACTGCCATCTTCGTTGATCACATTGGGGGCCAGGCCCAGGGCACCTTCATAAATAACAGTGGTAGGACGGGTGAAACCCGCAATAATATCCGCCATGTCGGGCCGGGGATTGGCGATAAAGTGCAGCAAATCTTTCACATCTGCCAATAATATTACCAGGCTTTTAGCTTCACTGCGCTTTTTCAGCTCATACACTTTCTGTACCGCCACCTCGTCGGTAGCATCGCAACCAATGCCCCAAATGGTATCTGTAGGATATAGGATCAGTCCTCCGTTACGCAGCACGGGCATCGCCGCACTGATATCATCTTCAAACATTACAGTAGGTTATTTTTTAGTTACGGATTGATAAACTTTCATCATGGCGGCTGCACACTTTTCTGGTGTAAAATGTTGTGCATGCTGTACGCCTTTTTCCTGCATCTGCTTTACCAGCGAAGGCTGACTGACTACCCGTTTCATTGCATCGGCAATGGTGGCCGGATCCAACGGGTCCACATACAGTGCCGCATCTCCCGCAGTTTCCGCAAAACAGGATCCCCGGGATGTGATCACCGGTGTACGGCTCCACAATGCTTCCAATATCGGAATACCAAACCCTTCAAAAATGGAAGGATAAATCAGCGCTAATGCCCCCTGGTACAGCCCCGGTAACTCACTGTTCTCCAGCCGCACCTGTTCATTCAGGAAAACAACCTGTTGGGTGAGGCCATGAGCCGCCAGGTATTCCTTTACCTTCTTTTTATATCCGCTGCCATTGCCCAACACCACCAGCGGAATATCGAGTGTTCCTTTTAGTGTATTCATGGCCGTTACAATGCCCAGCAGGTTCTTACGCTCTATCAGCGAACCCACATATAAAAAATATTGGGAAGGCAACCGGTATCTCGCACCCAAAGCGGCAATATCATCATCCTGCCAGGTAATACCAAAAGCGGGATCACAACTTTGATATACCACGTCTATTTTATGCGCCGGCGTATGATAATAAGTAATGAGGTCCTGTTTGGTTTGTTCGCTGATGGCGACCACCCTATCCGCCTGTTCACAGGCATAGCGGGCTTTACGGCGGTACGTGAGCACATCTATTGGATTATACTGCTCTGGGTATCTTTCAAAAATAAGATCATGCATGGTTACCACCGACTGTACCCCACTTTTATGGATACCAAAAGGCAGCTCATGGCTGAGGCCATGGTAGATATCTATCCCATAGCGCAACAAATCCTTTACCACAAAGCGGCTTCGCCAGGCCGACTTAAACCAGCGATGGAGCTGTTTTTCAGGCAATACCACGGTCAAATCCGGTGAAGGATCGTACATCGTGGTTTGCTTAGGAGCAAACAGGTAGTACGCTTCTCCCGGAAAATCCTTTACCAGGGAAGATATCAGGGTACGGCTATAGTTTCCTAAACCTGTATTATTCTGGAACGCGCGCTTGGCGTCGAATCCTATTTTCATAATGCTCCTTCTTCAGACGAACGACAAAATTACGAATTACGAATGGCGAATTACATATATCTGAGAAGATTTCCGGAATTCGGTGGCCGGTTATTCGAATTTATCCGTTTCAGATATTATGTTTGCAAAAAAAACGACAATGGATTTACAACAACAAATACTGGCTGCCTGGGCTGATCGCAGCCTCTTACAGGAGACACAGTACACAGATGCAGTAAAAACGGTGATAGAAGCAGTAGATAAAGGACATCTGAGAGTTGCGACGCCAACAGAAAATGGCTGGCAGGTGAATGAATGGGTAAAACAAGCTATCCTGCTGTATTTTTCCATACAACCCATGGAAACCATGGAGGTACCTCCATTTGAGTTCTATGATAAAATGAGATTGAAGTCTAACTATAAAGACCTGGGCGTAAGAGTGGTGCCACACGCGGTAGCCCGCTACGGTGCTTACATCGCTAAAGGTTGTATCCTCATGCCTTCTTACGTAAACATCGGCGCTTATGTAGATGAAGGTACCATGGTGGATACCTGGGCTACTGTAGGCTCCTGCGCACAAATCGGTAAACACGTACACCTGAGTGGTGGCGTAGGTATCGGCGGTGTACTGGAACCATTACAAGCCAGCCCGGTGATCATCGAAGATGGTTGCTTCATCGGCTCCCGTTGCATCGTAGTAGAAGGTGTAGTAGTAGAAAAAGAAGCGGTGTTGGGTGCTAACGTAGTACTGACTCAATCCACCAAAATCATTGATGTAAGCGGCAGCGAGCCTATCGAATACAAAGGCCGCGTACCAGCCCGCAGCGTGGTAATTCCTGGTACTTATACCAAGAAATTCCCTGCCGGCGAATACCAGGTATCCTGTGCACTGATTATTGGTCAGCGTAAAGCTTCTACCGATCTGAAAACAAGTTTGAATGATACACTGCGTGAGTTTAATGTAGCCGTATAATTATATTTCTTTTAGAGATCGCGCCATGTAGTTAACTACGTGGCGCGATTTTTTTTTGTGAGAAATGAAAAAAATTTGGCAGATTTAAAAAAACGTGTACTTTTGCAATCCCTTAACGGGGACACTGCGATGCCCAGATGGCGAAATTGGTAGACGCACTGTGTTCAGGTCGCAGCGCTCGCAAGGGTGTGCTGGTTCGAATCCAGTTCTGGGCACACAATAGGGTTGTAAGTCTTTGACTTACAACCTTTTTTGTTTGTACAAATGTCGAAAATTCACGCTTTTTAGCACTTCTTCCCACTATTTGCGACACTCACAATGACACTCTGTCTTGTAAACATCGTATCTGATAACAGCAGATACAATTGGAAGAAGTTGATATTAATTCATGAACCTAGTAATCCACCCTCCCTCCAGAAATCCATTTATATTATTGGCAGTTATTTAAGCGCCGAAATGTCACAACTGACAATAATTACAAGCAATCTTTCATCATGTTTCTTTTGCACTCTTATTAACAGCTTCTCGCTAACATCAACGTCTAGTACAGCTTACGACTCACTTCTGACTGGCATGGCACATACATTGTGTATCCTTTTTCCTAATCCTAAAATGCTCAACCTATGAATATTGGAGAAAAACTAGACCGGAAGGGCGACAAAATTTTCTACTTCTATGATTTAGGAAGGAAGCCAGGGCAAAGACCATCAACAGGTATATTTACTTATGCACATCCAAAAACGCAGGAGCAGAAAAACTTTAATAAAGAGGCTTTAAAGATTTTGGAAACAAAGAAAGCCCAGCGGACGATTGAGCAGCAATCTATTGGTACTCCTATTATTCCCGCCCATAAGTTTAAAGCTAACTTTTTTGAGTACTACGAAACTTATGTTGAGCAGCATAAAAGAAAGGGAAATCGGCATCTCTCTAATTCACTTTCACAGTTTAAAGCATTCCTTAATAAGGATTTCATATCGCCTGTCGATATCACCGAAAATCTATGTGAGAGGTTTAGACGTTACCTGTTAGATAAATATTCGGGGGATACACCGGCCAATTACTACTCTCGTTTTAAGCAAACATTAGAGGCAGCAACAAAGGATAAATATTTTATTGATAATCCTACGGAAGCAATAGCTGCAAAAAGCAATCCTAGTACCGCTCTAAAAGATAATCTCGAGGTAGATGAATATATCGCTCTCTTAAAGACTCCCTGTTTAAACCAACACGTAAAATTGGCATTTATTCTTTCCTGTTACTCTGGCTTACGTTGGGTGGATGTGTATTCATTAGAATGGCCAGATGTAATGAACCGAAATCTAACAACAAGAATAATACAACACAAAACTGGTCAACCCGTTGTTATAACCTTACATCCTATAGCCTTGGCTGCATTTAATCAAGTTAGAAGTTTGGCATCAGACCCAACACAACTAACAGGCAAAATATTCAGATTGCCAAGTGCTGACGGGGCAAATAAAGTGCTTGGACAATGGGTAAGCGATGCTGGTATTGAGAAACATATTACCTGGTCCTGTGCTCGTCTTAGCTTCTCAATCTTGCTCAAGGACCGAAATGTTGACGATCCAACCATCGCCTACCTGTTAGGGCATACAACAACAGACCAGGTGCAAAAAGTTTATAAGAGACATAGGTCAAAAGGTCAAAAGATCAAAAAAATACAATAGATAACTTACCATCGTATGAGATGGATATTTTTTAACAAAGAAGCCGGCCACTCCCGGGGGCTTTTTATATCTATGTCCACTATTATTTTATTCCGATTACTGTTGTTGCAGGCTGTAACCCTACGGTTGGCGTAGTAACAAATGTGCCCCAGTTGGCTACATGCACCGCATTGGTTTTTACCAGCCATACATGACGGTAGATGCCGGCGCCCGGGTACCAGCGTGAATCCCAGCTTTCAGTATCCAGCCGTACCGCAATTACGTTTTGCTTACCAGGTTTCAGGTAAGCCGTAATGTCCATCCTGAAAGAGTTGTAGCCGTAGGCCAGGTGCCCGCGTACTGGCCATTCACCCATACTTTAGCATAGGCCATGGCGCCATCGAAGTCTACAAAAATTCGTTTATCCGCATCCGTTACCGGGATACTAAAATATTTCCTATATCAGCCAATCCCTTTCCATGGCAGCTTGCCGGTGTTACCTTCCAGGTCTATCCGAAAGGGACCCTGGATGGCCCAGTCGTGCGGCAGGTTCAGGTGTTGCCAGTCGGTATCAGCCAGCTCCGCTGCTTCCAGGTGTGCAGGTTCTTCTTTGCGGGTACCATCCGGCTGTAGGCCAAAGCGGCTGAACAGCCAGCCATCGTCGAACAGACGCGTATCGGTGGTACCCATCCTGTTGACAGGTGATTGCGCCTGAGCGGCGGTGCCCCACATTAAAAAGCAAATGCAACCCAACCATAGCAGGGGCCAAGAAAATTTGTTACTCATTGATCTGTAAAACTGATAGCTTGAAGCCGCGCAACCCAACAACAGCAATATGCAAATCAACGAAAAATAAGATCGCGGCAGTGCCACTGGTTTAACAATTTCTGCTGTTATATTGACATCCCTGCCTGCATCACCGCCCTTCCCCTACCGCCACCGCTTATCCCAGGCAGGCTTAGTTATCACCTAATTATTTATCTCAGTAGATCTACTTAGAATTCCACCAAAGTATCCCGGTAATTTTGCCGGCAGTAACAACACCCCTGAAGTCATGCAATACTTAAAACATTTGATGAAGGCCAGTTTGCTGGCAGTACTCCTGGCCGCGTGCCAGGGCAAAGAGATAGTAGCGCCGCAACCGGCACCAGATCCAATCCCGGTAGATACCGGCGTAGCAGTGCCGCCAGGCGTTGTTGACGGCGATCCGGTCACCAAAACCATCGGCGCTGCCGGCGGCACCATAGCCACCACAGATGCACGCATCTCCATAAACATTCCCGCAGGCGCGCTCACCAGCGAAACGGTTTTTACAATCCAACCTATCACCAATACCAACAATGCCGGGCTGGGCAAGGCTTTCCGCATCACGCCGCACCTGGCATTATCTAAACCTGCAACTATTACATTCCATTACGAACAGGAAGATCTGAGCAACACTTTCGCAGAAGCGCTGGGCATTGCCTACCAGGATAACGCCGGCAAATGGAAAGCCATTGGCGGTATTCAACTGAATAAAGAAATGAAGTCCGTTAGTGTGAAGACCACTCACTTCAGCGACTGGAGCTTCTTCGAAGCCATTTCACTGGAACCGGCAGACGCCTATATCGATCCGGGAGCCAGCCAGCAGCTGGCCGTGAAAGCCTATTTAAATGCCGGTGCAAAAGACATCCTGGCGCCGCTAACCGAAGAGGGAACAGAATCGTATATCACCAGCGGCAAAAATGATTTACTGCCAACGTTCATCGACAAGTGGGAATTGGCCGGCGATGGCCAGCTGACAGCCAATGGTAGTCATGCCACCTATAAGGCGCCGGCCATATTGCCCGCTGTAAATCCGGTGATCGTAAGCGTAAAAATTAAACTGAAAGATGGCGCATTAGGCATCCTGCTCTCCCGGATATTCGTGATGCCGGAAGGTATCGCCATCAGGATCGATGGCGGCGAATGGAACCTGCTGGGAGCGGCATCCGGCACCAGCAGCAACGGTGTGAACCGTGTTGGCGCTATGCTGGAAGACGGGTCTCTCCCCTCCTGCAATATTACGTGGATGGGCGCTGCCACCGGCCGCAGGAGCTGGTCGGATAAAACATATTTCACGCTTCAGGTATGGAACAATCAAATCTACCAAAGTGGATATCAGATAAATGAAGCCAGCTTCCCCAGCCCCGGCTCCCTGCAGGTGATCGGTGTAGATCCGGCAGGCGGTTACATGATTGGTAAGTTCCACATGGACCGCGCCAGTTCACAGAAACCCGTCGGCGATAAAGTGATTTACAAAGAACACGTCATTGATGGCGTATTCCGGGTAAAAAGACTTATTTAACAAAGCGTACAGATTTGGAATGTAGCAAACGGCCTGCGGGTTTTCCTGCAGGCCTAATTATAACCAAGTAGTTGCTTATATTTGTTGGGACAGGTGAAGAAGCGCCTAAAAGCGTGTAAAAGAACACACTTTTTAGGTTTTTGAATGAATGCGACAATTATTTGACACTCAAAGATTATAACTAATTGGTAGCCAGCCGGATAAGGATCCAGTTCTGGGCACTAGAAAGGACAAACTTCGGTTTGTCCTTTTTCTATTTTGGCAAAGGCATAACTCAATATTTTCCTATCTTTGTGCCTTATGACACGCCAATCAACATATTACCTCCTGTCGATCATTGTTGCTTAACGCAGGCCCACAAAGCACTCCCGCTTTAATGTTCCCCGGCTACCTGCGTTGAAAGTCTTCAATTAATTTATTGAAACCGGCTTGCTATGCCTGACCGCATATGCAATACAGAATTGTTATACCATGCCGACACTACAATTGTACGGTTGGAATGAGCATTTTATGCATCATTTCGAAACAAACACATCTCAGAACCTCGAAGCTGCGAGGGTGCTGTCTATACAAGGATTTAAACATCTGCTGATCACCGGAACAGGTGACCTGGAAGCGCAACTTGCAGGCGCACTTATCAATAGCCGCGAACAGGAGGCTTATCCCAAAGTAGGCGATTGGGTGCTGGTGAAACGTTATGATGAGGAAGGTATCATCATCGATACGCTGCCACGGATCAACCAGCTCAGTCGCAAAGCTCCCGGTACGCAAAGTACCCGGCAGGTGCTCGCCGCGAACATCGATACGGCTTTTATTGTGCAGGGGCTCGACCGCGACTATAATCTCATGCGTTTGCAACGTTATGTGCAGCAGGTACTGCAGTGCAATATTCAACCTGTCGTCATTCTTAATAAAGCCGATCTCGTACCCGATCCGGAAATGTACCGGCAAGCGGTACAGGAAATGGGGTACAATTGCCCGGTAGTGCTTACCAGCGCGCTGAATCAGGCAATGCAGCACGAGTGGATGAGTCAATATCTTCTGCCCCGACACACTTACATTCTACTGGGATCGTCAGGCGTAGGTAAAAGCACACTGCTCAATAGCCTGCTGGGCTACAGGCTACAGGAGGAAGGCACTACCAGCACCGCCAACAACAAGGGAAAACATACCACCACCGCCAGGTATCTCGTATTACTTCCCAATGGCAGTATGGTCATCGATGCGCCTGGAATGCGCGAGTTCGGCGTTACAGGAGAGAGCGGAAGTGAAGGTGTACATCACCCGCTGATAGATGAGCTGGCATCCAAATGCCGGTTTGGCGATTGCACCCATCAACATGAGCCAGGATGCGCCATCATAGCAGCTGTCAACGATGGCACATTGCCTGAACAGGTATACCGCAGCTATCTGAAACTATTGCGTGAGCAACACCATTTCCAGGCCAGCGAAGCGGATAAAAGGCGAAATGAAAAGCACTTCTCTAAAATTGCCAGGCAGGTATTCAAACACCGCAAAGACAGCAAATATTGATGCCCGTAATAATAAAAACAAGCGGCCTGTAAATACACAGGCCGCTTGTTTAAAATTGCAATTATGTTTAGAACTATGAGGAAGTGGTTCGAGAAAAGTGCACTCCGGTGCGCCAGAAAGGACAAACTTCGGTTTGTCCTTTTTCTATTTTAGCCAGTTCCATATGCCGCATGGCATATTCACCCATCAGGCAGGTAACATTCCGGGTACAGATTCACTTCAACATGCCTGCATTGGAAAGTCCTTTCTGTAAGTCTTCCCCATTCATAACAGGACAAAGTTCTACTTTGGCATTAAGTACTGTGAAGAAAGGCTCTGTAATACCTGGCAGTTCTGACGAATCTTTAAGATCAAAGATGAACAACATTGCCCGACATCCATCTATTGGAAGAAAATAACTTGCTTCCGGGTTTAATTTTTCCGTCGTTGATTTAACAATTTTTGATAGTGTTCCATCTGCCAGGGCTTTATTTGAGGTTTCTACCGGGCAAATCACTTTTAGTAAAGTACGCATTGTAATTGCTTTTTTAAGAGGTAAACAAGTAATCAAAATTCTGAGAGGGAATTACAGTTGTATTGTGTCATCTGTTATTTATTATAACAAAGCCTATCTCTTTGGGGCATTTAGTATATGCAATACTCATTAAACAAATGAAACAGAGAAGTGGTTGGGTGGATATGCCTGGTATGTTGCTTTATATTGTTAATAACCTGTTATTCCCCGTGTTCTAAAGTTGGTTGTAACGAAAACCGGCACATAAACCAGGCCTACCTGATTCATGTGCCGGCATTAAAACGATGCTGGCGGTGGCCAATATATTAACTCATTAATGCAGTGTAATACTACCTATACTTATTGCCTGCCCTACGGTTACATTCACATTAGTCACTACGGTATCTTTCAGGATACCATTCCCGGCAATGGCTACATTATAAGCGCCTGCGTTCAGTCCTGCCATCAGGAAGGCGCCTGTGGCTACATCCGGAATAGCGGAAGCGATTGTATCAGTACCTTGAATAGCAAATACTCCCTTCACAGCCAACGGAGGCAATGCTATCCCTTTAATGGAGCCACCCATTGCCTGGGTATAGGTGCGGATTACAGGTTTGAGGATGTATTTGTTACTGCCGGTTACAACGATGGAGCGGTTGGCATCAAAATCCAGCCATAAACGATATTCCACACCGGATACTAAGGTGGCATTTACATTTAGCTTAAGGCCGGATTGTTGTGCAGACGGCGTTTCCAAAGGATGCGCCACGCCACCAATTACCACGCTGTTGTTGCTGCCCAGCACCAGTCGGATCTGAGATATTTTGCCGGCGGGCAATTCCTGGGAAGCAATCACGGTATCCAGTCCATTCCTGAATTTCAGGAGATCATACACACCGGGGCGCAATACATGCAATGATTGCCATCCGGTAGAAATGTTGGCATCTGCAGAAACATTCACCTGTATATCCTGTACATCTACCAGCACTGCATCATAAGGAGCCGGTGCGTCTGTCAGGTAAACGGTCATGCGGGCATTTCCGCCGCTGGTATTGCTGTCGTCCTTGGAACACGAAGAGAAAAAAGTAGCAGCAGTAGACAACGCCACTAAAGTAAGCACGATTTGGTTTTTCATGATTGTAGGTTTTATTCGATACTTACCTACTTATCAAGTACTATGCCATATGAAAGAGGCTGCTCGTATGAAGTCCTTTACTGTGGCCGATAATTGACAGCCCAGTTGTCCAAATATTTCTCCAGCACCTGCAACGGCATATCTCCATAGGCCAGCAGCGCATCGTGGAAGTCGCGGAGGTTAAAGCGCGGGCCCAATTGTGCGGTGAGCTTATCTCTTAGCGCTTTGATGCTTAATTCGCCGATTTTATAGGACAGCGCCTGCCCCGGCATCGCCATATAGCGTTCTACTTCTGCGGTAGCAATCGCTTTGGTAACGGATTCATTGGCCATCATGTAGTCAATCGCTTCTTCGCGGGTCATTTTACCGGTATGGATGGCGACGTCTAACACCAGCCGGATGGCACGGTGAATTTCATTGTTCAGGGCCCCCATTTTTTGATACGGATCCGTGTAACAGCCTAATTGTTCTCCCAATGATTCTACATACAACGCCCACCCCTCAAAATAGGCGCTGAAGGATGGTTGTCGCCGGAAGGCGGGGATGTCCTGGTTTTCCTGTTGCAGCGCTATCTGGAAGTGATGCCCGGGTATGCCTTCATGAATAAATGTGGCCTCCATGCCATAAAAGGTAACATTCACCTTGCTGGCATCAGGTACCGGCACATATAAAATAGCAGCGCGTTTTTCTGCTATATTTCCTTTTATGTAGAAAGGTCCACCGCTGGCTGCCTCCCGGTATGCCTCCACCCTGCGGACATCCATCGGAGTTTGTGGCTGATGCCCAAATAACGCGGGTATATGGGGCAGTACTTTCTGATAAATAGCCCTGTAAGCATTCAGTACGTCTTCCGGCGTTTTAAAAGGCATCAGTTGAGGGTTCGCTTTCAGATATGTAAAATACTCTGATAAACTGCCTGTAAATCCTGTTTTTGTTTTTATCTGTTCCATCTCTGCATGAATACGCGCTACCTCTGATAACCCAGTCTGGTAAATTTTCTCCGGGGTAAGGGTGGTAGTGGTAAAGGAACGTACATAATGCTGGTAGATCCGGTTGCCGCCAGGCAGGGCAGAAAGTCCTGCTTTTTTCGTTGCCACAGGAAGGTATTGGTATTTCAGGTACCTGGCTAACTCCCCATAGGCGGGGCGTAGTTGATTCGCTATTACCCTATGATACAGCTTTGTTATCCGTTGCTTGTCGGCCGCCGTAAAGGAAGCAGGTAATTTCGCTAACGGTTTATAGAAAATATTTTTGGCCGTATCTTTTTCTGCCAGTGATTCCATTTGAGGGATCATCCGTTTAACCAATGCTTTGGGCAGTACGATGCCCTCCGCTATACCTTTGTCGAAATTGGCGATACAGGTGTCTGTCCATTCCCTGAATGCCGCCATCCGTTTGGCCCAGTTCTCGTAATCCTTCACAGTATTAAACGGTTGATCACCATCTCCGGAACCAAAGGCAGCCAGTTCCAATGGAGTGGATACAAACTGATTCATCGGCAGATATTCCAGGTGAAGGGCTATGCCCTCCAGGGCTGACCGCAATGTATAGGTAAGGATGTCTGCAGAAATCCGGTCGCCTGTATTCAATGTTACCTGATCAAATTTTTTCAGTTTACGGAGATAGGTCCGGTAAAATGCTTCTGTAGCTTCGAGATAAGGTTCCCCGCCTTCAATAGCCAGGCGATCATCATATTGGTGGAAGCCAGCAGCTGTGGCTTCCGTGGGAAACAATTCCATCCGCTTCGCATAATAATCATCAAACAGCTTATGGAGTGCCTGATTATTTTCCTGTGCATTGGCGGCTATGGTACCTAATATGGCGGCTAACACTAACAGGCTGGCCGTTAATTTTCTCATCATCATGGTTATACATCTTTCCTTTCACAAAGCTAACCTGCAGCCGGTGTTTAAAATTGTACGGGATTAACCCGTGGTCAGATCTTCCTGTATTGATTAGGACGCATACCGGTAATACGGAGAAAGGTTTTGGTGAAGTGGGCCTGGTCCGTAAATCCGCATTCATAAGCAATGTCTGTAAGAGAAGTTTGCTGTTTTTTGATCAGGGAAATGGCCCGCTCTATTTTTATTTTACGAAGATATTCACCCGCAGAGCAGCCAAAATAGCGGGAGAAATAACGGGAGATCGTTACCGGATGCAAATCGAGTTGTGCTGCGAGTAAAGGCAATGACAATGGCATATCCCAGTGATCATGCATGATATCCCGGATTTTCTCCGTCCATTCAGGGTAGCAGCGAAAATCCTGCTGGCAGGGTGCCACGAGGTCAATACACAACTGGTCCATGGCGATGAGCGAGTCTGTATCATGGAGATAATGTTCTTTCATGATCCGGATCAGACCACCGGTATTCAGTTGCATCTTATCTGCCTGCATCAGCGATGGCGGCGGAGACAACAACTCATATGTTTCAAAGAAATCGTTGGTCAGCTCTATATTAAAAATGCGGGTACCGGGAAGATAATTTATATTCTGATGCGCTACACCGGGATGGTAATAAAGACCTGTGCCAGCACATTGCCTGTCTGTTCCTCCTTTTCTCAGTTCGTTGCTCCCTCCTTCCAGGATATGCGAGAAATGCGGGTTAACATGAAAATGCCAGTCGGACGCCATGTTGGGCGCAAAGGTAGTTTCACTGGTGATGACCGCACCAAACGTGCGTTCTTTCACCTTGGTGCCAACATAAGTACCTGCTGCAAGCTGAACCGGCGTAAGACCCAACATATTCGTTCATTGATTGAATCTTAAAAGTAGAATATTTTCCGGTTTATAAGAACGTAAAGGGTCTTACTCAAAGAAAAGGGCCGACCGTATTGGTCAGCCCCGCTCTTAACGAATCCGTCAGCATCAACAATTACTGCAAAGGATCAAAATCTCCGCCCCAGTTATTATTCTGTTTCAATAATGGGTTTCTGTCTAAATTAATTTTAGGAATACCGTAAATATAGTATTGATCTTTAATAGCGATGTTAGTAGCATCGGTGGCAATCACCGTAGAAGTAAACCTGTTGTATACCGTGTTGATATCTGACAGTGGCGTTACGTCCGGTTGACCCGCTTTCAGTAATAAAGCAATGCCATGACGTTGCGGTAAGGCTCTCAGGTAGTCAAACATTTTCCAACGACGTAAATCATCCATACGTTTGCCTTCAAAGCAGAACTCTATAAAGCGTTCCTTTTGAAGTACACTACGGATGTCCGGTTGCGTGGTGGCCGTAATACCATAGTTGCTGGCAGCACCAGGTAAAACACCTGCGCGGCTCCTGATTTGTTTTAATGCATCCAGCGCTGCGGCGGTATTATTTACTTCGTTGGCGCATTCTGCATAGTTCATTAATACTTCTGCATAACGGATTTCAATCCAGTCGACCGCAGCATTATACACCGTACCCTTATCAATGTTTTTATCAATGGCTTTGATGCGATAAAAACTGGAATTAGACCATAGTGGATCCAGGGTAATGGAGTTGTGCACTCCTTCCAAACCGGTAGCACCGTTATAATTGGTGATGCTTGTAAAGTAGGTCCACAGATAGGTTTTATCATCCCGCATTCCTTTTAAATATTGATTGGGGGCGCCGTTGTAATAGATATTCGCATAGAAGCGATCGTCCCTGTTTCTAAACAACGTATCATAGCTTCTTGTTTGCGATGCCCAGCTGGAGCCATCCTTCATAGGGAAGGCGTCTACCAGCTCAAGAGAAGGCCGGTCGTATCCCACATCATCTTTAGACCAGTCCAGGGGAATCAAACCTCCCTGGAAATAAGTTGATTGTGGGTAGTTGAAGCGACGTACCATCACCACTTCTTTGTTTAACTCATCATCCCATATTTTGCTGTAAGGGCTATAGAGACCTTTACCGCGGGCATCTAAAAATTCTTTGGCTGTTTTATTGGCATCGAAAGCTTTTTGCCAGGAGGCCACGCCACCTAAACCGTTAAACAACGGGCTGGCATAAAATAGTAATACTCTTCCTTTGAAAGCCAGGGCAGCACCTTTATCTATTCTACCCATGTCATTGTCTGTAAAGGCATCGGGTAATAAGGCAACAGCATCATCCAGGTCTTTTAAAATCTGTGTAACGCATTCAGAGGTCTTATTACGGGGCTTTTGCAGCGCTGTTAGATCTGTTGTAGGTGTTTGTGCCTCGAGAATCAGTGGTACGCCACCATAGGTACTTACCAGCTTGTGATAAGCCCAGGCTCTCCAAAACAAGGCCTGTCCTTTAATTTTATTTTTATCATCTTGTCCAAAGGTGGCTTTCTCAATATTCCCCAGCAAAATATTAATGGTGCGTATACTTGTATACATTCCAAAATTATCTTTGGAGTCAAAGGTAGCGGTGCCTCTAAACCAGTCATTGGTTTGTTTCTGGTAAGGAACACCTTCATCCGTTTCGTTACCTCCACCGCTGGTATTACGAGGCATCAAACCTGCATAAATCTGATTCAAATAGGCGGTGGACATATTTACGTCTGTCCATACCTGGTCAGGGCCAACAGCAGAAAGGTTTGTTTTATCGAGCACCTTATTACACCCCATCATCAGGAAGGGAACGAACAAGGCGAGTTTGGCTATATTTAACTTAGTCTTCATTTTTTAAACTTTTAAAATAAACACACCTTTCTACAACCTGATATCAATACCAGCGGTGAAAGTTTTCGTGGTAGGGTAGCTCATAAATCCAGCTATCTCAGGATCGTACAGCTTAAACTTGGTGATATTAAAGAGGTTGGAACCTGCTAAAAATATTTTCACATCTTTCATACCCAACCTATTTAACACTACCTGAGGCAGGCTGTAGTTAATATTCAGGTATTTCATCCGTAAAAATCCGCCGTTGTACACATTGAAGTTAGAAGTCCAGGTATAGCCTGCTGAATGAGGGTCTCCCCATGGATATATCTTAGGCGTAGTGCCGTTCGGGTTATCTGTAGTCCATGAATCAGCATGGTAAGCAGGTACTTTTCCGCCGCCACCAAAATTTCTGCCCCAGGCATCGTTATACGAAATCTTATATCCGGTAAGGCCAGATACTAACGCCTCTACTGCAAAACCTTTATACGACAGGGCAATATTCAGTCCGTAGGAAATAGGTGCATTGTCTGCGCCGAAATAATTGCCCAGTATCACTCTATCGTAATCGTCTACTTTATTATCAGGTTTCCCGCCTGGTCCGCTCAAATCAGCGAACAGCATATCGCCCAGCGCAGGAGCAACACCATTGATGGTATAACCAGCCGGTAATTTATCCAGGTCTTTTTGTGTACGTATAATACCTAAAGCCTGATAGCCCGTTCCATATGCCAGGGTTTTCCCGTTGGGATTATTAAAATCCTGGGTATTGGCGGCTACATCTTTCCTGATCACTTTATTGGCAGCATAGGTGAATACCCCCTTTATATTATAGCTAAAATCTTTGCCGATATAGTTATTGTAGCCCAACTCAATTTCGATACCCTGGGAATTCACCTGGCCATAATTCTCTGGTGGCAATGTTCCTCCGAACTCGGAAGGCACCGCTAAAATCCTTGTTCCTAAGATATCATAAGAGTGGCGTTTCCAGTAATCAAAGCTGAACCGAACATTCTTAAATAATGTTGCATCCACCCCGATGCCAGCGGAATTTGATTTTTCCCAGGTAAGATTGCTGTTGGGAAGCCCCCCGTAAGATAAACCAGGTACAGATCCTCCGTTAGCGCCCAGGAAATAGGAACTGCCTGAAATAATATATTGTTCCATCCATCTCCATCTGCTATTGGGGTCATCTTTATCCAGCACATCATTACCGGTGGTAGCATAGGATCCTCTCAATTTTAAGAAATCAATGGCGCGCCCCACTGATGATGTACTAAAAAATTGTTCCCTGGAAATTACCCAGCCAGCTGACACCGATGGGAACCAACCCCAGCGCTTATCCGGCGCAAAGTTGGTAGATCCATCTCTACGAACAGATGCTGTAAAAAGGTATTTGGAATCGTAGTCATAGTTGATTCTTCCGATGTAAGACATTCTTCCACTCTCACTTTCACTACCACCGGTTGACCAATCCGCATTGTTGGCACTGGTATATAAAAATTGATCTTTTGCAACCAGCGGGAAATTGTTCCTGGTTACACCAAACCTATTCCAGTAACCTTCAAATTGCTCATATACCAACAGGCCGCCTACGGTGTGTTTACCGAATGTGCGGTCATAATTCACCTGTGCGTTTAACTGGTAATTATTAGTACGCTCATAAGAATTTCCTAAATACGGCGTACCTGGATCACCACTCATAACACTGCCTACCAGTGTATCCGTGTAGATGAGACCATTGGGGCCTGTTTTCTTGAAATTATACAGGGTTTGTTTTTTTGCAAATGTTTTTACAAAGTTGTTATCATAGTTCTTGCTGTAAGTACCTTTTATACTCAGTCCTTTCACCTGCGGTATTTTGTACTCGGCAGTCACCAATGCATCCAGTTGTTGGTTGTTGTTATGCCAGTAACCACCGTTTTTCATCATCTCAATAGGATTCCCTAACCAACCCGGGTTATTTGGTTTACCATCGATATAAGGCGAGGCAAACACGTCCCAGTACAGTAATTTACCCCACAGGTTATTCAGGTCATCGGAACCGTAGTCATAGGTAAAATTGAAACGGCTTCTGGTGCCATAGCTGGTGCTCAGGTTTAAGCCGATCGTAAGGTTTTTCACCAGGTTGGCTTCCACATTGCCGCGCAGGTTGTACTTCTTATAATTTACCTGTGGCAAAAATCCATTTTCACTCACGTAAGAACCTCCTACATATGCTTTTATTTTTTCACTACCGCCAGACACACTCAATGCATAACGCTGACTGTTAGGATTTGTATAAGCGGCTTTGTAATAGTTATCACCGTTGGGATTATTTTTCAATACCCAGTTAATTTCTTCATCGCTTAAGCCGCCATTCACAGATTTACTTAAATTAAGACCATCCTTTACCGGCATATATTCCGGTAGTGCACCCACCCGTTGTGTATTATAGGTAGCATTGAAATTGACTACTGCCAGGCCGGTTTTGCCGGTTTTGGTAGTAACCAGGATGGCGCCATTAGAAGAACGGGAACCATAAATAGCAGCAGAAGATGCATCTTTCAGAATAGTGATATCTGCTACTTCATTAGGATCCAATGCGTCAAAACTAACCTTATCCCTTACGATTCCATCAATCACATACAAGGGTTCCACGGCACTGTTACTAAATGAAGAGGCGGAACGCACTTTCACTTTTGATCCAATACCAGGAGTACCTGTTGGCGAGCTGATAAAAACGCCGGACATACGGCCTGCCAGTGCATTCGATAAATTGGTGGTGGGAATCAAAGCGATATCCTTTGCATTCATGGAGGAAACCGCCGCCGTCATTTTTGCCTTTTTCTGTGTACCATACCCTACTACTACCACGTCTGTTAAGTCGGTGGCTGCGGGATGCAATACAATTGTTACTGGTGTAGCACCAGCCATGGCAAAAGCCGGTCGAAAGCCAGTCATAGTAACTTTCAGCCGGCTACCGGAAGGCACATTCAATTCAAAGTGCCCTACCCCATTGGTAACGACTCCTACCTTAATATTACCTTCCTGGCTCACCGTGGCGCCAGGCAGTGGCGACCCGGTGGAATCTGTAACTGTACCTTTGACAGTAATTTTGTCTTGAGCGTGCAAACGCATACCCTGTAGGACCACGCACAGCAGTGCGATCGCCCACAGCAACGATTTAGATTGGTTCATAGTGAAAATTGTGTAGCTATCTAATTTGTGGAATTATTCATTCATTGTTCCGGTTGATAAAATTCTGAATCTGTTCTAAAGGTCTAATTATCTTGTTCAGAATACCACCCATAATTTGACCATTACAAATACTATTTTTGCAGGCCGGGATTAGCCAATGTGTAACGATCTTTCAAAACAAGCCATGGTAAAGGGTTACATAGAAACGCAAACAATAATCAACTAAGATCTTAGGTGAAAAAACAATAACTATCTAATCTGAAAATTAAACTGGCCGGTACCCAGCAGCCCTTCATCCGTAACTCCTTCTGCTATACCAATGAACTGACGGGTAACATCGGAACAAAAAAACTGAATAGTAGCTTCCCCGTTTTTATCGGTGACCACTACAGGTTTCCATACTAACGTATTTCTTGTGTCAATACCGGGGTTGGTGTCTTTATCATAATCCGGTTCATAAAACTCCCTGCTTTCATAGTAGCCTTTTGTGATGTCCATCTTAGTTAGTCTAAGTAATTCTTCTTCTGTATACTTTGGATAATGATACACCACCTCTTTATGATTATCCCTGGTTAAAATTACTTTGCTTCTATGACTGGTGACCTCTTTTGAAAAGACATGGTAGGTCTTCCCTTCTACCGGCTTTATATTTGTGCGGCCATCCGGGCAATTCAGCCAACCGCATTCACCTACGTAATCGGTATTACCTTCAAACTTTGCGATGCTATCCAGATATCCCAGGTAACGATCTGTATATGCAGGTCCCTTAGCCGCAATAGTGACTTCCTTTAGTGTTTTCCCATAGGGGATATAAGTGGTGTCTACCTGCTTCTTTTCCGCAATAGGGAAGCTATCCGGTAACAGGTACATAACAGGAGGCGGGTTATTGGCTTTCCGGATAACGTCAAATGGATTTACCACCTGGATACTATAAGTATTTTCCTTCTCCGGAAAATACTTAATAAAAAAACGGGTACCCATGGTCAGATCAGCAGGTGTGAGATAAAATTTCCCGGCTTCATCTACTGTAACAAACTGACTCTTTGTTTTATCATAATTATACAACATGAGGGACAGGGGCTTTTTGTCTCTGCCATTTCTTTTATCCGGCGTAACCCATGCCTGTAAGGTATCTGATAAAACAGGCGATGGAGGGCTTTTACGCCAGGTGTAATTACGCCAGCCCTGCGTTAATAAGAGGAGGTCCAGGGCTTCTTTACGGTTAGCATGCGTGCTATCAAAATAATAAGCGGGATGATAGATTGCACCACGTATTTGTGTAGAGAGATAATAATAGCTGTGTATATTGCCTGTATGCGCTGTACTGTGGAACAAGTTGTCGTATATACACAAGCTGAATACCGCAGCAACCGGGGCGCCATTTGCATCCGTGGTTTTAATTTTTAAGACTACTTTTTCTTTTGGATGATATTCGTTTTTCACCTGGCTGAAGCTGATACGAAGGGCCTGCTCTGAATGCAGGTATACCAGGCGCTCTGCTGCTGGTCGTAACAGCTCATCGAAAAGCGTTAACTCTCCCACACCAGCCGGTGCATTTTGAAGCGGAATTTTTACTGTCATACTATCGCTTACTTCACCGGCAGCAACAGACATGACGGTACCTCTGACTTGTAGCCGGAGATAAAATTTACTTTTGCGGGGAAGGTCGTGTGCCAGTATTCTTACCACTAAACTATCTTCTTCTGCCTTCAGTAGCCGCATACTCAGTCCTCCTACTACCGCTGTGGGTAACAGATACAGGCTATCGTTATTGTTATGCAGTTTTACCTGGTAGGTAACGTTTTTTTCCGGTGTAAACAGGAAGCTTCCCATCCCGGCATGCACTGTATTAAAATTCAATACAGGCACCTCTCCTCTTAGCAGCGTTCCTGTTACTTCCAGTGGCTGTCCATTTTGACTAACGGCTTTAAAAGCCACGTGGTTAGGCACCCCTGCCAGCAGGCTTCCTCCTTCCGGAAACAGCTGAAACCGGATAGCGCCAGGGGATGTTGTAACACTTTGTAACTGACGGATTTGCCGGCCTCTGATGTCTTTCGGGTCATTGAACAGGCGGATACGGGCCATGGCATAATAATAACGCTGACCAGCAAAAAAAGAATGAGCGGTATATCCTTTCAGCAGGTATTCCCCATCGGGCAGGGTTTGAGGCAAGTATACGTGACCATAAGACAACCCGTTATTCACCGGGTACATTTCTTCCCATAAAACACTGTCGGAACCTGTTGCCTGTAGTTGCAGGTATAACGTTTTATCAAGTGATGATAAAGTAAAATCCGCGGCATTTAATACAAAAGCATTGAACCAAAGGTCTTCCCCGCAGATATATCTGTCCTTGCTGGTTCGCAGATAAAGCGCCGTTTGCTCAAACGGTTTCAGCGTATCCAACTGGTGAGCCAGCTGATCCATCGGGTCCCGGTTGCCCTGGGAAAAGGAATGGCTGGTAAATAAACACAACGTAAAGGCCAGGCATACCAGGTACTTCATGATACTATTGTACTTTATAAGAAGGTTAACCGACTACTCATTTGTTAAAATAAAAAATATCCGGTAAAATCAATAGCGTTGTTTTAAAAAATTGCGCTCCGGAAAATGTCAATATCCATTCTTATTTTCGTGACATGAACTAAACGTATGTTTTGATGATCTATGTAAGTGAGCCTATCACCACTGCTCCGGCAGTATTTAAAACGGTACTGCAGGAAATGGTGTACCAAACGTTACAAGCGCTGTCCGTGCCCTTTGAGCGCGTTGATACCGATGAAGCCATTACGATGGAGGATTGTATACGGATCAATGAGCAACTGGATATGAAAACAGTGAAGACCTTGTTTCTCTGTAATCGCCAGCAAACAGATTTCTACCTGTTCGTCACTACTGCGGATAAACCTTTTAAAACGAAGGACCTGAGCGCCGCATTGAATATTTCCCGGCTATCATTTGCACCGGTAGCGTTGCTGGACAGTATGTTAGGTACTTCCGTAGGCGCAGCTACTATTTTTGGAGTAATGCTCGACAAAGAGAATAAGATACAAGTGGTTATCGATAAAGATATTCTTTCAGAAGAATGGTATGGTTGCAGTGATGGTACTACTACCGGCTATATGAAAGTACCTATGCATTGGATCATGCCACATTTTCTCGATTATGCGAAGCATGAACCGAAGGTGATTGAGCTATAAAAAGCAGTTAGCGATTAGCTGTTAGTAAAGATGATATTTACTAACAGCTAATCGCTAACTACCTATGAGTTCCTAATATCCTGGGTTAGGTACCAGGTTAGGGTTCAGGGCCAGCTCTATAGCCGGAATTGGGAAAACGCGGCGGAAAACATCGTTATCGGCCGGTTTAAAGCCCCACTTACCTTCAAACTTACCAAAGCGGATCAGGTCATTTCTTCTCCAGGCTTCCCAGGCAAATTCGCGGGCGCGCTCTTCCAGCAGCATAGGCAGTGTAGTACCTACCCATGGTGTAGTGCCTGCACGTGACCGGATTTTATTTACCAGCACATCTGCTGTTTGCAATTCACCTTTTACCACAGTAGGTGTGGCACCGCGAAGGATGGCTTCTGCTTTCATCATGATCACATCTGCCAAACGAAGTACCGGTAAATCGGTGTTCTGGAAACGGGTAGAAGTATTCACGTTCTTGTCAGGATAATACTTAATAGAACGAACGCCTTTCAACTGTCCTTTCAGGTCGTTACCCACATCCAGTTTCGCTTCACCACCTGGTTTCACCGTAAGATCGGGGTATATTTCCACCCACCAGTCGATCGGTGTATCCGGACCTGTGGAAGAAGCATCCAGGGTTTTGGTAGTGGTATGTACAATGTTTTGTGTACCGTCTTTATTATACTGTTTACCAGACAACCAGGTGCCGTTGCGCACATCATTGGGCTGATTGAAGTAAGCATAAAAATCAGGGATGGTGCTTAATGCTACGCTGGGACCAAATGCATCCGGCAGGTCGAAACGTGCCTTCAGGAAAGGATGCAGGCAGAAACGTGTAAAGTGGCAACCAGGGATCAGGTTAGCATCGTAAGGAATGGCAAAGATGGTTTCCTTAATCTGCGGACCATTATCCGGTTTGAAGATGGAAGTATAATCTGCATCGAGCGAATAAGGGGCGTTAATGAGGATACTATCTGCCATCGCTACCGCGTCGGCATAACGTGGTGTACCGGTATAGTACTCTGCATTGAGGTACATTTTCTCCAGGAGGGCAAATGCCAGCCATTTGGTAGCGCGACCGTAAGTGCTGCCATCTACTTTGGTAGTCAGGTCAGGTAAAGCGGCCTTCAGTGTTTTTTCAATAAATGCAAATACTTCTTTACGCGGCTTGGTAGCTGGTGGCGTGGTTACCGGGAAGGAGTCCAGCACCGGAATATTACCATAGAGGTCCATCATAAAGAAATAGAACAGGGAGCGCATTGCCTTCAACTCTGCTACAGACGAAGTTTTGTAAGCGCCGGCAGGTAAGGCATTCATTAAGTTGATGGTGTTATTAGCGATGTTGATACCACCAAATCCCCACTGCCAGGCACTGATAACATAGGGGTGACTGCTGCCCCAGGTATGCAAATGCATGAAGCGGTATTTACCACCATCGTCATAGTTACCATCGCGGGCCGGGATGATGGCTTCATCCGTAGAAAACTCCTGCAACATCCAGTAATCTACTCCATAGCTGAAGCCGGCACCATTCATCCAGTAGGTAGCGTCTCCTGATTTGGTGTTGGCCAACTGTGCGTACACTGCACCAATAGCAGCGGCATAGGAAGCGTTGTTAGAAGGGAAGTTTGAAGGCGTATATTTTGATTCCACATCCACATCCAGCTTGCTGCATGCGGCCAGCGCCGTTAGGGCAAGGAGGAAAATGCAAAGGATTTTTTTAGATCTCATATCTTGATATTTAAACAAACTGATTGATTAGAAAATAGCATTCAGACCAAAGATGAAAGACCGGGTTTTAGGGTAATAGTTCCTGGCGTCAATACCTGGTGTAAGGCCACCGAGGTCTATTTCAGGGTCTATGCCGGTGTATTTGGTGATGGTAAATACGTTATTCACGTTACCGTATACACGTAATTTGCTGATGTAATTGCTCTTGATATTGAATGTGTATCCCAGGGTGAGGTTATCCATACGCAGGTAGGAACCATTTTCCAGGAACCTGTCGGAGATCATGAAAGAGTTCTTATCGTTGTAAGATTCTCCTGCTGTGAACTTCAGGATGTTAGTCACTTTGGCATCTGTTGGTGTATTCAACGCGGCCTTGGTAGCATTCAGGATTTTGTTGCCGGATACGCCACGGATAAATATATTCAGGTCAAATCCTTTCCAGGTGAAGGTATTGCTCCATCCGTACGTGAGGGTAGGCTGTGCGTTGCCTGCACGCATCAGGTCACCGATGGCAGGAGAAGTAGTGACGGTACCATCCGCTTTCTGGTAAGTGGATACACCGTCTTTATCTTTACCCAGGTAGTGGAACAGTGTGAAAGTACCGATAGGTTGGCCTTCCAGTACTTTCTGGCTCCAGTTACCGGATTGGCCTTTACCACCCAGGATGGCCGTAGGGATGTCTTTCAATGTAAAGCGGCCGTTAGACAAAGAGCTGATGCTATTGGTATTGTGCGAAACGTTGGCCGATGTTTTCCAGGAGAAATTTTTGGTGCGTACCGGTTCCGCGTTCAGTACCACTTCCACACCTTTGTTGCTTACTTTTCCCACGTTGGCCAGCAAGGTAGTAGTGATATACTGGGTAGTGGTTACCGGGTAGTTCCAGATAAGGTCAGACGTTTGTTTGTCGTAGTAGTCAACAGCACCGCTCAGTCGTCCGCCAAAGATGGCGAAGTCGATACCGGCGTTGAGCATGCCGGTACGCTCCCATTTGAGGTCGGGGTTGGCATTCTGTACTGGTGCGATGGCGTTAATCAGGTTACCATTATCGTAGTAACGGCCGGTGGTGCTGTATTGCAGTTGTGCCGCCAGCGGATCGAAGCCGAGTGAGTTACCGGAGCTTCCGTAGCTCACGCGCAGCTTCAGGTCGTCGAAGAAGCCATTCTTTTTCATGAAAGGCTCCTGGCTGATACGCCAGCCGGCTGATACTGCAGGAAAATAACCCCAGCGGTTATTTTTACCAAATGCGGAAGATCCATCATTACGCAGGGAGACGAGGAAATAATATTTATCCGCGTATTGGTAGTTGATCCTGCCGTAGTAAGAGATGAGGCGCAGTGTAGTGAGGGTGGTAGAACCGGAGTTATCAAATACGACCGTGCCTGGAGGCGGGTTGCTGAGCGCCAGGTTATTCCAGGTGAGTGCATCGCTACCGAACCCTTGTGTGGTAACACCGAAGCCGTCGCCGTTGTGGTCTTCCTGCCAGGAGTAACCGGCCAACACTTTGAAGTTATGTTTGCCTACTGTTTTATCGTAGTTAAAATAAGATTCGATGATATTGCGTGCATTGGTCCAGGCAAGGCGGGTAGCTTTACCGTTCAGGCCTTTTGCCAGTACCGACAGGCTGTTGTAGTATACGTTCCTGGTTACCTGGTCACGTTGTGTGGTGAGGCTTAGCGTATAAGTGAGGCCGGGCAGGATCTTTACTTCTGCCAGTCCGTTAGCGAGGAACTTATTAATTTTTGTTTCGTCGTTGTTATTCTCAATCAGCGAAACCGGGTTATTACTTCCCCGGATATTACCCGCATAATCTTCTGTATAGTTACCATCGGGGCGTTTAACCAGTACCGTTGGCAGGTAGTTGAGCATGTTGCCGAAAACGGCATCGGGTACGTTGTTCTGGGTAGTAGACGTATTAAAGAGATTTAAAGACAGGCGGAGGCGGTCATCAAACGCACGCTGATCGATGTTAGCCCGCACTCCCAGTCTGTTCAGCGACGAAGTTTTGATGATACCCGGATTATTGAGGTAGTTTACGCTAAAGCCATAGGTGGTATTTTTAGCACCGCCCATTAAGGAGAGGTTATGATTCTGAGAAACGGCATCACGTTGTACTTCCTTTTGCCAATCGGTGTTTACAGGGGTGGTAGTACCCGGGTATACATCGTTGTTGGCGGCTGCCAGCACCTGGCCATTATCGGCGAGGTATTTACGTAGTTCGTCGCCGGTGAGTACTTCCAAACGTTTCGATACTTTTTCCAGTCCCACGTATGCGTTATAGGCAATACGTAGCTGATCTCCTTTAGGGCGACGGGTGGTTACCATGATTACACCGTTTGCGGCCCTGGCACCATAGATGGCTGTAGACGCACCATCTTTGAGTACGTCGATAGTAGCAATATCATCCGGTGCCACCATATCAATAGGTGCGCCGGGCACGCCGTCCACTACGTAGAATGGCTCCTGGGCGCCGCTGCGCAGCGTAGAAGGTCCTCTTAATATAACGGTTGGGTTTTGGTTCGGGTTACCACTTTTAGTGATGGTCAAACCAGGCACCTTACCCTGCAGCAGCATAGAAGGGGAAGCGATGACCCCCTGTGTAAATTCACCGGAATTTACAGAGCTGATAGCGCCAATAACGTTCTTCTTGCTGGTTTTACCATACCCGGTGATCACCACATCGTTGAGTTGTTTCAACTGTGGAGCCAGTGATATGTTGAGGGTATGGGAGCCATTTACGGAAACCTCTTTGCTTTCATAACCCACAAATGCAATGTGCAGTGTGCTGTTACTACCGGCAACGTCTAAACGATACTTGCCTTCTGCATCTGTTACTACCCCCGTACGGGTGCCGGCTTCAGAGATGCTCACGCCGGGAATTGGTTGATTTTTGTCGTCGGTAATTTTGCCCTGGATCCTGAATTTGTCCTGCGCCTGTACCGGCGACAGGGCCAGACAAAGGCAGGCAATCCAGCACAGGAAAGCTGGCAGCAGTTTTACAGGAAACCGCAATAAAAACCTACATTGATAGATTTTGTTCATAAAGCAATCTTTAAGTGGCTTGTTTGTTTTAAATGTTAATGGCTGCTGTTCTTGAATGGAAGATGCATTAGCTTAAAATTCGCCAGGCGTAAAGCATTCGGTGCAATTTTGTTAAATACGTTCATGTTTGATCGATAAGGAGTATTTACGCCATAAAACTAAATATGATGCTGTTGAATTAATAGCAGATCGTGTTATCAGATTATTATCTTAATATCAACTGGTTGAATTTGCTTACCTGTAGTGCTTTTCAGACAAACCTATGCCGTACTGCGGACTTTCCTGTACACAACGACGATATACGTACTACTTATTTCTGAGGAAGGAATTATTGGCTACATCCCGCCACAGGAATAGATTTCATCGAAACAGATGACTATTGAATTTTATTGCTCAAAAAAAATTGCCTGTAACTGCTGATTGTTATTTTTGATAAGGGTGTTCCAAATGCACAATGCCGGATATAGAAATTGGTGTTCATGAACAGCAGGCTACATAAAAAAATGTACACAGCGAAAAGGCCTGCTGGCAATCAATTCAGCCTAAGCTTCGACTGATCATTGCCTGTTATGTCCCTCCCGGGCAGCTGACCAATACGGTGAAAAGATGTTAATTCCTCATAAAGCAAATATGATTTCTTTTTTTAAGAAACAGTACGTGGAACCAACTACGACCAAATTAGTATTTCACTTGGAAGAAAGAAAAAAAAATTTTGTTTTCCGGGAGATCCGAAAGTGTAAAATATTGCGCCGTTGGGCCATGCAGGCTAACGAAATCGGTTTCGTAATATGCAGTGAGCCCATGTAACAATGGCTATTTTGTACCGCTTTTTCCGGTAGAAAGAAAATACCTGTGCCAACATGGATTGGAAAGAATGGTGTTTGCTTTTTTAAATGGTGGAATAAAATAGCCCACATGATTTCCGGCATATTATTTAATCTTCCCACATCCATCTAAATATCCTAATTTCGATCCGATTTTATTCAATTCACTACCATTGGCACAACCATACAAAATAGCAACGCTATCCTCTTCCGATCTTTTAAACGGCCTCAAAGAGCCCTATTATCATATCCTGTTTTTCGAAGGAACCGCGGATTTTTCTATCGACTTCAATAGCTACACCGCCTCCGGGAAAACCATTATTTTCCTGTCGCCCTACCAATTTTTTAAATGGATAAGTCCCAAACCGGTTGACGTGAGCGCCATTATTTTTCACGGCGATTTTTACTGCATAGAATATCATAAAAAAGAAGTGGCCTGTAATGGTCTTCTCTTTAATAATATTTACCAGCATCCGCACATTACGGTATCCGGGGAGACTTTTACAGAAGTGAGCTATATTATTGAAAAGATGAAGGCTTATAATAATGAGCAGGACGGATTTGATATTGCCATCCTGAGGTCATACCTTCAACTGGTGTTGGCCCTCTGCAGTAAAGAAAAGCAGCAACAGCTCGAAAAACGCACCGTTGATCATAACGATCATAAAACGATCACGGACTTTCAAAATACATTGGAAGCCCATTACCTGCAATCCAAAGATGTTTCTTTTTATGCCGCCATGTATGGATTATCTGTAAATGCCTTCAGCAAGAAGATTAAACTTTATTCCGGAAAAACGCCTACGCTGCTTATCCGGGATCGCATTGTACTGGAAGCTAAAAAATTATTGCACTTAACGAACAAACCTATCAAAGAAATTGCCAGCGACTTGAATTTTGAGGATGAATTTTATTTCAGCCGGTATTTCAAAAAAGAAATAGGGGTATCCCCGAAGCAGTTCCGGGAAACGGTAGGTATTTCCATAGTGGCTAAATAGTCTAGGTTATTTCATCTTTCGTCCATTTGCTATGATGCCCAAAGGGCCGTCCTTTGTATAAAAAAGTTATGAAGGAGTATAGCAGCAAAGCCCCCTGGTTATTGACATTACTGGCAGCCGGACAAACGAAATATATTCACCTGGTGAGAATAAGCATCTTTGTGGTGATGGCCTGGATAGGTGGGCTCAAAGCGTTTCCCTATGAGGCAGAGGGCATTGTTCCATTTGTCATCAATAGTCCTGTTATGCAATTTTTTTATCATCATGCGGGCGAAACGGCGGTCAATGATAAAGGCCTCTCCGTTCCGGCGTATACGCTGTATAAAAACCCGGAAGGAAAGATGGTGGCCAAAAATATCGCCTGGCACAAAGAAAACGGTACTTATACCTTCGCTTATGCACTGGGAACGGTTATTGTGGCTATTGGCGTACTGGTGTTAGCCGGCATCTGGTTTCCCAAAGCCGGTGTAGCAGGTGGCATACTTACTTTCGGGATGTCATTGGTCACCTTATCGTTCCTGGTAACTACCCCGGATGTATATGTACCCAATCTCGGAGGAGATTCTCCCACCCTGCAATATGGTTTCCCTTATTTATCGGGTGCCGGACGTTTGGTGTTGAAAGATGTGATTATGATGGCTGCCGGCCTCATTACGGCCTCTGACAGTGCCGGCAAGATCCTGAAAAACCATCGTTGAAAAACGGTAGCCGGTGCGATATCACATCTCCCCAAAAACAACTCCGCTAAACTTTACTTTATTCTTTTTGTTAAACGGATAGCGTAACATTTTAAATTCCTGGTATGCAAAAAGCCGCTGCAACAAATAATCCATGGCCCGTACTTTCCTTTAACGATTGGAAAGACACCCTCGCCACTGTACACCTCTGGACACAGATAGTGGGAAAAATCCGTTTGCGTAAAATGCCCTGGTTAAATCACTCCTGGCATGTTACCCTGTATGTAACGCCGGATGGCTTAAGTACGGGGAGTGTACCGTACCAGCATGGTATATTCCAGATCGACTTTAACTTCATGCAGCATCAGCTGATCATTATAACGAGTATGGGTAAACGGGAGATGGTAGCACTACAACCCAGAACAGTGGCCAGTTTCTACCAGGAGCTTTTTGAAAAGCTGAATGCCCTGTCCATTGACGTGCGCATCAACACCATGCCCAGTGAGATCCCGGATGCGATTCCTTTTGAAAAAGATACCATACATCAGTCGTACGATGCCGGCAAAATGGAAGATTTCTGGTTGGCGCTGGTGAAAATACATAATGTGTTTACCCGCTTCAAAACCCGGTTCACCGGCAAATGCAGCCCGGTACACTTCTTCTGGGGGGCTTTCGACCTGGCAGTTACCCGGTTTTCGGGCAGGGACGCGCCCCCGCACCAGGGACAGGCACCTAATATGCCGGCAGCAGTTATGCAGGAAGCCTACTCCAAAGAGGTCAGCTCCTGTGGCTTCTGGCCAGGCAGCGAACAGTATCCGCACGCGGTGTTTTATGCCTATTGCTACCCCACTCCTGCCACCTTTGCGGAACAGCCGGTTAAGCCGGCCGCTGCTTTTTACAGCACCGATATGGGAGAATTTATGCTGCCTTACACTGCCGTGCAAACGGCAGAAAATCCAGAAGCCACCTTACTGGATTTCCTTCAGTCGACCTACGAAGCGGCAGCCAATACCGCCCACTGGGACCGCGCGGCCCTGGAATGCGACCTCTCCCACCTGGAAACGGCCTTTGGCTGCTTTAAAGAAGACACCTGATTTATTTCTTTAACAACTTATTATTGACGATTTTTTCCAGCACCTCTTCTTTCTGGTATTTACTGATAGGGACTTCATAAGTCCCCATGTGCAGGATATTACCTTCAATAGCGCTGATATGATTCATGTTCACCAGGTAAGACTTATGCGGTTGAAAGAACTGTCGTGGCGGCAGCTTTTCCTGTACTGACTTCAGCGTGGCATGGGTTACTATCTTTTTATCTACCGTATAAAAAGCCACATAATTCCCCAAGGCTTCGGCAAACAGGATGTCGTTGAATAACACCTTTTCGAGTTTGGTATCAGACTTAATAAAAATATAAGGCTGATCACCGGGTTGCTGCACGCTGAAATAATCGTACGCTTTATTGGCGGCCTTTAGGAAGCGCTCAAAAGAAATCGGCTTCACCAGGTAATCCAGTACATCCAGCTCAAAGCCTTGTATAGCGTATTGCTCGTAGGCCGTAGTAAAAATCACCTTGGGTGGATGCTGGAGGCTCTTCAGGAATTCGATACCTGTCATATACGGCATTTCGATATCGAGAAACAACAAATCTATCGCGGGCTGTTGTTTCAAAACAGTGTTTAGCTCTATCGCATTTTCGCAGGTAGTAACTACATCGAGGAAACCTGTTTTAGCTGCATAGCCTTGCAATCCTTTAGCGGCCAGTGGTTCATCGTCGGTAATGATACATTTTATATGAAGGCGTTCCATCAGTTCAATGTTAATTTTAATTCAGCAAAAAAGGTATCTCCCGTTACCTGCGTGGTAAGCGTATGTGCGTTGGGGTACAATAGCTGTAGTCGTCTTTTCAGGTTATCCAGTCCTATGCCGCCTTTACGGGTGATGCCAATATTTTCCGGAATGGCGTTTTCAACTGCAAAACAGATGGCTCCCCCTTGTTTGGTCATCTGCATACGGAGATGAAAATGACCGCCTACGTATTTAAAGGCATTTTCTACCAGCGGCAAAAACAACAACGGATATACCTGTTCTTCGCGAAGTTGTTCATCGAAATATACACTTAATTGCAGCTTTTTAGAAGACCGTATTTGTTGTAAGTCGATGAAGTTTTGCAGGTATTGTATTTCCTGCCTGATACTTACTGTTTGCTGCTGGTCATACAACTGGTATCGCAGCAATTCCGAAAACCGTTCCACCGTTTTCTTGGCGGCGGCAACATCCTCATCCATCTGGAAGTAAATCGTATTCAGGGCATTAAAAAGGAAATGCGGATGATATTGGGCCCTTAAAAATTTCAGTTCCGTTTGCAGCTGATCGTTCGCTATTTTTTCCAGCTGTAATTGATTTTGTACGTATGCCTGCAGAAAGATGTTACTCCGCCGCACGCCATAATAAATCAACGAATACAGCAAGGGGATAATGTTGATATCCACCACATCGTACCATTGCAAACCGTCATCTGTAAAGGCGGCCATGGGAAGCAAGGTTACATTTTGTACTACCAGGTTGAGCAGGCAAACATATCCCAATTCATTGGCGACACTTCTATAGGAAAAGCCAGCGGCTCTTTTCTCATCAAAAAAACGAAACAACCTGTTGAGCAACCATATGAAAATGTAGCCCATAACAATACTGCACAGTATCTCCGTGGTATTGAGCAACAGCGGCCGGTGCCAGAACCGCATTCCAGAGCTGCTGTCTGCCAGGAGACGGATAGTATAATATACCAGCATCCCATACAGCGCAGGGAACAGATATGTCCAGAATGTCCGTTTCATCATTGGTGAAAGTTACAATTTATTATACGGTTACGGCTTCAGCGGGTATTGACAGCAGGGTATCTTCCTGCCGTTTCTTCCTTTCCTTCCGTTGCCGGGGTTTCATGCCAAACAGGAAACGCATCACGCCGAAAGGCCGGATAAATAAATGAAAGATCCCCATACTCAATATCAACGTTACCACAACGGTAAACACATATTTCAATGCTATCTCATCCTGCGTTTGTGCGATGTAGTAAGTGAGTATCACAATCACCGTTTGATGCAGGATATAAAAAGGATAGGCAGCTTCGTTGAGATAGGGTAATGCCGGGCTTTTCCGGTTGAGATATTGCTTACCATATCCAATAATAGCAAATACCCACATCCATGCTGCTATCGCCGAAATTGCCAGGAATACAAAAGTGCCGGCTGCATGTTTGTAGTCATCAAATACCATCCAGGGCTCCAGCTTATTCCAGCGCAGGTAATTGATCACGAGGGTTAACAGAAAGGCAATGGTCAGTGACAGGCGGCGATTGCGCTCCAGGCTATCCATCCATGTGGGATTGGCAATACAGAAAAAGCCGGCGAGTACGTAAAATAACCAATAGAGCAGGTAGGCGTAATCGCCGACCAGCATATTGGTTTCAGGAAATTTCAATGTCATAAAGGTGTACACCAGCACACCCGGGATGATCAATAAATAAACAAATGCACCGCGGGACATCCAGTTGGCCTTTTGTAACAATGCCTTTCCTTTGGCGGAAGTAAACCATACAAATACGGGGGCAAACACAATATCATAAGCCAGCAGATAACATATAAACCACAGGTGATGCCAGCTGATATTTCCTTTAGGGTAAGTACCAGAAGTAAACATATGCCGGAAAAAATCCCAATAATTACCATGAAAGCCCTGTGTGAGTCGCTCCATATATATCTGCGGCGGTACAATTACCAGCATTCCCATTAGCAGTGGAACAAACAACCGCCGGAACCGCAAACCAATAAATCCACCGCCGGATCTACGTTGCAGCATGTAATAGCTTACTGTTCCGGAAATAAAGAACAGCAGGGGCATACGGAAACGATGGGTAAAATCATTGAATTCCAGCAGCATATAGCTGGTTTCTTTATTCTTGAGATGCCAGGACCATTCGGCTACATAAGGCATGGCGGAGTGAAAAAATAGTACACAAAGGATCGCTAATACTCTCAGCCAATCCAAATAAGCCTGTCTGTCGGGTGATTGTGGTTGCATAAAACAGATTTTATACAAACTTATTGGTGGCGGGCGGGGTGTTAAAAGATATTTGACGTTTGGGCGGATTCTGGTGGTGAAAAGTTATTTCTTAAAAAAAGGGCTTCCTTCGAATGGTTCGGTTTGTTGTATCCATTGTGGTGGAATAGTATGTTCTCCGGCAGATAGGATCACGATGCTGCCTACGATGGCGGCAATCGTATCGCGGTCGCCCAGGCCGCTGACTGCTTTCCATAGAGCGGCTTCCATATTATCATTATGATGTGCCACGCACCAGAGGGCAAAAGGAACGGTATCCTGGGCCGTTAGCTGCGTTCCATTCCCCAAAGCCGCTACAATGGTCCGTATATCGTAGTTCAGTGGCAGGGTGGCCGCTTTCTTTATCTTGTATTTTACATCGCTTTCCGGTGTATGCGATACTACCCATTCAAAGAAATGGTTCGCCGGTATAGGGCCTTTGCTGGCACAAACAGCTGCGGCTACAGCCACTGCTACCGCCCCGGCTACTGCTTCGGGATGGGCGTGCGTTACGGCTGCTGCTAACGTGGCCTGTGTGATGACTTGTGGTATATGATGGTGAAAGTACGCGCCAATCGGACCAGAACGCATTGCGGCGCCATTCCCCATAGAACCCATCCCGTCAAAAACATTGTTGCTTACCTCCTGCCAATGTTTACCAGCGCCAATATCTTTCAGAATAGCATGGGCAGTACCTCCATATCCACGATAGTCGTCCAACTGATAATTACTGGCAAACATCTTCGCTAACTGATCCTGACGGATCTCTCCATATTCGGCCAGGATACGATATATACCAATACCCATCACCGTATCATCCGTAAATAACCAGGTACCTGGCTGTAATTGCCGGTGATAAATCCTTTCAGCAATGCTATCTTCCTTTCCAAAAAAAGTTTCGCCGAAGGCATCTCCAATGGATAAGCCCAGCAGAGATTTCCTGGCAGATAAAAGCGCGTCATTTGTCAGCATATAAAAAGTAATCATCAAATATACTTTACTCTACCCAAAAAAAATCCGCCACCACCGGGCATTTCCCATAAAAAACCTGTTTTTTTAAAAAATTTTCGCCATTGGATGTCCAATTTGATTTAAGTCAGTCATTATTCCTGTATACAAACAAATATTCAACAAATAAATAAACGTATCATGGAACCAAGAATTAACTATTTTCAGAAAGGACAGGGCGCATTCAAGGCATTAAACGGTATTGGAGCCTATCTCTCTAAATCCATTATTGAACAACCACTGTTGCACCTGATTTACTTCCGGGTATCCCAAATCAATGGTTGTGCTTTTTGCCTGGACATGCACTCTAAAGATCTGCGCGCCATCGGGGAAACAGAACAACGCCTTTATATGTTAAATGCATGGAGAGACTCTCCTGTTTATACTAACCGCGAACGGGCTGCCTTTGCATGGGTAGAAGCTGTTACCAAGGCACATGTACCGGATGAAGTATATGCCAGCTGCAGGGAAGTATTTTCTGAAGAAGAACTGGTCGACTTAACCATGGCAGCAATTGCAATTAACAGCTACAATCGCCTGAATGCCGCCTTCCTCCCTACAGCAGGGGGTTATCAGCCAGGTATGTTCACCAGTAAGTAAATTAAATTCGTACATTCACTCACTTTTTAAATAGATTATGTCATGAAAGAATTCATGTTAATATTTCGTCAGCCAAGTTACGATTACTCACAGGCCACACCAGCAGAAATGCAGGCCCTCGCCAAGAAATGGGGCGATTGGGCAGGTGGTATTGCAGCACAAGGAAAATTAGCAGCACCTGGTCGCCGGCTGGATTTGAATGGTAAAGTATTGAAAGCAGGCGGTGTGATTACCGACGGACCTTTTGTTGAAATCCGCGAACGCCTGGGTAGCTTTATCATTGTGAAAGCAGATTCGTTGGATGAAGCCACTACATTAGCACATGGTTGCCCGGCGCTGGACGCAAATGGCAGCGTGGAAATAAGACCTATTATGGGTTAGCTAAAAGCAGAAAGCTATTATGGAGAATGATTCAAGCGAACATTATCAATAACATTTTTTCAAAATCCACTCCCTCCCGGGAGTGGGTTTTGTTGTCAATATGGAAAACCAACAGACTTCTTTAAAGCATTTATTTCAGCAGGAATTTTCCAAAATGGTGGCGGTGATCAGCCGTCGCTACGGATTACAGCATATTGAAATAGCGGAAGATATTGTCAGCGAAACCTTTTTGCTGGCCACGGAAACCTGGGAAGAGAAAGGTATTCCCCCCAATCCTACCGCCTGGTTGTATACCGTTGCCAAACAAAAAACACTGTATTACTTCCGCAGAAATGACATCTTTGAAAAGAAAGTAATGCCGGTATTAACCGCCAGGGAGGAAACTACCATAGAAAATGATGACTTCAGCTTTTCTGCCCAGCAAATAAAAGATAGCCAGCTGCAAATGCTTTTTGCCATCTGTACTCCCGCCATTGCCAGCGAGGCACAAATAGGGCTGGCATTGCGGATCCTTTGCGGTTTTGGCATCGATGAAATTGCAGAAGCCTTTTTATCCAATAAAGAAACGATCAATAAACGATTATTCAGGGCCAAAGAAAAGCTGCGTACCGAAAATATCCGGATGGAATTACCCCCCGAACGCGAAATCGTGAACCGGCTCGATAATGTACTGCACATCATTTACCTGCTTTTCAGTGAAGGCTACTACTCACAAACACAGAACCAGATCTTACAGAAAGATCTCTGCATAGAGGCCCTGCGACTGGGGTTGATGCTCACCGACTACGACAGCACCAATCTCCCTAAAACCAATGCCCTCATTGCATTGATGTGTTTCCACGCCTCCCGGTTTGACGCCCGGCAATTGAACGACGACACCGTTGTGTTGTATGAAGAACAAAATGAAGCCCTGTGGGATCAGGCGTTGATCAACCAGGGACAATACTTCCTGTCGCTCTCTGCACAGGGAGATGAAGTGAGCTCTTACCACCTGGAAGCCAGGATTGCTTATTGGCATTGCATTAAGGAAGATACCCCTGAAAAGTGGGAGCACATTCTTCAATTGTATAACGAACTGCTGATGATCAACTATTCTCCCAGTGTGGCGCTCAACAGAACCTTTGCCCTGTATAAAGCCAACGGGGCTAAAGTAGCGCTGGCAGAAGCAGAAAAATTACAACTGGAGAATAATCATTTTTATTTTTTACTGCTGGGGGAATTGTATAAAGAACTAGATGCTAAAAAAGCGCTGATGAATTGGCAGAAAGCGTATGATTTGGCAAAAACGCCCACAGAAAAACAAGGCATTAAAGAAAAGATGAACACCCTTCTCTAATAGGCGATATCTCCTGTGAGCGTTTTAATTAAGCTTCCAGTCCATGTACCAACGTCATGGTGCAATTACCTGTAGATCCCCATCGAATGGCCTTTAACGGCTGGTATTCGGGATCATTGTAACATTGCAGCGCGGCTGCTTCCGAAGGAAACTTAATAATGGCATTCATTCTTTTTACCCCTCCTTCTACGGGTATTGCTTCCAAATCGGCTGCCAATACTTCTGCTCCATATTTTTGGAGTAAGATGATGACCGGGGGGCCATATTGTCCATATGCTTCCATATCGGTAATGTCGTAGCTGTTGACATAATAAACTGGCATAAACTTATTTTTTTACCTTAAAAGATATATTCCGGCGGTGTAATCCCATTGCTGCGCAGGTATACTGTGGCTTGTCCACGGTGGTGGGTTACATGATCAATAGTGGCATAAAAGCCGGCGATCACTGGCTCCGACAAGGTGCTGCTATCAATGCTTTTTTGCAGCGCAGCAAAAGCCTGCTCCAGGTAGGCCATGGTAGCTTCTTTACCAATAGTTGCTGCCGGTGGGTTCCAGTCGGCAGCCTGTTGCCGGATATAATTCTCTTCCCACCAGCCTATGCCATAGCCAATATGGTGTAATAATTCGCCGAATGTCCATACTTCCGGAACGGGTTTAAAGTCAAATTTTTCTGCCGGCATCGCCGCGGCTACGCTAAGGGTATAATCTCTCGCATTGCCCAGTGTGGTTAATAATTGTGCTTTCATAATACTCAATTTGATAAGCCAAAATTAACTGGCTTATCTTCCTTGTATTTAAGGAAAATTGCTGTTTTTATGAACGCATTGCAGCCGGAGATTTCCCAAACCGTTTTTTATAGGCCGCAGAAAAATGTTCGAGGCTATTGAAGCCGGTAGAGAAAGCAACATCGGTAACAGGAAGGCTGGTATTACAAAGTTGTAGTTGCGCTTCTTTCAGTCGCACTTGTAACATATAGTTATATGGCGCCGTGGAGGTTATCTGTTTAAACAGCCGGTTAAAATGAAAGGGGCTCAAATTGCCGATGGCAGCTAATTGTGATAAGCTGATATCGTCTGCATAATTTTCGTTGATAAACGCTTTTACGTTTTCAATCACCGGCAAATAATTACGTTTCTGCTTATCATTCAGTACTGGTAAAGGCAACTGCGGGCTGCCTGCCGCTAATATCAGCAAAAAGAGCGATGTCATGAGTTGTTCTGCGCTCAACTGGCTGTAACGGGGTTGTTGTAATAAAGTAAATATTCTCTGATGCAGTAGTTCCATTTCCGGCGTTGCTTTCACGAGAATGGATTGTATATCCGGGTTATCAAAAAACCAGGAAAACGTGTGGGCATAGGGCATCAGGCTGGCAGCGCTTTCAGCGCTAAAGGAAAAAATGGTGCATTGATCCGGGATATCGTGTACATGTGCTACCTGGTGTTCATAACCAGGTTTACAAAGCAGGAACAAGCCGCTGTAAGCATCTAAATCATTTCTGAATACTTTGAACCGGAAATTACCTTTACGGATATAGGCCATAGAAAAAGTAGCCTGGTATTCCTTTGCTGATACCGTGCATTCCCGGCACTGGCATAAAAAATTATGTACCGTGCAGATAGGTGACTGAAAGAGGGTTTGAATATCCGCCTGCATATGTATAAAGTTAGTCTTTGTAGTTGAATAAAGACCAAATTTAACCCGGCGTAGTGACAGCCCTATGTCAGGAGCGGTGATCCGTTAATATTATGGCACGGCCGGCAGCTTACTCATATCTATCTTCTCCTTTCCAAAACCTAACGTTACGCCAAACATGGCCAGTATACGCGATTTATCGAGGCCAAAGTCGTTTCCAAATGCGCCGTTGATATACAGGTCCTTAGCTACGCGGTAGTTAACAAAGCCCACCACCCGCTGCGATTTCAGGTGATCGCCTACCGTATAATTCCGGTAAACAGCTTCCATTCCCAGGCTCAGGGGATCGAATTCGAAAGACAAGCGGGCACCTACATCCACGCTGTTGGCGGGGGTAATGCTGCCATTGGCCAGGGCATAGGCATCATACATATACCGGGTATAAGCTGCCACGCTGAAATAGTTGATATTGGCGGCGCCCGGACGTTGACTATTCAATGGTGTATTGAGTGCCACTGTACTCCAGATGCCTGCTCTTCCAGCTTTCCAGGCGGTATCGGCGATGCCGTAGGTGGCATATGCACCTGCTACTTCCCATTGGAAAAGTGGCTTCTCGGTGAGTTGATTTTTTACCCGGTTCATTAAAGCGGTTAAGGCCTCGTTTTTCCGGGCAGTATATTCCCGGAAGATGCGGGCAATAGTGGCGGTATCTTCCTGTTGCACGGCCCGGCTGTAAGCCGGATCTGCGTTAACGGCGTTCAGTATATCGGCTTGTTGTTGTTGGGTAAGGGTATCTACCGTTGCCTGCAGACGGGCTGCATAGCCACGCCGGTATGCGCGGAGTACGGTACTGCGAAACCCTATGGAGAATACCTTCTGCGAGGTGCTGACGGTATCAGGAATCATGTCTTTCTTAATGAACGCAATGGAAATCGTGGAAAATTTCAGGGCGGAGAATGGCTGTGTTTTCCACACTTCTTTGGAAGTACCCGTTTGCTGCCGTGTAATGCCGATAAAGCGGAAGACATCCCGTTTTTTTGGGAGTGCCCACCAGTAAGGGGTAAACTGTGCTGCATAATTTTGCGGCCAGCCGTCGCCACTAAAGTTTTGCAGCACACTGAGTCCGAAAGCTTTGGGGGTAGCGGGTGATTCTATAAGTGTTGGAGAGATATCTACCAACTTAAATGCGCTGGAAGCGGGCACACTGAGCTTTTCAGCGGGAACTTCCTGTGCCAGTACATGCTGTCCCATCAGCAATAATAACAGCAGGGCGAACAAACGGGTCAATGGCTGCATGGTTAGTCCAGTTTTACAGTAATCAATAAATAAATAGTGGTGAAATCGCCACTGGCATTGATGATTTGATCCGGGGTGGTCAATGCTTTGTGGCCGTCTGCGCCGTTATCAAATATATAGCGGGCGCCTATCTTTCCAAATTCAATTTTCCGGGTGGCCAGGTCTTCCCAAAATAATTCTATTTTGGTGACCACATGCACACTTTTACCCTGCAAGGCAGCTGCCTGCCCCAGCGCCAGCTGTGGAATGTCGCCGGTTGCATCGGATACACCAGCGGGCACGGGAAATTTAGTGCCATCAGGGAGTAACATAAATACCCTTGTCCATGCAAATCCATTTGTAGTAATGTCAACCGCCAGCTTAATCTGCTGATCGCCATTTCCGGCCGCATAGTGAGTCATAGGATGATTGATTAAAGCATGATTTAAATTCCGGTAAGGCATACTCCCGGTGGCATTTCGCATAGGTTGATACTTGCCGGGCGTATAGGTTAATGTCAATGCAAAATAATAAAGGGAATTGACATAAAAAAAGCGAAAAGCATAAAGGCGAAAGCAAAAAGCTATTGTAGCGAATGGACCAAAGCGAATAAAATATCCGCAACCGTCAATCGTTACAATAGCTTTTTGCTTTCGCCTTTATGCTTTCCGCTCCAGCACTACGCCTTTGTTTGCGGGAAAATTGCGCGGAGCGCAGGGATACGCAGGTAAAGGCTCACCCATATCAGGACACCGAAAACGATGGGGAAGTAATAAGGGGCATTTACGCGCGACATAATTGCCACAGCGCCACCCAGGTAGCAGCTCAGGAAAACCGCGCCCAACACAGCAGTACGGGGTATTGCATATAACAGGGTGCAGAGCAGCAGTACAATGCCTAAGCCTTGTACCTGTGATTCAGGCCAGCCCAGTTCAACGCTGCCTTTTACAGATACTGCTGCATTAACTGCTTTCATTCCACCATCTACCAGGAGGAACAGCAGGCAGAGAATAGTGATCACCCAACCGGTGATATTAGCGCTTTTTGAAGGTGTTACGGGTTTCATATAAATTGTTTGCGTTTCCATATAAGTTGATTTTTTTGTTTGATTGATGATACAAACTTAGGCTGATTCCGGATTACAGGTCGTGGTCGAATCCGACATTCTTAATGGCCGATTGCGACAAATGCAGAACACCTTACCTTTGCACCATGGATTATTTCAAAAAGCAGCTTGATTTACTCAAATTAGAACGGGAAACGGACCGACAATCTTATCAGCAAATGACCGCTACCTCTTCTGTGGCAGAGCGCCGGGCAAACGGACTTACCTGGTATCCGATTGCCATCCGGGGGTCTGAAATGAGCCGGGGGGATTATCTGACCGTAGAAGTAGAACGCACCACTCACCAGGATATTCCGCATCAGCTGCGCTTTGGCGCCTCCGCCATGTTATTCTCCAACCATGATCCTAAAGAAGATCACCTGGAAGGTACTATTTCCTACCAGGGTGGCAACCGCCTGAAAATCACCCTGCGCACCGACGAGCTGCCGGAATGGGCCAATGATGGCAAGCTGGGAATCGATGTATTGTTTGATGATAACAGCTATGATGAAATGCAAAACGCCCTTAAACAGGCAGACGCATTACAGGATAAATCACCGGAAGGTAAACTGATCAAAATATTAACCGGCTCACAAAGGCCCTCTTTTCATACAGAACTGCCTCCCTATGTGAATCCCCGGCTAAATGCCTCCCAGCAAGCCGCCGTCACAAATATATTACGTGCCAACGACCTGGCTATTGTACACGGACCTCCCGGCACCGGTAAAACAACCACCCTGGTACAGGCTATTAAAGCGTTGATTCAACAGGATCGTCAGCAGATATTAGTAGTGGCTCCCAGCAATACAGCCGTGGATTTGCTCAGCGAAAAGCTGTCGGATGAAGGATTGAATGTGCTCCGCGTAGGTAATCCGGCCCGCGTGTCGGAGCGACTCAGCTCCCTGACGCTGGATAGCAAAGTAGCTGAACATAGCAGTATCAAAGAAATCAAACGGCTGAAAAAGCAAGCCAATGAATTCCGCGATATGGCCCATAAATACAAACGCAATTTCGGCAAAGCAGAAAGAGAACAACGCAAAGCCTTGTTCGACGAAGCCCGCAAAATCATGAAAGAAGTGGGCAACACCGAACAATATATTATAGACGATGTGATTGCCAAAGCACAGGTCATTACCGCCACCCTGGTAGGCGCCAATCACTACACCGTCAAAAATCTGCAATATCATACCGTGGTCATAGATGAAGCAGGACAAGCCCTGGAACCTGCCTGCTGGATTCCCATCCTGAAAGCACAAAAAGTAGTGCTGGCAGGTGATCATTGTCAGCTCTCCCCTACTATTAAATCGGAGGAAGCCGCGAGAAAAGGGCTAAGTACTACCCTGCTGGAAAAGTGTACACTATTGTATCCGGAAGCGGTAACGCTGCTGGAGGAACAATATCGCATGCACGAAACCATTATGGGATATTCCTCCGGTATCTTTTACGGAGACAGGTTAAAGGCACATGCTTCAGTAGCGCATCATTTGTTGTTTTCCGCCGATAGTCCTTTGGCATTTGTAGATACCGCCGGCTGCGGGTTTGATGAAAAATCAGAAGGTACCAGCACCACTAACCCGGAAGAAGCGGCTTTCTTATTCAAGCACCTGGCTATGCTGGTGACCGAACTAAGTACACATTACCAGCCGAAAGACTTTCCTACAGTGGCAGTTATATCTCCCTATAAACAACAAATACAACTTTTAAAAGAACAACTGCTGCATACACCGGCCCTACTGCCTTATGCAGATAAAATTTCCGTTAATACGATAGATAGTTTCCAGGGACAGGAACGCGATATTGTATATATCAGCATGACGCGTAGCAATACAGAAAATAAGATCGGATTTTTATCTGATACGCGGCGCATGAATGTGGCGATGACAAGGGCGCGTAAAAAGCTGGTGGTCATTGGTGACAGCGGAACCCTTTCCCAGCTGGACTTTTACGCCGGTTTTATCAGCTACGCGGAAAATAAAAATGCTTACCAGAGCGCATGGGAATTTATGGATATGTAGCAGCGATATTCATTTCTTCCATGAGTTGCTTATTAAATTCCGATGCTTGCTCAAACATCGGGAAATGGCCGGCGGCTTCTATCCATCGCAGTTTAATTTCCGGCCGGATGATCTTCAGTTCATAGGTATAAAAAGCCAGGGCATCCTGTCTGCCGGAAATAATTGTAACAGGCCCCTTGTACTGGTGCAGGTTTTTACTCAGGTCGAAATGTATCCGTCTGAGGTCATTTACCATCAGCTGCTGCATCACCAGGTTGGATTTTGCTACATTTATTTTTTTCAACATACTATCAATCTGCGATTTGTCATAGATATAGGACAGTCGTATGGTATTGAAATAAAGCTTCATTTCCTTGTTGGTCCCCTTTCCCGTATCCAGTATCTTTTCCAGCGAATCTATTAAATGTGCATCTGTAGCAGACAAGCGGCTGCGCAGATTATGCGTGTGTGCAATCATCAGTTCCGTCGAATATTTATAATATCCCGGATCTACCAGTACGAGGGCGCTTACCTTATCCGGGTAATTGGCAGCAAAGCTCATGGCTAACATGGCGCCCCATGAATGCCCATAAAATACTGCCTTCTTCAGGTGCAGGTGTTCCAGCAGGCGGCGTAAATCCTTCATTGCTGCGTCGAGGTTGATCGTGGTAGAATCAAAAGGAACCGGAACAGACAGGCCGGTGCCTCTTTGTTCCAACAAAATACTGTGGTATTTTTTACTGAGCGTAATGGCTACCTCTTCTTGCTGCAGGCAGGAATTTCCAGGGCCGCCGGATAAAATAATGACGGGTGTGCCGGTGCCATAGGAGTGAAAATAAAGGTACCCATTCTGGTAATTGATCGAGTCCAGTTGCTGCGTATGGGCCGTAAAGGCGCATAACAACAGCATGGTTAACAACAGGGGAAATCTCATAAACAAGCAGGTTGAAAAAGTTACTATTAAAGTACAACAAATCCCGGACTACAGCAACTTATTTACCGCTACCACTACCAGTAACAACTCACAGTTGGTGAGTAAATCGCGTTTAAGCAAACGGATGGCTTTACTCATGTGTTTTTCTACCATACTAACGGATATAGACATACGAAAAGAGATATCGCGGTAGGATAATCCTTCTTCCCGGTGTAGCAGGTATACCTGCCGGCAATTATCCGGCAACTGTGCAATGGCGGTATCGAGGGCCTGTAGCGGAGCACGGGAGTTTTCTGCCGGCGTGGTGAGCAACTGTTCTACTTCTTCCTGTACGGTTTCCAGCCAGGCAGTATCTTCTTTCATGCGTTTGCGTATCACATCAATGAGCTGGTGACGGGCAATGGTTTTAAGCAGGGGCAACGCAGCTTCTACGTCATAGATGGTATCCATACGTTCCCAGACCTTGAGGTAGCATTGCTGCATGAGGTCTTTGAGCAAATGAGTATCCCGGGTATAATGATGCAGGTAATTATACAGCCTGTTGCGGGAGGCATGATATAACCGGTTAAAGATTAGTTCCTTGTCATACGTAGCAGTATCAGACATAGCGGTACAAATATAGGGGGCCGTTGAGCGAAATGCGATATTACCAAATTGTTAATTGATGCTTTTCCGGGAATTCTGCGTTGAGGTAATCTTCATTTTTCACGTGCTGATAGTAGTACGTAAAACTATTGGCATATGATAGATTCTCATACCTGGCAAAGATATATCGACAATATCTGTACCGCAGCAGAGCGCAAAGCCGTATTAGCGTGGCTGCAAGCGCAGGACGAGCAGGAGTTGGATACGCTGTTGGAACAGGAATGGGCGGTATCACCACCGCCTATGCCGGCAGATATAGCCTGTATGCTGGACCAGGATCTGGCGCACTTACTGCAGCCGGCCCGTCGACGCTCCTTATTTTACTTAAAATGGGTAGCTGCGGCGTGTGTGACAGTACTTGCCGGCAGCCTGTTGTGGTTACAACGGCCTGTAAAATCTGGTATTGTGGTAGCTTCCCGGCAAATTTCCAACACCTCCGGTCATGTACGTAAAGTGACCCTGCCTGATGGCAGTGGGTTGTGGCTGACACCCGGATCAGTACTTAGTGTTCCGGATGATTATAATGTAATGACCAGGGAGGTAATACTTTCGGGAGAAGCCTACTTCGAGGTGGCGCCACAAGCCGCTCCTTTCCAGGTGAATGCAGGCGGGTTGCGGGCTACCGTATTAGGCACTCATTTTAATGTAGAAGCCTACCCGGGAGAAACCACCACCGGCATTGCGTTGTCTTCCGGAAAAATTGCCGTGCAGTTATCACTGTACAACCGTCCGGATAGCACCCTGGTGCTCACGCCCGGGCTGAAACTCTCCTATAAAAAATCAACACAAAGCTTTAGCACCAAACGTTTTTCTCCTGATAAAGAAACCGCCTGGAAGCAGGGGGCATTGGTACTGGAAGATGTGCCGCTGCAGGCGGCATTTAACCGTTTGGGAAGCCGGTATCACAAAACGATACTTGTCTCCACAGATGCCCTTAAAACCGCCCGCTTTACGGCTACTTATAGCCAGCAAACATTAACAAGCATACTCGATAACATGGCCTTCATTTATGGGTTCCGCTACCGGGAAACACGTGACTCCGTCATCATTCACTAATTCATAAAAAATGTCCCGCCTGGCAGCGGGACATCAAAAACAATTGTTTTTAAAGTTTACGTATGAACAAATTTAGACAAACCAAAGCAAACCTGCCCAAAAGAAAATGGTGGCAGGCCTGGTGCCTGTGCTGGTTGCTGATGACGGGGTATGCAAATGCACAGTTGCCGGCGATGAACCAACCGGTGACACTCACACTCAGCAACACCAACCTGGCTACGGTGATGGCAGAAATAGATCGTCAGAGTGATTATAACTTCTCTTACAACCCTACCTCCCTGGGCGCTGTAAAGCTGAGTGTACAATGGAAAGCTGTACCACTGAAAAATGTGCTCAACGAATTAACTAAAACCTATGGCATTTCCTACCAGCTCACCGGCAACACGGTGGCCATAAAAGCCGGGCCCAACACTCCAAAAAATGGAGGCAATGGTAATATACATGGGCGTATAGTAGATTTTGAAACGGCGACTCCCCTCCCTGGTGCTACCGTACAGCTACAGGGCACGTCGTTTGGCGCCATTACCGATAGTAAAGGTTATTATCAGCTAACCAATGTTCCCGTAAATGCCTATACGATGTTGGTCACTTTTGTGGGCTATCAGCGCAGCACCATAGCACGGGTACAGGTAGAAAAAGATAAAGCCGTTAGCTACGACGTAAAAATGCAGACAGGTGGCGCACTCAAGGAAGTGGTGGTGGGTAGTGGTCCCCGCAAAGTGAGAGCCGTAACGCACAGTACCGAACAACAACTGTTGCAGGAAATCAAACAAGCCACCGGCGTGGTATCCGGCATATCCAGTGAATTGATTAGCAAAACTGCCGATCGTAACGCAGCGGAAATCGTAAAGCGCATTGCTGGTATCACAGTAGTAGATGACCGCTTTATAGTAGTTAGGGGAATGAATGAAAGATATAACCTTACCTATCTGAATGGTAACGTAGCTCCCTCTACGGAGTTATACACCAAAGCATTTGCCTACGACCTGCTGCCCAGCAGTGTGATTGATAAAATACTGGTGTATAAATCGCCCGTAGCGGACCTGGTGGGTGAATACGGCGGTGCAGCGGTGAAGATATTCACCAAAAATGCGATGCCTGTGAAGCATTTTGATATAGGTGCGCAAGTGGCATACCGGGAAAACGCCAGCATGACGAACGTGAATAGTTACAATGGTGGCAAGCTTGATTTTCTGGGTATTGATGATGGTACACGTAAGCTACCGTCTTTTTCACCGGGCGTTTTTCAGAGTAATCACCGGGTAGACGGGCTGTCTCAATCCGGATGGCTGAAAGGGTTTTCTCCTACCCTTTCTTCCGGTGAAAGATATATCCTCCCGGATATGCAGTTGTTTGCCAATTATTACAACAGTTGGCATATCGGTAAAGCAAAACTGTATGACCTTACCTCTGTCACATATACTAAAGAAACTACTGCCAACAAAGTATACCGGCAAACCGGCAATACGGATGCCTACAACCTGAGTGACATATTAGGCCAGACCAATGGTACTGCCAACAAAATTACCCATACGGAACAAACAACAGAAACCGGCAAGGTGAACATATTGGAAAACCTGACCTTAAAGCTGAACGACCGGCATCAGCTATCCCTGTTAAACTTTTTTGTCAATGATGGAAAACGATTCACCAGCAATACTGAGTCCAGGCTCAATTCTGTACCATACTACCTGGAAAGGGGGAATGGCTTGTTCAAAAAAGACCAGGTACTTTCTTTCCAGCAACGGATGCTTTATTCCGGGAATATAAACGGCGTCCATGCACTGGACAAGCAGCGTCGTCATGAGCTGACCTGGAATCTGGGGTATACCCATGATCTGCAAAATGTACCGGATATGCGCCTCATACATTTTAGTGGTTCTATGCCGCTGACTATTGATTCCAACCTCTGGTTCTCTACCGGATCCAATGGAGATGCCAATATGACCAAAGCCGGAATGCTGGCCCGCTTATATGTCAAAAATTTGGAACAGGTATATAACGGATCAATAGATTATACCTTTCATCTGCATCCCGATTTTTATATCAAAACCGGCGGTTATCAATTGTTTAAAACCAGACAGGCGGGTCGGCGAACTTTTCGTGTAAACCGGGCCGGACTTCAGCCGGATGAACTGGAAGTTCAAAATGGTTCCACCGATTACCTGAAATGGTGGACCGGGTATGACGTCAACAATATTAATTCGCTTAACTATCGTCCCGGAGATCTTCCCAAACTATGGAGCAGTCAATTCTTTCCAGACGATAATACCGGGCTGGCAGTATATGACGCCACCTCCCCCGTAGATGCCTATACTGCAAGTGAACAATATAATTCCTTCTACCTGATGGGCGATTGGAAAACAGCGCATAACCGGCTTACCATAAATGCAGGATTAAGGGGAGAATACGACCGGCAAAGGCTTTCCGGTGCCAAAGAAGGTGCCACCGGTCATCAAACTATTGAGTTTGTGTCTGTAGATCATAAAAAAACAGTACTCCTGCCATCGCTTAATATTGGCTACCGGCCCGACAGCAACTTTGTCATCCGCACCAGCTACGGCCGCACTGTTAACCGGCCGGATTTCCGTGAGATCAGTCCATTTAATGATTTTGACTATCAGCGAAACGAAAGAATACAAGGTAAACCCCGTGTAGTCACTGCAGTTATTGATAACTATGACCTCCGGGCAGAATTATATCCACGCAATGCCAATGAAGTGATTAATGTCGGCGTATTTTATAAACACCTGCAACATCCTATTGAAAAAATGCGGGAAGAAGCCACCAACAATGAATACAACGATGGTTGGAGCTACACCAACATTAGCTACGACAACTCCGTAAGCGCGGAAATTTACGGTGTAGAAGCCGAAATTAAGAAGAGCCTGTCTTTTATTCGTGGTAATCTTTTCCGTCACCTTTCCGTAGTGCTGAATGGTTCTTATATTAAAAGCACTACAGAAAGACGAAAAGCCCGCGGCGACAATGCCCCAGATACTGCGCATAAAGCAGGAGGACCGCTGCAGGGGCAGGCACCCTACATCGCCAATGCCGGTTTATTTTATGAAAACATTGCCACCGGCACCAAAGTGGGGCTGGTATACAACGTAAGTGGCCCGAATATCTATGCGAAAAGCACACGTACCATAGCAGATTCCAGTGCAATCGACACCTATTATCGCGCCGACCTGTTACAATTGCCCATGCACCTGCTCGACTTATCCATTACCCAACGATTGATTAAGTCGCTGCAACTAAAACTGAGTGTACAAAACATCCTCGATCAGAGCTATCAGATAGTGGAAGATAACAATTTCAATCAGCGCTATAATCAAGAGGAGCAACATGTTCTTCCCGATGGCCGCCGGTACTACAAAGGCGATAATATCTATACAAAATACAAACCAGGCCGGTACATCCTGTTACAGTTTACCTATTCATTCTAAAAACCTGCTATAAAGCACAAATGCATATAACATGAGAAAGTATCCTATTTACTGGCAGGCGGTTCTACTATTCCTTACTTTTTCAGGAAGTGCCTGTAATAAAGAGGTCACCACACCAGAAGAAGTGGCAGAAGGACAGATAAGTTTTTACTTCGCCTCCACCGCTATATTTAATGGTGCCAGTGCGCCTGGCTCCAAAGGATATAAGGTATTGATCGACAGCCGGGATAGTACTTATGAACTGCCGGAGCTCTACTATCAGTCCCTTTATCCATATATCATTTCTCCGGATAAGGACCGGCCCATTTACCCCAACTCTATTTCTGAGTGGGTGAAGTTAATGCGGTTATCTGCCGGTACACACCAGCTATACCTGGTGGATACCGCCCATCGCATACTGGACAGTGCCAGGGTAACGCTTCCTCCCACCGTTCCGGCGATGATATTCCTGGGAGATAGTATCGGGCATTTCCGCCATATCATCGCAGGGGATCCTTATACTGCTGTGGCTGGAAAAATCGGGCTAAGAATTATTAACCTCAGTGCATTCACCGGGCCGGTATTTGTAACCATCAATAAAGAAATACCCACCACCCTGCCAGCCTCTACGTCCTTCATGGATCATACCGGGTTTATACCGGTAGATTTTCCGGCATCAGCGGCTGTCAATATAAAGGTTTTTCAACCGGGTGATACTACACAGTTCCTCGCACGTGTTAATTCCAATATGATGCCCGGCCACGCCTATACGTTGCTGATAAATGGCTATACAGATGCTGCTCCCCGTACCTATGTGGATCCCCTTACGGGAAGAACAATAACGGTGAACAGCAATTTCTCTCTTACTCTTTTTAAAAATTTCTAGGTGATGAAAAAAGTTTGGCTACTTTCCATACGGCTATGTCTCTACACAGTATTGGCTGCCGGTTTATTAGCTGGTTGTAAAAAGGTAGATGATCATGCTACCATAGTGTTGTCGCAGCCCTGGCTATCAGATAGCTATACACAGATGAGTGGATCCAGGCTAACGCCTGTTACCTGGACATATCCCACCAGTCTTGTGGTGGGTGATACGGTGATGCTTATCGGAAACCTGTTTCCTTACCGGCCAGGTACACAGATAATGATTGGGGATGTGCCGGTAAAGATTATTGATACTGCACAATACACCCCTAACTTTACGACTTATACACCACAGCTCAAATTGGATGGTGTACGATTCATTGTCACCAAAGAAATGGGTATAGGAAAAAACAGGCCGGTTACCATTACCGCCAATGGTATTACGATTCATGGTAATCCTGTTTCCATTAATTTCCTGAATGGAAATCTTTCCCGTACGGATACAACGCTGTGGGTGGACCGACTGGCACAATGGCTGCCTGATAACGTATCAGATTATCTACCCAATGGTTATTTACTTGTACGTTCCATCCATAACGACAAAGATGGGAACATGTATTTTGATAACAAATTTTCCGTCCAGGCAGTAACTAACGGTACCGCACATACGCTGATAAAAGCCGGTGATCATCTGCAGGACGATAAGGGCAGCAATTTTACCATCAAACAAATACTGGGCAGTACCGTCACTTTTGATGGAGACGCTGTTTATTTCTCCGCAGAAGTATTGGATAACAAAACAGATGAAGCAACAAAATATATATTCCGGCTTTGCAAAATGAATCTGGCCTCCAAAAGCATCACCACAATCAACCGCACCCTGGTAGCTAATGGTACTGCTGACAGTGAAGACGGGAGTCCGTTCCAGGGGAATGTTGCCTCGTTAAAAGTAGTGGCTATTAACCTTACCACGGACATTAACAATAATCTTTATTATGCCAACGTGTATGCGCCCGGCAGCTCCTGGGATGATCATAGTTACTGGTACAACGTTGGCATCAGCATAGGTACCACAGATGCAGATTTTACCAGCGGCATTATACTCATTTGCCGATTGGATGTGAATGGCAAAGTGCATGGATTAATGAGTGCTGATTATAGCTATCCATCTACCGGATTCCCGGTATCCGCTCCTACTTACACCGCTGACCCTTCCGGCAAATATTTGTATGGATACTATACCAATGATTTATTACGATTTCAGCTATTGCAATATGATATTATGGAAGATGAAAATGGAGGTCTGCTTAAAACTTACAATTTCCCATACAGCTTCCATTCCTACGAAAGTGATCCTGCCTACAAGAAAACGCAGGACGTGGGCTTTATTGTTGATCCTGCTTCTCCGGAGTTGTGTAGCATGTTGCAATTTGCTGATGGTACCATATTAGCATCATCGAATGCCTCCCTTGGTAATTATAACATCATCACCAAAAGCGCTTATTGCTATGCCGGCACTGAAATTGGCCTGGGTGGAAACGCCCCCCAGCCCGCGCAAAATCAAACAACGGGTTCGGCAAAGTGGGTCAATTTTTCAGGTATTACGCTGATAGGCCAGGATAAGACAGGCGCCGTATACTACTGTAAAGGTATCAGGGACTATACCGGCGGAGTTATTTTTTACAAATTACATCCTAAGAAAAACTAATATCTTTTCAATCACAGGTCCTTCCGGTTATCACCGGGAGGGCTTTTTAATTTCCGGAAAGCGGTATCTTGTGTTTTCTTTCTCTTAATTGTGATATCATGATACCGATTAGCCAGCTGCTTCTTTTTGCCTTCACGGCATTGCTTATGGTGTTAGTGCCTGGGCCGAATATGGTTTACCTGATTTCCCGGTCGGTAACACAGGGTCGAAAAGCAGGATTTATTTCCCTTTGTGGGGTAGCTTGTGGGTTCCTGTTTCACATTACCCTGGTATCTTTTGGCTTAACGGCCGTGTTAATGGCAGTTCCTTATGCCTATACGGTGCTTAAACTAACCGGTAGTGCCTATCTCCTGTACCTGGCCTGGCAAACGCTTAAACCGGGTGGGAAAAGCCTGTTTGATACCGACCGGCAGCTAGAAGCGGATAAGCCATTAAAATTATTCAGCATGGGTTTATTCACTAATATGTTGAATCCAAAGGTAGCGGTGTTTTATTTGTCTTTTTTCCCACAGTTTATTAAGCCGGAATACGGATCTGTGCTGGCGCAAAGCTTTCTGCTGGGGCTTACACAGATTACCGTCAGCTTCACAGTCAATTTTTTCATTATATCTTCAGCTGCGGGCGTAACGCGTTGGTTTGCCGCCAATCCGAAATGGGTACGTATGCAAAAGTGGCTAATGGGCGGTGTTTTCGGTGGTTTAGCCATCAAAATGGCGCTGGACAAGGGCAAATAAAAGCTTGGCTACCGCCCAAAAAAAGCGTAACTTTGCGGACTTTTTCGGGGAAGATAAATGGTAGCCTGCTCATAGTGATCAGCCTGTTTATTTTTTGAACAAAGACATTATGAGTAAAATAGTTGATTACCGGAAGTTGCTGGGTGTTACCAAAACTACGGAAGTAAAAGAATTGAAAACCATCTACAGGAACTTAATGAAGGAGTGGCATCCTGATAAATTTGAGGGACTGGAAGAAGAGAAAAAACTGGAAGCTGAAGTAAAAAGTAAAGAGCTGATCGAAGCTTATCACTTCCTGGTGAGCATTGCACCGGAAACAATTGCAGCAGCACTTCCCCAGTATACAGAAACTATCTCTGCTTCTACCATTGTAGATTTCAGTTATTCCAAACAAACCTTACAATTGCACTTCCAGGATGGCAGCAGCTATGAATACCTGGAGGTTCCAAAAGCAATATATGTGAAGCTGATTAACTCAGATACACCGGGCAGATTCTGCCGCAGACACGTGTACCATGAGTTTGTATATCGTAAGGTAAGCAAAGCCATGGAGGTTTAAAACCTTAGCAGCACAGGGTTTCAGCGAACTATCATTTTAAGTACGCTGATTTTTTTTCAGGATTTTTTGAAAAAAATTTGGTGAAATGCTTTGTCTGCTTATCTTTGCAACCCCTGACACGATATCAGTTGCCCAGATGGCGAAATTGGTAGACGCACTGTGTTCAGGTCGCAGCGCCTGCAAGGGTGTGCTGGTTCGAATCCAGTTCTGGGCACTAAAGGCTTGTAAGTTATTGACTTACAAGCCTTTTTTAATTCTACAACCCTGTCAATTTTCGCGCTTTCTCCACAATTACCGACCTGCAGGTAACGCGCCGAAACACTGGAATGCTGGCGGTATACTATCACTTCAGGTGCATTGAAAAAACATCTCACAAAAGTTGAAGAAGCAATGTTTGAAAGCGCCCAATGTTATACGATTTCAGCAAATTTCATCTCACCGGAATATCAGTACCCACAATACTTCCAGATGACTTACAAAGAGTTTTCTTACACGCCCCTTTACACTGTTTGGGAAACGTTTGTAGAAACGAAGCAAACAAGATGCTGACACTGTTTACCATGACGTATTTATTGTGCTACATACTCCTAAAAGCAGGCGCCTATAAATTTATTAAAACGATTGCCTGCAAAAAAAGATCATGTTACCTTCCGGCTACTGTATTTATAGTCGCGGCCCCGGTCGTTCTGCAACAGAAATATCTTTCTGTAAGCATCCCATTGATCAGACCCCGAAAGAACCGTACTTAATCAGAGCTTGATTGATTTGATGACAGAAACAGTATACTGTTTAACTCAAATAGTCACGGCTTAATCTGACAATAAAGGATTAACGCTAAGTGCTATTACATATAGCATTTCTCTATTGGAAAATTAACTGTTTATGTAGCATTCTCCACGTTTTCCCTTATCTTTGGCAGTAAAGTGGGGTAGGTTACAACCTTCACTGTCAGTTAATAATATTTTGGTCAGAAAAAGAAGCAGGGTTTAGACATCCCTCTGGGATAAAATGTGTTATCATTTGTTTGGGTAGTGTAAGATGACGATATTGCTGAAGGGTGCATTAAATCATAAAGGACCATTTTTGTGAAAATGCTTAATAGCCCTAAGAAATAAAGAATAATTTATTTGTATAATACCAAAATGTTAAACCTGAATTATAAAAATATGGAAATTCAAAACTTTGTAAAGCACTTCGCAGATCAGTTTGAAGAAACAGATCCTTCTGATATCACTCCAGCGACTAAATTTAAAGAGTTAGGTGAATGGTCCTCTTTGACTGCATTAGCTGTTATTGCAATGATCGATGATGAATATTCGGTGAAAATAACGGGCGATAATATTAAAAATGCAGATACCGTGGAAGACTTATTCACGCTGATTAAAGCCAAATAAGTTTATTAGTCAAATCATTTACAACATTGTCGTGTACAATCCCTTTTCATTATTAGGAAAAACCGTATTTATCACAGGAGCGTCTTCTGGAATAGGAAGGTCTGTTGCCATTGTATGCTCAAAAATGGGCGCAAAGGTTATTATAACGGGCAGAAATGAGGACAGATTAAAAGATACGTTCAACAGTCTTGAAGGCGAGGGGCATCAATATCATATTTGCGATTTAAATCAGGCTGATGAATATAAAAATATGGTTGAGACATTACCCGATTTGGATGGTGTTGTGCATAGCGCCGGAATCTCCAATTTTAAGCCCATTCAGTTTCTTAAAGAGGGTGATTACAGCGAGATGTTTGGTATTAATGTTTTTGCTCCTGCCCAAATTACAATAGCCTTATTGAAAGCCAGGAAACTGAAAAAAAACGCTTCCATAGTATTTATAACATCCATCAGCGGCATTTTAACTTCTTATTATGGGGGATCACTTTATTCTTCTACGAAGGGGGCATTAAATGGAATGCTAAAGGGGATGGCATTGGATCTCTCAGCTAAAAAGATCAGAGTAAATGGTGTAATGCCTGCCATGATTAATACTGATATATTAAATAATGGGACATTAACGAGTGAGCAAGTAGAAGCGGATGTTAAAAAATATCCGTTGGGCAGATATGGAAGTGTCGAAGAAGTGGCATACGCAGTAATCTATTTATTGTCAGAAGCATCATCATGGACAACCGGGACGAATATACTTTTAGATGGTGGGCGAACAATTTCTTATTAATATGAAAGCATTTATTAACTGTATATCCTATTATTTACCAGAAAAGATTGTTACCAATCACGATTTAGTGAAGGAGTTTCCTGAGTGGACTGCTGAAAAAGTGGCTGATAAGGTAGGAGTTAGCAAAAGACATATCTCGGCAACGGGCGAATTTGCTTCTGATTTAGCTGTTAAGGCAACAGAAAAACTTTTTAGCGAGAATAATATTGACCGCTCCAAAATTGATTTCATACTTTATTGCACTCAATCACCAGATTATATTCTGCCAACCACTGCTTGCCTGTTGCAATCCCGTCTTGATTTACCTACCACTGCAGGAGCTTTGGATTTTAACTTAGGTTGTTCGGGATTTGTTTATGGTTTATCATTGGCAAAAGGATTAATAGCCGGAGGGATCGCGAAAAATGTGATCTTAATTACCTCAGAAACCTATAGCAAGCATATTTATTATAAGGATAAAGGTAATAGAACAATCTTTGGTGATGCAGCAGCTGCCACTTTAATTTCAACGGAGGGCTTTGCAGAGATAGGAGATTTCTCATTGGGTACAGATGGCAGAGGTGCGGAGAATTTAATGATAAAAACCGGAGGTACCCGGTTTAATGAAACATTGAATGATCTGCATTTTGACGAGAGTGGCAATCCAATCTCTTCAGATCATTTGTATATGAATGGAACTGAGATTTTCAATTTTACACTGGAAGCTGTTCCTGTATTGGTAAAGGATACCCTGGAGAAAAATAATTTACGCCAGGATGAAATAGATTTATTCGTGTTTCATCAGGCTAATAAGTTTATGATGAACTTCCTTCGAAAGAAGATTAAAATTGAAGAGAGCAAGTTTTACTATTATCTTAACGAAGTCGGAAATACAGTATCATCTACCATTCCAATTGCACTTTATCACGCGCAACAAGATAAATTATTGCGTGGCAATATACTTTTGGCAGGATTTGGTGTTGGGTATTCATGGGCTGGAAATGTTTTAAAAATCGTCGGATGAGTAATAGTGTAAGTATTTATGATATTAGACAGTGTAGGGCGCAGGATTTAGATAAAGTTAAGCATTTCATTGATGTCCACTGGAGAAAGGGTCATGTATTGGCAACTTCTCAGGAATTAATGGACTTTTGCCATAAAAACAGAGAAGGACTTTACAATTATATCATAGCTATAAATAAGACTTCGGATGAAATAGACGGTCTTATAGGATTTATACCTACTTCCCATTATGATAAGGAATTGGCAGATGAAGGAGATTGCTGGGGCGCCATCTGGAAAGTAAGAGAAGACATCGTTAATGACGAAATAAAGACGCTGGGACTATTCCTTTTTGAAAAGTTTACTGAGACTACAAACCTCAAAACATATGGCGCAATTGGAATCAGTAAAATTGCTAAAAAAATATACAAAGCATTAAGATATAAGACGGGTACCTTAAATCAATACTTCATTGTTAATGAATCCCTCAGGGAATTTAGTATTGCCCGCATTAATACCTATAGCCGTACAACCTCGGCGGAAACCCCAGGTGGTGCCACTTTAAAATATATTGATGATTTAAGGCAGGTCAATAATATTGAGTGTTTATACAGTCCGAAAAAATCTATTACCTATTTCATAAATAGATATGCGAACCATCCATTTTACAAGTATCGTTTCCTGGGTGTGTATGAAGATGATGTGCTCATCACTATTTTAGCATTGAGGACAATCACTATTGAAGGGGCAAAGGCCATAAGAATTGTTGACTTATTAGGCGAATATGATTCTCTGCCAAACTTATATAATGAATTTCAATCTGTTTTGGCAGCAGAGAATGCCGAATATGTAGACCTGGTTAATTATGGCATGCAAGAAGAAACCTTGTCGAAAATGGGTTTTCATAAATTAATGGTGGAAGAAGCTACAATTATTCCTAACTATTTTGAGCCCTTTGAATGTAAAAATGTTGAATTGGAGTTTGCTTTCAAATCACCCCGTTCATATATGATCTTTAAAGGAGACTCAGATCAAGACAGACCTAATATCTTATGATGCAAAAGTCAGATTTAACAGTGGTGATGTACCATTATGTGAGGGATTTACAATTCTCAAGGTACCCCAAAATAAAAGGCCTCGATTTTTCCCTTTTCAAAGAACAGGTGTTGTATTTGAAAAAACACTACAATTTTGTTACTGTAGAACAAATTATTGCTGCTTATAAGGGGGAAGGAAAACTGCCGGAAAAGGCGGTAGTGCTCACCTTTGACGATGGCTACATCGATCATTTTACACATGTATTCCCATTTTTAATGAATGAGAAAATACAAGGTGCATTTTATCCACCCGTTAAAACGATCACTGAGCATACAATATTAGATGTCAATAAAATTCATTTTATACTTGCTGCGGTTAACGATGTTCAAATATTAGTTGAAGAAACGAAGAAACAGTTAGCGCTATACAAGGAAGAATATAATCTACAGCCTTTTCAATATTATTACGATAAACTGGCTGTTGCTAACAGATTTGATCCAGAGGAAGTTGTTTTTTTTAAGAGATTATTGCAGGTGGAGCTTGACGAGGGTTTACGGGCTAAGATAGCACAACATTTCTTCACTAAAATTATTGGGGTTGATGATAGTGTTTTCAGCAGAGAGCTTTATATGACAACGGAACAGCTGAAATGTATGGTTGCATGTGGTATGCACGTGGGAAGTCATGGTTATGACCACTACTGGCTTGGCTCGCTAACCAGAGAAGGACAAAGAATAGAGATAACAAAATCTATGGATTTCATAAAGGAAATTGGCGGAAATTTGAATTTGTGGAGCATTTGTTATCCTTATGGAAATTATAATGAAGATACCATATCCTTATTAAAGGAATATAATTGCTCTCTTGGATTTACAACAGTAGTAGATTTGGTGGATATTAAAAATGATGGCGACTCACATCTTAAAATATCCCGGTTAGATACAAATGATTTACCCAAAGACCGAAATGCTGAACCTAACGAATGGTTTAATAAGGCGCGTTAATGGTGAGTGGTAAAGAGACTAAATATAGGTTCCAGGCAGTGTTATAGTACCAGAACATAAAGTATCCGGTTTCCGGCACGAAAAAGGACAAATCGAAGTAAACTCCGGTTTGTCCTTTTTCATTTTTGAGAAACACTGATCACTGATTCCCGGAAAATTTCCTGGTAAAGTCCCAATACCCCAGCATGGTAAAAACAAAAAAAAAACCTACACTATACCATTCATGCTCGGGCAACGGCCCCCATTGGGATTCATGAAAAAGAATGAAATACCTATTGGTAACAATTACAAGGATGCCATGCTGAAAAAACTGGGACTTTAACATCAAAAAATGAAAGGGACCTACCTGGCGCTATCCCGATCTCCAACATCAAAGCAAAAAACATAACTTTAAGGCCTGAATATCTATCATTTCTATACGCTTTTAAAAGTCTTGTCTATGGAGATAAATGATGCCGGCAATGGAAAATTAGTAACCCTATCAACCGCATTTGATACGAGGCCCAAGATGCTGCATCTCTTCTATTTCATCGTTTTATTTTCGACAGGGACGTACATGCTCCGTTCTATTTTGACATTCAGAGATAATGCAATAATATTCCTAATTGTGTTCGGCTTCATTATATCCGTAATTTATATAGGGGCTTACCGGCTTGCAAATAAAGCTGTTATGACGGAAAAGGTGCTCGTTACCAAGGATGCTTTGACGTTAATCAGGAAGGGAATTTTCAGATCCGTAAAGCAGGTATTTGATATACAGAAAATATCCCGCTTCAGACACCTGGTAAAACCAACTTTAACACAGCATCCGTTAGGAGGAGAAGGATTTGATTATCTGGGATTTGAGACTGAACAAAAGGTAATTAATGATATGCATGGGGATAATCAACTTGCTTTTGATTATGAAGGGAGAACTATTAAATTCGGTAATAATATCCCCTCGTGGGACTTTGATGAACTTGCATCAATAATTCTTATCCTAACAGGAAAAGATCTCACGGTGGTTGAAAAAAAAGAAGGCTATTATTTTGAGTGATAGCGCACGCTATAAGTATCACATCAGGTAGAGGGTGATCTCAAAAGTAAGATTCCGTTTCACCCTTTACTACTTAAATTACTCCCATGGATTCTGCTCCATATCTGTATTAAACAGCATCACCGCCGACGGGATCTGTAACGTATATTTTCTGGAAAAAAGTAGGTTTGGGGAGATGGCAGGCTGTCTATCACTGCTATTAATGAGATTCAAGTCAGGTCATTCTCCATATCCCATTGTGATTCATCAACAACAGTCATTCAGCACACGGTCATGTACAATCACAAATGTCATCCATAACAAAACCAGGATGACGAGCAAATTAATAATGGTGAATATTCTATAATAGCGTCTCCGAAAATCATTGGGTTTGTCAATAATTCTCTTTGCGTAAACCTTTGACGCAACTGGAATCAGCACCATTAGCCACAACACAATAAGCCCCGGATACAGACCAGTGACAGCGATGCCAACGATACCAAGCAGGGCTGCCGTAAGCGTTAATATCATTGATATAGTGGTAACAATGCTAAACGTTTTCATGTTGATGCTGGAACTATTCGAAAACCAGAGAATAACACACTTTGAAATTACGTTATTTTTCCAATGAATGCCTGTTTGAAAGAAAATGACCGATGTACAAAACATACATCGGCCATTTTCCATATAGAATTGTTCAGTAGGGGCACATAAAACAATCGTTTCTCTTTTATTGTGCGTTTAACGCTTCTTCAATTCTTGCAGGCGTTTTATCTTCGCTAGGTCTGGATGCATCAGCGTCGAATATTTTGCCATCTTTTCCAATGATGATATAGCGGGGAACACCCTGAATATTAAAAGCATTGGCAACGGCGCTTTTCATGCCACCGGCAGATAATAAGTGAATACCTTCTATTTTATCATCTGCAATAGCTTTTTTCCAGGGTGCTTCTTTGTCATCTACACTGATATAAAGGAAAACTACTTCCTTATTATCCTTAAATTTCTCATGCAGTTTAGGGCTGCCATTTTTCATTTCATAGCGGCAGGGGGCGCACCAGCTGGCCCAAAAATCCATATAAATTACTTTGCCGGCAAAGTCCTTCAACGTCACAGCTTTGCCATTAATATCTTTCAGTGTAAAGAACGGAGGCACTTTACCCGCTGCCAGGGCGAGCGTTTTACTATAGGACTCCTGTATTTTTTTAGCGTCTTCCCGGGTGGCGTATTTAGCTACGTAATCATCTATTGCCGGTTTCAGGGAGGTAATATCTTTCTCCATTCCTACCAGGCTATTCAACGTAATTTCCATCGCCATACTACGCACCTTTCCTGTATACCGTTGTTCTATCAGTTTTAACCGCTGCTTTAACACCTGGGGATATGTGAAGGTGCTGTCCAGTTTTCCTTGTTCAAGTAATTCACGCCAGCCCATAAAGGCGGGATAGGCGCCTCTCATAAAACTATTATAAGACTCATTGCCCAATAAATCATCTCTCATCTCTACGTTATCTGCAATCTTCCAGAAATCATCCGGCAATACTTCCGACATGGGTTTCTTGAAACCAAGATGATAAAAATACGGCGACAATACAAGAGAAGCTAATTTTCTGTACTTAAGGTTTACCGACTGATCTTTATAAAAGGCCGGTGTCACCTTTTGTTTATTGGCCTCCAGTATATCGATGGATTTCTGCTCTATGCGATTCACCATCTCACGGTATTCCTTCACTGTCATCTTAGTGGCATCGATGTTCGTATTATCCAGTACATATGCATAGAAGTATTCCCAAAATACTTTTGCATTTGCAGCGCCAGGGCCGGAGAACGTAGTATTTGCCTCAAAATCAGTTTTGATATTCAGTTGATCGCCGGATTCCAGGAACAAATACATCTGCCCTTTCTTAGGTGTATCTATACCCAGCCTGATTGTCTTCGGAAAAGTTCCTGCAAAGCGATGCGTAAATTTCCCTTCTTTATTGGCCCCAATCATGATTATATTTCCACCATCGACCAACCACATAGAGTCTACCTTCAGGGGGGCGATATCTATTACGATGGTCGCTTCCTTCTTTTGTCCAAAGATGACAGCAGCATATAAACAGCATATCACCAGTATGATACTTTTCTTCATCATTTTGTTTGTTTTATTTTTATAGATAATATTTTATACTTAACATAGCTTCCGTTCAGGCAAAGCCGTGCCAGGACTGCCGCTCAGCGCAGACAATCAGCTAACAACCAGATCTGTTATTTAAGAAATGCGGCTACGGATTTTGCGGCATATCCGGATTAGCATTCGCGATATACAATGGGATACGGAATGTTAGTCGTTCCGGACGCAGTGTATACGTGTTTTTCACGGTACCATTCATATCATAAACCAGGTGTGTGGTCCCAACGGTAGATTTATACACCGGATCTACAGAAAGGCGGCGCATATCAAACCAGCGGTATCCCTGTATGGGGAACTCCCGGATTCTTTCATTGAGAATAAATGTGGTTAGTGCTATCTTATCCGCTGCAATAGCTGTAGGTACAGTGGCTTCTCCGGCAGGCATACGCATTCGCCGGAATGCTTCCATGTCGGCCACCGCACCGGCCAGGTCATGTCCGCGCGATTTACATTCTGCTCTCAGCAGGTAGATGTCGGGGATACTGACGCCAGCATTATTTACTGCGCCACTTCCCCATGTTCTGAGCATCCCCTTGGGATATACGTTTGCAAAATCTGCAAACGGATTCGCTGTCAAAAATGCACGGCGATAATCACCGGGCAGGTAGAGACCCACTGTTTTGGGATTTAGTACAACACCGGAAAATACGTAGCTAAAATAGTTAGGGCTTTGCCTGAGAAAGAGTACTTCCTGGTCAATATTCAGGTTACCCCTGGCAGGCCCTGTGATCGGACTTACAGGCGTAAACGCGCCTCCGGGTGCCAGCTCTTTCTGAAAATCGTATAGCCCAACGGGGATGCTGGCGCCTGCAAGGTCGTTGATAGCGGCATTCAATTGTGGCAGCGCTTTATCGTATTGTCCCATGAAAGCGTATACCTTCCCCAGCAAGCCTTCTGCAGCCGGCTTCGACATCCTGATACGGTTGGTCAGCGCGGTAGGCAGATATGGTATAGCGCCTGTCAGATCCTCTACAATGAGATCATAGATTTCTTTTACCGTTGCCCGGGTAAATTTTGTTTGAGATACATCAGCGGTCAATACTTTCGGGACGGCCAGATCTGTAGCGGCAGTAGCTTCATTATAGGGCGCACCATAAAAATTAACCATCATAAAATATCCCCAGGCACGGCAGGCACGTGCTTCGGCTTTCAGCGATTGTTTTTGCGCTTCACTTCCTCCATTGGCGGTCATCACCTCATTGATGATTTTATTGTATTGATACATCACCCGCATAATCATTGTCCATTCCATGGAGGTGGCATCCGGCAGGTAAATATCATTTTCCCAGCGGAAAGGTTTTTGATTCTCCAGTAATATTTCACCCGTAAAATAAGGGTCTATGCCCGCCGCTTCATCACCGGACACCTGGTAGGAGGCGGTGGTGACCGTGGTGAGCGCGTTCAGCAGCTGATCATAATCCGCTGTTTTTTCTGCCACCAATACCCCTTTGGGATTAACTTCCAGAAAATCCTTCTTACATGCGGACATGAGCATCAATGCAACAAAAGGATAAATATATTTTCGATTCAGTAGCCCCATTTCATTAATTTTTAAAGTGTTAAATGAGCACCCAAAGTGATAGCCCCCTGGTTTACCGGCATAGCAGCCCTGGAACCAAACCTGGCATCCTGGAACTCCGGATCAATACCATCATGATTCGCTTTCCACAACATCAGGTTAGATACCTGCAGCCGAAACGTTAATTGCTCTGCGTGGATCTTCTTTACTGTAGCCACGGGCAGCGCATACGATAATGAGATATCGCGGATCTTGGCGTAGGAAGCATCTACTACATTATTGTTACCATATACGTAGTAGTCGGTATTGCGCCTGCTATAACTCTCCAGGGTACTTACAAACGAAGGGATATCCGTATGTGCTTCATCTCCCGGTTGCTTCCAGCGGTTAACAAAATCGGCATGCAAATTACCGGTGGTAAAATTCTGCGCCTGGATAAAGCTGTAACCGGTATAAGTGCGGTTCACATCGCGGAACATTTTGTTGCCGAGGTTGTAGATAATATTAATGTTCAGCGAAAATGATTTATAAACGAAAAGGTTCGATAGTCCCCCACTCCATGGTTGCTGATAAACGCCCATGTATACTACATCCCCTGCTTTTATGCCAACAGGATCTTTCGTAATACTTTTATCGTTCAATCGCACTTGTGGGTCACCCAGGTGATCCAGGCCCTCAAAGTTATAAGCCCAGAGCGCAAAGGCAGGATGTCCCTCCATATAATTGGCACTATTGATCATCTGCGCTCCGGTAGTATATGGGAACCGTTGCGCCAGTTTATCTATCTTGTTTCGGTTATAAGACATTGTCAACATAGTGATCCACTTGAATTTCTTTGTCAGGATGTTACCGGTCGACAACGTCAGTTCAATGCCCTTATTGGTAATATCCCCGGCATTGCCGAATAGCGTGGTAAAACCAGTGAGTGGATTAACTGGTACACTACCCAGCAGGTTGGAAGTTTTTTTCCGGTAGATATCAACGGAACCAGTAAGCCGTTCTCCGAGAAATGCGAAATCAACGCCGAGGTTGATGGTTTTGGTACTTTCCCAGGTCAGGTTGGGATTAGCCGGTGCAGAAACATATAAGGCTTTTCCGCCGGGAGCATTGGCCGAATTAAGCGCCGTCAGTACATCAAATGAAGCAGCGCTGCCTGGTATGGGTGAAATGCCGGTGATGCCATATGTCGCTCTCAGCGCCAGGTTATTTACCCCTCTGACGGCTTCAAAGAAAGGTTCATTACAGATATCCCACTTACCTCCTATACTCCAGACCGGCTTGCTCTGTGCCGCTTTATTTTTACCAAACAGGTTGCTCTGATCTCTACGCCAGGAGGCATTGAGGGAATATTTACGATTGTAGGTATATGCCGCGTTCAGGTACCAGGAAGTAAAACGGGACATAATTTCTTTTTGCATAAAAATTGAATCCGCGTTTAAGAAGGATCCGTTTGTAGAAGATGGCATAACAGGACTCGCTACGCCTTTAGAAGTTAATAGCTGATAGTTTACCAGTGAGTAGGTTTGTAAGCGCTGGTCGTAGCCGTATTGCTGGTTACTGTTATAAATGCTTTTTTGTTCCTGTGCTTCCTGTCCGGCCATGGCGGTAAACTGATGCTGCCCTTTCATCCAGTTGTGATCATAGACGAGTTGATTCCTGACTACCCAGTTATCCTGGTTGGCATTGATCAGGCGGTATTGTCCGCCGGTGGCAGGCAAATTATACACCGGGATATTACTGGCCGTAGGTACTACCGTAAAGTTGACCACTTGTACCCGTTGGTTGTAATTGGTATTATCATCGTATAGGGTAGTCCGGGTGTTCCCCTTTACATATCCGTACATGCCTTCAAACCGCAGGTCTTTCAGCAGGTTGATGGTCATACCGGTATTGATGCGGGTGAGTAATCCATTGCTTTTTGTTTCGCCGGTATGGATGTTGTCGATGGGATTATAATTCAGGTTGATCTTACTGCTAGCCTGCATCGTTGCCCGGGCTTCTTCGCTGAGATAGCCCATATACGGCATATCGATGCTTTTACCGGATCCGTCTCTGAATAGCTGGTAAGGCAGAAAGCGGGTATCCGGTGAAACAGCACGATTGGAAGAGGTAACGGTGTTGGTGATGTCTGCCAGTAAAAAAACTTTCAGGTATTTATTAAATTTAAAATCCTGCCGGGTATTTACTTTATACACATTGTTAGCATTACCCGGTGTATTATCCGTGGTACCTGTATATGCCAGTGATCCGTAAAAAGCGTATTTCTCAGCGCCGCCGGCAACAGAAAGTGTATGATTCGTTAATCTTGCCGGACGATACCAAACATCTTTTATCTGGCCGTGGTTGTTGATATGCGATAAGCTATCCAATTTAGCATTGCCTTGGGAAGCTGTCAGCACGCCTCTGTACATATCGTACAGTATTTGCCTGTCGGGCGACAGCCCGGTGGAGCTACTGTTTCCCGGATCATAGGCAGTAGCCGCGCCATAGGGCCGGTTTACCGGATCAAAAGTTTCTTTGGATGCCTGGATATATTGCTGACTATTTAATACCGGGAAATAACTAATATCGGGCTTGCCGCGAAAACTGATAAACCCATCGTAGTTCACTGACAAGCGTTCATTAGCTATTCCTTTTTTTGTAGTGATTACGATTACACCATTGGAAGCACGGGCGCCCCAGATAGAGGCCGCAGTAGCATCTTTTAACACGCTGATGCTTTCCACATCCTGCGGATTAACAGAAGATATATCATTGATAGGCATCCCATCTACTACGTACAATGGATTTTTATCTGCGTTGATCGTACTGAGTCCGCGGATCTGAAACATAGTTCCATCGGTAACGGCGTTGGGGGAATTATTGATCACCAGGCCAGGCACCAGGCCTTCTATCCGTTGCAGGATGTTCATGCTGGTACTACGGTCTCTTATCACGCCCATATCTGGGTTAGAAAAAGAGCCGGCGCTTCGTTCTTTTGAGATTTGCTGATAACCGGTATTTACGGTAACCACATCCAGTTCCGTGGGATCTGCCTCCAGTTCAATGATGGCGCCATCTGCGGTATTGAGCAGCGTTTTTCCTGCTCTCTTTCCTCCGTCTGTCACCATTGTTAATGCCCCTGCGGCATTCACACTAACGGTAATGTTGCTGAACCCCAGGTAGGTGATGTTCAGCAAATCGTTTTCTTTTACGGTAATTGTAAACTTTCCATTCGCATCTGTAACCGTACCGTGATTAGAGCCGGCGACCCTGATAGACACGCCCGGGAGCGGGTTGCCATCGGGGCCACGTACGATTCCTTTTACCGGTGGTACTGATACAAAAGGTGAAAGCGCCCGTTCTGGCAACGTGATTTTCCGGCTGATAATGATAGACGTATTTTTGATGGTGAAACCCAGGGACTGATCCCTGAATATTTCTTTCAAAAATATTTCCAATGGTTGGTTGTTGGCTGTAATGGTAACAGGGTGGGCATTTTTCAATACTTCTTCGTCGTATAAAGCAACGAAGCCCGTTTGTTTTTCCACTACTTCCAATACCTTTTCCAGTTTTATTTTACTCCCGGTAAAAGTGATGTTTTGGGAGAAGCTCCTGGCAGAAATGTGCAGGCAGCAAACAAGTATGATGATAGTGGTCAGTTTCATGACTCGCAGCATTTGGTTGATAAACCAGCGGTTTGTTAAAACAACACGCTCCTGGTTACAATAAGTACTTAATTGCATACATTTGCATCAGTTTATTGGTTGATAATAAAGCATTCCTGTATTGAGCAATACAATTGTTTTTGGGATCAGCCAGCACTTTATACCGGAAGTGGTGCAAACACTTCCGGTTTTTTTCTGCGGTTATCCCTGTTCCGGATCATCAGGGCATAGTTGTTTTTTTAATGGTGAATAAATGATTTTAATGGTGGTTTATTGTATCGTTAATGTTTTCCCGGTTAATGTATATGATATATTAAATTGAGAAAGTACATCGAGCATTTGCGACAATTGCAGGTCTCTCCCTAACTTCCCATGAAACTTCTTATCCGGTATTGGTCCCTTGTATACGATGTCCAGGTCGTACCACCTGGCCAGCTGGCGTAAGAAAGCGGCTGTCCCTTCTCCTTCCAGGTCGAATATTCCTTTTTTCCAGGCCATTGCTTTAGCGATGTTGGCGGGCTGTATATGGATATCTGCACCGGGCGTGGTGCTGGCTTCCTCTCCTGGCTTCAGCATACCGGCGGCTTTTCCATTTACTATTTTCACGCTACCCTGCAGCAGGGTAGTTTTAATGACTGGTTCATCGGCATATGCGTTGACATTGAAACTGGTACCTAATACTTGTATGGTAGTTTGTTTGTTGATACTCACGTAAAATGGTTGCTGTGCATTGGCGGCCACTTCCAGGTAAATTTCTCCCGTAATTTCTACGCTTCTTTCCCGGCCATTAAATGCAACCGGATAGGTAATGGAAGATGCTGCATTCAGCCAGGCCTTTGTGCCATCAGGTAATACCACATTGAACTGCCTGCCTTTGGGTGTAGACAATACATTCGCAGCAGGCGCACCGGTGTGTTGCCCATCCGGCGCATACGTAAGCGCATTATTTTGCAGTGTCACTTTGGTGCCGTTCTGGTTCGCTACTTCGCCATTGTGCATACTATCCAATACTACCACGGAACCATCAGACAGGGTTAATACAGCGCCATTTCTCCCGGGGGTAATGTCTGGATGCGTAATCACCTGCTGCGCCATTTCAGGCGATTTTTTCCGCCCGGCAGGTACCAGGAAATAAATACCGGTTGCCAGCAAGAATAATATCGCTGCTGCTGCTGCCCACCAATAGCCGTATAATGGACGTACTTTTGAAACTGTAACGGTTCCCTGCCGGAGTTGTTGCAACCTTTCCTGTAGCGCCAGCAGGTTCTTCTCCCGGCGATTAATATCTTCCGTGCCTACCAGGGACCGGGCCGCTGCCTTTTCGGCTATCACCTGATCCAATATATCACTGTTGCCTTTATCCTCCAGCATATCGAGGAAAGCAGCCGTTTGTTCCGGCGTCAGTGAATCGGTCAGATAAGCATCAATCATTTCAACAAATGGCGTGTTCATGAACATACTTTTATGGATCGGGTGTACCTGCTTGTAGAGATAAGACGTAACACAGAAATGATACTCCCGAAAAAAACAAGATTATTTTTCAAAATACAGGCATATAGCTACCAGTAACCATTCCGTGAGATACCCTTTCTGGTTCAGGTAATCCCGGATCTGGTTCAGTGCAAGTGTGATGAGGTTGGCCACCGTTTTTTTAGACAGCTGCATTTGTGCCGCAATCTGATCATGTGTAAGCCCGTTGTTACGGCTCAGGAGAAAGGCTTCCCGTTGTTTTGCGGGCAATGTATGCAATGCTGCCTGCACCAGGTCGGCCGTTTCTTTGTTATGCAATAATTCTTCCTGGGGTGGGTGCCCGGGTATATCCATGTCCGGATGCAGTGTGCGGAGCAGCAACTGCCGTTTGCTTTGCCGCATGGTATTAATAATTTCATGACGCACCATCGTCATAAAGTAGGCCCTGAAATCCTTCCATTCATGAATGCTTTCTTTCTTAAGCCAGAGCTTTACAAATACTTCCTGGATGGTATCCTCAGCCAGGGCAGGAGATTTTAAAAACGATAAAGCAAGCGAGTACACCTCATTCCAGTAATGCCGGTATAATTGCGCATAGGCCAGTTCATCACCGTCCGCAATAGCATTAAGGAATTCCTTCTCGTTGTATGAAGAAATATCCGACAAATAAAATTGATTTAAAAAAATTTGACAACCCTGTATTCTTATCCCCGATAGCGTTGCTTCACCTTATTTTAATGATCTCTTCTTTCTGCTTGCAATATAATAATATCAGGCTGATAAAATAGAATGAAAAGGTTTGTTTCCTTTTTCCTCAAAACAACTCACCATTCATTCTCCGCGTAAAATACAATTGCCGCAAACCTTTACCCCTGGCTATTCTCCTCTTTTAAAAAAAGATATTGTTTTTTCGGGACTATCATTGATCATTCACGTCTTATGTACGGGTATTCACCGGTTGTTGATAAACAACGGGAGAAGAATACTTGTGTGGTGTATCCATTTAATGATAGAAGCCGGGGAAAGTATGCCCCGGTAAAGAAAAAAGGACAAACCGGATTTCATCCCCGTTTGTCCCTTACATATTTTTATGAATGATGCTGAAGCATCAGCTATTGCATATAGTTACCATTGCCCATGTCCGCCTACCGGAGAAAATGCCGGAGAAGACATTGGTGCATAAAAAGGAGAATACCCGTTGTAAGTACCTCTACCTACGCCCACACTACCAGAAATAGAAAATGTTCTGTCATTGCTGATATACATCACTCCTATTTTTGCATCTGACCAGGCGGAGAAATTGTTGGTCTGCATCCAGCTATTACCACCCTTGTTCATGGCAGGTTGGTAAAACACGCTATTGGAGCGAAATACCGCTGGTGTGGCCGATATGGCGCCAAAAGCAAACAAGTTATTCGTCAACTGACGGTTCAGCTGCAACGACAATGGCACTGATAAGAAAGAACCACCCCCTCCTTTAAATGCTACAAAGCCGGCAGAAACGCCCGCATATTTTGTAACAAACCATTTCCTGGGAGCACGACTGGTATCATTTACGGGTTGCACGCGATTGAAGCCAGATTCCCAGCGGTTCATAGCACCGAAAGTCGAATCTGTCTGCGCTTTTACAGCCAAACCCGACATTAAAACAGCAGCAAGAAAAATTATCCGTAACATATGGATAAAGATAAGCATCCTTTTTTTATTAAAATGCTAATAGAATCATAATATGAGGAGTGAATCATCCGGTAATAAACCTACGACTTCAACAACTTAAACGCATGACTCCAGCTATTATGCAAAAAACCGGGGATACACCATAACATACAAAGCGGCTCTATTGCCCTGGCAGCCGCTGCTACCCCCATATCTTCCGTTTCCCAGCCAAAATCCGTTAGTATCCCCGTTACGGTTGTTTTGGCAGCAGCATCGTTGCCACAAATAAACATAGTAGGTATACCACCGGGTAGCTGCGGTTTATACATCAACGTATTCCCTACGCTGTTAAATGCTTTTACCACATGGGCCTTGGGGATAATCTCCTGGATCTTTTCCATCAGTGAACTATTTTGCGCTGTAAAAAATTTCAGCACCCCATTTTCCGGTGGTGGCCCCTCAATCGGGTTGGTTGTATCAATCACCACTTTACCAGAGAAGTTGGCAACACCAGCTTGTGCTACTGCCGATTCCGCAACACCACCGGCTACACAAAGAATCAATAATTCACCAAATTGCGCAGCCGCTTCAAAGGTGCCTGTTTGTCCTTTAGGATTTTTATTCTTCCATGCCTGTACAGTGTCTTTTTCAAGGTGGCGGGTACCCAGCATTACATTGTGCCCTTCCGTTAAAAATGCGGTTCCAAGCGTTTGGCCAACTTCGCCGGAGCCAATTACACCAATTTTCATTATTGCAAGTTTTTGAGGATTTTTTTGTAATACGTATTGGTCATCGTAGAGGAATGCCGGTCTGCATATTACTGCCAGAACTGTAAGTATGGAGAAGATACGAATTTAGTACCGATAATTTAAGCGCGGCGCCCGCTCCATTCATACATTCCCTCCTCCCTCCCACACAAAAATTTAGTACCTTAACGGATGGCGACGGCCATGCCATCGTAAACCAGCACGTTATGAAGCGATTGTTCCTGATCTGTACCCTGCTGATCTGTCTATTCTCCTGTGCATCCGCTGCTTCGGCGGGTGATACAGCATCTTACTATACCCAACAACTGGATAACCGCAACGGGCTTTCCAACAGTGCCGTTAACGCCCTGTTCCTGGATTCCGATCAGCTACTATGGGCCGCTACCTGGGATGGGCTGAATATGTACGATGGCACCGCATTCCACATATTTAACTATAGTAAAGATAACCCGCTGCACAGCATCGGTAACAACGTAGTACTCCAGGTATTGGAAGACAGCCGGCGACATATCTGGCTCAGTACCATCGAAGGCGTATCCCGGTATGACAAACGAAGCGGAAAATTTTATCATTACTTTTACAGCCGCCAGCAACACAGTCGTATCAGTGAACAGGAATACCGGCTCATGGCCGATACTGCCGGACAGCTGTACTGCCTGAGCCTACAGGAAGGCCTTACACGCTACAACGCAGCAGCAGATTCCTTCACAGTTTGCCCCCTTCCCGCGGGTAATAGCCGCATCAGCAAAGCCGTATTCGACGGCGCCAACCACCTGTGGGTACTCCGCAGCGATGGCAGCCTGGAAATATATGCCGACTGGCAGGCACAATGGCCCCTGTTACAACGTTACACAAATGTACAGGCCCTGTTTGCCGTGAATGGCAGGATTTTCTTTACCACTACCACGCATGAACTGATGGCCGTATCACCCGGCACGCACCAGGCACAACTGCAAACGCAGCTCCCGCATGCCGTAAATGCCATGACCATCTATAATCAACATTACCTGCTGGCCTGGACCACACAGGGATTCGGAGAGTACAACGCACAGTTCCAACCTACGCATCTTTTTCCGGAAGCCACCCGGCAACTACAGGACATGAAAATCACATCCTGGACTACCAGCCATGAACAGGTGCTGTGGTGCGGTACCGATGGCAATGGCATCATTAAAATATATCCGCAAACAAAATATTTTGGTACCGTAAACCGCAATACCGGCGGCGCCGCTTTTAATAAGCCCATACGAGCCTTCTGCGCCAATGGCAACGACCTTTGGGTGGGCACTAAAGGTAGTGGCATTATCTCCTTAACCAACTTTATCCGGCAACCCGCCACCTCCCGTCAGCAGCTGTTTTCAACAGAACTGGATGATAATTCCGTTTTTGCCCTTGCTCCCGGCATGGATAGCATGATCTTTATAGGCACAGATGCCAAAGGACTCGCTATTTATGACCAGCTGCATAAACATTTCATTTCCTGGCAAGCGGTAACCGGTAGTAATAAAGTGCCTGTATTTGGCTCTGTATATGCCATATTACCAGACACCGACAGTTCCCTCTGGCTGGGTACCAGCGGATATGGGCTCATACACCTTCGTATTCAGCGGCAGGGAGCTGCATTGGCAGTTACCGCTTTCCGGCAATATACTTTCAACGGCAGCAACAGCGGCCCTGCCAACGATATCATTTATTCGCTGGCACCCGGGCCTGACAACTCCCTGTGGATAGGCTGCCGCTACGGTGGACTCAACCTGTTCAATAAAAGCCGGCAGAAATTCCAGTTGTTTAAAGCCTTTAGTTATGACGGTGGCCTGTCACATAATGATGTACTGGCACTTTACCGCGATACCCAACAACGGCTATGGATAGGTACCAGTTATGGATTGAATTGCCTGGCAGAGAAAGATATCCATCAGGCCAGGCCGGCATTTACCCGGTACAATACCGGTAACGGCCTGCCTAACAATACCATTCATGCTATTACACAGGATAACGACGGACTCATATGGGTAAGCACCAATAAAGGATTGGCGCGCATCAATCCCGCAACTACAGAGATATCACATTTCCAGGAGGCCGATGGATTACAAAGCAACGAATTCAGCGATGGCGCCGTGTGGAAAGATCCCGGCGGCCGCCTTTATTTTGGCGGCATCTATGGCTTCAATTATTTTATTTCCACCAATATACAGGAACGCCGCGTATACCCCAACCTGCTGATATCAGGACTACAACTGGCCGGTAAAACAAACGAGAACGGACTACTGGTATTGCAGCCAGGGCAATATAACGCCACCGCCTATACGCTGGCAAGACGCGATAACTTTTTCGAATTGCAGGGCAAGGCAGTAAGTTTTCTGCATGCAGAAAAATGTGAGTACGCCTGGCTGCTGGAAGGCTACGATAAAACCTGGCAATACATGGGCGGTAACGGCCGGATCGCCTATAGCAATGTTCCCCCGGGCAAGTATACACTAAAAGTAAAATGGAGTAATGGAGAAGGTGTATGGACGCCACCCAGCGTACTGCTGACACTTACCATACAACAATATTTCTGGCTCACCTGGCCGGCCTTCTTGTTGTACCTGTTGCTGGCAGGCGGCGCCGGTACTGCATTCTGGCTATACCGGAAAAATAAGCTGGAAATGAAACACCAGCTGGAGATGGAACACCTGTTGCGTAAAAAAGAAGAAGAAGTACACGAAGAACAACTTCGCTTTTTCACCAACATTGCACACGAACTGCAAACACCCCTTACGTTAATTGTAGGTGCAGCAGAACGCAGCCGCGAGCAACCCGGCGATCCTTATCACCAGGCACTTGTACATCAGCATGCTTCCCGGCTGACCTACCTGGTGCAACAACTCCTTGAGTTCAGAAGGGCCGAAGCCGGCTTCCTGGAAAACGAATACGCTCCGCTGCATATTTCCGCCCTGCTGGAAAATATTGCCGCTTTATTCAAACCCATGTGCCAGCAAAAAGCACTGCGCTTTGAAACCGATATTGCACCAGCCATGATAGCCGCTATGGATAAAGATAAACTGGAGAAAATCCTGTTTAACCTGCTGAGCAATGCCTGTAAATATACCAGCCGCGGAGAAACCATCCTGTTCCGCGCCCATCAAACACACAACTGCCTGGACCTCTATGTATATAATTCTGGTACTCACATCCCGGCTACCCAACTGGAAAACCTCTTTACCCGTTTTTTCAGTACCGCCACCGCCACACATGGAAAGTTTGGCACCGGTATCGGACTGGCTTTCACCCAACAAATGGTACACTTGCTCCAGGGCAGCATCCGCGCAGTGAATGAAAACAAAGGCGTGGCCTTTTATGTACAGCTCCCTCTTTCTTCGCCGGCACAACAAACAGCGCCAGCCAATCCCGTTCCTTCTTACCTGTTGCAGTCTATTACAGCGCAGCTGCTGCCACAGGCACCGTCCATAATAGATCCTAACAAGTTATCCCGTATCCAGAGCGTGCAGGAAGCGGGTAAAAAAAGTATTTTGTTAGTGGAAGATGAATACGCCATCCGGCAATTATTAAAAGACCTGTTGGCCGATCACTATATTATTTATGAAGCCGGTAATGGCAACGAAGCGCTGGAACTGATCCGCCAAACCCTGCCCGACCTGATCATCAGCGATATCATGATGCCCGATATGAACGGCCTGGAACTGTGCGACAAAGTGAAAAATGCGGCCAGTACCTGCCATATTCCTTTTATTATCTTGTCGGCCCGCGGCACCATCGACCAGCAAACAGAAGGGTACGAAGCCGGCGCAGATGCCTATCTCCCCAAACCCTTTCATGCCACTCATTTACAGGTAAGGGTACGCAAACTGCTGGAGTATCGCCAACGCCTGCACGAAATTTTCAAGAGAGACCACCCGCTGGGACAACTCGATGAAACCGGTATGCCAGACGCCGATAAACAATTCCTGCAGGAACTGGTACAGGTAATTGAAGAACGGATAGATGAAGAAGGACTCAACGCTGAAGCATTGGAAAAACACCTGCTCCTCAGCAAAATGCAGTTATACCGGAAACTGAAAACACTCACCAATATGACACCGGCAGAATTCATCCGTTATATCCGGTTAAAACAAGCCGCACAACTCCTGGTAAAAACCCAACTCACCGTAGCCGAAATTTTTTATAAAACCGGTTTTAATAACCAATCCTATTTCTTCCGTGAGTTTAAAAAGATGTATCAATGTTCTCCCAACGAATACCGCGAACAACAAACCATGGTGTAGTAAGACACATTATGCAATATATTGATTATCAATAAATAATAACCTAAAATCCCTACAACTGTACAGTCCTTTGCAACTATAGTACAGTCCCTTCCTGTTCCTTACGCCTATCTTTAGCTCATCAAAATCAATCAAAAAATTAATTCAACGTATGAAAAAACAGGAGATGCACCACCTGTAAATTCCATTCAAATCCAACGTTAAATACATTTTTAAAACCGGTTCACGGAACCTTTAAATTCTTACGAATGAAAAACTGGACACAACTAATGTCAGCTGCCATACTGCTGCTGTTACTTAGCGGGGCTACCTATGCCCAGGTTAAAGTAAGCGGCCGTGTAAGCGATGCACAAGGTGGCGCCCTCCCCGGCGTGACCGTGATACAGTCTAATACCAAAAATGGGGCTGTTTCAGGGGTGGACGGCAGTTACAGCATTACCCTCAGTGGCAATGGCCCTGTTACTCTGCAATTCTCTTTTATGGGATTTCTCACCCAAACAGTTCCCTACTCCGGCAGCGGCCCCCTTGATGTGACCCTGCAAAGAGATGAAGTAGCCCTGAAAGATGTGGTAGTCATCGGCTATGGCACGCAACGAAGAAGCCAGGTAACGGGCGCCATCTCCTCTATAGACGGGAAAAGCCTGGCTAAAACACAGGCCGTAGATCTCAGCACAGCCCTGCAGGGACAAGCTTCCGGCGTTTCTGTGACCTCCCCCACCGGCGCCCCCGGTACGGAAGCCGTGGTACGCATCAGGGGTATAGGCTCCCTCAGCCAAAGCAGTAACCCGCTCTATATTATTGACGGTGTACCCATGAATAGCGGGCTGAATACCATTTCTCCCAACGACATCGCCTCTATTGAAGTACTCAAGGATGCCGCAGCAGCAGCCATTTATGGCTCCCGTGCGGCCAACGGCGTTATACTGGTGACCACTAAAACAGGACAAGCCGGTAAAAACGAAATCAATCTCGACATCGCCTATGGCATCGCCAATGCCAGCGGGCTGCCGCGTATGCTCAGCACCAGCCAGTTTATTGAACTGCAAAATGAGGCGTTTACCAACGACGGCGCTACCACCCGCAACCAGGACGACCCTTCCAAATTGCCCAACACCAACTGGCTGAACGCAATCTTCCGCCAGGCCCTCACCCAACGATATAACCTGGCCTTTTCAGGCGGCTCCGATAAAACCCGCTACTACCTGGCAGGGAACGTGGTTAACCAGGATGGTACCATCGTAAACTCCAACTTCAAACGATATGGACTCCGCTCTAATGTAAGCAGTGAAGTAAAAAGCTGGCTGCGCGTAGGAGAAAACATGAACCTCACCTACGACCGTACCCAGGAAATAGGCGCCTCCGGCGATGGCGCCCGCCCTGGCAGCCTGCCGGGCGTAGTTCGCTATGCATTGATCCGGCCTAACGCCATTCCGCTCTATGATGATAAAACCGGTTTCTATACCGACCTGCCGCCTGCCGGTCTCTATAAAAATGCTTTGTTATATGGAGATGGAAAAAACCCACTGGCCATCGCCGATTACCGCACCCGCACCATGAGCAAATACCGCCTGCTGGGTAATGTGTTTGCCGAAGCATACTTCCTGAAAGATTTTAAACTGCGCACCGATCTGGGTACCGATTTCTTTGTCACTGAACAACAGCAATACAGCGGACAAATACCCGGCGACCGCACATTAATGCAGGATAAAGACAAAGGACTCGATAAATACCGCAATCGCTATACTACTTATAACTGGACCAATGTGCTCAGTTATAATCACCTCTTCAACGAAAAGCATAATGTAGGTGTAACACTGGGCACTGAATATATTTCTTCCAAGGTAGATTATCTCTCTGCCTCCCGCAACGGCTACGATAACCGCGCCGATGCCTCTCCCAGCCTGCGCTACCTCGACTATGGCTCCGGTCAGCAATTTAATGGCGGCAACCTGGAAGAATGGGGATTGATGTCGTACTTCGGCAGGGTTACCTATGCCTACGATAACAAATACATGCTCAACGCCAACATGCGTACGGATGCCTCCTCCCGTTTTGGCGCAGATCACCGCTGGGGTTATTTCCCTTCTTTCTCCGCCGGATGGAACATTGCGCATGAAAACTTTATGAAAGACATCACCTGGCTGAGTGACCTCAAAATCCGCGGTGGCTGGGGACAACTGGGCAACCAGGATATTGGCCTCTATCCATTTGCCACCATCTACTCTACCACCAATAATATTTTACAGGTGATCAGTCGCGGTAACCCCGATGTAAAATGGGAAACCACCACCCAATCTAATATCGGTGTGGATGCAGGTTTTCTGAAAGGCGCCCTGACGCTGAGTGTGGACTACTTTAATAAACAATCTTCTGATATCCTCATACAGTTGCCTTCTTCCTATACCAATGGGGATGCAGCGCCACCGTATGTGAACGGCGCTAAAATGAGTAATAAAGGACTTGAAATTACCGCTGCCTACAAACAGTCCCTGCAGAAAGATCTCTCTTTTAATATAACCGCTAACGTTACCACCCTGCGTAACAAGGTAGTGTCGTTATACAAAGGTCGCGAGCAAATCTTTTCTGCCGGCTCCGGTCGTGTAATCCTGCGGGAAGGCCAGCCTATCAGCTCTTTCTACGGTTACAAAACCAATGGCATTTTCCAGAACGCGCAGGACGTTGCCAACTATAAAAACAGCAAAGGAGAATTATACCAGCCCAATGCCCAACCCGGCGACATCCGTTTTGTTGACTACAATAACGATGGGAAGGTGGATGATGCAGACCGGACTATTATCGGCAATCCTAACCCTAAACTGCTCTACAGCCTGAATGCAGGTATCAGCTACAAACAATTTGACCTCTCGCTGTTCTTCAATGGTGTACAGGGCAACCAGATCTACAATGAAGTAGATAATATCATTAACAGCTTCGATGGAAGAGGATTTAATAATAAAGAAGATTTCTATAAAGAACGTTGGCACGGCGAAGGCACTAGCAATAAAACGCCCAGGGCCACCTTCCTGGATCCCAACAACAACCGCCGCACCTCCGACCGCTATGTGGAAAATGGCAGCTACCTGCGGCTTAAAAACGTGATGCTGGGATATACCTTGTCGCCTGTGCTGCTGAAACGTATCGGCTTTAGCAATGCACGCATCTACGCCAGCGCACAAAACCTGTTTACCATCACTAAATATGGTGGCATGGATCCGGAATTGTATACCAACGAGAACCTCGCCAACTACGGCGATATGGCCGTGGGTATTGACATGGGTACTTATCCGCCTTCCCGGACCTATACTTTCGGGATACAGTTCGGTTTCTAGGAATGCCATTCATTAAAATCAACACACCATGAAAAAACTAATTGTTATTATATCCGTTGCCGTTAGTATGATCGCTTGTACCAAGCAGCTGGAAAAAAATCCACAGGGGAAACTAACCGGGGGGAATGTATTTACAGAAGCCAATGATTTTGTGATGGCGACGGATGCTGCTTACCTGCCGCTGACCAACCGTTTCCGCGGCGACTGGGGCTGGGACGACGGCAGCAGTATACCGCGCGACTGGGTAATAGGCGACCTGATGAGTGATGATGCCGTAAAAGGCGGTGGTAGTTTGGGCGACCAGGAAGATATGCGACGGATGCAGACCTTCAGCATCTTCCCTGAAAACAATAATGTGCTGGGTATCTGGCGTTTTAACTACAAAGGCGTGGATGCCTGTAACACGCTACTGGCACAGGATGGCGCCAACGTTCCCGGGCTTGATCCGGCGTTGCTGAAACGGATGAAGGGCGAAGCCTATTTCCTGCGCGCCTTCTATTACTTCCGGTTAGTGCTCAACTTCGGCGATATTCCTTTGCTGGTACCGGAAAAAAAGATGACGGACAACACCGTGCGTACGCCCGTAGCCCAGGTATATGAACAGATAGAAAGTGACCTTACACAGGCCCTCAGTAGGCTGCCGCCCAGTTACGATGCCGATAACTACCAACGGGCTACTACCGGCGCCGCACATGCGTTGCTGGCTAAAACCTACCTGTACCGGCAGCGTTGGCAGGATTGTTTGAACCAGGTAGCTGAAGTAGAAAAAGGTAATTACCAGTTGCTGGATCATTATGAAGATAATTTTAACGGCGTGGGAGAAAAAAGCGGTGAGATCATTTTTGCGGCCCGTCATGATGCCGGCAAAGTTCCTTCCCAGGGATCTGTGCTGAATGCCGTATTTGCGCCACAGGGAAAAGGCTGGGGCTTTGAAATTCCCACAAAAGACCTGGTAGATGCCTTTGAAACCGGTGATCCGCGCAGGGGCGCCACCCTTTTCCAGGCAGGCGACAAATACCTCGATGGCAGTAACTATGATCCCGCATGGTCACCTGTTACCGGTTTTAATATGCGCAAGTTTATGAGTAATGTAAACCCCATCGATGATGGCGGTGTTGACTTTGTATATATCCGTTTGGGAGATGTGATACTGTGGAAAGCTGAATGTCACGCCAACCTGGGCGCATTGCCGGAAGCACGCACCGACCTCGAAAGGATACGGGCACGGGCACGCAAGTACGCAATTAACCCGGCAACCAATTTACCCGCCGTTACCACCAACGATAAAGCAGCGCTCCTTTCCGCCATTCAGCATGAAAGACGCGTAGAACTGGCCATGGAAGGCCATCGTTATTATGACCTGGTGAGATGGAATCTCGCACAGACCGTACTTGCCAAAGCTCCTGATGCCTATCCCCTGAAAGGATACAAGGACCATGGTAACGGCTGGCAACCTTTTAATAAGCTATTACCTATTCCTCAACGGGAAGCAGACTTATTAAAACTTACGCAAAACACCGGCTATTAACCCGCTTTACTGAACACGGAAACTTGTTTGTTGTCCGCAGCACTGCAAACAACAAACAAGTACCTTAAGCATCTTCACATGAAACCAGTCACCATCCACCGCTTTGCGGAAAATCCATTGCTAACACCCGCAGATGTGCAGCCCAGCAGGCCGGGCCTGGAAGTGGCCTGTTTGCTGAATCCGGGCGTTTTTGAATACGACAACAAAATATGGCTCATCATCCGCGTAGCAGAAAGGCCACAACAACAGCTGGATATCATTTCTTTCCCCGTATTACAGAACGGCGGAATCACTATTATAGAGATCTTAAAAAATGATCCCCACCTCGACGCCACCGACCCGCGGGTACTACGTTACAAAGGTGACGATTACCTGACCACCCTCTCCCATCTCCGGCTGTTTTGCAGCGAAGACGGTATTCACTTCCACGAACCGGAAGGCTATCCCCAGCTACATGGAGAAGGACCACTGGAAGCCTTTGGGCTGGAAGATTGCCGGGTAACAAAAATAAACGACGTTTATTATCTCACTTTCACGGCCGTATCATCAAACGGGGTAGGCGTAGGCATGCGTACTACGCGCGACTGGAAAGCATTTTCGGAACCCTCCATGATCATTCCGCCACATAATAAGGACTGCACCCTATTTGATGAAAAAATAAACGGGAAATACTATGCGCTGCACCGCCCCAGCAGCGTAGATCTTGGTGGCAACTACATCTGGCTGGCACAATCACCCGATGGAGAACATTGGGGTAAACATCAATGCCTGGTCCGTACCCGCCCCGGCTATTGGGACAGCGCCCGGGTGGGCGCAGGTGCAGCCCCTATTAAAACAGCTGCCGGATGGCTGGAAATATACCACGGCGCCAACGCTCATCATCAGTACGGACTAGGCGCTATTCTGCTGGACCTGAACGATCCCGCTAAAGTGCTGGCCCGCAGTGAAGATCCGATCATGATACCGGAAGCCCCCTACGAACTCACCGGCTTTTTTGGCCAGGTAGTTTTTACCAACGGGCATATTGTGAAAGACGATACACTCACTATTTATTATGGCGCTGCCGACGAAGTAGTATGCGCTGCCCGGCTTTCTGTCCGGGACATACTTTCATCCTTAAAAAGTTAACCGCTTATGCTCCGGAATCTTTCTGCAGAAATAAAACATTTTAACCAGCAGCCACACGACTTCCGTATACTGGTACTCACCAACATGATTTATGCACTGGTGCTACCCGTCATTGACATCTTCGTGGCTGCCTATGTGATGCGTAACTCCAACGACCCTACGAAAGTAGTGATCTACCAGTTAACGATTTACACTGGCATTCCACTGACATTTTTATTAAACGGTTTTTTACTGAACCGCTTCCATATTAAAACATTGTATTCCGCCGGCATGCTGCTGAGTGGGGTATCTATGATCGTGATGATGTCGCTGAAAACGCTTGACCTCACCGGTATTGGGATAGCAGGTATTATTATGGGCATGTCGTTCGGCTTTTACTGGGCCAACCGCGACTACCTGGCGTTATCCATCACCAATGATCAGAACCGCAATTATTACTATGGCCTGGAAACATTTTTTTATACCATCATCGCCGTAATAATACCTATTTGCATTGGCTGGTTTATAGAATCGGGGGGGGAAACCTTTGTTAACAACGCCTACCGCATCATTACGGGGCTGGTGTTTGTGATTACCGTACTGGCGTCCATTGTATGCTTCCGGGGGCATTTCCAGAACCCGGATAAAAAAACATTCCTGTACCTGCGCTTCCATCCCTATTGGCGTAAACTATTGGTGTTGGCCTCCCTGAAAGGACTGGCGCAGGGATACCTCGTAACTGCACCAGCGATGCTGATCATGTTACTGCTGGGAAAAGAAGGCGCATTAGGCACTGCCCAATCGGTGGGCGCCATCATTGCCGCGGTATTGATGTATATTATAGGCAGGGCCGCTAAGCCAGAACACCGCATCACCATTTTTGCAGGAGGACTTATTTGTTTTGCACTGGCCGCCATTTTCAACGGCGCCTTTTACAATGCTACCGGTGTGGTGATTTTTATGTTGTTCCTATTGCTCGCCAAACCATTACTGGACATGGCCTATTTTCCAATTCAGTTCAGTGTGATTGACATTCTTTCAAAAAAAGAAAAACGCAATGAATACGCTTATATTCTCAATCATGAAATAGGACTCTATGCAGGCCGCTTCCTGGGCGCCGGTACCTTTATTTTCCTGGCATATTACTTTTCCACAGAAGTAGCGCTTCGTTATGCCATCATCATTATTGCCGTATTACAACTGCTTTCTATTGTAGTAGGCAAAACTATTATTAAAGAAGGGAAAGCGTTGATAAAAGAAATTGCTGAAAAAAACACGATAGTGATATAAATTGTATACAGCATGGTAAAACTAATAACAACGGGTATTGCGCTTTGCTTAATGTGGATGGCCTGTAAAACAACGACACCTCCCACACCGGTAACACAGCGCCACCTGCTCCGACTGGATTCCATGGCCGATGTGCCGCAACCACTGCAAATCATTGACTGGTACACCCTGGCCCGGCAGTTCGACAGCACCGCTTATAACTTTAATACTACCGGTCCGCACTGGCCACTGGTATGGTGGGACAGCAGCCGGCATAATTTTGATCAGCCGGTAGTAGGTCTTTATACTGCCATGGATGACCAACGGCAAGGTCCTCAGCATAATAAAGGGATTTTTCATGAAGCGCTGGCTACTATGGGCGCCACGCTGGGAGCAACCTTGGTGGGTGTCGACAAAAGCAGGCAGGGCGATCTCAACTACGTGGCCATGCTAAAAAATTATTTCAACCGCGAAACCGGTTGGGATATCATGATGAATAATACCTGTCCGGAAGTAGCACAGCTGGGTGGCGGCTATGGCCGTGACTGGTGGTATGATGTATATCCAAACGTACTTTTTTATGGCATCTACGATCAGTATCCCAATACACCGGGTTTTGATACGCTGGCACGTCGCATCGCGGAAAAATTCTGTGCAGCAGATTCTGTGCTGAATGGCAACTATGATCATTCTTTTTTCGACTATGCACAACTGCAACCCAAAGACAATTGGATTTGTAAGCAACAGGACGCCGCGGCAGGTCATGCGTACGTATTATATGCTGCATACAAAAAGTTTGGTGATCCGCGCTACCTGCAACACGCCATCAAAGCACTGCAAACATTGGAGCAACAGCCACATAACACCAATTACGAAGTATTGATGCCTTTTGGCGCTTATATGGCTGCCAGGCTGAATGCCGAACAAGGCAAGCAGTTTGATGTACAAAAATTTATGGAATGGACATTTAACGGCAACCCCGAATGCCGCCTGGGTTGGGGAGTGCTGGTGGGCAACTGGAATGGTATTGATATCTCTGGTATTGTAGGCAGCACCACAGACAGGGGTGGATACGGTTTTCTCATGAATACCTTTGATGCCGCCTGGCCACTCGTAGCCATGGTACGTTATGATCCCTCCTATGCTGCCGCTGTTGGTAAATGGATGCTGAATGCCAGCAACGCCGCCCGTTTCTTTTACACCCAGTACATGCCGGATGATCATGAAACCATCCCCGAAAAAGCCGCTATTACCAAAGGTGTAATCGGCTACGAGGGTATTATTCATACGTCGTCTTACCCGCAGTATGCACACCTCAAAGCCCCGGTAGCACAGGGCGACGGACCACAATGGGCCAAAGGAAATCCAGATGTGTCCCAATTCAGTGTATATGGCAGCGGGCATGCAGGCATCTTCGGAAGTATTATCCGCACTACTGTTGTACCAGGTATATTACAACTGAATTTGCTGGCCACCGATTTTTTCAGGGAAAAGGCCTACCCTTCTTATCTCTACTATAATCCTTACCCGGAAGAAAAAAAGGTAACGGTAAATGCAGGTAATCAACCAGTAGATATCTACAACACGATTACCCAGCAGTTCATTGCACGCAAAGTGAAGCAGTCGTATGAGCTGGTATTGCCGGCACATAGCCCGGCGGTACTGGTATTCACACCCGCAGGCGGTAAAGTGAGCAGGGAAGGAAACAGGTTGTTGGTAGATGGGGTGACGGTTAGCTTTTAGCTTTTAGCCGTTAGCTTTTAGCTTTTAGCAAATGCAGCGAAGGACATGTTATGTTTATTTTCGCTGCATTTGCTAAAAGCTAACAGCTAAAAGCTATAACAATTCCCCGAGTATTTTTTCCAATTGATCTTTTTTGGAGTAGTCGAGCGAGGCGGCGATTTTTCCATCTTTCCCCATCACAATCACGTGAGGAATATAGAAGATATGCAATGCCTCTTTCACGCCCTTTCCATCCTGAAATCCGCCGGCTGCGAGCGTTTGGGTCCATTCCATTTTCAGCTCTTTCATGGCTTTATGCCATTTGTCTTTGTCGTCGTCTACTGAAATGCTCACAAATTGCACGCCCTTGGCTTTGTATTTCTTATAGTGCTCCCGCAGGGTAGGGATGTATGCACGGCAGGGCGAACACCAGCTGGCCCAGAAATCGAATACCACTATTTTGCCTGCGAAGCTTTTTACAGAAAAAGGGGATCCTTTGGCATCTATCATTGCCAGGTCTGGGAAAGCATTGCCGGCACTGGCTTTTGTTAATTTAGCGATGACAGCTTCCAGTCGCAGGCCGGACCAGGTATTCAAAGCTTCCTGATTCAACAGGGCGCGGGCCGCAGTGGCTCCTTCCAGCGTGCCGGTATGATCCCGCAGTGCCAGGTAAGCGGCCACTTCACTGTTGGGATGCAATGGGATATACTTCAATGAAGGGAGGTTCATTGCCAGGAATTGTTGCCAGTCATCATTCAATTTACCGCCTTTCAGTTGTGCACCGGACAACGAGTCAAGGCTACAATCCAGTGTGTAATTAGTATTTTCCAGGTATACCTGCATCGACCTGGTGCTTACTTTTATCTGCACCAGCGCCGGGTGCTCCAGCTTACCTGCGTAAATGAATTCCCCGTTGATGATGCGCACTTTCGGTGGTACTTCGGGATTCTTTTCATCTGCAGTAAGATGAACAAACTGCGTGATCTCCACGGCACCACTGATAACCCCGGTTACCTTTCCCTTGATCACAAACCCCTCTTCTGCAATGCTCAGTAGGGGTAAGAGTAACAGGAGCGCTATGTTTAATAATTGCCTTTTCATAACAGCCATGTTGTGATACAACGGCCCCACACAGCAAGCGCGGGGCCGTTGTACAGTGTTGCAGGAATAGTTTTCTTATAGTATCGTAGCGGATAATTTTTGCTCGAGCTGATCATCCATAAGATCCATGGCTACCACTTTACCGTTGGGATCTATCAGTATGTTGGATGGGATAGCTGTAACACCATATAGTGTGGCGGCAGGGTCTCCCCAACCTTTCAGACCAGATACATGGAGCCAGTTCAATTGTTCTTTATCGATAGCTTTTATCCATGCGTCTTTTTTGGAATCGAGGGAAACGCCGAGGAGTACAAAGTTTTTGCTTTTATACTTTTCATTGGCTGCTTTCAGAAAAGGAATCTGGCCTTTGCAGGGGCCACACCAGCTGGCCCAGAAGTCTATCAGTACATATTTACCCTTAAAATCAGCCAGGGATACTTGTTTACCATTCACGTCGGCGAGGGTAAATACGGGTGCATCAGCGCCTACCTTAGGACGTTTCGAGGCGTTGGCCGGGGTACCTTCACCCAGGCCGAGGCTTACCGGAGCCGTATCTACTTTACCCGGATGTTTATAGCGCATCAGAATGCGGGATGCCTTTGCATGTTCACCGAGGCCTTCGTAAAGGGCCTCTCTTTCTTTATCGCTTTTGATATAGCAGGTCAACAGATAGCCTGTAAGACCGGAGTTGGGATTGGTTTTAATCCACTTTACCAGTTTTTGATGCAGGGCGCTATCCAATACCATACTTTTCCGGGCAAGAGAATCCGCCATATCTTCATCTCCCAGCTTTACTGCGGCAGCATAAGCCTGTTGCAGGTTTTCCAGTTCCTTACCTATTCCTTTCCCGTTATCCACCATATCCATCACTTCTTCATTTTCCTTTACCCAGGAAGAACCGGTGAACTTAGCACCGGTGAGGCCATCGCCTTTCCCGGTAATCTTCATATCTCCTTCTTCCACATACATCACGTTTGCACGGTTGGGGGTATAAGAGGTGCCGATGATCAACAGATACATGCTGCCGCCTTTAGCCATCGGCATATTGATGTTGAAACCATGGTTCTTGATACGTGCGCTGTCTATATCGCCGGAGTAGGGCTCATACAGGTATACCATGGTATCATTCGGCAGCTTGTCAATTTTTGCGGTAATCCTGGCTACTTTTTTATTGTCATTCTTGAAAGTGATGGGTTGTTCCTGCGCCAGTGCCTGCAAGCTGCCGGCACAAAAGAGAAATACAAGCAATTTTTTAATCATAATGCTATGCTTTAAGTGATTTTAAGTGTCTATAACTGATTGGCCAACATATCATCCAGTACGGATACTGTTTGATCCAAATAAATATCCTTGCTGAGTTTTTCTAACCAGGCTTTGCTGCGTAATTCGTCTCCGGGTGTGGTTTGAAGCGTGGCAGGATTAACACTGCGTGGCAGCGCGGGCAGCACCTGCAACGTATGACCTACAGGTAGTAATTTGTTTTGCTGAATAAGCTTTTCGCAGCGCTGTAATGCGCTATATTCCTTTCTGAAGTCTTCCAGCTGGAGTGGCATTACTTTACTACGGAGCCACTTTAGCTGCGCCATATTATTGTCGATATCCATTAGCGCTGGTGTGGCTTTGATGCGTGCATTCGCCAACTGGATTACTTTCGTAAAATTGTAGTTGCTTTTCACTCTTTCAAAAGGCAGCAATTTCATGGTATCATTAGGTAATGCAGCGCTGTAATCCTTCTCCATAATGGATTCCAGCGACATTCTTTTTTGCAGGATAATATCCGGTGTAACGCCATTCAATTGTGTAGCGGTGCCGCTGATACGATAGAATTTTTGCAGGGTGAGGTTCAGCGTGCCATAGGCGGTATCTGGTATATTTTTAGCAGCATCGCCGGATTTACCCAGGGCGAAGCCGGATTGTGCGGTGCCTTTGCCAAAGGTAGAACTGGTACCAATGATAATACCACGGCCCAAATCCTGCATGGCAGCAGAGAATATTTCTGAAGCAGACGCACTGCTTTCATCTACCATTACGGTAAGCGGACCATCATACAGTGGTGACATAGCGGGAGAAGTATATCGCTGCAGGCTATCCCTGGAACGTAACCAGGAAACGGGGCTGGAAGGTACAAAGCCGGCACACATCCGCACTACTTCATGGAGGGCACCGCCAGGGTTGCCGCGAAGGTCCATGATGATACCATCTATTTCATTTTCCTTCAGCTTTTCTATTTCTGTCCACACATCGCCGGCACAACCTCTAAGGCCTGTTCCGGTTGGATCAACGTAAAAATTGGGCAGATAAATGTAGCCGTATTTTTTGCCATTCCTTTCAATCAGTGCACTCTTTGCCCTGTTTTCGGTATCCAGTACTTCATCTCTTTTCAGGGTAACGGTTCTCACCTGTTCACCCGGCTGCTGCAATTTCAGGGTAACAGAAGAGCCTTTATCACCTCGGATCATGGCGGTAACATGAGCAGCATCCATGCCATTCACGGGTACCATTTCGCCATGACTATCCATGATAGCTACTACCATATCATTCTCTTTCACTTCTCCGCTTTTATACGCGGTACCGCCTGGCATCATTCTTTTCACAATGAAGTCCGCTTCTTTGGTACCCAGCTCGATGCCAAGACCATAATAACGCTTGGTGAGCCTTTCCTGGTAGCTGCGATCATCCGGCGCAGCAAACGAGGAATGTGGGTCTATTTCTCCCACCATTGTGGACATGTATTGCGCGAACTTCTCTTTCATAGCGTCTTTTGACGTGCATTGACGGAAGTATTCTGCATACCATTTACGAACGCTTTCCCGTGATTGGGCTTCAATGGCAGGGTTGAATGCTTTAGTTTTTTGCGTAGCAACGGTATCTGCTTCCATGTAACGACGCAAAGTATAGTACTTGAGATTGCGGCGCCACAAATCTTCACGGGTCTGTTCATTAGCCGGGAATGGCCAGTTTTTATTCCAGGCCACTTCTACTGATTCCCTTTGCTGCATATTGAATGGCTGCTGCAGGATACGCGTACAGATACTTTCTGCTTCCCTGATGCGCTTGCTGTAAATGGCATAAACAGCGTCAAAGAAAGCACTGGATCCTACGTTTACTTCGTCATCAATCTGATTTTTATAGGCAGCTAACTGGTGAATATCTTCCTGTAAAAAAATATCATTGCCGGGATCCAGCAGATGAATAAATTTCTCCCAAACCTGCTGGCTATATGCATCGGTTACTCCCTGATAGCTGAAATGATCTTTCTTTATTTTTTTAAATGCAGACGCAATGGCGGTGCCACGATAACCGGGCTGGCTCACTTCCATCATGGGTGGTATAACCGGTAAAGATGACTGTACCGGCATTCCCGTGGGTAATGGTATGGATGCACGTGACTGCGCTATCACACAAGATCCTGTGAGGGCTGTAGCTGCGGCCAACAGCAGGATTTTTGTTCCCTGGCAAACTTTCATACGCTTTTTAATTAAGGCTGATAATTAATGAAGGCATTTCTATATAAAAGACAACGGTGGTCCTCAAAAGGGTGATGCAGGGGGAAAAAATAATAAAAAAAAGATACCTCCTGAAAAGGAGGTATCACTGCATGTATAATAGAATGGAAAAATACTTTAAGGAAGATTACCAATCGCCTGCAAATCGGTACCGTAATAATTTGTAAAATAATTAAGGATGATATTATACCGCTTCCTAACCAATCCTTTCACATCAACAGCCGGGTTCAGTGGCTGCCCTGGCGACGTGAGCGCTGTATAGGAATTACCTGTAATCATTTGAATATATCCCAGATAGTCGGTAGCCACATTCAGCTGTGGTCTTTGTCCAACGAATTCAACGACGCCGGATGCATATTTATTTACATCGTTGATGCTGCCATAGGCCGTTGGGGCGGTAGTCAAAAAATCGTCGGGTATCACCAAAGCGCCCGCGCGATAAGCCCGTTCCATGTAAGTCCGGTGGGTTTCTGCACGCAATTGCTTCAACTCTGCGGCCGTTTTCGTTTGCAGCGTACTATTGGTACAACCGAAAGCCAGCATGCTACTGGTAGATGCGCCGTCTTTCAACCTACCGAGGGTATCTACTATACGGCTGGCCAGCAATATCTTTAATGGCATTGTTTTTTGTAAGAACGCTTCCGAATAACCATGGAACACTTGTTGCTGAAGAAATATCAATGCCGGCGAAATATAAGCAGGATCTCCCATATAGGCCGTATCTGTCCTTTTGTCGATATAGTTATAATTGAAATCGCGTTGTGTAAATTTATATAGTATGTAGCTACCATATTGTTTATGAAAAGCAACGATGGTATCATCATAACTATGATTGCCCTGCGGCAATTCATACATTGGCGGTGGCGTAGGATCTGGTGTGATGCTCGCTTCTTTATGGCAGGCCGCTAATATTATGAGTGTGGCTATCAGAAAATATATTCTCATCACTGATGTTTTACAATTGGAAATTTTATTGAGGCATCCTGGTACCGCTAAACAAAGGATTTTGCACCAATGACGTGTTGCGGGAAATTACCGCATCCGGAATGGGCACTACATAGGAAGGATCATGCGCCTTCAGCCGGAACACCTGTGTGGTAGCCGGATCAGGCATAAAGATGTGCTTGATGGATGGCATCCCGTAACGGCGAAGATCCATCCAGCGATGATTTTCTTCCATGAACAGTTCCCTTCTCCGTTCGGTACGGCACATCTGAAGCAGGGTATCGGCAGGGCGTATGGTCCAGGGTTGGTAAGAGGCCTGGTCCATCCTGGTGACGCGAAGTGCGTTGAGATTAGCCAATGCTTTGTTAGCGGCACCTGCATCGCCGGTAGCTTTATATTGCTGGATAAATGCTTCTGCACTGTTGAGGTATGCTTCCGCACTGCGCCAGGAAATGCCCATTTCCTTTGCACCGCTGTAGGGCTGCGCTTTGTTCGATGCATAATCCGTGGCAATAAATGGTTTCATGAAAGGAGGCGTTGCTGAAAAAGCTACCTGCGCCCGGAGATCATCTTCCGCGAAACAACCCGCCAGGTCTGCTGACACGTCATAGACGGCCGCAATGCCTGTGGGACTAAATTCAGGCGGCCCGCTATAGGTAAATATGCTCTCCACATTTTTGGCACCAAAATACGGCTTGCTAATAGGATCTATATCACCCCAGGTATTCAGGTTCATGAGCTGGGGATGGTATGCCATCACCACCGCTGCATGCTCAATCACTTTGTCCCATTTCTCCATGTAGAGATAAATTCTGCTGGCCAGCAAATGTGCCGCGACAAAAGAAATGCGATAAGGTGATGCATTAGACTTTCCTTTATCCAGGAAATAAATAGCACTATCAATATCTTTGGAGACCTGATCATATACTTCTTTTACCGAATTTCTTGGCAGCGGAACATCTGTGAGGTTGCCGCTGATTCTGATGGGAATTCCCGGACTTTTATCCGGCGTGGTAGTAGAATCGTTGTATGGCTTTGCATAAATATTCACCAGCATAAAATGATAAAATGCACGCAAGGCATATGCCTCTCCTTTATACTGGTCTCTTTCTGCTGCGGAGCCCGGGGCACCATCAATATACTGCAACACCACATTGGGACCGAGTATATAATGATAATACTTTTCCCAGGTGTTCAGCTCTGCTTCCTCGTACCCTGCTCCTGTGCTCTTCGCCACAAAATCGGGCTGCCATTGGTAGATGGCACTTGGTACCATAATATCTGAGGCGGTACCGGCATTTACGGGAGACACATAACATTGTATATCATCATCAAGAAGAAGTCTCCATGTTTGAATAGCAGCAGTCATCGAAGGATATCCATCTGAATATAATATTTCGCCATAGTCACTCACTGTTTTAGGAACCAGATCGGTTTGAGAGTATTCGGCCAGGAATTTCCTGCAGGACATCATACACAAGGCACCTGTTATAACGAGCAATATTTTTTTCATGTCAGCAATTTGAATAGTTACATTATAAAGCAGCACTGAGAGAGAACGCATAAGTTCTGGACAGCGGTAAAGCACCGTAGCCGGAATTTACATCGCCTACTTCCGGATCTTGCCCATTCAGTTTACGATTGGCAATCGTGAAAACATTGTTCACGTTAAATCCAACGGATAAATTCTTTACGCCTTTCCCAACCAGGTACTTTGTTGGAACCGTATAGCTTACCGCCATCATATTGCAACGGAGATAATTATTGCGAATGGTTCTGATATCAGAAAGATTGTAAGCCGCATAAGGATTGATGTTGATGGCCGCCCCTGCCGTGTTGCTTAAGCTGGCTTGCTTGAAGTAAGGCACCACCAACCACATGTTAGTGGGAATATCACTGACGATACCCGGAATATTTGTTGTCAGCTCGTCTCCCGGTTTGCGCCAGCGATCGAAATAGGAAACAGGTACATTTGCATACGGAGAAGGAACAGAGTTATAATTACTCCCCAGCACAAACGGACTGTTCAAACGTTTGGTACTACCTAAACTAAGATAGAATGCACTGGTGAAAGAGAATGATTTATAACGGACCGTGGGCGACAGGTTCATGTAAATTTTAGGCAGGCTTTGTCCGGAATAAACCAGGATATCATCGGGATTGGAGGTGACCACTTTCCGATCCATCTTACCGAACAAAGGCATCCCGTTTTTATGGTTCAAACCAGTAAACTGGTAAGAATAAAAACCACCTACCGGACGGCCAGGCAAATGTCCGGAGCCATCAAACAAGGAGGCGTAAGTAGGTTGACTTACCGCACTGGCCAGTGTACTCTCCGTTTTGGAGGCCGATGCGGTAAGGGAAACTGTGGTATTTTTTCTCCTGATGGCCATCACGGTGGCAGACAGCTCCCAACCCCGGCCATCAATTACACCTATGTTTCTATACATCGAGTTCCTGCCGTATTCATAGGGAATACTTACATTGTCGAGCAAATCCACGGAGTGTTTGATGTAGTAATCGAAGGCTGCTGTTAGGCGGTTATCAAAAAATCCTATCTGCGTTCCGATATTCCACTGATAGGTTTTTTCCCAGCGGAGATCCGGATAGGGCAACGATTTAATCTGCATATATGGCAACAGCGTACGGCTGTTCTTATCATTATCGTTCATATAACTTGCTACCAGGTTAGGCCCTACCGCTGTTACAGCATTGCCTTGTGTGCCATAGGACGACTTGATCTGCAATGCGCTGATTCCTTTGGTAGGGAACCATTTCTCTGCAGATACATTCCACTGTCCGGAGATATCCCAGTTAGGTAAAAATTTTGATTTCGTGTATTGTCCGAAACGATTGGTAGCATCGGCCCTGATAGTACCATACAAGGTATAGCGCCCCGCCATGTTATAACCCGCAGTCGCAAAAACCCCCATACTGTTATTACGTTGGTCTACTTCTACCTGGCTGTTGATCCTTTCTCTCCCAAGTGGAGACGCGTAAAAGGTTTTTCCACGGTCCGGAAAATATCCGGCCTCCCTGCTGATAGTCCCATCAATTTTAGTGGAAATAAGCTCCTGGTTCAGGCTAATATTGAACAGGTCACGGCCTTTGAACAAATCAAGACTATAATCAATTGTATTGGTGGTGGATACCGTCACCATTCGCTGATTGTTAAACGTTGCCACGCCGCCAACAGGTAGCTGTGAAAGGGCCACCTGCATGTCTGTAGGCGTAAAATCCAGGTTCCATCCACGAGTCAGGGCTGCGGCGTATGACTGCTGGTCGTACCCTACCCGCCCCGCTGTACTGTTTATCACTGCGCTGGATTTGTTACGCAGGGTGAGTCCCTGGGTCAGTTTATAATCCAACTGAACGGACAATACGGTGTTCTGTGTTTTGCTGGCGTTAAACGTATGTTGCATGTCGTTCAACATATTAAATACAATCGGAGGATTAGCAATTGGCTTTAAATCATGTCCGCCTGAAGCCACCTCACTACCCTGGAATACACGCGCCATGGGATAAAAGTCGTTGGGATTAAAACCCCGGTTAGTCTGTAATGCATAGGTCATTGGCGCCACCGTGGGGTAAAAGCTGTTGGCATCCATATAATCTCCACTCATAGAAAGGTATATGTTCAGTTTCTTTCCTACCTGACTCTGTAAGTTGAATAATGCATTATATTTTTTGTTGCCATCACCAATGGCGCTGGATCTATTATTTGCATATCCCATAGAAGCACGGTAAGTAGTTTTGCCTGCACCTCCGCTGATGCTTAAGTTATGCTGCATATTGAACTGATTCCGGAATAATACCTTGAACCAGTCTGTATTACGCGCTTCCATCTGAGCCACATTACTATTGAACTGATCTTCTGTAATCTGCCTCATATACAACGCACGCAGCTGTCCTTCGTAAGAAACTGTTTCCGGAAATCCGGTGTAAAACCCCGAAAAAATAACGCCATCGTCCTGCAGCTGTTTAGACAATTCCACGCGCTGTTTCGAGTTCATGAGGTTAAGATGGCTATAATCAGGACGCTGCTGGAAAGAAAGATTTGTACTATAATTCACCTGCATGGGACCCGCCTTTCCTATTTTGGTGGCCACCACAATCACCCCATTGGCAGCTCTTGTACCATAGATAGACGTAGCCGCCGCATCTTTCAGGAAAGTGATGCTTTCCACATCAAAAGGACTCACCCCACTGATAGCATTGCCCATCAGCTCAAAGTTAGATGCTGCCGCCCCATCAATCAGGTTATTGAGTAAAGCGTTGGACACGTCTACCGGCTCAGGGCGGATCACGCCATCTACCACCCATAATGGCGATGCATTACCCAACAAAGTGGATGTTCCCCTGATACGCAGGGTAGCCTTGGCATTTACGCCCCCGGAAGTATTCATCACCATCAGGCCTGGTACCTTTCCCTGCAACATTTTATCGATGGTAGGCATCCCTGGCTGCATGATTTCTGCAGCGCTTAACTTCGTCACCGCACCGGTAAATAAACGTGGGTCTATCTTCTGATAACCATTTACGATTACCTCTTTTATTTCCTGTACTACCGAGTCCATCTTAAACACCATTGCTCCCCCTACTTCTTTGTCTACTTTGTAGGTAATGGTTTTCATACCTACACGGGACAGGCTGATCTGCTCATCCACCCAGGGCATGAGCAAAAAAGTTCCATCCCCCTGGGTAATGGTCATCTCTTTGGATGTAAGCCCTTTGATACTTACACCCGACAAAGGGTTACCAATTTTATCAGTAACCCGGCCCTGTATGATCCTCGCTTCTTTGCCAGGCACCTTGCGCTTGTCGGTTTCGTAAATCACTACACCATCCATCACGCCACTGAAGCCAAGACTGGTATTACTCAATATCTGCCTTAGCAACGCTTCCAGCGTTACGTTAGTCACCTTCACGGTAACCTCCGGCTGCCGGCCTATCACCTCTGTATTATAGGTGAATCGTACCTTCATCTTTTCCCGGAGGTCTTTCAATACTTTACTAAGGGACATATGACTGGCTTCGTATGTTATTCGTCTCGACAAAATTTCCTGTCCGGAATTATCCTGTGCTGTTGCTGTATTCAGGAACAACAACAAGAGGAAGAACGGACCATACAAGACAAAGCTCTTCACATCCTTCCGGAGGAAGGACAGCGCGGTTAGTTTTCTCATTAGTGGTTGATATTACGGTTTAATCAGGGCAACGGACTGTTGCCTGCATGCTGCCTGATGACTGATTTTTAAATGATGTTAAGGCTTTTTATTTTTCATTGTTACATGTACAGTTCTGTCTTCCACCTTAAATAAAAGGTCGCTGCTACTCCGGTTAATCTGGATAAGCACTTCCTGTAAATAAGAAGGCCTGTGCATAGCTAGCGTAAATTGCATTTTAGCAGCAGCCGGATCATCGAATATAAAATTGTATTCGTAGCTACGGGATAATACTTTAGCGATATCTGACATTGGTGCATCATCGAAGAATAGCTCTCCATCTTTCCATGCAGTAAAGGTGCCGGCATCCACCGTATGTTTACTCAGGGCGCCTTTACTGTAAACGGATTGTTCTCCGGGCTGTAAGGTAACCTGGTTACTATTGGCAGCTACCAGGAGCTTACCACTGGCAAGGGTAGTGACTACATTTCCTTCATACGTATTCACATTAAAAGCAGTACCCAACACTTTCATTGACAACTCTCCCACATGCACTATAAATGGCTGATGTGAATTGGGCGCTACTTCAAAAAACGCTTCTCCGTTTACATATACATCACGTGTACTGCCGTGGAATGCTTCCGCATACACCAGTGTGGTAGCCGAATTCAGCAACACGTTGGTACCATCAGATAATTCCAGGCCATATTGACGCCCCAGTGGCACCACCAGTGTATCCTGCAAGGGCGGTACTTCCTGGCTGTTTCCTTTGGTATAGGTGATAGCGGCAGAATCGGACTGAATCTGTGTGCCGCCTCCCTGCGGGATGGATTGTACACTATTACCAAGCGTGACTACACTACCTGCACGTTTTAATATTATATTGCCGGAGGGGGTAGCAGTGGCCAGTTCATTGGGGCGATGCTTGCGCCAGGGCGCCAGCATCCATATCCCTGCACCTACCGTGAGTACCAGCAAGGCCGCTACCAACCGCCTGATGATGACCAAACGGCGTACGCGTCCCCTTTCTTTTGCTGCCACAAACCGTTTCCACATTACCTCTTCAGAGAACTTGTCTTCATGTAATCTTACCTGCATATCCACCGTTGCAGCCAGCAACTCCCGCTCCTGTTTATTCAGCGACTCCACAGCGCCGTTGCCATCCAGCACTTCCAGCAGCTTGTCCCAGTCTATCTGCTTATCATCGTGGTCATTTGTATGCATCATACCTTATAATTAGGGCAACCAATTTTTCAAAAAGGGTGAAAGTCGTCATCATTCTGAGAAATAAACCCAGGAAAGTGGCGTTCACCATCCAACCACACTCCTTCCGCATGAACTGTAAGGCCAGTTTTATCTGTGTTTTTACTGTGTTGATAGAAATGTCCAATGCCGTTGCTATCTCCTTATACTTCAATCCATCACGGTTGCTGAGCAGAAATATCCGGCGGCGCTGCTCGGGTAAGCGGTTAATAGCTCCCCATAATGCAGCTTTACGCCGCTCTTCTTCGGAACGATCTGCTTCCGGCGTATACGCTATCAGCTCTTCCATCTGATGTACCTCCATTAACTTTATTTTGCCGTTTTTTTTCAGATAATTGAGCGCCGTATTACGAATAGCATACACCGCATAACTCTTAAAGTCATACCTTACCTGCAGCACATCCCGCTTCTTCCAATAATTCAGAAAGAAATCCTGTACAATATCCATGGCGATATCTTCATCCTTCACCATATGATATGCTACCGCACACAAATATTTACAATGAAGCCTGAATTGTTCCTCAAAAGAAACTGCTTCTTCCAATCCCGGTTGATGCATAGTACACTTTGTGTCTTCATTTTTTCCGCGAACAAAGTATTGAAAATTCCCGAACTATTCTTGTCGACGACGGCCAGCAGCCTTTCAAATGATCTTCATTTTGCCTTTCTAACCTACTCCTCTCTTAAAAAGACAATGGATGAGTAAAAAACGGGTGAAGGCTGCCCCACTTTTTTTAAAACTTTTTTATTTTCCGTCAAAATGGCTCCGCTCACCCCTGCAATTTCTTTATGGCTTATGGTAAAACGGCCGGCTGGCAGGAAAAGGTGGGAGCAGCTGCTTCCACCTTTTTTGTTATAGCAAACCCGCCAGGAAACCGTCTTTCTAAATTATTTTTCAAAATCCCGATCGTTTTGCGCTGCTCAATCGTCAAAAAGAGAAAGCAAAGCAACATGAACAACTTAAAAGACAAAGTAGCCGTTGTATTTGCGGCATCGGGAGAAGTAGCAGGCGCCGTTGCCCGCGCATTCGCCCAACATGGCGCAAAAGTGTATGTAACCGCCCGGAACCTGGCCGCAGTGCAAACATTGGCCAACAACATCATCGCCAATGGAGGCCTTGCAGAAGCCGGCAAAGTGGATGCCCTGCAGGAAACTGAAATCGACCAATACCTGAAACAGGTAGTGGCAGACAACGGGCGACTGGACATCGTGTTCAACGGTATCGGCAGCTACTATAAAGATGCCGGTAGTGGCATTCCTACCACCATCGCCACTTTTGAGCAATTCTTAAACCCGTTACAAAGAATCTGCGGATCACAGTTTCTCACGTCGAGAGTAGCCGCCCGGTATATGATCCAAACCCAATCTCAAGGCACCCTCCTCTTGTTTAATGCTTCCATGGCAAGAACAAAAACCCCTAACATGGCAGGATTCGCGGCCGCCTGTGCCGCCATTGAAGGGCTGACAAGAGTAATGGCCACCGAGTTTGGCCAACATGGCATCAAGGCTATCTGTATTTGCTCCGGCGCCCTCATGGAAACCCATAAGATCCAGGAAATGATCACCGATTTTTCCCAGAACGCCGGCATACCAAGGGAAACAATGGCGCAGCACTACACCAAATTTAATATCCTTCCCTCAGGGCCTACCTTAAAACAACTGGGCGAAACCGCCGCTTTCCTGGTTTCCGAAAATGGTAGCGCTTTTAATAGTCATATTGTTGACTTTGATGGCGGGAAAATAAATTTATTATAATATGTTTACAGGGTTGCAGATTAACTGCAACCCGCTTTATCACAAAGCACAAAACCGATCAAATGGAAAACACAGCCATCCTTCAACAAGCTTTAAATGGGGACATCAATTCTTTTCAATCCCTGTTTGCCGAATTTCAATCACCTCTGAAATCATATCTATATCGTTTATTAACCGATCGTAACGATGTAGATGACCTGATGCATGACACCTTCATCCGGGCATTTGATAAGATATCCACTTTTCACCAGGATTCCTCTCTCAAAACCTGGGTGTTTAAAATAGCCACCCATCTGGCCTATGATCATCTAAAGAAAAAAAAGAGATGGCCGGCAGATGCCCAGGATCTGGGAGCCACACTGGCAATTGGTACACCAGATATCCAACAATCATTCAGACTCGTTCATCAAACCAGTCCTACCGGTACTTATGAGATGAAAGAACATATCGATTTCTGTTTCACCTGTATCTCCAAAACCTTACCCATAGAAAACCAGGTAGCATTAATTTTAAAAGACATCTATGATTTCCCGGTCAAAGAAATTTGCCTTATTTTAGATAAAACAGAGGGAGTCATCAAACATCTCCTGAATGATGCCAGGAATACCCTGACCGATATCTTTGAGAACAGATGTGCTTTAGTAAACAAAAATGGTGTTTGTGACCAATGCAGCCAACTGAATGGAATATTTAATCCGAAACAAAATCAACAGGAAGAACGGATGAAACTGGAGCTGGTGAAAGCCTCCAAAAAATTCAACCGGTCAGAATTGTTTCACCTGAGAACTTTACTGGTAAAGGCGATTGACCCCCTGCATAGTGCGGGTACCGATTTGCAGGATATTATCATGAGATGTACCCGGACAGCCGTTGGCGATGTCAGTGATTTTTTTGACGCCACCCAAACCAAATAGTCATTTCATCTTAAAAAACAAAACCCTCCACATGAAAAAAGTACTGTTGCTCGTTCTTTTTTTCTCTGCTTGTTTTTCTTTCCGGATGCAGGCACAGGAACTTAATTCCGCGTTTTTGTTCAACCTGGAACTCACCCTTAACCCACCACAGGTAATTGGACCCGTATTAACAGGCACCCGGCTGATTTTCCCTTTCAAAGCAGGCACTGTAAAAGGTGACAATATCAACGGTAAAATAATTGACTGTGGCGGAGAATGGGGACTTAAAGTAGATTCGAATACGTTTAAAATGGATGTTCGTGCCACTATTCAAACCGATGATGGCGCCCTTATTTACATTACTTATACCGGCTATAGCTACGCCAGTGGAAAAAATGCCGCGTTAATGCGCGAAGGAAAAGGTCATGAATTGTCCCCGAACGACTACTACTTCAGATCAGTGCCGGTATTTGAAACCAGCGCCCCCCAATATGCCTGGTTGAATCATACCGTGGCTGTTGGCGTAGGAAGTTTTCCGGCACCGGGTAAATTGATTTATCGCATTTATGCTATTAAGTAAGTACTGATTATTCGCTCGTTGGTACTAACTTTACATCGATATGGAAACACCACTTATTGATGCCGAAGTATTACTCGAACGTTTTGACGGCAAGGGCGGCTGGACATTTATCCGGCTGCCCGATCTGCCCAAAAGCCAGAGCTATTTTGGCATGCGTAAAGTTCGCGGCTTCATTGATCAGTATGAATTAGCTCCCTGTAATCTTATGCCCATTAAAAACGGCGTGATGATGTTACCGGTCAATGCTACTATCAGAAAACATATCAAAAAAGAAGCTGGCCAACAAGTAAAACTGATACTCTACTCATTAAACCCAACAAAAGAAATTATACCCGCAGATTTCCTGGAATGCCTCCAGGACGAGCCTGATGCGCTGCATCATTTTAAAGCCCTACCTACAGTAGAACAGGAAAAATGCCTGCAATGGATTATGGAAGTAAGCGTACCCGATGCGAGAATACAACGCATGGCAGATGCGATTAATCACCTGGCGGCAGGAAGAAGTTATTTGGGTACAAAAAGTAAATAAACATCGCATCATAAACAACAAAGCCGCCAGCTCAAAATAAGCACTGGCGGCTTTGTTATTCGTACAAAAATATATACCTCCCAATTACAACCCCTGAAACTTAAACGGCTTACTATCCACAAATGCCCCGACTGCATTACCCGCATACGTTTCTCCATTAATGAGCATCAATTTCTTTACGGGCGCATTAGCGGCGAAATTCACATCTTTAAAATTTACCCAGAAGGTATTAGGCGTAATAGTGGATTCAAAATAGTATACCAGGTTCTTTTGGTCTGCCACAGTTCTCCAGCGGGTAGAAGAAATATTGGGCTGATCCGGCGTTGAAATACCTAATGGCACAGAACAGTTCCTGATCACGCTGAAAACGCTGGCTGCTGCCAGGCGCATATCGGCTGTTTTGGGGATGGCTTCAATATAAAAAGAAGCTCTTACAAAGCGATCCGCCGCCCGGTTGGTGCCAGGTAACATCACGGTACCACCAATCTCCCGCCAGTATTCTTCTAATGCCAGCTGCTTCTCGAAAATTGGTGAATTGGTCATCACAGTATATTTTTTATCTTCATGGATCACCAGTTTTCCATCTACATATTCAAAAACAGCGTTATCGCCGGTGGCGTCAGAAACAGATAAATGGAGGGTAGCCGTTCTTTCCATGCCAGGTACATTGTCTGTTACAATAGTAAAAGGTTCGCTTCTCATGGCAGTGACTACTTCGCTCACGGTAGCATAATTATCCAATACATATTGTACCCAGGCGGCGATTGTAAGCCCCGGTTTACGATGATCCCATTCGGGGTACTTTGATTCTGCCAGCCAGAGTAAATTGGCTACCAATCCTTTTTCATTCATACCATCGGTACTGGAGATCTCGTAAGCAGATGCGATGACGCTGCCGTATTTGGAAGTCCATTTCACCGTATTGGTGCCTGTTTCCCCATTGCGGGCCATCCCACGCGGAAAAATCCAGAGATTGGTTTTAATATCTTCCTTCCAGTCCATTGAGCGCGCGGTTAATATCAGGCCATCCAGCCCTTTATACACCACTCTTGTACATGCTGAAACACGCTCCTGCCGGGTAACTCCCAACAATATTCCCAGTGTTAAAAATGTAAAAAAGAAGTATCTCATGTGAACATCATTTTTCATTTCTAAACAACCAATTTGTTGAAAAGTTCTGACAGGTAAACTATTAATCTTGTAAGATGCAGATTTTTTTTGGGTCCTCACTAGTTCATTTCCTTCCTACGCGTGTTTTACCAGCTATAGATTATTTCATAGCCAAATTTATGATGCTGCTTAGAAAAATAAATTATCTGCAGAAGGGAGCCCTGCTGCTATTCACCGCCACCACGTTGTACAGTTGCAGCAACGCCCGGAACGGCGCCCCTGGTGGCATAGAGATGCCAGAAAGGAGTATGTTGCCGGATAACCATGTTCCTAATATCGGAGATGACGCGGAAAGCGGTTCACTGGAATTAGCACCACCCGCCTTCCCGTTTGCCACACAATACGGCACGCTTCCTGTATCCGGCAGCCGGCAGCGCTTCGTTTTAATATCGTTACCGGATTCCGGCAGTGACGCCAAAGTAGCCGCCCTGGCAGATCGCTACCATTTCCTCGCTAACTCCCTGGTGGATCAGTGGGCCGGTCAAAAAACCGGTATCCTGCTCGATTTACGCAGCACGGGCCAACATGTTCAACATGCCAGCTTCATTACCCGCAACGCCCGCGCCGCATTCCCGGTGGTGTTGCTATGGGATGATGCTGCTGTTACAAGAGTAACCGGTTATTTCAGGATCATGGAAATAGTACCAGGCCTGCAACCTACCACATCATCCCTGGTAAATGACAGCACACTGGCATTATTGCCATTCGTTAGCGCACCTGCCAGACCACAACTCACCGCAGATCCCGTGGGCAGCTGTTTCCGGTAAAACGCTTATCCTGACTTCGTTTCCCCGAATATTTATTACCAACATCAATTTTTATTCCCTGATGAATCGCTATGCATATATTCCACTGGTAGTGGTACTGTCGTCCTGCGCTGTACTACAAGGTGGTAACAAAAAGAATAAAAAAAAGACGGTAGCTGCCACACCCACGTTTACGCCCGGGAAAAATGGCATCAGACCCTATCGTGAGGTGATTACAAAAGACCTGGTATCCCAACCGGGGCTATTCACGGTACATAGCACCAAAGAGATGGATACGGTTTACTTTGAAATCGGGCAATCCCTGCTGGGCAAGGATATACTGACCATCAACCGCATTCGCAAAGTGGGAGCAGGTTTGAAGGTATATGCAGGAGAAGAATTGGCCAATACTACCATCTCTTTCGGGAAAGGCCCCAATGAAACCCTTCTCCTGCAATATTATTATCATCCATCCCGGTCTGATTCGGGTAACATCATCGCCCGTGCCGTTAAAGGCGCCAACACGCCTGCGGTGATAGCTACGCTGCCCATCCGTGCTTATGGCAAGGATAGCGCCAGCTATGTGGTAGATATGACCGCTATACTGAAAGATCCGAACAGCTTTGTGAATAAATCTGACAACGGCGAATTAGAAAAGTTCCTGTCGGTGAGTGGCATGAAAGAACACGAGGTCATGGCAATCCGTGCCTACCCTGCCAACGTGGAAATTGCCATCAGCAAAAATGGTACAGCCTCCAAAACGCTGTACAGCAAAGAACCGGTGCCGGCTTCCCTGGAAACAAATACCTCCTTCATTGCACTGCCGGATAAGCCCATGCAGCCGCGATTTGGCGATGAACGCGTAGGATTCTTTTCTGATAATTATGTGGAATTCAGCGACCAGCAACAAGCCATTAAAAACCGGGACATCATTACCCGCTGGCGCCTGGAGCCTAAACCGGAAGACCGCGAACGCTACTACAAAGGTGAACTGGTAGAACCTGCCAAACCCATTCTCATCTATATCGATCCGGCTACACCCAAACAATGGCGTAAATACCTGATCATGGGGATCAACGACTGGCAGGCAGCCTTCGAACAGGCCGGGTTTAAAAATGCGATCTCCGCAAAGGAATGGCCGGAAAACGATACCACCATGAATTTGGAAGATGTACGTTATTCGGTACTCCGCTATTTACCATCCAACATCACCAATGCATACGGACCTAATGTACATGATCCGCGCAGCGGGGAAATCATTCAAACAAACATCTGCTGGTACCACAATATTGTAGAGTTGTTGCACGACTGGTACCTGATCCAGGCCGGGCCCAATGTTCCCGGCGCACAGCAGGCCGTATTTGATGAGGCACTAATGGGACAACTGATCCGCTTTGTGTCCAGCCATGAAGTAGGCCATACGCTTGGATTACGTCATAACTTCGGCAGCAGTAGTCAAACGCCGGTGGATAGCCTGCGCAGCATTACCTACCTGCGCAAACATGGCCACACCGCCAGTATCATGGACTATGCACGTTTCAACTATGTAGCGCAACCCGAAGATCATATCCCGGAAGAACTGCTGTTTCCCCGTATCAATGAGTATGATAAATGGGCGATTGAATGGGGCTATAAACTCACCAAAGCCACTACGCCGGCAGCCGACAACATCATCATGAGTGATCTCATCACCCAACGTCTGGCTGCCAACAACCGGCTGTGGTTTGGAGATGGAGAAACCCGCACGGGAGATCCCCGCTGTCAAACCGAAGACCTCGGTGATGATAACGCCAAAGCCAATGAACTGGGCATGAAAAACCTGGAACGGGTAACCACCCACCTGGAAAAATGGTCGGAAGAAGAAGGCATGACGCGTAAAAATATGAATCGCGTGTATGAAGCCATCATCAGCCAGTATATGAACTATATGCGTCAAACCGTTAACGTGGTAGGCGGCGTGAACTATACCACCGGGCTGGACGCCAACAATAAACCCTCTTATGAACCGGTGGCAAAAGAAAAGCAACTTGCAGCCGTCGATTTTGTGTGCCGGCATTTATTCACTACCCCTATGTGGCTGGTGGATTCCGCATTACTCAATAAATTCCAACTGCCCTATACCCGGAACTATATTGAAGATATGCAAATCAGGGGAGTCAGCATGGCATTAAGTGCGGCGAAGATCATTCCGCTACTCGACCTCACGAGGCGCTTCGGCCCGGAAAAAACCGTTACCGTAGAAGAGCTGATGCCCATCTTACGCCGGGCTATATGGCCTGATATGGACAGGGGCAACGTTGCCATAGACGCCTATCACCGCAATATGCAGAAAGCTTATATCGGTGCACTGTTCACACTGACTACCTCGAAAGAAAGTGAAATCAGTATGTCGGAAGCCGCCAGCATTGCCTACACAGAAATAAAAATTGTCACCACCATGATCACGAAAGCATTGCCACTGGCGGCTGATCCGGTTACCAAATTACACCTGGAAGATCTGCAGGACCGCATCAGGCGCTTATCTACCCTGGTTTTGTAAAAATACCACGACGCACTAGTTCAATCTTTCATAGTAAGTGTTATAAGACAGATACACATTAGTCACCCACATCCAACGTACGATTCCCCGATTATTACTTACCAAAAATCATTTCGTTCTCATACAATGAAACGCTACTACTACGTTTATATTCCGCTTGTTGCCGTCATGGCTTCCTGTGCCGTATTCAAGGGTGGAAACAAAAAGACAAAGAAAGCAACTACCGCAACCACACCAACGGCTACCGCTAAACCTGTTCCTGTACCGGGAAAGAATGGTATCAAGCCTTACAGCAGTGTCATCACACCCGGCCTGATCACACAAAAAGGGCTCTTCACGGTACACAGTACCAAAGAAATGGACAGCATCTTCTTTGAAATCAGTGATCAGCTGTTAGGCAGGGATATCCTCGTAATCAACCGCATTAAAAAAGCCCCCGGCGGCACTGCCTATCCCGGCGAAGAACTGGATAACAACACCGTTATTTTTGAGAAAGGACCCAATGAAAGTATCCGGATCCGTTTAAACCTGGTGATCAGCGATGCGGATTCTTCCAATGCAATTTATCGCGCGGTAACTGCTTCCAACCTGAATCCGGTAATCGCCACCTTCCCTATCAAAGCCTATGGTAAAGACTCTGCCAGCTATGTAATTGACATGAGCAAATTCCTGCGCGATGTGAATGCCTTCGTGAATTCAGGCGAAGGATTACAATCCATGAAAGCAGTACTCGATGTAAAAACCATGAAGGACCTGGAAGTTTCTTCCATCCTCGCGCTACCGGAAAATGTGGAAATTGCGATTACCAAGAATGGCATCACTAAACCTGTATCTACCGGCTTTTTTTCTCCACCCATTCCTCCACGCCCTGCTACACTCGAAACCAACACCTCCTTCATCGCATTACCTAAAAAGCCCATGCAGCGGAGATTTGTGGACGAACGCGTAGGCTACTTCGCTGACTACTATACACAATACGGCGATGCACAACAGAAAGTAGAAAAACGGGAATTTATTAATCGCTGGAGACTGGAACCCAAACCGGCAGACCTGCAGCGCTACCTGCATGGTGAAGTGGTGGAACCCGCCAAACCGATTGTATTATATATTGATCCGGCTACGCCTAAACAGTGGCGCAAATACCTGATCATGGGCGTCAACGACTGGCAGGCCGCCTTTGAACAGGCCGGGTTTAAAAATGCCATCATCGCGAAGGAATGGCCGGAGCACGATACTTCCATGCATATGGAAGATGTACGTTATTCGTTTATCAATTACTTCGCGTCGGAAGTATCCAATGCTTACGGACCTAATACCCACGATCCACGCAGCGGTGAAATCATTCAAACACATATTGGCTGGTATCATAATGTAATGCAGCTGGTGCACGATTGGTACATGGTACAGGCAGGCCCGAACGATCCGAAAGCACGCGCAGCTACCTTCGATGAAGAAACCATGGGGCAATTGATTCGTTTTGTATCCAGCCATGAAGTAGGCCATACACTGGGCTTACGCCATAATTTCGGCAGCAGCAGCCAAACGCCGGTAGACAGTCTGCGTAACGTCAACTACCTGCGTAAACACGGTCATACTGCCAGTATCATGGACTATGCACGTTTTAACTATGTAGCACAACCGGAAGACCACATCCCCCAGGAGTTGTTATTTCCACGTATCGGTGAATACGACAAATGGGCCATTGAATTTGGTTACAAGCTCAATAACGCGCCCACAGCGGAAGAAGACCAGAAAATCATGCGCAAGCTGGTCACTCAGCGCCTGGCGGCCAACAACCGCCTCTGGTTTGGTGATGGCGAAAGCCGTAAAATTGATCCACGCTGCCAGACCGAAGACCTCGGCGACGATGCCGCCAAAGCAAGTGCTTACGGTATTAAAAACCTGAAACGGGTAATAGCGAACCTGAAAACATGGACGTATGTAGAAGATGGTCACCGCGAAGCGTTAAAGAGCATGTATGAAAATGTAAACCAGCAATATCACCGCTATATCGTACATGTAGCTAAAAATATCGCCGCCGTACAGTATACTGTACGTGGCGACAATGATGATCAACCGGCTTATGTGGCCGTGCCTAAAGCCAAACAGGTGGCAGCGCTTAACTTCTTCAATGAAGAATTGTTTAATACCCCTATGTGGTTAATAGACCCTGCTATCCGGGACCTGGTAGCAAATCCGGCCGATATATCACCGGTAGATATCATGCAAACCAATACAGTTAACAGCATGTTGGATGTAAAAAGACTCAACTATGTGATGATGCTTGAACGTCGATTTGGTGCGGAGAAAACACTGGGCATCGCTGAATACATGTCGATTTTACATAAAGGGATCTGGTCTGATCTGAATAATGGTACCGTGAAAATTGATGCCTTCCATCGCAACATGCAGCAAACCTACCTGGGTGCGCTGTACAAAATTACCCGTGATGCGAAGCCGGAAGTAAGCGAGTCGGAGGCGTCTTCCATTGCGGCAGCCGACATTAAATATGTAGCTGCCCTTATTAAGAAAGCCATTCCACGCGCTACAGATGCCGCTACCAAAGCGCACCTGGTAGCCATGGACGAGAAGATCCAGTTACTCGGAAAAAAATTGTAATAAGTTTTCATAAGCAATCAACTATCCGGAAAATTACCTATGAATGTAAAGCCCCGCCGGTTTATACCGGTAGGGCTTTTATTTTTAGGTGTTTTGCTGACATTTTTTTTTAAATGACTAGTTCAATGCTTTCATCTGCGTGTTTTAATAAGTAATTTGCAGGGCAGTGAACAACCGCCATGCTAACAATATAACGGATAAGTTAGAATTGCCAACATCTACGTCAGCAGACCAGCAACGGATGGGCCAATTACAGTATCTCAGGAAAACGGGTACCGTAGCACCTGAAACTAACAACCAATAATCTAAACAGGGTTTAGTTACATGCGAAAAAAGAATGTTTTACCTCTCGTTGCAAAGAGAGGAGCTATGCAGCGGATACTGCATATGCCTTGCTTATTCCTTGCCGCCATGATACCGGGTACATTGCTGGCGCAAAAGGTGACTTTATCGGTGAATAAAGCACCACTGGAGAAAATATGTAAAGAAGTAGAGAAGCAAACCGGCTATTACTTCGTTTATTCCAAAGATCTGCGCGACACTGATCAAAAAGTCAGTGTGGAGCTGAAAAATGTGGAAGTTACTACCGCTTTACAGCAGATATTTCAGAACACGCCCTTTCGTTATGAAGTAACGAATAAGGTGATTTCTGTGAATACCAAACCTAAAGTAGTACGACCGGACAAGGCCACAGCTCCCGCGGCAGACAGCTTTACCATTACCGTGAGGGGGAAATTATATAACGGCATCAATACCGTACCACTGGAGAATGCTTCCGTTTCTTCTTCCTTTACTAAAAGAACGACGCTCACCAATGAAAAAGGCGAATTTATACTCAAGGGGGTGTTGCCGGGAGAAGAGATCATCGTGAGCTATGTAGGATATGAAAAATACCGGAAAGTAGTTACGGAACCGGAAATGGCCATCTTCCTGACGCCTTCCAACAACCTGTTGGACCAGGTAGTGGTAAAGGCTTACGGAACCACCAGCAAGCGTTTCAACACCAGTAATATTGTGACAGTAAGTGGCAAAGAGCTGGCGGATCTTCCCATACAAAATCCGTTACTGGCATTGGAAGGCAGGGTGCCAGGCTTACAGATTACCCGGGCTAATGCCTCTCCTACATCTCCCATAAAAATAGAAGTGAGGGGCAGGAATTCCATCAACAAATTTGTTTCCTCAGAACCATTATATATCATAGACGGCGTACCTCAAACAGTGATGGATCTAAATACGCGGGGCGCCGCCGATGCTGCCAATCCTAATGCCAGTATTATCTCCTTCGGTCTGGATCAGTCTATGGGTATGGGACAAAGTCCCATATTTGGTCTGAGCCCGGCCGATATAGAGTCTATCGAAGTATTGAAAGACGCGGGGGCCACCGCTATTTATGGTAGCCGCGGTGCGAATGGTGTGATCCTGATCACTACTAAAAAAGTAAAACCTGGTAACACCAAATTTTCACTGGCATTGAACCAGGGCGTAAAAAGTGTGATCCGTTACCAACCGATGCTGGATACCAAACAATTTGTGGCCATGCGCCGGGAATCTTATGCCAATGCAGGCTTAGTTCCTTCCAAAGTGCCAGGTAGTGCAGGTTACGCCCCCGAAATCATGGTAGCAGATACGACCCGTTATACCAACTGGCAAAAATACATGTACGGAGGTACCGGCCTTTATACCAGCGTGAACCCGCAACTTACGGGTGGTACCGCAAATAGTGCTTACCTCGTATCTGCTAACTATACCAAACAAACAGATATTACGCCTTCCAATTCCAATACCCAATCTGCCAGTGTGTTACTCAAACTGGATAACCACAGCAACAATAACAAATTAAAAACCGGTATCAGCGCCTTCTATCTCAGCTCCAACAATACTTCGCTGGGCAATGTGGGACAATCGGCTATCATGGCGCCGAATGCACCTGATGTGTTTGACAGTTTGGGTAACCTGAATTATGTGGCGTATAAAAAAGCAGGGATGGCCTTCCCATTTGCCGGGTTAAAACAAACAATGGTATCCAAAACTTCCCGCCTGAATGCCGGGTTTAACGTGGGCTATACATTGGCACAGGGATTAGACATCTCCACACAAATCGGCTACAATATATCTCATAATTCCGGCGACAATATCTCACCGGTAGCAGCTGCAGCACCGCAATCCGTAAGTGGTACACCCGCTTACGGCATTCATAGTAAGGGCACCACTCAGGTAAACAATCTCAGCGTGGAGCCACAATTGAACTGGAATAAGTCGTTAGGCAATGGCATACTAAATGTACTGCTGGGCGGCACCTACCAGGCTAACACCACTCAAACCACCTACATTCAGGGGTTTAACTACGTATCGGATGATATGATCAACAGCCTTGCCGCCGCCCCCACGGTAACAGTAAAAAATCAAAGTGGTCAATATAAATACATAGGGGCCTTCGCCGGCATTAACTATAACTTAGCAGATAAGTACCAGCTGAACCTGAGCGGCAGAAGAGATGGCAGCAGCCGCTTTGGACCAGGCAAACAATTTGGTAACTTCTGGTCGGCAGGTGCAGGATGGATTATCAGTGAAGAATCCTGGGCCAAAACAATATTACCTAAAGTACTCAGCTTCCTGAAAGTGCGTGCCAGCTATGGCCTCACAGGCAGCGATGGTGTAGGAGATTACCAATACCTGTCTCAATGGGAATACCTCATTAGCACCAACGTAGCTACCAATGTTATTTCCGAGTACAATGGCGTCACGCCTTTAATGGAAACACTGGCTGCCAATGAAAATTTTCACTGGCAATCCAATAAACAGCTGGAAATCGGTCTGGAATTCAGCTTCCTGGATAAATGGAACTTTACAACCGACTGGTACCGCAACCGTTGCAATAACCAGTTAATCGGCTATCCATTACCGTTTTTCACCGGCTTTAATAGTATCACCGCCAATTCAATAGCCAATGTACAAAACTCCGGTTTTGATTTTATGGCCAACACCTCCCTTATCAGAAACAAAAACATTTCCTGGGATGTCAACTTCAATTTCAACATCCAGCGAAATAAGTTACTGTCCTATCCTGGCCTGGAACTCTCCCCTTATGCCACTATATATAGAATTGGAGCATCTTTAAACAACATCGCCTTATATCATTACCTGGGCGTAGATACTAAAACTGGTTTAGGCAACTATGTAGATGCGAATAATGATGGAAAAATCAATACCAACAATAGCGAAGCTCCCGGCACCGGTACGGATGACAGGATCCGCTTCCTGGATCTGAATTCTGTATTCAGCGCAGGTTTCTCCAGCTCATTCCGTTATAAAAACTGGAGCATCAGCCCTACATTTAACTTCAAACGGGGGTATAAAACCATTGGATACAACCAATACGGGATGATTAAAGATGTGAATATGTCTGCCTGGCAATATAATAACCGCTGGACACCGGAAAATAACCAGGCGTTACTTCCTCCATTAAATGCTGCAGATGCAACAGAAGCGAGCCGATTTACTTCGTCTGATGGAAACTATACGATGACCAATATACTACGGCTATCCAGCATGCGGTTATCCTGGTCAATGCCTACTGCTAAAGCCATGAAAGCACATATGCAGGGGCTGTCATTTCACCTAAGCGCTGATAACCTGTGGCTGCTGACCAACTATAAATCCAGTATAGATCCTGATATTCTGGGTGGAGTACCATCGATCCGCACTGTTACTTTAGGTTGTAATGTTTCTTTCTAATACCAATCACCGCACTCATGATATATCGCAATAAAAAAAGGATAGCTATCTTATCACTCGGCATGCTGCTCTCCACCAGCGCATGCAAGCAACTCATAGAAATTGATCCTCCCATCAGTTCCATTAATACATCCACGGTCTTCAACGATCCGGATAAAGCAACAGCAGCACTTTCCGGCATCTATTATACCTTGATGACCAATAACAAACAACCTTCTTTCAGCAGTGGCGCCACCACCTTCTATGGTGGCCTGATGTCCGATGAACTGGTCCCTTTTGCAGGCGCTTCCAATCCGATAGACTACCAATTCTATACGAATAAACTACAGATGGACAACCCACAGGTAATAGGGCCATTCTGGAATACCGCCTACAAAGCAGTATACACGGCCAATTCCGTATTAGCCGGTGTGGCTGCCAGCACAGCACCTACTATGACGGAAAGTATAAAGCACCAGTTAAATGGAGAATGCCTCTTCGCCCGTGCTTATTGCTTCTTTTACTTGTCGAATTTTTTCGGAGAAATTCCACTGCCACTTACCGCCAGTCCATTGGCCGAATCTCAGCAAAAACGCCAATCAATGGAAAAGGTACACCAGCAGATTATTTCAGATTTGACAACGGCCATTCAATTACTGCCAGACAATTTCGCGATAACAAATGGCACCAAAGTACGTCCTAATAAATATGCTGCCATCGCTTTGCTGGCCAGGCAATACCTGTATAATAAGCAATGGAAAGAAGCGGAAGAACAAGCCTCCCTATTAATCAACAGCGGGCAATTTAGTCTCCCGGCAATAGATCAGGCCTTTAGCGCCACCAGCCAGGAAGCCATCTGGTGCCTCAAGTACTCGGCTGTCAGCATGGGTAATGCGGCTATGCCAGAATCAGAGGGATTAATGCCGCAATTCAGCCTCTCCATGATTCCCCAGGATCAGTGGGAGTTCTTCATGGATCCAGCAAACTTTGAGGGGTTAAGCTACATGTTGATCCCTACCTATTTCATGTCTGATCAGCTGACCAGTGCTTTTGAATCCGGCGACCTGCGTAAGGATAAATGGACCGACAGCCTGACCGCTCCGGCAGCGGCGCCGTGGAATGGTACCCGGTATCGTTTTGTGCGCAAGTATGAGCGAATCTCTGCTACCGGGGATCCTCATCCCTACTACACCGTGCTACGCATGGCAGAACAATACCTGATCCGCGCCGAAGCCCGGGCCCAACAGCAAAACTTCACTGGTGCAGCAGCTGATATTAATATGCTCCGCTCCAGGGCCGGATTGCCCAATACCAAAGCGGCATCCCAACAAGCATTACTGGACGCCATTGCACATGAACGGCAAATAGAATTATTCGGGGAATGGGGACATCGTTGGTTTGACCTGAAACGTACCGGCAAAGCCAAACAGGTACTAGGCGCCTTACCACAAAAGCAGCCCTGGTCAGATCATCAATTGCTGCTGTTTATTCCGCCAGATGAAATAAAAAATGATCCGGCATTAACACAAAACCCAGGCTACTTCTGGTAACACCTCCATGATAAAAAATCCTTCTCTTTCGTGGAAAGAGAAGGATTTTTTTCTTACGTATATACATCCCCGTTATTCCGCTTCTGCACTCCTCTTTCCAAACCTCCGTGGGAACCAGGCTACGCTTGCCATAAAATATTGTTGCAATACGCTCACCTTACCATACGTCATGATATTATTGTTTCCATAATTAATAATGCTGGTATTCTGATGCAACAAATCCATTGCAGACAGCTTCAATTCCAGGTTATTTCCTTTCATGAAACGATAGGCTGCATTAGCATTCCAGATCGTAAAATTGATAGCACCCGACTGTGAAGCAGTGTTCTGATTAAAGTTAACATTACTACTCAGGGAAAGCCGTTTTGTGCAATTGGCACTGGCGCTAAAAGTAGTTTCGTTGGTACGATTGCGTAACTCGTTTCCGTTAATGCCTGCCTGCTTCGAATGATACCAGTTAAAGCGCCGCCCCAGGTTGGCACTAAAAATATCTTTAAAAGAATAATACAGCTGAAGCTGGTAGTTATTCATCGTGTTGTTGGAAACATTCCAAACACCACCAATATTATTAGGAGTACGACTGACTTGAAGGGAAGCATTGAAACTTGGTTGCAGCTGATGATTTTTGAACTTAAATGCCCTGCTCACATTACCACTTCCATTCAGGTAGCGATTACCATTTGCATTTACCAGGTAATGATTACTACGTCCCTGCTGGTCAGTAATACTACTATCGGCAAAACTATTATCAATAATACCTGCGGTTATCACTACATTATAATTGAATTCGGTATTCCGGTCCATGGTGTAATGAAAGAAGTTAAACGATAACTCCTTCTTTTTTGCAGGCTTTAAATCAACGTTACCATACTGGATATAATACTGGTTGGCACTATCCACCAGCGGTACCAGTTGCGCTACCCCAGGGTATTCGCTGGTAGCTGCAAACTTCAGGGTATAATTGTCTGAAAACGATCCCATTTGGTAATTGCGATATTCGATGCTGGCGGTAGGTATAAACTGCTGATAGCTCCGGTTGATATTTTGAAACGCCTGGTCGGAGTGATTTTGCAGGTGATAAAATTGCGCCTGCGCGCTCAATTGAACCGTCAGCGATTTATTATATCGATTGGGTAACCACTTCGAAAAAGTTCTGTTTATATTCAATGCGGGCCTTTCATCCAGGGTGGTATACCGGCTGTCATTCGTCAGATAACGGTTAAGTATATACGTATCCTTTACCCGGTCTTTATCCGCCACCTCATTTCTTTCGTGATGGGTATTTACGTCCAACGTATTCTGTAGTTCCACTACCAACCGTCCGGATGAGTGCCTGAATATCCAGGGGGAAAAATTTCCCATGCCCAATACCAGGTGTTGTTTGATATCGCTGCTGTGGGTGTTATAACGGCGATCAAACAATTTATTTTGCGAGGGATCTGCGATAGCGGTAAACTGGCTCTGTTGCAGCTTGTTATTGTCGTTATCAGCAGCAATAAAGGAATACCCGATTTGATAATCACCAGGTCGCCTGTTCCTTTGTTGTCTTGACTTGAAATGTGTAGTCCCGATTTCGAGTATCAGGCTCTTTGCGTCACTATTGCTTTCATTGCTTTCCAGGTTGGTACTTTGTAATATCTTCCCGCCATTGTATACACTACTTTCGCTGTTGCTGTTGTCATGGGTAGCATCTGTATTGAACGCAGCGCCGGCGTAAAAGATCCTATTTTCGTTACGTTTATCGTACCTCGACTGAAAACGCTGACTGGTATTAGAAGAGCGGCTATTAAACTGATCATCCCGCGCCTGGGTACTATCCTTCCCCAGTGATGTAATCGTTTGGGTATTGCGTACTACGTCATTCAAATTATTCTTTAGAAAATAGCTCATATTCAGCCTGTTCTCGTGGAAGTAATCCGGGGTTGGTATAAAGTCACGCTGAAACACAACGCCGCCCGATCTGGGCTGATTAATGCCTGGCGCATTAAATTTCGTTTGGTATTCTGTTCCTGCCCCCACGCCTTTAAAGGTACTGTTACGTAGCAGGTCGTCTGCACTACTGGCTTCTTTATTAATATTATTGGCAGCGCCTACTATGCCCAGTTGCACACCTGGCGCAAAAAAGTTCAAACTAGCATCGGCTTCAAAACGCTCTCCGGAACCATAGCCGGCAGACACTTTCCCAAAATGTCCCATCCGCTTATTGGCTTTGAGCTTTATATTGACCTCTGTTACAGAGTCCAGGGCATTTTTCGGATCCTTGCTTTTTTGATACACCTGTATTTTATCCACCGCATCTTTCGGAATATTTTGTGTAGCTACTCTTTTATCACCTCCAAAAAAAGGTTTACCGTCTACCAATACACTCTTCACCTCTCTGCCATTGATGGTAATAGTGCCATCGCCCCATAAGGTGACACCCGGCAATACCCGCAGCAGGTCTTCGGTTTGGGCATTAGGATCCATCTTAAAAGCATCGGCATTAAACTCCAGCGTATCTCCATTCATTTGCACCGGTGGCACAGCTACTACTTCCACCTCTTTTAAGTTATTTCCCCCGCGCTCCAGGTTTAGTGATTTTAAATCGACCTGTGCATCGTAAATCATAAATTTCTTTGCGAAACTACGATAGCCCATATAGCTGACAACAATCCGCAACGGCTGCTTTACCGGCAGCGCTGTAAATTGAAATTCTCCGAAACTATTCGATAACTGGTAACTGACCAAGCTGGAATCTTTCACCAGGTAAATCGCCAGGGTGGCCGCCGGCAAATTATAATCGTGTACAGAATCCCGCACCATTCCTTTGGCAGCACCAATCCAGGTACTATCCCGCTTTTGTGAAAACGTAACCGTGGTTATCAGTACAAAAATGCTCAGCAAGAATAGTGGCTTCATTCTTCTATAAATTGTCTTTAGGTGTTAACGGTATAGACTGGATTACTTCCTTTTCATGTGGGCCATATGCACGAACATTTAAATGTAATGGAAAATTTCTTTTATTTATTTTATTTCGGGAGATAGATAAATTCAGGGAACAAAAAGCCCCCCACGCTAAATGCGCAGAGGGCTATAATACTTAACGGTGGATATTATTGTACAATAGCAGTTTTACCATCCAACATCCACTCCGATCTCATTTTCATTCCCATCCAGGCCAGCACATTTACGGCGAGATCCATGGAATGCGGTACTAATAAGGTAGCATCCACATCAGAAGGATTCAGGATATCTTTTTTCGCATCCCAGCGCAATCCGTTGGAGATGGTCAGATCTGCGGCACTCGGACTATCATCTTTGATAAAATTACCGGCAGGTACTTCATTGGCTTTCCAGTAACCAATCAGCGAGGCATAATTTGGATGCGCTTTGCTCACCGTTCTGAACGACCAATCATAAATCACCGACTCAGTGAGTACACTGTTCCATACCCGGATATCGGCGATATAATTATCTCCGGAACCATTCGCCCCATTGTAGCCGTAATTAAGGGTACCATCGGTCCCTACTACAAAAGGTAAACCGGCATCAACGGTGCCCAAGTCTTTGATGCTGGGACCAGACACAAAAAACTTTCCATCTTTATAAAAACTCACTACTCCTTTCCGGTCAAAAGTAACAGAGATATGATGCCACTTGCCATCTGCTACCGGAGGTCCATTCCGCACATCTACCCTGGACCCGCTGGCCCCTTTGTAGTTCAGACGCAAATTACCATTGGTCTTGTAAATTACCCAGCCGGTATTTCCACCACTGCCCCAGTTTTTATTGGCAATCACCCCGTGGTCATCGTCGCCATCATAGGTAGTTTGTATGTTAAACTCAATAGTGAAGTCTTGTGCAGCACCGAAGTGGAAAACCGGATCATTGGAATAAGCAGCGTGATCTTTTCCATCTTTCCGGTAAAAAAAAGGAAAGGAACCTTCGTACGGCACATTCACCGGCGGCAGTTCCAATACCTGCCCGGTAAGACGCTGGTTGTAGTACAAAAGAAAGTTATTACGCTCCGGGAAAGAACTGCCACCATAGGTACCGGCATCAGTGCCTCCATGGTTAGAACCAATCACAATGAGCCAGTCTTCCATGTTATACTTGTTCCTCGCCCGCAGTGCACCCAGTATTTCACCGATGTAGGCATCCACCTGGTGAATAGCATCCGTATAGGCGGTAGCGTTAGCCGTGAAACCATTCGTTACACCGGCTGTATTTACTCCACTGAAGGCCACTACCAGCACATCAGGATCGCTGTGCTGCAGCCGTCCAATCGCGGAATCTTTTGCAGCTACATCATTGCCGATAGTTTTCACCAGGGTAGTTACTCCTGCCAGCGTATCATTAAAGGAAGCGCTGCTGCTGATACTGGTAATATTGAGTGATTTGGCAGACAAACGTTGTGCAAAAGAGGGATAAGTCGCCAGGTTATTACCTGCATAAGCGGTGCCTGTCACCCCATTCTTGTAGTTAACAGTTCCCGTAAACAAACTGGCCCAGGCAGCCGCATCGTGTGTAGACGTATCCGTTACTGCATCCCAACTATATACGCTATTGGGTAACAAGGCCGTTATGTTAGGGATGGCTGCCTCCTTAACTACCTGCCCCCGGGCGCCTTCTATAGCTATGACCAGCACTTTCTTTTTGATGGCAGGCGGTAACGAATCAGGCGTTACCTGGTGATCAAATAACTCCGGCTTGTTACAACTGCCGGCAAACAACAACACACCAACTAAAACAGGCAATAATATATATCTGTTCATGATAAATCTTTAAAGTCACTGATAAATTAAGGCAGCCAGGAAATACCATCTAAATTCCAACCCGGATCAACGGCGATGTGCAACCAGGATAACAAGGTTGGCATGATATCCACGCTTTGCGGTACTGGTGCAGGTATCGCTCCATTACAGAAATCAATTTCCTGGGATACCCATTGCGGCACATTATTAAACGTCAGGTCTTTTTTAAGCGGACCGGCGTCTGTTAAAGTACCGCCGGTATTATCTACTCCTTTCCACCAGCCGATCATACGGGAGTAATAAGGATTACCTGTTTGTACGGTATCGCAATGACTATATTTAGCCATATCTGCTTTTGCCCAAACGGTATCCCATATACGAATATTCGCAAGCGAAAAATCGCAGTTACCATCCGTATCCCGGTAGGTGCCGGAGATATCGTCTCCTACCACCAGTTTCAGGTCGCTCTTTGGCGCAAACGGCGACAGGTTATTGAGTGAACTTGTACCTACCTGTACGCCATCCTGGTAAAGAACAACGGTGCCAGGCGCCGTGCTCCGGTCGATGGTCACGGCTACGGTATGCCATTGATTATCGGTAATGGCAGGTCCGCTGGAGGTGACGTCCACACGGGCGCCACCAGCGCCGTCACCGGCCTGAAATTTCCATTTATCGCTGCCTTTTGGACATAGCAGCCAACCCGCATTATTCCCGCTGGCCCAGCTCTTGTTCCCAACAAAAGGAGGATCGCCGCCGGCAAAAGTGGGAGACCTTACTGATATGGCTACTGTGAATTTCTTAATGCGCTCGAAATCATAGAAAGGATCTTTGGAATAGCTATAGTCGCCGATAGCCGCATAACGAACCGCCTTTAAGGAATTCAGTGGTGGCGTTACCTCATGTTTGGCAAATTTTGCGTTAGCGAAAAGGGTGAAAATATTACGCTCCTCAAAAGAGCTGCTACCTTCGCTGGTGCCGGTGCCGCCATGGTCAGATGTAATGATCACCAGCCAGTCTTCCTTGTCTTTATTAGGCCGGCTGTTGACGGCTGCCAGTAAGTCCCCTACGTAGCTGTCAACAGTGGTGATAGCTGTCATATATTCCGGCACATCCGGACCGTAGCCACTTTGATGGGCAGCGGTTTGTACGCCGCTGAAGCCTGCTACGATGATATCGGCATTATCCGTTTTAATACGGTTCACCGTGGTGTCACGCACGGCGGCATCGTTATCCGGCAGGTTCACCGTTACATCTGCCTGGCTGAACAACTGGCTGTTTAAGATGGACCAGGATTGTACAGAAACCGTATGCAGCTGCGGTGCCAGTGTTTTCAGGTATTTGAGCCCAATAGGGTAACGGGTAAAATTGCTGCCTGAAAAGGTATTATTCTTTACACCGTGTTTATTGCTCCATACGCCGGTCAGCAACGTGGACCAGGCAGCGCCACTGTTGGTAGGCGCTTGTGTAAGCGCATCAAAACTATAGATGGCATTGGGGAGAAGTCCCAGCATATTGGGCGCCTGTGCTTGTCGCATAGCATCTCCGCGAACACCGGAAATACCGATGAACAATACCTTCCGTTTCACCGTAGTGGTAGTGGGGGCAGTGGTAGTATCTTTAGGATTGATGTCCACCGGCGAGTCCACTACCGCCATTTTTTCTTTGAAACAGGCTGCCAGTAACAGCAGTAAGCCTGCCAGCAAGGGGAATAATCTTTTCATCATAGCTATTAATATCGCAGTAACATAATACGGTTCTGTGGCAGCATATCATACTGTGTAAAAGCACCTACCATGATGGCGCCATTACCATTCGGTATGTTGATCATATCCAGGATGGAGCCGTTGATGGCGCCCATGGAATTATATCCTTTACTCATTTTCCCGTCTTCATCCAGGATCACGGTGCCGCCACGTTTCACGCCTGAGAATGTGTCAAAGAATCCATTCACGAATATCTTCCCGGTTTTCAATTGCAGTGCAGAAGCAGGCATGCTGTTAGGTCCGGCTTCCGGGCCGGTGCCTACGCTGAAACCGTCGTACAGGGAACCATTGGGATTTAATACCGCCAGGCGATGCGCTTCTTTTCCATTCACTTTGGAAAACAAACCGCCAATCAGGTAGCGGCCATCTTTCAGTGGTGCTAACAGGGTGACCCTGTCGTCGGGCCCTGCGCCGGTATTAAAGGTGGGATCAATTTCACCATCCGGGTTTAACCTGACCACGCTGCCGGTTACCTGACCATGGTAGCGGGTAAAGCTTCCAGCCAACAGGATTTTACCATCGGCCTGTATGATGGCAGCATTGATGTATCCATTGGTGCCTTCGTAACTGCGACGACGCGCCGCATCATAGTTAAAAGTGGAGTCAAAGCTGCCGTCTTCATTTAACCGCATAATGCCTTCCATACGGATACTGTCTACCAGGATAGAATCCCGCTTACCATCTGCGGTGATGCCGGCAAAATTTTTCCGCATAAAATATTTAAATGCACCCACCAGTACCAGCTTACCGCTATCGGGTGTTTGCAGTACTTTGCCAACAGGCGCATCCAGGTAAGCATTCAATGCCGGGATAGTATCATGGTTGCCCAATGGGGTAACAATTACAGTACTATCATACATACCGTTGGGATGCAGCCGCAAAATGTGACCAACATAACCACCTTTAAACCGCTCGTTATAGTTAGCAATATCACCGGCGATAATGTATTTGCCGGATGCCTGTACAGCAATACTGTTTACTCCCCCATCAATACCTTTTCCTACTTTAAAATCACGGTCCAGTGTTCCGTCGGCGTTGATACGTGCCAGTCCATGGTAGCCATTTCTGGCGCCAGAGTTATCATAATCTTTAAAATTACCACCTACCAGGTATTTGCCACCCGGTACGAAAGCGATCGTGGTCACTATGTTGTCGGCGGCGCCTGGTACGGCGTGGAAGTTTTGATCGATACTAACGGGGCCTATTACACGAAAATTAGGCCCGGCAAATAATTGCCGTTGTACCGTTAATGAAATAATACCGGTGCTGGCGTTATCAGGAACGGTAGCGGTGATACTGGATTCAGTGACCGCAGTAATCTTGCCCGGTACATCATTAAACCTGATGACCATGCCACTATCCTTGTACTTCAGAAATCCACTACCATTAATGGTTACCGTGGCGCCAATCCCCCCGGATACCGGTGCGGACGCCGACTTATCAATCTTTATGTTCAACGGCTCTTTAGCGTTGGCATAGGGATCTTTCCCGGTATAATTATCTTTTTTGCAGGCAGTGTATAACAGCAACAGGCATGCACCACTCCACAGCGAAAGTTTTTGTATGTTCCTCATGATAAATGCGTTACTTTAAATATTCCCTCACAATATTTGCGAAAGCAAAAGGGTTAAATCCCAGTATGTGATCCGCGTTTAGTACATGCACAATGCCGTTACGGGTTTGCATATCAGAACTGGCTATCCTGGCGCCAATGTCCTGCGGATTCCCCAGGTCACCGATATCTCTCAACAACAAACTACGGGGGCCTACGTCATGCGTTCCGTTATAGTCGGAAAATGTTACGCCCAGGTTCATCACATAGCCCTCCCAGGATTCCATGTTCATACCGGGAAATAATTCCCGCTGATTAGGATCATAGCGGGGTACATCTTTCAACATATATTTATCACGGAATATATAGCGCGATAAAAACTTCCGCCATACTTCGCCGGGTACTTCGGTTAATTTCAGGGAGTCCTGGAAATGCTCGTAGCGATCTGAATTAATGACATTCATGGCCACTTTCACGGAGTAGTCTGTAGGCGCAAAAAAAGTAACTGAAGAATCGCGCAACACGGACTCTAAACCAGCCAATTGCAGAATGGTTACTACTGTATCAAAATAGTAAGGTTTCGTTTGCAGGTACTCATAACTGGAGCCGGCAAATTTTCCCTGCTGCAGCCCCGAATCTTTATAGTAATCCTTTTTACAGGCGCTGAAACTGGCTGCCAGTAATAGCAGGAGCAGTCCTATCAGCCGGCCTGTTCTTCCAGGTGATTGTGTAGCCGTCATCATTTTGTCCAGTAAGTGTTTAAGGTGATGTTAGGGTTGTTTTTACGCGCTCTGTCGTCAATAGGCCAGGTCCAGGCACCGCGGGCAAACTGCTCCGGTGTAAGCCAGCTTTTACATTGGGTAGGATCTGTTACCCTGCCGGTGCGTACGAGATCGTACCAGCGTACACCTTCTCCTATCAGTTCACGTTGGCGTTCCAGGAAAATATAATTTTTCAGCGCATCGTTGCTGCCACCGCCATAAGCAGGCGCCCCGGCACGTTTTCTCACCACATTCAGTAGTTTAATCGCTTCGGCATCCTGGCCCAGGTTGGCCAGTGCTTCCGCACCTAACAACAGCTCTCCGCCGTAGCGGAAAATAATCAGGTCATCGTCCAGCAGCCAGGAGGTAGAAGTGATCTTATTCACCACGTTGCTATACTTTACAAACATGGCGCTGGTATTATTGGCATAGGGAGAAAAGAACCACAGATCCCGGCGCTTGTCTGGCGCGTCTATCGGAAAAATTTGTTTGAGATAATCGGCATCGAAATAGCAATCGCTGCTGGAGTAGTCAAATACCAACGGCGAATGTAATGTCCACTGACCAATACTTACATAGCGGGTAGTAGTACCATAGTTGGCGTTTACCGAAAACTCAAATAAACTTTCTTTGGTACGGCCTTTGAAAATTTTGCGAAAATCTTCTATCTGCAATAATTCAAAAGCATTGGAATCATAGATGGCTTTAATCGCAGCAGCGGCATCTCTCCAATACTGTTGCTGATTGGCCTTATCGAAACCGGCGGCCCACATATTCACATTGGCAATCAGTGCATACACGGCGCCCCTGGCGGCACGTACGCCCCATTTGGATGGCTCATCATATTGCCAGGGCAGGTCATTTTTCACCGCCTCCATCTCCGATAAACAAAACTTCAGCACATCAATCATCGGCGTGCGCGCCAAAGGACGCTGATCATACGCCTCCACATACAGTGGTACATCTCCATAGATACGTGAAATATAGAAATAGGTAAAAGCCCTGACAAACCGAAGCTCCGCCTCATATTGTTTTATTTCCGTTGCAGAAAGCGACTTCACACCCGGTACCCTTACCAGGTTGATATTACAGGCGGCAATAGACTGATAAAACGGATACCAGTCGCTCAGCTTATACATGTTATACCTGCTGAGGCGACTATTGTTGGTTAAATCCTGCGCTGCAACCGCCGCAAATACATCAAAGCCATTGGGATTAAATTCCCCTGCCCGGATATCCCCATTACACGGTACATAAGGCCCGTCTGTGAGAATGTCGAAGATAAAACCGTACGCATTGGCAATGGCCGATTCCACATCTCCTTTTGTTTTCCAGAAAGCAGCATCACTCATACGATCCGGTGGCGACACTTCCAGGAATTTCTTACAGCTGCCGGTGGTCAGCAGCACCACCATTATCAGACTTATATAAATAGTACGCTTCATACCCTGATTTTTAAAATTCCACATTTAAACCAAATGATAAGGTTCTTGCAATCGGATAACTGTCTAACCGGTCACGACCCAGTTCTGTTACCGCTTCCGGGTTAGGACCCGTGTAGCCGGTAAACATAAAAGGATTGGTAACGGTTGTGTAGAAACGAAGTGCGTTCATATGATACTTAGAGATCCACCTACGTTTGGCAGAATAACCGAATGTGATGGCGTTGATTTTAATGTAACTGCCATCTTCCTGGAACAGTGTCTGCAATTCCCGGTAAGCATCTGCCTTCGATTTATAATCATAGGGATTAGGATACCGCGCTACATCGCCAGGCCGGGTCCAGTAGTTGAGGTCTCCCAGGTTCACGAGGGTACCTTCATCATATGGAGAACGCAGGTTCAACATACGCTCATACAATGCACTGTTGATTACTTTCCGTTGAAACAGGATGGTGCCGTTGAAATTCAGGCTAAACCCTTTGTAAGTCAGGTAGGAGTTGAAACCACCCGTGATTCTTGATACCGGAGAACCAGCCACCTGGCGGTCAGTACCATCTGTAACATAGTTCCCATCTACATCCTGGAACTTTACATCACCTGCTTTGTAATAGCCGTTCTTGCCATTACTATAGCGGTATCCCGTGATAGGATCTACCGGTACATCTGCATCGGTACGATACACGCCCTGCGTTACATACAGGTAATTAGATAAGGCGCCATAACCTACGCGGTTAATAATAGATCCGTCATCGGATAACATCTGGGTAGCACCACCCGGCAGCGATAACAGCACATCGCGGTTAATCGCCGCATTCAGGCTGATACTCCAGCTGAAGTCTTCCCGGGTTCTAAACGGCCGGAACGTAATACTACCTTCGTAACCATAGTTGTACAAAGAAGCATCATTGGTAGTAGTGGTGGAGAAACCTGTTGACGTTGGCAGGTCACGGGAATACAGCATATTATATACTGTTTTCGTATAGGCATCGAAGGTAATTCCTATTCTTCCTTTGAAAACACTCATATCAAATCCATAGTTAAACTGCTCTACCTTTTCAGGCTTCAGCGATGGATTTGGCATCTGTCCTAAGTGTGGAGAAATACGCGTAACTCCATTATAGTTACCTGCTACATCATACCATCCCAGTGATGCATAGATATTGGTGCTGGGACGCAGGTTGATACCGTAGCTAAAACGTAGGTCGCCAAAGTCCAGCCATTCTTTATTCTCGAGTATTTTCTCCTTATTGAAATTATACCGTACCCCAATAGAAGGGTTCTTTGCCCAACGTTCATTTACGCCGGAATAAGAGTTACCATCCATGCGGTAGTTCAGGTTGATTACGTATTTTTTGTTGTAGTCGTAACTAAGGTTGGCCGCCAGCGCCACGGTATGTATTTCAGAAAAACCACCTGCTACAGGAATACCAGATACTTTGGAATAATAGGTGCTGAATCCCAGTGGTCCGCGGTAATAATCGTTGGGTGCGTTTTCCATATTCAGCACTTTCGTTTGCGACTGTGCAATAGTGGCTTCAGAGAAAACAGCGCCGTAAATGGTATGCTTATCGTTGAAAATACGATTGTAGTTAATAGCCGTACGATTATACAGGTTGTTGGTACGTCCCGTAAAACCATACACCTTCGGCATTTCCGAGTTAGCCAGTGCAGGCGTAAACGTATCTTCCTGGTCGGCGGTGTAGTCGTAGCTGGTATTGGTGGAAATCTGTATATGCGGCAGGATTTCGTACATGATGTTCAGGTAGGTACGGATGTTATACGTGCGCGTATCATTCTTGCTCAGCATGGCCCCGGTGAAATGCCCTACGTTGTTGAAGTAGGAAGGGCCCGGCAACAGGGAGGAAGTATAGTTCTTTCCAGCTCCCACATCGGTTAAACCATTACCACTCCCCTTCAACTTTTTACCCAAACCTGCGGCCAGATAACCTGATACCTGTAACCGGGAATTAGGATTGAAGTTAATGTTCTGGTTAAGGGAGTAGCGGTCAAAACCTGTGTTCTTAATCACCCCCCGTTCATTGTAGAAATTCACGTTGGTTTTATAGTTCAGCTTCTGATCACCGCCACTCACGGATACGTTATGTGTTTGGTTGTAGGTTACCTGGTAATAAATATCCTGCCAGTTGGTAGAGTTATTGAAGAAGGGATTTAAACTGTCTGCCAGAAAGGGTGTTTTAGAAATCTGTTTAATCTCCTCTTCATTCAGCGAATTCATGATCATGCCCACCCGGTAGTCGCGCTCCGCCATGCCTCCAATCGTGTTACGCAGGGAAGGTGGGAAATTAATAAACATATTACCGGCGTAGCGTATAATGGGTACCGCCGACTGGCCACGACGGGTAGTGATGACGATTACCCCGTTTGCACCACGGGAGCCGTACAATGACGTGGCTTCCGCATCTTTCATGACATCAATTGTTTCTATATCTTCCGGTGGAATAAGCGACAAAGGGCTGGTACCGGGACCATTGGACTGAAAGCCATATTCGAATCCGGCATTGGCATCTACAGGCACCCCGTCAATTACATACAATGGCGATTGCGGCGTAAGGTAGGCATCACTGCCACCGCCCTTTACCATTACCTGCGACAAACCACGGATGGAAGCAGATCCACGGAAACCCGGTGCACCGGTAGTTTGTTGGATATTCAACCCCGCTACACGGCCCTGCATCAGTTGCTCAATATTAGATACCGGCACGTCCTGTATTTCCTTCGCAGTAATACGTGTAACCGATCCCGTTACCGTTTCTTTGGTACGTTTCTGATAACCTACTACCACCGATTCTTTCAGCGAGGTAGAAGAAGGTTTCAGCGAGAGGTTAATGCTGGTCCTGTTGTTTACAGCTACCAGCAGTGATTCAAATGAAATAAAACGCAGTTCCAGTTTGGCATCAGGCGCTACTCTCACATTGAATTCACCTTTGGCATCGGTTACCCCAATAGCTTTGGGTTTGCCGCCAGGCACCTGCAACAGTACAGATACACCCGGCAACGCACTGCGATCCACGGAAGACAACACCCTGCCTTTTACGGCAATCGTTTTATCCTGCGCCACTACTGCCGTTCCAATACAAAAGAGTAGTAATAGTACTTGTATATATAATTTCATAAAAGGCATTGTTTAATCATCATTGAAAATGGGATTCCGGCGGAAGTAGAAAGTGATGGACCAGTCGCCGGGTTCGTAGATGGCGAAACTCAAACCGAAAGCGGCATCTACCCTATTACCACCAAAACCTTTACGGCTATATCCAAACTGACAATTGGCCTTCCCATTGGAAGCATATAAGGTAGTAAGCCCAGTGAGTGGGATAGGATATGCTACATCATATACCACGCTGCTATCGGTTTGTTTCCGGTTAAAGCCATGTACCAGCTGTTCCCATTTGGTGTTGTTAAACAGGGCCGGATTCATGGGCTTCAGGTTTTGATCCAGGAATTTAAATGTGAGAGAATGTCCTGATTCACTGGTTTTATTAAAGTAAACAGATACCAGTGTATCCTTCATCACGCTATCCTTCGCATATACCATCCCCTGCATGAAAGTAGGGTGAATGGTATAGGGTACCATATAAGCGGGGCCATTGGGTTGCTGCCTGCTTTCCAGCATACGTTGACGGGTATACTTATCATATTCATAAGGTTCATAAGGCACTTCTTTCAGCGGGCGCAGTTTAAAATCTTTGATCGTGCGTTCATTACCTTTATTCACAATTTTCACATCAAAAGCATAGCCGGTATCCGGGTAAGTTTTGATCATGGAAGAGGGGGCGCTACGGAAGATAAAATCGCCTGATCCTTTGCGTATCTCCAGGAAAGGAGCGTTTACCCATACCCGTTTGGCTTCAATTTCGTCGAGTGATTTTTCCAGGCCGGTATAGTCCCGCTGCCATTCTTTCACTTTCAGGGGTGTAAAGAGTTCGTTTGCCGGCTTGCCACTGCTCAGATCCCGGGCGTTTTCAATGGAAAACAGCATAGGATAGGTAGAGCCATCGGGGCTGAACTGTGTTAATTCCAACAGGGTACGACCCAATACCGGCTCATATACATCCTTCTTGTTAAAGTTGGCGTTGTTACTGAGATAGTCTTTTTTCTCAGGCAGCTTTTTACAGGCAGTAGTGGTGATGGTCACTACCAGTGCGCATTTTAAATAATCTTGCCATTTCATCTGAAAAACATTTGTCGTTTATATTATTTATTGCTCCCTGATAGCGATGTAGCGAATCACTTCCATCACTTCATATGTCTTACCATTCGTATCTGTGTAGGTATAATTCAGGTTAAACAGGCTGGCAACCGGATCAAAAAAGCAGGCGCCATTGTTATGAATTTGCTGTGTGGCAGAAGTGGGTGCGGCGGATACCTCCACGGTATTGTCTGCATGCACGGTCAGCCGCATCAGGTAGTTCTTACTTAATCGGTTGGCCATTTCTGTTTCTACGGTAGTGGCATCAATGGCTGTTAACTTCTTGGGGTAGAAGTTCCATAATTCAATGTTGCCATTGGGTAGCGTAGCGGAACCATCTGCAAAAATTACTTGTTCAGAATAGCTGTTCTGGTATTCGCTGGCTTTGCCGAAGAAAGTGTTAAAACCCACTATATGACTGGGTTCCAGCACATACACCATTCCGTTTTTTGTTTTAATTTCCGTGGTGGTAGCATAAGCGGATACCCAGTACTTCGTAAAGCGGGATCCACTCATGTGAGAAAGGCGTACCACTTCTGATCCCAATCCTTCCACTCCGGCGGCCCGGCGGTTCACCAGGCGCAGGTCCATCACCCTGAGTGCTTTGCTGATGAGTGTTTTTCCATCCTGACCTGCGAAGTCGCTGCTACGCCAGCTTCCGGAGAAGAGATAGTTTCCCATGATCGCACGCCAGGAGGAAGAGTCAATATCATTCAGTGTAACAGGTGGCTGTTGCGCAGCCTGGCGATATACATTATAATTATCCAAAGCAGCTTTCAGGCTCTGGTCAGTAGGTACAAAAAGGGTCATGGTATCTGTTGCCAGCAGCTTACCAAGTCCGCATCTGTCCAACACCTGTAATACGTCTTTGAAATTACCGGGCTGTGACCGCAGGTATTCGTATACGGTACCGGTATAATTTTGTGTGGGTAGTGCCTGTCGGTAGGTATTGTCTTTTTTACAGGACGTTAGCACTACACCACAGAGCAGCAATAAAACAACGCTGATTTTTCCCTGCATAATGTATGATTATTGTTGCCAGAATTTAGTTTGTGTAATTTCTTTTCCGGACGACAGCACCTCTTTGGCTACCGGCCACCACTGCGCACCCTGCGCAATGTCTGCCGGCTTGAAGCCGGTATAGGTGGTGAGTTTTTCAAACCGCACGAGGTCGTACCAGCGCCACCCTTCTCCCAGCAATTCTCTTCTTCTTTCCTGTAGAATGGCATTGGCCAGGTTGCCGGTTTTGAAGTCAGGCAAATTACGTTGCGCTCTTACGGCATTCAACTGGAAAATGGCGTCTTCGTTCTTACCGAGAAACAGTAGTGCTTCTGCACGCAGCAGCACCAGCTCTTCATAGCGAAAAACAACGATAGCTGATTGAAACATGCGTAACGGATCCACGCCATCTACGCCCGGCACCTTGATTTTGGTGAACATGGGAAAGGGGTTACCAAACCCGGTGAAATAACTGCCGGTAGCAATGCCGTCCAGCCCTACTTTAAAGCGGCTATCGTTTGGTTCATTAAATATCTTCAGTATACTATCGCTGGGCACGTAGATATCCGGTGTAACCCTTGATATATAAGGGCTTGCCAGCGTCCAGTCTTCAATATGTCCGCTACCGGACGACTCCTGGTAAATACTTTTAAACGGCAGGGCGAAAATCACATTCGTTCCCTGTCCGCTGAAAGTGCCTGCATCACTGGAAGCCGTGAGCGTTGCCAGGTCTGCGAAATTGTATCCGCCACGTGCTTTGTTATCCATTGCCGTATGTGCATATTTTTCTGCGGCCAGGTAATCTCCTTTCCACGCGGAGATATGCGCCAGCAAAGCATAAGCGGCGCCTTTACTGCCAATAAGTCCATGCCAGGTAGCTCCTGGTTGTCCCCAATAACTGGACAGCAACTCCGGTGAGGTGGTATAATAATCCCATGGCAGGCTGGCTAATGCAGTTTGCGCATCCTGTGCAGCCAGTTCCAATACTTTATCCTGGCTTTCTCTTTTTACAGATGCAAAGCTGCCATCACTGGTGTTGGTGATCAACGGCACGTCTCCCCAGATGCGCACCAGGTAGAAATAAGTGAGGGCACGCAGAAAACGCACCTGTGCTATATCGAGTTTCATTTCTTCCGGGGTATAGCGGAAGTCGTGCTCCCTTACCAGGGCTAATTTCTCCAGGCATAAATTGGCTTGCGCGATGGCTGCATAAAACCGACGCCAGCTTTTCCAGCCTTCCAGCGTAACAGCCGATGCATTGAGCTGATTGGTAGTAACGGCTGTCAGATCTGTGCGGGCAGCGCTTTTAAAGTCGCCGGCGCGCAACTCGCCGTACACGAGGTAGGCGTTGTTATCTGCCAGCGCCGCACGAAACAAACCAAAAGTGGCAAATACCGCGGAACGGGCATCGTTCCTGGTAGTCCACATATTTTTTTCCGGCACCAGGTGAGTAGGATTCACCTCCAGCGTATGTTTACAGGCGGTAGTCAACATTGCTGCCACCAGTAATATTTTTATAGGTAAACGAAGTGTTGTCATGTACAGTGCTTTTAAAAATCTGCGGTGATACCAATGGTGAAAGTGCGGGGTAACGGTTGCGCATATCCGCTGCTGTAACCGAAGTAGTCTACCAGCGATGGATCACCACCAGAGTAAGGCGACAACGTGAACAGGTTGGTAGCGGTTACATAAGCCTGCAGCTTACGCATGCCGGTACCTTTGGTAAAGCCATATGCCGCCAGATCATGTTTCAGGGTGAGGGCCTGTAATTTCAGCCAGGAAGCCCTTTCATAAAACAAGGTTTGTTCTGCCTGGTAAGGTTTCACCAGGCTCCAGGGATTGTAACGCAGGTATTGGTCGGCCTTCGGAATCTGTTGCCAGAAAGTAACTTCTTTTACGCCGGCCAAACCTTCTGCGCCTTCCCGGTTGGCAAAGTCGAAACGGTTGGCCACCGCACTGTTCAGCAGGTAGTTACCCATCGCATAGGAAAAGGCAACATCCATGGTCCATTTTTTATAACGCAGGGTATTATTCCAGCCACCACGTAACGGCGGTGTGATATGTCCCTGCATCACCCGGTCTTTATCGTCAATCACATAATCGCCGTTCACATCTTTCCAGCGTGGATCACCGGCATGCAAGCTCACCCCGTTGTAGGTAAGCGGCTTCCCCTTATCAGATACCGGGATTTCACTATCATTTTTGTAGATGCCTTCATTTTGTAACAACCAAAACTGGTCTACCGGTTTACCCACTTCCAGGTGCCGTTGTCCATAATCGATAGTAGTAAGCCCTTCGGGTAGCTGCAGCAGTTTATTCCGGTTGTACGACATCACAATACCGGTGGACCAATACAATTCCGGCGACAGCCTGAAATTGCCCTGGAGCCCCAGCTCTATGCCACTGTTGCGCACGTTCATTCCATTCACAATTTTGCTGGAAAAGCCATAGGCTGCATCTACCGGAACTGCCATCAGCAATCCTTTACTGGTACGGGAATAACCTGTCAGTGAAATGTTGAAATGTTGAAAGGCAGTAGCCGTAACGCTGATATTCAGATGTTCATCATAAGGCGATTTAATACCACCGCCCGTATAGCCGTCGCCGTAAGGCATGCCTAAAGTAGGCATAGAGGCGTAGGTAGACACTTTTCCGGCGCCGGTCCAGCCGATGCCTACGGTATAATAAGGACCGTAGCCATTCATATCTTCGGCCAGCAACCGGGCAGTGCGGCCTGCGCTAACGTTGAGTTGCAGGGCGTTAATAGCAGCAGCGCTATGCAACCAGTTTTCTTTTTTCAGATCCCATCCAAGCGACAGAACCGGTGATACCGTCCACCAGTAACCATTACCGAAGAAAGAAGCACCATCGCTGCGTAAAGAGGCGGTAGCGCTGTATTTATCCAACCATTTGTAGGATACATTCCCATAAAAAGATAAAGTACGCTGCCGCTGATAATCTTTATAAGGATACGTTAGTTCTCTTCCATGCGTGAGCCAGAATGAGCTATCCGTATTCACTTCCGGTATTTTGATGAAATCGGAGGGACCGCGGTAAGCACGCATATAATCATACTTCAGCTGGTCTTCTTCCAATGTTTGTCCTACCTGTATATGCAGTTCTTTTCTATCGTAAGCGAGGAAGTTATTCCAGCGCAGCCGCCTGTTTACACCGGTAAACAGGGAGTTATAGCTATTGCCATCATTCACTGCCGCAGGTACAAACAGGTCACGGTTATTATCGTTGTAATCAATAGATCCCTGCGTGTGTATGCTCAGTGTGCGCCATAGCTGGTATTTCACATCAATGATAGCCTGTGCAGCATTGGCCAGGTTGCGGTCTACGCCGCCATCCTGCAATTGATAGTATTGTTGGAGATAAGATTTATTGGGTGATAAAGGATACTGCTGGTTGGTATAATATTCTTCTTCGGCCAGGCGATCGAGTATATTATTATTACGGTTACGCTTTGCCGTGAGTGCCTGCACATAGGTGTTGATGGTCAATTGTTCAATCGGTATAATGCTCATATCATAAAACACATTATAACGATGCAGTGCGCTATGGTCGGCTACCCCATTCTCTGTACGTTCTCCTACGCCAAAACGAAAGCTGGCGCGGTTGGTACCACCGGCGATACTCAATCCTACGCCATGTTGAAACGCGTTGCGATAATAAATATCATCCCAGTTAGCGGGCCCGAAATAAAGCGACTGGGTGGAGTCAGCGAGATAGGCCGGGAAGTTTTTCCACTGGGCAGGTGTGGCGTATTGGTTATAAAAAGGCAGCAGGAAGTCGCGTTGATAGCTACCATTTGCCGTATTAACGGTTGGCTTTACCGCCACGCCGCCGTACATATTCAGCCCAATATGATATTTACCGGTTTCGGGGTCGGTGGTGGTAATAAGAATAGCGCCATTAGCAGCTTTGCTGCCGTACAGTGCCACCGCTTCGGGACCTTTGAGCACATGCACTTCCTGGATATTGCTCATATCCGGCAAGGCATCAACGTCAATACCACTGCCTATGTCCGTAAAATCAGCCGCTTTAATACGGAGGGCATAAGGATTGTTATTGCCGATCAAAGGCACGCCATTAACTACATACAAAGGCCGGTTGGCGAACACGTCTTTGTAATGACCAATAGGCGTAGCCAGGCCGCGGATAACAGGTAAAGGTGCTACACCTGGTTCGCCGGAATTACGCATTACACTAACACCGGCTATTCTGCCTTCCAGCATTTGCCCGGTATACATATAAGGTAATGCCCTTACAGTGCGATAAGGAAGCGTATCTTTTGCCTGCGGAAAGAAGGCTGTATTCTTCCAAACAGTACGCTTATACAAAGAATCAGCGGGTGTTTGCCGGGCAGTAACGGCCTGCGTCCGGAGCATTCCTGCCAGTAGTAGTAAGATACTGAGCCGGTTAAAAGGTAAAGGTGAAATCATCAGGCTACATAAAATTTATCCGGTATAAAAAAATGTAAATGCAATAACAGGCCAGGAAGGCCCCGCCTGGGCGGAGTCAGTCACTATCGCGTTATGTAAAAATTTTAACTGCTTAAATATTGTTCACTGTCCAATTGATCGATAAAGTCCTGGCTAAAAAATACAGGTTGATGTATAAGGGAGACAGAAATTTGCAAATACCCCTAAAGCGTTTTAATTTTTTTTTCGATGATCCGTAAAAAAAGGGAGCGATCATGGCATGGGAAGATCTCCGGCTGTTTTCCGCCGGTAAAAAAAGATGCCTGTTATTTACTTATTGCAATAGCCACATCACGCCATTAATGTTATCGGCGCCGTTATATTGCCTTCGCAGGGCATCAGAGAGGTGATACAGGTTATCGATTGATTCGGAAGCGGGATAAATCCAGCGTTTGGGTATGAGGCCGTTGTTTTGATTGGCAGGACCAACCGCAAAAGCCGGGATACCGGTTCTGCGTTGATTATAAAATGCTTCCCAGCCCGACTGCTGAAAAAAGGCCAGGTATTTCTGTTGCAGGATCTGTGTTAATCCCGCAACATTATTGCCAGCATATTGTACCATGGGTTGCACCAGGTATGGTTCAATAACGGCGGTGGGTATTTCATAATATTGCATGTTGGCACTAATACCAGCCCGGTAATATGCAGCAGCATCTTTACCTGTGATCCAGCCACGGTTAATGGCTTCTGCTATGGTAAAACTAACTTCCGGGAATCCCAGCAAAACAGTGGGATGACCCACCGGGGAAGAAAACCAGTAACGGTAATCAGGTAACGAAAAATATCCTTTGCTGGCAGAATCATTCAACGCTCCCTGTAACGTACCGGTAGATGCGCCACGATATGCATCGAAGTTATGCGCCGCTGCACTGTCGCTGCCGTTGATAGCGGCGGGCATCGCTACTACGAATAAACGCGGATCCCTGAATTTTTTCAGCAAATCTACATAAGTAGCTCCCAGTGGATTACGCTTGGCACTGGCTTCTGGTGTGAGCGAATAAGCCGGGTAATAATTGCTGACTTCTGCTGTACTGTATACAATTTCCAGGTTATCTGCATTGCTTTCCGGCAAAGGGAGTTGCAATATGGCATTAAAACTTTCGGTCACTTTTAACCCGGCATCATTGGTTTTATTACTCAGACTAATCAATACCCGCAGCCGGAATGCATTCACCATTTTCTGCCATTGCTTCAGGTTTCCTTTGAAGAAAAAGTCGCCATCAATCCGGTAGTATCCGCTGCTGTTCAATTTTGCCAGGGTATCCTGTGAACGCTGCAACAGTTGTAAACATTGCAGGTACACATCGCGTTGCGCGTCATATACCGGGCGATCTATTCCCTGTTCTGCCTTCATGGCCTGACTCATGGGGATATCGCCGGTTTGCACCGTCATTTTGATATAAAACCAGGCCCGCATAAAATCGGCCAGCGCATAATATGGCCGCATGGCATCTGTTCCATTGCGACGCGCTTCTTTCACCAGCTGATCTACATTTCTAAGTACATCGTAATAAAAGCTGGCGGCACCAAAACTATAACTCTGGTCACCGTAATAGCTATACGTCATACAATGATATTGGGCGCTACGCTGCGCATCTTCCCAGGGCGCTACAAACATGGACTGTGCAATACCTGAAAATATCACTCCCGGCTGGGCAATGGTCGCTTTATTGGGATTCTTACGGAGGTCTTCCATCTTCCCACAACCTGCCAGCAATACCAGTAACAACCATGCAAAGCGTTGCATAAATCAGAATTTAACGTTGAGATTAAAGCCAATACTCCTCATCGACGGTTCCTCTAATTCGCTTTGTGAGCTATAGGACCAATGATCCATATCTATTTGTTTCATCTGCGCAAAATACATCAGGTTACGCACCACCACTGACACGCTGGCGGCACTCAGTCCTTTCATCTTTTTAATAACGGGCGGGGGTAAACGATACGTGAGCGTCATGCCCCGTAACTTAAAATAAGTTTTACTCTGGTACCTACGTTCATCGGCTGTTTCATAACTGTTGGCCCAGTTTTGTTCCAGCACCGGCGTGGTATTGGGCGCAAAAGTGCGGGTATCGGATATAACCTTTCCGTTGGCATCATACTTCACTTCCCCGCTCACTACTTTATCGCCAACGCCTATACGTGTTCCTTTGTAATTGGGATCATTCCGGTGCAGCCAGTCCTGGTAACGGAATTCATTATCCGATTGCGGATGGGCGCCCGACTGCCACATTTTATAATCCAGCAGGTTGAAAATTTTCCCGCCAAAGCTGCCATCAAATTCTACGGTAAGTGATATATTTTTCCAGTTCAGGGTTTGTGTGGTACCCATGATCCAGTTGGGGTTGGCATAGCCGCCAAATTTATATACCTGGTCATTGATGATAGGCGTACCGTCGTTATGATACAGGATAGCGCCGGTAGCAGGATTTCTTTCAAAAGGATTAATAAATAACTGGTCTACCCGTTCACCCGGTTTTATGCGGATATAGTTAGCCAGCGAATCATATACTTTCCGGAGGTAGCTGATATTGCTGCTCCAGTTCACCCCCATGTTCCACCTGAAATACCTGGTTTCTATGGGCACGGCTTCGAAAGTAAACTCCATTCCCCTTCTTTCCGTTACCAATCCGTTTACTTTCCGGTAACCATAGCCGGAAGCATTGGATATAGAAACATTAAAAATCTGCGGCCCGTCAATGGTGCTATAGACCTGTGTTTTCAGCGACACGCGGTTTTGCAGCAATCGTATATCCATCCCTACTTCATAGGCAGTATGAAATTCGGGGCGGATATCTTTACTATACAACACGTTGTCAGTCGCATAATTTACGGAAGGGAAGCCTTGCCAGGTAGTGCCTTTATCATAGGTTTGTTCCAGTGAATAATTTTGTGTGATGGAAGACGTCAGCCCCTCTCCCAGCCGCGCTACAGAAGCCGATAGTTTCAGAAAAGATACTGCTTTCGGCAAACGCAGAACGTCCGATAACACGGCGCTCAGGCTGGCCTGTGGATAAAAGTAAGTATCCCGTTCCACGGGCATACTGGAATTACGGTCCACCCGGCCGGAGAGATCCAGGAACAGGAAATTTTTATAACTCAGATCGGTCATAAAAAAAGCACTGAGCATTTGCCGGGCCGCGCGGTAATTGGTAGCGTTATCAATTGGCTTTACAGAATTCTGGAGATTATAGACGCCCGGCATGACCAGTCCACCGGAAGTATGCGCACTGTTACTTTCATAACGGATGCTTTGTATATTGGCTCCCAGCGTTGTTTTCCAGGCGAAGTTGCTATCCAGCCTGGTACTATGATTCAGCAACAAGGAATTATTCACCTGGCTATAGCGGTTACCGGATTCGGCATAAGCACCTACCTGGTTGAAATCGGCGCCATAATACAACCCCGAAACCGGGTAGTTGGTATGCTGGTTAGTGAAATACCCGTTAATGGCGGTTTTTAGCTGCATATCCAGGTGATCGCTCACGCGATAGGCTACACTCGTATACCCGGTTAGCACGTCCTTATAAAACGCCTTTTCATATTCGTAGGCATTGAACCAGGGATTATTATACCGGGTATACTCCACCCATCTTTGTTGCACGCCTTCTTTACCGGGGTACCAGTATTGCCGGAGATTGGGGTCCCGGATATCAAAGTTGCTGCCGCCCCATATTAACAGTTCGTAGATGGGACTTTCAGGGCCATATGAAATCTGCGGGTAGTTGGGGGCATACTGTTTATTGTACGACAACTGCGCCTCTACCCGTACTTTTTTGCCCAGGTTATAGCCACCGGATAACATGGCGGTGGTGATACCCAGGTGTGTGTTAGGGATACTTCCCCGTTGATTCAGTTGTGTAACGGAGAGGCGGAAATCGCCCTGTTCATTATTGCCGGTCACGGCTATGTTATTAGTGGCCAGGATACCGGTGCGGAGGAAATGTTCCAGGTTACGTGGATTTTTGGATACCCAGGGAAGGGGAACCAGTTCGCCGTTGGCATCGCGGGGGCTATCCCACTGGGTAATCAGCTGGCCTTCGAACCGGGGGCCCCAGAGGTTATAGTCGTAATCGTAAGTGCCACCACCTTTTCCATCTACGAAAGCGTATTTAAAGTAATCGCCGGGGCCGTAATGATGTTGTGCATGGGGCATGGCGATGGCGCTGCCCTGTAGCTCTGTGGTAGCATTAACCGATACTTCAAATCCACGTCTGCCGCTGCTGCCTTTTTTGGTAGTTACCTGGATCACGCCACGGGCGCCTTCCTGTCCGTATAGCGCGGCGGCAGCAGCGCTTTTCAGCACCACCATCGACGCAATATCTTCGATGTTAATATCCCAGGAGTCGGAGTTTACGGGTACGCCATCCACTACAATGAGGGGTTGTTTACCGCGGAGGTAGAGTTGAGGGTCGTTGTAGAGGTAGCGGGAATTGCTGACAGCCAGGCCGGCCACTTTTCCAAAGAGGGAGCTGTAGGCATTGGCTTCCCGGGCTTTTACCATTTCCGTGCCTTCAATTTTTATTTCCTGCAGGGCATAGCCTACGGCGCGCGATTCTTTTCGTATACCCATGGCAGTGATCATTACTTCCTGCAGGTCTTTAATACGTTCCGGCGGGGCCTTTTGCAGTGAAGTATCTATGGCTGTTGTGGGACGCGCCAGCGCAGCAATCACCACCAGTTTATTATCGAGGATGCGGTAGGTCAGCGAATCTCCCAGCAACCGGTTCAATGCGGTGGCTAATGTAACGTGGCGTACTTTCAGGCTTACGGGCGAAGCAGGCAGCAATCTGCTGTTATACAGAAAGCGGTATCCACTCTTTTCTTCGATGGCCGCCAGTATTTTTTCCATACGGACCTGTTTGAACGAAAAGCTGAATTTCTGCTGTGCCGTGGCGTAGTTGGTTACCAGCATAGCTATAAGCATGCAAATCACTATAAGCGACTTCATATCTGAACGCGGTTGGGATAATTATCACCCTGCTTTCTTAATATATATTTCTGATCCTGATTGATAAAACGTAAATGGTGTTGCAATTTGCAGGGCTTTCAGGGCCTCTGTCACATTCTCTTTTTGAAAGGCGCCGTTGAATAACTCTTTTTCAAGGGAGGCGTCCTGTATATGAATATTCACATTGTACCAGCGTTCCATTTCTTTTGACAGCGCGGCGAATGTTTTGTCCTTAAATATGAGTTGGTTGTGTATCCAGGCCGTTTCATCACAGGAGTTGCCATTGACATCCAGGCGGAAAGCGGTAACAGTCAGGGGTTGTTGTTGCAGGCTATCGGGGGCGGCGGCCGACCAGGCCGTTATTTTCTGACCAGGATCCAGTTGCAGGGGTTGTGGTTGCCGGGTAGTAGCCACGGCTACTTTACCAGACAGGAGTACCAGTTCCAGCTGCGGATCTTCCGTATAGGCTTTCAGGTTAAAAGTGGTTCCTAATACCTGTACCGTCATATTGCCGGCATGCACAATAAAAGGTTGTTGTTCATGCTGGCTGACCGTGAAGAAAGCTTCTCCCTGGAGAAATACTTCCCGCTTACCATGTGCAAATCCGTCACTGTAACTAAGCCGGCTGCTGCTGTTGAGCCACACGGTGGTACCATCAGGCAATTGTACGCTGGAGCGTGCACCTTTGCGCATCACGATGGTATTGCTTTCCGGGTTGGGAGTCGTTGTTTTTATGTTGGACGGACGGAATATAAAGGTGGCGGCAGTGACTACAGCGGCCAAAACGGCGGCGGCGATCATCCAGCGGGGGAAAAAGCGTATCACTTTACCCGTTGGGGGGATGGTGGTAAGCGGTGTTTCTTCCGGCGCCGCTTCAGGTGTATTCATGGCAGCTTCCAGGGCGGCCCAGCTATTGCCGGCCCATTCCTGGCTATTGGCAGGGGGTACAGATTGTGTTGCATTAACCACCTCCATCACAAAACCGGTTTCAGGATGGTCTTTCAGCCATTGTTGCAGTTCCTGCAACTCAGCTTCCGTGGCCTCTCCTGAAATTTTCCTGGCTAATAGTAAATCGATTCTTTCTTCCATTAATGTAATTACTGTATCAAGGACACCATTTTCGGCAAAAACCCCCAAAAAGGATTATAATTTGGACAAATGACCCGCTTTTCGTTGTTCACCGGTACAAAGATATATTTCCGCGCTGATTTTCCGGATAGCAATGGTTAGCTGATTCTCCACTGTTTTAATGGAGAGGTTCAGTATTTCCGCTACCTCCCGGTATTTAAGTCCGTCTTCCCTGATCATTTTAAAGATAACCTGGCATTTGGGCGGGAGACTGGCTACCGCGCCTTCAATGCGTTTGCGCAATTCGGCAGTGATCAGTTGTTGTTCGGGATCTGTGGTGAATTCCAGGGATACTTCCGACACCGTGTCTATATCCACGTGCTGCCAATCTTTGTTGCGACTAAAATAACTGGAGATGCCGTTACGCACGCCTACATACAGGTATACGCGGAGATTCGCTATTTCATGAATGCGCTGCCGCGTACGCCACAGGTTCATGAACACATCGTTCACCACTTCTTCCGCAATAAATTTGCTTTTTATGTATACAAATGCAAAGTCGAGCAGCTGCGGCGCATGTGCCAGGTAAAATTCCCGGAAGGCCAACTGGTCACCTTCGTACTGAATACGGCGCAACAAATCATCCATAGCGATTTATAAAAATTCTGGTCTACACAATATAAGCATGCTCCGTTAACTTTTTACAATATTTTCTTCGCCTCCCGGTCGCACATGGATGGCATGCGGCCGCATATTACATTATACTTGTCGCTTTTTCTTAATTTTAGTGTTTTCTTATTCTTAATATTTCCAGGTAAGGTTATGAAAGAGAACAAATACGATGATCCTGCCTTCTTCCAGAGTTACAGCCAGATGGCCCGCTCTGTAGATGGATTGAATGCTGCCGGAGAATGGCAAACTTTCCGTGCTATGTTACCCGGACTACAGGATAACAGCGTACTGGATCTCGGATGTGGCTTCGGCTGGCATTGCCGGTACGTGCGCGAACAGGGCGCCGTCATAGTAGTGGGTGTAGATATTTCAGAGAAGATGCTGGAACGGGCGCGGCAAACCACGCAGGATCCAGCTATTACTTACCTCCAACAAGCCATAGAAGATATTGACTTTACCCCCGGGTCTTTTGATGTGGTGATCAGTTCCCTGGCGTTGCATTATGTAGCTAATTATGACCAGGTATGCCGTAAGGTATTCGACTGCCTGCGGCCCGGTGGTACTTTTGTACTGTCGGTAGAGCACCCGGTGTTTACCTGCAACGCGGCGCAGGACTGGTACTACGATGCCGCCGGCGCGCGCCTCCACTGGCCGGTAGATCATTACCAGGCAGAAGGTTTACGGAAGACCCGGTTCCTGGATACAGATGTAATAAAGTATCACCGCACGGTGGCTACCTGGCTGAATAGCCTGCTGGATGCAGGTTTCCGTATCCGGCATATTTCAGAACCACAACCCACCCCGGACATCCTCGCACAATATCCCGAAATGCGGGACGAAACCCGGCGCCCCATTTTCCTGATGATGGCGGTGGACAAACCTTAAGCTCCACTTTTCCCATCTTCTTAAAAAAAATACTATTTTTAATACCAAATGGTATATTTTTGTTCCGGTAAAGGACATGGTGTATGAACAAAGCAGAGAAAACAAAACAGTTTATTGTGGAAATGACGGCGCCTGTATTCAATGAAAAAGGCTATACCGGCACTTCTCTGAATGATATGACCAATGCTACCGGGTTAACAAAAGGAAGCATTTATGGCAATTTCGCGAATAAAGACGAAGTAGCCCTGGCAGCATTTGATCATAACATACAAAAAGTAGGAGCCATTATCCGGCAGGAAATGGATAAAAAAACCAGCGCCCGGGACCAACTGATGGTGTACGTACATGTATATGAAAACTTCCTGAAACACCCGTTCCCCGCAGGAGGTTGTCCTATTTTGAACACCGCTACAGAAGCCGATGACACCCACCCTGCCTTAAAGCAAAAAGCAGCAGATGCCATACAGCGATGGAAAAATACCATCACCGGAATTATTGAAAAAGGCATACAACAGGGAGAGTTCAGCAAACATGCCCATGCAGAACAAACGGCCCTCACCATGATTGCCCTCATTGAAGGATGTATTATGATTGCCAAACTAACCGGTAAAATGAACTACCGGAAAGCTATTATGCAATCTGTCGAAAAAATCATCGACGAACTATAATCAAAAATTTTCTTCACAAATATACCGATCGGTATATTAATTATATACAATGAAACGGACAGTATTAATACTGGCGGTCATCACAGCAGCCATCATGGAGCTGATAGACACCTCTATTGTAAATGTAGCGCTATCGCACATGAGCGGTAACCTGGGCGCCACACTGGAAGACACCTCCTGGGTCATCACCGCCTACGCCATCGCCAACGTAATTATTATTCCCATCACCGGCTTCCTCGCCGGCAAACTGGGCAGACGTAATTATTACATCGGTTCTATCATTGCCTTTACCTTCTTCTCCATGATGTGCGGACAAGCCACCAATATATGGGTACTCGTGGCATTCCGCTTCCTGCAAGGCATTGGCGGCGGTGCCCTCCTCTCCGTATCACAGGTGATCATCTTTGAACTGTTCCCCAAAGAAAAACGCAACGTTGCCAGCGCCCTGTTTGGCGTAGGGGTATTTATTGGCCCTACTATAGGCCCTACCCTTGGTGGCTATATCACAGAATTTTATGCATGGCCATGGATCTTCTACATCAATATACCAATTGGTATAGCTGTAGCCGCCATCTGCTATATATTATTGCAGGAACCCCGCGAAACCGCTACCACCAGCAAAATCGACTGGACAGGCATCGCACTGCTGGCAATAGGTGTGAGTGCTTTACAAACCGTGCTGGAACGCGGCGAAACAGATGATTGGTTTGAAGCCCCGTATATCACCTGGCTCACCATCATCGCTACTTTATGCATTACCCTCTTTGTCTGGTGGGAACTTCGTATCCTGCACCCCGTAGTGAACCTCCGCGTACTTAAAAGCCGCAACCTCAGCATTGCCGCCCTGCTCACCTTTGTATCGGGCATGGGCATATTCAGCTCCGTATTTCTCACACCGGTATTCGCACAACGGCTCCTTAACTTCACACCCCTGCAAACCGGGATGCTGCTGCTTCCCGGCGCCTGCCTGGCTATTGGCGGCCTTATCATTTCAGCGCGACTACTGCAACGGGGTGTATCGCCTATCTTCCTCATAGTAGCCGGCATGGGACTATTTGTTCTTTTCAGTTGGCAGATGTCGCAATTAAACCAGAACGCCACTGCCGCGGATATCACGGTATCACTGATCTGGCGCGGCGTAGGACTTGCCCTCGTCACCGTCCCCCTCACTACCCTGGCCGTATCCTCACTACCACTAACAGACATCCCACAAGGCGCGGCACTCAATAACATGATGCGACAACTCGGTGGTTCCTTCGGCATCGCCATGGTCAATACTTATCTTGCCAACCGCAACGCCCAACATCGCTCCGACCTCGTGAGTAACCTGCATACAGACAACCCCGCCGTCATTGCCCGTATCAACGGATACACCCATTTCTTTCTGAACAAAGGCGCCACCGTTACAGACGCCCACGGCAAAGCACTCAAACTGCTGGACTATACCGTGACCCGCCAAAGTACCCTGCTCAGCTTCAGCGACACCTTCCTGCTGGTAGGCCTCATATTCCTGGCAGCACTCCCCCTCCTACTGATGGCCTCCTCCAGGCAAAAAGCAGCAGCACCTGTTGTGGTAATGGATCATTAATGAATTTGTACTGCCATGTATCCGCAGTACAAATTCGTTATCTTAGTATAAAAAAAATGCATCGTCTGTTTTACCTCTTCGCCCTATTGATTACCCCCGCCCTCACCGTATCTGCACAAACACCAACAGATGCTGTGAAAGCAGCGGTTACTCAACTGTTTACCGCCATGCGCAATGCCGACAGCGTTGCCCTCAAAGCCTGCTTCGCCCCGGATGCCCGGCTCCAGTCCGTCACCACCAAAAGCAAAGACATACAAACCACCAGCGTGGACGAATTTGCGGCCATCATCGGGAAACTGCCTGCCAATGCAGCGGATGAACGTATCGAGTTCGGCAACATCTCCATTGATGGTACCCTGGCATCCGTGTGGACTCCTTATCGCTTCTACTTCAAACAACAATTTCACCATTGCGGCGCCAACTCCTTCCAACTGGTACAACTAGATGGTAAATGGAAAATCCAGTACATCATAGACACCAGACGAATGGATGATTGTGGCGCAGAAAGCGCAGCTAAATAACATTGCCTGCAAAGACCAACCATTTCCCCCGTTTACTTTTCTGTTTTGTATCAACAGAATAATAGCCTACTTTTGCCCCGTTATGGTTTATTCATGTCCACTCCGGCCGTGAATAATTAAAAGGGAACCAGGTGTAAATCCCGGACAGTCCCGCTGCTGTAAGTCTCCTACAATGCAAAGGCACATCACTCATGACCACTGTTGATCATTCAATGGGAAGGTCGCCCGAAGCAGAGATAAGTCAGAATACCTGCCATACCACTCATTTTTGAGCTTTCGTGGAATGAAGCTTAGGGATACTAGCAAGCTACAGAGTACACCTGTACATTGCCGCTTTCCTAATTATTTTTTCTCCTGTCGAAGGCTGTTGATGGAATATTAACAGACAAAAAAATTATGCAATTCACTGAACAAACGGGTTCATTGATAAGGGGATGTTTATGCGTGATACTAATTATCATCTGGCCATTCACTTTCATTAAAGCACAACAGGCAGATACCACTACCACCCAACATCTCAAAGAGGTATCCGTTACCGCAACCCGGTCAGGCAAAGAAATAAGCCCGGGGCAAAAGATGCAGGAAAAAGAACTCAGCAGGCTGGGCACACATTCTGTGGCCGATGCTATCCGCTTTTTTTCCGGCGTACAAATCAAAGACTATGGCGGCATCGGCGGCCTCAAAACAGTGGATATCCGCAGCATGGGTTCCAACCACACCGGCGTATTCTACGACGGCATAGAGCTCGGCAACGCACAAAACGGACAGGTAGACCTGGGTAAATTTTCACTGGACAACCTGGAAGAAATTGCCCTGTATAACGGACAAAAAAGTAACATCTTCCAACCAGCCAAAGACTTTGGCTCCGCAGGCTCCATTTACCTGACATCTCTCAAACCCAAATTTGCCCCCGGTGAAAAAACGCATGTAAGAACAACGATAAAAACAGGCTCCTTCGGCCTCTTCAATCCCTCCCTGCTCTGGCAGCAAAAAATCAGTGAGCACACCTCCGCTTCGTTTAGCACAGAATGGATCAACGCCACCGGCCGGTATAAATACACCTACAAAACATACGACTCACTCAAACACCTGGCCTATGATACCAGCGACTACCGCAGAAACAGCGACATCAACGCCGTAAGAATAGAAGGTGGTCTCAATGGTACTGTCAAAGGCGGCGAATGGAACACGAAAGTATATTACTATCAATCCAACAGGGGGCTACCCGGCTTTATTGTCAATAACGTATTTGGTCACATAGACCGGCTCCGGGACCAGAGCTTCTTCGCGCAATCTTCCTTCCGCAAAGAAATTACACCCCGTTACAGCATACTGCTCAATGGCAAATACGCCTACGACTATACGCATTACAAAACACAGGATACCGCTCAGTTCCCGGCCAATAATCATTACTACCAATACGAAATGTATTTCTCCGTGGCCCAGCAGTATGCACTCACCAACTGGTGGACCCTCTCCCTTTCCGGCGATTTTCAATGGAATAAACTAAACGCCAGCCTGGACAGCTTCAGCTATCCGGTCCGGTATACTACCCTGGTTGCCGCTGCATCTGCCGTAAATTTCAAACGGTTTAGCGCACAGGCCAGCCTGCTGGCAACACTGGTGAATGAAACGGTAAAAGTCAACACCGCAGCACCTTATCAGCAAAAATTCACCCCGGCGGTATTTCTTTCCTGGCAGCCCTTACCCACACCCGACCTGAAAGTGCGTGGGTTTTACAAACGCATTTTCCGCATGCCTACTTTCAATGACCTCTATTATACCGAAATCGGCAACCACCTGTTAAAACCAGAGTTTGCCACACAATACGACGCCGGCATCACCTGGAACAAAACATTCACCAATAAATGGTTGTTGCTCGCCGGCGTAGAAGTAGATGGCTATTACAACGAAGTCACGGATAAAATTGTAGCCGTACCCGGACAAAACCAGTTTGTATGGACAATGATGAACCTGGGCAAAGTAAAAATCACGGGCCTCGACGCTAAAATCAGCGGCAGCTGGTTAATTAAACAACAGCTGCAATTGAATACCAAAGGCACCTATACTTTCCAACAGGCATTGGATTATACGAATCCAAAAGATGGTTACTACGGCCAACAAATTATTTACATTCCCCGCCATAGCGGCACCTTGCTGCTGGGGGCCGATTATAAATCCTGGGAAGCTAACTATAGCTTTATTTATACCGGCGAAAGATATAACGGCAAAGATAATGCAACAGAAAACTACGTACCCGCCTGGTATACCAGCGATATTTCCTTTGGCAAACAATTCAGCTATAAACGTATACACGTTCACGTTACTGCACAGGTAAATAACCTGGCTAACCAGTTTTATGAAGTGGTACAAAGCTACCCTATGCCGGGTAGAAACTACCGCTTCATTGTAGCGGTCAACATTTAATCTGATTCGTCATGATGAAACCAATAAAACATATATTACTCGCAGCCGCCATGATCAGCATGGCCACGAGCTGCAGGAAAGAAAAAACCATTGTACCACCGGCGCTCACCCCGGTAACACCTGCTGAACCTAATGCACCTTATGTAGGTATGTACCTGCTGAACGAAGGCAATATGGGCAGCAACAAAGCGTCCCTCGACTACTTCGATTATACCAACGGCGTTTATACAAAAAATATTTACGCGGCAAAAAACCCCACTGTAGTAAAGGAATTGGGAGATGTGGGCAACGATATACAAATCTATGGCAGCAAACTATACGCCGTGATCAATGTGTCCAACAAGGTAGAAGTGATGAACGTAGCAGACACCAAACGCCTCGGACAAATTAATATCCTGAACTGCCGCTATATCACGTTTGCTAACGGTAAAGCCTATGTGAGTTCTTACGCGGGTCCTGTAAAAATAGATGGCGACGCGCCCATTGGCTTTGTGGCAGAAATAGATACCAGCACCCTGCAAATTACCCGGAAAGTAATTGTAGGGTATCAACCAGAAGAAATGGCCGTAGTAGGTAACAAGTTATATGTAGCCAATTCCGGCGGCTATCGCGTACCTAACTATGACCGCACCGTTTCCGTGATTGATTTACTCACCTTCACCGAAACGAAAAAAATTGATGTGGCCATCAACCTCGACCGCCTGAAAGCCGATAGTGATGGCGACTTATACGTTACCTCCCGCGGCGACTATCGCAGTATTCCATCAAAACTTTTTGTCATCGACACCCAAAAAGATGAAGTAAAGAAAACATTCAATATCGGCGCCAGCAACCTCTGCATCATGGGTGATACGGCGTATGTATATGGCTCTGAATTCAGTTATAACACGGGCAAATGGACGGTTACCTATAACATGATCAATGTTAAAACGGAAACGCTTCTTAACACCAACTTCATTACAGATGGCACCGACAAAATGATCAGAATGCCCTATGGCATTATCGTGAATCCAGCCACCAGGGACTTTTTTGTAACTGACGCGAAAGACTATGTGTCTTTCGGCACCCTGTACTGCTTTGATAAAACAGGGAAAAAGAAATGGTCAACCGTTACCGGAGATATCCCCGGCCACATGGTGTTCGTAAAAGCAAATAAATAATCACACTAATCAACTATTATGAAAAGAAAATTTCTACTCGCAGGTATGATTACGGCTATGATAGCCACCAGTTGCTCCAAAAGCAAAGATCAGGAAGTAACACCCCCGGATCCTGAACCAACCGGCCCTTTCTTAAACAAGGTGACCAAGGTATTTGAATACTTCCCTGCCCCCGGACAATTCATCAATACCCTACCTGAGTGGAAAACAGGCGACGACGATAAAAAAATGGCCGCTTACGCACTGGATGCAATATCTAAGGAAAATATGATTTCCCTTGGCGGCTTCGGTGGCTACGTAGTGATGGGCTTCGACCATACCATCAAAAATGTATCCGGACAATATTCTTTCGTTGTACTGGGCAATGCCTTTACCAATTTTGCGGAACCAGGTGTTATCTCTGTTTCTGTTGACAAAAACAAAAACGGCTTACCAGACGACGAATGGTTTGAAATTGCGGGATCTGAATACAATAGCTCCAAAACTATTAAGAACTACCAGATCACTTACTACAAACCCAATGAAAATAAAACCCGCACAACAGATCCGGATGATTCATATACCAGCGACAACACTTATATTAAATGGAAAGATAACCAGGGCGACAGTGGATTTATTGTGAGAAACATGTTCCACGATCAGCCCTACTATCCACAGTGGAAAGGTGATAGCATCACTTTCACCGGCACCAAACTTTCTGCTGCCAATGTTAAAAATACTTCCAGTGATCCAGGTTCCCCTTACTATGTAAGTCTTCCTTTCTCGTGGGGTTATTCAGATAACCTGAGCAATGATGACCCGGATGCAAAAATTAAAATCGACTGGGCAGTGGATAAAAATGGTAACCCGGTGAAGCTCTCCGGCGTTGACTTTATTAAAGTACATACTGGTCAGCGCGCAGAAGCAGGCTGGTTGGGAGAAATATCTACAGAGGTATTAGGTGTAAGAGATTTGAACTTAAAATAAACGATTCCCCATTTTCTATGTATAAACCTACCCTCAAATAACAATAGGCTGTATCACACCTGATACAGCCTATTTCTTTTTTTCCATTTAACTGTTGATGGGCACCGGGTGCTTATCATCTCCAATAGCCACCAGGCTGAAAGTGCCTGAAATAGCCTTCTCCCGGCTATCTGAGTACATCTCTTCTATATACAGCTCCACCAATACCTTCAGGCTCGTATTACCCACTTCCGTTACCTTGCCAATTAATTCCACGATAGTACCGGCAGGAATGGGCCGTGTAAAATCAATCTGCCCAGAGGATACCGTCACCATTTTTTTACGGGCAAAACGGGTAGCCGTGATGAACGCCACTTCGTCCATGAGCGACATGGCCGTACCACCGAAAAGGGTGTCGTAATGGTTAGTAGTACTGGGAAATACTGCTTTGAATATCCTGGTTTCTGAGTGAAGAATCTTCTCTTCCATTGTCATCGTGGTACTTTTTTATAGTGATTACAATACTGCCTTTTCTCTCATTACCTCCGCGGCTTTCACCATGTTAGTCAAAGCTACTTTAGTTTCCGGCCATTTACGGGTTTTTAATCCGCAGTCGGGGTTTACCCACAGGTTCCTGGCAGGCAGCGTTGCTACCGCTTTTTCCAGTAACGTAATCATTTCCGTAGCAGATGGCTGCCGCGGAGAATGAATATCATATACACCGGGACCTATTTCATTCGGGTATTTAAAGTCGGCAAATGCTTCCAGTAATTCCATTTGCGACCGCGAGGTTTCAATCGTGATCACATCGGCATCCATCGCGGCGATATGTTCAATGATATCATTGAATTCGCTGTAGCACATATGCGTATGGATCTGTGTTTCATCTTTCACACCACTGGCAGCAATACGGAACGCCTGTACGGCCCATTCAAGATAAGCCGCCCAGTTTTCCCGGCGCAATGGCAGGCCTTCCCGGATGGCAGGTTCATCGATCTGTATCACTTTAATACCTGCTGCTTCCAGTGCCACCACTTCATCCCGTATCGCCCAGGCAATCTGGTTGGCGGTAGCAGACCTGGGCTGATCATCCCGTACAAAAGACCATTGTAAAATGGTAACAGGCCCCGTCAGCATTCCTTTCATCAGTTTATTGGTGTGTGCCTGTGCAAAACGGCTCCAGCGAACCGTCATGTCTGCCGGGCGACTTACATCCCCGAAAATAACCGGTGGTTTTACACAACGGCTGCCATAACTCTGTACCCAACCATTTTTAGTAAACAGGAATCCTTCCAGTTGCTCACCAAAATATTCCACCATATCATTGCGCTCAAACTCGCCATGTACCAATACATCGAGACCAATTTCTTCCTGCCAGCGAATCACTTCTATAGTCGCTTTTTCAATGGCCGCTTCATAGTCTGCTACCGTCAGCTCACCTTTTTTCAGCCGGGCTCTTAACTGCCGGATATCATCTGTTTGCGGGAAAGAGCCAATGGTAGTGGTGGGAAACAATGGCAGGCCAAATTGTTGCTGTTGTATCGCCTGGCGCACGGTGAAGGCACTTTTCCGGCTGGCATCAGCTACTGTAAATGCTGCTACCCGGTGTTTTACTGCTTTACGATGAATCAGCCCGGAAACCGCACGTTGGCGGATCGCCTCCTCATTGGCGATTAATAAAGCCGTATTGCCGTGTATAATCTCCCGTAATTCTTTTATTTCCTGCAGCTTTTGTTTGGCAAAGGCCATCCAGTTTTTTATTTCGGGAGAAATAGCTGTTTCGTCATCCAGGTCACAAGGTATGTGCAGCAGGGAGCAGGAAGGCGCAATGGCTACCCGGTGTTCTCCTAATGCATGGATGGCACGCCGTATAAAAGTGAGTGAGGCAGCGTAATTATTCTTCCACACATTTCTGCCGTCTACTACTCCCAGTGATAGCTGTAGTGTGCTGTTTACAATGTCTGTCTGCAATACATCGTCCAGTTGTGCCGGGCAGCGTACCAGGTCCAGGTGCAGCGTTTGTACCGGCAAAGACAGTACTGTTGGCAGGTGTGCCCCGTAGCATTCAAAATAAGAAGCCAGCACAATATGCAATTGCGGGAACGCTGCATGTATCTTGGTGTAAGTGCTGATGATGACTTGTAACGCTTCTGCAGACAAATTAAGCGATAAGCAGGGCTCATCCAGTTGTACTACGGTGGCGCCGGCAGCGGTAAGTTCATGCAGTACTTCCAGGTATACCGGCAGTAATTTATCTATCAGCGACAAGCGGTTAAAACCGGCTTCTTTCTCTTTACCCAATAACAGAAAAGAAACAGGTCCCAGCAATACTGGTTTGACTGCGTATCCGGCTTGCTTTGCTTCCTGGAATTGATCCACCACTTTACGGGAAAACAGCTGAAACTCCTGTGCGGCAGTGAACTCCGGAACAATATAATGGTAATTGGTATCAAACCATTTGGTCATTTCCATGGCGGTGATATCGTCTCCATCACGTTGATACCCTCTGGCCATAGCAAACAACAAGTCTGTTTCAGACAATTGTTTGGTGGTAAGGGTATGATAACGGGCGGGAATAGCGCCGGTCATCAGGGAAGTATCCAGTACCTGGTCGTAATAAGAAAAATCGTTGCAGGGAATCCAGTCAATGCCCGCCTGTTTTTGCAGCTCCCAGTTTTGTAAACGGATGCCTGCGGCTACTTCCTGTAATGCAGTAATCGTAATGTTGCCTGCCCAATAGCTTTCACAGGCCTTTTTTAATTCACGCCGGCTACCTATCCTCGGATAGCCTAAGTTGTGGATAATCATTGCAAATGATTTAAAAGGTGATACTTGATGTTCACGCTCTTGTACCTACTATGCAATGCTTTAACGGGAGAGAATAAGAGAGGAGAAGACTGTCAGCAATTATTTTCACAGGCAGCTCCATAGCCGGCTCTTTCCACAAAGATGCCTGCCATATTATGCCTGTTCTAAAAATTACTACAATCAAAACCTGACCTGCCTCAATCCGCGAAAGCAGCGTCAAAGTGAAATAAAGGCAGGTCTCCTGGCTCGTTTCGCCGGTAAACACCTTCCCATTCCGGAGCGGAACAGTGGCATATTGTTTACCGGTTGCAGACTAATTAGCTGCTCAAAACTTACAGTTGCGGGACAGCCTGTGATTTACACACAGTTCCCTTTTAATCCCGCCTTTCGGCGGGAACCATTACTTGCTTCGATGGTAATACGTAAAGAACAGCGGCGAAGATAGTAAATCCCCGCAACTATCAAATTATATCCACGAGGAGTTTGTCTTACCCAGGATTAGACTGATTATACTGATTATATTTTTTAAGATGATATCTTTTAAAAATATAATCAATCAAAAAAAATATAATCAGTATAATCAGTATAATCCTGGATAAAGACAACCTACGTGACAATCCCCAAAAATTCCGGAAAAATTTATCGCCAATTGCTTATTTTAGCTTTAAATACCAAGCCAGTGGGTAATGAAGAAGCGGTTCTGTTGAAGAAACTGCAGCAAGGGGATGCAGCAGCTTATATTACATTATACAACCAATACTACCCCTCACTTTACACCTACATACTCCATTTTGTTAATATCCCTGCTTTCGCTGAAGACGCGCTACAGGAGGTATTTATAAAAATTTGGGAGATCAGGGAACGTATCAATCCGGAATTGTCCTTCAGTGGATACCTGTATCGTATTACCCGAAACCAGGTATTCAAATCATTAAAAAAGATTGCCGCCGATGAAGCCCTGCGCTTACAGGTAATGCAGGAATTACAACGGCAGACCAATGATGCGGACACCAGCCTGATATGGAAGGAATATGAAGCGCTGTTGCTGGAAGCCATCCGTCAATTGCCTCCACAGCGGCAAAAAGTATTCAGGCTATGCCGGGAAGAAAGCAAGAGTTATGAAGAAGTAGCCATAGAACTGGGCATTTCCCGGAATACGGTGAAAGAACATATGGTCATGGCCATGAAAAGTATCCGCTTTTATTTCTATACCAACGCAGATGGGCTACTTCCCATCTTCCTGCTATCTGGTTTTATGATAACCAGGTCGTAGCAAAAAAAATATTTTCATCCCCACCCACCCTACCAGTCGTTTTCAGGATAGTATAGATATGTCCAGAGAAAAGAACGACGCTTACTACCAGGAATTACTCCTCCGTTGGCAACAACGGACCTGTACGCCTACGGAGGCCCTTGAGCTAATGGACTACCTGCGGCAGGATATTTCCAACCGCACCCTGCTAAATGAATTACAGGCCGCGTTCCGGCAGATAACACCAGATGCAGCACCTCCGGCCTCCGATGCGGGCGATAGGGTCAGGAAGGCGCTTTTAAAACATATACAGGCAACTCCTGTGGCACCGGTGCAACAACGGGGAAAATACCGCATGCTTAAACTGGCGGCAGCAGCAGCCATCCTGCTGGCTATTGTCATTCCGGCTACCTCCCTGCTACGAAATGATCGTCAACCTGCCGCCCCGGTAGCCCATATATCAGCCCCGGTGCCAGCAACAGCAGAACGCCACAAAGCAGTACTGACCCTGGCTAACGGAGAAAAAATTGTTCTGGACGAAAAAGGCATGCAGCAACTCGCCCAACAAGGCAACAGCAACATCCGGACAAAAGACGGACAACTGATATACGAAAAAACAAACGGCCAAACAGCCACCTCTCTTTATAATACACTCACTACCGCTGCCGGCGAAAGTTACCCACTGGTACTGGCCGATGGCAGCAAAATATGGCTCAACGCCTCCTCATCCATCCGTTTCCCCGCCACCTTTGCCGGCGATGAGCGCAAAATAACACTGACCGGCGAAGCCTATTTCGAAATTGCACACGATGCCCGCAGACCCTTCCGCGTACAGGTAAAACAAATTACGGTAGACGTACTGGGCACCCACTTTAACATCAACGCCTACAATGACGAGGCTACTATCAATACCACCCTGCTGGAAGGCGCCGTGAAAGTCAACAGCGATAAAGGCAGCCTGCAACTGGCGCCCGGTGAGCAATCACAGGTAAACAACAACGGCAGCCAGAAACGGGTAACCGGTATTAATACCGACGAAATTGTTGCCTGGAAAGAAGGCTACTTCCGGTTCGAAAGCGCTGACCTGACTACCGTATTAAAACAATTTGCACACTGGTACGACCTGGAAGTTGTATATGAAGGTCCGGTAAAACCAAGGAAATTCTTTGGTATGATCAGCCGCCGAAGCCCGCTCGTGAATGTATTAAAACTATTAGATGCCAACAATGTAGCGTATAGCATAAACGGAAAAAAACTGATTGTCAAAGGAGAAGAATAACCAATTACCGATTAGCAAGTGAGCAGTGACAGCAATCGATGAAAGGCACTAAGCCATTATATTTTTTTTGAAGAAAGATAGCATAAGAAAGCAACCATTTATCTAAATCAAAATCAGCACAAGTATGCAATTAAGTACTGATGCCTGTACCCGGTATGATAGTAACCGGCGCTCCACCAAACATCTAAAAGTTGGTAAGCTACTGACTTTGTTCTGCCTGGCCACCGGGATGCAGGTGCAGGCAGCGAAATCACAAAACCAGGTTGTGAACCTGTCGCTCAAAAACGCCTCTGCCAAAGATGTCTTCCGGGAAATCAACAAACAAACCGGACTCAACATCCTCGCAGATGAAGCACTACTGGAAAAAAGCGGCAGAACCAACATCGAGGTAAAAAACATGACCGTCAACGATGCGCTGAATATTTTCATGCGTAATCAACCGCTCTCCTACAGCATTGAAGGCGGCGCCATCATCGTTAAAACCAAACCTGCTGTACAACCGGCCACCACACCACCACCGCCGGTAGAAATTCATGGTACGGTAACCACCGCCAAAGGACAACCACTGCCAGGCGCCACCATCACGGTGAAAGGCACCAAACATGGTACAGTGAGTAAGGCAGACGGTAGCTTCAGCATCTCCGCCAATCCCGGAGAAACGCTGGAATTCTCTATGGTAGGCTTCAAGCCCTGGTCTGTAAAATTCGATGGCAGCACCACTGCTTATAAAGTAGTGCTGGAAGAAGATGTATCCAATCTTACAGACGTGGTAGTAGTAGGTTATGGTACTTCCAAAAAGAAAGACCTCACCGGTTCTATCAGCTCTATCAGCAGCGACCAGATGAACAACGGCGGTGTTACCTCCAATGCGGCACAAGCCATTCAGGGCCGCGCTGCGGGTGTACAGGTGAGCCAGTCGAATGCAGCGCCCGGCGGACAAACCATCGTTCGTATCCGTGGTGGTAACTCCATCAAATCTACCAACGAACCCTTATACGTGGTAGATGGTTTCCCTTCTGAAACCGGTAAAGATATCAACCCGAATGATATTGATGACATACAGATCTTAAAAGACGCCTCTTCTACGGCTATTTATGGCGCCCGTGGCGCCAATGGCGTAGTAATGATTACTACTAAAAGAGGTAAATCCGGGAGAGCGGCGATCCAATACGATGGCTATTATGGTACACAACGCATCGTAAAGGAATACGATAAAATGAATGGCCTGGAAAACATGCAGGTCACCAATGCCAAAGCCATTGAAAAAGGACAGCCTGCTTATTATACAGCGGAAGACCTGGCCAGCGGCCGGAACAACGACTGGTTCAAACTGGCTACCCGTCCCGGTGTGGTGCAAAGTCATAACATCAGCGTAAGTGGTGGTACACCGGAAGATCGCGTTTCTCTCTCCGGCAGCTACTTTAAACAGGACGGTGCCTTGAAAAACACTTCTTTCGAAAGATACTCTGTACGTCTTAACTATGACCGGCAATTTTCCAAACGTTTTAAAATAGGTGCCAATGTTTACGGATCACGTGCCTACACCAACTTCAAAACCTATGATGGTAACATCGTACCGTCTAACGTGATGTATGGCGTATTAACCGCCTCTCCCGCTATTCCTGCATATAATCCAGATGGCTCCTATGCCAGGTTTAAGGGGAGAGATAATCCACTGGCCTGGTTACTGGCACCCACCAACGACCGGTATGAAAACAAAGTAAACATCAACGCATATGCCGACTACCAGATCCTCGACGGATTTAATTTCCGTGTAAATGGCGGTACGGAATATACCACCACAAAAGAAGGTACCTACCTGCCCCGCGACCTGGTAGACGGTGAAAAAGTAGGTGGTAAAGCCAGCCTGAACGACCTGGCACTTACCCGTAACCTGATAGAAGCTTACTTTACCTATAAAAAAGTATTTAATCAGATACATTCCTTCAACCTCGTAGCGGGTGTCTCTTATCAGACAGACAGGTATTCCAGACACTATTCACAAGTACAGAAATTCAGTACAGATGCATTCCTGTATCATAACCTGGAGGCTGGTTCAGAACGCCTGTCCAGCATCAGCCTGGATGTGCCTGTCCCCCTCGCCTCCGCCTACGGCCGCTTAAATTACTCGTTGAAAGATAAATACCTGGCCACCTTTACTTTCCGCCGGGATGGCTCTTCCAAATTTGGTGGTAACACGCGCTTCGGAAATTTCCCCTCCGGATCTATTGCATGGAGAGCCGGTGAGGAAGATTTCATCAAAAACCTGAATGTATTCTCCAACCTGAAAGTAAGAGCAGGGTACGGTGAAACCGGTAACGACCGTGTGGGCGAAAACGCCAACTATATCTACATGGCCCTCTTTGGACCTACCAATGTATCATTAGGCACAGGTAGCGACAGCTACGGCGGCACAGTGATGACCCGCCTGTCCAATGAAAACCTGGGCTGGGAAAACACGGCACAATGGGACGTCGGCGTGGATATGGGCTTCTTCAACAACCGCATTTCTGCTACACTCGACTTCTACCGGAAGAGAACTAATAGGTTGTTGTTCGATATACCTATCGGCGACTGGAATGGATTTGCCACTCAAACCCTAAATGCCGGCACCATTGAAAATAAAGGATTGGAATTAGCCATCACCACAGAAAATATTATCAACCACGCTTTTACCTGGAATACTACTTTAAATATTGCTTATAACAAACAGAAAGCAATAGACCTGGCTGGTCGTCCATATGTGATCACCCAAACGGCTAACCTGTATGGTGGTCGTGGTATGGACTTTACCAAACTGGAACCCGGCCAGGAACTGAGTACTTTTTATGGCTATGTGTACGATGGTGTGATAAAAACCGGTGAAGCGCATCCTGCACAACCTAACTCAAAACCTGGCGATCCTAAATTCAAAGATATCAGCGGACCGGATGGAAAACCGGATGGTATTATCAATGCCAATGATCGTACTTACCTCGGGCATGCCAATCCGCACTATATTTATGGGATCAGCAACAGCTTTACCTACAAAGGTTTTGAACTAAATATATTTCTGCAGGGCGCATTAGACTACAGCCTGTACAATGCGACTGCCCTGGTACTGGAATCTGGTCCTGGTAAAGCAGCGCTGAACAGATGGACCACCACCAACGAAAACACAGATATTCCCAGAGATGGATATGCAATTTCCTATGGTGGGTTGATGAACTCCCGCTTCGTAGAAAATGCTTCTTATCTCCGTTGCAAAATGATTACACTTGGTTATAATATCCCCGTAGCTAAAACCTTTTTGAAGAGTCTCGCAGGCATCAAAGTATATGGCTCCGTACAAAACTTATTTACCATTACTAAATATACAGGAACAGACCCAGAAGTAAACTCTAACCTGAACAGCAGCGGCAGCAATGCAAACCTTTCTTCCGGATTGGATTACACCGCCTTCCCTGCTTATCGCACCGTTACTATGGGGCTTAAATTAAATTTCTAAACCTGTAAATTCCGGAACAAATGAAATACGCATATATCGCACTTACCGCCCTACTGCTTGGCGCTACTTCGTGTAAGAAACTGGTGGAGCCAAAAGTATATAGTTACCTGACAGACAACAATGCTTTCCTCACCCTGAGCGATGCCAAAGCTGCTGTCAACGGGGTATACTCAAGACTAAAACAACCCAGCGGCAGATCTGATGCCTGGATGTATTACGCAGGTTTCCAGGTTACCATTTCCGATCTCACCACCGACATAGGTCACGCCAGCTCTGGTGGAGATGTAGGCCTGATGTCTGATTGCCAATGGGCACCGGCCAACACCTACCTGGCTTTCGCCTGGCAGCATCAGTATAAACTGGTAACAGATGCCAACATCGCGCTATATTATATTCCTAAAATGAGCAACATTACTGATGCGCAGAAAAATCAGTTTACCGGCGAACTCCGGTTTCTGCGCGCACTGGGCTACGTGGATCTCACAGATGCTTTTGGCCCGGTTCCCCTGGTGACGGAAGAAACAGTAGCAAAAAACATTGCCCAACCGGATTATGAAGCAGCCCTGCCTACCACACCTGTAACAGAGATCAATAAACTGATCATCAGTGACCTGGAATTTGCTGCACAGCAATTACCAGCCGATTACCTGAACAGCCCTATCTACAAAACTAATGATATCGGTCGTGCTACCAAAGGCGCTGCCATGTCATTACTCTGCAAACTATATATGCGGGAACACCAATGGCAGAAAGCGCTGGACCTCACCACTGAAATCATGAAACTGGGCTACGGATTATATCCTTCTTATGCAGGATTGTTTGCCGAGAAAAATAAATGGTGCCAGGAAAATATCTTCAGTGCCCTGGCCGACCCACTCAATGACGCTGTGGAAATCATGAACCACTTCGGTCCCATTAACAATCCTGTTGTTACGGACAGATGGCAGTACTTCGCGGTTACCTGGTATTTCTGGAACTCCTTTGGTGATAATGACGATCGCAAACAAATGTTCTACTACAGTTACAAAGGAACAGATGGCCTCCAATACATGCAGGCGCCAGCCGGACAAACCAATCCGCCTGCAGGGTTCTACTACATGCCGGATGTAGCCACCACCAAATTTGCGGATCCGAAAGGTTCTACTACTTACTACGACGGACACGTGTTCCCGATTCTTCGCTATGCAGATATCCTGCTGTGCAGAGCAGAAGCACTGAATGAGCTGAATGGTCCTACCAGTGAAGCTATTGGTCTGATCAACCAGGTAAAAGGACGCTCTCATGCCACCCTGTTAGGAAATGCCAGCACCTTCAGCAAAGAAACCCTTCGTGACGCTATCCTGCAGGAACGTGGCTGGGAGCTGTTCTTCGAATGCAAACGCAGACAAGACCTGATCCGCATGGATAAGTACGAAACTGTTGTAAATACGTATCTTACTGCAGTAGGCAAAATACCCAGTATCAAAATCGCAACAGATAAGTATTTCCCTTATCCGCAAGCGCAAACAGATCTGAACAAAAGCCTCAGTAATAGTGGCCGTCGCCAGTAAATCACTGCACATTGATGAAAAAATGGAATAACATACAACGCCTGCTGCCATTGCTCCCAATGGCAGCAGCGTTGTTCCTGCAAAGCTGCGGAAATAACAATGCCGGTAACATCTCCGAAATTGTACTTGCACCCAAGGGACAAAATGCCCTCAAGGTAAAAGTAGATATACAATGCACCGATACTGTGGATGCTGCCGTGGAATACTGGCCAAAAGGGCAACCAACCCTGCGCACTACTACACCACTGTCTTTACATCAGTTACACCACACCATTGTGCTCACCAACCTGGTGCCCGTACAAAGCTATGAATACCGGGTACGCACCGGTCATGGCCAGGATCTCCAGGACAGTAAGGTATACACTTTTAACACCAACGATTATCCGATGTGGATGAAGGACATATTCAACGTAATCTGTCCCGATAGCACCGTGTTACCTGCCAGCTTCCGGAAAGGCTATGTCATGGTTTCCCGCCGCGATGATCCCGGTGTATTGTTTCTGTTAAATGCCAAAGGGAAAATTGTATGGTATCACCAGGTGAGTGGTACCGGGTTTAAAGTTGCCCGTTTTACAGACAACCATACATTCCTGTCGCTCCTGGGTGGCCCGGGCTACGAAACCAGCTACGGCGATGAAATACTGGAAGTTTCCCTCACCGGCGACACCCTGGCAGACCTCAAAAAAGGACGGGATTTTGCCCCTACCATCCACCATGAAATTTTACTGACACCGAAAAATGAATTCGTCACACTCTGCGTGGAAGACCGTGTCACAGACCTCAGCAGCAAAGGCGGCAGTAAAACAGATACCGTTCGCGGCGACGGCATTTTAGTAATGGATAAACAAGGCAAAACAATCTGGAAGTGGACAGTATTTGATGCGCTCAATCCCCTCGATGATAAAAACATCTTAAAAGAAAAAAAAGACTGGATGCACGCCAATTGCATTGCGTTAGATAAAGATGGTAACTACCTCATCTCTTTCTATAACAATGGCCAGATCTGGAAGATAGATGCCCGCACCGGCAAACGCATATGGACGTTCGGCAAAGACGGCGATTTCGATATACCGGCAGAAGCCATCTTTGATCAGGCCCATGCCGTACATATCAATGAACACGGAGACCTGATGTTCTTCGACAACGGGGTGAGCAAAAAAACTTCCCGTACCCTCTCCTTTAAAATCGATGAAGCAGCGAAGAAAGCCTCACTCGTCATAGATACCAAACTGCCGCCGGAAAACTTTAATGAAAGAATGGGCAGCAGCTACCTGGTGGGCGACAGCACCTTGCTCTCCTGCGCTACCAAACGTAACACCGTTATCCTGACCAACCTGCAAGGCAGGTTTCTCTGGCTGATGAGAACAGGCATGTCGTCTTACCGGGCGTCTTCTATCCCGGCAGAAAGCCTCGCGCCTTACGTATCACAACCGGGTTATGTGCATTAATGTCAACATAAAAAAACAACACATGAGAAATTTAATAGTGATAGGTTTAGCCAGCATCAGTGGGTTCGCCATTATTTCCTCCTGTGGCTCCGCGGTGGAAGGCAAATCAGCCAAAGCTGCCACACCCGCCGCTGAACAAATAATTATGGCTGATACGGCTCTCATTCCACATGATCAATTTGGGGAGTCTGTACGTTATGGCCGGGAACTGATGATGAACACGGCCGTTTTAATAGGTCCCGATGGCAGCGCAGGCAAATACCTGGGTAATAAAATGAATTGCACCAACTGCCACCAGGATGCCGGTACCAAAGCTTTTTCCTTCAACCTCATGTCCTCCCATGATCATTATCCGCAATACCGTGGCAGGGAAGGCAAAGTATTAACGCTGGCAGAAAGAGTCAACAACTGCGTTACCCGCCCGCATAACGGCAAACCTCTGCCGCTGGACAGTAAAGAAATGGTGGCGTTCCTCTCGTACTTTAAATGGCTCAGCACTTTTGTACCCAAAAACCAACCCTTCAAAGGCGCTAAAAACCTGACCGTCGCTTTTCCTGATATCGCCGCTAATCCGCAACACGGACAGCTGTTGTACCAGGAAAACTGCTCCCGCTGTCATGGTCCCAATGGAGAAGGGCAATGGAATGCAGACAAAAGCACTTACGTTTATCCGCCACTCTGGGGCAGCACCGCTTATCAGCCCGGCTCCAGCATGCACCGGGTCATCAAGCAGGCTGAATGGCTGAAAAACAATATGCCATTCGATAAAGCCATGCCGGGCAAACCTTTCCTCACCGACCAGGAAGCCCTGGATATCGCAGCATTCGTTAACAACGATGATATCCATCCCAGACCCAATCCTAAAAGCTTCGACTATCCACATATAGCAGAAAAAGCCATCGATTACGACCATGGCCCCTTTGCAGATACCTTCTCCGTAGCACAACATAAGTATGGACCTTATCAACCTATCATTAGCTACTGGAAAGAAAAAGGCTGGAAAGCGGTGTATTAGGGCGATTTTTTGTCTTGGTACAGGATTAGACTGATTATACTGATTTTATTTTCTTGATTTTAAAAGATGTTGGAAGATATTCACCAACATCTTTTTTTTGTTTATTTATCAAAAACCAAAATCAGTATAATCAGTCTAATCCTGCACCATGACAAAAATCCTATATGATGAGATAAATAAATTCGATCCGTCGGCGTGCATTATTGTCCTACTTTTGCATTGATAGCACCAATAAGTCAGTAGAAAATTTGAATCAATGCCAGTTAGTAAGAATGAAACAGGATATACCCGCAAACAGGAAATCGTCAATGGTCTGATACATGGATTGGGCATTATATTTGGCGTAAGTGCATTACCCATGCTGGCAGGGATTGCCGCTACGCACAATAACACCCCGGGCATTGTAGGTGCCTGTATCTATACCTTCTGCTTTATCTTACTTTTTACCAACTCCACGATCTATCATTTATCACAGGAAGCCGCCATCAAAAAGCTGTTCCTCGTGTTTGACCATATCAGCATTTATTTTTTAATTGCCGGCACCTATACCCCATTTCTGTTGGTGTATATGAATAATGCTTTTGGTATTACGCTGTTATCGGTACTCTGGGGATTAACGCTGGTAGGCGTATTCTTTAAAACCTGGTTTACCGGCAAATACGATATTGTTTCTACCATTATTTACCTCGCAATGGGCTGGATCATGATTGCAGGCGGGCGGCGGTTTTTCGATACACTGCCATTGCCGGTAATGATCATGCTGGCCATTGGTGGAGGATTATATACCATTGGGGTTATTTTCTATATCTGGGATAAGTATACCTATACCCATGCCATCTGGCATTTCCTGGTACTGGCAGCCGCTATTTGCCACTATGTGGCCGTATTGCTGGCCATGTAAAGATCAGCCGCTCATACCCGGCTGGTAATTCTTTTCTGCCCACATCTTTTTCCGGAAATCAGTAGGATTAATGCCGGTATGTTTCTTAAACGTTCTGTTTAAGTGGCTTTCGTCTGTAAAGCCCAGCTCTTCTACGATTTCACTCATCCGCATATCGCTGTACTGTAAGCGCGTTTCTACCAGCTTCAGCTTATAACGCGTTACGTACCGCTGTATGCTTTCTCCGGTGACCTTCTTCACATATTCACCTACATAATTTTGTGAGATGTTAAACTTCGCAGCCAGTTTATCGGACCGTAACATTTCCGGGTAGTAGATATTCTGGTGTATGTAACTCATTAAGTCGTTGGACTGCTCAATATTCACCGCCGGCTTCTCCGGCTCTACCATCGCTACATTTCGGGCTACAATGGTAAGAATAGTATTCACCAGTTGTTGTACCACCTCGTTACGCAGGGATTGCTCCCTGGGATACTCCAGGATCAATGCATCTATCAGCGCTTTGATCACCGGTTTATCGGCTTCATTACGCAGGATACAGCCCGGAAAATGATGATTATTCAGAAAAACATATTCCAGCTTACGGGCCCAGTCGCCCAGGTTGCTATGAGAAGTACCGGTACGTTGTGCTTCCAGGTAAATGCCGTTGAAACGGATAAAGAGGAAGGTAGTTCGCTCTTTTATCCGGGTGTAATGCGTATCCTGGGGCATAAACAGGAACAGTTGTTCCGGCCCATACTCAAAGGTATGCTGATTGTTATGCAGGGTTCCCGTTCCCTTGAGAATATACAATAGCTCAAAGAAGGTGTTCCGGTGCTGTCCCATCGGGCAACTCCCTTCTTCTATCATGATGATATCAAATGGTTTAAAGAGATTCAATACTTGCATAACCTGATATTGTACAAAATGAACCCCTGTTTGTACAAGGGCTTACCCACAAATTTATTGGAATTTTGATTCATCAAATCACAAAAACAAATTTATCTGATATGAAAGCAATCGTATTACAAGCCGTAGGTGGTGTGGAAAACCTGGTTATTAAAGACGTTCCTGTTCCAACTATAAAAGACAATGAAGTACTGGTACATAACAAGGCTATTGGTATCAACCCGGTAGACAACTTCGTACGCGCCGTTGAAGCAGCCCTGAATGCCTATGTACAGCCTACTCCCGGCGAAGACATTATCCTGGGCTGGGACATCTCCGGCAAGGTAGTAGCCGTGGGTAAAGACGTGACCGATTTCAAAGTGGGAGATGATGTATTTGGTATGGTGAACTTTGCGGGCCCTGGTAAAGCCTACGCAGAATATGTAGCTGCTCCGGCCAGCCACATCGCCCTGAAACCAGCCAACACCTCCTATGAAGAAGCAGCGGCTGCTTCCCTGGCGGCACTCACCGCCTGGCAGGCACTGGTAGATTCTGCCAAAATACAAAAGGGTGAAAGAGTACTGATTCACGCAGCAGCTGGTGGCGTAGGACACTATGCGGTACAAATCGCCAAACACTTCGGCGCCCATGTTATCGCCACGGCTTCTGGCTCCAAGAAAGACGCCGTAAAACGCCTGGGCGCAGATGAATACATCGACTATACCCAGCAAGACTTTGAAACCCTTGCCAAAGACGTAGATGTGGTGATTGATGCGATTGGCGCACCCGGCCATCTCCAACGCTCCCTCAACACCGTTAAACCCAACGGCCGCCTGGTGAGCCTCCTCATACATTTCGATGATGACTTAAAAGCTAAGGCCGCCGCTAAAAATGTATACATCGATCGCCTCACCGTAAAATCCGATACCACCGGTACCCGCTCCATCGCCGCACTGCTGGCGGAAGGCGCCCTCCACTCTGATGTTTCCCACACTTACTCATTCGAAGAAATGGGGAAAGCACATACACAAGTGGCTTCTGGTAAAACACAAGGCAAAATTGTGGTAAGAGTGTAGCAGAAAGCAAAAAGCGGAAAGCAAAAAGCTATTGAAGCGAGTGATTAGCGCGAATATCCGCAATGGTCAATCGCTTCAATAGCTTTTTGCTTTCCGCTTTCCGCTTTCCGCATAAAAAAAGCTGTTGCAGGCGCAACAGCTTTGTAACAAGTAGACAGCGAGTATATATACAAACTTTACCAGAACCTGATATAAATAACCGACAACAACAATAAAATGGTGACGATTAATACCACAGAAGAAGGTTTTAGTTTAAACATTTCATAATCCAGCGCAAAGGCTTTGTCGCTCACTTTCGGACCAGCCAGGCTGATACCCACCATCACCAGCACCGTTGTCAGGAAAGACCATCCCAGGCTGATAAAAAATGGAATTTCATAATCGCCACTCGCATTATGAAAAGCACTGTACAGCATCGTTTCCGGACCAAAAATCCGCACCGCCAGCTGGTTGAAAAACAATGACGCCACAAAGCCGGTAATGATCCCTGCGATGGCGGCAGTACCACTGGTACGTTTCCAGAACATACCTAAAATGAAGGTGGCAAATACACCCGGGCTGATAAAGCTGGAATACTTCTGCACAAAAGTATATCCTCCGGCGCCACCAATGCCCAAAGCATCATTCCAGGTGAATATTACGCCAACAATAATCGCTACGATAATCGTCACTCTTCCAATCCATACCAACTGCTTTTCATCAGCGCCGGTATTGATATATTTCTTGTACACATCCAGCGTAAAAATGGTGGAAATACTGTTCGACTTGCCCGCCAGCGATGCCACAATAGCCGCAGTTAGAGCGGCAATAGCCAATCCTTTCAGTCCCGAAGGCAGTAAGGTAAGAATTGCAGCATAGGCGCCATCTTTATGGCCGCCTTCCAACTGAGGAAGATGTCCATGCTGGTACAATACATAAGCCACTATACCTGGCAACATCACAATCACCGGCATCAGAATTTTCAGCAACCCGGCAAATAAAATACCCGTGCGGGCAGTTTGCAAATCTGCACCCAGCGCACGTTGTGTAATATACTGGTTACAACCCCAGTAATTCAGGTTGCTGATCCACTGCCCGGCAATATACATCCCAAAACCAGGCAAAATCAGGTATTTATTTACATAGTCCTGCGGCGCCGTGGCAGCAGGTTTCTTTAACATCATATGAAAATGATCGGGCGCTTCCCGTATCAACACATTAAACCCGGCGAGTACATCTTTCCCAAAACCAAATTTTTCACTCACTACCGTTAAGGCCATATACGTAGTAGCCAGGCCGCCTACAATCAGTACCCCCACTTGTATTACATCGGTGTAACCAATTACTTTCATACCGCCCAGGGTAATAATAACGGAGAAGACCGCCAATGCCACCATCACTTCATGAAAGTAAGCCCCGCCCAATAGTCCGTTAATAGCCAATGCGCCCAGGTAGAGAATGGATGTCAGGTTAACAAATACATACAGGAATAACCAGAAAATAGACATGATTAAGGCCACCGTTTCATTATACCGGGTTTTCAAAAACTGGGGCATGGTATATATCTTGTTTTTGATATACACCGGCATCAGGAATACCGCTACAATAATCAGTGCAGCCGCACCTACCCACTCATATACCGATACGGCAATTCCCACAAAAAAACCGTCGCCGCTCATACCAATGAACTGCTCTGCCGAAATATTGGAAGCAATAATAGAGGCGCCAATAGCCCACCAGGTAAGTGAGCCTTCTGCCAGGAAAAAATTCTTGGAAGCACTCACCACTCCCTTCTTCTTCTTTTTATAAATCCAATAACCGTAGGAAGCAACAATAATAAAATATAATGCAAATACCAGGTAGTCTTTTAAGACAAGTTGATTACTCATGAGTGGTTCGTGGTTGATCAGCAGTTGAATGACGTGGATATAAATACCTGGATGGAATATAAGACTTTCCCCCGTGGAAAAAATAAAAAAGGATTATCCGGATGGATGTTATGTTGTATCACTGCGTGCATCCATCCCCGATAATCCTTTGTTAGCCTGCGCTACTATCAGAATTTTAAAGTAGCGGGCAAATATTTGGCAACAAGATCTTCATAATAAGGCTTCAACTCTTTCCAGTTGGGTGGCACCGGGCTTTTTGAATACAGGTCATATGGATTAAACAGATCTACCCATTTAAACATTTCCACATCATGTGCATTCATCAGGTGACCGTAGGCATGCTCTCTGTGCTGCGGATAAAAAGAGTGGTAACGCAGCATATACAGCGCAGGTTCCGGCAAGTGATCCTTCATCATCTGGTAAATATATTCATCGTGGCCCCAGCTCAGGTGTACATTGTTTAAGCCGCAGTTAGGCTCATATACGCCGTATTTGGTATTATAATCAGGATTGTTGATATCCGGGTTATTTTTGAAGAATTCGTGGAAAACAATTTTGTCGGAAAATGCGCATCCTACCGGGAAGGTATCTCCTACTACTGCCCATTGTGGTTCTCCAAACAGGCATAATACTTTTCCCATATCATGAAACAAACCGGTTAATACCATCCAGTCAGGATGACCATCCGCGCGAATAGCTTCAGAGGTTTGCAGCAGGTGTTGAAACTGATCCAGGTCTGTATCCGGATCTGAGTCATCTACCAGCTGATTCAGGAAATTAAAGGCATCCCATACCGACATTTCCTTTTTATTGAAAGAAAGAAATTCCTGTTCTTTCTGTTTTACGAAAGCATATGATTGATAGGTATGATTCAACCGGTAAAATTCACGTACCGTGTCTCTGGGAGGCTCCGCATAATTACGGAACTCGGCAGTGCTTTTATCTTTGTTGATGTTGGCAGGATCGGGATAGCGCTCCAGCAAATCATCTTCCCATTGATCCAGCGATTGGAGTGGTGCAGGGTTGGGCTGTCCATTAACGTTATCCATAATACATGATTTTAGAAGTTCGTGGAAAAGAAGGAAATTATCCTGCTCTAAATATGCGATCTTTTTAAAAATCTTCCGCATAATAGAATAACTTTATTTACTTAACCGATTAAGTAACAAGGCCATCATATGGAAAACGTCACGATCAGGATGCTCGCGGAAAGACTGCAGTTATCAACCGCCACTATTTCCAAAGCGTTGAGTAACAGCCATGAAATCAGCGAAGAAACCAAGCAGCGGGTGCTGGCACTGGCAAGAGAACTCAATTACGTGCCTAATCCTTATGCCAGCAGCCTGAGAAAGAAGGCCAGCCATACCATTGCCGTAGTGATTCCGGAAGTAGCCGACAGCTTCTTTGCAGAAGCCATTAACGGTATAGAATCTGTTGCCCAGGAAAAAGGTTATCATGTACTGATTTACCTCACCCATGAGAATTCCGGGAAAGAAAGAGGCATTCTGAAAGACTTCCAGAGCGGGCGGGTAGATGGCGTACTGATTTCTGTGACCACAGAAACCGCTTCGGCCCCGCATGGACTGGATCAACTGGTCAAAGAAATACCTATCGTTTTCTTTGACAGGGTATGTGAAGATGTTGTCGCCGCCAAAATTACCACCGATGATGCTACTGCCGCTTACAAAGCCACCAGCCACCTGGTAGCGGGTGGATGCAAACATATTGGATTATTGGCCGCTTCCCCACATTTGTCTATCAGCAACAGGCGGGCAGAAGGATTCCTGCTGGCCCTGGCTGCCCACGGACTGCCGCAAAGCAACGCTGCCATCACCTACTGTTCTAACGATCACGCCGCTACGAAACTACTGCTGAAAAAAATATTCCGGGAACAACAGTACGATGGCATCATTGCCACCACAGAAAAACTGGCTACCGCCGTATATGAAGTATGTGAGGAATCAGGACTGCGTATTCCACAGGATCTGCAGGTTATCGGGTTCTCAAATCTCTCCACTGCCCGGTTTTTAAACCCATCCCTCACCACCATCTCCCAACCGGCTTTTGACATGGGTAAGGCCGCCGCCACCCTGTTATTCAAGGCATTAAAAAATAGCAGTTTTGCATTGTCCGAACAACAACAGGTGATTCCTTCCTCCCTGATTGTAAGAAAATCCACCACCGCTACCTGACTTCAGCCACAGCGTCCCGGCGTTCTGCCATCTGGATAACGGTTGCCTGTGGCCGCGCATGCTGATAAATCCAGCGGATGCAATACCACATATTCCGGGGCTTCTCCATGTCTACAATCAAGGCCTTACGTGGCAAACTGCGCAAATCCGGCAACGCCGGAGCATTGCCCTGTATTTGTTGCAATTGCCGGATAGCCATGGCTCCTACGGCACAAATGCCGATGATGGAAACGGTCAGATGCCGTTTAGCTGCCGGCGGAAAAGGCAAATGGGCGACTTCTCTTTTGAGCCGTTCCACCAACTCCATGTAGTACAACTGAAACGCATAAGCATCGGTCATCCGGTTCGGCAAAGTAGCAATGCCGTCCTGGTAATCCCTGTAAATATCGAATAGGTCATTGATCAGCTGAATCATGCCGCCCATCTGGTACCAGCACTGCTGCTCGGGTTCCGAGGCCCCGTCGTCCAGGTAAAAATGGCAAAGCAACACCGCATACCCTCCTTTTCTGAACGTAATTTGCCGGATTTCTTCATTACTGATGGCGGGATTGAATTGCTTCAGGGAGTCTACCTGTGATTGGAATATACCCTGCATTACCTGTTGATAGCCCACTTTATCGGGTACTTCTCCGCATAAGAAAAGATGTGCCTGCCGGAATAGCTGCTCATCAAAAGAACCCGGTGTATAGGTGGCTGGTGAAAATGTAATCTGGTGCAGTGCCTCCTGCGTTAACTCATTTCTATCGCAGAAATTATCAAATAAGGAACTACAGATGAAGTATTGCAGCATGCGTTCCTTCTCTGCATCACGGGAACGCCGGTGTCTTAATGCGGTAAACGCTTCGCAAATAACGGGGTTATAAATAGCATAACTATTCACGATTTTGTAAAAAGTGGCATCATCCAAACGTCCTCCCAGAGCAGACTCCAATGTCCTGACCCGTTGGCTGGCCCATTTCACTTCCCTGGGTTTTACATAGAAAAAGTAAACTACTTTACTGACAATACACCTGACAATACTAAAAAAATACATAGTTCGGGATAAGGACCTTTAAGATATAAAACATATATCTAAAAACAACTATCCCTCAGCATTTTCATGTAAGTAGTTCCTTTTTCACGGGCGAAATTAATATTGTGTTCCGGAATCTGTTCCGGGGGATGAGGATAAAACGCTAATGCTTTCCTGATATCTGCCTCCCGCAAAATATGCAGCATGGGGTAGATAGAGCGGTTGGTATAATTGGCGGCGTCTTCGGGAAGTGTGCCGGCAAACTGGTACAGTGGATGAAACTCCGCTACCTGGTAGATACCCTCGTACTTCTTTCGCCGAAGCAATTGCCCCGCAGCGGTGATCATCTTCAGATAATCTATGAATATGGGAAAGGCGGCTGGTAAAATAAGCAACGTGGTGGCTATCTCCCGGTCTTTATCCAACAACCGGCATTCCTCCAGGAAATGGTCCTTCACCGAAAGTAGTGTAGTGGCTTCACTCACCCGGTAGCGTACACTATTACGCTTTACCTCCCTGCTGGCAAACGGACAAAAATTACAACCAATCACCAGTTTCCTGATCCAGTTCTGCGTTTGCGTAATCACCTTTTGTGTGTATTCCGGATCATATCCCATGCGGTGAAGGTAAGCAGAAAGCATAAAGCGGAAAACAAAAAGCAAAAAGCTATTGTAGCAGATAGATCAGCGCGAATAAGTATACGCAACAATCATTCGCTACAATAGCTTTTTGCTTTCCGCTTTATGCTTCCAGCTCCTAAGGATAGGTAATCCGCACAATCCGGTTAGCCACCCGGTAATCAAACCGGGTAAAACTACCTACTACCAACATGGACTTTTCACCTGCCTGTTGCACCATCTTCATGATGCCACCCCGGCCCATGGCAGAGTTAAGCGTAATGCCACCATTGCTATTATACGTAGGATGAATAGACCCATTGGGATTCAGTATAATGATATTGTTCCGCTGCAGGTCACCAAACTTTGTGAATGCGCCACTGAGAATAATTTCCCCACCCGGCATAAAACTAATATTATATAAGAATCCGTCGCTGCCCTTACCCACATTGAAGGTAGGATCAATTACCCCATTGTCGTTAATACGGGCAATATGCGGTACGGGTATACCTCCAAAGTTATTAAAGCCTCCCACCAACAGAATTTTTCCATCTGCCTGCCGTTCCATATTGTCAATGCCCTGATCCGCTCCCACCCCGGGCGTAAAGGAAGGATCCAGCGAACCGTCCGTATTCAGCCGTGCAATACGGTTCACGGCCTGGCCATTATACCTGGTAAAGGTACCGGCTATCAGCAGCTTGCCATCGGGCAACAGGATAGAGCGCGTAATAACACCATTAGGACCTTCTTTGCCTATATGCTGTGCCGCGTCATAGTTGTACGTACTATCCAGGCCACCGGCCGGCGTTAAACGCACCAACCCGTTGATCTGTATGGAATCCAGGTGCACAGAATCCAACCCCAGCGAGCTGGTCAGCTGAAAATTGGGTTGCACAAAAAAGCGGAAATTACCCGTCAGTAAAATATTCCCATCACTTTGTACATGCATATTGCCCACCGATCCGGAAATACCACCTTTTAAAGCAGATATCGTCAAATCCTTCCCGGACGGCAGAATAATTCTCTCTGCTGCCAGAGAACCATTGTTATTCACCAACGCAATACTATTCACATAGCCAAGGCCTTCATAGTTATTGAAAGACCCCGCTACCAGGTATTTACCGGATGACAATGCCACGGCTGTGCGTACAGTGGTATTGGTACCATTCTTTTTATCCGGTCCAAAACTGGCATCTACCGTACCATCATGGTTAATTCTTGCCACCCTGCTTAGCTTTCCTTCCTTACTGCTGTTGCCATAGTTCGTGAAATTTCCTACAATCAGGTATTTCCCATCTTCCACCGGGATGATATCGTTAATCCCATCATCTGCACCTATCTGCGACGGATACAGCGTATCCATTTCAAAAGATCCCAGCACCCGGAAAAAAGGACCGAAAAAGTACTGCTGCTCTACCTGTGCCGCCACATTCCCCGTAGCCGCCTGCGCAGGTATTTTTACCCGTACAGTCGTATCCGTTAGGGAAATAATGGTGGCCTTCACCCCATTAAACAGGATAGATAATTTATCCTTATGCTGCTGAAATCCCTTCCCCGCAATCACCACCTCATCGCCCGAACGTCCGGTACCCGGACTAATCCCATCCTTGTTAATATAGATGGCCGGCAATACCGTTTCCTGGTAAGGGTTCTTCCCTTTGGTGCTGATGGCTTCTTTCTTACATGCACCTAAAACGGCCACCAGCGCTATTAAATAAATATATCTTTTCATAGTAAATGCGTTAAGTGATTATTGATGCTGTAATGCCTGCTCTGCTATTCTTACAAAATCGCCCCGGAAGCCAAGCGTATGGCGGATATTCAACGCATGTATCACACCATTGGTAGGTTGAATATCTGAGGAGGCTACATTTACATTGCTATTATTCCTGAAAGTCACCGGGTCAAAAGTGATGTCGGTCAGTAACAGCATACGTGCCCCCACCGCTTCCACGTTGTTATAATTCTGATAAACCAGCCCGATGTTCAATATATAATCGCCGGCCATTACATAATTAATTCCCGGATAGGCGTATATGTTATTAGGATCCACCCGGGCAAACTGGTTGGCAGTATGTTTTCCTTTCATGATATAACGCAACAGGAATTCCCGCCATACTTCACCCGGAATATCCGCCAGGTGGGCACTATCCTCTACCGACCGGTAACGCAGATCGTTTAGGTCCAGCAATGCATCTCCCACACTCTGATCTGTAAAGGCAAAGAAGGTAACCGAATCATGCTCCAGCATGTCTTTCAATCCTGCTTTCTCTACAATGTAGGCTACTGTATCAAACAGGTAAGGATTCTTTACCAGGTAATCATAAATAGTACCGTTGTAGTGAGGATTTGCCAGCCCTCCATCTACATAATAATCTTTCTTGCAGGCCGACATACACAATGCTACTAACAGCAGGATGCCAGCCAAAGACAATAACTTGCGCATAGTAATTATTTTAGTAGTTACTGTATCCAATATTGATTCCTGGTCACCAAAGGATTATTAGTGACCGCTGAATTTGAAATAGGCCAGGTCCATGCCCCCATCTCCAACTGTTGCGGGGTCAGGGAATTTTCTGTGACGTTTTTATCCGTAATCCGGCCGGTACGAACAAGGTCATACCACAAATGCCCCTCTCCCATCAGCTCTTTTTCCCTTTCCAGGAACACCGCATCCTGCAAGGGTTTGCCGCCACCACCGTTATATAGTTTTGCACTGGCCCGGTCTCTTACCAGGTTCAGCATCTTAATCGATTCACCGGTTTCACCCAGGTAAGCCAATGCTTCTGCTCTCAACAAAATCACATCTGCATAGCGGAAAAAAATCAGGTTCGCATCATAGTCTCTTGTTTCAGGATCCGTGATGGCAGAATACTTCAGGAACATCGGCGTTTGATCAGTACTATATGGGTTATAAAACCAAAGCTCCAGGCGTTTGTCATACTCTCCCCTGGGATAAATCCGGTCCAGGTGACGGATCATAGGCGTAATCTCACTTTTGCCGCCTATCTTATCATGGATATAAGGTTCATGCAACGTCCACTGACAAATCAGCGAGTGGAACTTACCGCCATAGTTAGCATCCAGCGACAATTCAAAAATGCCTTCTTCAGAACGGCCTTTAAAAATAGCCAGGAATGTTTCTTTGGTATATGGCAGCAGCTTATATACATTCAGGTCCATCAGCTCCTTTACCAGCGCAGCAGTTTGTGTCCAGTACTTTTTCTCATTGGCCTTATCAAAACCTGCGGCCCACATGTTGATATGCGCCATCAATGCCAGGGCACCTCCTTTGGTGCCTCTTACAGCGCGATTGGTAGGATCGTCGTAAGAAAGCGGTAAATCGTCTTTGGAAGCTGCCAGGTCTTTCAAACAAAAATCCAGTACGGTCAACATCTTTTCCCGTGGCTGCAATTTTGTATCGTAGGCATCTGTTTGCAAAGGCACATCGCCATACAAGCGGGTCATATAGAAGTAAGTAAACGCGCGGATAAAGCGGGCTTCCGCTGTCAACGCTTTTTTATCCCGGTTGCTGAAATTGGGATCCTGTATACCGGAGATACGGTCTATACAAAGGTTAGACAATGCGATCGCTTGGTAAAATTCGCCCCAGTCCTGCGGATTATCTGCACCATCACCGCCACCGGTGGCCAGCATCTGGTTTTGTCCCAGCATACGCAGGTTATTCTTGTTGAACCAGTTCCAGTTACCGGCCCGGAAATCGCCTGCGTTATATAAAATACTGCGGGTAAACTTTGTCAGCAAAATACCATACGCACCATTGATGGCACTCTCGGCATCCCGCTGTGTTTTCCAGAAATCTTTCCCGGAAAGAGTATCCAGCGGCTTTACTTCCAGGAACTTCTTACAGGCGCCTATCGCTGCCAACAGGCAAACCAGGAGTCCTATTTTATACCATTTATTCATCTGAAAATAATTTAAACGTGATTAAAATTGAGCGCCTATACCAAAGGTGAAACTGCTGGCAGCAGGATATCCATTGATATCATCCCTTCCCAATGAGGTAACCGTTTCCGGGTTAGGACCGGAATATTTGGAGAAGATGGCCACATTATAAGCGGTGAAATATGCCCGCAATACCCGTAGCTTCAAGCGCTTCATAAAATCAAAATTGCGGAACTGGTATGCCATGGTCACCTGGTTAATCTTAAAGTAAGATCCATCTTCCATTACCAGGCTTTGACTCATACGGTTAGGTTGTACCAGCATATCGTGATCAAACGAGCCTACAATAGCCGGACGGGAAGCCACATCGCCCGGGCGTTTCCAGTAATCCAACCGGCTGATATCATAGAGGTTTACCGGCCCTTCTGCTACACCCGTGATCTTCTGTTCACCCGGCGCCTGCAAACGGTAAATTCTCGCCGCAATGGCATTATTCATAATGCTACGATCGAGCAGGTAAGTGCAGTATACACTCAATGATAAGTTGTGATAGCTGAACGTATTATTAAAACCACCGGTTACCAATGGCTCAGGATTTCCCATGATCACATAGTCCGCGTCGCTCAATGCATAGTCGCCATTCAAATCCCTCCAGATAGGATCTCCTGCCTGGAAAAACTGCGAACCTGGTCCTGCACCTGCTTTGTAACGCACTCCCCTCACAGGATCAATGGGTACATCGGCAGTACTTTTATACACGCCATCTGTCTGGAATAAAAAGTTACTCTGTGGATTTCTACCTACCCGCAAAGCAATGAACTGTTTGTTCCTGTCATCTGTAGAAGAGAGGAAAAATTGCGAGCCTCCCGGTAATTCTGTTAACACGCCCCTGTTATATGCACCATTTATGCTCACGGTCCATTGAAAGCCCAGGGGATTCACATGCACCACCGGCCGGGCAGTAATGGACAGCTCGTGTCCATAGTTTACAATGGCGCCACCATTTACCTGCATCTTTTTATAACCAGTGGAGTTAGGTAAATACGCATCTCTTACCAGGTTATAGTTGTTCTTGTAATAAGTGTCGTAAATCACTTCTATACGGCCTTTGAATAAGCCCAGGTCTACCCCGAAATTGAATTGCGATGATTTCTCCGGCTCCATGGAAGGATTCGCTAACATGTCAAACTCAGGTATAGTAGCGATGTTGTTGTTATACCCGGACACACTTTTATACACACCCAGCGAATTCAAAATTGTAGCCGTAGGGCGACTGTTCAAACCATAGGTCACACGAACAGATCCATAGTCCAGCCAGTTCAAACGGCGCATCAGATTTTCTTTGTTGAAGTTCCAACGGAAACCTACCGAAGGGTTTTTCGTATAGGGATTGTTGATACCCGCTGCTGAACTTCCATCCAGCCGGTAAGCCAAATCCACACTATATTTGGTATGATAGTTATACGACAGGAAACCCGCCCACGAAGCAGCATGATACACATAAGATACCGGCGTACCATTTACATTTACTTCATTGGCATTGTTCCAGACGTTGCCCGGATAAAAGCGGGGAGAATAACCACGTGGTCCCCAGTAATAATCATTCGGACCGTTGCGCACATCTCTCACATGCTGGTCATCTGACTTGATATTTATTTCGCTGAAAACACTCGCGTAAACATTGTTCCCTTTCTCCAGGTCCGTTTTATTGGAACTATAGCTATAGTTCACGCCGTTACGGGTGTTCAGTTCATCATGCCGGCCTACAAAGCCATACAACTGGGTGGCATTGTTATTGGAAAACGACATTTTAAACTGATCCCTGGTATCTGTATAGTAATCGTAGGAGGTGGTGGAATTGATCCGCAGGTTATTGATAATTTCATAGTCTACATCCACGAAACCGCGGAAGTTGATGGTATTATTATCATCCACATTATTCTCGTATCCATCCAATTGCGGATTACCTATAAACTTGGAAGGACCTGGTAACAAGGAAGTGGTAAAGGCATCGCCGGCGCCGTTGTTGGTAAGCCCGCCACCATTGCCGCGCTGCTTTTGTCCCAAGGCACTGAATAACTGTGCCCCGATGCGCAGCTTTTTACTTGGCTGCATATTCAACTGCATATTCAGGCTGTACTTATTAAAACCGGTATTCTTCAATACTCCCTGGTTCATCTGGTAGGCAAAGTTGGCTTTATAGTTCATCTTGATATTACCACCGCTTACCTGTACGTTGTTGTTGGTATTAACCGTTGTCTGATAAAACAATCCCTGCCAGTTGGTAGAGTTGTTGTAAAAACTATTCAGGCTGTCTGTCAGGAACAAGGCGTCCAGGTCTGATAACCGGTTTCTCGCATCCTGTATATCGCGGGAGTTGGCGAGGATGGAATTAATACGATACTGCCGTTCGGTGTTACCTCCAATGGTAGGCCGCAGCTTAGGCGGAAAGTTCACGAAAATGCTGCTGTTCACATCAATGATAGGTGTGGGAGAATTACCACGTTTGGTAGTGACTACAATTACACCATTAGCGCCACGGGAACCATACAAGGCGGTGGCCTGCGCATCTTTCATCACTTCAATAGACTGCACATCTTCCGGTGGAATCAGCGCCAGTGGGCCGGTGGCTGCACCCGGCTGTAACATCGACTGGGAAATACCACCGTCGAAATCTACCGGCACATTGTCTATTACCAGTAAAGGGTTATTACTGGCCAGGTACGCCTGATCACCACTACCGCTTACATTCAGCTGAGATACTCCTCTAACGGACATGGTACCACGAAAACCCGGCGCGCCGGAGTTATTCTGGATATTCAACCCCGCTACTTTACCCTGCAATAATTCCTGGATATTGGATACCGGCACGTCCTGCAAATCCTTCCCGGAAATAACGGCCACCGAACCTGATACCGTTTCTTTGGTACGCTTCTGGTAACCCACTACCACCGTTTCTTTCAACGATTTATTCTCCGCTGCAAGGGTCACATTCAACACACCTGACTTGTTCGTTTTTACTGTTTCAAACCGGTAGCCGATATAACGGAACTGGATCGCTAAATCCGGCGCTGCTTTAATCGTAAAATGACCCGTAGGATCTGTTACACCCAATCCCTTATTATTCTTGACATCAATAATGGTAACGCCCGGAATACCTTCTTTGGAAGCAGCATCCGTTACTCTACCTTTTACAGTAATAGCCTCCTGGGCATATACCGTATAACTGGCGCCTGCCAATAGCAGGAACATGACCAGCAATATGAAGTACCGTTTATTCATGGCACAGAAATTTTAATGTTTTCAGAATAGGATTAGTCGTTGGCAAACTTGGGACTCACGTTAAACTTGAAAATCACATCCCAACTGCCCGGCTCAAAAATGGCGAGCTGCATCCCCAGTGCGGCCTGCGTGCGTACCCCATAGGATACCCGCTCATAAATGAATCCAATACTGGCCACTTCACTAACCCCTACATCTGCCAGCACCGGAAACGGATTGGTAATATCCCAGGTCACTACCGTACTATCATTCGTCATTTTCCGGTTGAAGGCAAAAGGCACCATCTCCTGGATCGTATTACTCCGGTATACCAGGCTATCCCACCTGGTGATGTTGAAAGCGGGCAAACGAATAGGCACAGAATCTGCATCGAAAAACTTCATGGAAAGCGTATTCTTACCGGTACCTGTTTTCCGGAAATAAACGGTTACATTTTCTGCTACAATGTTATTATTTAGTTTATCCTTCACTCCTATCAATACCGTGGGATGCAGGATGCCGCCCTTATCCAGCGGTTTCCTTAACCCGGTAAAATCATCAAATTCATAAGGTTCGTATGGACGCGGAAGTGCCAGCTGCAGCTTCCTTTTCTGAAAGGTTTTTTGACCACCATTGTTCTTCACAAAGATGTCGAAGGTGTAAGTGCCTGGTTTTATTTTAGAGGTATCAGTGGTCCAGAAAATAAGGTCGCCTGAATTAGGCCGGATATCTAGCAGTGGCCGTTTTACCAGTATGCGCTTGGCATTGATTTCTTCCACACTTTTCTCCTTACCACTATAATATTCTTTCCATTGCCAGGTATTCACTTCCTCTCTTAATGCCGGTACAGGCATCCCATTTTTATCTGCAATATTTTGTAGTTCGAACGTGAGTGGCTGGGTAGAATAATCGGGATTAAACTTGCCATAGAACACGTTGGTACGGCCAAAATTAGCGGCATACAGATCGCCGTCGAAGCTGGCATTGTTGCTGAAATGGTCTTTATCTTTTGGCAACAGACTTTTGTAACAGCTACTTACCAATAGCGTAAGCAAGCCGGCCAAAGCATATTTATATATTTGCGGGTACATGGCGGATTAGTTTATTTTAGTGAGAATAACACGATGCAAATTCAGATTGGCCTTCTTGATCATCACTTTCATCAGGTGCTTGCCTGCTGGTAAGGTAGCAGTGCCAATAGCGCTCTTCCAGTTTTGCCAGCCACCGGTGCCGGGAATCGCAATTTCATCAGACACTTTTACGTCATCTATCATCAGGTAAATAATCCCCCCGCCATTACCAGCTATCCGCAAGTCCACTTTGTATTGCCCGGCTTCCTTGATATTCACGGTATATCTTACCCAGTCGCCATCACTGGTCCAACCGATGTTATAGGCACCTCCGGGACTTACTTGTGTATCACCATCGGAGCAGTTCTCGGTACCAGGTGCGTCCGGCCGGTAAGCATGGTTACCGCCGCCATTGTTGTAATGAAAAGCGATGTTGGCAGGACCTTCATCGTAGTCGGCGGCGTTGATAATACCCGGTATCTCCAGCGGATAGCCCAGGTACGGGCCTTGTATCGGTTCGAGCGACTTAGGATATGCTTTCCCTACAAAAGAGGTGAAACCGAATACATGCCGGGTTTCCAGGATATGCATCAGTCCATTATTCGTTTTGATATCCACGTTCTGTGTAAGCGCAGTAGACCAGTCTTTAATAAACCGGGAACCATTTCTATCGCTGAACATCACGACTTCCGTACCGCCGCCTACGGCGCCGGAAGCATTGGTACGACTTATTTTCCCGTTCATATCATGCTCGTATAATGATATGAGGTCTACACCATCGGCATAACGCAGGGAATCGGCATCTACAATACCAGGTAAAATGTAGCGGCGTAAGAGGCTATCCCATACCTTCAGAGGAATGCTATCCATCGTCCAGTTACCGGGATCGCCTAAACGAATCCGCGCGATATTAACATTACGCATAGCGGTTTCTATACTATTGTCCTGTGGTATAAAAAAAGTGACCTTCTGGTTTTTTAAGACGTCGGTAAGCTGTACCTTATCAATGATCCATAGCAATGAATCATACAACGTGCCCTGTTGCTTCAGGAAGTCGTAAGTGCTTACTCCCACGTCAGATACAGGCTTCGCATGGCGATACTCCTGCATTCCCTTTTTGCAGGCAAAACATCCGGTGATAGCCAGCAGTAATAAAATCTTTTTCATGGCAGTGATGATTATTTCCAGAAATTATTTTGTGTGAGTGCAGGATTGTTAGATAATGCATCCTGTGATATCGGCCAGAAAGCTGCTCCTTTGTCTACATCTGCCTGTGTAAGCGGCGTGTATTGAGGAATACGTTTGAAATGCACGAGATCATACCAATACCAGCCCTCGCCCATCAGCTCCCGCCGACGTTCCAACAAAATGGCATCCAGCAATGCTTCTCCGCTTAATGAGCTATTTACATTTTTTAGGGAGCGACTGCTACGGATACGGTTCAGGTCTTTCTGTGCGTCCGCAGCTCTTCCCAGGCGGGCTTTCGCTTCTGCACGCAAGAGGTATAATTCTTCATAGCGGAACACAATAATGCAGGAAGAATACATTTTCAATACCGGGTTCGTTACACTGGTATTAATCTGTTTCATCTTGAAAAAGATGGGATAAGTATCATCCAGCTTGGTGAAGAAGTAGGCCGGGCGCTGTTCATGAGGTTCGTTATAAATTTTCAATATGGTATCACGGGGAACATATATCTCCGACTCACGTTTAGGGATATACGGATCCCGCAGCGTCCAGTCTTCCAACTGACCAGTGGAAGAAATCTCCGCGTGGTCAAAGTTCATATCCACCTGGAAAATATTACAGTCGTAACGTCCGCGGAAAGCACCATCCAGCTTGGTCAGGTCATTTACGTTTACAAAGTTGTAGCCGCTGTTGGAGGTGGTATTCACCACGATGTCTGCATACTCCAGTGCTTTATCATACTGGCCCTGCCAGCTATAAATATGCGCCAGCAACGTATATACCATCCCTTTAGTGATGGTGATCGACTTATGATGCGATTCCCCCTGGCCACGGTATTCCCCTTGTTGTTCGGGCGACTTCCCATCATATCTCCAGGGTAATCCGTCAATACAGGTTTTGGCCTCCGCCGCGGCAAAGTCCAGCACTTTCTCCCACTTCTCGCGGGCAATCGTTTTGGGGGTACCATCTGCTGCTTTGGTAACCAGTGGTACATCTCCCCAGATCCTTACAATATAGTAATAGAGGAAAGCACGGATATAGATGGCTTGTGAGATATCCAGTGTCAGATCGTTTTGTGAATACCGGTAATCCGATTTAGTCACCTGTGGTAATTTGGCTATCGTGAGATTGCATTGGGCGATAGCAGCATAAAATCTGCGCCAGTCACGCCATTGTGCCATAGTGGTAAACGTGGCATTCAGGTTACTTTCCACTACTGCTTTCAGGTCGCCCCTTTTGGAAGATTGGAAATCCCCTGCCCGCAAATCGCCGTATACCCAGTGTGCATTTTCGTTACACATGGCGGCTCGCATCAGTGCATAACAGGCCGACAATCCCGCACGGGCATCATTCTTTGTCTGCCACATATTTTCTTCTGACAATGCCCTGCGGGCAGGCACGTCCAGCATCTTTTTACAAGATAACATACCTACCGCCAGGCATAATAATATTCCGGCAACAGCAATATTTTTCATGATCAGGTATTTTAACATCAGAATTGAAAATTGAAGCCCAGGGTGAAAGTGCGCGGGGCCGACCAGTTGTAATAACCTTCATCGTAACCGAAATAGCTGACTGCTTCCGGATCACCACCTTTGTAATTAGTCCAGGTAAGCAGGTTATTACCGGTGGCGTATATCCGCAGGTGATCTACACCGGATCTTTTCATCCAGGGCGTATGCAGGTTGTAGGCCAGCGTTACCGCACGCAGCTTCACGTAGGAAGCATTCTCAAGGAATAGCGTTTGATTGGGCTGATACGCATATACTGCGCTCCAGGGATTATACTGCGGAATTTTATTGTAGTCGCCCGGTACCTTAGACCACCAGCTGATTTCTTTGATACCTTTCGGATCATCAATGCCTTCCCGGTTAGCAAAATCGAAACGATCTGCCAACACCTGGTTGATAACCTGACGGCCAAAAGCATAATTCAATAATATATTCAACTCCCATTCGTCGTAATGAAACGTATTGGTAAACCCGCCCTGTGCAGCCGCTACCATGCGTCCCTTCATCACCCGGTCTTTATCATTGATATCAAAGTTGCCGTCCAGATCTTTCCATTTAGGATCTCCTTTTTGCAGTGCTACGCCCAGGTAAGATAATTTCTTACCGGTAGCGGGGTTCACAGGTACTTCTGCATCTGAATTATAAATGCCCTCATTCATCAGCAGCCAGTAGCGGTCAATCGGCTTGCCCACCATGAAACGGCGACTGCCGATCACCAGGTTGGTAAGGCCATCCGGTAAGGCGATCAATTTATTCTGGTTCGTGTATACATTGATACCTGTAGTCCATTGGAATTTTTTATTCCGGATCACATCTGCCGCAATGGATAATTCATAACCGTAGTTGCGGATATCCATGCCGTTCTTTACAATACCATTAAAGCCTTCTTCTTCGATGGTAGGGATTTTCAGCACCAGGTTCCTGTCTGTTTTGGAATACACATCCAGCGACGCCCGCACACGGTCATGAAACAAGCCAATGTCAATACCTCCGTTTAACTGCTCCACTACCGGCCAGGAAATACCGGGGGTAATATACCCGGTAGTATAAGCAGCATTAATCGCCGGGAAAGCGTTGTAGGTCGACATATTCGGTACGCCATTCCAACCAGCGTCCACGTCATAGATGGCGCCGGATTTATAGATTTCATCCATCATCAGGCGCCCTACACGGCCCCAACTACCTCTTACATTCAGATTGCTCAGCCAGTCTATACCGCTGGCAAAAGCTTCATTGGTCACCTTCCAGGAAGCAGATAAGGTAGGCGATACCAGCCAGCGGTGATCCGCACCGAGATAAGAAGTACCATCTCTTCTTACATACAGTGTTACAAAATATTTTCCGTCGTAATTGTAGCCAACGTTGGTATAGAAAGAAGCCAGTCTCGACTGGGTAAAATCTTTCGTGTTAAACATCAGCCGGAAGTTGCCGAAACGCCCGGGCTTATTATTGTCATCTCCCGGCTGGTATATCTTCACAAAATCACTGGATCCTTTGTAAGCACGGCCATAGTCGTAGCGCCATTTATCCCACTGGCTGTATTGTCCAAGACTGATGTCCAGGTGATGTTTACCGGAAAAAGTATTTTCATAATGCAGGGAGTTATCAAGGAGTAGCCGTTTATTCAGCCCATCAAAATTGGAGACATAACTATTTCCTTCCCCCAAAGCAGTGGGCACAAAAAAGTCACGGAAGTTTTGGCCGTAGTCAATCGCAAAACGGGTGTTCCAGGAAAAATGCGACAAAAAGCTATACTTCACATTCGCAATAATGCGGGCGGAGTTATTCTTGTTGCGGTTAATGGTATTATCCAGGTCTGCGTAATATTGTTGGAGGTAAGATTTATTGGGAGATGGAGGCGCGTCATAGCTAAACAGGTAATCTTCGTCTCCTGCGCGGTCGCGGATAAATTCGTTACGCTTGCGATTCAGGTTGGCAATGGCCACATATGTGCTAAACACGAGGTTCCGCACCGGCTGGATGTTGATACCAAAATTAACATCATAGCGACGGATACCAGTTTTATCATATACGCCCTGTTGCGACATCTGCCCAATGCTAAAGCGGAAGTTGGCATAAGGCGTACCGCCGCTTACCGCGGCCTGTATACCATCTGTAAATCCGTTCCTTACATACAAGTCATCCCAGTTTGCCGGCCCAAAATACCGGGCCTGCGAGGAGTCTGCGAGGTAGCGGGGGAAATTGCGCCATTGTGTTTCATCCGCATACTTATGGTAAAAGGGCAAACGAAAATCACTTTCATATTTTCCATTCACCGCATCTACCGACGGACGTAAAGACACACCGGCATAAGCATTGACCGATACCTTCATAGGACCCACGCGGGGTGCTTTGGTAACAATATTAATAACGCCATTCGCCGCATTGGGTCCGTATTTCGCACTGGCAGCGAAGTCTTTCAATACTTCAATGCTTTCAATGTCGTTGACATCCAGGAAAGACAACAGGTTGGTTTCTGTGCCCATCCTGTTAAAATCAAAACGCTGTATGTCATAAGCAAACGCATGATCCATGATCAGCGGCACCCCATCTACCACGTAAGTAGGTTGCGCATAAAAGATATCGCGGTTGCTTAGTAACAAAGAGGCCGTACCACGAATAAATACGCTGTTTCGTTTGCCCGGTTCAGCGGAAGGCGTTCGTATATCCACTCCCGTTACCCTCCCTATCAACATCTGGTCAAGACTGGTATAGGGCATTTTTTTAACTTCCATCATATTCACGGAAGAAACCGCGCCATTCGGACTGGTTTTAAAAAAGAGTTCATTGTTGGGAATATATCCCATGGTGTCTCTTTTGGAAGAAGATACTCTGGAAAAGGCCAGTGAGTCGGCGTTTACGGCGACCGTATCTTTTGCCTTTTTATACAGCGTACTCTGTGCCTGTGTATTGGTAGCAACCAGGCACACCGCTGCAAAAAGATACATACCCTTGTGCAGGATCAGGTAAATGTGTTTCATACATGCAGTGTTTAGGCATGAAAATCCCATGGCGTAAAGAAGCTTTACACCAGCAGTAGTGTTGTTTTCGACATATAGGGGCATAGCAAGCCCTGCTCCTTTTCAGGAGTATGCCATTTACGGTTAGTTTAGAGATAGTTAGGGTTAAGGCAGCGCAATATACTATCAGGCCCAGGTGGTATACCGCATGAGCGTAATAATGATAACATATAAACCGCGAAAACGTAACGTATCAGCCACTTTTAGGGGCAGCGTGCATCCCTAACAGGTTGCGATGAACGATGAGTCATGGAACAAAAGATTAACGTGAAATTTTTAAATCGGTCTGGAACTTCTTTTGGTTTTCAATAATTGTTAATACTAACAAACAGCGGGGAAGCTACAGGAAGCACGGGTCGGGTTCACACTGTCTATGAGTACTATCAATGCTCTTTAAATTCTGGTTGTTTATTTAACGCTACATACCAAATGTAATTAGCTAAAAGGATTTTTCATAGCTTTTTGCTAAAAATTTTTCAAAAATTAATCCGCGGAAAAGCCAAAAGTGGAGAGGGAAAAGCCAAAAGCAATGGACCAGTGCGGATTTTGTCTTTGTACAGGATTAGACTGATTATACTGATTTTATTTTTTTGACTAAAAAGACCAGGGAAGAGAGATGAAGGTACTATTCACCTCTCTTCCCTAAAGTATACCTATCTTTCAAAATTCTAAAAATAAAAATCGGGAAAATCATATAATCAGTCTAATCCTGTACAAAGACAAAATTCGCACTGGTCAATCATTTCAATAGGCATCCCCTGTTCACTAATAAGCCCGATCGGTAGTATACCGTACTAACTCTTCCAGGGCTGCACGAACAGGCGAAGCAGGGAACGTGTATAATAAAGCAAATGCTTCATCACGGTAAGCCATCATTTTCTCCGCAGCATATTGCAGTCCGCCTGATTGGTTAACTATGTTGACTACAAAATTTACCTGCTCTTTATCCGTGTGCTGATGTTTAACAATGTGGAGTATCTTTTTCTTTAACAGGGGATCTGCATGTTTTACAGTATAAATAAGCGGCAGGGTTACTTTCTTCTCTTTAATATCGTTGCCGGTAGGTTTACCAATATCGGCAGTTCCATAATCAAACAGGTCATCTTTTAATTGAAAGGCCATGCCTACCTTTTGGCCGAAGTTGTGCAGTGTTTGCACTACCGCCGGATCTGTAGCCGTAGAAGAAGCACCTGCGGCACAGGCCGCCGCCAGGAAAGAAGCGGTTTTGGCGTTGATCAGGTCGAAATAATCCGATTCTTCAAAGCTCAGTTTATTCGCTTTGGTCATCTGCAATAATTCTCCTTCTATCATTTGCTGTATAGCATCCGCATAAATTTTCAGCAGGCCTGGATCATTATTGTCGAGTGCCAGCAGTACACCTTTGGTAAAAAGCTGGTCACCTACCATCACGGATACACGATTTTTCCACAGGGCATTCACAGAAAAAGCACCCCGGCGCTTCATCGCATCATCTACCATATCATCGTGCACCAGGGAGGCCGTATGTAATATCTCTACCAGCAAAGCAGCCCGGTAACTGCCGTCATTGATGGCGCCGCATAAACGGGCGCAAAGCAACACGAACATAGGTCGCATCTGTTTGCCCTTATGGGCAACAATATCTGCCATGATCCTGTTCAGCAACGCTACATCGCTTTGCATGGCATGATTAAATATTTCCTCAAATTGCTGTAATTCGCTACCTATCGTTTCCCTGGCTAACTGCATTGTAAATGGTCACTATGAATGGGGCCGAAATTACTACATCTACATGAAAATCCCTTGAAAGCTATTTTATAGCTGCTTCAAAACTGCTATAAATGCCATTCTTCGTTTTTTTCACAATGGTATATTTACCCTGATAAAGCAATAATGGCGGTTGTTGGCCGGCATTATTCATGTACACTACATCTATAGCAATCGCTTTTTCGCCCTGGGCTTTTAATTCTTCCGGCAGATAGGCCGCAAACATGCAGGGGTAATCTGTTAACTGCTTCGCCGGAATACGATACACCCTTCTGGGTTCCACATCCCGGAAAAGATAACCAGGCCGCAACAGCGAATCTTTCCATTCAACATTCAGCACCGAACAATCCACCGAGTAACTCCCCCGGTAATACCTATGTGTACGGCGGTTTTGCAGCACATATGGGCGGAACTGCCGCAGGGTATCTTTTGTCAGTGAGTCAATCACACAAGTACGCAACGTCATATCCTGGTCTACGGCCAATATAGGTACATCCGGCGCCAGGCTCGCCAACTGCGAACCCATCATGGTACCGTCCTTACTTAGATGCCCATGCCCTACATGGATAACAAACTTACTTTTAGGGTTCGCCTGCATGACTTTATAAATATTCGCCGCCTGCCCTTTCTCCCGGGAAAGTGTATAATAAAAATACCGCTCCCCATTAGGCTTTACCGTTATAATCATGGAGTCTGGCGGATCGAAGGCCAGATATTTGACAGAACCATATTGATCCAGCTTTACGCTGTCGTCCCAGGTAGGCTTGGTGTAGTATTCATAGGATTTTACCTGGTAGCTGGACTTAAACGCAAAACGAATTAACTCACCATAATTAGGCTCGTTCAGATAAGTGCCGTCAGCACTAACCGGGTAATGATTTTTATCGAGATCATTAATCGCCCAAATTCCTTCCGCCATAAAAACATTGTATCCCTTTTTATGCAATGCCCCCAATAACGACTTGGTAAATAAGCGGTGTTCCGGGCGACTATGCGCCTCATTGATCATAATAACGCGGTATTTGTCTGCCTGATCCAGGACATATTGCCGGGCATTTATGATCCTATCTTCCTGCAAATTAACCCGGATATCTTCACCACGCCCCAACATGGAATCCTCATAGATGGCCGCCTCCCGGGCATGCCCTGCCACAGATAACTTGTCCATGTTATAACTCAAATGCCAGTAAGCATTTCCACTCCGGGCCTTTATGCTATCTGCAAAATCATATCGGGGATTACCCATCGGGGGATTATCATGAAAAGAAAACAAGAACAGGAGCAATATGCATACAGCAGTTTTCACAGGGGGTAAAACTTTGGTTGACCTTTAAAACGATCAACTACTCATTTTATTTCCTTTCCAGGAAAAAATCAGCGCCAATACGGCCACCGCCAAATACGAACAGGGTAAACAACATCACGATATAGTAAAGCGGAATTTCAAAACCGTTGTCGCCGGCGGCAAAGCCGTTATTCCAGTGCACCGTTGCAATGGCCACAATCATGCTGAATATAAGCGGGATGGTAATATAACGAACAAACAATCCAAGGGTTAACAATATTACACCGGCTACTTCCGTAATCCCCACCAGGTAGGCGCTGATATAAGGCATGGGAATATGCAGCTGTGCAAACCAGTCGCCAATACCATGTATATCATTCCATTTCATTTTTGCCGGTAAATAAAAACCGTAGGCCAATACCAATCGCATGAACAGCAATGGCAAGTCTTTCAATGCCGACAAACGGCGGGCGAAAACAGCGTAGGTGCGCATATGTTATAGTTGAAATCCTAGTACAAAATGTTGTTGTCGCATCTGTTTCAAAAAGTTCAACGTATCATATTCCAGTGTGTCCGTATCCGTTATATTGAGCTGCGGGGCATAATCCAGTATATCCTTTACCGTTATTCCCAATACCAACTGCTCTGTTAAAAAAGCCAGCCAGGGCGATAAGTCCGTAAACTCTACGTTCCCTGTTTCAGGATGCCGGTATAACAGCACAAAATAAATCCCTTTGTTCGCCAGCAACGCCTTCGGCCTGGCCATCAGGTGCACCGGGTAACTGAACGACAATAACCGGTGCTCCGGATTGAGTACCAGCGGAGCTTCCAGCCAATCTCCGGTAAGTGTAAATGGTTCGGCGGGGATGTCTTCCATGTTATACACTTCCATTTCCGCCCACTCAAAAGCAAGGAGGTCGTGGAGGTAAGGCAGTTCGTACACTTCTTCCCAATTATGCTCTACCGCATAGGTATAAAACTCCAGTGGCAGCTTCCATACCTGGTACGACTGGCAGGCATGATGCGAAAAAAAATCTTTCACCATCGCCTTCCATTTCCGCGCAGGAATATTATTAAACGCAATGGGATAAGCGTTTTCCATGGTATCATTGATCATATTGAATACCAGGCGGCGATAATGTTTCAGCCTGTCTGGCGCTACGCCGGGCAGCTTTACTTTTTCACCTGTTCTGCAATAGGCGGAAAAAGTTTGCTGTATATGATAGGTGTCAGGCAACAAGTTCATTTTTCAATTTCCATTGTTTGTGACAAATACTTTTCAATCTTGATAATTCTCCCTGCAACTCGGCCATTTCCGGTATGTTAAAGTCGCGCTCCAGCAATACCGGTACCGGCTGTAAATGTTGCAGCGTCCATTCAAACAGGTCATACACCGGGTCAATAATAGGCTCTCCATGTGTATCTATGATCAGGTCGGGCGCTACCTGCTCATGGCCAGCCATGTGGATATAGGCTACTTTATCCAGCGGTAACTGGGTAATAAATGCTTTGGCATCGTACTGGTGATTGAAAGCATTTACATAAATATTATTCACATCCAGCAATAACTGGCAGCCAGACTGCTTCACTACTTCTTTAATAAAATCTATTTCACTCATTTCTGCCGCCACCGGCGTGTAGTAAGACACAATCTCCATCACCAGCGGACGTTGCAGGTAATCCTGTACCTGCTGTATCCGGCCGGCAATATGCTTTACGGCATCCATTCTGAAAGGAATGGGCAGCAGGTCGTACATATGCGCATTATCACATTTGGAATAACTCAGGTGCTCAGAATATAACTGTACGTTATATTCGTTCAGGAAATTTTTGATGTACTGTAAAAATGACTTATCCAGCGCTTCCGGGCTGCCAATCGACAACGAAAGGCCGTGGCATAAGACCGGATATTTTTCTACCACCCGGTGTAATACCTTCTTCCAATAACCTCCTATATTCATCCAGTTTTCAGGCGCAAACTCAATAAAGTCGGGCCTGATATGTTCGCCGTTGATCAATTCTTCGGCAAATTCTCTGCGAAAACCTACGCCTACCATGATCGTAATATTTAATTGGCAAGGAAATAAAAATAGTGAAAGGCCGGCTGTTGCGTACCATACCGGCCCTTGCAACTATTTACATCATTATTTACCAGATTTGGTAGAGTCAGCGCCTTTCTTGGTACCTTTTTTACCGCCTTTTTTATTACCGCATTTACCTTCACCACATTTGCCCTGACCACATTTACCTTCTTTGGATTTACCAGCGGTGCTGTCTTTTTTTGCGCCACAAGTCAGCTCCATAGTATTAGCAGCAGTGCTGGCAGTACCTGCCAACGCATTTCTTACCGCAGCACCTGATCCAAGGTTAGTATAACTAACTGGTTTTGCAGATACCTGCAGAGAAGCTAAACCCAGTATGGCACTGGCAACGAGAGATCCGGAAAACAATACTTTTTTGCTGATTGAATTGATGTTTTTCATTTTTTGCTGATTTAAAAGTGGAGTGAAAAAATTTATGTGTTTGATAGTATAGACGTGGTGATGTAAAAATCCTTACAGGTACTCCTTTATTTTTTGTTGTTTTCCGCAATCATCTTTTCCCATTTTTCTTTGAGAGATGGGTCAGGGAATAAGTCTGTTTGCGCTACAAATCCATCCAGGTGCTGATCTATCCTCTTGCTTTGCTGTGCATACCGCCGGCAATAAATACAGTATAATAAATGCAGTTTCAATCCCATCCTTTGCCAGAATGATAGCGACGATTGCTGCAGTTGCTTTTCCACCAGCATAGTGGCGTCTTTACAACAGGGCGGCCAGTTATGTTTTTTTGTTGCCATTATCAATTACTGAACCAGTTTTTTTCGAGACAACTTCTCAGTTGTAACTTTGCGCGGTGAACAATCACCCAGTAATTGGACGTAGTAATAGATAATTCCTTACAGATATCAACAGATTCTTTTTCTTCCAGGTACTTTAGATTAAACACTTTTTTGCCGATATCGTTCAATTTATTCATGCAGGCCCGTAAAATGCTATAAAAATCAGTCTGCTCCTGTTTGCTGTTAATATCCGCTATCCAGGCTTTGGGGGCCATTTCTTTACGCCAGTGTCCCTTTTCATTAAAAAAGAAATGATGCGGATCACTGTCGCCGGTTTTCTCTTCGTCTATGCTAATGGTAATAGCTGTTTTACCGGATTTGCGAAAGTGATCTATAATCTTATGCTTCAGGATAGTCATCAACCAGGTTTTCTCACTGCTTTCGCCCCGGAACTGCGCTACCGCCTGTAAAGCGCTGAGAAAAGTGTCCTGTACCAGGTCTTGCGCCAATACGCTGTCTGATACCTTGATAACCGCAAACTTATACAAATCATCTGCGTATAACTTTACCCATGTAGCGGGATTACAGGTTGTCATTGGTAGTGCTCTTGAGTTAAACGCTTCTTTCATCATAAACCTATTTTGCGTATTATGTTGTAGAAAGCTTACGGAAATTTAGCTGTTTTAGTTTTCTCTCCACCCCAAAAAAATGTTAAAGACGGATGACCGGTGGTTAAGGAATGGTAAATGGCGCAGCGAGTTGGCCAGTATTCGCCATTTTATACTATTTTTGGCCCGTACCCAATGAAATATGAAATATTAGGCCAATGAAAAATGAAATGTCGCCTGTAACATCCGTATATTTTGTTACTTTATTAAAGGCATATTTACGTGGGACTAAAACCAGACAGGAGGTAATAGCTGAGCTACGTGGTGTAACCCCTATGCAACATAAAGAGGAAGATACCCACACCGAAGTGAGCAGGCTGTTGTTAAAAACCGCCAGCGAATTAAATGAGAACTATTACCAGGACATAGTGACCGCTATTTCCAACGCTGGCGATACCACGCCCAGCCGGGAAGGTGTTATTCATCAGCTGGAAGCCATGCTGACGGGCTTCATCACGCCCCAACAACTGTTTCAATGGGCCACCTGGCACAATGAACCGGATGCGGAAGACGGCGCCAGCTTCTTCAACGATATTGCCGTAGACTACTTCTGCACCCAGCTCCTGCCCGCTTCATTCGATGATTTGACGCTCACCCAGTATAAACAGGCCCTGAAAATATTCCAGTCAGGGGCACATAACAGCCTGAAAGACAAGGTGGCCCTGGTGCTGCTGTCGGAAAAAGAAAGACAACGGTTCCTCTTTTACCTGGGCGATTATATCCAGGGACATACTTCCCCGGAACAACTGGATGTATACCTCCTCCATAAATTTGGTATGGATCATCATTCATTTCCTTACATGTCGTCACTTTCCACGATCATGCACGAACCAGGCAAACTGCCCGCATTGCTGCAGATGGCCGCTATGGAGTCATAAACACTACCTGATAATATCTGCCACCCGGACGGCGCGGCGCTCACCACTCACAATATCAGTGGTATAAGTAATCACTTTGTCCCCATTACTATATACCAGCTCCATTTCCAGGGGCATGGCCACCGGGGGATAACTACCGGCAACCAACATCGATTCAATCTGATCTTTATAATACTCCGGCATAAAAGCATAGCCAGGGAAAAGCGTATGTGGCTGTAAAGGCACCCACACCCGGGCACCCACCAAAGCACGACTCGTCACCTTCACCCGGCCGGAATCAGTAACGGTATTATTAGCCGTGTATTCTTCACAAGCCACGCCAGCAATCACTTTCTTAGCGCCCGTTTTTACCAGCTGGTTCAAATACCCGGTTTCACCCGGATAGATAGGCTCCATCGTAGTAAGGTCCAGCTTTTCTTTGGTGCCACTCCCTATTTGATGGATAGCCGTCACACTCAACTGTGCCCCCTTCGCAAAATCTGCGTAAAACTGGTACCTTGCCCCGGTTCCCTTACTCAGTAAATGTATGGCCATTGTTGGTGCAGCACTGCTGTAATAAATTACCACCTGCTCTCCCCCATTGATCACCCGCTGATTACCCTGCCAGGCTTCCATTTCCTGGTACACCGCCACATCAAACTCAAATACAGAATCCATCATTATCTGCTCATCTCCTCCAATAATCAACGATGGATGCTCCGTCGCCGCCTTAACGTAAGTCGCCTCATACGGTCCATCTGCCGAAAGGGTATCAGTTTTTGCAGTAGTGAGGTCCCGGAATTTATCCTTCACTTTCCGGAGAAATTGTGCATGTAAAACAGTGGTGCATAGGATCAGCGCCCCGAGCAGGAACACCCGCTTATTCATAGGAATAGATTTATCCTCAATATACAGTAAATTATTATAATATATCTTAAAGAGCAGAAAGCATAAAGCGGAAAGCAAAAAGCTATTGTAGCGAATGACCAAAGTGTATAATCATTCGCTACAATAGCTTTTTGCTTTCCGCTTTATGCTTTCTGCTCTTTCCTGCTAACTCACCATCAGGCTACAGCCCCGCAACGCAGAGTTATCCAACCGGCCTAATATTTCAAAACGGCCATCGGCATGCATTCTTCCGATATCTTCTGTGGCAATAAAAGCGCAGGAGTATATATTAGCCAGGTCAATTACATTAATCACCCCCGCCCCTTTGCCGGTGGAGATCTGGAAAGGATCATTTTCATCACGCAGCAATACCTTCATCCAGGGCGGGGTTTGAAACAAGCCATCACCTTTGGAATACGCCTGCGACAACAACTCTGTCATACCATATTCCGCATGAATAACGGCAGCGCCTAATCGTTCTTTCAGGAACTGGTGTACTTCCTGCCTTGTCCACTCTTCCCGGCGTCCCTTCATCCCCCCGGTTTCCATCACAATGGTATGGCGCAACTGCAGGGTGTACTGCTCGGCAAAATCGAGCAACCCGAAGGTGACCCCTATCAGCAGCACTTTCTGTCCGCGGGATTCCAGGGCCTGCAAATGATGGAATAGCTTATCATGTTCATACAGGTAAAAGCCACTTTCAGCATGGCCGCTGCGCTCCACCATTTCCTGCACCATCCTCACCAGGGAGGAATGTTGCCGCTCCAGGTAGGAAGGCAATAAACCCAGGATCACATAATCACCCACCGGCCCGTAAAATTGCTCAAAGGCCGTCATAAAGCTCTGGGTATAAATAGCAGCTTCCTTTACCAGGTGACGGCTATTCACCGTTTGCGTGGTGCCACTGCTCTCAAATAGCAATTCCGGCTCAAAATGACCGGCTACCACGGTATGGGATTTAAAAAATTGTATAGGCAGATAAGGAATTTCCTCGATGCTTTTCACCGACACGGGCGACTTATGCAGGGCATCTACATAGGCTCTGTACAACTCATTTTCCTGGTACTGATACCTAAAAACAGCCAGGGCGGCAGGTTCAAACCCACTTTCCTGCAATGAAAAAATATATTCCGGAGATACCGCGGTCATGTAAATCTTTCTTTAAAATCACACAAAGTTAGGGAGAAGAATAAATCTAGCCGCAGTAAGTAACAATTGTAACAAAAAAACGTTTTGACAAAGGGATAGCGTGATGACTGAATATTTGTATATTTCCTAAATTAATGTAGGTTTGTTTTATGAAGAAAATTCTGTTTTTGTTCCTGGTGGCCGGTTTCATTTACGCCTGTAAAAAGGATAAAATTGGGTCAAAACCCGTCCTCTCCTTCAAAGGCTATTCAGTAGATAGCATTACCCCACTCACCGACGGGATGATCGTTACGCTGAACGTGGAAGACGGAGATGGAGACATTGAGGATACCCTGCTGATTGCACCAATAATCATCAGTCATGGAAAGGATACCCTGTGGATCGGAAGGAAGATGCCACGCATCGGGGCTAATAAGGGTAACAGAATAAAAGGAGATATACAGATCCAGCTGGATAACAACGATATCAAATTTGGACAATCTACCTATCCGGCAATCCCCAAGGATAGTATCCACTTCGCCGTATTCATCCGGGACAATGCAGGAAATATCAGCGATACCGTCTCTACACCTAAAATTGCCTATCGGTGGAAATGATAAGGTTAAAAACATTACATTTACAACATAGCAAGGATTCCTTTAGTAAAGGAATCCTTTTATTTTTAGCGTTCTTTTGATTTTTAGGCATATGGATAAAATAACAGAATTACAGGCAAAGATGGCCGAAGCAATGTTGGGTGGCGGTGAAGTACGGATTGCGTCCCAGCATAAAAAAGGTAAATTAACCGCCCGGGAAAGGCTGCAACTCCTCATGGACGAAGGATCTTTCGAAGAACTGGATATGCTCGTCACCAATCGTAACCGCGGACTCACCACCGACCAGGAACAATTCCTCGGCGACGGGGTAGTAACCGGCTATGGTACCATCAATGGCCGGCTTACCTATGTTTTTTCACAGGACTTTACCGTATATGGTGGCAGCCTCTCTGAGCCACATGCCCGCAAAATCTGTAAGGTAATGGACCTCGCCGTGCAAAATGGCGCGCCTATTATTGGGTTGAACGACAGCGGCGGCGCCAGGATCCAGGAAGGAGTTGTTAGTCTTGGTGGCTATGCAGACATCTTCTACCGCAATACCCGGGCTTCCGGCGTCATCCCGCAACTATCCGCTATCATGGGGCCCTGCGCAGGCGGCGCTGTATACTCCCCTGCCATCACCGACTTTATCCTGATGGTAGAACAAACCTCCTATATGTTCGTTACCGGGCCTAACGTAGTAAAAACCGTTACCCACGAGGAAGTGACTTCCGAAGAACTGGGAGGCGCGCAAACCCATGCCGCTAAAAGTGGCGTAACCCACTTTGCCTGCGCCAACGAAATAGAATGCATCCAATATCTCAAACAGCTGTTGAGCTATATCCCGCAGAACTGTGAAGAAACCGCGCCCGTATACCCTTACGAACCTGGTAACGAAATCAGGGAAGCCCTCAACACACTGATACCGGCTCATCCCAACCAGCCGTATGATATGAAGGACGCCATTGCACAGATCACGGACACCGACAGCTTCTTTGAAGTACATAAAAATTTTGCAGAAAACATGATCGTGGGCTTTGCCCGCATCGCTGGCAGAAGCATCGGCATTGTTGCCAATCAACCGGCCCACCTGGCAGGTGTATTGGACATCCACGCTTCTGTTAAAGGCGCCCGGTTCACCCGTTTCTGTGATGCCTTTAATATTCCCCTGCTGGTACTCGTAGATGTTCCCGGATTCCTGCCCGGCACTGACCAGGAATGGAATGGTATCATCACCAACGGCGCTAAATTATTATACGCACTCAGCGAAGCCACTGTACCCAAACTGACCGTGACTACACGAAAAGCATACGGCGGCGCCTACTGCGTAATGAACTCCAAACATATCGGAGCCGATATGAACTTTGCGTTCCCACAGGCAGAAATCGCTGTTATGGGCGCAAAAGGAGCCGTGGAAATCATCTTCAAAAAAGAAATTGACGCCGCTCCCGACCCTGAAACCCGCATGAATGAACTGGTAGCCGACTACCAGGAAAGGTTCGCCAATCCCTACCTGGCAGCGGAAAAAGGATACATCGACGAAGTCATTCAACCGGACCAAACCCGTATTAAACTCATCAAGGCTTTCAAAATGCTGGAGAATAAAGTGGTGAGTATGCCAAGGAAAAAGCACGGTAATATACCGCTCTAGCTGTTAGCTGTTAGCTGTTAGCAAATGCAGCGGAGATGGCAGGATATTTTCTTCCCTGCATTTGCTTATCGCTAACTGGCGATATACCTTTGTAGCTGTTAGGAAAGGTAGCAGGTTATATCATGTGATCTCCGCTGCATTTGCTAACAGCTAAAAGCTAACGGCTAAAAGCTAACTCCATGTTTCGAGGTATTTTCAATTTCATACTCTTCACTTCGATCTATATTTCGTTGTGCGCGCTGTTGATGATCTGGCAAACCAATCAACTGCTGGAGTTACATTACCCCGAAAATACCTTCTATCTCTTTGTTTTCTTCTCTACTATCTGTAGCTATAATTTTCACTGGTACCTGACACCCGGCACCTATTCCGCTTCTGAAAGAATCCGCTGGGGCGACCGTCACCGTACGCTGATGTTATTACTCTGTGGCATCGGCATCATTGGCTCCCTATGGTTCTTCTGGCAACTTCGCGAACATTGGCTGGTACTTTCCGGTAGCGCCATCCTTACCTTTTTGTATTCAGCGCCCAAAGTACCACATCCGACTTTCCGCTGGCTCAGCAAAGTAGCCATTGGTAAAACACTGTTTCTTACTTTTGTATGGACCTACGTTACTACGCTGCTTCCCGCACTGGTAGCCGGAAAGTATGCTATTACACCACTAGTGTTACTAACCCTGCATCGCTTCTGCCTCATTTATGGCATCTGCATTTTATTTGATTACCGCGACCTGGAATCAGATAAACAGGAAGGTATCCGGAGCCTGATTACCATGCTGGATCTTAAAAATCTGAACCGCCTTTACTATTTTACTTTATTAATGGCAGCCGTATGTGCTGGACTCATGGGCCCTTTCACCACTTTGCCCGCCATTATTTCCCTGATGATTCCCGTAGTAGTTACTGCCCTGCTAACCAACAGGGCTCACCTGAACACCTCAGATTACCTGTTTTATTTTACGCTGGATGGGTGTATGGCACTATCTGCTGCCATTTACTGGGTGATCATCCGCATTTAGCCGTTAGCCAATACAGTGGAGATCTCCTAATATCATTCGCGGCATTAGCTAAAAGCTAACTGCTAACAGCTAATAGCTAAATCGCTATCTTTGTCCGATCAAAATTTCCACAGAACATGTCCAAAAAACAAAAATCAATATTCAACAAGGAATCATTAACATTCCTGGAAACGTACCTGAATAACCCATCTCCTACCGGTTTTGAGAAAGAAGGACAAAAGCTTTGGCTGAAATACCTGGCGCCTTACATTGACGAACATTTTGTAGATCCATACGGTTCTGCGGTGGGTGTAATCAATCCTAAAGCGGAATTCAAGGTGGTGATAGAAGCACACGCGGATGAAATTTCCTGGTTTGTCAACTATATTTCTCCTGAAGGGCTGATTTATGTAATCCGTAATGGTGGCTCCGATCAACAAATCGCGCCTTCCAAACGGGTGAATATCCATACAGAAAAAGGTACCGTAAAAGCTGTTTTTGGCTGGCCGGCTATCCATACCCGTATGCGTAGCGGCGACGGTAAAGAACCACAACCTAAAGTAGACAATATCTTCCTCGATTGCGGTGCACGCTCCCGTAAAGAAGTAGAAGACCTGGGCATACATGTAGGCTGTGTATGCACGTTTGAAGATGGTTTCGAAGAACTGAACTACGACTACTACATCTGCCGCGCTATCGATAACCGCATTGGTGGCTTTATGATTGCGGAAGTAGCCCGCCTGCTGAAAGAAAAGAAACAGCAACTGCCTTTCGGTTTATACATTGTAAATGCGGTTCAGGAAGAAGTAGGATTACGTGGTGCGGAAATGATCGCCAAACGTATTAAACCCAACCTGGCTATCATCACCGATGTTACCCATGATACCACTACTCCAATGATCAATAAAAACATCGAAGGGGAAATCAAATGTGGTGGCGGCCCGAGCATCACCTATGGTCCTGCTGTTCACAACATCTTACGTGATCTCATTATCAAAACAGCGAAGAAAAACGATATCCCACATCAGCTGCATGCCGTAAGCCGCAGCACCGGTACTGATACCGATGCTTTTGCCTACAGCAACGATGGCACCCCCTCTGCGCTGATCAGCTTACCATTGCGGTATATGCACACTACTGTGGAAATGGTGAAGAAAGATGATATTGAAAACACCATTCAGCTGATTTATCAAACCCTGCTGAATATTACACCGAAAACTAACTTTCAATACTTATAGTTGAGCGGAAAGCATAAAGCTATTATAGCGAATAATCAAAGCGTATTAATATCCGCAATGATCATTCGCTATAATAGCTTTATGCTTTATGCTTTATGCTTTATCCTTTCTGCTTTATGCTTACTTAAAAAAATCCGCCGCCCGGGTGGTTTTCTCTACCCACGCCCCGGAAGCAGTCTGTAATACATACTCGCTCAATCCTACCCTGTTCGCTCCTGGCGCCCAATCATAGGTATATCCCATTCTTGTCCATGGATAATGCGCATCTGTAGCGGATGTCAACGGACGATAATAAGCGTAAATAATATAGTTATTAAACCAGGTGGAATATGCCGGCGTTACCGTAGGAAGCAATACGGCCCCACTGGTGTTGGTTGTAATGTCCGGGTTACCGGCTGGCCGGTACAAGCGTTCTGCTTTCACCCACATGGTAGCAATATGCGTATTGGTTTTGGAATTAACCGGCGGCAATCCTAACAACTGGCAGATACGCATAACGGTGTCGGAAGTGGCAGAGAAAGAAGGACCGATTTTGTTCTTCATCTGTTTGGGTATAAACAGCCAGGATTCGCCCCATACGTTGGTGATGGAATCCCCTGCCGGATAACTGTCAGGATAACGCATAAACGTTGCCATTAACACATACGACTGGCCATTAATTGTTTTCCATTGCAGATCCGTGTTGGCTGCGGTGATGGGCCATAAAGCAGTAGAAATCTGGCTGCTGTCTGCCACCATCGCATTTTGTATGGCCTGCCCATATAACTGGTCCATGGAAGGTGTTGGGGTTACAGGCGTGTCATCATTTTTATTACACCCTGTAAAGGCTACTGCTGCCATTAAGAAAGCAGCGGGCAGTATACTGCCGGAGAAGAATTGTTTCATAGAAGTGGTTTTCTGGATGCTGGTTATTTAAATCGAGTGCTGCAATTAAATGTATTTCAACGATATAGACAAATATTGTCTGGAGCGGAAAGCAGAAAGCAGAAAGCATAAAGCTACTATAGCGAATGACCATTGCGGATTTATGAAATGCCCCCTAAAAGTTGGACACTTTTAGGGGGCATTTTTATGGCAGGAAAGATTAAATTCAGTTTAAACCAGAAGCTTCGAGCCGTGCAGGCCGTGCTTTCAGGTAAGGACCATATAGCATCAGTAGCTCGCAAGCTAGGAACGACCGATACATCGGTGCATCGGTGGTTACATCTTTATAAGTATCATGGTGTAGCCGGATTGAAACCTCGTGCGGGAGTGATTTATAGTGGTGAGTTTAAACTGGAGGTTATCCGAACAGTATTCAAAAAGCGATTATCTTTATTGCAGGCAGCGATGATATTCGGAGTCGCGCAAGATCATACTGTTGGTCTATGGTTAAAACAATATGAAGGTGAAGGGGCCATAGGTTTACTTAAAAGTAAACGAGGATCAAAAAAGAAGCAAATGGCAAAAAAGAGTAAATCCACAGAAGTAGCAACGGACCCGGATACGGCCAAACTAGCCGCTTTAGAAGCTGAGTTACAATACCTTCGAGCTGAAAATGCACTTTTAAAAAAGTTAAAGGCCTTAATTCAAAAAGAACAAGCCGGTCAAAGCAAACGGCAGAAGCCATCAGGGAATTAAGGCCGCTTTATCCATTAGATTTGCTGTTAAAAGCAGCGGATATGGCACGTAGTAGCTATTATTACAATTTGAAGTTATTAACCCAGCCTCAAAAGCATGCTGCATTGCAAACTGAGATAATGACCATTTACAATCGGCATAAAGGCAGATATGGCTATAGGCGAATAACAAGGGATATACGGCAATCGGGGAGATCTGTTAATCATAAGACGGTATTAAAAATCATGCGATCGGGTAATATTAAAAGCCTGGTCAGAATGAAGAAGTATAAGTCATATAAAGGAGAGCAGGGTAAAATAGCTCCTAATCTGCTAATGCGTGACTTCAATGCCGAAAAGCCTTACCAGAAGTGGGTCACAGATATAACAGTATTCTCTGTTGGGGGTAAAAAATTATATCTTTCTCCAATTATGGACCTGTATAATGGAGAAATAATGAGTTATAATATATCAGAACGGCCAACGTTTGGTCAAATTGTTGATATGCTGCAAAAAGCATTTTCCCGGCTACCGAAGAAAAGCAATTTGATATTACACTCTGACCAGGGTTGGCAGTATCAAATGAAGAAATATCAGACAATTCTTCGAGACAATAAGATCAAACAAAGTATGTCTGCAAAAGGAAATTGTCTGGACAATGCCGCTATGGAAAGCTTTTTCGCTATCCTCAAAACAGAACTATTTTATCTTGAAAATTTTGATTCGCTATCAGCTTTAAAGCAGGGGTTAATTGAATATATACACTATTATAACAACGATAGGATTAAATTAAAACTAAACGGCTTGAGCCCAGTTAAATACCGAACTCAAGCCGCATAACTTTTTAACATTTAAAAAAACGTCCAACCTTTAGGGTGCACTTCATTAATACGCTTTGATCATTCGCTATAGTAGCTTTATGCTTTCTGCTTTATGCTTTCCGCTCTTTATAAATCGTTCATTCCGAAATATTCCACGCCCAGCTGGTATCCTTTCAATCCGAGACCGCAGATACAGCCAATACATTTGGGTGCTATCAGGGAAGTATGCCGGAACTCTTCCCGTGCATATACATTGCTGATATGTATTTCCATTACCGGCGTTTTAATGCCTGCAATGGCGTCCCGGATGGCAATGGAAGTATGTGTATAGGCGCCGGCATTCAGCAGGATACCATCATAAGAAAAGCCCACTTCATGCAGATAGTTAACCAGCTCCCCTTCTACATTACTCTGGAAGTAAATAAAATTAACTGCCGGAAATTGTTTTTGCAGATGTTTAAAATAATGTTCGAACGACTCACTGCCATAGATGCCTGTTTCACGCTTGCCGAGCAGGTTTAGGTTAGGTCCGTTGATGATAGCTATTTGCATGATGATAGATATAAATTGAAAGATGAACGAAGGTAATTAATCAGCTTTATTATTACTATCACTACCCCAGCGGTAAGTTTGTTGTTCAATGCCAGCCAGGTCAATGATACGGTCTACCACGGTGGCGGCCATTTCTTCCAGGCTGTTGGGTACACTGTAGAAAGAAGGGGTGGCCGGGCAAATGATACCGCCCGCCATAGTCACGGCTTCCATGTTTTTAATGTGAATCAGGTTGTAAGGTGTTTCCCGTACTACACAGATCAGCTTTCTGCGTTCTTTCAGGACTACATCTGCGGCGCGGGTAATGAGATCGTTGGAGATACCGGTGGCAATGCGTCCTAAAGTCCCCATCGAACAGGGGCAGATGATCATGGTATTAAAACGTCCGGAACCGGAAGCGAAAGGTGCGTGGAAATCCTGTTGGGTATAAAAGCGGAAAGGTAGTTGTTTGTAATCTTCATCTCTCAGTTCCGTTTCCCAAACCGTTTTGGCATTTTCGGTCATCACTACGGCCACCTGGTCCAACTGGGCATGCGCCGCCTGCAGCTTTTGCAGCAACTGACGTGCATAAATGGAGCCACTGGCCCCGGTAACTGCTACTACTATACGATGTTTCATTGGCTATGCTGTTGATAGTGCAAAGCTAGCCTATTTGCGGGTATTGAAAGCACTTCTTTATAACCGGGCAAAGCAATATGCCCGGCAGGTATAAAGCGGGAAAGACTATAACCCTGCCTGGGCTACAATTTCATCCATCAGGATGCCGCTGTGACTTTCATTGTAAATACATTCGCCATTACGGATTACAAGTACCTGCGGAGATTCATGCTCCACGTCATACATTTCCGCAATTTTGTTGGATACCGGACGATAGGAGATAAGGTCCAGGTAGTAAAACGTTAACCCTTCCGGCTCCGCTGCCCGCTCCAACCTGGCTTTGGCCATCGAACTGATAGAGCACCGTGTACTGTGTTTAAAAATAGCTACCGGCTGATCTGCTGACACCGCATTGATTTCAGATAGCTGTTCCTCGCTGGTTAACGTTTTCCAATTCATTTAACATGCTTTATTATGTTCTATCGCAGGCGTTTTGGCCATTCCCCTCATTGGACACCCTAACTTCTGATGGCTTGCGCAGGACGTTAAGAAAACAGCAAAGATACAAACCATAGCCGTGTAGCCCAAAATTCTTACATAAGATTGCATACTGGGAGATTTATAATTTATAACTAAAACGAAATTTCACAGGAAATATGATACGACTACTTTTTTAATCGTTCTTTGTAACGTTATTTTGCAAATATAGAAAATACATTAAAAAAAACAACAATGTAATTTTCGGATCTTCCGAAAATCTCCAGCGTTATGACAAAAGTACATTTTATTGCCATAGGCGGCAGCGTAATGCATCAATTGGCCATTGCGCTCAAAAATAAAGGTTACCACGTAACCGGTAGTGACGATGAAATCTTTGAACCGGCACTATCTAACCTGCAACAGGCAGGCATTTTACCCGCCACCACCGGTTGGGACGCCACCCGGATAACGCCGGATTTAGACGCTGTCATCCTCGGCATGCACGCCAGGGAAGACAATCCCGAACTGATAAAAGCCCGGGAACTACACCTGAAAATCTATTCTTTCCCTGAATATATCTTCCAGGAAAGTAAAAATAAAACCAGGGTAGCCATCGGCGGCAGTCACGGTAAAACCACCACCACCGCCATGGTCATGCACGCCTTACAGTATAACCACCAGGCATTCGACTACCTCGTTGGCGCTAAACTGGAAGGCTTTGCCCAGTCCGTGAACATCACCAACGCACCGGTGATCGTGTGTGAAGCAGATGAATACCCTGCCTCCGTGATCGAAAAAAGACCCAAATTTCATTTCCTCCACCCCCAGATTGCCGTATTAACAGGCATCGCCTGGGATCATATCAACGTATTCCCAACTTACGATATCTATAAAGAACAATTTGCCATTTTTATCCGGCAAATGGAACCCGGCCAGGTATTGATTTATAATGCGGGAGATGACGAACTCGTTCAGCTGGTGACCGCTACGGGCAACCACCTGCAGCTCCTACCCTATGGCCTGCCCAAACATACCATCGAACAGGGCATTACCCGGGTGTATTTCGGGGAAAACAGCACCGCACTGGAAGTATTCGGCGACCATAACCTCCTGAACCTCCACGCCGCCAAACTGGTATGCAACCAACTGGGCGTATCTGACGCGGATTTCCTCACCGCTATTGCCTCTTTTAAAGGCGCCGCAAAGCGACTGGAACTGGTGGCAAAAAATGAACATAGCGTTATTTATCGTGATTTTGCACATGCCCCTTCCAAGGTGAAAGCCACCATGGAAGCCACCAAACATCAGTTCCCCCAACGGAAACTGATCGCTGTACTGGAATTACATACCTATAGCAGTTTGAATGCTGATTTCCTGGAACAATATCATCATGCTTTAGATACTGCTGACATCGCCGTAGTATTTTACAGCAAACATGCCCTGGAAATCAAGAGAATGCCCGATCTTGCGCCAGAATTGATTGCTCAACGCTTCGGAAGAAACGACCTGCACGTATTCAACAACCGGGAAAAGCTGGAAGCCTTTTTATCCGCTCAAAACTACCAGGACACCAACCTGTTATTAATGAGCTCCGGTACATACGATGGCCTTGATTTCAGCAAATTGAAGGAATTACTGCCGAACAACTAATTCAACTCACTAATCAATTACTAAATACTAAATAATGCCTTCTTTGCTCCTCAAAAGGCCCCTGGCCGTCATCGATCTGGAAACCACCGGCACCAACGTGGCCGCAGATCGTATCATTGAAATTGCTATTATCAAAGTGTTTCCGGACAAAACTACCCAGTCCAAAGTGAAACGTATTAACCCCGGAATGCCGATCCCCGCAGGATCTACAGCAATTCATGGTATCAAGGACGAAGATGTAAAAGACGCGCCTACCTTCAAACAGGCCGCCCACGAACTCAAACAGTTCATGGACAACTGCGACCTGGCAGGATACAACTCCAATCGCTTCGACATCCCCCTGCTGGTGGAAGAATTCCTCCGCGCAGAAATAGAATTCGACGTATCTAAACGCAAATTCGTAGACGTACAACGGATCTTCCACCTCATGGAAAAACGTACCCTCGGCGCCGCCTACAAATTCTATTGCGATAAACAACTCGAAAACGCCCACAGCGCAGAAGCAGACGCACTGGCTACCTACGAAATACTGGAAGCTCAACTGGGCCGGTACGAACAACTACAACAGGATATCGATTCCCTGGCCGATTTTACCAGGGAAGAAGATTATATCGACTTCGCCCGCCGCCTCGTAATGCAGGGCGGTGTAGAAGTATTTAACTTCGGTAAATACAAAGGCCGCCCCGTAAGAGAAGTACTGAAAGCAGAGCCACAGTACTACGACTGGATGATGAAGGCCGATTTCCCCCTCAATACGAAACAGAAACTGACGGAAATCTTTCATAATATGATGTTAAAAAAAATGTAATGTTATCCGGGAACGTCATATCTTGCGCCGGAATTGAATTATTTTCGCAGTCCAAAAATATCATCTGCTGAATTGGAAAAGCTTGTCATCATTCCTACGTACAATGAAAAGGATAACATCCGTAACATCATTGACGCTGTATTTTCCTTACAGGAGAATTTTCATGTGCTCATCGTGGATGACGGATCACCAGACGGTACCGGCGCTATTGTAAAAGGTTTACAGGAGCAACATCCGAACGAATTATTCCTGGAAGAAAGATCCGGCAAACAAGGTCTGGGTACTGCTTATATCCATGGCTTTAAATGGGCGCTGGCCAGAGGTTATCAATACATTTTTGAAATGGATGCCGACTTCTCCCACAACCCAAAAGACCTGGTACGCCTGTACGACGCCTGCGCCAAAGGTGGTGCAGATGTAGCCGTAGGCTCCCGCTATGTAAAAGGCGGCAAAACAGAAAACTGGCCATGGGACCGTGCCGTATTATCCTACGGCGCCTCCATCTACGTAGGTATGATTACCTGGATGCCCGTAAGGGACCCAACAGCAGGATTTGTTTGCTATCGCAACACCGTACTGGAAGCCATTAACCTGGACCAGATACAGTTTGTGGGATACGCATTCCAGATTGAAATGAAATTCACCGCCTGGAAGCTGGGCTTCAAAATCAAAGAAGTGTCCATCACTTTCAAAGACAGGAAAGAAGGATATTCCAAAATGAGCAAAGGCATTGTAAAAGAAGGCATCCTCGGCGTGCTCAAAATACAATGGCAAAGCCTTTTCCGGAATTATGCAAGAAGAGTAAAGAATTAATTATTATACATAAAATGAGTGTTTAGGGATTTGTTCATTTTTATCAAATGAACAAATCCCTAAATACATTAAGTGGGTTCATGAAAAAGGCGTTTCTCCAGCTACATCTCTCTGTATTTCTGGCTGGTTTCACCGGTATTCTCGGTAAATTAATTACCCTGAACGAAGGATTGTTGGTGTGGTACCGGTTACTGATTACCTCCGTTACTTTATACGTATTATTCCGCCTGCAGGGCACCTTTAAAAAGCTCCCCTGGAAAGATATACTGCCCATCGGCGCCACCGGCGTAGTAGTAGCCGCCCACTGGCTTTTCTTTTATGGCAGCATTAAGTACTCCAACGTATCCATTGGCGTCATCTGCTTTTCCATGACCAGCCTGTTTACCGCCATCTTTGACCCGCTCATCAACCGGCGCCGCTTCGATGCAGCGGAAATGCTCCTCAGCATGCTCACCCTGTTGGGCATCCTCCTCATTTTCCACTTCGACACGCAATATCGCACCGGTATTATCCTCGGTATTGTTTCCGCCATGTTTGCCGCCCTCTTTACCATATTTAACAAACGACTCATCAAAAGATTTGATACCTCTACCATCACCTTTTACGAGTTATCGGTAGGATTGGTGGTATTAACACTTTTCCTCCCCCTCTATCTCCACCGCTTTCCCGTGGCTTCCCTCCTGCCTTCCGGTATGGACTTCTTCTACCTGCTCATACTGGCCTGGTTTTGCACGGTACTCATGTACCTGCTGAGCATGAACGCCCTAAAGAAAATTTCTCCCTTCACCGTCAATCTCTGCTTCAACCTGGAGCCGGTATACAGCATCCTGATGGCCTTTGTATTGTTCCAGGAAAATAAGTTCCTGAACAATGCTTTCTATGCGGGACTGGGCTGTATCATGCTTTCTGTAGGACTACAAATGCTCCGGGTAGCCAAGGGCCGTACATCAAACTAATGCGGACGATTAGCAGCAATTACGTATTTTACCCGCTGTATTTATACTTTAGCACTTATGAGAAAAGTTTTTTTAGGAATATCCTTCCTGGGGTGTTCCCTTTTTACCTATGCACAACAAGCAGCTAAAAAGCCGTTAGATCACAGTGTGTACGACAGTTGGCAAAACATTGGCGCTAAACTGATTAGTAATAACGGACAATGGGTGGTGTATACCGTAGCCGTTCAGGAGGGAGATGCCAACCTCGTGATTTATGACCGTAAAACCGGTCAAACCACAAACATTCCCCGTGGCGCTAATCCACTCATCACAGAAGATTCCCGCTTCCTGGTCTGTGCTATCAAACCATTTTTCAAAGATACCCGCGACGCGAAAATCAAAAAGAAGAAAGCCGCAGAAATGCCAAAGGACTCCCTGGCCATCATCACGTTGGGCCAGCCGGGTATGCTGAAATTCCCTGCACTGAAATCTTTCAAAACACCGGAAAAAGGCAGCGGCTTCCTGGCTTACCTGGTAGATAAACCAGCCGCCGATACCGCCAAAGGAAAAGGTAGTAAAACACCGAAAGACTTCTCCGCAACAGATCGTGCAGACGATGATAAAGCCGGCGACAAAGCCGCAGAAAGTGGTTCCCTCGTAATCCGGCAGCTCTTGTCCGGTAAACAGGATACCGTGAAAAATGTGAAAGAATATACTTTCAGCAAACCCGGTAACCAACTGTTAATAGAAACCGGTACGGACAAGAAAGACTCCCTCTCCCGCAATAGCGTACTCCTGTGGCATACCGCCACCGGTAAAGCAGATACCCTCAGCCGCAACGCCGCCGACTACAAACAATTTGCATTCGATGAAAAAGGAGAACAAGCAGCCTGGATAGCTACCGCCGATGGCGAAAAAGTATTGCAACCACTCTTTAAACTCTGCTACTTCAAACCCGGCCAGGACAGCGCCCGCGAAGTAGCCGCCAAAAACAGTTACGGCATTCCGGCCAACTGGAGCGTGAGCGGCAACGGTAACCTGTCTTTCAGCAAAGACGGACTACGCCTGTTCTTTGGTACGGCCCCCCTGCTCCCGGTGAAAGACACTAACGTCGTGGACTTTGAAGTAGCCAAAGTAGATATCTGGAATTATAAAGATGACTATCTGCAACCCATGCAATTGAAAAATGCAGATAAGGAACTGAAAAGAAGCTACGCCGCAGTATTTTATCCAACCAGCAACCGCATCATACAACTGGGTAACGATAACCTGGAAACCGTGCTCACCACAGCAGAAGGCAACAGCACTAACGCACTCGGCTATACGGATAAAGGCGAACGTATTCCCCTGCAATGGATAGGCCGCACTAAAAAAACAGCTTTCCTCATCAACATAAATGATGGCACGAAAAAGCAGATCAAAGAAAAACTGGATGGCAACTTTTTCATCTCTCCCAATGGTAAATACATGCTCTGGTACGACCTCGTAAACAGGCAATGGTTTAGCTATGATAACGCCAGCGGTACTACGGTAAATATCAGCAAAGACATTCCCACCAAAGTATTTGATGAGGAAGATGATCATCCGGATGTGCCCGAAGCCTATGGTATTGCTGGATGGATGAGCAATGATGCCGCAGTGTACATCTACGATCGTTACGATATCTGGGAAACAGACCCCTCCGGTAAAAAAGCACCGGTGAACATCACGCAAAATACCGGACGTAAAGAAAAAATCCGCTTCCGCTATCAGCGCCTCAATCCGGAAGAAAGATTTTTCACTCCCGGCCAAACGCTGATGCTCACTGCATTCCAGGAAACAACGAAATACAACGGTCTGTATCAACTGGAGCTGCCTGGTAAAAACGGTAAAGTAAAACCAGCGAAACAAATCGTATTGGGGCCTTACGCTTATGCCGATTTACAGGAAGCTAAAAACGCCCACGTCTATACGTTAACACGCAGCAACTACGAACAATCACCCAACGTATTTACCGGCGATAACATAGCGCTGGCCACGCAAATCAGCCAGATCAATCCGCAACAGCAAAGCTATAACTGGGGCACCGCTTCCCTGTATAAATGGACTACCTTCAGCGGCAAGCCGTCAGAAGGTATCCTGTATAAACCGGAAGACTTTGACTCCACCAAACAATATCCCGTACTGTTCTATTTCTATGAGAAATTAACAGACGGCCTGTATAGTTATCAGGCCCCGTCTCCTACGCCATCCCGGCTGAACATTTCGTTCTTTGTTAGCCGTGGTTACATCGTATTTGCACCGGATATCAGCTACGAAAACGGCTACCCTGGTAAAAGCGCGTACGATTATATTGTGAGTGCCGCAGAAAACCTCGCAAAACAACCCTGGGTAGACGGCAAAAATATGGGCATACAAGGCCAGAGCTGGGGCGGTTACCAGGTAGCTTACCTGATCACCCAGACCCACCTGTTCAAAGCTGCCTGGGCAGGCGCTCCGGTAGCCAACATGACCAGCGCCTACGGAGGTATCCGTTGGGAAAGTGGTATGAACAGGCAGTTCCAGTATGAGCATTCTCAAAGTCGTATTGGCGCTACCTTATGGGATAAACCGGAACTCTACATCGAGAATTCTCCGCTCTTCAACCTGCCCCGTGTAACTACACCGGTAGCCATCATGTCTAACGATGCAGACGGCGCAGTTCCCTGGTACCAGGGCATTGAAATGTTTACCGGTTTACGTCGTTTAGGCAAGCCCGTTTGGTTGCTGAACTATAACAACGAAGCGCATAACCTCATGCAACGTCAAAACCGTAAAGATATTCAGCGCAGGGAACAACAGTTCTTTGATCACTTCCTGAAAGGGGCACCGGCGCCACAATGGCTGGAAAGCGGCGTACCTGCAACAGAAAAAGGTATTAACTGGGGCTGGGATTTACAACAGTAAAACATAGTCTTAATACAGTAACGCTACAAGTGCTTCGGTGCTTGTAGCGTTTTTTATTTTATAGGGAGATGGGAAGAGCACGGATGCCACTGATAAAACGATATTCAACAGGGGGCTTGTGAACCTTTAGAATAGTTATGATAAAGCAATAATCATATGGCTACAATTATTTACCACGGCCAGTTACAGGCGTATGTTAATACGTAAAATTTACGATGGGAATAGCCGGCAATGGTGGTAGATATTGAACCTTTACAACATGCCTCAGCTATATATTATTGCTGGTTGTAATGGTGCGTATTATGAGCAGTAAAGAAAAAGAACTCATGGAATTTTCTGACAAAGTGATGCAAGGCATGAAAAAGGCCATGCGCAAGCTTGTAGAAACGACTGCCGCTCAAAATAAAAAATTGATTGTAGGTGATAAAGATGGTAATCCCATAAGCCTTCCTGCAAAAGACTTATTAAAAACACTCAAATAGAAACAGTTTCTGCTATCCTTTCCTCTCACAAATATATTTTTGATAATATAAAACATTTAACATATATTTACAATAATGTCGCCACTTTAGTATTTGGTGTGAATTGCAGCGATAGCGATATCCCTTAACACCACATTATTGTACCTATGAACTTCCATATCTACCACCCTGCGGATGCATTACGTCCTTTTGTAAAGCAATACTATTTCTGGGAAGACAATACCAGGGGAACTATTCAGTTGCCACAAAACCTGTTTGCACTGGGCGATCAGTACATGGTTTTCATCCTGGAAGGAACAGCAGAAATCAAACCTTTACATCACCGGGCATTTACGTTACCAGCTACTGCTGTATTGGGACATCTTACCTGCGCATGCCAGTTACAGGTACAAGGTCCTGTGAAAGTAGCGGTGGTACAGTTAAATGCGTATGGTTGTCACCGGCTGCTTGGCTTCGATGCCGCCAGCTTCACTAATTATTACCGCAACCTGTCTTGCACGGAGCAACCACTTTGGTGCGAACTACTCAACAACTTATCCGGAATAACGGAGCCTAAACAGGTAGAAGCCCTGCTGGACGATGCTTGTTTACAGGCGCTCCACAGCCAGTCAGATAACTTGAAAACGGTAGATGACATGGTAGATTACCTGCTGATCATGCAAGGCAATGTGGAAGTAAACGCGCTCTCTACCCGCTATGGCATTTCCCGCCCTACGCTGGAGCGTTTGTTCAGCACTATTGTAGGTATTCCACCACAGCTCTTTGCCCGGATGATCCGGTATAAAGCGGCACTCAGCTCCTTACGGCAACTGAATCTGCCGGAGTGGCAAACACCTATTACCGCCACCGCCTATTACAACCAGGCGATGTTTATACAGGACTACCTGATGTTTAATCACGAAACACCTTCTTACTTTGCGCCGGCTGCCGCCGCTACTATTGCGCATATGCCAGCTGCCGGACACCACGTGGCAGTAGCCAGTTAGTGGGCCCGGAATAAAAATATTGCGTTACTTTAGTGAGCTAATGCTAACTAAATATGGAAACCATTGCAGTAAAAGAGGGGGCTTACCATATCAGCACCGACAAAGCCCTGTTAGACCTGAACGCTATTCACGACTACCTGTCTAAAGAATCCTACTGGGCGCAAAACGTTCCTTTCGATATCATTGAAAAATCAGTGGCGGGCTCTTTGTGTTTCGGGGTATTTGAAGATAACAGGCAGATAGGTTTTGCCCGGGTTATCACCGATGGTGCGGTATTCGCCTACCTGGCAGATGTGTACATACTGGAACCTTATCGTGGCAAAGGACTCTCTAAATTCCTCATGCGCACCATTTTAGCCCACCCTGATCTGCAGGGATTAAGACGTTTCTTACTGGTAACATCAGATGCACATGGATTATACCGGCAGTTCGGATTCACCGATATACCCAACCCGGAGAAATTCATGCATCGCCATAACCCTGACCCATATACGAAACAGGCATAATAATCCCGCTTTTTCCTTAATTTACGACGATAACAAGCCTTTATGGAATATTCTGCCGCCCATTGGCGTGAACAACTGAAATTACAATCGCATGTAGAAGGCGGCGCTTTCCGCGAAACCTATCGCTCCGAATGGGTGTTAGACCTGGCTACGCTGCCGGCTGGCATGGGTGGCAGCCGCAACGCATCTACCTGCATTTATTTCCTGCTGGAAGCGGGCGAATTTTCCGCTTTTCACCGCATTGCGGCAGATGAGATCTGGCATTTTTATGATGGGCACACGCTCACCATCTACGAAATATGCCCGGGAGGCAAGCTCCTGGTACACAAACTGGGACGTGATATTGCCAATGGAGAAAACCTGCAGGTGATTATTACCGCCGGCAACTGGTTTGCCTCCCGCGTGGAAGTACCCGGTGGTTATGCCCTTACCGGCTGCACCGTGGCGCCAGGATTTGATTTCGCAGATTTTGAACTGGCAGAGAAAGCTGCCCTGCAAGCGGCCTATCCGGAACATGCGGCGTTGATCAACAGCCTTACCCGGTAACGGATACGCATACCCACTCCCAACTTTTCATTAATTTACAGGCATGAAAAAAATCTTTTTCGTCGTTATACTGGCAGTGTTAGCCGTCCTGATATTTTGGCTGGGCAAGCGATTCGGCACCACCAATGTTAGCCAGGAGGTCATCTCCAATAGCCTCATCGTCAAAGAAATTGCGGAACTGGCCAGCCTCGATGTGCAGGGATCTTCCAGTATCAAAAGAAGTAATGTGGAGAATAATGGCGAGTGGACCGATAATTTCAAGAAAGCCTTCCTGGAGAATACCATCTGGGTCACCATTCCTTATGAAGCCAAGTTTGGCGTGAGTTTCGACGAAAAGCCGTTTAAAGTACAAGCCACCGATAAAAAGATTATTCTGCAACTCCCCGCTCCGCGGCTGCTGAGCTACGAACTGAAAATGGACAAGATGGAAACTGCTAATCGTAAAGGATGGCTGTTGTTCCAGGACGATGAAACCTATACAGATGTACAAAAGAAATTGTACCAGACTTCCCGCGCCCAGCTGGAAAATAATGCCCTTTACATTCAACAGTCAAAAGATAAAATCAGGAAGGTGATGGAGCAATACTATGCCCCTTTCCTGAAAGACCATACACTGGAAATACAGTATGAAGGCGATACCAAAGCGCCCGCATTGAAATAACTGGGGCCACCTATATCCATTACCGGGATAACAGGTCTCCGGCTATACCAGGTCGTCCTGTCAATAAGCGTTTACGCTGCCTGTTCAGCAATATATTTCACCAGGCTTCTTTTGGCCACGGGCAGCAACGTTTCGTCTACCGGCAATACCAGTGGCGTTTCCACGCAATACACCGCAGGATTGGGCAGGTGATGCCGTTCCCGTATCAGCATGGTTTTGATATGCCCGATGGTATGCACAAAATCCTTCTTATACTCCTGTACATACTCGGTATGAATGCCCCGGAACTTCTCATCATGCCGCTCAAAAATAGTGAGCCGGTAGGTGTATACGCGGGTATAGCTGCCCCGCCCATCGCAGAGCAGGAAGTAGCCCTCTGTTGTTTCCAGCGGAATAAGTCCTACCGGGAAAATGCTCAGGTTCCCTGCCACATACTCATAAATCTCCGCTCCTTCTTTAATAGTGTTGTTCAACTGCGGTAATGAGTATTGGATAATAGATTCCAGTTCGGCCATTAATTCATCATCTGCAATGAGCTGTTCGTACAATAACTCCAGCTTTTGCAGGTTAATGGCGGTGAGCCGTTTGGGGAATTGCTGCTGTAAAAATTGCTTGTTGTCCCGAAAGGCGACGAGGTTATTGTAATGGAAAATGATGTCGGCTAACTGCGGGTACAGCTTGCTTTCGTTGAAGTAACGGTTGATGTCCTGTAAGTAGGCCAAAAGGGTATATTTTTTCAGCTCAAAATCAATATAACCGTCAGCGAACCAGGTTTCACTTAACGCTCCCATGTTAAATAAATTTAATGGATCTTGTCCTGAATTTACGAAAAAAAAACCGTAAAACAGCGGGTTTAAGGGTAGTGCAAGGGGATTTTAAATAATATTTATATCCTTATCAAACTTCACCCTATAAAGGATCTAACCCATAATAGGGTAGTAAAAAAGAGGGTAATAACAAAAATATTTTAAACGCAACTTTTTTATTAGCGTAATTTTCATAACTTCAGTATATTATTTTTCATTTTTTTAATTTCAGTTATCATGAACATTTACGTAGCCAACCTGCACTATAGGTTGAACGATGAGGATCTCCATCAGATTTTCAGCGATTTTGGAGAGGTTACCTCCGCTAAGGTTATCAAAGACCACGAAACTGGCCGCTCACGTGGTTTTGGCTTTGTGGAAATGCCTAATCAAGAAGAAGGAGCAAAGGCTATGGATAGTTTGAACGGCAGCGAAATCGAAGGTAAGCAATTGATGGTAAACGAAGCAAGACCTAAACAACCGAATAATAATTTCAAAGGTGGCGGTGGCAACAACCGTGGCGGCGGAGGATATGGTTCCCGCGACCGTCGTTATTAATAATCCCCTTTATTCGGCACAAAGGAACTGAGAGGGACGCTTCGTAAGAAGTGTCCCTTTTTTTAGCCGAAAGCATAAAGCCGAAAGCATAAAGCTATTAAGGCGAATGAACTTTGCGAGTTAATATACGCATTGGTCATTCGCTTTAATAGCTTTATGCTTTCGGCTTTATGCTTTCTGCTCTTTATTATATTCCTCTTTTAGGATCGAAATTCTCCAGTTCCTGCGCTACAGCAGTCAGGAAAGTAGCTCCCAGGGAACCGTCTACAATACGGTGATCATATGACATAGACAGGTACATCATGTGGCGGATACCAATGGTATCGCCTTCTGCAGTTTCTATGACCACCGGGCGTTTCTTGATCGCACCTACCGCCAGGATGGCTACCTGTGGCTGGTTGATGATAGGTGTTCCCATCAGGCTACCAAAAGTACCTACGTTGGTCAGGGTAAAAGTACCGCTCTGGGTATCTTCCGGCTTCAGTTTATTGGAACGGGCGGCATTTGCCAGTTGATTCACCTGTTTGGTAATGCCTACCAGGTTGAGCTGATCCGCACTTTTAATTACTGGTACAATGAGGTTACCGCTTGGTAATGCGGCCGCCATACCGATATTGATATCTTTCTTAATAATAATCTTATCACCGTCCAGGGAGCAGTTAATCAGCGGAAAACGCTTGATGCACTTCACAATCGCCTCAATAAACAGCGGTGTAAACGTGAGCTTCTCTCCTTCGCGTTTTTCAAAATCACCTTTCACACGGTCGCGCCATTTCACCAAATTGGTGACATCGGCTTCTGCGAAACTGGTCACGTGCGGGCTGGTTTGTTTACTCATCACCATGTGGTTGGCGATCAGCTTACGCATACGGTCCATTTCCACAATTTCCACGTTACCGTTATAAGTAGGCGATGCCACGGTAGTAGGTGTGGTAACCACCGGCTGACGGGAAGTGGCCACTGCGGTAGCTGACGGTTCAGGCGTTACATCCGGGATGACCTTTCCTTCTTTCCGGTCTGCCACGTATTGCAGAATGTCTTTCTTGGTAACGCGGCCATCATTGCCGGAACCCGGAATCTTTTCCAGGTCAGCAAAGCTGACACCTTCCTGCTGTGCAATAGTGAGTACCAGCGGAGAGTAAAATTTAGCGCCACCAGCGGATACCGCGGTTTCAACAGCCGGCGTATGTGCCGGTGCCGTGGTAAATTTAGGTTCCGTAGCCACTGCAGGTGCTGCAGGTACCACAGGTGCAGTTGCCGCCGCTGCATCGGCATTGGTATTAATACGGGCAATGACAGTACCTACTGCCACCACATCATTTTCGTTAAAGAGCACTTCCGTGATCTCCCCTTCTGCGATAGAAGGAACTTCGCTATCCACCTTGTCAGTGGCAATTTCAAGTACGGTTTCATCCACTTTTACGTGATCGCCCGCCTTTTTATGCCAACGCAAAATGGTGGCTTCCATGATGCTTTCCCCCATTTTTGGCATTACCAATTCTACAATGGCCATAAGATTGATTTTTGCTTTAGTGCGCGACAAATTTAAGGGAATTGTACCAATTCAGAAGGTCTCAATATCCCTATTCCAGAATGAGTTTGCGCAATTCATTCATGGCATAAACAGCGGTCATCTGCGTATTCCGTTCCCGGTCGTACCGCAGCTGAAATTTTACCGCATTGACTTTGTCTTTACTGCCCACGGCCACCCACACGGTACCCACCGGCTTTTGCGGTGTACCTCCGTCTGGTCCCATAATACCGGATACCGCAATGGCATAGTCTGTGTCCAGCACCTTTAAGGCCCCGGCTACCATTTCCCGTACCACCGCTTCACTTACCGCACCTTCTGCCTGCAGGGTGGCCGCTTTCACGCCTAATACTTCTTCCTTTGTCTGGTAAGCATAAGCCACTACACTGCCTTTGAAATAAGCCGAACTACCCGGAATAGCCGTGATCCAGCTGGCTATCAACCCACCGGTACAGCTTTCAGCGGTACCTACGGTCTTTCCTTTCTCTTTCAACAATTGCCCCAATACCTCGCCCATGGTAATATCCTGGTCTGTTACCGCAATATCTGCCAGCAAGTCTTTCATTTCATGAAACAATATACTTACTTCCGCCGCTACGGAAACTTTGTCTTTACCAAAAGCGGTTAAACGCAACTTCAGCAGGCTATAGCTGGGCAGGTAGGCCAGCTTTACATGTGCCGGCAGTTTCGCTTCAAAGTTCACTAAACGCTCGGCTACAAATGATTCTCCCATGCCGGAAGTAATCAGGGTTTGATGTATTACCACAGGTGTCCGGAAATGCTGCGCTAATTGCGGCAACACATAACTTTCCATCATGCCCTGCATTTCATGAGGTACACCCGGCATTGACACATAGATCTTCCCGTTTTTCTCAAACCACATTCCAGGCGCGGTGCCCCTGTGATTGTCGATCACCGTACAGGACTCCGGCACCATGGCCTGGTCCAGGTTACGCTGCAGAATGGGTAGCCCCCTGCTTTCAAAAATATTCAACACATTGGCGAGCGCCGTTTCATGCTGCACCAGCCTGGTATTAAAATAAGTGCAAAGCGTGGGCTTGGTAATATCATCTGCCGTAGGCCCCAATCCCCCGGTTATCAACACAATATCAGAAACCGCCGCTTCCTTTTCCAGTGCTTCCAGTATATCTTCCTTTATATCGCCAATGGCTACACGGCGATGTACCCAGATCCCCATAGCGTTCAATTGCTGGGCAATCCACGCGGAATTGGTATCAATTGTTTGTCCTATCAGCAACTCATCCCCGATAGTTATAATACTGGTCGTGACTTTATCCATGACGCTAAAGGTTATTTTCAGGAAAAAATGGCAACAGCCGTTTCTTCAATTCTTCCGGTAAACCGGCTTTCTGCTTCGTTTTCACATCAATGAATACCAGTGTAGTCACTCCTACATTCAGCAATTCATTCTTTTCATTATACAACTCGCTGTGAAACTGTATCTTAGAACTCTTTGGCAACTCCCGGAGTGTAGTCTTCACCGTTATAAGGTCATCATAATACGCCGGCCGCAGGTATTTCACATTTAATTCGGCCACCGGCATAATAACACCCTGATCTTCCAGTTCCTTATAGGTAAAACCCAGCTCCCTGATGGCTTCTGCTCTTCCTACTTCATAATACAGTCCGTAATTACCGTAATAAAGATACCCCATCTGGTCTGTTTCACCATAGCGCACCCGGATCGTTGTTGTACTGATAAACATGGTCCTTCCTCTTTTATGCCTGAAAATTTACTTGAAAACTTTATTTACCCAATGCGCCGTCAATAGAAAATTTGCCGGGACCTGTGAATAACAGCGTCACAAATGCTGCCAGGAAAAGAATCGGTAACTCTTTTTCTGGTATCGGCTTAGCCGCCTGCATCATAAAAATAATGACACTCATACAAATCACCAACGGAATGGAAGCCAGCCTGGTTAAGAGTCCCATGATGAGCAACACCGCACAGAACACCTCTGCAAAAACGGTCATCCCCAAAGAAATTTTATGACCTACCCCTAAAGGATCCGGAAAAGAATTCATTTTGGCAGTAAAATTGATCAGCTTGGGCCAGCCGTGCATTAATATCATTCCTCCGAATACTAACCGGAGTACCAGCATAGAAAAACTTACGGCGCCATTAGTGTAACCGGTTGAGAACAGTTTTCTCATAGTAGGTAAGGTTTTTGTACTTAAAATTATTTTTCGCAAGATAAATGAATAGAGTTTGCCTTGCCACCGGAGTTATCCACATTGTTGGAAACGCAATCTGAAAAGAAGAGATATAACTTTTATATTTGCGGGTGCCCGCAAAAACAGGATGATTCCTTTGCCGCTCAACATCTTTGCGGGGAATGCAGGAAATATTTTGCCGGAACATTCGTTTTAAACGCATATTCAAGAAATAACAGCTATAGCATGCACTTTATAAGAAAAGTTTTAGTACCCGGACATCTGTACTTATCGCTCGTGGCATTCGCCGGCGCAGGACTGGCAGGAATGCCCGCCGCACAGGCGCAACAAACACGCGTTTATACAGACCCGGAAAAAGTATTCAAGGATGCCCAGCAATATTTCCAGCAGGAAAAATATGCGGTGTCCATGCAGCTTTTCAAGCAAACAATTGATAACATCGATTATTTTCATGAAACGAACCGCGACCTGGTTAAAACAGATGCGTTCTACTACTATACCATCTGCGCCCTTAAACTGCAACAGGATAATGCAGAAAAAGAAGCACTCCGGTTCCTGAAATTGGCCAATAACAACGCCCGCGAAGAACTCGTGAGCTACCAGCTGGCCAAATATTATTTCCGCCAGAACAAACTCAAAGAGGCCATTCCCCTCTATGAGAAAGCCAATATCGAAAACCTGTCTAACGCAGAAATCGCAGAAGCCAAATTCGAACTGGCCTATTGCTATTTCAACCTGAAAGACTTTAAAAAAGCACAGCCGCTCTTCTCTTCCATCAAAGAAGTACCCGGTAAATACAGCCTGCCCGCCAACTACTACTATGGTTTCATCGCCTACTATAATCACCAGTACGGAGAAGCCCTCAACAGCTTCCAGAAAGTAGTCAACGAACCCAAATACAGCAATGTAGTTCCTTACTACATCGCTGAAATTTATTACTTCCAGGGCAAAACAGACCAGCTCATCGCCTACACGGAACCCCTCCTCAATAAAGGCGGCCAGTACTACGAAGCAGAGCTGAAACAACTCCTTGGTAAAGCTTATTTCGAAAAGAAAAATTACCAGAAAGCATTACCCTACCTGCAAGACTTCCAAAACAATGCAGACGAGGTAAGAAATGAAGATATCTACCAACTGTCGTACGCCTACTACCAGACCAACAACCTGAATAAAGCAATCAGCGGATTTAAACAACTGAGCAGCTCGAAAGACTCACTGGGGCAGAACTCCATGTACCTGCTGGGCGACTGCTACCTCCGCACCGGCCAGAAAGCAAATGCCCGCAACGCTTTCGCTTTTTGCGCCAACAACAGCTCCAATGCACAACAACAGGAAATTTCCCGCTTCAACTACGGTAAATTATCCTATGAACTGGGCTATCCCGATGCAGCACTCAATGAACTGACACAGTTTGTAAAAACATACCCACAGTCTTCCTACAATAAGGAAGCCCGGGAAATACTGGTGAACCTTTTCATGAATAGCAACAACTACAAAGATGGTTTAGCAACCATTGAAATGATCACCGATAAAAATCCCACCGTACTGAAAGCCTACCAGAAAGTAGCCTACGGACGCGCCACCCAGCTGATCAACGACCAGCAACTGGCAGAAGCCGATCGCCTGCTGGACATCGCTATCAGCAACCCTTACGATCCACAGATTAAACAACTGGCGCACTTCTGGAAAGCAGAAATTGCCCTCCGCCAAAATAAAACAGACCAGGCCATCACTAACCTGAACGCCTACCTGAATACCACCGCCCCCGTTTCCGGCGAAGCCAATGCACAAACCGCCAGCTATAACCTCGGTTACAGCCTGCTGAAACAAAACAAATACGCGGAAGCATTGCCCTACTTCGAAACGGCTCAGAAAACCGGCGGACCCAATGCACAACGTATTGCTACAGATGCAACACTCCGTAGCGGCGACTGCTACTACATGCTGCGTCAATTCCCTAAGGCACTGACACTGTATGATCGTATCATCAGCAACAACGAACCCGGCGCCGATTATGCCACCTATCAGAAAGCCGTGATCCTGGGCCTGCAGGGAAAGCAAAGCGAGAAATTAAACCTGCTGAAACAACTGGGTAACAAGTTCCCCAGCTCCGGCTTTAATAACGAAACAGATATAGAAATAGCCAATACTTATCTCTCAGAAGAAAAATATACAGAAGCTATTCCTTACCTGGAAAATGTATTGCAGAAACAACCCAACGGACCTAATGCACCAAGAGCATTGCTGAAATTGGGTCTGAGCTATTATAACAAAGACAACGACAGTAAAGCCCTGGCCTATTACCGCCAGGTAGTGGAAAAATTCCCCGGCTCACCGGAAGCGAATGAAGCCCTGCAGAGTATGAAATCGATCTACGTAAGCCAGGGTAAAACAGACGACTACCTCGCTTTCCTGAAAGCCAGCGGCAGAACAGTAACCGCTACCGCGGAAGATTCCCTCACCTATGCAGCAGCGGAATCACGCTTCAGCAACAACGACTGCACAGGTGCTACCACCGGGTTCAATAACTACATCCAGAAATATCCAAACGGGCAATTCATCTTACCCGCTTACTTCTATAAAGCAGAATGCGCCTATAACAATAAAGACTATACGGCCGCGCTGCCTGCGTACGAATTTGTATTGTCACGCAACAACAGCCTGTATGCAGAAAGATCTGCCCTACAGGCCGCCAATATCAACTTCTACCAGACAAAAAATTATGAGAAGTCGAGAACTTATTACCTGCAACTACAGGATCTCGCTACCAGCAAAGAAAACAGCCTTTCTGCCACCAGGGGCTTACTCCGCAGCAACTATCAGCTGAAACGCTGGGATGAAGTATCCAACTACGCGGAAATGCTGCTGGCCGCCGCCAACATCAGTACTGATGACCAGATCATCGCCCACTTCTATCGTGGTAAAGCACTGCAACAGGCAAAGGATTATGCTGCCGCACTAACGGAATTCAAAACCGTTGCCAACATGACGAAATCTGAAACAGGCGCCGAAGCCCGCTACAACATAGCCGACTGCTACCTGCAACAGAATGAACTGGATGCTGCGGAAAAAGCTGGCTTTGATGTGATTAAAAATACCCCATCCTACGAATACTGGGTGGCAAAATCATATATCCTGCTGGGAGATGTATATGCCCGTCAACAGGACTATTTCAATGCAAAAGCTACTTACCAGAGTATCGTTACCAATAGCACCATTCCTGAACTGAAACAGGAAGCTAAAGAGAAACTGGCAAAAGCAGAAGCAGAGGAAAAAGCAGCCGGTAAAAAACCAAAGAAATAACATTCATTCCGGATGTTGGAATTTTGACATTTAAGCGCAACACAGCATGAACATTCAAGCAATATATAACAAACGTACTTTCATCACCACCGCACTGGGCGTAGCCGGACTGCTGTCTTCACAAAAGACATTCGCCCAGGAGCCGCTGAAACAGGAAACGATTGACATCATTTCCACCAATCAGCCCAAACTGCGGGATGCCTATAAACTCAACCTCACGGCCAGTTTACCGGGCATTGACACCAGCAGGCCCTCGCTGAAATACCAGATCCCGGCGCTCAACCTGAATTTCATGTACCAGGCCACCCCGCTGAAACCACTGGCGTTGGGAAAGGATTCGCTTTCTTACCTCCAAAACAACTTCCTGAAACTGGGTTATGGTAATTTAAAAACACCTTACGTACAGGCAGGCTTCGGCAGCGGCAGAAAAGACATGTACAACTACGGTTTATATGTGAACTACACCGGCTCCCAGGGCAAAGAAATTTCAGACCAGATTTACAGCAACCTGAATGTACTGGCCGCCGGTACTTACCTGTTGCCTAAACTCCGCTTTGACGCGAGTATCGGGTACGACCGGAACACCGTACATTACTACGGTTATGGTCATGATACCGCCAGCTATAAAAAAGAAGATACCCGCCAAACCTTCAACCAGCTGACCGCTACAGTAGGTATGCAAAACCGCCCGCAGAACGACTGGGCATTTACTTTCCAGCCACAGGTGAAATTTATTCTCTTCAACGATGCCTTTAAACGCACAGAGAATACCTTCCTGTTGAAAGTGCCGGTACGTAAGCAGGTATTTGAAGATATCTACATCGGCGTGGAAGGCGTATTTGATTTATCTACCTACAAACAGGATAATAACCGCGCCATCAACAACAACATTGCGGCCATACATCCGGCAGTAGACATCATCAAGCCTGGTTTTGTACTGCATGCAGGCGTAAATCCTACCTGGACCGACAGTAAGTTTTACCTGCTGCCAGACATCGTGAATGAGTCGCACCTGGTACGCAAAAAACTGATCCTGAGCAGTGGATGGATCTCCTATTTTGAAAAGAATTCCTATCGTAACCTGGCCAACAAAAATCCGTTCCTCGCTGGCTTACCCGGCGACCTGCTGAATACCCGTGTAGAAGAAAAATATACCGGTATCAAAGGCACTTTAGGCAGTCACTTCAACTATAACACCAAATTCGCTTCCGTTACCTGGTACAATACGCCGCTGTTTGTAAACGACAGCGCCGACACCAAGATGTTTACCACCCGTAACGAAACCATGCTCCGCGCTTTCCAGCTGCATGCGGAAGTGGGATATATTGAGGAAGAAAAATTCCAGGCACGTGTTACCTTCGACTGGTACAACTATAACAAACAGGAAAAAGAAGTACAACCCTGGCACCTGCCCGCTTTCCAGGGCGACTTATTTATGCAATATACCATTGCTAAAAAATTACGCCTGAATGCGGATCTCTTTGCCCTGAGTGGTAGCTATTACCTGCTTCCCAACAAAGATTTCAACAAAACCAAAGGTGCATGGGACCTGAATGCCGGCGCATCCTATGATATCACGAAAAACTTCGGCCTTTGGGTGAATGCAAATAATATTTTCAACTCCCACTACCAACGCTACTACCTGTATCCAACTTATGGATTCAATGTGGTAGGCGGAGTACTGATAAAGTTCTAAACGGGATACAACCCATTCATATCAGCTTTTAGCGATTAGCTTTTAGCTTTTAGGAAAATGCAGCGGAGATAAACATATGATATGTTCTCCGCTGCATTTTGCTAAAAGCTAAAAGCTAATCGCCAAAAGCTCTCAAAAATTCTTAACTTCCCTTTTAGCAACACAGCAGAAAGCACCAGAAAAACACCATATCCTGCGTTCTCCGCTGCATTTACTAAAAGCAAACAGCTAAAAGCCAATGATGTTACAACTATATATCCAGGAAGTGCTGTTTAAACAGCGGGTTTGTGTAGTACCACAGCTGGGCACTTTTTCTGTACAACATTTTCCGGCACATTATAATTCCCAAACACAAACGCTGACGCCTCCCCGTGAACAAGTGATGTTTACCCAACAATGGCAGGATGACGGCTCATGCGTAGAGTGGATAGCACTCAAAGAAAACCTGGTACCAGCAGTAGCGCAACGCAAATTTGAAAAGTACCTGGAAGAACTGAAAGACAGCCTGAAATCCGGTACTCCATTGGTACTCCCGGGCATTGGCCAGTTACAGGGCGACTTCACCGGTAATATCCATTTTCACGCAGAAGAGCTGCCCGTGGAAAAGGTAAGTTTAGATATCTCCCCTATTGATCGTCCTGAACATAAAACAGATAGTAAGCCGGCTGACTTTACGCCGCCAACGGAACCCATTCCGCCAGTGGAGCCGATCATGACAGAAGAAGTAGAAGAAACACTGGAAGCGGTAACAGAAGAAAGTGGGTTCAAATGGTGGTGGGCTGCTGTTCCTGTTGCGGCAATTGTCATCGGAATAGCCGCATGGCTGTATTTCTCCAATGTACCTGCTACCGGCAGCGATGCAGTTACCGTTGCAAATACGGATTCTATTGCAAAGCAACGGGCCATCGACTCCCTGAAACAGGTAGCCATTGCCGATTCAATAGCAGCCGCCAATACAATACAGACTTATTACGCGGTGATTAAACCCTATAAAGACAGTAATGATGCAGTAAAAGAACAGAAGAAACAGGCTAAATGGGGAAGAATGCTAACAATTTATAAGAAAGACAGCCTATTCAAAACTGCCATAGAATTGCATGTATTACCAGCGGATACCACGCCACACCTGGATACCATCCGACGGGAATTTAAAAGAGCTGATATCTACCTGGAACATTAATCTTACACTTTAATTTCACCCGCTACAATCTCCAGCCCCTCTGCAAAAGTATGGGGCTGGTAGCCCAGTTCTTTTGCGGCTTTGTCGATCACTAACCCTGTTTTAGCAGGACGGGCTGCTGGTTGCGCCAGCGTTTTGGAACTAATCTTTTCTATCAATGAAGTATCCAACTGGAAGAATTCTGCTGTTTTAATAGCCATATCATACGGTGTCAGTACTTCGTTACCGGAGATATTAAAGAAACCGCCGGCCTTTTTATCTGCAATCAGCAAACAGCCTTTTGCCAGATCATGACATAAAGTGGGCGTACGCCACTGGTCATCTACTACTTTCACTTTTTTACCCTGCTGCAAATTATTTTTCACCCAGGTAATCATATTACTACGATGCGGATCGGCTACTACCCCATATACCAACACTGTTCGCACAATAGCCCATTGTAATTTACTGTTGGCAACCAGCCTTTCTGCGGCCACTTTACTGGTACCGTAGTAATTGATAGGATTCACCGTAGCGTCTTCTTCATAAGGTCCCTGTAAACCATCAAAAACAAAATCAGTAGAGAGAAAAATGAAGAAGGCATTCACACTTTCTGCCGCATGTACCAGGTAACGTGTAGCCCCTACGTTAGTATCCCAGCAAGCATCTTTATTTTTTTCGCAATCATCTACCTGCGACATAGCGCCACCATGAATAATCACATCGGGTTGGTGCTTTTCTACCAGTTGCTTTACGCTACCGGCATCGCGGAGGTTTACGGCCTCATAAGTGTAATTATCCCGCAGGGGGAAACGATTCGGGCCTCTGCCTGTAGCTATTACATCATACTTTCCATCTTGCAGAAAAAGCGGGATCAAATGCTGTCCCAATAATCCGTTACTACCTGTTATAAGTACCTTCATATTTATTTGTTAGCCTATTTTTAAAGATAAGGAAAAAAGGAAGAATTACGAATTAGGAATTACGAATTACGGATTTGTGGGGAGATGTATGCGACTCTTATCATTCGCGTTTACCATCTCTCCACAAATCCGTAATTCGTAATTCCTAATTCGTAATTCTTCTGTTATTTACCCATACCCAGGTTGTACATCGTAAACGCCCAGATATCTGTGGCCTCATCAATCAGTTTTGAGGTAGGTTTACCAGCACCGTGTCCTGCCTGTGTTTCAATACGGATCAGGGTAGGATTGGGTCCTGCATTATCGGCCTGCAGGGTGGCTGCAAACTTGAAAGAGTGCGCAGGCACTACACGGTCGTCGTGATCACCGGTAGTGATTAATGTAGCAGGGTATGACGTACCGGGTTTCAGGTTATGTAGTGGTGAATATTTCAGCAGGTATTTGAACTGTTCCGCATGGTCGCTGCTACCATACTCCACCGCCCAGGCCCAGCCGATGGTAAATTTCTGGAAACGCAACATATCAAGTACGCCTACGGCCGGTAATGCTACCTTAAACAGGTCAGGGCGTTGCGTCATGCAGGCACCTACCAGTAATCCTCCGTTGGAACCACCGCGGATCGCGATCTTCGAAGGATTAGTATATTTCGTTTTAACCAGGTATTCCGCAGCTCCGATGAAATCATTGAATACATTTTGTTTCTTATCGAGCATACCGGCTTTATGCCATGCCTCTCCATATTCGCTACCACCGCGCAGCCCTACTACCGCGTAGATACCGCCCTGTTCCATAAAATACAAATTGGAAACGCTGAAGCCTGGTGTTTGCGGAATATTAAAACCACCATAGCCATAGATTAACACGGGATTATTGGCATCCAGTTTTATTCCTTTTTTGTAAGACAGGAACATCGGAATACTTTCCCCATCTGCACTTTTAAAGAAGACCTGTTTGGTTTCAAAATCGCCCGGATTAAATTTCACGGCTGCTTTATCATATAAAACAGACCCGCCGGTTTTGATATCATATTTATAGATGGTAGGTGGTGTCACGAACGATGTATAGGAATAGAAAAACTCCTTGTCTGTTTTCTTTCCGCCAAATCCGCCGGCAGCGCCGATGCCAGGTAGTTTTATTTCGCGCACCAGCGTCCCCTGGTAATCATGTTGATACACCCTGGTAGACGCATCTTTCAGATAAGAAAGGAATAAATAGCCGCCGGCGGTACCTACGCCCTGCAGGGCTTCTTTCTTTTCCGGCACCACTACTTTCCAGTTGGCTTCTTCGGGATGAGCGGGATCAATCAGCACCACCTTATAATTAGGTGCGCTGTGGTTAGTACGTACCAACAGTTTGTCGCCGTCGTTATCAATCACCTGTGGTTCAAAGTCAAATCCTTTCACCAGCAGGGTAAAGTCTTGCTGTGCAGGGTTTTGCGTGTCTTTATAATGGAGTTCCGCGCCGGATGTCCCTTCGGTGAGGGAGAGAATGAGGAAGCGTTCATCTTCAGTTACCTGTATGCCGGCGTTGCGCAAGGGATGCGCATCATCTTTATATATGAGCTGGTCTTTATCCTGTGTATCGCCCAGTTGATGATAATATACTTTCTGGTATTCGTTTTTACCGGAAAGTTTGCTTTGTTCATCTGGTTTATCGTAGCGGCTGTAGTAGAAGCCGTTTCCTTTCCAGGCGAGGCCGCTGAATTTTACCCATTCGAGTTTATCGGACAGCAGTTGTTTGGTGGCTACGTCGATGACGAAGCCTTCCTGCCAGTCGGATCCTGCTTTAGCGAGCAGGTAGGCGGCATATTTACCATCTTTTGAAAAGCTGAGGGTGCCTAATGCGGTGGTGCCGGCGGCAGAGAGTTTGTTGGGATCCAGGAAAACTTCGGAAGGACCGCCCAGGGTAGCAGCGCGGTAAAGAACGGCCTGGTTCTGTAAACCATCATTTTTAAAATAGTAGTAATAATCGCCATGTTTAACAGGCGCACCATTTTTGGGATAGTTCCAGAGTTCTTCCAGGCGTTTCCGGATTTCCGCGCGGAAAGGGATGTGCGAAAGGTAGTCCTGCGTAACCTTGTTCTGTGCGGTTACCCAGGCTTTTGTTTCCTCGCTGTGGTCGTTTTCGAGCCACCGGTAAGGATCTGCGATTTTAGTACCGTGATAATCATCTACCGTATCCACTTTCTTGGTGTCGGGATAATGAATATGTTGTTGTTGTCCCATTGCCTGTAATGTCATAAAACTCACGCTCATAAAGATCCACCTCCTATTATATATTTTAAACATGCGTAAAATTTTTTAAAAATTTTGGCTACTTTGTTTGACGGAAATTAAAAATTTAGGTTATTTCATCAGATAACAGTTAGAAAACAATTGCAAAATGTTATTTTTGTGCGCCTTTAAGATATTTTTTTAGCAATTTATATGAAAAAACTGAACAACATTGCAGTCCTTACATCGGGAGGAGATGCTCCTGGCATGAACGCCGCAGTTCGTGCAGTTGTAAGAACGGGCATTTATCATCAGCTGAATGTGTATGGCATTATGTACGGCTATAGGGGAATGTTGAAGAACGAAATTTTCCCAATGGAGTCCAAGTCTGTTGCCAACATTATACAGCGCGGGGGCACCATATTGAAGACCGCCCGGTGCAAAGAGTTCTATGAATATGAAGGGCGAAAAATGGCTTACGAAAATCTGAAAAAACACAACATTGACGGGCTCGTAGTTATCGGTGGAGACGGCTCGTTCAATGGTGCGCAAAAGTTCAGCCAGGAATTTGACATTCCGTGTATAGGCTTGCCTGGTACTATTGACAAGGACATTGCGGGGACTGATTCTACTATTGGTTTTGATACGGCGGTGAATACGGCGGTAGAAGCGATAGACAAAATCAGGGACACAGCGGATGCGCATGATCGCTTATTTGTAATTGAGGTAATGGGCCGTGATGCCGGTTACATCGCTTTACACAGCGGCATTTCCACTGGTGCGGAGCATATATTGCTGCCTGAACGCAAAACAGAAGTAAATGACATTATCGAAGAACTGCAGGCTAATGAACGCCGCAGGAAATTGGTTAACCTGATTGTAGTGGCCGAAGGTGATGAAACCGGCGGTGCTACAGAAGTTGGTCGCATTATTAAAGAAAGGTGCCCTCAGCTGGACACCCGGGTAAGTATCCTGGGACATATTCAGCGTGGCGGCGCTCCCACCTGCACAGATCGTATTCTGGCCAGCCGCCTGGGCTATGCAGCCGTAGATGCCCTCCTCGAAGGCATACATAATGTAATGATTGGCGTAGTAAACGACAAAATTCATTACACTCCTCTTGATAAAGCTGTTAAAGCCAAACAGGAAATTGACCCCGAATGGTTTAAGATTGTTAAAATTCTAGCGAGTTAAAAAATTAGACTTATGAGTACAAAGGATCTTTCGAAATACTACCACAAGCAGATGGATAACGCTGCAGGTAGGGAACACTCTTCGCACAAAACAAAAATCGTGGCTACCGTAGGCCCAGCCTGTGATACCTATGAAGGATTACTCACCCTGGTAAAAGCAGGTGTGAATGTATTCCGCCTGAACTTCTCTCACGGATCGCACGAAGACAAAGCACGCATCATTGAATATATCCGTCAGATTAACAAAACTGAACCTTATACCGTAGCGATCCTGGCCGATTTACAAGGTCCAAAGCTCCGTGTAGGTGAAATCGAAAACAATGCCCTGCCGCTGAAAAAAGGTGACCTCCTCACCTTTGTGAATGAGAAGCTGGTAGGTAACATGGAAAAAATTTACGTTTCCTATCCCGACCTGTATAAAGATCTTCGCATTGGCCAGAAAATTTTGCTGGACGATGGTAAAATTGAAACCGTAGTAAAAGATATCACCGCAAACGGTGAAATCAAAGCAGAAGTAACTTTACCAGGTGTACTGTCTTCTAAAAAAGGCTTCAACCTGCCAGATACTAAAATATCCCTGCCAGCACTGACTGACAAAGATATTATCGACCTGGAATTCATCATCGATCACGAATGCGACTGGGTAGCTTTATCTTTCGTAAGAAGTGTAAAAGATCTCGCAGTATTGCGCAAACGCCTGGAAGCCCGCAATTCTAAAATCAAGGTGATCTCTAAAATTGAGAAACCAGAAGCCATCCAGAACCTGAAAGAAATTATCTGGGAAAGTGATGGCGTAATGATTGCCCGTGGTGACCTCGGTGTGGAACTGCCCGTAGAGCAGATTCCAATGATTCAGAAAGACATCATCCGCAAATGTATTCACCGTGCAAAACCTGTTATCGTGGCTACACAGATGATGGAGAGCATGATGGACCGTACCCGTCCTAACCGTAGTGAAATCACCGACGTGGCCAACGCAGTACTGGAAGGCGCCGATGCAGTGATGCTCAGCGGTGAAACAGCTACTGGTATGTTCCCTGAACTGGTGATTCAAACCATGAATAAAATCATCCAGGAAGTGGAAAAAGAAGCGATCATTTACAACCGTAACCTGATCCCTCACCGCCACTCTCCTACCTTCCTCTCCGATGCACTGTGCTACAACGCCTGTAAAATCGCGGAAGACCTGGATGCAGATGCCCTCATTGGTATGACCCAAAGCGGCTACACCGGCTTTATGCTGAGCAGCTACCGCCCACGCAGCCCACTCTTTATCTTCACCAAAGAAAGATCACTGGTAAATCAGCTTAGCCTCAGCTGGGGTGTACGTGCCTTCTACTACGAAGAAGAAGAAAGCCTAGATGATATCGTTTTCGATCAGATCAATATCCTGAAAGAAAGAGGTTTCATTAAAGCAGGTGATGTGTGCGTAAACACCGGTAGTACGCCTGTAAAAGACCACTTACCTACTAATACGTTGAAGATCACGAAAGTGGACTAACATTTAGATATTAGCTAATTGGATTTAGCAAAAGCAGCGAAGGAATTCTTCGCTGCTTTTTTTATGCACTTTCAAAAATATATACAGACTTGTCTGTTTTTAAAAAATAATCCCTAATATTGCCCTATGAAAGAAAATGGCGCTAAAGAAAGAATCTTAAATGCCGCCGGCGAATTGTTCTATGAACAAGGCTACCTGGCCACCGGCATCAATCAGATTATTGAAGAAGCAGGCATCGCCAAGGCCAGCCTGTACCAGCACTTCCCCTCCAAGGATGCGCTGCTCACCGCTTACCTGCTCAGAACCCGCCTCCATAATCATGAGTTAAGGATGCAGTTCCTCAATACACTCGCCCCCGGAAAAGACAGGCTCATGGGACTGTACGAATACCGGCTGCAACATATGAAAAGTAACCAGTTCAAAGGCTGCGCCTTTATCCGCATCGCCTACGAACTACCCGGACTGAGTGAAGACGCTATGACACAAATACGCACCCACAGCCAAACCATCCGGACCTTTATTGGTACACAATTACAAGTGATTCGCGACAACTTCCCGGAAGAAGAGCTCGAAGAGATGACAGACATGCTGCTCAATCTCTACGAAGGCGCCGGCCTGCAGGGATATATCCTGAAATCCGCCAAGCCCATGGAAGACACCAAAAAAATAGTAGCCCGGCTACTCAACACCTTATAACACACTTTCCTTAACAGCACAATACCCGGCGGCTACGGCCGCTGGTAATATACTTTTCACTGCATCAAAAATTTTGCACACATGAAAACAGACCAGTCTGTATACATCAATAAGCCAACGATCAACCCATGGATCACCCTGGCCGTCATCCTGCTGGCGCCACTCATCACCGTGATAGACATCTTCATCGTCAACATCAGCGCACCAGCCATCAAAGCCTATTTTCACAGTACAGACGCTGCACTCGAGCTGGTTATCGCCTCCTACCTGCTGGGATATGCCGTATTCCTGATATCCGGCAGCCGTACCGGTGATTACCTCGGCAAAAAAAGAGTGCTGATCACCGGCCTGGCCGCCTTTACCATCACCTCAGCGATGTGCGGCTTTGCCACTTCCATGGAAATGCTTATCGTTTCCCGCCTGCTACAGGGCATAGCAGCCGCATTTACGGTACCACAAACCATCACCCTGATTCAACTGAACTTCCAGTCGGCCACTGACCGCGACAAAGCCTATGGCCTCTATGGTGCATCATTAGGCACCGGCGCTACCATCGGACAATTTCTTGGTGGCTACTTCACTTCCTCCCACCTGATTCAAGACGGCTGGCGATTGATATTCCTCGTCAACTTACCCATCGGCGCAATAGCCATGATACTCGCCTGGTTCTTCGTGCAGGAATCCCCACAAAATAAATCGACCCGTTTTGATATCCCTGGCACCCTTTTGCTCACCCTGGCCCTGTCTCTCTTAATATATCCCATTATACAAGGCACAGAACTGGGCTGGCCTGCATGGACCATCGGCATGTTAATAGTGGCATTCCTCCTGCTGGCTGTTTTTGTACGATATCAATACCGGATGGGGATTAAACAACGCGATCCGCTCGTACCGTTGGACCTCTTTCGTATCCGGAGTTTCAACACAGGCATTATCAGCGTATTGTTTTTCTTTGGTGTGAATACCGCGTATATATTCATTGTCTCCATCTATTTCCAGTCAGGCCTGCATCTTCCTTCTTTCAAAACGGGTAATTACTTCGTGCTGCAAACGCTGTCTTATCTGACCGCTTCGCTGTGGTCCATCAAAAATGCGGGACGCTTTGGAGTCCGGTTGTTACAGGCAGGTGTTATTGCTATTGTGCTGGCTTTTATCCTGCAATTAATTTTATTCCAGGGAGATGAGATCACGCCCTGGGCTATTTTCCCCGGTTTGATCATTTACGGCATGGGCTCCGGCTTACTGATGCCTTCTTTGCTAAAAATAGCCATGTGGGATGTTCCTGTTGCCAAAGCAGGAGCAGCCAGTGGTGTTTATTCCACCATCCAGCAAATTGCTTCTGCTTTGGGCGTCAGTATTTTGGGTGGCATATTTCTACACCTGGCCCGTACTTCCGGCAACTACTACCTGGCGTACAAAGTAGCCCTGTTCTGCATGATAGGCTACCTCGCTGTTGTGATGTATATGCTGCGCCGGGTTAAGCGTTAACTACTTTTGTTTCCTTTTTATAGGTCAGCACATAAATGAGAAAAGCGATAGCTATTAAGGTAGTACCAGCAATACATACGCCTGTCCATTGTGCAATTGACCATACCCACAAACCAATACCGGATCCGAGCGAGGTACCAATAAAACTGGTGGTCATAAACACCGTGTTTAAACGGTTCCTTGCTTCCGGTAACAGCGTGTAAATGCGCGTTTGATTGGAAACATGGATGCCCTGCAAACCCAGGTCAATGGCGATGATGCCGGCGATAATGCCGATGATATCCGCCCGGAAAACATAAAACAGGAAGTAACCCAGGAACAAGCAAATGATACCATACCCAATGGCTATACGAGGATTTTTCTTATCCGCAATCCGGCCTATCAACGGTGCACCTAAAGCGCCTGCTGCCGCTGCCAGCCCCATCAAACCAATTTGTTCGCTTGTATAGTGAAAGGGAGCATCTGATAACAGGAAAACCACCGTCGTCCAGAACATACCAAACATTGCAAAGCAACAGGCGTTAATGGCCGATGCCTCTCTCAACATAGGCTGTTCTTTGATCAATGTGAGCAACGACTTCATCAAATCGCCATAAGTGCCCTGGAAGTTGGGTTTACTTGAAGGAAAGGACGTAATCATGATTACCGCCAGCAACGCACTGATCCCGGCTGCAATCCAAAACATGGCGCGCCAACCGAAGTGATGTCCTACCACGCCGCTGAGGGTACGCGATAACAAAATACCTACCAGCAAACCACTCATAATAGTACCAATCACTTTACCACGGCTTGCAGGATCAGAAAGATTCGCCGCCAGGGGCAGTATCAACTGAGGTACTACCGATGTAAAGCCAATCAATAAACCTGTTATTTTCAACATGGTGATATTCACCGACTCCGCAGCTGCAATCAACGCTACTACAGCGGCCAGCGTCATCACCACAATCTGGCTTTTCCTTTCCAGCTTATCTCCCAACGGCACACAAAATAACAGCCCCAGCGCATAGCCTACCTGCGTGAAAAAAGTGACTTGTCCGGCGTTACTCTCACTAACACCAAATTCTTCGCTCATCAGCACCAGTAAAGGTTGGCTGTAATAAATATTTGCCACAATCAGCCCGGTACAAAGGGCCATAATTAATATATTCCATCTGCTAAGTGCCATAAAGTCGTGCTTTTTTTAAACGATGCAAAGATAGCAAGTTCGCTTTTACGACTTCGCTTTTAGTGGAAAACGGTAAATTTGTGTGACTATTTACTTAAAGCCACCAGTATGTTTACAAGCATTAATCCATTTACGCAGGAAACCATTGCTGCATATACAGCACATACGCCCTCCGAAATAGAGCAGAAATTGCAGTTGGGGCATAAAGCCTGGCAGCAATTAAAGGAGACAACACTGGAACAACGCCGGCAATGGATGATGCAGGTTGCACAATCCATGAAAGACCAGGTAGATATGCACGCAGCCATCATTTCACAGGAAATGGGGAAAACGCTGAAAGAAGCCAGGGCAGAAGTATTGAAATGTGCCACCTCCGCGGAATATTATGCAGAAAACATCACGGAGATGCTGCAACCTAAACCGATCCGTTCTGACGCCTATAAAAGTTATGTATCTTATGAATCCAAAGGTATCATACTGGCGATCATGCCATGGAACTTCCCCTACTGGCAGGTGTTTCGTTTTGCCATCCCCAATATACTGGCGGGCAATGCCGGCCTGTTAAAACATGCCAGCAACGTAAGCGGCTGCGCATTAGCCATCGAAAAAATATTCACCGAAAGCAATTTTCCGGCAGGTACTTTCCAATCCCTGCTGGTATCTTCCAAAGATATTACGCCGGTAATTGCAGACGACCGCATACAGGGCGTTACCCTCACCGGTAGTACACCGGCAGGCAAAAGCGTGGCCGCCATAGCGGGTCAATACCTCAAGAAAACGGTACTGGAGCTGGGTGGTAGCGATCCGTTTATTGTTTTGAAAGATGCGGACCTCGAAGCCGCCGCTAAAACAGCCGTACAGGGCCGCATGCAAAATGCCGGGCAATCCTGTATTGCTGCCAAGCGCTGGATTGTGGAAAAAGAAATTGTGGCCGATTTTACAGCGGCAGTAAAACGCGTTATCCAGGACATCAAACAAGGCGATCCTGCCCTGGAAACCACTACGATGGGACCAATGGCCCGCCCCGACCTCGCGGAAGATCTCGCAAGACAGCTACAGGAAAGCATCCAACAAGGTGCAAAGCTGGAGTTGGGTGGCACGTATGAAGGCTGTAACTTTGCACCCACCCTGCTAACCGGGGTAACCAATCAAATGACTGCTTTTAAAGAAGAAACATTTGGCCCACTGGCCGTTATCATAGAAGCAAAGGACGAAGCACATGCCATTGCCCTCGCCAACGAAACTATTTTCGGATTAGGCGCCGCCCTGTGGACCAGTGACCTCGATAAAGCAGCCCAACTAGCTACCCGGATAGAAAGTGGTAACGTTTTTATTAACGCTATGGTACGTTCTGATGCCCGTTTGCCCTTTGGTGGCATCAAGCAATCAGGCTACGGACGCGAACTATCACTGGAAGGGGCACACGAATTTCTGAATATCAAAACTGTCTATATACAACAATAAAGCTTTTGGCCATTAGCTTTTAGCGTTTAGTAAATGCAAACAAGACTAACCTTTGATCCTGCTGCATACACTAATAGCTACTGCCTCGAAAGATAACCAACCGTTATCTCCGTTGCATTTACTAATGGCTAACCGCTAAAAGCTAACAGCTAGTACAATGACCACTTCTCTGAAACGCGACCGCTACTCTCCCTATATCAGTTTCTCCCGTAAAGACTGGGCAGAAAGAAGCGGTGATGCTTTGCTGCAAATGCAGGACTATGACCTGGAGGCACTGCACGGCATGAACGAACCACTTACACAGGAAGAAATTACACAAGTATATCTTCCCCTGGCACATCTGTTGAATTTGTATGTAACCTCCTCGCAAAAGTTGCATACCGCCACCAGCAATTTTCTGAGCAGCCAGGCACATAAGGTACCTTATATCATTGGCATTGCAGGGAGTGTGGCCGTAGGAAAAAGCACCACCGCGAGAGTGCTGCAGAAATTACTGCAGGCATGGCCCAATCATCCACGGGTAGACCTGGTCACCACCGATGGATTTTTGTATCCGAATAAAATACTGGAATCGCGGAATATCATGAACCGTAAGGGTTTCCCGGAAAGTTATGATATCAAAAGACTCATACATTTCCTCGCAGATGTAAAATCCGGCAAAGAAAAAGTGGCAGCACCACTGTACTCCCACCTGGAATATGACATATTACCCGGCCAGCTGCAATGGATAGAGCAACCAGATATCGTAATTGTGGAAGGCGTGAATGTGTTGCAGGTACGTCCACGTCAACAACAGAAAGACCCCGCCATTTTCGTATCTGACTTTTTCGATTTCAGCATTTATGTTGATGCAGCTGAAAAAGATATCCGCAAATGGTACATTGCCCGGTTTGAATCGCTGCGCAGAACAGCGTTTCAGAACCCGGACTCCTTCTTTCACCGGTACGCACACCTCTCCGATACCGCCACCGTGGAATTAGCCACCCAAATCTGGGATGATATCAACAAACCTAACCTGGAGCAAAACATTGCACCTACCCGCTATCGCGCCAGTTTGATCCTGGAAAAAGGACATCATCATTTTGTTCAATCTATTCAACTGAGGAAAACCTAATGCCAGGTACCGAAAGCATTCGTAAACAGCTGCAGGCATTGCTGAAAGCCACTATGGTGGACTGGACACAGTTTGAAGCCATCCTGCAGCCGGTTACCTTCCCCGCGGGAAGTTATCTCTCCGAAGCAGGAAAAACCGCTCATGCCATTTTCTTCATTGAAACAGGGATTGTGCGGGTATATACACTTCACCAGGGCAAAGAAATCAGTATGGACTTTGCTTTCCCTGGCTCCTTTACCGCTTCCTATGCCTCGTTTATTACACAACAACCGGCCGCCGTATACCAACAAGCCATTACGCCCGTAACCGGCTATGCTTTCCATTACAAGGATTTACAGGCACTCTATGCTACCTCCCATGAGGCAGAGAAAATTGGCCGGCTGATGGCAGAATACCAATATCTTCAGAAATACAACCGGGAACTCTCTTTCCTTCAGTTTACCGCACAGGAAAGATATGCACAACTGTTACAGGAACACCCGGAAGTGATCCAACATATTACCATCAAACAAATTGCCTCTTACCTGGGCATTGAGCCGGAAAGCTTAAGTCGCATCCGTAAAAATATGAGCCTCCCGGATTAACTAACATTTGTTAGTAGTAATTGTCCGGGAGATATGGACCTTTGAAGTCTAAAATGATTTACAAATGGCTTTCTTTTCCGGCTTATGCAGCATCGCGCTTTTGTTACTGGCAATTGGTTATATTTTTTCGATCGAGGTGTTAAAAATATGCTCTTTTGATGCGCGTATATCCGCTGCCGTTATGTTTCTGCTAATTGGCTTTTTCCACCTCGCAAAACCTGGTAAACTTATTTACATGATTGAGGGATGGTTTCCATTCCCGCGCTTTCTCATTCTTTTTACGGGTGTACTGGAAATGTTACTGGGCATAGGTTTGCTGTTTCCCGCCACTCAATACTATGCCGGGTGGGGATTAATGCTGCTGCTGGTAGCCATGTTCCCTGCCAACATTCGTGTAGCCATACAACAATTGCCAGCGCCGGGTGGATTACCTGCCAAACCCTGGTATACCTGGAGTAGATTATTATTTCAACCTGTCTATATTGCATGGATATGGTGGGTGATTAATTAATATCTTTATTCCATTCTTTAAATTTCATCACCATGCGCATACAATTTTTACGCAATGCTACATTGCTATTAGAATGGAATAATAAGCGGATATTGGTTGATCCTATGCTGGGCGCTAAAGACAGTCTCGATACCGTTCCCAACGCCGCCAACGCTCTCCGTAACCCTTTGGTCGATCTCCCTCTCAGCGAAGCAGCCCTGCAGGAGTTGCTGACTACCCTGGATGCTATTATTGTTACACATCGTCACCGTGACCACTGGGACGTAACGGCACAAGCCATATTACCGAAACATTTGCCGGTATTTTGCCAACCCGCAGATGTAACGGCACTCACCGAACAGGGCTTTACGCACCTGCATCCCGTTGATACCACTGTAGTATGGGAAAACATCACTATTACCCGTACCGGCGGGCAACATGGTACCGGTGAAATTGGGAAGAAAATGGCGCCTGTTTCCGGTTTTGTGTTGCAGGATGCACACATGACTTTATACATCGCCGGCGATACTATCTGGTGTGAAGAAGTGAATGCTGCTATGGATACCTTCCAACCTAATTATGTAGTGGTAAATGCTGGCGCTGCGCAATTCCTGCAAGGCGATCCTATCACCATGACTGCCGCTGATGTCATCACTACCCTGCAACATCCGGCAAAAAGCAAGGTGGTTGCGGTGCATATGGAAGCTATTAATCACTGCTTCCTTACCAGGAAGGCACTGGCACAGGCCGTAAGCGTCGCCGGATTATCGGCCATTATACCTGAACAGGGAGAATGGATAAATTTATTATAGCTTTTAGGAATGAATAAACTGAACAACTGCTCATGCGGGGATTATGATTACATTTATCAGCGATAAAATGGCTCCTCCTGATATCTTACACTGCATAATAACTCCAGAATGACAAAGTTGGTAAAATCCGTGAAAAGCGTCTATGTATGGCTGTTTGCCAGAAAAGCATTTTACAGGTTCAATTTATTCTGCTACAAGCTAAGTATGTGTGGGCTCGGCATCCGCAATTTTGAAAACGATACCGTGTCCGGAGAAAAAGCATTCATCCGGTACCTGATCAGGAACCGGAAACTGCATTCCGGCGTCATCCTGGACGTAGGCGCCAATATAGGCAACTATACGGTAATGCTTCGGAAAAACAAGATATCACTACCCATCTTTGCCTTTGAACCACATCCGGTGGCATTCAGGAAACTGGAGGAAACTGCCCGCACACACCAGTTTACCGCAGTGCCTGAAGGCGCCGGAGAAACGGCTACCACCACCACTATTTATGATTATAGCGGTGATGGCGGTTCAGAACATGCCAGTATGTATGAAGACGTTTTCAACACCCTCCGCCATCGTCCCGCAGAGGGTGTTGTTATACACCTGACCACTATAGATGAATTTGTAGCAAAACATCAAATTGAACAGATTGCACTCCTCAAAATAGATACGGAAGGAAATGAACTCAATGTACTGAAAGGGGCTGTTAACACTATCCGACAGGGTTTGGTGGACGTGATTCAGATTGAGTTTAATGAGATGAATGTTATTTCAAGGACTTTTTTCAGAGACATAAAAAACATCCTGGTTAATTACGATTTTTACCGGCTGCTGCCAAATGGGCTACTACCACTTGGTACCTACAATGCCACCGAGTTCGAAATATTTGCATTCCAGAATATTGTAGCTGTTAAACAATAGCATTTTCAATAAGCATGCTTATCTCCCTTTATCATATTCATGATCGTCTGGAATATAATCTGGCAATCGAGCCAGAAACTATAATTTTCTATATACCACAAGTCCAGATCCACCCGTCGCTGCATTTTACCAGGCTCCCTCGTTTCTCCACGGCATCCATTTACCTGCGCCCAGCCGGTAATACCGGGTTTCACTAAATGCCGCAGCATGTAATGCTGAATCACATTTTTCGATTCATCGTGTAAAGGAATGGGGTGAGGGCGGGGTCCTACAATAGACATATCTCCCATTAAAACATTAATGAACTGAGGTAACTCATCCAGGTTCGTCTTACGCAAAAACCTTCCGATACCAGTTACCCGCGCATCCCGTTGGGTAGCCTGTAAATAATGTCCATGTTCATCTACCACATCACTATTCACCACCATCGATCGGAATTTATAACAGGAAATACGCTTGTTCTTTACCCCCCACCTTTCCTGCTTATAGAATACAGGACCTTTCGATGTCAGCTTAATCAGCAACGCGATAATAGGAAACAACCAACTAAATACCGTTATAAATAACACCAACGTAAATACGATCTCGAACAACCGCTTAAAATGTTGCAGGGTAATGTCATCCAAAGGTGAGGTCCGGACGGTAAACAAAGGGAAGCTCCCCATAAAATGCATGCTGGCGGTAGGCGTACAGTACCGGTGACATTCCGATATAATCCTTACCCGTTTGGCTTCCTTCTCACTGGCAACAATTATTTTCTCTACCTGGTCATTCAACCCTCCCGGGATGGCCACCACTACTTCATCAATGTCTGTACTTTCCAGGATGCCTGGCAAGTCGGCTAATTTGCCCAGGTATTGTCCATTCATCATGGCCATGCGCTCATCGTCCAAAAATCCCACACAGCGGTAACCAAAATGATCATTAGCCCGCATGGTTTTGTAAAAATTCCACCCGGTTTCACCCGCACCGATGATCAGCACATTTTTAAGATTATACCCTGCTGTTCTTAACTGCAGGAGGATTTGCTTTACCGTGAATTTAGCCGTCACAATACCACCAAAAATCAGGCTGGTATATAACAGCGTAAATGTTCTGGGATAGGGATACCATTTAAACACATAGAAAAATAAAAAAGTAAAAAAACAGCCGTGCAACAAAACCGTTTTCAGGATGGCTATAAACTCAAAAGAAAATGATTTCGTTCTGAAATCATCATACAAATGCATAAATAAACCAATAATAGTCCAGGAAAAAATGCTGAGCCCTAACAACATAAAATTAAATGGCGACATAAATACATCTCCCTTGATGGCGATGTATTCGCGGGTAAATAGGAAAAAAGCCGCCAGCACAATGTAATCAATGATCAATCTTACAAAGAAATTGATGGTGATAATCTGTTTCATAGAATGCGTATGTTGAAATTCCTAAAATGAATTAGGTTAAATAGCCGCTACTTTAAACAGTTTTATTAAAAACCTGTATAAACTCCTTTCCAATCTTTTCTATATTGAATGTTCTTTCTGCATATGCTCTTCCATTGTTGCCCAGTTTCGTTCGTAACACCTTATTCTCTACCAATAATTCCAGGTAACGGCAAAAACCAGCTTCATCATCCGGCGATACACAGTATCCCACCTCGTTGTTATGTATAATGGCAGCGCTCAGATTGGAAAGTGGCATTGCTGCCACAATCGGTTTTTGTGCGCACAAATAAGTCAACACTTTAGAAGGAACGGAATACACACCCGCTTCTTTCTCCAGGATAGCTAATAATATATCTGCTGTGCCCAATACTTCGCTCATCTGCCTGAAGTCCTGGAAGGGCAATAGCAGGAGATTGTCCAGTCCATACCGTTGTTGTTCTTTCTTCAGATAATCTGCGCCCAGTCCCTCTGAAATAACAATCAACGCCACTTGTTTATTTGCCTGAAAATGGCGCGCTGCTGCTACCAGGATAGCAGGATTGTGTTTCAATCCCAATGTGCCGGAGTATACCAGGCAAATCTTATCTGTAAGGCCATACTTTCCGGCCCAGCTGTTATGCTTTTCTACCAGCGTGATCTCCGCAATTGGCGCCCAGTTGGGAATACAGGTCACCTTCTTTGGATGTACATCCCACCGGTAGAAAATGTCATTGAAATCACGGGTAATACTTACCACGTGATGACTTTTACGCAGCAGTCCGGATTCCAGTTGTTTGAAATAATACCAGATCGGATATCCCAAAACGCCCAGCTTCTTTCTCGCAATCTGTTGGATGGCCACAGTATATATATCCTGGCACCAATAAATGAATTTGATCCGGCGCTGCCGGCAGTATCGCTGCAGATGCTGTTGCACAAACAAAGGAGTAGTGCCGCTCAAAATTACTTCCGGCAGAAATCTGTCCAGCTCCACCGCTAATTGACGCGCATACTCGATCTCCTGTTTTCTTCGTTTCAATAACGAATATTTGTCAAAAACACCGGTGATCGTAATCGGTAATACATGCAGGTTACCAGTGGTATCCATCCTTGAAAAATCGCCTTTGGGCGATTGAAAAGAAGTAGAATAGGCATGTAATACCTGGTGACCATCTTCAGCTAATTGCCGGCTTAGCTGCAATGGAAAAGCATGTCCCGAATGATCGTTAACAACTATTTTCATGAGTCAACCTGTTTTCAACACTAATTCTCCCGGTAGCAAAAAACTTTTCTAATGTTTCCGTCTATATAAAAGATCCATTTGAAGGATCTGTAATTGTTCTGATTGTAAAAAACCTACGGGGCCAATGAATTCAAAACCTAATTCCTTCACAAAGCTGTGCATCTCATCAAACAGTGGCTCCCCCTCATACATGGGAACAAAAGAGGCCTCAAAAAGGAGGTATTCGATCTGATGTAAACAAGCAGCTGCTCCTTTCAAAATCTCTTTCTCAAATCCCTGTACATCCATTTTAAGTAGTACCGGCGGTACCAGGGCAATCTCTTCACTGACCTCATCCAGCTGTTTTACTTCTACCGTTATCTGCTCTACCATGGCTGTTCCCGGGATCAGGTGCTGCTGCAAATCTGACATCGGCAACGCTGAACTGGCGTGCGAATAAGCGTTACTATAAAATACCAGTGCACCGGACGAACTACCCAATGCATAGTTATAGGTATGTATCTCTTTTACCTTACGGGTATTATGCTGCAACAGGTGATAAACTTCCGGTAGCGGCTCAAACGAATGAATTTTACAACCCGGATAGAAATAACTGGCTGCCAGGGCAAACTGTCCCTGGTTAGCGCCAGCGTCCAACAGCGTATTCAATTGTGGGATATGGTGCCTGCAATTATGCAGGATTTGTGTGGATGCCACAGAAGCGCCCTTTTCCAGCAAAGAGGAAAAGCCTCTTCCTGATTTCAGGAACACCTTCATGGTATCAGCTATTTTAAAAAGCAAACTCATCTTGAAAATTTATGATCCCAACAATCTTTATAAAATCGAATCGTTTCCGAAACACTTCTATCCCATGTAAACATCTTTGCCCGTTCCAGGCCTGCCGCTATCACCTGCTGCCGGTAATGATCATTTTCCAGCAACCTGATTTTTTCCACGAAAGCGGCAGCATCCACCTTGTCTACTAACAATCCGGCGGGTCCTGTTACTTCCGGCACAGACGATATATTGGCCGCTACCACCGGACAACCCGCTTTCATCGCTTCTCCCGGAGGGAATCCAAATCCTTCGTAAGCAGATGGATACAACAGGCAAAAAGCATGATTATAAAACAGGTTGAGCGTATCGGCATCCACACTTTGAAAAATATGAAATCGTTGCCGCTGTGCCGGATGGATACACTGCATCTCTTTGTCTGTCCATGTTTCACCTCCCACTACTACCATGTGATAACTATCCGGTAGTTGTTGCATGACTTCCGTTGCCACCTGGAAATTTTTATAATTTCTCCTGGCCCCTACATATAAAATATACGTTGTCTCCGGAGCCACAGGGAGTTTTGGGTGCGTTGATGAGCGTTCCCACACCGGGTAAAAATCATCCGCTATGCCATGTGGGATGATCTTGATGCGGTCCGGATCTGCATCGGGATAAAAATGGAGCAGGTCATTTCTCGTATGTGCCGAAATACAAATAATGCCATCAGCATGTTTGATTCCGTAGGCCTTCTGCCGGATATTTGCCCAGGCCCGGGGAAAAGCCGTAGCCAGTTTTCTTTCATGCGCGAAGTCGTGCACCGTAAGAATATTCAGGATATCCTTCCGGGGCGCAACACGCAGGTACCCTCCGTGAAAAACAGCACGGGAGGGAATATGGTAGCGAATGGGCATATAACGCAAATATTTATCCGGTATCCAACTTTCCTTTATACAATCAAAACCGCTATAATCAATTCTCTGTTCGAATATATTGTCCGATGCTTTTCGTGCATTCAAAAAACTAACTGCCAAATCACTTTTACAGATGCCAGTTATCAGTTCATACCAGTAAACGGATACGCCACCGCTCCGCTGAATAGAAAAAACCAGGTTATCCAGGAATAACTGCATAGCTCTTTTGTTCATTATATCCACATGTGTAGCATAACAGGGTTACCGGATAAATAATGTATTCCTTTTACCAAATGATTATATTCCGGTACAACTCCTTTTATGAGACCAATCAGTGTATGATAATTTTGTCCCTTGTGATAAGTAGTAATCGCAATTTTGGGTTTGCTGATACGGATCGTTTCCAATGCACCACGGATCATGTTCTCCTCAAATCCTTCGATATCCGCTTTCAGGTAATCAATTTTAATTCCTTGTTCAGCAAATAAGCTGTCGATCGTTACCAAATTCACTTCCAGTGAATGCCCGTTATGGGCGTATGTCTGAACGGTAGCATCCAGTACGGTATTCCCTGATGTTATTGCCAGGTAGGCCTTCTGACAGGTAGCTCCTGCTGCTACTGGCAAAATAGTGATCGCTTTATTCTGCTGAAAAAGCACTCTCAGGGAATCCACGAATAACGGCAACGGCTCCATGATAAAAATATGTTGGGCGGTATGCTGGTGTCTGAAAGCAAAAAAGCCTTCCGCACTACCACAATCCACTACTACATCGCCTACCGCTACTGCCGTTTGCGGAATTTCATAATAATGCCAGTGCCAGGGCCTCGATTCCGCCAACACCATGGCAAAACTATACATCGGTGCAGTAGCCGGATATACAAACAGGTCATCATATCCCCTGATCCGGAAATATTTGTATTGATCATTTTCCTTCACCAAAGCCGACTCCTGCGCCGCTACGGCTCTCATTGAAGGCGAAAACAAATGGCTGATCATCTCACGCATGGATGTTCTTCTTCTTATGCTATTATTTACCAGGTAATGATATAACAGCAGTAAGCGAAACTTACACCCCCATATGATCCTGCTTAACCGCTTCATTCTTTTTGGTTATTTTAAGCGTCATTTTCTCCATAAGCACTTAACATGGTCACCATAATCATAATCAGATCTATCTGACTAAAGAAAAAGCACACCGCTACAAATGCCAGGTAATTATTCTGAAACCTGCTAATATGCTCATTTCGCTTCATCAACACCAGGAAGAATACGATCAACGCAATGCCTCCAAACTCTGCGAGGATAAAAAACCAGCGCATATTGAGATTGTTTCCCCCAATACCAGCCACCCGGTTTTCATAATTCATTTGCCCAAAGAAGTATTTTGGAGGAATAAAAGTACTGTTACCTCCACCGTATCCCGACACCAGCAGATAAGGTTCATCTTTCAAAAAATCTACTACCGGCAACTCCAGATCTCTCTGCAATGGCATCCCCAGGATGATATTGTTCTTTCCCCATATCTCCGTGTTATACCGGTAAGACGATCTCTTAAATATCAGCTGATACACCGCGTTATTTTGATTCTCTGTATACTGCTTGATAAAGTATTCTTTTGAACTGGCGACTCCCATAAAAAGGCCTACAATAGCCGCCAGCGATAAAACAACTTTACTCCGTACAGAGGATACGCCTTTAAAAACAAAGAATATCAGTGCTCCCGCCAGGAGATTAATCCAGCCCGTTTGTGATACCGTTAGCAAACAAGTGACAAAAGAGATGATAGCCATCTTATAATTCCTGTCCCTCAAAAATACCGGGATCGCCAACGAGAGAAAAGCACTTAACATTTTAGGTTCAGAAAACAATGCCTGCACACGAAGGCTCAATACGTCATTGGACTGCTCCATCAGGTAGCGGTGCTGTAATCCCAATATTTCATCCAGTTCCAGGCTATTGAATGCATACTCCGCAACAATCTGTACAGCCGCTATAGCACAGGAAAATTTTGTAATCTTCTTCACGGTAGTCAGGAAATCTTCAAAAGAATAAGTATCCTTTTCCTGCACAATTTTACTACCGATAGCAAATAAAGGCAGGTACGTTTTCAGATAGAAGTAAACCGGCCGTGTGTAAAAAAGGTAGTACTTACTCCCCGGGTAATAAAACGGATCTTTATAAAACTGAATAATCAGGAATACCGCAATACTGGATAGCAAAGGCAGCACCAGCAATAGCAAATACTCCCTCCGGATATACAATTTGCCCCGCACCAACTGATGTACCTGGTCGATTAAAAACGCCAGGCTGATGAAAAAGGTGGCCGTGAACGTGGGGCCAATCATTACCATAGAATAAGCCTCGCCCGCAAATGCATATAACAAACAATCTACCGCCGAGATTCTTTTGTTATAATACAAATACAATAAAGTACCGGCAATCAGGACAGGCATAGCCTCCCTGAAAGTTTCCACATAAACGTTATCACTAATTAAAAGGCCGTATCCGGTGGTATCCATATCTTGGCTTATTTATCTTAGTATTCCTCCTTTATTTATTTACCAGAAAAAACGCTTGTATATTTTATTCAATATCCGCACATTTTGTAACGCTCCTTTTATCCTGACATGTAATGCGCCTATATAAAATATTTTGTCACTCGTAAACTTATCTGCCGTTTCATTGATCTCAGCCTTATCGGGATGTATCACGCGTGGAATACTCCCATAATGCATCTTTTCCAGCCAGTAGGGCACGTGCCGGGTATGTGTGGCGTTCTTTCCATAGCCAATGTTGCTGATTAAGTTGATATCAGGCGTAATGCCACAACCATTGTTAAACCATATCACCAGCACCCACTGAATATCCCAGGTATCCACCTGCCTGTAAAAAATGGATAGAAAATACCGGACTATCGGATCAAGATTCCTTTTCTTCATTAAATGATGATAAGGGCGAAGCGAAAAGTCGTATTTCTTCCAGGCTCTCCGCCAGGTAGCCCAGCCCCAGACATGTATATGCCGGGAGAAATAATAAGATGCATCAGAACGCCTGGCACCTAACTGGAAATTACTGCCGCCAATATGCATCACGTGATGTTGATCACGATAGCGCGCTAAAAGCTCTGTGCAAAATGAAAAGAAGGTAATATCAGGTAGACAATCATCTTCCAGTATAATTCCCTCTTCCACCTCTTCAAAAAACCAGTCTATAGCGGAACTAACCGCCCTACCACATCCCAGGTTATTGGTCCTGAACAACGTTTTTACTTCACAAGGCCAGTCGATATGTTCCAGTATATATTCACGTGTTGCCTGGCACAATGCGTCTTCTCCAGGTACTGCCGGTCTCGGTCCATCTGCGGCAACAAACAATCGCGTTGGTTGTTGCTGCCTGATTTGTTCGAAAACCTGGGTTACCTCTTCCAAACGGTTAAACACAAGGAATAGAATCGGTGTCTGTAACATTACTTTATAGCTTCTAATGCAACCGCGTTATTAAATCGGGCCTCCTCTTCCACTAATTGAAACATGTTGTCTGCGCAATCATTAAAGCCGCATGATCTGATGCTTTTAAAGCCTGTTTGTTGAAATAAATGCGTCAATGAAATCCGGTCCCACATGTATAAATGCTCGCGGTTCCCAAACGCATGTTGCATCAGTTGTTTAAATCCGGATGGTCTTCTTTGTTTGCCCAACATGGTTTCTTCCAGGAACTTAACATTCGCTTCCTGGTCATTACTGTCCAGGTTTTCCAGGTAACGTCTGCTCGCTGATTCCAAATCTGGCACCACACAGCGGAAGTAACCACCAGGTTTCAGGAGCAACCAGGTATTCCTAACGGCCAAACAGCAGTCTTCATACGATAAGTGCTCCAGTACGTGACTACAATAAATACCGTCGCATGAATTTTCCGGTATGCGCGGCAACCCTTTCCTGATATCTCCCAATAACACATCCGGGTGAAAAGACACGTGCATGCCGGACCTTAACAACTTCCCAATTACCGGGAGTTGCTGTAGTCTCAGGGTAGGCGAAGCATCATAGTTCTTCCAACCGGCAGGCGCAGAAAATGGCCCACAACCGTATTGTATGTATAGCTTATTCTCTGACATACTCATTCCTGCTATTTTTGAAGAAATAAGTGTAATAAGTTTTAGCAAAAACCGTGTATTCCATACTTTGCATAAACTGCAACAGTTCACTATTGCCCATATGCTCCAGCTCAAATGGCTGCGACTCCACCAATACATAAGCCGGCCGGTACTTTTCCCAATTATTTGAACGCAACACTTCCATATCAAATCCCTCGGCATCTATGGTCAAAAAATCAATCGATACGCCAGCAGGGAGATGCTGATCAAGTATGTCTGCCAACGGCCAGGTTTCTATTTTCTTCTTCTCCACCACATGATACTCCGGCGCCTGACTATATTCCGTTACTTTCTCGTTTGAAAAAGTACTCAACGCCGGATCGTTAAAAACGTTGTAGGTCAGGTACTGCCTGGTAGCAGACACCCCAATTTCCAGGTTGGTGTCTTGTGGCCTGTATTTATCAAATAACATCATAGAACCCGGCATAGGGTCTATGTTGATACCTCTCCATTTCATTTTATAAAACAGGTAGGTATTAGAAAACCGGAAAGGATGATGTGCGCCTACATCCACATAGGTGCCATTCGTTTTTTCATGAAAGATCCTTTTCAGAATCAGGTCTTCACCTTCTGAGCTATAGGCCTTCCTGCGATACCTGATCTGCGGAAACATACCGGAAATGGCCTTTACTGCTATGGCTTTCATCCAGCTCATTTAGTCATAGATTTTTCAGGTGTAACGGAGAAATACTGGAGAGCGAAATACTTTAAGGAATAACATGCCTGCTTCACATCTTCATACGCCAGCAATGGATTTAACATCCTTCTCGTAAATAGCCATCCCTTTCCACTTTTATCAAATGCTACTAACGACAGGTATACCGCCGAATAAGCAATAACGGTGGCTATGGCTGCTCCTACGCCACCATAAGGACGAATCAGCACAATATTGAGCCCCACATTGATAATAAGCCCCATCATATTCCCATAAAGCGTGATTTTATAGCTGCCTTCAATAACCAGGTATTGGGTAAACATAGAGCACAAAAAAACAGGTACACTCGCCCACACATGGATCATGAGAATAGCGGATGCCGCTACATATTGCTGTCCGTATAAAAAAGGAATAATCAGGTGTGCGGCTAACATCACCAACAGGGAAATGGTAAAGCTTGTCCAGAAAGATAAACGCATGCATTTTTCCACACCCCGCCAATAGGCGGTCATATCGGCCTGTCTTTTTTTAATGAGGTCCGGAAGTATGGCTGTAGCCAAAATAACCGGTATAGCGTACCATAACTCCGATATCCTTGCAGCTACCACATATTCCCCCACCTGCAAGGTAGATCCCAACGTATCCAATAACAACAAGTCTATTTTTACAAATAAAACCACTACCAGGTTAGAAAAAAGCAATGGCCATCCCTGTGTCAGCAAAGACTTCCCTAAAGTATAGTCGATATTAGACAACCATCCGGAAGTGTAGCGACGCCGGTAGTTATCCATAATAACCGCATAGGTAACCACACCTTCTGCCAATGTTACCCACAGAAAATCCGACAATGTTCCATTAGCAAAAACAACCAATAATTTGATGACACAGAAAAGCAGGAACACCACTACTTTAGGAACAATTACTTTTTTTACATCATTTTGTGCCTGATAGAAATAATCAAATACATCAAAAGATTGCAACACAATTGTTAATGCCGTAAAAATGGTGCAGTAGAGATAGATCTCCTGGTTAGGCTTCGAAAGCACCACAAAACCAATACTTATCACCATGCTGATAATGCCCGCGGATATCCGCATGAAAATCAGCGTAGCCACAATGGAAGGCTGTTTATTTTTGCTGTTCAACAATTCTTTCACCGCTATTTTATCCATTCCCAGCAAAGCAAAACTGCCCACAATAGTGGTAAGGGCCAGGGCATAGTTCCAGATCCCGAATTCTTCGGGCCCCAAATGCCGGGCTATCACGGCCAGGATAATGATTCCCGGAAAAAGCTTACTCAGTTTATCGATGAGTAGCCAACCGCTATTTTCAAATACTTTATGCAATTCTTCTTCTTATTTTCTTAAATATTGACACGCCCTTTGCTTTATGCTGCCGGTTGGCGGCATATCCGTAATGGTCGTAATAGTCGTACGGATGAAAAGCATCCTGCTCAATGCCGTTAAAAATGATTCCCTTCTTTCTACGGAACACTTCATTCAGGTTTTCTGCCACCGTGGATAACCTCGATTTAAGCGTGAAATTGTAGCGCACCACGAAAAGCGTACAGTCCACATAAGGAGAGATGCTCTTGGCATCCGATACAATACCAATAGGCGAAATATCAATGATGATATAATCGAATCGCTCTCTCAGCAATGCGAGTAAATCTGCCATCCGTTTTCCTTCTATCAGCTCTACCGGGTTAGGTGGAATAGGCCCGGAAGAAACGAGATAGAGTCCCTCCTTATCTGGTATCTTTTTGATGATTTCATCTGCTGTTTTATTGCCGATGATATAATTGGTAAGACCAATCGTATTATCCTGTCCGATCGACCTGGACAGTTTAGGTTTTCTGAGATCCATTTCTACCAACACTACCTTCTTACCTCCCACCGTTAATGCATTGGCCAGATGAGCAGATATAAAAGTTTTCCCCTCACCGGATACACTGGAAGTAATCATCACAGTAGCAGAGCCATTCTGTTCCGCCAATACGAACTTCAGGTTAGTACGCAGGTTAAATATCTGTTCTTGTATAATAGACCTGCTTTGGGCAGATATCTCATGTATGATAGGCACATCTTCATGTTGTTGAAACACTTCGGCCATAACCGGAAGGTCAAATATCTGTTCAATTTCTTTTTTGGTAAGTACCCGCGGATTCAGGAAATACTTCAGGTAAATGTAGGCGATGCTGAGTACGAGGCCCACCGCAATGAAGCCAACAAATACAAATGATTTCTTCGGCGAAATAGGCTTTTGCGGAACAAAGGCCGGCGCAATTATTTTATTGTCCGTAACATTACTGGCGTAAGACACGGATGCTTCTTCTTTCTTCTTTAACAGGTATAAATAGAGATTCTCTTTTACGCCCTGTTGTCTTTTAATGTTGATGTACTCTCTTTCATAAGCCGGGATATTGGCAATTTTGCCCATGATCTGGTTCACCTTTGTCTGGGTTCCCTGCTGTATCACACCTGCATTTCTCCGATAACCTGCAATGTAGTTCCGGATGGTGTTCCGGGAATCTGTGATTTGAGCATCCAGGTTTTGGATAATATCACTGGTAGGCTGGAGTGAAAGAGATAGTCGTCGCTTTTCCTTCAAACCTTCCTCATAACGATTGATGAGGGAAGTCAGCGTTTGATCAACATTGGTAGAAACAGGTGCAAAAGGGTAGTCGCTGCCAGGATGATTGATATAGTTTTCCACCTGGTTAACAACAGACAATTGCATATTTGCTTCATTCAGGCGAACATCTGCATCCTTTACCTGCTCCAATGCCAATTTGGAGCTTGCATCTATATCGGTGATACCGCGCTGTACTTTGAAATTTTCTTCCTGTTTTTCCAGCAGTCCCAGTTCATCGCGCAGCGAATCAATTCTGACAGTTAAAAAGTTAATGGTTTTCAACGCTACTCTATTCTTATCATCCAATGTGTACTGGTTATAAGTTTCCAGCAATGCATTGAGGAATTTTGCGGCCCTGTCGGCCACCTGGTCTTCGTAAGTAACTACTACCACAGTAGCATCCTTATTTACCAGGCTGGTACCAATATGCTCTATTTTTTTATAGGCGAGATCCATTACGGAATCTACCTCTATGCGAAAAGAACTACTCACCGGTTCCTGTTCGTCCGGCGTGTAGGAGATGATAAACTTGTCCTTATTAATGGCAAAAGGTACCCCTGGCTTAACCTGCAACTGTGTTACCAGGTGATCATCTTCATCAAAATATTTTACTTTCAGGGACGCCTCTCCAGGGGTAACATCAAACGTATAGTTACCAACGTTACTACTATCGCCTAATACCTGGATACCCAGCACGGGCTGATTATATATTTCTTCGTCCCTCACTGCTCCTTTTTTATAATACCGGATATTAAAATGATTACTTTGAATGGCTTTCTCCAATAGTATGGGAGACTTCAGCACTTCCATTTCATTTTCAATGTTCTTATTATTGTTAAACAGCGACAGGGATTTCAACATATCCATTTCTTCCCCACCAGGTTTCTTTTCATCTTTCAGATAAATCTTCGTACTGGACAAATACATGGGCTTTTTATACTTCAGGTATGCGAATGCACCACCCACGGCCAGCAGTGAAATAATGATGAGCAAAGGCCAGTGAAAGACGATTTTCTTGACAAAATCATTCAAATCGATCACAGCATTTTTATTGACTGCATTTCTATCTGCCATAAGAACATGTTTCATTTGCGGAGAATAACAATCGTTGTAACAAGAGAAATAAAACTCAGTATCGCAGGCAACAACAGTAATGTTTTTGACGAGCTAAAAGAGCGGTTAGGACCTGGTTTTACGTATACCACATCGTTGTTTCCCAAATAGTAGTAGGGGGAAGTGAGCGTTTTAGCATCATTCAGATTCACAGTGCCATAGGTTTTCACCCCATTGATCTCTCTTATGACGGTAACGTCATTTCGTTTAGCCGTTATATTAAGGTCACCGGCCATACTCAGGGCATCGAGGATAGTAAACCGTTCTGACGATACTTTATAAGAACCCGGGCGGGCTACATCTCCCAATACAGACACCTTGAAGTTGAGTAACCTGGTAGACACATATACATTTCGTATTTCCTTTTCCAAAGCATGACGGACTGTTTCCGTGACGCCTGTTGTAGTTAATCCTTTCACATATATTTTACCTGCCACCGGCATAATAATATTCCCGGTACTGTCAACCAGGTATCCCTGTTCAATATTACCACCCGCTGCCGCTGTATTACTCAGCATGTTGGGATTAAAAATCATCGATACATCTTTATCAATGGTGGTGACAGTAATTTGCAAAACATCTCCGGCCTGTACTCGCAACTGTTGCGGGATATTTATTGAGTCGCTGCCGTTGACAGTAGCAATGTCATTGAAATAAGTAAGCTTTTTTGAGCTGGAACAGCCTGCCAATAGGATAAATATGACAATCGTGGAAAGATAAAATCTGGATTTCATATGATATGATTGATGATGCCTGATATATGATCAATGGCAGCACATGTCTACGGTTACAACAAGTTTACATCACAAAATTAATGGCAGTTAAATTCGGCACATGACTTTCGATATGGCTATCCTTACTCCTAAATCGTTGCTGGCCAATGTGGCCACTCCCCAAAAGATGTCTATACCTTGAAAATACCCGGGACTATTGTTACTTAGTAGCATATGTCTATTATTCAGAGGGAATATTTAAGTAATTGTAATTATCAAACTGATTTTTAAAACATCAGAACTAAAAAATATGTTCTTAAAATGTCTTGTTTTCGTGCAAGAATGTAAAAATGAACAGAACTCAAAAAAATGAACAGAAAAAACCCGGCAAAAAAATGAACAAATAATACATATAATATTTTAAAAATCTGTTTCAACAGCTATTATGGCAACTATAATTCCAATCAACCTCATGCATATTATCAATCAACCTCATGCATGCAAACCGCTTATTTGACAATATTTTTCCGCTCAAAAAAAGCATTTCATTGGCGTCATTACATTCGTCAGCCGAGAGAACATTTCATATATGGGCACAAAAAAAGCCGGTTCATACGAACCGGCTTCTTTCTGCATAATGTCAGGAGTTATCACACCCATTCATTAACATGTTTTGCGTTACCCATGCTAATTTCACGGGCAGAAATGGTAAAGGAGATCACCATTGGATTTTTGTTTTCGTAGTCGAAAGACTCTTCAAACTTCACCAGGTAACCTTCTTTAAATTCCAATGTTTTCAGTTTGGAATCAGTGTCTCTTTTGTAGAAGGTGATGGAACCATCTTTTCTTTCGAAATTGTTTACCATCCACTCAAAGAGTTCGGTTTTTCCGGTAGATTCTACCGTCAGTTTGATGCGTCCGCCGCGGGTAATTGCCGATGGGCGTCCTGTTGCATCTGTTTCCTGTGTGAGATCGTAGGCTACGTGTTGTACGTTGTACTCTTCACCGCCTGATGTAAATTTTGCCTTGAAGGACATGTGGGTTAATTTTTAAGGTTACAATAAAGAAATAAAAATTAGAAAACTATTTATTGATTTATAAGTACCAAATATAGGATGATTTTTCTGATTAGTCAACACTCCTAACAAATAATTTAACACTAGATCAGAAAAAACAAATACAGCCGTGATCGTTAGTGAGCGCGGCTATTCAGCAACATCATCTGCCGGCAGTTATCCAAATCCCTGCTTTTGCTTTCTACTTTTGCGTTCAGATCTGCCACCTGCATTTTCAGGTCTGCAATACTTTGCTGGGCGTTCTGTAATTCACGCAATTGTTGTTTGGTTTGTTGCAATGACAGACAATTTTGCACAATATTATCATACAAACCATAATGGGTAACTGCTTCTTTAGGAATAGAATTACGCATATCTGCCAGGGAGGCGGCAATCACCTGGTCCATATAATTTGCATTCTGATTGGGCAGGTTAATAGAATCGAGGTTATGTTTTACCTTTTCCAATTTCTGCAGAAACTCAGCCTGGAATGCCTGTTCCTGCCTGAAGCTGCTCAATTCTTTGCGCAAGGAAGCGTTTTCCCTGGCGGGTACCTGGTAGTTGAAAAATACGGCCAATACAAACAAGCCTACTGTTATGATAAAAAATAGGAGGAACCATATAAATGAAATGCTTCTTTCCTGTCTGTTCAATACTTGCATACTGCGAAATGTTTTTATTTTAAGTTATCGGGACACGACCTGTTGTTAAGTGATCAGTCTGTAAAAAACCAGCGTTTGGTTTTGTGTTTACGCAGGTATTCTGCATCTTCTGCTGATTCTTCTTTTACAAAGATGTTGCTATCCTGCTTGCGCCCGATATAATCCAGTCTGCTCAGGCTTTCAAACAATTTATTCACGGCACGTACAAACGGAATCATGGGTTGCAGGCATTCTCTTACATCGAGGTGTTTATACCGGATATTGGCGCAATTGATCATCAGCGTTTCCAGTTCGCCCTGCCGCAATTCACACCATTCAGACAGGTAGTTCAGCAATTCTTCTTTACCAGCACCGGCACGTTGATCTATGGCATTCTTCATGGTGCGGGCCAGTCCGGCAATCACTTCCAGCATTTGCGCAGGCGCCTGGTTGAGGCCCAGCCAACGAAACTGCGTGATACGGGTACCCAGGAACTGCACCATTTTCTCAGTGATATATAGCACCACCAGCGCCAGATCATTGTTCTGATTTCTGCCGTAAATTTTTTGTACGATATGTACGCCGTAGAGTTCCATTTGCCCCAGGAACTGATCCAGCTCATGATGCAGGTCAATCAACGACGGATGAGCACTAACAATACTGCAAGGTGGAATATAATCATCATCCATCTGCGGACGGCCATCCGCTACATTAATGCGACCCAGCACCATCTGGTAGCTGCCTAACTGGCCGGAGGGCAACTGGGAAGCCGGCGCTATATATAGGTTATATTCTGGTGTAGCATAAGGTAGTCTTGGCGGATCTTCATCCAGTAAGGGTTCCCCACTGGGTTGCCGGTTAAACGGATTTACCTGTATCAATACATAATAAGCGCTTTCTGTATGTTGCGGATCCCAGGTGTAGGTAGCTTCCGGGAAAGTAGTCGCATACTTCAGGGAGTGCACTGTATGCTCAGGCACTTCAATCCTGCCACCACCGGGAGTTAACGCCCGGCATTCTGTTAATTTAACACGCCACAGCTGTTGGTTATCACTAACAAACCAGCAACGAAGTGATTCTTTATTTTCTGCTTTAGGAGGTAGCAGGCCATAGTTGAGTGCATGTATACTACAGGACAATGCGTCCCTGATCTGATCCAGCAGTGCATTTTCTGTATCTATAAAATGTTGCTTCTTAATCTTCATGCCATCTACCCAGTTAACGGGAAAATGCTTTAGCGGTTCTGCCATAATACGCTGCTTTTAGGATAACATAATTCTGTTGCAAATAATCACACTGTTTTCTTTAATACCATTCATAAAAACGGCTTTATGCGGGTCCAGTGTTTTGGCTCCCCCAAACCAACGTGGTTTGAGGTGGAATACCCAACCATAGGGCTGTCCCGTGCTATCTACAAAATCAATGGGGGTGTTGGGATAACGGTCGTTATAGTCGTTAATAAAGTGGTAGAATAAATCGCCCAGGTCCATTTTAATAGGTGTGCGCGCCCTGAAGTAGGTACGGCTGTTATCCATAGGGCCTTTCTCCATTTCCAGTCCAATTACAATCAGGTCTTTCATCTCCTCTTCATTCACTTCCGGCATATCTTTATACATAGGATATTGCCACCACTTATGCACCTTTACCGGTATGGCCATCATCCGCTCAAACGTCTTATATACAAAAGTGGGAAGTACAAAGGAGAACATACTGGTGAGCATCGGATAATACAGGAAGGTATCTTTATCCAGGAAGCGGTTAACCAACACAAATCCCACACCTCCAAATAACCAGATAGCTACTATAAAGGCCAGTTCAGATACCAGGGTGGTTTCATTTGCCCAGAAACGGGTGTACATAAAATGGCAATGCACTACCCCCAGTCCCAGGAACCATATTTCATAGAAATAATATTGGTTCATCAGGTTTTGATGGGTAAACAGGAAAGGGATGGAACTGATAACGGCAAATATCAGCGTCATACACATTAAATACAACAGTGCTTTCTTCTTGTAAAGGCTGAAATTCTTAATGTATCTGCTGAGCAAAGCCACTATAAGAGATCCTATGGCCATAACGCCGGCCAACATAAAATAAAACTTAGCAGTGTATCTCATAGTTCTGTTTGGTATGTCCAGGTTTTTCGGGTTTGGGTACTAACATTAGTTTCGGTTTTTCAGATGCCCCGTAACAGCAAAAATAATTCCATAATAGCTAGCGGTCGTTACTTAGAGGAAAAAATTATATCCCATGATTCCCTGATCAGGCTGCTTGTCAGACATCACCACCTGCTTGTCTCCTACCGGCGGCAACAGCTGTGTAGTCACCTCCACATCTGCCGGCAGCAGGTAGCCGTAACAAGTTTCCAATAATTTTCCATAAGGCTGCCAGGGCAGGTAATCGTATATACGTTGGCGTTTAACCGGGCCTATACTGACAGTCAACACCGGCATATCTGTATAACATTGCGTACCTACCATGGCATCTACTCCCAGCGCACATTCACCCAATGGCACCGTATTTCCGGTGCTTACCAATTGAGGGGTCCGGTTCATGGAAATAGCAATCGGTTCCTCGAACACCTGTTCCAGGCACAATTTCACCAGGCTCATATTACCAGCTATATGATGCATATAAGGCAATAACTTTACTAACCGGTTAGCCGCTGCTGCGGGAAGCCCGGCTGGCAACTCCCAGAAGGCATGAAACAACTGGTCGGCATCTTTCCCAAATACGTCAAACAACAAATGCTTTTCCCGCTGCTCCAGGTATACCCGTTGCAGAAAAAATTCATTTTCCAATGGCTGAAAGAATTTCCGGGCCTGCTGTTGCTGCTGTTGCTGCTTCTTATACCGGGAAACCATTTCTGTAACACCACTCTGACGGGCAGAAGGTTCCTGCTTAAACTCATGAAATATACCCTGCGGCAAACGGTCATAAATACCATCCCGCGAAAGGGAGAAACTAATAAACGGCTGATAAGGCTGACTATCATCCAGTTTTACATGAGTAATATCTGTGGTAAACGAACGGGTAAATACATTCTTCATCTGCACCACCACTTCTTCTTCCCGCACATGATTTTCCAGTAACTCTCCTACCACCACTTCTGCCCGCACATCATAGGGCAATGCATTGACATGATCAATCACCTCATCCAGTGCGGCAGCCTTCTCTGCATTATTTACCATAAGGTATGATTTAGGTTTTTCTTATCCAGCTAATGACCGTTAGCATAACTATCATTCGTCTATGGTTCCGGGCTAACAACTCCAGCCCCAAAAATAGGGGTTTGCTTTTATTTATTGTGGCTTAAATTTTGAACCGTGAAAAAAAATTTCCCGGGTGAATTAACTTTAGCAATTTATCCAAAAAAACACTAAAATTGTAAATCTGAATTGTAAAAACCTGAAAAACCGATGGCCCCCCGTAAACCCGAAAATGAACGTAAGGTTAACTCATTCCGACCTTTTGGTAAAATCGCCAGTCATGTAGATCCAATGGTGCTGTGGACCTTTCTTGGCCTGTTCCTGATCAGCGCTGCACTGCTTGCTTTCCAGATGGATGGCAGGGAAGACTGCAGTAACACCAACATAACACTCAGCCATATACAAAGCAGCAACAGCAAAGCCTATGCAGTAGGTGAAGTCATTACTTTCAATGCAGAAAGTCATGATAAAAAAACAGGTATCTATACCTGGGAGTTTGGCGACTCCAGTGCAAAAGCAACCGGTAAACAAGTATACCACTCTTTTAATAAAGCCGGGAGCTACCTCGTTACACTGACCTCCGGAAAATGTACCTGGAATAAAGAAGTATTGGTGGTAATGAATACACCTGCCGCCGCCGCCAATAACAATGCAGACGTATTCCCCGTGATTGATGGCCCTTCTGAAGCATTTGCCGGACGCCCTGTTACCTTCAGCAATAAAACACCCTCCGCCACTAAATGGAGCTGGCACCTGTTGCAGGATAACGCCGAAGTACATACCGGCTCCTCTGTTTCTTATACGTTCTCTTCCCCGGGTGAAAGAACATTGTCACTGATCATTAATGGCGACAGCAGTCATATGGTGCTTAAGCATATTACCGTATTCCCTGCCCGCCCGGCAGAGCGTCCGGACGCGCCACAGCCCATTATTGATCCAACACCAGTACCCGCGCCGGCTCCGGCCCCAGCGCCGGCTCCGGAAAAGAAACCATCTATCTCCGATGAGGAATTTAAATATCTCCTGATACAGGTAACACAGAAACAAAAGAGCGCTGCAGATTTCGCGCAGTACCTCTGTAATAACATGAACGCCCGGGTAGTACTGAATGCAAACGATGTTGATAACTTCTCACATTTCTGTTCCCGTATTTATGGTAAAAAGAAATTCAAGATAGAAAGGGTCAATCTGACTAAAACACCCGATGGCTGTATCAATGAAATCCTGATCATGTACGACCGCAAAAAAGTATTGGGCATATTTTAAGCTACCATCATGAAAGGAAAATATTATAAGCTACCAATAGACTTCTCGCAATTGCTGCAGAAAAAAGATATGCCCGCCATTGCATTGGAAGAATCTATTGAACAACATATTCATTTGTTGATTACCACAGTTTTGGGAGAAAATAAAGATGATGCCCAGTATGGCTGCCAGTGGTGGGACAGCGATTTTGATATCAAAGCCTCCAACAATGAGGTAAAAGAACAAATAGAAAGTGCCGTAAAAGCATCTATTGTTCGTTACGAAAAAAGAATTGCACAGATAAGGGTGGTGGCCGCTGTGAACCAGGAAGAACTGCTGATGCCGGCCACCCGCAAAATGAAGAAGAAAATCCGGGTAACCGTTACCGGTACCATTGCCAAAAACAACAACTCATTTCAATACAGCAGCTTCTTCTACATCAGCCCCCTGTCGTACGATTAATCATTTGTTTATTAACGCCACATGAAAGAAAAGAAAGAACGAATAAAAGACCGGATGCTCAAAACCGCCGCACGCCTCTGGGGATACCCCGATGCGGAAGTGGAAACCTCCTTTGACCCGGTAGTGCAACTGCTGTTGGAAGCCTGCGCCAGCGAACTGGAAAAAATTTCAGGCGAAGTAGATGTTTCACACGCGCGATTGGTAGAAAGACTGGCCCAAATCATGATGCCGGAACCAATTACCAGCAGCCAGCCTGCCTATGGCATCCTTCATGCCGTTGCCACAGAACCGGTAGCAGATATTCATGCAGACCATCAGTTTTATCAACATACCAAAACGGGTACCCAGTCCCGCGATCTTTTCTTTTCGCCCGTTACCCATCACCGCCTTTTCCGTGGCCAGGTACAATACCTCGCCATCGGCAACAAATTATACGAAACACGCGATAACTGGTTCAAAGAGCAAATCCTCCAGGGACAATCCTTTCCTGACATGGCCCCCAATCACTTATGGATCGGTCTTTTGATGGATGAAGTAGCCCATTCCTGGGAAGGCATGTCATTTTTCTTTGACCTCCGCAATGTTCACCAGCAGGAAATGTTTTATCATTACCTCCCATTGGCCCGCGTATTCCTGGATAATAAAGAAGTATCTGTAAAGGCAGGCTACCACCATAGCCGCAGCGCCGCAGAAGAAGAAGTTGACAGCATGATACAGGTGGCCGTGAATAACAATGCCCGCTACAGTCAACATATCCTGCAACGTTTCCGCAGGCATTTCCTCACCGTTACAGATGCCCCGCCCACCGGCGCTCCCGGTTTGCCCGAAACACTGCAACGAATTTTCGGAACTGACAGTAACCGGCTCAACAAAGAAGTACAATGGCTGCGAATTGAATTCCCTGAAGCACTGCACCATACGTTGCTGGAAGACCTGTATTGCAGTATCAACTGTTTCCCGGTCATCAATAAAAAAAATAACGAACAGTCGATGAAGCTGAATCGTTATCTGAACATCATTCCGATGCAAACACCTGATATCTTTTTTGATATCAAACGTGTATACGACCTGGAAGGCGCCGACTACTACGTACGTAACTTCTCCACCGCCGGACAAATGCAGGAAGGCGAGCTCGTGATCCGCAGCAGCGGTATTGGCCGCTTCGATACCCGCGAAGCCAAAGAAGTAATTGCTTACCTGGTAGAAGTAATCCGGGATGAAAGCTCACTGTTTGAAGAAGTAAAGAATGATTATGTTACCAACCGCATGCGGGAATTACATCAGCTCATTGCTTCCCTGGAAGAGCAACTGCAACCCAGCGCCAACAAAGGCAACATTCCTTATGTGATGGTGAAACCGAAAGAAAATGCGGAGTACATCTTCATAGAATTCTATTCCACAAACGGCGCTGCGGCCAATAATATCCGTATGGGTACCCGCCTGCTGGAATATGGCAGCATCAACACCCGACCCAATACTATCACTTTACTCACCAATACACAAGGTGGCAAAGACCGGCTCAACATTGATGAAAAAATCAATTTGTATCGTTCTCATTTATTGTCGCACAACCGTATTGTAACACCCGAAGACATTAAGGCACTCTGCAAAACTATCTTTGGGAAAGAAATGAAAAGTGCCACCATTGTAAAAGGCATTGCACTGCAACCGGGCGATGGCGCAGGATATAGTCGTACACTTGATATCCGGATCACGTTACATCTGCCTACCGAGCGATATCCCGCTGCTAATCTTCACTATATGAAAGAAGAATTGCTATTGCAACTGGAAGAAAAGTCCAGTAATACTTTTCCTTACCGGGTATTTATCAATGAAGTACTGGCATAAGCTAAAGCCGCATAGATATTATAGGGCGCGTGATTAATCTGCCGATGGTTGGTTAATCACGCGTCAGTTTTATTAGCTCTTTCTGCGCCGTCTTATACAGGGTGTCCAATTGCTAACCGTTCATATGTGGCCCTGCTACTTCCGCATCGCTATTCCTGTTTCCTCCCAACGGAAGTCCAGCGCCGTGCTTTTATTATCTGTGGTACCGCGCAGTTGTACCGTCCCACCCGTTTTCAGCAAATCTGCCGGCACTCCTTTTTTTCCATCTGCTGCATATAGCACCACTGTATTACCAAAGCCCAGATCTACATATACCCGGTTGCTGACTAACCAGCCCTTTCCGGAGAGACTGGAATTTTTACGTATATACACCCCGTTAGCCTGGAGGTCGTCCAGCAACTGTATACTGATCAACTGCCCGTCTTCGAAGTGGTTGTTATTTTGCAGGCGTGCTGCATATACTATAGTACCTGCTTTGGCAGGGGCTGTTTTGCCAATGGCGATACGGATGGTATTAAAATCTTTATCGCCTGATTTATTGACGGGGGCCGGTGTGGCAAACACGGAGCCATTGTTGGTATGTTTGGCAAATACATTGTAACCAAAGCCGGGCATATATAATTCCGGGCTTTCGAAAAGCTGTTTGATCGCAATGATTTTGTAAATATACTGGGCGGTTTCATTGTTGAGCAGTAACTGGTAGTAGTCGCTGCTCCCCTGTCGTTTTATATTCCGGGAGATATTGCCTGATCCGGCGTTATAGGCTGCAGCGGCCAATGTCCAGGAGTTGAGCTGATCATGCAAGAGGCGTATCAGTTTACAGGCGGCGTGGGTGGCTTTGATCAGGTGATTGCGTTCATCATAGCCTGCGCTGACCGTGAGTCCAAGTTCCGCTGCCGTGCCGGGCATAATTTGCCATACGCCCTGCGCGCCCACGGGAGAGGTAGCATTACTCAACCCACTTTCCACAATAGGCAGGTATTTGAAATCCAGTGGTACCTGGTATTGTTGCAGGATAGGTTCTATGATGGGGAAATACTGCTCCGCTTTCAGGCGCAGTGCGGGCAGGTATCCCTGGTAGCGCAGGTTGCGCTTAATCACATCCATCAGCCGGTAGGAAACAAAATCTCTTTCCATAGGAACTACTTCTCCGCAGAAATCTATCTGCTGCGCCTGCCCGCCACGGGCTAGCAACAGGAGGCATCCTACTATGAAAAAAAGAGGTTTCATCATTGTTTAGCCAACATATATTTGGGGAGTACTGTTACCGGCAGGTACAATACCAGCTGTTTTTTCCCTTCTGTTGTTTGTAGCACGATAATTACTTCATCGTCCTTTCTGAATTGTTTGGAAGGCACTACATACACTTCACTGGCTTCCTCTTTAGGTGCGATAATAGCCGGTCCCTTTCTGTAGAGGATGGGCATGGTATGCAAGAGGGAGGTATCTTTCTTCTCTTTGTGAATCAGGCTGGCTTTTAAGATTTCAAAGGGTTCTTTCCCTTTGTTCCGGATATGGAAGCTGAAGTAGTTCATATTGCTCAGGGTCATGGCTTGTGCATATCCCAGGCTTACGCCTTCTACTTTCACTTCATATTGGTGATTTACTTTATGATCTTTTCCGAAGTCGCCTGCAATTTTGCCCACGGTGACGGTATCTACGCTGATCAGGTTGCCGGTTTCTTCAGGCAGATTTGTCAACTGATCGTCGCCACTCCGTTCTCCTCTCCCGGCACGGGGCGCCTGTGGCGTTGCTTCCGGTGTGGTGAAGGCCCCGGTGGTTTTAGACTTGCCGGACAGGGTATATTTCAGGCGTGATAAATCAGCTTTATCACGATAAGCAATGATCATGTAATGAATATTTTCTCCTTCCCTTACAATCAGGTTGGTGGGGTGCGGGGCTGCTGTTACAGGCCGCAGAAATACCATATTACCATCTACAATGCGGTAGTCGTAGTCGGTGTTTTTTCCGTCACCGATCTGGAAAGTAGTAATGGGGGCGCCGGAGGTAATCAGCGTTACCGCGCCTTTGGTGGTCAGGATACTATCTGTACCTGTTTGGGCATTTACAGACAGCCCTGTGATTAACAAACAAAGCAGTAGACTGCACAGCACTCGTTTCATCGTTACGTCAGCTTTAACCTTTAAAAAATGTAGGGATAAGTTTATACGGACAGCTGGGGGGCATCTGAACGATCATCACAACGACCATTCAAAGCCCCAAAGCTGCCCAAAATGACTATTTACCATCCTGTTCGTAGGTAGTATCCCAATCCGTTGCGTCATCGCCTTTTTGGCCTTCCATTTTGATCAGGAAGTTTTTAGCCGGGAAATAAGGCTTCAGATGGATATCCAGGTGGATGCGATCTTTCTGTATCGGATCCTGTTCAAAACGACGGATATTGAAATCTTCAATCAGTTTATCCGGCCCGGTAATACCATCGAGGAAGCGGATAATCTGCTTCATGAGATCCTTGCGGGTATTGGCGTTGAAGTTTTCGAAAGCCCGGCGGTTCAGGAAGTCCATCAGCACTTTGGTGACGAAATCGAATACACGCACTACTGAGTAGGTTTGAAGCCCCAGGTTGTCTCCATTGAACAGCGTTTTGGCACTGAAGGCCATTACTTTGCCATATTCTTTCACCATAGGTACCAGTCCCATTTTTTCCAGGCTGGCGATTTCGCTTTTCTTCAATTCAAATTTCACCCCGTCTACTTCGTTCATGCCACCGAATTTTTTACCGGCGGTCACCTGCGACATCAGGGTTTTATATATTTTTCCTGCCAGCGCACCGGAAGGAGGTACATAGAGGTGATCCTGTTCTCCTACTTCATCAAATTTGCCACGGCCTACCAGCCAGTTGCAGGACATGATAACATTGGAGCGATGAATTTCACCACCAGTCAGGTTGGCCAGTTCAAACATTTCCATCACATCATCCGGGGCATCCAGGTGAGCAAAGTCGGTGACCAGCATCGCTTTATTCTCATGCGCTATTTTGGCCCATTTTTCTATGACCTTGTTAGAGCCCAGGTAGCCGGGGATTACCAGCAGGCTGTAATTGGTACGCAAATCCAGGCGATCGTAATTGCTCACCAGCTCGTTGTGTACCGCGTCTATAAAGCGGGTATTATCGAGGTCTTTCAATTGTTCCAGTTCCACGTTGATAAAGGAAATGTTCTTCACTTTATCAGATTCTGTATTCTTGTAGAAGAGGGCCACGTTGCGGTACGACTGCTCCAGTTCCCTCGTTGAATCTACTGCTTCTGCCAGGTTGTTCGACAGTACCTTTCCTGCTTCTTCCGCATGGGAGGTGCAGTAGTCTACCATTTCAGGCAGCTCGGTGGTTTCAGACAACATCTTCTCCCAGAGGGATAGTACTTTCTTTAATTTATCTCTTTCTGCTTTTTTACCAGCTTCCGTTAAAAATATATTACGGCGCGCTTTCCTGTCGGGGTTGAGGTTTTGCGCACCTTCAATCGTGCCTTCCAATAAATCGAAGCCACCATACTTTGCAAGATCTTCAATATTACTGCTGAGGTTAACTTCCTGCTGTGACGACAGGCCATCATTTTGCAGTTCCTGGTTTTTCTGTAATTCTGCCATAATCAGTAAGGTTATGTTCCTGGATTGGGGGGAACTGTTAATTATTTGGTATTAAGGTCATTCATCATGCCGCGAATAGCGCCTAATAACGCTTTGCGGGCATCGGGATCGGCCAGGGCTGATTTGAGGATCTTATTCGTTTTCAGTTGTTTCATAATTTTCAGGTATTGTTCCTTTTCCGTTGCCAGGTCGTTCAGGAAAGCGCTTTGCGCCGTAATTCCTTTTACACCGAAATCACCCAGGTGATGGAACTGTAATTTTTCAGGTACCGTACGGCCTTCAGCATCATGAAAGGTGACATTTACGGCCGGTTTGAAGTGTTCAAAAACAGCTTCTACGGAAGTAAGCCCTTCCACAATTTCAGGTTTAACAGGCGCCTGCTGGGTTAACTTTTCAGCAAACAAGGTACGGTTATGCGATATTTCCGCGATGGCTTCGTTGGCGTCCAGCTTCACTTCTGTGCCGCCAATTCCGTAGTTGTCATTCATTTGATATAGAATTTAGAATTTTGGAATCTGACAATCAATTTATGGTCCAGTCTAACTGATCATTTTTTATATCCAGTGTTACCGTCATATCTTTCCGCAGGCTACCTTCAATGATCATACGCGACAACGGCTTACGCAACTGGCCGCGAATCACTTCCCGTAGCGGTCTTGCCCCATACTGGGGAGAATATCCCATCAGCGCCAGTTGTTGACGGGCTGGTGCAGATACGCTGAGTTGTATGCCCTGCTGTGTTAACAGCTGCAGTAAATGTTGTAAATGGATATCGAAGATTTTTTCCACATTGCTTTGCTGAATAGGACCAAACGGAACGATCTCCGTTAACCGGCCCAGGAATTCCGGCCGGAAATGACGGGCCATCAGCTCCATCAATTGCTGCGATGCAGGGATCACATTTTCCTGGAACGACCTGGCAATTACTTCACTGCCGATGTTGGAAGTAAACAATACCAGGGCATTGGAAAAATCGCCTGTTTTACCGAGGCGGTCATGCAGCTTCCCTTCATCCATAATCTGCAAAAAGATATCGAACACAGAAGGGTGTGCCTTTTCAATTTCGTCGAACAACACCACTGCGTAGGGCTGTTGCCGTATTTTGTTCACCAGCAGTCCTCCTTCTTCATATCCCACATATCCCGGAGGCGCGCCATACAAGAGGGCGGCCGCGTGTTCTTCTTTAAACTCCGACATATCGAAGCGAATCATACTGCGCTCATCCTGGAACAGGAAATCGGCGAGCGACTTTGCCAGTTCCGTTTTACCGGTACCGGTGGGGCCCAGGAAAAAGAAGGAACCTATGGGCTGTCCCGGCCGGCTCAGGCCAGACCTGGATTCCAGTATGGCATCCGCTACGGCTTTGAGTGCATGATCCTGGCCTACTACCCTTTTGCGTAGTTGTGCTTCCATGTTGACCAGCCGTTCTCTTTCCCCCGACTGTACTTTTCCCAGCGGAATACCCGTGATGGCGGCGATCATGGTGGCCAGGTCTACCGGGCTTACTGCCTGCTGTTGTGTAGCGGTGGCCACTTCCAGCTGCTCCAGTAACTGTTGCAGGTAGGGTTGCAATTCCGCTGTCGACATTTTAGCGACATCCTGTGAGATATGCAGGCGGGCGGTCAGTAAGGTACCCAAACGCTCCGTCATTTGCCGGTAGAACCATTGCAAATCTTCCACTGGTAAGGCCTCCTTACTGGTGATAGCAGCAAAAGAAGCCTGCAAACTTTTGGTGAGGTCAACACCGGTATCCTGCATGGCCCGTATAGCAGCCATCGTGCGGTCTACCAGGTTGATAGCGCTGTCTGGCAAACACCTTTCTTTTACATAGCGCCGTGATAGCCGGATGGCTTCGTGTATGCTTTCGGGTGGTAACTGCAGCTGGTAGAAGTTCTCGTATATGGGTGCAATGGCTTGCATCATGTGACCAGCCAGCACTTCATCAGGTTCTGCCAGTGTAATGGTTTCAAAACGATGCCGTAGCATCGCATCGGGTTCGATGAGTTTGCGGAAGCTTTCCGGTGTGGTAGTACCAATGAGTACTATTTCACCCTGGCCCAGTGCTGCTTTGAGCACATTAGCCATTCCCCCGCCAGATTGCTTATCCAGCAAGCTGTGCAGGTTGTCGATAAAAAGTATATGCCTGCCCGTTTGTTTCAGTTGCTGAATAATTTGCAGCAGGCGGTCTTCCAGTTCATTTTTATAAGCGGCCCCGGCTATAAATGCGCCGTAGTCAAGTGCATATAATTGAGAGGATTGTAAAGACAGGGGAACTTCCTTTTGTACAATGGCACGTGCCAGCCCTTCCACCAGGGCGGTTTTACCTACCCCTCCTTCGCCTATCACCAATACATTGGCCCGGTCTTTTCGTGTAAGCACTTCCGTGATCGCTCTTATATCGCCATCACGGCCTATTACTGGATGAAATGTTTTCAGGAGCTGGGGATCTGTAATGCGGTACACATATTTAAGCGCTCCCGGTTTGATTCCTTTTCCTGTATTGGTGTCAGGAGGCGTATCCTTTCCACTTTTCCCGGCCGCCTTTAATTGCTCCCTGGTAAAAGGAAATGTTTTCAGTTGTTCGTAAGAGAACCCTACACCAGGTGTACACAATGCGGTGAGCAGACTCCAGGCATCTGCTTCTTCGTTATCGTTAGTGATACTGAGTGCTTCATTCAATACGGCTGCCGCCGCTTCATCAGGAGTGGGGTCCTCGGTGATACGTGGCGTTCTGGGCATTTCATCCAATCGCACATCCGCCCATTCTTCCAGATAGTATACGTCAAAGTTCAGCTGATGCAAAGCAGTTACCAGCCCTGTTTCCTTATGCAAACAGGCGCGCAGCAAATGTGCAGGTGTATACTGCGGATGATGATAATCTTTTGCAATGGCTGATGCAATCCTTACTGCAGACTGCAATGCAGGGCCAAATATGGTTAATGTTGACAGGGCCATTTGGATGATTCCAGGTTTTTCTAATATTAAGTTAACAATTACAATTCCGGTTTGGGTGCTCCACTTATGAAGCGTGGTAAAGATACAGCGAAAATATATACATAGAATTCAATCGAAAAAAAAACTATCGGCTGCGCCCATATTCTATATCTAACCGGATATTATTCGTAGGCACATACGCATAAAATCAGCCACCATCGATAGTTACATCGAATACAAAAAATATCGTAACATATTATTTAAATTTATTTTTTGACACAAAACCGGGCAACAAAATCTTTTCCTGACCCCTCATAATGGGGAGGATGTCTACCTATTAAATAGGTATCGCGCGTTATTTATCTCTCTAAAAAATTATGACCTGGAAAACGCATGGGAGGTCCAGATATTTTTATTGGATGTCAAATCTTCGGCTAACTGTAACAAGGATACGAAATCAAGATAGAAATTCTTCAATAGCTGCCGGTCTTCCAGCGATTTATGAAGGGTTGTTTCAAAATAATCCCTGCCGTGACCAATACCTATATAAACGCGGTTGCTGTAAAAAGCAATAAACAACTTAGCGCTGCTGCGTTCCTGCAGTCGGATAATTTTCTCCATCAATACCGGTGTCAGCAATTGCTGCGCTTCATTTACATCTGGCGCGTAGGCCATGAACAATTTATTGAAAGCGGCATCTGCCGGTAACACTTTTTTACCAAGATCCCAGGTTTGAATGAATCCGTTGTCGGTGGCAGTATTGGAAAACAGGCTTTCCATCGTACTGTTACGGGAAAGTATATACACGGGCGTGCTAAAATACCGCGGGAACTGCCCGATAAAATAGCTGCCGCAAAAAACGGTGTCAGGTCCCTGTCCGCGTACAGTGATCAATGGCGTATGTGTTACCAGCAAATCACAAACCTGGAAGTTCATGTCACCTAATTTACCATACACCTGGTCGTTACCACTGATATGGTAATTCTTCCTGGCAAACAGGCCGTTCTCTGTAAACTCCTCATAGCTGGCGTGGTTGAGGGGTTGATAAGTATATGCCGGGTTAATGAAACCAATGATGGGCTTCACAATCCTGTTTTTAAAATGATGCTGAAAATCTACCGCATCATTCATCCCTTTTCCTTTCATCATAAAATAGCTGACAGCGTATCCGCCCAGCGAAAACAAGACGACTATCCCGATGATCAGTAAGGTTGGATTACTAGTTCCATCTGCCTGTTGTTGGGTAGAAAACCTAACCATAAAAAAAATGAAGATGGCAAAGGGTATGATGCACGCAGCCCACATCCAGCGCATCCAGTTACGACCGGACTTACGCTGTTTTTCCATGGCCAGCAGCTCGTCATGGAGCTGCTGGTCCAGGAAGCTGTTAAATTCTTCCAGTGTTTTCATCGATGTCCTGTTATCAGTTAGAAGACCAATTGGCAGAAGTGCCACCGATGGTACTTGCCATAGGTATTTGTTGGCTGATCAGTGCTTTAAAAGGCTGCACATTTTCGGCAGATAAAGGCAACTTGAAAAAAGAACGGCTCTGCCCGATTCTTATATGTGCATATTCCATGGGAAACAGGCGTAACCTGATAATACGCAAAGGCAGGGTAAGTTTATAATCCGTATAGGTGTCAACGTTATTAACAGATTCTCCTTTTTCCAGGAGGCTAATGAAGTCATGAATTTTCTCCGGCCGTTTTTTTGCGCCGTTCAGCATAATCAGGTAGGGAATCAGTACCCCTATAGGTAAACATAATAAGATGTACAAAACAGCGGTAGGCGTTTGATCACTTTTCCCGGCAAAAATGGTATAGCCGATGAGGCCAAAAACGAGCACAGCTAATACTTCTGCAGTAATAAGGGCGGTAATGGTTTGCTTTTTATCCTTTTCATGGATGTCGAGCAGGATGCTTTTCAGTTCGGAAAGGTTCTTCATTTAGTATGTGTTTAGGAATATGGTCAGATCATTTTGATTTCAGCTTGGTAAAATTACTGATAGCGAGATAGAAGCCTGTCAGGGCCACCAAGGCATAAGCCGCAATCAGCGCCCAGATGCTTTCGCCGGTAACTTTATAAATCAGCATTTCAATTTTGGTGATACTGATTGTTTCATCTCCGGGGCTATGAAATTGTTTATACCGGTAGAAGATCAGCACGATACCGGCTATGCCCAGTAACAATCCTACGATAACACCTCCCCAGGAAGGCGCGTCGTCATCATCAGTAGATTTGTTGATCTCCTCTTCCTTTTGGGAATCCTGTAAATTGCTCATTAGGATGATGGTTAAGGGTTATAAATAGCTTTTAGCTGTTAGCTATTAGCCTTTAGTGACAAGGGGTTACACCACTGCTACCTGTTAAAATTCTCCTTTCCTACATTAGCCTGACAGCCAAAAGCTAATTGCTAAAAGCTGATCGAATCATTCACTGGGCGAAAATAAACGAAAAAGAAAGAAATCACAAAATTACCAGCTCACATGATATGTACTTCCGGCGGATGTACGTATTCTTCCCAGGCCGCCTCTGCTTCGGCAGGTGTGATATCCCCACTAAACACCATCACCCTGTATTTAAGCTGGTAGCGCGCTCCGGGGTATAGTTGCCATGCTTTCATGCGGGTGGGTGTGTAGTTAAACATGAGTTCACCGCCTTCCATATTTTCCGGCCAAACCCGCAAAGGCTCAGGGGAATCAAAATTATCAGGATAATTCATAATCAGCATCCCGGCCTTTCCTTTAGTGGTCGTGCCTGATATTTTTACCCAACGGGCACGGGTGCTGTCTGCCTCATTGCGGGTTTTGCCTTCGGAGGTAAGTACCTGGCTGGTTTGAGCGGTAAACTCCGGTGTAGTTCTCAATCCAAATCCACCACCATAACGGTATTGCAATAGGGTGATGCCATTCGGCGTAGCAGGTGCAAAGGTGGTTGTAAAGTCCCATTGACGGCGGGTTCCCTCCTGTGTAGCGGGATAAGCCTGTACCAGCCAGGTTTCCCGGATGGCTGTTTTTTCTGTACCATCTTTCAGAAAAGCAATATGATCCTGTCCGGCGCTGAAGCCGCACCATACATTGCCAGAGAGGGTTTCGAGGTCGCCGTTAAAACGCACTTTCCCCTCTTTCTTCTGAACATTCCAGAAATCAGTTTCCCTGCCTTCAAACAGTGTATGTGTCCACGGATTCCAGATACCCATATGATGCAGGTGTCCGGCGTTGGGAAATACGTTGGTGAGCACAACGCCATTCGGCGCCCAGAGCGGATGAATAAATGCACTGCGGCTATACACTGTATCAGCGCCTGCCGGCGCGGACACGGTTTGGAAATTATATTGAAGAATAGGTTGCTGCCGTTCTTCCAGCAACAAATGACCATCCTGTAAAACAGTTTTCATAATGGGCTGTGTAACCGACATCCCCTTAATTAGTTCATATTCCCGCGTTGTACCGGCAGGCGTATTGCCATCCAGTATCCAGCTAAGCTGGCCTTTATATGCATTAACGGCAACGGGCGTACGTTTTCCATTTGTCACCTCTTCCATACCCACCGGGGTGTTACCAGCGGACGCCGGCAATGTCGTATATACGATACTGTTATTCCTGGCGAGCGGACCTGCTTTTACAAGAAAGCGGGCAATGACCTGCGCCTGTACATGGGCCATCATAAGGAATAGCAAAACGAAGAGACCGTGGAACTTTTTCATAAACGCTGCATAGATTCTCCGAAAAATACGGTTTACTTTTCCAGTATGCAAATAGGATGCGCAGCGAAATAATAATATTGTTGCAGTGTGGGTAGCTTATTATCTTTTAATTCAATATTTTTGAACGCTAATAAGGATACTATGGCATCCCCCAATATAAATATGCTGACTACCAAACTCATTATAACCAACAAATCGGCCCTGCAACAAAAATATGGGGAAACACACCAGCAGATACTGGATGATTTAACGGCGCTGCAAGCTTTTGATAACAACCGGCACCTGGATGCACATATTATTTTCATAGATGATCCCGTGCAAATGCAGGCCTGTCAATCCACACCCGTTACTGACAACACAGACGATGCACAAAACAAAAAAGCCATCGATGACTTATACCGCTTCTATTCACCTGGATACCTGCTGTTGATAGGATCACAGGATATCATTCCCTTTCAGCGTTTAAAAAATCTGCTGCCAGGCGACAATGATCCCGATGGCAACATCCCGAGCGATTTGCCCTACGCCTGCGATACACCTTATGATACAGATCCCGGAAAATTCATCTCCCCTACCCGCGTAGTAGGACGATTACCAGATATTCCGGCGGTAAATGATGCAAACTATTTACATACCCTCATTACCAATATACTGGCAGCCACCCCTGCACAACCGGGCGACTACCTCCCTTACTTTTCCCTGAGTACCTTTGACTGGCAAGACTCTACCCAGAACAGCCTGCAGAATATTTTTGGCAACCATAACAGCCTGTTACTTTTTCCGGGAGATGCCGCCCTCACCGGCACCAACTGGACGGCAGATCAGTTAAAAGCTAAAACACATTTCATCAACTGTCATGGTGCTATTAACAATCCTTCCTACTACGGTCAGAAAGCCGGGGATTTCCCGCTGGCACTCCGGTCAGATGTACTCACCGACAAAATCACCCATGGCACTATTGTAGCGGCGGAATGTTGTTATGGCGGGCAATTATTTGATCCAAAGAAAAACAGTGCTAAAAGAATGAGTATGGCTAACAGCTATATGCTCAATCATGCACTGGCTTTTGTAGGCAGTTCCAACATTGCATACGGCCCGCCTAAAGGACAGGGACTGGCAGACCTGCTGACACAGTATTTTGTGATCAATGTATTAAACGGGGCTTCTACCGGTAGGGCTTTACTGGAAGCCAGGCAGCGGTTTCTCAATGAAATGGGACCTACGCTGGATCCCTACGAATTGAAAACTGCCGCACAATTTTACCTGCTGGGCGACCCATCCTGGCAACCGGTGATCAACCAGAAAGATCCCAGCACCGCCGACGCCGAACAACCGTTTGTCAATGCCTTACAAAACCGACGTGACAACCTGGAAGCAAGGGGGAAAATGCTGGACGACTTTATCGCCATTCCTCACCCTTCTGACGATACACACGCCACAGATCCCGCCCTGCATACCGCTATGCATCAATTGCTGGATGAAAAAGACTTCGCCAAAGAACGGGCACCGAAAATTTTTGTCAGCAGGAAAAAGAACCATACCGATGGTAATACCATGCCATCTGTAAAATTTCATGTATTTTCGAAATCTGCCACCATCGGGGAAATACCTTTAACTAAGGTTATCGTGGTGAAAGAAAAAAATAATCAAATACTGGGGTATCGTGAATATGTCAGCAGATAACACCAACAGGGATCAAAACAATCCCTTCATTACACTTGCCGGACGCCTGGTGTTACGCACTTTTGGCAAACATAGTAAAAGTGAACACCTCGGCGTATTCCTGGTAACCGATCAGGGAGACTACCTGATACGCCCTGCCGGCGCCAATCCATTTATGCAAAATCCACTTATGCCGCTGGCGGGCAAAACCATTATTGCCACCGGCTACATAGAGGATTATGTATTTCTGGCCCAAACCTGGAAAGAAGAGGAATAAAGCGGATTTTGTTTTTGTACAGGATTAAACTGATTATACTGATTTTTAATTTTATGGATTTAGAAAGATGAGGAAAAAGGGAAGACTATATACCCGCTACCATCTATTCTCATCTCTTAAAATCTTAAAAATAAAAATCGGGGAAATCAGTATAACCAGTTTAATCCTGTACAAAAACAAAATCCGCGCTGATCATTCGCGAAAATAGCCTCCCGCTTTATCCTTTCTACTCTTTATTATTGCTTTTTTTACTATTTTGGCCCGCCAACGTAGTCCGCTATTGTTGCGGAATACGAACGGTCAAATGTTTACCTATGAATTTAGCTGCGTTTATTAACCACCTTGTACGCGAAGGACAATTTACTGTAGTCAATCCACTGACCCCATTTACGCCGCAGGAATTACAGGATACGCAAACAATACTGAACGACTACTACCAACATGATGTGCTGGAAATACCTGATACCGCACCGGCATTTGATGCGGCAGCAGCCCTGTGGTCGGCAGGTTATATTTACCGGATCGTACAACTGGCGATGCCGGAGGAAGCAGGTGCAGCAGCTATACAGGAATGGCTAACACCCTATCCTATGTCACATACTGCCGCCACTATCTATAGCGCAGACCTCTGCCTGCGATACCTGCCAGATTTACTAAGCCTCTGCAAAGGGCTGACACGAGACCATCCACTGGTACAACAAATCAGGGCAACCGCTATGCAATGGCCCTTTTCTTCTACCGGCATGAATCTCCCTGCACAGGGAGATGTCAATGCGATCATTACATCTCCCTCTCTGTTGCAAGCCTATGCCGACAGAATTATTGCCACCCGCGATTTGGGCAGGTGCGATATTCCCGCAGTGCAACGAACCGTCACCACTTCACTAGGCAACTATACCAGCATCCTCTGGCCCGGTTATAAATACTAATGATCTTTAGATATAGCGGGAATGATATCGGGGAGTTAAACGTGTATGACCTGCATCCATCATCCGCGCAGTAATACCGCGCCGGTGCCATTGCCCGCTGCGTAAATAATGCGGCCATTTTCCATTTTAATACCAGTAGCGGTATCTTCTGCCAACAACAGCGGACCATCCATATCTACATAGTCCAATAATGGCAACAGGTGCGCTACCGCGGAAGTACCCACGGTGCTTTCATTCATGCTGCCCGTCATCACCTTCATGCCGGCTTGTTTTGCTGCAGCAATCATACGCAAAGCAGGCGTGATGCCACCACATTTTGTGAGTTTGATGTTAATGCCGTGGAAATAGCCCTGGCATTGAGCTACGTCCGATTCTACGATACAGCTTTCATCGGCGATCACGGGCAATACTACGTTTTCATATACCTGTTTCATACCTGCTTTATCTGCCGCCGGCATCGGTTGTTCGATAAACTCCACGCCCAATGCTTTTAAGGCAATGGCATTGCGGAGGGTTTCTTCTACCCCCCAGGCACAGTTGGCATCTACCCGGAAAACCGCGTCTGTATGCTTTCTCAGCTCCCTGACGATAGTAATATCTTCTTTGGTACCTAACTTAATTTTATAAATAGGCCAGGGAAATTCCTTTAGTTTACGCACCATATTTTCCACCGTATCAATACCGATGGTATAATCTGTCAGTGGATTATGGTGGATATCGAGTCCCCAGACCTGGTAAAGTTTCTGATGCTGTTGTTTTGCATACAGATCCCAGGCCGCGATGTCCAGGGCGCAAAGCGCAAACATATTGTCTTGCAGCAAAGGATACAGATCTTGCCAGAAAGCCGCCGGTGAGGTGAGGTGATAATTTTCAATAAAAGAACGGTGTTGATCAATGGCGGCCATAAGCCGGGGCACCGTCATGTTGTAATAGGAGTTATCGGCTGTTTCCCCCAACCCGCAAAAGCCATCCTGTTCCAATGCCGCTACCAGCAATGGTTGTACGTCTTTCGATTTCCGGGAAATCGTAAATGTATGGCGGAATTTCAGTTCAAAAGGATAAAGAGTCAACTTCATGTACTGAAAATACTACGATTTTTTTTCATCTGCACTATCCAAAATATTTTGTGGGATGCGGTATCGCCAGTAGTGCGAAGCCACGGCAGGAATATTGATCCTTTCGGCGTCCGGATGGCCGGTGGAGCGGCCTTCAGCAGCCAGCAGGTCCTGTACCTGGAAAATACGCCACATGGCCGGCGCCTGCATATGCTGCACAATAATTTCGCGGATCAGCGCAGGGCTGGCATCCAGGGGAGCGATACCTGTATGCTGTAGTTCCTGTTGATAATATTTTCGGGAGATAGATAAGTTTTCCTTCCACCACCCCCTCAATGTACTCATATCGTGTGTAGAAGGGGTTAATACGGACAGATAGGGTGCCTTTGACAGGTTGGTAAAAGCAACATCGTGTTGCTTGGGCATTCGTGCTACCTCAAGGCTCAGGATGCCCTGTGCCTGCATCACACCAGGTACACAATCCGGCACCATGCCCAGGTCTTCGCCACAAATCAGCATGTTGGTAGCCCTTTTGATCAGGGGCAGTTTGCTCATAGCTTCTTTTCGCCAGCAGCTCTCCTGCCGCACATAAAAATAATCATGGTACAATGCCTGCAACGCCGCACGGTTTTTCTGATCCAGGGCTGCAAAGGAATGCGTTGCGGCCAGGTCATAACGGGGATGGTACAACGTACGGTGGCCGTTAGTTACTTTGATAAACAACACGTCTGCCAGGAGGGTATAAAGCACATTTTTCACCGCTTCCGGCAGGGCGGATGCCTGTACCTTCCGCTGGGTATTATATGCTGGCAACAGCTGGTAACGGCCGCCGGAAAGGGGTTGCATCAGTTCGTCTTTCAACATGCCGGCATAGTTGCCAAACGCATTTTCCAGGATGGTATGGGTGATGTAAGGCAGGCAAAAACGTTCTTCGTCAAAGTCGATTCCACGTTGCAGCATTTCTTCCCAACTAACGGGAACGGCTGGATGAAAATAACCGAGCAGCCCTTGTATAGCATCCAGGGGTATTTGCCAGATGCGGAAAAATCCCAGGATATGATCGATACGGAAAGCATCGAAGTAAACAGACATGTGCCGGAGCCGTTGCTGCCACCACTCCTGGCCATTGGTGGCCATTTGTTTCCAGTTGTAAGTGGGAAAGCCCCAGTTTTGTCCGTCGGTAGTAAAGCTATCGGGAGGTGCGCCGGCCTGCATATCCAGGTGAAAGTATCCGGGATGCATCCAGGTGTCGGCGCTATGGCGGGCCACGCCAATAGGGATATCGCCCTTGAGTGCTACGCCCTGCTGATGCACTGCAGCCGTGGCCGCAGCCAGCTGTTGATGCAGGTGATACTGCACAAAAAAGTGATAATGCGCAGCGGCGGCAGCAGCTTCATCTGCCATAATCAGCTTATTAACAGCCGTGTAATCGTATACGTTATATTGCGGCCATTGGGTAAAATCGCCGGTTTGATACTTATCCCGCAGGTAGCAATATACTGCGTAGGGTAGCAGCCAGTATTCGTTGGCCGCGAACCATTGCCAGTATTCCCGGGTTTGCAGCCGCTCTCCTTCGGATTCGTATAGTGCCCTCAGATAGGCTATTTTATACGACATCACGGTTTCATAATCTACTGTCTCTTTTTCGTTTAACCACTGTCGTAACCGGTCAAATTGTCGTTGTAGCGGATGGGCATCGGGCAGCACACCTACTTCCTGTAATCGTATATACAGAGGATGCAGGGCAAAGGAAGAGATAGCAGCGTAAGGATAAGAGTCTTTCCAGGTATTGGTTTGAATGGTGTCATTAACAGGCAATAGCTGTATCAGCTGCAGGTTTCGTTGCTTCGCCCAATGAGCCATAAGCGGTAAGTCGGCAAATTCGCCGGTGCCAAATCCTGCTGCGCTGCGCAGGCTGAATACCGGCACTGCTACGCCGGCGCCTTTCCAGGGGGTGTAATTCATGCGCAATATGCCATCATGCAATACCACTTGCCGGCCTGTTACAGCCACGGTGTGTATTTCCCGGTTTTCACCTTCTTCGTACTGTACAAACTGTTGCTTTTCCAGGTTGTAGGTCGCGTATTTATAATGAAGTGGAGTGGCCACACCGGAGAGGTCCAGTCCTATAGAAAACCAGCCCCGGGTATCGTATTGCAGTAATACCGGTTGTAAAACGTTCCAGTTACCTGTTTGCGGGTGGCTGCCCAATAAACAGACAGTGGTATGGGCATCCAACAGGGGTGCCTGAATGCGGAATATATGCGTAGCCGTTAGTAGTCCCGGGATCGCTGCACCAGGACGGGGATAAAACACCCGGGTAAATGGTGCCGTAAGCCAGGCATTTTCCGGGCGGTGGGCATCATTCCAGGTATCTGTAAATACGATTTCTGTGGGTTGTCCGGGAGTGAGGGAAAATTCGCGGGGGGCGCCTTCGAATACCATTTCCTCCAGTTCTTTCAGGATATACTGGTATTGCAGCAGGGTTGTTTCTCCAGGAGCCAGCTGAATATCGGCATACCACCAATCTGCATTGAGCCATTGCATGCGGTGGGCATGCCTGGGAACATCACTGCCCAATGCAGGCAAATTACCGAGCAGATAAAGTTCCTGCCCGTAATAAGTATGGTAACGGAGATAAAAACGTAGTCTATAATTCATTGGTCCTGGCTAAAGCAGGAACAAAGTAAGAAAAATTAGCTTGTCTTATTCAGGATTGTAGGGAATATGCTGATTTACAGAAGACAAAAAAAGGCGAAGAGAAAACAGCTGGTGGCTGCTTTCATCTTCGCCAATCATATAAAAACCAATCATCAGTTTAATCAGTATCACACTGAATAAGACTAACTATGCTTATTTCACTTCTTCGAACTCAGCATCTGTTACGCCATCGTTCGCAGCGTTAGGTTGACCCTGTTGCTGACCGCCGGCCTGAGCACCTTCTGGCTGGCCCTGAGAAGCTTTGTAGAGCTCTTCAGAAGCAGCAGTCCATGCAGCTTCCAGTTCAGCAGTAGCGGTATCCAGCTGCGCACCGTTCTGAGATTTATGTGCTTCTTTCAATTTGTCCAGTGCAGTTTCGATCGTTGCTTTTTTATCAGCAGGCAGTTTGTCGCCGTATTCTTTGATCTGTTTTTCGGTTTGGAAGATCAGGCTATCTGCTTTGTTCAGCTTTTCGATCTGCTCACGTTGTTCTTTATCGGCAGATTCGTTGGCTTTCGCTTCGGCTTTCATCTTTTCGATTTCGTCTTTGCTCAAACCGCTACCAGCTTCAATCTTGATGTTCTGAGTTTTACCGGTGCCTTTATCTTTCGCTGTTACGTGCAGGATACCGTTGGCATCGATATCGAAAGTTACTTCGATTTGCGGAACGCCACGTGGAGCCGGAGGAATATCACCTAAGATAAAGCGGCCCAGTGTTCTGTTCTGGTTAGCCATTGGTCTTTCACCTTGCAGTACATGGATTTCCACGCTAGGCTGGCTATCTGCTGCGGTAGAGAAAGTTTCAGATTTTTTGCTTGGAATAGTGGTATTGGATTCGATCAGTTTGGTCATTACACCGCCCATTGTTTCGATACCCAGTGACAGTGGGGTAACGTCCAGTAACAGTACGTCTTTCACTTCACCTGTCAGTACACCACCCTGGATAGCAGCACCTACGGCTACTACTTCATCCGGGTTTACACCTCTGTTAGGTTTTTTACCGAAGAATTTTTCAACTACTTCCTGGATTTTAGGAATACGGGTAGAACCACCTACCAATATCACTTCATCAATTTCGGAAGTGTTCATACCGGCATCTTTCAGCGCTTTGCGGCAAGGTTCCAGTGTTCTTTCCACCAGTTCGTCGCTCAGTTGCTCAAATTTAGCACGGGTTAATTTTTTCACTAAGTGCTTAGGAACACCGTCTACTGCAGTGATGTAAGGAAGGTTGATTTCAGTTTCCTGGGAAGAAGACAATTCAATTTTGGCTTTTTCCGCAGCTTCTTTCAAACGCTGCCATGACATTGGATCTTTATGTAAATCTACTGCTTCATCTTTCTTGAATTCGTCTGCCAGCCAATCCATGATCACTTTATCGAAGTCGTCACCACCCAGGTGGGTATCACCGTTGGTAGATTTTACTTCAAATACGCCATCACCTAATTCGAGGATAGAGATATCGAAGGTACCACCACCAAGGTCAAATACTGCGATTTTGCTATCCTGGTGTTTTTTGTCCATACCATAAGCCAGTGCCGCAGCAGTAGGCTCATTGATAATACGGCGAACCGTTAAGCCGGCGATTTCACCTGCTTCTTTGGTAGCCTGACGTTGTGCATCGTTAAAGTAAGCTGGTACGGTGATTACGGCTTCGGTTACTTCCTGGCCTAAATAATCTTCCGCAGTTTTCTTCATTTTCTGCAGGATCATTGCTGAAATCTCCTGCGGCGTATATAATCTGCCGTCTATATCGATACGAGTGGTGTTGTTATCACCTTTTACCACTTTATATGTAACGTGCGTCAGTTCATTGGCTACTTCATTGAAGTGACGACCCATGAAACGCTTCACTGACATAATAGTGTTTACGGGGTTGGTAATAGCCTGACGCTTTGCAGGGTCACCTACTTTCCTTTCTCCGTTCTTTAAAAAAGCCACTACAGATGGGGTTGTTCTCCTGCCCTCATCATTGGCAATCACTACCGGTTCGTTACCTTCCATTACGGCAACGCATGAATTGGTAGTTCCTAAGTCAATGCCTATTATTTTTCCCATAGTATTAAAGATTATCCTTTAGTTGTAAGTATGTTATTGTGTTTGTCGTTCGTTTGTCAATGATTATGCCAACCAAAAAAATATGAAATTATGTCAGTCAGGTGCCCTATATTTGATTGAAATATTTAGTTATTAAGCCGTTTAAGCTATTTTACCTGCTCCTGATAACTAAATAACCCAACACACAAAATTGTTCATAACCTCGCCCTTCTTTCAGCTATTTCATTCCTGACCTACCCGTTTTATTGTCAAAATTGTATAACCTAACGTTATTCTTATGAACAAATCCATGCTTTGGAAGGCTGTATGCTTGCTGCTAGCAATCTCCCCAATGATTAGCCAGGCCCAGGATCAACCATCCACCAAATCTGCCGCTGGCGCAACTCCATCTGTACGATTATTCCGTGGTCCGAGCGACTACAAAACCTGGTCCATTGGCGTCAATGGCGGTATGCTGGCCCCTGTGGTACCTACCGGTGGCAGTAATGACTTTACCAAATGGAAGGGGGACTTTGGTTATGGCGGCTACGTGAAATACCAGATCCTGCACTTCCTGGCGTTAAGAGCTGACTATGTAGGCGGCAAATTACAGGCAGATAACAGTAAAAACCTGGGCAATGGAAACCCGTTAGTCAGCCCCTACAAATCTTTTGAAACCAAACTCCCCTGGTCTGCCAGCTTAAACGCGGTGTTTAATATTACCACGGTCAACTGGTTGTTCCGGGAAAACTTTGTATCCCTGTATGCCTCTGTGGGCGGTGGTTTAGCCGGTTACAAACCCACCCTGGAATTAAACAACGGTACTAAAGTAAACTATACATCAGACGACAAAGCCATTAAGGAACTGATTATCCCGGTAGGCGCCGGCCTGAAATTCAGGCTGTCAGAGTTTATCAACCTGGATCTCGGTTATACGATGTATTATACTGACGGCGACAACCTGGATGGTTATCCGCATGGCCCCAACAAGGATAAGTACTCCTATGGCTATGCCGGGCTGGAATTTGCTTTGGGCAAGAAAGGCAAAAAACAGCTCCAGTGGCATAACCCTGCCAGCGCCATGTACGATGAACTCCAGGCACAGAAAGCCACATTGGCAAGCGCCCTGGATGCCGCTAATCAAAACAATGCCAGGTTGACGGCTGACGTGGATAAACTGACAAAAGACAGCGACGGCGATGGCGTTTCTGACTTCTTCGATAAATGCCCCGGCACACCGGCTAATACCAAGGTAGATGGCTCCGGCTGCCCACTGCCAGAACCGGTAATAGAAAAGAAGGAAGAAAAAATAGTGATTACGGAAGAAGACAACCGTATTGTTAAAGAAGCCATCCAGAACCTGGAATTTGAATTCGCCAAAGCCAGTATCAAGCCTCATTCCTACCCTGCGCTGGACAGAGTGGCGGAACTCCTGAAACGTAAGAACCTGAATCTGAAACTCAGCGGCCATACTGACAATGTTGGTAATAAAGAACGCAACCTCGCCCTGTCAAGAGAAAGAGCCGAGTCTGTGAAAGCCTACCTCGTGGGCAAAGGTGTAAATGCTTCCAAAATTGAAGCCGTAGGTTATGGCATGAGCCAGCCTATTGCCAGCAATAAAACCGCTGCAGGCAGACAAAAGAACAGAAGAGTAGAGTTTACGATATTCTAGAATTAAGAATTACGAATTACGGATTACGGATTTGCAGGGAAATGGTAAACGCGAAGATTATTCGCTATTATCTCCCTACAAATCCGTAATTCGTAATTCGTAATTCGTAATTTTATTTTATGGAAATCACAATCAGAACGATAGTCTCCGCCGATGACCCAACACTAGCCAACATCGTAAAAACCACCCTCACCGAATTTGGCATGAATAAGGCAGGTACTGCATTTTCAGATCCTACCACGGACCATTTATCTGTAGTGTACAGCATTCCCCGCGCCACTTACTATGTGGCTGAAGCGGAAGGCCGCATTATAGGCGGTGCCGGTATTCACCCACTGGATGGCGGAGAAGCGCATGTATGCGAACTGCAAAAAATGTATCTGCTCCCGGAAGCCCGTGGTAAAGGCCTGGCAGGCAAACTAATTAGCCTGTGCCTGGACTTCGCTAAACAAAATGGCTATACGCAATGCTACCTGGAAACGGCACCTGAACTTGCCCGTGCAAGAAAAGTCTACGAACAATTTGGCTTCCGGTACCTGACAGGCCCCCTGGGAAATACCGGCCATTTTGGCTGTGACAACTGGATGTTAAAGGATTTATAAGTTTTCTACATACGGGGTATCCCCCGCTACTTTTATTAAACGGCATGTTTATTGACGATTGGGCCGGTACATAAAAGACATATCATGAAAAAACTTATTCTGTGTGGCATCCTGGCCATCGGAACTATGCTGACAGCCAAAGCGCAAGAAGTAAGCTTTGGCGTAAAAGGAGGATTAAACATTGCGAAACTCACCGCTTACGACGATTCCAAGGCACTGGCAGGCTTCCATGTAGGTGGTCTGGTACACATCGGGCTCAATGACAGCTGGGCCATTCAGCCTGAATTACTGTATTCTGCACAAGGCACGAAACGGACTAACGTTCTCGGGATTGGAAACATTCCGGGCACGGTGAAACTCAACTATGTAAATATACCCGTAATGGTACAATACACCATTGCAGACGCATTCTTCGTGGAAGCAGGTCCGCAACTGGGCATCCTGGCAAGCGCCAAATACCGGGTAAACAACCGTACATCAGATTATAAAGACTATACGCAGTCTATCGATTTCGGACTAGGCTTTGGTTGTGGTTATCAGTTTGATATGGGCCTGGGGGTGAATGCCCGCTATAACTTTGGCCTGACCAATGTTTTCGACAACGACAACACCAATCATAAAAACGCTGTAGCTCAAATAGGGCTGTTTTATCAGTTCTAATAGAGCAGAAAGCGTAAAGCAGAAAGCATAAAGCTACTATAGCGAATGAACTTTGCGAGTTTAATATACGCATTGATCATTCGCTATAGTAGCTTTATGCTTTCTGCTTTACGCTTTCTGCTCTATCCTTTCAGCTTTCTGCTTTGCACTATCTGCTTTTTGCTATCTTTGCCCCTCGCATTAATCATTTTCAGCATGAGTGTTGTACAATCCATCAGAACGGCCGCTGTGGCCGCCATTAAATCACTTTACGATCAGCCAGTGGTTGAAACAGATATTTCAATCAATACTACCAAGCCTGAATTCGAGGGTGAGTATACCATTGTTGTTTTCTCTTTCACCAAATTCAGCCGACAAAAACCGGAAGAAACCGGACAACGCATAGGGGAATACCTGACTACCCACTACCCTGAACTGGTTACCCGCTTCAACGTAGTAAAAGGGTTTTTAAACCTGAGCATCAACGATGCTTACTGGACACAATTCCTCCAAACCAGCTACCAGGATGTAAACATTGGTATACAGCCCGCCAATGGTAAAAAGATCATGGTGGAGTATTCATCTCCCAATACCAACAAACCATTGCACCTGGGGCATCTTCGTAATAACTTCCTTGGTTATTCCATCGCGGAAATTATGAAGGCCAACGGTTTTGAAGTTATTAAAGCTAACCTGGTAAATGACCGGGGCATTCACATCTGCAAATCCATGCTGGCCTGGCAGTTATTTGCCCATGGCGATACTCCTGCCACTACCGGTATTAAAGGCGATCACCTGGTAGGCGACTACTATGTGAAGTTTGAATCTGTTGTAAAAGAACAGGCAGAACCTATTATTGACCGGGTACTGGAAAGTAACTTCAGCGACTTTGATGGCGCTGAAATCGAAAAACTGGAAAAGCTCGTTACCGCCCTGCATAAACCGGAAGTAAAAGAGGATAAAGAAAAGACCGGCAAGATCATGGACGACATCAAAGAGATGTCGCGTAATAAAACTGAGATCATGCAACAGGCCAAAATCATGCTGCAGCAATGGGAAGCCGGCAACCCCGAAGTACGGGAACTGTGGGCAACTATGAACAGCTGGGTATATGAAGGTTTTGACCAGACCTACAAACGCCTCGGCATTGATTTCGATAAGATGTACTATGAGAGTGATACCTACCTGTTAGGTAAAGATCTCGTGACAGAAGGACTGGAGAAAGGTGTATTATTCAAAAAAGAAGATAACTCCGTATGGATAGACCTCACCGCAGACGGGCTGGATCAGAAGCTCCTGCTCCGTGGTGATGGCACCTCGGTTTATATGACACAGGACCTGGGTACCGCGCGTTTAAAATACGAGGATTACCACATGGACCAGAGTGTATATGTAGTGGCAGATGAACAAAACTACCACTTCAAAGTATTACAGTTGATCCTGGAAAAACTGCATGAGCCTTCTGCACCAGGTATTCTGCATCTCAGCTACGGCATGGTGGAATTACCACATGGCCGTATGAAAAGCCGGGAAGGAACGGTGGTAGATGCAGACGACATGGTAGTAGAAATGGTGCAGGCTGCGGAAGAACAAACCAAAAGTTCCGGCAAAAACCTGGAAACTTTTTCTGCAGACGAACTACATGACCTGTATGACATCGTGGGTTTAGGTGGTCTGAAATTCTTCCTGCTGCGGGTAGATCCTAAAAAGAAAATGATCTTTGATCCAAAGGAATCTATCGACCTGCATGGATTTACCGCTACGTTCATTCAATATGCACATGCGCGTATTAAATCTATAATCAGGGAAGTAGGCCCGGTAGCTGATCTTGACAAATTCCAATACACCGGTGAATTATTACCATTAGAAAGAGAGCTGATAAAACTGAATGAACAGTTCCCGGCTGTATTAGCAGAAGCTTCTCGTGAGTTGAGTCCATCCGTGATTGCAAATTATATTTTCGCTATTGCGCAATCATTCAATTCTTTTTATGCTGAAAAGATAGATGGTATTTATACCTATTCTGTTACAAGAGCCGCTACAGAAGAAAAGAAAAAATTACGGTTACAAATCATCATGCTCACTGCCAATATCATTAAACAGGGCATGAAGCTAATGGGTATACGCGTACCTGAACGCATGTAGAAAAGAAAAGTATATTATAAAAATAGGGTGGCCTCATTTACTGGCGAAAGAGCAATCTTCCGGCGATAAATGAGGCCACCCTGCTTTTTAGGCAGGTAGTCAAAACAAAAACGCTGCGATCCTTTCGGTTCGCAGCGTTAGCAACCTACAGCCATTGCAGACCGAAGTTGCCGAAAAAAATACCACAGTAAGCAGCAACGAAAAAAGGAGCTTGCCTTTCCTTTATGCGCCGTTTAAAATCCTTCTACACTGTGGCAAATAATTTTATCGGGTATCTCTTTTTTTTCTTCTACCAGGAGTGCCTTATCACACCATGCGGCGCCTGTTGTGGCATCACCCGCACCCATATACGATTTCCCCAGCATAAACATAGCAAATGCATTCCCGGGTTGCAAATGTAACACCTTCTTCCATTGTATTATTGCCCGCTTATACAATTTTCTGCTATATAGGTCATGCGCCTGTTGTTCATATTTTGTGGCTGTAGCTGACGTATCTTTTACAACGTATTGGCTTGCCCAATCGTTCACTGCCGGCGGCTGTTTTTTATAAAACACACCTGCTGCTGATACACTATAGCATACCGAAAATAACCATATGATAAGGATACTGGTGAGCTGGCAGGGTTTCATGAGTCGCGGCACTTATGGGGTGCCTGACAAATATAGATAATATATAATTTATATACAATAAATTATATATCCATTTTTTTACAGGTTAAGCTCATCGCCACTAAAGGAAAGTGGTAATAAATCATTCGCACGGTTTACCACATATACTTTTCCACTTAAACCGCCCATCACTAACCGGATGGGGGCATCTTGTTTATTTTCATATTCTGCCAGGGTTTGCCGGCATATACCACAGGGTGAAATAGGGTGTGAACTCTCCCCGTTGATATTATGATAACTAATTGCAATGGTATCAATACCGATATTAGGATATACAGAAGCCGCAGAAGCCAGCGCCACTCTTTCTGCACAAAGGCCAATAGGGAAAGACGCATTTTCCTGGTTAGATCCTGCTATAATTTCCCCGTTATCCAACCGGATGACCGCGCCTACCTGGAAATGAGAATAAGGTGCATAAGCATGTGCTGTTACCTCCCTGGCTTCTTTCAGCAACCAGGCATCCGCATCATCAAGCCCATTGATATCATTATAAACGAGGTATTCAATATGCAACAGTTGTTTTTCCATATCAGCGTTTTTGGGTTATCTACGGCCGCGAGCCTGCCGGGGTAAGACAACTACGGACCGGCTATATGCCGGTCCGTAAGTTACTTTAAATTATTTTCAGGTACAATTTACTTACTTGATATTTCTGAAGATACGGCTCCAGCGGATACCGCCTTCTCCGTAACTCATCCAGATCAGCCACGCCTTACCTACTACGTGATCTTCCGGTACAAAGCCCCAGAAGCGGGAATCGAGGGAATTGTTGCGGTTATCCCCCATCATCCAGTAATAGTTCATTTTGAAAGTATAGCTATCAGCAGCTTGTCCGTTGATGAGGAATTTACCCTCTCTTCTTTCCAGGGTATTGCCTTCATACACACGGATGATACGGTCGTACAGGGCAATATTGCTTTCATCGAGTTTCACCGTAGCACCTTTCTTCGGCACGTACATAGGACCAAAATTTTCATCTGTCCATTTGAAATGTGCAGTATCGTGTGGGAAAACAGCGTTATAGTTGAAGTCTGCGAAATTCGCTTCTTCGTAAAGTGTTACATTTTTAACAATAGGGAATTGTTTGATAGCTGCAACGTTTGCCGGAGTAAGGTTGTACAGGAATTTGCTGCCATCTATCTGGTAGAAGTCAGGCGCAGTAGTAGCTATGCCTAATTCTTCCAGGCGGCTGGAATTCAACTGATCACCGGTAGTTTCCACAATGTATTTATGCTGGCTGCCAGGAGGTACCGGCGCCGCTTTTCCATTGATGTAAACAGCACCGTGAATGATTTGCAGGGTGTCGCCCGCCTGTGCCATACAACGTTTGATATAATTCTCACGTTTATCTACCGGACGGGTAATAATTTGATAAGAGTTCTGTACTGACTGCCAGCCCGTTGCTCTTACCATGTTGTAATAACTTGGATCCGGTGAATCTATTGCTACGGTATCACCTTCCGGGAAGTTGAATACCACTACATCATAGCGTTTGATATCGGAGAAGCCGGGTAAACGTCTGTATTTCCATTTTACGGCTTCAGAGTAAGCTTTAGCGGATTTAGTGAACGGCAGGGTGTGATGTACAAAAGGTACTGCCAGGGGAGTCATCGGGATACGTGGACCGTAACTGATCTTGCTTACAAACAGGAAGTCGTTTACAAGTAAGGTCTTTTCCATGGAAGGGGTCGGGATCGTATAGGCCTCAAAAATGAAGGTGCGGATAAGCGTGGCTGCTATGATAGCGAAGATACCAGCGTCTAACCATTCTCTAACCGCAGATTTCTTTTTCTTTGGCTGACTGTCTTTGTTTTTTTTCCAAAATGCCAGGTTCATTCAGTTACGCTTATTAGATGCTTAAAAAGGCAAATATAATATTCTGTCGTTAGCCAGTAGCTTTTACTTTCGAAAAGTTTTCTTAAAAATAGATTAAAACGGACTTTATTATAATTTTCACCTATATAGAGCTGCCACGGATGAATTAATTACATTTGGCTTTTACTATACCAGCGTTGAACACATTTACTATAAAGGATATTGAAAACTTTACCGGTATAAAGGCCCACACGATAAGAATATGGGAACAACGTTATCCACTTTTTCTGGCCCGAAGGAAGGACACTAACCATAGAACCTACGATAGCGAAGATCTCAAAACGTTATTGCGCATCGCCTACTTATACCACCACGGGGTCAAGATCTCGCGCATCGCTGCTTTGTCTGATACGGAACAGCAAGCGCTTTCGCTGGAGATTGGTACAACAGGTACATCTTCCCTGTTGCAGGTCAACGAGTTAATTGCCGCTACCCTGGACTATGACCATGCCCGTTTTGAGCGCATTTTTTACAACCAGGTACTACACCTCGGATTTGAAAAATGTATTACCCGGGTGGTATATCCTTTCCTTGAAAAGATTGGCCTGCTTTGGCTCACCGGCCAGGTAATTCCCGCCCAGGAACATTTTTCGTCCAATATTATCCGCACTAAAATCATGACTGCTATTGATGGACAGCCTATGAATATGGCTTCCACAGCGCATTTCCTGTTATTTTTACCGGAGGGGGAATTGCATGAAATACCTTTACTGTATGTACAGTATCTCTTAAAAAAACAAGGTAAACTGGTCACCAGCTTCGGTCCCAATGTGCCTTTAGACGACCTGGAATCGTTTATAACAGCGAAAAAGGTCACGCACATTTATACCCATCTGCTCACCAGTATCTCTCCGGCTGCTATCAATGATCTGGCACAACAACTGAGCAAACAGTATCCGGCTGTGCATATCCTGATGGCGGGTCCTCAAACGAAGCAGCTCACGCTTCCCTTGCCGGGAAATGTGCATATAGTAGATAGCCTGGAAAAACTACTGGCATGTATCGCCGGTTTAGAGTACGCCGGCTAATATCTGGTTGATTTCGTTGGCCCGGTTTAGCACCATAAAGTGGCCACCATCGGGAATCAGGTGGGTAGGCCGTAGGTATTTGATGGGGAAAGGCATGTCTTTGGCGCCATGAATATGTACCAACCCTTCCGGCACTTGTTCATTTTCCCAATGCAGGATAGCATTCACTGCCCAGCGCATATAGGTATAATCGCGCTTCGCGAGATATTCATTTACCAGTGCCCGCTCTTCATTCGTTTCAATATTGAGGAATTTCCTGACAATAATATTCCTGCGTTGGTAAAGAATACTATCCGGGAGTTTATGCAGGCCTAATCGCTTTACCCAGTTGTAATACGGGGGTTTTTCTGAAGTTTGCTTGATGCTGGAGAGCAGGATATTTTTTTCTACGGGGATATGCCTGGCTATTTCCAGGCTCATGATTCCACCAAAGGATACCCCGATGATGGAAACAGGCCCATCGGCCGTGATGCCTTTCGCCATGCGGGCGGCATACTGGCCGATGGGTTCATCCTGCAGGGGAGCAATCCAATGCAGGTGATGCACCTGGTAGTTGGAGGGAAAGCGCAGGTTATTAAAAATGCGCTCATCCGCTCCCAGTCCACTGATCAGATACAGGTGTTTTTGCATATCGGTTAAGAGCTTACTCTTTTCTTATCACGGTTAGGTACCACGAAGTCGTCCACGTCTTCGGTTGTAATGGTTTTACCTGACAGAATGATCAGGCGTTCCACTACGTTGCGCAGTTCGCGGATATTACCGGTCCAGTTATGATTTTGCAGGGCCTTCATGGCATCCTTATCAATGGCTTTGCGGGAAATACCGTATTCACTGCAAACGCTGTCGAGGAAGCTGTCTACCAGTAAAGGAACGTCTTCTCTACGGTCGTTCAGGGAAGGTACATGGATCAGGATCACGCTGAGGCGGTGATACAAATCGAGGCGGAAGTTCTTTTCTTCCACTTCCTGCAGCAGGTCTTTATTGGTAGCGGCTACTACGCGCACGTCTACACTGATTTCTTTATCGCCACCTACGCGGGTAATTTTACCTTCCTGTAAAGCGCGCAACACTTTGGCTTGTGCGCTCAGGCTCATATCGCCTATTTCATCCAGGAAAAGGGTACCGCCGCTGGCTTGTTCGAACTTGCCGATACGTTGTTTTACCGCAGAAGTAAAAGATCCTTTTTCATGACCAAACAATTCACTTTCTATCAACTCGCCGGGAATGGCTGCACAGTTTACTTCTACCATAGGACCGGAAGCGCGGTTGCTGCGTTCATGCAGCCAGCGGGCCACCAGTTCCTTTCCTACCCCGTTTTCGCCGGTTACCAGTACGCGGGCGTCTGTAGGCGCTACCTTTTCGATGGTTTCCTTAATTTTCAGGATGGGGTTGGACTGACCAATCATTTCCGGCACCTTATTGACTTTGCGGCGCAGGGTTTTGGTTTCCGTTACCAGCGTAGTTTTATCCATGGCATTACGCAGGGTAATGAGCAGGCGATTCAGGTCAGGGGGTTTGGAAATATAGTCATAGGCGCCTTTTTTCACTGCGTCTACTGCTGTATCAATGTTACCGTGGCCGGATACCATGATAATAGGGATATCGCCGTTCACTTCTCTCGCTTTCTCGAGGAATTCCAGTCCGTCCATTTTAGGCATTTTGATGTCGCACAAAACGGCATCATATGATTTTGCCTGGAACATTTTAAACCCTTCCAGGCCGTCGGCGGCCTCATCTACCTTATACCCTTCATAACTTAAAATTTCCGTGAGCGTTTTACGAATGCTTTTTTCGTCGTCTATTATCAGAATATTAGCCATAATCAGTTTTGATTTTGCATTGTCTGCAATCGGTGCAATTTACACAACGGGCAAAAATAAAGATTAATCAGTTAAAATTGCAGGATATCTAAGAGGATTTAACATGTCCGAAACAATTGAGATTGTACCTTATAACGCTCTTTGGCCGGAAGAATACCAGGAAATTGCGTTACAATTGCGTAATGCCCTTGGCGACTATGCCTTAGCCATCGACCATATTGGTTCTACCAGTGTACCGGGATTACCGGCCAAAGATGTGATGGATATACAGGTAACCGTTACTTCGCTGGACCTGCCGCTGGAGCCATTATTGACGCAGCTGGGCTATAAGCCGGCGAAACACCTTGTTGACCACCGGCCACCAGGCCGGGAAGACCTGCCGGCAGCGGAGCTCATGAAACATTTTTATTCCCGGCAGCACCGGCGTGTTAACCTGCATGTACGGGTATTGGGCCGGTTTAATCAACGTTATGCCCTGTTGTGCCGGGACTACCTGCGCACCCATCCCTTTGCGGCGAGGGCTTATGCAGAGATAAAGCAACAACTCTCCCGCTATTTCCCGGATAATGCGGACGCCTATTATGATATCAAAGATCCGGTGTTTGACCTGATTATGGAGGGTGCTTATGAATGGTCCCGCGAGCGTTTATAGCTGTAGTGTTTTAGCAGCCGGTTTAAGGAACTTACACTCCGGGCTTTAAAGTTGAAATTTAACTAATAGTCTACTACCTTTACAGAGTATTAAAGCGAAATTTCAATACAGTGCCAATACCTGTAATATCCATCCGCATATGACGAATGATTTTTTGGAAGAGCTGAAACGGCGGCACCAACTGGCAGCAGCGAGTGCTTATCCGGCTACCGATGCAGTAGATGAATTTGTGAGCAACCTGGTAAACTGGTTATTTCCGGAGCATAAAGGTCAGGTGATTACTGATCCGGCCGTGCTGGAGCAATACAGCCATCAACTGGATCTGCAACTGCAACGGTTGTTACAATCTATGGAGCACCAGTTGCCGGCAGATGCGGGTACGCTGAGCACTACTTTTATGAATAAAGTGCCGGTGATTTATGATGAGTTAACGAAAGATGCCAGCGCGATGTACCAGGGCGATCCGGCAGCTTCCTGTATATACGAAGTAATCCGCGCCTACCCCGGCTTTTATGCTATTGCATTTTACCGCATTGCGCATGCCCTGTATAACCTGCATATACCGGTATTACCGCGTATGATTACGGAACTGGCGCATTCCCGCACTGGTGTGGATATTCACCCTGGCGCAGTGATTGCACCCTGGTGTTGTATAGATCATGGTACCGGCATTGTAATTGGAGAAACCACCGTGATAGGCCCGCATGTAAAGCTGTACCAGGGCGTTACCCTGGGAGCTTTGAGCATAGAAAAAAGTATGGCGCGCAGCAAACGGCATCCTACTATTGAAGAGCATGTAGTGATTTATGCCGGCGCCACTATTTTAGGGGGTGATACCGTAGTAGGCCATCACAGTGTAATTGGCGGTAATGTGTGGCTGATTAAAAGTGTAGAACCTTTCTCCCGGATTTATTATAAAGCAGAACATAAATTTTCAGATACAAACCAGGACTAGTATAATGGCTTCCATCATAGATCTGATCGGTAATACACCGATGGTAGAATTAAAGAATATCTCCGTAAATCCGGCAGTAAAAATATTTGCCAAGCTGGAAGGTAATAATCCCGCCGGCAGTGTTAAAGACCGCGCCGCTTACAACATGATCAAATGTGCGCTGGACAGGGGGGATATTAAACCCGGGATGAAATTAATTGAAGCAACCAGCGGCAATACGGGTATTGCGCTGGCCATGATCGCCAGTTTATTCGGGCTGGAAATAGAGCTGGTAATGCCCGCAGATGCTACCCGCGAGCGTGTACTCACGATGGAAGTATATGGCGCAAAAGTAACGCTTACGCCTAAGGAACAGTCTATGGAAGGCTCTATAGACTATGCCAACAGCAAAGTAGCGGGTGGTGGTTATTTCATGCTGAACCAGTTTGCCAACCCGGACAACTACGGTATGCACTATAAAACGACCGGTCCGGAAATATGGAAGGATACCGCAGGCCAGGTCACCCATTTTGTAAGTGCGATGGGAACTACCGGCACTATTATGGGGGTATCGCGCTATTTAAAAGAACAAAATCCGTCGATACAGATAGTAGGTTGCCAGCCCACAGAAGGATCCAAAATTCCAGGCATCCGTAAGTGGCCGGAAGCTTATCTCCCTAAAATATTTGAAAGACCAAGAGTAGACAGGATCATGGATATTTCAGAGGCAGAAGCCAGAACCATGACCAAACGGCTGGCAAAAGAGGAAGCCGTGTTTTGTGGTATGAGCAGTGGTGGCGCCGTAGCGGCGGCGGTGCGGGTATCGCAGGATTTAAGCAGCGGCATTATTGTGTGTATTATCTGTGATCGTGGCGACCGGTATTTATCGAGTGACTTGTTTTCCTGAGCAGAAAGCTAAAAGCATAAAGCAAAAAGCTATTAAAGCGAATGATATAAGCGAGTATTTATTACTCATATGCTTAAATCATTCGCTTTAATAGCTTTTTGCTTTATGCTTTTAGCTTTCTGCTATTTCTTCATGTACATTACTTCTTTCACCAGTTTCACGGTACGCTCAACATCTGGCAGGTATAATTTCACCAGGTTAGGCGCATAGTGCATAGGAGCATCCTGTGCAGTGATACGGCGGATTGGTGCATCCAGGTAGTCGAAACCTTCTTTCTGGATACGGTAAGTGATTTCAGAAGAGATGCTCGCAAAAGGCCATTGTTCTTCTACGATTACCAGGCGGTTGGTTTTCTTCACAGATTCCAGGATAGTGAACCAATCCAACGGACGGATGGTACGCAAATCGATTACTTCTGCTTCGATACCTTCTTTTGCCAGTTCTTCTGCTGCACCCAGTGCTACTTTCATCATTTTGTTGAAAGATACAATGGTAACATCTTTACCTGCACGTTTGATATCTGCTTTACCGATTGGAATGATGTATTCTTCTTCAGGCACTTCACCCATATCGCCGTACATCATCTCACTTTCCATGAAAACAACCGGATCGTCATCGCGGATAGCCGCTTTGAGCAAACCTTTTGCATCATATGGGTTAGATACGGATATTACTTTCAGCCCCGGGATATTGGCATAGTAGCTTTCGAAAGCAGTAGAGTGCTGAGCACCGAGCTGTCCTGCAGAACCGTTAGGTCCACGGAAAACGATCGGGCAACCTACTTGTCCACCACTCATCGCGAGCATTTTAGACGCAGTATTGAGGATCTGATCCAACGCCAGTACAGCGAAGTTCCAGGTCATGAATTCAAGAACCGGACGCAGACCGTTCTGAGCGGCACCAACACCAATGGCAGTAAATCCAAGTTCTGCAATGGGCGTGTCAATTACGCGTTTTGGACCAAACTCATCCAGCATTCCCTGGCTCACTTTATAAGCACCATTGTATTCGGCTACTTCCTCCCCCATAAGGAATACCCGTTCATCACGGCGAAATTCCTCCTGCAGGGCTTCTCTTATGGCTTGTCTGAAAGCTATCTGACGCATGCTATTCTTATTGAAAGTTTAAATGCCTTTATTGAAAGGCAGGGCAAAAATATTGTTTGTTCACGAAAAAGCAAAGCAAACACCCGATTAATAATTATTATACCGCTGGCAGGCACATTGTTGGTGATTAATTAAAATAAATACATATATTTATATTTTAAACTTTATTGAAGCCCGCCAACAATTTCCCGCTGTCATGATTACGATCACTATCCTCACCTTATGCTTTTTAGCAGCCCTATCCTGCAGGATTAAAAAAGTGAAAGCACCGGTTTTACACGCCCTTTTATGGTATGCACACATAGTGCTGGCCTGCTTTGCGGTGATCTGCCTGTTGTTGATGCTGAATAGCTATGGCTTTAAAGGCACCCAAACAGAAAGGATTTTCTTTACCCTGTATGCCGGCACTGGGATGTTGCTATATGGATTAACAAAACCAGACAATGACGCCAAATACGCCTACCTGCTCTGCTTTTTCGGGTTCCCGTTTGTGCTGCTACTGGGTTTGCTCTTGCCGTTTACGCGTACCATCACGCTGGTAGCCGCTATCACGCTCCTGAACGACAGCGAGTTTCATCGCTATAATATCGACGATGATTATGCCCTGCAAACAAAAACCACCAGTATCTTATCTACTTATCCAGCTTATAGCCTGGTGGCCGATAAATATTTATTCTTTGAGCAGGTGATACCGGATGTGGTTAATCCTATGGCGCCCGTACATTTCCTGAAGACGACAAAACGTGGGGCAGACAGCGTGCGGATACAGTTGAATAACCTGGATACAGTACTCACAATTAACCGATAGCTGAAAGCCGAAAGCATAAAGCACAAAGCTATTGTAGCGAATGAACTTTGCGAATATTAATAAACGCATTGATCATTCGCTACAATAGCTTTGTGCTTTATGCTTTCGGCTTTCAGCTTCTACTATACTTTCTCGATAATAATAGCACTGGCGCCACCACCACCATTACAGATACCTGCTACCCCATAGCGGGCGTTTGTTTCGTGTAAAATGGAGTTGAGCGTTACCACGATACGTGCACCACTGCAACCAATCGGATGGCCCATGGCTACTGCACCGCCCCAAACATTTACTTTGTCCATAGGCAGGCCCAGGTCCTTCGCATTCGCAATCGGTACGCAGGAAAATGCTTCGTTTACTTCTGCATAATCCATATCGCCGATTTTCATACCGGCTTTTGCCAATGCATTATTAATAGCTTTTACCGGTGTGGTGGTAAACCATTCCGGCGCCTGGGATGCGTCTGCAAAGCTTACGATTTTAGCCAGTGGCTTTAAACCCAGCGCCTTCAGTTTTTCGCCGCTTACCAATACCATGGCAGCTGCACCGTCGTTGAGATTGGAAGCATTGGCGGCCGTGATGGTGCCAGCTTTCTGGAAACTTGGTTTCAGGGTAGGCACTTTTTCAAAGATGACTTTTTTATAGTCTTCATCTTCTGCCACGGTTACTACCTGTTTGCCAGGCACCTGTACCGGCACTACTTCGGCTTTGAAATAACCTTTCTCCCAGGCAGCCGCTGCACGCTTGTAGCTTTCTATCGCGTAGGCGTCCTGGTCTTCACGGGTGATTTTATATTCGGTAGCACACAGTTCTGCTGCGTTCCCCATGTGGAAATCCTTGTAAGGATCCCAGAGTCCGTCGCGGATAATACCGTCGATAATGTTACCGTGACCCAGCTTATATCCGCTGCGGGCTTTGTCGAGGTAGTAAGGTGCTGCGCTCATGTTTTCCATGCCGCCGGCTACTACTACGTCGTTATCGCCCAGCATAATGCTTTGGGCACCCAGCATAATGGCTTTCATGCCGGAAGCACACACCTTATTGACGGTGGTACAAGGCACGTTGTTGGGAACACCTGCCGCGAGGCTGGCCTGGTTAGCCGGAGCCTGACCCAGGTTGGCGCTGAGTACATTCCCCATATACACTTCATTCACTTCTGCCGCAGCAATACCGGCTCTTTCGAGGGCGGCTTTGATCACGGTAGCACCGAGTTGCGTAGCCGGAACGCCTGCCAGCGCGCCATTGAATGAACCTATAGGGGTGCGGGCCGTAGCTACTATAAATACTTCTTTCATCTGATAAATAAGATTGATTTGGCTAGTTTATAATCTACCAAATATAAGGAAAGATGAACGAACAATAATGGCGCTGCAGATACGGTCTGCTGCGCCATTACTATTTATCGTTTTATACCTTACTGAATCACTACCGGGATTGCCTTTTCCTTTCCGGCACCTTTATGGAGGATGTAATACACCCCTTTGGGCTGTGCGCCCAGGTCCAGCGCCAGTTGCTTGTCTTTCATTATTTCCGTTTGCACCAAAGTGCCATTACTGCTGAACACCTGTATCAGCAACGGTGTGGCAGGTGCTTTGGCCAGCTGCAGGTACACATCGCCGGCAGATGGGTTAGGGAAAACGTTGAGTTTAGTGGCAGTAAGTCCTGTTGCTGTGGAGCTGCTCACCGGGTCTGCCTGGTGTAGCGGTGGTATTTGTAGTGTATCTCTTTGTATAGCAGCATCAGCTTTGGCTGCATTATTGAAAATCAATACACTAAGCACAAATAGGAGTAGATGTTTAATCATAGGGATCGGTTTTTATTTTGAGGATATACGATAAAATTATGCAATTTTTCTCTCATTTAATTTTTTTAACATATTTATTATCTGGTATAGCCAACTTTCCGGCTTCGTCAATTTCCCGTATGTTTGCAGTTGGATTATTTGCATCGTGATATCTCAAAACTCCATACAACAGATCCTCAGTCGCATTGACATTGTGGAAATAGTGGGTTCCTTCGTAAAGTTGAAAAAGAGAGGCGCCAACTACCTGGGTTTGTGTCCGTTTCACAACGAAAAATCCCCATCTTTCACCGTATCTCCCGGCAAAGAGATTTATAAATGTTTTGGTTGCGGCGCCAGCGGCAATTCCATCAGCTTCATCATGGAGCATGAGAAATATTCTTATGTGGAAGCGTTACGTTGGCTGGCACAACGGTACCAGGTAGAACTGGAAGAAACGGAAGTAAGTCCGGAGCTGAAGCAACATCAGCTAATGGCAGATAGCTTGTTTATTATTAACAGCTATGCCCGTGAATATTTTACCGATACCCTTTTCAATAAACCAGAAGGACAGAATGTAGGTCTCAGTTACTTTGAAGAACGCGGATTTACGGAAGAAACGATCAAAAAGTTTCAACTGGGTTACTGTCTGAATACTTTTGACTCCTTCGCAAAATCAGCACTGGACAAGGGTTACAACCTGGAATACCTGCAAAAAACGGGCTTGGTCACTATTCGTAATGATCAGCCGGCAGATAATTACCGGGGCCGGGTTATTTTCCCTATTCATAATCAGTCCGGGAAGATTCTCGGATTTGGGGCGCGTATCCTGGTGAAATCGGACCGGGCGCCGAAATACATCAATTCTCCCGAAAATGAAATCTATGTAAAGCACCGGGTCCTGTATGGTACTTACTTTGCCAGGCATGCCATTGACAAGCTCAATGAATGCTTGCTGGTAGAGGGTTATACTGACGTAATTTCCCTGCACCAGGCAGGCGTGGAAAACGTGGTAGCCTCCAGTGGTACTTCCCTCACACAGGATCAGTTACGGCTGATAAAGAAATACACCAACAACCTCACTATCCTCTATGATGGCGACAGCGCCGGTGTGAAAGCCGCATTGCGCGGACTTGACATGGCCATTGAGGAAGGGCTGAATGTGAAGCTGGTACTGCTGCCGGACAAAGAAGATCCGGACAGTTATGTACAGAAAATAGGCGCCGCTGCTTTCCGTGAATTCATCCAGGACAATAAACAGGACTTCGTACTGTTTAAACTCCAGTTGAGCATGCAGGAAGCGGGCACCGACAGCAATAAAAAATCTCAGCTGGTCAATGAAATTGCGGAAACCATTTCCAAAATTGACAAGACAGAAGATTTTACCCGGCAACAGGATTATATCCGTCAATGCAGCCAGTTATTGCACATTGATGAGCAGGGGTTGATACAGTTGGTCAATAAGTTTATCCGCGACCGGCTTGTAAAACGGGAACAGGCGCACGCGCGCAACAATCCCGCTCCTGATGATGATGGATTAAGTGAAGAAGCCATTGCAGCCATGGAAGCGGCCGAAACAGGTATTTCGGTAGAATCCCTGATCAACGGGCATGAAAAACAAGAAAAGGCGCTCGTAAAAATCCTGTTACGTTTTGGCGATAAGTCTTTTAAAGAAGACGACAATAGTACGGTGGCAGATTATGTGTTTCATTTGCCCTACGACTTTGAGGCGCTGGCAGAAAGTGAGCTGGTGAAAAGGATTTTAAGGGAATACAAAGCTTTGTATGATGCCGGGAATCTCCAGGATAAACGCTGGTTCCTTTATCATGAAGATCAACAGTTTTCAAAAGAGATTGCCAATATCCTCGAAGATCAGGAAGCCGATCTCAGTATGAAATGGAAAGAGGAATTTGAAATTGATACGGTTTATGGAGATAATGCTTACCTGCAGGATACCATTTCCACGACCAATTACCTGATACTCCGGAAAATCAAAAAGCTGATTTACGAAAACCAGGAAGAGGCAAAGAAAGCTACTGACATGGATCAGATTATGAGTTGCCTGGAAATGCAGAAACATCTTAATGCACTGGAAAAAGAACTGACCAACGGTATGGGTACCGTTATTTTCAAATAATAATTACGAATTACGGATTTGTGAGTAGATATAAGCGAATGTTAATTTTCGCGTTTACTATCTACTCACAAATCCGTAATTCGTAATTCGTAATTCGTAATTTCTTTACACCCTTTCCCATACCTGGAACGAAAAGGGGTATTGATTTTTTTCATCTTCCTCATGACGTTCGTCGCTTACCAGTTCAAATTCTTTTCCGTCCAGTTGCGGGAAGAAAGCATCGCCTGGGACTACGGCATATACACGGGTCAGGTAAATACGATCTATCTGCGGCCAGGCCTGTTCAAAGATCTGGGAGCCGCCGGTAATGAATAACTCATCGCCTTCAAATGTTTTTGCTTTAGCAATGGCAGCTTCGATAGAAGGGACTACATAAGCGCCTTCCGGCTGGTAGTTGGTTTGCCGGGTGATCACAATATTGGGTCTGCCTGGCAAAGCCTTTCCGAGTGATTCAAACGTTTTACGTCCCATTACAATGGGTTTGCCCAAAGTAGTGGATTTGAAATATTTCAGGTCTGTTGGTAAGCGCCAGGGGAGCATGTTATTGATGCCAATAACATTGTTTTCTGATGCTGCCACGATGATGGATATACGCATAAAGAAAATTATATCGCTACCGGTGCTTTGATGGCAGGATGAAACTGGTAGTTGACCAGTTCAAAATCCTCGTAGGTAAAAGAAAAGATATCTTTCACTTCCGGGTTGATTTTCATCACCGGCAGTGGGAATGGTGTTCTGCTTAATTGCAGGTTCGCCTGTTCCATATGGTTGCTATAGAGGTGTACATCGCCGAAGGTGTGGATAAAGTCGCCCGCATCGAGGTTACATACCTGTGCCATCATCATGGTTAGTAATGCATACGAGGCGATATTGAAAGGCACGCCCAGGAATACATCTGCGCTACGCTGATAAAGCTGGCAGCTTAGTTTACCGCGGGTTTCTCCTTTTGCCGGATCTGCCGGGGTAACATAAAACTGGAACAGGCAGTGGCAGGGGCTGAGTGCCATTTCCGACAGTTCACCCACATTCCAGGCATTCACGATAATGCGGCGGGAGTCAGGATTGTTTTTAATGGTATTTACAGCCTCCGTAATCTGGTCAATTACTTTTCCGCTACGGGTTTCCCAGCTACGCCATTGCTTGCCGTAAACAGGCCCTAAATCGCCATTTTCGTTGGCCCATTCATCCCAGATACTTACCCCATGTTCTTTGAGCCACTTGATGTTGGTATCTCCATTTAAAAACCACAATAATTCGTATATGATTGATTTAAGGTGCAGTTTTTTGGTAGTCACTACCGGAAATCCTTCCTGTAAATTAAACCGCATCTGGTAGCCAAAGCAGCTGGTGGTACCGGTTCCGGTGCGGTCAGTTTTAACGGTGCCTTCTTTGATAATATGCTGTAATAAAGATAGATACTGATCCATATGGCCGCAATTTACGAAGTTTCAGCGTCGAAAAATATAACATAATTAAGTCAAACAAAAAAAATCGATATACCTGTAAAATTTCGTAATCTGCCAACCGAATATTTTACGTTACGACAAAATCGGCTTAGTGAGAAACCCTACCGGATGCTGTAGTGAAAAACCTGTGTTTGCCAATTCCGGCAGGATATGATGAAAGTCCTTATAGACCCAGACAACCAAAATCGGAACAAAATTTAATCACCAAAATCTATTTATCGGCTTATATGATCAGATAACCGCTTTTACCACATCATCATCATTTATCTAAACCAAACAAGCTATGCTTCTACCAAAATCCAGCTTGCTGGTACTGCTATGCCTGTGCAGTACCCTGGCACTATTTGCGCAACAAAATATTTCAGGAAAAGTAAAAGACGCCGCCAGTGGAAAACCCATACCTGGCGTTACTGTCCGGGTCCCCAATACCAATAAGGGTACCATCACAGATGCGGGTGGCACTTACACACTGTCCGTTCCTGCCGGTACCACCAATTTACTCGTAAGTTATACGGGATATAAAAGTCAGACTGTAGCCCTGAAACCCGGTGAAACAGCCATCAATATTGCATTAGAAGAAGATTTTGCCCGACTGGAAGAAATTGTAGTTACCGGTTTGGCTACCACCGTAAAGCGAAGTAACCTCGCCAATGCGGTAGCCACCATTTCGGGTAAAGAACTCACGGGTGTTGCACCTGCACAAACATTTGACGCTGCACTCAGTGGTAAAGTACCCGGTGCCCTGATTACCGCCAACTCCGGCGCACCCGGCGGTGGTATCTCTGTAAAAATGCGGGGGATTACTTCTGTATTTGGTAACTCGCAGCCACTCTATGTGGTAGATGGTATTTTCTTCAACAACAGCAGTATTCCCGCCGGCCTCAATGATGTTACCGGTGCGGCTACTTCCGGTAATCCTAACAACCAGGATAACCCTTCCAGCCGTATTGCTGACCTCAACCCGGAAGACATTGAGAACATCGAAATCCTGAAGGGAGCTTCTGCTGCTGCCATGTATGGCGCCAAAGCGGCTGCCGGGGTAATTATCATCACCACCAAAAAAGGTAAAAGCGGCAAAACAAAAATCAGTGTCAACCAGGAAGTAGGTTTCACACAGGTTCGGCACCTGATGGGCGTTCGTACCTTCACCGCAGAAGCCGCCGCCGACCTGGCAGGAAGCGCCTCCAACCCCGATCCTAAAGTAAAACAGAAACGGCTGGAGTACGCCGCCCAATACACCGCTGCCAAAAATGCCGGTAAGATTTTCGATTATGAAAAAGAAATGTTTGGTCAAACCGGCCTGGTATTGAACTCCGGCGTTTCTCTCAGCGGCGGTAGCGAAAGAACTACCTTCTATCTCTCCGGTAACAGAAGACAGGAAGATGGTATAGTAAAAAACTCCGGTTACTTCAACAACTCCATACGCCTGAACGTAGACCACAAAATTAATGATCGTATATCCCTCAGCGTTACCACCAACTATATCGGTTCTTCTGCCGACAGAGGGATCACCAATAACGATAACAACGGGGTTTCTTATGGTGTGGCATTATCTTCCACCCCTGACTTCGTAGACCTTCACCCTAATGCACTGGGAGAGTATCCGGACAACCAGTTTGCGCCTTCCAATCCGTTGCAAACACGCGACCTGGCCTCCAACAACGAAAAAACCAATCGTTTTGTAGGCGGCGCCAACCTGGATATCCGGTTGCAACAAAATGAACGGTCTACCACCCGTTTCATTGGCCGTGGCGGTATTGATTACTTTAATTTTAAAACCGCTGCGCTGTTTCCCCGTAACCTGCAATTTGAAGCGAATAACCTGCAGGGACACTCTATACAGGGAAATACCAATAACAGCAATACCAACCTGGCTGGCTTCATCGTAAACACTTTTACACCTAATAATAACCTGAGCTTAACCAGCACCGCCGGCGCCACACTGGAAACAGGTTTCATGGATTACATCCTCACTTCCGCCACCAACCTGATAAACGGTCAAAGCAACCTCGATGCCAGTGCCAATACCACTACACATCAGTTCCGGCAGAAATTCCGGGACAACGGTATCTTTGTACAGGAAGACCTCTCCCTGATAGAGGCGATCACCCTTAGTGCAGGCGTACGTTTTGACCGCTCTACCAACAACGGCGACTATCTTAAATACTACGTGTTCCCCAAAGGCGCCCTCTCCTGGAATTTAACTAAAATGAAGTTCTGGAATATTACAGGGATAGATAACCTCAAGATACGCGCTGCTTATGGTCAATCCGGTAACGTACCGCCTTACAGCAGTAAGTTCACTGGTATGCTGGGTAGTAATATCGACGGTTTGCCCGGTGTATTGGTAGATAACCTGAAAGGGAACCCGGAAATCAAACCTGAACGGCAGGCAGAATTTGAAACCGGGCTGGATGTGAGTGTACTGAATGGCCGTATCAACCTGGAAGCCACTTACTATAACAAAAACATTTACGACGTACTGTTGCGCCATGCCTTGCCCGGATCTTCCGGTTATGCCAATGAGTGGAAAAACAGTGGTGACCTGAAAAACCAGGGTATAGAGCTGGGCCTGAATGTGATTCCGGTAAACAACGCCACCATTCGCTGGAACAGCACCATCAACTTTTGGTTCAACCGTTCCAAAGTAACCAAACTGGTAATACCTCCTTACGCTATTGGTGCCTTTGGTAACTCACTGGGTACTTTCTACCTGGAACAGGGACAGCCGGCAACGCAAATCAAAGGGACTGTGGGTGACGACCTGAAACTGATCGGTAACTCAGAACCTAAATTCCAGATGAGCTTCTTCAATGAAGTTACCCTGTATAAAAATCTCTCCCTTCGCTTCCTGATCCACTGGAAAAAAGGCGGTGACAATATCAACCTCACCCAGCTGTTAACAGACCTGGGAGCTACTTCTCCGGACTTTGATGAACCAATGAAAGGTACCAAAGCAGGGCTTTATCGTCCGGGCGCCGGCGATGCTTCCATTTATGTGCAGGACGCTTCGTATGTGCGTATCCGTGAGATCGGTTTATACTACAATCTCCCATTAAAAAACACCAAAAATATCAAAGCATTAAGGTTTGGAGTATCTGCCAACAATTTCTTCACCTGGACAAAATACATCGGGTATGATCCGGAAGTGTCCAACTTTGGCAGTAATACCATTACCACTGCGCAGAGCCGCGGCAGTATTGGCTTATCTACCGGTGTAGACGTGATGTCATTCCCTGCATCCAAAAGAGCCAGCTTTCATGTGGGCATAGATTTCTGATCATTTCCTTTCTGCTAAAATCATTACATATGAAAAAGTATATCTCCAATATTACTGTTGTCATTTTCCTGCTGGTGTTGAACGCCTGTCAGAAGGGAGAAATCAACAGTTTGAATACACCCGTTGTAGACGTTATCAGTAAAAATCCAACGAAAAGTGATTTACTTAACCTGGCAACAGGTGCAGAATCCGGTATGCGTAACAGTTTGGCCGTTTACCTGGATGGCGAGGGTATTATAGGCCGGGAAATTTATCGTTTCTCTGGTTCAGAGCCCCGTTATACCACTGACTTGTTAGGTGGCGGTACCAAAACGCTGAACAATAATACATTTTACCTCACCAACCCCTGGGTGGCCCGGTACCAGGTAGCCCGCCAATGTTTCATCCTGCAGGATGCCATCAAAAACACCAAGCCGGAAATAGCTACAGATGCGCAGAAGAAAGCATTTACCGGCTTTGCCAAAACATTGATTGGATATCAGTTGCTGCTGAACATCAACATGACCAACACCAATGGCGCCCGTATTCCGGTAGCCAATGATGATGTGCTACGTGACGTGATTACGGATCCCAATGTGGTGATGGATTCTATCCTGAAGTTCCTGGATGCGGGTAAAGCAGATCTTACCGGATCAGAAGTGATCTTTCCATTATCCGCTGGTTTCACCGGGTTTAAAGATGCGGCCGGCCTCATTAAATTCAACCGCGCCATTGCTGCCAGGGTGCATATTTACCGGAAAAACTGGGCAGATGCTTTAACGGCGTTAAATGAATCTTTCTTTGACCTGAATGGCGCCTTTAACACAGGCATTTATCATACGTTTTCGACTAATGGCGGCGACCTGGCCAACACCATGTATATCGCGCCTAATGGAAATGGAGAAGTAAGGGTATCGCATCCTTCTTTCGCCACAGATGCACAGGCTAACGATGACCGTGTAAACCTGAAAACAGCGACCCGTATTTCTTCCGCCAGCCAGTCCGGCCTCACCGGCGACCGGGATGTCATCATCTGGACTTCTCCCAACTCTCCCATCAGTATTATCCGTAACGAAGAACTGATACTGATTTACGCGGAAGCCAAAATCCAACTGAATCAACTCCCCGATGCAGAAGTCGCCATAAACAGGATCCGGGTAGGACATCATCTTGCTCCCTACAGTGGTCCCAAAACGCAAGCTGCATACATCACCGAACTGTTGTATAACAGACGTTATTCCCTGTTCATGGAAGGACACCGGTGGATTGATTTGAGAAGATATAACCTGTTAAATACTTTGCCCATCGACAGAGCCAACGATGATGTGTGGGCTAAGTATCCACTGCCACAGAGTGAAAGTAACCTGTAGTGTAGCGCCGAAAGCATAAAGCATAAAGCATAAAGCTATAATAGCGAATGAGCAAAGCGTATTAATATCCGCAATGGTCATTCGCTATTATAGCTTTTTGCTTTCTGCTTTATGCTTTCCGCTTTATGCTTTCGGCGCTACAATTATATCCCCCTTCTCTTCATTTCTTTTCTGATCAGCGCCAGTTCACGTCCCATTTGACCGGCGATAGACGTATTTTCCTGGGCCCTGCGGAGCAGGTAAGGCATTACATCTTTTACGGGGCCATAAGGCAGGTATTTGCTGACATTATAACCCGCGTGAGCCAGGTTGAAGGTAATGTTATCACTCATGCCCAGCAGTTGTGAGAAGCTAACATGTGGGTGATTATGGGTGATCCCTTTTTCATCCAGCATACGGGCAGCCAGCATACAGCTGTTTTCATTGTGAGTACCAATAAATACGGCCAGTTTATCGAGGTTATCAATACAGAATTTCACGGCTGCATCGTAATCCTTATCTGTAGCGGCTTTGCTGGGCTGAATAGGTGTTAGATAATTATTCTCCGCTGCGCGTTTATTTTCTTTTTCCATGTAAGCGCCCCGAACTAACTTGGCGCCCAGTAAGTACCCTTCCTGCTGTGCTTTTTGCAGAGATACCTGCAGGAAAGCATAGCGATCATGGCAATATAACTGAAAAGTGTTATAAACAACTGCTTTGCCTTTGTTGAACAACGACATCATTTCATTGGTGAGCTGATCTACCGGATCCTGGATCCAGGATTCTTCGGCATCCACCAGCACAGCCACACCATGTTTAGCAGCAGCTTCCGCAATGCTGTAAATACGGTTGCGTACACGGGTATATTCATCCTGTTCTGCAGCAGATAAGGTTTCCTTGCGGTGTACTTTTTCCAGCAAATCAAACCTGGCAAAACCAGTGATTTTAATAGCGATAAATGGAATATCGGGTCTGCTGCCGGCATATTGAATAGCGCGGATAAATTCCGGCACAGCGGCATCATAGCTGTCTTCCCCTTCCATGGCTTCTACTCCGTAGTCCAATGCTACTCCTACGTGATAGTTGCCCAGTTGTAATGCAGTAGTAGCTGCTTCTTCCAGGCTTTCTCCGCCACAAAACTGTGAGAAGATGGTATTTTTAATAATCCCTTTAATAGGTAAATGTAATTTAAATGCGATCGGTGTCATCACTGAACCGAATTTTACCAACCAGGGCTTCCCGATATTACTAAAGAGAAAGTTGGCTTTTTTCAGTGCTTTGTCGGTCTTTGCCTCAAATGCGATAGCGGTATTATCAAATGATAAAGGTAGCTGCTTTTCCATGGGCCGCAAAGTTAGGGTGCGTCCGGCTTTTAAACAAAAATCATTGTTATATCAGCGCATCTTTTTAACAGCGTTATCAGATATTGTCTATTGCTTCTCAGAAATTGTTTAAGCATACAGGGTTACCGCTGTTTATTTTATTACTTTTAGGTCTTTTCTGTTACATACAAAATTCCCGGAATATGCTATTTAAATCTGATACTACTGCCTGGCCAAAGACTTTCATCGGGTTGATCCTGGGAGGGGTAGTATTCACCGGTTGCCAGCCAAAAGCGCCGGAAACCAAGGGCGTGAACCTGCAAATACCGGGCGTACATTACCAGTCGCATAAGGGCGTTACTGGTCAAAGAACCGTGGTAAAACTGCCAGACAGCTCTACCGTTATCCTCAATGCCGCGTCGGTACTGGAAGTACCAGAGAACTACCTGCAGGGCAACCGTGCCGTGATATTAGACGGAGATGCGTTTTTTGACGTAAAGCCCACAACGGATAGTTTTACCGTTACCAGTGATAAGTTGAGAGCTACCGTATTGGGTACGTCTTTCCGGATGCGTTCTTTTGCCAGTCAGCATGGCGCCACCGTTTACCTGCTTACCGGCAAAATCCGGGTGGGCAAATCTTATCATTCTCCTACCGACAACCAGCCGGAAATACTGGAACGTGGACAAATGATCCTCGCCAATAATGAAATAGACCTGATGGAAAAAGAAACTTACCATCCGGAAGAACTGGAAGCATGGTTATCTGATACCCTGCATATTCAAAATGCTACTCCAATGGCTTTAAGCCGGACACTGGAAGAGTGGTTTGGTGTGGAGATAGAAATGAAGGGAGATGCATCCAAAGCGCCTGTTATTGCAGACGAGCATTTTTATCATGCCAGCCTGGAGGAAGTATTGCGTCGTTTGGGTGAACAACAGCGTTTTAAATACAAAATCGCAGATAATAAAGCGACTATCACGTTTTAGTAAAGTCCGCGATTTTTTGTCTTGTTCAGGATTAGACTGCTTAAACTGATTAGACTGATATTATTTTTAAAGATTTTAAAAGATGAACGTAGATAATAGTGAATATTATTCATTGTCCATCTTTTAAAATCAAAAATGATAATCAGTATAATCAGTCTAATCCTGAACAAGACAAAAACACCCGCTCTACATCGCTCCGCCTACTCTTTGCAACAGTGCTTTTGTTTTCCGGATACCTTCTTCTTCAGATAGTTTTTCTCCTTCGTATTCAATCCCCATGAACCCGGTAAATCCGGCATCTTTCACGGTTTTAAGGATGCGTGTATAATCAATCGTAGTTTCGTTGCCGTTAGCATCGAAGTCGTAGGTTTTAGCGCTCACCCCTTTGGCAAACGGCATCAGTTCTACTACGCCCTGGTAACGATCATATTCTTCGAGGCAGGTGGTTTTAGCCCAGGCTTCCGGTGTATCATTTTCAGGTTTACTTCTCTTGATACAGAAATTGCCCAGGTCAGGCAGGGTACCACAGTTAGGCATGTTCACGGTTTTCATGATGCCGCTCAGCCATTTACCGTTAGACGACATACCGCCATGGTTTTCTACGATGACACCAATACCATGCTCCTTACCGAAAGTGGCGAGTTTGGTTAAGGATTCAGCGGCCGCTTTGGCTACATTTTCCGGAGTACCTTCTCCGGCGGCATTTACACGAATAGAATGACAGCCCAGGAAGGCGGCGGCTTCTACCCATTTATAGTGATTTTCTACGGCCTGTAAGCGTTTCTTTACATCCTGGTCACCCATTTCCCCCTCTCCATCGCACATGATTAATACGCTGCGTACGCCCTGGTCGTCTGCACGTTTTTTCATTTCAGCCAGGTAGGTTTTGTCTTTCGCTTTGTCTTTGAAAAACTGGTTAACATACTCGATGCCCTGGATACCGAATTCATTTTTAGCGCGGGAGGCAAAGTCCAGGTGGTTCATTTTACCGGCAAACAAAGCTTTGTGAAAAGACCATTCCGCCAATGATATCTTAAAGAAAAGTTCTTTGGCGTTGGCTTCGCCTTCTTTGGAGGCAGCGGAACTATCTTTGGCTGTTTCGTTGGTAGATTTGCCATTGTTACAGGCGGCCAGTACAGCGGGCAACATACCGATTCCCATCGTGTATATTCCCATTTGACGCAGGAATTGCCTGCGGTTGTTTACATTACTCATATCCGTGGGTTTTAAAATTCGTCTTCCTAAAATATTCTTTTACGGGGGGGAATGCAAGTGTAGGTCCATAAAATTTTGGTACAGAACTATTCAAAAGGAATCCTGGAAGGCAATCCGTATGGTGCGGCGGCGGCCGCTGCACCAGCCTGTAAGGCGCTGTTGTATTCGGACGGCACGCCCGTATGCTGCGAAAAAAGCCGCTGATAGTATGCACTAAGTTGTGGATAATATTGTTGTATAGCCTGGAGCACCAGTTGTTTGCTATCTGCCTGTTCTTCTCCCCATAAGGTAATAGAAGCGGGAAATACATAGCGGGCGCCGTGCTCATGAAAAGCTGCGTACATGCGTGCCAGTTGTTCCGGCACATCAGTAATAAAAGGCAGCAATGGCATGAGGCTTACACCTGTCATCAGGCCTTCGGCGGCGCAGCGCTGCATGGCTGCCAGTCGCAGGGCCGGGTCCGGGGCGCCGGGTTCAAATTGTTTACCTATCACCGGGTCAATGGTGCTGAAGGAGAAAGTAATAAATGTGCGATGGCTGTATTTGGCTAAATCAGGGGGTAAAACGGCGTTTTCGTTGATGCGGTGGAGTAAGTCCAGGTCGCGGAGCACCAGCGGCGATTTGGTGATAATATGTACCGGAAAACGATATTCCAGTAGCAGCTCCAGGATGCCCCGGGTGAGTTGTTCTTTTTCTTCTATCGGCAGGTAGGCATCCGTAACGGACGACAATACCACGATTCCCTGTTGTTGCTTTGCCGCCCTGGCAGCCAGTTGGCGACGCAGCAACGGTAAGGCATTTTCTTTGACCGATAGTTTATCGGCCATATTAATGCCGTATTTGCTGCCGCGTATATAACAGTACAAACAGTTGAACGCGCAACCGCTGTAAGGGTTAATGGTATAGTCGTCCAGGAACCACGGATCCCGTTTCTTTGTTTTATTCAACAGTGACGTTACAGTAATATACCTGGGCATAATAAAGCAATGTCACCGAAGGTCCGTATTTTATTTCATCTCTTTGATTTCATCCAGTTCTTTTTGGGCAATTTTCTGGATTTTGGATGTTTCCAGCAATGACAACTGGTAGGCTGCTTCTGCTGCTTCGAGGGCTTCCGCTTTATTTCCAAGTTCCTGGCATATTCTAGCCAAGGTACCTTGGTTACCGTATTCTTTCGGGTTGATATCCACCGCACGTTTGGCCAGCTTATAAGCTTGTTGCAGGAAGGTTTTATTACCACCCGCCAGGTATTGGCAACGTCTGCCAAGGAAGCTCAGGCCGGTATCATCCTTTTTCATCACGCCTTCCAGGGCGATGTCTGTTACCTTCACAAAGTTCTTTGCATCTGCAGTAGTCAGGTAGTATTCGGCTTCCATCATCAGCGCTTTCTTTTTTGTAGCCGGGTCAGTAGCATTGGACCAAGGAGCCAGGCGTGTAAAAAATGCCGTGCTGTCTTTTTTGCGAATCAATCCATAGAGGGCGGTATTAAGCAAACGCTCCTGCACCTTACTTACTTCCGCTGCTTCATACTTTTTCGTGTATTCATTCAGGTGAGTTGTAAAAAATTTGCCCAACTTTTCATTTTCGTCCCAGGCAAAGGCCTGAATGGTTTGCCAGCCCAATGGGGTCAGCATATCTGCTGCTGTTAATTGTGCAATCAGCAATTCGCTGATGGTATCTCCTTTATTGCGGTCTGTTTTCTGCAATGCCTTTGCATAGGCCAACAAAGTCTCCTTACTGCGGTTACCGCTGTTAAACGCTTTCTCCATGGATGCCAGGGAGCGTTTCGGATCCAGGGCTTTCTTTCCTTCTTCTATAAACTCGGGCAACTCCATGCGGGAAGTAGCTTTGTGTACCAGGTCCCCTTTGCTGTTAATAAACAAGTAGGTAGGAAATACCTGTACGTTGTACCGTTTCCGTAGTTCCGGCCCCTCTCCTTTCTCCATATCAATTTTATAATTGATAAAAGTGGTGTTGTAGTATTTGGCGGCGGTATCGTTTACAAATACATTCTTCTCCATCCATTTACAAGGCGAGCACCAACTGGTGTAGCAGTCGATAAACACCAGTTTGCCGGTACGGGCGCTTTCCTTTAATACATCGGCGAAGGCGTCTTTACGGAAAACGATCCCGGTTTCCGCTTGCTGTGCCTGTACCGTAATGCTGCCACCGAGCAGGAGGCTCAGTGACAGCATGTTTAATAAGCATAACTTCTTCATATAGCTATTGATTAATACCCTTGGTTCTGTGCCACTACTTTACCAGCGGCCTGAATAGACTTTAATGGGATGGGCAGGATATAACGCTGTTTGCCCATAAACTGCGGCTTCATGGTTTTGATATCAAACTCCCCTTTGCTGGCATACCTTACCATATCAAACCATTCTTCTCCGCTTTCACCACCCAATTCATGCAGCTTTTCCAAGCGGATCGCTTTCAGCAAACCGGCGGCATCATTATCTGTGATATCCGGCATCCCGGCACGTTTACGAATTTTGTTCAATGCAGTTCTCGCATCTTCCAGCGATCCTCCGCTTCTTACAATGGCTTCTGCCTGGATCAGGTAAATTTCCCCGAGGCGGAGAAAATATTCGGTATCTGCATTGGAAGGAGCACCGTCTATAGTGCCAGCCATGAACTTACCGTTGCGAACGCGGGTACCACTCACTTTAATGGCCATGGTATCCCGTTTATCTCCCAGCATGATTGCCCGGTATAGGGCAGACGGTTTAAACCAGTTACTAAATGCATAGCACTTGTTATTGATATTGGTGCTGGCATCATAAGGCGTTTGGAAAATGGCTTCTTTTGTATTGTATATTTTTTTGGAGAAGATGATCTTGAAGGTATCTTCCAGGTTACGCTGTGTGCTCGTAGTTACTTGTTGGGCCATAGCGGCAGCTTCTGCGTATCGTTGCTGGTAGAGCAACACTTTCGACTTCAGCGCACGCGCCGCAATTTTAGAGGCATAAAAAGTGCTGGAAAAATCATTCGTTTCGAGGATGGCTTCGTCCAGGTCTTTGTTGATCTGATCATACACAGCGCGCACACCGGAACGCGGAATGGCGTCTCCATCCTTTATTGGCGTGGTGTGGATAACCAAACCATAAGCAGAAGTGGTATCGTAGAACTCTCCAAATAGGCGTAACAGGTAAAAATAGCTCATCGCGCGGAGGAACTTTGCTTCTCCGATGATTCTTGTTTTACGTGGATCATTACCCGGCAGCACCGCGGTTTTGGTAATAATATGATTGCTCATATTAATCAGTTTATAACCGCCAGCGTACATGGATTCCAGCCAATAATCACTGGTGCGTACGTTGTTGGCGGCATAATCAGCCCCCATCTGCAGGGGCTCCATGGTCCCTCCCATCAGCGCGGCGGCAGCAGGCATATAGTAGTTAAAGGCCAGCGTGGTTCCGTTCAGGATGCCATAGGTACCATACAAGGTACTCTGTGCTTTTTCTACGGTGGTAATGGCATTGGCGTCTTCCAGCTGGTTTACCGGCGCCACGTCGGTGACGTTCACCAGCTTGCAGGAAGCAAATAAGAAGGTAGTGGTTATAGCAGCTATAATATATTGTTTCATGATTTTTTCGTTTACAGATTAACGTTAATACCTGCGGTAAATGAACGGGTCATTGGATAGCCACTGGCATCAATGCCTTGTGCAAAATTGTTGGCGCCGGCATTATTAACTTCCGGATCCAGTCCACTATATGGTGTTAACGTAAACAGGTTACTACCGGTCACGAATACACGGATATGATTAATACGCACACGATTCAGGGCGGGTGTATTGAATACATAGGCGACCTGCAGGTTTTTCAGTTTAAAGAAACCCGCTTTTTCTATGAAGAAATCAGAGTCACGGCCATTATCATTGGGATCGTTGGAAACCAATCTGGGCAGCTTGCCGCTTTTATTGGATTCAGACCAGGAGTGGGTTAAGATATCGCGATTATAATTGTAATAATTAGTGGTGAATATCATCATGTCTTTACGGGTCTGGTTGTACAGGGAGTTACCGATGCTAAAGTTGAAGAATGCAGTAATTTCCCATTTACCAATGCGTACAATGTTGTTCCAACCACCATAAAAATCAGGTTCTGATTTGCCGATAATACCGCGATCTTCATCGGTAATACGGCCATCTCCGTTAACATCCACAAATTTAAAGTCACCAGGAGCGGTTTCTTCGGATTGGTAATAGCCGCCCGGTGCGTTCTTATTGAGGGCATCAATTTCCGCCTGCGATTGGAAAATACCAGCTGTTTTGAAGCCTTCGAAGTAGCCCATGCTTTGTCCTTCTCTCAGTACGCCATTCAGATCAAATCCACCATTCAGTTTTTCTACCCGGCTACGTATACGTGTGATGTTTACATCTGTGATATAGCTGAATTTCTTACGGCGAATCACATCACTTCCCACCTGGAATTCCCATCCACGATTAGAGAAGTCACCTACGTTGTAGTATTGTTGCCGTGCACCGGTTTCCATGGTAATGCTACGATACAGGATCATATCGCGGGTATACTTTCTGAAGTATCCGATGGTACCTCTTAATTTGGATTTGAGCATAGAGAAGTCTACTGCTACATCCAACTGACTGGTAGCTTCCCAGCGGATATCCGGGTTCGGTACATCATTTACAATCATCCCGTTTTTACGATTGTAGAAGCTACCGGAAGTAAACAGGGTGGTATATTGGAAGTCGGCGAAGTTAGCGCTACCGGTTTGACCTGTAGACACGCGCAGTTTCAGGTCTTCCAGCCAGGTAGCAGATTTCATAAAGCTGGCTTCTGTCAAACGGTAGGCCAGACCTACAGATGGGAAGAATGCCCAGCGGTGCCCCGGTGAGAACTTCGTGGACTCATCAGCACGACCGGTAAAGGTGAAATAATATTTACCTCCAAAGTTATAGTTGGTACGCAGGAAATAGGATTGGAATCCACTGATGGTACCGCCACTGGCCCAGGTGTTGAGGATGCTGGCGCCACCTAAGTGATTGAGCGCTTCGTCGTCAGAGAAGTTATTGGATTTGATCGTCGCAAAATCACTCTTGGTTTGCTGGAATGATGCCCCCGCTACAGCGTTGATGTTATGCTGACCAAAGCTTTTCAGATAAGTCAGGGTATTATCGAAATTACGGGCAGTACTGTTATTGGCATAATCTTCTCTCGATCCGGTACGATTGTTCCGAATTTCAAATACATCAGAAGAAGGAGTATAGTTTAACATATCTCCCTTTACAATATTGTAAGAGAGTTCAGAACGCCATCTTAATCCTTTCAATATTTCCAGTTCTCCAAAAAATGACATCATCATATTCTGGCTTCTTTCGCGTCTGGTATAATCCAACTGAGATACGGGGTTAGGCTGAGAGCTATCCGGAGTGGCGCCATATCTTCCGAGATTATCAAATGGTGGTACATCAGGACGATAGCGGACAATTGTGTAATAACCCATACCGTTGTTGGTTTCCATCATAGAATAGTTCATGATGGTACCGAGGCGCAGGCGATCAAACAAGGTGGTTTCCAAACGGCTTCTCAGGTTATAACGTTTAAAGCCGCTTCCTTTAATAACACCTGCCTGATCGGTCACACTACCCGAAACAGAATACAGGGTACTTCCATTGTTGGAACCTCCGTTGATGTTCAGGTATATATCGTTGGTCATGGCGTTGCGAGTCATTTCCCTTGCCCAGTCGGTGCTGGTACCTGGGTACAGTACTGAGTCCTTAGGCGTAGTATTACCTGCATTTTTATACGCTGTTTGTACAGTCATCAAATAATCTGCTGCATTCAGCGGATGATAGGTTTTGGCAAACTGATCAACGGAGGCGGTGTATCCGACAGAGATATCTGCTTTAGGACCAGAGCGACCACGTTTGGTAGTAATAATCACTACGCCGTTGGCAGCACGTGAGCCGTAAATCGCCGCAGAAGAGGCATCTTTCAGGATATCCATGCTTTCAATATCTTCCGGATTGATGCTGGCCAGTGGGGATATTTGTCTGCTTACATCAGCAGCATATTGTTTATTACCCTGACCATTACCCACTTCTACCGGGATACCATCAATCACATACAGCGGTTCATTGTTGCCATATGCAGAAGTACCACCGCGGATACGGATAGCTGCTACAGCACCGGGAGCGCCGGTAGTTTTCACCGCGTTAACGCCAGCGGTGCGACCAGCCAGTGCCGCATCAAAGGAAGTAGTGTGCATTTTGTTCATATCATCTGTTTTGATAGAGGATACGGAACCGGTGAGGTCTTTTTTGTTGACTTGTCCATAACCCACTACCACGATGCTTCCCAGTGTTTTAGGATCTTCGGCTATTTGCACATCCATGTTTTCGCTGGTAATCACCACTTCGCGGGATTGCATACCTACCGCGGAAAATACCAGGATATTTTTATCGGCAGGTACTTTAATGGTGAAATGTCCGTCTTCATTGGTAGCGGCGCCGCGGGAAGTACCTTTTACCAATATAGAGACGCCTGGCACCACGCTCTTGTCCTTCGTGCTGCTAACGGTACCGGAAATGGTACGCATGGCCACATTTTCGGTACCTTCTTTCTTAAAAATCACAATACCATCGTTCATTGTCCGGTATTGCAAGTCTGTATTTTTGAGTAACATCTCCAGGATGATGACAACAGACTGGTCATTAAAGTCCATTATGTTAACCGAATACTTTTTCACATCGCTCTCATTATAAGAGATGTTGATGCCACTTTTTGTCTGTAATTTCTTCAGACAGGAAGCAATTGTTTCGAAGCTGAAGGAAATGGTAGCTCTCTTTTCCAGGTACGACTGTGCATAGGTGCGCAACTGAGTAGCTGAGCATAAAATCACGCATAGCAGCAAGACTTTCGCCCATTTTTGGTTGATGGTTGGTAAAAACCCATTGTTCATAAATAGTCCGTATTTAGTATTAAATGGTAAAGTGTGCTATCAGCAAGGCTTACCGCTGATAATTATTTCCCCGTTGTTGATGGTGTACGTAATGTTGTCGATTATTTTTAGCAGGTCCAGGACCTTGGTGACAGGCTCTTTATCATTAAAATGGAGACTGTTGATACATCCTTTCATTTGATTGTTGGTGAATATTACTTTGTAGCCATAGATATTTTCCAGTTTGATAGCCAGTTCAGCGAGACTTACGTTGGTGAGATAGATATCTCCGTTGCGCCAACTGTTGGCGCGGGCAGCATTGACCTGTTGCGTAGAGAACGCCGCTTTGCTGCTGTTATACACAATTTCCTCGCCGGCGCCAAGGATCACGTCGCACTGGTGCTGATCCTGCACCTGTATGGAGCCGGAGGCTACGGTAACTTTTTCCTGCACTAATTCCGTATAGGCAGATACGTTAAAAGAGGTGCCCAATACCTTTACAGCAAGGCTTCTAGTTTTTACAATAAAAGGATGATGAGCATCTTTGGCTACTTCAAAAAATACTTCTCCGTTGCGGACATTGAATTGGCGTTGCGCTGCAAAATCGGGGTTATACTGCAAGCTGGAGCCGCTGTTGAGCCATACTACCGAATGATCCGGCAGCACCATTTTCAGGCGTTTTCCGGCGGGGCAATCCAGGGATACCCACCTGGCTGGTGGTGTTGGGGGCTTTTCCCGGAAGAAAAATTTAAGTCCGGCTAATAATAACAACGCGGCTGCGGCAGGCCACGCAAAGCGCTTCCAGCGCGGCATACGTTTAATGACCACCGGCGATACTGTGGTGGTGGTTCCTTCGTATATCGCCGACAGGTGTTGCCAGGATTGTTGTTTCAATGCTGATTGCTCCGCTGCCGAAGGCATTTCCGCCGGCATCGTGTCCAGGCTTTCATACCATTGCTGCAAAAAAAGCTCTTCTTCCGCGCTGAGACCCTCTTCCAGCTGCTTTTGTAATAAGAAACGAATATATCGGTAATTGAGCATAGTCATTGGTTGACAAGGTTAAGTACAGGGAGCTTAGGCGATCGTACCAGTCGTTGGAAAAAAAATTTCCGGTATAAATCAAAATGCCGCAGGGTTTCCCCCGCGGCACTTTAAAAGGATGCAAAAACAACACTATTCGTCTAACAACGGGTTGTTCGCAACGGCATCCATAGGAATACGTATCGTATAACGCGGGTCGCCAGCTTTCAGGGTAGTTGATTTCCCTTTCAGCGTATGAACGATTTCCGGTTGTGTAGTTCTGCGGAGATCAAACCAGCGATGTCCTTCGAAAGACAACTCACGGGCCCTTTCATCATATATTTCCTGCAACAGGGCTTTGCCGGACAGCGTAGCCAGGCGGAGCTGTTCTGTTGCATAGAACGCCGGCGTCAGGCGGCGTTGTGTTAACTGGTTAATATAATCGCGGGCTACATCCGGCTGATTCAGCTGTGCTGCTGCTTCTGCCGCGATGAGGTACATTTCCGCCACGCGGAAAGACTGGCGATAATTATTACCTGTATTGATTTTAGCAACAATGTTTTTATTGTTCTTATCCTTTCCGTAGAATATTTTCAGGCGTAAGTCGCCCAACGGATTGTATAACGCCATCAGTTTATCCGATACAAAGGCGGTTTGTATGGTGGTAACGTTATAGTTCTGATCGTATGCCTGTATACTTTCAATAGAATTATACAGGGTTGGCAGGGTGGTACTGGTGTTAAAATCTATCAGGGTATTCTTTTTATCCAGTACTGCTTTAGCGGCATTCAACGCTTTATCCCACTGGTGGGTATACAGGTAAACCCGTGCTGCCAGGGCCAAACCCGCTGTTTTGCTGAACTTGTAGGATTGCGCCGTTTCATAAATATCTACATTTACGAGCGACAACCCCTTTTCGAGATCTGCCAGTACCTGCGTGTATACTTCCTTCACCGTATTACGACGGGATACTTTTTCCATATCCACTTTGGTAATCACCGGTACTGCTTTATCGGTAGCTGCGGTAGACTCACTATAAGCGTTACCATACAGATTTACCAGGTTAAAGTGCGTATAAGCACGCATCAGGTAAGCTTCTCCCAGCAGTTGGTTTTTCTGTGCTTCGGTACCGCCGGTGGCAGCAGGTGCTGCACCAATGATGTGATTAGCATAGAAAATCCGCTGGTATTTGCCGCGCCAATCGTAGGTAAGTCCTTTGGTAGGGCCATTCTCATTCCAGAGGAAGTTGTTTGACACCAAATCCACATCGCGGCTTTTGGCTTCATTCACTGTCAGTTCGTCTCCACGATAGGACGCCAATCCTTTGTCCAGGTCCGTCATGGCATAGGCGGCATCCAGTTCCTTGGTAAAATCTTCTACCGTAGTGGGTACTACTTTACCTACGGGTACAATGTCGAGGTATTTTTTGCAGGAGGACATGGAAGCCATTGTTAACACCAGTCCTGTGGCATATATTACTTTACGCATTTTACTGAGTTTTAGAAAGTGGCGTTGAGGCCAATGGTAAATGTTTTAGGAATGGGCTGTGCATAGTTGTTACCCATTGTTTCCGGATCGAGGAAGCCATCGTAATTTTTCGCAAATACGAATGGATTCCGGGCTTCTGCTGTTACCTTCAGTCCTTTCATCCTGATTTTATTGCTGATGTTTTCCGGCAAACGATAGCCCAGGGTGATATTACGTACCCTTACATAGCCGGCATCTCTAATCCACAAACCGAGCGCCTGGTACTGGTAGATTTTATCTTCCAGCCAATGCCCCAACAGTTTCAGCTCCGGATCTGTTTCCGCTGTATTTCCGAATAATGCGGGATATTTTCCATGCGGGTTAGCCGGTGTCCAGCGATCGAGAATAGCAGTGCTGCTGTTCAAACCGCGGTTGTAGAGTATCGGGCTGTAAGGTGGATCTATCTTCGCTTTCTGGCCGAGGTTAAACATCAGGCCAATAGACAGATCAAATTGCTTATACGTAAAGTTGTTATTCAACCCACCAGTGTACAATGGATCACTGCTGCCCATATTTTTGAATAAATCACGTACCTGTGCATTGGTGAGGTTAGTATAAGGGAACAGCCCGCCCAGGTCCGGATCGCCGGCAAAATCGTCTTGTAACTGCAGCAGTTCTGACAAGGATTCTACTTTACCATTATAGTTCACCATGATCATACCCTTTTCACTCAGCCCTGCATATGGCAACCCCCAGATGGTGCCAATGGCATTACCTTCGCGGGAAGGGAATCCTGCGTTATCCGGCAGGGTTTCACGTAAAACAGTATTCTTGTTATAAGCGAAATTAAAGTCGGTAGACCAGCGGAAGTCTTTACGGATAATATTCCGGGTATTGATGCTTACTTCCACCCCACGGTTACTTATTTCTGCCCAATTCACGTTCATAGATTGGAAACCGGTTTCCAGTGGCAATGCCAGGGCATTGATCAGGTCTTTACCATGACGGTCGTAATAATCTACCGTTACATTCACCCTGTTTTTCAGCACCGCGAAATCAATTCCGATATTCTTATTGATCGTTTTCTCCCATCTCAGCTTCGCGTTAGGAGGACCGTCAACCAGGATCATCTGGGAGGTATTACCCGGCAATATGGCTGCATTGATGTACCGGCCCACTACGAAAGGAGAAGTATTTTTGTCGATGTTTCCCTGTAAACCATAGGAAGCACGTACGTTTAACATGTCAAGGAAGCGTACATTCTTCATGAATGGTTCTTCCATTACCCGCCATAAACCGCTCACAGACCATAAAGGCAGGTATTTGTATTTCGGGTCTACACCAAACAGGTCTGATCCATCGAAGCGGATACTTCCTGCCAGGGTATAGCGATTGTTGTAAGTATAGCTACCAGTGCCGAAAAATGATACGAAAGCATTTTCTGCATATTGATGCCTGTCTTTATACAGTGCATTTATTTCATTATCGTTCAGGTATTTTGGTGGCTGTGTGGTCAGCGTTTTAGGATCATAACCATAACCTACGGTAGTATTGAGCCGGTCTTTGATTCTTCTCAACTCATTACCGCCCATGAAGCTAAAATCATGCTTTTTATTGATATTGAAGCTATATTCCAACAGGGTTTTGAGCGTATATTGCTGCAGCCGCTGTTCTCCGTTATCAATCATTCCACCTTTAGGCAGGAAAGTGGATTTAGTACCGGTAGCCGGGTCATAACGCTGGCGGATATCTGCCAACTGGCGGATATAGTAGCTATTTTCCAGGGCTATTTTTTCGGAAGATGTATTCTCCGACTGGATACCCAACTGCGAGCTGATGTGCAGTCGTGGAATAATTTCGTAGTCCAGTTTAAAATTGGTATTTACTGCCTGTGCCTTCACTGTTTTGCCAGTATTGGCGCGTTCTTCCAGCACGTTGAAATTAAGTACGCCTTCGTCCCCAACCACATTTTTATCGTATACATAGCCACCGTTATTATCTAAGGCTGGTGTGTATGGATTAGCGGCCCTGGCGTATCTCATGGGGTTGGTTACCGCCATGTTATCGGTCAGGAATGAGGTTTGCGAACGCTGATTCGCGAAGATGCCGGCAGAAAACTTCAGTTTATCGGTCAGGTCATAATCTGTTTTCAGGGTGATGTTATAGCGTTGCGCACCGGTACCAACAGCGGCACCTTTCTCATCATAATACCCGCCACTGAAATAGTAACTAGACCTATCTCCGCCTCCAGACACGCTTACGCTGTGTTCCTGAGTAAAAGCGCTGCGGAATAAGAGGTCGTTCCAGTTAGTATTAATACCTCTCAGCGCATTAATTTCGTTGCGTGCGCTGGCGTTGATACCACCAAAACCTTTGTTGGTCAGCTCTTCCGGTGTAACACCATATTTGCTGAGGATACGGGATACTTCCCCATTATCTGGCAGATAAGTGAAGTCAGACTTGAAGAGATCCAGTTCCAGGTTTACTTTCTGGTCGCTGTTCATCAGGTTCAGGCGATCCAGGTTAGGTTTTTGCGTGAACGTAAAATTATTGCGGTAGTTGATGCTGAGGCGTTCGTTCTTCTTACCGGATTTAGTGGTAATTACAATAACACCGTTGGCAGCGCGTGCACCGTAGATGGCTGTAGCAGCCGCATCTTTCAGAACCGTAATGCTTTCAATATCTGCCGGGCTATAACCTGCAATAGAGGAAGTATACAACTGGTCGATTGCTTTTGCATCATCCAGCTTTGGCAGGTTGGTACCTTCAATTGGTAATCCATCGATTACCCATAAAGGGTCCTGGGTACCTTGTAAAGAGGAAGTACCACGGATACGGATTTTTGCTGCCTGGCCAGGTGCACCGGAGAGTGGGGTTACAGCCACACCAGACAGTTGTCCCTGCAGCATTTGCTCCACGCTCATTACGCCGCCGATGTCTATTTTTTCCATGCTGATTTTATCCGTAGCGCCGGTAGACTTATTCTTACGGATTTGCTGGTAACCGGTAAATACAAACTCATTGAGGTTTTTACCGGAGGTAGCTAACGTAATATGATAGGTATTGCTGGCAGTGATGGTGACCAAACGGGTTTCATATCCCATATAGTTCACCGTCAGTTGCTTTACTTTCAGGGAGTCTGGCAGGTTCACGGAGAATTCGCCTTTCTCGTTGGTGATAGCGCCTATGCTGATATTTTCTATGATGTTATCGGTGCCGGTGGTAGTGCCGATGGTTTTGTTGCTGGCATAGATAGATACGCCGATGAGGGCGTCTCCGGAAACAGCATCTACTACTTTACCCTTAATAATACGCGGGCCGTTTTGCGCCTGCGCCCACCATGGGAAAAGACAAACTGCCAGTAACAGGCATAATGTCTTTTGTAAAATTGAACTTTGTTTCATGTAGAGAGATGTGATTATTTATTATTTAAAGCCTGGTTGATACGAATAATAAGATCGCCGTAGTGGTCTGCTGTAGCCCTGTCGGCGTTGTTCTTTTTGCTGTTGAGCAGTTGTAGCAGGCGGCTCAGTTCTCCGCGTTTTGCACTTACGGCATCGGATACACGATTTACCGCGAAGTACATCATGTTACGAGAAGCGCGTTCCTCTTTCTGTTGTTGTGGTTGCAGGGAGAAGGTGCAGAAATCGTTGATACCCGCTATTGGTTCACTGGGTTGCAGTTTCTTCACATCTGTGCGTATCACCGATTTGTCGATGCTGATGATGAGTGCGTCTACAAAACCTTTCTGGCTGTTACGTTCGTAGATATCGAGCGACTGGCCACGCAAGGTTTTAGCGAATATACCCTGGTGCATATCGCTCATCAGGTCAGACACGGTGTAAGCGGATTTGCCGTTGGCAGCTTCATTTTCCAGCATACGTGACAGGCGTTCATCGCGGAGCAGATCATAGTACACATACGACTGTAAGCTCTTTGCGTATACCAGTGCACCGTATTCGATATTGCCAATAGGGCTCTCCTTAATCGGATAGCTCTTGGTGTAGATATCATTTTTGAACAGCCATGCCGGTGTATTGAATACTTCCGCGATGAGGTAATGCACCGCATCCTGTTGCTTTTTCTTTTCTACGTGTTCGTAAGTATTTTGTTTTTGTCCGTATACCGTAGGGGTAATGTAGATACCGCCTACATTGGCTAATACGTGATATGCATATTGATTCCACTGGCCAATAGCGCTGTTCAGCATTTTACCGGCTTCGTCATAGTTATCACCTTCTTCTTTGGTCCAGGTTAAAATTTGCGGTACAATACGTTTCAGGTTCATGAGGCCATAGCGGCTGGCTTTCATCGCGTCGTTACCGAGGTCTTCTATCTGGGAGCGGGGATCGATGGCGTCGCGCACTTCCTGTTGTTCACCGAATGCATACATACGGTCATTTTCGTGTGCACGTAACTGTTTGTTCAGCGGCGGCAGTTCTTCATGCGGTGTTTTAGCGCCGGTGTATTGGTAGGCCCAGCCGATGGCGAATTTATCGTATACGCCGATAGCGGGCGTGATTTGTGTAACGTTATCACCGGGTTGTGCCACATAGTTAAAGCGGGCGTAGTCCATGATAGACGGTGCAGTACCACCCATGCGGGAAGTGAAGGCAGGTGAGCGCAGGGAGTCTACTTCAAAAGCGTAGGAGCTGCCCATGTTATGTTGCAGGCCGAGGGTATGTCCTACCTCATGGCTGGAAACAAAGCGGATGGCGTGTCCCATCAGGGAGTCGCTGAACTGGTTGCCACGGGCGCGCGGATCGATGGCGCCGGTTTGGATGCGTACCCAGGAGTGCAGGGTGCTCATCACGTTGTGCCACCAGATGATATCGGCTTCGAGGATTTCGCCGGAGCGGGGGTCAATCACAGAAGGGCCCATCGCGTTGGCTTTGGAAGAAGCGGCATAAGTTACTACGGAGTAGCGTACGTCATCACCATCGAAATCAGGATCATTTACTGGTGCATCTTTGGCGATGATGGCATTTTTGAAACCGGCTGCTTCGAAAGCTTTCTGCCAGTCTTCAATCCCTGCTTTGATGTAGGGGCGCCATTTTGCCGGGGTGCTTGGATCGATGTAATAAACAATTGGCTTTACTGGTTCTACCAGTTCCCCGTTGCGGTAGCGTTGGAGGTCTTCCGGTTTTGGTTCCAGGCGCCAGCGGGTGATCAGTTCTCTTTCTTCCAGCTTATGCTGCTCATCGCTGAAATACCAGCGGGGAGTGGTGAAGAGTCCTACCCTTCTGTCGGCGAAGCGGGGTGTCATGGGCTGCTCGCTCAGTAATACCATATTCGTGGTGGTTTCAATAGACACTTCCACGCCAGTAATTTTTGCAGTCAGCTCTGACTTGGCAACGATGTTATCTTCAAAAGCTTTGATGACGCGGATGCGGGACAGGTCTCTGATGGGAGAGCTACCCATGCCGAGTGCATCAAACACGTTGTTGATACTGGTGTTGGAGCCGTCGAATATCTTGGATACGTTTACCACCACAGCGGTAGTATCTGTATTATAGGTTTCTATTTTGAAGTAGTCGATCACTGAGGGAATGAAGTTATCTGCCACAGATTGCGCGATGGCGTTATTAGCAGGTACTTCCAGGAACGGGTTTTGTTTACGCAGGAATATTTTGTTGAGCAGGGTGTCTCTTTCGAAGGAAACCACCAGGTTTGCATAGTTCATTCCTTTATTCACGCCGGCGTCGTTGAGCTGTTCCGGTACTTTGGAGAGCTTGTTGACAACGAGGATCTGGCGGCCCAGGAGCTTCAGGGGGATTTCAAAGTAGTAGTCTGTTTTTACGCGGTGTACTTTAAACAGGCCTTCTTTAGAAACGGCATCGGCGGTAATCACCTCTTTATAAGGTTTCAGTCCTTTGGTATCCGGTTTCTTTTTAGTAGCCGTATCCGCTGCTGGTGCCGGTGTTTTTTTGCCAAACAGCCAGCTGCCTTTTTTCTTTGACTGGGCCTGGGCTTCCATCGAAGATAGGCATAGTGCCGAAAGGGCTACACATGGGAGTAGCCATAACAGTTTCCTGTAACTTGCGTGCATAGTTGGAGCGTTATTAGTGATATATACTAAATACTAATACAGGGGCAACAATGATCCGGACGCGTTGCTGGTATAAAAGGGATGTCCTTTGACGGGTGGTGACCGCACAGGAATCCTGACGGGGTGTTACCCCTACAGTTAAGCCCAGCAAGGGCCGGGCTACAAAGGACGATCGGGTGCTACAAAGCTGTGTGCAGGTTTAAATACTACAGACACTGATAAATCTTCACAAGCAATAATTCCGTGTGTTAACATTTTTTTAACCACAGGGATGCAAAGCTATTGAAAATATTTACAGAAAAACGGTTTGCTTTTATTTTTATTCAAAAGAGGAGCACAACTTTGCTAAAACGTTATACTACTCAGCACTTCAGGAAAAAATTATTTTTTTGAGATGATAACGGGAACGGGGGTACGTAATATATTTTCAATTCGCTTACCCTGACGTCCTCTTATATGACAAAATTTTTACTTGCCGGTCAGGATGGCAATAATGGTGAGGAGCAGTGTAGGATCTACCTTGCTGCGCAGGTGTTCGCGCATTTTTTCGGTAGCGCGGTGCAGTTGATTTTTTACAGTTTGTACAGACAGGGAAAGGTGTGCAGCTATTTCGGCGGGGGTAAGCTGATCTTCCCTGTTCAGCAGGAATATTTCCTGCATACGGGGTGGTAACTGGGCGATGGCATCGTTCACGATGTCCTGTAATTCTTTGAGGGTGAGTTGCTGTACGGCGTTATTGTGAGCAAAAGTGGCCTGCCATTGTGCTTCCACAATATATTTTAACTTCACTTCATTGCGGGCGTATAAATTAAAGATGCGATTACGGAGGATAACCTGCAGGTAGGGCAACAGCGATTCCCGTGGTTGCAGCTGCGCGCGCTGATCCCACACCGTTACAAACACTTCCTGTACTATATCACGGGCCTCCTCTGCATCCTGCAGTCGTTTAAAAGCGATATTAAAGAGCGGATCCCAATACCTCTGGTATATGAGCCGGAACGCCTCTAAAGGTTGCGAATGCACGAGGACAACCAGGTCTCTGTCTGTTATATCATGCATATCACCAGCGAATTAACGGGAAGTATGCAAGATATAACAAACAAGCCGGATTTGCATTTTTATTTTATCATGATCAGGCTGCCAGGAAGGCCAGCATGCCCGTCAGTACGGCTTCGTGGCGCATGATCCGGAAGTGCCCTTCGCCTGTAAACCGAAGTGATTGTATGGCCGGGTATTGCTGCAGGTAATCATCTATTTCAGTGGCTTTGGCCAGTGTATCGGTGGTATCATAGGCAATCCATATACTGCCGGCTTTGATACCATTGATATAGCGGTGCAGGTCCATGTCGGTGAGATCTTCCCGGAGGCGCTCCCGGACCAGTGTGGTGATTCGTGGCATCACCACAGGATGTATGCGGAACAAACGCAGTGCCTCGTCGAAAAACACCGGGGCACTGAGCGCGGCACCCAGCAACACCAGTTTAGGCACACTGACCGACTTTCGGGAAAGGGTCAAAGCCGCATTTAAAGCGCCGAAGGAATGTCCTACAATAGCATATAATTCGCCTTCCTGCAGCATTACCTGCTCCAGTACATGCATCCATTGTACCAGGTTGGTACGCTTGCCGCCGGAACGGCCATGCGCCGGGCCATCGTACGCCACTACCTGGTAACCGTTTGACACCAGCTTGCCAATCAGCTGTTTAAAATGCAGGGGACTGCCTCCCCAGCCATGCAGCAGCAATATTTTAGGGCCGGAGTTTCCCCAGCGATAAGTCACGATATCCAACGGGGTATCATCAAAAGGATAGCTGCTTACTTTCAGCGGCTGCACCACGGCCTCATTGCGCAGCTGTTCATGGGTAGCATGTAGTTTTCCGGCTGGTGGTGTACTGTATAAACGGTAAAATAACCTGGCCGTTAAGCCGGGAAAAGGGCGGCTCATCAAGGATAACAGGGTGCTTGTCATCCGTAGCGATAGTGGTAAAACCTGGTGTTGCATGATTTTAGACCGATTGGTTTATTTTTATCGTAAAAAAAAGTCACAGCGAGTGACGTTTCATTTCTTCCCTTAGCGCGTCCAGTATGACCAGCATTTGCTTGTTATGACCCAGCACACTACTTACCAGGATAGCGCCTTCCAGCATGGTGAACATGCGCACGGCAAATTGTTTCTCGTCCCAGTCGGGGTGGAATTCCCCGTTATCTTTTCCATACTGCACCATTTTGGCAATGCGGGACTGGTAATACAGCACTAACTCACTTACTTTCTTTTTCAGGCCCGGATTGGTATCATCTGCTTCCACGCCGAAATTGAGCATGGGGCATCCGCCGGCTACCCGTTGGTTCTTCGGAAAAGTAGCGTAGTAGTCGAACAGCGCTTCAAACTTGCCGGCAGAAGTATTGGCCGTAGCCGTTACTTTTATGAGCTGCTGCTTTTCGGCTTCCGCGATATAGTCAAATACCTCCATCACGATTTCCTCTTTGGAAGTAAAGTTGCCATAAATCCCTCCCTTGGCCAGCCTCGTGGCTTTCAGGATATCACTGATAGAAGTACCTGCCACCCCTTTCCGGTTGAAAATAGGCGCCGCCTGCTCAATGATAAACTGTCTGGTCTTTTCTGCTTTTCCCATGGCCCTACCAAATTAGACCAATTGGTCCAATTTTTCAAAAAAAGTTTTGTCTTGTCCAGGATTATACTGATTATACTGATTTTATTTTTTGATGAATAAGATTTTGAAAGATCTGCGCAAATTAATTCGCTTTCATCTTCCCCAATCTATTAAAACAAAAAAATAAAATCAGTATAATCAGTATAATCCTGAAAAAGACAAAATCCGCGCTGATTACAGGCTTAGAATACGCTCTACAGCTGTGGCATAAGCGGCTCCAATGGGGATAGGAATGTTTTTAATATAGAGTGAGTTCCTGTCCGCCCGCTCAATTTTATTATTAGCTACAATATAAGAGCGATGCACCCGGGTAAAAGCCGCAATGGGCAACAGGTCTACCGCCTCCTGCATAGACAGGCGGGAAATAAGCTTACGGTCGGTGAGGATGAAATTCACGTAGTTACCGGCACTTTCCAGGTAAAGGATATCTTCCAACACAATACGAAACTGTTCATACCCACTTTTCACGAAAATATATTCCGGCTGGTCTTTAGGTACCGGCGTTCCGTTTTGTTGTTTCAACTGCAGCAGGTTATTGGCTTTATTGCAGGCTTTCATGAAACGTATCAGGGAAAAAGGTTTGAGCAGGTAGTCGATGGCATCCAGCTCAAAACTTTTCACGGCATGTTCGGAATAGGCGGTAGTAAACACCGTCATGGGAGGATAAGGTAAGCTGGACAAAAAATCCAGTCCTGAAATATCCGGCATTTTGATATCGAGAAAAAGCAGGTCAACTTTTTCTTTGCTTAAAAAATCAATGGCATCAAACGCATTGGTAAAAAACCCTTTCATTTCCAGGAAGGGCACCATGGCGGCGTGATTTTTAATAACAGCCAGCGCCACCGGTTCATCATCTATTGCAATAGCAGTCAGCTTCATATGGCTATTTTAGGCATTAGCAAGATAGGGATTTACTAAATTTTCCCGAGCAACAATTTTTTAGCCTGTTGCCAGAGATGTTGGTACTGGTTATGTTCACGGCTGCGCCACTCTTTCACCAGGGCTTCTGCCTGTTCTTTCCGGATATCCCGGGTAGATTCAAACAGGTGGTCTACCGTTTCTTTATCCGCCTGTAACGCGGCTGCCTGGTAGTGTTCCTGCAACTGCTCACTATTAGCGGTTTCCAGTTGTGCAGCTATTACGCCCTGTTCTGTGGCAGCGGCCAGCTTTTCATCGTACTCACCTTTAGGCATCAGGATTTTACTGAGCAGGGGCATTACTTCAATGAGGGTGATAATAAATACAATCAGCCGGTAACGTTGTTTTACCGGCGGGTGTGTTTCTGTTAGTTCATGTAATGCTTCTACCTGTGCCAGGAACCCGTTGGTCAGTGTACTGACATAAACCGTTTCTTTCAGGCTGTCTACACTGTGCATCTTATTGATCTGTGCCTGCAACTGTTGCTGCTGTGGTTCCCAGGCCCGCTGCATCACCTGGTATTCTTCCTCTGATTTGAGATAAGCCGATTTTTTCACCCGGGCAATATCTGACTCTCCTATTCTGCCGGAACCGCCGGTACCGTCGGTTTCTTTGATGTAGCCATCTTTATACACTTTCAGCTCTGCCGCTTTCTGCGCCAACTGCGCCTTGCCCTGTTCCATGGACTGCTGCAAAGTGCCCAGCTGTCCGGCATTGAGCTTCACCAGTTGTTCCCGGTAGGCGTCGAGTTTGGTTTGTTTACTCAGCTCCAGCTGGGCATCAATGTCTTTCTTAAATAACATTAATACTACGGGCTGTGATATAAACAATCCAATTGTAACGGCCAGGACTAAACGAAAAATTACCGGCAACACTTTGATGCTGCCATTGGTACGCGACATGGCCGCAATCAGGGTACGGTCAATGGATAAAATAGCGAAGCCAAAAAACAGGGCCAGCCCCGTTACCACCATATCATCATTGACGATGGTAGAAAAGAAATACCCCCAGGCTAAGGTGGCAAACATCCAGGTAACGAGTACGGATATACCAATAATGCGATATCGTTCTTTTTCCGTTCTGCAATCCTTTAATATATCTGCGTCAGCAGCGGCCAGCCACCATAAAAAGCGGGTCATGCCATCGGGTGCAGGTACGGCTGGTACTTCTTCTTTCTTCATCTTATTGTTTATTAACATCAATGGTAAGGTGGATAAAAAATTCACTGCCGGTTTGACGGATACTCAGTTCATGCCGGTTAGGATATAACAAAGCGAGTCTTTCTTTTACATTATTCAGGCCAATACCCATGCCTTCGCGCTCCGGATCATTCTCCGGACGGGGATGCACACTGTTATACACATCAAAGAAAATCTGGTCAGGCGTACAACTCAAAGAAATCACAATCCGCGAGCGATGTCTTAAACTGATACCATGCTTGAACGCATTTTCTACAAAAGGGATCAGCAACATCGGCGCTATTTCATGCTGGCATTGGCTTTCATCTATATTTATTTCTATAAGAATATCTGGAGATGATAATACACGCAGGCGTTGCAAAGCAATGTAATTTTGCAGATAGGCCACTTCTTTGTCCAATGGTATTTTCTCCAGGTTATTGTCGTGCAGCATAAAGCGCATCATATCTCCCAGCTTCTGAATACCTTCACTGGTACGGGCAGCTTCTTCCTGTAATGCAGTACCATACAGGGTATTGAGTGCATTGAATAAAAAGTGGGGATTAATCTGGGAACGTAAAAAGTCCAGATCGGCAGCGGAACGGCCCAGCGCTTTTTTCAGCGTCACCACCGTTTGCTGATGCTTTTTACGCGACCGGAACAGGAACCAACATACCGGGACCACGGCCAACAACGATACCACTACGCCGGTAGATCCAAGTGCCGCAAACCAATCTCCCCGCCTATGCCCAATGGCGCGTGTAATTAATGCCATCAATATATTACTGGCAAAAACCGTCAGGGCAATATCTCTTACTAGTAAACGCTTGTCGTGATGCCCCTCTTCAAAATCCGGAAATACTTTATAACGTAGTATGAAAAACACTGTAATCTGCGAAGGACCAAAGAACAGGATCATCAGCGCCAGATCCCTGGAATCGCCAAACGACAAACAAAAAATCACAACAAATAAACCAGTGGCCCAGAATATTTCCATCATCATTTGCCGGAAGGACATATCCCTCGTGAAGCGGGTATACAACGTATCGTAGAACGCTTTCTTGGCAAAATAATACACCACATACATGAGCGTGGAAAAAACAGTGGTAATAAAGGCCGATTTTACAAAATGCATATGCGCACCCCGCACGGTATTATATACCCCAAACAAATAGCCGTTATAGTAGGAGTTACAAACAATAGAGATCAGGAAATATAATAGTCCTAATGGAATCAGCAGCGCCAATCCCCCTACCCATCGCCCCTTCTCCAGGAACATGGGTACAATGACAAAATTTACGAGGAGAAAGGCCACATATACCATGGCCATCTGCCCCATTATTGGCAGTAAATAATGGATATAGTAGTCAAATACCTGGTGGTACATAGCGAACTTGGTACCATAAATGTCCTGCAGTTCAAATACATTATACACCAGGCTTGGATAAAGCACGGAAAATAATAGCAATAGAAAAATGCCGGTGGCGATGCCGAATTCAATTTTCTTAAATTGATTCATAAGGGATCAATATTTACAGCAATATTAGCGATTGCAGCTTTCGGGCAAAGCAAAATGGGATGAAAGTGCCGGAATACGGTATGAAATCTATAATAAATCGCAGATCTTTATTATTTTCATCGCCTTAACCGGCCGATTATGAGCACGTCAAACAGAAGAACATTTTTAGGAACCGCTGCAGCACTGGCCGCAGGTACAGCCGCTGCAGCAGCAATCCCCGCTACAAATATGGAAAAGAAATATCCAATCGTACATCATGTATTCTTCTGGCTGAAGAATCCTACTTCACAAGAAGACCTCGATCAACTGATAGCCGGCGTGAAAACGCTCTCCAAAATTGAAACGGTACGCGACCTTCGTGTAGGCGTAGTAGCGAGTACGGAAAAGCGTGAAGTAGTAGACAGCAGCTGGTCAGTATCGGAGCTGATTTTCTTCAGTGACCTGGCCGGACAAGCTACCTACCAGGATCATCCTATCCACCAGGAGTTCATCAAAAACTGCAGCCACCTCTGGGAAAAAGTAGTAGTATACGATGCAGTAGCAGTATAAACCCGTTACTATGGCCACTGAATATTGGATGAGCGGGCCGGTAGATCATATACCGGCACTGCTGCAACCTGCAGCGCACGCATTGCTGCAGGCCAACCTCGAAATAAATAACCTGATGCAGGACTTCCCGGAAGAGCGGCTATGGGAACAACCCAAAGGCGTTGCTTCTCCCGGCTATCACCTGCAACACATCAGCGGAGTACTGGACCGGCTCCTTACTTACGCCCGCGCCGAAGCTTTGACACCGGAGCAATTCGCCTATCTCAAGGCCGAAGGCCAACCGGGCCAGTCGTTGTCCGAACTACTGGATGCCTTTAATGCGCAAACGCATAAAGCCCTGTTACAATTGTCTGCTACGCCGGAAAACACCCTCACCGAATTCCGGGGCGTAGGCCGTAAACAGCTGCCATCAACAGTACAAGGCCTGCTCTTTCATGCGGCAGAGCACACCATGCGTCATACCGGGCAACTGTTGGTGACGGTGAGAATAATGCTTTAAATTAGCTGGATGAAACGCTTACTTTTCCTCTTCCTGTTACCCGTAGCTTTCACTGGTATACAGGCCCAGCAAACGCAGAAGCCACCACTACATGGCAAAAACTGGATGGCTGTTACCGGTAAACCATTGGCTGCCACTGCCGGCGCCATGATATTCCAGCAAAACGGGAATGCCGTAGACGCCGCCTGTGCCATGTTAGCTGCCACCTGCACCATGTGGGATGTACTCAGCTGGGGAGGCGAAACACAAGCACTCATCTACAATCCCAAAACCGGGAAAGTAATTGCTATCAATGCACTCGGCGTAGCTCCCACCGGCGCCACCCCCGCTTTTTATAAAAACAAGGGCTATGACTTTCCACCGGAATACGGTCCGCTGGCGGCCGTTACACCCGGCACCGTGGGCGGACTGTGCTACATGCTCGCCGAATACGGCACCATGAGCCTCAAAGCGGTACTGGCCCCCGCCATGGAAATGGCCGCCGGCTATCCCATAGAAGCACAAACAGCCAACAGCATAGAACGAGGCAAAAAATACATCAAAGAATGGCCTTATAGCAAAGCCGTCTTCCTGACTCACCCTGGTGAAAAAAGAGAAGCTCCTGAAGCCGGCGAAATCTTTGTGCAGAAAGACCTCCTGGCCACCCTCACCAAAATGGTGGAAGCAGAACAGGATGCGCTCCGTAAACATAAAAGTCGCAAGGAAGCCATCATGGCGGCTTACGACCGGTTCTACAAAGGTGACATCGCCAAAGAATTTGTACGTGGTTGCCAGGAACAGGGTGGCCTTATTACCCTCGAAGACCTGGCCAAATGGAAGCCCATAGAAGAAGCACCACTACATACCAACTATAAAGGCATCGAAGTATATAAGTTACAGGAATGGACACAAGGCCCCATGCTCCTGCAAAGCCTTAACATCCTGGAAAACTTTGACCTGAAAGCGATGGGATATAACTCTGCCAACTATATCCATACGCTGTATCAAACCATGAACCTTACCTTTGCCGACCGTGATTTTTACTACGGTGATCCTGCCTTCAACACCAATCCTGCTATCAATGGACTGTTGAGCAAAGCATATGCAAAGGCCAGGGCGCAACAAATCAATCTCACTCAAAACGATGCCAACGCAGGCCCTGGTGATCCCTATCCGTACATGGGAAAAACCAATCCTTACCTGCACTTTTTATCTGAACGACAACAGCTCACCGATACCAGCAGCGGGCGTAAGCCAGGCGGATTTGTACCTAAACATGACGCCACTACGTTTTTACCCGCTGTTGACCTGAACCAGTTATACGCCAACAACACACCCGACAGCGCCTATATGGATCGCCTCTGGAGAGGCACCACCAGCGTAGAAGCGGCAGATAAAGACGGATGGGTAGTATCTATTACCCCCAGCGGTGGTTGGCTCCCTGCCTGTATTGCCGGCAAAACCGGTGTAGGCATGAGTCAGCGGGCACAAAGCTTTGTGTTGGATTCCGCAGTTTGTCCCTTTAACGTAATAGCGCCGGGCAAACGTCCACGCGTTACCCTCACCCCTTCCCTGGCATTGAAAGACGGTAAGCCCTTCCTTTGCTTTGGCGTACAGGGAGGCGATACGCAGGATCAAAACCTCTTACAGTTTTTCCTGAACATCGTAGAATTTGGCATGACCGTACAACAGGCTACAGAAGCGGCTAATATCAATACAAACCAGTTGTGGTTGTCATTAGGCGGCAGCACTGTTAAAGACAGGGAGCCTCGTCCGGGAAGTATTTTACTCAACAATAATACATCTGAAAAAACAAGGCAGGCGCTGGAAAAAATGGGGTATCACCTGAGTTTCGGAGAGCGTACCAGCGGACCGATAAACGCTATTTTTATAGATCGCACGCATGGAAGTTTGTGGGGAGGTAGTAGTAATCACGGAGAGGATTATGGCATAGGATGGTGATGTAGCTGTTAGCCATTAGCTTTTAGCTTTTAGCAAAATGCAGCGGAAACCATATCATATGTTTATCTCCGCTGCATTTTGCTAAAAGCTAAAAGCTAACTGCTAAAGGCTATTTCTGCTCCACACTTCATGAATAGGTTGTCCTTTTGAACTGAGGCCACTATGATCCCAGTTTTTACCATCCACGGTTCCTTTGAAAGAGAGTACAGCACCTACACGGGAGCTGTCGCGCGAAAAAAACTCGATTTTTTCCGTATAAGTACCATTTTCAAAGGTATAGGTGCCGCCGCCGGAGCCAAAAAATTCGCCGGTATCGAGGTTGAGTGCTACCCATTGAAAGCGGGTGCCGGTCAGTATTTTAAAAGTTTGCCGGGGACCGTTGGGGATGGGATTCATTTTTCCATCGGTTTCCCGGGCAGTGATTTGCCAGTTGCCGGCTAAGGTACCATTGCCATCATCTACACGGGTCCATTCCTGTTTACCCCCACCCGGTGTACTGGTGATCAGGTGATCATTCTCCATTCCAACGGGAACATTGGCACTTTGTCCTGCTTGTGAAGGATTGGTCGTGTTGAAATAAATAGTCACACTGCTTTGGCCGTTTCCGGCATTTTTCCAGGTGCCACCGTAGCTGGATAAAAAAGTTTTTTCCTTGTAATCCGTAACACTAAACCATTCGGGAGTAATCAGCAATACGCTGTTTACGTCTCCGGATACCGATTTCCAGGCGCCTACCGGGTTTTGTGCTTTCAATATACCAATGGAAGAAAGCAATAAGGTGAAGAAGACGGATAGCCTTTTCATAACATGGGTTTTTAGTACCAAAAGATAATACATCCATTGCAGAAAGGAAAGGGATTGGGTTTTTCGTTTTCCTAAAATTTCAGGTATTAGTGCATTTACATCGCGTTTCTTCGTACTTTCCGGGATGCAACAAAATGCTTTCCTGCTTTATGGCGCCAACGGATATACGGGTGAACTGATCGCCAGATATGCCGCCCAATATCAACTTCAACCTGTGCTGGCTGGCAGGAATGAAACAGCGCTGCGGGCGCTGGCGTCACGACTTCAACTCCCCTACAAGGTAATTTCGCTGGAAGATACAGCTACATTAGTGGAGGCATTGAAAGCAGTTAAATTTGTGATCCATGCGGCGGGTCCGTTTCACTTAACGGCGGAACCTATGATAGCGGCCTGTATACAGGCCAAAACCCATTACCTCGATATCAATGGCGATATTACTGTTTTTGAAATGTTGCAACAATATGATGCCGCTGCGAAAGCCGCCGGCATTATGTTATTGCCTGGGGCCGGCTTTGATGTGGTACCGACGGATTGCATCGCCCTGCTGTTAAAAACATTATTACCGGATGCCAGCGATCTCAAACTGGCTTTTGCTACTTCAGGTGGTGGTGTATCACATGGCACGGCCATGTCTATGGCATATAAATTAGGAGAAGGTGGCGCCGTAAGAAGAGGGGGACGTATTATCCACCGGCCACTGGGGCATCAGGGGCGCTGGATTGATTTTGGCCAGAAGAAGCTTTTCACCATGAGTATTCCCTGGGGCGATGTGGCTACGGCTTACGTGAGCACGGGTATTCCCAATATCACCACTTATACCGCTGTGCCGGTAAATGTGCATCGTTTGTTAAAACTGCAACAGTTGTTTAACTGGCTGTTGCGGACTACGCTTGTCCGAAACTTTATTAAGAAAAAAATTGCGCAACGTCCTGCTGGTCCTACAGATGAAATGCGAAGTACAGCTTATAGCCTGGTATGGGGACAGGTGTATAATATGGCGGGCAAAAAAGCCACAGTGCGGTTAAAGTGTCCTGACGGCTATACGCTTACCATGCTCAGTTGTTTACTGATGGCGCAGAAAATATGTAATGGCCAATGGAAGGCGGGGTATCAAACACCCGGCACCGCTTATGGTGCGGAATTTATCATGGAGATCCCTGGCGTGGAGCGGGAGATTATTACAGCAGAACATAGCTGAGTGGTCGGCAATGTTGCAGTTTTACGCCTTCATTTAAGCATGCCTATTGCTGTTACATTACCTTTTCTTCCCCGGCATTTGTTTATACTATTCCACCACATTTATTTATACAAATGCTGATCCTGTATATAATCAATCCCATTTGTTTTCAGGTAGCCTATTCCCCACTCGCTGGCGAATTCATACAGTGGGGCCAGGCTTTTGCCCATAGGAGTTAGTGCATATTCGACCCGGTAAGGCTTTTGTGTCAGCACATTTTTTTCAATGAGCTGATCACGTTCCAGGTCTTTTAACTGCTGGCTCAGCATTTTCTCTGAAACACCGGGTAGGTTATTCCGGATGTCCACATAGCTGCTTTTGGTGAAATGGTGTAGATGAAAAAGGATGAGCAGTTTCCATTTACCTCCAATAAAACCCAATGTTACATCAACAGGACAAGTGTATACTTTATCGTTCAGCGTGATCATGAGCAGGCGTTGTAATACAGCTACAAGTTAACAAATTTGGCAGTATTCTTTTGCTACGCATCTTCCAATACGCGTTTCATTATATTCAGGTAACCGATATGCTGTTCTGCATACGACCAGCTTTCTGAAAGCAGCGCCCAGGCGATTTGCCGTTCCAATGCAATACTGATAATGGTTTTATTATCTGCCTCAATAACACCTTCATCTACCAGTTGTCCAAATCCGGTGGCGATGATAGCGGTGTCCAATGTGAATATATAGTAGTTGTCGTCATAATCGGGATCTTCCATCAATGCTTTCATATGATCCCTGTCGAGCAGGTCTTCGTTATAGTCTTCGATGTTCATTTCCCCTATAGATTCAATCACCCATTTCAGGCAGTCCATCACTGGTTTATTTGGATTAGCATTACGCCAGTCTCTGAACTCCGCCAGGGCTAAATCGCCTTCATCGGAACCAAAGGGGGCTAATTCATCCACACAATCCCAGAAAAAATCTTCCGGGATTAGTTCGATGGCTCTTGGATGTGCATGTTCTTTATTAATCCCGTACAGTTTTTCGTCTTTCATGTATATGGTTTTATTGGCTTTCCCAACCACGGGCATTGGAGCAGGTTTCAATACAATGCACGGTGTTGCGTTCAAATTCCTCGCCAAACATTTCCTGGTATACGATATAGCCTATGAAGCCTACAATTTCGGCTTCTGCATCGTAGGTTGCTTTGGAGGGGGTTTCATCAATCATTTCATAATATTCCCTGCCCATTCCAACAATGAAACATCTGCAGTAAAGAAAACCATCGTCTGAACCATCGGTGTATTGATGGATATCTTCCCGGTCTATATGGAATAATTTTTCCTCCATGATATGGTTAAAGGCAGTGAGTTCTTCCTTATTCAATTCCAACAGTAAATCCCTGATATTATTGGTGATAGTGCCATACACTTCACCAGCCAGATCTTCTATTAATGCAGCGTCATTGGTTTTCAACGCTGTATTCCGCATTTCAAGTAAAGCAGGAGCAGCCTCCCACGCTTCTTCAATAATATGCCAGAATTTGAATTCACTCATAAGATAGCAGTTAGTATTATTTACTGCGTAAGATATACATACCAAACGCAATGTACATGCGTAGTAATAAAACGTTTATTATGGAAAAATATTGGCGAAATAAGCGGAGACTGCGGCCACAATGGCGGTGACATCTGCTTTATAAAAACCTGCAGCATTCATACAATTACATTCCACAATATAATACTCATCGCCACAAAGACATACGTCCATTACAAAAACTGCCTGTGGCATATATTCCCTGCAACGACTTTCTGCAAACGCAATAACTTCCGGTGGACATCCAGGTGCAGGCGTAAGTTTAAAATAGGTCCGGTATTTTGACGCAGCGATTACTTTTCCATTGACAATCCACAACCGCCATTCAGACTGAATACTATAGGGCGTAGATACCACAATGGGGGAATGAAGTGATAAGTTGGTGTTTTCCACCATCTTCAACTGCTCATACCAGGTTTTAATGTCGCCAAAAGATTTCGTTTCTCCCGCAAAAGATTTACTGTCATCATCCGGGCGAATAAAAAACAACGTCTCCGGTGCTGCTGACCTGCTCATTAACGCTGCAAACGTGGTCACAACAGCGCCATCATTCAGCATATATTTTCCCCATCTGCTTAAATAATTACCGATGGAAAACAATGCAGGGTCAAAAAACAATCCTTCCTGTAACTGCTTATTTTCTGCTACCAGCGCGCAAAGCGTGGTAGATCCGTAAAAAATACTCCGGCGGGTATTATCAAAGTCGGGTAAGGCAATGGAAAATGGAATCATATCTATCAGCTGGCAACGTACACCCGTTATTTCGCAAGCCCGCTGCAAATTCTCCAGGTCTGCTTTATTCGTCAGATTTCGTTGCACTACCCATTGTATTCCGGGATAAAGGTCTGGCATATGCTGAAATTACATAATAATTTTTTTAATTTAAAAAACCAACAGCAGCGATAACAACCGGGATAAATTATTTTATTATTAATTTCCGGTCCACTAAATTTACCTTGTTTATTGATTTTGTCAGGGCTTCTAAACCGCCAATGTTGTCAAACTTCACCTTAACAGATGAACATGAGCTGCTACAAAAAGTTGCCCAGGGCGACGGGGAAGCCTACACCATCCTTTTCCGGCATTATAGTCAACAGGTGTTTGATGTAGCCATGCTTTACCTGAAAGACAACAGCCTGGCCCGCGAAATAGTACAGGAAGTATTTATGAAGATCTGGCTGAAAAAAGCGGAGATGCACCAGGTAAAGAATTTCAAAGACTATCTTTTTATACTTACCCGCAATCATATTTACGATGGTTTTAAAAAGCAGTTGGTACGATTAAAAGTATACGACCTGCTGGGGAAAAACCAGCCTGCTTCTCAGAATGATACCGATCATCTTTTACTCCAACGGGAATACGATGCTATTCTTGATAAGGCCATTGCCGGCCTGCCACCGGAACGTAAAAAAGTATATTTAGCCCGTAAGCAAGGCTGGAGCAACGAAGAAATATCCCTGCAACTCAATATCTCTGTACATACCGTTAAAAAGCAAATGAGCCTGGCAATGCATGCTGTACGGGCCTTTGTGAAAGCCCGGATCCATAACGATATGCTGCCTTTCCTGCTGGCTATTCTTACCTTGTTCAAATAACCCGGCTCCCGTCAAAAAAAAATTTTCGGAGAGGATACTCCTTTTTTGTTTGTCGCGCGTCTTTACCCACATCACCCTTTCCAAACTTTGTATATGTCCATTTCGGAAGTACAGTTACTGCTTGAAAAATATAAACATGGCCAGATCAGCCAGGAGGAACTGGAGCGCTTAAAAGCCCTGGTAGCCAGCGATGATTATGAGCCGGAAATCAAAGCAGATATCCTGATGGCCTTATATGGAGAAGTACGTGACAGTGGCTGGCAGCGCGAAGATGAAGCAGCGATCCTTCAGCAGATCCTGCACGCCACAACGCCCGTAAACACTCCCCGTCGCTTCCGGCTGCTACCCTATGCCGCAGCTGCGGCCCTGGCAGGCGCTATGGTGTTTGCCGGCGCCCGTTACCTGGCGAAGCCACCAGTACATTCCCCTGCGATAGTTGCCACCACTCCTGCTCCCCTGGAGCCGGGTAGCAACAAAGCCATGCTGGTGCTGGCTGACGGAAAAACCATTCCGCTCGACAGTGCCAACCTTGGGGCCCTGGCCCAACAGGGTAATACCCGCGTGCTGAATACACAAGAAGGACTCGCCTACGAAGCGGCAGGTAAACCTGCCGAAATAGTATATAATACCGTGGTAACACCCCGCGGAGGTCAATACCAGCTTACCCTGGCTGATGGCAGTAAGGTATGGCTGAATGCCGCCAGTAGTATCCGCTTCCCTACTGCTTTTACCGGGAAAGAAAGAACCGTGGAGATCACAGGAGAAGGTTACTTCCAGATTGCGGCCAATGCCCAGCAGCCTTTCCGGGTCAAAGTAAAAGGCGCACCTGACGTGGCTATTAATGTATTGGGCACCAGCTTCAATGTGATGGCCTATTCAGATGAAAAAAACATCACCACCACCCTGGAAGACGGCGCCGTACAACTGGTATATGGTAACAACAAAAGTCTGCTGAAACCTGGCTACGGTGGCAGCTTATCAGTGGGCGATAAAGATTTTGTCATTGAAAAAGCCGACATGGAACAGGCACTGGCCTGGAAAGAAGGCAAATTCCGCTTCCGCAATACAAGCATAGAAACCATTATGCGCCAACTGGCCAGGTGGTATAATATAGAGGTAGTCTACCAGGGCGACCTTTCAGATGTCCGATTAACAGGGATCATTTCCCGGAGAGAGAATGCATCCTCCTTATTAAGCATTTTATCAACAACAAAACGCGTTCACTTTGAGATTAAAGACAACCGGATCCTGGTAAAGCCATACGATCCTGAATAGCAGCTATTTTGTCCACTTATGAATTCATCATTTTAAAACTATTGAAAGTTATGAAGACGTAGTTTAATTCCACTACCGGTTGTAAAAAAACCGGAAGCACTGCAATGCTCCCGGCTATAGAAGGCAACCCAACTCCCAGCATCACGTTAGAAATTGAATTATTAAGCCAACAACACAAAAGTATGGAACTACTTGGTACCTGCAAAGTCCCCTGTAAAGGAGGGACTGTGCAAAGAAAATTACTGTTAATTATGCGATTAACTGCAATACTGACACTAGTATTCACCCTTCAGCTGAGCGCCAAAACATATTCTCAGTCTGTTACCATCAAAGGAAAGCGGCTCCCGCTCTATGATGTGTTCAACAGCATTAGCCGCCAAACCGGCTACGAATTTATCTACGATGAAAAATTACTCGAGAAAGCGCCCCCGGTCAACCTGAATATGAACCAGGCTTCGCTCATCGAAGTCCTGAATGCCTGCCTGAACAACAAATTGTTTGCCTATAACATCATAGACAAAACAATTGTGATCAGTCCTAAATCCGCCGCGGTAGCAGCTCCTGCTGCTGCCCCTATACAGGGTAAAGTGACTGATGCCAAGGGACAACCGCTTATCGGTGTATCTATCCAGATAAAAGGTACCAGCAAAGGCACCATGACCAATGTGGAAGGAACTTTCAATATCTCCGCCAATCCCGGTGATGTGTTGATCATCAGCTTCATAGGCTATGAAACCAAACAAATTACCGTAGGCACAGAGAACAATATCACTGTAAGCCTGGCTATCCAGGATAGTCAACTGGGCCAGGTGGTAGTAACGGCGCTTGGTATTAAAAGGGCGGATAAGTCCATCACCTACTCCACCCAGCAACTCGACGGTTTGGAACTGACCAAAGCGAAAGACGCGAACCTGGTAAATACCCTGAATGGTAAAGTAGCAGGTTTGACTATTTCTTCCAGCGCTTCTGGTGTAGGTGGCTCTGCGAAAGTAATTCTCCGTGGTAGCAAATCCGGCCTGGGAAGCAACCAGGCACTATATGTGATTGACGGGGTACCCATGAACAATAACCTGACCAATCAACCTACAAGTATCTACGGCGGCAGCAGTGCCTATGATGGAGGCGACCCTATCTCTAACCTGAATCCTGAAGATATTGAAAACATCTCCATACTGAAAGGTGCTTCCGCAGCTGCATTGTATGGTAGTCAGGGGGCCAATGGCGTAGTGATTGTAACCACCAAGAGTGGTAAAGCAGGTCGTACAGTGGTAAACTTCTCTTCCGGCTTTAATGTAATGCAGGCCGCCTATCTTCCTAAATTCCAGAACAATTATGGCGCTACCAGCGATGGTTCTCCTCAAAGCTGGGGAGCTAAAATTAACGGTGCCTCCAATAATCTGTCTTCCTTTTTCCAAACTGGCACTAATCTTACCAATGCTATCAGCCTGTCAGGCGGTACCGAGAAAATGCAAACCTATTTCTCGTATGCGAACACTTCTGCCAGGGGTATAACACCCGGTAATAAACTGGGCCGTCACAACCTTGATTTCAAAGAAACCGGACATTTCCTGAATGATAAACTGACCGCCTCTGCAGATGTGAACTATATGACCCAGCAGATTGATAACACCCCACTTTCCGGCTTGTATTTCAATCCGCTGACCGGCTTATACCTGTTTCCACGTGGTCGCGACCTGAGTCCTTTTAAAGATCAGTTTGAAAAACCGGATCCGGCCAGGAATTTCTTACCGGTACAAAATTGGGCTTTTGATGAAGATATTCAACAAAACCCATGGTGGATCACCAACCGCAACAACAACAGCCTTACCCGTAACAGGATACTGGCCAACGCCAGCCTGAAATACGAGCTGTTCTCCTGGTTAAATATCCAGGCAAGAGGAAGTATAGACCGCATTGCCGATACTTACGAACAGAAAATTTATGCTGGCTCACAAAAAGCAGTGGCACCCAAAAACGGCTTATATAATTACAACAATAATACTACCACACAACAATACGGCGACCTGATAGCCAACTTTAATATTCCAGCTAATGATTTTAAAATTATCGGTGTGGCTGGAGCCAGCATCCGCGATGTAAAATCTTCCGGTGTATTTGCCAATTCAGGACAAGACGGCTTGTACATACCCAATATATTCACGCTTCAGAATTTCGTAGCATTGAATGCCCGCAACTCTGGTAACCAGCTGGAAAATCACGGGCAATGGCAATCCGTATTTGCAAGTGCTAACATTTCTTATAAAGAATGGTTATACCTGGATGTAACTGCTCGCAACGATTGGGCTTCCAACCTGGCATTTACTCCTCAGCTTTCTTATTTCTATCCTTCAGTAGGTTTGAATGTCATGTTGAGTCAGCTGGTAAAAATGCCGGCACAAATAACCTATGCTAAAGTCCGTGGTTCTTATGCCATTGTAGGTAACTCCCCTTTGAGCTACCAAAGCCATGCTGCTGAAAACCTGTTGGGTACCAGTGGTAACCCTTTACCTGCAACGGCTGCTCCTTTCCGCACACTGAAACCAGAAAAAACGAAGTCGCTGGAATTGGGTACCGAGTGGCGCTTCTTTGATAGCAGGCTGAGTGTAGATCTCACCTACTATAAAACCAATACCACCAATCAAACCATGCAGATTATTGCTCCTAAAGCCAGCTTCTATGATACTTACTTTATTAACGCAGGTAATATCCAGAACCAGGGCGTGGAAGCAGTTATTCGCTATGATGTATTACGTCACACTAAGCTGCAATGGAACACCGGCCTGAATTTCGCTACCAACGATAATAAAATCATAGAGCTGTCTCCATTATCAGACCGCTTTACACTGAGTGGCGCTTCCGGTGCTAACTATGCTTCCCAGTTTAAAGTAGGTGGCTCTTTTGGTGATATCTATGGTACCGTATTGCAACATGATGACCAGGGTAGAATAAAAATTGATAAAGATGGTAAGCCAATGAAACAAGGCGGCGACATGGTATACCTGGGCAACGCCAATACCAAATGGCAACTTGGATGGAACAACAACTTTATCTACAAAAACTTCACCCTCTCCTTCCTGATCGATGGTAAATTTGGTGGTAATGTAATGTCTGTTACCCAGGCCATGATGGACATCTATGGCGTATCTAAAACTACCGGAGATGCACGTGATGCCGGTGGTGTTCCCGTAAATGGTGTAAGTGTGGTAGATAACAAACCTGTAACCAGCGTAAAAGCACAGGATTGGTATTCTGTGGTAGGTGGAAGAGAAGGCGTTTCTTCCGCTTATCTCTATAGTGCTACCACTGTAAGATTAAGAGAAGCAGCTATCGGCTATCTCATACCGGTAACCAATCCTAACACTTTTGTGAAAACACTGAAGTTGTCGTTGACTGGCCGTAACCTGCTTTACTTCACAAAGAAAGCTCCATTTGATCCTGAACAAACCATGTCTACCGCAAATGGACTGGGAGGTGTAGATGTGTTTATGTTACCAGCTACCCGTAGCTATGGTCTTACATTAAATGCTTCTTTCTAAATCATTCACGCAAAAACTGACAACGATGAAATTTCAATATAAAAAGCAAGGCTACACCTCTCGTTTATGGATAGCAGTAGCTGTGCTGGTGGCTGGCCTGAGTGCATGTACAAAGAATTTCGAAAGATATAATACCAATAATACCGGCGTAACAGACCAACAACTGGGCGCAGATTTCATTGCGCTGGGCTCCTATCTCAAATCAGCCCAGATGGCGATTTACAACTTTTCGGGAGGAGGCGACCCTAACTCCTTCCAGGTTCAACAAAACCTGAACGCCGATTGCTTCTCCGGCTACTTCATGTCGCCTAACCCATTCGGAGGAAATACCAACATGAACTATGGCCTGGTGAGCGGCTGGAATGGCGAAGCTTATAAAGCAGGCTACCTCAGCGTAATGCTGCCCGTTGCCAAACTGAGAAGAACAGGAATTGAAAAAACCTATCCTGCTATATGGGCAGTTGCACAAATTGTGCAGGTAACCGGTATGAGCAGGGTAACAGATATTTACGGCCCGGTTCCGTATAGCCATGCTGGTGAGGTAAGCCCCGGTGGTGTTCCCTACGACAGCCAACAGGATATTTACAAACGTTTCTTCCTGGAACTGGACTCTGCTACCAAAGCATTACGTACACAAATCAGCAGTGGCACTGCCTTACCTTTTGATTTTGGTAGCTTCGATGCAGTGTATGCCGGTAACTTTACCCAATGGCTGAAGTTTGCCAACTCCCTTCGTTTACGCCTCGCTACCCGCATTCAGAAAGCAGACCAGGCATTGGCTAAGTCAGAAGGCCAAAAAGCACTGGACCCTGCCAATGGCGGCGTACTCACTGACAATGCAGATAACATGACCGTGAAAGTAACCGGTAATTTTACCAACCCACTGGTATTTATCGCCCAAAACTGGGCAGATACCCGCATCTGTGCCACTTTACAATGCTTCCTCACCGGGTTTAAAGATCCACGTGTTGGCAGGTACATGGATAAATCGACAGATCCTGCTTTCCCGGCACAGTATATTGGCATCCGCAGTGGTAGCATCACCGGTGCTGATACCAAAGATGCACATTCCGGTTATTCATCTTTGAATACCAGCAATGGTGCTTCCCCTTCCTTCAGTTTAAAAACACCTGTACAATTAATGACTGCTGCCGAAGTATATTTCCTGCGCGCAGAAGCAGCCCTGAACGGTTGGGCCAATGCCGGCGGAACGGCACAGCAACTGTACGAACAAGGTGTAACTACTTCGATGACACAATGGGGCGTAGACCCGAAAGGCTACCTCAATGATGATACCAGCCACCCGGCTCCATCTATTGATCCAAAGGCAAAAGATACCATCACCAACCCTTCTAAAATCACCATCAAATGGAATGATGCAGCGCCAGACAGTATTAAACTGGAACGTATTATTACCCAGAAATGGTTGGCAACGTTCCCTGAAGGACAAGAAGCCTGGTCTGAATTCCGCCGTACCGGGTACCCAAAACTTTTCCCGGTACAACATAACAATAGCGGTGGCGTAATTTCTTCCTCCTTACAGGTTAGAAGATTACCGTACCCGCAAGATGAATACAGCACAAGTGCCACTGCTGTAGCCAATGCACTGAAACTGCTGGGAGGCGCGGATAACGGCGCTACCCCGCTGTGGTGGGATACAAGAAAATAAACACATTACCTGTTACCCGGTGGTTGGCCCATTAGTCGCCACCGGGTCTCTATCATATTCAACGTTAGCCCGGTATCATTACCAGCATATCTGTCGTTAGACCCATTAGTCAGGAAGCCCGCAACCAAAACTGAACCCGGATTATTTAAACCACTAAAATGTTGTTATGAAAACAAAGCTCCATTTCCCGCGGCTAACCGCCGCCGGTACTGCCGCTGCTATTACCCTCCTCTTCGCAGCCGCCTGTAAAAAAGAAAATGAAAAAGGCCTACAGCCTGTTACGGCCAATAATGCTGCCGTTACACACGCCAGCGCCAAAACGGTGACCAAAACTGGTGGTATATCGGTTTGTTATGTAGAAGTAAATAGTAACAGTTTATTGAATACCGGTAAATATACGCTCACCACCGGTGGACAACAACTGTTTGATATCGCCATCATTTTTGCGGCAAATATCAACTACAATACCACCACCCATCAGGCGGTATTATCCAACAACCCCAATGTATCCAATGTGCTGGTCAATAAAGCCACACAGATTGTACCTCTGCAAAACAAAGGCATGAAGGTGTTGTTGTCTATTCTCGGCAATCACCAGGGCGCCGGTATCTGCAATTTTACCAGCAGAACTGCCGCCCATGCTTTCGCGAAGCAATGCAGCGATACGGTGGCCTATTACGGATTAGATGGAATTGATTTCGACGATGAATATGCAGAATATGGCAACAATGGCACCACACAACCAAACGACAGCTCCTTTGTGATGCTGGTAGATGAACTACGGAAACTAATGCCTTCCAAAATCATCTCCTTCTATTATTACGGACCAGCCGCTTCCCGCTTATCCTGGGGTGGCAAAAAAGTGGGCGATTGGGCCAACTATAGCTGGAATGCGATCTACGGTTCTTATTCGGTACCTAATGTAGCCGGATTGCCCAAAAGCAACTTAGGCCCTGCAGCAGTGGATATACAGAGCACCAGCCAAAGCACCGCCAACTCCCTGGCTACACAAACCAAGAATAACGGCTATGGCGTATACTTATGGTATAACCTCACCAGCACCGATAAGCATACTTACTTCTCCGGTGTGTCTAATATTCTGTACGGTAGCAGCGTGACATACACACCGTAAGGGAAATTACGAATTACGAATAACGAATTACGGCTTTGTGGGTAGACAGTAAACGCGAGTAACACTCGCTTAAATCTACCCACAAAGCCGTAATTCGTAATTCGTAATTTCTACTTAATGCTTTCTTCTCTTGCCGACAACCGGAACCAGTCTTTTGCATAAGGCTTTAATAAAGCCGTTGCGGCGGTAGGTCCCCAGGTACCTGCTTTGTACAAATGCAGTTCTTTGGCGGGATACTTCTTCCAGGTATCTACAATCGGCATCACTACTTTCCAGGCAGCTTCTACCTGGTCAGCGCGCATAAACAATGTAGGGTTGCCATCCAACACATCGAGCAATAATGCTTCGTATGCTTCCGGAATAGTTTCTGTATAGGATTCCTGGTAAGTAAAGTCCATTTCTACCGGTTTCAGCCTCATTTTCAGGCCGGGCACTTTACTTTCAAACAGTAAACTGATTTCCAGTTCCGGCTGTATGCTAATGATCAGGCGGTTGGGCGTCAGGTCATCTTTGAAAATCTTGTTAGGCGAATCTTTGAACTGTACTACGATAACGGACGACTGTACCGGCATAGATTTACCTGTGCGTAAAAAGAAGGGTACGCCTTTCCACCTGTCGTTGTCAATGAACAGCTTCGCGGCCACGAAGGTTTCGGTGTTAGAGGCAGGCGCTACATGGTCTTCCTTACGGTAAGCCACACGAGGCCCACCGTGTACATTGCCGGCGGTATATTGCCCGCGGATCACGTTTTTCAGCACCTGTGCCGGGGTATAGGGGCGGATGGCCTTTAATACCTTTACCTTGGCGTCGCGGATCAGTTCTGATTTGTAGAACTTAGGTGCATCCATCGCTATAATACAAAGTAATTGCAGCAGGTGATTCTGTATCATGTCGCGCAGGGCGCCGGCGCCATCATAATAGCCGCCACGTTTGCCTACACCCACTTCTTCTGCTACGCTGATCTGTATGTGATCGATATATTTTTTATTCCATAATGGCTCGAATACGTAGTTGGCAAAACGGAATGCCATGATGTTTTGTACCGCTTCCTTACCCAGGTAGTGGTCTATACGGTAGATTTGCTTTTCTGCGAAACGCTTGCCTAAAAAGCGGTTGAGCTTCTTGGCCGTATCCAGGTCGGTACCAAATGGCTTCTCCACCACAATACGGTCCAGGTCTTCGCGACAGCAAAGGCTGTGTTGATACAGGGCTTCCGCGATGATTTCAATAAAACGGGGCGCTACAGCGAAGTAAAACACACGGCTACTATCCTTTTTCTGCTTCTTTTCAAAAGCGTCCATCCTGGTTTTCAGCCCGGTGTACGTCTCAGATTTCATGAAGTCGCCCTGCAGGTAGGTGATGTTTTTAGCAAATCCTTCCCATTCCTTTTCATCGGCCTTTCCGTTTCGGCTAAATTCGTTGATGCCAGCCAGCAGATCAAGTTTGAAGGCGGCTTCATCTTCCGGCAGAAAGTCTACGCAGTAGATATTAAACACCGGCGGCAGGTGCTTGTCTGTATACAAATTATAAAGTGCCGGGATCAGTTTCCTCTTTGTCAGGTCCCCTTTAGCACCAAAGATGGTGATAGAAGCGGGGATTATTTTTCCAGGTTTCATCTAAGCATCGGTTTAATAGTGCTGTAATTTAAGCATCAATTCCCGGAATATGCGAATACAATTTCCCATCTGCCCTATAAATAACCCTGTAGTAACATGTGCTACAGCAGTTTCGGGGAATTAACCTTACATTAGCAAGTGCATTTTGTGGCCGTAAACTGATATGAGTACATCAAAAACTACCTTACAACAACTATTATTTGACCTGGCCGGCGTGTTGCCCGCCGATACTGCTCCCCTGTTTTCCATGACCAGGACGGTAAAACTGGAAGCCAACGAAGTATATATCCGGGAAGGAGAAACCGCCCGGCGCCTTGCTTATATTGAACAGGGCATTATGCGGGCGTACATTATCAAAGCTAACGGCGACGAAGCTACGTTGTTTCTCCGCTGGGAAGAGCAGTTCATCGCTTCCCACGACTCTATCATCCACCGGCAACCTTCCCGTTTTATCTACCGGGCGCTGGAACCGGTTACCCTGCTGGAAATGGACTATGATGTGCTGGAAGCAGTATTAAAAACCCATCCGGAATATGAGCCGTTAAGGAACTTCTTCCTGATGCGCATGCTGTCAGAGTCGTTACAGATGATGGAATCTTTTGTAACGTTGTCGCCGGAAGAACGTTACCTGAACCTGGTCACCGGGCGTTTCGACCTGGTAAACCGCGTGCCGGATAAGTATATCGCTTCTATGTTGGGTATTACGCCCGTCTCCCTCAGTCGCATCCGGAAGCGACTTCATACCAAAGGCAAAGGCTGAAATTAACCTTTGTTAAGATCGGAAGTTATCCTTTGTTAACCACATCTGCCAGACGTCTACGCTATTTTTGAAACATAAAAAATGAGTGGTTTATGGATCAAATAGTAACGGCGGCAGGTAGAATTTTCCTGCTTTCTGCCCTGCGGTATTTTTTGCTGGCAGGTATTCCCTTTGCATTATTTTACCTGTTGATGCCTAAGCGCTGGAACCGTTTCAAGATCCAGCAACGGCTCGCCTCCAAAAAAGATTTCCTTCGCGAAATATGGTATTCCATGCAAAGTACCCTGGTATTTACCGGTATCACCATGGTGTTGCTGTTTACGCCCATCCGGCAGTATACCCAGATTTACACCAACCTGTCAGACTTCCCGATCTGGTATGTAGGCGTGAGTGTGGCGCTGAGCCTGGTGGTACATGATACCTACTTTTACTGGATGCATCGCCTGATGCACCATAAAAGCCTGTTCAAGTTAACACACGTGGTGCATCACGAAAGCACCAACCCTTCTCCGTGGACGTCTTATAGCTTCCATGTAGCCGAAGCCGTAGTAGAAGGCGGTGTACTGGTAGTAATTGCGTTTGTAATGCCGTTACATCCGCTGTCTATTTTACTGTTTACCATCAGTGGTTTTATCATCAACGTATATGGCCACCTGGGCTATGAAATTATGCCCAAAAACTTCCGCCATTCCTGGCTGTTTGAAGTGATCAATACCTCTACCCATCATAACCTGCATCATAAAAAGTTCAGGGGGAATTATGGACTGTATTTCCGCTTCTGGGACCGTATGATGGGGACTGAAAACCCCGACTATGTAAAAGAGTATGACCGCTTACAGGCCATCCGGTTTGAAAAGGAAGCTTTTTGCAGTTAGCTTTTAGCTTTTAGAAAAATGCAGTGGAGATATAGGCAAAGTATAATAACACTTAAGCTTATATCTCCACTGCATTTTTCTAAAAGCTAAAAGCTAACTGCAAAAAGCTTCCTTATTAGTATTATCTTTGCCCCTGATTCATCATACACCCTGACACCTCATTTTTCCAGCTTCCCTTTTGGTTCCGTGTTTTTGTTATTGCAGCAGCGGTAAGCATTTTTTCACCGTTATTCAAAAATAGGAATAACGCAAACCAGGTACATGCAAAGGATCATTCTGACAGCCGGACTCCTCATCGGCAGTATGACACACCTCTTAGCCCAGCTAAAACAAGACAGCAGCAAGGTATTTTCCCTTGGTGAAATAGTGGCCTATGGCAGTCGCCCGGATTCCGCCGGCACTATTACCATGGAACAAATCAGGCAGTTTCACCGGCTCCAGGTAGCCAATGCCCTGAACCTGCTGCCCGGTGTTAGTCAATCGAACGTAGGCCCCCGTAATGAATCCATGATTTATCTCCGGGGTTTTGACCTCCGGCAAACACCCGTATTTATTGATGGGGTACCGGTATATGTACCCTACGACGGCTATGTGGATCTGGCCCGTTTTACCACTTTTAATCTCTCTAAAATAGTAGTAGAAAAAGGCGGTGCCTCCGTCTTATATGGTCCTAACACCATGGGGGGCGTTATTAATCTCATCTCCTCAAAACCTACCCATGCACTGGAGGTAAATGCTTCCGCCGGATGGCTCAGCGGAGGAAGTGAAGCTGCTGTTAACATAGGCAGCCGGCTGAAGAAATTTTACCTACAAGGGGATGCATCCCGCTATCAGCGCGACTACTATAACCTTTCGCATGATTTCACCCCTACTAAAAACGCACCCGGTTATAAAAGAGAGAACTCCTATAACAACGACTGGCGATATGGCTTCAAACTAGGTTACACGCCCAATGATAAACACGAACTGGCCATTGGATATGTACACCAGGAAGGCAGCAAGGGATCACCGGTATATACGGGAACGGATACACTGAATTCGTTGTACAAAAGCCCCCGGTACTGGCAATGGCCCAAATGGAACAAGGAAAGCCTGTATTTTCTCTCTAACAGTGAGCTAACAGCAAAAAGCAGTTTGAAAACACGCCTCTTCTATGACCGCTTTGTGAACCTGTTAAACAGTTTCGATGATGCCAGCTACAGTACACAAAAGAGACCTTATGCTTTCAGTAGTCACTATAACGACTATACGTTTGGTGGCAATATGGAATACGGGCAGACGTTGTCAGCGGCCAATCAGTTAAAGGCAGCTGTTCACTTTAAACAGGACGTACACCGCGAGCATAATGAAGGGGAGCCGGAAAGGCGGGCGGCCGATAATAATGTTTCCGTTGGCGTTACCGACCACCACACGTTTGATCCACACTGGACCTTATTGGGAGGCGCCGCTTTTAACTATCGCCAGAGCCTGAAGGCACAAAACTATAACAGTCAAACCAAAGTGATCACAGGTTTCCCGGCCAACAACAGCCACGCCGTTAATGCACAGCTGAAATTGCTGTACACTTTTCTCCCCGGGCGTATCCTCCAATTTTCCGCCGACCGGATGACCCGGTTTGCCACTATCAAAGACCGTTATTCTTATAAGCTGGGTACCGCTATTCCTAACCCGGACCTGCAACCCGAGAATACCGTGAATATGGCACTGCAATACACCGATACCCGGATTAAAAAAGTAAGCCTGGATGGATCCATTTTTTATAACCGTATTCAAAACGTTATTCAGAATGTCAGCAATGTGCAGTATGACACGGTGAAACACCAGTGGCTGTCGCAGTCGCAGAACAAAGGCAAAGCGGTGTATTACGGCGCAGAAGTAGCTGTTACCTGGGAGGTGGCTACCCACTTCACCACCGGGTGGAATTATACCTTTATTAAACGTAAAAACCTCGATAACCCTCACCTGCACTTCACCGATGTGCCGGAGCATAAAGCCATTGGCTGGCTGCAATATCATATTTCGCGTGTAGGCGTTCTCGTGAATGGGGAATACGATGCAGACAGGTACAGCACCAGCTATGGCACCAGGGTGCCTGGCTTCTTCCTGCTGCATGCCAGTGCGCAGGTAAAAATTACCTCCTGGCTGGAACTACAGGGTGGCGTTAATAATATCTTTGATAAAAATTATATGCTCACAGAAGGCTATCCGGAACAGGGTAGAAATTATTTCGCCAAAGTGCTTTTTAATTATAGTTATTTTTAGGGAGATGCATACGCGGTGGCTACTCATTTTACTGGTACTGGCGGCCCTACCTTTCGTAGGCGGCAGGATGGCTTTTATCACCGAGCCATATGCACTGGTATACCCTGTCTATTTTGGTAACAGAACCAATGTTCCGCCCGACAATCCGCTCACCCGGCAGGGCGTTGAGTTGGGCAGGCGACTGTTTTACGAAACAGCCCTGTCTGCCGGTAACAAAATTTCCTGTGGTAGTTGTCATCAGCAGCACCTGGCCTTTACAGACGGAAAAGCTTTCAGCACCGGTATAGACAGCATCCCCACCGATAGAAGTGCCATGTCGTTAGCCAACCTGCTATGGGTAAGACATTTCTTCTGGGATGGACGGGCTGGCAGCCTGGAACAACAGGCCATCACGCCCCTCACCGCCCCTCATGAAATGGGACAATCGCTGACCATAACTGCCGAAAAACTACGCCATAAACGGGGCTATACGGCCCTTTTCCAGGCCGCCTTTGGTACGGACAGCATCACCGGCGAAGCGATCATAAAAGCCCTCTCACAATTCGAAAGAACGCTTATCTCCGCCAGCTCCCCGTACGACCGCTACCTGCAAGGCACCTTTCAACCGGAGGCAGCGGCGCTGCACGGCATGCAATTGTTTTTCACCGCGCCTGACCCCGGGAAAAATATTCGCGGAGCCAACTGCGGGCATTGCCATGGCGGTCCAAAGCTATACCTGGAGCTGTTTCACAACAACGGTCTGGATAGCCTTCCCGCAGATGCCGGCAGGGAAAAGCTTACCGGCCTGGCCACCGACAGGGGGCGGTTCCGGGTGCCTACGCTCCGCAACATTGCGCTTACCGCGCCCTACATGCATGATGGCCGTTTTCAAACATTGGAACAAGTACTGGATCATTATAGCGAACACATTATCAGCAGCCCTTCTTTAAGCCCGGTGCTGCGTAATACATCGAATGAAACTGGTGGTACTGCGCTGCAACTCAGCAGGCAGGAGAAGAAAGACATCATCGCCTTCCTGCACCTGCTCACCGATTCTGCCTTTATTACCAATCCACAATTTTCTAATCCCGTTAATTAAACGATATGTTATATAAACAACTCTCTTTGCTGGCCTCCACACTGCTGCTGTCTTCCTTTGCCTGGGCACAATCCATTTCCATAGCAGGAGAAGTGACCCATCCGCTAAAGCTTACGGCTACCGATATTGCCGCGATGAAAAAAGTAACGGTGTCCGCTACCGACCGCGATGGGAAAGCACATCAATATACCGGCGTGCCGGTATATCAACTCCTGCAACAAGCCGGCGTTACCCTCGGGCCTCAACTAAGAGGGGAAAACATGGCAAAATACCTGCTGGTAAAATCGGGCGATGGATATGAAGTATTATTTTCCTTACCGGAACTGGACAGCACCTTTACAGACCGGGTGATTATATTGGCGGATACAGTAGACGGACAACCGCTGCCAGCTGGCAAAGGCCCTTTTCGTATAGTGGTGCCCGGTGAAAAGAAACCAGCCCGCTGGATATGGGAGGTAACGACTATGACTGTACGATTTGCAAAAGAATAATTGTTTATATGGGTTTATTTAAGCCCGCCATCGCATTGCTTAAAAATTCCTGGAAGGCGTTATTTAACTGATGAAACAGTGCGATGGCTGCTTTACCTTCTGTTGTCAGGGAAGCGCCGCCGCCATTCCTCCCGCCTCTTTCCATTGTCACCAGTGGGTGACCGGTACGTTTATTCATCTGGTCTACAAAATCCCAGGCCTGGCGGTAAGAGATTTTCATCGCCGTAGCCGCCTTGCGCAAGGATCCTAACTCCCCGATTTTTTCCAGCAACTCAATTCTGCCATATCCTAAAAAAGGACCCTCTGCTGTTTCAATCCATATGCGGCCATTAGCGATCAGTTTCATGTTGTCATGTATAGTATTGTTATGAAAATGTCCTTCTCTTCTTATTATTCTTCTCTAAAATACTTACTATAAAAATATTTTATTTTATGTTATATTACGGTACACACCATTAAGATCTTTCTAATGACACAAAACAAGGGCTTAAAGAAAACACTGACTCCCTTTATGCTGTGGGGGCTTGGAGTAGGATACGTAATTTCGGGTATGTACTTTGGTTGGAATCTTGGGCTCGAAAAAGGGGGCACCGGAGGAATGGCCCTCGCCACCCTTGTGATCATGGTCATGTACGTTACCTTTACTTTTAGTTATGCAGAACTGGCCTGTGCCATCCCTAAAGCCGGCGGCGTATTTGATTATGCCAACAGGGCCATGGGCAAAGATATCGGCTTCATTGCAGGTATTGCCCAGGTGGTAGAATTTATCCTGGCACCTCCAGCGATCGCCTTTGCCATCGGTGCTTACTTCAACGCGTTTTTTCCCCAGGTACCTATCTTAGCCAGCGCTATCGCCATCTATTTTGTGTTTACCGCCCTGAATGTGTATGGTGTAAAAGCAGCAGCTTCCTTTGAAGTGGTGGTTACCATCCTGGCAGTAGGAGAACTGTTGCTTTTCTCGGGTATATCACTGCCCAAATTTCAGACGGTTAATCTTACGCACAACGCATTGCCGAATGGCTGGGGCGGTGCCTTTGCCGCCATCCCTTTTGCCATCTGGTTTTTCCTGGGCATTGAAGGTATTGCCAACGTAGCCGAAGAAACAAAAAATCCGCAACGGGATATCAGTAAAGGATTTGGATGGGCCATCCTTACGCTGGCTATTTTATGCATACTCATCTTTGTGGCCGCTACCGGCATTGCCGGCTGGGAAGCCATTGTATATAAAAATGGTGTCAGCGGCGATACCTCCGATTCTCCGCTGCCGTTAGCCCTTGCAAAAATTACGGGCAACGACCACCTGATGTATCATCTGCTCATCACCGTCGGTTTATTTGGACTGGTGGCCTCTTTCCATGGCCTCATTCTCGCCGCCGGACGCTCTACCTTCGAAATGGGAAGGGTGCATAACATGCCCGCTATGCTGGGCAAAATATCACCCCGTTTTCATACACCGGCCAATGCCCTCATCGGGAATATGGTGATTGGCATCCTGGCGCTGCTTTCCGGTAAAACGGCCGAAATTATTATTGTATCTGTTTTTGGCGCACTCACACTCTATATCATTTCTATGGTGTCTATTATCATATTGAGAAAACGGGAGCCGGAATTGCCTCGTCCGTTCAAAGTAGCATTCTACCCGGCTTTCCCGCTGATTGCACTGATCATTGCCACCATCTCCATTATCGCCATGTTCTTCTTCAATCCCTTACTGGGAGGCATTTATTTTTCCATTTTAATCATCGCTTTTTTGTTGTACAAAATATTTAAACCGGCCCATACATGACTACATCAGACATATTAGCCTACGTAAAGCAGCACTCCTCCGGGAAAGTGAAGATCGCAGTAACAGACATTGACGGCGTATTAAGGGGGAAATATATTGCTGCCGAAAAATTCGCTTCCGTAGTGGAAAGCAGACTCGGATTCTGTGACGTGACCTTCGGCTGGGATATGAGTGACGTGGTGTACGACAATGTGAAATATACCGGCTGGCATACCGGCTATCCCGATGCACTAGTTAAAATAGATCTCAGCACCTTCCGGAAAATTCCCTGGGAAAATGATGTTCCTTTTTTCCTCGGCGACTTTGTGATGGAAGATAATACCGCTACCTATACCTGCCCCCGGCAGCTACTGCGTAAAGTACTGGCCGATGCCACGCAAAGCGGCTTTATTCCTTACTTCTCCCAGGAGTTTGAATGGTTCAACTTTGCAGAAACACCGGATACCGCCCACCAGAAACAATTTCGTGAGCTAACACCTATGACACCCGGCATGTTCGGTTATTCCATTTTACGCAGCGCGCTGAAAAATGAATACATGAGCAGCCTGTTTGAACAACTGGTAAAATTTGATATCCCGGTAGAAGGATTACATACGGAAACCGGTCCCGGCGTATATGAGGCAGCCATCAAGTACGCCAATATATTACCCGCCGCTGACCAGGCCGTATTATTTAAAACAGCAGTAAAAGAAATTGCCTACAAACATGGTATACTGGCCACTTTCATGGCCAAAATAAACGAAAACCTTCCCGGATGCAGCGGTCACGTACACCAAAGCTTATGGGATGCCGATAATAAAAAGAACTTATTTTACGATGAGCAAGATCCCCGTAAAATGAGTGCACTGATGAAAAGTTATATCGCAGGACAACTACACTGCTTACCGCAGATACTCCCCATGATAGCCCCTACCATCAACAGCTACAAACGACTGGTGGAAGGCGCCTGGGCCCCCACTACGCTCACCTGGGGCATCGACAACAGAACCGTGGCCCTGCGGGCATTACCCGGTAATCCAAAAGCCACCCGCCTGGAAACAAGAGTGGTAGGATCAGATACCAACCCTTACCTCGCGCTGGCCGCCTGCCTCGCAGCAGGTTTGTACGGGATAAAAAATAAATTGTCACTGGAGAAAGAAGCTACCATTGGCAATGGGTACAAAGATACCAGCAATGGTGTATTACCTCAGAACCTTCATATTGCCACACAGCAAATGAAAGGATCTGCCCTGGCAAAAGAATTATTTGGCGCTGATTTCGTAGAACATTTTACCTTAACAAGAGAATGGGAATGGAAACAATACGCTAAAGCAGTCACCGACTGGGAACTTAAAAGATATTTCGAAATCATCTAAGCAGCAGCATATGGCATTTCAGTACAACTTTCCAACTACTATCCGTTTCGGCGCAGACGTTATCAAAGAATTACCGGCGTACCTGCAAAAAAACGGCCTTAAACGTCCCCTGATCGTTACCGACCCCACTGTGGCCGGCCTCTCCTTTTTTAAAGGCATTGTGGCAGACCTGCACGCCCATCAGTTGTCGGTAGAAGTATTCAGCGATATCCATAAAAACCCGGTAAAAAGCGACGTATATAAAGGTACCGATCAATGGGATGCCACGCAACGCGACAGCATCATCGGCATCGGCGGAGGCGCGGCCATAGATGTGGCCCGCGCCATTGTATTACGCATCCACCACCGGGAAGACCTGTTTAAATACGACGACCTCATTGGCGGAGATATCTACGTAACCAACGATGTACCGCACTTCATTACCGTACCCACTACTGCCGGCACCGGCAGCGAAGTAGGCAGGAGTGCTATCATTGCCGATGACGAAACCCATCAGAAAAAAATATTGTTTTCGCCTAAACTTATGGCTAAAATCGTATTTGCTGATCCCATGCTCACCATGGAATTGCCCGCCTTTATTACCGCCGCCACCGGCATGGATGCATTGACACATAACATGGAAGCATTCCTCGCAAAAAATCCACATCCCCTGTGTGATGGCATTGCCCTGGAAGGCATCTATCTCATTAATAAATCATTGGTAAAAGCCACTAACCACCCCGACATAGAAAGCAGAAGTAATATGCTGATGGCTTCTATGATGGGCGCCATCGCCTTTCAGAAAGGCCTCGGGGTGGTACATTCCCTGGCGCATCCGTTGTCGTCCTTACTGGATACTCACCACGGCCTCGCCAATGCTGTAAATATTCCTTACGGCATGCAATTCAACATTGCAGGTTTTGAAGATAAATTCCGCCGCATCGCCAGAACCCTGGAGCTGAAAGAAGAAACCGGTGCCGCCGTAGTGCAATACCTGTTCGATCTCAACAGCCAGGTAAACATTCCGCATCACCTCCGGGAAATCGGCGTAAAAGAAACACATATCGATACGCTCGCAGACCTGGCAGTGGCCGACTTCGCACATCCTAACAATCCTAAACCAGTTAGCCGCAAAGACTTCAAACAATTATATTTAAATGCGTTGTAGCTATGAAGAAAAAAATAGGGATCAGTTTAACGGAAGCCAGCGCCCCCAATTATCAACATTGGTTCACACCCGCGGAACTGGGCGAAGACCTCGAACTGGTGATCCTCTCTTATATCGACAATAACATACCCGATATTGCCACCTGCGATGGATTTGTGATGACTGGCGGGGTGGATGTATTGCCTTCTTATTACGGCGGCACTACTCCCTATCCACATCAGCCGGACCACTTTTCACCGGAAAGAGACGCATTTGAAAAAAAGATTTATGAATACTCGCAGCAACAGCACCTCCCGGTGCTCGGCATCTGCAGAGGATTACAATATATCAATATCCTGGAAGGTGGTAAAGTATATGAAGACATCGGCGAAGCCGCCAACAACATCCATAAAAAAGATACCGCCGATAAAATACACGACGTCACCATCCGTGAAAACACGCTACTGCACAGCATTACCGGCGTCACCAACGGGCAGGTTAACAGCGCACACCATCAGGCTATTCACCCTGACTACCTGGGCCGCAACCTGATGATCAGCGCTACCTCTGCAGATAATATCATTGAAGGCATCGAGTTTGAAGATAAAACCAACAAAGCCTTTATGCTTTGTGTACAATGGCATCCGGAAAGAATGCCCAACAAAGAAGCAAATCCGCTTTCGCAGAAAATAAAAGCACAATTTATTCAAGCTGTAAGAAACCATTAACCATGAAAATTATTAATCCGGCTACAGGAGCAACCATTAAAATCCTGCGTGACGACTCCTCCAACGTGCTGATGGATAAGTACATGTTTCTACGGGTAGGGCAAGTGCATTGGGCTGCTGTGCCTTTGACCGAACGCATAAAAATTATTGACAAGTTCAATGGACTGCTGGAAAAAAACATCGAAAAACTAGCCGCCATCCTCACGTCTGAAACAGGCAAGCCCCTGCAACAATCACGCAATGAAATCAATGGCGCCAGAACCCGCATACAGTGGATGCTGGACAACGTGGAAAAATACCTGGCAGACGAATGGGTAACGAACACGGATACACTAAAAGAAAAAGTAACGTACGAACCACTCGGCGTTATCTGTAATATTTCTGCCTGGAACTACCCCTACCTGGTAGGTGTTAACGTTTTTATCCCCGCCTTACTGGCTGGCAACGGGGTGCTCTACAAACCTTCTGAATACGCTACCCTCACGGCTTTGCAAATTGACAACCTCCTGAAAAGAGCAGGTGTAGAGGAAAACGCTTTTAAAGTAGGCATCGGTGGTAAATATGCCGGCGAGGAACTGCTGACCATGCGATTTGACGGCTACTTCTTCACCGGCTCCTACAAAACCGGCAAATACATCTACGAAAAAGTAGCACCTAAAATGGTGCCTTGCCAGATGGAGCTGGGTGGCAAAGATCCACTCTATGTAACAGACGATATCACCGACATTGCCGCAGTAGCCGCAGCTACCGCCGATGGCGCCTTCTACAACAACGGACAAAGCTGCTGCGCGGTAGAACGGATATACGTACACGAAAAAGTGTACGACGAATATGTAACCGAATTTGTAAAAGCAGTGCGCTCGTGGAAACTGGGCCTTCCCACCGACGAAGGCGTTTACTTTGGCGCCGTAACCCGGCCCGAACAACTGGAAGTGCTGGAAGCACAGGTAAAAGATGCCCTTACCAGGGGTGCTACCTTACTACTGGGCGGCAAGCGCATTGAGCATGATGGCAATTTCTTTGAGCCGACTATCCTCACGCACGTGCACAATAAGATGAAAGTGATGCAGGACGAAAGCTTTGGCCCCATTATCGGTATCATGAAAGTGCAAACAGATACAGAAGCTGTGGAACTCATGAATGAAACAGACTATGGACTTACCGCATCTGTATATTCCAACAGCCAGGAAAGAGCGGAAAATGTGCTGTCGCAGGTGAACAGCGGTACCGGCTATTGGAACTGCTGCGACCGCGTTACCGCCGGATTACCATGGGCGGGCAGGAAACATTCTGGTTTTGGCGCAACGCTATCGCATCAGGGACTGCGTGCTTTTACGAGAACAAAATCCTGGCAAATGAAGCAATAGCAGAAAGCAAAAAGCAGAAAGCAAAAGTGCTAAAGCACCTGTAAACAAAGCTATAATAGCGAATGATTAAAGCGAATATTATTTACGCTTAGATCATTCGCTATTATAGCTTTGTTTACAGGTGCTTTAGCACTTTTGCTTTCTGCCTTTTGCTTTCTGCTCCAATTCACGTACGTTTGCATCCACAATTGGTTCCCGCCGTAGGCGGGATTAAAAGGGAATCCGGTGAAATACCGGAGCTATCCCCGTAGCTGTGATCCTGCATTCATTTTCGAATGAATCGTTTTTTCCGGATACTCCATACCACTGTCTGCCTGCCGGCAGATGGGAAGGTTACCGGAAAAGCAGGAGAGCCAGAAGACCTGCCAGATGTGAGCAATCATTCAGCGCTTTCGGGTGAAAGGCCAGGGATGTAAGCCTAACGGCATATATTCTATTGTGTAAATTATTATTTACCCCAGGGCGCCTTATGCAGATGTACTAACATCGGCCTTTTTGATTTGTTGTTTTTTTTCCGGACTAATCATCCGGACAGGGAAAGGTATGTCATCAATCCAAACAATTATTATATGAAAAAACAGTTATTGTCCTCCTTATTTGTAGCGTTTGTCCTCTTAATGGCATCCTGTAAGAAAGAAGATGCACTCACCCCATCACCGTTACAAAAGCTGGATCTCAATGCTAAAACCGGCGTTACCGCTTCATTGATCACCGGTAAATATGCCAATGGTTTCTTTATTGCCAACGAAGGCTGGTTTGGGCATGGTACCGGCGACCTGCATTTTTATTCCTATAGCGGCGATAGCCTGGTGCAGAATGTGTATCAGCTGGAAAACCCCACCGGCGCATTAGGTGGTGCCTCCAACACCTTACAATTTGCGACCTTCTTCAACAACAAATTATACATCGTAGTGAAAGCGGGTGGTCCGTTGGTAGTGACCGATGGCGGCAGCATGGTAGAAACAGGTCGTATTACTACCCTGCCTGGCAACGACGGACATGCCTTCCTGGGCGTAGACAGTACCCGTGGCTTATTAAGCGCCAGCGACGGCGTATACCCGGTTACGTTACCATCCCTGGCAGTAGGCACTAAAGTAAGCGGCGTATCCGGCTATACCGGCGATATGTTGAAAACAACCAACTACATCTTCGTATTATCTCAAACAGATGGTATTGTAGCACTGAACCGCAGTACTTATGCAGTAGTAAAAAAATTCGGCGCAGCCAACCTCGCCTTTGCAGCTGGTAAAGATGGTGCGGTATATGCTACTACTGCTGACTCCCTGGTTCGTATTGATCCATCAACCCTGACCCGTACGGCCATAAAGCTGGGCTTCACGGTGCCTTCTCCATGGGGCGCATGGCGTCATGCCGGCATCAGTGCTTCTACACAGGATAGCGCTATTTACATTGTACGTAACAATAACTTTGCCGGTGGTACACAATTATATCGTTATGTAATTGGCAACGCTGCTTCTTTAACTACGCCATTTATTACCCTGCCTACCGGTCAGTATTTCTATGGCGCCGGTGCTGCGTATAACAAAGAAAAAAATGAACTGGTGGTGACTACCCTCAATGGATCTATGACCGGTAATATCAACCGCGTATTGATTTACGACGCTACCACTACTACCCTGAAAAAAACATTGACTTACAACGGCTGGTATTTCCCTGCTATGCCGGTGTTTCATGAATAAATCACAGGAGATACCAATAGAAAAGGCTGACGGAATCGTCAGCCTTTTCCATTATTGTTCAACACTTACTGTTTCCAGCAGGGAATAATGTACATCCGGGAGCGACTGCAATTTCTTAGCTGCCCATTCCGGCGTAATATCACGCTGCGGACTGGCCAGTAGCTCATATCCTACCATGAATTTCTTCACAGATGCAGAGCGTAGTAATGGTGGATAGAAATGCATATGCCAATGCCATTCCGGATGATCGCCGCTATTCACGGGCGCCTGGTGCATACCGGCGGAATATGGGAAAGATGTTTCAAAAAGATTATCATATTTGGTGGCCAGTATTTTCAATATCGCCGCCAATGCCTGCTTCTCTTCCCCGTTAAAATGCGTCATATCGGGTACATGCCGCTTGCTGACAATCATGGTTTCAAAAGGCCATACTGCCCAGAAAGGCACCAGCGCCACAAAATGCTCATTTTCTACCACCACGCGTTCCTGCTTTTCCAACTCCTGGGCGATATAGCTTTGGAGTAAACTTTTACCGGTAGTATCGTAATATTTTTTCTGGTGAGATGTTTCTTTAATCAGTTCTGCCGGTAAATCGCTTGTTGCCCAGATCTGGCTGTGTGGATGCGGGTTACTGCACCCCATGATCTCGCCTTTGTTTTCAAAAATCTGGACATACTTAATCGCTGGATCAGCAGACAGCTGGCGAAATTCTGTTTCCCACAATTCAATCACTTTGCGGATATCAGCTACTTCCATCAAAGGCAGGGTAAGGTCATGCCTGGGAGAGAAACAGATAACGCGGCAAACACCTTTCACGCCACGTGCATGCAATAACTGGTCAACCTGCTCCGCCCCGGCAGGGGTGTCTGGCATCAGGGCGCCAAAATCATTGGTAAAGGCAAAGGGTGCGGTATAGTCAGGATTCAGGTCGCCTCCCATCCGGCTGTTGCCCGGACATAAATAACAGGTGGCATCGTAGGCAGGCAGGGGTTCCTTATTTACTTTCTCTACTTTGCCATTCCATGGCCTTTTGGTACGATGTGGAGATACTAATACCCATTCACCTGTTAAGATATTCAACCGCTGGTGAGGGTGCTCTTCTAACTGGAATTCTTGCATAAATTAAGGTGCTTCGTTGATTTGGAACCATACTTACCCGGTGGGGCAGCTATGGTGAACTGATTAATAAGCGTCAAAAATACGCGTAAAAATAACATTTCCGTAAATAGTTGCACCTTTTGCGTAAAAATATTGATGTCTTTCAGACAAAAAAACAAAGGAGCGCCTTTACCAGGGCGCTCCTTATCATTTCGTTGTCAGTTATTCTTCTTCCAGATAATCACTATAGGCTTCCATGGCCTCTGCCTGTAGTTTCTTCCGATCTTTGATCACTGCCGGATCTTTGATCCAATGCATCACGCCCGGTTGCAGGTTAAGTTTAGTTTGATCCAACGGGAAAGGCCCGTTTAGCACATATTCCCAGTCTTCGTTACCTTCTACTTTATAGCGGAATAACAACAACCACTGGGCGGGTTGTTTACCTTCCTGCACTTTAACCCGGGTTACCGGTTCAATGGCGGTTAATTCGTTGTCATCTGATAGGTAGTTAGCCACATAGCTACGTCCCACCACGTCCTGGCTAAGCAGGTGACGGATGCGAGGCAAGAGCTTATCGTCATTTACAGCCAGGATGAAGTAGTAGCCTTCCGTATTATCTTTTATAATGCTACCTAACATTTTATCGTCCACCTTGACACCTTTGTTCATTAATCCCCGTGCTCCCAATGCCCGTATCGTTACCACGGTATCCGCCAGTAATTGGCGAAAAAGCGGAATCGTAGCCTGTGGCATCCCAGGTAGGGCGAGAATTTCTCCTGTTTGCAGTAAGCTGTTTTTCCATGCCCATCCCATATTTGCACCGACTTTCTGTTGTTTCCAGGCTTTCAGCTGCCGTTCAAATAATTGCATGGTGGCGGGTAACAGCGTCTCCATCCCATACCGGCTATACCGGGGAGCCAACCAAAGGGAATCTCCATTGGTATATGCCGTAAAAGCCTGCAGGAAACTCAGCGATTGTTTGGCTGTTGCAATCATTGCTGGCAAATATTGTTGAAATAAGCTATCCTTTCTAAAGTCGTAGGAAAAGATGCTATTTCCCTCCGGACGTTCCGGCATTTCCGGAGCCAAACGGATGAATGTCCGAACAGCGGTATCCAGCCCCACGTTCGTAAGGAAATGTAAAATATTTACCTTCCCCTGATAATTAGTGTTTGCAAAAAGCTGCTCCGCTATATGTACCACATCGGCATCTGCCGTTTTCTTCAGGAGCGACAGCAATTTTATTTTCACACGGTACTTACCCGTATCAGACGGGAATGGGCGGGAAAGCGCAGACAGGATCGCTTCTTTGCGGGTGCTGTCTGCATAAAAATTTTCCAGATAAGCACTGGCCCTTTGAAATACCACTGTATCTGCACTTTGCAGGTCTGACAGTAACCAGGGAAGTTTGTCTTGCTCTAACCGGAGTGTATCTGCTTTTTCTTTAGGTCCGGGATGGAAGCTGGCCAGGAATTGTTGCGCATTACCAGTCTTCATGACTTCTTCCGGCTCAATCACATACAGGCGGTATATGGTATGCCCGGCCACAATTGCCTTCCTGTACATATTCAAACCGGTATAACGTCCTTTCATCATTGTTTCATACGCCGGTAAACCATCCACGGTAGATTGCTGAATCCCGGTGGTGATAAAAGAAGAATCAATATTATGCAGGAACCTGTGCATTATTGAATCCAGGTGCTCATGGTAATAACGGGAGTATCTATCTACTTCTACAATATACATGGCATGAGACGCACTGTCCATCGCATTGTAGAGATGAATATTCACCGGAGAGGAAGCCTTACGCTCTCCAAAAGCGCCACCAACAAATTGTTCCGGACCGCTCACGGTAAAAGCATTGTCGTCCGCAACAAAAGGCACTACAGGCGCTTTTGTCAGCAAAGGCGTTATCTTAAATCCATCGAAGAAACGTTTCCAAACGCTGCTGTCGGTACGTGCGCCATCATACACACAAAGCAGGCAGTATCCAAGGTTACCACGCGGTATATAATGCAGGCGGGAAATAAAACCATTACGATGCCGGTAAATGAGCCGGTATAAAGGCAGCCCATTTTGCGTTGTCACCGTTGAATCTATCAGTTCCCGGGTGCTATCGCTCAACAACAGCTGCGAACGCAAGCCCTCAAAGAGTTCCTTATCGCTGGTATTATAATATCCCCGTTGCATCTTCTCCACGCGTAACACAAAGGAAACGTGGTTGACATCATCCAGGCCAGACCAGGCCTCTTCCGGACGGCTCTCCTTTTGGGGGTTGGTGATGATATGGCTGGCATCCGAAGGTACCACCGCAGTGAATCCCAGTTGCGGACGATACAACGTATCATATTTTGCTACGGGGCGGGCAATATCATAAAAACGGACAGAATTAAAGAAGTCTTTCCTGGCGATACTATCCTTCCCGGGGGTAGCATGCATAAATACAAAAGACCGGTGGTTGCGGATAAATACGCGTATATAGAACTGTTGTTCTCCCTGTTCCAACAACGCTTCTGTACCAGAGATATCACGGTATACTATTGGATAGGATTTTTTTAATACCGACTTCCCCTGCCTGGCCATGTTGGCCACCATGCTGTTTTCCAACTGTTGCTTATCGGTTGCTAACTGTGGCAGATCAACAGAAAGCGCAAATCCCGTTTCGTTTTCACTGGTACCAATATACATGCTGCGGTTGCTGTTGGGTACCGGGTATACCACCGTTGTTCCGGGCAGCATCACGCTATAGCCATCTGCAATTCTATTGAGCAAGGATCCTTTTATACTATCCAGTCGTTGCCGTTCATGTTTGGTGACGCCGGTAAAGGTAGCTTTCACGGGCGTCACGGTAAATCCTTTTGCACGCAGCAGGGCCAGCATCCCTTTGTCACCCGGTAAATGCGCCACACCTACCGCCGCAAACACACCACCTTTGCCAGCCAACAAAGCCAGGTTGTCTGTCATCTCGCGGTTACGCGCTTCCAGGCCCGGGCCTTCCTCATCGCCCCTCCAGCTGTCTACCAGCTTAGCGATCTTTTGCAGATCGGCTTCATAATATAAATTCACAAGCGAGTCCAACGCCGATACCCGTTTGGTAAACCGATCCGCCATTTCATTTGCATCACCACTGCCATAGTCATGGTAGCCGAGATTCCATAAAAAAACTTCCTTCTGTACCTCCGAAACTTCTGCACTCATGATGTGCATCTGGTTTTGTATCCGCTCCAAACTATGTATAGGCTTACTAAGTGCGGTGGCTTTCTGATGCAACCAGGCATCCAGGAAAATATCCTCCTTCTTCTGATTAGCACCTGCCTGCTTACCAAGTTCCTTCACTTCATCCAACAACAGGTTTTCAATAAACCATAAACGCTTCAGGTTCAGTTGTGCAATAGGCACTCCCACCTTTTGCACCACCAGGCTGTCTACATACCGGTATTCTTCCGGCGTAAACAAGCGGCGCATATGATTCACCGTGTCCAGTAAAGGTCCTCCCGGTGAAAACATATAAGACATCATGGAGTCCATGTCCACTTCCATGGCAAAATCTGACGCATTACGCAGCGCAACAAGTACAGAATCGCTAAAATCAAAGACCCGCTTTTCCGTTAAGTGCATGGTACCAAACAGGTAAGAGGGCGCCTTCTGCCCATGGCCATCAATACGCCAAAGTAATTGGTAGTTAGTCCGGTTTACATTTTGGGCACGTAAACAAGTAGTGGGGATCAGTAAAAATAATAGTAACAGGGTAACTATTATATGGGTACAACGCGGGGCAAAACGTTGCCGCCGATAGATATAGGTATATAACATGCATCAAAAATAGTAAAAACGGGGAATGTGTGGAAATCCACCTCTCATGCGTTATCGCCCTCTTACTTTTCCACACTTTACCTGATGTTCTGATATGATTAACGTGTCATTACCATTAGTGAATCCACCATCACTTTCTTTACATCTCCTGAAAAGTCAATCTCATACCGGGAAAACCGGACGGTATCTGAAAGAGGGGGATTCCCCTTCCCAACAGTCAATGTTATCTTCTTACGCCCGGAATCAATATTAACATAGTTTTCTGCGAAGTCATGAGATACAAATGCTCTAACAAAGTGTTGCCCATTATTTTCAAAACAAAAACCAATATACCATAAATTGCGCTCCCGCATTCCTGTCGCAAAATATAGTAACCGGTTACCCAACACCTGGTTTGTATACAAGGTATCTGGCTCAGACAAATGAAAATGATCACCCACAAAATATTCTCCTGCATTATGAATGGTGCTTTTATCCAGCCTCAATAATTGGTCCCCGATAAACAGTACAGAACCTCCCGGGCCAGCTTCTGCCTTTTTTATCAATCCTCTTTCCTTACGCGGCCATGAGGTAACTTCTACACCACTGGCGCTGGCAGGAGACAGCCGGTTATAAAAACGGACATCTGTAGTTTCATATACCGTTAAACGACTTAATTGCCCATTCTCCGATATCATGTAGGTTTCTTTGAGAGGAGTAGTTTTTTGAAGAGGAGAGGTGGGATGGGAACAGGAGAAAAAGGTTAGCAGTAGCAATAAGCAACAATAACAGATACTTTTTCTATCTACAGGTGATCTCATTGTATAAATGATTTATCAAAATGATGCTACTTTTTCCCGGATGCAGGATATTCTTCGTCTCTTTTATTTCCCTAAAAAAGAATTACGCAGTGACACCACGCCATTCCGATAGGCCAGCTGAAGATATTCAATAAAGCCTTTTCGCATCTAACTTTATCTCACTGATATTATATTCTTTATTCTTCCCGGGATAAATATCTTCCACTATTATCTTAATCGTGTCCTTATGTCCACTCAAATTATAAAGTGGCTTAAAGGAAAAATTAAGGTCCTGACACTTGTAGGTATTTTGCAAAATGATTCCTGTATCAAGTACCTTCTGGTTTATCGCTAATGACATCTTTTTAATACCTCCTGATTCCTTCCATACCTGGTAATTATTTCTGTTTCCATTAAAAAGACTTAGCCCACTTATAGATATCAGCGGTTCCTTTCTTGTCGGATTTACCAATCCTGGGAACCAAATAACCAGTATAATCGTATCGCGTCCGCCAAACATGCTTTTCACCGCGGTGGTCAGGCGATAATCATTTACCTGTTTAAGATCCTGAGATACGCTTCCATCCTTAATGCGATAGACTTTAAAATCGGCCGCGGTAAATGCATCGTCATCACCAATACCGTAATCAGCATCTGCTTCAGAATTCATGGTATCGCTTTCGTTAATGCGCACTACCACCTTATTCACAGCTGGTAACGTATCTGTTGATGGCTGCAGCATACTCCCTGTTGTATCAACTGCTACCATCTTATCCGGCAAAATACTATCCCTCTCTGCCGCCCTTTTTTGATGACTACTCCCCTCATTACACGCAAAAAATATTGTCCCAATTAGCATTAAACAGGTGATAAATTCGCTACATCTGATTTGTTCTTTTATCATATATCAATTTCATCCGTTTTTTCAATCAAAAAACCGGGATAACCAATCACCCAGCCCACCTGATTCTTCCATCTAACCTGGTACCATACCCAATGCTTACCCTTCCAACTACCAACTTCCCTGGCAGACCGTAAATACTGGACCTCATCCCCTCTGTTTAATTGGTATAGCTCCTGTGAAGCAGTATCCTGCTGTTGATATACACTCAACTTTCCCAAAGCAGTTAGTGTCAATCCCCTTCCAGTTGGTTGCTTACCTAATAAAAAATCATAACCCTGATACGACTGTATCAAATCATACACCGTCTTTCTCAAATCTGTGGCAAGATTAGTATTCAGAGCGGTATCAGTACTTGTATATTTATAACTACCCTCTTTATTCTCTTTAGAAAAGCTGTGATAGCTACCATCAATAAGAAGTACCTTGTATGATAAGCTACCTTCTATTTCATACTTTAAAATCACGGTTGAATCCGGAAGGAAATAAAGATAACCCAGACACTCAGCAGTACCACCATCTCCTAACATGGTATATTCCAATTTATGGGCCTCCTTGTTGGTATAAAACAACACAGTCCATACGGTATCTTGCCCGGCTACCGGTTCCAAAAAAGCTTTGCTTATATCATATGACTCCTGATCAATTGCGTTCACCACACTATCCACCTGCATCATGCCTGCCAATGGCCCGGTTTCAGTAGCTTTTGGGGGAGTTGATGATACGATGGTATCAACTTTGGCTTGTACCACCTTTTCTTTATGCTGTTCATTACAGGAAATAAAAAAGAGGATGGATAAGCTAAAAAATATTTTAAGGTAAGAAGGCGGGATAATCATCTTTATTTTCATATTTCAGTGACGGTCATAGGGACAGATACTCTTTGCCAATACTGGTTATTCTAAACTGATCTTTATGTAATCTAACCTCCACCAGGTTTTCCACCTGGATACCAGCAACTTCCGCATCAGCCATTATAATGCAACTCATACCTATTCTTAAACAAAGCACATCATCTTCATCTATACTTTCTACACGTGCAACCACCAGGGTGTAGTCTCCCTCCTGATAAAATCCAGGTTTACGTAAACTACCAATGGCAGTGTTGCTGTCAATACTAAGTATGGGATCAATATCAAATTCGACACCGTGTTTTTCTCCGGTTACGAATTTTTGCGGCAGTGTATAGGCGATACCTTTCCCATATTCACCGCTAAATACAACGTATTTATCAATAGTGTTGGCAACAAGTATATTCATGTTTCTTTTTCGATTAATTTACAGCACCTCCCCCCTTATTAGGTATTATAGAGATCGTGCAAAAACGCTTCCTCAAAATCATTTAATAATACACTTTTATTCTTACCCTCATTTTTATACCACAATTCCAATCGTCCTTTACCTGGTCTATTCTCAACAGATCTAATGCCGTCGAGGGCACAGAAATTTTGTCCCGCGGCAACCAAAAACGCCTTTTCACATCTTTTCATAATAACCACTAAATATATTATATTTAATCTAATACTAACAGACAACTTATTTCATCGTTACCCTCATTATTTACAATCCAATGAACAACAAAATAAAAATACTGAGCCTTGTACTGGGCCTGTGGTCAACTACAACAGTCGGCCAATCTAACGTAAACGACTATCTCCATATTCCTGGCCCCATTCAGTTGAACAACGGCAGCTATCAACTGGTATGGACCACTCATCCCAACAACAACTATTACAAACAGGAATATCTTATGGCAAGTGATAACCTGGAAAAGTTCAAGTCACTTGTGACGGTTGATTTTCTCCAGGGCGATTTCCAACCCAAGGACCTTATAGGCGCGAAAATGGAAGAATTAAAGAAATTGAAGACCACCAATCCAGTGGTGAATTACAATGTCTATGAAAAGAACCATGAATATATACTGGACTTCCTCATCAGTCAAAATACTGCCGATGGGAAAGTCGCTATTGTAGAAAGAAATGTATACCGCTACCATGCCGTTAATAACAACGGTATAAAAGGAGTGCTGCTTTTTGCTGGCAGCGAGCGTGCCTATGGTGATGATGTGACGCCCTTTTTGAAAAACCTGCCAAAAGAAAAAAGCAAATTGTTAGAGGCGGTGGCAGCGTATAAATTGCCGGAAGTGAGTATTAAATAAGGAGAATGTGTTGATGCAAATGCTGTAAAGGTAGCATGCTGTTGAATGAGGCACTAAACCTGACAGGATATTATAGAAAACAAAAAAGCCGCTATTACAGCGGCTTTTAAGCTCTTTTACTCGTGGAGATGGCGGGAATCGAACCCGCGTCCAAACATATTCGCCGAAAGCTTTCTACATGCTTATTTACGCATTGCTTTGTCGGGACGTGGCAGGGGCGTAACGAACCAACCCTATCCGTATCCGTTGTAGCTTCAGCATTCACTCACAGAAACCATGAATGCCTATCCCTATGGGTTTATGATTCGGCGGCGGGAGTCGCATAAGGCAACAACTCCGGGCGGCTATAATGGGTGTCTAATCTCTGATTAGGCAGCCATGGCGTAGTTAGATTCGCCAATTATAGTTTGAATATTCAGATTATCGTGCTAATTATCCAACGCACGGCATGCTTACACTTTCAAAGATCTATGCTGTCAAAACCAGGCATCCCCGGTATATTAGCCCACAAAGATACGCTTTTTTTCTCCTGCGTCAAAACAAAAAAAATTGCAGAAGGAAAAATATCCCCCTGCAACTTTCTTTATTACAATAACTTATCTACTGATCTCAGGAAAACCACTTACTGATACTTCTCCAGATATCCAGTCCGTTTGCAAACAGGAGCAAACTAAACAGTAATACCATCCCTACTATCTGGGCATATTCCAGGAATTTCTCGCTGGGTTTGCGGCCAGTAATGATCTCGTACAACAGGAACAATACGTGTCCACCATCCAGTGCCGGAATAGGCAGAATATTCATGAAAGCCAGGATAATAGAGAGGAAGGCGGTCAGCTGCCAGAAAGATACCCAATCCCATGCTTCCGGGAACAGGTTGGCGATACTGCCAAATCCACCAAGTGATTCAGCTACCTTTACTTCTTTGGAAACAAAGATTAAGCGGAATTGTCGGATATAATCCACCAGCTTATCTACTCCCTTTTGATAACCAGCTGGGAAAGATTCGAAGAAAGTGAAGTGCTTGGTGCTGTATTTAAAAGGAATCTTCGCAAATACACCAAATTCCCCTTTCGCGGATAATGTGGTAGAGGTGCTCAGGGTATCGTTGCCACGAAGCACGGTAATGATGACGTCTTCGTTCTTATGCTTGCGGATTTCTTTTGCAAAGTCAGTATAAAAAGGCGTAGCAGTACCGTTGATAGCAATCAGCTGATCTCCTCTCTGTACCTGCACCTTAGCTTTGGAAGCAGGACTGCCGGGCAATACGCTGTCGGCCACAAACGGGAAACGAGGTACGGCAAAAGGTACTTTCTGCTTCAGCAGGGCCCGGATAAAACCGGCGGGTACAGGAATATCTACTTCCTGACCATCCCTGGTCACCTGGATGCTTTTGGCTTCATGTAAAATGACTTCACTGGGAATAGACTCAAATGACTTAACCGGACGGTGGTCAATAGCGATGATATTGTCGCCATCTTTGATACCGATACTGTGTGCCAGCGAATCTGCTTCTACCCCATATTTCACTTCGCTTACCGGCAAATAGCTTTCGCCGTAGTGCCATAACAGCATCGCATATATGAAAAATGCCAGCAGTATGTTTACGGTCACGCCGCCAATCATAATAATCAATCGCTGCCAGGCTGGTTTAGCGCGGAACTCCCAGGGCTGTGGCGGTTTGGCCATCTGTTCTTTATCCATGCTTTCATCAATCATACCGGATATTTTTACATATCCGCCTAACGGCAACCAACCTACGCCATATTCGGTTTCTCCCTTCTTAATTTTAAAGAGTGAGAACCATGGATCAAAGAACAAATAGAATTTTTCCACCCTGGTTTTGAAAAGTTTGGCCGGGATAAAATGGCCTAACTCATGTAATACTACCAAAATAGAAAGTGACAGTATCAACTGCCCTGCTTTCACCAATATTACCTCTGTAGTCATTTAGTTGTTTCTGCTTTAATCTGCCCAATATATTAGTTTTAATACATATTCAGGCAAAACTCTTTGTTAATTTTTACCGGCAATTTTATATAACGATAGAATTGATAAGGGATGCAGCGTGTTCACGTGCGGCATTATCGCATTCATAGTAATCGTGCAGTGTAGGTGTTTCGATAAATGGTATTTTAGCCAGTGTTTCCTCAATTACTTCGGTCATCTGCAGGAAACCGATCCTGTTTTTCAGGAAGGCATTTACTACTTCTTCATTGGCGGCGTTCATTACGCAGGCGGCATTACCACCTTTTTGCATCGCTTCTATCGCGATGGCCAGGTTGCGGAATGTTTTGGTGTCCGGTTGCTCAAAAGTAAGGGAAGGGTAGTTTCTGAAAGAGAAACGGGGAAAATCATTGGCCAGGCGGTCAGGATATCCTAATGCATACTGAATCGGCAGTTTCATATCCGGTAACCCCATTTGTGCTTTCAGGGAACCGTCTACAAACTGTACCATGGAGTGGATGATAGATTGTGCATGTATCACCACCTCAATATTTTCAGGTGCCAGTCCAAACAGCCAGCGCGCCTCAATCATTTCCAGCCCTTTGTTCATCAGGGTAGCAGAATCGATCGTTATTTTGGCGCCCATGCTCCAGTTAGGATGTTGCAGGGCATGATCTTTCTTCACATTTATCAGGAAATTGGGCTTTTTACCCAGGAAAGGTCCTCCGGATGCGGTGAGGATCACTTTTTCCACTTTGCTGAAGGGTTCTCCCAACAGGCATTGGAAAATAGCGGAATGCTCAGAATCTACCGGGATAATCGGTACATTCTTTCTGCGCGCAGTGGCCATTACAATATCGCCTGCTACTACCAGGGTTTCTTTGTTGGCCAGTGCCACGGGAGTTCCCTGTTCAATAGCGGATAAAGTAGGCGCCAGGCCGGCAAATCCCATAATAGCGGCCAGCATCATGTCAATAGAACTCCATGCGGCTACTTCTACCATGGCTTTAGGGCCGGCAAATACTTTTATGCCTTTATCAAATAATATGTCTTTTACCTGCTTGTACTTTGCCTCGCTTCCTATCACGACGGCATTAGGCTTGAATTTCAAAGCCTGCTCAATCAGCAGATCAGCGTTCTGCTGTGCAGTCAGTACTTCTACACTAAATCTGTCGGGGTGTGCTGCGATCACCTCCAGTGCCTGTATGCCAATAGATCCGGTGGATCCGAAGATGGCAATCTTTCGTTTATTCATTACGGTGATTTACTTTTTTTACAGTTAACAAAGAATGAAGAATCAGCTGCCGGCAATGACCTGGCAGCTGTTACAGCTTTGAATCGCCGGTTATTGCTGTAAGTATGCCGACAGTTCATCTGCCAGCTTTCTGTCGTTACTCAATCGAGGTACTTTATTTTGTCCTCCCAGTTTTCCAATAGCTTTCATATAGTCGATAAAGCCCTGTTTACGAACAGTCCTTATCTTCAGGGGTTGCAATATATTACCTGTCAGCAGATCATCGTAATAAATATTCTTCCGACGCATATTTTCATCTACTTTCTTCGCGAAGGCAGCCAGGTTTTCCGGCATATTCTCAAACTCTACAAACCACTCGTGGTAAGGCAACTCGCCATTGGTTTGTACCATAGGCGCTACCGTAAACTCGGTAATGTGCACATTTTCCTCCGCGGCTGCTTTCATCAGGCTGTATTCTACCTCCTCCCCAATCACATGTTCTCCAAAGGCGGAGATAAAGTGTTTAATACGGCCGGTCACAAGCAAACGGTAGGGGTTGGTAGAAATGAACTTCACCGTATCCCCGAGGTTATAGCCCCATAATCCGGCGTTGTTGTTAATCACCATGGCGTAATTTACACCTGTTTGCACATCTTTAAGCGACAAACGCGTCGGATTTTCGTTGAAAATTTCCGCTGCAGGGATAAATTCATAAAAAATTCCCGAATTGGTGTTCAATAATAGCCCTTCCTTTTCCTGGGAATCCTGGAAGGCAAAAAAGCCCTCTGAGGCGGGAAATGTTTCCACGGTATGAATGGGAGCGCCGATGGAAGCCATCAGTTTGGCCCGGTATGGCTCAAAATTCACCCCTCCATATACCATAACGTCAAAATTCTTGAATATTTCCTTGATCCGCTTGCCATTGCTACGTTCCATCAGGCGGTCGAAATACATCTGTACCCATGGTGGTATACCGCTGATCAGCGTCATGTCCTGGTTGATGGTTTCTTCCACAATCCTGTCCAGCTTGGTTTCCCAGTCTTCAATACAGTTGGTTTCATAAGATGGCAGCTGGTTGGTACGCAGGTACCGTGGAATATGGTGGTTCACAATACCACTCAGGCGGCCTGTAGGGATCCCACCTACTCTTTCCAGCTCCGGGGAGCCGGATAAAAAAATCATTTTGCCATCTGCAAATGCCGTATTACCCGTTTCTCCCATATAATTGAGTAAGGCATTACGGGCAGTATCTATATGATTATTAACAGATTCTTTGGAGATGGGAATATATTTTACCCCGCTGGTAGTACCGGAGGTTTTGGCGAGATATATAGGTTGGCCCTTCCACAGTACATTCTGTTTCCCTTCCTTAATCCTTTCTATATATGGCTTATATTGTTCATAATCCCTTATTGGCACAGCCTGCTTAAACTCTTCGTGGGTTTGTACAGCGTTGAATTTATGCTCTGCTCCGAATTCTGTCTTTTTGCCTGTCTTTATCAGCTCCTGCAGGATAGTATCCTGATCTTCTACCGCCCTTAACATTTCCTTCTTTATCTTATTATGTACGATAGAAGCAAATGGTTTGGCCAGCAGTGATTTAAACTTCATGCCCGTTGTTTTATGATTGAGAGACTAAAGATTGGAATATTTTCTTATTTAATTACCCCGAAAACCGGTCTTTTTCCCCGAAAAAGGGGTTGCCGGGAAAATAAATGACTAAATAATTAAATAAAAAAATGCGCCCATCCTATCTGTATTTAATTCGTGTAAACGACAAAAGTATACAAATTTGCGTTGGTTTGCACAGCAAGATAGCTGTTTTTAAATGATCCGGAAATAGCATAAAGATGTGGATACAGCGGCCCGGCACCGGGAAGGATAATTTGTTAAATTAATTTAAAATTCAAGAAAGTATGTATCTTTGAAAAGATTAAGCTTTTGTCGGTCCTTCATAGATGTTTATACATTGTGATTTAAAAAAGACCGAAAAACTTTGTCTATTAAAAAACAAAAGGTTACTTTTGCGGAAATTATATTTTGGATAATTATGTTTGCAGTTGTAAAAATCGCAGGTCAGCAATTTAAAGTACAAAAAGACCAGGAAATTTTTGTACAGCAGTTACAAGGAAATATTGGAGACAAAGTGGAGTTTTCCGATGTACTGTTAACCGATAACGGTGGTAAGCTGTCCGTAGGAACTGATGTAAAATCAGTAGTAAAAGCAGAGATTCTGGCTCATGTTCAGGGTGATAAAGTCATCGCTTTCAAAATGAAGAGAAGAAAAGGCTTCAGAAAGAAAGTTGGTCACAGAACCCATTTTACAAGAATCAAAATCAATGAAATAGCTTAATTTGTTTTAGGCTAAATTTTTTATTAGACAAGTTTAAAGTAATTATACAATGGCACATAAAAAAGGTGAAGGTAGTGTAAAGAACGGCCGTGACTCCCACAGCAAAAGGCTGGGAGTGAAAATCTTTGGTGGTCAACCTGCTATTTCTGGTAACATTATTGTTCGCCAGAGAGGTACTGTTTACCATCCAGGTCAAAACGTAGGCGTTGGTAAAGATTTTACCATTTTCGCAGTTGCAGACGGTGTAGTGGAATTCAGAAAAGGTCGCGAAAACAAAACTTACGTTTCTGTTAAAGCATTTGATACCACTGCTCAGGCGGAAGCCTAATCAGTGTTAGCCATAAAGTTTTTTTTAATACCCAATTATTTTTACTAACCCAAATTCAAAAAACAATGGCAACAATTAAAAAAGCGGCTGCTAAAAAAGCTGCGCCTAAAAAGAAAGCTGCTCCTAAAAAAGCCGCTGCAAAGAAAGCTGCTCCTAAAAAAGCTGCTGCTAAGAAAGCTGCTCCTAAAAAGAAAGCTGCTGCTAAGAAAGCCGCTCCTAAAAAAGCTGCTGCTAAGAAAGCTGCTCCTAAAAAGAAAGTGGCTGCTAAAAAAGCTGCTCCTAAGAAAGCTGCTGCTAAAAAAGCTGCTCCTAAGAAGAAAGCTGCTGCTAAGAAAGCCGCTCCTAAAAAAGCTGCTGCTAAGAAAGCCGCTCCAGCTAAGAAGAAAGCCGTTGCGAAGAAAGCTGCTCCAGCTAAAAAACCAGTTGCTAAGAAGAAAGCTGCTCCTAAAAAAGCACCAGCTGCTCCTCCAGCAACTCCTGCAACTCCGGCTAACTAAGATCGGAATTACAAAATGTAGTTATAAGGATCCTGGCATTTATGTCAGGATCTTTTTTTTGTGCCCACCCTCAACGAATTTTTGCCTTACCCAGGATTAGACTGATTCCCCTGATTACCCGATTTTTGTTTTTTGATTTTTGAAGATGAGGAAGATGTTGGCAGATATCAACCAACAAATCCACTCCTATCTTCTGGTATCAACATAAAAAATCAGTATAATCAGTCTAATCCTGGGTAAGACAAAAACTCGCAACATCTCCGTATTTTTACTTCATGGATAACTATTCAATCGCCGATAACTTCTCCCTGCTCTCCAAACTGATGGACATTCACGGAGAAAATAGCTTCAAAGCCAAATCCTTTGCCTCCGCGGCATTTACGATAGAAAAACTGCCCTCGCAGCTGAAAGAAATACCGAAAGACGAGATATTCAAGATCAAAGGCATCGGGGAATCTACGGGCAAAAGCATCATCGAAATGCTCGACACCCAGGAATTTACCCTCCTCAACCACTACCTCGGCATCACCCCCGCAGGGATCCTGGAAATCATGAAAATAAAAGGCCTGGGACCCAAGAAAATTGCTACCATCTGGAAAGAACTGGAAATAGAATCCATGGGAGAACTGCTCTATGCCTGCAATGAAAACCGCCTCATGCTCCTCAAAGGCTTCGGCGCCAAAACCCAGGAAAGCGTTCGCCAAAACATAGAATTCTATCTCTCTAACCGCCATCGCTTCCTCTACGCAGAAGTTGCCAATACCGGTCAACAACTGGAGAAACAATTACAGGAATTGCTCGCACCAGCCCCCGTTTCCCTTACCGGCGCCTTCCGCCGCCATAGCATTATCATCGACGAAATAGAAGTGCTCATCGCCGCCCCCGTAGCAGTGGTATCCCAACAACTGGCTGCCCTCCCCGGCTTTGAACTCACCGCCACCAACGATGATCACCTCGTATGGCAGATAGATGGAAAACTCAAAATAGTAACACATAGCTGCGAGCCGGCCAACTTCTACACGCAGCTATTCCTGACCACCGGCTCCCCCGCTTTTATAGATAAATTCAATGCCAACGGTGGCGCCGCCTTCCTGCACCAGGCTACTTCTGAAGAAGCCATTTTCAGCGCGGCAGGAATGGCCTACATTCCGCCCTTCCTACGGGAAGGCATGAACGAACTCGCACAGGCCCGTGCACAACAACTGCCGAACCTCATTACTACCACCGATATTAAAGGCATTATCCACTCCCACAGCAACTGGAGCGATGGCGAATCTTCCCTCGAAGAAATGGCCACCGCCGCCAAAGCACAGGGATTCGAATACCTCGTTATCAGCGATCACTCCCGCACCGCTTTTTATGCCAATGGACTACATATTGAAAGAGTGCTGGCACAACACGCCGAAATAGATGCATTGAATAAAAAACTGGCGCCATTTCGCATTTTTAAGAGCATAGAATCCGATATTCTCAATGATGGTACACTGGACTACCCGGATGAAATATTGGCCAAATTTGACCTGGTAATTGCCTCCGTACACTCCAATCTTAAAATGACAGAGGAGAAAGCAATGGCCCGCTTACTCAAAGCCATCGAAAATCCATATACCACTATCCTCGGACATATGACCGGCCGCCTGTTACTCAGCAGAAATGGCTATCCGGTTGATCATAAAGCCATCATCGATGCATGTGCCGCCAACCAGGTAGTGATAGAACTAAATGCCCACCCGCGGCGCCTCGACATCGACTGGACCTGGCTGCCTTACGCCATAGAAAAAAATGTGCTCATCTCCATCGATCCGGATGCCCACAGTATCCACGGTTTCCAGGATATTCACTATGGTACGCTGGCAGCGCAGAAAGGCGGTATCACCAAAGCAAACAATCTGAGTAGTTACACTGTTGACATGCTGAATGACTACCTGCAACAACGCAGACAATCCAAAAACCTGCTCCCATGATGCTACTGGCATTGGCCGTGGCGCCCGGATTCGCCATTTGTTTGTTCATCTACCTAATGGACAAATACGATCGGGAACCTACCGGCTTATTACTAAAAAGCTTCCTGCTCGGCATGGGCTGCGTTGCTTTACCATTGCTGATACAAGGACTTGCCATGGCGATGGGTATGCGGGAAAACGATGGTACCCTGCTAGGCACCGCCACCTTTGCCTATGGCGTAGTAGGCGTTTCAGAAGAACTGGCCAAATTCCTGGTCCTCCTGCTCTTCGCCTATCCCAAAAAAGCATTCAATGAACCCCTCGATGGCATTGTATATGCGGTGATGATAGGAATGGGATTCGCTACCCTTGAAAATATTGCGTACGTAGGCAAATATGGCTTTGGCACCGGCGTAGCAAGGATGTTCCTTTCCGTACCCGCCCATGCTACCTTCGCCATCCTGATGGGCTACTATGTGGGGTTGGCAAAATTTGTCCGGAACAGAAGTACCTCCCTGCAGTTACAGGGACTACTGATCGCTATTTTCTTCCATGGAACATTCGATTTCTTCCTGTTTCTCGGTAATAATATCTTCCTGATGGGAGCATCTGTTATTACCCTCATTTTTGCAGTAAGGCTATCTATCAAGGCTATACGAAAAGATAAGGCCCTCTCTAAAAAACTATATGAACAGCACTTTTTTGAAGAAGCAGAAAGCGAAAAGCAAAAAGCAAAAGGCGATTTTAGCGAATAATCAGTTTAATCCTGTACAAAAGGAAAAAATCCGCTCTGATCATTCGCTAAAATAGCTTTTTGCTTTCCACTTTCTGCTTTTAGCTATCTTTGAAAAAAGCAGATTTATGCGCTTCACTTATATATACGATCCGCTCTGTGGCTGGTGTTATGGCTTTACTCCCGTAGTACAACAACTACAGGAACGTGCCGGCCACAACATGACATTCGATATCCTCTCCGGGGGAATGATCACCGGCGATAACCGGCACCCGTTTTCTTCTATGGCCAGCTACATCCAAAAAGCGCACGTCAATGTAGAAAACATGACCGGGGTGAAATTTGGTCCCAGCTTCCTGGAAAAACTATTGCCTTCTGAGGAAATCATGGATTCAGAAAAACCCAGCATCGCACTCACGGTGTTCAAAGAATACCAACCGGAAAATGCTATCACGTTTGCACATGATATGCAGGTAGCGCTGAACTACGATGGACTCAGCCTGAACAACGACAGCACCTACCGCATGCTGATCAAAAAATTTAATTTGCCGGAAGAGGAATTCATTACTAAACTTGGGGAAGAACACTACCGGTACCAAACTAACCAGGAATTTCAGTTGATACAAAACTGGGGCATCACCGGGTTTCCCGCTGCCATCCTGGATACCGGCAAGCAACTCTACCTGTGCGCCAGGGGATATACACCGCTGAGCCAACTGGAAGAAACCATCAACAATATATTAAAGGAAGAAAATAGTTTATAACACCATGTATCAAATCAATGCCGCAACAGTGAATGATATTCCTGTTATACAAGCACTGGCAAATAAAATATGGCCGCCAACTTACCAGTCTATTCTAACAGCTGCACAGCTGGAGTATATGCTGGACATGATGTACAGTACTGCCGCACTCCATCAGCAAATGACCGAAAAGCAACACCGGTTTTTAATCCTGCTGGATGACACACAGCCTATCGGTTTCGCTGCGTATAGTATTACTACCACGCCAAATGTGTATAAGCTCCACAAAATTTACCTGGACCTTGGTTACCAGGGAAAAGGCGTGGGGAAATTACTCTTACAGGAAGTGATTGACCAGGTAAAAAAACTGGGTGCCGACATCCTGGAACTGGACGTTAACAAATACAATAAAGCAAAATTCTTTTACGAGAAACAAGGCTTCAGCGTATATACAGAGCGGGATACAGACATTGGGCAGGGCTACCTGATGGAAGATTTTGTAATGCGGAAATCATTATAAAAGAAAGCCCGGTAAGGACATACCAGGCTATTCCCAAGTTAACCATTAAAAGACACAACTCTTTAAAAGTAAAATAACATTGTTTTATAAGCGTATGTACGATAACGAATAGGGCACGGTTTTTCAATTCATAAAAAAAGCAGCATCTTTTATATTGTAATATAAAAGATGCTGCTTTTAAGTTTATTAATATTTTATAAAGATTTTAAAAAGCTGATGAGGTTATTGCGTTCGTCCGCAGATAGTTGTACATACTGCTGTTTGCTGTCTTCCGCCTCCCCGCCATGCCATAAAATAGCTTCCGGTAAACTTCTCGCCCGGCCATCGTGCAAATAGTAAGGAATCCCATTTGTCTTTTCAAACAATCCTATTCCCCATAACGCCGGCGTTTTCCATTCACTGCCATTGGCCAGGAAGTCCGGGCGACCATCCGCCAAACCGGCGCCCATATCATGCAACAACAAATCCGTGTAAGGATGAATACGTTGATTGCTCAACGCTTTAAAACGTACATCCGTCCCCGTTTGTACCGTAGGAATATGGCAACTGCCACAGCCAATCTGCGTAAAGAGGACCTCTCCCTGTTTCACAGCAGGATCGGTTGTATTTCTGCGCGCCGGTACGGCAAGGGTTTTAATATAGAAAACCGTAGCGTCCAGAATGGTATCTGCCAGCAACGGATCTGCCGGACGGCCCTGGTTCTGTACTTGTCCATCACAACTTTCTTTCGGGAAAATACGGCTGGTAATGCCCATGTCCTGCTGGTAAGCCGCGGCTACCTGCGTGAGTAAAGTGGCAGTATTGGCTTTCATACCGTAACGTCCCAACATCATTTTGCCACTGGCCGGATCATATACATAGTTTGCCTTTCCGGTGATACCACGGCCTTCCTGCGCCTGTTGTGCAGCAAACCCTGTGATGGTAGATGCAGGAATCATATCCAGCAACCCAAGACCAAAAAAAGGCGGCGCCATACGGGCCGATAACATTACATTGCCCGGTAACGGCAGATACGCATTAGTCAACAGATACGCTGGCTGATGTAATACCGTGATGGTGCCATCCGGATAGATGTAATTCTTATCTGTATAAACGATATTCACTTTCGCTTCCGGTTGCTTCCCTAATATCGCCAGGTCCTGCAATTGCAAGCCAAAGCCAGGTACAGCTACGGGGCCGCCATGCTCGTCGGTCCCCGGCATGCTGAGACGCACCAGCATAGACGAAGTAGTTAACCCGGTAGTGGGGTTTCCTTTACCATCGTTATGGTGACAGCTTTTACAACTCACGTTATTGTAAACTGGCCCCAGTCCGCTGTTGACCGGCGACGGTGCGGTTACAAATGTTTGATCCGACTGCTCGTCCCCTACATCGTGTACATGCTGGTCCTGTTCATTCAAACCGGGAATGGGATGTCCGAAAGCTTTGCTCGTGATATCGAAAAAGGTGGCTTCGCCCCCACTTAACCGGGGGTCGTAACCGCTTTCGTCAAAAGTATCCGGCTTTTTACAGTGCATCAGCCATATAGGCGATGCCAGTAACAAAGCCACTACGTATATTTTTCTAATTTGCATTATCGCTTAGTCAGTGATGTTTTTAACGACAAAATCTCTCAGCTCTGTATCCAGTAATACTGCCAGCGCATTAATTGATTTCATGGCATCATCACATTTTATACGCTGTTGATCATTGAGAATGGCTTTCTCATAAGGCAGCGTGATAGGATCAAAAGCGCCAATAGCTGCCTGGAATGCTTCCACTATCTTTTTATTCAATGCCGCATTTTTGGCCGATACGACCTGGTCTAAACCCACACCTTTGTTATTCAGGAAATTGGCAGTATATACATTATACGCACCTACCAGGTTGTTTTTAAAGTCGGTGAGTGAGTTGCCGCTGAAAGGAGATTCTACTTTGGTACCATCTTTCTGGTCAAATGGTTCCTTCATTTTTCCACCACCTACTTCATCGCAAATACCTTTCATACCGTCTACAATGGCGATATAAACATCCTGTTTCTTAGTATAAATATTACCGCTGGCGCCAATGGTCAGCAGTTTATTACCGTAGTTCCCTCCTGCTGGTGCCCAGCTGTCGGCTAATTTGGTACAGATATTTTGCAGATCCTGGGTAAGACTAACAATATATTTCATTTCGCGGGCGGTGATATTGGCCGCTTTACGCTGACCATCGGCACCCCATAAAATATATTCAATCGGGTGATAGCCTTTTAACGCGTCTGTCAGCGCTTCGATATCTTTTAGTTCTAACTTGTTATTATTATCCGCTATCACGGCATCCAGTGCAGATTTATCTACCGGCCAGGTATCCATTGCCGGATCGAGGTTATCATCTTCCACGGGACCAAAGAGAAATCCCTCGCATTGTTCCCAGGTGGCACGCATATCACGCCAGGCTTGCTTTGCAGCGGCCAGGTTTTCTTCGGTAGGCGTAGTGCTCAGGGTGGTTACCCTGGTGCTGAAGCTGCGGGATTTAGTAGCTAAATCATTGTAACCAGGTATGGCTGTTTTGCTAACAAAATCGGTGATAAAAGTAGCTTTCAGGGTATTGAAGTCCGCAGTTGGCGTAGTATCCGGTTTATCGCTTTTAGCGCAGGACACAGCTCCTGCGGCCACTATTCCTAACAGGGCTAATTTTAAATATTTCATGTAACAGATGAATTATGACACGTGAATAATGAGATTACTTTGTTGTACTTCCGTTTTCAGTTGCAACAGGTGCTGATCTGCCGGACCTTTCTTTACATTGCCATCTTTATCAAACTGGCTGCCATGCACGGTACACATATAGCCGTTACCGGTAGGGGTGAGTGGGTTATGCTGATGCGTGCAACGAAGCAGCAGGGCTTCATAAGTATTATCCGGCAACTTGCGCACAGCTATTTCGTAAGCATAGCTTTTGGGACTCACTACTTGTACCGGGGCGGTATCAAACAAATTCAGGGGCACTGTTACCTCGTTGCCATTCATGGCTGCGCGGTAACTTTTCACCGTACCGCAGGATTCCAGGAAATCTACCATAGAAATACTCACAGCACCTACCAGGCAAGCTTTGCAGGTATCTTTTAAAAAGTTTCTTCTGTTCAGTGGACTCATATCATTAAGATTTGAACATTAAAATGAATAACCGATACCGATATTTAAAAAGGAGTTGTTTGTTTTATATGGAATCCGGTTGGGGCTTGGGTTTACCACCAGGTCGGGGTTTTCATCGCCAGTGTGCATCAGTCGTACATCTGCTTTGATCACCACATTCGGGATGGGCAGGTAGCTGAAACCGGCAATGAGGTGTTGTTGTTTTTCGGTGCCATCGTAAATAGCATTTACCGGGGTAGCACTGTTGAGATCAAACATCTCATAGCGGGCAAATACATTGAATTGTTGTCCTGCCATACGGCGGCTCTTTTCGAAGAGGTTATAGGCTCCTTCGAGGTAAGCGCCATACATGCCTTTAGCGGTATTGCTGGCATAGGCTTTATTCACCTCTTTTGCATCCGGGAATACAATAGAGGTTCCCAATAATTTAAAGGCAAAGCCGTTGCGGGCATATTGTATGTCTGCTTCACCCAGGTACACTGGCATTGCGGCCATACCATAGCTGATTTCCAGGCTGTCTGATTTTCGTTTATTGAGACCGTTAGTGCCACCGGCATAACCGGATACCTGGAACTTAAAGTCCTGCCAGAAGTATTGTACGGCGGCAGTAATGGCCAGGTTGTTGGCAAAAGCCCCTTGTCCTTCTGCGCGTCCTTCTTTTAAACCGGTACCATGAGCAAACTTGCCGGCATCCAGTCCATTCACTACTGCCACGCTATAGTTGATAGGGAGGTTACGTAAACGTCCGTAGAAGCCTACTCCCAATTCACGCCAGGTAGCGGGTATCACTACCTGTTCTACCAGTGGGCGTTCTACCCCGTTGAAGTTTACCGGCAGGTGATTTTCGTTCAGCAATCCGATACGAGGTGTAAACAACCCGGCTACCAGGTATTGACGTGGGTTAAGGTTGAAACGCAGATAGGCTTGTTCAAAGGCAATTTCTCCCGTAAACCCATTGTTCTCCTGCCCTATCCCTGCCTTGGCATTTTCGAGTTCCAGTTCGCTGAAGAAGGCAATTTTGCTGTTAAATTGGTGTCCTACAAATAATACGGCCCGTTCCAACGTGGCGAAAGACATTTGCTCATTAAAGTTTCTTTGGTAGTAAGCAGACCCATAACCGGAGATCACTGTTTTACTTTTGGCGATACCTGCATTCAGGGAATCTTCACTGGTAGTAAGTACTAATTTTTGTGCGGCTGTTAATTGTTGAGCACTGGCTGATGACAGGGCAAACAGGCAACCCAGGAGCGTAGAAATGACCGTTTTCATTGCACAAATTTTGTACAATAGCGAAGATTAATAACTATCGTAACCGGAAAATTTTATGGGGAGATGGGGAACTCCGGCAACATTCAACCAAACATATTAATTATCAATATTTTAATACTCCGGCATACAACAATTACTAATAAATCCTGACATCAGTCGCTCAAAAGCGGAAAATTGTTGCGCCTTTACCGCAAAAAAATTCCCGCATAGTAAACTATGCGGGAAGTAGGTGTGCCTGAAGCGCGTATATCGGTTATTGATCCAAGCCGTTATTATTTAGCTGTCAGCACGGTGCCTTCATCGTTATCATCATCGTGGATGATCGCTACGGCTTTATTGAGTTTCAGCTCAGGGGAAATTTTCAGCACCCCTGCATTCGCTGCTGCGGTGGCGTCACGCAGTTTCACTGCTACCAAAGCATCTGCTTCTTTAACACGGTCGTTTACCAGGGCTACCTGGATATCTGTTTCACTGAATGCACAATCGCCGGTAATCTTCACCATGTCGCCATTCATGATTACATAGTCCTTACCGTAAACAGCGGTGCTGGCAGAGTCAACGCCGAAGAAGATATTAATATCGCTGCCGGTACAGTTGGTTTGTACGGATTGGTCAGCAGCTTTTACGAGGATACATTTAAACATACTCACCGGAGCAGTAGCAGATTCGTTCGCATCTGTCAGTTTTACCAGGGTGATATAGGCTGCCTGGTCCTGTATGTATTGGGAGGCAGAGATAGAGGTAACGTCGCCGTTGTAACCTACTACCGCTTCATTTTCCGCTTTAATTTCGCTCAATACCAGTACTACAGTTTCCGCCAGTTCAAAACGGTTATCGTCTTTTATTTTTACATTCAGGCTGGCAGTAGTAGCACCGCTGTCGATCACAAAAGGCGCTTTAATGCTGCTTACGAAGTCGGCACCCGGTAAAGCGGTACCATTACCAAACTTATACGTTAAACGCACTGGTTTGGAAGTAGCATTTACCAATGGGGTGTTATCTCTCTTAAATAAGCCGGCAGAAAATACTACGTCCGTATTAGGTTCCGCGCCATTGTTACCACCAATAAATTTCACCATTGCCGGCTGATCCAGGATGGTTACTTCACCTTTGGATTTAGTCAGGTACAGGTCTGATGCATCCAGTACTTCCACATGGAAAGCTTCTTTTCCTTCCAGCAGGTTATCGCTTTTAATCGGAATCTGGATGGTTTTGGAGATAATAGCACCAGCAGCAAATTCAGATGGTACAAAAGAAATGGTTCCTTCTGTTACATCGAAGTCGGCAGCACCAGCGCTACCTTTATGCGGGATAGTTTTGTAATGTACGTTAACGGGTGTACGAACACCATTGCTTCTCAAAAATCCGGATAAAGTAATGGTGAGGGTAGCGTTAGATAAACCGTTCAGTGGTTCTGAAACCGCGATATCATTGATAGATACGCCGTGGCTGATTTTAATGATACGGTTACCATCTTCATCACCGCCGCCGGCAGCAATGATTTCGCCGGAAGGGCTCATCAGCAGGGAAGCGAGACTGGTTTTAGCATCATATTTACCCAGTTGTTTGTCGAACATCATTTCACCATCAGGGCTTACTTTAATCATGCGGTAGCCATCTTTTGCCACTACGCAAATTTCGTCGTCTTCGGTGAGTAACAGGTGTTGAAAAACGGAGCCCATGTTTTTATTTACTACCATGGTACCATCAGGCAACAGTTTTACAATTTTACCGGTGTTAGTGCTAACGTTACCGCCGGCAGCTACTACTTTACCATTTTTCCCTACTTCCAGGGCGTATAAAGCGGCATCGGTTTCTTTGTTAAACAGCTCAGTGCCATCCGGGCGCAGCTTTACGATGCGGCCTTTATCTTTTTCTTCAGCACAGGCAAAGATCTGACCGAGGTCATTTACTTTGATGGCATTGAATTTACCGTCTACCGTGCTGTACTCTTTGTCGAATACTACCTGGCCTTCTGCATTCACTTTAGCGATACGGCTGGCATTGCCGGTGCCATAAGCGCCGCCGCCCATGGCCAGTACAGCGCCATCTTCCAGTAATAACATTTTTTCAAAAACGGCGCCTGGCTTACCAAAGGAAAGCTCAAATTGCTTTTCTCCTTTACCATCTACCTTTACCATGTATGCTTTACCCTGTCCATCACCTACGTCGCCACCTACAGCAACGATATTTTCATCTTCATCAATCAGTACATTGGTAAAAACGTTGTGTGTACCAAAGCCTTTATCAAATTCAATTTTACCGTCGGCACTCATCTTAGTGATACGTGCCTGGGCGGGTTTGCTACCATCTACCCCAACGGTGATATAATTACCATGACGATCCGTAATTATTTTAGTGAAATAACCACCCTGACCGTTGCCTATGCTCTTGTCGAAGATAACTTCACCGGTAGCCGAAAGTTTGGTAATACGTGCATTACCGTAAGCAATGGTACCGCCACCCACTGCCACCAATTCATTTTTAGGTAATAAAAGCAGGTCCTGGTAAGCTACCAGGCCACCTTTATTCAATTTGGCATTATAAATAAGGTTTCCTGTTGCAGATAATTTGGTAATACAACCATTATCTGTTCCGCCGCCGATAGCAACAATAGCATTGTTTTCCGCAATCGCCAGCTTCTTATACTGGTTTTTGGGAGCACTAAAGCTCTTGTTAAACACAACAGGCATTTCCTGTGCGAAGGCTTGTGTGCCTACCGCCAGTAAAAGCATTAGTGAAGAAATTTTGTTCATTTGTGTTAGTTTGATATACGCAAAAAATAACCGATAAACATTTTATTGAATCCTGATCTCACATCTCCGGTTCACCCCCTGTAGCTGAATGAAGATGTCTCTGTCATTATCCAGACTATATTGCTTTGCTATCCACACCGGCCGTGTAGAGCCGAAGTAGTTGATTCTTATTTTATCTGCATCTACTCCCCTGCTCAGCAAACATTCCTGTATGTATACCGCCCGGTTCTTCGACAGGGAGAGGTTGTATCTTTCTGTACCAATGATATCTGTATGGCCGTTCACCAGGATTACCCGGTGTGGATTGGCTTTCCAGATGCGGAAAATGGAATCCAGCTTCCGCCATTCCTGGTCTTGTGGTACATAAGAATTCAGATCGTAATAAATGAAGCCCGGCACTTTCCAAAGTCCTTCCAGCGTCTTTAAGGCACTATCTTTCCCCAGTGCATAACTGCTACCCTTATACGCAGCAGGTACGCTTGCAGGCTGGTGCCAGCTTACCACTTCCGGGCTGCTATAAGCGGCCTGGCTGGTTTGTATGGTTTGGGTAGTAGTGGTATTGGAAGATGTGTACGCCGGCGTAGTGCTGCCTGCGTTGGTCGTTTGCCAGGGGATGTTCTCTGGTGAGCTATCTATGATTTTTTCGGAATAATCTACCACGTTGCGATCCGGGGTAACGGCCACGGCTACTGTAGCTACGGTTGGCGCCACAGCAGGCGCCTTCACTGTTTGTTCCACAGGAAGGTTGTCATACTGTTTACTACCTACTAAAGTTAGCTGTTGGCGGCTATCTGTCTGATTCGTGGTATAAGGCACTTTATCGTCTTCTTTTACTGGCTTACCGGGATAAGGCAAATCCAGCTGTTTCAAAGGATTTTTCTTCAGGTTTAATACATAAATATGATCATTGTCATGCGCTCCCGAACGATCTGATGTAAAATATAACAGCAGTTTATTTTCGTCTAATACCGGGTTCAGATCATCGAACTGGGTATTCACAGGATACGGCAAATGTACAGTACCTTCTTCTGGTTTTTTAATATTGATCATAAATATATCCAATCCGCCAAAGCCGCGAAGGCCGTTGGAAGAAAAGAATAACTTATCGCCCACCACAAAAGGATACAGCTCATTGCCATTGGTATTTACCCCAGGACCCATATTCACAGGTGTTTTCCACCGCTTCGCTTCCTTGTCCCAGTCGGCATAGTAAATATCCGTACCGCCCTGACCGCCAGGCATATCGGATGCAAAGTACAAACGTTTACCATTAGCTGCAACAGAGGGATGCAGGAAAGAATAAGATTCCATGTTTTTTCCCAGCCTCACTGGTACCGGCTTACTCCACATATCATGCTCCGGTTGATAAACAGCCGACAGCAACTGGGTACCATTATTATAATTGATATAAGAGTTTTTATCGTTTTTCACATCCGTGAACCGGTTGGAAGTATAAATTACCTTCTGCCCGTTATCAAAAAAGGAAGCCGGTCCCACCTGTAATACACCCCGCAGGCTGTTATTAAAGGGCTCAACCCCATCTTCAGAAACCTGGTATAATTTGGAGTTGGTATAGAAAGTTTGCTGTTCCTTCTTCTTAAAATCATTGGAAAGAAAAACAATGTTGCTCTGGTACAAGGCAAGTCCGTATTGATAACCCGGCAGGTTTAACCGTAAGCTGTCTACCCGGATATTCTCCATGGAGTCGCGGTTAAAGAAACTGTAATAGTTTACCAGTGAAGCCTGTAAATTGGCAAAGCGGGCGTTACTCTTATAGTTATTGGCATATACCGCACTTATTTCCTGGGCTTTGACTACCCTTCCGGTGCGTTTCAGCAGGTCTATATAATTGGTGACATCTGTAACCTGGATGTCTTTTTCCGGCTTGTACAACAATTCATCATAAAGACTAATCGTTTTTTCAAACTGCCTGGTTTCAAAATAGGTTCTTGCCAATTGCAATTTTGCCTGGCGCAGCACGTCTTCCGTAGCACCATTATTAATCACATCATTGCACAACGAGATGGCATGATCATATTCCTGTCTCTTATACAAACGCTCTGCGCGTTTTACCTTGGCCTTACTCCCCAAGCCACCTATTTGTACGTGATCCTTTACAAAACTGCAGGAAACAAACAGGGAAACAATGCTCAGAAAAAGTATAAGCGAAGAGAAACTAATTTTTCGCATACTATTCTTGATTTTAATATAATTAGAAATAACGCGGCGCTACCACTTTCCATTTAGACCATGCAAACCGGTAGTTCACCATTAACTCATGCGACACGGTTTGTGCGCCCTTCAGATTCGATTGCATAGGGGTATCATAGGAATACCCTATCTGCAGATTCTTGGTAATCTGTACCTGTACCAACCCCGTCACCGTTTTCTCTGAACGCCAGGAAGCCCCCAGCCATACCACGTTTCTCAACAGGATATTTGCATTCAGATCGTATTGGAAGCCGGCGCCTTTTACCTGCCGTAATAACACGTTTGGCTTAAACTTCACATCGTCGTTGATATTAATCAGGTAGCCCGTTTGCAGGTAGTAATGCGATTCTACTTTCACCTTATTCACACTATTACCTAAATCGAAGCTTTTGAAAGTAGGCGATGATAACCCAATAAAGAACCGGTCTGTGAACAACATAAAACCAAACCCGATATCTGTTTTCCAATAGCTCTGGTTATGCGCAAAAACAGGATCCGTAGTAGACAGGGAGCTGTTATCCTCCCGGAACTGCGACATCCCGCCCTTGATCCCCATAGCGAGGTAGATTTTTTCGTTGAGTTTTACCCGTTGGGACACGTTAAAATTGACCGCCGTTTGCGAATTCACCGTGATTTTTTCATTCATCAGCGACACACCAAAACTGGTATTGGTAGCTTTAATAGGCGTATAAAAAGATGCGGTAGCCGTTTTAGGCGCTCCGTCTACACCCACCCACTGGTTACGACCAACGGCAGTAAGACTGGACGACTCGTCCATCGAAGGATAGGCCGGGTTTATAATCATACCATTGAACATGTACTGCGAATACAACGGTTCCTGTTGTGCGGTCGCTTTCAGACCACAACAGCAGCATAGAACAACAACCCCTAAAGCTTGCATAAGACGCTCTTTCATAGGTATCAGCTTAAATATTTTATTAAACTCATCTTACTAATAAATTCATGTATGCGTTAACGTTTAATCACGATAAAGCCAGTGTAACGCTCTTTCTTACCATCTATCATTACTTCAATATTGTAGAAGTAAGAACCATCCGGTACATCATTACCTACACTACCACCTGCATTGGCACGTCCCCTGAAGTTGTTGGACTTATTGTCGTAGTTCTTCAGTTTAAAGATGGTGCCGCCCCAGCGATTAAATATTACCACTTCATTATTCGGATACTTTTCAATGTTTTCGATATACATCACATCATTACCCAAACCATCATTGTTTGGTGAAATAGCAGGATGTACACGGATTTTACCACTATTGCTGTTAATCACACGACCATCCGTAGTAAACTTCTCTACAGCATCAGGTACACCATCACCATCAGAATCCAGATCCAGGAAGTTTGGAATACCATCGCCATCCGTATCATCATCAAATGGATCACCATTACCATTGATATCTTCCTGTCCGTCGGTTAATCCGTCGCCGTCTGTATCACAGGTTTTGCACATCGCGTCGTCATTCAGGATAACACCCGTCGCCTTGGCCGGATCACCGATAAGCGGTGTATTTTGTCCGGATGGTACTGATACGGAAGATAACTTCACGATGAATGTTTCGTTTTGTTCAAACGTTGTATCACCCTTGATATTCACGGTAATCTGTCCGATGGTTTGCAGTGGCGCAAATACCGCTTGTTTAATCGTGTTATCGAAATCAACACCCGGCGTAGCTTTGAAATCCATGTAAGGATAAGATACGCCATCAGTAGATGCTTCAAAGTCGTAGTTAACGGTAATCTTACGGGAGCTTTGTCTGCTCAGCTGTACGTTAAACCGCAGTGGTGTATTTTCTCCCAGGTTACCTTCTTTCACGCTGAATTTATCAGCGGCAAAAGACAGGGTCAGCGGATCATTGTCTGTGATAGTTACCCTGGCGGTATCGTTATCACCTGGTTTGTATACCAGCGTGCTGCTACCTCCGTTCAGGAATGGCAATACCGTTGTTTTCAGATAACCATCATCGTCGTTGATATCGTTATCAGCGGTAGTGAGGGTAAAGGTATGCTGCTTCACGTGGGCCGGCATCGTAATGGTCACTACGTTTCCATTCACGGTACCTTCACCGGCAGTGAACGTCCGGGCCGCATCCTGGTTCACCCGTATCCTGATGGGAATATCATGTGCCGCAGACGATGGAGAGCTAAGCGTGAACTGTACCGCTGTACCTTCTGCTACGCTGGCAGCTTTCGCGGCTATTTCCACTATCAGGGTATCATTGTCATGAATGATCACAGTAGCCGATGCGTTGGCAGACAACGGCCAGGTTACACCCGGAATGCTGCTGCTGACGGTGTTTAATTGCGTTACAACATCTTCATCTCCCTCTACAATATCATTGTCAATTGGTGTAACGGCAATATCAGCACCATGTTGACCGGCAGGGATCACCACTGTACCACTGAGTTTGCGGTAACGGGTATCTGCTATCGCGCTACCAGACACAGTGTAGTTTACAGTCACATCTTTGGCAGCTGATAACTGGGTATCTGTAAATTGTACCCGGAAAGATCCTGCGGTAGCTGGTTCAGAAGCATCTGCCGTTTTCAGGATAGTCATTTCACGCCCCACAGCATCCGCGTCATCATCATGTACGTTCAGGCTAACGGAATCGCGGTCATCTACATCCAGTGGCAGGTTTCTGCTAAAGCGTTTCATCTGTGCCAGCATCAGGGATACTTTCACCGTTTCATCTCCCTCAATCACTTTATTATCAATCACGGCAACGGGAACGGATATACTGTTCCGGCCGGCTGGTATCACAGCGGAGGTTTGTATAGGCGAAATATTGGTAGTACCTGCAAGGCTGCCGACAAAGAATACAACTTTCACATCGGCGGCAGCCGTTAAATTACCCGGCAGTTTCACCAGGTAAGCACCGTTCGTAGCAGGCTCTGATGCGTCTTTATCTTTCTGCAGCACCACACGCATATCACCTGTTTCAGGAATGAGTACAGTACCTGGTTGTACAAGGGTATAACCTGCTGTACCCAACTGGGCAGTGAATTGCAGTTGCTCATCACCTTCCAGTACCTGGTCGTCGGTAATCTTTAATTGATATACTTTATTATGTTCTCCTGCTGTCAGGGTTACCTGTGCCGGTACCCCGCTGTAGTCTGCGTCATCTGCCGTAGCGTTGATATTCCTCGCAATATTGATCACCACATCTTCAGAAGAAGTAATCTGACTATTCACAAACCCAACGGTTACATTGCTGGCGTTGCCTTCATGTACCAGGGAAGAGTCGATACGTACTTCCATCTTCAGGTTATCCGGATTCAGTCGGGTAGCATCATCAATGGTCACCGACAATGAATCTCCTTTCATACCCGTGTACTGTGGTGTTGCTTTAATCCACAACAGTTCCGGCTTTTCGAGGATGAAATCCGTTTTGGCCTGGAAGGTAAAGTTCACACCTGGCTGCCCAGCCGGGATAGTCACGCTAACAGGCAGGTTGTCGATGTCTCCGGCAGTAGCCACGGACCGTGCACCGATATTTAATGTTACGTTGATAGGCTTACCAGAAGTTACTCCCGGCGCCAACGCCACATTCATGGTATAGTTATTACCCTCCAGTACATGCGTACCTGTAGTAACTGCCGTGAGGTGTATAAGCCCGGTAGCCGGATCATCATGGGTTCTGTCGTTAATGGTAACAACGGTATCTTTTACAACTGCTGCACTGAACACCGGATCAGTAATATTACCGGTGAACACCACGGTTTCATCATCTTCCAGGATCATATCTTTCACTGCTTTCAGCGCAAAAAGATGGGTACCGGTGTTTTGTCCTTTTTTAATAATGATATCGTAAGGAGATGGCAGGGCATTATGATCTGCATTGATCGCCGTACTCAGGGTATTATCCTTATTGATATGTACAATGATGTCTTTGCCTGCCTGTAAATTGGCCGGTAACTGCACACTCAGCTGAGCTCCTTTTGTTCCGCCTTCATCGATAGCCGCAGCAGTGGTATGTATCACAACAGGACCTGGTAACGGATACTGCGTTGGATCGTCCTGGATAGTCAGGGTGGGTATGGTTATGCTGTAAGTACTGATACCATCTCCGGCAGTTGGGGAAAGGGTAATTGTTTCCGGACCTTCTGTGAAGTTATCTTTCTTAATGGTCAAGCCAGTCACTACACTACTGCTGTCTATGGTGAGCGCCGTGGCGAGGGTATAATCCAGGCCGGCTTCTGCAGTACCACCTGTTTGTGGCAGTTGTATGTGGATAGGAATAGCAGTAGTCACGCCAGCGGGCAGGCTAATGGTCACTGTACCGTTATCGCCTTCTACCAGCGGTGATTTGAAGATATTCACACTCAACTGCAGGTTAGCCGGATTGGTACGGGTGAGATCCTGGATTTGCAGTGGCAGGTTATTCACCGTATAGCCGTTAGTTGCAGTAGCATTCACTACCAATGCTTCATTATTCTCCAGTACTTTATCTGCTACAGTTTTCAGCAGTTCAAAATCTGCTGAAGTGGTGCCATGCGGCAATACAAATGAAGTAGCAGACATCGTATAGTCGTCTACGTTCTTAGCCTTTGTCAACGCATTATCCACGGCCAGGTGAATAATTACATCTTTAGTAGATGCATAGGGTACAGATACATGCACCATTACTCTATTGCCTTCCGGAACCAGGGTCGCGTCTGGCGTGAGTGTTATGGTTCGTGCACCTGGCTGAAGTTGGGTGAGGTCTTTAATGTAAATAGCGGTGCGGGTAGCAGGCATATTTACATTACCATTATTACCATCCACTACAATCGCACCTTCATCATCCAATATAGCGTTGGTACTGGTAGTAATAGCAGGAGTAGTACCGGAGGCTGCGTTATTGGCAATGGTGATAGTAGCAGGGATGCTGCTGTGACGGCTATCAGCCACCGTAGACAACGCCGCGTTTTTGGCCAGATTGATGGTCCAGGCTTTACCAGCTTTCCAACCATGCGGGAAGGTAGCGGTAATCACGGAGCTCTGTCCTTCGTTAATGCTATCCGGTGCGCTGCTCAGTAAAACAGCGTCTCCCGGGGCAAACGGATACTGCGCATCTTTGATCGTCAGATCAAGTGTGGCAGGATTGAAGGTATAAACCGTATTATAAAGGTCACTGATCGTTGGCGTGATGTGGATATCTTCTACATCTTCCACCAGGATATCACCGGCTACTTTCACTTCAATTGATGCTGAAGCAGTGGTGAAGGAGGTATCCGTAGGCAGGCTGTAATCGGTATTACGGATAGCCGTACCGGTTGCTACTGGCAAGGATACTTTAATCGGTATTTCAGTAGTCACACCTACGGGCAGGGCAAAGCCAATTTGTTGGAGCGTGTTTTCCGGCATACCTGCTGCTGGTGGCGTAAACGTAATGATCGTTTTAGTAGCATCTCTGCGGGTAGCGTCATTGATCTTCAGCTGCACATCTGGCAACGTATAGCCCGGAGAGTTAGTAACGGCAGCGGAGATATTCAGTTGTTCATCTTTCTCTATGATCTGGTCAGTTACTGCTTTGATGACCGGTGCAACAGTGACAAACACCGAGGTATCCTGCGGGAACGTAATGGTAGATTGCAGGTATTGATAATCGGTGGTAGCTGCTTCTGTTCCGGCTACTTTGGTAGTCAGCGCAATGTTCAGCGGTTTGGCAGAATGGTAACCGGTTGGCAGCGTCATTTTGAAACGGGTGCTGTTGCCTTCTGTCAATGCGGAGCTGTCTGATACGATGGTCAGTATTTTCTGTGCAGGATCAGTACCATCTTTTATGTAAAGACGGGTGCTGCTGGCCGGCATCTTAACATCTCCTTTGTTGCCATCTATAAACAGGGGACCTTCATCACTAAATACTTTGTTGGTAACTGTTTGAATGGTAGTAGTACCGTTAGTGCCATTCACCGGGATGATAATGCCGGATGGGAAGCTGTTGTAGCGGTCGTTGCCAATAGTGGACTTCACCACATCTTTTGTCAGGTTCACCGTCCAGGCTTTACCAGCTTTCCAACCATGAGGGAAGGTAGCGGTGACGACTGCACTTTGTCCTTCAGTCACGCTGTCCGGTACACTGCTCAGTATAAGGGAGTCACCGGCAGGGAATGGATACTGCGCATCTTTGATCGTCAGATCAAGTGTGGCAGGGTTAAAGGTATAGGTAGTATTATAAAGGTCACTGATCGTTGGCGTGATGTGGATATCTTCTACATCTTCCACCAGGATATCACCCGCTACTTTCACTTCAATCGATGCTGGTACAGTAGTGAAGCTGGTATCGGTTGGCAAACTGTAATCGGTATTACGGATAGCCGTACCGGTTGCTGCTGGCAAGGATACTTTAATCGGTATTTCAGTAGTCACACCTGCGGGCAGGGCAAAGCCAATTTGTTGGGGCGTGTTTTCCGGCATACCTGCTGTTGGTGGCGTAAACGTAATGATCGTTTTAGTAGCATCTCTGCGGGTAGCGTCATTGATCTTCAGCTGTACATCTGGTAACGTATAGCCCGGAGAGTTAGTAACGGCAGCGGAGATATTCAGTTGTTCATCTTTCTCTATGATCTGGTCAGCTACTGCTTTGATGACCGGTGCAACAGTGACAAACACCGAGGTATCCTGCGGGAACGTAATGGTAGATTGCAGGTATTGATAATCGGTGGCAGCTGCTTCGGTACCGGCGGCTTTGGTAGTCAGCGCAATGTTCAGCGGTTTGGCAGAATGGTAACCGGCTGGCAGCGTCATTTTGAAACGGGTGCTGTTGCCTTCTGTCAATGCGGAGCTGTCTGATACGATAGTCAGTATTTTCTGTGCAGGATCGGTACCGTCTTTTATGTAAAGGCTGGTGCTGCTGGCTGGCATCTTAACATTTCCTTTGTTGCCATCTATAAACAGGGGGCCTTCATCACTAAATACTTTGTTGGTAACTGTTTGAATAGTGGCGGTGCCGTTAGTACCATTCACCGGAATAGTAATAGTACCCGGGAAGCTGTTGTAGCGATCGTTGCCAATAGTGGACTTCACCACATCTTTTGTCAGGTTCACGGTCCAGGCTTTACCGGCTTTCCAGCCGTGAGGGAAGGTAGCGGTAATTACTGCACTTTGTCCTTCAGTCACGCTGTCCGGTACACTGCTCAGTATAAGGGAGTCACCGGCAGGGAATGGATACTGCGCATCTTTGATCGTCAGATCAAGTGTGGCAGGATTGAAGGTATAAACCGTATTATAAAGGTCACTGATCGTTGGCGTGATGTGGATATCTTCTACATCTTCCACCAGGATATCACCCGCTACTTTCACTTCAATCGATGCTGGTACAGTAGTGAAGCTGGTATCGGTTGGCAAACTGTAATCGGTATTACGGATAGCCGTTCCGGTTGCTGCTGGCAAGGATACTTTAATCGGTATTTCAGTAGTCACACCTGCGGGCAGGGCAAAGCCAATTTGTTGGGGCGTGTTTTCCGGCATACCTGCTGCTGGTGGCGTAAACGTAATAATCGTTTTAGTAGCATCTCTGCGGGTAGCGTCATTGATTTTCAGCTGTACATCTGGTAACGTATAGCCCGGAGAGTTAGTAACGGCAGCGGAGATATTCAGTTGTTCATCTTTCTCTATGATCTGATCAGCTACTGCTTTGATGACCGGTGCAACAGTGACAAACACCGAGGTATCCTGCGGGAACGTAATGGTAGATTGCAGGTATTGATAATCGGTGGTAGCGGCCTCTGTTCCGGCGGCTTTGGTAGTCAGCGCAATGTTCAGCGGTTTGGCAGAATGGTAACCGGCTGGCAGCGTCATTTTGAAACGGGTGCTGTTGCCTTCTGTCAATGCGGAGCTGTCTGATACGATGGTCAGTATTTTCTGTGCAGGGTCAGTACCGTCTTTTATATAAAGGCTGGTGCTGCTGGCTGGCATCTTAACATCTCCTTTGTTGCCATCTATAAACAGGGGGCCTTCATCACTAAATACTTTGTTGGTAACTGTTTGAATAGTGGCGGTGCCGTTAGTACCATTCACCGGAATAGTAATAGTACCCGGGAAGCTGTTGTAGCGATCGTTGCCAATAGTGGACTTCACCACATCTTTTGTCAGGTTCACCGTCCAGGCTTTACCCGCTTTCCAACCATGAGGGAAGGTAGCGGTGATGACTGCACTTTGTCCTTCGATCACGCTATCCGGTACACTGCTCAGTATAAGGGAGTCACCGGCAGGGAATGGATACTGCGCATCTTTAATCGTCAGATCAAGTGTGGCAGGATTGAAGGTATAGGTAGTATTATAAAGGTCACTGATTGTTGGCGTGATGTGGATATCTTCTACATCTTCCACCAGGATATCACCCGCTACTTTCACTTCAATCGATGCTGGTACAGTAGTGAAGCTGGTATCGGTTGGCAAACTGTAATCGGTATTACGGATAGCCGTTCCGGTTGCTGCTGGCAAGGATACTTTAATCGGTATTTCAGTAGTCACACCTGCGGGCAGAGCAAAGCCAATTTGTTGGGCCGTGTTTTCCGGCATACCTGCTGCTGGTGGCGTAAACGTAATGATCGTTTTAGTAGCATCTCTGCGGGTAGCGTCATTGATCTTCAGCTGCACATCTGGTAACGTATAGCCCGGAGAGTTAGTAACGGCAGCGGAGATATTCAGTTGTTCATCTTTCTCTATAATCTGATCAGCTACTGCTTTGATGACCGGTGCAACAGTGACAAACACCGAGGTATCTTGCGGGAACGTAATGGTAGATTGCAGGTATTGATAATCGGTGGTAGCTGCTTCTGTACCAGCTACTTTGGTAGTCAGCGCAATGGTCAGTGGTTTGGCAGAATGGTAACCGGTTGGCAGCGTCATTTTGAAACGGGTGCTGTTGCCTTCTGTCAATGCAGAGCTGTCTGATACGATAGTCAGTATTTTCTGTGCAGGGTCAGTACCGTCTTTTATATAAAGGCTGGTGCTGCTGGCTGGCATCTTAACATCTCCTTTGTTGCCATCTATAAACAGGGGGCCTTCATCACTAAATACTTTGTTGGTAACTGTTTGAATAGTGGCGGTGCCGTTAGTACCATTCACCGGAATAGTAATAGTACCCGGGAAGCTGTTGTAGCGATCGTTGCCAATAGTGGACTTCACCACATCTTTTGTCAGGTTCACCGTCCAGGCTTTACCAGCTTTCCAACCATGAGGGAAGGTAGCGGTGATGACTGCACTTTGTCCTTCAGTCACGCTGTCCGGTACACTGCTCAGTATAAGGGAGTCACCGGCAGGGAATGGATACTGCGCATCTTTAATTGTCAGATCAAGTGTGGCAGGATTGAAGGTATAGGTAGTATTATAAAGGTCGCTGATTGTTGGCGTGATGTGGATATCTTCCACATCTTCCACCAGGATATCACCCGCTACTTTCACTTCAATCGATGCTGGTACAGTAGTGAAGCTGGTATCGGTTGGCAAACTGTAATCGGTATTACGGATAGCCGTTCCGGTTGCTACTGGCAAGGATACTTTAATCGGTATTTCAGTAGTCACACCTGCGGGCAGGGCAAAGCCAATTTGTTGGAGCGTGTTTTCCGGCATACCTGCTGCTGGTGGCGTAAACGTAATGATCGTTTTAGTAGCATCTCTGCGGGTAGCGTCATTGATCTTCAGCTGTACATCTGGTAACGTATAGCCCGGAGAGTTAGTAACGGCAGCGGAGATATTCAGTTGTTCATCTTTCTCTATGATCTGATCAGCTACTGCTTTGATGACCGGTGCAACAGTGGTAAACACCGAGGTATCCTGCGGGAATGTAATGGTAGATTGCAGGTATTGATAATCGGTGGTAGCTGCTTCTGTACCAGCTACTTTGGTAGTCAATGCAATGGTCAGCGGTTTAGCAGAATGGTAACCGGCTGGCAATCGCATGGTGAAAGTAGTGGTCTTACCTTCCGGTAATGCCAGGCTGTCTGAGGTGATGGTCAGTTTCTTCTGAGCAGGATCAGTACCATCTTTTATATAAAGACGGGTGCTGCTGGCCGGCATCTTAACATCACCTTTATTACCATCTATAAACAGGGGGCCTTCATCGCTGAATACATTGTTAGCTAACGTCTGAATAGTAGCAGTACCGTTAGTACCATTCACCGGAATAGTAATGCTACCCGGGAAGCTGGTGTAGCGGTCGTTGCCAACAGTTGACTTCACCACATCTTTTGTCAGATTCACGGTCCAGGCTTTACCCGCTTTCCAGCCGTGAGGGAAGGTGGCGGTGATGACAGCACTTTGTCCTTCGATCACGCTATCCGGTACACTGCTCAGTATAAGGGAGTCACCGGCAGGGAATGGATATTGCGCATCCTTAATGGTCAAGTCAAATGTGGCAGGACTGAAGGTATACGTAGTATTATAAAGGTCACTGATGGTTGGGGTGATGTGAATAGCTTCATCATCTTCCACCAGGATATCACCTGCTACTTTTAATTCAATTGTAGCAACTGGTGTGGTGAAGCTGGTATCGGTCGGCAAGTTGTAATCCGTATTACGGGTAGCTGTACCGGTTGCAGGCAGCGATACTTTAATCGGTATTTCGGTAGTCACACCAGCAGGCAGGGCAAAGCCAATCTGTTGAGTACTATTTTCTGTCATGGCCGCTGCGGGTGGCGTAAAGGTGATCACTGTTTTAGTGCCATCTCTACGGGTGGCATCATTAATTTTCAATTGCGCATCCAGCACGGTGTAACCGGTAGCACCACTAACAGTACCGGATATATTTAGTTGCTCGTCTTTTTCTATAATCTGGTCGGCCAGGGCTTTGATGACTGGTGCGGTGGTAGTAAATACAGCGGTATCTTTCGGGAAAGTGATAGATGTCTGCAGGTATTTGAAATCTGTAGTAGCTGCTTCGGTACCTGTTGCGTTGGTAGTCAACGCAATCGTCAATGGTTTGGAAGAACGGTAACCAGCTGGCAGCGACATTTTGAATGTTGTACTATCTCCTTCTTTCAGCGCCAGGCTATCGGCGGTCAGCGTCAGCACTTTCTTTGAAGGATCGGTCATATCCACAATTGTCACTTTCACACTGTCTTTTACCAGGATGCCATTATCAGGAGAATTTCCTACCAGCACCAGGTCGCGGGTATCATCAAAAACAGTATTCGCTGTATTGGTAATAAAAACGGTGTCAGAAAGCGTACGATTAGGCAGAATAGTTACCGAGTCTTTTGCAAAAGTATAGGTGCCGGGCAAAGCAGTAGAAGAACCGCCTGTTTTAAATTTCACTTTGATAGGAATCTGGGTGGAAAGACCACCGGGCAACTCTGCCCATACATAAGGTGAAGTTCCTTCATTGGCGCTGTTCGCAGAAATATGTAAAATCACCGGCGCGGTCATTGGCAACTGCGCATCCAGGAGGTCCAGCGTTACAGGCGCACTGGTTAACGCTGTATTGGCAGTACTTTCTGTTAGCCCAAGGGAAAGGTTCAACTGTTCTGTTCCTTCAATTTTACTATCATCTATAATCTTGAATACAGCTGTAGTATCATGGGAGATAATTACTGCGGTATCCGGTAACTGATAATCTGCATTATTAGTGGCCGTAGAAGTTCCCAGTTTATTTATTTTAATGCCTATGGGTAAGTCGGTAGTAACATGCGGAGGCAAGGTAAATGTCAACTGTCCATTATATGGCTCTTTCAGGGAGGCCGGTGGATCAGATTTAATGGAGACGATAGTGAGAGATGGGTTCAACCGGGTAGAATCCAGCAGGATCAGCGATTGTGAGGCAGTTTGTGCTTCTCCCATTACAACCGCATCTGCCTTCAGCTTAATGAGCTCGTCTTTTTCAATGATACTGTCAAGGGTGGCTCTTACCGGGATATTTACCCCGTTGGCGTTTATTTCAATATAACCGGTAGCGTTATAAGTGAAATCAGTACCCGCCAAGGCTTCGGTACCACTTTGAACAGACAGGTTTACTAATGTTCTTTCTGAAGCAAGTACGCCGGGAGGCAAAGCTACGCGCACGCTATCAATAAAACCTTCCTTAATTTTTGCCGGAGCGGTTAGTGCGATATTTTTAGGCTCATCATCCTTAATCGTGTAAGTACAGGTAGAAATACTTTGGGAGGGGTTAGTTTCAATGAGTAACAACTGGTTTTCCGGTACCTGTTCCAGTTGCAGTGTAAAATGGCGGCCATACTCCAGCTTATTGTTTCCAATTATATTAATATTCTTCAGCTCTATAAACTCCCCTGTAGCATAGCTCTTTGCGGGAATCATATACCCTCCCTGGAAAGTAAAGTCAGTGCCCTGCACTGCCGCGCGGGGATCACCAGGAGTAGCCGGCAGCAAATTTATCTTTACATAAATGGGGACTTTCACCACGCCTCCATTGGTTACCTTAAGACGGAGGTTATATGGAGCATGTACATCACCCGCTGCACCTTCCAGGCCGGAAGTATCTGCTCTTTCAAATGTTACGGTGATAGGGGTACTACCCGTACTCACAGGCGTACCATTCAGTGTAATAGGGGGTGCTGTTGAATTATCGCCATAAGCAATGGCCATTCGGGTCCCCATTGCACTATTCGGATCAGTTTTCTCTCCCAGGTTCATGTGCGCAGCCATCCCTTTCCTTACGCCGTCTTTTACATCTAAGGTGGACATCGCATTATTCAATAATTCATTGCTGCGGGTCATCCGGGCATTGGCGTTACCTACTGAAAAGGAAGTAAAGGTGGTATATGCATGATAAGTGTGGATCAATGGCCCCGGGGTAGCGGTAGTACCGTGCACGTCACTACTCCTGGTAAGTCCTATTACTGCGGGGTTAGAGGAGCTCCCTGAATAATAACCATATTGCATGGTGTTATTGTCAGGATTGGGAACAACATAGCTGTTATCCTGCAGCGTGGCAAATTCGTGTACGTAAAGATTCGGCCAAAAATAGGAATTGGTGTTATAAACAGTATAGTCAAGCGTGTAATACCCATTGGGTGCTACATAGGTGATGGTCATAATGACCGTGGTAGGATAAACATCACCAGTGGATGGATCCACATTGTTTAGCATACCAATCATACTTACCTGGTATGGGTCGGTGGCAGTACCGCTACCCATGAGAGGAGAGATGGCAGTGTACTTAACCGACATTGTATCTCCAACAATAATCGGGTAGTCCGCTGTAAAGGAGATATGTGTCTTGATTCCCAGGTAGCTTGTGTTGATATCTCTGGCTGTTTCCGTTTTCCCTTTCCTGAATATCGCGTAGCTTCCGTCGCTATTGATGGAAATTCTTAATCCATCGGTAGCGGTGTTACCTCCACTGGCATTTATCACCACAGGAAAAGTTTGTGCATTTACACCAATGCTTATACTAAAAAACGCGATGATCAGGTAGATGGCCCTTAACAGCAATGTGTAGATACGAGAGGGCATACCTTGCTTAATCAATTTCATAGGATGGGAAAGGAGTAACATATAAGCGTGTAAATTTCTATTTATACATATAGATTTTTAGTCAAAAATGCGTAAAACAGTCCTTTGTAAAACCCTATATGTGAATCTCTAAATTGGCTCTCCCGGTAGCACCAATAATGTTTCTTTCTATCTTCTGATGAAACTGAAAAACCAGCTACCGGCAATTATATATAATGTCTCTTTCTGATGGTGGAGGGGGTGCCTGAGACGTATTTATGGCATTTTGATGATTTCGATAATTATTTTATACCCTTCCACCTGTCGCACATTTCCAAACAATTAAATATAAAATCATATATTTTAATTAGCAAATCTATAATATTATTTATATTAAATCAAAATAATTTATTGATTTTGGAGTTGCAGGGGTAATTGCCGGGTGATTAACAAAATTTTAGACCCCTGCCTGCGATAGGAGCACAGTATCATTATGTTAAAAGTTAAAATAACCCTAGATTTGCAAAAAATAATTCAGCATGTCAACAATTGCAAAGTCCAATATTGATTTTAGCCTCGAATACAAGGTAAAAGATATGTCCCTGGCAGCCTGGGGTCGTAAGGAGATCGAACTGGCAGAAGCAGAAATGCCCGGTCTGATGTCATTGAGGGAAGAATATGGTAACACCAAACCATTGCAAGGCGCGCGCGTTGCCGGTTGCCTGCACATGACTATCCAAACCGCTGTATTAATTGAAACATTGGTTCACCTGGGTGCGGAAGTACGCTGGAGCTCCTGTAATATATTCTCTACACAGGACCATGCTGCTGCTGCTATTGCCGCTGCAGGTATCCCTGTATTTGCCTGGAAAGGCTTAAATGAGGCCGATTTCGATTGGTGCATTGAACAAACCCTGTTCTTCGGCAGCCCTGACCGTCCACTGAACATGATCCTGGACGATGGTGGCGACCTCACCAACATGGTATTCGACAAATACCCTGAACTTATCCAGCACATCAAAGGATTAAGTGAAGAAACCACTACCGGCGTTCACCGCTTATACGAGCGTATGAAAGCAGGTACCTTACCAATGCCTGCTATCAACATCAACGACTCTGTTACCAAATCCAAATTTGATAACAAATACGGCTGCCGCGAATCCTGCGTAGATGCGATCCGTCGTGCTACCGATGTAATGATCGCTGGTAAAGTAGCTGTTGTTGCTGGTTTTGGTGACGTAGGTAAAGGTTCTGCTGAATCACTGAGAGGTGCCGGCGCCCGCGTAATCGTTACTGAAATTGACCCGATCTGCGCTTTACAGGCTGCTATGGAAGGTTATGAAGTAAAGAAAATGAACGACGCGGTAAAAGAAGCTGATATCATCGTAACCACTACCGGTTGCCGCGATATCATCACCGGTGAACACTTCAAACTCATGAAAGATAAATGCATCGTTTCCAATATCGGTCACTTCGATATCGAAATTGATGTAGCCTGGTTAAATAAAAACTACGGCAATACCAAAGTAGAAATCAAACCACAGGTAGATAAATATACCATCGATGGTAAAGATATCATCCTGCTCGCTGAAGGCCGCCTGGTAAACCTGGGTTGCGCTACCGGCCACCCTTCTTTCGTAATGAGTAACTCCTTCACCAACCAGGTACTGGCTCAGCTGGAACTGTGGCTGCACTCAGAAAACTACGAAAACAAAGTATACGTACTGCCTAAACACCTCGATGAAAAAGTAGCACGCTTACACCTGAAAAAAGTTGGCGTAGAACTGGATGTCCTCACTACTTCCCAATCCGAATACCTCGGCATTCCGGTAGCTGGACCATTCAAACCAGACTACTACAGATACTAATAGCTGACGGCATAAAGCTGAAAGCAAAAAGCTATTTAAGCAATTGATTAGAGCGAATAATTGAAACGTCTGCGTTTTGATTATTCGCTCTGTTCTTTTTCGCAGTAATCATCCCCGTCAATGGCTTTTTGCTTTCGGCTTTCTGCTTTGTGCTTTCTTCCATAAGAAGTATTTTTGCATCATGACAAAGCTGAGTGTAAACATCAACAAGTTTGCTACCCTGCGAAATGCACGGGGAGGCAACCTACCGGATATTTTGAAAGTGGCACAGGATTGCGAACGCTTCGGTGCCGATGGTATCACCGTCCACCCACGCCCCGATGAACGTCATATCCGCTATCAGGATGTTAGAGACCTGAAACCATTAGTGACCACAGAATTCAATATCGAAGGATATCCCTCACAGGACTTTATGGACCTCGTACTGGCCGTTAAACCCGACCAATGCACACTGGTACCCGATCCTCCCAATGCCATTACTTCTAACACCGGCTGGGATACCATCGCTTACCAGTCGCAACTGAAAGATGTGATCTCCACCCTCAAAAAAGCAGGCATACGGGTATCCATTTTTCTGAATGCTGATGTCACCAAAGTAGAAGGCGCTAAAACCGCCGGAGCAGACCGCATCGAATTATATACCGGTCCCTACGCAGAAGAATATACGAACGCACGGACACAACCGCAAAATCTGCAATTGTTCAACGACTATAAAAATACAGCGAAAGAAGCCACTGCTATTGGCCTCGACCTGAACGCCGGTCATGACCTCAATCTCGATAACCTCCGCTTCTTCAAACTGCATATCCCGCAACTAAAAGAAGTATCTATCGGACACGCACTGGTGGCAGACGCCCTTTATTTCGGCCTGGAAAATACCATACAACTGTATAAACGCCAGTTGGTAGATTAAGCAGAAAGCGCAAAGCAGAAAGCATAAAGCTATTAGAGCGAATGACCTTGGCGGATATCATACGCTTTGATCATTCGCTCTAATAGCTTTATGCTTTCTGCTTTGCGCTTTCTGCTCAATAATAAAGCCATTCCCGATCAAGGAATGGCTTTATAACCCTTAAAACAATCAACATGAAGTTCATAGCGGGGTCACAACAAAACCGTTATGAACAGTATATAAATCGCCACCATGACTGATGGCAATGTTACGTGTACTTACTTCTTTAATAACGCAATATCCAGCACTTGGTTCATTTCACGTACATAATGGAACTTCATTCCTTTTATATAAGCAGGATTGATGTCCTTAATGTCTTTCTCATTTTGCCAGCACAGAATAATTTCCTTAATACCTGCCCTTTTGGCCGCCAGTATTTTTTCCTTGATACCACCTACTGGTAATACCTGCCCACGCAAAGTAATTTCCCCCGTCATTGCCAGGTAAGACTTTACTTTACGCCCTGAAAAAATGGAAGCCAGCGCTGTCATCATCGTGATACCCGCGCTGGGGCCATCCTTTGGTACAGCTCCTTCCGGAATATGCAGATGTACACTTTTCGTGGTGAATAACTTCGGATCCAGCTTCAGCTCTGCTGCATGAGAATGCAGGTAGCTCAATGCGGTGACAGCCGACTCTTTCATCACATTACCCAGGTTACCAGTCAGTTTCAGGTCTCCTTTCCCTTCACTCAAACTACTTTCTATAAACAGGATATCGCCTCCAACATAAGTCCAGCCCAGTCCTACCGCTACTCCCGGAGGATTACCCACCTTATACATCTCATTCGAATAACGGGGTTTACCCAGTATACGCTGCAGATCTTCCCCGGTTAAAGCCGTTGGTAATTCTTCTTCCATGGCTACCTGTTTGGCCAGGTTACGCATGATGGCAGCAAATTGCCTGTCCAGCTCACGCACCCCACTCTCACGGGTATAATCTGATATCAATTGCTCAATAACAGGGTTTCCAATCTTTATTTTCGTAGTTGCCAAACCATGTGCTTCCTGTTGCTTGGGCAACAGGTGCCTTTTCGCGATTTCTACCTTTTCTTCGATAGAATAACCACTCAGATCAATGATCTCCAGCCTGTCGCGCAGCGCAGGATGAATAGAATTGATGTTATTGGCGGTAGCAATGAACAATACTTTGCTCAGGTCATATTCCAGTTCCAGGTAATTATCGTAGAAAGTGCTATTCTGTTCAGGATCCAGTACTTCCAGTAAGGCAGAACTAGGATCGCCACGCATATCATTACCGATTTTGTCAATTTCATCCAGGATCATCACCGGGTTGGATGACTTGGTTTTACGGATAGACTGTACCACCCTGCCTGGCATAGCGCCGATATAGGTTTTACGATGTCCGCGGATTTCACTTTCATCATGCAAACCACCCAGGCTTAAACGTACATATTTACGTCCTACTGCATTGGCAATAGAGCGCCCCAGGGAGGTTTTACCAATACCCGGAGGGCCTACAAAACACAGGATCGGAGATTTCATATCTCCTTTCAGTTTTAAAACGGCCAGGTATTCCAGTATACGTTCCTTGATTCTTTCCATGCCGTAATGGTCATGGTCCAGTATTTTCTTCGCCTTTTTCAGGTCGTAGCTATCAGTGGTGTATTCGCCCCATGGCAAGTCCAGTAAGAGGTCCAGGTGATTATATACCACGCTGTAGTCGGGCGTGCTGGGATGCATACGCTCCAGTTTCTCAATGCCTTTGGCAAAAGCTTCCGCAGCGGCAGCAGGCCATTTCTTTTCTTCTGCCTTGCGCTTCATTTCTTTCAGCTCCCGGTCGTTGGCGTCACCTCCCAATTCTTCCTTGATAGACTTCATCTGCTGCTGCAGGAAATAATCCCGCTGCTGCTTATCCAGGTCTGCCTTGGTTTTGTTGGTAATCTTATTTTTAAGCTCTGCCAGCTGTAATTCTGTTTGCAACAGCTTCATCAACAATTCTGCACGGGTGCGCAGGTTGTTAATTTCCAGTAATTGCTGTTTGTCTTTCAGGTCAGAATTAAGGTTAGAAGATACGAAATGCACCAGGAAAGAGGGATTTTCGATATTCTTCAGGATAATGCTGGCTTCTGAGGGCAGGTTAGGCGACAGCTGAATAATCTGTGCGGCCAGGTCCTTAATAGAAGAAATATAGGCTTCAAATTCAGAGTCGTCTTCTGCAGCTTCATCCTGCAAAACACTGATTTTGGCCTTGAAGTAAGGATCTTCTGATACAATTTCATCTATTTTAAAGCGCTTGCGGCCCTGGATAATAATGGTGGTGCCACCATCGGGCATTTTAATGAGCTTAACAATACGCGCCACTGTACCTACATCACTCAGGTCTGTTACTGCCGGATCTTCTATGGTACTGTCTTTCTGCGCCACTACACCAATTGATTTATCGGTTTTGTAGGCGTCATTAACCGCTTTTATTGATTTATCCCGGCCTACCGTAATTGGCAGTACAACACCCGGAAATAATACCGTATTTCTTAATGGTAATAATGCCAGTTCATCGGGAATCTTTTCATCCTCCTGTCCTTCCCCATCTTCATTCAAAGGGATAATAGGCATGAACTCCATTTCATCTTCCGAATTTCCTAAATAAAATCTGTTCATCTGAGATATTTAAAGCCTCATGAGGACATTCTGTCAGACAATCCTGTATAAGTCCTCTATTTTTTATGTATCCCTACATTGTCAAGTTTAATGCCAAGTGACGAAGCGGCAGTGGGCAGCTAAACAGCTTTTAGCCATTAGCGTTTAGCTTTTAGAAAAAAATGCCGCGAAGAAGAACGTGATATACATTCCTCTTCGCGGCATTTTTTTCTAAAAGCTAAACGCTAACGGCTAGAAGCTAACCCCAACGCCCAATTGTATGCTCTGGTTTTTCCAGTTGCTGGTACTTACCACGCTGTTAAAGTCTTTCACATCATTGAAGCCAATAATGTAACGGGCGCTAATATTAATAATTGGTAATTGCAGCCATAAACCAGCTACACCGGAAATTTCGCCACCTTTGAAAGCCTGATTGGCAGCACCAAGTACTTTTTTGTCACTTACCAAAGCGCCAAACTGAGGACCTACCTGGAGTTTCAAACGTGGAGTACCTAAGTCAATATTTGCCAGTAATGGAATGCTCAGGTAGTTCAGTTTAATGTCTTTGTTATTATCCTTCAGATCTCCGGTAATATCACTCATTTTGTCTGTTGTTTTGGTTTTGGTAGAAGAAAAGATCACTTCTCCCTGTACACCAAATCCTTTAGCCAGGTTTACCTGTGCAAAACCACCCAGGTGGTACCCTAATTTGAACCCGTCCTGGAAACCGGTTCCATCCAGCTTTCCGAGGTTAGCACCTCCTTTAACACCGAAGCGGAGGAATTTAGTCTGAGCATTAACGGTCGATACAGCAGCGATCATCAGCACTGCTACGGCTAAAAACAGTTTTTTCATAATTATCTTTTGTTAGTAATGGTTAAAATATAGACGTCTCTGGAACATGATACCCCTATTTTGTAATTACGCTTCCCGTAAATACAAATTCCGTGCTATTTGTTAAAAGAAATCAAAAACTGTATGCCATGCGGGCCGTGAAATAACTCATAATTCCCTCGTTGGTTCCGCCGAGAGACTTGAAAACAGTGAAGGATGGCGCCAGGTTAATACGCCCTATAAAGTAAGACAAATTCATGGTAACATCTACCGCGCGGGGTTCAAAATCAGTATGATCTTCAAAGTTTAATTCCTTACCCGGATGCTTTTTATCTTTCATCAGCTTGGGTGATCGGGAGATATACTGGAATGCTTTGAGATTACTATAGTAGTTGGCCGTACCCATGGTAAGGTTTACAGAAGGGGTGAACATGACAACATCTGTCCTGGCCATAACGCCTGAATAAATGAAAGGATGCCTTACGGCGGCAATAATGTTAAAGTCGTTCCCCCGGAGGGTTTGCAGCACATGTACCCCTCCTGATATCTCTTTTCCCCAACCGTAATCCAGGCTCAAACCCGGTTGCAGCCACCATTTGCGATAATAGAAATAGGCAAATACTTCATTCTTAATCGGCGTGGCCGGTACATCACTGGAATCGGAATATATGTAGCGTGTATAAGAAATCCCGGTGAGGAAATTCTTGTTTTTCGTATAGTCGTAACCAGCAGTCAGGTCCCATTCAAACCATGGGGTGCTGTTAGCATTAAAGAGATAATAACTGCTAACACCGGCATAAAAACCGCTCTTATGATAATAGCTAAGCGAAGGAGACACAAATGTTTTTAAAACGATGGGCGTTTCAAAGTTGGCCACTTTACTCCCGTATGCAGGGTTATTACCATATCCGATACCAACCACTACCTCGCTTTTTTGCTGTTTCTGCAACAGCGAATCCAGCTGTTTCTCCAGCTCTGCTAAAGTCTGTCCCGTTGCAATACGGCTACATAACAACAGGAAAGTTAAGAAGTATAGGCGCATGTTTAATGAGTACGTAGCCGCAAGATAAGCGTAAATCCCCATTAAATGCCCCTGACCCCACGAATAGGACGAATGTGTGGTTAAACACTGCTTTTCTGTCGGTCAACCCTTTTTATGCCAGGTCTATCACGGTAATTTCCGGTAAAATACCTACTCGTCCCGGGTAGCCCAGGAAGCCAAATCCGCGGTTTACATAGAGGAATTGCTCCCCTTTTTTATATAATCCTGCCCATTCCTTGTAGAAATACTGGGCAGGGCTCCATTTCAGCCCGGGAATTTCCACACCGAACTGCATGCCATGGGTATGGCCGGCCAGCATCAGGTTAATGTCCGGGAATTCCGGGCGTACCTGTGCACTCCAGTGGGTGGGGTCGTGCGATAATAATATTTTAAACGGAATATGATCTACTCCTTCGTAGGCGCGTTTCAGGTCGCCATAGCGGGGGAAGCGTTTGATGGCGCTCCAGTTTTCCACACCCAACAGGGCTATTTGTTGTCCGTTGCGCTCCAGTACCGCGTTCTCATTCAACAGCAGCTTCCAGCCCAGTTCACCGTGTACTGCCTTAAGGCGTTCCAGGTTAGCATGCTGCATGGCGCTATAGCCATTCGGCGTTTTATCGGGCCAGGGAAAGTATTCTCCATAATCGTGATTTCCGAGAGAAGAATATACGCCCATCGGCGCTTTTACCTGGCTGAAGGCATCCATCCACTGGGCCATTTCATCCGCCCGGTCGTTCACCAGGTCGCCGGTAAACAATACCAGGTCAGGCTTTTGATCGTTGATCATTTTTATCCCTTTCAGCACTGCTTCGCGGTTGGCGAAGCTGCCGGAGTGAATATCGGAAATCTGCACGATGCGCATCCCTTTAAAGGCCGAAGGCAATTGCTTAAATGCCAGTTTTATTTTATGTATGCGGTAATTGTATTTGTTGGAAAAGCCATACATCAGTGTGGCAAAGAAAGTACCGCCCGTAATCAATCCCAGTCGGCTCAGGAACTGGGAACGGGTAATGCCGCTCACTACGCCGGGGGCCACATCTGCGGTGGGGGCACCGGAAAAACGGCGGATGATCCATACAATACCCCTTCTTACGTCATCCAGTAACAGGAATACGGTTACCAGCAACTTTGCTATTACCAGGCCCATGAAGATAGCAGTCAGGGTAGATTTAACCGGCGCCGGCCAGTTGTGCCAGTTGATATATGGTAACAAGGCAATGATCAGCAGGCAGGTAACAGATATAAACCAGTAAACGGAAAATGTAATGTTTCTTACCCGGGGAGCGGACATATAAACCATGGCTCTCACAGCCTGGAACACGTAAATGTCCAGCAACAGAATAACAACAATGAGAATAATAGAATTTAACCCAGGTCGCATTATAAAATTTTGATATAGTATATAATAATCAGGCAATTTAGTGCAAGTAATCTGGTAATAAAAGTTAAAAGTTGATTACCTGCTGGTATACAGACGAATAACAACGGGAAACATTGTATGTTTTTATTTTTTTTATTAAGCTGGCAGAAACTGTACATTTGCTGGCTGACCGGCATACAATAGATAATTTTAATATTTTAATAATATATTAAACTTACCCCTGCTTAAACTGGCTAAAAACGAACCCGTTAACAAATTGAGTGATCTGTTCTGCGAACAGTTTGTGTATAAATAAATATACTACAGCGCCTGATTTTTATGTAATCGTTGTATTTTTGTCCGATTAAGCTACTTTTAGAAATTCCGCAATAAAACGGTTATTATGAAGTATACTTGCTATGGACATTCCTGTTTTGCAGTGGAAATAAAAGGTAAAAAAATTCTTTTTGATCCTTTTATCACCCACAACGAGTTGGCGCAAAAAGTAGATATTCATGCCATTACGGCGGATTACATATTTGTGTCGCATGGTCATGAGGATCATACGGCAGACTTGCTGGACCTGGCAAAACGGACCAATGCTACTGTGGTATCCAATTATGAAATTGTGACATGGGCGGGAAAACAGGGGGTAGAAAAGCTGCATCCGATGAATACCGGTGGTAAATGGAAATTTGATTTTGGCACTGTAAAATGTGTGGTAGCACAACATTCCAGCAGTTTACCCGATGGCACTTATGGTGGTAATCCCATGGGATTTATATTTATGACGGAAGAAGGCAATTTTTATTATTCCGGCGATACTGCGCTCACATTAGACATGGAGCTGGTACCGGCCATTGCCTCTCTGGATTTTGCCGTACTACCCATTGGTGATAATTTTACCATGGGTATTGAAGATGCGATAGCAGCGGCAGAATTAATTGAATGCGATAAAATAATTGGTGTACACTACAATACATTTGGCTACGTTAAGATTGATGTACAAGAAGCATTACAACAGTTTGAAGATGCGGGGCTGGATTTGTTACTTCCTGAAATAGGCAGTACTATAGAGGTTTGAGGAAGAAGTGATCATTCATGATTTATCCTTTATCCTATAAATAACCTTTGAATTTTTAAATTACACAATGGCTAGAATAATCGCAATCGCTAACCAAAAAGGTGGCGTAGGAAAAACTACAAGTGCAATAAACCTGGCAAGCAGCCTGGCTGTGCTGGAATTTAAAACATTGCTGGTAGATGCGGATCCTCAGGCAAACAGCACCACAGGACTGGGTTTCGACCTGCGTAATGTGCAGCAGAGTTTGTATGATTGTATGGTGAACGATGTGCATGCCAAAGACGTGATACTGGAATCAGATACCCCTAACCTGAAAGTGCTGCCCTCCCATATTGACCTGGTAGGTGCAGAACTGGAACTCATCAATCACCCTACCCGGGAAAGAGTGATGAAACAGGTAATAGATAGCGTGGAAGCGGATTATGATTTTGTGATTGTAGACTGCTCCCCTTCCCTTGGCTTGATCACCGTAAATGCGCTCGTAGCATCCAACTCCGTGATCATCCCCGTACAATGTGAGTTTTTTGCATTGGAAGGATTGGGCAAATTGCTCAATACCATCAAAATCGTACAAAGCCGTCTGAATACTGACCTGGAAATTGAAGGTATCCTGATGACCATGTACGATGGTCGTTTGCGCCTTAGCAACCAGGTAGTGGACGAAGTAAAACAACACTTTGAAGAAAGTGTGTTTAATACCATCATTCACCGCAACACCAAACTGGGCGAGGCTCCCAGCTTTGGTAAATCTGTAATTATGTATGATGCAGCCAGTACCGGTGCTATTAATTACCTGAACCTGGCGAAAGAAATTCTGCAGAAACATAACTACACTAAAATTAAATCCAAAGACAAAATCCTAGCTATCAACGATGACCAATCCAAGTAAGAAAGAGGCATTGGGTAAAGGCATCCGCTCACTGCTTCAAAACATTGACACAGATCTGAAGCAGACTGCCGGCTCCCTGGGTGATAAGGTAGTAGCTACTGCTACCGGTATTGAACGCATTTCGCTCGATCAGATTGTTACCAATCCGAAACAGCCGCGTCGTGACTTCGATGAGGTTTCCTTACAGGAGTTAAGCCAGTCTATTAAACTCCATGACATTATACAGCCGATTACCGTTGCTAAAATCAGCCTGAAAAAATACCAGCTGATTGCCGGTGAACGACGCCTCAGAGCCAGCAAATTAGCCGGCCTGAAAGATATTCCCGCTTATGTGCGCCAGGTTAACGACCAGGAACTGCTCGAACTGGCACTGCTGGAAAACCTGCAACGTGAAAACCTCAATGCCATTGAGGTGGGATTAAGCTACAAACGGTTAATGGAAGAATGCTCCCTTACACAGGAGCAGGTAGCCGACCGCATGGGCAAAGAAAGAAGTACCGTTACCAACTATATACGCCTGCTCAAACTGCCACCGGATATCCAGGTAGCCGTACGCAATGGTCAGCTTAGCATGGGACATGCCCGTGTACTCACCGGCGTGGAAAATGTGGAAAACCAGTTGTTCCTTTACAACGAAATCCTCAAAGGCGGCCTGTCTGTTCGTCAAACAGAAGAGTTGGCGCGCAGAATGAATCAATCTGACAAAAATCCTCAGCAGAAATCTGCTAAACTGAAGCTGGCTCCTGCTTTCCAGAAAATTCAGGACCAACTGGCTTCTCACTTTTCGACTAAAGTAAAACTGGACAGAGGGAAAAGCGGCAAAGGCAGTATTTTAATTGAATTCTATTCAGATGAAGAACTGGATAGCATCCTGGAAAAAATAGATATATACGGTGGCTAATAAGTCGGAATACATACTTCATCTACTACAACGTGGCTGTTTATTGTTTTTGCTTACAATGGTAATTGCTGTTCCCCTCCGGGCACAACAAGATACCCTGCGGCCAATAGCCAAAACAATGGATACCCTGATACGGCCAATACCCGCACCAGGAACAGATACGGTGAAAGCGAATAAAGCGATTTTCAACGATTCTTCTTATGTACCCAATTCCAAATTGCCACACAGCCCGCGTAAAGCAGCACTTTATTCGGCGGTAGTACCAGGACTGGGACAAGCTTACAACAGGGAATACTGGAAAATACCACTGGTATACGCTGCCATTGGTACCTGTACCTACTTCTTTGTGGATAACATGAGCACTTATAAGTTGTTCCGCGATGCCTACCGCCTCCGGATGGATGGCAACCCGGATACCGAAACAACAGATACCCGTATTAAAAATTATCCTACCGAGGCGTTAAAGGTATACCGCGACCAGTACCGCCAATACGTAGATTATTCCGTACTGTTTTTCGTACTGGCCTATGGACTGAATATTGTGGATGCCACTGTATTTGCACACCTGCGCAATTTCGATATGTCCGACGATCTCAGCATGCGTATTTCCCCCACACTGATCAATAACCGTACACTGGGCATTGGCGTACACCTATCTATAGGTGGCAAAAAAAGTAAGGGGGTCCGCTACATTGCCGGCCTTTAATCATTCGTTTATCAATCAATCTAAATACAACTTTTAAGGGTCATGAAAATTGCGCTTATCGGATATGGTAAAATGGGAAAGGCAATAGAAACTATTGCTACCGCTAAAGGGCATGAAATTGTTATCCGGGCTACCAGTAAGGATATCCTGACAACCGAAGCACTGAGCCAGGCAGATGTAGCCATTGAGTTTACTGTGCCTGAAACTGCCTACGAAAACGTATTAAAATGCTTTGCCGCCAACGTTCCTGTTGTTTCGGGTACCACCGGGTGGCTCGATAAACTACCTGAAATAAACGCCCTTTGCATCGCAAAAAAGCAAGCCTTTTTACATGCCACCAATTTCAGTGTAGGCGTTAATATCTTCTTTGAACTGAATAAAAAACTGGCAGCCCTGATGGCTAACCAGCCGCAATACAATGTGTGGATGGAAGAAATTCACCACACACAGAAAAAGGATGCCCCCAGCGGCACCGCCATTAGCCTGGCAGAACAGTTGCTGGCGGCTGTTACCCGCAAAACCAGCTGGGTAAATGAGGAAACCAGCCAACCCGAAACACTGTCTATTATTTCCAAAAGAATAGACCCTGCACCAGGTACCCACATCATCAACTACACCTCTCCGATCGACGATATTACCATTACCCATACCGCTCACTCCAGGGAAGGCTTCGCTGCCGGCGCTGTAGTAGCGGCAGAATGGCTCAAAGGCAAAACCGGTGTTTTCACTATGAGCGAAGTACTGGGATTTTAGGTAGCTGTCAGCTTTTAGCCGTTGGCTTTTAGCAAAATGCAGCGGAGATGAATATATGATGTGTTCTTCCCCGCATTTGCTAAAGAACAGCTAATGGCTAACAGCTAAAAACTGCTTATCTTTGCAGGAATATTAAGTGTGCACCGCACTATTTTTTCATCCGGGAGGGATGCAAATCAGTCAATATGTTATCGAAAAAAACACAATACGCATTTCACGCATTAGTACACCTGGCAGAGAATGTAGATAAAGGTCCTATCCTTATCTCCGAGATCGCGCAGGAGAAAAGTATCTCTATCAAATTCCTGGAGAATATCTTGCTGGAATTGAAGAATGCCGGTATCCTTGGCAGTAAGAAAGGAAAAGGCGGTGGGTATTACCTCATGCGTCCTCCTAAAGAGATCGCGTTGGCGAAAATCATCCGTCTGCTGGACGGTCCTATTGCCTTGCTTCCCTGTGTGAGCCTGAACTATTACGAACGTTGCGAAAACTGTCGTGATGAAGCCGTTTGCGGACTCAATGAGGTGATGGGAAAAGTGAGGGATTCCGCCCTTAAAATACTGGAAAACAAAACATTGAAAGATATTCTGACCCGGAGCTAATGTCCGGGTTCAGGGACTGATAACAGCCGGCTTTTCAGGCCGGCTATCCCCTATGGTTACCCCCGTTCCCCATCTCCCTATATTCCTACCCCCACACACTCATTAAGAATTAAAAGCATATTACAGGCCGGATAACACCCGCTACCATGGCTTCTTTATAAGAAATTGGCAAATTTTTATTTTATTAGTCTATCTTTTTTATAGGTTTTATGTATTTTTGTTACAGGAGTAACCATAATTGCTCCGCTGGCACTAGACATATCAATTAATAAGGAAGATCTACATGACAGACATTACCACTGCGTTGGCCAACAAATCAGTGGAAGAAGCTATACAGTACCTGTTAGAACAATACCCGGGCGCTGTAGCCTTTTCCACCTCATTTGGCCAGGAAGACCAGGTAATAGCAGATATTATCTGGCGTAACCAATTGCCGGTTAGAGTTTTTACCCTTGACACGGGTCGCCTTTTCCAGGAAACATACGATGTAATGGACCTCACTATGGCCCGTTATAAACAACCCGTAGAAGTATTTTACCCCGAAACCGCTGCCGTTGAAAAATTACTCGCCGCCAAAGGACCTAACAGCTTTTACGAATCTGTGGAAAACCGCAAAGAGTGTTGTGGTATCCGCAAAGTAGTGCCCCTCAACAGGGCGCTGGAAGGCGTGAAAGTATGGATTACCGGCTTAAGGGCAGAACAATCTGATAACCGGCAAGGCATGGAAACCCTGGAATGGGACCCGCAACGCCATCTTTACAAATACAATCCGCTGATCCACTGGGGCTATGATGAAGTACTGGCCTACCTGGAACAACATAAAGTGCCTTATAACAAGTTGCACGACAAAGGCTTTGTCAGCATCGGTTGCGCCCCCTGTACAAGGGCCATAGAAGCAGGAGAACATCCCCGCGCCGGCCGTTGGTGGTGGGAACAGTCACAAAAAGAATGCGGCCTGCACGGATAATCGTGCGCCCATAGCCGTTAGAAAATTAGGTTTTAGCATAAATTATTATAGTCCATGACTCATCAAATAAATTGGGAATTTCCGCAGGCATTGGAAGATGAAGCCATTTATATACTTCGTGAAACCGTTGCACAATTCGAGAAACCGGTACTGCTGTTTTCCGGTGGAAAGGACTCTATCACCCTGGTACGCCTGGCACAAAAGGCTTTTTATCCCGGTAAAATTCCTTTTGCATTACTCCATGTAGATACCGGACATAACTTCCCTGAAACCATCGCATTCCGCGACTGGCTCGTGAATTCACTCGGACTCGATATCATTGTCAGAAATGTACAGGATAGCATTGACCAGGGAAAAGTACAGGAAGAAACTGGTAAATACGCCAGCAGAAACGCACTGCAAACAGTGACTTTGCTGGATGCCATCGAAGAAGGAAAGTTCGACGCCTGCATTGGCGGCGCCCGCAGAGACGAAGAAAAAGCCCGCGCCAAAGAAAGAATATTCTCTGTGCGCGATGAATTTGGTCAGTGGAACGCCAAAATGCAACGCCCCGAATTATTTGATATCCTCAATGGAAAAATTAATATAGGCGAAAACGTAAGGGTATTCCCTATTTCCAACTGGACCGAACTGGATGTATGGAATTACATTGTTCGCGAAAAACTGGAAATACCTTCTATCTACTTCTCCCACGAAAGAGAAATTATAGAAAGAGATGGCTTATACTGGCCTTACTCCCCTTACCTCAATACCACTGCGGATGAAGTACCTTATCGCCAGAAAGTACGGTTCCGTACGGTAGGCGATATGACCTGTACCGCTGCCGTTATTTCCGAAGCCGATAAACTGGAAGATATTATTGCTGAAATCATGGAAGCAAAAATATCTGAACGTGGTGCGCGTATCGACGATAAACGCTCTGAAGCCGCCATGGAAAAGAGAAAGCAGGCAGGATATTTCTAAACAGCAGTTAGCTATTAGCCTTTAGCTATTAGCGTTTCTGAGCAAGGAGTCCTTAATTAATTTTGAACAAACTTTTTAGCGGCAGCACTAACTGCTAACCGCTAAATGCTAAAAGCTAAAAAACAATGGAGGTTTTACGTATAGCCACTTCCGGTAGTGTTGATGATGGTAAAAGTACCCTGATAGGCCGTTTATTATACGATACCAATTCTATTCCCCAGGATAAAATGGAGGCGCTTCATGCTGCCAGCAAACGTAAAGGACTCGACTTTACGGACCTGTCGCTGCTCACCGATGGCCTGGTTGCTGAAAGGGAACAGGGTATCACCATTGATGTGGCACACATTTACTTCTCTACGCCTACACGTAAATATATTATTGCGGATACACCCGGGCATATTGAATATACCCGTAACATGGTGACCGGCGCTTCCAATGCACAGGTATCCCTGATTTTGATTGATGCCCGCAGAGGAATTGTAGAACAAACGCATCGTCACTTTTTTATCGCTAACCTCCTGCGTATTCCGTACCTGGTGGTATGTGTGAATAAAATGGACCTGGTAGAATACAGCGAAGCCCGTTTTAACCAGATAGTGGAAGATTTCCAGCAAATGCTGGATAATGCAGGCTTTAAAGGACAAGAAGTAAAATTCATCCCGATCTCTTCGCTGTATGGCGAAAATGTGGCCTCCCGTACCGGCGCTATCACCTGGTACCAGGGCGATACCCTGCTGGAATACCTGGAACAGGTATCCTTTGATCATGAAGACCGTCTTCATCCGGCACGCTTCCCCATTCAAAGCGTAATCAGACCAAGAACCACCGAATACCACGACTTCCGTGGTTTCGCCGGCAAAGTGGCCAGTGGTCATTTTTCAGTAGGCGACGAAGTAGTGTCCTTGCCTGCTGGCACCAAAAGCCGTATTAAAACCATTGAGCAATTTGAAAAGCAACTAACGGTGGCGCATGCACGTGAAAGCGTGGTGATTACACTGGAAGATGAAATAGACAGCAGCCGCGGTAATATGCTGGTGAAAAGCGCAGAAATACCTGCACAACAGAAGGAAGTCAGTGCGCAGATTTGCTGGATGGACCAGCAAAAGCTGGTGGCTGGCAAAACCTATTTACTGCAACATGGCGTAAACCGGGTAAAAGCAAAAGTACAGCAGATTCATTATGTAACGGATGTCACCAATCACGTACAGATCGCCGGCAAAACGGAAATGGGCTTAAATGATATCGGTAAAATATCGCTGAAAACAGCCGCACCGGTATTTGCAGATGCTTATCATATCAACCCTGCCAATGGTGCGTTTATTCTCATCGATGAATTTAACAACACCACAGTGGCAGTAGGATTTATTGAGTAATCAGCCATTAACATAAAAAAGAAAAGCAGTCCCGCCATGGCAGGACTGCTTTTCTTTTTTATAGACATGCTTTAGATATTCTTCAGCATATCTTCCGTCATCCGGGCCAGATCATACTCTGGTTTCCAGCCCCAATCCTGACGAGCCTGGCTGTCATCAATGCTGTTAGGCCAGCCATCTGCAATTTGCTGACGATAATCAGGCGCGTAAGACATTGTAAATTCAGGAATATGTTTTTTGATTTCTGCACCGATTTCTTTCGGAGAGAAGCTCATGGCAGAAAGGTTATATGCAGAACGGATCGCAATTTTAGACGCATCGGCTTCCATCAGTTCAATGGTAGCCCTGATAGCATCCGGCATGTACATCATCGGGAGGTACGTGTCTTCTGATAAGAAGCTGCTGTATTTTTTGTGTTCTTTTGCTTCATGGAAAATTTCGATCGCATAGTCGGTAGTACCGCCACCTGGCGCTGACTTGTAGCTGATCAAACCAGGATAACGCAAGCTTCTTACATCAACGCCGAAACGGTGGTTGTAATATTCGCACCAGCGCTCCCCAGCAAATTTGCTGATACCATAAATGGTGGTCGGCTCAATAATGGTGTGCTGCGGGGTTTCCGCTGCCGGTGAATTTGGTCCGAATACCGCGATGGAACTAGGCCAGTATATTTTATCAAGATTCTCTTCTTTGGCAATGTCCAGTACATTGAGCAGGCTTTGCATATTGATATGCCAGGCCAGTAAAGGATTTTTTTCACCGGTGGCAGACAGGATTGCCGCCAGCAGGTAAATCTGGGTGATGTTATGACGGATCACCAATACATGCAACATTTCCTTGTTCATCACATCCAGCGACACATAAGGACCTGTTCCTTTCAGTAAATCGTGCTCTTCCCGAAGATCTGAAGCAACTACGTTGGTATCTCCATACATCTTTCTTAAAGCCAGGGTCAGCTCTACGCCAATTTGTCCACAGGCACCAATGACCAGAATCTTATCTTTCTTCATACAAAAATATAATTGTAAGCTATTTTTTAAATTGGACCGTAATATTAACGGGTTCGCCGCTATTTCCGTTCACCATGGCTCAGCGCATGACAATGCTATAACAATAAAAACAACCATGTGCTTTATGCAACGTTCCGGATTACAATATTATGACAATAGTGCAAAAAAAGCAGAAAGCGGAAGGCAAAAAGCAAAAAGCTAGTGAAGCGAATGACTAAAGCGGATTTGTACGGCAGATATCCGCGCTGATCACCCGCTTCAATAGCTTTTTGCCTGCTGCTTTATGCTTTCAGCTCTATATAATTGCCTATCTTTGCACCTTCTATTAAATGACCCAATTTTTTCAAGATATGAAGCACTTAAAATCATTATTCAAGGAACAATACAACCCTGAAAATTTTTTCCTGATTGCAGGCCCCTGTGTTATTGAAGAGGAAGAAATACTGATGACAGTAGCAGAGAAAGTAACGAGCATCTGTAAACGATTAGCGATTCCTTATATTTTCAAAGCATCTTACCGTAAAGCCAACCGTACCAGCGTACATTCTTTTACTGGTATTGGAGATGTAGAAGGACTGGAACTGCTGCAAAAAATAGGTAAAACATTTAATGTACCTGTTACTTCCGATATTCACTCCGCCGCAGAAGCTGCTATGGCAGCCGCTTACGTGGATGTATTGCAGATCCCTGCCTTCCTGTGCCGTCAAACAGATATCCTGTTGGCTGCAGCAGAAACAGGTAAAGTGGTGAACGTAAAGAAAGGTCAGTTCCTCAGCGGCGAATCCATGAAATTTGCCGTAGAAAAGATCAAAGGCGCTGGTAACGATCACATTATACTGACAGAACGCGGTACTACTTTCGGCTACCAGGACCTGGTAGTTGATTACCGTAACATTCCCATCATGAAACACCTGGGAGAGCCGGTAGTAATGGATTGTACCCACTCCTTACAACAGCCTAACCAAAGCAGTGGCGTAACCGGTGGTAATCCGCAAATGATCAGCACTATTGCCAAAGCAGCTATCGCTACGGGCGCAGACGGACTGTTCATAGAAACGCACCCGGATCCATCCAAGGCTAAGTCTGACGGCGCTAACATGCTGCGTTTAGACCTGCTGGAAGAACTGCTGGAGAAACTGGTAGAGATTCGTAAAGTGGTAAGATAAGCAGCAAGCGAAAAGCAGAAAGCAAAAAGCTATCGAAGCAAGTGACCAGGGCGGATATTAAATTCGCTTTTATCTACTTGCTTCGATAGCTTTTTGCTTTCTGCTTTTCGCTTTCTGCCATCCCTGTATTCTTTTGGCTTTTTTTTTCGTACATTCATTTCACACAAAATTCTGCTCACTATGATTAACATCCACGATTTAAAATCAGGTGATACCGTTATCACAAATTACGGAGGCGAGGAAAAAGAGGGGAAGATTTTACAGGTAGATCATGAGGACAAAAAAGTGTTGGTGGCTACAGATGAAAATGAGTACTGGTATGACCTGGACAATCTTTTACCGATTCATTTAACGGAAGCAACACTATTAAAATGGCAGTTTCACAAAGATGAGGCAGCATCTTCTCCGGCGGGAGGTACGCTGTATGTAAGAGGGCCTTTTTCCGTTCGCTGGTTTGAGGCGGGACATAAGCCGCTGATACAGCTGCATTACCGCGATGAAACCAGGAATTTGAATACCCCGATTACGTTGAATGAATTACAAAACCATTATCATGGTATGACCTTATTCCACATGGAATAGGCAATATTATAAAGCAAAAACCGGATGATGAATAGCCAGGGCTGTTTCGTCATCCGGTTTTTTTTATCTGGAAGTATTATAAATAGCGCAGGGGATTTCTCCGGGCATTCTGGATATAATTTTTCATATTAACCCAGAACGCGAGAATCATGTATACAATGAGTGGGGATCCCATTGTCAGAAAAGTGGCATAGATGAAAAAGATGCGTATGCGGTAGGTGGCTACTCCCAGTTTTTCTCCAATGGCAGCACAAACACCGAACGCCTTCCATTCCACGAAATCTTTAATCCGGTTCATAGATCAAATTTATCAAATTCCGGCTGGAAAAACAAGCAAAAAACGGAGTGGGGCAATAGATATTTAGGCGGTTGAATATCAGCATCTTTACTGCCGTTGCGCGTTTCTACCCATGATTACGGTAAAAAAAGCAGGCCCGATTAATTTAATATAACAATTTTTAATAATTTTTAAACCAGACAAAAACCGGTTATTTCCTTGATCTGTGGGTATTTAAAGGAATTGTTAAAGTACGGGGAGTTTATGCACAGTTGGCTATATCTTAAGTATTTAATTTAAAAACTTGTTGTTTTTAGTTAATTTTGCGTGCAATTTTTAACCGCTCTTAAATAATTTTTTTCCCATGGTGTTTGATATTGACATGATTAAAAAAGTGTATGCGGCACTACCGGGTAAGGTGGAAGCAACCCGTAAGATGTTAGGTCGCCCGCTCACGCTTGCCGAGAAGATTTTGTACGCTCACCTGTATGCACCTACTACCACGCCCTACGAAAGAGGCAAATCCTATGTTGAATTTGCGCCGGATCGCGTAGCTATGCAGGATGCAACTGCCCAGATGGCATTGCTCCAGTTTATGACCTGCGGCCGTGATAAAGTTGCGGTACCCTCCACAGTACACTGTGATCACCTCATACAAGCCAAGGTAGGCGCTACACAAGATCTTGCGACTGCTATTGACACCAATAAAGAAGTTTACGATTTCCTTTCTTCAATTTCTGATAAGTACGGCATTGGTTTCTGGAAACCAGGCGCGGGTATCATTCACCAGGTAGTACTGGAAAACTATGCGTTTCCTGGTGGTATGATGATCGGTACTGACTCCCACACTCCTAATGCCGGCGGTTTAGGCATGGTAGCGATTGGCGTTGGTGGTGCTGATGCAGTAGACGTAATGGCTGGTTTACCATGGGAGCTGAAAATGCCGAAACTGATCGGTGTGAAGCTGACTGGTAAAATGAGTGGCTGGACTTCTGCAAAAGACATTATCCTGAAAGTAGCGGGTATCCTCACTGTAAAAGGTGGTACTGGTGCTATCGTGGAATACTTTGGTGAAGGTGCTGATAGCTTCAGCGCTACCGGTAAAGGCACTATCTGTAACATGGGTGCTGAAATTGGTGCTACCTGCTCTCTCTTCGCTTACGATACCAAAATGGCGGATTACCTGAAAGTAACCGGCAGAACGGAAGTAGCTGCCCTGGCTGACCAGGTAAAAGAACACCTCCGTCCGGATGCTGAAGTATATGCTGATCCTGCTAAATACTACGACCAGGTAATTGAAATTAACCTGGACGAACTGGAACCTTATGTAAACGGTCCATTTACACCGGATCTGGCATGGCCTATTTCCAAATTTGCGCAGGCAGTAAAAGAAAACAACTGGCCTGAGAAACTGGATGTAGCCCTGATTGGTTCCTGCACCAACTCTTCTTACGAAGATATTTCCCGCTCTGCGTCTCTCGCTCAACAAGCGATCGACAAACAGCTGGATATGAAATCTGAATATACCATCACCCCAGGTTCTGAAGTAGTACGCTACACCATCGAAAGAGATGGCTTGCTGAATACTTTCGACCAGGTAGGCGGTGTAGTACTGGCAAACGCCTGCGGTCCGTGTATCGGTCAATGGGCCCGTCATATCGACGATCCTAACCGTAAAAACTCTATCATCACTTCCTTCAACCGTAACTTCGCGAAGAGAAATGATGGTTATGCTTCTACCCACGCTTTCGTAGCTTCTCCTGAAATCGTTACTGCGCTGGCCATTGCAGGTAATCTTACCTTCAACCCGCTGACCGACAAGCTGAAGAACAAAAATGGTGAAGAAGTAATGCTGGATGAACCAGTAGGTTATGAACTGCCTCCAAATGGTTTTGCTGCTGAAGATGCAGGATACCAGGCCCCTGCTGAAGATGGTAAAGGTGTACAGGTAATCGTATCTCCTACTTCCGACCGTCTGCAACTCCTGGCACCATTTACTGCATGGGAAGGTACTGATCTGAAAGGTCTGAAACTCCTCATCAAAGCAAAAGGTAAATGTACCACGGATCATATCTCTATGGCTGGTCCATGGCTGAAATACCGCGGTCACCTGGATAACATCTCCAACAATATGCTCATTGGTGCGGTAAACGCATTCAACGATAAAACTGATACCGTAAAGAACGCCTTAACCGGTGAATACGGTGCAGTTCCTGCCACTATGCGCGACTACAAAGCGCATGGCTTTGGTGCAGTAGTAGTAGGTGATGAAAACTATGGTGAAGGCTCCAGCCGCGAACACGCTGCAATGGAACCCCGTCACCTCGGCGTTCGTGCTATCCTGGTGAAATCTTTCGCCCGCATCCACGAAACCAACCTGAAAAAACAAGGTATGCTGGGTCTGACTTTCGCTAACAAAGAAGATTACGATTTAATCCAGGAAGACGATACCATCGATATCGTTGGACTGACTTCTTTTGCACCAGGCAAACAGCTGACTATTGTGCTGCATCATAAAGACGGTAGCACCAACGAATTCCCTGTAAATCACACGTACAACGAACAACAGATCGAGTGGTTTAAAGCAGGTGGTGCGTTGAACGTAATCCGCGCCGAAGCAGCGAAGAAAGCGTAAGCTGACAAGTAAAACATACAAATATTATAGCGAATGATCTGAGCAAATGCGAGGGTTGTTCGCTATAATAGTTTTATAGATCTTATCTTGCATTCATATCTTTATAAACTGCTTTAAGCCCGCACTTATGCTGCACGATAAATGGACCCAACTCCACGCTAACCTCGTTGTGGATACTTCCCTGGTAACCTATCAGTTTGAATATCTCACTATGATGTATAGTGGAGAGGAACGCGCCTATCACAACTTGTCACACCTCACGCAGATGATCGCCCTCTGGGAAAAGTTCAGCGTACACCTGCAAGCGCCGGAAGTGGTGCTTTTTGCCATCTTCTTCCATGATATGGTATATAATCCCCTGCTAAAAGATAACGAAGCAGAAAGCGCTGCAGCAGCCGAAAAATACCTGCGGGAAATTCAGTATCCGGAAAATGAAATCACCTTAATCAGTGAATTTATCCTGGCTACCAAAACACACATCAACACCCTGAACAATAAAGACCTGGATTATTTCCTGGATTTTGACCTGCAGATATTAGGTACGTCGCCCGAAGCATACCAAACCTATGCACAACAAATCAGGAAAGAATACCTGATCTACCCTGACCTGGTTTATAAACCCGGTCGCAGAAACTTATTACAACATTTCCTGCAGGCCCCCTCCATTTACCATACTTCCTTATTCCGAGAATTGTATGAGGCCAATGCAAGACAAAATATTCAAACGGAAATCAATAGCTTATAAACCATTCAGATGAAAAGTATCGTTGTTTTTTGCGGTTCAAGTGCAGGAGAATCGCCTGTGTACATGGAACAAGCCAGGTTATTGGGAGCAGCACTGGCACAACGCCAGCTTACACTGGTATACGGTGGCGCCAAAGTAGGATTGATGGGCGCTGTAGCAGATGGCGCCTTGCAGGCTGGCGGAAAAGTGATTGGGGTATTACCTCATTTTCTGCAACAGAAAGAACTGGCGCATAAGGGCCTCACCGAATTAATCCTGGTAGACACCATGCACGAACGCAAAACTAAAATGAATGAATTGTCCGATGGCGTTATTACATTGCCCGGCGGCTTTGGCACCATGGAAGAATTGTTTGAAATGCTTACCTGGGGACAACTCGGCCTGCACCAGAAACCTATTGGCCTGCTCAATGTAAACGGTTTTTACGATACCCTCATCGCCCTGTCTGCCACCATGACCAACCAGGGCTTCCTCTCCGCAGGTAACCGCGACAGGCTGCTGTATAGCGACAATTTGGAGCAATTACTGCAACAAATGGAACAGTATCAGCCTTCCGTAGATATCAAGTGGATTTCCAAGTCGCAAAGCTAAATAGACCGGGACCTCCATATTGGCTTCTCCAGGGTAAATCTGCGCACCAGGCTTACCCTGAAATTACCGGTACCAAAGGTCTGATAGGTATGCGGTATGGGCATACCGCTACGCGTAGTCATCCCTACATAGTGTATACCTGCAAAATACCGGCTGGAATTATAGCCCAGGGACGCCCGTACGGTATTACTAAACTGTAAGCCTACCTTGCGGCGAATGCTGCCATCTTCCATGTAAAGACTGGTTACGTTACCTCCCAATCCGCCGGTAAGCGACAGCGATAAAAAGAAGTGTTGTTTCAATACAAATGTATACGCATACCCTGCATTGGCTGCCAGCGAGGAAATACCTGTTTTATAATAATGCTCATCCCGCAGGAAGAAAGTATCTGCCATGTTGGAAGGCACCAATGAAGAATCTCCTTTTATTCTTCCCAAAAACATTTCCCCTCCTAAGAGGAAAGAGCCGGCGCTTTTCTTCTGGTATTCATTCTGCAGATTGGGCGCCCGGTAGGAAAAGCGTTTATCGTTAAAAATATACTGCACATTCAGGCCGAAATCAATGTTCCGGATATCCGGCCGTTGTGGATAAGGGTGCTGAGCGGCGTATTCCTTACCAAATACCTTTTCCGGGTTAGCTATATAGTATCCTTTATAATATTGCCCATAGAAATCCACCACTATTTTCCGGAGATAGATATGCGACTGGAGATCGAGGTACTTTGTTTTCCCATACTTATCGTTCTGCCGGTTAATAAAGGGCAGATTAAATCCCAGGTTCAGTCCTATAAATCGGTAGTTGGCGCCAAAACCGATGTTAAACGGCGTGTTGGGGCGGTATAAAATATCTTTTTTCTGTTTCCGGTCGTTGATATCAAACTTGGTGTATTTACGGGATCCGTAAAGCCTGGCGGTGATATCTTCTGTATGATCTTCTATATACGCAGTGTCATTCTCTGTTTTCAGCCATTTCCAGAACTTCCCCTGCGCATGTATTTGCGTAGTGCCACTCAGCAAAATGATGGTCCATACTATAATTCGTATATTCATAACTGTTGTAGGTTAATTGGATCAGCCAGGTAGTTCAACGACTTCCAGCTGTTGAATATTGCCTGCGTCCAGTTGAAAGCGCAGGAGTGTTTTTACTTTATGCCACCCCTGTTGGCCACATGCCCCCGGATTCATGTGTAACAAATGAAGTGCCGCATCAGGCATTACTTTCAGGATATGAGAATGCCCGCTGATAAAGAGTTTAGCGGGATGCTGCTTTAGCTGTTCCTTTACGCCGGGGGCATATTTCCCCGGATAACCGCCAATATGTGTCATCATCACCTCTACTCCTTCCAGGTTGAAGCGCAGGGTTTCCGGATAACGGATACGGATATCTGCACCGTCGATATTGCCAAACACGGCCCTGAAAGGCTTAAAAGCTTCCAGTTTATCGGCCAGTTCCACATTTCCTATATCGCCGGCATGCCAGATTTCATCCACATCTTCAAAGTATTTAAATACCTGCGGATGCAAATAGCTATGCGTATCCGACATGAGTCCTATTTTTTTCAAGGGAGAAGTATTATTTTGGTAGTTATATGTCAAAAGAAAACGCTTCTAACATTACTGCGTGTTTACTTATTTGCTGTCCAGATCGTCCCGGCATAGTGGCGGGCGTATCCCAATTTTTATATCAATTGGGTGCAAATATACTTGATGCAAGTCAACACAGTACCGATCCCCGGGAAGGTTTATTTTTCATGCGCATGGAATTTCAGGTGGAAGAGCTTGATAAATCCGCGCTGGAAGCTGCTTTTCAGCAGCAGGTAGCCACCCCGTTACAAATGGAATGGAAAATTAATTACAGCGATCAGCGGATGCGGATGGCCATCATGGTATCTGCCTATGATCATTGTTTGCTGGAACTTTTATGGAGATGGAAAAGCGGGGAATTGCCAGTCGATATTCCGCTCGTTATTTCCAACCACTCCCTGCTGGAAAAAGAGTGCACCGCCATGGATATCCCGTTTCATTACCTACCGGTTAGCAACGCTACCAAGGCTTTGCAGGAACGTACCGCGATCCGCCTGCTGGAGGAACACCGGGTTGATTTTACGGTATTGGCGAGATATATGCAGATATTATCCCCGGAGTTCGTCAGTCTTTATCCACAGCGTATCATCAATATTCACCACTCCTTCTTACCGGCTTTTGCAGGCGCCAGACCTTACCTCAATGCCTATACGAGAGGCGTGAAACTAATAGGCGCCACTGCGCACTATGTCACCAATGAACTGGACGAAGGCCCTATTATTGAGCAGGATGTAGCCAGGGTAAGCCATAAACATACGGTAGAAGACCTGGTGATGCTGGGCCGTGATATTGAACGGCAGGTGCTGACCAGGGCGGTAAAAGCACATGTGAGCCACCGCGTGATTTTACACGGTAATAAAACGATTGTATTTTAAGCGGGAAACTATTAAAGCAAATGATCAGAGCGGATTTTGTCTTTGTACAGGATTAGACTGATTATACTGATTTTTATTTCAGGATTAAGAAAGATAGGAGATAGAAGCCGGTATAACCACTTTCATCTCCTATTATCTTTTAAAATCTTAAAAATGTAATCAGTATAATCAGTCTAATCCTGTACAAAGACAAAATCCGCTCTGATCATTTACTTTAACAATGCTATCTCTCCATAAACTTAGCCAGCTTTTTTCCGGCTACCGCATAGGATTCCATAATCCGCATACCGGTGTCAAAATCGAAGCCCATCATGCGGCCCGGGGCATTATCTACTGAAATTTTAGCCACCACTTTACCGGGATTGGCTGTTTCCACGATGGAGATTTCTGCATCGATATAGGAGTTTCTACGTGCCACTCCTACGTTAAATCCTGGCTCAATAAAGGTGGTGTGGAAAATCAGGGTGTACTTTGCATTGGGGAATTTACCGGCTTTCAGGTCGCCATTGTCGTTAAACAGGGAGTCAAATTTCGGCTCATACCTGTTGGCGCGGTCATCTTTCCAGGCTTTGGCCCAGGTATCACCTTTTCCAGCCTCCTTGTTGTTGTACTCCGTTGTTTTCTTCCGGATATAATCCTCTTCGCTGTCTTTGCCTACAGACAGGTGATCATAAGTAAATTCCACATTGATTTCCTTCTGATCTTTCAGGGGAGCGAGGTCTCCATCCACCAGCTTGATTTTTTGCGCCATGGCGGGGATGCATAGCGCTGTAAACAGTACCGTGACTGCTACTTTTGGGATTAGTTGCATAACATAACAATTTGACGCAAAAATATTGAAATTATCCAGTTTCCGGCCAGGGCCGGAAATTTTATTTTATCTTTAGAGAGATGCTACACGCTGCTTTATATCACTATCTCCGTAAGGAATGCGACAATATTATCGCCGCATATGCCACCCTGCAGGAAGCTCCCGGCGATGCCAATGCGGTGCATGCGTTACGGGTAGGGGTAAAGAAACTCCGGGCATTCTTTTCCCTGGCGCAACAACTACCTGGCTACACCTTCGGCGCAGGCAAACATCTGCACACTGTACGGCTGATACAGGCAGTGGGCGGGGCTTCCAGGGATACCCACCTGCAGGAAAAGTACCTGCGCAGTTATGAAAAAAAAGTTAAATGGCGCTTCTCTGTTGCTCACTTATTGCTACGCAATAAACAAACTACCGCCAATGCCTTGCTCCAGGCGGTTATTCAACACAGCTCGCTGAAGAAGTTAGGAAACCTGCCAGAAAAATTCAGGGACGCCATTGCGGATATAGATGCAGTTAGCGCCACCATTGCATTAGAGAAATACCTGCAACAGCAACACCAGCGCATTACTCCGCCTGCCAGCCGCGCGCATCATCATATATGGCATGGCGTGAGAAAAGATACAAAAGCATTATACTATCAACTTAGCATCCTGGAACAGGTGCTCCCTTCCCATCAAACGAAGGCGCTGATTCCCCACACCAAAAAGGCCGGCGAACTACTGGGACAATGGCATGATACCAGCGAATTGCTATTATTTACAAAAGCGACGATAGCACAACTGAAGAAGGAGAAAATCACGTTGCCGGTAAATGCAACTCAGTTGGTACAATTACTACAAGTAGATATGAAAGAGCAGCTGGCATTATGTGCAAAACAACTGAAACAGTTGCAAACCGTTAATTTTTAGCAAATGCAGCGAAGATCATTATATATACATCTTCGCTGCATTTGCTAAAGGCTAAAAGCTAAAAGCTAATAGCTAACTACTAAAACGGTTCTTCCCCGGAATAAGCCATTACAATTTCAAAAATCAGGGAAGCGGCAAGCTTCGCGGTACGATTGTCTATATCCAGTGAAGGATTCAATTCTGCAATATCTGTGGCCGCTACTTTTCCACTCTGCAATATCCGGCGGTAGCATTGGAGGAACAAACCTCCGGGCATGATGCCATTATAGGCAGTTGCGCTTACGCCGGGCGCAAACGGCGCGGCAAATACGTCTAAACAGGTAGTCAGGTATACTTTATCCACCTGCCCCAGGAAGTGCTGAATAGCGGCAAATAAAGTGTCTTTATCCTGTAGGTGGAAAGCATCTGCACTCACATAGGTGGCGTCTGCTTCCCCGGCGATATTAAACAGTTGGCGGGTATTCCCGTTTTTCTGGATACCCAGCGCCAGGTAATGGAAAGGCATACCGGACTGCTTACAGTCCTGCGATAATTGCCAGAAACCTGTACCAGAGCTGGCGCCGGCTTCTTCCGGCACACGGATATCGAAATGAGCGTCGAAGTTGATAAAGCCCACCTGTTGCTTTCCGGCAAAACGGCGTAACCCACTGGCATGACCATACGTAATTTCATGACCGCCGCCCAGCAACAGGGGCAGGTAGCCGGCTGTGAGGATGGCATTGACGGCTTCACTCAGTACTTCCTGCGCATTTTCCAGTGCTCCGTCTACACAAAGAATATCCCCGGCATCCAATAAAATGGTTTGTTCACTGAAGTGAACGGGGAAGTTAGCGATGGCTTTACGTAAAGCCACGGGGCCCTCTGCCGCCCCGGTTCTGCCTTTATTACGGCGTACCCCTTCATCGCTGGCGAAGCCCAGTAATACGATTCCTTTGCCTTGTGGTGGCAGTGCAGGCAATGACTCCTGCAAGAGGTCCACCACTTTGATGACCTGGTGCCAACGCAACAAATCGGCGGTTGTTCCATCCATACGACCCGTCCATGCGTTGGCGGCCGTTGGCCGGTAGCTATCCTTTGTTATCATACATTACGATACTAATTCTCCTTTTTTCCAGACCATAGCAGGTTTCATCTTTCCCTGGTAATACAGGATGTCGCGGTAGTCGTTGGTAGGATATGCCTGCAGGTCTGCGGCGTATCCGGCCAGTATCATGCCGGCATCTTTCAACTGTAATGCGGGGGCAGCTCTTACGGTAAGCGCTGCCAGCACTTCTGCTGTGGATAATTTTTCTGCGGCACTCATTATGGCAGCCTGGATCAGCAAATCGCCCATAGGCGCGGATCCGGGGTTCCAGTCGCTGGCGATGACCACACTGGCCCCCGCATTCAGCAACTTCCTGGCGGGTGCATATTGCATCCCCAAACCTAATGAAGCACCTGGCAAAACTACGGCAACTGTATTTGAATTTGCGAGTAAAGCAATTTCTTTTTCATTGCTGGCTTCCAGGTGGTCGGCAGATAAGGCGCCGGTATTCACTGCTACCTCCGCCCCACCGGCGCTGAACTGGTCGGCATGCACCGTAGCGGCAAAGCCCTGCTGCATGGCCTGTTCCAGGAATACCGTAGCGGCGGCGGCAGAAAAGGCCGTTTCTTCTATGAAAATATCAACTCTGTTGGTCAGCTGCTCCTGTTGTAATAAAGGGAGCAGTTCTCCGGATACCCATTGCAGGTACTCCGTTTCTGTACCGGCATAATCACGGGGTTTCATGTGTGCAGCCAGGCAGGTGCTGATCAGGGTCGCTTTCGTATGCATACCCGCCTGTTGTATGGCACGCAACATTTTCAACTCCCCTTCCAGGTTAAGCCCATAGCCACTTTTCACCTCTATGGTGGTTACGCCTTCTTTCAAATGACGGTTAGCTCGGGCCACCGTGTTTTCGGTGAGGGTAACGATATCGGCTATACGTGTTTTAGTCACAGAATCCCATATCCCCCCACCGGCACGCGCTATTTCCAGGTAACTTTTACCGGCTATACGCATGGCGTAATCGCGGTTGCGGGTACCATCGTAACAGATATGTGTATGGCAGTCGATGAAGCCCGGCAACAACACCATCGGCGTATCTATAAAGGCAATCTCACTGTCCGGATACTTTTTGAGCAACGACTTATAGTCCGCTACGGCAATGATTTCTCCATCTTCCAATACTACCCCGCCTTTTTCTATTACCGTTAACTGTTCGTCCTGCAACGTGCCTTTCAGCGACAACCCTGTCATAGGAAGTATCTGTGCAAATGGACCTAGTAAGGTTTTCATGAGCTATTGGCTTTTAGCTGTTAGCTTTTAGCAGTTAACAGTTAACAGTTAGCGAATAACCATCCGCTATAGGTTAACTGCTAAAAGCTAAAAGCCAACAGCTTAGTAAATATTGATGTTGAATTTATTTCCCCACTCCTGCGCTTTTTCATAACCGGCATCTGCATGACGGAAAATACCCAGGGCCGGATCATTAAACAGCACGCGGCTTAAGCATTCAGCTGCACGGTCGGTACCATCGGCCAGTACCACCATGCCGGCATGTTGAGAGTAGCCCATCCCTACACCACCACCGTGATGGAACGATACCCAGGTAGCGCCGCCACCGGTATTGGCCATCAGGTTGAGCAGGGTCCAGTCGCTCACAGCATCAGAACCATCTTTCATGGATTCTGTTTCCCGGTTAGGAGAGGCCACAGAGCCACAGTCGAGGTGATCGCGACCAATCACGATCGGCGCTTTCACTTTACCGGTTCTCACCAGTTCGTTGAAAATACGGCCGGCTTTTTCTCTTTCACCCAGTCCCAGCCAGCAAATGCGGGCGGGTAATCCCTGGAAGGCCACTTTCTCCCTGGCTTCCTTCAGCCAGTTGATCAGGTGGGTATTCTCCGGGAATGCTTCTATCAGCGCCTGGTCGGTAGTATAAATATCTTCAGGATCACCGGAGAGTGCTACCCAACGGAAGGGCCCTTTTCCTTCGCAGAACAGCGGACGGATATAGGCCGGGGTGAATCCCGGGAAGTTGAATGCATTAGGTTCACCACCTTCACGGGCAAACTCACGCAGGTTGTTACCATAGTCGAAGGTCACGGCACCTTTTTGCTGCAACTGCAACATCAGGTTTACGTGGCGGGCCATACTTTTGAGCGACAGCTCACGATACTTCACGGCATCGCTTTTACGCAGGGCCAGTGCTGCTGCCAGCGTCATACCGTTAGGTACATAGCCGTTCAGCGGATCATGGGCAGAAGTTTGGTCCGTGAGGATATCAGGGATGATGTTATCTTTCAACATCCTTTCCAGCATATCGCCGGCATCACTTACCAAACCGATAGATAGAGCCTCTCCTTTTTCCTGGGCTTCTTTCGCCCATTGGATGGCTTCCTCGTAGGAATAAGTCATGCGATCAATATAGCGGGTATCCAGTCTTTTCTGGATGCGGGTAGGATCAATGTCGGCGCCGATAAACACCGCACCGGCCATGGTAGCAGCCAGAGGCTGCGCGCCACCCATACCGCCAATACCGGCGGTCACCAGCAGTTTGCCGGCGAGGTTGCCATTGAAATGCTGACGGCCGCATTCCATAAAGGTTTCATAGGTTCCCTGCAGGATACCTTGTGTACCAATATAGATCCAGCTGCCGGCAGTCATCTGGCCGTACATCATCAATCCTTTTGCACGTAGTTCGTTGAAGTGTTCCCAGGTAGCCCATTTAGGTACCAGGTTACTGTTGGCCAGCATTACGCGGGGCGCTTGCGGATGGGTACGGACAATCCCTACTGGTTTGCCGGATTGCACCAGCAAAGAATGGTGATCGTCCAGCTCCAGTAATATTTCAATAATTTTCTGTAGTGATTCCCGGTTACGTGCAGCCTGACCGATACCGCCGTACACCACCAGTTCATCGGGGTTTTCGGCTACTTCGGCATCCAGGTTATTAAGCAACATGCGCAAAGGCGCTTCGGTTTGCCATGATTTGGCGTGCAGCTGCGGGCCACGGGGAGCTTTATAATGTGGGTGCGCTGCGTATGTTTTAATAAAGTCCGAACTGGTCATTATAAATTCCGTTTAAGTTAAGTTGATGTTGGGCCGCAGCTTCGTTGGCTACGCGCACCAGTGACTGATCTTTGACGATGGTATGTAAAGCGGCGATGTCGTAGGCGAAGATGCGGTCTTTGTCTGCAAAGGTTACTTTTTCGCGGGTGTACCGATGTACGGCTTCAAGCACCGGGCCTGATTTCAGCGGACGGCGGAAATCTACTGCCTGCGCAGCATACAGCAATTCAATTGCCAGTATATATTCCAGGTTATCAATAACCTGGTTCAGTTTACGACCGCTGATGGAACCCATGGATACATGGTCTTCCTGGCCGAGAGAGGTAGGCACGCTATCCGCGCTGGCAGGGAAACACAGCGTTTTATTTTCGGTTACCAGGGCGGCGGTAGTATATTGAGGAATCATGAAACCGGAGTTCAGACCGGCGTCCTGGATCAGTAATTTCGGCAGTCCATATCTTCCTTCAATCATCATATAACAACGTCTGTCAGAGATATTACCCAGTTCCGCAGCGGCTACGGTAGCATAATCCAGCGGTAAGGCCATTGGCTGGCCGTGGAAGTTACCTCCACTGATGGTATCTTCTGCACTGAAAATAATCGGGTTATCGGTAACCGCGTTCAGCTCTATGGTAGTGAGTTGCTGCAGATGTTGCCAGGCAGTACGGGAAGCACCATGCACCTGCGGCATACAGCGCAGGGAGTAAGGATCCTGTACACGGCCACAGTCCACATGTGACGACATAATTTCGGAATGATCCAGCATGGCTTTCAGGCGGTGTGCCACCAGCTGGTTGCCGGGAAACGGACGGATGGCATGTAAGCGGGGATCAAAAGGTTTAGCAGTGCCCATGAGTCCTTCGAGTGATAACGCGCCGATGATATCTGCCGCTTCCAGTGCGTTGTGCAGGCGTTGTACCGCTTTTACAGCAAACGACAGGATGAACTGTGTACCGTTGATCAGCGCCAGGCCTTCTTTAGGGCCGAGTACTATCGGGGCAATGCCTTCCTGTTGCATCATGGCCGCAGTGCTGGTTTGCTGTCCTTTATAGTATACCTGGCCAAGGCCAATTAATGGCAGGAACAGGTGTGATAAAGGCGCAAGATCGCCGGAAGCGCCTACAGAGCCTTTTTCGGGCACCAGTGGTGTTACCTGGTGATCTATATGCCAGATGATACGTTCCAGGGTAGATAATGCGGCCCCTGAAAAGCCTTGTGCCAGCGCATGTACTTTGGTGATGAGCATGATGCGGGCAATTTCTTCCGGAATAGGATTTCCTACGCCTACGCTATGGCTTTGCAGGATGTTATACTGCAGGGCGCGGGTATCTTCTTCTGAAATTTTAGTATCACACAAGGGACCAAATCCGGTGTTGATACCGTATACCGTCGTATGCTGTGCTACGATAGTTTGTACATATCCGAAGCTGGTTTGTACACGGGTAATGACTTCCGGTACCAGAATCCCTTTCACTTTGCCTGCCGCAATATCGATGGCGGTGGCCACAGTGAGCTGGTCTATACCGTACTTAAAAATATCACTCATGGTCAGTCAATTTTTTTGGTGTATGATTATAGCTGTTGTTTTATTCTTTCTGATAGTGGTGTTTGCTGTACGGCCTGTTCTATTTGTGCAATGGCGGCGAGTATTTGCTGGCTTTGTTTATTTTCCATGACCAGTGCTTCCATGCTTTCGGTGATGGCTTTCCAAACGGGCTGGATCTGTTGCAGGAGTTCTTCTCCTTTTTTGGAGAATGCCACCAGCTGGCGACGTCCGTCTTCTTTGCAGGGCGTGGTTTTCAGCAGTCCTTTCTTTTTGAGGTTGGTGACCATCTGACTCACGGCGGAGTGGGAAATTTCCAGTTGGTCGGATATCTCTATCATAGATATCGGCTGTTGTTTGGATAGCAGATAAAATACCGGAAACCAGCTGGCATCAAAGGGAATCCCAGCCTGTTCATATACTTTATTCACTTCCATAAGGAAGTATTCACTCAGGCGGCGCAGGCGGCTGCCGAAAACAAGATAGCCTAATGATGGATAGAACGACATGGGAAAGAATTACGAATTACGAATTACGAGTTAAGGATAGATATAAGCGAATGTTTTTATATTTCTCCAAAGACTGTATCCATAAATTCTTGTTGGTAAATTTATATAAGTGCTTATACAATATTACGAAAGAAAAATGGAAATATAATCACGGTGAATAAATTATATAAGCACTTATACAATTTAGTAAAAGAAAGACGAAATACGCAGGCTGGCAGTTAATATTCATTACATTTTCTGTCCTTCGTAATTCGTAATTCCTGTTATTTGGCGGCTTTTTTCTTCTTGATATCAAACCACAGCGGAGAGGTATCGGTCACATCACCATTATAGTTAATGGACAGTTCTTCTCCTTTTTTGATATCGCGGCGGGTGATAATACTCATGGTTTCTTCCTTGAAGTCCATTTCATACTCACAGTTGGGCTGATAATCGTGGTTGTAAATAGAGCAGAAGCCGAGCGCTACGCAGGAACGTGTTTCTTTTGCGCCCCAAAGAAAAAGATAATTATGGAGTCTGGTTTGATCCGCAATTTCTGTATCATCAAAAGAAAGGACAAGTACAGGGGAAGTTTCGATTCTTGTTCCGGCCGGAATATTTTCTTTGGTATACACTCCTCTGCCTCTTCCCTTAGACTTATCAACATACAAGTATGGCTTAATCATAGCTCAATTTCAAATAATAGAAGACGTAAAGTAAAGTTAAAGGAAGAAGTTATCAAAATCATGTTTAAAAAATTTAGGTTTGCGGCCCGGAAATTATTTTTTTTGCGGAACATCAAGCAATACATATGATTAATTATAACCCGAAAGAGTGGTTTACCTTTATTTTTCGCATTCATAAAGCAGACACAGTAAGAAAGCTGTTTCCCATGTTCATCGCGCTTTCCATCTATTCGGGATTGATTGCATGGCTGGAGCTGGAAGTATGGAAGTTGTCGGCCAACAGTGAGGTTTCCAAGATATCGCTGATGCATGGGTTGCTGAGCTTCGTGATTTCCCTGCTACTGGTATTCCGGACCAATACCGCTTATGACCGTTGGTGGGAGGGCCGCCGGCAATGGGGGGCGCTGGTAAACAGCAGCCGCAACCTGGCCATGAAAATACAGGCCATGCTGCCTGCGGATAACCACGCCGACAGGCACTTCTTCAAAGTGATGATTCCCAACTTTGCCTATGGCCTGAAAAATCATTTGCGCAAAACCTACCTGTCAAATGAGATGGAAGTGTTACCCGGACAGGAATCGCTGCACATGGATATCAGTAAGCATGTACCTAATCAGCTGGCACAGTTGATGACCAGTAAAACCATGGAGTTGTACCGTAACGGGCAGTTAACCGGTGATCAGCTGATCCTGCTGAATCCAGAACTGCAGTCGTTTGCAGACGTATGCGGCGCCTGTGAGCGGATCAAGAACACCCCTATCCCCTTCTCCTACAGTGTTTTCATAAAGAAATTTATTTTCTTCTATATCATGACCATGCCTTTTGCGTACGTATTTAGTCTGGGTTACCTGATCATCCCGATGGTGGTGTTTATCTTCTTTGTACTGGCAAGCCTGGAGCTGATTGCAGAAGAAATTGAAGATCCGTTTGGTAAAGATGCCAATGATCTGCCCATTGATACCATTTGCAGCAATATCCGCCTGCACGTATCAGAATTATTATAACGACTGTCCCGGCAGCGTGCTATTTTAACTTATTTTCGCAGATAGAGGCAATTGTACATGGAAAATGAAGCTTTACTGGAAAAATTCCAGACACTGACAGATGAGAAAAGTTACCGTGAACTGTCGGTATACCTGGATGACCAGCTGATAACGGATATAGCCGAATTGATTCACGAGGATCCCGATCAGGCAGATGTCATCATCAATAACCTGTCGATCAGTAGAGCGGCAGCGGCTTTCCGTATCCTGGATTTTCCATTACAGGAAGATGTGATCCGCACTTTATCGGCGGGCAAAATAGCGGAACTCATGAATGAGTTGCCGGCGGATGACCGTACCGCATTCCTGGAAGAACTTCCCAGTGAGGCTGTGAAAGAACTGATTAAGCTGCTCGATCCGGAAGAACGACGGATTACCCTTTCCCTGCTGGGTTACAAGGAAAACAGTGTGGGCCGTATCATGACGCCCGACTACATTGCGGTCCGGGAAGAATGGACGGTGAAAGAAGTGCTGAACTATATCCGCGAGCATGGTAAAGACAGTGAAACGATTGATGTAATATATGTCATCGATGAAAAAGGCCACCTGCTGGACGATTTCCGGATCCGGGAGTTCCTGCTGGTGTCGCCGGACACGGTGGTGCATACCCTGATGGACGACCGCTTTGTATCGCTCCATGCCAACGACGACCAGGAAGAGGCCATCCAGGTTTTCCGGATGGAAAACAGGGTAGCCTTGCCGGTAGCAGATGACCAGGGCATCCTGTTGGGCATTGTGACCATCGATGATATGTTATGGATCGCCAACGAAGAACATACCGAAGATATTCAGAAGATAGGTGGTACCGAGGCCCTGGATGAGCCTTACCTGGACATGCCTATTTTCAAACTCATTAAAAAACGTGTAGGCTGGCTGGTGGTATTATTTATCGGAGAAATGCTGACGGCTACTGCCATGGGCTTTTTTGAAGATGAAATCGCCAAAGCAGTTGTGTTAGCGCTGTTTGTACCGCTCATTATTTCCAGTGGTGGTAACAGCGGCTCCCAGGCTTCTACCCTGATTATACAGGCCATGGCACTCGGTGAAATTACCGTAGGCGACTGGTGGCGGGTGATGCGCCGGGAAATCATTTCCGGCCTGATATTAGGCGGCTGCCTCGGTATGATTGGATTTATCCGCATCCTGCTATGGAATACCTTCTTCCATACCTATGGGGATCATACGGTGCTGATAGGCGCTACAGTAGGCATTTCCCTTGTAGGAGTAGTGCTCTGGGGAACCCTCTCCGGTTCTATGTTGCCGCTGGTATTGAAGAAATGTGGGGCGGATCCGGCTACCTCTTCTGCTCCTTTCGTAGCCACCCTGGTGGATGTGACGGGATTACTGATTTACTTTACCGTAGCTTATACCCTGATGAAAGGAATTTTGTTATAGCCGTGAATTTTGTCTGTAAGAGGGATTAGACTGATTATACTGATTTCAATTTTATACGATTTATCAGAGATTCGGGAAGATTTAAGCGAATTTGTTCGCTCAGATCTTCCCGAAATCTTTTTAAATCAAAAACAGGCATCAGTATAATCATTCTAATCCTGCTTACAGACAAAATTCGCTAGTAACATATTTCCTTCAGGGTTGTTCCGTCTTTATTTTTCCTTACAATAAATAACCGGTCATATTCATGTTCACCGATAGAATCCACGCGTGGCGTAGCCCGCAGGCTATGCAACAAGGGGATAATCGTATTGGAATGTCCTACTACCAGGAGGCGTTTGCCCCAGTCTTCATGACGGGTTACCTGGTAAATGAAGGACTCTCCGCTGGTATCTGCTGCATAGATACAGGTATCGAGGTGCTGATATATCCGGAGGCTGTCGGCGGTAGCGATGCTGCGTTTATAAGGGGTGATGTAAATTTTATTCAGCCCGGAGTCTTTCAGCAGGCGGTATAAGGCGCCCGCTCTTTCCTGTCCTGCCGGTGTCAGGGTAGAATCAACTCCCGGATGCCTTTCAGCATGTCTGACGATGTAGAAAGTACCGGTTAAAAACGTAGTGTCTTCCGTTACAGGTATTGGCTGCCGGGCAGGTCTTTTGGGCTTACAGGCCACAAAAAGCAGGAGGGAAAGTAAGATAGGCAGTATACGCATAGACCGGATTTAGAGCAGATGATGGCCCTACGTCCATCCAAAAGTTACGGCAATTTATGATTAAACCGTTACATTTATTCCCCAACAAATTAATGAACCGCTATGAGAAAATGGGTAATACCCGCCATTATTTTTTTATCAGCCAACCGCATCTATGCCCAACAGGCAAGCCCGCTCACTGTAGAAAAGATCATGCGCGATCCTAAATGGATAGGAACTTCTCCAGATAACGTTTTCTGGGGTACGGATAACCAAACCGTTTATTTCAGCTGGAATCCGGATAAAAACCTGACCGACTCCCTGTATTATACCGGCATTAAAGACAATACGCCCCGTAAAACAGCCGCCGCTGAACGGGCCCTGATCAATGCGCAGGCCGGCGGCACCTATAATACCGATAAAACTTTACTGACCTATAGCTATGAAGGGGATATTTATTTACTGGAGATAAAAACCGGTAAAATCACCCGTATCACGCATACCACGGCCACTTCCCTCAACCCGGCCTTCAGCTTCGGGGGTAAACAGGTGGTGTTTCAGCAAAACCGTAACCTGTATGCATGGGAACGGGCATCGGGGCTTATCAGCCAGCTAACCAACTTCAATACCGGCAATAAACCGGCAGAAAAGGACGAAAAGCAGACCGGTAATGCAGAAGAACAATTCCTGAAAGCACAGCAACTGGAACTGATGCAGGTGGTCCAGGACAAAAAAGCTAAAAAAGATGCCGCCACGGCCTTTAACAAGGCCCATGAGCATAAAACATTACGCACATTATACCTGCAGGGGAAGCAACTGACTAACCTGCAAATCAGTCCGGATGGCCGTTTCATCACCTATCATCTTTTCACAGCCCCGGCAGATGGCGGCAGCACCATTGTACCAGAATTTGTAACAGCCTCCGGTTACACGAAAGATATTCCTACCCGTGAAAAGGTGGGCTCCCCCCAGGGCAGCTATGAAAGCTATATCTACGACCGGCAGGCAGATACCGTATTATCTGTTAATACCACTACACTGCCGGGGATTAAAGACCAGCCCGATTACGTAAAAGACTATACGCGAAAAGATAGTCCGCAAGTCAGAAGCGTACTGGTAAACGGTCCTTACTGGTCAGACCAGGGCACCCATGCCGTAGTGGATGTCCGCTCGCTCGATAATAAAGATCGCTGGATAGTACTGCTGGATGCTGCCACGGGTACTTTAAAGACATTGAACCGTCAACGGGACGAAGCCTGGATAGCCGGTCCTGGTATCGGCTGGACAGAAGGCGGCGGCAATATTGGCTGGATAGATGAAAACACCTGCTGGTTCCAGTCGGAAGCCAGCGGTTATTCACACCTGTATACCAGCCAGGTCAACACCGGCGCCGTTACCCAGCTCACCAGCGGTAACTATGAAGTACAGGATGCACAGTTATCTCCGGATAAAAAATATTTTTATATCAGTACCAATGAAGTGCATCCCGGGGAAAAACAATTTTATCGTGTAGGCATCACCGGTGGCAAGGCAGAAAGGATTACCAGTCTTCCCGGCGCCAACGAAGTGAGCATGTCGCCTGATGGAAAATGGATTGCTTTCCGCTACTCCTATTCCAACAAGCCCTGGGAACTGTATCTGCAGCCTAATACGCCTGGCGGTAAAGCAGTACAGGTAACAGCGCTGGCACAGTCGGACGAGTTCAAAACGTACCACTGGCGCGATCCCCAGGTGATCACCTTCCTGGCCCGCGACCAGCAACCTGTATATGCACGCCTGTATACGCCTGATCCTGCAAAGAACAATGGCGCAGCCGTGATCTTTGTACATGGTGCCGGCTACCTGCAAAATGCGCATAAATGGTGGAGCAGCTATTTCCGTGAATATATGTTTCACAACCTGCTTACCGACAAAGGATATACCGTATTAGACATGGATTACCGCGGCAGCGCCGGTTATGGCCGTAACTGGCGGACCGGTATCTATCGCTATATGGGTGGCAAAGACCTGGACGATGAAGTTGATGGCGCAAAATATCTGGCAGAAAAATTGCACGTGGACGCGCAACGCATCGGTATTTATGGTGGTAGTTATGGTGGCTTCATGACCCTGATGGCCATGTTTACCAAACCCGGCGTATTTGCAGCAGGAGCGGCGTTACGCTCAGTAACAGACTGGGCACATTATAACCATGGTTATACCAGCAACATATTGAATGAACCATTTACAGACAGTATTGCCTATCGCCGCTCTTCGCCTATTTATTTTGCGGATGGACTCAAAGGCAAATTACTGATGTGCCATGGTATGGTAGATACCAATGTACACTTCCAGGACATCGTACGTTTATCACAACGTTTAATTGAACTGGGAAAAAATAACTGGGAACTGGCCGTGTATCCGGTAGAAGATCATGGATTTATTACGCCCAGTAGCTGGACAGATGAATATAAAAGAATACTTTTGTTATTCGAGAGTGCGCTCTTGAAATAATGGAGCATTTTTAATTTTTTTTATTTAGTAGACACGCGATAAAGGAAATAGAAAAGGGAACACAGTGAATGATGCCGGTGAATATTAAGTTATCTTAATCTTTACCGGAATCGTTTTCTGTGTTCCCTTTTTCATTTTACATTGAATGTAGTGTAGAATGCTATGCTGACCATATCTTAACTTAAACAATATTCACATTTCCTGATGTGATTTTAACAATTAATGCGATATTGCAATGATAAACCTTAGCACAAATCCAAAAACCTTATGTGTGGAATAGTAGCTTACATCGGGCAGAGAGAAGCCTACCCGGTCGTATTGAAAGGCCTCAAAAGACTGGAATACCGCGGCTATGACAGCGCGGGTGTAGCCCTGATTAACAATGGGCTGCAGGTATACAAACGAAAAGACAAAGTGGCTGCCCTGGAAGAATTCGTGGCAGGCAAGGATATGCGCAGTCATATCGCCATTGGTCATACCCGTTGGGCTACACATGGTGAGCCCTGCGATCGCAATGCCCACCCCCACTTATCCGGCGATGGCAAACTGGCCATGATCCACAACGGTATTATCGAAAACTATGTACAACTCAAACAGGAACTGGTAAAACAGGGCCATGTATTCCAGAGTGATACCGACACAGAAGTATTGTTACACTTCATTGAAGAAATTAAAAAGCAGAATCAGTGTTCACTGGAAGAAGCCCTGCGCATTGCTTTAAAGCGGGTGGTAGGCGCTTATGTGATTGTACTGATAGATGAAGAAAATCCGGATACCCTCATTGCCGCCCGTAAAGGCAGCCCGCTGGTAATTGGCGTGGGTAAAGGAGAACACTTCCTGGCATCAGATGCCTCTCCTATTGTGGAATACACCAAAGAAGTAGTGTATGTAAACGACTACGAGATCGCTATCATCAAAGCAGATGAACTGATCCTGAAAAACATTTCCAATGAAAGACAAACCCCCTACATTCAAAAGCTGGATATAGAGCTCGCAGCAATTGAAAAAGGCGGGTATGATCATTTCATGTTGAAAGAAATATTTGAACAGCCACAAACCATCTTCGATAGCTTACGCGGCCGCCTGGACGCTAAGAAAGGAACACTAACAATGGGTGGTATGCGGGAATACGCAGAAGTACTGAGTAATGCCAAACGCATTATCATTGTAGCCTGTGGTACCTCCTGGCACGCCGGACTGGTGGCGGAATACATGATTGAAGAATTATGCCGCATACCGGTGGAAGTGGAATACGCCTCTGAATTCCGCTACCGTAATCCCGTAGTAGGCCCTGGTGACGTGATCATTGCCGTATCACAATCCGGCGAAACAGCTGATACCCTGGTAGCCATTGAAAGCGCGAAAGAAAAAGGTGCTATCATCCTGGGTGTTTGTAACGTAGTAGGTTCTTCTATTGCACGCCTTTCGCATGCCGGAGCCTACACCCATGCCGGCCCTGAAATTGGCGTAGCCAGCACCAAAGCATTTACCGCCCAGCTGGCGGTGCTGTGCCTCGTTGGTCTGAAACTGGCTGCCGATAAAGGTACCATCACCACACAACGCTTCCAGCACCTGCTGGACGAACTGGAACAAATACCAGAAAAAGTAGCCACCGCCCTGAAACTGGACGACCAGATCAAACAGGTAGCAGCTAAATATAAAGACGCACGTGATTTCCTTTACCTGGGCCGCGGATACAACTTCCCGGTAGCCCTGGAAGGCGCATTGAAGCTGAAAGAAATTTCCTACATCCACGCAGAAGGATATCCTGCAGCAGAAATGAAACATGGCCCCATTGCACTGGTAGATGAACATTTACCCGTGGTAATTGTAGCCACCAAAGACAGCTACTATGAAAAAGTAGTGTCTAACATACAGGAAATTAAAGCCCGTAAAGGCAAGGTAATAGCAGTAGTAACAGAAGGCGACAACACCATTCCTCCTATGGCGGATGACGTTATTTTTGTGCCTGCGGCAGATGAAATGGTAGCCCCTATCATCTCTGTCATTCCTTTACAACTGCTCGCCTACCATATCGGCGTATTAAAAGGCCTGGATGTAGATAAACCCAGGAACCTGGCAAAATCTGTTACAGTAGAATAGGTAAAGGAATTACGAATTACAAATTACGAATTACGAATTTGTGGGTAGATATAGCGAAGTTAATCATCGCGTTTACCATCTTCTCACAAATCCGTAATTCGTAATTTGTAATTCGTAATTCCCTCAAAAAAATTCCTCATGAATAATATCCAAAAAAGACCCCTCTCCGAGCTGGGGTATAACTTCATTGAAGCCACGTTACCGAAAGGAAAAGACGAATATTATCTCCGTAATGAACAATGGAGCAGACAAGATCAGTACAGGAAATTAACCGCATATGAAGTAGAGGCGCTGGTTCGCAATGACAACACTTCCGACGACTGGAATATTATTTTTGTGTCCAATGAATTCAATCCTCAACTGGTACAACACTGCCATTTTTTTGGCATGGTTCGTATCGGTAAGCTGGAGCCCTACTATCTCGAATTTCACAACCTGCGCATGCCGGTAGGGCTGTATAACAGTACCATCTGTGCCTGCGACTTTGGCGACAATGTAGTAGTGCATAATGTGAACTATCTTTCTCACTATATACTCGGTAATGAAGTGATTGTAGCCAATGTAAACGAAATGGCGACAACGGACTATGCCAAATTTGGTAATGGTATTTTGAAAGAAGGTGAAAATGAAAGTGGCCGCATCTGGATGGAACTATGTAATGAAAATGGCGGCAGAAGCGTGATGCCATTTGATGGTATGCTCCCCGGAGATGCTTACCTGTGGACCCGCTACCGCGATGACATCCAGCTACAGCAGCAGTTTAAATTATTTACTGAGAAACAATTCGATAAAAGGCGTGGTTACTATGGTATGGTAGGTGATCGCACCGTGATCAAGAATTGTAAAATGATCAAGGATGTTACCATTGGTACTGATGCCTATCTGAAAGGCGCCAACAAGCTGAAAAACCTTACCATCAACAGTAACAGCGAAGCTTCCTCACAAATCGGGGAAGGCTGCGAAATGGTGAATGGCGTGGTGGGCTATGGTTGTCGTGTTTTCTATGGCGTGAAGGCCGTTCGTTTTGTAATGGCTTCGCACTCACAACTGAAGTATGGCGCCCGGCTGATCAACTCCTACCTGGGTAACAACGCCACCATTTCCTGTTGCGAAGTGTTGAATTCATTGATATTCCCCGCACACGAACAACATCATAATAACTCCTTCCTTTGCGCCGCATTGATTATGGGCCAGAGTAATATGGCTGCCGGTGCCACCATTGGCTCCAATCACAACTCCCGCGGCGCAGATGGTGAAATCATTGCCGGCAGAGGGTTCTGGCCGGGCCTTTGTGTAAGCCTCAAACATAATTCCCGGTTTGCCAGCTTCACACTTATTTCCAAAGGTAATTACATGTCGGAACTGCACATCCCCATTCCATTCAGTTTAGTGGTGAATGATGAGCATGAAAACCGCCTGAAAGTGATGCCTGGCTACTGGTTCCTTTATAATATGTATGCCATTGCCAGGAACTCCTGGAAGTATGTAGACCGTGATAAACGCACCGAAAAAATACAACAGATAGAATACGACTACCTGGCGCCCGATTCCGTGGAGGAAATGTTCGAGGCGCTCGCTATTATGGAAACAGCCACCGGGAAAGCCTGGTACGCGTTACCTGAAAACACATCCAAAAAAGAACTAACGGAAAAGGATATACGCAAAAAAGGGAAAGAATTATTAAAGAATAATTTGGAAGAAGTAGCCCAATTAAAAATCCTCACCAAAGGCATGGAGAACAGCTCCCGGGAAGTGGAACTGCTGAAAATCCACCGCGCCTATCCGTTGTTCCGCGAAATGATTGTACTATACGGTATCAAAAATATCCTCGCGGCGAACAAGCCATCCTTCCTCGCTTTACAGGCAGCAGTAAAAACCGCCAAGCGCGGCGACTGGCTCAACATAGGCGGACAGCTGATGAAAGCGGAAACCGTTGCCACGCTGAAAACAAAAATAAAAAAGAACAAGATCAATGGCTGGCCACAACTGCATGCCGCTTACGAGGAAATAGGCAACGATTATGCCGCAGAGAAACTGGAACATGCTGTTGCATGTTTACTCGAAATTAAGGAAACCACCCTTAAAAGCATGACCACTGCAGATTTAGCGCAATGGATGCAGGAGTCTGCCACCACCATGGAATGGATCACCGGACAAATAAAACGTTCCAGGGAAAAAGACTATAAAAATCCTTTCCGTCAAATGACGTATGAAAGCGAAAAAGAAATGAATGCCGTCATCGGCAGCCTGGAAGATAATAGCTTCATTAACCAAACAATTTCCGATCTTGAGACCTATAAATCAAAGGTTAACCAAATTATAGGAGAATGGGAACTGTAGAAAAAACAAGGTGTGCCTGGTCTACCAAAGATAAACTATACCAGGACTACCACGATGAAGAATGGGGCGTCCCTAATCACGACGACCAGCATCTCTTTGAAATGCTTTGCCTGGAAGGGGCTCAGGCCGGCCTGAGTTGGTATACCGTACTCACCAAAAGAGAAAACTATCGCAAAGCATTCGATAAATGGAATGTAAAAAAAATCGTGAAATACGACGAAAAAAAGGTGGAAGAACTGATGCAAAATGAAGGCATCATCCGCAACCGCCTGAAAATAAATTCCGTTATCACCAATGCGAAAGCTTTTCTCGAAGTACAGAAAGAGTTCGGCAGCTTCGATCAGTACATCTGGTCATTCGTGAACCATACCACCATCGTGAATCATTACAAAAGCATGTCTGGCGTACCTGCTAAAACAGCGATATCAGATGCCATGAGTAAGGATTTGCTGAAACGTGGGTTTAAGTTTGTGGGATCTACTATCTGTTATGCGTATATGCAGGCAGTAGGGATGGTAGATGATCATTTGGAGGAGTGCTGGAAGAAGGCGAAAAAGAAGTAAGTATTGGTGAGTCTAACTTCAACCTATACAACGTTCACAATACTTCAAAACACTGATGACTAGTCCTAAATACCTGATACCGTTTTCAGGACTAGTCATCCATTGAAAAGCTATATCACTAATGGAGTACCTGATAAGCTCTCATGCGTATAGGCAGTAACTGAAATGTTGGTATTTTCACCACATTCTTCCTTATATCTTCCTTTAACATTTTCATCATTCGGCTATCAGGAATAGAGTCCGGGCATGGAATCAGGTAGTAATAATAGTATACATATGGCTGGTAAACTTCAAAATTGGGGCCAGCGCCCGGAGCTGCATGCATCCAATCCGTCTCCTTATAGAAAGGGATCACTCTGGCAAACTCCTCCCGGAAGCCATGTGGCAAATCTCTTGAATAATATACAAATTATAATTCCCATTGTATTGACCCGTTGCATCATTGAATCAACGAAGAATTTCATAGGCTCTCAGTCGCATCGGGAGTAATTGAAATGTTGGCATTCTCACCATATTTTTACCTATATCTTCTTTTAACATTTTCTTCATTTGGCTATCAGGAATGGAGTCCGGGCATGGAATCAGGTAATAATAATAGTATACAAAGGGTTGATAAACTTCAAAATTAGGACCGCCGCCTGGGGCTGCATACTTCCAATTGGTTTCTTTGTAAAAGGGAATCACCCGCGCCAACTCATCTATGAATCCTTGCGGTAAATTTCTTGAATAGTCAATACTATCCAGCATCTTTCCGTTTCGAATGTGAAAGGTTATTGTTGAATAAGCGGTGCACTGTGTATCTTCTGGCATTGGTGCCGCCATCAGCTCTCCAACTTTTTTAAATAATATTTTTGTCTGCTTGTTATCGATAAGCTTTGATTGACAAAAAGAGAGAACTCAAAAAAGCAATTGCGAACAAATTAATAATCGTGTTTTGCTGATTCTTTTCATGGGTTATTCTTTGGATAAAACTTCAACTCAATAACCGAAAATCAGCAAGTAAGGGTTATCACATTCAGGGAATTAACTCCTTTATTCTAAAGAAAAAACTAAATATACACTACTCAATCAACACTTCACTCAACCCCTGGTTATTAATAAACGCGTTATCCGTCAGCGTATTCAAAAAGAAATACAACTGCCGTTTTTCTCTATCCGATAACGGAATCCCATTCTTGACTAATGGATCGGTGGTAGCAGTTACCTGCACACCATGATCGTAGAAGTCAAAAACCTGGTAAATATCGAAGAAACGTCCATCGTGCATATAAGGGGAGCTTTTCAGGATATTGCGCAGGGAAGGCACCTTAAAACGCAAATTATCGTCGGTGTTGCCGGTGATCTTCATGCGACCCACGTCATTTAAAGCGGGGAGATAAGGCAATCCATTACTCCGGTAGGTAAGATCCGTAAACAGGGGTTCTTTATGACAACTGGCGCATTTCTCCTGGAAGATAGTGTACCCGGCTTTTTCCTCTTCTGAAAAAACCGCACCCGGTAGCTTCAACACGACACTATCATATTTGGAACTGGCAGATACCATGGTGGCGATAAATTGCGTAAATGCTTTGAACATCCGTTCACTGGTGATTTCTTCCGAGCCAAAAGCGGCGTTGAATTTATGACGATAGTCTGGATCTGCCTGCATTTTTTGCAGCAGCTCTTTCAGGTCCATTGCCATTTCGTTGCGGTCTGTTAGTGGCGTCAGCGGTTGCACTTCCAGGTGATTCACCCCTCCGTCCCACATAAATGCTTTTTGCCAGATCATGTTAAACAACACGGGGACTGAGCGGGTGCCCTGTTGCCCGGCCACCCCATGTGCCAGCGCATGATCAAAATGACCAAAGGCTGCAAACTGCTGATGACAGAAGCCACAGGACACCGTGCTGTCTTTTGAAAGGCGATAATCATAAAACATAAACCGCCCCAGCGCTACGCCTTGTTTGGTAAGTGGGTTGCGGGAGAAGTCGTATACCGGTTTAGGGAAATTGGCCGGCAATGGCAGTAGATACGGTTCAGGGCCTTCGGCAGTTTTCTTCTTTGCCCCCGCTTGTACCAGGAGCAACCACCCACAGAAAATGGCTACTATGTAGATGCCTTTAGTCATTGGTAACACCCGTTATGCTGAACATATGCTGATAGTTTCCTGCCACCTGCCTGGCTTTTACGCCCGGCGCCATGATCACCACGGTATTTTTAAAGCTCACCGTATCCGGTAAAAACCACTTTGCCACATCAGCCGTGAGATGTACGCGAGGTTGTTTACTCCCTGCAATAGTCAGCGTTTGGGAAAAGGGCAGGGATACATATTTCAACACCTGGTCTCTTGATTTATAACCGCCGGCATGAAACAAAAACTCTTTCATGGGCGTATTGATAACGGGTGAATGTCCTTCCAGCTGTGCCATAATATATCCGCTGTTCCAGGTCCAGAACATCCCCGATTCTACGGCTAGTGCACCGGATTGCACACCGCTCATATTGCGGATACTGTCTACACCAACCAGGAATTGAATGCTTTTATAACGGCCTGCAGGCACACTATCTAACCGGATTATTTTAGTGGTGTCAATCGCATCATCTACCAGGAAATAAGTAACGGGCAACACCACCCTCTCCCCACTAACAGACTCTAAGGAAAAATTACTGAGGAAATAACGGAAACGGGTAATCGTAAATGGTTCTCCGGAAGGATTGGTATACGTAACGGTTTTTCTTACCAGCGGCTGTGCTCCTACTACATGGGTAACCGACAATTGCAGGGTAGTCACTGCCGGACCAGCAGGGCGCGGCGACTGCGCAAACAAGGCGTTTACCAGCAGGAACCAGCAAGCATAGGAAATAAAAAACCGCAAAACCATGGAATCCTCTTTTGTATAAGGAAGTTACATGATTTTGCGGATTAAGTATTAAAAAGAAGTGACGGATCTATACCCTTTTATATCCTTTCCAGCCGTAAAGGAATACGATCACAAAGCAGATAGTAGGAATGCCGTAGGAGATAGCCAGTGACTGCCACTCTGTTACGATGCCCATTACATAAGGAACGGAGGCACCACCTACAATAGACATTACCTGGAAAGAAGCGCCGCGTTTGGTATGTTTTCCCAGGTCTTTAACGCCCAGCGCAAAAATGGTAGGGAACATAATAGACATAAAGAAAAACACCGCGATCAATGCGTATACAGAAGCGGCACCGCTACCGGTCATCACAAAGGCGCATAAGGCCACGTTGATAAATGCATAGATAGCCAGCAATTGATTTGGTGCAACTTTACGCATCAGTGCTGTACCCACAAAGCGACCGCCCATGAACAGTGCCATGCCTACTGCCAGCAGATAAGAGGCTTTTTCAGTAGTAATGCCATGCCAGTAAGCTGTTACATAGTTGATAAACAAAGCGCCCACACCTACCTGTGCAGCCACATAAAAGAATTGCGCTACAACACCCAGTACAAAATGACGGTGTGCAAAAAGCGGGCGGGTATCTTCCATTACCTCTTTGCCTTCCTGCTCTGCTTCTTTAATTTCAGGCAAAGGCGTTTTGTAGAAGAATCCTGCAATCAGTAATACTACTACGCCGATAGCGATGTAAGTCAATTGTACGGTAGTCAGATCTCCTTTGCCACTACCGAAAAACAATTTACCGCCAATGATAGGACCAAGGAAAGATCCCAGCCCGTTAAAGCATTGTGATAAATTTAAACGTTGCTCAGAAGTTTCTTTAGCACCCAATACGGTTACATAAGGATTAGCAGCCGTTTCCAGGCAGGCCAATCCGCAAGCCAGGATGAACAGCGCCAGCAAAAAGAAGTCGAAATTCAGTGCACCTGCAGCCGGATAGAAAAGGAAAGCACCGGTTGCATAAAGCAACAAACCAAGGATAATCCCCTTCTTATAACCGAATTTATTCATAAACATACCCGCTGGCAGTGCCATTAGGAAGTAAGCACCAAAATAGGCGCCCTGTAATAAAGTGGAACGCTTGGTGGTAATGTTCAGCACTTCCTGGAAATGCTTATTCAGCACGTCCAGCAGCCCGTAAGCCAGGCCCCATAAAAAGAACAGGCTGGTCACCAAAATAAACGGGAACAGATAGCTACCCGGCTTTGCACCGGTATTAGTATTGCTGGTATAGGTGGAATTACTTACTGCGCCTCCGGCCATAACGAAGAATTTAATATTTCAGGTGAATGTAAAATGATAACGTGTGTTGGCTCTTTATGCTTAGCTGATGGATCTGTCGAGATGAGTGTAACCACCATCTACGTATACTATTTGTCCGGTTGTATGTGATGAACGTGGTGACAGCAGGAATACAGTGGCATTCGCAATTTCTTCTGACGTGGTCATTCTTTTTTCCAGCGGAATTTTAGCGGTAATAGAAGCCAGTTTCTCTTGTGGATTCGGTAAAGAGTTGATCCATGTTTCGTACAGTGGCGTCCATACTTCTGCAGGAATCACGGTATTGATACGGATGGAATACGGCAGCATTTCCACGGCCCACTCACGGGTCAGTGCATTAATAGCACCTTTGGAAGCCGCATAACCGCTGGTATTACCTTGCCCGGTGCTGGCTACTTTAGAGCCGATGTTCACGATATTGCCTTTGGTGGCTTTCAGGTAAGGTAATGCGAAATGAGCGAGGTTATAGTAATGCGACAGATTGTTTTGCAGCGATGCCATAAATCTTTCCGGGCTACCATTTTCAAGTCCTACCCCATCATTAGCGCCGGCATTATTTACCAGGCCATCAATTTTACCATACGCAGCTACAGTTTCAGCGATCACTTTCTGACAATCTTCCACTTTCCCCAGTTCTGCAGTAACCGCCAGGGCTTTACCACCGGCAGCAATAATTTCATTCACTGTTTTTTCGTTATCTGCCGTGCTTCTGCCAGCAATTACTGCAATGCCACCTTCAGCGGTGATCAGCCGGGATATTGCTTCTCCGATGCCTTTAGCGCCGCCGGTAACGATAATCACTTTCTCCTGTAATCCTAAATCCATAGTTAGTATGATATTATTTTTTATAGATGATAGAATGAGAGTGCGTTTCCTCCCATTATCTGGTTTTGTTCTGTTGTTGATAAGGTGCTGATGAAATCTGTTACAATTCCTTTCACCTCGTGGTATTCCGCAGCCAACAGGCATACGGGCCAATCGGAGCCGTATACTAAACGATTTGCTCCAAAGGCTTCGAGCGCCACTTCCAGGAATGGTGTGAAGTGCGCAGGCTCCCACTGCTGCCAGTCGGCTTCTGTTACCAGGCCACTCAACTTGCAGTATACGTGCGGCGACTGTGCAATACGGCGCATATGTGCGGCCCATGCCTGGAGTTCACCGGCTTTGATATCGGGCTTGGCCAGGTGATCGATGATCAATGCCTGCTCCGGAAACTGCAATACAAATTCTTCTACTGCAGGTAACTGTTTCGGATATACAAGAATATCATAGGTGAACTGGTGCTGTGCCAATGCTTTTACGCCACGGCAAAAATGTTCTCCCAGGATAAACCGGTTATCTTTTTCTCCCTGTACAATATGCCGGAAGCCTTTCAACTTAGGATGGGCCGCATATTGTAACAGTTGTTCGTTAATATTATCGGCGCGAAGGTCCACCCAACCTACCACTCCTTTAATGATATCGTGCTTGTCTGCAAGCGATAATAAAAAGGCGGTCTCATCCGGCGACTGGTCTGCCTGTACGGCAATGCAACCATGAACACCGTTTTGTTCCAGCACGGGCGTCAGATCTTCCGGTAAAAAATCCCGGCGGATTACCTGCATGGATTCATCTATCCAGGCATCGCGGATAGGCTCATATTGCCAGAAATGTTGGTGTGCGTCAATAACCATATAAAGAAAAAATTACGAATTACGAATTACGAGCCTGTAGCGAAGATCAATAGGAAGATTATTTGTCAAAATCTACCCACAACTCCGTAATTCGTAATTCGTAATTGCCTTATAATGCAAAGATTTGATCCATAATAATCCACTTCTCTCCTTCTTTCGCTACCGGCAATGCCTGCTGGTATTTCCACATCAGCTGCTCCCATACCTTTACGGCAGGATTAGCGGCATCCATGGCATCTTTACGTTCAAAAGAGAAGGTATCGTCTACTTCCATGATCATAAACAACCGGTTACCAGCACGGTAAATATCCATTACAGTAATACCGGCATCTGTGATGCTCTTCTTAATTTCAGCAGATACGTTGCGGTGATAACCTTCATATTCGCTGATCAGTTGCGGATCATCTACCAGGTCTAATGCCAGACAATATCTTTTCATAATTCTTATTTATAAGCTACTGCCGTTTGTTTGGAAGTACCCAGACCATCAATACCCAGTTCAATTACATCACCCGCTTTCAGGAATACCTGTGGATTCATACCCAGACCCACACCTGCTGGTGTACCGGTAGAAATCACATCTCCCGGGAGCAGGGTCATGAACTGGCTCAGGTAAGACACTACAAATGGTACATTGAAGATGAAGTTAGAAGTGTTACCATCCTGCATTTTCTGGCCATTTACGGTGAGCCATAAACGAAGATTGTTGACATCAGCTATTTCATCTTTGGTGGCTAACCACGGGCCCAGGGGAGCAAACGTATCGCAGCTCTTTCCTTTTACCCATTGTCCGCCTCTTTCGATCTGGAAGGCTCTTTCGCTATAGTCGTTGTGCAGGCAGTAACCGGCTACATAGTCCAGGGCATCCTTTTCTTCCACATAGCTGGTTTTCTTACCGATCACCACTACCAGCTCCACTTCCCAGTCTGTTTTCTGGCTGTTGCGTGGAATCACCAGGTCATCATTAGGTCCTACCAGTGCGGAGGTACTTTTGAAAAACACAATTGGTTCTACCGGAATAGCTGCGTTGGTTTCCTTTGCGTGATCTGCATAGTTCAAACCAATGCAGATAATCTTGGATGGACGTTGCAGCGGTGGTCCCAGACGGGTACCAGCAGGTACCTGCGGACACTCACCCGCATGTGCTGCCCACCATTTGGACAGGCGGTTGAGCCCATCGGTACCAAAGAATTTTTCTCCGTAATCTTCTCCAAATGCACTCACATCAAACATGCCTGCATCTGTTACAACGCCCGGTTTTTCTTCTCCCGGTAAACCAAACCTGATCAGTTTCATTTCAATATTTTTTGATTGTTATGCTTACTTTAATTCTTTCAATGCTTTTATCTGGAGTCTTCCGTTTTCCACATGCAGGTCTACTACCGGCTCTGCTTTGTTGTCTGTTACAAAAGAGAAATACACATGATCCTGCGCTGCTGTTGGCTGAATCACTGCTTTAGATCCTTTAGGAACAGGGACTGTCATTGTTTTATTAAATCCACCATATTCCACATACAATTCAACGTTATCCGCGGTGGTACCTGGTTTGATGTTGGCAATGAAGTCCGCCAGGATTTTTCCTGACTGGAAGTTCTTTTTATATTGTTGCAGCAGTTCACCGCTGGCGGCTATTTTACCCAATCCCATGCTATCTTCCATGTAGCTCCAGATACGTTTATCGGGAGAAGCAAACCATAATATTTTCAGGTCATTTTTATCACTGATAGAAGCATGATAATAACGTGGCTGATGATTCGCTTTCATAACGCCTACATAAGCACTGTTGGGAGCGTCCCAGAGCACTTTAAACAGGTCTGCCTCTGCAGCGCCTTTCAACAGGCTTTGTTCAAAGGTCTTTTCTTTTTCCTGACCGTTTATTTTAAACTTAATGGTTACCTGCGAGGTATCCTTGTCGCGGTCCTTAATGGTAACATCTATGGTTCCAGCTGGTGTGGCAGGATGTACAGCGGCTTCTTCATTTGCTGTGTTACCATTTGCATTTTGATTTCCTGAGTTACAAGCAGATAATACGGCGATTGCAATGGCAAGCCCTATTCGAAAATGTTGCATGATGTAAGTAAAAATTAATGAATGAATAACTTGAAAGATACGGGTAATCGTCCGCACTTTGAACAGCCATTGCATTAATTATTGAGCCTGATAAATCCACCATCAATTGGATAATCGGTACCGGTAATAAATCCGGCCTCATCAGAACAGAGGAATAAAGCCAGATGTCCTACTTCCACCGGCTTCGCCATGCGGCCAATCGGTTGTGTTTTGCTCAGTTTCTCAAACATCTCTGCTTCTTTGCCCGGATAGTTCTTGGCAATAAATCCATCTACAAATGGCGTATGCACCCTTGCAGGAGATACACAGTTGCAACGGATATTAGCACCCAGGTAATCTTTGGCTACAGATAACGTCATGGTCAATACTGCACCTTTACTCATAGAGTATGCAAATCTATCCGGTATACCTACGCTGGAAGCAATAGACGCCACGTTGAGGATAACCCCGCCGCCCTGCGCTTTCATTTGTTGAATAACTGCATACATACAGTTATAAGTTCCTTTTACATTTACCTGGTATACCCGGTCGAAATCCTGTTCAGCGGTGTTTTCCAGGCTTCCCACATGGGCAATACCGGCACAGTTCACCAGTATATCCAGCTTCCCTGCTGCTTTCACGATACTATCCATCACTCCTTTCACGGCAGCCTGGTCGGCCACATTACAGGCATGCACGGTAGCCTGGCCACCCGCCGCTTTAATGTCATCCGCTGTAGCTTTGCCCCCCTCTTCATTCAGTTCTATGATATGCACCTGTGCACCCTGTGAACCAAATGTCTTCGCTATTGCCTGCCCTATACCGCTACCACCACCCGTGATAACCGCCACTTTATTATCTAATCTGAACAGTTCCATCATTAAAAATTTTAAGGGTTCTAAAATACCTATTAAAACGAGGTGATTGCAATCCTATTTTCACCGTATTCTGTACTTTCTTGCCTAATTTTTGCAAAATTCAATAACAAAGCGCGAATTTGAGCCTTTTTTATGATTTTTAGCCCATGAGAATATTCGGGATCATCATCGGCTTATGCGCCTCCTTTTTCCAGGTGACAGCACAAAATATACCGCTTAATAAGTATGGACTCGCGGTATTGAACAACAAAAAACAATATGAACAGCTGATAAAAGCAGACAGCAACCAACAACTGGTGAACCTGGAACATTATATACCAGGCATCCGGAAAGATGTGCGGTATGCCACTACCAACAACTTCACGAAACAAAAACTCTATACCGAAACGGCTATCTACCTGCGACTACCAGCCGCCAAAGCGCTGAAAGCCGTGCAGGAAGCATTGCGTAAAAAAGGCTATGGATTATTAATATATGATGCATACCGCCCCTATCACGTAACAGAAGCGATGTTTAAAATTGTTCCTAACGACCTGTATGCCGCCGATCCCAGGAAAGGATCAGGACATAACCGGGGAGTAGCCGTAGACCTGAGCATGGTATCTCTCAAAACAAATCAGCCCGTGGCCATGCCCACCGACTTCGATGATTTCACCTTCAAAGCCCATCAAAACTATCAGCCTGCAGACCCCGTAGTAGCGGCTAACCGCAAGCTATTACGCGATACCATGAAACAATTTGGCTTCAAAGGCAGCAGTACTGAATGGTGGCATTATTATTTACCGGACTATAAGAAATATCCCCTTATGGATATATTCTTTTGAGCATTTAGCCATTAGCTTTTAGCTTTTAGCAAATGCAGCGAAGGCCGACATATTATAGTCTTCGCTGCATTTGCTAAAAGCTAAAAGCTAATGGCTAAATGCTTCTTTAATATATTTTATTCAGCGCATCCACGTAAGCATGCACGGAGGCATTTACGATATCGGTAGAAATGCCAAAACCGTAGTAGGATTGCCCATTGTGCTTTACGCGCATGTTTACTTTGCTCACATCATCGCTACCACCGCGCATAGACTGGATATTAAATTCATCCAGTTCAATATCATCTTTGATAATATTATGGATCGCGTTGATGGTGGCGTTTACAGGGCCATTACCTGCAGCGCTGGCTTCTCTTTCTTCGCCGTTAACACGCAGTTTTACCGTAGCCATTGGACGCAGCGGATCGCCACATACTACCTGCAATAAAGTTACCTTGATCGCATTTTCGTCGTATGTTTTGGAATCACCATCTCCCATCAGTTCTAACAGGTCGGCGTCGTTGATTTCTTTCTTGGTATCTGCCATCAACAGGAAGCGTTGGTATACTTCATCAACGTTGATACGCTCCAGGTTATAGCCCAGGCGGCTCAGGTGATGTTTCAGCGCATGACGGCCGCTACGGGCAGTCAGGATGATGGAGTTGGAGTTGATCCCTACATCTTCCGGGTTCAGGATTTCGTAGTTCTCGCGGTGTTTCAGCACGCCATCCTGGTGAATACCGGAGCTGTGTGCAAATGCGTTACGGCCTACAATAGCTTTGTTAGGCTGTACCGGCATGTGCATCATGGTTTCTACCAGGTTGCTGATTTCATAAATGCCTTTGGAATTGATCTGGGTATGATAACCCAGCGCATGATGCGTTTTCAGGATCATGGCTACTTCTTCCAGGGAGGTGTTACCTGCGCGTTCACCGATACCATTAATAGTACACTCTACCTGGCGGGCGCCGTTGATAATACCAGCAATGGTATTAGCGGTAGCCAGTCCGAGGTCGTTATGACAGTGTACAGAAATAATGGCTTTATCAATATTGGAGACGTGATCAACCAGGTACTTAATTTTTGCGCCATATTGATCCGGGAGGCAATAACCATTGGTGTCGGGAATGTTGACGGTGGTAGCACCGGCCGCAATCACGGCTTCGATCATTTGAGCGAGGTAAGCGTTATCTGCGCGGCCTGCATCTTCGGCATAAAATTCCACATCATCGGTAAACTTACGGGCATACTTTACAGCGGCTACGGCACGCTCCAGTATTTCCTCACGGGTGCTGTTGAATTTATATTTGATGTGCATATCGGAAGATCCGATACCCGTATGAATACGGCTGCGTTTAGCAAAACGGAGCGCATCGGCGGCGGCATCAATATCTTTATTATTAGCGCGGGTTAAAGCACAAATGACCGGCTCTGTTACCGCTTTGGAAATTTCCACTACGCTCTGGAAATCGCCGGGGCTGGAGATAGGAAAACCAGCTTCTATAATATCTACGCCTAATGCTTCGAGTTTTTTGGCTACTTCAATTTTTTCTACGGTTGTCAGCTGACAGCCAGGGACCTGTTCTCCATCACGCAAGGTGGTATCAAAGACGTATACACGATTTTTATCCATGATAAGTGTAAATAATTTTTATGAATGATTAATTCAGATTCTCTAATACTTTAGCACCCATTGCATCGGTACCCATAATGAAATCGTTCACAATATGTTTGTTTGCGATATCCATTGTTCTGTAGCCTTGTCTGAGCGTAGCTTCCACCGCTTTAATCACGCGCTGGGATTCTGTTTTCAGACCGAAGGAAATATCCAGCATCAGGGCTGCAGATAAAATAGAAGCCAGCGGATTGGCAATACCCTTACCGGCAATATCATGTGCAGATCCGTGGATAGGTTCGTAGAAACCAATGCTGTCGCCTACAGAAGCAGATGCCAGCATCCCCATAGAACCTGCAATCTGAGAGGCTTCATCCGTGAGGATATCCCCAAACAGGTTACCGGTAACCACTACGTCGAAGCGTTTTGGATCTTTGATCAGCTGCATGGCAGCGTTATCAATGAACATGTGTTCTGTTTCCACATCCGGATATTCTTTTGCTACTTCCTGTACTACTTCTCTCCAGAGGCGGCTGGCTTCCAGCACATTGGCTTTATCCACAGAGCAGAGCTTCTTGCGGCGGGTACGTGCGGCCTCGTAGGCTTTACGGGCAATACGCTCTACTTCATAGCGGTGATAAATCATCAGGTCAGAAGCGGTGTTACGGTCTGCTGTTCTGATTTTTTCACCGAAGTATACATCACCGGTTAATTCGCGGAAGAAGAGAATATCTGCACCACGTAATATTTCCGGCTTGATGCTGGAGGCTTCCAGTAGTTCATCAAATAACTTTATAGGGCGAAGATTGGCATACAATCCCAGTTCTTTCCTGATCTTCAGCAAGCCTTGTTCTGGTCTTACTTTCAGGGTAGGATCGTTGTCGTATTTAGCGTGACCAATGGCACCAAACAGGATAGCATCTGCGTTCCTTGCTTTCTGTAGTGTTTCTTCAGGTAGCGGATCTCCGGTAGCTTCTATAGCAACGTGGCCCATGATGCCTTCTTCGAAGGTAAAGGTGTGATGATAATTTTTTGCAATTGTCATCAGCACTTTCTGGCCCCATGCGGTTACTTCCTGTCCGATTCCATCGCCGGGTATTACTAGTATTTTCTTCTCAACGCCCATATATGGTTTTAGTGTTTAGCTGTTATTTAGCTGTTAGCTTCCAGCTGTTAGCCTTTAGCGATTAGCGATTATTAAAAATTGAATGGTCTGGTAGTTTCGTATTGTTCGATTTCCTTGCGGAGACTGAGCAGGTAATCAATATCATCATAGCCGTTTAACAGGCACGTTTTTTTGTATTGGTTGATATCGAAGCTTTCTTTTTCGCCGGTAGCTACAATTTTGATAACCTGGTTTTCCAGGTCTACTTCCAGTGCTGCCTTAGGATCGGCTTCGATGGCTTTGAAGATATTATCCAGGAAGTTTTCAGATACCTGGACAGGGAGAATGAAGTTGTTGAGGGCGTTGTTCTTGAAGATATCTGCAAAAAAACTGCTCACTACTACTTTAAAACCTGCATCTGCAATGGCCCAGGCGGCGTGTTCGCGGGAGGAGCCACAACCAAAGTTTTTACCGGCTACCAGGATTTTACCACCGTAGATGGGGTTGTTCATCACAAAATCTGCTTTCGGCTGATTGTTGGCATCAAAGCGCCAATCACGAAACAAATTCTCTCCAAAACCGTCTCTGGTAGTCGCTTTCAGAAAGCGTGCCGGGATGATCTGGTCGGTGTCTATATTTTCGATGGGTACAGGTACCGCAGGTGAAACGAGGTGTTGAAATATTTTACTCATGGTGATTTTTACAATTTAAATTTTTGTGGCGGCTACCCGTAACCGCACATAATCAGCATACAGCGCGCCATTTCTCATCAGCTGAGGCGCCAGCTCCTGCTGCACCTGTTGCAAAATGGCTGTTTTATCTTTTTCCGGTACGTTGGCAAAAAAGTGGCCGCCAAACATTTCCAGCCAATCGCTGATCCCAGTTGCAGGATCTACCAGTTTGGAAGGACGGTCAAAGAAATGTACGCGGTCTATTTTGAACCCGGCCTTTTCCAGCAGGGTCGTATATTCTGCCGGAGAAGGGAAATACCAGAATGGTTCGTAGGTATATCCCCGTTGTGCCATGGCTTTTTCCAGTGTAGCCAGGATCTGCTGTACATTGCCTTTACCTCCCATTTCCAGCACCAGCCGGCCACCGTGTTTCAGGTGGGCATACATCCTTTCGATGGCTTGTTCTTTTTGCCGTACCCAATGCAGGGCGGCATTAGAGAAGATCGCATCAAACTGTTGTGATAAAGAGAAGTTGGTTGCATCTCCCACCACAAAAGTTACTTCCGGGAAGTTGGCGCCGGCGCTTTGTATCATGGCCGGAGAAGCGTCTATCCCGGTAACAATGGCGCCATGTTGTGCCAGTTGCGCTGTGAGTTCGCCGGTGCCGCAGCCCAGGTCCAGTATAGTTTCTCCGGCCTGGGGTTGCAGCCAGGTATCTACCAGGCTGTTACCATATTCAAACACGAAGGCGTGCTTTTCTTTATACAAATCGGCGTTCCATTGATCCATAGCTCTTAGCTTTTAGCCTTTAGCTGTTAGTGTTTCTTATTATTGGTCTACGACATTTTTCGACGCTGTACCGGAAGTCCCGCCAGCTAATAGCTAATGGCCAGAAGCTAACAGCTCCCTCACATCTGTTACTTTACCGGTAATGGCGGCTGCCGCTGCGGTGAGCGGGCTGGCCAGGAAGGTGCGGGCATTGGGTCCCTGGCGGCCTTCGAAGTTCCGGTTAGAGGTAGAGATGCAGTACATACCGGCAGGTATTTTATCTTCGTTCATGGCCAGGCAGGCAGAGCAACCTGGTTCACGCAGCTGGAAGCCTGCAGCGGCAAATATTTTATCGATGCCTTCTTCTATGGCCTGGGCTTCCACTTGTTTGGAGCCAGGCACTATCCACACCACCACATCATCGGCTTTTTGTTTGCCTTTCACGAAGTCAGCTACGAGGCGCAGGTCTTCGATACGGGAGTTGGTACAGCTGCCTATGAACACGTAATCCACTTTCTTGCCCAGCAAAGCGGCGCCGGGTTGGAGTTCCATGTATTCAAGAGATTTTTTGAAAGAAGGTCTTTCTTTCTCGTCCAGTTGCTCCAGGGCCGGAATGTGGCGGGTTACGCCCATTCCCATGCCTGGATTAGTGCCATAGGTTATTTGCGGCTCAATATCGGCCGCATCGAAAGTGAGTACTTTGTCAAATTCGGCGTCCTGATCGGAGTACAGGGTTTTCCAGAAAGCGAGCGACTGGTCCCAGTCGGTCCCTTTAGGTGCGAATTCGCGTCCTTTGATATATTCAAAGGTGGTTTCATCCGGTGCAATCAATCCACCACGGGCACCCATTTCGATGCTCATATTGCAGATAGTCATGCGTGCTTCCATGCTGAGGCTGCGGATGGCTTCCCCGGCATATTCCACGAAATAGCCGGTAGCACCGGAGGCGGATATTTTAGAGATAATATATAGAATGATGTCTTTCGAGAGTACGCCCTTGCCCAGCCGACCATTCACTTCAATTTTCATGCGTTTGGGTTTGTATTGCAGGATACACTGGGTAGCCAGCACCTGTTCTACTTCGGAGGTACCGATACCAAATGCTACTGCGCCAAAAGCGCCATGGGTGCTGGTATGGCTATCACCGCATACGATGGTCATACCCGGCAGAGTGATGCCCAGTTCCGGTCCAATCACGTGCACAATGCCCTGGAACCGATGACCCAGGCCATACAGTTCTACTCCGAATTCGGCAGTATTTTTAGTGAGCATTTCTACCTGGTGGCGGCTCAATGCTTCTTTGATAGGCTGATCCTGGTGCAGGGTTGGTACGTTGTGATCCGCGGTAGCCCTGGTTTTGGCAGGACGAAATACCGGGATGCCACGCTTACGTAGTCCGTCAAATGCCTGGGGGCTGGTTACCTCGTGAATAAAGTGCGTATTGATGTACACTGCATCGGGATGCCCCGGCTTATTTGCCACCACGTGACCATCCCAGATTTTATCAAATAACGTTTTTCCCATCCTTTTGCTTCCTTTTAGAATTATTTATACCTTCAAATCTAACGGTCATTAATTAATTGACATATCGTTAAATTTGCTTTAATTACAACCTTTAACAGCCTCCGATACACATTAATATATTGTTTATCAGCATTTTACAAGATTTTAATAACGATGCCCAACAGTCAAAGTGACGCCTTATTCATATTAATAAAAACACTAACAAAAGCCGAAAAACGCAATTTTCAGCTGGCGTTTAATAAAAACAATACCAAAGAAGACGTATTATTCATCCAGCTTTTCACCACGTTGGACAAAATGAAAGAGTACGATGAGGAGCAGATATTAAAGAAAATCACCGATATCAAAAAGCAACAGCTGTCGAATGTAAAAGCCCATCTTTACAAACACCTGTTGTCCAGTTTGCGACAGCTATACAAGCAGAAAGACCCGCTGATTGATCTCCGGGAACAATTGGATCATGCACGGGTACTTTATAATAAGGGGTTGTATAACCAGAGCCTGAAGATCCTCGCCAAAGCCAAAACCATGGCGCTGGAGCAGGAAGAAGTAATGCTGACGTATGAAATAGTGGAATTTGAAAAGCTGATAGAATCCCGACATATTACCCGTAGCCTGGAAAACCGCGCCGAGGTATTAAGCGCCGAGTCCAGGCAAATAGAGCAACAGCTCACCAATATCAGTCGCCTTTCTACCTTGTCGTTACGCATGTATGGCCTGTACCTCAAGCTGGGACATGCCCGCAACGAACGGGACGGGGAAATGGTGAAATCCTTTTTCGAAAGCCAGTTGCCCGCGTTACAGCATGCACACATGAGCTTTTACGAGAAAGTATATATGTACCAGGCTTCCAGCTGGTATTATTATATTTTGCAGGACTTCGTGATGTATTACCGCTACACCCAGAAATGGGTGGACCTGTTCCGCGCCTATCCGTCGTTACAGCATACCGATATGGACCTGTACATCAAAGCGCAGCATAACCTGCTGACCGCCCATTTTTATACCTCCAACTCAGAGAAATTTAAATCGGCCCTGCAGGACCTGGAAGACTTTATCAAAGAAAACCAGGACAACTTCCATGAGAATACCCGGACCTCGGCATTTGTATATTTATACACTGCCAAAATAAACCGATACTTCCTGGAAGGCACGTTCAGCCAGGGTTTGGCGATGGTGCCGGAACTGGAAACAGAGATCAGCAACCATACGCTGAAAATAGATCAACACCGGGTGCTGGTATTTTATTACAAGATAGCCTGTTTGTACTTTGGTAGTGGAGATAACAGCAAAGCCATTGTATATCTTAATAAAATCATCAACTTAAAGATTGGCAACCTGCGGGCCGACATCCAATGCTTTGCCCGCATCCTGCACCTGATTGCCCATTACGAATTAGAAAATTACAGCCTCGTAGAATACCTGATTAAATCGGTGTATCACTTTATCTCTAAACATAAAGATCTGGGATTGGTGATGGAAGAAATTATGAAATTTTTACGCCGTTATATTTATGCCAATCCGAAAGCCCTGCGCAATGCGTTCGTAGACCTGAAAGACCGGCTGGAGCAGATTTCACAGGATCCTTATGAACGCCGTTCCTTTCTTTATCTCGATATTATTTCCTGGCTGGAGAGTAAAATTGAAAGTATCCCTGTACAGGAAGTGATTCACCGGAAATTTGTGAATAAAGAGAAGCGGATATAAATATTTTTTCCATCAATAAAAATCTATATTCGCGGACATAAAAATCTGAGCATATGTCTGCTAAAAAAGAGTATCATTTTATTGCTATCTCCGGAAGTCTCCGTAAAGGATCCTATAACACCATGGCGTTAAAAGCGCTGCAAGGGTTGGCGCCATCACACATTAAAATTGAACAGGTACATTTTGATAATATCCCCTTCTACAATGCGGATTTACACACCGAGCAATTACCTGAAGAAGTAGTGCCGCTGGTCAACAAAATCAAAGCAGCAGATGGTGTGATCATTGTTTCTCCTGAATACAATTATTCTATCCCGGGTGCGCTGAAAAACTTTATAGACGTAGTTTCCAGGCACCCCGACAAACCTTTCAGTGAAAAAGCGGTCGCCATCATGGGCGCGTCGCAGGGACAAATAGGCACGGCGAGAATGCAGTATCATTTACGCCAGGTAATGGTTTTCCTGAATGCTTATGTGGTGAACAAACCGGAAATCATGATTGGTCATGCCCAACATAAATTTAACGAATCAGGCAACCTTACAGACGAGTTTCTGCTCACACAATTCCCGCTGTTGCTGGATTCGCTGGCAAAACTGAGTGATAAAATGAGTTCAGGAAGTTGATTCGATATACGGTTCGTACTGACGATATTTTTTAAAGAAGATAATGGCCGATGCTGCCTGTAACAACAGGATAGCCGGCCATTCGTAATTTCCGAGGACCATGAATAATACGATGAAAGAGGTGAGCAGGGTGTACCTGACATGTATTTCAGGATTCATTTTCGGAAAAAATAAAAGGACGCGGAATAAGATGAGCAATGATAACGCGGTAGCAAATACAGTAACCAGTCCGGCCGGGGAAGTTTTCGTATAGGCGTTAGTGGTAATGATGATCATCTCCGGTAAAAACATAATCACATACACACCAATTAACCGGGAATAATGCCTGAATAAGGAGACCGGCAAATTTTCCATAAAATTGAGATAGGTATCATCAAAGGCGCGGTGATGTACCATTAGTTGCATGTGTGTGAGCACGCTTACCATGACGCCAATCTGCAGTCCACGGAGGTCAAAATATTCCCCCCTGCGCATAATCAGGAAGGTCAGCCATAGCACGCCGGCAGAAACCAGCTTGGCGCTGACAATGCGGCGTGGAAAATTAGTGAGCAGTTCATACAGGAAAAACAGTACCGGCGGTTTGGTGAAATGCCGGTTGATCCATCGTTGCAGGTGACCGGTAAAAAAGATGATATCCGGCTGCAACAATTTTCTTTCATATAACGTTAACGGCCATATGCAGTTGGCGATATTCAGTATTACTATACAAACGGCCGGCACATAATAGTGGTGCTGTATGGCCACTATTACAGCAATCCCCGCATATATCAGCACAGGCATATAAATAGCGGTTTGCAGCAGCAGCCAGATGCGGATGCGGGCGGGTTTATCGATGCTGCCCATGGTAGGAAACAGGAAATCGTATCCCTGGAGGTTAAATGTTTTCAGGATAAATCCGCTGCATTTCAAGGCGTAGGCCGTCCATAGCAGCAGCACCAACACGAGGAAGGTGTAGTTTCCCAGAAATCCGAGCATGAGTCCTTTATGGTAAGCCAGCAGGTTACCGCCATTTACCACACCGAACAAGCCATAAAACAGGACGAGGAAAAAGCCGGTATTTTCAATATAAAATCGTTGGGTAAATATCTTACCGAGTATTGCTGAAGTGGTACGCATATTAACTGAGCGTAATATTTTTATGAGCCACTTTCAGTGTGCCCGTTATCGTTAATTCTTCCGGATCCAGGGGTTGGTGGGAAGTGATACAAAAAGAAACGCCTTTAGCGCTATAGGTGCGGATCAGGTCATATAATACAGCCAGCGCCCGGGTATCGATGGTGATCAGGGGCTCATCCAGCAGGATGATGGCCGGGTTGCCGGTGAAGGCCAGGAGCAGCGACAGCTTTTTGAGCATCCCACTGGAGTAGCTGCTTACTGAGTTATTCACAAAGATATCCACACCCAGGCTTTCGCTGATTTCCCGGATAGCGTCTTTATCCCCACCTTTTGTCTGGAGGTAAAGGTCGAGCAAGTCGCGCCCGGTAAGGAAAGAGGGGTAAAGCGGCTCTGCTTCTGCATAATTGATCAGGCGCCGGAAGCGGACCGGGTGTTCGCGGCTGCTTACATGGCCCTGTAGTACTATTTCTCCTTTAAAAGGGATCAAACCCGCCATCACCTTCATACAGGTGGTTTTACCTGCGCCGTTTTCGCCCTGCAGCCAGTAAATGCCGGCAGGTAGTTCCAGCCGGGCAATATCCAGGATGGGGACATCCTGGTAGTTCTTTTTCACGGCACGAAGTGCGATAACGGGTTCCGACATAATGCAATAGCTTAAAATGTAAATATGAAAAATTAACGCATATATAGATATAATACCTGTGCTTTTTAACAAAAATTTTTTCTGACCCTTTTTAGATTGACCATCATACGTTTAGCCGTAACAGCAAAAAAAATATCATATATGCCAGTGGGTGGGCGATTGTTTTTTCACATGCTAATGATATTACATATAGAAAGGGTGTTTTACCCGTGAAACATGCTACGCCACTGCACCGCGAGAATGTTTTATATCTTTTTCCACACCTGTTGAAAACTAAAAAGTGACGCCCTAAACTGGATGCTTACATTTGTAATCCTGAGCGTATGGATTTTAGGATGCAGGAATGTTGAAATATGTTTTAGTGAGGAGATGAGTGTAGATTTCAGTATGCTGACCCCAAACAGAAAAACCAAAAACCTTCGACAGTACCCATAAATTAATTAACAGATGAGTAACGAGAATGAAATTCTTTTAAAAGAGAACAAGGATCGTTTTGTGTTATTGCCGATCAAATACCCTAAAATTTGGGAGCAATATAAAAAGCACGAAGCGAGTTTCTGGACCGCAGAAGAAATAGATTTAAGCAGTGACCTGAAGGATTGGGCAGGGTTGAATGACGGTGAACGTCATTTCATCTCTCATGTATTGGCGTTTTTTGCGGCCAGCGATGGTATCGTAAATGAGAACCTGGCAGTAAACTTTATGAGTGAGGTACAGATTCCGGAAGCCCGTTGTTTTTACGGTTTCCAGATCATGATGGAAAATATCCACTCTGAAACATATGCTTTGCTGATTGACACATATGTGAAAGATCCGGCAGAGAAAGATCGTTTGTTCCATGCTATTGACACGGTGCCTGCAGTGAAAAAGAAAGCTGAATGGGCTTTGCGCTGGATTGAGAACGGCAGTTTCGCAGAACGCCTGGTGGCTTTCGCGGCAGTAGAAGGTATCTTCTTCAGCGGTAGCTTCTGCTCTATTTTCTGGTTAAAGAAAAGAGGCCTGATGCCAGGTTTGACGTTCTCTAACGAACTGATCAGCAGAGACGAAGGACTGCATTGCGAATTTGCCTGCCTGCTGTATAGCATGCTGGAAAATAAGCTGAGCCAGGAACAGGTACACACCATCATCCGTGATGCGGTATCTTATGAAAAAGAATTTATCACAGAAGCCTTACCAGTTGGTTTGATTGGTATGAACGCTGACCTGATGTCCCAATACATTGAATTTGTGGCAGACAGATGGTTAGGTGAACTGGGCTACTCCAAGATATTTAATGCGTCTAATCCTTTTGATTTCATGGAAATGATTTCATTACAGGGTAAGACAAATTTCTTTGAAAAACGTGTGGGCGATTACCAAAAATCAGGTGTAATGGGCGGTACGAAAGAATCACAGACATTCACCCTGGAAGAAGATTTTTAAACTAATTGAATTACTAACCTCTTAAATTCGCAAACCCATGTTCGTAATTAAAAGAGATGGCAGAAAAGAAGCAGTGAAATTCGACAAAATCACTGCCCGTATTGAGAAACTTTGTTATGGTTTCAATACGGAATATGTAGATGCAATTGACGTAGCAAAGAAAGTGATACAAGGTTTGTATGATGGGGTAACCACCAGCGAACTTGACAACCTGGCTGCTGAAACAGCCGCTTCCCTCACGACCAAACACCCGGATTATGCCCTGCTGGCTTCGCGCATAGCAGTAAGCAATCTGCACAAAAATACCATCAAGTCGTTTTCTAAAACGATGAAGAAACTGTATGATTATATTGATCCTAAAACCGGCAAATCAGCTGCATTATTGTCTGATGAAATCTGGGAGATCATTGATCAAAATGCAGACCTCCTGGATTCAAGCATTATCTACGACCGCGACTTTGCGTTTGATTACTTCGGTTTCAAAACCCTGGAGCGTTCTTACCTGCTGAAAACAGACGGTAAAATACAGGAACGTCCACAGCACATGCTGATGCGCGTATCTGTAGGCATTCACAAAGAAGATATTGAGTCTGCCATCAAAACGTACAACCTGATGAGCGAACGTTGGTTTACACATGCCACACCTACCCTCTTCAATGCTGGTACACCCAAACCGCAGATGTCTTCCTGCTTCCTCCTCACCATGCAGGATGATAGCATCGAAGGTATCTATGATACCCTGAAACAAACCGCTAAAATTTCCCAAAGCGCCGGTGGTATCGGTTTAAGCATTCACAACATCCGCGCTACAGGTTCTTATATCAGTGGCACCAACGGTACTTCCAATGGTATCATTCCTATGCTGCGTGTATTCAACGATACCGCACGCTATGTAGACCAGGGTGGTGGTAAACGTAAAGGCGCTTTCGCTATTTACCTGGAACCATGGCATGCCGACATCTACGAATTCCTGGATCTGCGTAAGAACCATGGTAAAGAAGAGATGCGCGCCCGTGACCTGTTCTACGCCCTCTGGATGCCAGACCTGTTCATGAAACGTGTAGAAGCCAATGGCGAATGGTCATTGTTCTGCCCTCATGAAGCACCTGGACTGCATGAATGCTGGGGAGAAGCATTTGAAACGCTCTACGAACAATACGAGAAAGAAGGTCGTGCCCGCAAAACTGTCAAAGCACAAGACCTCTGGTTTGCCATCCTCGATGCACAAATTGAAACCGGTAACCCTTACCTGCTATATAAAGATTCTGCCAACCGCAAATCCAACCAGCAAAACCTGGGTACCATCAAGAGTTCCAACCTGTGTACAGAAATCATCGAATACACAGACGCAGACGAAGTAGCCGTATGTAACCTGGCTTCCCTCGCCTTGCCACGCTTTGTAATCGACGGCAAATTTGACCACGATAAATTATACGAAGTTACTTACCAGGCTACGCTGAACCTGAATAAAATCATCGACAACAACTACTACCCTGTTGAAGAGGCCAGACGCAGTAACATGCGCCACCGCCCTGTTGGATTGGGTGTTCAGGGCCTCGCCGATGCGTTTATCCTGATGCGTTATCCTTTCGAAAGCGATGAAGCCAAGAAACTGAACAGCGAAATATTTGAAACCATCTACTTCGCCGGCTTAAACGCTTCCAACGATCTCGCCAAAAAAGATGGTGCATACGAAACCTTCCCGGGCTCTCCTGCGTCTAAAGGTATCCTGCAGTTTGATATGTGGGGGGTAACACCTTCTCCACGCTGGAATTGGGAAAAACTGAAAAAGTCCATCGTAAAAGACGGTATCCGCAACTCCCTGCTGCTGGCGCCAATGCCTACCGCTTCTACTTCTCAGATCCTCGGTAACAACGAGTGCTTTGAACCATACACTTCCAACATCTACACCCGTCGTGTACTGAGTGGTGAGTTTGTGATTGTAAACAAGCACCTGCTGAAAGACCTGGTAGAACTGGGCCTGTGGGATAATGACATGAAAACAAAGATTATTTCGCACAATGGCTCTATCCAGAACATTGCCGAAATACCTTCCAATATTAAAGAACTGTACAAAACAGTATGGGAAATCAAACAACGTAACCTCATTGACATGGCAGCCGATCGCGGTGCTTTCATCTGCCAGTCCCAGTCATTGAACCTGTTTGTTGATACCCCTACCAATGCCAAACTGACCTCTATGCACTTTTACGCCTGGAAGAAAGGTTTGAAAACAGGTATGTATTACCTGCGTACACAAGCCGCCGCACAAGCCGTACAATTTACGGTGGAAAAACAAGGCGGTCAGCAAATGCAACCTGTGGTGGCTGCCGGTAGCGGCAACCAGGAAGAAGAGATTATTGTGGGTGCTGTATGCACCATGGAAGAAGGTTGTGTTACATGTAGTGCATAAGGGTTTATGTAAGTATAAATGCAAATGCCCTCCGCTACAGCGGGGGGCATTTTTTTTGTAACAAAAACAACCAGCCACTGCTATTTTTTGTTATTACTACTCACCCTCTTACTTACTGATTATGAAAAGCGCTTATCTTCCCCTCCTCGCCTTCTTTTTCCTTGGTTGTCAACAAAATAACAGCAACCTCCAGGCAAAAGTAGATTCACTCCAAAAAGCCCTGCAACAGGCTACTGCCAACGCCGGTGGTAATGCAATCATCACCGAACGCTTACAGCGCTTCGACTCCCTCGACTTCGATTTCTATAGTCACCAAAAATGGGACTCTCTCAGTATCAGCCACGCAGGTGATATCATAGTCACCTATCCCGACGGACACCAAACCAAAGACCTGCCCGAACATATCAAACAACTGGAACCCCTGTTCGTTTTTGCACCCGATACTAAAATAATCAGCCACCCGGTGAAATTTGGCTCCGGCGACTGGACCTGCGTGATTGGTGAAATGACCGGTACCTTCTCTAAACCAATGCCCATTGGTGACGGCAAAACCATTCCTCCTACCGGCAAATCCTTTAAGCTCAGTATGTGTACCGTAGGACACTGGCAAGGTGGTAAAATGATAGAAGAACTATTGTTCTGGGATAATGCAGCACTAATGCAACAGATAGGCTTGGGGAAATAAATATTTTGGATATTGCTAATCATCAATTTCACCTTCACCTATTTGATTTTTTTTCAGATCTATCTTATAATAATCCACATTAACAATCCTGATATGCGTTGGACTAAAAACCGTTATCCAACAATCATCCAATTCTTTTGGATCAGCGATCGCTATCTCTTTTGATTTTCCGTTTTGAATCGAAAAAGTATTTCCATCAATACTATCGGCCATACCAATTTCACCTCCTTCCAATACCGTTTTGCCTGTAATAGTGAAACAAAGCAGCTCTTTATCCAATCGATATTTCCCCGTCAATTTCAGTATCACTACCAAATCCTGTCTGTCATCTCCTGTATGAAACACAAATCTGCCATCTTTAAAAAACCTGAAATACTGCCCCAGTCCATTTCCAACCACAGGTGAATATCTTTGCCATACGCCGGCTAATTGCTTATGAGTAAGGTAAACGCCTTTAAAGGCTGCCGGTTTCTGTTGTGCCCAGGCAGGGAACGTTAAAAGGAGTCCCAGGAAAAGTATCATTGGCTTTGGCATCTGCTTAGTGTTTGAAGGGTATAGGTTAATTTTTTGGGAGAAGACTGGATTTAATGAAGAAATTTGCTATCTGACATGAATGGTATGGCATCTGATCAAAACTAGTCACAAACTACCATTATTTGCGGATATTTAAAAATAGAAATCAACGAAAAAAATGCAGCTACAATGCGCTGAAGTGTTAGTGTTTATGTGGATCTTACACATCACTTCTTAGTACTAAATCTATACCCGGTTTTTTAAATGCAAGTGTACTATTCGCGTTAACTTTTTCCCACCTATAGCATAACAAATCATTGAGTTCTGGCTATTTCAAAATATTTCTTCCCTCACTACGTAGTTCGGTCTTCGCAAACGTATACTTATTTGTCAGCCATACATAGCCTGAGATAATGAATCACCGATAGTTCCCGTTACCACGTATTGTGATATACTTTATTGAAAATAAAGCCGCTGTGCTGTGCCTTGAAAGGCCTTACCAACATCATTTATATCAATTCCATATAAATTCCACAAGCGTATGAAAAAAATCTGCTACACACTATTCCTTACCATTTTCTGCCTGGCTGCTTCGCAGGGACTGCGTGCCCAAACCTATACCTGGAACCAGGTTCGATTAGGCGGCTCCGGAGCGCTTCCTAATTTTGTGGCACATCCTAAAGTGCCGGATCTCTATTTCATCACCACTGATGTTGGCACTCCTTACCGATGGAATAAGAACCTGCAGAAATGGGAAGATTTAATGTTATTTAAAAAGATGCCCATCGAGTATTGGGGCTGGGAGTTTAGTCAGCGTTGCGGCAGTATCGCTGTAGATCCCAATGATGCTACCGGCAACATCCTGTATGCAACCGTAGAACATGTAGCCGGCGCCAGCCCTGGCAAAGGCACCAGCGCAGGTACTATCATGAAAAGCATTGACCGGGGCGATTCATGGACGGATTTGCACGTACCCATTTTGGTCAATCCCAATGGCGCACAAACCTTCGGAGATCGTATACAGGTAGATCCGCTAAACAGTAACCGGGTATGGGTAGTAACAGACCAGAATGGCGCCTGGAAATCGGAAGATGCTGGCGCCAGCTGGGCACAGGTTAGCGCCATCACTACGCCAGGCAACTGCTCTTTCCTGGTTTTCGACAAAAGCGCAGGTACCATTGCCATTAATGGAGTAAATGTCGGCAAGCGTATCTACATCGGTCGTCCTACAGGTGTGTGGGTATCTGATAATGGCGGTGATTCGTTCACCCTGATGAGTAACAGCCCGTTATATCCCGTCCGGGCGGTGATTCACGCCGATGGAACCCTGTATATTTCTGCCGGGGCCGAAGATCTGAAAAAAGGCGTCTACAAGTATAAGAACAGCACCTGGCAAGAGATTACGCCTATCACTTTAGAACCCGATCTCAATAAAGGCGACCGGTACTTCACCAAGGTGGCCGTAAATCCTGCTAATTCAAATCATATTATTGTAGGTGTTCGCGGCTCCTGGCAAAAAGATCCCTATTTCATTTCAAAAGATGGGGGCGCCCCGGGCTCTTATACACCCGGAGTCATTAGACGTGATAATACAGAAGCGCCGCATTCCGCGAATGACGGAGTACCATTTAATGATCCGGGACATAATACCTATGCATTTACCTGGGATCCCTTTTATCCCAACAGGGTATGGATTAATGATCTCACAGACATACTCTCTACTGATAATATCAACGACGCGATAAATGACTGGAAGATCCGTGTAGTTGGATTGGAAGAAGTAATGGTAACCGGCCCTATGCTGGCACCTCCCAGTGGCAAGAACGCGCTGCTCACCGCTACTGCGGATGTGGGAGGCGGCTCTCACCGTTCCCTGACGGAGCCGCTATTCCAGGGCGCAGTTTCTAATACGGTCCTGCATAATAACGTCTTTAGCGCATTCAATATGAATGGTATCGGCTTCCAGTATACCGATCCCAATTTCATAGTACGCTGTGGTTCCGATGGGGCCGGTACATCCAACATCAGTGACTCCCGCTCGGGTTACTCCACTGACGGTGGCGATACCTATACGCTCTTTCCTAAATCACCGGGATTACGTGGACGCATGGCCGTATCTGCGGATCGCCGGAATATTGTATGGCTCACGCAAATGGATGGCAACAATCTGGGCAACGTGTACTGGTCGTCCGACCTGGGCACCAGCTGGACCAAATCCACCGGCCTTTCTTCAGGGATCTTACCCGCAGGCGGACAATGGATGGTATATCCCGGGGAAAACCATCTGGCATCAGATAAAGTAAACGGTAATTATTTCTATGTGTGGGACCGCGGCTCCTTTTTTGTGAGCTCCGATGGAGGAAAATCATTCTTAAAAACAGATGCCACTGGCCTTACAGCCAATGGTGGTAATAATCCTTCCAACGGCTCCGCTTATGCCACTACTTCCAATGTGGAAACAACACCGGGAAAAACGGGAGATGTTTGGATTGCTTATCACAATGAAGCGTATGCTCAAAACAGTGGTCTTTATCATACTACAGATACCGGCAAAACATTTGTGAAGGTAGGCGGTGATAACTTTAAACCTAAATGGGTAGCCGTGACCATGTCCGACACTACGCCTGCTGCGCATCTGACATTATTCGTTACCAGCCAGGCCATTCCCATCAATGGCACTTATTACGGTGCCTTCCGTTCTGATGATACCGGCCGTACCTGGACCACCATCTTAGACCGCTTACCAGGTGTAGCACCCAGCATTGCCGCCGATAACAAAGGCAGAATGATTGTTTCCGCCCACGGAAACGGTATGTACTTCGGTGCACCGGTAACAGGCCCCGTGCAATCTGTAGCAATCATCAACCCTTCCTCTGACACCATTGTAAAAGGATACTCCATAAAACTGACTGCGAAGTTAACCCCTGCTTATCCTACCAATCCATCCGTTACCTGGAGTTCTTCCGATACCTCGGTAGCGAAAGTGGATCCGTTCGGAAATGTAAGCGCCGTCAATACAGGAACTGTCACGATTACGCTTACATCGGTGGATGGTGGCAAAACAAATTCGCGACAACTGCTCATCATTCCGCCCACGATATCTACTGGCATTACAGTAGACAGTGTCGTATTTGGCACCATGAATACGCCCAGACAGATAGCCGTTACCGTTATACCCGCTAATACCACCAATAAAACATTGAGCTGGTCAGTGGCGGATACCACCATTGCACAGGTAGATGCCAGCGGCATCGTAACTGGCTTAAAGACGGGTACTACCACACTCACTATTACTGCGGCAGACGGCGGGTTTACCAAAACGGTGCAGTTGGTAGTAAATACTACGGTGATTGCCATCAATGCGGGAAGTACAGGTAACCCGGCAACCCCTTATCAGAATAGTAATGTAGGTCAATACATACCGGAAGGCATTGCCGGTACCGACAAACTATGGCATGCAGGATTTACCGGTAATGTTAAAATCACCGCAGCCGTAGATCTGAGCCAGGTTACCTTGCCCGCCCCACGTCAGGTGTATGAATACATGCGCATCTCCAGGTATAATCAAACTCCAATGCGCTATTATTTCCGCAACCTTATTCCCAATGCTAATTATTCTTTGCGCCTGCATTTTATTGAGCCCAGTGATGCAGATAAAGCTAACCGGACATTTAGTGTAAAAACCGGCGGCGACAGCCTCATTAACTTCAACCCTTACCAGGCGGCTGGCAACAAGTTAAATACCGTGGTCATACGTACTCTGGAAGCAAAAGCAGATAACCAGGGGCTAATAACAGTGTACTTTTATCCTAATGGCGTTATCAATGGTCCTTACAGCGCCTCTATAGCTGCCCTGGAAGCAAATATCATCCCACTGCAGGGAATAAACATCTATTCAGACAGCAGCAATTTGTATGTCAGCTATAAAGACACGCTGAAACTCACTACCACACCCACCAATGCAACCAACCGGAACCTGGTATACAAATCCTCCAACGATTCGATTGCTACCGTAGACTTAAACGGCATTGTAACAGGAAAAAGAGCAGGCACCGTGACTATCACGGCAAAATCTGCAGAAAGAGGTTTGATAGCTACCAAAACGTACAACGTCATATACATACCCGTTACCACAATTACATTAGACACCACCGCTGCCAATGTATTTGTAGGATCTTCCCTTCAGATAAATGCAACCGTTAACCCGCCGAAAGCCAGCAATAAAGGCGTGATATGGACTTCTTCAGATACTACCCTAGCTACCGTCAGTGGCACCGGCCTTATCAGCGGTATCAAACAAGGTAATGTTGTCATCAAAGCTTCGTCAGCTGACAACCCGGCTATTGCAGCACAAGCCAATATCCACGTAGCAAATGTACTCGCTACCGGTCTGACACTCCAACCATCTCCTTTCATCATCGGAGAAAAAGATACGGCGCGGATAAATGTTACTTTTATACCCGCTAATACTTCTGTTAAAAAAGTCACCTGGAGCAGCGCTAATACTACATTGGCTACCATCGACAGTACCGGCCTGGTCACTGCTGTTAAACAAGGTACACTTACCATCACCGCCAATACTACTGACAGCTCCGGTGTTTCTGTTACGCTGCCTGTAACCGTGGTGCCGTTTGATTCCTGTGGAGGCATCCCTAACTACGGTTTCGAAAGTGGCCTTGTTAATTGGCTGTCATACAAAGACACCACACTTACACCAGGTGCTGTGTATGCTGTGAATGGCAAAGGACATTCCGGCAATAAAGCCGCCACATTGGGTTACACTACTACGAAGACGGCACTGAATATGCAAGGCGCTATCCCTGTGCGAGGCGGTAGCATCATCGTATTTACCCAATGGATTAAAGTAGAGAAAGATGCTAATGGCTATCCCTGGTGGTCAGGCTATGGCGTTGGGTTTATAGATAGCCTTGGCACCTCAACCGGTAATGCGTCTTACGCAAAAGATGTGTACAATGTACCTGCCTATCGAGATAACTGGGCCCAAATCAGCGATACGATTAATGTGCCCGACAGTGCAACAGGACTTACTTACTGGATAGCCAAAACAGGAACCGGCACCGTATGGGTGGATGATTACTGCATAGAAGTACTAAAAACCAACAAATCAGCTGTCCTCGGTATCAATGCCGGTACTACAAACACACCTCCTACGCCGTATGCCAATACCACTTTTGCACAATACGTTCCGGAAGGTCCAACGGGCACGGATAAACTATGGCATGCCGGTTATACCTGGATACAAAGAGTATCTTCACCTGTAGACGTGTCTCAGGTGATTGATCCTGCTCCACCACAGGTATATGAGTATATGCGGGTATTCAAAGACAATATCACCCAGATGCGCTACTACCTGCGTGGCCTGAACCCCAACACCGTTTATGCGATCCGCATGCACTTCGTGGAACCAGATAATGCACAGAAAAACAACCGGATATTTAGCGTAAAAGCTACCAATGGTCTGGACAGTCTCACTGACTTCAATATATACCAGGCCGCAGGCAACAAACTGAATACCGCGGTGATAAAAACCATCCGGGCAAAAACAGATGCTAACGGTTTGATCATGGTATTCTTCTATCCTAAAAAGGGCTTGTATGATCCTTACAGCGGCTCCATTGCAGGCATTGAAGTGCGGACTACAGCACCGGGAGATACCCTGCAAAGTTTGAATACCAATCCAAACGCCATGGTACTGGCCAACAACAAATTAAACACCCAAAACAAGGTGGATTTTACAACCACTGTATATCCCAACCCTTCCAGCAGCGTGTTTAATGTGAGAGTGGCAGCCACTTCGAAAGCTCCGGTACTGTTGATGATGATGAATAATGCCGGCAACGTTATCTATTCTGCAAAAATAAATAGCGGCATCAATTATCAACTTGGACAAAACCTGGCTCCGGGTATTTACTATCTCCATATCAGTCAGGGTACACAAAGCAAAACAATGAAAGTGGTGAAACAATAACCCATTCTCTAAATAAAGAGGCTGCCAGGAAATTCGGGGCAGCTTCTTTATTGTATGCTATTTCACATCATCTTAATTCCATCCGTCCGTTTGTGCCAGATTATTGTTGAGTTGTATTTGCTCCAAAGGAACCGGCTCCAGGTAGTATTTATCTAACCACCCCACCGGCGCCGGGTAAAATACTACGGACCCGTTACTGCTTAAAGTAATCGGCGTACCGGCACCATAATCGGATACTTTCACTTTAGCACCCAGTAATTGTTTATTAAAATATTCTCCTTTCTTCCATCTTTTTAAATCATTAAATCTAAATCCATCTCCCATCAATTCTACTCTTCTTTCTCTTCTGATTTCCCATAATACAGGATCAACGGTGGCATCTCTTTTACTATCAAATGCGCCATTGATATCTGCCACCACCATATTAGGCAGACCCGCTCTCGGACGCAGCTTATTAATCGTTTTATCGGCAATGCCCTGATCGAATTGTCCGAGTTCCCACATGGCCTCTGCATAATTAAGCATCACTTCTTCTATCCGGAAAATGGGGAAGTCGGTAGTGGCTACACCGGTAGTACTTACATCTGTGAACGTATTATAAGGCTTGTAATAGTAATACCCCGTAGAAGTATTCATGAAGCCTTGTGCGCCCGGCGTTTTATCATTCAGGAAATGCGGCGCCCTGTACAGGTAATACCCTGCCCAGTTGGCAACAGGTAATCTTTTCCGGTTGGCATCATTCCCTGGCAACGTCGCCATAAAATCTATAAATTCATTATCGGAGGCATTGGCAGTACGGGTAAACGTTGTTACCTGGCCAGATGCAATCACCCTGTAAGGAGGTAATGCAGTGAAATATAACCTCCGGTCTCTTTTCCTGAATTCTGCATTCATGGTAGAGTCGCTGTAACCGGTAGTAGTAGTGGAAACAGGCTTACCATCAGCACATAAATAACTTTCTATCGCATCTTTCGACAAATCACTGCCCCAGGAAGAAGTACGCACATAACGTGCTGCATTATGACCTGCTTGCCCGGTGATATACTGCCGGGCCAGGATAATGCCCGGTTTACCTACCAGTTCATCGGAATTAAATACATCATCATAGCTGTTCATTACATTCGGGAAAGAAGCCAGCAGCTTTTCTGAATATGTTTTACTGGCATTGAGATATGTGTTTGCATCCGGCATATTCCGGTATTTACGCCAGGTGCCTTCAAATAATCCAAAGCGTGATAATAACGCCCGTACCGCATGTACGTTAATGGTATTAGGCCCGTCACCATCTGTTTTGATATGTGCTTCTGCCCAAACCAGGTTATCGAGGATATTCTTTGCTACCTGGTCTCTGGGTGTACGGGGACCATATAACACACTGGTGGAAGTATCAGACACCTTGTGCTCAATCCAGGGCACATCTCCATAAGCCGCCATCAGGTCATAATATCTCATGGCCCTGAAAAAGTAACCCACACTTCTCCAATGATCTTTATCTGCCTGACTCATGGCAGACTGGTCAATATTATCCAGGGCAATATTCACCCGGCGCACAAAGCTGAAATCCCATTGTGTACCTCCTGTCACCGCAGGGATAATCTTTAATTGAAAGGCATAAGGTGATTTATTGGCAACATTATATCCATTGACAAAATTATCGGAATTGAACTCCCCGGAAGGTACATCAATATCATAGTTAGGCAGGTACTCATAACAGCCCCACATATACGTTTTAAAGTTATCAGCTGTTTTGAAGGAAGTAGCTTCCGTCATCTGATCCAATGGTAATTTATTGAGATAGTCTTTATTGCAGGCCGCTGCCGTAAGCAAAGACAATAATAGAAATGTATTTTTTTTCATTACACACATTTTAAATAATCAGTCATTAAAATGAAGCATTAACACCAAAAGAGAACATCCGCATCATCGGGTAATTGATACCATAACCTTTATCGATGGTAGAAGTAGGATCCAGGCCCTTAGGGAATTGGCTGAAAGTAAAGAGGTTTTCTCCGCTGAAGAATACCTGTAGTTTATTGAAGGAGATTCTTTTCAGCATAGACTCAGGAATACTGTAAGCAAGGCTAAGGTTCTTGATACGCATGTAGGCAGCGTTTGTCATATACCTGGTTTGCACCAGTTTGTTAATGGCGGAATTACCGGCTGCTTTGGCGTAAGTACGTGCGTAATGTGCATCTGTATTGGTAGGCGTCCAGTAATTCAATTCATGTTGAAAAATGGTACCAAATTCATAGTTGTAAGGGAAGGTGAGGTTATTGCTGATCCAGAGATCACGTTTACCTACGCCGGCAATAACAAAGGAGAAGTTCCAGTTTTTATAACCTACACCACCATTGATACCATACTGCAAAGCCAAACGGTTGTTACCGATAATGGCCAGGTCGCCGTGGTTAGCCAGGGTATTTTGTCCGTTGGTAATCACCCCATCGCCATCAAAGTCTTTATACAGCACATCTCCGGGGTTAGGTGTTACAAGGTTGGAACCATTCCTGATCTGTTTAACGATACCGGATTTGATCACACCATTATCGAAGTCAGATTCCTGGTATAAGCGATCTGTTGTGTATCCCCATATTTCGGCCATGTCTTTACCTACATAATAAGTGCTGAGAGAGCCGGCTTTATTATTATCAAATTTAGTAATCTTTGATTTGAAGTCGTAGAGATTAGCGGAGATATAATAATTGAAATCGCCTACTTTATCTCTCCATTCCACTAACAGTTCATATCCCTGGGATTGCAGGTTGGCAGCATTTTGCAGTGGAGCGCCGGTGCCTAATACGGCTGGCAATTGAATAGCGCTGGTCAGCATATTCAGGGTTTGTCTTCTATACCAATCGGCCGATAAATTGAGGCGATTATCCAGGAAGCCGGCATTAAGACCAAAGTTCAACGTCCTCACTGTTTCCCAGGTGAAATTGGGACTGATTAAACCAGGCGTGCTTAACGTAGTTGGACGCGTGCCTCCACTCAACCAACCTGTCAATGCAGGATTCATGGCATCCAGGAAGCGATAGGGATCAATATCCTGGTTACCTACTTCGCCCAGTGAAGCCCTGAGTTTCAGCTCAGATAAAACAGGCTTGAAGCGTTGCATGAAATTTTCTTCTGAAATACGCCACCCGGCGGAAGCAGAAGGAAAGAAGCCCCATCTGTGACTGGCAGGAAATTTAGAAGAGCCGTCTGTTCTTCCATTTATTTCCAGCAAATATTTTCCTTTGTAATCATAGTTGATACGGCCGAAAAAGCCTTGCACACTCCATTCCAGGTAATTATCATCGGCGGTAAGATTGCCTACTGCCGTAGAGATAGAAGGAAGATCAGCAGATATCATCTGGGTTTTGTTTGCCCAAAGCGATTCCCGGTGAAAATCATCCTGGTTATAACCACCCATCACGGTGAAGTTATGATTGCCGAACGACTTGTTATAGTTCGCATACAGGTTGAGCGTCCGCCTGCTGTCGGATTGATTAAATTTATAGAATGCCGCATTGTTAACAGGTACGGTTGTTTTTACTACAAATTCAGAAATGTCGGCATAGTTGAACGACTTATTATAACTGGTAACTGTTTCCCTAAGATTTTCAAAGAGATATTCACCGGTAAGCGTCAGGCCTTTCACTGGTTTGGCAATCACTTTTCCCATTAAACGGATGTCATCAATTTTATCGGTGGTTGGTACGGAGTTCAGTAATAAATTTTTAGGTGTACCAGTAGGATATAATATTCCACCAATGGTCATTGTATCTACTGTTGGCACATAGGAAGGGCTATTGCTGGCCGTATTCCATAACCAGGAACTATTGGGGTCTGATTTAATGGAGTTATAATAGCTGGCATCCAGTTGGGTAGTGAGCCAGTTGGTGACATCTGTGGTAACAAAAGATTTTACATTGTAACGTTTATAAGAATCGGCGTTGGACACCATGATACCGTCTTCATTAACGGTACCCAGAGACAGGCGGTAGGCTGTTTTTTCAGATCCTCCGCTTACGGCAAAGTCGTGCATCTGTTGCACACCGGCGTTATCAAATAGCTGACCAATCACATCTGATGGTGCCAGCTGATACCTCACACCGGCATCGGTAGTATATCCCAGCGGATATTTAGCAGGATCAGCTTTGTAGTCGTTCAGGAATTGCAGCCATTTGTCCACGTTCTGACCGGTCCAATAAGCGCCATATCCCATGTCTTTATAAGCTTGCACGGTGGCCAGCGGACTGGCCGCTTTGGGGATAGAGCTGGGAGTAGAAAATGTGAAGTTGTTGCTATAATCGAATTTTATCCTACTGTTTTTGGTTCCTTTTTTTGTAGTGATCAATATAACGCCAAAGGCTGCACGCGCACCATAAATAGCCGCTGATCCGGCATCTTTCAAAACGGTTACACTTTCAATATCATTTGGATTCAGCATATTCATCGGGCCACTGAAAGGGATATTGTCTACCAGGATCAAAGGGCCGCCACCATTGATACTGGTGGTACCGCGGATATTGAAATCAAACCCGCCACCTGGTTCGCCGGTACCGGAAGTTACCTGTAACCCCGGCACAATACCCTGTAAGAGGGTACCGGTGGTACTGGCCGGACGGTTGCCCGCTACTTCGTCCATTTTAACTACGTTGACCGAACTGGTAAGATTTGTTTTCTTCTGCGTACCATATCCCACTACTACAAATTCATCCATTTTTTTGTCGGCCGATTTCAGGAAGATGTCGAGGTTGCCTGATTTGCTGACAGGTATTTCCATCACTTCATATCCTACGAAAGAAATGACAACAATGCCACCCTTGTCAGGAATCTGTAGCGTGAAAGCGCCGTTGGCATCTGCGGTAGTTCCTTTGCTGGTACCTTTGAGCGACACTGTAGCACCGGGCAATGCCTGTCCTTTTTCATCGGTAACACGGCCTTTAACAATAATATCCGCCAACATTACCAGTGGAATCGCCGGCCGTTCTTTGATAATAATTATCTTATCAAGAATTTTGTATTCAAAGGGCTGTCCAATGAAACATAAGGCCAGCGCCTTTTCTACGGGCATGTCACGAATCGTCAGGTCTACTTTGTTGGCGCGCTCCAACAAATGGCTGTCGAACCAGAAGTCATACCCGGTTTGCCTGGTAATAGACCGCAGGACTTTCTCCAATGAAGTTTTATCTGCCGTAATTGTCACATTCTGGGCGCTGATTTTGGCCGACAATTGCAGGCAGACAGATAATAGGAATAACACCGTCAGTTTCATAATCAATAGCTTCTTTAGTAAAGACCATTGGCTGAATTCCCTTTTTTGAGAGGAATGCAAGAAAATCATACTTTTGTTTTTAGGCGTGTCAAAAAATAGCTTCTTACCAGGAAGCCTTGTTTTACGATCAGATATTTTGGGCATGCCTGAACCGGGCCGGCAGTCTTACCAGGACTTCCGGCTTTTATATTCAAGCAATTACTGTAGCAGCGCCTAACGCTATGGCAGGACTGTCAACTTTTTACCTTCGAGCTGGAAGTTCATTCCATATAGCTCCATGATTTTTAATACGGCTGTTAAACTCTTGTCTCTTGAAATTTTTACAGTGAAGAAGCGATCAGGTATGGTTCCTTTATAGACGATCTCTACATCATACCACCGTCCCAGTTGGCGCATAATAGATTTCAGGTCTTCATTCCTGAACTGAAATACATTGCTTTTCCAGGCAATGGCGTCGTCTACATCGACATCCTGATTGACTGACATTTGTCCTTCTGCCGTTGATATCACTTGTTGCCCGGCAGTGAGCACTTTCATTGTTCCTGATTTACTTTGGTTGACCTGAATTTTTCCTTTTACTAACGTAGTTTTTATAGTTGACTCATCATCATACGACTTAATATTAAACGAGGTGCCTAACACCGTTATCTCCTGTCCCTTACTTTTTACAACAAAAGGTTGCATAGCCGCCGCTACATCAAAATAGGCCTCTCCGGAGATGCTGACTAATCGCGTGTTCCCGGAAAATGGTGTTTCAAATGAAATAGTAGACGCCACATTCATCCATACCTGGCTACCATCCGGTAAACCTATCAGCAATGGTTTACTACCCCTGGGAACCGTGATAACAGCCAGTTCCGGGGCGGCAGCCCTGGCATTATTTGTATATTCAATTTTATCAGGCGATAATTTCTGCCCACCATTACTACCAGGAGTAATAGCGGCACCATTTTGTAAGCTGTCGATATACACCCTTTTACCATTACCTAACGTTACGTAAGCCCTGTTGACAGCAGGCGAGGGAATATTGACATACTCCTGGTGTTGCGTATTTACCTGCACCGGTGGCCGCGTGCGCCAACGTGTTACCAGGTAAACGGAAGTACTTATAACCAATACGCAAATACTGGCCGCATACAATGCCATCTTCCGGTAATTGCGGACAGGGCGCATACCCTTTGTGGTATATTGATCCAACTGTTGCCAGACACGTGTTTTGGCCTGATAGATATCCAGCAGCTCCTGTTTCACCACTGCTTCATTGGACAACTCGGCCATTAATGCGCGGTTGTCAGCATCGGCTTCCAACCAGGCATCCAGTTGCCATTGTTCTTCCGCAGTGAGTTCCCCGGAAAGATGTTTCAGAATGAGTGCTACTATTTGTTCCTGTTCTGACGGCATTCGTCGCGATTTAGTACTGGTTGTACTATATAAACACCGCCGGTATCAAATTGTCCCGAAGTTTTTTTATTTTTTTTAGTGAGATAGCAATAACACCAGGTGCAACAATTCGTTCTTCAGCAATTTTGTACGCAATTGTTTAATGGCTTCCGTTTTAAGATTCCTGACTGTTTTTTCGCTGATACCTGTCTGTTGGGCTATTTCAGCATTTTTCAATCCCTTAAGGCTCAGTTGGAGGATGCTGCCCATCTTTCCAGGGAGTTTTTCAACTTCCTGGTACAGGTGTTGGTAAATTTCCTCCCTCATGGTGCTAAATGATTCCAGTTGCAATTGTTCATGCGATTGTTGCCTGGCCAGTTCTTCATGTCGCCGATTCATCCGGTCTTCGTTTCGCAGATGATTCAGACAGGCATTTCGGGCAATTGTATATAATAATGCACTAATATTGGATTGGGCTGCCAGGCTACTACGTTTGTCCCACAGTTTTACAAACGTTTCGAGTGTAATATCTTCCGCCACCTGCCGGTCCTCCACGAATTTCATTGAGAAAGAAAATACTAACAGGAAGTAGTCATTGTACACTGTTTCAAATGCTCCCCTGTCACTATCTGACAGTTGACGGAGCAATAATATTTCATCAATTGGTAAGTAGGCAGACATTTAATAATCAATCCAGTATCAGTGGCTAATATAATCAATGCCCTTGTTCCAGGCAATTAATCTTTCCTAGATATCTCCTTCCTTAAAGCCCCATTCTGTCAGGAGGGCATTGTACCGGTCGTTCGGTAGTCCCTGCTGCTGGTAATGTCCGGCGATTGTTTTCTGACGCATGGCTTCATAAATGCTGACCGCGCATGCCACTGAAATGTTTAAGGAACGGATGATACCCATTTGGGGAATGATAAAATTCCCATCCGCCATGGCCCTGGTGGCATCACTCACACCATTCTGCTCATTACCGAACACCAATGCTACCGAACCGTTAAAATCAATATCATATAAGCTCACCGCATCTGCGGCCAGGTGGGTGGTCAGTATCTTGTCGTAATGCTTGCGCAACTCGGTAAAACAATCTGCGGCATTGTCAAAATCATGAATGGTCAGCCATTGTTTGGCACTGCTACTGCTCCGGTGGCCCCAGTTCTTATCCCGTGGCGGCTTTGAGGTGATAATATAAATATCCTGTATCCCCACGGCGTCACAGGTACGCATCACGGCTGCTACATTGTGGGGGTCCTGTACATCTTCCAGCACCACTGTTAAATTGATCTGCCGTCTCTTTAATACCGACAGTAACCGTTCCTTTCTTTCTGGTGTCATGGTGCAAAAGTAAGAAAAAGCGGAAAGCAGAAGGCTATTTTGGAAGATGACCAGAGCGGATTTTGTCTCTGTATAGGATTATACTGATTATACTGATTTTTGATTTTTGATTTTAAAAATTTAACAAGATGATGATATCCATAGGAATATCCACTTCGATCTACTATCATCTTTTAAAATCTAAAAAAATATAATCAGTATAATCCTGTACAGAGACAAAATCCGCTCCTTCTGCTTTCTGCTTTTCCTTATCTTCACCGCAAAAAAAGCCTATGCTCAAAAAGATCCTGAAAATTGTGGGCATCACAATAGTGGTCTTGATACTGGCAGCGATTGCCATCCCCTATTTCTTCAAAGACAAGATCATTGCAAAAGTTAAAACGGAACTGAACAACCGGCTCAATGCCAAAGTGGACTTTAAAGACGTGGACATCAGTTTGTTCCGGCATTTCCCACGACTGGCCGTTGGACTGGAAGACTTACAGGTAATTGGTACCGGTGAGTTCTCTGCAGATACCCTGCTGGCAGTAAAACAAATTGATGTAGCCCTGAATCTCATGAGTGTAGTAAAAGGCGATAAGATGGATATCTATAATATCGCCCTGATACAGCCACGGATACACGCTATTGTAAATAAAAACGGCGCCGCCAACTGGAATATTACCAAACCAGATACCAGCGCAGCTTCGCCTGCTGATACCGGCAAAAGTAAATTTGCCCTGAGCCTCCAGCAATATAAAATTGAGGACGCCCTGATCAGCTACGACGACCGCCAGGGAAATATGGCTTTGCTCATTACCGGCTTAACCCACCAGGGTAAAGGCGATTTCACGCAGGATCAATTCCTGTTGCAAACCAACACCGTGGCCGAAGGCATTACCTTCCGGTATGGACTCATTCCTTACCTCTCCCAGGTAAAAACCAAACTGGATGCCGCTATCCAGGTGGATAATAACAGCAACACCTACACGCTGAAAGACGGTAAAGCTGCCATCAACAACCTGGAACTGGCCCTGCAGGGATTCTTTAAACTCGTAAATGACTCTACCTATGGTATGGACATGAGCTTTAAAGCCCCTTCTACCAACTTTAAAGACCTGTTGTCGCTGGTGCCTGCTGTATATAAAACAGATTTCGATAAGATAAAAACCAACGGTACGGCTGCTTTCGACGGGTTCGTAAAAGGCAATTACTCCCCGGTGCAAATGCCTTCGTTTGGATTGAACCTGGCCGTAAAAGATGGCTTCTTCCAATATCCTGACCTGCCTAAACCGGTAAAAAATATCCAGATCGCCATGAAGATCAGCAACCCGGATGGCGTACCTGATCATACCGTGATAGATATGCCTACCGGCCACCTGGAAATGGATAACACCCCACTGGACCTGCGCTTACTGGTAAAAACACCTATCTCCGATCTGTATGTTGACGCTGCCGCCAAAGGCAAACTGGATCTGTCTAAAATCACCCAATTCGTGAAACTCGAATCCGGTACCAATTTATCCGGTTTACTCGATGCGGATATCAGTGCCAAAGGCAATATGAGTGCTATTGAAAAACAACAATACGATCGCTTCTACGCCGCCGGTACCCTGCAGCTGAGCAATATGCTCTATAAAAGCAAAGACTACCCCGATGGCGTGAAAGTAAATAACCTCTCCCTCCAGTTTAACCCTAAAAACGTAACGGTAAAAGACCTCAACGGACAATACATGGGTACCAACTTCGAAGCCAATGGAGAAGTGAATAACCTGCTCGCCTATACGTTCAAAAATGCGCCACTGGATGGTAAAATGAACTTCAAGGCAGATGAAATTAACCTGGACAAATGGATGGGCACTACACCTACCGCTCCGGATCCTGCTACTGCTAAAAAAGACAGCGCTGCTGCCGTACCATTTGCTGTTCCTGCTAACCTGAACCTTGGCCTGGTAGCTAACGTAAATAAAATTCATTACGATAAAGCGGACCTGACCAACGTAAGCGGTAACCTCCTGGTGAAAGATGAAACCGTTACCATGCAGCAACTGAAAGCCAACGCCCTGCAAGGTACCATGGAAATAAACGGTAGCTACAGCACCAAAGCCAGTAAAGTAAACCCGGATATCAACCTGGCTTACAATGTACAAAACCTGGATGTGCAGCAAACCTTCAACACCTTCAACACGGTACAGAAGTTAATGCCGATTGGTAAATTCCTTTCCGGTAAAATCACTTCGCAGCTAACCATGCATGGTAAGTTAGGTAAGGATATGTCGCCCGACCTGAACACCCTTACCGGCGACGGTAACCTCCTGCTGATACAGGGCTTCCTGAAACAGTTTGCACCGGTAGATCAGCTGGCTAATACCCTGAATGTATCTCAACTGAAAGATATTTCCCTGCGTGATATTAAAAACTACTTTGCTTTTGAAAACGGCCGCGTAAAAGTAAATCCGTTCAAAGTAACCGTAGGTGGCATCCGCATGGATATTGCAGGCTCACACGGCTTTGACCAGTCGCTCGATTATACCCTGCAACTCGCGTTACCCCGCAGCCTGATGGGTTCGGCTGGCAACACGCTGGTCAACAACCTGGCATCACAGGCACAAAGCAAAGGTATCCCGGTAAACATTGGAGATAGCGTGCATCTGCAGGTATTAATGGCCGGCAACATTCTCAAACCAAGTGTAAAAACAGACCTGCGTGAATCTGCCAACAACCTGAAAGCACAGGCGGCTGAACTGGTGAAGAATAAAGTAGATTCTGTAAAACATACGGTAAAAGACAGCCTCAACCAACTCAAAAACACCGCAGTGAATTCCCTGAAAGACGAACTGAAAAATCAGCTCAGCGGAAAGAAAGATTCTACCCACACCGGCAAACCATTGGATAATGTGGGCAAACAAGCCGGGGAAACGGTGAAGAATACACTGAACGGATTGTTTAAGAAGAAGGCCACCGATACCACGAAACATTAAAGAATTACGAATTACGAATTACGAATTACGGATTTGTGCGTAGATGGTAAACGCGAAGATCATTCGCTGTCATCTACCCACAAATCCGTAATTCGTAATTCGTAATTCGTAATTCTTTCGTAACTTATGGTAACCAAAAGCCCCGGACCATGTTGTTGCGTTTCCTCCATTCCACCTACTGCAACGCTGCTATCTTCGCCGGCGTACTATTTTTCCTCATGGGATATGTTATTCACCGTTTTCCACCGAAAACGACCAAATCCTGGTATGGCTACCGCAGTGTCCTGTCTACCAAAACACTGGAAATGTGGCATTCCGCCAATGAATATGCCGCCGGTATTTCCAAACGGATCGGCATTATACTGCTGGCCGCCGGGCTGGCCTGTGCCCTGCTATTCGACAGCCAAACCGATTGGTTCCTGTACATCACTGTAGGCGCCGTGGTAGCCGGCACCATGTATATGGTAGGCGACACCGAATGGCAGTTAACAAGGCATTTCGACAAAGACGGAAAACGCATCCTGCCGGAATAAAAACAGGAAAGGCGCCGCTTGCGCAACGCCTCCCTGCTTATATATAATTATAAACCCTTCTTTTTTGCCTACAGTTTTCCCTGTATATCATGCTCAGGTACTGACTGGTAGTTCTCTTTCATTTTACGTAGCTTCTCTTTACCATACGCCAGGCGGGTAATCACCACATACAATACCGGCACAATAAAGATGGCCAGGAAGGTAGCCGTAAACATACCACCTAATACGGTCCAACCCATGGTTTTACGCGCTTCCGCACCTGCACCGGAAGAAAACACCAGCGGCAGGATACCTAACAGGAAAGCCATAGACGTCATGATGATAGGCCGTAAACGGAGCTTCGCTGCTTCTACTGCCGCCGTTACCAGGTCCATCCCCCTGTCTACCCGCTCTTTCGCAAACTCCACAATCAGGATGGCGTTTTTGGCCGATAAACCAATCAACGTAATCAAACCAATCTGTGCATATACGTTATTACTCAGCTTAGGCAGGAAGGTAAGCACAAGGATGGCACCAAAGGCGCCAATAGGGACCGCCAGCAGTACCGAGAAGGGTACGGACCAGCTTTCATACAAAGCTGCCAGGAACAGGAACACAAAGATGATAGAGAGGGCAAAGATGTATACCGTCTTGGAACCTGATAATAATTCCTCACGGCTCAAACCGGAGAACTCATAACCATATCCGTCTGGTAACGTTTCCGCTGCTACTTCCTTCAGCGCATTGATAGCATCACCACTACTATATCCTGGCGCTGGTCCACCGTTGACTTCCGCAGAGCGGAACAGGTTATAGTGAGAAATCACCGGCGCTGTTTCTATCACTTTATAAGAAGTAAGCGCACTGATGGGCACCATAGACCCGGCACTGTTGCGTACAAATAACTGGTTCAGGTTTTTAATATCTCCCCGGTAAGTAGAATCCGCCTGGGTTACCACGCGGAAGTTACGCCCGTAAATGGTGAAGTCATTGATATAAGCACTACCCATATACGTTTGCAGGGCAGACGCAATATCTGATATTTTCACGCCCATTTTCTTTGCCTTCTCACGGTCTATATCCAGCTGGTAGCCTGGTGTACGCGCGGTGAAGAAGGAAAAAGCCTGCGCTATTTCCGGCCGCTTGTTGGCAGCAGCCAGGAAGTTCTGCAATACCCCTTCAAAGGCTTTGATTTCCCCGGCGCCTCTTTGTTGCAATACAAAAGAGAAACCGGCTGTTTGACCTAGCCCCGGGATAGCCGGTGGCTGTATTACCACCACATTGGCTTCTTTATACTTACTCAGCTTTTTCTTTACGGTAGCCACTAACGCGGTAATCTGCAGCGAATCTGCCTTACGTTCTGCCCATGGCTTCAGGGAGCAGAAAATGGTACCACTGTTGGATTTAGAGGCAAAGCTCACCGCATTCAAACCGCCCAATGCTGCATAGTGCGCAATACCCGGCGTTGCTTGCAGGTCCTTCATCATTTGCGACATCACTCCTACCGTACGCTCTGTAGAGGACGATTCCGGTAAGTCGAAAGTGATAATCAAACGACCCTCATCTTCTGTAGGAATAAAGCCGGTAGGCTTGGCCTTGAATAACATCATCGTACCTACGAAAATGCAGATCAGGATCACCACTGCAAAACGGAAGTAACGGATACTTTTCTTCACCCCTATAGAATAACGGGAAGTGGTATGTCCGAACCAACGGTTAAATTTAAAGAAGAACTTGTTCAGCCCTTTTGAATCCTTATCCAGGTGCATGGGCTTCAGCAACAGGATACACAAGGCCGGTGTTAATGACAATGCCACAAAAGCAGAGATCATTACGGAAATGGCAATTGTGATAGCAAACTGTTGGTACAAACGGCCTACGATGCCTGGTATAAATCCTACCGGCACAAACACCGCAGCGAGAATCAACGCAATCGCGATCACGGGGCCGGAAATTTCTTTCATGGCCTGCGCCGTAGCATCCCTGGGCGTCATTTTCTCATGGTCAATATTATGTTGCACCGCTTCCACCACCACAATGGCATCATCCACCACAATACCAATGGCGAGTACAAACCCAAACAAGGTCAGGGTGTTGATGGTAAAGCCAAGCGGGATGAAGAAGATGAACGTAGCGATAATAGATACCGGGATAGCCAGGATAGGAATCAGGGTAGCGCGCCAGCTCTGCAGGAACAGGAATACCACAATTACCACCAGTATCAGGGCTTCTACCAGGGTATGCACTACTTCTTCAATAGATACTTTTACCACAGATACCGACTCAAACGGCACTACATATTCCACATCTTTCGGGAACTGTTTTTTCAGTTCTTCCATGGCGGCGGTTACATTCGCGGCTGTTTCCAGCGCGTTACTACCCGGCGCCTGGTACACGAGCAGGTAAGCGGCACGTTTACCATCCACATAGTTATTACCTGCATAGTTAAATTTACCTAACTGCACGCGGGCTACATCTTTCAGGTATACGAGCGTTCCATCAGACGGACGGGTTTTCACCACGATATTGCCGAATTCTTCCGGTGTGGATAAACGTCCTTTTGTAAAGATGTTATACTCAAATGTTTGCCCGGTTTGTTGTGGCGGCGCACCAACAGATCCGGCGGTAATCTGCGCGTTTTGTTCTGCCAGCGCAGCGCGGATATCGTCTGCGGTAACGCCCATTTCAGCCAGCTTATCGGGTTTCAACCAGATGCGCATACTGAAATCATCCGCACGGGTGAAGATATCCCCTACTCCTTTTGCTCTCAGCAACGCATCTTTTACATATACGTTGGTGTAGTTATCGAGGAAGGTAATATCGTGTGTGCCTTTGGGTGAGTACAGTGCCACCAGCATCAGGATACTGGGGTTACGTTTTCTAACGGTTAAGCCTAAACGCTGCACTTCCTGCGGCAGGGTAGGTTGTGCAATACCCACACGGTTCTGCACATCCAGGGCGGCAATATTGATGTCGGTACCTACTTCAAAGTTAACCGTCATACTCATTTGTCCGCTACTGGTATTGTTGGTATTGATGTAAGTCATACCTGGCGTACCATTCACCTGCACTTCCACCGGGGTGGCCACGGTTTGTTCCACCGTTTGTGCATCTGCACCGGTGTAGGTACCGGTTACCTGTACGGTGGGGGGTGAGATCTCCGGATACTGGCCCACGGCCAGGTTCATCATCGCCAATATTCCCACCAGCACCAGCACAATAGATATCACTATGGCCGTTACGGGTCGTTTTATAAAAGTATCTGCAATCATGATCTTCGCTGTTGATTCTACTGATAAACTATTTCTTCGCAGGCGCGCCTTGTGGTGCGGCTGGTATTCCTATCTGTATTTTGCCACCATCGCGTAAGCGCTGGAAGCCTTCAATAATGACCTTATCACCTGCCTGTACGCCGTCCATGATCACTATTTTATCACCGATTTTTGGTCCCAGGTGTACTTTCTGTTGGGCAGCCACAGAATCTTTGGCTACAAATACAAAGTATTCGCCCATTTGCTCGGTCACTGCTTTATAAGGGATGATCAGTCTTTCGCCGGACTGGTCATTGAGTACGCGTAAAACACAGCTCATGCCATCTTTCAGCTTATCGTCCGGGTTATTGAATTCAATACGCACGCGGATGGTAGCGGTTTGATTGTCTACTCCACGGTCGATGGCAAGTATTTTACCGGCATGCACATAGGCCGTACCATCGGACAATTGCAGCCTAAACGTACTATCGTTGCCGTTACCTTTGCCCTGCATCGCTGCAAAGCGGGGGATATCATTTTCTGTTACTACAATATCCACTGCTATAGGATTTTCACTGGAGATGGTATTCAGCAGGGTGCTACCAGGGCTCACCTGTGCGCCCAGTTTCACCTGGGAAATACCAATGCGTCCGGTAAACGGTGCTTTGATGAGAGAGTAATCCAGGTCGGTACGTACCGCTGCCAGGTTAGCTTCGGTGGCGGCCAGCTGGCTACGGGAAGTTTCGAGTGTAGCTTTGGCGTTATCGAGTATCTGTCGGGCTACCGCATCCTGGTCGGCCAGGCGCTGATAGCGATCGTCATCTTTCTTTGCTCTTTCAAAGCTCGCTTTTGCACTGGCCACATTGGCCTGTGCCGAAAGAACGGCGGCTTCATATTTACGGCGATCTATTTCATACAATGTTTTTCCCTTCTGCACAATTTCTCCTTCTTTGAAAAAGATGCCCGTAATAAACCCGGCCACCTGGGAACGCAGTTCCACCTGGTTAATAGCTACCACTGTAGCGGGATACTTATCGTAGTAAACGGCCGGTGCTACAGTTGCTTCCGTAATATTCACCGGTGTAGGGGGCATCACAGGCGCCGTTTTTTTAGCAGGACCACTGCAGGCCGATAAGCCCAGGATACTGGCAGCGCTGATTAAGATAATGTTGTTCATTTTTTTCATATCCGTTCCGGTTACCATTTAATAATTAGCTGTTAAGGTTCCTAATGCTTTTTGCAGGTCTATCCTGCTGGACAGCACCTGGTACATAGAATTGTAGTAATTCAGTTGCGCACTCCGCAAGTCTGTTTCAGACACAATGACATCGAGATACGTTTTGATACCTTCTTTATATTGTAACTGTAACATATCGTATACATCCTTTGCCATCTGCACATTTTCTTTCAGGGTGAGATAGTCGTTGTAATTACTCTTGTACGTGGCCATCGCCTGTACATATTGGGAGTTAATCTGACTTCTCAATGCGGCGTAGTCCCACTGTGTACGCTGTAGTTGCAGTTCTGCCATACGGATGTTATGGATCCGTTTTCCTCCCTGGAAAATGGGTAAGGATAATTTCAATCCCAGCAATGAGTTGGGATAATCATGACTATATAACTTGCTGAATTCCGCATTCTGATAAGCGAAGGAATAGTTAATAAATGCCGATACGGTAGGCAGAAAGCTCCATTTATTATATTTCAGATTGGCCTGTAGCAGGCTTTCCTGTGTTTGCAGCAATTGGTATTCAATACGGCTTTTATAGTCGGCCACCTGTAAGGTATCATCACCGGTTACCTGTGCAGCTACGACAGAAGAATCGGAGGTGAGCGGCACATCACCGGCAGTAGCAGGATATCCCATTAAGTCTTTGAGATACGCCTGTTTGGCGGTAAGCAGTTCACGCGCGGACTTTTGCTGGGCGCGGGCATTATTCAGGGAAATGGTAGCGCGTTTGGCGTCTGTTTTATCCACCAATCCGCTGGCATACTGGTTGTTCGCATCTTTCAGGCTGCGTTCCAGGCGGGTGATATCTTCACTCAGCACCTTGATTTGTTCGGTGGTGAGGAGTACATCATAGTACGCTTTGCTAACATTCGCTACCAGGTCTATCTGGTTGCGGGCAGTGGTTTGCTGGCTTTGTTTTCGTACATCCTTTGCCGTATTACTGGCCAGTAAGAGGTCGCGGGTAAAGATGTTTTGATTTAACCCAAACAGTGCGGCAGAAGAATTGGCTACACCGGCCTGAATAGGATTCCCACCTAAAATAGAGGTCGGTATTTTCAGGTAGTGCTGGATGTTGTAATCCAGGTTGATCTGCGGATACCAGTCGGCCAGCTTACTCTTCACGGTTCTATCGGTAATTGCCTCATCAATCAACGACTGGCGGATGACCGGCTGATGCGAAATAGCATACCGGATACATTCCTGCAGGGTAGCGCTGGTTAACAGGGAGTCCGAAGATGACTGTGAAAATAACTGCGGTGCTATTAACAATCCGCAGGACACAGCTAACAAATAAAATGCTCTTTTCATAAAAGGCTTTTGACATTCAGTTCATCATTGTACCAATCGAAAGAAAATAATACCAGTATGCTGCTAGCAGTTAGCTTTTAGCAGTTAGCTATTAGCAGCTGGCTTTTAGCGAATGGCTAACAGCTAACTGCTAATAGCTAGGCATTAATATTCTTTTTTTGTCAGGTAGTGCTTCACTACGCAACAATATTATTTATTACTGCAAAACATGTTAAGCTGTAATAGCTACAGTAAACAGGTAGGTTGATTAAAAAAGTTGCTTATTCAAAAGGATCTGAAACGTTAGCTGCACGCATCCGGGTTTTGATTCCAGGTATTTGAAAACAACGTATAACTGAGAAGTAGGTTAGACAACAAACATTTTGTTGTTAGGTAAAAGTAATTCGGGCGCTAAGATAACGTTATGAAAACAAAAATCCACCCTTTCGGGTGGATTTTAACAATTACATGAAAATCAGTTCCGGTCATCCTTTATTTCGACCGCTAACAATATGTTTTTCTGCGTGATAAGAGGACCTAACTAACGGTCCGGACTCTACGTAGTCCAGTCCCATGTTATATCCAATTTCGCGCAGTTCTGCAAATTCATCGGGATGTACAAAGCGTGCTACCGGCAGGTGCTTAGGAGTAGGCTGCAGGTACTGACCCAGTGTGACTACATCACAACCGTTGTCGTACAGGTCTTGCATGGCTTGTACTACTTCTTCCTTGGTTTCACCCAGGCCGAGCATGATACCGCTTTTGGTACGCATACCACCTTCTTTAAGGCGACGAATCACTTCCAGGCTGCGGTGATATTTGGCTTGTATCCTTACCTGTTTGGTTAAACGTTCTACGGTTTCCAGGTTATGTGATACAATTTCAGGCGCCACATCAATGATACGCTGGAGATTTTCCCATTGACCGCGAAAATCGGGGATCAGGGTTTCCATGGTAGTGTCGGGGTTTAAGGCCCTTACCGCGTTGATGGTATTTGCCCAGATGATAGAACCACCGTCTTTCAGCTCGTCTCTGTCAACAGAAGTGATCACCGCATGTTTTACTTTCATGAGGTAAATGGCTTCTGCCACACGCTGAGGTTCATCAAAATCTACGGCTTCCGGGCGGCCGGTAGCTACGGCACAAAAGCCGCAACTGCGGGTACAGATATTTCCCAGGATCATGAAAGTGGCCGTACCAGCTCCCCAGCACTCTCCCATATTAGGGCAGTTACCGCTTTCACAGATCGTATGTAATTTATGGGTATCTACCAGGTTCCTCACCTGCTTATAGTTCTCGCCTATCGGTAATTTAACGCGCAGCCAATCAGGCTTTTTTACTCTTGTTGTAGCCGGTTCGGCGGCTATTACGGGTAGTTCTTGCATCGCTTATTCCTTTCTTTAGAAAAGCAAAGTTAACACTTATCTCTTATTCCAGCGCTTCCCGAATTGAAGGCTTATATATCCGCCAAAAAAGAACTGTTTATTATAGTCCAACCCATTGTATACCACCATAATTGGGATTTTTTTGGTATATACCTCCGCATTCATCCCCACTTCCAGGGCACTTACCACCTCGTTAAAGTGCGCCCAGTCGAAGCGCATCCCCAATTTGGCGTGCAAACCCGGTACTACAGTCAGGTTATTCCAGCCCTTGCCAAAACCACCGGCGCCATTAATATTAGCCACAGTCAGGAATTGTTCCGGATTGGAGGGGTCATATTTTACGTCTTTATTATCTCCATCAATTGCCAGGTTCAGGTAGTAAGGCTTCAATAACCCTACAGATAAGCCACCATAGTAGATCAGGTCTACTTCTACCCCGTTTTTGTTGGCTTTTCCACCAATCATATAACGCTGACCCACGCCCAGCTTAGCCTGGTAAAAATTATTCTGTTTACCAAATATATAAGGCCGCTGGGTAAAGTAAGCACTGCTTTTCTTCACCTCCTTATTACTCTTCTTCTCCGAAAAATCAAACTGGAAATAAGTGACCTTCTTTCTGCTCTTGCGATAGCCCATTTCCACGAAACCGGTCCAGCCATCGGTGTTGACCCTGCCACCTACCGAAAAGTCACGCTGAAAAACGTTCTCTCCTTCTTCCTGCTCACGGAAAATAGAGATTTTCTTCAGCTTACGCTTTTCCTTATCACTTTTCTTGCTTTGTTGCGTGGAAGTGGTATTGGTAGTGGATTGTGCAAACAAGCCGCCGGATATCATTGCCAAAAACAGGATTAAGTATATTTTTTTCACAGTGGGCTATTATTATAATAAGTAAACGCTTGAACAAAGGTATTGTTATGTATATATTACAAACGTAGCTAATTTTTTTTTAGTTTAACAGCACCCCACACTTTCCATCTTGCACTTATCCTCAAAATACCTTTAATTTTACTGTCAGATCATAAAAAGAATCAATATGCAAACGGCATCTATCATCTATAACGGGGAATTACGCACTACCGCTACCCATCTCCGCTCCGGCACTGTAATTGAAACAGACGCACCAGTAGATAATAAAGGGAAGGGAGAAAGGTTTTCCCCAACCGACCTGGTAGCCACAGCACTGGGCTCCTGCATGCTCTCCATTATGGGTATCAAAGCCATGGAAAACAACTGGCCCATTGAAGGCACCAAAGTAAGTGTACTGAAAATCATGGGTACAGAGCCCCGTCGTATTACCGGCGTAACCATCGTATTTGATTTCCCCGCCGGCCATAACCTGGGCGACAAGGAAAAAACCATCCTCGAAAGAGCTGCACATACCTGCCCGGTAGCACAAAGCGTACACCCTGATATGGTGCAGGATGTTACTTTTAATTGGTAAGGAGAAAGAACCTTGAATCAAGAATTACGAATTACGAATTACGAATTACGGAGTTGTGGGTAGATATCAGCGAAGACTATCCACTATAATCTACCCACAACTCCGTAATTCGTAATTCGTAATTCGTAATTCGTAATTCTTTCTACATCCCCCCTATAATTTTTATCCCCACCGCGCAATGCAGGCACCGCTTCTCATCACAATAGTATTGCTTCAGCTGCAACAATGCCTGTGACTCCATCGCGCTTTCCTGTGTTACGCCCAATTGCTCCCATTCTTCCGTGATACGGTTTCTTTCCGGTGGTAGCTGCTCCAGGAAATGCAGGGCCTTTTCCTGGTAATATTTCAGTTGCTTCTGCTGTCCATACAGGAATAGCAAAGGCAGTACGGTATTAATCAGGATGCTGTGTATGGCCTGTTTTCCCGGCAGCTGCGTATGCTTTGCTACCTGCCCAAACCGGTAATGGGTATGCCAGTACGCCGACGGCTGCACGAAGAATAGCTGCTCCAGTGCGGTTACATCATTGGCATCGAGTATCCGGGAAAACAGGCGGGGACTGTGTTCCAACAAGGCCGCAAAAGCAGCCAGCCGCATCGTAGGAAAGGCCGCCGGACGCATCCGCAGCCAGTTCCAGTGATAGGCGGCGATAGGACTAAGCCCATATTTATGCCGCAAATGCCCATAAATTCCCTGTAATTGTGCGGCATACTGGTCTGCCGGCGCATAGTCTAACATACCCGCCTGCCCAAACAGCAGGGCTTCCAGCTGCAACCGCTCCTGCCGGTGCCGCATCAGCACCGTATAAGAAAGCGATTGTGCCACTTCCAGCATAGGTACCCCATTAACCGGCATCCCATAACTCTGCGCCACTGCCCAATAACACACTTCTTCCCAGTTGGATTGACTGCTTTGCAGCCAGGCCCGCAACACCCCTAACTTCCGCTCCCATCGTTCGGCCAGCAGCCGCTCTTTCCAGCTTAGCCAGGTAAGCGGCGGAACAGTAGCAACGTAAGCCGCACAGGGAACAAAAGGTGCCAGTTGCCGCAACTGCTCGTAACGCTGTAACAGCAGTTTGGGAATATGCTGTTGCAGTTCCAGGCAGGGTACCCCCGGAATACGGTCGGCCGGCATGTCATGCACAAATACCACGTGCAGAATGACCCGCCCGTACTGCGGATTATGCTGATGCTTATGCCGGAACCAATCGGATGTACGCAGGTGCAGCTCCACCTGTCCTACCCATAAAGTGGCACCAATCCTGATTTTTGCAGCAGAAAAATCAGGACCACCGTGATGATTATGTAGTCCGGGATATAAAATCTGTACCGGTTCTCCACCGGTAGTCACCAGGTGATCCTGCTTAAACAGCCGGAACGCCCAGATGTACTGGAATAGCTCTTCTGAGAGCAACGGGTTAACAAACATAAAGATATGGTTGGATACAAAATAGTATCAGCTAAAGGTAATAAAACATCGTTTAATAAATAAATTCAAACTTCAATTTGGAAATCTGATGAAAGTGACATTACCTTTGCGCCAGTTCTTACACATCACTTATCCAGAAAGGCGGAGGGACTTGGCCCTGCGATGCCTTAGCAACCTTTCCTGATTATATGATCAGGAAAAAGGTGCTAATTCCTGCCCACAACACTGTTGTGGGAAAGATAAGTTGGCAGAGATAATACTTCACAGATATATATAACTTTCTAAGAAAGCTCTTCCAACACACGGGAGAGCTTTTTTTATGCCCTCTCCACCCCCTTTTCATGGATTTGTTGTTGTTTAAGTTGATCTTTAATGATAAAGTTGCAGCAGATTATTGTGCATATTGAACATCATTAAAAATAATTTATAACATGAAAACAGCTACACAACTGATTCATAGCATTCCGGTAGACGAACTGACAGGCGCCATCTCCGTGCCTATCTATCAAACATCCACCTTTGTGCAGGAATCACCGGGCATCAATAAAGGCTTTGAATTTTCGAGGGCAAACAATCCCACGAGAAAGGTGCTGGAAGACCTCATCTGCAACCTGGAAGAAGGGTTTGCCGGGTTTGCGTTCGCCAGTGGTATGTCGGCTATTGATGCGGTACTGAAGCTGTTAAAGTCCGGCGATGAAATCATGGCGGTGGAAGACACCTACGGCGGCATCTTCCAGATCTTTAACCACATGTTTGAACGCTTCGGCATCAAAGTTAATTTCGTAGATACCAGTAACATCGACAAAGTATTGGCTGCTATTACACCCAATACCAAAATCATCTGGCTGGAATCCCCTACCAATCCAACATTACGCATTTCTGATATTAAGTCTATCAGCAAAATTGCCAAACAACATAATATCCTGCTGGTAGTAGACAATACTTTCAGCACCCCACTGTTACAACAACCTATTACCCTGGGTGCGGATATCGTTATCCACAGCGCCTCCAAATACCTTTCCGGTCACAGCGATGTGATTGCCGGACTGGTGGTGGTGAACAGCAAAGTACTGGCAGACCAGATCCGGTACAACCAGAATATTTCCGGTAGTATACTCAGTCCATTTGAAGCATGGCTCACCATCCGCGGCATAGAAACCTTATACCTGCGGCTGGAAAAACAATGCGCCAACGCCAACGCTATCGCTAACTGGCTGGCCGCACATCCGGCGGTAGATAAAGTGTTTTACCCAGGACTGGCTACGCATAAAAATCATCACATTGCCCGTAAACAACAGAAAAATTACGGCGCACTGGTAAGCTTTTCCCTGAAAAGCGACAATATCAAAAATGCGATCCGCATCGTAAACGCTACCAAGTTATTTAAACTGGCAGAAAGCTTTGGCGGCGTGAAAAGCATGCTGGCCCATCCGGCCACCATGACGCATAGAAACATACCGGAGGAATTCCGGAAAAGAACAGGCTTACAGGACTCCTGTATCCGTTTATCAGTAGGCATTGAAGATGCCGAAGACCTGATCAACGACCTGAAACAAGCGCTGGATAAACTAAATCATCCGGCTGGCAAGCAAATTACTGTTTTACAATAAAGCCCTTAGTGATTAACCACCACTTTGACTTTCAGAAACTGATCATCTCTGCATCGTTAAAGACTAATTGCTGAAGGCTGCAAGCTCAAAAAAAAGTATGGAAAATAAGATCATCAATTTAGGTATTTTCGGATTCGGCGTCGTAGGACAAGGACTCTATGAAGTTTTGAACAGAACAAAAGGTATTAATGCACGGATCAAAAAAATCTGTATTAAAGACCCTAATAAATCAAGACCTATCGATAGCAGTTATTTTACTACCGATAAAAATGAAATCCTGGAAGATCCTACCATTGACGTTGTAGTAGAACTGATCAATGAAACCGAAGCAGCCTTTGAAATTGTGAGCACCGCCCTGCGTAACGGCAAAGCGGTGGTAAGCGCCAGCAAAAGAATGATCGCTGAAAACCTCCCTGCCCTGTATCAATTACAGGCAGAGAACAAAGTACCGTTCCTGTATGAAGCCTCCAGCTGCGCCAGTATTCCCATTATCCGCAACCTGGAAGAATATTATGATAACGACCTGCTCAATGCAGTAGAAGGTATCTGTAACGGCTCTACGAATTATATTCTTACCAAAATATTTGAAGAAAACCTCAGCTTCCAAACCGCCCTGCAACAAGCACAGGACCTGGGTTTTGCCGAAACTGACCCTACCCTCGACATTGAAGGATATGATCCGAAATTTAAAATTGTGATCCTCCTCCTCCATGCCTTTGGTACTTTCGTAAAACCGGAAGAAGTATTCAACTTCGGTATTCACCACCTGAATGATTTTGATATACAATTCGCCAAACAACGCAATTGTACCATCAAACTCATTGCACAATGCCGCCGTCAGAACGGACACGTATTCTCTTACGTACTGCCACACCTGATCAAGGAGCATAACCTGCTCTACGATGTATACAATGAATATAACGGCATCCTGCTGGAAAGTGCTTTCACCGACAAACAATTCTTTGTGGGTAAAGGCGCCGGTGGTACCGCTACCGGTAGCGCTGTACTGTCCGATATTTCGGCCCTGTTATACAACTATCGCTACGAGTATAAAAAGATTAAACAAAACAATCAGCCCAGCTTTACCAATGATGTAAATCTGAAAGTATACCTGCGCTATAAAACACCAGACCAGGTAGACCTGGCAGAGTTCTTCAATATCTCTGAAAAATATGAATCCAGCGAATGGCGTTATGTGGTAGGCACTATTAACCTGCAGAAGCTGAGAGAAGCAGGCTGGCTGAAAAATAAAGATGTGAATATTCTGGTATTGGAATAAAGAAATGTAAATAAGCAAAAACCAATCGTAAAAACGGCGCTGATCACAGCGCCGTTCTTATTACTAAAAGTTTTCCAGTTCTTCCACTACCTTGCTCACCGGCAGCCCCATTACATTGTAAAAGCAGCCGTTAATGCTGTCTATTCCCACTGCGCCAATCCATTCCTGTATGGCATAAGCGCCGGCTTTATCGAAAGGTTTGTATTGATCTACGTAATACGTCAGCTGCTCCAGGTTCAGTGGCTTAAAATGTACCGACGTAATTTTGGAGAAAGTCACTTCCTTTGCCCCATCCTGTATAATAACGCCAGTGACTACACGATGTTCACGTCCACTGAGGCGGGCAAGAATATCAATGGCATCCTGCCGGTCTTTCGGCTTGCCAATAATATTATTATCCAATACTACTACTGTATCTGCGGCAATGATAATGTCGGAAGGCGCACAAAGATGACTTACTGCGGCCGCTTTCTGCCGGGCTATATACACCGGGATATCTGGTATAGCCAGTTCCGGAGGAAAGGTTTCGGCGGTTTCTACTACTTTCACCTCGAAAGGAATGCCGGCCTGCTCCAACAACTGCTTTCTACGGGGCGACTGCGAGGCTAGAATAACGGGTTTCCCTTTATACATCTCTATAAATAAATTTTAAAAAATATCATAGACAAAATACCGGTCAGCATCACTACTTTCACGAAGGTACTTACCTTATGATAGTGCTCCGGCAAGTGTGCCTTCTTCAGTTGCAAATAAATATATCCACAAGGTACCTGTACAAATAACAACAGGTAAGCAATCGCTATATACCAGCCCAATATCCATACCCTGATTTCCACTGCCAGTATGATAATGACCAGTGCCAGCAGCAGTATATTGCAGAAGCGTTTGGCCGCCAGTACGCCCCAGGCAATAGGTAGCGTGCGGCAACCATCTTTGCTGTCGCCCATCATATCTTCCAGGTCTTTCACAATTTCCCTGACCATGGAAATTAAAAAAGCAAACAACGCATATACGCCGATAATCTGTATCAGCTTTCGGCCGGTAGCCGACATAATGGCTTCAAAACTATGGTAGATCTGTTTCTCGTAAAATCCTACCACTACTACCGCGAGCGCTGTCAGCAGGGAAATAACCACGTTGCCAATCAACACCTGCCGTTTGAACGAAGTAGAATAAAACCAGAGTAAGAGGGAACAAATAACCTGGGTAAAACCTAAATAGAACTGCCCCGTTTTAAAGGCCACCATAAAACCAAGGGATACGCCGGCCATATTCAGCAGGGTATGCCAGGCCATGGCCCAGCGCCGGCTGATGATTTTGTCCAGCACCATTTTATCCGGTTTATTCACAATATCAATGTTGATATCGAAATAGTCGTTGATAATATAGCCGGCAGCCGCTACCAGGATGGTAGACAAACTCAGTAATACAAATTGCGGAACGGGCAGCGACGGCTCTTCTCCAGAGCTGCGCAACACGGGTTCCACTACGCAGTATTGCAGTAAAAACTGGGTAAGGCCAATATATATCAGATTCGGGTACCTGATTAGTTTAAAAAATGCAGCCCAGAGCTTCATAGTTTTCTCTTTTATTATTTCGATGCAATGCCTTCATCCATGAGCCAATGTCCGTTCAGTTTCAACACTTTTTCCATTACTTCCCTTACGCAGCCGTGGCCTCCGGGCAAAGGGGATACATACTTTGAAATACTTTTAATTTCCTGGGCAGCATCGGCCGGGCAAGTAGGTAATCCCACCAATTGCATGGGCAGATAATCCGGTATATCATCTCCCATATAAAGTAATTCGTCCCAGCGCAGATCATTTTCAAATACATAATCCTGCAGTTTCTCCTGCTTATCATGTATGCCGGTATAAATATCTTTAATGCCAAGTCCCTGTAACCTGCTTACTACGCTTTCTGATTTTCCTCCGGAGATGATAACCACCCGGTAGCCTTTTTTTACGGCCAGTTGCAGGGCGTAACCATCTTTGATATTCATTCTGCGCGACATCTCTCCACCCGGCAACAATTGCAGGGTACCATCAGTTAGTACGCCGTCTACATCCAGCACAAATGTGGTGATAGATTTAAATAAAGCCAATACGTTCATGGGACCAAAAGTAAAGAATTACGAATTACAAATTACGAATTACGGATTTGTGGGGAGATATTAGCAAATGTTATCACTCGCGTTCACGATCTCCTCACCAATCCGTAATTCATAATTTGTAATTCGTAATTTCTACTTATTATGGAATTGATAAATCGCATCAGACATCACCTGGTATACTAACTGCAAATATTCATTACCAGCCAGTAAGTCGCGGTGCAGGCTCATGGTAATTTCATCCTGCCGCAAGGCCGGCCCTGTTTGTACTGCTTCCGGCGGGAATTTCTCCAGGCGGTCAAATGTTTCTTTTATAATAGGCTGCAACAAGGTAAAATCCAGCTGCTCTTTTTCACAGTAGGCTTTCGCCTGGGCAATCAGGTGATTGGTGAAATTATTACAAAGCACCGCGGTGAGATGATACTTCAGCCGCTGTGCGGAGGTGGTTACCGTTACACTCCCTGAAATACTCTGTGCCAACGCCTGTAACCGCCGCAGTACATCATCGTTGCTCGCCTCCAGCATCACCGGGATAGGTGGGTAACTTTTAATTTCCTTACGGATAGACTGTAACGGATAAACGACACCGGTATTCGACGAAATCCTGGAAATAGCATCCAGCGGGACTGCTCCTGCCGTATGCGCCACGAAACGCTTCCCCAGGCGCAATTGGTCATTCAGTTCGGCAATAGCACTATCGCTCACCGCCAACAGGTAAATATCTGCCTCCATATTAATATCCTGCAAATCGTCGGTCCAGGCAGCATTCAACATTTCTCCCAACTCCTGCGCATGCGCCTTTTGCCTGCTCACTACCTGCTTTACCTGGTGCCCATGAATCTTTAAAAGATGTCCGAAACAATGTGCCACATTGCCCGTACCCACAATGACTATATCCATTATAATTTGTTTTTTAATAATAAGCCGCCGGAAATCAGCCAGCGTGATTCATCCTTTCTAATATACGCGTTTTAGTGCGTCAACGTTCTTTACTTTTGGAATAACAGTAGATTCATATGTGATTAATCCTTTAATATTGCAAAACTTTCATGCATACGGGTACGGTAACAGCCAGCTAAATAACACCTGGTTGATAACCATGTAGCAGTTATATTATATATTAAATACCATCCCTCGATGAATCTGTTTAAAAAATTATTACCGCGTCGCCTGCGATCATCAGGTCCGGCCTACCAATACCAACCACTTGATTCAGGGGTAGAAGTACTGAACTTCTGGCCAAGCCAGGCGCCGGACGAGATTTGGTTATATCACTTTTTTAAAAACCGGTTGGAGGATATAGATCTATCCGGTCAAAAGCTTACCATTGCTTCCCTCTTTGGCCCAAAAGATTTTATCCGGCAAAGTCCCGGCAAAACAAAAATCTTTTTTAGCGGCGAAAACCTCGACCGGTTTCCCGAATATAAAGACTATTGCTTAGATACAGTGGACCTCGCACTGGGGTTTGATTATCTTCAACATCACAAATACCTGCGTTTTCCGCTGTGGCTGTTGTATATTTTCCCGGCTACACCGCTCCGCCAGGAAGAGGTACAAAAGAAACTGGACGACATTATGTCCACAGCCAGGGCTAATTATAAAACAGGTAAAAGATTTTGCGCCCTGATTTCCAGTCACGATCAGAACGGGGTACGTTCCCGGTTAATGGATGCTATCAGCACCATTGCCCCCGTAGATAGCGCCGGAAAATTCCGCAACAATACCAATATCCTCAAGGAACAGTACCAGGATGACAAACGGCTGCTGTTGGCAGACTACCGCTTTAATATCTGCCCTGAAAATTCTGATAAAACGGGCTATGTTACGGAAAAGCTGTTTGAGGCCATCCAGGCCGGAACAATACCTGTTTATTGGGGCAGCGATAACCATCCGGAGCCAAATGTCCTTAATAAAGATGCTATCTTATATTATAATGGTCGCTCAAAAATGGATACCTTACTGAAACAGATCTCGGATCTCCATGGTAACGAGCACGCCTATAGGGAATTTGCGCTGCAGGACCGGTTTGCCCCTCACGCAGCAGAATATATTGTAGAAATGCTGAATACAGTGGAAGCAACTGTCCGGAAAATGATAAAGGGATAATCCGGGATACGCTGCTTTTTTTCAGAATGGCTATATTAATAGTTTTGTTATCTTTAACAGCCTTGATTCCAGCTGATACCGGTACGTTTGTTATCATTTTGCCGGTCAGGTCAGGCAGTGTTACTATCTGAACTAAACGGGGAGGCCTTTTTCAAAGACTCCATAGTTAATTATTTGATAACTAAACACATCTGGTGGTTGGAATCACAAAGCCGGTGTGTGCTATCCCTGCGGAAAATATCTAACCGTAGCCGGGCCATACAGGCCAATATCAATATAATTTTATATCATTGCAAAATTCATTGAAGTAGTTATTTCACAGAATTTTGCGTATTTAGCAGCATATTAAAGAAGCATACATGGCAAAAAATTTAGTTATAGTTGAGTCCCCGGCGAAGGCCAAGACCATAGAAAAAATATTGGGCAAAGACTTTGAAGTCAAGTCTTGCTTCGGTCACATTCGTGACCTGGAGAAAGATGACATGGGGATAGACATCGAAAATAACTTTAAGCCGAAGTATGTAATCCCGGAGGATAAAGAAAAGGTAGTAAAGGAACTGAAGAAGCTGGCAAAGGAAACCGAAGAGGTTTGGCTGGCAACGGATGAGGACCGTGAAGGAGAAGCCATTTCCTGGCATTTATGTGAGGTGTTGAAACTGGATCCTAAAACGACCAAACGCATTGTTTTCCATGAAATCACCAAGCCTGCCATAGAAAACGCCGTACAACATCCGCGCAAGCTGGATATGGACCGTGTAAATGCACAACAGGCCCGTCGTATACTGGATCGTATTGTGGGATTTGAAATTTCCCCGGTACTGTGGCGTAAAATGAGCATGCGCAACTCCCTGTCTGCCGGCCGTGTACAATCCGTGGCAGTAAGGCTGATCGTAGAGCGTGAAAGAGAAATTAACCACTTCCAGTCTGTCAGCACGTTTAAAGTAGAAGCCTACTTTACTGGTAAAGACATCAACGGCAAAAGCATTTCCTTTAAAGCAGAAGGTCCCGGCAAATTCAAAACTGCCGAAGACGCTGAAAAATTCCTGGAACAATGCGTAGGTGCTGCCTATACCGTTAAAGACATACAGGTAAAACCTGGTAAAAAATCGCCCGCTGCGCCGTTTACCACGTCCACCCTGCAACAGGAAGCCAGCCGCAAACTCGGCTACAGCGTTTCCAAAACCATGTTGCTGGCCCAAAAGCTGTATGAAAGCGGTAATATCACCTACATGCGTACAGACTCTGTAAACCTGTCTGATACAGCCGTTTCCGAAATAGAAAAAGCCATTAAAAGCAGTTTCGGCGACAAATACCACCAACACCGCAAATTCAAAAATAAAAACGAGTCCGCACAGGAAGCGCACGAGGCCATCCGCCCCACCTACATGGAAAATACCACGGTAGATGACGCAGATACCCGCCGCCTGTACGAACTGATCTGGAAACGCACCATCGCCAGCCAGATGGCCGACGCGGAACTGGAAAAAACCATCGCTAAAATCGATATCTCTACCAACCACGAAGAGCTCTCTGCCAGCGGTGAAGTACTGAAATTCGATGGCTTCCTGAAAGTATACATGGAAAGCCACGATGATGAAGAAGAACAGGAAGAGCAGGAAGGATCTTTACCTCCATTAGCGGTAAAACAATCGCTGGACCTGAAAGAAATGAAAGCTACCGAAAGATTCTCCCGCCCGGCCCCCCGCTATACGGAGGCCAGCCTGGTAAAGAAACTGGAAGAATTGGGTATCGGACGCCCCTCTACTTATGCACCTACTATTACCACTATCCAGAAGCGTAATTATGTAGAAAAAAGAGAGAAAGAAGGCATTAAAAGAGATTACCGCATCCTGATACTCAAAGCAGATAAGATCAGCAAACAAACTGAATCAGAAAATACCGGCGCAGAAAAAGCCAAACTATTCCCTACCGATCTGGGTATGATCGTAACCGACTTCCTCAACCAATACTTTAATAATGTAATGGACTACGGCTTTACCGCCAAAATTGAGGAAGAATTCGATGAAATTGCCAGTGGTAAGAAGGAATGGAATAACATGATCAGCGATTTCTACTTCCCTTTCCATAAAGATGTGGAAAACACGCTGGAAAACGCGGAACGTGTAAAAGGCGAGCGTCCATTAGGCGTAGATGCCGCTTCCGGCAAACCTATTGTAGCACGTATGGGCCGCTATGGTCCTATGATTCAGATAGGTAGCGTAGAAGACGAAGAAAAACCACGCTTTGCCAAATTAAAAGCCACACAAAGCATTGAAACCATCACCATGGAAGAAGCCATGGAATTATTTAAATTGCCCCGTAACCTGGGTCAGTTTGAAGACGCTGATGTGATTATCAATATTGGCCGCTTTGGTCCTTACGCACAACACGATAAGAAATTCTATTCCCTGAAAAAGGAAATGGACCCATATACAGTAGAACTGGACGAAGTAGCACCGCTCATCGCGGAAAAACGTACTGCCAAAGACGAGCGTACCATCAAGATATTTGAAAAAGAAAAAATACAGATCCTGAAAGGCCCTTATGGCCCTTATATTAAACAAGGACTGAAAAACTTTAAAATACCTAAAGAAAAAATTGATACTGCTGCTGACTTAACGGTAGAAGAAGCCAAAGCCATTATAGAAGAAGCTAAAGCAAATCCGCCTAAGAAAAAAGCGCCACCCAGGAAGAAGAAAGCCGAATAAGACAGTGGTACGAATAGGATGAAAATGGAGGCAATGATAATAACTGCAGTGTGAATGATATGCTGATTATTTAATTTGCCAACAGGATCACATCATTCGATGATTGCCAACTGATGATAGATAATGGTATGAACGAAAACAGAGAAATAAACGCTTTGTTCCACCTGTTGGATGATCCTGATCTGGAGGTATTTGATACTGTTGCCAGTAAAATATTACTGTACGGTAAAGATATTATTCCAAACCTGGAGAATTTGTGGGAGAATACAATTGACGAAGCTATCCAGGAAAGGATAGAACTGCTCATTCATCGGGTACATTACCAGGATTTGCAGGCAGCATTGCGTATATGGGGACTTTCAGACATGCAGGACCTGATGCAGGGCGCCATACTGGCCGCCAGATACCAGTTCCCTGACCTGATCGATTCCCAGATCATCACAGAAATAGACCGCATCAAACGTAATATCTGGCTGGAGCTCAATAATTACCTCACTCCACTGGAACAGATCAATGTGCTAAACAGCATGATCTATAATTATTTCGGACTGAAAGGAGAAGAAGTTTCCTACCAACGTAAAAATCAGTTTTTCATTAACCAGGTCATAGAATCCAAAAAAGGGAATCCTATTACCAATGGTATTATCTATCAGAGCCTCTGTGCTATGCTGGACCTGCCCGTATACGCGGTAAATATACCCCGGCAGTTCATCCTGGCTTATTTCGATAGCTATGTTGATTTTTCCGTTCCGATAGAACCTGATGACCACCGGATCTTATTTTTTATAGATCCTATCCAGGGACAGATCTATACCCAACAGGATGTGGATACCTACCTGAAAAGAGTACAGGTACCCTCCGTTCCCTCCTACTTTAAACCACAGTCTAACAAACGACTGATACAATTCCTGCTGGAAGAACTGGCCAAGTGTTTCCAGGACGATAAAGACGCCTATAAACAAGACGAATTGATGAATTTGTCGAGTATATTGGAAGAAAGCTGAAAGCAGAAAGCAAAAAGCAATTGAAGCGAATGATCACTGCGAATTACGCTTTAATCATTCGCTTCAATTGCTTTTTGCTTTACGCTTTCTGCTTTCAGCTCAATTAAAAAGCCCACCGCTTAGCGATGGGCTTTTTAATTTCTTGCAAGAAAGATATATTATGTGATATAATAATCTCTTACTTAGCTGGAGTTGCAGCAGCTGAATCAACGTGAGTTGGAGCAGTGATAGCAGCAGAATCAACGTGAGCAGCAGAATCAACTGGTTGAGCTACTGGAGCAGCGTTCATAGTGTCAACTGGAGTAGTTGCAGCAGAATCAGTACCGTTAGAAGCACCACCATTACAAGCTACGAAGAACATACCAGCAGCTACAGCGAATACGAATAATTTTTTCATTTTGTGTTTGTTTTATTTTTTAAAACCGGCGCAAAGGTATGGAAATTTTATAAATTACAAAATCCTACCATCTCTTTTTTAGCGCAAGGGTCTATTTTTGTCTGAAGAATATTTTCAATGGTACACCGGTGAAATTAAAGTTCGTACGGATCTGGTTTTCCAGGTAGTTACGATACGGTGATTTCACATCATCCGGCAGGTTACAGAAAAAGGCAAATGCCGGTGTATGCGTAGGCAACTGCGTAACATACTTGATGCGGATAGGTGTACCCCTTACTACTGGTGGATGATACGCTTCAATCGCTTTCAGCAGAATTTCGTTTAATACGGAAGTCTGAATTCTGCGCTGACGGTTATCAAATACTTCCAGTGCCGTTTCTATCGCTTTGAAAATACGTTGTTTCTCTGTTACAGAAGTAAAGATGACAGGAACATCGGAGAATGGCGCCAGGCGCTTCTTCAGTTCTTTTTCATAATCTCTTGCAGTGTTGGTACCCTTTTCCATCAGATCCCACTTGTTCACCAGCACTACGATGCCCTTACCTTTACGGGTAGCCAGACTAAAGATGCTGAGATCCTGTGCAGTCACGCCTTTTTCAGCATCCAGCAACAGCATCACTACATCGGATTCATCTACTGCTTTGATAGCACGTATCACGGAATAAAACTCCAGGTCTTCATTTACCTTGTTCTTGCGCCTGATACCTGCAGTATCAATCAGCATGAAGTCTTTCTGGAACATATTGTAACGGGTGTGAATGGTATCACGGGTAGTACCGGCAATATCAGAAACAATATTACGCTCCACACCTACCAGTGCATTCAGCAGGGACGATTTACCCACGTTAGGCTGACCAATGATCGCGATTTTCGGGAGATCATTATCGAGGGTAGCATCTCCCATTTCAGGAGTAATATGCGTCACTACTTCATCCAGCAATTCACCGGTACCGCTACCGGTCATGGAGGAAAGGAAGTAAAGATGTTCAAAACCAAGGCTGTAAAACTCGGTGGCTTCCAGCTGACGTTGGTGGTTATCTACTTTATTTACCACTACGTATACCGGTTTGGAAGTGCGGCGCAAAATATTGGCAACATCCTGATCCAGATCGGTAATACCTGTAGTTACATCACACATAAAGATGATCAGGTTAGCCTCTTCCATGGCTACTTTCGCCTGCTTGCGGATTTCCCGCTCAAATACATCATCACTGTTGGTTACAAATCCACCAGTATCAATTACGTTAAAGGTTTTGCCATTCCAGTCGGCAACACCATATTGTCGATCACGGGTTACACCGCTCTGGTCATCCACGATGGCTTTGCGTTGTTCAAGTAAACGATTAAACAACGTTGACTTGCCTACGTTCGGGCGTCCCACTATAGCTACTGTAAATCCTGCCATTTTTAATTATATTTTGTCGTACTAACCTGGATAATACACCCAGGAATTTTTCATTATTAATATCCGTATTCCTTCAGGAAGGTGTCGTTATCACGCCATTTACCACGTACTTTCACAAACAGTTCCAGGAATACTTTTCTTTCAATGAATTTTTCGATTTCCTGGCGTGCCAGGGTACCCAATTCACGGATAGATTTACCTCTTTCTCCCAGGATAATTCCTTTCTGGGTGTCGCGGGTAACAATGATTTCCGCGGTTATTTTGGTGAGGGTATCCTTTTCCTGGTATTGTGTTACAATAACGGTGGTGTGATAAGGAATTTCTTCTTCGAATAACTGGAATATTTTTTCGCGGATCATTTCTGCCACAAAAAAGCGTGTAGACTTATCCGTTAGTGTGTCATCAGGATAGAATGGATTTGCTTCCGGTAAGAGTGCTACTATTTCAGTGAGTAGTTCTTTGATACCTTTTTTCTGCATAGCAGACACGGGTACTACGGCTGCTGCTTTGCCCCAGGCTTTTGCCCTTTCTATTAAAACGGCCATCTCCTCTTTGAGGATGTTATCCATTTTATTGATGATGAGGATAACGGGGACTTTTAATTTCAGTGAGTCAAATAACTCCAGGTTTTCTTCCAGAGAGTCTTTGGCGTCCATGATCAGCAGGGCAACATCGGCATCTTCGAGGGCAGATTTTACCGCACCCATCATTTTCTCATGCAGCTTATACTTGGGATCAATAATACCAGGCGTATCAGAAAATACAATCTGGTACCCCGGGTCTGTTAATACCCCTGTAATACGGTGCCGCGTAGTTTGCACTTTAGGAGATATAATAGCCAGCTTTTCGCCGATAATGGCGTTCAGCAATGTACTTTTCCCCGCATTGGGCTTACCGAAAATATTTACAAAACCTGCTTTGTGCATGATGACAATTAAACGCTGCTTTCACAACTCAAACTTATAGAAATAAAAAAAGCCGAATTTCTTCGGCTCTTAAATCTTTGGACGCTCTTTAGCGCTTTTTTTGTAGCGAGGAGCGGATTCGAACCACTGACCTTCGGGTTATGAGCCCGACGAGCTACCTCTGCTCTACCTCGCAATGAGGGTGCAAAGATAGGATTATTTTACTTCTCACCAAATATTTTTTAGAAAAAACATAAAAAGCCAACCCTAACAGGTTGGCTTTCATATCGGAATGCTTCATACACTTTTAGAATGGAAGATCGTCAGCGGGCTGTTCCTGTACCGGTTCGGCCTCCGGAACCGGGGTTTCTGTTAACGTTGCAGTCCGTTTTTCCTCTTCCCTACGGCTGAGTAACTGCAACGAAAAAACCCTCAGTCTTAATGCGCCAGATAATACACCTGTACTGTTGCTTACATAAGCCTCCACTTTTGGAGCACCTTCTACATAAACCATGGTACCCTGTGTTAAATAAGGCGCTACGTTGGATTTGTCCCACAAGGAGCAATCTACCCACGTGGTTCTTTCTTCCAGTACGCCCTGTGCATTCTTAAAACGCTCATTTACGGCTACCGGGAAATTAAAAACAACTGCCCCGTTGACTTCTTTTTTCAATACATCGCGGCCCAAATGCCCGATTAACTGAAGCTTGATCATCAGAAATAAAGATTTAAATGGTTAAAAATTTATAAAAGATGATTGAGAGAAGTAGCTATGGAAATTACGCAATTTTCTTTCTTCCAAAAAATAATTCCCGGTTTTTATTACAATCCATTATACCTTTGTTCCTGCAAATGTTCCCGCAAAGAATCCGGAACAGGCGCATGAACCACATGGGGTGCCTTACTTTCAGGCTGAGATCACACCCAATGAACCTGGACCAGGTAATGCTGGTTAGGAATGAGCTAACAGAAAACAGACATATTTTACATGAAACAGCTAATGTTATTAGTGCTGCTATCTATAGCAGGCACTTTGCATGCACAATCCCTGGTTACCGGTACCGTTACCAGTAAAACCAGTGGCCAACCTTTGGAAGGCGTCACTATCGCCATCAATCAAACAGGCGCACTCACCGACAGTAAAGGCCATTACAGCATTCATCTTCCTAAAAAAGGAAGCTATACCTTAACCGCCAGCTTCATTGGCTTTAAATCTTTCAGCACCACCATCCTGAGTAATAACCATTCCCAACAGGCAGACATTTCCCTGGAAGTATCTCCCCTCTTTGTAAAGCCGGTAGAGATCAGCAGCTTGCGTGCAGGTAAAAATGCCCCTTTTGTAAACACCACCATCTCTGCAGCAGATATTAAGAAATCCAACCTGGGACAAGACTTGCCCCTTTTGCTGGATCAGCAGCCGGGTGTTGTTACCAACTCCGACGCCGGCACCGGCATCGGCTACACCGGCATGCGCGTACGTGGCTCCGATATTACCCGCATCAACGTTACCGTGAATGGTATCCCGGTAAATGATGCTGAATCACAGGGTACCTTTTTTGTGAACATGCCCGACTTTGCTTCTTCTGTCAGCAGTATTCAACTGCAACGCGGCGTGGGTACTTCCACCAATGGCGCGGCTGCTTTTGGTGCTACCCTCAACCTCAGCACCAACGAATTCAATGAAAAAGCATACGGCGAAATCAGCAACAGTTACGGCTCTTTCAATAGCTGGAAACATACGGTGAAAGCCGGCTCCGGACTCATCAACGATCACTTCACCATTGATGCACGCCTCTCCAAAATTTCTTCCGACGGATACATAGATCGCGCTACCTCCGACCTGCGCTCCTTCTATACCTCCGCCGCCTACATCTCTAAAAAAACCGCCATCCGCCTGAATGTTTTCTCCGGAAAAGAAAAAACATACCAGGCCTGGTACGGCGTACCAAAGGCTATGCTGGATACAGACCGGACCTACAACGCCGCCGGTACAGAAAAGCCAGGCACTCCCTACGATAACCAAACAGATAATTATCAGCAAGATCACTACCAGCTATTCCTCAACCAGGAAATTAACTCCCACCTGAATTTCAACGTAGCCTTCCACCTCACCCGCGGACGTGGCTACTACGAAAATTATAATGGGTTTCAACCGCTCGCCAATTTCGGTATTCCCGGCGCCACCATCAATGGTGCAAAGGTTGATACCGCCGATGTCATCAATCAATTATGGTTAGATAACTATTTTTATGGCAGCGTATTCTCCATTAACCGCACCGGCGAAAAATTCAACTGGAGCCTCGGTGGCGGTTGGAACAGGTACACCGGCGACCACTTCGGTAAAGTAATATGGGCCGCTGTTCCCTTCGAAAAAGATCACGAATACTACCGCTACCCGGCAGCCAAAAATGATTTCAATATCTACTGGAAAGGAGAATATAAAATCACTACCGCTTTAAGCCTCTTTGCCGACATGCAATACCGCAACATCCACTACAACATGGATGGCTTTGAAGCAGCACCTGATTATTTTGCACACGCCAATTATAATTTCTTCAATCCCAAAGCAGGTGTTTCCTATAACATCAATGCTACCAACCGCGTATTTGCCTCTATCGCTATTGCGCACAAAGAGCCTAATCGCGGCGACTTTGAAAACAACTATGGCGTAAATGCCCCCCAGCCGGAAATACTCCGCGACCTGGAAGCCGGATACTCCTGGAACAATAGCATCGCCGCTATACAAGGCAATGTTTACTATATGAATTACAAAAACCAGTTGGTACAAACTGGTAAACTCACTAACGTAGGCGCCTATATCCGGACTAATATCCCTAAAAGCTACCGCCTGGGTGTTGAAGTAAATGGTACCGTAAAACTGGGTAGCCTCGTGAGCGTGGCTGCTAATGCGGCCCTGAGCCAGAATAAAGTATTGGACTACCGAGCCGTTACTTACGATGCCGCAGAAGCTGAACATATACAGGTGTTTAACAAAACCAATATTTCCTTCTCTCCCTCTTTCGTAGGTGGATTAACATTATCGGTGAAACCAGTAAAGAATCTGAACATCGACTTACTGGGCAAATATGTAAGCCGTCAGTATATGGATAATACTTCCAACATCGATGGTAGCCTTGATCCATACCTGGTGAGTAACCTGCGTATTAACTACGTTGTACCACAACCGTTATTCCGTGAATTAGGACTACAGTTCATGCTGAATAATATATTCAATACCAAATATGCACCGAACGGCAGTACCTATAGCAATTACGACCTGGGCAGTAACCGGGTAGTATATGATTCTTACTATTACCCTATGGCTGGCATTAACTTCTTTGCAGGAGTGACTATTGGATTGTAGCGGAGCAGAAAGCGTAAAGCAGAAAGCAAAAAGCTATTAAAGCGAATGATAAGAGCGGATGAGTATTTTTTTACTCGCTTTTTATCATTCGCTTTAATAGCTTTTTGCTTTCTGCTTTACGCTTTCTGCTATTTATTCACCGGTACCAGGCGAATATTCCGCAGATTCATTACGCCTAATCCTGGTTTCGTAATTGGCTTAACTACTACTTTACCTACGCCTTTCTTAGACAACACAACGGTACCTAAATCCCAGTCCTGGTAGTCGCCCCAACTGTTGTTAGTCCCTTTCACGATACCCGTCAGCGTGGTGTTACCGGCAGTCACCGCAATCTTTGCACCGGCAGAAGCATCGGTACAAGCGGTGCTTAAAACCAGCTTATACTTACCGGGTTGTTTTACCTGTATATTCCAGGCAGCGGTGCCTTCTGCTTTCATCCAGTTATACAACACAGCGGGGTCTCCAACTGAAAGACCTACACCATCAGTAAGTATCGCATCGCCGGCTACTAAATTATAGCTACCATCCGTTTCAGGAAAAACGCCCTGGGCGAGCAAAGACGTACCGGTTGCATCCAGCTCTATCACGGTAGCTTCGCTATTTTTAAATGCTTTGTTGCTCACGTCGATAAATAATCCGCGTTCATCCGTGTCTATTTTCAGCGGCGTATGTGCAGCATCCCCCAGGAAGAAAGCCTGTGGCGTTACACCTGCATCTGGTGCCAGCGGTACATGCAAACGGTTATCTGCCGGCCAGTTGAAAATGTGCAGGAAGTATTTGCCGGGCTTGGTGGTGATACGTCCCCAGTTTACCCTACCAATTGTATTGGCCCGGGAACCATAGATGGATTCACCATTGACGCGCATCCAGTCGCCGATATTATGCATCAGCTCCACACTCTTGTCCGGTATAGTACCGTCTCCCATCGGTCCTACGTTCAACAGGTAGTTACCTCCTTTTGATACGATATCAATCATGTTATGTACCAGTTCTTCTTTGGTATGCCAGTTATGGTTAAACTTGCTGTACCCCCAGGTACCATTCATGGTCATGCAGGATTCCCAGTCCATGCCTTTAAAGCCGGTTTCAGGGATAAACTGCTCAGGCGTTACCAGGTCGCCATTGGCGCGGGTATATTCGCTGTTATGATCAAAAGCATACAGGCGATTGTTCATGATGATATTGGGATGATGCTGTTTCACCATCGCTACCAGCTTATTAGCGCCCCATTTTTCGCCCTGAATCTCTTTGGAGCTATAATCCCACCAAACCACGTCGATAGGGCCGTAATTGGAGAATATTTCCTTTGCCTGCTCATACATGTAATCTACATACTTCGCGTTATCGCGGCCATCGTTTTTAGCGCCGCCCGGTGCGGGCAAACCATGCTCTACATAAGCATCCGGATGGTGCCAGTCGAGCAATGAAAAATAAACGCCTACTCTCAGCCCTTGTTCATGCAGCGCATTTACAATTTCGCGGAACAGGTCGCGGCCGGTTACGTCCATGCCATCAAAGGTGGTGGTTTTACTGTCGTGTAAAGCAAAGCCTTCGTGGTGTCTGCTGGTAAAAACCACATAACGGCAACCGGCGTCTTTCGCGGCTTTAGCCCACTCTCTCGCGAAGTCTTTTTTAGGTTTGAAGAGCGGCATCAATTTAGCGGCATATTCTGCGGCAGGCACATTGGCAGCGCTTTGTATCCACTCTACACAACCGTCGTAGCTTTTCCCATTCCATTCACCGGCGGCCGCACTATAGAGGCCCCAGTGTACAAACATACCAAAGTGGGCATCGCGGAACCAACGCATCCGGGCATCCCGTATTGCTTCCGGTTCGTTGGCATTTGCCAGCAAACCGGCATCTTGCTGTGCATAGGTAGTGGCGGCAGATAATAGCAAGGCGCCGGAGAGGCAAGCTTGTAGAAATCGCTTTTTCATTTGTTCGAACTGTTGATGTTATTTAGATGATTCGTTTTTCACCGTGTATGTTGCGCTGGTTGCACGCCTCCCAACTTTTCATGACACCTGTTACTGCAGTGCTCCGATATCTAATTAACGAATAACCCACCATATCCCGCTATCATTGCTAATATTAGCTCATACTCCGGGAAGATAATATTACTGAATCCTTTAAATCACTAATCTTGAATACTTTAAGCCACCGCCTCCCTACGCCGAACCGGGCATAAAAAAACCGCCTCTTTCCGGAGGCGGTTTCTTCAAAATATATCCGCGGCATTATCAGCTATTCAACAACTGCTCTAACGCTTTATCTACTGATTCAAAAGGAAAACCTTTCACTACCCCTTCCATCTGCGCAGCAATCTGCGCTGTACAAAGATTACCAATACTACCCGCATGCGTATGCCCTACGATTTTTTCCGGCGCAAAAGTACCGGCCTCTATGTCCATACCCACTTTCTTATACGCCTCGCGAAACGGCATCCCCTGCAATACCAGGTTATTCACTACTTCCACACTGAAAAGATATTGATACTTCTCGTCATCGAGTATATTTTCTTTAATACGGACATTTTCCAACATCAGGCGACTCATACGGAGGCAGTCTTTCAGCGTTTGGAAAGCCGGGAATAAATTCTCCTTCAGCAGCTGCAAATCACGGTGGTAGCCGGAAGGCAGGTTGGTGATCATCATCGCAATTTCATTCGGCAACGCCTGTAATTTATTGCCATGCGAGCGAATCAGCTCCCAAACATCCGGGTTCTTTTTATGCGGCATGATGCTGGAACCAGTGGTCAGTTCATCCGGAAAACTGATGAACCCAAAATTCTGATTCATGAACAAACATGCATCCATCGCCATTTTCGCAACGGTAGACGCAATGCCTGCCAGCGCAAAGGATACTATTTTTTCCGTTTTACCACGGCCCATCTGTGCATATACCACGTTATAATTCAGCGTATCAAAACCCAGTAACGAAGTAGTTAACTCACGGTCAAGGGGGAACGAAGAACCATAGCCGGCAGCAGATCCAAGCGGGTTTTTATTCACCACTTTATAAGCACCCTGCAACATGGTCAGATCATCCACCAGGCTCTCTGCATAGGCCCCAAACCACAGTCCGAAAGACGAAGGCATGGCAATCTGCAAGTGAGTATAACCAGGGAGCAAATGACCTTTATATTTTTCGCTCTGCTGCTGCAACAGGTGAAACAGCGCCAATACTTCTTCTACCAGCGTTTGCAATTCATGACGAAGGAACAACTTCAGGTCCACTAACACCTGGTCATTACGGGAACGGCCGCTGTGAATCTTCTTGCCTACTTCGCCCAAACGACGGGTCAGCAACAGTTCTACCTGCGAATGAATATCTTCTACTCCATCTTCCAACTTAAACTCACCCGCCTGTATTTCCTTATAGATATTTTTCAGTTCACCCTTCAGGATAGTCAGCTCCTCCGCCTCCAACAGCCCGATACTTTGCAGCATGGTGATGTGCGCCATAGAGCCTAACACATCAAATGGCGCCAGGAAGGCATCCATCTCCCTGTCTTTTCCAACAGTAAATTGTTCTACTGCTGCCAGAGAGGCTTTATCTTTTTGCCACAATTTCATAATGCTATATTTTTTTTCACGTAAAACCGGTCAGTAATGGACTGCTTTACGTTCTCTCAAAAATCATATTTGCCAAAAACACGTTGCTTCACTTCCGGCCACTCTTCTTTCAGCATGCTGAAGTAAACCGTATTACGCACTCTTCCCTTACTGGTAATCATATGCCGTCTAAAAATCCCTTCCTGCGTACAACCCAGGCTCAGGATCGCGTTGCGCGACTGCGTATTCAATTCATCTGTTTTAAACTCTACGCGATTCAGGTCCATCCCCTCAAATGCATACTGCAACATCGCATATTTCATGGCTTTATTCAGCCCTGAACCATGCAATGCCGGATCAATCCAGGTAGCCCCAATCTCCGTGCGTTTATTCGGCAACGATACCCCCATATAACGCGTAGACCCGGCAATGCGGTTTTCCTTTTTATCAATGATCACAAAAGGAATCGATTCGCCGGCAGTCCTTTCTCTCAATGCTTTTTGAAGATATTGCTCCAGGTCCTGCTTCGTATTGATCTCATAAAGTTGTATCGCCCACAAGGAAGCATCTGATGCAATGTTCCACAGATCGTCCAGGTGTTCCGCCTGCAACGGCTGCAGCAATACACGCTTATTTTCTAAAACAGGTTGAAAGTTCATATTACTGTATCATTTCGAGTAACTGAATATAACTATTGATGCCATCCCTGATTTCATGCAGGTGAATATATTCATCTGCAGTATGAGAACGGGCAGAATCACCAGGTCCCATTTTCACAGACGTAGCAGGAATCAACGCCTGATCAGATGTGGTGGGCGAGCCATAGCAGGTTTTACCTACACTCACGCCGGCCAGTACAAACGGATGATCCATCGGAATAAAGGAAGGCCGCATACGCATAGACCTTGGCTTCACTTCGCAGGATACATTTGCCCGGATAATTTCCAGCAATTCTTCCAATGTATATTGATCGGTAGCCCGCACGTCTACTACAAAAGAGCAGTCGGCCGGTACTACGTTGTGTGCTTTGTTAGTGGTATTGATCACGGTAACACTCATTTTCACAGGTCCCAGTGTTTCAGATACTTTCGGGAAACGGAAGTCTTTGAACCAGTTCAGGTCAGGCAATGCTTTGTACAAAGCATTCTCTCCTTCTTCCCTGGCAGCATGTCCGGCCTTACCCACGCTGTTGCAGTCCAGTACCATCAATCCTTTTTCTGCGATGGCCAGCTGCGTTAAAGTAGGCTCTCCCACAATCGCGAATTCAATGGCGGGCAACTTGTCTAAAATACTTTCCACGCCATTGGGACCGCTGATTTCCTCTTCCGCGGTAGCGGTGAGAATGATATTATAACTGAGGTCATCGCGGTGATAAAAATGCAGGAACGTAGCGATCAAACTCACCAGGCAACCTCCGGCATCGTTGCTTCCCAGGCCATACAGCTTACCATCTTCCACATCCGGGCTAAAAGGATCGCGGGTATATTGTGGATTAGGTTTTACGGTATCATGGTGGGAATTCAGCAGTATATTACGCCTGGAGGGATCGTAATGTTTATTCTTCGCCCAGATATTGTTGAGATGCCGCTCATGCGGAATATCCATGGCCGTCAGGAAATCGCTGATCAGTTGCGCGGTGCCGTCTTCTTCGCGGCTTAACGATGGGGTGGCGATCATTTGCTTCAGCAACGCCACGGCCACATCATATAGTTTTTCGTTCCACATAGGTTAGCATATTAGGGTACCTGCTACGGTGGTGGTGGTATTACTCAACACATCGTCTGCATGTCCTATCAATACTTCTTTTACGCCGTTATCAATGGCGCCGAAAGCGTTTTGCAGCTTAGGCAATATGCCGTCTGTCAATATTTTTTCTGCCAGCAATTGCTGGTAAATGTCTTTGTTGATCAAATTAATCACGGCATCATCATCTGCCGGATCGCGCAATACGCCTTTTTTCTCAAAGCAGTAGATCAGTCGAACGCTGTAGGCAGCAGACAGCGCGATAGCTAATGAAGAGGCAATCGTATCTGCATTGGTATTCAGGATTTGTCCGTTGCCATCATGTGTCAGCGGCGCAAATACCGGGGTAATACCTGCTTCCAGCAAGGATTGTAATGGGGCTACGTTTAACTTCTCCGTATATACGTCGCCTACAAAACCGTAGTCGATTTCTTTTACCGGTCTTTTCACGGCGGGAATGATATTAGCATCTGCACCCGTTAAGCCGATGGCGTTGCAGCCATTGGCCTGCAACCGGGCTACCAGCTGTTTGTTCACCAGGCCACCGTATACCATCGTTACTACGTCGATGGTAGCCGCGTCGGTGATACGTCTGCCATCTACATATTTGGATTCAATCCCCAGCTTATCGCCGATACGGGTAGCGATTTTACCACCACCATGTATCAGGATTTTTTTGCCGGGTATTGCTGCAAACTTTTCGAGAAAGGTTTGCAGCAATACCGGGTTATCTATAACGTTTCCGCCTACTTTAATGATAAATAAATCGATCATAATTATCCTTTCAGTATTTCACTCAAAACAGCCTGTGCAGCCCATACGCGGTTACCGGCTTCCTGGATCACGATAGATTGTGGTCCATCCAGCACTTCATCTGCAATCACTACATTCCTTCTAACCGGCAGGCAGTGCATTACTTTTGCGGAATTGGTGAGCTTCAGTTTTTCGTTGGTAAATGTCCAGGATGGATCTGAGCAGGTAATTTTACCGTAGTCTTTGTAAGACGACCAGTTTTTTACATACACAAAGTCCGCGTCCTTCAGGGCTTTATCCTGATCGTATTCGATGGTGGCATTACCGGAAAATTGCTCATCCAGTTCATATCCTTCCGGATGTGTAATCACAAAGTCTACTTCTCCCCATGCATTCATCCACTGTGCAAAAGAGTTAGGTACTGCCTGTGGCAATGCTTTCACGTGTGGCGCCCAGGTCATTACCACTTTAGGTTTACGGGCTTCGTGCCAGTGTTCCTTAATGGTAATTACATCCGTTAAACTCTGCAAAGGGTGCAGGGTAGCGCTTTCGAGGCTTACTACCGGCACACCGGCATACTTAATGAACTGATTAATGTACTTCTCTGTATAATCTTCTTCTTTATTCTTTAAACCCGGAAAAGTGCGGATAGCCAGGATATCGAAGTATTGTCCCATTACCCCTGCCGCTTCTTTTACGTGTTCGGTGGTGTTGCCATTCATGACTACACCATCATTCATTTCCAGCGCCCAGCCTTCCTTATCAATGTTAAAAACGATCGGCTCCATACCCAGGTTTTTAGCAGCTACCTGTGTACTTAACCGTGTTCGCAAACTGGGGTTCAGGAATATCATTCCCACTGTTTTATTCTTTCCTAATTCCTGGTCCCTGAAAGGATCTTTCTTGTAGTTCAACGCAATGTCCACTAACCGCGGGACACTGGGAACATCTGCTGTAGAAATAAATTGTTTCATTTCGCTTATAGGCTTTAAACAGATAGTGGAAAGATATAAAGGCACACTATCTGCCAATCATGGTTGTTAATCTTTATTTTTTCAATTCTTTTCCAAATGCTTCGAGGAACTGATCCGCATGTTCCTGAGTCAATGCCAGGGAAGGCAACAGCCTGATCACATTTGGCTTTGCTTCTCCGGTAAAGATCTTATATGTATGCAAGAGCTCTTTTCTTACATGTGCCAGCTCTTCCGGCAGTTCAATACCAATCATTAAACCACGGCCTCTTACTTCTTTTACTTTGTCAAAGGTCCGCAGTTGTTCCATGAGATAGTTACCTATAGAAGCGGCATTGCTGATCAGGTTTTCGGCCTGGATGGTTTCCAGTACTGCCAATGCAGCCGCACAAGCCAGGTGATTACCACCGAAAGTGGTACCCAGCATACCATAGGCAGGCTGAATTTTAGGAGCAATGATAATGGCGCCTATCGGGAAACCATTACCCATGCCTTTGGCCATGCTATAGATATCGGCATTTACGCCGGCAAAATCGTGAGAGTAGAATTTACCACTTCTGCCATAACCACATTGTACAGCGTCTGCAATGAATACAGCGTTATGGGTATCACACAATGTGCGGATTTTCCGGAGGAAAGATTCGCTGGCTACATTGATGCCACCTACACCCTGTATCCCTTCAATGATCACAGAAGATACTTCATGCTGCTGGAAAGCCTGCTCCAATGCGGCTTCATCTTCCCATGGTAAAAACACGATGTTATCTGTTTCATTCACCGGTGCTACAATTTTCGGATTATCTGTAGCCGCTACTGCCAGTGAAGTTCTGCCGTGGAAAGCTTTCTTAAAAGCAATTACTTTCTTTTTACCATTGTAAAAAGAAGCCAGCTTCAGCGCATTTTCATTGGCTTCCGCACCGGAGTTACATAAAAACAGCTGGTAGTCTTCTTTGCCTGACACCTTACCCAGCAAAGTAGCCAGTTCTTCCTGTAAAGGCATCTTTACAGAGTTGGAGTAGAAACCCACTTTATGCAACTGATCTGTGAGGCGTTTTACATAATGAGGATGCGTATGACCGATAGAGATCACAGCATGCCCGCCATAAAGATCCAGGTATTGTGTGCCGTGGTTGTCCCAAACATGGGAGCCGAGGGCTTTTTCTATAATGATATCGTTAAGAGGATATACGTCGAACAATTTCATGTTGGCCAATAATTGAAAAATGATAAAAACAATTAGAACACGATGGACTTCAGTTTCAGTCCTGCCGTTTCATCCAGTCCGCACATCAGGTTCATGTTCTGCACTGCCTGACCGGAGGCGCCTTTCAACAGGTTGTCTTCAATGGAATGGATCACCAGTTTATTACCGGTTTTTTCCAGTTGAATTAAACACTTGTTGGTGTTGACTACCTGTTTCAGGTCTATCTGTTTATCGCTGACATGGGTAAACGGATGACCGGCATAAAAGTCTTTATACAGCTTCACAGCTTCTTCGAGTGATAAGTCGGTTTGCAGGTAGGAGGTCACCCAGATTCCTCTTGGGAAATCGCCCCGTACCGGTACAAAGTTCACGTCTTCACTGAAGCCCGGCTGCAACAGCTGAAGGCTTCGTCGTATTTCCTTAAGGTGCTGATGATTCAGCACTTTATAGGTAGAAATGTTATTGGCTCTCCAGGTGAAGTGGGAAGTAGCCTGCAGGCTTTGTCCTGCGCCGGTGGATCCGGTGATACCGGTGGTATGTACTTCTTTCAGCAAACCAGCTTTCGCCAGTGGCAGCAGTCCCAGTTGAATACCAGTAGCAAAGCAGCCGGGGTTAGCGATGTTTTGCGCTGATTTAATCAGGTCGCGCTGCATCTCTGGTAAGCCATATACAAAAGTGCGGTCTTTTACGGTTTCGCCTAAACGAAAATCCTGGCTCAGGTCAATTACTTTCACATGCGACGCTACATCTGTAGCTTCCAGGAACTTCTTAGATTCTCCATGCCCGAGGCACAGGAACATTACATCAATATCGTTGCTCAGTTCCCCGGTAAACAGCTGTTCTGTTTCACCCAGTAAATCTGCATGCACCGCGTATAATGGGTTGCCCGCATTACTACGACTATGTACAAACGAAATAGTAACATCCGGGTGATTCAACAGCAGGCGTATCATTTCACCGCCTGTATAACCGGCACCTCCTATTATAGCTGCTTTGATTTTTGATGGTTTCATTTATGATTTGATTACGCTAAAAAAGCTGAAAGCATAAAGCATAAAGCTATTGTAGCGAATGATTATGCTTTTTTCTACTTTTCTAACTCATGATATTCTTAAAGCTTTGATAAAGGCTATTAACATTGCCTTTACCTCGTTTATCTTTTTATTGAGATCAATATAAACTGGCTCCTCCAAAAATTTCAAATCAAAAGCCAGGAGCGCACAATATTCTACTTCATGTACCGAACCTAACGCATGGTCTAAAAATCTCGCAAAATCCATTTCAGTTGCTCTGCCACATCCTTCTACAATATTCAGCGGCACACTGTAGGCGGCTCTCTTCATCTGGCTTACCAACGCAAACATTTCATCCTTCGGCAATTGTGTAACCACATCCCTATAAACAAATGTTGTCATCACATGTGCCTTTCTCCAGACCTCCAATTTTTTGTAATCTCTCATATAATCCTTGTTGAAACATAAAAAAATGTCTTAAAACCGGACTATACTAAAATCACAATCTCCAACACAATAGCTTTTTGCTTTATGCTTTCTGCTTTATGCTCTCCTTTACCTGATGCCAGATCATTGTCTGGTTACCAAAGATTTTGCTAAAGCCTCTTACGTCTTCTCCGCTCCAGCCACTGTTCATTTCGCCATATTTGCCGAATTTGCTGCTCATCAGATCGTAAGGGGAGCTGATACCGGTTACCTGGAAACGGTAAGGCATCAGTGTTACAAATACTTCACCAGAAACGTTTTCCTGGGTATTTTGCAGGAAGGCTTCGATGTCGCGCATTACCGGGTCCATGATCTGACCTTCGTGCATATAGTTACCGTAGAACTGCGCCAGTTGGTCTTTCCAGCTCAGCTGCCATTTTGTTAACACGTGTTTCTCCAGCGCGTGGTGCGCTTTGATGATCACCATCGGTGCTGCTGCTTCAAAACCTACGCGGCCTTTGATACCGATAATGGTATCGCCTACGTGGATATCGCGGCCAATAGCGAATGGACCAGCAATGGTTTGCAGATATTGTATGGCTTCAGAAGGGTGACCGAATTTTTTATCGTTTACGCCTGTCAGCTCGCCTTTTTCAAAAGTTAATTTCACCTGCTCTTCGCCTTCTTTCGTCAGCTGGGTTGGCCAGGCTGCTTCTGGTAACATACCGTTGGAAGTAAGGGTTTCTTTACCACCTACGGAAGTTCCCCACATACCTTTATTAATAGAGTACATGGCTTTTTCGAAATTCACTTCCACACCTTTTGATTTCAGGTAGGAAATTTCTTCTTCACGGCTCAGTCTCATATCACGGATGGGAGTAATGATTTCCACACCTGGAATCATGATATGAAATACCATGTCGAAACGCACCTGGTCGTTACCGGCACCGGTGCTACCGTGTGCTACTGCGTCTGCGCCAACTTCTTTCACATATTCTGCGATGGCCAGTGCCTGGCTCATGCGCTCTGCACTCACGCTCAGCGGGTAGGTATTATTCTTCAGTACATTACCGAAGATGAGATATTTGATGACGCCATCATAATAAGAACGTATTGCATTAACAGTTCTGTGACTTTTAACGCCCAGGTTGTAAGCGCGCTTTTCTATTTCCTGCAGCTCTTCTTCTGAAAAACCACCAGTGTTCACGATCACTGAATGCACTTCATATCCTTTTTCTTCAGTCAGATATTTAACGCAATAGGAAGTATCAAGTCCTCCGCTAAATCCCAGTACAACTTTTTTCATTATGACATCTTTTTTTATAATTCCAGTAACAATATTGAGAGATCCTGTTTTCAGAACAGGAAGAATTTCTTTTTAGATCCGGTAGCGCCACCTTCTTTTTTGCTCTTCAGCAAAACAAATCTTTTAAAACGCAACCATCGCTCATACAACTTTATGTTTCCTTTAAATCTCCGGCGACGTCTTTCGTGGTGCATGTCGCCGCTGGCGGTCACATGCAGCTGAGGCTGTTTTACGGCGGCCGCTGCTTTTTCAGCCATCGCTCTTTCTTCTGCTTCCTTCAGCTTCTCTTCCGGGTTGTACAGCATGGCGGTACACAAACAGTTTTTCCTGTTTTTGGCGGTGAGAATGTCGAAGTTAACGCAGCTTCTGCAGCCTTTCCAGAACTCGTCATCATCGGTGAGTTCTGAATAGGTAACGGGTTCATAGCCCAGTTCGGAGTTGATTTTCATCACCGCCAAACCCGTGGTTAAACCAAAGATTTTGGAATCAGGGTATTTCTCCCGGGAGAGTTCGAATATTCTTTTCTTAATCGATTTAGCGACGCCATGACCTCTGAAAGCGGGATTCACAATGAGTCCGGAATTGGCTACAAACTTGTCGTGGCCCCAGGCTTCTATATAGCAAAAGCCTACCCAGTCGCCCTTGTCTGTAACCGCAATTACGGCTTTACCTTCCTGCATTTTCAGCTCTACATAGGCAGGGGAACGCTTGGCAATACCGGTTCCTCTTGCTTTTGCAGACGATTCCATCTCATCAGTGATGGTATTTGAATAGTGGATATCGTCAGGAGTGGCTACCCTAACGATGATATGTTGATTTTCCAACTTTTTAAATTGAAATCGTGAATCAATAAACTAACTTGAAATTCCATTACTGGAAAGGCTCACCGGAGGATTGGGGAATCACGGTGCGATAGCGGTTATATGAGAATAAGCGCTATCAAATTCTAGGTCGTCGGGAAAGAAATCTAAAGACATTGAACCCAACAGAATATACCCCTTTGTTTAAAGCGGGATGATATGCAGAAATGTTGGTATGAGTTGCGGTTTTTTCCAACTTCAGTTCAGCGTTAAATTGTTATAAATATTGTCTTTAGTTTAGAATATCCGCAAAGTTATAACAATATCTTTTTAAATGGTCGAATTTTTTTTCGTAAGGACACAATTTTAACAAAGGCTGACATTGGGTTGGCCGGGATGGGGCCTGTTGACCGGCACAAGGGGGTTATATATTATTATTTTTCACATTGATTATAAAAAGATTAGCGGAGACAAGAGCCGTCAATCCGACACTTATCTCCGCTTATCAGGTCATTTTTCCTTACCGGGTGATGACACCCAGCTCAGCAATTCCTGCCTGCAAATCTGACTCACTTGCCGGGCTTACCGCCACAAACCGGATAAACCGGGCTTTGGTTACCTTGAAAGGAACGGACTGTAACACCGGGTTATTCTTAATATTGGCAAACTGACCGCTGGCTGCCGGGTTCCCCCAGTTTTTGCCGTCGGCACTGGTATAAAACGCATAACCATATACCACGCCTTTAGCGCCATCTCCCGCAGGGGGTAGATAAGTAAATCCTTTGAGAGACAGGGTCTCGCCCAGGTCTACCTGCAATTCGTGCGGATATTTCGAAGCATCTGTACTATATATGGTACTGGCATCTCCATCTATTGCGCTGGCTGCGGCCTCGCCGGCACCACCATCCGCCTGTTGCACGGTCCATTTGGCCGGCGCCACATCAAAGGAAGCTTTCACCATTTCACTGCTGCTGCCGTCTTTTCCGAAGGCTTTGGCTTTCACCACACCACCGCGGGGCAACACTACCGCCACTACCTGTTCCTTTTGGGCAACCGGGTATTTAGGTGACTTTTGTGTAGGGGTGGTACCATCCAGGGTATAGTGAATGTTCACATCTGCAGATGCACAGGTAATGGCTACGTTTCCATCTTTACCCCGTACTATCTGCGGCGTAGCCAGCAGCTCCGGCGCTTTGTATAACTGTACCTCACTGATCACCGGCGCCGCTTTGGCATCCAGGATATTAATCCGCACCTGTGTGGTAGTATAATCCGGCAAACGTAAAATACGTTTGTGACCAATGGTCGTTTCTTTCGCTATTTCCTTCCACTGTCCATTTTCCAGGATCTCAACGGAGAAGTTTTGTACCCGCTGTCCCAGCGCAATGTACTCCTGTAACACCACACGGTTAAAGGTGATGGCCTTCTGATAAGTCAGCGTGATGGCAGTCGATTTCGCCTCATCAGTAGTAGCCCAGTAAGTAGCATTGGTACCATCCGTCAGGTGCGCCACTTTCACGGCGGCATTATTACTGCGTGTATTCGTTGCCGTTACTACCGCCTTTTTAGCGAGGTTATCTTTAAAAGAAGCGTCCAGCACCTTCCGCAGCTCCATCAAACGGGTGGAATCATTGGGGTGAATCACGCCGTCTTTATCTACCGGCACATTCAGGATCAGGTTGCCATTGCGGCCTACAGAACCATAATAAATATCTAATAAATGAGACACCGATTTTACTTTATCATCGGTTTCCGGGCTATAGAACCATCCCGGACGAATAGATACATCACACTCCGCTGGAATCCATTGTTCGCCATCCTCATTACCTTCGTTGAGCGATTTGGTAGGCGGGCCACCTGCACCGGGTGTAAATCCTTTTACATTCAGCGTACTCCAGTTAGTAGTACCGGCAATCCCGTTTTCATTACCTACCCAGCGGCAACCAGGACCCACGTCACTGAAAATAACCGCGTTGGGTTGATGTTTATATACTACACCACGAAACAGGTTCCAGTCGTACGGCTGCTTGATATTACCGCCATTGGCGCCATCAAACCACTGTTCAAATACAGGTCCGTAATTAGATAACACCTCTGTGAGCGTATTCGCAAATACCTGGTTGTAAGTTTCAGTTCCATATTCAGGATGGTTACGGTCCCAAGGCGACAAATACACGCCGAATTTCAGGCCGTACTCTTTACACGCTTCCGATAATTCTTTCAGGATATCCCCTTTACCATTTTTCCAGGCGCTTTCGCGCACGGTGTGGGTGCTGTACTTACTGGGCCAGAGGCAGAAGCCATCGTGGTGTTTGGCAGTGAGTACAATCCCTTTCATACCGGCCAGTTTAGCCGTACGTGCCCATTGACGGGCATCTACATGCGTAGGATTAAACACTTTCGGATCTTCATCGCCATGTCCCCATTCTTTGTTAGTGAAAGTATTAGGACCAAAGTGAATGAACATATAATATTCCAGGTCATTCCAGGCTACCTGTGCTTTGGATGGTAATGCGCCATAGGGTTTGATATCCTGCGCCATCGCCATATTAAAACCCAGCAGCCCAGCCAGGAGTAATGTGCTTTTCTTCATTGCCGGAAATAAAAATTTTATGAATTACAGATGCTAGCGAAGATAGAGCAGATAATTGTACTGAATCAATCTCAAATTCACTATTATTAATTCTAAATTGACTTTGCCGGAAACCGCAGTGGCAACTTTAGAAGAAGAACTTGACAGTTTCTTCACCGTTTATCACAAAAATGTAAGAATATTCCCCATAGGGTTGGTTTAGATAAATCAATTTTTATAAATTTAGTGCCTCCTTACCGTATAACAGTGTACGCTAATAAACTTTGAACAATGAATAAACAACCACTGCATCGCAGAAGTTTCCTGAAAAACACAGTAGCAGCTGGCGTAGGTATTTCTATGCTGGGCTCTTCTGCCAAATTATTTGCCAACGAGAAGAAGCCGAAAGTAAGAATTGGTGTAATTGGCGTAGGTGCCCGCGGACTGGGCCACCTGAATTTCTTCCTTCACCGCGAAGATGCTGAAGTAATCGCTTTCGCTGATCCCGACACGGCTTTCACTGTACCTAAAGCTAAAGCAATGATTGAAAAAGCTTATGGTACAAAGAAGAAAGTAGCGGAATATACCAACGGTCCGGAAGATTTCCGTAACCTCCTGAAACGTGATGATATTGATGCGGTGGTAATTGCTACGCCATGGGAATGGCATACCATCATGGCCGTTGCTGCTATGAAAGCCGGTAAAACACCTGCTGTAGAAGTATGTGGCGCCTCTGATATCCAGGAATGCTGGGAACTGGTTAACACCAGCGAACAAACAGGCATCCCGGTATTTGGTATGGAAAACGTATGCTACCGCAGAGACGTGATGGCCGTATTAAACATGGTGCGCCAGGGTTTATTCGGTGAATTAACGCACCTGCAGGGCGGCTACCAGCACGACTTACGCGGTGTTAAATTCAACAACGGTAAACAATACTATGGTGGTGGTGTGGAATTTGGCGAAAAAGGACTGTCTGAAGCCAAATGGAGAACTGCGCACTCGGTACACCGCAACGCTGACCTCTACCCTTCTCATGGTCTGGGTCCTATCAACAACATGATCAACATCAACCGCGGTAACCGTTTGCTGTCGCTCACTTCCGTGGCGACCAAATCCCGTGGCCTGCACAAATATATCGTTGACAACGGCGGCGAAAGCCATCCAAATGCCAAAGTAGAATTCAAACTGGGTGATATCGTGTCTACCCTGATCAGAACCAACAATGGCGAAACCATCATGCTGTCGCACGATACCAACTCTCCACGCCCTTACTCCCTGAACTTCCGCGTTCAAGGTACGAATGGCCTCTGGATGGACGACCAGAAATCTATTTACGTAGAAAAGAAAAGTAAATTCGACGAATGGGAACCCACCGGCGATCCAAAAGATGCCAGCAGTTACTTCGGCAAATATGACCACCCACTGTGGAAAAAATATGCCAACGACGCTGCAGGCGCTGGTCACGGCGGTATGGACTGGTTTGTACTCAACTCCTTCCTGGAGTGTGTAAAACGCAATGCACCATATCCATTGGACGTATACGACATGGCTACCTGGTATGCGATCACACCACTCAGCGAACAATCTGTAGCAGAAAGCGGCAGCGTACAATTCATTCCGGACTTCACCCGTGGTCGCTGGATGAACAGAACACCGATCTTTGCACTGGATGATCAGTACTAACAGAGAGCTGAAAGCATAAAGCGGAAAGCAAAAAGCTATAAAAACGAATGACCAGAGCAAAGGAATAATATCCGCTCTGGTCATTCGCTTTTATAGCTTTTTGCTTTCCGCTTTATGCTTTCAGCTCTCTGTTACGCGTTTTGCGTTACTTTCTTTTCCTGCACAGACACGCCGTCTTCAATAGTAGTTACGTATACTTCCGGCTCCTTACCATATTGATCCTGGTAACGTGATTTGATAAAGGCTACATAATCAGCTACCTTCTCTGCTTTTACCAGGTTGATGGTACAGCCACCAAAACCACCACCCATTACACGGGCACCAGCCACTTCTTCCCGCTCACGGGCCAGTGATACCAGGAAATCCAGTTCAGGGCAACTCACTTCATAGAGTTTGCTCAGCCCTTCGTGTGTAGCATACATCAGCTCTCCGAACTGTTGCAGGTTACCTTGTTTGAGCAGTGCCGTAGCATCCTGTACGCGTTGAATTTCCGCGATCACATATGCACAACGGTCGTATACTTTCGGAGCAACCTGGTTCCGCACTTCTTCCAGCATGGCCATAGTCGCATCCCGCAGCGATTTCACCGCCGGATGATTTACCTGGATTGCCTTTACCCCTTCCTCGCATTGCTGGCGACGTACATTATATTCAGAAGACGCCAGGGAGTGGTGTACCATGGAATTGCACAGCACCACTTTGTAGTCGGGGAAGTTGAAGGGGAAATATTCAAACGCGAGACTGCGGCAGTCCAGGCGCATTACCTGGTCTTTTTTACCGTGCAGGTTCGCAAACTGGTCCATGATACCACATTTCACACCAGGGAAGGTATGTTCCGCCTTTTGGCCAATGAGTGCCATCTCCATCCGGTTTAGCCCATAGCCCATCAGGTGATCCAGGGCCGCTACCAGTCCGCCTTCCACTGCAGCAGAAGAAGACATCCCCGCTCCTACCGGGATATCGCCCGATACCACGCAGTCAAAACCTTCTACAACGAAACCCCGCTCCTGCAGCTGGTTTACCACACCCATCAGGTAATTGATCCATCCTGGCGTAGGCTTCACACTGTCCAGCGAAAAGGAAACGGTTTCATTAGTGAAAACAGCATGTGCATTACATTGCTGTGTGTTGTTGAGCGCAATAGCGTACACGATTTTTTTATCAATGGCTGCCGGTAACACAAAACCGTCATTATAATCGGTATGCTCGCCAATCAAATTGATTCTGCCGGGGGAAACGACCATCAGTGGCTCTTTCTCAAATAAGTGGATAAACTGCTCCCTGGTTTTTTGTATCATTAAAAGAAAATTAAACGTAAAATTTACACCTAAAAATATAAAAATGATTTGGAAAAGCAAAAAGCCGAAGGCAAAAAGCATAAAGCTATTAAAGCGAATGACCGGAGCAACTATTTTACTAGTTTCGCTCCGGTCATTCGCTTTAATAGCTTTATGCTTTCGGCTTTATGCTTTCGGTTTTCCTATCTTATCACCTACCAGTGCATAAAACAGGATATACAGGTAGCAGGGTACCATACAATACAGGAATGCATGTCTGAAGTCGATGCTGGCGCTGTACAGGAAATTAAACATACTGTGTTCATTAAACATACCAGCATATACCTGTGGCAGTACACCACCGCCCACAATACCCATTACCAGTAAGGCAGAGCCTATCTTGGTAAAACGGCCCAGGCCATCAATTGCCATCGGGAAAATAGCAGGCCACATCAGGGCGTTTGCCAGACCCAGTAAAGCGATGAAGGTTACGGCAGAAGCACCGGTATTAAAATAAGCGGCTACGGTAAATAACACACCCAATACAGCAGAAATCTGTAGTCCTTTTTTACCGCTGAGGTATTTAGGAATAGTGGCAATACCTATTACATACCCTACCAGCATGGCTACCAGGGTGAAAGAGGTAAAGTATTTACTGTCGTCCACGCTCATACCCAGGGAGGTACCATATTGACCAATCACGTCTCCTGCCATTACTTCCACACCCACATATACGAAGATACAGAGTACACCCAGCACCAGCTGAGGGAACTGGAATACACTTGTTTTACCAGAGGTAGCTGCTGCCGTGGTAGCATCTTCCGCATTGGTATCTATTTCGGGTAAAGAAGAACGTTTCAGGAGGAATGCCAGTACCGTTAATACAATGGCAATTACCAGGTAAGGCCCGATTACGCGGGAAGCCAGGCTATCCAGCAAGGCATTTTTCTGTGTGGCATCCACTGCGGCAGCAATATCTGCCTCCAGCTTTTCCGCTCCTTTTAATACAATAGAGCTGAGAATCAATGGCGCCAGTGCACCGGCACTTTTGTTACAGATACCCAGGATACTGATACGCTTGGCGGCACTCTCTTTAGGCCCAATGATACTGGCGTATGGATTGGATGCTGTTTGCAGCAATGCCAGTCCGGCGCCCTGTACAAATAAACCAGTCAGGAAGATACCAAAGCTGCGCGCGTTGGCGGCAGGAATAAAGATCAGGGAACCAACAGCTATGATCAGGAGTCCTAAAGCCATCCCGTTCTTGAATCCTGTTTTATTCAGGATAAAAGAAGAAGGAATTGCCAGGAAAAAATAGGCCATGAAAAAGGCCATGGTTACCAGCAGTGCCTGGGCTACGTTCAGTTCACACACAATTCTGAAAAACTGGATCAAGGTTCCATTGAGCCAGGTAACAAAGCCGAATACGAAGAACAACATGCCTATAATAGCCATTGACTGAGCATATCCCGCCTGCTTGGGAGGTAAGTTCATTGTTACTGTTTGGTTGGACATAAGCTGTCTGAATTATTTTTTTTGATAAGCACGAACATAATTAAACTTCTGCTATATTTCGTGTATATTTCGCAAATATTTTTGCTAAAACGTTTTACCTAATTACCAAATGCAAGAATAATTTTACTTTTTAAAAAATTTTAAAAAATTCTTTATACATTTATCCGGCAAAATTTCACTGTAACTTAACACGTTTATGACTCAGCAATCAAAACAAAACGCGCAAAGTACTCATCCATCGTTCTTTGTGCTCATTCTGGTTTTCTTTTTCTGGGGATTTCTGGCTGCGTCCAACAGTATCTTTATCCCTTTCTGTAAATCGCATTTTAACCTTACCCAGCTGGAGTCTCAGCTGATAGACTTCTCGTTCTACAGCGCCTACTTTATAGGCTCGCTGATTTTGTACCTGGCATCTGTTGCGAGGAAAGTAGATATACTTAACAAGATCGGTTATAAGAAGGGTATTATTTACGGTTTATTAATTTCCGTACTCGGATCTGTTATTATGATCCCCTGCGTGAATAAGGAAAAGATTGTTCCGATTAAGGAAACCGTTGCCGACATCAGTAGTTTCCAGGTAGAACAACAACTGCAAACTTCCGACAGACAGGTAAAAATCCGTCGTGAGAAAGAGGCAGATACTTATTCCCTGCTGATCAGCGATAATGCTGCCGCGGAAAAGTATACCACCCATCCTCAGTTAACGGCTGCCGTTTCCGGCGCTTTCACCAAAGACGCAGAGCACCATCAATATGCTGCTACCTTCACCAAAGCTAACCTGGACAAGGTGCTCACCGTGTTGGATACAGACTTTAAACAAACAGTTACTTTCGGATATTTTGCCCTGATCCTGATGGCATTATTTATTGTTGCCTTAGGATTTTCCCTGCAGCAAACTGCTGCCAATCCATTTGCTATTTTATTAGGTGACCCTGCCAAAGGCGCACACCGTCTGAACCTGGCAGGTGGTATCAACTCCTTCGGTACTACCATCGGTCCTATTATCGTGAGCATGCTGCTGTTCGGTAATATTAAAGGTGGCGATGTAAGCACCGACATCAGCAAAATCAATACTTTATACTTCTTATTAATTGCCCTGTTCCTGATTGCGGCGGCTATTTTTGCTTTTGTGAAGATGCCCGAAAGCCAGGACACTGAAGCATTTGAATCTTCTCCCAAAGCTACCAAATCGTTACTGGGTATCACTTTCATGTTTGTCCTGATCCTCATGGGCCTGGTCCTGAAATTTGAACTGCCTATGTTTATTGCCGGTATCATTGGTATTGTGGGCATTCTCTTCTACTCTAAAACAGTATCTGCCGGCAACAGCGAAGGCTGGGGCGCGATGAAATATCCACAGCTGATCCTCGGTATGCTGGCCATCTTCATCTATGTAGGCGTGGAAGTATCTGTTGCCAGTAACCTCGGCGCATTACTGAAACATCCCGGCTTCCTGACCGCAAAAGGTTTGGCAGAATCAGAACTGGATCCTTATGTTTCCCTGTTCTGGGGTAGTATGATGATTGGCCGCTGGACAGGTGCTATCAGCGTTTTCAATGTATCTAAATCCGTACGTAACATACTTTGTGTGGTAGTTCCTTTTGTGGCATACGGCGTTATTCTTGGCGCTAACAGCATTAAAGGGAACGACATCTCCGTGTTATATCCTTATGCTATCTGTATAGTGGTGCAGATCATAGGTTTCTTCGCCGGCCAGGATAAACCTGCTAAAACCCTGATGGTCTTCGGTCTGCTGGGTGTTACTTCTATCCTGATCGGATTATTCTCTACCGGCCAGCTGGCTACCTTCGCATTCATCAGTGCTGGTTTATACTGCTCTGTAATGTGGCCTAGCATTTTCGCATTATCTATCGCCGGTCTGGGCAAATACACTGGTCAGGGATCTGCCTTCCTGATCATGATGATCCTCGGTGGATCGCTCATTCCTCCTGTACAAGGTGGTCTGGCAGATATTCCAAGCATTGGTATTCACGCCTCTTATGTTATTCCGGCGTTGTGCTTTGCTTATCTCGCGTTCTTCGCATTTAGAGTTAAAACCATTTTAAAATCTCAAGGAATTGATTATGAGTCAGCAGTTAGCGGTGGGCATTGATATTGGAGGCACTAACACCAAATTCGGTATTGTAGATCGCAGAGGCAATATTTTATGTGATGGTCGTATGTTGACCAACCAACATGAAGATGTAGATGGCTTTCTCGATGAATTACACGGACATATGTCTGCCCTTATTGAACAGGCAGGCGGTATCGAAAACATAAAAGGTATTGGCGTAGGCGCCCCCAACGGCAACTACTATACCGGTAATATTGAATATGCGCCTAACCTGCGCTGGAAAGGGGTAGTACCTTTAGCCAGCCTGCTGGAGCAGAAATTTGGCTTGCCCACTGTACTCACCAATGATGCCAACGCGGCCGCACTGGGAGAACTGATCTATGGCGCTGCCAGGGGAATGAAAGACTTTATCGTGATCACCCTGGGTACAGGCGTAGGTAGCGGTATCGTTGCCAACGGACAACTGATTTACGGTCACGACGGTTTTGCCGGTGAACTTGGTCACTGTATCGTGATCCCTGAAGGCCGCTACCATTCCGGCACCGGCGCGCACGGTTCGCTGGAAGCTTATGCTTCCGCTACCGGTGTTACCAACACAGCCCTGGAATTCCTGGCCACCCGCCCGGATACCGACAGCCTGATGAGGGAACATACCAAAGAAGAGATCAATTCCAAACTCATCTACGAAGCTGCTATGAAAGGCGATCCGCTGGCGATGGAAGTTTATGAGTTCACCGGTAAAATACTCGGTGCCGCCCTCGCCAATTTCGTGATGTTCTCCAGCCCGGAAGCCATTGTGCTGTTTGGCGGCTTAACAAAAGCCGGAGACCTTATCATGAAACCCGTGCGGGAGCATATGGAAAAGAACCTGCTTCCCATTTTCCAGAATAAAGTTAAATTGCTGTTCTCAGAACTGAAGGAAAGCGATGCAGCCATCCTGGGCGCCAGCGCACTGGCATGGGAAATGAAGGACTGAACGGCGGTTAGCTTTTAGCCATTAGCTTTTAGTAATTGCAGCGATGATCATCTTGTATTACTAAGGGCTGAAAGCCAGATCAAACTAAAAGTTATTTTATGAATAATAATCGAAGATCATTCCTGAAAACAGCGGCCCTAAGCGCCGCTGTTTTCTCTTTGGACGGAGTAACGGGAACGGCTGCACGTTCCCAGGGTAAAGGCAGCCCTGTAAAGGGAAAGCCTATCGTGGTGTCGACCTGGGACTTTGGTCGTGCTGCCAATGCGGCTGCCTGGGAAATACTGAAAAAAGGCGGTCGCGCCCTCGATGCTGTAGAAGCAGGGGTGAGAGTACCCGAAGCGGATCCCAACAACCACACCGTAGGTTATTCCGGCTACCCCGACCGTGATGGTCGTGTAACCCTGGATGCCTGCATCATGGATGAACATGGCAACTGCGGCTCTGTAGCCGCGCTGGAACATGTTACCCACGCTATTTCCGTAGCACGCCTGGTAATGGAAAGAACACCCCATGTGATGCTGGTGGGTGATGGCGCCCTGCAGTTTGCGCTGGCAAATGGTTTTGAGAAAGAGAACCTGCTCACACCAGAGTCTGAAAAAGCCTGGAAAGAGTGGCTGAAAACATCTGAATACAAACCAGTCATCAACATAGAAAATAAATCATACACACCTACCAATGGCGCTACAGCGTTTAATCCGCTGATGTTGCCAGGTAATGTGTATAACCACGATACCATTGGTATGGTAGCCCTCGACGCGGAAGGCAACCTCTCCGGCGCCTGCACCACCAGTGGCATGGCGTTTAAATTACATGGCCGGGTAGGCGATTCTCCTATCATTGGTGCAGGATTGTATGTAGATAATGAAATCGGCGCTGCCACCAGCACCGGTGTAGGTGAAGAAGTGATTAAAATTGTAGGTAGCCACCTGGTAGTAGAACTGATGCGTCAGGGATACCCACCGGAAAAAGCCTGCAAAGAAGCAGTTGACCGTATCGTGAAAAGAAGTCCTTCCAAAGCAAAAGAAATCCAGGTAGGATTCCTGGCGCTCAACAAAAAAGGAGAACACGGCGCTTACTGCCTGCAGAAAGGGTTCAGCTATGCAGTATGCACCAGCGATACCAGCAATATTTTAATTGATGGTAAACATCATTTTTAAAAATTACGAATTACAAATTACGAATTACGGATTTGTGGGCAGATAGTAAACGCGAGTATTCTCTCCCCTTATATCTACCCACAAATCCGTAATTCGTAATTTGTAATTCGTAATTCCCGAAAAACAGCTCTAACATAAAAACCTTGTTTATGTCCTTCACCCTCGAAATATGTGCTGCCTCTGTAGCTTCGTGCATTGCTGCAGAACAGGGCGGTGCCAACCGGATAGAACTTTGTGATAACCTGCTGGAAGGTGGTACCACTCCCAGTTATGCCACCATCGCGGTAGCCAGGGAAAAAGTAAAAATAGACCTCTACCCCATCATACGCCCCCGTGGCGGCGATTTTCTTTACTCCGAACTGGAGTTTGAGGTCATGAAAAAAGACATTGAATTATGCAAACAATTGGGCTGTAATGGCGTGGTAATCGGTATTCTCACCGCCGATGGACGCGTAGATAAAGAACGCTGCAAAATACTCACATCGCTGGCATGGCCGATGGGCGTTACATTTCACCGGGCCTTCGACATGACGGATAACCCGTTTGAAGCCCTGGAAGATATTATCTCTATCGGTTGCGAACGTATCCTCACTTCCGGCGCACGCAATACCGCCATAGAAGGCGCTGCCCTGCTGAAAGACCTGGTCATACGGGCCAACGACCGCATCGCCATCATGGCAGGATCAGGCGTGCGGGCCAATAACATCGCTCAACTGATCACAGCCACCGGTGTAACAGAGTATCATACCTCTGCCAAAGCCTATGAAGAAAGTAAAATGGTATACCGCAATCCGAATGTCAGCATGGGCGGCATTCCCGGCGTACCAGAATACGGTATCTCCGCTACACAACAAAAAGAAGTCGCATTAATCCGTGAAATTGGCGAAAAAACATTACTATCTTAGCCGCTATTGTTTAGCTAAGTATTGATAAATATCCGTTATTAAAAAACGAAAGCGCTGGCACATTAGCAGCGACTTTAAAAGTGAACAACGAAATGAAAAAACTGATCATTGCAACAGGCTTGTTGCTTGGCGGACTCTTCGCGCAGGCACAAGTCAAAGGTGTAAAACATGTTATCCTGATAGGCATGGATGGATTTGGTTCCTATTGCTTTCCAAAAGTGGATAACCCTAACATGATACAAATGATGCAGGACGGCGCATGGACCTTACAGGCCCGCAGTGTATTACCTTCTTCCAGTGCAGTGAACTGGGCTTCCATGGTAATGGGCGCTGGTCCGGAAATACATGGATACACCGAATGGGACAGCCAAAAACCGGAGCTACCCTCCCGTGAACTGGATCAATATGGCATGTTCCCCTCTATCTACACCCTGTTGCGTGAACAAAAACCAACCTCTGAAATAGGCGTTATCTATAGCTGGAACGGTATTGGTTACCTGTTCCCCAAAGCGGCTGTTAACAAAGACATGGCCTGCCATGACAACGACAGCCTCGCTACGGCCGCCTCCGTAGATTATATTAAAGAAAAGAAACCGGACTTCCTCTTCATCCATTTCGATGAACCAGACGGCACCGGGCATAATATTGGTCATAATATTCAGCCTTATTTTGACCAGGTACACAAGAATGATATTTTGCTGGGCAAAATATTACAGGCCGTGAAAGATGCCGGTATGTGGGACAATACCATCATCCTGCTCACGGCAGATCATGGCGGTATCAAGAAAGGACATGGCGGCAAAACCATGGAAGAAATGCAGATCCCGTGGATTATCCGTGGACCTGGCATTGCAAAGAACAAAGAAATTAAAAGCAGCGTAATGACTTACGACACCGCTGCTACCCTGGCATGGATCTTCGGATTAAAAACTCCGCAGGTTTGGACCGGAAGACCCGTGAAAGAAGCGTTTAAATGATTTTGAAGTGCCGGAAAGCAGGAATATAGGAAGAATAATAACGATTTGGTATTACCCTCCGTTACTACGCTTCCCACACAAATGCCTACTTTCCGGTATCTGCAAATCCCTAAATAATGATGCTATGAAAAAAATGCTGCTAATCACCCTGGTATGCTTTACAGGCGTTACACTTTTTGCACAGGTACAAAAAGTAAAAATACTGACCTATAACATCCACCATGGGGAAAACATGAAACAGGTACTCGACTTGCAGGGTATTGCCAATGTAATACTGGCTACCAATCCTGACCTGGTGGCACTACAGGAAGTGGATAGCTTCACCTCCCGCACCCAACAGTCGGATCAGCTGAAAGAACTGGCATCCATCACCGGCATGTACACCTATTTCGTGAAAGCCATGGATTTTGACGGCGGAGGCTATGGTACCGGCATTCTTTCCCGGTTTCCTATTAACAGCGGTATTACACTGCCCCTGCCTTCTTCGAAAGACAATGAACCCAGGGCAGCAGGCATCGTTACCATCAAATTACCTGGCGATAGCAGTCTCCGCTTCGTGACCACCCACCTGGACGCCGGCAAACGCGCCACCGACCGGGTAGCACAAGCAAATGCACTGGCAGATTATTTCCGCGAAACAGGTACCCCTGTGATCATGGCGGGCGATTTTAACGCGCTGCCCACCTCAAAGGAAATCACCGTACTGAAACAAGTATTTACAGATGCTACGCACCAGATGGGACCTACCTTCCCTTCCGATAGCCCCAGGATCAAACTGGACTATATCATGGTAGCGCCCAAACATAAATGGACCGTTGTAGCCGCCCGCATTATCGAAGAAACCGTTGCCTCCGATCACCGCCCTGTGCTGTGTGAACTGGAGCTGCGATAAGGAGAAAATAAACCACAAAAAACAAACAAAAGATATGACAATGAAAAAAACGCTCCTGTGCTTAGTAACCGCAGCAGCACTGTGGGGGTGCTCCGGCACCCAGCAGACGTCTGCTCCCAAAGGCAAAGTGAGCATCATTCCTATGCCTGCCAGCATCAGCGAAAAAGCAGATTCCTTTTTATTGGATAAGCAAACGGTGATCGTTGCCACCAATGAAAGCGATAAAAAAACAGCCGCCCTGTTTAACGCATGGCTGAAAGAATTAACCGGCTATGAACTCGCCATCAAAGACCAGGGCGATAAAAATGCCATTGTATTACATACCGGCAAAGACACTACTAACGTAGAAGGTTATACGCTGAATAGCGATCACAATACTGTGACCATCAATGGTAACAGCAACAGTGGCACCTTCTATGGCGTACAGACGCTGATTCAGCTGCTGCCCGTAGAAAAAGCCAATGCCCTGTATATCCCGGGTGTAAGCATTACCGATGCTCCCCGCTTCGCTTACCGTGGCTTACACCTCGATGTAAGCCGTCACTTTTTCTCTGTAGAATTTGTGAAGAAGTACATCGATCTGCTGGCATTACACAAAATGAACACCTTCCACTGGCATCTGACAGATGACCAGGGCTGGCGCATTGAAATCAAGAAATACCCGCGCCTGCAGGAAATATCTTCCAAAAGGAAAGAAACCATGGCTGGCCGTTATGCAGATAACAAGTACGACGGCAAGCCTTATGGAGGCTATTATACACAGGAACAAATAAAAGAAGTGGTACAGTACGCAGCGGATCACTTTGTAACGGTTATTCCTGAAATTGAAATGCCAGGTCATGCGCTGGCCGCACTGGCCGCCTTCCCTAACCTGGGTTGCACCGGCGGTCCTTACGAAACCGGCACCCACTGGGGCGTATACGACGATGTATATTGCGCAGGGAACGACAGCGTATTTCTTTTCCTGCAAGATGTGCTGGATGAAGTATTACCACTGTTCCCTAGCAAATACATTCACATCGGCGGTGATGAATGTCCGAAAGTACGTTGGCAGAAATGCCCTAAATGCCAGGCCCGCATGAAGAAAGAAGGCCTGAAAGATGAACACGCGCTGCAAAGCTATTTTGTGCAACGCATGGAAAAATACCTGAACAGCAAAGGCCGTCAGATCATTGGCTGGGACGAGATCCTGGAAGGTGGCCTGGCTCCTAACGCCACCGTCATGAGCTGGAGAGGTATTGAAGGCGGCATTACCGCAGCACAGCAAAAACATGATGTGATCATGACACCGGGTGAATTCTGCTACTTTGACCACTACCAGTCCAAAAGCCCCAATGAACCACTGGCCATTGGCGGATTCCTGCCGGTTAACAAAGTATACAGTTATGAGCCGGTACCTGCTGAGCTGAATGCGGATCAGGCTAAATATATCAAGGGAGCACAGGCCAATCTCTGGTCTGAATACATTGGCAACAACGATTACATGGAATACATGGTATATCCGCGTGCCTGCGCCCTGTCGGAAGTACTGTGGTCTCCAAAGGATAAGCGTAATTACGACAACTTTACCGAACGCCTGAAAGTACACGTAAAACGCCTGGAACTGAAGAAAGTAAACTACGCCAAACACGTATTTGAAGTAAAAGGCGCCGTAACTGATAATGGTAAAGGCGGCGTACAGGTAACCTTCAGCAGCCAGCTGGAAGGTGGTAAAATATTTTTCACCACCGATAGTACTGCTCCTACCCCTCAGGCGACTCCTTACACGCAGCCTGTTTCCATCAGCAAGGCAGGCACTATTCGTGCACAGGTATTTTCAGACGGTAAACCATTTGGCAATGAATTTAGCCAGACATTTATCTTCCATAAGGGGATGGCTAAAAAAGTAACCCTGGCTACTGAAGCAGATAAAAGTCACCGCCCTGCCAGCAATTTCGCCATGGTAGACGGGATAGAAGGTTTGGCATCCTATGACGATGATGGTCAGTGGTTTGGCTTTAAAGGCACCAATATGGAAGCGGTGTTAGAACTGGACAGCATCCAGGATATTCACGTAGTAGGCATCAATACTATCAACGCAAAAGGCGACTGGATTTATCCGCCCAAACAGGTGGTATTTTCGGTATCTGATGATGGCAAAACCTATAAAGAAGTATACAAGCAAACCACCTTTACGCAAGCCGGCATTAACAAAGTACGTGGCAAACTGCAACAGGTACGTGGTCGTTTTGTAAAAGTGCAGATGCAGAACTTTGGTAAAATTCCAGCTGGTGCAGAAGGAGCAGGCAATGGAGCATGGTTGTTTGCTGACGAGTTCATAATTGATTAAAAATCAGAAAACCGTTCGCGCAATTGCACGGACGGTTTTCATCTTATGACTCCTACACCAAAATATGTAATACGGCCTTCAGCCGCTGTATGCTAAACATATTAACGAGATCCAATATTAAAAGGTTCACTACAAGCTAAAGAAATATAATTTAAATATTGCTAAATAATAATGCTCATTAGCAGTAAATTCTTTAATTTTCCGGCTCGTTTTTAAACCGCATCTAATCAAAAACGTTTACAAATGACGATTAATCATCAGGAAATTGAACTGATCGACAGCTTTGAACAAATCGCTGTGGAGATACACCCTTCTGCCAAAGAGGGTTCCAAAGCAGTGGCGCAGGAAATTGCCGCGTTAATTCGCGAAAAAGAGGCTGCCGGTCAAAAATGTATTTTAGGAATGGCCACCGGGTCTACACCTAAATATCTCTATGCAGAACTGGTACGTTTGCACAAAGAAGAAGGGTTGAGCTTCAAAAATGTAATTACATTTAACCTGGATGAATATTATCCGATAGAGCCAGATGCTTTACAGAGCTATAACCGCTTTATGAAAGAACACCTGTTCAATCATATCGACATTCCGGAAGGACAGTTCTTTATTCCGGATGGTACTATTCCAAAAGATCAGATTAAAAAATATTGCGAAGACTACGACAAACGTATTGACGCATTAGGTGGTATTGATCTCCAGATCCTGGGTATCGGTAACAACGGCCACATTGGTTTCAACGAACCAGGTGCCAACATCAACTCACACACCCGTCTCGTTACACTGGATAACAGCACCCGCTTAGCCAATGCATACGAGTTCCCTAATATGAGCCAGGTGCCTCGTTTAGCGATCACCATGGGTCTGAGCAGCATTTTCAAGGCAAAACGCATTGTGCTGATGGCCTGGGGCTCTCATAAATCCAAAATTGTACGCCGCTCTGTAGAAGGTCACAGCACCGACCAGGTACCTGCTTCCCTGCTGCAACAGCATCCTAACTGCAAATTCATCATTGATGAGCAGGCAGCGGCCGACCTCACCCGCTTCAACGAACCATGGCTGACCGGCGATTGCGAATGGACCCCCGGTTTGACCCGTAAAGCGGTAACCAGCCTCGCACTGAAGCTGAACAAGCCTATCCTGATGCTCACAGATAAAGACTATAACGAAAATGGTTTGAACGACCTGATCGTACAGTATGGTTCTGCTTATGAGCTCAATATCAAAGAATTTAATGCTATCCGCGACACCATCACCGGCTGGCCTGGTGGAAAACCTGGTCCACAGTTACCCAACCATCCGGAACGCGCTGAACCAGCTAAAAAACGTGCGCTGATCTTCTCTCCGCACCCGGACGATGATATCATCTCTATGGGTGGTACCTTCATCCGCCTGCACGAACAAGGCCATGATGTACACGTAGCCTACCAAACCTCCGGCAACATTGCCGTTACTGACGAATTCCTCCTGCGTTTCATCGATTTCGCCGTAGGATTTGAAGGTATGTTCGACATCGATAAGAGCAAAAGCTCTATGATCCTGGACGAGGCGAAAGCGTTTATCCGCACCAAGAAACCAAGCCAGAAAGATACACCGGAAATCCGCGCCATTAAAGGCCTGATCCGTCGTTGCGAAGCGAAAGCTACCTGCCGCTATGTAGGCGTGGAAGATAACGCACACTTCATGAACCTGCCTTTCTATGAAACCGGCCTGGTGGAAAAGAAACCAATGGGTCCTGAAGATGTAGCCCTGACGGTGGAATTACTCCGCAAACTGAAACCACAACAGATCTTCTGCGCGGGTGATCTCGCCGATCCACATGGTACCCACAAAGTATGCCTGGACATTATTTTCGCCGCACTCGATATCGTAAAAACAGAAGATTGGGCGAAAGATTGCTGGGTATGGCTGTACAAAGGTGCATGGCAGGAGTGGGATATCCACGAAATTGAAATGGCAGTGCCTATGAGTCCTGACCAGGTAATGCAGAAACGCCTCGGTATCTTCATCCACCAGAGTCAGAAAGACGTAGTGCCTTTCCAGGGTACCGATTTACGCGAATTCTGGCAACGTGCGGAAGACCGTAACGCCAATACCGCTGATCTCTACGACCGCTTAGGCTTACAGAAATACGCAGCTATGGAAGCATTCGTACGTTATCACTTTATGTAGAATAATTTTTTTTTGCGAGTTTTGTCTTGTTCAGGATTAAACTGATTATACTGATTTTGTTTTGATGGTCTTTAAGATTAAAAAATAATAATCCGTATAATCAGGTTAATCCTGAACAAGACAAAACTCGTTTTTTTTAATATAACCATGAGCAACACCATCACCATAACCGTTATCCAGTAGAAGTTTTTTTCAATACCTTCCAATTAAACTATTAAATTACAGTAGAAAATAGAATAGCCATCAATGGAAAACGATATCCTCATTGACTTTAGGTTCGCCAAAGAAAAGCCAAGATTCGGTGAATTATTCTTGATTACAGGAGAAGAGCATCCTAAATTTCCGCCCAGGAACAAACTTTTTGCCCAACTGGCGCCATTGGGTTTCGAGCAACTCGATGACTTTTTTGGTATCCTCAACAGCGAAGATACTGGTGACGATGTATTAGTATGGCTTTTCCCCATGCTTAACGGGGAAGAAGTATTTCATAACAGCGGCCCTTTCGATGCCATCCGCTTGTCTTACAGCGCATTACGCAATGCTCCGGCCAACATCTCTGTGCTGCAGGACTGCTTTAACGCCATTAAAGGCATGCCCGACGTGGAAATAACATTTGAAGACAATCCCGTAGGCGACTTCGCTCCTATCCAAAAGAAAGCAGATGAAATTGTAGCACACTGGCGCGACAATGACATAGAACCTGGTTCTGAACAAAGCCTGCTCATTGAAGAGGAGGAAGAAGATTGGGAAGACGATGACGATCAATGGGATGAAAACGATGATTGGGAAGAAGAATCAGACACCAACGGGAAAAAATAAACATAAAATTTTTATATATAAGGGTGTCTTCCAGCAAGGCACCCTTTTTTTTGTAAATCACTGCGAGAAGAATGCAGCCTGATTTTATACAGATTTTCGTAAATTAACTGAACTGTACCTAACCTATTTACGCCAACGGATCATGAATAAACAAACCAACAAAAAAGGTATCGCAGCACTGTTGCTCGTAGCCGCTTTAATACTGGTATTGCTCATTTCCGGTATTCCATCTGCCCGTAAAGCCAGTAAAAAGAACTGTATACCCACCAGTGGTATTGTACAGGAATTGAAAAGTGGCCCTCCTGGCATCATTATTCACCTGGAGAACGACCCTAAAATTTATTACATCTCCCATAAAACCCATCCCGGTATCTCCCTACATACACTGGAACAGGAAATAAAAGGTAAAAAAGTCCAACTATATACCAGCCAGGACTGGTCTCCGCTGGATCCGTTTTCCAGCATGAAACAAATTCACCGCCTTCAAATAGCCGATACCGTTATATACGCCGAATTCTAGGCCCAATCTTTGCGCGGATGCTCAACGGCCGGAAGCCAGAGTCACTTCCAGCCCATAAACAGTAATTTTACCATATGCATCTCAACAAACATCTGTCCTGCCTGGCATTGGCAGTATTATTGGCATCGTGCCACCTGAAGGATACGCATAACAAATACGATAACGAAGAAAATACCACCACCGGTACTGGTAAAAGCACCCCCAGGAAAAACAATACCCCTAAACTGGCCGGCGCCATGGCGCCCATTATAGGTGAAAGAATCAGCGGCAACGCCGTCATATATAACAATCCCAATGGAGATCCCATTGTATCGCTGGTAGATTACATTCCCCTGCGCTGCGCCCCCGTAAAAAAAGACTGGTACCCGGTGAGCCTCGATTTTGACATCACAAAGGAAGAATTCAGCAAACCCCTTTTCCGCAAAGGCCAGAAAATAAAAGTAAACGGCGTAGCCGCCGGCGTATTACAACGCGATATCAAACTACCCGTGTCTACCAATGGCGAAAAAATGTGGGCTACCATTAACGGCTATACGGAGAAGAAAAACATCCGGAATGGCTCTATTATCGAAACAGCACTCAGCAGTTACCTGAAACAACATGCCGGCCGGAGCACAGACGACCTGCAACCCTTTATCCACAGCTTTAAGCTGGAAGAAGAAACTACACTGAAACCCTATATACTCTACTTCAACTACGAAAGTGGTATTGATGATCCCAGTCCACTGTACCGGCTGGCACTCATCTTCCAGGGAAAACAACTCATTGGCGTACTCCATGCCCGCCCACTGCAATTGGATGGCAGTACCACACGTCGCCTCCAACGCGGATTTACCGTGAGCTACCTCAATGGCATCGACAAAATGCTCAAAGAAGATTTTGCCGGAAAATTCAACAAGTTCATTCTCTCCGTTGATTAAGCTCATAACTTTTAGTTATCTGATATCACTAATCACCATTTGACTTCGGCCCCGCTGGTACGGAACTTTGTGTCTCATTACAAATGTTTCGTGTATGCAACAAGAGAAAATAGCTGGCGCCTGGTTACCCGAAAACACTTGCAGGATAATATTCCTGGCGGCAGCGGCCATTACCCTGCTGCCTGTCGTACAACCACCGGTAGCGCTGCTCCTGGGCTTTGCCCTGGCACAAACTACCGGCAACCCATTTCCCGTGGCTACACCGCGTATCACCCACTGGCTGTTACAACTGTCTATCATAGGAATGGGGTTTGGTATGAATATCCACAGTGCCTTACAAGCCGGTAAATCCGGCTTGCTCTTTACCATCACGGCTATTGCCGCCACACTGTTCATGGGTGCCTTGTTGGGAAAACTGCTGGGCATCGATAAAAAAACGTCCCACCTCATTTCCTGCGGTACCGCTATCTGCGGTGGTAGTGCCATCGCGGCAATTGCCCCGGTGATGAAAGCTGGCGAAAAACAGGTGTCTGTAGCCCTTGGTATCATCTTTTTACTCAATGCGCTCGCCCTGTTCATATTCCCTGCTATTGGTCACCTGTTCCATTTATCCCAGCAACAATTTGGGTTATGGTGCGCCATCGCCATCCATGATACCAGCTCTGTAGTAGGTGCTGCCAACAAATACGGGGAAGAAGCCCTGCAAATAGCCACTACCGTGAAGCTATCCCGTGCACTGTGGATTATTCCCGTGGCATTTATCACCACCCTGCTCTTTAAAACGGATACCGGTAAAATCAAAATTCCCTGGTTCATTGCCATCTTTGTGCTGGCGATGCTACTCAACACATGGGTGCCCTGGGTACAGGAAATAGGTCCTTTTATGGTACATAGTGCCAAAACAGGTTTATCCTTAACGCTCTTCCTGATTGGTACCAATCTTAGCCGGGAATCTTTACGGGGCATTGGCCGCAAACCCTTGCTGCAAGGCGTGTTATTATGGGTATTTATCAGTGTGGTGGCACTGGTAGCTATTTGTGCACTGGTATAGCATACCGGGGAAAAACCCTGATAATGTAATTCTCATTTTTACATATATTTGATCATGGACACAACCAAAATAGCCGTCTAAAAAGGTATACAATAACGTGTATGAGTATTACTAATTCATGAGCCGTTTACCTGCCACCAAATCGGGCACTTACATGGCTGCATTCCGTGCCCTTGAAAGTACCAAACCGGAAAAGGAACGCTTGTTCCAGGATCCGTTTGCAGCCGTATTCCTGTCTAAATTCTACCAGCTTTTGCTGGCCTGTTGCAGTATTTCCTTATTCAGAAAACTGATCATCGCCGGCATACAGTTTCGTTGGCCTGGTACCTTCACCTCCGGCGTGGCCAGAACCAAGTTAATTGACGACATGATTACGGATGCCGTTAGGAATGATGGCATTAACCAGGTCATTATCCTGAATGCCTCTTACGATACCAGGGCACATCGCCTGAATATCGGGATGCCATTACATTATGTAGAACTGGATCACCCGGTGTTACAACATCGCAAACGCACACAGCTGGCCACTATCAAAGGTTTGCCGCAAGTACCGATTGATTATGTACAGCTGGATATGAATACACAACAGATCTCCGATGTGATTCCCCAATTATTCTACCGCAAGCATTATAAAACATTGTTTATCTGGGAAGCCCTTACTACAGAACTGGAAGCCCGTTTGGGTGAAACTATCTTTCACCATGTAAGGGAGTTCAATCCGGGTACACAAATCATCCTGAGCTATGTAGATAAAGCGGTGCTGGAAAATCCTGCCACATTTTATGGTGCTGACAAAGTAAATCGCTTACTCCGTCGCGCCGGTGAAAACTGGGATTTCGGTATGGATCCGAAAGTACTACGCGATTACCTGGAAGCACACCAACTCATTGTTCGCTATGATGGTGGCGCCGCAGACTACCGCCAGCAATACTTCGGCAACAAAAGCGCTCACATGAAAGGCCATGAATATTTAAGGGTAATAAGAGCAGAAGTGAAATAGCAGGCGTATCTTCGGTACTTCATTTTACCCATCGCATATGCATATTCACTACTTCCAACATGTACCTTTCGAAGGATTAAGCTGCATTGCCAACTGGGCGGCCAAAGAAAATCATACGGTCACCCATACCCGCTGGTACGAAAACACCGACACGACTGCACTGGCTAACGCTGATTGGCTCATCATTATGGGCGGCCCCATGGGCGTATACGAACAGGATCAATATGCCTGGATGCCCGGGGAAATTGCGCTCATAAAAGAAGCTATTCAACAAGGCAAAAAAGTACTGGGCATTTGCCTGGGCTCGCAGCTGGTGGCAGCAGCACTCGGCGCTAACGTATACCCACATACGCAAACAGAACTGGGCTGGTATCCCCTGGATCTCAGCTTCCAGGATAAGGCGGCCCCCTTACAAGCCGTGCTCCCGCAACATTTCAACACCTTTCACTATCACGGCGATACCTTTGATGTACCGGCAGGCGCTACCCGCTTCGCCGCATCGGCGGCCACCAGCCACCAGGCGTTCATCTACGGAGATCGTGTCATCGGCCTCCAGTTTCATATGGAACTCACGCCCACCAGTTTGCGGGAGATGGTCCAATTCGGTGCAGCCACCATTGCCGCCGGCGGACCTTTTATTCAAAGTGAAGAGAAAATATATCAGCATGAAAATCTGCTGACTCAAAATAATAATATCATGTATCAGCTGCTGGATTATATGGCCGCGCTTTAAAAATCTGATTGTATGAATGCTGCGTTTGACGTGTTGATTATCGGCGGAGGCCCCATTGGCCTCGCCTGCGCACTGGAAGCTAAGAAAGCCGGGCTTAACTATCTCATCATAGAAAAAGGCTGTGTAACAAATTCTCTCTATAACTACCCGTTATACATGACCTTCTTTTCTACTTCTGAAAGACTGGAAATTGGGAATGTTCCTTTTGTATCCATCAACCCTAAACCCACCCGGCCGGAAGCACTGGAATACTACCGCAGGGTAGCTACCTCCCACCACCTGAACATCCGGTTGTTTGAAGAGGTAACACAAATAATACCTAACGCCGGCGCCTATACGGTAACAACCAGCAAAGCTACTTATCATGGCCGGCACATCATCATCGCCACCGGCTTTTATGATATTCCTAATCTCATGAATATACCGGGCGAAAATTTGCCCAAAGTAACCCACTACTACAAAGATCCACACTTCTATGCCACACAGCACGTGGTAGTAGTAGGTGCCCATAACTCCGCGGTGGATGCGGCATTGGAAACCTACCGCAAAGGCGCTAACGTTACCATGGTGATCCGGCAATCTGAAATTGGCTCCCGTGTAAAATATTGGGTGAAACCTGATATTGAAAATCGAATTAAAGAAGGTGCTATCAAAGCTTATTTTCATTCCTCCCTGCAGGCTATCCGCGAGCAGGAAGTAGATATTGCCACACCAGATGGTACCATCACCATTCCGAATGATTTCGTGATCGCGATGACTGGCTACCAGCCTAACTTTCACTTCCTCGAAAAAGCAGGCATCGTGTTGTCCGATGATGGATTGAAAATACCCGCGTATAATCCCATCACCATGGAAACAAACATGCCCCGCATTTACCTTGCCGGCGTGGTTTGTGGCGGCATGAATACCCACATCTGGTTCATTGAAAATTCAAGAGAACATGCAGGGAAAATTATAGCGGATATAAAAGGGAGAGCGTAAAGCATAAAGCCGAAAGCAAAAAGCAAAAAGCTATTGAAGCAAATGACCTATACATTTTGATCATTCGCTTCAATAGCTTTTTGCTTTCGGCTTTATGCTTTATGCACTACTTTATATCTACCTGATTGTTTCTCCTTTCTTCATTTTCTCCAGCACCTTTTCCTCGTATGTAACCAGGTATTTGTTGTCAGATGTGTTACCATACTTATCAATGGCCGCTTGCTGCAATGCAATAGCATCCGATGTTTTTCCTAATTTATACAGCAGGCTGGCTTTGGTAGTCATACAATCAGGCGTCGCATCTTTCTGTAAAAGTACATCGATCCATTTAAGCCCAAGCTGCAAGGAAGCGGTATCGGATGGGCGTACACCCATCGCGTGAGCATATCTACTCATTTCAGTAGCATTGATTTCCGACTGATGATCCCTTACAAATGCTTTTACCGCAGGAATAAATTTGTCATATTCTTTGTTCTGCAAATAGCACTGCAACTCAAATTTCCCATACGCCAGCGCAGCAAAATCCGGGTACTTTTGTTGAAGTATACGCTTAACCGCAGGAAGATCTGGCATCTTTCCATCCTGCATCTTTGAATAGATTTCTTCCGACATAATAATCTGTTCCAGTTTAGCATCTGCATAACGATCTCCCATCAGTTTATTAATCCGGACTCTATTCTTTCTAAAGAGCACAAAGCCGGTATCGGCGCTACTCCTGGTAAATGCTTCTATAAATTGAATGGTACCAGTGGTATATATGGTAGGTAACGCCTGTAAATAACGGCAGGAAAAAATGCTGGCGTATTGTCCGTCATAATTTCGTTTAGCTTCCAATGCCAGACCACGCAGTACTGCTGTATCATTGCCTGCCCCCTTTAATGCGGCGGCCATTTTAGTATAGTACTGGGTTTCTGGTTGAAGCGCCTGGGCAGAAGCAGCAATAAAAGCATCCGTTGTATCACCACCTACTTTGATGTGCACCAGTTCTCCTGCGGGAGAAAAATATAAAAACGTAGGATAAGCCATGATTTTATAATCATGGGCCATGGCGTCTGCATCTGCATACCATTGCTTTACCGCTTCATCGTCCTTACCTGTTTTATCCATCTGCGCTTTCACACTGATGAATTTGTCGTTAAAGAATGTTCCCACTGGTTCAAGTGGAAAGATCTCTTTACTCATCCATTTACAAGGCCCGCACCAGGTGGTATAGCAGTCCACGAAAATGAACTTATTTTCCTGCTTTGCTTTGGCTTTGATTTCTTTCCAACTGAGTCCATGTTCGAAGTGAATGCCTTTGTCCTGTGCATTTACTTTAAACACAGCCAAGAGCAATAGCAAACTTAATATGCGTGTATACATAAGCGTTGTATTATTGGGCCTGCTGCATAGCAGCAGGCCCGGTTGTAAATGGTTGGTTATAAATGTTCGTTAAGCTCAATTTCCGGGTTCAGCTGGCGCAGCTTTGGTGCAATAGGTAACAGGTACATAGGGGAATTGGGCTGTATGTCGTATTGCTTTCCATTGTAGCTATGATGCAGCGTTTTAGCAAATTTCGGATCTTTGTTCAATCGTTTCAGGTCAAACAATCGCATTCCACGGAAACATAGTTCTCTTCTTCTTTCTTCCAGTACTTTCACCAGCGCATCTTCTGCAGAAGTAGCAGTAACAGGCTGATATGATGCTTTGAGAATACGCGCCTGCCGTACTGCATTCATATCATTCATGGCGGTAGTGGCATCGCCTGCTCTGGCTTCACACTCTGCTTTTACCAGGTACATTTCTGCTACAGTTGGGCCCAGGTTCCTGCTATCGAACGATAAAAACTCACCATTGTAATACAGGTATCCTCTCATTGGATCGGTAGTAGAAGTAAAAAGTATCTGGTAGCGCAGGTCATGCAGTGAATCTTTAAACGCGGTTTGCAGATCCTTGCTGACAGAAAACCAGCTGTAGGAATTATCTGCCAGTTTCATCAATAATGTTTCGGGATTGGCACTGTTGATGGGAAATGAAGAGTGGTCATTTGCAAACTGGTTATAGTCTGTTAGTTTATTCCTGATAGCCAGGGAGCCATTAGCCGCTGCCAGAGCGTCCTGGTATTTACCGGCAGCTAGTGCAGCCCGTGCCAGCACTGCGTAGGCAGATGCCAGGGAAGGTTCAAAGTAACTGGTACTGGTATTGCCCAACAGCGTAACTGCCAGGTTAAGATCTGTAAATACCTGGTCATATATTGCCTGAACAGAAGCCCTGTTTAATTTTTGATCAGTAGTAGGAGCCAATAACAACGGCACTCCCAGAGCTTTGGTCGCAGTGGTGGCATCATATTGCGCGCCATAAAGATTTACGAGAGAGAAATAAGCAAACGCCCGGTGTACCAATGCTTCTCCCATTACCTGGTTACGTTCTGTTGCGGATCCATCTGTCACAGTTTTCATGCCTTCCAATACAACATTGGCCAGGTATACCTGTTTATACAGGTCATTCCACATATCATCTTCATCACTGCTCACATACACATTATTCTGCCAGGTATGCAGTTTGAAGGTACTGTTGCCCAGGTAAGTTAATCCTATAGGGTCATAGAATTCCACATCATCCGTTATCCATTCATCGGAACCGTAAGAAGTAGGTAAAGTATAGGCGTCATTGAGCAGCAGCCGAAAATCTTTGTAAACAGAAGGTATCACCTTACCCTTGGGTTTTATATCCAGGTAATCACGTCCACAGCTGCTTAGCACAATGATAGCCAAAGCAATCCGGCATAAGTGTATATATTTCATGAAACGTTCTTTAATATGTTAAAATGTTGTACGTAAACCAATAGCAAATGACCTGGCAGGAGGCAGCATACTGTAATAGGCGGAAGGAACATAATCTGGATCAATACCCTCTTTGTTTTTAGTCCATAATGCCAGGTTTCTGCCATAAGCGAGTAAGGATAATCTTTGCAGATGTATACTGCGCAGGAGTTGCTGTGGAAGATCATACGATACCGAAATCTCTCTTAGCCGGATATGTGATCCACTCTCAATCAGCTGATCAGACAATGAATACCACTGGTCGGAGTAATTCACACCTGTGGAAGGCATTACTGGTACAATCGTTTTACTTTCATCACCCGGTTGTCTCCATCTTAAGGCCACATCTTTGTGAATAGATTTCTGTGTGGAATAACTGAAATATGAAACACTTGGTCTGCGGAATATATACCCTAACTTGAAAGTCACCAGTGCAGAGAGTTCCAGCTGTTTATACCGGAAGGTATTGGTCCAGCCACCAAAATACTTAGGCACTGTACTACCGCTATAAGTAATCGTAGAGAGATCTGCAGAGATGTCATCTTCCGTCAGCATTCTTTTACCTGCTCCATTCAATACCGTTGGCCGGCCTACGCTGTCAAGACCACCAAAACGATAACTGTATACCGCCTCAATAGGCTTCCCTTTTACCGGGTTGGAACCAGCGCTACTGTTAACATAATAGGTTACCAATTCTCTTTGCAAGTTGGAAGAGGCTACCTTATTCACATTATAACTCAGGTTCAATGTAGATTTCCAGTTGAAGGCCCTGGTCCGGATAACATCAGCAGTAACATTGAGATCTACCCCGCGGTTATCCACTTTTGCCGTATTTACAATCAGCGTGGTAAAACCGTACGTTGGATTAAATTCGGCTGGGCCCAGCAAGTCGTAACATCTTTTAAAATATGCGTCCACACTCATTTCCAGCCGGCTATTCCAGAAGGAAGCATCTAATCCGAAATTCAGGGTTTTTGTTTTTTCCCAACGTAGTAGTGGATTGGCCGGGTTACTGATATTAGCATATGGCAACCCGTTATAATAACCAATAGAAGAAGGAATAGTCGCTATCAGGTAAGGACTGGTGGTTTTATCCACATTTCCGTTCACGCCATAGGTAGCGCGAAGATTCAGCCTGTTCATCACAGGAATATGCAGGAAATTTTCTTCTCCCAATTTCCACATACCTCCTATCGACCATAACGGTGTGGCCCTGTATTTCTTACTGGCGCCAAACAAATTGGAGTCATCCAGCCTGGCACTTCCGGACAGCACATATTTCTCTTTGTAAGTATAGTTCGCATTGGTATACCAGGAAAGATACCGGTCGCGCGCATCTGATAAAGTATTTGGATTGGATGGTTTATTCTGATAATTGGTAACGGCGGTTTTGTAATACAGGTCATAATTCACCAGGCTGGAAGTCAGGGTTTGATCATCATAACCATACAACCGGCTGCTGGCGCCTGTTGACCATACCTGCCTGATTTCTCCACCTCCTACGGCATCAATTCTGTGATTGGCACCAAGTGATTTATTCAGGTTCAACTGCCCGCGAACATCGTAGTGTTCCATTTCTGCGTTGGAAAAATCCAGTATGCCCCCTTTGGGCAGTCCGTATACCAGTTTGCCCGCTTGCACAGAGGTGGCATTGTTCACCGCGCTTCTGCTCGTATAGGTGTTAGGGTTATAATAATTCCTGTTACGGGAGAAAGACTTCTCATACAGTCCGCTGATAGCAGCGCTCAGGCCAGGCAGTATCTTGTAATTGACACCTCCATTGAAACGATAAAGATTAGTCCGGGAAGTGTTATCCGCATTGGCCAGTTCATCGATATAATTGTATTTCCATGGCTGGTAGCCCATTTTCTCCAGGGAGTCCAGTGTACGCCTGTTGAAGGCCCGTGCATACTGCATAGGAGCGCCATTGTCGTCCACAATCCGGTCGTAAGGCAACAGGGTGCTGGTGCCTGGCTCCAGTGGCCGAAGTCCCAATCCGTTATTTTTGTTGGTAGTCATTACGATCATGAAACCTATATTGGCTTCCAGCTTTTTGGTAAGCTGAAAGGTATTGCCGGAATTAAGCGTGACACGTTGATTACGGTTGCCCTTTGCTACCGGTAATTCATCGCTGTAAGAACCAGAGATAAAGTATTTGGCCACCTCACTACCACCAGCAAAAGAGAGATTGTATTGCTTTATTTGTTGCTGTTGGAGGAGGTATTTATTGTACTGGGATTTAAAGTCGTGGGAGGCCAACTGTGCAACCAGCGCATCTCTTTGCGCAGCGGTAATTTCACCGCGTTTAAAGCGGAAAAAGATATCAGCGCCGGCGGAGGTAGCAGGTAATGTTCTCCCGGTGGGATCTGGTAGCAGCGACTTATTCACCGCTTCCTGCTCAAAATTGAGGTAGTCGGCGCTATTGGCCACAGGGCGGTATCCCAGGTCTGGCCTGCCGCCAATGGTATAATTAGTAGAGAAGTTAATCTGTCCCCGTTGATTCTTTCCTTTTTTCATTTCGATGACCACGACGCCATTAGCGGCTCTTACTCCCCAAATAGAAGCTGCCGCTGCATCTTTGAGGAAGGTGATCCTGGAAATATCTTCCGGGTTCAGCATAGCAAGGTCGCCTTCATAAGGGAAACCATCAATAACAATCAGCGGATCCTGTTGTGCGCGCAGGGTATTACGCCCACGGATGGTGAGCGATGTTTTGGTAGTAGGGCGTCCGCTGGCATCCGGCGGATTGGCAGTTACCAATAATCCGCTAACAAGTCCTTCCATTTTATCGGCTACATTCACGGTCACCTTCTTCTCCATATCCTGGTCTTTAATCTGCGAGAAGGAGCCTGTAGCCCTTTCTTTGGCGATGGTTTGGTAACCGGTAGATACCTCTACGGCGGACAACTGGATATTGGCGGGATACATACTGATATTAAGGCGTGGGCTGGCAGACACCACCTGGTTCTGGGTTTTGTAGCCCACAAACGTGCATGCGAGCATATCGCCGGAATGGGCATATTTCAGCGCATAATAGCCATTACCATCGGTCAGGGTCCCTTCTTTATTACTTAGATTTTTCACGGTAACACCTGGCAGGGGGCGATTATTTTCATCAGTAATAGTACCGGAAAGAGCTTTCTGCTCAATGGTTCCGGTTACATTGCCTGTAAGCGCGTTTTTCTTGCGCACATCCCGGATAATGGTGTAGGTGTTGTCATTGACAAACAGGAATATCAACCCTTTCGGATATAATAATTCCTTTAACGCCACTTCCACAGACTTCCCGGAAAGCGTAGCCGGGTCAAAGCTAACAGTGATATCTTCCAGCAAACTGTTTTCAAAAACAAAGCTGGTACCGAAGGTTTTTGTAATCTGCTTTAATGCAGCGGTAACAGGCATGTTTCTGGCCTGGGCAGCGATACGCTGTGAGCCGGCCATTAACAGGCATGCCATGGTCACCGTCTGAATGATCTTCAGCACTCTGTTCATAAACTGATTGATTTTTTGGTTGGTAAATGAGGCCTACTCCTTATTGGTAATAAAAAGAGTATCCTGATGTTGGTTGATATTTACGTCCAGTATCCTGGATAAAACGAATAATAAATCTTTCTCTCCCTGCATAGGAATCCTGCCCTCAATTTTCCTGTCAAGGATGGACGAATCTTTCGTCATGATAGTATACCCATAGCGCTCTTCTAAAATGTGAATGATCTCTTTTATTTTGGTACCATTTAATAACAGTTCATGTCTTGTCCAGGCGGTAACCGCGAGTGTATCCACCTTTGTGGGCACATTGTTCTTTGCGGTATTGTTCCAGCCTTCTCCAGGCTGCAGAAAAACCGGTTGCTGTGGCGCATTGAAACGATCAATACGTACCCGGCCTCTTTGGAGTACCACAGACAATGTTCCATTGCGGGCATGTACATTAAAGGCGGTTCCCAGCACCGTTACCATAGCGTTACCAGCCATTACGCGAAAAGTATCTCCCTGGTGTTTTACATCAAAGAAGGCCTCTCCCTGCATCTCAATATTCCGTTTGTGGGTGAAATACCAGGAGCGTGCATACGTTACGGTTGTATTGGCGTTCAGTATTACCAGGGAATGGTCCGGCAGGATGATTTGCCTGGTTTCTCCATACCCCGTTCGAATACTGACGGAAGAAGTCATAAACCAGGCAACACCGGATACCATCAATAGCAAGATGGTAGCGGCCACTGCCCACCATTTCCGCTGCAAATAAAATACGCGTGCGGTTGGCTCCCTGGCAATTTCCACGAGTAACTTTCCCCAATTTTCGGGTATAGCGCTTTCGTTTCGCTGAATAGCAGACGTAGATAAAGCATACACCATTTCCCGCGCTTCCTCCATCTTCGCTACAGCAGCGGGGAAATCAGTCATTACTTTCTCCCAGTAAGCATTCGTTTCCGCACCGGGATATTTTACCCATTGAATGAAATATTCATCCAACAGGAAGTCTTCCGACAGATAATTCTCAAAATCTTTTGCTCTATTCATACGCGGCTATCCGCAGGTTTACAAATACAGACGCAGGGTAATTCCGGAATTACCCCATTTTCAAAAAAATATTTTTATTTTTTTTACCGGCGCTGAAGCAGCAGCAAAAATACAAGTAGTGAAAACCCTCCTAATTGCTCGCGCAGGCGCTCCAGCGCCCGGTAGATGAGCTTATAGGTAGCGGTGGTGTTTATTTCAAGAATATCCCCAATTTCCTCGTAAGAGAGGTCTTCGTAAAACTTCAGGAAAATGGCCTCCCGTTGCCTGTTGGTAAGGGTATCTAATAACTTATCTACTTTGTTTTTTAACTCGCTGGCTCTCTCGGCCCGAATGAGCGGGTGTTCGTAGGTTAGCTCCAAATTGAAAGGAACATATTCTGCTGATATGGATTCCTCCTGGCGGGAAGGACTGTAAGATAATTTCCGCGTCAACATACGACGGAAAGACAATAGCAAATAGTGTTTGGCCACCTGCGGTGTGTTGATAGATTCCCGGTTGCGCCACAACTTCAAAAAAAGATCATTGATGCTTTCTTCTATGAAAGACTTATCCAGTGTAAACTTCAGCCCATAATTAGACAAAACCGGAAAATATTCCCTGTATAATCCTTCCAACCCGGTGATCTCACCGGTCTTCAACAGTGTCCATAATTCAGCATCAGGCATATCAGGTAGGAATGCAGTTCAGCACAATAATACAAGAAATTTTTATTAATGGGGACGGGAGGCAACATCAAAATTACGAATTACGAATTACGAATTACGAATTACGAATTACGAATTACGAATTACGAATTACGAATTTATGGGGAGATAGTAAACGCGAAGAATATCCGCTATCATCTCCCCACAAATCCGTAATTCGTAATTCGTAATTCGTAATTTTCTATACAATATTCACTTCTCTTTCCAACGCTACCCCAAATTTCTCTTTCACACTATCCAATACTTCCTGGGATAAATCGTAGATCTCGCTGCCTTTGGCATGTCCGTAGTTTACCAGTACCAGCGCCTGTTTGGCGTGTACACCGGCATCACCTTTACGATAACCTTTCCAGCCACATTGCTCTATCAGCCAGCCTGCTGCCAGCTTGAACTGCTCACCTGCTACCGGGTAAGCCACCAGCTGTGGGAAAATTTCATGCAACGCAGTGTACTGTTCTTTGCTGATGGTCGGGTTTTTAAAGAAGCTGCCCGCATTGCCAATCTTAGCGGGATCTGGCAATTTAGACGACCGGATATTAATCACCGCCTGGCTGATAGCCTGTATCGACAAATCAGCTACGTTCATCCGTTGCAGCTCTTCATTAATAGCACCATAACTGGTATTAAAATGAGGTTGTTTACTTAATCGGTAAGTAACCGATAAAATGGCAAACTGCTGCCGGTATTCTTTTTTGAAAACGCTTTCCCGATAACCAAAATGACAATCGGCATTATTGAAAGTAACGATCTTATTATCTTCGAGATGCAACGCTTCCAGCTCGTGGAATACATCTTTTATTTCCACGCCATAAGCGCCGATATTCTGCATAGGACTGGCACCTACATTACCCGGTATCAGCGACAGGTTTTCCAGTCCTGCCAGGTTCAATCCAATACAATGTTGTACAAACTGGTGCCAGTTTTCCCCGGCTCCCGCTTTTACATATACATAATCGCTATCTTCCTTTACAACGGCAATACCTTTGAGGTCATTCTTCAGCAGCCAGCCGTTAAAGTCCTGTGTAAACAGGATATTACTCCCTCCTCCCAGTATCATCAGCGGTAACTGTTGCGTACGTTGTTGCGCTGTCAGCTCCTGCAAGGCTGCTACAGAAGAAAAAGCCGCGAAATAACGCGCTTTGGCATCAATACCAAAAGTATTATATGATTTGAGCAGAACATTTTCTGATACCTGCATAATAACCTAAATTTATGGTCAGCAAAGATAACCGCAAATCATTTAGAAATTTCTACATCACATAATCCATTTTCATGAACAAAACGGCGATTGTTATAGGAGCAACAGGACTAACTGGCACCCACCTGGTGGCAGCCTTACTCCAGGATGCTTCCTTCAGCAAGGTGAAGGTATTGGTTCGGCAGCCCTGGGCACATGCAAGACCCAGGCTGGAAAGCATTATTGTAGACTTTGATGATACGGAAAATCTTACCGCCGCTTTACAGGGTGATGTGCTTTTTTGCTGCATCGGTACCACTATTAAAAAAGCGGGCAGCCAGGAAAAGTTCAGGGCTGTAGATTACGGCATCCCGGTAAAATGCGCCAACATAGCGCATGAACAAGGGGTGTCGCAACTGGCTATCATGTCTTCGATTGGCGCCAATGCACAGTCCCGCAATTTCTACCTGAGAACCAAAGGCGAAATGGAGGCTGCCGTGGAGGCTATTGGATTCAACAGCCTGTCTATATTCCGGCCTTCCGTATTAATTGGTTCCCGGAAAGAATTCCGCCTGGGCGAATGGCTGGGGAAATTACTTATCCAGCTCTTTTATTTTTTATTACAGGGGAGATGGAAAAAATACCGGGGTATTAAAGCAGCCACCGTCGCCAACGCCATGATAGCAGCCACAAAGCAGGCCCACACCGGCATCAGTGTATATGAATCTGATGCCATCCAGGCGATGGGCGCTTCATGAAATCCGAAAATTCAGTCTTATCTTTAACGGGTATGAAAAAATGGGTCCTTCTTCTGGCTGTTGCAACTATTGCAATGCTCCCCTGTTCCCTGCAGGCACAGGTCAACAACTATTTTCCTGAATTATGGAAAGAAAAGCCAACGCCACATGCCATCGCCTCTACCGATCATCCCTATACGATACTGGATTACCGGGTGGTAAGGGATTTCAATGTAAACCGGGCCGATAAAGCCAATAATTACACACATTACAAAACCATCTATAAAAGCGTAAAAGTCAATACGCAGGCAGCAGCGGACAGTCTTACCCAACTCATTATGACGATGGAGTCCAACGAAGAACTGCGGGGCATGCGCCTGCGCATTATATCTCCGGACGGACAGGTAACCGACCTTAATAACCAGGTACGCATGCTGCCCCTCACAGACGCCCGCAGAGCAGTGGTCATCAACAACCTGGCACTGCAAACCGGCTCAGAAATAGAATATGAACTAAGCGTGAAAGTTGCCTACGATTACGCCAGCAGTGAAATACTGCAATCGGCCCTTCCCGGTAACCAGGCGAGCTTTCTGCTGATAGCCCCCAAAGAGCTGGAATTCAGGTTTAAAACCAGCCCGGGGGTGCCCGCTATTGCCGATAGCACCAGTGGCATCAGCCGCTATTACTGGCTGAATATGCAGCCCGTACCAGCCCTTAAAGGCGATGATCTCTACTATTTCCTGCCACAACTGCAACGCGTAGATTTTGCACTCCAACAGGTAGTAGACGGCAAAGACACTACCCGCATGAACTGGAAACAATTCGGAGACGATAACTATATCCCGTTTGTAGCCATCTCAAAAGCAGAATACAAACAACTCGAAAAAGAACTGCCGAAATGGAATTTCACCCAGCAACGGATGCCCACTACACAAATGATTTACCTGGTAGAGCAGTTTGTAAAAACCAACTTTACACTCACCGCTCCTGTGGAAACCGGCGAAACCGTTGACATCATCTCCATTCTCAAAAGCAGGCGCGCTGATAAAACAGGCATGACCCGCCTGATGAATGCTGTGTACTATATGCTGAACATTCCTACACAAGTGCTCTTTACTTCTGCCCGCGACAGCATATTAATCGATAGTCAGCTGGTGAACAGGCAGCTGCCCCGCAATGTATTACTGTATTTCCCTACAGTACAACAAGCCCTGTCGCCAACGGAAATGAATACACGCTTCCCCTGCTATCCGTCGTTATGGGCCGGTATACCTGCCCTGCGCTGCCGCGACACCCTGGTTGGCCAGGAAAGTAAAGTACTCACTGATTTTGTTACCACTCCCGTGCCGCCTTATACGTTAAGCAATATTACACTGGATGCCACCCTTAAATCTATCACAGAACCTACCTGGGAGGTCAAACAATCCTTTGGCGGTTATCCGGCAGCCAATATTAAAACGGCATTTGGTACCACAGGAAACAATACAGAGGGCAAGTTCAGGCTATACAACGCGCTCTTACCTTTTGAACCAGGCGTGAGAAAACCTACCTCGGTAACCACAGAAAATGAATTGTTCAATAACCGCATGTTGGATAAACCGGTGCGGGTAAACAGTACACTGAATACGCCATCTCTCGTAGAAAATAAAAATACACAGGTCATTATCCACCTGGGGCAGCTGTTGGGAGGTACTATAGCCACAGAAGCCGTCATGCCACCCGGTAACCTGCCCGTGCAGATTTCTTTTCCTTACTACCAGGAAAAAAGAGTCAACATCCCTGTTCCGGAAGGATATAAAGTATTGAATAAAGGGGATTTTTCGGAAGATATCACCGATTCCGGCACCCAACCGGCGCTGGGTTATAAAATGCGGTGTGAACAGGAAGGCAATATGCTGCACATTTTCATTGTAGAATGGTATCGGCAAACTGACTTAAATGGTGCACAGAAAACCCTGTTCGGAAAAATGCAGCAAAGAATAACCCGGGTACAGCAACTGAACCTGGTGCTGCAAAAAGACTAGCCATCTTTATACACCATCTACATCGGGTACAATCACCACAGAACGGAATGTTTTTTCCGCTTTCAGCTGGATAATAAACTCCTGCAATACCTGCTTGATATGTGCAATCATACGGGCGTCGCGCGGGAGTTTAATCAACATCTCCTGCAAATAATTATTGCGCACCCTGGCTACCAGCGGCGCTGCGGGGCCTACCAGCTGCGTACCAATATGAGGCTGTAACCAGCTGGCCAGTATCATGGCTGCCTGTTCTGCTACCTGCTGATTTTTATGACGAATGGTTAACTTCAGTAAACGGAAAAATGGCGGATAGCCGAACGCCTGGCGTTCCTCAATTTCCGCAGCATACATCGCTTTATAGTCGTGCGCCATAACATAATGCAGCACCGGATGACGGGTATTACTCGCTTGTATCAACACCTTCCCCATTCCGTGTTTGCGGCCGGCCCGGCCACTCACCTGCTCCATCAGTTGAAACGCCCGTTCATTCACCCGGAAATCCGGGAATCCCAGTAAATTATCTGCGCTCAGAATGCCTACCAGGTTCACGTTTTCAAAGTCGAGTCCCTTCACTACCATCTGGGTGCCTACAAGTATATCAATATTGCGTTCCTCCAGCAACTGAATAAGCTTATTATGGCTATCCTTGTTACGGATGGTATCCATATCCATGCGGGCAATGCGCGCCTCCGGGAATACCTGTTGCAGATCGTCTTCAATTTTCTCGGTACCAAAACTTTTAGGTTCCAGCGTTTGTGCGCCACAGGCCACACAGGTATGAATATAAGGATAACGCGTACCACAATAGTGACACGTAAGTTTATCCTGGTTACGGTGATAGGTAAGCGATACATCACACTGCTTACAATGCGGAATGGTGCCACAGGTAGTACATAACAGGAAAGGCGCATATCCACGACGGTTCTGGAACAGGATCACCTGCTTACCGTCTGCCATACTTTGCGAGATGGCATTTTTTAACACCTCGGTGAAATTGCCATCCATCGTTTTCTCTGCCATTTCCTTCTTGATATCCACAATCTCTATGGCCGGCATTTCCATGCCACCGAAGCGCTCGTTCAACTCTACCAGGCCATATTTTCCCTGTTGGGCATTATAATACGATTCCAGGGAAGGTGTGGCAGAACCCAGCAATACTTTGGCTTTGAATAAACCTGCGTAATAAATGGCAGCGTCCCGGGCGTGGTAACGGGGGGCAGGATCCTGTTGTTTATAAGAGGCATCATGTTCCTCATCCAGTATAATCAGCCCCAGGTCCTTAAACGGCAACAACAGGCTGGAACGCGCGCCCAGTATAATTTGCAGTTCGCCCGTTTTTACCTTATTCCATATCTCCACGCGCTCATTGTTATTAAAGCGGGAATGGTAGATACCAATGCTGCTGCCAAAATGTTTCTGCAAACGACGTATAATCTGTGCCGTTAGTCCTATTTCCGGCAACAGGTACAGTACTTGTTTTCCACTGGCCAGGCATTCTTCCATCATCTTCACATATACCTGTGTTTTACCACTGGAAGTGACGCCGTGCAACAGGGTTACCTGCTTATCTTTAAAGTGGGTATGTACTTCCGCTAACGCGGTTTCCTGCGCAGGGCTCAGATTAAAATCTATCTGTGTTTCTACTTTGCCGGTAGGAATACGGTCTACCGTACGTTTTTCTATCCAGAGAATATTTTTATCTACCAGTCCTTTCAGTTGTGCCGTAGTAGCGCCGGACTTTTTGAGTAATTCATTTTGCAATACGCTGCCTTGTGTTTTCTGCAGATGCAGATAGGCCAGCAGTAATTCCATTTGTTTGGGAGCGCGGCCCATATCATTGAAGAGAGCTGCCAGTTGCGCTTCTTCCTGGTATTCCGCGTGCAGTTGCACGTAGTTTTCTTTCTTCTCTTTATATACTTCTTTTAATTCTTCATATACCAGCAGTACTTTTTTCTCTATCAATTTTTTGATAACAGAATATACTTCGGATTTATCAAGAATAAGCTGAACTTCTTCAATACGCAGCTCTTTACGGATCAGCAGTGCTTCCGCTACCAGGTATTCATCATCGTCCAATGCGCTGAAATCGTCGCCGTAGGCGTCGTTGAACAGCAGCAAGGTTTCGCTGGAAAGCTTGAGATGGGCGGGCAGTGCGGCATTCAGCACTTCTCCTTCTGTGCACATATAGTAAGCAGCTACCCAGGTCCAGAAGGCTAACTGTGTAGGATATACGACGGGATCTGCATCCAGCATATCCAGCAGTGGCTTGGTTTTATAAGGAGGGGCCTGCTCATGAACCGCTTTTACAATCCCTGCATATTTTTTTTGTTTGCCCAATTGTACGGCTACACGGCAGCCTGGTTTCAGCACATCCTCCATGCTTTCCGGCACCGCATAAGTATAATTTCTGGGTAACGCCAATGGCAATATTACATCTGCGTACTTCATCCTATTGGCTGCAGGGTTGGGTATTCGTGGTACTTGCGTAATTCTTTATCCATTACCTCAAACACCTGTTGTTTGAGGGTATTAATATCATCCATGGTCATTCCTTTAACAGGAATAGCCGGCAGGAATACTACGCGGCATTTACCAGGGTTGAGGTGCATAGGGCCTTTATGCGGTAAGCGATGACCGGCATCCAGGTACAGCACTGGTTTAATAGGCATCTGTAATTCAATAGCCATCCGGAAAGCCCCGTTGTGGAAAGGGCGCAAAGGCTGGTTGCTTTCGTTGGTGGTGCCTTCAGGGAATACGAGTATAGAAATGCCTGCTTTGAGGGCGGTCATCATTTCACGCACGCTTCTGGCTCTGGCAGCCGCATTGGAGCGATCTACCGGTACCACAGAATTCTTATAAATAAATCCGAAGAAAGGAATCTTAGACATTTCTACCTTACCCAATGGGCGAAAAGGGAGGCGCATTACTTTCACTGCAATAGCAGCATCCAGATAAGAGCGGTGGTTCACTACGAATATGCAAGGCTCATTGTCACGCTCACATTCATATTTACGGGTTACCGGCATACCTACCATTGGAAACCAAACGTGCGCCCAGAAACGTAGAAAATAAAAAATAATATTCCCACCTTTTTGCTTGCCCAGTAAAGACGCCAGGAAAATAGGCGGCAATATCAAAAACATGATACCCAAAAAGATGGCAGCGGCGTATATCACATAAATAACACGCAACGGTTTCATTAAAAAATTCATAAACGCCTCTTGATTAGAGTGGAAAACTACGACAAAATCTGGAAAAGCAGAAAGCGGAAAGCGGAAAGCAAAAAGCTATTGAAGCGGGTAACACACGCTTTGATCATTCGCTGCAATAGCTTTTTGCTTTATGCTTTTAGCTATTCGCAATTGCAACTCCAGTCTTTGTCCAGGTCTATGCAGGTAATGACTTTAGCATTTTCGCTATCACAGGGGGCAAATACCACCCGGAGGTGTTGCCCTTCACTGGAGTATCCTTCCAATGCATAGGTAGGACAAGGGCGATCGGCAGGGTTAGACTTTTCGGTATTTATTTCGCCACCTTGGAGGATCTCCTCCACTTCATTTTTGGTCACCTGACGGCACCCCATCCGACAAATGGCATGCTTCGTATATTCCAGGTGGGCATGCCTGTTAATGGCTTCCCCACCTATGGCGGGTTTATTGGTAGCTCCCCGGGCTACTACCGGCCTGTTACCGGGCGCAGGAGGCGTAGTGGTGTTTTTCCACCATTTCTGCTGCCAACCGGCCAGCAACAAGAGCGACAGGAGTAATACCGGGAGATATTTTTGTATGGACTTCATATATACACTAGAACGCCGCGCAAAATAGTCAAAATTCCTTACCTAACTATGACATAAAAAGTTCCTACCTTTGCCTCCCTTTATGGAACAGGTAAAAACAGTAGCATTTCATACACTCGGCTGTAAGCTGAATTTTTCAGAGACCTCTACTTTGAGCAGGTTGCTGGAACAGGATGGGTTTGTAAAAACAGATTTTGATAATACCGCAGATGTGTATGTTATCAATACCTGTTCGGTAACAGACAATGCTGACAAGGAATGCCGTATGCTGGTACGTCGGATACAACGCCGCGCACCCGGTAGTATGGTAGTGATCACCGGCTGTTATGCACAGCTGAAACCGGAAGAAATTGCCTCCATTGAAGGTGTAGACCTCGTATTGGGCGCCGCCGAAAAATTTAATATTACCGAACACCTCAAAACACTCACCAAGGGCGACAGTACCAAAATCTGCTCCTGTGATATTGAGGACGTAAATAGTTTCCATGCCTCTTACTCCCTGAACGACCGCACCCGTACCTTCCTGAAAGTACAGGACGGCTGTGACTATACCTGCGCTTTCTGCACCATTCCAATGGCCAGAGGTAAAAGCCGCAGTGATAGTGTGGCTAATGTAGTGGCACATGCCCATACCCTCGCGGCAACCGGCGTAAAAGAAATTGTACTCACCGGTGTAAACCTGGGCGATTTCGGTAAAGGCTTCGAAGGCGGTAAAAAAAGAGAAGAATCCTTCTTTGAACTGGCACAGGAATTAGATAAGGTACCCGGCATTTCCCGTTACCGTATCTCCTCTATAGAACCCAATCTGCTGACCAATGAGATCATTGAATTTGTGGCCAGCAGCCAGAAATTTATGCCTCATTTCCATATTCCGTTACAAAGCGGCAGCAATGAAATACTTGGCCTGATGCGCCGCCGCTACCGTCGGGAGCTGTATGCGGAGAAAGTAGCGCTGATCAAACAATTCATGCCGCATTGCGCCATCGGCGTAGACGTGATTGTAGGCTTCCCCGCTGAAAGTGATGCACATTTCCGGGAAACGTATGATTTCCTGAATGAACTGGATGTTTCTTATCTCCACGTATTCACCTACTCTGAAAGGGCTAACACCCATGCGCTGGAAATAAAGCCAGTAGTACCGGTACACATCCGCAATGAACGCAATAAAATGCTGCGTAACCTCAGCCATAAAAAACAACAGTTCTTCAATGAACAACACCTGGGGGAAACGAGAAAAGTATTATTTGAATCATTAGGGAAAGATGGTATGATGGAAGGTTATACCGACAACTACATTAAAATCACCACCCCTTTCCGCCAGGAATGGCATAACCAGATTATGGACTGGGAACTGAGATAGAGCAGAAAGCGTAAAGCATAAAGCATAAAGCTATTGAGGCGAATGATCAATGCGGATATTAAACTCGCAAAGTTCATTCGCCTCAATAGCTTTATGCTTTCTGCTTTACGCTTTACGCTTTCTGCTATTTCGGAAATCCCGGATCTGCCTTTACTTCCTGTAGCTGTTGTGTGTGCCGGTTAGTATGCGCAACATCCAACAGGAGCATCTGGTAAGCGTCGATGGTTCCCAATGGCGTTTTGTCTGTTACATGATTCCGCAGGTCATCGGTAGTGTTGGTGACATAAGCAATCAATTTGTTCCTGGAGTCGGTGAAGTTCTTAATCGCTTCGGCATCAGACGCGTAGTTATGCTTAGGTATACCATACTCCGGTGCTTTGAATTTGTGACTGCGGTCCTCTATACCTTTGAGGATTTGCTCATCTGTAATTTTAATATCCTTTCTCATTTCAGGATTAGCAGGCTGTTGTACCAATTGTTGCTCTCCATCCATAATGGATTTTTCGATGAGCATAATATGCTCTACACATTCAATCACTGACCAGCGATCCGGCGCAGGTTTGTATTCCAGTTGTGCATCGCTGAGTCCTTGTACTTCTTTTAAGAGGCTGTCCCTGGTTTGTTCCAGCTGGGTAATTAAAAGGGCTTTATCATCTCTGACTGCTTTTATTGCAGGGCCGGGAGATGTAAACGCGGAAAAGGTTGCCAGTGCCAGCAACAAGCTTAACTTTTTCATTGGGGGAAGATTTTTAGTGCCAGTAAAACTTACTAGAAAAGAAAGTTACGAAAAACCGATGATCTCCAGAAATTCTTCCCGTGTGATAAACCCTGCGCCCAGGGAGGCCAGGTGATCGGTATGTACCTGGCAATCAATCATATCCAGTTCGGCTGCATAAGTTTGTACAAACGTGATAAAAGCCGCTTTAGAGGCATTGCTGACCTCCGAAAACATAGATTCACCGAAAAAGAAACGGCCTGTTTTAACGCCATAGAGGCCACCTACCAGGCGATCATCCTGCCAACACTCTACAGACAGGGCGTACCCGGCTTTATGCAAACGAATATACGCGGCCTGCATCTCGGGAGTAATCCAGGTGCCTGCCTGCCCTTCACGGGGAATGCTGCTGCAGCGGGCAATTACGCCGGCAAAATTTTCATTGAAGGAAATGCGGAATGTCTTTTTGCGCAGCACCTGTTTCATGCTGGCTGATACCTTCAGTTCATCCGGGAATAGTACAAAACGGGGATCAGGGCTCCACCACAGAATAGGCGGTTCATCATACCAGGGAAAAATACCAGAACGATAGGCCAGTAACAATCTTTCTACAGATAAATCGCCGCCCACGGCGAGTAATCCGTCTGGCTCAGAGAGCTGTACAGGAGGGAATTTTAATTGCTTGTTAAGACGAAAAACGGACATATCAGCAAATCAGCTACCGGCCATTTCTTCAATAGTAACACTGAGTCCCCTTTCCTGCAAGGCTTCGCATAAAGGGCGCAGTTTGATGTATTCTCCCTGCTTTACAGCATATTTCCCGTTGAAATGAATGATCAGGGCACATTGTTCGGCCTGCTCATGCGTATGGCCGCATACTTCCATAAGGGAAGTAATCACCCAGTCAAATGTATTTACCTCATCATTCCAAACAACCAGGCTAAAGGGAAACTGCTCATCTTCCGCTACCAGCACGTCTATCTCTTCTTCCGGTAATCCTTTGGTACTTGTACGATCGCTCATCTTTAAAAAAAGCTTTACACAAAATTACATGGATTATTCGTTAATTTATCCATATTTAAAGCAGGGGTTGCTGATTTTAGAATACAAAAATGGTTAGAATGAAAGGACTGGTTTTACTGATGAGTACAAATTTGCCACTAAAAGATCCTATTCCGATCTTTTCGCTGGTACTGTTTATTATACTGTTAGCCCCTATTCTGTTGCGTAAACTGCGGATACCCAGCATTATAGGCCTGATTATAGCGGGCATGGCCATTGGGGATCACGGCTTTAACATCATTGAAAAGGGCAGTATTTCACTATTTGCCAATGCAGGATTACTATATATTATGTTCCTGGCGGGATTGGAGCTCGACATGACCGAGTTCCGGAAAAACCGCTACCGGAGCATGGTTTTCGGTGCTTTCACCTTTTTTATCCCGCTGATCATGGGATATGTGGTATGCAGTTATGTACTTCACTTCAATTTCATGGCCACCCTGCTGGTTTCCAGCATGTTTGCCACACATACGCTGGTAGCCTATCCGCTGGCCAGCAGACTGGGTATTACTAAAAATGAAGCTGTCACCGTAGCCGTAGGAGGCACCATTATCACGGATACGGCCGTGTTACTGATACTGGCCATCATCACCGGTGCACAGGCCGGCAACCTCAATACCTACTTCTGGACGCGACTGGGCATTTCCCTGGCCATTTTCGCCGTGATCATCCTCTGGTTGATGCCGATGTTAGGCAGGTGGTTTTTCAAGAAAATAAAAGACGATAAAACCTCGCATTTCATATTTGTAATGGCATTGGTATTTGCCTCCGCCTTTCTGGCCGAACTGGCCGGTGTAGAAGGCATTATCGGGGCTTTCCTGGCGGGGCTGGCATTAAACCAGCTGATCCCGCATACCTCGCCCCTCATGAACCGTATTGAATTTGTAGGTAATGCCATCTTCATACCCTTTTTCCTGATCAGTGTTGGTATGCTGGTAGATCTGCGGGTATTACTAAAAGGCCCTGAAGCCCTTATCATTGCAGGCGCCCTCACCGGTATGGCGCTGAGCAGCAAATGGCTGGCAGCGTTTTTCACCCAGCTGTCGTTCAAATACAGTCCCACCCAACGCAACGTGATATTTGGATTGAGCAGTGCCCATGCAGCCGCCACTATCGCGGTGATACTCATTGGTTACAATATGGGTATTGTAGATGAAAATGTGCTGAATGGTACCGTGATCCTCATTCTTATCACTTGTCTCACAGGCTCGTTTGTAACACAAAACGCCGGACGCCGGCTGGCCATCCAGGAAGCAGAAAGCAAACCCGAAGCATCCGAAACGCCGGAACGTATACTGGTACCCGTGTCCAACCCGGATCGTATTGAAGCCCTGCTCGACTTTGCAGTGATGATCAAGGATACCAACGCACCAACGCCGATTTACCCACTGGCCGTAGTACAGGACAATGAAGAAGCCAAAGAAAAAATACAACTGACCAATAAGATGCTGGAAAAAGCGGTAATTCATGCTGCCGCTACTGAAAGCCCTGTACAGGTGGTCACCCGTATAGACCTGAACGTATCGGATGGTATTACCCGTGCCACCAAAGAACTGCTGATCAGTGATGTGGTATTGGGCTGGACAGACAGAACCAGCACCACAGACCGCTGGCTGGGCAATATCTTTGGTACTACCCTCGACAACGTACTACAACGGGTATGGGAAACGGTGTACGTTTGTAACTTTCATTCTCCCTTAAATACCACCAAAAAAATGGTGCTGGTAATGCCGCCTAATGCGGAATATGAGCTGGGCTTCCTGCATTACCTGCAAAAAATGTTTATGCTGGCCAAACAAGCCGGGGCACGGCTGCTGATTTTCTGCAGTGGCAAAACACAGGTAATCACAGAAGCTTTTGCAGAAAAGTCCAAGATGAGCGTGGATCTCAGTTTCCGCCGCTTTGATACCATAGAAGATTTCCTGGTTCTTTCGCGGGAAATCACCCGCGATGACCTGGTAGTAGTGGTAACTGCCCGTAAAAGCACGCTTTCCTATCATGCTTATATGGATGGTATTCCCGCCAAACTGGAGCGTCATTTCAGGGATAATAATGTGATTCTGCTCTATCCGGAACAAAGGGAATTCGAGTCCCTGGAGGCAGGGCTGCAACCAGAAGATCTCACACTGGCGCCTATACAGGAACAAATTGCGAATCTGAATAAATTAGGTAAAGCAGTAAGAAGAATATTTAAGAAGTAGTTAGCTATTAGCAGTTAGCTTTTAGCAAATGCAGCGAATGACTAACAAATATTGGTCTTCGCTGCATTTGCTAAAAGCTAACTGCTAACAGCTAATAGCTAAAACAAAAAGGTCCCGCATTTCTGCAGGACCTTTTTATTGATGTGTAGTGTGGGAGCTACTGGATTCGAACCAGTGACCCTCTGCTTGTAAGGCAGATGCTCTGAACCAGCTGAGCTAAGCTCCCGAAGATCTTTAAGGGTGTTATTACTGTGTAGTGTGGGAGCTACTGGATTCGAACCAGTGACCCTCTGCTTGTAAGGCAGATGCTCTGAACCAGCTGAGCTAAGCTCCCTCTAAAGATCTCGAAAAATATGTCAAAAAAACGGATGTGGGAGCTACTGGATTCGAACCAGTGACCCTCTGCTTGTAAGGCAGATGCTCTGAACCAGCTGAGCTAAGCTCCCTTTTTGTTTCTTACCGATCGTCCCTTTTGTTCGATGGGATTGCAAAGGTATAAACTATTCTTATTCTACCAAATATTTTTTGAAAAAACAGAAAAAAAGAGTGCGCAACACTTCTTAAAAATACGCATCAAACCCTTTACCATCCATCATTTCATCAAAAATAAATTTTCATCTTCACAAAATAAAAAAGCATACACTTTTTTGCACTTACATATATTTTGCAGCAATAATGTGCAGGCAAATTTTTAAAGCGGAAAGCATAAAGCAGAAAGCAAAAAGCCTTTGAAGCGAATGATCAATGTGGATATTATCCTACGCTTTATTCATACGCTTCAAAGGCTTTTTGCTTTCTGCTTTCTGCTTTCAGCTTAAAAAGCTACTTCTTTTTTTTCTTTTCTGCTTTCTTCACAAAGCCGCCTTCAAAGAAACATTTGATGCCTCTGTAAGCGCCACAACCGCCAATTTCACGGATGCTCACCCTGCCGGCAGAAAACTGGAATGATATACCACAGGAAGATTCTTTGTCTTTATACTCACCGCGGTTGCCAGCCAGGTAATGGCCTTTACCACTCAGTTCTCCTTTACAGTTACCATTGTCTTTGGTAAACGTAATAAAGAACTGGAACGACTTCGCATCTTCTCCGTCCCGGATAGATACAATATTCATATCTCCCGAAGTATAGTCGCCGGAAAACTTATGTTTACGAGGCAGGGTATCTATCGGGTTAAATATCTGTCCGGCATTCGTTGGTCCGTTTGAGTTAGTCATGATCAGCGTCACGGAACCATCGGCATTCACCGTATAAAAGTCTTCTTTCAATGCACTGCGGGTACCGGAAAGTCTTTTTTCACTGCTGATTTTAATCACATTTTTGTTGTCCAGCAACAACGACATCACGGTGCCATCTGCACTACCGGTATTGGCTACCTTCATCCGGCTCAGGTACTTCCCTTTTTTGTCCATGAAGCAGAGGTAACCTACTGATTGCGATCTGCCCACCGCCTTTACCACCATGTAATTCACCGTACTACCCGGAATACGTTGCAGGGGGAAATAGTTTACACGATCACTTTTAGTGAAATCACCTTTGGTCAGTGTATCGGTCAAAAACCGCATCGCTGAAGTATCCAGGGACAAGGAATCAGCCATTTTCAACTGCAGCGTATCAGCTGTAAGTTTGTAGGGCAAGGTGCTGGGTGTAAATAATGCCTGAAATTCTTCGAGGGTCATTGGCTCATCACCACTACCTGATTTCTTCTTCGATTTGCAGGCCGCTAAAACACCAATAGCCAGTAATAATAAAAGGAAACGCTTCATTGAACAGTTAATTCTTGGCGAAAAGTTAGATATAATTTTTATATATGCGCCGCAAAAATCAAAAAACATACCGGATAGGGAAAAGTTCAGATTTATTATTTAGATTTGTCTAAATAATATTTTAGATAGCATGAATTTATCAGTGGCAGAGGAAAACTATATAAAGTCTATTTACAAGCTCCAGGAAGGCGATGAAGCAGTAAGTACCAACGCACTGGCCTATGAATTGGATACCAAACCGGCATCGGTAACAGACATGGCAAAAAAGCTAAAAGAAAAGAAACTCATCGAATATGAAAAATACCAGGGCATCCTGCTTTCCCCCGAAGGCAGAAAAGCCGCCCTGCAAATTGTAAGGCGTCACCGGCTGTGGGAATGTTTCCTGGTAGACAAGCTGGCCTTCAGCTGGGAAGAAGTACACGAACTGGCAGAAGAACTGGAACACGTACGGAGTGAGAAACTCACCAACCGACTCAGCGATTTCCTCGGCAACCCGGTGCTGGACCCGCATGGAGACCCTATTCCTGATGCCAACGGTAAACTGGCTAAGCCCAGGCCCCAAACATCACTGGATCAAACCAATGCAAAAAGACTGGTAGTCACGGCCGTTACAGACCAATCTACTACCCTCCTTGCCTACCTGAATGCCAAGGGAATCAAACTGGGTACCCAGCTCGAAATCCTGGCGCATTACGAATACGACAACTCTATCGAAATAAAATTGAAACAACAACCTGCAATCACCATCAGCGAACAGGTAGCCAAACACATTATGGTCAGACCTGTTTAAAGGGTATGATTCAGGAACTCCTTTATACATGAGCATGGAACATTTACATTCATCCACATCGCTAAGTGAAGTACATCAGAGTGTAGAAACCAATGGAAAATCCAGGTGGAAAAAGATATTTGCCTTCTTTGGACCGGCCTACCTCGTTAGCGTAGGCTATATGGACCCTGGTAACTGGGCCACGGACCTGGCCGGCGGTAGTCAATACGGTTATAAACTGCTTTGGGTACTCCTCATGAGTAACCTTATGGCCCTGTTGTTGCAAAGCCTGAGCGCACGCCTCGGCATTGTCCGCGGCCGCGACCTGGCGCAGGCCAACCGTGAAACCTATCCACCCGTTGTCAATTTCATTTTATATGTACTGGCGGAAATTGCCATCGCTGCCACTGACCTGGCCGAAGTACTCGGTATGGCCATTGGTATACAGCTGCTCACCGGGCTGCCACTCATATGGGGCGTGAGTCTTACCGTACTCGATACCTTCCTCTTATTGATCCTGCAACGTTACGGCATCCGTAAAATGGAGGGATTTATTATTTCACTGGTAGCCATTGTGGGCGCCTCTTTCCTCGTGGAATTAATTTTGGTAAAACCACAAATGGGCGAAGTCGTCAAAGGCTTTGTGCCGTCAATTCCTGATAATACTGCTTTGTACATTGCCATTGGTATCATAGGCGCTACCGTGATGCCACATAACCTGTACCTGCACTCTGCGTTGGTACAAACCAGGAAAATAAAAAGAGATGACGCCGGTATTAAGCAGGCCATCAAAATGAATTTCCTCGACAGCACCATTGCACTAAACCTGGCATTCCTGGTCAATGCAGCCATCCTCATCCTGGCCGCCGCCGTATTCTTTAAAAGCGGCCGTACCGATGTTGCAGAAATACAGGATGCACACAAATTGCTGGATCAGCTATTGGGTAGTAAACTCGCCCCCATCCTCTTTGCAGTAGCATTGATTGCCGCCGGACAAAGTTCCACGGTAACCGGTACGCTCGCCGGGCAAATCGTGATGGAAGGATACCTCCGTTTGCGCATCAATCCCTGGCTGCGCCGGCTCATTACCCGTTTGCTCGCTATCATCCCTGCGCTGCTAACTATCCTCATCGCCGGCGACAATGAAGTAGGCGCCCTGCTGGTATTTAGCCAGGTATTATTGAGCCTTCAACTGGGATTCGCCATCATTCCGCTGATCCATTTTGTGAGCGATAAGAAAACCATGGGCAACTTTGCCATTTCTACTACTACCAAAATTTTCAGCTGGGCAGTCACCATTTTATTGGTGTATCTTAATATGCGGATGGTATTTACAGAAGCCTTCAGCTATATGTCAGGTACGGGAAATATTTGGATAGATGGTCTTATTATCACGGGCTGCGCCGGCTTTGTGGTACTACTGCTCATCACCATCATATACCCGCTGCGCCGCCGCTACCGCGAAGATGCCGCTGCCGGTATCCATACCACACAGGTATCACTCGGCAATATGGAAAAACCAGTATATAACTGTATCGCCATGGCGCTTGACTTCACCAACAAAGACCGGGAAGTTATCACCAATGCTATTGCACACGGTAACGAACACACGCATTATATCCTGATCCATATCGTAGAAAGTGCCTCGGCCAAATACTTCGGCCACGACTCAGACGATCTCGAAACACGCCGCGACCAGGAACAACTCGATACTTATGTGGCCCTGCTGAAAAGCCGTAACATCAACGCCAGGGGCGTACTCGGCTTCCGGCGCCGTGCCCGGGAAATTGCCCGTATCGTAAAAGAAGAAAATGCCGACTTCCTCGTACTCGGCGGTCATGGACACAAAGGATTCAAAGACTGGCTATATGGCGAAACCGCCAACCAGGTACGACACCAGGTACAGGTGCCTGTACTGGTAGTACAATGGTACCAGGATCCAGGCGAAAAATAACGTAAACGGTTATACGAAAAAAATGCAGCATATCTTCAAACCTGGTGACACCAGGCAATTCAGCCGTATAGTGCGTACGGAAGACAGTGCCGGATTCGACAGTGGTCATGTACATCCTGTATACGCCACCTTTGCCCTGGCCAGGGATGCAGAATGGTGTTGCCGTTTATTTGTGCTGGAAATGAAAGATGCGCAGGAAGAAGGAATAGGTACCAAACTTACAGTAGAACACCTGCGCCCGGCGCTGGTTGGCAGTGAAGTGATTTTTACCGCTACTATCACCCACTTACAGCACCATGAAATTACCTGTAGCTATACAGCTGTATCCGGCGGCAAAGTAATTGCCACCGGCATACAGGTACAAAAAATATTAACAAAGGAAAAACTGGAAAGGCTGTTCGCAGGATTGTAGGAATTACTCCTACAATCCCAGCGCTGCCTTTAGTCGGGGATAACCCGTTTTACTTACTAACACCCTGGCGCCACTGCGTAATATCGCCAGATGGTTTTCTTTTTCGTAAGGATCAATACGGGTTACCTGATTTATATTGAGGATGTAAGAACGGTGTACCCTGGTAAACTGCTGCGGATCGAGCATTTTCTCAAAAAACGCCATGGTTTTATTCTTCAGAAAACTGCCCTCCTGGGTAATAATTTTCACATAATCATCTGCTGCCTCGAGATAATGGATATCCTGTACCGGGATGATTTTTATTTTACCATTCAGCTTAATTACCACGCGGTTACTTTGCGCCGGCGTAGCCGCCGCTGTTTCCAACAATGCGGTGGTATTCGCCGTAGCAGGCGCCTGAAACTGATCCAGCCATTTTTGTACCGCCTTATCAAAACGGTCATTGGAAAAAGGCTTCAGCAGATAATCCACGGCATGTACCTCAAATGCGCGGATAGCATGTTCTTCAAATGCGGTAGTGAAAATAACGGCCGGCATATTTTCTACCAGCTCCAACATTTCAAAACCGGTAATCTTAGGCATTTGTATATCCAGGAAAATGAGATCAGGCTGATGTTGTTGTATCGCTTTTAATCCTTCAAATCCATCATTACATTCCTGCATAACGGTGATCTGCGGGAAGTTTAGCAGGTATTCTTTTACTACCTCACGGGCCAATGGTTCATCATCAATTATTACTGCTTTTATCATGGGTCTGTGGTACTTTGATAGTGGTGGTAAAAATATTTTCGTGTGTGGATGTTTCCATTAAATCCTGTCGGGCAAATAACAGATAAAGTCTTCGTTGTATAGATGTCAGGCCAAATCCGGTGCCTTTATGTGGTTGTTGCAATTCGTTGTCAAATGGGTTTTGTATGGATATATACAGCATATTATCTGCTACCCATGATTTTATGCTGATAGTAATATCACCGGTCGTATCATATAAGCCAAACTTGATAGCGTTTTCTACAACCGGCTGCAGCAGCATTGGCGGCATCGTTTTATTTTCTGTCCCTTCACCGGATATAATATCCGTTGCCAACCGATGGCCGAAGCGTACCTTCTCAATATCCAGGTACAGCTCTAAATACTTCAGTTCTTCTGCAAAAGAAATCCATTGATCATCTTCCCGTTTCAGTGAACCTCTCAGAAAATCAGAGAGCTTCAGCACCATTTCCCGGGCCTCTTTTGGCCGCAACATAATCAATGCGTTGATCGAATTCAGGCTGTTAAACAGAAAATGTGGCTGCAATTGTTGCCGTAATTTAAACAGCTCTGCCTCTCTCACAATTTTCTCTGTTGCTTCCCGGCGTTGCAGCGTTTCCCGTTGTTCTTCTGCATCGTACCATATCTGGCTTCTGAATCCGATGCCGTAAGTCATCATCCAGCCCACCAGTGTATGAATCGGGATGGCATTGTTGAGCCATCCCTGGTATACCGGGTCTTTTGGAAAGGCATTGATCAGTATCCACCGACTCAAACATACCCACAATACAGACAATGCAAAGCTCACTATTGCTACATAACCAAACTTCATGGAGCCTGCAGCCGGCCGGTAATAAGCCACATTGTGGTTGATGATCACGCTGGCAGCTGCCAGCAATATCACGTGTACAAGACTGTCGGTGATGGACTGCCCCAACGGAATATCAAACCAGTAGTATAGTAGTCCTCCGTAAATCAGCAGCCAGATAAGGAAGGAGCAAACGAAAGACCACCAGGCCGTACCTTTTATGATTTGCTTTACCAAAAGTTAGGTTTTATACGTTGAGTTCAAAATATTGTTGTCCCTGTAACTGGGCAGATTTCATTTGCAACCAGGCAATATAAGAATTGGGGTCTCCCGGTTCTTCGATGCGGGAATACAACTCCATACCGTCTGTCAGCTGATCCAGGGTGTATACTTCCGGAACGTTAATGAACTTCCATTGTACCAGCTCCTGTTGTTGATTTTTAAAAGCATATTGTTCCTGTATACCAATTTCACGGGCTTTATCGCAGGCATCTTTTTTGGTAACAGCGCTAATCAATCTTAATTGTTCATCAAATTGCGGGGTATGATTACCTTCTCCGCAGATGATCTGATATACTACTTTCGCAACAAACCAATGCATAAAATAAGATTTAAAAGTTGGAAATAGAAGAGTGAGATATGGTGATTTATCAGGCGTAACTTTTGATTTCAATTCCTCCCATCACACAGGTTCCTTTGAGTATCAGCAGTTTTCCCTGCCCGGCCGGAGGTATCAGGTCCAGGAATCGTTTATCATCCACACCACCCATGATAGAGTTGATATCCACTTTCACGTTCCAGTTGGCCGGTACAATGATTTCGCATCCCCCCATAATAGCCGTTACATCCAGGGTAGCCGTGCCTTCTATATCTGCCTTCATGAAATTAATCACCGAACCGCCCATGATAGCTGTTACATCGCCCCCTCTGAAGGTTTTGGAAGTCACTACTCTATCTACGCTTCCGAAGATGGCGGTAATATCCAGTACATCATCTCCGCTGGCAGAAGTAATGGTGGCGCCGAACTGCTTTTTCTTCTCGGCCCATTCCCGGGTGGAAAAATTCCGTTTGAAAATCACCATCAACCCAATACCGATCATGATTACCGGCCAGATAAACCGGGCCGAATCATAAGGCCAGTTTTGTATTTCGCCCAGGAGGAACACTGTACCTACACCTACCATTACCATCCATCCACCTACCCGGAATCCATGCCGAACACCTAATACGATACCTATTGCAATGAGGATCACCTGCCACGAAAGCCAATAGCTGGGGATATTCAGGTCTAAACGCTGTAACAATAGCACCGTACCTATAATGATCAGGATAAAGCCCCCAACGGACCGGCTCTTTCTTCTTGATTCCTCGATATCTTCGTTTTTCATTGTTTTAATATTTATGATACAAATGTAGAGCGGGCCACGGGCTTTCAAAAGAGGGTTTAGGCTAATCAGGTACACTTACCGGTAAAAAGCAGGAAATTACCGGTAAAAACATCCGGTAATAATTGGCCGGTCATTATCCGCCCCTTATTACCGGATATTATATTAACAGCTAATTTATATTTCTACTGTAACCAGGGCTTCATTGCCGGCCAGCCGGGTAAGGATGCCTTTCAGTTGCTGCACCATTGGATCAGGGCCACAGATATAGAAATGCTGGTTGAAATCGGTAATCTTTTCCTTCAAATAGGCTTCATCAATCGTATGATGATCGTAACCAGGTACTTCCTGCGCGGTCAGCGTATTAATAAAACGCTTACCTAACATACCTTCAAACTCATCTTTCAAAATGATATCTCCCAGGGTTTTATTGGAACAAATCAACTGGTTAGTGCCCAATTGTCCTTTATGTTGTAAGTCACGGAAGATGGCAATAAAAGGGGTGACACCGGCGCCTCCGGCAATAAACACACCGGGTCCTTTATAATGTATGGTACCCCATACATCGTGGAGAATCAGTTGATCACCGGCTTTCAGTTGTCCCAGTTCATGGGTGACACTGTTATGCTCATCATAAATTTTAATGGTAAACTCCAGGTGTTCCCAGTTGGTAAGGCTGGTAAAGGTAAAGGGGCGTCTTTCTTCCTCCCAGCCGGGTTTGTTGATAGACACTTCCGTGGCCTGCCCTGGTACAAAGGTGTATCCCTGGGGCTTTTCAACGGTAAACTGACGAACGTTATGCGTTACGGGGGTAACCGCGAGAATTTTGACGATATGGCTTTCCATGGTGTAGGTTTTCTGATATATGAATGTAGCTTATTTTTTGCCTCCCTGCAAAGCTTGTTGCAACAAGGGGGCCAGGGCAGCCGCCCAGCGACGGTAGTCTTTTCCGGAGGGGTGCAGGCCATCTCCTGCTACCAGTTCCTTATCATGTGCCGCTTCCCGGGTGAAACCGGTGATATCCAGGTAAGGCACCTGCATACGTTGTGCAATGGCCTTATTGGCGGCATTAAAGGCATCTATTTCCCGGGCAATCTTTTCCTGGTCGCGATCCGCGGCAAACGGCGTCACGCCCCAGTCGGGAATAGAGAGTACCACCACATGAGCGGGCCTGTTGCCGGCAAATGCAATGGCCTGTTGCAGCAATGCCGCAAATTCCGTTTCATAGGATAATAAAGCATAGCCCCGGTATTGGTTATTCACGCCAATTAGCAGGGTTACTACATCATATGTTTGTTTAATATGTGCAGCGGTAATCCCCGTGGCCAGTTCATCGGTGGTCCAGCCGGTGGTGGCAATAATTTCCGGAGTTTCCACGGAATAGCCTTGTTGGCGCAGTAAAGTGGCGGTTTGTACGGGAAAACATTCTGCATAGGCTACCTGTTCACCAACGGTATAACTATCGCCCAGCGCGAGATATGTAATGGGAGTCATGGTGGTATCTAAGATTTTGTTGCTACCGAAAAATGTGTAGCAAAATAACATTAATCCTAACATAAGCAAAAAGTTATATGCAGCTGGAGAATTTGTGCAATTAAGACAAGAAACTGGCCCGTCTTTAAGGGGAAAAGCGTTACCTTTGCACCCGATTACAACAATTACGTAACGCATAAAGAAACCGTTTTATGCCGGCAGAAAAAATATCGATGAACAATGGCCTGTTACAGGTCCCCGCACAACCAATCATCCCATTTATAGAAGGCGACGGAATAGGTCCGGACATTTGGAAAGCCAGTGTTCGTGTATTCGACGCAGCTGTTGAGAAAGCCTATGGTGGTGATCGGAAAATTGAATGGAAAGAAGTACTGGCAGGTGAAAAAGCCTTCCAGCAAACAGGTGAATGGCTGCCTAAAGAAACGCTGGATGCACTGAAGGAATACCTGGTGTCTATCAAAGGACCACTGTCTACCCCTGTTGGTGGCGGTATCCGCTCCCTGAACGTAGCAATGCGCCAGGAACTGGATCTCTACGCTTGCGTAAGACCTGTACGTTGGTTTAACAAAGTACCTTCTCCTGTGAAACATCCGGAGAAAGTGGACATGGTGATTTTCCGTGAAAATACAGAAGACATCTATGCCGGCATTGAATACATGACAGGTACGCCTGAATGTAAAAAACTGCTCGATTTCCTGCAAAATGAAATGGGCGTTAAGAAAATCAGGTTCCCGGAAACTTCTTCACTGGGTATCAAACCCGTATCTATAGAAGGAACGGAAAGACTGGTACGTGCTGCTATCAGCTACGCACTGGAACACAAACGTCCTTCCGTTACCCTGGTACATAAAGGCAACATCATGAAATTCACAGAAGGTGGTTTCAAGAACTGGGGCTATGAACTGGCGGAAAAAGAATTCGGCGATTCAGTATACACCTGGGAACATTGGGAAAAAACCAAGAAAGAACTGGGTGAAGAAGAAGCTAACAAAGAACTGAAAGTAGCACTGGCGAAAGGTAAATTGCTGATTAAAGATGTAATCGCAGATAACTTCCTCCAACAGATTCTGCTGGCGCCACAGGACTATTCTGTAGTAGCTACCCTGAACCTGAACGGTGACTATATTTCTGATGCACTGGCTGCTGCAGTAGGTGGTATTGGTATTGCCCCTGGCGCCAACATCAACTACAATACCGGTTATGCCGTATTTGAAGCTACACACGGTACTGCTCCCCGCTTCGCCAACACCAACACCATGAACCCATCGTCAGTAATCCTGAGTGGCGTAATGATGCTGGAGTATATGGGCTGGAAAGAAGCCGCTGAAATCATTGTTCACGGCCTCAGCACCGCCATCATGCGTAAACGTGTTACCATCGACTTCTACAACCTGATGGATGATGCGACCCTGGTTAAAACCAGCGAGTTTGCGGATGAAGTGATTAAACAAATGCAACACTAAGCAGAAAGCGTAAAGCAGAAAGCAAAAAGCTATTATAGCGAATGACAGAAGCGGGTATTAAGTTACTAATACGCTTCTGTCATTCGCTATAATAGCTTTTTGCTTTTTGCTTTACGCTTTCTGCTTTTAACTTAATATTGGGTTAATTTTGTTTTTTACACAGCTATTCGTATTTTTCGTGATTATCCCGCAAGGGACTCGCTTGAATAATTGTTGTGAATCGCTTTTAATCTAATTTTTTAAAAAACCCGAAATGGCAGAAAAAATTAAAGTTGCTAATCCGGTAGTCGAACTGGACGGTGATGAGATGACACGAATCATCTGGAAATTCATCAAGGACAAACTGATACTTCCATACCTGGACGTTGAAATTAAATATTATGATTTGGGCATGGAGCATCGTGATGCTACCAATGACCAGGTAACCATTGATGCTGCCAACGCTATCAGAGAAGTAGGCGTAGGTATCAAATGCGCTACCATTACACCTGATGAAGAGCGTGTAAAAGAATTTAAGCTGAAACAAATGTGGAAATCACCGAACGGCACTATCCGTAATATCCTGGATGGTACTGTATTCCGTGAGCCTATTGTGATGAGCAATGTTCCACGCCTCGTGCCTAACTGGACAGCGCCTATTTGTATTGGTCGTCACGCTTTTGGTGATCAGTACCGTGCTACCGATTTCGTTACAAAAGGAAAAGGTAAACTCACCATCAAATTTGAGGGTGAAGATGGCCAGGTAATTGAACACGAAGTATACAACTTCAAAGGCGACGGTGTTGCACTCGCTATGTACAACACCGACGAATCTATCAAAGGCTTTGCACGTGCATGTTTCAACCAGGCACTGATGAAAAAATGGCCTTTGTACCTGAGTACTAAAAATACCATCCTGAAAAAATATGATGGCCGCTTTAAAGATATCTTTGAAGAGATCTATCAACAGGAATTCAAAACTGCTTTCGATGCAAACGGCTTAACTTATGAGCACCGTTTGATCGATGACATGGTGGCCAGCGCACTGAAATGGCATGGTAACTTTGTATGGGCTTGTAAAAACTACGATGGCGACGTACAATCTGATACCGTTGCACAAGGTTTTGGTTCCCTCGGTCTGATGACTTCTACCCTCATCACACCAGATGGTAAAACCATGGAAGCAGAAGCAGCACATGGTACTGTAACCCGTCACTACCGCGAACACCAGGCAGGTAAACCTACTTCTACCAACCCCATCGCTTCCATCTTCGCATGGACCCGTGGCCTGGAATTCCGTGGTAAACTGGATAACAACCAGGCACTGATCGACTTCTGTACTGCACTGGAACAAGTTTGTATTGAAACTGTAGAAAGTGGTAAAATGACCAAAGATCTGGCCGTTTGTATCCATGGTAACAAAGTAGAACATGGTAAACACTACCTTTATACAGAAGAATTCCTGGATGCGCTGGATGCAGCTCTGAAAGCGAAGCTGAAAGCATAAGGCAGCCAACATAAAGCTATAAAAGCAGATGACCAAAGCAAGGAGTAATATCCGCTTTGGTCATCTGCTTTTATAGCTTTTTACTTTCTATATCTTCATCTTCTTACGTAATACTTTATCTTCTCCATAAATATCATCAAAGAAAATAAGATTACCATTTTGCCCTTCTGCGGTAAAGTAACGCAGGTAAATAGGAATATGTTTAGGTAGATCTACCTGTTTCTTTTCTTCCCGCGCCAGCCATACACGGATGCTATCACCACTGTGTCTTACGCTATCCGCACGCACCAGGTACTGCGCCAGGCTATCCCATTGCTGTACCCGCACACAACCATGGCTCATGGCGCGCATCGAATTTTTGAATAACCCGCGGTTATTGGTATCATGCAGGTATACACTGTATTTATTACGGAAGTTAAACTTCATCACCCCCAGGGAGTTATCAATACCATCCATTTGCCGCAATACGTAAGGGAAATGCCCTTTGCTTAATTTGGCCCAGTCAATGGTGGCCGGATCTACGGTATTACCATCTTTATCAATTACCTCCAGGTTCTTGGAAGCCAGGTAACCTACATTCTTCTTGATGGCTGGCAGCATCTCTTTAAACACAATACTGTATGGAACGCGCCAGTATGGATACATCATGAAGTTAGTCATGTAAGAGTTCAGCAATGGCGTACGTGTACGTGGTGCACCCACAATTACCCGCGACTCCAGCCTCACTTCTCCGCTATCCATTACTCTCAATGTATAGCCTGGCACATTGACCATGATGTATTGTGTTGGCAACGTATCCGGCAATTTACGCCAGCGGTCCAGGTTTACTGCCGCCTGCATGATCCAGTCGTGCATAGAGCGGTTGAGCGCCATTACCGTTCTTTTGCCCGCTACACCATCCGGATAAATATTAAACTCTTTCTGAAAAGCTTTAATCCCTGTTTTAATCAGCGTAGTATCTACGCTACGTCCGGTAGTATCCAGATGTCCGCTTTGCACCAGGCGATTTATCACCAATTGTTTGAAAGCCACGGTATCCGTGTAGTTCAACGGCAAGGTGTCCCAGTGATAATGGCCGTATTTGGATTTAAAAGTCTGTATCCCTTCCTTGAGTGCGAGGTAGCCTGCATGTACCGGTTCCTGCGCGTGCAGTACAGTGGCTACATTTTTATCGGCTAATGCCTGTTTCAGGGAAGCTATCAGCTGGCTGTCAGTAAACAGTGAATCTTTTTTAAGGGTAACACTGTCGCGTGGCGCCACGCCAAAACGCAGGTCGGAGGCCATTTTCATGAAGGCGTCTGTCATCAGCACGTCCACTTTGGCCCATAATGCGGCGTCTTTTTTAGCAGTAGCATCGCCGTTAATCTGTTCCAGGGCGGCAGTCAGCGCAGGACCATGGTACTGAGCCGGCAGCAATCCAACGTCTTCTGCATGTTGTATCATATACAACATGGAGTCCGCAGCAGGATTCACCACCCCGTTCTTAGACCATTGTCCGGTGGGCTTATCGGCGCCATAAAATTCCTGAATAGCAGAAGGACGGAACGCTGTAATGCTGTCTTCCAGTTCACCTTCATTGTCTTTTAGGGCAGACAGACGTTCTGTGATATTGTCTGTAATCACTTCGTCCAGTTGTCTGATGTTTGCTACAATCTGTTTTTGTTTGGGGGCGGTATGCTTTTTTTTATTGACACAGGCTAACAACAAGCACACTCCAGATCCGCATAACAAACTGATAATAAAATTTTTGTTCTTCATCTGCAGTTAATCGCTATAGTAAAGATAGGCATTTACAAATACTGTGCAGAAAATTTTTGTCCGGGATCAGGATTAGACTGATTACACTGATTTTATTGATCTTGTAAAAAAAAAAGAAGGGAGATATAGGCATCTGCGTATATCTCCCTTCTTCCTTTAAAATCAAAAAATAAAATCAGTATAATCAGTCTAATCCTGATCCCAGACACCATCCGCTACCTGCAACAGTCTTTCTTCATAAACAACGACTGCAATACTTTCAGTATACCTGTTAATATCTTTTTCATGTGAAGATTTTTTAAAAAAGAGGCTACGATGTGCAGCAGCCTCTTTTTAAACTAAAACTAAAACAACTAACTTTTATATCTTACGCCAACGGGTATACTATATCTTGTCTAATGGTATACGCCCGGGGGCCTTCAATTGTTTAAATTTGCTGGGTGTTAATCCGGTTACTTTTTTGAACTGAGCCGATAAATGCGCTACGCTGCTGTATCCCAGCTTATAACTGATTTCACTTAAACTTAATTCATTATATACCAGCAACTCCTTTACTTTCTCTATTTTCTGCTGAATAATATACTGCTCGATGGTAGTGCCTTCTGTTTCAGAAAAAAGATTACTGAGATAATGATAATCTTTCTGCAACTTCCCTGCCAGTAAAGTAGAAAAGTTTTCTTTCATTTCATCCAGCTCAGAATGATGTACCGCCTGTACCACAATGCTTTTGATACCGGCAATCAACTGCTGCTTTTTATCATCTATCAGTAAAAATCCTTCCTTTTGCAGGGTGTCTGCCAACACTTGTAAGGTTTTGTCCGGCACGGTACCCGCTACTGTTACTTTGCCCAGCTGAATATCCTTAATTTCCAGTTTTTCCGCGGTGATGGCTGAGGAAACCACCTTGATGCAACGCGGACAAACCATATTCTTTATAAACAGATCTGTTGTTGCCATCATTTATTTTTTTATAATATTAAAGATATTGTGTTCAAATCGTATTAAAAAAGAATTGAACGTATTTCGTGGCATGTCCCCGGCTACCTGCGCACGATAGGATAAATCCAGCCTCGTTGTGCTGTTAAAAATAAACTGTATGGCCGGAGCTACATCCAGGTAGGATCCGCGGCCCACCTTATCTGTATTGGTTTTACCCAGCAGCTCCACATATAAGTTCAGGTTGGTTTGCTGAAAGTTTTTATACTTTACCGGCAGCACCAGGTATCCGGCGGAAAGACTATAATTGACCGAATTTTTTGAGAAATCTTCGGGGATATTATCTTTCACATTGTTCATATAACGGGAATACCCCAACGTTGTTGATAAAGCCAGCTTGTGTAACAGTTGTGTAGCAATAATACCACCGCTTGCACCAGAAGTAGCTCCTTCCAGGTCCAGTTCCCTATTGTTATAAGGGCGTGCCGGATGTGTACCATCGGCCATTACAGGATAGTAAGGGTTATCTACCAGGGAGCCTCTTACATAAGCCGCCATCCGGAAATGGGCATGCTGCTGGTCGAGCGACAGGAAGCGGTATTTGGCATATACACCTCCCCCCTCTGCGCGGATAGACGACTGCATCATATTGGATGCATAGCCCAGTACATGCACCATCAGTTTTTTATTGACGCCCCACATCACTTCCGGCTCCAGGCGCATCCCGGTTTCGCGGGTATGCTCCATGTTAAAGAACTTATTGGTGAGTCGTATGCCAAGAGAATTAGCGGGCATATTGCTCGCAGGTTCTGTATTGACATATAATTCCTGCGCGGTTGCTCCTATTCCGGCCATGAGGACCATGGCTATCATTATAAATTGCTTCATATACCCAACAAGTATTAAATGGTCACGTGATAAATTCTGCCAGAAGTATTACCTGTATTGGTTTTGCAGCAGTCACCCATCATACCCGTTTTATAGCAGGGCATACTTGTTTCAGTACTGAATTTTTTAAATTGTTTAGCGGAAACAAAATTCTTGTCGATAACGGTAATGTCTTTATCGCCACTTAATACCTGGTTTTTCACATCCATAAAATGAAGGGTACTACCGGCAAAGCTAACGTGCGTGTCATTTTGCACAGACAGCGCATCAAAATTAGCGGTCATTACCAGTTTGCCGATAGAGAAACCGGCGTCTTCCACTTTGGCTTTAATGGCATCAATATTTACTGGTACACCGGTTTTGAAAGTCAGTATAAAAGTAGTGTTATCGAGGTCGGTATCTATTTTATCCACAAAAGGCAATGATTGCAATGACTCATAAGTAGCTTTCGAACACATAGCACAGGTAAGGCCTGTAGCATGTACCGCCGCTTTTTTGAATTGCGCATTTGCGCCAAAAGATAAACCCAGTGCGAGTAATATAACAGTGATTGTTTTCATGATCTGATTCAGTTAAATAAATGAAGAAAATACGGCCACGTAGTGATGGCTCCGCTCCATGCGGGCATTACAAATACAGCCGGATCAGATCAGGAAAGTGCAGTTTCGGATAAAAATGGGGGTCTTGAGGAGATCAGGCGGATCATGGTGATAATCGCCTGCCAGGATGTTTGATTCTGCCAAAATTGGTACTGCCAGCGTTTTTACCGGCAATTCCAGGGCGATGTCCAGGCTGAAATTCTGCTGCAGGGCTTTGGCAGCCTGATGCGACTCTGTTACCTTACAGAACTTAAACTCATCTTTACAACAATCCATGCCCTTTGCCGGCATTTTGCATATCCGGCACTCGTGTGCCTCGGCTTCCTGCCAGTCAATGCCCGCCAGTTTGCCCATGCAATAATGCACGTTGATCGTAAACCCGCTGGTGAGCGTGGTATACAATACGGCAAATAATATGACAAAAAATCGCTTCATGATGAAGTCCCAAAGATAGCGAAAAAAGCCGATAAAGCTTTTAGCCGTTAGCTTTTAGCTTTTAGCAAAATGCCACGGAGATTAACATATCACATGTTCTCCGTGGCATTTTGCTAAAAGCTAAAAGCTAACGGCTAAAAGCTTAATTGATAAACCACCACCGCAGCCCCACCCTAAAGGCAAAGTTGTTCAAAGGATACAACGGCGCTGCATAGTTATTATTGGTAATGAAAGTATTTAAGTTTTCTGCTCTGACATAGGCAGAGAAGGATTTGATACGGAAATTGGCAAATGCCGCCATATCCGGTAACGGATTATTGATCTTTTGTGTTTGCTGGTAGATGAACTGACCTGTCAACGGGGAATAGTCATCCGCATAATAGCTGGTATTATAACGGAATTCCAGGCCGGTGATGAGGTTCAGGTTCGTATACAGCTTCTTCTCAAAAGTAAAGCGGTTACGGGTCCAGAGTGTGGGCACATTCAGTGGTCCGTTGCCATGTAATTGCTGGAAGGCAACATCCAGGTACCAGGCAAACGGTGCTACCACAAACTTCTTGCTGAACGTGATTTGCAACAGGTTGAACAGGGAACCATACTGTTCGCTGTGATAATAATCTTTGAAATAGGTGTAGTTCGTTAACAGGAAATAATTTACCGCCAGGGTGTATTGCAACTTTTTATTAACAGAGGCAAATTGCAGCTGAGTGGTATTTTGCTTGGCCAGCGAGGTATTATACCAGGCATCCTGGTTGCTGTTAAAATACTTATACACGTAAGATGGCTCGCGGTTTACGTTATTCACCGACAGTTGTACATCTCCAAAAAGATCATTAATGTGCCGGCTCAAACTACCATATACGCCGTAATCACCAATATTTTGTCCCACCACATAAAACTCTCCCTTTGCAGAGAAGTCCCATTTCTGGTTACGGGTTCTGTTACGGTATTCTCCATGTACCGCCAGGTTGCTGAAATTAATGTCGGCATCGAGGAAGGTGCCTGTTATACTTTCAAACCGGGCCCCCAGGTTAATAAAGTGGGCCTGGTTGCCACGAACCGGGAACTGTATCAGCGACAGGTCGTTGGAAATCATTTTCCATTTATGCTGGGCATTCACGGTGTCTGCCGGTACAAAATTGTAATGTTTGGTATAGAAAGCGGTGTCTGGCTGACTGTCAATAAACCCGTAGTCGTCGTTCTGGTAATTAAAGGTGTATTGCACGCGGAATACCGGGTCATATTTGTAAATATCCAGGGTATCATTCACGTGAATACTGTCGCCGCGGCCCCAGTCGTACTGCTGCTGAATCAGCAACCCGGTTTCCCGGTAGCTGGATTTCACGGGCAGTGTGCCTCCTCCAAAGAAAGAGTAGGTTTGGGAGGCGTCGGTTCCCAGGTTTACCGGCAAACTTTTACGTTGTTTGTAATCCGGGTTCTTTAACAGGGAATCGTATCTAAGCCCTCCATTCTCCCCTCCATTGATCTTATTGTAGTAGAAGCTGAAGTAGGTATTGGCGCGTTTATTTTTGCTCTGATAACGGGCGGTAAAACGATAAATATCGTGGTTGGTATTCTGGGTCCGGTAATATCCCGGCGCATTTATTTTGCGGTAGTCGAACGCAAAGTTGAAACGTTCGGTCCGGTTTTGCGTATGCGATAGCCCGATTACCTGTTCCTGCTTGCTACCTACCAGGTATTGCAATTCCGTATAGGGGCGGGTGGTATAATAAAATTTCGCGTCCTTATGGGTGTTGGAATAGATATCGTACGAGTGAAAACCGGCGTCAAATCCGGGTTTCATAAGTGGCGTATAGATAATATTATACTCTGCGCTACCGGTATTACCGAGGGTCACGTAATTGGAAGGTACCCGCAGGTAGTTCGACTGGAAGTCGGCTACAGAAGAATCTATTCTATAACGTACCGGGTCGCCGAGCAGCTTATAGGTCAGGGTGATGGTATCCAGCTCGTGTTCATGCTTTCCGGTATCCCGCTGCATTTTGCTGCTGCCACCTCCGCCTCCGCCCATATTGCCGAAGCGGCCGGAGTTAAACTGGGCCTGTACTTGATTCCCGCAAAAAAACAGCAGGGCTATGAAAATGAAAATTTGCCTCATCCGAAAGTAACAAAAGCGTTTATAGTTGCCGGATTAATTCACTAAAGATAAGCGTAAGCTTAGGTTCTGCTGCTTTGGCAGCCGCCAGTACTTCCTCATGAGTAATCACATTCTCTTCTTCCCGGATACCGATATCGGTAATCACACTCATGGCAAATACTTTCAGGCCGGCATGCGCCGCTACAATTACTTCGGGTACGGTGCTCATACCTACGGCATCGCCTCCTATGATATGCATGTATTTGTATTCTGCCCTGGTTTCAAAGGTAGGGCCCTGCACGCCTACATATACGCCGCTGTGTAAAGATATATTGTTAGCAGCAGCTATTTTATTAGCGGCTTCAATCAGTGTTTTGGCGTAAGGTTCGCTCATATCCGGGAAACGGGGCCCCAGGGTATCTTCATTTTTACCGCGCAGCGGGTGTTCCGGCTGCAGGTTAATATGATCCCGGATAATCATCAGGTCACCCACGTTAAAGGCCGGATTCATGCCTCCGGCGGCGTTGGAAATAAATAATGTATGAATTCCCAGTGCTTTCATGACACGAACAGGAAAAGTCACCTGCTGCATGGAAAATCCTTCATAAAAGTGAAAACGCCCTGCCATGGCCACCACAGGCTTTCCCTGCATGTATCCCAGGATTAATTTACCCGAATGCCCCTCTACGGTAGATTCAGGAAAATGTGGGATATCGCTGTAAGGAATTTCTATGCTACCGGTTATTTCCCCTGTCAGGTTACCTAGTCCGCTACCCAGTATAATCCCGGCTACCGGCTTATCCTGCCAGAATTTGCTGATATATTCTCCCGCTGCTGTGATCTTTGCTGTTAGTTCACTCATCTGTTTATACATTAATTAAAAGTCGGATTTAAAAAACAAACCCGCGCAAAGTTATTTTTTAATTCACAAATGACTGCAGTTTTATATTTAAATCATAATGACCTAATTTAGCGGCAAATTTTATTCCGATGAACTTACACGAGTACCAGGCTAAAGAACTGTTGAAAAAATATAATGTACCGGTACAGGAAGGCATCCCGGTGGATACCCCTGAAGCGGCTGCGGAAGCATATAAGCAGCTGAAAGTGCAATTTGGTAATGAATTTGCCGTTGTAAAAGCCCAGATTCACGCGGGTGGACGCGGAAAAGGTAAGATCCGTGGTACCGAACAAAGAGGTGTGGCCGTAGGAAAAAATGCAGAAGATATCAAAACCATAGCAGGCAATATACTGGGCGGCACCCTGGTAACCATCCAAACCGGCGACGCTGGTAAACTGGTGAATAAAGTGCTGGTGGCACAGGATGTTTACTATCCAGGCGCTAACCCGGTAAAAGAATTCTACCTGTCTATCCTGTTGGATCGTGCTAAAAGCCAGAATGTTATCATGTATTCTACCGAAGGTGGTATGGATATCGAAGAAGTAGCACACAGCACCCCTGAGAAAATATTCAAAGAATGGGTAAAACCAAATATGACCCTGCAGCCTTTCCAGGCACGTAACATTGCTTTCAACTTCGGTTTAAGCGGTGAAGCGTTCAAAAACATGGTGAAATTTGTGACCAACCTCTATAACGCATACGTAGGACTGGATTGCAGCATGCTGGAAATCAACCCACTGTTCAAAACCAGCGACGAAAAAATCATTGCCGTAGATGCGAAAGTAAACCTGGACGACAACTCCCTGATGCGTCATCCTGACCTGGAAGCACTGCGCGATATTTCAGAAGAAGATCCTACTGAAGTAGAAGCCAGCAAATTCAACCTCAACTTCGTAAAACTGGATGGTAACGTAGGCTGTATGGTAAATGGCGCCGGGCTGGCCATGGCTACCATGGATATGATTAAACTGAGCGGTGGTGAACCAGCTAACTTCCTGGACGTAGGCGGTACTGCTAACGCACAAACCGTAGAAGCAGGTTTCCGTATCATCCTGAAAGATCCTAAGGTAAAAGCAATCCTGATCAATATCTTCGGTGGTATTGTTCGTTGCGACCGTGTGGCACAGGGTGTAATTGATGCTTACCAGTCTATTGGCAACATCAACGTTCCGATCATTGTTCGTTTACAAGGTACCAACGCTGCAGAAGCAAAGGCACTGATCGAACAAAGCGGTCTGAAAGTACAGTCAGCTATCCTCCTGAGCGAAGCTGCTGCACTGGTTAATAAAGCAGTAAGTGCATAATTAAGTGCATCCATCATATAGAAAATGCCGCCACGCGTAACGCGTAGCGGCATTTTTTTTTACCTCCTGCCTAACTGTTCAATTTCGCCAATTCTTGCTCGTAACCGCTTGCGGATTGACCCATGATCCGGGCTTTTGCTACCAACCAGGTAAAATAGGTCTTCGCCAGGTCCCTGCGATTTCTCTCCAGGCACATATACGCTACCGCATTCAGGGCCTCCAGGTTGGAAGCTTGCGTGAGCGCCGGTTCTGCCCATTTGATATATAAATCTTTCAGGGAAGGATCCTTCCCCATTTCATTATTCAGGTAAAACACCATATAACGAATCCGGTTGTTGTCCCGGTCATGTTGTGCGATCGCAAATTCCAGGAACGCCTTGGCATTCTTACAGGTTTTAAAGAGATAATTTTCCGCATAGTACATCTGTGCTTCGTGCCAGTCTCCTGCATTATAAATACCCTGTTGCTTCACTAAAAAAGCGTCAAATGCCGGTACATCATATTGCTTTGGTAAAGCTGCTATATCCTGCTTCAGCAACTTTTTAAAGATATTATCTGTCAGCATTTTACCGAAACGGGCTTCGTAGGTAGTTTTATTGTTGAGATAAAATTCCCGGTAGGTATCCGGCAGTTTCCCTACTACCTGCATAGCCTTGAACACGGATTCCTTATAAAAATCCTGTTGACCCAACAGGTATTTCGTTACCACTTCTGCCTCAGGATATTTGCGATCCTTTGCAAAGAAAAAAGCGTTGTAGAATTCCGGGTCATCTCTTTTCAGACTATTCCCGAAGCCCGTTAATGAAACGCCTGCTTTATACTGATCAGTACAGCCCTGCAGGAATTTCAAAAAGTCAGGGACTTCCTGGTAACCGCTGCTGGTGCTAATCAAGTTACCATCACCCGAAATAATGAGATAGGTAGGAAATCCGGTCATGAAATACTTGGCGCACAGCTCTTTTCCGAATTCTTCTTTAAATACATCGTAGCCGGTGCATACAAAGTTTTCTTCCATGTATTTTTTCACCTCCGGGCGCGGAAAAACTTTGACTTCCATGTCTTTACAGGCATGGCAACCTTCAAAATACGTGTCAATAAAAATGGGTTTGTGTTCTTTCTTTGCTTTGGCGGTCAGTTCTTTCCAGGAGCCTTTGATAAATTGGGTGCTATCCTGTGCCAGGGCGGCAAAGGGCAACAAGCCCGCCAATAGCAGTGCTTTTAATGCATACTTCATGATACTTTTTTTAATGGTTTGGTTTGGTAACGTGAAGCTAATAAACAGGATGACAATCCCTACAGCAGTTTGTTTATTGGCCAATAAAATATATAAGCGGTTATATAAGCGAAAAGCAAAAAGCTATTGCAGCGAATGATAAGAGCGGAAATTAATACTCGCTCTTATCATTCGCTGCAATAGCTTTTTGCTTTTCGCTTTATGCTTTCTGCTTAATAAATTAGTCGTTTTTCTTAGGCGGAGCCGGCATCGTAGCCTTGGGCTTGTCCTTCTGTTCCTCTTTTGGTTTAGGCGCCGGCGCAGGAGGCGGCGTTGTTTCCGGTTTGTCTGCACCTGGTGTTGCATAATCACTGGCATCACCGGAGCCATAATCATCTGCCGATCCATTACCTACATTTTCTGACTCTGCACCTGGTTTTACGTTAGAATCATAGTTCATATAGATATCGTCCTCGCTCATGTTAGCAGGAACCGGGAAGTGATCATTAGAACTGATTTTCAGGGTTGGATCTGCATATACCTTCTGCATGAAATACGCCCAGATAGGCAGGCCGGTATTAGCACCCTGTCCGATGGCAGTAGTGCTGAAGTGGATAAAGTTGTTTTCACAACCTACCCAGGCGCCCGCCAGGATCTTAGGGGTATAACCCATGAACCAACCATCGGTATTATCGTTGGTCGTACCGGTTTTACCAGCTATTTCACCCTGGATGTTATAACGGGAACGCATACGCGCACCGGTACCGCCCGGCGCTACCACTCCTTCCATCATTTTTACCATGGTATAGGCCTCTTTCTCACTGATCACTTCACGTTTTACCGGGGCAAATGTTTCGAGGATATTACCGTTTCTGTCTTCTATACGGGTAATATAAATAGGCTTGGTATTGATACCTCTTGCCGGGAACATGGTATAGCCCTGCAACAGTTCATACAAAGAAATCTCCACCGCACCCAGCGCAATAGCCGGATAAGCCGGGATATCGCTGCTGAAGCCTACTTTATTTTTAGCAAAATCGGCAAATGGTTTGGCGCCAATCTGTTTAATCAGGTAAGCAGCTACCAGGTTGAGCGATTTTGCTAACGCACCCGCCATTGTAATACTACCACCTGTGCTACCTTCCGAGTTATGCGGGGTCCAACCATTAATATTAATAGGTTCGTTGGGCAATACCGTATTAGGCGACATACCATTCATGATCGCAAAGCAATACAGGAATGGTTTGAAGGTAGAACCCACCTGCCGGCGTGTTTTAGCTACGTGGTCATTTTTGAAATAACGGAAGTCCGGTCCGCCTACCCATGCTTTTACCTCACCACTTTCGGGATCCATTGCCATAAAGCCTGCCTGTAAAATAGCGCGACTGTATTTGATGGAATCCAGTGGGGTCATCACGGTATCAATTTCGTTCAGATCTGGTTCTGTGGCACTTCTCCAACCAAACACCTTCATACGGGTAGGGGTGTTAAAGACCCGGGCAATGGTAGAATCATCCACTTCCTCTTCTTTTAGGGACTTGTAGCGGTCAGATTCTTTCATGTATTGATCCAGGTATTTTGGCCATTTCTTCCAGATACTGCCTGTTTTTACATCATTTTGAGCGTTGAGCGACTTTTGCAGTACTGCCAGGTGTTTAGCCACAGCTTCTTCTGCATACAACTGCATTCTTGGATTGATGGTGGTATATATTTTCAACCCATCCCGGTAAAGATTATATTCATGGCCATCTGCTTTTTTATGGTTCTTACACCATGCTTTCAGCTCATCTCGTAATACTTCACGGAAATAAGGCGCCAGTCCTTTATTATGGTCAATTTTATTATAGTGTAGTACAATCGGTTTGCTCTTCGCGGAGGCAGCTTCGCCTGGTGTAATAAAGCCGGCAGCCTGCATATTGTCGATCACCTGGTTACGGCGATTGAGCGCCCATGCCGGGTTACGACGGGGATTATAAACGGTATTTCCTTTCAGCATACCTACCAGGATAGCAGCTTCCTCTATGGATAAGTGACCGGCATCTTTACTGAAAAACGTTCTGGCGCCATTTTCAATGCCATATACGTTATCACCAAATGCCACGGTATTAAGATAGAGCGTCAGAATTTCCTGCTTGGTAAAGTTTCTTTCCAGCTTTACGGCAATAATCCACTCTTGTATTTTCTGAAAAGCACGGCCAATAGGGTTCCCGGAACGTTGTTTACCCAGGTTATCTGTTTGCAGGTTCAGGGCCAGCTGCTGGGTGATGGTACTGGAACCACGTTTTTTACCGAGCATCAGGTAAAAAGGAATGGCCAGTGTGCCTTTAGCGTCAATACCGGAGTTATCGTAAAACCTGGTTTCTTCTGTTGCAATCAGCGCGTTGATCACGTTTTTGGAAATCTCATTGTAATCACTACTGGAGCGATCTACCTGGTAGTATTTACCCAAAATGGTACCATCGTCTGCAATCACTTCTGCTGCCAGTGCTGCACGGGGATTTTCCAATTCTTCCATAGAAGGCATACTGCCAATCACACGGAAATTAATGAGTAAAACAAAGAGAACAAGTAATGCTAAGATACCAAAAGCCACCCGCCACAATATTTTCACCGATTTTTTCATGCGCTTATATGATTTGTTTTATGGCCAAATTGCCGGATTCCTGTCAAATGAATGGCAATTTATTACTATCCGTTGGCTATATATGTAAATTTTTCAATAAAGTTCTACTGCAATAAATAAGCCCGTTTATAAGAGCCTGACCGACAAAGCTATTTAAATTTCCAAACATACTTACTGGGTCACATAAGTTTCTGTAAAAAACTTACGGTACCCGGTGAGGTCTTTAGTGCTGTTCAACAGGATAAAGTTATCTCTCGAAATAACAAAGAAATGGTATTCTGTAGGCCGGATCTTAGGTATAATACTTGTCGCTGCAACATCCCTGATTTCATCGAAGTATTCCAGTGCTTTGTCTTCATTGGGGAATATCCTGAAAATGAGCATCACATCATTGGGGGTCAGCACAAAGCTGCCCACTTCAATTTTATCTGCTGCATGTTTGGTGGAATTATAACGGGTAAACTGGTTCAATCCTTCATCCATCAGCTCTTTCGATACCCTGTCAAAGGAAAGTACCACAAAATAAGGATTGTTAGCACTTACTTTATATGGTGTCACTGGTTTTGACGGGGCCACCGGCGCAATAGGTGCAGGCAATGGGGCTACCATACCTGTCGCGATTTTCAATGAATCGGCATGTGTTTTTGCCGTTGCCACCTTATCTGCCAGCACTGGTTGCGGGTTTTGCCACGGATAGCGCATCGTAATATTTTCGTCCAGCAGTTGTCCGTTAGCATCTTTCTTCCGTACTTCCAGCTTAGCCAGGTAGTTGGTCAGTTCTGCTCTATGATCCAATGCATCCATCAGGGCCTGGGCCTGTTGACGGATCGGCTCATCTGCGGCGTATTTGGTCAGTACCGCCTGTACTGCTTTGCGCGATAATTGCAGGGAATCTGTGGCAAACGCCGTATCTGTTTTCACAATCAGCATGGCTTCCAGCAGGTCAAACTTAGGCTTCAGGAAACTAAACCCGAAGGTGCTGTCGGCCTGGCGCTTCATGGCCATGGCTTCTGTATAATTCCCATTCCGGAAAGCGGTGTACGCTGCATCATATGCCGCACTGATTTGTTTCTTTTTAGCGATATCCACATCATTATTCAATCCTCCGGAGCGAATAATGTCAGCAAAATTCGTATTGCCGTACTGGTTAAGCACCATCGTTTTAAACTGATTAGCCTGCGCGGTACGATTCAGCTTACTGTTCCAGATATAGAGGGAATACAGTACTTCCGGTTTACGCGGATGATCCGGGAAAAGGAACAACAGTGAGTCGTAAGTTTCTATGGCCAGGGGATAATTTTCCAGTTTATCGTGATAGAGTTTGCCCAGGTCAAACCAGGCTTCCTGAACTGCCTTCCGGGAAGCATCCAGCTTTTCCGGGGTCAGGGGAAGACCAGCCGCCAGCAAATCCACGCTTACGCTATCCGGGGCCACACCATTGGTGGTATTGGTTTTATTATCATTTGCTATTTCAATGGGCGCGTTGCTGTTAACAGCATTTACTACACCGTTCTGGCTTCTGCGCCAGTTATCACCCGGTTGACGATTACCCCATCTGCGTTTAAACTCGGAGTACCCAGCAGATTTACTGGCAGGGTTATAGAAATACCAATCGCCTTTTTCCTCTTTCGGTCCATAGGCGCCTCCTCCATTCATGCCCATGGAAGTAACATCCAGGGGATTAGCTGCTTCGAGTTTTTCTTTCTTTTTTTTGTCGGCCGCTTCATTTTTCATTACCGCCGCCATTTTCGTCAGGAATATATTGCGATCGGCGGGCGACATAATAGCGATCCGCTGCAAACTATCTTCCCGGTGAATGGTTTCCAGTTTGGCTACCACATCTGACAGTACTTCTTTCCTGATATTCACGGTAGCCACATCCATGAAGTCTTTGGTCATCACACCGGCGGTGCTGTCGTAATATTTTTTGGCAGCCAGGTAGTTACGTTGATCGTAGTAAATATCGGCGATGCCTTTATAGGTCAGGGTGCGTTGCATGAGGTTATCACTGGGTGCTTTCAGTGATTGTTTCATGTAGCCGATGGCGGCATCCGGATCTTTGGGATACATAAGGGTACCCATGGTATAATAGATACCATCTTTGAACCGGGAAAAGCGTTGTTTTCTCAGCATATGATGCAGCCCGGCAATGCTTTTAGCGATATCGCCGGTGGTTTGTGCATTTGTTTTGGCAATCTGGATCCGGGCCTGGAAGTCCATCATAGGATCGGGCTTCATGCCAATCACATCACGGAACCTTTCCAGTGCGGAGTCGGGATTGTGTTGCTGTACATAGAGTTGACCAAGGATAAATGACATCCTGGCCCTGGCTACGCGGTTGTTACTTTTATCAATCGCCAGTTTCAGGGGATCTATGGTTTCAGGATATCTTTTCTGTATGTAATTGCCGTAGGCACGTACTTCTGCGAGATCGCCCTCGAGGCGGTGCGGGAAGTTCGGATCGTTATTGAGCAGGTTCAGGAGTGCCTGTACCTCATCATATTCTTTCTGTTCGAGCAGGGTTCTGGCGCGCCAGAGGAAGGCATCGTTACGGGCCTTTACGTGCTTCATACGTCCAAAGAAACCTTTTCTTTTTTCGTTGGTAGCAATGGATATCTGGTCATTTTCGCGGGCCCCTACTACGGTTTTGTATTCCGACTTTTGTTTGGGAGCGAATTTGATGTTAATATACTGGAATGTTTTATTGGCATTATCGAGGTCGCCTTCGTAGAAGTAGGCACGGCCCATGAGCAGAAAGCAATCGTCTATCCATTTACCACGGGGGTCATGCAATTGAATGCCCATGGTTGTTTTATCAATCACGGAATCCAGTTCTCCTTTGCTGAAGCCCTGACTTTGCAGGCTATATGGGTAGAAAGGCAACAGGGTATTATAATTATCCTGGCCATCGCGGTTGGCGGTTCTGACTACCCGGTCAAGTTTTTGTTTGGCGTGGAAGTAATAGTTGAAGCGCGTAGCCATGTTCTGGAAAAACTGCCGTTTCCAGGTCCATTTCTTTTTCTCGAGCATTACTTCAGATGGCGGCCGCCGATCCTGTATACGAGGTTCCTTTGGTTTAAAAAGGGGTTTAGCAACCGGTTTTTGTTGCTGATTATCGGGGTTTTGACTCTGAGAATTATATTGCTGCGATTGATTTCTCGGCCTATTCTGTGCCCAGACCGCCGGCAAACCCAGGCAAAATGATAATGTACTAATTCCCAGATATTTAAGTAGCAGTTTGATGCAATTCATGGATGCCAGGGTGTATAGGCTAAATATATATAACTTACTGTTTGAAAAAATATTTTAAAGATAGGATAATTTTTTAGCAGAAAACGGAAAGGAGTAAGCAAAAAGCGATTTTAACAGATGGTCAGAGCGGATTTTGTCTTTGTACAGGATTAGACTGATTATACTGATTTCGTTGTTGGGGATTTTAGAAGATGAGAAAAGATTGTAGCGGGTATAATTATAACTGCTAAAATCTCCCAATATCTTTCTTAATCTAAAAAAAACAAAATCAGTACAATCAGTCTAATCCTGTACAAAGACAAAATCCGCTCTGAGCATCTGCCAAAATCACTTTCAGCTTTTTGCTTTCCACTTTCTGCTTTGAAAATATTGATTAACTTTAGCGCGCCTTAATTTTCGTTAAGTACCACAAACATGGCCAAGAAGGGGAATAAAAACAGCAGAAGAAACCTGGAAAAACTCAGTCATAAGTACCGTTTGGTGATTATGAATGATGATACCTATGAAGAAGTGACATCGTTCAAACTCTCCCGTATGAGCGTGTATATTGCTTTCAGCACCCTGTTTGTGTTACTGGTTGCCATTACGGTAGCCACTGTGGTATTTACGCCATTGCGCTATTACATACCTGGCTATGGAGACCTGAAACAGCGTAAGGAATTTATCCGTCTCAAAATGCGGACTGATTCATTGGAAACAGCCATTAATGCCCGTGATCAATACCTGAAAAACATTAAACAGGTGATCAATGGGGATTTTACCGGAAAACTGGATACCACCATGTTAAAAGTGCCAGCTGTAGATAACAGTACCTACTAACTTTATTATTTAAGTATTTAATAATCAACGTGAATAGTTCATGTGCATGTGGATTTAGATATCTAAGTACATAAAAACCAAAATATTTAATATTTTATTTATATTACACACTAAACTTGAAAAACCTAACTCCCTATGTTTAACAGCAATCAGAAATCGAAAGGTGACAATAAATCCATGTTACCTACCTCTACAGTAAACATTATAGGCAATGGCACTACTATCCAGGGGGATATCGTGTGTGAAGGCGACATCAGAATTGACGGTCAGGTAAACGGGCTGGTATCTACCAAAGCAAAGATTGTGGTAGGTCCGGAAGGTGATATTGTTGGCGACCTGGTATGCCAGAGCGCAGACATTCTGGGTAAAGTTACCGGTATTATCAAGGTAGAGGAATTATTGTTCCTGAAAGGGAATGCTTTAGTAAAAGGCGACGTATATACTGCTCATTTTGAAATGGAGCCTACCGCTAAATTCAACGGCCGTTGCTACATGGACGATCAGCAACCAGATAATCAGAAACATGGAAAATCCGTCCTCCAGGAAGCAGAATAACCGTAACGTTTTATTTCGCTACGCCGGGTTGGCCTTCCAGATGATGGCCACCCTAGGGTTGGGTGTGTTTGCAGGGTACAAACTAGACCAGTGGATTGGCTGGCGGTTCCCTGTATTCCTTATCATTTTTTCTTTAATTGCATTAGCCATACTTTTGTGGCAAATTATAAAAGACACCCGACGGCATGAGTGACAGATTTTTTATACGGCTATTCGCAGTTTTTGGTATTATTAACGGACTTCTTATCATATTCAAACCCAGGTTGCTGGACCTCGGCACGCATGTCAATGTGCTCATGGCCGGTAACCTGATTATGGCCATTATTTCCCTGGTGTCTTACCTGATGAGCCGCCAGGGGCTAGCTTCCTCCAACCATAATGCATTTATCCGGGCCGTTTACGGCGCCACCCTTAGTAAACTTTTTCTTTGTGTAATAGGTGTTGTTGTATATGTGCTTATTTATAAGCCCAATGTCAGCAAATTGACTATTTTCATGCTGTTGTTCCTGTACCTGGTGTATACTGTATTTGAAACACTCAGCCTTTTCCGGCTGACAAGGCTAAAAAAGTAATCTATTTGAAAAAAGAGGCGCCTCTAAATGCTTTAGCGTCCTACTTACCCGAAGGCACCTTCGGACAGGTCATGGATTTCCTGGTTACCTATAAGGTACATCTCACCGTTTCCAAAGAACGGTCCAGTATACTTGGCGACTATCGTCACCCGGATGGACAAGGTAAAGGCCACCGTATCAGCATCAACGGCTCCCTGAATAAATACGCCTTCCTGCTGACACTCCTCCACGAAATTGCGCACCTGACCACCTTTAACAAATACGCCAACCGCGTAGCCTCCCATGGTAAAGAATGGAAACAGGAATTCAGCTATATCTTACACGGATTTGTAGGTAAAGACCTGTTACCTCCTGACGTGGAATTGGCCGTACGTCAAAGCATGGCCAACCCGGCTGCCAGCTCCTGCGCAGACGAAAACCTCATGCGCGTATTAAAAAAATATGACCGGCAAAAAGAAAATCACTTTTTTGTAGAACAGGTACCCTTAAACGGTTTATTCAAAACCAAAGACGGACGCATATTCCGCCGGGGTGAAAAAATAAGAAAACGCTACCGCTGTGAAGAGGTAGCGTCTAACAGATGGTATCTGTTCAGTCCCGTTTATGAAGTGGAACTCCTTGCTTAAGACTTCTCTCCCACATAATGTAATGCAGGATACGCCATTGCACGGTTGATCAGCTGAATTTCCAACTGGAGAATAGCTGCTTCTGATGTTGCCTGTAACTTAGGCGCATCATCTGTAGGCTTGTGATAATCATCGTGCCCGCCGGTATGAAAGAACATCACCGGTACGCCATTTATGTAAAAATTATGATGATCTGATGCCCCTTTGCCGGCGCCATCTGTGAAAAACTTAATACCTGGCTGTTGTACATCTTTAAAAATAGCCGGCCATTCTTCCGCACTGCTATGACCACCAATACCAATGCCCCGCTCCGGGTTATAACGACCAATCATATCCATATTAAGCATGAAATGTACCTGGTTCAATGGCATCAACGGATGATCTGTATAATACTTAGAACCTTGTAAGCCTAATTCTTCTCCCCCAAAAGCTATAAACAGGAAATTAAAGGGCTCTTTTTGTCCGTTTTTTCCATAATGGCGGGCTAATTCCAATAATCCGGCTACGCCAGAAGCGTTATCATCTGCGCCGTTGTGAATTTCCCCAATGGGATATTTCCCATCAAACAAAGCGGCGGTGCCGAGGTGATCATAGTGAGCGCCAATGATAATCGTACGTGCGGCGCCGTTATCCAGGAAGCCAATAACATTGCGGCTTGGGATATCCTTATGCGCTTTTTTGTCGAATGTAAAATCCTGGAAGTAGCTGTTGCCGTTCACGGTTTTGAGGCCCAGTTTTTTAAACTGCTTCGCCACATAGCGACTGGCTTTCAGGCCACCTTTTTCTGCCGTGCCCCGGCCTTTCAGCTTATCGGAGGCCAGGTAATTCACGATGCCCTGAATCCGGGCGGCATCAGGAATTGTATCCTGTGCGTATGCGCCGGCACTGATGCCCACGGCGCATATAAGTAATAACCAATTCTTCTTCATATCTTTTTTTAGCATAAAGCTGAAAGCATAAAGCAAAAAGCTATTAAAACGAATGACAGAAGCGATTGAATAATTAAATATTCGCTTCTGTCATTCGTTTTAATAGCTTTTTGCTTTATGCTTTCAGCTTTATGCTTTTATTCATTAATCTTATTTTTTCTTCTGCTGCATTTCCTGCTGGCGTTTCTGGACTTCTTCCAGTTTCTCCTGCCATTTGGACTTGCTCTTCGGCTTCTTCTTGTTTTCCTGGATCTGTGCATGAATTTTATCATGGTTGATGATAAACTTCTGGATCACAAACTGTAACAGGATACTGATTACGTTAGACAGGAAGTAGTAGAATGTGAGGGCAGCCGCCAAACGGTTGAAGATACCCAACAACATGATTGGCATCACATAAGGCATGTACTTCATTACCGGGTTGCTTTGATCTGTCATTCCACGGTTGTAGAAGGCCAGGATCAAGCTGGTAATGGTCATGAGGATGGTGAACAAGCTGATGTGGTTACCATAGAAAGGTATGTTGAATGGCAGGTTCAGGATAGAATCGTAAGTGGATAAATCCTTTGCCCACAGGAAGCTTTCCTGACGTAATTCAATGGAGGATGGGAAGAAGCTATACATCGCTACCAGGATTGGTAACTGTAATAAAGCTGGTAAACATCCGCCCAGAGGGTTTACCCCGGCGCTCTTGAACAATTTCATCTGCTCAACACCAAAACCTTGCTGGTCATCACCAAACTTCGCTTTCAGTGCATCGATTTCTGGTTTCAGCACTTTCATCTTAGCCTGAGATACATAACTCTGATAAGTGAACGGCGCGATCAGCAAACGAATAAAGAGTGTCAGCAAAATGATGATGATACCGTAGTTGCTGATAAATCCGCTGAGGAAGTTAAACACCGGGATAATGATAAAGATGTTTACGTACTTCACGAAAGCGAAAATACCTGTACCCAGCGGGATGATTTTCTGCAAACCAATATCAAATGATTTCAGTGTTTTATAATGGTTAGGACCATAATAAATTTCTACCGGGTAAGAGAAATCATTTGCACGGTTGTACGGAATCTGGATGGTAGTAAAGGTTTGACCAACGATATTTGGGCTTTCCGGTACTTTGGTATTTACATCCGCGTTATTGAAAAGCTCATTTTTAGCGATGAGGGTAGTATTGAAGAACTGTTGTTTCACGCTCACCCATTTCAGCTTCTTGTCCAGTTTTTCGTGGCTGGTGCGGTTCAGCGTGAAGTAATCGTGTTTATCTTGTTCCTGCATGTAATGCACCTGGTTGTTCAGGCGCTCATTCTGCATATCATGCTCCTGTTTGTCTTCCTGGCTGTTCCATTGGAGGTTCAGGTAGTTCTGATTGCCTGGGAGCAGTCCTTGCATACCCACGGCGTGAATGGTATAATCTACCACGTAGCTGCCGGGTTTCAGGGCATAAATAAATTCCAGGTAAGCATTAGGGTTGCTGGTATTGAGGCGGTAAGCGATGGATTTAACGCCGCCTGCCAGTTCCTGGGGTTGTCCGGCGGTAAAGAACAGGTCAGCGCTGTTCAGTACTTTGGTTACGCTGGCCGGTACTTCCACAGATAAACGGTTGAAAGAGCCTTCCACTAACATGAGGGGACCGCCTTCGTACGTTTTGTATTGTTTCAGTTGAACAGTTGATGGTTGTCCACCTTTATTGGAGAAAGTGATTTTCACCACATCGTTTTCCAGTACGGTGGTTTGCACATTGCCGGTAGCAGCAGCGGCGAAAGTACCGAACTCTCCGCTCAACATGGCCTGATGTGCTGAGTCCAGCTGGCCACCATTGGCAACAGCAGCAAGACTGGCTGTATCTGCCGGAGTAGTTTTAGGCTTATTAAGTTCTGCTATGGAATCTTGCCTGGCTTTTTCCCTTGCGGCTCCTGCCTGTTGTTTCTGGTTGAAGAATATGTATCCTACCAACAAAACGCCCAACAGTAAAAACCCAATGACCGAATTTCTGTCCATGAAATGCAATTAAAATTTAGGCAGCAAAGGTAAGCATGATTTTATGAATTGACCATGCTTTTTAGGTGAAACCCCTGTTAATTGCGGTCAAAATAATAAATAAGTGGTGTAAATATGTATGTAACTGAAGATCAGTGCGGATTTTGATTTTTTAAAAGAATTGGGGAGATGACAGCCAATGTATTGGTTATCATCTCCCCAAATAATATCAAAATCTTTATTATTTCACGATGGTTTCTTCCATTTTCGCTTTACCATTCTTGCTTTCCGCGTATTGCTTAGCCGCTTTGATAAAGGAAACGAATACCGGCGCAGGGCTTTCCACGGTGCTTTTCAGTTCCGGGTGGAATTGTACACCTACGAAGAATGGGTGTTCTGGTAACTCCACGATTTCAACGAGACCGCTTTCAGGGTTCTTACCGGAAAGTACCAGTCCTGCTGCTTCAAAGTCTTTAATGAAATCATTATTGAACTCATAGCGGTGACGGTGTCTTTCGCTAATAGTGGTTTTACCGTATATTTCTTCTGCTTTGGAGCCAGGTGTCAGTTCGCAGCTATAAGCGCCCAAACGCATGGTACCACCTTTAGCGGTTACTTTCTTCTGCTCTTCCATGAGGTTGATAACCGGGTGAGCGGTATCAGGGTTCATTTCTACGGAGTGAGCATCTTTCCAGCCAAGTACATTACGGGCGTATTCTACCACGCTCATCTGCATACCCAGGCAGATACCGAAGAACGGCAGCTGGTTTTCACGGGCATACTGGATAGCGGTGATTTTACCTTCAATACCACGGTGACCGAAGCCTGGCGCTACCAGGAGACCATCGAGGTTTTTCAGCTTTTCGCATACATTTTCCGGTGTGAGGTGTTCGGAGTGGATATTTTGTACCACTACTTTGCACTCATTCAGCGAACCGGCATGTATGAAAGACTCCAGGATGGATTTATAGGCATCCTGTAATTCTACGTATTTACCAATCAAACCAATGGTTACCTTGGATTTAGGATATTTCAACTTATCCAGGAATTCACGCCACTTTACCAGTTCTGGTTCTTTTTCCACAGGTAATCCCAGTCTTTTCAGTACGGAAACATCCAGTTTCTCGCGCATCATTTCCAGGGGAACTTCGTAGATGGTAGGTACGTCATTGGCTTCAATAACGGCATCTACCTGTACATTACAGAACAGGGCGATCTTCTTCTTCAGATCGCGGTATAGTGGTTCTTCGGTACGGCAAACGATGATATCCGGATGTACGCCATATTCGCTGAGGAGGCGTACGGAGTGTTGCGTTGGTTTGGTTTTCAGCTCTTTGGCTGCACGCAGGTACGGGATAAGGGTCAGGTGTACTACCAGGCAATCTTCTTCTCCCAGTTCCCATTGTAACTGACGAACTGCTTCAATATACGGGAGCGACTCAATATCACCCACGGTACCTCCTAACTCGGTGATCACGATATCGAACTTACCATCTTTACCCAACAGGAGGATACGGCGTTTAATTTCATCCGTAATATGAGGGATTACCTGCACGGTTTTACCCAGGTAGGCACCTTCTCTTTCCTTGTTGATTACTGTTTGATAAATACGGCCAGTAGTAACATTATTGGCCTGAGACGTGGGCGTATTCAAAAAACGCTCATAGTGTCCAAGATCCAGATCGGTTTCTGCGCCATCTTCCGTTACATAACATTCACCATGTTCATAAGGGTTTAACGTTCCCGGATCCACATTGATATATGGATCAAATTTCTGAATAGTCACTCTAAAGCCGCGCGCCTGCAATAATTTTGCAAGTGAGGCAGCTATAATTCCTTTACCCAAAGAGGAAGTAACACCTCCTGTAACGAAGATATATTTTGCCATAAAAACTAAAATTCTGCTAAGAATACTTGACCTATAAACGGGGAAGTGCCGGACTGCATTTGGTGTATAACCGATCAAGTAAACAACTTCCGAAGGTCATGCAAAGTTACACAAATTTGCTTCGCTCCCAAGTTTTTTACGGAATCGCTTTATTTGTTTGTTAATTTTTGGGAGAATATCTTCAGCTCTCATCACTGATCTACAGGGCGTTTTAAAGAATTTTCAAGTACTCGAAATTATTTGTTAAAAACCTTTATCTGGTACCCTATCTCCGGAAATGGCTACACTACTATAAATATATAAACAGTAAATTTGCGTCCGAAATACATAAAAGATGACTTTAACGCCAAAGAGAGCTCAAGACTCGCTGATACAAATGACTGAACTGGTTTTACCGAATGATACCAACACATTCGGTAACCTGATGGGCGGTCGTTTGATGTACTGGATGGACATTGCGGCTGCACTGGCCTGCATGAAACACTGCAGCGCGCCGGTAGTAACTGCTTCCGTAGACAACATATCTTTCGAAAATCCCATTAAACTGGGTAATGTGGTACATATTGAATCCAAAGTAAGCCGTGCCTTTAAGACTTCTATGGAAGTACATATGAGAGTATGGGGAGAAGATCCTGTACAGCAATATCGCTATAAATCCAATGAGGCTTTCATGACGTTTGTTGCCCTCGATCCAAATGGTAATTCCCGGCCGGTACCCGGTATTATCACTGATACAGAAGAAGAAAAAAAATTATATGAAGGTGCTTTGCGCCGCCGTCAGCTCAGATTGATACTCGGTGGTAAAATGAAACCGGAAGATGCAGATGAATTAAAAGCACTGTTCTTCGAAAAGATCTAGTTGAAGGGGATCCGCCCAGGGCGGATTGTCTTTTCCCCGATTATACTGATTATACTGATTTTCGGAATTTGATTTAAATAGATAAAGGGAGATGGAAACGAATGTGTTTCCATCTCCCTTTATCTATTTAAATATCTTTCAAAATCATATAATAAAAATCAGTATAATCAGTATAATCGGGGAAAAGACAATCCTATCCTACATCTCTCCCTCCCACTCTTTATAAAACCGCTCCAGGAAAACCTCCATAAAAGCATGTCTTTCTGCCGCCAACTCCCTGCCGGTGACTGTATTCATCCGGTCTTTCAGCAGTAATAACTTCTCATAAAAATGGGTAATGGTAGGCGCTGTACTATTTTTATATTCCTCTTTCGTCATATTCAAATTAGGCTGTACCGCCGGATCATAGATAGCCCGGTTTTTAAATCCGCCATAATTGAAGGCCCGGGCAATTCCCATGGCGCCAATGGCATCGAGCCGGTCGGCATCCTGCACCACGGCCAATTCTATCGAATAATATTTTACTTCCTGGTTGCCGCCTTTGAAAGAAATATGACGGATAATGTCTTCCACAGCGGTAATGATATCGGCGGGCACTTCCAGTGATTGGAGGAACGCCACTGCCTTTGCGGGGCCTATATGCTCATCGCCGTTATGAAATTTAGAATCGGCGATGTCATGTAATAATGCCCCCAACTCTACCACTAATGAGTTCACTGTTTCTTTCGCTGCAATATGTTTCGCTTGTTGCCATACCCGGTAGATATGCCACCAGTCGTGGCCTCCTTCTGCACCCGCTAATTCCTTCTTCACAAAATCTACTGTAGCTGCTATAATCGTTTGTTGATGCTCCATAGCTACAATGATATTTAATTTTCAGCACTCTTTTAAAAGCAAAAAACAATATTCTTGTGCGCTGCGTTAATAAAAGTATGATACAGATTAAACGCGTTTATGACGACTATGCAGACACCGACGGCTATCGCATACTGGTAGACCGGTTATGGCCCAGGGGCTTGTCGAAAGAACGGGCCCATGTAGATGAATGGGTAAAAGAAATAGCTCCCAGCAACGAACTGCGGCAATGGTTTCATCACGATACCACCCGGTTTGCTGAATTCAAAACGAAATACTTACAGGAATTACAGGAGAAAAAAGATTTGTTGGCTGCTATAAAAAAGAGAGCGCAGCATCAACGGGTAACATTGGTTTACGGGGCGAAAGACGAAACAAACAACCAGGCGCAGGTGCTGTTGACACTGCTAAAAAAATAACTTACACTTCTTCACTTTCGGGCTTTACCAGCACATCTGTAATGCTGTTCAGCTTTCTTACCTTACTGGCAAAATCGCCGGATAACTTATCACGGATCAGTGATAATTTGTTGAGCACTTCATCCAGGGTATCCGGAATGGCTTCCTGCAATACCTGTTTGAGGCGCTTGGCAATGGTAGGAGATTTACCATTGGTAGAGATGGCGATTTTAAGGTTTCCTTTTCTGACAATAGAACCCAGGTAAAAATCACATAATTCGGGTGTATCCGCCACATTGATCAGCACCTTGCTGCATTTGGCTTTCTCCCATACATGATAGTTAAAGTCTTTGTCGTTGGTAGCAGCGATGACCAGGTCTTTCCCCAGCAAATCGCCACAGGAAAAGGATTTCTGCACCAGGGTAATATTTGGATACTGGTGCGTGAGTGCTTTCAGCTCAGACAAAAAATCCAATGACACGATGGTGATAGTTGCATCCGGGCAATTCTCCAGCATGGCATTGGCTTTTTCCAGTCCGATATTCCCACCGCCTACCACGAGTACATGCAGGCGGTGTAATTTGAAAAACACCGGGAATAATTGGTTTTCTTCCATTATACGGCAATTTTAAGTTCTTCTGACACCTTGCTTTTTAAGGCCTGGAAGGCTTCGTGGAAACTTACCACTTCACCAATTACCAGTACCGCAGGGTTGTGCAGATCGTGCGTAGCGGCTATTTCCAGCAGGTCGGCCACCTGGCCTACGCCCATTTTTTGCGTGGGCAAAGTACCATTCTGAATAATAGCGGCAGGGGTATTCCCTTTTCCTGCTGCGCTGTAGATCTGGGCAATCTCTGCTAATTTACTCATTCCCATCAGGATTATCACGGTTGTATTTGCACTGATGGCATGATCCAGGTCGCGCGATAAATTCCCGTTCTGTGTGTTGCCGGTAATCACCCAAAAGCCTTCACTGACGTTACGGGCGGTTACAGGAATTTGATTCACGCCAGGTACGGAGATGGCGCTGGAGATACCGGGAATTACTTCGGCGGCAATACCAAACTGACGCGCAAACGCGATCTCTTCCTGACCACGGCCAAACACAAAGGAGTCGCCTCCTTTCAGGCGTACTACGCTGCCATAAGTCAATGCATATTTTACAATCATCCTGTTTATTTCATCCTGTGAATAAACGTGCATGCCTGCACGCTTACCTACAAAACGACGCAGGCAGTTAGCCGGCGCATGGTCCAGCAGTTCGTTGCTGGACAATGCGTCATAAAGGATTACTCTGGCGTTTTGAATGGCTTTTAACCCTTTAACAGTGATCAATTCCGGATCGCCTGGGCCTGCACCTATCAACGTGAGTTTGGGTTGTATATTTTGCATGAGTTGTTTTTTGTGTAGATAAATGAAAAATTACGCCTGTACCAGTTCGCTTGTTTTCTGACGGTATGCCTGTGCTGCTTTATAGAAAGCGTGGGCCTGTTCGAAATACGTTTTCGCGAAACTTTCCGTTGGTTCGTTACCGTTAATCTGCAATACCGTTGTTTTGAAATCCGGCTCGAAGCTGAATTTACCGGTTGCCACAAAGTGTTTATCGAAATCATTGATGATACCGATTTGTGTATTACCGCTTACCCCTTCTCCCAGCAGCAGGGCTTTTGCACCCTGTACAAAAGAAGAATAAGTGTGGTAGATGCCATCAGCATAAGCACCATTAACGATAGCGGCGCTAGCCAGTTCCACCTTTTCTTCCGCTTCCAGCAACAGGGTAGCTACCAGGTCGATGATTACTCCCGCACACTCTCCGACGCCAATGGCTGTGGCGTAATCCTGTGCCTGGCCCCAGTCCACAAAGTCGCCGGCAGTGAGAGTAGTGAGATCTGCCAAAGGTTTCAGCAGTTCATAGAAATATTTTTCGCCCTGGCGATCGTAATATTCATTGAACAGTTCGTGTTCCCCGCCATTAATTTCGTAGTCGTGCAGCAAGCTGCGTAATACATCCGGACCGCGGCGGCTGGGCACTTTTATCACCTTATCGGCTACACGACCCGCACCATCCCCTACAATACCACCACCTAACAGTACCTGCAGGGCGGGTAATACTTTACCAGCGCTTTTCATGGAGCTACCATGGAAGCCAATGCTGGCAATACCGTGCTGGCCGCAGGAGTTCATGCATCCGCTGATTTTAATTTTGATGTCTTTATTATATACCAGGTCGGGGAATTCTTCTGTAATCACATTTTCCAGGACTTTGGCAATACCGGTGCTGCTGGAGATACCGAGGTTACAGGTATCTGTACCGGGGCAGGCGGTAATGTCTGCGATGCTGTCGAATCCTGGTTCTGCGAAACCGGCGGCTTCCAGCGCGCTGTATACATATGGCAGGTGTTCCGGCAGTATGTATTTCAGCAGCAGTCCCTGGTTGGCGGTTACCCGTACATCGTCTGCAATCACAGGGCGCAGCGCTTCAATCAGCTGGCGGCTGATAGCAGAACCGATGTTGCCCAGGGTGATTTTCACGTAAGCGCCGAAGTAACCTTTTTGTTTTTGTTCGAAGACGTTGGTGATTTTCCACGCTTCGTATTTTTTGGGATCTTTTATGCTGTAAGCAGGTATAGTACCAACTTCCGGAGGAGTTGTGGCTACCCAGGCATCCGCATCAATGGGTACGCTTTTTACTTTTACCGCTTTATATTCTTCTTTAACCAGGCGATCAAATTCTTCTATCCCTATTTTCTGGATGAGGAACTTCATGCGGGCTTTGTTCCTGCTGGTTCTTTCGCCATAGCGATCAAATACGCGCAGTACATTTTCTATGTAAGGGATGAGCAAATCTGTTTCGAGGAACTCGTGTGCCGTTTTAGCGAGAAAGGGTTGTGCGCCCAAACCGCCGCCTACCAATACTTTGAAGCCGCGTACTTCTTTGCCGTCAATGATTTTAACTTTAGGAATCATACCAAAGTCGTGCATAAACGACCAGGCCGTATCTTTTTCAGAAGACGAAAAAGAGATCTTGATTTTACGTCCCATTTCCTGGCTTACCGGGTTGCGGAGGAAATAACGGAAGGTAGCATCTGCGTAAGGTGTTATATCAAATGGTTCTTCCGGGTCAATACCGGCGCGGTCTGAAGCGGTTACGTTACGAACGGTATTACCGCAGGCTTCGCGGATGGTGATACTATCTTCTTCGAGTTTTGACCAGAGTTCAGGTGTTCTGTCGAGGCTAACATAGTGAATCTGCACGTCCTGGCGAGTGGTGAGGTGCAGGTTGCTGGTTGCATATTCATCAGAAACTTCCGTGATGCGGTTCCATTGCTGGAGGGTCATTTTACCGTAGGGTAATTTGATGCGCACCATTTGTACACCAGGCTGACGTTGTCCATACACTCCTCTTGCCAAACGGAGGCTGCGGAACTTTTCGTCCGATATGGCGCCTTCGCGGAACAGGCGAATCTTCTTTTCCAGGTCTATAATATCTTGTTGTACGATCGGATTTTCTAGTTCTGTTCTGAAGCTTTGCATAAAATGTATTTTCAGGTGGTGGTAAAAGCAATTTTATAATCCTGGTTGGGGGTTGTTGGTCGTTTTCTATTAAAATCAAAAGCCCCCGGGTATTTGCGGAGGCCTCGTATAATGATGATTTACAGTAAGCTGATCACTGGTATTCCTTATTACACGCGCCTCGCAGGTGTTGTAAAACAACAATTGTTACTGCGACACATTTTCAATTCATTACCCATATTCCCTATAATTTTAGTAGAGTAATACAAAGATATACATGCAGCCCATCTTTCCAAAACTTTTTTAGGATTTAATAAGGGTCCAAAAAGGGGGGAAATTGGCGGCTGGCGTGGGAAATTATAGGATAATGTGTTAAAAGGTGGTACCACAAAGGAATTGACGGGAATATGGCGATGGTCAGGTGCAGCGGGGTAATAACCAAATCTTATCCGGTATAACATATTGTTATGGGGGAGATGGATAACGCCCGGCTTGTTCCGTAGCTACGTATCAATTCCACTGGCATCTGCCCGCAGTTCTTCTTATCTTTGCCGCGCATTAAAGGAAGTATATGATAGACACGGTAATATTTGACATGGATGGCTTGCTGATAGATTCAGAACCATTGTGGGGTATCGCTTTGCGGGAGGTATTTGCCACGGTAGGTGTGCAGCTTTCCCCGGAGCTGACCCATTTAACAACCGGGTTGCGCACCAAAGAAGTGGTCAGCTATTGGCATAACTATTATAAATGGGAAGGGAAAAGTTCGGAGCAGGTAGTCAATGAAATCATCGACAGCGTAATCGCGAAGATCATTGCAGAAGGTGTACCTATGGAGGGTTTACATTATATTCTTACTTATTTTAAGGAGAAAAATTTCAAAATTGGCCTGGCTTCTTCTTCTCCTTTACGCCTGATCAACGCTGTACTGGAACATTTACAGATAAAAGACGCTTTCCAGGAGGTATACTCCGCCGAATTTGAAGACTACGGCAAGCCCCATCCGGCTGTATACCTGGCCTGTGCCAAAGCATTGGGTAGCGATCCGCTGGACTGCATTGCTTTTGAAGACTCCGTTACCGGCATGACGGCCGCCAAGGCAGCACGTATGACCACGGTGGTGGTTCCTGAAGCGCATAACCGGAAAGATCCGCGGTATGCGTTGGCGAACTTACAACTGGATAGCCTGCTGGACTTTAATGATGCTACACTATCTTTATTGATAAAATAATTTTTGTGTCTTAGGGCAGGATTAGACTGATTAAACTGATTATATTTTGTTGATACCATACACTATCAACAAAATATAATCAGTTTAATCAGTCTAATCCTGTCCCAAGACAAACAAAAAACCTTCTCAACAGCTATGAAAATCATCGACCTCTCCAAAACGATTGCTTATAATAAGCAGGATCCGTGGTTTATGCGGATCAAAATAAAGCACAAAACACACAAACAGAGTAAGGGCCTGATCCGCTTCTTTATTGGGCTTCCTGCAAAGCTGTTCCCTAAAGGATTTGAAGGCTGGGCAGACGATAAAATTATGAGTATGGGCGTTCATGCGGCCACCCATATTGATGCGCCGTGGCATTATGCGCCTACCGTGAATGGCGAGCCTGCCAAAACCATTGATGAAATACCACTGGAATGGTGCTATGGTAATGGTGTAGTACTGAACATGACGCATAAAGCAGATTTCGAGGAAATAACGGTAGCGGATATACGTGCCGATCTGGAAAAAAGCGGTGCGGTGATTACCCCGGGCACCATTGTACTGATTCATACTGGTCGTGATCAATATATCGGCACAAAGGAGTACCCGATGCGCGGCACGGGCATGAGTGCGGAAGCCACCCATTGGCTGATTGACCAGGGCGTGAAGGTGATGGGTATTGACCAATGGGGATTTGATCTGCCATTGAAATACATGGCGCAGCAGGCAAAAGCTAATCAACGGGATAATTATTTCTGGCAGGCACACCTGGTAGGGCAACAAAAAGAATATTGCCATATGGAGCAGTTAGTGAACCTGGGCGCTTTACCGGCTTACGGGTTTAAAGTGAGTGTTTTCCCCCTGAAGATAAAGGGGGCGAGTGCAGCGCCGGCAAGAGTGGTAGCGATATTTGAATAAAGCAGAAAGCGGAAAGCATAAAGCAAAAAGCTATTGAGGCGGATGACCAGAGGGGAAGTTAATATTCGCTTACATCATCCGCCTCAATAGCTTTTTGCTTTATGCTTTCCGCTTTTGGCTCAAAAAAAAATCCCGCTCCGATGTTACTCGAAGCGGGATTTATTATTTAATGAAACGGGATCTTATTGTGCGCTTTTTTCTTCGCCACCTTCAGATTGTTTCAGTTTTTCTCTCAGTTCAGCTAAAGCGCCCAGATCACCTAAAGTAGCTTTTTCTACTTTACCCTGGATGTTTTTCACTGCTTTACGAGTTTTGTCTGCTTCTTCTCTCTTCTCTTTCACTACAGCCTGTTTTTCTTCAGCCTGTGCTTTTTCCCAAACTCTGGTATGAGAAACCAGGATACGTTTTTCGCTGCGATCGAATTCGATGATCATGAATTCTTTCACGTCTTCAACGTTGATTGGTTTTTCATCTTCAGTTCTCAGGTGACGAGCAGGAGCGTAAGCTTCCAGACCGTACTGCAGTTGAACAGTAGCACCTTTATCATCTTTCTTCACAACTGTACCTTCGTGGATAGAGTTGATCGGGAAGATAGTTTCGAAGGTGTTCCATGGATCTTCTTCGATCTGTTTGTGACCGAGGCTCAGTTTGCGGTTGTCCTTATCAATACCCAGGATTACTACATCTATTTCGCTACCTACTTTAGTGTATTCAGATGGGTGGTTGAAACGTTTAATCCAGCTCAGGTCAGAGATGTGGATCATGCCACCGATACCAGTTTCCAGTTCAACGAATACGCCATAAGGAGTGATGTTTTTCACGATACCTTTGTGACGGCTTTCAACTGGGAATTTAGTTTCGATAGTAGACCATGGATCTTCTGTCAGTTGTTTGATAGACAGGCTCATTTTACGCTCGTCTTTGCTCAGGGTAACTACCACTGCTTCGTATTCTTCTCCTAATTTGAAGAATTCTTTAGCGTTGATAGGGGTAGAAGCCCAGGAGATTTCAGATACGTGAACCAGACCTTCAACACCTGGCATGATTTCCAGGAATGCACCGTAGTCTTCGATGTTAACTACTTTACCTTTCACTTTAGCACCTTCGGTGATAGTAGCTGGTAAAGTATCCCACGGATGCGGAGTCAGTTGTTTGTAGCCGAGGCTTATGCGACGTTTTTCGTCATCGAAGTCAAGCACAACAACGTTGATTTTCTGATCCATCTGGAGCACTTCGCTCGGATGGGAGATACGGCCCCAGCTGATATCGGTGATATACAGCAAGCCGTCCAGACCACCCAGGTCGATGAACGCACCGAAGTCGGTGATATTTTTGATGGTACCTTCCAGAACCTGGCCTTTCTCCAGTTTGCTGATGATATCCACTCTTTGTTGTTCGATATCGCTTTCGATGAGCGCTTTGTGGGAAACAACGGCGTTGCGGATGGTTTCGTTTACTTTCACCACCTTGAACTCCATAGTTTTGCCTACAAACTGGTCGTAATCGGTAACTGGTTTCACATCGATCTGTGAACCTGGTAAGAATGTTTCCATACCGTACACGTCTACGATCAAGCCGCCTTTGGTTTTGCTGGTAACGGTACCAGTAACCACTTCGCCTGTTTTGTAAACTTCCACGATTTTTTCCCATGCACGTTTTTGACGAGCTTGTTTACGGCTCAGGTGCAGGTTACCATCGCGGTCTTCTTTTTCTACTACCAGTACTTCTACTTCGTCGCCGATGCGCAGACCTGGTAAATCACGGAATTCGTTCAGAGAGATCAAACCATCAGATTTGAAACCGATGTTGATAACTACGTCTGTGTTGGTTAAACCTACAACAGTACCTGTCAGCAGGCTGTTTTCTTCAAACACTTTGAAAGTGCTGTCATAAGTTTGGTCGTACTTTTCTTTCTCTTCTTTGCTGTAAGAAGAAACGTTACGTTTGTCAACGCTCCAGTCGAAATCGTCGTGTGCGGTTTCAACTTTAGCTACAGGTGCCTTTGGTGTCGCTGTTTCAACCGCAACTGCTTGCGGAGCCTGTTGTTCAGCGTTTTGTTCGTTAGAAATGTTGTTTTCGCTCATAAAAAATTGAAAATTTTAGCCGGAATACCCGGACTCCCTGTTTTATGGGACGGCAAAAATACGAAAATTTCCCTTTTTATCCGCATTTTTATTGAAGAAAAGCCCTATTCCCTGCTATACAGGCCGCAGTTTTCAGATATTTTTTAAATGCATGATTATTTTTTATACTACGATAAAAAATTAACCTGTGTAAACGGGCATTTTTTTTGACAAAAAAGCAACCAGAAACGGGATTTATTGTTGATATAACAGGAAGATGAAACTGTTATTTATTTGCAGTGGGGCGGCTTATTTTTCCTCCATTCAAAATGTTAATTACTATTATTAAATCCCGGATTTTATTTTAATTTGTGTATATGAACGGGACCTCTTTTCAATCGGATATTCGCTATTGGCTCAGGCAAGGTAATACGGTGAACCATTTGTTATTCTGGAACATCGCTATATTTCTGGGGATCAACATTCTACGTCTTATTGCTTTTCTGACCAAACAACCCGCTCCACTTATCTGGACCTATGATCAGCTGGCCATGCACGTGCCGCTGAGTGCATTTATATTAAAACCCTGGGGCTTATTCACCTATATGTTTACACACGAGGAAATATTCCACGTGTTGTTTAACATGATCAACCTTTACTGGTTTGGTAATCTTTTCCGTGACTTCCTTGGTAATAAACGGGTACTCCCCATTTACCTGCTGGGAGGTATTGCCGGCGGTCTGTTATACCTTTTAAGCAGCGCCTTATTTCCCGGTTATGTAGGCAGTACAATGGTAGGTGCTTCCGCCGCCATTATGTGTATTTTAGTGGCCGCCGCTACTTTGATGCCCAACTATGAAATAGGACTGATGTTCTTTGGAAGCGTAAGACTGAAGTGGTTGGCTATGGCGCTGGTGGTATTAGGCTTAATTTCCATTCCCAATGGCAATATTGGTGGACTGATTTCCCATATGGGCGGTTCCCTGCTTGGTTTCTTCTATGTCCGCATTTTACAGGCAGGCACGGATCTCTGTAAACCACTTATCTGGTTATTTGATGCCAACACCCGTCGGGAAAACCGGCAGGCTGCCCGCAAATTCAAGCCTAAAAAGTCGCCGCTGAAAGTAGTCAAGAAGGCCGACGATAACAACTCTTCCCGGCTGGATCAGCTGCTGGATAAAATCAATGAAAAAGGCTATTCGAGCCTGAGTGCAGAAGAAAAAGCCTGGTTAGACAAAGTGAGCAAAGAAAACTGATTAACTTTGTCGCTCAATTTCCGCCATTAACATGAAGACATTTAACGTTCCCGTCATATATCGCAGTCCGCTGATCAGCGCCATTAAAAACCAACGCAAGCAGCAAGACCGCATGAAGAAAGATTTTTCTCCCACTGAACTGAACTTTGGTCCGCTCAGAATTTTACTGGCCCGTCACTTTGGATTTTGTTACGGGGTAGAAAATGCCATTGAGATTGCTTTCAAAACGGTAGATGAAAATCCGGACAAACGTATTTTCCTGCTCAGTGAAATGATCCACAACCCGCATGTGAACAATGATTTGCTGGACAGGGGTGTGCAATTTATTATGGATACATCGGGCCGTCAACTGGTACCCTGGGAACAACTGCAGCCCGATGATATTGTGATCATCCCTGCTTTTGGCACTACCCTGGAAACAGAAAAACAACTGGCTTCGCTGGGCATTGAGCCGCTGAAATATAATACCACCTGCCCTTTCGTAGAACGGGTATGGAATAAAGCAGAACAAATAGGGCAAAAAAACTATACCGTTATTGTACATGGTAAGCCTAAACATGAGGAAACCAGGGCCACCTTTTCCCATAGCCAGGCGGGTACACCTACAGTAGTAGTGAAAGATATCCAGGAAGCTTCCCTGCTGGCAGAATTTATTACTGGTCAGCGGCAACCGGCCGAGTTTTATGAACTGTTTAAAGGGCAGTATTCAACCGGTTTTGATGCCGCCAAAGACCTGCAGCGCGTAGGTGTAGTTAACCAAACTACTATGCTGGCTACGGAAACACAGGCCATCGCGGATTATATACGCCAGGTAATGGTGAATACTTTCGGACTCACTGAAGCTACTACCGGCGAAAGATTTGCTGACACCCGCGATACGCTGTGCTATGCTACCAATGATAACCAAACTGCCGTTACCGGTATGTTGCTGGAAGTAGCCGACCTGGCCATTGTAGTGGGTGGCTATAACAGCTCCAATACTTCGCACCTGGTGGAACTGTGTGAGGAAAAATTGCCAACGTATTTTATCTCATCTCCCGAACATATACTTTCCAGTACGGCTATCAATCACTGGGATTTTCATCATAAAAAAGAACTGAACAGCGACACCTTTTTGCCTCAAAAAGACCAGGTGACTGTGCTGCTGACCAGCGGTGCCTCCTGCCCGGATGCGCTTGTTGAAGGAGTGATCCGCCGGCTGCTCTCTTTCTACGGACTAGAGCACAAGGCCGATGAAATGGCTACAATTGAATAATATAACTTATGTGTAAATAATTATTATTTTATAAGATACAACAAAAAAGACACCACGAAGGTGTCTTTTTTCTTTGGGGCTAATCACGCTAGTAATGCAGAGTATAAAATCTTTATATTGTGTTAATATTGAAATCGTAATTCAAAAGTAGTCTATCTATAATATGCCCGCAATAGCCATTTATTATATGGTAGGTAAATAGCTATAACTGGCATAAAAACGAATAAAATCGGAACAGGCTTTTTAAAATCCAGTTTAGAACTGCATTGCTTTCTTTAAAAAGTCGGCCTTTCGCCTTCTCGAAACTTCTACCTGTGTACCATCGCTCATCAGTGCAAAACCGCCCTCACCTTGTATATAAGACTGCATTTGCTGCATATTGATGAGATGTGAGTTATGCACCCGGAAGAAATCCACATCCGACAACAGCTCTTCGAATTCTTTCAGCGGACGGGATACCATCAGGTTCTTTTTATCCGTGAAGAAAATGCGGGTATAGTTGCCGGTAGACTCGCAACGCACAATGTTTTGCACCGGCATAAACACCAGGCCATTGATGGTAGGAAGAGCAATCTTTTTATGTGTTTGCTGCAATGTTTTCATGTTTTGCAGGAACACCTCCATCGGAGAATTTCCGGATTGATCTTTGACGCGGGTGTTCTTTCTTTCCCTGCATTTATCCAGCGAATCCTGCAATTCCTTTACACTAAAAGGTTTCAGCAGGTAATCCAGGGCGTTAAACTTAATGGCTTTTAACGCGTATTGCTCATACGCTGTTGTGAAAATGACGTCAAAAAATACTTTTTCAAATAATTTCAACAGTTCAAATCCATTCTGGTAGGGCATTTCCACATCCAGGAATACCAGGTCTGGTTGTAATTCATCTACCAGTTCTTTCGCCTCCCGTACACTTTTAGCAGTACCTATTACATTTACACCGGGACACTTTTTCTGTAACATTGTTTGCAGGGCATCTATGCAATGTTGCTCGTCGTCAACAATGATAGCTTTGATTTCGCTCATACAAGTAGCTTTTAGCTATTAGCTGTTTTATGGTTTAAGGATGAAGTGTCTTTAAATAAACTACATCTGGCTAAAATATAAATTCAGCGGGCAATACAATTGTCACGGTGGTCCCTATCCCCTGCCCTGCTTCATCTTCCAGGTCTGTTACCATTACCCTGGCGTCTTTATTGTTGATTTTCCGGATCAGGTCTATCCGTCCTTCTGTTACCTTCATACCTACCGAGTTGTGCAGGCGTCCCTTCCTGTCCTTTATTTCCATGGCTCTTTTGCGACCTATCCCATTATCGGTAATGGTACATACGAGGCTTCGCTTCTTTAAAACGATATCGATCGTCAGCAATCCTTTTTCTTCCGGTAACTTATGTACGAGTCCGTGCCAGATAGCGTTTTCCACATAGGGTTGCAGGATCATAGGTGGAATTAGTACTTCTTCGTCGTTAATTTCGGGATCGATGTTAAAATGGTAGTCAAAAATACCATTACAGCGCAGAGACTCCAGGTCAAGATACAACCTTAATGATTCCAGTTCCTTATTTAGTGTAACAAAAGTATGCTGTGTATTATCGAGGATGAGCCGCATGAGCCGGGAAAATTTGGTCAGATAATCTGACGCTTCTTCCTGGTTATTACTCCAAATATAGCGATGAATAGAACTAAGTGAGTTAAAAATAAAATGTGGATTCATCTGTGAACGCAGCGACCGCAACTCCAATTGTAAGGTTTGTTTCTTTGCCTGCAGGTTACGGTGACGGATATAGAAAAATCCGCCCACTACCGCCATCAGCAGGAAGGCTGCCAGGAAGAAGGTGGTTACTACATTACGTTTGGTGCGTAGTTCGCTGATCACTTTATCATGCTCCAGGCTGCGAATCTGGTTGTCTTTCCGGTCTACCTCGTAAATGGTTTGCATCTGTGTGAGGGCCATAGCAGAGCGTTCATCGAGGATACTATCTTTATATAACAATGATTTGTCGGTAGCTTCCAATGACTTTTTAAAATCGCCACTCTCTTTGTAATCCTGCGCCAGGGCTTTATAAGCATCCATCAGCATAGATTTAAATCCCCAGAAAGTACTGATTTCAATGGATTTCATCATGTTATCCCGGGCCTCCTCATGCTTTCCCTGTGCACCTAATAATTTCCCGATACTCAAATAGCTTTCAGCCACGTGTATTTTATCATCTACCTTATCATTTACCTCCAGCGCTTTTTTCAGGTATTCCATGGCGGCAGGATAATCTTTCTTTTCTTTGTAAGCGGCTCCCAGGGCATTATAACAAATGGCCATCCCGATAGGGCGGTCCATTTTAATATTCATATTAAGCGAGCGTTTATAATACTGAATAGCCAGGTCCAGTTTATTTTGCCCCTGGTAGGCATATCCCAGGTTGCCCAGGTTAATGGCTACGCCCAGTTCATTATGGCTTTTTTCTTCGAGCTCCAACGCATGATTAAAATGGGCAATGGCGTCATCATACTTTTCGGTGGTGAGCTGTATATTACCGATACTATTGGTAGCTACGCAGATGTTACGGATATCATTGATTTTCTCGGCCAGCACCAACGCCCTGACGTGGTAGTCGAAGGCCTTTTGCAGCTTATCCTGCCGGCGGCAGTCGACCCCGGCATTATTGAGGGCAAAAACGATGAGGAAAGTATCCTTTGCTTCTTCTGCGGCTTTCAGGGCTTTTTCATGATAATCTTCCGCCACAATATAAAGGGACTTATTCCGCTTATTGGTGCCGATTTCGTTATATGCTGCGGCCACTCCCTTCGTATATCTAATGCGCTGAGACAGATTCAAAGCCTCCTGCAGAAAGGGGTTCTCCTGTTTATGTGATTCGAAGTAGCGGTTGTTGGCTGTTCCTGATTTGAGCAACAAGGATACTTTAGCCGTATCATTGGGGAGCGTACGAATAGAATCCATCAACCTGGACATCCGCAGGGAATCCTGCGCTATCGTTCCTCTTACAGCTCCCAGGAGGAGCAGGAACAAAAAACATACACCTTTAATAGACATTGGCTGGCCTGTGAGACAACACAATTTAAAAAAGAATTATGAATAACCCGCACGTAGTACTACGCATAATAACCGGTTGACAATCAAAAAGTTTTAAAAAAGCGAAAGGGCGAAAGAATTCGCCCCTTCTTCCTATTAACCGAATACACCTACTGAAAATATGGGACAGCCATGGCGAACCACGCCATCCCACATTACCTTTAACGCCTGAAAGTAGCGGTGATACTACCCCTGACTGAATTTTATATAATAGCAATTTATAATCGGTTAATAGCAAAGGGTCCTTATGGATATAGCTAGGATAAGACCTTTTTCGAAAGCACGGCATATTGATAACGCGCATTACGCACCTGTTCTATTGTCTTATTCAGTCGGGTCAACAGCACGGTTGTCGTTGGCACGAATGACTTACTATATGAAAATTACCTAAGCAGTATTTTCAGAGAGGATAAGGTTGGGTATGCAAAATGTGTCTACAAAAGAGACAAGCATTTGACATGCAAATAAGTTCTGTTGGAAATTCGGGAGGATGTGGAAAAATTATCGGGTTGGTAACATTAACAGCTACACAACAAATGTATAAAAGAGTTTTAATAAAAGAAAATAATATTTTATGAGGAGTGCGCCATTATTGCATCTTCCACCCATTGCATGACCAGTTGCAGTTGGTCTTCCAGGTTTAAGTGGCTGTTATCCAGGATAATAGCGTCATCTGCTTTCCTCAATGGACTTATTTCGCGGTTAGCATCTATATAATCTCTTAATTCGAGGTTCTGTTTTACTTCTTCGAGGGTAATATTCTTGTTCTTTTCGTATAGTTCTTTGAAGCGGCGCTGTACGCGAATGGCGATTTCAGCGGTCATAAAGATCTTCAATTCTGCGTGGGGGAATACAACAGTGCCAATATCACGGCCATCCATGACGATACCTTTGCGGGTGCCCATTTTCTTTTGCTGCGCCACGGCGAAGTCGCGGACTTCCTTTACAGCGGCTACTTCACTCACTTTCTCTGCCACCACCATTTCACGGATCAGGTGTTCCACATTCTCATTGTTCAGGTACATTTCGCATAAACCTGTGAGGGAGTTGGGCACAAAATCCAGGTGTACATCTTTCAGGGCCATAGCTACCGCCTCGTGCGACATCCAATCGATGCGGTTTTGAATAAAATACAGGGTCACAGCACGATACATGGCACCACTGTCTATATAGGTATAGTTCAGCTTTTTAGCCAATTGCTTGGCCAGGGTGCTTTTGCCACATGAAGAGTAGCCATCTATCGTGATGATTATTTTTTTCAAAACTATCTGTTTAAATGAATCGTCTATAGGGAAGAACGCTACAAAATTGCGCCAAATCAGCGAGAAAAACAAAGGAAAATTAGGAATTACGGATTTGCCGGGAGGTGGCAAACGCGAAGATTTGCTATCCTCTCCCTACAAATCCGTAACTCTTGCTATTGAGTGACTACCACCTTGCAGGTGTAAAGCACTTTCATGGTGTCTTTATGATAAATCACCAGGAAGTAAACACCGGAAGGTAAGCCGGAGATATCGATATCCTTATCTCCTTTCACATCATACTTCCGCATTACCTGGCTCCATACGTCATGCAGCTCTATTTGCATGTCGCCGCGGATACCACGGACTTTGACTGTAAAGCGGCCGTTGTTCGGGTTCGGGAATACGTTAATTTGTACAAACGGTGGTACTGCGCGGACTTCCGAATAGGTGACCTTACCGTTTTTACCTACTGCCTTGATGCGATAGTAGGTCCAGTCGTCGTAATCATTCGGATCCTGGTAGGTATAACTGAGCGGCGAGCTGCTATTGCCATTGATGGCTTTTGTAGGCACCGTTGCAATTTTGCTGAAAGACTCTTCCCGTTCATAGCGACGTTCCACTTCAAATACCGCATTGAATATTTCCTTGCTGGTGGTCCAGTCCAGCTGTACCATGGCCGGTGCAATGCGATATGCTTCGAAGCTCAGGAACATGGCCGGTTTAGCTGAACCGAAGAGCGTTGTTTTTGCGAAATATTCGTTGCTGCCCAACTCTGTGAAGTGTCGCAGGTGCATGGTAGCGGGGCTGGACATGGAGCTGGTGGTGAGCGTACCCGCCAATGGTTTATTGGGAATAAATGGTACGTTGTCCCATACGCCGGTTACAAAGCGGGTAATGAAGCTGCTGTCGCGATAAGTAGCATAGGCAGGTAGTTCGTCGGTATCCATGTGTTGCAGGATCACGTCTACCTCTCCACCGGTGTTATCATCGCGGCGGACATTCCAGGTTTTATTCACGAAGCTGTCGGGGTAAGAAGTACCGCCGGCGGCTACTGTGAATACGCTGTCGTATACCCGTGCACCAATCATATCTTTTCCGCCGGTCATCAGGACTGCGGCGGGTGCATAGCTGTTATCGTCTGTTCCAATAGGGAATACTACTTTACCTGCGGCATTGTTGATGGCAGCGCGGTACAATAAACCGCCGGCAATACCTTTGCCAGTCACTACGTAGCGGGCATCCGAATAGCCGGTGATGGTGCCGGGGCTTTTATCGCCCACCTGCAGGATCCAGCCATTCAGGTATAAACGGCCATTATTAAATTGCAGGGTATTGCGGATTTTCAGATCACTCAGATCATCGAGCAGCAAACCGGCGCTGTTACTGAGTTGCAGGTTAGGGAAGCTGGTGCCTGTTTTGGTGATGAAGCTATAGCCACCGAATACTTTTTGTTGCCCAACGCCCGCGCCACCGAAAAAATTGAAAGTACCACCAGTACCAGAAACGCCATCGGCGCTTTCGTCTGGTAGCGTAGAGCCGCTTCCGTTAGTCCATAATTTGCTTAGAAAGTAGAAGGTGGTATTAGGATTAGAACCGAGGATTCCGTTGTTGGTCATGTCAGCGAAGATGCCTACGTTGGTATTGCCGGAGAGCCATACGGTGGCTCCGGACGGGATGTAGACGCCTTGCTGGGCGGAGAGTTGAAGTCCGCCGAATAACAATAGTAATATGAAGGAGAATCTCAGCACAATAGTTATGTTCTTATCGTATTAGAGGGCAGCTGTTGATAATGAATACCAGTTACTTCCATCAGATTGCAGTATGGCTGAATATTTCAAAGCAGCTCCATAAGTCAATGAAGCGGCTCCGTCAATAGTTCCTGCGCTGGCAACATTTATTGTAAAAGTGCTGGTTGTCGCGTTTATTTTTCTTATAATAAATATTTTTCCCGGAACAGTTGAGGCAGCTGGCAACGTTACTGTAAATGCTGCATTTCTATTTACTACCACTGAATAATCTGCTGCTGTCGCAGTATATGTACTACCTGTGGTAATTACTCTTATTGGAAAAACGCCTGGGGTGGTTGGCGCCCACTGTGTTCCATTGTACTGCAATACCTGACCATTGGTTGGTGCAGTAGTGCTTACGTCCACACCCTGGATATCACCTGCATTCCAGATATTGGAAGTATTGTTAGCTGATAAAGAACCTGCGCTCATCGTCAGGGTAGTCGCATCTGCTGCCACATTATTGACATCTCCATTACCATCGCGGCCCAGCATAGATGTGGGTGTACCGGCACTGCCTGTTACCCGCATAGTTCCTGCAACATGTAATAATCTGGCAGGAGCGTTGGTTCCGACCCCTACGTTTCCTCCATTCTGCAAAAAGAGTCTGTAGTCCTGTACGTTTGTTTCCACAAAGTTCAATCCACCACTCAACAAGTTCCAGTGCCATTTGGGGACCCCTGCATTGTCTTCAAACGCCAGTACATCATTCCCATTAGCACGTACAATCAGCGGGTGACCGTTAAACTTAGTGGCGCCATTGAAGAGCGTTAATGTGTAGGCAGAAAAATCAGCTCCACCACTTTCCGCGGCTGTTTGGCCTCTTGATCCTCTGAAAAGCTCTTTGCTATTGTACTTCACCACCATATCCACCGCATTGGTTGTACCCAGGAACTGTGTAGCAGTAGCGGCGTTACCACCAGTTAACCAGTTGGTGGTTGAAGGATTGTCTGTCAGGATCACATCGCCGGAACCGTTGATAGAAAGTACTTTGGAGGTTGCTGGTATTGAGGTTGCGAGCGCACCCACTAAATTTGTTAACCGAAGACCTGAAATATTAAATGGCGCAGTAGGAGCAAAAGAAGGACCGGTGATTTCCACTTTATTTCCCGGCGTAGCAGTACCAACACCAAGTGTTCCTGCAATCACACCGTTGCCGGATATATTGAAGTTTGAAGTTGCCTGTTGTGTTGTTGTATTCTGAATATAGGCGCCCAGGTTAGTGGGTATATCCCCTGCTCCCAATGAGCGGAAAGTCGGTGCCGCGGCTCCACCTGAGGCCGGCCCGGCAAACACAAGATTAGCGTTTTGATTAGCCAGGTTAGCTGTGATAGTACCATTGGCCGTAAGTGGTGAACCTGTTACCGTAAACAGGGACGGTAAAGAAAGCCCTATAGAGGTAATACCACCTGTTGCTGCCTTCGCGATCCATTGTGTGCCATTAAATGTAAGCACCTGGTCTGTGGCGGGTGCAGTAGCGAATAACACATCGTAATCCGCTATTTTATTGGCATTCCATAATTTGGTGGTGTTGTTAGCTTTTAACGTGCCTGCGGTAAGTGTAAGCGTTGATAAAGGATCCAATGTCAGGGCGGATACATCACCGTTAGCATCTTTACCCAATACTTTTGTGGGGGTGCTCAAATCATTGACTACACGCAGATTGGCGGATTGCAGTCCATCTGTAAAATTCTTCAGTCCTTTGAACGACTGGGCGCCGATGTTCATAAAACCTGCGGCGGTTAACCCTGCATCGGGAATGGTGAGGGTATGTGTTCCTGCTGCGGTAGTGATGCCAAATGTGCCTGCGGGGGTATAGCTGGCCACTATTTTCTGGGCGGGTGTAAGGTCGCTGTTGATAGATTGAATAGCGCTTGCTGCTGCCTTCGCGATCCATTGTGTGCCATTAAACGTAAGCACCTGGTCTGTGGCGGGTGCAGTAGCGAATAACACATCGTAATCCGCTAGTTTATTGGCATTCCATAATTTGGTGGTGTTGTTAGCTTTTAACGTGCCTGCGGTAAGTGTAAGCGTTGATAAAGGATCCAATGTCAGGGCGGATACATCACCATTAGCATCTTTACCTAATACTTTTGTGGGGGTGCTCAAATCATTGACTACACGCAGATTGGCGGATTGCAGTCCATCTGTAAAATTCTTCAGTCCTTTGAACGACTGGGCGCCGATGTTCATAAAACCTGCGGCGGTTAATCCTGCATCGGGAATGGTGAGGGTATGTGTTCCTGCTGCGGTTGCGAAGCCAAATGTACCTGCGGGGGTATAGCTGGCCACTATTTTCTGGGCGGGTGTAAGATCGCTGTTGATAGATTGAATAGCGCTGCCTTCCGGAATTAACTTATTCCAGTAATTATTAGCTCTGACACGGAAGGAGTTGTCCGTGGTCAGGTAAATGATCATCCCATTAATTGGACTGGTGATCTGGCTGGTATCTGCGATGCGGGTAATTAACAAAGCCTGCTTTGTACTTTCCAGTTCCAGTAAAGCAGATGGTTTCAGCGTGGAAGGATTAGTTCCCAGCTTTAATTGCTGTGCCAGCAATGGATGGCTGCACAGGCAGCACAATACTATAGCACATACTTTCGTAAGCCCTTGCAGCTTCATACATCATCATTTAAGTAGCACAAAAAAGGGATGAAACGGCTACGGTTATACGTAGCCGTTTCAAATACAGTTCAACCTTATTTCTTAATAATATACCAGGTATCAGTACCGTTTGATTGTACAGTAATGAATGTCCAGTCGTTGTAGATAGCGATGGAGTTGCCATCTTCAATGAACTGACCTGCTGTGGCCTTCACGGTTACAGCATTATTAAGATTATTGGTAGCGTCTGCGGCTACTTTCTTGACAGTATAGATACGGCCTTTGATACCGGCTGCGCTAGGCAGGTTCACGGTTACAGCAGATGTATTTTTTACGATGATGGTATAGTCGTCAGCAGTAACATTATAGTTGGTACCTGCAATCTCGTTTAACGCCATAGACACGGAACCTTGTACCTGTAAGGTGGAGTTAGCCGCAGCAGTAGTGTCACCCAGCATTGTTTTACCTTTCACCGCTGCATCATTTGCAAATCTTTTGTTACCAGCGAAAGACTGAGAAGCATTGCTTACCAGACCACCTGCAACAGATGGATCTGCCATTGGAATGCTTACGTTTACATTGTTGGTAGTGGCGTCTTTTACTACTTTCAAATCTGTACCGGCGTGATCTGAACTGAAAGTCATGTCTTTAAATGCCGTTAAGGGAAGATCTCTGGTGATGATTTCTTTAGCACCATTGAGCATCAACACAGACACCTCATTGGTACCTGTAGCTACGTTACCCAGTTTTACGGTATTATCGAGGTTAGATTTACCGGTTACATGTACATCCCCGGTGATATCTGCACCACCCGAGGTGATGGTTAACGTGTTATCCAGTTTAGTCGTATTAGTTACATTGAATGTACCTGTTACTTTAGAGGCGCCATTTATATCTGCACCGCCTGCCGTTACTACGAGACCGTTGTTACCGGTAATTTTTCCTGCAAAGGTTTTATCGCCACCAAAGGTTTGTGTTCCGGTTGAAACACCACCCGGAGTGCTTGCTGTAGCAGCATTTAACGCGATGGTTGGGTTGGCTCCTGAGTTGTCAACCGTTAAACCTTCCGCACTGCCTGCAGCGCTGAAAGCGGCTACCTGTAAAGCTTTACCAGCAGCGGCATTAAATTTATCCCAATCTGCTTTGGTGAGTAAACCCACAGACGGGCCACCTGCTGTGGTACCAGTTTGTGTAGCGATGCTGAGTGTGTGTTCAGTACCACCACTACCTGGTGCAGTTGTAAATTTATAATCGCCTGCAGCGTTATCTGTTTTGATAAATTGCTTTAATTCAGCGGAACCGTTGATGGTTAAATCAGCAAGCGCGGCTTTGGTCAACTGGCGTTTGTATACTTTTCCAGTTCCATCTACGATGACTGCTTCCATTAAACTGGCGGTAGCATCTGTAGTGATACCACTCAAAGTCAGGTCATTTTTCACTGTCACGTTACCATTATCGATCCGCATTCCCTCCACATTATTAGCTTTCATTACGAAAGGAATATTGTTGGTGCTTCCAATGAATTGAGTAGCGGCATTGGTGAGGGCGTTACCTAACAGGTCCCAGGAAGATGCTTTGGTCGCCATTTTTTGCCAGGCCCCCTGATGTCTTACATAGAATCCTTCGGCGCCGGTTGCAGTCAGATAGATAATCATCCCATCCGGAGGGGTCAGGGTGTTTATCTGTGTAGTATCTGCCAGGCGTGTCAGCAGTAAACCTTGTTTATCGGATTCCAGTTCCAGGACAGCTGATTTTTGGATAGAGGTAGGATTCTTACCTACTTTCAGCTGGGCATGTGCTTTTGTAGCCATGAAGCTTACACCACCTATTAGCATAACACGAGCTACATTACGTAGAGATCTTCTCATAGATATAAGGATAAATAGTTAGTCAAATACACTTCCGGCGCGTCATTGCCGGTGTGAGGATATAAGAATAAAATGAAAAACCGAGGTATAAAGGCGTTTATCTAAGCTAGCACAAGTCCGTTCGAACTAATATCAAAAAACATAAATTATTTTAATCTAATAAACATAAGTTTATACAGATCATATAGAATACATACTGCAAATGTGATATATTAAATGTTTTTAAAAAATGACATGATCATACCATTTTTGGTATGTACTAACTGGTGAGGGGAAGGAAGGGAACCGGTAGTAAGTGGTTGGATACCGGTTGCAGCAGGGGTATTTCAGGGGTGTAGGTACAGGATCAGATTAATTCCGGTGCAGACCGTTACGTATTAGCGTAGGAATTAACATGTTCATGTTATAAATAAAAAGCCCGTCAAGGTAATTTACCATTGACGGGCTATGATTTTATGATGAGCGCAGTTGATTACGCTTCTGATTTTTCGGACTTACTCTTGGAGGAGTTATTTTTTAAGGTAAAGATCAGTTTTTGATTTTCCTTGTCCAGGTCAGCTACGAGTATATCGCCATCATGGATATTCATGTTGAGGATTTCCTCTGCTAATGGGTCTTCCAGGTATTTCTGGATGGCTCTGTGCAGTGGTCTGGCGCCGAATTGCTGATCGTAGCCTTTATCTGCGAGGAAGCCTTTGGCTTCATCGGTGAGTTCGAGGCTAAATCCGAGGTTATTCAGGCGTTTCAGTACGCTCTTCATGGTGATGTCAATGATCGTATAGATGTGTTCTTTCGCCAGTGAGTTGAAGATGATCACATCATCGATTCTGTTGAGGAATTCAGGAGAGAAGGTACGTTTCAGTGCTTTTTCGATCACTGATTTGGTATTCTCTTCTTCATTTACGGCTCTTGCACTGGTAGTGAAACCAACGCCGGCGCCGAAATCCTTCAGTTGACGGGCTCCGATATTGGAGGTCATGATGATGAGGGTATTTTTGAAGTCCACTTTACGGCCGAGACCATCAGTGAGGATACCATCATCCAGTACCTGCAACAGGAGGTTATAAATATCCGGATGTGCTTTTTCAATTTCATCCAGGAGGATTACGGAGTAAGGTTTGCGGCGCACTTTTTCAGTGAGTTGTCCACCTTCTTCGTAGCCTACATATCCCGGAGGTGCACCAATGAGGCGGCTTACAGAGAATTTCTCCATGTATTCACTCATATCGATGCGGATAAGTGCTTCGTCTGAGTCGAACATGTAGCGGGCCAGTGATTTGGCGAGCTCTGTTTTACCTACCCCGGTAGGGCCGAGGAATATAAATGTACCGATTGGCTTTTTAGGATCTTTCAGACCTACGCGGTTACGCTGGATAGCTTTGGTGACTTTGCTGATGGCATCGTCTTGTCCAACCACGGCGCCTTTAAGATCTTCGCCCATGCGGCGTAATTTTTCAGTTTCTGCCTGTACCATCCGTTTAACGGGGATACCGGTCATCATGCTGACTACTTCTGCGATGGCTTCTTCATCAATTGGGTAGCGTTTGTGCTTCACTTCTTCTTCCCACATAGCTTTTGCGCGTTCCAGGTCTTCACCCAGTTTCTTCTCTGTATCGCGCAGTGCAGCGGCTTCTTCGAAGCGTTGGCTTTTCACTACTTTATTTTTTTCCTGTTTGATATCTTCAATCTGTTTTTCGAGATCGAGGATATTTTGAGGAACATTGATGTTTTTCAGGTGAACGCGTGCGCCTACTTCGTCGAGTACGTCAATAGCCTTGTCTGGCAGGAGACGGTCGGTCATGTAGCGGTCGCTCAGTTTCACGCAGGCATCAATAGCAGCGTCGGTATAGCTAACGTTATGGTATTCTTCATAACGCGGCTTGATGTTGTTGAGGATCTGAATGGTTTCATCCACGGTAGGTGGTTCCACCATTACTTTTTGGAAACGACGGTCGAGTGCGCCATCTTTTTCGATGTACATGCGGTACTCATCGAGGGTAGAGGCTCCAATGCATTGGAGTTCGCCCCTGGCGAGTGCGGGTTTAAAGATGTTGGAGGCGTCCAGGGAACCGGAAGCGCCACCAGCGCCCACGATGGTATGAATTTCATCGATGAACAGGATTACATCCCTGTTTTTCTCGAGTTCATTCATAATGGCCTTCATTCTTTCTTCAAATTGGCCGCGGTATTTGGTACCGGCCACCAAGGCGGCGAGGTCGAGGCTTACCACGCGCTTATCGAAAAGCACGCGGGAAACTTTACGCTGCACAATTCGCAGCGCCAAACCTTCCACGATGGCGGTTTTACCCACACCGGGTTCACCAATAAGAATAGGATTGTTTTTCTTGCGGCGGGAAAGTATCTGGGAAACCCTTTCAATTTCCTGCTCGCGGCCAACAATCGGGTCTAAGCTGCCGCTTTCGGCCAGCTTGGTAATATCTCTACCAAAGTTATCCAGTACGGGCGTTTTGGATTTGGTATTTGTTTGCTTGGCTTTGGAAGCGTAACTCTTTCTTTCGTCCTCAAACTCTTCTTCGCCCGGATCATCAAATTCTGATTTAGGGTCCGCTGACTTTACAAAGCCCAGTTCGTTTTTAAAAGTATCGTAGTCCACGTCAAATTGTTGTAAGATTTGTGTACAAACGTTTTCCTTATTCTTAAGTATAGAAAGCATGAGATGTTCCGTTTCCACTGTTGCACTTTTCAGTGCTTTAGCTTCTAATACGGTAACACGTATCACTTTTTCTGCCTGTCTGGTAAGCGGGAGGCTATTAATGTTAGCAATATTCTTTCCGGTCTTATCTTTTACAGCCAGTTCTACTTCCTTGCGTAACTCATACAGATCTACGTTCAAAGCCTGCAGAATCTTTACGGCCGTGCCTTCGCCTTCCCGAATAATACCTAACAGCAGATGTTCAGTACCTATGAAGTCATTTCCCAGACGTAAAGCTTCCTCTCTGCTGAACGAAATGATCTCCTTAACTTGCGGTGAAAAATTCTGGTCCATTGTGAGATTATTAAATTATCAAAAACCCTTACGGGGGCTTGCTTAATACAATAATAACGAATAATTCTGACTTAAGATTACCGCATTATGTGTTGGAATGAAGTTATTCCTTTTTTAGATTTAAACAACTTACACTTTAATAGTATAAGAATTATTTTTGCGGTGATGCGGGTACGTTCGTTTAAAAATATCTACGAAGAAATGACCTTTTTTGTTTTGATCTCTTGCGGTTATATTTTATAGGCGGGTTCCCTCTGTTCAAAATTTAATTTTATTAAAGTATAAAACAACGTCCAACGCATGAAATTCAAAATTGATACCAAAGAAAAAATAGTGGTTTTTTGTCCTGAAGTCACCGATCTGGATGCTAATTTGTCAGCCGACTTCCTTGCTACGGCTACCGCTTTGCCGGAGCTAAAAGGGCGGAATCTCATACTAGACCTGACATTGGTAGAAAAATTTGATACCACCGGCGTTGAAGCCATTTTAACAGTATACCAGCATATGTATGACAACCAGCTTTCCTGTGCCATCACCGGCCTTAACAACACCTTAACAGCTGCGCTGAAAACAGCGGGTGACGATATGCTGAATATTGCGCCCACCATGGCGGAGGCGATAGACCTGGTGATGATGGAAGAACTGGAAAGAGAATTACTGGATGGAATGGAATAGATAACGGCTTTTTTTCCGTGAACTTACGCCTATGGGCGAACGTAGCGGATAAAAGTTAACAGCTAACGGCTAAACGCTAAAGATATGTTTGCAGTAACCATTTTAGGTAACAATTCCGCTATACCCACCCTGGACAGGCATCCCACCGCCCAGGTAGTTACCTGCAACGAACAGTTGCTGCTGGTAGATTGCGGGGAAGGCACCCAGATACAAATCGCCAAGTACAGGATAAAACGTAGCAAGCTGAGATATATCTTCATCAGCCATCTTCATGGAGATCATTATTTCGGGCTGATAGGCCTGTTGAACACGCTCAGCCTGATGGGGCGGACAGAGCCTCTCAGCGTATATGCACCACCGGAATTGGAGCAGATTATCCAGCTACAGTTGGATTGTTCAGGTACGGTGTTGAAGTTCGAATTGTCTTTTGTTCCTCTTCAACCCGGCTACAGTGGGGTTATCCTGGAGGACAAAGATTTACGGGTATCCTGTTTCCCTACCCAGCACCGGATTTCCTGCTTTGGGTTTTCGTTTGAACTACAAAAAAGAAAGCGTAAACTGATTCCTGACCAGGCCCGCGCCTATGAAATACCGGCCGCTTATTTTGGCAAATTGCAGGATGGCGCTGATTACCAGCGGAAAGACGGCACGCTTATTAAAAACGATTGGGTGACCCTCCCTCCTCCTCCGGGTAAACGATATGTGTATTGTGCAGATACTCTCTATGATGTAAATCTGCTACCATGGCTCAAAGATGCGAACGTTATGTACCATGAAACCACGTATTTGCACGATTTACAGGAGCGGGCAGCCGAACGTTACCATAGCACTTCTGTGCAGGCGGCGTCCCTGGCGGCATCGGCTGAAGTAGGGCAACTGCTGATCGGGCATTTTTCTTCCAAATACACTGAATTACAGCCTTTCCTGGATGAGGCCAAACCCGTTTTTGAAAATACCGCTATTGCGGAAGAAGGGGTGACATACATTATTTGAGCAGAAAGCTGAAAGCATAAAGCAAAAAGCTATTGCAGCGAATGATCAGCGCGGATATTAATCCTACACTTTGGTCATTCGCTGCAATAGCTTTTTGCTTTATGCTTTCTGCTTTCTGCTTCTGCTAGTATTGTTTCAAATACGCGCCTATTTTGCTGTAGAGCGCATCAGTAACCGGCATCACGGGGAGGCGGAAATAATTTTCGCAAATACCTGCGTGGTGCAGGAATGCCTTGATACCGGCCGGATTATTTTCTTCGAACAGCATATCAAATGCCGGAAGCATTTTGTAATTCAGTGCACGGGCTGCCGGGTAATCATTTACCAGTGCGGCATGTACCATGCTGGAGAAATCAGTGGCGAAATAATTAGCCGCCACAGAAATAACGCCATCCATACCACAGCCCAGCTGAGCGAGTGCCAGCGCATCGTCGCCACTGATTACGAGAAAATCTTTCGGTTTGTTGCGGATAATCTGCATGCACTGCATCATATCGCCGGAAGCTTCTTTCATGGCCACGATGTTTTCTACCTCGTGCGCCAGGCGCAGGGTAGTTTCCGCCGTCATATTACGACCGGTACGTCCGGGTACATTATACAGGATAATGGGTTTGGAAGATGCGGCCGCAATGGCTTTATAATGCTGAAAAATCCCTTCCTGGGTAGGCTTGCTGTAGTACGGCGCAACGCTGAGTACTGCCGCTGCCTGGTCCATTGTTGGGCATGTTTCCAGCTTCTTCACTACTTCCCGTGTATCATAACCACCAATACCAATCACTACAGGCACCCGCTTCGACACCTTTTCGAAAGTGAATTTTATCAAATCCAGCTTTTCATCTGCAGAAAGAGTAGGTGTTTCACCAGTTGTGCCTAACGACACAACGTAGTTAACGCCGCCATCGATCACGTAGTTGATCAACTTTTCCAAAGCATTCCAATCTATGCTTTCATCTGCTTTAAAGGGTGTTACTAGTGCCACCCCGGTGCCTTTTAGTTGTTCCATATTGTGTTTACGGGAAAATAAAAATTTCGAACTTCAGAGGCCGAAATTCGAAATTTTTATTGTGATCTCTAAATATTTTTTATTTTTCTTCGTAAAAACCCATTCTGGAGAATTTATCGATACGTTGTTCGATACGGGTATCGGGATCTATTTTCTTTAGTTCTGCCAGTGTTTCCTTGATGCGCACTTTTAATAAATGTGCCATTTCATCAGGGTTTACGTGGGCGCCGCCGAGTGGTTCTCTTACAATACCATCTACCAGGCCAAACTGGCTCATATAATCGGAGGTGAGTTTCAGTTCTTCTGCTGCTTTTTCCTTGAAATTCCAGCTACGCCACAGGATAGTGGAGCAGTTTTCAGGAGAGATAACGGTATACCAGCTATTTTCCAGCATAAATACACGGTCGCCGATACCAATGCCCAATGCGCCACCAGACGCACCTTCGCCAATAATGATGCAGATAACGGGCACACGGAGTTTTACCATCTCAAAAAGATTACGGGCAATTGCTTCTGCCTGACCTCTTTCTTCTGCTTCCAGTCCGGGATAAGCACCGGGAGTATCAATTAAGGTAACGATGGGCTTATTGAATCTTTCGGCCAGTTTCATGAGCCGGAGAGCCTTGCGGTAACCTTCCGGGTTAGCCATACCGAAATTTCTGAGCTGGCGCATTTTAGTGTTTACGCCTTTTTGTTGGCCAATAAACATCACTGTTTCGCCATCAAGGTCGGCGAAACCGCCTACCATGGCCTTATCGTCTTTTACATTCCGGTCGCCATGCAGTTCCGTAAAGTTGGTACACATCTTTTCGATGTACGCCAGCGTATAGGGCCTATCCGGATGACGGCTCAGCTGTACGCGCTGGAAGGCGGTGAGGTGATCGTAGATGTGCTGGCGGGTATCAGCAATTTTTTGTTCATACTCGCTCACGGTAGCAGATACGTCTACGCCTGATTTTTCACCATTTTCCTTCAGCTTCTCCAGCTGCTCATATAAGTCAGCGATAGGTTTCTCGAAATCCAGGAATTGCATAATTTGATTAAATTGGTTAAAGATCGGGTGTAAAGATAATGCTGAAAATATTTTTTAAAAAAGATTTGCTTAATTGGGAACTTTGTTGCTATCTTTGCAATCCCAAAACGGAACAACACAACGGATTGGGAGACAGAAAGATAAGAGATTCTTATTAATATGTCAGGAATGGATCGGTAGTTCAGTTGGTTAGAATGCCGCCCTGTCACGGCGGAGGTCGCGGGTTCGAGTCCCGTCCGGTCCGCAAAATCTCGAAGAAACCCGCGCTAGTCGCGGGTTTTCTATTTTAAGTCGAGTTCCGATTAATTCTCTCCTCGTTAAAAACGACACCTGACAAAGGAAAAGAGTCACCGTTGCAACCACAAACAAAATCCTTTTTCCCATTTTTTAGTTTGTACTACGGCGGGATGGTAAGCAGAATGACGCCTACACCAACAATCCTTCAACCCATTGCGATTGACAATATTATTTTCTTCACACGTTTAATGCTTGATTTGACAATGCAAAAGTCTGTAGACGTATAATGACTGCACAGGAACTAAATCGCAGGTTCAGTGTGTGGTAAATCACATGATACAAATCTTCATCGTTACCTCATGGGCCGGCCCCAATTGCTAACAGTTCTTGTTACTATATCCCATCCGGGAGGTTTATGAAGGAAGGGTATAACCAGAAAATTAAGTGGAAAATTCAGCTTGGGTTGCTGCTATGCCGTACATACGAAAGTAAAGCAAAGCTACAAACTACTTAACGTATTTTGCGGCTTTGCTCTTCTCCTCTCTTAACAGATAAAGGTAATCGACGTTTTAGAACATCCAACTATTAGTATCTGGGTCTAAATCCAGGGCCTGGGCCGGATCTGGAGAAACGATTATTTTCTGGTCTTTCAGGTTTTGGACGAGCCTCATAGACTACTATTGTCTTGCCGGCAACTACTGAATTATTCAATTCCTTAATTGCCAGTACTGCATTGGAATCGTCTGGCATTTCAACGAATGCAAAGCCTTTAGAACGGCCACTGTACTTATCATAAGCTACATTAATACTATATACAACTCCAAATGGGTCAAATAAAGACCATATCTCATCTTCAGTTGTTCTGTCACTTATATTACCTACAAAAATATTCACAAATATAATTTTAATTAAATATACAAACTACTGAAAAAACAGGGGCTGAGGAAGAAAAAGAAACCCAAACTAAATCAGAAGAAGCCAAATGCAAACGTGCTAAAGTTAGAGCAATAAATCGGGTATTACAGGATTAATTTATGGAGATATTACAAGTAGTTAAAAGTTAGCTTCTTGCAACGCTCACGCTTTGTAGAGTAAAAATGGCTGTGACGGCGGGTAGGACTGGATAAAATAACCGGGGCATTCCCGTAGGGTGAAATTGGCTTATTCTTCCGTTATTCCAACGGATCCGCGCTTTTATCAAAAAAGGTACATTTTACGTTTATAACTATATTTTTGCTATTTTACGGCTAAGTAATTGGCTAACAATGGAGGATAAAATGCTTTTGCTTGCGATAGCTGAGGGTGACGAAACTGCATTTGTCAAGCTATTTGAAAAACATCGCGCGAAAGTATATTTCGTCGCTCAAAAATTATTGAAATCAGACATTAACAGTAAAGATGTATTGCAGGAAGTATTTACCAGCATTTGGCTCAACCGTGAATCACTTCATGACGTAGCGCACTTTGATGCCTACCTGCATACCATGGTGCGGAATAATATTTATAGCAAATTAAGAAGAAAGAAAGCAGAGGGAAAAGTGATCAGGGCTATTCATGAAAATAGTGTTGATACGGATAGTGGCACTGAAGAATCTATTAAGTTGCGCGACCTGCAGGCCAGTTTATCGATGGCAGCGCGTTTATTAACCCCTCAACAAAAGCATGTATACCACTTAAGCAGAACTGCCGGATTTAGTCATGATGAAATTGCTGCGCAACTAAAGATATCCAAAGAAACCGTCAAGAAACATATTATGGCTGCCAACAAAATTGTACAAACCTTTTTGCGGGACCAAAGTTTCTTACTCGTCATTTTCCTGTGTGTTTGCGATTACACCAACAATTTTGGTGAATACTACACACCTCCTACTAAAGCTCCTTCTCTTTCAAGTGATGTTAATATATTGATTTCAAGTACGTTAGACGACAACATCGTTTTCTGAAAAAAAATATTTTAATTCATCTACCCCTTTGCATAAATGCCGTGCGTCTATTACTGTTAGTGGCACTTTATATCAGCGTTTATGCAGGATCGATTATTAACGTTATTCCACAAGTATGTAAATGATAGCTGTTCAGCAGAAGAGCTGGCAGAGCTATTTGAATTATTTTCCCTTACCGGCAATGAAGTGGCGGTAAAGGAGCTGATTGCCCAAACGATTGAGGACATCTATCGGGATCCTGCACAAATAACTACCTTCCTGAGTGCCGCGGATGCTGAAAAGATATTACATAACATTCTTCCGGATAAACCGGGGATTGTTCCTGCCAAAACCAGGACATTATTCCCGGGCTGGCGGCGCTGGGCGGCGGCTGCCGCAGTGGCGGCGCTTATTGGCGTATCAGGTTACTATTACCTGCAACATTCCATTCCTTCCCCATTGCCCAAAGTAGCCTCCGTACATCCGCCTGAGCAGCAAATCCAAAGCGGCAACAACAAGGCTACACTTACCCTGAGCAACGGGCAAACCATTATACTGGATAGCGCACAAAACGGACTACTGGCTATGCAAGGCGCCGGGCGTATTGTAAAAACCAAATCCGGTGAAATTATTTACAGCGGATCCGAAAATCAAGACCAACAAATACTGTATAACAACATCACCACACCCCGTGGTGGTCAATATTTCCTGCAATTATCAGATGGCAGTAAAGTGTGGCTGAACGCCGCTTCCTCTATCCGGTTCCCGGTCACATTCCCGGCAGGGGAACGCAAAGTATACATTACCGGGGAGGCTTATTTTGAAGTTACACATGATCAACCTGTTCCCTTTATTGTGGTAGCCGCTGATCAATCAGCCGCCAATGGCGGCTGCAGGGTGGAAGTGCTGGGCACCAAATTCAATATTAACGCTTATACCAATGAACCGTTTGTAAGTACCACCTTGCTTGAGGGAAAGGTAAAAGTACATACATATAACAACCTGCAATCGCAGGTATTGTTGCCTGACGAGCAGGTAAATATCAACCGTAAAGGAGCCATGAATCTTACCAGGCCGGCAGATGTGAATGCCATCATCGCCTGGAAAAACGGGTATACCCAGTTTTCTGCGGTACCCCTTTCTGCTGTCATGCGCCAAATAGAAAGATGGTATGATGTACATGTTCAGTTTGAAGACCAGGTGGCCGACATCAAATTCACCGGTAAGTTAAAACGCAATGAAAATTTATCTGAATTCTTAAAAATACTGGACCTGAACAACATCAAATATGAAATAAATAATTCCACCATTATCATTAAAAATTAAACATAATTCCCCCTCGCGGGATCAATCGAAAAGGGATCACTGAAATACCAAAAGCGCTTTTGAATTAAGAGAGACCAAAGTCTATTGCTCATTACTCAACCGAAAAAATATGATTTTCTTAAACCATGTATTTGAGAGAATACAGCTATTTGCACGCCCTAACCTAACGCTACACAAGATGAAAACGATCTTTGTTTTTCTGTTGGCCGTCAGTTTGCAGCTGAGTGCCAAAGCATATTCACAGAACGTTACGTTGAAAGGAGAGAAACTGAACATTCCACAAATTTTTGCGGCGATAGAACGCCAGACTGATTACGTTTTCTTTTATAAAGATGATGTATTGAAATCCACTACTCCCGTCACCGTAAGTTTGAATAATGTTTCCGTAGCCGATGCATTGGCTACCTGTTTAAAAGGTCAGCCGATCTCCTACTCTATTGTAGGACACAACATCATCATAACAAAAACGAGTGTCACCACGCAACAATCTTCCCTGTTGGTGAAGGGTATAGTAACAGACGAGAAAGGTACTCCATTAACCGGTGTAACTATCCGGATTAAAGGCACTCCGCTTGGCGCCAGCACAGATGCCAACGGCCGCTTTCAATTGTCTGTTCCCGCCAATAGTTCCAAGATCCTGGTGTTCAGTTATATTGGAATGGAAACGCAGGAAGTTACTGTGAGCAATGAAGATCCCCTGGTAATTCATTTAAAACAAAACTCTAATATCCAGGAAGTGATTGTAACCGCCTATGGTATTAAGCGCCAGCCAAAAGAACTCGGATATGCCGCTACTACTATCAGCGGTAAAGAATTAAACCAGGCAGAAAATATCAACGCCACTTCCGGCTTAATTGGTAAAGTATCTGGGTTGTCTATTCAAACGCAGGACAACAACCTGGATCCCTCTTATAAAATCAACTTACGCGGTAACCGGTCTATTACCGGAAATAACTCTGCTATTGTTGTATTGGATGGGGCTATTGTGCCACCATATATCCTGAACAATATCAATCCGAATGACATTGAAAGTGTGAACGTGTTGAAAGGCAGTGCTGCTGCTTCCCTGTATGGAGCCAGCGGTAGTAACGGCGCTTTGGTAATTACTACCAAGAAAACCCCTGCCGGTAAAACAGAAGTAAATTTTAAAACCAGTGTGCAATGGGAAAGCATTTCCAAGTTACCCGACCTGCAATACACCTATGGTGGCTGGGGAGGAGAATTTAACTATGTAGATCCTGTAACTGGTCAAACCGTTAATGTTCCCTACGAAAATCAGCAATTCGGTCCTAAATACGATGGTAGTATGGTGGATGTAGGTACTCCTAAGCGGATATTGTATAACGATGGTACCTATAAAGATACCGTTATCAGAACTACTTATTCTCCGAAAAAAGGATCTCGTACTGATTTCTTCCAGACAGGGATTACCAAACAGTATGATCTGTCGCTGGGTACAGCCACGCAAAATTCATCTACTTATGTAGCTTACCAGCGTACTGACCGTTCAGATATCATCCCTGGTAACAAACTGGCGAAGAACTTTTTCAAACTGAATGGAAGCACGAAGTATAGCATTGTAAATGTGGATTACGCATTGGGTTATACCAATACCTCTAAAGATGAAGTATGGAACAGGGGAAGCATCTACAACCAAATCCTGAATTCTCCCGCGCACGTTGATTTGAACTGGTTTAAAAGTGGGTTCTTCTCTTCTCCGGATAACTATTTCAACGCGTGGAATGATAATCCGTGGTGGAATCTCGCCAACTTCAGATCCAAAAGCACCGACAATAAATTTGTAGGAAATGTGGGAGCCCGACTGGCAATTACAGATAATATCGAAGCCAGTTACCGTATCGGGTATACTTACAGCGCGTTTAACTACAAAAACACTGGTAACGGCTGGAAATATTCCGATTACGAACAATCCAATCCTTATAATATTCCGGGGGGGACCCAGGCCTCTAACAGAAAAGTATTATTACCTACTGCCGGCGGTGGATCCACTTTTGAATCACATTTAACCGGAGACCTGTTAGTGACGTTTAAAAAGCAGCTGTCAAAAAACATCAGCTCCAAACTCTTGTTAGGCCATTCTATTGTGCAGGATAAATACAATTTTGAAAACTATAATGCCAGCACACTCGCGTTTAACGACTTTTATAACGTATCCAGCTATATTGGCCAGCAAACTGCCGGCGAAGGCAAAGCAGAAAGAAATCAACAGGCTGCTTTTGCTGATTTATCCCTGGGCATCAACAAATATCTGTTTGTACACGGCAGTTATCGTTTTGACTGGACCTCTGTGCTGACAGCATCTAACAGAAGATTCTCCTATGGATCAGCTGATGCGGCATTTGTTCTTTCAGATGCATTGCCTAAATTCTTCAACAATGATGTGGTGAATTTTGCAAAGATAAGAGCTGCGTACAGCCAGACAGGTCAGGTGAATTTAAGCAATATCAGTACTTACGGTGCTTACCTGACGTCTCCTTCCTTCAACGTATCATCTGGTTATCCATATAATAACAGCGTTGGTTATAGCAAAAATTCGCTGGCACCTAATCCTAATCTGAGAGATGAACGTACCACGGAAATAGAAGGTGGTATTGAACTTAGTTTCCTGAGAAACCGGATTAATTTCACAGGAACCGTCTTCAAACAAAAAACCAAAAACCAAACCATCCCTTCCCAGGTATCCCCTGCAACAGGCTATGGATCTATGCTGGTGAATGGTGGTGAAACCTCCAACTTTGGGGTAGAAACCGATGTTAAAGTAACGCTTATTGATAATAAAGCGGCGGAATTCAGATGGGATATAGGCGCTAACTTCACTTATATCAACAACAAAGTAATTTCCCTACCTAATGGTGGTGCGGATTTGTCGATGACCAATGATGCGTATGCAGTAGTAGGTTATGCTTTCCCTGCGCTAAAAGTAACTGATTTCAACAGAGATCCTGCTACCGGAAAAGTAATTGTTGATGGTAACGGCTACCCCACCCGTGCGGCAGCTTATAAATTCATGGGTTCTATCTTCCAACCCTATCGCCTGGGCCTGACCACCTCTTTTGCTTACAAAAATTTCGGACTCACCGTAGTAGCTGATTACAGAGGTGGTGGCGTACTGTTTAACCAGATTGGTCAAACATTGGACTGGACCGGTTCTTCTGCGCACTCTACCTATGGCGACCGCCAGCGTTTTGTATTCCCGAATTCTGTTTATGACGATGGAAGCGGACATTATGTAGATAATAAATCAAGACAAATAGCCAATGTGTACCAGTTCTGGCAGGCGTACAGCACTATGGGAACACCTTATGTTACCAGCAATGCTTTCTGGAAACTGAGGGAAGTAGTATTGTCTTATACATTACCCGCTTCTTTGTTCAACCGATTTAAAACTATCAAAGGCGCTTCTGTAGCTGTTACCGGCAGGAACTTATTTATGTGGAGACCCGCAGAAAATATCTGGACAGATCCTGAATTTAATCTTGGCGGCGGTTATAACGCAGATGGTACTACGAACACCGGGCAAACGCCACCAACAAGATTTATGGGTGGAAGTATCAGCGTTAGGTTTTAATTTTTTCAACAGGAAACTTTTACAAAATGAAAGTACTCACTAAATATTTGCTCGTTCTGTTGTTTACAGCAGGAATGTCGGCTTGCTCAAAATCATACTTTGATATAAATGACAATAATCCAAACAATCCCAACAACGTAGACGTCGAACTGGTACTGTCTCCACAACTGAAGAACATTGCCTACATCCAAAATATGGGGTCGGATGACATGTCGTACTGGATGGGTTACTGGACGATAGGTGGTGGTTCCTTTGTGAACTCTTATGTGTTCAACTATACCTTTGACAACAAATGGTTCCAGGGTATGTGGACCAGCTATTACAGCTACCTTGGCAACTTACAATATATAGATCAACATGCTGGAGGTAATAACTTTTACAGAGGTATTGTGAAAACGATGAATGTAATTTGTTATCATAACCTGATCGACCTGTTTGGAAATGTTCCATATACACAGGCATTGCAGATCGATAAATACCCTACGCCTGAATATGACGACGCTGCTACTATTTACAATGACCTGTACCAACAACTGGACAGTGCCAGGGACCTGATTAAGAACTGGACCGGTAACCTGCCCAAAGGTGACATTATGTATAATGGAAATAAAGCTAACTGGATCAGGTTTATCAATACGCTTCAGTTAAGACTGATACTCCGTGTCAGCCAGTTAGGCACCAAACCTCCCTACTACGCCACTGCCTTGCAAAATCTGCTCACCAGTGCTGCTGCCGATGGATTCATCACCGGTGTGCAAAACGAAGGCAATGTGAATCCAGGGTTCTTCAACCAAAGTGGAAAAGGCAATCCGTTTGTAGAAAGATTCTGGAATATCAGCCAAAACCAGCAAACCTCGAACTACAACTATTTCCGCGCAAATGCAGCGGCTGTTAATTTCTACTGGGATGGTTTCAATGGCTACGGCGACTGGCGTTTATACAGGATGTATGCACCTTACGACGGTGATCCCAATCATTTTAAAGGCGGCTATTTTGGGGTACCTACCGCTAATAATGATACCTTATCCGGTTTATCGTGGGGAGATAAAGTAAATGGCAACTTCTCCGGCGCAAACGGCTTTGGTATTATCAAGAATGTTAATCAGCCTATACCTATGATTACCACTTTTGAAAGTTACTTCCTGCAAGCGGAAGCTGCTTTTAGAAATATCATTCCGGGAGATTATAAAGCATTGTACAAAATGGGGGTTCGTGCTAACTTCACATACCTGTACAAAGGCTCTCTGCCTGACCCATCCGGCGGGCAGTTCTACCAGCCCAGCGATGCCATTACAGATGCTGATGGTTATATGACACAAACGTCCGGAAAGGTGAACAACTTCAATATAGATCTCACTACGGATCCGCTGCAAACTATCTTATCTCAAAAATGGATTTCCATGAATGGGGTGAATCCATTTGAGCCTTATGCAGATTTCCGCCGTACCGGATGGCCCACCTACATCTATGGCTCTAAATATCCCGGTGCGCCCCCTTTACCTAAAAGAGTGTTCTATCCGAGCCTGGAATATGCTACCAATCCAACGAACGTAAAGGCTCAGGGTGAAGATGTACTCACCAGGAAAATATTCTGGGGTAGATAATTCTAATCTTATTTACAAAATATTGAAAGATGAAAAAACACTTTAACCTGCTATATATAAGTCTGCTGGCACTCACAACATCCTCCTGCCTGAAAGACAAAGAAGGTATATCTCTCGCAGATATTCCGGGTACCAATATCGTAGAACTGGCGCCATTAGATGATGGTAACACCACTTCGATAGATAGCCGTATGAATACGATCAACCGACTGCCTTCTACCCTGAAAGCGGTAGATACCATTACCATCCCGGTTTACCTGGCCAGCACTACCGGCGTATCAGATAAGGATATAACGGTAACGCTTGCACGGGATACCGCTGCCATCACCAAGTATAATCTTGCTAAAGGCACTCATTGGGCCTTCTTCCCGGAGAGTACTATTGTGAATGAAAATTTAAAAGTGACGATACCAGCCGGCAAAAATGTAGGTTACTTTAAACTGTTAGTGAATACGAAGGAAGTAAAGTCGGATGACAAATACATGGTGGCTTATAATATTGCGGAAGTCCCTAAGCCGCTATCCATCAGTGCTGACCGGTTTTATGTGTATTACAAGCTGGTGGTTAGAAATAAATACGATGGCTATTACTCCTTCCGGCCCGGTGGCATGACCGATTACCAGGTGTCGACGAATGTAGTGATCAGCAACACTACAGTAGACCTGGTAACCATAGATGATTCTACCTGTATTATGAGAGATGCTTACGCATTTGCTAATGGTAACACAGATCCTTATGGTAATCCATTGAATGCAAAGTTATTCTGGAATGCTGCCAACAATAGCTGGACCTGGTATGGTTACTTCTGCCCGGTATTACATTTTGATCCAAATGGAAGTGGCCAGATCATACGCGTCACCAATTATTTCGGACAACCGGACCCGGTAAGAGGGCGTTATGCAGCTTTAAGTCCTGCTCCCAATGAGGCAGCCGCCTCCAAATGGGATCCCGCCACCCGGAATGTAAAAGCCTATTACTTAATGTACGATGGTACTTTTAAAGGCGGATGGCAGGGATGCAAAGTATGGTTCTACGATAACCTGACTTTCATCCGCGACAGACCTTAAATTATCTCTTCACCAGGAACACGTTTTTATGCAACATAAATATATTATCGCTGCAGCATTGGCACTTTGCAGCTGCTCCAAATCACCCAAACAACAGGAGATGTCTTACGACAATAACCTGACCGTTATTAAGCCATCCGACAATATCTGGTTTAATAAAAAAGTAGATTTTGCCAAAAGCAAAAACATTACCGTATTTGTTGATAACCGGCTTTCCGGCGCTGATGGGAATGTTGTTGCCAAAGCCATTAAAGATGCCATTCCCGTAGCTCAAAAATATCTAAGCCAGATATCTCCCAATATAAATATTACCAGTATCACCTGGGGAGATGCGCTCCCCCCGTTAGGTACCGCCTACACGGTAGTACTCAGAGCGGATAACAGTGGAACAACTGCCGCACCTGCATGGGCGCATATTCCTGATGGTAACGGAAATGTGGGAGATCTGATTTCTATCAACCTGGATTTAAATCAAACCAGCTTAAGCTGGGCGCATGTATACTATACCCGGTTGCTTGTTCATGAATTTTTACACACGCTTGGCTATGGACATACCGGTGCTGTATCAGGTGGCGACTACGACTCAAATGTAGCAGAAATGGCGATTCCCAATAAGCACAATACGGTGCAGGATCCTTTGCTGGCGTTAATGTCGAGTTACAACTCCCTTTATTCCCTGACGGGATATAACGGGGCACCTGCCGACTTTGATGCAGGTACCAATCCGTTTTATGTTTTTACCAAGGGAGACCTGGCACAGTTGAACTGGTACTATACGCTGAAGTCGCCATATGATGTTTATTAGTTTAGAATTTGCGGTACAAAAATGAGGAGGGAGGCTGCATCATGAATGATGCAGCCTCTTCGTTTTTGCCGATATACCTGGCAGGTGAGGTAGCCAACATCCCCTGTCAAAACAAAATATAATGACGCTGATTGCTCTGTATATGTATATAATGATTTATAATTATAGTTAATACGAATTTATTTATTAAATAATAATATTTGTTACTAATTTATGCAGCAGAATTGATGGCCATTGCCTTTGGGAAACCTGGCTTTTTTCTAGCCATATAAATTGTATTCCACGATATGATTTATATAAAAGGAGAAATATGAACATACTAGATGCTGAATTGGTAGCGCGATTACAAAACCACGAAGTAAGCGCCTTCGATGCCTTGTACTGGAAATATCATCAGGCGGTGTACCGCAATATTTTCAAGTTTGTGAAAGATGAGGTGGTAACAGAAGATATCCTACAGGATGTATTTGCGCGCCTGTGGGAAAAGCGACAAGATATACAATCCGATCAATCCGTCGGCGGATGGCTGTTTGTGATCAGCTTTAACATGTGCGTATCTTTTGTAAGAAAGAAGTTGCGTGAGCAGGCTTTTCACAAAAACATTTTCCAGGCCGACGCCGATGACCCGGTAGCTATTGAGCGAAAGAGCATCGACGAAGAACAATATCATCTGCTGGAACAGGCCATTTCAAAACTATCTCCTAAAAAAAGAACAATTGTTACCCGCTGTAAACTGGAAGGTAAAACCTATGAAGAAGTAGCCCATGAACTCAATATCTCACGGAATACCGTAAAAGAACATCTATCGGCCGCCATGATCAAACTGAATGATTATATGCAACGCAACGGGGACCATAAATATATTGTGTTGCTACTCCTATTTCTAAACTATCATGATTCGTAATCCAGCCAACGGATTTTATATTATATTTTAATTAATGTTTTGATTTTTAAAAAAAAGTCCGAAAAGGACCCACCCTTTTTTATCAACTGCGCGTATTTAAATTAAACCATCACGCTAGTGCCCAACAGAAAGGAATATCTCAAACAACTGTTAAAGAAAGATATGTGGACTGCCGCAGAGCAGGAGTGGATGGCGGATTACCTGGAGGCCAACGATCTTTCAGAGCTGGAAATGGCAGCCACCGAGTATTTTGAAGCCGACTTAGTAACGGTAAAACAGATATTAGATAAACGCCTGTCTGAACGGATGCTGAAAAATATCCATCAGCGTATGGGCATCAACGATAGTTCTTTCAAAGGTATATTCCGTTTATATAAACAAAAAATTGCCGCAGCAGCCGTGGTATTGCTGCTGGCCGGCGCCGCCTGGTATATGCTATGGCAGGATCGGGTGAAACAAAAGGTATTTGCCACCACCACAACGCGACAAACAGTGAAACTACCGGACGGCTCCGTTGTTCATCTTGAAAAAGCCTCCAGCATCAGCTTTCGGGAGAACTTTGACAATAAGAAACGCGAAGTAGTTTTAAAGGGGGAAGCTTTTTTTGAAATCAACCATGACGCGAAACATCCTTTTATTATTTCTTCTTCGCTGATAAATACTACCGTTTTGGGCACCTCCTTTAACATGGAAGTACACGAAGAAAATATAGCCAGGGTGGTGGTAGTATCCGGAATGGTGCAGGTAAACACGCACGGAAACCAGGCCCGGAAAAACGGTCAACTGGTGCTAACAGCCAACAAGGGCGCGGTATACAACCCGGTATCGCAGGACCTCCGGCTACAGGACGCCACCGAAGACGCCAGGTTTTTTACGCAGAAAATGAGTGGCAAATTTATTTACAAAGGAGAACCCTTATCTAAAGTAGCCGTTGACCTGCAAAGATATTATAACATACCCGTAGTAACAGATCAGCAATCTGCACAGTGCAGGTTTTACGGCTCTTTTAACACAACAGATGATTTAGACAAAGCGCTTGCGCTAATTGCATTTTCATTAGATACCAAAGTCAGGAAAGACAGCGCCGGCAACGGATATATTATCGTTGGTGGCAACTGTAAATAGAAAAAAAGACCGCAATATCGTTAACCAAACTATATTCAAGATGAACTGCTATCAACAAAACTGAACCCGATTCTAAGAAAGAAAATATTTTAAGTCTGGTATACTATCCTGGTGGCCTTTAGCCTGAATGCACTTCATGCTGGTTAACTGATTGATCAAATGTAATACATTGGATCAGATGGCTGCTTGTTGCCCATACTTACCATAGCTATAGACAGTAACTAATTTTTCAACCAAAAACTGCATCGCACATGATACCGATTACTTCTTTATTGTCCGGCTAACAACAGCCATCATATGATTGATTAAAAAACACTCCTGCTCATGCAGCAGGCCGTCTATTGCCCGGTTTCAGCCAGAAACCGGAACGGAGATCCTATGGCCCGAACGAAACCAATAAAACACACTTATGTTCCGCAAAAAAATTTCATTTATTTATTGTTTACTGCTCTTGCTTGCAGTCACAAAAGCCCATGCCAGAAACGGTTTGCAAGATGCGCTTGACAAAAAGATTACCATTGAATTAAAGAATGTTATTCTTAAAGACGCACTGGAGAAAATCGGGAATCTCGCTGAAGTATCCTTTGTATTTGTAAGCAACGAGGCACTGGATGTTAATAAGGTAAGTGTGAACGCACACAACGAAAAAGTAGGCGATCTGCTCGACAAGCTGCTTACCCCCTATGCTCTTTCCTACAGTGTAATGTACGACCGCGTAGTCATCAAACATGACAACAGCAAAAAGCCGGCTTCACTAGCTGTAACAGGTACGCTGATGCGTATATCCCTTCCCGTTACAGACGTAAAAGGTGTGGTTACCAATGAAAAGAAAGAGCTGCTGCCAGGTGTAAGCATCATGATCAAAGGCACTTCCCGCGGTGTAACCACAAATGAAAAAGGCGTATTTGAACTAAAAAAAGTCGCCAACGATGCCATCCTGGTATTTAATTATACTGGATACAAAACAGAAGAAATCAGTGTTGCTTCCTTCAGAAGCGGCACTCTTACCATTGTGTTGAAAGAAAAACCCACCCGCCTCCAGGAAGTGGTAGTCACCGGTTTTCAGAGCATCGACAAAACAAAATTCTCCGGCGCCGCCACTCGTCTGAAAGGTGAAGACGTAAAAATAGACGGGCTCACCGATGTAAGCCGTATGCTGGAAGGACGGGTTGCCGGCGTGGCCATTCAAAACGTTTCCGGCACCTTTGGCACTGCGCCTAAGGTACGTATCCGCGGAGCAACTTCTATTAATGGCGATAACAAGCCATTATGGGTAGTAGATGGCGTGGTACTGGAAGACGTGGTCAATATCTCCAACGACCAGCTCTCCAGCGGCGACCCAACTACCCTGTTAGGTTCTGCAGTAGCCGGCCTTAACTCCAACGATATCGAAAGCTTTGATATCTTAAAAGACGCGGCAGCAGCAGCTTTATACGGCGCCCGCGCCATGAACGGCGTAGTGGTGATCACCACCAAAAAAGGCCGTGCAGGCAAGCCCGTTATTAACTATAGCGGCAACTTCAGCACACAGCTGAAACCTAACTATAAGAACTTCAATATAATGAACTCCGGACAGCAGATGTCTGTGCTGGCTGAACTGGAAAGAAAAGGAATTCTCAACTCGGATATACTGTCCCAGGGCGACATTGGCGTATTTGGTAAATTATACGAAAAGCTCGACGCGGATAATAACGGAAATTTCCCTGTGGAAAACGATCCTGAACACCGTAAAGCATTTTTATTACGCTATGCCAAAGCCAACACCGACTGGTTTGGCCTCTTATTCCGGAATAACTTTGTACAAGAACACTCCCTCAGCATTTCATCAGGAACTGATAAAGCGCAATCTTATTTCTCTACCAGTTTTTTCAGTGATAACGGATGGACGCTGGCTGATAAAGTTACCCGCTATACGCTCAACTACCGCAACAGTTATAAACTTTCCGACAGACTCTCCGCCGGATTTTCTACACTCGCCTCCGTGCGCCGTCAGAAAGCCCCCGGCGCACTAACCCGCAGCAGTAACCCGGTAGAGGGCCAGTACGATCGCGATTTTGACATCAATCCTTTCAGCTACTCTCTCAATACCAGCCGCACGCTGACCGCCTATGATCAAAACGGGAAGTTGGAATACTTCAGAAGAAATTATGCACCGTTCAATATCATCAACGAACTGGAAAACAATTATCTCGACCTTAATATGATGGACCTGCGCCTGCAGGGAGACCTCTCCTGGAAACTGACGAAGAATATCCGCTACGAGTTTACCGGCGCCATCCGGTATGTGAAATCTTCCAGGGAACACCAGATCACGGAAAATGCCAACATGGCCAACGCCTACCGTGCAGCCGGCAACGCCACCATCGCCGAAAGAAATAAATTTTTATACCGCGATCCGGACAACCCCGACGCATTGCCGGTAATCGTATTACCTGCCGGAGGTTTCTATAACCGCACTGAAGATCAGCTGCTGAACTACGACTTCCGCAATGGTATCAACTACTCCGACACCTTCGCGCAAAAACATAATCTCAATATACTGGTTGGACAGCAGGTAAAATATGCTGACCGCCAGAACGCCTCCAACACCGGCTATGGCTATCAATTCGATAACGGCGGCGCCACCTTCACCGATTACCGCATCCTCAAACAAACCATTGAAAGTAACTTCCCCTACTTCGGTATGGGCAGGGACTATGATCGTTTCGCTGCATTTTATGCCACTGGCACTTACGCCTATAATAACAAATACAACTTCACGGCTACCGGCCGTTACGATGGTTCCAACCGCCTCGGGCAATCCCGCAAGGCTCGCTGGCTCCCTACCTGGAGCGTGGCAGGTTCCTGGAATATAGACAGGGAAGATTTTGCTGCCCGCATCCGTCAGCTGGACTATCTGACGCTTCGCGCCAGCTACGGTTTAACCGCCAGTATGGGTCCTGCTACCAATTCCAACATCGTATATCAAACCGTTAATACCAACCGTCCGCATCTGTCGGAAGTGGAATCGGTGATCCGGTTGTCGCATTTACAAAATGATGATCTCACCTGGGAAAAATTATACACTACCAACATCGGTATCGACGGCGGATTCTTTAACAACCGCCTCAACTTCAGCATCGACGCATACACTCGTAAAAGCTTCGATCTGATCAGCCGCATCAAAACTTCCGGCATCGGTGGCGAAATGTTTAAAGCCGCCAACTATGCAGACATGGACTCTAAAGGACTGGAAGTAATGATAGGCGGAGATGTAATCCGGACTAAAAACTGGAACTGGAAATCCAACGCTACTTTTGGTTACAGCACCAACAAAATTACCAACGCAAAAAACATTCCGGGCATCTTCGACCTTGTGGTAGCAGAAGGAGGCAACACAGAGGGATACCCGGTACACAGTCTTTTTTCTCTCCAGTATACTGGCCTTGATGCTAAATCAGGCGCGCCCTCTTTTATCAACCAGAATGGTGTAAAGAGTGCTGACGTAGACCTGCAATCATTAAACACCAGTCACCTCGTATACCAGGGACCTGTAGATCCACCTATTACCGGCGGATTCTCCAATACTTTCCGCTATAAAGCTTTATCACTGAATATATTTTTTACTTACCAGTTTGGCAATAAGATCCGCTTGTATCCTGCCTTCAAAACCAGTTACTCTGACCTCGATGCTATGCCCAAGGAATTTTACGATCGCTGGGTAATGCCGGGTGATGAGAGCTCCACACATGTTCCATCTATACTGGATGCTTTTGAGCAAATACTGCTTAACGGCGCCCATCCTTACAACAACTACAACTACTCCACAGAGCGAGTGGCCAAAGGGGATTTTATCCGTCTGAAAACAGTATCGCTGACTTATCAGCTGCCCGGAACACTTACCAGGCGTGCGGGGTTGAGCAACATAGCAGTTAGCGCTGCCGCTATCAATCCGTGGCTGCTCTATGCAGATAAAAGGCTGCAGGGCCAGGACCCTGAGTTCTTCAATGCAGGTGGTGTAGCCCAGCCTATTCAGAAGCAATTCACATTTTCATTAAAAGTTGGTATTTAAAAAAGGATATATGTCAACCTGCTATATAACGTTAACAAATAAACGGAAAATAAAACCGGCTCTGATCGGTGTACTGGCATTGACCACGCTGATCGCCGGCGGATGCAAAAAATACCTGGAACAGGTGCCCGACAGTACCTGGACGGATCTCGGCACACCCGCCAAAGTGAGCAAGCTATTGGGTACCGCGTACCCGCAGGCCAGTTATATCACCATGTGCGAGGCGATGTCCGACAATGTGGGCGATAAAGGCGTAGGCATATACTACCGTCCTAACCTGGATGCATATGCATTTAATGATATCCAGTGGATCGAGGAAGACTCTCCAGAAGCCTATTGGAAAGCCTGCTACACAGCTATAGCCGCCGCCAACCAGGCGTTGACAGCATGTGAAAAAGCAGCGGACCCCACCGCTTATACCCGTCAGCGGGGTGAGGCCTTGCTGGCAAGAGCTTACGCGCATTTTATGCTGGTAAATATTTTTGCCAAAAGCTATGACGCTGCCACCGCCGCCAATGATCCCGGTATCCCCTATGTAACTGTGCCAGAAACGGTGGTCATCAAACAGTACGAACGCAAAACGGTAGCTTATGTATATGATATGGTGGAAAAAGACCTGCTATCTGGTCTTTCGCTAATCAATGACGATGCGTATAGTGTTCCCCGTTATCATTTCAACCAGAGCGCAGCCTATGCATTTGCCACCCGCTTTTATCTTTTTAAGAAAGATTACCCGAAAGTCATAGCCTATGCTGATCATACCTTTTCCAATAACGACGTAGCCAACAACATGCGTCAGTGGAACAGCACCTATGGCAGCATGTCGCCCGCACAGATCTTCGACCTGTATGCCAACGCCAACGAAAAGGCCAACCTGCTGATTGCAGAAGCCCCTTCCCTGTGGGGGCGCAACGCCGGCAGGATGCGGTATGACCTCGACTATGTACACCAGGTGCAGATACTGGGCCGTAATGTAACCGGTGGCACCTGGTCGTACCCGTTATACTACTATGGCTCACAGGATTATTTTGTTCCCAAACTATCGGAATACTTCGTAAAGAATTCTGTGAACGCCACCATCGGACAGCCCTACGTGATGATCCCCTTATTCACCACGGAAGAAGTGTTGTTTAACCGTGCAGAAGCCAATGCCTGGCTTAACAATACCAGCGCCGTATTAGCAGATCTCAACCTGTTTGCCAGCAAACGTATCCGGAATTACAACGCTGCGCAACATACCATCACACTGCCGGCCATACAGCAATTCTACGGCATCACTGATGCCAGAAGCGCCTGCATCCGTACTATCCTGGACTTTAAGCGGGCAGAATATGTACAGGAAGGACAACGCTGGTTTGACCTGCAACGATACAAAATACCGGTGGTACATACTACCAGGGAAGGGCAAAGACTGGAGCTGAAAGCCGACGATAACCGCCGCGTGTTCCAGATCCCGGCAGCTGCCACCACTTCCGGAATAGCCTTAAACCCGAGATAATAACATAGCGATACAATCCACATTAATACATCAACAAAATGAAAGCATTATTACTCATCCTCCCCCTATGCTTGCTGTTAGCCTGCAGCAAGAAAGATGACCCGGGCAACGTGGAAAATATTCCCGGCCTTGGCGGCGATACCTGGGTGAACTCACCATTGGACAAATGGTTACACGATACCCTGACGGTGCCTTTCAATATTGCGGTAAAATATAAATGGGACCAGTTCGAATTTGAACTGAACAAAACGCTGGTGCCGCCCAAGGAAGAAAAGATCATACCGGTAATGTCGGCTATCCAAAAAGTTTGGATGAATACTTATATCGCCGAAGCCGGGGCTACTTTCTTCAAAAAATATTGTCCCAAGTATTTTATCCTCTCTGGCAGCGCCAGCTGGAATGAAAACGGCACCATTACCCTCGGAACCGCAGAAGGGGGCCGCAAAGTAGTGCTGTACCTCGTCAATGATTTTCTGACAAAAGGAATGGAAGGGTATCGCCCTTCGGATTCTGCCAACGTAAAACAAATGTTCCATGTAATAGAACATGAGTTTGGCCATATCCTGCATCAGACTGTCATGTATCCCGTTGCTTTTAAACGTATCTGCGCAGGATTCTATACCGGCAACTGGAATAACATTTCCGACGAGGAAGCCCACCAGGATGGTTTTGTAACACCCTACTCCATGGCCAGTTTTGACGAAGATTTTGTAGAGATGGTATCCACTATGCTGGTAGAAGGAAAAGCCGGATTTGATGCCATTGTTAACAGCATCCCGGAAGGTACCAGCATCAATGGTGTGTCTAAAGCAACGGCACAATCACGGTTGCGTCAAAAGGAAGCCCTCGTGGTCAGTTACTTCTCCATTGTATGGCATATCGACTTCTACAGTCTCCAAACACGCACGCGAAGAGAAATTAATCAGCTACTCTATTAATAGCAACGCTCCGCAAGAGTAAAAATAACAGTATGAGAAACAACCTGATCTTTTTATTATTCATCCTGGCCGGCATCTACTCCTGTAAAAAGGAAACAGATCCCGTTTTTGATAAATCACCGGATGAGCGTATCAATGATACGTTGTCACATTACCAGCAGGTACTTACCGGTGCTCCCTATGGCTGGAGGGCGCTGGTATACCCGGCAGGCGTTCCCGGAAGTGTATACAGCTTCTATTTCAGTTTCTCCGATGCCAACCGGGTACAAATGTTTTCTGATTTCGATGCTGCCAGTACCAACAACGTACGTGAAAGCAGCTGGCGACTGAAAGCATTACAACAGCCTTCCCTGCTATTTGATACGTACTCCTATCTGCATGTACTCTGCGACCCTGATGCCAGCCATAACGGCGGTGTTTACGGCAATGGTCTCGGTTCCGATTTTGAGTTTGCCATCAACGGTGCGCAAGGTGATTCTGTATGGCTCACCGGTCGCTTTCATGGCAGTAAAGCGGTGCTGATCAAAGCCACGCAACAGGACCAGGCGAACTACCTGCAACATAAGATCAACCGGTCGATCGACAGCATTGGCGCACTGCTTACTTACTTTCACCGGCTGTCTACCAGCTCCGGCGACTATGATGTAAGCATTAACCAATACCTGCACTGGATAACCTTTACCTGGATAGCAGATGGAAAACCACAACAGGTAACTACCGGTTACACCTATACGCCTGGTGGAATTACCCTGCTTCCTGCATTCAAAGCCAACAACACCATCATCAGCAGCCTGGACCAGGTAAAATGGGAGAACGGTACCATCACCTTTACCATCAACAGTAAGCCGGCTACCATCAGTAACACGGCTACACCACTGGTGATTGACTCTTCAGCGGCCCAGCGGTGGTACCGGTACGCCCTACAAAATGAAAAATATTGGGTAACCGTTACCGGGTTTCATGCAGATGGTAAAGATGATGCCTATCATATCACCCACTTACCCAATTACGCCTTTCTTACCTACTACCCGCGGATCAATGGCCCCGGTACATCACTGGATCTCCTCGGCTTTGTAATAAAGCAAGACGATGGTAAGAATAGTATCGAGTTTGGACCGGGTTACAGCGCGCCCTCTTTTACCACTGATGGACGGATCATTTTTAATGACGATGGTTTTTATGGAGATCCTGCCAACTACACTCCTGCCGTGCAAAAAACAAGGGCACAGATGGCGGATCCGCAGGGCTACTACCTGGTACAAACCAGCGCATCCACCTATGACATGGTCAATGCCAGGGATGGCAAATCGTGGATCAACTGGCAGACTTTCTAATCGCAACAACCAAATTCTAAATAGCCTCATATGAGAAATTGTACGGTTCGTTATTTATATAAAACAACATTACTTATAGGAGTACTACTTATGTTGGTAGGCCGGCTATCGGCCCAAACAGATATCAGCATCGGCCATAGTACTTCCGGTAATTCAGACCTGGGATATCCCTGCCCCTTGCAGGATTACTACGAAGGCAGCCGCGCGCAGTTCCTGTACCGCGCATCTGAGCTACACAGCGCAGGTATGGCTGCAGGCGTGATCAATGCCCTGAAGTTTAATGTGCTTAATCTCAATGCCACAGATACCATTGAGCAATACACCATTAAAATTGGCGTCACCTCCGACACCACGCTGAGCAACACCACCTGGATCACTGTCAGCAACCAGGTATACGGCCCGGTGGATTACCTGCCCAAAACAGGTATCAATATCCTGACTTTCTCTTCCGGCTTTTTCTGGAATGGATCAGATAATATCGTAGTGGAAATATGTAATGGCGCACCCGATTCAGATACGCGTCTTACCTATTCCCACAACCCTGAAGTACCTTTTACAACGGGACTTTCCTTTAATGGCTCGCATACTTACAGAACCGATGGACTCAACTATTTATGCGGCACTACCAATACCAGCAACACGGGTGCAATGACTACCCGCCCCGATATTAAATTTTCCTGGACACCAGCAGTTGCGTGTACCGGCACACCTACCGCCGGTACTGCCACTGCTAACCCCTCCACCGTTTGTATGAACGGACAGGCCACTGTTACCTTATCAGGTACCACGATCGCCTCGGGGATACATTACCAATGGCAATCATCTCCCAATAACAGCACCTGGACAGATATCCCCAACGATACTACCAACAGGCTGGAGATCACACAAACAGTTACTACCTATTACCGTTGTAAAGTAACCTGTACCGCCACCAATGCCACCGCTATTTCCAGCAGTGCCACCGTAACATCCCCCCTGGCAGTATCCGGTACGTTTACCATTAACAAGGCATTGCCTACCGGCGGTACCAACTTTGCTTCTTTTAACGACGCCTACAACTCGATTAAATGCGGGATCAACGGCCCCGTTATATTCAACGTAGCGGCAGGCGGCAGCGCCTATAACGAACAACTGTTGATCAGCCCTGTTCCCGGCGCCTCCGCCACCAATACCATTACTTTTAACGGTAACGGAGATACGCTGACTTACAGCGGTACTTCTTCTTCACCGGCGGTCATTAAACTCTCTAACGCAGATTATTTCACATTCAATAATCTCGTGATCAAACCCATCGGTACCAACAACGGATGGGGAGTACACCTGACCAATGATGCGGATTACAACAGCATCCGCAACTGTACTTTTTTACTGGACACCACCTCCAGCTCTACCAGTAACGCAGGTATCGTCATCAGCAATTCTACTTCTGCCACCTCTACCGGCGAAGCGAAATGCGATTTCAATACCTTCGCTGATAACAACATCAACGGTGGCTACTACGGTATTGTCTTAACCGGCAGCAATACATTTGCGAACGGCAACAATAAGCTCATCAATAATAAAATCAGTAACTTCTACAGCTATGGTATTTATGTAACCGGCTCGTTTAACACACTGATTGAAAACAATATCATCAGCAGGCCTACACGTAGTAATGTTACTTCTTTCTATGGTATCTATTTTACAGACCTGAGTACGAAGGCAAATATTACACGTAACATTATCCGCAATCCTTTTGGCGGTGCGCCCAACAGTACCAGCACTGCCTATGGCATCTATTTCTCCAGCACCGATGCACTCTCCCAATTGGAGAATGTGGTCAGCAATAACCTGCTGCATAATTTCACCGGTAAGGGAGATGTATATGGCATCTATAACTATGGGTCAGACAACGTTTGGTATTATCACAATACCATTGCACTGGATGGCGCGTCCACTGGCTCTGCAACTTATACCACCCGCGGATTTTACCAGACATCCAAAGCCGATGGTGTTGAATTTGTAAACAACCTCATTTCAGTAACACGCACCGGTGGCGGCAATAAATATTGTGTTTATTTCTCTGCTACCAATGGCACCATCCACGCCAACCGGAACGATTATTACCTGGCAGCGGCCGGCGGTACCAATAACGTTGGCTACTATGGCGCTAACAACGCCAGCCTGCTTGATTGGCAAACTGCGTCCAAACAGGACAGCAACTCCGTAAGTTCCAATCCGCTGTTTGTATCTGTTAGCAGCGGCAACTATCAACCGGCCAACGCTTCTATTGATAATAAAGGCGTACCGGTAAATATCACGGTGGATATTAACAATGCCATCAGGAGTACTACCACACCGGACATCGGTGCATATGAATTTACGCCTGGCCCCTGCGTAACGCCTCCTTTGGGTGGTAATGCACAGGTAAGCCCTTCTGTGATTTGTGTGAACAGAAAAGTATCGTTAACGCTGACAGACAATACCATCGGCCTGGGGCAAACCTACCAATGGCAAAAATCTGCCACTGCTACCGGCACGTATACACCGGTAGGTGGTTTGCTGACAAATCCGGATACTGTGATTACCGCTGTTACCACCTCCTGGTATCGTGTAGCCGTTACCTGTAGTGGTAATACGGCTTACTCGCAGCCCATACTGCTCACCGTAAACCAGGCATTCCCTGCAGGATCTTACACTATTAATAAAAATATCCCTGCCAGCGCCACCAACTTTATCAGCTTCAATGCGGCTAAAGCGGCAATGGAATGCGGTATTCAGGGTCCTGTGGTGATGAATGTAGCGCCGGCCTCCGGTCCTTACCTCGAACAACTGGTGCTGGATTCTATCGCGGGTACCTCTGCTATCAATACCATTACTTTTAACGGTAACGGTAATACGATAAAATTTGCGCCCACGGACGGCAACGAAAGAGCTGTTATCAAACTGCGCGGTGCAGATCACATCACGTTCGACAGTCTTGTTATAGACGCCACCAGCGACGACTACGGATATGGCGTACAGCTGCTGAACAACGCTGACAGCAACAAAATCACGCGCTGTACGATCCTGACAGATACAGAAGGTACCTACTACGAATATGCAGGTATTGTGGTAAATGGCAGTGAATCCAGCCTCACCAGCGGTACCAATAATGGTTGTGAGGGTAACCTCTTCTCTAAAAACAGGATCACCGGTGGATACTATGGTATTATGATCTATGCAGAAACGGCTGCACCAGCTACCCGTAACAGCATCAGCTACAATACCATCAAAGAGTTTTATGAAACAGGTATCTCCTTAAGCTATGCCACCAACACCCTGGTGGACCACAACGATATTTCCAGGCCGGGACGTACCAATAGCAGCTATTCTGTATACGGTATCGGCATAGAAAATAAATCAGCAGATGTAGTGGTAAGCAATAACCGTATCCACAATATGCTTGGTGGTGCGCCTACTTCCACCTCTTCTGTATACGGGATCGAGTTTTCGTATGCTGATGCCACCGCTACCAGTCCTGCCAGAGTTTTCAACAACGTGGTATATGATTTCCGGGGACAGGGTACACAGTACGGTTTCTCTAACTACAGTGCCGATTACATTTACTACTATCACAACACCATTGTGCTGAACGATAGTAAAAATACTTCTTCCAATACCACCACCGGTTTATACCAGTCAGGTACTTCCAGCGGCATACAGTTCTTTGATAATATACTCGATATCAGCAGAGCTGGTAAAGGCAGCAGGATAGGTATAAGCATTGGCACCGGCACGGTGATGACCTCCAACTACAACGACATCTCTGTAAAAAGCGATTTCAATACCGCTTACACCGGCATAGCAAGCGCCAACTATGTTACCCTGGCAGCATGGACAACCGGTACCAAACTGGATAGCAACTCGCTGGCTGTTCCGCCCGTATTTGCAGATCCTGTTGCCGGCAACTTTGCCCCGGTAATATCTCCCCTTGACAATACCGGTAAAGCAGTAGGCATTACCACAGATATTCTGGGTACAAGCAGAAGTACTACCAAACCAGATATGGGCGCTTATGAAGTAAGCGTACCTAATTGCAGCAAACCGGTAGTACCAGGCACCTCTACCGTATTCCCGCTTACCCCGGTATGTATGGGTACCAACATTAAACTGGATCTCACAGGCAACAGTACCGGTGGTACCCAAACCTATCAGTGGCAACGCTCCGCGTCCGCTACAGGTCCATGGGTAAACGCCAGTGATACCCAGTATGTAAGCGTTTTCAATACTACCATTAGTATCGAAAACTACTACCGCTGCCTGATTGTATGCGGGGGTACCGACAGCGCTTATTCTACTACCGTAAAGGCCAATCTGAATCCGCCACTACTGTCGGGTGTGTATACTATTAACCCGGCGTTGCCCACCAGCACCACCAACTTCCAGTCGTTCAGCAGCGCTGTTTCCAAACTGGAATGCGGTATAGCCGGTCCCGTTACCTTCCTTGCAAAAGCAGGTACCTACACCGAGCAAATTACCATGCATCATATCCCGGGTGCGTCTGCGGTGAACAGGGTTACCTTTAGCAGCGAAACCGGCAATGCTACCGCCGTAACGCTGACCTACACCGGTACCAGCGCACTGAATTATGTGCTGAAACTGGATAGCGTGGACTACGTTACCTGGAAGGCCATCACGGTTAAACCAGCAGGTACCACTAATGCAATAGGCGTGGTGTATACCAACACATCCTCTTACGACAGCATCAGTGCGTGTATCATTCCTTTACCAACCACTACCAGCACAGGAACCGCAGTAAGCGGTATATACGGCGACGAATGTACCGGTACCGGCAACGTGATTAGCGGCAATACCATCAGCAACGGATCTAATGGCATCTACTGGTCTGGCTCTTACGGCGCTGTTACGCCAGGTTTGGTACTGGACAGCAACAAGCTGGATCAGTCGTATGTAAACGGTATCTATGCAGAATATACGGACAGCCTGATCATTCAGCGCAACCAGGTGAGCATGAGCGGCAACCTCGCTTCCGATGCTTATGGCGTCCATACAGATAATGCCAACGGCTATATTATATCTGGCAACAAAGTTAGCATCAACAATACCGCCGATGATATCCACGGCATTTACCTGGAAAATGCAGAAGCTAATGCAGGTATTAAAGGATTGGTATCCGGCAACCGGATCATTACAAGAGGAAATATTACCGGGGACGTACGCGGACTGGAACTTTACCAGGTTAATGCTGCCACTATTTCCAACAACGTGATCAGCGTTAAATCCAGTGGTACCAATGCCTATGGCATTTATAGCGAAAGCAGTTCCAATCTCAATTACTATAACAACTCGGTGCTGAACAGCGGTGTTGCTACGGGCGACAACTACGCCGCATATTTCAGGCATACCTCCAGCTACTATGGCAATGTGAAGGTCAAAAACAACATCTTTGCATCAGACACCAGCGGCGTGGCAATGTATGTGGCCGACCCGCTTTACCTGAAAAGCGATTACAATACACTGTATACCAAAGGTACTGTGCTCGTAGAACAGGCAACACCTGCCGGCAGCTTTGCTACCTTGCATGATTATATCAGCGCAGATACCCTTGATATCAATTCGATTGTTTACAAACCTGCTTTTGTAAATGATACCACGCTGCAACCTGCCATTGCCAACCCTGAAGTATGGGCAATCCATGGTCGTGGCGTCCAGATAGAAGGTAACGACAAAGATATCAACGGCGCAACCAGACCGGTTAAACTGACCGATGGCGTACCGGACATGGGTGCTTATGAGTTCCTGCCAACTGCTGTACCTCCGGTATTACCTGCGTTCCCCGCCACACCGGCGCCGGGCATAACACAAACATTTATGTTTGGTACGGATACCGTTACAAAAATCACCTGGAATCCAGGTACCGCCATCCCTACCAATATCGCAGTAAGACGTTACTCCGGTATTAAGCCACCTAACCTGGCTAACGGTACCGCATATATGTATTTTTATACCGATGTGGATGTAACACCTGCCAATGGTCAATATAACTTCAACATCGATCAATTCTATATCGATCCATGGCAAGGCTTCATCAGGCGTCAGAAAGACATCAGGATGGGCCGTACTGACAATGCCAATACCTGGATAGTAGATTCACTGAGCCATGTATATGATATCCCGAATGTAATCAGGGATAGCTCACTGCACTTCCTGGATAAATTTACCGGGTTGAACGGTGGCGCCAACAATACACAATTGTTACAACCGGCCGACAGTTCCAACAGGGGTACCCGGTTCTGGGTAGGCTATGGCCATCACCAGTTCTTCTCGGGCGATAATTCGCAGAACATGGTATTGTACCTCAATGCGCAGGATTCTGCCAATGTTACCGTTCGTATCAATGGTACCAGTTGGGAACGTATATATCATATTCCGGCCAACAAAACCATCACTACGGAGATTATACCAAAGAACGGACTGAATGATGCCCGTCTGATAGAAGAAGGCTTGTCCGATAAAGGCATCAGTATAGAAAGTGATGTGCCCATTGTTGCCTATGCGCATATCTATGGCAGCGCCTCCTCCGGTGCCACCATGCTATTGCCCGTAGGTACTTATGGATATGAATATGCGACCTTGTCGTCCAGGCAGAATTACAGTACTGACACCTATTCCTGGTTCTATGTGATCGCTGACTATGACAATACGAAAGTAGAAATTACACCTTCCGTACCAACATTGGCCGGCAAGCCAGCCAATACAACGTTCACGGTTACACTGAATAAAGGTGAAGTGTACCAGGTGCTGGGCGCTATGATGCCAGGCGGCGGCAGCGAAGGATATGATTTGTCGGGCAGCCGTGTAAGATCGGTGATCAATGAAGATGGCAAATGCTACCCGATGGCTGTATTCTCCGGCAGTAGCCGTACGGGCATTGGTTGTGGCGGATCCACAGGCGGCTCAGGTGATAACCTGATCCAGCAAAACTTCCCGTCACAGGCATGGGGTAGAAAGTACCTCACCGCACCTACATCCAACAGCAGCGGCGCCAGCTCCTTTATGACCAATATATACCGCGTGCTGGTGAAAGATCCTGCCACCCAGGTAAAAGTTAATGGTATTGTATTAACAGGTTTGATCAACAACCGGTTCTACCAGTTTGAAAGTAATACCGCTGACAACATTGAAGCAAATCAGCCTATCATGGTAGCCCAGTATATGTCGTCCAGTGGAAGCTGTGCCAATACCAATGGCGATGGCGATCCGGAAATGATCTATCTGAGCCCGGTAGAACAGGGTATCAAAAAAGTAGGGTTATACCGCAATACACAGGAAGCCATCGACATCAATTACCTGACCCTTATTATACCAACAGGAGGTTTGTCTTCCCTGTTGATTGATGGCAGCGCAACCGTTGATCATACTTATCCACATCCTAACGCTACCGGCTATACGGTTGTAGTGAAACGCTGGCCGGCCGCACCTGCACAGTGTACTGTCACCAGCGACTCCGCGTTTACGGCTATCACCTATGGTCTCGGAAGTGTGGAAAGCTACGGTTACAACGCCGGTACTTTGGTGAAAAATCTGAACATCCTGCCTTCATTCAACAACGTAATGAATAACAGTGGTCAGAATAACACCTACACCTGTGTTAAAACACCGTTCCGCTTTTCTATGCTGATACCGGTGAAACCAACCAGCATCACCTGGAAATTCAGCCAGGTAGCCAATCTGGCGCCTAAAACGGATATTGTACAGAATAACCCGGTACCGGTAGATTCTATGATCAGCAACGAGCGTAAGTACTATCGCTTCACCGTACCAGCAGACTACATCTTCAGTAAACCAGGTATGTACGATGTACCTATCCTGATTTCACATCCTGATATAGAAAGTTGTAGCAATAGCTTTGAAAGCATCCTGCAGATTAAAGTAATTCCTGCACCGGTGGTGAATTTCAGCATCGATTACACCGGCTGCTTAAACGACGGCGCCCTGTTTAAAGGAACCGCTGCTACCAGCAATGGTGTAGCTATCAGCAGCTGGAAATGGAACTTCGGCGATTCTACTTTGGGTACGGCAAAAGATACCCTGAAATACTACAAGTATCCAGGCGTAAAACAGGTAAAACTCAGTATTGTCGCTGCAGAAGGCTGCGTAGGCGATACCACCAAAGAAGTGGAGGTATATGCTCCTGCTGTAGCTCAGATCGTAAAAGACTCCATGACCGTTTGCAGTGGCACCAACGTAACCCTGTCTGCCAAAAATCCGGAACCAGGCGTGTTGTATAACTGGTACGACGCACCGGTAGCAGGTAACCTGTTACATACCGGAGACGACTACACGATTAATAACATCGCCGCTGACGGCACCTACTACCTGGAAACACTCACACACGGATGCCCCGGCGCTTCCCGCGCCAAAGCCATCGTGCATGTGTTACCGGTGCTTGCTACACCAGTAGTAACAGTAGACAGCATAGGCGTGAATACGATCCGGTTTAAATGGAAAGCAATAGCTAACGCCACCGGCTATGAAGTATCTGTTGACGGCGGTACTACCTGGACCCTGCCTTCATCCGGCAAAGAAGGACTGGTACACATTATCAGCGGCTTACAACCGGTGCAGACCGTGAAACTGATTGTGCGTGCTAAAGGTTGCGAAGACAAGGAATCACTGCCTGCTGAAGGTAAAACCTTACCTGACGGCATCTACATTCCAAATACGTTTACGCCAAACAACGATGGTAAAAATGATGTGCTGCTGGTATATGGCTATATCATCAAACAAATGCACATGACCATTTTTGACCAGTGGGGCGAAAAAGTATTCGAATCCAATAACCAGACAACAGGCTGGGATGGCCAGTACAAAGGGAAAGCATTGCCTTCCGGCGTGTACATCTATGTATGTCATCTCACCCTTACCGATGGAAGTAAAACAGAAAAGAAAGGTGTTATTAACCTGATTCGTTAAAAGGAGTTGTATGAAAAAAATGAGCATAGCAAAACTGTTACTGTTTGCCACCGGATATATGATGTTGCATTGGCCTTGTGCCAATGCAACCATCCCGGTCTTCCGGCAGGGAATAGACACCATCGCCACGAACAACCGGTCGGTACTGGTGTATCCTAACCCGGTGATGGCAGCTCTGAATATACGGTCGCGCAAACCCGTTCAGCAACTGATACTCTACGCCATGGATGGGAGAACCATTAAAAAAGTCACCACCACCGGCAAACAGAACCAGCTATATGTGCAGGATATAAAGAGCGGAGCCTATATGCTGAATACCATTTTTGAAGATGGTACCAGGACGTCGAAGATGATCATCAAACAGTAATCATTTCAATATGAAAAATTGAAGCAGATGTCAACCAAGCTAATATATTACAGAGCACATTTGATTGCCATATCCCTGATCCTGTTTCAGTTCGTAGCCAATGTTGCATACGCCCAGAATCTTTCCAACAAAGGGAAAGACTTCTGGGTGGGCTACGGACACCATCAGTTCATGGAAATGGGTCAAAGCAATAGCCAGGAAATGATCCTGTATCTCAGTGCTGAACAGCCGGCTACGGTCACCGTTAGCATCACCGGTACTTCCTGGACGCGTACTTATAACATCCCGGCTAATACTGTGATTGCATCGGACCTGATTCCCAAATCAGGCGCTATTGATGCCAGGCTTTATTCCCTTCCCCCCTCTTTTGGCGGTACCGGTGGGGAAGGTATTTTTAACGGTAAGTCAATTCACATACAAAGCAATGTGCCCATCGTGGCCTATGCGCATATCTATGGCAGCGCCTCTTCCGGTGCCACCATGCTTATGCCGGAAGAAACCTGGGGCTACTCCTATATTTCGGTTAACAGTATGCAGAACTATGCAGATGACTGTTTTTCCTGGATGTTTGTGATTGCCAACCAGAATAATACCGTAGTAGAAATTACCCCTTCGGTACTTACGCGTAATGGTCGCCCGGCGGGCGTACCTTTTACGGTGACCCTGAACCGCGGCGATATTTACCAACTGGTAGGCGCCTCACTTGGCGGCGGTGTGGGCCGGCAGTTAACCGGCACCACTATTAAATCTATCGGCAACCCTATGGGGCAATGTTACCCCGTAGCCGTGTTCTCCGGTAGCAGTCGTACTGCGATCACCTGTAACAACAGTGGCAGCAGCGGCGATAACAATATCCAGCAGATCTTTCCTTTCCAGGCATGGGGTAAACGTTACCTGACAGCGCCTACTTCGGAAGACGATATCCCTTCTACCCTGCAGTATAATATTTATAAAGTAGCGGTAAAAGATCCTACTACTATCGTAAAAAGAAATGGCGTTACGCTCACGGGGCTGATTTCCAATTCTTACTACGAGTTTGTCAGCAATACGGCCGATTATATTGAGTCCAACAAACCCGTACTGGTAGCACAGTTTATGTCGTCTGCCGGCGCCTGCGGCAACAACAACGGACTTGGCGATCCGGAGATGGTATACTTAAGCCCGGTGGAACAAGCTATTAAAAGGATAGGTTTTTACCGAAACGACCGGGAGTTTATAGAGACCAACTATCTCACCATGATCATTCCAACGGCTGGTCTTACCTCTCTGCGTATAGATGGTAGTCCTTTATATGACTTCGCTTATCCTCACCCTAACCTGAACGGTTATACGGTGGTGATAAAGCGATGGCCCGCTGCTCCCGCGCAGTGTATTGTAAGCAGCGACTCCGCATTTACTGCCGTTACCTATGGTTTGGGAAGCGTGGAAAGCTATGGCTATAACGCCGGTACATTGATCAACAACCTCAACGCGGTAGGATCCATCCATAACAGTTATGATACCTCTAAAACATCTAATGACTTTACTTGTACCAATACACCGGTAGAGCTGTCTATTTTAATGGCTTACAAGCCCACCAAAATGGTGTGGAAGCTCAGCTCCCTCGGCACTGTCATTACACCTAATGCAGATGTAACGGTGAATACACCGGTAAGCACCGGCACAGTGGTGATCAATGGCATCACTTACTATAAATATTCTTTGCCTGGTACTTACCAGTTCAGCACCATCGGGGAATATGATATCCCTGTGATGTCAACACATCCCAGCATAGAAAACTGTACCAACACGGAAAAAGTAGGCTTTACCATATCGGTAAAAGGTAAACCCCGTGCGGTAATGACTTATGCGCATACCGGGTGTACGCTCGATACTGTATATTTTAAGGGAGATACCAGCCTGAAAACTCCGCTGATTGACCGCTGGAACTGGGAATTTCCGGGGGCGGTAAAAGACAGCGGCATAAAGGTTGGCAAGGTATTCCCGGTAGGCACTGTCGCGGTTAAGCTGACCGTTATATCAAGGGATGGTTGTGTGGGAGACACCGCCTTCCAGGTGGCCACCGTAGCCAAGCCCGTGGCAACATTCACTACAGATGCTGCTGCGCTCTGCGAAGCGGGCGTGTTGAAAATTACCGACAACTCCACCTATGGCGGCACCGCTCCACTGAAATCGTGGTACTGGAATTTTGGTAACGACTCCGTATTAACCGCCACTACCGGCGCCGCACAAACGATTACCTACAAAGATCATAATACCTATACCATAAAGCATGTGGTAAAAGTAAGTGAACTGTGTGTGAGCGATACCGTGTCCAAAACTGTAACAGTATACGCCAAACCCACGCCGCTGTTCAGCTATCCCGGCGATTGTTTGCCGGTAGGAGGTTTGGTACAGTTTACCAGCGGTGCTACGGTCCCCGATGCGCAAACACTGACAGCACATGCCTGGAATTTCGGCGATGCCAATGCAACGGGTACCAATCCGAATACCTCTGTACTGAAAGATCCCACGCACGCCTATACGAAGTTTGGCACTTATGCTATTAAATACAGTGTTACTACCGATAAAGGCTGTACGAAAGATACTACGGTAACGGCTACCTTTAAATTAAAACCACAGCTCGCGTATGCTGCGCTGACTGGTGTTTGCGTGAATACGCCAGGTACCGTAGCCATTGGTAAAGCAAGCATTCAGAACGGCGTAACCGGAAAGGGCTACTACCGCGGACCGGCCACTGATTCAAGTGGTAACTTTACGCCTGCTACCGCCGGTGCGGGCACGCATACTATCTGGTATATTTTCAACACCGATAGTGGCTGTGCTGATTCCATCTCCACCACCATGGTAGTATATCCTAAACCTACAGCGGCCTTTACCGCCCCCGCGGATCTGTGCCTGGGTCAAAACACCACCTTCACAGACCAGTCTACTATTTCCACCGGCAGCATTAGCAACTGGAAATGGGACCTGGCAGACGGCACACAGAAAAACAACACCAACAACAATCCGTTTACCATCACTTACCAGAAAGACAGCAACTACCTTGTGAAACTGGTGACGGTGAGTGATCATAACTGTATCAGTGATACGGCTAAAGTTGCGGTGCTTGTACATCCTTTACCGGTAGCAGATTTCAGCTTACCTGCCAAAGTATGTATGCCGGATGGCAACGCTGCTTTTGTCAATCTTACTACAATAAAAGATAAAACAAGCCTCGCCTACCAATGGAATTTTGGTGACGGCGGCGCCGGTGCTGCCACGAAAGATCCCACCTGGCAGTACAAAGCCTTCGGACCGTTTGATGTGAAACTGGTAGCCACCAGCGCTTATGGTTGTAAAGATTCAGCTACCAAAACGTTAAGCGCCTTCTTCGGACAGCCAACTGCTTCCTTTAAAGTAACACCAGATACCCTTTGCCAGGGTACAGACAATGTATTCACGGATCAGAGCACGGATGCCACCGGCACTATCAACAAGTGGCAGTGGAGCTTTGGCGATGGCACTGTTTCTACCGATCAAAACCCGGTGAAAAAATATACAGCACCCGGTGAATACGATGTACAGTTACAGGTGTCCAACCAGTCGGGTTGTGGCTCCTCTGCGTATAGCAGCAAAGTGATCGTTTACCTGCAACCGGTGATTGATGCGGGGCCTTCCTTTGTAGTACCACAGGGTACTATCATCAGCTTCAAACCGGTAGCCAACGATTCCGTAAACCTGCAATTCGCCTGGGATCCGGCAGCCGACTTCCCGAATCCAACGCTGCTGTCGCCCGTAATACCTGCGATGCACGACGCTACTTATACGCTGACAGCTATCGGCAAACACGGTTGTATGGCACGCGACGGTATGACGGTGAAAGTGCTGAAACCCGTTGCACCTCCAACAGCTTTCTCTCCTAATGGCGATAATATCAACGATACCTGGATCATCACCAACCTGGCTGATTATGCAACATGTACCGTGGAAATATTCAACCGGTATGGAGAAAGAATATACCGTTCTACCGGTTACAACGTACCGTGGGACGGCCGGTTTAAGGGTAATGTGCTCCCGATGGCCACTTACTATTATGTAATCAGGCTCCGGGCAGGTATTGCACCTATAACAGGTTATGTAACAATTATCAGGTAAAGTAAATCATTCACATAAAATCATACTGTAAATGAGAACGATCATTGCAACCCTAGTCCTCCTTGTTGTGGCCACATGCACCGGTACCCGGCTGATGGCGCAAACAGATCCTCACTTTTCGCAATACTACGTGTACCCGTCGTGGTTAAACCCTGCATTAACCGGTGTATTTGATGGCGACTACCGGGTAGCGGCCATTTACCGCACCCAGTGGGGTAATATCAGTCCGTTTAAGACCTATGGCGTGAGCGGGGAAATACCCACCAACCGTAACATCAACATCGGGGCCAGTGTATTAAATCAAACTGCCGGTGATGGCGGATACAACTATACTACGGCTTATGTAAGCGCGGCCTATACCGGTGTAAAACTGGATGCTTCGCATTATCATCAGTTAAATTTCGGATTGCAGTTGGGTTTTATACAGCGCAGATTTGATCCCTCCAAGCTGACATACGGAGAGCAGTGGAACCCGGTAACCGGCTATAATCCAGGCAACCCGGTGTCTGATGCGCTGACGCGTACTTCAGCCGGGTCCTTTGATGCAGGTGCCGGCGCATTATATTATGACGCTACTCCAGGGAAAAAATTCAATATCTATGGTGGCTTCTCTGTCATGCATCTCACAAAACCACAGGATCAGTTCAGTGCAAAAGGCGATGCCCGCTTCCCGATGCGTTTTAACGTACACGGCGGCGTAAAACTAACGTTATCGGATATACTGAGTATTACGCCCAATTTCCTCTTTATGCAACAGGGACCTGCGCAGGAAAAAATGATCGGTGCTTATGGGCAGCTGAATGCAGCTCCCGGAACCGATTTCCTGCTGGGCCTGAACTACCGCTATAAAGATGCCATTACCACACATGCGGGTTTTATTTATAAAAATATGATGCTGGGCGCCAGTTATGATATCAATACTTCTGATCTCAGCAAGATGGCGCATGGCTCCAACAGCTTTGAAATATCGCTGACGTTCATCGGCCGCAGATCGGTAAGAACACCTGATGTGGAATTTGTTTGTCCAAGATTGTAATCAACTTTTAAAGCAACAGTATCTCATGAAAAAAATATTCTTCACATCAGCAATGTTATTATCGGCGATGGTATCGTACGCGCAGTTCACGTATAACTACCTCAAAGCAGCGGATCAATACTACAGCAAAGCCGACTACAATTCAGCGGCTACTTACTATGAGAAGTATCTCGGCTCCCGTAACAAAACCGTGAAACCGGATACCTATAAGCCTTATGCCGCGGTATCTGTTACCAAAAATAAAACAGTAAAAGTAAGCAGCGAGCAACAGGCCGTTTATAAGCTGGCTGAGAGTTACCGCAACCTGCATAATTATGGTAAAGCCGCACCGCATTATGAATCTGTGATGGAACTGGGTCAAAGCAGTTTCCCGCTGGCTGCCTATTACTATGCAGTTTCCCTGCGGGCGCTGGCTAAATATGAAGAAGCAGCCCAGGCATTCCGCAACTTTCTGAACGGTTATAGCGCCAATGATAAATTCACCGAAGCGGCAAAAAGGGAATTGCAAAACCTGGAGTTTATCACTGCCCAGTTAAATAAAAAAGATCTGTCGGAGTACAAAGTAACAAAAGCGCCGGCGTCTTTAAACACCACCGGCGCCAGTTACGCCCCCCTGTGGAGTAGTGGCAGCAACCTGATCTTTACTTCTACCCGGCCCGATAGTTCTTTCCAGAAAAACCACACCTATATCAACCGGTTGTATACGGGGGATTATGAGGCGGGGCAGGTATCCAACATCCGCCTGTTGCGGCTGGATCAGCCGGAGGGACTACACCAGGGTGCGGCCTGTTTATCGCCCGACGGGCAACTGTTATTCCTCACCCGCTGGCATATTGATCATGGCAAAAAAATATCGTCCATCTTCATTGCCCGCAAAAATGGAGACCACTGGAGTGACCCGGTACCCATGGATGCCATGGTAAATACCGCAGGTAATAATACCCAGCACCCCTATCTTCTGGGAGATGGTAAAACATTGTTGTATGCCAGCGACAGGGCCGATGGATACGGCGGTTTCGATCTGTGGTATGCCACCCTCGATGAAAGCGGCAAGCCGCTGCAAACAGCCAACCTGGGGGAAGTGATCAATACTGCCGGCAATGAACAGGCCCCATTTTACCATGCAGCTACCGGCACCCTGATCTTTTCAGCAGACAACCGGATTGGTATGGGTGGCTATGATTTCTTTTCTTCCAAAGGAAATATCGGTAGCTGGAAAGTACCGGTGAACATGGGTTATCCGGTGAACTCGGTAAAAGATGATATCTATTTCGCCAGCAGGAGCAACAATAAAAATCTACTGGATGAAGTATTGCTGGGCACCGATCGCGCTGCCGAATGTTGCCTGGAATTATTTTTTGTGCATAAAAACCGGCCGTTAAAACAACTCAGCGGCGTGGTAGTGTCCTGCGACCATCAAACGCCATTGGCCGGTGCCACCGTCAATATTATAGACACCGTTAACAATAAAGTGGTGTTTACCCAACAAACCGGTGCAGATGGTGGATACGCTTTTACCATCCCGGAATTTCTGCCGCTTAAAGCAGCAGCTAACGCCGACGGTTATACGACCAACTCACAACAGATAACCCTGCCGGTCAATGAAGATACTACCGCGATGACGGTGCCGGTATTATGCCTTGTAAAGCTCGTTACACCGGAAGCACCGGTGGTACTGGAAAATGTGTACTACGATTTCAGCAAAGCCTCTTTACAGGAAGCCTCTTATGCTTCGCTGGATAAACTCGTGGAGCTTCTCCATGCTAACCCGGGCATGTATATAGAACTAAGTGCGCATACCGACAGCAAAGGCTCCGCTACATTGAACCAGCGCTTGTCGGAAGCCCGTGCAAAGAGTTGTGTGGATTACCTGGTTAGTAAAGGCATCGACCGGAACAGGCTCACTTACGTAGGTTATGGCGCTACACAACCCGTAGCCCCCAACACACTGGAAGACGGCAGCGATAACCCGGAAGGAAGACAAAAGAACAGGAGAACTGCTTTTACCATTATTAAAAAGTAACAGCCCGGCTGTTTCACCCAAAATCACTGATCCATGAAAAACATTGTGTTCACAGGTTGGTTACTGCTGCTGCTGCATTTCGCGCAGGCGCAGCAACAGCCACATTATACGCAGTACATCATGAATCCATTTATTATCAATCCCGCTTTGGCTGGTATTGAAAATTACTGGGACCTGCGTTTAAGTCACCGGCATCAGTGGGTAGGTATGAAAGGTTCACCGGTAACTACCTACCTCACCCTACAGGGGCCTTTGCGTAAATCGGATTACAGTACTGCTTCTCCTACCGGCTTCAATCCTGAAGGCAATAATCCACGTGGGAAGGCTTACTGGCAGGATTACACCACACCACCTCCGCATCCTGGTGTAGGGCTCACCGTTCTCAACGACAGGACCGGGCCCCTGAATCGTTTTTCTGTTACAGGCGCCTATGCGCATCATATCAACCTTTCTCCGAGAACCAGCGTGAGCGCCGGTATCGGGATAGGGATGCAACAGGTAAGTCTCGACGCCAGCAAGGTGCAGTTCTTTGATCCATCCGATCCTGTGCTGGGCAGCAGTTCCGGCGTGTTGAATAAATGGAAACCTGAAGTAAACGCCGGGCTTTGGCTTTACTCTGCCGATTATTTCGCTGGCTTGTCTGTACAGAATATTATCCCGCAGCAAATTGGTTTTGACAACGGAAAGGTAGTGGGCGATTCTGTTTACAGCGGCAAACTGGTACCACATTTATTTTTTACCACCGGCTATCGTTTATGGATAAACGACGACCTCAATGTGATGCCATCTGTTATGCTGAAAATGATTACCGCCATGCCGCTGAGCATAGATATCAACGCCAGGTTTATGTACCGCGACCTGCTCTGGCTGGGTGCTTCCTACCGGTTACACGATGGCGTGGCGGCTATGTTTGGCGTGAACATCAGCTCCCAGTTTAACATAGGCTACTCTTACGACTATACGGCGTCTTCGCTGAATACCGTTACGAAAGGCTCACACGAAATCATGATCGGCTTCCTGTTGGGTAATAAGTATGGCGACACCTGCCCGCGGAACGTATGGTAGCACCCTTATTTTTTCATTCTTTTCATTCATAAATAAAAAAAACAATTGTCATTATGAAACAGGTTACGCGCTTTATGCCCTATGCATTGATCACTGCTGTTGTATTATTTTTTGCGGCCTGCTCCAAAGACGGAGCACAGGGCCCCGCCGGTCCGGCTGGCCCTCCCGGACCCTCTGGTATCCCCGGCTCCACTGGCCCCAAAGGTGATTCAGGTGTACCGGGCAGCGCCAACGTTATTTACTCTGCCTGGCAGGATGTAAAGTTTGCACCGGTAGATACTATCCGTAACCAGGATGGCAGTATTAATACCATCCTGTTCGGATACTCACTCACTGCCGCCAAGCTCAACGCAGCAATGCTGGCAAATGCTTCTATCAATGTATATATTAACCTGGGTACAGCAGCGACTCCATTCGTACAGCCTTTACCGTATGTAGATGAATATGGTTATCTCGTGCGATTTGTAGCATCCGCCGGAAAAATTGACCTGATTGCCAACGCACCTATCAGTACCACTGCTACGGATAAACGCTACCAGTACCGGTATGTGATCATTCCCGGTGGCGTAAACGCCAGAACAGCGGCGGGCATCGACTGGAATGACTACAACCAGGTGAAAAAATATTTAAATCTTAAGGACTAGGTTGGCTAATACAACCACCAGTATATACAGGGCTGCCTTATTCAAGGCGGCCCCTTCCCAAAATCTATTGACAACATTATACGAAACCAGCATGAACCCATATAGTAACCTTACAGACCAGGAGTTAATCCGCCTGTATACTGCAGGAAATAACCCGGCATTTACCACATTGGTACACCGCCATAAAAACAAGATCTTTACCACTATTGTATTATTGGTCAGAGACCGCAACCTGGCAGAAGATATTTTCCAGGAAGTATTTATAAAAATTGTAAACGCGCTGCAATCCGGTCAGTATGTGGATAACAGCCGTTTCTCCGCCTGGGCAGTAAGGATTGCGCACAATGCCTGTATCAGTCATTTCAGGAAAGCACATACCTGGCCACAGGTAGTGGTTAGCTACAATGACGGCCTGGGCGATAGCATGGAGCTATCAGAGCATAGCCAGGAACACCACATGATCAAAGCAGAGATCGCCGAAGAAATCAACGTGATGCTGGATCGCCTGCCCCGCTTACAACGCGAAGCACTAATACTACGGTACTATGCCGGCCTGAGTTATAAAGAAATGGCACAAACTATTGGCATCAGCATCAATACCGCTTTGGGCAGGGTGCGTTATGCAATAGGAAACTTAAGAAAACAGATGGGCGTAGAAAGCCTGGTATCCATATAATTAAAAGGACCTCATCCCCCGCTTCTTCTTCGCCTGCATTATTTGCGCCAGGGAATTGATAACCTGTGCTTTACCGGCCGGCATCAATTCCTTTAAGCCTGTTTCCATACCCTTATTATATTATAAAATCACTAAAAAAGTTGTAACTATGTACGTATGTTTATACATTTAAGGATTAATACTTTTCTGCCACGTTATGAAAGCAACCAGATTTAGTTCGTTTATTTATTTGTCGGATCATCCAACAGCATCCTGCGGTACAGCAGCGCGTTACATCTTGAACAGCTGTAAAATGCTGATGCTGGTAATGATACTATCAGTATCCTCCGCCATGGCGCAACAGCCCAAAACCGCTATTAACCCACGGGTAACGGATGTATGGGTGGTATTTAAAACGCACTTTGACCTTGGCTTTACGGATTTACCGGAAAACGTATTCAAACGTTACCGGGGTGAAATGATGGATAATGCCTTAGCGGTAATTGAGAAAAGCGCCACGCTTCCTCCCGAAAAACGTTTTGCGTGGACCGTTTCCGGCTGGCCATTACAAGCCCAGATACTGGGTCCCCTGCAAACACCAGAACAAAGAATAAGAATAGAAAAGGCGATTAAAACGGGCGCCCTGGTAGTGCATGCTCTTCCCTTTACCACGCATACAGAATCCCTGGATTATGAAGACCTGGTACGGGGACTGGGCTATTCTTCTGCGGTTACCCGCAAATATGGACTGCCTATGACCATCAGTGCAAAGATGACGGATGTACCGGATCATTCCTGGATAATGCCCACCTTACTTCATCATGCAGGCATTCAATTCCTGCAGTTAGGCTGTAATCCTGCCAGTCAATATCCCCGGTTTCCGGAATTATTCTGGTGGGAAGGACCAGACGGCTCAAAAGTACTGTGTAACTATACGGCCGTTTATGGTTCCGACATCCGGCCTACGCAAAACTGGCCTTGTAAAAACTACCTGGCCATGCAAATGACCGGAGATAACCATGGCCCGCCTTCTGTTGCAGAAATAGATCAGCTCCTGGCTTATGCCGCGAAAGAAATGCCGGGCGTTAAAATCCATTTTGGTACGCTGGATGATTTTACCCGGGCTGTTTTGGCGGAGCATCCCAACCTCCCAACAGTGAAAGGTGATTGCCCGGATACCTGGATTCATGGCATCCAGTCAAATCCACAGGAAACCAAAATAGCAAGAAATATCCGTCCATTGGAATCTGCGCTGGATGCGCTGAACACGCAAATGAATGCCTGGGGCATCCCTACTCCATCTGTTTCTGAAAAGCTGGCTAAGGCCTACGAACAAAGTCTCCTGTACGGAGAGCATACCTGGGGCATGAATGCCGAATATGGCCCCCGTTACAGCTACGGCGACGATTGGAAGAAATGGATGGCTGAAGCAGCCGCGGAGCCTATTCCTGAAAATGGTAATTATGCAGCGCTTAAAAACAGCGATGCGCATCATACGGCTACCGGCAGCAAAAAGAAATGGCTTTATTCTTATGAGGTAAAGCGTCAATATATCCGCAATACCCGCGACATCGTTGACCCGGCGCTACATCAGCGCCTGGATCTGCTGGCGGCTGGCATCAACAAAAATGGGCAACGGGTGGTGATCTACAACCCACTTCCCTGGAAAAGATCCGGCATGATTGAAAATCCGTGGATAAAAGGCGCCTATTGCTACATAAAGGATATCCCTGCATCTGGTTATGTGGCCTATTCTTCTGCTGAACTTTCCCGGGAAACAATTACCAACAGTGAGCAAACCACCTTTAGTACGCCATACTATACGGTGGCCTTTGATTTAAAGAGAGGTGGTATTTCCTCCCTGGTAGAAAAATCTACCGGTCGCCAATTAGTAGATACAACAGCAGCGTATGCAATGGGGCAGTTCTTACACGAACGTTTCAGCACCCATGAAGTTGACAAATGGTTCAATGCCTATAGCCGGATAAAAGATGGCTGGGGGTTAAATGACCTTGGAAAACCGGGCATGCAGGATGCCACGAAAGCGCCTTATGTGGCCTATACACCTACGGCATGGAAAATAGCGGTGGCACACAGCGGCACCGCTGATATTGTTACCTTAACCGCCCTGGAAACAGCGGGCTACGCGAAAGATTATGTGCTCACCTTTACCTTCCCTGCCAATGCACCTTATGTGGATGTGGCGTGGACAGTGAACAATAAAACGCCGGATAAACAACCTGAAGGAGGATGGCTATGCTTTCCTTTCAACGTGAAAGATCCTTCCTTTACTATTGGCCGTTTAGGCGCGCCTATCAACCCGGCCACGGATATTGTACCGGGTTGCAACCGCTACCTGATGGCATTAAATTCCGGCGTGGCGGTGACGCAGCCGGACAAATCCGGTATGGCATTGTCCTCTGCGGATGCGCCATTAATCAGCCCGGGGCAACCAGGCCTATGGAAATATGATATGGATTATATCCCTACATCACCCGCTATATTTGTTAACCTTTATAATAACATGTGGAATACCAATTTCCCATTATGGCAGGATGGATCGTGGAGCGAAAGTGTTCGTGTTTGGCCGGTTGATAAAGGTACGCCTACTATCCCCAACCTGGTGCAGCATTCGTGGGAAACCCGTGTGCCACTCTTAACAGGAGTAGCAGCAGGTAAACCGGGTAAATTGCCGGCAAAACAGGAAGGTATCACCGTTTCCAGAACAGGTGTATTAATAACAGCCTTCGGCGAAAACCCGGATGGTAAAGGAACCATTTTACGCTTATGGGAACAGGCTGGTGTTTCAGGCAACTGCCAGGTAACCTTCCATCACCAACCCATCATTAAAGCGGTGATACCTATTGACCTGCGCGGAAATAAAACAGGGGCAGCGATTGCAGTAAAGAATGGCGTATTTAATTTCCATCTTTCTAAATATTCTCCGGCCTCCTTCCTGCTTATTAACTAAAATCGGATGACGCTACATGACTAGTCATGTAGCGTCACTTAGCGTAGATACACCATCAGAAAAACGATACTCACATAGCTCCAAAGCAGGGTCGCTATTATATGTACATATGTTTCAAAACGTTTCCCTTTCCATAACTTCGGTGAGTACACGAAAAACTGGAAGAGTAACCGGATCACCCAAAAGATAAAACATCCCAACGCCAACAGGTGCCCCAGCCGCGTTTGCAGGAGATCTGCTGCTGCATAGATACAGCAAATACCCATCAGCAAAATAATCAATCCAATAAAAAAAGTATGCACGTACATGATTTGCCGGCTCAAAAGACTCACCGCTGCAAACTCTTTCTTCCAATTAAAATAAGTGGGAAAGAAACAATGCAACAACGATAATAAGATGAGCAGATAACCTACGATATTAAGATGCAGTTCCATTTTTTCCGAGAATAAAAGCTGACAGGAAAGGAGTAATTTTGGTTTCTTTTTCTATATTAAGCTGCGCTGCTGCAAAGGTTCGTCTCCATGTTTTTGCAGAAAAAAAATGCAGGCATCCAATATTATACGCCACAAAGTTGGGTACATCTCTCAGATGCTCCAATACAATTATTTTTCCATCCGGCTGCAGACTATGCTGCAATTGCAGAAAAAAATGTTTTCTTTCTTCCTCATTCCTGATTTCATGGGCGGCGAACAATAAAAAGATAACCGCTACAGATGCAGGCTGCAAGGGAATTTCCGCGGTATTAACAGACATCGTTCCAGGATAAGGGGCATATGCCTTCCTTGCGCGTTCAATAGATATTTCTGTATGCTTTGCCGGATCGTAAAAGTCGAAAACAAGTAATTCGGCCGCCGGATATTTACTCCGTAGGGAAACACTTGTTTCATCAAATCCTGCATGAATATTCACCATCTGCTGCCCGGGGGGAACGGTCCCCGCATCCAGCCAGGATAACTGGTATAAGTTAGTCCCGTCGTAGATATACCAGGAGACGATGAGTGACAATACTATACTGAGAACCATAAGCGCTAACAGCGGCGGCACAAAAATCAGTTGTCTTAATAAAAGTCCTCCCAATAATAGGAATGCCGACAAAACATAAAAATGCCAGTTAAACCGGATAATATTTCTCAGACCCTGAAAGGGTGTTCGTGTCAGGCTGTCCATATATCTACCTTTCCTTTTTTCCAGTAATACGGGATCTGTTGAATCAGAAATGCGTTTGCCAGTATAGTATTTTCAAATGCGGGAGTTTTCAAAAAATCGATTTCTGCTTTGATCACTTCTACTGGTCTGGGTGTCCAGTTTTCCCGCACGCCTTCAATGATCAGTACTTCATTGGAAGCATCATTACAGGTAAACGTAAATGGCAGTGGGCCTGCAAATCGCCTGGCTTCCTTCCAGTTAGCAAAAGGAGACATAGCAGGTAATGCTGCGTTGGCATTTTCAATATCCACCAGGATATCCACACCTGATTTTGCAGACTTCACCTGGATACTATTGGGTCTGTTGCTCACTTCAATATCTGTACTGGTGTAATTATAGTGGGTAAACAAGTTCCCTAAAAAAGCCATCTTTTTCCTATCTGTTTCAGATTTCAGGATATACAATCCGCGTAATCTTTTCCCCTGGCTGGTTGTATAACGTACAAAAACCCGGTAGCCTGCCAATACAAAGTCATTCCCCATAAAAGCAGGAAAGCCTCTGGGTCTTAGTTGCCGGGTTTGCACCACTGCAATGGCTATAAAGGCCCACTTGTCCTGGAAAAGATCGAGTTCCAGTTTGGCCGGTACCAAAGGCCGTATCATTTCTGCCGGAATAGCATAAGTGAGTACCAACGAACTGTCGAAAAACGCGGAAACGGCAAAGGGATGATTTTTTAAAAAGGCTAACATCAGTAACTGGGTTTTAATAAATGAGGTCGTAACTGAAACCAGTAAATAAATAGTATAAACAATGCTGCTACAAAAATATTCAATCTTCCAAATAATAACAAATCAGGTGCTAAAGTAAACTCAATGATGTTCATCACCGCCACCAGCGTTATTTGTGCGATGGCGCACCACGCTGGCTTTATACGCGATAATATCCACACAGCCATGCATACTTCGAGTATGCCAATCACGGTAGTTAACAGCGGGGCGTAATTGGCGCCCAGTATCCTGGCTACTATCCACTGATGCCGGGGTACGAGGTGACATACTTTACAAAATAAACCATTTACTATCCATACGGTAGCGAGGAGGTAAAGCACATATTTATAATAACCTTTTAGCATGATAATTATTTAGATGGAAAGTAAAAGAAGATGTTACTAAATATAATGCTTACTACTTATAGTTCATAGCCATCTTTCCCTCTCCGGATATAAAAAAGTCTTCTCATTCATATAACGAGAAGACTTTTTTACCATTGACAAATATATTTATTCAAAGGTCATTGTACCAATGCGGTAACGGGAACGGCCACCTGTTTTAAGATGAACGGCATTGTAGATAATCGCCGAATCTCCTTTTCTTTTATAATCGTTCATAGACAGATGATATCCTTTCCGGATGGGCCTATATACAAATGTTTTACTTACTTCTCCTTCGCTGGTAATCAGCACCCGCGCCAATCCTCTATTCCTCATTCTTCTTCCGAGATATACCTTCGATACCTCCTTATCTTTCATGTCTATATTATTATTGAAGTCTTTATTAACTAGGTGGTCGTGAAAATAGATGCATAAATCTCCCTGGCTGGTCAAATCGGCAATAAAACCAGTGAAGTTAAAGTCATCTGACTCCGTATGGTTTCTATACACCACCCGCTGCCATACACATTCACGGGCAGCATTGATTTTAATTACGTAAATATTTCCTCCTCCAAATTTAACGACAGATTCTTTCGTAGCCTGAGATACTATCATACCGCTTGAGTAAAAGCTGCTGAAGTTGTAGATCAATAAAGCGCCTCCATCTTTGGTGTCAATAATCTGATCCAAATCTGCATTAGCAGCCACCTCTTCCTTCAACTGCACTATCTTCACCTGGGAAGCACTATGCTGATTAACGTCTACTACTCCATAAGCGACTCTGTCGAAGCCTTTACGATCGGGAGCCGACAACAGCCCCACAAAAGCCGGGCTATTGCCGGATGCTTTCCAGGAAACTCTATGAACAATATTGTTCGGAAGGCCTGTTACCTGGAAACTTTGTGCAATTCCCTTGTCATTCCAATCTATGATCATTTGCCGGAAGATATCCTCCTTCTTTTCTTTGCTATAAATTTTCAGGGTCAGAAAAAATTTTCCGCTATCGGTCAATACCATTCCTATCTCTTTCACGTTATCCGGGACCGTTTTCGGGCTATAGAAATGTTTCTTAATCATGTTCATCTGCCGGTCGAAAACAACCACCTGGAAAGCGTCATTTTTGTCTGAGAATTTATCCCTGAAACAAACATAGTTGTAAGCACTGTCAGGAGAGAAGCCCTGATACCGGTCAACATACCGGCTGGATATTGCGCAAAGCCGCTTCTTTGACTTTACTGTTGCCTTATTTATATCCAACTCACAATTGTACAGCATCTTATCTTTATCTACATAACAGGCATATAAACGATTATCGACTACCGTACCTGATAAACACTTCATACCATTTAACTCTTTAATGGGCAACGAGTAAAGCTGATTCATAGCGGTATCATAAGCAGCCATTCGGGTAAAAATGGGATCTATCAACTTTACCAATGGGCTCAATTTAGGGATGACCGTTCCCAGGTCTATGCATTTATCGCCCACCCAGTATAAACTGTGATAATTTTCTTTTGTGGAAATAGACGACTCGATCTTTCTGAACTGAGCGGTGGCCGAATTAAGGACAAATAGCACCATGGCTAACAGGCAGGCTGCTTTCTTTTTCATAGGTATATTTATAAAATACTAATTATTCATTTCCAGGTAAGAGAACTAAAAAAACATTGGCTCTTCATAAAAATTTCGGGGCAAATGTATGATTTATAATTCAACGGGTTAATAACTCCTCATCTGCAACTTTATTATAGCCCATACCCAGGATAATACGATAGTTACCGCCACCAAAAAAGCAGGCCATAAAACGATATTCCATCCGGTTTTAAATCCGTTATAGAAAAAATAAGTGCCAAGCAGGTAACAAAACATCAACAAACTCATTACCGTTGCATATTTTATGATGGTTACCGCCGGGTTCCGCGACTTAGTCAGGACATCCACCCCTGCCATTCTTCCCAGTAAATAGCTTCCTCCGAGGAGAAGTATAAAAAAGAGGAATACCGGAGGATGCAGTTGGTCATCAATAAAGAAAATAATGTTGTTGGCAAAATCGCCTGGAACCGTTGTTATCAGCATCCAGAGAAAATACAACAGCATAATTGCCAGCAGCTGGGCTTTCAACACCTTTCTGCCGCCAAGTTGCCTGGCTACATCGGATTTCATACAGATATATTGTTGGAACTACAAGATATAGATTTATTCTGCATGCAAGCTACAATTGATGAATAAGGTGTTGCAAAGCAGGTTACGCGGCCCCCTTCTTAAACTCCCGCACAATCTTGATAACTACCGGAATAGTTACTACCAGGATAATAATTGTAATAAAATATTTGAGATAGGGCTTTAAAAAAGGCATGGTACCCATCAAATACCCTGCTAATACAAAGCTCAGGGCGTAACCGATGGATCCCAGGGTTACCAACAACAGGAACCGGCGGAAATCAAGGCGAATCATACCCGCTACAATGGGGGCAAAGGTGCGGATTAATGGCAAAAATACACCCGCCGTCAAAGCAATGGATCCATACTTATGATAAAACTGCTCTGCTGACACCAGGTATTGTTTGCGAAAAAAGCGGGTATCTTGCCGGTTGGCCAGTAGCGGGCCCGTTTTGCGGCCAAATACATATCCTGTTATACTTCCGGCAACGGCGCCCGCAGCCGCTACGGCACAAACCAGCAATATATTGTAATGCAAACTTCCGGTAGCTGCCAATACCCCGGCGGTAAACATAAACCCGCCACTGGGGAGGAAGAAACAGAAGAACAATCCGGTTTGTGCAAAAACAACAAGGAACAAAAACAACAGACCTCCATAGTTCAGGAGCGATACAGCATCAGACATTCGTAGCGTTATTAAAAAGTAATGCGGAGCGTTTTACATGGTAAATTTAAGCGAAGTCATTCAATTTTAGCGTGCTTTTCCCGCGGTATGATAATTGAGGCCCCCTTTATATGCCATCCTCTGTGGTTGCACATATGATTTATAATGCCGATACACGTACGCTGCGGATTATCTTCGTATCGGGCATGATATACGATTATCAGGAAGTACCAGAGGCCGCTTATACCGCGATGAAACAGTCGGGGTCAAAAGGTACCTATCTCAATAAATACATAAAAGGGCATTATTCTTTTAAGAAAATAAAGTAAGTACGCTTTTAGCAAAAATGCAGGGGTGTAAAACACTTATTAAATGTTTTCCCCTGCATTTTTACTAAAAGCTAACAGCTAATAGCTAATAGCTTTAATGAGGCAATAATTCTTCCAGCTTCTTATCCAGTGCCTCTCCCCGCAGGTTCTTTGCCACTATTTTCCCATTGGGATCCAGCAGGAAATTCTGAGGTACTGCTCTTACGCCATATAATTTTGCCACTTCGTTTTCCCAGAACTTCAGATCGGATACATGTGTCCAGGTGAGTTGATCGGTATGGATAGCTTTCAGCCAGGCCTCATGTCCGTTCGCCTGATCCAGGGATACGCCGAGGATGGTAAACTGTTTGTCTTTGTACTTGTTGTAAGCTGCTACCACATGCGGGTTCTCCGCGCGGCAAGGACCACACCAGCTGGCCCAGAAATCCACCAGTACATACTTACCGCGGAAATCGGATAAGCTTACCGGTTTGCCGAGGGTATCATTCTGTGTGAAAGCTGGGGCTATAGCACCTATGGCCGTTTGTTTCCAGCCACCGATAATACCTGCTACTTCTTTCCCTTTTTTACCGTCTTTTACAACGGGAGATAATGCATTGTACATTGCTTCGATTTCCTCCACGTTATCTGGAATTGATCCGGCGAAATTTTGCAGGGCATCGAGGCTTACGGGCGACTTACCATTGTCTTTTACAAAGTTTTTGTAGATTTCTTTTTCTGTAGCACGGATGGCTTTACTTTTCTCCTCGTATGATTTTCTAAAAGCATCTGATTTACGGGTTTCTTCTGTAGCGGCGATGTAATCTTCTGTTAGCTGATCCCGTTGCGCGTTGGTACTTTTTAATTTGGCCTGCAGGCGTTGCTGGTCATCATTCAAACGGGAACCTTTTACTACCGCATTATATACAGAGTCTTTTGCGGAAAGCGTGATAGTTCCTTTCTCCAGGTATACTGTGAGCATATCTGATTTATAAGACATCATCATGGTTGGCGCCGTATGACGCAGTACCAGGGAGGCTCTCACCGGGTCGTTTACTTTTCCTTTGAATTCAAACACGCCATTTTGCAGGGCGGCAGAATCGCGGATCGTTTCTCCGTTGGCGCGGTAGGTAAGAAACAGTTTTGCAGGCGCGTCCAGTGTACCGATTTTTCCTTTCAGTATAAAGGCGCCTTCCTGGGCAAATAAGGTGGCTGGCAGTAAAGCCAGCATCGTAATTAGCATGCGGTTCATATGGTGCTTGTTTTTGATTTAGAAGGGTCTTCCATCCAATGGAATGTTCCACTGTGGATTAAATTTCAATACCGGGTTAGAAATTGTGAGAATAAAGTCTTTCGAATCTACCGTTCCTTCGTGTATTTCTCTACCTATCTTATGCGTGACTTTTGTTTTGCACCAGGGCTTGCCGGTTTCAACACAAAACCGCTTCAGGTCGAGGAAGCGTTTGAATGAACCCAATGGTAACTCTCTTCTTCTTTCATCCAGCACCTGTTGAATCACTTCTTCCTGGGACCCGGCGGTCAGATCCGGTGTACCGGTTTTATAACGGTAACGGCGCAACGTATTCAGGTCGGTGATAGCGGCGGCTAACTGGTTGGTGCGTGCGTATCCTTCTGCACGCATCAGCAGTAGTTCCGGATAGGTGAACCCGGCCGTCATCCTGGATTTGGAGCCGCGATAGTATTGTATGCGGTTACCATCATCATAGGTAACATTGTTATACGTTGTTTTATAACCGGGCGCTGTTAAGAAGAAATACTTAAAGCGCAGGTCATTGGTTTGATCATATAAGGCAATCACTTCATCCGAAGGATAAGAAGACGATGACCTGCCTGCGGCCGCATCCAGGTTTCTATAGAATAAATTTTCCCGGCTGTTGGCAGTAGTCAGGAAATCATCGGGGGCTTTAATGGTGCTGTTGATGATGTTGGTGGGATCCGTCCACGAAAAGCTGTTATAGTTGTAGATGATTTTGTCTGTTCCACCGGCGCTGGCAGCAGTCCAGGCAAGATTGGCGTAGTATACCACGCTATCATACTTCTGCGTAAACAGGTGATAGTAGGCCAGCAACGCCTGTGCAGTTGCCTTATTAGGACGCGATGGCCAGTTGGTCACGTCCGGCATATCGGGTAAAGCTGTTTGTATATCTTTCGATACCAGGTCGAAAGCCTGCGCCTGTGTGGACAAATCCGGTAACACCGCTCCTACGTCCGCGCTTATTACATAAGGAATTGTTTTGGTATCGTTGGCGGTACCGGGTTTATATACCGGTCCATATACCAGTGTAGACACCAGGTACGACCAGGCCCTGTTTACAAGCGCCTGTGCTACTACCCTTTTGGCATACTGTTGATTTTCTGCGCTCAGGTTGGGAATAGCACGTACACCGTCTATCACGTTATTGAAATAGGCCATAGAACGGTAGGTACCCCAGTCCCAGAAGTAGTCGGACGTAGCGGGATTTTTATATGGCTGCCGGTATACATATGCCCAGTAGCGATCAATATTAGGATGGTTATTGGCCTTGTAGTTGATGTTTCCGATACCTTCGGATAGCGACAGGTTATCTGTCAGGTATCCCAGGTTACATCCATTGTTGTTATCCACAAAGGCCCATTGCGCAATGTTGGAATTATCGAGCAGGTGGTCAAAATCGGCTACCTCTGTAGGGATCAGTTTCCCTTTGGGTTTTACATCCAGGAATTTATTGCAGGAAGCCAGGCTGGTAGCAATAATAGTGGATAGAATAAGTATATGCTGTTTCATGGTTACCATGATTAATATTAAAGCGTGAATGATAAGCCAACGTAAAACTCAGGCCGCAATGGCAGGGAGCTAAAGCCCTGTTCCGTAAATGCGCCGGTACCGCCGGTGAGATTCAGTTCAGATGTTTCCGGATCACGATGATCACTGTTGGCCGTAATCATCAGCAGGTTGCGGCTTTGCAGGTATATCCTGGCATTGGTGAAGCCTATCTGTTTTAAGATCCGCGGATTGATGTCGTAGGTCAACGTGATGTCGCGCAGCTTCATATAGTTACCACTTTCAATCAGGATATCTGAATACGGGAAGTAGAACATATCCATATTCCAGTCGCTGAGTTTGGGATAGATTGTTTTTGCTTCATCACCGGGCTTACGCCATCTTTCGCCCACATGTTTATTTAAAATATTAGATCCGCTGAAGGCATCTCTCCTTAATACATTTCCTAATTTGGCAATGAACATAAAGGACAGATCGAAGTTTTTCACCCGCAGGGAGTTGGTCATGCTGATGGCATACCTGGGACGCAGGGTACCGCTATATATCAAATCGCCTACTGCCACGTTTCCGCCGCCTATTTTCTCTCCTTTGTTGGAATAAAACTGCGATATACCGTTATTATCAAGGCCTGCATACCGGTAGCTATAAAGGGCATCCAGCGGGTCGCCGGCTTTTTTAATAGCGCCGTTGGTAATGGAAGATGCATACTGATAGGTTACATTATAGGTAAGCACCTTATTGTTATTATAGCTGAAGTTGAAGAAGGTATTCCATACCAGGTTCTTTTTGCGGATCACATCCGCATCTACTGATACTTCATAGCCCTGGTTACGTACTTGTCCTACGTTTTTGGTAAGGGAGCTAAAGCCGCGGGTAGGATCAATGGCGTCTGCCGCCAGCAGGTCGCTGCTATTACGCAGGTAGTAGTCGAGGGTTACGTTGATGCGTCTTTTCAACAAAGACACGTCCACACCCAGGTTGGTGCTTTTTGTTTTTTCCCAGCGCAGCGAGTTATTAGGCGGAGAAGTAATACCATAAGATATATCCCCGGTATAAGTTGAATAACTACCTGGTGTGATGATCAGGAAAGGGCCTGAGTTCAGGGAGATGTTTCCATTGATTCCATAGGAAGCACGCAGATCCAGGCGATCGATCAAGGGTACCTGGAAGAATTTTTCTTCTGCCAGTTTATAGGTACCTCCGGCCGACCACAGCGGCTTATAGCGGTAGCGGGGATCGGTACCAAAGAAGTTGGTTTGATCCAGGCGTATACTACCGCTGAGGATAAAGCGGCTATCATACTCGTAGGAGCCGTTGGCATACCAGGAAACAAAGCGGTTATCCTGGAAGGCATAGCTGCCGATGCTGGCCGAAGGGCTGCTGGTACCCAGCTTGTCTGCATTATAGTTACCGGCATTATAATCAGCGTAGTTAAAAGTAGCAAAGGTGCCTGCCTGATCGTTGTAGCCGAAGCGGGTAGGCAGGGTATTGTTATCTGTTGTATTGCGACTGATTTCATTTCCGGCGATGGCCGCTATGCGGTGACGGGGAGCAACGAGCCGGCTAAAGTTCAGCTGGGTACGGAACATATAGCTTTGGTTAAAATTGCGGCTTTCATTTACTACGGCGCCATCGGGTATATAATGTTTGGAAGTATTGGATATCGAGGTATTGTCATCGTACCAAAGTCTTACCCGGTAAGCATTTTTATCATACAGGCTTCTGCCCAGCATATCGCCCCGGCTCCAGGAACCACCGGCTTCTGCGCTTAATCCATCCAATAGTTTGATGGTGATACTACCGCCGAGTCGTAGCTGCAGGGTTTTAGTGGAGGTATTTTCCAGCGCCAGGTCTTCGAGCGGATTATAATACAGCGGCTTGGTACCGGCGATGGCGGCATAGCGATCCCGTTTTTTGGCATTTTTGTAATCCATGGTCAATGGTGCTCCTGTAGCAGGATCTACCACCAGGTCATAGGGTTGTAAGAGAGAGGTGTTGGTATATGCCAGCATATCCTGCCAACCTTTTACCGGTGCGGTGGTGGTGGCATAGTTCACGTTAGAGAACAGCCGTATAGCCACCCGTTTGCCTGGGCGCCAGTCGTTCTTCATGTCGAAGATCAGGCGGTTATCTGAATTACGGATGGTGTTATTTTCATTCGAGATATATTTCACCGCCGCATTCAACATACTTTTTTCGCTACCGCCGGATAAAGAGATATTATGTTGTTGCGTAAACTGGTTCCTGAAATAATACTTCTGCAGTTGTGCTTGTCCGTCGCTTTTTCTCAGTACATCCAGTTGTGCGTCGGCATCTTTTTCGCTCAGCCATCCCTGTGACTTTGCGATCATGAGATAGTTCACTTTAGAGGTGACGTTGTAATCATTATAGTCTGTCAGGTTGCCGTTGGGATCCAGGTTGTAGAGTTCTATTTCTGCGTCTACATAGTCTGCCGAAGAAGCCCTGTTCAGGTATTTCAGGTCTGGTTTCAGGGTGATGCCGGTAGATCCTTTGTATTCTACCTGCAGTGCACCTTTTCTGCCCTGGCGGGTAGCCACTACAATTACGCCGTTGGAAGAGCGGGCGCCGTAAATGGAGGCTGCTACCGCGTCTTTTAGGATGGTAATGGATTCAATGTTATCTATGTTCAGTGATTCCAGTCCGGCGTTGGTAGGGTATCCGTCGATTACCAGCAGCGGGGCGCTGGCAGCGGTACCCAGCATGGTAGATACGCCACGTATTTCCAGGTTGCCTTCTTTGGTGAGGACTACGCCGGTAGCTTGTCCTTCGAGGGCTGATTTTACATCGGGTTTTAATTTGCTGCGGAGGCGATATGGGTCAATCACAGAAAATGAGCCGGTGGCTCTTTCCCGGGAAATCATCTGGTACCCGGTGTTTACCACGTCGATGCCTGTCAGCTTGTTGTTGGATGCTTTCAATTGCAGGCTGATAACGGCGTTTTTACCAACTACCAGTTCCTGTTTTTCGAAACCGATATAGGTAAATGACAGCACGGCATTTTCATCTTTCACCACTACCGTATATTCCCCGTTGGTATTGGTTTGCGTGCCTTTGGTGGTACCTTTTACCACCACTGAAACGCCGGCCAGTGGGATACCGTTTTCGTCTGTGATGCGGCCGGTCACCACGATCTGTGCAGGCAGTACAGGTATTTCGGGTACGCGCGGGATGATTTTAGTGACCGTAATGGTTTTATCATCGATCGCATATTCCAGGCCCTGTCCCATCAGGGATACGTGTAACAGTTCCTGGATAGTAGCATTTTTCACTTCAACGGTCACGGGCCGGGTAGTTTCCAGTGCTTCATAGTTATAAAAAACGATGTAGCCCGTTTGCCGGTTAATGTTGCTAAAAACCGTTGATAGCGGCGTATTTCTGACGGACATGGTCACCCGCTGTGCCAGTCCTTTGGCGCTGATTTGCAAAGCGCCCGCCATTAGTAATAAAGCAGATAATCTCATGATCCTCCAAATTTTGGTTGGCTGACTATTTCTTTTCATTGCGCCGGTATGTGTCGGCGAGTAAGATCTGCATTGGTGGTGATGCGTTTCTAAGGTATTGTTGCGGGGATAATCTGGTTGATGATTATGCACATAGGCCTCCCCTTCTCTGTTTTGGAACAAAGCAGTTAAAATCATACTTTTGATTTCGGTGATAAAAATGAGTTTACACGAATAATTTATTGCCTGTAACCAGTGATGTTTGCCCATCACTGGTTTTTTTAATGGCGCTGGTTTTTTAGCAATGATTTCTTAATTCAAAGGCGCGTTGGTTTAAGTATGTTAAAAAATATGGTGTGCTTACTATCGTAGTACAGTTATTTTCCGACCCTCTATTTTGAATAACACCTGGTTTCTCTCAAGAATATTTAATACGCGTGACAGGGGCAGACTACGCTGCATCCCGCCACCAAAATACATTTCACGTGGTGTTCCTTCATAAACCACGTCTATATCATACCACCTTTCCAGCTGCCGCATTACCGTAGCAATATCGGCCCGCTCGAAGATGAAAAATCCATTTTTCCAGGCAACTGCCGTCTGTGTATCTACGGGTATCACCGTGATGTTATTGTTGCCTTCCATCCGTGCCTGCTGCCCTGGTTGTAACTTCTTTACGATACCATTCCGGCTTACATTCACGGCACCTTGCAGCAAGGTAACCGCCATCATTTTTTCGTTGGGATACGCCATGATATTAAACTGTGTACCCAATACCGCGATTTCTGTTTCATTTACTTTTACCCGGAATGGTTTGCCGGGCAATGGCGCCACCTCAAAGTATCCTTCTCCCGTTAATGTTACTTCCCGGTTATTACCCATAAAAGCAGTCGGAAAATGCAGGGAGCTGGCGGCATTCAGCCATACTTTTGTACCATCGGGTAAGGTCAGCTGGTATTGTCCTCCACGTGGGGTAGTGAGCGTATTATAGCTCACCGCAGCGGATCCTTCTGCCGCTTTATATTGTACCTGCCCGTTTTGCAGCTTGATGATGGTGGTGTTTCCCTGTTTGCCCAGGGTATCATTCTTTGCTTCGTCCAGGGTAATGACCGCGCCATTGGCCAGTGTCAGTGTTGCCTTATTACCACCCGGAGGCACCTCATTTTTATAACGTTGTGCTACTACCGGCAGGGGCGCCACACTTGTTACTGGTTTCAGCCACCAATAGCTAACGGCCGCCAGTACGATTCCTCCTATAACTGCCGCAGCCCACCACCAGCGCAGGTAGCGTACGGGGTGTACGGATTCCACAAAAGGTAAGGTAACATCGGTGGCGGTAATACTCTTCAGCAGTGCCTGATGAGTAGCCGTATCCGGTGTGTCCGTTGCCGGCGCCTGCCACATCAGGTCCGTTAACGCCGCCATAAACAATTCCATATTCTCATCATTCCTGAGAAGGTGGTATAGTTCTTCCTGTTCTCCGGGAGTTTCCTTTCCCGAAAGGCGCTGTTGCAATATATACTTAACCCTTTGCTCCTCCATGCTAATAGGGGTCTATTTAAGAGTACTCCCAATAATAAGAATGAGCTGCTGACAGAAAGGACCTATCTGCCCGAAAAAAAATTATCTGCAAATAAAAATGATATAAACAAGTGGGATGGTATGACCATAACGGCGCAGGTGTTCCCGGATAGACTTCAGGGAAAAAACGAGGGCATTTTTAACAGAATGGGGGGATAAATCCAGTTCAGTGGCTATTTCCGGGATCTTCATGCCCTGGTTACGACTCATCTGGAAAATACGCCTGCGTTGGGGAGATAATAACTGTACGGCTTCTTCAATGAGTACATGCAGTTCCTTCAGGCTTAGCTGCCGGCTGGTGGTATCTATTTCATCATCTGCAGTGGTCACTGCTTCCCGTAAACGGTATTCTGTGGCTTCTTTCCGGAGGTAGGTATAACATTCATTGGCGGCCACCTTATATAGCCAGGCTTTTGGATGATCAATCTCTGTGAGTTTATCGCGGCTTAACCATACCCGCAAGAAAGTGGCCTGTATCACTTCCTGCGCGTTGTGCGGCGATTTCACCATTTTCTGAATAAAGGGCTCCAGGCTTTGCATGGAGGCATTGAACAGGACACCAAACGCTTCTTCATCACCTTCTGAGATGCGTTGAAACAATGCTTTGTCAATATAGCTGTTATCGTGCATTATAATTAGCAGGCTTATATAAAAAGGTTGGTGGTATTCCTGCTAAAGTAATAAAAATTGGGCGGATACAAGGGCCGCTTTAGCTGATCTGCTGAGAATAGCGTTCCAGTTTTTCTTTCTCCTCTTTTGTGAGGCTATGGATGCCTTTCTTATGGATTTTGTCGAGGATAGCGTCTAATTCCCGTTGCCGTTGGGCCCGGTCGAAATTATATTTATCGTCGATATCTGCAAAAACGTGGTGCTGCCGGTAGAAGAAATTGTCTACCAGCAATACATGCGGCCGGGTAATGATGACATACATAAAGAATATCGCCGGCACCGCTATAATCACTACCGTAGCGAAGTTGGCTACCATCGCCTGCGGTTCCAGCGCAATGGCGATCGTCATCCCCACCAAGGCTCCCCCCAGGTGTGCATCGTGCCCGATGTTATCATTGCGCGACTTAATCCCGTAAATAGCATATAAGATATAAATCAACCCATAGAGCCAGCCAGCCACCGGGAACAATCCCAGGAAATTGACAGACATCCCGGGAAATAAAGCAATAGAGGCGAAAATCACGCCACACACCGCTCCGGAAGCCCCCACTGAGCTGTAATCACTGTCGCGCCGGTGTATATACAGCGACAATAAATCGCCTCCTATCAAACTACCAAAGTAAATCAACAGAAAAGCCACGCTGCCTAATCCCTCCTCGAGGAACAGGCTAAAGCCCAGCAACGAAATCATATTAAACAACAAATGTTGCCAGCCTACATGCAGAAACCCGGATGTCATTAACCGCCAGTATTCTTTAAACAGCAATACTCTTTCCACCACGAAAGCATATTTATCGAAAAATACGCGGTTCCTGAATCCTTTATAGGAGAAAAAGAAATTTGCAATAACAATACCCAGGGTGATAAATCCGGTGTTGTTCATAAGTATAGCATATTTTGACGGGTCAGTTTTCAAACGTTTATGCAATATGTAGAATTGTTTAAATATATCAAAATGTGGGGGGAAGAAAGCACTAGATAACAAGGAGGTTATAAACATTAATTCCCGTAGCTTTGAATCATACTCCTTTACATCATGTTTCCCTACCGGTATTGCCTGTATACCTTGCTGATACTGCTTTTTTCCTGTAAGCCGGAAGAAAAGCCTCCTATTCAACATTCCTTCTATTACTGGAGATCCAGTTTTGCTATGTCGGAGGAGGAAAAAGAAAAACTAGTACAACTGCAAACATCCCATATCTACCTGCATTATTTTGATGTAGACTGGAGTGAAACAATGCACATGGCCATTCCCAAAGCGGTGGTTGACAATTATATCTACGACGACAAGTTCCTGTACGGTATAACATTTACCCCGGTTATATTCATTACCAACAGAACGTTTGAGCAGCTGAATACTGCCACAAGCGAGGAGCTGGCACACAAAATAACGGCCAAAATAAATGCGGTGACCACCCGGATGAAAGCCCGCATCAGCAACTATGCTGTACCTGAAATACAGATAGACTGTGACTGGACAGCTGGTACAAAGCAGCTATATTTCCATTTCCTGGAAGCATTCAAAAAAGCGAATCCGGGCATTACGATATCCGCCACTATTCGTTTATATCCTTATAAATATTGGGAGAAAATGGGGGTTCCACCTGTGGATAAAGGGATGCTGATGTGTTATAATCTCGGTAAAATAGCTAATCCTGCCACGCAGAACTCCATTTTTGACCTGTCCGAACTCCGGCAATATCTGGGTGGTAAAGCTTATCCGTTACCGTTAGACCTGGCATTCCCTGTATTTGGCTGGTATACCTGGTTCCGGGATCATCAATTTAAACGTATCATATACCAGGATGAAGCTTTCATTTCTGATACGACCGTATTTACCCACGAGCAGGACCAGCGTTATCGCTTTCTGCGGGACACCGTGATCGATGATCTCTATTTCCGGGAAGGAGATCTCTTACGTATGGAGTATCCCGACCCACAAGCATTAACTGCCGCAGTAGCTCTTATGACTGACAAGCTACCTGGCTACCAGCATATAGCATTTTATTACTGGAATCTCCCTTCAATTATTACTTATGAAAGCGTTATCTGGGAAACTGTTCATCGCTATTAGTGCTTTATTGCTAATTCTTATTACTTACCGTCCTACCAATAGTTGTCCTCCTGACAGCTATCCGGACGAAAGCCGGATCATGCTGTTCCGCAGTTATCTTAGCGGCCTCGATCATCTACAGACATTTAATTATACGCTGGCCTTTACTAATGCCGTGGATACGGACCCGTTGAAAACCGACAAGCACCGCAACTGCCGGGAATGGCAACAGCTCACCGGTAATCAGGTATCACTCAAAGACATTTATGAAGTACAATATGCGATGTCGCCAGATGACTTTTTGTATACCATTAAGCATAAGGGCGACAGTACTGATAATAGTTTTGTCAACTGGTTATTGCTGCCGGAACATCAGGCGGTGGCGGATTACCTGTCATTTGCCAAAAAGATAGAATTTACCACTGCAGCTGTCAGCATGGATCCATGGGAAACAAACGGCCCTATTTATAGTAATCATTTCCTCGACTCTCTCGCTACTTACGCCGAACAGCAATGCCGCCGCGTTAAGCTCCCCTTTTTACAGGAGCGTTACGCCTTCCAGGTGCTTAAAATACTTTCGTATACCATTTATGGCAATAATGAACCTGCACCTCCTGATCTTGGTGAGCGTATCCGCTCTTTTTACGATCAATACCTCCTCCATAAAAAAACCATTGTAGCAGATTGGGGATTGATCTATTACGCCGATGTACAAAAAGATGAAAACGGCCGGCTGCTGGTGCTATTACAGGCGTTTGACCGTAGCGAAGAAAAAAAAGCTTACGCAGCAAGATTCTTTACCACCAAAAAGCTAGTTGCCCTAAAGGGGTCTGTCACGGATCCGGCTACCCGCAGATTAATTGCGGCCGCAATCGGACTTAAAAATACCGGCAGGGGATTAAGGGAAATACAGGAAATAAGTGCTGCTGATCCATCCAATAAGTATCTGCCATTACTCATTTGCCGGGAAATCAATAAACTGGAAGATTGGCTGCTATCACCCCAGCTACTGGGTTTTGGTGGAACAAAAGAGGATCGGCCCTTTGGGCCCTATCATCAAAAGAACTTTCAGAAGGATTTGCTATATCTCCGACAAGTACGTACTCAACTGATTAGCCAGTTAAAATACCCAGGGTCTGATAAAACCTTGCTACAACTGGCTATTGTTCATTTATTTCAAATAGATAAACAATATCCTGAAGCCGCTGCGTACCTGCGAACCATCCATACCAGGCAGCCACGATACGCTAAACAAAAGGCAATCGCCAACACTATTCAGCTTATTTACACCGCCGATATCACCCAACCCACCATACAGGAAGCTTTATATAAGCAACTCTCTACTGTTATCCGTATGGGCGAAGAAAGTTACCATTTTGATGAATTTTATTGGGTTGCCCGACCTTACACGGCTATTTCTCAACTATATCTGCTCCTTAGCCGGCAAATGAAAATTAAAGGCGATATCGTGAAAGCCGGACTATTATTTCAAAAAGCAAATGTGTTGGTAGATGACTATTATGGCATTTCCGGCAGATATACCGATTCCGAATCTGATACCATTTGCTATAACAAAATCGCCTTCTTTGATAAATATGCTACCCCGGCAGATATAGATATGTTGCTGTCTCTTAAATACCGCGCCCATAAAACAGCTTTTGAAAAAATGATTTCGCCCGATGTTTGGTCTACCGATGATTTTTACCTGGACCTGAAAGGTACACTCCAACTGCGGCGGCAACAGTACCAGGCTGCGATGACTACCTTTAATCGCATTCCGGATCATTTCTGGAAAGAAAAATATGCCTATGCCGATGGGTTGCCCTTACGGTATATTGGTACCGCAACGCCATTGAAAGGCATTGATAAAACACCCTACAAGGCGTATCCCTATGTAAGTAAAAAGTTAATTCTCCGGGATATGATACAGTTGATGGATACCCTCGGCGCGGCCAAATTACCCGCTGAAAAAGCGCGCCTGTCTATGCTGCTAGGTAATGCTTATTTTAATATCTCCAGGCCGGGATCCGCCTGGATGATGTTCAGCTATGGTAAGAGTGCAGCCGAAATGGACTTCCATGATGAATGGTGGCAGGGCTATCGGTGGGCATGGTATACTTTTTACCCGAATGCTCATACTTATAAACAACCTTACTACCGCTGTGCAGATGCTATCCGAATGTATCAGCAAGTGCTTGCCTATACAAGAGATAATAAGGAATTAGCCGCGCAGGCCACTGTAATGCTGGCGGTTTGTGATCAGGCTATTCATTCTACTGACAACCGTTATCATTCTCCCTATGAGCGTATGTTTACCACCCGGTATGGCAGCACTGCCGCCTTTGCAGCAGCCATGAGCAGTTGTCCGGATATTAATAGCTGGAAAAAATAATTTCCTTTTTTTGAAAATTTATTTGGAGGAATGGAAATAATGTTGCTACATTTGCACTCCCAAACGGGGAATACCAATCGGCTGAAAGGCCCTACAGTATTACGGATCGGTAGTTCAGTTGGTTAGAATGCCGCCCTGTCACGGCGGAGGTCGCGGGTTCGAGTCCCGTCCGGTCCGCAAAATCTCGAAGAAACCCGCGCTAGTCGCGGGTTTTCTATTTTAAGTCGAGTATTTAGTCGAGTTCCGATTAATTCTCTCCTGTTTTTTTATGTTACCTTATTAAGTTTAACGATCACTTACTGAGATACAAATATTATTACTGATTTTTACCGCTCCTCCGCCCGTAGTAAGGTGTCACTAAAATAGATTAGGAAAAAGTGTATTCATTTCCGTATGTATTATAATACCCCAGTATTTTGTTTACTATAAAAGGAAGTGAAATGAGAAAATAGGATATCCAATCTAGTAAAGGATTTCACTAGTTCGATTTACAATTATTTGTCCCCTTTTCTTTTCCTAAACATTTCTTGTATTCAGCATATAATTTTTATGCAATTACATTAAAGATCAAATAAAAAGTAAAAGCCTCTCGTGTGAAAGGCTTCTTATGTTGTTCTCTACTCTGGTTCCGGTACTAACACCATCGTAATCGAACTTAATACATCATATGGCCGAGTGTAACATACAACTGGTCCAACTCCTTGTCAAAATACATATGAAACGTCTGGAAACCATCCCCTGTCAATTATGTATGGCATTGGAATTATGATACAAAACAAGTCCATCTCCCAAAACACTTCATAATAAGGGGCACTTAGGTCAAAAACATTAACTATTGGTTCGAAAGCGTCTGGTGCAGGGTTACAATGAGTACTTCTCCTTATGATGCGAATTTCTTCGTCACCCAATGTTCTATTAAAGGTGGCTATTGTCGCATTGTTGGAAAACAAAATGGCACTCACATTCTCAGGTTCTGGAAGTTCAAAAAAATTCGATTGAATGGCTTTTTACAGGAGTAGTTAAAATAAATTTGCGCAAGTCAAACCTTGCATATATATTTGCAAGAAATCACTTGCGCAATATGGCACCAACAAAAGACATCTTTCAGGCAATAGCAGATCCAACCCGCAGGCAAATTATTGGTATGTTGGCTCGGAAATCACTAAATGTTAATGCTATTGCCAAGGAGTTTGATATTACCCGTCAAGCAGTTTCATTGCATGTACAGTTTCTTAACGATTGTGGTCTTATTGTAATCAAACAACAGGGCAGGGAAAGATATTGCGAAGCCAAACTCGAAAGATTAAAGGAAGTAACAGACTGGGTAGATCAATATCGAAACTATTGGGACAATAAATTAGACTCATTGGAAAATTATCTGGCTAAAATTCAAAACAAGAAAAAATAGATAGATGGAGAAGTACAATACATTCAAACAGGAAGGGAACAGTCTTATACATACGAGAATTCTCGATGCTCCAAGGGATTTGGTTTGGGAAGTATGGACCACCCCGGAGCATATAAAAGAATGGTGGGGGCCAGATGGTTTTTCGCTGACTATAAAATCAATGAACGTAGCATCTGGCAAAACCTGGGATTCTATTATGCATGGTTGGGGACAAGATTGGGATAGCAAAGTTGAGTATTTGGAAGTAGAAAAACCTTCCCTTTTATCCTATAGACATTTTGGCGAAAGCGAAGATTATAATTTCACAGTTTCAATTTCATTTGAAGAGGTTGAAGAAAAAACATTACTGACAATGAAGTCAATATTTAAGTCAAAAGAAATTATTGAAGAACTGAATAGACGGATAAATGCCATTGAAGGTGGCAAGCAGACTTTAAATCGACTTGAAAAATATATTAAAATATTACAAAGTAAAAAACCATAAATAAAAAAAATATGAGAAAAATAATTTCATTTATGCACATATCGCTTGACGGCTTTGTAGCAGGACCGAACGGAGAGATGAACTGGATCAAACTTGGTGAGGAAATTTTTGATCATGTCGGTAAGCGGATCGGCGAAACCGATACGGCTTTATACGGACGAGCAACTTACCAGATGATGGAAAATTACTGGCCTACCGCAGGAGACAAGCCGAATGCGACCAAGCACGACACTCAACATTCAAAGTGGTATAACAAAGCTCACAAAGTTGTTTTATCGAAAACAATGAAAGACGCGGGTTTTACTAATACAACAATTATTAGCGACAACGTTTCAGATAAAATAAACGAAATAAAACAACAGGCAGGTGGAGAAGTCTTACTTTTTGGTAGCCCGACAGCCACACATTCACTTATTCAACAGAACTTAATTGATGGCTATTGGCTATTTGTTAATCCAGTTATTCTTGGACGAGGCATTCCATTATTTGTAGACATCAAAGATAAAATAAAACTAAACCTGGTGACTACCAGACAATTTACTTGTGGGGTAACTGAACTGAATTACACAGTGGACAGACAATAACAACGAACCACTAACAGGATGTTAGCAGTCATTGAAACAAACGAAAATATAAACATTGACTTCAAATCCACTATATGAAAAATGTAACAATCATTCTGTTATTTATAACACAGACTTTTTCTGTAAAATCGCAGTCCGCCCTTGACTCCGTAAGGCGACTAAATTCAAATGCATTCAGAAATGACATTGCTATACGCGAGTTAATTGACAGTTTTGCATATTACGCGGACAGGACTAAAGCTCAACGGCAGGCAGCTCTTTTTGTTGAAAATGGTACGTTGGAAATTTATCGGTCAGAGCCCGATACAAGCAAGCCTATTGTCGTATTAAAAGGGCGCAAAGAATTAGAAAAAGCGTTCAAGGGCCTGGAAAAATACAATATGACGTTTCACCTTAACGGGCAGAACCTGATCAAATTCGGGGATGACACCACCGGGTTTGTCCAATGTCTTGCCCATCATATTTTTTTTGAAGATGGAAAAAGAATATTACAAACCGAAGCTATCCGCTATTATGATACTTATACCCACCAAAATAATCAATGGCTATTTGTAAAAAGAAAACTAATTATTGATTGGGAAGACAAAAGATTGTCAACGCCGTAAATCCCTATTTAGATGAGATTCATTGGGCTAGTTTTAGCACGATTATCCAACCTAAATAGACTGTACATTGAGTAAAAATAACAACGCCTTATTATTTTTACTCCCTTAGATATAATTATAAAACTTGCTTGGCAAACTGGTAGATTTTCCCCAAATCGGAGACAAAAAAGTTCGATATTTGTCCCCTACAGCCGGCAAAATATAGAAGAAACCCTCGCTAGTCGCGGGTTTTCTATTTTAGATAATCCCCAGTTGGTAATTGCCGATTTGGGGGATCCCTATCGCACAAAACTCGAACCTTTTGATATCTGATTGAGTGAGAATATCGATTATATGTGATCTCTGTGCGTTTCTATTTCCAAATAAAAGGTACCTCCATCCCATCACACCAATTGGTTTCAAGGGACAAGCCCTTTTTATCTTCCTTATCCTACCTACCTTTCAACAAAAGACTCGCTGTGAATCCGCGGAGCGGAAAAATGCTGTTATCAGCCAACCAAGAGAGTCCGGGAGTTTTAACATTTTTTTACAAGTAATTTGCAGTTGAAATAGCGGACCAGTCTTTAACACCGGCGCATAAAAATGGGAGGCGCTAAAACAGCGCCCCCTTCAGTTGTAAGTATGATTAACTTTAAATCACAATTGAGGTCAACATAACCATATCTGTAATAAAAACAGCAAAAGTTGAAATCTTCCTACGTCGAAAAAAAAAATTTCAAATGTGAAGTATAAGGCAACCACTAGGTAAAGTTAAAAACATTGCGTCCTGACATGGTAAGACTATCACCGCTGGGTTACCGGTTCCAGGCAACCGGATTATATTTACTTTGATATGAAATTTACTTCCCCCTGTAGTCTATCCCCTTCCAACATCTACTAAATGGCCATCCGGGAATCAGAATAGAGGGAATGAAACAACCCTGCGTTATTGATTTATGGAATGAAAAGCTATTGTAAATATAGCTCAGCTACAACTATACGCATTTATCAATTTTCTATATTTTAAAATACATTTGTGAGCACAGATGACCTCTACAGGCAGTTTAGACTGGTATTTGAACAGCAATACAATCCGCTTTGCAAATATGCTTTCAGTTATATAAAAAACAAAGATATATGTGAAGATATTGTGCAGGATGTTTTTGCAAAAATATGGGAAAACCATAGAGGTATTTTGCTTAATCAAGGGATAAAGTATTACCTCTTTACAGCGGTTCGTAACAACAGCCTAACTTATATTCGGCGTGAACAACGTCTTCCCATTTATAGTCTTACCAACATAGATATTGAAGATGAAATTCCAACACCGGTACCCGACAGTCTGGAAGAAGGGGATGTAAATTACAAGGACCTGCTGAATGACGGAATCAAACAACTCCCGCCCAAATGCAAAGAGGTATTCCTTCTAAGCCGTCTTGGCAATTTCAGCAACCAGGAAGTTGCCGACAATTTGGGCATATCTATCAAAACTGTCAACAACCAGCTATGGAAGGCATTGAAATTACTAAGAACTTTTGTTAAAAGTGGTTAAAAATATTCTCCGGTAGCCGTAGGAATTTCACAAAATTTTAAGTTTTAGTAATTGGGAGAAAAAACAAAATGCAAGAATTACCTAACCACATAATCGATACATTGCTTAGAAAGGTCCAGGGAATATCCACCCAGGCAGATGACATAGTGATTATTGACTGGGTATCACATCACCCCGCTGACCAGGACAAAATTAATCAGTTTCTTGAAACGTGGAAACAAACCGATGAATGGGCGGAAGAAAATTCATTTGACACGTCAAAGGCCTGGCTAAAAGTCAACAACCGCGTTATATTAAGAGGGGAAGATGTTAATATCTCTACAGATAAGCCTGTCCGTGTCCAATCCCTGCTCAAACTAATGATAGCAGCTGCTATTCTCACAGTTGTTATTTTCAGCGGGTGGTGGCTTTATAATAATAACAAGCCCAAATTTAACTATTTAACCGCTGCAGCCGACCAGCACTTGACACTATCGGACGGTACAAATGTATGGTTGCGAAATGGAGCAAGCATCAAGTATCCTGTTGATTTTAAGAATACGACACGCAAATTACAGTTGTTAGGTGAAGCATTCTTTGACGTAAAGACTTTAGCCGGCCAACCGTTTCTGATTGAAACGCCAAAAGGACTGATCACTGTGTTAGGCACATCATTCGTGGTAAACGCGGGACATAGAGAGGACAGAGTGGCTGTTCTTACTGGTAAGATTCTATTTGCTGACAGAGAGCATCCGCAAAATAAATGTATCTTATTAGCTCACGAAGAAGCCCTCTTTTCCGGAGAAACATTTGACAAGAAAACATTCATCAGTTTCCCTTTGCAATGGCAGCAGGAAGATTTAATTTTTAGTGGTATCCAACTAAAAGAGGTAATTCGGACGCTTACTATTTATTATAACACTCCCATTAAAATTGACAGTATTCAAAGCCCTGGAATTGGGGAAATAAATATAACTGCCAGCTTTAAGAGCGAGCCCCTAAACCAGGCAATAGAAGAATTAACAAAGCTGGCAAACCTTCATTATCGGCAAAAGCAGGATACCATTATATTATACTAAAACATTAATTTCTTTTATAGTCGGACGTTTCAGACATAGGACATACACAGGCTATGACGACCGGAGGTCGCCACAGAATTTTCATGCTATCCGCCATCTCAGTATATTCCTGGTTATCACTATCCTATTTTGTAGCTGCGGTATCCTAAATGTCAGCGCCCAGCAGTCTCTAATAAGGAAAACATTTACCTGCCACTTTGCAACAGGCACAATTCCTGATCTGTTAACCAAAATAAGCAGATACAGTGGTACAATAATCGAATATTCCAGTATATCTCTGAATACTGACAGCACTTTTTCCATAACAGAAGGAAGTACAACACTTGGCGCAGTGCTTCATCAATTGTTGGATGGACAAAAAGTTACAATAGAAGAGATACACAACAAAATAATCCTGGTTCCTGTTTCTTACAGAAAAATCCCGGACAAATATTCGCTTTATGGTTATACAATGGAGGAAGGCAGCCTGGAACCCCTGGCCTATGCTACTGTAAAAGATCTGGCTACGGGCCAGCTTACACAAGCAAACAGGTTCGGTTACTATCACATATTGCTCACACGAGGCAAGCATTATCTGGAAGTAAGCCACAATAGTTTGCCTTCTAAAATAATCATTGTAGAAATCGAATTACCAACAAAAAAAAATCTAGTCGTTTCCGCCACTAAATTACCAGAGGCAAAAATAGAAGGAGGAAACATGCTTCAACAAGATGGTGGCTCAAGGATAGACAAGTATCAGACAGACGCTTACAACAATTTCCTTGGAGAAGCAGATCCGGTGAGATCGCAATACCTGATGCCTGGTAATATTGAAACGCAGGAAACAACTGGAAAATTAGTGGTCAGAGGCGGAGATCCGGATCAAAGCGTTTTCCTCCTTGACGGCAACCAAGTTTTTAATCCCAGTCATTTACTCGGAGAAATTTCCATTGTCAACAGCACCCTGGTTAAATCAATAAGACAATTTAAAAACGATTTCCCAAGTCGTTTCGATGGCGCCATCTCCTCCATTACAGAAGTGAATACCCGCGATGGCAACATGGAAAAATGGAGCGTGGAAGGCAATGCGGGGCTGTTGGCCGGATCAGTGGCCCTGGACGGACCATTGATAAAAAAAACAACCGCAATGATGTTTTCCATGCGTCACAGTTGGTCCAACCCTTTACTGAATATCATCGATGACAATTACCGGCTGCGCTTCTATGACATCCATTTCAAACTAACACATCTAATTAATGCCAATAGTAAGTTAATGTTTACAGGCTACCTGGGAAAAGACCGGCTGATCCTGCATGATCCCAGTGCCCCGTATATTCAGCGCTGGGGAAATCGTTTGGGCACGCTTAACTGGCTTCAGTTACTTGGATCCCGGTCATTCGTTAGTACTACCTTAAACGCAACCAGCTATAGTAACCTGGCTGGGGTAAAATTAACCGCGTTCAACGATAGTACTACACAAATGGGAGACAACAATGTATTTAATAACTATGGATCCATTCAAAAGCTGGAAGCGAAAACCCAGTTCGAATTTAATTCATGGTCCAATGCACGTTTCAGGTTCGGCAGCAGGTATTCACATACTACCATCAGGCCATTCACCACCAACATATCATCAGCGTTCGTGGAAGGAACTGATGATTACCAGGCCGTCGGCCCATTCCGATTCGGCGAATTCTCTACCTATTTTGAAAATGAATTACATATTGGACCAAATATATTAATCAGACCCGGGTTTAATTTTGCAGTTTACAATTTCAAACACTTTACACATCTGTCTCTGCAACCCAGATTATTTGCAGCGTACCGCATAAACGAACAACAGCAACTAACGTTATCGTATGCTCAAATGACACAATACCTTCACCAGGTCACCAGTCCATCATTAGACATCAACAGCGAATTTTGGGTACCGAGTACAAATCTGCTGCGCCCGGTTGAAAGCATCATGATTAACCTGGGATACAATTTCAAGGATAAAAAAGGGTTATATCTTTCAGCAGATGCTTATTATAAGGTGATGAGAAATATCACCAACTTCACAGAAAAAGGGAATATTTTTTATAACGGGGATTCATGGGAAGAAGACATCCTTACCGGGAAGGGCCGCAGCTATGGCCTGGAACTTCTATCAAGAAAGCAAGTTCGCAAATGGCAATGGCAACTTTCCTATGCACTTACTTATAGCGACAGGCAATTCCCGGGGATTAACGACGGAAAAAGATACCCATTCCGATATGACCGGCGGCATAATTTGAACGCAACCATCAGCTACAGCCCCATTAAAAGCCTGGATTTAAATGCCGTTTGGTACTTCAGTTCAGGAGACACTAAAATGCAGCCGGATAGCACGGGAGCCGGATATCAACCCAGTCGGTTAAAAGCATATCATCGTCTTAATTTAAACGCCGGTTTTACATTTCAGACCAGGAAGCAACTTTCACATAAAATATCAGCAGGATTATATAACGCCTATCAGGCTCGTAACACATACAGCCCTGATCCTGCTATTCCAGACAATAGTGCCTATAACACATCTTCAACAGGCACCCGCCTTTTTGATCTTACTTTTTATTTGTCGTACTCTTTTAAATTTTAATTTTTCGCCACCCCTGATAGGAAGTTTCCCCTTTTCGGAATCTTTAATGCAATCATGGTTATGTTACCCCACTCGTGGCATGTTATGGGAGGCGTTTTCGTGCGCCTCCAATTTCTTCTCCAATTAGGATTGCGCGCATCGCTGATTTTTGCATAATATATTGTTAAAGCGATGTTTCTTTCAAATGAGCAATAGGAAGATAAGAGTTCATTCATGTTATAAGACATAGAATAACATCACCTACGTCATTAAAATTTAAACTTATGAAAATGAGTAAAGCAACAAGGTCCTTAAAAGTATCCTCATTATTAGTGGTAGCAGGTCTTTCCATCACCGCATGCAAGAAGACCTCAATTAGTAATCCGGTACCAGCCATCGCCTATTTACAGGTAATACATGCATCACCCAAAACGGAGCAGGTAACGATTAATGTAAACGAAAAAAAGTATCAGCAAAAAATAACTTATCTGGCCTCCCAAAAACCATATTCCCGGATCCAGGCGGGAAAAGATCTTCCTGTTAAGCTTTCTGTGGAAAACAATATTGTAGCGGACGGCAATTTCAGCTTTGAAAATGGAACCAGCTATAGCTTATTTATATATGATACACTTAAAGCCAATAAGATAAAGTTCATCGTATTAAAAGATCTGATAAACAACCCGGGTACTGCAAAAGCGAATATCCGATTCCTTCACCTATCCCCTACCACCACGCCTGTAGATGTCGACATTTTCAGCGGAAACGACAGTACCAGGTTGATAAAATCCGGCACATACGTTGGCAATAAACCCGATGCTGCCGCACTTGCTCCTTTCAGAACTATCGCTGCCGGCAAATACCGGGTCAAAGTAAAAACACAAGCTGGTAACAGAACAGTTACTTTACTTGATATTCCTTCACTGGAACTGAGTGGGCAAAAAACGTTTACCTTATTCCTTAAAGGCATTAGTACCGGCACAGCAGCTGCGGCAATCGGCCTGCAGCTTTGGATGCATAATTAGGTATACTTCCATTCATGACTGATAACATTGGTACAATGAAACAAATACAAACGCTTATTTACAGTACATTATTGCTGGCATCCTGCAGTCAGGTAACTGCTCCGAAAACTGTTTTCAGTTGCGAATTACATGGAGATACCGTGATTGTAAATCCACAATCTGCCCTGGCAAAAAAACTGCATACAGATACGCTTATCACACAGTTACTAACCCAGCAATTGCCTGCGGTAGGCCAGGTAAAACTGATTCCTAATCAATATGCTGAAATAGCAGCAACCTGTTCAGGAAGGATCACTGCGGCGTACTTAAAACTAGGAATGAAGGTAACTCCATCCACTCCACTGTTCGAAATGAATTCGCCCGATTTCATTACCGCACAAAAAGCATTTTTCCAGGCAAAAGAGCAATTGGCACTGGCGGAAAAAAAATTGTTTCGTCAACGTAACCTGGTTGCTAATGGAGTAGGAATTCAGAAGGAACTGGAAGAGGCGCAGATGAGTTACGATGTAGAAAAAAAAGAGTTTGAAAGCGCCAAATTAAGCATCCGGTTATACAAGACAGATCCCGACAAACTGGTACTCGGACAACCTTTGGTCATTTATGCCCCTATTACAGGTGAGGTAGTAGAGAATAAAGTAGTGGTAGGACAAATGATAAAAAGCGATGGCGCCAGTGTTGCAGCAGTGGCCGAATTATCGAAAGTCTGGGTAGCCGGACATATCAAGGAAAAAGACATAAGTGCCGTTGCTCAGCTAATCCAATCCCGGATTACCGTCACTGGATTGCCGGGTAAAACCATAAATGGAAAAATCTTCCATGTCAATGAATTGATGGAAGAAAGTTCACGTAGCGTGGAGGTATTAATAGAATGCGAAAATCCGGACCACCTGCTCAAGCCCGGTATGTTTGTAAATGTTAATTTCGAAGGCACGCCACAGCCTGCTGTACTGGTGAAGCCACAATCTGTACTGCAACAAAGTAATAGTGCTTTTGTATTCCGGCAGATTTCAGCCAATAGGTATGTCCGGCAGATTGTAAAAACAAATGGACTCCAAAACAACAAAATAGTTGTAAGATCGGGACTTTCAAAAAACGATACTATCATCAGTGATGGCGCCTACTACCTGTTAGACGCCAGATAGCATTTCGCACAAATCTAAGAACAACATGAAGAACTTGATTTTTATAACCATCAAAAAAAGATGGTTACTGGTTGGCTTTTTCCTACTACTGGCGTTGTTTGGATATTATTCATGGAAACAACTGTCTATCGAAGCATATCCTGATATAGCAGACGTAAGTGCCCAGATTATCACACAAGTGCCTGGATTGGCAGCGGAGGAAATTGAGCAACAAATAACGATCCCGGTAGAAAGGGTATTAAACGGGCTCCCGGGCTTGAGTGTCATGCGCAGTAAAAGCACTTTCGGTCTATCCATCGTAACCGTTGTATTCCAGGACGGCTACGAAGATTACTGGGCACGGCAACGTATCACCGAGCGATTGAATTCACTAACCCTTCCTTACAATGCCAAACCAGGAATGGACCCGCTTACGTCACCTATCGGTGAAATTTATAGGTATGTAATCGAAAGTAAAGGACACGACCTGCGTGAACTTACTGACCTGCAAAACTGGGTAATTGTACCTCGATTAAAACAGGAAGCGGGAGTGACCAATGTAACCAATTTCGGAGGCATTACCACCCAGTACCAGGTAGAACTGGACCCTGCGAAGCTGGAACAATACCAGTTGACGCTTTCTGATATTCAGGCTGCCATTAATAACAACAACGCCAATGCCGGCGGTAGTATTCTCAACCAGGGAGATCTTGGTTATGTCATCCGCGGAATCGGGTTGGTAAAAACGCTGGAGGGATTGGGCGATTTGGTTATTAAAACAGGTAATGGAGTTCCTATCCTGTTAAAAGACGTTGGAGACCTAAAATATGGCAACCTGGAGCGAAAAAGTATTCTTGGCTTTACAGATCGGAAAGTTGATTACGACGAAAGTATCGAAGGTGTTGTACAATTACTCAAGGGGCAGAACCCTTCTTTGGTACTCCAGGGCGTACATAGAGCGATTGACGACCTTAATAACAGCCTACTGCCGGAAGGCGTCAGAATAAGGCCCTACATGGACAGAACGGACCTCGTGAATACAACATTAAGCACCGTTTCACACACGCTGATAGAAGGGATGATGCTGGTAATTGTTGTGTTGATTGTATTTCTGGGCAGCTGGCGTGGCGCAATGATTGTTGCTATTACGATTCCTCTTTCATTGCTGATCGCTTTTATACTAATGTATTTTACCAACATTCCTGCTAATCTCCTTTCGCTCGGTGCTATCGATTTCGGGATTATTGTTGATGGGGCGATTGTAATGATGGAAACCATATTGAAAAAGCGGGAAGAAAATGAGAAAGCACCACTGGAAGAACTTACGATAGCCCAGCGGGCCGCCCTCGTTGGTAAACCGGTATTATTTGCCACCATCATTATTATCACAGCATATCTACCTCTATTTGCGTTTGAAAGAGTGGAACGCAAGCTATTTACACCGATGGCATTTACGGTAAGCTATGCTTTATTGGGCGCCTTGATTGTCGCGATGGTGTTAATACCAGGGTTGGCTTACATTGTTTACCGCAAGCCGCAAAAATTATATCACAACAAATGGCTGGAAAAATTATCGGAAAAATACCTGGTTTGTATCAAAAAAATTATGCGTACCCCACAAAGAGTACTGTATCCGCTTGGCCTTGTGTTAATAAGTGCCGGTATACTTTGTGCAACTGTAGGAAAAGATTTTCTTCCTTCACTGGATGAAGGCTCAATCTGGCTGCAAGTACAACTACCTGCGGGCATTTCGCTAAAGAAATCAAAGGAGATGAGCGACTCCTTACGTAGTGTAACGATGCAACATAGGGAGATCACCTATATGATGGTGCATGCCGGCAGAAATGATGATGGAACAGATCCCTGGTCGGCCTCCCATTTTGAATGTTCCATTGGTCTTAAACCATACAAAGATTGGCCTAAGGGAAAGACAAAAGCGGATTTAATCGAAGAACTAACCTCCGACTACGCATCCATGCCCGGTTACACAGTAGGTTTCAGTCAACCAATGATCGATAACGTGATGGACAGGATATCAGGCGCCCACAGTGAACTGGTGGTTAAAATTTACGGCGATGATTTTGTAGAAACCAGGCGGATCGCCAAACAGGTACTGGAAACCTTACAGAAGATTCAGGGAGCTGTAGATCTATCGATCGACCAGGAACCTCCCCTACCACAGTTACAAATAAAAATTGACAGAGCCGCCTTAGCGCAATACGGCCTGAACGTAAACAATGTATCAGAGCTGATCGAAGTTGCCATTGGTGGAAAATCCGTTTCCCAGCTATTCGCCGGTAATAAAGTTTATGATATTACCTGCCGGTATAAGGAGGAAAGCAGAAATACGCCTGAAAAAATTGCCAACCTCATACTGACCACGCCAACCGGCGCAAGAATACCGCTTTCACAAGTAGCATCGATCAGCACAACCACCGGCGAAGGCACCATCACAAGGGAAATGAACAAACGGCACCTGACAGTAAAATTAAATTTACGGAATGCAGACCTTTCATCATTTATGGATAAAGCCAGAAGTACAATTGAGAGAGATATACATTATGACCATGGGAAATACCAGATTGTATGGGGTGGACAATTTGAGAATCAAAAACGTGCCTACGCGAAGCTGGCAGTGGTGGTGCCCATAACATTGTTATTTATGTTCTTTCTGCTGTATGGTGCATTTGGCCGCTTTCGTCAGGCTGGCCTCATATTAAGCACTGTTCCCCTGGCGCTATTTGGTGGCATGCTGGCACTCAATGTTCGGGGTATGACGCTTAATGTTTCGTCTGCAGTGGGATTTATCGCACTGTTCGGAGTAGCTATTCAGAATGGAGTAATCATGATTTCCAACTTTAATGAACTGCGAACACAGGGCGCCAATTTGCTGGAAGCAGTGATAGCAGGGGCTGCTAACAGGTTCAGGCCCATTTTAATGACGGCTACAGTAGCCATTCTGGGCTTACTGCCCGCATCACTCGCCACCGGCATTGGTTCAGATGTTCAGCGGCCATTGGCTACTGTAGTAGTCTATGGACTACTGGCCGCAACAATAATTACCTTATTTGTTTTACCTGCATTGTATTACCTCTGCGAACGTCAGTGGGGAGCAGCGGATTACCAAAAAACATGTGAATGATGGTTATAAGATGGAGCTTAATGCTGATACTACTGCTATCGGCAATCACAATAAGTGCTCAAACGAAGGACTCACTGACCTATAACAATTTCTTATCGGGTGTGACAAATAACAATATGGCTTACGTGGCTGAGCGGTTCAATGTCAGCCAGGCCTCAGCACGCGTAGCTGCTGCAAAAACGTACCCTGACCCAACGCTGTCATTTGGTTGGGTAGACAATGGACAGAAAAGAATGAAAATGGGATATGGGTTCAGCACCTCTTTGAACTGGCTACTTGAACTTGGAAATAAGCGGCAGGCCCGGAGCACAGTTGCCTTAAGCCAATTAGAGCTAACTAATCTGCAGTTAGAAAACTATTATCGCAATCTTCGGGCAGACGCTACCCTGGCCTTTCTGCAAGCCATCCTGCAGCGAAACCTGTTAGATGTTATCAAAGAGTCATATCTCAGCATGGCACAATTTGCAAGGGCAGACAGTCTTCGTTTCCTTCATGGAGAAATCAAAGCTGTGGACGCGCGCCAAAGTAAACTTGAAGCTGGCAACATGTTGAATACTGTTTATAAAAGTGAGGCCAGTCACAAAGCGGCATTACTACAACTAACCATGCTGATGGGAAAATCGTCAGATACCCTCTACGCTCCCATTATAGCCAAAATCAACTTTGACAGGGAATTCAACCTGAAGGAGCTGATAATGACTGCGGTGAACAACCGGGCGGATATTCTGGCTGCCGGTAAGGAAAAAGAAGTAGCCGGCAATCTCGTTAAGCTCGCCCAGGCGAATCGGCTGCCTGACCTGGGACTAACCTTAGGCGTAGCGCAAAACTCAGGAGCTACAAACATTGTAGCTCCTACGCCTTCTACCAATGTGGTTTCCGCCGGCATAAGCATTCCCCTGAAGTTCTCCGGGCGGCCAAGGGCGGAGTTAATGTCGGCTCAATATAACGCTTCGCAGGTGACAGCACGCTATCAACAGGCGGTTCTGCAAGTACAAACGGAAGTCTCCACCAGCTACTACAACTATCTCTCCGCCCGCAAACAGGTAGACCAGTTTCATTCAGGACTATTGGAGGAGGCCCGGAAAGCTTTGGAGGGAAAAATATACAGTTACCGTTCTGGTGAAATCAATTTATTGGAAGTATTGAATGCACAGCGTACCTATAACGTCCTTAAGCAAAGTTATTACGAAGCAATGAATGGGTATGCCGCCGCATTGGTAGAAGTGGAAAGATCGGCCGGGATTTGGGATATCATCTTATAAACAAACCATATGAAATATATATTCGTCATTATATTTTACCTGGGGGTATGTCTGCCACTGTTTGCACAAAGGGATAGCGGCAGTTACAGGAATGTGTCTTTTGGGATTAAAGCCGGAATTTCCAGCGGCTCCTTGTACGGCAGAGACCTTCCCCGACTCTCAGCTAATGGTTACATGAAGCCATTAACTGGAATAATGGCTGGCATCGAGGTCCAGACGAGATTCAGTAAATACCTGGGATTGCAGTCCGAAATTACCATAGGGCAAAATCCAGTAACAATTCACCTGACCGATAGCAGCAACGGCAATATTATATCCGGCGCTTTCAGAAGCACTTACCTGATCATCGCTCCTATTACTCCTACATTCTATTTTGGAAACTTCAGACTATCTGCAGGACCTTATATTGCCGGATTGTTAAACAGCAGCCTGGAAAATGGAAAAAATATCTATGGGTCTCCTACTACACCTGGTGGGTTTCGGTATAAAATGGATGCCGGCATAACAATGCAATTGAGGTATGAAATGCGATGCGGATTGAACATTGGAGCTGCTTATCAGCGGGGATTCATGCCGGTTATAGAGGATCCAAGAATACAAAATCAGTGGAAAATTTATAACCAGCAATTCAACTTTTTTGTGGGGTATCTGTGGAAACGTCGGAGATAGATGGCTGGGCCGGATAAGCAGCTACAGTTGAAGCTGCTTATCCGGCGGCCTATTGAAAATAATCAAGGAGGTTCCTTTTAAAGGTGCTGCCTACGGGCAAGAATACGCCGGTGCTGAGTTGTACCTGTCCACCTGATATTTTACTGATATGGCTAAAGGCAACTATATATGATTTATGAATTCTTACAAACCGCGTTTTATCCACCTTTTGTTCTATCTCCGTAGTTGTAACGGGGCTTAAATACACGGATTGCCGGGTGAATACTTTTATATAGTTTCCCCAACTACGGATATAAATTATATCATCATATGGAACTTTAATGATCTCACCTTCCACCTTCAGCATCAGGCTACCTGCCATTGCCCCCAGAACGGTGTTCAATGCTGAGGTTACAGGTTTCGGGCGGATTCTGGAAATGACGGTATCAATAGCTACCATGAAGCGTTGCAGATTAAAAGGCTTTACCAGGTAGTCCGCTACACGATACTTATATCCTTCCAACGCGTACTCCCGGTAAGCAGTGGTTAAAATTACCAATGGTGGATCCGACAAGGTTTCCAACATCTCCAGGCCGCTGAGTCCCGGCATATTGATATCAAGGAAAATCAAATCTACCCGGTCTTTGTAAATGTGCGCCATCGCCTCCATAGCCGTATAGAAAGCACCGGTAAGTTCAAGGTATGGAAACTGGCCTATGTACTGTTTCAGCACCAGGTGGGCTCCTTCTTCATCATCTACTATGATACACTTTAAAGCATCAGCCATGTTCAGTTGCATTTAATTTGAGTTTAAGCATCGCATGGTATTCCTGTTCTCCAGTTGTGCAAACCAAACTATACTGGTATTGGTACAACATTTCCAGGCGTTCCCTGATATTGATCAACCCGAGGCCAGTAGATTTTTGCATTAGAACTGCGTCGGGCAAAGAATTCCTTACCTCCACCACCAGCGTATTATTGAGAAACTGAATGCTAATATCGACGAACCACTTGCGGCTGATGGTCATACTGTGCTTAAAGGCATTCTCCACAAGGTTGATCAGGATCAGAGGGGCTACCCTACAACCGGCAGGCATCGTATCAATTTCCGGAAAACTACAATGAATTTCGCATCTTTTGCCGATACGCTCCCGTTCCATTGCTACATAGTTATCAATAAACTTCAACTCCTCCCGGATAGGAACCGCTGGCCTGCTGCCACTCTCCAGCTGATAGCGCATCAGTTCCGAAAGTTTCAGAATCAGATCAGACGCACGGCCTGGCTCAGTAAGGCTAACTCCATAGAGGTTATTAAGCATATTGAAAAAGAAATGCGGGTTCAATTGGGCGTGCAGATACTTTAAATTCATTTCATTGAGCTTAAGCTGCACCTCACTCCTTTTCTGTAACTCGTTCGAGTACCGGCGCAACAGGAACATAGAAAGAATTGTGCCTGTACTGATTATGCATAGTACAAAGTGATACACAATACTCATAAGTATAGACATGTCGGCCTCCTGATATAACTGCGGCGAAATCCAGTAGTAGTCCAATGCCAGCAACAGCAATGCACCCAGCAGCGTGGATGCTATAAAACTCAAAATGCACCAGGCATACCTCCTGGCCAGCAGTAATGGAAAAATAAACTGAAGATTGAGTTGTGCCTGTACATATAGTACAACGAAAAATGTCAGGCCCTGCAAGAACGCCATGAAGGTATCTAACCTGATCCATTCGTGCAGCATCGTCAGCACAAACATCGCCAAAAATATCACCACTTCCTGAAAAAGACGGCTTCGGTACCAATTCGTCTTACTCTTCATCTACGCTAAGTTTAATTAAAGAAAGGTCTAACATAAATATATAAATTTCAAAATGGGATGATAAACTTCGTTTATCAGTTTTTTTGCCAATTTGGTCATTTACATTTTCTTCCCGGATCAAGGGGACGTTTTTTTGCAGACATATCAATTTTGAAACATGTCTCCATCAATTCTGTTAAGATTTTCAATTATTATCCTGACCGTTTTAAGTATCCGTCTTCAGGCACAACAACCGGCTGTACCTACAACCGACAGTACCATCATCAACAGGAACGATACGCTGAAGGGCATTACAGTTACCAGAAAGAAGAAACTCATAGTTACCAGGGGCGACAAGCTTGTATATAATGCCACCGCGGATATCAGTAATAAGGCCGGTTCCGCAGCAGATTTATTGAAAAAGGTGCCAATGCTGACGGTTAGCCCCAGCGGGGAGGTAAAAATGCGGGGAGATGCTAACATAAAAGTCCTGTTAAATGGCCTTCCATCTGGCTTCCTTGCTAAAAATCTTAAGGAGGCACTAAGAATCATACCGGCAAACAGCATTGCATCCATTGAAGTTATTACTTCGCCTTCGGCAAAATACGAAGCAGAAGGTGCCGCTGGCATCATCAATATTATAACGAAAAAAAAGATCAGTGGCTCCAGCGGCGAATTCACACTCAGTGGCGGCAACTTGGAACAATCTGCCAGTGCCTCCCTCAGCAATGTGAAGGGCAAAACAGAATTAAACCTAAACGTGAATGCAAGCAATCAGCGGGAAAGAATAACTTCCGTACTCAACCGAACCTCCCTGTTGAATGGGCAGCCTATTGGAGAGCTGCTTCAAAAAAGCGACAATACCAAATATGATCGTGGCATTTTCGGGGACCTGGGCCTTACTTACCGGATTGATTCCCTCCAAAAAATCAATTCTACCCTGACATTCTGGAACGGCGTCTGGCCTTCCAACAATTCACTTTACAATTTTTACCAGGATGCCAAAGGCACTTCTGCCTACAATCAGAAGAGCAACGAAGCCAATCGCTCCGGATACTATGAATTTTCTACTGTTTATCAAAAGCGGTTCCGCCGGAAAGGCCAGGAACTGCAGACACTGGGCTCTGTGAGCTTCAGCAACGATCGCTCAAGCTACACCACTCGGCAGTTTACATTAGCGGGCGAACCCTACTTTCTCGAAATAGGACCCAATAACAGCAAGTCCTGGGAGCTGAACATGCAGGCAGACTATGCGCATCCATTGAACCGTTCCGGTAAAAGTATATTTGAAACAGGTATTAAATTCAGCAGAATGAACGCCATAAACTTCTATGGCGCGTGGAATAATGAAAAGAAACCCGGCAGCGACGACCTTACTGAAATTCCTTCCAGGACAGATGAGATGAAGTACTTTCAAAATATTTATGCAGCATATGCAAGCGTGAAAATTGAAACCAGGAACAAATGGACAATCCGGGCCGGCTTAAGATACGAGGGGACCAAACTCGGAAGCGACTTCCAACGATTATCTTCAACTTTCCGATCTACTTTTTCCAGCCTGGTTCCCAGCATATTGCTGTCCAAAAACCTCAATGAACAACATGACTTAAAATTTGCCTACACCCAACGTATAAGGCGTCCCTGGATATGGGATCTAAATCCCTTCATAAATGCCAGCGATCCGCGCAACCTTACATCGGGCAATGCATCACTGCGTCCGGAAATTACCAGAACATGGGAATTAGGGCATACCTACAATGCTACATCAGGGCTATCTCTCGTTAACAGCATCTATTTCAGTGCCAACAGCAATGCGATTGAAATGCTGACAACCGTCGACAGCACTGGTATTTCCAGAACATCTCCCAGTAACATCGCCTCAAACAAACGGTTGGGCGCAAATTTAAATGCTGCCATGGAACTTGGCGATCTCACGATTAATGGTGGTCTGGAATTGTACCAGGTATGGTTCAGCAGCAATGCTTTACAAGTCAAAAACAACGCAGGATTTTATTCGCTAAACCTGAACCTCTCCTATACGCTACCAAACGATTTCACACTGCAGGCCTCAGGCGACTATAGTAATGGTTTTATAACTCTCCAGGGCCGAAATTCATCTGCCTGGTCGTATAGCTTCACTGCCCAGAAAGAATTTATGAATAAAAAGGCTTGTATTATGGTCGGCGCATCCAACCTCTTCCACAGAAGCCTCCTGCAGCACATGAACGCTACTGCGCCAAGCTTCCGGAGTACCACATCAAGCCAATATTTTAACCGGAACCTTCACATTACCTTCAGTTGGAAATTTGGAACGCTCAAAGCACATGACAACGACGAAGAAAAGCGAATGTTGCCGCTCAGAGGCAGGCATTAAGAATTCCTTATTTATCTGCGACGAATAATTCCCACCTTATAATGGTTTTAAGTATCTGGAGGGACTTAAAACTGCGGGGTGTTGGTTTTAAACTCGACAGCCCGATTCAATACCTGGAATGTATTCTTGAAGCCGACAAAAGTTATATTCAACATTTTGAATTGCTGTACTATTTTAATAGCCCCTTCGCGGATTAACATCCGAAGAATCTGTTGGAAATGTTCCCTCTCAACAGGAAATAACACCGGTCCTTGCATCTGTCCAATTTTCATACTCTTGCTTTCCATAATTTTCTGAATTCATCATCAAATATGGTTTTGTTGGCAAGAAAAAACAGGTTAAGTATACTTGTTTTTGAAAATAAGACATAAAAAAAGCTGGATGACTTGAAGTGCCCCCTAAAAGTTAGACACTTTTAGGGGGCATTTTTTATGAATAAAAGAATCAAATACAGTTATCAACAAAAAATATGTGCAGTACAGTCGGTGATCTCTGGTAAGGATTCTCTGGCTTCTGCAGCACGTAAAATTGGAGGAAACGACAAGAGTATTCAGCGCTGGGTAAATCTTTACAATCAGTTTGGGAAGAAGGGGTTGTTGCTTCGCTCTGGCAGCTATGAGGGCGAATTTAAAGTTCGGGTTATAAAATATATGCTAAAAAAGCACCTATCTTTATTGCAGACATCAGCACTCTTTGGTATTGCTAACGACAGTGTAGTAGGCCGTTGGTTAAAGATATATGAAAGCCAGGGAGTAGGCGGTTTACTGATGGAAAACAGAGGTAGAAAAAAGTCAGCAATGCCTAATAAGAAAAAAAAGACCACTAGAATAGCGTCTAACCCCGAAGCGGAAAAGCTTGCTGCCTTGCAGGCAGAGAACGAGTATTTGCGCACAGAGCTTGCATTTTTAAAAAAGTTAGACGCCTTAATTCAGCAGGAAAAAGCTGCCAAAGCACAAGCCAGGCAGCAAAAGCCATCCAGGAATTAAGGCGGTCCTACGATCAGGAAATATTGCTAAAAGTAGCGGGGATGGCACGGAGTACTTTTTACTATTACTTGAAAAAATCGGTACAACCTGATAAGGATAATCACGTTAAAACGTCAATAATAGCTATTTATCGTCAACATAAGGGTAGATATGGTTATCGCCGAATAACGGATGCTCTAAAGAGCAGTGGGATGCAAATCAACCATAAACGTGTTGCCAGACTAATGAAAGAGTGCGGTCTAAAAAGCCTTGTTAGAAGGAAGAAGTACAAATCTTATAAAGGGCAGCAAGGAAAAATTGCCCGGAATCTGCTGAATAGAGATTTTAACGCCCGGAAGCCTAATCAAAAGTGGGTGACCGATGTAACGGAGTTCAGTGTGTCAGGTAAAAAGTTGTATTTATCGCCAATTATGGACCTTTACAATGGTGAGATAATCAGCTACACCCTATCGAAACGGGCAACGTTCCATCAGACTATGGATATGCTTGAAATGGCGCTAAAAAAGTTGCCTGAAAAATCCAGACCGATCCTCCATTCTGATCAAGGATGGCAATATCAAATGAAAGGGTATCAACAAAGGCTGCGAAAAAGAAGAATAAGGCAAAGCATGTCAAGAAGAGGCAATTGCCTGGATAATGCAGCTATGGAAAGCTTCTTCGCCATTCTGAAATCTGAAATGTTCCATCTGAAAAAATTTACATCAATCGAAACGCTTAAAAAGAATATTGTCAATTATATTCACTATTACAATAACGACAGAATCAAACAAAAACTTAACGGCTTGAGCCCAGTACAATACCGAACTCAAGCCGCTTAATCAAAAAAGCTGTCTAAACTTTTGGGTTCACTTCAACTTCATCCAGCTTTTTTAAATTCACTCTGCTTAATTTGTACCAGGAGTCTTCTTTGTCTCTTCAAATTACCAGCGTATCAATATCTTCATCTCTTGTTCATTTAAAATGATCACCCTTTTCCAGCCAAACATATATCTATCCTGAAGAGATCCCATAGCATAACTCTTTTAATACTACATCTAATCTGATAAGAATATGTATCGCTCTCTTCTTCACCCCGACTTTGAAAACAAGCTTTCAGCTTTTCCCAATTTCTATTTTCATTTACTGTGCAACTGGCCAGCTATCAGTACGGAAAGCACCAACAGGCAAGCCTTCAGAAGAAAAAATATTACCGATAGCAGCGTTGGAGAAACCGTATCTTATCGATTGTGGTTTCTCTACGTTTTTACTCCAAACGATCAATGCATCTTTTTCCACCTTTGCGGATGCTTCATAGAAAACATGATCCGCTCCGGCTATATATAGCGCAACTGGTGCTTTACCATTAATCCGGAGAGAGGTAGGAACGTTGACGAAACGGAGCACTGCTTTATTTTTGCTGATGCTCATTTCTTTGAATACCGGACTTTTCCAGGTAAACCCTGTTTTGTCATAGTTCTCCCCCAGGGCCCAGGCGGCCAGCCTGTTACCAACTGTTCTCTTATCCTGTGGGTGAATATCTTTCACATTTTCTGTAATGTCAGATACTACAACCATACCGGTTCCAGGAAGGACGCTGCTGCGTGCCTGCGCCTCCCGAAGGAGTGCAGCCTGATATTCCTTTTCGTAGGTAAATGGTGCTATCTGAACATAGTAAAAGGGCAGCGGCTTATGCCACGCCTCACGCCATGCCTGTATCATGCCGGTGAACAATGGCGTGTAAGTATCGGCGGTGTTCACATTGGCTTCTCCCTGGTACCAGATAACTCCCTTTATGTTAAAATGGATAAGAGGAGCTATCATCGCATTGTAGGCATAACCTGGTTTATGCGGCCACCAGGCGGCCGGGGCCAGCTTCGCAGCGGCTGCAGAGAGTTGCTGTTGATCGGCTACAAGATGCTCCGGCGCCCATACTTCTGCTGGTGTTCCTCCCCAACTGGCATTGATCAGTCCAACAGGTACTCCCAACGATTTCTGAAGTCGTGCTCCGAAAAAGTATCCCACTGCACTGAAGGGCTTCAGGCTATTGCTGTCGCATACTTCCCAGCTTCCCGGACAATCGTCCTGGGGATATGGCGCGGTAGTTTTGGGTATGTTAAAGAACCTGATGTTATTGTTACTGCAAACAGGCAATTCGGCTGCTATCTGCCGGATACCGTTATAGTAGCTGTATTCCATGTTGGACTGCCCTGAGCATAGCCATACCTCGCCGACCAGGATATTTTTCAGTACAATCTCATTGGATCCTTTCAGTCTTATTTCATACGGTCCTCCTGCTGCAGGTGTATGTACTTTTAAAGCCCACTTCGCATCTCCACTGGTGGTGACGGTCGCTGTTTTGTTATCCCAGCCCGTAAATACCGTAATCTTTTCTGAAGGGCTTGCCCATCCCCAGATAGTTACACTGTCATTTTGTTGTAGCACCATGTTGTTGCCCACGAGTGCCGGTAACCTGATGGCGGCCTGAAGTACCGCAGGCAACAGCAGCACAAGGCCGTAAAGAAGAAGTTTTTTCATAATCGCGTTTAATACGTTGGGGAGTTAAATATAACATCCGTACCTGATAAATGGAAATGTAACGGCAGTGGGTGACTTCATCACCATTCTTATAATATTGGTTTAGCTGCCGCCACAAATCCACCACGGCGAAGCACATCAACTTCTACTGTGCTGGATTTATCGACCACTAAATATTTTATAGTAAATGCTTTGTCGTGTTTTCCATCACTAATTAATGTCAGTGTATACTTAATTCCTTCCGGTAAAAAACTGAAACTGATCTTCTCTTTCTTTTCATGCATTTCAGCATTAATGCCACCAATAAACCATGTATTGTTCTTACGACGCGCCAGCATCACATCTTTACTTGGATAACCAGCCAGTAGCCGTGTATCATCCCATGCAGCCGGCACTTCCCGTATGAATGCTTTGGCGGCATCTGGTAATTGGCGATAGCCCTCCGGGCGGTCCGCAAAATGCTGAATGCCGGATTCAAATACAACACTCAGCGCCAGTTCGTGCCCATATGAGGTGACATGTGGATATTGGGAATTGGTAAAAGTAACTGGTGTATAATCCATTGACCCAACTACATTACGAGTAAAAGGCAGAATGGCATTGTGTGACGGCATAGCCAATGTCGAATTGGGATCATAGTTATACCACTCCGCTCCACGTACGGCTTCGTACGTCATCAGGTTCGGATAGGTTCTTGCCCAGCCTCTCGGTACCAGGCAACCGTGGAAGTAAACCATTATTTCAAATTCAGCAGCATCTTTAAGTATATCGAGATAATATTTGATCATATCCTGCTTCTCGCTTTCAAAAAAATCAACTTTTATCCCTTTTACACCCAATTTCTTCAATTTTGTAAATTCTTCCACTCGTTTTTCATGCGTCAACATCCTGTCCCGGGGTGTCGCGCCTACATCTGTATGAGGGCCTCCCGAATTGTACCACATCAATGGCTTCACACCTTTTGAATGAATGTATTGAAGGGCATCTTCCAGGTTTCCTCCATTACTCATAGCATCCCATTCCCAGTCGAGCAAGGTATAAGGCCAGTTCATTTCAGCGGCCAGGTCAGCAAACTCACATACCACTTTATAATCCATGGTACCATGATTATGGGACCAATAATTCCAGGAAGCAATGCCAGGTTTAATCCAGTCGGTATGCTGTACAACAGATGGGGAGGCAACATCGTCTGTTAATGTAGATGCCACCACATCCGCAAGCGAACCTGCCATGATTACGCGCCAGGGAGATTGCCAGGGCAGCGTGATAGTTGGCTGCGAGGCTCCCAGCCCTTTTCCGTCCCGCTGATCGGGGAAGGTCAATTTATAAATTGATTCATCGTTTGTGTTACTGAGTTTAGTACCACAATAGGTTCCTGTTACATCGGCTTCATGTAACAGGAACCAGCAGGAATTATCTTTTAATTTAAAAAGCGCCGGGTAGCCCCATTGCTGTTTTTGAATGCTGCTGTCGCTCATGGAAGTATAAAATTCTTCATTGGGTGTATTCCACTTTTCCATCCAACGGCTTGTTTCATTGGGAATAGCATAAGCAGTCAGTTCATCCTTTACTACAAATGTTCCTGATTTTTCGGGGAACTCATACCGGAAAGCAATACCATCGTTGTAAGCCCTGATAACAACATTCATTTTGGCTTTGGAAGGATTTTCAAAAGAAACAATGACTTCATTTCCGTTATTGGTACAAACCGATCTCTTTCCATGCAGCAAGGTGTATTGTTCATGGATCTCCCGGGATTTGCCTGCGTTAATGAACTTCAGTTCCTTTGAAAATTCCTGATCGCTGCGTACCAGTCCGATATCAATACGCGGAATCACTTCCACCATCTTTCCCTGGTTGTTGTAAAATGCTTTGAGATACCATCCTCCTGCACCATTATCCTTTGCAGATAATAAAGCAATCTTTATCCGTTGATCCGGCGATTGCACGGTTACCTTTTGGGCAAACGATGACAACGCATAAAAAGAAAAAAAGAAGAAAAAGCCAATCGAAAATTTCATATTTACCATGTTTGTACTGAATTGTTAATTACCGCCAGCTCTGAGTGCATCCATTGTGCGTTGGTCACGCACGGTATTATTACGCCTGTCAAGCGCTCCGCCGGTATCCCAATAGAAGGGTTTAGCGCCATTGGCAATTGCCTGTCTGGTTACATAGGTCAGCCAGTAATCCACTGCATCGTTGTGAGTTGCCAGATCTTTAGGTACATACCTGCTGTTATCGCGCCGGTAAGTGCCATATTCGCCTAATATCACCGGGATTTGTTTATCGGTAAATTTGGTTTTCACCAGGCGGAAGGACTTGTCTACGTCGCTTTCCTCGCCCCAGGTGGCATTTCGTTCCGGCTCAATGGTGGAATGATGGCCGGCGCCCCAGTAATAAAACATTTTGCCCCAGGATGCGTCGCCATCCATCAGGATACAAAACTGGGGAGGAGAGTAATAATGCACCTCTACCATCATACGGTCTTTCACTTTATCCTCAGGAAGTGTATTCATCCAGTCACTACTTTTTTCAATATTCGTTGACGGTCCCTGTACTACCAATACGCGGTAGTTGTTACGACCGCCGGTAGACCGTACTGCCTTGACGAAGGTTTGATGATAGCTGGCCAGCACCTCCATTTGTTCCTGATTTTCTACGGCGGGTTCGTTAGCGCTGGCAAACATCAGGTGCTCATCAAAGTCGCGCATGCGGGTAGCAATTTGTTCCCAGAATGCTTTTTGTTTTGCATTGACGGAATCCTGTTTAGCTTTAGTGATATTATTCTCCAGCCAGCCGCCGTCCCAGTGAATATTCAGTAAAACGTACATATCGTTATTTACGCAGTATTGCACCACTTGTTTTACGCGGTTAAGCCAGTCATCCTGGATCTTAGCAGTAGCCTTATCTGAAAACTGATCCCAGGCACAGGGGAGCCGGATCGCATTAAATCCCTGCTGCTTTACAGCCTTGATATAGCTTTCAGTGATCAAAGGATTTCCCCAGGCGGTTTCCCCGCCAATAGCTTCTAAAGTATTCCCGATATTCCAGCCAAGTTTGAATTTGGCAGCGAGTTGCACAGCATTGCTTCCCATGCCGCTCGCATCTGCCGGCGCGGGTGATATATTGTAACCCGGATATAAGCTACTGGCCTGCTTTATGTTAACCCTGCGTACCTGGCTGCTTCCGGCGTTAATTATTAACACTGCTGACCGGCTTGCACCCGTAGAATTGGATATGGCGCTTACATGAACAATCACCTTTCCACTCCCACCTGCTGCCTGACTTATCTGCAACCAGCCAGAAGTAGGATTACTCATATTCCAGTCGACGTTACTGGTAACAGCAATGTCGACGTTGCCCCCTTCTGACTCGAAAATGATTTCCGATGAAGATACTGACAGATCTGGTGCAGCAGCACTTTTCTTACTACAATAAGCAGCTGTAACTGCAAAAACGAGCAGGCTAACAATTGTATAACCTCTGTTAATTTTCATATACAATTAATTGGGTTAAAATTTACTAAGACTATTTAATCTTCACTACCCTGATATTATTACATAATGCCTTGCAACCCTGAGGCTGAAGGCGAGCCGGAATAGTTTTCAGTCTGAATATTTACTTCCCCATTTGCCCCTTTCCAGGATTCATAATACGCTACGTAATTAAAGGAATAACCTTTTATAAAATAATGTCCTGTCACCGAAAATCAGGAAAGCCGGGAACACGGTGTTTGCATTCATCCAACAGCTACAAATTCCTTCCACCCGGCTTTCCTGATTATATTATTAGAATGGATGATTTAAATTAAAAGAAAAGACAAGTAGCTTACCATCCTGCATTTTGTTTCAATACATTGTTAGACAACGTAATTTGCGTGTTGGGTACTTGTACCAGGCCTTTTGTCTCCACCACTTTGGATGCCAGAATAGTTTTAGTGGTATTTACACCTCCATTTTGAACGGTTGTTGATTCAGCAATAGCTGCGGCAGCCACATTTATTCCCTGGCGAAGCAAATCCCAGTAGCGGATCCCTTCTGCTGCGAATTCCAGTTTTCTTTCGTTCATAATATTTGCCTGATTTACCGGAACCTGAACAAAAGCGGCGCCCAATGCTCTTTTACGAACATCATCAAAATATTTCTGTGCATTCCCGGCGCCTAATTCAGCTGCCATTAACAATACATCTGCATAACGAATAGACACATAGTCCTGGAACTGACTGATCATAAAGCTTGTACCTCCCATCTTTTCTGCCAAACTTCTCCCGGCTTCATCTGCCATAGGGCTATATTTTTTAATCGTGTAGCCGGTATATTCTCTCTGATCTTTTATATTCTGAAAATTGAGTTTCTCATCGTTTATGGAAATAATAGAAGCGCTTCTGCGGGTATCGTTCGGGGCAAAGGCATCCCAGAGCTTTGGGCTCACTGTTGCAGCTCCCCAGCCCATTCCATAAGGATAAATACTTTGAATCCGGATGCCATACATTACCATCCAGGTGTTTCCATCCACATTTCCATTCCAGTCACTGGTATAGGTATATTTGATGGCAAATACCGTTTCTTTATTATCCTCGCCGACATAATTATTCAGCGAAGCGGCCGGCCATAAGTTGGCAAATTTGTCGACCAAACCAAAGCCACCATTAGTAATAACATCTTCCAGGTAAGCCAGGGCCTGTGCTTTTGATACCGCTCCTACCAGGTCTGGTTTGTTATAATAACCGGTGTAGTAAAGGAATACGCGACCCAGCAATGCCTCAGCAGCCCATTTGGTTACCCGTCCACGGGTGGACGGATCCTGGCTGCCATAACTGGTAGCCGCCAGATTAGCAACAGCAAACTTCAGATCATCGCTAATCAGCTTATAAACATCATCCGGATTAGCCTGTGGCACATTATCAGTAGTAGGCTTAGTAATTAACGGAACATTCCCCCATAACCTTACCATATCAAAGTAGCAATAGGCACGGATAAATCTTGTTTCCGCTTCGTAGGTGTTACGCAAACCGGGATTCCCGCCCCAATTCACCCCATCCAGGTGCGACAACAACATGTTGGCCCGGTAAATCGCTTTATAATAAAGGCTCCACGAATCACCAAACAAATCCTGATCTGAAGGAGAACGGAGCTTGTCAAATTCATCCATCATCTGAATGCCAAATCCATCGGCATTGCCTCCACCACCAAACGCTTCATCAGACATAATAGTAGCGGCCACCGGCAGAGCAAACCCACCAGACCAAATCCGCTGTAATCCATCATAAACACCCACCTGTGCTTTCCAGGCGTCATTTGGTGTTTTATAAAAATTCTGTTCTGTAGCAGAAGTTACATCTTCTGTATCCAGAAAGCTTTTCTTACAGGCTGCCAATGATAGCAGGGCTGCAACCAGTATATAAGATTTTAAGTTTTTCATCGCCAATTCATTTTAAATTAAAAACGGATGTTTGCGCCTACCAAAAAAGTTCTCGGCCGTGGATAATACCCTACATCCACACCGGATGAAAAGCCTTCATTGTACCCTACCTCAGGGTCCATGCCTTTATATTTGGTGAAGATGAAAGCATTTTGTACAGAGGCATATACTCTCACTTTGCCCAGGTAACTTTTCTTCGCCAGGCGGGCAAAATCATAGCCTAAAGTAATATTGTTGATACGAAGAAATTTGCCGTCGTAAACGTACAGGTCGGAGAACTGGGCCCAGTTGACACCATCTTCTGTTACTCTCGGAATTCTATTGGATGTGCCTGCGCCATGCCAGCGATCGAGGATCTCAGTGGAGTAGTTGGCAAAACCACCGGGGCTTCTCCATGACTGCACCAGTTGATTACCTGATACACCGGATGCCTGTACGGAGAAATCAAAACCTTTCCAGCCCAGGGTGATGTTAAAACCAAAGGTAAAATCAGGATTAGGATCTCCGATCTTTGTTTTGTCAGCAGCGTCAATAACACCGTCGCCATTTAAGTCAACATAACGAACATCTCCAGGTTTTGCATTAGGCTGAATAGGCGCGCCCGTTTTACCTTTATAAGCCTGTACATCCTCTGCTGTCTGGAAAAGGCCGGCTGTTTTATATCCCCAGAAGTAGCCAACAGGTTCTCCGTTTGCTGCCCGGTAAAACTCGCCTGCATTGGCATACAGCGAATTGGTGCTTCCATGAATGATATGATCGTTGGTTGGTATGTTTCCTATCCTGTTTCTGTTATACGCGCCATTTACCCCAATGGAGTAATTAAAATCTTTACCAATACTGTTGCTATAGCTAAGCCCCAGTTCAACGCCTGTATTTTTTACATCACCGCCATTAATAAGTGGTGCATCTGCTCCGGCTGTAGCCAGGATGGGGACTCTGATCAACCAGTCTTTCGTTTTTTTAACGTAATAGTCGAAAGTCACATTCAGACGCTGTAACACCGTAGCGTCAAAGCCGATATTGGTCTGTTCCGAAGTTTCCCATTTTACATTAGGATTGGCAATACGGCTTGGGAAAGCTCCCTGTGTATTTACCCCTTCAACAGGTCCGAATATATAACTGGCATTGGCAAAACTGATAGGGGATAAAAACTGGTAAGCATCTACATTCTGATTACCTACTTGTCCCCAGCTACCACGTACCTTGAGGAAATCAAGCCAATGCACTCCCTGCATAAAGTTCTCCCTGGAAACTACCCATCCTGCTGATACCGAAGGGAAATATCCCCAGCGCTTATCTGGTGCAAATCTCGATGATCCATCTCCTCTGAAAGTGATATTCAATAAATACTTCTCCTGGAAATCATATTGAAGCCTTCCGAAGTAAGACATCAAAGCACTTTCGGTGGGGCCTCCGCCAACGCTCATATAAGGTGCTCCCCTGTTCACATTCTGGGCAACAGATAAGTAAGCATGCTGCATATCGGCAATACGCAGATCCCAGTTACTGCCGTTCATGGCCACCGTTTGCTGTTTCAGCGCAGAACTACCTGCCATTACGCTGAAATGATGATCTGCGTGCACATTGAAATCATAACTGAGTAAATTATCAAACTGGATAGTCCGTCCATTACCCATAGACTGCGTCACCTTGGCCGTGTCATTAAAAGAATAGATAGACAGGTGATACACCGGTGTATAGCCATGACTTTGGTTTGAATAATAATTTAAACCGAGGCTTGACCGGAACTTTAGCCCTTTAATGGGTTCCACCTGTATATACACATCGCCAAACAAACCCTGGCTACTGTTCCGGTTCCTCGTGGTATAATCCATAACGGCATAGGGATTGGCTTCTCCATTATTCCAGGACTGGTCAGGCTTTCCCGGATACCAGCCTTTTTTGTCGCTGCTGAAATAATTACCAGCAGAGTCATACATCGGCAGGAAAGGACTGACGCCAAAGGCGCTGCGTAAAGTATTGTTGTATTGCCCATCTACCAAAATACCATGACTGTTCTGATAATTGAACGTAAGATGTTCTCCTATCTTAACAATATTCTCATATAAATTATGTTCAGAATTTATTCTGAAATTGTAACGGTCGAAATAAGAAATATCGGAGCCGCCAACAATACCACCCTGGCTGGTATATCCAAGAGACATGGAATAAGTAGAATTAGCTCCTCCTCCCTGTACGCCCAGTACATAGTTTTGAGTGGGGACGTTACTTTTGAACATCTGATCCATCCAGTTGGTATTTACCGGCAGGTTGTTGACTACGTCGTTGCTGAAGTAGGGCGCCTTACCGGAATTGGTAGCTGCTTCATTGATAATGGTAGCATACTCTTTTGCGTTCAGCAACTTTGCTTTACGTGCTACGTTCTGCGTACCATAGAAAGCATCGAGGGTTACCTGTGGCTTCTGATTCACTTTTCCTGTTCTGGTAGTAACCAGTATAACGCCATTTGCTGCCTGAGAGCCGTAAATAGCAGCGGAAGCTGCATCTTTCAGGATATCTATTGACGCAATGTCTGCCGGGTTCAGGTAAGAAATATCACTGGTTTGAACACCATCCACAATATACAGCGGGGAAAAATTACCTATGGTACCTTTACCACGAATAATCACATTCATACCGGCGCCGGGTTGTCCGGAGTAAGTAGTAATTTGTACACCTGGAGCCTGTCCCTGTAATGCCTGCAGTGCGTTGGTGGTATTTTGTTTCTGAATATCAGCGCCTTTCACCTGCACATTGGCGCCGGTGACAAGCTTTTTCTTCTGTACTCCATATCCAATCACCACCACATTTTCCAATTGACTTTCTGCATCCTGCAATTGAATTTTCAATTCATTAGAAGTTACTTTCACTTCTTTAGGGATAAAACCTACCGAAGAAATAACAAGTACATCACCGGTGGATGCCGTAATAGTAAACCTTCCTGCTTCATCTGCAATTGTGGAAGTATGGGAACCTTTTACCGTGACTGACGCAGCCGAAACCGGGAGCGATGTGATCAGACTGGTAATGGTACCACTCACCTTCGCAGTTTGTGCAAAAGTGTTTTTGCTAAGGGTTAAAGTTAAAATAGTACCCCATAGCATCAATATTCGCAAGCGAATAATTCTGGTTGAGTTCATACGTGTGAATTTAAAATTGGCTACTTTTTAATATTTAGATGTTTTCCTTCATAAATCACTTCTTTGTCGCATGTGGCATCAAGATCCAGGCCCCTGGTTACATTGGGTGATATCATATTGATACGAAACGTTCTTTTCTGTAACATGCTGTTAAATGAGCCTTTCCTGTCTCCTATCGTAAGGGTTCCTGTTGCTTCGTTATATTTTATAGGAATGACAGAGAATGCACCTTTTTCATAATTGTAATTGGCGCCCTCATCTTCGTAAAGGTTAAAAGAGGCGTCTGCACCGGTATAAATATTTAAGGTAATGGTATCGGGTTGTTTTTCTGTAGTGTATTGTAATTCAGGGCCGAAGGGAAGTATAGATCCGGCTTTTACAAATAAGGGTATACGTTCGTAGGGAGCAGCCGCCATCATTTTTTGACCACCGGCATACCACTTTCCCGTGTAAAGATCATACCAACCGGCACTCTCCGGCAAATACAGGGCACGTTGGGTTTGTCTGTATTCATAAACCGGGTTTACAAGGATGGCAGGACCAAACATATATTGATCCGCGATATTTAACACTGCGGAATCTTTTGGAAAGTCCATAGCTAGACCACGCATGATAGTATAATCATTATGGTAAGCTGATCCTGCCAGTGAATAGATGTAAGGGAGCAACCGGTAGCGCAGTTTATCATAGTAAAGAAAACTTTTGTAAGCAGGATGATCCTCCGGTGCGGTATTAAATATTTCGCGGTACGGGAATTGCCCATGGGAACGGAACAAAGGAACAAAGGCGCCAAACTGTGACCAACGGGTCATTAGCTCCCTCCATTCCTCCAGGCTTTCGCTATCCGGGTTTTCAAATTTTCCCGGCACCACAAAACCACCAATATCCATCGTCCAGTAAGGGAGTCCGGACATAGAGAAATTCACACCTGCCGTTATCTGCGCTTTCATATCAACCCAGGTGGAACCAATATCACCACTCCATATAGCCGCAGCATAACGCTGTGACCCCGCAAAGCCGGAGCGTGTGAGCAGGAAAACCCTTTTATCGGGGTCTGTAGAACGCTGTCCTTCATAAATTCCTTTTGCATTCTGCAATGGATACGCATTCAGAAATTCAGCTGCGCTACCTAAAGCAGTAGGCGTCATCTGGAGTTTTCTTTTCTCCGGGCTTACATTAGAAAGGATGTCCGGCTCACTGGCATCCATCCACCATGCGTCAATTCCTTTACTATAGATTTTTTTGTTGATCAGATCCCAGAAACCTTTCCGGGCAGATTTATTGAAGGCGTCATAAAACGTAGAGATATATCCTTTGCCTATCCAATCTCTTTGCTGATCGGCAATATTTCTTTTATAGAGCCATCCATTTTTATCAAACTCTTTATAGGCCGATATGCCGTCGTAAAATTTCGGCCACACCGATATCATGATCTGGGTATTGTATTTTTTATGCAACACGTCAATCATACTATCGGGAGAAGGGAAACGTCTTTCGTCGAACTCCTGGCTACCCCATTCAGCTTCTTTCCAATAGCTCCAGTCAAGCACAATATTGTCGATAGGAATTTTTCTTTTGCGGAATTCATCAACAGTGGAAACAATATCCTGCTGCGTCTTGTATCTTTCCCTGCTTTGCCAGAAGCCCAATGCCCATTTGGGCACAATAGGCGCTTTGCCGGTAAGCGTTCTGTAGCCGGAGATCACTTCATCCATATTATCGCCATACACAAAATAATAGTCTACCTGTTTGCCGGCTTCTGAGCAAAAGCCAAAGGAGTTTTGCTGTTCCTCATTCAATGGTTCCTGCCATTTCAAAGAAAGATAAGATTCACCTTCAGGTTTCCATTCCATCTTCACAGGTACTTTAACACCTTTTTCAAAATCAAAGGGAATAACTGCTGACGCGGGATTCCACGCTTTTCTCCAGCGATCCAATACCAATTTTCCATTCAGCCACACTTTTAGTGAACCACCATACACGAAACGGAGTTGGTGAATACCTACCAGGCTGCTGGAAAGCATTCCTTCCCAGGTAACCATCCCAGTGGCGGGTGTAAATTCTGCTGGAAGCTGGAGCTTCGACTGTCCCAGGAACTCCATATTAATACTTGCTTCTGGCCGTTCGATACTTACTTCCTGTGGTTGATGCCAGTTATTGGCATAGGAAGCGGTTAGCCATCCCGGCTCCCCCTTCTTTGAAAAAAGTTGCAGGGAAGACAGTGGCTGAAGCGGCCGAATGTCACCAGCCCGCGTAAGGGAATAGTTATCCCACAGAATACCATAGTTTTTATTGGAAATCAGAAAGGGAATAGCTACTTCGGTATTGTTCTGAAAGAAAGTAACCTGGTGCCCCCTGTAATTCATAACACCGTCCTGGTGCTGACCGAGTCCATACCAGGCATCGCCTTTGGGCGCCTCAAATGATTGTGTTAATGTATAATATCTTGTGCCATCAAAAACTACGGGTTGAAAATTCCGTCCGAAAGACTGCTTTTCTGCCAGTATTTTTTTGCCGTTCAGATCTGTGAAAGTGACCACGCCGGTTTGGCGGTTGACGGTGGCAATTAACTTTTTTGTTTTCAGTACCAGATTTTCCTTCGATGGAATGACTTCCCAGGTAAGCCCGGGTTTTTTCTGATAAACGGTAACGAGGCTGTTTCCCGGCATTATTTCTTTACCCGGAGCAGCAATCACCCTTATAATATTATCCGCTATTACTTCTAGTTTAACAGCATGTGAAGAACCCGTAAATACAGAATCGGTAAAAAGTAATACTCCGTCTGGCAATTTAAAATAAACGGGCGGCGTCGCCAACGAATCATTCATCAAGCCCCAAGTCAGCAGGCTAAGCAGCAACAATCTCAGTTTCATATACGTGGATTAGATGCCATAAAACTATAGCTATACTGGCAATGGGGAGGAACCCAAATGATTCAATATAGGGGCCCAAATGTTACAAACAGGCAGATCCAATGCCGTTTTTGCTGTAGGTAACTCATTCCACATTTCCATTTTGAATATTCTATGTGTATTCTGAAAGGGGGTAACCTGGGCGCTTCCTTAAAGAGCTTAGTGAATACTTTCGGGTTAATAAAACCAACCTGATAGGCCATCTCTTACAACTGAGCGGCTCTTTTCAAACGAACGGAGCGGATAAAGTCTGATGGCAATTTGCTGGTAAGGAACAGGTTTTTAAAAATAACGGGAGGGGTAAAAATCCAGTTCGGCATGGCTGTATCATATAAGCAGTTTACCTGGAAGCGCTTACAAAAGACACGAGTTGTAACATTTCAACCCATAATCTGTAACATTTAAATACCCTTTTTTTTAGCACATCATGGTAACTTCATCCTATTGAGATAAGAGAAAGATTCCTGTTATGAAAATACTCCTGCTGTGCTGCCCTTCCTGGATAGCCTGTGTGTAATGTTATGTCGCCAGAGCTTTCAGTACAACCCGTCTTTTAATGTTGCATTCCCGTTTTGATTTACTTAAACCATCTACGCTTTATGAAAACAAAGTTACCTCTAATGCTATCGTTTGTTGCCGCCCATTTTATGTCGGCGAAAGTACGGTCACAAGTCCTGCAAAAGACGCTGACCCTTTTCTGTTTACTTTCTCCTGCCATTGTATTTCAGCCACACCTGGTGAAGGCCCAAACCGGTTATGTCTGGAAAAATGCCCCCGTTGGCGGCGGGGGATTTGTAACAGGCATCGTTACCCACAAAACCACCGGCGACAGGTATTGCCGAACGGACGTAGGTGGCGCTTACCGCTGGGACGGGGCAAACAATAAATGGATTCAACTACTCGATTGGATTAATGAATCGGAAAATGGATTTATTGGTGTGGAAGCCCTGGCGCTGGATCCGCAAAATGCCAATAATGTTTATATGCTCTGCGGAACTTCCTATATAAACGGTGGCAGAACGGCGATATTAAAATCTACAGACAAAGGAAATACTTTCACTTATACAGATGTAACGGCTAAATTTAAAGCGCACGGGAATGGCAATGGACGCGGCAACGGAGAACGACTGGCAGTAGATCCCAAAAACAGTAATATATTATTCTGTGGAACGAGGGCTAACGGACTTTGGAAAAGTACGGATGGTGGCGTAACCTGGAATCTCGCCTGGAACGGCGTAACTACTACTACCAATGAAAACGGAATATGCTTTGTCGTTTTCGATCCTTCTGGCAGTGTAGCAGGCGGAGCAAGCCAAACCATCTACATAGGCGTCTCACGCACAGGAAGCGCGAATATCTATAAGAGCACCAATGGCGGCGCCACCTTTACCGACATCTCCGCAACCACGAACTTTATGCCGCACCGGGCGGCACTCCAGGGAACTACGATGTATGTTACCTATTCTGATGATGCCGGTCCGCAGTCCAGCGGAGGAAATGGGAAGGTATATAAGCTCAACACCGCTACCGGCGTGTGGACCAACGTTACCCCCGTTTCTTCGAAAGATTATGCCTATGGAGGAGTAAGTATAGATCCTACTAATGTTAACCGGGTCATCGTTTCTTCCTGCGGCTTGTATTGGAACAACCAGTTCGGTACCGGCTGGGGAGACTTTGTTTTTCTCTCTACTGATGGTGGATCCACCTGGGCACTTAAGAACGGCACGAACGCTACGTATGATAGCAATGGCATTCCATGGACTAACGGTGGCGCCGTTAACTGGATGGACTGTATCGAGTTTGATCAGTCTAATCTGTCGAAAGTACGGGTCATTGGCGGAGGTGGTGTATATACCTGCTCCGACATTACCGCCACAAATCCTTCCTGGAAATATGATGTAATCGGCCTTGAAGAAACGGCGTTCCTTGACGGCATCAGCATTCCCGGAGGACCATTTATTTCCTCCTTTGGAGATGTAACAGGCTTTGTACATGAACCGCTGACTTCTTATCCCTCAAAAAAGCTTTCTCCTTCAGACGGAAACAACCAGAGCATTGCCTATGCAGCAGGTAACACCAACAAAGTAGTAAGAGCTTCCAACGGAGGAAACGTTGTTTACTATTCGAACGACAAAGGCGCTACATGGACGGGAGCTGCAACCAATAAGGGTGCGCAGGGAAAAGTTGCTGTCAGCGCAGACGGAGGTACCATACTGCATTGCCCAGGAGGTTCTACCACGACTTACTATACCACGAACAACGGCGGCAGCTGGTCTGCCTGCTCCGGTGTATCTCTCGGAGATGCTGCGCCGGTAGCCGATCAGGTAAACTCGAACTATTTTTATATCTATTCTCCCTCCAATGGGCAGCTGCTAAGAAGCTCCAATAAAGGCGTCAGTTTTTCTGTAGCAGGCACGCCGGGTGCGTCAACTGCGAACTATCCGTGGGAACCAGCCCAGATCCGGACAGCGCCGGGCTTTGAAGGGCATGTATGGGTACCCCTGGGCAGCAATGGGTTAAAATATTCAACTAACTATGGAGCTGCCTATACGACTATTGCCAATGTAAGTTATTGTAAAACGATTGGCATAGGAAAAGCCGTGTCCGGATCTAACTATCCTACGGTGTTCATTTGGGGAACCGTATCCGGCGTCACCGGTCTTTTCAGATCAACCGATCAGGGAGTTACCTGGACCAGGTTGAATGATAATGCTCATCAGTTTGCAGGTGCTCCGCTGCTGATTGGAGACATGAATGTTGCAGGAAGAGTATATATGAGTGCCGGCGGAGGAAGAGGTATCATTTACTGGGAACCTGCTGCCTGTACACCTACAGCTATCACCCCCTATATACAGGTTAATGGCGGAACATGGCAGCAAACAGCCAATGCCACTGTAACTGCCGGGAACAGCATACAGTTTGGCCCTCAGCCTACACAGGGAGGGTCCTGGAGCTGGAGCGGACCCAATAATTTCAGTGCGACCACCCGTGAAATATACCTCTCAAATGTCCAGGCCAACCAAACAGGGAACTATGTAGCCACCTATACCAATAGCGGAGGATGCCAAAGCACACAAACATTTAATATCAGCCTTACAACCGGTACTATATTGAGAGAAGTCTGGACAGGCATTAGTGGTACTACCATCAGCAGCCTCACCTCCAACAGTAACTATCCTAACAATCCTACCAGCAGAGACCAGCTCACCAGCCTGGAAGGCCCAACAAACCAGGCGGATAATTATGGCGCCAGGATACGCGGATATATACATCCCCCTGCCACCGGAAGCTACACATTCTGGATTGCAGGAGATGACAACACAGAGTTATACCTGAGCTCCAGCGACAACCCCGCCAGCAGCTCCAGAATAGCCTATGTGAATGACTGGACCGACTCCAGGCAATGGAATAAATACGGCACACAGCAGTCTTCTGCCATCAACCTGACTGCGGGTCAGAAATATTACATAGAAGTACTTCACAAGGAAGGCAGCGGTGGTGATAATGTAGCGGTAAGCTGGCAAGGCCCGGGCATTTCCCAACAAGTCATCAGTGGTAATTATCTTTCTACGTTTGTTCCCGGCGCAGGCACCGCATCATTTGCCAAAATAGCATCGGACGCCGGTATGAGTGAGGATGCTGTTAGCTTGTATCCGAACCCTTCAACAGCAGGAAAGTTTACCATTCTTCTTCCGAAAATTTCAGAAAATACGGTGGTAAGAATTTTTGATAACCAGGGTAGAATGGTTTATCAAAAGAAAGTTCGGGGCGGTAATCAGATAGTGATTGATTCGGGACTTAAAACAGGGTTCTATATTGTTATGATCGATTTGAAAACAGGCAGTGTCACGAAGAAGCTGATTGTTCAATAATACGCATACCATCGCGCATCAAACATCCTGACTTGACAGGACAAATGAGATTTACGCTCCTTTGTCCTGTTTTTGTTTTAGGAAAAACCATTGCCTGGCACTTGAAACTACTCTAAAAGTCATGAAGAGCTCCAACCTGGTATCCAACAAAATGATGGCTATTTATTAAGCGATTCCCAATCAAAATTATCTTTTGCCCATTGCGCTGCAGAAGTTGTTTCAATTCCATGTTGAAAATTAAAAGTCTTCTCAAGCTCCCAGGAAACACCTCGTCCTGCTCCGAATATTGAACGATACTTTTTAACAAAATTGGTGGGATCGTTTTTAAGATCATCCTGTATCTCCGTTATGTTAGAGAGTGTGCGCTTAAACTTTTGTCCTGATAATGATTCAGCGATATCAGCTAATTGTCCATATGTAATGGTATCTCCTCCGATATAAACGATTGCATTCTCTATCACCGGTTCTGCAAAAAAATAATAACGTTCAGGGAAGAACGACAAGACACCATATTATCATCAAGAATCAATAGTGAATTTAATGGCAAATGAGTAAATATTAAATATATCTGCGTTAAACAGCACACCGGCTGCTATTTTGAAATACGTTGCTTTGAATAAAGTGTTATTAAGCCCGTCTTTTGATATACGCATAATTACCTGTGAGAAAGAACTTTTCTCACAGGTAATATTTGACCAAACTTTCCGGCCCGGCAGTTCTAACCGGGTACCTGATGTTATTCAATTTTGCCCTTAACAGGGCTTTGGGACATCATATTTAGTTAAAAATATTTTCCAACTCTTTATACAATTGCTCTCCACGTAAACCCTTGGCTATAATTTTTCCACTGGGGTCAATCAAGAAATTTTCCGGAATTGACTGGATCATATATTTGCTACCGGCTTCATTTTTCCAGCCCTTCAAATCGGAAACCTGTAACCAGGGTAGCTTGTCTGCCTTCACCGCCTTCAACCATGCTGCCCGGTCTTCATCCAATGATACGGATAATATTTCAAGGCCTTTTTTATTAAAAGTGTTGTAGGCTTTGAGCACATTGGGATTTTCAGCACGGCAAGGGCCACACCAGGACGCCCAGAAATCCAACAGCACATATTTGCCGGCATAATCGGACAGTTTAATGACCTTGCCATCAACACCAGGTTGACTAAAATCAATTGCCTGTATACCGGGTCCAATTTGTAACCGCTTTCTTTGATCAGCTATTGCGCTGATAATATTTTTTGCCAGGAAAGATGATTGAAGTTGTTTATCGAACTTCTTCAATTTATTCTCCAGTTCCGTCAGCCCGCCTTCTTCACGGGGTATGTAGTCACTTAAAAGGTACAGATTAACAAAACTGGCAGGATGCGTACTTGTGTATTCTTCCATATAATCAGTATACTTTACCATCGCTGCTGTTCCTTCCTTTTCGAGGGCGGCAAGTTTCGCGGTATCATTTTTTTTCATGGCTACTTCATACTGCCTCCTTATTTCTGTTCTTCCTGAAATGTTGTTCGCATTTTCAAATAACCCGGCATATTCATCCTGTACTGCAGATCCTTTTATTTGCGGATCCTTTACTGAATTTTCATCCGGGCTGTATTTGCCGGTAACAGAGATATTTGAATTTTCAAGAAACATCGTTAGGACAACAGGGAAATTACGTTCTCCGGGCTTACAGAAAATATAGGCCATGGAAGGTTCATCAACATTTCCCGTGAATATAAAACGGCCATCAGTTAGTTTGGCGGAATCCGTTGTGTAGGCACCGTTACGCACTATTCCTGAAAGGTAAACATACCCTGCTGTAAAGTTCTTCCCTTTAGCATATCCGGCCTTACTCACCAGGCCTTCAATATTACCGGTTAAGGTATATTTTGCATTTTTTACCTGCTGTCCGGACGCGGTCAGGGAAAATAATATAAAACCAAGGAAAAAAAATAGTCTATTGCTATTCATACTTTTAGTTAATAATAGAAAGTGAAAAAAATTATTGCCTATCTCAGTTGGCTGATCTGTAGCTGAGATTTATAATCTCACCAAACCCGGTGAATTTCTTAACATAGGTGTGATTGATAATATCTCCCAGATTATCCAGGTCGAAATAATATACTTCCCCCGCAGTTCCTGTGTTAGTAGCCACCACAATTCTTTTACTGGTGATGGACAACATTTTCAGGTCTTTTATTTTTACGCCATCGGGAAACGTGTATACCATTTTCGAAGAATTCGCCAGTATATCATAGAGATAAATTTTATTACCTGCAGCATAATAAAGATGCTTTACAACCCCGGAAGCAGCAAAAGCGGAGGCTTTCTCTATGTCCGGACTATTGCCGATCTGCTGGCTTAATTCCGGGATTGCCCCTTTAAGCGAGTACAGGTAGCGGATACCGGCATCATCCTGCATAACAAAGTAGATTTCATCAGATGAAATTACAGACTGCGTTCCATAGTCCCAGCCAATCATCTTCTTTCCAACATCAGCCATATTGAAAACAGCGCCCGGACTCGCAGATACAGGACTCAACATTCTGTCGCCCAGCGGAACAGACATAAATCGCCTGTACTTATTATCATAAAATAAGGTGACAGCAGTGGCGGAGTTTATCACCACCGGGAAAAGGGTATAATCACCTGTTAATCTTTCAGAATAAGGCTTCAACACATCCTGGGGATAAAACAAAGGTCCGATGCCTGCATACAGTCCTCCGTCAGCGACAATATACTGATCGTAAGGTATTTTACTCATGGCATACGCGCATGAAGCAGAAAATTGCTTCGGCTCCGGAAAAATATCTGCTGTAGTACCATTCTGAATAAAATTGTCGGCATTGAACCTGTAAACACCCTGGTCAGTATAAAACATCACCAGCGCAAGATTTGCATAACTACTGGTAATACCGGCATTGACCCCCAGGGCCTTTCCAGGGTAAGTAGTCTTGTTCACATCTTCCGCCGGAGAAAAAAACACGGAATCGTTTGCCCGGATAAAAGACAACCGGGCCTTCCCATCCTGGTTTGCAGCCACCAGCCACCCCTCATAAAATGCTCCGTTTACAGTAAGCGGATACAACATAAAAGAAGATATACCCGTCTTCACACTTGTTACGGTATATATCAGGTCATATGAGCCTGGTGACAGGTTAACTGCCACTTTCAGGTCTTTCTTATCAGATAATATCACGGCATTTTCTCCTACCATATAGGCCTTCCACTCATAAGTATAACTATCCCCTGAAGGTATAGACTCTGTCAGTTGTGTTTGAATACTAAGTGTATCCAGTTGTGTTATCACAAATGACGAATCAGCTGTTTTGATGGAAACTGTGTTTAGTTTATCATAAACAAACCGCTGATTATCCTTTTGACAGGAAGCCCAGGCCAGCGCCAATATTGGGAGGAATGCTCTGAATATATATTTACGCATGAACTTAATTTTGAGTTGAACTAAAAGGTGACCACGTTGCCGGATTCATCTATCAATGGCCCATTGACGGCTTCATATTCGGCAAGGGCATTTCGTAATTTAACCGGCAAATTGTAATAACCATCCACGCCGATTGCATCGGAAGAAAAATCAGAAAGACCGGTAACTTGCACCATAAACCTGAACTTACGCTCACTGAATGCTCCGAATGCACTCTCTACCTCGTCCCAATAAGAAGGTTTAATGATCTTGTTACTTACGTCAATGATAATTTTTTCGAGGCTGGTTGTTCCTCCGGTCTCACGCCCTGTGGCGCCTACCTGAAAATCTTTACCCGGGGCAACCTGGGCAACAAGCCGGAAAGTGGTGGTAGTCATCTCCGGTGAATTCAGCAGTACCACAGGATACAGCACAGTTAAAGCGCCGGCTGGCAACGTAATTTCCGGTAGCTCGTAGTCTTTACCCTGCCTGGCTGTTGACCCCGCGCCTGCTGTTACTGAAATAACCCGGGGATAGTCGGCTGCCGCGCCTACCACACGCATTTTAAGAAAAACGGTATCCCTGTTTTTGGGAACCGGGGAATACGCAAAGGAATAATTGAGGCTGTCTGCTTCATACTCATCTACATAAAATGTAATCCCGTCGGGACCTTTATAGGTTGATATATTCTCCTTTTTACAGGCTGCCATCAGAAACAATATGTTGAGAAATAACAGGTACTTCATAAAACAGGATTTATCAGTTGTAGTTAGGATTAAATTCCAGTTCAGACTCAGGTATAGGAAGCACATACTTACTAAGCGGAATCTCAGCGGTCATAAACAGCATTTTGGTTATCTTTTTTCGTTTATAGTAAAAGAATAACTGCCCTTCCGCGTAAAACTCCTTCTGATACTCTTTAGTGATTTCTTTCTCCAGTATTTGCTGGGTAATGGTACCTGCCTGGAGCTCAGGCAGCGCCCTGTTTTTCCGCACTATATTCAGATAACCGGCGCCTTCTTCCGGTGTTACAGCCGCTTCCGCCATGATATAGTACATTTCAGATAAACGGATGGCTGGTACATGCTGATCCAGCCTGTTTGAATCCAGTGTATTAAACTGATATGTCTGCCAGAATTTAGAAGGAAAGGGGACGCCTCCGTCCTGTTCAATACGGTAAAGAAATCTGAAATCAGTGGCGCCGCCTGCTGCAGTTTCATAAAGTGTGCTAAAGTTGCTGGCACTTCTTGTCAGCTTCTGGTTGGCGCTTCCGTTAAAGCGGAAATATTGCCGTTCCGCCCAGTTCTTTATATCACGCACACGGATACAAAATATCTCTTCATCAATATAAAGACGATCCCGGTAACCTGCGGCGGATGAAGCGGCATAAGGGGTTACAAACGGGAATTTACCGGAGTTCACTACCACAGCAGCTGCCTGGAAAGCGCCCTGTTTGTCTCCTGCGTAAATGCGGATCCTTGCCTCCAGGGCCTTTACAGCAAAATAATTCATCCTGATGCGCCTGTTCTGTGAACCCGTTAAAACAGGATCAGCATCTTTCATCAGATCTTCCGCCTCGCTAAGATCTGCGAGCGCCAATGTCACTACTTCCGACGTAACAGAAGGTATTTTTGCGTATTGGTCAACGGTGGTTTTATAGGGGATAGCCTTCATCGCTGCGCCTGTGGTATACTCAGGACCAAACATTCGCAATACTTCAAAGTGAAGGAATGCCCTGAGCGCAAGCGCCTCTCCCCGTATAAGCGCATAGCTGGTGGCAGAGAGAACATCTTTTCTTTTTTCAGTGCTGACAATGATCTTGTTTACACCGGCGATGGCAGCATATGCCGTATCCCAGATATTATTGGTATATCCAATTACTTCTGCAGATGCAAAGTTCAATGCCCGTGTTTGAACAAATGGCGCGCCGGCTCCGGACACTGCGTAGTTTTGCGCCAGTGCTGACACAAACCCCATTGACAGGTTATCACCATATAATGCCCTGCTGGCCAGCTGGGAATATACACCGGTAAGCGCCTGTTGGAAACCAATTTCAGAAGCGAACAGCTGATCTTCCGAAATAACGGATTTAGGCTTTACGTCCAGGAATTTTTTACAGCTGCTGAACACCAGAGATGCGACCAGGCATATTATTATAGTCAAACTCTTTTTCATATTCATAATTTTAAAAGCCGGCTCTGAGTGAAAAGGAATAAGTACGGGCAAATGGATTGCTGGTACCACGTTCTATCTGAATACTGCTTGCACGGAAAAAGTCATTGGTGATGGCTGTTACCTGTAAGCTCCGCATGCCAAGTTTTTTTATAAACGGACTCCTGTAAAAGTTATATCCGAAGGATGCCGAACTAAGTGTCAGGTTGTTATCGTTTTGAACAAAACGTGAGGTCAGGCGGGTAGGTTGGGTGGAAACACCGATACGTGTATATGGGCTTACATCTCCCGGGCCGGACCAGCCGAGATCATATGCCCTCCGGTCTACGTTAAACGCGGGATCCACTGATTCAACACGGTCTATCAGTGTCTGATTATAGAGCTGGCCACCACATTGGTAATTGAAGATGAGGTTGACCTCAAAGCCCTTCAGCATAAAGTTGGTACCGAAATTACCATTCCATTTAGGCTGATTAATGCCCACCGGTACTTTATCTGCTGCATCCCAGGTGAAAGTTCTTTTTCCGTCTTTTGTAAGATAGACTTCCGAACCGGTTGCAGGGTCTACACCTAGCGAACGAACCGCATAAATGGTGTTAATAGATTCTCCTTCTTCAAACTGTATATTGGGAGTGACCTGATCACTATTAGCCACATTGAGTTTGTTATTGGAAGCCTTCAATTTATTGGATAACTCTTTCAGAATATTTTTATTGGTGAATCCATTTACGTTCACTGACCATAAGAGACCCTTAGCAGGCTTCTCCAGGATTTTATAGCGTACAGAGAATTCGAGCCCTGTATTCTGTATCTGGCCTAAGTTCTCCGCAAAACTGCTAAAGCCTGTGGATGGAGCAAGGGTGATCTGTGTCAGCGAATTTTTGGTATTCTCACGATACAAGTCCAGCCGGAGATCCAGTTTCTCTCTTAATAATACGGCATCCATACCAACATTCGCCTTATACACATTCTGCCAGCTCAGGAACTCGTTGCCCAGCCCGATGAGGACTGCTCCCAGTTCTCCGAAATAGCTGGTATTTACACCAAAGTTATACCGGGATTGGGCGCTGTAAGCCGGAATATTGAGTGAACCCGTAGAACCGTAACTGGCTCTCAGTTTAAGCCTGTTCACCAGGCTGCTTTTATTGAAAAATGCTTCATTATGGATATTCCAGCCAATACCTGCCGACCAGAATGTTCCAAATTTCTTTTCAGTTCCATATTGTGATGATCCGTCCCGGCGGGCGGAAACATCGGCCAGGAAACGGTTGTCATAACTATAACTTCCACTGTATACCACACCCACTCTCCTGATGGTGCTCTCATCACCGGTTGGTCGCCCGTTTGTTTCATATTGTGCCGCAAACAACAGGTTATCCAGCTTATCAAAAGGAAAACCCTCCGTCACAACAGAGTAATAGTTGCTATTACTGCTGGAAACATTAAACCCAAGCATTGAAAATAACTGGTGAGGTCCCCGTGAGATATTGAGGTTAGCGGTTGTCAGGCTCTCATAGTTAAAACTATTTTCATTTCTTACGGTATAACTTCCCTTTCTGCTGAGGTCCGTTATCTCTGCAAAACGGGAATCCTGGGCGGAATAAAACTGATCTCCCGAGGCATTCTGTTTATTAATACTCAGGCTTGTTTCCATATACAGGAATGGTACCGGCGTATAACGCATCTGGAAGTTATTGGAAATACCAAAGTACTGGTTGCTATTCACAGAATGAAGACCTGCATCATACGCGGGATTTGTTTGCCTGTAGTAGGTGTTATTTATCCACAGATTCTCCAGCATTTGCTTGGGTTTTCCTTTCTCATCGTAAGGCGCCCAATACGGATTCATTGTTACATATTCACTGAAGTTGCCGTAAGGAGATTCATTTGACTTATTCTGGAAGATGCGGACAGAGTTTTTAAACTGTAGTTTATTGACTACGTAGTTAAGATCAAACTGCCCGGAATAATTTTTCCGGTCTTGTCCTTTCATCACGCCTGATTGCAAATCGGCGGAAAACTGTAACCCATAGCGGATCGATTGGTCTCCCCCCTGCAGATACAATGAGCTGCGGTTACTGATGCCATCCTGAACCGGGATCCTGAGCCAATCAGTATTCACGCCGCTTTTCATGGCTTTATACCTTTCATTGCGCAGTACATTCAGCTTGTGCTGAGCCTGCGCACTGGAGGAAGTATAAACTCCTGCCCGCAGTTCAAAATCGAGTTTTTCCGCAGCGTCTAAAAGATGATATACAGACAGGTCAGGAGTCGTAAACCGGAAATCATTGTTGAATGTTACCTGTATCCTGCCTGGCTTTGGTGTAACCGTAGTAACCACCATTACGCCGTTTGCTCCGCGGGAACCGTAAATGGCGGTAGCAGACGCGTCTTTCAGCAAGGTGATACTATTGATCAGGTTCATGTCCAGGTCCACGATACGTTGAAGCGTTACTTCAAATCCATCAAGGATAAATAAAGGGGCATTAGGATTGGCAGAAAGCTGACCGGTGAGATTGGGAAATGAGTTCTGCCCGCGCATCTGGATTTCAGGAAGCTGGTTAATATTGCCACCGGCTACATTATTGGGCACAATCCTGAGGGAAGGATCAAGTGCAGATACAGCTGCGAATACATTATTGGCACTTACCTTTTTCAGTTCTGCACCGGAAATTGTTTTCGATGCGCCGGTAAAATTATTACCCGAACGTTGGAAAAGTCCTGTTACCACTACCCCCTCAATGCCTTTGATCAGCCGGGCTAAACGGACATTTACCATACCGGAAGACAGCATGCGAAAATTGCTTTGGGCATTGCCTTCGGTTTGATCTGGCTGCCCGTTGCCTGTAGTAAAACGTACCGGATCAGGCATAACAGTATTATTGGCCGACAGTCGAAGCCCCATTGGCATATAACCGATAGATGATATGACAATGCTGGCATTGTCCGGTATACTATTCAGCAGAAAACGCCCTTGCCCGTCGGTGGAAGTAGCAATCGCTGTTTTCCATACCATTACTGTGGCTCCCGGAAGCGGGTTTCCATCAATATCAGTTACCTGCCCGGAAAGAGAAGCGGCGGGGACTGTTACCTCCTTCTTTGCCTCAACCGGTACCGGACCTTTCATCTGCAATGCGATGGTATTATCACCCAGCTCATAGGTGAATGGCGTTTCTTTAAGCAGCTCGTCCAGGAATTGCTTAAGTGGCATATTCTTCGCAGCAATGGTGATATTGCTGGTTTCCGTCAGCTGCTGAACATCACGGCTCTTAAAAAAAGTATAATAACCTGTTTGTCGTTCCAGCGCATCGAATGCTTTGATCAAGGATACTTTTTTTGCAGAAAAAGTAACCGATTGCGCCAGCCCGGATGCAGACACCTGTAGAAAAGCTCCTGTTAAAAGGAGAATGGTTAGTTTCATTACCAGCAATGTTTGGTTGACAATCTTTTTTTCCCGGACCGCAGCGATATGGCATGCGCCGAAAATGCTTAGCTGATAAGCAGTTTTTTGCATAATTTGCACGTGTTTGGTTGATAAATTGAGCGGCACGCTCTTTAATAACTAAACTTTACACCGGAAGTGGCTCCAATCACTTCCGGTTTTTCTCTTGGTTGGCCTTGTCCTTCTTACATATATTCTTTTATCTGAAATTTATTTTCTTTCTGTTATTATCAGCTTGCGGCCTTCTGTGAGGCGGAAATTAAGCCCTGTACCATCCATTAACCGGACCAATGTTTTCAGGCTGACCTTCCGGCTTACTTTCCCGCCAAACGGTACCTGTGAAATATGATGATCATAGGTCACCTCTATATCGTACCAGCGCTCCAGCTGTGTAGCCAATTCTTCTATAGTTACATTATTGAAATCAAAAGCACCGTTTTTCCAGGCAATCGCTTTATTGATATCTGCATGATCAGCCACCGTAATATCGCCGGCTATACTGGCTTCCTGCCCTGGTAGCAGGAGAGCTTCGGCTTTCCCGCTACGGATATTTACCTTACCTGTTACCAAGGTTGCTTTCACTCCTGGCTGGTCAACGTAAGCGTTTATATTAAAAGAAGTACCTAACACCAACACCTGGGTTCTATCATTAACCAATACCCTGAAAGGTTTGGATGGATTCTCTGCAACCTCAAAATAAGCCTCTCCTGTTAGCTGCACCTGGCGTTCTTTTCCCGAAAAGCGAACAGGAAAACGGAGTGAAGACTCCGCATTCATCCAAACCTTTGAACCATCGGGTAAAACAATGGAGAACTGTCTTCCCCGTGGAGTAAGAACAGTATTCAGCGCTTCTGCAGCCACATCTCCTGACGTGGCATGTGCATAGGCCAGCGCGTCCTTGTTCAGCACGATGTCAACACCTGCCTGGGAGGCGACTGTTCCGTTACCTGCGGTATCCAGCACTACCCGATTCCCATTTGCCAGTATAAGCACGGCGCCGGGGCGACCAGGGGTAATGTCCTGAACAGCGATCTGGTCTTCATGGACCGGCTTTGTTTTTAACCTGTTAACGGTATACCAGCCGATAGCCAGCATGGTAAGTACGGCAGCCGCAACAGACAACCATTTCCGCCGTTCCGGCATAAACCTTTTCACTGGCGTTTCTGCCTCAATCTGCCGGAGTATTTCTTTCAAAACAACCTGTTGCCGCGTTTCATCCCACAGCTGTGCTGTTGATTCAAGCGAGCCCTGGATAGACGCTTTCACGGTTTCATCGTAAGCGCCTGTACCTATGGCTTCTGTAAATGCTGACAACTCGCCGGCGGAAATTTCGTTCTTACGGTATTTCTCCAGTAAGGATTGGAAATAAATCTCGTCCATAAACAGTTTTTAACGCGATACAATATAAAGACGACCACCACGCTAAAAGAGGGTAGTTAAATTGAAAAAAAATCTGTGTTGACTATTATTGCATCAACAGCACCAACAAAATCATTAAAATTTCGGGGTCTTCTATATGAGCCGTTACATAGTGACGAACTGCCCGGGTAGCTAATTTCAGATGGGTTCGTACAGTCTGGATACTGATCTCCATTCTTTCTGCGATTTCAGCATGGGAAATGCCTGATTCTTTTGCCAGCTGAAATATAATACGCTGCTGCGGGGTAAGGGACTCCACTGCTTGTTTCAAAATCCCTGTATATTCTTTGGCAGCCAGGATCTTAATAGGCGAATCAGGGCCGTCGTGAAGCAATTCTCCCAGCCGTAGCTGGTGATGTAGCTGGCGTGCACGCGCTTTAAAGGTGTCGAAAATAATATTCCGGGCGAGTATGTATAGGTAATGTTCTGGTTTTTTTAGCGTTCCCGGCTTTGTGCGGTTTTCCCACATACGCATAAAAACAAGCTGCACGATATCTTCACATAACGACTGATCCCCTTTGGTAAAAACCATAGCGGTATTATATACTGCAGCACTATATTTATCATAAAAAATAGAAAACTGCCTTACATCTTCATCCGGGATCTTTTTATCACTGGCTATATTGATATTAGACTGCTGATTGCCCAACCTTTCGCGTTTGGTCAAATTTAGAAAAAAACCACGAATAGTTCTAATGGCGAGTCGGGCCCTATCATCAAGCGATATGATTTTGAACAACTGCAAAAAATCGGCAGACAAACTTTTCCGGGAACATTTTCAGCAAGAAATACGGAGGAGAATAAGAGAGCTATAAGCTTTTATAAGTATACCCAACAGTTTCGCCACTAACAGCGCTTCGCACTTAATTTCTCCGGGCTGTTGCTTGTTGTGCATGAACATTATTTAAAAAAAACATGCCACTCAAAAGCGCAACGCGGAATAAAAAAGTTTTGCTCATTATTTAAAAATGGTTGTTTGTGATGGACCAATGACCCAGTCTGACAGCCCCCTCTGAACCTCTCCTAAAAACAGTAGGGATTTAAAGGGGCTGTTTACGCTGTTCCACCAAATTGTAATTTTTAATACGGTCGCCCTGACCGCTATTTCAGATAAACCGGCCATTCGATTACTAACGCCTTGCGCTATATTATAAATTATTCTATTTTTTACAACGCTGAAATTATCAAAGCCAACATAAAAGCCGGTAGAGGTAGCTGATGTGACGTAATTTTTAATCCTTACATGACAACTGGTTTTACCGGTGCCTGATAAACCTGAGAGTGAAGTAACGGGAATACCCCTTCCTTCACCAGGTGTAGCATCGGTTGATAGTAGCAGTGCTGTATAAGAACCAGTGAAGATCATTACCGCGCTAGGGAAGGTGATACAGGAAGATGGTACAGCTACCAACTTTTTTGCTAATACAAAATTCAGCATCCCTGATAGCAACGGTCGCAATTTCATACACGTGGATTAGTTGCTGTAAAGTTAGTGCCAGACTGCAAAAGGCAGGGAGGCAAATGATTCAACAACAGGGCCCAAATGTTACAAATGAATGAAATATTAATCTGCCGGAAAACCAATGGCAGAAATTCCTTATGCTAATGACCAGGGTTCCATGGGTCCGTGTGTAACAGGTATAATAAATGTCAATTTGACGCTTATATATTCATTGTTATAAAAAAAACGACTGACTCTATCGAATCGTCATCATTGACTTGTTAGCCGGAAAGATTGTTGGATGGTACATGGCTATGTTATGAAAGCCGGAGAAATTATTGCAGCACGGAATATGGCTATCTGCGTATAACAGGTATCTGTATCATTTCCTACCCTAATCTGCGACATTTGAGTACCCTGACCCGGGGGTAATCTTTGTAGTTTTATAGTATTCGATTAAGAGAAAGATTCCAGTTATGAAAATATGTCTGTTGCGACTAATCCTTCAGGGCAGGCCCCTGTGTATTGACATGTTGTCAGCATCATCGTCATACACCCAAACAAAGGTTAGCGCTAATCGTTTTACCAATTTTTCTCCACACAAGGTCAATTTCTCTTTTCCATTCCAAATTGCAGTCCCCGTTCTAAACCGATGGGATGCTGTGTTCCTGTAGCCATTATGCACTCAATTAATCTGTAAACTATCCTTTCTATTTTGCCTTTTCCGGGCTTAATTTACTTAAACCATTAACCTTTATGAAAACAACATTACTGACACCATTTAAACAAACGATTAAGCTTCTTTTGGATTTCGGATTTTTTAAATCCATCGGAACATTTTCGAAGCTCAGGCAAAAATCACTTGCCATCCTCTATTTACTTCCCGTTGTTATTATGTTTCATGCCTATGAACTGAAGGCCCAATCCACAGCCAGTTATACCTGGAAGAATGTAGCTATTGGTGGTGGCGGATTTGTTTCCGCTATAATTCCAAGTAAAACTGAGCAAAACCTGGTTTATGCCCGGACAGACGTAGGAGGAGCTTACCGCTGGAATGCATCCACTTCAAGTTGGGTGCCATTGTTAGATTGGGTATCGGACGATGAAGTCGGGTATCTTGGTGTCGAGTCTCTGGCGACAGATCCCCAATCGCCCGGCAGGGTCTATATGCTGGTAGGTATCTCTTATTTCAACGGCGGGAAAACAGCCATACTCCGGTCTACCGATTACGGCAATACCTTTGCCGTTACAAACGTTACTACACAATTCAAGGCCCATGGCAATGGTATGGGCCGGCAAACCGGAGAAAAGCTTGTAGTAGACCCCAACAACAGCAATATTCTATATTGCGGTACCCGTTGGAATGGATTATTCAGAAGTACCGACGCTGGTGCTACATGGAGCAGGCTGAACTCACTGGATGTAACCACAACTCCTAATGAAAACGGGATAAGCTTTGTGGTTTTAGACGGAAGCAGTGTTTCAGGAGGAGCTACCCAAAGGATCATTGTCGGAGTTTCACGCAGCGGGAGTACCAACCTGTACAGAAGTGATAATGGCGGACAATCTTTTTCTGCTATTTCCGGCGCTACCACCACTTATATGCCACATCGGGCAGTTTTAGCAAATAACGGAAACCTGTATCTCACTTATGCCAATGGTGCGGGGCCGACCGGGCATTGGTCGCTACCGGAACCTATGGATAACGGACAGATCTGGAAGTACAATATTTCCACAGGTGCATGGACAAACATTACACCTTCCGGTTTCAACAGGGCATTCGGAGGTATCAGCGTTGACCCCAATAATCCCAACAGGATTGTGGCTAGTACTATCAACACCTATATGAACCAAAATGGCGCCTGGGGCGACAGGATGTTACTGAGTACAAACGGTGGTTCAAGCTGGGTGGATGTAGTAGACAGGGGATTTAGCATGGATCCGGATGGTATCACCTGGGTTAGCGGTCATGCCATCCATTGGGCAGGCTCAATAGAATTCGACCCCTTCAATACCGAAAAGGTTTGGGTCACTTCAGGTAATGGTGTTTTTAGAAATGATAACATCAGCTCCAGCGGCACCTGGCGGTTTGCAGTAAGAGGACTGGAAGAAACAGTACCGCTTGGCCTGGAAAGCATCCCCAATGGCCCTGTAATTTCTGTTATTGGCGACTACGATGGGTTCAGACACACCACCAATGTTAGCCAATATGCACCAATTCATAACCCGCAAATGGGGACCACCAGCGGATTGGCAGTAGCTGCTCAAAATACAAACAAAATTGTCCGGGTAGGAAACGCTATGTATTATTCCAATGATATGGGGGTAACCTGGACGCAAAATAGTATGAATGGCTCTCACGGACAGGTGGCATTATCAGCTAATGGTAATATGGTGCTGCACTCCCCGAAGGAATCTTCTGCTACATACCGGTCAACTAATAATGGATCCTCCTGGTCTGCGGTAAGTGGTTTGAGTTTTAATGAAGCAAGGCCGGTTGGCGATCCGGTCAATTCCGATAAATTTTATGCCTATAATCCCGGAAATGGAGCGGTAATGGTGAGCACCAATGGAGGATCTTCTTTTTCCCAGGCAGGTTCAGTTGCGGGTGGTGGCTCCAAAATCATCCGCCTGGCGCCCGGAAGGGAAGGGCATGTTTGGATAGCTTTGAACGATGGAGGACTCACACGTTCAACTAATTCAGGGCAATCATTTTCCACTATAAGCGGTGTCAGTAATTGCGGCGCCGTTGGTTTCGGGGTGGCTGCAGCCGGGGCAAATTATCCTACGATTTACATTTGGGGAACCATCAATAATGTCAGAGGCGTTTATCGCTCCACAGACCAGGGAGCTTCATGGGTTCGTGTAAATGATGATACGCATGAATACGGAGGTCCGGGTAACGGGCAATTCGTACAGGGAGATATGAATATCTTCGGAAGAGTATATATGAGTACAGCAGGAAGAGGTATCGTTTATGGAGATCCCTCCGCCTGTACACCTACAGCTATCACCCCCTATATACAGGTTAATGGCGGAACATGGCAGCAAACAGCCAATGCCACTGTAACTGCCGGGAACAGCATCCAGTTTGGCCCTCAGCCTACACAGGGAGGGTCCTGGAGCTGGAGCGGACCCAATAATTTCAGTGCGACCACCCGTGAAGTATACCTCTCAAATGTCCAGGCCAACCAAACAGGGAACTATGTAGCCACCTATACCAATAGCGGAGGATGCCAAAGCACACAAACATTTAATATCAGCCTTACAACCGGTACTATATTGAGAGAAGTCTGGACAGGCATTAGTGGTACTACCATCAGCAGCCTCACCTCCAATAGTAATTATCCTAACAATCCTACCAGCAGAGACCAGCTCACCAGCCTGGAAGGCCCAACAAACCAGGCGGATAATTATGGCGCCAGGATACGCGGATATATACATCCCCCTGCCACCGGAAGCTACACATTCTGGATTGCAGGAGATGACAACACAGACTTGTACCTGAGCTCCAGCGACAACCCCGCCAGCAGCTCAAGAATAGCCTATGTGAATGACTGGACCGATTCCAGGCAATGGAATAAATACGGCACACAGCAGTCTTCTGCCATCAACCTGACTGCTGGTCAGAAATATTACATAGAAGTACTTCACAAGGAAGGCAGCGGTGGAGATAATGTAGCGGTAAGCTGGCAAGGCCCGGGCATTTCCCAACAAGTCATCAGTGGTAATTATCTTTCTACGTTTGTTCCCGGCGCAGGCACCGCATCATTTGCCAAAATAGCATCGGACGCCGGTATGAATGAGGATGCTGTTAGCTTGTATCCGAACCCTTCAACAGCAGGAAAGTTTACCATTCTTCTTCCGAAAATTTCAGAAAATACGGTGGTAAGAATTTTTGACAACCAGGGTAGAATGGTTTATCAAAAGAAAGTTCGGGGCGGTAATCAGATAGTGATTGATTCAAGGCTCAATCCAGGGTTCTACATTGTCACGATAGAATCGAAAAGGTTTAGTTCCACTAAGAAACTCATCATTAATTAACAAATTTTTCACCAATGACTGGGAATGCTTCGCTGGAGCATTCCCAGTTTCTTTCATAGCTGGTTCTCTATAACCAGCTTTTCCCGTGTCGGCGTCAGTTAACCGTGTGCGTCGGATAAAATATTTTGCTTAATGTTTCCTCCAACACTTTTCCTGACAATGTTTTTCCAACTATAATTCCATCAGGGTCGATCAAAAAATTCTGAGGAATTGCCTGGACACCATATGATTTCGCAGCCGTACTATCCCAAAATTTCAGGTCAGAAAGCTGAAGCCACAGAAGTCCATCATTTTTAACTGCTGCCAACCACAACGCCTTGCTGTCAGACTTATCGAGGGAAATGCCAACAATTGTGAAGTTCTGGTCCTTAAATTTATTGTAGACTTTAACCAGGTTTGGGTTCTCTGCCCTGCATGGCCCACACCAGGAAGCCCAAAAGTCGACCAATACATACTTACCACGAAATGACGAAAGTTTAACCAGCTTCCCTTCTGCATCGGGTACTTCAAAGTCCGGCGCCGGTTGCCCTATTGCAGTTACTCTCATTTTATCCAGGTTAGTGGCCACTTTTTTACCTTCCTTACTATTTTTAATTTTGAATGATAAACCGTCGAACAAGGGCTTCACTACGTCATAGCGTTGTTCATAGGCGATTTTGGGAAACAATTCCAAGCTAAGCATTGATGCCGGATGGGACCTGATGAACTTAATATAGGCATCTTTGGTCATGTCACTAAACCGCTTTCGAAAGCCTTCCAATTTGGCCTCGTAATCCTGCGTGGCCTGTGGCGACAACTGCCCTTTCATGAATAGCCTGTCTTCATCGGTCAATTGTGAAAAGCCGGCATCAACCAGGTTATTTAGATCAGTATAATCATTATTCCTGGGCGTTCCGGTTACCTGCACTCCTTCAATTGTAGCTCCATTCGTTTTAATATGAATGTTACCCGGCTCAAGATAAACCGTTATCTGCTCAAGGCTGTTAGTTCTCCCTACACCTTTCGTATCAAAGGTTAATGTAGCGGATACCGGCGAAGTAGACACCGCACCGGCAAATTTGAAAACGCCATCCTTTAACCCGACAGAATCAATGATGGACTTACCTTTCATCGTATACTCCAGGTATGCCTTTTCAGGAGCGTTGCCTGTACCATATTTGCCATTGATAGTAAATTTATTATTACTCTGGGCAAAAGCTGTCAACGGCATTATTGACAAACCGGCTATAATTAACTTTCTCAATTTAAATAGGATTAATTTGGATTCAGAAATCGAATTCCGGTATAAATGGCCACCGGCGACTACTACGTTGCCCTAAGGGAAAACGTCTTTCATTTAGTTAAACAATTCCATCAGCTTTGCTTCCAACTCTTTTCCATGGAGATCCCTGGCAACAATTACCCCTTTGTTATCGATCAGAAAATTCCTGGGAATAGCTTTAATCTGATATTTTTTAGTAACAGGAGAGTCAAATCCTTTCAGGTCCGCCAGGTTTGTCCAGGTATAACCATCCTTCTCTATGGCCTTTTTCCAGGCAGCAGCATCCGTATCGAGGGAAACGCCAATTACGCCCAGCCCTTTGGCCCTATACCTGGCATAAAGCGGAACAAGCGCTTTCGCCTGCATTCTGCATGGCGAACACCAACTGGCCCAGAAATCAATAAATGTATATCTGTTCCCGGAGATGATTGTTTTGGTGGAGATTTTTTTTCCTTTTACATCCGGCAGCGAAAAGTCCTCATACTGTACTGCTTCCTGGATACCTGGCACCTGTACATTTTTTTCATTTTCAGCAGTAACAGTAATACCGTTGGCATCATTTACAATCAGTGTATACTCCTTTGATGAAGGAGGAAGACACATTTGATTATTGCATGCCATGTATTTGATTCGGAAATGCAATATTGTCTTCTCATCTGCCCTGAGTTTGATAGTTTGTGAAAACGTAACCCCCTTCGCGTAATAAGCCACAGTTTCCCCGGCAGAAGATGCTGCTCCTTTTTCCTCCATCTCTCCTATCAACTGAACATTCGGATTTTCTCCCCATGTAATAGTAGTAGGCATTCCCATTCCACCATCATAAGACTGTGGATAAATATGAAACGGTTCGTTGATAGCCGCCACGAAGGCAATCTTAAAAGTGAGTGGCGCTATTGAGTCACTGCGGAACTTCCACGAAACCGGGTGGTTGTCCTGCGCAATGCCGGACAAAACTGCCAGACTGGTCAATATCAAAAAAAGCAATCTTCTCATAAATACATTTTGCAGGGCAAAAGCCACATTCGTTTAAATTCAGTTATTATCATCTAACAGGCGCAAATTGCATTACCCTTTATACCTGGATTTTGTGATCTCTACCATAGACTTCAGTTTATAATACTCCCTGTCTGTGGAACCGGCGTAACCAGAACTAAAGAATCTTATGTTACCCAATGGGTCAAATATGATTTTAGTGGGCGTTCCCTGGACATCAAAGAACTTGTTTTCTTCATCCTGTAAAACATCGAGGGTAATCCCTTTTTTCTTCACGAAAGATTTCACGGTAGCCCTGTCTTCAAACAGGCTTACCACAAACATTTGAAATACATCTTTTTTATAGTCTGCCACCACACGCTCAAATCCGCTAAAGGCAGCAACGCATGGGGTACATCCGGTAGACCAGAAATCAAGGGCCAGCACCTTGTTCTTATAGTCGCTCAGATGAACGATTTTTCCGTCCAGGTCCAACAGCGATACCTCTTTTACAGGTTTCGTGGCGTGAAAAAGCGTAAACATTTTACCATCTCCTCCCTGGCTGGGTATTGCACCGTCGAGCGTTGTTTTCGGTGATGCTATGTATAACTTTTCCACTTCCTTATAACAGTGATGGTATGCTTCCTCCTTCAGGGATTTAAGATATTCCTCAAATCCATTTTCGGTACCCTTTACCTTTTTATATACCAACCTGAATGTATTAACCATAACCGGGTTTGACTCCGCCTCCCTGAATGCTTTACTTAAGGTATCGAATGCCACCTGATACTTACCGGCAGCAAACATCACTACGCCATACCGGTTCAGGTAATTGGATTTTGCATCTTTGAAATAGTGCATTTCGCGCATACCATCTTTTACTTCCGAAGATTTCGCTAATAACTGCAAGGCAGTATCTATATTTCCCAGTTGAGCATTAGTGGCAGCATTTATCTCCAAAACGGTCTGCGTTCTGCCAATTCCATCTTTCAGTACGCCTGTGCTTAGATCTTCCAATATCCCGGCCGACACCTTTTCTACTTCGCCCGGATTCGTATTTGCATCAAAGAGGTTGTCCAGTGCATAAGTCAGATACAGGAATTGAAGTACGTTGAATTTCGGTCTGGTGTTTTTATAATACCAATAACGTTCAAAGTTTCCTTTGGTAAGCCATCCCATAGCCAGCTGCGCGCGGTATTCCTCATACATGGATGGTTTGGCAGGGGCTATAGGATTTGCTTTCAACATTTCATTGTATTGCTTCTCCTGGTCTTCCACGTTTACTATTGAAGTAAAATCCTGAAAGTTATACTTCGCAGAGGGCGATTGCTGCGCGAAGACGGCCCCTGAAATCAGCAACAGCAAGATTAACATTTTCATTTTCATCAGATTCAGATTAAGCGGTATTAAAAATTTTGAATTATTACGATTGAAATTTCCTGCCACGTAAATGTGGCATCACTGCATGCTGCCATTAACTTACCAGTTCTATTCATTTTCCACTAACCCCTTGTTCGCGGCCAGCATCTTTTCCCCGAACTTCAGGGCAAATCTCGCAGGCTTGAGCGTATAGGTTGCCACTACGTTGCCGGCGTCATCATAAAGTTTATGAGTGTACTTAACCGTATTGCTATAAACCGGGTCAACTGAAAGCCGGCGCATATCCCACCAGCGCATGCCGGAGGTGGCAAATTCACGAATACGTTCATCAAGGATATAGCGAACCAATGCCTCTTTGCTTGCCGCTATATTTGCAGGTACAGTTGCGATATTGGCAGGCATTCTTTTGGACCGCAGCATTTCGAGATCGCTCTTTGCCCCTGCAAGGTCACCTGCCCTTGCTTTAAGCTCTGAGCGCATCAGGTAGAGATCAGGCAATGAGGGGCCGATTTCCAACCCCGAAAAAAGTGATGCGGAGTAGCGCCTCATTCCTCCCGGAAAGGTTTTGTCGGGATTGAACATTTCAATTCCTGAGAACAGTTCCAGGCGTTTATCTGCCGGATCATATAAGGCAGCCGTTTCCGGGGAAAACACATAGGTATTGGCTTGTTGCAGCTGAAAATTAATCATACTGAGATTGTATATCACCTGTGTATTACTGGCAGCCAACGGATAATTTGAAAGTCCGAAACCGAAGTCAGGGAACCATGAATTATCGTTATTGGGATCAAGCACTATGTTATAATCGTATAACGCGAGAGGTATTGCAGCTTTGTCAAGCTCCGCGAATGCAGCATCCACATGTGTGCGGGCCTCGTTAAACTTTGCCATATACAGATAAACACGGCCCAATATAAATTCTGCCGCCAGCCTGGAAAATTTCCGCCTGTGTGTTAATGGGCCAAGATCTGGCAAGGCATCTGTTAAATCCTTTATGATAAAATCATAACATTCCTGTACAGAGGCCCGTACAAATGTTGTTTGCGTTACATCTGCCTTTGTAAGCAGCGGCACCCCCAAATCCGTAGCAGCAGTAGCCGCATTATAGGGCAACGAAAAATCATTCAGAAAATAAAGATGACAAAGCGCCCGTCCAACTTTAGCCTCCGCGAGGATGGCACGTTTTTGCTGATCGGTTCCTCCCTCTGATTGCATTACTTCGTTTATGACCTTATTAAAGGTATAAATGTTGGTTAGTGGCCATGTTTCATTGGGAAGCTGATCTTCATCATATATCCTTGCTTCAAACCTGAACAGCCTTTGTGTTCTGATCTGGGCCGCATCCATGTAGGTTGCCTGGGCTGCCATTTCATCACCCATATACAAAGAGGGAGGATAGGAAACCTGCAGGCTCACTGCATTCATTAATTGCTCGTAGTCCAGCGTTATTTTTGCCACACGGGAGCCTTTAGGTTCAATTTCCAAAAAGCCTTTGGAGCATGAAGTCTGCAGCATCAACGATATAAACAGGATGGGTAATAATGCCCTATGAATGAATTTCATCATCTTAAGCAGGTTTAATTAAAGAGTAATGTGTGCGCCAACTGTGAATGTACCTTGTCCTATACGGATATTTCTGACACCTGCCGGTGATTGAAACTCCGGATCGATGCCGAGGTGGTTCTGCTTCCAAAGCATGAGATTAGATACCTGTGCCCTGAAAGTCAATCCTTCCGCATGCAGTCTCCGAACCAATGACTTCCCTACATCATAGGAAAGTGTGATCTCCCTGATCTTTGCATAAGACGCATCGAATGAATTCAGGTTGGAGTAGGTATAGTAATAGATATTTCTGCCGTTATCGATGGTAGTGTTATAGGCATACCTGGGGATATTGGTTTTGTTTTCATCTCCCGGTGCCTTCCAGCGATTTGCAAATTCAGGTTGAACGGTGTTCTGATAAAGGGGATCTTGCCAGAAATTATTAAAATCACGGAACAATACATGTCCTAAGTTAAAGCTGATATTAATTCCTAATTGAAACCGCTTGTAATAAAATGTATTGAATAATCCGCCTGTCGCGATAGGTTGAGAAGTTCCCGCCAAATGAACGTCTTCTGGCTTGGAGCCATTTTTATCCGACAGTATTTTTCCGTCGGCCTGGATGATCTGTGGATCTCCCACGGCGTTAAGTCCACCGTTGATGAATTCAAATACAGCGTATGCAGGTTTGCCTTCCACGAAGGAAGTTCCAATCATTCCTGTACCGGTGGTGATGGCAGTAGCTGTTGCCATTCTTGTTATCTTATTTTTGTTGTACGACAGGTTTAGGACAGTATTCCAGTTAAAATCCCGGGAAATGACATTAAGTGAGGTCAAACTAAACTCAAACCCTTTATTTTCAAGGTCTCCATAATTACCGATAACAGTGGCATATCCAGTCAACGGCGCCGTCATCAATGAGCCGATCAGGTTACTGGTCTTTTTTATATATCCGTCTATCGAACCACCCAGTCTGCCACCCAGCACTGTAAAATCCAGTCCTGCGTTATAGACAGTGGTTCCCTCCCAGGTAAGCTTGTCATTGCCGGGGGTTCCGATAACCAAACCAACTCCTGTTACATAGTTTACGTTCGATGAGGATTGCAGGATATCGAATGATGCTGCCTGAGCGGGTTTGGGTGCATTACCTGTTATGCCATAGGTGAATCTCAGATGGAGCCGGTCCAGCCATGTAAATGATTTCATGAAGTCTTCCCTGTTCAGCAACCATTTACCGCCTATGCTATAAACGGGCCTGTTTTGAGCAGATTTGGCAAGGCCAAATAAATTGCTCTCATCAATCCTCCAGCTCGCATTCAGCGCATACTTCCATTGGTACATGTATCCCAATGTAGAATAGTAAGAGGTGGTTCTTGCGATAGCCCCTTCTCCTCCACCCACATTATTTGATGGCAACACTCGTCCCAGCTGACCGGATACCGTTCCTGTAATCCCTTTCATGAGTGTATCAATATTTACCGGACGGGAAACCTGCAACTGATCATCCCATCCATAGTAGGTAGCGGATGATGTCAATGGTGTGGAACTTGTAGCTTCCTGTCCTGCCATTACAGTCAGCTGGTGTGGATCCCAGTTCCGATCAAATATCAGCTGATTTCTTACCGTCCAGTTTTTCTGAGACGCATTATTTACACTGAGCATCCCTCCATCCTTTGGCAACCAATACCGGGGCGTGCTGTTTACCGTTGGCGCCTGTGTAAATCCTACCAGCTGGTCTCTTACCGCGTAACTTTCCTGGTACTGAACTGTCCGGTTGTTTCTTGCAAATGTCTGGTAGCCATAAGTACCCTCAAAGCGAAGGCCTTTCAATAATTGTAATTTCGCGCTTCCCACCACTCTTCCGGATATACTGCTACTCTTTGAATATCCCCTGTTAAACTCATCAAGCGGAACGTAGTCCAGGTTAACCCGGCTCCTGGCAGCATAATCAAGTCGCAGAGAATCGCTGTAATTTCCCAGGAAATTCACTGCCAGCGGATTTCCTGCATTATCGCGGAACCGCTGATAAGGTACGAAGGAAACATCCGGGGCCAGCACTCCTATACCCAGATTTGAAGTACTTGCTACGGTATTGGTAAGATCAGTGATTACCGATAACTGCAATCTTTTATTGAAATTGAAATCCTGTCTGACATTCACCTTATACGAATTGTTCCGTTCACCAGGTGTGCTGCTTTGAATACCGGTATAGCTCAGCGATCCATAAAAACTGTAAATGTCGCCGCCCCCTGAAAGCGAGACCGTATGATTAGTAGCGGCTGCATTTCTGTAAAAAATGCTGGAAATTTCACCCCTGTTATCGATGGCAGCCAGACTATCCAGCGCCTTATTCGCCTGTGCACCGCTGATTAGCCCCCGATATTCATCATATTGAATTTGCAGGTGCGGAGCAACCGGAGCAAAGGCCTGTACTGCATTCCAGCTATAATAAGGCGCAAATTGAGGAAAGATTTCCTTTGCGGTAGCAATAAAATCCCTGCTGTTCATTTTCGGGATATAGGACCGATCCGGTTTACCCTGAAAATTATAATAACCGTCGTAATCGACCCGTAATTTTTGTCCTGTTTTACCTTTTTTAGTAGTAATAACAATTACCCCGTTCGCCGCTTTTGCGCCCCAGATAGACGCTGCGGAGGCATCTTTCAAAACAGTTATATCCTCAATATCCTGCGGATTGATGTTGGCAATGGGGTTAGAGGTGTTCATAATATTATTACGGGATGCCTCACTGGTATTATCACCCGGTAATTCTACGCCGTCTACCACGATCAATGGCGACCTGGTAGCGTTGAGGGAAGTCAACCCCCGAACCAGTAACGGCTCTCCACCCGGTGCATTGTTTACCGCCAGGCCGGGTACAAGCCCATCCAGTCTTTGGAGAATATTGGTACTGCTGGATCTGCTGGCAACAGTACCCATGTCCACTTTTGCTACCGCCCCCGTATTTCGTTCCCTGGTAATATTCTGATAACCCGTAGAAACAATTTCAATAGATCCCAGCTTTTGTTCCGAAGGCACCAGAATAACCGAAATCATTTCTGCATCGGTCACCTTCACCTCTTTTTCATTGAATCCTATGAAGCTTATTATTAGCACTGCGCCTTTTTCCGCTTCTATATGAAACATCCCCTTTTCATCGCTCACAGCTACTACCTGGCTACCTTTAATACGGATAGTAGCCCCGGGCAAAGGATTTTTATCAGAGTCAGTAATTGATCCCGACACTTTTGTTTTGGGCTCCGTAGCAGCAGATAAACTTCCATTTTTCCCGGATGCGTCAATATCTTTACGCATCACTACTACATTACCCTGCTTTATCTCGAAAGTAAGTTTCTCCGGCTTCAAAATGGCGGTAAGGAAATCATCCAATGGCATCTGCTGTACCTCAATAGTCACAGGATGTGCATTCTTAATATGTTCATCATTGTAGAAAACAGTTACTCCCGTCTGTTTCTCAATAATTTTAAACACATTACGCAAAGGCTCTTTATATAGTTTGGCAGTGATAGATTGCGCCAATCCTATGGCTTGTGCCTGAACTAAGACGACAGTTAATAATACAAATGTTAGTTTCATCGCGAACCTTATTTTGGTTGATACTAGACGACAGGAGAAGCCACGCCAGGCTAATCCTAGCCTCCACGGCTGGTTTAAAGCAGAAAAACGCATACTTTCTGAATAATTTTGGTTGGTTTCTGATGATCCTGAACAAGACACTTTATTGGCATACCAGGTCATTACCGGAAAGATTTCCGACATCTTTGATTTTTACCAATTGGCCTGCTCAGTGCATTATTTTGTTATCCACGACACTTGCTGAATGGCTGGTCAACCGCCATCAGGGAAGTATAATTAATGTCCTGTTTCCTTCCAGTTTGTAATGAAGTCCCACATTGCTCAGAAAATACAGCACATCAGTAAAGGGAAGGCTTCTTTTAATGGTACCTCCCAACTGTACCTTCGGAATTGTTTGCTGATAAACTACTTCAATATCATACCACCTTGCAAGTTGCCGCATAGCCTCCTCCAGCGGAACATCCTCAAAGTCAAAGACACCATTTTTCCAGGCAACAACCGAAACAGCATTTACATCGTCTAAAACCTGGACAGGCTTGTTTCTGGTGGTTGTGAGTGCCTGTTGTCCGGGCTTAAGCAGTTTGTAGGCGGCCCCTTTCATTGCAACCCGTATCGCTCCAGCCAGCAGCGTAGTTCGAACGGATTGCTCATTGTTATATGCATTCACATTAAAACTTGTTCCGAGTACTTCAACAGCAGTCCCCCCGCTAACCTCCACCCTGAAAGGAATGGAAGGGTTTTGAGCAACTTCCATGTACACTTCTCCTGTAACACTAATAAGTCTTTCCTTTCCTGTAAATACTACCGGGTATTTACAGGAACTTTCCGCGTTCAACCACACGCTGGTTCCATCAGATAACCTAAGCTGGAACTGCTTTCCCTTCGGGGTAGATATGGTGTTATACTGTACTTCCGAACCTGTTCTTTCGTACTCTAATGTCCCATTGGTGACTTTGGCTACTGTGCCTCCCTGCAATGTTATCCGGCCATTTTTAACAGTATCCAAAAGTACCTGTGATCCGTCTGATAAGGTAAGTAAAACGCTACTTTCCCCCTGTTGCCCATTTGTTATCGACTGCACAACACCAGTTGGTGTTTCCGTGTGTTTTTTCTGATATAAATAATAAATACCAACCCCAATTATCAATGCCACAGAAGATGCTACAGCCCAGCTCCATTTCCGTATGAACGAATTCCTGTAACCAACATGCATACCCTTTCCTGTTTCCTTATCAACAGGGAACTCTCTGCCGGGATATCGATCCAGGATGTTTTTGATCATCGTTTGCTGCTGAGCTTCACTAAAGAGGCCTTCATCCTGTATTTTTTCCCACATGTCTTCCAGTACGGGAATAATTTCCTGTTCAGTAGAAGCCGATTGCAACATATCAATAAGCTCCTGTCTTTCTGCTTCTGTAAACCGGTCATCGGACCATCGTTCCAATAGGTGCTGTAGTCTGCTATTCACAGTCAATCAATTTATATCAACGGATTTGATCCACCTTTATCTTAGGAGAAGGCTTTTGTAAAAAAGGGGGTATTCCAATGGAAAAAAAATTTACAACTTTATAATCAGGAAGGAAATTACGATTGGCAGGCCATTATTCCTGATGTAGTCAACAATAGATGAAGAGGAAATCTGGAGGTATTTTTTTACGGTTTCCCGGCTAATCTGCATTTCGGCGGCTATTTCAGCATATTTTTTTCCTTCTAACCGGGCCAGCATCCAAACCTTCTTTTGCTGCGGCGGGAGCCGATCTACTGCATTTTTCACCAATATATCGTACGCCTCCTTTAAAGAGGCTTCGTCCTGTGCCTCCAGGCCGTCGGCAGCAGCTTGTGTAATTTGATGCCACTCCTCCCGTTTTTTGTACTCTCTGTCGATGTTCTTCAGCATCCTGACTGCATGATGCCTCGATATTACGAATAACCAGGAACGAAAGCTTTCCACTTCTCTCAGAGATTCCCTTGTTAGCCATAGCTGGGTGAAAATTTCCTGTACCACATCGGAAGCTATATCCTGATCTTTGGTAATTTTGACCAGGTATGTAAAAAGAAGGCCGGAATACGCTTTCACAAGCATAGCAAACGCCTGCTCATCCCCTTCAGAGACCTGCAGTAGCAGTTGACGGTCACTATTATGTTTAATACCTGACAATTAATAAGTTGATTGATCCGAATTAGCCACAATGTTATTAAAAAAATCACACAGTTAGTATTAGTTTTTGGCTCATATCATAATATCTTTCTTCGGCAGATCAAACCTGTAATCTTAAAACAAATAGTGATTTTTTCCGGGCTTCTTCTCACTCAGCTATCAATTGAGTTGCTGCATCCTAGATGGTATCTACCTTAATTTCAGAAGATTTTGAATGCTCCATTTTTTCGACTTTTGAATGTTATCAATATAAGTGCAAAGTCAAAATAATAGATTTAATTCATAATGGAATCCTGAAATTCTATTTAAGTGTCAAAATAACATTTTTTAATAATAATTATAAACATTTACCTACTTTCACAGTAATCCTTACCGCCAATAACCTTCTGCGTGCTAAATAAGCATAGCGCATATTTACAACGATTGTTCGATCTATAACCTCACTTTACTTCATTATAAAGCTCACTCCTAAACCTTTTGGCCAATACCCCGGTAGCCAGGGTAGGGTCAATATTTGCTACAATTACTCCTGGGTTTCCATAAGTTTCATGTACAATACAAGTTCCATCCGGCCCTATTACAGAACTGGCTGAATCAGGATAACGGGAGGCATAATTTGAACTCGCAAAGTAAATGGTATTTTCAAGTGCTCTCATCATCATTGCTTTTTCATAATAAGGATTATCCTTACTGCCCCATTCCGTAAGCAGTACACCACTTGTATTACTCCCAACAAAATGTGGATGAAAAACAATTTTAGCATCATGACGGGCTGCCCACCTTACTGATTCAGGATACCGGAATCCTTCATGACATATCGTGATACCGAACTTTACATTATTCACTTCAAAAATACTACGCTTCGTACCGGCAATCCATACACTATCTTCTGTTGGGTCTAACTGGTTTTTTGTCTGATACCCCAATACCTCCCCCTTACCTGATATCACATAGGCTAAATTTAAAAGGCCGTCAGCATGATGCCAATCCATAGGTAAAATAATTGCGATGGAATTTTCAGCTGCCAGTTTACATACGTTATCCAGTGCCCATTGTAGTTTCTCATGTGTACGCTCTTCTGGACCGGCTCCCATTCCAGGATAACCAGGAATATATGATTCAGGAAAACAGATAATTTCAGCATTTTCTTTGACTGCATCTTTGACGAGTTTTTCGATCCAGAATAAACCGTCATTGATGGATTTAGGAAACGGAGGGGACGCTAACGCTATTTTCATTTCAATTTTCTTTTAATATCAGAAGGATAATCAGCACCTTTTTTTACTGCCTTTAATATGTCATAAAAATAATTAGAATTATCAGAAATCAGTGATAAAGCCGTGCCAGCTCCCTTTTTTTCACACTTTTACACTTTATCGGTAACTTCATGTATTATGGCCAGAGAACATTTATATCATCTTTTCGAAATCAGCTTTAAAGAATTGGATAAATTTCCTCAAATTATTTACAAGAATAATTTCTTTAAACTGATTTATATCATGGAAGGAACCGGTGTACAATATATGAACAAGCATAGCTTTAACTACCGGAAAGGAAATATGTTTTTAATTACGCCTGCAGACAGTTACTCATTTTCCATAAATACCACAACTACCTTTTTCTTTCTAAGCTTCAATGATATTTATATACGTCCCAAACAAAATAAAGACAATGATTGGGTGCAGCACATGGAATATATTCTCCGGAACGCCAGTCACAGACCAGGATGTATTTTAAAAAACACCGCAGATAAACCATTAGTGGCTTCATTGGTTGAATGCATTCATAAGGAATATATTGATGAACAGATATATCACAGCAAAATAATACAACAGTTCGTCAACACCCTCATACTTGTAGTAGCAAGAAACATAGCCCTGAAACTACCTAAAAATATAAAGGAAAATACCGGGGAAGCCGTATTGGATATTCTACATTACATACAGGAAAACATATTTGATCCTAAAAAATTAAGAGCGGAAAAAATTAGCCATAGCCTTGGAATTTCACTAAGCTATCTGGGACGCTATTTTAAAAAACAAACAGGCGACACATTGCAACAATATATTTCAAATTATAAGATCAGGCTGATCGAAATGAGACTTTTGCATAGTGACATGCGCATAAGTGAAATTGCCTGCGAACTAAATTTCACGGACGAAAGTCACTTGAACAGGGCTTTTAAAAAGCAAAAGGCGATGAGCCCATCAGAGTACAGAAAAAAGTATGCTTAGTTATCCCCATATCCTCAAAATTACAGAATAAGTGAAAAATAGTACAGGTGCTGGCTAAACGTGCCCTTTAATTTTGTACAGATCCTTATTAGAGGATAAGAATAATTAAATGGCATAAATTAAAAATTATGAAAAGACTAAAAAGCATAGCAGTATTATTTGTAGCAATTAGTATTTCAGCAGGAGCCTGGGCACAAAACAAAAAACCCAGGATAAGTCCGCCTGAAACAGCTACAGGGATGATCAGGCATGCAAATATCAGCATCCACTATAGCAGCCCATCTGTAAAAGACCGTAAAATATGGGGAGGATTGGTTCCCTACGACTCTGTATGGCGGGCAGGTGCAAATGAAGCCACAACTTTTGAAACGGATAAAGATATTAAAGTAGAAGGTAAATTATTACCGGCAGGGAAGTATAGTTTCTTTCTCATTCCGATGGAGAACACAGGATGGACAGCCATCTTTAATAAGGAACCTAATCAATGGGGAGCTTTTAAATATGATCATTCAAAAGACCAATTACGGGTAAATATAAAGCCTGCCACCTTAAAGAATAAGCAAGAAATGCTGGTATACCATATCAATGCAAAAGGTTTTTCTTTAGATTGGGACATGGTATCACTACCTGTTTCGGTTAGATAATCTCCAGCCACAAACTCACGACAATGTTCAAATCTGTCATCAGCAGGTTCGAACATTGTCCTCTCCCGCCCGCAAAATCCCGAAGAAAGTAGTCAATTTTTTCTCTTATGGTCGATTAGTTAGTCGATCTGCCTTTAACTTTCCCCGCTCAGTTTGTATTACTTCACTCAAGTAAACGTTCATTTCCTAAGTAACCAAAATTCGTTTTTAACCTCATTGAAACATTTCCGTTTAAATCATAACGAGGGGCTAACCACCATGATTTTCTATGTGAATAGGTGAAATAAAAGCACCAATACCCTGTTAGGATAGCTAATAATATTTTTTATTTCTAAACATTCTCCTTATTTTCATGCAGATATTAATCGATAGTATAGAACTCGAAATCAAAATAACCATGGTATAAAATCCTGAAAACCTGATTTGTACCTCTCTATTTTTTGACTATCACTATTGTAAACTGCAAGGTGTACCCACTTGGCGGTAATGTTGATAGTTTCCTTTGTTAATCATGAAAGTAAGCTGAGGCGCTGCCATTGGCTGCTAAACTTGTATTCTGCAGGATTGTCTGTTAATTATATATATTTATTCACTCTCTCAAAATTTAATCTATTATGGGCATTATCGTTTTTTATGAAGGTAACAATGGCACTCAAAACATTGTGCAGACCGTGGAAGATGTACCTGGACAGAATTTCCGCCCGGTAAAAAATGACGAGATCAGATCCTGCAAATTGTTCGGTGTAAGACCAGGTTGCGAGATGACGTTATATGATTCCCCTGACGGCGCTACGTCCGATGATTTCACTATCATCAATGTAAAAAGGAGTTCTCCTGAGTATACTGTCGATACCTTCGAACGGAGTTATGAAGACGAGTACGTGGTGGTTTCCTTTATCCGGAATAATGGTATTGATGGTAAGGTATCCCGTATCAAGATCAACTAAGACATCCACAACAGGTAACAAGAACAGCCGGCTCCCCGGGAGCTGGTTGTTCTTATACCAATATACTGTTTTAAATACTGTACTGGATAAAAAACAATACAAGTGCCATCCCCGCCTACCTTGTTCTTGCGGAAAATTGGTTTGACTGGTAACGACGTAGTTAGTCGATTTCAATGTTGTTAACCTGATTAAAGGCACTGCACACAAAACGAGCAGAGACGCTATTAAACATTAAAAATCAACACATTAAATAAAAACAAAAAGGAAACATAAGGTTCGTACCCCTGGTTGCAGTCCAGTCCCAAATAAGAAGCTTATTTTTAGATAAATTAAGGCCTATTTTAAAGTTTCAAAGGAAATACCTAATTGAAGAGGCGCGCGCCACATTAACTTATTAAAACCAGCATGGTAGGAACTCCAAAGTCGCTTATTCTCTGGCAATGAATTAGAGTAGCTTATCAATGACTGTCTGGGAGCGGCTCCTGATAAATAGCATTCGTTATACCTCTCCATTAAATTTAATTTTTCAATTATATCATTTATCCTTTTAAGCAACACATCTTCCATAGTAATAGATAATCCCTCATGAAACCTACTTTTACTCAATTGGAAATACACCTGCACTTCAAAATCAGCAGTTAAATCATCATCTATAGAAATAGAACGTTTAAATATTTTAAAATCTCTTTTATTTATCGCCACATTAATATCATCTCCGTCGGCTTCCGGAATTCTTGAGGATTTAATAGAACACGAATATGCATGCTTTGGTTTAATCTCTATATTACTTGCAGTTTCTACCCAGTTTTCTAAGCTTTGATGACTTATAATTATATCCCAACCGGGATCAGGCTTCTTGTAATCATCTCTTCTAATCTGATCATATGCTACAACATTTCTGCCATGATCAAATAAAAATTGCATCACTGCAGCGGATGCTATTTCTCCCATTACTCCATCGTCTACTTTTTCAGAGATGGTCCTGGAATTCATCTCATTGCGATCAATTGTAAAAGCAACTCGATTACAAACCCACGTTAGTGCCATGCTCATTATCTCACGACGGACAGTAACTTTAACAGGGGCATTATTTATTGAGGGCATGTATAATAATAATGAGAGGTTAATTATTTCAATAAAATCCTTTCACAGTCTGATTAGTCGATTTGCCACAAACCCTTATAATCACCAACAGATAAATATAAGCAAAAAATACCATTCAATATCTATACAGCGTGACTTATGTAACTATGTACTGTGAGACAATTCTTTTAAAATCACTATTCTTTGCAACTTTATCATGAGGTATTAAAACATATCTCCAAGGTTTGCCTCCATATTCCTTAGTATATTCCGTTGCATAATTACAATACTTTACTGCAGCTTGCGCCTTCGCCTGAGTTTCCTCAACGTTAATATCTTTAACCGCTTTAATTTCTATCATATAAATCCCATCATCGGTCTCAGCAACAAAATCAGGTTCATAAAGCCTACTATTATGCAACCAATATATCCAAAACTGATTAGGCGCCGGTCGCAACCATTTTATAACATTTTTATCGCTTTCTAAAATAAAAGAAAAGGTTTGTTCTGTTCTACTATCAAACTTGTATTCCGGGTGACAACTTTTTTCAAACCCGCAAAAAACAAATTTTGGTACTTGTCCAGCCAAAAAACTTTCATCGCGGTAGTCTTTTAGTTCCGCATTACTAAGCGTTACAAAATTCCAGTTCTCAATTTTGGTGAACGGTCTTACTTTGGGTTTAACATAATCTAGTTCATACAAAGTAAAGTGTTGCATCATTTGATTATATATTCTCTTTGCAATTAAAGCCCTCCATTGAAAAATAAGCTTGTCAATATCCTCCCCTTCTCTGAGGTCAATTTCAATTTTTGCAATAGCCTGCCGTGCCAACTTTTGCAATAGATCGGCATTTGAATCGTAATCTATTTCCGGAAAGTTTAATAACTCTTCAATTATTAATTTCACAGGGCTTCCAAAGCTCACACCAGCCTTGACTTCTATAACATCATAGCTTTTATCTTTTAATCCCACTCTCACAATTTCATCATTTAATTGTTCAAATGAAAAGTCATCAACACTTAATTCAAAATCCTCAAAGTAAGCTTTTACTTCCCCTTGCACTAACTCCATTCTTGGAATTTCAATAATATTCTTCTTAAAATCAGCCACCAAGTCGCCATAAATCATTTCAGCCTCTGCCAAAATACTTCCAGCAAATAAATTACCTTGGCCGGTATTCAATTCTTTTTTCACTAAATCAAATATCTGTTGTTTGACCTCTGATTTATTAAGATCATCTATTCTCTTAACAGATGAATTAGTATTGAAGAATGGGAATGTTTTTATCAAAATACTTTTAGCATCAACCTGATTTTGTCGCTGTTGCTTCTCTGCTAAATCTATAATATTGTTAACCTGTTCCTGTTCAATTTCTAACTTTTTTAAAATAGTGCTTTTAACTGTTATTACTTCAATTTTTTCTGCAAGAAAGGTTTCATCAATTTCAGCAAATTTCAATCTGTTTAGAATTGAGCCAGGATCTTGTGCCTCTGCAATTACCTTACTAAATTGATCATGTGCAACGACAGTAAGCTTATCAAGCTTTTCGTTACCCGTTCTTTCTCCATTGAAAGGCAATCTTAAACCTCTGCCAATAGTTTGTTCAACCAATACAGACGCATTAGCAGCGCGGAGAGGCACAATAGTATATAGATTGGTAACATCCCAACCTTCTTTTAGCATATTTACATGAATGACAATCTCTATTTCATTTGCATCTTGCTCTAAAGAAAGAAATTGCTGCTCAATTAACTCCTCATTCCGTGTAGTACTATCTATCTGCAATACCTTATCAGCAAATATGCCTTGATAAAAATTTGTTGAAGTGATAAAATCATATACAGACTTAGAATGCGAGGTATCTTTACATACAATTAATATAAATGGCTTAACTATTTTCTTCCCAGAATTTAATGCGTATAGTTTTAGCTCTTGCTTTGTATTTTCGTGAATGCTTACTGCATCCTCCAACTTTATTTTTTCAATTTCCTCTTCACTTCTCCCCTGTGTACTAAAATCCTTTCGTGTGGCAATAGTGGGATTCTTGACATATAATCCGTCTGTTAATGCCTGAGCCAAACTATATTCATATACAACATTTCTAAATTGATTCCCTCTTTCGTCAATTGGTGTTGCTGTAAGTTCCAGCCCCAGAATTGGCTTCAATTCATTAATAGCTTCCTTACTTTTATCTGCATGATATCTATGTGCTTCATCCATTAATATTACCAAGTCGTTCAAACCACTTAAGTACTGCCAGTAACTTTGTCCCAAATATTCGGATAACCTCTTAATTCGCGGCGCCAAATTTTTTCCGGCCTCCTTAACAGGTTTAGTTTCTCTCGCAAATTTGGAAATATTGAAAATATTTATCCGTACTTCTGTTTCATTAAATAAAGAACTCGCCTGATTATAATTATCACCTGTAATAATCACTGGCTTATTATATACGAAATCAGCAATCCCTTTAAATACGTATTTAGAGTTTGTATTGTTGCCAAAATCCTCTATTAGCTTATTATAAATAGTAAGATTAGGAGCTAATATAAAAAAGTTCCTAATACCTTTCTGTAAATATAAATACGCTATAAAGGCGCCCATAAGGCGTGTTTTCCCTACACCAGTTGCAATGCTAAAACAAATCGAAGGAAAATCTCTCTCAAAATCAACACAAGTTGGGTAAAGGGCATGTATTTTCTCAAGCTCTATTTTCAAATCAACCTCTTTCTTCAATTCCAATTCATCCGAAAGATGTGTTAAAATATCTAATGCTTCCTGCAAAGGTTTTCGAAGGGACAGACGTTGTTTAATGTTTTCAGTTATTGAGTTCATCGGGCCATACCATTTTTACTAAAAAAGGGACGATTGCTTATCATCTTCAGACTTTTTCTTTTGCTTTTTTTTGGGGGTATTTTTTAACGAAATCTCTGATTCTTCTGCTGACTCATCCATATCACGCGAATTATTTATAATATTTAAACTATAATCATCTTTCCCAAATTCACATCTTCCTAATAACATTTGAGGAATCTTCTTTATAGTAATATTACTGTACCTGCCTTCACATTCTCTTGCAAAACTTTTACAACATACTAATAAGCTTTCATCTGGCCTTAGTTCCTCTACTAATCTATCCAATATTTGTAATGTAATAAATTGCGTAGTAGTAAAGATGAAGTCTTTACCACTACTAAAGCCTTGCTTCCAGTAATCTTTTTCATCTGGCGAATATTGAAACCCTTCATTCTTTGCCATTGCAGCTGCTAACATATTGGAGTCGTATAAAGGATTTATTATTTCATCTCCATACTTATCCTTTTGAATTAATGAAGGAGCAAGAGTACAAAATCTAAATCCGCCGCCACCTTTCCAATTTATGCGTTCTGTAATCCCACCTTTATCTTCTCCACTAACTACCTTTTTTAAGCGAGGCAAGCAATGAGTAATTGCATGTTCTCCTAATTCAATACCGATCCATTTACGACCCATTTTATGAGCAACAGCAGATGTTGTTCCACTGCCCAGGAAACTATCTAAAACAAAATCATTTTCCTTTGTCGCTAAAAACAAAATTCGTTCAATTAATCTTTCTGGTTTGGGAGTACCAAATATACTCTCTCCATTAAACACTTTCACTTCCTTTTTCGCCTCCTGGTTATCTCCCACTTCAGTCCTAAACCAGATAGTTTTAGAAACGGTGCCATCTTGAACTTCTGATAGAAATTTCTTTAGTGAGGGCACATTATTCCCAGTGCTGCCAAACCATATTCTATTTTCCTTTATTAATTCTTCAAACTTGGCTTCAGATGTTGCCCAACATCTACTTTGTGGAGGAGTAACTATTCGCCCGGAAGGTAAAGTTATAGGATAGTCATTTGACTTCGAATAAGTCTTAACAGAAAAGTCGGTTGACTTCCAAACACCTCGTATATCATTATCTGGATTTTTATATCTATCATTCATTGCATCTGTTCTCGGAAGCATATAAGGACGCCAGATATCCTTCTTCTTAGCATACACAAGTATATGATCATGGCTGTCGCTAAGCCATTTGGTATCATTTTGAGGGGAGTATTTTTTCTCCCATATAATATTATTTACAAAGTTCTGCCTGCCAAATACTTCATCACACATTACCTTTAAATAATGACATTCATCATCATCAATGCTTATCCAAATACTTCCATCATCTTTTAATAAATTTCTTAGAAGCTCCAATCTCGGCTTCATTAAACTTAGCCAAAGTGAGTGTTCTATACCATCATCATAATGTTCAAAAGCATTTCCGGTATTATATGGAGGATCTATGTAAATACATTTTATTCTTCCTGCATAATTTTGTTCCAATGCCTTTAATGCGAGTAAGTTATCTCCTTGAATGAGTATGTTTTCAGTCTTTGGGTCACCATAGCTCCTATTTATATCTTCGATAAAAATACGGGGTTCTAGCTTAGGCTCGTTGTCCTTTCCTATCCAAATTAGTTCAAGTCTTTGTAATTGCTTTGCCATTGTTACGTTACATTCCTGCGAATGATAAATAGTTCAGTTTGTGTAATTGTTAATTAATAGCTTATATATTTATAATATTCACGATTTAATTTATTAGCTGTTGTCAAATATAGTAGTAATTACAACAAATTTTATTACCGACAATATTTTATAACCTTTTTTTACATTTGTATATATTTCTGATAATCAATAATTTATTCATGGGGTATGCAAACTAGATTTATCTTCATCAAGCCATTAATCTTTGGTCCTGGCCTAAAAATACGGACATGTGGATAAAGTAGATAGAGTGGATAAAGCTATCTTATTCAAGATCACTTTGAGCGATTAAACTTCAAGTTCATTTGGAGAAAATATAGTGGAAATATAAAAGCTTTAAAACACATGCAAATTACCCAATTATACACAATTTATTTTGGCATTAAGGCAGTGTAACTTAAAATAAAGCCCTCCACAAAAATATTTCACTGTTTTCCTCTTTATAAATTCGATACCAATATATTATTGTATTTTTTTAATATATAGTTTACTTTATAAACCGATAGCTTTCTCTAAATCCGCAGCAAACAGGTTCAAATCTCGTCCCCATCACCCCGCAAAATCTCGAAGAAACTCGCGCTAGTTGCGGATTTTCTATTTTAAGTCAATGGGTTTAGTCAGGTTCCCTTTGAATCGCTCCTGCTTCTTTATTTTACCTTATTAAGCTTATCGTCGCTTAGGGTGGAATCGGGCAACATAATACCAGAGCACTTTTAGATATTATTATCTTATCCCTGTTAGACGCCGTATCCACGGCGCAGCCAGATGGGTGACGTATGATTGCCATGTACCTGCTTATACTTTGCTATATTGGTTTTACAACGATGTGCCTGTTTTTATAGTCAATAGGAGGGCTGTTTGGGCTACTAACGGTTGGCAAAAAAAGTCCGGCTATTCCGCACATAATTTCTGTTATTTAACGTAGTTTTATAACCGTTTGAAAAACCGTTTACCAGTTGATTTGATTTAAACCCGCTTCTTTATGACCCAGTTAACAGATGCCACATTGAGTATTAATGGTAACCCAGTCATCGATAGCTGCAAAGAGAGGCACGGCGCCGCTGAAAATTAATAGCGGGCAGCCATAAAAAAGTATTTTAACCATGGAAAAATCTAAACCGATTGTTTACCTCATTGCAGTAGTGGTTCTTCTTTCAGTGGCCTATACTGCCTGGAGTTTTATTAGCCAACAGCCCGATAAAAAGAAATACCTGGACTATCTGCCGGTAACCGCTACTATCACAGATAAGCTGGCTGGCAGAGTAAGCAGGTATGGTGCCAAGCCTACCCGTTACCATATCTCTTTCACGACAAAAGATGGAAAAAAACATTTTGCTTCCGATGTGGAATTAGGAGCCAACCTGAATCCTGGCGATACCATTACTGTGTATTACAACCCCGCCCATCCAGAAGATGATGTTGTACTCAGATTACCTTAACCCAATTTTCTGATGGCCTACATAAGAATAAAGAATAAACCGTTAACGCCTCCACCACCGATTGATCCAAAACCGGTGGCCAAACATTTTGATATTGTCCTCGGACTCGATTTTCACATGCTGAAAGTGCCATGGCCGTTCACGCCTTGCCCCATCACGCCTTTCGCTGCATTGATCTTTGATCCGATGGATTACATTCATATCACCCTCCCCGCTATACCGGTGTATACCCCCGGTAAAGGATTTGAGATTGCGCGGAATGTACCCATGGGTGGTACCGTATATTTCAACGGCATGCATAAAGGCGTTGCCCAGGGCGCCCTCTGGGGGATGCCGTCCGTTCCTCCCTTCATGGGGAAATTCAAAGGACTGGGTAAAGTGGTCAGCAAATTAAATCTCCTGCATTCAGTTATTCCACATCCATTATTCCTGTTGCCCAAGTTCTTTCATCCGCATGAAGGCCAGCTATCGCACGGCAGTAAAACGGTGCTCAGCCAGGGGATGTATCAGAGTACGTGGTTATGCAGGGCTTATTCCTGCCAGGATATTGGAAAAATCCTGATGAATAACCCGATTGGAGGTTTCTATCTTAACTTCCTGACCGCCGTGATGGTGGTATTGCCAATTGGGAAACCAGTATTGATAGGAGGTCCCAAAGAAGAACAACAGCTGAAACTATCGGATCTGATGAACGCCCTGTTCTTTTTAGGGCTCGTACACGGATTGAAGTTTTCGTTGAAAATGCTGGGTAAACTGTTGACCAAAGTATTGGCAAAAATAGAATCCCGTTTCCCTAAATTCAACAAGTTCAGGGCAGCCGTACAGCCATCCATCTGTAAGTATTTGGGAGAACCGGTAGATGCCGCCAGCGGTCATATGGCCAGTTACCTGGAGGGCTTTAGTTTGCCCGGGCCGATTCCTTTTGTATGGGAAGCCAATTACTACAGCGACAGCCACTATGATGGTCCGCTGGGGAAAAACATCTATCATAGTTACGATATCTCGCTGTTGATAAGTGAGGAAGACGAGGTAGTGGTGATGAATGATACCGCCGGCCGACCAGTGGTATTCCCTTTACTGGAGCGGGGAACCAGCTTTTACCATCCCAAAGAAAAATATGAACTGCATCGCACAACAGCGGGAGAATATTATGTAAGCGATAAAAACGCCTTACAATATCATTTTAACCGCCCTGCTTATAATGACCAGGGACATGGTCAGCTGCGTAGTATCACCAATCGTAACGGGTTTGCGATCCGGTTTTATTATAGCCACGAGGGGCTGTTAGAAAAGATCACAGACAGCGCTCACCGCGATATCCATATCCGTTATAACGGGGACCGCCTGATTACAGCCATACAGGTACCACATCCGGAATTGGGCGACAGGGGCATACTGGTGGAAATGATGCGTTATACCTACGATAACAAAGGTAACCTCAAAGAAATGTATAATGCAGAAGGGTATCATAATGCCTTTCAGTGGGCGGATCGCCATATTATCTCCCGCCGGTTTAACGACGGCACTACCTTTACATTTGATTACGACCGGCATCACCGTTGCATCGCAGCATTAGGCCCGGAAGGGTTATACAGTTACAGGTTTGAATACTTTGAAGGTTATACGGTAGCTACCAATAGCCTGCAACATAAAAAAACGTACTACCATACCAGTGGTATCGTCAACAAAATTGTGAATGGTTATGGCGCCACGCAACTATTCACCTATGATGAAGCAGATAACCTGGTAGCAGAAACCAATGAATTGGGTATTGCCACTACCTATGAATATGATGACCGTGGTAATATGACCAGCCTGCAACTACCGGGAAAGGGCGCCATGCGTATCACCTATAACCAGCAGCAACAGCCTGCTACCGTTACACAACCTAATGGAGGGGTATGGCAGTATGAATATGATGAAGTCGGTAACCTGGTACAGCGCATCAATCCGCTGGGAGCAGCCACGAAGTTTGAATACACGGACGGCCTGCAAAGCAGGATCATTAATCCGCTGGGAGCGGTTACCCATCTGCAATATAACACGCAGCTACTGCTGAGTGATGCCACTTTACCGAATAACAACAGGATCAAATACAACTACGACCTCCTGGGGCGGCTGACAACGATTACAGACCCTGCCGGCGCAGTTTTCCAACGGGAATACAACCTGCTCGGCAACCCGGTACAGGAAAAAGACAGTAGCGGTAATATCGTTAACCTGCAATACGACAGCATGGGTAATACCATTGCTGTCAGGAACCGGCATCAGTCGGTCGCCTTTCGTTACAATTTCTTCGGAGATGTGGTAGAGCGACGGCAAGGCAATACCGCCATTCAACTCGGCTATGATAAAGAAGGGCAATTAGTGCATATCATTAATGAACACCGGGAAATCTATAGTTTTGAACTGGATGAAGAAGGGAATGTCGTTACCGAAAAAGGATTTGACGGACTAACGCGTCAGTATATACGTAATGCAGGTGGACAAGTAATGCGCACCATTCTGCCCGATGGTAGCCAGCAGGCTTATGAATATACGGCAGCCGGGCAGGTGGAAACAGTATACTACGAGAAAGATGGCAGCGGGGAAACCTTTGGCTATAATACGATGGGGCAACTCATCAGTGCACAGAACAGCCATGCATCCGTACAGTTGCAACGGGATCTGTTGGGATTAGTTACACAGGAAACCAGCAATGAAACGGTACTCAACAGCGAATATAATCTGCTGGGGCAGCGCACCGCACTTAAAAGCAGTATGGGCGCCGCCCTGAATATGCAATATAGCAACACCATGAGCTGGCTGGAACAAATGGAGGCGAATGGTTGGCAGGCACAATTAAAATACAATAACCAGGGCCAGGTAACCGAACGGTCAATGACCGGTCGCGTGACCCAGCAAAATCAATACGATCTCTCAGGCCGGCTGGTAGACCAGGTAACCACCAAAGGCAGCAAACGGCTGCAACGGCGGTACTCCTGGGATGGTGACCGGTTGTCGGGTATCCACGACAGCACCACTGGCACGAAACAATTCAGGCATGATACCTATGGCAACCTGGCGGAGGTGATCTATGGTGATGGCAGCGTAGAATATCGCACACCCGATACCACAGGAAATTTGTTTGAAACCCCGGAGCAAAAAGACCGGACCTACGATAAAGGCGGCAGACTGCTGAAAAGTAAAAAAGCCACTTACAAATATGATCAGCTGGGCAACCTGGTACGTAAAGTATCACTTAGCGGCCGGGTATGGGAATACGAATGGAATCCCGCCGGTATGCTGTCAAGTGTATTGCGGCCGGACGGAGAGAAAGTGAGTTTTAAATATGATGCTTTAGGCAGGCGGATCGAGAAACGATATAAACATACCATCACCCGTTGGGTCTGGGATGGAAATAAGCCGCTGCACGAATGGAAAGAATTTGATGCCAGGGAAAGCAGTGCAGATGATTTGATCACCTGGGTGTTTAATGAAAATAATTTTTCGCCAACAGCCAAAATAAAAGGCGACAAAAAATATAGTATCGTTTCCGATCATTTAGGTACACCCATACAAGGATATGATGAAACCGGAGAGCTAATCTGGCAGCGGGAAATTGACAGCTGTGGAAATGTAAGGATGTTACATGGAGATGCCGGGTTTTGTAGTTACCTTTATCAGGGGCAGATTGCGGATGTAGAAACCGGATTATGCTATAATCGATTCAGATATTATGACAGTGAGGAGGGAAGGTATATATCGCAGGATCCTATTGGGCTAAATGGCGGAAGCAGATTGTATGGGTATGTGCACGATCCAAATGAATGGGTGGATATTCTGGGTCTAATCAAAAATCATTGTAAAGCCAAATGGGGTACCCATGATTATGCCAATGGCGGTGAAATGAAAGCCATTGATCACATTTGGAAAGAGCATTCATTTCATAGAGCACCAGCTGGGAAAAGTAAGTTTAGAGAAAATATAAACACAAAATCGAAAGTACGATCAATGGTTGATGAAGCTGTTAAACCAGAGAATTTAACCAGTACAGCAGCAGATGGAACTAAAACTTATGTTCACACGTTTGACCATAGCATTGGCACAGATCGATTTGGAAATTCAACAAATCAAATGATCGTTCACACTGATCCAAACGGATGGGTGAGATCAGCATATCCTTTATAATGTTATAAAACGAATAATGAATTAGCTATGAAGTTATTGTATAAAATAGACTTACAACATTACCAGGAAACCTGTAAGAAGAATATTTCGAATTATTCAGTGGCTACTTTGGGAGAGAATTTAATTTGGGGGGACGTTTTAATATTGGGAAACGAGAATGCTTATTTATCCTTCAGAGCAGATATAATTAAGTTTTCTTATGATTTGTACGATGTATTGAAAAAATTAAAGACAGACAAAGAATCCGTCCACCACTTATACAATATGTATGAGCTGTATGAGTTTGAAATAAAAATGGAGGCTGACAATGTGTTATTGAAGCTAGATAGAAAAAAGAAGGTTGCCTTTAATTACAAAGATTTTTACCAGGAAATTTATACGCTCAAGCAAGATATGATGAGTGATATAAAAGTTCTTTTTAAAGATTATCACAATATTAATAACATGGAAAAGTTGTTTTCTCTGTTATCAGAGAAATAGCATATGCTCGGAAGAAGATTGTTAGCAGCAATGCCGCATCCCGCGTATCTTGTTCTTTAAGCAAATTGGTTTAATTGACAACAACATAATTGGTCAGGTTTTTAGTCGTATTCAATGTTATTAGCCTTAATTAAGGTACTTTAAAAAAAACAATGAAAATTGTTTCTAAATAGTGAAAATAAATACCTTAAAATAAAAAAACATAAAGTTTGTGGGACCCGTTGCAGTCCCCTTTTTCATTTAAGCCGGTGCTGACCGACAGGCTTGCGATTAGGGATTAGCGTGGATACTTCATCTCCCGCCTGCCTGACATTCCAGTAAGCCTTGATTCGTTAATTGTAGGTATTGGTAGTGGCAATAATATTTTGACGTGCTACCAGTCCGGATATTGTGTTATGGTACAATGCTCCTAAGAACTGGGAGGGAAGTATGTTAATCATATGGAACCAGCAAGGGCAGGCCATTATATGTAAACGGCTAATGTCAGGCAACTTCGAGTTTCCTGCAGCTATAGCGCGTGAAATTTACATCATACGGATTATCAGGCATTCAAAAGCTGACTACACTGCTACCATTATACTACAACGATAAGTAGCACACCGATACAAAAGGATGACCCAATTATTAGGTCATCCTTTTGTATCGGTGTGTAATCAAAACAAATTGAGAGGCAAACGGGCTGGAGCTGTTGCAAAAGAATTAAGTATGGGTATTGATATGATTCGTTGAGCGGAAGTAGAAATACACTGTCCCGTGCTTCGTATATGAAATAAACCCGTAGAAATGCAGCGCTATTGCAAAGCTACGGGTTTACATATATTATAGAACTTATCTATATCTATTAGAACAGCATGGAATTGCTAATTATACTGTAGCTTAATTGTCACTTTCCAGATGCCTTCTTTAAGAATAGACATATCAAACCAGTAGTTGAAATAAGCGCCATTAGCATCCCCGTTATTATACATATCAATCCTTAGTACCTGCCCGGATACGAAAGGTAGCGGGAAGCCGGCTATCTCCAGCTCCAGGTGATCAGGGAATTCTGTATACTTCGTAGGATTATTCAAACCGAGGTTATGCCAATCCTTTAAGTCTGGTACGTCAGGGTTACTTGAATAATCATACCCGATTAATGTTTTCGGGTCAATCGGTGTGCCGTCTTTCTTCAGCACATACACCAGGATCTTATTGCCGGTGTTTGCCTGTCTGTCAAAGGTCACATCAATGCCCGTCAACTTACCGTCGACACCTGAGAACCTATAAGTATAAGGCAATGCATAGCTAACGTCGATAGTCAGTGCAGATTTAATAAGCCGTTCTCCGCCACTGTTCTTTACTTTTACGTCAATGATATACTTTCCTTTGGTTAAAATGGTAGTATCAGTAGCTTCCGGGTAGATAATGATATTTCCATTCTCCGGGTTGATATCAATGGCGGGGCGATTCACCTTTGTACGTTTCTTATTAATCTCCTCTACTGTTTTCTCCTTGCCGGTATATTCCGCTTGCCAAAAGTAGGTGTCTACTTTATAGCCCATCAATTGATCGGCAATTTTTCCATCTGCGTAGTGGATAGCATCAATCGTAAATTCCAGCGGTTTGGTGGATTCGTCTGCTACCATAGCTCCGGATTGGATAAGAGAGGCGCCTACTGATACCTTGATAGAAGGATTTGTATACTTGAGTGCCGGGCTTAAAAAGCCATCGTTGCTGTTTTTCGTACACGAAATCGTTAACAGCATGATAGCCAGCCATACGCCGTACTTTATATTCAATGATTTTTTCATGATACAAATGATTATGACTATCTGAAATATTTTTGTTTCAATCCTGCCGCGAAGCTTGAACCATTGGATAATACGTGTACAATGGCATTGGCCGTGATCAGGTTATGCGTCTGGATGCTGGCATCGTATGTTATGGTATCCCGTCCGGGTACTTTTAAATGTTCAAATACCATTCTATACGCCGATGTTTGCAGTGAGCTGGTGGCACTTGTACCTCCGTCTACGCCGCTAATAACCAGGGAGTCACCATTCAAGGCGGGGTAATATCGTTTTTTATCTTTCACAGCCTGCTCCAGGCTTACTTTAGCACCGGGTATAATAAATCTGCCAAGCAGAGCGGTCAGCGTATCTTTCCCTATATCGGAGAGCGCTTTCAGCGCCTGCCTATCATCCGGATTATAATTCATCTGCAACCGCATTACAGCTTTATTAGGCGCCGCAAAAAAGGTGATATTTTCCTGATTCACCAGCGCTTTGCTATTGGTCAGGTCAATGATCTTCACCAGCGAATCAAACATATGATTAGGTCTGCTGGCGAGAAAATCGTACACCGACATCTTTTTTTCTTCTTCGGATTGCTGGGAAAGGCCTCCATCGATATAATAGTTATTTTTCCGGCATGCTGAAAATATCAACATAGTAACTATTGGCAGAAGTGCCGCTTTTTTTAGTAAGATATTTTTCTTCATATAATAGTTATTTCCAGTAATCGTTCTGAGTGATCATAAAATTGCTTTTCGCGATAATGCTCTGATCTATCGGAAGCAGCCATGCACCTGTCTGATACCAATCCCCCGCTGTTATTTTGGAGTCTTTATCCAGCTTTCTTGTTCTCACCAGGTCAAAGAAATATTGTCCCTCCCCAATGAGTTCCTTCTTGCGTTCAAGTAGGATGGTATCCGACAGATTGCCACCGCCCTGATAAAGGGTAGTAAATGCCCTTGCTCTTACTTTATTCAGCAGTATAGCGGCTTCTCCGGCTCTGCCTACAGTTGGACTGGCCAATGCTTCTGCTCTCAGCAATAGGATATCAGCCAAACGAGTAATGATAATATTTGATTCATTGATATTCTGAGAGGCCGTATCTCCTTTCACCTGCAGCGTTTTGTATTTGCCCAGGAAGATGCGGTCACTGGCTACACCCTGCTGGTAGGTGGCGCGATCAAACCAGGTGAATAAGCGGGCATCACGAACGCCGGGAGGGAACATCGTATTCAACTGTGGCCTGGTGGGAGAAAGAATAAACTTGTCGGTACCGCCGCTACCATCCGATTGATCGTTATACCAAGGCCTGCCCAATGTTCTGCCATAAACCTTGTTTTTCTGTACCTCCCTTAAATTGGCATCAAAATTAAGTTCAAAAATGCCTTCATTGGATTTTCCTACAAAGATGCTGATGAGGTTCAAGGTATCTGTAATAAGACTGTACGGGCCTTTCGTGATCACGCTATCGCATAATTTTTCACAACCGGCGTAATCCTGTAACCATCCCAATACATGCGCTTTAATAGCCCATGCTGCTCCTTTGGTGGCCCTTACCGCCCTGTCTCCATCACCATAATCCAATGCCAAATCAGCAATAGCAATGTCCAGATCACTTTGAATCAGCTTAAATACATCTGCCTGTGGAGTTCTCGACAGATTATCTATATTCACGCTCTTTAAATTAACGGGTACATCTCCCCAGAAGCGAACCAGGTAAAAATAGGTGAGTGCCCTGATAAAGCTGGCCTCACCAATATGTCTCTTTTTGAGCGATTCATCGTAGTTCGCAATCGTGGGAATTTTTTCGAGGATCAGGTTACATTGCGCAATGACCGTATAAAATTGATTCCAGTTGCCACCTCCGTTATTTAGCAAAGCGGTGGCAGTATTGGTAGCAATAGGTGTTTCTGGTCGAACGTTGGAACTCTGGGAATAGCTGGAAAATACATCTGCACGCACATCTCCCATCAGAAAGATTTTATCAGGTATCACCACCCGCAGGTAAGAATAAGCGGCAGCTACTGCTTTTTCTACATCTGCCGGGGCAGTAATGGCGTTAGCTGCAGTAGGCATTTCAACCACTTCAGGATCCAGTATTTTTTTGCAGGAAAACAATAAGGCGCTACATACCAGCAGGAAGCACATTTTGTTTTTCCATTGAGTTATTATCTTCATAATCTTAAAATTCAAAGTTAAAGCCGCAGTTAAATTTGTAAGGAATGGGATACCCATTACCCAGATCGTAACCATAAGGATCCACATTCTCAGGATCTACACCGGTATACTTCGTAAGAATAAACACATTACTCATTCCACCATACACTCTCAATTTCCTGATATTAAAACGGTGTAACGCAGCGGGAGCAAAATCATAGCTCAGGTTTATATTATTTAAGCGTATAAAGCTTCCGTTTTCCAGGAAAAGATCAGTGTTGGTTTCGTAGTTACCAATAAAATCATAACTGGATGTACCATAGTACCTCCACGGATTAAGTACCGGGTATTTTGCATTGGTGTGCGTAGGTGTCCAGAAATCCAGGTCCGATACATCCAGCAGGTTTCTTTGTCCACCGGGGTAGTTTACGTTTTCACTGGCAGTCCAGCTTACACCTTTGATACGATCTGCTTTTACTTTATTAAATACTTTGTTACCAACAGAGTAGTTGAAAAAGAGATCTAACTGGAGAGTGGCATTGGATTTAAATTTATAGCTGAAAGAATGAGAAATACTTCCGGTAAATTTAGGATTAGGATCACCGCAATAGACCCGGTCGGAATTATCTATTACTCCAATTCTGCCGTCTCCGTTTACATCCAGTATCCTGATATCGCCGGCTCTATAGGGATCCTGTGAGGAAAATCCACTGGTATTAGGATAAAGTCGCTTACCGGTATATTTATTTACAGGAACAGATTCATCTGTTGGATATACCCCCAGGTACTTCATCAGGTAAAAGCCATTCAATGGGCGGCCAATCTCCAGATAAGGTTGTCCTACGGCGTAATCACTTCTGGAAACGCTTCTGCCGAAATCTGGCAGTTTGGTCAGCACATTGCGATTAATAGCGCCAATATACGTGACGGAATACTGAAAGCTTTTTCCGGGTCGTGTAAGATAAGCGGTAATGGCGGCTTCATATCCATGGTTGCGAACAGCCCCACTGTTGATATAACGGGATGTATATCCACTTGTGCCGTTTAAGGCATCGGGAAACAGAAAGCCATCTGTGTTTTTATTATAATAGTCGAGTGTCATGGTCAGTCGGCTATTGAAAAACTCAAGATCCAATCCAACTCCCTGGTCTCTGGTGGTTTGCCAGGTAAGATTGGGCAAGGCTATACCATTGCCCGCGCCGTAACTGGGTGCCAATAAAGGCACGCCATTATAGGTGGCATTATCTCCACTCTTGGTCTGATAGGCGCCTACTGCCAGGTAATTATCTTCATACTGGGTACCTGATTTACCTGTACTGGCCCTGATCTTTCCAAAATTCAGCCAGCGGCCAATATGATTACGTATAAATTTTTCCTCTGTAAACACCCATCCGGCAGACATAGATGGGAAATACCCCCACTGGTTGTCCTTGCCAAATTTGGAAGAGCCATCGGCACGTATTACCCCCTGGAGCAGGTATTTTTTGTCGTAGTTATAAGACAGCCTGGAATAGTAAGACAACAGCCCATACCTGACGTTATGTGTTTGCAGCGTAAGGTTAGACTGTGGATATCCCTGTATCACCTGTTGTGCGTCGCTGGGACCACCATAGGCGGAGCCGAATATATTGTTGTTCTCGCTGGTGTTGACAGTATTGCCCAACACTAGATCGAACGAGTTTTTAGACGGGAACGTGTGGTATAAACGCAGAAAATTTTCGCTTAGCAGATTCACTTTCTCCTGCGAATAATAAGAAGATGCTGCTTTTTGATCAGTTCTGGTGGCCGATGGTTCGAAGGAGCGGGTGCGATAAAACTCATAGTTACCAGAGGCTCTGGAGGTAAGGTTCAGGTAACTGGTAATGTCATAACTGACTTCCAGTTGAGCAAGTACCCGCCTGGTCAGGTCTATGTTAACGCCTTTCTTATAAGATTCCAGGAAGGAATCATAAAAGCCACTGCTGGGACCTGGCCGGAAAGAAGACGAAAAGTTGTTACCTACTACTGCTGCACTGTAAGTGTCGCCTCTTTTCTGACTGGCATCTGTCTGGCTCAAATTTGCCCGGCCGGTGATCGTCAGCCGGGAAGTAGGTTTAAAAACACCACTATACGTCAGTGAAAACCTGGTGAATCCTGAACCCAGTACGATACCTTTTTCGTTATAATAATCCACCCCTAACCGATAGCTGGCATTCTCCGTTGCTCCGCTGATACCCAGGTTAATATTCTTCAGATCTGCATCCCGAAAATAGAGCTTCTGCCAGTCGGTGGAATTATTATAAAAGCTATTCAGGCTATCACTCAGTTCAATAGGCATATCTGAATCGCCACCACCAACTTTGGATGATTTATACTGGTTAAAGAGCGCAATTTTAAAATCGCGTTCTGCTTTACCGCCGAGGGTTTTGCGTAATGATGGGTAATAACTTAATCCATATTGTGTATTTAAAGAGACAATGGGTTTTCCTATTTTGCCACGCTTGGTATTTATAATGATAACGCCATTGGCTCCCCTCGATCCATAGATCGCAGTAGCGGAGGCATCTTTCAATACGTCTACAGACTCTAGGTCAAAGGGACTGAAACCAGCCAGTACACTCGTGATAGCCTGACGTGGATCAGAAGGATTGAATACATCCTGTTCCAGTGGTACACCATCAATAATAAACAAAGGCGTGCTGACTACATTAGAGTTGGCGGAGTTGGAAAACGAAGCAAGCCCCCTTATCTGTATCATACTTCTTCCCCCAGGCATACCAGAGTTGTTTTGCACTACTAATCCTGGTGCCAACCCCTGGAGTAATCCTTCAATGGAACCGCTGGGTTTATTCTGCAACTGTGATCCTTTAATGCTTGAGATCGCGGCGGTAGTTTCTCTTCTCTTTTGCGTACCATATCCTACGGTTACATTTACTTCCTGAAGCTGGGAAGCAGAAGGCTGCAGCGTTATCAACAAATTCTGTAATGTATTTCTGACCAACTGATTACTAAATTGCTTACTGGCAACCGTTAGTCCCCCCTTGTTCAGGTGGAGCGTTAAAGCGTTAAAGCCGATGGAAGTGATCACGATGGTGGCATCTTCGGAAGCAACAGAAAGTGAAAACCTCCCGTTTTCATCTGCCGTTGCGCCCTGTTTGGATCCTTGAACAATAATATTGGCGCCAATAATTGGTTCATTATCCGTACTAACAATCCTGCCGGACAAGGTGGTAGCCACCGTCATCTTAGTATGCGATGCGAGTACCGTTACTATTCTGTCATTCACTTCATACGTAAATGACTGCCCTTTGAATACCTGGGCCAGGGCGTTCTCCAACGATTCGTCTTTAAGTTTTACGGTTACCGGCAGGGCATTTTTTGCATACCGGGCATCAAAAACAAAGGAGTAACCTGTTTGTGTTCTGATCGACTCGAGTACCTGCTCCAGCCTTGCATTACTTACTGTTAAAGTTACCTGCTGGGAAAAACCAATGGCAGATGTTGCCAGATAATGGAAGACAGCAAACATAATGCACCAGGCATAGCGCTTCCAATGGCCCATAGCATGGCCACGTTGAATTCTCATAACTGTAATTTTACTGGTGTGAAATGATAAATGGTTGATAAATCCGGATACTATTTTTCTACAAACAGTCTTCCATCACTTAGTTTAAATTTTAGGCCCGTTGTTTTCTCCATCGCGTTTAGTAGTTTTGGTAGTGGCGTACTCCGGGGTATTTGCCCGTATATTTTTTCTGCCGGAAGAGATGAGAAATCCACTTCAATATCATACCAGCGTTGTAGCTGATAAGCTACGATCCGCAAATCAGTATTGGAAAAATAAAACAGGTCGGACCGCCAGGAAACATCTTCCCTGGTATCAACAGCTTTTACCTGTAAGGAATCATTTTTGAGGATTGCCTGTTCCCCCGGTTTTAACAATCTTGTGGTACTGGCATTTCGAAGATCCAGCCTTATACTGCCCTCTGTCAATGTAGTTTTAATATATGCTTCATCCTTATATGCTTTCACATTAAAAGCGGTACCCAGTACCGAAATAGTTTGTTCGCCCGTCACCACCAGAAATGGCTTACGATCATCTTTGACAATATCGAAATAAGCTTCCCCGGTTAATTCCACTTTTCGCTCCCCGCCAGAAAACTGTATCGGGTAACGCACGGAAGATGCGGCATTTAACCAAACCTGGCTACCATCTGGCAATACCAATTTATACTGCATCTTTCTCGGTATAGTAAGTGTATTATACACGACTTCCTGTTTGGCTCCTGTTTCGGCATTCTGTGCATAGGTAAGTATCCCGTTGTTGTTGTTAACTACCCCGCCCCCTTTCGGCTCAAATACCTGCTTTGCTATTCCTTTATCCAGGGAAACCTGACTACCATCTGAGAGGGTCAGCGTTACACCGGATTTAAGCCTGGGAGAAGATACCACCTCTCCTATTTTTCCGTGATCAGCAACCCGGTGCGTGTCGACAAAAAAACGATATGACAGCAACGATAACAACATTGTCATACAGGCAGCAGCCCAGAGAAATACAGGCTTTATTCTATATATACCCGGACGCACACCAGGACTTTGTACCCCGTTCTTTTCATTGACCCGTTCCAGCAATGCGGCTGCTTCCTCAGCGGAAAAAAAGCATTCGTCCTTATCGGATTGCTCTACCAACTGCTCAAATAAATCATTATACAACAGCCTTGCAGCCGGAGCTGTCAGCAGTACAAACAGCTCCTGCCGCTCATCTTCATTGATTGTACCGTTAGCGGATTTCCCCAGTAAATAATTTAACCGGTGTATCTGTTGCATAATCTGGCTGCTTAAAAAAAAGAGTTTCTATATAAGAAGACAACAGAGAGAGAGGAAAAGGAGATATGGGAAGTAAAATATTTTATTTTAAATACCGGATGGCAGCAACTGTGAATAACACGGTCACTTTAACCTTAATAAACTGATGGATAAACTTAAGCGCCAGTTGGTTATATTTTTTTACTGAATCGGTAGACAGGTTCATACGGGTAGCAATTTCCGGATTCCTGTAACCCTGCGCCCGCAAAAGGAATACAGTTTTCTGCTGTATGGGCAGCGCTTCAATAGCTTTATCAATTATATCCAGGCGAGCATCAGAATGGACATCCTCTTTGTCCTGTTGATGTATAACAAACTTTGCATATTCGTGGTGTACTTTTTTTTCCGCCACCAACTTCTTCAGGTAATTAAGGGTATGGTTGCGCAGAAGAATAAAAAAATAGGCATTAAATTCTTTGATGTCAGTTAATTTTTCCCTATCCTTCCAAAGCTTTACAAACAGATCCTGCAGGATCTCCTCTGTTTGCTCCCTGGAACCAATGATTCTATATACAATACCACCAGCCTGATTTACATAACCATGAAAAAGTTTTGAGAATGCCTGCTGGCATCCACCAGCTACTTTCTCCAATATTTCACCTTCATTGTTAATATGCTTTAACCCCATGATGCATTAAATTTGGTTGACAGTGCTCTAGCGTGGTTGATATATCAATGGAATCAAAACAATATTAGTGATTGTTAATAATACTTCCTCATGAAATTTTACCTAAAAGTCATATTAATTTATCCCGTCAATTACTCCTACAATAGTGTCTGCGCCTCAAAATTCAGCCATAAAAGTTAGCGTTCAGAAATAAATCATCAGAAGGCTTATCGGATGTATAGCCGGCCTTCCACAACGAAATCGGACAGCTTAAATAGAGAGCGCAATTACGGGTAACGTCAAATATAGCGGGGGATATCCGCGATCTTCACGCCCTCCCTTTTATTTATGAAACAAACACTGCATTAAGAAAATTGCTGATATAAAATATTAATTGACATAGTTGGTTTTATACTTTCTCAGCATATTTCCAGCCTCTTTCTTTATTCTCTGTACTTCATAAGAAGGTAACTTCACCGGCATGGTCAAAATTGTGCTTGCTATTTTTTCGGCATTAGCCGTATCTTTTACTTTATCATATAGTTTTAGCAATTCCAGTTTTGCGCTAAATCCGGATGGAATATAATTACACAACCAAGTATAATTTTCAATTGCCATCCTGGATTCACCGGCCCTTTTGTAAGCTCGCCCTAATGCACCAACATTAGTATACGATATAAAATACTTCTTAGATTCTTCTAAAATCCCAATGGCTTCTTTACTGTTTGTGCTGTCATTCATGAGAAACATGCCATACTCCGTTAAAAATTTGCCGTTATATCTAAATTTCTCATACAACTGCTCATACCCTCTTTTCCCGCCCGGGTCCGCCTGCCCGCAACTACGCAATTTATCCCACTGCATTTTTGCCTGCCATTGCTCAAATGACATATATGAACCCAACACCGCAATGAGGAGTGTAATGCATAAAAACAACTTTCCTGTTACGGGATGGGTTATTTTTAATACACAGAGGCGCTTCAACTTAATATTGAAATTTTCATTGAGTACTGCCGCCAATGCAAAACAAAAGAAAAGAAGGAGCAGCAATACGTTTACATGAAACGGGTAAGAGGTAAAACCACAGGCAAGAATAGCAATTACGGTAAGCTTGGCGGCATTTAATAATGGTTTGTGTCTTGCGGATTTTGCGTTGAAAAATAATACCAATATTATTGCAAAACCTACAAAACCTATTATGCCAACTGTTTCTATCATCTGAATGTATTCATTAAAAAGAATAAAGCTTTCTGAAGCACTCAAATAAAAATCTTTGGGCGGATTCGGGTGACTGGCAAAGTAGCTTGCCTGCCATTGCGGATAGTACCAGGTAAAACGACCTATGCCCGTTCCCAACAGGAGATGTTCATTTAAATGCTCCCCCGCAATGTATAGTTTCATTACCCTCCCGGATGCCGACAGCCTTTTTAAATGAAATAGATAATGCATGGCATAGCCAATCCCCACAACAAGTACAAGCACTGATGAAAGCAAAAATGGTCTTGGGAACCTATTAAAATTCCTTCTTGTCAGCGTATTACTATTCATTACCAGAAAGAAGAATAATAGCGTTGCCATCGCAATAATACCAGTACGTGATTCTGAGCGCCAGATAATATATGCAGAGAAGCACAGGCACGTGCCAAAAAACATTGCTTTAATGAGCTTTAAAGCGTTTTTAAACCATTCCGTTGTATTGCCCTTCTTCTTGTTAAATATTTCAGTTTTACAATTGAAAAGAATATAATACAGAAAAGGCAATTGGGAAACAAGATAGCAGCAGTATATGCCGGTGTTTTGCAGGCTTCCTTCAATATTCAGTTGTGTAATCTTACACTCAAATTTGTCCATCTGGTCAAATGCCAGGTAAAGTTGCCAGATAAAGGCAGCGGACAACGCACATATTACCATATGTAATACTTCTATATTGGCAGTGAGCATCGTAATGAATAACAGGAAGATCATTACAATACAGGCGAAATATTCATTAGACAGGCTATAGCAGCGACTATATGATAATAATAAGATAAAGACATTTGACAGGAATAGCATAATAAACTGATTACAACTATTCGCGTTCCTGCTGGCATAGATCCCGAAAAGCACCATATACATAAGCCATCCGGTGAGGACTGCAAATGCCGCTAAATACTGATCGTTGTTGTCAAGGTCAAAGTTAAAGGCAAACCTGTAGGTGAATAGTGCATGGGAGAAAGCGGCTATAAGGATAAATAGTATAAATAAACCGGGGAAAGAGGCTGCAGATTTGAACGTAGAATTTTTAGTGGCATAAACATGCATATTTAATCTTATTTTATTAAGTCAAACGGCTATAGGTCGAAATGTGCAGAAAGCAATAGCATCCTGGGTTGTAATAAATAGCTATATGTACCAATCATATTATTTGTAGTGGTCACAATATTGTAATAGCGAACATCTGCTATATTATTGAAACTTAACCTAAATTGGAGTTTGCGCCATTCCGGATTTCGAAAATTGTATTGAATATAGCTATTCATCAATATGGCAGAAGATATGATTTTCCCTCCCTGGAAATACTTTAAATACTGATTATCGAAAGAAACAGCCAGATTTTTGACGGGATAAATAATAAAAGAGGATGTTTCGTTGAACTGGCTATTGGATTGCTTTTGAAATCCCGCGGCTGTTGAAGAACTTGTGTTAAAAAGATATGCTGCAGATAGTTTTACATCCAGCCATTCTGAAATGGTGGGCGTGATATTCAGTTTGTAAGCCGAGGTATTGCTATTCACGTCAAACAATACTCCATTCTGCATTTGCTGTGATGTGCCATGCGTAAACGAAGCATTGACAGCGACCATTGTATTGAATGAATAAATATATTTGCTTGCGTTACTTACAACAGAAATATTACTGCTCAAATTATTAATTGGAAGCGCTGTAACAGTGGTAAGATTTCCCTGAATTGTCTGCGAATCCATATAATAATTTTCATTTCGGCTGTATGATACATCTATATTTGCGAAGAATGCCAATAACATTTTCTTGAAATTGAATCCTATATCAAACAACTGTGAATTCCCGATAAGCAGCGGTCTGTTGAATGATGAATAACTGCGGTAACCATTCAATATTTTTCCACCAAATATTTGTGCAAGCGTTGCCGCTTGTTGGCCGAATTGGTAGATGAAAGAAACTTGATTTTCCCTACCTATTTTTCGCTGCCAGCTCAGTAATGGATTGATGAAAACATGATTCAATTTATCGTTGTTATTTAAAACGGCATCATTGAAATATTTGATGTGTGTGAAGTTTACCGGGGATGAAATGTTTAATTGGTCCCTGTCATTTTTGAAGGCTATTTGCGGGGTAAGATAAATTTGCTCCTTCTGCCAATGCAGGTCATTTGAAAATCCGTCCAGTGCCGTAATATGGTGATTATTCTGGAGCAATTGAACATTGGACTGAAAATTTTGTTCCTGGTAATTTAATCCTGCGTTGGTCCCAAGTATCCAATGTCCCAAAATGTGGCTATACGAAATTGTGTTGTTGGTATAAAATGTTGATGTACGCTGAAACTGACGGGTGTTTAAATATGGGATGCTATCGTTCAGATTATCCTGCAGGATGCCTGGCGACATCACCAATGTTTGCGGAGCATTTGAATATTGGGCTGAAGAAAAATAATTGACAATATGCTTTTTATGAATCAGCAGATATCCTTGCAGTGTATTTGTAAATCCGATATTTTTTGTTGAATTACTCTGCAAAATATTTTGTCCATTCGACAATATTTTATCGCCGGGGTTGGCACATGTTTCACTGAATGAGCATGTATTATCAAAGTATGTTTTTAAGTTATTTACATTATAATTCAATTGAATATTAAAAGCATCAGTTGACAGGCTATTTTTGTTTGATTCATAATATTTCACGGTATCATTTCCCGGGAGATAATATATTGTTGACGACTCATTTTCGGTTGACTGATCATCGTGTAAATAATATCCATTAATGCGCAAACTCCTGTACTTATCGAATTTGTACATATTATTGATGTTTGGCATTACAGCTTTATTAAACAAGGAAAGGTTTTTCGCCAAATTTGGTGCGCCACCCAAACCGCTAAGACCAGTTTCGCGAGAATAGTCAATCCCTTCATTGTTCGATTTTAATTCATTGATGGCCTTATACTTATCATTGAAAACCATATTATGGATAGTTCCGTTCCACTTTCCCGGAATACCACCTTCCATTTCGGCATTATTGATAAGATGAATTTTGCCTCTATCTTTTAAAGTAACGTTGATGGCCGCCTGGTCCGACGGTACAATGCCATTCAGCATTTTCACATGCTGATTATGTTCTATTACCTGTACTTTAGCGATTTCTGCGGAAGGAATATTGTCTGTCGCAATTTGATAGCGATTATCCAGTAAATTATCTCCTCCAATGTAAAAGTTGTTAATAGGTTTCCCCTGATAGCTAATGATCCCTTTATCGTCTACTGTAATCCCTGGAAGGTTTTTGATAATATCTCCTAAATATCTATCATCTTTTTTCGTAAATGCATCTGCGTTATAACTAATCGTATCTCCTTTCTGCACAATCGGCTTTACTCCTTTCACAACAACGTCCGGTAAAGTTCTTTGAAGGGATTTTAGTTGGATTAAATTCTCCCTGTTGCGAAAAACGGGATGTTTGATTAACTTTTCGAAGTTTATAGCATTTACTTTTATGGCCAGGCTGTCAATATTGTATTTATCTGAAATCTGGAAACTAAAATTTCCATCTTCATTTGTTGTATTAAATGAAATTCCTGCCTGGCTGCTATATTTAATGATACTTATGATTGCCTTATCTACCGGATGATGAGCAGAATCTTCCACTTTCCCAAATATATGTATCATATGTTCCTGACATTCAGCGTACATAGAAAAGGCCATAAAAAGCAACAATAGGACTATCTTTCTGCCTGTCATAGGAAAGCGATGTAAAGAAATATTTTTCAAAATGAAAGCAGGGCATTTGATTTTCCCTGTATTCCCTAATCCCTGAAATTGATTTATCCAATGTCTATTTTAAATCAATAGGATTGGTACTTGCATTATTTGTTTTATTGCCTGCTGCAACCTGCTTCCCACCGGCTGCGTTTACTCCTGTTACAAATTTTATCTTACCGCTGCTGGCGCTGTTATTCCAGAATGTAGCCGGGTCTTTTTTGAAGGCATTGTATAATTTATTATACTCCTTATAGGTTGCCTCAGTAGTATTTTTGGGAATTTCTATTTTTTCATTGTTTATATTACTTTCGAGTGCGTTGAAAATATATACAACTTCGTGTTTTTGGTCGTAGGCTTCGAGTATCATGCCTGGCAAACCACTAAGTTTCCTGGGACCAAAACTATATGGAATATCGCTACAAAACCATGCTGTATATAACCTTCCGTGACTTTCTCCTGTTGCTTTCTGACAAATATTTCCCTGAATTGTTTTAGTAGAATCCAGAATCTTCCATTCAATCCTTTTAGCGGTATCTTGTATGAGGTAGAAAGAATTGGCAATTGATTGTCCAACAAAAATTTTATTTTTCCGGTCTGATATTGTATAGATAGTCTCCTGAGAGGAATAATTGAAGGACGATAGTAATGACTGGACTTCGTTATAGGAAGTAGCGGGATTTGCGGCCATCTGCTTCTTAATATTCTTCTGCATAACAGAATCACGCATTTTTTTTGAATAGCTTGTAAACGAGCTCTCTGTTTTGCCGAAGTCTAACTCCAAATCTTCCTGTAAGATGTAATCCCGCTTTGTGGTATCTGGCACATATAGAAATTTATAGAATATTTTACCCACAATAGCTTGTTCCTTTATTAAAACATTGGATTGAGCCATAATGATTTTAGTAAAGGTTGTAAAAAGGATAATTAAGAAAATTTTTGATTTCATTTTTATTATTTGACATGATTAATTTGAGCCGGGTTAGTTGATTCTATTGCTTTTATAAGATCCCGTTTATCATTTCCTCCTGCTAAAGGAACTCCTGCATATAATATTTGAGCATCCGCATCAATAAGCACTGTTTTTACCTTTCCTGTCTCTGAAATCAGATTCGGGTTTATTTTCAATTCTTCATTATTGAAATCTAATATGAGAGGGAAAGGGAACTCCTTTAACTTTTTTGTTTTAAACAGATATTTCATGTACCTATACTTATCATCAGACTGACATAGTAAGATGAGCGGGATTTGATATTTTTTCAAACTGTCAGCATAAAAATCATTCCATTTATCTACTTCTGCAATGCACACAGGACAGGAAAAATCTATGCCTACAATAAGTTTATATGGCGCCTTCATGAGCGTAGCACTGTCAATTACGCCGGCTTTTGAAGTGGGATAGAATATTTCAAAACTTTTCGGCATTGCATATTTCTGTGTAGTGCTCCTGCTAACGGCATTCGTTTGCTTTGTTGTCTCTTTTCTTTTACATCCTGTCTCCATCATGTAAAAGGAAAGAAAAAGAAAGCAGCATGTAAATATTTTAATTGATTCTTTCATCTGATATTATAATATGATGGACGATTTAATGATCTGTTTGCCTATTGGGTCTACGGCATATAATTCTTTGTCGTCTTTTGAAACAGTTATACTACTCACGTACTTGTCTAAGTTTAGTCTCTCTACCGGGGTACCATCCCAACGGTATATGAATACACTCTTTCCGTAGAACAGGTTTGGGCCATCACATTTATTTCCTGAATATAGTAAATAGATATATTTGTCTGTTGTTGCGCCACCCAGAAACGCATACCTGGTTTTGCTATTCCTGATAATTTTATTAAAACCTCCTATTGAGTGATATCCCAGCTCTGGCTTGAAGTTATCGGGGCCGTTGACGGTTGCCAGTTTTCTATGATTGACCAGGTCAAACACTTCAATTTGATCGGTATATCTTGCTGCGCTCACCAATGTGTTGCCATCAGGCTTCATGAACAGAAAACTCTCGTGTTTATTTTTCCATTCGAGTGCTGATGCCGCTGCAGATGCGGCAGCGTATTCTCCAAACTCGTTAATTATGGTGCCTTTTCTCAGATCAATTTTTTGAAGTTCTTTTACCGAAGCGTTATCTCCATTCGCAATAACATTAAAGCCTGTGTCGAGCAGGCAAATTGAATAGAAAAATTTTGGAAGATTAAATTCTGTGTAAGGAGTAGCTCCCTTATTATCAGGTTTACTTCCCAGATTAAATACTACCACTTTACTGGAAGAAATATCCTGTACCAGGAAAAGGCTGTCTTTGTATAAGCCACAGGATAGTGGACTCAAAACTTCCCCGGAGTCCCCCCCGAATTTTATTTTATCGAAAGCTATTCCTGCTGTATAATTTTTCAGGTTAACAAAGCTTAGAAGGTAATCATAAGAGTTTTGCATGTGACGCAATACCAGGAAAGAATCCTGCATATGCAAGCTGGCAATACTATTGTCTATTTGCAGTATATTTTGACTTTTTACGGATTTTTCTTTTGGGAATTTTGAGGTAGAACCCTCGTCTTTATTTCTACCGCTACCAGCAACACAACTAATTAGCGCAATCACAGGAAATAGAAATGAAATTTTTACCGGCATGGACATATATTTAGGGAGCATAAGAAATTGATTGTTATTTGATTTCGGGTCCAACTACATGGATTGATTGTTAATCGTTTGAAAGGCCAGCAAAAATGCGGAACAGGAGTTAAAAGATAGCAGAAAAAAAACATTGTTAATTATTGTTGTGAGCACCTATTAAACGCATTGAATGTTATTGGGTGTTAAATTAATAATACCCAATAACATTCTTAAGGGATAACTGCGTGGATTACTATAATTATTATTGTATTCCGCAGCTTCCGCCATTATCACTGTTTACACAACTGGTAACTCCCCATAACTGACCATTCAGATTTATCACACAATAGTCACTGGGGTTGCCGCTCCAACGACAGCCACTAAGTGTTTCTACCTGGGAGAAGGCCTTAGTAGTAAAGATACCGGCCGAAATGATCATAACAGCGGCCAAAGCGCCAATTAATTTCTTTTTCATAATTGTTTATAATTTAGTAATCTGAAGATAGTTTTACTAATTAGAATTTATAACATCTATCTTATCTATTAACGATGATTTTTTTGCCGATTAGTATCTAGATAAGAAGCATAAATTACTTATATCCTACCACCACACCTGCTTATCATCTGCATATCCAAAAGGCCGCTCCAGACGATGTTTTCCGTTCTTTTCCAAAAGCCGGTAAATTCCTTTTGACGGAGCCATCACGACTGTCAGTATGGAGTCCTGCCTACAGGTGATCTCTGATACTTTTTGCCATCCTCCCAAATGATCAATACAGTAAAGCTCATAAATTTGCTGCTTTTTCACCCATGATTGCGAGCCGGTATTTAATTTGGTAAGCCTCATTTCTATCGGATGCTTAAAGTCGGCGGTAAAATATTGCTGCCGCCCCAGCGTATCCAATAAAAATGGATGTCCTGAAAGCCTGAATCCATTACCGTTTGGTAATGCCGCATAATATAAAATATCCTTACCCATGTTCCGAAAACAAACCCGATCACCGTTTTGTACCCGTCCCCAATAAACCGGCTGCCACACGCCGTAATTAAATGCGCAGATATAACCGATCCCCTTAGCGGACTTTTCACACAACGTCATCTCTACATCTGCTACCGCCGTATGATCGGCCGTTGCATCTACCCAATGATCATGCGCTATATCCGGTAGCAAAAATGAATCCCTGCCCATCATTGGGCGGATGGAATCACTCCATATATTCGTCGACATGAAGCTGAGCCGGAATACCTTTGCTGCGTGCTGTAACATATGACCGGGAATGGCGCTCATTTTTCCGTTTGAATCCAGTGCAGCCACCTCCGCATGTCCACCGTTCCTGGAGCCCCAGAACGGCACGTAATCTACTGCTGCAGGAATACCAAAACTGCGCAGCACGTAAACGCCTGTATACGCACCAAAATAACAATTGCCTTTCCGCAAACATTTCATCAATCTAAAAGATAAAGAATGATACTTGTCGGCAACATCATTGTCGTAGGAGTACCAGTTGTTTGCCATTCCTATCAGCTCAACCGTAATTGGCATTGGGTTTGTTCCATACCACCCCAGTCCGAACCTACGAGATGCCAACACTTTCTTCAAAAAGTAAATATGCTCTGACGTGAAATAATCCCGCCAGGTACCGGCTTCCTCCTCGTATATTTTGTAGGCTAACAAATAATTGAAAAGGGTGCGCTTGTCTGCTTTACGATTCCACTCCCACGTGCGTACGCAGAAATCATAACTGTTGATATGTGACTCCAGTAATTTGTCAGTCAACAAGCTGCTATCTGGCACGAATTCATTGCTAAGGACAAGGTCATTAATGTTTAGAAACGCAGAAAGTCCTTCTTCCCCGGAGATAGTGTCGAGGTCTACTACTCTTATTTTGTTTGACGGTTCCTCCCGAAAAATACTTTTTTGGGTTGACTGATGCATGTATTGATCCCTGAAAAATAATGCCGCTTCTTTTTTTAGTGAATCCTCCGGGCGGGCAGCATACTTCTGTACCAATCCATCCATGTTCAGATACGTATTATTGCAATTGCACGACATCATTCCGGGGATAAACAAGAAGCAGGCAGCAGCCCAAACACTTAAAGTCTTATTTCGGCTCACTGGCTTCCGGTAAAGGAATAAAAAAAAGCTTTGCTGCCAGCATACCTTTCCTGCTGCCAGCACCTGGCACCGGAACGATCTTAAAAAATTTCCCATTAGCTGAAATATTAATAGCATCAACTGGTTTTTCCAGCGCTGTTATGGTCGACTGCTGATTGAATTTCGCCCATCTCAGTAAAGACCAATACCTGTCATTTTCGAAGAATAGTTCTACACGTCTTTCGTCCTTATACGCCTCCCACAACATCGGCAATGACAGAACAGTATCAAGGGGGGGCAAACCACCGTGAATGGTACGGGTTTTATTAATAAAGGAAACGGCCGCGTTCCTGTTGTTTTTCAACAGAAAAGCCTCTGCCAAATTTAAATACACTTCCCCCAACCGTAACACTGGTACAAAATGACGCGTTCCATCTACATACCAGATCTTTTGGGTTTCGTACAATAGCTTTCTTACATAATACCCGGTTGGTGTCAGGGCATTATTATCCCTGCGCGCGTGTATACTCAGATTTCCACTGTCTCTCGTCAAAACAACACTATTAAAATACTTCGATGAATCATACACAATACTGGCATAAAAGCGCTTGTCGCGACCTGCATACAAAACATCGGATGCATAACCCTGTCCTGCTTTGAAAGATTGGTAACGACTTGTTTCGTTCCATTTCTTAGCAGATCCGTCTGCATCAATCGCCAGATAGGCATCCACTAAATTCTGTGTTGGGTAAAGCTTTGACCAGCCATCGAATGCGTCATTTAAAGGCGGACCGTATCCAGCCTTCATTTTCGGGTTAGACTGGTTCACTACAAGGTCTTGCATAAGCGTTTGCTGAAACGTGGTATAAGCTCTGGGCCTGTATATGCCTAAAATTACCTCCGGACTATTGCTGCTCTTACTGAAATCATTGAACAATCCCTCGTAATCAGGATTCATCGAATAATCTCCGTTCTCCCCAATAGATTTCCCCAACTGTAATACCAAACCCAGGTATGCCTCCCTTTCCTCAGGAACATATGCAGCAGCCTGCAAGGCTACCCGCATAATCATTGCCTGGGCTGTTGCCTTGCCGACCCTCAGGGGATTGCGAATATCCGGTAAGCCAGACGAGCAATTTTGCAGCATTTTTATAATATATTGATAGCACCTGGATAAGCTTCCTCGTCTCTCCCGGGGGTAGAAGAAGTTATCGACCGTTGAGGTGGAATCTATGATAATAGCGCCATACCGTTGTACCAAAGCGTAATAAACCATACTCTTTAAAAAAAGTAATTCCGCGTGCAGCCTGCTGCGGCCTGCAACACTGAGATGAGCATTTATATCAATCATAGTTATCAGCCGGTCGCATAGCTTTATGGTGGCTGCCTGATTCCAATCGCCCGTGTATCCGCTATCGAAAACCGCCGAACTTGTGGGATTATACAGATTATCTGTTCGTTCATCTGTTCTGCAGGCATCGTAATAAAGCGGTATCATTACTTCATTATATGCAACGTCTACCAGGCCATCCAATAATATGCTGTCATTCGCCAAACCAGCAAGTATGTTGCCTTCAGCCTCACGCTCCGGTGGCGAAGACTGCAAGCGACAGCCAACAAATGATAAAAAAAAGATGATAGCCAGGAGCCAAATGCCTGAATTTGGAATTTTCATCGGATTTTTTTGGGATTGGGTTTACAGCTTATTCATTGGATAAACTGTGCTGTCTGTAACTATTCTTTCTTTTTCATTCTTGTAATTACCGGACTGCTGTTCCGGTTCCGGGTTTCAAAATACGGGTGCCACAAAATAAATTTTTCACTAACCTTTCAGGGATTATCTACCTAAAATTATACTCCATGCAAATGAAAAACAACCTCTATTTTAATATTTACCGATGATATTTTTGCACACACTCATTTAGGACTGATGACACAGCACTGACTAGTAACTTTGTTCAGTCACCACATCATCTCATGGATGTATACAGAAGCTTGTTTCCGTTGCAGAATCGGATGAATCCATCAGTAGTCAATGATATATGGTCAATTCACTGGTGGAACGGACAGATGAAAGCAAGCAATATTACCTATGCCAATATCGTTAATGGCGATACATTGGAATTGTACATGGGTAATCAGCCCAGGAAAGACTGGGGTACAGACAACGAACAAAAAAGCCTTGTAGCGTCTCTATGCTACAAGGCTTTTTTGTTCGTTCAAAACAACATCATGATTCCTTTTCTGTCAGGATCTGTGTTTTTTTATCATTTACGCGCACCCATACTTTTGTTGGTGTGGCGGCGCTTATCCGGTATTTCGTAACACGTCCGTTTTCCCAGGTACAGTCTACCGTATATCCTCCACGGGCTTTCAGACCTTTAAAAGATCCTTTGACTGCCCAGCTGGCAGGTATACCCGGCAGCAAATGAATTTCGCCTGCATGGCTCTGTAATAGCATTTCTGCCACCGCGCCACTGATACCAAAGTTGCCATCCAGCTGAAACGGCGGATGGCTGGCAAAGAGGTTAGGCAAGGTGTTATAAGTGAGTAGTCCACGTACCATAATACCTGCTTTTTCCCCTTCGCATAAACGAGCCCAGAGCGCGCAACGCCAGGGCCATGTCCAGGAGCGGCGGCTATCTCCCACTGTTGATTCTACCGTGAAAGGTGTATTGATATTTTTCCCATAGTTTCCACTCCGGCTACGCAGTGAAATAATGGCTGCTTTTGCCAGATCGGGGCGCTGTGCCATGCTGATCTGGCGGCCAGGATAAACAGCAAACAGGTGTGAAGTATGCCGGTGCTGATCATCCGGATCGTCCCGGTCCTCCTGCCATTCCTGTAACTGTCCCCATTTTCCAATTTTATTAGGCGCCAGGTGTGCCTGCATATCTGCTATCTTCACCTGGTAGTCCGGATCCATTCCCAGCGCTTTTGCTGCCTCCAGGTAGTTTTGAAAAAGATCCCACACCAATTGCTGATCATGCATCACGCCATCTTCCCGGGGGCCATGCTCTGGCGACCAGCCATTGGGTACCATGAGCGTTCCATCCGGCATTTTCTTCAACCGGTCTTCCCAAAACTGGCACACCTCTTTCAATATAGGATACCCGGTATTACGTAAATAGTTGTTGTCCATGGTAAAAGCCCAATGCTCAAACACGTGCTGGGCGTACCATGCGCTGGCTGGTATATTCCATTCCCATCCATTTCCACCAAAAATATTCTGGCTGGTGCGGGCCGTCCAGCCACGTACATTTGCACCAAATGCCTTTTGGGTGGCAGTGCGGCATGGCCCCTCGGATGCTTTGATGAAATCAATCAATGGTACATGACACTCGGACAAATTAGTAGATTCTACCGCCCAGTAATTCATCTGGATATTGATGTTGTTATGATAATCACTGGCCCATGCCGGCGTATTACTGTCGTTCCACAAACCCTGCAAATTTGCCGGCAGGCCTCCTACGCGGGAACAACTCGCCAACAAATACCTGCCGTACTGAAACATGGTTTCTTCCAGGTCAGGATCAACGCCGCCTGCGGCATATTTTGTTAAGCGGGTATTGATGGGTAATGCCAGCAAATCGGGTGTAGTACTTCCAATATCAACCATCGCAGCACCCGTAAGATGTGTAAGGTCTTTTATATGACGGCTGATTAATGTTTGATAACTTGTTTTTTGCGCAGCCGCCAACTCCTGCTGGATTACCGGCACCGGATCGGCGCCCCGCCAGCCGGATGCGTAATCAGGCTTGTAGTTGGTACGGGCATCCAGGTAAATAACAACGGTATTGCAATCCTGGAATACCCAGTTATTGCCTTCTGTTGAAACCTTTCCACCCTCGTGAGTCACTCGCAATTTAGCTGCATATTTCAAGTGATTGGGCATTTCACCGACAAAACCCAATCCGCTTGCATCAGCCACACTCACGGCTCCCTGTGCCGATTGCATGGATATTTTACCAGACAAAGCTCCTTTCCTGCTGGCTGTATACCTGAACACGATGACCTGATCAGGATGACTGGCAAAAGCTTCCCGCTTATAATGCACCCCATTTATGTCAAAAACAGTAGTGTGTACCCCTGTCCGGATATTCAATGTACGCTGGTAGCCGGTAGCTGTGTCGGTGTGATTAAACCGGATGGAAAACTCACCAAAGTTGCGATAGGAACCAAAACCATGATCCCCCGTTTCATAGGCGCCATCCCAGTTGTTGTCACCACTCCACAAACTTTGTTCATTAAACTGTATCTTGTCATTTTTAATACCCCCATACATCATCGCCCCCATTCTGCCATTCCCAATAGGTAAAGCCTCTGCATCCCATTTCAATGCCGGCCTGGTATACCATAATTCATCCTGGTGTATCACTCCTGCACTGGCAGGAACGGCAACCATCATCCACAACAGCCCACCTAAATATTTACTGATGCTTCTTCTCATACAACAACTATTTTACAATTTTCGCTTTTATCAACAACGCCGAATGTGGTGGCAAATTTTTCACTTCGTAGCTGCCCTCATGCACCCCAAGACTGGTACCCAGCCAATAGTTTTCCAATGACGATTTCGCTTTCAGTGGCATCCGCAATGATACCGGCTTTGTGTCATCCCAGTTCAGGAAATAATAAAATTGTTCATCGCCCATATCCATAAACCCGGTTTCAAATTTATCATTGGTAAAGCGGGCACTCTTTCCTGCCGGCGGTAATTGCCGGCGAATAATATCGAATTGCTTTTCGGACAAGTTAGCATATTTATCTCCCAACAGCATCAAACCGCCAACGGCATGTACTACGGTGGCATGAAACAAATATTCAGCAGGTGTCAGCTCTTTTCCACTACCATCATTTGGCCCTAATACAAGGCAATCCGGATCGTTATACCATAGCTTCCCGTTTTGCCAGGAGCGCATTAGATTTTCCCGGGCAGTGGAAGCAAAAGAATGCCAGTCTCTCGATACATCATTGCTCGTACGACTGGCAGTAATCAATCCCAACGAAGGCCAAATGGGATTATTGCAGCCCAACACAACGGTATTGGCATCGCAGGCTTCCAGGATAGCTTTCATCCCCGCGCGATAAGCCGTGATCCGGGTAGCCGTGGTATCATAGTGGATCCCTTTGTGGATCGCTCCCCAATAATTGGCATCTAATTTAAAATATTGGATGCCCCATTTTTCGCGCATAGTCTTCACCACATACTTCAGGTACTCCTGTGCCTGCGGGTTAGTACCATCTAACACATACCAGGGTCCATTACGCCAGCCACCAAATCCTACAGTGGCGGAGTTCAGCGGATGACCGGTACTGTCTTTCACAAACCAATCGGGATGTGTTTTGAACAACCTGGAATTTTTCTCGGCAATAAAAGGAGCCAGCCAGATAGCAGGTGTAAAACCGGCATTTCTAATTTCCGCCAGCGTATTGGCCAGTGAGCCATACCGGGGATTATCGTCGAGCCAGTCGCCCATGAAAGGCTGAAAGCCATCATCAATCTGGATATATTTCACTGCCGGTAATTTGGCCGCAAATCCTGTCATGTTTTCACGAATATCCTGCTGAGTCACATCGGGGCCATAACAATACCAGGAGCACCAGCCGGTAGGCACCTGCTTACCAAAAACAGGTGGGTGCTTCACCGCAATCTGACGGCTTAGTTGGTCGTACAATACATTTTTATCTGCGCCGGCCAATGCCATAAAGTCTTCCAGCTCCACCTGCTGACCGGGTTGTAACCGCAAATTTTCTGCATCTATTGAAACGATGATCTTTTGCGCAGAAAAGCTGATGCGGCCAATAAATCGCTGACAGGTAGAAAAGCCTAACATCAGACACTGTCCGCCGCCAGGCCAGGTTACATTAAACATCCCATAGACAGTAGGCATACCGTGAGGGCGGGCAATTTTATAATGTCCCTCATCTGTATAGCCACCAATGCTTTGAGGGTGCCCTAAACTGCCGCCGGTTTGTGTGAGCATCTGAAATCCTTCGCCATAAACCCGACTGCTGCTGTCCAGCATAGATCCATCTATTTCAAATAGCACAATATTACCCACATAGAGCGGTTGTGTACTATTATTAACAATGGTGGAATGACAAACTTTATTATCCCAACGCCTGACGATTTGCAACGCCGGATTATTGATGCGATTTTCATGCACATCTTCACAATAAGGTGTCGACTTTTTCAAAAGAGCGACGATTTCTTTCGCCCCCTTTATTCTCCCGGCAACAGCAGGCAGGGAAAGCGCCATAAGAATACAATAGCAGGCAGGAACAAATAACTTTTTCATTTTATGCTTCTATAGTCGTTTAAAACGTGGTAAACAGCCAAAGTACTATATTTTCTATGGGAGTATATACGTTATATTAACAAACATCGATGCTTTATTGCCCGAGCGACGGCCGGAATAAACGACGATGGAATACATGTCAATATAACACCGGAACCAGCTAAATTATTGGTGGCTTCTTCTATATGGTATGCCGAATTTGTATATTCGGCTACCCATAAATGTATAAAATGATACGCTCTGCCCGGAAAACGATTTTCTCTTTATTCACTTTCGCTGGCTGCACATTTAGTGCTATCGCGTCCCTAAGTCAGACCAAGCACTCATCACCGGTGGATGAAGTCAACACGATGATTGGTACCACCGGCAGTAACCGTACAGAATATGGGGGATTAATTCCAGCCGTTGCACCACCTTTTGCCATGACGCAATGGTGCGCACAAACCCGCGAAAGTAGTATTTCCACCACCTCCTATCATTACAATGATAAAACGATGATGGGATTTACAGCTACGCACCAACCTGCCATCTGGATGGGTGATTATGGTATGGTCACAGTATCTCCCCAATCCGGTACATTATTTACGGATAAAAAGCGGGCCATGACTTTTTCCCACCAGGATGAAAAATCTACGCCCTATAGCTATTCGGTAACTTTAAATACTGCCGGCGGCAAGCCATTAAACGCCCGGATGGCAGCTACCTCCCGTGCCGGTATCCTCGAGTTTAAGTTTCCTACATCAGATAGTTCCTACATTTTTGTGGAAGCATCCAGGCAAGAAAATTTTACGGGGTGGATCAAATACGACGAGCAACGCAATGAGCTTATTGGTTACAATCCCGATCGTCAATCGGCACTTCTGGGGCCTCCACTGAAAAATTTCAAAGGTTACTTTGTGGTACAGTTTAGTAAACGACCCATTGCTTTTGGAACAACCTACCGGGATGATATATTCGTTGGTCAAACGGAACAATCAGGTGATCGTTGCGGCGCCTTCCTCCGGTTTGCCACGGCAGGCAATGAAGTAGTAAATGTGAAGGTGGGTACCTCATTTATCAGCATTGAACAGGCACGCAATAATCTGCTTACAGAGATCCCTGGCTGGGATCTTTCAGTGGTAATGAATAAAACCAGGTTGGAATGGAATAATTACCTGGGGCTTATTTCCGTTCTGGGCGGCAATAAAGATGAACGGGCATCCTTTTATACGGCGCTTTACCGTACGATGCAATATCCCCGGGAATTTTCAGAATACGGACGTTACTATAGCGCCTTTGATGATATTGTGCATGAAGGTGTTAGCTACAACGATTTTTCCTTATGGGATACCTTCAGGGCTGAACATCCGCTATTAAATCTGCTCCTTCCACAGCGTTCCGGAGCAATGATACAATCCTTGCTACAGATGTACAAAGAAGGTGGCTGGCTACCCAAATGGCCCAATCCTACCTACACCAATATTATGATTGCGACGCATGCTGATGCAGTGATTGCAGATGCCATGGTGAAGGGCATCAAAGGCTTTGACCAATCGCTCGCCTGGGAGGCGGTTAAGAAAGATGCTTTTGTAGCGCCTGCCGGCGATAGTACCAATAAATGGGCAGACCGTGCCCCCTGGTCGGCTTATGAAGCCCGTGGCGGTCTTACCTGGTACAATCAGTTGGGATATATTCCCTCTGGGCGCACCAATGAAAATGTGTCACAAACCATTGAATATTCTTACGACGACTGGTGTGTGGCACAAGTGGCACGCTTGACCGGCCATCCGACTGAGTATGATTTTTTGATGAAAAGAAGCAAAAACTATCAGCATTTATATGACCGGAATTCCGGCTTCTTCATTAGCAGATACGCAGATGGTACTTTTGTTTCAAGGGAAAAGTCTGATGAGGGAATAACCGAAGGATCAAAATGGACCTACCTGTTTGGCGCCATGCATGATATCCCTGGAATTATTCAGCTAATGGGAGGAGCGCCCACATTTGAAAAATTATTAAATGAGACCTTCGACTCCAGTCATTATCGCCATGATAATGAGCCCGGCCATCATTACATCTACCTGTACAATTATATCAACAAGGCTGATAGCACAAGACAGAAGATCTGTCAGCATACTCCTCTCAACTATAAGAACACGCCTGACGGCCTTTCCGGTAATGATGACTGTGGACAAATGTCTGCCTGGTTAGTATTTACCTCCATGGGTTGCTATCCCATATGCCCGGGTAGTACTGCATATGCTATTGGAGTTCCTTTGTTTGATGAACTAAAGATCACGCTTAGGGGCGAAGATGGGAAACCTCACGCACTGTTTATCCGGAGAAAGAATTTTTCTCCTACACATACACGGGTACAAAAAGTACTGATAGATGGTAAAGTACATGAGGGACCTTTTCTTGAACATAGCACGTTATTAAATGCCCGGGAAATTACTTTCTGGATGATGTAGCTCATTTACCGGACGTGTTGCACCCGTAATAACAACTCTCTAATGAGCTCTCTGGTATTGTTTCAAAAAAACACTGGGAGATACTCCCTTTACCTCTTTAAAGTGCTTATTAAAATTAGAAAGATTATTATACCCGCTTTCATAACAGGCAGCAGAGATATTATGGGTACCCTCCAGTAATAGTTTAGCAGCATGACCAATTCTAAGCTCTTTTAAAATTTGGATAAACGTTTTATTTGTTTTTTGCTTAAAATAACGGCAAAAACCGCTGCTGGACATATGAATGACTGCAGCTGTCTCCTCCAGGGTTATGTTCTGTCTGAAGTTCCTGTATATATAGTTAAACACCTCTGCGATACGCCGCTCCTGACCAGATGTTCCCATCAGGTTGAAATAAGCGGAAGACAGCACCGTACTTTCTTTTGAATGAGTAAGCAGATCCAGCAACTCTATCATCCAGGCAATTTTTCGAAGTCCGTTCGCACCCAGCATCTGTTCTAAAATAAACCGGGTCTGGTTAATCGTATCTCCTGAAAATAAAACACCTCTGGCAGCCCTGTTAAACAGCGCATTCAACTCTTTTGCCTCCGGCTTTTCCATAATTATAGCCCCCATAAAATCCGGGGAAAAGTGCACTACATAAGCCATGGGTGGCTGCGTAAAATCCTGTACGCCTTTGTACTGCCAACAATGCGGCAGATAGCTCCCTAAAAGCACCAGCTCCGGTCCATCAAAATCAGCGATATGATCTCCGACAAACCTTTTCCCCAGGCAATTTTCCAGTAATACAATTTCAAAATTGACATGACTTTTAAAGGTGTTATACTCCTTCATTTCCAGTACCTCTTTCCTGATCGTAAACGATTGATCAGCAGGGAATGTGAAGTTCTCATATAAATATTTCATCGTGCAAATCTTAGAGATTAACGTAGGATACAGTAATAGCAGGGACATAAAAGGCAGTTCTTAAACCATCTTTGCAGATGGCATAAAATCTGGTCAACCTGTACTCCCTTATTTTTATTAAAAGTAGATATGCATCAGTAGAACAATTCCAGTACTCCCCCTTTGGTTAACATATTATGATTGATCCGGAAATCTGGGAGATCAACACCATTGAATTTCACTTTCTTAATGAAATCATTTAAGGATTTTCTGTTCTTTGTTATCATCATAAACTGTCGCTCCCCCTCCAGGTGAATCTTGATTTCATCATACAGGGGTGAGGTGATTTCATACCAGGGTTCGCCAACTACCAGTGGAAAAAGCCCCATAGAAGCGAATACATACCAGCCACACATAGTGCCATCATCCTCGTCCATTTCAGGAAGAAATCCTTCAGGAGAATTTTTAAATATTCTGCTTACAACTGGCTCAGGGTACTCTGCGTTTCCACCATAAAGGTGTACCGTTTGTTCTGTAAGCATCCTTTTCACTGTGGCCTGCGCTTCATGTGGATGTCCCAACCGGTTGAAAATAAACGGAGCATGTATGCCTACTTCATTTCCTTGGTTATTCAGATTTTTTTCAAAAAAATAATGAAGCTGACTTACCAAAGTATCTCTGCTGCCACTAAGATTTTCCATGAATGCGAGATACTGTGGCATGGCCCATCTGTATTGCCATCGGCTTCCCTGATATAAGCCGTTGCTACGCATACGGGCATACGAACTGTCGACATGACAAAATTCCCGCTCCCAGGTAGTCGTAAACAGCTGTTCTGCCTTCTTTTTATAGAAGGCGGCATCGCTGGCATGATTTGTTATCCCGGCAATTTCACTCATTGCCCATAGGTCAATACAAGTTTCCATTGCCTGGTCTGGTCGGCCGGTGCGAAGACTATCTACTTCCTTTTTTATTGCCTCGTAAGCAATGTCCAGATGGAATCCTCTGAGACCTTTCTTATAGGCATCCAGCAGTACGCAGATAGAATGCTCCGTTCTCACGGTAGGTCCGGATTCGAAATCTGTAGCCCAGTCCTTCTTGCCATGAATATACTGCTCCACCAGCGACCTGCTGATATCTTTCATCTTATGGGGCGCCAGCAAAGTGATCAGGGGAAACTTTGTCCTGTAATTGTCCCACATGGACCATGAACTATAATAAGTAAAGTCTTTTGCGATATTGATGGAACCGTCCGTAGCCAGGTATTTTCTATCGGAGGACGTTACATTTTCGGGGCTTAGAAAAACCCGGTAAAGCGAGGTATAAAATAAAATACGGTCGTCCGGCGCTCCGCCTTTTACTTCAATTTTATTTAACAGAGAACACCAGTCATCAGCCGCCTGTTTTCTGATAGCATTAAAACCAATGCCGGCCATCCTATTATTTTCTGCAGTAGCTGTTTCCACATTCACAGGCGACAACGCGATCCGCATTTCTATCGGCTTTCCTATGCCCTTCCCATAGAACAATTCCAGTATTTTCTTTGTAGCACTCACACATTGAAAGGGCCTGTTCGATCTGATGTTAAAAAACAATTTATAGGTGCCCGCATCACAGGTGGTTCCAGCCTGCAGATCACCGGATATTTCACCATCCGATATTACTTTGTAGTTAATATTCCTTACTCCGGTAAAGGAGGAGGCAAAATTAATTATCATCTGTTGTTCCACTCCTACAGGGTATAAATATTGTTCTATTGCTACATTAGTGGTTGCTGTCAAGGCAGCAGTAACACCATTATCCAGCTTTACCGAATAATATCCGGGCTCAGATATTTCTGTTGATTTTACCAGGGTGAGTAGCGCATTTTTATCCGCAGGTTTTATACTGAGATTTCCTCCATTCCCTCCGCAACCAATACCTGAAAGGCGGTTTACAGAAAATCCGGAGATCACTTTTTGGGCAAAGTCGTAACCACTATGGCTTCTGTGTACCATATCAGGGCATACCCTTGCTATACCATAAGGTACACATGCGGCCGGATCTACCTGGCCATTGTCTCCGCTGGTCCCTATAAAAAGGTTTACTGGTGGCATCTTCTGCTGGCCCGAAATATGCAGTTGAAAGGCCAAACAAACAAGGATGATGGATAGAATGCAGTATAAAGATCTAGTCATACGCTATAATTCATGTATAAAAACCCGGGCTTCAGCTGTCCCATCATATAAGACTGCCGGCAAATGAAATTGGATACTATTGCCTGATTTTTTATCAAATATGCGCCCGGGAATGCGGGCACAGTCCCGGGCGGCTTAGATCTGGCTATTTATTTTGATATTTCTGCAGTATGCTGATATGACTATTTTACATTTATTTGTCGTGTCGTCCATCCTTTCCCTTCCATTTGCCATTTCGCATCCGGAATGATATTCAGCCAGGATAATACAAACAAAGGAATGTCCTTACCTGCTGGAACGAGGGTCTGAATATCGGCCGAGGCTGGTGGTAGCAACACCGCCGAGAACGGCTCCCAACTATAATTGCCAGAGGGTACCCCCTGCAATATGAAAGGATGGCCCTGGCCAGATTTATCCTTAAAAAGGCCACCTGTGCCATCGGTACCCGGCCAGTACCCCAGCAGGAAATCAATGAAAGGATGATCATTCTCTACTCTTATGGCCCCCGCATCTTTGGCTATCGTGGCATCATCTATGGCGCATTTAAATATTCTTACGGCCGCCATATACACATCGGCTGGTTGATTAACGGATCCTGGCAGATACCCCATCCTCAGCGGCGCAGGGCTGTTAATATTACCTTGACTGGTTATCTCCTTTTCCTCACCAAACTTCCCATCTGTATAGGTTCTGGCATATCGCTTTCCGCCCCTGGAAAGTATTACTGCAGCAATGTTATGCCACTTGCCATCCCCGATAACAGCGCCTTTAGCCTGGATATTCCCTTTCCCTGACTGGCCAAAATTAATCTGCCAGTAGTTCTGTTCCAGGAACATCACCCATCCCGGCACACCACCATCAAAAGAAGCACGCTTACCAAGTACGGAAGGCCAGGTGTAATTATAGCTTCCATCCGGGCGCTGGTTTACTTTAATATTCAACTCCACCGTAAAAGAGGTGGTATCACCAAAATTATAGGCATCGATGGCATCAGGCACCGTGGCAAAAATGGCGCTATCCCTACCAAACAGGCGAACGGTGCTTCCGGAAAACCTGGTACCATTAAACGGCCGGTCAAGGAAAAATGGCTGAAAGGCGGGAGCATAAATAATGGTAAATGTATTCAGACGGGGGTTGCTGAATACGGTATTGTCATCCTGTTGCGGATCAATGGGATATGGCCCTCCCATACTGGAAGCAACCACTACCAGCCATTTTTCACCAGCGAAATTCTTTCGCTGCCGTAATTTTCCCAGCATCTCTCCCACATACTGATCCATATTATTAATTGCATCGCGGTATTGGGGCACACTGGCATCATAACCATAAGTTGCTCCCGCTGCATCAACATTTCCGAAATGCGCAATAATTAATCCGGCAGTGTCTTTTCCCAATGCATCCAATACGGCATTCTTAACTGCCTGATCATCATTTTCAAAATACCCTGTTTTATCTGAACCGGGAGAAAGATAATCCACCAGCGATTTTTTAGCGCTGAAAAAATTAACGGGATAGTTAGGCAAACGGGATTTGATCAGTTTTGTCACTGAAGGATAGGCAGACAGGTTATTACCCGAAAAGTCATTGGTGCTGACCCCGTGTCGCTGCCGGCTAACGCCTGTCAGCATATCGGCCCAGGATGTTGCCTGCACCGCGGAGGTATCCGTCAGCGAATTCCAGGAATAAATAGCGTTACTTGTCATTGACATCAGAAATGGCGGAGCTACCTTATTAACAGCCGCACCCCTGGCCCCATCAATGATCACATACAACACCTTGGGGAACGGATCATTCGCAATAGTATCATTACCTCCCGGCGTCTGATGCGTTATTTTTGTGTCTTTGTTACATGCTGCTATGGCGATGAATAACACCGGTAAGAGCAGCCTGTTTATTTTTTTATATTGACTCATCATGTATATAGCATATTAGCAATGAAACGATACGGGTTATTTTAGCAGCAGGCGGGTGATATTTCCGATAGGTTGTCCGTTAAATGTATTAATGTATCCCATCAGCGTTAGCTGTACATCTCCGTTAACTGTTTTTGTTTCCAATATATTTGATATAGAGCCCTCAAATTTACCGGTAGAATTATAGCCTGGCACCAGCTTTCCATTGTTATCAATTACCATAAAGCCATTACGCTGTACATTATCGTAGCGTCCAAAGTAGCCGGCAGCAATGATCAACCCATTATTTAACTGATAGCCATAACTGATACTACCCTCCTCGAGCGATCCGGTTGAAAAGTCGCTGACCGGATTGAAAGATTCATCCACCAACACAATTCCATTAAATTTCTTATTGTTATAGTTGATAAACCCGCCGGCAACAACGTATTGTTTAGTGGTGGCATTAAAGGTGATGCGGGTAACCACATTATCAGCGCCAACCGTAAAGGAAGGATCCAGGCTTCCGTCTACGTTGATACGGGCCATATTTAAAACAGGTATGCCATCATATTTGCTGAATCTGCCAAACAGGATGATCTTACCATCCGGCTGCATCACTGCGCCAGCGATATAACCATTAGTGGCAGGTCGCCCCTTATGTGCAACAAGATCATAGTGATAGGATGAATCGATCGCGCCATCCTGTTTGAAGCGGATCAATTGACTTGCTTCAATGCTGTCAACAACCAGCGAATCTCTCAAGTGATCTGATGTGGAAACGCCATATCTTTTCCTGAGATAGTACTTAAAATTGCCTATTGCAATGGTCCCTCCCTGTGCATCCTGGAACAGCGCCTGAATATAATAGTCGGTTCCTCCGTTAAAAGCAGGTACCGTATCCTTTTTAGTGAACGACTGTATGGTGATGGTATCAGGAGAGCCGTTAGCATTAAGGCGGCAAATATTAAACATCCCGTGTATGCCGTTTCTCTGTTTATCGAATGCGGAAAATCCACCGGCAATCATCATTTTACCGTCTGGTTGCATTACGATATCCGATATGGATCCGTTAACGCCCCAGCCAAAACGCATAGAACGATCCAGTTCCCCGCTGCTGCTGATGGCAATAATCCCATTCAATGGATTCACGACTCCTTTATTTTCATAATTAGTGAACCCTCCTATCATTAAAAAGCGGCCATCCGGCAATTCCTGCATTTTGTTTACGGGGCCGTTAGTACCTGTGGTAACGTGGAAGGTAATATCCTGCACTATTTTACCTGCTACATTAAAAACTGGTCCGTAAAAAATCTGATCTCCCACCACTACCTGTACATTGCCTGTACTTGCCAGATCTGGCACCTTCACACTAATCTGCTGGCTGTCCAGCTCCATTACCTGTGCGGGTTGCCCATTGAAGGAAAATACCGCCTGGTTCCTGAAAGGCTGCAACCCGGTAATTTTAAAGCTTACAATCGTGCCCGGTGGAGCCGATGTTACAGCGGGAGGATCATTCGAAAATTTAATGCCCAAAGGCGCTTTGCCTCCCTCATAAGGGTTCTGGAATGTGTTCTCCTTCTGACGGCAACTATATGCCAACAGCAAGAGCAGTATATAACAGAGATGTTTCTTCATATATTGATGCATCTAAGGGTCTGCTAATATTATTATTGCTTGTAATGCAGGTAGTCGTTTAAAAAATTTCCCACACCAAATGAAAAGTACCTGTCGTTATCTGCCAGTACATGAACGGCAGCATGATTGGGCTGAATATTACAGGAAGCCACCATCACCCGGGTAAAATAATTCGCTGCGCCGGAAGGATCCGGCTGATACGACAGGTTCAACTGGCGATAACCAACATACTTAACACCACCGGAGCTAGCATAAGTAACACCGATGTTCATAACCGTGTTATTGATAGAAAGATAATTCTGCCCTCCATACACCTGCAATAAATCAAAATCAATCTGCGGGTAATCTTTCAGCAGGTTTATTCCTCTGAAAATATACATAGACATGTATTTCTTCCAGACTGCCGGAGGTACGTCCGCCAGCGTTTTAATCGTATCCTTTCCCAAAAGGTAAAGACTACTGTTAAAAATCCTAACCAGGTTAGAAACACCCCGGTTGGTAGGTGCAAAAAATGTCAGGGAATCCTTGTTTAATATAGAGTCAAGCCCGGCAAGTTTGACAATTGTTTCAACGGAGTCAAAATAAAATGGTTTTGCATGTAAATAATCCATGACCGTTCCATTAAACACCGGCGAGGTAACTCCTCCGTCTTTATAATAATTGTCTTTCTTACAGGATATCGTCATCAATGCCATTAGCATTAATCCGCTTAAACATTTCAGGTAATTAGTTTTTTTCATGGAAAATCAGTTTGTCCAGTAATTATTTAGCGTCATCAAAGGATTGTTGTCCATCACAGACTTGGCGAGGGGCCAGGTCCATCCGCCACGTGCGAACTGATCAGCGGTCAGGGGGCTATAACACCATTTCTGATTCATTACCCGGCCTGTTCTAACGAGATCAAAATAGTACAGCCCTTCTCCCATAAGTTCTTTCGCTTGTTCCAGGTATACCGCCTGCCGCAGGTCATCTCCACCAGGCCCGTTATACCTCGGTGCCCCGGCCCTGTCCCGGATCATATTCAGCAAGACCGTTGCTTCGTTCGCTCCCCCAGTTTCCACCATTGCTTCGGCAGTCATCAATAGTGCGGTGGCATACCGGAAGATGATGATATTATTGTCTGGGTTCACGTCTTCTCCATGTGAAAAAACACTTGAAAACTTGATAAACTGAAATTGTCCGTTATCCGCAAACATGGACTGGTCGAACCAAAAATCCTTCCGGCGATCCGTCTGTCCGTCTGGATAAAGCATGTGGAGAAACGAGGCGCGAAAAAAGCCAAAACTATATTCATGCCCCGACAGCGGAAATTTATAAGGAAAATGCTGTACCATATCTGAAAACGGTGCATACTTTGACAGTGTTTCACCATAATTGAAATTCTGTGCAATTTCCACCAGTCCTTCTTCGCTCCTTCCTTTGAAAATAAGCTGGGAATTATCTATCGGCAGCAACTTGTAGGAGCCACTTTGAATCAATTCTTTGCCATATGCGACCGTCTTTGCGAAGTAATCCTGCTTTTTCCCTTTATCAAATCCGGCATTCCACAAATTCATGTACATCAGCAATGCCAGTGCTCCCCCTTTTGTAGCCCTGACGGCTCTTTTAGCGGGATCTTTGTAAGTCCATGGAAGATCATCTTTCCTTTTGTCCAGTTCTGCAATACAATTATTGATGACCGTCACCATATTTTCTCTCGGCAAAGGCGTGCTTAAATAAGCTTCCGTATAATAGGGCACATCTCCATATAACCTCACCAGGAACAAATAAGTCAGACATCTGATAAACACGGCTTCCGCTTCATATTGTCGGAGGTCTGCCGTTGACAATTCCGGAATGGGATTTCTTCCAAGCTCCTTTTCCAGGATATTGGCCGATTGAATGACCTTGTAAAAATCTTTCCATTGGGTCATAGTGGAAAATTTGAATCCCGAGTTCCAGGGAGCATTGTCAGCAATCAGGCCCAAGAGGTTGTTTTGTCCGCACATATCTATATAGGCACGGCCATTCTGATCCGTTTCAGGCGACATTTTCACCTGGCCACTTCTCAGCTCTCCGGAAGCTGCGACAAAAGAGGTGCTTTGAAGCTTATCGCGGAACTGCCCATAAATATCACTTACAAAAGATTCAACATCCGAAGTCGACTTCCAATAAGCATTTCCGGATAATTTATCCACCGGTTGAACAGTCAGGAACTTCTTGCATCCTGAGGAAAACAACATCAAAGTCAGGAATATTACAGCCGTTAATTTCAGTTTCATAATTTAAAAATTGAAGGAACATATGATCAACTCTCCACTCAAAAATCTACGTTCAGACCCAGGTTATAAGTATGTGGTACAGGATATCCATCTGACCGGTCGCGCCCGAGATCTGTTACATTTTCCGGGTTAGGGCCGCGGTATTTCGACCATGTAAACAGGTTATTGACAGAACCATATACTCTCACGGAACTCAAGCCGATACGCTTTGTCATTTCCCTGTTGAAAGTATAGGACAAAGACGCCGTATTCAGTTTATAATAACTGCCTGTTTCCTGGAAAAGACTCTGATTAGACCTGTAAGGTTGGGTGAGCGGCGCACGCTTCCAGTCATAAACATTGGCAAAGCCGGCGTTATCCCCATTCTTTTGCCAGTAGCTTGCATCCGGTGGCAGCACCGTAATGGCTTTCCCATTGAACGGATCCTGTAAAAACTGCATCCGCTCCACCAGCGCGCTGTTAATAACATCTCTGATAAGCGTGAAAGAACCATTTATATTCAGTGAAACACTTTTATACTTGAAATAAGAACTAAAACCGCCGGTGATCAATGGCATACTATTTCCCATAATAACACGGTCATTGTCTGAAATAACATAGTTACCATCCACATCGCGGAATTTGGCATCTCCTGCGTGGAAAGGAACGCCATCGGGCGTATGGAGATAGGTACCTGTGGCAGGATCCAGAGGCACATCGTCGTTTGTAGCGTAAACGCCCTGATTCTGAAACAGGTAATTGCTGAAGGTATTACGCCCTACGCGGAGATAAATATTATCAGCAGTAAGGAACTGACGTTCATTGCCAGGCAACCGCGTTAACACGTCTTTATTCAGCGCTCCATTGATGGAGAAAGTCCACTGAAAAGCACTACTCTTGGGTAGAGGGCGGAAGGTAAGACTCAGCTCATATCCATAATTGACCATTCCTACCTCGTTGGTAGTCACCTGATCGAATCCGGCTATATCCGGCAATGGTCTGCCACGTGTGAGAAAATCCACCTGCTTGTAATAGGTATCAAATATGACTTCTATCCGGCTGTCGAAGAACCCAGCTTCCACGCCTATATCATATTGGCTGGTGGTAGTTGGCTTCAGGGAAGGGTTGGGTAAAGTCCCGAAATTAATACCGATTCTTGGTACATTATTATACGTTTGCCTGAGGTCATACTGACCCGAAGCGGAAAAAATATCGCCATTGGGCACAATGTTTCTTCCCCAGCTAAAACGAAGCGAGCCAAATGTGAGCCATGACAGGTCTTTTGCAAACTGCTCTTTATTGAAGTTCCAGCGCAATCCCAGGGCTGGGTTGGCAGCGTACCTGTTAGACAATCCACTGGAAGAAGCTCCATCCATACGATAGCTAAAGTCAAAAATATATTTCTTCATAAAGTCGTAACTGAAACTACCGGCAAAAGACGCCACATGACTTTTACTATACCCCAGCAAACCTCCCCTGGAGGTGAGCCCATCTGCACCCAACGGCCCCTGGAACTGATCGTTCGGCGTTTTTTTCTGCCGGATCACTGCCTGTTGGGAAGCGGAAGAATATATTTCGTTGGAAAAAGACAGGAAAAAATTATGCGTTGCATTAACAGATTTATAGTACGATAATGCATTCCGGTTAAAAAGCGTAAATGAGCGGTCGTTATAGCCATATGCTTCTGAAAAATCATTGTTCGCAGCCGCGGGTGTAAAGTTATCTTCTGTATTGGTACCGTAGTCGTAGCCCAGACTGGACGACAGCGATACTCCTTTGTACAATTCGTAATTCACATCCAGATTGATGTGATAATTGCCGCTTTTGTTATCATTCCTTGTGTTAAGCGACGATAATGCACTGTTGGTGCTAAGGAAGTAACTGGGCGGCGGTAGTAACGAAGAAGACTTACCGTCTGTTGCCACTCCTTTTTGTAACAAGCCCGATCCAGAACCTTTGTTTCTCAGTCCGAGAGAGGAAGATAACGCTGCAAAAACACGGAGCTTCTTCGTTGGTTTATATTCCATGTTCGTATTCAGTGAATACCTGCTAAAGCCGGTATTTTTGATCACGCCGGATTCATTATAGTAACCAAGATTAACCTTGTAGTTGAACGTAGGGTCTCCGCCGCTGATTCCCACATTATGTGTCTGATTAAATGTATTCCGGTAAAAAATCCCCTGCCAGTCGGTACTGTTATTATAATAAGGATTCAGACTGTCTGCCAGGAGCGGTGTGTAAGCAATATTGTAAATATCTCCCAGCGTACCATAGTTGAATATTTCGGCCAGGCGAAAATCCCGTTCCGATTTTCCACCCATGGTTGGCCGCAGCTTAGGCACCGTGTTCAGGAAAAAATTCCCGGTATATCTTACAACAGGTATAGGTGAATTACCACGATGTGTATTGATAATGATTACACCATATGCCCCGCGCGAACCATATAGAGAGGTGGCCTGTGCATCTTTGAGTACTTCTATGCTTTCAATGTCTTCCGGGGGAATAAGGGATAGCGGGCTTACACCGGGACCGGCTGTTTGAAATCCGTAATCAAAATTGGTATTTGCCTGGATAGGCACACCATCTACAATGTAAAGCGGGGAGGTAGGTGAAAGAAATGCATCATCTCCTTTTCCCGTTACATTAATGGCAGACAAACCCCGCAACATTACAGAGCCACGCGCACCCGGGGCGCCTGTATTATTCTGGATATTCAGTCCCGCCACTTTACCCTGCAGCAACTGTTCCACGTTCGACACCGGTATATCCTGCAGGTCTTTTCCACTTACAATAACTGCGGCTCCCGTTACGGATTCACGTGTCTTCTTCTGGTAACCTACAATTACTGCTTCATTCAGTTTATTTTCGTTCACACTCATTTGCACGGCTATCTCTCTCCGGGAGCCCGGCTTTATTTTGAAATCGGAATATCCCAAGAAGCGAAATACCAATGGCGCACCCGGATCTGCCAGTACGGAGAATTCTCCATTGCTGCCGGAAACTCCTATTGGTTTGAGGGGGGTACCGCCCAAAATGCTAACCCCTACCATTCTCTCATTTGTAGTACCTTCCCTGACCACTCCTTTGATGGCCACCTTATTCTGCGCGGCAAGCGTCTGCCATAAGGTCAAAAGGCAGCAGGCCAGCATTAACCGGGTATAGATAAATTTCATCTGACGAAATCATTTAAGTTTTTAGAAAATATGATTTGAGGTGGCCTGATGTTACTCATCCCTGAACCTGGGAGTATCGTTATAAAAATGAAAGGCTATTTCCCAATCCCCTTTTTCGTAAATATTAAAATTGAGTAACAAAGAAGACACAGACCGGATACCGCCTATACCAAGCCGGTCGTAGGTGAATACTACCGAAGCCTGGGAACCATCATTGTTCGTGAACCGTGTTTTCAATTTCACCAGTGGAATAGGATATGCCACATCGTACGTTACTCCTGTTGCTGTTTTCCTGGGATTAAAACCATGAACAATGGAGTCCCACACCGTCCGGTTAAACTTCGCCGGATCTATCGGCAGGGAATCCTTGTCGAAAAAACGGAAAGTCAGACTGTTCCCTTCTCCTTTCTTAGTAAAATAAACCTTCACCTGAGAAGAGGACAATGACTTCCCGCTGACATCTCCGGTAATATTAGTGACAGTGGGGTTAACATATAGTAAGTTACCGTTACCATCTTTTTTAACCTCGCCGGTAACGGGGTCTAACTGATTAGGTTCGTATGCCCGTTGCCGGTAAGGAATCAGTCGCAGATCTTTATAAGTGCGGTGGCCACCGGAATTACTTACTTCTACATCGAAAACATATCCAGAGTCAGGCAAATGTGCCAATAGCTGATCTGTTGCCGCTGCCCACAATACAAATTCTCCTGAATGGGGCCTTACTTCCCATAGCCGGTGTTTCTCCGGACCTCTCTTCTGTTGAATCTCATCCAACGTTTTTTCCAGGCCCGTATATCCTCTCTTCCACGCTAGTACATCTACACTATCCTTAAACACATCGGTTAATTTTCCACTGCTGGTGCGTACATTTACAACACTGAAATTCAACGGAAGGGATGATTGCCCCGGGTTAAAGATGTTCGCATAAAAAGTAGTTCTACCTAATACCGGATTAAATGTGGTAGAAGTATAGATTGCCTTGTCGCTCAGATAATCAAGATCTTCCGGCAAATTTTTTCTACAGGAGACCACCAGGAGAAAAAGTGCGGCCGTCCAAAAAATATATACGTATTTATTTACTACCATTTTATCATTTATTTAAGCGTAGAATGAATTCGTCAAATCCAAAAGCGTGATCCTCTCTGAGTACATGTACTATGCCGGTGGTAGTGACAAGGTTAACGGATTGGGTAGTAGTGGTTACCCAATCACGGTTATACCTGGAGTTCCTGGTATCACTATACTCGAGATAAGAGGGGCCTCCGCCTATCAGCCCTTCCGCATTGGTGGTTCTGCGGCGCCCATTCATGGGATAGCCATACTTTACTGTATACATAGTAATACCATCGGCATAGTTCATATCGTTTGTATTGAAGACCTGCCGGAGAATATACCTTGTCACCATGGTGTCCAGCTGTGCAACATCAGCCTGTTGCAGGTAAACCGGCGGAAGTTGTCTGGATTTCCGGATTGCGTTAAGGTTCTCCAATACAAATCTGAAGCTGGTATTGGTAGGTGCAAACAGTGTATACTTGCCTGTTTTCAGGGTATCAGACAAATGAAGCCTGTCCAACACCACCAGTAAAGAGTCAAACCGGCCGGTATTGCTTTTCAGATATTCATAGGTGTTCCCCGGGAAAGACCGCTGGGTGTTACTGTAGCTATAATCGCCACCGTCTTTTCTGCAGGCGGTAGTCAGCAACACGATTATCAATATGAGCACATATGGATGTTTAATTGTCATCATAGATCCGAATAATTATTTCCAATATGGATTTTGCTTAATGAGTGGATTCTGACGGAGGATTTCAGCAGAAACCGGCCAATAAATTCCACCTTCGCTGATCAGTTTCATGAAGGCAGGGTTATTACGTTTAATCTTATTATACCTTACCAGGTCAAACCACCGGTGTGCTTCGCCCATCATTTCCTTCCGTCTTTCCTGGAAAATTGCTTCGATCAGGTCTTCATTGCCACCTGCTTTGAAGCTGCTCACGTTCCGAATTCTTCTCATATTGTTCAGGGCATCTATGGCCCCGTCAGTATTGCCTGTTACAGCCAGCGATTCCGCATATAACAAGTCTATTTCTTCCAGCCGGGTGTAAATAAGGCAACTGGAATACAGGCGAAAAGAAGGATCTGTTCCGCCTTTTTGTATCACCTTGATTTTGCAAAAAATGGGAATGTCGCTATTGAAATTAGAGAACCACCTGTCTGTATAATTGGGTTTGCCGGTAAGGGTATCAAGTGAAAAACGCAGGTCGGAAGGAGCGGAAAAAATAGATAAAATAGAATCCCGTGGAACAAATATATCCGGCAAGGCTTTCCTGACGAAAGGTTCTGCCAGTGTAAAATCTTCTATATGACCTTCGAAAGTGGCATCCTGGTTATCGAATTCAAAATTAAGACCAAAAAGCTGGTTGGTTTTGTGTCCCTGGAACATCCCATTGGCAGCGGAAATCCAATAGGTATCCGGTTCAAAATACATTCCGCTTTTATTGTAATTGTCCAGCACAAATTTGCTATAAGTAACTGCCGATCTGTAATCTCCCCGCCAGGCAGCCACATGAGCCAGTACACCGTATACAGATAGCTTTCTCGCCAACACGCTTACCCATCTGGAACCTGGCTCGTTATAGTAGTCTCCCAGTTGCTGCGGATCGCCGGAGCTATAATTATATGGCAAATCTGCTGCGGCGGCCAGCATTTCACTTTCTACGAAAGCAAGTATTTTATCTTTGTCTTCTCTGGGCCTGTTTTCAAACGACCCATCATGTGATTGCTGAACAAATGGAACATCGCCCCATACCGTAACAAGATAAAAATAGGTAAAGGCCCGTAAAAACCTTATCTGCGCTATGTCTACACGCATATTCTGATCTGAGTATTTGGGGTCATTCTTTTTAACATCTCCTACCCTTTCCAGGAAGATATTGGACGCATTAATGACCGCATAAAATCGCCTCCAGTTGGTTAATGCGTTAAAAACAGGATAAGCAGCATTTAGTTTGCCCCTGATGATAGCATCGAGATCTGGTCGTTGTACGGAAACGAAATCTCCATTCCGCAACTCTCCATACATCCAGAAACAACCATTGTCAGACAATGCAGCTCTTAATAAGCCATAGGTACCCATTAATGCAGCGCGTGTGTCTCTATAGGAAGTCCAAAAATTCTTATCTCCAACAGTTTTAGTGGAGTCAATATTCAGTTCCTTTGTACAGGCACATAACAGGCACATTATTAATAGTCCGGTAAACAGCGTCTTGCTACGTATTTTCATCCGAATAATCATTTATCTCTATTAATCAGTTTTAAAAACCCTGGGTACTCTTTACAATTCGACTTTAAGCCCTAAGGTGTAAGTCCTCGGAATAGGCAGACCGTAACCCGTATCATATCCTTTGAAATCGATCAGTTCAGGATCCCGACCGGAATAGCGGGTGATGGTAAGTAGATTGGCAGCGTTACCGTACACATACAACTTCCTGATGCCGGCTAGTCGTTTACGCCGTTTCCACCATCCGGTACTGGTGAGATCATATCCCATCATGACATTGCGGAGCTTTACGAAGGAACCATTTTCAAGAAACAGGTCTTGATCTGTTCTGTATGGCACCACACTGCTCCAGGGATTGTAAACAGGGTATTTCGAATCATTACCGGTTTGGGACCAGGAAGTAATTTCCTTCACGGCGTTCATGTCAAGTGTACTTCCCCTGTTGATGAAATCAAATCTGTCGGCCATATGCTTATTGAGAATGGTCCTTCCAAATACTGCATACAGGGATAAGCCAAAATTGAAGTTGCCATAGGTAAAGTCATTGCTCCATCCGCCGGTGAAAACAGGCAGGTAATGGCCGGTAAGGGTTTTATCTTTATCATCGATAGTAAAATCGCCGTTCCTGTCCTTCCATTGCGGATCCCCTTTGGTCAATGGAATCCCCCGGTAGTTCAACGGTTGATTTGTTTTGGGATCTACCGGTACTCCATTTTTATCATTATAAATACCGTCATTTTTCAGCACCCAGAACTGGTCAATCGCTTTTCCTATCTCCAGGTGGCGGTCACCAATGGTTATTTGCTGCAATCCACCAGGCAGGGCCAGTAATTTATTGTGGTTAAAGCCGGCGTTAAATGAAGTATTCCATTGCAGCCTGCCAGCAGGTTTCAACGGCAGAAAGGCTACGGTGAGGTCAACACCGGCATTTCTTACTACCATTCCATTTTTAAACTCACCGGTATAACCGTAATCAGAGAAGGCTGGTACGCTAATCAGCATGTTTTTGTCGGTTCTGCTATATGCGCTGATATTAAGGGAGATTTTTCCACCAGCAAGGGTTGCATCCAACCCAGCGTTGAACTGGTCGCTATAAGGCCAGGAAATGCCATTACCGATATAACCATAGGTATAGGGACGCATCAACGCGGAAATGCCACCATAAGAACTAATAACGGGTTCGTTTGTCCAGCCCATATCAATGGTATACTGTGGGCCCTGTGCAAATCTATCGTAGGTGAGCAACCTGCCTGTCCGGCCCCATCCCGCAGAAAGGGCGGCATGGTCTATTAACGAACAGCTGCCAAACAACAATGGTTTCAACTCCCATTTCACACTGGCAGTAGGCGATACAAACCACCGGGAAGCCTGCTGCATATTGGACGAAGCGTCTGAACGTAACAACAGGGATACTTCCAGCTGTTGCATAAAGCTATAGCTCAGACGACCATACAATGACGCCAGTCGCTGTCTTTCCTTATCAAGGTATTTATAAATCAACTGATACAGGAATGCTTTGGGCGTCAGAGACCCATCATCATTCTGGGTAAGCTGGTTAATCTTGATCAGGTCATTAGGGCCTTTATAAGCATAGATATAATCGTACTTGTTCTGATCAAACTGCAGTGAATATCCGGCATCAAACTTTAATGAATGCTCCTTTGCCAACGGAGCTACAAAATGAATCGCGTTATCGAAGATCACACGCTGTCCATAACCCGCGAAGTTGGACGCAAAGTTATTGGTCTCCAGTAATGTTCCCGGATAGAAGACATCTCTCATATCTTCATTGTAATCAAAGGATACCTGTGAAGTAAAATTAAAGGCTTTGGTAATATCTGCTTTCAGTCTGAAGAATCCGGCGAAAGCATTGGATTTGTTATTGTCATACGATTTGCCCATTTCTGTCAGATAGGCGCTATAATTCTCTTTATTAGGGGGTAATGGATTTGTCAGGTCGGGGAGGTACCTCATTTCCGTGAATCTGTCGCGCAGGTAGGTATTTCTTTTACGCTCCAGCATTGCGCCGTTCAGCATAGTTGACAATGTCAGCCACTTCAGCGGCATCATGTTAATAGAAAAATTGGCGGTATACCTGTCCATCCGGGCATTATCTGCCGGATTTGCATTTCGTACATTGCCAATACTGAACCGGAAATTGGCGCGGGGATAACCACCACTTATATTGGCGTTAATACCCCGTACGGCCGCGTTATGATAATACAGGTCTGTCCAGTTTGCAGGGCCATAGTATGCAGGATTGGTAGAATCCCGCAGGTAAGAGGGATACTTCTTAAAGTCTGCAGCACTGCCGTACTCATCATAAAAACGCTTGCGGAAAATATTTTCTGTGGCGGCATTCATGGTATTAGTATGCGGTTTCTGTGCAAACCCAAACCAACTATTCACGGAAATAGTACTCCGCACTAAAGATGCCTGCCTGGTATTAATTTCTATTACGCCATTCACTGCCCTTGGCCCATAGACGGCCAGGTCGGCGGCGTCTTTAACAACCCTTACAGACGCAATATCATTTACGTCTATACGATTCAGGATATCTGTTGCTGTACCTAGTCTTACGTAATCGTATTTCTGAATATCGTAAACAAAAGGATGAGGCGATACTAATGGTATGCCATCCAATACTACCAGGGGCTGAGATTCATAAACGTCCTTAGGATTGGTAAAGGGGGTGGCGCTTCCCCGTATCAGCATATCAATGGCGGTTCCAGGCTCTCCGGAAGACTCCCGTACATATAAGCCTGCGGCATTTCCTTTCAGCAATTGTTGTATAGCCGGGAAAGGGAGAAAATTCAACCTGGCATTAGGGCTGTCCAGCCTGATGGCTATTGAGGAAGATGTTTTTATGGCCCGGGACGCGGCTGTCGCTGGCACATTTGCCGTATCTGTTAAAGCAGGTACAGTGTCCCGGATGCCTGGTATCACATGCGGGCCACCACTCCATCCATATAAGGTACTTTGCAGACATAGCGATAGCAGGCACGTAAAGGAAATACGTACAGGTGAAAGCATAAACAATATTTAATTAAAGTAATACAGGTAGCGTAGCAGTTGACGATAACCTGCATAAAAAACTATCCTCTTAAAAAAGTTCCTGGAGTCAGAAAAATATTATGGCTAATGGCATTGCCCGGGAAGCAGACATCGGGAATGATCATTTATCAATAAAACCAGTTGCTCATCAGGAGGATGAAAGCGTGCACAATTTGTTTTCATAAGTTGTTTTTCATTAATTCACACAAAAACGGTAACCGCCAGTACATCTAACGAGGCAATGGTCTGTTATTCGCAATAAAAATTTTCGATTCAGTTACTTTACTTCACTGAAAAATGGACATTACGGGGTAGCCATCGATTATGATCCGTAACTTTCTTCTGACATGGTTGACTCATCCAACACTCCGGGAATAGCAATATCCTGCAAAGTGCACTGTTGAAACATCTATCCTCGCGTACACTAACAAACCCACAAACTATAATCAATATCGGTTCCTCATAGTTAATAAATAAGGCGAAAAAACAATCATTCCTAACAATAGTAAAAAAGGAATTAATTCCACAACGCTCTCCGGTTCAACAACAGGCCCAATATACCTTTCCAATCTTAAAAAGCTGATACTACATGTATATAACGGGAATTATAATGACATAAAATTATGTTATTAAAACAACCCCTGCTCACAACATCTTAGCAGAAGCACATGTTTTTTTTGCATCGATGTGAAATTATTGATCCGATAAAATAACCAGTCACTTAACCATCGATTGCATGCCGATGATATCACAAAAATGCATGGCACATAAAAAAGCCGGAGCTAAAATCAGCTCCGGCCATTCGTGAAATATTGTAATAAAGTCTATTAAACAATTCCTCTTACATGCACTAAATGGAAATTCATGCTTTAGAAAATATCGCTTATTTGATTTTGATGGTAGCTACATCTGTTTTCAGGTTTCCATCGCTTTCTGCCAACACTTTTACAATACCCACTGCGCCTTTCTTCGCACGAATAATCACCTGCGCCATTCCATTATATGCCAAACGTTCCTTGCTTTTAAAAGATACCAGCGAGGTGGCATCCCCGTTATCTGTAGCCACTATCTCTCCGGGGCCTTCTATGGAAAATTTTACCAATGGATGAGATCCGGGCACCGTCATCTTATTTTTATCTACCACCTGCAAGCTAATATAACATAGAGAGATGCCATCTCCTGATACCGTTTCTGATTCCGGTTTAAGCAATAATGCACTGGCTTCTCCGGTAGTTTTCACCACATCTGTAGCCCAATACTTTCCATTTTTATAAGCCACCACTTTTAGTTCTCCCGGCTGATAGATTACACTATCCCATACCAGGCGAAAATCAATACCAGGCCGCTTCGTTTTCATCCCCAGGCTTTCCCCATTTAAAAACAACTCCGCCTTGTCACCTGAAGTATACACGTGCACTGGCACCAGAGAGTCCACTCTTCCGGGCCAGTTCCAATGAGGCATAATATGCGCCATAGGATATTCCGGACGCCAATGCGCCTGATAGTTATAAAACCTGTCTTTAGGAAAGCCGCATAGATCTACTATACCAAAATAGCTACTCCTGGATGGTGGATTTTTCTTCTGTATTTCCGCGAGTGCTTTTTCCAGCTCGGCGCGCTTTGCGGTATCTGTTCTGAAGTTCAGTAAATTCGTTTCATCGGAATTAAAAGGTGTAGGTTCTCCCAGGTAGTCAAATCCGGTCCATACAAACTCTCCTAACAGGTGCGGGTACTTTGCATTAGTACGGAACTGCTCATCCGGTGAACAGCCCCACCCCGGCCATGCCACATCATAGGAAGTCACCTGGTAATTGTGGTAGTCTTCTCCAAAGAAATATTCGCCCCTGGAACTTACACAGGAAGAAGTTTCGCTTCCCATAGTGGGCTTATTTTTATACCTGTCATCCTGGTCCCACTTCGACTGTTGGGAGAAGAAATAGTTGACACCCATCACGTCCAACGCCATCGCCGCGCCACTGCGTCTTCCGCCATCCGGATCATTATACGCATTTGAAACAGGTCTGGTAGGGTCTTCTCTGTGTACAATATCTGCCAGCTCTTTTGTGATAGCAACATCCTGTTGATCCATTACCTCATTGCCAATAGACCACATAATCACGGCGGGATGATTACGGTCTCTGTGTACCAGGGCTACCAGGTCTTTCTCATGCCATTCCGGGAACAGTTTATTATAATCGTTCTTACGCTTTCCATGCTTCCAGGCATCAAAGGCCTCGTCCCATACGAGTAATCCCATCTGGTCTGCCAGTTCCAGCAACTCCGGGGCAGGGGGATTATGTGAAGTACGGATCGCGTTACAACCCATGTTTTTCATGATGAGGAGCTGGCGGCGCAGCGCAGTAACGTTAATCGCTGTACCGATGGCGCCCATATCACTATGCAAACACACCCCTTTTATGTCCACCCGTTTACCATTCAATCGAAATCCATCCCGGGGGGTAAACTCCAGTTTACGGATTCCAAAAACAGTGTTATAGATATCCTTAGCGCCTTCCCCGGTATGCACCGTTGTTTGTGCAATGTACAGCGCAGGGTGTTCCAGCGACCAACGTACGGGATGATCTAACGTTAGTTCCGCACCCGTATTCCGGAAACTGTCGGGCGAAAGTTCAAATGATTGCTCGCTGGTAGCTGCTACTTTCTTCCCTATCTTTTTTCCATCCGGCGAAGTGTAGATAACCGTGTTTACAAAGGCTTTTACCGGTACGTCTCCCTGGTTCTCCACCTTCACGTCCAGTTTCACAGTGGCTTTATTCTCAGAAATATTACTGGTAGTAACATAGGTCCCCCAATGTGCCGTATGAACAGGCTGCGTTTTCACCAGCCACACATGCCGGTATAATCCGGCACCCGGATACCACCTGGAATCCCAGCTTTCTGTATCGAGTCTTACAGCTACTATATTCTTTTGCCCAAATTGCAGATAGGGCGTGATGTTCATGCGGAAAGAATTATAGCCATATGGCCATGTTCCCACGTAATGGCCGTTTACCCAAACTTTAGCATAGGCCATGGCGCCGTCAAAATCAAGGAAGATCTTTTTATTTTTATCTTTCTCCGAGATATCAAATTGCTTCCGGTACCAACCTATTCCCTTCCAGGGCAGTTTACCTGTATTCCCGCTTAATTCAATTCTAAACGGTCCTGCAATAGCCCAGTCATGTGGCAGGTCCAGCTGTTCCCATCCTCCATCAGCAAATCCGGATTGTTCCATTCCTGTTGTTTCCTCTTTCACGGTACCATCCGCCTGGGTACCAAACCGGGCAAAACGCCAGTTCGCATCGAAAAGAGTTACATCTGCATTTCCTTCCCGCAAAAACAAAGACTGTGCAGAAGCATTCAATGTCCCCAATACCCAACAAGCCATGGCGAGGATTATTCCGGTCCTGTTTATCATAAGTATCTATATTTTCCGGCTACCAGCCGGGATTTAAAAAAACAAAGGTCGTCAATAAAATCATTTCAGCTTTTCCAATAAAACGCAGGCGCCGCCTCCTGGCGCTAATTCAACACTGATATATTGTTGAGGTGTAACCGTAGAAGTTACCACCGTGTAACTTTCTTTATTACCCAGGTAACTCGCATCTTTTCCATCTTTTATGATCAATGCCTTATACTTTCCCGGCGCTACAAAACGCAAAGGAATCCGTAATACCCTGGCACTTTCATTGGTGGCTGCTGCCACCAGCCAATTACCTGTTGACGACTTTCTGGCCATTACAATATATTCTCCGATCTCACCACTGAGTGTTTTACTTTCCATCCACGGCATTTTCTCTTCCCTGATGAACTTCAAAATTTCAGGGTACTTATTATAATACTCAGGAATGTCAGGAATAATAGTCGCCCCAGAGAATGTAATAAGCGTACGGGCAGCTTCTGCCACAATAGTAGAAGGCACCGGGTTGCCATTGTCCACTCGCCCCTTCTGGGCCATATCCACCACGCCGTTACTCATATCTAAAGGCCCGGCCACCATATTCACAAATACGGAAGTCACAAAAGTTTTTGGCTGAAATACTTTAAAACCATCCAGCTGTGCCTGGCAGTATTCCCGGGTTACGGCATTGGGCCAGGTACGCATTTGTCCGTAAGGATGTACAGGATCATCATGAAAATCCACCATTAAGTGATTTTCAGCACACCATTCCGTAATCTGCCGGGTGCGGGCATTTTTTTCCTCAAAACTTCCCTGCATAAACCCATACTTAATACCCACTGCTCCCCAACGTCCATACTGTTTTATAATATCGGCCAACGGAAATGCCCTGCCTCCAACGTCATTCAGGTATAACCAGATCCCTACACCTCTTTCTTTTCCATATTTAATCAACTCATTTACCTCCATTGCTTTTCCTCCCTTTAAAGGATCCGCATCTTTATTGAATTCAGGCCCATACCAGTTAGCATCCAGTACCAGCGACGGGATTTTATTGATAGCCGCAAAATCTACCATCCTTTTCCACGATGGCAGCGACATCTGGTATTTAAATCCATTCACCTCCGCACCGTTTATGCGCCAATCCCAAAGTGCCACCCCTGGCTTTACCCATGAGAAGTCAGACCCTGGCGCAGGATCCGGATTCAACAACTCCAGTAAATGTGAATCTACTAACTCTCCCGGCGTTCTTCCATACATAATCACCCGCCAGGCTTTCGCTCTTTTAGAAGGTACCAGGAATGAAGGATGCCCTTCTACAGGCTGTAATACCAATGCTTCCCCACTTTCCAAATCAGCTTCATGAATGGCCAAATATTGATTATCTGCAGCTTTGATAGTTACAATAGGCCTGCGAAGCCCTTTGGCAGCTGCTAATTTTTCGGGGCCAATATTATGGTTTTCACCATTGTAATACCAGGCATCATAATTTCCGGCAAAATTAAACGCCGTTAATTCAGCCTCACTTTGTCCCTCATCATACCTGAATGCAATACCATTGTTATAGGCTCTGGCTTTTATAGTATAGGCATCAAATACAAGCGTTATTTCCCGGTAAGCGTCAGGCACTATGCTTCTCTTTCCCCAGACTGGTCGCCAAACCGTGTCCACTGTCTTTAATGTTTTAGATTTAAATACAGGCGCCTGTGCCACCTGCAAACCGATGCGTGACGACTGCAGCAGCAATTTTCCATCGGCTGTCAACGAATAGCAAATAGCGCCGTCCGGGCCAGTGGTGAATAACATTTTTAATTTACCATCTGGCGAATTTAATTCTCCCAATTTCTCCACCCCTTTGGAAAAGGCATAAATGGGAAGCAGGCAAACTAATACAACGAAAAGGGAACAAGCCCTCCATACCTTGAAAGTTCTCATATTTATTATTGTGTATTATTATTGTCCTTTGGCAATGCCGCATTCGTTAAATGTGTCTACCCGGAAATAGTAGCGAATATCTTTATTCAATCCGGTTAATTCAATCCGGTTATCTCCGTACACCATTACAGACGAGTACAATTTACCAGGGTGGGTACCATAGTTCACCACATAACCAGTGGCTCCTTTGGATGCCCTCCAGGATATGACCGCTTTCCTGGTATCTGAAACGTTACGTTGTACATCATACTGGCGAACCGCTAGCGGCGCCTTTCCCGGCGCTTTTCCAAACACCCGGAAATCCGAGAGGGAAAAATACCCGTCAGGAACCTGTAGATTTTTAATTCTCAGGAAACGGACATTTACCGGTTTGTCCAGCACCACATAATCGTGGGTAATGTCTGCGTCATTCTTGCTTTTATCTATGATCAGCGTCCAATGCAAACTATCAATAGACGACTCAACTATATATCGATACGGTTTTACCATATCGCCAGCCCGTAATCTGGCCCCTTCATCTGCAAAGTTCACCTGTATAGCATGTACCAACGATTTTTTCTGTAAGTCCATCTGCAACCATTCATCTTTACTGCCAGTCGCAGCGCTCCACCAGGTACGCACGTTTTCGTCGGCGGCAAGGGCCGCTTCATGCGTAGGTAAGGCGGAAGAAACAACTACGGGTTTATGATACGACAACAACATCCATCCCGTAAAAAGAGATTGTTTGCTAAAGTCCATTTTCCGATTTGCCACCAGCATCGGATAGTCTCCAAAAGCAGTGATGCAATGCAGCGCTCCGTCCGTGTCAAAGAATGCCGGGAAGAGACCTATTCTTCTTTCAAACATATGACGCACAGAAATAGCCATGGTAGCTGAATGCCAGTAATTTCCATATTTATCCCGGAAAGTATTGCCGTGCCCGGCCCCATTGATAAATCCGCCCGGCTTATAACTAAACGGGCTATTAACCATATAGGTAAAAGGCCCCAGGGGATGATCTGCCACATATACGCCATCACCATAAACATCGAATTCTGTTCCCGGTGCAGCATATTGTAAATAATACTTCCCGTTATGTTTGGTCATCCAGCTACCCTCATTCCAGCCTGACTTCTCATTACTATTACGCGCTCCATGTTCTTCCCATCCATGCGTTTTATATTCATGCTGAATCAATACCACTGGTGCGCCAATCGTATCCAATCCTTTACGGGGATTCAATTCAACGCCCATGATGGGGTTAGTAGCGGAGCACCCATAATAGAAATATACCCGTCCGTCATCATCTTTAAAAATAGCGGGGTCAGTCATCCCAATGGGAAAATCCGGGTTATACACCTTCCAGTTGTCAAGGATTGGATTGTTGCTATAATATATCTTCGGTTTACCGGACGAGGCTATGAAAAACGCTGTATCATTGATTGTTTCAACAGCCGGTGCATAGTCCTCTACCGGCAAAGAGGCGGCCGGCCTGAAATGCCAGTGTAACAGATCATCTGCATACCAATACCCGCCAGATTTGGAAGCGTAGAGATAGTATTTATTATTATACAGATGTACTACCGGATCGGCTGCTTCCCGGTAAGAATTATGGTCTGTGGTGAAACGATAATTTAAGTTCAGCGGATTACAAAAAGTACCTGCTCCCTGTTGTGAAAACAAGGGCAGACATTTTATCAATAAGAAGAAACTACAAAGCGAAAGATATTTAATTTTCATCGTTAGCGTATATATACTCAATATGTTTCTATATTCAAATGCCCCGGAGTTCAATGTCAATGAAGCGATCGTGAGGATCATAAAAAAAAACTTACCCAGTTATAGTAACGTGGGTAAGCTGCTATCAAAAATCAACCGATCTAACAAAACGCTTGAATTAACTTGTCCTGGTACGCTTTAGAATTCTCTTCTGACCTAAAGAGCCATCTGCATTAACAACGTACATCCACCAGGTATTTTTATCTTTTTGCTCCAGGTGGTATTTGTTTTCCTGCAATTTCATTTCTTCTTTCAACTGCGGGCTAAAAATACCGGCTTTCCTCGCTTCTTCCCATGCTCTGAAGGTAGTAAACAATTCTTTTTTATCCATTCTATGTTCTATACTGCCCTGGCTGATACCTAACATATAGGTTGCATCCCAGGCAATTGACTTTGCCTGCAGATTCTCTATCACCTGTACGTTCCAGTCTTTCTGTATATTCTGGATACCAAAGGTGCAAGGGAAGTAATTACTGTTGAATGAATAGCGGATATCCTTTCCTTCAATGCCCCACTTATTATGTACCGGATCGAACATATTATTACCTCCGCCCACATTGCAAACGCTCATGTAATGCCAGTTGCCTTCAAATACGCAGGAACCCATCACCCGCAGATAGGGTACCCCCATTTTCTTAAGGTCCTCAAAAAGGACCCGAAGAAATCTTTTGAAGGGATATTGACCATGACCCTGGTAAGTAAAACTCTCGAAACCATCGAAGTCAATAAAATTCATACCGCCATCATGAAGCCACCGAGCATAGAACCGTGCATACTCATCACCAAATTGTGCATCCGGAATAAAGCCGGAGTAACAGTTTACCTGGAGTTTCGCTATTTTATCACTCGCCTGATGGGCCTCCGCATTGGTTTTAAATGCGCCTCTCTTAACACCGGTTAATGTGTAAGGTCTGGTAGTAGTTACACCATGGTATTCTATCAGTTCCTTACCCACTCTCAGTGCATTCACGGTATTCTGATCCCAACCGCCGCGCTCATTCAGATAGCTGGTGTCGGCCACCTGTATAATAGTATCAGCTGCTGACACCGGGTTGATAATCTGCGTAGTCAATACCGTACATAATCCCTCATTAGGTACCGGATGCACATCACTACTGTGAGGCTGTACAAATTCCGTCAGGGTATGAAGACCATATGCAATATCATATTTGTTGGTGAGTGCTGTTAAATCCTTAATAGAACGTTTTTCGTTATTCAGCCGCACATATTTGCCAGCCCATCTATCGGCAGGATTAACATAATATTCTCCCATTCCTTCATCCTGTACGGCTTTCAATCCCAATTGGTTAGCATAAGATACAAGACTATCATGTGGTCCGGACCACGCCATATCTATTTCAAAATTGGCCGGATCTTTCACCCATTTGCCATTCCGGGTTACATAGGGCAATCCTTCATTTTTCACCACCTTTTCTATTACTTTCAGACCCAGTGAATCCGGGCATGCGTATAGGGCGATGGAAGAACCGATATAATCTACATTTACCGGGGTCACCTCCATATGCCGGGGCGCTTTAATACCCGGAAAATCGTTGAAAAGTGGATAGAAGATGGTAAATGGTTTCTTACGGTCGCGTGCATGCATAGCAATGGAAATACCATAAGTGGGATCCAGTTGTGCCCCATTACCGTTCATATACCTGTAGTATTCTTCCGGGTGAGAGTAGAAGGCTACGTCATTATTGCCATCGCCTCCGATGCGAAACCGCTGCCCTTCTTTCAGATCAGCAGGTAATGGATATTTCACCGGATCCGGGGTGTGAATAATATAACTCGCCTGCGACATATCACCATCGCAGGGTAGGCCACTGGTGGTATTATCATCCAGTCCCAGCATGCCAATAGCAAAATTATCATCTCTTGCCACTGAAATGATCTCTCCTATATACTTTTTTATACTGGTTTTGTAAGGCCCCCACACTACATTATCTATACCATTTGCAGGAGTAAGTGAAAGGAGTTCAAAACGGAGATAATCTCCTTTGACGTCTGCTTTTAAAATGGCTACAGATCCTCCAGGATAAGTAAGCTGCAAATGTTTTTCTTTTTTCAGCCACTTTGCGCCGGAAGGATAAATAGTGTGTTTATCCTTCTCTAATGCCAGCAATGGAGAACTAAGCCCGGCAGGATTATAATCTTTACCCGTAGCACGGTCTTTAATACTGGTAACATACCCCTGCTTGTTAACTACCAGTGTTGCGTACTTTGTGGAAAGACTGATATCCTGGGCCATAGTGCTCTTTGCCGGTATCAGCGAAGAAAAAAAGAATCCTAATGCTATGGGCATCAGTTTCCTGCAATTATTTTTTTTCATTGCAATGTTCTAATAGAATATAATAAAAAAGGTGCGCGATATTCAATAATAACAGGGGATTCACCGCGATGTCTCAAGCATACAACAATGGATCAAACTAAACGTGTAAATATCCAATTTCTAACCAGGGAAAACCACATCAAATTTATCTTCCTTTGATGTTATATTGCCCGTCAAAATAATCCGGGATAATATATAGTTATACAGGGGCTTTCGCCCCTGTATAACAGTTTACAATTGCGGATCAAAAGTACCGCCCCAGTCATTATTCTGTTGCAGTTTTGCATTTCTGTCCAAACGGGATTTGGGAATACCGTAGATATAGTATTGATCTTTAATAGCAATATCCATTTTATCAGTTGCTATTACAGTAGTGATAAATTTCTGATACACCTGGTTGATATCATCCATAGGCTGTACATCTTTTTCACCTGGCTTCAGCAAATACGCCAATCCATGGCGTTGATGTAGATTGCGCAGATATCCGAACATTTTCCAGCGTCTGAGATCATCCCATCTTTTACCTTCAAAGCAGAATTCAACGAGCCGTTCATTTTTATAGGCCATTCTGATATCGTCCTGCCCAACAGCAGTAATACCATACTTGCCGGAAGTACCAGGTAAGATATTTGCCCGTGCACGGATTTTATACAATACATCCAGCGCTTCATTTGACTTACCAAGTTCGTTGGCACATTCACCATAGTTCATCAGGACCTCTGCAAATCTTATTTCCGGCCAATCTAATCCAGCATTCCCTACATTATCCTTATCAATGGTTTTATCAATCGCTTTCACGCGGTAAAAGCTGGAATTTGACCAAAGAGGATCTGGAGTAATCTGGTTGTGTGATCCTTCCAGGCCGGTATTACCGGAGTAATTGCTGATGCCTAAAAAATAAGTCCACAGATAAGTGCTATGGTCCCTCATTCCCTTCAGGTATTGATTAGGAGCACCATTATAGTAGATACTGGCATAAAATCTGTCATCCCGGTTACGGAATAAAGTATCATACGACATGCTGGCCGGATTCCAGGTACTGCCATCTTTCATAGGAAAGCTGTTTACCAGCTCCAGGGAAGGGCGGTCGGCGCCCACACTTCCACTGGAAAAATCAAGGGGGATAAGGCTAGCCTGACTATAGGCAGCTTCCGGATAATGGTATCGTCTTACCATCACCACTTCTTTGTTTAGCTCATCATCCCATATTTTGCTATAATCAGCATATAATCCCTTTCCCCGTCCTTCCAGGTATTCTTTGGCTGCTTTAGTTGCATCATATGCCTTTTGCCATTTTGCGGGATCATTGGTTGGATTGAATAGCGGGCTGGCAAAGAACAGGAGTACGCGGCCTTTAAATGCCATTGCTGCGCCTTTATCAATTCTGCCGATATCTCCATTGGTCCAGGCATCCGGAAGGAGTGCAATAGCATCATCCAGGTCTTTTATAATCTGTGTAACACATTCAGATGTTTTACTTCTTGGCATGGCCAACGCTGTGAGGTCCTGGGTTGGCGTTTGCGCCGTAAGGATCAACGGCACTCCTCCGTGGTCTTTTGTGAGGCCATAATAAGCCCAGGCCCTCCAAAAGAGCGACTGTGCTTTGATCTGGCTGCGGGAAGTTTGATCAAAAGTGGCCTTGTCAATATTATCTAAGAGCATATTGATCGTGCGTATCTTGTCGTACACGTCAAAACCGTCGTTAGAATCGAAAGTAGCCGTTCCGGATAACCACTGATCTGTTTGCTTCTGATAAGGCACGCCTTCGTCGGTGCCATTAGCGCTGCCAGAGGGATTGCCAGGCATTAACCTGGCATAAATATCATCGAGATACGCCCGGGCAATACTGGCGTTGTCCCATACATCGGAAGGATTTACAGCTGTGAGGTTCTGCTTATCCAGAATTTTTGTACATCCGCCAAAGCAACCGGCAGCTGCTATTATGATAGGTAATATGAATAATCTTTTCATCTTTGACAATTGTTAAAACTGAACATTAAATCCTAATACAAAATTCTTCATGATAGGGTAGCTGGTAAAGCCTCCTATTTCAGGATCATAGAATTTGAATTTGGACAGATAGAAAAGGTTGGTTGCAGAGGTATACACCTGGATATTGCTGATACCCGTAATTCTCAATACTGATTTAGGAATATTATACCCCAGGTTCAGGTACTTCATTCTTACAAAATCGGCCCGGTAAGTATTGTAGGTAGATGCTTCCTTATAACCATTGGCTCTCGCATCTCCCCATGGATACAATTTTGGCGTGCTACCTCCAGGGTTGGTGGATGACCAGGCATCTTCATGATAAATCGGAATTTTCCCTCCACCTCCGAAGTTTCTACCCCATGAATCATTATACGTGAGATCAAATCCTGCCATGCCTGCAAAAAGCATATCCAGGGTAAATCCCTTATACTTGAAGTTGAGCATGAGTCCAAATGATATGGGTGCTTTATTCAGGTCGGTGTAATTGCCAATCACCTTTTTATCATAGGAATCTATTTTTCCATCAGGCTTTCCATTCGGTCCACTGATATCTTCAAAATTCATCATTCCCAATTCAGGCTTGGCTCCCAATATGGTGTAACCTGCTGGCAGTTTATCAATATCTGTCTGAGACCGCAGGATACCTGTTGCCTGGTATCCCGTAGCATAAGAAGCAGTTTTGCCCTCCGGATTATCGTAAGGCTGGGCATTAGTAGCATGGTCTTTAAGAATGACTTTAGTAGTAGCCAGGCCAAATGTTCCCCTGATGTTATACGTAAATGCTCTTGACGGATTATTATTATAGGCCAGTTCGAAGTCAATTCCTTTGGCATCCCCTATTCCATAATTACTTGCAGGTAGTTTACTGCCAAATTCTGAAGGTAGCACCTTTTCACGCTCTCCCAGGATATCATAGGTATGCTTTTTCCATAATTCCGTGGTAAAGCTAAACTGATCCCATATTCTCAGATCAACACCAATATTCACTGATTTTGATTTTTCCCAGGTAAGAGCAGAAGTGGGAATACCGCCGTAGGTAAGTCGTGGCATGGCACTGGCCGGATTACCTACGTAAAAGGTATTTTTATCGATGTTAAACTGATCCAACCATTTCCAGCCACCAATACCGTCATCGCCCGTAATACCATAGGAACCACGAAGCTTGATCATATTAATGGTTTTGTAAAGGATGGAAGACTTGTACCAGTTTTCTTCTGAAGCCAACCAACCACCAGAAACGGAAGGAAACCATCCCCAACGCTGGTCAGGAGCGAATTTAATAGAGCCATCTCTTCTAACTGAGCTGGAGAAAAAATATTTACCTCCATACTCGTAGATCAATCTTCCTATATAAGATAAACGGGCATCCTGATTTTCTTTACCCCCTGTTCCCCAATCACTGTTATTCTTACTGGCTGCAAAAAACTGATCAACAGGAAAAAGTGGGAAATTATTCCTGTATGCACCAAAATTGTAATCCTGATATTCATATTGCTCATACACGGCGGTAGCCCCTATATAATGCTTACCAAAATGCCGGTCGTAGCTGATCTGCGTATTAAACTGGTAGGCGTCTGATTTCGAATAATCATTACTGATATACTCCAACCCCGGGTTACCACTTTTCACAGTACCAATGATTTCATCCGATACAATAAGACTGTTAGGGCCCGTACGTTTAAAGTTATAAAGTGTCTGTTTTTGTCCGAAATCCTTCCCAAAATTATTGTCGATATTCCTGCTATAGGAAGTGTGCAGGGAAAGTCCGGGTACAAAAGGTACATTATAGTCCACCTTGATCAACGCATCTACATGCTGGTCGTTACTTTTCATATAACCGCTGTTTTTGACCATTTCAGGCAGATTCCCTAACCATCCCGGGTTAACTGGCTTACCATCCATATAGGGGATAGCAAATACATCCCAATACAACAGCTTTCCCCACAATGCACTTAAATCGTCGCTACCATCGCTCTGGAAGTTGAAGCGGTTGCTCGTTCCATAACTATTCGCCAAATTAAGACTCACCGTAAGGTCCTTTGTTATTTTGGAGGAAACATTGGAACGGAGGTTATATTTTTTAAACCAGACATTGGGCAGAAATCCGTTCTCATTAAAGAATGAACCGCCGAAGTAATAGGTAAATTTATCGCTCCCACCGGATAAACTTACAGCATGCCTTTGACTATTAGGATTCCTGTATACCGCGTCAAAATTGGCCATACCACCGGGGTTAACCTTCATTACCCAATCAATTTCTTCATCGGAAATACCTCCCAAAACTGATTGTGTAGTTTTCAACGCTGTTTTCATATCCATGTATTTTGGATAGCCGGACACTCTTTCCATGCTAAAAACGGAATTGTAATCCACACGCATTTTACCCGGCATACCTTTTTTGGTGGTTACCAGTATAACACCGTTTGCGGCTCTCGAGCCATATATCGCAGCGGAAGCAGCGTCTTTCAGTACACTGATCTGGTCTACCTCATTTGGATCTAATGCATCGAAACTGGTTTTATCTCTCACAATACCATCGATCACATAAAGGGGGTCGCTGGCATTCCAGGAGGCAGAAGCGCGTACCCGGATTTTGGACCCTGTACCAGGTGCGCCGGTAGTAGACCGTACATACATACCGGCAAGCCTTCCAGCCAATACATTAGATAAATTAGACGTAGGTATTTTGTCCATTTCCTTCGCCTGAATAGTAGATATAGCACCTGTCATTGAAATCTTCTTCTGCGTACCATATCCCACTGCTACTATTTCATTCATCCCTACCACATTTTCCTCCATGACAATATCCAGCGCCCGTTTACCATTCAGTTTCGCTTCCACCGTTTTCATACCAATAAAGGTAAAAGTGATCTCACTGGCAGATGACACACCTGTTAAAGTATATTCGCCGTTCCCGCTGGTCACCGCACCTTTGGACGACCCTTTGACCTTTACCGTAACACCCGGTATTGGCGCACCTTTTGCATCGGTAACAACACCTCGTAGTACCAGTAATGAATCTTTCTGCACTGCAACTGAAGGTGCTTCCTTCTTTTTGATCAAAATTGTTTTTTCTACCACCGAATAAGTATAATTATTAGATGGAAAACAAAGGTTAAGTACCTTATCAATACTGCTTTTCTCCACATGAATTGATACAAGATCTTCTTTGGAAAGCAGCTCCATATCACATAGAAAATAATAGCCGGTTTGTTGCTGCAGTTGCAGAAATACTTTTTTAAGAGGTACCTTCTCAACAGACAAGGTTATTTCTTGCGAGAAGCCCTTTGCGCTTACCTGTAAACAGGCAGCCAACATAAATACAGCTGTCCATTTCATTACTGAAAAGATTTTGGCCTGGCAAGGGTGCATACGGCTTACTTTACTTATTCCTCTCCAATTCCTCTTCATTCCCGTGGTCTTCTTAATCGTGGAACTTACTGTTGCAAATTGATCGCCTGTATTACCTGTGAGAGAGAAGCATAGAGGGCCCGTTCGCGTGCCCTTGCGAAAATCAATAAATAACATAAATTTGCATTGTTAGGTAATTGAAAACAATTGTTAGCGCGATTGTAAAATATTACAAGACCAACCGGAAGCATTAGGCCGCTTCCGGTTTTTTGTAACGTGTAATCAGGTGCTTTTTACTCAGTCATAAATTTTGTTTTTTGTTTAATAGTGAGAATTGTGGGAGTTTTAAAGTGGCGGAATACTATAATTTAATGTGGCATGGATGTTACAATCAGTTTTTTACCCTCCTGGCGAAAATGAACGTCTGTTCCTTCTAAGATTTTTAATGCGGTTGACAAAGATCCCTGACGACTCAACACTCCTATAAATTTCCGGGTGGGCATTTTACCCTCAAATTGCACTTCTACATCATACCATCTGGCTATTTTCCTGGTAATGGTGACAATATCATCATTATCAAACTGGAACAGTCCTTTTGTCCATGCGATAGCGATATCTGTATCAACTTCTTTTTTCGTGAATTCAGTTGCCCCTTCTTCAAAGTTTGCTTCCTGACCGGGTTTGAGTATCACCGATGCCTGATTGGATTGCAGTTTAACAGCACCATCCACCAACGTAGTCAAGATCTGTTTTTCTTCCTTATAAGCACAAATATTGAAACGAGTACCCAGTACATTTACGACTATCTCTCCTACCCTTACGTTGAAAGGATGGGCGGCCTGTTGTGTCACCTCAAAATAAGCTTCTCCCGTCAGGACTACCTCTCTTTCGGCGCCCGTAAAGGCTGTCGGATAATATAAAGAGGAGGCGGCATTCAGCCACACCCTGGTTCCGTCAGGCAGGATGACTTTATACTGTCCTCCTTTTGGAGTAATCAGCGTATGATATAGCACTGCAGGCAATGCCGGCTGACCAGCTATATATTCTATCGTCCCACTGTCTCTTCCGATGATGGCATTTTCTGTTTGTCTGCCGGACATCTGACCGGTCCCGTCATCCAGGGAAACCTGGCTTCCGTTAGAGAGTTTCAGTATTGCTTTATTGGAGCCAGGCAGATGGTCGACTTTAGCCATCATTGTAGCTCCCTGCTGCTTATTTGCACTTCCAGCAAAATAATATCCCACCGCGAGCAGCAACAGTACAGCCGCTGCTACTGAAGCCCAAAGCTTCCATGCATGCAACCTTAAAAGCGGACGATCTGCCTCATCCAGCCGACGCTCCATTCTCATGGAGAATGCCTCGAGATCAGGAACAGGCTCCATTTCTTCAACACCACTTTCATCCAATGCCTTATGAAAAGTATCTGCATCCACTTCTTCCAGCCATGATCTTAACTGGATCCTTTCTTCCGGAGTCAGCACTCCGGCTTCATATTTCCTTAAAAGCGTTATTATTTTCCTTTGCTCCATCATAGTAAAGTAGAGAGTTGAAAAAGGGAAAATGATGCCTCCCGACAATGCCTTCAAAACATTTCTACATCAGTAAGACTGTTGTCCGTTAAATCTGGATACCATTTCCTGAAAAAAAATTAAAAAAAAGAGAAATTATAAGAAATATCAGCGGCCAGTCCGCATAAGTCCGCAGGTAAGACTTAATAAAATGAACAGAAGAATAGAGATTCTTTTTTACCGCGGCTCTCGACAAATCAGTCACTACCGCTATTTCATCCAGCGAGAGCCCGTTCTGCGTACTCAAAAGAAAAATTTCCCTTTTCCTGGGAGACAGTTGCTCAATGGCCTTTTGGCTTAATTGATGGTACTGGTTAAAAATAACCTCTTTCTCCACCACCTCATCTTCATGATGTATATTTAAAGACGCATGCTTAATTACTTTAAGGCGTCTCTCCTTCTGTTTGGCGATATCAAATAACCTGTTTTGAGCCATGCGGAACAGGTAGTTTTCAAAAGATTTGATATTCACTAAAGTTTCTCGCCTTTCCCATATCTTTAAAAAACAATCCTGTATGATCTCTTCTGTATCTTCCTGGTGCTGGCAAAAAAACTGCACAAACCGGGTTAACCGGAAGAAATAATGGCGATACAAACTTGAATACGCGGCCCTGTTACCAGCAGCAACTTCTTTCAATATCAACTCCTCATTTTCAAGTACCTGCTCCATCTTAACATTTTGAATTCACTGATATCATAAAAATAATGAATGGGACTAAACACCGAATCATCTATTTAAATAAAAGGTCCCTTTATGGACTTTATCATCCTATTTCTAAAATAAGCAGGCATTCAAAAAAGTTATGTAAATATCCGGAAAGAATAAGTCTCGTAAATTTCTAACTGTTGAAATTGAAAAACAAATCCAAATTTACCCTCAAATGGTACTATATTCTCAGAATGTAGGCTCAATTCACATATGATACGGCTCTTTTTTTAGAATAATGCGGCATTCAAATAATTACGGCCCGTCCAATCCCCATGAGCTTACTGCCTCATGGAAGTGCGGTCACTAATGCATTTGCATCCATCATCTGCTAATATAGTAAGATAACCCCAGCGCGCCACCGGTTGCAATATATCCAATAGTAAAATAAATGGCAGGCGTTTCAAATGCAGGATATAGTTTCTTGTAGGCCGTTATTAATTTTTCAATCCTGTGGTGCCCCTGCCAAGATACATGGTTTATATTAATTGTATTTGTTGGGTAGTGTCATTAACCGTATGTATGATATCGAATGTTTTCCAAAACAACTCTATGTCTGAAGAGTAAATATTCGTTTATGCGCGGAGCGTTGTTGTAGCAAAAGTTGCTGGCAATAAAATGGTAGCCTTTTTAATAAAGTGCATGTAATTACAGGTTACCGAAAGATATAAATTTAGCCACCATTTTGCTCACAGGCATATGAATTCAGGTAAACGATTCGTAGGCAAGTTCGAACATTGTCCCCCCTCCATAATAAGACCTTGAGTCGCTACCTCCAGCGCTAACATGTTATCTTTAAAAATATTATTTCAAATTCCTTTTAAAAAAATCAGAAGTGAGGCTGTCTACTTTTAGATGCACCTGGTGCCTGTTTACAGAAGGATCATCTACAAATGGAATCGGCGCTTCTTTTTTTAATTCGTCATTGGCTTCGCCCAACATTACATAATGCCCAACCTTGCCACCGAACTCATAGTAAGTTGAACCTTTGATCAGCTTATGATATACTCTTGCATTTTTTTTAACCGGCGCCATACTATCTGCCAGTGAGCCGGTAATAAAAACAGGTCCATGAACATCTTTAAACTGTTGTTCACGGACAAATCCCGGCCCTGTGCCCGGAGATAAAGCAAAGAAAGCCCTGATACGGTTATCTTTTAAATTGGGAACATGTTTAGTGGCCGCAATTAGCGCACTGTCATACAGTAAGCAGCCCAACCCCGGATACTCGGGAAACTCTACCTCCCGGCGGCCTATGGTGCGGTAATAATGTAGCATGACTGAATAATCAGCTATTCCACCAGCCAAAGCGATCACCGTATACCCGCCAAATGAAAAGCCTAATGCGCCAATTCTCTGTGTATCTATCACGGCATTAAAATCCTTTTCCTTCAGCAGTTGCGTAAGTGCAAAGCTGATATCCTGTGGTCTTTCCCATCCCTTCATGAATTCAACCGGGATTTTATTATCGAACGTATTACCCCAGTGATCAACCGCAGCTACCATAAAACCAGATTGCACCAAACTTTGTGCTAACCATTCCAAAGAAAGCCGGCTTCCACCCGTTCCATGTGAAATCATAATGAGGGGGCACTTACTTGTTGGCAAACTTCCGTCGCGTACCGTGTAATTGCGTAAATAAGGAGAAAACTTTTTATCACTCACTTTAAGCGTATCCGTTGTTGAATACCACACTTCCGTAACGATAGGCCGGTTACGTTTTTCATCTTTAAAATGTAAAGTACGCTGGCCTATGTTAATACCCCGCGTGTTCTGCCCCCAAACACCCAGGTGAATAAATAATAATAGTATGGTGAAAATTTTTCCATACATCCTGGTATCAGTATTCCCACTTAATTCTTTATGGATCTCTTGCAACCTCGCCACAATATCATATGCTTTACTTGTTTTCATGGTCGTTTGGTTTTAAAATTCCCTGGGTGTTCAAACTTCAATTAAAGGGTAACCTATTCTTAAATTTATGAAATTATACCATTTAACTTTATCTACATTCATTGTAGATTAAAATGCTAATTCGTCAATATATCAATATTCAGTGCATAACTGTAGCACCTGTATTCAATGCTGTCTTCCGCCTTTACAGTTGCCAAAAGCTAAGCGTCTGAATTTATTAAGCAACCTATTTGACAGCTCTACAATCCGGCATTTACATATTTACGATAGGGTCTATTTTCATTTTCCTAAGTGTTAATAAAAATAAGCTTTTATAATATATGAGTTTTCTAGTTAGAAAAAAACATTAAATTAGAAATATGATACTATACGCAAAACAAGGTAACTTATTACAAATTGTCAAAGAACATCCTTTTAAACGGGAAAAGGAAATTCAGGCCCTATTTGAAGATAACCTCGCCGTTGTTATGGGCTTGCAATTGGTAAAAAGCGAGTGTACCATAAAAAACAAACGCATAGATACACTCGCATTTGATCCGGAAACAAACGCTTTTGTAATCATTGAATATAAAAGAGACAAAAGCCATAGTGTGGTAGATCAAGGGGTATCCTATCTGAACCTGATGCTGGAATATAAAGCCGATTTTATTATTGAATATAACGAGAACCTGAAACGAAGCTTAAAACGTGATGATGTAGATTGGAGCCAAACCAGGGTGCTGTTTGTGTCTACCTCCTTTACTGACAACCAAAAACAGGCAACAAACTTCAAAGACCTGGCCATTGAATTATGGGAGATCAAATGGTATGAAAATGGTGCTGTAATTATTGACAGTATCAGAAAATCAGCAGCAGCACCAAGTATCAAACAAATTGCCACACAAAGTGAAACCTTGCAACATGTTACCAGGGAAATCAAAGTATATACCGAAGAGGATCACACCAATAATAAGTCTGATGAAGTAACGGAATTATATGAAGCCTTTAAAAATGCTATTCTTAATTTATCAGACAATATTGAACTAGTACCCAAAAAAACCTACATAGCTTTTAAGATCAAAAGCAATATTGTAGATATTGAGTTGCAGGCAAGCTCTCTTAAACTATGGATCAACCTCAGGAAAGGGGAATTAAATGATTCTCTCGGGATCATGCGGGATGTCTCTACCTTAAAAGGCCATAATGGCAATGGCGATTATGAAATAATTGTAAGAGATACCACCCATTTAGAATATATTATGAGCCTAATAAAGCAAGCCGTTGTATAAAACATCATACACATAACAAGATTAAAATACATTAACAGCTCCCATTGGATATCAATCTCTCTGTGATTGATCCAATGGGAGCTGTTAATGTATTGATGATTATTGATCGCTTTGTTATAGGTGATGGTACTATCCCATTGCCAGTAAGTGTCGCTCCATCTTTCATGTTTGGCGCGGGCATCACGGTTATAGTGGCGGATGGCTTCCTGGATATTGTGTGGCGTAAACCCAAACCAATCCTGTGCACTATAGTCGAGAGAGTAGCTGGAGCGAATGTCCAATCCTTCTATAAAGCCATCATCTGTTCCGGGAATGACCGGCGCCATCAGATACTATTCTATATCAATATTTTGAACTCATCATTAATTATATTATTTTGTTAGAAACGATATCCTTGAAAGTACTTGCCTGCCTTGTTTTGTTGTTGATTTTTTCCTGCACGGTGTATAGTCAGGAAGAAGTGGTTCATTCTCTCCAGAAAGCGCTGCCGGTTGTTACCGACAGCACCCAATACGTAGATATACTCAATAAAATAAGTACCCTGTCTTATGAGCAGGATGCGGATACCACCTTGATCTATGGAAGAAAAGCCCGGGAAATAGCCTACAGGATCGACTATGCCAAAGGATTGGCTGACGCTACCAACAATCTCGCTATCTACTTTGATATAAAAGGAAACAGTGAGCTCGCCCTGCGCTACTATGGCGATGCCTATAATCAATACAGCGTCATCAACGATTCTTCCAACCAGGTACAGGTGCTGATGAATATTGCCATGGTGTATAACACCAATGGCAATTCTGAAAAGTCGTTGCAACATTTCAAAAGAGCCATGGATCTCGGCGCCACGCTGAGCAATGATTCCATCATGTCACTGGTCATTTATAATTTCGTGCTGGAATATCCACAACAGGTTCCCGCTGACTCAACAGACCAGTACATTCATAAAATAATCAGCATCGCTCAAAAACACCATGATACCCGCGTGCTGCTGGCGGTGAAACAACTACAGGCCAACAGGCTGTTGGAAAAAAAGGATACTGCCAATGGCATCCAGCTACTGGAAGACGCATTATCGGGAGGGCTGCGTGAAAAGCTGTATTTTATGAGCCTCGATATCGTCATCGAGCTGGCAGATTTATATGCCAGGTCAGATTCCGCCAAAGCCGTTCATTTTTACGAACAGGGGTTAAATATCACCAAAGCCAAAAAATACAGAAGCTACGAGTTAGATTTAGATAACAGGCTGTATCAATTTTATATCGACCGAAACGACCAGCAAAAAGCATATGAATATAGTACCGCACTGGTAGCGCTTTACCGGGCAAAAAAGGAACTGGAAAACCAATCCGGTATTGATTATATCAGCTATGCCCTCAAAGATCAACAACTTGAAATAATTCGGGAAGAAAAAGTGTATGTCAACCGCTTGTTATGGCTCGTGGGCATTGCCTGCCTGCTGGCTGGAGCGATTATCTACCTGCTTTGGCGAAACAAAAGAAGAAATGCCCGGGTGCATGCCACGCTGGAAAAACAATATCAACAACTCACCACTATCTCCACCGCATTAGAGGCCGGTAATAAAAATTATGCCCGGCTCATCAGGGTGGTAGCACACGATTTACGCAACCCCATAGGGGCTATCAATGCTTTTACCGGTATGATGCTGGATAGCCCGCCAGCTACCTGGGAAAGAGAATGGATAGCCCTGATTGATCAGGCCAGCAAAGGGTGTTTGCAATTAATTACGGATTTACTGGAAACAGATTTCAATATCGGCAACCAACCGTTGCAGAAAGAAGAAGTAGATGTAATTTCCCTCATACAAGAATCAACACAATTATTAGCCTATCGTGCCGGGGAGAAAAACCAGACATTAATTGCTCCCAAAACAGCGCCGTCCTTTATCCAGGCAGACAAACGAAAACTATTACGGGTGATGGATAACCTCATAGGCAATGCCATCAAATTCAGTCCTGAAGGGGCCACTATTGAAATAACGGTGGCAACAACAACTGACCACCATCCCGGTATTCTCACCATATCGGTACGCGACAATGGTATAGGTATTCCACCCGAGATGGCGGCCAGGATATTTGAACCTTTTGAAAGTAATGTTAAGCGGAAGGGCACTTCCGGGGAGCCCTCCTTTGGCCTTGGATTGTACATCTGCCGACAGATTGTTGAAGCACATGATGGCCGTATCTGGTTTGAAAGCCAACCCGGAAAGGGATCAACATTCTATATGTCATTTCAGCAAAAGAAAATCTAACACGGTCTTTTCGAATGCTGCTTTAGCCTCTATATTCGACAGGTGAACAACCGGCATCATCACCAATTTCGAATGAGGAATTGTCCGGGCAATTAATTTACCATGTTCGGGAGGGGTAGCCCTGTCATTTGTTCCCCCAATAATCAGGGTAGGAGTGGTAATCAGCGATATGGCCTGGCGGAGATCCGCATCCCGGACAGCTGCAAATGTACCCGCCAAACCACGGGGAGGCGTGGCAAGTATCATCGCGCGAAACCTCGCTACTACCGCCGGGTCAAAATCTTCCTGGAACCAGTTATGGATAAACATAGCCCCATACGGTTCAAGGCTACCGCCGCTACGCAGGTACTGAATCTGTTCATTAAAATATTTTTCAGGGCCCATGTAAGAAGAGGTATTGGACAGTACCAGCTTATTGATACGGGAGGGCGTATGAATACCCAGCCATTGCCCAATCCATCCACCTAACGACAAACCCAAAAAATCTACCTTGTTAATATGGAGTGAATCCAATAAACTGACCAGATCCATCGCCATCCGGTCTACGGAATAATCTCCTTCCGGTGCATCAGAAACGCCGCTGCCGCGGGTATCAAACCTCAGCACGCGGAAGTATTGTGTAAATGCGGGGATCTGATCATCCCACATATGCATATCCGTGGCCATAGAATTAGCCAGTACCAATACAGGTTTGTCTGCTGAGCCATTGAGCTGATAGGCAATCTTAACGCCGTCGCCGGTTGTAAAATATTGCACGTTGTCGGTAGTGCTCTGTGCATTCGTGTGTGTCATTACCTGGTTATTTGATGCCTGTTGACGGCTTTGACTAAATCCCGTGTGTAGATTAGTGAAGAGCAGTGCAAAACCCAGGCTGGTATATTTACTCATGTTTGACATAAAATATTTTATACAAAGCTAGTAACACCGGCTTGCTTCCACCAGTCAAAAACAAAGGTTTCTTCCGTAACTTTTCAGGTTCTTTGGATACTTACTATACAAAAGAGGGACAAATCATTTACATGATTTGTCCCTCTTTAACCTATTAACAGCTAACGGTCATCTACTTCCCGACAGCATGTAATTTATAAAAATCTAACGCCGGATCTGTTAAAGTTGATTTACAAAAAAAGGATTGTCTCCGCTATACAGAGACAATCCCTTAACATGTTATAATACCCTATCTTACTATTTTAAATCCTATATGACCATTCTTTGTAGCCATATACACGCTCAACCAAACCGGCAGCATCATTTCTGTAGACCGGGCATGTTCAATATTTCCCAGGTCAATGGTATCATGCCATCCAAACTGTTGCAATATTTCCATCACAGTAGCTTTGGCAGCTGCATTATTTCCGGCCAGCAGCATGGTAGCATCTCCTCCGCATTTGCTGGCATCTACCATTACTTCACAGTTCACGATATTAAGCGTTTTCACTACCTGCGTATCCGGCAAAAAATGCTGCAGGGCCTCACCCAATGAATTAGTATTGCACAACTCCGGGATTAATACCGGAAGCTTACCGGGAATAAACTGAAGCGGGTTGCTGACATCTATTAACACCTTATTCCGAAGCTGATCAACGCCTGCCTGCTTCATCACTTCCAGGGACATTTCTCCCTGTGTGCAGTTAAAAAGGATATCACCAAAGGCTGCCGCCGACGCAAAGGTACCTATGCTGGCATTAGCCCCATTTGCTTTTGCCCAGGCCAGGCCTTTTTCATTATCGGCCGTTCTGGAGCCCATCATTACTTTATATCCCAGTTGAATCAGCTTAGTGGCAATCGTATTACCTACCATACCTGTTCCCAGTACACCTATACTTTTCATATCTTATTTAATTTTTTTACGGATGATGATTACCTGCGAGTTCTTTCCCAACACGGTCTGCAGAAAGACTTACCATAAACTGGCAGCCATAATCAGGGAACGAAGATAACATCACCTGCTCAAATTGTTTCCGGCTGTTGTCATCAAAAACACCAGTCCCTTTGGTGGCTTTTAATACTTCCGAACAATACCGGAGGAAGTATGCCCGCTGTTTGTCGAAATCCTTGATATCACATACCGGTCCGTGTCCTACATGAAAGGCGCTATAATCTTTCAATACCGGGGCTAAAGTTTCCAGGTTGCCCAGCCAGCGTAAGATACCGCCGTCATTCATGTAAGTATGATTGTTTTTGTATAACAGATCGCCAACAAAAGCGGTCTTGTTTTCATCTTCCAGTAGCCAGATGGAGTTGGCGTCGCAATCTCCTCCTGCGCCAATATCCAGCACGGAGAATGTTAAACCGCCAATGCGTACCTGGTCACCGTTATTGACTAATTCCGTAGGATAGGACCATTGCGGGATCCATTCCTCACCAAACATACCAGACCATTGTGCATGCTTTGCCTGTTCTGTATCCAGCATCAGTTGTTTTACAGCGGGTACTGCAAATACGGGGATATCCTGTTGTTGTTTAACGTGCCAGGTACCCGCTACGTGATCCGGATGGCCATGCGTAAGAATAATACCTGCCACTGGTTTCCCCAGTGCATCGGCCTGTTGCCGCAATGCGATGCTGTCGCTCTTTGTAAGGGTAGTATCTACCACTACCAGTTCATTAGCTCCTTCCACGATGAAGGCATTTACCTTTAACATCGGTTCCTGTGAGGTATAAGTATGAATTCTTGTTTTCATTTTCTAAATTTGAATAATTATTAAGAGCACCAAAAGTAAATTGATTCTGTATTGTGCGCAATAACTGTCAATTCTGACAGGTACAAAAAAATAGTATGATCATTAACGGCAAAAAATTTGGGTTCAGGCTTCATGGGAAAACCTACCACTGTGCCATGGACATTACCATGGATTATATTGGGGGGAAATGGAAAAGTGTGATCCTGTGGTACCTGCGAAACAGTACCATGCGCTTTACGGAAATACGACAACGTATACCGGATATTACAGAAAAGATGTTAAGCCTTCAGTTAAAAACCCTGGAAGAAGATGGCCTGATACAGCGGGAATCCTTCGGTACCAAGCCACCGCTACGGGTAGAATATTCTTTAACGCCATTTGGAAAAACCCTGATTGCTCCGCTCGAAAGTATTGCCCAATGGGGGCGGGAACTGGGTGAAACAGAAGGAACCATGGAAGAAATGGAATAATATTTACCGGAAACATTTCACTTGATTAGTTCGCTGTTTCTGCGTGTAAATTCATACTATATAGTTAACCTGGATATACTCCAAAACCTATACCTGATGAAACAACTGCTGTTACTGTTATTATGCATGTTGGTATCCTGCCAATACAACGCCGAAAAAGATCCGGTAATACGCCCCCAGTCCGGGTATTTCAGGGCCATTGCCCATAATGATATTCAACTCACTACTCCCCTGGAAGGCGAATGGCTTTTTGATCACAAAGAAAAGGGACAAACTTTTGAAGCTTATAAAAAAGCGAATCCGGTAAAGCCAACACCCCACCAATCTGTTATTTACCTATTGCCGGTAGGGGAATTTACTGCGCTACAGCAAAAAGCGTTATCGCTTACCCGTGAGTATGTGGCTATTTTCTTTCAACTGGAAACCGTGTTGTTGAAGCCTGTATCAGATACGGGTGTACCAGGACGTATACAAACCGATCATTTCCAGCTACTGGCTCCTTATATAGTAGATACTTTGCTGGCAGGCCAGGTACCGGCCAACGGTATTGCATTCATGGCGATCAGTGCAAAAGATCTTTATCCTAAACCATCGTGGAACTATGTATTTGGCCAGGCTTCTTATACCAAGAGAGTGGGTGTTACTTCTATTTACCGCCTACAAAACGAGCAGCTGGACACGACCAATTTCCTGCAATGCATAAGGAGGCTTACTAATATATCTTCCCATGAAATAGGACATATGCTATCCTTACACCATTGTACTTTTGCAAGATGTGTAATGAATGGAACAAACAGTTTAGCCGAAACAGATAACAACCCCAATCGCCTTTGCAGCGATTGCCAGAAAAAGTTATACTGGAATATCCGGTATGATAATAAAAAAAGACTCCGGCAATTAATCGACTTTTGTGAGCGCCATAGATTGCAAAGGAATTGGGAATTATTACAGGCAGATAACAAGGCAATAGAGTAAGCTGTTAATGCATATGTTGCGTCATTCTATCCGCCAGTTGCAGGATGTCTTCCCGGCGGGCCAATGCTGCTATCCACTTCTCCGGAATTCCTTCCAGGCCATAGATCAGTGCAGCCAGGCCACCTGTTACGGCGCCGGTGGTATCTGTATCGCGGCCTAAATTAACGGCTTTTAAAACAGCGTCTGTATAATTGTCGGTGGTAAGAATACACCAGATCGCAGCTTCCAATGTATGCAGCACATAGCCCCCACTGTTAATGGTGGTAGTGGCTACAAAATGAATATCTTCTTTAAACAGCCGGTTAAATTTCGCTATCTCGTCACGATGAATACCTTGTTCCGCAATGAACCCGGGCAGGGTTTGCTGAAGCGCGTGATATACTTCAAACTTATCTTTCTTCAACAAAATTTGCCGGGCAAATTCCAGGTAATAAAAGCAAGCAACGACCGCACGCATGTGGCCATGGGTAAGCGAAGAAACGTCTTTCGTGATTTCGAATCGCTCTGCCATATTTTTATCTTTTATATAAAATAATAATGGCAAAATCCTCATCAACGATCCATTCCCGTTTTCAGACTCATAAAATCCTCCTGCCTTAGTGGGAGAAATTCCTTTTGCGAGTCGCTCTATGGATTCTTGTGTAGTGATGCCTATATCAAACACAACGCCATGCGGTGTCCAGAAGCTTTTATAGCGCCAATCAATAAAGTATTGCGCCAGTTGTTGCAAACTAAAATCGACAGTCAATGCTTCTGCCAGGCAAAATGCGAGGGAGCTGTCGTCCGACCAGGTACCGGCCGGTTGCTGATGTGATCCAAAACTCCTCATATCTGTTACAGGATCACGTTCCAGTCCTTCCCGCTCTCTGAATTCTACCGGTACGCCGAGGGCGTCTCCAACTGCCAGTCCTACTAATGCTGCTTTAATCTGGTTCATAACGGGAAGATAATAAGGCGGGCATTAAAAGCCAAAAGGATCATTCATTTACTGTATCCGTTCCCGTAGTAGGATATAACCCCAAAGTGGTACGCCTTCTTCTGAAATATAAACAATTTATTATCAATAATTTACGCTGAAACCCTTGCTACGGCAGATTAAATTATCCTGATGTTATTTTTTTGCTAATAAAGGCTTATCTTAGTGTATCGAAAGAGGTTTTACTTGTTAAAAAAAGAAAATCATTTATCGGTTTAAACGAACTTTCGCAGAGCAAGTCAAAGTCGCAGTAAAGCTTAGAGAAAACAGAGAGAAGGTAAACAAGTATCAGTATTTTATTTATCAACAAAACAGAATCTAAAATCGGCAAGAGATGTTTCCAATTGATGAAATGTCCTGCGTGTAACCACTACCAAAATTTGAATACCAAAGAAATCGCACTCAATAATAGCAAATCAATCAACTTTCGCTATTAATTACTGGCAGTGTTATTACCATTTTAACCTAGCAGACGAGACGACAAACGTAACCTTGAAGGTAGCCGTGCATTTAGCCACTGCATTGCTTTTTATTGCTTATGAGAATTGGCTTATGAGAATTTATATTGCTTGTGAGAAAATTGTCTACGCATTAAAAGCAGTACCTCCACTTACGCTTGTGTAGTCTACCATATAACCTTTATGCACAACAAAACATCGCCTTCATCATTGCAGGCAATTGTTGTATAAAGTTGTTTATGGACTTACTGTAAACCGGCAACTTATTCGGATAAAAATTCAGCTCAAAAGCTGTAGTGACAGTGCTATGTCTTTATGCAAAGCATCACTGTAAGGAATAACAACAACAATTAATCATAAGACCGCGCTAATCTCTAAATGATCAATCAATGATCCCATTTTACAACACATTATCACCCTCTAATGGCCCACCTCATCACGAGTTGCATATGCCAGCACGACTAAAAAATTTATTAAACAATCCACAACCAAAATCAAGTTTATGATGAAAAAGACAACTCATCTCATTATTTACATCTCGGGCGCCCATAAGGAATCCAAAAGAGCTTTCCGCAAAGCTTTCCTGGCGCTGGTTATGTTAATAGTGCCCTTACTGACTTTTGCCCAGCAAAAGATTACCGGTAAAGTGACGGCGCAGGAAGATGGATCTGCATTACCGGGTGTAAGCGTGAGAATTAAAAACTCGAGCACCGGTACCGCTACAGATCCTAAAGGAAACTACTCCTTAACTGCGTCACAAGGCGATGTCCTGGTATTTACCTTCATTGGTTACACTGACCAGGAAATACCTGTTACCGGTGCCACTAAATACAATGTGTCTTTACAGGCGGTTCGCACCTCCCTCACAGAAATTGTGGTAACAGGTCAGGGTGTGAAAAGAGAGAAAAGAAGTCTCGGTTACGCCGTAGCTACCATTAACAAAGAAGACATCGGTGACAACACCAGTCCCATCAATGCCTTAACCGGTAAAGTTGCCGGTTTGAGCATCACCTCCGGATACGCACCAGGTGCGTCTTCCAGGATCACACTCCGCGGTCCTACCTCTTTCAGTGGTAATAACCAACCGGTATTTGTGATCGATGGTATCCCGGTAAGTAACGATAACATCCGCAACACCGACTTCCTGAACGACCAGGTAGACTATGGTAACAGAGGTAACGATATCAACCCGAACGACATCGAAAGCATTACGGTGCTGAAAGGCCCCGGAGCTGCCGCTTTATATGGTAGCATTGCTTCTAACGGTGCCATCCTGATCACTACCAAGAAAGGAAAGAAAAACTCTCCGGCCCAGATTAACTTCAGCAGCGCCTATCAGCTGTCCAGCATTCTGAAATATCCTACTTTCCAGAACCAGTTTGGGGAAGGTAACCTGGACGGTATCCCTAACGACAGAAGAGAAAACTTCAGCTGGGGTGATCCATTTGATGGTAAAGAAAGACCTTTCGGACAAATAATTAATGGAAAGCAACAATTAAAGAAATACGAAGCCATTCCTAATAACGTAAAAGATTTCTTTGATAAAGGTCAAACCTTTAATAACAACCTGACCGTGTCCGGCGGTAATGAGAAATCAACTTACTTCTTATCCGTAGGCGCCTTAAACAACAAAGGCATTATTCCTACTACGAACTATAATAAATATAGCGTAAGGGTGAGTGGTTCTTCTGAATTCTCTGAAAAGTTCTCCAGCCAGGCATCTGTGGGATATACCAATATCTCCAGCCAGTTACCACTGGGTGGACAAACTAACTCTACTTACGCCTCTATATTCCAGCAACCAAGGGATGCTCCTATCGTTGACTTCAAAGATCTGAGCAATCCGTATAATGGTACCTTTACCGGTGCGGACGGTACTAATTACTATGGATACTATGGCGCCTATACCAAAAACCCTTACTTCCTGCTACAGAACTACAAAAACAATAACACGGTAGAACGTGTGCAGGGAACCGTTTCACTGAGCTACAAACCAGTTGCCGGACTGGATATCACCGAACGTATCGGTGCAGATATCTACAGCGACCGCAGGTATGAAAAAGGAGCCAAATACTTCTTTGTTCCTTTTGATCCGTTTTATAACGGTAATAACTGGAGCGACAATGGTAAGTATTCGCAGGATGTTAACAACTACAGCCAGATTAACCATGACCTGATCATTACTTACACCAAGGCGTTGACCAAAGATTTCAATATGAAATTATTGGGTGGTAACAACGTACGGATGATCACCAATAACGAGCTCTTTGCAGCTACCAATACCGCAGGTTTGATAGTACCCGATTTCTATAACCTGGATAACTCCAAGGGACCTATCAATTCTACCAATGCGCTGACACAAAGAAGACTGTACGGTTTTTATGGAGAAGCTGACTTCGATTATAAGAATATGCTCTTCCTGGGTGGAACTATCCGTAACGATATTTCTTCTACCCTGCCCACCCACAATAACTCTTACATATATCCCAGCGTAAACGGTGCCTTCGTTTTCTCTGAGCTGTACAAAGACAAAGCCTTCAGCGATGTACTCAGCTTCGGTAAAGTAAGACTCAGTTACGCGAAAGTAGGTGCGGATGCGCCTCCTTACCGCTTACAGACAACTTACACCAAAACAGATATCAGCGCAGACTTTGGTGAAATCGTGTTCCCGATTAGCAGCAATAACAACACCATTCCTGGTTTCGCACATCGTACCCTGATCGGAAATCCAAACCTGAAACCAGAGTTTACGTCTTCTTTTGAAATAGGAACAGAGTTGTCTTTCCTTAAAAACATGATCAACCTGGATGTTACTTACTACAACACTAAGTCAACCAACCAGATTGTGGACGTTCCTATTCCTAACAGCTCCGGTTTTGGTTTCACTACTATGAACGTAGGACAAATGACCAACAAAGGGCTGGAAGTTAGCTTAAGGGCTACACCGGTTAATACTTCCTATGGCTTACGCGTAGAACTGTTTGGAACATTCAGCCATTTGGATAACAAAGTAAATGACATCAACGGCGACCTGGACCAGGTAGCTATTTCCGGTGGTATCAGTGGTACTACTGCCATGTCGCAGGTAGCTGCCAAAGGAAAAAAATATGGTACTTTCTATGGTACCGGCCTGAAGGTAGATGCAGCTGGTCACGTGGTGATAGACAAGTCAACAGGATTACCAATTGCCAATGCTACCCGCTACTTTGGCTCTTATTTGCCTGACTACATGGCTTCCCTGGGTGCTAATATTTCCTACAAAGGATTCATGCTGAAATTCCTGTTTGATACCAAACAAGGTGGTGTATTCTATTCCAATACCAAGAGTTTGATTGACTTTGGTGGATATGCCCTGGAAACTGCACAGAATAACAGGCAGGATTATGTATTCCCGAACTCCGTTTATGACGATGGTACTGGTAAAATGGTTCCAAACACCAGCATCAAATTCCATCCGTATAATTACTGGACCAATGTAAAACCAGCAGGAGAAGATATCATAGACGCCAGTTACATCAAACTGCGTGAGGCTTCCATTGGTTACACATTCAGCCAGTCTATGTTAAGGCATACACCTTTCACTAAATTAGGAATAGTGCTCTACGGTAATAACCTCTTCCTGTGGGTACCAAGCTCCAACAAATTTGCTGATCCGGAAATCAACGGTCAGGGAGCCAGTAACGTACAGGGATATGAGTTCTTATCCAACCCATCCCTCAGAAACATGGGTATTAAAGTGGACGTATCATTCTAATTTCAACCAGGCCTAAAAAAGAAAATTGATGAAAAAGAATATAATCACATTAGCCTTTTTGTCCACCCTCCTGCTTTCAACGCCAGGGTGCAAAAAGTTCCTGGATGTAAATAAAGATCCCAACCACGCGGTAGACGTAACAGTAGATGTACTGTTGCCTTCCGCGGAAGCAGGGTTAACTTTCGCTCTTGGCAATACACTCACTATTGATGGTGGCATATGGGGACAATACTGGACACAGAGTCCCACCTCTTCCCAGTATAAATCACTGGACCAATACTTACCTTCAGAAGGGGATTTTGGCAACGTGTGGGCAAATCTCCAGGTAGATGCACAGGAGAATTTCCAGCAGGTAATTAACAAAGGTAACGCCACCAGTAAGAAACAATACGTGGCTATTGGGATGCTGTTAAAGGCATATACCGCCCAATTGACTACTGACTTATGGGGAGATGTACCTTTCAGCCAGGCTACACAAGGTGATGCCGCTACGGCCATCCTGTATCCGAAATTTGATACGCAAAGCGATATCTATACAGGTATTGTGAAGCTAATTGAAGATGCCACCAAGCTCATCGACCCAAATGATCCAAACGCTCCGGGTGGTGATGATCTGATTTACGGTGGTGATATGACCAAATGGTTACACTTTGCCAATACGCTCAAATTAAGAGTGGGACTTCGTTTGGCGAAGAAAGACCCAGCCAGGGCAGCCACTATTGTAAAATCACTGCAGGGTGCTGATTTTATACAACCTACAGAATCAGCCATTCAAACCTTCAACACTACCGGCGGTCAGACCAATCCGCTGTATGGTGCAATGGCGGGTAACGTATTAAACAAAGTAGCCAACCTGGTAGCTAGTTCCACCGCTGTTGACTTCTACAGTGGTAATAGTGATCCGAGGATAAATGCTTTTTACAATAAAGTAGGTAGTGCGGTGGTAGGCATTCCACAAGGAAGCTTTAATAATCCACCTACCACCAACGTATCTCTCCCATCATCTGTTACTGGCGCTAACCCAACTGATGCTAATTCAGCGCTGGCTCCTGTAAAACTGATGACCGATTACGAAGCTGATTTCCTGCAGGCAGAAGCCATAGCAAGAGGCTGGCTCACCGGCGATGCAGCTGCTATGTATGAACAAGGTATCACCGATAACTTTACCGCTTACCAGGTAGACGGTGCTGCTGATTACATCGCGCAACCAGCTATCGCGTACCCAACCGGTAGCCCGTTGGAAACACAGGTAAAAGCTATTATTACACAGAAATGGGCGGCCATGTGCGGTAACCAAACCATAGAAGCCTGGACAGAATGGAGAAGAACCGGATACCCCTCCTTCTTCGTTGTTTCAAAAGCTTCTATTATTGGTCCCGGCAGATTCCCGGGTATATTCCTGTACCCTTCTTCCGAGCTGACCAGGAATCCAAATGCGCCTAAGACCAATCATTTGACGTACGATAAAGTTTGGTGGGCTAATTAGGAGGTGGCCATTGGCTTCTCCATATTCTTTTAACAATTAATTGTTTGGCATGAAAGCGTTATTATATATTTTCCTGGCAGGCGCGGTGATGCTAACCGCCTGTACTAAAAAATCGGAAAACGTGTATACCAAAATGGTGACACCGGTTTTCCCTAAGCTTACCCTGAAAGGTGACCCGGTACTTACTTTAAGCGTTGGCGGTTCCTTTACGGATCCTGGCGCTACCGGGTACGATAGTTTAACGAATACCACTACCCAGCTCACTCCCACCTCCAACAACGTGGATGCGGCCAACGCAGGCTTCTATGTGGTAAACTATCAAACTATCAACCTGTGGGGATACAGAACATTAGCAGCAAGATTGGTACTAGTGACCAATATTTCTCCTACTGATGATATCAGTGGTACTTACAAACGTTCCTCCAATGGTCAGGAAGTACATGTTGTCAAAAAAGGAACCGGACTATATACCGTCGATAATCCAGGCGGTGTGGCCGGTAATCCTTCTTTTATATTTCCTTACTACATAGGATTTACTGACGCGGATAATTTCCAGGGGCCAACACAGAACACGCCGCTCGGTGGTTTGACACTGTCTAACACCACTATCATACGTTCCGGCGCGAATATAACACTCAAATGGGTAGTGAATAATCCAAACTTCGGTACCTCCGTACGTACTTTTGTGAAGCAATAGCTGTCACGCTTCCTTTAATAAAAAACAGCCGTTTCATGATGAAACGGCTGTTTTTTTTGTGATACCAATTGAACCTCCCGGCCTCCCTGTTGAAAATATATCCCCATCTGTTTAAATGATTTTTCTACCCTCCCTTTTATATCCATCTTGAGGTTGTTAAACCACTTTTATGAAACAAGTATTTTACTTTTTCCTCCTTGTACTTACCAGCATTTCTTACCGTAGCCAATCACAACAAATCAACCATCCCGGATATCTTACGTTGAAACTAGCCACGGGCGATACACTGGCTAACATATACTCCAGGACCATCGCTTTCACCGGTGATCAGTTTGCACCGGTAGTACACCGGATAAGTGGTAGCAGCACTTACGTAGTCACCAACAACGATGCGAGGAACCCCTCTTTTAACGAAACAGATAGGTATGATGAGCAACCCGCTACCAACGCAGCAGTAACCATTGGGCTTAATGGCACCAACATTTTTGCCGGTAAATCATTTGTCAATCCCAATGCCAGCGGATTACTCTACAGCGAGTTTATATGGGGACCGGTTCCAGCAACATTAAAAGAAGGAGATACCTGGCAACATACTATTCCGCAACCCTGGGAATTGGGCGGCCCTGGTACACAAACCGTAAAAGTAATCGCACTGGATCCGCAACATGCCACCATTACCCTGCAACGGGAAGGTAGCAGCGAAGGTTTCTTCGACCAGGATTTGCAACAATTGAATATCACCACTAAAGAAGGTAATAAACTAAAAGCAACGATTACTCCCGGTACGGCACACTGGACAGGATATACCATCTTTAAAAACGGCGTAGTGATCAGTGATGAACTGCTGGTGATCCGACCAGTGATACTGGAGGCCGCCGGTCAGCGCTTCGAAGGAAAACAAAAGGAATATATGCTGCTAAATGCGATGCCCCATCATTTACAATAAAATACGGAATTGTGACTTCCGATTCTCAGCAAAAGCAAATAAAAAAAGGTACGCGTCTGCGTACCTTTCTTCAATGAGTAATTTTCGATATAAAATTAGATAACTTTCACGTTAACTGCAATTAATCCCTTTTTACCATTTTCTACTTCATACGTCACTGTATCATTCTCACGCAGTTGGCTGGTAGTACCTGAAATGTGAACGAAGATGTCCTGGCCACCATTAGACGGTGTAATGAAACCAAATCCTTTGGATTCATTGAAAAATTTAACTTTACCTTGTTGCATTATTTTTTAAATTAATTACGCCCAATATACACTTATCGTGCCGAATTTCCAACAGTTTAGGGCAACAAAACGCATAAATATTAATTAATATATTTATTATATATATTTTAAAAACAAAGTACAATAAAAAACAAGTGCTTAACTATAAGTATTTTATTGTATCTATGCGTGTTACACCTGATTTCATTCATCGTAAAAACCATTTTGAACATGATGGGAGACTTATCCTTTCTGTTACTGCTGGGTGGCGCCGCCACCCTGATCCTGTTGGTAGGCCTTATCCTGGCCATCATCGTTTTCTTTACTAAAAACGCCATACTCGAAACCATCGCCTGGATATGCGCCGTTATATGGCTGTTCCTCGACCTGGGCATGGCATATAGCGGCCTGTTTGTGGAAGAAGGACTTGGCGGTAGTAACTACTTTCTTTACCCCCTGCTCATCCTGTTCTTCCTGCTGGTACAATACCGGTCTAATACCGCCCAGGGACAAACACTAAAGGTGCTTTATATTGTTAAAACAGTCCTCATTCTCCTGTTTGCGGGCAACGCCAATTCACAAATTCTCAACCTCCTCATCAGCAACAATATCATTCCCTACAGCCAGTCTGTATTTCCCTACGTGATGATGGGAGTCAGCTCATTGATTAGCATATCGCTGCTGAGTTATAGCACTTTCCTGTACCTGAAGCGCATCCAGGCCGAAGTCAAAAAAAATGAAATATTCCAGAGCGCCATCATATTCACTTTTTGCGTGGGTTTAGCAACCAGCCTCCTGTCACACCTACTTTTCTTCCTGGCATATTTCAAACGCTTCTCAGAAGTCAGTCATTTATTCTTTGCGCCACAACAACTGGTCAGACAGCTGGGTTATCTCCTGGTAGAATCCTTTATAGCCGCTGGTATCGCCGCATATATCTATAAATCCAAACAAGAAGCTTTACCTGATCCCGTAAAAGAATAATTTCTTAACAAGATCATAATACAGCAGGTAGCTCCCGATTTTTAACTTTGCTCCCTTAACCAGCACGGTTAACTGGTAAATTATTTTTTTTGCAGGCAGTTGTAACGAGCTGCCTGTTTTTTTTAATACTCATCGCTCTACACATGATTCAAAGAAGATCGCTGCTGAAGAAAATGGGCGGCCTGTTGCTGGCGCCGGCGCTTCCCTATTCCGCGTTTGCTGCTAAAAACAAACCCGCCCTGAGAATTGCACACCTGACCGATATTCACCTGAATAATGATTTTGATGCACCCAAACGACTGGGCAAATGTTTCCGGCACGTACAGCAACAAACGCCCAAAGTAGACCTGATCCTCAATGGCGGCGATATTGTATATGATATGAACAAGGAAAACATCTCTACGATCCGCGATCAGTGGCAGCTGTGGCATTCCGTTATGGCGGCTGAATGCAGCCTGCCCATGCACTATGTACTCGGCAACCATGATATCTGGTGGGACGAACAAAATAAAAACTCCGCCGTTTATGGGAAACAATATGCACTTGATCAACTGCTATTAGCTACTCCCTACTACAGCTTCCAGAAAAATGGCTGGAAATTTATTTGCCTGGATAGTGTACACCTCGATATCGATGCTACCTGGTATATCGGCAAATTAGGCGAAGCACAGTTTGCGTGGCTGGAAAACGAATTGAAAAACACGCCGCCTGCCACACCGGTTTGTATACTATCACATATTCCCATCCTTACCGCCACCTTAATGATTGAAGATAATATCGTGAATAAATGGGAAATGCTGGGAGGCGATATGCACACTGATACAGCTGCTATCATCCAACTGTTTTACCAACACCCTAACGTAAAATTATGCCTGAGTGGACACATACACCTGCGCGATAAAGTGGTGTACAACAACGTTACCTACCTGTGCAATGGCGCCGTAAGTGGCGCATGGTGGAAAGGCAACAAGCGGGAAACCGCCCCTGGATATGGATTGATCGATCTATACGCAGATGGTACCTTCGACGAAAAATATGTGAACTATTAAATTAAACATCCGCACGCATCTACGAATGTGTGCGGATGCTGGTATATATCCACCACATTATTTTACCGATTCAGTATACTTTTTAAAGCTATCCATAATTGCCTGCCAGCCGCTCTGCTGCATCTCCAGGGAGTTCTCCGCTTCTGCTTCGAAAGTCTCTGTTACTTTGGTAGTATGGCCTTCTGCTTCAAAAATAATAGACACCTCTCTGCCATCACCAAGGGTATAGGCAATCAGCTGATGATCTATTACTTCATCATATATGCCCTCGAAATCAAATCCCCAACTGCCATCTTTGGCTTCCATGCGCGACATAAATTTTCCACCGGTACGGATATCATTTTCCGCTTTAGGCGTATGCCAATCATCGGAGGCACTGTTCCATTTAACAATATGGACAGGGTTGGTCCAGCTATCCCAAACTTTTGCTACTGGCGCGTTTACAATGGCGGATACGGTGATCATGTTTTTTACTGCTGTGCTCATTTTATTAAGTTTTAAAGGTGATTTTGTTTGTTAATGCAAACATACCACGACAAACGAACAAGCAGGATGGTGAAATACGACAAAATAGAGTAGACTTTGCGACAATCGCATTTACCGATAAAACAAAAAAGGCTGGTAGTAACCTACCAGCCTACATTTGAAGATATTCTTCCGGATGCAATGATGCTACTTCCAGTTCACCACGGTAAATACAATCGTGGCGTAATTGTCCTTTTCATACAATACACCTATTCGCTTCTTCCCCAACTTTACCATATCTGAATAGGCCGCATAATCATAACCCGCTTTGCGTTTTCCATCTCCCTTATAAATCACATAACTTTCTTTCCAGGTTTTTCCATCATCAAAGCTGATACGCAGGGTGAGATGGTCTCTCCTTAACGAGTCTGCTGCATTACAAAACGCGAGTATATTTTTTTTACCGGCACGGCCAATATCCAGGATGCTACCCTGGCAAACCGGATCTATTAACTGGCTGTCGCGATAGGTAGTATCCCAGGTGGCGCCGCCATCACTGCTAACAGATACTATGCGCAGATGCACATCCTCGCGGTTTTGATTGCGGCTGTTCATCATCAGCCTGCCGCCGGAGAGTTCCGCTGCCATCGATTCATTACTACCGGGCACGGCTATACTATTACCTACCTTGAACGTTTTCCCGTGGTCGTCTGTATAATATCCATGGGCTACATAATGCGCGGCATGTGCCACCGGCGCGCCGGCAGTATGATTCGCCGCTACAAAAATCCGGCCTTTGAAAGGTCCTTCCCGGAACTGCATCACATGCCCGGGCGTATTGGCATAGTAGCGCCAGTCTTCAGGGGAATTAAATGCCGGGTCTGCCGAAGGTTGCTTCAACCGATGTATCTGCAGCGTGATATCTACCGGTGGATCCCAGGTGCGGCCACCATCTGCCGATGTTTTATAGTAACAACGCTTAATACCTTTTCCCCTGAGAATATCACCTTCCCTGGCAGTGCCGGTATTGTAAAAGAAAAATATCCTGCCTTTCGGATAGGCCGGATCCGTGAGATCTACTACCGGTCCGGGGTTCGACAACTGCATATTGCCAGCTCCTGCTATCACCTGCAGGGCCGACCATGTGTGGCCATTATCGGTACTGCGTTTCATCACCATATTAATGTTGCCATAATCATCCATCCCATCTACGCGGCCCTCTGCGAAGGCCAGCAGATCCCCATCCGGTAAACGGATAATGGCAGGGATACGGAAAGTTCTATACCCTTCGGTGCCTGACACAAACACGGGTACCTCTTTTTGTTGTGCCGCGCTTACCATCGTGAGCAGAAGCCACACGATATTCACCAGGATTGTTTTCATTGTGCTGCTTTTATGAAATACTATTCACTACACCAGTGTTTGCTGCCGTAATAAATTTCGCGTATAGTCGAGACCGGTAGTATAGATATCTTCCAGCCGGTTAAACTCAAACATGCCATACTTACCTAATTCGGCTGGCTCAATAAACGATTTACACAGTTGCTTATTTTTCAGCACCGGTTCACGGATAGCCAGGTGCAGCGTTCTTTCCACATTTGCCAGGAAGCCATTGGCAGGGTTATAAGGAGTGAGTGGATTTACGTGTACCCCGATGATATCCCGGTATTGTGCCAGCAGCGGCTCTATGGGCAGGTTGCCGGACAAGCCGCCATCTACATATTGCATACCTGCAATTTCCACTGGCGGGAATAACAGCGGTACCGAAGAGGCAGCCAGGATAGCAGGAATCAGCTCTCCTTCACCGAAAATGGTCTGATCACCGGTGGCGAAATTCGTAGCGGTAACATAAAGGGGAACAGGGAGCGATTCAAAGGTTTTGTGCCGCAATGTTTGTTGCAATACGCCCGCTACTTTTTTGAGGGACAGGAAACCTGCGCGCCAGTTCTTCCACTGCATAGACAGGCCCAGCTTGTGTTTTTGAAATATTTCTCTCACTTCATCCGTGCTGTAGCCATCGCAGATAAAAGCAGCCGCAATAGATCCGGCGCTGGTAGCGGCAATAGCTTCCGGAAAAACCTGTTGCTCTGCAAAAGCTTTCAGTACCCCCAAATGTGCGTAACCACGGGCGCCGCCGCCAGATAACACAAATGGACGTTGTATAGTTGTATGTGGGTGATTCATCGCACTAATTTAAAAAACCGTTGCCAACAGCAATTTTTTATTTTTTTGAGAAGACAATATACACCGGGCTTTCGGGTATCTCCAGGCGGATCCCCTTGTCACCGGCCTTTTCCCAGGCTACCGTTGGAGCAGCCCCCTCTGCAGTAGCCATGCCTGTTATCTGTAACACTTTACCCGGCAGTTGGTCCAGCGTAGCGGAAGTAGTATGCGGCTGATAGTTGTCTTTATGCTGCGTATCAGCCCCCGTGGGCGACCACGCCACCCATACCAGGGACGCTGGATTTTTCCCATCTTCAAATTCATATACATACAACTGCCCTTCCTGCTGCTGCACCACCCGCCGGAAACGGTAATCCCCCAGCGTGCCATACAACTGCCGCACGGCCCAGAAAGAAGGCTTGGGAACAAAATTACGCGTGAGCCCCGAGGCAGCGTGAAAAGAAGCTTCATCTTCATCATTGTAATAATAGAGGTAGGCACGTTGCACATCGCGGGCAGCAAAGGCCAGGAAGGACCGCACCAGGTATTGCGCTTGTTGCAGATCGGTGGCGCCCTGCCAGTTGAGCTTTAGTGCCCAGTCTTTCCGTTGTTTCATCGCAGCCGGGGTACAGGCATCATAGCCAAATTCCGTCACCCATATTTCCTTGCCAGGTGCATGTTGATTGCGCCAGGTAATGGCTTCATCTATTACTTTAAGATAGCGCAACGAGGGATCTTCCGGGAAACTCCGATGCCAGCTGTTATCATTGGTGGCAGTTTTTTCCATCGTAGCATAGGTATGCAGATTGATGATATCGTACAGGGGGAGTACTTGTTTATCTCCATAAAAATGATCTAGTCCCTGTGAATAATTATCTCCTTTACCGGCTGCTACTGCGGGTGTTACAATCTTCATCCGGGGATCGCCCTGCCGGATGCCCTGTGCCATTTTGGTGAAAAGCGTCTGGAATAAGGTGGGATCAAACCGGTTACCGGGTTCATTATCTATTTCGAAAGAAGTACTGAGTTGTTCTTTACCCGAAGGGCCGTAATAAGCTGCCATGGCTTTGCCATAATCATAGGCCCATTGTTCATGTCCTTTCCATAGTTGTTGATAACGGGGAGATCCCAGGCCCAACATGAGAAATTGCAGGCAAATATCTGTTTCAAAACCGGCTTTCTTCCAGGGGCCATACACATCATTTTTCCAGTTGAGGTGATTAACGGTAAGGGGGATCATCAGGGAATCGCCGGGAGCTTTGGCGTCCCAGTCGATATTATGATAGCTACGTGCCAGGCGGCATACCTGGCCATATAATTCCGGCTTAAAAGTAACATGTCCGTTAATCCCCATAAAATCCTTAAACAGGGGCTTTACGGCCACCGGAACAGTATCGGGGTGCTGTGTTATTTCAGGGGAAGCGCAGTGCATTTGCAGGGATGCAAAACAGCAAAGAATAGCGGCAAACAATAGTTTCTTTGACATAGCGGTAAGCATTGCCACTGAAAGTAGTAATAATTTCGAATTAAGCGGTATCAATTACAGCAATGGTAGCGCCGAAAGCATAAAGCTGAAAGCAAAAAGCTATTAAAGCGGATGACCAGCGTATATGAGTAATTTTAAATACTCGCGCTGGTCATCCGCTTTAATAGCTTTTTGCTTTCAGCTTTATGCTTTCGGCTACTATATCAGTGGTGATATTACCATCCTGGTGTTTGTTTGTAAACGCCGCCGCTGGTATTGATCACATCCGGATTCATAGGCCATGCCATCTTTTTAGCCGGATCGAAGTTACGGGCAGGCCATACTTCTTTGATGGTATAAGCTGATGCAGGATCAGACTTATTAGCATGAATTCGACCATGCAGTGGTGCCCTGAGTTTATCAAAATCACCCCATCTTTTCAGATCCTGGCATCTGTCGGTCCACTCACAAGCCAGTTCCACACGACGTTCATGCTTCAGATCGGCCATAGTAGGGCTGGCAATGTTACCTAATCCTACGCGGTTACGTACTTCATTTAAAGGAGCAGCCGCCTCACCATTTTTGCCTTGCATAATCAGTGCTTCTGCTTTAAACAGGAGTACTTCTGCATAACGCATCAATGGTAAGTTGAGCCTGGTAGTTGGATAATCCGGGCTTGGATTAATCATGGTGTTGGTGCTGGACTTACCATCTGTTCCATAGGAATATGGCTCCATGTACTTCCTCATCTGGAAACCAGACAAGCTGTTAGTTGAATAGTAGCTAAAATTTAAACCGAAGTAAACGAACTTATCATTGAACTTCAGGATGGTTACTTCACGTCTTGGATCGGTCGCTTCGTATTCATCATACAGTTCTTCGGTAGGTTGGAAATAACCCCATCCGTTAAACAGGTTCCATCCTGTATTTTCCAGTACTACGCCTGGAAACTCAGATCCACCCTGGATACCGGAAGTAACAGACCAGATATATTCAGAACTCCAGTTATTGGCAATAGTGAATACTGCCTGGTAGTTTTGCTTACCATCTGGTTTATCCTTGATCAGCGCACGATGTCCTTCATCACGGATTTTATCGCACAAAGCTGGTATTTGTGACCATTTGCTGGCGTCATATTGTGCCCAGTATGCCAGTGTTTTTACCATATAACCCCATGCGGCAGCTTTATGAGGTCTACCCTGATCTGCAGGGCCATATTTATCGAAAGTAGGCAACAGGTCTGCTGCTTTTTGTAAATCGCTAATAACCTGTGCGTAGTTATCCTTTACAGAAGGTAATTGTGGAGGAACACGTTTTCCGAACTCCGCATTTTCAGGTCCATCGTAAGGAACACCCTGGTCTTTGTGTCCCCACATGTAAGCGATCCAGAAATGTACGAACCCTCTCATGAAGTATGCTTCACCCAGTGCCTGGTTGCGCGCCGCTTCTGACGTATTTTTAGAAGTTGGTACATTTTGTATTACCTGGTTTGCGCGATTAAGCGTTTGATATAAATCGGACCAACCATTTGCCAGGTAACCTTCTCTACCTGTTGGAATAAAGTTTTTGATATTTTCTCCATTGGCTTTGGATCTACCTACAATCAGGTCATCGCTGGCATCCTGAACCCAGAACAAGTCTCTACCCCAGGTAGATTCATTGGGCATGGTTTCATACAGGGAGGTAGTTGCTTTCTTAAGATCTGCATCACTCTGCCAGAAGAACGCGGTAGAAGGCTCACCGTAAGGCTTGGAATCTACCCATTTGCTACAAGCGCCCAATCCCAGAGAGAATGATGCCAGCAAGTATATATAATTAAATTTCGATTTCATGATAATACAATTTGACTTTATCAGAATTTAACATTAGCACCCAGAGAGAACACGCGGGAAACAGGGAATTGGCCACCATCAAGACCAAAACCACCTACTTCAGGATCCATTCCGGAATATTTGGTGAAGGTGAGGAGGTTATCGCCACTGAAGTATACGCGTAGTCCCTTGTTCCATCTCATCTTGTCGAAAGTATAACCTATCAGCAGGTTTTTCAATCTCAGGTAGTTGCCATTTTCCAGGTACCAATCGGAGTTAGTACCGAAGTTCGCGTTAGGATCGTTAGCACGAACGCGTGGGATGTTAGAGCCTGTATTTTCAGGAGTCCACGCATCTTTGATTTTATCCCAACGGTTGTAGCCCTGTTCGGAACCACTCAGGGTAGTCATCTTGAAAGCGTTGAATAGTTTTACACCACTTACTCCCTGCATAAATATGCTGACATCAAAATTTTTCCAGGTAAAGCTAGCATTAAATCCGTAGGTCAAATTAGGGAAAGCATTCCCCATAAATACGCGGTCTTTATCATCGATAACACCGTCACCATTCTGATCTACAAACTTGATGTCACCTGCTTTTGCATTTGGTTGAACAACTTTACCATTATTTTTATAGGCAGCAGCTTCCGCATCAGACTGGAATAAGCCTGCTGTTTGTACCAACCAGTAGGAGTTAAATGGCTGCCCAACTATAGATTTATATGGCTGTAATACTCCTCTAAAGGAGGAACCAGAGAACCAGGCCGGATTTGTACCATTATCAATAAATTGTACTCTATTCTTCAAAGTAGCAATGTTACCTCCCAGGCTATAGCCAACCTGACCAATATGATCAGCCCAGGTTACTGCCACTTCCACTCCTTTATTGCTGATTTCACCCATATTAAGCCATGGAGCACTTACACCGAAAGTATTAGGCCATCCGGTAGTTTGTTGCTGAATGAGATCATAAGTCAGCTTATCAAAATAATCTACAGTAATACCTAAACGTTGTTTCAGCATGCTGATGTCCAAACCGATATCAGTTTGTTTAGATGACTCCCATGACAGCTTCGGGTTAAACGCAGCCTGGTTTGACAAAGAAGTAGAGAGCGGTGCAGCATCGCCCACCTGGTAGGTATAACCAGCACCCAGTTTTGGATAAGCATAGTTACGCCAGATAGAAGCCATATTACCGATGCGACCCCAGCTCCCCCTGATCTTCAACAGGTTTACTGCATCTAAATGGAAGAATGGCTCAGAGCTGATTTTCCATGCAGCAGTAACGCCAGGGAATCCTTTACTACGGTAATCTCCGGGTAAACGACCCGCCATATCATAGCGATAGCTACCTGTTACAAAATAACGGTCTGCCCAGCTATAAGAGAGACGGCCTACATAAGAAGCGTTACGGTCAACCCATTGCTCATCTGTTGGCAGTGTGTTAAAAAGAGAAGCATTTACAAAGAACTGTGCCCAATCTGCTTCATTCTGAATACCCTGTGCTGATGCAGTAAAACCACGGTGACCCGCTTCCTGACCAGTGATAGAGGCCATAGCACCAATGCTATGTTTGTTAATAACTTTGTTATAATTCAGCGTATTTTCCCAGATCCAGGAATAATCTTTACTATCTGAATAAGATAATCTGTTCTGGTCATTAGGTTTACCAGGTTCTGTTCTCCTCGGTTCAAAGTTTTTCCACAAACCATTGGTTTGTCTGTAAGAGAAACGGGATAAATAAGACAGACCAGGAATAATGTCTTTCACAGTTACTTGTGTAGATGACTGCAGATCATTGGTTTTATTATAAGGCTGGTTACGCAGCAGCGTAGCTACTGGGTTTACTACATCCCCGTAGATACCGTTGTAAGCACCATCTCTTGGACCAGTACCACCAAACGTACCGTCTGCATAATAAGGAGTAGCTGAGCGTGGCATATAGATAGCAGAAGTAATCACACCAGTATAACCACTGGCAGTTTCCGCATCCCTGTTATCATTATTATTCCAGAAGACATCCTGATGCAGACTTACATTTTTAGAGAATTCGTAATTAGCATTAAATCTCAGGGAAATATTTTTGTTGTAGGTGTTCAGCAAAGTCCCTTCTTCATTCTCATAACGCGCCTGGAAGAGGGTAGAAAATTTATCAGAACCTGCATTAACACTGATGTTGTGTCTTTGTGTTAAACCGGTACGGAAAATTTCCTTCATCCAGTTGGTGCGGGTAACGGCACCATAAGGATTCTTTGCCGGATCCCATCCTTCCAATGGCTGGTTACCTGCATTGATTTGCGCCAGGTTAGCTACTTTAGCTTCATCTTCCGCTGTCAATGACTGTAAAGTACGCCATGCTTTCTTAGCACCTACAAAGCCAGTATATTCTACAGTAGGCTGGCCTTTCTTCGCCTGACGGGTAGTCACCAATATTACGCCGGCAGAACCAGAGAATGCACCATAAATCGCCGCAGATGCCGCATCTTTCAATACAGTGATATTCTCTACGTCTGCAGGATTGAAAGGTGCATTAGGTACACCATCAACCACATACAGTACACTTTCATTGCTGATTGATCCCATACCACGAATCACAATTTTAGGAGGATTGCTGGTATGACCACCATTGGCGGTTACGGTGATGCCAGGCACTTTACCCTGGATCATGTTAGCCACATCCATTACCGGACGCTCCTTGATCTGTTTCATATCCGGTACTACGGATACGGCAGCAGACAGGTCACCTTTTTTAGCAGTACCATAACCCAGTACCACTACTTCATTCAATCCACTGCTGCTTACTTTGAGGCTGAAGTTCAGGCTTTCTGCGTTTCCAGCTACGGCTTCGATGGTTTCATAACCTACGTAACTGAATACCAGTACTGACTTCTCATTTTCTGCTGTGATCTCATAACGACCATCAGCATTGGTCACTGTTCTAATTTTAGTTCCTTTCACCCATACAGATACGCCTGGAATAGGTTCTTTGGTTTCGGTAGTAATTCTACCGGTAATTTTATGATCAGCCACCTGCGTGGTTTGTACCACCGGATCTTTCTCTGCTTTTCTCAGCAGGATGGCTTTGTCGCTAACGCTGTACTCAATACCGGATTTGTTCCGGAGCAGGTTGAGTGCTTCGTTTAACGTGATGTTGTCCGTTTTAAAATCACTGACCATGATTTTATCGAAATCCTGTTTTACGTAGTTAAACGTAAAAGTGCTCTGAGAGCCCAGGGCAGTCAGCACCTGTGACAGCGAGGCGCGTGAAATATCCAGCTTTACTTTTTCGTTCAACCCGCTTTGCCGCGCATAACCAAAGGTGGCCGGCAAAAGGGTGCATCCCAATAAAAGATATCTTTTAAGACGGGATGCAGTTGGCCCGCTTCTACGGGAGTACTGATCTGAAATGGTACATTTCATTTTCATGTGTTGATTTTTTCAGGAGTGTTCACACGTGTATTAATAAATGGTAACCTGTTTTTCTGAAATGCGATATCGCTTACGGCTGATATAACATAGGTTGTCGAGCATTTTCGTAAAGGCCTCTTTTCTGAACATGACAGAAATGTTTTTATCGGCGCCCTGCGCATTCTCCCAATGCACCGTGTATCCATTGCGGCTACACAAGCGCATAACGGCATCTCTGAGCGGGAGATCAGTGGCGCTGAATGCATCCTCCCTCCAAACGGCTACCCTATTGGCATCTGTTTCGCTCACCGTCAGTCCTTTTTCTTCATTGTTGTAAACGGCGGCGTAGCCAGGCTTCAGTACTGTATTGTCTTTTCCAACCCGCACCTTTACTTTTCCCTGCACCAGCGATACGCGCGTTAATCCTTCTGCAGGGTAGGCTTCCACGTTAAACTGCGTGCCTAACACCTGTATCACCATATCCCTGGTGCGAATCGTAAAAGGCTTGCCGGTTTGTCCGTGTACATCAAAGAAACCTTCTCCGGTAAGCTGTACGTTGCGTACTTTCCGGTTAAAGTCTTCCTTCCAGCGCAGAGAGGCAGTGGCATTCAGCCATACATGGGAGCTATCTGGCAATACCACCAGCTTCACCGTATTGGTTTCATTGGTGACCAGGAAAGATTTATCTGTGGCACCCGGGGCATCCTTTGCGGTAGCATGATGTAACCACGCAAATCCGGCACCTGCCAGTAACAATACGCTGGCTGCTGCTGCGGTCCATTTTACGGCCGCCTTCTTCCACCATACCACCTTGGCAACGGGTAAGCGACTACGAAAATTTGCCAGGAACTGTTGCTGGTATTGACTGGCATCTGCCGCAGGCATTGCTTCAATATTATGCAAACCGTCATACCAGCTGTCTAATATCGCCAGCTCTTCCGGTGTGCATTTACCTGCATGAAATTTTTCTAACAGGGCATGGGCCCTTGGATATTTTTTCGGTACCATCTACTAATGAATACCCGATACCCAAAAAATGTTAACTGAGACGAATGTTAAGAAATTGTAAACAGCAAAAATGCCGATACGAGGCTGGCTGATAAGGCGGGATTTTCCTTGATATGTGTTTTTACCTGTTTCAGGGCACGGCTATATAAAACCCTTGCTGATGCCGGGTCTATGCCTAATTGTTGGGCTATTTTCTGGTAGGAATAATGATGTTGTACACGTAATACAAATAACTGCCGCTGGCTGGGCGAAAGTACATCCATAGCTTCCGCTATAATGGTATCTTTCAGATCGTGCAGGTCTTCCTGCGCCAGAGCGCCGGGCACTTCCAGGGTATCGTTCAGCAGTACTTCCAGTTTCTTCAGGTGCGCCTGGTAACGACCGTTGGTACGGTAATATTTAAATATCCGGAACTTCAGGGCGTTGAGCAAATAAAACTCCAAGGTGGCATCTTTCGGCACCTCATCCCACTTCTCCCACAAACAAAGCAATACATCCTGCACAATGTCAAACGCATCATGTGCATTAGTTTTGGCCACAGCTATGCCCAATAGCTTGTCCCAGTAGGTAGCTACTGATGCTTCAAAATCCACCTGACGTACAGTAGCGGACATATCCTGGAGAAATAAATGCTGTTGCGCGGCCATAAACGGAATATAACGAGTCCTGCAAATGTAATTGCCTAATATTACGTGGATATTAACTTTACTGATTCCTGGTTGATTCTTCTGTTGAAAATCGATTTAGCTTTGGTTCGACAAGTGACAATAATACTGAATTACAATATCTGAAATAACGTGTTTTATCTTAATAATTGATTAAAAAAAGTGGACTGATTAAGCGTATTAATTACATGACAGGTGCATATTGTCATTTCTGATAGCAATATAAATTTACTTTTCGAATATCGAAAATTTAATAAAAAAGATAGTTATCAACACCGGCAGCACCAACGCCCCGCTTAAAAACAAACACCCAGGCCTGCCGCATGCATGCGACAGGCCTGTTGCTAAACACCCGCCACGTATTCACTTCTCCCGGTTAATATTCCGCAAACTCATTATCAATATAACACCACAGCCATTGTTCACCCGGCTCCGCAGACGCCACCACCGGGTGCCCGGTAGCATGATGATGCTTCGTCATATGTGTGGAAGGGGAATCATCACAACATAACGTGACACCACAAGTCTGACAGGTCCGCAAATGTACCCATTCACCGTGATGCTTTACACATTCTTCACATACGTAATCATCGCCGATTTTAACAGCCGTAATAGCGGCGAGGTGTGAACATACTGACATAAAAAACGGTTTATACTTCTGCTAAATATTTATGCACCATACTAATACTCATAGACCCTTCACCTACCGCCGATGCTACCCGGCTCATGGCACCAGAACGCACATCACCGGCGGCAAATATACCAGGGCAACTGGTTTCCAGCAGATAAGGTTCTCTGTCCAGCTTCCATAGTTTGCCAAAATATTCGAACGATTTCATTTCCCTGCCCGTCTGCACAAAACCCTTTTCATCTTTTATAATTAAATCTCCCAGCCACTCGGTATACGGTTTTGCACCAATAAAAATATACAACGCATCTGCCGATACCGCTTTCACTTCTTTGGTTTGCAGGTTTTCTATCTTCAGCCCCTCCAGCCGGTCGGTACCCGTTGCCTCCACTATTTCCGTGTTGCTGAGGATAACAATATTATGGATTTCACTGATCTGATCAATCAGGTATGACGACATGGTGGCCGTCAGGTCATTTTTCCGGATAACAATAAACACCTCTTTCGCAAACCGGGAAAGGTACACCGCTGCCTGCCCGGCTGAATTACCACCTCCCAGGATATATACGCTCTTCTCCTTACAGGACGCCGCTTCTGTAATAGCCGCCCCATAATAAACACCAGCGCCCGTAAATTGCTCAATGCCCGCTGTATCCAGTTTACGATAGTCTACCCCCGTGGTAATTACCACCGCACGGGTATTGATCTCCGAGCCATTTTCCAGGCAAACAATTTTATAATCTGCTTTGAGCTTAATTTCTTTCACCGACTGGGGCGACAAAAACTCTGTGCCAAACCGCGTTGCCTGCGTAATAGCACGACGGGTTAGCTCTGCCCCACTCAAACCGGAAGGAAAACCCAGGTAGTTCTCTATCCGTGAACTGGTACCTGCCTGACCACCCGGCGCATGCCGTTCTATCAATAATGTTTTCAGCCCTTCTGAAGCGCCATACACGGAAGCCGCCAGCCCTGCCGGGCCTGCGCCTATGATCACCACATCATAAATTTCATTTTTCAGCGTAGGATTCAAACCTATCCTGGCAGCAATATCAATGATCGGCGGGCAGGAGACTACTTCCCCATTCTCGAAGATCACTATGGGCAAAGTGGTATTGTCCAGCTGGTTGATATCCATCAGCACCTTCCCTTCCTCACTACCTGCGTCAACAGACTGGTAAGGAATCAGGTTGCTGGCCAGGAATTCTTTGATACGATATGCTTTGGAAGAATAGGCTTGTCCAATTACCTTGATGCCCTGGAATTCCGGCCGGTAGCTATTTTGCCAGTCATCCAGCAAATCATTGATCACCGGATACAATTTTTCTTCCGGTGGATCCCATGGCTTCATCAGGTAATAATCCAGTCTTAATTCATTAATCGCTTTAATAGCTGCACTGGTATCAGAATAAGCGGTTAGCAATACTCTTTTGGCGGCAGGGTAAATGACGATGGCTTGTTGTAAAAAGTCCACTCCTTCCATCTCCGGCATCCGCTGATCGGAAATAAACAGGGCTACTGTTTCATTCCGGTTTTTTAATTCCACCAGGCTTTTCAAGGCTTCTTCAGCAGACAGCGTACTTAATATGCGGTAAGATTTTCTATAGTAGGTTTTCAGGTCCTGCGTAATGGCATTCAGCACCTGCCGATCGTCATCAATGGCAAATATTATTGGCAAACTCATATCTTCTAAGTTAATTATTTTCTATGGGAAAGGAAACAGTGAAAGCTGTTTTCCCCGGAACAGAGGTGGATTTAACAATACCACGATGCCGTTGTACTATTTGCATCACCACATCGAGCCCCAGTCCTGTACCTTTCCCCATTTCTTTAGTGGTGAAAAAAGGTTCGAATATTCTCGTCTGAATATCTGGCGGAATACCGGTACCATTATCTGTAATCGTTACGTGTACATATTGCCGGTCCTGTGTGGTGGCTATTTCCAGGCTGCCCTTCTTATTGGCTTCCATGGCATCAATGGCATTATCCACCAGGTTAGTCCATACCTGGTTAAGTTCTCCGGGCAGGGCTTTGATCTTGGGCAGTGTAGTATCGTAGTTTTCTATGATGTCAATATTTCCTTTCCGGATTTTAAAGTTCAGCATGGCCAGCGTATTACGGATACCGGTGTGGAGATCTATAAATTGTTTATCTGGCTCCTGGTCCATGTAAGTATAACTTTTTACAGAGGTCACCAGGTCAGCTATTCTTTTGGAAGATAGTTGCAGGTCGTGAACCATGCGATAGGCCACCAGCGAGCTATGCAGCCAGTTGAAAATTACCGGCAGATGCCGGGCAGGGAATTGTTCGCTGAACGATTCCAGTGTGTCCGTATCCTGGTTATACTCTGCCAGCGCTTCGGCGATTTCCAGTTGGGGAATATTTTTACTCTCCAGCCAATCTTCCAGTGCGGTGATTTTATCAGACAATTCCAGCATACCCAATGCTTTCTCCGGCCGGCTTTCCCGCATCTGTAATAGCTTTTCTACTAACACGCCCGCCTCTTTTTCCGATAAACAAATGGCGGCCATTTCCCGGAATATGACGGGAAGTTGTGTAATGTTGTCGCACAAACCCGCAGCACCACGGGTTATAGCGGCTACCGGGTTATTTAATTCATGGGCCAGGCCGGCAGACAATTTTCCCAGCGCCATCATTTTTTCATTCTGCTGCTGGAAAGAAGTATTGTCTCTCACGCGGCTGGTCATGATATGTACCAGCGCTTCCGTGAGCTCATAATGCTGTTCTATATTTTTTTTCAGGATATCTGCAAGACAGGAAATGACACGGGTTTCCTTCAAACACAAACCTGTTCCCAGGGCATTTTTCACCCTCGAGAAAGGTAGCCATCCGGTAATACTATCTTCGTTTAATTCTGCCAGCTCACGGTAATGGCCATTGATAGTAGCGGAAATACGCACCTTTCCCGCAATCAAAATATTGGTGGATACCACCGGATCTCCGGCTTTAAACATCAGCTCTCCTTCGGGTATCACCCGTTCAGTTGACTGTTGCAAAAGCCAGTCTAACTGCGCTAATGGTACATCTTTGAGTGCCGGAATTTGTTGAAGCCGGTTGGCAGTTATAGGTTCCATAAAAACGGGATTTTCATTCGTTACCAAATATAAGCTTTCACTACACACGGCAAACTATAATAATTTCTGCTAGCTTTGTTGTCTATCCTTAAAATATGCCGGAAATGCTTACAGCAGATGCAGCCATCGCGATTCAGGAGGAGTTGCGGTCACAGGTCGTAACAACGGACGTATTACCTGATCCGATTAAAATTATTGCCGGCGCCGATGTGGAATACGACAAAGATTCCAACCTGATTGCCGGTAGTATTGTGCTGCTGGATTATGCTACCCTGCAGGTAATAGCCGTGGCCTCTCATTGTATGGAAGTAACCTTTCCGTATATCCCCGGATTATTTTCCTTTAGAGAAATGCCCTCACTGTTACGCGCCTACGAAAAATTACCTGTTCTCCCGGACCTCATCATTTGTGATGGACAAGGCATTGCGCATCAGCGGCGATTTGGTCTGGCGGCCCATTTCGGCGTAACATTGGATAAGCCGGTAATAGGCTGTGGCAAAACAAAACTCTGTGGCCAATACCAGGATCTGGGAACGGCAAGGGGAAGTATGGCGCCATTAATGGACCCGGAACATATTGGAAATGCATTGAGAACACAGGAAGATATCAACCCTGTTTTTGTTTCTGTAGGCCATAAAATTTCACTGTCCACCGCCACTGCCATAGTGCTTCAAATGTGTACCCAGTACCGGTTGCCGGAGACCACACGATTAGCCGACCACTATGCACGCGTAGCATTACTGGAACATAAAAAATAGAAATATTTGGTTATTTGGAATTATTATTTATATATTTGCAACCCCAAACGGGGGATACAGAACGGCTGAAAGGCTTATCTGTAGTAAGGATCGGTAGTTCAGTTGGTTAGAATGCCGCCCTGTCACGGCGGAGGTCGCGGGTTCGAGTCCCGTCCGGTCCGCAAGGACTAAAAAAGGAATAGACGCAGGTCTATTCCTTTTTCTTTGAAATGATTGCGGGCAGGTTCCAGAGCGGCCAAATGGGGCGGACTGTAAATCCGCTGTCTACGACTTCATAGGTTCGAATCCTATCCTGCCCACTTTTCTATTTTCAGTTTTGTAGCTTACAATCACAAATGAATCTCCTTCATTTATACAACTGAAAAATCCGCTTTAAATACCGTTACGGAATTTTCACAGCCGATAACTTGTCATTTGCACCTGGCGACAACAAATACATACACTGCATTGGCTGCCATGTGGCTTATTTCCTGCTACCGTAGCAACAGCCTGATTAAGACATGGGGCAATTTGAAGGGGGCTGCATCTACGATACAGCCCCTTCTTTACTTATTTGTTATAAACGTATTACTGCTGACTGATAATCTGCCATTGCTGATTAGCGCCCGACAGATAAGGCCACTGAATAAGCGTATCCCCCTGTGCTTTGGAAGCATTCGCCATATCCAGCACCATTCCGCTATTGCGATTTTTGAAACTGTAAATAGCATTGCCTACCCGTGATATTTGCCACTGTTGGTTATTTTCGCCTGTAGAAGGCCATTGTATCACCGATGCTCCCTGTGTAGTGGAAGAACCTTTCACATCCACCAGCTGGCTGCTGTTTCGGTTGGTCAATGAATAATAACCATTACCCTGGTCACCGATTTGCCATTGTTGCTCTGCACCTCCCAGCCATGGCCATTGAATAAGATTTATGCCCTGAGTAGTAGAGGCGCTTGGAACAGCCAGCACCTGTCCACTGTTTACATTGACCAGCTTGTAGGAAGCACCGGGATCAAAAGGCGTTTGTCCTTTGCGCATCACGACATTCTTCACATTGAAATAAGTATCTGTTTGCGGACCAGGGCTACCACTCGCGGCCTCCATCTGGAAATCAATGATCAGCCAGAAAGGAGCGTTGGCGAAATTATTGCCTACCTGCACGGAGGTCATCACCCCATCAATGAAGTATTGACACTCTACACTGTTGGACCAGGAGCCATTCGCATTTTTTACGCGGTTGTAAACCGCTTTGTAATGATGCCAGGTAGTAGCTGCATTGTTGACTGTAGTCAGCTTCGTTTGCCAGTTGCCATCATAGGTATTTTGCCAGATAGAAGTACTTCCTTTTACTTCCACGATATCACTTTCAGGAGGCCAGGAATTTACGGCAGTAATCCAGAACGCAGGCCAGGTACCATAGGCAGTTGGTGCCTGTAAATCCACACTGATTTCCCAATATGGATAAATAGAATCAATCAGTACCTGGTGTTTCGAATAAATTGTGCCGGAGTGGTAGTGAATCGGAATATTCGGATCAAACTTATTGAGTGCTGTATCCGGATGATACGAAGCTTTCAATGTCAGCGACCCATCACCATTCAGATAAATCTGGCTATGGTCAGTGCTGCTGCCATACATACGTGCCGTACCATTGTGATCAGATCCCCATGGATACAGGTAACTCCATTCTGCTTCGAAATTTGTGTAATTAGCAAATGAGTTGGCAGCGGTTACGGTGGTCCAGGTACTGTTCAATAGCTGTGCATTCGCTACGCTGGTTTTGGCCGCCAACATACTTTGTTGGCCATTGATCTTGGTTTTAAGTGCTTGTTTACTGCAGGATGAAGACAACACAGTGCCCATCAGTGCCAGGCAAACGATCATTGTTTTTTTTGTGTGTATCATAACGTATGAAATTTATGTATTACAGTTATTATTTTACAAAGGGGATCGGCGCCCAATAATAAGTATGACTCGCATCAGAAGGCTGATTGATGAGTGGTGATTCTCCTGCATCTCTCAAGGCATTTGCTTTCTGCACTGTTTCTGTTCTTACCAGGTCAAACCAACGGATGCCAAATTCACCGGCGAACTCCCATCCCCGCTCAGCAATCACGGCATCTCTGAAATCAGCCTGGGATAAGCCGTTGGGCAGTGGCAACAGCCCGGCTCTTTTACGCACCAGGTTAACGGCGGCATATGCACTTGCATCGGGACTGGCCGACATGGCCTGCGCTTCTGCATAGGTGAGCAATACTTCGGGATACCGGATAATGAAACTGGTAGCGCTGCTCCACCAATCACCCGCCTTGTGGGTAGTCCAGTCATACTGGTCATCCTCCCTATACTTTAAAAAATAAGGATGTTTCTGTAATGTGTGCTGCCAGTCCACTACATCAGCAGGATTATTTTTCACGAAATAATCTTTCTGATACGTAGCTGTCTTCCGCGCGCCGGCAGGGAACCTGTTAAAGAAGGAGATTTCCCCGAATCCATCTTCCCAGCCACCTTCTTCATAGTCAGGTGCATAAGGATTGGGGGCCATCATGTTACCATTGCCCCAGGTAGCATTGGGCGTAGTTTTGTTGAAATAGCAGGCATACACTGCTTCCGTATTGAACCGGTTAGCAAACTTCCATACATCGGCGAAATTCGTCATCAGGTCATATCCCCAGGTAGCTTTATTATCGATGACTTCTTTGGCCTTGGCAGCAGCTAAAGCATACTTATCGTTTTGCTTCAGCGGCCAGCCTGCCATAGTTAAATATACATTTGCCAGCAATGCTTTTGCAGCACCTTTGGTAGGCAACACATCCACACCATTTTGTCTTGCCGGACCGGTCCAATGATCCGGCAACATGGTTTCCGCTTTTTGAAGATCGGCCACTATCAACGCATACAGGTCGGCCACTTTAGCATTGGGGCGGTTATCTACGATGGTGTTATCCACAGGCATAGGTACTTCTCCCCAGGTTCTTGTGAGATAGAAATAAGAGATGGCACGCATAAAATACGCATAGCCGCCAGCGTTATTCCGTTGATCAGGAGTTGCTTCCGTAGCGCTGTTATAATTTGCTAACAGCGAATTCGCCGATTTGACAGTGGCATAAAAAGCATTCCACCAGGTAGTCATCCTGCTGTTGGAAGAGTTAGCATTGAATACATCAAAATCCGAAAAATCTATTTTATTGCCGGATCTCTTCGAGGCGATGTCATCGCCGCCATAGTAAGGCGCCGTCACCTGGTTAAAAGACAGGTTGAACTGTAGCGCCAGCGCGGTTTCCGCTAACTGCAGGTCGTTCGCCGTTTTATAAAAGCTCTGCGGCGTAACACTTCCCTTTGGCGTTTCATCCAGGAACTTACTGCAGGAAGCTAACACCAGGCAAAACCCGAAAAATATTACCTGCAACAGCCGGCCCATTGTATAATTGATTTCTTTTTTCATATCGATCGCTTTATGCATTCGTGGGATGATTAAAATTTCACTTGCAGCCCAACGGTGATTGTTTTCGGAGAAGGGTAAGCACCCAGGTCAATACCTGCATCCACATCTCCGCCTACCGTAGTTGCTTCCGGATCAAAGCCTTTGTATTTAGTGATGGTAGCAATATTTTGCGCACTCACATATACTTTGGCGGTAGCCACTTTGAGCAGGTTTTTAGGAAGTGTATAAGAAAGGCTGACATTCTTTAAGCGCACATAACCACCATCCTGTAAAAACTGGGTGGATTCTACCCAGCTTTTATTTTTACTGGCCGGGTTGGCCCAGGTAGAACTGGTATTGGAAGGCGTCCAGTAATTGGCTGCCTCAGCAAGGTTGATAAATTTTACATCACTGGTGGGTATAGCAGTAGCCGCATAGGTGGCATTGAATATTTTATTGCCATGTGATCCCTGGATAAAAATATTCAACTCGAAGTTTTTATATGCTACACTATTATTAAAGCCCCAGATGAAGTTAGGCGTTGCGGAACCTGCAATAACCCGGTCTTCAAACCCAACAGATCCATTACCGTTCACATCCCGGTAACGGGCATCGCCGGCCTTATAGCCGCTCTTATCTGTTTGATACACGCCTTCCCATGGAATCAGGTAGAAGGCTCCCATGGGTTCCCCTACCTTTACTACCTGGATAGGAGCGGTGATTAATCCGGAGCCGACTACATTTCTTTCCAGCAAACTGTCTTTGCCCAGGTTGATTACTTTGTTCTGATTGTAGGAAACATTGAGCGCTGTTGTCCAGGTCAGTTGACTGCTTTTATAAGGCGTCCCCTCTACAGTAAGCTCCCAACCCTTGTTATTCACCTTTCCTATATTTTTCAGGTAGGATCCGCCGCCATCATAATTGGCGATCCTGGTGAAAAGCAGCAAGTCGCTCGTGTTCTTATTGTAATAATCTGCTGTGATATTGATCCTGCCATTCAACAGGCCGATATCCAAACCAATATCTGTTTGCTTTGAAGTTTCCCATTTCACATCAGGAGTAGCAGGATTACCCAATGTATAGCCCTGGTAACCATTGGCTGTTCCGTAAGAATAGATCACTCCACTCAGCAACCCCAGCGTGCTATACGGATCAATGGCCTGGTTACCGGTAATTCCCCATCCGGCCCTTAACTTAAGATTAGAGAACACACCCAGGTCTTCTATAAATTTTTCATTGGAAAGCTTCCATCCAACACTAAAGGAAGGAAAGCTGCTCCATTTGTTATTCCCCTGGAATTTGGAAGAGCCATCCCGTCTTAAGGTAGCCGTTAAAAGATATTTATCATTGTAACTGTATGCCACACGACCCATGTAAGACAATAACGCCCAGTTGGAATATCCTGAATTAATAGACTGGGAAGTATTTAAGCCCAGGTTATAATATCCGTTGGACAAGGACGCCAATCCCGAGCCGGAAGCATTGAAGTAACTATATTTATTGGTAGATTCTTCCAGCAGCGCGGTAGCTGTTAAATCATGTTTATCAAAAGTTTTATGGAACGTCAGAATATTGCTGTTCTGAAAAGTGTAGCTTTCTGTGGAACCCTGTGAAGATCCCGGGTTACCAGGACTAATCCAGTCGTTTCTCAGAGAGGCAGCCTTGGCCGTTTTAAGATCTAACGCTACATTGGTGGTAAAGGTGAGCCAGTCTGTAATGGCATATTTTAATCTTGCATTGAAAACGCCGGTATTGGCAAAATTGTCATTATCGTTTTCCCTGATTGTCATGTAAGGATTGGCCCAGATAGGCGATATACCGAAACGATTGTATTGTCCGGGTGTTTTGTATACCGGTTCTGTAGGCGCCCAGGTGAGCGCACTTGTCACCGGATTGCCTTTGCTACCCATATCCCCGTTGTTATGCGAATTGGCCCTGGCCAGGTATACATTGACCCCGAAATCCAACCGGCTGTTCAGCTTCATATCCAGGTTAGACCTGAAACCGAATCTCTTCTGGCTGCTGTTAATTAACAATCCCTGCTGGTCAATATAGAACCCGGAAACATAGTACTTCACACCGTCCTTTCCTCCGGCTACAGATAATTCGTGGCTTTGGGTGGTGGAATTATTGAAGATCATACTTTGCCAATCGGTTCCTTTCCCGGCAAACGACTGCGGATCGGGGAATGTACTAACACCTGAAGTAAGATTAGCTGTTTTCGCATAAGTAACGGGATCCATCAGGCTATACTTTTTCATAGGTTGGTTGAAACCTACAAACCCGTTGTATTCAATCCGGGGTACACCGGAGGCGCCACTTTTGGTAGTAATGAGCACTACGCCGTTGGCACCTCTTGAGCCGTAAACAGCTGTAGCAGAAGCATCTTTCAGCACTTCCATAGAGGAGATATCATTCACATTGAGATCACCCAGCCCGGTGCTACCCAACGCAATCCCATCTACTACATAAAGCGGCTCGTTACCTCCATTAATGGAATTAGGGCCACGAATACGGAGTTTCACGGATCCTCCGGGCGCACCGGAGTTGTTAGTGACCGACACCCCTGCTACCCTGCCCTGTATGGCGGAGGAGGCATTTAATACGGGTTGTTCCTTGTACGCCTGTGAAGAGAGCGTAGCCACGGCGCCGGTTAGGTCACGCCGTTTTTGCGTGCCATATCCAATGACTACCACATCATCCAGCTTCGATACTTTGCCTTTCAGCTGGACCTGTATCACTGTTCTGTTGGCAAGGGGGATTTCCAAAATTTCCATCCCGGTAAAAGAGAAAATTAACGTGGTACCATTCTCCGGTACATTAATAGCGAAAGAACCATCTTTCAACGTGGATGTCCCATGCCCCAGACCTTTCACAACAACTGTTGCCCCTTCCAACGGTTGCTGATCTGGTCCTGTAACTTTTCCTGTTATTTTCTTCGTTTGGGCGAAGGAAGTCAGAAAAAGGGCAAGTCCTACAAAGAGTAGGAGGACTTTTTTTGATTTGACCATTTGTATCAGTTTTCACTCAAATTAGAATGATGTTGACTGATACAGGGGGGTATAATTCATACAAAAGGGGGACAAATTGGTAAACTAAGTAATTGATTACCATAAAATATCTCAAAAAAGCCCTCTTCATGCGGAGTGGGAAAATCAGCCGCCGGTTTTTGAGCGAATCAGGCCACTTTTTAACTTTTCCATTCCGTCAAATTATAAGTGTCATCAAAAGAGCCTTTATACTTCCTGACGTATTCTGAAGGAGGTATACCAAACAGTTTTACAAATTGCCGCCTGAAATACCGGGCATCTGATATCCCCACCCGGAAGGCAGCTTCGCTGACGTTTATATCCGTACTCAGGAGTAACATCGCTGCCTTTCTTAACCGGATAAGCCGGATAAATGCGTTGATAGACTGACCGGAAGTTGCTTTTACTTTCTTATAAAGACTGGAATGGGACATATTCATTTCTTTCACCAGTATCTTGATAGAGAATTCCTCATTGTCAATATTCTTTTCTACTACCTGGATACATTTTTCCAGGAACTCCTTATATATAGCAGGTATTTTGGTGTAGTTCTTTTTCAGGGTGATCCGGTCGAAGAAATATTGCTGCAGCACATTCCGGTTCCGGAGAATATTATTCACCCGGGCAATCAGCAGGTCCTTATCAAAAGGTTTGGTGATGTAATCATCCGCCCCGCATTCCAGGCCCGTTAATTTTACATCGGAAGACAACGAAGCGGTTAATAGTATCACCGGCGTATGTGCCAGGGAAGGTTCTTCTTTAATCTTCCGGCAAAGCTCTACTCCCGTCATCGCTCCCATCACCACATCACTGATAATGAGATCAGGGATCCGCTGCAATGCCAGCTGCAGCCCGGTTTCACCGTCGGGCGCTTCATATACAATAAACTGGTCTTTAAATATCTGTGTGAGGTATCCACGGATCTCCGCATTGTCATCGACAACCAGTATTACTTTCTTATCCGTAATAATTTCCTCCAGTTCTGCTTTGGAAGGTACAGGACTGGCTGGCGTAGTATCTTCTACCAACTCGTGGAGGAATTCAGGAGTGTGAATAATTTCTTCCCGGATATACTCCCCTGCAAAATGGCCGTTTCCTTTTTGTAACACCAGGGTGAATTGCGTGCCTTTATTTACTTCACTCTGGTAAGAAATTGTTCCTTTGTGTGCGTCCACAAATTGCTTCACCAGGTATAATCCGATCCCGAAGCCGGAGTTAACGGTTGCATATTTATTCTTTTCCTGGAAGAACCGTTCAAATAGCTTGTTGCCCACATGCGCTTCAATACCACATCCGCTGTCACTTACCTTCAATATCAACGTCCGTTCTCCTTCTTCGATAGCAATGGATACCTTCCCACCGGGGGGCGTAAATTTCAATGCATTAGAAAACAGGTTAAACAGGAGGATTTCCATTTTTTCCCGGTCAACAAACAATTCGATATCCGGATTATCACAACTGAATTCGTAAGTAATATCTTTCATTTTCGCTTGTTGGCTGAAGCAGATATATACTTCCTGGCAAAGTGCAGAAAAATTCAACCTCACTATTTTCAGTTTATTTTCTTCTGTATCCGCTTTCCGGAATAGCAATAGCTGATCTACAAGACTCAGCAACCTGCGGGCATTCCGGTAAACGATGGCCAGGTCGCCAGTACCCGCCGTCTTTTCAGGATGATAAAGCAATTCTTTGAGTGGACTAATGATCAGCGTTAAGGGCGCCCGGAATTCGTGGGAAACATTGGTGAAAAAACTTAGCTTCTTCTCGTTCAACTCTTTTTCTCTTTCTGTTTCTTTTTTTGCCCAGGCCACTTCAAATGCCATCCTGTTTTTCTGATCCAGGTATCTTAACCACGCATAGATCAGCGCTGCGCCGGCAAGGGAGTACATCAGGTAAGCCCACCAACTCCGGTACCATGGCGGCAATACCTGTATAATCAATTGTTGTTCTTTGCCTGTCCAGTTACCATCTGTATCCGTAGCTTTTACTTTAAAAATATATTTCCCTTCATGCAGGCTGGTATAATTAACAGACCTGCTTCTTCCGGTATAAATCCATTCCTCATCCCTTCCCGCCAGGCGGTAGGCGTAGCTAATCTTATCAGGAGAAGTATACTCCAGCGCAACAAAATCTAATGAAAGGGTGGCCTTATTAAAGGGCAATTTTATTTCGCGGATCTGATCGGATGAATGCCTGCTGATATAGGACCCATCTGCTTCAATAGGTACATTATTGATCTTTATCCCGGAAATAAAAACCGGCGGCGCTGTTTCGTTCGCATAAATTTGAGCCGGATTGAAAATATTGAATCCTTTAATTCCACCAAACACCATTTCCCCTGATTGCAGCACCAGTGCAGCATTGTAGTTAAACTGATTACTTTGAAGATTGTCGGATGCGGAATAATTAGTGAATTTTAGGGAAACAGGATCAAATTTGGATATCCCGTTATAAGTGCTAAGCCATAAATTTCCTTTTGTATCTTCCAATATATTCAGGACAGCATTGCTGCATAGTCCATTCTTTTCTGTATACCTGGTAAAGGTTCCTTTATGTCTGTCAAATAGTAATAGTCCGCTGTCTTCCGTGCCTATCCAAAAATGTCCTGCGTGATCTTCATAGATGGCCCTTACGCGGCTACCAATGATATACTGTTGATGCTTTTTATGAATAAGGTCTATTTTAATCAGCGTATTATACTCGCCTGCCCAAAATCCGCCGGTTCTGTCTTCTGCAATCGTCAGCAGGTCAATCAGTTTATCATCAAATAATTCAAAGGTATTTTTTTGCCGGTTAAAGCGGTACAGACTACCAGGATCAAAGGTAGATGCCCATATTTGCTGTTGTTTATCTTTATACAACCGCCATACATTCCTTTCTTCTTTATTGGTAACGGGATTTAAACAGGCGAATTTTTCGAATGCCCCGGTGACCGGGTTAAAGCGATTAATACCGTTATTCCAGAACGACATCCACACCCGTCCATCTGTATCATTTATTACCGTGGTGACCAGGTCGCCGGAAGGTGTGCGTGGATTTCCTTTTTCATGCTGATAATTAATAAAACGGTTTGTTTCCCTGATCCAATAACTCAATCCACCGCCATCTGTGGCGATCCATAAGTTATGGCTACTATCCTCACTAAAACTGGAAGCGAAATTATCAACAAGGCTGTTTTTATTCAGCGGATCCTGCCGGATGATTTTAAAGCGGGCTTTCACAGGGTCTATCACGTTGATACCTCCTCTTAAGGTACCAATCCAGGTACGGTTATCTTTATCCTGGTAGATATCATATACTGCAGGGCTCGAGATCACCGGTTGTCCTTCCGTTCCATTGAATGGCGTTATTTTCCCGCTTGCTGCATGCAGGATGAATATACCTCCTCCATCGGTGGCTATCCACAGGTCCCTGTTTTTCAAAAAGGTGAAATGAACAACGTTATCTGCAGTAGGCAGAATGCTTAAAAGCGTATTTGTATTTTTTTGCAGTTCAAAAACGCCGTTGCCGGCGCCCACAAAAATATTCCCATTACCATCCGCTTTCAGGCAAAGCCCATTCCGAACCGTATTATTTACCATCTGGATGGTATTGGTAGCAAAGTCATACCGGCACAATCCTTCATTGCGGATAAACAGCCAGAGTTGCTGCTGTTCGTCAAACTCAAGCGCAGCAACATCATAGCGGGACAGCTTACCATAAGGTATTTGTGCAGCCGCAGTAGCACCTTTCCGATACACCAGCAATCCCAGGTTATTGGTGGCAACAAATATGTTTCCCTGTTTATCTGATTTAATGGCATTAATTCTTTCCCCCAGGTTGCTGGGTTGACTGCCGCCTACAGGTATATAACGCAAGGCAGTAAATTCGGAGGTAACCGCATTGTAAATGCTCAACCCACCCAATGTCCCGATCCATAAATTACATCGGGTATCTTCTTCGATAGACGTGATCCGGTTAAACAACAAAGAGTTTTTATTGCCCGGTTGCTTCCTGAATACAGTAAATTCATACCCATCATACCTGTTCAGCCCATCGTAAGTACCAAACCACATAAATCCTTTATGGTCCTGAAAAATGCAGGTAACGGAATTATTAGAAAGCCCTTGTTCAATGCCTAAATAAGATACTCCCGGAAAATCATTTGCTCTCGTGGAACTATTAAAAACAATCAGGGTAACAATCGTCCAAAAAATATTTTTGACTACCATCTACAACGATTGAAGTTAATGGTAATATACGTATTTAATTGGTTGCTAATACCCATGAGTCTGACTTTTCTCCTGCCGGAAAAATTGAACATACCCCACATAACAAAAGCAAATATTCATTTCCTAAAAAGAGAAAGGAATAGACTGGTATCTATTCCTCTCTCTCTTTTAAATATTCGCAATATCTGTATATTATATTTCTTCCTTCATTTCCACATGAGCAATATAGCGTCTGCCTTCTACGTCCCGTTCTCTGCCCCGCTCCGTTCTGACGTAGCTCGCCATCCGTAAACGTTTTGGGAAAGTAGCGGTGTGCGCGCAGGAAGTTGTTTTACCCGGATAATTTTCACCCGCGCGAGGCACAATTTCGAACGGTGTATTCTCCGGTGTTTGGGATTCCCTGGTAGGATAAAACCTGTATGCAGGATAAAGATGAATGTCTATCGCCATATTGTCTGCATACTCAATTTCATAGGTACCCTGGCGTGTAATATGCCGAACATATATGGTGCCATTCCGATTCGTATCTTTTACCGGTGCACCCAATACTCCTTTGATATATTCCGGCGACTGATGAAATAAAGAGGCCAATGGAATCTTATTTTTGGCGAAGGATGTGATAGGTTCGAACCAGGATTTACCTGCCGGAATCTTTAACAGGTAGGCGGCAAACATTTTACCTGCTTTTTCAGCAACGCTATATCCCCCACTACTTACATAATTGGTGCCTTCCTGTTCAACCGTATAGGTAAACTTACTAAGCTCTCTTCCACGCATATCTGTTATGATGGAATCCGGGATATCGAAGGCCAGTACAAATCCTTTGATGGTAGAAGATGGCTGCAATTTAGCACGCTGCAGGCGAACAAAGTCTTCGTCTAACCAGGAACCGCGGGCATTCTTACGGGAAATATCTATCTCCAGATCCACATAGTTGGCGGCTGAATCATCCAGGTAAGCCTTATAATTATTTGCCTGATGTGCATACAGGAGTATGTTTGTTTTTACACCTCCTTCCTGGCGAACCCCAAAAGCGATCAAAAGATCGTCGGCGCTGCTCTCCCGAAATGCAACAAAGGGCGTTGTTTGTGTGTAGCCGTTTCCCCGGATAGTGATGGGTGGCGTAGGTGTTTGGGCGTTTACAACGATGCTGGCGGTTGTTAATGCCAACACCGGAAGTACATACTTAAGCATAGTCAGAATATATATATAAATATGCAATGTATATATTCTATACTAATAAGACTATGAAGGTGGAACTTTCATTCAGGCAGATACACCTAAACTCTCCTCAGGGGCTTACCCCGGTGCCAATACACACCACTCGCCGCTAAATAAAATCCCGCACAGACTTTCCATGATATAAATATGGAACAAAATCCGGGGGATAACCATTCAATACATCAACAACAGCTATTATAAAAATGAGCATCGAAAATCAACGTATAATATTCCAATGACCTCCCTTATCTGGCCCAACACGTTCCAGTTTATTTTCCTGCTGCAGCTTTTGAAGATTTCTTTCTATAGATCTTTCAGATATATTGATTCTTGCTGCCAATTCCTGTATGGTAACGTGCGAGTTTGTTCTAACAATTGCCAGGATTTTCTCCGACACAATATTGGGTGCATTTTCCCTGTAAGGAACGGATGGGTGTTTACGAGTTAAACGTTCTACCGTCCAATGATCTGGCAACTGCCCGGAATTCCAGAAAATAATTTTATCCTCATACACACTTATTTGGACTGGTACTCCACTGTGCCTCCTTTGCGTTTGCAAAACCACATATCCATTGAAGGTACTCGTCACGCCAGGATTGCTTCCACTCTATATTTTGGCTCTCCCTGTTCATATATTACTGCTTATAAAATAAATCCTGACTGTACCCTAAGATTGGAAATTTTCAGCAGCAGGTAATCATTTCACTATATAAATCCAGCATTTTCTGATGATATAAAATATATCTCCCATCCTCCATTCTTCCAACTAAAAAAAATACACCGGTATAAGACTATACCGGTGAGTATTTAACCTACAACTGTTACACTGTAACACATAACTTCAGGAGCATGGCTTCTATCAAGCCTTTCATGCCTCATTCAATATCCAGATTATATTTATACAATAGCCCGGCAAGATTCATAGCAGAAAATTTTGCTTTCTTTATCTTGTTACCATCCGGATCTATCGAAAAGTTCAGCGCAGTTCTAAAATCTACCTTTTCCAGGTTGGTTTGTAAAAACCTGGTAGCCGTTAAATCACAATTGGTAAACACGGAAGCCGTCAGGTCAACTTCCGAGAAATCTACTTCTTTCAGGGAGCAATCCAGGAAGGTTGTCTTCCTTAACTTAGTACCAAAAAATGTGGAATAATCCAGCAGGCATTCATGAAAGGTAAAGGAGAACATGAACTGGTTACACCGGCTAAAATTAACCCCTAAAATTTTGCATCCGGTAAATTGCGCATCTCTAAAGCCAGCGCCATCTAATGTTACCATGGAGAAATTACATTGCCTGAAATGACAATCCACAAAATCATTCCCCCGGAGATCACTCCTGGAGAAATCACAACCTACAAACTCACACTTAATAAATTCTCTGTTGATCAAACGTTTTTCTGTGTAATCCACATCAGAAAACGTCTTATGCTCATGTACAACGGGGCCGTTTGAATGACTCATATACTACTATTGCTGGCGCAGGAAATACTAGGGTTTCAAATACTTCAATATCTGTTGCTTTCTTTTATCGTCTGCCACGGAGAAGCCAAAACCTTCCGAGTACCAGATACCATCCGCTACCAGCAAGGTGATCAGGCTTTGCGTACTCAATGCTTTACCATCCGGCGGCATAATATTTTCACGATACCAGTTTTCCCACATCTCCTTATACTGGGGATGCACCAGGATCGCTTTAATCACCACCCCCATCAGTTGCTTATACTTCGCATCATTACCTTTATCGATCACAAACTTCAGGTAAGCCAACGCTTTGTCTGTATTCCCAGGCTCCTTCATGTGCGTCTGCATCCATTCTGTTAACCCTCCCAAACTCTGTTTCATCAACTCATCCAGTAACTCTTCCTTGCTCCTGAAATGATGAATAATCCCACCTTTACTCAGGCCGGTTTTGTCAGCAATTGCCTGGAAGGTAACCTGGTGCCAGTCGCCCGCCGACCCTATTTCAGCCGCTGCATCCAAAATCAGCTGCTTATTCAGTTCCGGCTCCTTTTTCCTTTTATAAGCATTCTCCATCTTTCAAAGATACCGAATATACGGTTTGTTTCAAAAAAAAATTAAAGCTGATTCAAGATAAGCCAGGCGGCAGGCGTAACTCTTCGTTTACACCTGCCAGTTAGCTACCTCAAACCAGCTTTCTATCATTTCTTCTCCCCTTACTCCCTTGAAATAATACTCATTTACGGCAGGGTCATAGATGTAATCCTGCCGCCATTCCGCAGCATGGGCAATCGTCAGCTCAATAGCATCCATGATAAAATGAATAGCTGTATTTGTCATGGTAGGATGAACCGATAACCTCACCCATCCCGGCTTGCCCGATAAATCGCCGGCCAGCAACGCGGCTCTGATGGCATAAGAATGCTGTTTATCCACCCCCAACAACCAATGCCCGTAAGTACCGGCACAGGAACAACCACCTCTCATCTGAACACCGAATTTGTCATTAAGCAACTTTACAAATAACTGGTAAGGTACCTGATCCACGGTAAACGACACTACGCCGGCCCTCTGTATAACACCGGGTTCCAGTATGTGCAACGCCGGTATAGCAGCCATTCTCTTAAAAACAATCTCCAACAATTCCGCTTCCCGTTGCAGGATATTCATTACACCCATTTCCTCCTTTAAACGTATGCACATCGCCGCTTTGATACCCTGCAAAAACGGTGGTGTACCACCATCTTCCCGTTGTTCAATATCTGTTGTATACTCACGGCCACCCCAGGGATTACTGTAAACCACCGTGCCTCCGCCCGGATGATCCGGTATCACATTCGTATACATCTTCTTATTAAAAATTAAAATACCCGGGGTACCAGGCCCACCAAGAAATTTATGCGGAGAAAAATAAATCGCATCCAGCCAGGCATCTTTCGCTGCCGGATGCATATCGATGGTACAATAAGGTGCAGCGCAGGCAAAATCTACAAAGCAACGTCCTCCATACTGATGAATGAGCGCAGCTATTTCGTGATAAGGCGTGTAAATACCTGTCACATTGGAACAAGCCGTTACCGCCGCAATTTTATTCCTACGGTGCTTAAACTGCTCCAACAAAGAACGGAAATGATCCAGGCTCACCCGGCCGTTTTCATCTGCTGCTATAATTTCCACCGTAGCATTGGTTTCCAGCCAGCTCAAATGATTGCTATGATGCTCCATATGTGTAACAAAAACTACCGGCTTTTCTATTACTTCACCACCAGCACGCAGACCCAATATCCGCTGCAGTTTATTAACAGCGCTGGTCATGCCGCTACCACAAAAAAGCAGGACATCATTTTCACCGGCATTCACGTGCGATTTAATAATGCGCTTCGCCGCCTCATAAGCAACAGACATACGTGTACCCGTTACCGTAGTAGATGTATGTGTATTGCCCACGAAAGGTAAAATCTCCCGCTGTATATATTCCTCAATAGGCCCATAAGCACGACCACTGGCGGTCCAGTCGGCATACAGGATGGTTTGTTCCCCATAGGGTGAATAAAAACGTTGTTGGTTTCCGACGATATTTTTCCGGTAGACAGCAAAGTAATCTTCCAGGCTGCTGCCACAAGTAGGGGACAATGGCAACATACTTACCTGGATTTAACGGTTTTAAATAAATCATGCGGCGGCTTACTGAACGGCTTTTGTAACACACGTGGCGACAAAGCAACCAGCACTATAAATAAAAGCAACACCATACATTGTACCCATGAAATTTTTTGAACAGGCTGTCTAAACCGGGTATCACAGATCTCCCCCGGGCAGTACTGTACTTTACTTTTATAAAAAAGAGGGTATACCAAACAACCTAAACAGATACCAAACGCGGCTTCAAAAAACAGGAATACCAGGCATATCAGGCAACCGATACCTGTAATAAGACTATAGGCATTTACGATAACCAGGAAAGTAAACATCACCCCGGACAACACAATACCAATACTCCAGGCAAAGCGCTTTTGCCTGGCGCCTACATATTCCGGTGTTTGATTCCGTACCATGAACCGCCCGATGATCAAGGCAGGAGAATACCGGGGATTAATAAATACCCGTATCAATAAATCAAGAAAGAAGATGGGAATAAAATACTTTACCAGTATAAAATTGCCATCAAAAAGGATAAACATTAAAGAGGTATAGGTAAGGAAAAACAGGATGCCCGCTGCGGCCCTGATTTCTCTTTCATTCAGCACCGGGATATCATACCCGTCTACTATTTCGCCGAACTGTATTAGCTTGTTCATGTTTTATTAAATTTGGGTTGCTTTGGTTGTTTGCGATACAAGGTTAGTACATCAGCGGCACTGCCATAGCGCGTTGTCAACGAACAACGGATATGAGTAAACAAACAACAGGTTATCGTCTATTGTGGAGAGAGATTAGGAGGATGTGAAATATTTATCGACATTTATCCCAGCAAACATACACATGAAGAAGCTGTCGGACATCAGGCAATTTAAGTTATACGTATGGTTAATACCTGCTTTCCTGCTAATAAATTTGGTGGGAGATGCGATAGAAGATACCAGCGACTTTCCGCAAAAGGCAGTGAACGAAACATGGCTGGTCATCTATTTGTCGGTGGCTAACTACCAGTTATTTGAACATACGCTGTCGAAGCTCAGCTGGGAAAAATTTATCCGTTCCTTCTTTTCATTGTTACTATATGCCTTCATTTTTTCACTGGGATTCTTCCTATGGAGAACCCTGGGAGTTACCCTGCATATCTACACGCCCCTGGGAAAACCGATGTCCATAGAAGACAGAATTGGTGCGCTCACCGGGTATGGCATAGGTTCCGTGATATTTTTTGGGGTTATCCGGCACATTTATAATTACATAAGACTGAAGCAAACGGCCCAGCAACTACGCATCGAAAGTCAACAGGCCGAGCTGAACTATCTTAAATCCCAAACGAATCCACATTTTTTATTCAATACCCTGAACAATATTTATTCCCTGGCGAGAGATAAGTCGGATTTGGCGCCGGAGTCTATCCTGCGGTTATCCAAGATACTACGGTATATGCTATACGAAACCAGCGGCCCATACATTGCAGTGGAACAGGATCTCAAAATTATCGACGACTACATCGCCCTGGAAAAATTACGATACGATGATTCGCTGCGCATCAACTTCAACTACGACCTCGACGACCAGAAACAATCATTGCCTCCCCTGCTGTTGATGCCACTGGTAGAAAATGCCTTCAAGCATGGCGTATCGGAAACGAGGGAACATCCTTTTGTGGATATCCATCTCTCCATCAAAAACAAACAGTTGCTGTTCATCGTAAAAAATTCCACCGGCGACCCTGCGGGTGATCAACCCATCAAAGAGAATATTGGCCTCGCTAACCTGCGGCGACAGCTGCAGCTCATGTATACCAACTATCAACTCGACATTTTACCGGGTGACTTTATATTCACGGCTACGCTGAAAATAAATCTTGCTAATCATGCCTAAAATAAAGTGTATTATCATAGAAGACGAGCCGCTGGCAGCAAAAGTACTCTGCGACTATATCTCAGACGTACCCTTCCTGGAATTGCAAAAAGTATTTAAAGATGCGATTCTCGCGGCCGAATTTCTTTTACATCATACCACCGACCTCATTTTCTTAGATATCCATCTCCCTAAACTAAAGGGCATGGCTTTCCTGAAAACATTGGCCAATCCACCGGCGGTGATTGTCACCACCGCCTATCATCAATACGCCGTGGAAGGCTTTAACCTGAATGTCACCGACTACCTGTTGAAGCCGATTGAATTTGAGCGGTTTTTAACGGCCGTAAACAAAGTGAATACCATGCAGCCAAAAGCCCCCGACGAAGCCAGGGACTTTATTTTCGTGAATGTACAAAAGCGGAAAGTAAAGGTATTGTTCTCAGAAATATTATACATTGAAAGCCAGCGCGAATATGTAAAAATTGTTACCCTCAAAAATGAGTATCTCTCTAAAATGAGTACCCATGAAATTGAAGCGCTGTTACCCGCCCAGGCTTTCAAACGTATACACCGGTCTTTCATAGTGGCCATTCATAAAATTGACTCCTATACGGCAGAAATGGTAGAACTAAACGGTATCCAGATTCCGATAGGTCGGGGATATAAAGATGTGGTAGACAACCTTTAATCTGCCATCTTTCCAAAATACCGGTTAATCACCACCACCACTATCACCAGAACCGGTGCCCCCAGGAAAGTGCTGTACAACAGGGTAGCAGCTCCCCTCGCGCCAGCCAGGCCACCCGGCACCGTCATACCGCCGGCATTCGTAAGCAAGCCCGCCAATGCCGCCCCAAAGGTCATAGCAATCAACTGCACCGTAGTAATAGAAGCGGAGGTCAGCTCTACCTCTCCCGCAGGCGCCCAGGAAAATACATGTACTACCAGGTGCGGCCAACATATACCAATACCCGCGCCCACCAATAACAAGCTGATACACAGCAACACGAGGTGAACGAGATTATTGTCCTTTGTCGTCAGGTAAGTAAGGCCGAGTAATCCCATTATAATCAACACCGCACCAGACAGCGTTAATGCTCTCAGCCATCTAACGGGTATACCAGAAAAAATCAGGGAAGCAGAAGTCCAGCCCATCGCCACTAAAATAGTAACATAGCCCGCTTCCAATGGGGTAAATCCCTGAATCGTCTGCGCAAAATAAGGGATAAATATTTCTATCGCAGCTACGATAGAAAGGAAGATCATCACCACGTAGATGGCACCCAATGGTGAAAAGAAGCGATAGGCTCCTGTAGGCAATAAGCGGATATTGCCCCTGCGGTCCGTTAATACCAGTATCCCCATAAAAACCAAGGCGCCGGCCACTCCCGCCATATTTGCCCCAACACTTTCCATCACGCTGCCAACAGACACGGATAACACCGCCAGTAACAACCATACTAATTTCAGGTAGGGCACAGGTGCGGGTGTACTGCCCTCATGCTGCGCTGGCAACGCCGACTCGATGATCAGCAGCAAAATAATTCCAATGAGTAAGATAGCCGCAAAGGCCAGCCGCCAGTGACCATACTGTGCAAAGATGCCTCCAATCAAGGGTCCGGTAAAAGCGCCAATTCCCCACATGCCCGATACCAGGGCCATTCCCCTGACCCATAATGGCGGTTCAAAAACAATTCTTATCATGGCATAAGAAAGCGCAAATAGTAGCCCGCCACCTATTCCTTGTATAAATCGTCCTATTAGCATTACATACATGGTAGGAGAAAACAGGCAGATCAACGTGCCAATACCGAAGAAAATTATGGCCTGCCGATAGGATTTACGGGGCCCCAAACGCGCCAGGCCATGCGCCGAAATAACCGATCCGATAATAGAGGCCACTACAAACGCCGTGGTATTCCATGCGTAATACGCCAACCCGCCAATCTCGCTCACAATAGAGGGCATAATGGTGGCAGATAAATAAATGTTGGTAACGTGCAATACTACTCCCAGCGCCAATCCAATAGCTTTGTATTTATTACGTCCCGCAAACAATTCCGCCCAACCAGCCTTTTGAACAATGTCCGGTGCTATACTTGTATCCATATGTTGTAATTATTTGGATACAAAATTCGCAGGACCAGCCCGCAGCAGCAATTCCTATACTTCGGAAACAATCACCATTTTTACGGATTCTCCCGGTATTGACCAGGTGTAATGCCTGTTTTGGATTTAAAAAAACGACTGAAATGAGAAGGGCTGTCAAATTGAAGATTGTACCCGATTTCCTTTACCGACAAATCGGAATGTTTCAACAGGTATTGAATTTCCAGCAATAATCGTTCGTGGATAACTTCCAGTGCTGTTTTTCCCGTTTCTTCTTTTACCGTTTCGCTCAGGTGTTTTGAGGTAACGCCCAGCGAATCAGCATACGCGGTGATACCGCGTTTTTGCGTAAACTCCGTTTCCACCAGTTGCTTAAACTGGTAAGTAAGCTGATACTGCCGGTTCATATTTTTTGTAAACCGAAGCAAACATTTCTCGCAGGCTCGGTTGTAATCATACAACAGCTCCATCAAAATAAGCCGGATAATATTGAAATGAAAGGGGCCTTCTCTTTTCTTTTCTTTCGCTATAGCATTGAATTTCGACTGCATACACCGGAAGGCATCCGGCTCCAGGGGATATACCGGCGGAAAGTCGGGATTTAAATGCAGTAACTCGTCAATAATGTTTTCCCGGATATGTGTTTTGTATAAAAATCCTTTCGTAAAAACTATCTGTAACGCCTGGAAGTTTTTGGTAATCCGGTCTGCCGCGTAGATCACATGCGGAGAAATAATAGCTACATGCGAAGCAGATACCGTGAAATTATGATACCCAACCGTCATATCCGCCCGTCCGGACAATACAATCAGCATGGTAAAATAATCATTCATTACCGGGTGACCGGCTTGCAGGGTTTCATTTCCTTTAAAGAAAGCAAATTCTGTATCATTGGATCCCGGAATATTTCTAACGGGCAAGCGAGGATTTTTCATGCTGCATCAGATAAGCAAAGTATCCAAAAAAATACGGATTTTATCTTACCTCCGTCATTATCGTTGAGGTAACGATGTTTGCGTTACCTTTCTTTTTTCAGAAAAACGAGCGGCTTAACATTCCTGTAACATAGCCGGCTTATATTTATATCCGGATCATGTTACAACCTCGAACTATGTCTGATAGCCCGCCTAAAGCACTTTTTGAAAAAATTTTTGAGGAGAACAATGCAAAAGTTTACCGGTTTGCATTCAAGCTGACCAATGATCCTTCCAGAGCACAGGAAATCACCCAGTTATGTTTTGTTCGTTTGTGGGAAAACATAGACCAGGTGAAAAAAGACCAGGACATTTTTCCCTTATTGTTTGTGTATGTGAAACATTTGGTCATAGATGAAAGCCGCAAACTGTACAGGGAAAGAAAGGCGCTCTCACAGGCAGCGCAGGATCAGCAACACAGCACCGGTAGTGGTGAAAATGTATTTCTTCAAAAAGAATTCAGTTCTCAGTTGATTAAGCTGGTAGAAAAAATGCCGGAACAACGCCGTCATGTATATACCTTAAGTCGCGACTACGGCTATAGCCATAAACAAATAGGCGAGGAATTATCCATTTCTCCTGCTACGGTAAAAAATCACCTGACCGCTGCCCTCCAATATATCCGGAAAGAGTTAAGCCACCGTTTTTATTTGGATGTAGAAAGACGAAAATAGCCCTGCCACTATTGCCATTAAATTTTAAACATGAGATATCCTGCTGTATTGTTTGCATTTTGCCTGTCAATCCTGCTCGCCGCCTGCAGTAAAAAAGATGATTCCCCCGCCGTCCCTACCGGTCCTGTTACCCAATCGGAAATCAATCAATGGATATTGGATAGCATGCGCTTATTTTACCTGTGGAGCGATCAGCTCCCCCAGCAAGCGGATGCTACCCTGCCCACCCAATCCTTTTTCGATCGCATCAAAAGCCCGGAAGATAAATTTTCCCTTATCTATAATCCCGTAGAACCAGCTACCATCAAAAGTGACATGCTGTATAAATACGGGATAGACTTTAGTATCATCAACTGGCCATCAGCACCGGGTGGTGTAATGGGTGTGATTAAGCTGGTGATACCCGGCTCTCATGCTGCCGCAAACGGACTTAAAAGAGGCACCTGGTTTACGCGCATCAATGAAACAATATTGACAACCGCCAACAGTGCCACACTCAGCGAACAACTACGTACCGCTACTTCCGGTACGGTGACGCCTGCTGTCATCAATAACAATGTAATTACAGAAAGTCCCCTTGTACTGCTACAAGCTGGCAGGCAAACAGAGAACCCGGTATATACTTCTCTTGTTATTAACAACAATACCAAAAAAGTAGGGTACCTTTTTTACAATGCTTTTGTTGACGGCTACAACAACTACCTGCTGGCCGCCTTCCAGGATTTTAAAAACAAAGGCATTAACGAACTGGTAATTGACCTGCGTTATAATGTGGGCGGTAGTCTTACAGCCGCTGCTATGATCACTGCCATGACAGCCCCCAACATAACTGCGGCCAGCACCTTTGTGAAATACAGCGGTAATGGACGCATGGGTAGCCGTACACTCGATTTTGCTACCACCTTGTCAGTACCGGAAACTGGCGACCCTATTGCGTTTAACAGTCTTGCCAGCGCACAACTCCAGTTACCCCGTGTATTTATTCTCAGTGGTCATCAAACGGTATCTGCTGCGGAGCTACTCATTAACAACCTCAAACCTTATACACAAGTAATACAGATTGGAGAAACCACTGTGGGAAAAGACAAAGGCGCTGTGGTGGTATATGATATGCGTACCCCTAAACGCATTCCCTGGATCATGCATCCGCTTACTTACCGACTGAGTAATGCCAGTGGAAACGGCAACTATACCGCAGGCATTGCGCCACAATACGCGATAGATGAAATGAGCCGGCAACCCTTGCTCCCCTTGGGTAATACAGAGGATCCATTACTGGCAAAAGCGCTGGCGGTGATCAGCGGAAATGGCAGGGTAGCACCGGAAAGCCACTCCCCTGTACGTATCAACGTGCATGATGCGCGGCATCAGGCAGCCTTAAATAGTGTGATCATCTTACCAAAATAAAAAGGAAAAAAAGGGCTAACAACAACGGCGTATGCGTAAAGCGTAAATAGGGTTTCCGCATTACTTGTGTTTCTTAATGCAACCTGGCAGACTTCAATACCGGCTGCTTCACAGGTAAGGGTGTTAATGTAATATGTTCAACTGCTGTGCGGCTCCCGGTCCCCAGCAGCAATAAGCCACCAAGAAATCCGGTTCCGGCAATATGGTAGTAGTTAATATGCAGATGTTTGAGTATACCGGAGCTATCGTCCGGCTCTTTGCCACCATAGCCCAGGTGAGTGAGCGAGGGGGCATCGGGATTATCCAGTATCATATGTTTCTTTTCCATCGCCGCTTTTCCCAGCACAATGATGCCGGAAGCACCGTTGTGGGTCGTCTTCGCCACATTTACCTGGATGGGCTGGTCAGTGGTACCTGGCGCACAGATATGGGCGCCGCGGGTGATAATCAATCCACCGCTGCCACTGCCATCTTTCTTATTAATAGCTGAAGGCAATACATGTATAGTAGTTCCTGCTTCCACCCGCAAGGTGGCCTCATTGGTCACATACACCCAACCGTCAATATACCAGGGATGGTTGGCGGTAAGTAACGTATTGGTGGCAATTACATGCCGGAGGGTATCGGAAACAGGGATCATTTCCATTTTGATGTCGGGAGAAGAAGGAGGCTTGACGTCTTCGCTTTTTTTGCAGCCGGCCGCTATAACGGATAAGCTGCCCATTCCATACAGGAGGTACGGAAGTAAACGGGTTATATGTTTTTTAGCGGGGTGCATAGTGTTATCAGAGATCTATTTCGTTAACCGAGATGGTTCCTGTTGCATCGTCATTCACCGTTGTAATTCTTGTTTTCCCACCGGGATTGTCGGCTGTTATTGAAACAAAAAACATCGCATCATCCGGTTGTGGTACCACTTCACCGGTAGCAGGATCTCTCAGTTGGGCAATGTAGGTATAAGCAGCACCATTATCTGCGACTACTTTCATTCGCAATGCCGGAGATAATTGTTTCCGTCTCCAACCTTTCACCACCACATCAGATGGAACGATTCCGCCGGAAACAGGATCCAAATATAGAAAGGACAAATCGTATACCTCCAGAGGATAGAAGGTAGGATTCAAATTATTAAACCATCGTACATCTATTGAATCTGTTGGTACTGTAGCGCTGTTCCCTCCTGCTACAAACCCTTTTAACCCGAATAAGGTACTGTACGCAAATTTCAGTTGCTGTTTTCCATTAGGCTCAATTGCAATGATGGTATCCGCCAGCCACTCTTTGCTATGCGCGTCAAAAGCGGATAATTTCCCCTTTTCTCCGGCAGCAAGATCAAAAGACGTTCCTCCATTAGGATTGATAGTATCCAATTGTTTTCCATTGAAATACATCATTACAGTAGGGGTATTGGGAAGATTCATTAAATCAACATGTACCTTGCCTAAATAGTGTACTTCCGGTAAATCCCCCTTTCGACAGGAAATGGCTACTACCAAAACAAAAAAAACGAGCGTCAGATTTTTAATCGCAGCAAATGTCATTTTATTCACGTGTACGTTGTTTTACAAAATTTATTAGATATAATAACGTATAGGGGTATCCCCCTATACGTTATCAGGAAAAAAGATCTTACAACACTGTCCAACCATTAGCCCAGGTAGTAGCACCTACAGGAAATGCTCCGGATGCAGAAGCAGGAGAAAGTCCGTTAGGAACATAGTTGCTGAAAGCACGAGGAGAACCAAATGGATTTGCTAACTGAATGCTGGCATTAGGATTTGCATTCACATAAGCTTTATTGGTAGTACCCAATGGAGTGATACCGATGAATACGCCGGCACCTTCCTTAGCATATGCATTTGTATAAGCATGTACATAGTTGGTAGTCAGAGTAGAAACACCAGATAAGTATTTAGATAAAGTATTAGCCGCAGGCGCTGCTGGCAAAGTTGAATCCAGAACGATACCATTGTTGAAACCCAGGAAAATAGAGTTGTTAATGGCAAATTCAGCATTTCTTCTCAGGTGAGCAGCACGACCATATTTACCTGTACCGGAAGGCAGACCATTGGTGATGGAAGCTGCAGCTTGTGTAGGCTGACCAATGATAGTAATGAATTTGTAAGTAGGATGTGTGTATGGAGTCCATGCAGCACCGGTAGCGTTGTTATCGCTTTCGAAACCGTTAGACTGGCTCTTATCAGCACGGTTTGGATCAGATACACCTATAGCATAAGTGATAGAACCAGCAAAACCATTGTCTGTATCGAACATATCATCCAGTGCATCGATAGCTACCAGGTGTTTAGCAGCAACAGTACCACCAAAGAATTCAAATGCATCATCTTTAGATTTGTACACTTCGATGAAATCCAGTTCAGTACCGCTACCAACACCTGCCAGGGTTAAACCATTCAGTTCGTTGTCTGTAGACAGCTCATAACCAGCATACTCAATTCTTACATACACCAGCTTACCGGAGTTATCGCCAGGGATGTTGTTGGTTGGTCCGCCATAATAAGCACTGGCTGGAGTTGCACCACCAATACCTTCTACTAATACAGAATCAGGATGGTTGGTAGGTGCTTTACCTAACAATACGATACCACCCCAGTCACCTGATGCAGGTGCTACTTCGTTGGATGTAAAAATGATAGGATCAGTAGCAGTACCTACAGCGATTAATTTAGCGCCACGGGTAACGATTAATCCACCACCAGGAGTGCCGGTAGCACCTTTAATACCTTTGATCACAGTACCTGCTTCAACGGTTACAGTTGCACCGCTGGCTACATATACCAGACCACTTAATTTGTAAACTTTACAGCTTTTCAGCGTAATGTTGCTGGTGATTACACCAGTAATAGTACTGTCACCGCAAGTGCCGGATGCACCTGAAGGGCCACCAGCCAATACTGGACGATCATTTACTACGTTGTGTTCTTTCTTGCAGGAAGTACCTAACATCATGCCCAGCACAGTTGCTGCGGACAGGAGGGTTACCACCAAGGGCTTCTTGTTCATGGGATTTCGCTTTTTTTAAGTTTAAACAAATCAATAAATAATGAAGGATAACAATACCTGATCAGGATATATTTTTGATTACGCGTAAAAAATTTGATATGGCCATTTGGTTACGGCATGATTAAAATTCGTAACTAAAAGTGGCGCTATAAGTACGTCCGGGTGTTAGTTTATAACTCCTCAAATCTTTCCCTTCCTGGTAATTCAACTGAGATTTAGTAGGCGTTTTTGTTCCCTCTTTGAATGCTTTATATTCTTCTTCCGTAAAATCATTCTGATAAATGACAGAGAAATTATTCAGAATATTTGCCACATTCAATTTCACTAACGCTTTGTTCTTCAATAACCGCACACCAATCTGGGCATCCAATGCTTCCAGCGGCTTTTCCATAGTCGACAAATAATAAACTACATTCGGTATAAAAACACGGTTGGTTACTTTATTGTAAACAAGACTAAAAGTAACCGGCTTCATATCATAAAAGAACCCGGCATTTATCATATAATTACTGGCTCCCATTTGCGGACGTCTTACTTCATCCCCAACCGACTCTATTACTTTTACTTTAAAAGGATTAGCCGGATCACTCAACTTCGTGTCTACCGCCATTGGCTTTACTTTAGCATCCAGGTAAGTAAAATTTCCGTATAACGTAATGTTGCGGATAACCGGCACCTTCAAAAAAGCCAATGATTTTCTTACTTCCAGCTCAAAACCATAATTCTTTGCCTGCTTGCTATTTCTCAGTTGAAAAATATTATTATCCATCTTAAATATTTCCAGCGGGTAAGCAAGATCTTTATAGAATAAGGAAGCTGAAATAATTTCTCCAGGCCCGGGATACCACTCGTAACGGAAGTCATAGTGTTTAATAGTGGTAGACCTTATCAGCCCCCCTGTATACTGGCCACCTAATTCAAAATCATACTCTTTGAACTCCGATAACTCCCTCAAATCAGGACGTATAATACTTGTTGAATATGCGGCACGTATATTCATTGAAGGCGTCAACGAGTAAGTGATATTAGCTGAAGGGAAGAAACGCCAGTTGGGCTCCCGGTTCAACAATTCTGTATAGTCCAATTCCTGACCAGGTGGGCGGTTATAACTACGAAAATTAGAGTCCAATACATCATTCACCCGGTTGAGATTATAATACTCTGCTCTTACACCCCATACCAGTCTTAACTTGTTACCTATTTTATGATCGAACATCGCATACAAGGCATGTAAAGCAGCCGACTTCCGCTTAAAATTATCGCCGAACTGATTCACGGTCGACGCTACATTATTCTCTGCACTAAACGCAGTAGACAGCGGATAATAAGTCTCATTCTTGTTCTCAAACTTAGAGGCCGTATTCAGTACAAAAAATAATCTGTCTTTTACCCAACCGGCATACCCACCCTTAAATGTATTTTCAACAGCCACTTTACCGGCATTCCACTTAAACGGAACGGATACCGCCGCATCCCAGTTATAATTATTTTCCAGAGCCCGGCTCCACCAGCGTAAAACACCTTCAGAAAGATTGCTGACAGGATTTCTAATGTTATATTCATTTAACCCGGCGCCATCTACTTGCTTGTATTCCGCCAACAACTGATGGTTGTCTGGCTTCTGTCTGTCCAATTTCAAATAGCTACCCGTCCATTTCAGCTTTACGCCGTGACTGCCCAATGAATGCTCTCCCTTCAATAGATTCTGCCACAAACTGGTCTGCATGGTATTGTCGAAATACCCTAAAGTAGGCCGTCCCGGGAAATGCTCGTTAGTGGCCGCTGTTCCCACCACAAGCTGTTGATCAAGGGTACGCAGGTACAACGACTGAAAACCAACCCGGCTCTTTTCCGTACGGAAACCAATACCTAACATGCCTCCCAGGTTAGTGGTAAATCCATAGCGCTGACCCTTGAATATCCCGGTTCCCACACTATCCGTATTAATAAAGGAAAAGCCCTCCCTACCTAATATCGCATCCTGTGTAGCTATCGTATTCCGGTAGCTGACCGATGCCACTACTCCCCATTGCTGACCTCCACCACCACGAAATACATGTCCTATTGATCCCTGAAAATTTGGCGATACCGGCGCTTTGAATTTTGTAAGCCCCCAGTTATTACTCAACGGCAACGAGGTTTTTCCTGATTCCTGAAATTTCTTAATAATATCATCCCGGTCTTTCCAGTCAAGCGTACCTAATAACTTGCGACTATCATTTACGCTCCCACGGTACTCACTTCCACTCAATGGTAAAGACAAAAAATCCTTCCCCACCGTTTTGTCATTATAACTACCTCCTACCGATACATTCAAAAAATTAGTAGTGGGAATATCCAGTGTATTTACTTCTATCAATCCTCCTCCAAATTCCGCACTACGGTCAGGTGTAATCGTTTTCACCACCGTTACATTTTCCACAATATTGGAAGGAATAATATCAAAGCTGAAATTCTTCCTGTTCAACTCTGTGCTGGGCATTACCTGTCCATTCAGTACGGCCTGGTTATAGCGTTCGCTCAGTCCGCGTACTACTACATACTTGTTATCCATAGTAGCTAATCCGCTTACACGCTTCAACACCTCTCCAATGTTTTTATCCGGCGTACGGGCAATCTGCTCTGCACTGATCCCATCGGTGATCGCCGCATTGTTTTTCTGTATAGCATACAATCCCTCAATAGAAACCTTGCGGTAGTTACCGGTAACGGTCACCTCTTTCAGGCGCGAACCATTGCTTTTCAGTATGATATTCAGCGGGGTGGCACCGTTTTCTTTCACAGCGATTTCTGTTACCTTCCGCGTTTCAAAAGAAATATAGCTAAACGTAAGACTGTACACTCCGGCGGGCAATGCAATGTCATAGGTACCGTCTACATTCGTCACCGCACCTTGTCCGCCTTGCACGGCGACTGTTACGCCTGGCAGTGGCTCATTCTTATTATCCACTACCTTCCCGGTGATGCGGCCGCCATTTCTGTTGGCTGCTTTGTTACTGCTTCCTTTGCGAAGCGTAATGGCATTATCTTTCGTTAATTCAATATCGATCGGTGCATTATTGTCTATATAGTTCAATACTTCTCCCAGAGGTGTTCCGGAAAATCTAACGTCGTTTAATTCGCACTGCTGCAGGTATTCCGGATCATAGATAAAAGTATAATGGGTTTGTTGCTGTAACGATTTCACCACCTTGGCAGCATTCGTTCTGGCTAATTGTAATTGTACTTTGTCGGTAAGCGATTTATATGACTGCGCCACGCTTTTCAATGGCTGCAGGCTGGTAAATAAAACTAACAGAAAGATCACATGACAAGACACACTTCTTCCTGTACAAAATCCATTCGTAGATTTTTGCATAAGGCTGTACTTTATTTTTATGTTGATTTAAATGATGATCGCTACTTTTTGCTACGTGCGTGGAAGGTGCTATCATCTACCCGGACAAATGAAATGTTATGCACATACTCCAGGGTGGATAATATTCTTTCCAATGACATATCCCGGCTGAATTCACCAGAGATTTTCTTTTTAGCTAACTGTTTTTCTTCCAGTACAATGCTGCAACCATAGCGCTGTTGTAACTTCGCCAGCGCATCGGCTAACAGGGTATTATCGAAATAGATTTTTCCTTTCTTCCAATCCAATACTTCATTATCTGCAAATGTGAGCAGCTGCGGGTCTTTCCCATGCACATACTGTAACATTTGTCCGGGCAACAATATTTTATCCGTACTATCCGGCAGGCTAACAGCTACTTTTCCTTCCACTAAACTCACTTGTATGCTACCATCTGCTTTGTTGGCAGTAGCAATATTAAAAGAGGTACCAAGTACCCTGGTGGTAATATTACCGGTATGCACCAGGAAGGGACGATGGTCATCTTTCACTACTTTGAAATAAGCCTCCCCATTCAACCACAGCTCCCGCCGCGTTTTATTATATGACTGTTCACAAATAACAGCAGAGTGAGCATTCAGCCATATTTCGCTACCATCTGTCATGGTAAACAATTGTATGTTGTTGGTTTTATTACTGAGGGTATCCCATTTTACGGCAACCGGGCGAGGGGCCGCACGTTGCTGCCAGAAAAATGTAGCCAGGGCAATGGTTCCCAATACGGCAGCCGCCGCTGCTCCATACCAACGCCGGTATATCCTGGGCTTCATCACCACGGTGTCATTGGCAGCTTTCCATTGCTCCATCATAAACTCGTCCAGTAACGGAGTATCGCCTCCGCCCAGCCAGCCTTCTACCGTAGCGGCTTCCTGTTCGGTACAATCTCCTTTAAAATACTTTTCAAGTAACTGTTTGTCCATATCCCTGCTTTGGGTGTTTACAGAGAGAGTACGTTCATGAATTAAAATATTCCTAGTCGGTTTTACGGGTTAACAATTTGGTAATAATGGCCACCAGGACATATAAAAAAGAACGGCATTCCGCATAAAGGTTTTTATCTTCACAGGAACACCTAACACTTCGGCGATATGACAACAGCAAGCAGCACGATATATGATGTGATTATTATAGGAGGCGGTCAAACCGCGCTGTCGGCAGCTTATTACCTCCGTAGAACTTCTTTCAACTATCTCCTCCTCGACAATGAAACGCAGCCTGGTGGTGCGTGGCAACATTGCTGGGCCTCCCTGGCTTTATTTTCGCCAGCGCAATGGAGTTCCCTTCCCGGCGTGTTAATGCCCGGTGGACAACATTATTACCCCACCCGCGCAGAATTTCTGCAATACCTGCAATCGTATGAAACCCGCTACCAATTCCCGGTAGTCAGACCCGTAAAAGTAACAGCGGTACATAAAGATGCAGACATTTTTGTGCTGACGACTACCACAGGGAATTATTTTGCCAAAGCGGTGATCAGCGCAACCGGCATTTATACCAATCCCTATACGCCGGAGATACCGGGCATGGACATTTTCCAGGGTGCATTAATACATGCATCGCAATACCAGGAACCGGCGCCTTTCACCGGCTTACGGGTAGCCATTGTAGGCGAAGGCAATTCCGGTGCACAGATCCTGGCAGAAATTTCACAGGTAGCCCATACCGTATGGATAACCCGCAAACCACCTGAGTTCCTGCCGGATAATATCGATGGCAAAGACTTGTTTGATGCCGCCACCCAACAATACGAAGCCCAGAAACAGGGCAAAGATTATCAGCCACTCTCCATTGGTAAAATTGTAATGGTGCCCGCTGTAAAAGAAGCACGTGCAAGAGGAATATATGAAAATGCACTTCCTCCTTTCGATCATTTTTACGATGCCGGATTAGGCTGGAATACCGGCTGGCAGGAGGCGGTTGATGCGGTTATTTTTTGTACCGGCTATAAGCCCGCCCTCTCGCACCTGGCGCCATTGGGTATTACACAAACAGATGGAAAAATTCATACACAGGGTACCCGCGCTACTGCCATTAGTGGCCTGTGGCTAATGGGATACGGCTCCTGGACCGGCTTTGCTTCTGCCACTATTATCGGAGTAGGCCGTACCGCCCGTCAAACCATTACGGAAGTAACCGACTTCTTACAATAACTAAAAAAAATAACGGTTCCCTGTCCAGTTTTTAATAGTTCAGTCCTTATAAGGATGTAACAATTAAAAACACATACACAATGGATACCTTTCTGTCTCCCATAGAAAAGCCCGCAGGGCTGATGATGAAAATCGCTTATTTCTTTACCCGTAAGCAATTTGGTAAAGTACTGATGCCGCTGAAAGTACACTCAGCCAGGCTGCCCACCGCTTTTGGTATGTTTTACGGGAAAGTATCCCAGTTAGATAAAAAGCTGATATTACCCCGGGAAACGGTGATGCTGATACGGGAACAGGTAGCCCGCCTGAACATCTGCCTGTTTTGCATGGATGCCGCCAGGCTAAGCGTTATACAGGAGTCGATGAATGAAGCCAAATTTGATGCGTTGCAACACTATGCTACCAGCCCGCTTTTCTCTGCCGCCGAACGGGCTGTGCTGGATTATGTAACACTCCTTACCCGTGAGAAAAAAATGGATCCGGATACTTTTGCTCAACTGTCTGCATATTATTCAGAAAGGGAAATTTGTGAGATTGTATGGCTGGTAGGCAGTGAGCATCTATATAACCTGACCAACATTGCACTCAACATCCATTCAGATATGCTTTGCGATATCCGTAAAAAATAATCCAGTCCCCTGTTTTGCAGCCCCCACACTTTGCGGTGGGGGCTTTTCTTTGACCAGATAAAACGATACGGTTAATACATTCCCTCACTATGCACCCGTAACCGGATGATAATTCCGGATTAAGGTTTTATATTTAGCCTCCGAAAGTATAACGGGTACAATTATCAACCAGTTTTGAACTAATTTGTCGTTTTTCCTAAATTTATCAAAAACAGTTTCATAAAGATTGGCTATAACGTCTGTTCATAATGAATCAATATTGCTGGCGCAGGTAGCCGGGGGAGATGAAAAAGCATTTACCACGCTATTTAATGCTTACCATCAACCTTTGGGAACGTTTGTAATGACCCTGACGGAATCCACGGAAATGACGGCAGAGATAGTGCAGGATGTTTTTATCAAAATCTGGATGAACCGGCAGGAACTATCCGCAGTAGAAAAGTTTACCGCCTATCTTTTTATACTTACCCGCAATTATACGCTTAACTGTTTGCGTAAATCAGCCAACGACCGTAAAAAGCAGGTCCAGTATGGACAATACGTAAGCACGGCCACATCGCCTGTCACTGAAATCTCGCCTCCCGATACCGATTACTTTTCCCTGATCGACAGTGCGGTGGCACAACTACCTCCCCAGCAGCAGCAGGTATACCTGTTAAGCCGCAAGGAAGGGCTTAAACATGCCGAAATTGCCAGGCAAATGGGCATTTCAAAAGAAACGGTCAAGAAATATGTACAGCTCTCTGTAAAAGCAATTGCCAACTTCATTAAAATCAATGCTCCCCTGCTGGCACCCGTTTTTTTATGCTTCCATCATAAATTATAAAAAAAAATTTCGGGGCAATACCCCCTTTTTTTAATTCGCTGTGTCTTTAGATTAAACACGGCAGCTAATTCACGTAGCATGAACGACAAAAGGCTTATCGCATTATTTCATCGGTATATCGACAAAACGGCTACCCTGGCTGAAAAGCAGGAGCTGATGGAACTGATTGCGCAGCCGGAAAACGATGCCCTCGTAAAAGAGCTGATGAATGAAACCTGGGAAGAGTTACAGCCAGACACTCCTCACTTCAGCGAAGCGGAGAGTGCGGTCATGTTACAACAGGTATTGGCTACCAACGCCATAGAAGTGGCGATCCGGAAACGGCCGCGTCGTACCGGCCTGATGGTAGCGGCAATTACCACAGGAGTATTATTGCTGGCTGCCGGCACCTGGTGGTGGAAAACCAACCATACGCCCGCCCCCGCAAAATTTGCCGGCAAAAGCCAGGTAAAAAACGACATCGCCCCCGGCATTACCAAAGCCACCTTACAACTGGCGGATGGCTCCCGGATTACACTGGATAGCAGCCGTAGTGGCATGCTGGCCCAACAGGGAAATATCAAAATCATGCAAACAGACAGCGGACAGCTGGCTTACAGTGGCATCGCTGCTGCCAATGCTACCGTACAATATAATGTGCTAACTACCCCCCGTGGAGGTGAATACCAGGTAACCCTGCCTGATGGTACCAAAGCATGGCTAAACGCCGCCAGTTCCCTGAAATATCCTACGGCCTTCGTGGGTAACACCAGGACAGTGGAGCTTTCGGGAGAAGCCTACTTTGAAGTGGCTGCCAACGCTGCCAAACCGTTTACCGTACACACTAATAAGTCAACCATAGAAGTACTGGGTACTCATTTCAATATCAATGCTTATGCTGATGAGAAAGCGACCCTGACAACACTCCTGGAAGGAGCCGTAAAAGTGAGCAACAACAATGGACAAACTATTTTATCACCCGGCCAGCAAGCCAACATCAACGCCAGCAGCGGAGCCTTGCAGGTAAAAAACGTAGACACAGAAGAAACCATTGCCTGGAAAAATGACCAGTTCGCCTTCCGTGATATGGACCTGCCTACTATTATGCGCCAGATAGCCAGATGGTATGATGTGGAAATTGTATATGCCGGTACGCCCTCTGCAGATGAAATCAGCGGTAAAATTTCCCGCAATTACAACATCTCACAGGTATTAAAAATGCTGGAATATACCGCCGGCATCAAATATTCGGTGGATGGACATAAAGTAACTATTTATAACTAAGTATCAGGGTAACAAACGCGTTCAAAGCATTCCCCACCAGGAATCTTATATAATATCAGTCAACCAAAGATATACCTCCGTCAAACCCGGAGGGTCAACGATATGTACAACCAAAAGCTATTATTCATCCTTAAAAACATGTGCCGAATAAACAGTATCCAACAGTAACTTTTGCCGAATAAAAAAACCGGCGATGTTAGCGCATCTCCGGTTGTACAGGCAATTAAATATCGTCGCGAAACACATATTTCCTTACCTAAAATCAAATGTATGATTTTTACCGCTTGGTGCCAAAACAAGTGCGGCACCGCATTTTTACACTCTAAAACATGGATGGTTGTGAAATTGTCTGTAATACTTTTGCTGGTAGGCGCCATGCACGTGAGTGCAACCGCCTTTTCCCAAAAGGTTACTTTAACCGGTCAACGCCTCTCCCTGCAACAAGCCTTTAAAAAAATTGAACAGCAAACGGGCTACCTTTTCCTGTACAAAAAAAATGTCATTGCAGCCGGCAACCCGGTTAATGTCAACATGAAAGACGCATCGCTCAACGATGCGCTGACAACCCTGTTCCGGGACCAGCCGCTGGACTATGTTGTTATGGAAAAAAACATCCTGGTAAAATTGAAAACACCGGAAAGGTCTAACTTATTGGCGGTAGTGGATACTACTACCAAGTCTGTTTTTGGTAGTGTAAAAGACGCCAAGGGCCGCCCTATTCCCGGTGTGACGATCCGCGTAAAAGGTAAAAACACCGGCGCCATCTCAAGCCCGGAAGGTAATTTTACTATAAATAACGTAGCAGATGACGCCGTATTAATGTTTCGTGCATTGGGTTTTACCCCTTCGGAAACATCTACCAGGGGAAAAAATAGCCTGAATATAGTATTACAGGAAGATGAAGCCAAACTGGGTGAAGTAGTCATCACCGGTTTTGGAGAAGAACGTAAAAAACGCTCCCTGGGTTATGCTGTTACAGAAGTCAAAGGAGAAGATATCACCCGCGCCAACACCGTAAACCCAATAGCTGCTTTACAAGGCCTGGTACCAGGCTTACAGGTAACGCCGGGTAATGGCGGCCCTCAGGCTACTACCCGTTTCCTGATCAGGGGAAGTGCCTCCCTCGATCCCTTCAGAAATACGCCCCTCATCGTAGTAGACGGTATTGTATTGGACGACCAGGTAGTATTACCCAACAAAGGTGGAGAACAAGACTTTGGTAATATCCTGAAAAACCTTAACCCGGATGATATTGCGTCCCTTTCTGTACTGAAAGGAGGTGCGGTAACCGCGCTATATGGTAACCGTGCCGCTAATGGTGTAATCCTGATTACTACTAAAAAAGGATATTCTAAAAAAGGTCTCGGTGTATCGCTTAGCCATACCGAATCATACGAGAAACCTTATGCTACTATTGCTTATCAAAACCGTTTCGGATCAGGTACCAGCACAGAAGACTTTGTTAAAGGCAGTGATGGCATCAACGAAATAAATCCCAATACTTATGGCTACGGATTTGGCCCTGAAATGAACGGAGATATCGTACGCGATATCAACGGCAGGCTGATCAAAAACTCTCCGCAAAAGGTAGTAGACCTTTACCGTACCGGTAAATTTATTAATACCAACCTGGCGGTAGAAGGCGGTAATGAAGTTACTACCTTCCGCTTCTCCTATTCTAACAACAGCAGCGCCGGTACCACGCCAAGAAACGATTTCAAGCGCAACAGCTTTAACATGCGCGCTACGCATCGCTTATCCAAAAACGTAATGCTGGACGGTACGGTAGCCTATGTACGCAGCAATGCCTACAATCCAAATTACTCCGGCGGTGATAATAACATGATCTATAACCTGTCATTTGGTTTGCCAAGAAACTATGATGCAGCTTATTGGAGAACACATTACATCGACTCTGTAAAAGGTGGTATCAACCAGGACGATCCTACCGGTAACTCCAGCATCTGGTTCACGCTTAACAAAGATAACCAGCGCCAGATTGAAGATAACTTCCGTGGAAACCTGATCTCAAAAGTCACACTTACACCATGGTTAACTTTTGAAGGCAGCTCCAGCATAAATCTGTATGCTACTTCTTTAGAGAAAACAAAATTAGGACGCGATCCTGGCTTTACTGGTGGGGATGGCAGCTATTATAGCTCTTTAAAAAGAATACTGCAAACCCGCTTGAAAGGTAACTTTAACATCAATAAGCAAATCAATGCTTTTGATTTATTCCTGCAGGTAGGTGCGGAACTGAATAATTCAGAAACTAAAGGCAACATTGGCTATACCAGGAAAGGATTAAAAATCCCCGGCGTATATCGCTTAACGAATTCAGTAGATATTCCCTACGCAGAAGAATTATCGCCCAGCAAATACAGGACGGTATCAGGCTTTTTCCAGGGCAGCATTGGCTGGAAAGACATGCTGACACTGAACGTATATGGACGTAACGACTGGAACTCTACGCTTTTATATCCTGATGGACATGGAGATTATTCCTATTTCTATCCCGGAGCCGACCTGGCGTGGATATTTACAGAAACCTTTAAACTACCTTCTTATGTCACCTATGGTAAATTAAGGGCTTCTTATATTCTTGCAGGTAATGGTACCGCCGTTTATAAAACCAATATTGGTGCATTTCAAGCCGCATCAGATTACATCAATTCCACAGGAGGAAGTATACAGCGATACAATTTTGCATCCAGTACACTCGGTAACCTGAACCTGGTACCAGAAAAAAGTACCAAAATTGAATTCGGTACAGAGCTGAAATTTTTCAGTAACCGACTCGGTGCTGACCTGACTTATTACAAGCAGAATACCCGGAAACAAATTATTGAAATGGCCGCTCCTATGGAATCAGGTATAGAGAGAGCCCTGATCAACAGTGGAAACGTACAGAATTCCGGTATCGAACTGTCATTGTATGGCTCCCCGGTAAAAAATAAAAATTTCTCCTGGGATGTCTATTTCAACTATACCCGTAATCGTGGTAAAATCATAGACCTCGCTCCAGGCGTTACCAAAGTTAGTCTCGAAGGGGACGACGGTATTCGCACTGTAGCTGTGGTAGGAGGAGAATATGGCACCATGGTAGCAGCCTATGGCTATGCACGTTACCAGGCAAAAGATGCGAACGGCAAACCTGTTGCCAGCGCACTGAATGGTAAACCTGTGCTGCAGGCCAATGGCGTGTTCCTTCGTCAAACCAACGACCCTAACGCGGTTGATAAAGAAGCGGTGATCGGACCCACCGCCCCGAAATTCATGGGAAGCCTGAGAAACACTTTCAACTATAAAGCATTCTCCCTTTCCTTTTTGCTGGATGCCAAGTTTGGCGGTTATGTATACTCCAACAGTTACAACTACGGTTCCCAACTGGGGATGATGCAAAACACCCTGCCAGGCCGTACCAAAGACCTTGGTGGAATTGAATTCAAAGACGCTGCAGGCGTTACACGCACAGATGGCATCATCCCGGATGGTGTTTTTGCAGATGGTACCGTAAGATTAGGTATTGATGGTCAGAACCACAACGTAGGTGGTATGACTTACCAGGAAGCTTACGAAAAAGGTATTGTTCGCCCTGTACGCGCGTATGCTTACTACTATAATGCATTCAGTTGGTTTGCAGGTATCCGCGAAAGATCTGCCCACGAATCTTCCTGGGTAAGCTTACGTGATGCTTCTTTGAGCTATGACCTGCCGGCACGCTTTGCTTCCAAAATTAAATTCAATGGCCTGAGAGTAACAGTTGGTGGCAGAAACCTGATGTACCTGTACAACAGCCTCCCTGACAACCTGAATCCGGAAGATTATATCTCCAGTGGTTCCGGTGCAGCTTTCCTCGGTGGTGGTACACCGTTTTCACGTTCCATGTACTTTACTGTTAATGCCAGTTTCTAACCAAACGGCCATTTGAAGTTGATCAAAATTATTAAGTATGAAAATGAAAAAATACTTTTATCTCACCCGGCCTTATGCCATTGTTACATTGGCGCTGGGTATGCTTACCCTCTCCTGTAGCAGAGAAAAACTCGCAGAATTTAATACCGATCCGGATCTCATATTAAGTATAACGCCTAAACCGCTCATCACTGCCGCAATTGTTAAAATGCACGATAACAGCTTCGAAGCATTTTACGATAACACCCGCGCCATTTCTAACTGGACACAACAATTTGTGCGCAAAAATGGTAATGGCGTCAACTTCGCCAGCCAGGCCAATAGTACCAATGGCCGTTATTCCACCTTCTATGTTGGTGTTGGTCCGCTGCTGGTACAAGCCCAGGATCAGATAGACCTGATGGCCGCCGGCGAAAAAGAAAAGTACGCTTATATCCGCTCCATCGCCGGTATTCTGAAAGTGTATTATGCATGGTATGTGTCTGATCCCAATGGCAGCCTTGCTTATGTAGATGCTTTATCCGCCCGCAAAGGAGGTACTGTAACACCCGCCTATCAATCACAACAGGAATTATATAACATCTTTGATAAAGAATTAAAAGATGCAGTTGCTGTATTGAAGTCCACCCCTACTGCCATCCAGGAGTTAATGGGCGCCAACGATCTCTATTTCAACGGAGACCAGGCTTCCATCCAAAAATGGATCAAGGTAGGTAATACGCTGCGCTTAAAAATCGCCATGCGCCTCACCAAACGTGATCCGGAAAAAGTAAAGGCAATCGCTGCAGAAGTGCTGGCCGATAATGGGGGGGTGATCAACGCACTGGAAGAAGAATGGACATTTACCGGCGGATCCGGTTTCACTGCTGGCGGTAACTGGAACCCATATCCGGACAATGGTTTCTCCGGCGAAAAAAATGTGATCGACTACTTATGGAATACCCTGGATCCAAGACTACGCCTGTTTTTCCGCAAAAACAGCTGGACCAAAGCAAACTTTGATGCCGCTAAACTACAAGGAAAAATAGATGCTGCTGCTGTATGGAATCCACGCCAATACTACGGCCAATACGCCAGCCCCGATGCCAACAAAGACGACGACAAAAAACGCTTCTTTGCCAGCATCGTCATCAAAGACGGCACCAAAGATGTTACACTTGATACGATTTCTCCTATCCAGCAAAAGCTGTTTCAGTCGGAATACTCCAGTGGTACCGGGCTCACCACTTTTTACCTGATTTCCTATGCCGATGTATGCTTTATGCGCGCTGAATTAGCAGCCAGAGGCATCACCACCGAATCAGCTGAAACCTGGTATTACAAAGGAATAGAGGCATCTATCAAATCATACGACCGCATTGCCTCCGTTGCAAAAATAGACGACTATGCTGCGGTACTCTCTACCGAAATAGACACCTACAAACAACAGCCTAACATCGTTTTCAATCCGGCCAAAGCACTGGAACAAATTACGATACAACAGTACCTTAACTACTTCAAATTACCGAATGAAGCGTGGGCACTGATTAAAAGAACCGATATGCCTAATACCACTACCAGCCTCGCACTGGAAGCACTCAAAGGCGACGGACAACCACTCACCATGCCTCGTAGATACGTGATCAACTACCCACTAAGTGGTGATCTCAACTACGCTAACCGGACAAAAGCGATCGATGACATGCGCAAAGATCCTGACTTCGGTGTGCCTACCGATATCTTCGGCAGAATCTGGTGGGATAAAAAATAGTCACTGATACCCATTGTATACAGCAGGTTTGAGCAGATATTTTTTATCCCGCTCAAACCTGCTTCTTTAACAACCGTATGAAAAAAACAACGTTTGCCTTAGGATTCCTCCTGCTCTTCGCTTTCACCAGCTTCGCACAGCAGGTAACCTTCTACACCGATATCGCTCCTATCATCCATCGCAATTGTACCCCCTGCCACCGTCCCGGCGAATCAGGCCCCTTCCCACTCATTACCTATGATGATGTAGCCCGCCGCGCCAACTTCATCAAAAAGGTCACCGAAAGCCGGTATATGCCACCCTGGAAACCTGATGTGCACTATACTTCCTTTGCTAATGAAAGACGACTCAGTGAATCAGAAATCCAACTCATTGCTACCTGGGTAAATGATAAAGCGCCCAAAGGCAAGCCCACCGCAATAAATAATATCCCTCCCTTTACCACCGGTACCCAATACCATCGCCAGCCCGACCTCGTGCTGAAAATGTCCAAACCCTTCCTCGTCAAAGGTGATAACCTGGAACGATTTGTAGTATTCCGTATCCCCTTCGAACTGGCCGACTCTATGAATGTGGAAGCCATTGAATTTATCTCCGGAAATAAAAAATTAGTACACCACGCTAACTATGCTATCTGTACAGCCCCTCCCGGCATGGATTTGAACGCCGGCGATGACTTTATCAACGTAACAGAAGACGACCGCCGCAAAAGTGAACAATATCGCCCCCTGCAACAAAATATGATTTACTACGGTGGCTGGATTCCTGGTGCTTCTTATGAGTCCTACCCTAAAGACATGGGCTGGGTAATGCCCCGTAAAGGCGCCATCCTGCTCACCATGCACTATGCCCCGCAAGGCAAAGCAGCAGAAGATATCAGCGGACTCAATATCTTCTTTACCAAAACACCCGTCAAACGTAAAATAAACCTGATCAGCATTGGCTCCGGTGGCATAGGCGAAAAAGATATTGATCCCTATTTTTATATTCAACCCAACCGGGTGAAAACATTCACGGTGAAAGTAACCACACCGGCTATGGATCAGTCATTGCTATACGTGTGGCCACATATGCACCTGCTGGGAAAAAAATTCACGGCCTATGCCGTTACACCACAAGGCGATACCATTCGGTTAGTAAACATTGCTGACTGGGATTTTAAGTGGCAGGAACTCTATCGTTTTAAACAACTGGTAAAAATACCGCGGGGCTCTGTACTCACGGTGGAAGGCACCTACGACAATACCGCCGAAAATCCTAATAATCCGTTTAATCCACCGCAAACCATTTATTCAAGCGGAGACATGAAAAGTACAGATGAAATGCTCACCCTCGTAATGCTTACCCTGCCTTACGAACCAGGCGATGAAACATTACCACTGGAGCTACCTTAAAAATCATTCATTAAACATCCTACCGGCGGTGTATGGGACAATACTACCGGCTGCTGTTGCAAACTCTGTTTGATCGCAGCCTCCAGGTAATGTTCCGTAGCTGCTGGTCTTTTTTTACCGAGATTTACTGCCCAGTTATCAATGGCGCCCCGGTAAAGCGCGGTACCCGCCTCATTCAACAGCAATACTTCCGGCGTAACCGTCGCCTCCAGGTAAATACTTAGGGCTTTGTCACGGTCGGGATGAATAGCAAACGGAATAACATAATGCTTTCTGAAATACCGGATATCTTTACGTGAATATGCTTTGCCCGGTACAATTCCCACAAACCTCACCTGCCCTGTATACTGCTCACTCAATTGCTTCAGCACCACACTATAGTTTTTACACAACGGGCATTCCGGCGATAAAAAAACAAACACGGTAAAACGACCCGTTACTTCTCTTTTCAAGGCAGGCATTTTTGCAAGGAGCGTTGGCCGCTCATAGGTTTGCCCCAGGGCAGATAAACATCCGCCGGCACAGAGTAACCATAAACAAAGCCTTATTAACATGATATACCGGTTTAAAAAAGAGCTGCCTCAAAAATGAAACAGCTCTTTCTCTTTATAACTTATCAAATATACTCAATATAACACCCGGAAACTGATGGTATCCTGAATTTGTTTGAGGTCTTGCCATACTTTTTTATCATACTCCGCACTGATGTCGGTAATCACATAACCAATGCGCTCATTGGTCATCAGGAACTGCGATACTATATTTGTTCCGTGATCCGCCAGTACCTGGTTTACTTTTGCCATCATACCCGATACATTGCGGTGAATATGCACAAAACGATGGCCGTTCTTTACTTTAGGCAATTGAATATTCGGGAAATTACTGCTCTTAAATGCATCGCCGGCATTGATGAAATTAGCGATACTTTTTGCTACAGATTCCGGTTTCTTCATGTTGTCGAAAATAACAATCCCCATATCTGTACAGGTATCCTGCGAAATATATTTCCTGCTGTTACCCAGGTAGCCGATTACCTTCAAACGGGTAGCCTTAACCAGTTTTTCCGGAGCAATCGATTCTTTATGACCCAGCAAAATTATACCAGCTTCCTTCAGTTGCTTATCTTCCAGTTTGTCCGTTTGTTTCACGGTAAACCCTTCTTTTTTCAGGTACTTCACGGCAGCATCCGGCACTTCTCCTACTACCCAGCATTGAATACGATTTTTAGGATAAGAGATAGCAGCAGGCAGATTGTTCAGGTACAGGAACTCATCCAGGCTGGGCGTAATATGATCTGCTTTTTCCGTAACAGATTTACGTTCTATATTTTCCGTGAATGCATAAAACTTCTTGATCATACCGGATTCTTTCAGCTGAAAATCCGAGTAGCCGTCACCGATACCATGTATTTCTCCGGGCAACTGCAATTCCTTCAGCAGCTTCACTTTTCCACCCTCATTCGACAATGGGTTATTTTCATCATACCCCACTATTTTCCCATCTTCATTAAACACAAACGTGTTGGCGTAAATGTTTTCTTTTTTGATATGGAACGGCAGCACCACTGGCGTAATGAACTCTTTAAAACCACCGGATACAATCAACACCTCATCCGCATGATGTTTGAAAAAATGCTTATTTCTCGAAAAAGAAGTAGATACCAGCTTTTTTAAATGCTTTACCAGCTCTTTCAGATGGTCTTTATTGGCTTCCAGTAACTGTACCCTGGCTGCCAGGCTTTCCCGGAAAGACAATTTCCCTTCCATGGCCAGGTTGGTCAGGTCCTCTATTTTTTTATAGATCTGTTCCCGCTCCGGATGCTCCTGCAGTGAAATACGCGCCAGTTCATCCAGTGCTTCTACTTGGGTAAAGGTGCTGTCGAAATCAATAATATAATATTTTTTACTCACGGATCTGTTTTTAAATAGCCTGCTGTTGCACTTATCAGCGCACAAAATTATAAGTTTAAATAAACTTTAAAAGACAATCTTTCTTTTCCGGCTATAGGAGGTCTTGAAAATATTATTATAGGGAGATAATAACCTGGTGGGAAATACCTGTCGCTACAGCAGGCGCACGGCGGCATCCATCTCACAAAATACTTTGACAATAAAAAATATTATATTATTTTTTACGCAAATATGTATAAATGGAGCGCCATCAAACGCAATGCCCTAACTGTGGAAGTGCTGAATTTATTGCTCCCGTCATCAACAATGAAATGGCCTTTTTACTCGGGGATAATAATCCCGCTTGCCATGGCACGCAACTGCAAAAACGTATTATCAATATCCGGAAAAGACTAAATAATCAACAGTACGACCTATTTACAGCGCCTCTTCCCAGGCATCGTCCTCTTCTTCGGGCGCCTCTTCTATTTTAGTGATTTCAACAGGTCTTCTTTCCCCAATCTGTTGCCGCCACATGGCATAGTACAACCCTTTATGGGCTACCAATTCATCATGGGTACCGGTTTCCGCAATTTTACCTTTCTCCAGCACAATGATCCGGTCTGCATGCATAATAGTCGATAAGCGGTGCGCAATTAATACCGTGATCTGCTCCCGTCGCGCCGAAATACTTCTTACGGTATCTGTAATCGCTTCTTCTGTAATAGAATCCAGCGCGGACGTAGCTTCATCAAAAATCAGTAAGCGGGGCCGGCGTATCAACGCCCGCGCAATGGAAATACGTTGTTTTTCCCCACCAGATAATTTCACGCCCCCTTCTCCCAGTTTTGTATAAATGCCTTTCCCCGATCTGGCCAACAACGCTGTACAGGAAGCCTTTTCCAGCGCTTCCAATATTTCGGCATCGGTGGCATCCGACTTTACAAATAAAAGATTGTCTTTGATTGTACCGGCAAACAGTTGTGTATCCTGGGTAACAAAACCAATTTGCCGCCGCAACGCATTGAACCGGATATCCGCCGTAGGCACATCATTGTAATATATTTCGCCCGATACCGGTTTATATAACCCTACCAACAACTTCACCAGGGTAGACTTACCAGAACCGGACGGCCCCACAAACGCAATGGTATCACCGGTTTCCACGGCAAAAGAAATACCGTCCAAGGCATTGGAGTTGGCAGTTTTATGTTTAAAAACAACATCTTCAAATCGCAACTGCTGCAGTTCCCCTATCTCTATCGGTTCCAGCGGACGCTCCTCCACCGGGCGTTGCATCAGGTGATGAAACAAATTCAACGAGGCTTCTGCCTCACGGTATTGGATGATGATATTCCCCAAATCCTGCAACGGTACAAAGATGGCAGTGGTGATAAACTGCATGGTGATCAACTCACCGGTAGTTAAAATATTGCGGAAAATAAGCCAGAGCAAAATAAACAGGATCGATTGTTTCAGCACATTCAGTGTAGTGCCCTGCAAAAAAGATAAGGTTCTTACCTGCCTGGTCTTCTCCATTTCCAGGTCGTATATTTTCTGCGTAAACGTTTTTAAACGCCTGATTTCAGGGAAGGTCAGCCCCAGGCTTTTCACCAGTTCTATATTGCGTAAAGACTCCGTGATGGCGCCAGACAATTGCAGGGTTTCCCGGTTAATAGCCCGTTGTACCGTTTTCATTTTCTTGCTGAGCAAGCCGGTAAGCCCTCCTAAAAAAACAATGCCCACCACAAACACAGGTATCAATGCCCAATGTTTGGTAATGGCATACCAGATTAAAAATCCCATGCCTACAATAGAAGTAAACAGGATGTTGATAAATGCAGTGATGAAACGTTCCGTATCAGTTCTTACCTTCTGCAGTACTGCCAGGGTTTCTCCGCTCCGCTGTTCTTCATATTCTTCAAACGACAGGCGGAGCGTTTGTTTCAGGCCGTCGTTGAATACCTGCATGCCAAATTTCTGCACCACCAGCCGCAACACATAATCCTGGAAAGATTTCGCCAGCCGCGCCAGCAAAGCAATAGCGATGGCAATACCTAACCAGAATAATACACCTCGTACCAGCTCCGGTTGAGATTTTGTCGCCGTTTTACTCGCATAGTCATCGATGATTTTTCCGAATATCAACGGATCCGTCATGATTAAAATCTGGCTGGCCCCTGCCAGTAATAACGACAATACCACCAACCACCGGTGAGGCTTCAGGTAGTTCCAGAGAATTTTCATATCTGAAATATACGACAACGCCTGTTGCCGTCCACTTTATTGCTGTTAACAGCAACAACGCTGATTATGTTCTGCCGGATCTGCTACTTCGCATTTCTCACTTTCTGTACTTCCGCCACGGTTACCGCACTGGCCTTATTGCCAAAGTTATTACGTACATACGTCAGCACATCCGCTATTTCCTGGTCTTTCAGAAAATTATGCGGCGGCATATTATTGGAATAATATTCGTCATCGATCGGTTCGGATGACTGCATACCTTTCAATACAATTTGTACCAGTTTATTTTTGCTCCCCAACACAAAGGAAGTTTTTATCAGTGGCGGGTTTAAGTGTGGTACACCACTTCCGTCTACCTGGTGGCAGGTTAAGCAGTATTGTTCATACACTTTTTTGCCCCTGCTAACTGACTGGTTGCTACCAGGCTTTTTCGGCGTTTGGGCGGATAAAAAAGAAAGTGTTGCACAAAGTGCAACACCTATGGAGATCAATTTTTTCATATCGATTATTTACCGCTATAGCTGATTTTATAAACTGTTCCTTTTACATCATCTGTTACATACAGTGAGCCATCGGGGCCTTGCGCCAGTCCACAAGGACGGTGCTTCGCCTGTCCGGGCGATTGTATATTGGCAACGCCGGCGAAGTCGTCTGCAAATATTTCCCATGCACCGGAAGGTTTGCCATCTTTAAACGGCACAAATGCTACCAGGTAGCCTTTTTGTCCATTCTGACGATTCCAGGAGCCATGCAACGCTACGAAAGCGCCATTCTTATATTTTTCAGGAAACTGGTGGCCGGTATAAAACAACAAGCCATTAGGCGCCATGTGTGCCGGGAATGTTACCACCGGGTCAATTGCGCTCTCCCCACCAGTTTTAACGCCATCGCCACCATATTCCGGTGCCAACATTTTCTGATGTTTGAAGCCATCATAGTAAATGTACGGCCATCCCGCATCATCGCCTTTTTTCAAGGCATACATACATTCCGCCGGTAATTCATTGCCCTGCTCCAGGTTGTAATACTCAGGGAACATATCATACAAACCATCGCGACCATGCTGCATCACAAACAATTGATTCAGGGAAGTGTTCCAATCCAGTCCTACTACATTACGCAACCCGGTAGCATACCGTACCCCATCGCCATAAGTCTGGTTTAACTTATCCGCCTTAAACTGCCAGATACCGGCAGCAGAGTCCCTTATCGGGCATCCGGGAATACCTTTGGAACCTTTAGCCCTGTCCTGCACCTGGCAAGAGTTAGAGTAGGCACCTATGTTTACGTAGATGTTACCAGCATTGTCCAATGCCAACGACTTGGATTCATGCTGATGACGATTAATTAAACCCGTCACTATTTTTTCCGGATGTTCCGGGTTAATGATTTCGTATTGGTTGTTCAGCTTATAACGGTATATTTCTTCATCAGAAGAGGCATACAGGTAATTGTCCTTGATAACCATACCGGTGCCCCGGTAGGTACCAAAAGTTTTGGCAACGCCATTGTGTATCACCGCAATAGATTTACCAGGTTTGGACGACTGGATTTTTACATAAATATCGCCTGCTGGTGTTACGGCAATGTGACGGGCTGCACCCAGGTTTTCCGCCACTACCTGGGCTTTAAACCCTGCCGGCAGCTTCAACCCGGCATTGCCCGGCTCTACGGCGGTACGACGGTGCAGCGCGCTGCTATCGCCGGTATGTGCAAAACTCTGTACAGATAAGGTCATCACAGACAAGCATCCCAGCAAAACTATTTTTGTTTTCATGCTATTATGTTTTCAATGAAATAAGCGGGTTTTCTACTCTTATGTTGTAAAAATAACAAGGTTTTTATTTAATCCGTAAATATTGGATAAATGGCAGCGGGCCGGCGGGCTACCTATGGCTGCTGGCCGCTGACTGCAGCCGGTATCAGCCCCTGGCTATTTTGGACGCATAATACTTCATGCCGTAATGATACAATACCAGCTCCTGTAACCGGGCATTGGCGCTAAACATACGGTTGAGAAACATATGCAGGTAATGCGGCATCAACCTCGTTCCGGCCAATGGGTCAATAGCCGTAATTTGTGCTGCCAGTGCCTTCAGCGCTACCCGCCTGGTATGCAGAATTTCTGCAGCTCCTTCCGGCAACGTGTAATCATGGCCGTTATCATTCAATGTATTGGCTATCAGCCGTGCGTGTGCGCGGTATTTACTATTCAACTGAAATTGCAGCCGGTCATCACCATGATGCTCTGCAAAAAACTGTCCCTGTAATTCCCGGAATAGCTGCCACTTCATAGGTGGAGTATATCCAAATGCTGTTAACAGATCATCCGCCCCTTTCAGCGCCAGCATCCAGCGTTCATTGGTTTCAGCGGCACCAATCAACAGTAACAGCTGGCTCACTGCCATGCTATCGTGGAAAAAAAATTGCTCACTCAGTAATATCGTGTCTGTTCCATACCGCTCCAGCTCACGGGTATAGGTATCATACTGGATCTTTTGCACAATATCATTGTCCAGGTAGGGCAATAACGCATCCTGCAATTGCTGAATAATAACAGGGCTGCTTTTTTGATAATCAGGCAAATGAAAACGGATACGGAGGTGATGTTCCGGGTCCTGGTAACGGATAAAGAACCAATGGTCTGTTAACTGCAATGCCTGTAGCTGGTTCACCAGCGGCAGCAACGCTTTTAGTAGTAGTTTGTCTGTCCACCTGGTGCCACAATAAATTTTCGCATACAGCCATTCGCTCCCCGGTGCAAAATGCCGCCTGATAGCCGGCATAGCGTCAACAGCAGTGGGATACAATGGTTGCTGCCAGGCCTTATTAGCAAATGGTATAATGACTTCATTACAAAAAAAGCCGCTTTCATTAGCGAGTAGGCGGGTATCTTCATTAAACAGCTGCTCATGTAATAACACATCTCCTTTCTTCAATTTATCCGTCAGCAACATCACCGCAAATGCATCCTCCAGGTTAATTAACAGTTCATTATCCCCTTCAGACAACATCACCAGGTCCGGTATATGAAACTGTTTTTTTAACTGCTGTATGGCTGTTGCAGGCGTATATCCGGTCAATAATAATCCCCGGAAGGCCTGCTGTGTAATATACCACCTCGCTCTTTCCAATACGATCTGTTTGTATACTACCCTGGGCAAAAATGCCTGCGTAGACAGGTGGCCCCAGTTCCAGCCGATAGACAGCGATTCCTGTTGTTGCAGATCGCACAAAAATTTATAGGCTGCCAGTCCCCGGTTGAAATTATGTGCGCTGGTAAGTCTTGGCAATACTTCTTTGTTCAGCCGGGCAGAACGCAGTATCACCCTGTTATGACGTACTGATAGGTATAAGTCGCTCACGGGTAGCTGAAAGTCTTCGGCTACACCCGACTTTCCTAAAAAAGGTATTTCATAATCGTATAGGCGGGGTCGTAACAGAACGTTACCAGTACGGCCTTCCGGCAGGTGCACTACCTCGGCCAGGATACGATCTTTTTCCAATGCCTGTTCCCTGTTGGCGAATGCTTTCAGGTGGGCCTCCAGCGTTTCACTACCCGCCGCAAACCGTCCCATCAGGGCCAGGGCGTTGGGCCCGTGGCACGACCGGAGCTGTAGCTGAAAATCACCACGGTCGAGTGCGGCGGCATCCCTGGCAATCAGGGCGCCCAGCAAGGTCATAAAAGGAGGCAACACCACTGCAGGACTGTTAGCGGATAATGTATCCAGGTCTTTGTCAGTAAGGTGGATCACGGTACGTTGTTGTTGCTGCGCCAGCAGGAATTGCTCCAGTACAAATTTCAACGTTGCATTCCAGGGAAGCTGTTCCTGCTTGCTGCCAGCCGGCATTACCAGGTCGTCGATCAACGGCGTATAGCTGGACTTATCTCCTGAAATAATGCCATAGCCAATGCCGGATTCACTGTCTAATGCCTGCATTAATGGGATTTCCCGCTGATCGTACTGCTGGATAAATTGCTGTTTAAATGTTTCCAGGTCGGTGGGGGGACGCTGTGTGCCCAACACAGCCAGTCGTTCCAGCTGTTGTAGCAGTGTAGTGGTTACTTTTTCAGAAAGATCAGCCGTGGCGGGTTCAAAGAAAAGGTCTACCTGTACGGGGTCTTTCACGGAAATGTCCGGAAAATTGGCTGTTAACAGTGTTTTTATTTCCTGGTAATGTGATACACCGGTTGTTTGCAAACACAGCAGCTCACTAATGCGTTCCAAAGCGGGCAAACAGGCCAGTGCAGGAACTGCGGCAGACAGTTCCCGGATCAATTCCTGCAAACGATCCGGCCGGGTGATAGCAGGTGTTAAGCCGGTTACCAGGATCTGGTTGGCGATAAGTGATTCAATAAATGGCCGGGCTGTTGCTGTGGGAATATCCAGTTGTTCCAGTGTGGCCACCAGTTCGGAGATATTGGCGCCATGCTTCGCCGCGTTAAGTATAGCAGTAATATAATCATTCTGCGTAAAGGCGCTGAGAAAGTAGTGGCGTCTTTTATCGCGTAGCTGGTATTCAAAATAGCGGGCGGACTGCCCATGTGGATACAGGCTGTTATTCGGATAAAAGGGTAATTGTTCGCGGAGCTCCGGCCATTGTACCAGTGCGTTCACCAGGTCAGATAAATACTCCATATCCAGGCGGGTAACCTTATACCGGTTGGCAGCGGCCGGCGAAAAGCGGGAGGCTTCCGGTACGATGCGGCCGGTAACACAACCGGCAAATAATCCATAAGGCGTACAGCGGGCACTCATCCTGAGCAGGTAACGGTATAACGTCAACGGCATTTTGAGCGTCTGATCGGGCTGTTCCAGCCATTTCATCATCTCTGTGTGTAAGGCAGGACTAGCCAGGAACACGGCCTCCCGGAGCAGTGGACGGGAATACATTTCCCTGATGGCGGCAATAAAAGATGTTTCTTCGTTCTGACTCCTGCGATGCAGGTGAATCGCATCTTCACATGACAATAGCGGCATCCTAAGCAGGTAGAAGCCGCAGGTAGTTAGCACGGACATATCCTTTAAACATACTTCATTTTAGCGGGGAATAATTAGTTCCCGATCAGTATGCTTAAATAAAGATAAAAAAGGTTTTAATGATGTCAGGCGATCAATACAATTTCCTGTCAGGTGACGCCTATTTTTACACCGGGAATCATGCGTTCCATTTCTTCTACAAATTTCTTGTAGCTGGCGGGTTTACCCAGGTACCCCTGCTTTTCTTTCCAGCAAAGGGACTTTATTTCGTGGCTGGAATAAGCGGTCACAAGAATAAAAACGCAGTCCTTTTTAAGGAACTGCGCTATAATATCTCGTGTATTACCTCTTAGGTTAACATCCAGGAAAACAACGTCCACTTTTCTTTCGGCGATCAGGTGATCAATGGTAGATAACTCTGATGCCTTCTTTACGAGTTTCAGATAGGAAGTTCGTTGGATATAGCTTTCCAGTATGTCCAATGCCAGCGGTTCGTCATCTACTATGGCACATCTGTATTGCATTTTTACTAAGGGGTTAAACAATTAGGAATAGTAAACATCCATCACTTAAGGTCTTGTTGTTGTTGTTGTAAAAACGGTCGACCCAATTGTTGGTGGAATAGTGGGCAAACTAGTGTCCTGACTGGCCGACATATTATGGGCACTCATATTTTCAATAGAAGCAATGTCGGCTTTTGATATAATTTCCTTTTCTAATGTTAACATAGGGTGGCTGATCTTAATTATTCTTTGCATAAAATTCCGTTTAAGAAAAACTGACAATTGATTTCAGTCGTCTAAGCTCGCCCTTCAATATTAAATCGCATATTTTATTAGACGTAAATGCATTTATTTTCGACCAACGGCCCTTGTTACCCGGCAGGGGTTGCGACTCGTCATCATCGTTATAGTTAGCAATGCCAAGTAATCTTTTCAGGTCCTGCCGCGATGATTTTGAGATAATGACCGTTTGCCCGTTGACCACTTCTACGGTATTGCCCATAATGGATTTAATGGCCTGCAGGCGTATAATATACGATTTATGAATACGCATAAACTGGTCTGCCGGCAGCAGGTCTTCCATTACTTTCATGCGCATGTAAGTGATGATATTCTTATCTCTACAAACAATTTTAATATAATCTTTCATCCCTTCTACATAGTAAATATCGTCGAAAAGGATTTTAGTTAACTTATTATTATCCTTTACAAAAAGGTGATTAGTTGGGGTAGCTTTAGGCTTTACCGGCTCTGGAACAGCTATGGGTTGCTGCTGCCGTTGTCCCATATGATTGCGGGCTTTATTAACCGCCTTCAGGAATCTTTCAAAGGAAATGGGCTTTACCAAATAATCCACTGCATCCAGCTCAAAACCCGCGATGGCATGGTCTCTTGACGCTGTAGTAAAAATAACGAATGGCGGATTACTCAATGAACGGATCATTTCTATACCGTTGATATTAGGCATCTGTATATCGGAAAACAACAGGTCAACGGACTGCCGCTGTAGTTCGTTGATGGCATCAAAAGCATTCTCACAGAAGGCTACAGGTTGCAGATAAGGCACCCGTCCAATGTAATTCTCCATCAGGTCTCTCGCAAATGGCTCATCATCCACTACAAGGCAGGTAATTACTTGATCCATATTTTTTAGTTCAGCGTTAGTGTCAAGACAACTTTGTAATATTCGGGATTATTTTCTATAAATAAAGTATGCTCGTCCGGATACAGTAAAATAAGTCGTTTACGGGTATTGCTCAAACCAATTCCTCCCTGCCCTTTTCTGGCAGCTGGTTGTTCTCCCTTGCTATTGGAAATTTCAAATCTCAGTTGCCTTCCTGCTACTTCCAGTGATGAATGAATCCAGCATTTATCGGAATTAGTACTATGTGAATATTTAAAGGCATTTTCTACAAAAGGAAACATTAGCAATGGCGCTATCAGGAGATCACCCATCTGATTTGTATTACAATCGAAACGGATGCTGGCATTTTTGCCATAACGCACACTTTCCAGTTCCACGTAGTTTTTCAGGAATTCAGCTTCCATACCCAGCGGTACCTTGTCTGCATTGGAATCATACAGCGTGTAACGCATCATTTCCGACAGGTGCATGATCAGGTCAGAAGCCAGGGCATCATTCCTGATCGACAACGAATAAATATTATTTAATGTATTGAATAAAAAATGCGGATTTAACTGTGAACGGAGAAAATTTACTTCCAGGTTCAGGTTATCTCTTTCCAGTCGCAATGTACGGGTAGAAGCCCGGATCACATCCAATACCAGCTTCAGCGACAACACCGGACCTACCGTCATTAATACTGGCAGAAACATTTTCGCCATGTGGCTGAATGAAAACGTACCAGGCCACCCTCCGGCCACTATCCGTTTCAGGAACTCCCAGAGAGAGGTGTCTGCAACTGACATGTATTTCACCACATACACAGAACACAGATAATTAACCACCGACCAGAATACGAAAGGCACATAAAAACATAACAGTGCCATAAAAAAATATCCCTTCAACAATACCTTTGGTACGATAAAGTAAAAGGTGAAATAAAAGAAGAACATCGCGCCCAGCACATTCCGGATCATAAAAACGATACTCACACTAAATGATACCGTGAAACTGGAACTCAACATAAAGCCATACATCAAAGCCAGGCAAGCCCACATAATCACATGCGCCCATACCCGGATATTAGTGGCATAGTATCTATCAGACAAAAAGAATGAAAGCCACTCCATTAATTTCCTGCTGACGTCAGGTGGTTTTACGCCGGTTTTACTTCTGAAAAAAGCTAGCATTTGATCCCTTATATATAAATTTTACACTAATCAGCAGGCAAGTAATATAAAAATACATTATCAATTTGAATTTTCCCATTCATATAAAATATTTCAATTATACAAATATCACTTTTAGTCTATAACTTACACATTAACAGCTTATTCGAATAGCCCCTCCTGTTTACAATGTTGGATACAACTGTACTTTCATCGCGTTTATGAGTCACTTCATCTAATAAGTTTAAAAGGATCCTATATAATGCTGACTTTTGACCTGTTGCCAGATGTAACAGTGACGAGAAGATCTTTATTTGGAAAATCATAAAAAAACAAGGATGAAGTTGCGCAACAACTTGCGGTCATTATACTTTCATCCATTGTTGTTACCATTGTCACTTTATATAAAAAAATTTAATAATATTACACCAATCTGGTCAGAAAACCTAGCATATTTCATCCGCCGTTCACTCCAAAAAAGACTGATATTCAGAGCGAGGATACAACATATCTACCTGCTCATGTTATTCTATTCTATGTAAACACTATGAGAACCCCTGCAGCTCCTAAACTCCTGAAGAGATAGACACCCGTCTATCTCTTTCTATTATATCCCCTCTCCATCAACCGCCAAAGTAATACCTCCGCAATCAGCATGCCCACCAGGTAACCCACCGGCTTATGATGATATATACCCTGACAAAGCCTCATAAGTCCTATTCCCAGCATAAAAATAAGTAACCCTTTGAATGGAACATAGCTAACAGCGGGAGAATGGCACAAACGTGACACCAGCAACGTCAATACACTGCTCCCCACACAGCACGCATAAAAAGCTACAAACAAGGGCCCCCGTATCACAAATGGATACCATTGGCCAGTAACACTATACAAATACAAAAAAGGTAAAAAAGCGGCAATAATGGCGTAAATATAAACCCTAACGGGGGTTATGATGATCTTTTTCATATGATCTTACTTTTAAATTTCAGGAACCACATCCTCCGCAACCACCACCGCAGCCACTGCCGCAACTGCTTCCACAACTACTGCCACAGCTACTTCCGCCGCTGCTACAATTATTACCACTATCGGAACCCGTTTTATTGGTAGGCTTATCACTATTGACCATCCTGGCAATCACGATTCCTCCAAAAAAAATCATGAAGAGCACAGTGGCGGGCATACTGTCGTTACTACATCCGGGAAATAAGAAGAAAGAAAAGAGGAAGAAGAGGGAGATTAACCAAAACTTACGAAACAGCGAACCTTGCTTTACAGGAGGTGGCGCATTACAAGGCCAATAGGCAGCCGGTGGATCTTCTCCGAAATATTGCCGGTACTGTTGCCGGGTGTTTTCCTCCCAGGCCAGGTATTTTTGTTTTTCAGTGGACCCACCGGCAGAAGGATAATGGTGGATTTTTCGCCGGAGTGTTTTCTCACAAAATTCCTCCCAGTAATTTTGCGTATACAACAGGTGCTGATGCCATACCTTATCTACAATTGGCGAAGGAGAAGCACCGGTAGGAGAAATACAACAGAGGTAGATAAATCGCTTGTACTCCTGGATAGCCCTCTGGGTAAACCCTTTATCCCATTGATTTTCCCGGGCCAGTTTTTTGGAAAATGGAATCGCTGCATCAGGGTCATCCATCCGGAAATTTTCAATTTGCTGCCATAACAGCGCGCCCGGCGATAAGGCTACAAATTCATTGTTTTTAATCATATACGTTTGTTTTTTTGTTGATTTAAATGTCTGAAAAAACAACAAGACTGAAGTATTCTGCCTATCTTACAGCAACCTATTTCCGTATTATAATCGTATTATCATGAGTAAGGAAGAATTGCTTAACCTGGAGCGCCTGATGAACTACATGGCGTATCAATACCTTAAAAAAATAAGCTGGGAAGACGTTTCGAAAACAGAATGGAGCTTTATTGTCACAGAATTTAATACCGTTATTGAAAAGCAACAACGCCAAAAGAAAATCAGTAGCCCGCCATCATTATTTGGGGATAACTATTTTTATGAACACCTCATTATCCGGAAATTAAAAGCAGCCAAAAACAATACTGCACTGGCATCCATCAGCAGCCCCAATTTCTCCAAACTCAATATTATCGCGGTAGTGCTGGGCTTCAACAGCTATATCGACTTTATCAACAACGCCACCGAAGTATTCCCTTTTCATGAATTGAAAATCAATATTCCCCTGGGCGCTACCAACGAAGCATTACTCGACCACCTGGTAGGATACTGGTATTGCTATAACCGCAACCTGCCTATGAAGGCGGGAAAAAAAGAAACAGAAAGGATCTGGCGCTCATCACTGGAAATTTATAAATCTGGAGATGAATACCTCGTGGAGCGCACCGGCAGAGACAATCATATGTACTATGGCAAAATAACTTCTTATGCCAACTACATTTTTATTATTATGAACAGTACTACGTTTATCCGTCAACGTCATTTCATCGGACGAATAAAAGATGTGGAAGATAAATTGAAGAAAAACGGACCTGCTATTAATGAACTGAACTTTGTGAGTACCTGTGTGAGTTTTAATGAAGAACCGATTGCACTCTATGAAATATTTCACCGGGTAACAACAATAAAAGACTTCCAGAAAGCTTCCGTAGACCTGGCCTTCGACAGTCCTTTACTGCCTAAACATATCCTGCCACACCTGAAAGATATTGAGCTGAACAGGATCACCGTACACTAAAATAATTGTTCGGTATTGCTGAATGATAACACTTTCCAGGGACTATCCGGCGTGCCCAGCAAGTATTCCATGTTATTATACAAGGTTTCAAAACTGGCCATTTCGATGCCATTCCACACACAACGGGCAAACTGGTATGACAAAGAAAGATGCCTCCAGGAGCTATAGGTGCGTTTAATCAACGGAATGCCCCACATAATATACTCCAGGGCCTGTTCGTAACTGATATACCCCGCATCATAGCCGGCACGACTCAAATTAATGATACGGCCAAAATCCCATATCAACATATCCGGTTGTAAGTCCTTGTCGATTAATTTCCGTTCGCGGAATAATTCCAATGCATCGCGCGTATTCCGCAAACGCTCCATTACTACCGCTTCTTCCAGCTCACTAGTGGCAATATAGTCTCTTAAAAACGCCTTACTCTCTTTCATCGATACGGTATTAATGGCCTGCCATATAATATCATATTCAATCCGGTGTCCGCTCTCCTGTAGCCACACAATCATATCCTGTAACTCCTCGGTACTGTCTATATCCCACCACTCAGATAGTTGCTCCCGGCAACTATGCTTATCAAGTCCCGTAGTCACGTCATTCAGGTACTGCCGGTTTACAAAAGCAATATCCGCCCCACAGGCAATGGCCCATTGTTGCGCCATATCCAGGCGCGTAGCAGGATTCAGCATCACCTGCAATGGCTCTTCCTCCCCATCGCTCACATCCGCATCGTCACCGGAAAACATCTGGTTAAACTGCTTTATATTTTCAGCGAACATATTCATTTGCTCACTCCAGTCTTTATTATGGTTGATGGCCTGCTCCATCTGTTGCATGTACAACGCAATAGCTTCTTCCGTAAATCCTATATCACGCAGGTGCTGCCAGTACTGGTTCATAGAATGCTGTTGGTCCATAAGGATCGGTTTAGGGTAATGGCTAAATTGATTGGTCCTCCGTTATTTACGGATAAAATTACGGAAAAGTTTTTTCACAGTCTTTTACATATCAAATATAGATAATATATCGCAGTTTTCATCATATTATTAGTACCCCATCTGCCCCAATAAAAACAAAAAGGGCAGACTATAAAGTCTGCCCCGTTGCTCTCAACACGTATTTGTTCTATCAACCTTTATTGCATGTCCCACCATATCCTGCCTTTAGTATCGGCAGCACCAGCGCCATAAGCAGGATCTTTGGCAATCATCGCCTGCACCGCTGCATTGTAATTATCCTGGTTAAGCGTAGAGCTTACATCCAGGCTGTTACGACGCGCAATCAACAGGTTTTTGCCTCCATCCCACAGGTTTTCCAGGTAAGCAATAGAAGAACCATCTCCTATTTTACCGTTGTTACCTGGTCTTACATCAGTGAATTGCGGATAACCGGTACGTTTCCACATAGCCCATGCTTCATCCGGCTGCATCAGGAAATGCACCCAGGCCTGGGAATAAATGCTGGCTAATCCTTTGTAAGGGATACCTGCCGGCGTGGCAAAGTTACCAAGACTGGTATCCGCAGCATTAGGTACTTTGGTAGCCACCGCAAAAGCCTGGTACTGGTTAAAGGAAGCCTGCACCCCTTTGTAAAACCACTGGGAAGCAGTTTGACCTAATCCATTACCGCCCTTTTCAGCTATCTCCGCCATCATAAAACATGTTTCGGCATAGGTTACGAAGAAAGATTTCATTTTAATGGTAGCACCATCGGAATAGGCTTCATCCGTATGCATCAGGTTTTGCTTCGACCGCTGATCAAAACCACCAAAGCCGCCATTTTTCACAAACAAACGGGTTTGTATAGCTGACAAAAACAACAAATCCTGTGTAGTGTTATCTTTCAGCGTAAAAGTTTTGCTCCTGTCTAAACCAGTGGATCCATAGGTGGCATCTCCTGCTGAAGCCGGAGACGCATGCTTACCCCAATAACGCACCTGGTTTTCAGGTAATGCCAGCGCTGCCTGTGCAGCGGCATTGCCATTTACTTTCACGGTCAGGTATTGGTTACTGTTATTACCCATATCGTTTTGCCGGATCATAAAACCAATGCGCGGATCATTCGTAGACTTCAGGTACTCTACAAAAGAAAAAGACGCATCGTAGTTAAACAGGATCACGTTAATATCATCCACGTTATTGTTCCAGTCGCGGGTATGATTAATCGCAAAAGAGCCATCATTGGTAGGATCTGATAAAGATGGCGCTATCAGCTTACCGCCGAAGTTAGTTGCCACATCATTCAATACGGCGGTTAAATTAGCCGCATCACGTTTTTCATAACGCTGTGCAATTTTAATACGCAGGGTATTGGCTAATCCCAGCCATTCGCCATAATCACCACCGTAGAACAAATCCTGGTTACCCAATGCAAACTGGTTAGTGGTGTTGTTTTTTAACAGGGTAGCGGCATCTTTCAATTGCTGATCAAACACCTTGTACAGGTTGTAATCAAAATCATATTGTGGCAGCGGATATTTAGCATCATTGAATGCCTGGCTATAAGGCAGCGCACCAAAAATATCAGCTACTCTCCATGCATGATATACATCTACAATAGAACAGATGGCTTTTAATCCCTGGTAAGTAGCCTTGGTAGCGTCTGGCAGGGAATTAATCTTATCTATAATCCGGTGCATATCCCGACCGGTGGCATTAAAATAGTCGCTGTAATAAAAGAAATTCGGATTAGGCCCGGTAGTTTTAGCCGGATCCGCATACTTACCCGAAAGGCTACTCGTAGTAACTGCATCTGGTACTACATACTGCATATAAGTTAAGGTAGCACCATATTTCTGTGCAGTACGGTCACGGCCATTGATATCAATATCCGCAGTAGCACCGGTAAACAGGTACTCTGGATTTACATCCGGCAGCAGGTTGGGATTGGTGTTGATTTCTATCAGTTTCTTTTTGCATGATTGACTTACCAATGCGAGGGCAAGTAATCCGATTATATATTTATTAGTCTTTTTCATCGTCTATGTATTAGTTGTTTTACAGAGAAATGTGAAGGGTTGCAGCATAGTTGCGGGAAAACGGAACGCCACCGGTAATGAATGGTCTGAATGGATCATTACTTTGCAGCGATGCCGGGTTCTGGCCACCAGTCAGTGTTCTATATAAATAACCAATGTTGCGGGCGGTCAATGTTAAACGGGCACCTTTCAAATGAATAGTATTGGTGATGGCAGCAGGTAAGCGATAACCCAGGGTGATTTCACGTAGCATTACCCAGGAATTTTTGCTGATAGTACCGTTGTTATTCAGGTTGGTTTCCCATCCGTAAAAAGTATTGTAGTATAAAGACGCTTTAAAAGGTTCTACCAGGCCTTTATCATAGGCTTCCTTAAACGTCATACCGGCAATGCTTACACTTGGTTTCAACGGACTCATTTGTCCTTCGTCAAATACCGCATTTGGAATTACCCCATCATAAACAGGTTGCCCGTTATTCCAGTTCGGATCCGTACGGGCAACGCCGCCATGCGCCTGGTCGCGATATTGCAGGGAATTTTTAGGCGTACCCTGTCCCATGGCATATGCATAAGATTCAGAGTATACATATCCGCCCAGGCGACCATCTACCTGTGCAAACAAGCTAAAGTTTTTGTATCTCAGGGTGGTACTGATACCACCTGTTAAATCAGGTTCTACTTTACCCATTCTTGGAGCAGGAGCACCAGCAGGTAACGTGGTCAGGTTATAGTTCGCTACATCGTACTGACCTGCTGCACTTGTGATGCGGCCTCCATAGGTAATCAGCGGGAATCCTGTTTTAGGATCGTTTTTAGTGCTGGCCAGGTAGTCGCCTACGTTAGTAGTCAGCACACCGAAATCACCTCCTTCATAAGCATGTACACTTACGCCTTCGTAGTTATCACTCAGGTTCCAGTCTTTGATACCATTACCAAATTCAATGATCTTGCTCTTATTATGTCCCAGGTTCACGGCAAAGTCCAGTCCCCAGTCCTTACCACGGATCGGAGAGATATTTACCAACAATTCCCAACCTTTGTTCTGGATATTACCGGCATTAAAAAACACCTGGCTATAGCCTGTTTCCGGTACACCGGCCAGGTTAATCAACTGGTGGAAAGTATTGGTTTTATACCAGGCAAAGTCTACGTTGATCAGGTCTTTTACCAGGCCGAAGTTGGTACCAAATTCCCAGGTGCGGGATATCTGTGCCCGCAGGTCCAGGTTTGGTTTTACGTTAGCATTGTATTGTGTGGCGGTACCTACAGAGGCACCATTCTGGTTAAAGATAGTGCTGGGTGAATAACCCACTCCTGTTTGATAAGGACCGGCAATACCTGAGTTACCCACATAAGCCAGGGAAGCACGCAACCTGCCGGAAGAAATCCAGGACGGCATGCCCGATTCGAAATGATCGTAGAAAGAATAAGACAGGTTAGCAGAAGGATAGAAAATAGAATAATTATTTTTCGCACCAATGGCTGCCACCGGGTAAGTAAGGGTAGATCTCCAGTCGTTACGACCTGTGATTTCCAAATTCAGATACTCCTTATAATTCAGGTTGAGGATACCACCCACACCAATCGTCAGCTGCGAAGGATATTTTGGACCCGGAACATTATTGAATCCGTAGTAGTACTGGTTCTGAATATTCTGGGAGGAGTTGCCCAGGAAGAATACATTGGGTACACTTAATTGTCCGTTGATGGCAGCACCATAGTTTTCGCCCACTCTGTCGCCATAAATTTCGTTGTATAAGCGGAAGTCTACATTCAGGTCTTTCGTCACACTTTTAACGGCATGTGCCATGAACAACAGGGTGTAATCGCTGGTGTAGCTGCCTCCTGCGGAATAGTATCCACCTACATTATTGGTACCATTGCCGTAATCCTTTTCTTCCGTACGTATTTTATAGAAGTTAAAATTACCTCTGGCAGATAAGTCGAGCCACGGATTCACCTGTGCTTTCAGTTGCATGTATCCCAGAATGGAATTCTCATGTCTGTAGAAATTGTTTTTATCAAAGCGCGAAAATGCATTTACCGCGGCGGTCAGGTTCGCGTAGGTATTGGCAAAATCGGGTGTATTGTCCGGTGCGCGGTAGCTTTTGTACCAGTCGCCGAAGTCGATATTCCGGGGCAGGTAGTAGGTATTGAACGCCAGGTTTTGTCCGCCGCCATAATAGTACCGGCCTTGTGAGAAAAAGTTCTTCGCCAGTGTATTGGAGTAACTAACACCAAAATCAGTGGAAAATACTTTATTCAATTTAGCGCCGATTTTTAAATCAACGGAATTCCTTTGCATCCCGTTGTTGGGCAGTAAACCTTTGGTGTTGTTATTGGAATAAGAAAGGCGATAATTAAACTTGTCGGTAGCACTGCTGATGGCAATGTTATTGTTGATGTAATTACCATCCTGGTAGAACGTCTTCCAGTTGTTGGGCTGTGGTGAAAAAGGCACCATCTTATTGGGATTAAAGGCCGCAGGGTGCAAGCTGCCATCCATTAAGGGACCCCAGCTGGCGTCTGTTTTGGACTGTGTTCCGTCTGGTCTGAAGTTACCTTCTCTCGCCAGGTAATCGCCCTGACCGTATACGTTCTGAAAGTCCATCGGTGCGCGATACACTTTTTCTGTCTGATAAGTGGAATTGGCTTCAATCAGGAAACCATCGCCGGCTTTCGCCTTTTTGGTAGTAATAACGATGGCGCCGTTGATACCTCTTGAACCATAGATAGAAGTGGCAGCAGCACCTTTCAGTACGGTGATGGATTCATAGTCGTCCGGGTTCAGGTTCTTTAACTGAGAACCTGCATCGGCGTCATCTGCATTGGATACATTATTCGAGATCACGTTTCCATCTATCACGAAAATAGGCTGGTTTACGTTGTTACCGGGGGTACCTAATACTTTGGCGCCACGGATCTGGATAAAGGGAGATGTTTGTACACCGGAAGCCGTCATCACGTTGATGTTCACACCGGCTACTTTACCTTGCAGGGCGGTGATGGGGTTCACGGAATTGGTACGGGTGAGTTCTTCTCCTTTCACGGTGGTGAGGGCATACCCTACTGTTTTATCGTTTTTACCGATGCCCAGCGCGGTGACTACTACTTCTCCGAGCCCACTGCTACCGGGTTCCAGGCGGATCGACAGTTTGGTGTCAGTACCTATTTTTATTTCCTGTTTTTTGAATCCCACGAAAGTAATTTCCAGTACATCACCGGGTTCAGCGTGGAGGGTAAATTCACCATTGCTGTTACTGATAGTTCCTTTGTTGGTACCTTTTATTTTGATAGATACCCCAGGCAGCGGATGTTTATCCATGTCCGTAACAATGCCGGAGATCTCAGCTACCACGGGTACATCGTGTGTATTCTCTGGTACAGGTGCGTCTTTTTGTTTGATCACCACCGTGCTGCCCACAATACTCCAGGTGAGTGGTTGGTTCTTAAAACAGATGTCCAGTGCGGCTTCCAGGGGAACATCTTTCACATCAATGGTAACGGCGTCTGCCTGCCGCATCAAAGATTCATCAAAGAAAAAAGAGTAACCGGTTTGTTTTTTTATTGCGCGGAATACTTTCCCCAGCCGGACATTTTTTTCGGCGAGGGTAACTTTCTGCGAGTAGCTTTTTGCACTTATCTGCAGACAGGCGGCCATAGTCAAAATGGCTGTTAGCTTCATAGCGAGGAGCGTTTTGGGAAGTACACGACCGCCGAAATACCAGCCGGTACGTAGAATTTTTTTCATACTTTAGTAGTGGTTTTGGTTGTTAATGAGCAATTCGTCCCAACAAATTGTTATGATTAGTATTACCAGAACTTTCCGCCGCTCTGACTCTCACCTCAGAGCGGTTTTTTATTATGGCAATACGATGATCCTTCTTTCTTCTATTTTAAAGTGAACTTTGCTTTCCTCCAGTATTTTCAATACCTGCGACACATTGGAAGCACGTGAAATTTCGCCACCAAAGCGACGATCAGGCACAGGGCCATTGTATACAATGTCAACATTATACCAGCGGGCAATTTGCCGCATCACGCTGCTCAGGTCTGCCTGATCAAAAGAGAAGTAGCCGTTCTTCCAGGCGATTTCTCCCTCTGTGTCAACATCTTTATATAAAACGAGGTGATTAGCGGAATCCAGCTGAGCCTGTTCTCCCGGCTTCAGCAGTTGTTTGGCAGTGCCTTTGGAGATCATTACACTGCCTTCCAGTAAGGTGGTTTTGATAGTACGTTCGTCCGGATAGGCGTTCACGTTAAAATGGGTACCAAGTACCTGTACTTCCATGCCGCGGGCAGCCACTATAAAAGGGACTTTCTTTCCGTTACGGATCATGGGGGCTACTTCAAAATAAGCTTCACCGGTGATTTCTACTCTCCGCGCATCGCCGGAGAAGGCGGCCGGAAAACGAACAGAGGAAGCAGCATTTAGCCAAACACTGCTTCCATCAGCCAATACCAGCTGATACTGTTTGCTTCTTGGGGTTACTACCGTGTTAAATAGTTGTTCACTATTCGTGCCGGAGGCATTATAAATAATTTTTCCCTGCCGGTTAGTTACTTTGGCGCCGCCCTGCACAGCCAGCAATCCGTTGCCGGCGCTGTCCAAAGGAATCTGCTGACCATTGGCTAATACCAATATACCGCCCGTTGTACCAGGTGTAATATCTTTGCGTGTAGTCGTTGCCGTTATTGGCAGCGACGTCGCTGTTTTTTTAAAAAAGAAATAACCACTCAAAGCCATAAATGCAGCCACACTTGCTGCCACCGCTATTTTCATCCACTTGTTCACACGGCTGCGCACGGGTATCTCCGGCACTTCCGCCATCATGGTGGCAAACTTTGCATCCCAGTCGGTACTACTGTTATCAGTAGCCTCGTGGGAAGCCTCCCACTGCTCTTTCAGCACGATGGTGAGCATCTCCATATCTTCCTCCTCCCCTGCTTTACGCAGTAGTTCCGCTAGCTCGTCTTTCGAAATCTTATTGTCGAGATACTGCGACAATAAGTATTTCCATGTATGAACAGGACGCTTATCCATAATGCGATAATTGTGATAAAAAGCATTCTCCTGTTAGTAAGACGAGTAAAAAAAGAGCGGTAACTAATGAAGGATAAAAAAAAGTTAAAATTTTCCGATGATCAGGATCAGGATTGCAATATCTATCTCTTTCACCAGGTAGCTGCGGATAAAACGCTGGGCCAGCACAATATGATTATTCACGGTAGCCCTTGAAATCTGCAGCTGCGCAGCAATCTGATCATGTGACAATTCCTCTTCCCTGCTCAGGCTATATACCTTTTTACATTGAGGAGGTAACAACGAAATGGCCGTTCGCACTTTTTCTTCATACTCGTGTACCATGAGCATCGCATCTGCACCTTCGGTACCAGCCAAATCGGTGACTTCATACAACAGTTCCTGTAAACGCGGATCCCGCGCTGCGGAACGCAGGAAATCAATACTCTTGTTATGAGCGATCCGGAAAAGAAAAGCATCGAAATTATTGATCTGCGAAATGAGTTCCCTGCCAGTCCATATCTTCATAAATACGTCCAGTACCAGTTCTTCCGCCACTTGCTCCGATTTGATAAAACGGGAAATGTAGTAGAATAATCTCCCACGATATTGATCAAACAAAGCTTTAAATGCTTTCTCATTACCCGCAGCAATCTCCTGCAGATCAACCGGTTGATGATGTACTTGTTTCACTGTAAATGGAATTCAGGTAAAACGACAAGTGAACACTATTGCTATCGCGCGAAAAAAAATTATTTCATTACGTGTTGCTATTGGTTGATATTAAATGTAACAAGTGATGGCAATTCAATTTTATCCTGGTTGATATAGAGAAAATTTTTCTGTCTCTAAACCAAACCTAAAATAAAAAAGCCGATTTACCAAATCTTGCTTTTGCAATCGTTTACAATCAAAAGCAAGGAAAGACGTATCTTTTTATCCATATTACAAACAACACGTGTACCTTTTACGTTTGATGATTAATAATCTTCCATATGGCCATCATCTCCCCTAATCTGGGTAAAAAAATCAGGGACCAGGTACCCAGGACCTCCCAGGGCGACTTTACCCTATCGCACAAACGCCCCACTATTTTAGAAGCCATCAATGCTTCTAATCACGACCGTGTACCAGACCTGATTCCTATTCGATGCGGCCGGATGAGCGTTTCTCCTTTTGCCTTTTACAGGGGCACGGCAGATATTATGGCACGTGATCTTTCCTATTTGCCGCATACTTCATTGGAAGTACAGGCCATGGGCGATTGCCACCTCATGAACTTCGGCGGCTTTGCTACCCCCGAACGCAATCTCATCTTTGATGCCAACGACTTTGATGAAACCTTACCCGCTCCCTGGGAATGGGATATCAAAAGACTGGCCACCAGTTTTGTGCTGGCAGCCCGGCATAATAATATGCGGGAAACAGATGCGAAACAAATGGCCATAGATATGGCCCTCGCCTATAGAACGGCCATGGCGGAATATTCGCAGATGAATACACTGGACCTCTGGTACATGAAGTTTGAAATGCAGGACCTCCTCAACAAGGCGCGCAGCGAAAAGGTGAAAACCATGCTGAGAGAGGCCATGGACAAAGCAGAAAAAAGTACCCAGGAAAAAGTATTTTATAAAATTACCCAAAGCGTATTAGGTAACTTCGAAATACAGGACCAGCATCCACTTATCTATCACCCCATCGACCTGGTGAAACAAAAGGATATGGTACACTCCTTCCTCAACTTTTATATGAATACCCTGCAGGACGACCGCCGCTTCCTTTTCAGCCAGTACCGCGTCATCGACATTGCACTCAAAGTAGTAGGCGTAGGCAGCGTAGGTACCCGTTGCCTCGTAGCCCTGATGATGAATGCCAAAGACGAACCGTTGTTTATGCAGGTAAAAGAGGCCAGGAAAAGTGTGTTGGAAGGCTATACTGCCAAAAGTCAATACAAACACAATGGAGAACGCATTGTACAGGGACAACGCCTCGTACAGGCAGCCAGCGATATGTTCCTGGGTTGGAGTACCGGCCTGGAAAACAGGCATTACTATTTACGCCAGCTGAGGGACCGGAAAATAGCGCCCGATGTAGAGCATTTCGATAAAGAAGTGATGGCCGCCTACGCAGGCCTTTGTGGCAGAGTGCTGGCCAGGGCCCACGCTAAAACAGGATCGGGAGAAACCATCAGCGGCTACCTCGGAAAATCTGATGTGGCAGATGAGGCAATCGGCAAATTTGCTGTCGCCTATGCCGACCAGACCGAGAAAGACTATAATGAATTTGTGAAGGCTATTAAAGCAGGGAAACTCAAAGCAGAAGTGGTATAATTCAAGCTGAAAGCATAAAGCGAAAAGCAAAAAGCTATTGTGGCGAATGATCATTGCGGATTTTAATACGCTTTAATCATTCGCCACAATAGCTTTTTGCTTTTCGCTTTATGCTTTCAGCTTATTTAAAATGTTCTATCGCGCTTATCCACCTGCCCTCTCTTCTTGTTCCTTGGCTTAGGCCTTCTCGGCTCTGCTTTCGGCATGTCAGGGTTAATGGCGTTAGCTTCCATAATAGCAGCTTCCTCGAAAGGATGCGGCACCGATGGAATCACCTGCCGGGTAAGCTTATTGATACTATGCAGGAAAGGTCGTTCTTCGGTATCACAGAAAGAGAGCGCATAACCCGCTGCTCCTGCTCTACCGGTTCTGCCTATACGATGCACGTAAGTTTCGGAAACATTGGGTAAATCGTAGTTAATCACGTGTTCCAGTGAATCCACATCAATCCCCCTGGCAGCAATATCGGTAGCTACCAGTACGCGGAGACGCCCGTTTTTAAAGTTGTTCAGGGTATTTTGCCTGGAAGCCTGTGATTTATCCCCGTGCAGGGCATCGGCGTTGATATTGCGCTTCTTCAGGTTCTTGGCAATCCTGTCCGCACCGTGCTTGGTTTGTGTAAACACAATGGTACGCTCTATGCGCTTATCTTTCAAAAGATGATCCAACAACGACTGCTTATCTTTCTTCTTCACAAAATAAACCGATTGCTCTACCCTTTCCGCGGTAGTAGATACCGGCGTAATGGTCACTTTTTCTGGTTTATACAGTAAGGAATTCGCCAGCTGTGCAATGCTCGGTGGCATGGTAGCAGAGAAGAACAGGGTTTGACGCTGCTGCGGCAGTTCCCGGATTACCTTCTTGATATCGTTGATAAAACCCATGTCCAGCATACGATCGGCCTCGTCCAGCACGAACATTTCCAGGTGACTCAGGTAAATATACCCCTGGTTCATCAGGTCCAGCAAACGGCCGGGAGTGGCAATCAGGATATCAGTACCATTGCGCAATGCAATGGTTTGGCGGTGCTGTGGCACCCCCCCAAAAATCACATCGTGCTTTAAACCAGTGTATTTGCCATACGCGCCAAAGCTTTCATCGATCTGCGTGGCCAGTTCCCGGGTAGGAGTCAAAATCAGCGTACGAATATGCTTAAAACCCTCGGTAGCGGGTTTACTATTGTATAATAACTGTAAAATGGGGATAGCAAACGCGGCCGTTTTACCGGTACCCGTCTGCGCACATCCCAACAGGTCTTTACCTTCCAATACGATAGGAATAGACTGCTGTTGTATGGGAGTAGGCGTGGTATAGCCTTCGTTTTTAATTGCTTTTAAAATAGGCTCAATAAGCCCTAATTGCTCAAATAACATGTTGATATATCTGATGTAATGAATATAAAATAACGCTTCTTCATCTTTAGCGTTATCACAATTGAGGAGAGCAGTAAAGAAAAGATTTCCGGACTGGAGAGAATAGATATTTCTGTGCTTTATGCTTTTAACTCAACAGACGGAAGCAAAGATACTGATTTTTCCGGAGCCATTGGTTATAAATTAAAAAAATAACATATGAATGGAGCTAAAAGCATAAAGCTGAAAGCAAAAAGCTATTAAAGCGAATGATGAGCGCGGATACTAATTCGCTCTTACGATTCGTTTCGATGGCTTTTTGCTTTCAGCTTTTTGCCTTGTGCTTTCCACTGCGGCTACTTTGCGCCTTCCGGTGCCGGATCAGGCTTCAGTTTGGGTTTTTCGTCCCCATGATGGCAGCTGTAGCAGCTTACCGCCATCACTTCGGTAGCCTTAAAGAACTTCTTGTTAATACGTTTGGTCATTCGCATCATGTCTCTCGCAGTGCCCTTATGCGGATTTGCATCACTGGCAAAATCCAGTTTCTTGGCATCGTCTTTCCGTGGTTCGTGACAGAAATTACATTTTACACCGAGTGCCGCATTAAAGCCGCGCATAACGGTAATCAGCTCTTCATGACTGATGTTTTTAGACAATACCTTCAAATTTTGCGCCTTTTCAGGTTCCTGGGGCAATGCCAGTGAGCATAGGGTGCCAGCCGCCAACAACGCCGCCACCACTACAAAACTTTTCCTGATTTTCATGACCATGGGTTTAAATAAGTATAATAAATGCTTCCTTCTGAAGGGAATCTACAAAAAAGAATAATAAGTAGTTGTTATCCCGGGAGCGTTTTTTTCAACAAAAACAAAACCCCGCTACTTTTGTAACGGGGTTTAGGAGATTAACCTTCACGAAATGATTGCATGCTTTTACTTCAGTAATTCAGCCAGTTTTTGTTCCAAACGCTCATTCATATACCCCATCCCCACAATTTTCCCGTCAGGACCTACCAGGTAATTCACCGGGATAGCCATCACGTGATAATCCAGCGCCACCGGGCTGAAAGAGGCTTTAAGATCAGATACCTGCGCCCAGGGTTGTTTATCTTCTTCCACAGCCTGTAACCATTTGTCTTTTTTATCATCTGCGGATACGCTGAGGATCGTAAAGTTTTTACCTTTAAATTTCTCGTAGGCCGCTTTCAGGTAAGGGTTTTGTGCACGACAGGGAGCACACCAGCTGGCCCAGAAATCGATCAGCACATACTTCCCTTTGTAGTCAGACAACGATACCATTTTACCATTTACATCCGGCAAGGTAAATGTTGGGGCAATAGCACCGATTTCCATACCTACACCCATCGACTTTTTCACAAAGTTAACAGCCGCCGCACGCTGTACATTGAGCGGTTGCTTACCCAGGTATTCCAGCCACTCATCTTTAGGCATTGTCCTGTTCAATACATTGGCAAAGAGATAGGCAGATACCGTAGAGCCAGGGTGTTTGCTGATCCACACCTTAGCCAGTTCCGCCTGTTGCTTTTCAAACACAGCGATCTGTGGCTGCAGTTCATTGGAGGTGAGCATGTCACCTATGTTCTCTGCTTCTTCCTGCCTGATTTTCAACTTCCGTTTTTCGGAAAATGCGGCCGCCGTATCCAGGATATTACTACAAATGTCTACCCAGTCTTTGATGAAGGGAGAACCGCTATAAGTGGCATTTTGAAAAAATGGTCCCTTACCGGTAATTTTCACTTCTCCTGGTTCGAGGAAAAGTATGGTGCCTTTTTTCTCATCTTTCACATCCCCTACCGCAATAATAAATACACCACCATTGCCGCTGGTCAACGTTTTAGTAAAAGTAAAGCTGTGATTTTTAATCACCGTTGAGTCATATCCTTCCTGGAAAGGAGTCCACAAACGCATCATCGTATCATTCGGCAAATCAGGTAAGGTGCCCGTTATTACCACCTTATTCTGTGCGGATGTTTGTAATGCCACACCCATTGCTAACATGGCTATTATTCTCTTCATAAACATGATTATTATATAAAAATTATTTTCTCATTTTCATCCACATCTCCAGCAACGCTTTGTAAGCAGGATCTGAAGGCAGTGGGGCAAAGGCGGTCAGAAACTTACCTTCGGTATCAATCATCATATAGCGTGGCACCCCGGTTAATTGATAGTGCTGTACAAACTCCTGCATGTTTTTATCACTTTCATCGGGAGATAACCTTAACGTGATGGCTTCACTTTGAGGATGTTTGTCCAAATATTTCTTCCACACGGCGTCCTCATCCCAGCCAACAGAAAGGAATACAATACTGGTATCGCCATGCAGGGAGTCGGCAAACCGTTCAAAATTGGGTAGTTCCGCAATACAGGTGGCACACCAGGTAGCCCAGAAATCCAACACCACCATCTTCCCTTTAAATTGAGACAGGCGCACCGGCTTACCCTGTAAATCATAAAACGTGAAATCAAAGGCAGGCTGGCCCAAATTGAGCGGCTGATAAGCGTGATAAAGAGAATCGTACAAAGCCCTGATAGCCGGATGATGTATTTCCTGCTGCGCCAGCTCATAGATATCCATAAAATGGTCGTTAGCGCCATGGTAACGTAAGGTACCAATCGCGTCATTCCACACCACCAGGTGCTTCAACCTGTCGCCGTTCAGATGGCTCAACAAATAAGCAGCACGTTCGTCACCAGATCCAGGTACAGCATTGTTCACATACCCCAACACCACTGACTCTTCTGCTATTCTTGACAGGTAAGGATGATCAGCTTCTGCTTCCAGTTGCAGCCACGCTTTAAACTGCACGGGTGTTTTAGCGGCATAACTATTCTCATCTTTATACCGACTGGCATAATAGCTCTTCACCTTCATCTTCAGCATTTTCAGATATAGCTGCGCAATAGACAAATCCTCCCTGGCAGTTAAACGGGCATTGGTAATGAATTGTACGGCCTGCTCATTCTTTTTATCCAATAGTGTTTTGAATGCTTCGAAGTCAGTATGCAACACCATACTGTCGCGGAAGCGATAAATACTATCCAGTTTGTACAACAGCTGCAAACGGGCGGGTTGCGTACCGGTGATAACAGCGTTTTCGCAGTTCACCAATCCTTCATTAAAAGGACGTGGACTCAGTTTCGCTACTACCTGGTCGCCGGGATGCAGCAATACCGGCACATTGTTAATATTGATGACTTGTATAACCGGTATTTTCAATTTACCTGTCCACACTTTCGTTGCATTCATCCCGTCTACCTGGTTGGCCACCGCAACTGGATTCACTTCGTCCAGGTAACGGATGCTGACCATATTCATGCCCTGTACTGCAACACTTACATTAGCGGTAGAATCAGCACGTGTAGCCGACACCGTGAGCGGTGTGCAAAAACAGGTGAGTAATAAAATCAATCGGTATCTCATAAAATATAATTTTAAAAAACAATTCAGGGCCGGTTACCAATAGCTTGCAGGTCTACGTTGTATTTACGCTGATAGTACCGCCGGACAATATCGTACTTCACCCGTATTAATCCGCTCACATCTGTTTGAGGAGAGAGCAGCGTGCGTTCCATTTCTTCGGCTGACGTACTGGTAATGGCGCCAATAAAATCCATAAAATCCTGCCCCAAACAATAGGTGTTATTGAGCATATAAGCATTATGAATACGCGTTACCATGCCTGCAGCATAGTAGGCTTCTTCATCCATGTGGATATAGTCTGGCTGATATAACGCAAAACTATCCGGCATTTCCAGCTGTTGCGCATTGTACGCACGCTTCCATAAGCACCGGTGTAATCCTCCACGCAGTGCTTTTAGTTGCGCCGGCGTTTGTTGCGGCAACTGCTGGTTGGCCCAGGCAAAAGCCATCATATAATCGGTAGCCGCAAATCCATTGCAGGGCATATATTGATTCTGGCTGTTATCCGCTGCCCGCGATACGAAAGAGTCGATCCGCGCCGGCAATAGGATACGATAAGGCAATACCTGTAATAAAAAGCTGTCCGGATATAGCTGCAAACATTCTTTCATCAGGAAACTCAGCGCCGGCGCCACATTCGCCGCATCCGGCTGCCAGGAGGTGTCATTCAACGATGTACCGATAGCATACCTAAAATCAGCCGGCGTGTACTTGTATAGAATATAGCAATGATACTTTTTGTAAAAAGCAGTAATCTCCTCATCAAAGGGATGACTGCCCTGTGGTAACTGGTACCCATACTTTTCACCGGAGGGTGCGGGCGCCGCTTCCCGCTTACAGGCAAAAACGCCGGCAAGCAGTACTAACAGCAACAAAATAGCTGCCCTAAAAGAACGGAAATATATAGACATACGAAAGTGATTAATAGTGATGGATTATTCCGGCATCCTGGTACCGGTACTTTGCGGATTCTGCACCAGAGATGGATTACGCTGTAACACCACATCCGGTATGGCCAGCACATACTGCGGATCCCTGGCCTTCAGCCGGTACACTGCTACTGTGCTCATAGAAGGCTTAAATGCATGCGTAAGCGTGGGCATGCCATAACGCCTTAAATCAAACCAGCGATGCCCCTCTTCATTAAAGAATTCCCTGCGACGCTCGTCCCGGCACCATTGCAGCATCACCTCTGCACTGGCCATTTGCAGTGGTTGGTAAGACCATGGCCCAAACCTATGCTGACGCAGTGTATTCAGGTCTGTTAACGCCTGCTGCGCGGCGTCTGATTTGCCACTCTTTTTATACAACTGTATATTGGCTTCTGCTCTGTTGAGATACATTTCTGCACTCCGCCAGGCAGTACCCCGCAGGTTTTCCAGGTTAGGGTCATACTTCCGCTGTCCATAGTCCATCCCTACAAAAGGTTTCAAAAAATCGGGCACCTCCATGTAATAGATATAAGACCGGAGATCCCCCGCCTCGTAGGTTTTAGCCAATGAGGCAGACAGGCCATACGCCATATTCATCCCCAGTGGCTTCCGTTCCTCTGTACTGCCAAACAGCCATATGTTCTCCGTAGTAATTGTATTCAATATATACTGCCCGTCTTCCGGTTGAATATTGGCAAAGTCCATCAGCTGCGGACGATACTGCATCACGGCACCGGCGTGTGCAATTGCTTTGTCCCATTGCTCCATGAACAATGCCACTCTCGATGCGAGGAAATGGGCAGCGATGTAGTTAAACCGATAAGGCGTTTTGTTAATTTTATCCGCATCCAGCAAAATGCAGGCACTATCTATATCCTGGCTGATTCGCTGATATACTTCTGCTACGGTATTCCTGGCCGGGTAAGTTTCGTACAGGTTGGCATCGAGACGCAGTGGTACACCCAAACTTTTATCAGGTGTAGTGGTGCTGTCGTTATACGGCCGTCCATACAAATTCACCAGCATAAAATAGTAATATGCTCTAAGGCCCAGCGCCTGCCCTTTCAGGTATCTTTTGGCCACATCGTTACCAATACTGCCATCAACAGCCTGCAGCGCCACGTTACAGCCTAATATCAGCTTATAGTAAGCACTCCAGGAATTGAAGCCGGCAACATCCGGGCTATTATTCCTGCGGGCAGCTTCCAGGAAGTCCGGCTGCCAGGTAAACGCTGCCATATTGCCAAATACCGCATCCTGGTTATTCACCAGTTTCGGTGTGTTATAACATTGTATGTCGTCGTCCATAAATTGCAGCTGTGGCTGCATTAGGGTGCTGGCTAACGGATAACCGTCGCCAAATAATAGTTCACTGTAGTCTTCGGTCGACTTCGGCGTCATATCTGTCTGCGACTTCTCTTCCAGGAACTTTTTGCAGGAAGCCAATCCTGTTAACACCACCAGGATACAGATGATCCCTGTTTTTTGTATCCCTTTCATTAGAACATAACATTAAGGGTGAAAGAATAGGATTTCGTAACCGGTAATGCAGTAGTACCCGTACCTAATGTTTCAGGATCCTGCCCCATTAACTTTTTACTGGCAATGGTAAACGGATTGGTAACAGCACCACCTACGTGGATACCTTTTACACAGGCCTTACGACATATCGCGAACGGTACCTGGTAAAAAACATTGATAGTACGGCAACGCAGGAAGCTGGCATTTACTACCCGCAAATCAGACAGGTCATACATATCGTAAGGATTTACTCCTACCTGTGAAACGGGGATCTTTACCAGCCTGTCCGCTCCAAAAGCAGGTACATTGGTAAATGCTTCATCACCGGGTTGACGCCATCTTTGTGACAGGATTACCGGCATGTTCTTTTCCGGTAGCGGCGCACCGCCTGAAATGAACGCGCTGTTATAAATCGCATTTAAGCGCTTGTAATTACCATAACTCAGGTACATATTCAGGTTCACCGTAAAAGCGCCGTAACGTACACGGGGATTGAATCCCATGGTAACCAACGGATCTTTTCTGCCGGAATACACCAGGAAACTCGCCGGATCTTCATTAGCTCCTTTAAAAACGCCTGTATTGTTGAACGTTGGATATCCTGTATGGTGATCCAGTCCGGCATAGGCATACGACCATAAACTATTGATAGGACGGCCCGGAATAAGGGCCGTTCCTGCCAGATAGTTAGTATAGAGATTGCTGTATTGACTGCTAACGATATTGTTGTAATTCTTTGAATAAGTAAGATCAAAAGAGATGTCTGTTTTTTTGGTACGCAACGGTACTACCTGCAAAAACAAATCAAATCCACTGTTGGTCATATTTCCCGCATTTACCAACATGCTGTTTACACCGTATTCAAAAGGCAGCTCCTTGGTAGCGAGTAAGTCCACACTTTTCTTCATATAGGCCTCCCCGTTAAAATTCACGCGGCCATTAAACAACGATAATTCCATACCCGCATTCGACTGGTAGGTTTTCTCCCAACGCAGGTCAGGATAGGCGAGGCTTTTGGTATGCAGGATATACTCTCCGCTACCTTCATCAATAGGAGAAGGAGGATAGGTGGCAATCAGTTGCGGACCTACCTGGTCTACCACATTCCCTTGTGTACCAAAAGAGGCATGGAAACGCAGCCCGCTGATAATCCTGCTATTACTTAACCACGACTCACTGCCAGCATCCCAGCTGCCGGAAAACACCATGTTGGGTAAAAACCGTTGATTGGAATATTGGCCAAACCTGTTGGAGCCGTCTGCCCGGCCGGTTACACTTAACACATACTTACCCATCAGGCAATAGGTACCGGAAGCATAAAAGCCCATGTTGTTATTCAGAGTATTCACGATAACCGGCGTATGATAATAGGTACCACCTTTTACTGCACCACCACCTGTATTATACTCACCGGAAAAGAAGGACTGGCCTCTGTCAGGGAAATATCCCAGCTCCACAGAAGAAAATCCCTTGCGTTGTAACGATTTAATTTCGTTACCTACCATCAGGTATAAACGATCGCGTGCACCAAAAAGGCTGCGATTGTACTCCAACTGGTTACGCATATTCAGCACCACCAGGTTTTCATGATTAATATTGGCCAAACCACCGTAGGGAAACACAGATAATTTCCGAAGGCTGTCACTTACTGCTGCGCCAAAATCATAGCCCCTGGCCTCAGAGATCAGGTAGCTGCGATCATACGCCGCCTGCATGCCTTCCGTACTACCCAGCTGCCCGCTAAGTAAAGTAGTCCACTTCCAACCATTTGCCACCTGGTAATGCAAGGCTGCGGTTAACATCGTGTTGGTAGTAGTGGCGGTATTAGTAGTTTGATTAATCTCATTCTCAAAGTTGTAGGTAAGCGGCATATGCAGTGTACCTGAAATACCTTTATCAATCCGCAGCGACGGATCAATAGTTCGCGCGGTACTTACTGCATAGTCAAAAGGATTTACACTGTAGTAGCCGGAAGACCGGATATAACTGGCGTTAGCGCCGATGTCAATGCTGAGTCTTTTACTCACCGCCGCGTGCAGGTTTAATAACACACTGTATTGTTTGTTACCATCTTCTTTAGCGGCGCCGCCGTTATTGGCGTAGTTGAAGGAGGTGTAGTAATTTGTTTTATCATTGCCACCGGTCAGGCTGAGTGAATGATTATTGCTCACTGCCGGGCGAAATAAACGGCCAAACCAGTCCGTATTCATCGTTTCCATAGCCGCTGTACGGGCATTGAGTTCATCTGCGGTAATTTGTTTTTTCAGATACTGCTGCACCAGGCTTTCATACCCTACATTGCGGACATTATAATTATTAAGACCATCGGCCATCAGTTCCCTGGAGAGATCCACCCGCTGCCGGGAATTCATCAGCTGATACTGTGTATAGGAAGGCCGGGCCTGGAAAGTAAGGGTACCATTATACGACAACTGCGCAGGGCCACTTTTTCCTTTCTTCGTGGTAATCACAATAACGCCGTTGGCGGCGCGAATACCGTAAATAGCCGTAGCCGCCGCATCTTTCAGGAAAGTCATGCTTTCAATATCATACGGATTAAGACCGGATACAGCATTGCCAATAACAGAAAAATTAGCGCCCTGTGCACCACCCATGGCCTCATTTAACTGTGCAGGCGTAAGGTCTATCGGGTCTTCCTTGATCACCCCATCTATCACCCATACCGGCGCAGCATTGCCAATAAAAGTAGAAGTACCACGAATTCTCATTTTAGGCACTGCATTCGGGCTACCAGAGTTATTCACAATCATGAGTCCCGGCACCTTGCCTTGTAACATCTTGTCTACCGTAGCTTGGCCTGGTTGTATAATATCGGCGGCATCGAGTTTAAATGCTGCGGCAGTAGACATCCGTTTGTCGATGACCTGGTAACCGTTCACCACTACTTCCCGAATTTCCTGCACCACAGAATCCATGGCAATTTTCGCAAACACACCCTGCTTTACTGCTACTATCATGGGTTTCATGCCCAGCCGGGTCACGCGGATTTTGTCGTCTTCCGTTACTACCAGGAAAAACATACCATCCTCGGAGGTATTGGTACCTACTTTAGAGGCAATGCCCTGTATAGTAACACCACCCAATGCTACTCCCTGCTTGTCAGTCACCTGTCCGCTCACAAAAAATCCTTTGCGCTCTGCCTGTCCTTCCGGTTGTACTTTCGGGTAAATCATAATACCCGCCAGCCCCGTGCTATACTCCAGGTTGGTTTTCTCCAATAACTGTCGCAACAATTCTCTTAATGGCGCATTCTTGACGTCTACGGTAACTGGTGGCTGCTGTTCCACCTCTTCTACGTTGTAGGTAAACCTGACTCCCGTCAATAAGCGAATGTCTTTCAGCACAGCCGGCAACGGCTTCCTGACGGCCTTATAGGTGAACTTCTTATCCAGCGCAGGGAAGTCCTGGGCAGATAAATGTTGCGGCAGGGTGATACACAACAGTAGCAGCAAAATAGACATAGCTACGCCATGCACAGCCCTTCCGGCTGATGTCAGCTTTAATAATCTGTTCATTGTTGTACAGCGATTTTAAAATAAAACGGATACGCTTATACGAAAATCAGTGCCCGTTTGTACGATGGTTGATAAATGATGATGCTTTATTATTTTCCTGGTTTACTTACAATAATTACTCTGTTCACTGTTTTGAATTTCACTTTGCCTGTTGTACCGGCAATATTATCCAGTATATCCTGTAAGGCGCCCGTTTTACGCATATCCAGCGTAAAATGCAGGCGCTCCAGGGCAGGGTCATCAAAGTGAATAGTATAGTCATATTCCCGTTCCAGGCTATGAACAATCTCTTTTAGGGTAGCTTCTTCAAAATAAATATCCCCGTCTTTCCAGGCAGTATATACCCTGGCGTCTACCCGTTGTTTTTTAAGCACTGGCACTGCTGCACTATAGGTGGCTTGTTCTCCCGGTAATAATATCACCGCCTGGTTATTCACGGTGGCGCTCACTTTTCCGGCAGATAAGGTAGTATGAATTTGCCGGTCGTAGGTATTCACATTGAAGGCAGTGCCCAATACTCTTACCTGCATATCACCGGCTTTTACAATAAAAGGCTGTGAAGCTTTCTCTGCAACTTCAAAATAGGCTTCCCCGGTAATCTTTACCTCGCGGGTGCTGCCATTAAACGCAGCCGGGTATTCCAGTCGCGAATCAGCGTTTACCCATACCCGTGTGCCATCTGCCAACACAATTTTGGCCTGATGTCCGCGGGGTACTTCCAGTATATTCGTTTCCGTAGCCTTGATAGCCGCTAATCCCGGCTGATATACAATCATGGTGTCGCTGGCATTGATGGTACCACCGGCCTCCCGCAATTGTTGTTGCCCACTGCCCAGTGCTACTTCCTTTCCGTTGGATAACAGTAACCGCACCTTTGAACTGGGCGGTAGGTTAGCAATGGCTACAGCAGGCGTTGCGCGACGTAACTGTAAAAAATATACGCCGGCAAATGTTAATAATGCCGCTACAGCCGCAGCGATTCCCCAACGCAGGTAACGTACGCTTTTCAATACGGGCTGTGGATGTAAGTTTCCTGCTTCCGGTACAGAACGCTGGAACCGTTCCCATCCTGCTGCCATCGGAAATTCCTGTTCTTCTTTCGCAGCTTCCTGCAAATAAGCATGTATGGCGCCGGATAGCTTCGCTACCTCCGCCTCGGCATCAGACAAAGGCGTTTCTTCCGCGCCTTTCTCCAGCTGCTGCAGCAGTTTTTCCCAGTTAATATCTTTTTCCGGCATATCCATATACGTTATAGACACTCATTTATAAGAAAGGGTGAATGATAATTGCTAGTTCATCAAAAAAAATAATAACAACCAACGGATTAACCAGATACATTCTTTACGAAGCACCTGGTAAGCCAGCCGGATATGCGTTTTAACCGTATTGACAGAGATATTCAGGCGGCTGGCAATCTCTGTATACTTCAATCCATCACGGTTGCTCAGCAAAAAAATAATGCGGCGCTGCTCCGGCAGCTGGTCAATAATTTCCCATAGCCGCCGGTGCAACTCCTCCCGCGGAGGCGCTTCCTCCTCCTGCGGCATTGCCACCTCTTCCACATCTGCCAACTCAAAAGAAACGGGGCCCGACTGCCGCAGATAGTTCAAAGAAGCATTCCGCACCGAACGAAAAGCATAGCTGCCAAAATTCCTGACAACAGGCAATGTGGCTCGCTTGTTCCAGCAGTGAAGAAAGAAATCCTGTGCAATATCTTTGGCGATATCTTTATCACCAACTACCCGGAAAGAAACGGTACATAAATGAGAATAATGCTGGCGGAATAATGTGGCAAAGGCCGCTGAATCAATGGAGGGCGACAACTCATCATTATCATATTCCCCCATAACCCCGAACATTTTTATTCATGAAAACTGGTTGATCTTATACTTTATATCCACAAAATATAAAAAGGAACAGAAAAGCCCGCATTCATGCAAAAACATTTTACCGGAGGCCGTCCATCTGCTGCATAATTTCTATCGTCTTTAACAAATAAGCATCTTCACCTGTGGATGCCATCCATTTTTCATAGCGCTCCTGTAAAATCTTATCTGCCAGTGTATCGGTACCCGTTAGTATTAACCGCTTTCCTGCCGGCAACTTCCATATTTCACCCAACGTATCGATATGCCGCTGTAACTGCTGCTGATGCTGCTTAAACTTATCAAATGATAAAGGAACCGGATCATCCTGGTGCTGCTTCATCCAGTTGGTGTTCTCTAATATACCTGCGAATACTTTATCGTTTTTCCACCAATCATTTCCGGCGGCAATCAATTGCTGCTCTTTACCGGACCTGGGGATAGCTGCATAAAAAGTACCCGGAATAGTATCCCATGCCAACGCGGTTACATTATCCCGCTCCTGCACTTTGCGATAAGCGGTTACACCTGGTAACAGGATATCGGGAATAACTCCCTTCAACTGTGTGGAAGCGCCATTAACGCGATAAAATTTATGCTGCGTTAAAGCAATGCTGCCAAAAAGCTGGGTAGGTATTCCTTTGTCCGGATCCCCCGCTTTGCCCATTGGCAGGGTAGCCTGCGCCGTCCCCTTTCCATAGGAAGAAGCACTGCCAATCACAATACCACGATGATAATCCTGGATAGCAGCGGCAAAAATTTCCGCTGCGGAAGCACTGTTCTCATTGATTAATACGGTGAGCGGCCCCTTATACAGCCAGGGTTGTGTGGAGTCCGTATTATATACTGCTACACCATCCCGCTTTCTTAACTGTACCTTAGGACCGGGCGGCAGAAAGAGTCCCAGCATTTTCACCACTTCATCCAGTGAGCCGCCGGGATTATTACGCAGATCCATCACCATACCACTTACCTGCGCTTTTTGTAAAAGCATTACTTCTTTGGCGATGTCATCCGCGCAGTGAACACCCTCTTTTCTCTCAAAATCTGCATAAAAGGCAGGTAAATAAATATAGCCGATCTTTTGCTGTTGCTGGTGAATCACGGCACTCCTGGCGCCGGTTTCATCTTCATTTACGATTCCTCTTTCTATGGTTACCATGGATTCATGGCCATTGCTTTTACGCAGCACCAGTTTTACCATGGTCCCTTTATCTCCGCGGATTAACCGGGATATATCATTTAATGGCATGCCGGCTACTTCTACCATGTCGCCACCATGATTACTCACCTGTACCAGGTGATCATTTTCCTGTACCAGTCCGCTGCGTAAAGCCGCGCCACCACTGATTAAACGCTTGATAAATACTTCATCATTTTTTACGCCTAGCTCCATGCCCAGTCCGTAATAACGGTGCGCCATCTGTTCCTGTAACATCCGTGCATCGGCTGGCGGGTTATAGGCGGTATGTGGGTCCATTTCAAATACCACGGCATTTACATACAGGGCAAACTTATCATTCTCCGCAGCAGCGATGAGCATATTGCTGAAGGAACGTTGAAACCAGCGTTGCACCTTGGCCCTGGCCAGTTGTTCCTGCTGAGCCAAAGGTAATTTCCCAATACTGTCAGTAGCGGCTGATTCCTGTATTTTCCGGAACACCTCATAGGTAAGACGCTTTGCCCATATGCTGGCCCGCTCTTTTTCATTGGCTGGAAATGCTGATTCATGGCGGTTCAGCAACACCTGTTCGGATGATTTAAAAGAAACGGGGCGTTGTAAAATACTATCGGTGAGGCGGATGGCATCTTTTACCCGTTGCTGGTACAAGGGAAAGGCCACGTTAAAAAATTGCACGTCGCCCTGGCGCAATTCATCATCCAGCGTGGTTTCATAAGCCTGTAACTGTGTAATATCTTTTTGTAAGAATAACGAACGGTAATCGTCTATGGCCGTGATAAACCTTTTCCATACAGCCTTTGAATAGGCATCGTTTAATTCCTTGGGGGAGTAGTGATCTCTTTCCAGTCTGGCTACCACCAGTTTGATAATGCTTTGTCGTGCTGCCTGTACACTATCCGGGTTTTGCTGTCCGGCCAATACCGGCAAACTACCTGTCAATAGCAGTAACAGTAACTTCAGTTTCGCTGTCATGATGATTCGTTGATACATCCTGATGACACAGAAAAAGAAGAAAGGGTGAATGCCGGGTGCAATTCGTTAGCTACCCCAGCCGGTGAGCAGGAAGGTATAATCCGGTTGCCTGGGATGCACTTGCCATAAGGCCGACAAGTCCAGGTCAGGGTATTTGGCTGCCGCAACCAGGGCGAGGGTTACATACGCACCGGTATCCATGGGTTTAATTTGTTGATATGGCCAGGTAGCTTTAGTGGCAGCAAATGGTAGCATCCATTCGAAAGCTTTGCGTACACTTTTTCCGCCCGGGCTTTGATAATGCCACAAGTCTACCTGTACCTGTTCTCCCATGGTAGCCAGTTCAAAAAAGGCCGCCAGGTTAAAGTAGGAATAATTCCAGGAAAGCGTGCGTTCCAGTTCCAGCGGCTGCCGGCCATCTACTTCCAGCTGATGATCAATGCGTGGCATGGTTTGCTCCAGCAATAGTTGTTTTGCCAGTTGTGGTTGTTCCGTAAATAAGGCGATAGCTACGGCCTGCACATCATACCAGGTGCCGTGGTTGTTTTTCGCCACCCGTTCTTCCTGCCCTATTTTACTGGTACGCATCCAGGTAAGAAAGCGGCGGAACCAATCTTGTATACCCGCAAAATCACTGGCAGGAAAAGAATGCGCATTTTTCAGCAACTGCATCCCATCAATCATCCCCACTACGGCATGGGTGTCTATTAAACCAATGCCCCTGCCTTCGGTGATACCGGGAATGGCTTGTCCATAGTTTAAGTTGGGGTTCATCCGGGTATCGGGGTCCAGGAACCAGGTGCGTAGCAACTTTGCGGCATGGGCGGCATATTTTTCATCACCGGTATAAAACCAGGCCAGGCCCAGTGTTTTCACATCTCCACACAATGCGTTGAAGTAGCTGTCGTCTTTCACGGTATAACGTTCCGGGTTAGTGACGCCGTCGCGGCGGATATATGGCAATCCGTTTGCTTTGGTGGAATCCGGCCACCAGTAGGGTCCTACACTCATGTAGTCGTGCTTATCCCCACTGGGAGGCACTTTACTTTTAAAGGTCACTGCATACGGACCATGTTGCAATGCGCGGTCAGCCTGCTGTAATAGGTCTGCCAATGCTTTCTCTGCTTGGGGATCATGTTGTGCCATAGCGGCTTTACTTTGCTGTAGCACAGTTGATTGCAATAAAAAAGTAGGAGGAGCGGCTTGCTGCGCAAATATGGATAGTGGCAGATAAGCGGCGAAACAAAGTAATGCGGCCTTCATAAATTTGGGCATATTCATTTATGGATATTTTATTTCATCATAACCCGAAGGGCTGGGATCCACACAAGCGTCGGTTGAAATTATCGTACTTTCGAATGTAGTTAAATTCCCCGCTTTTCCTGTAAAAATCGGAGAATGACGCCAAAACACAGATAGCAATAACCGGGTTTTTTAAGGATAAGGGCGCTGCTACCTTTGTTTTAAAATAAACAGCCATGAACAATTATGATAAAATTGCAACGGCAATAGACTACATCAAAACCAATTTTAAAACGCAGCCTGACCTCCAGGAAGTGGCAGCAGCCGTGCATATGAGCCCGTTTCATTTTCAACGGGTATTTTCTGAATGGGCAGGTGTAACACCGAAAAAATTCCTGCAATATCTCACACTGGATTACGCAAAAAATATTTTACGGGAAGAAAAGGTCACCGTTTTTGACGCAGCTTTTGAAGCGGGTCTCTCCGGCACCGGGCGTTTACACGATTTGTTTATTAACATCGAAAGCATGACGCCCGGCGAATACCGCAATGGCGGCAAAGCACTGCATATTAATTACAGCTTTGCAGAAAGTCCTTTTGGCAATATCCTGGTGGCGTCTACGCCCAAAGGTATTTGCCACATGACTTTTGCAGATAACCCTGATGCCGCCCTGCAGGCGCTGAAAGAGCAGTTCCCGCATGCACAGTTTACGCAGATGGTAGATCTCCTGCAACAGAATACCCTATACATCTTTACGCAGGATTGGAGCCGGCTGTCTGAAATAAAACTGCACTTAAAAGGAACGGACTTCCAGCTGAAAGTATGGGAAGCGCTGTTGAAAATACCAATGGGCAACCTCACCACCTACTCCCGCCTGGCAGCAGATATCCAACATCCCAACGCGTCCCGGGCCGTAGGCACGGCAATAGCCCAAAACCCGGTGGCCTTCCTGATTCCCTGTCACCGGGTTATCAAAGCTACCGGTGAATACGGCCAATATCATTGGGGAAGCACCCGCAAAAATGCAATGATAGGATGGGAAGCAGCACAGACCCAGGAGCAGAAAGCATAAAGCAGAAAGCAGAAAGCAAAAAGCTATTGAAGCGGATGATTAAAGCGTGTTAATGATATTCGCTAAGGTCATCCACTTCAATAGCTTTTTGCTTTCTGCTTTATGCTTTCCGCTCATAAAAAAGGGCTGCCCGCTTGTGAAGGACAGCCCCGTTTTTGCTTATGAAAATAAGGACCCGCACTGAAAAGCGCCTGCCCGGTTAGACGAGATTAATTTCTTTTACACGAGGTATAAGGCCACAAATAATAAGATGATAAGTGTTAAATACCAATTGGGCATGCGTAATAATTTACTCATGTGTAGTCAGATTTTGGTTTACTTCTTCTTAATTCAGATGTTACTTGTGCTCTTTTATAATGAATTGCTCCGATGACGTGCCTGGATACTGGTTGCTTTTGTACCCGAGTTAGATTTTTATTAGATGTTTGTCAGATTTCCTGTTAAATGTTTCACTCTTCTCTAAGCTTACTTAAAAATAAAAAAATATTTTACATTTTCACGTATAAATATCCACCTTTTCACAGTGTCCGACACATTAATAATAAGAATACTTATTATCAATAGATTACATATGCCAATATCTCCCTTTTTCTTTACCTTAACCTAAAAAACGATGGCACCCGAAAAAACACCCGTAGGACTCACCGCTTCACAAGGCTGGGAAATGGGCATCCGCCGTACTTTTCCTGTTAGCATCCATCAGGCCTGGGAATTATTGTTCACCCCACCCATTCTCGGCGTTTGGCTGGACGATAAAGCCAATATCGCTTTTCAGAAAGGCGATACCTACACTACGCCTGGTGGCGTCAGCATCACCGTTACGGCCGTCACCACCAGCAAAGTAATCCGCATGAAATGGCAACGGAAAAATGAACCTTCCGCGTCCACACTGCAAATAAGAGTGATCCCTGTAAAAGAAAAGACCACTGTCAGCTTCCACCAGGAACACCTGCAAAATGAAGCCGACAGGGATCGTATGAAAGCTTACTGGGAAAATGTACTGGATAAAATAAGCGAACAAATCTAACGAACAAGAAGCGGTATTTGATTGTTTCCTATAACAGGTATGCACCTACGCACCATAGCAGGAAAGTATTGTAGCTAAAGCAACAGCATGGCATTTACCCAAAAGGAGAAAATGAATATCATCTTCCCAGATTATACGCATTTTCCCCCAAACAACCTATTTTTTTTAAGGGTATATTAAGGCGCTACACCGATTCTTACCAGTAACTTTGTGCCTACCAAACACCAATGAACCTACGGGAACGCGAACTTATGAATGTTTACAGTATAGTTAAGGGGCCCCAGCAGCCAGATTTGCTCCATGAAGAAACCCTGGCAGATATTTTTTCACAAGCGGTGCAGGCACACGCCCATCATACAGCGTTGATATTCGAGCAACAAACACTTACCTATCAGCAACTGGATCACTGGAGCAATGCAATAGCCGCTATGTTACAATCCAGGGGAATTGGCCCTGGCAGCGTAGTAGGCATTTGGTGGCCCCGTGGCCTGGAACTGCATGCAGCCATATTGGGCATTATCAAGGCTGGTGCCGCCTACGTACCACTCGACCGGGAAATGCCCGCCGAACGCGTAGAAGTAGTACTCACCGAAGTAAAAGCCGCGGCCTGTTTCAGCCAGGCTCCCCTGCAACTGGAAGCACCGGTATTAACAGTGCCACCCGTACCCGACAGTACTGAAACCTTCCAGCTCAGCGCAGGTCCCCAACCAGATAACTTTGCCTATGTGCTGTACACTTCCGGTAGCACCGGTAAACCCAAAGGTATTCCTATCAGCCACCGGCAGATATGTCACCTCATCCGTGCAGAACAAACTGTTTTAAACATACGATCCACCGATAAAGTATACCAGGGCTTCTCCGTATCCTTCGATATGTGGTGCGAAGAAACCTGGCTCAGTTATTTCAACGGCGCTACCCTCTGGGTGGCAGATGCCACCACCGCCAAAGCCATTGATGAACTGGGCGATGTACTCCGCCGCGAAAAAATTACCGTCCTCCATGCAGTACCCAGTCTGCTGGCCATCATGGACGACAACATCCCTACCCTCCGTTTAATCAATGCCGGAGGAGAAGCCTGTACACCGCAGGTGTTGGCCCGCTGGGGCGCACCTCCCCGCCTGTTCTATAACAGCTACGGCCCTACAGAAACTACCGTAAGCGCCACTTTTGCGGCACTAAAACCCGGCGATTATATCACCATCGGCCAGCCATTACCTAACTACAACATGGCCGTGGTAGATGAAAAACTGGACATCTTACCCGTAGGAGAACGCGGAGAACTGGTGATTTCAGGTCCGGGCGTAGGCGCAGGTTACATCGACCGGCCGGAACTTACCCGCGAAAAATTTGTGGATAAACCAGTGGCCATGACCGAACTACCCGGCAGTCGCCTATACCGCACCGGCGATGCCGCTATCATCCTGGCCGACGGTAGCATCGACTTCCAGGGCCGCCTCGATGATCAAATCAAATTACGTGGCTACCGCATTGAACTGGGCGAAATAGAAAATCAGCTCAATAGCATCCCCGGCATAGCCGCTGCAGCGGTAGCCGTTAAAAAAGATAGTAACGACCAGGATCAACTGGTAGGATATATCGTAAAGGAAGATGACCAACCTTTTGATGAATCTGTGCTCAGGAGTCATCTCGCCAAAGTATTGCCACCTTATATGGTACCAGGTATCATCCAGGTATTGGACGATATGCCCCGGCTCCCCAGCGGCAAAATAAACCGCAAAGCGTTGCCCGTACCCGCTGCCTTTACACAGGTAACCACCCATGAAGCCATTGATCCGGATGCTCCGCTGGCCGACAAACTCCTCATCATTCTCTCTAAAGTATTCCCCGACCGGCAGATTGATCTGCAACAGGATTTCTTTACTGACCTCGGAGGACACTCCCTGCTGGCAGCAGCCATGGTATCACGTTTGCGGCGGGAAGCCAATGTACCACAGGCATCTCTCAAAGATATCTACATACACCGCCCGCTACAAAAGCTGGCAGATACCTGGGCAGCCCAACCACAAGCCAGTCACCAGGAAAAACGTGTTTTCAATAAAGTACCCTGGTGGCGACACCTCACCTGCTGGAGCGCGCAAACCATTGCCATACTGGTAATTTACGGTTTGTTTGCCATGCAGATATACCTGCCTTATCTCGGCTATTACTACGTAGAACAAGCCACCAGCCACCTGGGATACGCTATCCTCACGGCGTTGGTGATGTTCTGCCTGTTACCTCCCGTATTCTCTGCACTCATCATCATGACCAAATGGCTGGTGATCGGGAAAATGAAAGCCGGCGACTACCCGGTATGGGGTAGCTACTATTTCCGTTGGTGGCTGGTGAAAACCATCCAACGCCTCATGCCTTCCCAGTTCCTCAATGGCACTCCCCTGTATCCTACTTATCTCCGGATGCTGGGCGTGAAAATAGCGCCGGATGCACAATTGGGCGCCGTTACCATTGGCGCGGAAGACCTGGTAACCATTGGCAGCGATGTCAGCATCAGCTCCCAGGCCGTTATCAACAACGCTTTCATTGAAGATGGCCTACTGAAATTAAGAACGGTACACCTCGGCGATCATGCCTACATCGGCAGCAGCGCCATCATCGGTGGCAATACGGTAATGGAACCCTGGAGCGAACTACAGGACCTTAGCTTCCTTTCTCCCAACAGCACCATTAAAACCGGTGAAGTATGGCAGGGCAGCCCCGCAGAACTGAAAGTCACCAAAAGTATCAGCGAACTGCCGCAGCCACTGGAAGTATCCAAAGCCACCCGCACAAAATACAGCATCATCTTTTCCTTATTCCTGCTGGTATTTCCGTTCACCGTACTGTTACCGTTACTGCCCACCATCATTACCCTGAACCAAATGGATAATGCGGCACCAGACTATAACTTTAACTACATGGTGATTACACCCGCACTGGCACTGAGTTATATCATTTTGTTTACCACACAAACGGTAGTACTCACCCGCCTGCTGCAATGGGGTATCAAACCCGGCACCTATCCGATTTATAGCGCTTTCTACGCCCGTAAATGGTTTGCCGATCAGCTAATGTCGCTGTCGCTGATTGTAATACATCCCATTTTCGCTACCGTATATATTTCTTCCCTGTTCCGTGCATTGGGTGCCAAAATTGGTAAGAACACAGAAGTATCTACCGCCAGCAGCGTAACCCATCCCCTGTTGGAAATAGGCGACGGCGCTTTCATTGCCGATGCAGTAACACTGGGCGAATCCGATGTCCGCGGTCAACAATTGATTCTCGAAAAAACAATTATCCACAATACCAGCTTTGTAGGCAACAGTGCCCTCATACCACAAGGGTATGAACTGCCGGAAAATATGCTCATTGGTGTGTTATCCACACCGCCGTCGAAAGAACAACTGGCTGGCAGCAATGCGCGCGACTGGTTTGGTTCACCCGCTATTGCCCTTCCACGCCGCCAGGAAAGCCATTTCTTTCCACCCGAGCTCACCACTACACCTTCGCCACAACGCAGACTGGCCAGGGCTTTGGTAGAATTTATCCGCATACTCATCCCGGAAACAGTAGTAATCTGTTGCAGTATCCTTTTCATTGCTTATGCACATGACCTGGTGACCGACAAACCCTGGTGGATGATCCTCCTGCAATTCCCGTTCTATTACCTGTTCTTCCTTGGCTTACCCGCTTTCCTGTTCACCGTAATGCTGAAATGGATACTGATTGGTGTGTATAAACCACTGCAAAGTCCCATGTGGACCTCCAAAGTATGGCGCAGTGAAGCCATCACTTCCACCTACGAAGCACTCTCTATTCCGTTCCTGCTGGAATACCTGAAAGGCACGCCCTGGCTGCCCGTAGTACTCCGCCTGCTCGGCGTAAAAACCGGCCGCCGCGTAATATTGAACACCGCTGATATCACAGAATTTGATATGGTGGAAATAGGCAGCGACAGCGTACTAAATGAAGACAGCGGCCCGCAAACACACTTATTCGAAGACAGGGTGATGAAAATCGGCGCCATCAAAATTGGTAAGAGAAGCAGCATCGGCGCCAGATCTATCATCTTATACGATAGCGAAATTGGCGATGATGTAAATATTGCTCCACTCTCACTCGTGATGAAAGGAGAAAAATTACAATCGGATACCACCTGGACAGGCAGCCCGGTGAAACCCGCTTAAACATAGTGTATGGGCGGGGAAAGCATATTTTTCCCGCCCATATTTTAGTAGCTATTTTAGAGAGATGGATACCTCCTTATTTACTCCGCTGAAAAAGATCCAATCAATCGAAGTACCCTGTTAACACATTGTATTCATGGTAACAATTACGCCTATACGAATCCGTGATCATTACGCGTTGATCAGCAGCATGATGGAGCAATTACATCTCTCCGAAAAATCCTTCTTCCTGAAAACAGCCAACTGGGAAAGTATTGCGGCCAACTACATGCAACACGTTATTGAAATGCAGGAAGATTGCAACGGTACCTGTTTACTCGCATACGTAGATAACGAACCCGCAGGATTCATTTTCGCCTACCTCGAAGAAGCCGATGAAAGCCGCATTGAAGACTATACCAACGATACCCTCTATGTATCAGACGGCTACGTTGCCGCAGCATTCCGCCGCCAGGGCATCTACCGCCTCATGAATGAAGAACTGGAGAATATTTATATAAAAAGAGGCATCAGAAGAATAGTAAGGTATACCCTCGCCAATAACGTGCGGATGCAACAATTCCTGGCATCGAAAGACTATCAACCGGTGAGACTGGTATATGAAAAATGGCTCACCGATGACGGGAAAAAGCCACTGCCGCTGTTTCCAGGCAATCCACAAAAAGACTAAACCAATTTTATCCAAATCCCGTATATGCTGGTAAAACGCTCCCGTGTTACACCGGTATATTATCTCCGCCTGCTTACTTTTTGCACAAATTGCCTCCGGCCAAAGCATTCCATGGCAGGAATTCAATCAACATGCCTTTGACCAGGCCAGTGCACAACATAAACCCGTACTGCTGGATCTGGGCGCCAGCTGGTGTCACTGGTGCCATGTGATGGATGATTCTACCTACAATAATCCTGCGGTAATCAACTATCTCTCCCAACATTATATCTGCATAAAAGCCAACCAGGACAAACGGCCCGACCTGTACGCCAAATACAAAGACTATGGCTGGCCCGCCACTATTATATTTCATGAAGATGGAAGAGAACTCCTAAAGCAAGCCGGCTATTTCAGCCCGGCAGATTTTCTGCCGTTGCTTCAGAAAACGTATAATAGTTACCGTTATATTGAACCACTAAAAAAGGTAGTCACCAACACCGTGATACCAGGAAAATGGTCTGCCGCCACCGCCGCATTTGTAAAGAAAAACTTCTTCACCTACCTGGACATGACGAATGGTGGCTACGATATGCAACAACATTTCCTGGAATACGATGGCATTGAATATGCACTCCGTCATGCTAAAACAGATCCGCTGTTAAAAAAGTGGCTACCCCTCACCATTCACGGTTCCTACCGTATCAACGATCCTGCCTGGGGTGGCGTGTACCAGTACTCCACCAACGGCGACTGGGAACATCCACACTTCGAAAAAATACTCAGCATACAGGCGAGGTACATTAAAATATACGCGCAATACTACGCCGCTACCAGGGATAGCACTGCATTACAGCAAGCGAATAACATTGTTCACTACCTGGATACTTTCCTGCATAGCAACGAAGCGCTCTACTTCAATTCACAAGATGCCGATCTGAAAGCCGGAGAACATGCCGGCGGCTATTTTGCACTATCCGCAAAAGGTCGTTATGCACAAGGCATCCCGAAAATAGACAGCACCTGCTATGCAAAAGAAAATGCACAACTGGCAGATGCATTGCTATACTTATATAGCGCTACCAACAATCAAAAACAATTGAAAAATGCGGGTGATATTCTATTGGTTATTCAAGAAAAATTCAAACTACCCGATGGTGGTTATGTACATGACCGGGCATTTACCGGCAGCGTAGCATTAGCGGATCAACTCTATCTTTGCCAGGCATTATTACATTACCATCAACTCACCGGGGATACGGCCACACTACTTGCTGCAAAAGCAACTGCCGCTTATATGCTGACACATTTCACCGGGAAAAACAATGCACTTTACAGCTTCAGCAACAATAACAAATACCTCCCACCGGATGAGGTGCTCAGTGAAAACATAGATGCCTGCCGGGTGCTGACTGCCCTCGCTGCTTATAACATGCCTGCATATAAAACGGCGGCAGAAAATATATTTAGTTATATATCTTCTCCCGCCGTATTAAAAACAATTATCGCCGAACCAGGTATATTAACGGCGAAGGAAATGCTACAGCAATAACTATTTCGCCCACTGTTTGTAGCGCAGCAATGCTTCTACAAAATAGTAATCGGCGTAAGTCAATGGTACATCCACTTCCGATTGATGTGGCAAAGAACCCACACTGTGCATTAATATAAAGTTATTGTTCTCACCTTCCTTAGCCAGGTAGGCAGGACTGCATAAGCTGGTCAACATTTTCTCTGCTGCATTCCAGTAACGCTTGCCTTCCGTTTTGTTGGTATAACGACTGAGTTCCAGCAGGGCAGATGCCGCTACGGCCGCCGCAGATACATCACGCAGGGCATTGGGAATACCAGGCGCCTGATAGTCCCAGTAAGGCACCAGGTCTGCCGGCATCGTAGGATTATTCAGTATATATTCCGCAATATGACGGGCCTGATCCAGGTAGACTTTGTCTTTGGTATCACGGTACATCATGGTGTAGCCATACAAACCCCAGGCCTGACCACGGGACCAGGCAGAGCTATCAGCCGCTCCCTGGTGCGTTTTACGTGCTATTACCGCCCCATTAGCCGGATCATAATCGATCACGTGGTAAGAGCTGTAATCAGGACGGAAATGATTTTTAATCGTAGTATTTGCATGTGTACGGGCAATCCTGGCAAACTGTTGGTCGCCGGTTTCACGCGTAGCCCAGTTCAGTAATTCCAGGTTCATCATATTGTCAATGATCACCGGGAATTTCCAGGTGCCATGATCCCAGGATTTAATACAGCCAATAGTTGGATTAAAGCGGGTAGACAATGATTTTGCGCTGGTCAGCAAAATAGCTTTATACGCAGGATCTTTGGTAATACGCAGGGCATTACCGAAAGGGCAATACATCATAAACCCAAGATCATGGGTGCGGGTATTGAACTGTTCTTTTTGTACCAATGCCATGCGTTTCAGCGCTTCCGTTTTAAAGGCAGGATCCTTCGTGTATTCAAAGAGGTACCAGTTGGTGCCGGGATAAAAACCGGATGTCCACCAGCCGGAATTGGAAGTCATCAGGCTGCCATCTTTAGTGTTGGTGGTGCGTGGTAGTAAGCTGTCCGGCACATGCGTCATCATCAGTTTATACTGCCTGGCTGCAAATTGCAGCGTAGCATCTGCCTTTGCCAGCAGGGCTTTGTCGGCTTTACCGGATTGTGCATACGTTTGCATCAACATCACTGGCAATAACATTACCGTAAAGAACAGGTTCTTTCTCATAAATAACGTGATTATAAAATGATCATTTCTTTTTGGCGCTGGTCTTAGCCGTACCGGCAGAAGATTCGCGTGCTATCAGTTGAATAGGTATTATTTCCTGTGAATAACGTGGCACACTGGAAGGTGCGGTATTGATCAGTTCCATTAGAGCCGCTACTACTCTTTCTCCCATCATGGCAGGGTATTGGTCCACGCTGGTAACGGGCGGCGTAACAATTTCCGTACGGGGGTCATTGGAATAGCCTACTACTTTCAGGTCTTCCGGCACCCGCACATTTATTTTACGGCAATACTCCATAATGGTAATAGCCGTGGTGTCATTGGAAGCGAAAACGCCGTCCGGGTAAGGTGTTTGCGCAAAAATTTTCTCGCAGGTTTGCCAGGCATTATCGCGGGTTAATTCGTGATAGAAAACACGTGATTTCTTAAATGCCAGCTTATTTTCCTGCAATGCATTTTTATAACCGGCTACCCTTTCTACATATAGGTTGCTCGTCAGCGGGCCTGAGATATGCACAATATCTTTACATCCCCTTTCGATCAGGTGCGTGGTAGCAGTATAACCACCGAGGTAGTCATCTCCCTTAATCACTTTTACATTGTAATCTTTGGGCACCCGGTCAAAAAATATCAGGGGAATATTATTGTCTTTGAATACATCGAAATGAGAAAAGTCGGTGGTATATAAAGTTGTGGATACTACCAAACCATCTACCCTGGCGGAATACAAGGTATTCACCAGGGCTATCTCCTGCTCATAGGAGTCGTTCGACTGGCAAATAATAAGGTTATAGCCATGTTCCTGCAATTTATTCTGAATGATGGTGCTGATAGCTGCCGGAAAAAACATGGAGATGCGGGGTACTATTAACCCAATGGTTTTGCTCTTATTGTTCCGCAAACCAGCCGCCAGGGCATTGGGACGATATCCCAGCTTACGGGCCATCTTCTTCACTTTGTCTTTCGTACGTGCGCTGATGTTAGGATTATCATTCAGTGCGCGTGACACAGTAGATACGGAGAGTTTCAGTTCTTCCGCAATATCCACAATTGTTTTTTCTGTACGTTGTTTACTCATGTATAGCAACTATTAGCTGTAATATATTGTTCTGTTATCTTCCCATCCAGCCACCATCTACGGTAAGAATAGTACCATGTACATAATCAGCTGCTTTGGAAGCCAGGAACACCACCGGCCCTGCAAAATCTTCCGGCTGCCCCCAGCGCCCTGCCGGAATACGATCCAGTATTGCGCTGCTTCGCTGCTGATCTGCCCTCAATGCCGCTGTATTATCGGTTGCAATATACCCCGGTGCAATCGCGTTCACATTCACGCCTTTCGACGCCCACTCATTGGCAAATGCCTTCACCAGCGAACCTACTGCGCCCTTGCTGGCGGCATACCCCGGTACATTAATACCTCCCTGGAAGGTGAGGAGAGATGCCGTAAAGATAACCTTTCCGCTTCCACGTGCAATCATTCCTTTACCAATTTCACGGGTAAGGATAAACTGAGCATTCAGGTTGATGTTAATCACCTCGTCCCAATACTCGTCAGGGTGCTCCGCCACCGGCTTACGTAAAATAGTACCGGCATTGTTCACCAGTATATCCACCACCGGCACTTCCTGCTCCAACTGCTGTATAAATGCATACAAAGCAGTCCGGTTGGAGAAATCGCACTGGTAAGCTTTAAAGTTACGTCCCAACGCCTTCACTTCCTGCTCTACCTCACTTCCCGTCAACTCCAGCGAAGCCGATACGCCGATAACATCTGCGCCGGCCGCTGCCAGCGCCACCGCCATTGCTTTGCCGATGCCACGCTTACAACCTGTTACCAACGCTGTTTTACCCTTTAATTGAAATAAATCCATGATAAAAATATTAACAGATCGTCGAATGTGGCCATCCGACGATCATGAATTATTGAATGGTAACCTGTAAAGGTTGTTTAATCTTTTGTGCAAATGTTTCCAGGTAACTGAACCAATCGGCTGCCGAAGTAATCCGGCCACCTTTTGTCCAGGCGGCCCCGAAGTAATACACATACGGTTGCTGATTACCGGCTGTACCCGGACTCAGCAAATGTACCTGATCCGTTTTCATACCAGGCACCTCCCGGGCAAACACACAACCCACGCCAATTGTACCGTCTTCCCCATGAGTAGGCTCCCAATAGCCCATTACACCGGTTTTCTCATCAAGTAATACTGCACCCGGGTCCTTGCGTTTTACAATACCCGTTACAACAGGGATGTTATCTTTCCCCTTGAAACTATACTGCATTTGCATCTTGTTCAACTGCGAACCAGCATCCAGCGAAATCGTTTTGGTAACGGTCACGGGTATATTACCCGCCTCCCAGCTGTCGTAAGTCAATGCAAACGTGGTACGTAACGGACCATTATCCAGTCTTTTCCACTGCCGGTAATTCTTTGGATAATAAATGGTGTCTTTCCCATAAGGTGCGGTATCACCTGCCCCCAGCGTTAAACCAACACTGTAGTAATCCAGTCCCTGGCCGTTATCATGATGATAGTTATCCAGTTTATACCAGGTATCAATCACCATATCATCGGTACGCTTCGCCCATACATCAATACCATAAGCCATTTCCTTCGGTACCTGTTCCAATGCCTTGCCATACATGCGATATGCCATGCGATCATTTTCCCAGGCATAATCATCTTTACGCTCCGGTACATAACGGCCATAGGCCAACGCTTTTACCGGGGCCGGCGTGCCTTCCACCAAAGCAGCATGCATGCGCGCACCGGCAGGCAGTGTTACCTGTAATAGTAATGTCTTCGCTGTTTTAGCACCTTCATATACCAGCTGGTAAGGAATTTCCTGTCCGCTTACCACATTGATTACTTTAAAAGACGAAGCCACCTTTTTGCTGATTTTACGGGTCAGATCAGCATAGGGAATTTCCACTAAGTCTCCTTCTCTATGTACACCGGTATTATTGGAGATAACAACCGCCGCACCCGCATTTTTGTGCAGGTCATATTTAATCAGTTCTGACCCGGCTAACAGGTACGCACCTACGCCATATACTTCCGTGTCGTCTGCGGTAGCCTTTCCGGGAGCGGCGCCTATTTCCTGCACAAAGCCCAGTTTACCGCCGGGTTGTACACAACTGGTCAGCGCGTCCCATCCTTTCCGGACTACAGGTAAAAATGTTTTCTCTGGCAATAATCCATTATTGATACCCCACATTAACGCATACACGTAAAAACCGGTGCCACTTGTTTCCTTTGCAGGGTAGTTATCCGGATCCAGTAAACTGGCATGCCAGGTGCCATCGGCTGTTTGCAGTGCGGCAATGCGGTAAGCCATTTGCTTGTACAATTCCTGGAAACGTTGTTTACCCGCATAACTGGCAGGCATATTATCCAGCATTCTTACCAGGCCACCCATTACCCAACCGTTACCGCGACTCCAATACACATTGGTACCATTCTTTTCTTTCTTCCCGATGTAGCTGCCATCACGGTAGTACAGGCTATCCTGTTTGTTATACAGGAAGTCAGTAGTTTTCCACCATAATTTGTCAGCTGTTTCCAGGTAACGGGCATCACCGGTAGCAGTAGATAAATAGGCTAATGCGGGCGGTCCCATAAACAGTGCATCGCACCATGCCCACTCCCGATGGTGAATACCGTTCTTCCATTCCAGCGATTCCGTATGCGGTGCAGCTACAATGCTGTCGGCCAGTTTGCGGAATTTATCAATCATCACCGGCTCCTTATACACGCTATATAACTGGGAATACAATTGACCTACACAATATTCATCTGCAAAAAAACGATCCGGCCCGGTATTCCATTGATTATCTTTCCCTACCTGTATCAGCCGGTCCATAAAAAACGGATTGTCCGTTACCTGCGCGAGCGACATCATACCGGCATACATGGCGCCATTGGTCCAGTCGGTAGGCGCATGATTCCAGCCTTTATTGGTAATATACCGCCACTGCCAGGCCGCTACTTTTTCCATCTGCGCCCGCACTGCCTGCGCCGTATAGGCGTCAGCGAAAGTGGCGTGAGCGGCGGTTACCGGCCCCGTAGCAGAAACCGGTAAGCTGGCATGCAGGACAGACAAGCCCAGCAAGCTTCCTGCGATAATTTTCTTCATCATGATAGCAGCTATTATGAGTTCATTAACGTAGTTCCGTGATCTTACAATGATCCATATCTCCGTAGTCCAGGTTTTCTCCGGCCATGCCCCAGATAAAAGTATAATTGCTGGTACCGGCGCCACTGTGAACAGACCATGGTGGTGATATAATCGCCTGTTCATTCTGTATCCACACGTGGCGGGTTTCCTGCGGTTGCCCCATAAAGTGACAAACCGATTGCCCTTCCGGTATTTCAAAATAGAAATAAACTTCCATTCTTCTGTCGTGCGTGTGCGCCGGCATCGTATTCCATACGCTGCCCGGTTTCAACTCTGTCATCCCCATTTGCAGCTGGCAGGTTTCCAGTACACTGTTCACCAGCAGCTTGTTGATAGTACGGTGGTTAGAGGTTTCCAGGGCGCCCAGGGTCACTACTTCCGCTTCGTCTTTAGACACTTTACGGGTAGGATAAGTATGATGTGCAGGGGTAGAATTCAGGTAAAATTTAGCGGGTGTCTGCGCATTTTTACTGTGAAATATTACCTGCTGTTTTCCTTTACCAATGTATAACGCTTCTTTGTAGTCGAGCTCAAATTTTTCTCCATCTACCTCCACAATACCCGCACCTCCTACATTGATCATTCCCAATTCTCTTCTTTCCAGGAAGTAATTAGCTTTCAGCAAGTCTATAGTTACCAGTGTTAACGGGCCATTCACGGGCATAGCGCCACCAGTGAGGTAACGGTCGTAATGCGTATGTGTCCAGGTAATCTGGTCTGCTGTAAAAATATTTTCTATGAGAAAAGCCTGTCTCAACTGCGCAGTATCCATTTGCTTCACTTCTGTAGGACTGCTGGCGTACCTTGAATCAAACGTGGTATTCATATGTTGAATTTTAGCTGTTAGCTTTTAGCAGTTAGCTTTTAGCCAATGCAGCGAATACTTACCATATTCATCGTCACTAACAACTGTTAATAATAAATTAAATAACTAAAATAAAACTATAGTCCTCAGCCGCATTGGCTAAAAGCTAATTGCTAGTAATTAACATGGTAATCTTTTTTGATGGCCTTGCCTGACCATACTTTCTGCGCGGTCCATTCTGCTGCCGGATCTGTCCAGAAAGGATCCGTGGCAGGTAATCCCAACGCCAGGAATCCATTGGTGCAAATGTATAAGCTGCCGGTAGAGGTATATACATCCGCCGCTTCCGGTTGATGCCCGCAAATACCCAACTGCAGCCATCCTTGCTGATCGAAGGTGCCGTTCATTTCAAAAATATTTTTCATGATAGCGGTCATGGCGCAACGTACCTGTGCAGGTTTGATCACTTCCGGCAACTGGTGCAGCAGCGCCAGTTGTACCAATGGCTGAAACGCTGCCGTGCGATAAGTCATAGACCGCCCCAGCGCCGGGTAAGTACCATCTGGTGCGATCATCCGCTCCTGCAGTTCTGCAAACCGTTGCATACGTTTCATTGCCTGCTCATAATCTGCTTTGCTGCCCTGGTTCTTATCCATCAACACTTTCAGCATATCGGTAAACATCGGGTGGATCACGTAGCCGTTATAGTAGTCCAGCGAAAACTGGGGCCCATCACTGTAAAAGCCATCACCGGCATACCATTCCTGTATTTTTTTGGTGGCTACCATGGTGCGCATCGGCTCATAGTCTTCCCCGATAGATAACAGGAAAGCTTCTACCATAGCGGCAAATAATAACCAGTTGTTATAGGCTGGACGTATACGTCTTAATTCTTTTAATTCCTTGATCACATTGGCTTTGGTGGCATTATCCAGCGGCGCCCACAGTGCTTCCGGGGCCCGCATAAACGTTTGACACAAATAAGCCGCATCTACCAGTGGCTGTGCCTCCGAGCGGAAGTTCAGGTAATCCGGCGACGATGGGTTCACCCCATTCACAATGCCCTGCAATACCTGCTCCCTCATTTGCCTGCGCACCTTGCCTTCCGGCGTGTTATCATCCGGCAATGCCAGCCAGGGCGCCAGTCCGGATATACAACGCCCGAAAGCCTCCAGGTAGGTGACTTTCTCCACGGCCAGGCCATATCCCGGCCCTTTTTCCAGTGGCATATTCTTCTTCAGGGTACCCTTACTCATATTTTCTACTACGGGCCGGGCTATACGCTGTAATAAGTTTACATGATACTGCCGGTCAGGTATAGCTGCCGCAGCAGCGTTTACACCTCCACTCGCAGCGGATGCCAGTGTTTTGCCTGGGGCCATGGCTCCGGCGAGACCCGCCAATGGCGCTATTTTGATAAAGTTTCTGCGTTCCAAGGTAGAATTACTTTGATGTAGTTAAAATAGTTGTTCCGGTAATACAGCTATGGCTAAAGCTCTAAAGTAATGCAAACGTTTGCAAAAATCAAGCATTATTTTAAAAAAATGCTGTTCGCCACCTGTTTTATATTTCCCCGGGGAGATGTGTACGCCTACAGGCCTTCGCGCCACAAATATTTCCCCTGCACAGGTGCTTTGTAAAACGTGGCTCAGCGACGCATCACAAACTGCACCGTATGTTGCCCTTTCAATGCCTGTTTACGTGCCTTTAAACTAATACGGGTCACATGATCGCCCCATACCGGCGATAATCGCCCGTCAGTAACGGCCTGCTCTTCCACCACCACTTCAAACAAAGCAGGATCATAGGTCATCGTTAAGTTAGCAGTACTGCCCTTTAACACCACTTTACCAGCAACATGGGTATCTGCCGGCAAATCAGTCATAAAGTGCAGTAAAAAGGGCTCCTTCCATTCTTTGAGTTGCCACGCTTCTGCTAAATCCAACGAAGTTTTGGCCGCGTTAAAAGTGAAAGTACGTTTCCAGGATTGCACCATCGCCGTAGCCGGATACGCCGCCGCAATATCCATGCTCAGCCTGTTTTGGCTGAACTGCACCTCATTTGCCTGGAACCTGCGACCATCCTGTTGTTGCACGCCATTGATGGTAGGACAGTTATGCCACTGCGATTGCATAAACCATAGCTTATACCGGTCAGCACTGAAGGTTTGTTTCGTATAAGTACCTACACCCACGTCTATCAACGCTGGTTTTCCATCCATATACAACACAAAATTGCCCACATCATTGTGGTTATGACTCTCCGCATTGTGTCCGCCCAACGCTGCAAAAAACAGCCCTTTAGCCGTACCTGCCTGCGAACGCATAGAAAGTACCTGCAAATTGGGTAACCAGTTCACCGCCGTATAAGGTGCCGCCGGCCCGGCCGCCAGTAGCGCATCCCGGCACTCCAGGTTGTAAATAAAGAACGCCAGCGAGGGCGACTTAATCCGCATGCTATCCGGGTTATCCAGGCGCGACAAATAAGCCGCAAAATTCACCAACAAAGGGTCCTGGAAGGCAGTACCATATAAGTAAACGGTATGCGGCGGTGGAATAGCAATAGCCGAAGCATCCGCGAAATTCACAAACCGGCTGCTATCTACATGCATTTTATAAATATAAGCACCTATCTGGTGTATCAGCTCATTATTGCGCCAGTTCAACTGATGCCCCGATGCACTGTTCAATAACGTTATAAACTCAATCAGCTTACCACCGGCATGTCCCCAATAAGTAGGCCCTTCGTCGCACCCACCATCATCCGGATAACCATTCACGAAATTATCTGCACTGCGGATTGTTTTTTCGATAAGCTTATTGCGTGTATCCGTCTCATTTATACTCAACAAAGCCGTTTGCAATACATTGGTATTAATCCAGATGTTCCAGTTATTCACTGCCCGGCCGGCCCATCCCATCCACCAGAAATCATTACGCTGTAAATAAGGCTCCACCACGCGATGCTGTAATTCATAAGTAATACGCTTGTTCACCATCGGTGATATTTTATCCAGCCCGTCATGCAGCAGGAACTGTGCCCAGCTGAGGGTGGCCGCGGTTTCACCCACTACCAGGTCCACAATCGGCTCCGTAGGATCCGCCAGGCCTGTCCCTGCTTTTTGCACACCTACATGCGCCGGTAATACCCACGTGCTTTCTTCCAGTATCGCCCACAAACCGTTTGCAATTTGCGGCAGGTATTTTCCATTCCCTCCCGCCAGCTCACCCACAATCAACGTCGTGAGTATTCGGCGACGCTCCGACTGCGCCGTTTCAAAATTAATACGGTTGCCATTATCCCGGTATTCCAGGTACAAAGTAGCCGGCAACGCAGGCCAGTTAAAAGACATCGCTTTGTCCGCCTCTTTTAGCAAAGCCGCTTTCGTAGCCGCCGGCAAAGCCGCCATTTTACCGGTGATGGCCTGTAAACGTTCCTGCCGCCACTGCGCCAGCCCCTTAAAAACCGCTTCTCCGCCCTGGTGCTGGTATTCATTGTACAGGTAGTTGCGGTCTTTCTTCCCTTCCTGCGCATGGGCCGCAGTAGCGAAGCCGATACCGGAACAAAGCAAAACGATACCAACTATCTTTTTAATGTACATACGACAATTATTTAGAGTAAGATAAAAAAGATATGCCCCCGCCGGAAGCGGGGGCATCGTTTCGGTTATTCATTCATGGATATTACTTTACTTAACATAGTTTGGATTTTGTACCAGGTTGCTGTTCAGGTCAATTTCCACCTGTGGAATAGGCCATAGATTAAAGGCTTCCACGAAGTTAATCTTATCTATCTGCGTGCCGGCAATATTGGTAACTACCAATCCATTCATCAGCTGCGTAGCAATGCCCCAGCGACGGATATCTGAATAGTAAGTACCTTCCATGGCAAACTCTATCATACGCTCGTGACGGATAATATTACGCATTTCTTCTTTTGATTTACCTGCTGGTACAGGCGGCATATCTACCCCTTTACGTGCCCTTACTTTATTGATAGCAGCATAAACAGTAGCATCCGGACCCGCTGCTTCATTCTGCGCTTCCGCCAGCATCAGCAATACATCTGCATAACGGAAAATAATGAAGTTAAGCGGAGAATCACCGGGACCAAAACCATCTACTTCCAACACATATTTCCGGGTCAGGTAACCGGTAAAAGTAGCCGCATTATCTAAACGCAGGTTAGCATAAGGAATACCTTTCCAGGTAGCGCCTGGTCTTACTACGGTATAATCCAATCTTGGATCCCTGTTATTATACGGATTGGCAGGATCATAGCCTGATGCCGGATCAGTAATAGCCAAACCGTTTTTCATCTCGTAATTATTCACCAGGTTAACAGAAGCATACACATTACTCCAACCACTGGAGAAGGAACTACGGGTAGATAATCTTTTATCTAACAGGCTACCCTGACCTAATCCCGGTCCTACATATTGTACATCAAAAATCACTTCCACATTATTCTCTGCCGCCGTAGAAATAAACATGTTTCTATAATCGGTGTACAAATCGTAACCCAAGCCGGCAATCGCCTGGCAGGTAGCCGCCGCTTCTGCGTACTGTTTCGCCATCAATTGCGCTTTCGCTTTCAATGTTAAAGCCGCGCCTTGTGTAGCATGGCCCACCAGTGCAGCAGGATAACTCTTCGGCAATGAATCTGCCGCAGCACCCGCTTCTTTAATGATAAAAGCCAACAGGTTAGCCCTTGTTTCCTTTCCTGGCAACGGATCTCCTAACTTCAGTGTTTTAGTCACCAAAGGTACATCCCCATAAAAATCAGTCAGCTGATAATAGAACAACGCACGCAGGAAAGTAGCTTCTGCTACCAGGCGATGATTCGTAGCCACAGTCATGTTCACACCGGGTAACTTTTCCAACGCCAGGTTAGCACGATACACGCCATTGTACAACGCCTTGAACTTATTCGCTACCGAAGTAGTGAAAGGATTCATATTGCCTTTGGCAATCGGTCCATAACCTGTACCCCCATCATCCCATATATAAGCAGAAGGCGTTAATCCATCGTTATACACATACAAACCATAAATATCATTGTTCTGTAAATCGTTGTATATAGCACTCACACCGGCATTCGCATCTTTCTCCGTTAACCAGAATCCGGCATCAGTCACTTTATCCGTAGGAGTTACATTCAGGAAATCTTTCTTACAGGCGCCCAGTGCTAATAAACTGCATGCACATATGGCGGTTAATATCTTATTCATTTCTTACAGTTTAATAGTTAAAAGATTACGTTTACGCCACCAGTGATCACCCGCACATTAGGGTACTGAATACCAGGCTGGGCGTAATCACTTACCTCCGGATCCAATCCTTTGAATTTAGTCCAGGTAAAGGCGTTCTGCGCATTCACGTACACACGGATACTTTGCAGTGTGCTCTTAAACATAGACTTCGGAAGGGTATAAGACAACTGTATATTTTTCAACCTTACAAACGATGCATTCTGTACCCAGAAAGTATTCGCCTGTGTATTATCGGTGTTGGCAGCAGATGTTAGCCGGGGAATATTGGTATTGCGATTATCCGGTGTCCATGCATTCAGGAAGTCTGCATTGATTTCACGACCCGAACGGATACCAGTGGTATACCAGTTATCCTGGTAATAACGGTTCACGCCACCTACACCCTGGAATAACAGGGCCAGGTCAAAACCTTTATAACCCGCATTCAGATTGAGACCATAATACCATTTAGGAATGGTATTACCCATGTTCACACGGTCACTACCATTTACTGTTTTGTCTCCATTCATATCCACAAACTTCAGGTCGCCCGGTTTATTCAAACCAGCGCTACGCTGAGATGCCCACGCTTTCACTTCATCATCATTCTGGAAGATGCCAGCGGTCTGAAAACCATATAAGGAGCCAATAGACCAGCCTTCTTTAATAATGGCCGCGCCGGCAATAGGACTGAATGCATCCCCACGGAACTTCACCACTTTGTTATTGATGTTACTAACGTTACCGGATATACCATAACTGACTGCACCTGCTTTATTATTGTAGGTCATCGTCAACTCCCAGCCCTTGTTTTCCACAATGCTCACGTTTTGGAATGGTGTAGTTAAACCACCATACAAAGAAGATAACGGCAATTGTACCAATACATCTGAAGTACGGCGATTAAACACATCGAAGCTCATACTGAAATGATCCTGGAAAAGGTTGGCGTCCAGGCCCAGGTTGGTAGTCGTGGTTTTTTCCCAGGTAATATCAGGATTCGCCATAATGGTGGGTACTAATCCCGCCGCAATGGTTCCGCCATAAGAATAGTTTTGTCCAGCGGTATAAAGGTTCAGGTAAGAGAAAGGTCGGATACGATCGTTCCCCAGTTTACCCCAGGAAGCGCGCAGTTTCAGGTTGTTTACCCAACCAGGTATCGCATCTTTCAGGAAAGGCTCTTCCAACATACGCCATGCAGCAGAGAAAGAAGGATAGGTACCATACTGTAACCCTGAACGGAACTTGGAGGATCCATCCCTGCGCAGGTTGGCTTCCAGCAGGTATTTATTTTTGTAATCGTAGTTAACACGACCGAAGTAAGAAATAATAGTATACAGGTCGGAAGTACCTCCTACTTTAGGTTGTTCCAGGCCAGCGCCCAGTTCCCAGGTACTGTTGGTAGGAAAATTCTGGATGCTGCCGGTAAAGAGTGTGCCTTTGATCGATTCACGGCTGGCGCCCGCCAGTACATTGAAATGATGATCCATCCCAATGTTTTTGGTATAGTTCAGGGTAGCAAAAGAAGTCAGGTGCAGGTTGGTACTATCCAGTTGTGCTAATGTAGCCGGTTGCTGATCCAGTTGTTGTGCAATCACGTTTTTCTGGAAGTTCCACCTGTTCTGGATCGCGCCGGCCAGGGCATAACTTTTTTGCCCCATATTGAAGAAATCGGCGGCACCGTTCAACTGGAATTTCAGTCCTTCCAGGATGGTCCATTCGCCATATACTTTCGCGAAAGTTCTTTGCTGGCGGTTAGGGCGGTTCCAGGTTTCCACGTATTGCAGCGGGTTATCCAGCTGTCCGTTTTCATCATCTGTATTACGGCCACCATAGCGGGTACCGCTGGCATCAGTAATTTTAGGTGTCATACCCGGCGTAGTGCTGGCTGCATTGCCCAAAATAGTACCTACATCCTGTGGCTCCTTACGGTCTTTCCAGGTGAGAGCGATATTGGCGCCTACTTTTATCTTTTTACTGATTTCATGATCTGCATTGAGGCGCACCATGTACCTGTCCTGGCTGGTATTTTTCATGATGCCTTCATTGTGCAGGTAGTCGAGCGACATATAATAGGTAGTCTTGTCAGATCCACCGGAAACAGATACGGTATGTCCGGTGAGTTGACCCTGGCCAAAGAGCACGTCCATCCAGTTGGTATTGGGATACAGCGTTTTATCGGTGGCATTCTTCCAGGAATCGATGGTGGCTTGTTTAAAAGGCTGTGCAGCGGATGGATTATCTGCTACCGCGATGCGGTTCATCAGTTGCATATAAGTGGCGTAGTCAGTCACCATATCAAATAGTTTGGTGGCTTTCTGTACGCCGTAGTAGCCGTTATAGGAAACAGTGGTTCTGCCTTTTCTTCCTTTTTTAGTAGTGATGAGAATAACGCCGTTAGAGGCGCGGGAACCGTAGATAGCAGCCGCGGATGCGTCTTTCAGTACGGAAATGCTTTCCACATCGGCCATATTCACATCGCTCATATTACTTTCAATACCATCTACGAGGATAAAAGGGTTGGCGTCGTTGAGTGTGCCCACGCCTCTTACGCGGATGGTGGCGTTTTCACGGCCAGGCTGACCGGAAGCCTGTGAGATGCTGACACCGGGTGCCATACCGCTCAGGGCAGTGCTGAGATCTGTTACAGGGCGGCTTTGCATAGTTTTATCGAAGTTCACGCTGGCTACCGCGCCGGAGAGGTTAACTTTCTTTTGTACGCCATACCCTACTACCACGGTTTCATTCAGGCTGGTGGCGGAGGCATCGAGTTTTATGTGCAGGTCCGTTTGCCTGTTAACGGGAATTTCTCTTTTATCATACCCGATGAAACTGAGCACCAGGGTGTCTTTTTCGGATGCGTTCAAATGGAATACCCCGTCAGCACCGGTAACGGTACCTATGGATGAATGTTTTATGCCTACTGTTACGCCGGGAATGGTGGCGCCTTGTGCATCTTTAACGGTTCCTTTGATAGATTTTTTTTCCTGGGCAATAGTTGTCTGAACTACACATATTCCCCATATGCATAGTGAAGCCCCTAGCAGTTTTTTCATAAACGTGTTTTTATGTAAACGTTTGCATTAAATTAATGAAGTAATGGCATCTTGTTTGGATGATGGCACATTGTTCACTGTTGTGTGTCTTAGATTTAGAATTACTTAAATTTTGGCTCTTAAAACTCCTAACTAATTGATTATTAATCCAAATTATTGCTCTGATACTCATTAAACAGCTGGTCATTCACTACCGCTGAATTCAAATTTATCGAATAAATTGAAAATTACAAACGTTTGCATAAATATTTTTTCTGGAGATGGAAAGCAGGCACGTGGTACCCCCGGTTCACGCTAATAGCGATTTAACATTTTATAATCCATTCCTAACATGCTACCATCTGAGTTTTCAGGGGTTTTCTTAAATAGTCAAAATCTCATCAAGGATTAATATTTTAGTATCATCGACCAGAAAGCATATTTACTACTTTAGCAGTCATGAACGCTTACTTACAAATTCATCCTGACGACAACGTGCTGGTAGCCCTCCAGGATTTACCAGCTGGAACCGATATATCATTTAACGGAGATAACATTCAACTTCAGCAAAATATTTCTGCAAAACATAAATTCCTGGTATCGGATATCGGGGAGGGCGCACCTATCACCATGTACGGCGTACTGGTAGGTAAAGCCAGCAAAAAAATTCTGAAAGGAGAAAGTATTACTACCGAAAACGTAGTGCATGATGCCAACGCATTTCATGAAAAAGACGGCTCCCTGGAATGGCAGGCGCCCGATGTGAGCAAATGGAAAGACCGCTCCTTTATGGGCTACCACCGTGCAGACGGACAAGTAGGTACCCGTAACTACTGGCTCGTTATTCCGCTGGTGTTCTGTGAAAACAGGAACGTTGCTGTGATCAAAACCGCCTTCGAAAAAGGACTCGGATTTGCACCCGCTGAAGTGTATAATGAACAGGTAAACGACCTCGTATCACTTTATAAAAGCGGCAATCTCGAAGCCATTAAAAACTACGAAGCAGACGCAATAACGGATACGGCTAAACGCAATGTAATATTCCCGAATATAGATGGTATCAAATTCCTCACCCACGAAGGTGGCTGCGGTGGTACCCGTCAGGACTCCGACGCGCTATGCGCCCTGCTGGCCGGTTACATCCACCACTCCAACGTGGCAGGTGCTACCATCCTCAGCCTGGGCTGCCAACACGCACAGGTATCCATCCTGCAGGAATCATTAAAGAAACTCAACCCGGCCTTCAACAAACCGGTATTGGTATACGAACAACAAAAGAGTGCCTCCGAATTCGCAATGTTGTCTGCCGCCATTAAAGATACTTTCCTGGCCCTGGTAGAAGCTAATAAACAACAACGCCAACCCAGCCCACTCTCCAAACTGGTAATCGGACTGGAATGCGGCGGCTCCGATGGATTTTCCGGCATCTCTGCTAACCCGGCGGTAGGACATACTTCCGACCTCGTGGTAGCATTAGGCGGTACTTCTATCCTCTCCGAATTCCCGGAACTCTGCGGCGTAGAACAGGAACTCATTAACCGTTGCCAAACAGAAGAAACCTCCGATAAATTTATCCGCATCATGCGTGCGTATGAAAATCAGGCGCAATCCGTTGGCTCCGGCTTTTACATGAACCCTTCTCCCGGAAATATTAAAGACGGTCTCATTACCGATGCCATCAAATCCGCAGGTGCAGCGAAAAAAGGCGGTACTTCACCGGTAACAGACGTGCTGGATTACACAGAATATGTGACAAAACCAGGACTGAACCTCTTATGTACTCCCGGCAACGACGTAGAATCTACCTCTGCCGAAGTAGGCTCCGGCGCCAACGTAGTGCTGTTTACCACCGGCCTGGGCACCCCTACCGGCAACCCCATTGCCCCGGTTGTTAAACTGGCTACCAACACTAAACTGGCTACCCGCATGAAAGATATTATCGATATCAATACCGGTACTATCATCAGCGGTGAATGCAGCATCGCAGATATGGGAGAAGAAATTCTCGAATATGTGATCAAAACCGCCAGCGGTGAAGTGCATACCAAAGCAGAACAACTCAACCAGGATGATTTCATCCCATGGAAAAGAGGTGTTTCCCTGTAACACTATTATCGACTAATTTTTGATACTCATAAGAATAAAAAACAAACGTCCGGACTTCTGCCCGGACGTTTTCTATTTATATCTTTCTGATAATCATTAATCTAATTGCACCTGCTCCATTTTAGGCGCAAACAAGTGCATCACTCCCCATGCTACCAGGTAAGCCACCGCACAAATAGAGAAAAGAATATTATAGCCAATACCAATATTTCCAATCAGCTTATAGTGATTCAACATGGTACCAATCACAATCGGAAACAAAGTACCCCCAATTGAACCTGCCATACCCCCAATGCCCACTACAGAGCTCACCGCACGCTTGGGGAACATGTCAGAAGCTGTGGTAAAAATAGTGGCAGACCAGGCCTGATGCGCCGCCGTCGCCAAACTAATCAGCGCTATTGCCAGCCATACATTGTTGGAATATTGGATCAACACAATAGGAACTACACACAATGCAAAAATCAACATAGATACCTTGCGCGCTTTGAACACCGGCCACCCGGTTTTGATCAGGTGAGAAGATAACCACCCTCCCCCAATACTACCAAAGCTGGTAATGGAATAAATAATAATAATTGGTAAACCCAGGTTAGATTTCATGTTCACGTGGAAAATAGATTCCAGGTAACCCGGCAACCAGAAAAGGAAAAACCACCACACCGGATCTGTCAGTAATTTACCAAACACAAAAGCCCAGGTTTGCCGGATGCCTAATAATTTTACCCACTTTACCCGCTTAGGCTGCGCTACCTCAACTTCCTGATCAGAATGAATATGATCAAATTCCGCCTTGGATAATTGCTTATGACGGGAAGGTACTTCATACATCACCCACCAGAAGATCAACCAGATGAACCCAATGGCGCCCGTCCACACAAAAGCATTTCTCCAGCCATGATTGTTAGCCAGCCAGTATACCATCAACGGCCCTACCACCGCAGCAATATTAGATCCGGAATTAAAAATTCCCGTTGCCAGCGCCCGTTCCTTCTTGGGGAACCACTCCGCCGTGGCTTTAATCGCCGCCGGGAAGTTACCTGCCTCACTGATCCCCAAAACAGACCTTACTATGCCAAATCCCAGCGTTGTACGCACCAAACCATGCGCCATCGCTGATATGCTCCATACTACTACAGAAACAGTATAACCCAGCTTGGATCCTATCTTATCTACCAATGCACCGAAAAACAACAAGCCCACTGCATAAGACGCGGAAAATGCCATCACCAGGTTGCTGTAATCTTTCTCTGACCAACCAAATTCAGTGGATAAATCAGTTTTCAATAACCCCAGTATCTGCCGGTCTATGTAGTTAATCGTTGTGGCTACAAATAAAAGCGCGCACACCCGCCAGCGATACTTACCTAAAGTTGTGGAATTCATTCTAATTGGAATTTATAAAGAGCATAAGTTACTTCATCGCTTTGAGAAATGCAAACGTTTGCACTATTTTCTCTTTCAGCGATTTCCAGTCTTTACTGTCAATCAGGGTTTTAGACAATAAATTGGAACCCATTCCCACGCATACCACACCCGCATCAAACCAACTGTCCATGCTTACCTGCGTTGGTTCTACCCCACCCGTTGGCATAAATTTGATTTGTGGGAACAATGGTTTAATCGCTCTTACATAACCCGGACCCAGTACGTTACCAGGAAACAGCTTCACCAGTTGGGCTCCATTCTTTTCCGCTACAGATACTTCTGTAGGCGTCATACAACCGGGAATCCAGCAGATGTTCTCCGATTTGCAAAACGCAGCCGTTTCGGGATCTGTTACCGGACATACAATGAAATCCGCTCCCATACCAACATATACCGCCGCATCTGCCGCATTCTTAATGGTTCCGATCCCGAGATACAAGTCAGGCATAGTCGCCAGTTTCTTATCCCGCAGAATGGCAAAATTCTTGCGCGCATTTTCTCCCCTGCTCGTAAATTCAAATACCCGTAAACCACCGTCGTAGCACGCTTGCAGCACCTGCAAACACACTTCTGCGTCATCGTGATAAAAAACAGGAATGATGCCGGTTTGCTCAAACGCAGCTATAATTACATCTGTACCAGGTGCCATATATTAGATCAGTTTTTTAATGTCTTCCGCGGAAGTAGTGTTAAAATCTCCCTTTACAAAAAATTTGGAATACGCAGCAGCCGCAGCATAAGAAATGATCTGCTGATCATCCAATCCCTGCAACTGTGCATGTATAAGCCCGGCCATGAAACAATCCCCGCTGCCTACCCGGTCTACCACGTCGCTGGTATCGTATTCGCGCGAAATGCTCACCTGCCCGGCATGATAATAAAATGCGTAATAAAGATTATGCGTAGGCGCCTGACTGAAACGGAACGTAAAAGCTACCCGCTTACAACGGGGAAACCTGTTCGTTATCTCTGCGGCCACCTGTTCCGCCTGTTGCAGGTAAACCACCTTGGTATTGGCTTCCAGCGCTACCGTATCCAGTGCCGTGTCCAGCATGTTATTGGCGGCCCAGATATTCCCCATAATCACATCACAGTATTGTACCAGCTCCGGCATCACATCTACCGGCTTCTTTCCATACTGCCACAGCTTACTGCGGTAGTTCAGATCCGTGGAGATCGTCATTCCTTTACGGGTAGCGGCCTGCAATACTTCTTTACAAACGGCTGCAGCATCTGGATTCAGCGCCGGCGTAATCGCGCTCCAGTGAAACCATTCGGCGTCACCCAGCAACTCGTCCCAGTTAACGGTTCCCGGTACAATCTGGCTAAATGATGACCAGGCCCGGTCGTACACTACTTCTGCATGCTTCAGGTCACTCCCCTGTGCCAGGTAATAAATGCCAATACGTGCACCACCCCATAACACCCGGTCGGTATGAATACCGCGGTGACTCAACTGCTGCAGCACATCCCTCGACAATCCATTGTCAGGTACCTTGCTGATATAAGCTACGTCTGTACCCCACTGGGCCAGCGCTGCTGCTACATTGGCTTCCGCCCCACCTACATAAATGGCGGCGGTGTGCTGCGCCAACTCTGGCGACAAGCGCAATAATATTTCTCCGAACGTGATAACTTTTACCGGCTTCATTAAAATCCAAAATATGCTTTTGCGTTATAGTAACAAATGTCCTGTACCATTTTTCCTAACCAGGCAATATCATTTGGCAACTCGCCATTTTCTACATCCCTGCCGATCAGGTTACACAAAATACGGCGAAAATATTCATGTCGGGAATAAGATAGAAAACTTCTGGAATCTGTTAACATCCCCACAAAACGACTCAATAAACCCATGTTACTCAGCGCATTGATCTGTTTCTCCATACCGTCTTTCTGATCCAGGAACCACCAGCCGGAACCAAACTGCATTTTGCCCGGCACCGTTCCATCCTGGAAGTTACCCACCATCGTAGCAAATACTTCGTTGTAGGAAGGATTCAGGTTGTATACGATCGTCTTCGCCAGTTGATCCTGTTTATCCAGGGTATCAAAGAAAGCACTCATCGCTTCCGCCACATTCCAGTCGCCGATAGAATCTACCCCTGCATCTGCCCCAAGGCGCTGCAATAACCGGGAGTTATTGTTCCGGATAGCACCTACGTGGAACTGCTGCGCCCAGCCACGCTCGTGGTTCCAGCGGCAAACAGCCAGCAACACAGCAGTTTTAAACTGCGCATCTTCATGTGGCGTGGCCGCTATACCATGACGGGCATTATTGAAAATCGTTTCCAGTTCCTTATCGCTGGCCGGGGTGAAATAGAAGGTACTTAATCCATGATCGCTCAGGCGGCAGCCTGTTTCGTGGAAATAAGTATGCCTGCTTTGCAAAGCCGCCAGCAGGTCGTCGAATCGTTGTATATCCTTGTTCACTACTTCCGACAGCTGCTGCACAAAAAGCTGGAATGCTCCAGGCTTGTCTACCGCCATGGCCCTGTCCGGGCGGAAAGTAGGCAGTACCCGCGTGCCGAAAGGCTGACTGGCAATGGCCCGGTGATGCACCAATGAATCGGTAGGGTCATCGGTGGTACACAACGTGTCTACTTTATAATGTTGTAATAAGGTTTGGGTAGATAACCCAGGCAGCCGGGCATTACAATCCTGGTATATTTTCTCTGCTGTTTTTTCATTCAGCAGGGTGGTTACGCCAAATGGATTTTTCAACTCCATATGTGACCAATGATACAAAGGGTTTCGCATGGTATAGGGGGCAGTAGCAGCCCAGTGGCGAAATTTCGTATAGTCATCTGCCGTTCCGGTGATAAACTCTTCCGCTACGCCATTGGCGCGCATAGCGCGCCATTTATAATGATCTCCCTTCAGCCAGATGGCATATAGGTTATCAAAAGTTTTATTACTCGCTATTTCATCCGGTGGCAGGTGATTATGATAATCAATGACCGGCATAGCGGCGGCATAATCAAAATATAATCGTTTAGCCGTTTCCGTTTGCAGTAAAAAATCTTCAGATAAAAACTCCTTCATGGTGAATGATTATTTTTTGAAAAGCTGTGATTGTATGTATGCTTTCACCCCATTGCTTTTCAGGGCCACTACCAAATCAGCCACTGTAGCAGCAAATCCGGGGATCGCTGTCAGGTCTGTTTCCCATAAACGGAGATCACTGCAAATACCGGCCACCATCTCCTGTATATTGGCATCGTTTTGCCACCATGCCGCAAAGATGGCCGCGTTATCATCCGTAATAACGTACTCCTCTCCATCCCTGCTTCCGAAATATTTTCCCTGCTCTTCCCTTACCGGCTGCAGGAATACCAGCATAGCGGCAAAACCGAGACAAAGATGCGGCGGAAGGGCATTGAATTTTTCGTGATAGCGCAACAGGGTACGTACATTGCGGGTATTCATCTTTAAACTCTGCTGGAAGGTAATGCTGATGAGCTGATGCGCAATAAACGGATTGGCAAAACGATCCAGTACATCAGATGCAAATGCCGTAGCAGTAGGACAGGTATCCGCAATAGTAGGCAGGATTTCCTGTAACGCCACCGCGCGGAAAAAGTCGCGCATATATTCATCCTGCATAGATTCATACACCGTATTCAACCCCGACAGGAAAGCCAGTGGCACTGCCGCCGTATGACTACCATTGAGTAAGCGCAGCTTCTGTTCGCGGAACGGAGTAATGTCAGGAACAATGAACATGTTTTTATCTCCCTTAAAAAAAGATAAAACGCTACGAACATATTCCCCGCCCTCTATGGCCCATAACAGGTAGGGCTCTACTTCTATCCACAATTGATCCGTATAACCAGCGGTAGTAGCTATTTCCGCCAGGTTACGTGGTTTGCCGGGTACAATACGGTCTACCAGTGAATTACAAAAATAGTTATCAACCTTAATCCAGTCAATAAAAGCAGCAGGCATATCGTTATAGGCTGCCAGCTGCAAAACAATATCTTTCAATAACCGGCCATTGTCCACCACCAGTTCAGTGGGCACAATTACGAAGCCTGTATTCGCCTTTCCTTCAAAATAAGTATAGCGTTCCCAAAGTATGGCCAACAGCTTCCCGGGATAGGAAACCGGGGCATTTTCGCCTATTTTTTCCGCTAAATACTGAATTCCCACTTCTGTGGTGTTGGAAATAATTGTTTGCAAGGCGGGCTGATGCACCACGTCTAAAATCTCCTGCCAATTTGCATTCGATTGCAAAACACGGCTAATAGTAGTGTTAATCAGCACTTTATCTACCAACTCTCCCTGGGAAACACCCTTAATATGGGTAGTAAACAAGTTATCCTGGCTGGAAAATTCTGTGGTATCGCCATCAGTGGATTTTACCACTACGATCCTTCCTTCATAAATTCCCTGCCGGTTGGCATTGTCTACGAGGTAGTCGACCAACCCGCGCAAAAGCACGCCGGTACCAAATTGCAGAATCTTTTCCGGAAAGGAGAACGCTTTTTCATGAACGCCGGAATGGGGCTGTTTTAATATGTATTCTTTGTTTAATATAGGTAGCATCGCGATTTTTTTATGCTAAAAGGTGGCTAAATCTAATAAATATATAATTCACAATTAAGAATTTATAGTTTTCGGGAAATAATCGCCAAAAGACGCGAAAATCATATCAATGATATAGGCAGAATCAATCCGCTTATTGTCAGGATCAATAAAGGACAGATGGCGGTTGGCTGGATTTTAAGTAATTTTGCATCCTTAAACTTTTTCAAATGAGCAAGCATGGTAAAGTGCTGGTAGCCATGAGCGGTGGTATAGACAGTACTGTTACAGCGCTGATGTTGCATGAGCAGGGCTATGAAGTGGTGGGTATCACCATGAAAACCTGGGATTATGCATCTGCGGGTTCCAGTAAAAAGGAAACCGGCTGCTGTAACCTCGATTCTTTTAACGATGCCCGCGCCGCCGCGGTGCATCATGGATTTCCGCACTTTGTGCTGGATATCCGCGATGAATTTGGTGATTTCGTTATAAATAATTTTGTGGATGAATACATTGCAGGACGTACCCCCAATCCTTGTGTACTCTGCAATACCCATATAAAATGGCGCGCACTGATGAAACGTGCCGATGCCATGGACTGTGAATTCATTGCCACTGGTCACTACGGACAAATCCGTCAGCATACCAACGGCCGTTATGTGATCAGCAAAGGTATCGACGAAACCAAAGATCAGAGCTATGTACTCTGGGGCATTCAACAGGATGTGTTGTCACGCACCCTGCTGCCTTTGGGTACTTACCGTAAAACTGAAATCCGCCAGATGGCCTTCGACTTCGGTTACCCCGAACTGGCTAAAAAGGCTGAAAGCTATGAAATCTGCTTCGTGCCCGACAACGACTACCGCGGTTTTCTGAAGAGAAAAGTAGATGGTTTGGAAGAAAGGGTTAACGGAGGCAATTTTGTGCTCGCAGACGGCACGATTGTGGGCAAACATAAGGGTTACCCCTTCTATACAGTTGGACAGCGTAAAGGGCTCGATATTGCCCTTGGACGCCCGGTATTCGTAACAGAAATCATCCCGGAAACCAATACGGTAGTGCTTGGCAACGAAGATGAACTCCAGAAAAGCGAGATGATGGTCAGCGGTATCAACATGGGCAAGTATGACACCATCCCTGAAGGGATGGAAGCCATCACCAAAATCCGCTACAAAGACAAGGGCGCACTGAGTAACCTGTACAATGAAAACGGCCAGGTAAAAGTGAGCTTCTATGAAAGCGTAAAAGGAATTGCTCCCGGACAGTCGGCTGTTTTCTATGAAGGCGATGACGTGGTAGCTGGTGGGATTATTCAACGCGCGATGCCAATAACGCTATAAGAGAAGATTAATTCATAAGATAGATAAATAAAAGGGGTGGGAAGATGGAAGTCTTCTCACCCTTTTTTTGATTCTAAAATTGCCTTCTTTCCTTCTTTCAGATACTTCCTGACATTAAAAATATGCTCAATTATAATTTTACAAGCCCAATCGATTTCGGGCGGCTGCACAGGGTTAGAGTCAGAGTTCGCATGAACATGTATATTCCCTTCGTGAGCGCTTATCTTAAAAAAGTCAATGATATAATTCCACAATTGCTTACTCTTTTCATCAATACCACTCTCAGTGATAAGCTTAACCGCAAACTCATTGTATTCCGCAGCTAATAATAATGCCATGACATTATCGAACGAAACTATCTCATTAAAACTCTTATTCTCAAACATGGCCAACCTCTGTCCAAACATATCTACAAACCCTTCTATAGACTCATACTTATCTTCTAGTATAAATCTTGTAAATACATTTATAGCACGTAAAAGGAAAACCGTGTAAAATAAAAAAGGAATAGTCAATCGCTCCTCTGCGTTATCCATCGCTATAAAATGTTCTACTTTATCAATATTTGCGAGAACATATTTGTAAAATCTTTCTCGTTCCTCCGCAGCTATCAGTTTTTGAGGTTCCACTATTTGAATGAATGATTTATGATCATCTTTCTTCAAAGCCCGATCTAACAATCTGTAAAACTCCTCTTCCGTCATAACAACATTGGATGCTATATACTCCGGTGTACTGTCCCTCAATAAGAATTTGGTTTCAGGAGTGATACTTTCAAAAAAAGTATAAGTATACCCATATACTTCCAAAGTGTTTTGATCTAACAGGCCTTGCTTAACTTTCCTGATATAATCTTTCACTCGGTTTTCTATTTCTCGTTTATCACACCACGTTTCAAATAACTTAACCAGCCATATTACTTTGCCTCTTCCTCGTTTTCTTCCATATCTCATCAAATACCAGATATTGAAAAACCTCTCTTGCAGCAGATAAACATGATTCTTTGTTTGGGTGCTTCGTTTTTCAATCACCTGGTTTTTTTCTAATTGTCGTAATTGAGCAGAAACCAACTTGCTATCAAGTCTTACCTGCTTCACTAAGTCTTTCACGCTGATAGCTTCCCAATGCAATGCGACAGCGTCTATGATTTTCTGTTGCTGAGCTGGTAAGTCATCCATTTGATGTTTATAGAACGGAGTTACAGCGTCTAATACATTTTCCAAATCACTTAAGGCAGTTCCATGCTCACTATCTGCAAAAACTTGAAATAGCAACGCCATTGTTCTGGGAACACCACCAGATAAGGTTCTTAGCGTAGTGATACGGGAAGGGGATTCTTTGATGATACGTTCTATCTTTGTTTCTTCATGATGGATTACTGCCAGTTGCCGCAATAATGTTATGCTCTCTTCATCCGTCAATCCTTTTAATTGTATCACCTTAAAAAATTCAAACAACGGCTGCTGATAATCCAATACACTTTCCAATGTTACCGGCGATCCGGCTACCAGTCGGAAATGAGGTATCGTTTGCAAAACCTCTCTGAGTCGGTGTACTTCCAACTGGCTGAATTTTGCCAATAACTGGCCAATATTGTCTATCAGCAAAATCACTTTCTTTTTGTGCTGATCCAGGTGCTTTACCAGCACTTTCAACGCGGCTTCCTCATAATTATCCTGTAGTACAAATGGTGCTATTTCTTCCGTTATTCCCTTAAATCCATGGTAATCCTCCAGGTATTCCGCTATTCTTTCCCACAGATTTCCCAACTCCCCAATGTTATATTGTTCTTCACCAAACATAACGGGGATCAACCATTGAGAGAGTTTTTCATCATCCTCTACAGCGTACTTCAATCTTAGTAACAAGGTAGTTTTTCCCGCTCCACGCTGCCCAAGCAACAGATAGTGTTGCTCTGGTGTTTTCATTTTGCCGGATACAATATCCGCCCACATCTCCTCAAAGATTTTTGTGCGGATCACAAATTCGGCAATAAACTCGTCTTTATTCTTTCTGTCGGGATTGTATAGTAAAACGCTGCTCATAGCTAACAAATAAATAACGCCCACCATCGTTTCAGGATCGGTGAGTTAAAAAGGTAAACGCCCTGTGTACTATTGTAGTGGATATATCCATCGTACATCAGGTTTTCAATAATTTTTCTGTATTCTTTTTCCTGGTGATATTTTACAGCTAATTCCAGACTATCTTTCTTAGTCATGGTTCCGTTCACTGCAAGCACCTTCAACAAACTATCCCCGTATTTGAATGCATCATCTTTAAAATGCGTTCTCAAACGGGAATAGTAATGATCAAAGTGATTCTTATGTCTCAAACTTAACAATTCTTCAATTGCTTTTTCCACAATTTCTTGGTTCACTTCAGTACCAACATGCGTAGCCTGAATTATTTCCTGTACAATCAACTGAATATGAAAAGGGATATACCATTGCAGGATTTCCATCAACGCCGTTTCCGCACTGGCATGTACAATGCGGAATTTTGTAGTCAGTAGCTTATTAAAAAGTTCCATTGCCTCAGGCCCTGAAAGCGGCTCTACCTCTATAGATGCAAGGTCATTAATAGTAGCAGTGGCATTCAGCGAAGATACCGTTTGATTTAGGCCAATAGAACCTGTATAAATAAACCGGATATTTTTGGAAATCACCGGATCTATTCTCAGTTCCCGCTTCCGCTGCAAAAAATGTATGGCAGCTTCAGGATCTTTCTTGCGGATATTTTCTATCGTTTGTGGAAATTCATCAATTAACAGGACCAGTTCGACGTCCTCTACGCTGGCATACCCGGTAAGGAAATGCCGGAACTCTTCGTAATAATCACGCACTTCCGGTTCATGATTAAATTCTATTGCTGCCTGAAAAAGTTTAATGCTTTTAATCTGTTGAAAAAAACGATTGCTCTTGTCTTTTAAACCAGCCTGTAATTTAACAGACCGCGAAATATCAGTGTTGCTGACAATACCCTCCAACAGTTTGCGATAGAAGTTAGACGCATCTTCCACACTCTCAGTATCCACATATACATAATACCTGGCAGCAATGTTGTTATCCAGTAAATACCATAAAATCGAGGTTTTCCCAACCCTGCGGGGAGCAGTGATCTGTATATTATTGCCGTTTTCAAGTGCCAGGGTTACTTTGGCGACCTCCCGGCTACGCTGATAAAAATTGTCACCTCTGGCCGGAAGCCCTATGATGTTTTTCATGACAATAGAATTTTTGTCAAAAATATTGACAAAAATTCTATTGTCAAAATACTTGACAAAATTTTTATTGTTAAATAGCTAATCTATTGATTACGACATCCTTACCGCAAACATCGTATCCGCCCCCTTATCATACCCTGCTATTACTCCACCTTCCTGCTGCCTCAAATCACTGATACTTTCAATGTATCTCACCACCTCCTCATTTTCCTGCTTAAACACAGAACAGGTAATATAAATCAACGATCCTCCCTTCTTTAAAAAGGGAACCACGTTATGGGCTATACGTTGTTGTAACTGTTGAAATTTGGCTATTTCTTCCCTTTTAAAGAACGAAATGCTTTCCGGGGTACGGCCCCAGGTACCGGATCCACTACAGGGCGCATCGAGGAGAATACCATCAAACTGCTGGTTACCCATCGAAGCCGGGAACTGCGGAGAGGTAAGATCTGCCACCCGCGCCTCGTAATTTTTCACACCTGCCGCGGCAAAACGTTGCTGCAGATTTTCTAGAATAGATCTTCTGACATCTGATACCAGCAATTGCACACCTGGCTGCTGGTCTTTCAGGAGAATGGATTTACCACCGCTGGCAGCACAACAATCCCACCAACGCTGTTGCTTCACTGGCTTAAACAATTCGCCGGTTTGCTGACTGGAAGCATCCTGTACTTCATACCAGCTTTTTTCTGGCACTATCGTTTCTATTTTAGTACCATTCGGCAGTGCCACGGTGCTTTTATTAGCAAATACTTCATATACGACCCCGGCTTTATCCAATAGCTGTAATACCTTATCCAGCTTGTTATTGCGGACACGAATAAATAAACGTGGTTGTTTTAATATCGTATAGGCATATATGTTAGCATCAATCCCGGTTGATAATTCTTCCAGGAAAGGGAAAATATCGGTAGGTGTTAGTCCGGCGGACAACAATGCTTTTTTTTCTTCCAACGACTGTATAGTAGCGGCATTCCAGTCGGGTTTTACTGCCGCCAGGAAATCATTTGGTGCTGTTTCGCAAAGCAATGCGCCCGCAATCACCCGCTCGCTAACCGGCAGCGAGGTACCCCAATGTCCTAAACGGAAATAATGATATACCAGTTGCGAAATCCAACGCCGGTCGCGCCCACCCATGTAAGGATGCTCTTTAAAAAAGGATTTCAGAAAATGATGTAATGGCAGGCTGCCCTGGTAAGCGCCTATGATCTTTGTTGCTGATGCTAAATAATTTTCCCAACGGGTCATACGCGAAGATACGGGCTAATCCTGATGCTACCGCTATTATTGATCCACAACAAGAAGGGCCGGTACTGTAGTACCGGCCCTTCTCCTTTATAAATGATAAGATTACAGTTTCAGTAATGCTTTCAGCGGATCTTTACCGAACAACAGTTGCTCAGGATTTTCCAGCATTTCTTTCACACGTACCAGGAAGCTAACTGATTCACGACCGTCGATAATACGGTGATCGTAGCTCAGCGCCAGGTACATCATCGGACGAATCACCACCTGGCCATTGATCGCCATTGGACGATCCTGTATTTTGTGCATACCCAGGATAGCAGATTGCGGAATGTTGATGATAGGTGTGCTCATCAGGGAACCAAATACACCACCGTTGGTGATAGTAAAGGTGCCTCCGGTCATTTCCGGCATAGTCAATTTGTTATCACGGGCTTTGGTAGCCAGTTCTACTACTGCTTTTTCAATACCTGCCATATCCAGGCTTTCTGCATTGCGGATCACCGGTACTACCAGTCCTTTTGGTGCAGATACAGCGATAGAAATATCGCAGTAATCGTGGTATACCAGTTCTTCACCATCAATGTAAGCGTTTACAGATGGGAATTCCTGTAATGCAAAGCAGCATGCTTTGGTGAAGAAGCTCATAAAGCCCAGGTTCACCTCATGCTGTTTCTTGAATACTTCTTTGTATTTGGCACGCAGCGCCATAATTTCGGTCATGTCTACCTCGTTGAAGGTAGTGAGCATAGCCGTGGTATTTTTAGCTTCCACCAGGCGACGGGAAACCGTTTTACGCAGGTTGCTCATCTTTTCGCGGCGTTCCTGACGGCTAAACAGTTCCTGGCCGATAGCTACTCCTGGATTTTGCAGGGCAGCCAGTACATCATCTTTCATGATTTTACCATGTGCGCCGGAACCTTTGATGCTGGATGGATCCACGTGCTTGTCAGCGATAACAGCTGCTGCTACCGGGGATGCCTTCAGATCATTTGGTATGTTGGTAACAGGCGCCTGCTGTGGCTGTGGCGCTGCTTTTTGAGCTTGTGCCGCCGGAGCTGCTGCCGGTGCTGCTTTACCAGCTGGTCTGCCCACACTGGTATCTATTTTACAGGCAACATCACCTATTTTTAATGTATCGCCTTCTTTCGCTACGGTAATCAGTGCGCCCGCTTCTTCTGCGTTCAGTTCGAAAGTAGCTTTCTCTGATTCCAGTTCACATACTACTTCGTCACGCTCTACATAATCACCATTATTCTTGATCCACTTTACCAGTGTTACTTCACTGATAGACTCTCCTACTGTAGGCACTTTCATTTCAATCGTCCCTTTGTTCACCGCTGGTGCTGCTTCTGCTACAGGAGCGGCTTCCGCCGTTGGAGCTGCAGGGGCTGCTGCCGGTGCTGCGCTGGTGGCAGGTGCAGCTGCATCTGTATCGATGGTACAAGCTACATCACCAATTTTCAAAGTAGCGCCTTCCTGAGCTGCCGCAGCAATTTTCAGAACACCCGCTTTCTCTGCATTCAGTTCGAAGGTGGCCTTCTCTGATTCCATTTCACATAATACCTCGTCCTGCTGCACATAATCTCCATCTTTCTTCAACCACTTTGCAATTGTTACCTCGCTAATAGATTCTCCTACCGTAGGGACTTTGATTTCGATAACCATATTTAATCAGTTGATGGTGATACCCGGTTAGTTGTTAGCTATGAGTACTTAACTGTTAGCTTAACATATATCCTGGTTATACTGTTTTATACTTTTATTTTTTTAGATGTTAAAAGCCGTATCAATAATCTGTTGCTGCTCACGTGCGTGTACTTTCGCATAACCGGTAGCAGTAGATGCACTTGGATTGCGACTGATAACACCATAATTGATCTGCTTCAGGTTCATTTGCAGATATGCTGCAGCACCCATATTCAACGGTTCTTCCTGTACCCAGAAGAAGGTAGCGCCTTTGTATTTCTGCGCAATCACTTCCAGTTGTTTAACCGGCAATGGATACAATTGTTCCAGGCGAACAATGGCTACATCTTTGCGGTCATCTTTACCTTGCTTATCGCTCAGGTCAAAATACATTTTACCAGAACACAGCAATACTTTCTTCACTACTGCGGCATCATCGATAAACGGATCGTCCAGCACTTCCTTAAATCCACCTTGTGTAAATTCTTCCGTAGTAGAATAAGCGCCTACATGACGCAGGTTTGCTTTTGGAGAGAAGTTAATCAGTGGCTTACGGAACTGCCAGGTCAGCTGGCGACGTAACGCATGGAAGAAGTTGGCGGCAGTAGTAATGTTGGTAATCACCATATTCTCTTCTGCACACTGTTGTAAGAAACGTTCAGGACGGGCATTGGAGTGATCTGGTCCACCACCTTCATAACCATGAGGTAATAACATTACCAGGCCATTCTGCGTCGTCCATTTCTGTTCTGCACTGCTGATATACTGATCAATCACTGTTTGTGCACCGTTTACGAAATCGCCATATTGCGCTTCCCACAGTACCAGGCTGTTGGGGTTGGCCATGGCATAACCATATTCAAAGCCCAATACACCATATTCACTCAGTAAAGAGTTATAAATTCTGAATTTTCCTTGTTTCTCCTGGAGATGACTGAGACGGTTATAAGTTTCGTTGGTATTTTCGTCAAACAACACTGCATGACGATGAGAGAAAGTACCGCGTTTTACGTCTTCTCCGCTCATTCTAACATCCTTGCCTTCAATCAGGAGGCTGGCGTAAGCGAGGAGTTCACCGGTTGCCCAGTCCACCTTACCTTCGTCCTGGTATAATTTAATTTTGTCCTGCAGCAATTTGCTCACTTTACGCAGGGGAACAAAATTCTCCGGCCATTTCATGAGGGCATCGAACAAGCGTTTGAAGTCGTCTTCCTTAATAGCCGTAACCGGGGAAGCGTCGAAGTCCTGCAGTGTAGATTTACGCAGGGCCTGCCACCACTCTTCCGGCTTCTGATTAGCATAAGGCAGCGGATGTTGTTTCACTTCATCCAAACGTGCCTGTAAATCATCCCAGAAACTTTTTTCCATTTCCTTGGCTAAAGCAGCAGCATCTTGTTCGCCGTTGTTCAACAGGAACTGGGTATATACTTCACGCGGATTAGCGTGTTTATCAATCAATGCATACAAACTTGGCTGGGTGAATTTAGGCTCATCCCCTTCATTGTGGCCATGTTTGCGGTAACAAACCATATCAATGAATACATCTTCATTGAATTCCTGGCGGTAACGGGCAGCCAGCTGGGATACTTTCACCACTGCTTCTGCATCATCACCATTTACGTGGAATACCGGTGCCTGTACAATGGATGCTACGCTGGTACAGTAGTCTGAAGAGCGTGCATCATCAAAGTCAGTGGTAAATCCGATCTGGTTATTGATCACAAAGTGAATGGTACCACCTACGTAGTAACCTTTCAGTTTGCTCATTTGCTCTACTTCATACACGATGCCCTGACCGGCTACGGCAGCATCACCATGGATGAGGATAGGCAATATTTTATCGTAATCGCTGTCGTAAATCACATCCGCCTTACTACGTGCAAAACCCACTACAATAGGATCTACCACTTCCAGGTGGGAAGGGTTAGGCATCAATTGCAGGTTGACAGGTTTGCCGGAAGGGGTGGTTACCTGGGAACGGAAGCCGAGGTGATATTTCACGTCGCCGCTACCCATGGTCATATCCGGTACAGCCAGGCCCTCAAATTCATTGAAGATCTGCTCATAAGTTTTACCCAGGATATTTGCCAGTACGTTCAAACGGCCGCGGTGGGCCATACCAATCACAGATTCCTGTACGCCATATTCTGCCGCTACATCAATGATAGCATCCAGTGCCGGAATAGTGGATTCACCACCTTCCAGGCCAAAACGCTTTTGTCCGATATATTTGGTGTGAAGGAATTTTTCGAAAATAACGCCCTGGTTCAGCTTCTGCAAAATGCGACGGCGCTGTTCCAATGATAAAGGCTGTGTCATGACCTTTTCAAACTCTTTCTCCATCCACTTCGCCTTATCCCGGTCGTTGATGTAAGTGTATTGCAATCCTACTGAACCTGCATAAATTTTGTTCAGAAAGGCAACAATTTGTTCGAGGGTAGCTTTACCGACGCCGATAGTGGTGCCTGCAAAGAATTCTGTTTTGAGATCAGCGTCCCCTAATCCAAAGCTGGCCAGATCCAGGTTGGCCTTTCTGTCTTTTCTTTCACGGATGGGGTTGGTTTTAGCAATTAAGTGGCCTTTTTTACGATACGCCTGTATCAGACGGTATACGCCCAGTTCTTTCGCCAACTGGTCGTCGCTCACTGGCAACGAAGTGCTGCCTCCTGCTACTGGCGCTGATGCTGCCGCCTTACCGTTTACATTGGATACTGCAAAATCAAATCCTTCGAAAAATTTAACCCAATCCGGGTCTACAGAGTTGGGATCTTTGCGGAAATCCTGGTATAACGATTCAATGTAAGCAGGATGTGAGTTGGTGACGAATGAGAAGTCCTTCATTTACAACGAGTTTTGCTGATCTTCAGTTCAAATACTTTTCTGTTGGTCCCAATATATTAATATATGGGATTGCAAATATCGCTCGTTTTTCGATACGCCGGGTGGAAAAAATCAGAAAAAATCAAGTGATTATCTGTGATAAAAGGAGCTTATATTTGCCCTTTGACGGAAAAAGTACATTTAGTTTGTTTTCTATTTGGGAAATAGTTACCTTTGCCGTCCGAAACTTGAAATTTGAAAAATGGCAAACCATAAAGCAACGAAAAAAGACGTACGTCAAAGCAGAAAGCGCAACGAGCGTAACCGTTACTACGGTAAAACTACTCGTAACGCCATCCGTGACCTGAAAGCGCTGACTGACAAAGCAACAGCGGAGAAAGATTTAACTGAGGTAGCTTCTATGCTGGACAAACTTGCTAAACGTAACGTTATTCACAAGAACAAAGCAGCAAATCTGAAAAGCAAGCTGGCTAAGCGCGTTTTAGCGATGGCTTAATTGTTTCAGTAACAATATTTACAGCTCTTCCTCCCAAAGGAAGGGCTTTTTGTTTTTCCACTCACTTTCGTATAATGAAAAAGATAATTATACTCCTCGCCACCCTCCTTCCAATACGATCTTACGCACAGGACCTGACCACCCGCTATGAAAAAACCGCCGGCCAGGAAACTGCTACCTACCCAGAAGTCATCCAATATTACCAACTGCTCGCCAAACGCTTCCCGCAAATTCACCTGCAAACCATCGGCAGCACAGACGCCGGCTTTCCCCTGCACCTGGTCACCTACTCCCCCCAAAAAGATTTCGACTTTAAAAGTCTCCATAAAAAGAATAAACGCATTATCCTCATCAATAACGGCATCCATCCCGGCGAGCCCGATGGTATAGACGCCAGCATGATGCTCCTGCGGGACATTGCCCAGGGCAAAGTCAAGCTCCCTGATAATATTGTCCTCGCCGTTATCCCGGTATATAATATTGGCGGCATGCTCAACCGTTCCCCCTGGTACCGGGTGGATCAAAATGGCCCCGACGCCTTCGGCTCCCGTGGCAACGCCCAAAACCTGGACCTGAACCGCGACTTTATCAAAGCCGATTCAAAAAACGCGTTAGCGTTCCAGCAAATCTACCACCTCGCCGATCCCGATGTATTTGTGGATAACCATGTCAGCAACGGGGCTGATTACCAGCACATCATGACACTACTCACCACTCAGCACAATAAACTCGGTGGCGCTATGGGCGAATTCATGAACAAAACATTTGAACCCGGACTATACGCTCTCATGAAAACAAAAGGCTACGACCTCGTTCCCTATGTGAATCATTTCGGCGAAACACCCGACAGTGGATGGGTAGAATTTGCAGACCTACCACGTTACTCCACCGGCTATACCACCCTCTTTCATACCTTCGGATTTGTGCCCGAAACCCATATGCTGAAACCCTATCCAGCCCGTGTAAAAGCTACTTATGCACTGATGGAATGTTTTATCCAGTTTACTTCCACACATAGCGAAACCATCAAACAACTGCGGGAACAAGCCAAACAAACAGCTATTACACAAAAAACATTTCCATTGTCGTGGCAAGCGGATATGAACACCTATAACATGATCACTTTCCGTGGATTTGAATCAGGACATAAACCCAGCGCCATTTCCGGGCTACCACGCCTGTATTATGATCGTAACAAACCCTACACCAGGCAGGTGAAATTCTACAACACTTTCACGGAAGAAAATTTTGTGGAAAAGCCCCGCGCCTATATCGTACCACAGGGATGGTGGAGCGTTATCCATCTCCTGAAAAATAATAATGTGCAACTACAACCACTGCCACACGATACCACCGTGTATGTGGAAGTATATCACATCGCAGATTTTCAAACCTATCCCAAACCGTTTGAAAAGCATTACCTGCATACCAACATCAAAGTGACCAGTAGCATGGATTCTATCCACTTCCGCAAAGGCGACTACTACATTCCTATGAACCAAACGGCTAACCGCTTTTTGATGGAAACCCTGGAACCCACCGCTGGTGATTCCTATTTCGCCTGGAACTTTTTTGATGCTGTGCTCGGACAAAAAGAAGGTTATTCTCCTTATGTTTTTGAAGATACCGGCGCTGCTTATTTGCAGCAGCATCCGGAATTGCAGGAAGCATTGAATAAGAAGAAAGCTGTCGATACGGCATTTGCCAATAATGCCAGTGCACAACTGAATTTTATATTTAAAAATTCGCCTTATGCTGAACCGGAATACTTACGTTATCCGGTGTATAGAGTGAAATGATTTTGAAAGATGATATCGGCGAAGATATAAGCGGAGCTTGTATCTCCGCCTTTTATTTCTATTAAATCTGATATCAAAATAACAATGAACAGATCATTTTGTCAATGAACAAAATGAACAAGCTAAAATCGCTTATACCTTTTATTTTTGTTCCCGTTTACACGTTTGTTAACCGACTTCACACACGTGATGTAAACGACATTCTCTCTCTAAGTTTAACCAAAACAATCAACCCAACACAATGGACACAACCCTTTCATACAAGCAATTCATCACGGATATCAAGCATAATATCATCCGAAGCCGGTATCAGGCGATGAGATTAGCCAACCAAGAGCAATTAAAGCTCTATTACAAATTAGGGCAAATGCTTTCTGAGAAAATACATGCTGAAAATTGGGGAGCAAAAATAATAGAACAAATCTCACAAGATCTTCAACGGGAAATGCCCGGCCTTAGGGGCTTTTCATATACCAATTTGAAAAAGATGCGCCAATTTTATGACGTTTACAGTGCACCTGCAATTACGCCGCCAGTGGCGGCGCAATTACAGGAATCCTTTTACAGCATTAGCTTTACCCATCATATTATCATCCTGGAAAAATGCAAACAAGATACGGAACGCTTCTTCTATATATCTCAAACAGCAGAACAATTCTGGTCAAAAAGAGAATTAGCATATCACATTAGCGCTAATCTTTTCAAACATCGGGGCAACATGCCTAACAATTTCAACACAACCCTCCCCGAAAATATTAAGTCAAAAGCGCTCGAAGTATTTAAAGATGAATACCTGCTGGACTTTACTAATATTGATGATAACGATGACGAAGGCATACTTGAAAGTGAAATCGTGAACAATATTAAAAAGTTCATTATGAGTATGGGTAAAGGCTATTCTTTTATTGGCAATCAATACAAACTAACCGTAAACGACAGTGAGTTTTTTGTTGACCTACTCTTCTACAACCGTTACCTGCAATGCCTGGTAGCGATTGAACTGAAACGGAAAAATTTCAAACCAGCATATGCAGGTCAACTTAATTTCTATTTGAATGTATTAGACGATAAAGTAAAGTTAGCACACGAGAATCCGAGCATTGGCATTGTACTCTGCAAATCCAAAGATAATACAGTAGTGGATTACGCTATTAAATCTATCGATAAAGCGATGAGCGTGGGTACCTATAAGCATTTTAGTGAGGCACCTGATAACATGAAAGAATTTTTACCTGATGCAGCGACATTATCAAAAATGTTATCAGAATGAATAAGCAGATAATGCTATCAACCTTATCCTCAAGTTCGAGTTAGAAGTTTCCAATAAATTAAAAAATAATTCCATTCAAATTTGACAGACAGTGTCTAACGAATTTGAATGGAATTATTTTTTAATACAATTTAGCCCGCCAGTGGCGGGCCAATTATAAAAATTTGAAAATCAAATAAATATAATTCATCAGGCAGTAGCTGATGAATTCCTACACCTTATAATTAAATGAAATCGATCTTTGAGAAAAACCGGGAAAGTATAATATTAAACCCTCTCTAACAGCAACATCACATGCTGCTCTCCATAAAAATGATTATAGAATAAAATAGAGTTAATGGGCGCAGATAACGGTTGTTGCTGCGGAAACCATTGCTGAGGTATCTGTTGTGTTTTAATGATCTGTGCCGCCAACCACAACCCAAAAGCGCTCGCTGTATCATACTCTCCGCATAAATGCTTAAAGCATAATTGCGGAATACCAGTATAACAACTATCGAGCTCCTTATAAAAATGCTCATAATTGCTATCCCCATTACGACCGGAAACAATCAGATCCGGTTGTATACTCATTGCTTTCAGTGCTGCGCTGAGCTTATCCTGCATTGGTTTATACAACATTCGGAAACCGGAAATAGCGGCATAGCTATGCGCCGATGGTGTACCTGTCAGTGTAAAAAAAGTAGCGCCTTCTCCTGCAATGGAACCAGGTGATAAGTGCTCACATAAAGTGGCACTGTTGATGGATTCCTCTTTCCAGAAACCAATACGGCTCTTAATATAAAAATGCTCTGCGGTAATTTCTTCAAAAGCGCCGGTTAATGTATGAGAGGCCCCTTCCTGTATCAGCATGATGCTATCCAGCAACGCATTTTCAAAAGAGAAACCACGATGTACAAAAGTATTATTGTAAGCAGTGCATTTCTGTTGCAGGGCAATGAGACCGTTCACGGAATTGTAGGTAGACTGGATAAACGGCGTGGGATTCAATGCCGTTTCTTTATACTCTACTATTTCTTTAATGAACTTCTCTGTGTCCTGTAAGCTGCCTTTACCAGTACCGGTAACGATAGGGCCAGGTGTATCCAAACCGCTGTCTGCTGTACATTTGAGCGCAGCAGTAAGCCCCATTTTGAGTACGCGCGTCATGCGACGTAAACTATTGCCGGGAATAAATGGTTTATAATCGGGTTCAATACAGGCAAGCAGGTTACTATCTGTATGTATCAGTGGCGCTGAAAAAATATCCCCGTCAAAAGTTGGCTGCGGGGAGATAGCCGCCATTCCTTGTATGTAACAGTTAACCTTCATATTTGCTGATCACCAGGGATGCATTGTTGCCCCCAAAGCCGAATGAATTTGAAATAACATGATTTACGGGATAGTCTGTTATCAGTTCCGTTACCGGGCTGATAGTCAGTTCCTCCATTCTTTCCGTAAAATGGAGATTGGGGAAGATAATCCCGTGCTGTATAGCCAGCATAGCGTAGATCGCTTCAATAGCGCCCGCCGCTGCCAGTGTATGTCCTGTAAATGGCTTTGTAGAGCTGAATAAAGGCACCTTGTTGCCAAACATCCGCTCCAGTGCCTTGCCTTCTGAAACATCGTTGTTCAGTGTGGCCGTACCATGTACATTGATGTAAGATACTTCTTCCAATGATCGTCCACTCATCGCCAAGGCCGCTTTCATGGCCTCGTAGGCGCCATCTCCATCCGGTGAAGGAGAGGTGGGGTGAAACGCTTCGTTGGTATTACAATAACCGCTTAATTCTGCCAGGATCCGGCTGCCATTGGTCTTTGCAAAGGATTCTCCTTCCAATACCAGGTAAGCCGCTCCTTCACCCAGATTGAGCCCGGTGCGTTGTTGATCAAAAGGACGGCAAAACTGCTTATCCACATTTTTCAACGAGTTAAATCCATTCAGCGTAAAACGGGTCAGCGCTTCTGTACCACCGCATACCACTCTTGGTAACATGCCCTGCTTAATCATGCGTGCGCCAAACATCAGCGCATTGGCAGAAGAAGAACAAGCTGTACTGATAGTAGCAATATGTTCATTGAATCCAACGATGTCGGCTATACGTTGCGTGCAGTCCGCGCAATCCAGGGTGTCTATATATTGCAAAAACGTCCCTGTTTTTTCAGGGTCGATGATATCAAAATATAGCTTTTCTGTATCGCACATACCGCCCACAGTACTGGCGTTGATAAAACCGGTAGGGGCCGACTGTACGTCTGTTATACCGGCATCTTTCAACGCTTCCCGCATAGCCGCCAGTCCCAGTAAAGTAGTACGGGTAAACCCGTCCTTTTCCGGAATGCCGGCCAATGCAAACAATGATTCACTGGAATGCTTTACTTCTGCTACCGGCAACACGTTTTTGTAAATGGTATCTACGTACTGACTATAACCAAGCCCACTCTGTTGCGCCTTCAGGTTACGTAAATTTCCGGCTACATTATCACCAATAGCGGTGATCATTCCTACTCCTGTTATAAACACTCTTTCCGCCATGCAGCCAGTTTACTTATGCCGGTTGTTTTGATTGGATAAATTCTGCCATAGACTGAACAGACTGTAAGATCTTACGACCTTCACGCGGATCTTCTACTTTGATATGATATTGTCTTTCCAGCAACACCATCAGTTCCAGGGAATCAATACTGTCGAGACCCAGACCTTCTCCGAATAACGGTGCGTTGTCATCAATATCTTCCGGTTTAGTATCCTGAAGATTCAACGCTTCAATAATTTGCTCTTTCAGTTTCTTTTTTAATTCTTCCATAATGTTGTAGGTTTATCACCTGTTGTTCACAACAGGCGAATGCCCTTGTGGGGGGTAAAAATACAGTTTTACTATTGTTTTGAAAACATTTCTCAGTTCATTCTCCTTTTTTCTACCCACCCGGCTATGGCCAGCATAGCCAATCCTGTGAGTATTAATCTCAATACATTCTTCCACACATAATCAATATCGCCGTTGCGCAGGTAGATGTCGTTGATCGCATCCAATCCCCAGCTGAGCGGCGATAAATGCCCTAACGTCCGCATATTGGCCGGCATTACTTCCAGGGGTATCCATATACCACCGATGGCCGACAATATTACAATCGATATAGCACCGAAATTCAATGCCTGATTAGGTGTTTTAAACAAGGTCCCAATCAGGATACCGTATGCCGTGGCTGCCAGTCCGATCCCCGAAGCCACCAGCAAGGTAGCCCCGTGATGCTGTCCCATTACCAGTTTGGGTAAATCCAGGTGTGGCAGCACATAAATGCCCACCAGCATCATGGCATAAAATTGCAGCACACAAATGCCTACAAAGAACAACATCTTACCTGCCAAAATAGCCAGGTAAGAACCGGGTATTAACTTCATTCTCAACAAACTACCATCTTCCCGTTCGCGGATCATATTACCGGCAATCGGAATTACGATAAAAAACATAGCGAATATGCTCCAGGCCGGTACATTATGCTGCACAGAATTAGAGATCACATCTAACTGCTTCGCTGTGCCGGTACTCAACTCTTTTAGTCCTACCGCCTGCAGCCGGATCGGTACAGTATCTGTTTCCGCGGCGGTAGAATCTTTGCCGCGTAACTGGTGCTTGATACGGTCCAGCAACATATCTGTTTCCACCTGTGTCAGGAAATTATCCAACGCCTGGTGAATAGCCCCTTTAAAAGCCTTCTTGGCCGCCGGATCGAAATAAATAGTCACGTTCAGCGAATCTCCTCCTTTCTTCACCGGTAAAGATACTGACATCCCCATACGTTGGGAGATATCGTTCACAATACGATTTGCATTGCTTACAATTGCTGCGGTAGCACCTGCTGGTACAATGATGCTGATCTTGTACTTCCCTTCATTTACCAGCGCTTTGGCCCGCTCGGCGGTCACCGGCTGGCCATCCAGCGAATCAATGATATTAAATTGTCCGCCTGATTCCAATCCTTCTCTTACATAGCGTCCTAAACGGCCATGATCATTATCGACGGTTAATATATCAAACTTAATGTCCTGGTAATCCTTAAACGGTGCATCCTGGATCAGCGCCATGACGGTGATTAATACTACCGGCATCACAAACAGGAGTATTAATCCTGTTTTATCACGTAACAGCAGTTGCCATTCTTTCCTTATTGTTGCCAGTAATCTTAGCATAGCCTTTAGCTCTTAGCTGATCTCATTTAGTGTTCGTTCAATTTATTTCCTGTTAGTCTCTCAGGGCATGCCCCGTAAAATGAAGGAATACATCTTCCAGGTTCTTACAAGTTGGATGCGCCTGGATCAATGCCAGTGGATTTCCCTGTACTACCATCTTTCCTTCATCCATAATCACTACTTCTTCACAAAGTGATTGTGCCTCTTCCAGTAAGTGAGAAGTATACAGGATGCTGGCTCCCTGTTGGTTGTAATCTTTCAGGAATTGCAATATCAGGCTGCGGGATTGCACATCAACGCCTGCTGTAGGTTCATCGAGTACCAATAATTTGGGGTCGTGCAATATAGCAGCAATAATATTGGCGCGGCGCTTCATTCCGCCTGAATATTTATGTATCTCTTTATCCGCGCTTTTCTCTAATCCAAACAGTTCCAGGTAATGCATAATTTTTTGCCGTAGTGCCTTGCCTTTAAAACCATAGAGGTTACCGAAGTAGGTGAGGTTTTCTACGGCCGACAACTGCGGATATAATGCAATCTGCTGAGGAACAATACCAATAATATGTTTGATGGATTCGCGGTGGGCTGCATTTTGCTTCAAACCGTGAATCATTACTTCTCCACTATCACCGCCTACAATGCCACACAAAATAGAAATGGTGGTTGTTTTACCTGCTCCGTTAGGCCCCAGCAAACCAGCAATCTTTCCCTCACCAAACTGAAACGAGAGGCCTTTTAGAGTAGGCTCTGCGCTTCCGTTGTAGGTTTTATATAATTCATGCACTGATATGCCGGTCGTCATTTCACTTCCATATTTTAATTACCACTTCACGTGGGCCAGTTTCTTAAAGAACATCTCTTCTGAAGCGGCACACTGTAATAACATCTCACTTAATTCCCGGTAGGATACATTGTCTGTCGACCTGCTTTTACATACACGGCCCGCCGCAAATGCAAAATTACGCCAGAGATCACCGGTTTGGGTAAGTTCTACTGCCAGTTTACTCAACTCGTCTTTCTTCAGCAATACGGCTGCCTCCTGTAAAAATGCGGCATACAAAAAGCGGAAGCCGGCGCCGCCGGTACCTATTTCTTCCTGCATCCGGATAACATTTCCCAGGTATAAAGTCGCCTTGCGGTCGCCTGGATTTTCTGCATAATTGCGTACCCGCTTTGAAAGGAAACGGATCCCTTTCACCCCAAACATGGGCAGCGGCACTTTTAGCATAAAATGGCAGGCCTGTTCAATACCTGCTTTGATCGGCTTCTCGAAAGAAGCGGCAGGAGGTACATACACCGGATAGTACATTTTTCCTTTAGGTGCAGGAAATCCTTTGGCAAAACGAGCCTGTACCAGGCTTTCGGGGTCAATGGTGGTCACAGTATCCATCACCGGATCGCTGACCAGGTATTGCCCGTCTTCTTTGCCATACACCACCAGGTTATGTGCATTAAAATGGAAACGATAGGATGCCGGGAAATATGGAAGATAGTAAACGCTGGATTGCAGGCCCACAGGAATGCCTGCTTCTATTACCTTGTCCAGTGCTGCCATTCCTTTTTCCGGTGTAGAGAATTTTTCGGATTCCATTTTCACACCCAGGCGTTTGCATACCCGCTGAAAAATAGCGCCCGGCCATATCCGGTAAGTGGTACCAGGTACGCCATTTACCTTTACAAAGGGAAGATGGCCGAAAAATATACCTGCACCAATACCAAATGCCATGGGCTCACTGATTTGCAAACCATAATGACCCAGCAAATTTGATATCACACCACTCTCGCAATGTGCCGTTTGTGTGTGTTGGAAGAAAGAATTACTCATAATATTTTTTGAAAGAATTACGAATTACGAATTACGAATTACGGATTTGTGGGGAGATCTAAGCGTAGGTAATATGCTCATTTACCATCTACCCACAAATCCGTAATTCGTAATTTGTAATTCGTAATTATCTATTTAGCCTCCAGCAGATCTGTTAAACTCACTTTGAAGGCTGCTGCATAACGCTGTAACATTTTTTGGGGAAGCCGTTTAAAAACGCCGGGCTTCATGTGTCTTTTTACCTGCCATTGAAACTTCCCTACATAACTTGCCAGTAATGGCAGGTCCATCAGGTTCTTTTCCATATAATAGGCCACAGGGCTGATTTCACCAGCTGCCAAGCGGGCGCGGGCAGCTTTCACACGCTCATTTACTGCTTCCCAGGCCTGGTCCATTGCAATGTTCTCCGGTTCCCAGCCTGCACTCTGCACCTGTACATAATTACCGGAATTATCCACTGCATACATAATCTGCTTGAATGTACCCTCATGCAGGTTATCGCTATCCTGCGGTACTTCCTCTTTTTTCATGATGCCAGTTTTAAAGTGTGATGGCTTATACTACGGTAATGTGGGCATAAGCATACGAAAAACGTGCACTTTCCGGAACCATTAACACTATCTTCTGTCCTTTCTTAAAGCGCCCGGTATTCATCAGTTCTTCCAACATCAGGTAAGGAGATGCGGTACCTACGTTACCTACATTAGCCAGGTTGGTGAACCATTTTTCCAGCTTCACGGGAACGCCTAAACGAGTAATTTCTTCATCTATCTTTAATCTGAAAAATTCAGAAGATAAATGCGGCAGGAAGAAGTCCAGCTCTTCGAGGTTAATGTTATGACGCTCTACCAGCTCTTTCCACATTTTTGCTCCGGAAGGAACTATATTTTTACCCAGTAAGCGGGTGTCTTGTTTAAAGGAGAATACGCTATGCTGTGCCCACTCTTCCGGTGTCATATCTATCCAGCCGGTGGTGTTGCCATCCGGTTGTTTGATGGCACCTGCATACATACAGGTTTCCAGTTCATTGGCGTAAGACAGGATTTCTACCCAATCAACACGTAACGACAGGCCATCTTCGTTCGGCTTATCCTGGAACAAAGCAGCACTGGCGCCATCAGATAACATCCAGCGGAGAAAGTCTTTTTCGAAAGCGATGATCGGATTTTCATCCAGGCTTTTCAGGTTTTCTGCTTCTGGTTGAAATTTCTGTGCCAACATCCAGGCAGAAAATTTCTCAGAACCCGTACTTACCGCATTAGAAGTATTGCCACAACGAACAGACATCCACGCATATTTAAACGCCTGCATGCCGGCTGCACAAGCGCCTGTAGCTGCAATGAGCTCTACCGGCTGACATTTCAACAAGCCGTGTACCATGGCTGCATGATTGGGCAACAACTGATCAGGAGAAGTAGTACCGCAAGCAAGTAACTGTAATTTGCTGATTGGAAATTTCTCATCAAACAATTGTTCTACTGCCGTTGCCGTCATCTGTGCATTGGAATGCGTAGATTTTCCATCCTTGTCTAAAGAGTAGTAACGTGTTTTGATTTTGTTGTTACCCAGGATCTTTAAACGCGCACGGGAAGCTTTTCCATCTACCATGCCGAGAATGCTCTCCATTTCATCATTTTCAACAGGCTTGTTAGGTAAAAATTTAGACAGCCTGGTAATATAAACTTCCTTCATTTGAAAATTATTCGTCTTTTAAGGCTACATGTAAAACCTGATCAGAACTGCCTTGCCTTGCCAGTCAGCTCCCGGTGATAAACATATTTTAATTTAATATACGTTGTATGCAGACGTAAATATAGAATTCTAATTGGAATTACAACTATCACGCCATGCCGCCAACCACCTGCCGGGGGACTAACGCAGGGCAATACCCTTATAATAATCAACCTCGCGGTTCAGTTGCTGCTTCTTCAGATTTAATTGTATAAGAGAAGTAATGATGGAGATAGGCGTTAACACAAAAATCCCTACCAGTAACAATCCTCTGTACATTGACACACGTCCTTGCCGGGAAGCGGCGCCAGGACCACCTTTGGCGCTGATAAATTTCGCCCAGAAGCGGAAAGCCCTGATACCCTTGCCTTCCAGTACCACCAGATTAGGCAGTAACTCTACCGAATCCAGTGCCAATAATTGTGGGTGCAATGCTTCCCAATTACCTCCCGCCAACGCCTGCGCTATAGGATCGGCAAAACGGCTGGAAGTAATAATTTCATTCTCCTGCACACCCGCCTGGGGTAAAAACCGGGTGGCTTCTTTTTTACCTTTAAATGCCCAACGCAGAATAGTGATCACTGAAATAAGATTGGGCGACTTATCTACCAACACAATATTTCCTACTAAGTTGGCTCCTGCCTGCTGCAGGTATTGCTTTACTTTTTCCTGTGCATTCAGCCACATATTCCTGCTACCCAGTAACGTGATTACTTTTTTTCCACGCAATAACTGTTTGGCAGCTTCGCTTTGCAGGAAAGCAGCCGTAGGCTGAGAAGGAGACAAGAACCAGGGTTGGTAAGCAAGTATAACCAGGTCAAATGACGCATTCACATCTACTTTCAGCGGCTGTATAGCCCGTGGGGTAGACTGAACAGTTTCCGGCATGGTATCATAAAACTGCTGTTTTCCCCAGGGAAATGGGAAAGGCGTTACAGGCACCAACTGCTCGAACGTAATATCTGCTTTGCCTTCTAAAGGGGCCAGCACATGATCAATAATCCTTTTCAGTTGCCCGGTCTGGGTATAATATACCACCAGGATCTTCGGTCTTTCGTTCATAAAAGGAATAGGAGTTCAACAATTCAAGACGTAATTCGACAATTCAAATGGCAAAATCCACAATTCAAGCTGTAAACATACAAAAAAACAGCAATCATTCATGTGATTTAATGATAATTTGACGCGAAAGCTTGATGAGATGGGGTTCGAAATAAGGGGGTAACTGTTTGTGCCCCAGCCAGGTACAGCATCAACTCTGGATAATTAGCGAATGCTGTACCTGGACTCAAGGACTTGTTGTGCTTTATAAAAACATTCCTATAAACAGATAAACAGTATGAAATATGATTTTAGAAATGTTAAAGATTTGCAAATATTAAAAGCTACTTTTTCTGGACAGATCCGGAACCCGCTACCGAGGAAGAAACCTGTGGTTCACCCTTGTAGTGCACATCACCAGAGCCGGCAATTTTTGCATTCAGTTTTACGCTGGCGTATACATCTGCATCACCACTACCTGCAATAGACACCTCTACATTTTCAGCCAACAGCCCATCGCTACGGAAATTGCCGCTACCAGCAATGGCCACGTTTACGTCTTTGGTTTCCCCTTTCAGGTGCATATCACCGGAACCGGCAATAGAAGCCTTTACCGCCGGAGCTGTCAGTTCTCCCTTAACGTTCCCGGAACCAGACAATGCCACCTTCACTGGAGAAGTACTGGTAAACTTACTGGTTAATTCCACGTCACCGGAGCCAGACAAGGATACCTCGTCTACTTCAGGTGTCGTTAAATAAACATTGATTCCTTTATGCGTACTGATATTATAGCCTCTTTTCTCCCTTACAATCAGTCTTCCATCCTCTTCTATTAGTTCTATCAGCGGGATAATATTATCTTCTGCTTCAATCACGGCAGCTTTGGCAGGGCCCTGGGCCAGGTATACATTCATCATACCTTCCGCCTTTACCCGGTGGAAAGCAGCTAAAGGCCTTTCCTCCTTGGTAACATGCCCGTTTCCCTTCACCCGATTCTGTCCGATTACTTCGCAGGAATTTAATAGTAAGGTTGCTGAAATGGCCATGGTGGCCAGACATAGGAGCGATTTTGTTGATATCATGGGTTTAAATTATTACAGAAAGGTACGCCAGATTTCTGAATTTCGAATTTCAAAATCCGAAATTGCCGGAAGCACTTTATCTTTGCACCACCATGACAGAAAAGATACTTATCCTCGATTTCGGTTCGCAGTATACACAGCTGATTGCACGCAGCATCCGTGAACTGAATGTTTATTGCGAAATTAAGCCTTGTCTTCAGCCCATAGCCTGGGACGAAACCATCAAAGGTGTTATATTATCCGGTAGTCCGTTTTCAGTAAATGACGAAAACGCACCAATCATTGACATTGCGGCTATTGCAGCCAAAGTACCTGTACTCGGTATCTGCTATGGCGCTCAGATGATGGCCAAAGTTTTTGGCGGCGAAGTCGCTAAAAGCAATATCCGTGAATACGGCCGTGCCTTTATGGAGCACACTGATAAAGAGGAAAAATTATTATATGATATCTCTGGCAAAAGCCAGGTATGGATGAGCCACTCCGATACGATTAAACGTATTCCGGAAAGCTTTGATATCATTGCCACCACAGAAAACATCCCCGTAGCAGCTTTCAAAAGCACTACAGTAGCGGCTAACCCGGTATTCGGCTTACAATTCCACCCGGAAGTAACCCACTCCCTGGAAGGCAAACAAATCCTCCGCAACTTCCTGTTACATATTTGTAACTGTAGCCAGGACTGGACTCCAGCTGCTTTCGTACATGAAACAGTAGAAAAAATCAAAGCACAGGTTGGCGATAAACGGGTAGTAATGGCATTGAGCGGCGGAGTAGATTCTACCGTAGCTGCTGAACTGATCCACAAAGCCATCGGCAAAAACCTGTTCTGCATATTTGTTGACAACGGCCTGCTGAGAAAAGACGAATTTGAAACCGTACTGGAATCATACAAACACATGGGCTTAAACGTAAAAGGGGTCAACGCAAAAGACCTTTTCTACGGTCAACTGGCCGGTGTATCCGATCCGGAGAAAAAACGTAAAATCATTGGTGGCCTGTTCATCGATGTTTTCCAACAGGAAGCTACCAGCCTTACCGATATCTCATTCCTGGGTCAGGGTACCATTTACCCCGATGTAATTGAATCCGTTTCTGTAAACGGCCCTTCCGTTACCATCAAATCCCACCATAATGTAGGCGGATTACCTGAAAAGATGAATATGCAACTGGTAGAACCACTGCGTTTCCTCTTTAAAGACGAAGTACGCCGCGTAGGCCGCGAAATTGGCATCAGCGAAATATTCCTGGGCCGTCACCCATTCCCGGGTCCTGGCTTAGCCATCCGTATCCTCGGCGCCATCACCCCGGAAAAGGTAGCCATGCTGCAGGAAGCAGACGCCGTATATGTAGAAGGACTGAAAGAAGCCGGCTTATACGACAAAGTATGGCAGGCCGGTACCATCCTCCTGCCAGTACAAAGCGTTGGCGTAATGGGCGATGAACGTACTTACGAATTTACCGTAGCACTCCGTGCCGTTACTTCTGTAGATGGTATGACTGCAGACTGGGCACACCTGCCTTACGAATTCCTCGCTAAAATGTCTAACGACATTATTAACAAGGTGAAAGGCATTAACCGTGTAGTATACGATATCAGCTCTAAACCACCAGCAACTATTGAGTGGGAATAATCCCCTACTGTAGAAGCAGAAAGCATAAAGCAGAAAGCAAAAAGCTATTGTAGCGATTGATTAACGGGAATTTTCAATATTTATCTCCACTTTATCATCCGCTACAATAGCTTTTTGCTTTCTGCTTTATGCTTTCCGCTTCTACGGAATGATTTTTGTAAATTAGCGCCCATTATGAACCATTTGAACAACATAAAGCTCCTCCTATCCGCCCTGGTACTAGTGGTATTGATTAGCTCCTGCTCATCTACCAGGAAAAGCACCAAACGGGTAGATGGACCACCACCATCTTTAAGTAAACCTACCCCGGCCAAAAAACCGGAAGAAAAGAAAACAGAAGTAGCGAAAGCTCCTTTTAATGTGCCTGCTTTCGGGAAAGAAGTAAAGAAAGCGACCTACAATATCGCCTTCTTTGCACCACTCTACCTGGACTCCGCATTTGCCACTTCTTCAGATATTCCCGGCCGCACTATGCCTAAATATGTACTACCCGGACTGGAATTTTATGAAGGCGCTCAATTGGCACTGGACTCCCTGCAACAACAGGGATATAACCTTAAAGTAACCGTATACGACAGCAAGGCCAAACAAAGCATCCCTTCGCTGATCCGCAGCAAAGCACTCGATAATACCGACCTCATTATTGGTGCTGTCAGCAACCCGGAACTGAAAGAACTCAGCGATTTCGCAAAAGAAAAAGAGATTAACCTCGTATCCGGTACCTTCCCGAATGATGCCGGTATCAACGACAATCCCTTTTTATATATTTCCAACAGCACCCTGAAAACACATTGTGAAGCACTCCAGAATTATGTTCAGGACGCATTCGCTAATAAAAATATTGTGCTGTTCCGTCGGAACACCACCTTTGAAAGCAGGCTGGCAGCAGATTTCAAAGCTTCCTATGAGAAAATGGACAATGCCAGGAAAACAAGAATTAAAGAAGTCATCTGGAACGACGGCACCTCCAACGAAGAAATTTCCAAATACCTGCTCACCGACCGTACCAATGTAATCATTGTTACCGCACTGGATGAAGCCGGCGCCAAAAGCCTGCTGCGCAAACTCAGCATTTCTGCCACCACTTATCCGTTGCAGATCTTTGGCATGCCTACCTGGGATGTGATTAAGCTGAAAGAGCCGGAATTTAAAGGTTTACAGGTGTATTACTCCTCTCCCTACTTCAACGATAAAACAGATGCCTACAGCAAATATATCAGTGATTACTTCCGCAGAACTTACAAAGCACGTCCGTCAGACATGGCTTACAAAGGCTTCGATTTGACCTACTACTTCGTAAAACTACTGCATAACAATGGTGTGTATTTCAATGGCATGGTCAGCGAATCACCCAAAGTGATTACCAACTATAACTTCCTGCCAGTATATCTGAAAGAAGGAGAAGGAACACCGGCTTACTTCGAAAATAAAAATATCTACATCATCCAAAAAGGTGACAGCGCAGATATTAAGATGAATAAATAATGCTCCCTGCAAGGGACTGTATATCGTGCCATGGCAGTCGCCATGGCACGATTTTTTTTGCGTATATTCCTGTTATGAATGTGCTGCAATTTACCGACAACGGCATCTACTGTCCTGCAGGCGATTTCTACATAGATCCCTGGAAACCCGTTCCCCGTGCGGTCATCACACATGCGCATGCTGATCATGCCCGTAGTGGAAACCAGTATTATCTCTGCGAAAATACCAGTGTTCCTTTGCTACGGCTCAGGCTGGGTAACGATATCAATGTACAAGGCATCGCATATGGAGAATCCCTGTTTTTCAATGGGGTCAAAGTGTCCCTTCACCCCGCCGGTCATATGATTGGTTCCGCACAAATACGGGTAGAACAAAACGGGGAAGTATGGGTAGTCAGTGGAGATTATAAACTGGAAAATGATGGTTTGTCGGCCCCCTTTGAACCATTGCGCTGTCATACCTTCATTACAGAATCTACCTTTGGCCTGCCCATTTATCGTTGGGCGCCACAGCAACAAATTTTCGATCATATCACCCAATGGATATACACTAATCAACAAGCCGAAAAAGCCAGCGTAATACTGGCTTACAGCCTGGGCAAAGCGCAACGGCTGCTTTATCACCTGAAGGATAAGGTAGATCGTTTTCTCGTACATGGTGCTATTGCCATTCCGCATGAATTATTGTTACAGGAAGGATGGCCGCTGCCACCGGTAGAAAGAATTACGCCAGACACGCCTAAAGCGGCCTTTAAAAATGCAGTGATAATTGCACCGCCTTCGGCAGAAGATCATGTGTGGATGCGCCGTTTCCAGCCATATGCACTAGGCGTATGCAGCGGGTGGATGCAGGTACGTGGTCATATGCGCCGCCGCAATGCGGATGCCGGTTTTGCCCTCTCCGATCATGCCGACTGGCCCGGCCTGCTCGAAGCCGTAGCTGCCACCAACGCAGAACAGGTATTTGTAACGCATGGCTTCAGTAGCGTATTTGCCCGGTATCTGACTGAAAAAGGAATAGCCGCCAGAGAAGTGAGTACCTCTTATGGAGATGAGGAACTGATTATTACACCTGAAATATAAACTGTGCAACAATTTGCTCAACTGGTACAAGTATTAAGCAACAGCACCAAAACCAACGAAAAGCTGGAGGCGCTAAGTCATTACTTTGCCACTGCACCGGATAAAGATAAAAGCTGGGTATTGGCCCTGTTCTCGGGTCGCCGCCCTAAAAGAACGGTGAATAGCACCCAGCTGAAAACATGGTGTATACAGGCTACCGGCATTTCCGGCTGGTTGTTTGAAGAGTGCTATCATACCGTAGGAGACCTCGCAGAAACCATTGCATTATTACTACCGCCGCCTGCCACACCCAGGGTTGCGCCACTACATTACTGGTTGGAACAGCTGCAACAACTGGAGAAAGCAACAGAAATTACCAAACAAACTTTTATTCTCGATGCCTGGAATGCACTGGACAGCGGTGAACGATTCGTGTTTAATAAATTAATTACCGGCGGATTCCGGATAGGCGTATCTCAAAAAATGATGGTCAATGCACTTGCTCAAACCTACCACATAGAAGCGGCGATCCTTTCCCATATGATCAGCGGCAACTGGGATCCGCGTGAAGTGACCATAGAAACATTATTACACTTACATACCACCGGCGCAGATGCTTCGCGTCCTTACCCGTTTTACCTGGCTTATGCGCTGGAAGGATTACCGGAATCATTGGGCCCGGAAAAAGACTGGCAGGCAGAATGGAAATGGGATGGCATACGCGGACAAATTATTAAACGTGAAGACCAATTGTTTGTATGGTCAAGAGGAGAAGAATTAATCACCGAAAAATTCCCCGAATTTACCCCACTATTAACCACGCTTCCGGATGGGACGGTGTTGGATGGCGAAATCGTCACATTCGCCAATGGCATGCCTTTATCTTTTCAAACCCTGCAAACCAGGATTGGCAGGAAAAACGTTACCCGCAAACAGTTGCAGGAGGCGCCAGTTATTTTTTTATCGTATGATTTACTGGAATGGGAAGGCAGCGATATCCGGGAAAAACCGCTGGCAGAACGTCGTGCATTGCTGGAACAACTTGTACAACAAATTAACCTGCTGCCGCTACAGCTATCTCCGGAAATTATTTTCGACTCCTGGGAACAACTCACTGTATTACGTCAGCAATCACGTGGCAAAGGAAGTGAAGGGCTGATGCTCAAAAACAAACGCGCCACTTACCAGGTGGGCCGCAAACGTGGGGATTGGTGGAAATGGAAAATCGATCCGTTTACCATTGATGCGGTCATGATTTATGCACAAAAAGGTCATGGCCGTCGCTCTAACTTATATACTGATTACACCTTTGCTGTACGGGATGGCGATCAGCTGGTACCTTTTATCAAAGCCTACTCCGGCCTTACAGACAAAGAAATTACAGAAGTAGATAACTGGGTGAAACGACACTCGCTGGAAAAATTCGGGCCGGTGAGAACTGTACAACCTGAATTAGTATTTGAAATTGCATTTGAAGGTATTGCAGCTTCCAACAGGCACAAATCCGGTGTGGCTTTGCGCTTTCCCCGTATTAACCGTTGGCGGAAAGATAAACCACCTACCGAAATAAATACCCTCGATGACCTGAAAACTTTACTACAGCTAAACAGCAGTCAACCCAACCCCTGATTTACTACGCCGGTAAAACAACACCAGTTGACCGATGGCGCCTAATGCCAACAATACCAGTACGCTTAATCCGGCCCCATAAGCACTCCATCCGCTCCTATCTGCCAGTTGCATAATCAATCCCACCATTGATAATCCCAGACCTCCGCCAAAAGAACCCGCCGTACCATTGATGCCGGAAGCCAATCCCTGCTGTTGCTCAGGAACAGCCTGCACCGCCAGGATGGTAACACAGGGAAATGTAATCGCCATTCCAAAGGAATTAATACAGGCCACAGCACATAAAATGAACACCAACGGCTGACCCGTAAAATAACTCACTATAAAAAACAATACCCCACTTAACATGCACACATTTCCAATGATACCTGTTCTCACAACACCCCATTTCTCAAACAATCGCGGTAAAACAAATTTGGAGACAATACCAGACAGGATACTAAAAGGGAACAGCAATAAACCCGCCTGAGAAGAAGTAAAATGAAGATCATGTTGCAGGTACAAAGTTAACATGAAGATATAACTCAGAAACATGCTGCCCAACAGTACTGCTCCTACGTTTCCCGTGATAACCCCAGGTAAATTGAACAGGCGGAAATCAACTAACGGCGACGCATGTACGCGCTCTCGCCGGATAAAAATGAGGCCGGCAATAACAAACAATAACAGCCACAACAACCAGGAGACATAATGCTGACTAATATTTCCGAGGTCGTGTATCAGCCATGCTGCCAGCATCATGAGCATTGTTATGAGCAGGGCACTCCAGGCATTATTAGTAGCACGTACCGTACGTTTTTCATCTGCCGGAATAAATAATACGGCCAACAGGATAGCAACACTTATTACAGGTACATTGATGAAAAACACCCATTGCCACCCAAGGTAATTACTGATTAATCCGCCAATAGCCAGCCCGGTAGCGAAGCCTATTCCTGCCATGGCACCAAAGATGCCTAAAGCCCGGTTCCTGTCGGCAGCTTCCGTAAAAGTATTGGTAATAATAGCCACTGCTGCAGGAATAGCCAGTGCTACACCAATTCCCTGTAAGGCTCTGCATACCAGCAGCCATGCAAAAGAAAGTGAAAAACCGGCTGCCAGCGAAGCCAGCACAAAAGCAATAGCACCAATAATAAATATTTTCTTTCTGCCTTGTGTATCAGCCAACCGTCCGCCCAGCAATACCAGGCCGGCATAAAAAAGTACGTAGACCGTTTGTACCCACTGAATGCCATCTGCGCCGAAATTAAAAAATGATTCCATTTGCGGTATAGCCATGTTGAGCACAGATACATCCAATGCCTCAAAAAAAATAGCCATGCAGGCTACGGTTAAAATTATTCGTTGCTTTTTCACGGCACAAACCTATTAAATCATTGCAACAATCATTTATTTTATAAAATTTTAGTACAAACCACTATTTTTGACGTTTAAAATAGTGTTTTATTCCAAACATATCCTTCCATGATCCAGAAAAAAGAACATCATACGGACACGCCGCTTCATCTCGACGAAAAAGATATGGGCATCCTCAAATTATTGCAACAGGATGCTAAAATGACGATCCGTGATATTGCCAGTCAACTAAACCTGAGCACAACCCCGGTGTATGAGCGTATCCGAAAAATGGAACAGGCAGGCGTGATTAAACAATATGCGGCCATTGTAGACCCCAGGAAAATAAATAAAAGCCTGACCGTGTTGTGCTATATTACCCTGAAAGAACACAATAAGAAATATGGGAAGAAGTTTATCCAGGAAATCCTGCACTTCACAGAAGTAACAGAATGCCTCAATATATCAGGAGAATTTGACTTCATGATAAAAGTACAGGTGAAGGACATGGACGAATACCGTGAATTTTATGTAAATAAATTAGGCGAGTTGGATAATCTAAGCCATACACAAAGTATATTTGTGATATCTGTTATTAAAGCCACACACCAGGTAGTTTTTTAAAATTATTCCAAAATACGATCAATACCTATGTTCCGTCTTTACACACTCGTGTGTGCAGGTTGCCTACTTTTTCTTTCCAAACGTGCCAGCGCTCAATCCCCACTATTCTCGCATGCTATTGGGGGTGGGCTGTTTGCCGGTACCAGTTACCTGGGGGGCGGCCTGGTTTATTCTCCCCGTTTCAACTTTTTACGCTTCTCCGATCGCTCCGTTTTATCACTTGGCACCCATATAGGTGTGGGTACCACTATCAACGATAACTACAACAGCAATACCGGTGGAAATTCCACCAGTATATTTATGGCGAATATGCCGGTATTGGTTACCTGGAATTTTGGTAATGCGGCCACACGCCATGCCTATACGAAATGGGGATTCTTTGCGGGCGCCGGCTACGGATTTCATAATGCTACCCGCGGCGTAGAATTTATTGACGATGAAGAAGTTACTACCAACCAGATACATATATCCGGCGTAGTTATCTCTGCCGGTATCAACCTCCCCGTGGCAAATAGGTCCTTCGGTATCCGTGTGGCACATCTGTTCAACAGCAACCGATATAATCCGGATATTGCAGGCATAACTACTATCGGCATTGATTATAACATTGGTGCAAAAATCAGGAAGCCCTGATTACCAGGCAGATGAGATCAGGATAACTTTCCCGCTTCAAAAACGCTCCCTCAACTGGATAATTACCCCATAAAATCATCACGCCCCCGTAAGAATCAGGCCCCTGACTACCTGACGGAACCCCGGAACATAAAATTAATATATGCCTCACCGTTAGACGGGTAACTTTATAACACGACCATTCGTTTTATACACATGAAATACTTATCCCTGCACCTGTTTGTACTATTAAACATCCTAAGCCTGACAACATCCGGCCAGCAACATGCCTTTCAACTGGCTACAGGCATTGGCGGTATAGGCGGAGAACATCATGATGCGTTGTTGTTCAATTTTGAACCCCGTGTAAACCTGCACCAATTCTCGGATAAATCCAGTATTAGCATCGGTTCCAGCCTTGGTTTCGGCCTTAGCTTCCCTGACCATCGCTCAGGAGTCTATCTTTTCAAAAAGCATTACCCTACAATAGGCGGCATGCTCAATTTTCCCCTTACCCTTAACTATACCTTTGGAAATGGCGCTACGCCACGTGCCTATAGCTTATTTGGCGGCTCCGCGGGTATAGGCTACGCCCTGCATAAAGCCGACAGATATGTAGATGCCGCACCTGGCATTGACAGCAATTCCGTATTAGCACATGGATTGATATGTGACGCTAAATTCAACTTCCCTATTGGCAATTCCTGCTGGAGCTTACATGCCTCCTATATGTTCAACTTCAGCCAACACAATCCCGATCTACGTTCCATCAATAGCGTTAGCTTACAGTATACCTTTGGCTATCCTGTTTTTAGCCCGGAAACACGACGGACACGACAATCACGGCGACATTATGAACACGACCGGGCTTATTATAAAGAAATAGACCGTCAGAAAAAAACAGAGATGAAAATGAAAATCAAAAAGAAACGAACACGATCCGAAGAAAAAGAAGCCACGTGATGAACATCATCTCCCGAAAAATTATTTCACTACCGGCTCCATCAAATCAAATCCTGCATGAAAATCGAGATAGCCTGCCGCTGACTCTCCGGGATCAAATACTACTACCATTGAGCAAACTGGTTTTTTACTTCGTGGGTTAGTTGTTTCAAAAGCAATCCCCTCGCGGGTATCTTCATATACGGCAATGCGCCTGGCTTTATTGGCCGATTCATATGTTTGCGTGAGCTTTATATTGGGATAAGTTTTTTTAATAGCGGCAATCGTACTCCCTGCACCAAGTCCCCTGGCGGTTTTAAAACGCGGCGAATTTACACGGATCTGTTTTACATACTGTGTATCCTGTGTACGCATTGCTGTGAATACGGCCAGCATATGCGATGAATCAATACTATTATCTTTCTTCCGGCTATACCAGATCCGCCATGCTTTCATCATGGCGGCATCTCCCCCATCTGGCTTGCCTAATACCGCCAGGTGCTCCGCTGGCACCTCCAGCTTTATTTGTCCGATAGATTTACCGGGAACAATCAGCCACGCCTCTTTTTGCGCATAGCCAACAGTAGTGAGTAACATCATCAGTATTCCTGTTATCAGGTAACGCATATAAAAATGATTTAAGTAAACGGCGACAAAAATGCTGCCACTATAACAAGATAAATTTATTATATATAAAAGTTAAAAAGATGCGAAAAAAGCGATGTAAGGATTTCCTTAACATTTGCACCTATAATTTTACGTTCGTAAGGCCTTATAAGAATACCTATTAAACTGTAAAATCACTTTTTCTACAAAACTCAAATATGAAGAAAATTCTATTACTGCTGATACCCTTTATCGCAGCAGTGCTGGCTACTCATGCCCAAACTGTTAACTATGGTATCAAAGGTGGGCTTAATCTTTCTAATAACACCAATAATTTCAGCCATTACTTCCCTTCATTCTATACTGGCGGATTTGCCGCATTTAAATTGAACAAACACTGGGAAATTCAACCCGAAATTTTGTTTTCAAGAGCGGGGGCAACGTATGAATATAGCGATGGTAATAAGCTCAAGGACAGAAAGAACTATATCAATATCCCATTAATGGCAAAGTATTACATCATACCTAATCTGTATGTTGAAGCGGGGCCGCAATTAGATGTATTACTTAGTTCAAAAATGGAATCGCCAACAGGCAAGATAGATACAAGAGACAGTTACAGGCGACTGAGCCTGTCTGCCGGTGCGGGCATCGGCTACAAATTACCGTATGGCCTGGGCGTTTCCGCCAGATATATGTTTGGCGTAAGCAAAATGTCCCAATCAGGCAGTCTGTATACTAGTAATGCACAAATCGGATTTAATTATACCATCCCACGAAAAAAATAAGCCGGCCGGTCATCCATTGATTGTCAAGTCCCTCCGGTAGTGCCTATCGGAGGGATTTTTTATACTACCAGAATGCTTTAATTTTGGTAACATGTTACTCAAATTTCCAGCAGACCAGGACGGGCAGCAAATACTCAAAGCCAACAACATCCATTTTGCGATGCTGAAACAACGCAACTTGGCCAATAAACGCACTATTTTCCTGAATGAAAATGTGATGATATTTGTATTGTCAGGTCATAAACTGCTGCACTTCGAAGACAATACCACGGTGAAAGTAGAAGCAGGCTCTCTGCTCCTGATGAAACGCGGTTTTTATGTGATGTCTGATGTTATGGGAAGTGGTATTCATTTCGAAAGCCTCCTTATTTATTTTTCTGACGAACAACTGCGCAGGTTCCTGCACAAATTCAATTATACCACACCCGTAAAAACCACTGGCAGCTCACATCTCACCATACCTTTAAATCCTTTACTGGAAGCCTTCCGGGAACATTACCTGGCTTATTTTACACAAACACCCGGTACATTGGCAGCCATACTGTCAGTAAAACTATATGAATTATTCCTGCTCCTGCTGGCCACGCCACAGCACGCAGCCATACTGGGCTTCCTGCAGCAAATTGTATACGCTCAGCCATCCGATATTTCGTTTGTGGTAAAACAACATTTATTCCAGCCACTCACTTTACCGGAACTGGCCAGGTTATCCGGCCGTAGCCTTGCTTCCTTTAAACGCGACTTCCAACAACAATATCATACCGCACCCAAACGATGGATCAATGAACAACGACTATCGTACGCACAAACACTCCTGCAAACTACCCCCAAACAGGTAGCGGAAATAGCCACAGAATGCGGATTCGAGAGCCCCTCGCACTTTATTCGCATCTTCAAACAAACTTATGGTACTACCCCGAATGAAAATAGAGCCAAAAAGGCGATCATCTGAGCCATTCCCGTTATCAGCCATCCCGGTATGCCCTGTAATTTTGTGGCATAAAAATGAACAACATGCAAACATTACAGGAAAAGAACAAAGCAGTGGTAAGACGTTTCAATGAAGAATTTATCATCAAAGGCGACCTGCAGGCATTTAGCGAAACCGTATCCCCTGACTTCATTAACCATACCGGACCTGTTGGTAATAACGATGCCAACGCTACCCGGGATTTCATTATCCAATTACTTCGTCCTGCCTTCCGGGATATACAACTGGAAATTTTTGATATGATTGCGGAAGATGATAAAGTAGTTACCCATAAAGCCTTTACAGGCATCTTCAGCGCCCCTTTCCTAAACCATCAGCCCACAGGCAAACCTGCTACCCTCCGCATTATTGATATTGTACAGTTGAAAGACGGGAAATACATCGCCCATTGGTCTGTACGTGATCTGGTTACCCACGGATGATTCATAAAATATGCTTACTTTAAGCCTATGAATCGCAAACATTTCCTGTCTGCAATAGTAACTGCCGGCGCCGGACTACCCGCATTACAAACGCTTGCCGGAATAGGATTACCCGCTGTTTCAGATAAGAAGGAGCCATTGGTGCCTCCTTATCTGAAACCCGGTGATATCATCGGCATTACCTGCCCCGCAGGATATATTAAAAGAGATGAAATACAACCCGCTATCCGCATTATGGAAAGCTGGGGCTTCAATATTCGTATAGGTAAAACCGTAGGCGCACGCGACTATAGCTTTGGCGGCACCGACGCAGAACGACTGGCAGACCTGCAAGCTATGCTCAACGATGACAACATAAAAGCCATCATGTGCGGGCGTGGCGGCTATGGCTCTGCGCGCATCATTGACCAGCTCAACTTCTCCCGGTTTCAACAGCATCCCAAATGGGTAATTGGCTTCAGCGATGTCACCGCACTTCACTGTCATATCAACCGGCATTTTGGAATTGCCACTCTCCACTCTAAAATGTGTAACAGCTTTCCCGATGATTTTCCGAAAGCTGAGCCCATCGTACAAGATACCATCATGTCTATCTACCAGGCGCTTACCGGCAAAAAAATGCAATACAGCACCACCCCGGATAGCAACAACCGGAAAGGGAAAGCCCGCGGTGTGCTCATTGGGGGTAATTTATCTATCATTCAAAGCATGTCTGCCACGGATTCTGAGATAGATACCAATGGTAAGATTTTGTTTTTGGAAGAAGTAGGAGAATATTTGTATAGTCTTGACCGCATGCTTGGCTCCCTGCAGCGTTCTCATAAACTGGATAACCTGGCGGGACTTATCATTGGCGGTTTTAACCGCATTAAACCGGACGATCCCGGCGAAGAATTCGGCAGAACCATATATGATATGGTACAGGAAAAAGTAAAAGATTTCAAATACCCGGTTTGCTTCAACTTCCCGGTAGGACACCAGAAAAACAATTATGCCTACAAATGTGGTATGATGCACACCCTCACCGTTGGAGATGATACAGTAACCCTGAAAGAATAATTATTTCACCAAAAAAGTAATGATAAATAATACTGCCAGCACATACATCACCGGGCTAATGCTTTTATATTGCCCGGTCAATACTTTTAACAACACATACGATAACATCCCAAATACAATCCCTTCAGCGATGCTATAACTATAGGGCATCATAACAATCGCCAGGAAGGCGGGAATGGCTTCTGTGACATCATTGAAATTGATTTTAGTGACCGCGCCCATCATCAGCATCCCTACAATAATCAAAGCCGGTGCTGTAGCCGCCTGCGGGATCATCGCAAAAACAGGTGCAAAAAACAGTGACAATAAAAACATGATGGCTACCGTAAAGGAAGTCAAACCTGTTTTACCACCAGCCGCAATACCACTGGCGCTTTCTACATAAGCAGTTACTACACTGGTACCTAACAAACCCGCGGCGGTAGTACCCACCGCATCTGCCATGAGTGCCTGTTTGGCTCTGGGCAAACGACCGTTTTCATCCAGCAGCCCGGCCTTGTTACATAACCCGATCAGCGTACCTACGGTGTCAAATAAATTCACCATCAGCAACGTAAACAGGATCATCAGCATATCCAGCGAAAATATCTTATTGAATTCCAGCTTAAAAGCTACCGGCGCCAGGGAAGGTGGTAAGCTCACCAGGTGCCCATTTTCCGGGAAATGGGTAATGCCCAGCGGAATGCCCACTACGGTAGCAGCCAGGATACCTATCAGCAAAGCGGCATTGATGTTTTTATACATCAGCACGGCACTCACAATCAACCCGATTAACGCAATCAATGGTCCGATGCTGGTAACATCTCCCATTTTCAGGATCACGCCATCCAGCTTTCCATCCCCCACATGATGCATACCTGTTTCGATAATCCCTGCATTGGCCATACCAATCAAGGCGATCAACAACCCTATGCCTACCGAAATGGCATGTTTCAGATTTTCCGGAATACTGTTAATAATGGCTTCGCGGATGCGGAACATGGAAAGGATAATAAAGATAATGCCCTCCAGGAAAACGGCCGTCAACGCAAATTGCCAGGTATACCCCATAGATGCCACAATGGTATAAGCAAAGAATGCATTCAACCCCATGCCCGGCGCCACACCAATAGGTAGTTTGGCATACAGCGCCATCACAAGCGTACCAATGGCCGCCGCCAGCGCGGTAGCGGTAATCAGGGCATGAAAGTCCATTCCCGTACGGGAAAGAATACTGGGATTCACCGCCAGTATATACGCCATCGTGGAAAAGGTAGTTAACCCTGCCAGTAACTCTTTCTTAACAGTTGTGTTGTGTTCGGAGAGCCGGAAAAATTTTGCGAGCATGCTGCAAAAATAAGCGTTTCGTGATTTATCATTTTATGCTAATTTCAAGGCATGCAACAACGTTCGGGTGGATGGAAGGTGATTAATAAATGGTTAGGCGATAAAGACCTCAAACCCTTTAAGTTCCAGGAAGATGCCTGGAAGGCTTATCTACAGGGCAAGTCAGGTATTGTGAATGCTCCTACCGGCTTCGGAAAAACTTTTTCCCTGTTTCTTGGCGCCGTCATTGCCTGGATAGATGCCCATCCTAAAGACTATACCCATAAAACAAAAAATGGTTTACAACTGCTGTGGGTAACGCCACTCCGTGCCCTGGCCAAAGACCTGGGCAGGGCCATGGAAAGTGCCCTGCAGGAACTGAATATACCCTGGGAAGTAGGCATCCGCAGCGGGGATACTTCTGTGGCGCTTCGTGCGGCACAGAAAAAACAGATGCCCGAAGTTCTCATCATTACCCCGGAAAGCTTACACCTCCTGCTGGGACAAAAAGAATATCCCAAAGTATTTGCCCGCCTGCATACCGTAGTGGTAGATGAGTGGCATGAGTTGATGGGCAGCAAACGCGGTGTCATGGTGGAACTGGCACTAAGTCGCCTGAAAGGGCTGCGCCGCGAAGCACTCCGGTTATGGGGCATATCTGCTACTATCGGTAACCTGGAAGAAGCGCTGGAAGTACTGCTGGGGCCTTATCACAACGATGGTATCATCATCAGGGCTACCCTGAAAAAGAAGATTGCCCTCAAAAGTGTGATCCCGGAGGAAATGGAAAACTATCCGTGGGCAGGACATCTTGGGCTGAAGATGTTGCCACAGGCCTTGCCCATCATACACGATAGTCAAACAACCCTGATATTTACCAATACCCGTTCCCAATCGGAACGATGGTATCAAACCCTGCTGGTAGCAGATCCTATGCTGGCAGGTGCATTGGCGTTACACCATGGTTCTATCGACATGGAATTGCGTATTTGGGTAGAAGAAGCTTTGCATAATGGCATCCTTAAAGCCGTGGTATGCACGGCCAGCCTGGATTTGGGCGTGGATTTCCGGCCGGTCGACAGCGTAATCCAGGTAGGCAGCCCCAAAGGAGTAGCACGGTTCCTTCAAAGGGCCGGTCGTAGCGGGCATCAGCCGGGAGCAGTGAGCAAAATATTTTTCCTTCCCACCCATGCGCTGGAGCTGGTAGAAGCTGCCGCGCTGAAAGCAGCGATGGAAGAAGACCTGATTGAAAGCAAAATGCCGGTGGTACTGGCATACGACGTGCTGTTGCAATACCTGATGACACTGGCCGTTTCAGATGGCTTTTATGCCAGTGAAATATGGGAGGAAATACGGAAAACGTTCTGTTATCAACATATCACAGAAGAAGACTGGCAATGGCTGCTGGCCTTCGTTACCACTGGCGGCGATGCGCTGGCCAGCTACGACGAATTCAAAAAAATTGAACGCACCGGTGACTTCTATATCTGCCGCAGCCGCATGATGGCCATGCGCCACCGTTTACACATAGGCACTATTGTGAGCGATGCCATGCTGAAAGTAAAGTTCATGAGTGGTGGCTACGTAGGCGTGATTGAAGAAGGATTTATTTCCCGGTTGCAGGTAGGTGATTCTTTTACGCTGGCAGGCCGCAACCTGGAATATGTGCTGATAAAGGACATGACAGTATTGGTTCGTAAATCGAATTCCAAAAAATCAATCGTACCCAGCTACCAGGGCGGACGTATTCCGTTGTCGTCAAACCTTGGCCGCAAGTTGCGGGAGAAATTCAATGAGGCGCTTTCCCGCAACACTAAAGATCCGGAGCTGATAGCCCTGCAACCATTGTTCAACCTGCAGGAAGAATTATCACACATCCCCCAGGCCAACGAACTACTGATAGAGCAAATACAAACCGAAGATGGCTACCACCTGTTTGTATATCCCTTTGAAGGCCGGCTCGTACACGAAGTAATGGCAGCGCTGCTGGCTTACCGTATCAGCCGTATCCGGCCAATCACCTTCTCTATTGCGATGAATGATTATGGCTTTGAATTGCTTTCTGATCAACCGATTCCACTCACTGCCGACAATGCCAAACAGCTCTTTTCTACGGATAATCTGCTCACAGAGCTGCAAACCAGCGTGAATGCCACCGAAATGGCCAGGCGTAAATTCCGCGACATCGCCGTGATTGCCGGTCTCATCTTCCAGGGCTATCCGGGGAAACATAAGGCCAACCGGCACCTGCAATCATCGGCATCCTTGTTGTTCAACGTGTTCGGCGACTACGACCCTCAAAATCTTTTGCTCAGGCAAGCTTTTAACGAAGCCTTCTTTTACCAGATGGAAGAAGCCCGTTTACGGGAAACACTGGAACGTATTGCGGTGAGCAAAATCGTCATCACCTTTCCACAGAAACTAACGCCTTTCTGCTTCCCGATTAAAGTCGACAGTTTGCGCGACACCATGACCAGCGAAAAACTGGAAGACCGGATCAAAAAATTGATCACGAACGGCTAAGAATTCAATAATTTGCGGAACATTCAAAAACAGTTGATTCAGTGGTCGGGGAAATATTTCATTTTCAGCAACAGCATTGGCATTTGTTGCCCCAGCGGGCAATATTTTGGGAAGAAGAAAAAGCATTGATCCTGTCAGATCTGCATCTGGGCAAGGCGGCACATTTCCGCAAGGCGGGTATCGCCGTTCCGGCCGGCATTGTACAGGAAGATCTTTTCCGCCTGCAGCAATTGATCACCCAATATCTGCCTACCCGGATCATTATTGTGGGAGATATGTTCCATAGCCATGAAAATAATGAGGTACAGTATTTCAAGGTATGGCGGCAACAGTTTTCACACATCAGTGTAGACCTGGTCAGGGGCAACCATGATATTATGCCGGATGACCTGTACGGTCAATTGCAGATAACAGTGCACGATACCCTTACCCTCCGCAATATTCATTTTATCCATGAGCCTTGTGAAGATAGCAACGGCTACCAGTACACTTTCTCCGGCCATTTGCACCCGGCATTTGTTATGCATGGCGCCGGTAAGCAGCGGCTACGTTTACCCTGCTTCTATTTTGGCCGGCATTGCGGCATTTTACCCGCTTTCGGACACTTTACCGGCTCGGCGAACCTGGACCCCTATACAACGGATGCCGTGTTTGTAATAGCCGGAAAATCGATTATCCGGGCACAGTGACCCAAGCACGTATTTTTTATGAAGATTGCCTATCACGATATTTATACGCACCCGCTGCCGGAAGACCATCGCTTCCCCATGCTCAAATATGAACTGATACCTGCCCAGCTCCTGCGGGAAGGTGTGATCACTCCCGGGCAACTGTTTACGCCGGCGCCTGCCACTGCCGACACTATTCTGCTGACCCATACGCCAGCCTACTGGCAACAGCTCATAGAACAGACACTGTCGCCACGGGAGCAACGGAAAATTGGCTTTCCACAATCACCCGCACTTACCCAACGGGAAATTGTGATTGCCCAGGGTACTATTGATGTAGCGTTGCATGCACTGGAACACGGTATTGGCTTTAATGTGGCCGGTGGTACGCACCACGCCTTTGCGGATCATGGAGAAGGTTTTTGCCTGTTGAATGATTTTGGCATTGCCGCCAACTACCTGCTACAGCAACAACGCATCCGGCAGGCATTGATAATAGATCTCGACGTACACCAGGGCAATGGCACAGCCGCCCTCTTCGCCAATAACGCGCATGTATACACGTTCAGCATGCACGGAGCGCATAACTATCCTTTCCATAAAGAGGTATCTGACTGGGACATTCCCCTCGCCGATGGCATGGATACCGCTACCTACCTGCAGTTGCTGAAAGATGCCTTGCCGGTACTGATTAACAAGGTAAAACCGGATATTGTTTTTTACCTGTCGGGCGTAGATATCCTGGGCACCGACAAATTCGGGAAGTTGAAGGTAACACCGCAGGGCTGCCTGGAGCGGGATGAAATGGTATTCCACGCGCTGAAGCAACATGACATTCCTTGTGCAGTGGCCATGGGAGGTGGTTATTCCACGCATATCCGCGACATTGTAAATGCGCATTGCAATACTTTCCGCGCCGGGATTGGCATTTATGGCTATTAGTCCTTTATAGCCCTGCTTCTGCTAAATAATCTTACCGTCTCTCATGACCAGCTGCCGGTCGCTCATGGGCGCCAGTTCTTCGTTGTGGGTCACGATAATAAAGGTTTGCTGTAATTTATCCCGCAGTTCCAGGAAAAGATGGTGCAGTTCTTTCGCGTTACGGGAGTCAAGATTCCCGGTAGGCTCATCTGCCATCACTACGTCCGGGTCATTGATGAGTGCGCGTGCTACGGCTACCCGTTGCTGTTCTCCACCTGAAAGCTGATTGGGCTTATGTTCAAGCCTGTCTTTAAGTCCCAGGGTTTCCAGCAGGAACAGGGCTTTCTCTTTAACAGCGGCTTTGCGGGTACTGGCAATATAACCGGGTATGCAAACATTTTCCAGGGCAGTGAATTCTGGTAGCAGGTGATGGAACTGAAAAATAAAGCCAATATGACGGTTCCTGAAATCGGCCAGGGCATTCCCCTTTAAACCGGTCAGATTGACATTGTTCAGCCAAACCTCGCCGGTAGTGGGCGTATCCAGCGTTCCAAGGATATGCAGTAAGGTGCTTTTGCCAGCTCCGGAGGAACCTACGATGGTCACAATCTCTCCCTTACTGACAGTAATGTCTACCCCTTTTAAGATGGGTAAATTGGAATAATTTTTGGTAACATTGCGGGCGGTTAGCATAACCCAAAGAAAAGTAATTAACCGATAAAATAGTAAAAGTTGTTTATTTCAAATTAAATAATACTTTTGCGAAAAATTAAAAAGTAAAAATTTTAATAAGATGTACTGGACATTAGAATTAGCTTCATACCTGGAGGACGCTCCATGGCCAGCTACTAAAGACGAACTTATCGACTACGCCATTCGTTCCGGTGCACCGATCGAAGTAATCGAGAACCTTCAGGAATTGGAGGATGAGGGAGAAATTTATGAGGGGATTGAAGATATCTGGTCTGATTATCCGTCGCAAGACGATTTCTTCTTTAATGAAGATGAATACTAGCATTCGGAAGAGCTGAAGGCCGAAAGGATAAAGCAAAAGTGCTAACGCACTTGTAAACAAAGCTATTTAAGCGAATGATTAAAGCGGATTAAATCTGCTTTAATCGTTCGCTTTTGTTTTTTTGTGAGATGAATAAAAAGTTATTCTGGCGAAAGCATATGACAGGTATCCTTTGCAGCAATCTTTCGGCTTTATTCTTAAGAGCCAGGAAGCATCCCGCCATAAAAAAACGAATGATTAAAGCAGATTTCATCCACTTTAATCATTCGCCTAAATAGTTTTATGCTGTAAGCTTATTTCTCCATCTGATCAATAACAGGTTTGGATACTCCGGTGAAGGAGAAGCCACCATCATGGAACAGGTTCTGCATGGTCACCATTTTGGTGAGGTCAGAGAACATGGCCACGGCGTAGTTCGCACACTCATCGGCAGTAGCGTTGCCCAGTGGACTCATGGCATCTGCATAGGTCATGAAACCATCGAAACCTTTCACGCCGCCACCTGCAGTGGTTTTAACGGGAGACTGAGAGATGGTGTTTACACGTACTTTCTTAGCGGTACCATAGTGGTAACCGAAGCTGCGGGCAATTGATTCCAACAGGGCTTTGGCATCCGCCATTTCACCATAGTCAGGGAATACACGCTGCGCTGCGATATAAGACAATGCAATTACAGACGCCCACTCGTTCAATGCATCCAGTTTGTAAGCTGTTTGCAGTACGCGGTGCAGCGACATTGCAGAGATATCAAATGTTTTGTGGTTAAAATCGTAATCCAGATCAGTATAGCTTCTGCCTTTACGGATATTCATACCCATTGCCACTGAGTGGAGAACGAAGTCGATCTTACCACCAAAATGCTCCATGGATTTGTTGAACAGGTTGGTCAGATCATCCATATTGGTTACATCCGCCGGAATTACAGGTGCTTTACAAGTTTCCGCCAGTTTGTTGATCTCACCCATACGCAGGGCAATAGGGGCGTTGGTAAGCACAATTTCAGCGCCTTCTTCCACACAACGCAGTGCAGTTCTCCATGCAATAGACTTTTCGTCCAGTGCGCCGAAGATGATACCTTTCTTCCCTTTTAATAAGTTATGAGCCATTTGGTCAAAATTAATTTCGGCAAAAATAGCAGTTATAGTTGAAAAAAAAAGCTGTTAACTGTGAGCGATACGCTTTTAGCGGGTTTCCCACCAACAAACAGCGCATCACTAACGGCTAACAGCCAAATATATCTTGTCAATCCTCCATTAATAGACGGTTCCTGACAGTGCTACTAGTTCACGGTCAGCATCTCCCTCGCATTTTCCAGGGCAGCCGCCGTTGGCCGCTCTCCACTCAGCATCTGCGCAATCTTATTCACCCGCTCTTCCTCGGACAGCAAGCGGACGCTGGTTGTCACTTTGTCCGCTTTGGCGTCTTTATATACAAAATAATGTGCATCTGCTTTACCGGCTATCTGCGGCTGATGGGTAATACAGATGATCTGGTGGGATTTGGCGAGTCCCTTCAGGATCACGCCTACCTGCCGGGCCGCTTCCCCGGAAATACCAGTATCTATTTCATCGAAGATCAGCGTTGGCAATGCCACTGATTGCGCCACGAGCGACTTAATACAAAGCATCAACCGGCTTAACTCACCACCAGAAGCCACTTTACCTACTGGTGCAAACTGATTGCTCTTATTGGCGTCAAATAAAAACTCGATGGTATCCTGTCCATATGGATTCAGCTCCCCTGCCACGATATCTACTTTCAGGCGGGCATTAGGCATGCCTACCTGTGCCAGTAAGGTATTTACATGTTTTTCGAAGGGGGTGGATTGTTCCTGCCGCTGAGCGGTAATGTCCGCTGCCATTTGCTGCAGGCTTTCTTTCAAACGGGCCTGCTCCTGTTCCAGGTCAGCCAGTTGCTCATCCAGGTTCAGTACACTTTCCACTTTCACTGTCAGCGCGTCTTTGATCGCCAGGAGCTCGTCAGTTGTTTGTACACCATGCTTTTTGAACAGGCGATACCCGAGCGCCATCCGGTCATTTACCACCTCAATACGCTGTCCGTCGTATTGTACCTGGTCGTTGATGCTTTCTACTTCCCCGGCGATGTCCTGCAGTTCCAGGTAGGCAGAGAGCATTCTTTGCGCCACCACCGGCATTTCTTTATGAAAAGCAGCCAATCCCTGCAGGGAGGACTGTATTTGCTTAAGTTGTTGCAAAACAGGCTGCTCATCTTCTTTCAACTGAAAGTAAACCCTGTTGAGGGTATTTTTAATTTCTTCGGCGTGACTCAGCGTTTGCAGCTCTATATCCAGGTCTTCTATTTCATTGGGACCAAAAGCCGCATCGGATAATTCATCCAGCAGGAAACGGTTATAGTCCAGCTCTTTATTGGCGCTATCGCGGCTATCGAATAGTTGCTTGTATTTTTTCTGTACCTGTACATATTGCACAAATACCTGGTGGTATTGTTGCATGATGGCAGGCTTATTCACCAGGGCGTCAATTACTTCCCGCTGGAAGTCGGCGTTGCCTAGTGCCAGGGTATCAAACTGCTGATGCAGGTCTACCAGGTAACTGCTTAATTCAGTCAGCTGGGAGATATTTACCGGTGTATCATTCACAAAGGCCCTTGACTTACCGGTAGCACTCACTTCTCTCCGGATAATCAGCTGGTCTTCCAGGTCCAGTTCATGCTGCTGAAAAAAGGCGGCGACCTGGGATTTCTTTACTTTAAAAAGTCCCTCAATAATGCACTTACCTGTTTTATCGAACAATACGCCCGGATCTGCCCTTTCTCCCAGGATAAGGGAAAGTGCTCCCAGTAATATGGATTTACCTGCACCGGTTTCTCCGGTGATAACATTCAGGTTCCCTGAGAAGTCTACTTCCAGGTGATCGATAATTGCGTAATTCTTGATGGTTAATCGCTGTAACATAAGTAAGGAAATTCCTTTATGATGTTGAAAGCTTAGGTTCCATTCACCCGCTGAATGCCTGCTTTGGCACGCTGGTCAAGGGAATTCTTATAATCATGCCCCTTCATGCTCAAACAACGTTGATAACATTCCAGTGCTTTGGCTTTGTCGTTTCTCTTTTCATAAATGTAACCCATTTGGAGCGAAGCCCTGGCGGCATAATATTCCGGCCGGTTGCTACCCACTTTAATGGTTACATCATACATGGCAATGGCCTGGTCATCTTGTCCGCTTTCATCGTAAATACGTCCCAAACGATAAGCATATTCCAGTTTATCTTCCATAGCCGGGAAGTCGGCAGCGTGCTTCGTCAGCAGCATGCCCAGTGCTTTGGGGAAATATCCGCCATCACTCAGCAACCGCGCCCGTAGCAAGAAGGGATTAGGCCACTTACCGCTTTTAGCTTCTTTCAGGGCTTGTTTATCCGCATCCGTTTCCAATCCGCCTTTCGTAAAAATCATGGCCCGGTATTTATCCGCAGCGGCCTGATTTCCCTGGAGATAGTAATACCAGCTCAGTCGCTGTAAACACTCTTTTACATAAAACTTCCCCTTAAAATCATTTACAAACCGCTCCAGGTAAACATGTGCGTCGGGGTCCAGTCTTGTTAACTTCAACAGCCCCATTACATAGTTATAGTACTCAATGTCTGCGTATTCTGCGGTATCATTCCGCTCCTCCAACACTTTCAGCCCCACGGCTGCTTTTTGGTTATTCAGGGAGAGATTGGCCACCATCAGTGCAAACAGGTAATTATTTTTTGTATCCAGCTGCTTCCGTTGCAAAAACTCCCAGGTATCTTCCGGTTTATTCACAATAAAGAGTGTCAGGTAGCAATAGTAGTAGTAAGATTCCTCCCTGAACATTTTTGCTTCGGGTACATTGCTTTCAATGAACTTGTTCACATTGGCCATCCCATCTTTTATGCTCCCCTTCATTCCCAGGATGTTGGTAATCCACTTATAGCCTTCGGGAATAGTACCAAATACGGTTTGCATGGCTCCCAGCAAAAGGTTATTGGGTACAAAGCCGGGAAAACGTTGCTGGTTTTCTTTCAGCATCATATATGCTTTCCGGATTTCCCAGGTGGCATCCCACTTCTCATCAAACTTTATCTTTATCAGTGCCCACTGGAATTTGATAGCAGCTTGTGTGTACAGATAGTAGGGAGAATCCGGGGATCCTTCCTCCATTTTATTCAGCCGGAAGGAGCGCAAACTCCTTTTCTTCGAATATTCTGCCGCATCTTCATTGAAGAAGAGCGGGAAAAAATCTGCATAGTTATCCAGAAAATAAGGCGCCAGGTTATCCGGATGCTCTTTCTTTTCGGTTTCCAACAAAGCCCGGCCTGTGTTAATGCGCAGCTGCATAATGGCATCATACGCCTGTTCACATCGGGTATTAAAATCAAATACTTTCTGCCTGGCACTCACATTCAACCCTACACTCAATAAAAGCAACAAAAAAATACTACGCATACGGGGAAAAATTCCAAAAATTAAAGCCAAATCTCACATATCATCTTCCAAATCCCAAATAACAGTTCACATTTTTTAAAGTTGCAATGCCCCATCCAATTCCCTGCCATAAAATAACAGCACTACTACGCAAGGTACCTGCGCAACGGCACCGGACACAAAGCTAATATAATTAGTAAAACAAAACTAAATAAATTAGTATATTTTTTACGGACATGCCTACACGAAAAAAGGGCATCCGGAGATGCCCTTTTCCTATTGAATAACTTATGTTTGTTAGATCGTCACAGTAGCTTCCAGGTCATTGTCTACCAGGATACGGCCACAGTGCTCGCAAACAATAATCTTTTTGTGCTGACGGATTTCCGCCTGACGCTGAGGAGGGATCGCATTGAAGCAACCACCGCAGGAATCACGCTCTACAGTTACTACAGCCAAACCATTACGGTAGTTCTTACGGATTTTTTCGTAAGCCTGCAGTAAACGTGGATCTACCTTCACTTTCGCTTCTTCACTTTCTTTGCGGAAAGCTTTCTCTTCTTTATCTGTTTCAGCAATGATCTTTTCCAGTTCGCCTTTCTTGTGCTTCAGGTTCGATTCTTTATCCGCTACTGCTTTCTTAGCCACTTCGAGGACACGACTCTTCTCTTTAATCTCTTCGTTTGCATCCTTGATATGCTTTTCAGCCAGCTTGATTTCCAGCGCCTGCATCTCCATTTCTTTGGTGATGGCTTCAAACTCACGGTTGTTCTTCACATTGTCCTGCTGCTTCTCGTACTTCTTGATCAGCGCTTCCGCCTCTTTAATGGCGTTCTTCTTGCTGGCAACGAAGTCCTGTATACCTTTCATCTCATTTTCGATATGAGACTGGCGGGTGTTCAATCCTTCGATCTCGTCTTCCAGGTCTTTTACCTCCATCGGCAACTCCCCTTTCAGCACCTGGATTCCATCCAGCTTGGAATCAATCTTTTGCAATCTGAGTACAGACGCTAATTTTTCTTCAACGGAGTATTCTTTTACGGTTGCCATGTATTATAAATAATTTACCGGGTTTGTTTTAATCGTAGATTTAAGAGGCGCAAAATTACGGAATTTTTCAGTCAATATATGATAAAATAATTCTACAGTAAACTGCTCACTCTCAAAATGTCCAATATCTGCTATAATTAATTGATTATCAGCGTCAAAAAATTCATGGTATTTGAAATCTGCCGAAATATACGCATCTGCCCCGGCCGATATCGCCTGCTTTAACAGGAAACTACCCGCCCCTCCACATAAGGCCACCTTTTTAACAGGCTGACCCCTTAAAGCGGTATATCTCACACAACCAGTACCAAACTGCTGCTTCACATGTTGCAAAAATTGCATCTCTTCCATGGCTGCCGGCAAAACACCCACTAACCCGGAACCTACCTCCTGGTAAGCATTATCAAGGCTGATCACATCATAAGCCACTTCCTCATAAGGATGACTCCCCCGCAATGCCTGCAAAATTTTACCTTCCAAATATACCGGAAAAATTACTTCCAACTTTATTTCTGCTTCAAAATGTCTTTTTCCCGGCGTACCCACATAAGGATTCGTCCCTTCCGCCCCTTTGAATGTACCCTGGCCTACCCCGTTAAAACTGCATTCACTATAATTACCGATATGCCCGGCGCCCGCTTCGAACAACGCTTCCCTCACTGCCTCCACATCTGCCGCAGGCACAAATGTGTATAACTTTTTTAATAAGCCCCCCTTGGGCAACAATACCCTGCATTCCTCTAACCCTAATTTAGCCGCCATCTGCGCACATACCCCTTTCCGCACATTGTCCAGGTTGGTATGCGCCGCATATACCGCTATATCATGCTTGATGGCCTTAATGGCCACCCGCTCCACATAATTCTTCCCGTTAATCTTCTTCAGCCCCCCGAAAACAATCGGGTGATGAGCCACTACCAGGTTACAACCCCGCGCAATGGCCTCCTCTATCACCTCCTCCGTAGCATCCAGTGTCAGTAACACATTGGTGACCTCCCAATCGGCCCGCCCAAAAATAAGCCCCGCATTATCATAGCTCTCCTGGTACTGCAAAGGAGCAAACTGCTCTATTGCCTGTATGATCTCTTTTATTTTCATATCTGCAAAAATTAATGGTTCATTCCCGGCATCAACTAAATTTGCAAAAAAACAAGTTTTATGCCCGGAAGCAAATCTACAGCAGAACAATATGCGGATTACAAAATAAAAATGCAAAAAATTGCGGACGTGAGAAACGCCCTCGCCGTATTAGGCTGGGACCAGGAAACCTACCTCCCTGAAAAAGGTGCCGCCTTCCGCGGTCAACAAATTACCACCCTCAGCACCATCGCCCACGAACTATTCACCGCCCCCGAACTGGATGCCGTACTTCAGGCCCTCAAAGGCAATACCACCGTGGATACCGTGGCACAGAAAAATATATTACTCTCTACGGAAGACTTTGAAAAAAATAAAAAATATACAGCGGCTTTTGTGGCAGAAATGTCGACCGTTACCAACGAAAGCTATCATGCCTGGATAAAAGCACGCAAAGCCAACGACTATAGACTCTTTGCACCAGCCCTCTCCAAAATGATTGCCTTGAAAAAACAGGAAACCGACATCCTCGGCTACGAAGGACACCCCTACAACGCCCTCCTCAATGAATACGAAAAAGGCGCCACCACCAACATGCTGGATACCATTTTCAACGAGGTAAAAACAGCCCTGTCGCCCCTCCTCGGGCAAATAGAACAACAACCACCCGTGAATAAAGATTTCCTGCATCTCCACTATAATCGCGATGCACAATGGAAATTCGGTATTTCCCTGCTGGAAAGCATGGGCTACGACATGCAGGCAGGTCGCCAGGATATCTCAGAACACCCTTTTACCACCAGCTTCAACCCATTGGATGTAAGGGTCACTACCCGCATCGATGAAAACGATTTTGGTAACATGACCTGGAGCTGTATCCATGAAGGCGGACACGCCCTGTACGAACAAGGCCTGCCTACAGAACAATACGGACTCCCCTGCGGAGAAGCCACCAGCCTCGGTATACATGAGTCGCAATCCCGGCTTTGGGAAAATAACGTAGGCCGTAGCCTGAACTTCTGGCAACACCACTACCCCCGCCTGCAACAACTATTCCCCGAAAACCTGGCGAACGTATCATTAAACGATTTCTATAAAGCCATCAATAAAGTACAACCTTCACTCATCCGCACTGAAGCAGATGAACTCACTTACCACTTTCATATCATGATCCGTTACGAAATTGAAAAAGGACTAATCGACGGAAGTATTGATGTAAAAGACCTGAAACATACCTGGAACGAATACTACCGTCAATACCTACACGTAACCGTACCTGACGACGTACAGGGCGTATTGCAGGATATTCATTGGTCGCACGGCAGCTTCGGCTACTTCCCTACCTATTCCCTCGGCAGTTTCTATGCGGCACAATTCTTTACCGCTGCACAAAAACAGGTGCCAGGGCTGGATACACAAATCGCAGCAGGCAACTACCACTCCTTACTGGAATGGCTCCGGACTAATATCCATCCTTTCGGCCGGTATTATACTTCCAACGAATTATGTGAAAAAGTAACCGGGAAACCACTGGTGTTCGGCGATTTCCTCGCCTATGCGCAACAGAAATACAGCGGGATATACGGCTTCTAAGCAAAGTTTTTGTCTTGGGACAGGATTAGACTGATTATACTGATTTTATTTTTTTTGATTTTAAAAGATGGAGGGAAGATATTAGCGAATAACCTTCGCTAATATCTTCCCTCCATCTTCTTTATATCTTACTTAATCAAAAAATAAAATCAGTATAATCAGTCTAATCCTGTCCCAAGACAAAACTCGCTAAAATCCAACCAACTTCTCCAGCTCCGCGAGCGTCATCACACCCTCCTTACGTCCCACTTCTTTTCCATCTTTATAAAAAATAAAAGTAGGCAATCCTTTGGATTGAATCGCTTTCATCACCTGCTGGTCTTTACCTCCATCTACCAATACTTTCTTTACTTCCGGATGCTTGCTAAAGAATTGCTCCAGCACAGGCTCCATCTGTTTACAGGGCGGACACCATTTGGCGCCCACGTCTGTTAATACGATTCCCTTTTGTTGAGTAGCCTTATTGTAATCAGCTACGCTGAGTTGTGGCTGATTGTTGGCTACTCCTTCCAGTGATTTACCTGCCTGCTTCCACGCATTAATACCTCCCTGCAATTCTACCACCTGCTGGAAACCATTGTTTCTCATCCATTCAGCAGCAGCATGACTGCGTCCTCCGCTCAAACAATATACATATACCGGCTTTTGTTTATCCAGGTAGGTTACCCGATGATTGAACTCTTCCTTATTGGTAAAATCTGCCTGCAACGCATGTGGCAAATAACCCGTGCTAAACTCAGCGGCAGTACGTACATCAAATACCTGTATACCAGGCTGTTGAATGTCTTTATCAAAGGCCGCTGCATCTTCGGATAACTTTTGCTGCGCCATCAACGAACTTCCTGTCAACAATAACAGGACGGCTATCAAGTATCTGCCCATAATTTCTTCAGTTTTGGCATAAAGTTAATAAACAACTCACTTCCTAGCCTGGCCGGATGTGAATTATAGCAAGGGTACAAAGTTTTGATATCAAAATACGGCGTAAATAACTCGCGGTATTCCGCTTCGCTCCCCCCAAAAGGAGGGCCATCCTGCGGAAAAGTGCGGTTAAATAATACACCTGCCAGGTGGCCACCGGGTTTAATCAGCGAATACATATGTTTCACATAATCCGCTCTGCGTGAAGGAGGTAGGGCGCAGAAAAAAGTTTGCTCCAGTACCAGGTCGTAACTACCGGTATGTGCAAAAAAATCTTCTTCCAATACTTTCACACGGGTACGGGCAAACGATTCCTGCAATTTTTCCACCAATACCGGCGCAATATCCAGCACCGTTACATCACTAAATGCCTGACCGGCAAGATAGGCGGCTTCGTAACTATTGCCTCCACCGGGAATGAGTATACGAATATCCCGGTCATATAGCTGGTCTATGTACGCTTTCAACGGTGGCGATACTGCTCCCATATCCCATCCTGTATCTCCGTTAATATATCGGTTATTCCAGTACTGACTATCCATTTCCTGAATTCTTTTCTGCTAAGTTACGGCCATTCAGCCACATACATAAAAGCATCGGTTTTCCAAACATTATTATTATTTTTATACTTTGAATATACCTATGAAACGGCTTTAACGCCACTCTATGCCATGAAAAGCCTACACCATAAATTTCGGAATGCCATCAAGTATATTTTTTGCAGCCTGCTGCCTGTACTGGCGATCGCATTTACTGCGCATGCACAATCGGTATCAATTAAGGCAGATAAGCAGGCTGCCTGTCCTCCTTTTCTCGTTAATTTCACGGCTACTCTGGATGCCGGTTACCAGAAAATTGAATGGGATTTCGGACTGGGAGCGAATGTTACCAATGACCTGACCCCTTCCAAAACTTTCCAGAATCCGGGTATCTATCATGTAAAAATGACCGCCACCTACAGCCCTGCCAATGTCGTTGTGAAACAATTGGACATACAGGTGTATAATAAACCGGATGCAAAATTCATTACACCTAATGTTAACGGATGTGCGCCCTATATGGCGTCGTTCCAGGACCAATCCACACCCGGCGATGGCACCATTTCAGATATCACATGGGATTTTGGAGATGGTGGTGGCGCCATAGGTGCAAACGCCACACATACTTACACACAGGCAGGTAGTTACAACGTTATCAGCGCCGTTACCAACAGCATGGGATGTTCCAGCACCGGCGGCCCTGTTTCGATAAAAGTACAAAGCGCGCCTACCCCCTCTTTTACGGCAGACAGAACACAAAGCTGTACTACCCCCTTCACGGTTAACTTTTTCAACAACACAGTTAATAACTCCCCTGACCCCGTGACCTATACCTGGGATTACGGCGATGGAACCACGGGCACTAATCCACAGCATACGTACACCAAAGAAGGAAAATATACCGTAAAACTAACCGCCATCACCAGCGGCAACTGCTCCGCTCCATTGACCAAAACAGATTACATCGTTATATCGAAAGTAAAGCCTTCCTTTACTTTTTCCGCGCTTTGCGCCGGGCAAAACGTTACATTTAAAAATACCACACAACCGGCACCAGATAATGTTATCTGGGCTTTTCCCGACGGCACCCTGCAAACCAGCACCGATGCTTTAAAACAATTCCCTGCGCCCGGTGACTACCTCGTTAAAATGCAGGCTACATTGGGCAGTTGCACGGAAGAAATACAACAAACCATTCACGTGAATCCGGCGCCTGATATTGATCCGATTGCGACACCCATAAGTGCCTGTAACACACCATTTACCACGCAGTTTAATGCACAATCATCTAATGCCACCGCCTGGAACTGGACTTTCGGCGATGGCACCACTGCCACCACTCAAAATCCTCCACACACCTATACGAAAGAAGGTACTTACTCCATTAGCCTGACAGCCACCAACACACTGGGTTGTAGTAAAACCGTCAGCAAAGCGAACTATATTCAAATCATTAAACCAGACCTTTCCATTTATCGCAGTGTGGCAGAAGGCTGTGTGCCTTTATCAGTAGATTTTTACGCAGAAGTAAATATACCGGACCCAATTGTCAGCTATCAGTGGGACTTTGGCGATGGCACCACTTCTACTGCTCCAAAGCCTACGCATATTTTTACGAAAGAAGGTATCTTCTTTGTAAACCTGAAAGTAACCACGGCAGGCGGTTGTATCGCCAACGGTCAAACGATTATTACTGCTGGTATCAGGCCTGTAGTGGATTTTACTGCCACTCCCCTGAAATCCTGCGCAAAAGACCCGGTACAGTTTACCAATCTTTCTGTACCCCGCGGTACTTCCTGGATCTGGACTTTTGTACAAGACAACAGCACCAGCACACAGGAAAATCCTAATCACCAGTTCAATGAAATTGGCAGTCACGATGTTATACTGGAAGTAAACAATAACGGCTGCCGCGAGCAACTGATCAAAAGAAACTATATCCAGATTATTCCGCCCATCGCGCGTTTCAGCACTACACCAGATTGTACGGACCCTTATCATCGTAAGTTTACCGACAATTCCACCTTTGGACCTATTCCTACTGCCGTAAAAACGTGGCTGTGGGAGTTCGGGGAAAACGGCGCCACTTCTACTGATCAAAGCCCTGACTTTACTTACCAGACAACCGGTATCAAACAGGTGAAACTGACCATCGACAATGGTATTTGTACCAACACCTATTCTTTGTCAGTAAATATCATAGATGAAAAACCACTGATTACCTCCGATAAACCACGGATCTGTAAAACGGAAAAAATAAATATCAGCCTGGGGCCTTTGAATAATAATAACATCAATGAATATAAATGGGATTGGGGAGATGGAAGCCCGATACAGGCCATTCCTGCTTATAACTTTGACCCTACAAAAGGAATAGCACATCAATATAACAAAACCGGGACCTTCAATATTAAACTCACCATCACAGATAAAAATGGTTGTGTGAAAGATGCACCCGTAATATCCATTGATGTAAACGGCAGTGATCCTGATTTTGATTACATTGGTAAGAGATGTAAAGATGAAATATTCACTTTCACCGACAAATCCACTACCAATACCGGTAACCAAATCCTCAACTGGGAGTGGGATTTTGGAGATGGCAGTGCCAAAGAAGCTTATCCTACCCAACCATTGGGGATCAAACATACTTATACTAACGCCAACGATTATACGGTATCATTAACCGTAACGGATAAATTCAGTTGTATCTCTACCGTACAAAAGGTGATTCAATTCGATCGCGTAAAGGCCGATTTCATGGTGCCAACCAATATCGCGTGTCTCGATAAGTCGTTCACTTTTGTGGATCAATCGCAAGGTAACATTCAAACCTACGCCTGGGATTTTGGTGACAACACCACCGGTACCGGTAACAAGCCTACGAAAATATATACCGCGCCGGGCACTTATAACGTAATCCTGAAAGTGACCACTGCGGCGGGCTGCGTGGATGAAATCACGAAACCGAATGTGATCAAAGTACCGGATCCAAAAGCATCCTTTACAATTCCTGATAAACTGGATCTCTGCCCACCGGTAAAAGTATTGTTCACCAATACTTCCACTGATTATAAAAATGCCAACTGGGATTTTGGAGATAATGGTACCTCTACCAAAAACGATCCCGACGTACATATTTATGTCCGGGCCAGAACATATAATGTAGTATTGACCGTATACTCGGAAGGTGGATGCAGCAGCTCCAGCACTTTACCTATTACCATTAAAGGGCCTGATGGCACTATGAAAAGCACGCCTACGCAAGGCTGCGTTCCCATGGATGTTAGCATCAGCGCTACTTCTGTAAAAACAGACAGCTACATGTGGGACTTTGATGATGGTACCGTACTTACCTCCACTACGCCCGTTTCTCCACCACATAAGTACGTAAAATCAGGTATTTACTACCCAAGGGTATCATTGATAGACAATGAAGGATGTGTGGTAAAAGCGCAGGGAAATGATAAAATTATTGTGGATAAAGCGACTGCCGATTTCAGTACCAACGCCTTCCAGGTTTGTGGCGGCGGACTGGTTACGTTCACCAACAATAGTAAAACACTGACCAAAGATTCGCTGGCACTGGATTTCACCAGCGCGTGGGATTTCGGCGTTCCGGGCAATCCGGATAATACCGCCAGTACATTAGATGGTAAATTCACTTATCCACAGCCGGGCGCCATGAACGTAAAACTGGTAGTTACCAGCGCTTATGGTTGTATAGATGAAAAAACATTACCGGTAGTAATTCCGCCACAGGCAGTACCCGTCATAGCGCCTATTCAACCACTATGTGTATCAGGAAAGGTGCAACTGCAGGGCAGCGATACTAAAAATGTGCCTGGTACCAAATGGTTATGGCAGGTGGGTCCGGACAAAACGTTTAATCAACCTACTCCGCCTGAAATCAGCCTCAATAGCCCGGGTACGGTACCGGTAACCTTAACTATCACCAACGCTGATGGTTCCTGTCCGGCAACTACAAACGCCAGCATGGTGGTGAACCCCTCACCTATACTGAATCCTTCGCCAGCCACTGCATCCATTTGCCGCGGATCACGCCTGCAATTACAGGCCAATACTACCGCCAATGTGAAAGTGCAATGGAGCAATTATAATATCTCAGATCCCGCCAGTGTTTCGCCACAGGTAACGCCGGACATTGATACCGTATATCATGTGGTGGCCACTAACGAGTTCGGCTGTACGAACCAGGGAGAAATACCCGTTACCGTCACACAGCCATTTCATATTTATGCCCAGGATATGGAAATATGTGCGGGTGAAAGTGTGAAGATGAATGCCGGCGGCGCACTGCGCTACCAGTGGATTCCATCCCGTGGACTTAGTCGTTCCGATATCCCGGATCCTATTGCCACCCCGGATGGTAACATTACTTACCAGGTAGTGGGATATAACAACAGCACCTGCTTCACAGATACGGTACTTGCCAAAGTATATGTGCGTAGTGCGCCGGTGATCAATGCAGGGCCCGATATCGTTACGGCTACTGGTTCCATCATTCCGTTACCGGTAAAAGGCAGCAACGACATTGTAAAAATTGAATGGACGCCGGTAAAAGGACTCAGTTGTTACGACTGCCTTACACCTACCGCCACACCTACGGATGATATTATCTACCATGTAAAAGTGATGAATCAGTTTGGATGTACCGCTTCCGATGATATTTCCCTGAAATTGGTATGTGATGAAGGCAGCATCTTCATTCCCAATAGCTTCTCCCCTAACGGAGATGGACAGAATGATGTGTTCTATGTGCGGGGGCAGGGAATGCAAACCATCCGCGTTTTCAGGATCTTCAACCGCTGGGGACAGCTGGTATTTGAGCGGACCGGGGTCAATTCCAACGATCCTTCCAAAGGATGGGATGGCCGGTTTAAAGGTGTTCCGTTGAATCCGGACGTGTTTGTCTATTATGTAGAAGTGGTGTGCGACAAGGGGGCCGTTAATCTTCTGAAGGGCAACGTGACCCTGATCAGGTAACGATTTGATTTTCAGTCTGTCATTGGTGGTATTTTATGTAGCACAGGGTGTATAAAACACCACCAATGTCAAAAAATTTGAAAATCAAAAAAATTATATATGTAATTTTTGTTAATTTGTGGAGCTATTCAGTTAATGGAAAACCTGTGTAACCTATGAAATACCTACAGGCAAAGTGTTTATGTACATTGCTGCTCCTGATATCTCTGTTGCAGGCAAATAACTTATTGGCGCAGAAGGCGGACTTTACCTATACCGCTGCTCCGGGAAGCCTGTGTTCACCTGTTACCATTACCCTCAAGAATACCAGCACCGGAACCCCCATTGCCTATAACTGGGATTTTGGAGATGGGAGAACTTCACATGATATTGATCCCCAGGTAACTTACACCAGCGGCGGACCGGTAAAAATCACTTTGGAAGCTATTTATAAGGTGACTGGTGGCACAGTTGCCAGCACTTATTACCGCACTTTTGTGGTAGGCAGTACGCCACAGGTTTCCTTTTCCGCAGACCTCACCAAAAGCTGTAAACTATACAGCGCTAATCTCACCGATGCCACACTGGATGCTACCAGTCGCACCTGGGATTTTGGAGATGGCACTGTACTTACTACCAGCAACGCCTATATTTCCCATAGCTATACCCGGGCAGGCAAATTTGATGTAACCTTATCCGTTACTAACAGTAACGGCTGCACGTCTACCTTAAAGAAGCCGGCTTATATCGATATTTCGTTACCTGATGTGGTGCTGTCGTCCCCGCTGGCTGGCTGCGTGCCTTTTACGGCGGCATTCACTGCTACCTCCACTAATAGCATTAACGACCCTATCATGTCCTGGGACTGGAATTTCGGAGATGGGAATACACAAAGCACCAATACTGGCAATGTTAATCACCAATATCCGCAAACGGGCACGTATAATATAGGCGTTACCGTTACAACCAAAAGTCAATGCGTCGTTACCAAATCATTTGATAAATACGTACATACCGGTAACCCGCCGTCTAATGTAAGTTTCAGTGTGTCGCCTACCAGTACCTGCGTAGGTGATCCGGTAAGGCTGCTGGCCAATGCCAACTACGCAGACACCTACAGCTGGGATTTCGGTGATGGCACCACTGATCAGGGGAGTAATAATGATATCAGGCATGCATTCAATGCCAATGGTACATTGACCGTACAAATGAAAGCCGGTAGCAATGGTTGCTTTACGGCAGCGCCGCCTGCTACCGTAGTGGTAACCGGCCCGGTATCACAATTCACAGCAGTGCGCGACTGCAACGATAAAAGTAAATTCATCTTCACCAATAATTCTATTGGCACCGGTGTTAATACCACCTACGAATGGGATTTTGGAGATAATACGCCATTGGTAAATACCAGGGACGCTGCACATAATTATACCACGCCCGGCAACTACACAGTACGTTTAACCATCGGAGAAAACGGCAATAACTGCCACCATAGCAGCTTCCATACCATCTATTATTTCAGGGCCGACTTTACTGCCGGCGTTAGCTCCATCTGTCGCGGCAGCAAGGCTACGTATGAAATATTAAATGTGCCATTAGGCCTGGTGTCTGGCTACACCTGGCAATTTGGAGATGGGGAAATATATACTACCACTAACCAAACCTATGTAAAAACATGGAGCGCTACCGGTTCTTACGGCAATCAGCTCACCATCCATTATAACGATCCGGCTTATTGTGATGATATTGTCACCAAGCCTAACGATATCAACATATTGGCGCCACAGGCTAACTTCACTACGGGTCCCGCTACCTGTGCAGGTCAGCCTGTATCTTTTATCAACAACACGATTACTTCTCCCAATATTCCTATTGCCGACTGGAACTGGGATTTAGGTAACGGGCAAAAGTCCACTTCACAAACACCGCCGGCAATCAGGTATACCGCTTCCGGCGGGCAAGCCATTAAACTGGTAGTAACAGATGCACGTAACTGCATGGACTCTGTGAGTAAAATCATCAATATCCATCCCACACCATTTGTGAAAGCATCTGCCCAGCAACCAAAGATATGTGAAGGCAACGGTGTTACCCTCAACGCATTATCGGATGGAACGGTACAGTGGATGGCCTCCGGTACGCTGAGTTGTACCGCCTGCAATAACCCGGTGGCTACACCGGTAACGAATACACGCTACGTGGTAACGGCCTCTAACCAGTATGGCTGTGCGGTATCTGATTCAACAGATATCTCTGTTGTACCAAAAGTAAATCTCACGGTGAGCCCGGATACGATTGTTTGCTATGGTTCTTCTACACAACTAAAGGCCACAGGCGCGGCCATCTATAACTGGACACCGGTAACCGGGTTAAGCAATAATACCATTGCCAATCCTTTTACCACGCCGTCTGCCGATATCACCTACCAGGTTACCGGTACCAATGATCCCATTTGCCCGATGAGTGCGCCACTCTCTGTGAAAGTGGCCGTGAAGCCGGTACCTAATGTCAGCGCAGGAAAAGACCAAACCGTTACGGTAGGCGATGTGGTGAAACTGACGGCCAGCGGCAGCCCGGATATTGTAAGCTGGAAATGGAGTCCGGAAGATTACCTGGATAATCCTACTTCTCCTTATGTAACAGCAGCCATACGTAAGCCTATTTCCTACAGCATCACCGGCACCAATCAATATGGCTGCAAAAAAACGGATGTGATGAATGTAGACCTGATTTGCAATACCGACGTGGTATTTATACCGAACACCTTCAGCCCTAATGGTGATGGACAAAATGATGTTTTTTATCCACGTGGCAGAGGTATCAATTTTATTAAATCATTCCGCATTTTCAACCGTTGGGGGCAGGAAGTATTTCACCGGGAAAGAATCAATATAGATGATATCAGCGCAGGATGGAACGGCACTTTCAACGGTAAACCACAGGCGGCCGATGTATACATTTATTTCATCGAAGCCTATTGTGATACGAATGAATTTTTTCAGCTGAAAGGCAATGTAACATTACTCAGATAATTATTTAACCTGGCTAACATGAAAACCGTATACCGCATATTACTGGCGATCGTTTGCATACCCTGTGCAACACCATTGTATGCACAGGATATACATCTCTCACAGTTTTATGAAACACCTGTACTACGCAACCCGGCGCTGATAGGCATTTTCAACGGAGATGTACGTGTGCAGGCTGTTTATCGCAATCAATGGAACAGCGTTACCATTCCTTACCAAACGGGAACGGTAAGCGGGGAAATAAAATTCCCGGTAGGTCGCAGCAACGATTATGTTACTACAGGTCTGCAGTTGACCTATGACCGCGCGGGTACTTCCAAATTACAGTCTACACAAATCTTCCCTGCCATTAACTACCATAAGTCGCTCAACGCAGATAAAAGTAGTTTTCTCTCGATGGGCTTCATGGGCGGTTTTGTGCAGCGTCAGTTTGACCCTACCAACATGACTTTCAATAACCAATATACCAATGGCCGTTTTGATCCCGCGGCGTCTACCGGCGAAGAGGGTAAACTGGCCTTCAAAGGTTATAGCTACCTGGATGCAGGTGTGGGATTGAGTTATAATAGTGTAATCGGGGAAGATGTGAATTACTTTATCGGCGCCGGCTACTTTCATTTCAACCGGGCGAAAATTTCCTTCTACCGGGATCAGAATATTGAGATGCAACCCAAACTGACTTTTAATGCGGGTATTACCATCCCGGTAGACGAAAGAGTGAAAGTAATTGCCCACTACAATCAACTGCACCAGGGTACCTATTCCGAATATATTGGCGGAGCACTGATCGGTTATGGATTGATGGATCAGGGACTGGAATCCACCCGTGCAATTTATGGCGGGCTCTTCCTCAGATGGAATGATGCCATTATCCCAACTATCAAGATAGACATGGATAAATATGAGGTAGGTATGAGTTATGACGCTAATATCTCGAAATTACGGACCGCCAGTCAAACATTCGGAGGTTTCGAAATTTCATTGGTTTTCAAGGGGTTCCTTAACAGCCGGAATACTACATTGGAAAGTGTGAACTGCCCAAGATTCTAAATAATTATAAATCAATTGTTTATAAAAATAGTTGTCAAGCGTTAAAATTTACATAAAAATGGGCTAAAAGCTAACAAAATGGCAGGCCGTTTGTTATTTTTATGGGTGAAGGACGAGGCTTGGATGAGCTGATTTTATCAAACAAAAATTAGGAAATATTTGAAAAAAATTTTATTTTTATAATACTATGTGGAAAACCTCTACCCTAATTCTCATAATGGTTTTCAGCTTGCTCTCTCTCGTTAGCAAGGCTCAAAGCGAAAAATCCCAGCCTCAGGACGGGGGAGTTAAAAACGCGAGCAAAATAGTGAAGTTGTACCCTAATCCTGCTACATCAATTATCAATTTCGTCATTCAACAAAACAATAACGATCAGGTATACGATCTTATTGTATATAATTTTCTGGGAAAGAAAATTGATCAGTTAAAAAGTGTGGGCTCACGTACTACTATGAATTTAGATAACTACTACAATGGTATCTACATTTTCCAGTTACGTGACCAGCGGGGCAACCTGATTGAGTCGGGGAAATTCAATGTCGTCAAGTAGTTTACATCCGGTATCAAAACATAAAAAGGAAAAGTCACGATTCACATCGTGACTTTTCCTTTTTATGTTAGTGAGATACGGATCAGGAAACTTCTACAATCAGGAATTTCAGGTAAGTCGTATTCTCGATATTTCTTAAAATTGGATGATCTTGTGCCTGTGTCTGGAAAGTTACCTGGCGTAATCTTTTCTTTGCGTCTTTGGCAGCAGCATCAATGGTTTGCAGGAATAAGTCTGGTGATACCAGGTTGGTGCAGGAAGCTGTTACGAGGAATCCTCCTGGCTTGAGCAGCTTCATGCCACGCAAGTTGATTTCCTTGTAACCAGTAACTGCTTTCTGAATATTTTCGCGGCTTTTGGTAAATGCCGGCGGATCCAGGATCACCACATCAAACTTCTTCTCTTCTTTAGTCCACTGCTTCAGCTGATCAAATGCATTTACAGCCTGGAACTGACAGATGTCCTGCAGGTTATTCAGCTCCGCATTTCTGCGGGCGGTAGCTACAGCCGTTTCTGAAATATCAAGCCCCAGCACACTTTTAGCGCCGTAGAAGCCGGCGTGGCAGGAGAAAGTACCGGTATAGCAAAATGCCTCCATTACATCCGCACCTTTCACGATATGTTTAATTTCACGACGGTTATCCTGCTGATCCAGGAAATAGCCGGTTTTCTGGCCATTTACTATATCCACATGGAATTTAAGGCCGTTTTCATTAATCACTAGGTTGGTATCAAAAGGTGCGCTGAGAAAGCCTTTCTGTTGAGTCATGCCTTCCAGTTCTCTCACGGGCACATCATTTCTTTCGTAGATGCCTTTAGGTGAGAAAATACGGTTAATAGCGTCCACAATAGCGTCTTTCCACTTTTCCATACCCAACGCTAACGTCTGGATCACAAAGTAATCGTTGAACTTGTCTATAACCAGTGCCGGCAAATCATCTGCTTCACCATATACGAGGCGGCAGTTTTCCACATAGCCCAGTTTCTGCCGGTATTCCCAGCATTTCAACAGGCGGCGGTAAAAGAATTCAGGATTTATTTCTTCGTTCTTATCGCGGGTGAGGAGGCGTACGAGTATCTGGGATTGAGGATTGATATATCCACGCCCCAGGAAAAACCCTTTATGCGTATATACATCTACAATATCACCGGCATTTACATCTCCTTTTATTTCGGCTACTTCATTGCCAAAAATCCAGGGATGCCCTTGTAATACCCTGTTTTGTATCTGCTTCTTTAAAAAAACTTTAGTCATTTATTGTATTTCGAGGGGCAAAGGTACTGAATAGGAATTACGAATTAAGAATTACGAATTACGGATTTGTGGGGAGATTGTAGCCAAAAGACCAGTATTTGCTTATATCTCCTCGCAAATCCGTAATTCGTAATTCGTAATTCTCCTGATTCTGCCTTTTTGTCCGCTAAACCGCGGTTGGCAAAGAAATTGACTGGTAAACCCCGCAGACAATTATTACTTATTATGACAGAAAACGAAAAAGACATGCAGACAAACGGACAGGCTAACGCTGGTAGCGAAAACGAAAAAGGCATGCCAGAAGAAAATATAAACGAAAGTTCAAATACGAATAATGAGTCAGATGAAGTAACAGAACTGGAGAAGAAAGAACAGGAAATAAACGAAATACGCGATAAATATCTCAGACTCCAGGCCGAATTTGACAACTATCGTAAAAGAACTGCCAAAGAACGCATTGAACTGATGCAAACTGCCAGTAAAGAACTTATCATATCTTTGCTGGATGTACTTGATGATAGCGACCGGGCTACCAAACAACTGGAAAGTGCCACAGACCTCGCTGCAGTAAAAGACGGCACCCTGCTGGTGTTCAGTAAACTGAAGAGTATCCTGCAAGCGAAAGGACTGAAGCCAATGGAGAGTATCCACACCCCATTTGATCCGGATTTACAGGAAGCAATTACAGAAATACCCGCACCTACGCCAGAGTTGGTTGGACAGGTAGTAGATGTATTACAGCCTGGTTATTACCTGAATGACAAATTAATTCGTCATGCTAAGGTAATTGTCGGCAAATAATGACGATGTGGCATAATTTCTAATGATTGCCTATGCTAAGCTGACGTAAAACTATTTTTTTACCGAAACAAAAGCTGGTGCCCTGCACCAGCATTAAGTGATTATTATAATGTCTACCAAGAGAGATTATTACGAAATACTGGTTGTTGCCAAATCTGCCTCCCAGGATGAAATTAAAAAGGCCTACCGTAAAGTAGCCATGCAGTTTCACCCTGACCGCAACCCGAATAACAAAGAGGCAGAAGATAAATTCAAAGAAGCAGCTGAAGCTTATGAAGTATTGAGTGATCCTGATAAAAGAGCACAATACGATCGTTTTGGACATGCCGGCATGAATGGCAACCGTGGTGGTGGATATGGCGGAGGCGGAATGAATATGGATGACATCTTCTCCAACTTCGGTGACATTTTCGGTAGCGACGATATTTTCGGCAGCTTCTTCGGCGGCGGTGGTGCACGTGGTGGTGGAAACCGCCGTGGACGCGGTACCCGTGGTTCTAACCTCCGGGTAAAAATCCGTCTCACCTATGAAGAAATCGCGAAAGGTGCCAACAAAAAAATCAAAGTAAAAAAATATGTACCCTGCCAACACTGTGGCGGCCTGGGTGCTAAAGATAAAAACGCATTCCAGTCTTGTAATACCTGTGGCGGTTCCGGCCAGGTAAGGAAAGTAACGCAAACTTTCCTCGGACAAATGCAAACCGTTACGACCTGCCCTACCTGTCATGGTGAAGGCCAGATCATTACCAGCAAATGCGGCCACTGTAAAGGTGAAGGCCGTATGTACGGTGAAGAAATGGTGAGCATCGACATCCCGGCAGGTGTACAGGAAGGCATGCAATTGAGCATGAGTGGAAAAGGTAACGCAGGTGAAAGAGGCGGCGCCCCCGGCGATCTGCTGATCCTCATCGAAGAAGAACCACATCCGGAACTGCAACGTGATGGCCTCAACGTAGCCTACGATCTGCACATTTCCTTCCCGGATGCAGTATATGGTACCTCCCTGGAAGTGCCTACCATCGACGGTAAAGCCAAAATAAAAATTCCCGCCGGTACACAAAGTGGTAAAATATTCCGCCTGAAAGGCAAAGGATTCCCTTCCGTTAATTCTTATGAAAAAGGCGACCAGCTGATTCATGTGAATGTATGGACGCCACAAACAGTGAGCGCAGAAGAAAAAGCAATGCTTGATAAATTACAAGCCTCCGATAACTTTAAACCTAATCCTGAAAAATCTGAAAAAGGATTTTTCGAGAAAGTAAGAGACATTTTTAGTTGAGCGGAAAGCTGAAGGCATAAAGCAAAAAGCTATTGTAGCGAATGATCGCAGCGGATATCTAAGTTAATGATACGCTTTTATCATTCGCTACAATAGCTTTTTGCTTTACGCTTTTTGCTTTATGCTTTCATAGAATAGAAACGATGGATTCAAAACTACAGATGTTCGAAAACCGGTTAACGAAAGTATTCCGGCATATATCTAAACTGGCCAGACGGCAAAATATTACCTGCTACCGGGTATATGATGACGATATTCCTGAATTCCCCTTCAGCATCGAAATGTATGAAGATCATGTATACATTGCTGAATACAACCGTAAACACGGTATGGAAGAAGATGCCCATGAGGAATGGCTGGATACCTGCCTGGAACTGATCAGTAAAGTACTGGATGTAGCACCCAATAAAATATGGGTAAAACAACGGCAACGGAAAGAAAACCGGAAAAGTCAATACGAAAAACTCAGCCTGGAAAGTCACATCATGACCGCCCATGAAGCGGGCCTCCAATTCAAAGTGAATCTCTCCGATTACCTGGATACCGGCCTGTTTCTCGACCATCGCATTACGCGGGGTATGGTGAGAAATGAAGTGAAAGATAAAAAAGTACTCAACCTGTTCTGCTATACCGGATCATTTTCCGTGTATGCGGCCGCGGGAGGTGCAGCAGAGGTAACATCTGTAGATCTCTCTAAAACCTACCTGGCCTGGGCAGAAGAAAATATGCGCCTCAACGGCTTCGATAGTCCTAAACATACTTTCGTACACGCCGATGTATTACAATACCTGGATACATTGAAGCTGAATACCTTTGATCTCGTGATCATTGATCCGCCTACCTTCTCCAACAGTAAGCGCATGAAAGACTTCCTGGATATTCAACGGGACCATGTGGACATGCTCAATAAAGTATTGCTGGCTACAAAAAAAGATGGGGTGGTATATTTCAGTAATAACTATCGCAGGTTTGTGATGGATACCGAAAAGATCAATGCCGCCAGTATCAAGGATATTACTAATCAAACACTTCCGTTCGATTTCCAGCAGAAGCTGATCAGAAAATGCTACCGGTTAACAAAGTAAACGCCTACCGCTTTGCTTTGCGTACCATTTTCACCATCTTCAAAAACTCCTCCCTGTAATGCCCCTCGTCTTTACCAAGGGCATTACGGGCCATCTCCATCACCATATCGGTATCTCCCTTACCACAGTAAGCTGATTTACGCAGCACCATCCCCAGTAAAGCCACAGCCGTAGCGAAGCGGCAATCAGCAGAAGCCTCCTCAAAATCTTTACATATGGCCGGAATATCACCAGACAGGTACCTGGTTGTAGTGTCCTGTGGCGCACGATAACTGATTTTCACATGCGCCAGCACAGTATCACCTGTTTTCGCCAATGCTGTTGTTGGTATAATCTCGTACAAAGCTACGGAGCAATGTCCGCTGCCAATAATGCCACCACTATATTCCGTTTTAATTGTTGTATCCGGTGGCAATACTTTATTCTCATAACCAATAAGCCTATACGATTTTACCAGGGCAGGATTAAAACATACTTCCGATTGAACATCGCGGGCAATCGTAAACAGGGTGCTGCCGAATTCACGGGCAAATATTTTATTGGCTTCTTCCAGGTCATCTATATAAGCAAAGTTACCATTCCCTTTACTGGCAAGGGATTGCAGCTTGGAATCTTTATAATTCTTCATACCAAATCCCAAACAAGTGAGCAGTACACCGCTTTCCTTTTGCTGTAGGATGAGCTGCTCCATTTCCTCATCACTGCTGAGCCCCACGTTAAAATCCCCATCGGTGGCTAATATTACGCGGTTGTTGCCATCAGGAATATATTGCTCTGCTGCAATACGATATGCCATTTTGATAGCGGCTTCACCAGCAGTAGATCCGCCGGCATTGAGGTTATCGATCGCATTCAGGATTTTGGCTTTCTGATCGCCACCCGTAGCGGGAAGCAATATACCCGGCTCTCCGGCATAAGCCACAATAGCCACTTTATCAGCCGGACGAAGATTATTGACCAATATGCGGAAAGCAGCCTGCAACAGGGGTAATTTATTGGCAGTAGCCATAGAGCCAGACACGTCTATCAGGAAAACCAGGTTGCTGGCGGGAAAGCTGTCTGTTTCCAACGCACGGGCCCGGATAGCAATCTGTAACAGCCGATGGCTGGTCTCCCAGGGGCAGGTAGTATAATGATTATACAGCGCCATATCCGCACCAGGTAACGGTAACGGGTAATCGTAATGGAAGTAGTTAATCATTTCTTCAATCCGCACGGCGTCTACCGGTACCGGCTCTTTCAATCGCAGGAAGCGGCGAATATTACTATAGGCGGCCCTGTCTACATCAATAGCGAAAGTAGACAGCGGATGGCTCTCTGTGCGTACAAACTTATTTTCGTAGGTAGCCCCATAGGTTTCATTGTAAAAAGAGTGGGTACCGATACCCGTATTCCCGTAGTTGGGATTACTGCTATGCAGCATTTTAGACCTGGCTTTAGCGAGTGCAATGGGGTCTGTATCTTTTCGTAGGGGCGATAACGTTATTAACAATCTGTCATACTTACTCACCGTTATCTCTTTAGGGAGATAACCGTTTTGTACCAGCAATAGCCTGGCAGTTGCCCTGGGGATTACAATTTTAAAAAGACCGAAAGCGTTTGTGATCACATTGGTTGTGTCATCCATCACCTTCACCTGTACGCCGGAAATGGGGCGATGTGATATACTGTCTTCGACCGCTCCCGATACCCAGATTGTTTGCGCTTGCAGCCCTCCACCCCAGAAAAGTAAGAGTAAAAGGAACTTCCGCATGTATTAAGATAATATTTTTTTTCGCGCAAAGCAACAAAGGAGCAAAGCAGCAAAGATCTTATTACTCTATTGCGGCTTTACTCCTCTGAAATTTCTTGTGTAGCTCTACTGCTACTCTACCAGCTGGTAAATTGCTGGTAAATTGCGGCCCAACCCATCATAGTCGAGGCCATATCCCAACAGGAACTTATTCGGTACAGAAAAGCCCAGGTAATCGATTTTAATAGGATGCACCATTGCATCCGGTTTGGTGAGCAGGGAAGCCACTATTAGTTTCTTAGGCTGCTGGTGTTCCAGCTGGGGAAGAAACTGGCTCAGGGTTTTACCGGTATCCACAATATCTTCCAGGATCACCACGGTACGGCCAAAAAGGTCTTCATCCAGTCCGATCGCCTGTACTACATTACCGGTTGATTTGGTGCCTTTATAAGACGCCAGTTTAATAAAAGATATCTCCGCCTCAATAGTGAGGTATTTAAACATATCTGCGGCAAACATAAAAGAGCCATTCAGTATGGCAATAAACAAAGGGCGCTCTCCCTCCAGGTCTTTATTAATTTGTTCCGCCATTTCCTTAATACGCTGCTGCAATTCGGTAGCAGGGATATAGGGCTGAAACTGCTTGTCATGCACCTTAATTACTGACATAATACATCTACATTTCCTTATTTAACAATTATAAGCGCAAAAAGATCGCTGCTTATTTATTTACCAACAGGCGCTGACCGATTTTAATATCGAAGCCCTGCAAATTATTCCATTCCTGTAATTGTGTAACGGACCGGTTGTACATTTTAGCAATACCATAGAGTGTTTCCTTGGGTTGCACATCGTGATACTGTGTGCCGGCCTTTGAAGCCGGTGCGGGTACTGGTTTTGGCGTAGTGGGAGCAGGTGCTGGTTGCGGCATAGATGCCTTCGGCGTAGTAGTGCTGCCCGTGGTAGTCACTTCTCCTGCTTTTTTCAGGTCTTCGATCATGGCTACGGGAACACCACCTTTAGGCTGTTGGGCCGGCTGCGTGGGCTTGTTGTCCGGAACAGAGGCAGCGCCAGATACATTTTTGGCTACCTCTTCTTTGATGCCATCCAGTGCTTTACGCGGAGAAAAATCTTCCGGTGGTTCCTGGTCTTCTTCCTTCAATACCCGGGTATTTTTAGCTAACCGGGGGGCATTATCGGCAAAACCGTCCAGGGTTAAGCGTTGTCCGGCGGCCGGTTCTTCGCCTTCATTCATTTTGTTACGGCGGCGCAGCCATCTGAGCTGAATACCTTCGGCCTGGGCTACATCGTGCATGGTTTCACCATTTACTACCGGGTGAAAATCTTTGCTACCGCGTTTACTCTTCTTTTGCAGGAAGATAATCATGTCTTTTGAAGGCGGATTATCATTTTCGAGATCGTTGAAGCGTACCAGTTTGCGGAGACGCATATTACGTTGATCTGCTACCTGGATCAGGGAGGTACCGGCTTTTACGTAGATAGCTTTACGGCCATTGATTTCAAATATCCCTTTAGGGTAGTTGCCTGCAACAGGCTTATTATAGTTGTTGTTATGGTGATTTTTTCCGGAAGAAGCTTTCTCTTCGCGTTTAGGCGTTGCTTCTGCGTATTCGGTTTGATCAATGCTGGTAGCAGGCGCTTTCCCCATGGCAATCAGCGTGTATTGCTGGAGGTTATAGTCCTCAATCACTTTGATCAGCTGTTGTGGGTAAGTTTTATTGGTGGCGTATCCGGCTTGTTTTAAGCCAAATGCCCAGGATTTATAGTCGTCACCATCAAACTGGAAAAGAAAAGCATAACGGGGGTTATTACGCAAAAAGTCGGAGTGATCCCGATAGGAATCTTTTGCATTGTCGTATACCCGGAAGCATTCCTGGGCGGCGTCATCATCGTATTTGATGGTTTTTCCCGTCCAGGTATTTTTACATTTAATACCGAAGTGGTTATTAGACTGTAAACATAAGGTACCGTTGCCGGACTGGGTTTCAATAATACCCTGGGCCAGTTTAATGGCGGCAGGTACGCCGGAGCGGCGCATTTCCTCAATGGCTAAGTTTTTATAGGTGGCAATATACTGCGGAGTGGTCATGTTCTGCCCCTGCAGCATGGAAACGAAGCCAATAAGAAAACTGACTACCAATAAGAATTTTCTTACTTGCATGTATTTTCGGATTTAATGGGCGTGTTATTTCTTCCTGATCATCAGAACACCATCGCGGATGGTGAGTAATACCTGTTCGGCACGATCGTCCGCCAACACTTTCTCACAAAAACTGATCATTGCCTTGGCCTGGCGTCCCTGCTCATTTTCGGGTGCCAGCACCTGTCCATGATAAAGTACATTGTCTGCCAGGATAAAACCACCGGGACGTAATTTATCCCATACCTGGTCGTAATATTGCTCATAGCCGGATTTGTCTGCATCAATGAAAACCAGGTCAAATACTTCGTCCAATTGTTCAATGATGTCTGCGGCCTTGCCTATGTGCATTTTTATTTTATCTGCATCACCACTTGCTTCAAAATATTGATGGCAAAGGGTTTCCAGTTCTTCATTGATATCCACAGTATGCAGGATGCCATCTGCCGCCAATCCTTCTGCCAGGCAGATCGCGGAATACCCGGTATAAGTACCCAGTTCCAGGATACGCCGGGGCCGGATCATATGGCTCACCATACTCAGAAACCTTCCCTGCACTTGTCCACTTAACATGTGTGGTAGTTCTACCTTAAGATGCGTTTCCCGGTTCAACCGGTACATCAATTCACTTTCCGCACTGGTATATTTTTCTGAATAAGCCTCTGCTGCTGCCAGGATGAGCTCCATGTATTAAAATTTCTGCAAAGCTAAGGAAAAAGCCGCAAGCAGAAGGTGGAAAGCAGGGAAGACCAGCACGGATATACGTTTAATATATACATAAACGTTGTTTTGCTGCATTTATTGAAGCATAAAGCCGAAAGCATAAAGCAAAAAGCTATTGTAGCGAGTCTAATATCCGCATTGGTTACTCGCTACAATAGCTTTTTGCTTTATGCTTTCGGCTTTCCCCTCTACTAGAAGTTTGGCCGCAATTTGTTGGTAGTATAGAAAACGCGGAAGTATTCCACTACTTCGTCGGCGGTATCAAATAATTGAAGGAGATCGAGATCCTGTGGATTAATATTGCTTTCTTTCTCCATCATCACGGTGCGGATCCACTCCAGGAGGCCGCTCCAGTATTCGCGTCCTACCAGTACCATGGGAGTTTCCTCCATTTTCCTGGTTTGAATCAGGGTAGCTACTTCAAAGAATTCATCCATGGTACCAAAGCCTCCCGGCATCATCACAAAACCCTGGGAGTATTTGGTGAACATCACCTTACGAACAAAGAAATAATCGAAGTTCAGGCTATTTTCCGGATCGATATAAACGTTGGGATGTTGCTCATGTGGGAGGGTAATATTAGCACCTACCGATTTTCCATGGGCTGCCTGAGCGCCTTTATTAGCAGCTTCCATTACACCGGGGCCGCCGCCGGTAATAATACCGAATCCCTCGTCTGCCAGTTTGGTAGCTATTTCCTGGGCCAGATCATAATAGCGATTACCCGGTTTGGTACGGGCAGAACCAAATATAGATATACAGGGACCAATTTTTGCCAATTTTTCAAACCCTTCAACAAACTCCGCCATAATCTTGAATATCTGCCAGCTGGAATGTGCTCTTGTCTCCGTCCAGTCTCTTTCTTTCAAATTCTTTATACTACTGTTCATGCGATTACTTTTTATTTATCATAAATCACTTTCCACCTGCAAGCAGACGGAACACTGTAATTTATGTAATAATTAGCTTACGCACACCGCATTAAGCACAAAAAAAGCAGGTAACTATAAAGAAACCTGCTTTACATTTAACACGTTATGAACGTGCAGCGATGTTTAAAAAACATCGCTGCAGAAACGTTGCTAATGCTGGCAATAAATATTGTTGAAAATGATTCGAATGTTACTATCGTTTTTATTCAACAGGTGTTTTCATAACGCTTAATCTGAATTTAATTTATCAATTATTTGCCCAATAACCTAATTTAAATTCATCGAGATTACGCAAAGTAGAAATCGATTGCTATGCAGCAGGGCCTTGGAAAAGGGAGTCCAGCTTTTTGCTGCATTTTATCGGCAGCTACCGGTTATAAAACACCCGTCACTTCCTGTGCCAAACCGAATGATAAAGTCATACCGGCTCCGCCTAATCCATTTACAATCGTCACGTTCTTTTCCGGTGAAAACACGAGGTCTGTTTGACCATTGGTGAGCTTAGGATAAATGCCATGCCATTGTTCCTGTATGGTATAGGTAGGTGCCTGCAGGAAGGTATGCATATATTTCAGGATAAGGTCATTGATAAACGCTTTATCAAATGGTTCGAAATCCGGACCATATTCATGTGAATCCCCGATAGTCAGCTCTCCTGCCCCATTCTGGGAAATGAGCAGATGGATGCCCCATTTCACGTATTCCGGCATTTCTGCATCGAAGCGCTCTTTCAGTGGCACCAATGCCTGGCAGCTATCGAATGAAGCATAATGCGCCAGTGTTAATCCTGCACACAAAGCGGGTCCCAGCTGCCAGTTGCCCGGCTGTGGGATAGTACGCATCATCTGCAGCTTACACTTTTTCAAGGGGGCGGCCGCAAACTCAGCAGGGTACAGTGTTTCAAAATCAGCACCACTACATACAAATACTTCGTCTACTTTCCATTTTTCCTCCCTGGTTTCAATATACGGCATACTGATACCGTTCACCGCCGTTCCAAATCGAACGGTTACGTTCATTTTTTCTTCCAGGTACTTTGCAATGGCTGCACTGGCCTGACGCGGGTTAACGGTCATTTCAGTAGGACTCCATAAAGCACCTTTTAACCCGTCGGTTTTGATGGCCTGCGTATATTTTCCAATCTGTGAGGCGCTCACTAATGTACAGTCATAGCCGTTAGCCGGAGCTGCCTGGGCAAATTCCTCCAATACGGCCAGTTCGTCATTTTCATAGGCGAGGTGGATAGACCCGGTTTCCTGGCATTGCAGACCGGTGGCCGCTGCCAGTTGTTTCCAGGTAGCACGGCTTCGCATAGCCCGCTGGTACATTTTCCCGGCGGTTTGACCGATGGGCCATACCAGGCCAAAGTTGCGGATAGACGCACTGATGGCCTTACTATTTCTCTCAAATAAAACTACTTTTTTCCCCTGGGCTGCCAGGTGATAAGCCGTGGCCAAGCCTACAATGCCGGCTCCTATGACCGCTACATCTGCCTGTTGTTGTTGCATGCTATGATAAAATCTACGATGTTAAAAAATAGTCAACAGCTCATCCAAACTGGCTACCAGGTGTGTATGCGGACCTTTCTCCAACTCTTCACGTGTATACGCGCCAGTTGTAACGCCAATCACATAACGACAACCCGCATTGGTACCTTCTTCCAGGTCGGAAATGGTATCGCCGGTTTTAGCCACCGACTGTATGCTGCGGATTTCCAGTTCTTCCATAATACGGTATATCATATATGGATAAGGACGGCCATAGGGCACTTCATCGCTGGTAGCTACGGCATCTATTAATCCGGCCTTCTGCCAGCCCACCCTTTCCAGGATGACATTCGTAATGGCACGATCAAAACCCGTATCCAATGCCACTTTGATGCCCTTTGCCTTTAAAGCCGCAAATACGGCTGATACCCCTTCTTTTTCGCGTACCGCCGGATTAGTAGCGTAATGCGCTTTCATATCTGCTACAAAACGCTCATGTAACTGGCTGATAAAGGCCTCGTCACTGTAACGGCTATCCTGCTTCTGCTGCAACAGGTAACGGATGGCATATGGCTTGGCATATCCCATTACTTCATTTACTTCCTCCACTGTTACGGAAACGCCCGCCAGTGAAATGGTTTGCTGTAATACTTTAGCCACATTGGACTCATCATGCAGGGTAGTACCCGCGATGTCAAAAACAACTAATGCTATTCCCATCTTTCCTGAATTATTAATATCCGCAAAGATATGTACTATGTAAAATAAAGTTTAGCATTTATAAACATTTAACATGCGGATAATATTGCTCCGGGGAAACCCGCACCCAAAAAGAAAGCCGGATCATCTGTTAAACAAATGATCCGGCTGCCAGTAATATGTCTACCTGAAAATCAGTAAAAGGTCTTAGAAACCCAAACCAACACCTGCTCTATATATCAGGCCGTTATTATACGGGGACCGGCTATCCTGCAACACATCATACAGAATAGAAATCCCAATACCTACTCTTCCTCCCACGCCCTGTGTATAACCTGCACCTATCAACATGCTGGGTACTGTGTAGTTGGTTTTCACTGTTTGCTTGCGGTCATTCGTATCGTAAAAAGTAGAAGATTGTGATATATGATTATACTCCGGCTGGATATGCACAAACAGCATTGGCACCGGATATACACGTCCCCAAACGCCGCCGCCAAAAATGGTGTATTTATCACGCTGTGCTATCGTGCCGTTATACCGGGAAGTCATTTGTCCGTATTGCGCATTCACATTGATACCGGCAGCAATGTATTGTGAGAAACGGTAACCCACCATAGGTGAAACATCAACATTGGTATAGTCTCCAAACACCAATCCCACAGAGCCTCCCAATATCAGCTTTGAACGATCAAATCCTTTATGCGTTAACGTGTCTGTTTTATAATACTGGGCATGCGCCATTTGCACGGTTGCCAGGAAGAAAAAACATACCAATAAATGTTTCATGTTCTGATTTATTTAGTTAAACTAAATACCAGGAAAAAAGTTTAACAATCAAATATTTTCCCCCGGTTCAATATATTCTTTGGATCAAAGATCTGTTTTATTTGCTTCATCAGCTGCATAGATGTTTGATCAAAAATGATGTCCATATAGTTTTTCTGTACAAGGCCAATACCATGCTCACCGGAGATAGTTCCTCCCAATTGTTTCACCAACTGAAAAATTTCGCGTATTCCTTCCGTGAGGGTACCATTCCACTGTTCTTCGGGCAGCGTACCCCTGATAATGTTTACATGTAAATTACCGTCACCGGCATGACCATAGCATACAGAATGGAAGCCATATTTCCGGCCTATGTCTTTTACACCTTTCAATAACACGGGCAATTCAGCGCGGGGTACCACTGTATCTTCTTCTTTGTATACAGAATTAGCTTTTACAGCTTCTGCCACCCGGCGGCGCAGTTTCCATAATTCGTCTTTCTGTTGTGCGTCTTCCGCGAATAAAATCTCTCCGATATCAAAGCTTTCTACTACACCTGCGATCCCCTCCATTTCCTGCATTAACACTTCCGGGTAGTTGCCATCTACTTCTATCAGTAAATGCGCTTGTACATCGTCTTCTATCTTAACAGCGCCACTTTGTACATATTGGGTCACCCATTCCAATGCATCCCTTTCCATAAACTCCATGGCGGAAGGGGTATATCCTGCACGGAAAATAGCACTCACTGCGGCGCAGGCACTTTCAGCAGAACGGAAAGGTACCAGCATCAACAAATCATGCTTAGGTAATGGAATGAGTCGTAATACAATTTTGGTAACAATACCCAGGGTGCCTTCACTGCCCACTACCAACTGGGTAAGATTATAACCAGTCGCATTTTTTAATACATTGGCCCCAGTCCAGATAATCTCCCCGTTCGGCAATACCATTTCCAGGTTCAGTACATAATCCTTTACCACACCGTATTTTACGGCTTTAGGCCCTCCGGAGTTTTCCGCAATATTACCGCCTATGAAACAGGTACCGCGACTGCTGGGGTCCGGTGGATAAAATAATCCTTTTTCCTTTACTGCATTCTGCAGTTCTTCGGTAATCACACCTGGTTCTGTAGTGACCTGCAAATTTCTTTCGTCGATCTGGGTAATATGGTTAAAGCGTTCCATGGAAATCAGTACACCGCCAAATTGTGCCAGGGCGCCACCACTAAGCCCCGTACCGCCACCACGGGGTGTTACCGGCAATAATTCCTCGTTACATAAGCGCATAATACGGCTTACCTGTTCTGTGGTATCTGGTTTGACTACCACTTCCGGCAAATAATGCAGGTCTTCGGTTTCATCCTGGGCATAACGACTCATACTTTCCCCGTCCACCAATACATATTGCACTCCGGCTATTTCGCGCAATGTCGCTATGTGAGCGGCAGTTACTTTATTAAACGTTGTCATGAAACAAAAATAATCATATTGCCGGTTAGGTAGTAATTTCCGGCCGATTAAAAAGAAGGACAAATCGTAGATCTTCTGGCATTGCTGAATGTACGATTGAAGTATAAACCGGAGTATACAATACCCAGCTCATAAGCGCCCCGGCGATTGTTTGCTGCCGATAAGCCGGAAGTGGTGATATCGTAGTTAAACATCAATTTAATACCATTCAGTTGATAACCTACCAGGAAGACCGCAGCATCATTGGCCCGATAATACAATCCCCCGTACAACTGTTGTACACCGTCGCCGGAAAGATTATAGGCGGCATTGGCCCCCAGCATCAGCTCCCGGGCGCCTACCTGTGTAGCATAGTAAGCCGCCGGGTTCAGGATCACTTTATCACTCATCTTGATACTGGCATTCAGAAATCCGATGTAGCGGCGAGGGATCACATTATTTCCATCAAAGAAAGTTTCCCTGGGTGTATTGATATGCTGTACAGAAAATCCCGCATTCACATAAATATTTTCAGTAGGGAAATAAGCGTAATTCATCCCTGCCTGTAAGTCGAAATAATTTACACTGCTTTGGGTAATAGGCTCCCCGGTGGGGATTTGGGAATCGAAGAATTTTCCATTCCACTGATCACTGAAAATGAGTTTTGTTACATCCACCCGTTTGCCGGCAGAACCAGCATTAAATCCTAACGACAACAAACTGCTTTGTCCCAGTAACTGATGATAAGCAATAGAAGCATATCCTTTGGTAGATGTTAAGTTCCCGGCGCCTGCCACATCGCGGAGTAATACAGCGCCTATACCTACCCAGCCATATTCCAGTCTGTCGCGGAATAGCTGAAAGTCGCCATAAGCCGACATCGTTTTATAAGGCACCGGAACACTGGTCCACTGATCGCGGTAATTAAGCCCAATACGGTAATTTCCATCCGGAATGAAACCGGTATTGGCGGGGTTAGTTGTCAATGGCGAATTGAAGAATTGCGAAAAGTGAAGGTCTTGTGAGTACCCTCCCATTGCAATTATTAACAATAATGCCAGGCATGTTGATAATTTAACTATCTGATTCATGGCTCATCATCTTAACAAGGTTACACTTCCTGATCTACTGCCTTTTGTGCCATCCGTAAACTCCAGGTTTACGATATAGGCGTAAGCATCCATGGGCTGAATATTCCCTTTAAACCGACCGTCCCAGCCAATCCGGGGATCTGAACTTTCAAAAACCAATTGTCCCCAGCGATTAAATATTTTAAGATTGAATTTGGTCGCGCCAAAAGCTTTCACATAAAATACATTGTTCTTTCCGCTTGGTGCAAAAGCATTCGGCACATCAAACAATGGTACTACGATGGTAGATACATCTTTACAGATTGTAGAGGAGCAGCCTTCCCGGTTGTAAGTAGTCAAACACACATTATAGGTACCGGTTCTCAGGTATTGATGTGATGGAGCAAAGGCCGTAGTGGTGTCTCCATCACCGAAGTTCCATAAATAGTGTACGGCATCAGCAGAGGAAGTATTTACAAATTGCACTGGTGTATTCTCCACAGGTTTTATGGGCGAAAATTCGAAGTCTGCTACCGGCGGATTTGCCACCAATACATTTCTGGTAATACTGTCTCTTTTATTACAAGTATTGGGGTCCAGTACCAGCAAGGATACTTTCCAATTACCGGCTTTCTTGAAAGCATGTATCGGATAAGGATCTGAAGAAGTAGATCCGTCATCTTCAAAGGTCCATTTGAAAGACTCCCCGCCCAATGTATTATTCACCATTTGTAATTCAGTGCCCACACAAACAGTATCCGGCAGTGTAAACGCGGCTACCACGTTAATGGCTACACGCAAGGCCTTCGTTTGTGTTTGTGGTGCATTACAGAAAGCGGTATCTACCAGGGTTAAGGTAGCATTGTAAACGCCAGCGGCCTTGTAGTAATGGATCAATGGAAAAGTATCCAACCCGGTATAGAACGGACGTGTACCATCACCAAAGTCCATGATGAAAGAACTGTCTCCAAACTGGTTGGCGGGTGTTGTGGATATGTTGGTAAAAAGATATTTCAGGCTATCGCAGGGATCCTGTCTTTTAGCATCGAAATTAAAGTCGGCCTTATTATTTCCCAGCTTAATGGTGATGTAAGCCGTATCGGATACATTACAGCTTGACGGATCAATTTTCACCAGCCGTACTTTGTAATAACCTACTTTGGTAAAGGTATGCTTCACCGTATCCAGCTCGGGGCCACCAGTAACGGTGGTGCCGTCGCCAAAATTCCATTCATATGTTTTACCTTCTATATAGGTGGTATCAACAAATGTCACTTCTTCCGGCACGCAGTAGTTCACGCGGCGGTCCAGGGTTTTTATACCGGCTTTGATACCATCGAGATTAAAGGCAATTTTCAGTGCTCCGAAGTTACATCCTGGTGGTGGTGTACTGGAGTAGGCCCCCGGGGTAGTTGGATACCGGGGCTTGAAGGGACCGTTGCTAACATTACACCAGGCGCAGATGCCCTGGTAAATGATACCGTTCCTATCGAAGCGGCTGGTACCTCCATCTACGTGTTCATACAAACCATTGCCCCCAAAAAAGCTGCCATACAGTTGTTGCGTTCCATCCCGTTTCAATACAAAGAAATAAAAATCTTTACCATCCGTAGTACGTTGCAGGGCATCTGGTGTGGTACGCAATCCTCCGGTACCTGAGTTAGGATATCGCAGGTCAATGTTAATACCGCCACCCCATCCGGATACATACACATTTTCGCATCGGTCTACGAGAAACGCAGTGGGTGAAATATTGGGAGTATTGATCGCCGTTTTACTACGACCAAACGTGGTGGAATATACAAAAGCGGAAAGGTTGGGTTGCAGTTTGCAAATAAACTGGAAGCTGTTATCATTGTAATAACCGGGGCTGATCTTGATTGGCCAGTTGCCTTCAGTGGTACCGGTTACGTATACGAATCCATTTCTGTCCAATTGAATACCGTATACCTGGTCAGCAGAGGGGTTGTCGGAACCCAGGTAAGTACTTTCTGTGATGGCGGTACCATCATTGGTAATATGCGCAATAAAGCCATCACAAATACCCCCCCGATAGGCTGGATACAATCCGCTTCCTTTCATCGGAAAATCGTCGCTGGCGGTTCCACCGGCTACGTATAGGCTATTGAGGCCATTCAGGGCAATTACGTAAGCGGCATCCGCTTTACTTCCTCCCAGGTAGCTGGCCCATATAAGGTCGCCGCACATGGGGTTTATTTTCATCACTACACCGTCCTGTGTACCACCAAATTTTCCCTGGAAAACACCGGGGGTTACCGGAAAATCATCGGAGTTGGTACAGCTGGCTACATAGATGTATCCGGCATTGTCTATCACCACTTCACTGCGGGCATCATCACCATAATTGCGTAACAATACATAACCTCCTGTAGCACGGTTGTCGTTCATATTTACCCCATCATTGGCACTACCGGCAATGATCAGGGAGCCAATGATACCTGTACCGGTAGCATTCAGTTTGGTGACGGCAATATCCCATCCTCCCCTGTTTTTACCAATCACTTTCGTATTGGGATAATCGGGCGAAGTGGTTCTGCCGGAAATCACCAGGTTACCCTGTTGATCCACGAATAAGCTATGCGGTTGTTCCAGGCCGCTTCCGCCAATATAGGTAGCGTATATCAGCTGGGTACCGTTTGTGTTAAACTTGGAGATACCGATATCAAACTTTCCGCCACGGAAAACGTCCTGTACTACACCGGGTGTTACCGGGTAGCCATTGTCGAAAACAATACCACCGCCGTAAAAATTACCCGCATCGTCGTAGGTGGCAGTAAAGCCCCAGTTATCGGCACGGGAGCCGGATACAGTAGAAAAAACATATATCGGATCTATCACCAGCGTATAGGCAGGATTGTATTCTCCGGATACTTTAAATCCTACTTTGTTGCCGGTTAGCTTATAGGATACCTTTACGGCTACACGCTGTTCGTTGATATACTGATATGCGTAGGGTAATTGCTCTATGGCATCTCCTACGGAGGTATGCACATAGAGTTGTCCTTTTTTCAATTCTATACTGGTAGCGCCCTCGTATTCCAGCTGGATATCGTTGGGGTTGGCGCCGGGATGTACAATCAGGTCATATTTTAACTGCGACGCTTCAGAATACACATGTGCATCTATTCCGGCATAGAGGCCGTTATAATTCACGCCCTGGAACGTTTTCACATTAGACGCCCATTTACCGGGATCATTACCAATAATATAATTGGTGCGTGCTTCCTGTTCTTTTTCAGGCACAATCTGCACGTTGGCAGCAGTATTCAGAAAGTTAACATTATAAGCGTGTCCTCTTACTTCCGGCATGCGACCCGGTCTTGGAGGAGAGGGCTGACCACCTTCCTGGGGATAAGCGTGCTTGGGCGGTGCAGTGACAGTAGCGCCGGTGCGTGGGTGCTCTATCAAACTGTCGTGTGGATGATTGCCGGAATGTCCGTGTGCAGCTTCTTCCAGCGCGTACATATCCTCTTTGTTCAACAGGAGGAAAGTAAAGCTTGTTTTCCGCAGGAAAACGGAGGCGCCATCCAGTGATGTTTTATAGATTACGTCTTTATTCCACTGTCCTTTATTTTCAATAAAATTCAGTGGGGTATAATTGGCATATTGCTGCTGTGCCTGGGCGTTACGTCCTGGTAAGAAAAAGCAAATCATCCATCCAATAAGGCCAATCGGGAAGGTAAATTTCAACGGGATTAGATTTATTTTTTATACTGAATAACTAATATACCATTATAAACGCAGAAGCCTGTCAAATTGTTACGGTCGGGAAAAACACAAAACTTCTGATGCGAAGAAAAAAATAGGTTAAATGGGAAAACAAGATGAAATTCTGGCCTCAGAAGTGGTTTACTTTATCCACTCATCAATTAATAAACGTTAAAATCCTCAGGAAATTTTACTCCAGATAGATTTACTTCGCTGGGCGGCCAAAAATTCTTTTAGTGCCTGATTTTCAGGCAACAATAAATCGGTGTCTTCTTCCAGTATCTTTTCTGCACTGGCACGGGCTGCATCCAGTATGGGTTTATCTGCAATAATGTCGGCCAGTTTAAAGTCCAGCACCCCACTTTGCCGGGTACCTTCGATATCGCCGGGCCCCCTGAGTTCCATGTCTTTCTCAGAAATAATAAAGCCATCGTTGGTTTGTACCATCACGTTAATCCGTTCCTTGGAATCCTGGCTGACTTTATTGCCTGTCATGAGTATACAAAACGATTGTTCCGCCCCCCGGCCTACCCGGCCGCGTAACTGGTGCAGTTGCGACAAGCCAAAGCGCTCCGTGCTTTCTATTACCATTACGGAAGCATTGGGCACGTTTACACCTACTTCAATAACGGTAGTAGCCACCATGATGTTGGTATCGCCGGTAACGAAACGCTGCATATTGGTCTGCCGTTGTTCTGCCGGCTGCCGGCCATGTACCATACTGATATAAAACTGCGGTTCGGGGAAGAAAGCCTTGACTTCTTCATACCCTTTCATCAGGTTTTCATAGTCCAGCTTTTCCGAATCTTCTATCAACGGGTAAACGATATAGGCCTGCCGTCCTTTTTTCACTTCTTCCTTAATAAAATCCATCACCTGCGGGCGCTGGTATTCCGTACGATGTACGGTAGTAATCGGCTTACGCCCGGGCGGCATTTCATCGATAACAGATACATCCAGATCGCCGTAAATAGTCATTGCCAGCGTTCTTGGTATAGGCGTTGCCGTCATCACCAGTATATGCGGCGGTATATCATTCTTTTCCCATAGCCGTGCCCGTTGTGCCACGCCGAAACGGTGTTGCTCATCTACAATGGCCATGCCCAGGTTCTTAAACTGCACTTCTTTTTCCAATAATGCATGTGTACCTACCAGGATATCAATGGAACCGTCCAGTGCCTCTTCCAGTATTTTACGCCGGGCTTTACCTTTGATACTGCCAGTGAGCAGGGCCACTTTTACATCCATTTTTTCCACCAGTTCTGCAATCCCCTTGTAGTGCTGCTGCGAAAGGATTTCAGTAGGCGCCATCAAACAGGCCTGAAAACCATTATCCTTGGCGAGTAGCATGGATAACAAAGCCACCATGGTTTTACCGCTGCCCACATCTCCCTGCAGTAAGCGGTTCATCTGACGCCCGTGTACGGTATCTGTCCGGATTTCTTTCAGCACTCTTTTTTGTGCGCCTGTTAATGAAAATGGGAGATGGTGATTATAGAATTCGTTAAAGGATTCACCCACGGCGCCAAACACATAGCCATGCGACTGCTTATGTCTTTTCAGTTTTAACCGGCATATGCGTATTTGTGCAATAAAGAGTTCCTCAAATTTCAATCGGCGTTGCGCCAGTTTAGCATCGTCTTCATTTGCGGGCTGATGTATTTTGAAATACGCCATAGACCGGGGCATGAGCCGGTATTGCTGTAATACTTCCAATGGAATATTTTCCCTGATTTCCAGGGGAGATAATTGTTCCAGTAAGTTCTTTGTTAATTTTCCTATAGCCTTGGCCGTTAGTCCGCGGGCTTTTAGTTTTTCGGTAGTATAGTATACCGGTTCCAGGAATTGCTTACCGGTAGCAATTTCTTCTGTAAGCAAATCCAGCTCAGGATGTGCTAACTGTGTAACGCCATTAAATACAGAGATACGGCCAAAAACCAGGTAACCTACATTTTCGCGCAATGATTTTTGCATCCACTGCCAGCCCTGAAACCATACCAGGTCAATGGTACCTGTTTCATCTTTGAAAGTAGCGACCAGTCTTTTCGACCTGTTTTCTCCCATCACCACCATGTTGATGATTTTGCCACGAATCTGTACAAAGTCTTCATAACCGCTGAGAGAAGCGATTTTATCTATCCGGGTGCGATCAACATATCGGAAAGGGAAATATTGCAGCAGGTCACCGAAGGTATATATCTTGATTTCTTTGCGCAATAATTCTCCTTTCTGTGGACCAACGCCCTTCAGGTATTCTATCGGATTGGATAATATGGCAGTAAAAGTAGAAATGGCGATTTCATTTTTATGAAGGACAAAAATAAAAAAGGCAAATGGTAAAAATTCACCACTTGCCTTTTTTAATAAAAAACAATTATAACTATTCGGCTATAGCATCCACTTTACCTTCCACGAACTGTTTCATCCACTCGGTAGTAACAGATTTTGGTCTTTCCAGGGAAAGGCCCAATGCTCTGTCCCAGCAAAGGGAAGCCAGAACGCCCAGTGCGCGGGAAACGCCAAACAGCACCGTGTAGAATTCATATTCCACGAGACCGTAGTGTACCAGTAATGCACCAGAGTGTGCGTCTACGTTAGGCCATGGGTTTTTCACTTTACCCAGGTCCTGCAGGATTGGAGGAACGGTTTCATATACCATCCACACAATTTTCACCAGTTCATCGTTCGGGAGATGTTTTTTAGCAAACTCCATCTGCGCAGTAAAGCGTGGATCTGTTTTACGTAATACCGCGTGACCGTAACCGGGTACTACTTTACCTTCAGACAAGGTTTTGCGTACATAAGCTTCGATCTGTTCTTTGGTAGGCGTACCACCACCCAGTTCTTCACGCATCTGCAGGATCCACTTAATAACTTCCTGGTTAGCCAGACCGTGTAACGGACCTGCCAGACCATTCATACCAGCGGCGAAAGACAGGTAAGCATCGCTCAATGCAGAACCTACCAGGTGAGTAGTGTGTGCGCTCACGTTACCACCTTCGTGGTCAGCGTGAATCACCATATAAAGACGCATCAGTTCTTTGAATCCTTCGTCAGAGTAGCCCAGCATGTGTGCGAAGTTACCTGCCCAGTCCAGCATGCCATTAGGCTGAATATGCTGTCCACCTTTATATTTACGGCGATATACATACGCCGCAATACGTGGCAGGCGCGCAATGAGGTTCATAGTGTCCTCATAAGTATAGCTCCAGTAATCTTTCTTATTCATGCCTTCTGCATATGCATGGGCAAAAGAAGATTCAGTTTGCAATGCCATAATACCTACGTTGAACATAGTCATCGGGTGAGCGGTAATAGGCAAGGCTTCAATAGCATCAAATACGTGGTTGGGTACATGAGAACGGCGTCCCCACATGCTGGACAAATATTGTACATCTGCTTCAGTTGGCAATTCTCCAATCAGCATCAGGTAAAATAAACCTTCCGGCAGTGGTTCTGCACCACCTGGCGCTTTGGGTAAATGATCCCTTAATTCAGGAATAGAATATCCACGAAAACGAATCCCTTCATTGGCGTCCAACAGAGACGTTTCGGTTACCAGGCCGGTAATACCACGCATACCCTGATAAACTTGCGCCAATGTTACATCTTCAATTTTTTTGGTGCCGTGATTCTTTACCAGGTCTTTTACTTCAATGTTAAGTTCATCTGCTTTAACCTTGAATTTCTCTTTTATGTACCCCATTTTACTGCTATTGTATATTAAGAAAACAAAATCGATCAATAGTCAAAAGTAATGATTTGTTAACGAAGTTACCACCATTTCATGGTATTTAATGCCAAATTAACAACGATTTGCCAGCGAAAATGTACGGCCATAGGATGGCAGTGGAGCATTACAATTACCTTATTACCATCTCACTAAACAATATAAATAATTACTATTTATATAGACGTTAAAGAAATGTAAATTTTTCAGAATGAATTGAAAATTTTGAAAGAAAAATCTTCAAAAAATGAGCTCCTGGCACCTCCTCATTGTGAACTGCTGCCATAAAAAAAGCGGTATCCATAACCGGATACCGCTTTCGTAATTTCCTTGTTTCCAGATCATTTCGGCGCCCGGCGATATAGATAAAACGCCAATGCCCCAAATATGAAATTCGGTATCCACACTGCCAGTAAAGGATTCAGGTCGGCCTTCACAGAAAACACCGTGGCAAACTGCAGGAAAATAATGTAGCTGGCACTGATAACAATCCCTAATGCCAGGTGCAAACCACTTCCTCCCCTTACTTTCTTGGCCGCAATAATGCCGCCAATGAGGGTCAGCACCACCACCGCAAAAGCGGCGGCTGTTCTGCGATAATATTCTACCCAATAGGTATTCAGTCCTTCTGATCCGCGGATACTTTCCCGTTGTATATATCTTCTCAATGCAGGCGTAGTCATGGCTTCCTGCAAATTCTTCTCATCTATCAGGTCTTTCGGCAATAAGGCCAGCTTCAACATGGTATCCTGCTTACTGCTCCAGTGCTCCTTCAACCCATCCATGGTACGCATACTCACATAATCCAGCCGCCATTTCTTTTGGGTAGAATCCCAGCTGATACGGTCCGCCTTCATTTTAAACGACATACTCTGCTTATCAATGGTAGCCAAGGTAAAATTGCTCCCACTCTGATAATTAGGGTCATAGGTACCGAAAGTCACGTAGGTAAAGCTGTCTATACGGGTAGTGCGATTGTATTGCGATTTTTCGTCGTCATGACCATGAAGGTACTTGTTCTCAAAGCCGGTACGGATGCGGTTTGCATTGGGTACCACCCAATAATTGGCAAACCACAGAATACCACCAAACAGGAACGCCCCCATCCAGTAAGGACGGAGAAAACGGCGAAAACTTACGCCAGACGCCAAAATGGCGATGATCTCTGAGCGATACGCCATTTTGGAGGTAAAGAATATAACTGATAAGAAGATGAATAACGGAAAGAGTAAAGCCAGGATGTGCGGAATAAAACCGAAGTAATAATCTACAACAATTTCATGCAGCGACAGATGATTCTTCATAAAATCATCCACCTTTTCTGTGATGTCTATCACCACAGAAATCAATAGGAATATCATCAGGGAGTAAATGAAAGTACCTATGAGCTTGCGTAAAATGTACCAGTCAATTTTAGTAATCATGGCCCCAAAGATATTAGTTTATTTTATAGTCCGAACTTTTACAGGCGTGTTTTCAATTGATTTACCATACTGGTTTTCCAGGTGGCAAAAGTACCTGCCAGTATTTGTTTACGGGCTTCCTGTACTAATTCCAGGTAAAATGCCAGGTTGTGGATACTGGCCAATGTCATGCCTAAAATTTCCCCGGCTACAAACAAATGACGCAGGTAGGCCCTGGAATACTGGCTGGTAGCGAAGCAGGGACTATTCTTATCTATTGGTTCAAAATCGGTGGCCCATTTCTTATTACGGATGTTAATAACGCCGTTCCAGGTAAACAACATACCGTTACGACCATTACGGGTGGGCATTACACAGTCGAACATATCTACTCCCAGTGCAATGTTTTCCAGGATATTCCATGGTGTGCCCACTCCCATCAGGTAACGGGGCTTGTCGGCAGGCAACACTTCACACACCAGTCCGCACATCTCGTACATATCCTGTTCCGGTTCTCCTACACTTAGGCCGCCAATAGCGTTACCTGCACAATTGCGGGAGGCAATGAACTCGGCAGAAGCCTTGCGGAGATCCTTATAGGTGCTGCCCTGTACAATCGGGAACAACGTTTGTTCATGACCGTAGGCCGGCTGTGTATCAGCCAAACGCTGAATACAGCGGTCCAGCCAGCGATGGGTAAGGTCCATCGATTTGCGCGCATAGCGGTAGTCGGACGGATATGGCGGGCACTCATCAAACGCCATAATAATATCGGCGCCGATGGTACGCTGAATATCCATCACGTTTTCAGGGGTGAAAAGGTGACGGGAGCCGTCGATATGTGACTGGAAAACAACTCCTTCTTCTTTAATCTTGCGGTTGGCCGCCAGGGAAAACACCTGGTATCCGCCACTATCCGTTAAGATAGGACGATCCCAACCATTGAATTTATGTAGTCCACCAGCCGCTGATAATACCTCGAGGCCGGGTCTTAAATATAAGTGATAGGTATTGCCCAGGATAATCTGTGCCTGCACCGCCTCTTTCAATTGTTCCTGTGTAACAGCTTTTACGCTGCCTACGGTACCAACCGGCATAAAAATGGGCGTTTCAATTTCCCCGTGAGCAGTTGTAATTTTCCCTGCCCTGGCATTACTGCCATTGTCTGTAGTTATCAGTTCAAAATTCACTCATTCTGTATTTGAGGCGCGAAGATAAGCAGAAAGCAGCAAGGAGAAAGCAAAAAGCTGTTCTTGCAAAGCCCAAAACCAGGTGCCCGCCGAAGGAAAATAATCGCCGTTGCTTACCTGCTTTGAGTCTTTGCGTGAACACTTTTCCCCTTAATTATTTTCTTTTACAGATAATAAAAATATTATATTTTTGCCAGCATTATGCAGGAACATCTAGGTGAAATTGCCTTATACTTTTTTGCTACCATTGCGGGAATACAGATCATTTATTACCTGTTTATCTTCTCCAGGGTCGCTTTTTATAGACGTAAATTTGACCTGGACCATACACCGGACGGGCCCTTTTCAGTTATCATCTGTGCCAAGGATGAAGAATTAAACCTCCAAAAAAATCTTCCCGGCGTATTGCAGCAACGGTATCACCACCATCTGAAGCCTGAATATGAGGTGATTGTGGTAAACGATAATTCTGAAGACGACACTAAATACTACCTGCGCTCTATTGAGCCGGGTTATCCACATTATCGTCATATTGAAATTAAACAACCGGCCAAGTTCATTCCCGGCAAGAAATATCCTTTGTCTATTGGCCTGAAAGGCGCCCAGTATGATACTGTGTTATTAACGGATGCGGATTGCAAACCCGGTAGTACACACTGGTTGTCTTTCATGAGCCAGGGATTCGCCGACGAGAAAGAGATTGTACTCGGCTATGGCGCTTATTATAAGAAGCCCGGATTCCTGAATAAAATTATCCGCTACGAAACGTTCTTCAGCGCCCTGCAGCACTTATCGTTCGCGATGAGCGGCATGCCTTACATGGGAGTAGGCCGTAACCTGGCTTACAAAAGAGAGCTTTTCTTCAAGCATAAAGGTTTCACCAGCCATCAGCACATTGCCAGCGGCGATGATGATCTGTTTGTGAATACTGCCGCCAACCGGAAAAACGTTGGGGTAGTAATCGACAAGCAGGCATTTACCTATTCAGAGCCCAAACTAAGCTGGAAAAGCTGGTTCAGACAGAAAACCAGGCATATGTCGACCGGCAAACATTACCGTTTCGGCCATAAGTTTGTACTGGGACTGTTTTCTATGACCCATTTCCTGTTTTATCCGGCCTTTATCATCGGGCTGTTTTTTCCGCCACCTGTTCTTTGGTATGTACTGGGGATCTTTGGCCTGAAAGTGCTGATACAGTCCATCATTACGTTTGCCGCCATGCGCAGACTGGATGAAAGCGATCTGTTTAAATTCAGCTGGCTGATGGACATCTTTATGGTACTGTATTATATCATATTTACCCCTGCCCTGCTGTTCAAAGCCAAAGCAAATAAATGGTAATGACCGGCTTTTGCTGTCTTTGAGCAGGATTAAACTGATTACCCTGATTTTGTTTTTTTGATTTTATAAGAATTTGGAAGATAAGGGAAGATATAAGCGAATTATATCTTCCCTTATCTTTTTTAATTAAAGAGATAAAATCAGGATAATCAGTTTAATCCTGCTCAAAGACAAAAAATCGCAAATCCTGCCTACTTTTGCGCTATGGAAATAATTTTAAAGTATTTCAGCGACTTTACACCGGCACAATTGGCGCAGTTTGAAGCACTGAAGGGATTATATGAGGAATGGAATGAAAAGATCAATGTCATTTCCCGTAAAGACATTGAGTCCTTATATGAAAGGCATGTATTGCATTCTCTTGCCATTGCCGCCATTGCGGACTTCCAGCCAGGCACCCAAATCCTGGATCTGGGTACAGGTGGAGGATTTCCCGGGATTCCCCTGGCGATCTTCTTCCCGGAAGTGCAATTTCACCTGGTAGATTCCATCGGCAAAAAGATTAAAGTGGTACAGGGAGTGGCGGAAGCGCTGCAACTAAAGAACGTTACGGCTGCACACAGCCGCGTAGAAGATGTGAAGAACCGTAAATTCGATATTGTGGTATCCCGTGCAGTGGCGCCATTAGGCGATTTATGGCGCTGGAGCAAACCAGTACTGAAAAAATCGACTGTACCCGGCAAACAATTCGAAAAAGGGTTGATATGCCTGAAAGGTGGCGACCTGGCCCAGGAAATATCCGACAGCGGCCTGAAACCAAGACTCGTGAAAGTGCATGACATATTCCCGGAAGAAAGCTTCCTGGAAAAATTTGTAGTGCTGGCTAAAAGCTAGTGGTACAACAGCGCAAAGCAGCAGCCGTGCAAAGGAACTTTTCTTGTAATCCCCTTTGCACGGCTGCTGGTTCTCCCCCCTCCCCCTAATTTTTTTTTGTAAGCATAAAATATCCTCGTAGTTGTTTCGTCATCCTTATTAAGATGAAACAACTGGTCCTTACAAATAACATTATGGCCATAGAGCAAAACGAACGCATACAGGCAACCGTAAAGCAGGAACGCAAGCGGTTGCTCCATTTTATCCGGCAGCGGGTAAATAATGCGTCGGATGCTGAGGATATTTTACAGGATGTTTTCTATCAATTTACCGAATATCTGAGGTTGGGAAGCCAGGTAGACTCTATTACCGGATGGCTCTTTGCGGTGACCCGCAACAAAATTACCGACTGGTTCCGCAAAAAGAAAGAAACCCCGTTTGCTGACTACACGCGCGAGATAGAAGGCGAAGAAGTACTATTTCTACCTGAATTACTTTCCGACAAAAACCAGGAAGCCGACACCCCGATGATGAAAAAAATCATGTCTGAAGCCATTATGCAAGCTATTGACGAGCTGCCGGCAGATCAAAGACAGGTGTTTTTGCAACATGAACTGGAAGGTAAATCCTTTAAAGAAATGAGTGAAGAAACCGGCATCGGGGTAAATACCCTGCTGTCACGGAAACGTTATGCAGTATTATTTCTACGGGAACGCCTCGCAGAGCTGTACAACGAATTATTAAACGACTGATTTTAAATTATTAAAGATATGAGACACGAATATGGCAGAAGAAAAGGCGGTCAAATCGCCAAGTTCCTTGTACTCGGTATAGTATTTATTATCGCAGTAGGATTTGCCACCATGTACCTGTGGAACTTATTGATTCCTGAACTGTTCCATGGCCCGGTCATCACCTTCTGGCAGGGATTGGGACTGCTTTTATTAGGTAAACTGCTTTTTGGATGGCATAATCACCATAACTCCTGGAACGATAAATGGAACCGCGGCCGGGAATGGAAAGCACGACTAAAGGAGAAAATGGCACATATGACGCCGGAAGAGCAGGAGAAAATGAGAGAAGCACTCCGCAACCGCTGCAGACCAGGCTTTGGCAGAAACAGGCACGAAGCATGGGAAAAGTATTGGGAAGACGATTTCCCTAAAGAACCCGGCAAACCAACAAACGAAGCAAACGAATCACACTAAAAACATTGTGCGATGATAGGTATATTCAAAACCAATATAGACAACCCAGATGCCCGGCAACAGATGATCCAGGCTATAGCATCCAGCTTTCGGGTGGGATCCTGTCATGTAGACCTCGACGACTGCGATAAGGTATTACGTATTGCAGACTTACAGGTGGAAGAGAATATTATTATTGAATTCGTTCAAAAGCAAGGCTTTCAATGCCAGGTACTGGAATAATTTTAAGTTTTTATTTACAGTACATCAATATTCCCGGGCTAATAAGCCGATTTAGTATACATGTAATTATTTTATATGTTTTGAAATGTTGGCTGCCTCGCAAATCTGGTGTAACTTCAGGTGAATGCAGTGGCCCGGGTATATTGATTAAAAGCCAGGTGTTGTGTTTTTGAATCCTCTAAACTTCATTCCTATGTACCTGAACCAGCACGAGATTCAATCTCTCATTGATAAAAGCTTTGACAATTTCGTTGATTTTGTCAATACGCTGCCGGATATACGTTTTACCGCATCTCCCTACGGTAAATGGTCCGCTGGTCAGCAACTCGATCATCTGACCAAATCCATCCGACCTATCAGCAGCGCATTGGGATTTCCTAAAGTAACCTTACGCTACTTTGGCGTTAGCCCATTACCCTCACGCCCCTACGATAAACTGGTGGAAGATTACCAACTGGCACTCAATACCGGCCGTAAAGCAGGCCGCGCCTATCAGCCCGGCGTGATCTATCCTGCGCAGCGCCCGGCGCTGGTACAAGGTTTCCTTCTCCAGAAAAGAAAATTATCAAATAAACTCCTTCACTGGTCAGAACCTGACCTGGATAAATATCGCTTACCGCATCCTTTGCTAGGAAAAATTACAATCAGGGAAACGCTGTATTTTATTGCACATCATAACCAGCACCACCTGAACAGCTTAAAGAACCAGGAGCTGCAAGGCCATACCTGGGAGAACCAATTACAACAATTGATATTTTAGAGCAGAAAGCATAAAGCGGAAAGCAAAAAGCTATAAAAGCGGATGACCAGAGCAAAGGAATAATATCCGCTCTGGTCATCCGCTTTTATAGCTTTTTGCTTTCCGCTTTATGCTTTCTGCTCTTTAAGATATTGCCTTGTTGTTACTTCTGTCAATATCCGCCATACGCTGGCTGGGATCAATTTCCAGCTCTTTAATATTGGAGAGCGGAATATCCAGTTCCACTTCATAAGTTGGATGCGTCCAGAACCAAACGGGCTCGACTACACGCTTTATCGCCGGTGTTTCATTTGGCTTCTCACCGTACATAATAGACAACGGAATATAGTGCAGTTCTTTATTGCCATTTTTATCTGTTACCATAAAATCTACCGGCATCGGCATATATCCCACACGACGCAGGCGTACTACCGTTTTACTACCTTTCTGATATACGCTGTCGATACCATAATCGACATGCTTCACGGAGTTGATAAAGTATTGTTTATACCAATCCAGCGCTATACCACTTTGTTTCTCCATTACGCGGATGAAGTCATTCACATTCGGATGTTTAAAGCGCCATTCGTTGTAGTAGCGCAACAGACCCGCATCACGATTGGCAGCACCAATCACATAACCCAGCTGCTCCAGGAATACCGCACCTTTGGAATAAGCCGTGAGACTATATCCATAGTTAGTGTTATAGTGGTCGGCGTGTGTGGTAGCAGGCTCCTCGAATGGGCTGCTGGCCAATGCAAAATAACCTGCATAGGAGTCTTCCAGGGCATTGCGGCCTTTCAATGAATCAATCGTATTATGAATTACATTATTCTCTGCGAAAGTGGTGAAACCTTCATCCATCCATGGATACAGACTTTCATTGGTTGCCAGCATTCCCTGGTACCAACTGTGCATCCATTCGTGCATAGCAACGCCGTACAGGCCATCCATCTTTCCATTACCCATAATCAGGGTACCCATTGGATACTCCATACCGCCATCACCACCTTGAATAAAGGAGTACTGTTCATATGGATAAGCGCCGTAATGGGCTTTGATATAGGCATAAGCAGCAGGAATCATCTTTGCCAGCTGAGGCCAGGTGTCGTGCGTATGTTCATTATCGATATAGAAAAAGTGCGCCGTAAATCCATCTACTTTTTGTGTGATGTGCTTATAGTTAGGATCAGCCGCCCACATGAAATCATGCACATTTGGTGCAATGAAATGCCAGGTCAGTGTATTACCTATCGGCGGTTTTACTTTCACACCAGCAGCCTCGTAACCATGGCCTATTTCATTAGGATTTTGCAGATAACCGGTACCTCCCAGCACATACTTTTTATCGATGGTAATTTTCACATCGTAGTCGCCCCATACACCGTAAAATTCACGGGCAATATACGGAGTGGCATGCCATCCTTCGTAATCGTATTCACACATTTTAGGATACCACTGCGACATGGAAAAATTCACGCCTTCGGAGTTGTTACGGCCACTACGACGGATTTGCACCGGTACCTGTGCTTCAAACTCCATATCAAATACGGCTTTTGAACGTGGCAGGATAGGCTTATCCAGCGGCACTTCCAGGATGGTTTCCACCACTTTGAAATCCTGCGGTTTACCATCTCTCTTTAAAGAAATCACTTTCTGGTAGCCTATTTCATCAGGCTTCAACTGGGAAATACGATCACGTACACGGTTGTCCCAGTCGCGGCGTTCATTGCCTTTTCTATCTCTGCCGACTACTATTTTTCCGAGTTCCCGGCTACGCACATCCATCATGCTGTTAGGCTGAAAGGCGTTCCAGTACAGGTGATAAAAGACTTTCTTTAACGTATCAGGGGAGTTATTAAAATATTCCAGATGTTGCTGACCTTTGAATTGATTAGCTGGCGCATCTACTTTCACATCCATGGCATATTTCACGCGCTGTTGCCAGCGGTCAGATTGTGCGTTTAGTTGTACCCAGCTGCCTGCCAGCATAGCAATGGCCAGACAGCATCCTGTTGTAACCCGATACTTCATTCCGTTTCTTTTTGTTTAAACAGCTAAAATAAACATCATTTGGGGTATTTTGATGTTTTGACACGGGTTATTTCGCGGTGGTATCCGTGAAGGACGTGAGGGTATAACCCAGGAAACCCGCATATTGCAGTGCAGCAGGCTCAAAAGCTTTCAGGGCGGCCTTTTTCAGTGGTTTAAATGGTTCCACAGCAATAGCTACTGTATCCTTCTTAAAGGTACGCTTCCAGATACCCATTACCTGCCCGTTGTGGAGCATGATAGGATTAAAAATACCGTTGATCGTCATCACCTTTTTGGTGAAGGCCGGGTCTATCAGGGAACTGCGATCTTTATAACCAATAAAATATTCATCAAATGCGGGTAATAGTAGATGGCTGTCTGGTGGAGATTTTCGGCTACCTGGGGCCATCCAGTAGGTAGTATCGTTGATGGTTACGGCTTTGAGGTTTGTTTGTGCACCATCCAGTGCTGCGCGGGCATCGGCCAGTGACAGGCCGGACCAGTTGGCAAAATCGGGCAGGGTAGCGGGACCGTGGCTGGTAAAATAGCGGTGAGCCAGTGTTACCAATGCATCTTGCCGGGAGAGCTTTGTGCTGGCGGATGCCGGCAACCACTCATCCAACAGGGTATAAGTAAACAGTTTACCACTTAATGGGCCATTACAGATAAGACCATTCAATGCAGCATGATAAATAATATGATTCATGCGGTGGTCATCGGTAGCAATACCATTTTCCTGCAGATAGGTATCCAGTGCTTTGCGGGTAAGGTGATTACCGCCTTTCAGGGCTTTGGTAATCAGCTGACAGCTGCGTTCCATGGAACCATCGTCCATTCCCAGCTTTTTCCGCATACTTCCCATACGTACTTTCATGGCGGGTGCGATCAATTGCAGCATCCAGCGAACATCTGCCGGCGCTATGAGGTGCAGGGTACCGCGAAAAGCAGTGGTACGGATAATCGATTTATGATGGATGGCTTTTTCAATAGCAGCATCCGTAGCGCCCGGGAGGCGTACGCCGATACCCCATTTGCTGTGGGCATGTTCCTGGGCCTGCATGGCGCCAAAGAAGGATACTATTTCATGTGGCTGTTTAAACCCCGTACGGAGCAGTTGCTGATGATGTAATCGTTGGGCGGCAATATCGGTCAGTAACATGGCTAAATGATTTGTAACACAAAACAACAACACCCATGTGACAACAGTATGTCAATAGTTTCCAGCGGTTTTCAAATAATTATTCAACTCCCTGAACTACGAGTACAATTTCTCCTTTCACCCCTTTTTCTGCGTAGTAGTCGTGTACTTCCTGCAAAGTACCACGTTTATTTTCCTCGAATAACTTGGTGAGTTCACGGCTTACACTGCAAGGGCGATCCGGGCCGAAGTACTGGATCAGGTCTGCCAGGGTTCTTACCAGTCGCATGGGCGATTCGTAAAATACGATGGTACGCTCTTCTGTGGCCAGTTTGGTAAAAAGCGTATGACGGCCTTTTTTGAGTGGCGGAAAGCCTTCAAAAGCAAAGCGGTTCATGGGGATACCGCTGTTGACCAGTGCCGGAACGAAAGCGGTGGCGCCGGGTAAGCATTCTACCGGAACGCCGTTGCGGCTGCATTCTCTTACCAGTAAAAAGCCGGGGTCAGATACACCGGGGGTACCGGCATCGGTGAGTAATGCCATCGTTTTACCACTCTGCATTTGCTGCAGGAGGTGTTGTACTATTTTATGTTCATTGTGCTGATGGTAGGCCGTAACAGGCTTGCTGATATTATAATGCCGGAGTAACACGCTGGAGGTACGGGTATCTTCTGCGAGGATCAAATCTGCTTCCTCCAGTACTTTTACCGCCCTGTAGGTGATATCGGCGAGGTTACCGATGGGAGATGGAACAAGGTATAATTTCATTTAATTACGAATTACGAATTACGAATTACGGACCAGTGAAGGAGATCAACAGGAAAATAAATATTCAATCTTCCCACAACTCCGTAATTCGTAATTCGTAATTCGTAATTGATTATTGTATTTGTACTTCAAAAGATTCCATTACCTGGTTTGCCAACAGCTTCTGGCAGGCATTCTCAGCGATCTGCCTTGCTTCTTCCTGGCTGGCGGCTTCAATTTGCAGAGTAATATGTTTACCAATACGTACATCTTGTACCTGGCCCAGGCCGAGGTTCTTGAGACCACCCATTACCGCTTTACCTTGCGGATCTAATAATTCTTTCAGTGGCATCACATTGATATGTGCAGTAAAAGTCATTGTGCTAGAAATTTTGCCGCAAACCTACATCAAAAAATCCAGAATGTTAAACCGCTTGTATTTTAGGCGGTACAGCAACGGATAATATTACGTAACAAATAAATATAAAGGGTACAGCCGCAAACTTCAGGAAAGGTATGCTGAGTATGGTTAAAGCGATGAGCAGGAAGCGGGGCCAGTTATCAGCCAGGCTTTTATTTTTAAATTTCAGGCTGATCATGGGAATTTCTGCAATCATCAGGTAGCACAACAATGCGATGGTGATATACAGTACCCAGATATTCTGGAACCAATGGGCCAGGTTAAAAGGATTAAATAACAGGATTAATGGGAAAGATGCCACCAGCAAGGCTACTGCCGGGGTGGGCACCCCGATAAAGTTTTCGGATTGCCGGGTATCTATATTAAACTTGGCCAGGCGGTAAGCTGCAAAACAAGGCACCAGTAAGGCTGGAGCCAGGTTAAAGAGAGAAACTTCAAAAACGTCTGGTTGCTGGAAGTAGGCACTGCGGAGCAGTCTGTACAACATCATACCAGGTACTACGCCAAAAGTCACTACATCTGCCAGGGAATCCAGTTCCTTACCCATGGGGCCGGATACTTTCAGCAGGCGGGCCACCATCCCATCGAAAAAGTCGAATATACCAGCCAGTACTACTAATGCAGACGCCCAGTATACCGGCTCCGGTGTGATAATCGTATAGTCAGCACCGTTAATTTCTGCGCGATACTCCGGTGCATGCAGGATGCAAATAATAGCGAGCGCCCCGCAAAAAAGGTTACATAGGGTAAGAATATTGGGTAGTTGTTTCATCTAATAAGTTTATTCAATGCAAATTACGAATTACGAATTACGAATTACGGATTTGTGAGAAGATAGTAAACGCGAAGATTAACTTCACTATTATCTGCCCACAAATCCGTAATCCGTAATTGGTAATTCGTAATTCTCTTATTTCATCAAGGCTTCTATTTCATCGGCCGTGATCGGAATATTCTTCATCAGGTCCACATTGCCGCTGGCGGTGAGCCAGATGTTGTTTTCAATACGGATACCCATTTTTTCCTGTTCAATATAAATGCCTGGTTCAATGGTCATCACTGCTCCTTCCGGAATAGGCTGATGGAAAGATGGACCGAGATCATGTACGTCTACACCCAGGTGGTGAGAAATACCATGGTACAGGTATTTGCGGTACGCTGGTGTTTCGGGATCCTGGTTTTTCACTTCTTCTTCCGTGAGCAGGCCCAGTTTGATAAATTCTTTGGTCGCTTCTTCGCCTACCATTTCATGGTATTTGGCGATGGTGATACCTGGACGCAGAATAGATTTAGCGTAGTTATGCAGGTGCAGGCAGGCATCATATACCTGGCGCTGACGTGGCGTAAACTTACCATTGACAGGTACGGTACGGGTAAGGTCGGCATTATAACCACCGTATTCCGCGCCGAAATCCATGAGGATCAGTTCTCCGTCTTTACATTCCTGGTTATTGGATACATAGTGCAGGGTGCGGGCCCGGTCGCCGGAAGCGATGATGGAGCCATAAGCTTCTCCGGCAGAGCGGTTGCGCAGGAATTCGTGCATAATTTCTGCATGAATTTCGTGCTCCCATACGCCTGGTTTAATGAAGGTTAATAAACGACGGAATGTTTTTTCGGTAATATCCATCGCTTCCTGCATCACCTTAATTTCTTCCGGTGTTTTTACGGCGCGTAATTCTTTGAAGATAACGGCAGCACGCAGGTAGTTGTGCAGTGGATAACGCACTTTCATTTCCTCGGCGTAACGATAATCTCTTACCGGTACCAGGTTTGACTTACGGTTATTTTCGTTGGAATTCAGGTAGATGTTAGCCGCATCGTTCACCCATTGCTGCAATAATGCATCGAGGCTATCTAACCATACTACGGTAGCCATGCCGGAAACGGCGAAAGCTTCGTCTTTACGCAACCTGTGACCATCCCACTTTTCCTTTAACTCGTTAGGTCGCACCAGTACTAATACCTCGCGGTATTTGGGGTCTGGATTATCGGGAAACAGCACCACCATTGTGTCTTCCTGGTCAATACCTGTCAACCAGTACAAATCGGAGTTCTGTTTGAACTTGTACAGGGCGTCACCATTGGTGGGCAGTTCATCATTGGAGTTGATAATAGCTATAGACTGTGGCTTCATTTTAGCCACAAAACGCTGGCGGTTTTTCACAAACAGCTGCGGATCTAAGGGCAAATTCTTCATATCTCTTAATTTCAAATGAGGGTCCAAACCTAGGCAAAATTTCGGAGGTAGAAATCGGGAATCAGCAAATTGGTTAATATCTGCAGCGTAAAATGACAAAATCGTACTAATATTTCCTTGCAAATACGTAATGCTATCTTCTCCTGTTTTTTAGTTTGACAATCCTGCAATGAAACCTTCTCCTATTGAAGATATTGCAATAATCACCCTAAAAACAGTGACTAATTTCTAAATTTTAATGGTATAACACCGATAAAATTTGACAATATCAAAAAATCGCTAGTTTTGCTTTTACACCAAAACAATCTTGCTTTTATGCAAATGAGTAGCGTAAGGAATCCTATTGCTGACTTACGGGGACTTGGCATAGAGAACGTAGCTAACGTTTATTACCAACTTTCACCCGAAAAACTGGCGGAACAAACCATCGCCCGTAAACAAGGGGTTTATGCTGACAGCGGGGCATTAGCTGTTAACACCGGGCAATTCACCGGTCGTTCCCCGAAAGACAAATTCATTGTAAAAGACAACATCACAACGGACACTGTAAACTGGAACGATTTCAACCTCCCTATCTCTGAAGAAAATTTCGATCGTTTATACAGTAAAATCACGCGTTATTTCACCGGAAAAGATGTATGGGTACGTGACTGCTACGCCTGTGCTGACCAGGATTACCGGGTCAACATTAAAGTAGTCAGTGAACTCCCATGGTCAAGTTTGTTTGCGTATAACATGTTCCTTCGTCCTACGGAAGAAGAACTGGATTACATGCATAACGACTGGACCATCCTGCAGGCTCCCGGCTGTTTGGCGGATCCGGCTACTGATGGTACCCGTCAGCAGAATTTCTCTGTCGTAAACTTCACCAAAAAGATGATCATCATTGGTGGCAGTGCATATACCGGGGAAATCAAAAAAGGCATCTTCACGATTCTGAACTACGTGTTACCGCACGACAAAAATGTACTGAGTATGCACTGCTCCGCCAACATCGGCGAACAAGGCGATACGGCGGTATTTTTTGGTTTGAGCGGCACTGGTAAAACCACGCTGAGCGCTGATCCTACCCGCAAACTGATAGGTGACGATGAACACGGCTGGACCGCTGGCGGTGTATTCAATTTTGAAGGTGGTTGTTATGCAAAATGTATTGATCTTTCCGAAGAAAAGGAACCACAAATATTCCATGCTGTTCGCGAAGGCGCATTGCTGGAGAATATTACCTTCTTCCCCGGTACCAATACCGTGAACTATGCAGATAGCTCCATTACAGAAAACACCCGTGTTTCTTACCCGCTGCACTACATAGATAACGCACAGGAACCTTCTGTAGGAGGTATTCCGAAGAACATATTTTTCCTTACCTGCGACGCTTATGGCGTATTGCCGCCTATTTCCAGGCTCTCGCCCGGACAGGCTATGTACCAGTTTATTTCTGGTTACACCGCTAAAGTAGCAGGTACAGAAGCAGGTATCACCGAACCTAAATCTACTTTCAGCGCTTGTTTTGGCGCACCTTTCCTGCCGTTGCATCCGGCGCAATATGCACAGATGCTGGGCGAAAGAATGCGTAAACACAACGTCAACGTTTGGCTGATTAACACCGGCTGGACAGGTGGCGCTTATGGTACCGGCAACCGTATTAAACTCGGTTATACCCGCGCCATGATTACCGCTGCCTTAAACGGACAGCTGAACAACGTAGGCTTCCACGCGCATCCTGTATTTGGCTTCGAAATTCCTGGCAATTGCCCTGGTGTTCCGGATAACATCCTGGATCCACGCAATACCTGGGAAGACAAAGACGCGTACGATGCACAGCTGGCTAACCTGGCTGGACAATTTGTCCGCAACTTTGAGAAATACGCAGCCGCAGCCGACAAAGAAATACTGGATGCTGCACCCAAAATTTAATGAAATACCTGTGATCTATTCCTTCTGCTGAATTGAGTATATCAGCAAGAAGATGTATATGTTAGTTTTGCCTTATAATTTCCACTGAATACAACGTAAGCTCCTGACGGGTGCAATGCCTGAGCCAAACAAGTTCCCTTGCCGGAGCTTGTTTGGCTGGACTTCGGTACTCCTTTCCCCCTTTCCTTCTCAAATCAACGCCATCAAATCCCAGTTTTCCTTACCTTTGCACATGCAAATTTTAGACGGTAAACTAGTTTCTGAGGCTATCAAAGCCCAATTAGCCGCTCAGGTGGCTGAATTAAAGGCCGCTGGAAAAAAAATCCCTCATCTGGCAGCCATCTTAGTAGGCAACAACCCGGCAAGTGAAACCTACGTGGCCTCCAAAGTAAAATCCTGCGCCGAATGCGGATATAATTCTACCCTCCTTCGTTTTGATGCACAGATTTCAGAAAAACATCTGCTGGACCAAATCATCCTGTTGAATGAAAATCCGGATGTGGATGGTATTCTTGTTCAATTGCCTTTACCCAAACATATCAATGAAGAACTGGTGATCAATACCATTGATCCCAGCAAAGATGTAGATGGTTTCCATCCTATGAATGTGGGTAAAATGGTCAGTGGCCTGCCTGCGTTCATTCCTGCTACTCCTTACGGCATTATGTTGCTGCTGGAATATTACAACATTCCTACCAAGGGTAAACATGCAGTAGTTATTGGTCGTAGCCATATTGTGGGTACGCCGATGAGCATTTTACTAAGCCGCAATACCAATCCGGGAAACTGTACGGTTACACTCACACATTCACATACCCATAACCTGGCCGACATCTGCCGGCAGGCAGATATTATCATTGCTGCTATTGGTAAGCCTGATTTTGTAACAGCAGATATGGTAAAAGAAGGCGCTGTGATTGTGGATGTAGGTATTAACCGGGTGGAAGATGCCAGCAAAAAGAGCGGTTTCCGTCTGAAAGGAGACGTTAAATTTGATGAAGTAGCACCGAAATGTAGTTATATCAGCCCCGTTCCCGGTGGCGTAGGACCTATGACCATTGCCGCTTTACTCAAAAACACCTACCATGCCGCTATTGGCCTGAGAGGTAGTATGAACTAAGACGGCTCCTGGCTTTTAGCCATTAGCTATTTAAAAATATTTGTCTGGTTGTAAAAAATCGGACCTTTGTGAAGTCATGTCAGTAATAACAAATATAAAAACAACCACTCTCCCTTTGATGGAGCGCTTTTACACCATCCAGGGAGAAGGCTTTCACCAGGGCAGGGCAGCCTATTTTATCAGGCTGGGCGGCTGCGATGTAGGCTGCGTATGGTGTGATGTAAAAGACAGTTGGGATGCCGACAAGCACCCACAGGTGGAAATAAATGAAATTGTATCGGAAGCTGCCAGCCATCCTGGCCGCATTGCGGTAGTTACCGGTGGTGAACCGCTCCTGCATAACCTGGATGCACTCACCAAATCACTCCACAAACAAGGTTTTCAAACACATATAGAAACCTCCGGCTCTTCTCCCCTTAGCGGAAGTTGGGACTGGATTACTTTATCTCCCAAAAAATTCAAAGCGCCTTTACCCGAAATCTGTAAAGTAGCCCATGAATTGAAAGTGGTGATCTTTAACAAAACAGATTTTGCCTGGGCAGAAAAGTACGCCGCACTTGCCGGCAAACACTGTAAGCTGTACCTGCAGCCGGAATGGGAACGCAGCGCAGAAATGACGCCCCTGATTACGGAATATATCAAGGATCACCCACAGTGGACCATGTCTCTCCAGATCCACAAGTACATCAATGTGCCTTAAGGCGCGTTTTTGTCTTGTACAGGATTAGACTGATTATACTGATTATACTGATTTATTTTTTTGATTTTATTAGATAAAAGAGCGAAGAAAGATGTGAATATGACATCGGTCTTCGCTCTTCTTCTTATATCTTCTAAATTAAATCAGTATAATCAGTCTAATCCTGTACAAGACAAAAACTCGCTACACTATATTTCAATAGAATTTCGTTATTTACAGAGCGAATACATTCTATGAAAAAAACCTTTCTGTTCATACTGGCTTGCCTGTTGGGCATTGGACTGCAAATGCAGGCTCAGACAGTCACCTATGAAACTGCTCCTAAAAAAGCAAAAGCTGCTTTCGACCGCGCCATTGATGCCGTCCGGCTTTACCAAACACCTGCCGCTATCAGCCTCTTGCAGGAAGCTATTAAAGCTGCCCCCAACTTTACTGATGCATACGGACAAATGGGACTCTGCTATGTAGAGTTGAAGAATTATGCCGCCGCGGTGACTGCTTTTGAGAAATTGAAGGAGCTGGATAGCAATGGCTTGCGACCGGTATCAGTAGCCTATTCCAGGGCCATGGCCGGTACAGGAAATTTCGTAGGGGCGTTACAGTTAATAACCCAGTACCTGGCAAATGCAAAGTCCAAAAGCCCTACTGCAGAAAAATTAAAAACCAATTATGAATTTGCCGTGAACAATCACCGGCAAACCGTACCTTTTCACCCGGAAAACCTCGGAGACCCTGTAAATAGTAAAGATCCGGAATACTTTCCTTCCCTTACCATCGACAGTAAAACATTAATCTTCACCAGAAGGGTAAACGGCCGTAATGAAGACTTCTACATTACACACCGGGAAAACAATACCTGGTCGCCGGCCCAGAATATGGGCGAACCCGTAAACTCCTCTTTCAATGAAGGCGCACAGAACATTTCACAAGATGGTACCATGCTGGTATTCACCGGCTGCGAATTTCCGGAAGGTAAAGGCAGCTGCGATCTCTACTACTCGGAAAAAACTCCTCAGGGATGGACCGCACCAAAAAACTTTGGCGCACCTATCAACACCCGCGACTGGGAATCACAACCCTGTCTCAGCACAGACAAACAAACACTTTATTTTGCACGTGAAACATCAGATAATGGTGCAGATATATTTGTAAGCACCCGGCTGGCCAATGGGCAATGGAGCGTTCCGCAACGCCTGGGACCTAATATCAATACACCCGGCAGGGAAACCACCCCGTTCATCCACGCAGACGGACAAACACTTTACTTTGCATCCAATGGGCATCCGGGTTATGGCGGACTGGATATCTTTTATTCCCGCCGTCAACCCGATGGTAGCTGGGGACCCGCTACCAACCTCGGTTACCCCATCAATACCATTGATGAAGATGCCTCGCTGGTAGTAGAAGCCGATGGCAAAACAGCCTACTTTGCCTCCGACCGTTCTGATACCCGCGGTGCACTGGACATCTACCGGTTTGAACTGTACCCGGAAGCAAGGCCCCTGCAAACTCTATACGTGAAAGGCTTTGTATACGATACCCTCACGCACGCACGTTTAGCCACTACCATTGATGTAACCGACCTGCAGGGAGGCTATAGCATTGCCACCGTAAAAACCAACGACAACGGCGATTACCTGGCACCATTGCCTGTAGGCAGGGACTATGCATTTCACGTAAACAGAAAAGGATACCTGTTTTACTCGGATAATTTTTCTCTGAAAGATCATAACCCGGGCGTACCTTACGAAAAAAATATTCCACTGCAACCATTAGCTGCCAACGCCAGCATTGTATTGCATAATATCTTCTTCGACAGCAAACAATATACATTGAAACCTGCTTCTGTATTAGAGTTGAATAAACTGGTGAACTTATTACTGGATAACCCGGGTGTGAAGATCGCTATTGAAGGATATACCGATAACGTAGGTACTGATAAAGACAACCAGTTGTTGTCCGAAAACCGCGCCAAATCTGTAGTCCAATACTTAACAGAAAAAGGTATTGCTGCTAACCGTCTTACGGCGAAAGGCTATGGTGAAAGCAATCCTATCGCTACCAATGATACAGAAGACGGACGGGCTACCAACCGTCGCACGGTATTTAAAATCATTAGTCTATAATTCATGATGGAAGCAGCTGTATTCTTAACCGCTCCGGCACTCAACAACTACCTGTCACGGCTACACGAAAATACGTTGCCGGAATGGGGGAAAATGAATGCGATTCAAATGTTGGAACACCTGGGATTGGGGTTGGCATTTTCCTGTAACAAACATGCAGAGATAGCCATTTTAACACCACCTGAGAAAATAGAGCGATACAAACAATTTTTATATAGCGAGATGGAAATGCAACGTAGCCTTCCTTCCCCGCTACAGGGCGACGAGCCGCCAGTCCCGCGCGCTGGTACCCTGGCTATTGCCACGCAACATTTACTGGAAGAAATCGATGATTTTAATGCTTACTTCCGGCAACACCCGGATGCAAAAACAGTGCATCATATTTTCGGCAGACTGAATTATGAAGAGTGGCAGCTGTTTCACCGTAAACATTTCCTGCATCACTTTAAGCAATTCGGTATTTTGTAGCAGTCAGTATCTTCTTATATGCAAAAGGCCGTGACACTGGTATACCAATTGTTACGGCCTTTTCCTATGTATTACGGTTAGTAATTTCTCAACCTGCTTTGCATAATGGAATCCTTCTGCTGCGTAGTGAGTTTATATTGAAAATTGTATAACGCTCCTTCCCAGTCGCCATACATCGGGTTAGGCAATACAATAAAGCGGCTGCCGAAGCTGGCAGCAGATTGTAAGGCCGCGGCATTTCTTTCGTCAGTTGGTTTTTTATCGAAGATGGCAGCAAAATCACCGAGGTTATCCCCAAATAACATCACGATATCATATTGTTGTAATACCTCTTGCCTGCGGGGTTCTTTACCGGAGGTAGTTGTTTTCAGCAACAGGTGTTGATCGTCTGCATCCGGGAACTGGTATTGCTGCAGGTTTTGCAGGGTAACTGCCCTTTCGCTTTCTGCGCGGTTGGTGATATAAAATACTTTCACTCCTTTGGAAGCTGCGTATTTAAAAAATGTCGGTGCGCCAGGAACCGTATCTGCTGCCGCTTTGGCGGTCCATTCCATCCAGCTTTTATCATCGTATCCTTTACCTGCCAGCGCCTGATGTACGGAGTAAGGACTGTTATCCAGCACCGTTTCATCAATATCGGTCACTACTGCCAGTGGTTTACTGCCTTTGCCGGCAAGGTATTGATCCAGTCGTAACGCCGCCAGTTGATATGCCTGCAGGCATAAGGCTTTGTATTCACCGGATTGTTGCTGCCATAAAGCCGCCCATGCCGGACCACCCGGAATCAGCGTGGTAGCCTTTGTTTTCTCTGCTACCGGCTGCGTTGTTTTACAGGCCAACAACGCCATCATCAGTACTCCTGTCAATAACCATTTCATCTTCATAAAATTATCCGTTAGTGGCTGCAAAAATAATTCATGTGCCGCACAAAAAGTGCCACCGGAAAATTGTAAATTATGCGGAAATATTGTTTGTTATGCCCCAGGAATTAATGTACCAGATTGCATTAACCCGTATTCCCCTGATCGGAGATGTGATCATTAAAAAGCTGCTGGAATGTTTTGGCAGCGCCGGCAACATATTCAAAGCTAAAAAATATGAACTGGAAAGAATTGAAACAGTGGGCGCCGTGCGTGCAGCTGCCCTCTGTAGCTTCCGCGACTATGCGCCTATCGAAAAAGAAATAGCGTTCATAGAAAAATACAGGATACAGCCGCTGTTTTGTACTGACCCGGCTTATCCGCAACGGTTGTTACATTGTTATGACAACCCGGCTATGCTATATTTTAAAGGCAATGCTACCCTGAATCCTCCCCGGATTGTGAATATTGTGGGTACCCGGCATCCATCTGCCTATGGACGGGCTATCACAGAAATGCTGGTAAAGGAGCTGGCTACGGCCGGCATTACCATTGTAAGCGGGTTGGCCTATGGTATCGACCTGATAGCCCATAAAACCGCCTTAAAAGCGCATACCCCTACTATTGGCGTGCTGGCACATGGCCTGGATCGTATTTATCCCCCGGCCCACAAGCAACTGGCCGTAGAAATGCTGGAACAGGGCGGCCTGCTCACCGACTTTATGAGTCAAACACAACCCGACCGGCAAAACTTCCCCAAACGCAACCGGATTGTAGCTGGCATCTGTGATGCCACTATTGTGATAGAAAGCGGGATACGCGGCGGTTCCCTCATCACCGCCGACCTGGCCAACGGCTATAACCGGGACGTATTATGTGTACCCGGGCGCCTGGAAGACCCACAATCGGCCGGCTGTAATCACCTGATCCGTCAAAACAAGGCTATGCTGCTCACCAGTGCCACCGACGTGCTGGAACTAATGGGCTGGAGCGATGCCCCTGCCGCCCCATCTCCCCTTATCAAGCCACCAGCACTGTTTCCGGACCTAAGCCCCGATGAGCAGCTCATCCTGTCACTTTTCCGGGAAAAATCCCGGCGCCACCTGGAGGAATTGTACCTGCAAAGTCATTTATCGGGGAGCCAGGTAGCTACGGCCGTGTTTAACCTGGAGATGCAAAGTGTGCTCCGCAGCCTGCCTGGTCAGCTCTACGAGCTGGTTTGACAGGGGCCTGTTAATGATTTATTAACAGACCAACGCGGGAGGCTGCGGGTGATTATTTTATTTATTGGGTAATAAAGTGTACATTTGCGTGCAATTATTTTTTAACTGATTAATAGTTGCATCATGCCTGCGGGAAAATCTAAACCCAAATTTGTAGCTGACGGACTAACATTTGATGATGTGCTCCTGGTACCGGCCTACTCTGAAGTTCTGCCTAAAGAAGTAAATCTCTCTACGCAATTAACAAAAAACATACGCCTGAATATACCAATGGTATCTGCAGCGATGGATACTGTTACCGAAGCCACTTTGGCAATTGCTCTGGCGAGAGAAGGTGGAATAGGTATTCTCCACAAAAACATGAGCATCGAACGCCAGGCCGAAATGGTTAGACGTGTAAAGCGTAGTGAAAGTGGTATGATCATAGATCCTGTTACCCTGAAAGTTGACGCCACTATCGGTGAAGCGTTGAGACTCATGAAGGAAAACGGTATTGGTGGTATTCCCATTATAGACGATCAAAACAAACTGGTAGGTATCCTTACCAACAGGGACTTGCGGTTTGAAAAGAATAAAAAACGCCTTGTAAAAGAAGTGATGACCAGCGAAAACCTGATCACTGCTCCGGAAGGCACTGACCTGAAAAAGGCAGAAAAAATTCTCCAGCAATATAAGATCGAAAAATTACCAGTTGTTAATAAACAAGGTAAACTGGCAGGACTGATCACTTACCGTGATATTCTGCAGTTAACCAGTTACCCTAACGCCGTAAAAGACGAATTTGGCCGTTTACTCGTAGGTGCTGCACTGGGTATTACCGCTGATCTGCTGGACCGCGCACAGGCATTGATTAATGTTGGTGTAGATGTAGTTTGCCTGGATAGCTCTCATGGTCACTCTATCGCTGTATTAAACAACCTGAAAAAATTAAAGAAAACCTTCCCTAAACTGCAGGTAATTGCCGGTAACGTAGCTACCGCAGAAGGTGCGCTGGCACTGGCTCAGGCAGGTGCAGACGCTGTGAAAGTAGGGGTAGGACCTGGTTCTATCTGTACCACCCGTATCGTAACAGGTGCCGGTTTCCCTCAGCTCTCTGCCGTAATGGAAGCTGCCGATGCACTGAAAAAACTGGGTATCCCTGTCATAGCAGATGGTGGTATCCGTTATACCGGTGATATGGTGAAAGCCCTCGCTGCAGGTGCTTCTACCATCATGGCAGGATCTATCTTTGCAGGTGTGGAAGAAAGCCCCGGAGAGACTATCATCTACGAAGGACGTAAATTCAAATCCTACCGTGGTATGGGCTCTATTGAAGCCATGCAGGAAGGTAGTAAAGACCGTTACTTCCAGGATGAAGATGATATTAAGAAACTGGTACCAGAAGGTATTGTGGGCCGCGTTCCTTACAAAGGTATGCTCTCTGAAATTGTACAACAATTTGTAGGTGGCTTACGTGCAGGTATGGGTCTGACAGGTTCTAAAGATATCAAGGCCTTGCAAGGTGCACAATTTGTAAAAATCACCGCTGCTACTGTAAAAGAAAACCACCCGCATGATGTGGTAATCACCAAGGAAGCGCCGAACTACAGCAGATAAGGGAAAATTACGAATTACGAATTACGAATTACGAATTACGATGTAAGCAAAATTTTGCTCGTAATAAAAATATAATCATAGCGCTCCGTACTTTAGTACGGAGCGTTTTTGTTTTCACATGATACCCGCTTATCTTCGTTGTGATCCGTAATTCGTAATTCGTAATTCGTAATTTCTTAATGAAGAAGCCTTACCTGCTCTTAAGCATTTTAAGTGGATTGATTTTCTGGCTTGCCTGGCCTACCATGCCGCTTACGCCGCTTATTTTCGTTGCCTTTACTCCTTTGCTGTATATCAGCGAAAAAGTGCAACACCGCGGAAAATATTTTGGGTTGGTGTTTAGCGCGTTCCTGGTATGGAATGTAGCTTCTACCTGGTGGGTAGGCAATACCACTCTGCCTATGAGCGGTGTATTTGCCAATTGCTTCAATGCTTTACTGATGAGCATTCCCTGGCTGGCCTTTAAAAACAGCCGGAGAAAACTATCGGAACCCGTTGCTTACTTTGCCCTGATCGTATATTGGTTAACGTTTGAATACATACACCAAACCTGGGAATTCAGCTGGCCCTGGCTGGTACTCGGACATGCCTTCGCACTTCGCCCGGGCTGGATTCAATGGTACGAGTTTACCGGTACCAGCGGTGGTTCCTTCTGGGTGTTAAGCGTGAACATTTTGATATATATCGTATGGAAACGTGCCCGCATATACGATTATTCCTGGCAGCAACTATTGCGTGAAATATGGAAGCCTGCTGCAGCTATTATTGTTCCCCTGGTTATTTCCGCCTTCATTTCCCCCACGCCGGATGATCCGGCGCGCAAAACGGAAGTGGTGGTAGTACAGCCCAATATTGATCCTTACGATGAAAAATTCAGCGCTGGGTCTGCCATGGAGCAACTGGGGAAAATGATGCGTCTCACGGAAGAAAAAGCGGATAGCAATACCCGTTATATTATCTGGCCGGAAACTGCCCTCTTTCCCACAGGCGCCTGGGAGCATGACCTGAATTATCAGCAGGAGGTAATGGCCGTCCGGGAAATGCTGCGCAAATACCCTAAAGCCAAACTGATTAGCGGCGCGGTTACCATGAAGCGTTATAGCGGTACGGATGAAATTCCTGCTACTGCCAGGACTATGAACGACGGCACCCGTTGGGATGCTTACAATAGCGCCGTGCAAATAGATACCACCCGGAGCATCCAGGTGTATCATAAATATGAGCTGGTACCCGGCGCCGAGCTGGTACCCTATGTTCGCTATTTATCTTTCATGCAAAGTGTTGCCCTGGATTTTGGTGGTGTTTCCGGCAGCTATGGCCGTATGCCCGGCGTAGAATTATTTACAAATCCGGCAGACAGTATCAATGTTTTCCCGGTAATCTGTTATGAATCAGTCTTTAGTAACTATATCGCCACGCATATTAAACCGGGTGCCAATTTATTAGTCATTATCACCAATGACGGATGGTGGGGAAATACGGAAGGCCACCGGCAGCATCTCCAATATGCCCGGATCCGTGCCATTGAAACCCGTCGCTGGATAGCCCGCTGCGCCAATACCGGTATATCCGCCGTTATTGATCCTGCAGGCAATGTGTATCAACCGCAACCCTATTGGCAGCAGGCTGTTTTTAAAGCAACTGTAACACCGAGGACGGGTCTTACGTTCTATGTAAAAAATGGCGATCTGGTGTCGAAAGCCGCATTAATATTTTGTATCTTGTTCCTGGTACATGCTTTTATTTCACGATTCATTCCCGGTTTAAGACATGCGGAAATCAATCAATAACGGAAACATCACCTGGGTAGATGAAGGCCAGGGTGCAACGGTAGTGCTTATCCACGGTTTTGCAGAAAACTCAGGCATCTGGAACATACAAACCTCGCAGCTTAAAAACCAATACCGCGTCATTGTACCGGATTTACCGGGAACCGCAGTATCGCCATTAACTACTCCTTTGACTATCAACAGTATGGCGGAGTACGTATATGCGATCCTGTTAGCAGAAAATATCAAAGAAGCAGTGATTATAGGTCACTCTATGGGTGGCTATATAGCGCTGGCATTGGCAGAAAAATATCCATCCCTGTTGAAAGGACTGGGCCTTTTTCATTCTACTGCCAGGGCAGATAGTGACGAGAAAAAGGAAGGCAGGCGAAAATCCATTAAATTAATGGAACAATATGGCCCCGAAACATTTTTACGGCAAACATTGCCTAATATGTTTAGTCCCGCTACCAGGAGTGCGCTACCTGCCGAAGTAGAAGCTTATGTAAAAATGGGCTTGGAGTGCGAGTTACCTGCGTTGATCGCTTATTATGAAGCTATGGCAGCGCGGCCGGATCGCACCGGTGTATTGAAAGCCTGTCCGGTACCGGTATTATTTATGATCGGGAAAGATGATAATGCAGTGCCGCTGGATAACATATTACCACAAATAACTTTGCCGCGGGTCAGCAGCATTCATATATTCGAAAATGTGGGCCACATGGGTATGTGGGAAGTAGGAAAGGAAAGCAATGTGATGTTGGAGCAATTTATAGCATTTTGTCAACTATAATCGTAAAAAACACCTGTTGTGAAAAAACTATTTGCCATCCTGTTATGCATGGTATGTGCCCTGGTGGCGCAGGCCAGCCATATTATAGGCGGGCAGGTATACTATAAGTTCATCAGCCGTAGTGGTAATTCGCTTACTTATTCCATTTCCCTTAAATTATATCGTATCTGCGGTACCGGCCCCCGGATCGCCAAAATGCCGGATGCGGTATATCTTTCTGCTTTCGATAAAAGCAGGAATTATGCCCGGGTAAATGATTTCCTGATCAGCAGGACTGCTTTCGAAGAAAAAAACCTGGGGAAAATAGATCCCTGTATCGTAAATCCGCCGACCATCTGCTACCAGATTGGTACGTATACTACCACTATTACTGTTCCCGCTAACGAAGACGGTTACACGATTGCATTTCAGAGTTGCTGCCGGGATCCTTTTATGCTAAACATCGTAGCGGAACCTATCCCCGATGGCAGCGGCGACCTCGGTACGGGGGCCACTTATTATATCGACATCCCTGGTAGTAAACAGAATGCGCAAAACAACTCCAGCCCAACTTTCAACACCGAAGAAGCCACACTGGTATGCGCTGATAAGAAATTCACCTACGACTTCTCCGCTTCCGACCCTGTAGATCATGATTCGCTGGCCTATGAATTCTGCGACGCCTACAAAGGCGGCGGACTAACAGACGGCAGGAACAATGTGCCGCCCCCTTCAGATAATCCTCCTTATCAATTTGTGACCTATAAACCGCCTTTTAACGGCAATAATCCACTGGGACTGAACGTGCAGATAAATCCTAAAACAGGGATCATCTCCGGTATTGCACCCGCCGCCGGGAAATATGTAGTGACCGTATGTGTAAACGAATACCGCAACGGACAAAAAATAAGCACCCTGCGTAAAGATTTCCATATCAACATCACCACCTGTGTAAAACAGGTGACAGCCTCCATGCCCGATAAGTATAATGATTGTAAAGACTTTACGATCACCTTCACTAATAATAGTACGCTCGGCAAACCATATACCTGGGACTTTGGAGATGGTACTACACTTACCACCAATAGTGCAGCTCCTATCACACATACCTACACGAAAAAAGGATTATATACCGTAAAAATGTGGGTAGATAAAAGCAGCAACTGCGGTGATAGCGCTACTGCGCTCGTATATGCATTCCCGGTATTGAAAGCAGGATATACCGCCGCAGGTTTATGTGCTAACAAAGAAACAAAATTCACCTCTACCTCCTCTACCACCGGTGGTACTATTGCTTATTCTAAATGGGATTTCGGGAATGGAGATACCTCCAATGTTACCAATCCCAATTATGCCTATAAAACACCTGGCACCTATGATGTGAAATTATATGTTCGGGACAATAACGGCTGCGAACAAACCATCAATAATTCCATCACGATTTACGATAAACCACCGTTTACTGCAACGGCCGATACGTTGCTTTGTGTGAAAGACAGCCTGCATATGTGGGCTACCAGCCCGCAACCGGGCAAGTTTGCCTGGACCCCGGACAACTACTTTATACTAAATCCCAATACCCCGGACCCTATTGTATTTCCACCACGCACGAATATTTATAAAGTAACTTTTACAGATAATCAGGGATGTACGAATGATAAAAATGTAACAGTAGAAGTGAAAGATACCATCCACGTACAAACTATTGCAGATAGCACCGTATGTACCAATGATGAAATTCACCTGGAATCTGTGGCGGATGGGTTATATTCCTACCGTTGGACTGACCTGGATCAAAACAAAGTGGTATCTACCAACCCGGATGCATTTGTAACACCTGCGCCGCCGAAACAATCCTACGAAGTACAGGTAGCATTGGGCAAATGTCGTTCAGCCGATACCGTTACCCTTAAAGTAGTAGATCCTCCAAAGCCCACTGCAGCGCCGGATACCACCGTTTGCTTCGGTGTTCCGTTAACACTGCGGGCTACTGGCGGTGCATATTATCGCTGGTCGCCGGCTTATTATGTAGATAGCCCATCTTCTGCTATTACGGTAGCTCGTCCGGCAGATACCACCTTATTCACCGTAACAGTAACCGATACACTCGGATGTCCTAAACCTGTCACTGCTACGGCGTTAGTGAAAGTAGTGCCGAAGGTTCAGGCCTTCGCCGGCAACGATACCATTATTATGCTGAACACACCTTTCCAGCTGCACGCCACGGGAGGTGTACGTTATGCCTGGACGCCGCCAGACGGTTTAAATAGCCGCAGCATTTATAATCCGGTTACTACGTATAATCACGACATTACATATACCGTTACCGCCTATACGCAGGAAGGTTGTTCCGGTACTGACAATATTTTCGTCCGCTTTATGAAAGGGCCGGATATTTATATACCTAACGCATTCTCTCCCAATGGAGACGGACTAAATGATGTTTTCCGTCCACTCCCGGTAGGGATTGTACAAACAGAATTCTTCCGCGTATTTGATCGCTGGGGCAAGCTGGTTTACTCCTCCACGGCCTATTTGAAGGGATGGGATGGCACCGTCAACGGACAACCTGCCGCCATCGCTACCTATGTTTGGGTAGTACAGGGAAAAGATATTAACAATAATACCGTTCAACGTAAAGGCACCGTCACACTGATAAGATAAAGTTCTCCGAAATGAACCGGATCTGCTTTTTTTTTGTTAAATTCAGATAGCAGTATCCCCCATCATGAAGAGAGCAGTTTTATTGATATTGAGCTGCTGTTTGTTCCCTATTCTCGCAGCTGGATATCACATCATTGGTGGCGAAATTTATTATAAGACATTAGGAAGGAGCGGAGATAATATACGCTACCGTTATCTCATCACACTCAAGCTATACCGCGACGCAGATTTTACCTGTGGCGACCGACAAGGGTGTATCGACCGATTTGAGAACCCCGTTACTGCTAACGTATTCACTTCCACTGGTTCCAAAGTTTTATCTTCTGTATATCTCTATATTTCTGCAACACGCCCGCTGATTGATACCCTGAAAAATCCCTGCCTCGCACCGCAGGCGCAACACCTGGAAGTAGCCTTCTACACCGCCGTGATAGAACTGGAGCCTATCCCCGGTGGTTACTATGTGTCTTCACAACGTTGCTGCCGTGGCGAACGACTGAACAACATTTATGATTCAGAACATGAAGGATCCACTTACTATACCGTTATCCCCGGTACAGAATCAAGACCTAACAATAACAGTGCTTATTTCAATAAAGACACCTCCATTGTGATTTGCAACGCCATGCCGTTTACATTGGATTATGCAGCTTATGATGAAGATGGTGATAGTCTTACCTATAATCTTTGCAGCGCCTTAACAGACGGTTCTGCTAATAACGAGAACACTTCTACTACGCCACCTCCTTATAATGCCACGGTACGATATATACCGCCTTATTCCGGCAATAACCCGATGAACGGAGCACCTGGTATCTCTATATCTTCCAAAGGCCTTATTACCTGCACCCCTAATCAACCGGGGAAATATGTGGTAACGGTGTGTGTGAATGAATACGATCCATATACCAAACAATTCCTGGGTACCCATAGTAAGGATATATTGCTTACTGTATTCAACTGTCAAACTACCATCACCGCTACTTTTCCATCCGTGCTCACCAATTGTACAGACGATCCCGCCTTACAAGTGCCTATCAGTAATTCAAGCGTGGCCGGTTATTCATCTACCTACCACTGGACATTCGGTGATGGAACCGATACCATTACCAACACTAAAACCCTTTTTTATCACCAGTATCCGGACACCGGTGTATATAAAGTGAAAATGGTGGTAAATCCCGGGCTCACCTGCACCGATAGTACTGAAGGCACTATCTACAATTATCCGGGGTTAAAGGCAGGTTTTACTACTACTGGATTCTGCAGAGGCGATCCTATACAGTTTGATGATACCTCTTCTTACCAATATGGACATATTACTTCACATGTATGGGATTTCGGCGGCAGCGACAGTGCTATTACCCCGGGGGTACAACAATCCATGGAGCATACCTTTACTAAAGGTGACGTATATACGATTTCAATGACGTTACTCACCGATAAACATTGTGAAAAAACGGTCACTAAAAATATACGGGTCTATGAAGTCAACCCTTATGCCGGCAACGACACGATACTGGCCAGGGGACAACCACTGGCAATGCAGGGCAGTGGCGGAGACATCTACTCCTGGACGCCATCAGACGGATTATCAAATCCTAACATCGCCAACCCGGTACTAAATTATAATCGCGATATTGCTTTCAAACTACGTGTATCCAACCAGCAGGGATGTTTTGGTTATGCAACGGTAAAAATAAAATATTATACGGGCCCCGAAATGTATATTCCCAATGCGTTTACACCCAATGGAGATGGCCAGAATGATCGCTTCCGGTTTATCCCCGTTGGTATTACTACTTATAAATTTTTCCGCATCTACAACCGTTGGGGCGTAGAAATTTATTCGTCTACCGATTTCCGCAACGGCTGGGATGGTACCTTCAAAGGCGTCCCTGCGCCGGTAGACACCTACATCTGGATACTGGAGGGAACGGACTTTACGGGCAAAACCATCTCGAAAAAGGGAACCGTCACCTTGATCCGCTGATCCTTTTGTACCTTGCATAAAAAATTTCATCTCATGGGTATTGTTCTTATCACAGGTGCAACTGCCGGATTTGGCCAGGCATGCGCCACTACGTATGCCAGTAAGGGTTATGATGTGATTATCACCGGACGGCGGAAAGAAAGACTGGAAGCACTCCAGACACAGCTCACCCAGGAATTTGGTGTGAATGTACTGGCATTAAATTTTGACGTAAGAGATGAGGCAGCGGTAAAAGCCGTATTAGGTAATATTCCGGAAGAGTGGCAAAAGATTGACATCCTTGTCAACAACGCCGGTTTGGCGGCTGGTTTAAGTACCATCGACGAAGGCAGCACCGACGACTGGAATGCTATGATTGATACCAACGTAAAAGGATTGCTTTATGTGTCGCGCACCGTTATTCCGTGGATGCGTTCCCGTACTACCGGCCACATCGTCAATATCGGCTCTACAGCCGCCAAAAACGTATATGCCAAAGGTAATGTGTACTGTGCCACCAAAGCAGCAGTAGACGCTATTTCCCAGGGTATGCGCATTGACTTGCTGCCTTATCGTATTAAGGTTACCGCTGTTCATCCCGGTGCTGCAGAAACAGAGTTTTCCCTGGTAAGATTCAAAGGAGATGAACAGATGGCCAAAGATTTCTATAAGGGTTTCATTCCTTTAACTGCCCAGGATGTAGCAGACGTGGTACTTTACTGCACGTCCCTGCCGCCGCATGTTTGTATTAACGACCTGGTAATGACGCCTTTACAACAAGCGAACGCCTACTACATAGATAAAAAATAACACATAGGTGTGATTTTATGTTTTGTGATTAATTTTTATATTTGGAAACATTTATATATTTCTTGTTCATATACTTGTATGCCCGCAAGAAATCTATGCCAATGCAACTAAACTAACTGTCTATCCTAAACATGAAACCATATCCCTATGCTTACATTTATCACTATGTACTTGCTACGTCTGTACTATCCAACATGGAGAGCAGGATGGCGCCTTTATTTCGGTAACTCCCGGAGAGGCAACTACGGCCGCTGGGCATCGCGTAAAGACTGGGTCGGAGACAAAGGCTATTCATTGGGTTACAGCTGAGACTTTCTTTAAGATTTGGGATGTAGATTTTTTCAGGTAATAATATGCGCTGAAATCGTCTACATCCCAAATTATTTTCAGGTAGTACTACTGACAATATTTAAGGCAGATCTATCCTGCTCACTACTACTTCACTCCTGCTACCATTACGCCGTTTATAAGCCAGTAAGGCCTTCTCTTCTTTCAAAGGGCTGATCACGGGGAAATTAGCATAACTACTGTCTGTTGTAAAAAATCCAGCCTGTTTAGTTTGGCCTTCGGCCGATTTATACTGATAGCCTATTCTGCTGTTAAAATCTTTTTTCCATTTTACCGGTTCATCCCATACCACCAGTACCTGGTCGTTTAGCGTAGTCATTTGAGGATGCTTCGCCATCGGAGCTTTGCTGAGCGACTCTTTTTGCGTATAGGAGTTACCGTTATCAACAGAGCGGCAATAGAAAGCCCCCTGGCCACCGCCCATCGTAAACCAGGCGAAGTGTAACCCGGTACTGTTTGCGGTCAGCGTAGGTCCTGTATGGGGGCAACCATTCACCACCCAATTATCAGCACTGATGCGTACCGGTGCTGAAAATGAGTTTCCTCCATCTGTAGATACCTGGTGTACCATATCCCGAATGGAATCATTGATAATATCACGGTAGGTGAGATGAATGTTGCCGTTGTCCGCCACATACATCCGCGTGCGGCAACACTGGCAGATCGTAGTGGCTACCGGCTTCGCTGCCTGAAAACCACTTTGCCCGTTTGTGATTGCAAAATAAAGCGTAGATCCTTCGGCGTTAGTTTGCTTCCGGTTATCCAGCCAGATAGCTGCAGCCTCTCCGCCCGGCAGTAATGCCATATCGAAATAACGCTGGTCATAACCGGCAGTATCTGTAACCAGCGGCATAGCCGGCTGCCATGTTTTACCATTGTCAAACGATTGTGTGTACATCACCTTTCCTGCATACTTATTACGCGGATCGTTTGCTTCCACACCAAACATGGCAATTACATTTCCGCCTGGTTTAAACAAGAGCTTTGGCAGGTTTTCATCATGCGGAAAAACGCCCGTGGTAGTGGAAATAACTATCGGTTCAGAAAACGTATGCCCGTTATCGTTAGATACTGCATAATACATCAAGCCTGTATCCGCACTAGTATCTTTCTCCACCCAGCTTATCACCGGATGCCCCGTCGCATCCTTCGTTACATACGGACAGGAAGCATCGCGCCCGGCGTGAGATATCACCACGACCGCTTCCGGCTGTATACCCTTACGATGACAAGACCAGATCGTCAACAACAGTAATGCAGTAACCCATAATTTCATGACGTTAATTTTTTCCGGTAAATGTATAAGCCACCCCAAAGTTGAATGTTTGCCGCGGACCCACCCGGTAGGTTTTTCCATAAGCAGATTTCTCTGCGGTAGTAGCATACAGCTGATCTCCAATATTCATGCAGTTCAACCAACACTCAAACCCTTTAAATGCATAACCAGCGCGGGCATTAAACAAATCATATCCATTGTACACCGAGGTATTGGCGGCATCCATAAAGTATTTGCTGATATGCTGCCATTCCGCACCAATCCTGAAACCTTTCAGCACAGCAGGCTTCCAGGTAATTTCTGTATTGGTAATCCATTTAGGCGCACCATTCATCTGGTTGTCTGTATATACTTTATTCCCATCTGCATATGCTTTAAAAATATGCTCCGCATAAGTGCCACTGCTGCGTATCAGCAAACTATTTACGGGTGCATATTTTACATTCCACTCTACGCCGCTATGTGTGGTAGCCCCCGTATTCCTGTTTTCATACATACCATCTGCATTTCTCACACTGATAATTTCATTCGTACCATTCATACGATATACACTCAGGTCTGCATAACCTTTATGATTAGCAAAGCCAAACCAACCGCCAGCTTCATAGTTTTGATAAGTGGCCGATTTCAGTACCGGCACTTTTACGCCAGTATACAATTCTGAAATGTTAGGCGGCGCAAATCCTACGCTATAGTTGGCGTACAAGCCACGGTTATTACCCAGGTTATAGGTCAGCCCCAATTTTGGTGTGAGCGCATTAAAATTATTCCGCTCACTGGGCGCGCCGGTGTAGGCTGATGGCGTTAAATGATTTTCGAAATTATAATCCATGCGGTCATAGCGCAAGGCTGCTACCACCCTCATTTTTTGGACAGGAGAAAATTCAAATTGTGTATAGGCTGCACTATTCAGCAATCCCACCCTATAGTCAGTAAGCAGGGAATCTGTTTGCCGATAACTGGCATAATAGCCGGCAGCATCTTTCGTAATCCCTATATAATTGGCTACATAGGTGGCCGGGCTGTAATCGGCACTCACACCAGCTATCAGCGCAGCATCTTTCCAATGAAACTGTTTCTTATGCTGTACGATGATGCCATAACTGTTAAATCCATCGCTGTTGATTTGTCCATCTGCCCTTTGTGTGCCTCTTACATCTCTGATGGCATAAAAAGGATTTTGCCCGATGGTATTATTACGGAAGAAGGCGGTAAAAGTAGTATGACTACTGCTGCTCCAGTCGTGGTCCATAGTGCTGCGAACGCGTAGTGCTTTCACTTCCCGGTAGGTAAACGTCTGGAAATTGCGATAGTTTTTAGCGAAGAAATGAGTGCTGTCCAGGCCACCTGTCTGATCCGTTTTATAATTGATCAGGGTGACGGCATTGGTCCATTTTGTTTTTTCATTGACCTGGTAATCTACTTTCGCTGTCAGCGCTAATTTGTGGAAGTCGCTATGATCCATGTATCCATGGCTTTGATTAGCATAGTAACCACTTACCGCAAATCCCACCTTCTTCACTGTATTAGACACGCTGAAATCGGTGCGTTTATAGCCCCAGTTACTGCCTTCCAGCAATACTTTTGCAGTAGGCACCAGTGTAGGCGACGCAGTAATAAAATTCACGGCTCCCCCCACGGCTTCGCTGCCATATAAAGAGGAAGCGGGGCCACGAATCACTTCAATATTTCTCAGCGCTGCCATATTAATTTCTATGAGCGCGTTGTGATTGAAGTCGCCGATGGTTCTGATAGGTATCCCATCTTCCAGGTACAAAAACAAACTTTTGTAGCCAATAGGCTGGCGGATAGCCATGGTGTGTTGTTCATTACCCAGATCCACCATGTATACACCACTTACTTTATTCAATACCTGGTCCAACTGCGTGGCTTTGGTATCGCTTAATGTTTGAGCTGAAATGGTACTGATAGCAACCGGTACTTCCGTACGCTCCTGCTTATCCCTCGAGGAGGAAACAACAATTTCATTGAGATTGGTAGACCGTTGCTGCAAATAAATCACCGGCATATGCGCAGCCGCTGTAGCAGGTATTTGCCGGGAAATATAACCGATATAAGATATTTCGATAGAGTCAGTGCCGGTAGCAGCCAATTCATACTTTCCCTGGGCATTGGTATGACAGCCCGCTGCCATATGCAACAGTCTTACACTCACGCCTGGTAAAGCTTCTTTGGTTTGCACATCCGCCACACGCCCATGTAATTGCTGTGCATTACTGCTATACGCAGCCATACACGCAATGATGAGTAAACAACATTGTTTCATGTAGTAGAATGGTTTCCTGTTCGCTGTTCGCAAACAGTGTTAGTCAGGTATATAAAGAAAATGTCAGGAAACTACTGACTGGGGTGGGTGAAAAACGGAAGATAAGGAAGAATTTGGGCAGGGGTCCTTATAAGAAGAAATGAAAGTAACCTGGTTGGGCAGGGGTGCAGCATGAAACGTTTGGAGCGCTTCTACAAACATCACCTCGTATTTATCTTTGTTACTGCCATTGTTGCGGTCTTGTTCCGCATCGCGGTTCAGCTCTTTTTTAAGGTGACAACGACCATTACAGTGCATTTGTGGCTTATTCTTATTTTCACAAAGCGCATTGGCAATATAGGACTGGTTCACTGTAAACTGCATCACAATAAGGCTTTTGCTGAAATTTTGCAGCAATAACCCCATAAATATGCATATGATCGCGAACCCTTTCACGCCGCAAACCTAGGAAATAAATACGAATTACAAATAATGAATTACGGGACTTGTATATAGATATTCGTGAATATTTGCTATTGTATTCACTATCTATAGGCAAGTCCCGTAACGGATTATTTATCATTACCGCTATTGCGATAATACGAACCTGAAGGTAATACCTCCACTGGTACTGGTAATTGGATAAGAGGTAGAGATAACTGGTATAGTTTGCCTTCTGTCGTAGAAGAATCGAAGATTTAACCGGTTATTTACTACGTAATCAATAGACGGTGATATACCTATTACCTTTTGCCCGCTGGTTGGAATAGACAAGTCGGCATCCAACCGGTTATTGGCCGTTTTATCATCCCGGAAGCTCAGATCCAGCCTGAAGTTCATGTCATTCTGCAATTTCTTGCCACCGTTTCTGTTTAAAGAGAATGGCATTTGTACGCCTCTTACGCGGTAACCAGCGCCAATAATAATTTCACTGGAACGCACTTCTGTCAGCTGATAATCAATGAGACTCAAACTGAGGGAGCGGCTTTTCCTGAACTCTATCCGCGCGTTTAAGCTATTCACAAAGGTGAGATCCACTCCCAGCAATGGCGAGAAGGACTCCGTCAGTGTGAGGTTAGGTACCAGGAAATAAGGGAAATAATTACCGGAAACCGTATCCCTGAACGCCGGGAAGCCGGTGAGGCGCGGATCTTCAAAGTACATGGAAGTATTATAAGAGTTCATACTGAGTGAACCCGTATAAGCATGACGCACGGTGAAGTTGGTCAGGAAAGATTTAAATGGTTCCAGCTTGGTCAATCCATTATAAGTAATATTCCAGTTAGGTTTGGGGATATAATTACTGAAAGGATTGCTTTTCACATTATCATTTCCTTGTTTCAACAGTGCTATCTTATCTGGCGTAGTACCGGTATAGGCCGCCAGGAATGCCGGAATCAACACATCCTGCGCATACCGGGTATAACCATATGCGTAATTAGGATCTTTAGGATCACCTGTCGGCACACCAGGATCCTTATTATACGGGTTGATAGCGCCCAGTCTTTTTGAAATCGTGTTACGGTAAGCTTCAAAGTTGCGGAAGGTTTGAGAAATACCATCCGTTGCATTGATTTTACCAAACATCGTTTTGATAGCGATATACGTAATTTCAAAACCACCGGCATCGTATGGACTCAGGTGCTGGAAGTTGGCAGGATCTGTCAGGTTTTTGAACAGTTCCGTATGTGTTTTGGTAAACGACTTCGTCATATTGATATCAATACGCAGGTCGTTTACAGGTTCCAGCTGGGCCTGTAAATCCCATCTTTGTGTAAACTGTTGTTGTGCCTGGATGTTAAACAGGGTATCCGGTGTAATCAGTCCTTTCTGTGCAAATCTGTCCAGCCATTTCCGGTCTGGTTGATAACCAAATACGAAGTTAAGGCCTGGTGCCATGGTGGCCCAGTTCATACCTATAATCTTGGTACTGTCTATATAACCAGGTAAGCGGGTACCCGCGTTTTCGTTATAGTTGAATCCAACCCGTTTCAACATCATCAGTGTTTTCAGGACTCCTTTCACCCATGGTGATATTTCTTCAGGGGCAGGTTGGTTCTGTTGACTCTGCTGATTACCGGCTGTTTTGTTGTTTTGATTATTGTTATTGTTCGGCGATTTACGGGTATTGATTTGTCGCAGGAACTTCGACTTATTATACAACTCCACAAATTTGAATTCTGCTGTCAGCGTTTTTTGCTGGGAGTTTTCTATGGCGTTACCGAGGTATAATGCCAACTGCGAAGCGCCTGTCCACCGGTATTCGGTACTGTAGCCAAACGAAACATTGGTCCAGTTTAGTGCCGGGAACTTGGAAGTGGGCAGCGTATAGGTGAAGTTAGCATTGTGCATGTAATTGGTATTACGTCCGCCTTTGAAGAAATTCCGGCGTACAGTATCTTTCTTCGCAGCGTCGTTAATACGGCCGTTAGGCTCATCTATGCGTGCATTATTCACTGCATTGAATTCAAAATTAATACTCCGCGTAAGATCCCATTTCACGGTATAATAGCGGTCGAACGTAAAGTATTTATTGTACGTTTCCGGGAGCTGGTATTTAACATCCCCGCCCACATTACGTATACGCGTGACGCCAAACTGCCGGGATATATCTGCCCGGAAGCTCAGAATAGATGGTACATAGTTAACGTTGAAATCGCGGATCAGGTCCAGCCAGTGTGTTTTGGTTTTGATCAGTTTCTTAAACGGCTCCAGGTAATGTGGTTGGCCGGCAAAGTTGTATCCGATACCACCTCTGTGTTTCGTGAGCTGGTCATTTAGAATCAACGGGTTATGCCGCAGTATCTGCGAGAAGGAATAACTGAGATCAAAGTTTTCAATATCCCATAGATGTCGCTTACCGCCGCCACCAAGATTTAGTTTTCGGACGTTGGTAAAATTCAGGCTTTTGATAGAAGTAAAATCCTGGGCATTTTTCCGGATAGAATCTCTTTCTACACGGTTTCTGGCCAGCGCCATTTTATCTTTCAGTTTGATATCCAGGTCATAAGGATCGTATTCAGGATTGCTGGCCGACTGTGAATAACCGGCATACACAGGAATGGAAATAGCCATTTTCTTAGGCAGCAGTTTTCCAAGATCCAGGTTGGCGGCTGCATCGTATTGCAGGAAATTATCCCGGAATCGTTCATTCACCCGCTGATCTATATTTCCGAAACCGGCGGTATGCATATTACCCGAGACAGAGATGGTACCTAAATCGGATAACTGAACGTCTACCCTGGCGAGTGCCGCATAACCACCTTTTTCATCAAAGTCAGCAAGACGTAACTCATCCAGCCATACTTCGGCGCAATGTGGTTGTCCGTCATCTTTCGGGTTGAGGATACCGACCATCATGGTACGGGCATCTCCCAAACTGGGGTTACCTACTACCGACATGAAATTACCATACTGGTCAGCTACCGGGTTTTGTGGATAAGGTAACAGCGGTGTACAGGAGTCGCACATATTACGCTTCTGTTTCAGGGCGCTGAGTTGCGCCATTACCAGGTCCAGGTTATTGCGTTCCGGCCAGATGTCCAGCGCTGTTTTAGGACCATTCCAATCTGTTACTTTCAGCGGAATGCGATATTCATAATAGTTGCTGACAAAGTCGCTACCAATACGGATCACAGCCTGCATTTGTCCGTCTTTCAGCGCAGTAGCAGCACCTACTGCTTCTGCGTGGATATACATTTGCAGCTTTTTATACTGGCGCAGATCCATATTCAACGTTTTATACAGGGCGCGGATTTCACCATCTTTCAGGTTACATACCTGTACAGATAATGACTGCTCATTCAACTGCAGGGTAGTATTATTGGTGCTGATAGTATTCTGTCTTACTACTCCCGGAGGCAACACATAAGGAATTGGTGTGCGGGAAGAGTTTTCTTCGATATTAACAGCAGAAGAATTGAAGGCAGTAGAGTTATCCAAAGGAATTGGATCACCCGGACGCAGCTCATACATGTAACGGCGCCATTGGTTACGTACCAGTTCCAGTTTGGCAAAACGAACAATGACAGAATCCGTAAACCCGGTGAGGAACATACGCATGAAGCGAATAGATTTAAAGTCGGGGATATTACCCACTTTAGCGTTGTACTGATTCAACGGCACTTTAAACTGGTACCAGGTTTCTGTGGTTTTCTGATTATTCGGTAAGGTAACATCTGCCTCTATCTTATCCACAATAAAGTTGGTGCCTACCTGCATGTTGGGTTTGAGGTCCACCCGGTATTGGAAATATTCTTCTGTTTCATTCATGGTGTTATCCCTGTTCAGGTCTTCTGATTCAGGAATATTGGTAGCTGCAGAAGAAAACACTGACTTAGGATCGGATACCGGCGAGTTACCCTCTGGGTTACTATAATTTTTATAGCGCTGCAGGATGTTCATACCATTATAAGATGGATCGCGATAATGCTTATAATCATCATTGGCTGGATCTTTCAGTGCCTGGTTATATACCGGGCTTCCACCGAAATTCATCCGCAGGGTATCCATATACGTTTTATAGAAGCCTGCTTCATCTTGTGATTTCAGCCCATCATACCCTACGTCCTGGTAGCTACGGATATTAGGATCGTTGTCAAATGCCTGGGTAATCTGTTGCTGGAACTTAGGTAAACGGCCCCATTTGGAAGAATCGATCTTATTTGGATCCTGGTTCGGATCAGGCATTCCATTCTCAAAAAATTTCTTGGAATCTTTGAGGATATCTTCTGATACGTTACCAAGGTTAAAGTACATGGAACCGCCGGAGCTGTTAGGCTGTTTGATGAACGGATCCTGAATCCAGAATTCGATATATTCGATATTGGCGGTTTCAAAGTCACTGTTATCAATGGCTCTCATGATACCACCCCAGCGGGTTTGAGGTCGGGCCAGCATCCCGTTTCCATTCATCATGAGCGGATTGCTGGTAAAGTTATAAGGACCTCTTTCTGTTGGATAATAGGCCAGGTCAAGGGTACTTAACTGGCTTTGTCCGAAATCAGTAGACCTGTTCTTGAATACTTCTTTCTGATACACTAACCTGGAGCGGGGATCTGACTGATCATCGATGGTAATACCTGATGGCAGGTTGGGGGATTTCGGCAGTTGCAGGGTAGGTTCAATGATATACCAGGCTAATTTTGCCCTGTTTTTTCCGTAATCCAGCACATTATTCAATTCTGCTTCAGGGAACATGACTCTGCCGGTAGCGTCTGTAGCACCTTTTGGTGTAGATGCCAGGGCCCAGCTGGTAGCCGGGAATTTCAGGTCGTATCCACTTTTTACGCCTTCAAAGTCATCGATATAAGCGGTTCCCTGTCTGCTGCCGGGTTGGTTTACCAGCTTACTATGACCGGGGAACAACCGGGCCACCTCTCCGGTAAATAATATATTGGAAGGAGATGTGGCGGTATAGTTTGGTAATTTATCCAGGAAGCGGTTCAGGCCTTTCCATTCAGATGCATAGTTCGCATCCAGTCCTACCATGGTATTTTTGATCGGATCTTCCCCATAATTCACTTTCTGGTAGTAAGGTCTTTCACTCATCCGTACCACGGTACCGCCTATACTTAATTTATCATTGACCATATAATCGAGGCGGGTACCGAAATAATTGCGGACCTGCTGCCCGAAGAGGGAATTATTTTCAAACTGTACATTAATAGGAACGCCGGAATTCAATACGCCTCCATTGATAATCTTCAACCGGCCCAGGTTGTAATCAATAATATAATCCACATTTTCCCTTAATTGCTGACCGCCAGCGGTCACCGTAACGGAGCCTGGTGGGATGGTAGTACCGGAGCCAAGGTTAATTTCCGATGAGCTGGCCGACTTATACGACCCACGTATTACATACCGGTTTAATTGCGGGAACTGTTGCGCCACTACTTTAATGGAGTCATATAGTACATTGTAGAGGTATTGTTTTTCCAACGATGCATCTCCGCCGAAGGCTTTTTTCAGTCCCCCGGAGAATGGTTCCAGGGTGGGGAACATGATTTTACCAGTGAGGGAATTAATCGTGTAGCCTTCTACGTAATCGAATATCCCATCCGGTTGCGGATCCAGCTGGTTATTTAAGCGGTCGAGTCCCAGGATGGTGATAATAGGTGCACCTGCGTAATCTCCTTTGGCGTCGGGGATATAGCGTTTATCGCTGGGTGGACGGCCTTCTGCACCGGGGTCTTTATAATATACGTCCATGCGGAAGTCTTCCTTATTTACCTGGAAGGCGCCGGTAGCGTAAATATTTTTCATCATCAGGTCCCAGATCGGTAAAGTAGGGCGGGCAGATGTAGCTTTCAATAATTTGAGGAACAGTATGGGCTGATTGGCGCTGTTGTTTTGGTCTGGTGGTACATCCTGAGAAAACTCACCCACCTGGTATACCCTTCCGTTGTAGGTATACTGATAGGCCACTGCCAGTACTTCATCGGCCTGTAGTTGTTGATTTAAGGAGATGAAACCCAGTTGTTTGTTATAAGTATATTCGGTAGAATCGAGTTTGCGGGCGAATGTTTTTTCAAATTCAGAAACCGGTTGCAATCCCAGGGAGAGCAATCGGCTAACCACCGTCCCGGTATTCCGGCTCATCGGGTCCCGGATCAAGTTGGAATAGAGGTCGTTCGTTCCTCTATCGGGGAGCTTTGAGGAGGTATTAACTTTAATCGCTGTTTTATTGTAAGGATTTTGTTCCGCCAGGTCCATCAAACCTACGATATCACGTGTTTGTGTGGTAGCCCCGGTTTTGTTGGTCACCCATACTTCAAGGCGGGTGATATTGGTGAGCGACCTGATGATGGGCAGATTTGACATGGCATAGTTGAACGTATCCTTGAAAAACTGCGCCAACAGGAAGTGGCGGTTATCTTCATACTCATCTGCCCGGAGGTTGTAGTCCTGTACCTGGGTACCGCCTTTGAGCATGAGGTTTTGTTTCTGAGACTTCTGATTAGAGAGTACGCTGGTAACCGTTAAGCGGCCGAACTGTAACTGGGTTTTCACCCCGAACAGGGATTGTATCCCGGAAATGAGGGAGCTACGCAGTGGGAAGCTCACGTTACCGGCTTCTATTTTCTTGATAATTTCATCGGGATAACCGGTGTATTCGAGTTTTACCTGGTTTTCAAAATCAAATTGGGATTGGGTATTGTAGTTGGTAATCAGTTTCAGTTTATCCCCGATTTTACCGACTACGTTCATGTTGATACCCATATCAAAATTGAATCCGCCGTTTTTCCGGGCTTGTTCCACCAGTACGGGGTTTTTGATATTCTGACCCTGGTAGCCGAAAGTGAGGTCGAGGCTACCCTGGGGGCGTATATCTACTTTGCTGCCACCGAAAAGGCGGTCGAAAAGGTTGTTTCCATTATACAGGGCGGGGCCGTTGCTGCGCTGGTTAAGGTTACCGAGGGCGCTGGCTCTTTTCTGCCAGTAGTCCTGTTCGCTCTGTTTGGATTGTAATTGATAGAACTCGTTGAAGTTCATGTAGGTGGGGTTACGATAGTATTGGCTACCGATTTTTTCGGTAACCGTATATTGCTTCGTAACGGGATCGTATTCTACTGTTTTGTTGATGTTTGCAGGGTCTTTCAGATCAATACCTCCTCTGGACGTCGGATCCGTTAAAATGGGGCCGCGTCTGTCCTTCAGGGGGTATTTCAAGGTATCTTGTTTTCCGGTAGTATCGACTTTGGTTTGACCTGTAATGGTGGTATCCGGCTTCCATCTCTTGCTCGATAATTTCAGATTCCCAGAACGATCCCTAGCGGCAGTGTCAACAATGATAAAGGATACAATTGCTATCACGGCAAAAGCACCATAGTATGTTTTTCTTGCCAAGAAAAATAGGTTTTTATAGAGGATTTTATGTATTTATTATAAACTTTTCAGGGCCTTCTTTATGAGCTCTTCCAAGTTTTGCAATAGTGGCTCATTTTTCATAACTCTCTGGATCGCCGATTCTGCCATGTTCCGGGCTATGCCTAGAGTTATCAGAGCATTTAACGCATCTTCGTGCATTGTATTGTTTACAGTTGCAGATAAATGTGTACCAGTGTCCTTGTGCTTCGCAATTTTATCTTTCAGTTCCAGTATAATTCTTTTGGCTGTTTTAGCGCCGATTCCCTTCACGCTTTCGAGCATTCGCTCGTTTTCCATCATAATAGCACGTTGTACATCTTCTGGTTGTAAAGAGGACAACATCATACGGGCAGTACTGGCGCCTACACCTGAAACACTGATCAGCAGGAGAAAAAGACTTCTTTCTGCTTCTTCAAAAAAGCCATATAGCGTATGCGCATCTTCTTTAATCTGGAGGAATGTCAACAGCTTGCAACTTTCCATATTTTGTATGCGCGAATAGGTATTGAGACTGATCTGTACTTCATAACCGATTCCATTCACATCCAGATGAACAAGCGCTGGTGACTTATATGCCAATTTTCCGTTCAGATAAGCAATCATACAAGGTAAAGGTTCAGTAATTTAATTAAACTTTCGGAAATAGATTAATAATGTATTTGGGTGACCGGGGCAAAGATGCTAACTTTTAACGGATTGGCAATCCTTAAAGTTTGTCATATTCGACTTTTTTAGGAAATATACGTTTATATCGTATTTTTACGCCTCGTTTTAAACACATATTTAGTTTATATGAATAAAATAACGGCCGCCATAACAGCGGTGGGTGGGTATGTTCCGGACTACGTGCTAACCAACCAGGAATTAGAAAAATTAGTAGATACAACTAACGACTGGATAATCACCCGGACGGGCATTTCGGAGAGAAGGATATTGAAGGGAGAAGGGAAAGGAACCTCTGATCTGTGTGTACCGGTAGCTCTTGAAATCTGCAAAAAGAGAGGCATTTCTCCGGAAGAAATTGATCTGTTAATTGTGGCCACAGTTACCCCGGACATGACATTTCCGGCTACTGCCAACGTGGTAACCGATAAAATCGGCGCTACCAATGCGTTTGGTTTTGATATCAGTGCTGCCTGCTCCGGCTTCTTATACGCACTGGACACCGGTTCCCGCTTTATCGAAAGTGGCCGTTACAAGAAAGTAATGGTGATTGGCGCCGACAAAATGAGCTCTATCATTGACTATACTGACAGGACTACCTGTATCATTTTTGGTGATGGTGCCGGCGGCGTGCTGCTGGAACCCAATACAGAAGGGTATGGCCTGATCGACAGCATCCTGAAAAGCGATGGCCATGGCCGTGAGTACCTCCACATGAAGGCAGGTGGCTCCGTGAAACCAGCTACCCTCGAAACCGTAAACGCCCGTGAACACTACGTATACCAGGAAGGTAAAATGGTGTTCAAATATGCCGTATCCAATATGGCTGGCGCTGCGAAAGATATCATGGAACGTAATCAGCTGACTTCCGACGATATTGCATGGCTGGTACCTCACCAGGCCAACAAACGCATCATCGGCGCTACTTCCCAGTATATCAACGTACCAGATGAAAAAGTAATGATGAATATTCACCGCTATGGTAACACTACCGCCGGTACTATTCCATTATGCCTCTGGGACTACGAAAAACACCTCAAAAAAGGCGACAACATCATGATGGCTGCCTTTGGTGGTGGATTTACCTGGGGCGCCAACTATATCCGTTGGGCCTATGATGGTGAACAATACGGCAAAAAATAAACGATATTAGCCTCTCCGGATACCTGTACCACGTTGCCACACACCGCTACTACGTACAGGTATCCGGCAGCTATTACGCTTTCCAGGTGCCTAAAAACACCAGGAACTTCCCCTCACTTTCCGTTACCTGTAGCCCTCCCCGCATTTTATCCGTAAAATCTTTTGTAATCGCATAACTGATGGCGTACATATCCTGCTGCCAGTCGGATAACCCTTTTACAATACCCGCCGTATCCCCACCCGCATCTGCAATCATACGGCTATACACCTGCCCCTCACTTTCCCAGGCCGAAATAATGATCAGCGTTCCCGGTTGTGCATAGTGTACTGACAACCGCAGTAAATGCAGGTGCACGGTTCGCAGCATATCTACATCTGCCGCCAGGGAAGTATCTTCCGGTACCAGGTTCATGGCCACCAGGCCTTTTTCCGACATTACGCCTGCGGTTTGCTTCAATACTACTTCTATCGCCTCATACAGATTAGTAGACACCGGCTGATACCTGAAGCCGGCCAATTGCAGCCTTATCCATTTCAGAATGTTGTCAAAAACACATAAAGTACTACTGGAAACATCCGAGATCTTTTTTATCAAAGTAGCCATGGTGCCAGGGTCATCTTCATAATCCTTTAACCGGCCGGCCACATTGGAAATATAATACAGGGGCGCCCTGAAATCATGGGCGATAATGGTAATCAACTTGTTCTTAAACTCATCATTGGCCCGTAATGCCACACTTTTCAGCGAAATATCTGCATAACTGTTCGCCAGTTGCTGCTCCTGCTCCTGTGAAGCTTTAAACTGCCGGTAACGACTGAAAAGCAATATGACTAATAGTATCACAATGACAAACAGGCCTATGATCAAAAACTGACTTTGTTGTTTTTTGATCCTTCTGGCGGCCAGGTCCTGTTGCTGCTTCAACACCCGCTGGGTTAACTGCTGCAATGCCTGTTCTTTCAGAAAGTAATCGATATAATTAATCTTGTATTGATCTGATTGATAACGGGCCTGCTTCGCCATGCGCATAATTTCCCCGCTGTAATACTTTACTTTTTCTTTATCATGCTGTTGATCATAGTAGTCATATAAACCCGCTACCATGGGAAGGTTCAGCTCAATACATCCTGCCTGCTTCGCCAGCTTATAAGAAAGTTCCCGATAATAAGTAATTGCTACTTTATATCCCATATCCCCATAAGCTTCCAGCCGGTTATATATTTCCATGGCCACATAGGGCAAGCCTCTTTTTAACGCTTCCTCTGCCAACGCATTGATTTTGGCTTCTGCTTCTTTTCCTCTTCCCTGCGCCACCAGCGTATCTGCACAAAAAGCGTCCACATATAATCCTATTCTTCCTTTGGGATATTTATTGGCAATCTGCCGGGCTTTATGCCAGGCCCATTGTACGGAATCCTTACGGGTAGTATCTCCATAAAACCGCATGGCATAATTTACCAGTAACAAACTATAAATAGAATCCGCAGCGGCTGGCAAACGAGTGGCCATATGAAAGGCATCGTAAAAATAATTGTTGGCTTCCTCCGGCCGGCCCATATTCCGGTAATAGAGATACAGGTTACTCAACGTAGCGCATATACGCGCACTGTCCGATAACCCTTTATGAAGCTGCAATGCCCGGTATCCATAGATGCCGGCAATATTAAAATCCGTTCTCAGCGCATACACAAAGCTGATCACATCATAGGCATCCGCCATTCCCCTGTTATCATGCAACCTGTTAGCTATTTCCAACTCTTTTGATGCATAGTAAAAACAACTATCCAGGTTAATCATCATGTACAGTGTGCCTATTTTTCCCAGCGTCAGTACATACTGGCTGCTATCGCGCTGATCATGCAACTCCTGCATTAACTCCGGTAACTGCGGACTTTGCGCACCGGATTTACCAACAGTGCACAACAAGGCGATAGCCAACCAAATACTGCGTGGCCATTTTATATCACGTGCACGACTAATCGCTTTTCCCATTACTTAATTTCTACCCCTGTCAATGATTTCCGGGAGGCGGTAATAAAAAGTGCTTCCGCGCTGTTCATTATTATACGCATTTATTTCCCCCCGCATTTTATCAATAAAGTCTTTACAGATAATCAATGCCAGTCCGGCGCCTTTACCAGATCGCTCCTGCTCGTATGCTTTACTGTTCCAGGAAAACAGCAGGGGCAGTACTACGGCATCAATCCCCGGCCCTTCATCGCTCACTGCCACCGTCAGCCATCCATTTTTTCGTGTAGCCTTTATAGTTATTGATCCATTAACTGGCGAAAACTTAACCGCATTGTGTAAAAAATTCCGGTGGATGAACTGCATCATTTCGAAATCTGCCAACACCACAGTTTCTGGTGGGATATCCATCACTAGTTGCAGTTTCTTTTCTGTCAATAAATGTTGTAAGTTTTGGGCGGTTGCCCGGATCAGGTCTGTGAGCAGTAAGGCCTCCGGGCGATAAACGAAACCCGACAGCTGTGTGCGTATCCATCTTAATATTTCTTCAAATACCCCCAGGGTGCTGGTAGCTGTTTTCTCCACTTCCAGGATCATCTCTGCTGCTTCGGTGATGGTCAATGCTTTATCATCTATGAACCCGGTAATGTTCACGATGTTATGCAGTGGTGTACGGAAGTCATGTGCAATCATGGAAATCAGCTTATTCTTGAAATCGTCGTTATCCTGTAATGCTTTGTTGCCCCGGCGGATCTCTTCTTGCAAACCGGCCATATGGGCCCTGTTGATGCGGGATAACCGGTACGCGCGAATATAATATATGAGTAAAACCGTCAACAATATGGCAATTGCAGCGATAATGAGCAGCTGGTAATACCAGAAATGATTGGTGGTTTTAGCATACTCCAATTGTTCCTGCTGTGCCCGGTGCTGCATTTCAAGAGAATCTTTCAGTTCATCACCAAAGGCGTAGGCCAGGTAATCGGCTTCTCCTGCCAGCATATCATCTTGCTGCTGTTGCATGATATGCAGCGCAATACGGCTGTAGTTGGCGGCCTGCCGGGAATCTTTCCGATGTTGGTACCAGTTGTACAGGGTAGTAACTACCGGCAGCATTAACCCGGTGTATCCGCCTGCTACGGCATAATTCACCGACTGTTGCTGATAATGCAGTGAATCCGCTTTGCGTTGCCAGATACGATACCCCGTCAACTGTGTGCTGGCATACATGGCCAGGTAATTAAGCTCCGCGCTGTCGGCCGCGCGGATAACTTTTTTAAGTTTGTCTTCCGCTTGTTTTATTTCCCCTGCCCGCAAAAATTCATGGGCTTCAAACAATTGCACATAGAGCATGCCCAGTGGATCCTGGTATTTGTTAATCAGTACAGTAGCTTGTTTCAGGGCTTTCCGGGCATATGGCAACGCTGCTGTGTCGGCCGCATTTACCAGGTAATAATTTACCAGTACCCATGCCCGTAAGGAGTCCGACCCGGTTTTCCAGGCTACGTTCAATGCCCTGTTCAGGTAGTTTTGAGCTGTAGCATGTTCTCCTGCATATTGGTAATAGGTGCCCAGGTTCATGAGGGCGATGGCTACGCCTGTGGAATCGCCGGCAGCGCGACAAGCAGTGAGCGTATTCTCGTAAAATAAAAAGGAAAGATACCGGTGAGGGCGAAGGGAATAATAACGGCCCAATCCACGTAACGCCTCGCGGTGGCCTTTGTCGTAATGAATCCGGGTAGCCATGTCGTTGGCAGCTTTGGCATAACGGCCACTGCTATCCAGCTGCCGGGGCAGGTAGAGCGATGATAACCTGTTTAACGCATCCACATACAATGTGCTATCCGATATGGCGGACAATGTATGTTTAATTGCTATAATATCATTATGCTGTGCGCACAATGACTGTGAGAGGAACAGCAGACAACACAGGCCTGCATGGCGTATCCATACCATAAACGGGAATCAACAGGCCGTAAAATAGTTTTATTTACTATCCTGATTGTCATCCATTTTGTTCATTTTTCGGCCTTAGATTTCGAACACTAATCCTTTGCGTTTCAGTGCTTCATATTTCTCAGGATCAAAACGATACAGGTGTGCACCTTTCTTGGAAGAAGTCTTGTCTTTCTCTTCTAACTTTTCCATTACATCCAGTGATAATATCTTCTTGCGGAAATTGCGTTTATCGAGGGTTTTCTGATAAATTTCTTCGTAGAGGCTTCTTAATTGAGAGAGGGTAAATTTCTCCGGCAACAGTTCAAAACCGATAGGGTGGAATTGTGCATTGTTCCGGAGTGCGGCCAGTGCATCTTCAATCATCTTTCCATGATCGAAGATCAGTTCCGGGATTTCGTGGAGTTCGAGCCAGTGTGCCCCATGTTCCCTGGCCAGCGGTTTATCATGATTTTTAATACGTATGAGTGCGTAATAAGCAACAGATATTACCCTGGCGCCGGTATCGCGGTTTACATTGCCATAGCAATGCAGCTGGTTCATATAAATATCATCTAAGCCGGTAGTGAGTTCCAGTACACGGGCAGCGGCTTCATCAGTGCTTTCATCTTCCTGCACAAAACCTCCCACCAGCGACCATTCACCGGCCATCGGGGCTACCTTACGTTGCATGATTAATAACTTCAACCGGCCTTCATCAAAGCCGAAGATGATACAATCAACTGCCACCAGGTGTTTGGGGGCTTTCGCATAAAAAGAAGCAGCATTCATAAAGGAACTTTAAAGGCAGAAATCCGGTAAAAATAATAAAATCAACCTACTTTTTAGGTTTAAAACGACTGTAATCGGTAACGGGTAACTTACCCGCACCTAACAACCCTAATATATATACCAGTTGTCCCCGGTAAAAGGTACTATGATTGCACACCTGGATGATGACATCCTGCACGGCCATTTTATAGTGTTCACTCTTTTTTAGTGTATACGCAATGGTATGATTCAACTTCGCCTGGTTCGCCTGCTGTACCCATTCTTCCAGTAACCGGGATTGCCTCACTAAGCTATCACAGGCAGCGGAAAAGCTGCCCTGGAAATCAATAGTAGGATCCGATATTTTTTCGGTAAGCTGCAACCGCTGATACCAGGTACTTTCCTCCTGCCACAATTGGTACACCGTAGTCCGAATGGTAGCCGTTCCGGCGCCCAAAGGCCTGTCCAGCTGTTCTTCCGTTAGTTTAAGCAATCCTTTTACCAACTGCTGGTTTGCCCAGCAGTTATAAGCAGTAAAATGCACAAGCATATTTTTCATGTAAAAAAAGAGATTAATACCATCTGCGGCAAACAACCTACAAATTACAATATTGTTTTTCATTTTAGCATACGATATTTGCCTTCCCTATAACCTTGCTACCATGAATACGCTTACCTATCTAAGCCGGTGTATAATCAGGAATAATCCGCGGATCACAGACTACCAATACTTTCCTTCGGCTCTTATGCTGCGTGGTGGTGCTGTCAGGCATTTTGACGATGCCACGGCTGGCTGGCAGGCACCGCTTATTAAACATACCTGGCATGGACGTCCACAGGAAATCGCCTTATCAGACCTGTTACAACAAACCGGATCTACTGCCTGTATTGTGATGCAGCGTAACCAATTGCTCCTGGATGCCAGCTTTTCGGGATATACGGCCACGTCCATTAATACGTCTTTTTCTGTGGCCAAATCCATGGTATCTGCCCTTATTGGTATTGCCCTGGAAGAAGGTGCTATCCATAGTATCCGGGAATCTATAGGGAGATATATACCGCAGTATGACCTTCCGGGGCTGCGGGATATTACCATTGAGCACCTGTTACAAATGTGTTCCGGGTTACAGTACCGGGAAGGCGTAACGCCCTGGTCAGATGATGCCCGGGTATATTATGGCACCCACCTGCGGGAACAGGCCCTAAAAACGAAACTGGTAGAGGTGCCGGGCAGTACCTACCATTACAATAACTACAACCTGCTGTTGCTGGGATTAATCCTGGAAAAAACCACGGGGCAATCCGTACCCGCCTACTTCCAGGATAAAATCTGGCAGCATATTGGCGCGGAAGCCGATGCTTCCTGGAGCATGGACAGCCCCGCATCCGGCTTTGCCAAAATGGAAAGTGGATTCAATGCCCGGGCGATGGACTTTGTACGCTTTGGCGCCCTATGCCTGGACAATGGCAATGTCAAGGGCCGCCAGGTAATCCCGGCTGCCTGGATGGCGGAATCGGTAAGTCCGCCTATTCACAAAGCCGATACCCAAAAATACTTGTCCCGCCGCTCTCCTCCTTTGTGCAAATGGGCAGGCAGCCCCTCCGGCTACTACAAATACCTTTGGTGGGGATACCAGGTAGATCCACACAATTTTGATTATTTTGCATTAGGTGCAAAAGGACAGTTCATCTATATTTCTCCCCGCAAACAGGCCGTCATCGTACGTCTTGGCAAGCGCTGGGGAAAAACAGACTGGTGGCCCGGCACCCTGAAACAAATTGTTGACTCACTCGATTAATCATACAGACATGGAAGATATAACGTTAAGGGCTGCACGAAAAGAAGATTGCCCGGCTTTGATGAACCTCATCCGGGAACTGGCAATATATGAAAAAGCAGAAGAAGAAGTAACGGTAACACTCGCACAATTTGAGGATGCGGGCTTCGGCGCTCACCCGGTATGGAAAGCATTTGTAGCCACTACCATCATCAATGGTAAAGAAGTGATACACGGTATGGCGCTTTACTATACCCGCTACTCTACCTGGAAAGGCTGCCGCATGTACCTGGAAGACCTCATTGTAACAGAAAAATGGCGGGGTAAAGGCATCGGTAAAATGTTCCTGGATGAATTGATGAGAGAAGCAAAAGCCCAACAGTTTAGTGGTATCCTGTTCCAGGTGCTGGAATGGAATACACCTGCCATTAACTTCTACAAAAAATACACGTCCAAATTTGATCCGGAATGGATTAATGTGGCCATAGAATTAAACTAATTTTTTTCCGTTCATAATATTCCGGAATGGTATGTCGTCAATCCTCATTAATATTGAAGACATACCATTTTACTATGATTTTCATTCAGGATTTCAGAACACTTGAACAGGTAACCACGCCACAGCTATGTGATACTTTTAACACAGCATTCAGCGATTATATAGTCCCCCTGCACCTGACCCCTTCTATACTGGAGCAGAAGATACAAGGAGAAAATCTGCAACGGAATTTTTCCATCGGCGCCTTCGCCGGAAATGAGTTGGGCGGATTCATTTTACATGCCGTAGATAACATCAGTCGCCCTACTGTTTTGTACAATGGCGGTACCGGTGTGGTCCCTACCTACCGCGGACAACACCTCGTACAAAAAATGTATGAACGTTTTATCCCGGTATATCAGCAACGCGGCATCCGTAAAGTAATACTGGAAGTAATCAGCACCAATTTGCCTGCTATCAAAGCTTATACGAATAGCGGATTCCAGAAAGCCCGCGTTATTCACTCGTTCAAAGGCATGATAGCCACTCATAAAACACCCGCCAACATTACGATACAGGCCAATAAAGCACCTGACTGGAACACATTGGCCACCTTCATGGACATGACCCCCACCTGGTCTAATACCGTGGGCAGTATCGAGCGGGAAGGTATTTTCACCACTACCTGGGAAGCTGTTATCAATGGAGAAATGGCCGGCTATATCAGTGTGCATAAAGATACCCGCAGGATCAGGAATATTGCGGTGAATCCACAGTTCCGCAGACAAGGCGTTGGCTCTGCATTATTACAGCATGCCGCCGATCAACTGGGAGGCCCTTTTACCATCATCAATATTGATGATCATCTGCCAGAAATAAATGCCTTTTTACAACAGGCCGGCCTGGCGCATTATTTATCACAGTATGAGATGGTACTGACACTGTAAAAGAGCAGAAAGCATAAAGCAGAAAGCATAAAGCTATTGAGGCGAATGATTAAAGCGTTGGATTATCCGCTCTGATCATTCGCCTCAATAGCTTTATGCTTTCTGCTTTATGCTTTCTGCTCTTTATATCTAGTTGATTCCGTTTACTACGGTTTCTTTATTGATCTTCTGAATCAATCCCTGTAATACTTTACCAGGACCTACCTCTGTAAATTCGTGACCACCATCAGCAACCATTGCCTGAACAGACTGTGTCCATCTTACCGCGCCGGTTAACTGATCAATGAGGTTTTGTTTGATCTGTGCAGGATCAGTTACCGCTGTTGCTACTACGTTTTGATAAACGGGGCAGCTGGGTGTATTGAAGTTAGCGGTGTTGATAGCTGCCTGTAATTCTTCTTTGGCAGGTGCCATTAACGGAGAATGGAATGCGCCACCTACTGGTAATACCAGGGCGCGTTTAGCGCCGGCTGCTTTCATTCTTTCGCAGGCAATTTCCACACCTTTAATCGTACCGGAAATTACCAGCTGACCAGGACAGTTATAATTGGCTGGCACTACTATTTCGCCGGTTTCGGCGGTAACAGCAGCGCAAATTTCTTCTACTTTTGCGTCATCCAGTGCCAATACTGCGGCCATGGTAGAAGGCTGTAGTTCACATGCTTTCTGCATGGCGTTGGCGCGGATAGCCACCAGCTTTAAGGCTGCTTCGAAAGACAACACACCGTTTGCAACCAGGGCGGAGAACTCACCCAGGGAGTGACCCGCTACCATTTCAGGTTGGGAATGTTCCGTACACAGGAAAGCGATGACAGCATGCAGGAATACGGCGGGCTGTGTAACCTTGGTTTGCTTCAGGTCCTCATCTGTACCATTAAACATGATATCAGAGATGCGGAAACCTAAAATTTCATTGGCTTGCTCAAAAAGCGCTTTTGCTTTTTCGTTGGTCTCGTACAGATTTTTGCCCATACCCGGAAACTGTGATCCTTGTCCGGGAAATACGTAAGCATGCTTCATGTGGATATTTTGTTGTTTTAACGTTGCGGTTTTTTGTCTTATTCAGGATTATACTGATTATCCTGATTTTATGTTATTATGATTTTAAAGATAAACGAAGATATATAAATACGTATTATACATAATACATATTTATATATCTTCTAAAAATAAAATCAAAATCAGTGAAATCAGTATAATCCTGAGGAAGACAAAATTCGCTGTAAGACTCTTATTTGGAAATCAGTTTCATAAACTCTGCTCTCGTATCACCATGCAGAAACTGGCCGCTGAATGCGGAAGTTGTGGTGACAGAGTTTTGTTTTTGCACACCACGCATCATCATACACAGGTGTTGTGCCTCGATGACTACGCCTACGCCTTCTGGCTGCAAGGTTTCCTGTATAGCGTCCAGGATCTGATGTGTTAAACGTTCCTGCACCTGTAACCGGCGGGCAAATACATCTACCACCCTGGCTAACTTGCTCAGACCGGTGATATACCCGTTAGGAATATAAGCTACGTGCGCTTTTCCAAAGAAAGGCAGCATATGGTGTTCACACATAGAATATATTTCTATATCCTTTACGATCACCATTTCGCTATATGACTCCGTGAATTTCGCGCCTTCCAGGATAGCGCGGGCATCTTGCTGATAACCCTGGGTAAGGAATTGCATTGCCTTTGCCATGCGCTCAGGCGTTTTTTCCAGCCCTTCCCTGGCAGGATCTTCTCCTAACAGGTGCAGACATTCTTTATAGTTTTCTACAAGACCCGACGTGATCTTTTCATCGTAACTTTCAATCTTATTATACGCCATTCTTATATGATTTTAGTAAATTTCAAAGGCTGACATATACGTTCCCCTACCTTACTTTCCTCCGTAATATTCTACGTATATGCGAGGGGTTTCATACAACTTAATACAATGCAGTTGTACTTCTGCTGGCAAATGCTTCGCCAGTTGGTCCCAGATAGCAATAGAAAGATTTTCGGCAGAGGTGAATTTACCTGCCATGAAATCCACATCCATATTCAGATTCCGGTGGTCTATCTTCTCAATAACCGAATCCCGGATAATGATACCCAACGTTTTAGCGTTGAATACAAAGCCGGTTTCGGGATCAGGATTACCTTTTATAGTGACGTGCAGCTCGTAATTGTGACCATGCCAGTTTTCATTGGCACATTTACCAAAAACTTCTTCGTTCTTTTCTTTACTCCAGGCCGGGTTAGATAACTTATGCGCCGCATTAAAGTTCTCTACTCGCGTTAAATAAATCATTATTGCAAAAAATTTTCGCAAAAATACCACTATTAAATGAGTAGCCCCAAATTATCCTCATTCGTGTCAATTGTTTTACATGGGAGCAAGCATTTTTGCCGTACTTTTACCCCATGAAAATATTGGTTACCGCGGCTACCACACTGGAAATACAGCCTTTTTTACAGTACCTGGACGAACACCGCAGCACCTTCACTGCTGCTCACTGCGAAATAGACCTCCTCATTGCCGGCATCGGCATGATGCATACCGCTTTCAGCCTGGGACACCACCTGGTCCTGCATAAACCGGATATCGCCATACAGGCGGGTATTGGCGGCAGTTTCCGCCATGATTGGGACCTGGGACAGGTAGTTACTGTAAAACGCGAATACCTGGCCGACCTCGGCGCGGAAGACAATGATCAGTTTAAAGATTTATTTGATATACAACTCTGGCAACCCAACCAGGCGCCCTTTACCGGCACCTGCCTGGAAAATACCTTTGCCGGCCTCCCGGAACTGCCTCCCCTGCCCATCGCCACCGGTATCAGCGTAAACCTGGTCAGCGGCAGCGAGGCCACCATACAAAAACTCGTACGCAAGTATGACCCCGACGTAGAAAGCATGGAAGGCGCCGCATTTCATTATGCCTGCCTGCTGGAAAAAATACCTTTCCTCCAGCTGAGAAGCCTCTCCAATTACGTGGAAATCAGAGATAAAAGCAAGTGGAAAATCCCACACGCCGTAAAAACACTCAACGAAGAACTGATAAAAACGGTGCATACACTGGCCGGCATTTAACAACAGACAATAAAATTTTGATAGCATATGCATTTATCTTTAGGTTTTTCACCTTGCCCAAATGATACGTTCATTTTCGATGCACTGGTCAATAACAAAATAAACACACAGGATTTTACCTTTGATACCCACCTGGAAGACGTGGAAACGCTCAATAACTGGGCATTACAGGGCAAACTGTCTGTCACCAAACTGAGCTTCGCCGTATACCTCAAAGTAAAAGACCAGTATGAACTGCTCAACAGCGGCAGCGCCCTGGGACGTGGTTGCGGACCTTTGCTCATCGCTAAAAAGGACATCCCGCTGGATGAAATAAAAAATATGACCATCGCCATTCCCGGCGAAAACACCACGGCTAACCTCCTCTTCTCTATCGCTTTTCCGGAAGCGAAAAAGAAAAAAATAATGGTATTTTCTGACATCGAAAATGCCGTACTGAATGGAGATGTAGACGCGGGCGTCATCATCCACGAAAATCGCTTTACGTACCAGCTGAAAGGCCTCGTAAAACTCATGGACATGGGCGAATACTGGGAAAAAACTACCGGCAACCCCATCCCACTCGGTGGCATCTTTATCCGTAAAGACGTGCCGGAAGCTTCCCGCGCCCAACTGGATGCACTCATTCACCAAAGCCTGCAGAACAGCTATACTACCTATCCTCAGCTCTCCGACTATGTAAAGTCACACGCACAGGAAATGGACGAATCAGTAATGCGTCAGCATATCGACCTGTACGTAAATGATTTCAGTCTCGACCTGGGCAGCGAAGGAAAAGCAGCCGTAGCGGCACTCATGACAGCCGCCGAAAAAATACAGCGTTAAAACAACTGATTTTTTGTTCTTTTGTTGCGGTATGATCGAAAACAAGGATATAGACCTGTGGAACAGGTTCCGGCAAGGAGAGGAGCAGGCATTATACGCATTGTATGATCAGTATTACCACCTGCTCCTTTTCCTGGGCCTGAAAATATGCACCAACAGTGAACCGGTGAAAGATTGCATTCAACAGGTTTTCCTTTATCTCTGGGAGAAAAAAGAAAGCCTGGGGACGGTCAGCAACGTAAAAAGCTATATTATCACCTCCTTCAAACGCAGACTCCTACTGCAACTGCAACAGGAGAAAAAAGACAAGGGACTGCTCTCGCTGTGGATGAACCAGGAACCCGGCGATGACATTCCCTCCAGTGAACAATTACTAATACAGCAACAGCAGCATACAGAAGCCGTAGGACGCATACAGGGAGCCATTACATTATTAAGTCCCCGGCAAAAGGAATTAATCAATCTCCGCTTTTACGAAGAACGGAGCTACGACGAAATAGTGAACATCACCGGTCTTACACACCGCACAGTATACAACCATCTATACGAGGCATTAAAAACACTCAAGCTGTCACTGGAAGAGGATCTCAGATCTGGCAAGCTGAATCTGAAAATGCTCTTACTGTTACTTCCCCTATAAATCCCTTAGATTTTTTTCAAGAAGTCACACTTAAAATAAAAAATTTCTAAATCGAAAAATTTCCCGGTTCCTACCTGGTAAAACGGAAAAGATTGTCGCTCTACTTCTAAAATGAATGGGAAATGCTGCCAAAGGACTTAACAGAATTAGACCTGTTACTCGATGACTCCTTTCTGCAATATATCCGTCGTAATGACGCCGGAGCTATGCAGAAATGGGAAACCTATATCGCGCAACATCCTGAAATACAGGAAAAGGTGGCAGCAGCGGTAGCATTATACTATAATATCAATACCAGTGCCGCAGAATACGATAAAGCCACACAACGCACACGCTTACAACAAGCGGTTAAGGCAACAATGCCCGCACCTGTACGCCGCATTAACTGGCGCAGTTATGCCTGGCGTACAGCCGCAGCAGTGGCCCTGCTGGGAGGCCTTACCCTGCTTTGGAAAAAGCAACAGCCCACGCCTCCACCGGTAACCTACCTCGTATACTCCAGCGAATGGGGACAACGAAAAATGCTCACGTTACCAGATGGATCAGCCGTACTCCTCAACGCCAATACCAGCGTTAGAATACCTTCTGATTATAGCCATAAACACCGTCATGTTGAATTAATAAAAGGCGCCGCCCTCTTTGATGTAACGGGTAATACCGAAGACCCATTTGTGGTCACCAGCAAAGAAATACGCACCACCGTGCTGGGCACTTCCTTTCTCGTAAAATCATATGCTTACGAATCACAATCCAGTGTTTCATTGCTCAGCGGTAAGGTGAAAGTAAGTGAAAACGATGCCCGCAGCAGCGCCACCACACTTAATCCCGGAGAACAGGCCCGTTGGAATGAAACATCGCGGAAAATGACCAAACAATCATTTGATACCATTGCCCTCCACACCTGGAAAACTGGTAAGCTGGTATTCAGCAACGCCAGTGTACGGGAGGTAGTTGATCAACTGGAAAATTGGTATGGAATACCATTTGAAATAAAAGGAAATCTGTTGAATGCCAAACGGTTCTCAGGAGCCTTCGATAATGATAAACTTGAAAAAGTACTGAACATTTTTTGTTTCACAGCCGGATGCAATTTTCAAATACAACCGGATAAAGTAACGATTCAATTTTAATACAAGCGTTTCCACCAAAATCGCTAAATCGGGATCACCACAAGCTGCCGGCGCTTGTGATGGCCATATCAACCATTACATTTAAAAACTGACGCATGACTTTTAATTATGCGCGCCTCCGTGCGCTGTTTAACACTGCTGTTACACGACAGTTCACCACTTTGTTATTGTTGCTGATGCTCACGGGTATGGCATCATTCGGGCAACAGAAAAAAGTAGTTCCCTTGCAGGATATTTCCATGCAGGGAGCCATCCGTAAAATTGAAGCCGCTTTTCAGGTGAAGTTCTTTTATGTGGCAGGTACTTTACCCACCAAATCAATTACCCTCCCTTCCAAAGCAAGAAGTATCCAGGAACTGCTGGCAGAACTGGGAGCCGCTTCCGGATTGGAGTTTAAACTCAGCGGCAATATGATTGGTGTAATGAAACCTGATCAGTCAGGCAGATATAACGGGCAGGCGGCAGATAAGTACTCCGACAATACGCCATCAAACGTATACACATCACCACATCGCGCCGCTAAAGGAGTCGTTACAGACCACAAAGGTCAACCCCTTCCTGCAGCCACCATACGCGACATGATTACCGGGAAAGGTGCTGTAACAGATGCCAATGGAGCATTTGCTATCACAACCGAAGAAGGACATCCGGTCACCATTACCACTATTGGTTATCGTCCTAAAACAGTAGCCATTTCCGGCACAGACAATCATATTGTGTTAGAAGAAGATGCTACCAGCCTGGGTAGTGTAGTAGTGATGGGATATAGCAACAAACAAGCAGCAGAACTCACCGGTGCCGTACAAAAAATTTCCGGCGCCCAATTACGCAGTTCTGTTTCTTCTCCTAATATTTTATCCATGCTGAAAGCTAAAACTACCGGCATGTATATCGTAGAACCCAGTGCCAATGCAGGTGCTAAAGGACAAGTATTACTCCGCGGTATTTCCTCGCTGCCTTCAGGTACCAGTTCCTATTTTGGTCCGTTAATCGTGATAGACGGGGTGATTTCTACTGCACAATCTTTACAGGATGTAGTAAATCCTGCAGATGTAGAAAGCATTACAATCCTGAAAGATGCAGCATCTACAGCTATTTACGGTTCCCGTGCCGCGCAGGGCGTAATTGTGGTTACCACTAAAAGAGGTACCCAAAACAGCGGTATACAAGTTACCCTCGATACCCGCTATGGTGCTATCCGGCAAAACCGTGCTATCCATATGAATAGTACCGCGGAAGCCATTGCCGGAATGGATAAATTGATGCAACGCAAATGGGAAGAAACACCGTCGTTACATACACAGTTTCCCACTGCAGCAGACTTTATCAACCAACGCCGCATTTATACCGATGAGGATAAAACAAAAGATTTTAATTGGGAAAAAGCGTTGTTCAATGATGGTAACTTCTCAGATATCAGCCTAGGTATTACCAGCGGTAACGATAAAACCACCATATATGCCGGCTTAGACTGGTATAAAGAAAAAGGTATCAACTACGGAAATACCTTTGACCGCCGCAACCTGCGCCTGAATATCGAACAGAAATTCTCTGAAAAAATAAGCGGCGGTATCAACACCAGCGCCATCATTGACAAAACCATCAGCCGCACAGGTCTACCTGTCTTGTATTCAACACAGCCCTTTGTAACACCCTACAACGCTGATGGATCCCTGGCAGACAGCATCCCCGTAAAACAATCCACCAACTTTGGTGTACCGTACACAACCTACACCCAAAACCTTCCCGCAGAGAAAAAGTTCGATAATACCGCCATTACAGATAATATGCACTTCACCGGTACCGGGTGGCTCAGTTACAAAATATTGCCCTGGTTAAGTGTTAAAACCACTAATACCATCGATTATATTAACACACACTACAACGCTTACCTGGACCCCAGAAGTTTCTCCGGTAAATACGGCGGCTATCCCTACCTCTTTTCACCAGGTCAACCGGGAGTAAATGGTACGCTCTCTATTTCAGATGGCCGTTATTACAACTTTACCTCTACCAATACATTAACTGCTACCAAACAATTCAACGATCATAACTTCAGCTTCCTGGCCGGAACTGAATGGGCCAAACGTCATAGCGAAACACAGGCAAATGACTATTTCAATATGCTGCCGGGTGAACGCAACGCCGGCGCCGCTAAAAATATCGGCGACGCTATCAGCTATGTATATGGCATTCCTACCCGTCCCAATGGTACTTATGCTGAACGTGCCAGCTTCTCTGCATTTGGTGAATTAAACTATAACTATTTATCCCGCTACTTTGCTGCCGGATCGTTGCGTACAGATGCCTTTACCAACTTCGGCCGCAATAAAAGATATGGGACTTTCTATGCCCTCAGCGCCGGCTGGATGATCAACCGGGAAGCTTTTCTGGCAGATGTGAAAAGCATTGACCAATTAAAACTCCGTGTAGTGCACGGTACTTCCGGAAGAGATGTAGGCGATGGTTACCTGAACCAAACCCTCTACGGTAGCCCAAATCCTAATCCATATGATAATCCTGCCGGCGTTGGCGTACAAATCACCCAACTGGAAAACCCCAATATCAGTTGGGAAACTACGGTTAATAACACCATCGGTATTGACCTGGGATTATGGAAACGCGTTGAGGTGAATGTCGACCTATATTCCAAACTCAGCAAAAACCTGCTGCAACAAGTATATGTAAGCTCTGCACAAGGTTCCTTCCTCCAATACCAGAATATAGGGGAAGTACTGAATAAAGGACTGGAAGTGATGGTCAATACAAAAAATATTGATAGCAAAAACTTCACCTGGACCACTAACCTGAACATTAGTTTTAATAAAAACAGGATTCAGAAACTCTATAATGATTCTTTACTGGATAGCTACAGCCGGAGCTTTTTTCATTATGTGGGAGAAGATATTAACACCATCAGAGCCGTACACTATGCTGGCGTAAATCCCGATAATGGCGCTCCTTTATTTGAGAACTACGACGCTTCCGGAAAATTGCAAAAGGTAGAAGGCATGGGTAATTACGCGGACCTTCGTAACTTCCAGGTAGTAGGATCTGCTACGCCAAAATTCTTCGGCGGCTTTACCAACACCCTTACCTACAAACAGTTTTCACTCAGCGCAGAAATATGGTTCCAGGTAGGTAACTACACCCGTATGAGCATTATCAATAACTTCCAGGACCCAACGGCTCCTATGGGCGGTAGAAATAATGTCGCCTGGCAGTCGTCTCAAAAAATATGGCAACAACCCGGCGATAAAAATGCTAACTATCCAGATGTATACAGCAGTAAAATGACTCAATGGAGAGCATTTAATACCAACTCCTCTCTCATGTTCGGAAACGCCAGCCACCTGCGTATGCGTAACATCCGCCTGGGCTATGATCTTTCACCCAAAACATTATCCAAATTCCGGGCACAACGTGCAGGCGTATTCGTGAGTATGGACAATGTATTTGTTATCAAACACAAAGACTACGTAGGCGCTGATCCGGAAGGAGCTACCATCGGTTCCACCAGCTTTGCCGGCATTGGTATTGACAATGCCAATCCAAGACGTATCACCGCAGGTCTCAACGTAACTTTCTAAACTACTACCACATGAACCGGAAAATATTGATAGCATTTTGCAGCCTCTTTGCGCTAAGCGCCTGCAATAAACAACTGGATGATCTCCGTCCACATAACGTCACTAATGAGCAAATACAATTCTCCACACCGGGAGGATTTACACAAGCCAGCATTAACTTATACCAGATGATTACCACCGGCATAGGCATGGAAAATGACGCCTTTGGCTATGGTGGCATTGCTATGTTCCTTCCGGAAGCAATGGGTAATAATATCCATGGACTCGATCTGGGACTCAATAAAAATAGTGATGCATTTAATTACATCAACTCACCGGATAGAAATAACAGCTGGACCTACTACCTCTGGCGGGCCAGCTATTATACGATTCTCCATACCAACAAGCTACTCGACCACGTTGCGAAGGATGAAAAAGATCCGGTTATCCTACAGGCGAAAGCAGAAGCATTGTTTGTCCGTGCTTTTGTGTATTTCAACCTGGTACGTTTCTACGGCAAACCTTACTACCAGGATGCTGCCAACAGCCCTGCCGTTATGTTGATCACTACCGCTAACAACGCTGCCGATTATAAGCCCGCAAGAGCCAGTGTGAAAGCCGTGTATGACCAAATCGTCAACGACCTTGAAACTGCTATGCCCTTATTCTCACAGGATAAATCCAGCAGCTACGCGAGCAAGATGGGGGCTGCAGCGTTACTGTCACGCGTGTACCTATACATGGGCGGAACTTTTCAGCAGCCTGTCGCTGCTTTCAATCAAAAAGTAGTAGACAATGCTACCGGGATCATTAGTAGTAACAAGTTCGCCTTGTCACAAGACGCAGCCTATCGCACTTATTACAGCAGTAATAACAAAAATAATAAGGAAGATATTTTTGCCGGCAACATGGACTACGGTAATTCGTCTATCGCCATGTTGTATGCCTATCCACCCCGTGCCGGATACGATGGTGGTTATTATCGCCCTTCTGCACCGCTGTTAGCGCTGATAGCTCCAACAGACCTGCGTTCTTCGCACTATGTGGTAAATATCACTCCCGGCCTGACTACTGATACCATAGCCACCGTAAAATATATGCTTCTTTATAACGCCATCTTTAGCAAGTCGCCCTTCCGCTACCTGCGCCTGGCCGAAGTATACCTGAATCGTGCGGAAGCTTACGCCAAATTAGGTAACAAGGATGCTGCATTGGCCGACCTGAACACCATCCGCAACCGTGCCGGGCTGCCATCAGTAGATCTTTCCGGTGAAGCACTTTTCAATGAAATATTGTTACAACGCCGCATAGAACTGGCTTTCGAAGGACATAACTCCTTCGACTATTTCCGGAACGGCTTGTCAATGGTGAGGACCTACACCTCCGTTGGTAGCGGTGCGATGACCATACCAGCCACCAGTCCGAAAATACTACTGCGCATACCGCAGGAAGAAATCACACTCAATCCTAATCTGACACAAAATCCATAGTAGTATATGAGTAAAATAATCACCGTACTATCGTTATCGTTAGCCATAGCGCAGTTAGCTACTGCGCAGAAAAAATTCAGCATCACCGGCGACGCAGGCAGCAATGCTCCCGCTAAATATTACCTACAGTACAACAACGGGGAAAAATATATCACCGACAGTGCTGCAGTAGTAAACGGCAAATTCAGCTTTAGCGGAACTTTAGCACAACCTTCTTCGGGCATGATCTCCGCAATATTAAGCCGGTCAATGACCGGAAATAAAAAGGAACAGGCGTCTTTATTCCTGGAACCTGTTCCCATGACCGTCAACATACAGAATGGTGACCTTACCACCATTATATTGAAAGGCTCCGTTACCAATGATCAGTATCAAAAACTGGAAGCGGAAAAAGAAGCGGCTACCAAACAATATGAACCATTACTGCAAGCCCTGAAAAATGAAAAGGATCACGATAAAGCAGGCGCCATCCGCCAACAACTGGAGCCTTATTTCGAAGCAAACAGTCAGCTGTCCAGAAAATTCATCCGCGAACATCACAACGCTTTTCTCAGCCTGTACCTGATGCGCTTTGAAGTAGGCAAGTTGTCGCTGGATTCTGCCAAATACTATTTCTCCAGTCTGAGTCCCGCTTTACAAAAGACAAAAGACGGGCAGAAAATCGAGAAAGAAATAAAACAACTGGAAGCCGGATCTCCGGGTAGCACCGCCTTTAACTTCAGTAAAAAAGATATCAACGACCAACCCTTAAAACTTACTGACTTCAGGGGAAAATATGTGCTGCTCGATTTCTGGGCCAGCTGGTGTGTTCCCTGCCGCGCAGGCAATCCACACCTGCTGGAACTATACAAGGAATACAAGGATAAAGGACTGGAAATCATCAGCATTTCTGATGATGACCGCAATCACGACGCCTGGAAAAAAGCTGTGGAAAAAGATGGCATCGGTGTGTGGAAACATGTACTGCGGGGCCTCGACATGGATAAGGTGATGAAGGGTATTTCTAACCCCGGGGATGTTAGCGAACACTATGGCATTCATTCTTTACCCACTCAAATCCTCATTGATCCAAAAGGAGTCATTGTAGCCCGTTATGGTGGTGGCGGAGAAGAACATGAAGGATTAGACAAAAAACTGGCAGCAGTATTGCGATAGCTTTTAGCCATTAGCTTTTAGCTTTTAGCAAAATGCCGCGAATGATTAACATAGGTTGATCTTCCCGGCATTTTGCTAAAAGCTAAAAGCTAATGGCTAAAAGCTAAATAAAATCTTGACCCACACAAAGATTTTATAAATGCAGTACCGCGAATTTTGCATGATAAATGTGCAAATATGAAGCAATCCCGAATGATCAATGTTTTATCCCGCGTATACCTGTTTCTGTCGGCGGGAAGTTTTTTTATGGTAAGTATGATGGGCTTTTTCAGCCCACAGGCGGTAATGGATCTCGTACAGGTGAAGTTGCCTAACACCGATGCGTTTAGCTCCATCCGGGGCGTGTATGGCGGCGTGGGTTTAACGATCACGGTAATGCTGATACGCTGGGCCATTAAAGATATACAGCAGGGCGTTATTTTTTTATGCTGGCTCTGGGGACTATATGCGCTGTCGCGGATCATTACCTGGATGGTAGAAGGACCTCTGGGCGCTTTTGGCACGCAATGGCTCATCATTGAAGGCGTATTCTTTGCAATGGGCGCTCTACTGTGGCTACGTTTACGGAAAAACAGTTTTTCTTTCCAGGCATAAAAAATATAGCGGCAGGTTTAATAGGAAACGGGGTTCTTTCAACAAACAAACGAGCCTCGTTTTTAACCGTTTTTCTTTAATGCGTGCCCATATACTTCCAATGCACGTTTCCGCGCTACCTCATGCGATACAATGGGTTTCACATAATCAAATGTTTCAAATTCCGGCACCCATTTACGGATATATTGCAGGTCCTTATCAAACTTTTGTGTTTGCAAAGTAGGATTGAACACCCGGAAATAAGGCGCCGCATCGCAGCCTGAACCAGCCGCCCATTGCCAGCCACCGTTATTGGCGGCCAGGTCGTAATCCAATAACTTAGCAGCAAAATAGGCTTCTCCCCAGCGCCAGTCTATCAACAAATGTTTAGTGAGAAAACTGGCAGTAATCATGCGTACGCGATTATGCATGTAACCTGTTGCATTCAACTCCCGCATGCCTGCATCTACAATCGGATAACCGGTTGTGCCTTTACACCAGCGTTCAAACTCTGTATGGTTATTACGCCATGCAATTTTATCATATTCCCGCTTAAAAGCATGTCCGACTACATGTGGAAAATGCCAGAGAATCATCTGGTAAAATTCCCGCCATATCAATTCTTTGGCAAAAGTGGCATTCAATGGCATAGCATGTTGCATCAGCGCACGAATGCTGATGGTGCCAAAACGCAAATGAACGCCCAACCGGGAAGTGCCTGCTACTGCCGGGAAATCGCGGGTGGTATCGTAGTGTTGAATCAATACTTCCGGCAATTCTTTTGAAGGAAATTGTGCCGGGCCGGTTTTAAAACCCATCGTGTGCAACGAAGGAATGTTTAACGGCGACTGCTGATACAACTGCTTAATATACTTTTTGCAGGGATAAGGTGTAAGATGAAAATCCGTCAGGGTATCGTACCATCTTCTGCTATAAGGCGTAAAAATCGTATATGGTTCGCCGTTATCTTTCAATACTTCCTTTTTTTCCAGTATTACCTGGTCTTTATATGTATGAAAGGGAATACCTTTTGCGCCAAGCTGCTTACTGATAGCTGCATCCCGGCTAATGGCGTAAGGCTCATAATCATGATTAGCATATACTGCCGCCACCTTATACCTGGACATCCAATGTGAAAATGCAGCTTCAGGCGTCCCATAAAACACATCCATAGTGCTGCTATGTGTTTTCAATTGCTGCTGCATTTCTTCGAGTGCAGCATGGATGAACATCAGCCGGTGGTCCTGTTTTTCTTCCAGATCATCCAGGATGTTGGTATCAAAAATAAATACCGGCACTACCGGTATTCCTGCACGCAATGCGTAATAAAAAGCGGCCTGGTCTTCCAGCCGGAGATCCCGGCGAAACCAGCAAAGACTTACATGCTGTTCCATGCTAACGATTATTTTTCTGCAGCCATCACCCGGCTAAAAGCTAACCGCTAAAAGCTCATGCAAAATTGCGGCGGTAGCGTTCCCGTAACTGCTGTCGCGGAAAAGGCCCACCCAGCGAATGCCATATATGGCGTTCGTTAAAAAGATTTCATCTGCATTCTCGAGGTCATCAATATCAAGCGGTCTTTCTTCTACTTTAAACGGCAATTCTGCCTTCAGCAAATATTTCCGCATCACCCCGCAAACACCTCCTTCCGTAAGGGGTGGAGTATATATTTTTTTATCCCGTACAATAAACAAATTAGCGATGGTGCTGTCTGCCACACGTCCGTATTGATTCATCAGAATTGCTTCATTCAGCCGATGTTGTTTGGCATACATTGCGGCCATCACATAAGGTAAGCAATTATTGGATTTGATGGAAGATAACTTATCACAGCTCTTTTTCACATCCGGAAAAATATCAATCACCAAACCATTTTCGTTTAACTCCAGCACTGTTTTACTGAGTTCCCAGCATTGAATAATATAGTTGGGTAAATTATTCACCGGGTCATATAGTCCACCATCAGAACGGAAAATAGCTAACCGTACCCGGGCCAGGTGTGACACGTTATTCTTATTACAGAGGTCAATAATCTGCTTTGTAAAAAATGCTTTGGTAAAGTGTGGGGGGATATCGAAGTGCAGTAAATGTAAGCTGGCCAGCATTCTTTCGAAATGTAGATCTGCCATCAGTACATGTCCCTGGTATACTTTCAGGGTCTCAAAAAATCCATCCCCGTATCGAAAGGAGCGATTATCGGCAGTAAAAATCGGGTCAGCCGCAGGAATGTATTTACCGTTGTAACAAAGAAATCCAACTTGCACCTCGAACGTTTTTAGCAAGGTGAAAGGTACCAATTATTTGGGGATTTGAGAAGTTTGGGATTTCCGGATTTTGTTTCAAAGGGGTATGTATTGTTAAACAAAATATCTGATTTTAAAACCATCCGGAAATCCCACTGAATATTTATTTACGTTTTTGTAAGCCGCCGAAACGTACACCCACAAAGCCATCTAGCTGGTGAGAAGAACCCAGTAATGCGGTTAATACGCTACCGGAACCAACAAATAAGGGTCCTACACGGAAGCTGGCACCAGCGTTCAGCTTAGACAATTCGTTGTAACTGACCGGCAGGAAGAAACCGAAGATCCGGCCATCATAACGGGGCGTAATGCTGAAACCGCTGAAATACTGCGCATTATAAGGCTTGTTTTTACCGCTGGCCAGCGACAACTGTACATCCATATTTACATAAAACGCATGATGAATGTGGTAGTCGCCATTCAGCTGTAAAGTAGTAGGTAAACTTACGAAGTAAGAAGCATTACTGTTATCTGTAGCTGGTGTAAAATACTGGGGATATTTGCTTAATTCTGCTTTGTAGTTATCTAATTTAATACCATCCAGGTTTTTCATGGAAAACTGCTGTCCGGCAGGAATACCAATCGTGAAGGTACCACTACGGGTTACATCACGCTCGTACTTAATTTTGCCAATGTCCATCAGTGACAAACCGAGGCGGAACTTGTATTTGTTGGCGCCTTTTCCGTGGCTTTCACTCTCCGGACGGTATTCGTATACCGCTCCCAATTCTGCACCAACGCCATGTCCTGTAAATTTAAGCGCATCCGCCGCCTCAAAATCAGAGATATTGAAACCAGCGAAGTTCATCCCCACTTTTCCGGAAGCATTGGTCAGGTAAGCATCCTGTTTGCCTTCATCTACATTGAGCGTACCATGCAGGTGATCTATATTTATGGTACCGTTACCTGCACCGGAAAGGTATTTCAGGCTCACTCCTGCTTTCAGATAGTGAGGTCCCATGGTCAGCACTTCGCGGGCAACAGACACCCCATATTCTGCCCAGGCATTCACGCTTACCCGCATGTTGCTGTTGGAGGCAATGTTGTATGGCAGGTTAGCATTAGACGACAGGTCGTTTACAATTTTATCTGTAAACCTGCCATCCAGGTCGGTAACGTTGGCGACTACACGCACCCGGGAAGTAACCGCAAAAGCAAACTTACCTACGTTAAACATAGCAGAAGGAGCTACTACCCCCACATTCACCAGCGCCTTGGTTAACCCCTTGCTCTGGCCGAATAACTGGTTCTTGATAGAATCGCCGTTGAAAGCCGATCCGATATCGCCCATTTTATACTTCAACTGGTTGTTGGATACACCGGCATTTACGGCAAACAAGTTAACGTCCCAACGATAACGGCTATCTGCAATGTTGGCCGGGTTGGAAAATACACTGTTTACACCTGCATAACTACTGGTACGAAAGCCCGCAAAATCCTGGGCATAAGTGGTGGCACCGCATGACAATAAGAGGAATGTAAAAATCCTTTTCATAGTGACTATTATAGGTTAGGAATAAAATGCTAATAATGCTAAGGCATTAAGTATGCAAAAATATAAACATTAAAATTTATTATATAGTATAAACCCGACTATTAATAAAAATAAAAATGCCCCCGCTTTTGAAGAGCGGGGGCACGTAACGTGTATACGTTCGTTATCTTGTCAGATTTTCATCTCCGGAATATCTCCTTCAATAATTATTCTACCGGCTGTTTTAGCACGGATTTCTTCTACACTCACACCGGGTGCACGCTCCAGCAACTTAAAGCCATCGGGCGTTACATCCAGCACTGCCAACTCTGTAACAATCTTTTTCACACAATTAACACCAGTCAGCGGCAAAGTGCACTGGGGCAGTAATTTGCTTTCCCCTTTAGGATTGGTATGCATCATCGCCACAATAATATTGCGTGCAGATGCCACCAAATCCATGGCGCCTCCCATCCCTTTGACCATTTTACCAGGAATTTTCCAGTTGGCAATATCCCCTTTATCAGATACTTCCATGGCACCTAATACCGTCAGGTCTACCTTACCGGCGCGAATCATACCGAAGCTTTCAGAAGAATCAAAGAAACTTCCACCAGGCAATAATGTCACCGTTTCTTTACCCGCATTGATTAAATCAGCGTCAATATCTTCTGCAGCAGGATAGGGCCCCATACCCAATATCCCGTTTTCAGACTGCAACATAATAGAAATACCCGCAGGGATATAATTGGAAACCAGGGTAGGAATACCAATACCCAGGTTTACATACATACCATCCTGCAGCTCCTGTGCTATTCTTTTGGCTATGCCATATTTATCGAGCGACATGCTATAAAATTTGAAGCGTGGAAAATGTAATCCTTAGATCTTCACCGTGCGGCGTTCGATCCGTTTTTCATAATTACTACCTTGGAAAATGCGGTGCACATAAATGCCCGGCACATGAATCCCGTCGGGATCCAGTTCTCCCGGTTGCACCAGGTGCTCTACTTCTGCAATGGTAATATTCCCCGCTCTGGCCATAGAAGAGCTAAAATTCCGGGTAGTTTTGCGAAAAACGAGGTTACCCATGGTATCACCTTTCCAGGCTTTTACAATGGCGAAATCCGCGTGCAGCGCCAATTCCATCAGGTGAGGCTTACCATTAAATTCACGGACTTCTTTTCCTTCCGCCACTTCAGTACCATAGCCGGCAGGTGTGAAGAAAGCAGGAATACCCATGCCTGCCATCTGGATACGGGTAGCCAGGGTGCCTTGTGGAATCAGGTCTACTTCCAGCTCTCCGGCTAACAACTGTCTTTCAAATTCTGCATTTTCTCCTACGTACGAGGACATCATTTTCCTGATCTGCCGCGTTTTCAGCAACAATCCCAGGCCGAAATCATCTACACCTGCATTATTAGAAATACAGGTCAGGTCTTTCACCCCTTTTTTTACCAGGGCAGCAATACAGTTTTCCGGAATACCACATAATCCAAATCCCCCCAGCATCAGTACCGCTCCATCCCGGATATCTTGTAAGGCTTCGTCGGCATTAGCGATTACTTTGTTCATGTTTTGGTGTTTTATAGATTAAGACTGCCGCTTAACAAAAGGCCGGATCGTATCGAACCTTGGCAGTAATAGCACGCTGTCGGCATAAGGGAAAATGCTTCTCAGGCGAAAGCGCACCGGCGCATTTTCCTCTATAGGGTTACCCAAACGCTGTTTTTTGGCAGCAATGTTGGCCTGAGCCATCTGCAACACTTCTTTTAACCGGTTGGGATGACTCTCATAGTATTTGTAACTCTCCATAAATTCCTTCACACTTACTTTATGGATGTCCAGGATTTGCTTGTAATAAATCTTGACTTTGTCCTGCCTGATGGAATCATAATTGGGGGAATAAGTACCCTGGAACTCATTGCTATAGGAATCAGCAATAGACATATCTTCCAGGATATCACTCATTTTTTCTTTAGAGATATATTTACCCGGCACCTTGTCACCATCACCGCAGGCGAACAAAAACAATACGATCAAAGTCAGGGCGGTGTATTTCGTCATTATATTATTCATTATAGCTTATCGCTTTTAGCAGTCAGCTTTTAGTTCAGCGCGAAGGATTTTCCTAATGGCTAATAGCTAAAAGCTAATAGCTGTTACTTCATCTGTTGATACTTCTGTGCATTCGGTACGTCCATCTGTGACAGCAGTTCCGCAGCACGGCTTCTTTCCTGTGGCATTGCTTTGGAAAATATTTTCTGTAATTCTCCTCCTTTGGCGCTGAAGAATACCTGCATCAGCATGGAGTTGGGAATATCCTGGTGAATGGAATAGAGCATGTTCAGGCAATTCAGCACTACGCCACGTCCTTTATTTACATCATCATACATCACATCCAGTCCTTCCCGGTGATATTGATACATCACATCATGGAACTGCAGGAACTTTGCATTCAGGAGGTTATCCTGCAACCAGTAGCGGTTGCGGTTTCCTTCGAAGGCTTTCCAGCCGGAAATATCTTTTCCATCCGGTGCATTGTTCACAATGTTCAACGCTTTCTTGAAATACAGGTCGCCGCCACGTGGGGAAAAGGAATCATAATCCAGTCCCAGGATGATATTTACATAATAAGCCAGGATAGCAGTGAGATTGGAAGCCAGCGGATCGTTGCCTACAATACGGGTATCACTGTATTCCAGCTGTTGAAATTCTGCATACCGGAAAAGCACATTATTATCCTGGATATTCAGCAAACTGGTGACGTAGCTGCTGTTATATACCGGCCGTGTAGCCTGTATGGTCAGCGATGCCTTGTAAGTATCCGAGCCGGAAGTACCGGTTACATTCAGCAAAAAATTACATTCTATCCGTTCTGCGGGGGTAAAGGCATCATTGGCCCAGTGCCGGTTGTTGAGAAATTCGCGGATAGCATTCTGCAGGGTGGTAAATATCTTTTTATCCACTCCCTGTACCTGGGCAGCCACCACAGATACATTGGCCCTGATTTCCTGGGCCTGAACGGGACGGCAGCAGAATAATACAAATGCGCCTGCCAGGAGCAGGTAAAACGGGAAACGGTTATGCATGTTGCAGTTCAATTATAGCGGAAACAATATCCTGTGCCACGGCTTGTTTTGATTTCAGCGGGAAACTACGTTCATTTCCAGATTTGTCAAACAGCGTTACTTTGTTGGTATCATAGTTAAACCCGGCGCCTGCATCCGCGAGCGAATTCATTACAATCATGTCCAGGTGCTTCTCCCGCAGCTTTTTGAGGGCATATTCCTTTTCATTGTTGGTTTCCAGTGAAAAACCGATCAGCAGTTGCTGTGGTCCTTTGTTATCACCTAATGAACGGAGTATATCGGGTGTTTTCTCGAGATCTATGTGTAGCTGTGCTTCTCCTTTCTTAATTTTTTTATCGGCCACATTAGCCGGGCGGTAATCCGCTACTGCGGCGGCAGCCACCACAATATTGGCAGTCGGGTACAGGGCAGTTACCTTATCAAACATTTCCTGTGCTGTTTGTATGCGGCTGATGGTTACCCCGGTATGGCTAGTTTGCTGGGAAGTGGGACCCAGTACTAGTTGTACATTAGCGCCGGCATCTGCCAGTGCTTCAGCAATGGCGATCCCCATTTTCCCGCTGGAATGGTTGCTGATATACCTTACCGGGTCTATATGTTCGATGGTAGGTCCGGCGGTAACAATGGCCGTTTTACCCGTCAGTGGTTTGTTTTTTGAGTTTGCCTTCGGCAGATGTGTTTGCAGCCAGGCCACTATTTGCTCCGGTTCTGCCATACGGCCTTCACCGAAAAGGCCACTGGCCAATTCTCCGGAACCAATGGGGATTTGCTGATGCCCGTAGGCGATCAGTTTTTCCACATTGTGGCGGGTAGCCGGGTGATGCCACATGTCTTCATCCATGGCGGGGGCAAATACCACCGGGCAGGTAGCTGACAGGTATACGGCAAGGAGCAGGTTATCACAAAGGCCCTGTGCCATTTTAGCGATGGTATTGGCGGAAGCGGGGGCAATCACCATGATATCTGCCCAGCGGCCCAGCATAACATGGTTATTCCAGCTGCTATGGTCGGCGATGTTCATCGGCACCTCGTTTTTGGAGAGGGTGGCGAGGGTGAGGGGGGTAATGAAATCGGCTGCGGCGGGGGTCATGATTACCTTTACTTCTGCGCCTTCTTTTACCAGCAGGCGGATCAGGGTAGCCGATTTATAGGCGGCAATGCTGCCGGATACCCCCAGCAGGATTTTCTTTCCTTGTAGCATTTTGATAGCGTCCATGGAGATATATAAAAACAAAAGCGGCAGAAATCATTCTGCCGCCATGAAATTAATATTTTTATTTTTCGCAATCGCGCACCTCACAAAATAATGTGTGGCGGATTAGCTAAACAAATCGTCATCGTTCTTGCGGAAATAAATTTTGCTATCCAGGAATTCCTGTGTAGCCTGGATCGCTGGATTTGCCAGTCTTTCATAAAAACGGGAAATCTCAATCTGCTCCTTGTTCTCGTGCACTTCTTCGAGGTTGTCAGTATGACTGGCAAACTCTTCCAGTTTGGAATGGAGCTCCTCTTTCACGGAAATATTGATCTGATTGGCGCGTTTGGCTATCACGGCAATAGACTCATATAAATTACCAGTTCTGTTCTTAATATCGGTAGTATTTTTGGTTTCTACCCAGGGATTAAGGCTACTGGTTAGACTTCGCTTTAATTTGCTCATTATCCAGTGTTTTAATGTTGTTTTGCGCTAAGGTATAAAATTTTTCGGCATCAACCTTCAATTTACTGTTCGGGTAGTGATCCGCGAAATCCAGGTATTCGTCTAAAACGGTGGCGTAGCGCTCCTTTTGTTTCTCCGGAATACTATTTCTGGCATAATTATAATACGATCTGATGGCCATTACTTTGTATCCATCGCTTTTGTCAGAGTCGGGGTAATTGCGCATCAGGTTTTTGAAGGCGATACCGGCCGCTTTGAAATAGCCCAGGTTATAATACAGTTCGGCGCTGTTAAACTCTTTCTTTTCCAGCTTACGGCGGCACAACTCTATCACCAGGTTGGCTTCCGACACTTTATCCGCGGTTGGATAGTTGTTGATGAAGGTTTGCATGGCAGCAATGGCCTTCATGGTGTTAGACTGATCCAGGGATACTTTCGGGGATTGTTTATAGTAGCAGTATGCCTGCATATAGTCAATCTCCACTGCTCTCGGGCTGTTAGGGAACAAATCCAGGTAATTCTTAAACTGGAATGCCGCCTGTACATAGTCTTTAACATAGTAAGAGCAGTATGCGAAATTATAATACATCGGTTCAAACTTGTCTGTACCCTTATACACTTGTACCAGGTCAGTATACAGAGTGATCGCTGTATTGTATTTTTTCTTTTTAAATAACTGGTTGGCGTAGTCCAGTTTCTTTTCAAAGTTGTTGCTTTTCTCTATTCTACGCAACTGGTTGTTACAGGAGGTAGATACGATTGCCGCAAGAACAGTGATGTACAATAAAAATTTCCGCATAAAAGAGTGGCAAAATTAAGAATTAAATGTAAATGTAAGGCAGAGAGATGTTGATTGCTGTTAAAATTTTGCAAAAGAGAGAATTAAATCGCTGAATGCGAGGTTTTCCACGGCCATTGGAGTTGCTGACATTTTTACCACCCGGCTGTGGAAAATTGGCTTTCTAACACAAAAATGGGGGCAAAAAACAGTCAGATTAAAAAAAAAGCACACGCATAAATCCAAAAACGACCCATTTTCCCACCCGACACCTCTTTCCGGAATAACCCGCCCCATAGGCAACTCACATGATATAAACATCAGAACATGCATTATAAACACATTATCCACATGTAAATTTCAAGAATGCACACAATCCGTGCATAAACGGTAGCAGATGGCGGCCTATGCAGGCAATCCCATCTGTGGAAAAAATTTATAAAGTATTTTTTCGTTAAAAAGTGGGAAAAAGTGTTATTTTGTGTTAGAAAATGGATTTTCAAGGACTTTGCCCCATGGTATGACAGGATTTCTCGGTGAATATGAATCGACGCTGGACGCAAAAGGACGCTTTCTGTTACCTGCTGGTTTTAAAAAGCAGTTATCAGACGGGGCCGGAGGACAGTTTGTGATTAACCGAGGGTTTGAAAAATGCTTGTCCCTGTATCCCATGAATGAATGGCAGCCAATTTTTGAACGTATCAGCAAGTTGAATGACTTTGACCCAAAAGTAAGGGAATTCAGGCGGTACTTTTTAAACGGGGCCACCATTCTGGAGTTAGACAGTGCAGGAAGACTGCTGGTACCAAAAAACCTGTTGTCTTACGCCAATCTGGAAAAAGATATTGTGCTGGCAGCAGCATCCAATAAAATCGAGATCTGGGATAAAGCTAAATACCAGGAGTTCTTTGAAAATTTCTCACCAGGAGCGTTCAGTGATCTGGCACAACAGGTAATGGGAGGAGGAGATAACAACATTTCAATTTAAAGAGGGGAGCATATGGGCGAACAACAATATCATTTACCCGTTCTGCTACAGGAAACAACGGAACTGCTACAAATTAACCCGGAAGGGATTTATGTAGACGCGACGTTTGGAGGCGGAGGACATTCACGCGCCATACTGGAGAAACTGGGTGAAAAAGGAAGGCTGATAGTATTTGATCAGGATGAAGATGCTTACCGTAACAGGATCATAGACGAACGCGTAACTTTTGTACAACAAAACTTCCGTCATCTGCAACGCTTTTTAAAATTACACAAAGCAGAACAGGTAGACGGACTGCTGGCAGATCTGGGCGTATCATCGCACCAGTTTGACACCGCTGAAAGAGGATTCAGTATTCGCTTTGATGGCGACCTGGACATGCGAATGGACACGAGAACCGAATTTACGGCCGCTCAATTGCTGGCTACTTGGGGAGAAGCAAGGTTACAACTGATTTTCCAGGAATATGGGGAAGTCACTAATGCCAAAACCCTCGCACAAACAATTGTAAAGCAACGTAAAACACACCCCATGCGCACTATCACGGAATTTAAATCCGTGATTCAGCCCATCGTAAAAGGCAATCCGCAAAAATACCTGGCACAGGTTTTCCAGGCATTGCGTATCGCTGTAAATGATGAACTGGGCGCACTGAAAGATTTACTGGAGCAAGCTACCAACGTACTTAAACCGGGAGGCAAACTCGCCGTCATTACTTTCCACTCGCTGGAAGACAGGATGGTGAAAAATTTTATGAAGACAGGAAGGTTCGAAGAAGCACCCGAAGATCCGTTTGCGAAAGAAACACCCCCTAAATTGTTCAGATTAATCACAAAAAAACCGGTTACCGCCAGCGATGCAGAACTAAAGCTTAATGGGAGATCCAGAAGTGCAAAACTGCGGGTGGCCGAAAAACTAGCGTGACGCGGCTTAAACCGCTCACCAAATCCTACCCTATCCTATACACATCTGTTTGATTTGCGTTCAGGTTTATATTGTCAATTTTTTTAAAAGGCATAGAGCGTGTTGCAGGAAGAAACTATAGAAACAAACCAGGAAATCCCGGCGGATGACATCAACAACATTCCCCCGGAACAACGAAAAGAATGGCGGTTGCGCATCAACTACAGAGCGTTGGTACAAAACATGCCCTTTATCGGCTTCTTAGCCGTCCTGGCCCTGATCTATATCGCTAACAGTCACCTCGCCGAAAAAAAAATCAGACGTATCAATAAACTTGGGAAAGAAATAAAAGAGCTGAAGTGGGAATACATCAATGTGAAAAGTGAGCTCATGTTTCGAAGCAAAATGAGTGAAGTCAGCAAATCTGTTGAGCCGCTGGGACTTAAACAACTCAGCTCCCCTCCACAAAAAATTGTGCTGAAAAAGGAAGCAGAAAAATGATTTTAATATTGATGCCTGACGCTGCCCGCCTGACCCAGAAATCAGGTCGGGGATGCTGGTAAATCAAATCAATGGCAAGCATCTCAAATACAAATGCAGCCAGTGTCAGGTATCTTCTTAGCTTTTAGCTATTAGCTCTTAGCCCTTAGCCATCTATGGTTGAGGGCATTGATGTAGAAACTAATACTTAAAGCGATATAAATTAAACGCTGTTGGCTAATAACTAACAGCTAAAGTAAAACAAACTAAAAGCTAATAGCTAAACGCTAACAGCTAAAGCGATGGATGTAAAAAAGGATATATTGTGGAGAGTGTATCTGTGCCTGATCGGCATGGCGCTGTTCGGCGTGGCTATCCTGGTAAAAGTATTCTATATCCAGCAAGTACAGGGAAACTACTGGCGTAGCATGGCCGACAGCCTGCACACCGGCTACGTAGCCCTCGATGCGGAAAGAGGTACTATCTACTCAGAAGAAGGCAGAATGCTATCTACCTCCATTCCTTACTTCGACATCCGCATCGATTTCGCCGCCGATGGGCTCCGCGACAAAAACGGGAAAGTATTCGAAGAAAACCTGGACTCCCTCTCCTACAAATTGTCTGAAGTATTTGGTGACCGCACCAAAATCGCCTACAAACAATTACTGCGGGAAGGATATAAATCAAAGGATCGCTACTTCTTACTGAAAAGAGACGTCCCCTTTAACCAATACCAGGAACTACGCAGCTTCCCGATGTTTCGCCTCGGCAAAAATAAAGGCGGCATGATCGCTGAATCCAAAAGTAAGCGTATCAACCCCTTTAAATTACTCGCCAACAGAACCATCGGACTGGCCCGCGAAAATTCTCAGAGCGTAGGCCTCGAAAGAACCTACAACGATTACCTGAAAGGCGTTACCGGTAAAAGACTGATGCGCCGCATTGCCGGAGGCACCTACGTTCCCGTGGATGGTTATGATATTGAACCAGAAAACGGCCGCGATGTAGTCACCACCATCGATGTAAACATGCAGGATATTGTGGAAACAGCCCTCATGAATATGATGGTGCAAAACGAAGCTGACCACGGTACCTGTATCCTCATGGAGGTAAAAACAGGTAAAATAAAAGCTATCGCCAACCTCGGTAAACAACCCGATGGCAACGGCTACTGGGAAGATATGAACTATGCACTGCAGGTAGCAGAACCAGGTTCCACCTTTAAACTGGCTACTGTAATCGCTGTGCTGGAAGATAAATACGCTACCATGAACTCCATGGTGAACATGGACGGTGGCCGCTGGCAGGTAGGACGCAGAACCGTTTTCGATTCTGAACCTCACCCGGGCCCGCAAAATGTAACCATCAAACACGCCTTTGAACTCAGTTCAAACGTGGGAATGGCAAAACTGGCCTACCAGTTTTATAACCGGCAACCGAATAACTTTGTCGCCCATTTGAAAAAATTGCGACTCGATCAAAGTACCGGTATAGACCTGATAGGCGAAGGAAGACCAGTAATTAAAACCACTGCGTCCAAAACCTGGAGCAACACATCCCTGCCATGGATGGCATTCGGATATGAAGTGCTTATCAGCCCGTTGCAAACCTGTATGCTGTACAACGCTGTAGCTAACAACGGTAAAATGATGAAACCCTACCTCGTCAACTCCATACAGGAATATGGCCAGGTAGTTAAACAATTTGAGCCCACTGTACTGCTGGATAGCATCTGTTCTCAAAACACGCTGAAACAAGTACAGGCCATGCTCGAAGGCGTACCAATAGATGGTACCGCAAAAAAATTGCGGACCCCCTATTACGCTTTCGCCGCTAAAACAGGCACGGCACTCGTGGCAAATGGCAACCGGGGCTATGCAGACAAAATCTACCAATCTTCCTTTGCCGGCTATTTCCCGGCAAAAGATCCGCAGTATACCTGCGTGGTAGTGATAAAAAATAAACCGCATGCATTGCGCTTTTACGGCGCAGGCGTTGCGGGTCCCGTGTTTAGAGAAGTGGCAGATAAATTATATGCCATCGCAGTGGAAAAACAAAAACCCATGCAGGCAACACTGCAGCTGGATACCCTCCTGACCCTGAAAAATGGAAAAGGAAGCGAATGGAAACAAATCCTCGGTACCCTGCAACTGCCGGTAAACAGCGCCCCCGCCAACAACAGCTGGGTAAGCGCTAAGGTAACGGATCGCAAAATTGCCTTCCAACAAGTACCTCAAGTAAAAGGTGCCGTACCAGACGTTACCGGAATGGGATTGAAAGATGCACTCTACCTCCTCGAAAATGCAGGACTAAGAGTAGTGGTAAAAGGCGCCGGAAAAGTGAAAACACAATCACTCCCCGGCGGAACAAAAATAGGAAACGAACAAACAATCGTAATAGAACTGAGCTAGATGAAGACGCTGCGCGACATATTGCATAATGTAAGCATCCAGGCGGTGCATGGCAATACAGATATTACCATCAACGCCCTGGCCATCGACTCCCGGGCTATCGGAGCGGGCGATGCTTTCATTGCGGTAAAAGGAGTACATGTAGACGGACACGCCTACATCGACAAAGCAATTGCACAAGGTGCAGTAGCAGTGATCTGTGAATCATTACCTGACCAACGCGCGGAAAATGTATGTTATGTACTGGTAAACAACAGCGCTACTGCCAGCGGTATCATGGCGGGCAACTTCTATGATAACCCGTCTCATAAAGTACAACTGGTAGGCGTTACAGGTACTAACGGTAAAACCACCATCGCTACCCTGCTGTTCCGCTTGTTTACCAAACTGGGATATCACTGTGGACTATTATCTACAGTACAAAATCAGATAGGCGATACCGTTATACCGGCTACACATACCACACCGGATCCGATTAACCTCAACGCCCTGCTGGCACAAATGGTGAACGATGGCTGCCTCTATGTATTCATGGAAGTAAGCTCTCACGCCATCCATCAGCAACGTATTGCAGGACTAAAATTCGCGGGAGGCATCTTCAGTAATATCACCCACGACCACCTGGACTACCACAAAACGTTTGATGAATACATCCGGGTGAAAAAATCATTCTTTGACAACCTGCCCGCAGACGCTTTCGCCATCACCAACCTCGATGATAAAAGAGGAATGGTCATGTTGCAAAATACCAAAGCGAAAAAAGCAACGTATAGCCTGCGTACCCTGGCCGATTTCAAAGGAAAGATCCTGGAAAATAATCTCACCGGACTGGTAATGCTGGTAGGCGATACCGAAGTGCATTTCCGCCTGATCGGTGAATTCAATGCCTACAACCTGCTGGCCGTGTACGGCGCAGCAGTATCACTGGGCATCGATAAAGCAAAAGTATTACAGGCCCTCAGCGACATTCAGGGCGCAGAAGGCCGGTTCGATTATATCGTTTCTGATAAGGAACAAATTATCGCTATCGTAGATTATGCACATACACCGGATGCATTGAAAAATGTACTGGCTACTATCAAAAATCTGCGTAAAGGCAATGACCAGGTGATCACCGTTGTAGGCTGCGGCGGCGACAGAGATACCACTAAACGCCCTATCATGGGTGAAGTAGCCGCAGAAAATAGTGACCGCGTGATCCTGACTTCGGATAATCCCCGCTCGGAAGATCCGGTGGCCATTATCCATGAAATGGAAGCAGGTATCCCCGTTCATCTGAAAAAGAAAGTGATTTCCATTACCGACCGGAAAGAAGCTATTAAAACAGCCCTTTCCCTCGCCAATCGGGAAGATATTATTCTCGTAGCCGGTAAAGGACATGAAAAATACCAGGAAATCAAAGGAGTGAAACATCACTTCGATGATAAAGAAGTGCTGGTGGACATGATGAAGCTGATGGAAAAATAAAATTAAAACTGAAACTGAATACTTAATAATCCAATGACTTAAAAGCCTGTCTCACTGCGCAGCAGTAGGCGGGTTACGACTAAAACATATGTTATATTATTTTTTAAATTACCTGAAAACAGAATTTAAGATCAGCGTCATCGGCGGTGGTATGTTTCAGTATATCACTTTCCGTGTAACGATGGCATTGTTGCTGTCGCTGGTTATTTCATTGTTGTTTGGTAAAAGGATTATTAGGTTTCTGCAGAAAAAACAAATCGGTGAAACCATTCGTGAATTGGGTTTGCAAGGAGAAAATTCAAAAAAAGGTACCCCTACAATGGGTGGGCTGATCATTCTCTCTGCCATCGTAATACCCACCTTACTGTTTGCACAGGTGGCGAATGTTTACATCTGGCTGATATTATTATCTACTGTATGGCTGGGACTCATCGGTTTCCTGGACGACTATATCAAAGTATTTAAAAAGAATAAAGAAGGACTGGCCGGACGGTTTAAAATCATGGGGCAGGTAGGTTTGGGCCTCATCGTTGGTTGTACACTTTACTTCAACAATGATGTGGTAGTGTCACGCGAAGTAATGGGCGCCCGGAAACTGGCTCCTTATGAAAGACAAATCACCAACCACCCGGAACGTGTAACCCGCGATGGACACCGATTTGTGGACGTAAAAACGCCTATTACCACCATTCCTTTTGTAAAGAATCATGAATTCAATTATTCCAAATTGATTTCATGGATCCCAGGAGCAGAGAAATACACATTTGTTCTTTATATACTGATCGTCATCTTTATTATTACCGCGGTATCTAACGGCGCTAATCTGACAGATGGCCTGGATGGTCTGGCAACAGGTGTTTCAGGGATTATAGGCATAGGACTTGGCATCTTTGCCTATGTATCTGGTAACATCCAGTTCGCGGAATACCTGAACATCATGTATATCCCGGACCTGGGAGAATTGTCCATATTCATTGCCGCATTTGTAGGCGCCTGTATCGGATTCCTCTGGTACAATGCCTATCCGGCGCAAGTATTTATGGGCGACACCGGTAGTTTGGCATTAGGGGGTATTATCGCCTCCCTGGCTATCATTGTAAGAAAGGAATTATTGATACCTATCTTCTGTGGCGTATTCCTGGTAGAACTGTTGTCTGTTATGTTACAGGTATCTTACTTTAAATATACCAAGAAGAAATATGGTGAAGGCAGACGTATTCTGAAAATGTCGCCCCTGCACCACCACTACCAGAAAGTAGGTTATCACGAAAGCAAAATATCAGTTCGCTTCTGGATTATTACCATTATGTGTGTGGTAGTAGCCATTGCTACACTGAAAATGAGATAATAATTATACTAACAACGAAGATTAAACGAAATGGAACATAAACTCATCATATTAGGAGCCGGAGAAAGCGGAATTGGGGCGGCCTTGCTGGGAAAACAGCAAGGGTATGATGTATTTGTATCTGACGGAGGAACAATAAAAGACAACTATAAACAGGAACTGGCGGTAAACCAGATCTCTTTTGAAGAAGGACATCATTCCTGGGACATCATCCTCGAGGCCAACGAAATCGTTAAAAGCCCGGGCATCCCTGAAAAATCGGAATTGATGAAAAAGGTACGCGAAAAAGGCATACCGGTAATCTCCGAAATAGAGCTGGCCTACCGTTTCTCGACAGGTAAAAAGATTATTGCCATCACCGGCAGCAACGGCAAAAGCACCACTACTGCCCTCACCTACCACATTTTCAAAAACGCAGGACTGAATGTGGCCATGGTAGGAAATATTGGTATCAGCTATGCAAGGCAGGTGGCAACCGCACCGGCGGAGTATTATGTGATTGAAATCAGCAGCTTCCAGCTGGATGACATTAAGGACTTCAAACCCAATGTGGCCATCCTCCTGAACATTACGCCTGATCACCTGGATCGCTACGACTATAAAATGGAAAATTACGTAGCCTCCAAATTCAGAATCGCCATGAATCAAACAGCAGAAGACTATTTCATCTACTGTATGGACGATCCTGAGATCATGCGACATTTAGCGCAGCAACCCATTTATTCAGCATCAATACCTTTTACCATCATGAAACCACTGAAAGAAGGCGGCTTTATTGCCAACGACCAGTTGCACATCGATGTCAACGGAGATCCGGTTATCATGTCAATGTATGACCTGTCACTAAAGGGAAAACATAATCTGTATAATTCGATGGCAGCAGCTATTGCAGGCAGAACCATGGATATTAGAAATGAAAAAATCCGGGAAAGCCTTACCTCATTTGAAAGCCTCGAACACCGGATGGAATATGTGACGAGCGTGAGAGGCGTCGATTTTATTAATGATAGCAAAGCTACCAATGTAAACTCTGTTTGGTTTGCACTGGAAAGCTTCGATAAACCTATTGTCCTGATCATGGGCGGTGTGGATAAGGGCAACGACTATGATGCCATCCGCGACCTGGTGAAAGAAAAAGTAAAAGCCATCGTTTGCCTGGGCGTAGATAATACCCCCATCTTTGCAGCGCTGTCTAACGATACACCAGTAATGATCAACACTACCAGCATGCACGATGCGGTACAGGAAGCTTTTAAACAGGCTACCAAAGGAGATATCGTTTTATTATCTCCCGCCTGCGCCAGCTTCGATCTCTTCAAAAATTATGAAGACAGAGGCCGGAAATTCAAAGATGAAGTAAAAGCCCTGTAAAAGGTGATCATATAATAAATGGGTAAAACAAAAAACTAACAACAAACGGCAGGAAAGCTAATGGCTAACTGCCAACTACTAAAAGCTAAAAATGACTGGATTGCTCTATAGAACCAAAGGTGATAAGGTTATCTGGACGATAGTATTCTTTCTATCGTTAGTAAGCCTGCTTGCCGTATATAGCGCTACCGGTTCACTCGCCTACCGCGAAAGAGGCGGCCATACGGAGTATTATCTCCTGAAACAACTCACGGTACTGGTGATGGGACTGGTCATCATTTACTTTGCCCACCGCGTAAATTATACCATTTACTCCCGCGTGGCGCAGATAGGCTTCCTCGTGTCAATACCGTTGCTGATATATACACTGGCCTTTGGCCGGCACCTGAATGATGCCAGCAGATGGATCAGTTTACCCATCATCAACCTCACCTTCCAAACATCGGATGTGGCTAAACTGGCCATCTTCATGTATGTAAGCAGGCAATTATCCAGGCGTCAAAACCTGATTACGGATTTTAAAAAGGGATTTCTTCCCATCATCATACCGGTAGGCATTATCTGCGCACTGATTATGCCCGCCAATATGAGTACGGCACTCCTACTGGGCGCCAGCTGTATGTTACTCTGCTTTATTGGCAGGGTGCCACTCAGATTCCTGGCTTCTATGGTGGCCGCAGGAGCCGTATTGGTGATGCTGTTATTCTTCGTGGCGAAAGTAACCGGCATGGAAATGCGTACCAAAACATGGGAAAAACGTATCGACAATTTCATACATGGTGATCATACGGAAATGCCTTACCAGGTACAACAAGCCAACATCGCCATTGCTGGTGGTGGCATTTTAGGGAAAGGTCCCGGCAATAGTACACAACGTAACTTCCTGCCGCATGCCTATTCCGATTATATCTATGCCACTATTATTGAAGAATATGGCATGTTTGGCGCATTCCTGATACTGGCAGCCTACATGATTTTATTGCTGAGAAGTATCCGGATTTATAAAAGATGCCCTTATGCATTTGGCGCATTCCTGGCAGTAGGCCTCAGTGTAACATTAGTGATTCAGGCATTAACCAATATGGCCGTAAACGTACACTTGTTCCCGGTTACAGGGGTTACGCTGCCACTGGTGAGTATGGGGGGATCTTCTGTTTTATTTACCAGTATGGCCATTGGTATCATCCTGAGTGTATCCCGGAATGTGGAAGAAATGGAAGGAAAACAGGCAGAAAAAGAACGTTTAGAAAGAGTAATGGCAAATGCAGAAAACGCTGCAGTCGCTTAATACGTATTTATATAGCATCAATCGCAATTAGTATAAACATATGCAACGCAAGGTGATCATAGCAGGCGGCGGTACCGGGGGACATATCTTCCCGGCAATAGCGATTGCAAACGCGTTGAAAAAATTGCAACCAGACATCAACATCTTATTTGTTGGCGCTACTGGTAAAATGGAAATGGAGAAAGTGCCACAGGCAGGATATCCGATAGAAGGACTGGAAATAGCAGGTTTTAATCGCAGCAATATCTTCAAAAATATACTGCTGCCTTTCAAAATATGGAAAAGTCTTCGTCGTGCTAAAGCGATCCTGCAAAACTTTCAACCCGATGCCGTAGTGGGTGTAGGCGGATATGCCAGCTTCCCAATGCTGAACCGGGCACAGAAAAATGGTATTCCTACCCTGATACAGGAACAAAATTCCTTTGCAGGTAAAACGAATAAAATATTAGGCAAGAAAGCGAAGAAGATTTGTGTGGCGTATGATGGAATGGAAAAATTTTTCCCGGCAGATAAACTGGTGATGACCGGCAACCCTGTCAGGAACAATATTTCGCAATCGGCCGTTACCCGGGAAGATGCCCTGCATCACTTCGGATTACGCACCGACAAACAAACCATCTTTGCTGTAGGCGGCAGCCTGGGTGCTAAATCCATTAACGAAGGATTGCAGCCTTTGCTGAAAACCATCGTGGATAAAGACATACAGCTTATCTGGCAAACAGGAAAGCCGTATTATGAAACCGCGAAAGCAGCAGCAGCACCTTATGAGTCGCATATCAAGGTATACGACTTCATCAACGTCATGGACTTTGCCTACAAAGCAGCAGATGTGGTATTATCAAGAGCCGGTGCATTGGCGATCGCAGAATTATGTGTAGTGAAAAAGCCCGTGATATTTGTGCCTTATCCTTTTGCCGCGGAAGATCATCAAACTTCCAACGCCATGAACCTGGTTAACAAACAAGCCGGTTTAATCATTAAGGATGAGGAAGTGAAATCACAATTAAGCAGTGTGTTGTTCAGCCTCCTGCAAAACAGGGCGCTGATGGAACAGCTGGAAAATCATATCGGCAAACTGGGCAATCCCAATGCAGATATGGTCATTGCAAAACAAGTATTGGAAATTATTTAGTGTTTTTTAGCAGCATATATGGATTTGAATAGCATACAAAGGGTTTATTTCATCGGTATCGGTGGTATTGGCATGAGCGCCATTGCACGCTTTTTTAATGAAAAAGGGGTGCACGTGAGTGGTTATGACCGTACTGCCACCGCGCTTACCAGCAAACTGGAAGCAGAAGGTATGCAAATCCATTACAAAGACGATATAAACGAAGTTGATAAAGCAGCCAACCTGGTAGTGTATACACCCGCTATACCAGCCGGCCATACAGAATTGCAGTGGTACCGCGATAATGGATACGAAGTAGTAAAACGCAGCGATGTATTGCAGGAAATTACCCGTGCCATGTTCGCCATTACGGTAGCCGGTACACATGGTAAAACTACGGTGTCTACCATGATTGCCCACCTGTTAACCGACAGCGGTTATGGCTGTAACGCTTTCCTGGGAGGCATCAGCGTTAACTATAACAAAAATTTCTGGCGCAGCGATAAACAGGTAGCGGTGATTGAAGCGGATGAGTATGACCGGTCCTTCCTGAAATTAAGTCCGGACATAGCGGTGTTGACTGCCATGGATGCAGATCACCTCGACATATACGGCACTCCGGAAGCCATGGAAGAAGCTTTTATTCAATATACACACAATATTAAGCCCAATGGCACGCTGATTGCTAAGTTCGGCCTGCATCGGAATAAAGAACTCAATGCTACCAACAAGTTGTTGTATAGTTTACAAAACGATGCTGCCAATGCTTATGCCGCTAACATCCGCATGCACAACGGAGGATATGTGTTTGACGTCATGCAGCAGGACTGGATGATCGACAATATTTCGCTGCACATCGGTGGTATGCACAACGTGGAGAATGCAGTAGCCGCTATCACCGTAGCACACCTGCTGGGAATAGACGCCGATAAGATAAGAGCTGCCATGGCAAATTTCCAGGGTATTAAACGCAGGTTTGAATACGTGATAAAAACCGATAAGGTTGTTTATATAGATGATTATGCACACCATCCGGAAGAATTGCGCGCATTGATCAGTAGTGCAAAAGCATTGTTCCCGGGTAGAAAATGTACAGTTGTTTTCCAGCCACATTTATTTACCCGTACCCGTGATTTGGCAGATGGTTTTGCGGAAAGCCTTTCCCTGGCAGACGAGGTGATACTCCTCCCTATCTACCCGGCCCGTGAGTTGCCAATAGAAGGAGTAAGCAGTGAGATGATTGCAGAGAAGATGACCGCACCGGTCACCATCGTGCCGAAAGAAAAATTAATGGAATATCTCAGCGGAAAAGAATTGCCACTGCTGATCACCGCAGGTGCAGGCGACATTGATACGTTTAGAGAACCAATAGCCGAATTATTAAAAAAGCAGTAACAATATAAATCTGAAAATACTTGTCTAAAACAACCACAATATTAAAACGTCTGGGCATCGCTCTCCTTTGGGGAATGGCGCTTTCCGGCTTTGTAGTATTGTTGGTAGCGGCTATACAGGATAAAGACGCTGGCAAATGCAAGGGTATCCAGGTGAAGTTTGAAGGGAAAGATGATAACTTCTTTATTGAATCAAAAGACATCAAATCCCTGATCACGAAAGACAAAAGTGTGAATCCTGTTGGTAAACGAATAGGTGATATCAACATCTCCAGGCTGGAAGCATTAGTAGATCAGGATCCATGGGTAAAAAACGCAGAAATTTATTTTGATAACAGACAACAGCTGAATATCAAAGTAACACAACGCGATCCGGTAGCAAGAGTATTTACCTTTTCTGGTAATAGCTTTTACCTCGATGCCGCCGGCGAACATATCCCCGTATCCAGCCGGTACGCTGCCAGGGTGCCAGTATTCACCGGGTTTCCCACCGACGTGGAAAAGCTGCAAAAGGCCGACAGCCTTTTATCAGCGCAAATCGTAGATATGGGGACTTATATCGGTAACGACCCATTCTGGATGGCACAGGTAGAACAGCTGATGATCACGGAAGACCGGAGGTTTGAGTTTATACCTAAACTGGGAGACCAGGTGATTGCCTTTGGAGAAGGAATAGATATCGATAAAAAATTCACCAAACTGTTGGCTTTTTACAAGGAAGGATTAAATAAAGTGGGTTGGAATAACTATACACGGATCAATATCGCTTTTGATGACGAAGTCGTATGTACCCGTAAAGACGGTGTAGCTCCCTTACAACCAGTACTCAAAACAGATAGTTTGAAACTGGCTGGGGCAGATGAGCCACCTATTTCAGACACAGAAGACTCCGCTGCAAGTGCACCGGCACCAGTAAAGCCGGAACATGCAGTAGCTGCCAAACCGGCCGCAAAACCGGAACACGCAGCAAAACCAAAGGCTAAGCCGCAGCCAGCGAAAGTGACGAAGAAAGAGAAAACAAACGCTGCGCCAGCCAAACAACAACCTAAAGCAGTGTATAAGCCAGGGAATAAATCTGTTAACACATCAAAAAAACAAACAACGCCATGAATCAGGAAGCTCCCATCATTGTAGGACTCGACATAGGTACTACGAAGATTGCTGCCATAGCAGGACGGAAGAATGAATACGGGAAACTGGAAATCCTGGGATTCGGTAAAGCTACATCGTTTGGTGTGCAGCACGGTATGGTGCTGAACATTGACCAAACCATAAAAGCGATCAGGCAAGCACTCGAAAATTGTTATGCATCCAACCCCAACCTGGAGATTAACGAAGTATATGTTGGTATAGCCGGTCATCATATCAAAAGTTTGCAAACCCGCGGCGACATTGTGCGTAACGACACCGATGCAGAAATATCCCAGAAAGATATTGACCAGCTGATCAACGATCAGTACAAAACAGTTATTCCCGCGAGTGATCAGATCATTGATGTGATCCCGCAGCAATATATAGTGGATAGTTTGCAAAATATCACCTACCCTATCGGTATGTCTGGGGTAAAGGTGGGCGCCAACTTCCACATCATTACCGGCGATAAAAACGCCATCCGCAACATTAACCGTAGTGTGGAAAAATCAGGTCTCAAAATCCGTGACCTGGTATTACAACCACTGGCCTCCGCCGCTGCAGTTATGTGCGATATGGACTTTGAAGCAGGTGTAGCCATTGTAGATATTGGTGGTGGTACCACCGACCTGGCAGTGTTTTACGAAGGTATCCTCAAACATACTGCAGTAATCCCTTATGGCGGTGAAAACATTACCAACGACATTAAAAACGGACTGGGAGTATTAAAAACACAGGCAGAACAGATGAAAGTGCAGTTTGGTTATGCACTGGCAGATGAAGCTAAAAGCAATGCCTATATCACTATTCCGGGATTAAGAGGTCAGAGCCCCAAAGAGATTTCAGTAAAGAACCTGGCGCACATCATTCAGGCGCGAATGAGTGAAATACTCGATTTCGTAGTATATCATCTCAAACAAATCGGTATGGATAATAAAATGCTGAACGGCGGTATTATCCTGACTGGTGGCGGATCTCAACTGAAACACCTCATACAGCTGACAGAATACACCACCGGCGCAAGTGCCCGTATAGGTTTCCCCAATGAACACCTGGCAAGCGGCCACATAGACGAGCTAACCAAGCCTATGTATGCTACCTGCGTAGGGCTGATCCTGAAAGGATACAATGATTTTGAAAATGATCGTAAAGCACTGGAAGAAAATTATGTAAAAATTAATACCAGCTATCTTGCCAAAGAACAGGCTGCTCAGTCAGTAACTCCAACTGACGACTGGATAGAAGAAGCTGCCCCCACCAGCCAGGAAATACAGGATAGGAAAGCGAAAGAACGAAACGCCTCACTGAAAAACTTCCTGGACAAGATGAAAACAAAAATCATCGATATGTTCACAGAAGAGGAGGACGCAAAACTTTAAAAGTTAAATGGCGCAATTGTTGCAAAAACGAAACGTTAATAAATAAGAATTAAGAACCGATAAATTAATAATGACAGGACAAATGAACCATAGTAACATTAAAGCATATACGCACTTAATTCTTAATAGTTCATTATTATTTATCGTACTAACCCATAAAAGTTTAGAGTCATGATACATTTTGATCTTCCTAAGGAAAAATCTTCTATCATCAAAGTTATCGGCATAGGTGGTGGTGGAAGCAATGCGGTGAATCATATGTATAGCCAGCGCATTGACGGGGTAAATTTCATTATTTGCAATACCGATGCACAAGCTATTGCTAATAGCCCTGTTCCCAATAAAATACAATTGGGACCACACCTGACCCAGGGGCTGGGTGCCGGCGCCAATCCGGAAATCGGAAAACAGGCGACAGAAGAATCCTTTGAAGAAATCAAAAAAATACTGGAGGTAAATACCAAAATGGCCTTCATTACTGCCGGTATGGGCGGTGGTACCGGTACCGGTGGCGCCCCTATTATCGCCAAAATATGTAAGGAACTGGGTATTTTGACGGTGGGTATTGTTACCACTCCGTTCTCCTATGAAGGTAAGAAAAGGATGCTGCAGGCCGACGAAGGGGTAACCCGCCTGAAAGAATATGTAGACACCCTGCTGATTATCTCCAATGATAAATTACGCCAGAAATTCGGTGACCTGAAATTCAAGGCTGCCTTCGAAAAAGCAGATAACGTATTGGCTACCGCCGCGAAGTGCATTACCGATGTAATCAATTCTACCGGTCAGATCAACGTGGATTTTGCCGACGTTTGTACCGTTATGCGTAACGGTGGCGTGGCTATCCTCGGAGCTGCACTGGCAGAAGGCGAAAACCGTGCACAAAGAGCTATCGAAGACGCGTTAACTTCTCCGTTGCTGAACGATAACGATATACGCGGTGCTAAATGGATTCTCATCAACATCTCTTCTTCTGAAGGTGAATTTGAACATACACTGGATGAAATGGATATCATCCAGGCCTATGTACAAAGCCAGGCCGGAGAAGATTGCGACGTGATCCTCGGTGTGGGCTATGATCAATCACTGGACAGGCAACTGGGTGTAACCATCATTGCTACCGGTTTTGAACAAAAACCCATCACCCAGCAAAAAATAACGCCCTCCAACCCGGAGCGCGTAGAACCTAAAATTGTAATGCAATTAGGTAAAGATGGGGATGAAAAAAAAATGAGCGGGGTACAACAGGCACAGGGGCTGCTGTTCCAGGAACCACAGGATCTGATGGCACCACGTCTCATGGAACCAGTGATCACACATCCTGAACCTGTAATGGCTTATACACCACCACAGCCACAACAACAGGCGCCTATTGCTCCTGCCCGTCAGAACTATGTGCTGAATATACAACAGGTACCACCTGCACAGCCACAACAACCTGACCAACAGCAGCTACAACAGCAATATCAACAGGCACAACAACAGCTGCAGCAGCAAATGCAACAGCAGATGCAGCCACCTGTACAACCTGTTCAACAGCCGGTTCAACAAGTACCTCCTGCACATACCCAACAACCGAATGTTAACATCATTCAACCACAGGTGGGTAATGCAGCAGGCGGATATTTAACCAGACCGTCTCATATATATGTAGAACCAGGTGCACCATCTCCGGAAATGAAGATGGTATATAAAGAAGAAGAAGGCGCCGTAAATGTACCGCCTGCTCCTCCTGAAGTGCCTATGCAACAGGCTTATGAAGACCTGGAAGAACAGAAACGTAAACAGGCAGAAAGAGTGGCCAAATTACGCAGCATTAGCTTCAATGTGAAAAACATGGACAATAACGCGGAACTGGAAAATGTACCTGCTTACCTGCGTAGAAATGTAAACCTGGATAATGGTGCCGGCTCTGCTGAACACTTTTACTCCAATTACACCGTGAGTGGCGATCCAGGACAGAATAATCATACAGAAATCAATACGATCAATACCTTTTTAGATGGGAAAAAGCCCGATTGATGAACACATTTGATTGTTTTTTAGTTGTGTTAAAAAAAAATCCTCCGGTTCCCCGGAGGATTTTTTTTATCAATAATAAGATAGAAATCTCTCAGCAACTATTGCTTTAAAAATTATTCAAAGCCTGTTTTGCTGCTTCCAATACCTCCGCAGCAGGTGTAGTTTTGAGCGTTTCTTCCTCAAATGGCTTCAAAATGCTGTTCAACTGGTTCAATGCTGTTGCATTATTAGTGCGGGTAAACTCCGCTTTCAGTATCCTGATCTTCTCATAATCCTGTATACCTTCTACCAATCTTTCAAAACGAATGGAGGTTCTCGGTCCCGGATATACGAAATAGGTATCTCCTGCGGACCAGCTGCGGAAGCGGGAATCCTGTAAAGGCGCTGCTACCCAGCAGTTAAATGCCCAACGCAGGTAACCGGTATATCCTTTCAACGCAGCATGCCAACCCATGAAGGCTGATTCTGCCGGTGGCGAGAAAGTAAAAGTATTGGGAAACCCTTCTGTACAGCAGGTATAAAAAGTTGTCGGCAGCCCTTTCGCCAAACGCGCTTTCATCACATCTTCCGGGAATGATTCTCTTAATGCAATGCAATAGTCGTGAATTTCGTTGGCCAACGGTGCATGGTAAGAACCAGCCAGCGATACCTTGAAATCCTTATCTGCTTTACGAATCACGGCCAGGGCCTGTTTCATGTCTTCCATAGGTCTTTCATCCATAGCAATAGCCGTGATATTAAACCAACCCTTTGCTTTCAGATGTTTCACAAAATCATTCAGCATGGGTTGCCAATGAGCTGTGTATTCCGGTGTACCTGGTTTTGCCACAATGAAAGTATCTTTCGCTGTAGCTTCGTCATAATAATAAAACTTCAGGTTCCACGGAATCATGCTATAGCAGTTGATTTCCTTATGTATACCCTGATCCATCATGAACTGCACCCATTTATCAAAAATGCTGTAGTCATATACCCAGCCACCGTTTTTCTTCTTCGTCCATTTTACCATGGTACCATAAATATCCTCTGTTTGGCTGTTCCATGGATCATAGATAATAGTAGCGGTTATCACCTTCTGACCAGCATCCGCCAACATTTTGATATAAGGCTTCATAGCCTTGAAGTGGGCCTCACTCCAGGGTTTCACGCCATACATGCGGGCTATCGCATAAGGGCTTTGCCACAGGTCAAGATGGAAGCTCCAGTCTTTCGGAGCGGGTAATGTATGATCCAGCACTTTTATTTCATAGGGCATATTTACCACAGTAGCGCCGCTTTTCACCGTTACACTGCCTTTATATAGGCCGGCTGGTGTATTGGCGGGCACCTGTATACTCAGCCAAACCGGCTGTGTATTTTTAGCAGCAATGTCTCTTTTGTTGATAATATCGATACCATCTGCTACCAGGGAAGAATCAAACTCTCCGGGTCTGCGATATCCGCAACCACCGCCATCTTTGTTCAGGCCATCCGTCATTACATACCTTACAAATCCGGTGGTAACAGCATTGGCGCTGATCTGATGGCCTTTATCATCCTGTAGCGCAGATGCCTGGATGCTCACAGCTGATTGTGCCGCAGTAGACCAGAGAACCAGTTGGGTGTGAATGCGTTCTCCCTTCCAGGCAGTAGCCTTCCAGGAATCAGTAGCCGGGTTATTATCAGGAGCATTTCGTTTTTCATAACGCGTATCGGCAGTGCCGAATGCTACGTGGAGCCGGGCATCTTTAACGGCATCCCAGGAGGCCTGGTTAACGGGTTTTGGATCGGGCAATTCCTTGTAATCCCCGGCGGGACTGGTTTGCGCCCATACGTTTTGTTGCAGTGCCAGCAGTACCAGCACGCCAAAAAATTTGTTCACCATACTAAATTTTGCGTTTTACAGAGTTTGGGATCGATATTCCCCTACAGAAACAGGTTCCCTTATCCACCCAATATCTATAAAAAAAACTGGAATATCCAATTTGTGGGATAGGCGGAAATAGCAGAAAGCAAAAAGCGAAAAGCAAAAAGCTATAGAAGAGAATGATAAAAGCGAGTATACTTAGATACTCATCTGTTCTTATCATTCGCTTCTATAGCTTTTCGCTTTTTGCTTTCTGCTAATGTACAATCCGCTTCAATTGCAGGTTGGTAACAGGTGCTACCACCAGCGGATATTTCTCAATGGTTACATAACTGGAGTCCAGACCGAAACCTCTTTCTTCCGATAAACTGATCTTTTTCAGGAAGAAATACATTTTCATGATCATCCTTTCATACAACGGCAAATCGTTATCATGTGACAGGAATTTCTCCATCACAATAAACTGGAAGTCGCCCACCACGTTGTTTTTACTCAGTGATTCGTAGCGGCTGGTGATGTTTACCTCTTTGTTGCGTACCATGTCTTCCACCACCATTCTGAACATCAGGTTAATGCGTTGTTCCACTTTGAAACCAAGGCGGAATTCCACGCGTATTACCTCATTCGGGATAATGGTTTGTACAGAATACTCACTTAAATAAGGCTCATCTACTACGTCTACGTGAACAAACCAGTAGATATCTGCCCGTTTGGGCTTTTTATTAAGAATAGAATAGATGATTTTATGCTCTATCTCCTTAGGATTATCAGCACTACTCATATATACCAGGTGCGTAGCATATTTAGGGATAGAAGTATCATTGCTCAATTCCTGGATAATAGGCAGATAGTCTTCCAGTCGCACAAATTCCACGTAGCGGTTCTTGATTTTACGGGATTTGAACCAAACGATCATCACCAGGAATAGGGCACCAGCCACAATTACGGTTACATAACCACCGTGCATGAACTTCACTATGTTGGCAAAGAGGAAGGAGAACTCGATCGTAAAATAGACGACCAGGTATAGCAATATCCAACCGACCCATACCCTTTTGGTATAAAGATAAAAGGCAAACAGGCAGGAAGTCATGAGCATACAGATAGTGATCGACAATCCATATGCGGCCTCCATATTGGAAGACTCCTGGAAAATCAGCACAATGGCGGCACAACCTACAAACAACATGGTATTGATACCAGGAATGTAAAGTTGTCCTCTCATTTCGGTGGGGTAGTTTACCCGCATTTTGGGCCATAGATTCAGGCGCATCGCCTCAGCGATCAGCGTAAAGGAACCGGAGATCAAGGCCTGGCTGGCAATAACGGATGCCAGTGTAGCTATCAGTACACCAAAAATGATGAACCATTCCGGCATAATGGTAAAGAAAGGGTTCTGATCTTTGGGGATAATCTGTCCTTTTTGCGTGAGCAACCAGGCACCCTGTCCCAGGTAATTCAAAATAAGACAGGTTTTAACGAAGATCCAGGATACCCTGATGTTACCTCTACCACAGTGTCCGAGGTCTGAATAAAGAGCTTCTGCACCGGTTGTACACAGGAATACAGCACCCAATATGAGAAATCCTTTAGGGTAAGTGGTTAAGAGTTCAATAGCGTAATGGGGACTAAATGCTTTAAAGATGCTGAGGTCGTCGGCAATGTGAGAAATACCGAGGATACCGAGCATGGAAAACCACAGCACCATGATGGGACCAAACATACGGCCGATAGACACGGTACCGAACTGTTGCATTACAAAGAGGCCGGTGATAATAGTCAACACTATTTTTACAATGGTGAACTGACCGAGGTCTTTGAATACTTCCAGTGTTCTTAGCCCTTCAATGGCGGAGGTAACAGTAATGGGAGGAGTAATGATACCATCTGCGAGCAGGGCGGCGCCGCCAATCATACCGAAAATAACGGTCCATCTGGCGTGGCGTCGTACCAAGGCATACAGTGAAAAGATACCACCTTCTCCTTTATTATCTGCCCGGAGCGTCAGGATAACGTATTTAACGGTGGTTTGGAGGGTAAGTGTCCAGATAATACAAGAAATACCACCTATCACGAGCAGGTCGCTGATGGGGTTTCCCCCTACGATGGCCTTGAAAACATAGAGTGGAGATGTTCCGATGTCGCCGTAGATAATACCGAGCGCTACTACGAGACCTGCCAGGGAGACCCTGTTAATGTTTATTCCCACGTAATAATAAGTTGGTTAAAAAGCCTTCAAAATTAGGGGTAAATATTGATACTCCAACAATAATTCTAGTGGAGTAGGAATAGCAAAAAAAATCCTCTCCCAAAGCAGGGAGAGGATTTTTTTTAGTTATCATCTTAATGAGTGATACTGATTAGTTAGCAGGAGCTAAGTCAACAGTGCCAGACTCACCAGGAGTGTTTTGTTTGATGAAACGACCGCGGTCGATTCCTTGTTTGTCAGCCAGGTAGTCGATAACTGAATCAACGCGACGGCTGCTCAGATCAACACCACCTTTCTTACCTTTTGCACCTGCGTGGCCAGTAACCAGTACGTTGCAAGAAGGATGAGATTTCAGGCTGGAAGCAACAGAAGCCAGGATAGCTTCTTGATCTTTACCAACTTTGGTAGAGCTACCTTTGAAGGAAACGCTAGGCAGAACCAGGCTAGAGCAAGCCTCTACAGGACGGTTTTTGCAGCATTCTGGATCTGGGCATTTACCAACGCCATCAGCATCAACTGGTTGGCAGTAAGTAGGAGTGATCAGTTGTTTGTCTTTGTAATCAGGAACGCCATCACCGTCAGTATCTTTAGCTACACCGTGAGAATCAACTGGTGCACCTGCTGGGGTGTTAGGTTCGCGATCGAATTGGTCAGTTACGCCATCACCATCAGCATCAGGCAGAACCGGAGCTGGGATCTTCATGTGCCGTGGGTTGCTCAGCTCGCTGTAAGCGTATTCCAGTGGGTTGATCCACCATAATGGCTGTACGCGTTTAGAAGAGTTACCCAGGTTGAAGTTCAGACGTAAGCTGGTGTAAGAATAGAAATCTTTGGTAGAACCACCGGGACCAGGATATCCATCCAGGTATGCGTCAAATGGCATGGTGATTTTTTCTTCCAGACCGATGTTGAAGCGTTTAGAAACTTTGAACGCAACACCAGTACCGAGATCCAGTGCGTGACGGATCAATTGGTTGTCGTCTTTACGACCGATAGCAATTCTGTTACCCTGAGAAGGAGCATTTTGTTCATACTTCTTGTCTCTCAGATCGTTCAGTTGTTTGCGGATATCGCTACGTTTAGCACCGAAGTTAATGCCGGAATAGTCATAACCATTACCGTTTGCATCCAATGCATCCACGTCAACATCAGCCATTACGATAGAGTAACCAGCCAGTAAATACCAGTTAACTTTAGGTTCAGCTCTGTAGAACAGGATGTTGCTCAGAGAAGCCAACACGTCCAAAGACAGCTGATGGTTCTGAGATTTGTAGTTAGGAACGATCATTCCGCCGTTCTTAGCTGCAGTTGCTGCCCATGGGTTACCGTTTGCCGCGAAGCTTGGGCGCAGTTTATAGTCCTGGCCTTTATCGATAGAACCGATGTACTCAGCTCTCAGGGAGAAAGTGTGACCCAGTGCTTTTCTCAGGGAGATACCGCCACCGAAACCTGGTTGAGCTGGAACAGTTCCGTCAATCACGTGTAAACCACCACTTAAACCCAGTTCCCACATATCTCTCGGTTTAGCCGGGAAATTTGATTGGTGGTTCGTGAAGTTATTTTGTTGTACCATACGCTTGCTAGACACTTTGGTGCTATCCAGAGCATCGTAGCCGGTTGGTTGAACCTGTGCAAAACTAGAAGATGCTGATAGTAAACCCACAGCGCCTGCCAGTAATAAGTACTTTTTGCTTGCCATAATTGTTTTTTTTATTAAAAACTGTTAAAAATTTACTAATAACCCGTTTTTTACCTAGCAAAGGTAAATATCATAAATGAATATACAAATTTTTCTTGCAATATTATTTTCATTGATAAGTCCCTCAAAATTAGAGCTTAAATGAAAGTATTTATATACCTTAAATCCTGTTAAGTTAAACTTGTGTATACCCCTTGTTAAAGGAAACCTTAAGCCGTGTTAAAAGAATGTTATACTCCATATACAAATTAAAGGCCAAAATGTTAAAATGTGATTTATAAAACCTAGCTTAGCAATCCTTTTTTATTTAATACATGGATGATATTAAACACCTGATAGGGAAAGAATTACAGGATTTTGAGAGTAAATTCGCAGATTCAGTAAAAAGTCATGTGCCATTGCTGGACAGGATCATGCACTACATTGTGAAACGCAAAGGGAAGCAGATCAGGCCCATGTTTGTTTTATTATCAGCAAAACTTTTCAGTGACAATATCCAGGAAAGTACCTACCGCGCCGCCGCACTGGTAGAGTTGCTACATACCGCCACCCTGGTGCATGACGACGTAGTAGATGATGCCAATGAACGCAGGGGACTTTTCTCTATCAACGCTTTATGGAAAAATAAAATAGCCGTACTGGTAGGCGACTACCTCCTGTCAAAAGGACTGCTACTGTCATTGAATAACAACGACTTCCGGACTTTACAGATCTTATCTGAAGCCGTGAAAGAAATGAGCGAAGGAGAATTATTACAGATCGAAAAAACCCGGAAGCTCAATATTAAAGAAGATATTTATTTCGAGATCATCCGCCGCAAAACAGCCTCATTACTGGCTTCCGCCTGCGCCGCCGGTGCATGGAGCAGCAGCAATGATGAACACACCACCGAACAAATGCGCCTCTTCGGAGAAAAAGTAGGCGTAGCCTTCCAGATAAAAGACGACCTGTTCGACTACGGCGCTGCCAAAATTGGTAAACCTACCGGCATTGACATACGGGAGAAAAAAATGACACTCCCCCTCATTTATACCCTGGAACACGCTTCTACAGAAACCAGGAGAAAAATTATTAACATAGTAAAAAATCATAATACAGATAAGGATCGAGTAGCCGAAGTCATCCGCCTGGTAAAAGCATCTGGAGGAATCGACTATACCCGGCAAAAAATGTTTGAATACCGCGACGAAGCCCTTACCATCTTGCATAAATTCCCTGAAAATGCAGTCAGAAATGGATTGGAATCACTGGTAAGATTCACCACTGACAGAACATTTTAGAAAGAATAAAAAATAATGTAATATGCAGATAGAGCCGAATGCTTACTAAAACAAACTAATGCAAAAACGCTGGACAGTAAAGGCATATCAACCAAACCAGGAACAGTTACTTCAATCATCATTGCGTATACATCCGTTGCTCTGCCGGCTATTGGTACAACGAAATGTAACCAACTTTGAGGCTGCCCGGCAATTTTTTCGCCCAACGCTGGAAGACCTTCATGATCCCTGGCAGATGAAAGACATGGATAAAGCCATTTCGCGCATTGAACTGGCTTTTTTCCAACATGAGAAAATATTGATTTATGGAGATTATGATGTAGACGGCTGTACTGCAGTAGCCACTGTGTATGCATTTCTACAGAAGCTCTACAATAATATTGAATTTTATATCCCTCACCGCTACCGGGAAGGATATGGTATTTCCATGCAGGGCATAGAATATGCCCGCGACAACGACTTCAGCCTGATTATAGCGCTGGACTGCGGCATTAAATCCATCGACCATATTACAACCGCCAAAGAATGGGGCATAGATTTCATCATCTGTGATCACCACCTGCCCGATGCCATATTACCACCGGCAGTGGCCATTCTGAATCCTAAACAGGTTGACTGCCCCTACCCTTACAAAGAATTAAGCGGTTGCGGCATAGGATATAAACTGATCAGCGCATTTGCACAAAAAAGAGGACTACCCGCTGCCGAAGCCAATAAATTCCTGGACCTGGTTGCTACCAGTATTGCGGCAGATATTGTACCCATGACCGGGGAAAACAGGATACTCGCTTTTCACGGCCTCGTGAAAGTAAATGAAGATCCCCTACCCGGCATTAAAGCGCTGATTACACTCAGTGCCTTAAAAGAAAAATTAACCATCGCCAACCTGGTATTTGTGATTGCTCCCCGCGTTAATGCCGCAGGCAGAATGGATGATGCCAGAAAAGCCGTGAACCTTTTTATTGAAAATGATGTGGAAAAAGCTGCCGCCATTGCAGCAGTACTACACGCAGACAATTTCGACAGAAAAGAAATAGACAACACCATTACCCAGGAAGCCATCTCCCTGTTGCAAAACGATGCAGATATTGCCAAAAGGAAATCTACCGTATTGTACCAGGCACACTGGCACAAAGGCGTTGTAGGCATTGTGGCTTCCAGGCTGATCGATAAATATTATTATCGTCCAACTATTATCCTCACCCAGGCCAACGACGATAAAGTAGCCGGATCGGCCCGCTCTGTGATGGGCTTTAACGTTTACGAAGCTATTCACCAATGTAAGGACCTCCTCGAAAATTACGGCGGGCACTTTTACGCCGCTGGTATGACGCTGAAAACAGAAAATGTGAAAGCCTTCCAGGAACGCTTCGAAGAAGTAGTAGCCAATACCATACGTCCAGACCAACTGGTACCGGAAATAGTCATCGACTCTGAAATTCAGTTCGCAGATATCACCCCTGCATTCTTTAATATCCTCAAACAATTTGAACCACTGGGACCTGAAAATCTACGCCCGGTTTTCCTGGCCAAAAACCTGGTTGACAATGGCTATTCAAAAATTGTAAAAGAGGAACATATTAAGTTTTCCGTAAAACAGGGAAGATATGGGCCTACTATGTCCGGCATCGGTTTCTATATGGCCGAAAAATTCCCGCTGCTGACAGAGAAAAAGCCATTTGACCTGGTGTTTTCACTGGATGAAAATGAATGGAACGGACAAACCTCTCTCCAGCTAAAAGTCATCGATGTCAGGGCTTCCAAAAATTAATTTTCATAACGCTGTTTTAATATCTATCCGCTAATAAAACAGCGCTATGAAATATCATTACTATTTATGTTGCTTTAACAACCACGTATATACATCAGCGTTAGCATAGGTACGTGTCCAGGCATCGTGGCCACCAGTTGGATATTCTGTATACTGTACATTGCCTCCTATGGCTTTCAGGGCGTTCACCAGTGTACGCGAATTCTCTACATTAACAGTTGGATCATCGGCACAATGAAAAACCCAGGTAGGCATAGTTTTCAACGCCGGCATACGATTTACATCACCACCACCGCAAATAGGAATAATAGCAGCAAATTTTTCAGGACGGGCAGAACTCCAATCCCAGGTACCATATCCCCCCATGCTCAACCCGGTCAGATATACCCTTTTTGGATCCACATGATATTTAGCCAATACCTCCTTGTAAAGTATATCCAGGTATTGTGGGTTCCACCAGCCGCTTAAACACTGTGGCGCAATCATCACAAAAGGTTTCCCGCTCACCACTTTTACCAACCCTGCATTTCTTAATACGTTAATGTCACTGCCCATTTCTCCCACTCCATGCAGGAAAATAACCACTGGCCACTTGTAACTTTTTTCGCTATTATAAGTGTCCGGAATATATAACAGGTAGTTACTCACATTTCCACCCTTTGTATCTATTTTTTGTACAGTGATGCCAGGTGTTTGTTGGGTAAAAGTATCTCCCGGCGGTGGTACCACAGGTGGCGTGGTAACCGGCGGCTTCGGAGCCACCGGTGTAGAGGTTTCCGTTTTAGAACAGGAAAAAAGTGCGAGCATACTCAACACCAAGACATGGTTTAAAATTTTAATTACTCTTTTTTTCATATAACTACTATAAACTAAAAATCCCTCCCGCCATACGGCGGGAGGGATAGGTTTTACAATATTTTTCTCCTGCTTTGCTTGAACAAGCAGCTTCGGGGGTTGCTGCAAATAACAACTAAAAAAACAGGAAACGAATTTTTTTTTTATTGTGTAGTTATCCTATTTTTTTTCGTGCATCAACTCCACGCTTCTGTTTACAAAAGCAGTCAGATCAGCGCCGGTCAACAGATTCTGGGATAATAACGCCAGATCTGCCAGGTTTTTGATTTGCTTCTGCTGTAACTCACTATTACCTTCTTTCAGAATTTGTGTGTATACCGGGTGATTCGCATTCACGGTCATGCTGATTTCATCAGGCATATTGGCATACCAGCTCATTCCGCCACCGCCCATTGCTGCCATGTCTTTCATACGGCGCATCAGTTCAGGACGGGTAACAATTACCGGTTGCGCTTCTGCGCTCAATCCTTTCATTTCTACCTTGATGTTAGGCTGCGTTACCTGGGCACCAAACAATTCTTTCAGTGTCCCTTCCTGTTCCTGTGATAAAACAGTAGTGGTGTTCTCTTCTTTATCAATCAGGTTATCCGCGATATCTGCATCTACACGGGTAAATGAAACATTGTCCCATTTCATTTCCATATTATTAATGAAAGCCGCATCTACCAGGGTTTCCATCTTCACTACGATGAAACCTTTGTTCTTTGCAGCCTGGATGTAGCTATCCTGTTGTACAGGGTTAGTAGCATACAGTACTACCAGCTTCTGCTCTTTATTCGTTTGCAGGGCAGCTGCCGCAGTACGGTATTCTTCCTGGGTATAAAATTTACCACCAGCTACATCTTCCATGATCAGGAATTTGTTCGCTTTTTCCATGAACTTGTCGTCGGTCATCATACCGTATTTCACGAACAAGCCAATAGAATCCCATTTATCTTCAAAAGAAGCACGGTCATTACGGAAAATTTCATCCAGTTTATCGGCTACTTTTTTGGTGATGTGCGCATTGATTTTCTTTACATTCGGATCTCCCTGCAGGTAGCTACGACTTACGTTCAGCGGAATATCCGGGCTATCGATTACACCATGCAGCAACATCAGGAATTCAGGCACAATGTCCTTTACTTCATCCGTTACATATACCTGGTTGGAATACAGATTGATTTTATCTTTCTGCATTTCATAGCTCTTATTGATTTTCGGGAAGTAGAGAATACCGGTTAAATTAAACGGATAATCCACATTCAGGTGAATCCAGAATAATGGTGGTTCAGCAAATGGATATAATTCCTTGTAAAAATTCTGGTAATCTTCGGTAGTCAGTTCGCTTGGTTTCTTTGTCCAGGCGGGGTTGGTATTGTTAATCTGTGTTCCTTCAAAAGTAACCGGAACAGGCAGGAACTTACAGAATTTCTCGAGGATAGAACGGATACGGCCATCTTCCAGGAATTCTTCGCTTTCCTCGTTGATGTACATGACGATTTCGGTACCTCTGTCAGCTTTGCTGGTTTCTTCCAGTTCATACTCGGGACTGCCATCGCATTCCCAGCGAACTGCTGCGGCGTCTTCCTTCCAGGATTTGGAGAAGATTTCCACTTTGCTGCTCACCATAAAGGAAGAATAGAAACCAAGACCAAAATGCCCGATGATATTGGTACCATTCTCTTGTCCTTTGTACTTCTTCAGGAATTCTTCTGCTCCTGAAAAAGCCACCTGGTTAATATATTTATCCACCTCTTCTGCAGTCATACCGATGCCATGATCTGCGATGGTGATTGTTTTTTTCTCTTTATCTACTCTTACATCAATGGAGATATCTCCCAGATCACCTTTGAACTCGCCTACACTGGCCAGGGTCTTTAACTTCTGGGTAGCATCTACCGCGTTACTTACCAGCTCGCGGATAAAAATTTCATGATCGGAATACAGGAATTTCTTGATAATTGGGAAAATATTCTCTGTTTGAACACGTATTGCACCTTTTTGCATTGGTTATCTGATTTTTGTAATAAACTTTTCAAAGGTTGTGCCAGTAGGGTAATACTGACAAGATGACAAGAGGTATATTATAATAATATAGAATATATTTTCAGAAGATAGATATGCCGGTAATTTTGTGGGCTGCAAATAATGGCAGAAACTCCCCTGATTTTTTGCTCATCCATATAAAAATATGATATAGTTAACTTTCCTCACTATTAACAAAAAAATCATATCACAAAAGGGATGTTTTCCGTAGATTTAAACAACCGAAATCTGATTACCCCATTTTTTAAAATCATACTATGGAAAAACCTCTACTCTCGTTACTGTTTATTACTTTATTTTTTGGTCACCAGGTAGCCGGACAAACAAATCCAACCGCCCAGCCGTTGCCTTATCAACAGGACTTTGATGCGTTACCTGCTGCATCTACCACTTATCCGGGCGGATGGCAGGGATGGCTGCTTACTGGTGCGCCTTCCGGTAACTTTAACACAGCAGCCCCTGCCAGCGATAAACCACTGACAGGCAATGGCAGCGCATCATCTACCGGAAATGGCGTATATAATTACACTGGTAAATTAGGCTTCCTGAACAGCGGCAGCGCAGATAATGCGTTAATGCTGGCCATCAACACCAGCGGTCAGCAAAACATACAGTTGACCTACGACGCCATGACAATCAGGAATCCTTACGACGGAAACTCCAACACGCGGATTAATGAAGTAATTGTACAATATCGTATAGGCAATACCGGTAGCTTCATCAATATGAATGAAACAGCCTATCAAAATGACACCACTACACAAACCGGCCCGGGAGTTACGCAGCCGCAAAACAGTGTCAATAAATCAGTGATACTTCCTCCAGCCTGTAGCAACCAGGCATTGGTACAGCTACGCTGGGTAAACAGACAAATCAGCGGAGGTGGATCCCGACCAGGATTTGCCATTGACAATATCATGGTAACCGGATCTGGCAGAGATACCACTGCCCCGGCCATCAACAGCCTGGAGCCGTCTAACGCTGCGGTGGATGTATCTCCTGTTACATCTCCCAAAATAACATTTACAGAAAACATACAACCCGGCACAGGATTTATTTTGCTGCACAGCAGCAGCGGTGCTGTTGACAGCCTTCACATCAGCAATGCTGCCGTGATTGTAGGGAACAATACACTAACGATTAAAAAAATACTGCGGCCTAACAACCACTATTATATCACCCTTGACAGCGGTATCGTTAAAGACCTCTCCGGCAACGGATTTGCCGGCATCAACGACAGCACACAATGGGGCTTTACCACCGGCAACCAGGAACTTAATTACACCTTTAACGACTGTACACCCAATGGTAGCAGCATGCTGAGCAGCGGATTTACACAGTATAGTGTAAGCGGCGCACAGGTGTGGGCCTGCACCACTTTCGGGCAAAACAACAGCAATGGCGTACAAATCAACGGTTATAGCGGAGGCCCGGTAGAAAATGAAGACTGGCTGATTTCCCCGGCTTTTGATCTGACGGGGTTACATTTTCCGTTGTTACAATTTAGCAGTCGCACCGCCTTTGCAGGTGCACCGCTGACGCTTCGTGTTTCTACCAATTACAATGGCAGTGGCGATCCCCGCCAGGCAACCTGGACTACCATCAATGGTCGTTTTCCGGAGGCTGGCAGTGATGCTTGGCAATTATCTTCCGGTATTAATCTTACCGCCTTCAAACAAGGCAATGTATATGTTGCATTTGTATATACTTCCGGACCGGCTATACAGGCGGCCCGCTGGACCATCGATAATTTCAGCATCAAAGATACTACAGCAGCACCAGCGCCAACGCTGAACAGCAGCCCGGCCACGCTTGATTTTGATTATGTAAAATCCGGGCAAACTTCCACCTCACAAAGCATCCGATTCTGGGCCAATGACTTTACCAGCGACCTGCGTATCAATGCGCCTGCGGGTTTCAGGGTATCACTTGATAACAGCAGTTTTAGCAGCCAGGTAACTTTTGCCCTGGCCGATATCAATGCGGGGCCACAGGAAGTATATGTACAATTTGCGCCCCCTGCCACCGGACAGGCTTATAGCGGTACCCTCCAATTTAATGGCACTAATTTTTCGGACCAGCATATCACCCTGGCAGGCACTTCCCTGCGTTCGCTGAAAGTTGTCAACTGGAATATAGAATGGTTTGGCAGCCCGGTGCAAAACCCAGCCAATGATAGTTTACAACAGGCCAACGTTACCACGGTACTTAAAAAACTGGATGCCGACATTTTTGCCCTGGCGGAAGTGGTGGATACCGCCCGTTTCCGCGCGGTTGTGCAACAACTTCCGGGATACGACTACGTATTGTCGGACTTTGGTTCTTATGCAGACAGTACCAGCGATGTGGATTATGTGAGTGCACAGAAGCTGGCGTTTGTTTACAAAACCGCGGTGATCCGGAAGATCCGGACTTATGGTGTATTACGGCGGGGTGGCAGCAGCACGGCTTATTACAACTGGTCGTCTGGTCGCTTCCCTTACCTGATGGAAGCTACCGCCAAACTGGACAATGATTCAGCGCGGATACAGTTTGTGCTGATACATGCCAAAGCCAATACGGGTACCAGTGCAGAGAAAATCACCTCCTGGCATCGTCGCAAAGATGGTGTGAAAGAGCTCAAAGACACCCTGGATGCGCAGTATCCTTATAGTAATATTATTATGTTGGGAGATTTTAATGATGACTTATCCAAGACCATTACTACGGAATTACTCCCCGACACTACCACTTCTTATATTGACTTCATCAATGATAGTACTGACTATAAGCCACTTACACTGCCGTTAAGTTTAGCGGGACGGAGGTCTACCGTTAGTTATCCTTCGGTGATTGACAATGTGATTGCCTCCAATGAGGTGGGGGTAGCTTATATCCCGGCATCTGCCGCTATTCAAACCCAGGTGGAAAAGCTGGTCGGCAGTTATGGTACCACTACCACCGACCATTACCCGGTGATGAGCCGTTATAGTGTGCCTATATTAGCCAATCCATTGCCCGTACTGGATTTCAATGCTAAGCCAGAGGGGGGCAAAGTGCTATTAAACTGGCGGACTCCTTATGAAATCAACAGTAAATACTTTGTGGTAGAGCGTTCCAGGAATTATCAGACTTATGAAGCTGTGGATACGGTGGCGGCGCAGGGCAGTACGCGGGAAGCATCGGCGTATATGACCTATGATGAGAAGCCCTGGTTTGGATTTTCATCTTACCGGTTAAAAATAGTAGGGTTGGACAGCAGCGTAAGGTACAGTCCGGTTAAAATGATTTTCATGGTAGACAAAGAGCTGTTATGGAAGTTATTATGGTGTATCTTTGGCCACCAATTACAGTATTGGGTGGATTGGCCGCAGGGTGGTGCCGCTATTGTGGAATTGATAGATGTGCAGGGACATATCCGTTATTCAGGCCGGGCGGAATTCATGAAAGGGAAAAATTATAAAACTATTGACATAGACCAGTTGCCGACCGGCGTTTATTTCCTGAGGGTGCGGTCGCAGTCGGGTAACCAGGTCCAGGTTAGCAAGATTCTCGTTAACCACTGATCTTTTTGAAAAAACCATGCAAACGAGACGCCGCTCCGGGCCACCGGGGCGGCTTTTTATACCCTATAAATAACTGATTATTAATACAATACACATTACCCGTCAAATATTTGGCGAATAACGGAGTAATCTTGTGGAAATAAGGAATAGTTCAGTATCTTTGCGGTCCTAATTTTTTAATTAAACCATTTAAAACAGGGAATTATGAACTACGAATTGATGGTGATCTTTACCCCTGTGCTTTCTGAGGACGACTACAAAGCCGCCCAAAAGAAATTCGCTGATGTTATCAAAGACAACGGCGGAGAAATCACGCACGAAAATCCCTGGGGATTAAGATCACTGGCGTATCCGATCCGGAAGAAAACTACAGGTATGTATGTTGTTCTGGAGTACAATGCGCCATCCGACCTCAATGAGAAGCTGAAAATCCAGCTGAATCGCGATGAAAATGTATTACGTCACATGATTACTGCACTTGATAAGCACGCTGTTGCTTACAATGGTCGCAAAAGACATGGCGTAAATGCTGAATCTAAAACCACTGAAGCTTAAAATTATGGCAGTTAAACCTAAACAAGAAATTAAGTACTTAACAGCCGTAAAAACTGAAAAACGTCAGAAGAAATACTGCCGTTTTAAGAAGTTGGGCATCAGGTACGTAGATTACAAAGACGCGGAGTTTTTGAAGAAATTTTTGAACGACCAAGGCAAAATGTTGCCACGTCGTATTACGGGTAACTCCCTGAAATTTCAGCGTAAAGTAGCCCAGGCTATTAAGAAAGCTCGTCAAATGGCTTTATTGCCTTATGTTACTGACCTTTTAAAGTAAGAAGTTATGCAAATTATCTTAATACAAGACGTAGATAACCTGGGTCAAAAGAATGAACTGGTTAACGTAAAAAATGGTTACGCCAGGAACTTTCTGATTCCTCAGAAATTTGCAGTAGAAGCAAGCCCTTCTAACATGAAGCAACTTCAGGAGCGCCTGAAAGTGCAGAAAGTGAAAGAAGAGAAACTGCTGGCTGAAATTGCGAAAGTAGTAGAAGTGTTGAAAGCTTCTCCTATTAAAATTGGTGCTAAAACCGGTACTTCCGGTAAAATCTTCGGTAGCGTAACTGGTGTTCAGATTGCTCGTGCAATTAAAGAACAGAAAGGTTATGAAATTGACCGTCGCCGCATCCACATCCTGGATGATGTGAAAGAACTCGGTACATACAAAGCTCGCCTCGATTTCGGTAAAGGCAACGAAACCGAACTGGAATTCGAAGTAGTAGCAGAGTAATATTCCAACTTGTTGGAAAAAGAAACTTCCCGGACTGGATTCAGTCCGGGATTTTTTTTGTGGCAATATCAGCTTTAGTTGTCTACCATATTGTACCGCTGAAAAACTCAAATCTTATTAGTATTTTCATACCCTTATTCCGCCATGAGTATGAAAAATGTTATCTATTGTTTAATTGCCGTTATCACTATTTCCGCTTGTAGTACCAATAAATACAAAGCGGCCGTTCCCCGGCTGACCACCATTGGTATCCGCGGCGATGATATCCCGCAATACACCTTCCATTACGACGAAGCAGGCAACCTGCAGGAACTGGTACATCATGAACAATCGAATGATACCAACGTAAGCACCTTCTTTTACGACAACGCCCACCGCATTACCGCCATGGTACTGTCTAACCGGGATACCAACCAGGTACAGCAACGTGCCCGGGTAACCGCCTGGGATAAAGAGGGAAACATTACCGAAATAAAATACTTTGATGCCCGGGAACGGCCGTTACGCACCGCCAGCATCCGCTGGAAAAAAGGATTACCGGAAGTCATGAAGTACTCCGATTCCACGCAGGCCATCAGCTGGAATTACAATAAACATGACCACGAAAGGAAAGACATCTGCATAGATAGCTTTTCCGGGAAAAAAGAAGACACCCTGGTTACTTTACGTACCGCACATTATGAATGGGATGATTCTATTAATCCCATGCGGCCAATTGTGAACCAGTTGCTCATCAGCTGCGCCGTGGCTCCTGCCACGCACCTCACACCAGTGGGCAACCTTTCCAATGCCTTTTTACACCTGAGTACCAACAATCCGTCGCTGGTAAGGATCACCGAAAAAGAAACACCTGTTTATCAACAACATTTCCAACCCTACGAGCGTTCATCGCTGTATCAATACACCTATTATTACAATGCCAACGGATTTCCCCTGGGCGCCTGGGTACATCTGCACAGTGAAGGCTTTACCAAGCCAGGTACTGACACTGAATTTGTAATGGAATACCACTACGAATAAGCGTTATTGGTGATTTTTCATTAACTTTTAGGAGATGAAAATCACAGACCGACTCAAAGTAATGCCGGTTACACTGGTGCTGATAGGGATAAACACAGGAGTGTTCCTGTATACCGCTATAACAGGCATGGATATATGGTGGGGAAACGGGGCACAATTGCTGCATACCGGCGCCAATTACTGGCCGGTGACCATCGGCCAGCGGGAATATTGGCGGTTATTAAGCAGTATGTTTTTACATGCCGGGTTATGGCACCTTTTCACCAATATGCTGGGACTATTTATAGGTGGCTTTTTCCTGGAGCCGGTGCTACGGAGCCTTCGCTACGGAACAGCTTACCTGCTAACCGGTATCTTGTCAGATTATATGAGCATCTGGTACCATAAAAGTGCAGTAAGCGTGGGCGCCTCGGGAGCCATTTTTGGCATTTTTGGGATGTTTCTGGCCTTGCTTACTACGCCCCTCTTCCCAAGGAAAATACGACAGGGATTACTGGCTTATATCGGCTTATTTATAGCGTTAAACGTAATAGCTGCTATTATCTCGCAGGGCGTGGATAATGCAGCACATTTGGCCGGCTTTCTGAGTGGCACGCTGCTCGGGTACTTTTTCTTCTTTACGTTAACAAAAACTGATGGAGAAAGACTATCCGCTTAACCTTCTTACGAAGGTCTAAATACTTACATTTGTACACTTAAAATGCGACAAAAGATGATGAATAAGTTATGGTTCCTCCTGTGTACTGCCACCATTCTGATGTTGGGGTGCAAAAATAAACAGGCAGGCAATACAACCGCCGCCAACGATTCCACCCCTCCTGCTATTCATAACATTCCGGACGATACCGTTCAGATAGGCAATAAAACTTTCTTTGTTTACTTTATTGAGAAAGCTGATTTTGATAAATATCCCTTCCCCGCAGTAGACTCTGTGGAAACTGACGTACTCGCCAAAGATACATCCGTAAAAAGAGAAGGCACCAAACTGACCATTCAGCTAACCAATGGCAAACAAAGAGTGATGGCCAACAATAACAGTGAAGGAGAAGATTATATCGGATATACTTTTGCGGCTAATTATCCCACTATTAAAAGAAAAGGATTCTACGTTACCTATTATGAAGGGAGTGCCTTTGAACTGGTAAACACCCTCAACGGTGATTCGATGATGACCTGGTCCGCACCTTATATTTCGCCAGACAAAAAGTATATTCTCACTGCCTCTATGGACCTCGTAGCCGCCTTTGATCCTAACGGATTTCAATTGTTTTCAGTGGCTAACAATGAGATAAAACCTGTGGGAGAAGTAAGCCTGACCGACTGGGGTCCCGGCATGGTACAGTGGATTAATAACAAAACAATCCTGTCTGAATATATCACTATTGATGAGGAAGGTAATACACAAATACAATATGTGAAAATGGTGATGCAATAATAACTATTTAGTATATTTAGATAGTTATCACCAACATCTAAATCCACGCTGCACATGAAAAAACTGATCGCTTCAGGATTATTACTGGTATGCTTTTTTTCCTATACTGCATTGGCTGCGAATACCTTGTTTCAGGCGCCAACTATGAATATAGAAGGCACCGCCAGTTCCATTGTAAGTAAGCTGGATAAATCGTTACTGTTAACAGCCATACAAAAGCCCAAATTACTGAATATTGTAACCGGGTACCTTAAGCAAAAAGTAGCACTGCAACCTTTACAACAAAGTAATCAGAAAGCTTATACCACCAAAATGAACAGCATACAAAATGGTCTGCAATCAAAATTAAAACCATTGTTCACACTAACACAATACACCGAATACCTGGGACTGAAACCCAAATCGTTCGATGAAACCGATGTACTGTCGCAATTGTATTATTGAGCATACAGCATAAAACAAAAAGCTATTGAGGCGAATGATTAAAGCGGAAAATAATATTCGCTCAGATCATTCGCCTCAATAGCTTTTTGCTTTACGCTTTGTGCTTATAAAATAATTTGTCTGTCGCGGGCAACAATGCGCCAGTTAGCAGTTACGGTATTACCTTCTGTTACATATGCCTTTTCGTATAGTGCTACTGTAGGACAAATATGCAGTGGTACCCCATACAATAAAGTACCAACCGGATATTGTGACGAGTCTGCCACCTGCAATACCAGGTGCTCTTCACTTTGAGAAACCGGCGTTGCTGCCGGAGCATTGAGGAAGTGAACCCTTGGCTGCGGACTTTCGGCAGCTACTGACTTATGGCCCAGGTCCATGCAAATATGCGTTTCATCGATCACCGAAATGACCCGGCTGATCACAAGTGCCGCCCACTTAAATGGTTGTTCCGGTAAATTCCGGCCATATCCCCAATCCCAGAAAATGAAAGTTCCGGGACTACACTGAATATCTTTCCTTTGAGCATGTATCGGAAAGGTAGGGCTACCACCCGCCACAATCAAGGGCTGCGGAAGTCCGCTATCCCGAATCTGTGCGGCCAGCGCTGCTACCGGAGCATAGGCTGTATCACATTTTTCTTTTCGTATAGCGATGTCTGTATCATGAAGATGACCATCATAAGCATGCAGTCCAACGGGAATAATACCCGGTAAGGTATGCAGGTACTGATACAGTTCCAGTGCTGCCTGCGTAGGTTTAATACCCGTGCGATTCATCCCCACATTCAGATCCAGGTATACCGGCAGGCGACGTCCCTGCGCGGCGAAAATGCCACTGATCGCCAGGGCTGCATCCGGGTTATCAGTAATGCAGGAGAAAGATGTTTGCGGATACTTCTGTACCAACTCCAGTAAACGCACTACTTTTGGTCCTACTGGCTGATAAGCCAGTAACACATCGGGCGCCTTCGTCATTCCCAGCATTTCTGCTTCTGCAATGGTAGCACATTTGAACCGTGTTATCCCTGCTTCCAACATCAGTTGCGCTACCTCGGCTATTTTATTTGTTTTTACGTGTGGGCGTAACCGTTGTACGTCACCGATCATTGTTTTTAGCAATGCAATGTTTTCTACTACCCTATCTTTATAAACAACAACAGCAGGGGAATCAACCTGCGCTGCGTTTGTAAGCTGATACCATTCCATGAAAAAATATTTAGACGCTATTTATTTCTTACCTGTAAAAACAAACTACGTATATTCATATACGTTATACCACCATACTTAGCAACAAACACCCTATTAACCCTGTTACAGAAACAATGGTTTCCATCACAGACCATGTTTTAATGGTATCCTTCACTGACAAGTTAAAGTATTCTTTGAACATCCAGAAACCCGCGTCATTTACATGGGAGAACATCAGGCTGCCTGCACCAGTGGCCAGTACCATCAGGTTAGGATTTACGCCGGAAGCGGCTATCATGGGCGCTACAATACCTGCAGTTGTTAATCCTGCTACCGTAGCAGATCCGATACATACCCTGATAATAGCAGCAATTCCCCAGGCCAGCAACAATGGGTGCAGGTGCAGGTTTTGTAAGGTGGCAGCAATATAACTGCTTACCTGGCTGTCGTGCAGCAACTGTGTAAGCGCGCCAGAACCACCTATGATGAGGATGATTACCGCCACATCCCTGACCGCATCCTCCATAATACCCATTACTTTTTTTGCCGGCATCCCCCTTCTCAGGCCTAATAAAAACATGGCATTTAATACCGCCAGCAACATAACTATCAAGGGTTCGCCCAACCAGGTGGCTACCTGGTAGACCGGTTGCCCATCTTTCGTATATAATTTAACGATGGCAGTTGCTGCCAACAGAAATACCGGCAGCAAAGCGGCAAAAAGACTGGTCAATAATCCCGGCAGCTGATCATCCGGAATAGGCGCGGCCACAAATAGCTTTCCGGGCGGTGTAGTATAGTGTTTAAGAAAACGGGAAAACACGGGCCCCGCTAAAATAATGGCAGGTACGGCCACCATGATTCCAAACACCAACGTCATACCCATATTAGCATGAAACTGCTCTACCAGTGCAGTAGGAGAAGGATGTGGAGGCAAATAACCATGTGTAACTGACAAGGAAGCCAGCATAGGAATACCCAGGTATACTGCCGGCAATTTTGTGCGCGCGGCCACGGTAAAAATCAGTGGCACCATCAACACAAATCCAATCGTATAAAACAAAGGAATACCTACTATAAAACCGGTCAACATCAGCGACCATTGCACATACTTAGGACCAAACAGGTTCATTAACTTGCCCGCAATCTGCTGCGCTGCACCACTTTCCGCCACCAGCTTACCCAGCATACTTCCAAACACAATCACCACAATCAGCGAGCCCAACGTTTTACCAATGCCGGTTTGAATAGACTGGGTGATTTCCGTTACATTCATATGCAACGCCAGCCCCATCAGCAAAGACACAATCAGGAAAGAAAGGAAGGTATTTAAGCGCAGCCAGGTTACCAGTATTACCAGTAAAATAATAGCTGCAATAACAATCAATAAGGGCATATGCTTACTGTTTTACATGAACATGGAAAACAACAAGATAATAAAATATTATTCGTATCTCAAGGCAATGATAGGATCTAATTTAGAAGCCTTATAAGCCGGATAAAGGCCCGATACCAGCCCCACCGCAGCGCAGATACTTACCCCGATAAAAATCCATAGCCAGGGTATGATAAAGGGAGAACTTAACAGGATAGAAACAACGTTGCCCACCAACATGCCCATAATAACGCCTATAATGCCGCCCATTACACTAATGATAATGGATTCATACAGGAATTGAGTACGTACTACATGACTGGTGGCGCCCAGCGCTTTTGTGACGCCTATTTCCCGGGTACGCTCCGCTACAGATACCAACATAATATTCATTAACCCAATGGCAGAACCCAAAAGCGTAATAAAAGCAATAACAATCGCCAACAGGTTTACCTTACTTAAACTGGCAAATAACATTTCTGCGATGCTATCACTTTTGCTGAGCGTAAAGTTATCTTCTTCGTTGACCGCCAATCCACGGATGATGCGGAAAAGACCAGTAGCTTCTCCCTGTGCCGCATCCATCTGCTTAATATCTTTTACATTCACACCTATCTGATAACTCGCATTAGGACGATTAAACACCCTGCGGGTATTATTCACCGTAGTAATCACCACATTATCAGCACTCATCATTTTACTACTTCCTTTCTTTGCCAGCACCCCTATTACACGGTACCGGATATCTCCCACCCTGATACTGCTATTCACCACGTTCTTCAGACTCTTCCCAAACACTTTCTCTGCTACATCTTTTCCCAAAATGGCCACGTTTCTGCCAGACTCCACATCCAGCTGATTAAAATCTCTTCCCTGGGCAATTTCATAATTGGAAATCTTCAGGTAGTTTTCATCTCCCCCTATTACCTGCACATTCGGATTTGTTTTCTTTTCATCTTTATAAATGGTAGCAATGCCAGTAGCCTGGAAAGAAATACTTACCACTGCGGAGAAATGATATCGATCACGGAAAGCCAATGCTTCCTGGTAAGAAATGACCTTATTACTATTGGATTTTTTTACCTTCTTAATATTCTTGTTGCCCTTGGAAGCTTTTTGATCGTCATCGCCAATATGCACCTGCATACCCCGGTTACGAATAGAAAAACTGTTGGCTCCCATACTGGCAAAACTGCTATAGATACTACTTTTCATGCTGTCTATCGCCGTAAGAATACCTACCAGCACGGTAATACCTAATGCGATAATAGCCACAGTAAGACCTGTGCGCAATTTATTGCCGGTTACAGAACGATATGCCAGTGAAAAAATATCTCTTGATTGCATAATGAAGGGTTACCTATAAAGTTAGTGTAATATACCTATTAAATCCATTCGTTTTGGGATGAACGGCATAAAGCAGAAAGCAAAAAGCGTAAAGCAAAAAGCTATTAAAACGAATGACCAAAGCGATTATTGATTAATCTACGCTTTGGTCATTCGTTTTAATAGCTTTTTGCTTTACGCCTTCCGCTTTTTGCTCATACTAGATCCAGCACAGCAACAGGTTCGGGAACAATCCCAACACCAGCACCAGTATAATTGTCAGTATCAGTGCTGCTTTAAAGCCACCAGATACCGGCTCAACTTCCGGCTCACCGGTTTTGAAATACATCGCAATAATAACGCGGAAATAATAGTATACGCTGATAGCTGCACAGAGTACTGCTATAATTACCAGCCACAGTAAGTGACCATGCTGGATAGCAGCAGACAGCACAAAATACTTTGCAAAGAAACCTGCTGTTACAGGAATACCCGCCAATGAAAACAGGAATACAGCCACTGCTGCTGCCAGTAACGGCTGCTTACGTGCCAGGCCATTGAATCCTTCGAAGGTATAATCTTTCAGTTTCATCAATACCGCAAACACACCAATGGTAGCAATGCTATACGCTGCTGCATACAACACAATACCCTGGCCCCCCAGTTTATTCATAGCTACTACTGCAAAGAGCATAAAACCTGCCTGGGCAATACTGGAGTAAGCCAACATGCGTTTAACGCTCTGCTGAAATACAGCGCTGAAGTTACCGAGTATAAGGGTGGCGGCAGTGATAATGGATAATATTAACGTCCAGTGTTGACTGATGTTACCACCTGCAAAAGCAGTGTGGAACAGCCGCAGGAAAGCCACAAAAGCACCCGCTTTCACGATGGTAGACATGAAAGAAGTGAACACAGTAGGTGAACCATCGTATACATCCGGTGTCCAGAAATGGAATGGCACTGCAGATACTTTAAATGCCAGGGCAAACACCATTAAAATAATACCGCACAAAGCCAGAGGATGAATGCTTTCTGTGCCCAGGCCTAACCCGGAAATTTCAAATGTACCAGCCGCTCCATAAATCAGGGTAATACCCATCAGCAGGATACCAGTAGAGAAAGATCCCATCAGGAAATATTTCAGCGAAGCTTCATTGCTTTTCAGACTTTTCTTGTCTGCTCCGGCCAGTATGTACTGGGGAATTGACATAATTTCAATCGCCAGGAACAGCATGAGCAGGTTACTGAAGCTGGAAGCGAGTGTAATACCTGCCAGGATGAAGAAAATAAGTGCAAAATAATCACCTACATGCTCTCCTACCTTTTCAAACTCACTGCCGGATAACAGGAAATATAACAAGGTGGCACCCAACGCCACAGCGTTGAATATTACACCAAATTTGGTCACCTCAATCATGCCATACATTACATATCCGCCGAGTTCCACTGACGGATACTGTGCCAGGTTAGCAATAAATGCTACCAGGATGGCCGCGATGGCAAAAAATTTAATATGCTGCTTATTGCGTACAAATAAACCAACAAACATCAGTACAACGCCCGATAAAGCAGTAGAAATTAGTGCATTCATATTTTTGCGTTACAAAACCCCGTTACAAATTTTTCCACCTGTTATTTAGCAACTACTAAATATCAGAATAATTGATTTACCACTTCCGTAGTGCCACTCACCAAATCCAGCATAGGTTTGGGATAAACACCCAGCACAATGATCATGATCACAATCAGACTCAATGCCAGGGTTTCTCCAGGCTGTAAATCTGTAGTAGTGTCGGTTAATTCATTGCTTTGACCAAATATCACCTTCTGTATCATACCCAGGGTATAAACAGCAGCGAGGATAATACCTAATCCGGCAAATGCCATAAACCAGTGATTATATTGGAACAATCCGCTGAACATCAGGAACTCACCAATGAAACCATTGGTAAGTGGTAAACCGATGTTAGCCAGACTGATGATAACGAAGAAGATAGCCATGCGTGGCGCTTTCTGTGCCATTCCACCCAGCTGATCCATGTTTTTCACACCCAAACGATTTTGTATTACTTCCACGATGATCCACAAACCAATGATATTGATACCGTGGTTAAACATCTGTACTAATACCCCTTGCAGGCTTTGTTCGGTGTTGGCGAAAATAGCCGCACACATCAAACCAATGTGGGCAATGGAAGAGTAAGCAATCAAGCGTTTCAGATCATTCTGTACCATGGCAATGCAGGAAGCATAGATGATACCGATGATGCATAATACGATGGCTACGTCAGACCACATAGCCGCTCCTTGCGGGATCACCGGTAACAACCAGCGGATCACACCAAACAAACCCATTTTCACCATTACACCCGAAAGGATCATGGTAACAGGGGTAGGTGATTGCTCGTAAGTATCAGGCTGCCAGGTATGGAAAGGGAAAATTGGCATTTTAATGGCAAAAGCCGCAAAAAATAGCCAGAATAACCATTTCTGATCTTCCGGATTCACCTGTAAATGAGTGAAGGAAGTCCAGCTGAAAGAATGATCCGGTGTCAGCGAATACAGGTAGATAATACCTACCAGCATTAACAGGGAACCCAGGAAAGTGTATACAAAGAATTTAAAGGTAACGGCGATACGTTTTTCTCCTCCCCACATAGAGCAGAGGAAATAAACAGGTATCAGCGCCAGCTCCCAGAATATGTAAAACTGCAGGGCATCAAACGCGGTGAATACACCTGTTAAACCCGCCTGCGATAATAACATTAAACCATAAAAAGCACCCGGCTTCTCGAAGTCGCGGTTATAAATGGTGATGAAAACAAGCAGAGAAGCAATCGCTGTCAATAAGCAAAGCATCACCCCCATTCCATCTACGCCTACTCTGAATTGACTTCCCAGCTGCGGAATCCAGTCGGCCACGAAATTCACATTACCAGGAGCCGTGCGAAAGGTACACCAGGTTCCTATTGCAATCACCACTGTTGCCAGGGATGAAATCATGCCCAGTACCTTCGGTCCGGACCCCTTCAGACCAAATGCGATAAGGCCCGCTATGAAAGGAATCAATATTAATAAAACTGTCAACATAATTTATCTGCGCTTGTAACTTCTGCTATTGGTTTATAATAAGAATCCGATCACAAATAATACGATCATACCAATCACCATGGCAAAGATGTAAAATCCTACCTGACCATTTTGTAACAGCCGGATGCGTTGTCCGCCCAGTTGTACTCCACGGCCTACACCATTTACCAACCTGTCGATACCTGCTTTTTCTACAGTATCACGGAAGAAACGGCCTAATTCGTAGAGTGGTTTAACGATGATAGTATCATACAATTCGTCTATGTACCATTTGTTTTCGAGCACTTTTGCCAAACCGGTACTTTCTGTACCCGCATCTTCATAGTTCGCAAATTTCTGACGGGCGAACAGGATGAATACAATCACCAATGCACTGCTCACACCCATCAGCAACCATTCTGTACCATGCGACAAATGATGTGGTACCACAAAAGGAGCAGAAGGGGCAAAAACCGGCGCCAGGTATTCTGCCAGCAGGTTTTTCGTTCCAAATACTTCCGGCAAACCAACATAACCACCAATAACAGACAGTATTGCCAGTATTACCAATGGAATAGTAATAGGAGAAGGACTTTCATGGAGATGATGTTCCTGGTCATGTGTACCACGGAATTTACCAGTGAAAGTAATGTAGTATAAACGGAACATGTAGAAGGCGGTCATCAGTGCACCGATCAGGCCCAACACATATAATACCGGGTTATTGGCATATGCCTGCGCCAGTATCTCATCTTTAGAGAAGAACCCGGAGAAGCCAGGGATACCTGCAATAGCCAAACAGCCTACGAGGAATGTCCAGGCCGTAGTAGGCATGAATTTTTTCAGTCCGCCCATCTTCCGGATATCCTGTTCACCGCCCATGGCGTGAATGACAGAACCGGAACCAAGGAATAACAGGGCTTTGAAGAACGCGTGTGTCATTACGTGAAACACCGCCGCTCCGTAAGCACCTACGCCGAGGGCAAGGAACATATAACCTAACTGGCTCACCGTAGAGTAGGCCAGTACTTTTTTAATATCGTTTTGCTTTAACGCAATAGAGGCGGCAAACAAAGCGGTAGCCAGACCAATGATGGCAATCACAGTTTGGATATGTGGGGCCAGTGTATATATGACGTTGCTGCGTGCAATCATATAAATACCGGCAGTTACCATGGTAGCCGCGTGGATCAGGGCAGATACAGGAGTAGGACCCGCCATCGCATCCGGTAACCAGGTATATAAAGGAATCTGGGCCGATTTACCCATCGCACCTACAAACAGCAACATGGCAATAGCGGTGATAATACCGTTATTCATACCCAGTGGCGCTGCTTTGGCAAATACGTCGGGGAAAGTAACCGTACCAAATTGCATGATCATAAAGAAGATGGCGATCAGGAAACCCAAGTCGCCAATACGGTTCATGATAAATGCTTTCTTAGCGGCATTATTGTAGCTGGTATTTTTAAACCAGAAGCCAATCAGGAGGTAAGAGCAAAGTCCTACACCTTCCCAGCCAATAAACATCATCACATAGTTGGCGCCCAGCACCAGGATCAGCATAGAGAAAACGAAGAGGTTCAGGTAGGCAAAATACCTGGCGAAACTCTCATTACTTTCATCATGCATGTATGAAGTGGAGTAGATATGAATCAGGGTACCTACGCCGGTGATCACCAGCAGGAAAAGGGCACTCAACTGATCTACCTGGAAAGCAAAAGGAATATGCAGGGAACCTACATTAATGAAATCAAACAGGGTCACTACCTGTGCAGAAAATCCCGGAGTTTTCACTTCCAGGAATATTAATAAGCTAATCACAAAGGACGCCAGTACAGCGCCACTTCCAACAAATCCTACCAGGGACTTGGATAAAAATCTGCGTCCCAATCCATTCACCAGGAAACCTAATAATGGTAAAAATGGTACCAGCCAAACTAGATTAATCATTTATCAATTCTATTTACGACGTCGAAAAAGTTAATAATTAAGAAAACCCTGAATTATTAATTTTTCAGCCTGTTAAGAATGTTAATATCTACTGAGTGTGTATTTCTGTAGACCATCGTAATGATAGCCAATCCAACCGCTACTTCTGCAGCCGCTACCACCATAATAAAGAATACAAACAGCTGCGCCGATCCGGCATCTACCCTGCCTGCATCTGCCCACATTTTGGAGAATGACACCATCAACAGGTTTACCGCATTCAGCATCAGCTCTATGCACATAAAAATAATGATCGCATTTCTGCGCATCAGTACACCCATCACACCTATGCAAAACAAGGCGATACTCAGGAATATGTAATATTGAACAGGCATAAAATAAATTACGAATTACGAATTACGAATCACGGAAAATCCCGCCTACCGTATATTACTAGTCTTTTTTACCAATTACTACGGCTCCTACCATTGCACTGAGGAACAGGATACTGCTCACTTCAAATGGTACTACGTATTGTTTGAACAGGAGCTGACCGAGATTTTGAATCAAACCAATCTCCGTAGCCTGTGTGCTCAATGCCGGCATGCTGGCATCGCGCAGCGCGGCCACCAATACTACCAGTAAAGCACCCCCGCTGATCGCACCTGCATATTTCAGCCAGTTGCGTTTCTGCGGCTCCAGTTCAGCATTCAGATTCATCAGCATCATCACGTACAGGAACAATACCATGATGGCACCTGCATATACAATGATATGCACTACTGCCAGAAACTGGGCATTCAGCATGATATAATGCCCGGCAATGGTAAAGAATGTTACGATCAGGCACAATACGCTCGTCACAGGATTCTTACTCAATACCACGCCCAACGCTGATACCAGCGCGATGACCGACAGCACCATGAAAATTATTTGTTGTATACTCATTCCCATCTCTGCTATGTTTGACTATGTATTTTTAGCTAAATGTGCGCTGTGAATAATATTATTTGTTCTCTTTCGGATGAGGAATCAACAGGTCATCTTTTCCATAGATAAACCCTTTACGCTGATAGTTTGCAGGCGCAAATGTTTCAGACATATATACTGCATCTTTAGGACAAGCCTCTTCACAAAAACCACAGAAAATACAACGCAGCATATTGATTTCATATTTCGCCGCATACTTCTCTTCTCTATACAGGTTTTCTTCTCCTGGTTTTCTTTCTGCTGCTTCCATAGTAATGGCTTCAGCAGGACAAGCTACTGCACACAATCCGCAGGCAGTACATCTTTCACGTCCTTCTTCATCCCGGTTCAATACATGTAAACCACGGAACACCGGGCTAAAGTCACGTTTCTTCTCAGGAAAACTTACCGTTGCCTTGCGTTGAAAAAGGTGCTTGAATGTAATACCCATGCCTTTTGCAATAGCCGGGATATACAACTTCTCTGCGAAGGTCATCGGCCGGCGATCTACTGCTTTTGCCCTGTTTGTTAATGCTTGCATAAATGCTTTATTTAATCCACACTACCGTGTGTATTTAATTAGATGATATTAATGTTGACGTGCCAGTATTACCGCTCCTGTGATCAGCATATTCACCAATGCCAATGGAATCATTATTTTCCAACCCAAACGCATCAGCTGATCATAACGGAATCTTGGAACGGTCCAGCGCACCCACATAAAGAAGAATATAAAACCAATCGTTTTAATAAACAACGCCAGGAATCCGAGAATCGTAAGCAGGTTACCATCCAGGCCCAGCTTATCCATATATGGGAAAGCATAACCACCGAAGTACATGGTAGAAATGAGGGCTGAACTGATAAACATGTTGATATATTCCGCAAACAGGAAGAAACCGAGTTTCATGGAAGAATATTCCAGGTGATAACCACCATTCAACTCATTCTCCGCTTCCGGTAAGTCGAAAGGAGCACGGTTACATTCTGCGAAAGCACATACCAGGAAGATAAAGAAACCTAATGGCTGATAAATAAAGTTCCATAAGCCATGACGCTGCTGCTCTACGATGTCTTTTAAGCTCAGGGAGCCGGTTAACATCAGCAGGGCGATCAAAGCCAGACCCATAGGCAGCTCATAGGAGATAATCTGAGAAGCCGCACGGATAGAAGCCAGCAGGGAAAATTTGTTGTTAGATGCCCAGCCTCCGATCATAATACCATACACGCCCATGCTCACCACACCGAAAATGAAGAGGATACCGATGTTTACATCCGCTACTTGCAGGGAAATGGTACGACCGGCAATTACCAGGCTGTCTCCCCAGGGAATTACGGCGCTGGTCATACAAGCCACCATCATGGCAATAGACGGTCCCAGGATGAAGAGGAAACGGTTGGAATTAGTAGGAATAATTTCTTCTTTAAAGAAGAGTTTACCACCATCTGCGAGGGGTTGTAACAGTCCCATGGGACCCGCACGGTTAGGACCCAGACGATCCTGTATCCATGCTGCTACTTTTCTTTCTCCCCAGGTAGAATACATGGCCACTACCAATGAAAGGACCAGTACCACTGATATCAGGAGTACTTTTTCAATTATAAAAAACCAATCTATGCTTAATAAGGTCATACTTACACGTAATTACGATTGTTACTTCTTAAAATCATCAGAGTGAGCCGGGCCGGGGATCTTGGAAAGATCAATCTCCGGTCTGTTTACCTGGCTTTCAGAGTGAATATTAAACACCAGTTTAGGTTGTCTTCCATCCAATACTTCCACCAGCGCATCTTTAGGTTTCACGGTATTCACGTAGTGACCCTGGGAAATAACGCTGTTACGTTCTATTTTGCGTGGACCTTCAATGATCCAGTCTTTCGCTTCTTTTTTATCAAAACGGCAGGTATCGCATATAAATGCTTCTACTTCTCCGTATTTGTCCTTGCGGGCAGTTACTCGGAATACTTCGTCACCACGCATCCACAATACTGTTTTACCGCAGCATTTAGGATTTTCGCAGTTACGGTGTGCATCTACCGGTTTCAGGAACCATACGCGGTTTTTGAAACGGAAGGTCTGATCTGTTAACGCACCTACGGGGCAAACATCAATCACGTTACCGATAAAGTCATTATCCAGGGATTGGGAGATGTAAGTACTGATTTCAGATGCATCTCCACGGCCCAGTATCCCGTGTTCACGTTTTTCGGTGAGTTGATCAGCGGTATACACACAGCGGTAGCAAAGGATGCAACGGGTCATGTGTAACTTAATATGATCACCGAGATCTACTTTATCAAAAGTTCTGCGTTTGAATTCGTAGCGGGTTGCGTCTGCACCATGTTCATAGCTCAGATCCTGCAGATGGCATTCTCCGGCCTGATCACATACCGGGCAATCCAGTGGGTGATTCAGCAGCAGGAATTCCACCACTCCTTTACGTGCGTCCAATACTTCCGGAGAAGTGATGTTGGCTACTTCCATACCATCCATTACAGTGGTACGGCAGCTGGCCACCAGTTTAGGCATAGGGCGCGGATCGGCATCTGAACCTTTGGATACTTTCACCAGGCAGGTACGGCATTTACCACCGCTACCCTGCAGTTTGGAGTAGTAACACATGGCTGGCGGCACTATTTCTCCTCCTATCTGCCTGGCCGCATTCAGTATGGTTGTACCGGGTTCCACCTCTACAGAGATGTTATCGATTTTAACCTTAAATAATTTTTTTTCCTCCGCCATCTTATTATAGTTTTTGCCTGCAAGCTGCGCAGCAGCAACGAAGCAAAGTTTATGATTTTGTAACTTATTTACTATTCTTTGGTTTGCCTCCCCTATTATACCGCAGCTGGTGCTGGTAACGGATCTGCATAATGCGCCAATCCGAAATTACGGGTTTGTGATTCCTGCGGATTAGCCACGTGCCATTCGAATTCATCGCGGAAGTGACGGATAGCTGCTGCTACCGGCCATGCTGCTGCATCACCGAGCGGGCAAATCGTATTTCCTTCAATTTTGCGTTGAATATCCCACAGCAAATCAATGTCACTCATTTTGCCTTTACCATATTCGATATTGTGCAACACTTTCTTCATCCAGCCGGTACCTTCACGGCAAGGGCTACACTGACCGCAGCTTTCGTGATGATAGAAGCGGGCAAAAGTGAGGGTGTTACGAACAATACACTGGTCTTCATCCATCACAATAAAACCACCGGATCCCAACATGGAACCGGTAGCAAAACCTCCATCAGCCAGGCTTTCGTAGGTCATCATGCGCGTTTCTCCTTTGGCTGTTTTCAGCAGCAGGTTAGCAGGTAACACCGGAACAGAAGATCCACCGGGGATACAGGCTTTCAGACGTTTGTTATTTTTGATACCACCGCAATATTCATCAGAATAGATAAACTCCTCCACGGAGATATTCATTTCGATTTCATATACGCCGGGCTTGTTGATATTACCGCAGGCAGAAATCAGTTTGGTACCGGTAGATTTGCCGGTGCCGTATTTAATATATTCGTCACCGCCGATGTTCACAATAGGTACTACAGCTGCGAGTGTTTCTACGTTATTCACCACGGTAGGTGACTGCCATAATCCTTTTACCGCCGGGAATGGAGGTTTAATACGTGGATTACCGCGTTTACCTTCCAGGGATTCAATCAGGGCTGTTTCTTCACCACAGATATAGGCGCCTGCACCGCGTTGTACATATATTTCCAGGTCAAAGCCGGTACCCAGGATATTTTTACCCAGCCAGCCTTTGTTCTTAGCTTCTGCAATGGCTTGTTCCAGGATATCCGGAATCCAGGCGTATTCACCGCGAATGTAGATATAGCAACTGTTAGCACCGAGGGTAAAGCTGGAGATGAGAAGTCCTTCGATGAGGAGGTGAGGGATAAACTCCATCAGGTAGCGGTCTTTGAAAGTACCGGGTTCTGATTCATCCGCGTTACAAACGAGGTAACGGGGAACACCTTCTGGCTTGGCGATGAAACTCCATTTCATGCCGGTAGGGAAGCCTGCACCACCACGCCCTCTCAGGCCGCTCTTTTTCACTTCTTCCAGTACGCCATCCGGTCCGAGCGTTTTCAGCGCCTTTTCAGCTGCCGCATAACCGCCGTTGCTCCGGTAAGTATCATAGTACCGGATGCCTTCAATATGTGCTTTATCTAACAGTAATTTGCGTCCCATTGTCTTCCTTATGGTGTAATGGTTCCGGTATTCCCGTCCCCATCAACAGATTTTTGTGTATATCTTTTATGCCTTACGTATGCCGTGTTGCGAAATGCGGTCTGCCAGTCTGTAAAACAGCAGGCCGGCGCTAACACCACAGATAAAGGAAACAAACCAGTTGTCGATCCGCCATAATGCGGTGAGTAATCCCATCAGCAACAGCGCTTCTACGAGCTGCAGTTTATGACGCTGATACATTTCCTTTAAACGCATGAATATATTGTTTTTCGGATGCATCAGTTTGCGTTTGCTTTAGCCCTGCATTCTGCAATGATCTCATCTACCTTGGCCGGTGTGAGGTGTTCGCGGTAATGTTTTCCTAATTGCATCATAGGCGCATATCCGCAGGCACCGAGGCATTCTACTGTTTTCAGGGTGAATAACCCATCTGCAGTGGTTTCGCCTACACCGATTCCCAGTTTGCTTTTAATATAATCAATGATCTGATCGGAGCCACTTACCATGCATGGACCGGTTTGGCATACCTCAAAAAGATAGGTGCCTACTGGTTTCAGGTTGTACATGCTATAGAAAGTTGCTACCTCGTATACTTCAATTGGTTCGAGTTGCAGTAACGTTGCCACGTAGTCCATTGTTTCTGCACTTAACCATCCACCAAATGCTTCCTGAGCCAGGTGCAGCACCGGTATCAATGCACTTTTCTGCTTCCCTTGCGGGTAGCGTGCAATGATTTCTTTTACTTTATTCAGTTTCTCTTCCGAAAATTGAACCACAGCCATTATTTTAATCAGCTTTAATCTTCAAAATATTCTTTAGCAGATTCGTGTTGTCACCGCAAGTGGCTACTACGCATCCAGCTCACCTGCAATCAGGTTCAGGCTACTCATACAAACGATCGCATCACTCAACATGCCGCCCTGTACCAGTTCAGCATATGCCTGGTAGTAAATGAAGCAGGGACGGCGGAAGTGCAGTCTGTAAGGACTACGGCCTCCATCGCTGATCAGGTAAAATCCAAGTTCACCATTCGCACCTTCTACGGCATTGTACACTTCACCTGGTAATATATCTGTTTCACCCATCACTATTTTAAAGTGATAGATGAGTGCTTCCATTTTCGTATATACATCCTCTTTAGCAGGTAGGTAGTAAGCCGGAACATCAGCGTGGTATACATCTGCAGGCAGTGTTTTCAGTTTATCCATCGCCTGACGGATAATGCTGAGACTTTCCCACATTTCTGCGTTACGTACCAGGAAGCGATCGTAGCTATCACCAGTAGTACCTACAGGAACGGAGAAATCAAAATCCTGGTAAGAGCAGTAAGGATTAGCTACGCGGACATCGTAATCCACTCCTGCTGCGCGCAGGTTAGGACCGGTGAAACCATAGCTGAGGGCTCTTTCTGCGCTGATACCGCCCACACCCTGGGTACGCTCCATGAAGATACGGTTGCGGGTAAGCAGGGTTTCAAATTCTTTCAGTACAGCAGGATATTCAGCGAGGAAGCGTTCTATTTTAGCAAATGCAGCAGGCGTGAAATTTCTTTCAAAACCACCGATACGGCCAATGTTGGTCGTAAGACGGGAGCCACATATTTCCTCATAAATTTCGTATATCAATTCCCGATAGGTCATCACGTATACGAAACCGGTTAATGCGCCGGTATCTACTCCCATTACGGAGCTACAGATCAGGTGATCTGCAATACGTGCCAGCTCCATGATGATGACGCGCAGGTAGTCTACTCTTTTAGGCGTTTCAATACCCAGGAGTTTTTCTACGGTCAGCAACCAGCCCATATTATTAATAGGGGCGGAGCAATAGTTCAAACGATCGGTGAGTGGTGTAATCTGGTAGTAAGGACGACGTTCTGCAATTTTCTCGAAAGCGCGGTGGATATACCCCACGGTAGAAACAGCGCTTACAATACGTTCGCCATCGATTTCCAGAATATTCTGAAATACGCCGTGTGTGGCCGGGTGAGTAGGACCCAGGTTAAGCGTAGTCGTATCTTTTTCTATCGAGCCTTCCGGCAGTTTTATATGTTGTTTCTGATCTAACATAACCTGGTTGTATTAAATAGTTCCTCCCCTTCCAAACATCTCATCATCTTTATCAATACGCATGGAGTCTTCCAGCGGAAATTCCTTTCTCATAGGGAAATAGGTCATTTCATCCACATTCAGTACGCGTATCAGGTTAGGATGCCCAACAAAGTTGATTCCGAAGAAATCATACGTTTCGCGTTCCATCCAGTTGGCAGATTCGTACAACTTGGTGGCGGTGAAAACATCTGGCTGAGCTACCGGCGCAAATACTTTCAGCCGAAGCCTGATGTTGTCCTGCAGGTTATGCAGATGGTATACGACTGCCAGTTCTTCATTTTTTCTATCCGGATAATGCACAGCAGTGATATCCGTTAAAAAACGAAAACGCAACTCCTCATCATCAAACAGGAATTGCATTACTTTCAGGTTATAATCTTTCTGTGCGGTGAGGGTAAGCAGCCCAAACGGCTCCTCAAAGCCGGTTAGCACATCTCCAAACTTCTCCGTCAGGCGTTGCTGTATGCGTTCGTTTGTTAAAGACATTAACAATTTGAAATTTACGATTTACAATTAACCATTCTCCTCCTTACTTGATGCCGTATGACTCCATCAGCTCCCTGTATCTGTCGGAGTTGCGACGGCGAAGACTTTCATTACCTACGAGGTCCTGTATTTTCATGAAACCATCGATAATGCCTTCTGGTCTTGGAGGACATCCCGGCACATATACATCTACCGGAATCACCTGGTCAATACCCTGTAATACGGAATAGGTATCAAAGATACCACCACTGCTGGCGCAGGCACCTACGGCCATTACCCAGCGGGGTTCAGCCATTTGCAGGTATACCTGGCGTACAATAGGCCCCATTTTCTTGGAAATAGTACCCATTACCATCAGCAAATCGCACTGACGGGGCGTAAACGCCATACGTTCCGCACCAAAGCGGGCCATATCATAGGTAGCTGCCATTGTAGCCATGAATTCAATTCCACAGCACGAAGTGGCAAAAGGTAAAGGCCAGATGGAGTTTTTACGCGCCAGGCCTATTACTTTGTCAAATGATGTGGCATAAAATCCTTCACCGGAATATCCCTCAGGGATCTCCACCATTTTCACCTTGTTATTATATTGAACCGGACGAGCCATTGGATTAAGTTTAGCGTTTTAAAATTAGTCTTCCCACTTCAGAGCGCCTTTCTTCGTAATGTAGATAAATCCACACAAAAAGAAGCCCACAAACATCAACACTGCCATAAAACCCTCCCATCCCAGTGCCTTGAAATTAACAGCATACGGATAGAAAAAGATTACTTCCACGTCAAATAACACGAAAAGAATAGCGGTAAGAAAGTATTTGATGGCCATCGGCTGACGGGCATTTCCCTTCTGCTCGATACCACTTTCAAAGTTAATAAGCTTATCGCTGGTTTTGCGCTTGGGACCCAAAAAGTGAGTAGCTAACATCGTGATCCCTACGAAACCTAAAGCTGCAACTAATTGCAATACTATAGGGAAATAGCTAAAAGGAGTAGTCGTTGCTGACAAAAATACAGTATCTGTATACATAAGCTTCCCGATAAAAACATTGTCCGAATGCGCAAAAATACTGTAAGTTGACCAAATATCAAATCTATTAGGGGTTAAAATATTATCTTTTTTCACCAACCGGAAACTAAAAAACCTCCTGTGGGTACAGGAGGTTTTCAGTTATTATATCGTATTTACGACTTATTTCTTGTTCTGACCTTGCTTGGCAGCAGGTTTAGGTGCTGGCTTGCTAGCTGCTTTTTCACGGGCAGCCATGTTTTCAGTGATTTGTTTAGCGGTTTCGTTGTTTGGATCTAATGCAGTCAGTTTATCTGCATAGATCTTCAAATTCGCTTTATCTTCTTTATAGTAGTAGTACAGCATTTCGTAGCTGTAGGCTTTGATCAGCGTTTGCTTATTTTTAGCCGGGTCACCTTCTGACATTTCAATGTATTTGTCATAGTATGGCTTAGCTATACCAGCCTGCGCCTGCTGATCTTTCGCGTTGTTGGTATAACCTCTCCAGTAGTAACCGGTACCCAGGTCAGGTTTTACTTCGATTACTTTCTGGAACGCCATATCTGCTTTATTCAGCAGGGTAGTGTCATATGGATTCACTGCCACAGCGCCATAGAAATAGTTAAGGCCTACGTTGAAATAATCGATCGCCTGCAGTTGTACTTTGTTGGCCACAGATAATTCGTTGGCTTTTTCGTACCACTCAGCGGCAGCGGTGTAGTTCTTCGCTGTTTTCAGCTGTTCTGCAATCTGGATAAAGGTTTCCGGATCTTTAGCAGTGATAGAGCCTGCATATTTTTCCAGGTAAGCCAGTCCTTTGTTAGTGTAATCGGTTTGGGTAGCCACATCACTTGATTTCAGCTTCATATAAATGGTACTCAGCAACTTATAGTCGTTGGAATCCAGTTTAGACTCACCTACTTTAGTGGCGTATTCATCCATTACCTGTTTAGCGTTCAGGGAATCACCTTTCTGCAGGTAAGCATCACCTATCAAGAGGCTCAGCTTATTCTGGTAGAAAGCGTCTGCACCTGGCATGGTAGCTTTACCTTTACTGATGGCTGCATCATAATCTTTCTTGAAGAAGGAGATATAAGCAGACAGGTATTCGTTTTTAGTTTTATCAGCCGGATCTGCTACAGCCATGTATTGTTCCAGGTATTTAGCAGCATTTTCCCAGGATAACTGATCCTTTTTAGGCGTGATGTAGAAGTTAAACAGCTCGTAGAAAGCAGGACCATATTTAGGATCCATGTTGGTAGCTTTGGTGTAATCAGCTACTGCTTCAACTTTCAGTCTTGCATTGTAGTTCACCAAACCTTCTTTCATTACAGCTTCTGCATTGTTAGGATCCAGTTCCAGCGCTTTTTCATAAGTAGTGATGGCTTTACCACCATTTTCACCACCCAGGAAGCGGAGGGCATCTCCCATTTCAATATAATCAGCTGCGGTAGCAGTGTATTGTTCTTTTTTCTTGCGTCCTTCGTTGTTCAGGAGTTTTTCCATGATGGTCAGTGCGTAAGGACGGTCACCACCTTTTACTTCAGTGTTGGCATCAGCGATAGCGCGGGCAACATCTCCATCACGGCCTTGTGTAGCAGCGCTGGCAGCTTCAAATTTTGTTTTGGCAGCAGCAGCATCACCTTTCAGCAGATCAATACGTCCCATTCCTACCTGTAATAAAGCGGAAGTAGGCACTGCCTGTAACCCTTTCTGGAAGGTAGCAGCAGCACCTGCCACATCTTCCTGACCGAGTTGTGCTATACCGAGGTAATAATAAGCTTTGTCCTCCGTAGGCTTTGCGGCAATCACTTTCTCAAAATTCTGCTTGGCAGACAGATACTTACCATAATACAGGTCTTTCAATCCATCTTCCACAGATTGGGCCATCGCACCACTGGAGGCAGCGCAAAGCAGTGCTACGATTAAACTTTTCCGTTTGTTCATGCAATCTGGTTTTTTAGTTTTAGTTGTGTTTTTTTTCTACTTCAGATTGGCTTCTCTGAATACTACATTCAACCGGGCCGGGAATAAACGAAACTGCTTTATCACCAGTTGTCCTTCATAACTGCCGAGGAAGGTTGCAAATCCATTGCCAAGCCCATGATAGGGCTCGTTCAGGCAAAAGAAGAAGCCACGCTTTAATGGATAGGTACCAATACCAATATAAGCTTGGTATGGCTTAACAAAATCCGAACCATTGTCTGCCCTAAGCCTTACAACGGATACTTTTCTTGTAAAAGCCATCGCTGTTGAGTCGGCAGGATCAGAGATCCAGCTCACCCCTATCACTCCTATCGCGTCTTTATTTTTGGACACGTAATCCACCACTTCCGGGTTGGTTTTGGCAGCCATGGTATTGGTTGGCAAAGGCTTACCCATGTTGATGGAGTCCAGAATATATCGCACGGTGCTTGAGTTGGCATTATCAAACACCAGTTGCCATTTTCTTTCGTTGTTGGTGCCATTCATAATCCCGCGTACCTGTTCCATATTTAATATAGAATCAGGATTCTCTTTATTTACCACCAGGGCCAGGGCGTCCCAGGCCAGTAACAGGCTGGTAGGCTTATATTTCAATTGTTTGAAATAATCGAGTTCCTGTTGGTTAAAGTCGCGCGTCACGATCACCAGTCGGGCACTATCATTTAAAAGATCTTTAAAGCACTCAGTCTCCGGTTTATAAGTAGGGATGATATGTGCTTTGGGATACAGTGATTCAAAAACTTTTATTTCAGAATCTATCAGCGGTTTATATGTCTCATCCACACTAATGCGGATGGTTCCTTCTGTAGCTGTATCTAATTTTTTCGCATTTGGATTGGGGCCACAGGCCGCCATCAAAATAATTGCTGCTAAATATACAGCATTCATCTTTCTAAAACTGAAAAACATATCACACCTCTTTAGTTCCTGTTAATAAAAAGTTTTCTCACTCCGTTGTAAACCCTAAAGAGGCCGTAGATCATTAACACCGCACCCGCAATACTCATTGTAGTAGGGGATATACGGAACTGTGCCAGTCCCAGTTTTTCCGCAAAAATTGCGAACAAACCAAAGAGTATAAAAAATAACCCCCTGATCAGCTCACCCATTGGCCGATACCTGCTTTCCTGTCTTCTGCTTGTTTGTTCTTCGTGTGTTTCCATGTTTGCGAATTACAATTATACAAAAAAAAATTTTTTAATCGGGTAAAGAGAATTTTAGAAGAATGTTAAAAAACTGCCGCAAATCTGCACTCAATTACTTATCCGGCCGCAATTTGAGGCATTTTTTCAACATGTTGTAATATTTCGATTTAAAATATCATCATTTCCTGCATTTTACAGTTTGCAGCCTTTTATGCTTTATAACACTAAAATTCTTCCTTTTATACCTGTTTTCATGATAAAGATGCAAATCAATGCACATTTCCATAATATCTTGTAGGTTTGCGGCCTGATATTCAACTATTGATCCGCATGAAAATATTGATGGTTTGCCTGGGTAATATCTGCCGTTCACCACTGGCAGAAGGGATTATGAGGCACCTCGCCGAGGCGAGGCAACTGGATTGGGAGATCGACTCCGCCGGCACCGGCAACTGGCATATTGGCGATGCCCCGGACCGCAGATCCGTAAACATTGCCAGGAAAAACGGGGTAGACATATCCGGCCTCCGTGGCAGGCAGTTTCAGACCACAGATTTCGATACATTTGACCGCATCTATGTAATGGACCGGAGCAATTTTAATGATGTCACCCGCAAAGCACGTAACGAAGCAGACAAAGCAAAAGTCCATTTCCTGCTGCCAGAGCAACAGGAAGTACCAGATCCCTGGTTCGATGATGCATTATTTGCCCCCGTATATACAATGATTTATGAGGCCTGTGAACAGATCGCAGACCAGCAACAATAAAACTTTTAATAATTTTTTGAGATGATAAAACCCGGTATTCCTAAAGGCACCCGCGATTTTGGCCCGGTGGTAGTAAGAAAACGTAACTATATCTTCCAAACCATCAGAGATACCTTTGAAGTATTCGGCTTCCAGCCGCTGGAAACCCCTGCGATGGAGAATTTGTCGACCCTCATGGGGAAGTATGGAGAAGAAGGAGATAAGCTGATCTTTAAAATCCTGAACAACGGGGAAATTTACGAACAGGCACAACAGGCTAAAGATAGCCGTGAACTGGCCAACCTGTTAACAGAGAAAGCATTAAGATACGACCTTACCATTCCTTTTGCAAGATATGTAGTGATGAACCAGCATGAACTGGCGCTGCCTTTTAAGCGTTACCAAATGCAACCGGTTTGGAGAGGAGACCGTCCAGCCAAAGGCCGCTATCGTGAATTCTACCAATGTGACGCCGATGTAGTAGGGAGTAATTCATTGCTGAATGAAGTGGAATTATTACTCATCTACGATGCTGTATTCACTAAATTAGGCTTGCAGGGATATGAACTCCGCATTAATAACCGCAAGATACTCGCTGCCCTGGCGGAACTGGTTGGTAAAACAGACATGCTCACCGACATCACCATCTCCATAGATAAACTGGATAAAATTGGTATGGATGGCGTAAAAGGGGAACTGCGTGAACGTGGATTAACAGAAGAAGATATTACCATCATTGAAAATTTCCTGGGAATTAAGGGCGACAACCAATCCGTGCTTACCCAACTCCGTACCCTCTTTGCTGCTTCTGAGACGGGCAAAAAAGGTATCGAAGAACTGGATTTTGTACTGCATTCCGGCTATACTACTTTTAACACGACTCCTATATTAGACCTCACATTAGCACGTGGTCTTAACTATTACACCGGGCTGATTGTAGAAGTAAAAGCACCTGCCACCGTGAAAATGGGCAGTATTGGTGGTGGTGGCCGATATGATAACCTCACCGGCACCTTCGGTTTGGAAGGCATTTCAGGTGTAGGTATCTCTTTCGGCGTAGATCGTATTTACGATGTCCTGGAAGAATTGAAATTATTCCCGGAAACGGCGCAGCAATCTACCAAAGTGCTGTTCCTGAACCTTGGCGAAGACAGTGCCCGCGCTGCTTTTGGTTATATGATGCAATTACGGCAAAAAGGTATTGCGGCCGAATTGTTCCACGAAAACGCCAAGATGGATAAACAAATGAAGTATGCCGATAAAAGAGGTATCCCTTATGTTATTATCCTGGGAGAATCAGAATTACAGGAGAATATGCTGAGTGTGAAGAATTTGACGAATCGTCAGCAGGATAAAATTAGCGCAGCAGCGTTGCTGAACTATTCATTCTGATAAATAGCTATAAAAAAGAAGGCCCCCCGCTAAATTAGCGGGGGGCCTTCTTTTTTATAGACTTACGCATTATTTAGCGTGACGTTTTGCAAATTCTGCTTTTGCACTTTCCAGGTACTTCACAAATGCTTCTACATCTTCTTTCGGATCATAACCATATCCCTTGCTTACCAGTGGCTTACCTTCCAGGTCTACAGGAATATAGTAAGGCTGTGAGTTACGGTTAAAGTGAGTTACTTCCAGGTCCTGATTCTTCTGACCAACATTCGTCACTTTCTCACCTGTAGTCTTAGAAACATACTTCTCCTCATCAGCAAGTGATGTTTTCTCGTCGGTATACAAAGACGCTACAATAAAGTCATTGCGCAGAATCTTCATTACCGCCGGAGCTGACAATACTGATTTTTCAAACTTACGGCAGTTTACACAGGTATGTCCGGTGAAGTCCAGCATTAACGGCTTATTTGCCGCCTTAGCTGCTACCAGCGCCTCTTCATAATCAAAGAAAAGACTTTCTACACCGGGGATTTCAGAATGTAAGATATCCACCAGCTTCTTAGGTTTCACCGTATTAGCCGACTGACCGCCAGTACCACTTCCGCTACCTGCGCCACTTTCCAGTGATGCTTGTATATCTACCAGCGATTTATTCAGATTGAAATCCTGGGAACCTTCATGAGGTAAAAATCCGCTGATACCTTTCAAAGGTGCACCCCACATACCCGGGATCATGTAGATCACAAAGGTAAATGTAACGATGGCGAAGCAGAGTCTTGTTACCGTCAGGAACGGCACATCACTGTCGTGGCTGAATTTCAGCTTACCAATCAGATATAATGTCAACAAACCAAAAATGGCGATCCACAGTGCCAGGAATATTTCCCGATCCAACAGGTTCCAGTGGTAAGCCATGTCTACGTTTGAGAAGAACTTCAGGGCCAATGCCAGTTCCACAAAGCCCAGTGTTACTTTCACTGCATTCAGCCATCCGCCGGACTTACCGATTTTATTCAGCAAGCTGGGGAACAAGGCAAACAGTGAAAATGGAATAGCCAGTGCCAGGGAGAATCCAAACATCCCAACCAATGGGCCGGAATTACCACCTTTAGCAGCCAGCACCAACAGGTTTCCTAAAATAGGGCCTGTACAGGAGAAAGATACAATTGCCAGGGTCAGCGCCATGAAGAAAATGCCTACCATACTACCCATACCCGCCTTTGAATCAGATACATTCGCCCAGGAACTTGGCAAACTGATTTCAAATGCTCCAAGGAATGAAAACGCAAATAACAGGAAAATCACAAAGAAGATCATGTTAGCGATTCCATTGCTGGCCAATGAATTGAGTGCGCTGGCACCAAATATTTTGGTGATCACGAAGCCCAAAAGGGTATAAATAACGATAATAGACAAAGAATAGATAAATGCATTCTTGATACCTTGTGCCCTGGTAGCACTACGCTTAGTGAAGAAGCTCACTGTAATTGGAATCATAGAGAACACACATGGTGTAATCAATGCAATGAAACCACCGCCAAAGCTGGCGATGAATATCCACCACAAGGATTTGTTGGAAGCATCATCATCCGCTACATCGCCTTGAGGAGCACTTGTATTACCACTTGTGGCTGCAGCAGTAGTAGTTGGTGCTTCCACCGCTACGCTAAATACTTCCTCTTCAGGTACTGCATTGTCGCCTTTCAGCGCCATGTAGGCAATGGTGCCTTTTATCTTATCAGCAGGCGCTGTCAGTTTCACATCTGCCAATAGTTCTACTTCATTCTCAAAATATTTTACTTCGAGATTATCGAACAAAGGCTCTTTGCGATTTTCCAGTTTACCATTTTCTGTAATCCCTGCAATGGTAGCCTTCATACTGCTATCCAGCACCACTCTCGTATTAGGATCATCATTTCCCATAGTGGTGGAAAAAAGCAACCAGCCTTTTTCTATGGTACCCTTCAAGTGTAGCACATATTCCTGGTCACTTTTCTTTTCTGCAGAAAACTGCCATTTAACAGGCTTCGGGCTGGCGTCCTGCGCATTTGCGCGAAGCGCAAAAATGGCAAAGACAGGTATTAAAAATGAAAGCAGATGCTTCATAAAGTCAATAGGCTTTAAATAATACAGAATTGAGAAAACAAGAAACGAGTTCCCATAGTGAGGAACTCGTTCTTCGAATATTGTTATTGGTTACCGGATTCAAATTATTTTCCTCCAACAGTCACCGCAAATTCTACTTCTTTAGGAGGTAAACACTGGTGGTCATCGCACACCATGTATTCTACCGAACCTTTTACTTTGGTAGCAGCTTTACCTTTTACGGTTACTTTCTGTACAAAGTTTACGGTGTTCTCGTAGTATTTCAATTCTGAATTGAAGTTCTTGTCGAATGATTTGTGCAGTTTACCTACTTCTTCCACTTTACCAGTTACGGCAGCCAGTGGGTTTTTAGTGAACTTGAAGGAGGTTGGAACCGGCCCTTCTCCTGCTTCCTGCGCGTATACGTGCCAGCCGGCATCAATAGTAGCGGTGGCGTGTACTTCGTAGGTAGTGGCGTTTACTTTTTTAGCGGTGAAACTCCATTTTACCGGATTCTCGATCTGAGCGCTTGCCAGGATGGGCAAGGCGAACAAAACCAGTGCTGTGAGTAATTTTTTCATGCTTTTCTTTTTAATTGGTTGGTTGATTTAATCTATTAATTGTTGTTGATCAGACTTTGTAATATCAGCTGGCCGTCAGTATTACCCAAAGCCAGGCTGGTAGCTCTTTCCGGGTGAGGCATCATACCAAAAACATTTCTATTCTTGTTACAGATACCTGCAATATTACGGATGGCGCCGTTAGGATTAGCAGATTCAATAATATTGCCAAACTCATCGCAATAGCGGAAAATCACCTGGTTGTTCTTAAACAACTCATCCAGGGTGGCATCGTCCGCATAGTAACGGCCTTCACCGTGTGCTACCGGAATCATCAGTGACCTGCCTGCCACATCTTTAGTGAGGGATGCAGTTGGGTTTTCACTTTTAATGTATACGTTTTTGCAAACAAATTGCTGACGCTCATTCTGTAATAATACGCCTGGCAGCAAACCTGCCTCACATAATACCTGGAAACCATTACAAACACCAATTACACGGCCACCTTTATTGGCAAATTCTATCACACTCTGCATCATTGGGCTGAATCTGGCGATAGCGCCGCAACGCAGATAATCACCATAGGAGAACCCACCCGGTAATATGATACAATCTTCTGTGCTAAATGCGCTCAGGTCTTTATCCTTATGCCACAGTTCTATTACTTCCTGCCCCAGGTCATTACGCAGGGAATCAATCATATCATGATCACAATTAGAACCGGGAAAGGTGACAACGCCAAATTTCATCTGAAAATGTTTTGTGTTTATGTGTAAATAATGCTTTAAAATCCGTTTTTTCCCCGGTATTTTATCCTCATTTTCACGAATGACAAAGCTACTGGGAAAGGACAAAATTACTTCGCCGTTCGCAATTTTCCATTGCCGTTTGTCCTGATTTAACAAAATACTGGTAATCAGCCCCTTAAAATGGAGAAATTAGCTGAAATATTGCATAACAATTACATATGCCAGCGTAATGAAGTGGATGATGTTGGCAAAAGTATCGTTGGTTACCGACCAAAATACGTTACCCGCAAACATAGAAATCGGCAGTACCGCCAATACCCAGTAAGCAGCCGAAAAGTGAATATTGAAGAATGGCACCAGCATCGCCACCACTACATATATAATTAATGCCGCCCATATCTTACGGCCCTGTATGAGCATCTTCTTCAGTGGACGCTGCAATAACAGCCACCCCAGCACAAAAAAGAGTACACAAGCCACCATGGCTCCCCATACCTTATAGTCAGTGATCATCGGCAATGAAGCCCCTATGTTTGGAATCTTCCGTAATAAGGTCATTTGCCCGGTGAGGAACAGGTAAGTCCCCATCAGGTATAGCGGACAAATCAGCCCCAGCAAAGCGATAATCCACTCTGCCAACCGGAAAGCACGCATAATCAGCATACTTGCCAGCAGTAAAAAGCAGAAAATAACAGAAGGGAAATAGAATAACCCGCACACACCGAGCGCAAAACCGATATTGAATACCACATCACGGGCTGAAGTACGTGTATACAATTCCGTTATACTGGCGAATACCCACAGCATAATCAGGTTCACCAGCAAAACGGGCGAAAACACGTTCCAGCTATGTAGCATAGATGTAAAAAGCAGGTAACACATGGCCGGCAAATACGTAGGCCGGGGAAACAACCGGTGATGGTTGATGATGCGGGTAAACAGCAGGGACTGTAGGAACAACAGCAGCACAGCCAACGATGTAAACAGCAGGGGACTATCTCCCGCCAGGCCATGCATCCATTTCACCAACAGGTGATATAAAAGCCCCTCTGATCCATCCGCCATAAAGGTAGATGGATGAACCAGGTAATAAAATTTAACAAGCAGTGTGTATATCAACAACAGCAATACCGTAAGCGGATTGCCTGAACGGAAAAAACGTATCACAATACAAAGGTGTGATTAAAAGTCAATTTTAGCAAAGCAAATATAATTCCTGTAAATACATGGTATCACTACAGTTCTACCAGCAATTTGTTTTCCGTAGCGGGGCATCCAGGTAAAACCCTTGTCCAGGTTACGTAAGGTAGGCATACGATTCACCTTACCACCCGGCGCCAGGCTTACATCTGTTAACATATAGCTTCTTCTGTCCAGCTCATTATACAGGAAACGCAGTTCACTGCCTACGTTTACCATCAGGTAAGACAGGTACAGATCCGCATTATCGTCATATTGGCTCTTGTGGACAAAGTTATTCCACTGCATATTACCTTCATCGTCAAAAGACATTACCACTACGTTGTCATAATGATAACGCAGGCCCTGAGAGTTGTTCCAGTAGTAAGGATTGTAATACATGGAGGAATAAGGGGAATAGTAGTAAGGCGCGTACATACCGCTATACGGGCTGCCATACATATAATTCCACCGGTTCCAGGGCTGGTAGCGGGAAGAGGTAGAGAAAGATTCTGCCGTCAGCAAAAATCCGCCATTGGCGGTGTTAATAATCTTGCGGATGAAGTAGTCGTTAAACGCTGCATTAGTACTGGACTCTCCACGGGCATTCACTTTGAGGTCTTCCGCAAACGCGATTGATTTCTCATAAAGCGTTTTATAATTGCCGTAGTCGTACTTATACAGGTACAACCCATCTACGTTTCCTCTTTTCTGTTTATAATAAAAGGCAGTGACCAGGGCGGTGTGCTTATTGTTATCAAGCTTCATTTTCACCTCATCCAGCAGTTGTGCTTTGAAGGCCATGGGAGAAGTTTCAAAACTGTCTACCAGCGACCGTTTAACCACCATGCTGCCGCTCACCACGTAATCCCGGTTGGAGGTCCGTTCTAGTTTATTGAAGATAAGATCGCCGGTGTTAGTGAGATTGAAGTTGCTGAGGAATTGTTTTTTCTGCATGGGCAGCGATAAGCGGCTGTTGTTCACCAGGCTCATGGCGCTGTCGTACAGGAAGGTATAAAACACGTTGTTGTCTTCCCGGTCCTGGTTGATTTTATACACCATGATGCGGTTCTTATCTTCCGAAACTTCCACAGAATACACTTTATTCTCTTTGGAATAGTTGCCTATCCGGGTAGAATCGATGAGGATAGGTGCATCACTAAAGGTAGCATCCGGCGACATGGTAGCACAAAAGCTATATACGGCATCTTTGCGCTGGAACTGGTACAGCATCAGTATTTTATTCGGGTAGGCCACAAAGTCCATGCTGATCACCTTACGGGGCAGAAAGTCCAGTTTAACCCGGTTCTTGAGCTGCATTTCGCCATCATACACTGATACCACATAGTCGCCCCGGTCTGTTTTATACACAAGGATATTGCCTGCTACCTTGCCTATAATTTCAAACTCGGTGCTTTTGTAATCATCTTTCTCCGGTTCAGAATAGGTGATTTTCTGTGCCATTGCTGCCGTGCCGGCAAAGAGCAGCAACAATACTAACTGTAGGCGGTATAGCTTATACATGCGGTAATTTAGATTTCAAGTATTGTATGATAAAGCAGATGGCGCATTTGCATGCCCCATTTTCAAACTTACATTAAAATTCAGAAATTAAGTTGTCAATTTAAAGCTGGTAAGTCCTGCCTTTACATAAATTCCAAAAGGCCCGATTTATTGTGTATTTTTATTAAATTATTTTAAAAAAGCAGCTATTACTTGATGGAAACCGTAATAATAACCGGTGGAACAGGACTTATAGGGACGGCATTGACCCAGCTGCTGCTGGAACGCGGCTACAAAGTAACGATTCTCAGCAGGCGGCCAGAAACAGGCAGCAATAAAGCAGTCAGCTATGCCCATTGGAATGTGGATACGCAAACAATAGACAAAGCCGCCATCCAGGAGGCCGACTATATTATACACCTGGCAGGAGCCAATGTAGCTGACAAACGGTGGACGGCCGCCAGGAAACAGGAAATTATTGATAGCCGTACCAAAAGCAGTGAGCTCATTTTCACGGCATTGCAAACTATTCCGAATAAGGTAAAAAAGGTGATCAGCGCTTCCGCTACTGGCTATTACGGTGAATTTAAAGACCACGCCTTTACAGAAAACGATCCCGCATATACCGACTTCCTCGGCACTACCACAAAGGCCTGGGAAGAAAGCATCTCCAAAGTAACCACCCTGCAAAAAAAGCTGGTGATTTTCCGTACCGGCATTGTGTTAAGCCGGGATGGGGGCGCCATCAAAGAATTCTACAAACCACTGCGGTTTGGATTCGCTACTGTACTGGGCTCCGGAGAACAATTTGTGCCCTGGATTCATATCCATGATATTGTCCGGTTATATTTCAATGCCATTGTGAATGATAAGCTGGAAGGCGTGTACAATGCGGTAAGCCCCAATCCGGTTACCAACCGGGAATTAATTCTCAGTATGGGTCGCATTGCAAAAGGCGGCAGCTTTATGACCACCTATGTACCTACTTTTGCGTTGAAAATAGCTTTGGGAGAAATGAGTATAGAGGTCTTAAAGAGTGTAAAAGCTTCTGCCAACAAAATACAACAAACTGGTTTTCAGTTTTCTTATCCTACCATCAACGAAGCGATGGAGCAGTTGTTCAGCCGGTAATGGTTTTTTTCATGGCTGCTGCTTTCAGCAACACTTCTTCCCATTCTTTTTCCGGATCACTGTAAAAAGTAATAGCGGAGCCGGTTTGGAAGGAGAGGTATTGATCAGCTGCATTATACAGCATACTGCGAATCACCACATTAAAATCGAAATCACCAGTGGGTGAAATATAACCTACTGCTCCGGAATAAAGCCCACGGCGGGTTTTCTCGTATTGTTCAATAAGTTGCATGACCCGTATTTTAGGCGCGCCTGTCATGGAGCCCATGGGGAAAGCGGTGCGCAATACGTCCGTAAATGGCTGTAGTGGCGGCAGCTGTGCCGTCACTGTAGATATCATGTGATGCACCTGGGCAAAAGAATAGATCCCAAAAAGCTCAGTTACAGCCACAGTACCTTGTAAAGCGGTATGGGATAAGTCGTTGCGTACCAGGTCTACCACCATTACATTTTCGGCGCGTTCCTTGGCATCCTGGAATAGTTGCTCCTGTAATTGCCGGTCTATTGCCGGATCCGGGTCTTTGCGGCTGGTGCCTTTAATGGGCTGGGAAATCACGGTGGTTCCTTTCTTCTGCATAAAGCGCTCGGGACTGGAACAGACCATGTAGCGGTTATTCAACCGGTAATACGCCGCAAATGGTGCAGGAGATAAGGTGTTCAGCTGTTTAAACAAAGTGGGTGGATAGATGTCCACTCCTTCCATGTAGTTTTCCCGGCAAAAATTCACTTCATAGCAATCGCCGTGCAGGATATGCTGTTGTAGCGCCTTTACTGCGGCAATATAGCGCTGGTGATCCAACCGGCTATGCAGTGGTTGTAAATGAACCGTGCGGGCAGGCACCACGTTAACGGGCATACGCAAACAAGCGGTGTAAATGTCGTGTGCCATTTGCTCCGTGAAAGCTTCACCGCCTATATGTACCTCATTTTTCTGCAGTTGCATGATCACGCGGGGAACAAAAAAACACATATCCGGGAAGCCGATTCCATCAAAGTGTTGCGACTGTAATCCGGGTACGGTTTCATTTTTGAGATCATAGGCCAGGTGTCCGAAAAGCCAGTCCTGATGTGTATGGTGAAACGCCTGCAAAGCGGAGAACGCATTTCCTGCGTTTACTTCGAGGGTATGTAAGGCATCTGCAGCGAGAATAGCCTCATATTGGTGCCAGGGAGAATCGTAATTATTATTATCTAAAAAACAACAAATGTTGAACTGGTTAGCCCAATCCAACATTTGTTGCTTAAATATTTTCTGATTATCTACCGGAAAGGTGTGAAATATCCTGATAACAATCGTTTTTTAATGCTTAAAAATCATCATCATCATCGTCAAAACGATCATTGAACAGGTCCATGTCTTTGAATTCATCATCGATACCTAAATCATCGTCATCGTCGGCCTTTTTACCGCCTGTGCTTGGGCGACCGCGTTTACCTTTTGACTTAGGCATGTCAAATTCTTCAAAATCAGGATCGTAATCATCATCCTCTCCTTTCTCCCAGGCATCATCAACATCATCTGCGTCATCATCGGCATCATCATCATCCTCATCGTCGTCTTTACTACGTTTGGATTTAGATGCGGACTTATCTGATTTCTTTGAGGCAGATTTGGAAGGTTTCACATCTTCATCATCATCTTCCTCATCATCATCATCCACCTCTTTCTTAGGCTTGGCCGCAGCTTTAGGAGCGTCTTTTGCAGTCTTAGGAGAAGTAGTTTTTTTGGTCTCTTTCTCTTTATCAGATTTTGATTTCATAATAGGTTGCCTTATTTCTTTGCCGTAAAGTTTTAATAGTTTTTTTTATTCGCCAAATTTTTTTTGCCGTTTTTTTTCCTTACTTTTTTTCCTTTTACTTTTCAAGGATCTGATCGCGTCCGGGTCCGTTGGAAACGTATTTCACAGGAACGCCGAGGTAGCTATCTACTGCTGTAACAAATGCTTTCATCTCTGCCGGTAACTCATTGAATTGCTTACAGGTAGAAGTTTTATCTGTCCATCCTTTAAATGTCTCCCAGACAGGTTTAATGTCCAGACCGTTTATTTGGAAAGGCAATTGTTTAGTTTGTTTACCGTCGATTTCATACGCAGTGCAGGCTAATACTTCATCAAATTCATCCAGCACATCACTTTTAGTCATTACCAGTTGTGTTACACCGCTCAGCATGCAGGTATAGTTCAGTGCAACCAGGTCAATCCAGCCACAGCGGCGGGGGCGGCCGGTTACGGCGCCAAACTCATGACCTGCACTACGCAGTTTTTCACCGGTAGCGTCATGTAATTCTGTAGGGAAAGGTCCGCTACCAACACGGGTGCAATAAGCTTTGGTTACACCAATTACTTCTTTAATCCATTGAGGAGCAATACCTAAACCGGTACATACGCCTGCAGAAATGGTGTTGGAAGAAGTAACAAATGGATAGGTACCGAAGTCCACATCCAGCATGCTTCCCTGCGCACCTTCTGCTAATACTTTTTTACCTGCTTTCAGCTTTTCGTTCAGGAAATATTCACCACTTACTACGTTCATTTTTTGCAGGAATGGAATTGCTTCAAAAAACTCAGTTTCCCAGGTAGCAATATCTTCTGCCAGTCCTTCGATATTATAGTGAGCCAGCAATTCCAGGTGTTTCTGCTTCAGCTTCTCATACAAATTCCTGAAATCAGGCGATAATACATCACCTACGCGTAAACCGTTTCTACCGGTTTTATCCATGTAAGCGGGGCCGATACCTTTTAAAGTAGAGCCAATTTTATCGTTGCCTTTTGCTGTTTCAGACGCTTTGTCGAGTGCACGATGCGTAGGCACAATGATATGCGTTTTTTCTGCTATAAACAGATTTTTTGTCAGATCCACACCCAGTGCTGCAATATCTTCACTTTCTTTCTTGAAAGCTACCGGATCCAGCACCACGCCATTACCAATGAGGTTGATGGTCTTATCATGGAATACTCCAGAGGGAATTGTACGCAGTACTACTTTCTGTCCGTTTATATACAAGGTGTGACCAGCATTCGGGCCACCCTGAAAACGGGCAATCACGTCGTACCTGCCGGCAAAATAGTCCACAATCTTACCCTTGCCTTCGTCGCCCCATTGCAGGCCTAACAAAACGTCTACCATAATGATTTAATTAAATATCGGAGGTTGTTGCTTTAAAAGAAGTCGCAAAATTAAGGCGAATATTAACAAATACAAACAAATTACCGATTGCATCGGCAAGAATTACGAATTACGAATTACGAATTACGGATTTACGGGTAGATATGCCCGAAGATCATCCGCTTTTATCTCCCTATAGATCCGTAATTTGTAATTTCTTTCTCAGGATTCCTCCAGGCGTTGAATAGATTGAATTCCTTCCAGCTTTTTAAGCCTTTCTACCAACTCATCCAACTCCTCCTTGTCATGCACATACACTTTAATCAAACCTTCAAATAAGCCTTCTTTCGACTCAATGCTGAGGGCTGAGATATTAATCTTCAACTCACCGGAAATGATATTGGTAATTTTGTGGATCACCCCTACATCGTCCATACCAATAATGCGTAAACCTGTCAGGAAAGAGATTTCCCGGTTCTTCACCCATTTGGTTTTCACTACCCGGTGGCCGTAGTTAGCCAGTAACTGTGCGGCATTGGGGCAGTTGGTACGATGTATTTTCAACCCTTCGCTGGCGGTAATAAACCCAAATACGTCATCTCCCGGAATAGGACGACAGCAATTGGCCAGTTTATAGGCTATTTTGTCGGAGCTTTCTCCGAAGATAATCAGTTCTGCATCCTTCTTGGAAGGCAGCTGATGTTTCACATGTTCTTCCGGTACGTGTTCCGGCAGTTTTACCGGTTTAGGCGGCTCCAGTTTGTCGCCCAGTACGCTGAATTGTTTCAGCTCTTTGAGGTCAATATTTTTCACCGCTACCTGGTAATACAGGTCAAGCGGGGATGGCTGTTTATAGAATTGTACCAGTTCATTGACATTATGTTGACTGGCAGAAATATTCATGTGAGATAACTTCCGTTCCAGCGCGGCCTTTCCGTCCATCGCCACTTTCCGCTTCTCTTCTTTCAGCGCGTCCTTGATCTTGGATTTGGCTTTGGCCGTTAAAACAAAGTTGAGCCAGTCTTCCGATGGCTTTTGTTTATTGGAAGTAATGATTTCTACCTGGTCTCCACTGCGCAGTTTATGGCTCAGGGGGACCAGTTTATAATTCACTTTGGCGCCGATACATTTATTTCCTACCGCACTGTGGATAGAGTAGGCAAAATCCAGTGCGGTGGAGTTCACCGGCAATATTTTCAGATCTCCTTTAGGCGTATACACATAGATCTCTTCTGTGAAGAGGTTGCTTTTGAAATCAGCCAGGAAGTCGAGCGTATTGGAATCCGGGTTGTTCAGTATCTCGCGGATCTGGGTGAACCACTGATCAAATTTAGACTCCTGCTGGGGAGATGCGCCACTGCCTTCTTTATATCGCCAGTGCGCGGCTACTCCTTTCTCGGCATAGTCGTTCATGCGCTTGGAGCGGATCTGCACCTCTACCCATTTACCATTGGGTCCCATCACCGTGACGTGCAGCGCCTCGTATCCATTGGATTTGGGGTTGCTGAGCCAGTCGCGGGTTCTTTCCGGGCTGGGATGATAGAAATCGGTGATGATGGAATACACTTTCCAGCAATCTGCCTTTTCCTTTTCCAGTGCGGAATCCAGGATAATACGGATGGCAAAAAGATCGTATACTTCTTCAAAGGCGACGCCTTTGGTTTTGATTTTATTATGGATAGAGTGAATGGATTTCGGACGTCCGTATATTTCGAACTGAAATCCTTCTTCCTGCAGCACCTCCTTGATAGGCTTGATGAATTCGTTGATGTAACGGGTACGCTCACGTTTGGTTTCCTTCAGGCGTTTGGCTATTTCCCGGTAGGTTTGCTGCTCCGTATACTTCATGGCCAGGTCTTCCATCTCCGACTTGATGTTATATAACCCAAGACGGTGTGCCAATGGGGCATATATAAAGACAGTTTCGGAGGCAATTTTCAATTGCTTTTCCCGGCTCATGCTGTCGAGCGTACGCATATTGTGCAAGCGGTCGGCCAGCTTAATCAGAATTACCCTGGGGTCATCGGCCAGGGTCAATAATATTTTCTTGAAATTTTCTGCCTGCGCCGTACTGGTGCTGGAATCTATAACAGTAGAGATCTTGGTCAGACCGTCTACGATATGTGCTATTTCATTACCAAATTCACGGGATACATCTTCCAGGGTGACTTCTGTATCTTCCACGGTGTCGTGCAACAACGCGCAGATAGCGGAACGCACACCCAATCCGATTTCTTCCACACAAATCTGTGCTACAGCCAGCGGGTGCAGGATATAAGGCTCCCCGGATTTGCGCCGCATTTCCTTGTGTGCATCTGCTGCCATTTCAAAAGCAGTACGTACCAGCTCCCTGTCGCCTTTTTTCAAACGGGGTTTTAATGCCCTCAATAAAGCACGGTAATGCCGAACGATCTCTTTCTTTTCCTGCTCTTCGTCTAAATTATATTTTTGTACTACCACTGTTTCCATTAGAATAAAGTTACGATTTAATATAATCTGAAAGAAGCGCCGGCAGTGAAAAAGCAAGGTTGCACATAAATGTCCCGCCCTTTCCGGCTTTGATACCGGAAAAGGACGGGATGGAAATGATTGTTTAGGTTAGCTATATGACTCGCAGGTCACGTAAGTGGAACACATATTTTAACTGGCAGTAATGTTTCGGGGACATTCAGCCGCAGCCCTACGTTATACACCGTTTCCAGTTCTACACGCGGCTCCAGCTTCAGTTGTTTGCGGATGCGGCCTATGAATACATCCATACTGCGACTGGCATAGAAATCTTCCTTACCCCACACCCGCAGTAACACTTCGTCTTTCTGCACAATAATATTGGGGCGGCTCAGGAAATAGCGCAGCATTTTGGCCTCAATGGGCGATAATTTACTCTTTACCAGCTTGCTTTCCGTTTCATAAATTTTCAGCTTCCGGTAATGGTAGGTATAAGTACCGAGGTTATGCCCAATCAGTAATTCTGTCCGGTTAGGACGGGTCCACTTCAGCATTACGCGGATGCGTCTTACCAATTCTTCAAAGCTGAAGGGCTTTATCATGTATCCATCTCCCCCTAATGTAAAGCCGTTGATCCGGTCTTCATCCTGCACTCTTTCAGACGACAGGAAAAAAATGGGCGTCAGCATGGTACTGTTCCGGATTTCTTTAGCCAGTTCAAAACCATTCATTTTGGGAATAACGATGTCTATCAGGCAAATGTCGTAGCGGTTCCGGTTATAGAGGTTCCAGGCGTCTATCCCATCATAACAGTGCTCTACGTTGTAGCCGGCCTGTTCCAGGTGTTGTTTTACGATGCCTCCAAAGGCTTTATCATCTTCAACAAGTAAGACTCTTGGGTTTCTGTTCATAAAGCTATCATTTGTGATAATCCGGTTGTGAACGCCCCATTTGTTTTAAACAAACGGATTTTACTTTCTTTGGCTGACACTTTTTTACAAAAGGCTGATTGGCCAGGAAGCGTTTTCGCTTATTTCGGTCCGCTAAAAAGCTGGATGAATCTCACGCTCCGTTTATAAAAACAAAAAAGAGAGGACCGCGGGTAAGCCGTCCTCTCTTTTTTTTATTAATTAACACTAATTCACATCAATTCACACTTTTTCCACATTTGCTATTTTAATAGCCACCGCATGCTGAAACCCTTTCTGACGGAGGGATGCAGGCACTTGTATCTCCACACCTGCCGCCGTAGTTTTCCACACCAGCTTATTGGTAGTTCCCAACATCTGCAAACGGGTACCTTTCGCAGGATTCAGTCCTTTGAAAGTGATTACCGCCGGTAATTGCTCATTTTCATCCAACAGGTAAATGGCGTATACGCTGCCATCTTTCTTACGGGTAAAACATACCTTACCATCTTTATATGGCGCTACTGCACGGGTACCATAAATAGCGTCACCATTGATATGCATCCAGGCGCCGATACCTTTCATGGTAGTGTAAGCGGCTTCATGTAACTCGCCATCAGGACCAGGGCCCACATTCAACAGGTAGTTACCGCCTTTGGCTACAATGTCCACCAGGTTATGAATCAGGGTATTCACGGATTTGTACTTATCGTCCGGTACATAAGACCAGGAACCGCCCATGGTCATACAGGTTTCCCATGGATAGCTCAACGGAGCAGCAGGGATTTCCTGTTCGGGCGTCCGATAGTTTTCATAAGGACCATGCACACTGCGGTCTACCACGATCAGGCCCGGCTGATGACTGCGGGCCATTTTTGCAATTTTGCCCATGTCAATATCCTGATCCTGAGGTGCCGTTTGGTTCCAGGAAAGCGATTCCTTCGTTTGTTGTTTAAGTGGACGTACCCAGCCGCCATCCAGCCAAAGGATTTCCAGTTTACCGTAACCTGTCATCAGTTCTTCAATCTGATTGTAGGTAAACTGCTTGAATTTTTCCCATCTCTCCGGATATTTTTTAATATCATAATTCACATTTCTATCACGGGGAGGGAAATAATCCCACCAGTAAAAGTTGGTGTGCCAGTCGGGCTTGGAGAAGTACGCACCTGCGTGAATGCCTTCCTGGCGGAATGCCTGGAATACTTCTTTCGCGAGGTTAGCACGTGGATTTTTGCTGAAAGCGCCGTCAGCAGCGGTAATCTTATAATCCGTTTGTTTGGTATCAAACATACAGAAGCCATCATGGTGTTTGGTAGTAAACACCAGGTATTTCATACCAGCATCCTTGGCCGCTTTCGCCCATTTTTCGGGATTGAAGTGAACCGGGTTAAAGGTTTTTCCCAGTGCTTCATACTTTTTCAGGTAGTCGTAATAAGGAACGCCTGCTGGCTTACGCTGTGTCCAGCCTTCATCTTCCGGGCAAATACTCCATGATTCCACCACGCCCCATTGGGAGTAAGGACCCCAGTGCATGAGCATACCAAATTTCCAGTCCTGCCATTCGTCCAGTTTCTGTACAACTGCCTGATCAGTTTCAGGTACGTAAGGCGGCTCTCCGCTCTGTGCTTTAGCGGCACTGATGCCCATCCATGCACAGCCTAATACAATCCAGAATTTCTTCATTGTCAGTGTTTATAAGTGGATTCTAATGTAGTTATCTTCAATGCCTGCTGAACAATTTCAGGCAATTGATTTGTTTGCAATCTGATTGTCCGGGTTTCACCGGGTAACAGGTCGAAATAATTCTCTTCAAAATGTGTGGCCGCTGGCGCATTTTCCAGTGACAGATAAACATTTCTGACCAGTTTATCCGCTTTGATACGGATATATACGGCATTTTTATCGCTGGCTATTTTGCTGGTTACTATTTCCAGGTGTGGTGTTTCCAGGTTCATCTCCTTTGCCGGAGCGAAATAAAAGATATTTCTCGCCATATCCTTATTGTCAATTCGCAATTGCGCATAGAATATTACCGTTGACGGGCTTTTTCCCTTTAAAATAGCCGCCGTATCAATTGCATGCAACCGGATGCTGGTATTAGCATGGAGGGAAATGTCCTTTACTTCGTTTTGCCAGATCACCTTTCCGGCCAGGTCTACTGCTGTCAATTTCAATTGCGCAACGCCCTGGCATTCGTCGGTTACTACATAGGTGCAAAGTTGTCCTTTCTCTATCACGTTAGAAACCAGGCAAGGCTTAAACGCCTCTTTTACATAGTACTGCAGGGCCTTCCAGCGACCGTTGTACTCACGCCCCGACCAGGAAGCGCCCGGCCAGCAGTCGTTCAACTGCCAATAAAGTGTTCCCATGCAATAAGGCATTGCCCGGCGATGTGCTTCTATAGCCACTTTCATTCCTTCTGCCTGCAACACCTGGCTCAGGTATACAAAAGAAGGGAAGTCTTTAGGCTCGTGATAGTAATGCAGCATATATGTTTTAATCGCCGCATTCCCTTTAGCAGGGCTCTTTTGATGCGACTGCATCACATTGGAGAAAATATCATCGTCTTCTTTGGTCGCAAAAGTGCGGATGGTTTCCATAGATGGGAAGGACTGGAAACCATATTCGCTCATGAAGCGGGGAATATGTGTATTAAAGGCTTCGAACCATTCCATTCCATGCCATACGCCCCAGTAGTGGTTATCGCCTTTGGTAAAGTCTTCCACTTTACCCCAGTTACTGATAGGCGAAGAGTGGAAATAGAATGTTCCCGGCTGATACGCGGCTACCTGTTGCGGTAACACTTCTTTAAATAATTGTTCATAACCTTTCAACAGGCTTTGCCACTGTAGCTTCGTATAGGCGTAACCGCTCTCCCAGCCCCAGTTTTTAATAGCTACCGCCACTTCATTATTGCCGCACCATAATGCCAGGGAAGGATGATTACGCAGGCGTTTGATGTTATCTGCTGCTTCTTGTTTTACATTGTCCAGGAAAGCAGGATCGGACGGGTAGAGCGTACACGCGAACATAAAATCCTGCCACACGAGGATGCCTTTTTGGTCGGCGAGTTGATAGAACTGATCCTCTTCATAAATGCCGCCACCCCATACGCGCACCATATTAAAATGGGATTCGGCCATATCCAGGAACAGCTGCTCGTACTTTTCTTTAGTGACTCTTGGCAGGAAATTATCCTGGGGAATGTAATTGGCGCCTTTCATAAATACTGGTCTGCCATTTACTTTTACGTAGAAAGATTCTCCGAGGCTGTCTGGCTTATTCACGACTTCAATGGTACGCAGCCCTACCTTATTGTGTTGACTAGCAACTACTTTTTTATTATTCAGCAAATTGGCTTGCAGCGTGTATTGCACCTGTTCGCCCATGCCGGCAGGCCACCATAATGCGGGCTTTTTAATCCCGAAAGGTACTTTTACCACATTGTCGCCAGCCTGCAACTGTACTGTTTGCAGCGCCAGCTCCGGTGCCTTCGCATTCGGGGTGATTGATTGCAATTGTACGTTGTAATCCCCTACCACAGAGGCGGTAATCGTTATTTCAGCCGTCATTTCTGCCATTGTGGTATCCAGTTTTTGCTGCTGCCAGTACACATCACGGATGGTGGCTTTATTCCAGCTATGCAGGTAAACCGGGCGCCAGATACCGGAAGTAACCAGGCGCGGGCCCCAGTCCCAACCGTAATGGTAGGGCGCTTTGCGGGCATAAATACTTAAAGCGATATCGCTGGCATCGTTGCCAGCAGGATAGAGGATGCTATCCTGCAGAAATTTGGGTATATCCGTTTTTATGGGACTTTTAAACAGGATACGTAATTCGTTGTCGCCCGCCACCAGCCATTCTTTGACATTGACGATGTGTGATACAAACATGTTGGACGACTGCAGTATCAAATGGTTGTTGAGGTATACATCTGCATAAGTATCCAAACCTTTGAACTCCAGTTCTATTACGTCAAAACGGAGCTCCTCTTTTTTCAACTTCCATTTTTTGCGGTATTGCCAGTCTTTTTTATCTACCCATTGTACGGCTTTTTCATTGGTACCGGCAAACGGATCGGGAATTAGATGCTGGGCCAGCAAATCGGTGTGAACGGTACCGGGTACGGTGGCCGGCCGCCAGATACCTTCATCGGCACGGGAAAACTCCCATCCGGATGATAGCGGAATGTTGTTGTCCTGCGCGGCTACACGGCCCAAAACGGCTAAAAACAAACACGCAGTTAACAGAATATATTTCATGTTCTTATTTTTTCAGAAGAACCAAAAATAATACTGATTTACGATCTTTGAGAAATGAAAAGTATCTGGCAACAAATATTGAGGTATCTCTACATCGGTAAAAAGGATCCCAATGCACCAAAAACACGCTATGTGGCAATGATGCACGGGATGAACAGAATTTCCTTATTACTTTTTATTATCGCGATCATTATCATGATCGTGAAGCTGATCAGGAGGCATTAAGCGATCGCATATTCATAAATCACTTCTGCCGCGCGGCGGGAAGCATCTTTTTCTCCCAGCTTATGCCATAATTCCGCATAGTCTTTCATGACGCGGTTTCTGGCGGCTTCGTCTTTCAACAAAGCAGTTAATTCTTTCAGCAGGTTTTCTTCGGTGAGGTCGTGCTGAATCAGTTCCTTTACCACCAGCTTGTCCATCACGAGATTGACGAGGGAGATATATTTTACTTTAATGAGGTGTTTTGCAAAGAAGTAAGAGATTGGATTCCCTTTATAACATACCACTTCCGGCACGCCAAATAAGGCTGTTTCCAGGGTGGCGGTACCTGAAGTCACCAGTGCTGCTTTCGCCTGACGTAGTAAATTGTACGTTTGCCCTTTAACCATAGACACGTTGGGATGCTGTCCTGTCAATGCTTCCAGGAAGTGATCATCTAAACTGGGGGCCTGTGCTACGATAAACTGGTACTCCGGAAAATGTTTCGCCATGGTAAGCATGATCGGGAGCTTTACACTCACCTCCTGCTTACGGCTACCAGGCAATACGGCAATCACGGGCTTATCAGATAATGGCGCATCCGCAGGTTGTTCTTTCGCTGCTTTAATCACTTCTACCAGCGGATGTCCTACATATTCTACTTCGTAATTCCATTTGTGGTAAAAAGCCTTTTCGAAGGGAAGAATACAAAGCATTTTGTCTACGCTCTGCTTTAGCTTCTTCACGCGGTTCTCTTTCCAGGCCCAAACCTGTGGAGAAATATAGTATACTATTTTGAAGCCCTGTTGTTTTCCCCATTCTGCAATCCGCATATTAAATCCGGGGTAATCTACGAGTACCAATACATCTGGCTGGTAGGCGGCAATATCTTTTTTACAGATATCTATATTACGCAAAATAGTACGCAGGTTCATCACTACTTCCACAAAACCCATAAAGGCTAATTCCTTGTAATGCTTTACCACATGGGCACCGGCAGCTTCCATTAAATCACCACCCCAACTACGTATATCCGCAGACGTATCCAGCTGCCTTAATTGTTTTACAAGATTACTGCCATGCAAATCACCTGACGCCTCTCCTGCAATAATGTAATATTTCAACTTCGTATAGATTAAAAATTATCTGATCAGTTTGAGCAATAAAATGACAATTGCGTACAACATAGTCATCAGGAAAATGCCTTTGGCCGTGATATCCAGCCGTTTTCTGGTGTATAAGAAAAATACTACTCCATTCAGCAATAAGCAGATACTTGTCAACTTAGGCAGCATTTGCCGGTTATCTTTGATGATTCCCAGGAACTGACCCAATCCAACATCGGTATGGTTCAGCCGGATTACAAAAATATAGTACAGAAAAAACGCGGCTACCGGGGTTAATAACCCCAGCAAAATCCCTAATGAAAGATTGTCTTTTTTTAACATACAGATAGTAGCATTTAGCCGTTAGCGCTTAGCAGTGATATAAGAGAAAGCATTTCTCTACAAATCTTTCCAATCCGCTTCCAGCTTCTTTTTCAATGAATAGTTAGTCAGGTCAAATTGTACCGGTACAATGGATGCATAATTGTTATCCAATGCCCAAACGTCCGTGTCAGACCCGGTATCCCGGTTTTTGAATTCTCCTGTTAACCAGTAATATTTTTTTCCATGTGGATCCCGGCGTTCATCAAATTCTTCTACCCATTTAGCATCTGCCTGCCGGCTTATTTTCAGTCCTTTGAATGCTGCTTCGCTAACAATAGGAATATTCACATTAAACAGGGTCCCTGCGGGCAAATCGGATTCCAGCATACGCCTGGTGACGTCATGCGCTACTTTCTTTGGTAAAGAAAAATCCGCATCATAACTATATTCCAGGAAGGAGAAACCTACAGAAGGAATACCTTCAATAGCCGCCTCCATGGCTGCTGACATGGTACCGGAATAAATGACGTTAATAGAATGATTAGCCCCGTGGTTAATACCGCTCACACAAATATCTGGTTTACCATGGAGTATTTTATCGCGGGCCAGTTTCACGCAGTCTACCGGTGTACCGGAACATTGCCATGCTTCTATGCCCTCAAAAATATCTACCTGGTTTAAACGTAACGGAACACCAATGGTAATTGCATGGCCTTTACCCGACTGCGGGCTATCCGGTGCTACCACTACCACTTTGCCTAATGGCCTTACTGCTTCTATCAATGCACGGATGCCCGGCGCCGTAATGCCGTCATCGTTTGTTACCAATATTACCCGTTCCTTTTTAGCCATAATTCACATTTTTGCTTTGCAGCACAAATTTAAGCTCTCTACCAAACATTTCGCTTTAAAAGAATGTGAAATATATGGATAATTCTACAGATCGGATTTTAATATTTTCCTGAAAACCAAATAGATGCCTAGTGCGATATACACGAACATGGCGGTTATATATACATAAGTATCGTATTCCGTTCCACTGGAGACCATCTTACTTACCATCGGCCACGGCAGTATTTCATCGCCACTTTGCAATGGAAGCAGCCTTCCAATTGGTCCTACATACTTTTTGAGGATAGAAGACAACAGTTGATCCAGCATGATATTATAAGCCATGAATAATACAATGCCCAGTCCTGCCCGTTTAACCAACACACTGATCAACAGCGCAATGGTTAACATTACATTGAGTTGCAGGAAATAATACAGCATATACTGATACCCTTCCAGGCTGAAAGGCTTATCTCCATAAATAAAGCCCACCAACGTAGCACTAATGGTAGCTACCAGCAAGGTAGTCAGCGAAATAGCCACCAGCCAGAACAGCTTGGCATACACAAAATGGCTGCGTTCCCAGCCATCAATCACATTTTGCCGGTTGGTGCGGTAGGTATATTCATTAGTGACCAGGATGATCAGTAATAATCCGAACAACAGCGACATATAACTATTCATGGATGCCATGGTTTGCCATACATCCGGGAAGCTGAACGGATTGCCCAACATCTTGCTCACCGTTTTAAATTCCTTCCCACTCAACTTATCTGCTCCCAGAAAATTAGCGGCAGGAATGATAATCAGCGCCAACAGCAACATTGCCCAAAAAGTACGATAGGTTTTTACTTTCAACCATTCGGTATAGATAATTCGTTTCATGCAGTAGCGTTATTAGTAATTTCCAGGAATGCGGTTTCCAGACTCTTCTTACGGCGTTGTAGATGATTGAGCCAGATACCCTGTTGGGCGCAGAAATTGTTGATGGCGGCGGCATCAGGAGCTGCAGAAAAATAAGCTTTTACGATATCGCCCGAAACCTCCGCACCAGTACAGCCAGCATATTGCAGCAGCGCCGCTTGCAGCGCGGCATTGTTGGCGGCCGATAACTCCACAAAATCATTGCGGCTGATTACTTCATTCACCGCGCCAGACAACAGTAATTTTCCCGACCGGATAATCGCCACATGTGTACATACCTTTTCCACCTCATCGAGCAGGTGACTGGCCAGGATGATGGTTTTGCCGGTATCCGCCAGTTTACGTACCAGGCTTCTTACTTCAGCAATACCAGAGGGATCCAGCCCGTTGGTGGGTTCGTCCAGGATCAATACGTCCGGATCACCGAGCAGTACGGCGGCCAGCGCCAGCCGCTGCTTCATACCCAGGGAATACGTTTTGAACGGGGAATGCTGCCGCTGGGTAAGGCCGCAAATCTCCAGCACGCGGGGGATATCCGCTTTGTCGCGCTGCTTTATCGCCGCAGAGATTTCCAGGTTTTTATATCCACTGAGATAATGATAGAAGTTGGGGGTTTCCAGCAAGGTGCCGATCTGTCGCCGCTCTCCAGCAGTCGGTGTCTTATCAAATAAGGTAAAACTGCCGGTATCAGCTTTGAGTACATCGGTAACAATACCGAGCAGGGTTGTTTTGCCGCTGCCGTTGGGCCCCAGCACACCAAACACGCTGCCAGCCGGCACATCGAAGGAAATATCCGACAGGGCCTGTACTGGTCCGTATTTCTTGGACACGTTTTTTAAGGATAGAATTGGCACGGGAAAGAATTAAAATGGACAATAAAAAAGGGAAACGCAGCGAATGATCTTATGGCTAATCTTCACTACATTTCCCCTAAATTAAAATAACAGTTTTTAGTTTCGTACAGGCTTACCTGTTTTAATCACACTCTGCAAGCGTTCCAGGGTTTTACGCTCACCGCAAAGACTCAGGAAAGCTTCCCGTTCCAGGTCCAGCAGGTATTGCTCGCTTACATAAGATGCTTCTGTAAGATCTCCACCACACATCACATAGGCCAGTTTATTTGCCACTTTCTGGTCATGCTCGGAAATATAGTTACCGAACTTCATGGCGTAAACGCCTGCCAGCAGGGCGCCCAAAGCACCACGACCCATTACTTTGATGTCTGTTCTTTCTACCGGACGGGTATATCCTTCATCTGCCATGGCAATAACGCTGCGTTTTGCATCTGCAATAAGGCGGCTGAGATTCATGGTTACTTCATCATGTCCTTTGCGCATAACCCCCATATCAAAACCTTCAAAACCAGAAGTCGCTACCTTGGCGGTAGCCACGGTCATGAAGTAATCTTTCAGTGGCTCTTCTTCAATACGCCCTTCTTTAAATTCCAGGCTGGCGCGAAGTGTCATTTCTTTAGTACCACCTCCACCAGGAATCAGGCCCACGCCCAGTTCTACAAGGCCGATATAGGTTTCGGCCGCTGCCTGCACTTTATCTGCATGCAAACACATTTCACAACCACCTCCCAGGGTAAGCGCATGCGGCGCTACTACTACCGGTATGGAGGAGTAACGTAAACGCATGGTGCTACGCTGGAACAGGCGCACCGCCATATCCAGCTCGTCGTATTCCTGTTCTGCCGCCAGCATGAAAATCATGCCCACATTGGCGCCGGCAGAAAAGTTAGTGCCTTCATTACCAACTACCAATCCGCGGAAGTCTTTCTCCGCGCGGTCTATCGCTTTATTCAATCCTTCCAGCACTTCGCCGCCGATGGTATTCATTTTTGTTTTCCAGTCGAAGCAAACAACGCCATCTCCAATATCAATGAGATTACAGGCGCTATTTTTCCAGACAATATTGTTGGAGAAATTTTCCAGAATAATGAACTGGCCTTCTCCCGGCAATGTTTTGTATGCCTGGGAGGCCGCGTCATAATAGAACTTCTTGCCATTATCTACTTTATAGAAAGACTTGATTCCCTTACCCAGCATATCTTTCACCCATTGGGCTACAGTAAGTCCTTTTTCTTCAATGAGTTTTACAGATGCTTCCACCCCCAGCAGATCCCATGTTTCGAAAGGCCCTATTTCCCAGCCGAAGCCGGCTTTCATGGCATCGTCTACTTTATAAAGGTCATCTGCAATTTCCGGGATACGATGAGAAACATAAGAGAACAGGTAGGCATGAAATTGTTTATAAAATTCTCCCGCCTTATCTGAAGCGGCGGAAAGCATTTTAATGCGTTGTTTCAGGTCTTCCACTGGTTTAGCCGCGTCTATGCTGCCAAACTTAGCCTTCACCTTAGGACCATATTCCATGGTTTGCAGGTTCAGCGTCAGAATTTCTTTGCTGCCCCCCTCTCCTTTGGTTTTCTTATAAAATCCCTGTCCGGTTTTATCTCCCAGCCAGTTGTTTTCTACTACTTTCTGCAGGAAGCCGGGAATTTTAAAGATGCCGATGGCCTCATCCTGCGGACAGTTGTCCATAACGCCTTTGGCAACTTTTACGAGGGTATCAATACCCACCACATCGGCAGTGCGGAAAGTGGCCGACTTAGGACGACCTATTACCGGTCCGGTGAGGGCATCTATTTCGTCTACGCCCAATCCCATTTCCTGCATGATGTGGAAAATGGCCATGATAGAAAATACGCCTACCCGGTTAGCGATAAACGCCGGGGTATCTTTACACAACACGGTTGTTTTACCCAGGTAAAGATCACCGTAGTGCATCAGGAAATCTATGATGGCGGGATCTGTATGTGGTGTAGGAATTATTTCAAGTAAACGGAGATAGCGGGGAGGGTTGAAGAAGTGGGTACCGCAGAAATGTTGCTGAAAATCTGCACTGCGGCCTTCTGTCATTAAGTGAATTGGAATACCGGAAGTATTGGAGGTGATCAGTGTTCCGGGTTTGCGGAATTGCTCTACCTGTTCAAACACTATTTTCTTTACCTCCAGGTTTTCCACTACTACTTCAATGATCCAGTCTACTTCCGCCACGCGCTTCATATCATCGGTGAAGTTGCCTGTTTTAATGCGTTTTACCACATCTTTGGTAAACACCGGTGATGGATTAGATTTTATGGCAGCCTGCAGCGCATCATTCACAATCCGGTTCTTCACAGCGGGATGGTCCAGGGACAGGTTCTTTTTCTTTTCCGCATCGTTCAGCTCTTTGGGGGCTATATCCAGCAGCAAAACCTGTACGCCAATACCTGCAAAGTGACAGGCAATCCTTGATCCCATTACTCCCGAGCCTAAAACGGCTACTTTGTTGATGTGTCTCGTCATAGCTTTTAGCTTTTAGCTGTTAGCAATTAGTCTTTAGCGGAGCTTACAGCGGTTGTCAGTTTACTAATCATTGAATTTAGCATTTTTTGGACTTCGATCAATAGCGGAAGGATGATTTCTGTAATACTTTTTTGAAGGGAAGGATAAATTTGGGAAGAGATTAACAATTGAGTTTCTATTTCGAAGGAAGAACCAATGGCTGTTAGCAGGAACTTTTTGAAGTGTAGATCAGTCAGTTGGGCCGCACCTTCAGCAATATTACTGGGAATGGAAACAGCTGCTCTCCTTAACTGACTAATCAACCCAAATTTTTCATCCGGAGGGAATGACTTTGTAAGGTCATAAATTTTTAAGCAAAGGTTAAAAGATCTCTGCCAAACAATCAGATTTCTGAAATTTCTCATTGGATGAAAGACTATTGGGTTAACATTTACATCTTACATGACAAATATAAAAAAGGAAGCCGATACATCAGGTACCGGCTTCCTTTAAAATTATTCAAAAAATGAATTCCGCTTTCATCTCCGCTTGCTAACTGCTAATAGCTAAATGCTAATAGCTTCATCAGTTCACTCCACTGCCTGGTTTTACCGCTTCGGCAGGGTTTACAAACACCAGTTTCCCATTATCTTCGGCCATGAGGATCATGCCCTGACTTTCAATACCGCGCATTTTGCGGGGAGCCAGGTTGGCAACGAGCGTCACTTGTTTACCGATAATATCTTCCGGTGCAAAGTGTGCTGCGATACCTGATACCACGGTGCGTTGTTCCGTACCGATATCTACCAGCAATTTGAGCAATTTATCCGCTTTTGCCACTTTTTCTGCTTGCAGGATGGTACCTACGCGCAGATCCAGTTTAGCGAAATCGTCGTATTGGATTTCTGGTTTAGCCGGTGCGATAGGTGTTTCCTGTGCAGGTGCAGCAGCTGCTGCTGCATCCATAGCCTGTTTCAGACCTGCATGCAATTTTTCCACCTGTGCTTTTACCTGGTCGTTTTCTATTTTCTGGAACAATAACTCAGGTGTTCTGCTAAGTGGATAATTCACATTCAATAATTTCTGGCTACCGGCATTATCCCATTCCAGCATACGATCTACCACAGACAACATATGGCAGATTTTTTTGGCGGTAAATGGCATAAACGGATGACAGAAGATAGCAAGATTCGCGGTCATCTGCAAGGCGATATGCAAAGCGATATCTATACGGGCACGTAAAAACTCTTCTGTTTGCCCTTTATATTTATCATGCTTCTCATTCCAGGTACCATTCTTCAGGTTCTCGATTACACTGGCCAATATCCATGGTTCATTCTGCTGGAGATAAGTATTTCCTTTTGAAGAAAATGCCATGAGTTCCGACAATGCTTCGCGGAAGCGATAGCTTTCAATACTGTTAGCAATTTTTTCCTTCGCCACCGCAAATTCTGCCAACATCTCACGATCGTTATCATTGACGTATGCATCGTGTAATGCCGGTACACGGCTGTTGCACAACTTGTGCATCAACACCAGCGCCCTGTTCACGAAGTTGCCGAAGTTATTTACCAGCTCATTGTTATTGCGGTCCTGGAAATCTTTCCAGGTAAAGTCATTATCTTTTGTTTCCGGCGCAGTAGAGCAAAGTACATAGCGCAGCACATCCTGCTGATCAGGGAAGTCCTGGATATAATCATTTACCCATACCGCCCAGTTGCGGGAAGTAGATACTTTTTCTCCTTCAATATTCAGGAACTCATTGGCTGGCACATTATCCGGCACTACGAAGCCTCCATGGGCTTTCAGCATAGCCGGGAAAATGATGCAGTGAAATACGATATTATCCTTACCGATGAAGTGTACCAGCTTGGTATCGTCTTTACACCAATAGTCTGCCCAGTTTTCCGTGAGCTCTTTGGTAGCAGAAATATAACCGATAGGCGCATCAAACCATACGTACAGCACTTTACCATCTGCGTCTGGCAACGGAACTTTGATGCCCCAGTTGCTGTCGCGTGTCATCGCACGGCTCTGCAGCCCGCTATCCAGCCAGCTTTTACATTGGCCGTATACATTGCTTTTCCACTCTTTATGGCCATCAATGATATATTCTTTCAGCCATGGCTCGTAGTTCTGCAGCGGCATGTACCAATGTTTGGTGGCTTTCTTCACCAGCGGTGCATTGCTCAGGGCAGAATGCGGGTTAATGAGTTCGTCCGGGCTGAGGGTTCTGCCGCAGCGTTCACACTGGTCACCATAGGCTTTGTCGTTGCCGCAGTTAGGGCAGGTGCCTACAATGTACCGGTCGGCCAGGAACATTTGTTTTTCCGGATCGAAATATTGTTCTGATTCTTTCTCTTCAAACAGGCCATCGTTATACATCTTCAGGAAAAAATCCTGGGAGGTTTTATGGTGGATAGGCGCGCTGGTACGGGCAAATATGTCGAAAGATATACCCATCGCAGCGAAGCTGTCGCCAATAATTTTATGGTATTTATCTACTACATCCTGCGGGGTGATGCCTTCTTTCATCGCTTTAATAGTGATGGGTACCCCATGTTCATCTGTTCCGCAAACAAATTTTACATCAGCTTTTTTGGAGCGTAAGTAACGCACATAAATATCTGCAGGCAGGTAGCAGCCGGCCAGGTGGCCGATGTGCACCGGACCATTCGCATACGGTAATGCCGCAGTTATTAAATATCTATTAAATTTTGCCATATTCTCTTAACGAATGCTTAAATAAACTTTAAATCAGGTGTTTCTTTTTGGAATCACCATAACAATTTATCACCTTAGTCAGCAAATAAAGATTGAATTTACGCTAACTAATCTGCAAAGGTAAACAAAAGGTACAATGGTAAAAATTCCGCCATATTTGAAAAAAGGTGATCTGATCGGAATTACCTGCTCCAGCAGCAAAATGGACCTGCAGGCAGCCGAGTACGCAAGGGGTGTACTTACTTCCTGGGGTTATCGTGTACATCTCGGTATCACCGTAGGTACCAGCTTTCATAATTTTTCCGCACCGGATGAACTGCGGCTGGAAGAGCTGCAGGACATGCTTGACGACCCCGAAATAAAGGCCATTGTTTTTGGCCGAGGTGGCTATGGCATGGTGTGCATCCTTGATAAACTCGATTTTACCCGTTTCCGCAAATCGCCCAAGTGGTTATGCGGCTACAGCGATATCACCACCCTGCATTCACATATACAGCGGCAGTTTGGCATTGCCACCCTGCATTCCATGATGTGTAGCGGCATTACGCCGGAAACCGTGGATAATGAATATGTACGCAGTTTAGCTACCGCCCTGAAAGGCAAACCATACCGCTATACTGCCCCGGCACACCCACTGAACAAAGAAGGAAAAGTAAGCGGCATATTGGTAGGGGGTAATTTATCGCTGCTGGCCAATCTTTCAGGCACGCCATCGCAAATCAATACAAAGGGAAAGATCCTGCTGATAGAAGATATCGGGGAATACCGTTATAATATTGACCGCCTGATGTACAACCTGAAACGCGCAGGATGGCTGGATAAACTGGCAGGACTGGTGGTGGGCGCCTTTACAGACGGCAAAGAAACCGATACTCCTTTTGGTCAGACGGAATATGAAATTATCAGTAACATCACCAAAGATTACGAATACCCTATCTGCTTTGGCTTTCCCAGCGGACATCAGGCTGCTAATTACGCATTGAAATTAGGGGTAAAGCACGAATTGAAAATCGGGGCTAAAACGATATTATCTGAGATCTGATGTTTGTTTTTTGTCTTTGGACTGGATTAAACTGATTATACTGATTTTTATTTTTTGATTAAAAAGAATCGGGAAGATGTAAGCGGATAAATTCGCCCAAATCTTCCCGATTCTTTTTAAAATCTTATATAGTAATAAGAATACTCAGTTTAATCCTGTCCAAAGACAATATCCGCGTTAATCTTCCACATCTGGTACTATCTCCAGCCCATATTCTTCTGCGGTGAGTACACCGGCCGCGCGGGTGCTGTCGATGAGCGCGGTATCAGCCTGCAGCTCATGCACCTGGGTTTGATTATGGAGGTAATCAATACCATATAATTTTCCGGCAATTCCAGCGGAAACACCCATGAGATATTTAATGACTTCACATACGATTTGCATGCCCAATGCACCATGGGTAGCACCGATGGCGCCTGCATCAAAATTGCGGTAATCTTCTGTGAGTGGTAATGCACAACGGTAAGAAGCGGAATACGTACCATCCGGCATCGGCATGTTGAAGCCGGCAAACCAGGCCATCCAGTTGTGGACTTCCCCGATAATAAATGGTTTGTTATGTACCAGGCAGGCATCGTTGATCACCAGGTGAGTGGGCAAGTGCTGGGTACAATCTATCACCAGGTCAAATCCTACCAGCATCATTCCGATTGATTCTGGTTTTACCTGCATGAGGATAGGGTAATGTTTGGTATATGGATTTACTGCCCATAGCCTGCTGGCAGCCATTTTAGCTTTATGCTTGCGGATATCCTGCATCTGGTACACCGGCTGCCGGTGCATATCTTCATCATTGATTACACCATAGTCCGCAATGCCGAGTACACCAACGCCACTGGCACTGAGGTATTGTATCACCGGACTACCTAATCCGCCTGCGCCTACTACCAGTACGCGGGCTTCCTTCAGTTTTTCCTGCATACTGATCCCCATGCCCGGTACGGCAATAGGGTGTTTGAAATGCTGTATCTCTTTTTCACTAAGTATCATGTGCTTTCTCGTTTATCTAGTCCTGTGGAAATTCAAGGGTAAACTTACTGCCTTTACCAACGGTACTTTCCACTTTAATTTTTCCTTTATGTGCATCAATAATAGCCTTCACGTAAGTGAGTCCCAGCCCGAATCCTTTTACATTATGCACATTCCCGGTGTGGGCGCGATAGAATTTTTCAAAGATACGTGAAATTGTATCGCGGCTCATGCCGATACCGTTGTCAGCAATCACGATGAACAGGCTTTTGCGGGTATTATACGTTTGTATTTTTATTTCCAGTGGATCGTTGGAATACTTGATGGCGTTGTCCATCAGGTTGAAAATCAGGTTGGAAAAATGTACATCATCTGCCATCATTACCGGGTTAATGGCATCCAGTTGCAAATCCACCACACCATTTTTAGCGGCCAACTGGAGCTGGAGGTTATCCGTGGTATTCTTGATGACGGCATGTACATCGGTGGCCTGTAATTTCAGGCCTATTTCGTCTTTCTCCAGCAGGGCAGATTGCAGTATGCTTTCCACCTGTTTGTTCATGCGCTTATTTTCTTCTTTTATAATACCAGAGAAGTATTGGATTTTTTCTGGTTTGGACATAACTTTTTCATTCCGTATGGCGTCTATTGCCAGGGAGATGGTGGCCAGTGGCGTTTTTAGCTCATGGGTCATGTTATTGATAAAGTCCGACTTTATTTCCGATAGTTTCTTCTGGTTTAACAACGTCCGGATGGTGAGGGCAAAGGCCGTGATGATGATGATAGTAAACAGGATCCCGCCGGAAATCATCAATCCCAGTTGTTTGGCAATGGAGTCGTCCGTAGGCATAACGATCATGAGGCGTTCCGCTTTGGCGCTGTAGTCGTTCTGCTCTGAGAGGGGAATCACCTGGATTTTATAGTTGTTGATGTTCTTCAGGCTGTCTTTCTGGCTTTTCTCATACATTTTCACAAATCCGGCCGATTGCATTTTGATATTTGCCATATCTGATCCGGGGACAAGTCCCAGGATGGCGAATTCAAAATTGGTAGAATCGAGGTGATTTTTCCTCATATTGGCCTTAATGCAACGGCTTACTTCCTGAACTGTGAAAAAATCGCTCACTGCCGGTGTGTTAAACGCCATACGGGCTACGTCGAGGTTGAAGCCCTTTGCCACGCCAGACGGGTCTTTCACAACAGAATTATCCAGTTTAAATAACACGGCAGCCTGACGGCGGGACATCATGTCATTGTACACGTCATTGGTCATACTGACGGCCCGTTGAAAGAGCTGTTCCTGTTTAATGAGAACGGCGCTCTTGATCCAACTTACCTGGATGTAAATAATTCCCAGGAGGGATAAGGTAATGAGCACAACGATAACGGGAAAAATTTTCTTCAGTGGTATCATGTAACTTTTTGTCAGGCTTTAAATTATATCAAAGATAAGTGTACAGAAATAGTAAAATATGTTAAAAAAGATGTTTGCTGTAGCAACTATGATACAAAATTCCGGGCTGGCTCTGGCCAGCAGGTTTATTAACAGCAATACAACATTACTTTAACGTAATTTTAACTGGCTACTGCTGATTTTATTAGTTCATCTTTCCTTACCTTTGCTTCAGAATCTGGTACTAAATTTGATTAGTATAAGATCATAACAAAGTAATTAAACTTTCTACATACATCGATGTGGATTCGTTCCATAAGCGATTTAGATTTTGGTTGATAAAATGGTAAGGAGGTTTTCTAGCCTCCTTTTTTTATTTCCCCTATCTCTCCACTTTCTTTTTTCTTTACTATTCAATCATTTAGTTAAATTTGAACAGGCTATAAAATCGTATTGTCTATGGTAACTTTGTCGCCCGGCATTTTGCTGATAGCTGATCCATTTCTGAAAGATCCAAATTTTGCCCGCACGGTAGTATTGCTTTGTGAGTACCAGGAGAAAGGTAGTTTTGGCTTTGTAATCAATAAGTTATTTGACCAAACACTGAGTGACCTGGTGCCGGAAGTACTGATTGGAAAGATACCTGTTTATTACGGGGGGCCGGTACAGATGGACACCATACATTTTATTCACCGGCAACCGGAACTAATTACCGGGGGGCTGGAAATACTGCCTGGTATCTACTGGGGAGGCAAGTTTGATGAGGTGGTGGCTGCGCTCAACCAGGGTTCACTGGATCCGGACAAGGTAAAATTCTTTATTGGGTATTCTGGTTGGACTGAGGGTCAGCTGGAGGAAGAAGTAAAGGATAAATCGTGGATTCTCTCCCAAACGGATGCCTCGCTGGTATTTGATTCTAATGAGCAGCAAATATGGCAGCAATCACTCAAAAATCTTGGCAGTAGCTTCGCCATGATGGCAAATTACCCCATTGATCCTTCCTTAAACTAATGGTAATAATCTGAAAAAGAGCAACATCGGCGGAGCCCGTTTTTTAAAGTAAAAAATGAACAGCGGGAATGCTAGTTATTTAAAACAAATTAGATATCTTGCTAAAGTAATTGCTAATTATTACCAGTTACATAACCCGTTTTCAGGTAAATAAATAACCGATAAGAATACACCTATGAAGGCAAAACCTATGAAAAACATTTTGCTTCTTCTATAGACCGAACCGATACCAGATTACTACCTGAATACTAATAATTTATTGTCAAGGCATATTCATTAGGTAATATACTCAGCCCTTGATAGGGGTTGACTATTGATGTACAGGATATCACTCCGGTTATCTCGTATAGCCGTGGAGGTGATGTATTGTATATAGATGAATAGAGAGGAAATCCCGGTGAACAGTCCTGTTTACAATCGGGTCATCTAAGATTGGAATAGTTAGGACAAAACAAAGGCCGGGTAATCTTACCCGGCCTGGTTATTATCTTTAGCTGGTATGCTTATTTTTCCACTGCTACAGCGCCTTCTACGAGTACGGTAGCCTTATTGCGCAACACTTCCACAAATCCACCGCTGATAGTAAAAAACTCAGCATGCGTTTTATCTGTCAACACTTTCATTTTACCATTTCCGAGAGCTGCAATTAATGGCGCATGTTTATCCAGTATTTCAAAAGAACCGTCAATGCCCGGTAGTTGTACTCCGTACACTTCTCCGGCATATAATTTTCTTTCTGGTGTTAATACTTCTAATAGCATGTTATGATCGTAAATGGTGAAGGGTAATGATCCCGGCGGAACCGGGATCATTGACTTAATTAGTTATTCGCTGCTTCCAGTAATTTCTTACCTTTTTCAATAGCTGCTTCGATGTTACCTACGAGGTTGAAAGCTGCTTCAGGATACTCATCTACTTCACCGTCCATGATCATGTTAAAGCCACGGATAGTTTCTTCGATTGGTACCAGCACACCTTTCAGACCGGTAAACTGTTCTGCCACGTGGAAAGGTTGTGACAGGAAACGTTGTACACGACGAGCACGGGATACTGTCAGTTTATCTTCATCACTCAACTCATCCAGACCGAGGATGGCGATGATATCCTGCAGTTCCTTGTAGCGTTGCAGGATCATTTTCACGCGCTGAGCACAGTTATAGTGAGCTTCACCCACGATAGCCGGAGTCAGGATACGGGAAGTTGATTCCAGCGGGCTCACCGCAGGATAGATACCAAGATCGGAGATCTTACGATCCAATACGGTGGTAGCATCCAGGTGGGAGAAGGTAGTTGCCGGAGCCGGATCCGTCAAGTCATCCGCAGGTACGTAAACCGCCTGTACGGAAGTGATGGAACCATTTTTAGTGGAGGTGATACGTTCCTGCATCAGACCCATTTCAGTGGCCAGTGTTGGCTGGTAACCCACCGCAGAAGGCATACGGCCTAACAGCGCGGATACTTCAGAACCTGCCTGGGTGAAACGGAAGATGTTATCTACGAAGAAGAGGATATCTCTACCACCACCTGCAGTGCCATCTCCATCACGGAAATATTCTGCCAGGGTCAAACCAGACAAGGCTACACGTGCACGTGCTCCCGGTGGTTCGTTCATCTGACCAAACACAAACGTAGCTTGTGATTGTTTCAGTAATTCTTTATCTACAGCGGTAACATCCCAGTCACCGTGTTCCATTGATTCTTTAAATTTATCACCGTATTTTACGATGTTCGCTTCGATCATCTCACGCATCAGATCGTTCCCTTCACGGGTACGCTCACCTACACCGGCGAATACGGATAAACCTTCGTAACCTTTTGCGATGTTGTTGATCAGCTCCTGGATCAATACAGTTTTACCCACACCGGCACCACCGAACAAACCAATTTTACCACCTTTTGCGTATGGCTCAATCAGGTCAATTACTTTAATACCAGTGAACAGTACTTCTGTTTCAGTTGCCAGATCTTCAAATTTAGGCGGCTCACGGTGGATAGGATAACCGTTTGAAGTATCGATGTCACCTAATCCGTCAATCGCCTCACCTACCACATTGAACAAACGTCCTTTAACCTGGTCGCCAACTGGCATCTTAATAGGCGCGCCCTTATCAACTACAGCCATGCCACGAACCATACCATCTGTGGAGTCCATCGCTACGGTACGCACACTGTCTTCACCCAGGTGCTGCTGTACTTCCAATACTACCTTCTGACCATTTTCGCGGGTAATTTCCAATGCGCTGTAGATTTCGGGCAATTTGTCATCAAAGTGCACGTCCACCACGGGACCGATAATTTGTTTGATCTTACCTGTGTTAGGCATATTTTTAAAGCGGTTTATAAAAATACTAAAATGTTACTGTTCCAAAAACCGTAGTAATACCTCACTACAGTCTCCAAAATTTGCCGCAAAGGTAAGAGTTAATAGGTGAATATCAAAACGCTAACGATGAAAAAAAACCTTTTCCCGGCCCATTTCTCCACGTTTTTCTCATTAATAAACTTTTACTTCCCTGCAATGCAAAGCGCAGCCTATCAAATTATAAATATTCATTATTTATAAATAGTAGGCGGCAGAACCTGCCATCTGTATAAAAATAGCTTCCTTTTCCTGATCCGTTTACTATTTTTAACCACCATCCTGATATATATAATAAATACATATGAAAAAAACTAACAGTGAACAATCCCGCAGGTCATTCCTCGGACACCTTTCCACGGCAGGATTAATCGGCATCAGCGGACTGGTACCCGCCGTTGCCAAAGCAGGCAGCCTCACCAGCCAGCCTACCACCGCCGCCCCGGAACATAGCTTCCTTTGTAAACCTTACCTCCAATATCCCGGCCCACACAACATTTCCGTAATGTGGCTCACCGCACGCCCCTGCTACAGCTGGGTAGAATATGGTACCGACGGACAACTCAACAAAAAAGCCCACAGCATCACCAACGGACTGGTAGACGCCAACAACCGCCTCCACCGCATTGAGCTGACCAACCTGGAACCCGGGAAAAAATATAGCTATAAAGTGTGCTCAAAAGATATCCTGTCTTTTGAACCCTATAAACTCACCTACGGCGAAATCATCAGCAGCGATACCTACACCTTTACCGCCCCCGATCCGCAGGCGAAAGAAGTATCCTGGCTCATCATCAACGATATCCACGACCGCCCCGCCTCCATTCCACACCTGGTAGGACTAAACGGCAATGACCCTTACGACTTCGTGTTTTTTAACGGAGATGTATTTGACTACCAGGCCGATGAACAACAAATCATTGACCATATGCTCACCCCCTGCGGCGATACCTTTTCCACACAAACACCTTTTATGTATGTACGGGGGAACCACGAAACTCGCGGCAAATATGCCCGGGAATGGCACCAGTACTTCGATAATCCCGGTCATGGCAACTATTTTACTTTTACCATCGGCCCTGTATCTGCCATTGTTTTAGATACGGGAGAAGATAAAGAAGATGAACATCCGGTATATGCGGGCATTGTTGACTTTGACGCCTACCGGGTACAACAGGCCCACTGGCTGGAACAACAACTGCAAAGCCCTGCCTTTAGAAAAGCGAAACATAAAGTGGTGATGATGCACATCCCACACTACCATTCCGGCGAATGGCATGGCGTAAAACATTGCCGCGAACTATTCGGCGACCTGTTCAACAAACATAAAATCGATATCCTGATTTGCGGACATACCCACCAATACGGCGTATATGCCCCCATAAAAGGACAACACGAATATCCGCTGATCATTGGTGGCGGCCCTAAAGATGGCGCAAGAACCCTGATTAAAATAAAAGCCAATCAACAGCAACTGGTACTCACCATGCTCAAAGATGATGGCACTAAAGTGGGGGAATACACCGTGTAAATAGCGGAAAGCAAAAAGCCATTGTAGCGAGTGATATGCGCTACAATGGCTTTTTGTTTTACGCTTTCTGCACTACTCTTTTTTATTCGCTGCTATCAGCGCCGTGGCCAATAGCGCCACTTTCAACAATATCCAGGCTGCCGCCGCTGCTGCGAAAATACTTACCACCAATACTGCATAATACTTGATCGTCCAATCCAGTGCCACTTTCAGCCGGGTTACTATCCCTATTGTTTTATCTGCACTGCCCTCATACATGGAGAACTGCACGGTACAAAATTCATTCTCTGAATCAAAGTTTCCCAACTCCACTCCCAATCCCTGCAATTCCGTTTCCACTTCCGCAATCCGGGTATCGAGATCAATAAATTCCCTGATTTCTCCCGGCTTCGTCTTCAGCTCTTTCAGCGACACCAGTGACTGCTCCAGGGATACTTTCTTTGCATTCAGCTTACGGTATTCGTTGGTTTTATCTGTTTTGGTAACTGCCATATGCTTTACTGTACCTATTCCCTGTACAGCATGATAAAATGAATCGAACTTTTCAGGCAGTACACCAATCAACATTTGAATTTCCCGGCTGCCCTTGTTTCCGGATTCCTGCTGATACTGCACAATCGCCTCAAACTGTTTAACTGTATTGTGGAGCAGCTTTTCATCGTCTGTAAAATGCGACGATTTTGCGCGCACGCTCGCTACTTTTTCATACTTCTGGTTATTGGTAATATTGGATGGTGCAGCTGACTGGGCTTTTACATCACTGTAGGTTTTCGTTTTTTCGGAAGCATAATTTTTCCGCTCCCGCTCAATCCCAGATAAAAATCCGCGGCTTCCGGACTCCTCATACTCCACCCCTTTGTAGGTATAGCCATAGAGCAATCTAAAAAGAAACATCACGATAAAAAGGGCTATAAACGCCACGGCTAAACGCCGGAATTTTTGCTTCACAGTTAACATAGGTTAAAGAAATATGGAGTTGTTTAAAAATTGATTTGAATAGATTGCTGTTTATATGCTTTTATCCATTTAATAAGCCCCAGCGTAGCTATCACGAGCAGAATAAAATATTCTATCCCTAAAAACTTCACCCCTTTCTGGAAGTAGATGATAGTGGCTACCACATCTACCATCACCCATAACAGCCAGTTTTCCCAGATGCGTTTAGCCAGCAGCAAGTTCGCCATCACGCTTAATACGGCTACCAGGGAATCTGTATAAGGATACGCAGCAGGTTGTTCAAATACAGCCGGCCACCAGGTGTGTAAACGACTAATAACGAAACCCACTACGCCGGAAAGCAGTACAGCAACGCCTCCCAGTAACCATCGTTGCTGGTTCGACAAAGCATATATAGGTTCATTTTCCGGTTGCTTTTGATACCAGAACATCCAGCCATAAACACCGGTAACAAAAAAATAGATCTGCAAAAACATGTCCGCATACAGCTGTAACTGCCAGAACAGAATAAAGAAACAACTCACGTTGATAAGACCTATAGGCCAGGTCAGTATATGATCACGGGCCGCCAGCCACACACAAAGCAAGCCGGTTAATGTACCAATAAACTCCACGTAACTAACCGCATATCCTAACGCGGTGAAGAAGGTATGATCAATACTGAAAAATGAGTTCATTGTATGATTTGATTCGACTGCTGCAATATTACAGGAATGTTTTATTATTCCCGCCACTGCTTCGTTAAACACTGTACTCCAAGCGATTACAGCCGAAAATTATTTTGGAATCATTTTTGTCATATAGCATATAGACGCCCGAACTGCAGCAAAAGCGTTATAAAATTTTTAACAATATCCTTTAACATTTCATCATGATACCGCCAGCAATATAATACTCAAAACCACCATAAAAAAAATGCTTGTTGAGATAAAATAACTTTACACACAACAACATTCATGACATCTCCAGGGTCTTACAACCTATCAGGACTATAAAAACAGAAGTTATGAACACATTAATGAAATATGCAGGTATATCCCTGTTACTTATATCTTTCTTTTTAGGCAGTTGCGCTTCTACATACGCACCTGGCTATTACAATGATCAAGGCTACAATAATCAGGGCTATAACGATCAAAACTACAATGATCAATATGGCTCATCTTACGGATCAGGCCCGCAGGTACAAATCAGCGGTTCTATTTCCTTTTATGATCAATTGAGTCCTTACGGCCGCTGGGTAAGCTATCCCGGATATGACCAAGTATGGATACCTAATGCAGGCCGCGATTTCAGGCCTTATTATACAAACGGACACTGGGTATATACCGATTATGGCTGGACCTGGATGTCTGATTATGCCTGGGGTTGGGCCGCTTTCCACTATGGCCGTTGGTTATATGATGATTTCCAGGGATGGATGTGGGTACCCGGTAATGACTGGGGGCCGGCTTGGGTAAGCTGGAGAACTGGTGGCGACTACTACGGATGGGCCCCAATGGGACCACAGTATTCCTATAATTCGCCTGCCGCTTACTGGGCATTCGTACCCAGACAATATATTGGTAGTCCGCGCATCAATAACTACTATGTTAATAACAGCCGCAACGTGACTATTATTAACAATACAACCGTTATCAACAACTATAACAACTACCGCGGTAACCGGGTATATGCCGGACCTGATGCCCGTGAAGTACAACGTTATTCCGGTCAGGAAGTAAGACCAGTGAGAGTGGAAAACATGAGCAGACCTGGTACAGGCAGAGTAGATAATAACCGTTTGCAGATCTTCCGTCCGGATGCTACTGCTATCCAGAAAGGCCGTGATGCCGATCGTAACAAACCGGTTCAGCCAATAGATAACAACCGGCCTAACCGGATTACACCAGGCAATGCTGGCAATAATACAGGTAACAATACGGGCAATTCCGGAATAGACAATAACCGGCCTAACCGTATTATACCTGGCAATCCCGGAAATAATAACAACACTCCCGGAAATATTAATAACGGCAACAATGGTGGCGGAAGGGTTTATCCAGGCCGCGATAACAACCAGCCGGTAAATAATAATGGAGGAAGAATCAATCCCGGAAATAATGGTAACACACAACCTGGAAATAATACTGATTACAACAGACCATCCAGGGTTACGCCAGACAGGTCTTTTGGCCAACAGCAGCAACAGCAGCAACAAGAATTACAACGGATACAACAGCAACAACAACAGCAGCAAAGAATCCAACAGCAACAGCAGCAGCAACAGCAGAGGATACAACAACAGCAGCAACAGCAACAGCAGAGAATACAACAACAGCAACAACAGCAACAACAAAGGATACAGCAGCAACAACAGCAACAGCAAAGGGATCAACAACGTGTGCAGCAGCAACAACAACAGCAACAACAGCAACAACAGCAACAACAGCGTATTCAACGGGAACAGGTACAACAACAACAGAGACAACAGCAACAACAGCAACAACAACAGCAGCGCATACAAAGAGAACAACAACAGCAACAACAAAGAGAACAGCCACAACAGGAACAGGGAAGGCCACGACGCGGAGAAAGATAATAGCTATCGCTGAAGCTGTTTAAAATAAAAAAGTACGAATGATAACCGGTCAGGATGCTCCGTGAGATGACATCCTACTTATCCGGTTCGTCATTCGTACTTTTTATTTTGTGTACACGTACTGGTAAAGCTGATCTTTTATGGTTGTAAACTCCGCAGTACCTGGAGGAAACCCTTTGTACATAACACGTAAAGTGAGCGGAGGAAATTCCGGGTAATAAGGTGGCTGCTCGTAGGAATCCGGAAAAGTTTGATACCCCAGTCGTTCGTAAAATGCAATTCTACGTATAGCCTGTTCCGTTACAGGCGGTTCTACTTCCAGCACAATGGTGCCTAACTGTTTTTCCAGCAATTCCATCACCTGGGTACCAGCGCCACCACCGCGGGCATTGGCATGTATAGCGAAATGTTCAACAAAGTTAAACAGCGGCAACTTCCAGTAAAACACAAAGCCGGCGAATTGCTCCCCCTTGCTGATACGCAATACCTGGATTTTCCTGGCAGCAATGAGCGATAGCTCCCATGGCCAGGGTCTTCTTTCTTCTTTCGGAAAAGCTTCTTCATAAAGGTCTTGTATTGCCGCATCAACAACACTAACCGGTTTCATCTCAATCATATCGCTAAGTTACTGATTATCCTTAGCGGAAGGTACACATTCAAAAGGATCCGGGTTACCGGCGGGGGCGGGTTTGCTAACAGACCAGCAGAAGTTCATGGACTGACTGGTAATACTCATTAATTTTACGTTCACTTTACTACCTTTCCGGCTGTTGGAAGCGGCGATACTACGGGTACCTTTTCCCGGGATATTGCTGATAGTATATTGTTCTGTTTTGAAAACCTCGTTATTATTACGCATGTAATCCACTTTCACTACCACATTATCCAACGTATATTCTGTTTGATTATTGACGATAATGTTCAGGTCTTTGATGCCCCCCAGCAGCCCGGTACGGTATTCACCGGCACTCACGGCAATGAACTGCTCCCAGTTACGGCGGTAATAAGCGCGGCGCTCAATAAACTGTCCGGCTACCCTTTGCTGAACTTCCTGGTGATTAACGATTTGCGTGTTTACCGCCCCGGATTGATCCAGGCTTTTCCGTAAATCGCGGTTCTCATTCCACAAGCGCTGATTTTCAGACAACACTTTGCGTACGTATCGTTGCTGCTGGCAATAGCCCAGTCCAAATACCACCACCAGCAATACTAATATTACGGGATAAACATATGTTCTTTTCATGTGGTGGATAAGAGAAAAAATAATGCCAATGCAGTTTTTATTACATTTGTACAAATGGATTCAATGCAACTCATTACTGTAAACGATGAATTAACAGCCAGGCAATTTCTCGATGTACATATAACATTGAATAAAAATGTACCGGGCTGGATCAGGCCCCTGGACAAGGATATCAACATGGTGTTTGATACGGAGCACAATAAAGCATTCCGCCATGGAGAACTGATACGATGGATTTTAAAAGATGATAGCGGCAAGCTTATCGGAAGAATTGCTGCCTTTGTAAATAAGAAATATAAAAACAAAGGAGATGAGTGCCCGGTAGGGGGTGTAGGCTTCTTTGATTGTATTGATAACCAGGATGCAGCCAACCTGCTTATGGATACTGCCAAACAATGGCTGCAGGAAAGAGGCATGCAGGCAATGGATGGCCCTATCAATTTTGGGGAGCGAAATAACTGGTGGGGATTACTGACAGAAGGATTTTATGAACCGATCTACTGCATGAATTTCAATCCGCCCTATTATGTCCGTTTATTTGAAGAGTATGGTTTCCAGGTGTTCTTTAACCAGGTATGCTATGGCATGAAAGTGCGCGATCAGTTGCAACCCAAATTTTTTGAACGCCACGATGCAATTGCCAAAGATCCGGCCTTCAAAGCAGTACATATCCGGAAAAACGAACTACCCAAATTTGCAGAAGCTTTCAGTACTGTATACAACAAGGCGTGGGCCCAACATGCAGGAGGTAAAGAGATGGGTAAAGCACAGGCGCTCGCCATTTTCAAACAGATGAAACCATTGCTGGATGAAAAGATTGCCTGGTTCGTATACCATCACGATGAACCGATTGCTATCTGGCTGAATCTCCCGGATCTGAACCAGTATATTAAACATATGAACGGGCAGTTTGGCCTGTGGCAGAAACTCAAGTTCCTGTGGCTGAAGCAAACCGGCTATTGTAAAAAGATGGTAGGGATCATATTTGGTATTATCCCCGAATTCCAGGGCAAAGGTATTGATGCCTATATGATTGTGGAGGGTGCTAAACTCATTCAGAGTAATAGCGCACATTACGTAGATTATGAAATGCAATGGATCGGCGATTTTAACCCAAGAATGCAAAATGTGGCGGAAAGTCTTGGCGCAGTACCATCCAGGCAATTAACCACTTACCGTTATTTATTTGACCGTACTATACCGTATAAAAGACATCCTATGGTAGGATAAGCAAACAAACCCGGATGCAGGCGCTTCCTGTATCCGGGTTTATTTATCTGTTGATGTTTCCCCATACCACCCTATTTCTTTTCTCCCTCTTAATCCATACTCCGGCAGCCAAATACATTATTACAAAAAATATATATCAAACCAATGCGCTCAAAGCCAAATCGGTAGTAGAACATCACAACCCATATGAATATCTGATTCTACGCTGATAGCGGAGAAGTTTATGAATATTACATACATTTAAATCCCTTTTGGCAGTTACGAACGTATCTAACCAGAGTTTGTGTTATGACCAACTTATACCCTGGGTGTCCGGAAAATGCGGATCTGGCACTCATTCAACCCACGTTATTATTCAGGCAACAGATAATAAAAGCCATCAGCTGCGTTGTCTTGTTCTTTGTTCTCTACGTGGTATTATTAGTTACCGCCGTTGCCCTGGCAGTGGCGTGTATCTCAGGAGGAATCATACTATTCCGCACGTATCCTACCTGGATTTCCGGCGTCACGGGACTTAGTCTTGTGTTACTGGGAGGGATGGTTTTGTTTTTTCTCATCAAATTTCTTTTCAGTAAACGTCCCACTGTTAACCCGTATCGCACACAGATTTTTGCTGACAATCATCCTGATTTATTTGATTTCATTACCCGGTTAGTGAAAGAAACGCGGATGCGTTTTCCGAATAAAGTATTTGTGGTGCCGGACATGAATACCACTATTTTTTATAATTCCAGCTTTTTAGGCTTATTCCTCCCTGCCCGTAAAAACCTGGAGATCGGATTAGGGCTTATTAACAGCGTGAACATCAGTGAATTTAAAATGCTGCTGGCACATGAATTCACTCATTTTTCCCGGCGAAGCATGAAATTGGGCAGTTATATCTACTCGTTAAATAAAGTACTGTATAACATGCTTTATGAAAATGACCGGTGGACCGAAATGGAAATCCGCTGGAGCAACGGAGGTAGCCTGTTAAGTTTCTTTGCGCACATCACTACCCGGATCCTGAATTTTATGCAGTGGGTATTGAGAAAAATATATATCCTGATTAATCAGCAGTACCTCTCCCTGAGCCGGGAAATGGAATTTTATACCGATACCGTAGCAGTAGGGCTTACCAGTACCACCACCGCTGTTAGCAGCTTACGCCGCGTAGAGATGGGCGGTTACTGCCTGGATCATTGCTTTCATAAACTACCGGAACTGGCAGAAAAAACGGTCCGGTTTTCCAATATTTTCAGCGTACAACGTGCGCTCATTCATTATTATGCCGCACAAAATCATTTGTCGCTGGACAACGCAGAGCTACCCGTTATTACGGATCATTACTTTCAAACTTTCCTAAAAAGCCGCGTACAGCTGCGGGAGCAGTGGACGGCTCATTTAACACGGGAAGACCGGGAAGCGCACTTCCTACAGGCCAATGTATCCTGCCGGATGCCAGATAACAGTGCCTGGGTACTGTTTAATGAACCGGAGCAATTGCAGCAGCGAATGACAGCGCTGGTGTATCACTGTACCGTTCCTGCTGTTACAGGCCCTTTCACAGAAATGAGTCCGGCGGCTTATATCGGGGAGTTATCCCAACGTCACCGGCTATATGAATATCCGCGTGTATTCAACGATTACTATGACAACCGGCCATTCAATGAAATGACGGCAGCATATACCCGGTTGCTATCTCCGGAAGAAATGAAAAATTATAGTCTCCGGGAGATATACCATCCGGACATCATTGGCAGGCTGCGGGCGTTTTACCGGGATCGCCAGGATGCAGAAACCCTGCAGGCCATCAGCAGCGGGCAGTTTCAGACCCGTTATTTTGAATTTGACGGACAAAAATACAGTGCTCCCCGGGCCCGGCAACTGGCCAGGATGCTGTCTGCCAGCGTGGAGGAAGAGCAGGAATGGTTACTGCGACATGATGAAACTGCTTTCAGGTACCACTACACCGTAGCCTTCCTGAAAGACCCGGCCATCGCTGCCCGGTTGAAACAGGAATACGAGCAGTTGCTGGAATACCAGCAAACCGGCCACCAGCTGAATGACCAGGTTATACGTATCATACATTGTGTGAGCTTACTATTTAACACCAGTGATGAGGGGTTAGAACACATGCCCACCCTTTTTGACGAATTATCTGCGGAATGCTGGAGTTTCCGTATGATGGCAGAAAACATCTGCAATTCACCGCTCTATAGCGTCTTTCCGGAAGACCTTCATCAAAAACTGCAACAATTCCGGCAACAGGACTGCAACTTTATGGACGACATGATCCCTAATTACGTGGCTATACAGGAGCTGCACGAAATCAGTTCTTTGATGATGGAGCATTACAATAATGGGATCATATTATTAAAAAAAGGCTACCTGGAATTTATTTTAACGGCACACACGGGAGCGTAAAACCCGGTGTCAGCGCCGATCCTGCTGCGCATTTTTCTCTTACTGAATTTGTGCGTATTTTCGACGCTCGCGAAAGCGTAGCAGTCATATGGAGAATTTTATCGTTTCAGCCCGTAAATACCGTCCACAGAACTTTTCAACTGTTGTAGGACAAGCACATATTACCACCACTCTTAAAAATGCCATCCGCAATAACCAGCTGGCACATGCCTTCCTCTTTTGCGGACCTCGCGGAGTAGGGAAAACTACCTGTGCGCGTATCCTGGCTAAAACCATTAACTGCGAAAATCTGCAGCCGGATGGAGAAGCCTGTAATGAATGTCACTCCTGTAAATCCTTCAATGAAGGCAGTTCGTTTAACATTCATGAACTGGATGCCGCCTCCAACAATTCGGTAGATGACATCCGGACCCTGGTTGAACAGGTTCGTTTTGCGCCGCAGGCAGGAAAATATAAGATCTATATTATAGACGAGGTACACATGCTCAGTTCCTCGGCCTTTAATGCATTTCTGAAAACCCTGGAAGAGCCACCTTCTTATGCGATCTTCATCCTGGCTACTACGGAAAAACATAAGATTTTACCTACTATCCTGAGTCGTTGCCAGATTTTCGATTTCAAACGTATTACCATACAGGATACGGTAGACCACTTACAGGAAATTTGTACCAAAGAACATATTCAGGCGGAAGCAGATGCCCTGCACCTGGTAGCGCAGAAAACCGATGGTTGTATGCGCGACTCCCTGAGCACCCTGGACAAGATCGTCAGCTTTACCAGCGGGCATCTTACCTATCAAAATACGCTGGAACACCTGAACATCCTGGATTACGATTATTTTTTCCGGGTAATGGGTTGTGTATTACAACAGGACATTGCCAATGCCCTGCTCCTGTTTGACGAAATTTTACAGAAAGGATTTGAAGGAGATAACTTCCTGAACGGATGGGCGGAGTTTCTGCGCAACCTCTTATTGTGTAAAGAAGAAAAGGCGTTACACCTGGTGGAAGTATCTGGTAACCTGAAAGACCGCTACAAGCAATTATCCGGTCAAATCAGTCCTGCTTACCTGATTACCGCGCTGCACCTGCTCAATGAAACCGAGATCAATTACCGCATGGCGCGCAATAAGCGCTTACATGTGGAAATGGCGCTGATTAAATTGTGCTACCTCCAGCAAGCCGTTACCCTGGTCAGTGATGACAGCACCGGAGAGGTGTCAAAAAAAAAATTAGTACCTGATGGTTCGGTACCACAGAAGCTGCGGGCTCCTGCCGCCCAGCCGGTAACCGCCAAAACAATTACAGATAAGCCAGCTACCACTGAAAGTATAGCTGCTGCGCCAACTGCCCGTTTAACGGTAGATAGTGGCGCAACAGTACCAGCCGGCAATGCGGCCACTATGGGAACACCTGTAGCAGCACCAGTGCCTCCGCGTCCTGTTCAGGCAGCGCCCGTACAAACGGCTCCGGTGGCGGCGCCACCTGCCAGCATCCCGGCAACACCAGCTGTTACACCGGCGCCTGCCACCACTGCACCGGCCGCCAACAGCACGGTAGCGTCCGCTATGCCAGCCAGTAAACTCACCGGGCTGGCAGCCATGAAAGAAGCCATGGCAGCGAAACAACAGGGTACCACGCAGGTCCAGGTGATTCCAATTACCCAGGGAGCTATTCATGTGTACTGGGAAGAATTTATCGATCTGTACCGGCAGGCCAATAAAATGACGGTGGTGAGTAACTTACAGCTGGCACAGCTAAAGCTGCTGGGCACTACTGAAGTAGGGATTGTAAGTCGCAATATTGTGCAGTTCCGGTTTATGGAAGAAGAGAAACTGATCATTGCCGAATTCCTGAAAAAGAAGTTTAACAACCCGGCCATCGTGCTAACGCTGCAGCTGGATGAAAGCCAGCAAACGCAGGATATTGGCCCGGCTCCGTTATCGAGCAGGGAACAATTCCAGCAAATGGCGGAGAAATACCCCCTGGTTAAAGAGCTGAAAGACAGACTTAATATGGAGCTGGACTTCTAGTTCCTGCTACCCTAATTAAATATTAACGATAGATAGACATTTTTAAACAGTTTACAATTCCTTCTTTGCGTTTTTGCGCAAAAACATGTAGGTTTGAGCAAAATTTTGAATAAAACACTATGGCAGAAGTTATCAGAATGCCCCTTTTGAGTGATACGATGACGGAAGGGGTGATTGCGGAATGGCATAAAAAGGTGGGCGATACAGTAAAGGCAGACGATGTTATAGCTGAAGTGGAAACGGATAAAGCAACCATGGAAGTGATGGGTTACGCAGAAGGAACCCTGCTGTACATTGGTGTAGAGAAAGGAAAAGCGGCTAAAGTAAACGGAATTATTGCCATTGTAGGTAAACCGGGAGAAGATTATACTTCTTTACTGGAAGATAAAGGGGCTGCAACTGCACCTGCTGCTGCTCCAGCTGCCGCTGCGCCTGCACCACAGGCTGCTCCTGCTGCAACTGCTGCACCGGTGGATGATGCTGCTTTGAAAGAAGCATTGAAAAATGCCACTGTTATCCGTATGCCGCTCCTGAGCGATACCATGACAGAAGGTAAAATAGTTGCCTGGAATAAAAAAGTAGGCGATGTAGTTAAAAATGATGATGTACTGGCGGAAGTGGAAACGGACAAAGCGACCATGGAAGTAATGGGTTATGCCGACGGTACTTTATTATATATAGGCGTGAAAGAAGGTGATGCTGCCAAAGTAAATGGTATTATTGCCATTGTTGGTAAAGCGGGTACCAGTGTAGACGCCATCCTGGCTGCTGAAAACGGTGCGCCTGCGCCAACTGCAGCTGCTCCTTCCCAAAATGGTACAACTCCTGCTGCTACTGCCGCTCCTGCTGCCGTAGCTACTGGTACTACTGATGGTCGTGTTAAAGCATCTCCGCTGGCTAAGAAAGTGGCAGAAGAAAAAGGCATTGACATTAGCCAGATTCCTGGTTCTGGTGATGGTGGCCGTGTTATCAAGAAAGATGTGGATAATTTCGTTCCTGCTGCTAAAACAGCGGCTCCTGCTCAACAAAGCGCCGGTAGCGCTGCTCCTGCAGCTCCTGCCTTTGTAGCAGCCGGACAGGAAGGATTTACCGATATTCCGCTGACGCAAATGCGCAAGGTAATTGCCAGACGTCTCAGCGAAAGCAAATTTACCGCTCCTCACTTCTACCTGAAGATAGATGTGAATATGGATAAAGCCATAGAAGCGCGTAAAGCGATTAACGAAATTTCTCCGGTGAAAATTTCCTTCAATGACATGGTGATCAAAGCTTCTGCAATGGCACTGCGTCAGCATCCTGCAGTAAATAGCAGCTGGATGGGTGATTTCATCCGTCAGAATCAACATGTACACATTGGTTCCGCAGTAGCTATTGAAGAAGGCTTGATTGTACCGGTGATCCGCTTTGCTGACCAGAAAACACTGAGCCAGATTGCTGCTGATGCAAAAGGCCTGTACGACAAAGCTAAAAACAAGAAACTGCAACCACAGGAATTCAGCGGTAATACCTTCAGCATCTCCAACCTGGGTATGCTCGGTATCGATGAATTTACGGCTATTATCAACCCGCCGGATTCAGCGATCCTGGCAGTAGGTAATATCACTGAAACCGCTATCGTGGAAAAAGGTCAGGTGAAAATAGCCAACATTATGAAACTCACCCTGAGCTGCGACCACAGAAGCGTGGATGGAGCTGTAGGTGCCCGTTTCCTGGCTACCCTGAAAGGATTCCTCGAAAATCCGGTAACCATGCTGGTATAAACTAATGAATAGCTATACAAAAGGCGGAGTGTAATACACTCCGCCTTTTTTGTGCCCGTTCCCGTCATTCCCCGGTAAAAATGTTTCATTATATTTTGAAAGTTCAAAAACCTGATATACATTTGACTTTGTAAATTGTCAACGCTATATAAATTACAACCTACATGAACTTAGTGGAAGCAAAAGCACAGTTTATTCAAACCTGGGGATCTTTGGGCGCTCAGTGGGGCATTAACCGTACGATGGCGCAAATTCACGCGTTGTTGCTGGTAATGCCGGATCCTTTGTCGGCAGATGATATCATGGAGGAACTGAATATTTCCCGGGGAAATACCAATATGAACGTGCGGGAATTGATTAACTGGGGCCTGGTGGAGCGTATCCTCATTCCGGGCGAAAGAAAGGAGTTTTTTGTGGCAGAAAAAGATATCTGGAAAGTAGCTACCTATATTGCTCGTGAAAGAAAGAAACGCGAGTTAGATCCGATTATGAAAGTGCTGTTACAACTGCAGCAGGCTGAAGGCGATCCGAAAGACAAAGAAATGAAAGCGTTTAAAGATTCTATCGCTAATATCACCAAGTTTGCCCAACAGACGGATAGAACGATTGGTGCGTTCATAAAATCAGAAGAAAGCTGGTTTTATAGCAGCTTGCTGAAACTCATCAAATAATTTTTTTTGTCCCAATATTTCATTTTTTTCTGAAAATTCTGAAATATGAAAAATAAAAGAAAAAATACTACTGATAGCAGATGTTAGTATCCAGTCTTTTTGGCTGCTGGTTATCTTTATTATTGATACGATGGCGCATGCCGCCCCATTTATTCTCCTTTTCACCTACCAGCTTTTTAGTTGCATTATTCACCTGCAATTCCCTATTTCCATTTTCCGGAAGATATATCACTGGATGTTGCTTCCAGTACTCATATGCAGCACTATTCTCGTCGTATTAAGCATTGTACAGGCGGGCTTTGCGCTACTTGGTGTGCTGCTTTTGTTTTACGGGATGTTTCCGTTGGTGGGCTTTTACGCGCTGCTTACCTTTTATGAAACCGTTGAAACCATTGATACCCATGAAGAATAAACGCATTGTGATAGCCGCCGGAACCGGATTTATAGGCAGAAGCCTGGCCGCTTATTTCGGCAACGACAACGATATCATTATCCTTACCCGTAGTCCCCGCGCTGCTACCGGCCGTATTAGCTATGTAGCCTGGGATGGTAAAAGCCATGGCGCCTGGAGCGATGCGCTGGAAAATGCCGACTTGCTCATCAATCTCACAGGAAAAAGCGTTAACTGCCGTTATACCGCCTCAAACAAACAAGCCATACTGGACAGCCGGCTGCAGGCCACTACCGCCCTAGGCGCCGCTATACGCACGTTACAGCACCCACCTGCGGTATGGATCAATGCCGGTAGCGCTACTATTTATCGCCATGCAACAGACCGTGCTATGGATGAATGTAATGGAGAAATGGAGAATGATTTCTCCGTACAGGTATGCAAACAATGGGAACAAACCTTTAATGATATTACCCTGCCGCATACACGAAAAATAATACTACGTATAGGCGTTACCATTGGCTGGGAGCCGGGCGGCGTAATGCAGCCTTATCTGAATCTCGTGAAATTTGGGCTGGGCGGGCGCCAGGGCAGCGGCAAACAAATGTTTACCTGGATACATATTACCGATGTGTGCAGGATGATAGCATGGCTATACGAAAATGAAGCCCTCAGCGGCACCTTCAACTGCACCGCACCGAACCCGGTTACCAATAAAGTTTTTATGCAATCACTACGGGAAGCGAGTGGGCAACCCTTCGGATTACCAGCGCCTGTTCCCCTGTTAAAATTAGGTGCCGCGCTAATTGGCACTGAAACGGAGCTGTTGTTAAAAAGCAGGTGGGTGATTCCAACCAGGGCATTGCAGGCAGGCTTCCGGTTTAACTTTCCCTTGTTAAAGCCTGCGTTTGGCGATATCCTGGCGCATCTGCCGCGGCATGCTTACCAACTGTTTTGAATTCCGTAAATTAGTGGTATGGAAACCAACAACGATAAAAAACTCACGGTAGTGCTGGGTGCTTCGCCCAATCCTGAAAGATATAGTAACATGGCGGTGAACAGGCTTACGGCCAAAGGACATCCGGTAGTGGCTATTGGCAGCCGGCCAGCTAATATTGGCGATATCCCGGTAATCACAGAACATCCACCGCTGGAGCAGGTAGATACCGTAACGATGTACCTCAACCCGGTAGCCCAGAAAGCTTACTACGACTATATTTTACAGCTGCATCCACGTCGCATTATTTTTAATCCGGGTGCAGAAAATGAGGAGCTGGAAACTATTGCAAAGCAAAATAATATTCAGCCGGTAGAAGCTTGTACACTGGTATTGCTGAGCACCGGCCAGTTTTAGCCATTTCTCTTTTCTAAATTTCTTCTCGTTTTTTTAATATTAGGCTGTTAGTGTTTGCTAACAGCTTTTTCGTATATTCGTACATATTGCTGTTATCCCCCAATGGAAGCATCCCATATTGTTACCCCCATCCAACGCATGGCATTACTTCAACAGGCAGGCATTATAGCATTACCCAATTTGCATGTTCACCCTTTAATATACATTTTATGCAATGGAGAAGATTTAATGGAGAGGTCATCCACCTTCCGGTTAAGGAAGAAGTACGGCAGGCCATTGTCCGGGAAACCGCCAGGGGCTTTCGTTTGAAAGTATGCATTGGCACTGACTCCCAGGTAAAAGGACTGGATACTGAATTCGCTACCGTGATTGTTTTCCTCCGGGAAGGTCATGGCGGATTTATGTTTATCCACAACGAAAAAACCAAAGACCGCTACTCTGTGAAAGAGCGTATGCTTGTAGAAGTAGCGAAGAGCATTGAGATTGCGTATGAGCTGTGCGACTTGTTTACTGAGTATGATGTAGACATGGAAGTACACGCAGACATCAACACCAATCCTCAATTCAAAAGTAACCTGGCATTGCGCGAAGCAATGGGTTATATTCTCGGTATGGGCTTTGCCTTCAAAGCCAAACCAGAAGCCTTTGCCAGCAGCAGCTGCGCCAATAAAGTAGTGAATTAAGGCGCCCTGTTTTTTGTACCTCTCTCAGATATTTTCCTGACGTGTGATCACGTCACGTGGCTTTTTCTCCCTCCTTATCTAGCGTTACAAACTTTACCCGGATTGTAACTTTCCTTCTGCTTCTGCGCTTAACATTACAAAGACGCTTATTATTATGAAATCACCAAAATCATTGGTAGCAGCAATGCTATTAGGCACTTTTATACTCTTTTCCTGCAAGCATAAGAACGAAGAAGTTGTTATTCCTCAGGGGGATGCACTCATTATTAGCTTTGGTGGTGGCTATACAGCGCCTAATCCGCCGACTAAAACACTACAGATTATGGAAGCTGGCAGTTATACTATTACGTATTCCGGAGGACACCGTAATATTGTTGCCTTACCGGCCGACATCCATGGCAAACTAAAACAATACCTCAGCAGCTTCCCCCAGGCAGCTATCAAAGCAGATCCCAAGAAAGGCAACTACAGTAACAACGGAATATCTGACGATGTTTACCAGACATTTAGTTATGTTTCATCAACTGAAACTGTCGATTTCCGTATAGATGCCTATTACACAGGAACCTCGACTTATATGGATGGTTTTATACAAAACATCAATAAAGTTATTACCGAATATAAGTTATTGCCTTAACGTATTGCGAATGAAAAATAGATACCTGTTGGCAGTATTACTACTGCTGACAGCCTGCGAAAAAGAGGGGAATACACCTGCCTCACAGTTGGAGGGTAAATGGACTTTAATTGCCACTACCGGCGGCCTCAGCGGACAAGGCACTCCTGTCACCAGTAAACAAACTGCTATCTTCCAGGGTGGCACTTATAAATTGCTGGCAGACGATTTACAGCTCAATGCTGATACCTATCGTGTAGAACTGGTAGGCGGCAATGATAACAAGGACTGGCAGTTAAAAATTGGTAACCGGGAAGTATACATCATCCACATAAAAGATGGCTTGCTTCATTTGAATAGTCCTGACCCCGATGCATTGGAGCTGATTTATAAAAAAACATTATAGGTTTCAGCATAAATAAGAAAGGCCTGCACACTACGGTATGCAGGCCTTTTATTTTTAGCAGCGATGGATCAGGCGATGGCTCTGAACTGTGCATTCAATTCGTCGATATAATTCAGGATGGCATCTCTGCCACTTTTCTTCACTGTAGAGGTCACGAAATTAGCCGGCAGGAACTGCCAGGTTTCCTTCATTTTATTCAGGAAAGCTTTTACATTTTTGCTCACTTCTGCCTGGGTGCTTTTATCGGCTTTGGTAAACACGAGGCTGAAGGGAATATTCCATTCGCCCAGCTGATTTACGAAGTCGATATCTATTTTCTGTGGCTGGTGGCGGCTGTCGATCAAAACAAACACACTCACCAGGTTTGTGCGTTTACGGAGGTAGTTTTCAATCATTTGCTCCCACTGGCGGCGTTGCGACAAGCTTCTTTTAGCAAAACCATACCCGGGTAAATCTACCAGGTACCAGGCTTTGTTCATGGCAAAATGATTAATCATTTGTGTTTTACCGGGTGTACCGGAAGTTTTGGCCAATTTTTCATTGTTTGCCAATATATTGATCAACGAAGACTTACCTACGTTAGAACGGCCTATAAATGCATATTCCGGCCATATAGGACTGGGGCACTTTTCCCAATCCGGACTACTGACAAGGTATTCTGCTGACTTAATTACCATAGTGATATTTGCTTTGTTCCATTAAAAAACCCGGATCTCCGTATTTACAACCTACATTTCTTTAACTTTGCGGACTATGTCAGAAAATGTAAATGTTCAGAAGATCGTTCCCTTTGAAGGGTCAAAATTAAGCAAGAAGGAGCAGATAGCGACCATGTTTGATGATATTGCTCATCGCTATGACTTTCTTAACCATTTTATGTCGCTTGGAATCGACATTATCTGGCGTAAAAAAGCGCTGGGGTATTTGAAGTCGATTCAGCCCAAACTCATGCTGGACGTAGCTACCGGCACGGGCGATTTTGCGATTATGGCGGAAAAGACCTTGCACCCGGATAAAATTGTGGGCATTGATATTTCTGAAGGAATGCTAAGTCATGGACGGGAAAAGATCGAAAAACTGGGTTTAGCGGACAAAATTACCCTCCAATCCGGCGATAGCGAGACAATAAGTTTTCCGGACCAGACGTTTGATGCCATAACAGTGGCTTTTGGAGTACGTAACTTTGAAAACCTGGAAAAGGGGTTATCTGACATGTATCGTGTGTTAAAGCCAGGCGGCAAACTGGTAATCCTTGAATTTTCCAACCCTACTGTTTTCCCCATTAAACAATTATATAATCTGTATTTTCGTTATATTACACCGCTGCTCGGGAAATGGATAGCGAAAAGCCAGGCGGCTTACAGTTATCTGCCAGAATCTGTGAAAGCGTTTCCGCAGGGTGAAGCAATGCGAACTATTTTAACTAACACCCGTTTCCAGGCCGTTACATGCAAAACGCTAACATTCGGCATATGTTCCATCTATTGCGCTACGCGCTGATATTCATTTTATTGATTGGTATGCTTCCTGCAAGGGCGCAAACCAATATGAATATGCTTGAACATGATGCAAAACCCTATTACTTTGGCATTACGCTGGCTGCCAACCAGTCCTATTTTAAACTCGAACATTCTCCCGCCTTCCTGGCCACTGATTCCATTATGGTAGCGGAGCCATTGAAAACCATGGGGTTCAACCTCGGCTTACTGGCAAATGCCAGGCTGACTGAGCACTTTGACCTGCGTTTTAATCCGCAGCTCATTTTTGCTTCCAAAAACCTGTATTACCGCGATACCTATCCTAAACCACAGGATACGGAGAAAAAGATAGAATCTATTTTACTGAGCTTTCCCGTACAGATCAAGTTCAAATCGGACCGTATCGGCAATATGCGGGTGTATACCATTGCTGGCCTTAAATACGACTACGATCTGGCCTCCAATGCCCGTTTACGCCGTGCTGACGACCTGGTAAAGATCCGGAAAAGTGACTATGGCTATGAACTAGGCGCCGGTTTTGAGTTTTACTTTGAGAGCTTTATTTTCTCCCCTGAATTCAAAATCAGTAATGGTTTTGGCAACGTACACGTAAAAGATCCTAACCTGCGGTACTCCAATGTAATTGACAAGCTACAATCCCGCATGATCGTATTTTCCATTCACCTGGAAGGATAAATAAGAATTACGAATTACAAATTACGAATTACGGATTTGTGAGAAGATATAAGCGAAGGTAATATTCGCGTTTACGATCTACTCCCAAATCCGTAATTCGTAATTTGTAATTCGTAATTCTTATTTTTGCGGCATGCAAAATTACCTCATCAGGAATATAGCCGTGGTTAATGAAGGCCACACCACGGTACAGGATGTATGGATCAAAAACGGCCGCATTGAAAAAATAGCGCCACATATCACTGTCAACGGCCAATACACGGAAATTAACGGAGAAGGGAAACACTTGCTCCCCGGCGTTATAGACGACCAGGTACATTTTCGCGAGCCTGGCCTTACACAGAAAGCTACGATTTATACAGAAGCACGCGCGGCAGTAGCCGGAGGCACCACCAGTTTCATGGAAATGCCCAATACCAAACCCGCCGCACTTACGCAGGAATTACTGGAAGATAAATACACCATTGCGCAACAGCATTCACTGGCTAACTACTCCTTTTTCATGGGAGCTGCCAATGACAATGTGGAGGAAATCCTGAAAACAAACGCAAAAAAAGAAAGCGTTTGCGGCGTAAAAATATTCATGGGATCCTCTACCGGTAACATGCTGGTAGATAACTATCTCACCCTGGAAGCCGTTTTTTCCAACAGCGAATTACTGATTGCCACCCATTGTGAGGATGAGAAGATTATCCGCGCCAATATGGAAGCATTTCAACGGGAGAAAGGCGACCATCTCACCGCCGCTGACCATCCGCTGATACGCAATGTGGATGCCTGTTTTGAATCGTCGCTGGTGGCCATACAGTTTGCACAAAAGCACAATGCCCGTTTGCATATTTTGCACATCTCCACTGCCCGCGAACTGCAATTGTTCAGCAATATGCTGCCACTGGCAGAAAAGCGTATCACTGCAGAAGTATGTGTACACCATCTCCACTTCACCGCAGATGATTATGCACAATACGGCAATCTCATCAAATGCAATCCGGCTATTAAAGCACCGGAAAACAAAACCGCGCTGTGGCAGGGCCTCCTGGACGACAGGCTGGATATCATTGCTACAGATCATGCCCCACATACCTGGGAAGAAAAACAATTACCTTACCTACAGGCCCCATCAGGCGTACCACTGGTACAACACAGCCTGTTGCTGATGCTGGAGCATGCCCGTAAAGGTGATATTACCCTCGAAAAAGTAGTGGAGAAAATGAGCCATGCTCCTGCTATCTGTTTCCAGATAAAGGAAAGAGGATTTTTGAGAGAAGGATACTTTGCCGACTGCGTTATCGTAGATCTGCAAGGCCAAACCAACGTAAACAAAGACAATATTCAATATAAATGTGGCTGGAGCCCGTTTGAAGGTCATACTTTCCCGGCGGCCATCACTCATACCTTTGTAAGCGGCCACCTGGCTTACGAAAACGGCGTTTTCAATGAAAATACACGGGGACAACGGTTAGCTTTTAGCCGTTAACACCTGATTTTGGTAAATGCAGCCCCAGTGGCTGCATTTACCAAAATAATCCGCGTTCCTTCCTATTCTTATGGAATTTATTTATCCTTGCATCTTCCACCATATATTCACCAAAAAGATGCTGCATGCAACTGGACAAAACATCCTACTACGACCTGTCTATCTTTAATCGCGACGAAGAGTATTCCCTATTTCACCGCCTTGACTTTACCACTACCTCCGGCGGCCGTGAATTTTTGCGGCAATTGTTCAGTAATCCACTGGAAGATATTCCAAAAATCCAACAGCGTCAACAGGCATTACAGTATATCCTGGAGCGGGAAGACAACTGGCCTTCCATTATCTCCAATGGTACGGTGGTAGTTGTGGAAAACTATATGGAAGCCCAGATAGAACCTATCTCCAATACCGAAGGCATAGCCTTATACATCCAGGCCGTTATCAACAAAACATTGTATGCACCGGATTTTGGGTATATTAAATTCTCTTTCACCCAGCTGGTCAACTTGTTGAAAGGCTTCCGTTCTTTTATCAATGCATTTAATTCAGATACAACTCCTAAAGTACTGAAATCCTTACTGGACCGGGCGCAACACCTGCTTACCAAGAAAGATTTTTATGATATCCTGAAAGCAGATGAAGAAGGGAAACTGAACTACATTGAAATTCTCCGCTATGATAATTACATCCGTAAAAGACATACAAAAGTCATCATTGAGCTCGTAACCCTTTACCAGCAACTGGATGCATATTATGCCATGGCGAAGGCGATTAAGCATTACAGCCTGGTGTTTCCCACTTTTTCTGATAGTACCAGACCTGTTATAAAAGCCCATCAACTTTATCATATCATCCTGCCGGAACCCGTTGCTTATGATGTAACGCTGGATGAAACCACCCATTTTATGTTCCTTACCGGCGCCAACATGGCGGGTAAAACTACCTTCATCAAAGCCGTTGGGGTAGCCACTTTTCTGGCACATATCGGCATGGGCGTACCTGCCAAAAGTATGGAGCTGAGTTTCTTCCATGGTATCTTCAGTAACATACAAGTGCAGGATAATATCTTCAAAGGTGAAAGCTATTTTTATAGTGAAGTATTACGTATCAAGAATACCATCCTGCAAATCAACAATGGTAAAAACTGGCTGGTACTGATTGATGAAATGTTTAAAGGCACCAATATTGAAGACGCCAGAAACTGTTCCCTGGCGGTTATCCGGGGATTATTGCAAAGCACCAACTGCCTCTTTATACTCTCTACTCACCTCTATGAGATAGCAGAAGAACTACGTGGAGAGCCGCGTATTCAATTCAAGTATTTTGAATCTACCGTGATAGATGATGATCTGCGTTTCACCTATTTGTTGAAAGATGGTATTGCCAAAGAAAAAATTGGTTACCTGATTCTGAAACGGGAAAAGGTGCTGGATTTGCTGAAAGAAATATCATGAGGAGCTGAAAGCATAAAGCAGAAAGCAAAAAGCTATTGCCGCGTATATCACTCGCTACAATAGCTTTTTGCTTTCTGCTTTATGCTTTCAGCTTTTTAAGATATCTTCGTATCGTTAACCCATATCCAAAACATGATTGTTAAAACCTACGGCAGCGCTATACAGGGCGTAAATGCCATCACCATTACCATAGAGGTGAATGTATCTTCCCAGGGAAACAGATTATTCATAGTAGGCTTACCGGATAATTCCGTGAAAGAGAGTGAACGACGTATTGAGTCTACGATTCAGTGTATGGGATTCCGTATGCCCAGAACCCGGACGGTGGTCAATATGGCGCCGGCAGATATCCGCAAAGCTGGCGCGGCTTACGATTTACCTATCGCTGCCGGTATTATGGCGGCATCCGGGCAAATACCGGCTACTCACCTGGAACACTGGCTGATGATGGGAGAGCTCTCGCTCGATGGAACCATACTGCCCATTAAAGGCGCTTTACCCATGGCTATGCAGGCGCAGCAAGACGGCTTCCGTGGCTGTATACTCCCCAAACAAAACGCCCGGGAAGCCGCTATGGTAGATGGATTAAAAGTGTATGGCATTTCACATATTTCGGAAGCGATTCAATTTTTAAATGATCCCGACACGTTATCCCCCACACCTCCGTCTCAAGATGTTTTTTACAAGACGCAGGATCAGTTTGAAGTAGATTTCTGCGATGTGAAAGGACAACACCAGATAAAACGGGCGTTGGAAATAGCCGCAGCAGGCGGACATAATGCCATTCTTATTGGGCCACCGGGTGCAGGAAAAACCATGTTAGCCAAGCGTTTGTCTACCATTCTGCCGCCGCTTACGTTGCAGGAAGCACTGGAAACCACTAAAATACATTCTGTGGCGGGCAAGCTGCCAGCGCATGCTTCGCTAATTGTACACCGTCCTTTTCGCTCTCCTCACCACACCATCAGTGATGCTGCGTTGGTAGGCGGCGGCAGTATTCCACAACCCGGAGAAATTTCACTGGCACATAATGGGGTATTATTCCTGGATGAGCTACCCGAGTTTAAGCGCAAAGTACTGGAGGTAATGCGACAGCCGGTAGAAGAACGGAAGGTCACTATTTCCCGCGCCAGAACGGCGATTGATTTCCCGGCCAGCTTTATGCTGATGGCTTCTATGAATCCATGTCCCTGTGGCTATTTCAACCATCCGGAGAAGGAATGTACCTGCGCACCGGGACAGGTACAACATTACCTGAATAAAGTATCCGGGCCATTGCTGGATCGTATAGACTTGCACGTAGAAGTGACGCCGGTTAAATTCCAGGATTTGTCTTCAGGGGCTGCTACCGAAAAAAGTACGTATATCCGTGACCGTGTTATTGCCGCGCGTGCTATACAAGCGGCCAGATTTACAGACTATCCTCACATTTATTGCAATGCACAGATGAATAGTAAATTACTCGCCTCGGTATGTGTAGTCAGTGATCGTTGCCTGGAATTGCTGGGACAGGCGATGCAGAAATTAAAACTATCAGCGCGGGCTTATGACCGGATACTGAAGGTGAGCCGCACTATTGCGGACCTGGAAGGCAGTGAACAGGTAACGCCGGCGCATATGGCCGAAGCGATACAGTTCAGAAGCCTGGACAGGGAAGGCTGGGGTAACTAAATATTCAGGTCTTCCTTGTAGCTTTCGCTTAATTTCTTCTGCATTTCTGCCGGTATGGGGGCCATCCTATCGGGAGCAATGGCTTCGAGGTCATGTAAACCAGTGAATCCATACACGAATAAATACGTTGTTTCTCTTTTGTTACTAATCAACGTTTTATTATTCAGATCCTAGCAGAATCCTTATCATCTGCTCCCTGTCATTCAGAAATTGTCGCGATATTCTATAATTTTCAGTATCCGAATATTCCGTCTGTTGTATGCCGTCAGCCCTCAGTTCATATATTACCGCATCCGGGTATGCCATGATAATTGGAGAATGTGTGGCGATGACAAACTGCGAATCCTGACCGATCAGCTCATGCATCCTGGTCAGCATCGCCATCTGCCGGGTGGGGGACAGTGCGGCCTCCGGCTCATCCAGGATATACAAACCATGACCAAAGAAACGTTTGGTCATTAATGACCAGAAGGATTCTCCATGCGATTGTTCGTGCAGCGATTTTCCGCCATAAAAGTCAATAATCTTACGACCACCATCCGGTTCCTTATCCATATCTTCAATGTTGGTAGACACATTGAAAAAACTCTCGCTACGTAGAAAATAACCATCCCTGGGCTTAACATAGCCCCTGGCTACCTTTAGGTATTTGTATAATAAAGAATGAGATTCTCTGGTGGAAAATCTAAAGTTCTTCGAGCCTCCTTCCGGGTTAAACCCACACGCTATCGCAATTGCTTCAATCAATGTAGATTTACCCATTCCATTCTCTCCAACCAGATAAGTCACCTTCGGATGAAACTTAAGTGAAGAGAATTTTTTTAATGCAGGTATGTTAAAAGGGTATTGGTAGAGATCTGGAATGTTTTCCGTGTTGTATGTTAACGATATAAGCCCTTTCTGGATTTGCACGATGCAGCGGATTTGAAGTGAAGAAAAAAGATAAGCAAATTTTCCGGACATTTCAATGCGACTATACGTGCTCAAGCTTCATTGGAAACAGAATTATATTCCTATTAAAGCACCCAAAAGGCACTGGATTGAAGGCATTCCTGGAGAACCCGGGAAGGCTGGGTAACTAAATATTCAGGTCTTCCTTATAGCTTTCGCTTAATTTCTTCTGCATTTCTGCGGGCACAGGGGCATATTCCGCAAACCGGGATTTCAGTTTGGCTTTGCCTTGTGTAACGTTGCGGAGTGCGGCGAAAAGCTTATCAATTTCTGCCTGCGGTGTACGTGCTTTGATAACCTGGTATCCGTTTAGTGTATCCATGCCCGTTATAATGCTGCGATGTGTTTGCAGTTCGCTCATAATATCTCCCATCATTACGTCGGGGGCAGTGGCTTCCAGATCGTATACCGGTTCCAGCAGTTGCGGGGCCGCCTGGTGGAACGCTTCGCGGAAAGCCATCATACCGGCGATTTTGAAAGAAATATCGTTGCTATCGACCGGGTGCATTTTGCCGTCGTATACGCTAACGCGTATGTCGCGTACATACGATCCTGTTAGGGGGCCTTCCTGCATTTTTTCCATCACCCCTTTGAGGATGGAGGGCAGGAAACGATTGTCGATAGCGCCGCCTACAATGCAGTTGTTGAATATGAGTTTGCCGCCCCAGTTGAGAACTATTTCTTCGGAATCGCGTACGGTATGTTCTTTGTAAGGGGGCATGCCTTCATACCAGGGTTCTATCTTCATATATACTTCTCCGAACTGGCCGGCGCCGCCGGATTGTTTTTTATGGCGATAGGAAGCCTGGGCGGGCTTTTGTATGGTTTCGCGGTAAGGAATTTTAGCGGTATGGTAGGCGATCTGCATTTTATAAATGTTTTCGAGCCGCCATTTGGTAACGAGCAGGTGTAATTCTCCTTGTCCGTGGAGGATCACCTGTTTGAGTTCCCGGTTGAATTCAATTTGCAGGGTAGGATCTTCCATGTGGATTTCGGCGAGTACTTCGCTGAGTTTCTCATCATCTGCTTTATTTTTTGCTTCGATGGCTACCCTTACTTTGGGAGATGGGAAATCGATGGGGGAAATTTCTCCGGGGAAATTTTTATCCGCGAGTGTTTGATTGGTAAAGGTATTCTTCATTTTGAGGGTGCAGCCAATGTCTCCTGCCTGCAGTCGGTCTACGCTGTTGCGGTTTTTACCGTCGGCAATAAACAACTGGCTGATACGCTCCGTTGTATTTTCCTGTGTATTGATGAGTTCCATACCGCCTTTCACTTCTCCCGACATTACTTTAAAATAGGTCAACCGCCCGATATGTGGCTCCTGTAATGTTTTGAATACAAACAGTGCAGTAGGGCCGGCCACATTACAGGGAACGGCTGTTCCGTTGGTAGCGGTTTCCGGGGGCATTTCCACCGCAGAAGGGGCTACATTATCGATAAAGCCCATCAAGCGGCCGCTTCCCATATTCTTTTTGGCTGACAGGCAGAATACGGGAAATACCTGGTGATTGAGCATGCCTATTTTGATACCTTCTCTCAATTCATCTTCATCCAGGCTGCCTTTTTCGAAATACAGCTCCATGAGTTTATCATCATTTTCGGCGGCTTTTTCCACGAGTTCGTTGTGGAGCTGGTCGGCGCGTTCCTTTTCGCTATCAGGAATGGGCAATTTTTCCGGTTTTCCGCCATTTTCGGGAAAACGGTACATGGTCATTTTGAGGAGATCGATAATAGCATTGAATCCGGGGCCCTGGTTCACGGGATATTGCATCACGGTAACCGGGTGGCCGAGTACGCGGACGGCATCTTCCACGGTTTTATTAAAATTGGCCAGCTCGGCGTCCAGCTGATTGATGGCTAATATGGTTGGTTTTCGATATTTATCTACATAATCCCATACCAGTTCGGTACCTACTTCCACCCCATATTGGGCATTCAGCAGCAGCACGGCGGTATCGGATACCCGGATGGCAGCGATCACTTCCCCGATGAAGTCTTCCAGGCCGGGGGTATCTATAATGTTGATTTTATAGTCTTTCCATTCCGTGTGCATCAGGGTCGCATATACGGAGTTCCCTCGTTCATGCTCAATTTCATGATAGTCGGAGATGGTGTTTTTCTCTTCAATAGTACCGCGTTTACTGATGATGCCGGCTTCGAATAACATGGTTTCAGAGAGGGTAGTTTTGCCGCTTTTGGGTGCACCTAACAGTACGATGTTTTTGATATGTTTTTCATCATACGTTTTCATATGTGGAGATTTTTTAGATAATCCTTTATCACCTGTGCTTTTGAAAGAACCTACTATTAAGTTAACGTTTTTTGACTAAAATAGCGACTACTTTTCCCTGCAATATGTGGCAACATGCAGTACCTTTGCACCTCAGGAAATTGGATATATGAAACTACTACTGCATTATTTAAAGAGATATAAATGGCTGGTTGTATTAGCAATGGCTTTGGCCAGTATTAACCAGCTTTTCTCGCTGATGGACCCGATGATTTTCGGATGGATCATTGACAGGTTTGCATCTCACCCTAAGGTAACTACGAAAGGGGGGACTATTTTAAGACCGGAAAACCAATATTTATGGGGTGTACTGCTATTAGTAGGCGCCGCCATAGGTGTGGCCATGGTATCGAGGATTGCCAAGGCATTCCAGGATTATTTTGTAAATGTTATTGTTCAGAAATTTGGCGCCCAGGTGTACCAGGATGGACTGAAGCATTCGCTGCGGCTGCCGTATCAGCAGTTTGAAGATCAACGTAGCGGTGAAACACTGGCTATTTTGCAAAAAGTACGGGTAGACTGCGAGAAGTTTATCACTTCTTTTGTGAATGTGTTGTTTGTATCGCTGATAGGGGTGGTATTTGTGATGGTATACGCCACCACGGTACACTGGACCCTGCCTTTTGTGTACCTGGCAGGATGCGTTTTACTGATTATGCTGATGAGCGTATTAAGCCGGAAGATTAAAGTGATACAGAAGACGATTGTAAAAGAAACGACAGCACTGGCCGGATCTACTACCGAATCACTCCGTAACATTGAGCTGGTAAAGAGTTTGGGATTAACCAACCAGGAAATACGCCGGTTAAATTCCACTACGCTGAAAATTTTAATGCTGGAGTTGAAGAAAGTGCGGAGCATCCGCAGTATCAGCTTTGTACAGGGTACTTTTGTGAACCTGATGCGCTCCTGCATCTTGTTCCTGTTGCTATTTTACATTTACCGGGATTCCGTAAGTATTGGTCAGCTGATGACCTTGCAGCTGTATTCCTTCTTCATTTTCGGTCCCCTGCAAGAGTTAGGCAATATTATCCTGAACTACCGGGAGGCGCAGGTATCGTTACTAAATTTTGAGAGTATTCTGAATACACCAGTAGAACAAATGCCGGCTAACCCTGTGAAGGTAAACCACATCAATGAGCTGCAATTTAAGCAGGTAGGATTCAAGCACCTGACTGCTGCTACCAAGGCATTGGACCAGGTGAACTTCTCCGTAAAAGTAGGTGAAACCATTGCCTTTGTAGGTCCTTCAGGATCCGGCAAAACCACGCTGGTAAAGATGCTGGTAGGCTTATACAAAGCTAATGAAGGACATATTTACTACAATGGCGTGGATGCCAATGACGTGGATATGGAAGATCTTCGTCACCAGGTGGGCTTTGTAACACAGGATACGCAGCTGTTTGCGGGTACGATCAAAGAAAACTTATTGTTCGTAAATCCCGGCGCCACGGATGCAGAAGTGATGGAGGCGTTGGACAAAGCGTCTTGTTATTCCTTACTGGCGCGGGCCGATAAAGGGCTTGAAACCGTGATTGGTGAAGGTGGTATTAAGATTTCCGGTGGTGAAAAGCAACGTTTATCCATTGCCAGGGCGCTGTTGCGTAAACCGCGTTTACTGGTATTTGACGAGGCTACCTCTGCGCTGGATTCCATTACCGAAGAAGAAATTACCACTACTGTGCGGGAGGTAACTGCCAGCAAGCAGCATATAACGGTGATGATTGCACATCGTTTGAGTACTATCATGCATGCTGATCGCATTTATGTACTGGAAAAAGGCCGTATAGTGGAAGTGGGCAAGCATGAGGACCTGGTAGACGAAAAAGGGCTGTATTACGCCATGTGGCGGCAACAAATCGGGGAGCGGAAAGCAGAAACTGTATAAAGTAGACGAGAGCGCCTTTGGCGCTTGTCTTGATCCAGGATTAAACTGATTTTGATGATTACCTTTCGGGGATTTACATAAAAATCAATATCAGTTTAATCCTGGATCAAGACAAGCGCCAAAGGCGCTCTCGCATTAATTGATTAATTTTGCAGCATGAGTACACAACGCCCTAACTATTTTGTCAGCATGCTGACAATGAAATGTCCGAGATGCAGGAAAGGAGATATGTTCAAAGATCAGAACCCATTTCACCTTAAGTTCTCGAAAATCTTTGCCATGTATGATAACTGTCCGGTGTGTGGGCAGAAGTATGAACTGGAAACCGGCTTCTGGTTTGGAACAGGTTATGTGAGTTATGCCTTGTCAGTAGCTTTCAGCGTGTTTAATCTTATCTGGTACTGGCTGTTTTTCGGTATCAGCTGGAGAGATAACAGCATATTTATATGGCTTGCTATAAACGGCGTGTTGCTTGTACTTATTCAGCCGTGGCTGATGCGTTTATCGAGGGCTATTTATCTTTACTTCTTTGTGTATTACGACGAGGATACGGCGAACTTGGAAAAACCGCATCATCATCATTGAGATATCATTTAAAAAGTATGGGGCTGTAAAAACAGCCCCTTTCTTTTTCAACCAAAATCTGAACCAATGGTGGTCAGAAAAATCTTAATAATGCAAAAACCGATTTTTGAAAAGCTGAGGGAATCTGTTTTACCGGGCAGGACATTCAGTCTCACACATAATCTATAACGAGACTCAAAACTACAAAATCTCCCTTTATTTCAGCCAAATATTTACATCAATGGTAAATAGTCGTGGCAATTGTGCTACTAAAACGATTTTATTTATCAAGCCCGTCTGACTTGGGTTCTGGTTTATTCCGGCTTATTTTTATGCATATTAACTTTGTGTAATGTAATATATTTATATAATATATAACTAAGCCTTATATAAGAAATACTCACTTAAAGAGATCCGTAAAAATTCAATAGCTTTATCTTTTCAAACATCAACTTATCGTGTACAGAATTTTACTATTGCTACCTATTTTAATATTTAGCTGCCAGGAACCTGCCCAACAGGGAGCCAGCAACAGCACCACCCCTACCAAACCGTTGAAAGTAAGTGCACCAGAACCCTTTAAGCGGATTGGCGGCAGCAACAACGGCGACAGTGCCGTATTTGAAGCGAAAGGTATTACGGCTACCATTGTACATTCATCGGAAGGGATGCAAACGATTCACATTACACAAAATGGTAAACGCCTTATTAATTATATGCGGGCCATTGATTCAAATGTAACAACGATTCCGGTACCTGAATTGTTGATAGTGGGCACAGATACTTCTGTAGGGTTTAACATTTCCGCACCATCTGCCCGAAAATTCTTCTTCAAAATAAAAAATAACAAGGCCACCTATACGAAAGCGGCAGACAATCCAGCGGCCACTGACACCATAAAAAAAGCTCCCGCTGACGCAGGAGCCTTTTAAAAGAAATTGGGCAGTTTATTATTTAAAATCAATCGGAATCGCCAGTTTAAGGCTGAAATTACGGCCTACATTGTATACACCGGAACGCCCAGTCACTTCATTGACAGCAGCGTATTTCAGCCGGCTTAAATGGCTTTGATAAGCTACATCTGTAAAGTTATTCACTGCAAAATGCAGGGAGAACAAGGTCTTATTTTTCTTATTGACAAAATCAGACCCGATTCCGGCGTTGAAAATGGTATAACCGGTTGTGGTTGTTTCTGTCTGATAAGCGGAGAAGATATCGTTTTGTGCAAAATTCAGGTCCATCTGCACACCTACGTAAGCATTCTGTAACGGGCTTTTACCCACTTTTTTAAACTTCCCTTTTAACTCAGATAACCAACGGGCAGGCGGAATATTGGGCAAATATTTCGTAGAGTCGGTGCTGTTAGTGGTAGTAGCCCTTACATAAGAAAAGGTGTTTTCAAAATGCAGCCAGTCGATCGGATGCGGATGTATGTCCAGCATCAATTCGCCGCCATACAGATTGGCATTGGTTTGCTGGTACTTAAAGGCAGAAAAGCCTTCTTCATTATCTGCTGCCGGGATAGAATCTGTTCCAGCCTGGTTGAAGAGTTTGCGCGAGAAGATGAAGTTATTAATGTGATTATAGAAGACATTAGCTGTTAAGGAAACGTGCTGGGTATTGAAATCTATTCCCGCGTCTACCTGTGTGCTTACTTCCGGCTTCAGGTCCTGGTTGCCATATTCATACTTGATAGTACCTTCATGTACCCCATTGGCGGATAATTCTGCAATATTGGGTGCGCGGAAACCTCTGGCAGCATTGAGTTTCAGGGTTACGCGATCGCTGGCTTCATAGCTCAGGCCTACACTACCGGAAACATTGGAGAAGTTACGTTTAAAGGCATCAAACTTCGCTTCGCCGGTGTTGGCAGGCTTACCATTGGCGTCGAGGAACAGTGCTTTTGCATTCATAGACCGGTTATCAAAACGCAGTCCACCGCTGAGTGTCAGCTTATTGAATGTTTTGCTGGTCACGGCAAAAGCGCCTACGTCGAACAGGTCATATCCTGGGATGAGGAATTCTTCTCCTTTGTTTTCATTGGTTTGCTGCATACCATTCACACCTACGGTTGTTTGCCAGCCTTTCATTTCAGGCAGGTAATATTTCAGGGCGTAGTTGAATGTTTGCAGATGCAGGTATAATCCGGGCGTATTGGGATGCAATACATCGCCGAATTCCCTACGCTGATTCAACTGGTATCCCAGTGTGAGTCCTAACCGGCCACCGTTATGTAGATACAGGTTATTATCCCATACTATTTTCTGGTGATTGATTTGCTGCTTAGGCACCGTCATACTATAGGATTTGTTATCGCTGCTGGTTACCGGAGCTTCTCCTGCTACGCCATTTTCATTGACTGGCTTAACAAAGCCACCGGTGCTGTCGCGGTCACCTTCCACGAGGCCGAGGTGTTGATTAAACGAAGAAAAGCTGAGGTGAGAATATCCCCATTGTTTGTTGATCCCGATCGTAGCTCCGTAGTTGGTATTATTAAAGCGGGAGTTGAAAACGTAGTTATCGTATTGATTTTTATAGTCGTGGGCTTGTTTCTGTGTAACATAAGCGCCCCAGCTAAAGCCGTTATTATTACCGGCAATATCAGCGTGATAGGCCATCAGTCCATTGTTGGTTTGATAGTTTGCCTCTACGTTTCCTTTTATTTTTCCCAGCGGCAGTGGTGCAGGCGGCACAATATTCACCACACCGGCCAGTGCATCTGAGCCATAGATGAGTGATGCGGGCCCCTTCAGTACTTCAATTCGGCTCACGTTATAATCATCTATTTCGATACCATGTTCATCGCCCCATTGCTGGCCTTCCTGGCGGATTCCGTCGCCCACTACTACTACACGATTGTAGCCGAGGCCGCGGATAAAGGGTTTGGAGATAGCCGGCCCTGTGGACAACTGGGTAACACCGGGCACTTTGGCAATGGCATCTATGATATTGGTAGAGATATTGTCATCGAGATAATCGCGGCGGATAACGCTGATGGGCGTAGGTGTTTTCTTAACAGAAGTAGCCAGGTTAGCGCCGGTGATCACTATTTCATTTTTTTCTATCAGTGTTTCGGCGAGTACAAACTCTTTTGTGGTAGCGCCGGAAATAGTGATGGATTCCGTATAAGCGGCATAGCCTATATAGTGTACTTCTACCAGGAATTTTCCTTTTGGGAGATTTTTGATGATGTAATTACCTTCTGCATCGGCCGCTGCACCTACACGCAGATCCGGCAGATATACGGTGGCGCCGGGTAAAGGCGTATGAGTGAGTTTATCCACCACCTTACCGGACAATGAGTTAGCATATTCCCCTTCTTCGGGGTTGGTACCCGCATAAGCAGCAGGCAACGCCATTAACAGGATACCCGAGCATACGAGTATCCATACACGCAAATAATGCATATCTGAAATTATATAGAATCAGTAAAGCATGGACAATGTCCATCATGAACAACCAACGTGTACTGCATGTTCACGTCAGCATAAAAAGAATCAGGCTAATATAGTGGGAGGTGCCCTTGGTGTGAGGTTGTAATAAGTAGCATGTGTGGTTTCCGGGATGGATAGCGGGTAAAATACCCAGGTTACTTTTTGAACCGGTGCTATATAAACAGTTGCAAACGGTTCATAGGGTTCTATACCGATTTGTAGAAAATCACAGTGTCGGTGTTCTTCAGAAATGGTGACACCATCATGGTGATGTACCGCATCTTCGGTATCATGGTGGCCTGAAAATTCGTGTATAAATTCCCGTGGGAGTGTATTTATGGTAAATACTCCCAGGAGAATAATGGCTATTATTTTATGCAGATAGCTTTTGTACACGGTGGCAAAGGTAGCAAAATCTGCTTATTTGCAACAACGTTGCACGATTATTTAATGGAAATCTAAGATTATTTCACTTTGAGCATCGGCCAAACCTGTTGTACAGGTCCATTTTGCAGGCGGGCATAATAAATACCAGCGGGCAATTGGCGGCCATCGAAGGTGATTTTATAGGTACCGGGTGTATGTATCTTATTAACAGGCACATTAATAAGACGACCCGTTGTATCAAAAATCTGGATCATAGTATTACCGCTGCCGGTAATATAAGTGATGTAGGTATAGTCTGTAAAGGGATTGGGTGCGTTAAAGATGAGTTTTTTGCCATCGGTATTCAGATCCGGCAAACCGGTGATGGTACCACAGGCCACGCCACTAACGAGTGGCAGGCGCTGGTAATCTTTCCCCATAATTTTCTGCAGGGTGGTGGTATCTACGCAGAACCATTGTTCCAGGATAGATGCATAGATAGAACGGAAATCGTACTGCATGGGGATATTATCAATCACGGAGGTGTTGTCTGGTAAGGTGGGAGAGTTACCCAATACGCCCTGGTTGACATAGTCGCCGAAAATGATCATGGGAGCCGCAGCGCCATGGTCTGTACCCATGCTATAATTGGACTTAATACGACGGCCAAATTCGGAGAACGTCATCCCTACTACCCTGCGGGAGGCATGCAGTCCTTTCAGGTCGTCCATGAAGGCTTTAATTGCGTCTGACAGCCCACCAAGGAGTTGTGCGTGACCACCTTTGCTGGTATCGCCACTTTCTGTTTGATTGGCGTGTGTATCAAATCCTCCGGTGCTCACCATATAGAGCCTGGTTTTGAGTCCGCCGGCAATGAGGCGTGCTACAATTTTCAGTTGTGCGGCCAGGTTATTGTTAGCCGGATAAGCTCCCTGAGAGGTTACCTTTTTAGCTGCTTTTGTAATGGCCTGTTCGTAGCTGTTGGTTTGTTTGGCGATGAGACGGATATACTCCAGTTCTTTCCCCCATTTGGTATTGGGAACAGGATCTGTGACACCATCTATCAGGTTATAAAAATCATCTGCGCTGGTAATGGCAATGCCCATACTGGCGTTAGGTCCCTGAAATGCCGGTGATACAATTGATCCTATCTGGATAGCCAGCGGATCGGGCGCATCTGCGCTTGGATAACCATCGGGGAAGTTGGCATATTGTGTATCGAGATACCGGCCGCCCCAGCCGGTAGTGAGTATTTCGTTGGAATCGGAACCGGTGAGCCATATATCGGTGGCGCGGAAATGCGAGTAGTTGGGAGAAGGGTATCCTACGCTTTGCACGATACTGACTTTACCGTCGCTATATAGTTGTTGGATACCTGTCATTGCCGGATGCAGCCCCGCTTTGGCGTAGTTATCCAATCGCAGTACTTTACCTTCCTGGATAGCGATATTAGTACGTGCCGCCTGGTATTTACCGTATACATCCAAAGGTACCACCATGTTAAGACCATCATTTCCACCGGTCATCTGGATCATCACGAGTACGTGGTCATTATCGTTGGCGGCGCTGCTTAATGCGTTGAGCATAGGAGAAGCAGCGAAGGCTTTAATTGGAAAGCCGTTGATTAAAGTAGGCAGGATAGCAGCTGGCGCTGTATATTTAAGAAAGTCTCTTCTTTTCATAAAAAGGTTTTTCAGCTATCAGGATAATTGATATTCCGACAGGTCCATGATATATTTATACAGCGCTTTGAGGCGGCTTTCCACGTTATCTTTTGCAGCAGCGTCGCCTGGAGATGCTTTATAGGCATTCCATGCATCTGTCCAATAGAAGTTACTATTAGGATTTTGGCCGAAGAGGATAATATTATTTTTCATGAATGCTTTAGTGGTATCGGAAACGCCTACACGATATAATATATCGAGGGAGTCGCTCACCAATGCGACAGGATCTTCGGGGTGCGGCAGTTGGCTGGCGAAGGCGATAGTATCTATATGCAGGCCTGCGAAACCGCCGGTGCTGATGAGGGTGTCGCTTAGTTTATTTCGTTTAGGCAGCGTATCTGTATTGATCCACAGTTCGTGGAAGGCAGGTTCCTGGTAGTAAGCCTCCCATCCGGCCACCAATGGAGGGTCACCGAAGTTTTGCAGCATAGAAGCGGCTCTGTCGTGTATAGCCATCCAGGCGGTATAGCGGCTGGGATAATCGCTTGGGAAGGTGATATTGTATTCGCGGCAGATACCGATGCAGAAGTCGGCCGGGCTTTTAATGAGGCAAGCCATGTTTAGCGGATCAAAGAAATGTTGACTGATAAACAGGGCGTTGAGTGTTGTTTTGATATCGTAGTTACTGCTGCGGAATATTTCTGCGAGTGGTCCGATTACATTTGTTTCGGTAGCCTGATCTATATCGTAGTATACGAAGAAGCGGTATAATTTCCGGCAGATAAATTTTGCTACTTCGGGTTGAGCGAAGATGATATCCAGGAGGGCGTCTACTTCAGAAGCGCCTTCTGTGCCGGTTTGACCGGATATTACTTTATTGAGATAGAATCCTGAAAACTGTTTGTTGGTGATATCATGCTTAGTGGTATCGAAGAAGCTGGTGATGTTGGTTCTATCGACGCGGAACCCGGTGAGTACGCGTGCAGTAGCTCTTACATCATCTTCCGTATAATGGGAATCGGGTCCTTTTCCCACCGTAAAAAGTTCATGCAATTCCCTGGCATAGTTTTCATCGGCGGCCTCTTTGGAGTTGAGGTATCCGTTGAGGTATACCAGCATGGCCGGATCCAGGGTAATGGCTTTTGTGAGCGCTTTAAAATTGCCGAGGGCATGTTTACGCAGGGTGAGGTTATACTGGTAGATAAACCGGCTGTCGTTTACCATTCCTGTTTCGGTTACAAAATGATTATGCCAGAACAGCACCATTTTTTCGTGTATGCTTGTAGGTTGGTTAATCATTTGCCCGGTCCACCAGGCTTTATAGGAGGCGATTCTTTTTCTTTCCAGCATTTCATCACCGAGTGGGGCTTTCACCCAGACTGCGCCCGGGGTAACGCCGGTGCTGTCTACGCCGTAGTTATTTACGGGTGGAGCGGGATCAGGCTGTGGGGTAAGCAGGGTATCTACGGCCTGTTGCATGGTCATGCTTTTGAAGGCGTTGACATTAGCGGGAGAAACGCCGAACAGGGTACGTTTCAGCAGGTGTATGAGTTGTGTTGATTCCCAGTTGCCGGTATAAGGCGCCATGCCTGAGTCGGTGCGTGCCGAAGCGGCAGCCTGTTGTGTATGGCTGCGGTTAGGCGATAAGGTTAGGAATTGTCTGCGATCCATAAATATGATATGGTTGATGGCTTAGGGGGCCGATTACCCGACCAAATTAACAAAAAGTTTAATCTAATTAAAAAGAAAGGGATATTATATTATTAATAAGTAGAGAGATGATTTTTTGCGGATCAAAATAGCTTCTCAAATATCATTATGATCACATGATTATCAATGTTTTACAAATAGAAACATTTGCTCACGGATCAAAAAATAACTATCTTTGAAAAATGTCTGTTTATATGCAGACATACCAAAAGGGAGCTGCCGGTTCCAGCAAGAAAGACAGCCCCTTTGGTTTTTACCCATAACAGATAAAAAAACTTGAAAATGCTTACACTAAAAACGGCGAATTGCCGCTTTGTTCAGTCAGGAAATTTTATTGGTCCCCTCCCTCATAAGCCCCCCGATTTCTTCAACAGCCGATAGCACTTAAAAACACAGTGATTGACTTGTTTGCCCTTCTTTTTTACCGATCATTATCGGTAACGGGGATCCTTTGCTCAATATGAAAATCGTAGTATCAAAAATATGGTCGTGCAGATCAATTTAATTCTATTATTATCAACGATTTACATATTACAATACAAATATAGTCAATTATTGTTACAGCATTACAATTTTGTAAACTTTTTAACGCTTAACCATGATGTTTCCATATAACAGGCGTTTCATCAAATTGATTCGTACTACACTAAAACTAACACAAGTAGAAATGAGTAATCTACTGGGTATATCAAAAGGAAGTTTCGTTCATTATGAGTCTGGCCGATCCAGAGGCAACGATTTTTTTCATAAAAGAATGATTGAGTTATTCGGCATTGATTTGCGTCAGCATCCGGACTTACACAAAATTATGTTTACAGATCCTACTCTCATATCGGCCAGTGCTTACGCCTATCTGAGTCAGCTGGAAGTGTATGATCCACCTGAAGAAGAAGCATAAAAAAAAGGAGCCCGTGGGCTCCTTTTTCCGTTATAAGATGAGTTGACCGTATTAACTGATGTTTTCTATGATACCCGCAATTCCTTGTCCACCGCCCACACAGGCTGTAACGATACCATATTTTTTATTAAGCCGTTTTAAATCACCTAGTAGTTGAACGGTTAACTTGGCACCTGTACATCCCAGCGGATGTCCCAATGCAATGGCTCCTCCATTGATATTCACGATATCAGGATTTATACCCAGCTCACGGATCACCGCAATAGACTGAGAAGCAAATGCTTCATTCAGTTCTACCAGGTCTATATCCTGCAAAGTTTTGCCGGTACGCTGCAGTACTTTCGGAATAGCCGCTACTGGTCCTACGCCCATAATACGCGGATGCACCCCTGCCGACACGCAGCCCACCAAACGACCAATAGGCTTCAGTCCCAGCTCGTTCACCATTCTTTCGCTCATCACTACCACAAAGGCAGCGCCATCGGAAGTTTGTGAGGAGTTGCCCGCAGTTACTGAACCTCCGGCTGCAAAAACAGGTTTCAGTTTACCTAATGCTTCCAGGGATGTATCTGCGCGTGGTCCTTCGTCTGTATCAACAGTATAGGTGCGTTTTTGCTTTTTACCGTTTCCATCTACATATACTTCTTCTACATTCACTGGTAAAATACCTGGCTTAAAATACCCTTGCTGTATGGCATTCAATGCCTTCTGATGTGATTTATATGAGAACTCATCCTGGTCCTGGCGGCTTACTTTAAACTCGTTGGCCACTGCTTCAGCGGTGAGTCCCATGCCAATATAATAATCGGGATTAGTGCTGGCTACGGTATAGTTAGGTACTGTTTTCCATCCTGCTACCGGCACCAGACTCATACTTTCGGTACCACCAGCAATGATACAATCGGCCATTCCTGTCTGGATTTTAGCTGTGGCAATGGCAATTGTTTCAAGTCCGGATGCGCAATAACGATTCACTGTCATGCCCGGCACATCAATGCCCAATGCCCTAACTGAAATCATACGTCCAATCTGCAAACCCTGTTCTGCTTCCGGTACCGCGTTTCCTACAATCAGATCGTCAACCCGCTTAGGATCCAGTTGTGGCAAGGATTGCAACAAACCGGTGATGACATCAACAGCCAGATCGTCCGGTCTGTAAAAGCGAAATCCCCCTCTTTTAGATTTACCCACCGCGGTGCGGTATCCGGCAACTATGTACGCTTCTTGCATGAAAAAAAATTTTATAATGAGCTAACGGTTAGATTATCAACATAATGAGTATTTATCCACATTCCGTCCTTGTTTCCAAATTTAATTAAATAAAGTACACGAATATTCAGAAGAACCGTTAAATTTGCCCTCACGTTCCTTTTAACAGGAACGTTGGAATGACTCCCTAGCTCAGTTGGTTAGAGCTACTGACTCTTAATCAGTAGGTCCTGGGTTCGAGCCCCAGGGGGGTCACTTGAAACACCCAATCCTGGTTTTACCAGGGTTGGGTGTTTTCTTTTACCGGAGGTTTGTATCCACGGAAACGGGATTAAAGAAAGATGAAATTTACCTGTCTCCCCACATGTGCTCCAAAAGTTAAGGTATAATATAAGTTAGAAATAAATTTGCGGGGTAAAAGAGAGGTGTCTCAAAAAAGACAACTCTCTTTTGCCCCACATAAATCAGGTTTATCACATGTTTCCCCCGTTCTGTCACAGATGCCTGATACCTATTCTGCTAATGATTACTATTAGCTTATGAAACAAACCCTTATCACCAGCCTCCTGTTAATCATTTCACCTTTCTTCATAGCTGCCCAAACCAAACGACCACTGGTCCTAGGCTTCCGGGACAGCATATCATCTAAAATATTAGGTGAAAAAAGAGCCCTTCTTATCCACCTTCCAGATACGCCGCCGGATAAATTTGCGCCGGACCAGAAATATCCCGTTATCTATGTGCTGGACGGAGACACGTTTTTCCAAACCGTCGTCGCTATTTCGGAAAGCAAAAGCGGAGGTAGTGGGAACTATTCAAGTCCCAAAGCCATCATTGTAGGTATCACTAATACTGACCGCACCCGGGACCTTTCGCCCACTCACTGGGTAGATTCGTCGCTGATGCCTGCCTCTATGCTGGCCAGCTCTGGTGGTGGTGAAAAATTTCTGGCTTTCATGGAAAAAGAACTCATTCCTTACATCGCGTCCATTTGTCCTGCAGCGCCACACCGTACTATTATTGGTCATTCGCTCGGAGGGCTAACGGCCATTAATGCCCTCTTACGCCACAAGGGGTTATTCCAGGCATATGTAGCGCTTGATCCAACCACCTGGTGGGAAAAAGAAAACTGGATCCATACAGCAGAGAAAAAATTACTGGAAGATGATTATTCCAACGAAAGTCTTTACCTCGCCATCGCACATTCAGCAGATCAAAAACTATCGCTTTCATCGGTAAAAGCGGATACAGATATCCACACTTTACCCATGCGTTCGGAATTAAATTTTGATGCTTATGTCAAATCTATTATCGGCGCTCACCCTTTGATTTACACGTCGAAGTACTATCCTGACTATAGCCATGGTGGCGTTGCTTTACCGGGCATTGTTGATGCGATGAGCTTCATCTATGATTTCTACAATACTAATTTTCCATGGCCAGGCTTCTTTGCTCCGGGTAGCCAGGACGATGATAAACTATCCGCGCATTACGAAATGGTGACTAAACGTTTAGGATACAAAGTATGTCCTCCCGGCGAACTGATAAACGCGATTGCCCACGAACTGATGGGCAATCAACAATTTGACCGCGCAAAGAAATACCTGGAGTTGAACCTACAAAGCTATCCTAATAGTTACCTTCCTTTCGAGGCCATGGGCGATTATTATAAAAGTCAGGGCCAAACCATTCTTTCAGAAAATTATTATAAAAAAGCTACCGCCATGAAGGCGAACGAAGGACGTTAATCCAATCCCACATCGCTACAAGTTTATTTATTTTCCCGTATGAGTTATCAAACCAGTGCGGCTTTTATTTTTTCAGATGATCGAAACAGGTAGTCGTTTCTCCCACAATTGTCGGGCTTCTTCAACACTTCTATAAAAATGTACCTAAGAGGTCCCCTGAAACACCCCATCTTGGTTTTACCAGGGTTGGGCGTTTTCTTTTACTATATGGGGACCATCCCCCCATACAACATGGTGATGTTTTGCTACTAACGAATACACCGAAGCTCACCACTATGGCTGTTACAGGCCCCAAGACTCACAGAAAAACCGGAAATATTGCTGTTGGCATTTGGGAAATAAATAAGAGGAAATATGTATCTTGTACCTACCAAAATGCCTTCATTGGAAAATTTACCACGTTGTGAACATGAACTATTAGTATTACTGGCAGGTGGAAACAAGCTTGCATTCCAAGAACTGTTCAATCAATACTGGACACTCATCTATAGCCTGGGTTTGCGTATAACCAAATCTCCCGAATCGGCAAGAGACCTGGCGCAGGAGGTGTTCCTCAAGATATGGGCCAACCGGGAGAAGTTGCCGGAGGTCAAAAATTTCAGGGCATACATCAGCACAATAGCAAGAAATTTAGCCCTTAATCACCTCGAGTCTACCACAATAAGAGCGTCTAATAAGAACTTTCTCGTCGCCTATTTCGCTTCCTCTCCGCTGTCTCCGCACGAAACGTTGGAAAAAAAGCACCTGCGGGACGACCTGCAGCATGCCATTAGATCTTTACCGCCCCAGCTTCACCAGGTATTTACGCTTCATAGAATAGAAGGTTTAAGTCATGATGAAATAGCTACCCGGTTAGATATTACCCCACTTTCCTCCAAAACCTACATGGTGCGCGCCTTGCAGCTCCTACGTAAAGAGCTGTTAAAAAATATACATACGCTGCTGATCATTATCTATTTAATTCTTTCTCTTTTCCCCTGATTTTTTTTTAAGAAGGATGTTCTCTTTTTCTACTTCTGCCTGTCTTTATGGATAGCAAGCGCTATTTATGTCAAAAGAAATAAAAATACTCTTTCGCCAGTACCTGAATGACGACATCAGTGAAGAAGACTTTTTGCTGCTTTACGATATGCTGATAGCAAGGCAGTATGATCGGCGAGAATTGGAAGAAGTGATGGAAGAAATGATGAATGACGAGGCTTTCGTCATGGAAGGAGGAGATAAGGATAAGAACGAGGTACTTGCCTCGCTCCTGGCAGGCATTGACCAGGTAAAAACACTGAAGCCAGCCAGGCTATCACAACCCGGTCTGCGCCGCTGGATAGCAGTTGCCGCTGCCGCAACAGGTATTTTATTGGGTACCTACCTGTTGCTGCATACCACTCCCCATCAGAAAGAACTATCCCGCATCGAAAAAAAGGATGTGCAGCCAGGAAGAAATGGTGCTATCCTTACCCTGGCTAATGGGAAACAAATAGAATTGGATAGTATGGGTAATGGAATGCTTGACCCGGAAGGCGATGCCAACATCCTTAAACAAGGTGGGGAGCTGAGCTATGCTACCAGTTCAGTTTCCGGCCGGCATCCATCATTTAACACCCTGTCAACACCAAGGGGACGGCAATTTCAGGTCAAACTGGCCGATGGTACCAAAGTGTGGCTAAATGCAGAAAGCACCATTCGTTATCCAACTTTTTTCGAAGGCCATGAACGGAACGTAGCCGTTACAGGGGAAGCTTATTTTGAAGTAGCCACCAATGCCAAAATGCCTTTTAAAGTCAAATTGGGGCAAATGGTGGTGGAGGTACTGGGCACACATTTCAACATTAATGGTTACGAAAATGAAAATGGCGTAAAAACTACGCTGTTTGAAGGACGAGTTAAAGTAAGTCATCCAGGGGAGGCTGTTGTGTTAAAACCAGGCCAGCAGGCAAAAACGGAAAGTTTAGCGCCTATCAGTATCGCAGAAGATGTTGATCTTGAGCAGGTAGCAGCCTGGAGGGAAGGTAATTTTCATTTCGATAATAGCGACCTGCATTCCATCATGCGACAACTAGCACGGTGGTATGATATAGATGTACGCTATGAGGCCAATGTGCCCACACATTTTGGCGGTAATATTTCACGTAATGTTACCTTATCAAAGGTCCTGGAAATGTTGCAGGAAACGGGAACTGTCCACTTTGAAATAAAAGACAAGACCGTGATTGTCCGGCGTTGATTTTGGGTATTCCCGGATCATATCCTGTTGATTAAACTTACTGGTTAAACAATGAAAAACGAGGGATAACGCATCCTGCTTATCTATGATGATTCAATTGCTGAATTCCACTTTTGTATTCACCTAAAAATTTCACGTCATATGGATTAACGAAATACTAACCATGCCTTAAAAAAAACCGGAAGTGCTGGAAACACTGCCGGTCATAATCTGGGCAATCGACAATTACAATCGGCTTAAAGACTGTTTACTTATCTCACCCAAACAACCAAAGTTATGGAATTAGATCCGCTTTGCCTTTACTCCAGGCGAAAATTCGCACGCGCTGGTGTATGTAGAACCAAGGAGACAAATAAAAGATTTTGTCTCGCAACCAAAACGCTGTTGATCATGAAACTAACGGCATTTCTTTTAATGGTCGCTTGCCTCCATGTAAATGCGGCTGCCTTTTCGCAGGAAGTAAGCCTTTCTGTTCACAACGCGCCGCTGAAGAAGGTGTTCAATGAAATCCGCAAGCAAACGAAGTATAATTTTTTGTATCCCAATGAACTATTGGAACGTGTAGACGGCATTACTGTAGATCTCAAGTCTGCTCCGTTGGAAAAGGCATTACAGGCATGCTTGAAAAATACACCATTGGAATATTCCATCCTGGAAAAAACAGTAATTATCAGGCAGAAGGAGGAAAAAAAGGCACCGGTTTCTTCCCAGCCACTGTTGGATATAACTGATAACAGGATAAACGGAAAAGTAACCACTGAAAACGGAAGCCCGCTGGAAGGTGTTTCTGTGATGTTAAAGGGGACCAACAAAGGAACCAGCACCAATGCCAACGGAGAGTTTTCAATCGTTGTACCAGATAACGGCGCCAAGGTCCTTGTATTTTCCTTTATTGGAATGGAGCAAAAGGAAATCAATGTCAGTGGTAAAGCAGTCATCGATGTAGTGCTTAAACAGGTGATCCAGCAACAACAGGAGCTCGTAGTGGTAGGATACGGAACACAGAAGAAAGTCAACTTAACCGGCTCGGTGGCCAGCGTTAAAGGTGCAGAACTGGCAAAGCGGCAAGTCGTTAATCCAGTGGCGGCACTGGAGGGATTGCTTCCTGGCGTACAAATTACGCAGAACTCCGGGCAACCCGGTGCAGAAGACCTCCATGTAATGATCAGGGGCCAGGGTACCTACAGCTCCGCAGGCTCGGCACCACTGGTGCTTATCAATGGCGTACCGGGAAATTTGTCGGACTACAGTCCAACCATGATTGAATCCATTTCTGTATTGAAAGATGCGGCCTCCGCTTCTATATATGGCGCACGTGCCGCAAATGGAGTGATATTGGTGACATTGAAAAATGGAAGCAACAGAACGGGTAAAGTAACTGTGTCTTATGATTTCGCGGGACAAATGGCGAAAGCAACCCGACTCCCCAGGCTGGTTACCAATTCGGCACAATACATGGAACTTTTCAACCAGGCTAATATCAATGGGGGTGTCAACAATCCGGATCTCCTTTACCCACAATCAGTGATTGATCAGTATAAAAATGCTACTGATCCCACAAAATATCCTAATGCAGATTGGCAGGCATTGATGTTTCGCACCGCACCTACTTATCTCCATAATATTTCCATCAGTGGTGGCAGCAAAACCACTTATGATGCATCGATCAGTTTCAATGATCAGCAGGGAATCATGCGTGGGTTTTCCTACAAAAAGTATAATGCGTTACTCAATATGACGTCCGAAGTCAGCCAGCGGTTGCGTGCGGGACTCACCATCGGGCTGAAATCCGGCGACCAGGTACAACCGCCCAATGGCGCCAATGATGCCTATTGGCAAACGGTGGCACATCCACCTACTGCCTTACCCTGGTTACAGGATGGTACCGGAAGATATACCTATCGCGCTTACCCATGGGAATATGTAAGACCCAATCAGTTTGCCGCAAATGAACAGGTAGCAAGAAATGTAGACTATGCCGCCAATGCTCAGCTATGGCTGGATCTCAAACTATTCAAAGGCCTGAACTGGTACACGAAAGGAGCAGTGAATGGCTATTTTAACAGGAACAAAGTATTTGGCGCTACCATTCCAACGTATAATTTTTTATACCCGGATAGCATGGCATTATCCAATAATATTCCAGCCATTGGGTTGAATGAATCTATGGATCAGACGATTTATAAAAGTATTTATAGCTACCTGAATTACGATAACTCCTTCGGTGCTCATCATTTGGGCGTTCAGGCAGGATATAGCCAGGAAGAGCAGAATTATTACCTGATTTCCGGATCAAGACCGAGTTTCTCTACCGGGTCAACATTGCAGGAGTTGAATGCAGGAGATGCCACGCCTCAGTTCAATAAAGGAACCAGTAATACCTGGGCACTTCGCTCTGTATTTGGCAGAGCCAAATACGATTATAACGGGAAGTATTTATTTGAATTCAATGTACGCTATGATGGTAGCTCCAGGTTGGCGCCGCAAAAGCGTTTTGGCGTATTCCCTTCTGCATCAGCTGGCTGGCGCATCAGTGAGGAACACTTCATGGAAGCGTTAAAAGACCGGGGAATCGTAAATGACCTGAAACTCCGTGCTTCCTGGGGGAAATTGGGGAATCAGAACATAGGTAATTATCCTTATCAATCACTGGTAAACCTGGGTAATCCTTATCCCTTTGGCAATACGCTTCAAACCGGTGCATATGTTTCTAATCTGAACAACGAGCATATCACCTGGGAAGAAACAACCATGTCTGATGCAGGCCTCGATCTCACCATGTTTAATCATTTTAACCTGGTATTTGATATCTATCGTAAGCAAACCGATAATATTTTACGGACGGCACAGGTGGCGTATGTAGTAGGGCTGAAGCCTCCCACCGTCAATAGTGGCGCTATGCGAAACACCGGGATGGAACTGGCCATCAGCTATAACAACAGCATCAAGTCTGGAGCCATGAAAGACTTCACCTACAATATCGGATTCAATATTAGTGGCTTCAGAAATTCCACCGTAAAATTTGGCGCACAACAGGATAATGGCAATACGACCGTCAAGGAAGGTTTCCCCTGGAATTCCTGGTATTTATTACAGATGGATGGAATTTTCCAAACACAGGATGAAGTGGCTAAATCTCCAAAGCAGTTCGGTGATGCTACACAGGCAGGAGATATCAGGTATAAGGATATTAATAAAGATGGTGTAATAGATAATAATGACCGGGTGATTATGACCAAAGGTGTGTTTCCTTCCTTTGTATATGGTGCTACATTGAATCTGGCATGGAAAGGATTCGACCTTTATACCTTCCTGCAGGGCGTTAAAGGACAATACGGATTTTACAGTTATGGAGCAGGACTCACGCCTTTCTTTGCAGGAGCTCCACCCATGGCTGATTTGGTAGACAAATACTGGACGCCGCAAAATCATTCCAATACACAGCCCATCATGTATTTTTATACTACTGCCGGCGCTCAACGGGTGTGGAGCCATCCATCCACCTATCAGCTGTTTGACAAATCCTATATGCGTATTAAGCAGTTGCAACTTGGATACACCATACCAAGTGCCACACTCCTCAAAACACATGTCGGGCTTTCCTATCTCAGGATATTTGTTGCCGCAGATAATTTCCTGACGTTCACAAAATTCCCCGGCACTGACCCAGAAAAGCCACAGGATGCAGGATGGACCGGATTTGTGTCCTATCCCCAGAATAAGGCATTCTCTTTCGGCATCTCTGCTAAATTTTAAACAAAGTAATTATGAAAGCAGTTAAGTATCTATATATTTCCATACTCATACTAACAGGAGTCATCGTACCATTTGCTTCCTGCAAAAAAGTGCTTGATCAGAATCCTACCGACCAGTTGAGTTCGGGTACATTCTGGAAATCGGCCAGTGATTTCAACCTGGGATTGGCAGCCTGCTACAATACCTTACAAGATTATTATCTGTGCAGCGGTATCCAGGACCTCGACGGGATCTCAGACAATGGGGTGAGCGTGTTTAGTTATAATAATGAAGAACTGATCAACCAGGGGATTACGGTATCCTCTCACGCTACGGATAACTGGTATATATGGGGGTATCAACGTTTGGCTACCTATAATATCTTTCTTTCCAACCTGGGAAAATATACTGGGAAAGATATCAGTACCCAGGATAAGACAAGTTTCGAAGCGCAGGTAAGGTTGTTGAGAGCCATGGAGTATTATCGCCTCTGGGTGTTTTACGGATCTGTACCTTTGGTAACAACGCCACTTACCCTGGAAACACAGATGGTTCCAAAGTCAGATGCAGAAACCATTTTTAAGCAAGTAATTACCGATTGCGATTTTGCTATTGCCAATTTACCTGATCTGAATTTCTGGGCCTCCCAGGGACATGTTACCAGGTCGGCAGCCTTATTAATTAAAGCAAGGGCTTATTTATATCATGGCTATGATGCGTCCGGCAGGGCAATAGCAGGAGATATGAATACAGTGGCTACGTTGACTTCTCAAATTATCGGTTCCGGTAAATATACGCTGGGGAAATATTACAGGGGATTGTTCTCGCATGCATTAGGACAACAGGAGAATAATCCTGAATATGTTTTTGCCGCTTATTTTCTCGCACCCAATAACAGTAAATACGGCCTTTGGGACTTTTTGATTTCAACGATGCAATTTTATTGGCAGTCGGTTCACCCTCTTCCCTCGCTATTGAATGCTTATGAGTTCAGTAACGGCGATCCTTTCAATCCGCAGGATCCACGGGCCGACAAAAATTACCTGTACAGGAACAGGGATCCCCGTATGGCACAAACGGTTTGTAAAGATACGGTTCATTGGGAAGATGGGTCATTCGATATGATTGGTGCTGCCAAAACCGCTTATATCCCTTATCTCTATTGGAAAACATGTGATAAGGATGAAGTGATAGCAAATGGCGGTGTAAATACGCAAAAAACCGGTGTTCCGAATACTGCTTATGTTCCATTGATGCGGTATGCGGAAGTGTTATTATCACACGCAGAAGCAGTGAACGAGATAAGCGGCCCCAATGGAGAGGTGTACCAGGATATCAATACAGTAAGAACCAGGGCCAATATGCCCCCATTGCCGGCCGGGCTTTCTCAGGATCAGATGCGTCAGCGTATTCGTAATGAGCGCCGTGTGGAATTGGCATTTGAAGGCTTCCGATATTTTGACATCAAGCGGTGGAAAATTGCCAGCCAGGTGTTAAACGGCAGCTACGATGGGTTGGTAAACCGGGTGTTCACCGCGCCTAAAAATTATCTGTTCCCACTTCCTGAACAGGAAACCCGGGTAAATACCGCATTAAAACAGAATCCGGATTATCAATAAGTACCATGAAAAGTGTGTTAATTATTTTATTGTTTTTAGGTGAGATGGTATACGGTCAGGCACCACACCAATCACCGCGTAACGGGAAAGGGCACCTGCTTTCAAAGGTGCCCTCCCTTGACGAATTGGCGTCAGATTGGATGACGGTTTCCTCCCTCAGGAATTTTCCTTCCGTGAATAATTTTGTAGGAGGATTACAGACAACAGAAAACCTTACAGGGTTCCAAAACCTCACCTTTCCGCCATACGCCCAGGGAGGCTCTCAATCTTACTCATGGGAGTTCGGACTGAATGCGGCCTCATTGCCTTCAGATAAAAAAGAGCCAGGTGAATGTGCATTGTTGGTTAATGGAAGGCCTGTTATGGCATCAGACAGCCGTTGGCTTCCATATGAAGTACAGCGAAAAACATTGATCAATGGTGTTGAAATGAGCTCATTCATTCGCCTGCCATTTGAACAAAAGGGCGTACTGGAAAAATTGATGTTGCGTAACACATCTTCGAAAAATCAATCCCTGACGCTTCGCTTAAAATGTCATGGGCATGTACGTTATTATCCACCGGCATCCTGGCAAACCTGGAGCAATGAACGTCCGACGGATACTAATTTTACCATCCAATCAACCCATGATTTGCAGATGGGTAAAACGGGCGGATTGGTAGTACAGGATAAGGCATCCCGGGCTGTTACCTGTTTTTCATTTGTAACGCCACCGGATACGTGCCTGATGTCTGCGCGTGAAAACGAGGTACAATGGACTATTGTGATGGCCCCTGGTGAAACAAAAAAAATCGAATGGGCATGTGTGATAGGGGAAGACGCTAAACTCGCAGCGTCTTTGGCCGAGAACCGGACCAGGAATTTTAATAATGAATTTGATGCTGCAAAAACAAAATGGGAAGCGCGCTGGGCGGCCTCCTTTGTGCCGGGGAATAAGCATTTTTCAGGACATTTTCCTACCCTGGAAACAAATGATCCTAAAATTCGCAGGGTATACTACATGGGGGTATTGACCCCACTTTTGCTTTGCCGGACTAACCTGCCCCTGAGTCCCCGTTGTTTTGTAACAGCAGGCCCCCAATGGGCCAATACACTCACTTATTTCTGGGATGCTGAAATGTGGGCGAATACCTGGGCAATGCTGGATCCCAGCACCATGAAGGAACACCTGGCCAAATGGTTGTCAATGGATATCCACCACTGTTATGCAGTAGACAATTTGTCGGGTGGTAGTGCCGGGCCGTGGTATGCTGCGAATGACTGGTCTGTTTTTCGCTGTGTGGAAGCATATCTTGCTGTAACCGGCGACAGCTCTTTTCTTCGCCGACGTATCGGTAACCAGTCTGTTCTTGAACACCTCGAAGCGTTAGCCACCTTCTATGAAACCCGTCCCCTGACAAAGGATTTACCACTGGGTAATTATGGAGGTCCGGAGAACTTGCTGGAATGCTCTCCCAGTTATATTGAAGGAGTGCCATCGCTGAATGCTGCCAACGTGTATATGCTGAGGAAAACCGCGATGTATTTTCAGCAATCGGGCAACCATGAACGCGCTGTTGCTTTAAAAGAGAAAGCCACAAAGTTGCTTCCTTTCGTCATGTCGCTCTATGCTCCGGGAGAGGGAGTTTGGAATGCACTGGATACTACCGGCAATAAGGTACCAATCCGCCATTGCTTTGATTATATCGTTACCGGGCAGGCGTTGGAAAATGATCTGTCGGGAAAAATAAAGCAGGAAATGAATCACTTTGTAGCGTCCGAACTCCTCACCAAAACCTGGATGCGGGCCATGTCGCTAAAAGACCCTGCTGCCGCAAAATCAGACCGGCCAGACCACGGACCGATGGGGAGCTATGATGCATGGCCTCCATTAACAATGGACGTGATGTGCCGTTTGGGAGATTTCAACAGAGCCCTGGTTTTTCTACGCGCCACAGAGGAAATCACACATGAAGGATCCTGGGCGCAATCGCATGAGTTCCTGGGGCCTGACAGTCACGGCTACAACCCTGTAGTCCGCACAGCCAGCCGGGGTGGGCAAGATGCAAATGAAGGCTGTGGTACCGCATTTGCCGAAGTTATCATTCGTTCATTTTTTGGCTTCAGGCCGGATCTTTCCAACAATACGCCAGTATTACTATCTCCGCATATATCACGTGGTATGGAGGGTACATTAAAACACGTACCATGGAAAAATAAATTGTATACCATTGTCAGCAATGCGAAAGGTGTGCAGATGAAGGAGGAGTAGTATAGTTCAATAAAGTATGGAAGTGGTCACAAAATAGCTTACAAGTAAGTCTGACAGCGGGTTTCGGTTTGTACCGAAACCCGCTTTTGTTTTCAGCCCCTCACAGGTACTTACAGCGACGCCCCGGAAATTTTATTCAGTGCCTCAATGCATCATTAAAGTCACAATGAGTGTCTATTTATCATGTACATATTTACAAGATCATCTTGAAATTTGTTATTCCTGTTTAACAAATAACCCTATAAACGAATTGAACAAAATTTATATCGATACTTGCGCAGACAGATCCGCTATCGATGATGCGATAACGGATCATTGATTTTTTCACTTAAAACAAAAAAAATGAAAAAACTATCTTTAAAGGAGATTTTAGGAATTGTTAACCAGGTTTTACTCGCAATTCATCTGGTATTAATGATTACCATTCATTAGATCTGAATTACCTCAGTAAGCCCCTATGATGTTTTAACATCACGGGGGCATTATTGTTCACCAAAACCAGAGACTCTGACAGGGTCATTAAAATTTCGTATCGCTAAAATAAAACTATTCACCAACTAAAAAATACAAACTTGTTTGTTAATCATTGATTAACAAATCGCAGCCTTTAATTACTAATGGGCCAGCAGAACAAGTCGCCAGCAATTATCTCCTTAATAATCAAGCATTTTTCGGAGAAAACTTGAGCTATTTAGATACCTTTATTTGTTCCCAATGTTTTCGCTCCCACCCCATTATGAAATAACGCCCTTCCCCTCCGGTTAACGATGCTGCAAAAAAACCTTACCTTAAATCAAAATAACACCCATGCCCTACCGATTAAAGTCACTTCCTATAACCCTTATCATATTACTAACTTCTTTAACAACCCTCTGTCAAACGAAAGACAAATACCATCAACTAATATATAACGGAAAGTATCTCAACCAATTGATAGTTGACCGGATCCCAGATTATGGAATTACTGGCGGAGATGGATGTGTAATAGGAAGAGAATTTCTACTGGAATTATCAGATATAGACCAACAAAAAGTGGAAGGCATGGTTAAAGATGTGGAAACAAGAGAAGTACTTGCCAATGCCACTGTTAAACTAACAAGACGAAATGGCCAAACAACAACACTCCTCACTGACTCTACTGGCCGGTTCCTGTTGGAGAAGTCTTCGCCAATAAAAGCGCTTCAAATCCAATATATAGGGTACCGGATATTTAAAATACAGGGATCTTCCAAACAGTTATTCTAATCATTCCCAAACAAATATACCTACCATTAAAACGGCTTCTCTGGGTTCGGCCTATCTTGTAGGCCCTATGAATATAAGAAAGAATACATCCATATTCACGCCAATCGGCGACCTTCAATCAAAACTATAGTAATGCACTATATTTCGAAATCACTTTGCACAACTATTATCTTACTAATTATTTCCTTCGCCAGCCAGGCACAGGAAAAACAAATCTATCCGTTGTTCTTTTACAATGGCAAGCCATTTCACGAACAGATCATCAATCGTTTTCCACATTATGGCATTTCCGGCAAAGATGGTTGCACAGTGCTGGGCGAAATAATGTTAGAACTAAATGATGTTGGTAAAGAAAAAATTGCGGGCATGGTTAGAGATGCTACAACAAAAAAAACACTTTTAGCCACTGTTATACTACTAAGGCAAGATGGCAGCAAAGATACCCTGAATACAAAACAAGATGGAAAGCTTCTGATAAATAGGGCATCTCTGATCAAGGAACTACAGATAGATGCGGTGTTTCCTCTTTATCGCAGGCTAAAAATACAAGGAGCACCGGGCCTGTTACTCTGATATCCTGGTAATGTCATCTGATGTATCCCCATTCATCCAGGGATACACCAGATATACTGTTACTTTCCACCCACGTATTTCACCGCGGCTTTCGCAAACTTTGTCCACTGCTCACTATAATCTCCCGGCACCTGTACCCATTCTTTCATCGCTCTTTTCTTTCCAGAAGGATCAAACAGGGTAGCCCCATCTAAACTCAGCGCTTCGGCATGTATATCACCGGTTAATTTAAACACCATTTCATTTTGAAAAAAGCAGATAAATGCTTTCCCATTAATTTTAAAGCAGGGCTTCCCGAACATCTGGCTTTGTTCGGCGTCTTTTACTTTTTGCCCAATGGAGAGGTACAATGTTTCTTCAGTAGTCATATGTTTTTTGTTTTCCAAAGCGATCGCTTTGTTGTTAATGTTTTGGGGATATTATATGATTAAGCTGTTTCCATATCTGGCCTGTTATTCCTGGTAAAGTGCATTTTTGGGGGAGTAGCAGACTATCTTTTTCTCATAACGATGTCGTCAAATATATTAACAATCTTCGAAATTGCCTGCTTAATCAAGAGGGTATAACGTACTCTTTTAAAATCATTCCATACATTTGCGCGCATTAAAAATGGAGATAGTAAAAGATATATCCGCATATACTACAGTACCCATCACGGGTTGCTACCGGGATGCCCGTACTGCCGCTGTGGCTCATCCTGAACAAACGCTGCATAAAATATTTTCCATTGGCGGTATCACCGGCTGGTACTATGGCAACTGGCTCTGGCAGCTAAGAGGCTTTATTGATAAGCTTTGTGGAGGACCGGGACTTCGTCGTGGCCGCCGGCATCCACATGACATCCATACAGGTGAGGCCCTGGATGTTTGGCGGGTTGCTCATGCCAGCAGAGAAGAAAAACGGCTATTGCTATATGCAGAAATGAAGCTGCCGGGAGAAGCCTGGCTGGAATTTTATATTGATGAAGATAATATACTGCACCAAACAGCCACCTTCCGTGCACATGGACTGGCAGGGCATCTATACTGGTATGCGGTGCTTCCCTTTCACGGCTTTATTTTTAAAGAAATGATAAAAGCACTCGCGCAGTAACTATTCTTCCTACGGAAGGATGCATTGTAATGGCAACACAAAAAGTACTTTTACTTTCCTCCCATATTCCCTGCCCGGACACCATGCCGGCATCATCTCCACTACATGCATGAACGCTCTATCCAATGTCCCCACACTCCTTGACGTATATGTCGGCTTTATATTACTCACACACCCCAAGGTATCTATAACAAAGCTGACACAAGAAGAAAACTGTCCTTCCTCCAGCATATCCTTCGACATACGGATATTTTTTAACAGGTATTTAGATAATGCAGCGTCACCACCAGGAAACTCCGGTGGTGTTTGCACAAAGGTATACACGCTATCCTGGTTCACCTGCTTCCTTCTAACTTGTTTAGTTTGTTGGCCTGATGCGTACAAAGTCATCAACATAAAAAGGGGCAATAACCATGTTTGTCGGGTCATAATATAGTTATTTCACCAGTCGTATTACCGCCAAATCATCCGTATGATTAAGCCCATACTGATGTTCCAGCGTTTTCAACCTCATATTCAATATCTCCTCATTTCCCATTGCAATCTTATCCTGCAATAAAAATGCTATAGGATCAATGATTTCATTATTGGCTGGCGCGGCTACTTTAGTAAATGATTCAATACCGTCTGTGGCAATGCTGATATCTTGCAGTGTATCGATAAAAATTCGCTGTTGTTGGGCATGATACCAGGTATCAAAATCAGCCGATAAATGAAATCCAAGATAATCAGGTTTATTATCCTGATCAAAAGATGTGAGCACACCGTTAACACTTACTACGCCGTCACCAACAGCTAATACTACGCCTTTACCTGCCTGCGTATCTGCCAGCAGGATGATTAAAGTGGTCAATAGTTCTTCCCGTTCCAGCTGCAATTGATTTTTGAGTATTTTGATTTCACTAAACAACTCCTGCAATATTGCTTTAAGATAATTATCCAGCGTATAGGTGGTCAACTCTTTTGTATAGAATTCTTTGTAGCTAATCGCTTTGCAAATCTTCCGTAATAACTTGCCCACTATTGTGGCTACCAGGTAGCTGTCTTTTCCCATGGTACATCCATCCATTACTGCGCAAACGATTTTATTTCGGCCAATGGCATCTGTAAAAAGATAATCTTCACAATGGTTGATGTGGTAAGCGCCCATGCGCAGGGTAGTGTATAGGTTCATATTCAAACTGAGAGCAAGATAACAACTTTCGGGGAATGATAAAAGGCATTCATCATCACGACTATTTGAAATACGATCGATTCAAAAACAGCAGAGGCCATCTCCCCATAAAAAAGTAATTTGCATACCTCATTAAAACCCGGCACATGAAAATAGCTATTCTGGATGACTACCAAGATATTATCAGGCGTCTTGATTGCTTTAAATTACTGGCATCCCAGGAAGTAACGGTACTTCATCACACGGAAAAAAATCCTGCTTTACTGGCAGCTCAACTGAAAGATGCGCAGGTGCTTGTATTAACAAGGGAAAGAACGAAAATAAGCGACGAACTACTCACTTTGTTACCCAATTTGCAACTCATCAGTCAAACCGGGAAAATAGCCGCACATCTTGATCTGGCAACCTGCACCAAACACAAGGTAGCCGTAGCAGAAGGCATTGGATCTCCTGTGGCGCCGGCAGAACTCACTTGGATACTGATCATGAATACGCTCAGGCAAATTCCCGCCGCTATAGAAGGCATGAAAAACGGACAATGGCAGGTTAATATCGGCACCACTGTTCATGGGAAAACAATCGGCATCTGGGGATACGGAAAAATAGGGAAAATGATAGCCGGTTATGCCAAAGCATTTGGCGCTAAAGTACTGGTATGGGGAAGTGAGCAGTCAAGAGAAAATGCGGTACAGGATGGTTTTGAAAAAGCAGCTACGAAGGAAGACTTCTTCCAAAATACAGATGTTATTTCCCTGCACCTCCGGTTAAACAACAGTACAACAGGCATTGTAAAAGCCGCCGACCTTAGCTTAATGAAACCTACCGCTGTACTCATCAATACCTCCAGGGCAGAACTCATTGAAAAAGGCGCCTTGCTTACCTGCCTTAAAAAGGGCAGACCTGGGTTTGCCGGTATAGATGTGTACGAAGAAGAACCTATATATGACCCCCATTCCGAATGGCTGCAAATGCCCAATGTAGTATGTACACCACACCTGGGCTATGTGGAAAAAGAGAGTTACGAGCTGTATTTCGGAAAAGCTTTTGAAAATGTAATGAGCTTTGTAAATGGCCAACCGGTTAATATTGCCAACCCGGAAGTTTTATAAACCGAATTAAAAAAGGTTGCCACGTACGGTGGCAACCTTTACAAAAAAACTTAAAGCGCCGGATCCGGCGGTGTATTCGGATTATCGTTTCTTTCTACAAAAGGATAAGGGAAATAATTTCTTTTCCGCTCTGCCTGTGGTCTTCCAAACCGGCGGCAATCTTCCAGTTCTTGCCCGCCCATAAACAACTCTATCCGACGATGCTTATAAATTAAATTCAGCAAATCAGCTTCGGTAGCTGCAACAACAGGAGGCAACTGCGCCCCTACTCCAAAAGCATCTGCGGAAGGCTGTTTGGTCACCACCTTATTCAATTCTATAAGGCCGGCAGGCACATTATGCTGACGCGCATAACATTCGGCTTTTATCAATGTCATTTCCCCTGGTAAGTAGATAGGTACCGCAGTAGTGTTGGTTTTGAAAAATCCGTTGATAAGGAAACGCGGTTTCAGGGGGGCCTGATTTAGAATATAAAACGGTACCCGTTGATCAGTCAGATCCGGTTGGATACCCACCGGCAAGCCCATCGAAGAATCTACCACGTTATAGATATTATTGGTAGCCGTTACCAGGGTAAAAACCGGGTTGGTAATCTGCTGATTAAAAGAGAGCGTAGACTTTACGGTAAGGTCTACGTTATTAGCCGCATCCAAAGCAGCAGCATAGTCTCCTGCGTATAATGCGTACCTGGCTTTTAAGGCATACAAAGTATTAATGATGTTCACACTACTGGGTACATTTACGCCAAAACTACTACTGATAGGTGTCGCTTTAATGGTATTGATGGCATTATCTAACGTAGCTACCGCCATTGTATATCCTTGTTTACCAGGAACAAAACTTACATCTGTAGTGGTGGTATCTGGCTTACCGGTAGTGGCAGGCACCTGCTCCCAGAAATTAGCCTGTATGCCTATGGCAAGCGCTTTAAATATGGAGGTGTAACCGATCAACCCACTGGCAAAAGCCTTGTCGGTTACAACCGTGTTGGTTCTCCGCAGTACACTGTCGGCTTCATAGCGGATCTTATTGGTTACTGCCCACATTTGGGTCACTACTGCGTTCGTGTTTAATATACTGCTACCGCCGGCATCTATCTGCGCTTCATCCGTATTACCCGGATTGGTCACAAATGTTTCCTTCGTCAATAAACTGCCGGAAGCAACGGTATTATATAACAGTCCTACGCGGTCTTTTACATACCATGCCTGCAAACCTACTGCCACACCAGCTAACGTAACCGGAGAACTATATGCTTGCTCTGAAGAAGGGCCTGAAGGATCGGCATAATCTTTTTTACAGGCGGTGATCAAAGAAAATACCAGGGCAATTAATAAGCTATATGGAATATATCGTTTCATAATAGATCGTATTTGATGGGTTTAGAATTTTGCGCGTACGGAGAAATTGAAACTTCTTGGAATAGGTACTGCTCCGAAGTCGATGCCACGCAGCACAGAACTTTGTCCGGCTGCATTTATTTCCGGATCGTAGCCTTTGTAGTGATCCCATGAAATCAGGTTCCGTCCGCCCAGGCTCAGCGACAAATCACTAAACCCTTTAATTTTACCAAAGTCATAGCTGAAAGACACTTCACGCAGCTTTACAAAAGAGCCGTCATCTATCCGCCATTCCTGGATGTTATAGTTGCCGGAAATAAAACCACGGGGTAATAAACCTTTGTCTTCCTGCTCTGCTATTTTACCATTGTCTACGCCTTGCCTTGTTCTGAAATCTGCATTAAACACATCTACGCCCTGTACAGCGTCCAGTTGAATATGCAATCCCAGCTTCTTATACTGAAAATCGCTGGTCAGCGTAGCAGTATATTTAGGATTGGGGTCTCCGATTTTTTTATTCAGGGCGGGCTTGGTGGTAGGCGGTAGCCCGGTAGCCGGGTCACGTGCAACCGTATACGTTAGTGGCGTTAACTGGGTACCTCTTTCTGTTACAGGTATGCCGGCAGCGTTTTTCAGCATATTGCCGTTGTCGTCGCGGGCAAAGAAAGTACCATAGAAGAATCCAATAGGTTCTCCATTGGCAATCCCTATCGGCGCACCTCCTACCGTATTATAAAGAATCAGCGATTGCCCGATGTCTACCGCTTTGTTTTTATTGTGATTGTAAATCGCTGTCAGGTTCCAGTTGAAATCTTTTGTTTTTACAGGTGTGAGGTTCAGTACTACCTCCAGGCCCGAGTTTTGAAGCGTACCGATATTGTCGAGGTAGAAAGAATAGCCATTCGTAGGTGCAATCGCACGGCTAATCAACAAATCTTCCACGCGCTTTTTGTAGTAGTTAACGGATAAGGATATACGATTATTCAGGAAAGCCATATCCGTTCCAATTTCCAGTTCTTTTTGCTTCTCTGGTTTTACATTAGGGTTGGTGTACGTGGAAGGCGATTGAAACGAGGAAGCACCAATAAACGCGGTAGCATTATAAGTATTATAACGGCCATAGGCAGGGATACCGGTCAGGTTACCTGATTCTCCATAAGCCGCGCGGAACTTCAGCAAATCCCACCATTTGGCCAGGCCTGAATTCGCCCAGTAATCGGTGCCAGATAATACATAGCTACCACTTAACTTAGTGTAAAGCTGGTTTCTTTCATCCACACCAAACACAGAAGATCCGTCTACCCGAAGTGCACCGGTAACAAATAACTGGTTGCGGTACTTAAAATTCTGCTGAATATACTCTCCGGAAACAGACAGCTCTGTTCGTTGATCTGCGCCGGGAATAATCGTAGTAGCCCTGTCGGAGGTTTGTACAAACGGTGGAAGCCCCCTGCCTTGTTCCAGGGTGTAATGCATGCGTTGATATTGTACCGAATAACCTACCTGCGTAACAGAACTGAGCTTATCATTAATATCCCAGTTATAGGTGGCATTCAGGTCATGGTTAATCATGAATGAATTGTTATTTCCGGCACTGGCATAGCCATTCTGTGTGGGATCAAGGGATACACCGCCGCCATAAAATCCGGGGCTCACAAAGTAAGCAAAGGCAGGCATAAACGTAGTACCGTCCTGGCTGTAATTATCTATGCCCATGCGATAATCCACGGTCAGATTTTTAATAGGCCGCAGCTTAAAGCCCGCACCGGCTATCACCCTGCCTACATGTTGCTGCTGCCTGAAATCTTCTATAACCGATACCGGGTTTACCCTTCCGCGTTCACCTACTTTCTGGAGTTGTCCCAGGGCGTTACGCTGTTGTATGTCGTAGTAGTTACCAATGATAGTCACGGAGTTCATGGGAGAATAAAACGTGTTACCATCTGGTTTTTCATCTGACTTACTATACACATAGTTCAGGCTGGCATTAAAGCTGATCCAGCTGGCGAGTTCCTGATCCAGGTTTAACCGGAAACTGTAGCGACTGAAATCCGTGTTCTTAATAATTCCCTGGTTATAAAAGTAACTGGCAGAGGCGTAATATTTTGTTTTGTCCTTACCACCGGCTACAGAAATATTATTGTCGGTACCCACGCCGGTACGGAAAATATAATCCTGGTAATCGTAGCGTTTTACCGGGGTCGTACTCACCACGGCCGGTGTCAATATATTTTGGGTAGAGTCATTGGGCGATCCCCCGAATTTAACGGGGGCGTTATTGACGTCTAACTTCTTCCGAAGCTGGTTAACAGAAAAAGTGGTGGAGAAATTCACTACCGGGGCGCCTGTGCTGCCTCTTTTAGTGAAAATCTGGACTACACCGGCATTGGCACGGGAACCATAGATGGCGGCAGCGGCGGCGCCATTCAGCACCTCTATTCTTTCAATATCGGCCGGGTTAATATCCGACATCCGGTTTTGCCCTACGTTACCCACAAAATTATCGCCAGTAGATCCGGTGCCATAGCTGGGATCGGCGTTGGTAACACGGGTGGTAGAGTTATCTATAATCACCCCGTCTACAATATACAGTGGTTCTGTAGATCCTGATATGGTACTGATACCACGGAGTTTTACAGAGATACCACCACCGGGATCCCCGGAGTTTTGTGTAATCTGTGCACCGGCAGTTTTGCCCTGCAAGGCTGCCAGCACATTGCCGGAGCCTCCTTTGTTCAGTTCGTCGGCTTTCACGGTGCTGATATAGTTACCTAACTGACGGCGGGTGGTCCCTTCGGAAGTACCGGTTACTACTATTTCATCCAGCTTGGACACGGCGGCCGTTAACTGCACATTTTGTGTGTAGCTGCCATTGGCATCATTTACTACCAATACACTTTCTTTAGGTGAATAACCGATCCCTGAATAGGCCAGGGTATAATTACCACGTTGGATATTGGCGGTAAAACTATAGCGGCCATCCGGGTCGGTTTGAGCTCCTTGCTTGGTGTTTTTAACAATCACTGTAATGCCAGGCAAGGGAGTATTCTGTTCATCCGTGACCCGGCCGGAAATTTTCACCTGCGCCATGGCAGTAAAAACACATAGATGTAAGAGTAACCATAGCAAAACGGGTCGTCCTTTTGCTATCATAGTCGACATAAATAAGTGCATAAAAAAGGTTTAATGAGTTGTTGTTTGGTTGATTACAGGTACTGGGTTTACTTAAATAGGACTATTCCCGCTATTGAATTCAAGCCGATTTAGAGATCATATAGTTCTTCTTTACTGTGTATATCCATTGGGTAACAAAGCAGGCAGACAAAAGTTGTAATAAATAATTGCGCTATTTGTTTTTATAGGTGATGATTGGTTGAAAAAAAGTATTTATTGCAGCACGGTTTCCAGTGTTAAAAAACGATATCCTTTCTTTTTTAGTGTGGCAATCAATGATGAAAGCTGGTGGTAAAATTTATCGGTACGTCTTGGATCAGTACCAATATGCATCAATAATAAAAAGCCATTTAACCCACCGGGATGTTTCGCTTCGTATTGCAGTATGCGATCATAAATAGTGGCGGATGACTGGTACTGTTTTCCCATTTCCGGGTAGGTATAATCTGCGTTGGCCCCTGTTCCCGGCGTAAAATTCACCAGGCGTGCACCCGCTGTGGCAGCCCATTGCGTGATACTATCATTATACCATTCATAAGCAGGTAAAAACCAGGGAGCAGATTTTCGGGAGATACCAACCGCCGCCATGCTGTTGTAATTGGCAGTCAGATCGTCGAGGAATTGTGACCGGGTCACCAAAAGGCTGTCGCGTTGTTGCCAGTCGCAATACAACAGATGCTGATCCCCATGAGGTCCCAGGTAATGACCGTCTGCTTTCAGTTGTTGTATCAGTGTTTTCCTGGCAGGATCGCGGTAAAATTTCCCTGTAAAGAAAAACGAAGCGGGCACTTGTGCTTGTCGCAGCGTAGTTCGTATCACAGTGCCTCCATCCGCAAATTCATCTCCCGTAAAAACAAGTGCCAACTGTTTACGACTACTATCTCCCCGGATAATGCCACCGTGATCGTATTGCCGCTTTCCGGCGCCCTCCTGCGCTTTGGCTGCCAACAGGTATACCAGCGAAGCCGTGCCGTCCATAGTGGGTTCGTTGGTGCTGTAGTCACCTTCATCATCGTGGTATACGGCTAAATTGCTTTGAAACTCCGCGTATTCATCCGGCCTTGCCAAACGTATGCCGATGAGATTTTTGTAGATGTTGGTATACACCGGGCCATCTACCAAACCACCGTCTACCCGGTAGTGTCCAATAACAGAGAAGGCAGAATGAGGATCTTCAGGCGTATCTCCCTGTGCAGGCAAGCCATATACCATACTGGTTCCCCATGGATTACAGCCAAACAGCCAGTCGATGTTGGCCTGCTCCAATGCCTCAAAATCATTACTTCCCGTGAGCTGCCGGTACCAATAACACTGGATTGCAAATGCAGTCGTAAGGTTATTACTGCACCAGATAAAAGGTACCCCGCGATAAAAGGCATTATGTTGCGCCCGGTTCCATACCTTTTCAATACCGGTTCTGTAATAGCTGATCAGTTGTTTTCTCTCTGTACCCGTGCTTTGTGTGGCCAATGCATAATGTCCCAGGTTAATGAAGGGATACCATTGATAATGGTTGGCGGTATCTGCGCCCAGCCAGGGTGTTACTTTCTCCTGCTGCGCATTTTTCCATGCTGCCTGCTGATAGCGGGACTCATGCGTGATTTGATATAAGGTGGCTGCTGCCAGCTCCATATCATCAGTCCAGTTGTCTTCTGCATAAATATAAGGTGAAAGCGTAGAGGCAGTCTGACAAACGCCGGGCTGCGCCAGTCCCATTTGATAGGCCGACAAAGCACGTTGCTTTAGCCATTGCGCATAGGCGGTATCCGTTAGTTGAAATAAACGATATCCCAATGCAAAAGCGCTGGAAAATTTACCTGCCGTAGAAGCTACGCCGGTACTTTTATTTTTATACTTTCCTAATCCCTGTGGTTGCCCGGTGCAAAAGTATACGGGGCGTTCAAAGCCCTTACCATAAAAATTATCTTGTTTGGGCAGGCGCATACCGTGATGGTCACGATCATCTGCCACCTGGTTAAACATAATTTTGCTGTCGGGATGCATTTTCAGCAGCCAGTCGAGGCCCCACCGGGCTTCGTCCAGTACGTCTTTTACGTGGTTAGCACCGGGCAATCCGTTGGCGGCGTATTGATCAGCAAATACTCCCGGAAAATCGCGGTAGGCGGCCAGTAAGTGAAAGGTGGCGTTGGCGGAAGTTGTCACATATTGCAGGTAGTCGCTGGCATCATGCCAGCCACCAGCTACGTCCACATGGGTGCTATCCGGCATGGGACCGTACATGGTATAGCCATCGTGTGTATGACAGGAGTCTTTCAAAAAAGGGTTGAAGCCACTTCTTTGCTGCCGCATATAACGCAATAGAAAATCCGGCGTACTGGCATAAACGTTATCGTCTATACGAAAAACAGGGGAAACGGTTGTTCCGGTTTTCAGGTAATACGTTCCGGTCTCTCTAAAAGCACTGAAATTTAAACGGCAGGTTTGTTGGAAAGGTCCATAGGCGCCAAAGTCTGTGCTGGCAGTACCAGTATACACTACTTGCTGCGTGGCCGCTGATATCAGCTGAAAGCTGTGTGGTAACCCACTTTCTTTAGCTCCCCAAACGGCTACTTTAACACCATTGGGAAGATATCCCAGCTGGTTAATACGTATCCATGACTGTGCCTGACCAGGAGTAGCCAACAGCCAACAAAAAAACAGATGTAATACCAACAATGTATTTCTCATCATGCCAGATCTGGTTGAAAATTCTTACATGATAAAAATACTTTTTTTAAAGGACAGCCAGACAAATACTTTACTTAATCGTTTTCGTCCGTTGCTGTCAATTACTCTGCCCGTAAGCTCTTAACAGGATTCGCCATCGCCGCTTTGGCCGCCTGGTAGCTCACTGTTATCAGTGCAATCAGTAATGCACCTACACCGGTAAATACAAAGATTTCCCACACGATAGTGGTGTGATAATAATATTGCATTAACCATTTATGCAGAAAATACCAGGCAACAGGAATGGCCAGGCAACAGGAAAGCGTTACCAGCACTACAAAATCTTTCGACAACATTTGCCAGAGCTGAAATACGGAAGCTCCCATTACTTTGCGGATACCTATTTCTTTCGTTCTTTGTTCTGCTAAAAAAGACGCCAGGCCAAACAAACCAAGGCAGCTGATCAAAATAGCCAACACGGCAAAAAAGGTAGATAGCTGTCCGATGCGCTCTTCTTCCCGGAATTTCTTCGCATATTCTTCATCGGCGAATTTATATTCAAAAGGAGCGGCAGGATTATATTTTTGCATCACCTGCCCAATGGTTGTCAACGCTTTGCTGGTGCTTATTTCGGGGTTAACCCGCATATTAACGAAATTGCCGCCTTCTTTCAGGAAATAATAGATAGCGGGTTGCACCGGCTCATAAGGTGATGCCATGATCATATTTCTAACAACCCCCAGCACATGATAATCCTCATGATCTTTCCTGATAGTTTCTCCTACAGGAGCTGTCAATCCCATATACTTCACCGCTGCTTCATTTAGTATCAGTCCCATGGAATCTGTGGCAAACTGCTCTGAAAAATCACGCCCTGATATAAACTGCCAGTCTACTACTTTGCCGTAGCCGTACTTGGCGCCAATCACGGCGAAGCCATCCAGTTGGTTCGGCTGGCGTCCTTTCCATTCCCAGCCGGAAGAGCTGGTCCAGATATCTGTGATGGGCCCCTGGGATTCGGTCATCTCCGTGATAGCACCACTTGCCTTTAATTCTGTCTTGATCACATTGAAGTTGGAATAAATTTCCGGTGTAGTCATTTGAATAGAAAGTAATCCATTGCGGTTATATCCCACCGGAAGATTTTTAGCGAACTGTATCTGCCGGTAAATAACAATAGTGCCGATGATTAAAATAATAGACACGGTGAACTGTACTACTATCAATGTTTTGCGGGGCACGGCAGCATAACGGCCCGCCCGGAAAGTGCCTTTTAATACTTTTAATGGTTGAAAGGAAGACAGATAAATAGCGGGATAACTACCTGCCAAAAAACCCGTAAATAAGCTGAAACCAATGCCTGCTAACCAAAATCCGGGGTTGGTCCATGGAATATGAATATGTTTGTCGGCTACCTGGTTAAACCATGGCAGCACTGCCACTACAAATAATAAAGACAACACAAAAGAAAACAGGGCTACCAAAACTGACTCGCTCAAAAACTGGCCAATGAGTTGTCCCCGCATAGATCCGATGGCTTTGCGGATGCCTACTTCTTTAGCGCGTTTCTCTGAACGCGCCGTGCTCAGGTTCATAAAATTGATGCAAGCCAGCAACAACACAAATATGCCGATGATGCCAAACAATTTGACATAACGAATCTGGCCACCCGACTGCACGCCATTTTCAAAGCCGGAATAAAGATGCCATTTGCGCATGGGATGCAGGAAAAGCTCCAGTTTAAATTGCTGGTCTTTCCGGGGATGTAGTGTCATCACATTTTTTATCTTCTCCGACACTTTCTCCATGTCCACATTATCGGCCAGTTGCACCGCAATATGCATAGCGTTGAAATCCCATTGATCTTTGGCGCCTCTCACCCAATCCCATTTGGTTACATACAGTTCCCAGGGAAGAATATATTTGATATCATTTAAGGTGGTATTCTCCGGCAAATCGTCATACACACCGGTTACTTTTACAGTGAGACCGTTGTTGTTATCCAGCTTTATCAGCTGATCCATGGGTTCCTTATCCCCGAAGAGCGATTTGGCAAAGGAGGCCGACAATAACACGCTGGCGGGGTCTTTTAGTCCTGCGCGGCTGCCTTTCAGCATTTTCAGGCTAAATAGTTCCGGGCCGCCGGGCTCCATGAAGGCACCCCTGCTCGTAAATTTTTTATCTCCGAACCCAACGGTGTGCGTACCATCGCCCATGAGTACCACCTGCTTAAAATCATTGGGATAGTTATTCCTCAATTCTGCCGCCAGGGGCATCGGTATAGCGTCAAAGGCGCCTGATTCCGTAGGGGCAATAGCCCGCTGCCATACCATGGCGATACGGTCATAGTGATCATGGTATCTGTCAAAAGATATTTCATTCCATATCCACAGGCCTATCAGCATGGTGACCGCCATGCCGGCAGACAAACCAAAGATGTTGATAAAGGAAATTTGCTTATGCTTTAACAAATTTCTGATCGCAATTTTCAGGTAGTTCTTTACCATAACAATCGGTTTTAGAATCGGGCATGTTAAAGACACAAGAAAATTGCCATAGTTGCAAGCATTGCCTGTAAAGGATTTACAGCCTCTCCGGTGAACTATTTTGTTCATTAACGAACAAAACATGACCGGAAATGAACAGTTATAACGCCAGTGCGGAGAATTCTTCGTTGATCATATCAAAAGTATGTTCGCCAATACTATCACGATTTAGCCGGATAATCTTTTTTTTACCCTGGTAAATATCCAGGTAGGGAATAAATCGCTTCCCTTCTTTTCCGGTTTTGAAGCGCAGCTCCCAGAAAGGGATTTGTGCTGTTTGGGGTTTGGTGAATAAGGTACTGCTGGTAATAATAACGGTTTCCAGTTCATAATCAAAATGAATAGATACCAGTACTTTTGTGTAGATGGTGTCTATTATGAAATATAGCGCTATCAAGCCAAAAAGCACCCAGGTAAGAACGCCATCATTAAATTTTCGTGGAACAAGAAACCCGGCTATACCTAACACGAGTATCATGAACACAAGGGTTCCTGCCAGTCTGGTAAGGCGTTCGCCGGGACTACGCAATTTTTCATTGTACAGCTTTTGAGAGACTTTCATCATATGGGATAGCTAAACTTTAAAAACAATCTTACGCTGGTTGTTGTATAATCACACAAACATCTTCTTTATCTTTTAAGGCAAACTCGAGTGCGCCCCAGGGTTGCAGGCGTATATCGGGCATGTTGGGATGCAATAGTTCGGGATGTGTTGCTTTGGCCAGTGCAAACGCAGCCTCAATATCATCCGTTTCCAGCCGTATCTGGGGCCGGTCTTTGATGGCCCATTCATGACTTTCTATGAGATGAATGACCAGGGTGTCGCGCTTAATGATGCAGAAGGGTTGTTCTCCGCTATCATCTCTGTAAGCTACTGAAAAACCGAGTGTGTCTACAAAAAGCAGCAAACCCACACTCATATCTGAATAAAATATATTTGGGATCAGTTTGGTAAATTGCATACACTCAATTTTTATAGGAAAATAATTAATTATAGTTTTGAAACCATGAAAGATTATAAAAAACATTTTATACTGGCCGCGCCGCCGGAAGAAGTGTATGCCGCACTCACCAATCCTGCCACCATCCAGTTGTGGACCGGCGAAGTAGCCGAAATGTCTACAGAGCCTGGTTCTGAGTTTTCCTTATGGGAAGCCAGTATTGTGGGTAAAAACCTGGAATTTGAGCCCGACAAGAAAATTGTGCAGCAGTGGTATTTTGGGGATGATGATGAAGAAGATATGGCCAATGCTTCTATTGTGACCATTAAGCTACACCCGTCCCCCAAAGGTACAGATGTGGAATTGAAGCATGTCAATATCCCGGACGAAGCGTTTGAAGATATTACTGCGGGCTGGGAAGAACAGTATTTTGGCGCATTGATTGATTTTTATAAAGAATAGCTGAAAGCATAAAGCGAAAAGCAAAAAGCTATTGAAGCGATTGACAGTTGCGGATTGGATTATACCCGCTGGTCAATCGCTTCAATAGCTTTTTGCTTTTCGCTTTATGCTTTCAGCTTACCCCTTTACCTGGTAGGGGAAACTACTATCCAGCCATTCGAAGTTCATTTCTTTCTCCACAATATCATGTAAGGCCACATTGGTGAGCCGGCCGAAGTCGTATACGGCTTCTACCAGTTTAGCCTGACGTGGCGTCAGGTAAGGGGTGTGGGTACGCAGAAAGTTGCTGCAATTCTCTTTCATATTGCCGTGCACAATCAGCGATGGATGCTTAGGATCCAGGTCTGTTACGGCTTCCAGCATTTGCAGGAAGATGAAGTCCTGTAGATTTTTAGCCAGGATACAGGCTTCATTAACATCGTGAAAAACCTGTACAATAGGCACGTCTTCGCCATTCTGCAGGTTAAAGTAGAAAGCGAACCAGTCGCCCGCGCCACTCATGGCAAAGGGAACAAACTGGTGAACCGGATCGGCAAACAGTAGTCCTTCGTCCATTTCCTCATCTACAGTAGTCAGCGCCATTACCTCCAGGTCGTTGGCATAGAGTAGCAAGGGAGGGGCTGTTTTAATGGCAGGATATACCTTATCCAGCCAGTCTTCCCCAAACTCTCCCCAGTCCAGCATACCGTCTTTATATAATTGTTTATAGAGCGTTGGATAGGTAAATCCGTAGTCTTTTTCAAGTTCCTCCAGCATAGTATTTCTTTTAGCATCCCGAATGTACCGGCAAAATACCTAAACTTTCGGAAATACGCGTTCATTCTGGCGTTTAAGGGGATTCATGATGAAGGAGAGGAGGCTGCCGTCTTCTTTTAATTCCACTACGCGGAAGCCATGGTAGCCTACGCCCCAGCTACCCCCGATGTGGCCGTCGAACAGGAAAGGTATTTTGCTGCCATCCAGCATTTTCACGCTGTCCTGGTCATGGTCATGTCCGTTGAAGACGGCCCTGATGTTAGGGTACTTTTTGATGAGGGCCTGGAATTCGGTGCAATCCAGCCCGTTATCGGTCCATTTTACGGGAGTAATATGTAGGAAGATAAATATATTGGCGGCCGCTTTGTATTGCTCCAGTTTACGGGCAAACCAGTCTACATCGGGGCAAAGGTATTTTCCTTTGTCATCTGCGGTGTTGCCAAGTAAAATTACCTGGTTGCCGATCACCACATCATGGTTCAGCGGCATTCCCCAGGCGGCTTCCCAGGCCGCGGCAGATACCATGTCGTGGTTACCGTGTGTGACCAGCAGTTGGGGGTGCAATTGCTTTAGTTTAGCGGCTGCAGGTAACAACAGCGCGGGATCATTGTGGATAATATCGCCGTTGAGTACAAAGAACTCGCAGGGATATTGTTGCTGGTATTGATTAAACGCCGTTTGCAGGTCTTGAAAATACTGCTCGGACGGTGTTTTCGGCTCGCCAAAATGCCAATCAGACCCAACCGCAAAGCGGAATACGGTTTTGCTGTCGAAGTGGCGGGGACTTACCGCAGATACCATTTTGCCACAAGCGGATATAATGACTGCGGCAGATACTCCTTTAAAAAATGTGCGTCTGTTCATCATATAATAAAAATAATATTTCCGGGTAGTTCATTATTTAATTGCCTGATGTTTAACCAAAATATAAAATCTGGTGGACGATTCACACATTCACAACTTTCAATCCATTCAGAAAGAATTGTAATAGTATTGTTAAAGTGTAGTAAACGACCAATTTAATCACCCTGCATAATTGTTTTGATTGTAACTTTGCACCTCGAATAAAAATGGGGTTATGTTTAGAAGCAAGCGTACGGCTGGAACAGGTCCGGATGTGGTTTTAATCGGCGCAGGAATCATGAGTGCCACCTTGGGAATGCTCCTCAAAGAGCTGGAACCAGAATTAACCATTGAAATTTTTGAACGACTGGATGTGGCGGCAGCTGAAAGTTCCGATGCATGGAACAATGCTGGTACCGGTCACTCCGCATTTTGCGAGTTGAACTACACACCGCAAAAACAGGATGGATCAGTAGATATTAAGAAAGCGGTGAACATTGCAGAGCAATTTGAAGTGTCCCGCCAATTTTGGTCTTACCTGGTAGAAAATAACATCATTTCCAATCCACACGAATTTATACAAAGCATTCCCCATATGAGTTTTGTTTGGGGAGAAGAAAATGTGGATTACCTCAAAAAAAGATACAAAGCCCTGCAGCAGTGTCATCTTTTCAAAACCATGGAATATTCGGAAGATCCGGAGAAGCTGAGCAGCTGGATGCCATTGGTGATGAAAGAACGCGATGCTTCCCAGAAAGTAGCAGCTACCCATATGGAAATGGGCACAGACGTGAACTTTGGCGCTTTGAGCCGCGCGTTGTTTAACTACCTGGAAAAAATGGACGGCGTATCCATCCACTTCAATCATGATGTACGTGACTTTAAGAAAGAAGAAGATGGTAGCTGGACAATCAAGGTGAAGAACCGTGAAACCCGCGAAAAAAAGAACATCAATACAAAATTCGTTTTTATAGGTGCTGGCGGCGGATCCCTGCCGTTGCTGGAAAAGTCAGGCATTCCGGAAGGAAAAGGCTTCGGCGGTTTCCCGGTAAGTGGTCAGTGGCTGCGTTGCAACAACCCTGAAATCATCGCACAACACCGTGCAAAAGTATATGGCAAAGCCTCTGTAGGCGCGCCTCCTATGTCGGTGCCCCACCTGGATACCCGCATGATTGACGGCCAGAAAGCCTTGCTGTTTGGTCCTTATGCCGGGTTCTCCACCAAGTTCCTGAAAAACGGTTCTTTCATGGACCTGCCACTGTCTATCAAGGCGAACAATATTCGCCCAATGGTGTCTGCCGGCCTGGATAATATTCCGTTGACCAAATACCTGATTGCACAGGTAAGGCAGAAGCCGGAAGACCGGCTGGACGCGCTGCGCGAGTATTTCCCGGAAGCGAAAATGGAAGACTGGGAACTGGAAATTGCCGGACAACGGGTACAGGTAATTAAGAAAGATCCGGAACACGGTGGTATCCTGGAATTCGGTACAGAGGTGGTAAGTGCGGCTGATGGCTCTATTGCAGCCCTGTTGGGCGCTTCTCCAGGCGCTTCTACGGCGGTATCTATTATGCTGAACCTGCTGAAACGCTGCTTCCGCGAAGAAGTAGAAACCGAAGCATGGCAGCTGAAGCTGAAAAAAATGATTCCTTCTTACGGACAATCTCTCCTGAACAACCCTGCCCTGGTAGATGAACTGCGTGTTTGGACTACCCAGGTGCTGGAACTGCGTGAAGTAGAGATGGCCTAACCACACGAATAGCTGTAGATATTTTGTTTTTGAAGCCAACCCCTTCACGAACAAAATATCTACATAAAAAAATATTAGCTTCTGGTAAAATCAGCCCATTCTGATCCGTTTTTTTTATAGATATTTAGTAGGTTATTTGGAAGATAAAAGCGCATTGCGCTTATTTTTTACCAATATTATGCAAACGATTGCATTATATACAACATCCACATTATGTTTATGAAAAAACGGTTCCTGTTCCTGGTGGCGCTGCTGATACCGGCATCCCTCCTGTTTGCACAAACTACACGCACACATGATCAACGCATGCAATGGTGGCGGGAAGCACGCTTCGGCATGTTTATCCACTGGGGCGACTATGCCCAGCTGGCCGGCAACTACAAAGGTCAACAGGTTGGCCGCGGCGGCGAATGGATCATGAACCGCGCTAAAATACCCGTACTGGAATACCAGCAATACGCCAAAGAATTCAACCCGGTTAAATATGATGCAGACGCCTGGGTAAAAACCGCCAGAGACGCCGGCATGAAATACATCGTGATTACTGCCAAACACCACGACGGATTCGCCATGTTTAAATCTAATGCCAGCAAATGGAACATCGTAGATGCCACCCCGTATGGTAAAGATGTACTCACACCACTGGCTGCCGCCTGCAAAAAATACGGCCTCAAACTGGGCTTCTACTACTCCCAGGCGCAAGACTGGAATAACCCCGGCGGCGCCGCTGCCCGCAAAGTAGCTTCCGAAGGATGGCCTAATCCTGACTCTGCCAAAATAGACGCTTATACACTGGCTAATACCGGCCACTGGGACCCACTGCAAACCAGTGCTACCATGTCTGAATATATCGATAAAGTGGCGGTACCACAGGTAAAAGAACTCCTCACCAATTACGGAGACGTAGCTGTACTCTGGTGGGATACCCCTACCAACATGACCGATGAATATGCACAAAAACTGCAGGAAGTACTCGCCCTGCAACCCAATATCATCACCAACGACCGGCTGAAACGCCCCAATTTCCCGGGCGATTATAAAACGCCCGAACAAAAAATTCCCACCCAGTCAGAACTGGATGGACGCGATTGGGAAACCTGCATGACGATGAACGGCACCTGGGGATATAAAAGCTATGATCATAAATGGAAAACCACGGAAACGCTTATACGTAACCTCGTAGATATCGCCTCCAAAAATGGTAACTACCTCCTCAATGTAGGCCCTGATGCCCTGGGTCAATTCCCGGAAGGTAGTCTCACCGCATTAAAAGGCATAGGTCAGTGGATGAAAGTAAACGGGGAATCGATTTATGGCACGCAGGGCAGCCCGCTGCCAACACAGGATTGGGGCCGCTGCACCCAAAAGAAAAGTGGGAACAACACCACCTTGTACCTGCACGTATTCAACTGGCCGGCTGATGGTCTGCTCCACGTGCCTGGCGTGAAAGGGAAAGTGAATAACGCCAAATTACTGGCCAATGGCAAAAAACTCACCACTACTATCAACGGCGAAGAACTGGTCATCCAGCTACCGGCAACGGCTCCGGATGCCACCGATGCGGTGATTGCGGTAAGCCTGTAGCGATGAATATCGCCTTCGGCGATTGTCTTTTCCAGGATTATACTGATTATACTGATTTTCCGGAGTAGATTTAAATAGATGGGGAGATATAAGCATTCGCTTTTTATCTCCCCATTATCTTTTTTAAATCCAAAAATCAGTATAATCAGTATAATCCTGGAAAAGACAATCGCCGAAGGCGATAGGCTATACGGGCTTTACCCCGCCAGCCCACCAGTCATACTGAATACAATAACCCCCAGTACCACCAGTGTAAGCACCACATACAGGTAGTCTTTCTCCAGTAAAAAAGCTATAACAGAAAAGGCTATACGAATAATTGGCGTAGCAATGAGCAATACTACTCCCAACTGGATAATATTCATGCCCTTGTTTTCCAGCACGCCCTGCCAGATTCCCGGCAGGTTGGTTAATCCTTCACGGACACCGGTAAAATCGCCATAGGAAGGCAGTTCATGACCATGGCGCATCAAATAAATCACCCCACCAATCAATACAATAATGCTGGAAGTGATTACGCCTACCCGCAGCTGTTTTCCTATCAGTTGCTGAATATCCTTGTCCCGGAGATAATTAGAGAAAAACTTTTTCATAGGTTATAATTTTCCGGTGATACCATTATAGATCATTTGCAATGCCAGTGCGCCAATTACTACGCTGAAGACTATACGCAGCCATTTTACATTGGCACGGGTGAGCAATTTGGAACCGGCAAAAGCCCCCGCCAGCACCCCCAATACCACGGGCATACATAATCCGGGCGCAATATAGCCGCGCTGCAGGTATACCACGGCACTGGCAGCTGCCGTTACCCCAATCATAAAATTGCTGGTGGTTGTAGATACTTTGAAAGGAATACGCATGATGTTATCCATCGCCAGCACTTTCAATGCCCCGGAACCAATGCCCAATAACCCGGACATGACCCCTGCAAATGTCATCATGAAATAACCACCAGGTACGCGATGTACCTCGTAATTCACCACGCCATCGGCAGTAGGATAGCTGCTATTGAGCCGCAACTGCGTCGCCAGCTTACTTTTTTGATCCCCGGCAGGGGCTTCCATCTTCTTACGGAAAGACATCAGCGAAGAAAAAATAAGCACCAGCCCGAAAATAATGGCCACCACATTGGTGGGCATATACACAGCAATCAAGGCCCCTACCACGGCGCCCGTAGTAGTAGCGATTTCCAGGAACATTCCCAGCCGGATGTTCGTAATGCCTTCCTTTACATATGCCGAAGCAGATCCGGAAGAGGTGGCAATAGACGCCACTAAGGCTGTACCAATGGCATAGCGGATGTCTACATGAAATACCAGGGTAAGCAAAGGGATGATCACTACGCCGCCGCCCAGCCCGGTCAGCGACCCCAATAGCCCGGCCGTAAAGGCCCCGCACAGGAGGATCAGGGTAAATGATAAAATCGTCATAAGATGGTTTGGTTGGTTTAGATCAGTCCTCCAGGCATTACAGGTAACCAGTGAATCGCTGATGTTTACAAAAGTAAGCAGAATATGATTCTCGCAATCCGGCAATCTATAAGTAACTTGCACCCAGACTATTAATCGAATTTTATGATAAAGGTGGGTGAATACAACCTGTTAAGGGTAAAAAAAGAAGCTGATTTTGGTGTATACCTCGAAGGCATAGATCAGGAAATCCTGCTCCCAACAAGGTTTGTACCCAATGGTACACAAATAGGCGACGAACTGGAAGTATTTCTCTATCATGATTCCGAAAACCGCCTGATCGCCACCACCCAGCGCCCTTTCGGTATCGTAGGCGATGTGGTGCTGCTGAAAGCCGTTAGCGTAACCAAACAAGGCGCTTTCCTGGACTGGGGACTCATGAAAGACTTATTTGTAGCCACCTCCCAACAATTAACCCGCATGGCACCCGGCCAGGAATACCTGGTGAAAATATACATCGATGAGCAAACCGGTCGCCTCGCCGCCACCGAAAAACTGGACAGGTTCCTCAGCAATGAAAACCTGACCGTACAGGAAAAAGACCCCGTTGACCTGGTCATCTACCGCCGTACCGACATCGGATACGTAGCCATCATCAATAACCAACACACCGGTATCCTGCACCACAACGAAATTTTCCGCTCACTCGAAATTGGTGATAAAGTGAAAGGTTTCGTGCGCCAGATCAAAGAAGACAAAATAGACCTCATCATCGGCAAACCCGGCTTCGGCAGGGTAGAAGATGAAGCAGAGAAAATCCTGCGCCTGCTGGAAGAAAATAATGGCTACCTGCCTTATCATGACAAGTCTACACCTGAAGAAATCCAGGAGTTCTTTGGTATGAGCAAGAAGACATTTAAAATGACAATTGGAAATTTATATAAACAACGGAAGATCGTGTTTACCCAAACAGGGATTAAAGCGGAAGAAAGCAATTAGCTTTTAGCTTTTAGCTTTTAGCTTTTAGCAAAATGCAGCGGAGATGAACAAGTGTATTATGTTTCATCTCCGCTGCATTTTGCTAAAAGCTAAAAGCTAAAAGCTAAAAGCTAACAGCTAACAGCTATCGGGAAACTGATCACAAAACTGGTGCCCTCCCCCAGCTTACTTTCCACGGCAATATTACCCTGGTGCTGCAAAATAATATTCTGCGTAGCCGTAAGCCCCAATCCTGTTCCTTTGGTTTTATTCGTAAAAAAGGGCTCAAATAATTTAGCCAGGTTCTGCTCTGAAATGCCACTACCGTTGTCGGTTATACGAACAAATGCTCGTTCCGCTTCCTCCCACGAGTGAATACTTAACTTGCCTTCACCGGCTTTCATCGCCTCAATACCATTGATAATAATATTCAGCAACGCAATGAGTATTTTATCTTCATCTGCCAAAATCATACAACCCGGCTTAGATAATTGCTGTACAACCGCAATATTATTCAGCTGCAAACGATCCGCCGCCAGGTGTAATGCCTTTTCCAGCAGTACATTCAGGCCCATCGATAGCATATTCAATTCCGTCATGCGGGTAGATTGCAGCAGTTCTGTCACCAGGTGATTAATGCGGTGACAATTGCGTTCCATGATATCCAGGTACAATTGGGCATCTTCTGTTTCTGCTGCCGGTTCCATTTTAAGCTGGGATACGGCCAGCAAAATATTGGTGAGTGGATTCCGTACTTCGTGGGCAATTAAGCGGGCAATACGGCCGGTAATAGCGAATTTTTCCTGCTGCTGTTTTTCCCGCTCTTTCCGTTTGCGGGCAGTGATATCCTGGATGATACATAAATACAGCTGCTTCTTTTCATCCAGCAGGGACGCATTGATCATCACATCCAGCTGCTGCCCTGATTTGCTGCGAAACACATACTCCTTCTGTACCACGCCCTCTTCCGTGCAAAGCTGATCCAGGAAGTCTTTGATCACCTGCTCTTCCGCAAACAATCCCTGCAGATGGCTATTGTATAACTCATCTTCCGGGTACTTCAACACATTCAGCGCAGCTGGATTAGCGGCTACAATTTTATGTTCACAGTCTGCCAGTATGATCAGGTCATTGGATTTTTCGAAGATGCTGAAATACCGTTTTTCACTTTTTTCTATGGCCTGCAGATGACTGAATTTGTCGAGGGTATAACGGATGGCTCTTTCCAGCAGCGCAGCCGTAATCTCACTTTTCACGAGATAATCAGCAGCACCGGCCTGCATGGCCTCTTTATCTATGAGGTAATCGCCCTTCCCGGTAAACAGGATAACGGGGGCTTTATATCCCAGATTGCGGAAATGATGCAACACATCAATCCCCGTATGTGCTCCCAGTCGATAATCTACCAGGTAGAGATCATGGGTACGTGCTTCAATCGCCTGTAATCCTTGTTTATAGGAAGAAACCCACTGTAGTATATATTGATCGGGGGAAATGTCCTGTAATAGAGAGTTCACGAGGAAAAAGTCATCTTCATCATCATCAATCATCAAAATGTGCTTCTTGCCGGTTGTTGCCATATATGCCGAAATGTTCACGGTTATTACCCAATAATCATGCAGTAAAATCAGGTATCAATATGGGTGTCTACATCTTTGAGGGCTACATTCCGCCGTGGCAGGAACCAGGCAGGAATCAGGGTTACCAGCAGTATGATCAGGGAGATGTGAAATCCTTCCCGCAGCGCCAGGTGATGTGCCGGCATATTACCCATACCGTCCATTACGTGCCGGTTATAAGCCGACTGTGTGATGATAGCCAACACGGCAATGCCAATAGCGCCTCCTACCTGTTGCATCAAGGTACTGATAGAAGAGGCCATCGTAACTTCACTGGGCCTCACCGCACTCAACGTAGCGGCATTCAATGGCGCCAATAACAACCCCATACCTATCCCCCGCACTACCATGGCAACAATCACCGCATTGATACTGCTGCCGCGGTCCAACAGGGAAAACAGGTACATAGACACCGCCAGCAATATAATAGCCACAATAGAAATTTCCCTGGAACCGTGTTTATCAGACCACTTCCCTGCGAAAGGCATCAGCGCTGCCATAAAAACAGAATTCGGTAATATCAGTAACCCGGATATGCCTTCCGAAAAACCCATCTGCTCCTGCAGCAGGAAAGGCATCAGGAACAGGCCGCCAAACAAAGCTGCTGCCCGGGAAATAGTAACGAGAATACAACTCACAAAAGAATAATTGGTAAACAGGGTGAGATCCATAATGGGGGCCGTCTTGTGCCTGTCTATCCATATAAATAAAGCCAATGCCACAAAAGCCACTGCCAGTGTAGCTAATATTTCGGGAGAAGTAATGCCTACTACTTCCGCACGTGCAATACCATACTGCAAACATACCAGGAAGATAGTCAGCACCACAAAACCGGTGAGATCAAAAGGCAGCTTCAGCTTGGGCTGTTTACGCAACACTCCCAGGTACTGATAAGCCAACGCCACAGTGAGTACGCCAATAGGCAGGTTAATATAGAAAATAGAAGGCCAGCCAAATTTCTCCGTGAGAATACCTCCCAGTGTTGGTCCCAGTGCAGGCCCCACCAGGTTACCCAATCCCCACCAACCCAATACTGTTCCCCGAACCCTGGCCGGAAATACATAAGAAATGATAGCCATCGAAGTAGGCGCCATGGCCCCGCCACCAAGGGCTTGCACCACACGCCCTACCAACAGGGAATCCAGGCTGGTAGACAAGGCACACATCAGTGAACCTAATGTAAAAAGAGAAATAGCACCGATATAGAGATTGAAAAATCCGATCCTGTTCTTCAGCCAGTTGGTCAGGGGCATCAGCACAGAAAAGCTAAGCATGTATACAGTAATGACCCATTCTATTTCCGACAGCGTGCAGTTAAACTGCCTGCTCATAACGGGAAGGGATATATTAACAATACTGGAATCTATACCGGCCATGGTAGTGCCCATAATGACCACTATCAGGATACCGGTCCGGTTGATATCTCTCATACCCGGTCTTTCATCATAAAAATCAACTGTGCTTTAGCCACAAAAGGATTCAGCGGATTACAGTTAATCATGAACAGGTAAGTTGCCAGTTCCGACAACTGCCAGTCGGTAGTTAATTCGCCATCCTTAAAACAATATACTTTCTTGAAATTAAAGTCCACCGGAATATTCAGCGCTGCACAGGCGTGCATCGCTCTATCCAGCGGTTCCTGCTCCATACCGGACTGACCGTAGCCAAGTTCCTGCATGATTTCACTGGCGGTATATAACAGCTTGGGATTATTCAGCTGGGAAATACGCTCAGTAGATATCACTTCTTCCAGGTAATCAAAAAGTTTAAGCATGGCCATTCTCATTTAGTTGTGAAAGTTGCTGAAACAGTTCTTTTTCCTTTTCGGAAAGATTTGTTGGTATATGTACAATTGCTTTGATGTATAAATCTCCCGCACTGCCACTGTTATCATAGGCGGGCATTCCTTTTCCTTTTAAACGAAATACTTTGCCACTGTCTGTGCCGGCCGGAATATTCATATTCAAACTGGTGCCCGGGGTATTCACGGTCTGTTTACCTCCCAGGATAGCCGTATACAAAGGAAGGGCCAGATCGGTGTAAATATCCTGTCCTTTTAATTCAAACTGCGGGTGTGCGGCCAGGTGGATGGTGATGAGCAAATCCCCGGCAGTACCGCCCTGCCGGCCAGGGCTACCTTTTCCCTTCAACCGGATTACCTGTCCTTCATATAAACCGGGCTTCAGCTTAATATTCAGCCGGCTGCCATTGACTTCTACCTGCCGGGTAGCGCCGGTATATGCATCATCCAGCGACACTTCCATGGTAGCCTGTACGTCCCGGCCACGACCAGGCCCCTGCTGCTGCCGGCGACCACCACCCGAAAAGCGGCTGCCAAAAAGCTGTTCAAAGAAATCGGAGAAACCTTCGCCACCACCGCCGCCGAACATATCATCCATATTGCCACTGCTATAGGAACGACTGCGGCCCTGCCCGCCTCCATACTGCGACCAGTCATAATCTTCCGGCCTGCCGCCATGTTGTTCGTAGTACTTGTAGTTTTCCCCAAACTGATCGTATTTCTTCCGCTTCTCCGCATCACTCAGTACCTCATATGCTTCATTGATTTCTTTAAATTTATCTTCCGCGGCCTTATTATCCGGATTTTTGTCCGGATGATATTTGACGGCCAGTTTGCGATAGGCTTTCTTGATCTGTTCTGCTGTTGCCCCTTTCTCTACTCCCAGCACCTTGTAATAATCCTTTACGTCCATAGCTCTAAAACATGTTAAGATGATAACTTGTTTTATGAATTTACGAATTAACCACGAAAAAAAATTGGTGAATAGCTGCCGGAAGCGCCGGTACTATTCACCAATCTGCTATACAAGGGGGGACTTATTTTCCCAGGTATACGTTTGCCGACAGCCTGTCCGAAATATATTTAATGGCCGCCTGCGCCCGGACGCTGTTTCCGGCTTTATCCAACGGCGGCGAAAAAACCGCAACCCCGAACCGGCCGGGGAATACCGAAATGATGCCGCCCCCTACACCGCTTTTGCTGGGTAGGCCCACCCGGAACATCCAGTCGCCGGTAGTTTCATACAACCCCGTGGTACCCATAATCGCCAATACTTTGGGAACATATTTTTCCCGGAGTAACCGCTCTTTGGTAATAGGATTCACACCTGCATTGGCCAGTGTACCCGCCATAATGCCAATATCCCGGGTATTTACCCCATAAGAGCATTGCTTTGTATAGAAATCACAGGCGTAAATGGGGTCATCATACATATACCCATACGATTTCAGCAACATTGCAATGGCTTTGTTATGCTCGTTGGTAGCAGCTTCTGACTGATACAATTCATCCAGCACCGTTAGGTTACGACCCGCAAACCGTGCAAAATATTCGTTCACTTTATTCCAGGCATCTGCATGTCCAAAATGGCTGGTCAACAAGCTGGTGGTAGCCATCGCCCCCGCATTCACCAATGGATTGGAAGGCTTCTGCCCATTCAGTTCAATGGCTGGCACAGAGTTAAACGGTAACCCGGTTTGATCGGCACCCACTTTTTCCAGGATCACACTATCCCCAAAAATTTCCATCGCCATGCAAAGGGTAAATACCTTTTCTATAGATTCAATACCAAATTCAAACTTCGTTTCTCCCACCTGGTACACTTTCCCATCGGCTGTTACCAGCACAATCCCGTACATATCTGAGTTTACTTTATCCAGGTAGGGAATGTAATCCGCATTATGCCCGCTTTTCTCGTCTTTATATAAGTTAAACGCTTCGTTGATAATAGCATTATAATCAACCGGCTTTGCACGTTGCTGGGCGCCTGTTTCACTTATCCCTACTGCCAGCAACAGGAATAATGCAATAATCGTTTTCATGGTGTATCATTTTTTTGGCAGATGACTAGAATTTGAAAAATGCACTGAATTGTGCCCTTACGTCTTCTCCCGAAGTATTGTCGCGGTTTTCGCGTTTGCCATATAGCACCTCACCGGCAATTTTGAAGAACCCGGTGAAATAATAAGTCATATTGTAAGATGCATAATGCGTGGCCTTTATATAATTCACAGGCAACGCCAGGTCGGGCGTATTTAACCGCAGATAACCATATCCGATAGTAGAACCAAGACTTTTTGTCCAGAAATGATCAAAGTATAACCAGGTAGCCAACATATTAATATTTGTAAGCTGTTTATCATTTATGTTGGCGAAAGCATCATATCCTTGACCACTGATATCCTCACTATATTTCGTATAGCCACTACCGTAAGCAAACTGAAATTTCACATCGTCGTTTTTACCGATGTTAATATTCCCTGAAAAGTTAAATGCGCCGCCAATATCGGTTTTATTTTTCTTCTCTCCGTTTTGATAATCCATGGGATGAAATAAACCGGATAGTCTTATATGGCTGGCATTCTTTTCACCAAAGTTCTTTTGAAAAGCCATGGTTACATCGGGGAAATTCGTTCTGCTTTTCCAACTGGCAGGTATAGATAAGTCGCCGCCCGGTTGCTCTGCCGCAACAGAAAATTTCATAGTAGTACCAATCTGTTGTGTGAAGCGCAACTGTAATTGCCGTGTCCAAACGTAAGAGTTGGGCCCCCAATAGTCCATGATATTAGGCCAGTTGTCGTCGTCCATAAAGTTGCTCCAGTATTGTCCAAAAGTCCATTTACCATGCTGAATATAAGCATGCCTCAGCCTGGGTGCGCCATTCAGGCTTCCCCACAAATCAAATTCGAGCACGGCTTTTAACGCACGGCCTTTGTAATCTGGTGCCCCGTATGCGGTAAAAGCGAAACGCGACTGGCGCACAGAAAATGCCGTGTTACCGGCTGTAATGCCCGGTACGGCAATGGTAGAAGGCTGCATCGCATGGATGTTGCCTATTTCCATAAAGTCGTGAATAAAATCAGCCTGTACATAGCCACTGAACTGCAACCGGATGCCCTTTACATCTGTAAATAAAAAGCCCTGGTACTTGCCACCTTCTATCATATTACGGGTTAATCCTTTACCATTTTCGGTGGTATCGGTCTGAGCCCGGGCATGTATAGCCGTCAATGAAATAACTATAACGTAAACGAGTATACGTAAATAACGGGTAGCTATTGTTATCAATGTATTGCCGATTTATGATGAAATATTTCTCATTACGTCATCAATATCACAATGACTACCCCCCAGATAATCAACAGGGTGTTGCCAACTGCATACGTGATAGTATAACCCAGTGAGGGGAGATTACTTTGCACCTCTTCCTGTATGGCAGACAGTGCCGCCGTAGTAGTTCTGGCGCCGGCAGTACAGCCCAGCACCAGTGCAGGATGGAATTTAAAAATATACTTCGCCATTAACACGCCCACCAACAGTGGAATAGCAGTAGCCGCAATACCCACTAAAAATAATCCCAAGCCCACTTCTTTGAAACCCGCCACAAAACTGGGTCCGGCGGTAATACCTACTACTGCAATAAAAGTGTTCAGCCCCACATTATTCATCACCCACAATGCAGGCTCCGGAATTCGCCCGAAGGCGGGATGCCGGGAACGCAACCAGCCAAATACCAGTCCCATGATCAGCGCACCACCACTGGTGCTTAAGCTGAGCGGAACGCCACCTACGCGAATACTCATCGCACCTACCAGGCCGCCCAGTACAATGCCCAATCCCACAAAAATCATATCTGTTTTGTCCGTAGGAATATCTGCATAACCAATATGCGATACTGCTTTATCCATATCTCTTTTATATCCTACCAATTGTATATTATCACCTCTTTCCAGCACGGCCTCCGGGTATACCGGCATGCTGATACCCGCTCGGCGTATGCTTTGTACGGGAATACCATGCATGTAATCCATGGTGCGGAGCTCTTTAATGGTTTTGCCAATCACTTCTTTATTAATCACAAATACCATTACATTTTCCACCGGAAAATTCAGCAGGTCTACATCTATAATTTCTTTACCTATTCCCTGTTCTTCGCCCAGGATGAATTCCCGGCGGCCACTCAACACAATCTCATCTCCCACCTGTATAATGTATTCGGGGGTTGGCTCCATTATTTTTTTGTCTTTCCCCTGACGGATCCGCTCCACAAACAAACGATGATCACGTGCTATTAATTCCGCTTCCAACTGCTGCACTGATTTCTTCGCGGCAATAGAGGTATTGTCAATCTCGTAGGCGCGGAAGGTCACCGCAATAAAAGCCGAGCGCATACCGGGATCCTGTGTGGGATCACCCGCGCCCATGGTTTTCTCCAGCTCTTTACAGGCAGCTCTTACTTTATCAATGCCGCCCATCATCATAGGCGCAATGCTTGATAACAACCATGCAGAACCAGCCGTGCCGAAAATATAAGTTACGGCATAACATACCGGCATCGCATTTATCATCAACTGCTTTTGATCCGGTGTCAGGTTTACCTGGTTAATCGTATCTGCTGCCACCCCCATCACGGCTGATATCGTTTGAGAACCGGCAATCAATCCGGCGGCCTGTCCTACATTGTAGCCTGCCATCAGCGACAATAGCCAGGGCGCCACCAGGCAAAACACACACATCAGTGCCGCAAATAATACCTGTGGTAATCCATCTTTTTTAAGGCCACGAAAAAACTGCGGACCCACACTATAGCCCACCGCAAATAAAAACATCAGGAAGAAAACTGATTTTACGTTGGCAGATACTTGTATATCCATCTGCCCAACTAATACACCCATCAACAAAACACCAGTTACGGATCCTAACGAAAATTTACCGATCCTTAAACTGCCTATAAAATAGCCGGATGCCAATGTGAGAAACACAGCCAATTCAGGGTATTCCTGGAATGTATGATGTAACCAATTCATGTATGCCTGGATTATAGGGGAAAGAAAAATGGTGTTAATTTCGATTGTTATAGGTAACACCCCTCATTCCCGATTTGTTCAATTCCCCGGAATTTACCAGCACAACAATGATTTTTCGTGCTTCGTTGAACAAGTAGTTCGCCCGGTTGTTAGACAACCAAACTGTATTCTCTAACAATTAAGCCCTATTGTTATGCCTTTATTCTTCAAGAAAAAAGAGAATGAAAACTCCCGCTTAGGGTTGTATGCCTCTGCAGACAGCAAGGAGAGCATTCCCAAATACAAAATGCCCGGCGAAGCACAGGACATGCGTACCGTTTACCACCTGGTACATGATGAGTTAATGCTGGATGGAAATTCCAGGATGAACCTGGCCACCTTCTGCCAAACCTGGCTGGATGAATACGTACATAAACTGATGGATGAATGTTTGGATAAAAATATGATTGATAAAGATGAATATCCGCAAACAGCTGAAATAGAAAACAGGTGTGTACATATCCTGGCAGATTTATTCAATGCGCCAGAAAGTGCCACCACCATGGGCTGTAGCACCACTGGCTCCAGCGAAGCAGCTATGTTGGGCGGACTCGCTTTAAAATGGCAATGGCGTAAAAGAAGAGAAAAAGAAGGAAAGTCTACTGACAAACCCAATCTTATATGCGGCGCCGTACAGGTATGCTGGCATAAATTTGCACGGTACTTCGATGTAGAACTGCGTGAAGTGGGCATGGAACATGGTCGCTATAATTTAACCCCTGAAAAAGTACTGGAACTGGTAGATGAAAATACCATTGGAGTAGTACCTACTTTCGGTGTTACTTTCACCCTGATGTATGAGCCGGTAGCAGCAATTGCCCAGGCACTGGATAAACTGCAACAGGAAAAAGGATGGGATATTCCAATCCATGTGGATGCCGCCAGTGGCGCATTCATCGCCCCTTTTGTGAGCCCTGACCTGGTGTGGGATTTCCGGATTCCCCGTGTAAAATCTATCAATGCTTCTGGGCATAAATATGGTCTTAGTCCATTAGGGGTGGGTTGGGTAATATGGCGGGAGAAGGAAGACCTCCCGGAAGAACTCATTTTCCGCGTAGACTATCTCGGTGGCGACATGCCTACATTTGCCCTCAATTTCTCACGGCCGGGCGGACAAATAGTAGCGCAATATTATAACCTTTTACGTCACGGCAAGGAAGGATATAAGAAGCTACAACAAGCCTGCCTGGATCATGCCAGTTACATTGCTGAAGCCATGGATAAGCTGGGGCATTTCGATATTCTATACAACGGCAAAGGTGGGCTTCCCGGCGCCTGCTGGACTTTAAAGCCCGGCGATCATGGTTTTACACTCTATGATATCTCCGACAAAATCCGCTCCCGTGGCTGGCAAATAGCCTCCTATCCATTGACCGGTGATGCCAGAGATATTGTTGTACAACGGGTACTAATACGCCATGGATTTAGCCGGGATATGGCAGATATGCTCATCCAGGACTACACCCGCTGCGTAAAATATTTCGAAGAAAATCCGGTGAGAAAACCGCTTACACAAAAAGAAGGAGGCGGCTTCCATCACTAATCGGCATTCAAAAATCCGGAAGATGTTTCCAGGATATCATATGTATCCAGTAAGGCCTGTACTTCTGCGGTCATATTGGCCAGGGCATGTATTTCTGCGGGTGTTACCAGCATCATCACATGATCTGCCGGCAAAGGCAAACAAATTAACTTTTCGTTTTCTGTTGCATGATAGTGGTCATCCGCCAGGCGGGTGGCCATTTTTTTGAAACACTCAAACTCGGTTATATCAAGGTTAACAACCGTGGTACCAAAAGCAAGCTGAATTCCTTTACAATGGGGACAGCGGATAACATATCCTGCCGCACCGTGATACAATGTCTGGTAATTACACATGGGCCTATCGGTTTGTGCCTACAGCGGCCACGGAATGGCCGCCGTCAGGACTTAATTCATCACTCTTTATTGTTTATCTGACTTTTGCGGTACAAACAACAGATGTATTTATGCATAGCTAAATACGCCGGGGTATGATGCAAAAGTAAAACAGGAAAAACAGGCAGAATGCTCGAATCAGGAAAACGAGTTGCGCAAAAGGGAAAACTATCTGATATGAAAAAGCAGTCACTACCGCGACTATTCTACTTTAAACGTGAGCTTTTTGGTGTTGATACCGCCAACAATACCATAACCATTATTAACATTCGTAAATACACGAACAGGGTTGCGCAATGCTATATTACCATTTTCCTTCTGGGCAGTCATGGTACTAAAATACTCATAGGTAGCACGGGTGAGCGCACTCACCTCTACTGTTACCTGGCTGGATCCGGGAATAGGATCCACGGTCTGCAATACAAAGTTTAACTCCTTGCCATTAAAGCGTTCATCACTCATCGCCAGGCTGTTATAATTACTTTTGGTGAAGAAGTCTACCAGGTTATTATTAAACGCAGGATCCAAGCCAAAAAGCAGGTAAGTTCCCAGCCCTCCATTTGCATCAGTTATATAAATACGAATCCGGTAATAATTGCCGGGAGCAGGATCATCTTTTAAGGTAAACTGGACCCTGTTGCTATTGCGCTGGGCGCCGGCATTTTTGGCCTGCGGTGCGGCAGGAAGTGTATCCGTTGCCGTTACCCCGGTCAATCCCGGTGCCTGTACCTGTACCGTATATTGCTGACCTCTCACTGCCTTTTCCGTTGACACAAAATAAGAGAGTCCTTTTATGACCTGTACTTGCGGTGCAGGCAGCGCTACACCATTTGCAGTGATAGTAACGGTACTGCCGGTAATATCTTTATAACCACTATCATCCAGGGTATTGGAAGGAATACTACGGGTTACCCGCACATAGATCACACTATCCGGTTGTATAAGCGTATTCACTACTATCTTGTCGCCTTCATAAGGCATTTGAATTTCCACACGTTTTGTACACGCATTCAAAAGCATGACTAACAGTACCGTACCTACGAAAAAATATTTTCTGCACATCTCTTTAAAATTTAATAGCGTATGTAACACTCGGCAATATGGGTAAAATAGTGACCTGTGAAAGGTATCGCTTCTTTTCTGCGGCATCTTCCTCGAACGTATAAAAGAAAGGATTTCTCCGGTTATACACATTAAATATGCTCAGGTTCCAGCTTCTGCTCCAATGCTTTTTCTGTTTGGTATGCGTAAAGCCAACATCCAGCCGGTGCACATCTGCTCCCCGGTAATTATTCCAGTTGTTGTAACGATCAATGGAAGGATTACCGGCACCGGGATCCCAGGGCGAAGCCCCACCCACACCGCTATAACTGGACACCGGCATCGTGATAGGCGAACCAGAATTATAATGCCAGGAAGCAGAGAACTCCCAATGTTTACCCAAACGTTGCATCAGCACCAATTCAATATCATGGCGGCGATCGTATTTATAGGGATAAATTTCATCATTGTTCACGCCGGGAAAACGGCGGTTAGACCATGACAATGTATAGCCCAGCCATCCGGTAGTAGAACCTTTTCTTTTCTGCAACATCACTTCTGCGCCATAGCTCCAGCCTTTACCAACAGTTACATTTTCATCCCAGCGCGGTAATAGCTGATTAATAGTATTGCTCTCCTTACTTTCAATCATGTTATGCATGGACTTAAAATAACCTTCCAGCGAACATTCGTACATGCCATTGAGTGAAGTTTTAGCGATGCCTAGTGCCACCTGCTTGGAAAACATGGGAGCTACCCGTTGGGTAGAGGGCACCCATATATCTGTAGGCAACGTGGTACCATTGCTCGACAGCAGGTGAATATACTGGTTCATATGTGTGTAGGCGGCCTTGAGCGCCCAGTTGCGGGCCAACATGTAACGCAGTCCTAACCGGGGCTGCACAGATGAATAAAAACGATGCTGCACCACGAAAGCCGAAGCATGTACCCCTATATTAACATATAGATCAGGACGTAGTTCCCAGTCGTCCTCTGCATAGGCCGACAACTCCATGCCCAGTACCCGCATCGCCGTTGCCAGCGTATCCAGTGGCTTCACCGGGCTTGCTCTATCCCGGAATGACGAATTACCCGGCTTAAAATAATGCAGGGTAGTAATAGCCCCAAATCTTACGGAATGCTTTGGATTAGGGCGGAAATCAAAATCAATTCTACCTCCACTGTTTTCCATCAGCGACTTATATCGCCCATATACATCCGATAGCTCTCCTGAAGCAGGAATTACCGCTTTATGCTCGTACTGTGTAAAAAAAGCATATTGCGAAAAACTAAGGGTAACATTGGAAAACAAACGGGGGCCGTAAATATGGTTCCAACGGAGTGCTGCCATCGTATTTCCCCAGCCCAACTGGAATTTCGTGCTCTCCAGGTTAAATTTCGTTGGGTCGTTAGTGTTGGTACTATCTGTAGGTGTCTGTTTCAGCAAAAGTTGATCTTCTCCCTTATAAAAACTCAGGAAGATGCGGTCTTTAGCAGAAAAAATATGATTCACTTTTGCATTAACATCGTAAAAATAGGCTTTAAACTCACCGCCATTTCCCAATGCATTTTCCGATTTCATCGCCGCATTGAGTATCAGGTCAGGATAAGAGCGTCGGGCCGATACCATAAAAGACGTTTTGTTTTTCACAATGGGGCCTTCTACATTAAATTTGGCGGCAATTAATCCCAGGGAAACATCACCATGATAGGTATTCATATCTCCTTCCTTCATCGCAATGTCTACTACGGAAGATAAACGGCCGCCAAAACGTGCCGGGAATGCGCCTTTATACAGATCGGTTGTTTTTACCACATTGGCATTCACTAACGAATACACACCAAAAAAATGCGAGAAATTAAAGATGGGCGTACCATCCATTAACACCAGGTTCTGATCGGGGCTACCGCCTCTTACATACAATCCGCCGGCGCCTTCCATTCCTCCACTAACACCCGGCATAGACTGCAGTGTGCGCATTACATCTACTTCTCCCAATAGACGGGGCATCGCCTGTAATTCAGATGCCGCTAATTTCACCCGGCTCATCTGTGTTTGCTCCTGTAGCTTGATTTGTTCTTTCGCACTGATCACTACTTCTTTTAAAGCACCCACTGGCTGTAAGGTGATGTTGAGTAACTGATCTCCCTTTTGCCGGATGGGTTGTATACGTGGCTCATAACCAATATAGGTCATCACCAGGTTATTGGAGTCCTTTACAGTCGTTAAACTAAAAAAGCCATATTGATTAGTGGTAGTACCCTGTTTCAGGGCAGGTGAGTAAACGGTAGCGCCAATAAGGCTTTCCCCGCTAACGGCATCTTTTATATAACCGCTGATAGTGCGGGTAGTACGCTGATCAGGCAATAGCACTACCTGCTCACCCACACGGGTGAAGCGTATATCATCGGGGGCAAATACTTCTTCCAGTACTTTTCTCAAACGCTGGCTACGGGCTGTTAGCGTAATTTTCCGGGATAAGTTGACAAGTTCTCTGCTATATGAAAAATGAATACCATATTCTTTTTCCAGCAATTCACACACCCTTTGTATGGGCTGATCCTTTATTATTACGGTTACTCTTGTTTGCCAGTCCCACGCAAAAACCTGTAGTGGGAAACATAATATAAATATTCCCGTCAGCAGTTTTCCGGCTAACGACATAGTGTTCTGAATTGAAAGGGTGACAGGAGTAGCTGTTAGCCATTAGCTTTTAGCTTTTAGAAAATGCAGCGGAGAGCATCATATGTTCATCTCCGCTGCATTTTCTAAAAGCTAAAAGCTAATGGCTAACAGCTACTTCAATTTGTATTGTCGATCGTTTATTTTCTCATATCCGGCATTCAGCATGAGTGCCAGTGTTTTGATCACATCGTCGGTAGACTCTCCTGTAAAATCGGCCCGTACCGGCAGTTTCAGCAGATCGGTATTCGTGACTTCCACTTTTATGTCGTACACTTCTGTAATCGTATGCAATACCTCTTCCAGTGGCGTATCATGAAATGATAATGACCTTTTTGTCATATCAGTAACATGAGAGGCTATACGAAATACGGGTCTTTCACTATCTTTCTGTAGTAGCATACCATCGGTAAGCACCACACTGTCTTCCTTATCATGATCTATTACCATTACTTTTCCACTGCTTACATGTACCTGCAGGGCAGTGGTACCGGGTTGGTAGTTGATCATAAACCGGGTGCCGAGTACTTTCACGTCTGTATGTCCCAATGTGATAACAAAGGGATTGGCAGCACTACCACTTACATCAAAGGTAGCAGTACCGGTAAGGCTTACTTTCCTGTTGCGCTCATTAAAGCCCCTGGCTACTTCCAGCCTGGAAGCAGCCGATAACTGCACACTGCTGCCATCCTGCAGCGTAGCCTTTACAGGGCCTGAATATATTTGTTGGGGCTGTTTTCCTATCAGGAACCACCATCCGGCACTTAAAGCCACCAGTAATACAGCGGCTACTTTCAGCCATACAAAGCGGTTTTTGGGCCTGATAGCAATCAATGCCGGCTTAACATCCATTTTTCCGCTCAGCTGTTGCCAGGCGAAATCAGTATTGGCTGGAACTGCCTTTTCATGGGCAGCAGCCGTATCTAATACCTTGGCCAGCGAGGAAAGGAGGGCTTCATTTACCGGGTCTGCTTGTTTCCATTCCTCCACCCAGGCATGCTCAGCGGCATCTGCTTCATTCAGCAGATACTTACAGAGCAAGGTATACAGTGCCTCATCAGGCATTGCCTCATTGGGTAAAGATGGTGTCATCAGTTGTTGTAAGTTTTACAGTCAGTGTCCTAAAGGACCCTAATATAGTAATAAGACGCATGCGGAACACCGATGCCCCCACGCGTCCAAAAATATTTTTAAAATAAAAAGCCCGTCAGCAGGGGCAGGTATTCTTTCAGTTCCTGGTGAAGAATTTTCAGCGCTTTGCCCATCTGGTTCTCCACTGTTTTCACGGAAATATTCATTGCTACCGCTATTTCCGCATATTTCATGTTCTGTTGCCGGCTTAGTACAAACACCTCCCGGCAACGTTCCGGCAACCGGTCCAATGCCTGCCGGTACAATCTTTCCAGCTCTTTCACTTCTTCTCCGGCGCCCGTAGTAGTGTCAGATACTTTACCGTACCCTGTTTCTTTCTCAGAACGCACAACATCCTTCCGCCACTGGCTAATGGCGGTATTACGAATAGCAGAAAACAAATATGCTTTTACGGGTCCGGTAATGGTAATCGTTTCCCGTTTTTCCCACAAGCGCAGGAATACCTGTTGCACAATCTCCTCCGCTACATGGGCATCTCCCGTGTAGTGAGTGGCAAAGGCCAGGCAATGAGCATGGTTTTCCCTGAATAATGCTTCAAATGTTTGGAGCTCCAGCATGATGAGCAGCAAATATAGGTATGATTTAGATGATTTCTAATTTTCTCCCAACCGTCTGTCATCTTTGCGTACAAATACGGAATCAGGGCATTTCCGGCCATTATTTCTAAAAAAAGTAGGGGGGAAATCGCTCTTTTCGCGTCAAGGGAATCACCAAAATCACATAAATCCTATTTATCTTTGCCCCGCAATGTACAACCTAATCAAAAAATTTCTTTTCCGCTATCCGCCGGAAAACATTCACCACAGCGTAATGCGTGGTATGAAGACAGTCTATTCCCTGCCACTGGGTAAAACAATACTGAACGCCTTCTGCGGGGTAAAAACCAAAGGCCTGGAACGTGAAGTGTTCGGACTTAAATTTTCCAACCCGGTAGGACTCGCGGCCGGCTTCGATAAAGATGCGAAGTACATTGATGAACTGGCCTGTCTGGGTTTTGGTTTTGTGGAGATAGGTACTGTCACCCCACAACCCCAGCCTGGTAATGAGCAGCCCCGGTTATTCCGTTTGCCGGCCGACAAAGCCCTGATTAACCGCATGGGCTTTAACAACGAAGGCGCCGCTGCTGCCGCCAAACGCTTACAACGTAGAAAATCCAATATCATCATAGGTGGCAACATCGGGAAAAACAAAATCACTCCGAATGAAGAAGCCGTGAGTGACTATGAAAAGTGCTTTCACGCGCTGTATGAAGTAGTAGATTATTTTGTGGTGAATGTGAGTTCTCCCAATACCCCTAACCTGCGCGCATTACAGGAAAAAGAGCCATTGAAACAACTGCTGCATCACCTGCAGGTATTAAATGGACAAAAGCCTGCCCCCAAACCCATTTTACTTAAAATAGCCCCTGATCTGACCACCGAACAGCTGGACGATATCATCGAAATTGTGACGGAAACCAAGCTGGCCGGCATTGTAGCCACCAATACCACCATTAGCCGGGCGGGATTAAAAACCCCTGCAGCGGAAGTAAATGATATTGGCGCCGGCGGATTAAGTGGACTTCCCGTAAAACGCAAAGCCACAGAAGTTATCCGTTATATCCACACCCACAGTAAAGGCAGCATCCCTATTATCGCCGTAGGCGGTATTTTCACGGCAGAAGATGCCCAGGAAAAACTGGATGCCGGCGCTTCATTGGTGCAGGTGTATACCGGCTTCATTTACGAAGGTCCTGCCATCGTGAAAAAGATCTGTGCAGGATTACGCCCGTAACATTGCCAATTATCTATTTATTCAACCTATATGGAACAGTTTCTTACTGCAGAATCGCTCATCAGTTTATTTACACTGGTGCTCATGGAAATCGTATTGGGCATCGATAACGTGATCTTCGTTTCAATTGTACTCAACAGATTAGCCCCTGAAAAAAGACCCGCAGCCCGCCGTGTATGGATGTTTGCCGGTATGGCTATCCGTATTGCCCTGCTGCTTTGCATCGGCTACATTGTAAAAGCCAAAGATCCCCTGTTCAGCATTGCCAGCCACGGCTTTAGCCTGCGCGACCTGATCATGCTGGGTGGTGGTATTTTCCTGCTGATCAAAACAACCCTCGAAATCCATCATAAACTGGAAGGGGAAGAAGAACACACCGACAGCAAAAACGGGGGAAAACCTGCCGCCTCTTTCCTCAACATCGTAGGCCAGATTATCGTGATCGACACGGTATTCTCCTTCGATAGTATCATTACCGCCGTGGGCCTGGCTAAACAAGTACCTGTCATGATTGTGGCCGTTATTATTGCCATGATTGTCATGTTCCTTTTTGCGCCACGTATCAGCGACTTTATCCACAAGCACCCTACGCTGAAAATGCTGGCCCTCTCGTTCCTGGTGATGGTAGGCGCCATCCTGATCATCGAAGGATGGGATGCGGAAAGAGCACACGACATGAACCTGAAAAACTATGTATACTTTGCTATGGCCTTCTCATTTGGTGTGGAAATGCTGAATATGCGAACAAGGAAGAAACAGAAAGCATAAAGCGGAAAGCAAAAAGCTATTGAGGCGACTGATCAGAGCAGATGTTGTCTTTGTACAGGATTAGACTGATTATGCTGATTATATTTAAAAGATTTTAAAAGATAATGGGAGATAGAAGCAGGTATACCTGCTTTCATCTCCCATCTTTCTTAATCCAGAAAATCAAAATAAAAAAATCAGTCTAATCAGTCTAATCCTGTACAAAGACAACATCCGCTCTGATTATCCACCAATATCCTTCTCTACAAAAGATTCATCAACGTCACTGCCACCATCCCCGCTGTTTCAGTACGTAACCTGGTATTCCCCAGCGTTACCGGCACAAAATCCTGCTCCAGCGCAAGTTTAATCTCATCCGGTGTAAAATCTCCTTCCGGGCCTATCAGTATCAGGGTATCCTTTCCGGGTTGCATACTATGTTGCAATTCCTGCTTTTGCTCAGGTAAACAGTGTGCAATGAACCGTTGTGGATCTTTATTACCCTTTACCAACTTATCAAATGCCTGCGGCTCCTGTAATTCAGGCAAATAAAACTGCTGTGATTGGAGCATCGCCGATACCAGTATATTCTGCAGCCGCTCTGCTTTTATTTTCTCCTTCTCTGTGCGTTGTGTTACCAACGGGATAATGGTTTGAATACCTATTTCCGTTGCCTTTTCCAGGAACCATTCTATGCGCGAAGCATTTTTGGTAAAGGAAATGCCTATACGTAGCGCCTTTGCCGGCGGTGGCACCGTTTCACAAGTCAGTACCTTTACCACACATTTTTTACGGTTATCATCAGTAATAATCGTGGTAAACTTACGCCCACGGCCATCTGCCAATAATACTTTATCGTCTTTTTCATGACGTAATACCTGGATACAGTACTTGGATGTATCCTCATTCATTGTATATGTAACGGCGTCCGGCTGTATTTCCGGTGCATAAAAAACTGGCAAATCCATACCCACAAAGTTAAGCAGAAAGTTTTTTTGTTTTGATATGGAACCGGATAAACAGCAACACCGAAGCCACCAGCAACCCTAACAGCAGCGCCCACCATACACCTTCTACACCATATCCCAGCTGAATACCCAACAGGTAACCCAATGGAATACCCAATACCCAGTATGCCAGCAAGGTTATCACAGTAGGAATGCGTACATCGCCCAATCCGCGCAAAATACCCAGTCCTACTACCTGCATGCCGTCAAACAACTGGAAGAATGCTGCAATGATCAACAACCGGGAAGCAATTTGTATTACCTGCGGATCCTTTATATAGAAAGATGGCAGCAGGTGATTACCCACGGTAAACAACAACGCCGCACCTCCCATCAACAACAGCACCATATGATAGCTGGCGATGGCCGACAGCCGCAATTCCCCGAAATTCTTCTTTCCAAAATTATTCCCGCTTTTAATACCGGCAGCAGCAGAAATACCACTGGCCATCATGTAAGTCATGGCAGCGAGGCTAAGTGCAATCTGGTGCGCCGCCAATTCCGCTGCGCCCATCCAGCCCACCATCACGGCAGCACCGCTGAATGCACTCACTTCAAATAAATACTGCATAGCTACCGGCGTACCAATACCTAGTATTTTCTTAACAGCCGCCGCCTGCAGATTTTTAAAGCCAAAAGATTGCAGGTAGGGCTTGAAGCGAGGCGCCCGCAATACATACAGCATCATCGTAATTCCCATGATCAGGCGGTCCGTAAAGGTAGCAATACCCACACCAATGACGCCCAGTCGCGGCATCCCAAACAAGCCATACACCAGGGTAATCCCAATAATAATATTGATGACGTTACCAATAATACTAATATTCATCGCCTGCCGCGTAAACCCCAGCCCTTCCGCAAACTGTTTAAAGGAAAGAAACAGCATTAACGGAATAAAGGAAAAGCCCAGGAAACGCAGGAAGGGGCGGGCCTGTTCCGCCACATCCCCTTCCTGGTGCAGGAACGACAAGTGGCTGCTACCCACATAAATCACAGCAGATAACAATACCCCTACCACCATATTGATGATAAGGCTATGGCTTAGTAAAAATCCGATAGCGTTTTTATTACCCCGTCCATTTTCCTGTGCAATCAACGGAGTAAGGCCATAGGACATGCCGATACCGGCAACCATGAAAACGGAAAACAAGCCGTTGCCGAGCGACACCGCCGCCAGCGGAACTTTACCGGTATGACCAATGATAATACTATCTGATAATGCAACCAGTGTATGTCCTAATTGAGAGATGACTACGGGGTAGGCTAAACTGAAATTGTCTTTGTAATGACCTTTGTATTTTGCGTACAGCTGTTTCATTGATTAATCTTGTTAGTCTTTATTGTTAAACAATCTGAATGCCCGTAAATCAGCGGGCATCTTATCCCTGGCTTATTTACGGTATTAGCAGACAGTTACGGGCGGGTTAGAGCCAAAAAAAGCCGGCGATCGATTTCGATGCCGGCTTTTAGCAATATCTTTTATGCGCTAAAATGGAGCATCTTCGAAACCTTCGTCGAAGTTCATATCATTCATACGGGATCCTTTCTGTATATACAGTTTCGCTTCATCGTTGCCGCCGCCACCTTGTGGAGAGCGACTGATACCTGCGAAAGGACTGCCTCCGCCGCCAGGGTTTTCCAGGCTGCCATCATCTTCAAAGCGCTGGTATTCCAGTACAGCTCTCAGTTTGATGGTATCCAGCTGACCATTACGGTGCTTGGCTATACGAACGTGGGTTTCACCTTTATTGGATTCGCCCATTTCATTGGTATTGATTTCATAATATTCAGGACGATAGAGGAACATTACCATGTCCGCATCCTGCTCAATCGCTCCGGATTCACGGAGGTCACTCAGCTGCGGCATTTTGTTACCGTCTTTTCGTTTTTCCACATCTCGGCTCAACTGGGAGAGGGCGATAACCGGTACCTGTAGCTCCTTTGCCAATCCTTTCAGGTCACGGGAAATTTTACTGATTTCCTGTTCACGGTTGGTGCCTTTACCATCGCTACTACCACTCATCAGCTGCAGGTAGTCGATGATGATAACGCCTACGCCGTGATTGTGTACCAGCCTGCGGCATTTAGCACGTAGCTCAAAGATATTCAGTGCCGGGGTATCGTCAATGAAGATAGGTGCTTTGGCCAGGCGTTCAATACCATGGGTCATCAGCTTCTTCATCTCATATTCTTCCAGTTTACCACGGGAAATTTTTTCCAGCTTTATTTCTGACTCGGCCGAGAGAATACGTTGTACAATCTGGCCGGAAGACATTTCCAAAGAGAATACCGCTGCCCCCTTCGGGAAACGGGGGTGAAGCGCCGCATTACGCGCCAGGTTCAGCGCGAAAGCAGTTTTACCCACAGAAGGACGTGCAGCGATGATGATCAAATCCGTAGACTGCCAGCCATAAGTCACCTTGTCCAGTGAAGGGAAACCCGAAGGCACCCCGGTGATATCATCTCCTTTATTACGCAGATCCTCGATACGCTTCATGGTATTTACCAGTACGCGATCGATGGAATCGTAGTTTTTACGTAAGTGGTTATTGGTAACCTCGAAGAGTTTAGACTCCGCGCTGTCCAGCAGGTCGAATACGTCGGCAGTGTCTTCATAAGACTCCGTCAATATTTCGCCGGAAATACGGATCAGTTCCCGTTGAATAAACTTCTGGAGGATAATACGGGCATGCGCTTCAATGTTAGCAGAAGAAACCACCATGTTGGTGAGTTTCATCACAGTAAACGGACCTCCAATTTGTTCCAGGGAACCCATTGATTTCAGCTCTTCTGTAACGGTGAGAATGTCTACCGGCATAGACTTGCCCGCCAGGCGGGTCATAGCGCTAAAAATAATCTGGTGTGCTTCCACATAAAAGCACTCCCCCTTCAATATTTCGATAACGGAGTCAAAGGCTCCTTTTTCCAGCATTACGGCTCCCAAAACAGCTTCTTCCAATTCTTTAGCCTGTGGTGGTATCTTGCCATACACCAAGGATGACACATCAATGGACGGCTTTCTACGCACATTGCGGTCCTTCTTAAGATTGAGATCCATTTATGGTTAGTGTATTAAAAAAAGTTAATAAAAGGTTACTGTCAATGGGCCTTTCCAGTTGTTTTTTACAATCGATATCTGCATTTTTCCCGCATTCATCAGGGGTGATAGCTACTTTAAGAAATTGTAAACTTTTGCAAGCCGTACAAACTAAGGTAAAGGCATTTTTTTAATTAACACCCCTCGGTTCGTTACTAAATTTATTAAGCTCCATACACAGCTTATCCACAAGCAAAATGTCAGTTATCCACTGACACCATAGTGGTTATCCACCAAAACACCGAAAATCCCCAAGCAAAGGTCCGATTATTCACACACATTGTGAGAAAAGATTTTCCACAACCTGCGAAAATACAGCAGAACCCAATCCCGGCAAAGGAAAAAGCCTACCTAACGGCATGTTTAGCGGCATAATTTGTGTGATTCTGCCAGATCCCATCCGCTAAAATATTCGCTACACTTGCTTTTTGCGTTATCCTTTCAGCTTTAAGCGCATTATTCCTAACTTTACGCCACTTAAATAAATAAACCAAGCAGATAAATGACGATTTCATACAACTGGCTATGTGATTATTTACCGGTAAAGCCTACACCGGAGGAACTATCTACCATTTTAACCAGGATTGGCCTGGAAGTAGAGAACCTGGAAAAATTTGAAGCAGTAAAGGGCAGTCTGGCTGGATTGGTGATCGGAGAAGTACTGACAGCAGAAAAACACCCGAATGCGGATAAACTGAGACTCACCACCGTTAACATTGGCAATGGCGAACCGTTGCACATTGTATGTGGTGCCCCTAACGTAGCAGTAGGACAAAAAGTAGTGGTGGCCCCTATTGGCACTACCATTTACCCGCTGAGTGGCGAACCATTGACCATGAAAAAAGCAAAGATCCGTGGAGAAGAAAGCCAGGGAATGATTTGCGCAGAAGATGAAGTGGGACTGGGCAACAGTCACGATGGTATCATGGTACTGGACGCCGCCCTGGAACCAGGTACGCCGGCCAGTGAGGTATTTAAACCCGCCAATGATTATATCTACGAAATAGGCTTAACACCTAACCGCATGGACGCTATGAGCCATATTGGTGTGGCTAAAGACGTATGTGCTTTCCTGAATAACATCGAGCATACCCATAAATACCAGGTACAACTCCCGGAAATTAAGGCCCTGCCGAAAGCAGCCACACCTTTGCCGATCAGCGTCACCATCGAAAATACCGATGCATGCCCCCGGTATAGTGGTATATCCATTACCGGTATACAGGTAGCACCTTCGCCTGAATGGCTGAAAACCAAGCTGACAGCCATTGGTGTTCGTCCTATCAATAACATTGTGGACATCACCAATTTTATCCTGCATGAAACCGGGCAACCGCTCCATGCTTTTGATGCAGCCGCTATAAAGGGCAACGCCGTGGTGGTAAAAAACCTGCCGGCCGGTACCCCGTTTGTAACGCTGGATGAAAAAGAAAGAAAACTGGATGCTACCGACCTGATGATCTGCAACGGCGCCGGTGAAGGGATGTGCATTGCGGGCGTGTTTGGCGGACTCCATTCCGGTGTAACCGATACCACCACCAACATTTTCCTGGAAAGCGCCTTCTTTAGTGCAGGGGGTATCCGTACCACTTCTTTCCGTCATGGATTACGTACAGATGCAGCTTCCCGTTTCGAAAAAGGGGTAGATATTTCTAATATCACCTTTGCCCTGCAACGTGCTGCGGCACTGATTTGCGAACTGGGTGGCGGACAGGTAGCTTCTGAAATCATCGACATATATCCTACCGTAAAAGTAAAAACACAGATAGAAACCACGTATAGCTATATCCGTAAACTCAGCGGCAGTAACTATCCGGAAGATAAAATCAAAAACATCCTCCGCAGCCTGGGCTTTGAAATCCTGTCTGAATCAGCCACCGGATTTCGTGTATCCGTGCCATTCAGCAAACCGGATATCAGTCTCCCGGCCGACCTGGTAGAGGAAGTAATGCGGATAGACGGATTGGATAATATTGAAATCCCTTCCAAAATAAGCATTTCACCAGCCCTGTCTGCCCAGCCAGACGCGGAAAGTGTAAAGGAAAAAATCGCTGATTACCTGGCAGGCAATGGTTTCAATGAAATTTTCACCAACTCCATTACCAATAGTAAATATTATACCCCTGAAGTATTGGAGCACGCGGTAAAAATGATGAACAGTCTCACTGTAGAGCTGGACATCATGCGTCCTTCCATGCTGGAAACCGGCCTGGAGAGCATTTCCCATAACCTGAACCGTAAAAATGAAGACCTGTTGTTCTTCGAATTCGGGAAAACTTACCAGGTACTGGAGAAAGGCTATGGGGAAAACAATCACCTGGTGTTGTATCTCACCGGGAAACAAACCGCGGAAACCTGGATGCATGCTGCGAAGCCGGTAGACTTCTATTTCCTAAAAGGTTTTGTGATAAATATCCTCCAACAATTGGGTTACAAACAGTTTATCTGGGCAGAAAGTACAGAAAGCGGCTTACAGCCAGCCTGGGAAATCAAAGTAAAAAACCAGGTGGTGGTAACCCTCGGAGGCGTTCCTACGGCGAAGCTCAAGCAATTTGATATTAAACAGCCCGTATGGTATGCCACCTTTAATTGGGATAAAATACTGGGACTCTTGCAAAAAAGTGATAACTTTTACAAAGAAATTCCCCGCTTCCCGGCAGTTCGCAGGGACCTGGCACTGATACTTGATAAGCAAACGAAGTTTGCAGCAGTAGAAGCAGCCGCCCGCAGCGTGAAATCCGGGTTGTTACAACAGGTGAATCTGTTCGATGTATTTGAGAGCGAAAAACTGGGCACTAATAAGAAGTCTTACGCAGTAAGCTTTACTTTCCTGGATTCCCAGAAAACCCTCACTGACAAAGAAATTGACAGTGTCATGGAAAAACTCATCAAAACATTTGAAACACAGTTACAGGCGGAGATTAGAAAATAGCATTATGAATTACAAATTGCGAATTACGGAGTTGTGGGTAGATTTACCCGAATTTCTTCTCTCAAATTCGTAATTCATAATTCGTAATTCGTAATTTGAATAAAATGGTGTTAGAGCAATACATTCAACGCGTAGAAGAGAAACTGCACCTGCTGGTCAAAAAACTCCAGCAGGTACAGGCGGAGAATGTGTTGCTCAAAGAAGAAGTTAAAACACAACAACAGGAGCTGCAACAGCAGCAACAGTCATTACAGGTACTGGAGGACCGGTTGCAACTCATGAAAATTGCATCCACCGCCCAGGGAGGTACAACCATAGCAGCAGAAGATGAGGCGTTCAAAAAGGAAATCCGCGGCAAAATCAATGATTATATCAAAGAAATTGACCGCTGTATCGCTTTACTGAACAGCTGATGATAAAATCATATACGATGGATACACTCATTCCTATTAACATTGTCGTATCAGACCGCTCTTACCGGATTAAGATAAAACCGGAAGAAGAAGCGGAGGTACGTCGTATTATGAAAGAAGTGAATGAGAAAATTGTAGATTTTAAGACTTCATATGCAGGAAAAGACCTGCAGGACTATATCGCTATGGCCCTTATCATGTACGCCACGCACCCTGTTACCAGCGGCGGAAAAGCCCAGGCAAGCACTGCACCCTTTTTGCAGGAGAAGCTGGAAAAGCTGGAAGAAATTATCAACCAGGCATTAGGGTAATTGCACCTTACCCATTGCTTAACAATGAATTAGCTAATTGGCTAATTATCACGTACCAAAGACGCTTTAACTGCTATTTTTTTGTATTTTCGCGGGTCAGTTCTCGCCCCTGTTGTGTTTTAGCAGCAGCTTGGGTAGGAGAATACTACATAAATCAAGTATAAATAATTCATATGGATGTTACACTTATCACGACAATAGCTGCAGTAGTAGCATTAGTCATTGGGATTGTGCTAGGTAAGGTGATTTTTGCCAAAAATACACAGCATAAAATAGACGAAGCTGAAAATCAGGCTAAAAAAATCATCGCAGATGCACAGATTAGTGCGGAGAATCTCAAGAAAGACAGGCTGCTCGAAGCAAAAGAAAAATACCTGCAACTAAAGAGCGAGTACGAGAAAGATGTACTGCAACGCAATCAGAAACTGGGAGAATCGGAAAATCGTATCAAACAAAAAGAACAGGCGGTTAACCAGAAAAACGAACAGTTACAGAAGCAAATAAATGAAAATGACGCCATCAAGGAAACCTTGAACCGTCAAATGGAACTGGTAACCATTAAGCGTACTGAACTGGAAAAACACCAGGAAGAACATATCCGCCGCCTCGAAAAAGTAGCCGGCTTAACAGCAGAAGAGGCCAAACACCAGCTGGTGGAAAGCCTGAAAGAAGAAGCCCGCTCACAGGCCCTCTCTCATATCCAGGAGATCATCGAAGACGCTAAGTTAAAAGCGAACAAAGAAGCGAAGAAAATCATCATCCAATCTATACAGCGTACGGCTGCTGAACAAACCATTGAAAATACCATTACCGTATTTACCCTGGAAAGTGATGAAATCAAAGGACAGATCATTGGTCGTGAAGGCCGTAACATCCGTGCCATTGAAGCGGCTACCGGTGTGGATCTGATTGTAGACGACACCCCTGAAGCCATCGTATTATCTTCCTTCGACCCATTACGCCGCGAAATTGCACGTTTATCGCTGCAACGCCTGGTGCAGGATGGACGTATCCACCCTGCCCGTATTGAGGAAGTGGTAGAAAAAACCAAGAAACAACTGGAAGAACAGGTAATGGATATCGGTGAAAGAACGGTGATTGAATTGGGTATCCATGGCCTTCATAAAGAACTGGTGCGACTGGTAGGTAAGATGCGTTTCCGCTCTTCCTACGGACAAAACCTGCTCATGCACTCTAAAGAAACCGCTAATCTTTGCGCGGTAATGGCTGCTGAACTGGGCTTAAACCCTAAACTGGCCAAACGTGCCGGCTTACTGCACGATATTGGTAAAGTACCTGACGAAGAAACTGAGCTGAGCCACGCCCTCCTTGGTGCGAAACTCGCTGAAAAATATGGTGAACACGCAGCAGTAGTGAATGCTATTGGCGCCCACCACGATGAAATGGAAATGCAATATGTTATTTCCCCTATCGTTCAGGCCTGCGATGCTATCAGCGGTGCCCGTCCTGGTGCACGTCGTGAAATCATGCAGAGCTACCTGCAACGTATTAAAGACCTGGAAAACCTCGCCCTCGCTCATGATGGTGTGGAAAAAGCTTATGCCATCCAGGCAGGTAGAGAATTACGTATCATCGTAGAAAGTGATAAAGTTTCCGATGGAGATGCTGATCGCCTGTCTTTCGAAATTGCCAATAAGATACAGACAGAAATGCAGTATCCGGGGCAAATCAAAGTAACCGTGATCCGTGAAAAACGTGCCGTGAACATTGCCAGATAATTTTCCGATTTAGAAATACAGGAAATAGACCTTATATTGAGTCCTCCCCACTGTAGCGGGGAGGACTTTTTTTTTGTATAAACCGGTTTTCAATCAATTAATGCAGTGTTATGAAAAAAACTTGCTTCAAATTCTTCCTGGGCGCCACCTTGTTACTGAGCGCCAGCCAGGGATTTGCACAAAAAGCGCAGTCATTATTCAACGGTAAAAACCTGGACGGCTGGAAAGTATATGGTACCGAAAAATGGTACGTAGAAAAAGGAGAACTAATCTGTGAAAGCGGTCCTGATAAGGAATATGGCTACCTGGGTACAGACGGTCAATACAAAGATTTTGAACTGACCGTTCAATTCAAACAGGAAGCCAATGGTAATAGTGGTGTATTTTTCCACTCTTCCCTGGAAGGTACTAAAATTACCGGCTGGCAGGCAGAAGTAGCGCCTCCGGGCATGCATACCGGTGGTATCTATGAATCTTATGGCCGCGGATGGCTTATACAACCCGACAAAGAAAAAGAAAAGTACCTGAAAATGGGCGAATGGAATACCATGAAAGTACGGGTGCAAGGCGATAACGTTACCACCTGGCTCAATGGTCATGAAATGATTACGCTGAAAGATGATAAAATTGGCGCTGCTAATGGTCAAATTGCCCTGCAAATCCATTCCGGTGGTGGTATCAAGGTAAGATGGAAAAACATTAAACTCACGCCGCTGAAATAGTAGCGCTATTTCCAGTATGCATTATACAGGTAAAGTAATACTCATTACAGGCGCCAGCTCGGGCATAGGCCATGAGCTGGCGCTTTTATTGGCTAAAGAAAAGGCCAGGTTGATACTGGCCGCCCGCAACCAGGCAGCCCTGGAAGCAGTGCGCAACGAATGCCTGTCTTACACACCGTGGTGCGAAATAGTGCTGATGGATGTTACCGATGAAGCCCAGGTACAGCAAGGCGCCCATCGTGCTGTACAATTTTTTGGGAAGATAGATGTGCTGGTGAATAATGCCGGCGTAACACAACGTTCCAAACTGATAGACACTTCTGTTACTGCAGTAAGACAACTAATGGAAGTAAATTTCTTCGGCGCCGTGATGCTTACCCAGGCCCTGTTGCCTCATTTCCGGGAACAGGGAGGCGGACAAATCATTATTATCAGTAGTATGGCCGGATTAATGGGCTATCCCTGGCGCTCTGGCTATAATGCCGCCAAACACGCCCTGCAGGGATACTTTGAAACCCTGCAAACAGAAAACCCTATTCCCCACTTATACACCACCATTATTTGTCCCGGACGGGTTCGTACCCCTATTACCTATTCTGCCATTACAGCTAACGGAGAAGCCTATGGCAAAATGGATCCCAACCAGGCAAAAGGATTATCGGTAACACTATGCGCTCAACGCATTCTAAATGCCATGCATAAACGAAAAAAAATGGTATTGATTGCGCGGGAAGAAAGGATATTACTATGGTTTAAAAGATATTTTCCACCCCTCTTTTACCTGATTGCGCGTAAAGGGAATTAATTTGCAGCAAATTCAATCATGTATGGATCTGCTACTGCAACAAATAGCTGCGGCTACCTCTTATCTGCAAACTTTTTCCTTTGAAAAGCCCCGTGTAGGCATAGTGCTGGGTACCGGTCTGGGAGAGTTGGTTAATCATATCAACATCACACATACTATTCCTTATCACCAGATACCTCATTTCCCGGAATCTACAGTAGAATCTCATAAAGGCAACCTGGTACTGGGGCATATCGGCCATACGCCGGTAATAGCTATGCAAGGTCGCTTCCATTATTATGAAGGTTATACCATGCAACAAATCACTTTTCCGGTACGTGTCATGAAAGCACTGGGCATTCAACAGTTGCTGCTCAGTAATGCTGCCGGCGGCATGAATCCGGCCTTTAAAAAGGGGGATTTGATCCTGTTGGACGATCATATTAACATGCAGCCGGAAAACCCGCTACGTGGTCTTAATTCGCCCCTGTATGGCCCCCGTTTCCCCGATATGAGCCGTCCATACGATCCGGCATTGGGAGAAAAATTACATACTGCTGCCACCGCACTCGGTACTGCATTAAAAACCGGTATATACGTTTCCGTGATGGGCCCCAACCTGGAAACAAGGGCAGAATATCGCTTCCTGCGCATGATAGGCGCCGACCTGGTAGGGATGAGCACTGTACCGGAGGTAATTGTAGCCAATCAACTCCAACTTCCTTGTGCAGCAGTGTCGGTAGTTACAGATGAATGTGATCCGGATAATTTACATCCTGTTTCTATTGAAGAAATTATTGCGGTAGCAGGTAAAGCGGATAAGTTGTTGAGCAGTCTTTTTGCCACAGTGATTGCTTCTCTGTAATGAATAATTTTAATGATGATAAAACTGGAGCACCTGTTTCACGGTTTCATATTTCTCCGTTCCGTTATTATCTATCCAATCTTTTTTCAGAGCTTCGTATACTTCAGGATTATGTATTCGTTTACCAATGTAAAACGGTGCATAATCCTTTGAAAAATTTGCCTTGAATTTAAACAAACTATCCTGCTTATCATTAGTTAAGCCTCCTCCCAAATTGAAAAAGTTATAGCCATTCAGGTGTCCCCATTCCGCCATGTTGGAGAGCATAAAATTAGTAGCCGGTATCTGAGGTGTGTTAAAGTTCCTGGCAGAAAGAAAATAGGTTACAATGTTCCCACTGAGAAAAAACAAACTGGTAGCATAGGTAATGTTATTCATTCTCACTCTTGCCATCACCAGTTTTTCTCCCAGCTTATTCACCAGTTTCCAGAAATATGCTTCACTAAAAAAATAATACTCCTTTGCATGTACATTCAACATATTCTGATAGTACATACCCATAAATTCAGTGAGGTACACACCAGGATCTACTAATTCAAAAGTATATCCTTCACTTTGCATTTTACGTACCAAATTTCTATTTGTACTACTAAACTGTTCATTCCATATCTTATTCCATTCAATGCTTTCTGATAGCATTACAACAGTACGATTCAAAAAGTTTGACGTAAAATATTTAAACCTATCCTGTTCTCTCCTGTTATAAACAGGATGATACCGGATAAATTCAGATACCAAAAATCCTTGTCTGCAGGTATATTCAATAAACATTCTTTCTCCTTTCTGAAAAAACAATGAATCATTTGAATATGGGCCACAGTAGCCATAGGGCGATGTTATATCGTAGTAGCCATTAATTAAATCTTTGCGGATGTAAGGATAAATAAAAATATAATCATCTTCCTGACAAACAAATATCTCATAGGTACCTTTGTGCAGGAAGGCATCTGTTTCCAAAAAACCGGGCTGATAGTAAATGTCCAAATTGAGCTTCATCTCATCTAGTAACTGATTATATTCGAATATATTCTCAGCACTAAAAACTTTACACATCTGCATATAAATATCATAATAAGTTAAACAAACCAATAGGTCAGCATAGTATCAATGTATTAACGCCACAAAAAGTCTTCCCCCCTAGCAATGCCTGTTAATAAATTTTACAATTACCTTCTTTTAACTTTTTCTTGCTGAATGAAGTGTAGCTCTCATTATTGATATACAAAAAGTGAGGCGCACGCTGCGCCCTAACGATTATTACAACCATTAAGTTACAAGGCAAAAATATTTTTACACATTGATTAAAATCAGGCCAATGCGTGTGATTTAACAAGGTTATTAGAACAAAAAATGCATCACAAAACAATACTTAACTGAAACAGTTCTTTCGCATAACAATACTACTAACCTCCTGCAACAATTACATTAAAATCCGATTAAATTACCTTTAGAAAAAGATGAGAAATCATTATTAATGAGCCCGACAGCTTGTCTTTATTGCGGGTCGGCGTGCGATTTTCTCTCAGGAATACCTTCTCGTGGCTGTTTCTGGGCTAAACAGGCACTTCATTATAAACAATAAAAAAAACCGGGACAGACCCGGTTTCTTTATTACTCCTGAAATTATATTCGTTTTCACTTTATTTTTCATCGGGATGTATATCACTCTCCTCCTCACTATCATCATCTTCATCTTCTTCTTCTTCCTCTTCTTCCTCTTCTTGCTCCTCTTCAACAGAGAGCAGTTTCTCTCCTAATATCGCGTCTTCCATCATATCATCCGGATCCTTATCTCCATCATCAGCAATCACGTCATTATCAACATTATCTTCTTTATCTTCTTGGTCGGCCTCTTCTTCTATGCGTTCTTCATCAATGTCGTGGGCGGCAATATTATCTTCTATCATATCATCAGGATCTTCTTCCTTTTCATCACTCACCGGATGTTCAGGTTCGCGGTCACCTGGGTCTATCCACTGCGCCTTCGGAGGTTTAGGCGTAGCCGGTTTCTTCGGCTGCTTTTCCTTTTCGGGTTCTTCCTCTGGTTCTTCATTTGCCTCGTCAATAAAATCATCCAGGCGAACAATTTCATCATCCGGCTCTACTTCTTCATCTTCAGAAGCGGGATGCGCTTCTTCGGGAGCGGGAGATAAAAGAGTATTGGTAGATAAGTCATCCAGCTTATGATCAGGGTCCAGTAGTTCCCCATCTTCAGACACCATCAGGGAATGGGTAGTTTCAGTTTCTGCGGTATGGGTACTATGTTCTCCACGGCCCAGGGTAGCTGTGTCATCGCTGATGAGGGTAGGTTGTACCATTTCTTCATCAAACAATTCTTTCAGTTTAGGCAGGTCTGCAATGGAGCCGAGGCCAAAATAATCCATAAAGGAACGGGATACGGCATACAGGAGTGGTTTACCGGGTTGATCTTCACTACGTCCGGTAATAACGATCAGTTCCTTTTCCAGGAGTTTTTGAATGGAATAATCTGTACTTACCCCGCGGATATACTCTATTTCCCCTTTGGAGATAGGCTGGCGGTAAGCAATAATAGCCAGTGTTTCCAGGGCTGCGGTGGATAACCGTTTCAGGAACTTATCCCCATTCAGCTGGGCTACCGTTTGATAGTATTCTTTTTTGGTCAGGAATTGATAGCCGCCACCGCTGCTGCGCACTTCAAATGCATAAAATTCAGAGTTGTACTTTTCCCTGATTGCTTCCATGGCAGCTTCCACCTGGTCAAGGGTGGTACGGTCTTCCAGGAAAGCCAATGCATTATTAAGCAGATCCACTATTTCCAGCAAAGGTAAGGGCCTATCGGCCGCAAAAATTAATGCTTCTACGTGCGGGATGATCTGTGATATTTCCATACGTTAACAGGAGGTGCGGATGTTACAAAAAAGGTCAAAGACCGAAAATACAGTCTTTGACCCTAATCTGAAAATATTAATTCAGTTGTTGACTTAGTGCTAAAAAATGCCTTACAGTACTTAACTTCCTAATGCAGCAGCACCACTCACGATTTCGGTCAGCTCTGTGGTAATGGCTGCCTGACGTGCACGGTTGTAAGAGATTTTCAGGGAACGCAGCAATTCGCTGGCGTTCTCTGTTGCTTTATCCATCGCAGTCATACGGGCACCATGCTCAGAAGCATGAGAATCCAGGATGGCTTTGAAGAACTGTGTATTCAGAATTTTAGGCATCAGCTCCTGGATCAGGGTGTCTTTTGCTGGTTCAAAAATGAAGTCTGCTTTCAGGGCATTATCTTCTTCATTTTCTACTTTAGCGATGGGCAGAAACTGCTCGGTAACAAAGATCTGGGTAGCGGCATTCTTGAATTCGCTGTACACGATATCAACAGCATCGTAAGTACCTTCTGTGAAGCCATTCAGGGCTATCGCAGCAGCTTCTTTCACGTGCTCAAAGGTAAGGCTGCCAAACAGCTGCCAGAATTTATCGTTTACTTTATAGCCGTTCTGTACAAAATGGTCGTAACCTTTTTTACCGATAGGCAGAATTTCTACATTGCCTTTCTCGAACTGATCCTGGTACTTCTCGCGGATAACGCGTTTAGCCGTTTTGATCAGGTTAGAGTTAAAAGCACCGCACAAACCTCTGTCTGAAGTAATTACCACAATCAGTACTTTTTCAACAGGACGCTGTGCCGCCAGTGGCGTGTTGATACTGCCTTCACTGTTGGAAACAATATTCTGCAACATCTCCTGGAGCTTTACTGCGTACGGACGCATCAACAGAATAGCATCCTGCGCACGTCTTAACTTAGCAGCGCTCACCATTTTCATGGCTTTCGTGATCTGCTGACCAGATTGAATAGATTTGATTCGGTTACGAACTTCTTTAAGCTGTCCGGACATATATAAAAATCAATTACGAATTACGAATTTATCAGTCAATGCAGGGATAGCCTCCTGAATTTGGCTGCAAAGGTAAGCAATGCCCGTTTAATTTGAAAATCCATAGAAAGATAATTTAAACTTTCTTCTTTCTATTGATAATCAAATTTTTATACATATATGAATACTACAGTGTAATAGTAGTTCCCAGCACCTGTAAAAAGGCGGCAATCCACTGCGGATGAGCCGGCCATGCCGGTGCCGTCACCAACTTGCCATCTACCACCGCTTCATAAACATTAACAGATACATAAGTACCTCCCGCCGAAGTTACTTCAGGAGCTACTGCCGGATAAGCCGTTAATTTCTTCCCACGTACCACATCAGCAGCCGTCAGAATTTGTATACCATGGCAAACAGCCGCCACGGGTTTATCTTCCACAAAAAAATGCTTTACCAGCTCCAGTACATGCTTATTTAACCGCAGGTATTCAGGAGCCCGGCCGCCTGCTATCACCAGGGCATCATAATCTGCGCCCGCCACATCATTAAAAGATGCATTGAGCACAAAACCATGTCCCGGCTTTTCGCTGTAAGTCTGGTCGCCCTCAAAATCATGAATCGCTGTCTTAATTTTTTCACCGGCGGCCTTATCAGGACATACCGCATGTACCTCATGACCAATCATCTGCAACATCTGGAAAGGAACCATGGTTTCATAGTCTTCCGCGTAATCACCGGTCAGTAATAATATCTTCTTCTGGGCCATAGCAATTAAAGTTTTTTTGAGTTAGAAAAGGCTTATGAAGATAAGGAATTCAGGGAAAGCAATCAGCCTTTGGTATGTATAGTGATTGTTAAATTTCACTACCTACCAAAGGCTGATGGCAATTATTAACAGCTGCTACTAGTACCCCGGATTCTGGGGAAATGGTGTTGAAGACCGGTCAATCTGATCTTGTGGAATAGGACGCAGTACGTGCTTATCCGTAATGCTTTCCTTTGCCTTTTGATTATCGCTATACAGTCTTACTCTTTCCAGTAATTTATGGGTACGCACCAGGTCAAACCAACGTAGCTGCTCCCCCACCAGTTCCCGTCCTCTTTCATCGAGCATAAAGTCGATGGTCATTTGTGCAGCCGTGGCTTTCATGGCATCACGATTGGCCTGGGTTTCGGCAGGAGTAGCTCCCGGACGGGCGGCTCTCATACGTACTACATTCACCAGGTCTGCAGCTGCCTGGTTATTTCCCAGCTTCATTTGGGCCTCTGCATCTATCAGGTAAGTTTCTGCCAGGCGGAAGGCGATGAATGGCCTTACGCCGGAAGCCTGGTTATCCGGCCGGAGCGCATCCGCAAACTTATTCAATGAAGGATATAACTTTTCGAAGTAGTTACGTGGCGGCACCAACAGGTATTTCTTCGACTTAATCTCCGCATCCGACACATCATAGCCTGGCATATAAACGGAGGTATCGCCCAGGGCCAGCGTAGGAGTAGGCGCATTGGTAAACCACACGGTAGTAAAGAATTTTTCATACCGCACATCATGAACCCGGTCTTTATACAGGTTCTCAATCAGGTATTTGGTAGGCATGAAACGCTTCCAGGGAGTACCGTTTGCCAGATCACGCTTCATACCGGGCAATACATCATATTGCATCAGGAAAAACCGGCAGGCATTGTTATCGGCATAGCCATACAACGCATCTGTGGTGTATTGCGCCGCAAAAATGGTTTCTGCATTGTTCTCTTTTCCCTGCGCCCATACCTGTCCGGGATCATCCAACAGTTTGAAACTATAGTTCTTAATCACCATGTCTGCATATTTGGCGGCATCCGCATAATCTGTTGGTTTAGCATCCGGAGAAGAGGCACGGGTAAGATATACCCTTGCCAGCAAATGTTCTGCTGCGGGCTTCGTAGCGCGGCCCCAATCAGTTTGAGTGGCGGGCAAATCTTTTTCTGCCGCCAGCAAATCATTGATCACTGCCTCATATACATCTTTGGTACTGTCGCGATGCGCTTCTGTAACAATTTTGGTGTTTTCGTTGAGCCGTAAGGGTATGGAACCAAACATCTCCATCAGGATAAAATGATAATGCGCCCGGCAAAATTTCGCCTCTGCAATACCCTTTATTTTAGTAGCACTGTCCAGGTCCGGAATAAGATTGGCCCTGTCTACTACTACGTTACAGGTATTAATGGTTTGATAGAAACTATTCCACAGGTCCCGGGTATGTATATAGCGGGAATCCAGCTGGGAAGTATATTGGCTTACAAATTTAAAATCGCCATCGGAGCCATTGGTATAGATATCAGTACCCGTTTCGGTTAATGTCATCCCGCGTTCCGTGCTGTAAAAAGCCCTCATAGCCACATAGGATCCGGTAACTGCCGTCTGGAAACCGGCTTTGGTATTATAAAACGAATCTGTCACATTGGTGATCACTTTTTCATCCAGCATTTTATTACAGGATGTTGCGGCAATAGCCAGCAACAGGATCATGGAAACTATATATTTCATAACGTTTTCTTTTAAAGATTTGATGATTAGAACCGCGCATTTATACCAAACTGCAACATCCAGGTAGCTGGGGCGTCTACCCCAATTACATTCACATCTTCCGGATCTACTCCTTTCCAGGTTTGACGGTAAGGCGCCAGAATCAGTGGCTGTTTTACACCTACATTAAACCGCAGGTCCTGCATCTGCATGCGTTGTACTATAGCCGTTGGCAATGTATAGCTGAGGGTAATACTCCTGATTTTGAAGAAGGAACCATCAAAGTAGCTCAGCGATTGATAATTGCTCGGACGTTCCTGGTTAGCGTTGGGCCGTGGGAAATCATTGGTAGGATTAGCAGGCGTATTATAATCGATATTGAGATTATTATAGCGACCAAACAGGGTGTTATAATTTTGGTAGAAATCACTTTTAATCATGCTACCCATGCGGGCAAAAGCCACGACAGACAATTCAAAACCTTTATAAGAAAAGCGCTGGGTAGTACCGGCCGACCATTTAGGTTCCGGTGAGCCCAGTATCTGCCGGTCTTTTGCGTCAATCACACTGTCCTTGTTCACGTCTTCCAGTTTAATTTCACCGGGAGATACACCATACTTGGAGGCGGCGGCTTTTTCACCCACCTGCCAGATGCCTGTTTTTTTATAGTCGTAGTATACATAGGTAGGTTGTCCTACGAACCAGCCATTACCGATATCTGCGGATCTGCCATTGCCGATGGACAAAATCCTGGAGCGGTTAGTAAAGAAGTTGACATCCATTTTCCAGCTGAACCCGTTGGGATTGTCTATAACGGTAGCGCCTACACTTACTTCCCAGCCTCTGTTCCGGCTCACCCCGAGATTTTCCAACACGGAGTTAAAACCATTGCTGTAAGGCAACAGGTGAGGCATCAACAGATCCGTTGTTTTCTGTGTATACCATTCAACCACACCAGTAATACGACCATTCAGGAAACCGAAATCGAGGCCGATATCAGCGGAAGTGGTGGTTTCCCAGGTCAGGTTAGGATTACGCAATTCACCTGGTACAAAGCCCAGTGCGCCTTTATTACCATAGGAATAAGGAATCCTGGTGAGAGAACCCTGTGTGGCGTAAGGGGCAATACCGGTGTTACCGATACGGCCATAGCTGGCGCGTAATTTCAGGTTATCCAGTACTTTCTGATTTTTCAGCGGTGCTTCATTGATGATGTTCCACGCAGCGGCTACAGAAGGGAAGTAGCCCCATTTTTTTCCGGGTGCAAAGCGGGAAGATCCATCCGCACGCAGCGTGAGCGTCAGGAGGTAGCGGTCATCGTAACCGTAGTTAATACGTCCCATGTAGGAGAGGATGGTCCAGGTACTAAGACTGCTCGTCACTCCCGTTACATTGAGTGCCTGGCCCAGGTTGTAGTATTGTTGCGTTTCCACAGGAATGCCTCTCACATTGGTAGTAGATACATCTGCGGTTTGTCTTTGTACACTATACAGGGCGGTTGCACCGATGCTATGCTTTTTCACCACCTTATTATAAGAGAGCAGGTTTTCGATGGTATAGGCCACCGTAGAGGCATTACCTTTTGATGCGGTGGCGTCGCCACCACCAATCAGCAGGTTGGTATTATTTTTACCCTGGAACAGGCCATAGTTATAGTTCTGAATATCCGGTCCTACATTGAGGCGATATTTCAGGCCATCTATAATCTCTACTTCTGCAAATAAGCTGGCAAAGATGCGGAACCGTTTCATGAGTTCCAGGCGGTTATTATTTACATAGTCCAACAGGGGATTGGGTTGTTGGCTATCGCCGGTGGGCAGTATAATCAGTTTGCCTTTATCGTCGTAGGGAGCTGCAATAGGCAGCATTTTCAGGGCGTTGTCGATACCGTTATAGGTTTCTCCGTTACGCAGGCTATAAGCTCCCAGGAGAGTAGCGCCCACTTTTACCCGGTCGCCGATCTGCTGATCTATACCGAGGTTCACGTTATAGCGTTCGTAGCTTTGTAGTTTCAGTACGCCCTGGTCTTTGAAGTATCCCAGCCCTACGGTATACCTGGTTTTCTCGTTACCGCCGGCTACAGAAAGTGCATGGTTGGTTTGGTAACCGGGGGAAATCAGTAGTTTTTGCCAGTCTACGTCCACTCCTTTCTTGATATTGGCCAGTTCCGTAGCGTTAAAGATCACTTTATCAGAAGAGTCCGGGTTATTATCGTTGTATTTTTTAGCAACGCGGGCTGCTTCTTTACGCATTTCCACAAAGCGGGAGGCATTCATCATATCTGTTTCACCGAGTTGTTGTACATAGCCATAGGAGCCGCTATAAGAAACAACGGGCTTTCCTGCTTTGCCTTTCTGGGTGGTGATGAGTACTACGCCGTTGGCGCCCCTGGAGCCATAAATGGCTGTTGCGGAGGCATCTTTCAAAATATCCATCGATTGTATTACACCGGTGCCAATATCGCTGAGGCTACCTGCATAAGGGATTCCGTCTACTACGTACAGTGGATCATTGCCGGCAGAGAGAGAGCGGGAGCCACGGATACGTACGGTAGGTTCATCTCCGGGTTTGCTGCTGTTGTTGAGCACCTCCACACCGGGGGCACGGCCCTGCAATGCTTGTTGGGGGTTGGTTACCGGCACATCCTGGATGGCTTTGGTGCCTACAGAAGAGATGGAGCCGGTTACATCTTTCTTCTTTTGCTGGCCATATCCTACCACTACAATTTCCTCGAGTTTTTTATGGTCTTCTTCCATTACTACGGAAATAGCCTTATTGCCTTTATAGGGTTCTTCATGTGTGGTAAAACCGATGAAAGTAAATACCAGTACGGCATTGTCTGGTTCTTTGATGAGCAGGCGATAATGCCCGTTTACATCGGTTTGTGTACCGATATTTTTCCCTTTCACTGATATGGTAACCCCTACCAGCGGGACTTTCCTGGCATCCAGCACATTTCCCTCTATGGTGGCGGGATGGCCTTGTGCCATGATGAGTTGATGGAATAGCAAACACGCTACCATACAGATCAGACGTGGAAAATACTTCTTCATAACGTTGTTTAATGTGGTTGTGGAATAAAGGAAACTAGTCAGATTTAAGTCAGATTTTGGCTTGCGCTACGGGCTCTTCTAATGACAAAATAAGATAATTTTAGATTCCTGCAATCGTTTGCAAAATAATTTTTGCAATCGTTTTCATAAAATCCCGATGGAGCTGGATTATCACCGTTTTAAAAAATAAAATCTTTTGCAATCGGTTGTAAAAATCAATTTCATTGATTATTTTGGTCACCTTATTCCGTTTTAGTTATGAAAAAGACGATCCTTTTATTTGGCTCCCTGCTGTGCATGTATGGTAGCCTTTTTGCCCAAAAAGCCCAGTGGCAGCAACTTTTTAATGGCAAAGACCTGAAGGGCTGGAAACAGCTGGGGGGAGAAGCTAAATATCATGTGGAGGACGGTGAAATTGTGGGTACTACGGTAATGAATACACCGAACTCTTTCCTCGCAACAGATAAGGAGTACGGAGATTTCATCCTGGAGCTGGAATTCAAGCTGGGGAAGGAATTCAACTCCGGTATACAATTCCGCAGCCAGAGCAGATCTGATTACCAGAATGGCCGTGTATTTGGCTACCAGATGGAAATAGATCCGTCTGACCGCAAATGGAGCGGTGGTATATATGAAGAAGGCCGCCGGGGCTGGCAATACCCGATGGAACTGAATCCTGCCGGGCAAAATGCCTTCAAAAAAGACGGCTGGAATAAATACCGTATTGAGTGCCGGGGCAATGAAATGCGTACCTGGGTAAACGGCGTACCTACTGCCCACCTGGTAGATACCGCACTGCCAAAGGGTTTTATTGCATTACAGGTACATGGTATCGGCAAAAATGCGGCAGACGACAACAAAAATATCTATTGGAAAAATATCCGGATCATAGAAAATCCATCGGCTTCGCAATATTCTCCGTACGACAACATTTACGTGGTAAACAATGTGGATAACACCATTTCCGGCCAGGAAAAGAAAAACGGTTACCAGCTATTATGGGATGGCAAAACTTCCAAAGGCTGGAGAGGCGTTTACAAAAAAGATTTCCCGACCAAAGGCTGGCATATGGAAAATGGGGTATTGACAATTGGTAATTCTACGGGAGATGAAGAAGGCAGTGGCGGTGACATTATCACCGATAAACAATACGGCGCGTTTGAGTTGGAATTTACCTTCAAACTCACGCCAGGCGCTAATAGTGGCGTAAAATATTTCGTCAGCGAAACCTATGAAACCGGTGGAAAATCGGCAATCGGGCTGGAGTACCAGGTCCTGGATGATGAAAAACACCCGGATGCCAAATTGGGACGCGACGGAAATCGCACGTTAGCAAGTCTTTACGACCTCATGACAAGAAAACAGGAAAAACGAGCCATTAATCCTATTGGAGAATGGAACAAAGGTCGTATTATTGTGTATCCAAATAACCACGTAGAACATTGGTTAAATGGATTTAAAGTGCTGGAATATGAGCGAGGCTCCCAGGCCTTCAAGGACCTGGTGGCGATCAGCAAGTATAAAAACTGGAAGAATTTTGGTTTGTGGCCGGAAGGACATATCCTTTTACAGGATCATGGTAATGAGGTTTCTTTCAAGAGTATTCGTATAAAAATTCTTAAATAATATTTTTTATCTTTTTTTTCATTGTTCACTGTTCTAAATAAGCATTCCGATTCTTCGGAATGCTTTTTTTCTTTAGAGAAAACGGTAAATTACCCATTATTCACCACCCACTTTTATGAATATGTTACAACAAAAAGGCTACCTGTTACTATTAGGCGCCCTGTTTGCCGGGGCATGTCAGCCATCCGGTAATCACGGCAATGCAGCTGCCACGCAGGATTCCCTGCACCAGCTGGCCACCCGGTATTATGATCAGAATATGGCCCTCAACCCTTTACAGGCCACCCAAAACGGCGAAAATCAATACAACGATCAACTACCCATAGATATCAGCGAAGGCTTCCGCGCAAAAGCCGATTCCTTTTATGCCAGCTACCAGCAAGCCATCAAAGGAATTGATACTGCTGCCCTTTCTGGCAACGACCGCATTACATATGATATGCTGCAACGGGAATTCGACATTAACCGGGAAGCACTTACGTTTCATGATCACCTCATGCCGGTACAACAGTTTACCTGCTTGCCGCTGACCCTGGCGCAACTGGGCTCCGGCGCTTCCGCCCAGCCATTTAAAACAGCCAAAGATTACCACAACTTCATGGCCCGTATGGAAAAGTTTGCCATATGGACCGATACTGCTATTGCCAATATGCGCCGGGGTATTGCCACCGGATACGTATTGCCGAAAAGCCTGGTGGTGAAGGTGATTCCGCAAGTAGCGGACCTGGCGAAGAAAGACACCGCCAATAACGTTTTCTATGCACCGCTGAAAACCATCCCCGATTCATTGGGCACTGCAGTAGTAGCCGGGCTGCGTACTGATTACGCTGCCGCAGTGGAAAAATACATCCTGCCATCTTACGCCAAACTACGCGATTTCATGCAGCAGGAATACCTGCCCAAGGCCCGTACCAGCAGCGGCATTGAAGCTATTCCGGATGGAAAAGCCTATTACGCGTTCCTCATCAAAAGCTGGACTACGACCAGCCTCACGCCCGAAGCAATTTATGCCCTCGGGGAAAAAGAAGTAGCCCGTATCCGCGGGGAAATGGAGGCGGTGAAAAACAGCACCGGATTTAAGGGTGACCTGCCTGCATTTTTTGCAGCTGTTCGTTCCGATAAAAAGCTGCGCATCTTTAAAACGCCTGCTGCGATCCTGGATTCTTTCAAAGCCATTGAAAACAAGATCATGCCTGGCGTTAAAAAAATGTATGGTCATCTCCCTAAAACAAAATTCGAAATCCGTCAGACAGAAGCCTACCGCGCGGCCTCCGCTTCGGCTGAATACGTGCAGGGCAGTGCGGATGGTACCCGCCCCGGTGTATTTTATGTGCCAATCCTCAGTGCCACCGACTTCTCCTATACCGGCATGGAATGCCTGTTCTTACACGAAGCCATTCCCGGTCACCATTTCCAGATTTCACTGCAACAGGAAAACGACTCCCTGCCTAAGTTCCGCCGTTTCTCCTGGATCGGCGCCTATGGCGAAGGTTATGCCTTGTATTGCGAAAGTTTAGGTAAGGAACTGGGCCTGTATACCGACCCTTATATGTATTTCGGCAGGTTAACCGATGAAATACACCGCGCCATTCGTTTAGTCGTGGATGTTGGTTTACACACCAAAGGCTGGACCCGCGAACAAGCCATTAAATACATGATGGACAACGAGCCATTATCCACCCAGGAAGCTACGGCTGAAATAGAGCGTTACATGGCTATTCCCGGCCAGGCACTGTCATACAAAATCGGAGAGCTGAAAATCCATGAGCTGCGGAATAAGTATACCAAAGAACTGGGTAGCAAGTTCAGTTTATCCGCTTTTCATGACGAGCTGCTAAAGGATGGCTGCGTTCCTCTTTCCGTACTGGAACAGAAAATGGCGCGCTGGGCAAAAGAAAGAATTACGAATTAGCAATTACGAATTACGGATTTGTAAGAAGATCATAGCAAATGACATTCTCACAAATCCGTAATTCTCCTCCCTCTCCCGTTAAATTTCGATTAATAAAAAAATCTCGCCATAGCCATAAATCAGACTGGCCCGGAGGATGTGGTTACCCCTACCAACGCAACCTTACTTTTTAACATTCGCGATTGCATTTTATTTCCTATTTTTATAGGGCAGTTTCATTCACTATTTACAGCTTAGCTATACGTTAACCACACATGCTTCATATTTTCATATGTTAGCTTGTGCATGTAAACTATTGACATAAATAGCCGTCTTAAAAAGCGGCATTGTATAATATTCTTAAAAACCTGCTGCTATGTTTGATCATACCCTCGATTTATGCCAGTCGCTTCCGGCGGTGCTCACTGAAAAAAAGTGGGACAATGAATTACGTTTTTATGTAGGCGAAAAGCTCTTCTGCATGATTTCCCTGGAGCCACCTCACCGGGTGTCCTTTAAATGCAGTTCTGCGCAATTTCATCAATTGATTTCAAGGCCGGGTATTGTACCTGCCCCTCACCTGGCGCGGTATCACTGGGTACAGTTGAAACAGGAGGATATGCTACCGGAACAGGAGCTGGAAAACTTCCTGGTGAATGCCTATGAGCTGATTTTAAGCTCTCTGCCTGCATATGAGCAGGAAGCTATACATAAGATAAAAGCGCACGCCTGATTATTTCCAGATCGTAAAGAAGATATCGTATACACCGAATACGATAAGGGTCAGTGCAAACAATTTTTCCAGGGCCGGCGTTTTCATTTTAACTGCCGTTTTAGCCCCGAGCCAGGAAGCAGGGAATGCCGTGAGCGATAGCAGCAGCGCGATATTCCAGTCGATATGCCCCAGCCACCAATGTGTTAATGCCCCAGGAATCGATAATATTGCCGACAATACTACTGCACAGGCCAGGGCTTGCTTGATTGGCATCCGTAACTTTTTAATGAAGAAGGAGCTGAATAAAATACCACCTGCATTGGCCAGCAACCCTGATAAAAAGCCGATGAACAAAGCGGCCATTACCAGCTTCCGGGCGGGTACATCGTCACTTTCCACGGGTGTTTCCCCCACCGGTTTCCCCTTCATAAAGGAATACAGCAATGACATGCCGGTAATCATGATAAACAGGGCCGTCATGATCATTAGTGATTTACCAGGCAGGTAGCTACTCAGCCAGGAACCTACGATGGTGGCAGGCACGCCAAAAGCCGCACCCAGCAGGATAACCCGCTTATTGAATAACTTTTCCTTGCGGTATACTGCCGTGGCTGACAACGTGCTGGTAATAGATGCCGGTAAAGGCGATGCCAGCGCAAAAAAAGGATTTACGCCTGCAAATATCTGCAAAGCGGGGGTACTGATAGCACTGCCTCCTTTGCCTAATAAACCGGACAAATAGCCGACTACCAGGCCTATCAGCAATACTGACAGGTATTCAGATTGTTGTAAAAATTCCATTCAATCATTCCTCCGGGAACGCGCAACTTCGTGGTTGGTGTGGTTGGTTATAAAAATTACAGGTAAGTCAAAAATAGGTTAACATCATTCCACAAACAAATAATACCAATAACTAAAAGTTATGGGGGATAACAAGTTATTATATTTATTGCTAGTCTATAAACGTAATAGGAGAAGGGGTTTTCAGCGATGTGAAGATACGGAATTTTGAGTATGGAAGTCTAAACGGGGTGATATTTTTTTGAAAACTCGTCATTCACCGATACTCAAAATTCCGCGGGTTATTTATACTTTCGGCGCCCAGCCTTTTTCATATTCCCTGTTCCACATTTTCATGGCTTCATTATCGTTCAGGATATGACCGTTGGCCGGATTAGTATGCAGGATATGTCCTGAACGTTGCGCAATATTACCAAGCAAACAGAGGAGTGTACTGCGATAGCCAATATTGATTTCGGAATTGAGGGAGGCATTGCCCCGGATACTTTCCAGGAAATTATTGAGGTGTACCGCGTCGTAAAATTCGCCGGCAGGGCTAACGGTGTTGGTTACACTCTGATTAGGATTAGCGGCCTGTTTTACGTCTTTGATGACTTTCCCTTTTGGGTCAATGAGTTTGTAGCTATCGCCGCCGGAATTATACAGGCTTCCATTTTCACCAAACAGTGCAAATCCGCGGCCGCTGCCTTCCAGGTTAAAAGGGCTACAGCTACGGCCTTCCCAGGAAATGGCTTTACCCCCTTCGAATTCAAAGTTCAGGGTTTGGGTATCCGGTGTTTCCCAGTCATCTTTCGGATAGGCATAGCGCCCACCGGCAGATGTTACTTTAGTTGGGAATTCCAGGTCCATGAACCAACGTAAACAGTCCAGTTCATGGGTGGCGTTATTACAGGTTTCTGAGGTGCCCCAGTTCCAGCGCCAGTGCCAGTTATAGTGTACAATATTATCGAGGTAATCGCGGCGGGGAGCAGGGCCTTGCCACAGGTCCCAGTCCAGTGTAGCCGGCACCGGTATCTTTTTGCCGATGCCAATGGGTTCGCGGTTATTCACATACCATCCTTTGCCGTAGTATACTTTTCCCAATACCTGTTGTTCTTTCACTTCCTTTACGGCTTGTTGCAGGTTAGGCCAGGAGCGGCGCTGGTTACCCATTTGCACCAGGCGATTGTATTTTTTGGCGGCTGCGAGCAATAGCTCTCCTTCCCCGGGATCATGGGCACAGGGTTTTTCCACATATACATGCTTACCTGCTGCCGTAGCCATCATCGCTGCAGGGGCATGCCAATGGTCCGGAGCAGCCACTATGAGCGCATCAAAATCTTTGCGTTCCAGCAGTTTGCGGATGTCTTTGATAACAGTGGGTTGCTTCGCCTGCGCACCGGCAACGGCTTTGAGGCCTTTGGCAATAGCACCGTCTTCCACATCACAGATGTAGCCAATTTCAGCGCCGGGTAGTTTAGCGGCACATTGTGCCAGCCAGTTTCCCCGGGAGTTTACCCCCATTACCCCTAACACCAGTTTATTACTGGGGGCATTTTTCCCAAAAACGGGAAAGTTAAGAATGGTTAATCCTGCTCCCAAACCGGCCATGCCACCGGTTTTCAGAAAATCTCTTCTTTTCATAACGGACAGATATTTATGCTTGGTTATTCGAAATAACAATCGGTTGCATGAATGTAGAAAATTAATTCCCGGAATTATAGAAATTATGAGGAGCGGAGCGAAATTTGTCTTGAGACAGGATTAGACTGATTATACTGATTTTATTTTTTGATTATAAAAGATGCAGAAAGATGACTACCGAAATATTGGCTCCCATCTTTCATCTTTTATTATAATCAAACACCATCAAAAAAATTAAATCAGTATAATCAGTCTAATCCTGGGAAAGACAATACTTGCGGGGACTATTAAAAGTGCAGGCTGGCAGCCACACGCCCGGGTGCAAACGTTATCTGCATCCCATCAAATTTCCGGTAGAGCGCTTTTCCATGGCGGTGATGGATCGTGAGATTCACGGCATCGTATAACAGCAGGAAACCGCCTTGCAGGATAATAGAAGAGCCATATCCTTTCCAACGATCCTGTTCTTTGCCGCTTTGATTTTTACCATATTCGCGGGCATATAAGCCACCGAGGATATAGGCCACATCGAGGGCGCCATTAACGAGGTATATTTTCTCAATCTTGTTTTGTTCCTTAATACTTCCCTGCATATTGTAATTGCCGGGGTTGAGTTTGCGGTTACCGAAATACCCGGCAGTAGCAATGCCCAGGTTCACTACATTCCAGATAGCATTCATCTGGTGGAAGTATTTGGCTTCTCCGGTGGTTTGCCCCATTGCCACAAGGCCGGTAGCGATATTGGCTACAGACCAGCCTCCCAGCACCACCATCGCGGTTTTGGTAGTATGTATACGTTCCTTGTTAAATTGTTCCAGGGACAAACTATCCTGCGCGATGAGTCTCCCTGCCAATAGCAGTGCAATGATCAGGGTACCCGCATATTTATGCATACACTATTATTTACCTGTCAACTGATTCCATATCACCTCATATACGTCGGTTGCCAACAATTGGGTTTTGGAAACAGGATTAGGGCTGATGACCACGGGGTGATACATCGGGTTTTCTTCCAGGCGGCCATGGGAACCCTTAATCAACGTGGCATCCAGCGGTATTACATTCATCAGGTAGCGGAAACCCAGCTTCTTTTTCAGGAGCTTGCCGGCGGCTTTCAGCTTAATGAATGGGTCAGCAGGATTCATGAACATTTCCACCGGATCATATCCTGGCTTACGGAAGATATCCACAATACGGGCAAAATCAGGCGCTTTAGCGTCATCCAGCCAGTAGTAATAGGTAAACCAGCTATTGGCGTCTGCTACGGCTACCAGGTCGCCAGTACGGGCATGGTGCAGCTGATGTTCACGTTTACCTTCCCGGTCCAGCACCTGTTGAACACCCGGCACTTTTTCGAGAAGATTACGCACCTGCTTATAACAGGAGGGGTCGTTGATGTAGATATGTGCCACCTGGTGATCGGCTACTGCAAACGCTTTGGAAGCGCCGGCATCCAGTAATTCCAGTCCGTTTTCCACCCGAAGCGCCAGCAGGCCTTCCTCTCTTAACACCCTGTTCAGGTGAACAGGATTATTCACATTGGTAATACCGTATTCAGACAATACAATCGGATCACATTGCTGCTGCTGGTAGTAAGTAATCAATTGTTTACATACCGCATCTATTTCACTCAGCTCTTTTGCGTTGCGCACCGGGTCTTGTCCGAATTTCTGCAAACAGTAATCCAGGTGAGGCAGGTAAATGAAAGTAAGGGTTGGGTTGTATAATTTATCGGTGATGATAGACGCATCTGCTATCCACTGGCTCGACTTAATGCTGGCGGTAGGCCCCCAGTAATTAAACAGTGGAAATTTGCCCAGCTGTTCGGTCAGGTGATCTCTCAGCGAAGAAGGCGTAGTGTAACAATCCGGTACTTTACGGCCGTCGGACAGGTAATTAGGACGGGGAGTCAGCGAGTAGTCTACGTTAGCGTACATGTTATACCACCAGCACATCTGCGAAACGGTGAAAGACGGATCCAGCTTCCTGGCACGATCCCAGATTTTTGGGGCGTCTACCAGCTTATTGGATTGTTTCCAGAACTTTACTTCCGCATCCGTTCTATCGTACCAACCATTGCCTACAATGCCATGCTCGCTGGGCCATTGCCCTGTGAGATAGGTACTTTGTACAGACGTGGTCAGCGCCGGTAACATGGGTTTCACCGTAGCCAGGTGACGCTGTTGCGTATATGCCTTTAAAAAAGGCAGGTGCTCCAGCAAATTAGTGGAGAGTCCCACTACATCAATAACTACTGTCTTTCTCATAGATCCCAAGCAGAAAGCAAAAAGCGAAAAGCAAAAAGCACTGGTTTTTTGTTTCCCGGTTCTTATTTCCTGGTTTTTGTTTATTATTTTCTAATTGATTCTTTATATCCTGTCTTCCAGAGCAATAAGCTTGAGCAGATAACAAAAGTAAAAAACCGGAAAACAAAAAACCAATGCTTTTTGCTTTCCGGTTCCTGCTTTATGCTTTTTCTCCCAATTGTTCTTTGATCCAGTTCAATTCCCGGGAGACGGACAAAGACATTTCCTGCTTTAATTCCGGTGGTAATACATCCCAGGTGTATGTTTCCACTTCCAGGTGATGGGTAAAAGGCTGTTGTCGCTGTAAGGCCAATGCCTGCTTTATATCTTCCTGCGTGGATTGTAGCACGCCAAATTTATCTAGAAACACAGGTACATGGAAATGGGAACGCCATTCAGTAACCACCGGATTATCTTCATCTGCCAATGCTTCCGGCAAATCAGGATAATGGAGGAGGGTCCCGTCCTGTTTACGGGCAATTACCTGGTGCAGGTATACGGGTTCATTAAACCGGCGGAATGCGTCTGTCACTTCTTTTCGTGCAGCCGTATCCGTTGGCATATCTGCCCTTAGTGCGGCACTTATCTGTAGCTTTCCCACCTTCAGGCCGTAATGTTGTAACCGCTCCAATACCCGTTGGGGTGCTTCATACACCAATGCAAAGTGACAAACATCGTAGCACAATTGAATATGCGACTTGATGATCGTTACTGCTTCGGTATCTGTTACATCAAATTTCTCCATAATAAACGGAACAGCGGCAGGCAATAATTCTTCGAAATACCAGGCGATATATTCGCTGGTGTTTTCCATCAGGCCGTCTGGTTCCGGTTCCACATCCAGGTGCATGAGCGGGCCGCCACTGCGGTGTATGCGTACCAGTTGCTCCAATACCTGCAACATATTAAGAGTAGCACTTTCTGTGAAAGACGCCTTCTCTTCTTCGCAACGGTTGCACCAAAATTTATAGGTAAGCGGGTTGGTAGAAATACCTCCTTCCATACCGGCTGGCAATAAAGCCGCCAGTATACGGAACAGGCGAATAGTATAAGCTACGCGGTCCGCGCTGGTCCAGTCGGGTGCATGCACCTGGTCTTTTACCACTACATTGTGGAAGCCGCCGTACGGGAAACCATTCATGGTAAATACGTAACAGTCTTCTTCCTTCAGCCATTGCTGAAACGCCCTCAGGGGTTCTTCCTTACTCAGTTCCAGGCTGGCGCTGTTAGCCAATCGCAGGCCAATACCAAATGGCTGGCCAGGAGATACCTGTTGCTTAATGGCCGGTATAAATTTCTTCAACTGCGCAAAGTGATCGCCCCAACTTTCGCCGGGATGAATATTGGTGCAGTACGTCAGATGTCCTACAGCTGTTTTCATCCTTGGTTATTTTTACAGATATCCACTGCTTTGTACAGTAATTCCAGGTTCATTTCGTGTACCTCTTCTCCTTTACCTACCGCACGCAGCAAGGAAATAGTCAAGCGTCCGCCGAGGTGTTCACGGAATTCTTCGAGGCCCACTACTACCGGAGAAGGTTTACCATCTTGCTTTTCCAGCAGGGGATGCCAGATGGGTAACTGCATATTTTTTAACACGGTAAGAATACGATACATATCTGATTCCGGCAGCCAACCTAACAGGAACGAGTATACGCTGTCTACCGCGATACCAATGGATACTGCTTCTCCATGCCGTAATTCGAAGTTGGTCAACTGTTCCAGTTTATGTGCGCTCCAATGTCCGAAGTCCAGCGGTCGGGAGGAGCCGCTTTCAAACGGATCGCCGGCGCCGCCGATATGTTGTACATGTAATTCTGCGCAACGGTAAATCAGGTATTGCATAGCGGGCATATCGCCGGCCGTCATCGCTACAGCGGTTTCTTCTATGCGGTTAAAGAACGCTGCATCTTTAATGAGCGCTACTTTTACGGCTTCAACCATACCGGAGCGCCAGTCGCGGGCATCCAGTGTGGTTAAAAATACCGGGTCGTTAAACACCGCTGCCGGTGGGGCAAAGGAACCCAGGAAATTCTTTTTCCCTTTATAATTCACACCATTTTTCACGCCTACGCCTGAATCATTTTGCGATAGCACAGTGGTAGGGATCCTGATGTGTTTTACGCCGCGATGAGAAATAGCGGCGGCAAATCCAACCAGGTCCAGCAGTGAGCCACCACCGATACCTATTACATAAGAATGGCGGTCGATGCCATATTTATCGATGGCATCCACCAGGCTGAAAAGAAGTGGCAAATCATTTTTTACTGCCTCTCCACCGGCAATGGTAACTATTTCCGGGGCCAGCTGAAAGCCGGGCACCTGCCTGAAATAATCCTGAATTTGTTGAGTGAGTTGAGGATGATGTGCCGCTACACCTCCGTCAAGAATTACGAGTAGTTTTTTAACATATGCTTCTTCTGCTTTGGAGGCCAGAAAGGAAGCCAAACATGTATTGGCAGGATCAAATAAATGGCTGCTAAAGAAAACCCCGTAAGAGAAATTTACATTGAAATTTTGTTGAATATATTCCATGGCTTATTCCGCATCGTCTGTCTTAAAAAAACTATAGCCTTTAAAAGTACATAGAAAAAACGTGAATTTTTTATAAAGAATAAGGCTCCGGGAACGGAGCCTATTTTTTGGGGTTAGCCTGTAGAATCATTTATCGGTATGCAAAGAAATCTGTTTTTAGAGGGTTTACATACAGTAGTAACCGCCAATTTATAAATTGCGTAGTTCTACTGACATAAACCATTAGTCGACAAACACAATACCACAAAGGATTTCAACCCATTGCAACCTTGTCATTTGTCGTCCATTGATCTATTCACTGGTTTACCTATTGCGTATTAAAACAGAATTATTGACCTTTATCTCACTGTAGAATAATTGTCAATATTACAGCCCAAACTAAAAGTTTATAGGGCCCCAAAAAACGGGTTATCCATTTTGTTAATCCCTGTAACATCGGTTATTATTCACGCTTTTTTTGCACGTTTGAGCATTTTGTCGCGCACAGCGCTGGCGGGGATGGCTATTTCACTTTCTGCCGGCGGGGCATCCTGTATGTTAACTGGCAGTAACCGGATTATTAACAAGGCAACCTCTGGGTTGCGCAAGCGTTTTAGAGATGTTGAGAATATTAATGTTGATTTGTTGCATGAGCTTATGTGGCTGGCAGCCAATATCAGCGGCGTATACGCCACAACTGGACAGCATGTCGCGGGTCATTCAAGGACAGGCGGCCGACAGCAACCGGGTGCAATCCCTGTATGCATACGGCTGTATGTTGTTGCCTTACAGCCTGAAAGAAGCTGAAGCGGCATTCCGGCAAGGCTTACAGCTTAGCAGGCAACTTTCCTATCATAAAGGCGTGGCAGATTTCGCCTGCTATTACATGTATATACAAGACATGCGTGGCGAATACGGAGCGTCGTTGTATATGGTTAAACAGGCAGTGGTCATCTATGCGTCTTTAAAAGATACCGTGAACCAGGCCGTGGCCATCAGTTATTGTGGTATGGAATATCAGCAGATGGCGAATTTCCAGGCCGCAGCCGGCGCCTACCTTGAAGCGATGAAACTGGCAGAAGCTGCCAGGGACACCGTTACGGCCGGCATGATGCTGAATAACCTGGCAGCTGTTTTCAATACCCTGGGCGACTATCAGAAGGGATTTATGTATGCCCACCAGGCATATGAACAGGGTATCCGGCTAAAGCGAAAATTACGCATCAGCTCCGCCCTGCTGAATATGGGCCAAAGCAAACTATTGGAAGGAGCACATGCTGCTGCCAGCAACTACTTTAACCAGGCATTGTTAATGGGTCGTCAAAACGGCGATAGCTTACTGGTATTAAATGCCTTAACCAACCAGGCCCGCGTATTTTCTGAACTATCTCAGCATACCGTGGCACTGCAAACCTATAAGAAAGCCTTACTGATTGCACAGGATGATCCGGGACCGGAGAACCTGATGTTACTGTACATGGGCTATGCACAGGCATTACATAAAAGCGGCGACTATGCGCTTTCCGATAGATATCTGCAAAAAACGATCCTGCTGGCTAAAACCTATCATTCCGGAGATGAGCTACGACGTGCGTATCTCACCGCATCCGATAATATGGCAGCACAACATCGCTATGAAGCAGCATTCAGGATGCGCAAAGCATACGAAGCCCTTAATGATTCACTGGTAGGACGTAACACCCGCAGCAATGTACAACAGCTGGAAACACAATACCAGACAGAGAAAAAAGACCGTGACCTGGCCGAAAAGAAATTGCTGTTGACACAAAAAGACCTGGAATTACAGGGAAAAAACACCTGGATTGGCGTTTTCTTCGGTAGCGTTCTGTTGTTATTGATTGGGGGCATAATGATATGGCAACGTTTACAACACCGGCATCACCTGCAGCAACAACGGTTACAGCGCATGGAAATAGAACGGACCATGCAGGTACTGGAAGCGATGATGCAGGGGGAAGAAAAAGAACGTACCCGTTTATCAAAAGATTTGCACGATGGTGTAGGTGGTATGCTATCTGCTGTAAAAATGCATTTCTGGGCGCTCAGATATGAGCGTAGTTATTTACAGCAGGACAAAGGATTTAATCATGCCCTCAACATGCTTGACGACGCCATTGGCGAAGTACGCAAAACAGCACATAACCTGATGCCGGAAATACTGGCCCGTATGGGATTAGCGGGAGCACTGGAATTCTTTTGCAACAATGTCAGTCATTCCCGTCAGTTGCAGATCAGCTGTTACACTTTCGGTAATATGCAACGATTCAAAGGAAATTTTGAATTGTCTATTTACCGACTGGTACAGGAACTGATCAACAATATCATCAAACACGCAAAAGCTACAGAGGCGTTGGTACAGGTGACACAACATGAAGAACTGCTTACTATTACCGTGGAAGACAATGGTATTGGTTTTGAAAATGTGGCCAGGATCAACAACGGCATGGGATTAAAAAACCTGGAAAGCAGGATTGCCGCATTAAACGGCCACCTTACCCTAACGGCTACACCGGGTTGTGGCACTACAGTATACATGGAATTTAACATTGCTATTATGCAGTTGATGGAACTGCAACCGACTTTTTAATATCACCTTATATGCAAATCAAACTCGCTATTACAGACGACCATCTGTTAGTTATCAACGGACTAAAAGCTATGCTGGCACCTTATTCCCACATTTCTGTGGTATATGAAAGCAATATGCCCGGTGCTTTGATGGCGGCGTTACCGGTCACCCAGCCAGATGTGTTATTACTGGATATACAGATGCCGGAAATAGATGGCATTGCCTTATGTAAGCAGGTGAGTAAATCACATCCGGACGTTAAAATAATTGCGCTGAGTAGTTTCATGGAATCACACTATATCAAGCAAATGCTGCGTAATGGCGCCACCGGTTATTTACTGAAAAGTACGAATCCCGACAAACTGATTCAGGCTATTGAAAAAGTGAACGCCGGCGAACAGTTCCTGGACGATATTATCCAACAGCAAATGCTACAGGAAATGATTACCGGGCAAAAGCGTACGAGCTACGACATACCACTTACGCGGAGAGAAAAGGAAATTCTGAAGCTGATTGCGGATGAGTATTCCAACCAGCAAATTGCAGACCAGCTGTTTATCAGTTTACGTACAGTAGAAACGCACCGGCTTAACCTGACGCAAAAATTAGCCGTAAAAAACACTGCTGGTTTAGTGAAAGAAGCGATGAAGCGGGGAATAGTAGCGTAACAGCTTTTAGCCGTTAGCTTTTAGCTTTTAGCAAATGCAGCGAATGATTACAAAAATTGGTCTTCGCTGCATTTGCTAAAAGCTAAAAGCTAACGGCTAAAAGCTATCCTCACGTTACTGCAAAGAGTCTGCCCAGTATCAGTGATATGGGCAAAAGTAATAGCACGATCAATGCAAATGGCAAAGTGGCAAAAGCGGCGATCCAGGCGGCATTCATGGCAACCAGGGCGATGATACCTCCTTTTACAGCTTTGCCGATGTTAGGTCCCGAAGGATCTTTCATGGCTTTGAACAGTGGCAGATTAATCATGACTGCAAAAAGCAGGATGAATGGGAGGGCGGTCCAGATACGATGATGCAGGAAAGCCAACAGTCCCATGGTGATATACACTACCGCATAACAAATAGCGGTGAGTCTTAAACTTTTTACACTTCCGCCATGTACTTCTCCTCTACTGATATTGGTAACGGCAGCGATATACAAAATGGGGATAAATCCCATCCACCAATAGGTTTGCAGCGCGTCTGGCACAATACTGATTCCCAGCAGGAGATTGAGTCCCCGGCAAAGTCCCATATTAAAGGGCCCCAGAAAGGAATGATGTTTTCCCCATTTATCATATATAATAGCGCTTGCGGCTACGCCTATAGCGAGCCAGCCGGAAAAACCGGTCAGGCGTCCTACTGAAAAAGCGGCCAGGATACCTACCAGTAGCAGGTAAGCGCCGAGGATGATGGCTTGTGTTTTAGATATTACGCCGCTGGGAATAGGCCTTTCCGGGCGTTCTGTGCTATCCAGTGTAGCATCAAATACATCATTAAATACTACACCGCCACCGTACAAACCAATGGTAGCCAGGCATAGGCATACTACAGGTAAAGTAAAGTCCAGTGTAACAGTTTCAAACGATACATTGATGAAATAGCCGGAAATGGCTACACCGGCCAATATATCTGCTATGGCAGTAACGATATTGGCAGGTCGCATCAGGCGCAGATATCCACTCAATTTGCTAACAATATAACTCACCGTATTTTCAGGTTTTCATGGTTCATTGCCAGCAGAAACGAGCCTGTCAGGCCTTTACCGGATGATGGTCGTGTTTTTGTCGATTCGAGGTTGCTGCCCTCCGCGTAATATAGAGCTTCCGTTAAATTTCTCACTTTGATCGATGTTTCCTACAATTTCAAAATCAGCTTCATTCATCTGGCCGCTCTGTGCGAAGGCTTTTACAGCATTGCTGTAAGTTACCAAATGAATATCATTCAAGTCAATACCACTTTCGTGCATTAAAGCGGCGGTTTTCGGAACGGCCAGCGGATCGCTGATACCCCAGTCTGCAGCGGAGTTTACCATAATGCGTTCGCTTCCATACTGCTTTACCACGGCTACCATGCGTTCATTGCCCATTTTGGTGAACGGATAGATGGTAAATGCAGCCCAGAAGCCACGATCCAGCACTTCTTTCACGGTTTCCTCGTTATTATGATCTACAATGATCATGTGAGGCGCTAATCCATGTTCCAGTGCAATGTCCATACTGCGTTGGGTACCTTTTTTCTTATCGCGGTGAGGGGTGTGGATCTGAACGGGCAGCCCTGCTTCTTTGGCGAGTTCCAGTTGTGCGCGATAATATTTTTCTTCCAGTGCTGTTTGGTCATCGAAGCCAATTTCACCTACGCCTACTACGCCTTCTTTATAGATAAACTGCGGCAGTATTTCCATTACGGCTTCTGCCAGTTTTTCGTTGTTGGCTTCTTTGGAATTGAGGCCAATGGTGCAATAGTGTTTGATTCCGAACTGGGAAGCGCGGAAACGTTCCCATCCCAGGAGGCTGCTGAAGTAATCGCGGAAGGTATCTACGCCGGTTCTTGGCTGTCCTAACCAGAATGCGGGTTCAATAATAGCCACCACGCCGGCATCGGCCATCGCCTGATAATCGTCCGTGGTACGGGCTGTCATGTGTACATGCGGATCAAAGAAACGCATGCCTTTTATTTTATCGAGGAAAGCAGGAGTATAAGTGAGTGGTTGGAGATCTTTCTCTGTTAAATCATGAATTCCGCACATATCAAATTATTTTTATTTTATTACTTTTTATTTTTTTGTGCCAGGGTATCCCAGGAAATGCTACCAGCCTGAATTTCCGCTGCCAGTGATGGATATTTTGCCAGCAGTGCTTTGGCGGGTGCGTAGTTGGTTTGGGCACATACCAGTGCGCCTGCTTCCTGCTCTATGCTATTCACAGCATGCAGGATGCGGGTGATATCTCCCAAATTATTTTCATGCACAAAATTCACCAAAAGGCGCCACTGCATAGGATCCAGCGTTCTGCCGGCAGCCCATCGTTCATGTGCAAAATCTACCAGGATATTGGCCAGTGCGCTGTTGGCTCGTTCATCCAACCCTATAATCAGGTGAAGTGGTTTATCGGTGAAGATAGCTTTCATCACCAGCTGATTCCAGGCGGGCTCCGGAAGATACTTTGCCGGATAAGGATTATGCAGCATGATGGCTTCCTGTACAATACCAATATTAGACCTGATGCCTTCAGATGTGCGGGCAATCCATTCTTCCGGCCATGGCAGCAGCGGCAGCGCGCTATATAAAGCGGCCAGCTCATTCATTTCTGCGGCATTGAACAATTTTTCCAGCGTATCGAGGTACAGGGCTTTATCTGTTACCGGCAACTGTAACAGCCACCAGACACGTGCAAGGCGACTTAACGTCCACCCCTGTACGAAAAATGAAGGTACCAGCTGTTGCAGCTGCTCATTTTCCGCCGGCGAAAGTATAATGATATCATTCCCGGTGAAACGTGGAATGGCTGTAAAAGTTTGATTGAACTGCGGAATAGCGCCTGTTTGTTGCTGCACGGCTAAACGTTGCTGCAGCCAGTTATCCGCTTTCTCATTCTGCTGGTTCCTGATGATCTTATGAAGCAGCGTGCTCACTTTATCCTGATCGTATGCGTATTCAGCCACTGATATATTCCGTTTAAAAACAATAATGCTGATTTCCCTCTAAAATTAACCCGTAATAATGGGATTTAGAGAATTCTCCGGCTTTTTTATGATAGGTGGCAAAATCAGGGGTTGAGTGACAGTCCAAAATAAAAGAGAGGCATTACTGCCTCTCCTTCCGCCATTCTAAAACCTGATTATGCATCAGGATATCTTATATCACCGGACCTCTGACGGCAGGTACAGTGCAATATTTTATAAGTTGGGAAAACGCTGACTAAGAACGAAGGTACATTATTGATCAGAAACATCGAGTGTTATTCTCCCTGGTTTATGATCTGACACAAAAGCAATAATGCACGTAGCAATAAATAACGGCCCTAAGATACATATTTCTACTTTCATTCCAAATAAACAAATCAATTTTACGTTGCAATTAATGCTTCGAATTATTCTGTAATACTATAAACGGCTGATACTCTTTCCAGTCAGGCATATAATGATCGAGTATTATAAATCCGTTCGCATAGTTTCCTAGTACAATATCCGGATCTCCGTCGTGATCATAATCTTTTACATCCATAGAAATCCACCGACCCTCTTTCTCAATGGGCGGTGCATGCGGTATAAATGTAAGCGGTGATTTGCCTCCTTCGAAAAAAATAAACTTCTCTGATGGATTGTGCTCAAAATCCGCAAAAAAGGCAATGGCAGCGATATCTGGTTTACCATCCTGATTAAAATCTGCTACTACAGCTTTAGTACATCCATTGATCGGATAATGCCAGGCTTGCCTGTATTTATTGCTCCCCTCAGCTATATAGACGTATAAACCGTGGTAAGGTTTAAGCACCATAGAAAAATCCATGTTATCTCCACAACTATATAGTATATCAAGTTGTCCATCTCCATTAAAATCTGCCAGCTGAAAACTGGTAGAACCATACAATGGCGGAAATTTCAGCAGATTTTTCGCGTTAAAACCACCCCGTTTATTATTCTCAAATAACCAGATTCCTTCATCGCCTGCCGCAAACAAAACCATGATATCCGTATAGCCGTCATGGTTAAAGTCGCCCGTTTCCGCATGAATAGCACCGGGCACTTCCCAGATAGGGAGCTGTTTCCATTGATGGTCCGGCAGTTGCTTCAGCCAGTATAAACCACCCTGGTTATGTCCGAAAGCACATACCAGTAAATCGTTCAGCCCATCGTTATCAAAATCCGCCGACAATGTCTGCACCGGACGCTTCAAAAAAGGCATGATATCCGCCTGTTTGCTTTGCGGATCATCCAGGTTGATCCGGGTAACAATCCCAGCGGGCACATCCAAAGCGCGGAGGTTACCTATTTCAGTCAGGATAGCCTGCTGGGGGCCTGCTGTATCGGGCATGTACAGCACATCTGTAGCGGGAGACGGCAATTGCCGGACAGATACCTGCCGCCCGGCCGTATCCCATCGCGTGAGTGTATTATTACCGGCATCGCTGGTCAATAGCCCGCCAGAAGGCAGGAACGACACCATCGTGGTAGCCGCTACAAAATGACTGTCTTTCACCGCGGGTGATTTCAGGGAGAAAACAGCCCAATCATGCTGTAGGGGCACCGGGGGTTTAGCGGCCGGAAGTTTGTCCGGCGCCACGCGCTGATAATATTCCACCAACGCCGTCCAATCTTTAATGGAAATAATAGCGGGCTTTTCACCGGGCATGGGCGGATAGTATTGATTACCACTCCATACTTTGATGCCCAGTTTACGCGCCATTTCAGGCAATACATGTTTTGTCCAGGTTTCCTTATCCAACATATCCGGAGAAACCGGTAAATGACAGCTGGAACAATATTTATCTGCCAGGGCTTTCCCTTTTTCATCCGGGGTAGGTGTATGACAGGCACTGTTGAATATGCCGCCTGTCAATATCAGCAATAAAAAAATGATTGCTACCTGCCGTGTTTTTGGTTGATCGGGCATGGGTTGTTTTTTGGGAAATTACGAATTACAAATTACGAATGACGGATTTGTGGGTAGATGGTAAACGCGAAGATTAACTTCGCTATTATCTCCCCACAAATCCGCCATTCGTAATTCGCAATTCGTAATTAATTTTTAGTATCCCTGGTTCTGCTTCAGCACGCGTTGCCCATTTTGCAGGGTCAAGTCTATTTGTCGTTGCGGAATAGGGAAGTATTCATTGCGGTTCGGCGTAAATACCGCGCCTATCAAATCTGTGAAACCAGCTCCCCCATCTGTTATTTTACCGTTTTCATATTTATAATAAGCATTCAATACGGTTGCTGCGATGCCCCAGCGCGACAGATCGAAGAAACGATGACCTTCCATACCCAATTCCAGTTTGCGTTCAAAATAAATGGCTTTAAGCGCAAAATCTTTACCGCTGAAAAGAGGATAGTCTCCAATTTTGTAATTAGCTGCCAGCGTATCCGGAATAAACTGCTGGGTGCTGTCTACAAATTTATGCAGCCACTGGTCCGGATTATTTTTCATCCGGTCGCGTACCTTGTTAACCATATCGGTGGCTACCTGCAGATTACCGGTTTGTGCGGCTGCTTCGGCATACATCAGCAATACGTCCGCAAACCGGATCAGGTTTACGTTAATAGCGGAACCGGGTGCCCAACTGTGTGCATCATGATATTTGTCCTGGTCTTTTTTCCAGTACACCATTTTTTTAGGAGAATATGGACCACCATATCCCTGATCACGCTGCCATAGCGCGCCAGGATGATTGCCCCAATCGTGGTAAGGTAGCCCGCGACGGCCAACCGTCCAATCCAGGCGAGGATCCAACAGGCCGGCATCTGGAACAAACGCATCGCCACTGCCCAGTCCTTTATCAGATTTTACCGGATGCAAATTATAATCATCGAGGTAAGGCAATCCACTTGCATCTACGCGGAATGAATTCACGAGATCCTGTGAAGGTTGAAAAAATCCACAGCATCCAAATGGGCTAGGGTCGTAAGGGAAATTCAACATTTCGCTGGCGTTGGCGTTGGCAATGGTGTTGGTGCCATCGTTCGCCGTCATTTCTATATAAAATACCGCTTCGGGATTACCTGTTTTTTTGGCCGCATCGAAATTATCTTCGTAGCGGGCAGCCAGGCCATACTTCACGCCAGCGCTGGTCATACCTGTTGCTACCGCTGTTTGGAACAGGGTGAAGGCCTGCGGGAATTTCTTCTCATACAGGTAAGTTTTAGCAAGATAGATTTGCGCAGCAGACTTATTTACCCTGGAAACATCGCCATTATCCTTCCAGGATACTGGCAGGTTATCTGCCGCATATTGAAAATCCGCTTCAATAAAAGGCCAGATATCTTTGTCGTTGGCGATTCTTACTTCGGAAGTCGTATCGCTGATATAAGGCACATTATTGAACATTTTCTTCAATTCAAAATAATAGTGGCCGCGCAGAAATCGGGCCTGTGCCCCCACCAGCTTACGCTCTGCATCCGACATATCAGTGGCTTCACTCATTTTCTTCAGCGTGAGATTACAACGGCTTACCCCTTCATACACCGCTTTCCACTTGGAGTTGAAAAAGGAGTTGGCAGCGGTGTACGTACTTTTAGCAATTTCATTAATAGGCTCCTGGTCGCCGGCATTACTGCCTTTGTGGGCGTCTCCCCCTACTACGCTGCCATAAATCCAGTTCGTAGGCGCCGCTTCCCAGGGGTTACCACCACCCAGTGCGTTACCACTTCTCTGGCCGTCGAGCGCTGCGTAAGCACCTACCAGCAGGTAGTTTACGCCGGCTTTATTGGCCACAATTTCTTCCGTCATCGTTCCTACAGGCTCACGATCCAGGAAGCTTTTTTTGCAGGCCATAAACAAACCCGCAAATAGTATAATAACAAGACTTGAATATCTTAAAGTTTTCATTTGATTCAGTTTTAACAGTTCAACAAAAGGATCAGAACACAACATTTACACCTATCAGATACTGACGCTGATTGGGGTAAGCACCTTCGTCCAATCCGAATGACTGAGAGTTTCCTGCTACTTCAGGATCTATACCAGTGTACTTAGTGATGGTAAACAGGTTAGCCGCCTGCACATATACGCGGAATTTTTGGATACCCACCCGTTTCAGCATATAAGTAGGCAGGGTGTATCCGAGCTGCATGTTTTTAGCACGCAGATAAGAGCCATTCTCTACGAAATAAGAGTTAGGTGCACCGGAAGTACTAGGCGTAGAGCTGATTTCAGGAATTGGTGCTTTTGCATTCTGATGGGTAGGACTCCAGGAATCATACAGTGCTGTTTTGCTCTTGGCACTTACGAAAGAAGGATAGAAGTCTGTCCACCATAACACCTGGTTCCAGATTTTATTTCCCTGTACACCATAGAAGAAGGCAGAGAAGTCGAATTGTTTATACGTTAGCCCGATATTCAATCCATAAGAAAATTTAGGATTGGGATTACCCAGGTAGGTACGGTCGTCGGCATCTACTTTACCATCACCATTCACATCTGCATATCTAAAGCGGCCTACCCCTGCGCCTGCCTGGTATTCTTTGATATCGGGGTACTTTGCTTTAGCAGCGTTGTTAGCGGAAGTTACTTCCTCTGCGCTGTTATAGAAGCCGATGATTTTGTAGCCGAAAAATTCGCTGATCGACTGGCCTATAGCGTTACGAATAATCGGAGATCCGAAACGGCGGCTTTCGAGGTCAAAGTATGGAGCCGATTCTGAGATGGCCAATATTTCATTATTATACGTGGTTAAGGTACCCGTTACTTCCAGCTTCAGGTCTTTCGCCAGATCCTGCTTATAAGTTACGGCTGCATCCCAGCCTTTGTTTCTCATTTTCGCCACGTTGGTATATGGTGCGGTGGCTGCCCCATAAACGCCCGCCAGTTCTGGATTATACAGGAGGTCTTTTACTACTTTATTGTAGTAATCAACGGTAAATTCCAGCTGTCCTTTGAACAATGTTGCATCTATACCGATGTTGGAGTTCACGTTGCTTTCCCATTTTGCGTTGGGATTGCCGATTTGTGTTCTCATAAAGCCCTTGCTGGTAGTAGGGCTACCATTCATGCTATAGAATGAGGAAGTTCTGTCGAATCCGTAAGCGATAAAGCGGTTACTGGGTGTTACGTTAATTTGGTTGCCCATGATACCCCATCCACCACGAAGTTTCAGATCGGAAATCCAGGTCAATGATTTCATAAATTCTTCCTGTGATATACGCCAGGCGGCACTTACAGCAGGAAAATTTCCGTACCGGTTAGCGTCACCAAAGCGACTGGAACCATCTCGGCGGATCAGGGCACCCAGCAGGTAGCGATCTTTATATGAGTAGTCTGCCCTGGCAAACAGGGAAAACAATCCATCGCTGCCAAATCCGCTGCCATTGGTAGGAGTGCCGGTACCGGTACTCAGGTTGGTAAAGTCAGGATCAAACGTAAAGTAATCGGTAGTAGTACCGGTTAAAGTACGGAAGTGATTATCATATGCTTCTGTACCTATCAGTACTTTCAAATCATGTTTTTGTGAAAAGTTTTTATGAAAGGTGAGGGTGTTGGTCCAGGTCCAGTCGTAGCCGTTGCCGGTAGTTTCTGTATACTGGTTCACCGTAGTATTTTCAGCATTTTCGTATTCGGGCAGGGTGAAGCTGTTATTATCGAAGGAATAAATTTCACCACCGAAGCTGGTCCTCAGCGTGAAATATTTGAGGATGTCTGCTTCTGCGTAAACGTTACCCAACAGCCTGTTGGCAGCGGCTTTGGTTCTGCCGAAGCGATCCTGTATAGCTACCGGGTTGCGAGCGTTGCCGAGGTCTTTACCGCTGGAGCCGGCGTAGTTGCCTTTGATATCATACACGGGGATGATGGACAATTCTCTGAATGCCATACCAATACCGCTACCTTCTACGAGTGTACCGATTTGCGGATTGTTGATCAGGGAATACTCCATGTTTTCACCTACGCGGATATGATCCGTAATATTAAAATTAGTATTGGCACGTACGGCGTAGCGTTTATTATAGGTATTAGTTAAAGTACCTTGTTGATTAAAGTAATAAAAGGAGAAGAAATAGTTACCGATATCTCCGCCACCGGCTACGGATACGTTGTGGCTGGTGATGGGAGCAGGTTTAAATATTTCGTGGAACCAGTCTGTCCCCTGTTTATTGGCTTTTGTAATGCGATAAAAAGTAGCAAGGTCCGCAGCGGATTTGTAATTAGGATTTACAAAATAGCGGCTTGGGTCCACACGTGGATCACCTTCTTTCAAACCATTGGGTGCAATATAATCCGGTAATATTGGCGTAGGTCCGTTACCGTATTGTGCATCTTCCAGTTTCACCCCTGGAGAGTTTTTGATGGCCATCCATTTTAGATCGGCTTGTTCCTGCGGGTTAAGGATGTTCCATACATTGCCGCTTTGTGGCTTCTGGCGGCCGTAGTAGCCGTCGTAGGTAACTTTTACTTTGCCGGTACCTCTTTTGGTGGTGATCACGATGACTCCATTGGCGGCGCGGGCGCCATAGATGGAAGCAGCGCCGGCATCTTTCAGCACCTGCATGGTTTGTACATCATTGGGGTTCACGTCTGTGAGGTTAGACACCGGTACTCCGTCAATGATATAGAGTGGGGTGTTGTTACCGAAAGTGTTGATACCACGTATTTTTACCTGTGGTTCCTGGCCGGGCTGACCGCCGCCAAGCACAGTAACACCGGATACCTGGCCCTGCAGCTGACTGGCAATTTGCGACGTAGGCTGCTTGGTAAGGTTGTCTACTTTTACGATAGATACTGATCCGGTAAGATCTTTCTTTTTCTGGCTGGCGTAACCGGTTACCACCACTTCTTCCAGTGATCCTACTTTTTCGCTGAGTAAAACATTGACGGGTCCGTTGCCAACTACAACTTCCTGTGGGTCGTATCCCACAAAAGAGAAGACGAGTGTTTCTCCGGATTTGGCTTGTAGTACAAAGGTTCCGGAAGGATCTGTAGCGGTACCGCGGTTGGTACCTTTTACAGACACGGTAACACCGGGTAGTGCATTTCCTGAGGCCTTGTCAGACACTTTTCCGGTAATTTTCGTTTGTGCGTAAACGTTGCTTCCTGCCAATAACAGCAGGATGCCGCATAGTGCGGCGATGGCCTGGTAGAGTTGCTTTTTCATAACGTGATTTAAGCGTAACGTTTAAGAAAAATTGGTTAAAAAAAGGGTACCTGTTGGGATAGCCGTTAGCTATTAGCTGTTAGCCGTTAGTTAAAAGGTATAGTTCTCCCATTCCCGTAGTGAGGTATTCACTACAGGTTGACCATACCACTGGCAACTAATTATTGTTATTAAAAACTAATAGCGAATACAAGACATAGCTATCCATTCCTGTGGCGTATTTCACCGCAGGTTAACTATGTTAGCGGCAATTAGTAATTGCCGCCAGAAGCTAATGGCCAATGGCTAGCTGCTAATAGCTAAATAGTTACCCATCGCCTGTACAAGATGCGCTGCACAGTGAGAATAAGAAATAAGTGTCCGCACAACAGTTAAAATATAACTATTGAAAATTGAATAAGAGATTAACCAATTGTGCCGGATCTGACAACAGTTAGTTCATATCGGGTCATAGTTTAAATGTTTACAGATATGTATTCACCTCAATAAATAAGTGTGAGAAACTTGCTGCTAGTAACAAACATTTTCGCTTCAGATTTTGGTTCTCACGTGGAATTCTGTTAATTATTCCGAATATATAACAATATTTTAGCCCAGACAAATGCTCTTTTCACATTTTTTTCAAAAGTGCCAAATTTGCAGGTTGTCATTCCACTATTCCGCACTGGCGGGATAAAATAATATAAGAATATGCTTTAAGTTTTGTGTATGTTTAAGCCTTAATTGTTGTTGTCATGAAAGTATTGAATATTGTTTTTTGCCTGATGTTTATCCTTTTTGCCGGCTTACAGTATAATGATCCTGATCCTTACGTATGGATGCCTATCTATCTTTATTCCGCGGTACTTTGTTGGCTGGCATCGCGTCAGCAGTTTTATCCGAAATGGTACCTGGCCGGTATAGTGGTATACCTGGTATATGCCGGTTACAAATTTTTTGATCAGAATGGTGTGGAAGACTGGTTTACCAAGCACCATGCAGAAAACCTGGCAGAGACCATGAAAGCAACTAAACCATGGATTGAAGAAACAAGGGAGTTTTTTGGGTTGTTTATTTGTATTGGAGCATTGGGACTCAATTACTTTTATGGAAACAGAAAGCAGAAGGCATAAAGCTATTTTAGCGAGTGATCAGCGCGGATATTGTCTTGGGACAGGATTAAACTGATTAAACTGATTTTTTATTTTTGATTTTAAAAGATTAGGGAAGATGTAAGCGAATATGCTTATATCTTCCCTAATCTTTTTTTATCTTTCTAAATCACAGGAAAAAAATCAGTTTAATCAGTTTAATCCTGTCCCAAGACAATATCCGCGTCAGAGGTTGATTTCCTGTGGTCCACCGTTCAGGGTAATTTCCTTGCTTCTCCAGCGGAATTTGCCTGTAACACCAAAAGGCAATTTAACGGTGCCGGTTACACGATTATTTTTGAAAGACAGGTCTACTTCCATAAGTCCCCCATCCGGGTGTGCCATGGTTGCTTTCACCTGTGAGGAAGTTCCCGGATCCGGCGCTATCAATACGGTTTTAAAGTTCGGTGAAGTGGATTGTATACCTGCTGTAATTCCCAGCAGGAACAAGTTAGCCACTGCGGCGGCCGACTGATACATGACCGGACTGTTTTCTTCTTTCAGCTTCCACAGGTAGGTCAATTCTGTTGGGAAAGCTGCGGTCGCACCTGTTTCCTGCATTGCTTTGAAGATGTAGTATTTTGCCCGCAGTGATTCTTCCGGTGCTGGTTTTTCATTCAATAACCGCTGCATGGTATTCTTTATCTGCCGGGGAGGAACTGCCTGCGCTAATATGGCCATAGCATTGGTATAGCGTGAAAAGCTTTTCTTAGCAGGTGTTTCAGCGTACAGGCCTTTATCGCCATCAAAGCATTTTTGATACCATACTTCCCGAAGTTTGTCGGCGGTGCGGTTCCATTGCAGGGAATCTGCTTCTTTATCGCAGTAGCCGGCGATAGTGGCCGCTTGTCGCAGTGCATACAAATATTGCCCTGTGAGAGGTCCCATGGCCATACTGTCCCGGTAAGGCATATTGCCAGGCAGGCCGGTAGTGGGGTCCTGATAGCGTTTTACCCAATCGAGGATGTTCCGTACGCCGGGGAACAATTGTTTGGCCAGCGCTTTATCGCCTTTGTAGAGCAGATAATCCTGCAGTGTACCGATCCAGGTGAGTGCATCGGTAATGTTTAACAGGCGGTCATCTGACGGATAGCGGGAACGGATGAGGCCCTCCGGAATGCGCGACTGGTCTGCCTGTAGCAGGGCATTTCTCAGCAGTTGGTCATCTCCGGAAAAAAATGCAATGGCCAGTCCCTGTATATGTGCGTCCTGTAGGTATTGCAGTTGTTCATTAAAAGGATCATTGAATAAATTATCCTGGGCGCCCAGCAAAGCCATGTGTTTGCCATTATTCCATAAGGAATCTGCTGTTGGGTTGGCGGTGAATGCAGATTTATCTTTCAGCTCGTACTGCGTATATACGTTATAGTAATCCACCAGGGTCAGCGGGGCTTTACCCGTTTCAATATCCAGTTGCACGTAGCGGAAGGTACGGTAGCCGGAGGGAGTAAATTTACGGCGACTACCACCATCCGGGTGGATCACATCCGTAATCACATGATCGCTGCTACCTGCCGATTGGTAAGTTATTTTAATACTGGCATCCAGGCCGCCGCTGAGCAGGATTTCCGGGAACCCGGTAGTTTGCTGTCCGCAGTCCAGTTGCAGCCGTATTTTTCGTTTAGCCGGGATCGTTAATGGTGCCGTTCCTTTCAGGAAGGCCGGTTCTGCAGTAACTCCATCAGTAGTAGTCATGGTGGCAAAGTTCTGCCGTTCCTGTTTCAGGGGACCTATAGATCTGGGGGAGAGCAGGCGCCAGTCGTTGGCACTGCTGCCCTGCAAAGCAACACCGGTGGTAGTGGTAGCGATGTTCCACAAGCTATCTTTGAAGCCGGGCTGTTCCCATCCCCAGGGATGATATTGCGCAACAATGCTATCACCGGGGTAGGCGCCATAGAAGGCGTTGTTGTTTGATTTTACGGGCAGTACATCAATTGATTCATCTTCCATCACATGCCAGGAGGTGGTGCCTGTATTGATGATAGCGGCTTCCTGTGCTGTATGTCCCTGTATCAGTAATCCGGCGGAAGCGGTGAATTGTCCGCGGGGTTTGTTAGTACCATAATTTACTACTTCGGCGGCCACTACATTTTTGCCATATTTCAGCAGAGGGCCGATGTCTATTGTTTCATAGTGCCAGTTGGAAAGGTCGCCCCTGGCGGGTCCTATGCCAACGAGCTGGCCATTTACATACAAACGGTAACGATTATCCGCAGAGATGTGGATAATAAACGGACCCGAATAATTGAGCAGTTCAAATTGTTTACGGAAAAGATATACGCCAAAGGCTGCCGGGGCAGCTGCGCCATCACTGATCCAACGCGCATCCCATTGCCGGGGCATATTATGGGGTGTTTCAGGCGCCTGTGCTTTTGCGGCCATACTCAATCCTATGAGTGCAGGCAGGAATACACATCTATGCAGATATTTCATAGTAGTAGGTTGTAGATAACAGGTAGTCAGGATATGTTATATACAAATATATTAAATATTATAATATTTCTGTGGATATGGCCGGAGCAGCGGGGAAAATGTTCGTATATTCATCTTCCTTAAAACTCACCATATGAAAAAAAGCGATATCCAGATTGACCCCGGATATTACACCCGCTATATCAGCCTGGTTCCGGACACCGACCTCCGCACCGCGTTAATGCAGTCGTTACAAATAATAGAAGCATTGGATATAAACCAATTAGCACCGCTGAGCGACTATGCCTATGCGCCCGGTAAATGGACCTTAAAAAATGTATTCCAGCATATCACAGATACGGAAAGGGTTTTTGCCTATCGCTCCATGATGTTTGCGCGAAAAGATCCACAAACCGCACCGACCATGGACCAGGATATTTATGCCGACAATGCGGACACGGATGGGCGCAGCCTCGCAGATGTACTGACAGAACTGATTACCCTGCGCAAAGCCACCATAGCTCAATTCACGGCATATGCAGACACGGTGTTATCCAGAACAGGTATGTGCTGGAAAACGGAAATGTCTGTATTGGCACTTGGATTTACGATTGTTGGACACCAGTGGCATCACCTGGATATTATCAACAGCCGCTACTTGCAACATCCCTCGAAAACAGCCACCAGCGCATAACTAACAAGGAGGTTAGTAGTTAACAATTAACACACCTCTTCTTTAAGCCAGTGGGGGGCTCTAGTTTTGCAGGCATAAAATCATTCAATATGAAACGTCTGGAAAATAAGATAGCCCTGGTTACAGGAGGAAGTCGCGGCATGGGAGCTGCCATAGTTACCCGTTTGGCGGAAGAAGGTGCCACTGTAGTGTTCACTTATGTAAAAGGCGCCGCGGCGGCAAATGCCCTGGTGTCGGCATTAACAGCGAAAGGACAGCAGGTATCTGCTGTTGCGGCAGACAGCGCTGATCCTAAAGCAGTAGTAGCATCGGTAGATCATACCATTAGCACACATGGCCGTATAGACATACTCGTTAATAATGCGGGTGTTGCGGTGATGAAGCCTTTCACCGAGTATACCCTGGAAGATTATGAATATACGATGTCTGTAAATACCCGTGCCGTGTTTGTAGGCACGCAGGCGGCCGTTAAACATATGACTAAAGGTGGCAGGATCATTACTATTGGTAGCTGTATGGCTGACCGGGTAGTAGGACCTTACGGCACGCTTTACGCCATGAGTAAATCAGCCCTCATCTCCTTTAACAAGGGACTGGCCCGCGACCTGGGCCCTCAGGGTATTACAACCAACCTGGTACAACCCGGTCCGGTAGATACGGATATGAACCCTGCTGATGGCCCTCATGCAGATTCTCAACGCCAGCACATTGCATTGGGCCATTACGGCCAGGATACTGATATAGCTGACCTGGTGAGCTTCCTGGCAGGGCCGGAAAGCGGTTATATCAATGGCTCAGCACTGACCATTGATGGCGGACTGAATGCCTAGTAGCTTCGAGCTTTTAGCCATTAGCTTTTAGCTTTTAGCAAAATGCAGCGGAGAACATATTTTATGTTTATCTCCGCTGCATTTTGCTAAAAGCTATCACATTATCTCGCCAACAAATTCCAGTACATATAATCCGTCATTGGCGCATCCGTAAATCCCAGGCTACGGCCAATGGTCACCACTTGTCCCCGGTGGTAGGCGCTGTGACCAGCCACGTGTTGTATCATTTCAAAACGGGGAATATCAAAGTCGCCGGTAAACGGAATGCTTACGCTACAGGTATCCGCCATTTCTGCTGCCGTTAACGATTCAAAATAGCTGCTGAGTTGTTGGGAAGAGGCGGCCAGTCCTTCCATTGCTTCCTGTATGGTGCCGGTATATACTTCTCCGTAGGTAAATGCAGGTTCTTCCCCGGTCAGGTTAGCTAACCACCAATCCTGTACAGTCCATATATGACGAAGGGTTTTGCGGATAGAGGAAAAGCTGGAGGGCACCTCTGTATCCAGTAATTCAGGTGTTTTGGTTTCCAGCCAGGCCAGCAGGGTGGTATTTGCCCAGAGATTCCAGGCAGCGTTTGCCCGGGCTACAGCAGAAAAAGAGGTTTGGGGAGCAGTGGTAGCGTGTATCATAGTTGTTTGTGTTTTGTAATACAAAGGAACAACCGCTAAGTGACAGCTGTTTGTCAGCAGGTTTTTAAAAAAGTAAAAAAAAAATTCTGACGCATTTTTGTCGAAAATTTGGTAAAATAAAAAATACACTTACCTTTGTTGTATAAACAACAGTTGTAATTGTAATTATGAAACTGGAAGAAGAACTGAAGCAGACCCGATTTAAGGACGAATACCAACGCGCTATGCTGAACATTATATTTACCGGCAACTGGCTGGAAGTAGGTGCTAATCAGGCGTTGAAGCAATACGACTTATCAAGCCAGCAATTCAACGTACTGAGAATACTCCGTGGTAGTGCACCACAGCCATTAAACCTGCTCGATATACAGGAGCGGATGATGGACCGGATGAGCAATGCGACCCGATTAGTGGAAAAATTGCGCCAAAAAGGGTTATTAACCCGGCAACAATGCGACGCTAATCGCCGTAAAGTAGAAATTGAGATTACCAACAAAGGACTGGCTTTGCTGAAAGAATTGGATCCGGTAATGGAAAAAGGCCACAAAGAACTAGCAAAGAAACTGACAAAAGAAGAAGCAAACATACTAAGTGAATTGCTGGATAAACTCCGTGATTGATTTTTTTTGCCTCAACAGTTGTATATACAATAATAGTACAAACACCAACAAACCTACACAAATGTTTAAGAAATTACTTCAAACAGACGACAGCCTTACCTCCTTCCTTGTGCGTATCACCGTTGCACTGGTGATGTTGCCACACGGCGCGCAAAAATTACTTGGTCTTTTTGGCGGCCACGGATTTAAAGGCACCATGAACTATTTTACTTCCTCCGGTACTCCGGCCATACTGGCTTTCCTGGTAATATTTACGGAAAGCATCGGCTCTTTGCTGATACTTTTTGGATTTACTACGCGCTTATGGGCAACCATGTTAACGGTTATTATGTTAGTAGCTATAAGCATACATGCCGCTAATGGCTTCTTTATGAACTGGGGAGGCACACAAGCCGGGGAAGGATTCGAATATCACCTGCTCGTGATAGGCATCAACCTCGCCCTGATAATTAAAGGCGCCGGACGCTGGTCTGTTGATCGTCAACTCTCTAAATAAATAGTACATAAACTCAATAAAAAGCAATTATGAAAAAAAGCTTCTTTTTCACGGCCCTCCTGGTATTAGCCAGCATCGCTACTTTCGCACAGGTTAAATGGAATGCAGACCCTGCACATACCAGCATCACCTTCGGCGTAAAACACTTAGGTCTTAGTTATATACAAGGCCATTTCACTAAATTCAATGGCACCATTGAAACTGCCGACAGCACTAATTTCCAGAACGCGAAAGTTGATTTCACCGTAGATGCTTCCAGCATTTCTACCGGTGTGGATCAACGCGATGGCCACCTGAAAACAGACGACTTCTTTAACGTAGCCGAATATCCGTCTATCACCCTGAAAAGCGTTTCTATGAAAAAGCTGACAGGAAATAAATATGTATTGTTAGCGGATGTTACCATCCGTAGCACTACAAAACGTGTAGCCTTTGACGTTACTTATAACGGTGTAATTAAAGATCCATGGGGACTGAGAAGAGCAGGTTTTACTGCGAAAGCCAGTATCAACCGTCTTGATTTCGGTGTGAAATATGCAGATAAATTACCTTCCGGAGTATACGCAGTAGCGCCCACCGTGGATATTATTGTGAACGTGGAAGCGGTGAAGCAATAGTATACATATCAATTATAAAAAGAGAAAGCTGCTCTCGATAGAGCAGCTTTCTCTTTTTATAACTGATACTTACTTCTTCTTCGCTTTCTTCTTCACATTTGCCGCTGCTCTCTTCTTCACTTTCTTCTGCACTTCTTCCATTTCTTTGTTATGCTCATCGAGCAGTAGCTGCCAGTTATCGTTAGGGATATCTTCTGAGAAGCTAATCGTTTCGCGATAATCATCTTTATTGATCTTCATCTCTGTGATAGGCTTACCCAGGAACTTTTGGATTTCCTCCAGGATAGGTTTTTCTTCTGTGCTGCAGAAAGAAACGGCCTGTCCCTTTTGTACGCCACGGCCGGTACGCCCAACACGGTGTACGTAATTTTCCGGCACATCAGGTAAATCGTAGTTTACTACGTAGTCTACGTTTGGAATATCAATTCCACGTGCGTTGACATCGGTGGTAACCAGTACTTTCACGTCGCCTTTTTTGAACACGTCCATTACATCAAGACGATCGCCTTGTTCTTTGCCGCCGTGCATGGTGAGGGATTTAATGCCGATGCGGCCCATAGCTGCCATTACACGTTCTGCGCGCACTTTGGTGCGTACAAATACCAGGATTTTGCTTTCCGGGAATTCCTTGATCAGTCTTTCCAGGAAAAAGCGTTTATCATCCATTTCCACATAGGCTACGGCGTGACTCACGTTTTTGGATACCGGGTCTTTGGGAGATATTTGTATACGGATCGGATTATTCACCACGGAATAAGCCAGGTCTTTAATGTCTTTATTCAGGGTAGCTGAGAAGAAGAGCGTTTGGTGTTCGCGGGGAATATGCTTGATTACATCACGGATATCGCGGATAAAACCCAGGTCCAGCATGTGATCGGCCTCATCCAGCACGAGCGTTTTCACCTGGCTCAGGTCAATATGTCCCTGGTTAATCTGGTCGAACATACGACCGGGAGTAGCGATTAATACATCCACCCCTTTTTCCAGCACTTTAATCTGCGGGCCTTGATCCACGCCGCCTACCAGCGCCAGGATAGTGAGTTCTGTATATTGTGCAATGGCCTGAAATACTTCTGCGATCTGGATGGCCAGTTCGCGGGTAGGTACCATTACCAGGCATTTCACTTCATATTTATCCTTCCGGTACCTGCGGTCCTGCTGTTGCAGGCGATGCAGGATAGGAATGGCAAAAGCGGCGGTTTTACCGGTTCCGGTCTGGGCAATCGCCATTACATCATCTCCGTTCAGGATAGATGGGATGGCCTTAAACTGTATGTCAGTGGGCTTTTTAAAGCCCATTTCTTCCAGACTGTCCTTTATTTCAGCCGAGATATTGTATTGTTCAAATTTCATGTGCGTTCTTGCAGTTCTAGCTGCGCTTGGGCACAAAGATAGCATAAAGCAGAAAGCATAAAGCAAAAAGCCCTTGAAGCGAAGATATTAGCGGAAATTATATTTATGTTTCGCTAATATCTTCGCTTCAAGGGCTTTTTGCTTTATGCTTTCCGCTTTATGCTTGTTTAACCAGTTGTATTTCCATATTCAGCTTCACCTCATCACTGAGTACAATACCGCCGGCTTCGGTGGTGGCATTCCAGCGTAAGCCGTAATCGGCACGGTGAAGACGCCCTTTGAGGGCAAACCCGGCTTTTGTTTGTCCATACGGATCTACCGTTACCCCGCCATGAACCACATCCAACTCAATGGGATGAGTTTCTCCTTTGATGGTAAGATCACCGAGTAATTTATATTCTTCGTCACCCACCTTTCTCACTTTTTTGGAAACGAAGCTGATTTTGGGGTGATTGGATGCATCGAAAAAGTCGCCATTTCTCAGGTGTTCATCCCGTTGCCTGTTCTGTGTGTCAATACTATCTGCTGCTGCTTCGAACGTAATAGTGGCATCATGAAAGTCATCACTGTTTGTTTGAATACTTCCGTTGAATCGTGTAAAATATCCGCTCACGTTGGTAATCATGAGATGTTTAACTTTGAATCCGATTTCGCTGTGTGATTCATCAATTTTCCAGTTTGTCATAGCACATTGTTTTTTATGTTTTCAAAGACCCTATAAAAATACGTGTTATCACATCAGGATCAGTTGGACATTTTACTGGAAATGATGGACGATTATAACATTAACATTTCTTTATAATAACGTTATTATTTATTATAATTAAATTAAATTTATACTCAATTACCATTAGAAGATGCCATTCACAATATCACATGCGGCGATAGTAGCTCCCTTTTCCAACACTCCCCGAAAGTACCTATCGGCTACCGGCCTGATTATAGGCAGTATGGTGCCTGATTTCTTATATTTTATTTTTCTCAATCCCTATTTCAATCTCGGGCATTTGTGGTGGGGGATTTTCGTATATGATATACCGTTAGCACTGATATTGGCCTACCTGTATCATAGCGTAGCAAAACATATACTGATGCCGTATTTACCGGGATGGGTACGCGGCCGTTTACAACTATTCCGCACTTTCAACTGGCATAATTATTTCCGCCAGCATTACCTGGTAGTGCTTTCGTCTATTATCATTGGTGTGCTGACGCATTTCTTCCTGGATGCCTTTACGCATGCAGACGGGTACTTCGTTACCTGCTCTGCTTTTCTGCAAAGAGATATACAGGCAGGGCAACATCCCATGAAAATGTGGTACCTGATGCAATATATCAGCTCTGTAGCAGGCTTGTTAATCCTGATTTATTTCTTCCTAAAACTATCTGTTGTAAAAAACACACCAACGGTCCCCCCTACACGAAAAGCGGCCTTCTGGCTAACCACCATTTTATTGAGCGCATTGGTATTGCTGGTCAACGAACGCTTCCATCACATCCAATGTAAGGGACTGGATTACCTCGCCACCGCCCTCGGCGGCTTATTCTATGGATTGATGATGACCCTCGTGATATTCCGGCCGGGCAATTATTCATCCCGATCGGTCCGGTAACACCATTCCATGTGCAGGGTATCCAATATGGATTGGAAACGTGCTTCCTGGTTGGTACCCAGGTACACGCCATTCACTGCGCCATTCTGTTCTGTGGTGAGCACAATAATATCTTCGTAGTCATTGGTAAAAAAGCGTAGCAATTGGTTAGACACACCTGTTTGTTCTTTCCAGTTACTGGTAATAACTTTTATATGCGCGGGCGTCAGGTCTTCATCAAGGTCTGTAAACGCCGTATAGGCAAGGCCTCCCAGTGCACCGTTCCACCAGGCCATCGACAGCAGGAAATGTTCTATTGTATCGGAGTCGGTAAACCACTCTTTACGCTGGCTATCATAGGTGCCATATACGGGAGGATTGTGATGCTGCAATTCAGCCTTCGCGATTCCCCATAATACCACTGCCTGATTTTCTTCATAAAAAACCAGGTGTTCATCTTCCGAAAAACCGATTTCTCCCAGGGAGGTTAAACGATTAAAACTATCGTTTACGATTTTGTTATTACCCATGGAGAGATAATATTGCCGCAGAGCGGCTGGTAACTGGATCTGCAGCCGATGTTCCAGGGCGGCTATAGCCGCTTCCGGATAACCATTGTTGGCATCTTCCGCCAGGTTATATAATTTGTGTATGATTGCTAAATAGTGCATATAAAACAAACTTACAAAGTAAAGTTGAAACCCTTATGGCTAAATACGTGGCTTTTCTCCGGGCAGTAAATGTGGGCAAACGCACAGTTAAAATGGAAACCCTTCGACAACAGCTGGACGCTGCCGGCTTTAAAAAGGTAAGCACCTATATACAAAGCGGCAATGTGATGTTTGAATCGGGCAGCAGCAATGTGGCGGCGCTCACAAAAAAAATTGAACAGCTGCTGCTGGACAACTATGGATTTGAGGTAACCACTATTATCCGGTCGGTAGCGCAGCTGGAGGCAGTGGTAAAGCATACGCCTTTTCCAGGTATTGTCCCCGATAAACACCTGCAAGTATATGTATCTTTCCTTTCCAGGCCGGCAGGCGCCCATGCTGCCGGGGTGATAGCCTCCCTGCAATCGGAAGCGGAAACCCTCCATATGACGGAAACGGAAGTATACACGATGATCAAAAAAGACCTGGTGCCCAAAGGATTGGATATCATTGCCCAGCTGGAAAAGAAGCTGGGCGTTCCCTGCACCACCCGTAATTGGGCCACCGTAAACAAGGTAACCTGGTAAATATTTCGGGCTCCCTGTAAGTTTTTAACCCCTGGTGGCAACTCATCAGTAAAAGCAATATTCATGGATCAACCGGCCTTTCTTTCTATCATACAGCAGCACCAGGGGATACTACATAAGCTTTGCCGCTTGTACCGGGATAGTCCGGAAGATCGGGAAGACCTGTTCCAGGAAATGATTTACCAGCTGTGGAAATCGTTTCCATCCTACGCCGGCCACGCCAAAATAAGTACCTGGATATACCGCATAGCACTGAACACCGCACTGGCAGGATTCCGCAAACGACGCATCCCCGTCACCTATACGGATACTTTTCCTGATATACCCGCTACAGAAAATACCAGTACGCTGCAACAAGATCAACTCTTCGCCGCACTCAAACAACTTTCTGACGCCGAAAAAGCCATCATTGCATTATATCTCGACGACCTGAGCTACCAGGAAATTGCCGGTATTATTGGCATCGCCGAAAATTATGTAGGCGTAAAAATCAACCGGATTAAAACCAAACTTAAAAATATTTTAAACGCATCATCATGGACCCTCTAAAATCTGCGTGGGATCAAATACCCACACCTAGCAAAACTACCGCTGATATTCAGACTATCGCCAGCAAACAAGCCTCGCCGGTGATGCGGGGAATCAGGAGACAAATGATCATTGAAACACTGGGATATACTGCATTTCTGGCGGTTTATTACAACTTCTTCGATGGCAGCAAAAAGCCGTTCTATCTCAATGCATTGCTGGTAGTGGCGATTATATTTATCGTGTTATATAATTTAACCGGGTACTGGTTGGCGAGAAATCCCGCTACCGGACAGCATTTGCTGGAACAACTCCAACGACAACTACAACAGTTAAAGCGCTACGCCATAGTAGCAATGTCATCAAGATTACTGGCGCTCAGCTGTATATTCGCCTTCTTCCTTATCCCCATTCACTGGGATAACAGCAAGTATATGGCGGTAGCTATTATTGTGGTGCTGATGGGAATACAATTCTTTTTCCTCCGGAAAATATGGGCGGGCAGAATACAACAACTCAACAACACTATTACTGCCTTGCAAGGGATTTAATTCATCATTCGATTTTCCTTGTTTGTCATCTTTTATGAAAGGTTGGACCTAATCATTTATCTTGTTTGAAATTGCGGCCGAGATTTGAAGCATGAAAACAGGATCTAACATGACAACAACCATGAGCGGGTCAGCTACCGAGAAGTGGCTACTCGACTTATTTATAACGGAAAAAAAGTGGCCGCGGTATCTTTTTTTCTCCATCATATACGTCACCGGAGTTATTGCGCTTCCTTTTTATACCCAGGGCTCGTCACAATATTGGAGCAACAGTCTTATCATTTTCCTGGTGTTAATAAACACAGGCAGGCGTATGTGCAATAAATACTTGTTCCGCGGACAAACGGTACAGTTTACGCTCTACTTTCTGTTGGCGCTTATTATCATGACACTCTTACATGGCACGTTTTTATACTACTTTTTTGACGTACAATTCCGTCATTCATTATTACTTACCTATCTTGCTGTAGCTCCGCTTACATTGTTCAGTATTTGCATTGGCATTGGCTTAAAAATGGTACGTTATACCATGCAGCAACAATATGCTACCGCTACGCAACGAAAGAATGATTTAGACATGCTGCTAAATCAACTGAGCCCTCACTTTTTATTTAATACATTAAATAACCTGTATGGACTTTCCCTTACACACAGTCAGCGTATGCCGGCACTGATCCTTCAATTATCAGATCTGCTGCGGTATACGGTATATGATGCCCGGCAAGATTACGTCCTGCTGCAATCCGAAATTGCCTATATCAATAACTACATAGAACTGGCTACTACCAATATTGGAGACAGACTGATACTCACCACAGACATAGCACCAGTCAGCGACCCGGATATTAAGATAGCACCTATGTTGCTGATCGTTTTCATTGAAAATGCGTTTAAGCATTCGCAGAATGCTGCTGCCGACAAGATCCATATCAATATCTGTTTACGTATTTCTGAAAATCGTATATACTTTAACGTTAGAAACTCCTACGATATCAGAGAAACCAATACGATGGTTGAAAATAGTGGCGTAGGCATTGCCAACACTGTAAAACGACTGGAACTGCTGTACCAGGACACCTACGAATACCGCCATGAAAAATCGGATGAATTCTACACCGCTACGCTAACCATTCCCATAAAAAAATGATGAACTGCCTTATTGTTGATGATGCACCTATTGCGAGGGAAATAGTAGCAGGCTATTGCAGCCACCTGCCCTTTATACATATTGTGGGTTCCTGTGGCAATGCGCTGGAAGCAAAAGCTATTCTGGATACCACCGCCATCGATTTACTATTCCTGGACATTAATATGCCCGTTTTAAATGGTATCAGTTTTCTGAAAACATTAAAACAAATACCAGCCGTTATATTCACCACGGCCTATAAGGAATATGCTGCAGATGCGTTTGATTTAGCGGCCTGCGACTACCTTGTAAAGCCTTTTTCGCTGGAACGCTTCCTGGTGGCTATTGATAAAGCCAAAGAAAAAATACAGCCTGTTAGCGCCAACACAGCTTATTTCTTTTTAAAAGCAGACGGAAAAATTTACAACCTGTTACACAGCGACATATTATTTGCAGAAGCCAAAGGGAATTATACCAAAGTAGTTTGCCAGCAGCAAGTCATTATGCCCAACATCGCCTTTTCAGCACTGGAGAGCATGTTACCCGCAGCTACATTCGTCAGAACACACCGGTCGTTCCTGGTCAACAAAACGAATATTATACATATACAAGGCAATTGCATCTACCTGCAAAAACATGAAATACCTATCGGGAATAGTTATAAAGAAACGCTTTTCCGGCAGCTGGGGTTGTAACTAATAACTACCCAGGATTTGCTTCAGGTGATGTTCCATATGGTGGAGATAATCCTCTATTAAAAACTGTAACGGCAACACGGTACCATCGCCGTATTTACAGCACTTCAACAAATCATCTTCCGGTATAATGGTGATGATAGCTGCCAGATGACGATTATACATTTCCCATAATTGCAATATTAATTGCCGGTTCTGTTGCTGGTATTGTTGTGCGTTCACCCAGGCATCACTGCCATACGCAATAGTAGGGACATTTTCCACACGCCCTCTTACAAACCGTTGATGATTGTTAGCCGCAGAATCTACGAGATGGCCCAGGATTTCTTTTTTTGACCACTTACCCGGCGCTGGTTTGGCGGCAAAATCAGCATCTGGTATTTGTTGGATGCGATCAGGAATAATGCTACACAAGTGTAATAATTGTTGCGCTACATGCTGCACTGCCATGGAAATCTCTTTTTTCAAAATTAGAGCTTTATACTTAAAAAATCTCCCCCTTTTCAATAGCTTTATGAATAGTTAAAATTGGTCTATGTATCACGTGAGGAAAATTTGTTTTGCTGTATTGGGAATGGTGATCTTCATCAATCATATTTTCGCCACCGGCTATCCCATTAAATACCTGGGTATTGAAGACGGGTTATCCAATAACGCGGTCACCTCTGTATACCAGGACCACCAGGGCTTTATGTGGTTTGGTACTTATGATGGACTGAACCGCTATGATGGATATAAATTCAAGATTTATCGCAATAAAATAGGAGACAGCACTTCTTTATTAGACAATGGTATTTATACCCTCGCAGATGATATTCATCACCAGCTATGGGTAGGTGGCCGCCGCGGCGTTTGCATATTTAACCCGGTGAATGAAAAGTTTTCCACACCTGCTTACCTGCCTGCCAACAGTAAAACCGCCCGGAAAATAACCGGCAACATACATATTATCCAATCGGATGATACCGGTATTTTATTAATAGGCACTGAAAAAGATGGATTGCTTTTATTCCGGGATGGCGTAGCCATGGGACAGCAAATTCCGTTAAACATCAACCGCACAGGCATCACCAACTATGAAGTTACCGCCATTGCCTTCACCGGCAAATATGCGTGGGTATTTGTGCAAAGTATTGGGCTGTGCCGGTATGATATTGCACGGCAGCAACTGGATATTGTTTGCAGAGATATTCCCCGTGGCAACTGTCTTGCCATTGATACCTCCGGCAATATCTGGCTGGGCACGGATAACAGCGTAGTACGCTACCTACCTGCTACCGGCGGATATGCCGACAATATACTTCCGGAAAACAGCAAAATAGTACACCTGTATATTGACCGGGATGGCACCATCTGGTGCGCCTCCGACGGCAATGGGATTTACCTGAAGTTCGCCACCGACGCGGCTGCCCACGCCTTTACTCCGGCCGGCAGTCCACAGCAGCTCAATAGCAACTCCGTGTATTCTATTTATGAAGACCGGGAAGGTAGAAAATGGATTGGCACCCTGCGCGGCGGTATCAATATGATAGCGCCACGACATAATCCATTTGAGCTGATGGTGTTGAACAAAAATCCGGATGCCAGGGCTATCGATAATTTTATTTTTTGTTTTTGTGAAGACGTCCACCATAATATCTGGATAGGAACAGATGGTGGTGGTCTCAAATACTGGAACCGGGAGCATAATACCTGGACCTCTTATCAACATGACTTTTCACGGACAACCGGTATCAGCAGTAACTTTGTGACCGCGATCATTGCCGACAGCCGGCAGGACCTGTGGATGTCCACCTGGTTTGGTGGCGTTAACAGGTATACCGCCAGTACCGGCACTTTTGAACACTACGTTTGCTTTAATCCATATACCCGCACCGCTGAAAATAATGTGTGGACCGTGTATGAAGACCGTCAACAGGAGCTTTGGGCGAGTACCACCAACAATGGTACCCTGTACCGGCTCAACCGGTCACAAAACCGGTTTGATCTTTTCGACAGCAGTCTCGTTAACCTGCAATGCCTGGCGGAAGACAAGGCCGGTAATTTCTGGGGGGGCAACTATTCTTCCCTTATCAAAATAGACAGAGCCCGTAAACAACATCAGCGTTTTGATATAGGCTACACCGTGAGATCCATTCATGAAGACCAGCAGGGCGTATTCTGGGTAGGTACCGACGGCGGTGGCCTGCTCCGGTTTGACCGGAGTAATGGTCAATACAAACGTTTCACCACCTCCGAAGGATTACCCAGCAATTCCATTCTTCGTATTTTGGAAGATAAAGCAGGTCACCTCTGGCTCAGCACCTTCAACGGATTATCCCGGTTTGACCCGGCAAAAAACAGTTTCCGTAATTTTTCCGCTTCCGATGGTCTGCAGAGCAATCAATTCAGTTTTAACGCTGCCCTGAAATTAAGTTCCGGAGAATTCCTGTTTGGTGGTATCAAAGGATTTAATAGCTTTTTCCCGGACAGTGTATACCCGCAAAATACCATTCCGCCGGTACTGTTAACAGCTATCCGGGTTAATAACACCTCCATTACCCAACAGGAAAATTATGTAACAGGAAGAAGCCAGGAAGAAGTACAGGAGATCACCGTTCCCTACGACAAAGCCACGATTGCCTTTGACTTCGTTGCGCTGGAATACACCCTACCGGATAAAATCAGCTACGCCTACCGCCTGCAAGGGTGGGATAATAGCTGGAACTACGTTGGCCAAACCCGGACCGCCAACTATACCCACCTGCGGGAAGGCAGTTATACCTTTGAAATAAAAGCCAGCAATGCCGATGGGCGCTGGAGCAATGATATCCGCACGGTTACCCTGATTGTATTGCCTCCCTGGTACAGAACCTGGTGGGCTTATCTTATATACATCAGCAGTACACTGGCCGCCGTGTATGCTTATATCCGGTATAAAGCCAGGGAAGAAAGATTAAAATATGAGATTAAACTCGCACACCTGGAAAATGAAAAAGAGAAGGAACTGAATGAAAAGAAGTTGTCCTTCTTTACCAATATCTCTCATGAATTCAGAACACCGCTTACATTAATTATCAACCCGCTGCAGGAGCTGGTACAACATAAAGATAACCGGGACCTGAGCGTGGTATACCGCAATGCCAGGCGCCTGCTTAGCCTGGTAGACCAACTCCTGCTGTTCCGCAAGGCCGACCGGGAAGGAGACCAGCTAAAAATTGCCAGGCTCGATATCGTGAATCTTTGCCAGGAAGTATACCTCTGCTTTTCCCAACAGGCACGCATTAAAAATATAGATTATCAATTCAGCAGCCCGGAAACAGCTATTGAAATATATGGAGATAGCGAGAAACTGGAAATAGCCCTGTTTAACCTGCTTTCCAACGCCTTTAAGTTTACGCCGGACAATGGCAACATTATTTTTGAGGTGAGCGATGCAACAGATACCGTAACTATCACCGTCAAAGACAGCGGTTGTGGTATTGAAGGCTGTGTAGGCAACCGGATCTTCGAAAAATTCCAGCGGGCGCAGGATCATAAAGAGTCGTTACAAACCGGTTTTGGTATTGGCTTATATCTCGTAAAACACTTTATCGACAACCACCATGGCAGCATCAGCTACCAGAGTAAGGTCAATGAAGGCACCGCTTTTCTCATTACCCTGAAAAAGGGAAGTACCCATTTTGCGGGAGCTCCTTTACAGGAAAGTACCAGCCAAAAATCGGCCTTCCTGGAGGAACTGACGGCTGTCAGTGCCATGACCACCGTCAAGGATACCCCTATCGACAGCAAAGAAATGGAAGGTTCCGGCACTACCATCACAGAAAAGAAATCGATTCTTCTGATCGATGACCACGATGAAATCCGGCAATACCTGCAGCAATTATTCAAAGACCAGTTTATTATATATGAGGCAGATAACGGCACCAGCGGCTTTGCCGCTGTACAGCAATATATGCCCGACCTGGTGATCAGCGATATACAAATGCAGGGCATGGATGGGGTGGAACTTTGCACCAAAATCAAGCAAACGGCTACCCTGAGCCATATACCCGTTATACTGCTTACCGGCTCGTCGGCTTCCGATACCCGGCTCAAAGGACTGGAAGGCGGGGCCGATGACTATATCACCAAACCATTTGAAAAGGACTTCCTCATGGCCAAGGTGCATAACATCATTAAAAACAGGAACCTGCTCCAACAATACTTCTTTGATCGTATTACCCTGAAAAATACCAATATCAAGGTACCAGCCGAATACCAGGATTTCCTTAAACGATGTATCGAGATTATTGAAGATAACCTGGAAAATGAAGACTTCTCCATTAAGAAATTTACCCTCGAAATAGGGATGAGCCATTCCAGTCTTTATAAAAAAGTAAAATCTATCTCCGGGCAAACCATCAATTCGTTTATCCGTTCTATCCGGCTCCGGAAAGCTGCCGTATTACTACTGAAAGAAAATTATACCATTACCCAGGCAGCTATGCAGGTAGGTATAGGAGACATTAAATACTTCCGGGAACAGTTTGTGAAGCTGTTTGGAATGAATCCTTCCGATTATGTAAAAAAGTACCGGCACTCCTTTAATCGCGACTTCAATGTCACAGAAAGCTGATGGGTTCAGCTATTCCTATAAAGTAGCGATAAAATACCCCCTGCCGTAATTTACGATTTTACCCCCTTTTTTAAATGATTTACCCCCTCTATGATTGTAAAGGGGGGTAGTATTTTGCGGGTATCATAGGGACTGGGTATTAATAGTCCTTGCAACCAAAAGAATATTCCACCATTCCCATTCATTTAAATTAATGCGTTATGAAAAGACTTCTATCCGGAACGGACCACTTATCTTTTGTCCCATTACGGAGCCAACCCGTTTTGAGCCGTCTCTGTTTTTTGCTACTCTTATTTTTCACGGTTACCGTACAGGCACAACAACCGGTCATTACAGGCAAGGTAACCGCTGAAGCGGAAGCCATTCCAGGTGTAACAGTACGAGTGCTGCATAAAACAGCCGGTACATTAACCGGACCTGATGGCAAATTTTCCATCGCCGCTGCCGTTGGCGATACCCTCGTATTTAATCACCTTTCCTATAGTGTATTGCGTTTCCCGGTAAAAAACGGGGGCCCTTTAAATATTGTCCTGGAGCCGCTCTCTAAAACTGTAAACGAGGTAGTGGTAGTAGGTTATGCCACCCAGAAAAAGGCGACCCTTACCGGATCTATCTCCGTAGTAAAGGGCGCTGATATGCTGCAAAGCCCTCAGCCTAATATTTCTAACTCGCTGACTGGCCGGTTCTCCGGTGTGATTGCGAACAACCGCTCCGGTGAACCCGGATATGACGGATCCGCCGTTACTATTCGCGGACTGGCAACTACCGGTAACAACGAGGTATTGGTGGTAGTAGATGGAGTGCCAGGCCAGATAGGCGGACTGGAACGCCTGGACCCTAACGATATAGAAAGTATCTCTATCCTGAAAGACGCTTCCGCAGCGGTATATGGTAGCCGTGCGGCTAACGGGGTAATGCTGGTAACCACCAAAAGAGGAAAAAGCGGTAAACCGGTGATCAACTACAGTTTCAACCAGGGCTTTTCTTCTCCCACCCGTTTACCTAAAATGGCCGATGCAGCCACTTATGCACAAATCAGGAACGAAATACAGTATTATACCAACCCCGGCGCAGGCATGAACCAGATTTATTCTGCCGAGCAATTGCAAAAATTCCGGGACGGATCGGATCCGGTGAATTATCCCAACACCAACTGGCAGGAAGCCACCCTTAAAAAAATGGCTACCCAAAACCAGCATAGTCTTTCTGTGAATGGAGGTAGTGAAACCGTGCACTATTATGTTTCTCTGGGTATGCTGGGACAAAATGGCCTGTATAAAAATGGCGCCACCAAATACAACCAGTATAATTTCCGGTCGAACATAGACGCAGATATCACAAAAAGATTGAAAGTAAGTCTGTATGTATCCGGACGTGAAGAAGACCGCGTATTCCCCACTACTACTGCGGGCGACATCTTCCGCAGTATTTACAGGGCGTACCCTACTGTGTTGGACCGGTACCCCAATGGCTTACCTACCACCGGGATAGAACTCAACAACCCCATCATGCAAGCCACGGCGGTGGGCGGTGTTAACCGTAATCCCCGGCAGGTGTTCAATGGTATCCTGAAAGGATCTTATGCTATTCCGGGTGTAGAAGGCTTATCCCTTGATGGTTATTTATCTGCCGACAAATCCTGGAGCTTTGGCAAATCATTCAGCACTCCTTATAAGGAATATACCTATAACAGTACCACTAAAACGTATGACCCAACAGTAGTGGGCGGTTCCGGAGGCAAAGCTTCCCTGGTGGAAGCGCAGCGGAATTTGTCGCTGATTACTTCCAACATCAAACTGAATTATGCCCGTCGTTTTGGACAACATAATGTCAATGCCTTTGTAGGATATGAGCAAAGCAAAAACGTGCTGGACACCTTTAACGCCACCCGTTTAAACTTCCCTACACCGCAAACACCGGAGCTTTCACAAGGTGGCTCTACTGCTACAGATAAGAACAACGCCGGCAGCAGCTACAACTTCACCCGTAAAAGCTACTTTGGCCGTATTGCGTATGACTACCAGGAAAAATACCTGCTGGAAGTACAGGCCCGCGTAGACGGATCCTCTACATTTCCAGAAGGCAAACAATATGGATTTTTCCCATCTGTATCTGCCGGCTGGCGTGTAACACAGGAAGACTTTTTCAAATCAGTGAAATTTATTAACGACCTGAAACTCCGTGGCTCCTATGGAACATTGGGTAACGATAATGTGGGCTTATTCCAGTACTTCGACAACTACTCTATGGTGAATCAATACGTAATAGACGGACAAATTCATCCGGGTATTAGTTTAACCAAACTGGCCAACCCTTACATTACCTGGGAGATAGCTAAAAAGATGGACCTGGGCTTAAATGCCATTTTCCTGAATCATTTCAACTTCGAGTTTATTTACTTCAAACAAAAACGTTCCAAAATATTGACCCAGCGGAATGCTTCTCTCCCGCAAACCTCTGGTATTGTAAATCCGTATGACAAAGACAACCCGCTGGTACCAGCCGAAAATATCGGAGAAGTGAACAGCAGCGGTATTGAAGCCACACTGGGCTACGACAATACTACCAGCGGCGGCTTCCACTATAATGTGTCCGGTAACATGACCTATGCCAAAAATAAGATCGTATTTATTGATGAAGCACCTGGTATCCCTTCTTATCAACGCCAAACAGGAGGCCCAATGAATACCTACCTGTTATACAATGTGCTGGGCATTTTCAGAACTGCTGACGAACTGAATAAATACACACATTTACCTGGCGCACAATTAGGGGATCTGATTTATGAAGATCATAACGGCGATGGCAAGATTAACGCCGATGACGCTATCAGAACCAAATATGGTAACATTCCGGAAATCACTTATGGCATTAATTTAAGTGGCGATTACAAAGGTTTTGATTTGTCGATTTTATTAGCCGGTCAAGCGCATGTTAGTCAGTATGTACTCCCCGAATCCGGCACTATTGGTAACTTCTACAGCAGCTGGGCCGATAATCGCTGGAGTCCCAATAACATCAATGGCAGCTATCCCCGGGTAGATGAACGTGCATCCGCTTCTGTTAATGGCGGCCGCTGGCAGAATAATTTCTGGTTAAATGATGCTTCTTTCCTGCGACTGAAAAATATCTCGCTGGGGTATACCATTCATGCCAACATTTTATCTCGTGCAAAGATTAGTGGACTTAGGGTATATGCCAATGCATTTAACCTTTTCACCATTACCAAAATCAAAGACTACGATCCGGAAGGCACCAGCACCTCCGGGCAATTTTACCCGCAGCAAAGGATCTTCAACCTGGGTGTTAATGTTAAATTCTAAATCGTAAAAAATCAAGCAATGAAAACTTCTCATATTATATATAGCCTGGGGCTACTGGCAGCAGGTTTATTTTCCTCCTGTCAAAAAGACTTCCTGAATATTACGCCTACTGACCGCGTACTGGGCGGCTCGGTGCTGGCAGATTCTTCCTTATTTGAAAATTATATCATCAACCGGTACCAAAGCATTACCCTGCAGGAGAAAGAAGGCGAAGGCTCCAATCCGGGTTTTGGCCGGGGCTTCGAATATGCACTGTGGAGCTCTATTACAGATGAATCCATTTATAATAATGACGACTTTACCTGGATCATTCAACAGGGGCAGATAGCGCCGGAAAATACGGGTATTGCCGGTACCATCTGGGGCAGAAGTTATCGCAGTATCCGCGAATGCAACTTCGCTATTAATAACATTGATAGTGTAGAAATAAGTGCGCCTCTCCGTAAAAAACTGCTGGCGGAATTGCGTTTTATCCGCGCCTACCGCTATCATGACCTGATCCGTAACTATGGGGGAGTAGTGATGATGGGGAATAAAGAATATAGCTTAAACGACAACCTCACCGATCCGGCATTGTTCAAACGTGCTACCCTGCAGGAGTCCATGGATTATGCCATAGCAGAACTGGATGCTGCAGCAGCAGATTTGCCCGCCAGCAATGATGGCAACTGGCAACCGGGCCGCGCTACGCAAGGCGCCGCACTGGCGCTGAAAGCCCGCCTGCTGTTATATGCCGCCAGCCCACTGTACAAAGTAGGCACCTGGCAGGCAGCCGCCACCGCCGCCAAAGCAGTGATGGATATGAGCAAATATTCCCTGGCAGACGACTACAGCCAGCTATTTGTAAAAGGCAGCAATACGGAAGTCATTTTTGCCCGTCAGTATGCTGTAGGCGCCCGTCACGTGTGCCTGGAAATATCCAATGGCCCTAACGGATATGGCGGCTGGGCTGGTAACACCCCGCTGCAGAATATGGTAGATGCCTACGAGATGAATAATGGCAAAACCATTACAGATGCCACTTCCGGTTATAACCCACAACAACCTTACACGAACCGGGATGCCCGCTTCTATGCTACCATCCTGTATAATGGCGCCAGCTACCGTGGTTCGGTAATACAAACATTTTCACCAGGTGGGAAAGACGGGAAAGATGGTCCTTCCAACTGGAATGCAAGCAAAACCGGTTATTATCTCCGTAAATTCCTGGATGATAAAAACCCTATCGATAACCCATGGGATATCGCCGGATTGCAGCCCTGGATTTATTTACGTTATGCAGAAGTATTGCTGAACTACGCAGAAGCCCAAAATGAAGTAGCCGGACCGGATGCCAGTGTATATGACGCCGTTAATCAAATCAGGCAACGTAAAAGCGTAAAACAACCACCGCTCGCACCAGGCTTATCCCAGGCGCAGATGCGGACCGCCATACAACGGGAAAGACAAGTGGAACTGGCTTTTGAAGAACATCGCTTCTATGATGTTCGCAGATGGAAAATTGCCAATGTCACCGAAAATGCCCCTGCCTATGGTATAGACGTGGCTTCTACTGCACCCGGTGTTTATACCTACACCCGTAAAGTGGCGTTAGCTGGTCGTTTGTTTGCGGATAAAAACTATTGGCTGCCTATTCCGAGAGCCGACATCCTGGCGTCTAACAAAAAACTGGATCAAAATCAGGGGTATTAATTAGTAGAATCGTTCACGCAAAGCCGTAACAGCTGGTGGAGGTAAAATACCGGTCAATAAGTTTTGAAAATATTCAGTCCGTATTTTACTATTTTACAGTCTTGCTCACCACCATGGTGGATGTTGTAAGCTTACTTTTTTGCGGCTTTGCGTGAACCAAACCGCCGCTACTATGAACATGAAAAAAATAATTTGCTCACTACTGCTATGCGGTGCGCTACAGGAAACAGCTGCACAAAGTAATACACCCATACAGGTTTATATAGACCTACAACATACTGCGCAAACCATTCACAACTTTGCCGCATCAGATGCGTGGGCCTGTCAGTTTACCGGCAACTGGCCCGATAGTAAAAGAGCACAGTTAGCAGACTGGTTGTTTAGCATGGATACTACCCGCAGCGGCCAGCCTACCGGTATTGGTTTATCTATGTGGCGGTTTAATATTGGTGCAGGCAGTGTGGAGCAAGGCAACAATAGCGGTATCGGAGACGAGTGGCGACGGGCAGCCTGCTTCCGTAACGCCGATGGTACTTATAATTGGCAAAAACAAGCCGGACAATTATGGTTTCTGCAAGCCGCCAAAGCAAGAGGAGTGACCCGTTTCTTAGGATTCCTGAATAGCCCGCCGGTAGCCTTTACGCGCAACAGTAAAGCGTTTGCCGACAAAGGCATTTGTAATCTTACACCAGACAAATATGATTCCGTTGGTATTTTTTTGAGAGATGTAATACTGGGTATCCAAAAAAATACAGGAGTAACGCTCAGTTATATCAGCCCCGTAAACGAGCCGCAATGGGATTGGAGTGATGGCGGCCAGGAAGGATGCCCCTATAATAACGAACAGGTTTACGGTCTTACCAAAGCCATTGACCAGCAATTCAGCGTGGCAGGTATTCAAAGCCAGCTACTGGTGCCAGAAGCCGGTCAATTTAATTATTTATATGCCAGCGAAAATAAGCCTGACAAAGGCATGCAGGTAAAAGCGTTTTTTGATCCACAAAGTCCCACTTACCTGGGTCATCTTAAAAATATTTATCACGGTATAGCTGCACACAGCTATTTCACTACTTCCCCTGCAGATACGGCCATCGCTATACGAAAAAAGGTGGCTGCCGCATTAAAAGGGCTTCCCTTCTGGCAGTCGGAATATTGCATACTGGGAGGCAATGCGGGCGAAATGGATGGTGGCAAAGTAGATCTGGGTATGGATGCCGCTTTGTATATGGCAAAAGTGATTCATACGGATTTGACGGTAGCCAACGCCGCCGCCTGGCAATGGTGGCTGGCCATATCGCCCTACGATTATAAAGACGGATTGATTTACATAGATAAAAACAAAACAGATGGTCAACTGCACGATACCAAAATGCTGTGGGTACTGGGTAACTACAGCCGCTTTGTAAGGCCAGGTGCCACGCGCGTAACAGCCGCACTCAATGATAGCGCAGCTGCCAGCCATCTGCTGGTATCTGCTTATAAAAATCCCGATAACAGCTTGAATGTGATAGTGATTAACAGTAGTCAAACCGCTGCTGATATTGCTATTCAATGCAAGCAATTACGTGGCAGCCATATGCGCAGCTACACCACCAATGCACAGGAAAACCTGCAACCCGGCTATGTTTCGGGACGCATGCTCACCGTGCCACCTCGCTCCGTAGTAACATTGACAGGAAAAATAAACAAGTGATGAAAAAAATTAGTGTTGTTATTTTAATGCTGATATGCTGTTTCCAGTTGAAAGCACAGCATACCTTCCAGCTAGGTGACTCCGCCTTTCTGTTGGATGGAAAACCATTTCAAATGATCTCGGGAGAGATCCACTACCTGCGCGTACCGCGGGAGTCGTGGCGCGACCGGATCAGGATGGCAAAGGCGATGGGATTGAATACCATTGGTACTTATGTATTCTGGAATATGCACGAACCGGAGCAGGGACACTATGAATTTAGCGGTAACAATGATGTTGCTGCTTTCGTAAAGATTGCACAGGAAGAAGGTATGTGGGTGATATTACGCCCCAGCCCATACGCCTGCGCAGAATGGGAATTTGGTGGTTACCCTTATTGGTTGCAAAATAAAAAAGGCCTGGTAGTAAGAAGTAAAGAACCCCAGTACCTCAACGCTTATCACAACTATATCAAAGCAGTAGGTAAACAACTGGCCGGCCTGCAAATCAATCATGGTGGTAACATCCTGATGGTGCAGATAGAAAATGAATATGGTTCCTACTCCAACGATAAAGATTACCTCGAAATTAATCGCAAAATGTTTGTGGACGCTGGGTTCGATGGTCTCCTCTACACCTGTGACCCCGCCGCTGACGTAGCAAACGGCCATTTACCTGGTTTGCTGCCAGCCGTAAACGGTGTGGATGATCCGGTAAAAGTAAAAAAACTGGTAAGAGATAACCACAATGGCAAAGGCCCTTTCTACATTGCAGAATGGTACCCTGCCTGGTTTGATTCCTGGGGCGAAAAACATCATACCGTACCTTACGAAAACTTCCTGGACAGACTGGATCGCGTATTAGCTGCCGGCATTTCCATCAACATGTATATGTTCCATGGCGGCACTACCAGGGGCTACATGAACGGCGCCAACTATGACGACCAGCATCCTTATTCACCGCAGGTGAGTAGCTACGACTATGATGCCCCGCTGGATGAAGCAGGTAATGCCACGCCGAAGTTTATGAAGTTCAGGGAAGTGATTGCAAAGCATTTACCAGCCGGACAAACATTACCGGAAGTTCCTGCTAAAAAACCAGTGATCACTACTCCGGTTGTTACGTTTAGCCGTAGCAGTGCTTTATTAAACACCTTACCCGCTGCTGTTAAAAGCGTAGATCCGTTAACGTTTGAAGACCTGAAACAGGCATATGGCTATGTATTATACCGCACCACGGTTACCGGCGGACAAACCGCCCTGCTGAAAATAAAAGATCTCCGCGACTACGGCCTTGTATTCGTGAATGGGAAACGGGTAGCTATATTGGACAGGCGCCTGGCACAGGATAGCGTTATGGTAACACTACCGGCTGGTAAAGTTACCCTCGATATCCTGGTGGAGAACCTGGGACGCATCAATTTCGGTACTTATCTCCTGAAAAATAAAAAAGGAATTACTGAAACCGTATTACTCAATGGACAGGCCATACATAACTGGCAGCAGTTCAAATTACCATACGATAAACAACCCACCGTAAAAACCGGCCCGGTTAATCCGGACGCACCCGTGTTAAAAGAAGGCAGCTTTGTGCTGAATACTTTAGGCGATACCTACCTGGATATGACCCAATGGGGCAAAGGCGTAGTATGGATCAACGGACATCACCTGGGCAGATACTGGCAGGTAGGTCCGCAACAAACATTGTATGTACCATCCGGATGGTTGAAAAAAGGCAGCAATAAAATCACTGTACTGGAAATGATCAAACCCACTGCTAATACATTACAGGGGATAGATCATCCAGTGCTGGATGTTACACAACAGTAAGGCGCCAGAGACGATATAGCAAGGTAACGAGACGGATTCTCCGTTTCGTTACCTTTTCTTTTTTTCCTTAGTGAAGTATGCACATTGAATAAGATGCATAAAATTATCTTGTATCAGCTATTCTGTTACCGCAAAAGGTAAGTCCATCGCTATTGGAGCGGTTTTTGATATTTTAACATCCATTGCCGAACCTTTACTTTGTAGCCGATCATCCCGTAATTGCCTGTTATGAAAAGGATATTTTTGTTAGCTGTCATCAGCCTTAGCAGTTTGACTACCTTCTCCCAAAGCTTTATGCATGCCGTTGGTTTATCAGTATTTGTGGATCATACTTCCGGATTACGCAATGTTACCAGTGGCGCTTTTACCTACTCTCCCCGCTATAATATAATGGAGAACAACCGAATGTCGGTATCCATTGGTATTCCACTGAGTATTGGTGGATCCGGCGGTCGCGGAGGTGTTCAGGAAGACGGCTATTGGGTGGACGGTGTATACTATTCCAATGGTTATTACGACACCGGTAAGCCAGAAGTTAAAAGTCGCTGGATGATAGATGTTCCCCTGATCATTAACCTGAATTTCGGCGCCTTTTCCACTAAAACCAACAAAAACAGGTTTGGCTTTTATGTAGGCGCCGGATTCGGCTACCACTATGGTCCGGTAAACCTGGATAAGATAACCCGCAACGGGGAACATTATAAAGACTCCACCATGCAACATGCTTATGGCCCGGTAGGAAACGTGGGCCTGAGAGTCAATTTTTCGAAACGTACGCGGGAAGGAATTGATCTCCGGTTTTCCTACATGAAAAGCGTCAGTAAAAGACAACCGGAGATCTATGGAATGACGGCGATGTACGCCTTTTAATGAGGGACATTAATAGCTACTCTTGCAAAATAAAATGCGCCCAGTGAACCCATCTGAACAGACGCATATTTAAATACATCAAAATAGCTGTTGCCATATACCTGCTTATCCGGGAACACATCCAGGATATTATTGGCGCCGATGGAAATCGTTACCGGCTTCAGCTCGTAACTAATGGATACATCTGTTACCACCTTGCCTTTATGCACCTGCACTTCCCCAAAAGGGAAGCTGTTACGGGATACTTCTCCGAAATACACATTACGCACTAATACACTGAACTTTTTGTAGCCATAAGTGAGCGATAAATTTGCTTTTGCCCTTGGCGTACCTTCCGTAATCAGGATGCTGTCGTTCGGCGAAAAGAAGATTTGTTCCTGCCCTTTCAAACCAGCCGGGATGTGCAGGCTACCGGTAATTTTATTTTTGTTGTAGTTGAAACCCAATGACGCATTAAACCGATGAGGCCCGCGGAGGAGATTATAATCCGCTACTACATCCACTCCGGCGGTACGGGTATCTACTCCATTGCTGAAAAACCGTGCAGATGCAGCGCCCAGGGGGTTAATAATATGTTGTATTGCCGGCACCGGATCGCCGTTGGCATCGAAGCCAAAGCTGCCGGTAAGTACAATCCTGTTTTTAATATCTGTGAGATATCCATCTACGGAAATGCTGAAGTTGCGGGCTGCCTGCGCAGTAAAGCCCAGGCTATAGTTAACAGACGTTTCCTGTTTCAGCTTTGGAATACCCAAGGCGATAGCCACTTTGCTGGGATTGGTAAAAAAACCTGATTGGCCGAGTGTGTTATCCGGCAAAATATCTGTGCTCAACGCACTGAAATATTGCTGATGGAGAGATGGAGCGCGGAAACCATTGCTTACAGCGCCACGCACATTAAACACATCTGATATTTTATAACGGGTAGCCAGTTTACCACTTAACGCGGTACCAAAATCGCTGTAGTGCTCCAAACGCGCCGCAGCACTGACCAACCATTTATTGGTAACATCCAGTTCTCCATCTATATACACCCCGGTATTATTTCTGCTTTTATGAATCGCATTTTCGGGAGAGAAACCGGTGAAAGATTGGGAACCACCGGCCAAACCGGAAGGATTAGTGACCGTGCCATCCGGATTGGTGATCAGCGCATAATTTTTCCAGGAAGCTTCTTCTCCCTGCCGGATGCGATAATCATCTATACGGAATTCGGCGCCAAAGGCCAGGTTCAGGCCTGCGGCCACTTGTGTGAAACGGCGACTGAAATCCAGGTTCGTGGTGTTTTGCAGGAACTCATGTCCGCCGGCTTTAAATTCAGTAGGCGATGCTTCCTTCAGGGAAGCATTCACAGTATGATCTACGCGATAGTCGAAGCGGTTATCGCCGAGTGTATTACTAAGATCTGCCTGCCAGGCCCCCAACTTATGTTTCAGGCCTATTGCAACAGAGCGGTCATGGATACGGGAATCCGTGGTGGGCTGAAAACCATTTGGAAAAATGGAATACACATTCACGGAAGGATCACTGGGGAGGCGTCTGAAGCCGAATCCCTGTCCCTGGCGATAGCTGTACCCACCGAAGGAATAGAACTCGCTTTTGCCGTTGCTAAATGGCAGGGATAAGTTATAAAAAACACCTCCGTTCTTTATTTGCGCATCACCGATCTGGAAATTGAAATCATCTCTCTTCAATCCTTTCTGTTTCAGCATATCATCGTCGTACTTGCGGGAAGCAGCGGGATCATTGGTGAATTCATACGCGAAATAGTTGTCCAGGGCCGACTGATCAAAAATGATCAGGTTATTATTTTGCGCTCTGGTGGTTTTACCCCGCTGATAAGCTTCACCGGTGATGTTGAGGTAACCGCCCTGTTTGCCCAGGCCAGTACCGTAGTTAAGGCTCAATTGCCCCAGGCCACCATCGCCGCGGGAAGTAATGCCCCCGGTCAGTGCAGCGGATAACTGATGCGTATTTTGTTTCAATACGATGTTGATAACCCCGGCAATGGCGTCTGAACCATATTGAGCAGAAGCGCCATCACGCAATATTTCTATGCGGTCTATAGCGGCGGCGGGGATAGCGTTCAAATCGGTGCCGACGGAGCCATTGCCCACCGTTCCCTGGTTATTCACCAGCGAAGTAGTATGGCGACGTTTCCCATTAATCAGTACCAACAGCTGATCCGGACCCAGTCCACGGATACTGGCAGGATCAATGTGCTCACTTCCATCGGAAGAAGACTGCCTGTTGGAATTAAAGGAAGGAGATACATATTGTAATAATTGATTCAGGTCGTTTTGCGGGGCCAGTGTTTGCAGTTTAGACAGATGAAATACATCCACCGGCGCCACGGTATTCAGGCGGGTACGGCCACTGCTACGCGTTCCCACGGTAACTACTTCATTCAGGGTGCGCACGGCGGGAGCGGGAATGGTGTCCACACGCTGCTGCGCTAGCGTTAACTGGCTTGCCAGTACAAAAAAAGAGGCAGGGACTAAAATTTTTATCATCAGCGATGTATTATTATTTGTGTGAAACAGTTACTTCTACACTCCATTCACTTCCACTTCCAATATGATGAGTAGCAGCAAAGTTGCCCTGGTTGAGGGCAAAAGACAACTGCATTAAACTATTCAGGTAGCTGAGAGGCTGCCCCACTTTCACCGCGCCAAAAGTTTGACTATAAGGGGCGTTGGTTTCGTATATCTTCTTGCCGTTATGGAAGAAAGTTACGTGTAATATATCTCCATATTTCAGCGATAATTGGTTGACTAAATTTGCTGTGATGTTGGTCCAGATATTACCGTACTGTACGTCCAGGATCGAAATATTTCCTTTCAGATTACCACCTTCGAGTACAGCCGCCTGGTAAGGAATATCGACTACCTGTTGGGGTAATACTTTGCCTACCTGTTCAAAGCTGATGGTACCTGCTGCGAGGCGGGCGGCTGTATAGGCGTATACATCGCGGCCGTGGAAGGTATACGATTTTTGAGAATCTTTACGGCGGTTTACTGCTTCATCAATTTCCCTGATTTCAGCGATCCCTAATGATTTTGCCACCAGGGTTAAGGTGCCATTGTCCGGTGTCACGATAAAATGACCGCTATTGGTTTTCAGGACCACCGATTTCCGGCTGGTGCCTACTCCCGGATCTACTACCGACACAAATACGGTTCCTGCCGGCCAGTAAGGAACGGTTTGTTCCAGGCGATACGCGGCCTCCCAGATGTTGTAAGCAGGAATTTCGTGGGTGAGGTCGTAAAGTTTCAAGTCGGGCGATACGCCGGAAGCCACACCTTTCATGGCAGAAACGGCACCATCCTTCAGGCCAAAGTCTGATTGAAAAACGACTATTTTGTTTTGGGCAAATCCATAGCTGGTAATAAATACGAATACCAGGCAGCCGATAAAATGGTGTAATACTTTTTTCATGGGAGTTAGTTAGTCTACAAAAATAGTAGATTATTAGGAAATCAGTAAAAATTCTTACCTTGAAGATATGAAGTACCAGGAAATACCACCACCATCATATCTTAAAAACCATGTTCGTTATTTCTGGACATTGGAAAGTGATGGTATCGGGCATACGCCGCATATATTTGGCCCGGTGGCGGATGGTTGTCCGGGCTTAATTTTCCAGCAGTCGGCAGACACTACTTTTCTCCTGAACGATAAACAATTGCCGGATCAACTGCTGTATGGTCAAACGACGAAGTATACTGAAATGCATTTAACCGGTGCATTTTATTCCATTGGAGTTTGTTGTTATCCGAATGCGTTGAAATCTATTTTCAGATTAAACGCTGATGAGTTGACCAACTCCTGTATGGACCTTGATTTGCTGTCAATAACCAAAGATTTCAGTCTTGCTGAAAAATTATTGGAAACCCCTTCCTTAAACGGAAAAATTGATGTAATTGCCACATTTCTGTTTAAGCAGATCAACAAGAATGAAGCGGCTGCAGATGATGTCATGCAATTTGCGTTATCTAAAATTATTGAATCCAACGGCAGTATATCATTGAAAGACCTGCAAGAGCAATTGCAGTTAACGGAAAGAAGTTTTGAGCGCCGGTTCAAACAAGGCGTGGGCATCTCTCCCAAATTATTTTCCCGGATATGCCGTTTTCAAAATTCGCTGGCGCAATTGCGGAGTAATAAGTACAGCAAGCTATCGGATATTGCTTTCGAAAATGACTATGCGGATCAATCCCACTATATCCGTGCCTTCAAAGAGTTTGCGGGTATTTCCCCTTACCAGTTTCAAAAAAAATCAGCCGACCTCTCCGCTAATTTCCTCCTGAAACCCAACAAATAATCGTTTTTTTCCGATGGCGATATGCGCTGATTCCATTAAATTGAGCGATCAATAAAGGAACGATTGTATGGAAATATTTGCCTCTACCGCCCGATTGATTCTGCGGGAACTGATTCCGGCTGATGCCCCCGGCATGTTTGCACTTGACTCCGACCCGGAAGTGCTGCGTTATTTACCCGGACAATCTGTTAGCAGCCTGGAGGAAGCCAGGGAAAAAATTCAATTCATCCGGCAGCAATACAAGGATAATGGTATAGGCAGATGGGCGGTTATTGAAAAAGACAGCAATGAATTTGTGGGCTGGGCCGGATTAAAGCTGATTACCACGCCATTGAACAACCATGTCAATTATTATGATGTAGGCTACCGTTTGCTCAAAGATTACTGGGGCAAAGGGTATGCTACTGAGTGTACCATTGCATCTCTCCAATATGGATTTACGCAATTGAAGCCCGACCTTCTTTATGCCTGTGCCGATGTAGCCAATCATGCTTCTAACCGGGTATTACTAAAAACCGGCTTTACCCTGGATGGCACATTTTATCATAACCAGGTGCTGCACAACTGGTTTAGAATCAGCCGGGAAGAGTGGGCTAATCGATATTAACAGGGATAAACTGACTGAGGTGGCGTTACAGCAGGTTGCATTAATTTGCTGATACATTAAAGTGCCGGCGTTACACTCCATTACCGCATCAGTATGAAGATCAACAGCATTCAGTTCTTACGTGCCATCGCAGTAATCCTGGTTATTCATGTACACGCTATTGATACACAGGAAGTATTCGCCATATCCCATCAACAAAAATTCTATTTCCTGGAAAACTTTGGGGCCATTGGGGTGGATCTGTTTTTCGCGATATCAGGTTTTATTATCAGCCACGTGGCAAATAATTATATGGGGGCCAAAGATGGGGTGGATTTTTTGAAGAAACGCTTTCTGAGAATTAACCCTATTTATTACATGGTGACGCTTGGATACCTGGTTATATTCTGTTTCTTTGATGCTTCTTTTTCTTTAGGGGATACCTTCTACTTCCTGCGGGATAGTTTCTTCATGTTACCTGTATTGAATTCACAAAATGACATATATCCATTATTACTGGTAGGATGGTCTCTTAGTTTTGAATGGTGGTTTTATATTTTGTTCTTCTGTTTGATTTTACTAAGGGTAAAGAATAAAGCATTATTGCTGTTACTTATTATTCCAATGCTGGTGGCGATAAGCCAGCTTACATCCCTACATAATTTCCGCGCCATCTTCTACACCAATCCTATTATGCTGGAATTCCTTTTTGGCGTAATCATCTATTGGTTGTACCGGCGTATCAAACTGCCTGTTGCGGTGGCAGGTCTGCTGCTGGCATTAGGAGTAGGAGGATATATCTACAGTGTTTTCCATGGGTTTGGCGACATCTCGGAATTAAGAAGTGTAACCGGTGGTAGCGGCAGCCTGAAACGGGTATTGCTCTGGGGCTTACCCAGCGCCTTTATTCTAGTCGGCTGTATTTTCCTGGAAAAGAACGGGGCACTTGCTTCGCTATGGAACAATCGTTTCTGGCTACTGGCAGGCGATGCCTCTTACTCCATTTACTTAACCCATACCGTTCTTTTTTACCTACTTACCGTATTATACTCTCAAACAGGCTATTTTCTGAATCCGGATCTTTCCATCTTCTTACATATGGCGCTGGCGGTGGGTGTTGGTATTTTGTTTTATCAGCAAGTAGAACGTCCTTTATTAAAACGGCTTCATCCCAAACCACCAGTAGTGCCCTCTTCTGTTCACACAGCATTACCATAACACAAGGTACTATTGTATAACGTATTTATTATGAAGGTTAACAGCATTCAGTTCTTGCGAGCCATAGCAGTGCTTCTTGTTGTTCACGTACATGCTATTGATACACAAGAAAATTTTTCGGTCTCCTATCAGCAAAAGTTTCATTTCCTGGAAAACTTTGGCGCCATTGGCGTGGACTTGTTTTTCGCGATATCGGGTTTCATTATCAGCTACGTAGCAGGTAATTACTTTGGTGTAAGAGAGGGGGCGGACTTTCTTAAAAAGCGTTTTTTGAGAATCAACCCTATTTACTACCTCGCCACCCTGATCATGTTGATCAACTTCTGTTTCTTTGAAACTTCTTTTTCTTTAGCGGATATATTGAGATTTATGACGGATAGCTTATTTATGCTACCAATACTGAATTCACAACATGAGATGGTACCGTTATTGGTAGTGGGGTGGTCGCTTAGCTTTGAATGGTGGTTTTATCTCTTATTTTTCTGTTTAATTCTACTTCGTGTAAAAAATAAAACTGGTTGGCTGTTACTTGTTATTCCTATACTGGTGGCGATAGGCCAGTTCATACACCCACATGATTTCCGGGGCATATTCTACACCAATCCCATTATGCTGGAATTCCTTTTTGGCGTTATCATTTATTGGATGTACCGGCACGTGAGATTACCAGTTGTAGTGGCCGCCCTGCTGTTAGTATTGGGTATCGGGGGCTACATCTATAATGTTTTGTATGGCTTTGGCGACATCTCAGAGCTTCGGAGTGTAACCAATGGTACCGGCAGCCTGAAACGGGTGCTACTTTGGGGTTTACCCAGTGCCGCTATACTGGCTGGCTGTATTTTCCTGGAAAAGCAGCAGGTGCTTACGAAGTTATGGAACAATCGTTTTTGGCTGCTGATAGGAGATGCATCGTATTCTATCTATTTAACGCATACTATCTTTTTCTTCCTGCTCTCAGCATTATATCTTCAAACGGGATACTTTCTGAATCCCGATTTATCCATCTTCGTGCATATAGCACTGGCTGTGGGTGTGGGCATTTTATTTTATCAGAACGTAGAGCGTCCATTGTTAAAACGCCTGCATTCAAAACCACCTGTAGCAGCTTCTTCGGCTCACGCAACGATACCATGACTCATTTAGCCGGCCCTGGAGTTGTATAACTAATTTAGTATCAACCGTAGAGAGCGCACCAAGCAATATGGAAGACTGAGGTGTAGTTACAGCAGACTGCCTTAATTTGCCTGATACATTAAAATGCCGGCGTTACAATCCATTACCCTCAAATCAGTATCCCATTTTATGAAGATTAACAGCATTCAGTTCTTACGAGCCATAGCAGTGCTTCTTGTTGTTCACGTGCATGCTATTGATACCCAGGAAGCATTTACCACCTCTCATCAGCAAAAATTCTATTTCCTGGAAAACTTCGGAGCCATTGGTGTAGACCTGTTTTTCGCGATATCGGGTTTTATTATCAGCTATGTAGCCAACAATTACTTTGGAGCAAGAGAAGGGGTAGATTTTTTGAAGAAGCGCTTTCTGAGAATTAATCCTATTTATTATGTGGCGAGCTTACTGTTCATGATTGTTTTCTGCTTATATGACCAGTATTCTCTCTTTACGGCCGTGTTAAATGGATTGCGGGATACGGTGTTGATGTTGCCGGTGCTGAGTTCGCAAAAAATGTTGCTTCCAATTTTAATAGTAGGATGGTCACTCAGTTATGAATGGTGGTTCTATGTATTATTTTTCGGATTGATTCTACTTCGTGTCAAAAACAAATCGTTATTGCTGTTATTTGTTATTCCGGTGCTGGTGGTGATTGGCCAGCTTATACATCCAGAGGATGGTCGCGTCATTTTCTATACCAATCCTATTATGTTGGAATTTCTTTTTGGGGTTATTATTTACTGGCTGTACAAGCATGCCAAAGTGCCTGCCGGCGTAGCAGCCGTCTTGTTGATACTGGGGTTAGGCGGCTACGTGTATAACGTTTGGCATGGCTTCGGCGACATTTCAGAATTGGGAAGTGTGACCAGTGGTACCGGCAGTTTGAAACGGGTGCTACTTTGGGGTTTACCCAGTGCTTTTATTCTGGCAGGCTCCATCTTCCTGGAGCAGAAAGGGGTGTTTGCAAAATTATGGAACAGTCGTTTTTGGCTCCTGGTAGGAGATGCGTCTTATTCTATTTATTTAACACACTACACCTTCTTCTATCTGCTTATTCAAATATATTCCCGGACGGGCTACTTTATCAATGCGGATTTTTCCATCTTCGTACACATGGCATTGGCTGTGGGGGTAGGTATCCTGTTCTATAAAAAAGTGGAGCGCCCGTTATTAAAACTACTTCATTCAAAACCGCCAGTGTCGCCTCCACCCATTCACGCTGCTATGCCATGACTCAATATCAGGGGGTATTGGGATACCAGCCCCCTCTTTTCATCCACCAGAGCATAGGATCCAGCCATTCGTATACAGGTAACCGTTGGGTGAATCCGTGGTTGCCGGTAGGAAAGAGATGTAATTCTGCCGGTATGCCACCTTTCAGCATGGCCTGGTAGAAAGCCACACTGTTATTTACGCTTACCACGCCATCGTCGTTGGTATGTGTAATATAAGCGGGGGGCGTATTATTATTCACCCATTCTTCATTGGAAAAGAAGGCAACTTTTTCGGGAGTAGCATTTTCGCCAATAAGGCTCATCATAGAACCTACATGTGTAAGCTCTTTATGCATACTGATAACGGCGTATACGAGGATCATGAAATCTGGTCGTAAATCAGTTTTCTCTTTATTGGGAATATAACTCCTGGCGCTATGTGTACCGAGTGTGGATGCCAGGTGGCCTCCTGCCGAATAACCAGCAATACCGATTTTATGCGGGTCGATTCCCCATTCCGCGGCATTCATTCTTACCATTTTAATGGCCTGTTGGGCATCCTGTAGTGGTCCCATACTTCTGTCGCGCATAGTAGCATCTGAAGGAAGGCGGTATTTCACTACAAAGGCCGTGACGCCTTTCGCGGCAAATGCTTCGGCTATTTTGTATCCTTCTTCATCAATAGCAAGAAAGGCGTAAGCACCACCGGGAAAAATGATTATCGCAGTACCATTGGGCTTTTCTGGTTTATAAATCCGGATAGAGGGGGCATTTTCCGGCGCTAATTTGCCGATACTATTGGGAATAGAGTCTTTGTACAGCGGTCTTGTTTCCTGAGCTTGTATATGAGTAACAAATATTGTTAACGTGCAAACAACAAGGGCCAATAGTTTTTTCATGCGCAGATAATTATGTTGAATTATCTGTCAAAAAAAGATTTTTCAGCCCGGGATACTGTTTCAGGGTTCAGAATGTTACCGGATTAACAAATGATTTACAAAAAAAATACGGATTTGCGGGTAGATTCGGAAGATATCCACAAATCCGTATTTCTTTTTGTGAAGGGGGGTTAATGAATTATGGCTGCAGGTATTCAATGCGGGCGCTATCACTTACAAGGAGCTGGCCAAATGACTCCTCCGTTTTCCATACTTTTATAGGATAGCCTTTGCTGTTATACTCATACCTGTATTTTGTCAGGGAAAGTAACTCCTTATTTACGCTGAGCATTCTCATTTCCACTACATTGGCAGCAGATGCTATTCTGGGATTCAACGCCACCCATGTTCTGCAACCACTGAAATAACTCTTTTTGTCATCGTAGGAATACAATGTAGTAAATGTTCTGTCAGGTGACGGCAACTTGCGGTCTACTCTTGCTATATTATTACCTTCCCAGGTAAATTCACTCCTCTCATTGATCCACATAGCATTAGAGGTATCAATAGCATAGGAGATGACTGGCTGTCCTTTGGCATTGTATACCAGTGAATCATAATGGCGTACCTTATTATTGGGTCTGTATATTTTAAGTGGCAACCCATTCTGACCGTATATCACGTCTGCCGGAGGAACTTCAGGAAGTAAGACATCCACAGCTTTTACCACTCTGCCATTTTCATACGAATACCTGGCATCATATAAAATATCCCCCTTTTTATTGGTTTGTATAAGCCGCTTAAGCGTTTTATCACTATTATACTCCATATGCTCACTTCTGCTGTCAGCATCTGCCCAGGTTATACTCGTAATTAACATCGGGGCATCTGCCGGAGGATCCGTGATAATTTCTGTTATATGCTCTTTTTTTTCACATGCGCTAAGCAATACTGTTGCTACAAATAAAGTTAATAAGTTGATTTTCATTTATATATCGGTTATAATAATGGCGCAATATTAGGCCCTTTCCCCAATATTTCTCCACTCTTTAAAAAAAACTCCTGCCTCCTGTCACGTTTTGCTTCCCGTTCTTCTCTTATTAACATCACTCAAATATTTACAACATAACAACGACTATAATGGAACAACGACTTCATTCCCTGATAACCTGGTGAGAATACCGGCAATTATAACGTAAGACAGTTTTAATATTAAAAAAGTAACATCATGACTAACAACAACAAAAATCATCAGCATAAAATGGCTTTCATCATCTGGCTGGCCATCTTCCCATTAATTACTATTACTTTTTATTTTTTTGGAGACCTGTTGTTATTGCTACCACTGGTGGCGAGAACCTTTCTACTGACAATTATTATTGTTCCGACAGTATTTTATATTATTGTGCCGTTTTATACCAGGTTACTGGCAAATTGGTTCAAGTAAATACGACTTAAATTATTTGTGTTGAAAGATTATCAGACTATATTATTTCCATACGCCTATAATATTTTAGGAGCGGTTGAAGATGCGAAAGATGCAATACAGGACGTATTGTATAACTACCTGGCAGCGGCCAAAACGCATATTGAGAATGAAAAAAACTACCTGATTAAAAGTGTTATCAACCAGGCGTTACATATCAAAGAAAAGAAAAAAAAGTTGAAGCTGGGAGAAGTGTGGCTACCGGAGCCAGTAGCCACCGAAAGTGCCGATGCCAACATTAACCTGCACGACATTGCTTCCTACTCCATGCTGGTATTGCTGGAGCAACTTAACCCCAAAGAACGGGCGGTATTTATTCTGAAAGAAAGTTTTGGCTACGCACATGAAGAAATTGCCGATGTGCTGGGCATTACAGTGGAAGGATCGCGGAAACTACTAAGTAGGGCCCGTACACGGCTAAACGATTCGAAACAGGTGAGCAACCGGCAAAAGGTACCCTCCGATATATTGAATAGCTTCATTCATGCTATCAGAAGTCGTGATACCCATGTACTTGAAGGCTTACTCTCTAAAGATGTTACCTTCTTTGCAGATGGCGGCGCTAAGATGAATGTGGTGAAAAAGATTGCCATTGGTTTGGAAGAAGTGGCGGCACTGTTGCGCTATATTTATGAGAAGTATGATGCCGGTTTCCAGGTACAATTTGCTGAAATCAACCACCAGCCGGCATTGTTATACTATAACGATACCCAACTGGTAGCCTGCCAGGTGCTGGGGGTTTCTGCAGCAGACGGCAAAATATTCCAGGTAAACAATATAGTAGACCCGGATAAACTGGCTGCTCTTTCGATAGCCTGACCGGAAAACAACGATGATAGTGGAGCCGGAAAAGCGTTAATGAATAATTAATTTTCACTGCTATAAATAACACCTTTTCCGGTGTATTTTTAAGGATAAACCTTTCCACTATGAAACAGAAAACCCTTTTCCTGGCTTTAGCCGCGTTTTCCCTTTTTGGCTGCAAAAAAGACCTGGTAAACCCAACTGCCACCGCAGGCATTGAAACAGGTAAAAACAGTCTTGCCGCCGGCACGCTAACCGTATCACTTACCTCCTGGATGGGATCTATTGCAGACAATACCAGTCTCAGCGCCCTTTCTATTCCCGGTACGCACGACAGTGGCGCCCGGAATGAACCCGTGAGTGGTACAGCTAAATGTCAGAACCTTAGCATCCGGGAACAACTGGATGCAGGTACCCGCTTCCTGGATATCCGGTGCCGTCACATCGGAGATGCATTTGCGATTCACCATGGGTCTATCTACCAGAACCTGAACTTTACGGATGTATTAACCGCCTGCTACGACTTCCTGGCTACTAATCCTACGGAAACCATTGTGATGTGCGTAAAAGAAGAATATGACCCCACTAACAACACGCGGACATTTGAACAAACATTCGACAGCTACACTGCCTTGCAGCCCTCAAAATGGTATTTAAGCGATGCCGTGCCTAACCTGGGATCCGTAAGAGGTAAGATTGTACTGCTGAGAAGGTTTGGCGCTTCCAACACGCCTAAAGGTATTGAAGCCACTAACTGGGCAGATAATACTACTTTTTCTATTAACAATGCAAACTCCAGTTTGCGCGTACAGGACCAATACGTAGTGCCGGACAATAACGCCAAATGGACTGGTATTACTAATTTGCTTACGGAAGCCAAAAACGGCAACCAATCTGTTTTGTACATCAATTTCACCAGCGGTTATAAGTCGCTGATCTTTGGTATTCCCAGCATCACTACTGTTTCCAATAATATTAATCCCCGGATCAATACCTGGTTTACCAGCAATACACAGGGCAGATACGGCATTATTCCTATGGACTTTGCAGCAGCCGACAGAAATACGCTGATCATTAATACCAATTTCTAACGCAATCTATATAGAAAAGTTCCGGCAGGAATGGATGATCCATTTTTCTGCCGGAATTTTCCATTTATGGGGAATAATTTGTTTCTTTAAAAAATATTCCCATATACCTATACGATGTTTTCTTTATTCCGCAAACAAAAAGCAACACTACACTCAGTTAGCATTACGGATTTTGGCTGGCCAATTGTCAGGCACGACCAAAATATTATTCAATGGGTAAATCCTGAACAAACAGTTGCTGTATCCATTAATTTCTTCACCTTACCGCCAGATATCCCTACCAGCAAAGACATTCAGGCGTTAAGAAACTTCTACCGACATAATGTATCCCGTGTAAATGGTGGTATTATTGAAGTGGAGCTATGTCAACTGCATCATCATACTGCTGTCCATACCTTGTTCAAATTACCACAGGAAAAAATGGGCACTATGTATCTGGCCTCTCTAACACTACCTTTTGAAAATTGCAGTTACGTGATTAAAATACAAGCTGTAGAAACAGGCCCTACCGGGATGAGAGAAACATTTATTGCAGATCAGTTGCTAAAAACCAAGGGAAGGGAAGCATTACCTCATTGGTCTGCCGATCCATATGATCCCAATTTCCGGGAAGGGGCACTGATGAATATCTCAGAGCATTCTATCTATGACGCTTCTTTTCCCACACACCCATTAACGCTGGCCAGGCAGCTTATTTCACAAATAAAAAAAGACTTCCGCCAGGCTCCTGAAATAGATAAACTGACACCATTTTATCGCTGATAAAAACAATACCACTCCATCAGGTATCCTTACTTTTTGATGCCCCCGCTTCGAACCTTTTCAAAATAGGTTTGTTAAATAAAAAGATCGGAAAGAAACATATCCTTTAACTCAAAATAACTGTAACCATCACACAAATAATTCCTCATGGAGTTAGCGAAACCCCTTCCTTACTCCCGAAAACATTCCCAGGACATTTATCTGCATTGGTGTACCAATGAGGCATGGTGAATGCTCTCCATACGAACAGGTAGCGGAATGGACCGCACTATATAGTTAATGCAGATCCAATTATCCAGTGGTGTGGCGATTTTCCTGCATTTCTACCCACACAGGTGGCTAACCTGACGAGCACACTGGCAATGATTGTATAGTATCGTAGGTTCGAATCCTGCCCTGTTCACTCGTTCTATTCATTTTTGTCCCCTCATCTCCATGTGGGGATTATGCTCTTTTATTGATTGAAAAACGAATTCCTTCCTTACCAGGCGCTTTATTTTCCGCAATATCCGGGTTGCTTCAAACACCCGTGTATCGTACTATTGCACCCAATAAGTATCCTTACGGAAATTATCATATTTTCATTTAATCCAATATTTGAATTTTGTATATAATAATCATAGTCGTAAATTGATACCGTCATTGTCATATCAGCAAAGCGAAAACCACCTCATGGAGCAAGTTCAAACCGGTAAATGTGTGTACATTCTTAACACAGGAAAAAACCTGTATAAGATTGGCAAAACGCAGGACCTGCATAAGCGGTTAGCTGCGTATCATACACACCTGCCCGTTATGTTTCGTGTAATCAGACAGTATGCAGCATTGAACATGACCGACCTGGAAGAAAGCCTCCACATTGTTTTTCAACATAAACGTGTAAAAGGTGAATGGTTTGAATTAAGTAAAGATGACCTGATTATCTGCGATAATGTAGCCCGTAACTATGCGCTGCAAAACCTCCAGCGGCAGCCCAAAAAGCAAGCAGATATTGTTTTCAGCAATAACCCCATGCTACAGGTAATGGAAGCAAACGAAAAATACCTGCAGGATTATTCCAGGATTGCAGACGATGTAAAACTGGGTCTCAACAATAACGAGATTTTTGAATTACACGAAGGCACGGTTAGTAAAGTAGTGATTGAAACCGTAAGAAGACTGCTGAAATACCGGACGCCTAATTCGGAATTTTTGGGCAAATGGCTGTCTGTGGCCGGAGAGCTCAGTAATCATACCAGTGAGCGTAGCATTCTTCAGAAATATAAAGGAGAAGTAAGCCGTTCTACCATACAAATGATTAAAAGGATATTACACAATCAATTATACTAGCGCTCATTTTGCCGGCTCCCCGGAAGATGGGAAGCAAATTTTCCACTCTTAAAATTTTAGTTTTGTTCGTTATTGTACAATTTCCGCTTTCCGGCCAGGTTGATCTTTGTGGAAAATAACGTCAACTTATGAAATTATCCGTTTCTTTATTGGTATTACTTATGAGCGCTGTCTGCTCCACGAAAAGCATGGCTCAATCCTCCGAATTACAGGAAGCCAAACAGGCGATTGCCAAAGCCAATGCAGCACATTTTGGTCTGTTTGCTAAAAATGATGGTTCTATTCTGAGCCTGTATACAAACGATGCCTGTTTGTTAATGCCAGGTGCTCCCGCTTATTGCGGAAAGGAAGGCCTGGCAAAATTTTTCAATGGTGTATATGCCGCAGGGTCCAGGGATGGGAAAATTGTTACGGTAGATATTTATGGAGATGGAAAAGAATTTGTAACAGAAGAAGGTCTGACACAGGTTTACGACGCCAACGGAAAAATGCTGGGAGAGGGCAAGTACATCGTTATCTGGAAAAAGACAAAAGACGGCTGGAAGATGTTCAGAGACATGTTTAACGGCAATAAATAATATTCCCTGCTGCCGCACAGGTAGCTGTGCGGCAGCCAATTACACCCCCGATACCATTTGCCCGGCACGGATTTCCGACGGTGTAACGCCGGTAAATTTTCTGAACTCCCGGATGAAATGCGCCTGGTCAAAATAGCCACAGTCGTAGGCAATGCTGGTCAGCGATCGCTCACCACCATGAATCAATTCCAGGCTTTTATTAAATCGTTGTATATGAAAGAATGCTCTTGGGGTAAGCCCTACATTATCGAGAAATAACTGCTGGATATAACGTTCGGAGAAACCATATTTATGGGCCAGCAACTTAATATTAAACAATTCCCCTTCTGCCCCGATATGGCTACAGATCTGCTCCAGCATAGTAATTTTATTACTGCGTTGCTTGCTGCCTAACAATCGTTGCACCAGGAACTGATCCAGCTCTTTTACTTTTTGTTCAATAGAGGGAGCCTCCATCAGCTTGTCATAAAATTCGGCAGATACTTTACCCAGCACACCTTCCAGGTCTACTGAATCATTGGTAAATGATGAAATGGGATTGGGAAAAAAGAGCGCATTGGCATAAGGAAAAATCCGCGCAATCAGTACCATCATTCCTTTGGCAACCGTAAGCCGGGTAGGTACAGTTAACTGCCCCAACACCTCAACCTTAGGCATATCGATCGGACGTCCGTTGATAATAGTGCTGGCAGTACCGCCGGATATATTGACAGCGAAATCAATATATCCACTCGGAAAAAATGTTTGATTCGTCATGTCCTGTTCACTGGTAAAAACCCAGTATCCCTTTACATATGACTTTAATGGAAGCGACGGCAGATATTGCATAGGCATCTTCTATATTTCGCTGAATAAAAGACCGGTTCTCTCTTACTTCTTACAACAGTGCATTCACAAATTGCTGCGCAACAATGTAAAAAGTATCGTTTTAAGCTACCTAATATAACACAATATCCGCTGATTATTTAAGCCCCATGCGCTATTAAAGCGGGTGGGGCTTAATAGGTTCATTATTAACGACAACGGTAATAGTCCGTGATGACGGATTTCTTCATCTTAATACTTTGTATTAAATAGACTAACAGCACAACATCCGTTAAAAGTCTTGATAAAGAAACAGTTATATCATTGTATCTTTGTGACAAGCTGAGGCAATTGCCTGTGAATCCTTTTCCTGATTCATAAAAGAAAAAGCATGCTATCTTTCCAAATTAGGTTTCAATTAAGAAAAAGTAAATTGACCGGCTACTTCGTTGTCAAATGATTCTATATTTATACTCACTACTATGATAGATTTATCTCCTGCTGAGAAACACATTCAATACGTCACGAACTTTCAAGACCTTGTTGCTACGCCATTCAGCGGAGAAATTAATGCGATTTGCTGGACGCGTCATCTGACAGGTGATTTTGCTGAGATTGTTAATAAAGTGACACTAAGCGAAAATATAACGACCATTGAACCAGCGGAGCTAAGTGCACTTCAGCTAAGTGAGCAAGGACAACTTGCCCGCGAAGTTCTTTTAAATGACTGGAAGCTATTAAAAGCATACGGCGCATCGCCTACCCTGAATGTGATCAACCACTATGATCAGGATGACGCCTATCCGTTTTTTCCAACTGATGTTTATTCCTTTCATGTGGATCGCTCTCCCATACCAACCAATACCTTTTTATGCACCTATTATGGCGATTCCAGTGAAATATTACCAAATTCACAAGGAATAAAGAAAATACTTATCCCCGAAATACGTGATGAGCTTAAAAAGCTATTTCAGGGAACAGCGGAAGATTTTGAATCATTTCTAAGTGACCATTTCTTTGATTTACATTATCAGGCTACACCTGATGCACGTCCAATCAGCTTAGGTATTGGGCACTTATGGAGGTTAGCGGTTGACCATCCTGAAAGTCAGGTTCTTCCTTGCATTCATCGTGCTCCAAAGGAAAAATCCGGACTAAATAGGCTGCTAATGATCTGCTAAACACGATACATAATCTAATCCAATCAGTAAAAATTTATACTCATATCACGCCGGAAAACCAGGGTCTCCGATTTAATGGAGCCAATCCCATTTTGGGTGTCCGGATTGTCAATCAGGGTAGCAGACCTACCATATTCTTCGAAATTCTCTGAGCCGATGAATACTATTAATTGGTTCAGATCTCCCCCATCAACCACCTGGTAAGCCAGGAATTTTCGTACTTTTTGTTTGAGTGTTCCAACAAATTTAATGGCCGCTTCGGTATTGGTGACCCGGATAGTCAGCATGCGCATCAGTCTTGAACCCAGCACAACGCTGTCTTCAGGGTCGGACAAGGTTAATCTGATCACTTTATACCCTTCCAGAAAGTCGGCGAAAGGCTCGGTATGCAGTGCATTGTCGGCGGCATCGCCTGAAGGATTAACCCGGTGGTCGAATTCATCCCAGGAATGGCCAAAGCTGGCATCCAGGAATTGACCATCACGTGGACCGGCAATGAAGTACCAGCCATACCAGTTCCACGTATCTTTATTGGCGAGATGCCAGCGGAGGTGTTGTTTATAGCCTGCTTCGAAATTGGCGGCTTGCCCCTCTTTCGGCTTCCAAACAGAAAAGTTGGCGACGTTCTTCTGCGCATTAGCTACAGTTGCCAATAAGAGCAAAAGCGGAATCAGTTTCATGAGTTTTACACTAAAGCTAGTGATTCCCGGGCCTGTGGAATTGTAAAAATATGAAGTGGTGATTTAAGCGCATTTTTAGTTAACTTTCTGTAATGATACTTTTCAGAAACTACATACCAGTTAGCATCGCCAAATTCGTGAAATCGATCTGGTATATGGAGTTGACAACCGACGACCCTGTGTATGAAGAGGAGATCATTCCAGACGGGCATCACGAGCTGATTTTTTACCTGACCCCTAATTGTTCCCAGCGGCAAAGCAAGACTAACACCTGGATAGAGGAACCGTACGCGCTCCTTGCGGGACAGACGCTGGAATGCTATCGGTTAAAAATGTTTCCCGGCGCCAAACTCTATGGCATCCGTTTTTTTCCTCATACCCTGTATCATCTCTTAAATTTACCACTTCACGCGCTGAATGCGGCTGTGCTGCCGTTGGATGAGGTATTGCCCGGGCATGGTTTCTGGAATCACATTACCGACAATCCGGAAGATACTTTTCAAAATATAGAAAACTACCTGGCAGATTTACTCAAGCCCGGGAGCAATCCATATATAGAATATTCGCTAGGGCAAATTCTCAACAGTAATGGCGTGATAGCCGTTGGGGACCTCATCAAAAAGAGCGGTATCACCCCTAAACATTACGATGACTTGTTCAAAAAACACGTAGGTATTACTCCTAAAAACCTTTGCGCGATACTGAAGTTCAACTTCTTTATCAGCCACAAAAGGTGTTACCCGGAAAAGACACTGACAGCATGTGCCTATGAGGCAGGCTACTATGATCAATCACATCTCATTAAGTCCTTCTATCAGTTTACGCGGATGTCGCCGGGAAAGTATTTCAGTTCAAATCCGATAATAGGCCAGCAGTTCGCCGGGCTTTGATCTTAACATTATGCTACCTGGTTTGTGATTGTTAGCTGATTTGACAGGTCAGAACTAAATTCGTTTTTCATACCGCTTTTTTTTACACCATTACAACCGCAAACGATGATCTTGCCAAAGGATAGAGACCCGAGATTTATAACTATAAGACGAGGCGGCACCTTAACAGATTCGCATCATCATTTACTTGCCCTATGGGCGGCTGATTGTGCGGAGCATGTGTTGCACTTTTTCGAAGCAGTGCAACCTTCTGACCCTCGTCCTCGTTTGGCTATCGAACAAATTCGGGCATGGGTGCGTGGCGAGATTAAAATGATGCAGTGCCGTGAAGCGGGTGGCCATGCCATGGCAGCAGCAAGAAATTTAAAAGGTGCTGCCCGAAATGCGGCTTATGCTGCAGGGCAGGCAGCTGTGACGGCGCACGTCGCTGCCCACGAACTTGGAGCAGCCGCCTATGCCATTAAAGCGGTTAAGGAATCTGTTAAAGAAAATGAGAAAGAAGATATGGGCAAAAAAGAATGTGAATGGCAACGTAATCAATTGCCGGATGATATTCGCGAGCTTGTGATAGATGATCAAAAACTTAGAAATCATATCTGTTGGTTTGCGTTCAATTGCTGACTAACCGGGGAAATAATAGCGCATTCAAGCTAATTGCAAGTCTGAACAGCGTTATAGGTCAAAATAAAAAAGGATAGGATGGCATAAAAACCATTCTGTCCAATCAAGTTGGGTCAGCTGGACAAATTTCGAACCTGCCGATACAGGATTTAAAGATTTTAACTGGCTTTGTAAGCCTTAATAAGGAATAGCAAAAGTATCTAATTAACATGACAAAATGACAAAGCAAACTAATCAGACAATTATTGCTGTTTTACCGCTGGAAACCGATTTTCTTAAGACAATGGTTAGTTCTTATTGAAGTAGCTGATTTTTTTCAGCAATAGTTTTATTTTATTTTGATAACAACTTTACCTTTTGCACGCCCTGTTTCCACATACCCCATAGCTTCATTGGTTTGCTCAAATGGAAATACCTTGTCAATAACTGGTTTTATGATACCTGCATCAATAAGTGAAGTAATTTGGCCTAATTGAGTTCCTTCTGCCCTCATGAAAAGGAATGAATAGCTTACATTGAGTCGCTTTGCTTTTTTTCTCACTCCGGCGCTCAGAAGGCGCACTATCAATTTCATGAACCAGGGCGCTTTGATTTCTTCTGCAAAACTGGGATCAGGCGGACCAGAGATAGAAATAAGTTTTCCCCCGGGTTTTAATATTCGCAAAGACTTTTCAAGAGTCTTTGCATCCTGACTATTTAATACTATATCGTAATCTTTCAATAGTGTTTCAAAATCCTCTTTTCTATAATCAATTACAATATCTGCACCGAGACTTTTGACTAAATCAATATTACTGGCACTTGTTGTGGTAGCTACAGTAGCGCCCAAATGTTTCGCTAACTGAATGGCAAATGTGCCCACACCACCAGAACCTGCCTGGATGAAAACTTTTTGCCCTTTCTTCACATTTGCCTTTTCAACCAGCGCCTGCCATGCGGTTAAACCAACCAATGGAATAGACGCAGCTTCTTCCATTGACAAATTTCCGGGCTTTAATGCAACATCGTTTTCATTAATCGCAATAAGTTCTGCAAAAGTGCCAATCCTATGATCTGCCGGACGCGCATACACTTCATCGCCGGTTTTGAATTGTTTTACACCTAAACCTACTTTTATTACGATTCCCGCTACGTCGTGTCCCAGCGTAATAGGAGGTTTATAAGGTAGAATTAACTTAAAGTCACCATTTTTTATTTTGGAATCCAGAACATTTACACTGGCAGCGTGAATCTGCACTAATACATCATTTGCCCTTAAAACCGGTTCTGCGATCTCGGCAGATTGCAAATTTTCTTTTTTGCCGTATCGGTTTATAATAAATGCTTTCATTTTTATTAATTGTTATTCATAAATAGCTTACTTCGCTAAAAACGCTAATGCACTTTTTACGAACGCCTCATGATATTGATACATACCACCATGGCCGGCATCTTTATATATGATTAATTCGGAATTGGGAATACGCTTGCTTAATTCATGAGTATTACTGCTCTGCACCATTCTGTCATTATCGCCATTTGCCACTAATACAGGTTGCTTGATTACTGATAGATCCTGTGGTGTTTGCAGCGCCCAGGCATGGATAGCCTTAAGTTGTCTTTGGAGGTTGCTAAAGCTCATCTTTTTGTCACGGTTTTCTATGCGTTCCTTTAGCCGGGCTAAAAACTCTTTTGCCGATTTCTTTCCATTTTCATTTCTATTGAAAAAAAGATAAGTTTTTGCATCTTTAAAACTAAATAGGCCTCTTAGAATGTCTGCATAAGTAATCTTTGTAACATTTTTGATCCCTTCACCACCGGCCGGGCCAGTACCTGTTATTACAGCTTTGCGAACAAGCTGTGGCTCCTGAAGTAATATTTCCTGCGAAATAAAACCGCCCATCGAAAAGCCAACCAAATCGACTTTTTCATACCCTAAAGCATGAATAAATGCTCTTGCATCTTTTGCCATTTCACCAATAGTTTTCGGCGTTTTACCTTTCGTAGCACCAACACCACGATTGTCAAAACAAATTATCTGATGCTCTGAAGCAATGCCATCCATAATCCTGGGATCGCAATTATCCATTGTGGCGCCTAAGTGGTTTAAAAAAATTACCGGTACACCAGCATTATTATCACCAAGTTTTCGATAACAGAAATCTGTTCCACCAATATTGACAGATTGTGTTTTTACATTTTTAAATGTAATACCTAAGTCGGTTTTGACATCATTGTTTGCTACAGTATTTTTGGCAGGGGATGCGTTTGTCTTTGCTATGATTTGTAATATTATTAGGAATGTTTTTTTTCATTTTTTGCCAGAGCTCTTTTAAATTATTTCGCAGCATTCACCCTTTTCAAAACAGTACTTTCAAGTACGTTATATGCAAAACGTTGCATGGTTAGAAGCATAGAAGTTCCTTTGCCAACAGGATAACTGTATTTTGGCGCTTTTTCATTTATGATTTTCAAAACCGTATTTATAACAGGTTCTGGCCCTGGTGCATTCTCAAACTGAGTTTTAGAATAAGCTGAAATCTTTTTTCGAAATACATCGTAATCTTTGATATCCCCTGTTGCGGCGGTTGAACTATTACCAATATTTGTCTTGAAGCTCGAAGGTTCAACCATGCTGACCTGTATATTAAATTGATTTAATTCAAGCCGCAAGGCTTTGAAATATCCTTCCAATGCATGTTTTGAAGCTGCGTAATAAGCGACATTGGGAAGACTAATCAACCCAAGAATAGAACCTACGGTAATTATCTTGCCTTGCTTCTGTTTTCTGAAATAAGGCAACAACTCGTTTGTAAGTTTAACAGTGCCCCAAAAATTGGTTTCAAACTGCTGTTTGCCTATTTCAATTGTGGTTTCTTCGGCAAGCCCTGTCACTAAGTATCCTGCATTGTTTATAAGCACATCCAACTTATTGATCTCCCTGAAGAGTTTCTTACTAAAAGACGCGATTGAGTTGTAATCGGCAATATCCAATGCCAACAATTTAAACGGCAGTTTAGCCTGGTATTTTTCGGGGTTACGACTTGTTCCAATTACCTGGAAGCCACTTTCATGGAGCTTTTGGGCAGTCAGCAATCCAAAACCTGAAGAAGCGCCAGTTATTAATATTGTTTGTTTCATGTCTCAACGTTTTGTAATTTTACTTGCATATTGCAAGTGCAAATGTAAACATTACTTGCAATATGCAAGTGTATATTTGAAATATATTTTTTATGAACAAAACGAAAAAAAGATCAGATTGCCCTATCAGCAACTCGCTTGATATATGGGGAGACAAGTGGTCGCTGTTGATTATCAGGGATTTAATGTTTGCAAAAGAGTGTACTTATGGCGACTTTCTAAAAGCCCAGGAACGCATAGCCACGAATATTTTGGCTTCACGACTACAATCTCTTGAAGAAAATAAGATCATTGAGAAATTAGACCATCCGGATAGTAAAGCAAAAGTGTTATACCGGTTAACCAAAAAGGGAGTTGACTTAATGCCTGTACTGATTGAAATACATCTATGGGCCGAAAAATATTTTCCTATTCCGGATGACAGAAAAGCAATGTTGAAAGAAGTGAAAAAGGATAAGGCAGGATTTATTAAAGCAGCGACAAAAGAATTGATGGGTTAACGCAGTATGCTAACGCTAAATAATATTTTCCGAACTTAAATGGATTCGAACTTCCTGTAACGTATTAAAATTGAAAGTAGTGACGCTTTTAGACCGAATGGATGCAATATTATTTAAATTAAGAAACCCTTCAAATCCAACGATCTGAAGGGTTTCATTTTTTCGTCGGGGCGGCAGGATTCGAACCTGCGACCTTGCCGCTTATAGCGGTACGAGATACCATAACGCTAGGCTACGCCCATTAAAAACAAAGAAGCCTACTCATTTCTGAGTAAGCTTCTTTACTTAGTCGGGGCGGCAGGATTCGAACCTGCGACCTTGCCGCTTATAGCGGTACGAGATACCATAACGCTAGGCTACGCCCATTAAAAACAAAGAAGCCTACTCATTTCTGAGTAGGCTTCTTCACTTAGTCGGGGCGGCAGGATTCGAACCTGCGACCTTGCCGCTTATAGCGGTACGAGATACCATAACGCTAGGCTACGCCCATTAAAAACAAAGAAGCCTACTCATTTCTGAGTAGGCTTCTTCACTTAGTCGGGGCGGCAGGATTCGAACCTGCGACCTTGCCGCTTATAGCGGTACGAGATACCATAACGCTAGGTTACGCCCATTAAAAACAAAGAAGCCTACTCATTTCTGAGTAGGCTTCTTCACTTAGTCGGGGCGGCAGGATTCGAACCTGCGACCTTGCCGCTTATAGCGGTACAAGATACCATAACGCTAGGTTACGCCCATTAAAAACAAAGAAGCCTACTCATTTCTGAGTAAGCTTCTTTACTAAGTCGGGGCGGCAGGATTCGAACCTGCTACCTTGCCGCTTATAGCGGTACGAGATACCATAACGCTAGGTTACGCCCATTAAAAACAAAGAAGCCTACTCATTTCTGAGTAAGCTTCTTCACTTAGTCGGGGCGGCAGGATTCGAACCTGCGACCTTGCCGCTTATAGCGGTACGAGATACCATAACGCTAGGCTACGCCCATTAAAAACAAAGAAGCCTACTCATTTCTGAGTAAGCTTCTTTACTAAGTCGGGGCGGCAGGATTCGAACCTGCGACCTTGCCGCTTATAGCGGTACGCGATACCATAACGCTAGGCTACGCCCATTAAAAACAAAGAAGCCTACTCATTTCTGAGTAGGCTTCTTCACTTAGTCGGGGCGGCAGGATTCGAACCTGCGACCTTGCCGCTTATAGCGGTACGAGATACCATAACGCTAGGCTACGCCCATTAAAAACAAAGAAGCCTACTCATTTCTGAGTAGGCTTCTTCACTTAGTCGGGGCGGCAGGATTCGAACCTGCGACCTTGCCGCTTATAGCGGTACGAGATACCATAACGCTAGGCTACGCCCATTAAAAACAAAGAAGCCTACTCATTTCTGAGTAAGCTTCTTTACTAAGTCGGGGCGGCAGGATTCGAACCTGCGACCTTGCCGCTTATAGCGGTACGCGATACCATAACGCTAGGCTACGCCCATTAAAAACAAAGAAGCCTACTCATTTCTGAGTAGGCTTCTTCACTTAGTCGGGGCGGCAGGATTCGAACCTGCGACCTTGCCGCTTATAGCGGTACGAGATACCATAACGCTAGGCTACGCCCATTAAAAACAAAGAAGCCTACTCATTTCTGAGTAGGCTTCTTCACTTAGTCGGGGCGGCAGGATTCGAACCTGCGACCTTGCCGCTTATAGCGGTACGAGATACCATAACGCTAGGCTACGCCCATTAAAAACAAAGAAGCCTACTCATTTCTGAGTAGGCTTCTTCACTTAGTCGGGGCGGCAGGATTCGAACCTGCGACCTCCTGCTCCCAAAGCAGGCGCGATACCGGGCTACGCTACGCCCCGTCTCCGACCTTTTGTAGCGGGATGCAAATGTAGGAAATAAAATTCCACAAAAACAAATCTCTCAAAAATATTTCTAAAAATATTTTACAGCACATATACAGAACCTGCTACCACATTACTTATTAACCGGGTTCCCAGAAAGTATATCCTTCAGGGTTAGTCCGGGTAATAAACGGAATACCGGAATATTAATCGCGTATTTATTGCACAAATCTTTAATAGCATGATCTATCTGCTCCGCTGAATACCGGGAGGAAAAGTGCCCCAGGATGAGCTGTTCTACCTTGATATTACTTACCATTTCCATCACTTCTTCCAGTTTGCTGTGCTTATTTTTATGTGCTACTACCTTTACATCTCCTTCGCTGGCTAAGAAAGTAGCTTCATGTATCAGGATACCGGATTGGTCCCAGCGTTGCAGATCTTCTACGGGTGTATCGCCGGAATAGGCAACCAGGTTGGTTCTCACCTCCATCGTGGTGCTTTCCTTTCCTTTTTCCATAATGATTTGCTTTAATGTGGCCGGAGGCAGCGCTGCCAGTTCCGGCTTTACTTTCTGCTTTACCTGCATCACTTTATAGCTCAGGCTTCTGATAATATGGGGATCTGTGGTGACATGCTCATTCCGGATAGGAACTACTACCAGGTCATCTTTCACCCAAATTTCATCGCCGGGACCTACTGCCCTCCATTGTATACCGCTGGTGTGCGGGTCAAATCTGTGGAGGAATTCGGCCATGGCCGGAAATGATTTGCTGTCTCGTGGATAGCAAATTACCGGGAAGCCGTCGCGCGCGTTGAGCTGGTTTAGTTGCACCAGTCCGGTGAGGTGATCCCGGTCGGCGTGTGATATAAATACATAATTAATTTTCCTGCTCTTTTGTAATAATGCCGATGTAAGTCCATCGCCCGCATCCATCAAAATACCCAGTTCCTCCAAAAGATACCAGGTAGAGAATAAGGCGGTAGAATATCCTGATATTGTTAATCTCATCTCTTTTCTTGTTATATGATGAAGATACACATATTATACGAAACCCACTCCACAAAGACTTACACAAAATCTGATCTGGTCAAAATAAACAAAAGTGAATCTGTTTTAAATGATAAGAAAGTTTGAATTTTACACTCGTTAAATTCATATCTCATGGAAATTATGAACAGTACTATCGAAGACATTGACGTCATATTCAGCTTGTACGATGCAGGCACTATCCTGCAGAAAAAAGTAGCGCAGAAGCACTGGTTGGGCTTTGACAGGACACTGATAGAAAATGAAATACGAGAAAAAAGATTGTGGAAAATAGTTGTCCAACAACAAATTGTATGTGTTTTCTCTATTGCCTTTGAAGATCCTTTTATCTGGAAAGAAAAAGATAAAGATCCGGCTATTTATATTCACCGGATAGCTACCCATCCCGATTTTCGCGGCAATGGCTATGTGAAAAAAATCGTGGACTGGTCTAAAAGCTTTGCCAGTGCTAAACATAAACAATTTATCAGAATGGATACCGGCAGCGGCAACGACAAACTGAACAACTACTACGTCAGCTGCGGATTCAATTATCTCGGGGTGGTAGCTACCGGGGATGCACCCGAGCTACCGGCACACTACCGGGGCGGAACCTCCAGCCTGTTTGAAATAGCCCTGTAACCCAAAAACATGGATGCATTAACCACTCAGCTACTACCTGTTTAGGCTGCCAACAGGCAGTAGCTGTCATCTAAATTTCACTATCCCCTTTTTCCGGTTCATCCGCCATTTTTTCCGGTTCGTTTACTTTCGCGCCATCTCAGCTCCCGTCTCTATTGATATTTGCCTTCTATTATATAAAAAATAATCAGATGGCAATGACATATAAAACAGCTTACTTCCCCGGATTACTGATAGCAGTTGCCTTATACGGATGTGGCACCCATGCAGGAGCCGAAGCCACAAACGGCGCTATGCCTGCGCCTGAGTTGCCGGTTATCACACTGGATACCAGCAGCGCCATGACCAGCAGCCAATATTCCGCTGTATTGGAAGGAAAAGTGAACGTAGATATACGGCCACAGGTAGATGGCTATCTCGATAAAATATTTATAGACGAAGGTAGCTTTGTAAAAGCCGGACAACCACTTTTCCAAATCAATGACCGCCCCTACCGGGAACAGCTGAATAAAGATATCGCCAACCTCCGCGCCATGGAATCGGCGGTTACTACCGCCGAACTGGAAGCCGACAAAATAAGGCCACTGGTAGTAAACAAAGTAGTAGCTGAAATGCAGCTGAAAACGGCCAACGCAGCCCTTCAAACTGCCAAAGCCAATGTAGAGCAGGCTAAAGCCGCGGTTGCAGCCTCCCGCATTAATGTAGACTTTACCCTGGTAAAAGCCCCGGTAAGCGGCTATATCGGTCGTATCCCCAAAAGAGTGGGCAACCTGGTAGGCAGAGCAGATGCTACACCATTAACCACCTTGTCTGATATCAGCGAAGTGTATGCATATTTCTCTATGAGTGAAAATGATTTCATGAACTTCAGCAAAGGTGCTTCCGGAGCCAGTTTACAGCAACAACTCCGGCAATTACGCCCGGTAAGCCTGATACTTTCCAATGGAGATGAATTTCAACAAAAAGGACGCATTGAAATGGTAGATGGCCAGTTTAATAAAACTACCGCGGCCATCAGCTTACGCGCCACCTTTCCTAATCCCGGCGCCACTCTCCGTTCCGGCAATACCGGCAAAGTGAAAATTGAACAGCTGTTCACCGGCGTACTGCAAGTGCCCCAAGCCGCTACCCTGGAAATGCAGGATAAAGTATTTGTGTATGAACTGGGCGACAGCAATGTTGTAAAACGCCGGATCCTACAGTTAGCCGGCAGCAACGGCGATCAATTCATCGTAAAAGAGGGGTTAAAACGTGGCGATAAAATTATTACTGCCGGCATAGAAACCCTGGCTGAAGGCAGTGTGATAACACCTGCCGGTACCCAACCAACACCCAAAAAGTAAGTGCGCAGTTCCGCTGCACAAAACGATACTGAGTTATGCTGAACAAAATCATACAACGTCCCGTATTAGCTACGGTGATTTCCGTTATCCTGGTTATCCTGGGACTGGTAGGCCTTTCCCGTCTGCCCATTACACAGTTTCCCGATATTGCACCTCCCAGCGTGGTAGTCAGCGCCTCCTTTCCGGGAGGAAATGCCGCTACCGTATTGCGCTCTGTGGTAACACCACTGGAAGAAGCCATCAACGGGGTAGAGAACATGACCTATATACAATCTAATGCCGGCAATGACGGCGTGGGTTCTGTTACCGTTTTCTTTAAGCTGGGCACCGATCCGGACCAGGCCGCCGTGAATGTACAAAACCGCGTGGCACAGGTCACCAGCCAACTTCCTGCTGAAGTAGTGCAGGCGGGCATTACCACCACCAAACAACAAAGTGGCATGATCATGATCCTCGATATCCTCAGCGAGGATAAACAGAAATATGATGAAGCCTTTCTGCAGAATTTTGCCAAGATCAACGTCATCCCGGAAATTAAACGTATCCCCGGCGTAGGACAGGCACAGATCTTCGGTGCCAAAGATTACGCGATGCGCATCTGGCTGAAGCCGGAACAGCTGTCGGCCTACAACGTTACGCCAACAGAAATCATGAACGCTATCCGCGACCAGAGCCTCGAAGCAGCGCCAGGTAAATTCGGTGAAGGCACCAATGAGCCCTTGTCGTATGTGATCAACTACCAGGGTAAATTCAATAAGCCCGAACAGTTTGAAAAAATCGTTATCCGTGCAGCCTCCGATGGATCTGTGTTATACCTGAAAGACCTGGCCCGCATAGAGCTGGGATCTGCCAACTATACCACCGATAACAAAGTAAATGGTAAAGATGCCGTTACCATGGCCATTTTCCAGACCAACGGTTCCAATGCCAACGAAATACAAACCAGTATCCGGCAGGTAATGGATAATGCCGCCAAAACGTTTCCCAAAGGCATTAAATGCCAGGTGACCATGAGCACCAAAGAACAGCTGGACGTATCTATTGCACAGGTAAAGTCAACACTGGTAGAAGCATTTATACTGGTATTCATAATTGTATTCCTGTTTTTGCAGGACTTCAGATCCACGCTGATCCCGGCTATCGCCGTTCCCGTATCGCTGGTAGGTACCTTCTTCTTCTTACAGATGATGGGATTCTCTATCAACATGCTCACCCTGTTTGCCCTGGTGCTGGCAATTGGTATTGTGGTAGATGATGCCATTGTGGTAGTGGAAGCGGTACATAGCAAAATGGAACGAACACATTTGCCCGCCAGAGCCGCTACGATGTCGGCGATGAGTGAAATAACCGGCGCCATTTTATCCATTACGTTGGTAATGGCAGCGGTATTCCTCCCGGTAGGATTTATGGAAGGCCCTACCGGCGTATTCTACAGGCAGTTTGCTTTTACGCTGGCTATTGCCATCCTTATCTCAGCCTTAAATGCGCTGACATTGAGTCCTGCGTTGTGCGCCTTATTTCTAAAAAATACGCATGCCGGGGAAGATGGTGCCAGTCACGGCCCACAGGGGTTCTCCCGCAGATTTTTCACGGCATTCAATACCAGCTTCCAGGCGATGACCAACAAATACACCCGCGGTGTAAAATGGCTGATCGCACATAAATGGGTAAGCATGGGCGGTTTATTACTGGTAACGCTTCTAACCGGCTGGCTCATGACCACCACGCCCAAAGGCTTTATCCCCAATGAAGACGGCAGCTTTGTGGCTTACTCTTTATCACTGCCTCCAGGGGCAGGGTTAGACCGCACGACTAAAGTTTTACATCAGGCAGACAGCATCCTTAAAAAGCTGCCGATGATTGAATCTGCTACCAGTATCTCCGGGTATAATATCCTGAGTAATGGCGCCAGTCCGGCATATGCGATGGGGTTTGTAAAACTCAAACCTATTAAAGAACGTGGCGAAGTACAACAGATAGATGATATCGTAGGGCTGTTAAACGGGGAGCTGAGCGCACTTAAAGAAGGGACCTTCAGCGTATTTACTTTCCCTACCGTACCGGGGTTTGGTACCTTCAACGGATTGGAAATGGTACTACAGGACCGTACCGGCGGATCTATAGAAAAGTTCAGTGAGGTAACCAATCGCTTCATTGCTGAGATGATGCAGACACCGGCAATCGGCGCCGCCTTTACCATGTTCAAAGCCGACTTCCCCCAATATGAAATAATGGTGGATGCCGTGAAAGCCAAACAACTGGGCGTGAGCGTGAGCGACCTTATGATGACGGTGCAAACCTACTATGGCAGTAACCAGGCGAACGACTTTAACCGTTTCGGTAAATACTACCGGGTTATGGTACAGGCCACCCCGGAATCACGTAGCAATGCCGCTAGCCTGGAAGGGATTTTTGTGAAGAACGACCAGGGCGAGATGGTACCCGTGAACAGTATCATTACGCTGAAAAAAGTATATGGACCGGAGATGATGAACCGCTATAATCTTTTTAATTCCATCGCCATTAACGCCATGCCCAAGCCGGGATACAGTACCGGAGATGCTATTAAGGCAGTAGAAAAGCTCGCGGCCACCAAACTGCCGGCAGGCTATAGCTATGAATGGACAGGGTTGAGTAAAGAAGAAACCACTTCCGGTAACCAGATGATCATGATTTTTGCGCTGGCCATCATTTTCGTGTACTTCCTGCTGGCGGCGCAATACGAAAGTTACCTGTTACCGCTGGCCGTATTGTTCTCTATTCCCACAGGTATATTCGGGGTGTTTGCCGCCATTTCACTGGCTGGCATCGACAACAATATTTATGTGCAGGTAGGACTGGTGATGCTGATAGGCTTGCTCGCCAAAAATGCCATCCTGATTGTGGAATTTGCCGTACAACGGCGCCGTGCAGGAAAAACCCTGTTAGCGGCAGCACTGGAAGCAGCTAAGCTCAGGTTACGGCCCATCATCATGACATCACTGGCCTTTGTGGCCGGACTGATTCCGCTGATGGTAGTAAAAGGACCTTCTGCATTAGGTAATCACTCCATCAGTATTGGTACTGCCGGTGGTATGTTGTCCGGCGTTATTCTCGGTGTATTTATCATCCCGGTGTTATTTGTGATATTCCAGTTCTTACAGGAGAAAGTAACTGGTAAAAAAATCACTCCGACACCTGAACCGAAGCTGGAAACCGCCACCGCTTAATCATCATCTCCCAAAACAGCAAAAAAATGAATAAACATATCAAACGTTTACTGATAATAGTGGGTTTCAGCAGCCTGATGATGGCCTGCCGTGTGGGCAAAGATTTCAGCAGACCCGATACCCCGCTGCCCACGCAGTACCGCAGCGCTACATTACCGGCAGACAGCAATAATATCGGGCTGTTACCTGCGAAAGCATTTTTCACCGATCCCGTGTTGCAGACGCTGATCGACAGCGCCCTGATCAAAAACTTCGACCTGCAGGTAGCTATCCGGAATGTAGCCATTGCTGCACAAACGCTTAAAACAGCCCGTTTAGGCGCCTTGCCCGACCTGAACCTGCAAGTACAAGCGAACCGCAACTGGCCGTCTAAAAACAGCTTAAATGGCTCTTTATCAGAGCAGTTTATGGGCACCAAATACATGGACGACTACAACGCCAACCTGGGACTTAGCTGGGAGGTGATCGCCTGGGGAAAAATCAACCGGCTGAAAGAGGCGGCCCTGGCTACGTACCTTCAAACTGGCGAAGCCTCCAAAGCGGTGCAAACAAAAATTGTGAGCGACGTTGCCCAGGGGTATTACAACCTCCTGATGCTGGATGCCCAACAGGAAATAGCTGCTAAAAACCTGGCGCTGACAGACAGCACCCTGCAAATCATGCAGCTACAGTTTACGTCAGGACAAATTACTACCCTGGCTATTGAGCAAACACAGGCCCAACGGCAGGTAGCCGCCGCCCTGTTACCTAAGATAGCACAGGAAATTACATTGCAGGAAAATGCGCTGCAACTGCTCACCGGTGCCTTACCGGGCGCTATTATCCGCCAGAGCCGCCTGCAATCCATTCGTTTCAACCTCCCACTATCAGCTGGTGTACCAGCCGCCCTGCTCACGCAACGGCCGGATGTACACGCCGCTGAGCTGGCCGCCAAAGCAGCTAATGCCCGCACCGGTGTGGCAAGAGCCAGTATGTACCCGGCACTGAATATTACCGCCAGCGCCGGCGTTAACTCATTTAAAGCCAGCAATTGGTTCAATATACCCGGCAGCCTTTTTGAAACAGTAGGCGGCAGTATTACACAACCCATCTTCCAACGGAAAAAATTAAAAACAGACTGGGAAATAGCTAAACTGGAAGAGGAAAAGTCAGTGATTGAATTTAAACAATCTGTACTCACGGCTGTTGGAGAAGTGTCTGATGCATTGGTCAAATTAGACAAGCTGCAGGCGCAGCATGCCATCACACAGGTAAGGGTGGAACAACTGCAAAGCGCCACCCACCATGCCGGCCTGCTGTTTCAAAGTGGTATGGCTACTTACCTGGAAGTACTCAATGCACAAAGCAATGTGCTGCAAAGTGAACTGGACCTGGCAGCACTGCAACGCGATCAGCTGAGTGCTGCTGTAGACCTTTACCGCTCACTGGGGGGAGGCTGGAAATAAGAAGTACCGCCGAATTATTTATATTTAAGCGTGGCTAAATACGCATAATGAATCCATCTCAAACAAAACAAACCAGGTTATTCAACAGGTATTACAGGATACTGATTATTCCCGTTATATTTCTTTTATACTACCTGTTGTCTTACCTGGTAAACCCCTTTAGTAAATACTGGGACGAACTGTCTACACGGCCCTGGAGTGAATTGCTCATTGAATGGCTGGTCATCATGATCTTCTGCGGATTGGTGACAGAAATCAGCCTGTTATCTGCCCGGTGGATGGACAAACGAATTCCCTGGGAAGAATGGCCTTTAAGACGGTTTGCGGCTCAATTATTTTGTCAGATTATCTCTGTATTCCTGCTACTCACCATACTCACCATTGTACTTACTTTTATCTTCGGCCCCGCGCCAGACCCAAAAGACAATGGCCCGGAAAAGCTGGATCAATGGCAGGTAGGGTTTGTATGCGTTATGGTATCTATTCTTCTCAGCGCCGTACAAACAGGCAACTACCTGCTGCAACGCTGGAAAACATCTATGCTGGAAGCCTCCGCACTGAAGCTCAAAGCGGCGGAACTAAAGCAAATTGCCATGCAGGCAGAATTACAGTCGCTGAAATTACAGCTGGACCCACATTTCATGTTCAATAATTTCAGCACACTTTCCGCGCTTATTGAAGAAGACAAAAGCACCGCACTGGCATTCCTGGAAAACCTTTCCAGGGTGTACCGGTACATGATTATCAACCTCCACAATGACATTATTACCCTCCGGGAAGAACTGAAATTTATACAGGCATTCACTTACCTGATAAAGATTCGCCATGGCGACAATGTAGATATACAAACCACCATCCCGGAATCCATCTTGTCAAAAGGTATTCCACCTATTACGCTACAACTACTCATTGAAAATGCCATCAAGCATAATGTGGCATCTGCTGCGCAGCCATTGCATATACACATTTACCTGGATGATACCAGCCAGCTCATTGTCAGCAATAACATACAGCTCATTCCTACCAACATCCCTTCTACCAAACTGGGACTGGAAAATATCCGTAACCGTTATCGGTTGTTATCCGATCAGTCTACCACCATCAAAGAACAAAATGGGCAATTTATGGTGATGCTGCCTTTACTTAACTTTTAAAAGATAACTGTCATGCGTGTTGTGATTATTGAAGATGAAAAACCAAATGCCACCCGCTTAAAAAACATCCTGCTGGACATTGCACCAGATATCATCATAGAAGCGATGCTGGATACCGTTTCTGCCAGTGTAGCCTGGTTCAGACAACATTCACATCCGGATGCCGTGTTGATGGATATCCGCCTGGCAGACGGCTTATCGTTCGATATATTTCCACAGGTAACACTTACCTGTCCGGTTATTTTCACCACCGCGTACGACGAATACGCTATCCGCGCATTTAAAGTAAATAGTATCGACTACCTCTTAAAACCCATTGAAAAAGACGACCTGAAACAAGCACTGGACCGTATACATCAACAGGCTGCGCCAGCAGATTCCACCGAAATGGTGCAACAACTGCTGGAATTCTTTAAACAAAAAGAAGTGACCTATCGCAGCCGGTTCATGCTACCTTTCCGCGATGGCTATAAAACAGTACTGGTGGCAGATGTAGACTTTATCTTTTATGCTTTTAATGTAACCCATCTGGCACTGAAAGATAAAACACAGGTAGTTCTTACTCATACCATGGACGAATTAGAAGAACAATTAGATCCTTCGCAATTTTTCCGCGCCAACCGACAGCATATTATCAATATCAGCAGCATCGATAATATCCAGCACTATTTCAATGGCAAGCTGAAAATTACCCTTAAACGGGATCCTGAAAGAGAGGTGTTAGTCAGTAAAGAGAAAGTGCCTCTATTTAAACAGTGGCTGGATAAATAGCTACCATTTACTGAGCAATGCTATCCCCAGAGGCGACAGCGTATAGCCGGGATGGCCTTCCTTATCCTTTCGAGGAGTCCCCCATCTATGATTATTATAACAGCGCAAGCGGGGACCGGTTCCTTGGTTGGGACGCTAATTTTCCTGATCCGGCCCAATAAACAGGCATAATTCCTTATAGAGCAACTCCGGAAATGCAATACCAGACACGATACTGGGTATCACATTTCCGGAGATCTTTTTAAATAAATGCTTATATTTGGGTACATATTTTTTTACTTCTCCCCTGACTACCCCCATAAGACAAAAGCCTGTAAATGCCCCCAGAATGAACAAGATCAAGATTTAACAGTCATAAGGAGAAAACATAAAACAGAAGTCATGCCTAAGTATGTTATTGAACGCGAAATTCCTGGTGCCGGTAAGCTTTCAGGAGAACAATTGAAAGCAATTTCTCAAACTTCCTGTGGTGTATTAAGCAATATGGGACCACAAATTCAATGGATACACAGTTATGTAACAGGTGATAAAATTTATTGTATTTATATCGCCCCCAATGAAGAAATGGTTCTTGAGCATGCAAAACAGGGGGGATTCCCTGCTAATTCCATCAGTGAGGTAGCTACTATTATTGATCCAACAACAGCGGAGTAAGGCTTCACAAAAATTAATTGTTATTATAAATTCATCATTGGGTTTCGTAAGTTACCTGAGCATCTGTTTATTTGAAAAACCAATTTGAATTCCGATGAAAATTAGGAACCTGGTTGAATTATTTTCTATTCTTCCTGAAGACGAAAGAATAATTGTAGATGTATTACGGCAGATAGTTGTAGCAGCGCTTCCGGAGTATTGCAAAGAGAAGATATCGTATAATGTTCCTTTTTTCTACGGCAATAAAGGCATATGCATTATATGGCCCTCAACAGTTCCACGGGGAGGTATCAAAAGCGGGGTACTTTTAGGTTTCTGGTATGGCCATAAATTAAATGACCACGATAGCTTTTTATCGCATGGAACTAACAAACAAATTTTCTATAAAATCTACCAGACGCCAGAGGAGATTGATGAAAAGCCAATTGAGAAGCTATTGAAAGAAGCGATCAAATTAGATAATACTTTCAAAAAAGGTTAACCGGCAGTGGTTGCTGCCGAAGCTGCTTTTACTTTTTGTGCAGTTGTAAACTCCGGCATATAGTCCGCCCCCCAGTCTTCCATAGCTCTAATGAGTGGTATGAGCGATTCACCAAGTGCAGTCAGGTAGTACTCAACTTTTAAAGGCAATACCGGATAGATAACTTTCCTGATAACGCCATGTTCTTCCAGCTCCTTCAACTGCAAATGCAGTACTCTTTTGCCGGCGCCGGGATTCCTTTGCAGCAATTCACTGGGCCTACGCACACCATTGTTGATAGCATCTATCAGGCACGGCTTCCATTTTCCCCCGATAATTTCCAGCGTCACACTTATTCCGCAACTGAAATCAATGGGTATCTTTTTTTCATACATCTCCCTTAAATTATAAGTACAAAAATAGGCATATTGAATAACTACGTGTATGGTGTAAAAATTAACCCCATCTGCTAAAATTCCCCCTTATTGATGTTTACAAAGGAGTTTTGAAATTTTGTGAGATAAATTATCATATATGCACCTTTCAAACAAAGACAAAGCCGAAGCTATACAGAATAGCATTGAAACGGGAACACTGGCAGAGATTGGGCTACTCCATCCAACCTCCTATAAACAACACAATCCCAACGTTGCCACCGGCCTCTCCGCAATTCTGGCATTACACGAACAAATGCCGATGGATAAAGTATACACAAATGTAGTCCGTAAATTTCAGGACGGAGACATCGGTTTTGTGCACGTAGATTACTACCTCTTCGAGCCAACTGTAGCTTTTGATATACACAGATTTGAAAACGGGGTAAGTGTTGAACATTGGGATAATCTACAGGTCAACAGTAAGCAACTGAATAAAAGTGGCAGAACAATGACTGATGGAAAAACCAAAGCCATTGATCACCACAAGACAGATTCCAATAAAGAAATAGCGCGCAGGTTTGTACAGGACATACTCATTAATGGCAAACTGGAGGAAGCTTACAGCTATTTTAATGGCGACTTTTTAATTCAGCATAACCCACATATGGGAGATGGCGTATCCACATTTTTCAACACCCTTCAGGCGTGGAAATCATCCGGAGCTCCCCAGGTATATAGCAATATCCATACAATACTTGGTGAAGGCAACTTTGTACTGGTGATAAGTGAGGGCTTTTTAAAACAGGTCCATTCCGCATTCTATGATCTTTATAGAATTGAAAATGATAAAATTATTGAACACTGGGATGTTGTAGAAGTAATACCGCCTATTGCTCAGCGAAAGAATGAGAATGGGAAATTTTAGTTGGTGGTAGTGCTATATTGTTCATGGCAAGTCATAAGCAGTACGATGTTATCGTGTAGCCATGCCTAACAACAAATTCCAGTAAAACAAAGAAGCCTGCTTGGAAACAAGTAGGCTTCTTTGTTAAGATTAACAGCGCCAGGAGGTCGGGTTAAATTGTTCTTCGTATTTTACATGAAAATCATTCCGAATGAAAAACTTTATCTTGTTAGGTGTTATACAATTCTTCGGATGGTATAGCATGTATGCACAATCTGTACAACAGGGGGAATTTGAATTCAAAACAAGTGATAGTGTTAATCTTTACGTGAAAGTTGCGGGTAAAGGTCCGGTTTGTATATTTATTCATGGCGGCCCGGGACAAGGGAGTCGCTCGTTCGAAGAAATGAAAGGTAACGCATTGGAAGCGTGCTTTACAATGGTATACCTTGATCAGCGCGGATCGGGCAAGTCGCAAAATGCCAAGAATTATCATCTTTCCAGAGTTATACAGGATATAGAAGAATTGCGCCGGTACCTAAAAGCAGACAAGCCATTTCTGCTTGCGCATTCTTTCGGAGGCATCCTGGCATTTAATTATGCTTTAGCACATCCTGCGCATGTTCGGGCGCTGATGCTGGCCTCTGCGACATTAAACATGTTGAGCAAAACTGCTTTAACGGAAAGCCTGCAGTATAAGAAGGAGCTTTTAGGCGAAGATACGACTGTATCTGCTACACTTGGCAGGGATAGCCTTTGGCAGTTAAATGTGGAGAAAATGACTGCTCTCCGTAAACGTGGATTAGCATACAAGTTATTGTCGGAGGATACGGCGACCATCCAAAAACAAATGGAAATAGATGACTATAAGCGTTCACAAGATTTTGCGATGGCTGTGCTATTCAAGCAAAAGCAATATCCCGAGTACACAAAAGACTATATACCTTTTGCGCAGCGACTAAAAATACCAGTGCTGATTATTGCCGGAACTGCTGATCATGCGGTAGGCATAAAGGGCTACAAAACTTTTGCTTTCCCGGAAAAAACCGTGCGAGTAATAGAAGGAGGACACCTGCTTTATTATGAAAACAGTACTGCTTTCAAAGACGCAGTTTGCGATTTTGCGCAGCAGCATTAGGAGCGTTTCGCTATACTGTAAAAGCAGGTAACAGTGGTACGCAATACTTATCATGTCGCTCAATGCTTACCAAAAACAAAGAAGCCTACTCGTTTCCAAGTAGGCTTCTTTACTAAGTCGGGGCGGCAGGATTCGAACCTGCGACCTTGCCGCTTACAGCGATACGCGATATCACAACGATACACCATGGTCTAATAACCAACGTGATATACCCCGTTTCTTTATTTGCTTCTCCAATTGAAGCGCATCCGATCTGCTTGCACGCGGAATTACGTGAATAATTCGCCAGGGCACTCCATGACGGGTACTTGTTGTTGATTTTGAATTGTGCTTATTTAACCGCGCAGATACATCAGCAGTTTCGCCCGCATAGTAGCGGGCCGTGCTATCGCTTAAACATTCCCAGACCGCTCCCAATATTCGATCACCCTTTTTCGAAGTTGCTGTTGTGCATCCTTGCTTAGTTTCCGACCGTCTTTTATTGGCATCCCCAAAAAATACGGAATATTTTTAATATGTGATACTATTTATTGCACTTATTAATAAGTAAGCCAACACTGTAACTGCCCTCTACAAACTTATCAGACAAAAATGTCCCAAAACACCCTATGTATGGCGTGTTTGCACAGCCTTCGATTTATCATACTTGTGCATCTTTACATCCTAAATTTCAAGAAAATGATAAATAAAGAAACCTCTATTGTTTTGGCAAAACTTTCCATAGCAGCAGCAATGACTTATCATCTTTTAATAAGTGTATTAATTTTCATTAGACCGGACTTAGACCCATATTGGCATCCATTAAGTGAATACGCCATTGGTTCTTATGGATGGATGATGTCTTTAGCATTTATTATTTCATCATTCAGTTATGGAATATTGCTATTTAACATTAAATCGCATGTAAAAGGATTTTTTGGAAAACTTGGATTGGTCATTTTATTTATCTGCTGTGCAGGAACTTTTTGTGTTGGAGTGTTTACCACCGACCCTTTAACGACTGCACCTGATAAAATATCAACAACAGGTTTAATTCACATGTTTTCAGGTATGGCAGGTTTGTTTCTTTTTCCAATTGCTGCGTTATTGATTAACATAAGCATTGCTTTAAAAAATAAATCATGGGCTGCGGCAAAGAAAGTTTTGATATGGACATCAGTTATACCATTACTTGGCTTAGTCGGTTTTATTATTCATCTCTCTATTTATGTAATACCAAAAGGCGACTACGCATATGGACCCGATGCCCCATTAGGCTATCCACCTCGTTTACTTTTTTTAACTTATTTGGTATGGCTAATAATCTTAAACGTACAACTTATTAGAATTCAAAAATCAAATCACAATTAAAGTTAGCAATCATGGCAACATCAAAATTTAAAACAGTTGCAGAGTATTTTGCAAAGCAACCTGAAGATACCCAAAAAACATTACTTGCTTTAAAGAAAATAATTTTAAAAACTGCTCCCAATGCGGAAGAGTTAATTAATTATGATATTCCAGCCTACGCTTTAGTAAAAGGCGGCAAACGAGACAAGCAAATTATGATTGCTGGGTATAAAAAGTTTGCAGGATTTTATGTAGGAACAGGGATTTTGCAAAACTTTGCAAAAGAGTTATCGGAATATGTCGTAGGCAAAGCATCCGTACAGTTTCCCAACAATCAACCATTGCCAGAAAAATTAATCATTGAAATTATTCAATTTAAGAAAAAGCAAATTTCATAACCAGTAATAACATCAACCCTTAACATCAATATGGTTTCGGCTTCTAATGACATAGCATAACGGTTATCATAAAAAACTCAAATCATTTAGCTTCATGCACGAATCAGGCCAGTTGCCTGAGAAGCCATACCTATACCTTGAAATGAACGTTGGGGTATAATCTTACTCCCTTGATAATGGTTGTTACAGAAGAATCTACAGTCGATGTATCAAAAAAAGTTGGTTCTTTAAAACGAATTCACGGCACCGCTGTAGGAGATAGATGCCAGATCAAGTAGTAACTAATACAAATGACTATTAAACTCAATCTCTACGTCATCAAAAAGATGGTGTGCACTGTACTTACAAACGGTACGCGATACCACAAACACAAACAAGCCTACTCGTTTCCAAGTAGGCTTCTTTACTAAGTCGGGGCGGCAGGATTCGAACCTGCGACCTTGCCGCTTACAGCGGTACGCGATATCACAACGATACACCATGGTCTAATAACCAACGTGATATACCACGTTTCTTTATTTGCTTCTCCAATTGAAGCGCATCCGATCTGCTTGCACACGGAATTACGTGAATTATTCGCCAGGGTACTCCATGACGGGTACTTATTGTTGATTTCGAATTGTGCTTATTTAACCGCGCAGACACATCTACGGTTTCGCCGGCATAATAGCGGGCCGTACTATCGCTTTGAAGGATATAAACATAGTGGGGCATAACAAACAAATTATAATAAAAACAAAAAAGCCTACTCGTTTCCAAGTAGGCTTCTTTACTAAGTCGGGGCGGCAGGATTCGAACCTGCGACCTTGCCGCTTACAGCGGTACGCGATATCACAACGATACACCATGGTCTAATAACCAACGTGATATACCTCGTTTCTTTATTTGCTTCTCCAATTGAAGCGCATCCGATCTGCTTGCACACGGAATTACGTGAATAATTCGCCAGGGTACTCCATGACGGGTGCTTGTTGTTGATTTCGAATTGTGCTTATTTAACCGCGCAGACACATCTACGGTTTCGCCGGCATAATAGCGGGCCGTACTATCGCTTTGAAGGATATAAACATAGTGGGGCATAACAAACAAATTATAATAAAAACAAAAAAGCCTACTCGTTTCCAAGTAGGCTTCTTTACTAAGTCGGGGCGGCAGGATTCGAACCTGCGACCTTGCCGCTTACAGCGGTACGCGATATCACAACGATACACCATGGTCTAATAACCAACGTGATATACCTCGTTTCTTTATTTGCTTCTCCAATTGAAGCGCATCCGATCTGCTTGCACACGGAATTACGTGAATAATTCGCCAGGGTACTCCATGACGGGTGCTTGTTGTTGATTTCGAATTGTGCTTATTTAACCGCGCAGACACATCTACGGTTTCGCCGGCATAATAGCGGGCCGTACTATCGCTTTGAAGGATATAAACATAGTGGGGCATAACAAACAAATTATAATAAAAATAAAAAAGCCTACTCGTTTCCAAGTAGGCTTCTTTACTAAGTCGGGGCGGCAGGATTCGAACCTGCGACCTTGCCGCTTACAGCGGTACGCGATATCACAACGATACACCATGGTCTAATAACCAACGTGATATACCACGTTTCTTTATTTGCTTCTCCAATTGAAGCGCATCCGATCTGCTTGCACACGGAATTACGTGAATAATTCGCCAGGGTACTCCATGACGGGTACTTGTTGTTGATTTTGAATTGTGCTTATTTAACCGCGCAGATACATCAGCAGTTTCGCCGGCATAATAGCGGGCCGTACTATCGCTTTGAAGGATATAAACATAGTGGGGCATAACAAACAAATTATAATAAAAATAAAAAAGCCTACTCGTTTCTGAAGTGCCCCCTAAAAGTGTCTAACTTTTAGGGGGCACTTCATTTCCAAGTAGGCTTCTTTACTAAGTCGGGGCGGCAGGATTCGAACCTGCGACCTTGCCGCTTACAGCGGTACGCGATATCACAACGATACACCATGGTCTAATAACCAACGTGATATACCTCGTTTCTTTATTTGCTTCTCCAATTGAAGCGCATCCGATCTGCTTGCACACGGAATTACGTGAATAATTCGCCAGGGTACTCCATGACGGGTACTTGTTGTTGATTTTGAATTGTGCTTATTTAACCGCGCAGATACATCAGCAGTTTCGCCGGCATAATAGCGGGCCGTACTATCGCTTTGAAGGATATAAACATAGTGGGGCATAACAAACAAATTATAATAAAAATAAAAAAGCCTACTCGTTTCCAAGTAGGCTTCTTTACTAAGTCGGGGCGGCAGGATTCGAACCTGCGACCTTGCCGCTTACAGCGGTACGCGATATCACAACGATACACCATGGTCTAATAACCAACGTGATATACCTCGTTTCTTTATTTGCTTCTCCAATTGAAGCGCATCCGATCTGCTTGCACACGGAATTACGTGAATAATTCGCCAGGGTACTCCATGACGGGTGCTTGTTGTTGATTTCGAATTGTGCTTATTTAACCGCGCAGACACATCTACGGTTTCGCCGGCATAATAGCGGGCCGTACTATCGCTTTGAAGGATATAAACATAGTGGGGCATAACAAACAAATTATAATAAAAACAAAAAAGCCTACTCGTTTCCAAGTAGGCTTCTTTACTAAGTCGGGGCGGCAGGATTCGAACCTGCGACCTCCTGCTCCCAAAGCAGGCGCGATACCGGGCTACGCTACGCCCCGAAATCCCTTCTTAATCCGCTTTTGTTGCTTTATCGGTAACCCTTGTGGTGTTCCTTTGCTTCAATTGCGGAGTGCAAATGTAGGAAATTGTTTCACATAAAAACAAATTTTTTTTCATAAAAAAGCTAGAATTGGTACAAAATGGCCACTACATAGCATTACAGGCTACTACCGAACAACATTGTGGACACAAAAAAGAGGAAGCAATGACTGCTCCCTCTTCCACAATGAAGTGAATATCCTTATTCTGCGCTCTTCTTAGAATTGTTCTGTGCGTTCATCGCTTTCAACTGGGTGAATTGGTCCGGTGTGAGGATGGTTTGATACTGCTGTTTACGGTAAGCAGATATTTCTTTTGCACCAGGTCCACCTTTTTGTCCGCTGGCTTTCAGGGCATCTTTACGTTTAATGCACTCTGTGTTTACGGCCAATACTTTCTGGTATTGATCGTCGGTGAGATGTAGCTTTGCTTTAAGCTCGTCTGTATAAGCAACAGCGCGCTTTTCAGGAGCAGGCAATGCTTTGGGGGTAGCAGCGGGCGTAGCGGCAGGGGCTTGCTTCGTAGCAGGGGCTTGTTTTGGAGTAGCCGTTTGTGCGAAAGCCGGAGAAACCGCCAGCAGGATAGCAATTGCAGTAATTAACTTTTTCATGTGTGTTTATTGTTTAGTAAGCGTAGTAAACCAATTTCCTTGCCAGCGCGCCATAACCAGGTTAAGAGCAGCTTAAAATATCCTTAAAAGGCAACAGATGTCTATCCACAGAGGCTTTCAAGCCAGCTAAAAAGAACATATTTTCGTTAATTCCTGTTAAATAAGTACTTTAAAGTTCGTAATTCAGATAATTTGTCCATTTTCAGGCATCTCAAACGTCATAGGTGATAAACGGGTTTTCCCACTACTTAATTAATAAATATATCGTCATGCCTTTACCAAACATTTTCACTGAAGCGGTTTCAAGCAACGTTATTGAACGGATTAATCACCTAACACCCCAATCCACTCCCAATTGGGGTAAGATGAATGTAGCGCAAATGCTGGCGCATTGTAACGTGACATATGAACTGGTGTACGACCATAAACATCCCGCCCCGAATTTTTTCACCAAGCTCCTCATGAAGGCTTTTGTTAAAAAACTGGTGACCAACGAAACACCCTACAAACACAACGGCCCTACGGGCAAAGCATTCCTGGTAACTGATATCCGCAATTTTGAGCCGGAAAAACAGCGACTAATTGAGTATATCCGGAAAACACAACAGTTGGGCGAAGCACATTTTGACCAACTACCCTCACATTCCTTTGGCGTTTTAAACAAAGACGAATGGAATAATATGTTCTACAAACACCTTGATCACCACTTAACACAGTTTGGTGTGTAGTAAATAAGTTTTACCAGCGTACGACCAATAACCTTGTCGTACGCTGGTAAGTCGTTTTATAAAAACCGAATAAAGCCTGTTTCTGCCCCTCAAAAACAACCACACAACCCCACGATCAAAAGAACGATTTTCCATACCCAAATTCGCCTTATTTCGATCCAAAAAAGGCTTCAAAAACCTTGCACACAAGGCTTTTTCAAGTTATCTTTGTAACATCAGCAATGCGGCATACAGACACCCGGTTGTTGCGTCTGAAGAAATATTCACCAGCTTTTATCGCCCTACATTTTCCGTTCGTTTTGCACATCTGTGATGATGGCTGATTACCACCGTAATCAGTTCGGCAACACTATGCCCATCTCTTTATGCAAAGCGATGGAGCGGGCATTATATTGATTATGGAAAACAAAGCAACACATCCTGGTTATAAAACAGCGTTGAAATTCTGGTTCAAATTAGGCTGGATCAGCTTTGGCGGCACAGCAGGGCACATCGCCATTATGCACGACTACCTCGTAGATAAAAAACAATGGATCAGCAACACCAAATTCCTGCATGCACTCAATCATTGTATGCTATTGCCCGGACCAGAAGCACAGCAACTGGCCATTTATATTGGCTGGCTGTTACATGGGAAGCGGGGAGGACTGGCAGCAGGAATATTGTTTGTACTACCCTCCATGTTTATCCTGCTGGGACTGAGCATTATTTATGTCCTGTTTGGCAACATCCCCTGGGTAACAGCGCTGTTCGCAGGTTTGAAGCCGGCCGTTATCGCCCTCATTATATTAGCGATGTATAAAATAGCACAAAAAGCACTGCATGGCCCCGTACACTATTTCCTGGCTGCCGCCGCTTTTGTGTGTATTTTCTTCTTTCATATTTCCCTCCTCACCATCATTGGAGCCATTTTCATCTTCGTTATCTGCTGTAAATTTATCTGGCCCAGGGTGTTGCTACCTACAGGCAAACAGTTACAGTTTACCGCCGCTGAAGGCAGCTACGTCCTGGACAAAAAGACCGCGCAGACAACCAGCACATTCGATCTAAAAGCAGTCCTCCAGGTGCTGGCGATGGGTATTCTCCTCTGGTTACTCCCATTCCTGCTATTCTTTTTATTTCTCCCTGATTTTACTTTCTGGAAACAACTAAGCCTGTTTTTTACCCAAACGGCCTTTGTGACTGTTGGCGGCTCCTACACTGTACTACCTTATGTAGCACAGTTTACCGTCACCAAATTAAACTGGTTGAGTAAACTGCAGATGATGGATGGATTTGCGCTGGCAGAAACCACCCCCGGCCCGTTGATCATCGTATTATCCTATGTAGGTTTCATGGCAGGGTACAATCATTTCAACGGCTCGCTGTGGATGGGCACTATCGGATTATTAGCCACCACCTGGTTTACGTTTTTACCTTGCTTTGGATTGGTTTTTATTGGTGCGCCACTCATTGAAAAAACACATGGCAACACCCTGATTGAAAACACCCTGGGATTCATTACGGCTGCGGTGGTAGGGGTTATCCTACATCTTACCCTTTACCTGGGGAAAGATGTATTATTTCCTCATGGCATCCACATCAACAGCCTGGATTACATGGCACTGATATGGATCATTGTTTCACTGGTGTTATTACAACGCTGGCAGATAAATATTTTATACCTGATCGGGCTAAGCATGGCGTATGGGTGGGTGCATTATATATTGTTGTGACAACACAGGATTCATCCATGCAATATCCTTTTTTGTCCATGTTCAGAATGCCTTTTGCGTAATAGCTTTGTATCGTCAAATCAACGAAACAATAAAAGAATCGCAACATGAAATCCTTAAAAATCCACCTGTTTATCCTTGGTATCCTCCTCGTAGGATCAGTGAATGCCCAGCATAAAAAAACGTTTCAATGGATAGGCGGTCCCACTTACGTATTACAACTGGGAAGCTTCAAAATACTAACAGATCCAATGTTTAGCCCTAAAGGCGACTCCGCATTTATGATCAAAAAGCATCCTTCTACCGGGGCCACCAATGCATATATTCAACGCTATTTTGCACCAGCTACATTTGATACGGCTCATATAGATGTGTTGCTGGTAAGCCATCCACATGCGGATCATTTCGACCTGGAAGCCAGAAATACTTTGAATAAACAACTCACTGTAGTAGCTCCCGGCGCCGATGCCTCCACCATACAAAGCTGGGGTTTTGCACATCTGACAGGACTCAATTGGGGAGATACCACCGAATTCAAAAAAGGTAACGAAACCTTGCGGATCATAGCAGTAGAGGCCATGCATGCCAAAGACGATCCATTAAAAACATCATTGGGAAAAGGCAATGGGTACATCATCGAATACACGGTGAACCACAAAGTATATCGCATATACTGGACCGGAGATACCGTTTGGTTTGATGAGATGCAACAATATACCCGTTACGGAAAAATCAACCTGCTTATTCCGGACATGGGCGCTGTAGGCTCCGATGGCAAAATTGGACGTCGCGGATTAAATTCGACCGATTGTTTGAAGATCATAGAAACCTTGCAACCGGACATGATTACACCTGTACATCATTCCACTTTCTCTATGTACATTGAGCCCATTGCAAAGCTGCAGGAAACATTGAACAGCACAGCCTACGCGAAGAAGTTAAAGATTGTTCCGGCAGGGACAGTAGTGGCGTTGTAATGGTGTATTTAAGTGATATAATAAAAGCCTTCAAATCTTCCGATTTGAAGGCTTTTATTATTGCGAATAATGACTAATTATAAGGAGCGCCAGATGATTTTATCATACCTGGGATCAACAATCCTGCCAGCTGATCAATGAATCTATCCGGAAACGCGCCTGAAAGATTGGTAAGTATTACGATAGAGAGATCGTCATTAGGATAAACAAATATAGCCGAACGATTGCCGCCTACAGGTGCAAGTGCAGGATGATTCGTTCTTTTTATAACCGGCCATCCTGCAGCATATCCATTTAATAAGCTGCTAAAACCGCCTGTTTCTCCGTTATTTAAAACTGTAGGTGTCCAAAGCGCCTTAAGGCTTGATGACTGTTTTAATAATTGCATGCTTTGCAGAGCAATCACCCAATTTGCAAGTTCTGTAGCCGTTGAACTCATGCCGGCAGCTGTTTGCAGGAAAGGAGGAAAAGAAAAAAACATATTACTAAGCACCCCCTTCCGATATTGATAGCTACATGCTGAATGCGCTATAACAGCTTTTGTAGCACCGAAACCTGATAGTATTGTCTTTGGCATACCTACTTTTTCCAATTGCTCTTTGGTTATAAACTCCTGGAACGACATGCCGCTTAAATTATTGATAATACGGCCAAGTAATAAATAATTGGTTTGATTGTAACTAAATTTTTCACCGGTCTTAAATTCATTCGGCATCTGAATGACCATTTTCCATGCTTCCTCCGGATCGTCATTTATTAGAACAGATTCCTCCTCATTCACAATATCCGGAATCCCGGATGTATGCGACAGGAGTTGCTTAACTGTTACCGGCTTCCATGTATCAGGAATATCTGTGAGGTATTGAGAAATAGGTGCCTCCAACTTTAATTTCCCGGCTTCCATTAATTGCACAATTGCAACACCAACAAACGCTTTAGTGATTGAATTAATTGTAAAAACAGTCTTATCGCTTACGACAATCGAATCCTGCAGATTTGCCAACCCATAATTACCTGTTTTTATAATTTTCCCTTGTCTTACAATTGCCAGTTGCAGGCCGGGAATCCTGTGCGCCTGCATTTGTTTTTGTATAAAAACATCAATAGTATCTGTTTGTCCAAAAATACTGCTGCCGGAAGAAAAAAGCAGTAATGCGATGAGCGCTGTCTTTAGATAGGTAATCATTGGAATTAATTTACACAAGAAAGCAATTCCCCTCCACAATTCTTAGCGCTGTCATCACAAATTTTATATGAATCAATTGCGACAAATGCGCACGTCTGATCTCAAATCCCTTTACATCAAAAAAGCCTTCAGATTTTACAATCTGAAGGCTTAAAGCTTGCGGAGAGAGAGGGATTCGAACCCTCGATACAGTTTAACCCGTATGACGGTTTAGCAAACCGTTCCTTTCGGCCACTCAGGCATCTCTCCGTATTCCCCGTTAGGGGTTGCAAAAATAAACAAAGTTTTAAATTCACCAAAAGATTTTCATTTTTTTATAAAAAAATTGGACGCCCTTATTTGGCGCGTAATATCACCTGCAGCCCAGTTTGCCGTTTATGCCCAGGCCTTCGCCAGTTCTTCCTGCATAGCTGCGTTCTTCTCATTCCGGTTCGTTCGTGGTATTGTTAGTATATACCCTGGCTGTTTCCAGAGGTTTACTCTATTATTCCAGGTAAAATAATCATCCTCACTATGTCTACTTTTCGTTCGGTGGGAATGGATGGTATTTAACCTTGCTCCCAGGGAATCTTCATCGGTTACTTCCGGTAATAGTTTTTACAGGTCGTTTATTTATATCTCTCCGGATACCATCGCATCATTCTGCAAATGGTGGGATTTTGAGAGGGATACTGCCAGTCTCTTTCATCTTCATAAAAACTTACATCACTGATATTACGAAACCTACAGATAGCCTCTGGCAAGCAAATAACGGCCAGTACACCAGCTATTAACGGCAGCATAATTGCTGGGTGATAATAAGTAGGAACAGCAATATGAATATTAAAAATATAGAGGCCTGCTAATAGTAAAAGGTTCCAAATAATTCTTGTTATCCTGTGCGGGACATGTCATTAATAACACCATTTTTTCATATATTAAATAATATTAATTTAATACAGCAAAAAAAAGCCCCGCAATTGCTTGCGGGGCTTTTTTAAATAGGTTATTAGGGTTAGTACTGGTCTTACATCGCTGCCAGTTGCACTTTCTGCTGTAATTCGATGACACTGTCACGGAAGTTATTATCGGTATCCATCAGGTCTTTCACTGTTTGACAGCTATGAATCACAGTAGTGTGATCACGGCCGCCAAAATGCTCGCCAATGGTTTTGAGTGAATTCTTAGTAAATGATTTGGCGAGATACATGGTAATCTGCCGGGCCTGCACAATTTCACGTTTACGTGTTTTTTGCAGTAACTTATCATACGGCACATCAAAGTATTCACACACCATTTTCTGTATACTCTCGATGGTAATTTCTTTGGAAGATGTTTTCACAAAAGATTTCAATACGCGCTTCGCCAGCTCCAGGTCTATTTCTTTGCGGTTCAGCGAAGACTGCGCCAACAATGAAATCAGTGCGCCTTCCAGTTCACGTACATTCGTTTGAATATTATAGGCTACATACTTCACTACTTCTTTAGGCATTTCCAGTCCATCATTCCGCATTTTCATTTCAAGGATTTCCATCCTCGTTTCAAAATCCGGAATCTGGATGTCTGCACTGAGGCCCCAACGGAAGCGGCTCAGCAACCTTTCCTGCACACCATCCAGATCTTTAGGCGCCTTATCAGACGTTAAGATCAGCTGTTTACCAGACTGGTGTAAATGGTTGAAGATCGCGAAGAAAGCATCCTGCGTTTTCTCTGCACGTGCAAAAAACTGAATATCATCTACTATCAACACATCTATCAATTGATAGAAGTGAATAAAATCGTTGATGATATTATTCTTTGAGTGATCTATAAACTGGTTAATGAATTTCTCTGCACTTACATATAACACCGCTTTATTCGGATGTATACGTTTTACATCATTGCCTACAGCCTGCGCCAGATGGGTTTTTCCCAATCCTACGCCTCCATATATTACCAGTGGATTGAAAGACGTACCACCCGGCTTTTCAGCCACGGTTTTCCCTGCGCGTCTTGCTACCCGATTACTGTCTCCTTCTACATACGCGTCGAAGGTATAATTTGGATTGAGCTGCGAGTCAATCTGTACTCTTTTAATACCCGGAATAACAAAGGGGTTCTTAACCGGGTTGTGAATCGTTAAAGGAAAATCTACTTCATTGTCTTTCTGAGGTTTTGTAAACTGCGTGGGCATGTTTACCGTTCTGGGATGCTGATGTGGCGTACCGTTCTCGACTACAATGCGATACTCCAACCTGGCTTCTTTACCTAATTCTCTTTTAATAGTTTTTCCTAACAATCCCACATAATGCTCCTCAAGGTATTCATAAAAGAATTGGCTGGGGACCTGGATGGTTAAAACATTGTTTTCAAGTTTAATGGGTTTAATTGGTTCAAACCATGTCTTAAACGGCTGCCATTCTACTATATCCCTAATTATATTAAGACACTTTTCCCAAACTTGTTCGCAAGTTTTATTCAT